>CAVQDR010000005.1:0-384499 GCA_963711325.1 uncultured Acidobacteriota bacterium | reverse complement strand
GTGGCTCCCCGGGCTAGATTCGAACTAGCAACCCTTCGGTTAACAGCCGAATGCTCCACCATTGAGCTACCGGGGAATTGTATTGGAGAAAAGCTCAACCATCTTACGACAGAGGGAATCTCCGGCGCAACCGAGCGGGGAAATGCTTCTGAGAAGGCAATCGTAAAGAGCATTCAAAGTTGCAATCATTTCCATTTTCGCTTTCGAACCTTCTGGCGGAATTCCCTTCTCTAATTTGCGTTCTTCTGGGCGACAATAGTTGGCCTGACTTGCGGGACTTCAATGGAGAGCAGCAGGCTCGCGACGTCCGCCAGCGGTGTTGAGGTTGCGATTCGCTGATTGGGGTGGTGCGGCAGGAAGGTTCGCGGGCCGCGTGAACGTTTTCGAAAAGCACGATTCTAATTTCTGAGAAGGACGACACCTAGATGGCCGAAACATCCGAAATCCCCGTGCGCTTTTCGAACCTTCCCGAGAGGATACGGGGGCTTGAGCGACTTTCTTATAATTTGTGGTGGAGCTGGCACCGGCAGGCGCGGGAACTTTTTCCGGCTTTGGATCTGCAGGCCTGGCGCGAGAGCGACCATAATCCGCTGAAGATGTTGACTTTGCTGCCGCAGGAAACTCTGGACCGGGCGGCGCGCGATCGGGACTTCCTGCAAAATTACGACGCGGTGATGGCGGAGTTTGACGCCGACATTGCTTCGCATACCGGTTGGTTTACTTCGGAATATGGCAAGGTGAAGGCGCCGCTGGCGTATTTCTCGGCGGAATACGGATTTCACCATTCTTTGCCTCTTTACGCTGGCGGGTTGGGTGTTTTGGCCGGCGACTATATTAAGGAATGCAGCGATCTGGCGATTCCGGTGGTGGCGGTTGGGCTGATTTATTCGCGCGGCTATCTTTCGCAGAAGATTCGCGACGATGGTTGGCAGGAAGACAACGAGACGATTCTGGACCGGTCTGACGATCCGGTCACCCTGGTGCTGGACAAAGATAACCAGCCACTGAAAGTGCGGGTGCCTTTTTTCAATCCTCCGGTGGACGTGCTGGTATGGCGCGCCGACATTGGCCGCGTCCCGGTCTTTCTGCTGGATACCGAACTGGATTCCAACCAGCCCTGGGACCGGGCGATTGCGCATCGCTTGTACACCACGGATCCGGAGCAGCGTTTGCGGCAGGAAATTGTGTTGGGAATTGGGGGAATGCATGTGCTGCGCGCTCTGGGAATCGAGCCGGCGGCGGTGCATATCAACGAAGGGCATCCGGGGCTGGCGTTCCTGGAACGAGCGCGGACTTTGGTGGAGCAGGGTTCGACGTTTGCGGATGCGGTGGCGAAGATCCGCGATACTTCGGTGTTTACGACGCACACTCCGCTCTCGGCCGGGACCGATGTGTTCCCTTTTCCGCTTATTGAAAAATATTTCAGCAGCCACTATCAGGAATTCGGCACGGACCGCGATGGATTATTGAGCCTGGGCACAAACCCGCTGAATCCGGACGCCGGATTCAACATGACCGTGTTCGCGCTGCGCATGTCGAAATTCTGCAACGCGGTGAGCAAGAAGCACGGCGAAGTGGCGCGGGCGATGTGGCAAACGGTGTGGCCCAACCTGAAAGAGAACGACGTGCCGATCGCCGGGATTACCAACGGAGTGCATCTGCTGACTTGGATGGATCCGCTGTGGCTGCAGCCGCTTTTCGACGAATACGTGGGACCGGATTGGGTGCGCGATCAGGATCAGACCAAGATTTGGCAAGCCGTGGATAAAATTCCGGACGAGAAACTGTGGCATACGCGTCTGCGTTTGAAAATATTGCTGATCGACGAAATTAATGAAAGAGCGCGGGTTTTGTGGCAGAGCAAGGAAGCGCGGGCGGAGAGCGTGATTGCTTTCGGTGCCTTGCTGGATCCAGAGATTCTGACGCTCGGTTTCGCGCGGCGGTTTACGAGCTACAAGCGCCCCGATTTAATTCTGCAGGATCTTGAGCGCTTGAAACGTTTGCTTATCAATCCGCTGCAGCCGGTCCAGATTATTTTTGCGGGGAAGGCGCATCCTTCGGACGTCGGCGGGGCGCAACTGATCCAGAAGGTCTTTAATCTGGCGAAGAACCCGGAGTTCGCGGCGCGTATCGCTTTTGTAGAAGGCTACGACCAACATATGGCGACGCAGATGGTACGAGGCGTCGACGTGTGGCTGAACAATCCGCTGCCGCCATTGGAAGCGAGCGGAACCAGCGGGATGAAGGCGGGCGCAAATGGCGTGCCGAGCCTTTCGATTTTGGACGGGTGGTGGCTGGAAGGTTATAACGGCGCGAACGGCTGGGCGTTTGGCGACAATCCGATCGACGGCGACCGGACGAATGCCGACGCTGATTCTCTCTACCGTTTGCTGGAACAAAAAATCGTGCCCATGTATTACAAGCGATCGGACGATGAAATTCCGCACGAATTTGTGGGCGTGATGAAGGCGGCGATCAAGAGCGTGGCGCCGGAATTCAGCGCGATGAGAATGGCCAAGGAATACGTGCGGCAGTTTTACGTGGATGCGCTGGGAATCAAGAAACTGCGCTGATTTGGATTTTTTAGTCGATGGCGCGCGCGGCCGCTACTCCCATCCAGACGCAGAGCAGGCCGATCACCACGCTCAGCACGACATTGAGTGAAGCAATCAGGAATTTGCCGTCCTGCAGGCTGCGGAAGGTTTCGAACTCAAACGCTGAGAACGTGGTGTAGCCGCCGATAAAACCGATCGGAATCAAATACCGCCAGTTCGGGTTGACGTTCGCGCGCTCGGTAATCAGAGTGACGATCAGCCCAATCAGAAATGAGCCGGTGATGTTTACCGCGAAGGTGCCGTAGGGAAAACGCAGTCCCCAGCGATCGGCGGCGTAACTGCCGATCGCGAACCTCAGCACGGAACCCGCCGCACCGCCCAGCGCAACCATCAAGTATTTGATCATTCGTGTTCCCTCGTATTGGTCGCGGAGACGTCGCCTGAAGTCGAAGCGAAATCTCATTTGCTGACGGGAGCAGTTGCCGGCGACATGGCTCCGCGACAATTTCAATGTCAGGAGTCATCATCTGTCCCGGCTTGAGAAAGAAGGACAGCGGTTGAGGGCGAACCCCTTCGCCACTGGGTTGATGATACTTCGGTCGTGACGGTTGTCAACGGCGACTGGACGGGAGTTTCAGAAAAGAAATACGGGGGCTACTGAAGTTTTTGGGCGGCGGAGTCGTGGCAAATCAAATTCTCGAAGATGGCGAGGACGTGCTGGCGGTATTGCACAACCTTTTCGAGGACGGGCCGCAATTCCGGAGCGCGAACTGTTTCCTTGTCCCACTTGGCCAAGACTGCAGCGGGAACTTGGATGTCGCGGCGCAATTCTTCGGCGGAGTGGCCGCGCAGAAAGAGGCCGTAGAAGAAGGCGGCTTCACGCTGGGGAAACTGAAAATCCAGCAGCGTCTCTTCGACCGGGTTGGCGATAGTGGCCATGACAGAAACCGCAGTTTACCGATTTCATTGCTAAGGTCAAGAGTACACAGAACAAAAAGCAAATATATGATGCCGAAAAGGGCTACATGGAACCAGAAATCTGGAACGAAAATTGCTTGGGCGGGCGGTGTTTCAGTTCAAGGCACAGCGCTGCCAAGACACAACTTTGCGCCCTCGATCGGGTTAAATTAGATGTGGGCGGAAGCGATCGGAAGTCCCGCACGTGGTTGTAAAAGGAATCGGTTACGGTGGCCTATGACTTTGCACAAGAAACCAAAATTTGGCGTGGTTAGCCTAGGGTTCGGCGCGGCGTTGACGCTTTTACTCGCGGCCGGTTTGCCTATACGTACCAGCCAGGCTGAGAACACCCAAGAGCAGGCACCGGCCTCGATGCCGGGGATGAATATGGATCGTCCGGCAAACATGCAGAAGGCCACGGCGGACGAGCAGAAAGGCGCCGACATGGCGATGTCCGGCCACGACATGGAAATGGGCGGGCACATGTTTATGACGGATTTGCGCCCGGCGAACGCGGCGGACCAGGCGCGAGCGGATGAGATCGTCAAGGAACTGGTGCCGGCGATTGCAAAGTACAAGGATTACAAAGTGGCGCTGGCCGACGGTTTCAAGATTTTCGCTCCCGACGTGCCGCAGCCGCACTATCACTTCACGAATTATGGTAGTGCGGGTGAGGCGATCTTCAAGTTCGACGCCGAACATCCGACTTCATTACTTTACACGAAAACGGGCGACGGCTACGTGCTGGAAGGCGCGATGTATACGGCGCCGAAGCGGTTCACCGAAGACGAATTGAACGCTCGCGTTCCGTTGAGCGTCGCGCGCTGGCACAAACACGTGAATCTGTGTTTCGCGCCTAAGGGTACGGCGATCACCGCGGCCAACATGGGAGAATTCGGTTTTCTAGGTTCGATCACGACGGAGAGCGCTTGCGAGCAGGCCAGCGGACGTTGGGTCCCACAGATGTTCGGGTGGATGGTGCACGTCTATCCTTACGAGACGGATCCGTCGAAGGTATGGGCGCACTAGCGCCGAAAATTTAACTCGAGAAAAGAAACCGGGCGAGTCTGGGACTCGCCCGCTGCAAGGTTAGTTTACTTACTTGTTGGCGTTGGCAAAGTTTTCAGCGACCTGTTGCCAGTTGATCGTATTCCACCAGGCTTCCAAATATTCCGGCCGGCGGTTCTGATACTTCAGGTAGTACGCGTGTTCCCAAACATCCAGACCAAAAAACGCTTTGCCGCCGTCCATGATCGGATTGTCCTGGTTCGCGGTGGATTCGATGGCGAGCTTGCCGTCGCGGAACAAGAGCCAAGCCCAGCCTGAACCGAAGCGTTTGGTCGCGGCGTCGTTGAACTTGGTTTTGAAATCCGCAAAGCTGCCGAAAGCCGAACTGATTGCGGAGGCCAAGTCGCCGGTCGGCTCTTTGCCTCCATCCTTCTTCATGATCTTCCAAAACATGGAGTGATTCATGTGTCCGCCGCCATTGTTGCGAACAGCAGTGCGAATTGCTTCCGGAACGGTGTTGATTTTCGCGAGCAATTCTTCGACCGGCAGTTTCGCGAGGTCGGGCTGGGCTTCGAGGGCTTTGTTGAGATTGGTCACGTAAGCGGCGTGATGTTTGTCGTGGTGAATTTCCATGGTCTTGGCGTCAATGTAAGGTTCCAGAGCGTCGAACGCATAAGGCAGCGGGGGTAATGTGTAACTCATCGGGTGGCGGCTCCTTTTCTATCGGTATGGCCAGAAGTCGAAGTCATTATGTGTCTCCGAATTTCCAGTTCGTACCCCATAATTATACGCGCTTGGTGAGTGGAACGGGCCATCGTACAGGAAATCACCTACGCCGCGCTTTTTGAAATGGAACGAAGGAGTATTACCGAATGCCTTCCGTTGAACATGTCGAAAAACATTTCACTGCGACCGCCGCGGTGCGCGACATCGTGATTGGGATGTCCGACGGATTGACGGTGCCGTTTGCGCTGGCCGCGGGGCTGACCGGAGCGGTGGCTTCCACGGGCATCGTGGTGACGGCGGGCCTGGCGGAAATTGCGGCAGGATCGATCGCGATGGGCTTGGGCGGATATCTCGCCGCTAAAACCGATACGGAACACTACGCTTCGGAACTCGACCGCGAATATCGAGAGACGGTGGAGCTTCCGGACGTCGAAATCGAGGAAGTGGCGAAGGTTTTTCGGGAATACGGACTTTCGGAAGTGCAGATGGCTCCGGTGGTAAACGCGATTACGGCGGATCAAAAGAAGTGGGTGGATTTCATGATGCGGTTCGAGCTGGGATTGGAGAAACCAGATCCGTCGCGCGCGGCGCGCAGCGCTGCGACGATCGCTGCGGCGTATATCGCGGGCGGATTGATTCCTCTGGCGCCCTATATCGCAATCCATCACGATTTGCAGCGCGCGCTGATGCTGTCGATCGGTCTAACCTTGCTGGCGCTTTTTGTCTTCGGGTGGATTAAAGGCACGTTCACGGGAGTAAAGCCTCTGCGCGGGGCCATTCAAACCGTGCTGGTGGGCGGACTGGCCGCAGCGGCGGCGTTTTTTATCGCGCGACTGATCAGCGGCTCCACGCTTTGGTAGAACTTAAGAAATAAGTAAACGAAGAGCCGCTTCCCGCCGCTATTTATTTTCCGGTGCGCTGCCGAGATCTCCGAACGGCCATAGTCCAAACAATTTGAGCATTCCGTCCTGATGCTGATCGATCAGCATCTTCGCGGTTTTTTCCTGAGGCCACGGACTGGCGAGCCGTTCGGGACGATCCGCAATCCAAAACGCGGCCAGGGCCATGACCGCGGCGTTGCGGTCCAGAATATCCGGTTGAACTTTGTCCAGCGTGTCCACGGCGGAGTGATGCGAGTATTTGTACTCGGACGTATCCTGATTCAAATTAATTGCCGGGATTCCGGCGAGCGTAAACGGTCCGGTATCGGTTCCAAATTCCACTTCATTGTCGACGTCCAGTTTGCCGAAGGCCTGCAGCGTTCCCGCGAATTTCTGCATGGTTGGAATCAGATCCTCATGGCCGCCCATCTGGAAGCCGGTGACCACGCCTTGCCCGGCATCGAGGATCAGGGTCGCGACGTAATTGGACATTTCATTTTGATGGGCCTTCACGTAGGCCAGCGAACCGAGCAGTCCTTGTTCTTCGCCGGTGAAAAGGATGAAGCGTATGGTGCGTTTAGGTTTGTATCCGGACTTCATGATCGCTTCGGCAGCGCCGAGAGTGACGCAGGTGCCGGCGCCATTGTCGGTTGAGCCGGAAGCGAGGTCCCAGGAATCGAGGTGTCCGCCGACGACGATGATTTGTTCGGGATATTGGGTGCCGCGAATGTCACCGACAACGTTGGCGGAATCGACTGGACCGTCAGTGACTTTATTTTGGACGTTGATTTTCAGGCGCGGAGTTTTGCCGCGATCGAGGTAGCGTTCGAGTTGTTCCTGATCTTCGGCGGACATGCTCACCACCGGAATGTCGTAGTAGGTGTCGAACCCGAGGGCGCCGGTGTGGGTCAAGTGCATGCCGGTGGACTTACGGCCGCCCTGGCCTCCGATTACGGCGACGGCTCCGGCGGCGTGCGCGGCTTTCAGAAAATCCCCAAATTTCGCGAAGGCTTCCATGCGGTCTTTGGGAGCTTCGCCCTTCTGAATGATGAGCAGAATTTTACCGCGCCAGTTTCCTGAGTCATTTTTGAGTTCATCGGAGAGTTGGTACGCGTTTACGGCGATGACGTCCGCTTCCACTCCTCCGGGAGCGGTGGAACCGACCCAGCCGAGAGCATCGACCATCAGGCGGCGGTGGATGGGAGAAATCAGGTCGGCATCGGCGGAGATGCGGGTCCAGCCGTGGGAGATCTTCCAACTCTCGGTGTGCACATTCTCGAGGCCAATTTCTTTCATTTTGGCGACGCCCCAATCTACGGCTTGAGCGGCCGCGGGAGAGCCCGTTACTCTGGCGCCGATGTCGTCGCTCAACTGGGTGAGGTACTCGAAGGCCTGTGGGCGCACGGTACCGGCGCCGGCGATGGCCGTGAGTGCTTTTCCGGTGCCGTCGTCGAAGGCGGGAGCGGCGGCTTGCTGAGCGAGGGTGATCTGGGGAGCTACCGTGGAAAACGCGGCCAGCAGCAAAAAGCCCGTAATTGTCGCGAAGGTCTTGCGCTTCATCCTAGTACTCCTCTCGGTTTATGCTGATTGGGAATTGCTATGCCGGACTCGAAACGGTGGCGGTTTTCGCAGTCCAGCGGCTATGTAAGTGCTTGATTTGACGCAGAATTCACCGGTAGGTTACCCCAGACTCACGAAAATCTTATAGCTTGTAGTTGAAGAATGGTTAGACTCGCGATGGCCGGTTGGCATCAGAAATGGGGTGACGGGGGATGCGCTCGAAGCGCCCTGTTTCACGCCTCGTTCACTGGAACACAATTTGGGCTGAGATACGTCAAATACCATATTCGCGGTAGCGCCAACGTAGCGCCCAGCGCGATATAACTTAAATCCAGCTAAGAAGATTGAAGGAGAGACAGTCATGGAAAGCAGTAGTTTAAAGATTCGCCGCTGGGTCGCCACGGTAGTGGTGATCGCGGCATTTGCGGGAGGCGCGCTACTCTCGCAAGGCTTTAGGAATTGGGCCGATCACACCGTCTTCGGTTCGCCGCGCCAGCCGATCACCGTGGCGCAGAATGCGCTGCCGGTAAGTCTGGGAAATTTCGCGAACGGATTTTCGGCGGTCATCAAGCCGGCGTTGCCGGCGGTGGTTAACATCCGCACTTCCAAGATTGTTAAACAGCAAGCCAACCAGATGTCTCCGTTTTTCAACGATCCAATGTTCAAGCAGTTCTTTGGCGATCAGTTCGGGCAGAGCGGCAAGCCGCACGCGGAACGCGAACAAGCGCTGGGATCGGGCGTGATCGTGACTGCGGACGGAACGATTCTGACCAACAACCACGTAATCGACGGAGCTTCCGATATTAAGGTGCAGTTGAGCGACAAGCGGGAATTCGCGGCCAAGCTGGTGGGCGCGGATCCGAAGTCGGATATTGCGGTTTTGAAGATCGAAGGCAAGGATTTGCCGACGCTTCCACTCGGCGATTCTTCACAACTGAATGTGGGCGATCTGATTTTTGCGATTGGCGATCCTTTCGGGATTGGCGAAACGGCAACGATGGGAATCGTCAGCGCCACGGGCCGCGGCGGATTGCATATTGAAAACTATGAGAGCTTCATTCAAACCGATGCGGCAATCAACCCAGGCAATTCCGGCGGAGCGATGATTGATATTCACGGAAACCTGGTTGGCGTCAACACCGCGATTCTGTCGCATGGATCGGGGGGCAACGAAGGCGTAGGGTTTGCGATCCCTATCAGCATGGCCAAGCCGGTCATGGATCAAATCCTCGCGCACGGAAAGGTGGTGCGCGGGTACATGGGAGCCTACATTCAAGATCTGACGCCGGAAATGGCGAAGGCATTCAACTTCAACATGAGTGGTGGCGTTTTGATTGGAGACGTCTCGCCGACCGCGCCTGCGGCCAAAGCGGGCCTGAATAAGGGTGATGTGATCCTGAAGTTGAACGGGCAGGCGGTGAACGACGCCAACGATCTGCGACTCAATATCTCGCAGATGGCCCCGGGTACAGCCGTCAAGCTGCAGGTTTGGCGCGACGGCAAGACCCAGGACTACAGCTTGACCCTGGGTGAATTGCCTCCGGACAAGCAGGCGGCAGAAGGCACGGACGAGACGGGCAGCGGCGAGATTCAGGGGATCGAAGTTCAGGATTTGACCTCTGACATCATGCAAGAGCTGAATCTACCCGCCGGCACGCACGGCGTGGTGGTCACTTCGGTGGATCCTTCGAGCGCGGCGGCAGCGGCGGGAATTAACCGCGGCGACGTGATTCAGGAGATCAACCACAAAGCGGTTAGCACTTCGGCCCAGTACAAACAGCTCATGGCAGGCGCGGGTTCCCAGCCCATCCTCCTGCTCGTGAATCATGGTGGGATCACCGGCTACGTGGTAGTCGAAGCCCACTAAGACGTAACGCCAAGCGAATAAAGGGGCACGGGCTCGGTTCCGTGCCCCCCTCTTCTTACGACACCAGCACTGGTAATTCAGCAACGCAATCGTCCCGGCCGGGTTAAATTAGTAGGTGAGGGACTCGTGTCTTTAGGCTTTGGAGCCGCAGTGGCGCAGGAGGCTAACCCTTCTCTAACTGCTGCCTCTTGGGTTATCGCTTTCAGCACGACTGGGGATAGAATGGTACTTCAGTCCTATTCATCCCAGCCCCTCGTTCCAGTACTAAAGAACTGTCAGGCAGAAGTGTATTTTTACGCATCTCAATAAATGCTCTAAGGATTCCGGTGAAAGCGATGGCACCTGCTACTAATCGAGCTGTCTTTAATGCGTCCCTCTTACCGGATGCCCAGCCCCGCTGGGAACTGTTCGGGACCAGCTTTGGCATCCAGTTACTCGCTGTGACCCTGCTCGTCCTGATTCCGATGCTTCTGCCGGAAAAGCTCGATATCGTGCATCGCTACTGGACGACTCCGGTCGAAGCGCCTCCGGTTGTGGCCTGGAAGCCGCAGCCCCCGCCGCCTCCGGTGAAATCGAGCCCGGTGAAAGTGGCGAAGGAAATCCCGAAACCAGCGCCGGTACCGACGCCTGTCGCGGTGGAAGTCCCCAAACCTCGGATTTATTCGCCGGTGAATCCGGCCCCGGTAGCCCGGGTGAATAAACCCAAGAACGTGCAAGCGCCGGACATGACCGAAGTGGCCAAGGCGTTCCCGGATCAGAATCCGCCCATGTCGATGGGCAGCTCGGCGATTCCGACTTTGAAGAAGCCTCGCGAAGCGGTGCAAACGGGCGGCTTTGGCGACCCGGACGGCCTGCCGGCGAATCAACGTACCGGACATGCGGCCAACGTGAATGCGCTGGGCGCGTATGATATGCCGACCGGAGCGGGACTTGGAAACGGAACGGGCGGGGCGAATGGCGCGAAAGGCGTGGTAGCCAGCACCGGTTTTGGTAACGGCGTTGCAGTGGGAAGCCCCGGCGGCGGAGCGCACGGAACCGTGAAACAAGGCGGATTCGGCGACGAAAACACGGCCGTGGCTGCGCCGAAAGTGAAGCAGACGGCGAACACGGTCGCTCGATCGACTCCGATCTCGATTATTTTCGAGCCCAAGCCGGTGTATTCGGACGAAGGGCGAGCCAAAAAGATTGAAGGCGAAGTTTTGTTGCAGGTGATTTTCACGGCGTCGGGGGATGTCAAGGTCCTCCGCGTTGTTCAGGGCTTGGGCCACGGTCTGGACGAATCCGCGCAAAACGCGGCACGCCAGATCCGGTTTAAACCCGCACAGCAGGACGGCCAACCAGTGGATACGACCGCCACGATCCACATCGTTTTCGCATTGGCGTACTGAAAAAGGGGAATGGAAATGCGCACGCTGAAAAATCTCTGCTTCTCGTTTTTCCTCATGGGGACGCTGGCCGGCACGGTTGCGGCTCAGAATGCGGCACCGCCTGACTCGCAAAGCGGCACCCCCAGCGCCAGTCCGGTAGTCACCGTGGATCAGGCAATCGATCGCATCATTGCCCGCGAACACGACGAAGTGGCCACGATTCGCCGCTACAACCCGGTGATCGAGACCTATATTCAGGACATGAAGACTGACAAGGAGATGGGCGCGATTCCGGTTCGCGACCACTACTTTCTGGGTCAGGCCGACCTCTCGAAGGGCATCGTTGACCACAACATGCTCGGGGCGCGGAAGGGGAAGTTCGACGCCTTCAACCCCATGTCGCACATGAGTGGATTGTTCTCGTCTTCGTACGTGCCGGAAGGGTTCCTGCAGATGATTTACCTGGACACGCAGGGCTTCGACCGCCAGCACTATCAGTTCGATTACGTCCATCGCGAATTCCTGGGCGAAGTGCGCTGCGTGGTGTTCGACATTACGCCGCTGCCGAAATCGGGAAAGGGTCGCTTCAAGGGACGCATCTGGGCGGAAGATCAGACTTTTACGATCGTGCGCTTCAACGGCGTGTACACGCCGGTGGCGGGCATCAACAGCTTCAACCTGCATTTCGATAGCTGGCGCTTGAACGTGCAGCCGGGCCTGTGGCTGCCTTCGTACATCTACAGCCAGGAATCGGATTTGAAGGATTTCCTAGGCGGCGACATTCGCTTCAAGGCGCAAACCCGTCTGTGGGGTTACAACTTGAAGAACGTCGGTCGTCAGGAAGAATTCACGCAGATGACCATCGAGTCGCCGACGATCACCGACGAACCGGTGCAAGCTTCACAGGATCGTTCGCCGATCGAAGCGTCGCGCGAATGGCAACATCAGGCTGAAATTAACGTTCTGGACCGCCTGCAACGGACTGGATTGCTCGCGCCTCCGGGAGAAGTGGACAAGGTTCTCGAAACCGTTGTGAACAACCTGGAAGTCACGAACAATCTGGACGTGCAGCCGGAAGTTCACTGCCGCGTGCTGTTGACCGGGACGTTGGAAATGTTCTCGATCGGCCACACCATCGTGCTGAGCCGTGGCTTGCTCGACGTGCTGCCGGACGAAGCGAGCCTGGCGACGATGATCGCGCAGGAACTGGCGGACATCATTGTGACCAAGCCCTCGACCGACCAGTGGGGCTTTAACGACACCACCAACGTGACCACCACCGAAGCGTTGAGCCGTTTCTCATTCAAGGACAGCCCGGCGCAGGTGCAGATGGCTTCCGACAAAGCGCTTGAGCTGCTGAAGAATTCGCCGTACAAAGACAAGCTGGGTTCCGCTGGTTTGTTCTTGCGCCAGCTGGATGCGGAGTCGAAGAATTTGCCGGCTCTGATCAATCCTCGGCTGGGCAACCGCATAGCTCTGAGCCAATCGCTGACCAGCACCGCCGCAAATTTCGATCCCAAGAAGATCGATCAAATCGCTGCGTTGCCGATCGGCGCCCGCTTGAAGCTGGATCCTTGGAGCGATCACGTGGAACTCTTGAAGGCAAAACCGATCCCGCTGCTGTCGGCGAGAGAGAAGATGCCGTTCGAGGTCACGCCGTTCATGCCGTTCTTGACGCGTTACCAGAAGCCGACGCCGGGCGTGGCCATTGATGCGGCCAAAGCAGACGTGGCCACCAAGGACCCGCAGACGCACCAACAACAACAGTAAGATTTTTCGGTAAGGAAATTTCGGGCGGCTGGAGAAATTCCAGCCGCCTTTTTTTATGCCTGAATGCCGGTATAGGGCAATCGCAAGCGCGCTTCGGAACCCTTCATCGCCTCACGACTCTCCAGACTCAGTGTTCCGGCGTGAGCCTCGGCAATCTGCCGGCACAGTACCAAACCGATTCCAGAGCCACCCTGCTTGGTGGTGAAGAACGGAACGAACAAATTGGCGGGGCTCGGAATGCCGGGACCTTCGTCTTGCACCCAGACCTCGAGGCTCGAACCTTCGCGTTGCCAACCCACACGAACTCCGCCGCCCGTTTCTAGCGCGGCGTCTACGGCGTTGTGAACGAGGTTGATCAACAATTGTTCGAGTTGATCCGGATCGGCTTGAATGTGCAATTCCGGGCCGCTTTCGACCTGCACTTTCATGCGAAGTTCGAGAGCCGCTGCGCGGCGAACCCAGGTTCCCACGTCCATGGGTTGCATGACGGGAGGCGGCAGGCGTGCCAGACGGGCATAGGCGTTCATGAATCGGGCGAGGCCGTCGCTGCGAGCGGCGATGATGCCCAAGCCTTGCTTCAAATCAGCTTCCCAGTCGGGGGCGCGTTTTTCCCGGCCGACAACGCGTTCAAGGTTTTCTGCGACGGATTTGATCGGCGCGAGCGAGTTATTCAGTTCGTGGCCAATGACGCGGATAAGGCGTTGCCACGCTTGGCGCTCTTCGTCGCGCAACGCGCGACTCAAGTCGGAAATGACGAGCAACTGATGTGGCCAGCCCGCTTCGCGGAAACTTCCACGATGAATTTCCCAGCGACCCGACTTCCCGGGAAAATCCATTTGCTCGATTCTGGGCGTTTCCCCATCAAGACATGCAGCAAGGCCTAACTCTTCCGCGGTGCGGCCGAGCAGCTTTTCTTCCGGCAGGCTGAGAATTCTTTCGCCGGCGCGGTTCACCAGGCGCAGGCTTCCGGCACCATCAAAAGTAAAAACCGCGACGTCGATCTCTTCCATAACTTTGCGAAGTAACGCCGTGGCTTCCACTGCGCCAAGACGTTGCTTGCGCAGGGTGTCGCTGAGTGCATTCACTTCCCACAGAACTTCTCCCAACACGTCTTCACGGTTGGCCCCGCGGGCGCGGATGGAAAAGTCGCCCTCACGCAATGCGGCGAGCAGGTTCGACAGAGTACGGAGGGGAAAAGCGACTCGGCTTTGGGCGGAGAACGCGAAGCTGAGCCAGGCCACGGCAATGGCGATGGTCAGCGTCCAACGGAGGTTCGTGGAGAAGTCGCCGGTCCACAGGAGAATGAAAGCTACCAGCGTCCCGCCAAGCCCGGCAGCGAGGGCGAGCAGCAGGATCCGGCGTTCGTAAAGAATCGGGCTCAAAGGCTATATTTCTGTAACCGACGGTACAACGCGCTGCGGCTCAAGCCAAGCGCTTTGCTGGCGTGGCTGACGTTGCCGGCCGAGCGCGCGAGAGCTTTCTGGATCAGCACGCGTTCGACATCTTCGATGCTCATTTCTTCCAGACGCAGGGCAGCTTCCCGCGCCGGGCGCAATCCCAGGTCGCTGGCACGGACCATGTTTCCCTCGGCCATCAGGACGGCGCGTTCGATGGAATGATCGAGCTCGCGAATATTTCCGGGCCAAGGATGATCCATCAGAACCTGAAGCGCGACAGGCTCGAAGCCCTCGAGTTGTTTGCGGTAGCGTTGCGCGGACTGCCGGAGAAAATGGTGCGCTAACGGCGAGAGGTCTTCTCTTCGTTCGCGCAGCGGCGGCAGGTGAATTTCAATGGTATTGAGCCGGAACAGCAAGTCTTCGCGGAAGCGGCCGCCGGTGACTTCAGCCTGCACGTCGGCGTTGGTCGCCGAAATGACGCGCACGTCGACGCGGCGAGTGGTGGAAGAACCGACGCGTTCGATTTCTCCAGACTCCAGCGCACGAAGCAATTTCGCCTGAAGATTCATCGGCACGTTCGCAATTTCGTCGAGCATCAGGGTGCCGCCGTCGGCGAGTTCGAAGCGGCCAACACGATCGGATTTGGCGTCGGTGAATGCGCCTTTCACGTGGCCGAAAAGTTCGCTTTCGAAGATACCTTCGGGCAAGCCGCCGGCATTTACGGTAACTAACGGCCGAGAGGAGCGCGAAGAGAGCGCGTAGAGCGTACGAGCGACGACTTCTTTTCCGGTGCCATGCTCGCCGGTGATCAGCACGTTGGCGTCGGAGGGTCCAACGCGAGAGATTAAATCCATCACAGGGCGCATCGCTGCGGATTCCGCGATCATGACCGGGCGTCCGTCGGCGCGGAGCAAACGGTTTTCCGCTTCGAGGCGGTGACCTTTGCGCAGAGCCTGGGCCAGCTCGATTTGCGTTTTCAGAATCGAGAGCAGGCGCACGTTTTCCCAGGGCTTTTGGACGAAATCTTTTGCGCCGCGGCGCATGGCCTCAACCGCGAGTTCTAAGCTGCCCCAGGCGGTCATCACAATGACCGGCAGCGAACTATCCTTGGCGCGAATATTGGAGAGCAGGTCGAGGCCTTCCTGGCCGGAGGTGGTGTCGCGCGCGTAATTCAAATCCATCAACAGGCCATCGAACTCGCGCACTTCAATGGCTGAAATTACCGCGGCGGGCGACGAGGCCGTCTCGATTTCAAAACCTTCGCCTTTCAGCAGCAGGCGCAGCGCTTCGCGAATATCCTGTTGATCGTCCGCAACCAGGATTCTGGATCGCATTGGACGGCTGGGAGCCGCCACACTCGGTATTTCTCCCTGCGTGTAAACAGTCATGTTGAAAATCACCTCGTCGATTCAACGCCAAAAATTATTCGTAACGCAGCGCCGAAAGCGGGTCGACCTTGGTCGCGCGCCGCGCCGGGAAATAACAGGCAGCCAGCGCGGCCACGCCTAAGCCCACGGCTACGATTGCGAACGTCAAAGGATCGTGCGCCTTGATGCCGTACAACTGGCTCTCCAGATATTTCGAGACCACCATGGCGCTCACAGTTCCGATGGCTACACCCAGCAGCGCCAGTTTCATTCCTTCGCTGACCATCATGCCCAGGACGTTTCGAGGCTCGGCTCCGAGGGCCATGCGAATTCCGATTTCATGCGAACGCTGGGTGACGGCGTAGGACATCACGCCATAAATCCCAATCGCCGCCAACACCGCTGCGACTGCCGCGAAAAAGGCGAGCAAGGCCATATTGAGCCGGCGCTGGGCCGTTACGATCTTCAGCAACTCGTCCATGCTGCTGACCTCGGTAACGGGTAAGTTCGGATCGACCGACTCGACAACCTGGCGAACGGCGCTGGTGAGTTGAGTGGGGTCGCCGCTGGCACGCACCACGATGCGCATAATCTTGGACGCATTCTGAGTCGCCGGCAGGTACAGTTGGGCGATCTTAGGTTCAGACCAAGACCAATCGCGCACATCCCCTACAATTCCAATAATGGTCAGCCATCCGGTGCGTGTCTGCGCGTCCCACGGCCGCAGCGTCGCCGGCATTTTCAGTTTGATTTGCATCCCTACCGGGTCTTGTCCGGGCCAATAGCGGTTGGCGAGCGCTTCGTTGATGAGCACCACACCTCCGCTATCGGGACCGTCAGCCGCAGTGAAATCACGCCCTTCTTTCAACACCATTTCCATGGTGCGAACGTAGCGCCAATCCGCCACACGGTACGCCGCCGTGAATTGTTCGCCGGAGGCCGGAGTAGATCGGCCGGCAATATCGAAATCGCTAAAACCGGTCCAGCCCGTGAGGGGCAGAAAATTCACGGCACTCGCCGAGTTCACACCCGGCAAAGCCGCGACACGGTCGACGATTTGGCGATCGAAATTCATGATACTGGGCACCGAGGAATAGTGGGCCTCCGGCAGGAAGACCTGCATGGTCAAGAGCTTTGACGGATTGAATCCCAAATCCTCCGACATCATTCGCGCGAAACTTCGAACCAGCAGTCCGGCACCGATCAGTAAGAGCACCGAAAAGGCAATTTCTGAGACGATGAGCACCGATCGCGCGAAATGACTGCGGCGCCCGCCGGTGGAACCTCGACTTCCTTCCTTCAGCGATTCGTAGAGTTCCGACCGCGCAACCTGAATGGCCGGAGCGAGCCCGAAAATCACCGCAGTAAAGAGCCCGATGATCACGGCGAAGCCAAGCACCCTTCCGTTGATCGCGATCCAGTCCACGTGCGGAATCTGTCCTCGTCCCGCGGCCGGAGGCATTACTTCGTGAAAGAGCTGCAATCCCACATAGGCCAAAACGATTCCCACTGCGGCCCCGATTAGCGCCAGCAAGAAGCTTTCGGTAAGCATCTGGAACAAAATGCGCCGCCGGCCGGCCCCGAGTGACGCGCGAATCGCAATTTCCCTTTCGCGAACGGAGGCGCGCGCCAACATCAGATTCGCCACATTGGCGCAGGCGATCAGCAAAAGAAATCCGACCGCTGCGAGCAGCAGCAACAAACCCGGCCGAAGCGGTTTGACAAGTTCATCGTGAAATCCCACCACGCGAATGCCGTTCTTCTGATCGATCCCCGGATATTGCTGT
The DNA here is from genome assembly GCA_963711325.1 of uncultured Acidobacteriota bacterium. Taxonomy (GTDB): domain Bacteria; phylum Acidobacteriota; class Terriglobia; order Acidiferrales; family UBA7541; genus Palsa-295. The sequence goes on along the minus strand of CAVQDR010000005.1, from coordinate 367,257 downwards.
TTGAGGCGGGCCAGAATGCTTTCCATTTCACCCTGGGCCTGCGGCAGCGTGACGTGGTCTCGAAGCCGCCCGAAAACCACGAGTTCGTGGTCCTCGCGGTCGAGCTGCGCACGGGTGAAAGCAAAAGGCTGCCAAATCTCAAACTCCGGACTTATTCCGTAGAGCGTAAAGTCTCGCGGCAAGATCCCGATGACCTCGAAAGGCTTGTCGTCAAGGGAAATGGTCTTGCCGATGATTCCCGGATCGCCTCCGTAGTGGCGCTGCCATAGCTCGTAATTCAAAATGACGACATTCTCGTGGCCCGGTTGCTCATCTTCGGATGAGAAGTCCCGGCCTCGTATCGGCGCGATGCGAAGCATCCGGAAAAAATTCCCCGAAACCTGCGACCCCAGAACCTGCTCGGCGCCACCGTTTCCCGTGATGGTGAAGTACAACCCCCGGGTTCCGGACAATTGCTGAAAAGAGTGGTTCAGGTCCTGCCAATCGAGCAATTCGGCGGCGGAAGCCGTGCCGTGCTCGATGTTGCGATTCACATCCGTTTCCCAGACCGTGACGATTCGCTTTGAATCCGGAAATGGCAGCGGCCTGAGCAAGACTCCATCCACCATGCTGAAAATAATTACGTTCGCGCCGATTCCGATGGCCAAGGTCAAAATTGCAACAAGCGCGAAACCCGGATTCCGGCGCAACATGCGCGCGCCGTAACGCAAATCCTGCCAAATTGCTCCCATACATGGCTCCCAAGGAACGATGGTGACGAGCTATTTTACTTCTTCGTCACCCTCTGTCCACCATGCCGCGGCGTGCGCGGTGAGAAGGAGCAGCAAATGAAAAGCAAACCGGAGCCGGAGCAACCGTCACGAATGAGCGGGAGTACTTGCTGCCACTCCTGCCGGCGTTTGGCCATCGACGATCCAGCCGTCGGCCAGCTGGATGATGCGATTGCCGTAGGCGGCCCATTCGTTGTTATGGGTCACCTGAATGATGGTAGTGCCGTCGTCGTTCAGCTTGCGCAGCAGGTCCATGATCATCTTGCCCTGGCTGGAGTGCAGGCTGCCGGTAGGCTCGTCGGCCAGAATTAATTTGGGACGGCCGATCACGGCGCGGGCTACGGCTACGATTTGTTGCTGGCCTCCGGAAAGTTGATTCGGGAAAAGCGATTTTTTGCCGACGATTTGAAAGCGGTCGAGAATGTCGGCGACCATTCCTTCGCGCTCGGTTTTTTTGATGTCGCGGTAGGAAAGGGGCAGGTCCAGATTTTCGGCGACGGTGAGGTTGTCCAGCAGGTGATATTGCTGGAAGACGAATCCGATGTATTTCTTGTGCAATTCGACGCGGCGGCGGTTGTCGAGTTTGTGCACAGCATTGTCGTAAAGGTGATACTCGCCCTTCCAGGTGCCGTCGAGCATTCCGATGATGCCCATTAGGGTGGACTTGCCAGCACCGGAAGGGCCCATGACGGTAATGAAATCGCCTTCGTTAATCTCGAGATTGATGCGGCGGAGGACCCAGGTCTTTCCTGCCCCCGATTCGTAAAATTTTTCGACGTCGATTAATTTGATCAAGGATTCCATCTCCTGAAACCTGTTTGTTTCTTCACTCGTGCCGCAGCGCGACCATGGGATCTACCCGCATCGCGCGGCGGGCCGGCACGTAGCAGGCCAGCACCACCACGATGAAAAGTAATACGATCACTCCGGCATAGGACACCGGGTCGGTGGCCGTAACTCCGAAAAGCAGGCTCGAAAGAAAGTGCGTCAGGCCGATGGCCACGGCGCAGCCGATGCCGACGCCGACCAGTCCCAGTTGAATTCCCTGCCCTACGATCAACTTCATCATGTCCTGCGGCTTGGCACCGAGCGCCATGCGAATGCCGATTTCGTGGGTGCGCTGGGCCACGGTGTAAGAGATGACTCCGTACAATCCTACAGCGGTCAGCACCATCGCGAGCCCCGCAAACAACGCCAGCAAAACGGTATTGAACCGTGGGACCGAAAGAGTTCCATCGAGATATTCCTCGGCCGTTTTCCAGGCGTAGGTGGGAATGTCGGGATCCATCGACTGGACGGTGCCGGTCAACATTTTGGCGACGCTGTGCGGTTCCTGCGAACTTCGCGCGACCAGGGTCATGGAGCCAAATGGAATCTGCGCGGACGGAAGGTAAGACTCGGGAGTGAACTCGCTGACCAGGTCGCTGTGTTTCACGTTGCCGACCACGCCGACGATTTCGCGCATCGCGGGTTGGTCCGAACCGGCGCCAATTCCCGGCTTGATGTGCTTGCCGATCGGATTTTCGCCGGAAAAATATTGGCGGGCGAGTGCTTCGTTCACGATGACGACGGGTGTGGATTTGGGTTGTTCCCGGGCATCGAAGTCGCGCCCCTGCAATAGCGGGATGCGCATGGTCGCGAAATAGTTCGGCGTGATATCGCGCAGAGAGGTTAACGCCTCGTCGCTTTTGGCGACGGGGCGGCCTTCGATCTCGAAGGTGGTGCGGATTTCGTCTCCACCCATTGGCAGTGGATAGACTGCGGCAGCCGACTGGATGCCAGGCAATCCGCTCAGCGTCGGGATCAAGTTCTGAAAAAACACGGCCTTCTGGGCGTCTGAATATTTTGCGTCAGGCAAATCGATGTTGGCTGTGACCACATTGTGCGGATCAAATCCGGGATTCACGTCCTGCATGCGGATCAGGCTGCGAATCAGCAGGCCCGCGCTGACCAGCAGGATCAGGGCCAGGGCCATCTCGACGACAACCAGCGAGCTGCGGAGTCCGAATCGCGCTTTGCTTGCGGTGGTGCTGAGCGCGCCTTCCTTCAGCGAATCGACGATGCTCGAGTGAGAAACGTGCATCGCGGGGGCGAGGCCGAAAAGCAGGCCCGTGAGGACCGCGAGGCCCAGGGTGAAGGCCATCACGAAACCGTCGACGTGGATTTCGGAGGTGCGCGGCAACTGCTCTGGGCTGAGGCGTACCAGAATTTCGCTGCCCCACATCGCCAATAACAATCCAAGGACTCCGGCGACCAAGGCCAGGACGAAACTTTCGGTGAGGAGCTGTTTCACCAGGCGATTGCGGCCGGCGCCGAGCGCCGCGCGAATAGCGATCTCACGGGTGCGCGCGGTGGCGCGCGCGAGCAGGAGATTTGCGACGTTCACGCAGGCGATGAGCAGGACGAATCCCACCGCGATCATCATGACGAACAGCGCGGGACGAATGGCGCGCGTCATCCGGTATTGCTCGGAGGTGACGTGGGCGATCCAGTATTTGTTGGTGTCGGGATACTGCTGGCTCAGCGAGGCCATGATGACATCCATGCCGGCTTGCGCTTGGGCGACGGTTACTCCGGGTTTCAGCCGGCCGATGCCGCGCAAAAAGTGTGCACCGCGTTCTTGCGCCATCCCCGGTGTGTTATCGGGCGTTTCCTGGAACGCGGACATGGTGGTCCAAATCGTAGTGGCCTGGCGCGACAGCGGAAACTGAAAGCTGGGCGGCATCACACCGACCACGGTGTAGCCGCTCTTATCCAGCAGGATGGTGCGACCGATGACGTGCGGATCGCCGGCGAATCGAGATTTCCATATTTGATGGCTCAAAATCACCACGTGATGGTGGGGCTGGTCTTCATCCGGGGTAAATGTGCGGCCAAGTTCCGGCGTAGCGCACAGGACGTCGAACAAACTTGCCGAGACTTGGGCGCCGATGAGATGCGCGGGCTGGTCCACGCCGGTGAGCGTGACGCTGCTATCGGTGTAGGCAGCCATATTTTCGAGCACGCGATTCTGCGAGCGCAGATCAAGAAAATCGGGATAGGACATCGCGCCAGAGACCGAGTGGGTGCGGGAATTCGAGGTCCCGATGCTGACCAGTTGGCTCGAATCGCGGAACGGAAGCGGGCGGAGCAGCTCGGCGTTAACCACGGAAAAGATCGCGGTGTTGGCTCCGATTCCGAGCGCCAGCGTCAGGACGGCGATCGCCGTGAATCCCGGACTCTTCGTTAGCATCCGGATTCCGTATTTGAGATCCTGCCAGAGCTTATCCATCAATTTTCCTTTTTCATCGGAACTACTCGTAACGCAAAGCCACCATCGGATCGACGCCTGCGGCGCTGCGCGCGGGCAGCCAGCCCGCCAGCCCTGCAACCACCAGGAGCAGGACCGTGGCTATTACGAAGACGATCGGATCACTTGCTTTCACACCAAAGAGCAACGATTCCATCACCCGGCCGACGGCATAGGCGGCGGTGAGGCCGATGACCAAGCCGACGGCAGCGATCGCGGCGATTTCTCCTAGCACCAGGCCCGCCACGTTCCCGCGCGTTGCGCCCAGTGCCATGCGAATTCCGATCTCGCGAGTTCGACGAGCGACCACATAGGCCATGACTCCGTAGAGGCCGACCGCAGCCAAAAGCGCAGCGAGCAGCGCCAGCGCCAGAGAAAAATAAGTGACCAGCCGGTCGGTGAAAACGATGTCGTCCACCTGGGCGGTTAAGGTGCGCATCGCAAACACCGACAATCGCGCGTCGTTGTCCTGAACCATCTTTCTGATTCCGCCGGCCAGAGACACCGGATCTTGATTGGTTCGCACATAAAACGTGGCATTGCCGAAATGGCTGCTGTGGGAATAGGGCACGAGAACATAAGGCCGCACGTCCTGGCGCAGATCGACGTTCTTGCTGTCCTTCACTACGCCGACGATCTCGACGTCGAGTTTTACGTCGTCTCCGCCGCCAAAACCGAAGTGCTGGCCGATGGGATTGCGGCCAGCGAAAAATCGCTGCACGAATTTTCCGTTGACGACCGCTACGTTCGGCGCGGTTGCGCTATCGGATTCGGTGATGTCGCGGCCGCTGAGCAGGGCGGCACCCATGGCGGATAGAAAGTTGGGACCGACCCAATCTTGATCCACATCCATATTTTCGTTCTCTTGCTCTTTGTAGCCTTGGACGGTGATGTTGCTGCTGGAGTTCGAACTGGCCAGCATCGGAATCTCCGAGGCGCTCACGGAGCGAACTCCGGGCAAAGCCTCAACGCCCTTCCGGATTTGCTCAACCAGCGCAACGGACTGTTCCGGCGTGTAGCCGATGAGTTCCGGCGCGATGGAAAACTGCAGGACGTGATCGGGCCGCACGCCTAGATCCTGGCGACTGAGATTGAGCAAGCTGTGGGCGAACAAGCCGGCCGCGGCCAGCAGCACGACCGTCAACGCTATTTGGGATGCGAGCAAAAACTTGCGGGTGCGCATGTTTTGTCTTCCGGCCGATACGTTCGATCCCTGATCCCTCAGAACCGTTTGAATATTGGAGCGAGTGGCGCGCAAGGCGGGCGCGAGGCCGAACAAAATTCCGGTGATGATGGAAATAGCTGCGGCGAAAATGAGCACGCGATAATCCAGTTGAGCTTTCAGGCCGGCGCCGCCCGAATCCTCGGGAATGACTTTCACGATCAGCCCCAAGGTCCACGACGCCAGCATCATTCCCGCGGCGCCCCCAACCACGGCCAACACCAGACTCTCGGCGAGCAATTGACGCACCAGACGCCAGCGGCCCGCGCCCAAGGCCAACGCAGCGCGATTTCTCGTTGGCGGGCTTCCCCGCGCGCCACCAGCAAGCTGGCCAAGTTGGCGCAAGCGATCAGCAGCACTAAGCCGACCATGCCCATCAAGTGCGATCAAAGGGCCTTTGGTATCGGCTTGCAAGATGGGACGGCCCTTCGATCCCGGATCCAGAATCAATTTGCGAGCCAAAAATTCCTGGCGCATTTTGGAATCGTGTTTTTTGGCCGGTGATTCGGTTTGCAGCATTGCGGTATAGGTGGGAGCGATACCTGCTTCGGCTCGGGCAGCGGACATTCCAGGCTTGAGGCGGCCGATCATCGCCAGCCAGTGATCATCGCGTTCGTTCAATCCGTCCCAGTTGGGAGTCATCTGCGCTTTCAGGGTGATGGGAATAAACAAGTCGGGAACCTGGCCAACCTGCACGCCCGAAAATCCGGCGCGACTGACGCCGACGACGGTGAGCGAATGGCCGTTGACCACGAGTGGCTTATCCAAAATGCTGGGATCGAGGCCGAAGCGCCGTTTCCAGTAGCCGTAGCTCAGGACGACAACAGAATTCGCGCCTGGAGCGGTTTCGTCCCCGGCATCGAAGACCCGGCCCATCGCCTGTTGAACTCCCAGTACGGTGAAATAGTTTCCGGTTACGAGTTCGCCGGTGGCGAGTTCCGAAGATCCCTGGGCCACGACGCTGACTTGGGTGCTGAAGCGCGCGAGCAAACCGGAGAGAACCGGATTCTGATCGCGCAGATCTTTGTAAGCGGGATAAGAAAATGAGGTGCCACCGGGACCGTCGTTCCAGTTGCGTCCGGGACTTGGGCCCGGTGAGCGCAAGATCACCAACTGTTCCGGATGCTGGACGGGAAGGCGGCGCAGCAGGACTTGGTCAGTGAGCGAAAAAATTGCGGTGTTCGCGCCGATGCCGAGAGCGAGGGTGAGTATGGCTACGATCGCGAAGCCAGGATTTTTGGCCAGCGTGCGCAGTGCGTATTTAAGGTCTTGCGTGAAATTTCCCATTTCAACCTTGTGATGGTCCGCTTTGCTGCACTGCAGCGCGCCACATCTTTTCGATTCGACACACTTCTACGCTGAGCCTACGTCGGCCTTAGCCCAAAACAGTTTTTTCGCGAACTTGGTTAGACAGCCGCGGTACGCGTGCCCAGGGTTTCCTCAACAATGCGGCCGTCGAAGAGATGAATGGTGCGGTCGGCAATGCTGGCATAACGCGGATCGTGCGTAACCATGCAGATGGTCGCGCCGTCGCGATGCAGCTGCTGCAAAAGTTCCACCACCGCTTCGCTGTTCTTGGAATCCAAATTTCCGGTAGGTTCGTCGGCGAGCAGGATGGATGGGGAGCCGACCAGCGCTCGGGCCACCGCGACACGTTGCTGCTGACCGCCAGACAGTTGCGACGGGTAATGTTTCATCCGGTGCGCCATACCTACGCGCTCGAGAACTTCCTGGACGCGCTTCTTGCGTTCGGCGGCCGCCATGCTGCGGTAGGTCAGCGGCAGCTCGACGTTTTCGTAGACGGTAAGATCGCCGATCAGGTTGAAAGCCTGAAATACGAATCCGATCTCGCGATTGCGGATGCGGGTGCGGTCGGAAAGCGACAGATTGGCCACGGCCTGGGTGTTGATCCAGTAGTCGCCGGCGGTGGGCGAATCGAGCAGCCCGAGAATCGACAGCAAAGTCGACTTGCCGCAGCCCGAAGGCCCGGCGATCGAGAGAAACTCGCCGTTCTTGATCTCCAGGTGCACGCCGCTGAGCGCGTGAGTTTCCACCTCGTCCGTGTAGAAGACCTTGGTCACGCCATTGAGGCGAATCAGGCCCTGTTCCGTCGTAGTCATCCGTCGCTCCTTCCAGAGTTCATCAAATTTCGCGAGCCAATCCCTTGCCCTGCAGTTTGATACGCACCGGAGCGCCTAAAATGTTCCGGCATTATTTCAGTTGCACCCGGTCGTAGTTATCCCAGGCCGACATGTCGGACAGAATAACTTTGTCGCCGACTTCGAGTCCCTTCACGATTTCAACCGTATTGACGGACGAGCGACCGAGCTGTACCTGCACTCGAGCTGCTTCTTTCCCGTCGTCGACTACTTTGAACAGGCCGACTGTGCTGTTGGCTTCCCCGTGAACCGGACGGCCGACGTACAAAATATCAGCAAGGCGTTCGATCTCGACGGTGCCTTCGACGCTGAGATCGGGCCGCGCGCCAGGAGGCAGTGCACCATCGAGGCCGACGTCGACGGTTACAGTGCCGTTCTGCACCGCCGGATCGATACGGATAACGTGACCCGCGATGATGCCATTGTGGGTATCGACCGAGGCCTTCTGGCCGATCGAAATGTCTTTCGCTTGAGTTTCCGCAATTTTCAGCTGGGCCTTCAGGTGGCTCGGTTGGGCCACGCGGGCGAGGACCGTGCCCGTCGTTACTTTTTGGCCTACTTCCACATCCAGTTCCTGGAGCACTCCATCGATTCCCGGGACCACGTGCAGCTGGTCGAGTTGGGATTTCTTCAGTTCATACATGGCGCGCTTTTCATCCAGGCTCGCTTGCTGCACTGCGACTTGCGAGGCGATCGAATTTTCGAAGGTTTCCACTTCCTTCTGCGCCAGGTCGTCCTGCTTTTCGAGTTCGGCAGCGACGACCTGGGATTTCTTCGTAAATCAAATCCGAAACCAGGCCGTTGGCCGCCAGCTTTTCGTTGGTTTCGCGATCGAGCAGCGCGGTGTGATAGGCCGAGCTAATGGAAGCCGCCTGGGTGCGTTTGTCCATGAACTGATTTTGGAGCAACGCCTTGGTTTGCTCCAGGTTGGCCTGCGCGCCTTTCATTTGATACTCAGCATCTAGCGTGGCCTGTTGCAGTTCGGGATTGCTAAGGTCGAGAATCGCGGTGTTGGCCTTCACCGGAGTTCCGGCGAGGATGTAACGTTTTTCGACGCGACCATCGGTATTCGCTGGAATCAGCAGGATGGTTTCAGGTACGAGAGTGCCCAGGCCGCGAACTTCGCGGAGCATCGGGCCACGCTTTACGGTATCAGTCCAAATCGTGCCGGTGTCGACGCTCGGCGCCGCGGGCTTCAGCCGCGACAAGGCATAACTGACCACTGGAATTAGGACCACGGCCGCCACGATATAGATGATCAGGCGGATTTTCTTTTTGCGCTTAACTTCGGGTCTAACAATGTCCACGGATACAAACCTCGTGTTCTCTATCGCAAATTCGCTTCCGGTGCCATCTGCGCCCTAAGCTACTGACAACAATACGCTTGCGAAAAGGATGGGCCGCTCAAAGACGCTATCTTGGCCGCTGATGGGAATCGTTCGTCCCGCTAACGGACATTCTTACCACAACCGGCACCCCGATGACCGCTATCAAAACATACGGTGGGCGTGGCCGCAATGTTCAACCCGAAACAGGGGTTTCAGAGTTGAATCGCTTACGGGCTCGCTTCAATAGGAATCGCCCGCGACCGGCTTGCGGTCGCGGGCGAATGAGAAGCAGTCCGAACTTCGGCGCTTATTCGATGCTGGCTTTGATTTCCTGCCAACGCTTGGGCCGGCGCTTGGCATCGAGCACTTTCTTGCGCAAGCGGATCGATTTCGGGGTGACCTCGACGAATTCGTCGTCAGCGATAAATTCGATCGCTTTCTCCAGAGTCATGTCCCGGGGAGGAATCAGGCGAATGGCTTCGTCCGCGGAGGACGAACGCATGTTGGTTTGTTTCTTTTCTTTGGTTATGTTGACGTTCATGTCGTCTTCGCGGGCGTTCTCGCCGACGATCATGCCTTCGTAAACTTCGATGGCGGAGCCCACGAACATTTCGCCGCGCTCCTGAATGCCCCAGATGGCGTAAGCGGTCGAGACGCCAGAGCGGTCGCTGACCAGCGCGCCGGTGAGGCGCATGGCCATATCGCCGGCATATTCGGTCCAGCCTTCCAGCAAAGAGTGGATTAGGGCGGTTCCGCGCGTGTCGGTCATGAGCTGGCTGCGCAATCCGATCAGCCCGCGGGAAGGAATACTGAATTCCATGCGCACGCGGCCGGAATTGTGATTCACCATCTTTTTCATTTCGCCGCGACGGGTGCCGAGCAATTCCATCACGATGCCGATAAAAGTTTCGGGGCAATCGATGACCAGCAGCTCGAGTGGTTCAAGGCGGCGGCCATTTTCGGTGCGCACCACGATTTCGGGCTTGCCCACCATGAGTTCATAACCTTCCCGACGCATGGTTTCGATCAGGATGGCGAGTTGCAGTTCGCCGCGGCCCAGAACGCGAAACGCGTCGGTGGTGCCGGTGTCTTCCACGCGCAGCGAGACGTTGGTCAAAAGCTCTTTTTCCAGCCGCGCGCGAATGTCCCGCGAAGTGACGTACTGGCCTTCGCGTCCAGCAAACGGTGAGGTGTTGATAGTAAACACCATGGTTAACGTTGGTTCGTCGATGGTCAGTGGCTCCAGCGGCGATGGATTGGCAAGGTCGGTAATGCTCTCGCCGATCTGAATTCCCTCTACTCCCGCGATGGCCACGATGTCGCCCGCGATTACTTCTTCAGCTTCTTCACGGTTCAAGCCACGGAAGGTGAAAAGCTTGGTGATCTTGGTAGGAACAATCGAGCCGTCGATTTTCGAGATGGCGACTTCGGTGCCACGCTTCAAAGTCCCCTGAAAGACGCGGGCGATCGCTACACGGCCCAGAAATTCGCTGTAGTCGAGGTTGGTAACTTGAACCTGCAGGACAGCCGCGGGATCGCCGGCCGGAGGCGGAATGGATTTCACGATTTGCTCGAACAGCGGCTGCAAGGTGGTCGAATCGTCGCCTACGGCGAGATGCGCTACGCCGAGCTTGGCGTTGGTGTAGACGACCGGAAAATCGAGCTGATCTTCGGTGGCATCGAGATCGATGAAGAGGTCGTAGATTTCGTCGAGAACCGCAGCAGGGCGCGCGTCTGGACGGTCGATTTTATTCAGAACCATGATCGGCGGAAGCTTGGCTGCTAAGGCCTTCTGCAGAACGTAGCGGGTCTGGGGGAGCGGACCTTCGCTGGCGTCGACGAGGACGATTACACCGTCGACCATGCGCAGCGCGCGTTCGACTTCTCCGCCGAAATCGCTATGGCCCGGGGTGTCGACGATATTGATTTTGGTGCCGTGATATTCGATCTCGGTATTCTTGGCGAGAATGGTGATGCCGCGCTCGCGTTCAAGGTCGTTCGAGTCCATTACGCGCTCGACGAGTTCCTGGTTGGCACGGAAGGTGCCACTCTGGCGCAGCATGGCGTCGACCAGCGTCGTTTTGCCGTGGTCCACGTGCGCAATGATAGCGATATTACGAATAGGTTTCGTCATCGGATCTTTAGGTTCCTACTAGGGATTAAGCGGTTTTGCGGCCCTGATTGATTCCCGAATCGAGCGCTAAAGAAGGGTTTCCAGGAGCAACAACGCACGCCTATCTTACCATGCGTCGTGCGTGCCTGCTACAGCGGATCGCGCCGAGCAGCCGCTGTGGCGGCCCGGCACTCGATACCAACTCCGCGGCGCTTGCGCTATGCTATTCTCCGGTTTCGCCGCAAAACCGAACCGGAGGGGCTCTGCGATGAGTGTAAACGTCAGCGTGAGTTCGAATATGGTTACCACCACCTTTGATCTGCCCGGATATCGCGTAGTCAAGACTTTCGGGCTGGTGCGCGGCGTGACGGTACGTTCCCGCAGTATTTTTGGCACGATCGGCGCCTCGCTTGAGACCCTGGTCGGCGGCAACATCACCCTCTTCGAGGAAATGTGCGAAAAGACCCGAGAGGAAGCGCTGGAAGTGATGATGCAGCACGCCGCCGCGCACGGCGCCAACGCCGTGATCGGGATGCGTTACGATGCGACCGAAGTGATGCAGGGCGTCACCGAAGTGCTGGCCTACGGCACCGCCGTGCAGGTCGAGCGGATTACGGCTTAAATCTTCAGCTGCGGGCCCATTCGGCTCACGAGACCAAGGGCCTGCAGGATTACAATTGGAGTGGAGGCACTTTTCCCATGAAGAAAGGTTTTCGCATTCTTGCGGCAATTTTAGGTGTGGCGCTGCTCCTGGCGGTCGTTCTCGGCACTCGTGCTGACGCTCCGAAAACCGAAATGGTTCAATTCCCGAGCGGTACGGACACCATCAGCGGATTTCTGGCGGTGCCGGATAAGCCAGGCGTATATCCCGGCGTTATCGCGATCCACGAATGGTGGGGATTGAACGATTGGGTGAAGGAGCAGGCCGAGAAATTGGCGGCGCAAGGATATGTGGTTCTGGCGGTCGATCTGTATCGCGGAAAAGTCGCGACCGATCCTTCCGAAGCTCACGAGTTAATGCGGGGATTGCCTCAGGATCGCGCGATCAAGGACCTGCAGTCCGCCTTCGCTTATCTCGGCACGCGCAAGGACGTCAAACAAAACCGCGTCGGCGCCATAGGTTGGTGCATGGGCGGCGGTCTGGCCTTGCAGTTGGCAATTCACCAGCCGCGCCTCAGCGCTTGCATCGTAAATTACGGTTCGCTGCCCACCGACCCTAACGAAATGCAGCAGATCGTCTCGCCGATGCTGGGTAATTTTGGCGCTGACGATCGCGGCATCACTCCCGCCGACGTCAACGCGTTTCGGGACTCGATGAAAAAGATAAATCGTTACATCGATTTCAAGATTTATCCCGGCGCCGGCCACGCTTTTGAAAACCCGAACAACACGACCGGTTACCGCCCGGAAGCTGCGGCCGACGCTTGGGCTCGAACCCTAGCGTTCCTTCATAAGGCCATGTCCTAGACTGTTGGGAAGTTAAATACAGTGGGGCTCGCCGCTGCTATCGCGAGAACATCGGAAGCTTCTTCATCACGAAGTAAGGCAAGAGCGCAAACTCCAAAAGCGATGGCAAAGGATCGGCGGAGGAAAAGACAGATTCGACCTTGGTTCGCCGAATCGACTCCAGATACATGCTCGGGCTCAAGTACCCGCTGATCAGGTCCCTGGCCGCTACCGGCAAATCGGTGATCAAACGCAGCCATCCGATTCCCGGACGCGCCCGGGCCGGCTCCACGGGATAACCCATCTGATCCGCAAACAGTAAATAGGGAAAATCAACGCCTGCCGCTGGTCCGAGCGCGTGGAAACCCCAGGCTCGTGCATTCACGTCGAGCAGTTTATATTTGCCATCGCGAGCGTCGCGTTTGAACTCCACTTCGCCGATGCCGTAAAAATCGATGGCCTTCAGGAAACGTTGTCCCAGTTCCTCGATTTCCGGAAGCTCAGTAGTCTCCACATATGTTGCCGCTCGTCCAAATTCACGTGGATGCTGCCTTTTGCGCGTGGCAACCAGGCTGCTGTGCGCCTCGCCGTCGCGAAAAAAAGCGCAGTAGGAAAGTTGCGACTCGCCGTCGCCGGGAATGATTTCCTGAATCATGATTTCGCGGCACGGAATTTGTTTCGTGGCGGCGGCAAATAATTGCTGGAGTTGTTCGGGCGTATCGGCGCGCCAGGCTTTGGCGCCAGTGGCGTAGAAAAAATTTTCTTTGATGGCGGGTTTGATCGCAAGCGGCAAACGAGGATAGAGACCTTTCAGTTCCTCGGCGCCGGCCACGTTCCAAGTCCGCGGCGCTGGAATGGCCAGCTCTTCGGCCAGTTTGTAGGTGTTGTTTTTGTCCCAGGCTGAACGTGTGCTTTCCCACGGAGGAGTGGTGACGCGAAAAAATTCGTCCAGCCGGTCGCGCTGCTGGGAGATGGCCATTACGGTTTCATCGCGGGTCGGGAACAGCACCCAATCCCGGAGCCCGAACTTCTGGCCCACTTCCATCACGGAATCCACGGTTTTTTGCGGATCGCGAAGATCCTCGACTCGCACCACTCGGGTTGAATATTTCGAATATACGGAAATCGAGTGCTGGTCGTCGATTACATAAACAGGAATGCCGCGTTTTCCCAAGCTGCGGGCGATCGCCAGGCCTGGGTGATCGCCTCCAATCACGAGGGCGCCAATGCCTTCCATTTTCCTGCGGCGGTCGGCGGGGCGCGTCTTGTTCGGAGATTCCTGTGGTACAGCTTGCGTCATCAGCGCACCACTCGGCTCCGGGCCAGATGACCGGCCAGTTCGTTCGATGCAAATTCGGTGCCAGCCACGAAGTAGAGTAGGGGGCCGAAGGAGCGCGCCGCCGTGGCCCCGATGAAGTGCAATCCGGGAACGGAAGTCCTGAATCCGGAACTCAGGCGCGGGTATCCGTCGAATTGGTCGATCTGCGCCACTAGCTCGCTGGCTAGGAATTGGTATTTGGAGATGTCCACGGAATAGCCAGTTCCAAGCAAGACGTGGTCCACAGAGCGACTGCTTCCATCGTCCAGCTTCATTTCCACGGAGCGCCCGGCCGAGGTTGCTTCAGTTACAGAACGGCTGGTCGAAACTTTCACATCTTTGAGCCGCGCCGGGAGCCATCTGGAACCGGCCGAGCGCACCGCGCGCTTGCGAATCTTGTCGCGCAGGCTGAGCGGAATGTACTTCACCAGGTTGGGATAGGCGACCAGCCGGCTGATTCCGGCCGGACCTACGTCGTGAGAGGAATAGAGCATCGAAGAGATGGGGCCCAATTTGTGGAGCAAAGGCGCGCCGCCGATCCATTTGACCGTCGGGTTTCTGACGAGCAACTCGACGTCGGCGCCTGACTCATGCAGCAGCGCCGCGCATTCGAGCGCGCTCTGCCCTGCGCCAATAACGGCGACTCGCTTGCCTTTGAAACTCTTTACGTCGCAGCCCTGATAGCAGTGCGAAACCTGCTGAGGCGACAGACCCGAAAACATTGGCGGAATTCGCTGGAAAGGTCCGATGCCGGCGGCAACGACTACGCGCTGGCACTGAAAAGTTTCACCGTCTTCCGATTCAATTCGGAAGCCGGAATTCGTCTTGATCACCGACTTCACTTCTCGCTCATCGAGGCTGGAGCCGAGTTGCTGCCGAAACCAGAGGCCATAATCAACGAAGGTTTCGAGCGGAAGCGGAGCGCGCGCCGGAACTCCGGCGGAGGATTCATAGGCCTCCAGCGAATATTGGTGTCCAGGATCAGAGATGTTGGAAGCCACCCGAGGAGAACGCAGCAACATGCCGGCCGGCATCTTGTTGGACCAAAAATCCATCGGCTTGCCGAAAATCCGGACCTTCATGCCCAGTTTTTTCAGGTGAGACGCGGCGGAAAGACCGTAAGGACCGGTCCCGATGATGACCACTTCGCAGTCAGAACTCGAGGCTGGCCTGCCTGAATTCAGACTTCCAATGATTTCGTTGTTTACGGCATTTTGGGCGTTCACGATTGCTTCTCCAAACTGGTATCTGACGACCTACTGGACAATGCGCGCGTGGGCGAATTATCCATTTTCTCATCATTCTATGGGGCTATTACGGGCTATCGAACCGACCGTTGCGGGTAAGTTACGCCATGTGGGTCCTTGTTCTTAGAGCAAACGACTGAGCGCTGACGAACCTGCGTATGTCCCCGTAAACAGTACTGTTAGCCAACTGCCGTTCGAAGGGTACAGGGATTTGGGTCCCTATGAATCCGGTCCGCAGGGGGCGTGCGCGGAACTAAGAATTCAAGACCACTGGAAGAATGGTAGGCCCGAACGGGCTCGAACCGTTGACCTCCACCGTGTCAAGGTGGCGCTCTAGCCAACTGAGCTACGGGCCTACTGACTTACCCCTAATCTTAGCATAAGCGTTGTGCGCCTATGCGGGATACCTCCTCTTCCGAGCACCGACGCCGATGGGAGCCTATCGGGCTTGGTCTTTCACCACCTGCCCGCCCTTCATGACAAATTGCACGTTTTCCAGCACTCGAACGTTCGCGATCGGATCGCCGTCGACTGCGATGATGTCGGCAAATTTCCCGGTCTCCAGTGTTCCGACCCGGTCGCTCCATCCGATCAGATCCGAGGCGTTTAGTGTGGCCGTTTGAATGGACTGCAGGGGCGTTAGCCCCATCGCGACCATTTTTCCGAATTCATGCGCGTTCAATCCGTGCGGATAAACCGCGGCGTCGGTTCCGAAAGCAATTTTCACGCCGGACTTGAACGCGTGCGAAAGATTTTGTTGAGCGATCGGGAGGACCATCTTAGCCTTCTCAATCATATTTGGAGTCAGACCAAGCGTATCTACGTTTTCGATCAGCCAGTCTTCCAGATAGACGGTCGGCACCAGGTAGGTGCCGCGTTGCTTCATCAATTCGATGTCTTCATCATTAATATAGCTGCCGTGCTCGATCGAATCGACGCCGGCCAAGACCGCGTACTTGATTCCCGCTGATCCGTGCGCGTGGGCTGCGACTTTCCGACCAAGTCCATGGGCCGTATCGACGATTGCCTTCATTTCTTCCGGACTGTACTGCGCCAGCGCAGGGTTATCGCCTTCCGAAAGCACCCCTCCGGTGGCCATGAATTTGATGACGTCCGCTCCATATTTCACGTCTTCTCGAACTTTCCTGGTCACCCCATCAACTCCGTCGGCCACACCGTCCGAGGACCACCCGAACTGAGGGGCGAGAAAATTTTCGTCGCCGTGGCCGCCGGTGATGCTGAGTGCGGGACCTGAAACCAGCATCCTGGGGCCCGGAACATCACCGGCCCGAATCGCGTCTCGCAAAGCAACATCGGAATAGCCGTCGGCGCCCACGTTGCGGACGGTGGTGAACCCAGCCTCAAGCGTAATGCGTGCGTTCTTTGCGCCGGTCAGGGCTTGCCTCGGATACGAAACGTGCAATCCCGCGGGACCAGACGAATACGGAGTCAAGGTCAGATGCGTGTGGCAATCGATCAGCCCGGGCAGCACGGTGGATTTCGACAGATCCAGCATTTTTGTTCCGGCTGGCAGCTTCGCCGTCATTTCCGCGGCGGCGCCGATGGCCTTGATCCGATCACCTTCGATCCAGATGATTTGATCCGTCGCGTACTGTCCGGTGCGGACGTCTAAGACTTTCCCGGCTCGAATTGCAACTTCCGCAGGAGCTGCGGGTTTTGTCTGGGCCGCGGATGTTCCAGCGAGTGCGGCCACGACCAACACCATTAGCGCGATGCGAAACCAATTCTTCATCTGCTTTCTCCATTGAAACGGCAGTGCAGGCTCGACGGAATGTTCGACGCGAGATTGTACATCTGTCCGCGAAAAAACGAAGACCGCAAAAAGCTTCCGCGGACGCCGGCGAATCTGGATTTAGAAATCGTGGCCGAGATTTTTGTGACAAATCGTTGACACTTCTGATGCGTATTGTATGATTATGCAGAGGGATGCATAAAGCTGCATAGACGAACAATGCCAGCACATAAACGATTCCGACAAGGTCAGATCCTGAAGGTGCTCGCCGCGGAGCCGGTGGCCAGCCAGAATGAATTGCGCCGCCAACTGGTGCATCTCGGCCTGCGCGTCACCCAGGCTACGCTTTCGCGCGATCTTCGCGAGTTGCGTTTGGTGAAAACCACCGAGGGCTACAAACCTCTCTCGGAAGCGGCCGTCGAGGAATCGCCTGCGGTGTCACGCATGGCTCGCGCGGTCACCTCGTTCCTTCTGGATATTCGGCCGGCGCAAAATATGCTGGTCTTGAAAACGCCTCCGGGCGGAGCGCAACCGCTCGCCGCCGCGGTCGATTCGGAACGCTGGAAGGAAGTTGCCGGCACGCTGGCCGGCGACGATACCGTCCTGATCATCACTACCTCGTTGAAGGCTCGCGCCGCGGTGCAGAAGCGGATCGAGGAGATGGTCGGATGACCGAACCTTTACAGGTCGCGGTCGTCGGGGCTACCGGCTACGCGGGTTTTGAACTCGCCCGGTTGCTACTGCGCCATCCGCAGGTGCAAAAGCCGACGTTCTATTTGCGCGACGCGCATGCCGGCGTGCGCTGCCTCACCGAACTGTATCCGCAGCTTCGCGGGTGGGGTGACGCGCCGTGCAAGCCGCTCTCGGTCGAGGCCATCGCTGCGAGCAATGCGGACGTTGTGTTCCTTGCGACGCCACACGAAGCTTCGCTCGAACTGGTGCCGGCGCTATTCGCTGCGAACGCGAAGTTGCGTTTGGTGGATCTTAGCGGCGCATTTCGCTTTCGCGAAGCGTCGACTCTTGAGACTTGGTACAAGCTCAAGGCCGCCAAGCCGCTTGGAAACATCGCGCCCGTCTATGGCCTTCCTGAACTTTATGCGCAGGATCTACCCGGCGCACAACTCGTCGCGAATCCTGGCTGCTATTCGACTTCCGTGATCCTCGGGCTGCGGCCGCTGGTCGAAGCGAACTGGATCGATCTGTCGCGTGGAATTGTTTGCGATTGCAAATCAGGAGTGAGCGGAGCGGGCAAGGAGCCGAAGCGCGAGACTCATTTCGTGGAAGTGAATGAAAATTTCCGAGCTTACGGGGTGTTTACGCACCGTCACACGCCGGAGATCGCGGACCACACCGGCCTGGCGCTGAGCGATTTTGTATTCACGACTCACCTGCTGCCGGTCGAGCGTGGAATTCTCTCAACTCTGTACGTCTCCTTGGCGGGTTCTCGGTCCGGCGGCGAAATCGAAGCGCTCTTCCGTAAGTTTTATGCCTCAAGCCTGATGGTCCGCATTCTTCCCGCGGGCCAGCTTCCGGAATTGCAGCATGTGACCCATACAAATTTCTGCGACATCGGATTCGCGCTGGATGAAAGCGGCGAGCGGCTGGTGATCGTGTCCTGCCTCGACAACCTGGGGAAGGGCGCGGCTGGGCAGGCAGTGCAAAACATGAACGGGATGTGGGGCTTTCCCGAAACGGCAGGTCTACTTTGAGAATTGTAATTAAAATCGCGGGCGCTTTGCTGGAACGCGAAGAAAACGTGCAGTCCATCGCGCGGCAGGTCAGCGAACTGGCCCGCGAAGGCCACGAATTGCTGGTCATTCACGGCGGCGGAAAAATTTTTACGGCTACGCTAGCGCGCATGGGCATCACCAGCCAATTCATCAACGGATTGCGTGTCACCGATCGCGAAACGCGCGACGCTGCGATTATGGTTTTCGGAGGCTTGCTGAACAAGCGCCTGGCCGGCGCAATTTCGCTGGCGGGCCAACCCGCCGTGGGCATCAGCGCGAGCGACGCTACTTGCTTCCTGGCCGAACCCATGCAGCTGGACGATCGCCAAGACAGCTTGGGATTTGTGGGATACCTGACCGGAGTGAATGTCGATTTCATCCGTTCGCTGTGGCGCGCTTTTCTTGTTCCGGTCGCCTGCTGCCTGGGTTTGGGCGCGGATGGAGAAATCTACAACATCAACGCAGATCATATGGCCGCCGCTGCTGCTGAATTCATTCAGGCCGACCGCCTCATTTTTCTTACGGACGTTGAAGGCGTACTCGATGGCGAAAAAGTATTGCGCGTGATCGGCGGCGATGAAATTGAGACGCTGATTCGTAACAACAAAGTTTCCGGCGGCATGATTCTGAAACTCGAAGCGGCCAAGCGCGCCCTGGCGGCTGGAATCTCGGAAGTTCGCATCGTCGGCGGCACGCTTCCCAAATCGCTGCTGTCCGCCGCGCGCGGCGCAATTTCTCACGGCACGCGAGTCTTGCCCATCCTGCATGCTTCGGCCGGCAGCGCCCACGGAGTCGCTCCACTGCAATGAAAAAGAATTCGTTAGCAGCGCGCCGGCGTTCCGCCGCGGAGGAAATCCGCGCCGAAGAATCGCGCTACCTCATGAATACCTATCGCCGGCCGCCCATGGTCTTCACTCGCGGCAAAGGATGCCGGCTCTACGATTCCGAAGGTGGCGAATATCTGGATTTCCTGGGCGGCATTGCGGTCAATGCGCTGGGCCATGGGCATCGCGATCTGGTGCGCGTGATACGCCGCGAAGCGGGACGCGCGATCCACATGTCGAATTTATTTCAGAATCCTTTTCAGGGACCGCTGGCGCACAAGCTTGCCGCATGGTCCGGGCTCGACCGCGTCTTTTTCACGAACAGCGGCACCGAAGCGATGGACGGCGCGCTGAAGTTGGCGCGGGCCTACGCATATTCGAAAACTTCGGGCAGCGGCAAGAAAACGAGGATTCTTGCGCTCGAAAATTCTTTTCACGGCCGCACTTTTGGCGCTGTGTCGATTACGTATCCCGAAAAATACCGCGCGCCATTTGAGCCGCTGGTTCCCGGCGTCGAGTTCGTCAATTTCAACGACGTGGCGGATTTGGAGCGCAAATTCGACGATACCGTTTGCGCGCTGGTGATGGAAACGATTCAGGGCGAAGGCGGGATTTTTCCGGTCAGCGACGCGTTCTGGAATCGCGCCAGAGCTCTGGCCACGCAGCATGACGCTGCGATTATCGCCGACGAGATTCAATGCGGTTTGGGGCGCACGGGGCGTTATTTCGCTTATCAGAAATTTGATGCCGCGCCAGATATCGTGACGATTGCGAAACCGCTGGCCGGTGGCCTGCCTCTCGGCGCGATTATCGCCAACGAACAATTTGCCGCGGCCTTTTCTCCCGGCATGCACGGAACGACTTTCGGGGGCGGTCCTTTGATCTGCGCCGCCGCTTTGCAGGTGCTGACCGTGATCGAGAAGCGGGGATTGCTCGAAGATGTTCGCGAGCGCGGAGATCAGTTGCGAGCCGGCCTCGAAAAATTGAAGCTTCGTTTTGATTTTGTGCGAGAAATTCGGGGCGAAGGTTTGATTGTCGGCGTGGATCTCTCGATCGACGGCACGCCGGTTGTTGCCGAAGCTCTGCGCCAGGGACTGATCGTGAATTGCACTCACGAGCACATCATCCGGCTGCTTCCGGCTTTCATTGTCACCCGCGCCGATGTTGCCGAGTTTCTGTCGAAGTTTGAGCAGGTGCTACAAACCGTTTCAACTGCATCGGGTTCCGCCGAATCGTCTGCAAAAACAAAATCTGAAACGCAAAAGCAGCCTGGCACTCTGGCTGCAGCGAGGTAAAACAGAATGAACGCAACTGCTACATCTCCGCTGACTCAGACCAACGATTTGCTCACCGGAATGGAATGGACTCCCGCGCAAACGCGCGAACTCCTGCATCTGGCCGCGGACGTGAAGGCGCATCCCGATCGTTATCGCGGCGCGCTGGCCGGCCGCTTTCTGGCGTTGATTTTCGAAAAGCCTTCGCTGCGCACCCGGGTTTCCTTCGAAGTCGGCATCGCCAGCCTGGGCGGCGGATCCGTGTTTCTCGATCACACCGTCACTCACCTGGGCGAACGCGAGCCGGTATGCGATGTAGCCAAGAGTCTATCGCGCTGGGTCAATGGCATCGTCGCGCGAGTGTTCAAGCAGGAATCGCTGAGCCAGCTCGCCGAAAATTCGAATGTACCGGTGATCAACGCGCTGTCGGATCTCTATCACCCGTGCCAAGCCTTCGCCGATTTCTTCACATTGGAGGAGCGGTTCGGCAACCTGCGTGGCTTGAAAATCGCTTACGTCGGTGACGGCAACAATGTTTGCCATTCGCTGTTGAGTATTGGCGCGCGCAGCGGCGCTCACGTACGCATCGCCACGCCGCCGGGCTATGAGCCCGACCCGACGGTGGTCTCCGAGGCCAAGCGCATGGCTCGCGAGACCCGCGGAAAGATTGAGATCCTGCACTCTGCGGCAGAAGCGGTTGCCGATGTGCAGGCGATTTACACCGACGTCTGGACCAGCATGGGCCAGGAAGAAGAAACCGTCGCGCGCGCCGAAGCTTTTGCCGCGTATCAAGTAAACGACGATCTATTTTCCCAAGCCGCTTCCGACGCAATATTCATGCACTGCCTGCCCGCGCATCGTGGCGCCGAGGTCACGGCTGAAATTATGGATTCGCCGCGTTCGATCGTTTTCGAGCAGGCCGAAAATCGCTTACACATGCAGAAGGCGATTTTGCTGACGCTGCTCAATTAGCCGCGCGGCGGTTGGTTCATTCTCGCGCAACAAATCGGGCTCACCATACCTATTAGAGGAGATATGCCTTTGCCGAAGAAAGTTGTGCTCGCCTATTCCGGAGGTTTGGACACCTCCATCATTATTCCCTGGCTGAAAGAAAACTACGATGATTGCGAAGTCATCGCGATGATTGGCGATCTGGGCCAACAGGAAGATCTGGAAGCCGCTCGCAAAAAAGCCCTGGCCACCGGAGCCAGTTCGGCGTACGTCGAGGATCTCCGGGAAGAATTTATTACTCAATATATTTGGCCGACTCTGCGCGCGGGCGCGGTGTATGAACATAAATATCTGCTGGGGACGTCGTTCGCCCGGCCTTTGTTGGCGCAACGCCAGGTTCAGCTCGCCAAACACCTCGGGGCCGATGCCGTGGCCCACGGCTGCACTGGAAAGGGCAACGACCAGGTTCGTTTCGAACTGGCGGCAAAAGCACTCGCGCCCGAACTGAAAATCATCGCGCCCTGGCGCGAATGGAACATCGTTTCGCGCGAAGAAGCCATCGCTTACGCGCAGAGCCACAATATTCCGGTGGAGCAGACCAAGAAGAATATTTACAGCCGCGATCGCAACATCTGGCACCTGAGCCACGAAGGCGGCGTGTTGGAAGATCCGGCGAACGCTCCCGACGAAGCGATGTGGCAGTGGGTGGTGGCTCCGGAAAAGGCGCCGGAAAAACCAACCACGGTGGAGATTGGGTTTGAGGCTGGAATTCCTGTTTCGGTTGATGGCAAGGCGCTCGGTGCAATGGCGCTGCTCGATAAGCTGAACGAAATCGCCGCCGCGAATGGCGTCGGGCGTATGGATATCGTTGAAAATCGGCTGGTCGGAATTAAATCTAGAGGAGCGTACGAAACTCCCGGTGGAACTTTGTTGGTCATGGCCCATCGAGAATTGGAATCCCTGGCGCTCGATCGCGAAACCGCGCACTATCAGCAGCAACTCGCACTGCGCTACGCCGAGATGGTGTACTACGGCATGTGGTTCACACCGCTGCGTGAATCGCTCGACGCGTTTTTCACCGCGTCGCAACAGCGCGTTACTGGCTCGGTTTCGCTTACTTTGTGTCGGGGCAACGTCACCGTCGCATCGCGCCGGTCGCCGTACTCGCTCTATCGAACCAACCTCGCTAGTTTCACCATGACTGGCTACAACCCAAAGGACGCCGAGGGCTTCATCAATCTTTTCGCTTTGCCGATTACTGTCCCGAAGGAAGCCGAAGTGCCCAAGGCGCAAGAACCGCCACAGAAGGCGACCGCCGGATGACCGCGCCCGGCCCTCAAAAAATGTGGGGCGGCCGCTTCGAACGCGGGCCTGACGCATCCTTCTATGAGTTTGAGCGTTCGTGGAGTTTCGATCGGCGGTTTGTGCCGCAGGAGCTGGCGCTCGATCGCGCTTGGGCGCGCGCCATCGCTGCTGCAGGGATTCTTACGGCCAAGGAATGCGAGACGATTGTCGGCGCACTTGACGAAATTGAGCAGCGCGCACAGACGGATTTAGCGTGGCTCGATTCGTCTCCGGCGGAGGACGTTCACCATTTTGCTGAAACCGCGCTGATCGAGAAGCTGGGTTCGCTGGGCGCGAAGCTGCACACCGGACGCAGTCGCAACGAAATGGTCGCGGCGGAATTTCGGATGTACGTGAAGCAAGCTTGCCGCGGGATGGTGGCTGCGGTTGCGTCGCTCGAGAGCGCCTTCGCCGATCAGGCCGAGAAAAACTTTGGCATTCCCATGCCCGGCACGACCCACATGCAGCACGCCCAACCCATTCTCCTCTCCCACTGGTTGCTGGCGCACGCGGAAGCGTTCGACCGCGATGCGGAGCGCTTTTTGCGCGCCGCGCAGAACGCGGACGTCTGTCCGCTTGGCTCAGGAGCCTTGGCCGGATGTGCTTTTCCGCTCGATCGCGAAGCTTTAGCACGCGATTTGGGTTTCTCGCGGATTACGGCAAATAGCCTCGACGCCGTGAGCGACCGTGATTTCGCTCTCGAATTTCTATTTGCGCTGTCTACGCTGGCCATGCACCTTTCGCGCCTGGCCGAGGATTTCGTTTTGTTCGCCACTCCTGAATTTGCCTTCATCGCGCTGCCTGACGAATTCTCCACGGGAAGCAGCTTGATGCCTCAGAAAAAAAATCCCGATGCCTGGGAATTGATTCGCGGAAAAACCGGACGCGTATACGGTTCGCTCGTTTCGGTGCTCACCACTTGCAAGGGTCTGCCCTCCAGCTATCAGCGCGATCTGCAGGAGGATAAGGAACCTCTTTTCTCCGCGCACGATCAGACGCTGGCGATGACTCGCATCGCGGCGGCGACGCTCGCGGCCACGAGTTTTTATGAAAAAGCGCTGCGTCAGTCGGCGTCAGATCCTTCGCTGGTTGCAACGGAGATTGCTGACTATCTGGTGAATCACGGCGTGCCTTTCCGGGATGCACATGAGATCGTTGGAAAAGTTTTGCGAGCGGCCGAACAAGACGGTGTGACCGTGCATGAAATGCCGCTCGATCGACTGCGGACATTTTCGCCGGCCTTTGGCGCCGATCTCGCGGCTATGCTGACCGTCGATTCGGCGCTCGCGCGCCGCAACGTGAAAGGCGGAACGGCGCCGGCAGCAGTGCGAGCGGCGCTGGATGAATTCAAGGCGCGGCTTCGCCAGCGTGAGGTCCGGGCATGAGCGCGAACCGGCCTAAATCAGCGATGCCTTCGGCTCGAGGGCGCATCAGAAATTCCGACGTTCCTCGCGGATTTTCCTATTCGTCCTTTGCCTGCGGCCTGAAAAAGTCCGACCTCGACCTTGGACTGGTGGTCAGTGAGATTCCGGCCACGGCGGCGGCTGTCTTCACCACTAATCGCGTCAAAGCGGCTCCGGTGATTACCTCGCAGCTTCATCTGCGGAAATCGCGCACCGAAATGCGCGCCGTAATCGTGAATTCGGGAAACGCGAATTGCTGCACCGGATCCGAAGGGTTTACCGCCGCTACCGCCACGACGCTGAAGGTCGCTCGGGAGCTGGGAAAAATCCGCCCGACGCAAATTCTGGTTTGTTCCACTGGCGTCATCGGCGCGCCGCTGCGCTGGCAAAAAATCGTTAACGCAGTACCGAAGCTGGTTCGACGGCGCAACGGCAATGCCCGCGCATTCACGGAATTCACCCGCGCAATCATGACTACCGACAGCCGGCCAAAAAGCGCATTTGCGAATTATCGTACTGGCGGAAAAGAAATTCGGATCCTGGGCTGCACCAAGGGCGCGGGGATGATTCAGCCCAACATGGCGACGATGCTGGCGTTTCTCACTACGGATGCTGCTGTTTCACCTGCGTTACTTTCGCGGGCGTTGCGCGACGTTGTGGCCCGAACATTTAATTCCATTACTGTGGACGGGGATACCTCGACGAACGATACCGTCACGCTCCTGGCCAACGGGGAATCCGGCGCGGCCAAAATCACGGGCACCGGATCGGCCTTCAAAAGTTTCTGCACGGCGCTAGAAGAGGTTTGCAGATCGCTGGCGCTGCAAATCGTGGCCGATGGCGAAGGGGCGCAGCGCGTGATCGAAATCGAAGTGCGCGGCGCGCCCTCCGATCGTGCGGCTACGCAAATCGCCCGCACCATCGCGAATTCTCCGCTGGTCAAGACAGCTTTCGCCGGCGCCGACCCCAATTGGGGCCGCATTATTGCCGCCGCCGGACGTTCCGGCGTGGCCTTCGACCCGCGCCGCGTCGATATTCGGCTGGCGGGAGTCACGGTCTGCCGACACGGCGGCGAATATCCTTTCGACGAAAGAATCACTCACCACAAAATGTTGGCTTCGTTCGTCCCGGTAATTGTCGATTTACATTCCGGCCGCGGCGCGTCTCGCGTCTGGACCTGCGATTTCACCACCGAATACATTCACATCAACGCCAGCTATCGCACGTAGCTGACGGCGACGAAAAGCGTTGAATTACGCAGCGCCGCGCCTCTTCCTCGCTTGGCATCTTAGATGCCGCTTCGCAAAACCGCCGTTGTTGACTGCCAGGGCCAGTTGGGAACAAGATGCTGCCAGTTGCTGGAGCGCTCGCTTCAGACCGGGTAGGGCCCATTGCCAGATGGACGCCCGCGGCCGAAATCCTGCTTCTTCAGCTTCTCAGTGGCGCTCCGGCGCTCGCCGGAGGCCCAAGGAGAACGGCCGTGAAGAAACTGTATCTCGGAAATTTGCCGTTTAAAGCTACCGAAGACCAGGTCGCCGCGTTGTTCGCGGAAATTGGAGTCCAACCTGATTCAATCAGCCTGTTGCGTGATCGCTTCACCGATCAGCCGCGCGGATTCGGTTTTGCCGAAATTGGAAACGATGCAGACGCGGTGAAAGCGATCGAAGCTCTGAATGGAAAAGACTTTTTGGGGCGCGCGCTGGTCATTAATGAAGCCCGACCTCAACAGGAAGGCGGAGGACGCGGGGGCCGTGGTGGCGGAGGCGGGCGAAGCGGTGGAGGTGGCGGGGGAAATCGTGGAGGCCGCAGCGGAGGTTACGGTGGCGGTGGCCGCGATCGGTAGAAGCGCCACAAAGGAAAAAGAATAGGGGCGCGAACGAATCGCGCCCTTTTTTGTTTTACGCGACGGCGCTTTCCGTGGTGCTCGCGTTTTTTCTCACTGCCACTTCCGTTTCGTCGACGCGGCCATTCTTGTATTCATACTTGATCACTGAAGCGCTCCGCACGCCCCGAATCACCAGTTCGCGAATCGCGAGGTTCGCTTCCGCCTCGGACAAGTCTTTTGGCGAAGCGTACAGCGCCGGCTGGCGCGGCAGAAACATTGGGCAGCAATCGTGAAAGGGTTCCGCGGATATCGCATAGGTCCCGATCATCCTCGCGGTGTCGATGATGTCCTCCTTATCTGTCCCGGCCAGCGGACGAAACACGACCATGTTGCTTGCGGCATCGACCGCCACCAGATTCTGCAAGGTCTGTGAGGCCACTTGGCCCAGGCTGTCGCCGGTGACCAAAGCCAGCGAGCGATCGCCTTTCGCAAAAACCTCGGCAATGCGCAACATCATTCGGCGGTACAGGAGCACCCGGTATTCTTCCGGCGTGGCGCTGGCGATTTCCCGTTGGATCGCTTCGAAAGGCACTCGATACAACTTGGCCCGCGTCTGATACGGCGTGAGTTGCCGCACCAGCGCGCCCGCGACATGTGCGGACGATTCTCCAGGGTCCGCGCCCGCGCCGTAAAAATGAACGAAGGTCAGGTGCGCGCCGCGCTTCATCATTTGATACGCGGCGACTGCGGAATCGAATCCGCCGGATAGCAGGCAGGTCATGCGCCCCGCGGTATTGGCCGGCAAGCCGCCGACTCCCGGAATTTTGCGGGCGTAGACCAACGCGATTTCTCGCATGATCTCGACGTAGCAGGTCAACTCCGGATCCTTTAGTCGGACCCGCGCGTCTCGATTCTGCTCGCGCAATCGATCTAGCAAATGCTTTCCGATTGCCGCTTCGGTCTCGACGCTGGAATTCGGAAAGGATTTGTCACTCCGCTTTGCTCTTACTGCAAAACTCGAAAATTGCAGCTTCTCGATTTCCTGCCAGGCTGCGTCGGCCAGTCCCGCGGTTGTCCGTTCCGCAGGCCGGGCGATTGCGTAGAACGCAATTCCCAGGACGCGATCGATCCGCGTGGCTGCTTGCTCGATGGCCGTTTCATCTGTGAGCCACACGATCATGCGGTCGCCCAGCGGCTCGACCTGGCGGACCGGGAGCCCTTGCAACGCGATTTGCAAAGATGCTTGCAGTTTGCGCAGGAAAAAGCGGCGGTTCCGGCCCTTGAGCCAGACTTCGTGGTAATGCACGACGATGACGGAATTGCCCATGAAAAGGCCCGAAATCAGGCGAAACGTTTCAGGTTTCATAAAGTATAGCACCGCGCGAGCGCGCTCCGGCAGCAGGCGGAGAGGCTACGTAGCCTTCTGGAATTGACGCTTTACATGTCTTCTGCGGTTCACGCGCCATTCCTATCCATCACATAACTCTATCGATACACAAGACTTTCTGAGGCAACAATCCAGACCCGGCGGGGTTACTATCGGCTGCGCCTGTAACAGGGGCGAGTTTGCCGCCAAGAACTGCATCAAAGATCTGGCTGTCGGCGTGGATTTAAGTTACCGAAAACACGGTCCCTGCATCCAATGTTGTGATTCGACGCCGGTCAAATGGAAGCGTTGGGGGGAAACATGTGGAATCGAAGAGACTGGGATGATTTCTTCGTCATTGTCGGAAAACGCTGGAGCGCGCACCGGCCGCCGCGGCCCGTCGATCTTTCTCGCCGCAATCGTTTGGTGCCCACCGAAGGATACAGCCTGGCAGAATTGGACGACGCCGGCCTGAGCATTGAACAAGCTGAATACCTGGGACTGCCGGTCGACGCCGGGCGCGTTGGTTCCTATGGACCGAATATCACTAACCTGCGCGAATTTTATCGCGCCAGCCGCTCGCGCTTCTAAGCGCGGGCCCTTCGACCAATCGGTCGGAAGCCTGGCGTCTGCGATTCGACGAAGTTTTTCCGCTCTCTAAGCCCGCCAAAATCCGTTGCAGTCTCGCGCCTGGCACTTTAAGGTAGACGCTCATTCCTAATCAACTTCATCTTCAGGGGAAGTCATCGTGAAAAAGAAAATTCGTGTCATCCAATACGGCATCGGTCCTATCGGTGCGTCCATCGTTCGGCTGATGAGGCAGAAGCCGTCGATCGAAATTGTGGCAGCGATCGATACCGACCCGCATAAGGCCGGAAAAGATTTGGGCGCGGTCGTTGGTGCTGCCGATGCTCCCTGGGGCGTACTTGTTTCGTCCGACGCTGCGTCGGCACTGGCAAAGCCGGCGGACCTTGTCGTGCACTCCACGTCGTCGTATCTGAAAAATGTGACGGACCAACTTCTTTGGTGTATTTCCGCCGGGCTATGCGTGGTATCCACCTGCGAGGAGCTCGCTTACCCTTTCCGCAAGCATCCCGATCTTTCGAAGACTCTGGATTCGGCAGCGCGAGAAGAAGGCGTGGCGCTCGTCGGCACGGGCGTAAATCCTGGATTCGTGATGGATAAGTTGCCGCTCACGCTGAGCGCGGTTGCGCAGCGAATCGATTGGGTCAGCGCGGTTCGCATTGTGGATGCTTCGAAGCGGCGCCTGCCGCTGCAAAAGAAAATCGGCGCTGGGATGACTCCCGAGGAATTTCGCGCACAGGTTGCCGCCGGCGTGATCAAACATCACGGGCTCCCCGAATCGATCGCCATGGTGGCTGACGGCCTCGGAATTGCGATCGACGATATTTCAGAATCGATCGAGCCGATGATCGCGGACGCGGTAGTGAAGACGGAATTTCTGGAGGTCGCCCCCGGACAAGTCGCGGGCGTGCATCAGATCGCGAGGGGCACTACTTCCGGAAAGGAAAAGATTTTTATGGAATTGAAAATGTATGTCGGCGCGAAAGATCCCGGCGATACCGTTGTACTGAAGGGCGAACCCAATCTAACACTGACGATTCCCGGTGGTACTCACGGCGACGTTGCGACAGCAGCGGTTGTGGTCAATTCAATTCCTGCGATCCTGGCGGCCAATGCGGGCCTGCGCAGTTCGCGCGATTTGCCTTTGAGTTTTTTCCCGGGCGTTTAGAACAGCGGCCTAGTTTCGTTTCGTATCCCAGAAACGCGCTACCGCGGCGTAGTCGGGATCGTCGGTCGAAGAATTTTTCACGGCGGTGTAGGTATCGAAAGCCGCGGAGGCCGCCGGCAGCGTGACTCCCTCCTCTCGTGCCAATTCCAGCGCCAGGCGAAGATCCTTTTGCATCAGCCGCAGCGGAAAGCTCGGCTGATATTCTTTTTTCAGCATCAGCGGCGCCTTGATATCGAGCAGCGCGGTTCGACCCATGCTGGATTGCAGCACCTCGACCAATCGCTGCCCTTCAACCCCGGCCGCCGTCACCAGCGCGAGGGCTTCGGCTAGCGCGTCCACCTGCATGGCCAGAATCAAGTTCATTCCCAACTTGACGGTTTGTCCCGCGCCGTTCGGTCCCAGTAGGAAAAATTTCTTGCCCACCGCGTCCAGCACCGGCTGCGCGCGCTTGAGCACCTCGGCCTCGCCCCCAATCATGAAAACGAGCTCGCCTTTCTCCGCGCCCCACGTCCCGCCGGTTACTGGCGCGTCCAGAAAATCAACGCCACGGGCCGAACATTCCGCCGCGGCGCGCCGCGCCAAGTCCGGCGTCACTGTGCTGGAATCGATGTAGATAGCTCCTCGGCGCAAGCCTTCGATTGCTCCCCCCGTGCCCCACAGCACGCCTTCAAGGGCCGGCGGGTCGCTCACAATCGTGATCAGCACGTCGGCTTGAGCGGCGACTTCCTTTGGCGTGCTCGCAACTTTAGCGCCCTGTTTCGCGAGCGCCTCCGCGCGCGATGCGGTTCGATTCCAGACTGTCAGCGGAAATCCCGCCTTCAGCAGATTTAACCCCATGGGCGCGCCCATCAGTCCCAATCCGATTAGTCCCACGTTTGGTTTCATTTCGACCTCCGGCAAGAAAGTAGAATAAGAATGTGGCAGCAAAAGAAGCGTGGAAAGCGGCGCGAGCTGGCTAAATTAACGCGAACTCCACGCGATGACGGAACGGGTCAATTCTCTCCGCGCGCACCTGAACAATATCCCCCAGACGAAATACTTTTTTTGAGCCCGCGCCACGCGAGCCGCGATACGGCTCAGTTACAATTGTATGGTCGCGCTCGCGGTACATACACTTCTGGCCGGTAAATTCTTCCAGCCGGTCGATGCTGACGAGCCCTTCGACAAATATTTCCACCAGCTCCACGAAGAAACCAAACTTCTGCACCGAAATGATCAGCGCCTCATACTCTTCACCAAGGCGGCTCTCCATAAACTGAGCCGTCTTCCACTCCATCAGCTCTCGCTCGGCGGAATCGGCTCGCCGTTCGGCCTCTGAGCTCTCCGAAGCAATCTCCTGGAGTTCTACTCGCCGGTAAGGTCCGAGTGCCGCGATCGATCGCTCTTCGCCACGGCGATCGGGAAGTACGGTGCGCACCGGGGCAGCATCAGGATTATCGAGCGCCCACTTGAGCGCGCGATGCACGATTAAATCCGGATAGCGCCGGATGGGCGAGGTGAAATGCGTGTACTCCTGGGTGGCTAACGCGAAATGTCCCAGCACGTCCGCTGCGTAACGCGCCTGTTTCAGCGAGCGCAACATCAGGTAGGAAAGAATTCTTTCCTCCGGCGTTCCGGCAATCTTTTCGGTCAGGCGCTGATAATGCTGGGGTCGAATGTCGACTTCGTCCGCCGCAGGCGTGGTCACGCTCATCGGGCGCATTCGGCCCTTTCCGCCTCGCCCGCCGCGCGCTTCCTGTTTCGTTTTTCCGTGCCGCACAACGACGCGGCGTTCAGTCAGATCGTCCACACCAAGCGAGTAGCCGAACGCGTGCGCGACTTCCTCGAATTCCAAAACCTTCTTTGGATCCGGTTTCTCATGAATGCGATGGAGTGACGCGATGCCTCGGAATTCGAGGTATTGCGCCACCGCTTCGTTGGCCGCCAGCATGAATTCCTCGATCAGCCGGTGGGCGATGTTTCGTTCGCTGCGTACGATGCTCAACATTTTTCCGGTGTCGTCAAATTCGATCACCGGCTCGGGGAGGTCGAAATCGATGGAGCCGCGCCCGTGGCGACGCTTGTTCAAGATCAGCGCGAGTTCCTTCATGCGCCGGAAGCCGTCCGCCACAGCTTCATAGCGGCGCAACATCTCGTCGTCGCCTTCCAAGACTTTGTTCACGTTGGTGTAGGTCATGCGCTCGACGGAGCGGATCACTCCCGGAAACAATTCCGCCAGCTTCAGCGTCCCGGATCCATCCATCTGCATAACGACACTCATCACGAGCCGGTCCAGGTTGGGATTCAAGGAGCAGATGCCGTTCGACAGCTCCTCCGGCAGCATCGGAACCGCGCGGTTCGGAAAATAGACCGACGTTCCGCGGAAGCGCGCCTCGCTATCCAGCCGCGATCCGCGCTCGACGTAATGCGCGACGTCGGCAATGTGCACCTGCAATTCGTAGCCGCCGTCCGCGAGTCGCGTCACATGGACGGCATCGTCAAAATCACGCGCGGTCTCGCCATCGATCGTCACGATGGGCAAGTCACGAAAATCACGCCGTCCCTGCAATTCGGCCGCGCTCACTTCCTGCCGTTTTGCGTGCGCTTCGGCTACAACTTCCGGCGGGAAAATGTGAGGCAGATGATGTTTGCGAATGCTGATTTCGACGTCGACACCGATTTCGCCGGGGCGGCCCAGGATTTCGACCACGCGCCCTACGGCCGACAGGCCGCCTTTGGGATACCGGATCATTTCTACGTCGACCACCGCGTCATCTAATTCTGGAAGGCGAGTGCGCGCGCTCGTCAGTGACCCAGCATCCGTGCCCAGCTTCTCGCGGAGCGCCGGCGTCAATTCCTGCCCGGCCGGAATTGTAATTTCGTGATGAAGACGAACGTCATACGGCAGCACGACATTTCCCTGCGGTCCGTAGCGAAACAATCCGACAACGGTCGGGTGTGCGCGCTTCACAATCTGAACGATTCGGCCCTCCGCGCGTCCATCCGCGCGCCGATGTTCGATGCGGCCCAGGACGCGATCACCATGCATCGCGTCGCCAAGGCCGTCGCGGCCGATAAAGAGATCGCCCTCGACTCGCGGGATGGGCGTGTCCGGCACCAGAAATCCGTAGCCGTCGCGATGAGCCACGATCCTTCCGGAAATCAGGTTCGGATCTCTGCCGCGATTCGCCGCAGCTGCGGTTTGCGACGCTATCCCTTTCACTGAATCAGCCTGCTTCCCTTCTCCCGCACGGGCCGCTTCGGCCGAACGCTTCGCCGCCGCGGCTCGACCCGAGGCTTCGTTTTTCGCCTGCTTCGCTCCCGCAAGTTGAAAGCGTCCACCGTGAATTTCTTCAACGGCGCCACGTTTTTTTAGCTTATTCAAAACGCGCGGCAGGAAACGCCGGCCGTGATGCTTCAATCCCATGCCGTGAGCGATGTGACGCACGCTCGACGGTTGCGAAATGGTCGAGAGGTAAGCGAGTACGAGTTCAGGCGTGACTTCTTCCGATTGCGTCGCTTCGCGAGGTTCTTCCGAATGGCGTTGGCTGGGGCTCATACGATCCAGAACAGGCTAACGGATTTGAGCGAATGTAGCAAAGGAGGCTCTGCACCGTGGCACGGGGAAATTTCTGGCCGGTTGAAGCCTGAAGCTGCAAAATGCGGAAGTCACTCCTGCGGAATTCGTCCCGTGGGGAAATCCAGGATTATGATTTTTCCGTCAGGTTCGCGTTCGAGTGCTGGTGCGTAATCGCCGAGCAGTTCGCGCCGCCACCAATTCCCGGTCGCGCGTTTCGTCGTTAGATCCGTGAACCAATATTGATAGATCACGGCCCGGACCTGCGACGGCGGCGCCGTGCCGGCAAATGGGTTTTTCGCAAAGAGTGCCAGAACGTCTGGGTCGTTCTTCAGCAAACGCTCTTCGGTCCAGACTACGAAGCGGAATTCCCGCCAGGACCCGAGCGACGCAAACCACAAATTCCATTCGAAGCGCGGCTGGTAGGGAGCGTAAATTCCCGGCGCGCTGTGAATATCCTGCGGTTTGTAACGAAATGGATACGCGATCCAGGTCTTGCCGTCGGTCGTTCCCTGAAATTCGATTTCGTAGCGCTCGTGGGTCATCACCGCGAATAATCCGTAGCGGTTTGCGATGCGAAAAGGATCGAGCCACCGCACGGGCGCCAGCGGAACGGGAAATGCAGGCGCGAGCATCGCGATCAATTGGGCGCTGGCAGAGTAGAAGACCAAACCCAGATATACGCCCGCGACGAATCTCCGCGCCGGCGCGATCGCTTGCCGCCATTCAAAACCGGATTGCTCCGCTTTCGCTTCTTCATCTGCTGCGACTGCTGCACTGTCAGCCGACGCCGTTCCGCCCAGCCACTTCCGAACCCGCGAGGGGATTAGCCACTCGATAGTCCGGTCGTCCAGCAGGAATATGCCCAGCAACAGAACCAGGTAGTTCAGGAAGGTGTAGTTCGCGGTGAGAATAATTGATATTTCGAATGGCGTCACAATGCAAAAACAAACGATGCGCCATTTTCGCGGCAGGAATAACATCCACACAATCAGCGTTTCGGTGATCAGGGTGTAGAGCGTGGCCGACGCATGAAACCAATGCGGCAGCTGTTGCATGTACCAGCCAATCCAAGTCGGCAGCGGACCGTTCTGGTAGTAGTCGTCCATGGCACGCAACGTGCGCCACGAAACATCGCCGCTCGACAGCTTCGCTACGCCCGATTCAAAGTAAACGCGAAACCACTCCCACTGCAGAAGGAACAGGCTGGCGCGCGAAGGAGGATTGGCCGCGCCAATTCCAGGCCGCCAGCCGGGAGGCGCGAAAAATAGCGCGATGAAGCCCGCTTCGAGCAGCATGCCGTCCGACTGGTAGCCGGAAAAATCCTGAGCGGCGCTAACGAACGACAGGAACAAGACAAAGCAAGCCGCTAACGAAACACGCGGCCAAATGTTCAAGATCGCCAAGACCGAGGCGATGATCCCGACCCAGCAGAGCGCCATGAGCGCCCGATTATTCGCGCCGAACCAAAGCAGGGTCGGCGCGAACCAGAAACCCCCGGCGTGGAAAGAGCCACGAACCGCCGCCAGATAATCCGCGGCCGGCAAGATCCCATTGGGACCGATCAATCCTCGGATCTGGAACAGCAGGGAATAAAACGCGGAGAAATAAATCAGCCCTAGCGAACGCAGAAAGATCCATCGCGGCCACAGATGGCCGGGCCGCTCATTGGTGATCGGCTCGGGACCCAGAAGCCACTCGAGCGCCGCAGGCAGGCGAATCTCCATCGAACAGGATTGTACCTAGAGCCTGTCCCTTCGGCCACGAAGCGCGCTAAAGCAATTCATTTCAGCACCTCAAGGATGTTTTGTATTTGCGCACACGCCTCTGTTCCCTAGCCTTCGAACGCACAGGCTGCGCTACGCTGGTTGGGCAGTTCGGCTCCTCCCTCCTAACCGCGCTTTGGCAAGAGCTGTGAAATGTTGTTCGTCGGCCAACCGCCTTGGTCCGATTTCATTCGAATTTTTGTTTTTTCGGAGGCGCGTCTCCATGTCGCTCAAGTCACAAGTTCGATCCTTGCTCCCGACCTTTCTTGCGTTCGTTTGCCTCGCCACACTGGCGAGCTGCGCCGGATACGTGCCTGAAAAAACGCCGCAAGTCGTGCAAATCGATATTTTGCCTTCGACTACATCGCTTACTGTCGGCGCAACTCAGCAATTCACGGCCACCGGGCATTTCAGCGACGGGACTTCGCAGGACATGACTGCCAGTGTCACCTGGGCTTCGCAGACTCCTTCAGTTGCGACGATCAACGCATCCGGTCTAGCCACGGCGAAATCGGCGGGCAGTTCCGCAATCAACGCTACCTCGGGCGCTGTCACGGGATCCGCGGCACTCACTGTTACTGCAGTTACACTGAAGTCATTGAGCGTCACGCCCGCAAATCCGACCCTGGCTAAGAATGCGACTCAGCAATTTACGGCTACGGAAACCTTCAGCGACGGCAGCACCCAAAATCTTTCCAGCAGCGTGGCTTGGTCTTCCACCACTCCGGCCGTCGCGGCCATCTCCCCGACCGGCGTCGCCACTGCGGTCGGTGCCGGCTCTTCCACGATTGAAGCCGTCTCCGGCTCGGTTTCAGGCTCGACACTTCTAACCGTAACCGGGCCCACGCTTTCTTCCATCGCGGTGACGCCGGCGAATCCCAGCATTGCCAAGGGCCTTACTAATCAGTTCACGGCCACCGGAACTTACAGCGACAGCTCCACGCAGAACATCACGAGCTCGGTGACCTGGTTTTCTTTGACGCCGGGAGTCGCCACAATTTCGAGCACAGGTCTGGCCAAAGGCGTTGGCGCCGGTACCTCTACGATTCAAGCGACGATGGGAAGCGTCACCGGCTCTACCGTTTTAACGGTGGCTGCGGCAACGCTGACTTCCATTGCGGTAACTCCGGCGAATCCCGAAATCGCGGTTGCCGCTACGCAACAATTCACCGCGACGGGAACTTACTCAGACTCAAGCACGCAGGTCATCACGAATTCCGTAACTTGGACTTCGTCGAAAACATCTGTCGCCACAATTTCTGCTTCGGGCTCGGTCACGGCCGTTGCGGCGGGCTCATCCACGATTCAAGCGGCCTCCGGCGCAGTCTCCGGCTCAACCACTCTCACAATCAACGCCGCGCCGACACTTACGTCCATCGCCGTGACACCCGCGAATCCGTCGATTCAAAGTGGCACCACCCAGCAATTCACCGCCACGGGCACCTACAGCGACAACAGCACAAAAAATATAACGAACACCGTCGATTGGACGTCTTCGTCCACCAGCATCGCGACGATCAGCAACACGGCTGGCTCAAATGGCCTCGCTACTTCTTTGGATTCTGGATCGACCACTATTCAAGCCGCGATCGGCAGCGTAAACGGTTCGACTTTATTGACCATCACGGCCGCGAATACGGCCACGCTCACGGTAATCGTCGTAAGCCCGCAATATCCGCTGATCACCGACGCGAGTTCGATCCGGGCTTTCACCGCTACCGGGCACTATTCCGACGGCAGCACTCAAGATTTGACTGGCTCCGCGACATGGACGTCGTCAAACACCGGCGTCGCAACTGTCGATTCGTCAGGCAATGCGACCAGCCAATCTCTCGGCGCGACGCAGCCCAATGGATATGCGTCGATTCGAGCGTCCGTCGGCGCGATTACGGGTGTTTCGATTCTCAGTGTTTCGAATCACACCGCAAATCCCAGTGGCTTCGCCGGTGTCTTCATGCAGCACAACGACATCCTGCGAACCGGACAGAA
Source organism: uncultured Acidobacteriota bacterium (assembly GCA_963711325.1). Taxonomy (GTDB): domain Bacteria; phylum Acidobacteriota; class Terriglobia; order Acidiferrales; family UBA7541; genus Palsa-295. The sequence goes on along the minus strand of CAVQDR010000005.1, from coordinate 330,831 downwards.
CGTGAACGAAACGACTCTGACTCCGACCATCGTGAAAACCACCACCAGCTTCGGCAAGAAATTTTCCCAAGCCGTCGACGGTTATGTGTACGCGCAGCCACTCTACGTTCCGAACGTGAACATCGCCGGCGCGAATCACAATGTCGTTTACGTCGCGACCGAGAACGAAAGCGTCTATGCTTTCGATGCCGACAGCAATGCCGGCGCGAACTCCAGCCCGCTTTGGCACGCCAATCTGATCGATACGGCTCATGGCGCGGCCGCCGGGGCCCTCCCGGTCACGAATGGCCAAGTCGGTTGTAGCGATCTGGTGCCAAAGATCGGCATCACCAGCACTCCGGTTATTGATCCGAGCACCGGAACGATGTACGTCGAAACAAAATCGAGCGAAGGTGGGAATTTCCCGCACCGCTTGCACGCCATCGACATCACCACCGGCAACGAAAAATTCTCCGGGCCCACGCTGGTCTCCGCCAACGTAAATGTGCCGGGCGGAACCGTCTCGTTCAATGGAAAGACTCACCTGAATCGTCCCGGTCTGCTCTGGCTGAACGGTCTAATCTACATCGCCTACGCATCGCACTGCGACGTCACTCCGTATCACGGCTGGCTTTTCGCCTACGACGCTTCGAATCTCAGCCAGAAAGCGGCGTTCCTTTCGACTCCAGAAGCGACCTCGAACGGAGGGCTCGGCGGTTTCTGGATGTCCGGCGCGGGCGTGGCTGCAGATTCGAACGCGAACATTTTCATTACCACCGGAAACGGAGACTTCGACACCACGAACATCCCGGCCAAGCTTCTCGGTGACAGCGTTCTCAAGCTTTTCTTCAACGGCTCGGCCATCGCTCTCGGCGATTATTTCACTCCGTACAACCAGGGCACGCTGGACGGCGGCGATACCGATGTGGGCTCCGGCGGCTTGCTGATGCTTCCGGACCAGACGGGGTCCACGCCTCATGAACTGGTTCAAGTGGGAAAACAAGGAAGCATCTACGTCATCAATCGCGATCAATTCACGTTGAACAACCTGCATTTCTGTAAGAGCTGTACCAACACGGATACGCAGATCGGGCAGGAAATTCAGGGTCAAATCGGCGGCCTTTGGAGCATGCCGGCTTACTGGAATGGCGCCGTTTACTTTCAGGGGGCGGGAGATACGCTGAAGTCTTTCCCGGTCACGAATGGAGTTTTAGCCGGAATGTCCGCATCCGCTTCCGGATCTACGATCGGCTATCCCGGCGCCACACCTTCGATCTCTTCCTCGGGTACATCGAACGGAATCGTTTGGGAGATTGCTCCAAATGGTGGGGGCGCGGTGCTCGAAGCGTTCGATCCCTCGAATGGACTCGCCACGCTGTACAACAGTTCGACGCAGGGAAAGCCGGCCGGCGCTGGGGTAAAATTTTCGGTGCCGACAATTGCGAATGGAAAAGTGTATGTGGGAACGCAGACTGAACTGGATGTCTACGGCACGTTGCCATAGACACTGAACTGCGCAGGAGTTTCTTACTTTGACTTCTTTTCGGCGGAAGGCTTCCGGGAAGCTCCTTTCCACATCGCTGTGGGAATCTTGAAGAATCGGGAACCGGCGGGCACTTCGTCCAAACCATCGTGCCCCTCGGCAAATCCGATCAGAAATTCCTGCACATTGAAGTGAAAGCCATTTTGCGAAGTTTTGAGCGCGCGCGGGTCCGAAGCGCGCACGTAGGTGCCGTCCTCCAGCAACACGCGCGTTTTCTCGGTGTCCGCCAGGTAAGGCTCGATCACTTCGGTGACCACTTGATTGCACAGCACCGGATTGCGCAGCTGGAACATCACTTCCACGCGCTCGTAAATATTGCGGTGCATCCAGTCGGCGCTGCCCAAATACACTTCCGGATTGCCGCCGTTTCCGAAAACGAAAATGCGGCTGTGCTCCAAGAAACGCCCAATCACGCTGCGCACACGAATCCGGCTGCTAATGGCGCGCACGCCTGGACGAAGCGCGCAACCGCCGCGAACCAGCAGTTCGATATGCACTCCCGCTTGTGACGCGCGATACAACGCCTGAATAATTCTTTCATCCAGAAGCGAATTGACCTTCGCGAAGATGAACGCCGGCTTCCCGGCCTTGGCATGCTCCGTTTCGCGGTCGATGAGACTCTCGCAATTTTTCCCAAGGTTCAGCGGGGCCACGAAAAGCGGCGAGTAGTTGGGGCGTTCCGAATACGCGGTCAAATAATTAAAAACCTGATTCACAGAATGGGTCAGGTGCGGATCGCTGGTGAGCAAACTCAAATCGGTGTAAAAACGAGCGGTGGACGGATTGTAATTTCCGGTTCCCATGTGGGCGTATTGCCGGATTTGGCCGTCGGCTTCCCGACGCGCGACCAACATCAACTTGCAATGCGTTTTCAGGCCGACCACGCCGTGAAACACCTGCACCCCGGCTTCCTGCAAATTCCGCGACCAACGGATATTCGAGGCCTCGTCGAAACGCGCCTTCAGCTCCACCACTACCGATACTTCCTTCCGAGCCGCCGCATCGATTAACGCGCGGACGATTGGTGAATTTTCGCTGGTCCGGTACAGAGTCTGCTTGATCGACAGCACGTCCGGATCTTTCGCCGCGCTTTCGATGAATCGCACCACCCCCGAATAGGAATCGTAGGGATGGTGCAGCAAGACTTCGCGCTTTCGAATCAGCTCGAAAATTGCCGATGCGCCGCTCTTTAGCGCCAGCTCCCTCGCGACAAACGGGCGGAACTTCAAATCCGGACACGCGATCTGATCGTAAAGGTAAGAAACTCGGGTCAGGTTCGGCGGCCCGTCCACGCGGAAAATCTGCCACGGCTCCAGCCGGAAATTCAGCACTAGCCGGTCGATGATTTCCTGATTCGCGCTGGCTTCGATTTCGAGGCGCACCGCTTCGCCTTTGCGACGGCGGTGCAGCTGCGCGTCCACCGAATCCATAATGCTGCGCGATTCCTCTTCTTCCATGTACAGGTTGCTGTTGCGGGTCACGCGGAAGGCCGCGGCGGAGAGCACTTCGTAGCCGTGGTAGAGCCGATCAGCGAAAGCCTGAATCACATCGGAAAGGAAAACATACTTCACCGGGCCATTGTCGGAGGGCAAAGGCAAAAATCGTGGAAGCGCGCGCGGGACCGTAATCACGCCGAGGTACGGCGCAACGCTCTTGCGTTTGCGTCGCAATAAAAATGCCAGGCAGAGAGCTTTATTCAGCACGTGCGGGAAGGGATGCGCAGGATCGACCGTGACCGGCGTCAGCAGCGGCTCGATCGACTTCAAATAAAACGATTCGATATAAGCGCGATCCGCCGGGTTCAACTGCTTCAAGCTAACGATCCGTATCGATTCTTTGGCCAACGCGGGAACCAACTCGTCCCGCCAACAATCGTATTGCGATTTCACGAACTCGTGAATTTTTCCGGCCAGCAGGGTGAGCACTTCCTGCGGAGTCCGCCCATCAGGTCCGGCGTCGACCGCCTTGCCGTGCTCGACCTGCTGCAGGATCCCGGCGACTCGAACTTCCACGAATTCATCGAGGTTGCTCGCAGTGATCGCCAGGAATTTCAGCCGTTCCAGCAGCGGGTTGTTGTGGTCGCGGGCCTCTTCCAGCACGCGCTCATTGAACTGCAGCCACGAAAGGTGCCGGTTGAGGAAATATTCGGTGCCTGCCACTTGCTTGTTCGTCATTTTCGCCTTGAAACCTATCTGAACCGTGTTACAGCCATGTTACCGGAATCATCACACCCCAGCCTATACTGGCCGCGCCATCAGCCAAACCGCGCGTTTCATGCTAAAATTTTAGAGTATTGGCTACTTCGATTTGCAGCTTCTTGCACCTGGATTCTGTTTTCCTTCCGGAAGCATCTCGTAGCAACGATCTTGCGGCGTGTAAAATCGCTGCGATGGCAGTCTGTCCGAATCCGCGGTTAAATGGGTGAGATAAGCAAAGTGCACATGAAGGCCTCTCCGAAACTATTTGCAGCTTCAACCGATTCTTTTTCAATCGGTTACGCTCCAGGACTTCCCGCTGAATGACGTCCCTTTCCGAATTGCATTTGAAGACCTATATCATGATCTTCTTCGTGGTGCTCTTCGCGCCGATTGGCAATGTTTTGCTGGGCAAGGGCATGAAAGTGAGCGTCGGCGAAATAAATTTCCATAGCGCTTCGGACGTCTCCCGGGTAGCGGTTCGCGCTCTGACCTCACCTTTCATTTGGCTCGGTATCGGATTCCTGCTCCTGTTTTTCGTATCGTATTTGCTGGTCTTATCCTGGGCGGACTACAGCTTCGTGCAACCTGCCTCGGCCAGTTCCTTCGCGGTGGTGGCATTGCTCGGCCACTTCGCCTTAAAAGAAACGATTACGGCCACTCACTGGCTGGGAATAATCGTTATATGCTTAGGTGTGCTGACCGTTGGCAATACGCACCCCCGCACCACGGAGCACAAGTAATGGCGTGGGAAGCTTTGCTTTTGCTGCTGATCGTGGTCGCGGGCACCAGCGGCGAGCTCTGCGTGACCAGGGCCATGAAAACCATCGGCGAGGTCAAAGACTTCCGCCCTGCGGCCTTGTTTCGCGTGTTGATTCGCGCCATTCAGGTGCCCTGGATGTGGCTCGGCATCGCCCTTATGGCCGTCGCGTTCTTCGCGTTACTGGGCGCGCTCTCGATCGAGAATGTTAGCTTTGTGGTTCCGGTTACCGCGCTGAGTTACGCCGCCGGCGCGCTGGGCGGAGAGTTTTTCCTGGGTGAGCGCGTCTCGCGCCGCCGCTGGGTGGGCGTACTGTTGGTTTGCGTCGGCGTCACCTTGGTTTTCATCGGCCGGAAGTAGAAACCGGCCGTTTTTCGAAGCCGGAACTCGGTGCGTGGATACACCGCGAAGCCGGGCCGGCTTTTGAGTATTTGTACGCGGTTGGATTCGTTATTGATTTCGCTACAATGTCACCCGCCAAAGGATTGCGGCGCGAGTGGCGCGAGTTTTGGACGGGCGCAACTTTATTCACCTTTAAAAGCCCGTCGAGCATCGAATTTTCGGAATCTTACGGAGTGGAGGACACATGAAGATAGCAGTTCTCGGCGGCGACGGGTATTGCGGGTGGGCCACGGCTCTCTACCTATCCAAACAGGGCCATAACGTGGCGATCGTCGACAGTTTTATCCGGCGCCAGTGGGACCACGAATTGGGCGCGCAGACCCTTACGCCCATCGCTCCGCTCACCGAACGGCTGAAGGTCTGGAATAAACTGACCGGCCACACTATCGATTCCTACGTCGGCGACATTACCGATTACGAGTTCTTGTCCTCGGTCATCAAGCGTTTCGAGCCCGAAGCCGTGATTCACTTCGCGGAACAGCGCTCCGCTCCTTATTCCATGATCGACCTGCGCCACGCGGTCTTCACCCAGACCAACAATGTGGTCGGCACTTTGAACCTGCTCTTTGCGCTTCGTGAATTTTCGCCTGATTGCCATCTGATCAAGCTGGGCACCATGGGTGAGTACGGCACCCCCAACATCGATATCGAAGAGGGCTACATCACCATCGAACACAACGGCCGCAAGGATCTTTTGCCGTTCCCGAAACAGCCCGGCTCGTTCTACCACCTCTCCAAAGTTCACGACAGCCACAACATCATGTTCGCCTGTAAGGCCTGGAGCCTGCGCGCCACCGATCTGAACCAGGGGGTAGTCTACGGCACGGTCACCGACGAAGTCGCGCTCGATGAAGCGCTGATCAATCGCTTCGACTACGATGAAATTTTCGGCACAGTCTTGAATCGGTTCTGTGTGGAAGCGGTCATCGGTCATCCGCTCACCGTCTATGGCAAGGGCGGCCAGCAGCGCGGCTTCCTCGATATCCGGGATACCGTACGCTGCGTCGAATTGGCCTGCTTGAACCCGGCCGCTCCCGGTGAATGTCGCGTCTACAATCAGTTCACTGAACGATTTTCGATCCTGGAAATCGCCGACATCATCCAGAAGGCCGCCGGTAAAATCGGCCTGAGCGTGGAAGTCACTCATATCCCGGACCCGCGCGTGGAAGCCGAAGAGCATTATTACAACGCCAAACACTCCAAGCTCATCGACCTGGGCCTGCAGCCGCATTTGCTCTCCGACGCGCTGCTCGATTCGCTGCTGAAAATCGCGGTGAAATATAAGGACCGGGTCGACGATTCGTTGATCATGCCGCGCGTCAACTGGCGCCAAACACGCAATGACCACCGGCATCTGCCTCGCAACGGGAACGGTGACAAGTCGGCTCGCGCCGTTCGGCCCGCTGCCAAAGGGTCGCATCGGCAATTGACCTACACCAAGCCTTAAGCCTCTGCGCCAGATTCTGGATTGGTGAATCGAAATCGGTGAATTAGGTCGCGAAGACTTCAGAATCGATACGTGTATCCCGTACCGATTTGAAAGTTGCTCTGCGAGACGATGTAATCCGTGGAGAGGATATTGCCCGGCGGTTGTCTTGGGTCGCTTCGACCGGTGAGATATCGCACCACCGTGGTGCTTGCGTCGATGCGGAACACCGAATGCCGCGACGTGTACCATTCGAAGATCGATCCCACATCAAACGCAAATCGAGTCGCTTCCGTGAAGTCGCTGCCGCTGTCCGCCGTCAACGTCTTGTCGTAATAAATAAATCCGGGGCGCAATTTGAAATAAAGCCCCCAAGATTTTCCGGTGTAACCGTAGCGCGGCCCGAATAGTCCTTCGACCATCGCGCCCTTTTTCCCATAATTGCCGCTGCCCGGAAAATAGTTGACGTCGGAATCAACCCACAAACGGTTGGTGATCCGATACGCGAAGTTTACGCCGAAACCCGAATTCCCCACCCGGCAGCTTATGCAGGCCTCGGTATCGACGGGCAGGCTCAAATAGGTATAGTGCGCTCCAAGTTCCCAACGCTTGGCGTCTTCGAAAGAAAATTTCGGCTTCGGACCTGTCTGATGCCAGTCGAATAGCGAGCCGCCATCCGGGCCGTCGAGCCGGTAGCGGTACCACGGCGTTTTCCCCGCCACGAAGTTGGCCATGACGTGCGTAGGACTCAAACTGCCTCGGAGGATTTTCCAGCCGAGCCGGTCATCACCCTTGGATACACGGTCCACGAATTCCGTCTCGATCGCATCTTCCATCACGATCCAACCCATGCCGACCACCGGAGTAATTACGAAATCCACCCAGCCCGTGTTGTTGGTCACCGGCTTATTACCCGGTGTGGCGCAGGTCAGGTATGGATCACAGCCGGGTTTGTAGAAGTATCCGCCTTCGTTCCCGATCGCCGATTCGCTCAGAATCGGCCCGGCTTCGAATTGCGCGCTGTACACGGCGGAGTAGGCCATGGCGCGCAGGCGGCTCATCCAGTAGGCTCGCGAGCGTCCGAAGGTCAGGCTTCGGCCCTTCGGATCGTTCACGATAAATATATTTCCGGTAACGCCGCCCTCCATCGGGTGGCCGATGTAGTTGACGATGAAATCGTCTCCGTCGCCCCATTGATTGAAATAAAAATGCTGATTCGACGCCGCCCAGTCATGCCAGAACGGCTTGTGCCACAAAAGGTAGCGAAGGAAAGGGTCGTCCGCGACTCTGAATCCGTGCTCGATCAGCAGAAAATAGAACGACTGCTGCAGCACCGGCCACCAGTGCACTCCTTCCTTGCCGTACTCGCTCGTGGTACCTGAGCCGTAATCGGGTTGGAAACGCAAGGCGATGTCGTAAGCCGATCCGTAGTAGTTCCCGGCCTGAAAGTTTCGCGGTCTTCCGGAAATTCCCATCGCCAAAAGCTCCAAGGTGCTCGGATCAAACGGAGAATTCTGAACGAGAGAATATTTTTCGATCCTGGATCCGGAACAGCTGGGGCTCATGGTGAGGTGGTTGGCGCTTCGATCCCGGGGGGAGCCATCTTGCTGGGCGTGCGTCGATGTTCCGCGTTCAGGACGCGCTGGCACTTTAGAATTTCGACAGGGAAAAAGCGAATAGCGGGAAAAATCAACCATCGGCGCGGGCGTATAGCTGCCACCCAAGAAATTGAGGTCAGCTTGTTGCGGGCTAAACGATTGCGAGCGGGCGCAAGCCGGAAAGACGAACAGGCCAGCCAACAGCAGAAGAATAACAGAGGAGACACGATCGATGCGGTTGATGCCAACCTCCACAAAGCTGTAGTCTCACTCTACTACGCGCCGCGATAGGCCAATCAGAATAGATTCCTATGCAGGTGATAAGCGAAGAAGAGATTCCCGTAACCCATTGAGAGTTGAAACGATGCGTTCTGGTTAAAGGAACGGCGCCAGCTTAAGGCTTTTCCCACTTTCCGCTGGCTGCCGACCGAAAAACTGCTTCGATCACGGCCATGTTCGCGATTCCGTCTTCGATCGAAACCGGAACTTCGCCCATGCCCCGAACCGCACGCGAAAACAGGTCGCCCTGAATCGTGTATTGATTTACCACCGGAAACACTTCGGGAACGATTCCATTCCCAAAAACGTCGCGCCCGTCATCGACTAAAATCCTGGTTTCCCTGTCCAACGGTGCGTTGAACGGAATCTCCACTTCGATACGGCCCTTCGTTCCCAGGAATTGCATCCGCTGGTAAGGAACCATCTGCGTGCTGCAGGTGAATGTAGCCGGCCCGGAGGGAAAATCCAGAATCGCCGATGCCAAGCGGTCCGTCTTGAAATCCGGATCCGTTTCGATCAAGCCGACTACCCGTTTCGGCTCCTCGCCGAAAATGAATCGCGAGGTTGTGATCGTGTAGCAGCCGATGTCCATCATTCCGCCGCCGCCCCATTCCGCCACATTTCGCACATTGGCCGTGTCGCGATTGAAATAACTGAACACGCCCACAATCGCCGTCAGTTTTCCGATTTTCCCCTCGCGAATCAATTCGCGGGTACGTAACCATTGCGGGTGCGTCCTGACCATAAACGCTTCGCCCATCTTTACGCCGGCGCGGTCCCGAGCCGCCAGCAGGGTCTTGGCCTCCGCCACGGTCATGCTCAGCGGCTTTTCGCACAGCACGTGCTTGCCGGCCTCCGCCGCCTTGATCGACCACGGCACATGCAGATGGTTTGGCAGTGGATTGTAAATCGCCTCAATCTCCGGATCGGCTAAGAGCGCTTCGTAGGATCCGTAGGCCTTGGGCACTCCCACGCTCCGTGCCGCTTCTTCGGCCTTCTTCAAATCGCGCGAAGCAATCGCCGTTACCTCGCTCCACTCGCCCAACTGCATCGCTGGGATCACTTTTCGCAAACCGATATTCGCCGCCCCTAACATTCCCCACTTAACTTTCCGATTCCCCATGTGGCCCTCTCTCGAAGCGCACCATCATCCAACACCCGACGCCCAGGCACAAACGCTTTGAAAAAATACGCAGTTCACCGCCTGCGTAGCCAGCTTGCCGACTGAAAATGGGGTGTTACGGGATTTCGCTGCGGTCAAATCGAAACATCTAAGACTTTTGGTGCCCGAAAGAGGACTCGAACCTCCACTCCCTTGCGAGAACTAGCTCCTGAAGCTAGCGCGTCTGCCAATTCCGCCATTCGGGCACTGCTTGCGGCGAATTACGAGGCCCGACTATCTTCGCCCCGGACCCCTGGTTTGTCAACGCAGCACACCCGCATCATCAAAACTTGACCCATCGCGCCCGCAGTTCTAAATTGTGTGCGTGTTGTCGCGGGTAAAAGGAGACCACAACCCATGGCCAGTGCCCGCGCAATGATTGAGCGGCGGCGCTCCAGTCGAGTCCTGATCCGCATCCCCGTTCAGCTTTTCACCAATGATATTCATGGCGAGCCCGTCGACCGCCTGGCCGAAGCCATCGCTGTGAGCCGCAACGGCGCTTTGATTCGCGGGACTTTTGAGCCGGTTCTCGGCTCGCGCATCGAGGTTCTGAATGGCCTTTCCCAGGAAATCCAGGAGTTTCGAGTCATTCGCGTAACCCGCACGGAAGAGGCAAACACCTTCGAACTTGGCCTCGAAATGCTCTACCCAACCCGCAATTTCTGGGGTGTCCAGTTCCCCGACGACGCGCTGTAGCATTTCGTTTCCTTCAATTCCAAAAGTGGTATACTCCGCGAAAGTAAGCCTGAAATTGAGCCCGCTCGGGCCCCTATTCCCAGCAACTTCTCACGGCCTGCGGGCGCTGGAGGAGTCATGCCTGATATTCACGGTCCACTGCTCGGTGTTTTGGTCGTCTGGGGAGTTGTTACCGCCGCCTTGGTCGCGTTGCTCGTGTATCGCGGCACACTCGAAGTCCGCGAAGACGATCAGATTTTTCTCGATAGCGCCGGCGACTCGATGGCTCGGGAGCAACGCGTCCTGGTCGAGCGCATCGACAAGCTTTCCCGGCCTATCAAAATGCTGATGATCACTTCGATCGTGCTGCTGGTCGCCGCGGGGGGGTTCCTGCTATACGACGGCTATCAGAGGTTCTAGCCGAGCCGGGTTTCGAGAAATCCGTTCCAGCCTTGCTTCGAAATCTCAAACGCTACTGCTGTATCTGGCCCGGGTGTGTTCGCTGTGTCTGGCTCAGCAGGTTCACAAAAAGCCGGTAGGCCCCCGGAACACCTGCAGGCAATTCCCGGAAGAACGAGATCCCGGTGTAAATATAAATTCCCTTGCCGTCCTGCGCGTACAGCAGGGCGCCATTCGCCTCGGCCTCGCCGGGATCCTTGAATCCCAGCACGGGCGTATATTTCGAATCGAACGTCCCCCAGAAGTAGAGTCCGCGTTCCTGAACCCAGCCTTCAAAATCCGCCATGGTGATCTTGTTCGGAGAATTCAGCAGAGGATTGTCCGGGGCCAGAAATCGAACCGGCGAACTGGCGTCAGTCACGCGTGAAGTTGAATCCGGCATAGTCGCCGGATACGGTGCGGGCAATTCCTTGTTCCAGGCAAAATCCCGCTGATATTGGACCAGCAGCGTCCCGCCGCGCTTCACGTAATCCAATAATCGTGAATTCGATCGGATCAAATCCGGCCGCAGTTCGTATGCTCGAATACCCACGGTGATTGCATCGTATTGGTCTAGCTCGCCGAACGCGAGCGTCACATCATCCAGCAGGTCCACTCGGATTCCGATCTGCCGCAGGATTTCGGGCATCGTGTCGTTATCAGCCGCGATGTAACCGATATGTAGTCCGGCTGGTACCTTCAGATTCAGAACGTGAACCGTGGCGTCCGCGGGTTCACTCCAATTTCTAGTGGGTAGCGTAGGAATCGGCGCGAGAGACGTACGAAATGTTTCGGTTCCAATGCGCGCATACGGGCGCAGCATGTAGGCTTTCGCTGCGGCATCGCTCGGCGCCTGTACCAGGAATTGCACCAACTGATCGCCCGCGCCCGAAAAATCGAGTGGTCCCTTGAGTTTCGGAGTCTCGACTTTCCACCCTTCCGGCGCATCAGCTCCGACTTCCACTTGTGCTGGCTTTTCGCCGTGATAGCGCACGCGCGCCAGTAAGTTCAACGGTGTTCCGGCTTTGTCCTGCGGCATCATTAGCTGCGGCGGATCCACCGTCAGCGTCACCAGCGGGACCAACTGCAGAGGATAGGTAAGAATTCCCGTTGTCGACGCCTCTACCGAATTGACCGGGCGCGTAATCCGGAACGGGTAGCCATCCTCCGTGACTTTCAGGTTCAGCTGCACTAGCGCCGGCGGAAACGGAAGAATCCGGTCTCCAGGCGAGCTTGGCGCCGCTGCGCCGTTTGGAATGGCAATCTTGAATTTCGCATCGTCCTTCGAACCTTTGCCGTCATCAGGTGTGATCGTCCACCCGGCGGGAACCAGCAGGCTCGACGCATTAAGCGCCCATTCGGCAGCTGGAACCGCCGCCGCGCCGCCAACCGTCACTTCCACCGTGAGATTTCCGCCTGCGACCAATTCGTGCCGGTCTGCCTGGGTCTCAATTGGAATCGCCACATCGTTCGCCAGCGCCTGATCGATCCTTTCGCTCACTTGCGCCAGTTCCCATTCCGCCGTCTTCGCGTCATTTCCCGTTTGCTTGGAAAGCTGTTCACGCAGACCTTGAATGCCTTTGCCCGCCACCGCCAGCGACCGGGCCGCTGCTGCGCGGTCCACCTGCTCGACAGATTTCGCCGCCGCGACCAAATTTTCATCCGCCGACATCAATGCGGGAGCCATGGCACCCTTCAAATCTCCGAATTGTTCCCCGAGGTGCGACAGCGGCTCCGCCAGTAACCTCGCGTCAAATTGTCCCGCGCCGTCTTTCGAATTTTCGCTGATCAGGAAAATCGGCCGCCGGAAAAATGGGTTTCCAAAAAACGCCGGGGTTCCCTGCGAACGATGCTGCGCATGCCCTTCCATTCCGATTTCCACGTAACTCTTGCCCCATAGCGGCGACATGGCATTCACCGGCATTTCTACCGCATCCGTCGTCTGTTCCCGCGCCAACCGCAGATCCAATCTCGCCTTCCATGGAGACAAGCCTTCCGCGATCTGTTCTGGATACATTTTCGGATCAGCCGCAGCGATCACCGCCTGCGGCGTCAGAATGCCACTCGCCTGATGATGTCCGTGTCCTGAATGCACTCCGCCCCACCCGTTGATGACCACGTCCGGGCGGTAGGTTCGAATTACGCGCACCATATCTTCGAGCGCCAGCCCGTCCCAAACTTTCATCGCCTGTTCCGGGCTTTTCAGGTAACCCGTATCCTGCGCGCGCGTGAAAAATTGATGCACTCCATAATGGCTTCCCGCCGCGAGCAATTCCTCCGTGCGAATCACGCCCAGTCGCGCTACCTTGCTCCGGTCCGATCGCGTTCTGCCCGCCCTGGCCTCGCGTGATCGTCAACAACGCTACGTCGGCATCCAGTCCGTGCGACAAATACGCCAACAGGCTGGACCATTCATCGTCCGGATGCGCGGTGATAAAAAGAATCCGCGTTGTAATTCGCGCCTTGTGAATCGATTCGACGGTCTCTGGAAGCGATTGTGCGTCGGCCGCCGGAACCAGCCAACAAAACAGGCACGCCAAAATGATCCCGCTCGCACATCGCACTGCCCGAACCTTCAATCCTGTCACCGGGAAATCTCCTTGTAACTTGCCGCCTCAACCGTAGTTTCAAAAGGCCACTGGCCCAGCATTCGCGCGCGAATCATATACACAAGAATTCCGGCCGTCATCGCTGCGAGCGAGCTGAGAATCGGAACGCGTCCCGTGGAAACAAAAATTCCGATCCAACCCGCGATCGCCAGCAGCACCGGTACGGGATACAGCCACATCCGGAACGGCCAGCGTTCGCTTTTCCATTTTCGGTGCAGCAACATCAGCCCGCAAGCCTGTCCCACAAATTGGATGAGGCAGCGCATGGCCAGGATGGCGCGAATCACCGAGAACAAATCGAAAAATAAACAGATCAGCGCTGACGTCAGGCCCAGCGCGAGTAGCGACACATACGGAAAATGCTTGGTCGGGTGCACCTCGCCGAAAATCGAAAAAAAATTTCCGTCCAGCGCCGCCGCATACGGCACTCGCGAATATCCGAGCGTCGCCGAAAATATTGATCCGAAGGCCAGCACCAGAATCAGGCCGGTTCCAAATGTGGCCCAACGCATCCCAAAAGTCCGCTCCACGAACAGGCTCACCAGGTATGGGGAATCTTTCGCTTCCTGCCAAGGAATCACGCTCAAAATACTGGTCTGCATCGCAAAATACAAAACCGCAATTCCAATGATCGAAATGAAAATCGCGCGGGGGATATTTTTCTCCGGCTGCTTCATCTCCCCGCCCAGATTGCATACATTGTAGTAGCCCAGGTAGCAATACACGGTCTGCACGCTGGCAACGCCCAGCCCTAGAAAGAAGACCGATGAAAGGTTCCACGCGCCCGCGGGGTAGGTGAACACCCGGCTCGCATCAAAATGTGTCACGCCGCCATAAATCAACCACACGATCGTCCCCAGCACGATCAGCCACAGCGCTGTCGAAATCTTTCCGATCGTGGTGATTCTCCGGTATAGCAGAAAGACCACGATGGCAATCAACGCCAGCGATACTACCCGGCTGTAATTCGCTGCCGAGACATGTGCACTGGCCCACTCACTCCACGCCGGAACTTTGCCCAACAGGTATTTCGAATAGTCCGCGAAACCGAGCGCACCCGACGAAATACTGAGTGGCGCCTGGAATAAGGTCTGCCAGATGAAAAGAAACGACATCAGCCGCCCAAAGCGCTGAACGCCGTAGGCCTCGCGAAGAAAAACATAGCTGCCTCCCGCCTCCGGCATCGCCGCGCCCAGTTCCGCCCAAACGCATCCATCCAGTAGCGCCAGCACAGCGCCCACAACCCATGCCAGCAGGCACTGCGGCCCTCCCATCGCTTTAATGATGAACGGGATCACGATGAACGGACCGATCCCGACCATGAAAGTCATGTTCAAGGCGGTGGCTTCCACCAGCCCGAGGCCGCGTTCGAGTTTTTCAGTTTCCGGCATACGTTCCGTTCAACGCCCCACATAAAAGAACGGCAAGCATAGCAAGAAATCCCTCATACTTACCCGAGTGAGCATCCTTACCTGCCTTGCGTGGCCGTCGCCGAGTCGACCTGCCGATCGAAATGAAATGAGCCTTCCGAATTTCCGGCGTTTCACCGCCCCAATTTGCTTTGACTATGTGCGCCTTGCTGCTGGCTGGCGTCCGCACGGCCACGGCCCAGACCGCTGCGCTGCCTCCGACCGCATCTCAGCGCCATGCAAAAAATCTACGATGGCGACACCGCAGGGTGCCCTCGCGCTGCTGAAATCACTGCAGGCTTCCCAGCCCGAAAATCCGCTGGGCTTCCTGCTCGAAGCCGAAGCGCACTGGTGGCAGATCTACTGCGCGAACTCCTCGGTGAAATACGGAATGATCGACGACTGGAAGCGCGGCAAAAAGCCGGAAGATGAGTCGTATTTGGCGCTTGCGGACCAAGTCATCGAGCTTTCCCGCATCCAAATCGAAAAATCGAACTCCGCTGAAATGCATGTCTATGCAGGCAGTGGTTACGCGCTGAAGACTCGCATGTACGCGCTGCAAGGCGAAAACCGCGCCGTCGCTCATGCCGGAGTTTCCGCTCGCGACCGAATTTCTCCACGCGCTCGAAATCGATCCGCAAAATGCGGATGCCACCGCCGGTCTTGGGCTTTACAACTACTACGTCGATTCGCTCTCGTCCGCCGTAAAAGTATTGCGATTCTTCATGGGCATTCCTGGAGGTGATCGCAAGGAAGGGATTCGCCAGATGGAGATCGGAATCGACCACGGAGTGCTTACCCCGGTGGAGATGCGTTTTTATCTCGCCAAGAACCTGCGCAACTTCGATTTCGATTATGAACAGGCCTTGCGCGTCGCCGAGCCGTTATCAGCCCGCTATCCCGGGAATCTGGTCTTTCAGTTGTTAGTGGGTAATCTCAACGTAGACCTCGGCCGCAACGAACAAGCCGCTCAGCATTTTCGCGCCGCTTTGGAAACACCACCCCATGCAGACTGCTCTTCCTGTCCACGATGTGAAGCTCGCGTCCACGAAATAGCGCGATCGTTTTTGGAGTCGAGCCACTAGCGCACGAATTTTCGATCCGGGTGTTTACGCTGATGAGGGAAAGAAACGAAGTCGTTGGTGCTATCCGCGTGCGGCTTGCTCTTGTTCGAAGGCGTGATACGAAGATCGGACCAGCGGTCCCGCTTCCACATGCTTGATACCCATTTCTTCACCCAACTGCTTGAATTCCGCGAATTCGTCCGGGTGCACGTAGCGTTCGATCGGCAAATGCTCCGGAGTCGGTTGCATGTATTGGCCCAGCGTCAGGATGTGCGTGCCTTGCGCGGCGATATCCTGCATCGCTCCCAGAGTTTCCTCGTACGTTTCGCCCAGTCCCAGCATCATTCCCGTCTTGGTCGGCAGTCCGGGCATCATTTCACCTGCTCGCCGCAACAGCTCCAGGCTGCGCTCGTACACCGCGCCCTTGCGAACCTGGCGATAGAGCCGCGGGACCGTTTCCATGTTGTGATTCAGCACGTCGGGCTTCGCCGCCATCAAAGTTTCAAGCGCATTCCAGTTCCCGCGGAAATCCGGAATCAGGACCTCTACGCGGCAGCCCGGGACTCGTTCGCGAATTCGCGTAATCGTGCGCGCAAAAATTTCCGCGCCTCCGTCCGGTTGATCGTCGCGGTTCACCGACGTCACCACCGCGTACCGCAATCCCATCCGCTCCACCGCTTCGGCCACTCGATCCGGCTCGTCCTGCTCCGGTGGGCCCAGAGGTTTTCCGCTGGGCACCGCGCAAAACCCGCAGGCCCGGGTGCAAATGTTCCCGAGGATCATAAACGTCGCGGTGCGATGTTCCCAACATTCACCCATGTTGGGGCAGCGCGCGCTTTCGCAGACTGTATGCAAATCCAGCGTGCGCATGACCCGCTTCAGTTCTTGGTAATTTGGGCCGCCGCCAAAACGTACCCGCAGCCACGACGGCCGGGGATGCGCTGAAGGCGGAGGCACGTTATTCGAAAGTATGGTGAACGGCGTGACCA
Source organism: uncultured Acidobacteriota bacterium (assembly GCA_963711325.1). GTDB lineage: Bacteria > Acidobacteriota > Terriglobia > Acidiferrales > UBA7541 > Palsa-295. The sequence continues at coordinate 314,303 of CAVQDR010000005.1, read as the reverse complement.
TGAATAGTTGAATTACGATTGTATTCGCTTCGGCACCGCGAATCAATTTCCGTATCTTTTCCGCCGAGAGCCCTCAAGCGCGGGTTGTTTGAGCCGATAGGTTCCGTAGGAATCGATGAGTGCGTCGCCCGTATTGGTGAAGGGGCGGTGCTTTGTTGTTGATTCTGCAAATCTTACTGTTAGCAGGGGAAGCTTGCCATGGCATCACCTGGTCTGGCTCTGAGCGGCTTCACGAATCTCGACCAGGAGTTTGCACCGGAATATTCGAATCCGCTCAGCGGGTCCGCACCCAGCAACAGCGCCGCCGGAACCGATTTTCAGCCTGTGCCGGTTAAGATCGCTCACGATACCGTAACGCTCTCGAACACCCGCTCGCAAAGCGATCCTTACCAGGCTCCAGGCACAATTGCGGCGGCGGCGGCGTCTGCAGTTGCCTCCAACCAATCGGTGCCGCCCAAGGCGAGCACCCCTCCGATTTCGACCACGCGGAATTCGGATAGTTCGCAAACATCTACAAAGGGCGAGACTGAATCGACGATTGCGTCCGTACCGAAACCGCCGCCGAAGCCGGAGGCGACTGCGCGTCCATCGGCAGCTACCCAAGACGATTCATACCAAGCGACGACGCAAACCACGCAACAATCGCTGCTGCAGCTGGATCGGACCCTGCAGCAGATCGGGGTCGATCCGCAACACACCAGTCTGGTTCGCCGCGTCGCGCTGGTTCGGCTGGCCAATGATCCTCCGGCCCTAGGAGAATATTTCGGGCCGCCTTCCTCCGTCGCCGAGACTGTCGCCGAGACCGCCGCCAGCTCCCCAGCCCGGACTCACGCTGCCGCGCCCGAGCCTTCTGCTTCAAAACCAGCTGCCAATACGCCGAAAACCTCCCCTGATGCCCCCCACCGATCCTTCGTGCCCCCAGGAAAGCTGCTGAACGTTTCCGCGTAGGCTGAAACCCTCGCAATCTGGCCAAACCACAGCCTTTGCGCAGTCTGTTGTATCTTTGCAACACTTGCATGCAGAAACCTCAGAAGAACCCTCGTAAGTTGTTGATTATAAATACACAATAAACAGGCCGATTGGTTGCCGATTTGCAATGATAGAGGAGTAATCTTGGGCGAATGTCTTACCAACTTACAATTCAGCGGCCAGTACAGACTGCCGGAGTCGGCCTGCATACGGCCGTGCGCAGCAAGTTGCGCTTGGTGCCCGCGCCTGCCGATACGGGAATCGTCTTCCGCCGCGTCGATCTCGATAACTTTGAGATTGAAGCGCACGTTCGCAACGTAGCTCGCGTCAGCTACGCCACCAGTTTGATGCGCCAAGGCGTTTTGCTCTCCACCACCGAGCATCTGCTGGCAGCTTTGTACTCCTGCGGCATCGATAACGTCTACGTGGAGATCGATGCTCTCGAACTGCCCATCCTGGACGGCTCTTCCAAGCCGTTCATCGAACTGCTGGCTCAAGCTGGTCTTCGAAAGCTGCGCCGCCAGCGTCGCTACATTCGCGTGGTTAAGCCCCTGGAATTTTCGGATGGCGACCGGCGAATTGGAATTTATCCCGGCGACGACTTCCGCGTGCACTGCTTCGTAGATTACGACCATCCTTCGGTCGGCCCCCAAGAAGTCGAAATGATCGTCGACCGCGAATCCTTCAGCCGCGAGTTGGCCCCGGCCCGAACCTTCGGATTCATGAAAGACTTTTCCGGATTGCAGGCCATGGGTTTGATTCGCGGCGGCTCCATCGACAACGCCATCGTGCTGGATCAGGACAGCGTCCTGAACGGTCCACTGCGTTTCCCTGACGAGTTTGGCCGCCACAAGGCGCTCGACCTGATTGGTGATCTCGCGCTAATCGGAAGGCCACTTAAGGCGCGTATCGTTGCGCACAAAGCGGGGCACGCGCTGCACACGCAATTAGTAACTCGGCTGCTCGCTGATCCTTCTTTGTGGGTGGAGACAGGCGAAAAACACGGTTCGGTAGAAGCGCCAGTCCTCGCTTCACAATCTGCCGATGTTCAAGCCTGAAGCCGCAGCGCGATCGGGCCTTACTTCGTCTGCGCTTCAGTCCGCATCGCAGCCCGTTCGTTTTGCAACACGAAAAAGGGAAATACCGCGCGCGTTTTGTATCCTAATTTTTCGTAGACTCGAATAGCGCCGGCATTGTCTTCGCGGACGTGCAGCATAGGAGTTTCGCCGCGCTCCAAAATTTTCGCCATCACTGCGGACATCACAATTTGTGCGTATCCTCGACCCCGAAAATCGGGATGCGTGCACACCGCGCTGACCTCGGTGTATCTAGGAAGCTTCTGGCGTTCCCCCGCCATCGCCGCCAGGCGACCTTGCTGGTGGATTCCCAAGTAAAGCCCCAATTCATGGGTGCGCGAGCCGAAAGGTCCCGGATTCGTAAGCTTCGTAAGCGCGACCATTTCATCACTATCCGCAACGCTGAGCTCCTCGATCGCAGTTTCTGCTGGGCCGGATATGATTTTGGGCTGCTCGCAGACCATTTGCACCAGGTTGGAGGTATGAATGGTTTTCCATCCCGCCGGAATCGTGACCGGGTCGTAGCAAAATAGCGCGACCACATCTCCTTTGCCAATTCGGGCCAGCGATTCGAACGCCTCCGGAGTGTGCTGCTTAAGCGCGGCTAAGGCGGTCACGTCGACGGGATAACGCCGGGCAAGGTCGTCGCCCTCAGCCAAATAAGTTTGGCGCGTGGTCAGAGAGACCCAGATTGGATTGTCGAGAATATGCACTTTCGTTACTCAAGAGTGGGACACAACGCCCAGGATCGCTATCCGATTCTGGCGTGCGAACGTGTTGACCGAATCTTGCGGTCTTGCTCGGACGCGGCCCAGAGCCACATTGGCGGCCTCGTCGCAGTGCAACAGTCTGCCGCGATTTGATTGCTAAAGCCACGGTGGGAAGCGACAATGTCAGAAATGTCCGCCAAAGATACTGCCATCGTAATTCTCGCTGCCGGGAAAGGCACGCGCATGCGTTCGGATCTGGCCAAAGTCTTGCATCGCGCCGGCGGACGCACGCTGTTGGAGCACGTGATTCGCGCCTGCCAGCCGCTGAAGCCGGCGCAACTGCTCGCCGTGGTCGGCCATCAGGCGCCCGAAGTGAGCGCCGTGGCGGAAGAGCTGGGAGCCGAAACTGTGCTGCAGAAACCGCAGCGCGGGACCGGCCATGCGCTGCAAATTGCGCGGCGCCGTTTGCGGCGGTCCGCGAAGATCGCGATCGTGGTGCCGGGCGATGCGCCGCTGCTGCGCGCCGAAACGCTGGCCGCGCTGCTCGATACTCATCGTCGTGGAGAAGCCGCCGCGACGATTCTTAGCGCCGAACTAAACGACCCGGCTGATTACGGCCGAGTTCTTCGCGACGCCGAAGGCCGCGTGCAAGCCATCGTGGAAGAAAAAGCCGCGACGCCGGAGCAGCGCGCGATTCGCGAAGTGAATTCCAGCATCTACTGCTTCACCCTGGAGAAACTCTGGCCCTGCCTGAACGCGTTGCGCCCCAACAACGCTCACAAAGAGCTCTATCTGACCGACGCGATTGCCTTGCTGCGCGCGCGCAACGAGCGCGTGCTGGCGCTGATTGCGCCGGATCCGAACGAAATCCTCGGCTGCAACGCCCGCGCGGGGCTCGCCGACGTTGATCGTATCTTCCGCGCCCGCAAGAGCGCCGAAATAATGAACGCCGGTACAACTATCTACCTGCCGGAAACGGTCGTAATCGACCCCGAAGTTGTAGTCGGCGCCGACACGGTGATCGAGCCGTGCGTGCAGTTGCTCGGTAAGACTCGTATTGGCGCGCGTTGCGTGGTGCGCACCGGCAGCGTGCTGCATGATGCGCACTTAGCCGACGAAGTGGTGGTCGAAGCGCACACGACGATCAATACCAGCCGGCTCGCGCGCGGCGCGACTGTAGGACCGTTTGCCCGCTTGCGCCCAGACTCCGATATTCGCGCAGGCGTGCATATCGGAAACTTTGTGGAAGTGAAAAATTCGGTGGTCCACGAGGGCGCGAAAGCAGGCCATCTGACGTATCTAGGCGACGCAACGATCGGTCGCGAGGCCAACATCGGCGCCGGAACCATCACCTGCAACTACGACGGCGTGGCGAAACACCGCACCACCATCGGCGACCGCGTGTTCATCGGTAGCGACACCGCTCTCGTTGCACCAGTACGCATCGGCGCGGGAGCTTACGTCGCCGCTGGTTCGACCATCACCGAGAATGTTCCAGCCGATGCACTGGCGATCGCGCGCGGCCGGCAGACCACGAAGCGTGGTTGGGCTACGGCGCGAAGGCGTGAATCGCAAAAGGCCGGAAAGAAAAACTCGAACGCCAAACTGAGAAAACCTGCGAAGCGCCGCCGAAAATAGAGCCGCCAACCTACTTCGTTAAGCGATAGTAAGCCATTGAGGCTTGGGCACCCAGCCAGCGAAAAGGTTCATTAGGCAAGTAGGGTAATGCATGGTTGACGAACGGAAAAACTTTCCAAGTGTCCCCTGCACCGCGTTCTAAATCCGCAATAATCCGGCCGAAAAGTGAAGTTAGATTCACGCCGTGGCCGCTGTATCCCACACCGTAGAAAATATTCTGAAATTTTCCTGTGCGGCCCACCGACGGGGAAAAATCCAGGGGGCAATCGACCAAGCCGCTCCAGGTGGACTCGAAAGAAATCCCGTCGAGAGCAGGAAATATGCGAACCAGTTCTTGCTGCAGTGCCGCGAACCGTTCAGCGCCGTCCGGCAAATCACGCAGGCCATCATTAAATGAATAGTCCGAAGCGCCGCCGCCAATATGGATGCGGTTATCGCGCGTCAGGCCCAGGTAATGAACCAGGGTGCGGCTATCGCAGAAAGGGATGCGCCGGCGCCAGCCGATCCGCTCGATGGTAGCGGACGAGAGTTCGGGCGTGATGCCGACATAATTGTGGATGGGCGCAATCCGATTGCGGAAGTAGCCGAGCCGTGAGGAATAGGCATTCGTCGCCATCACGAGCGATTTGGCGCGCACGATGTGGCCGCTGAGTGTGATCAATTCGTGGTCCATGCCTTCCTCGACGTGCATGACCGGCGTATTTTCGTAAATTTTCGCGCCGCTGGCTTCGGCAAGCGTCTTCAGTGCCTGAACCAACTTCATGGGATGGAGCTGGCCGCTTTGGGGATCGTAAAATGCGCCCTCATAGGCGCTGGTTCCTACGGCAGCGATCGTTTGGTCCTTACTCCAAAACTCCACCGGAAAGCCCAGGCCGCGGGCTTTTTTTACGTACCGCCGGCACTCGGCGACATCGGACGCATTGTTCAGCACTTGCAGGGAGCCGTTCGTATCGATTTCGAAATCAATGCCGGTCGACGCGGACAACGAACCGAGGAATCGGATATTTTCCGAGGTGAGATCGTAGATTTTCTTGTCCATCACCGGATCGGAACTGAAGTTCATGTACCGGTCAGCGGTCATATTCAAAAGCATCGCGCCATTGCGCCCGGAAGCGCCATTTCCACAGCCCATCGCTTCGAGGACGATTACCGATTTCGACGGTGAGTTCTTGCGGATGAAATGCGCGGCGGAAAGACCGGTAAATCCGCCGCCGATGATGGCCACGTCCGCCTCCAAATTCTCGGCTAAGGCGGGATTCGGCTGAGCTTGAATCCTGGCCCAGTAGGCGGGATTGCGTTCGAATAAAATCTGTTCAGGCCAAATGTGCGGTGACGCTTCATTCAATGCGACCGCGCCGGCGGCAACGCCCGCGCCGGCCAAAGCGGCCGTCTTAAGAAAAGAACGTCGGTTGGATTTCTGCATGTGGTAGAGGGAAGCGTAGCAAGGGTATGCGATATGGTTCGGCCCAGGCAAGAAGCCGGCCTCCCAAAAAACCCGGCGCGACACGATCGAAAAACGCGAGCCGAAAATCCGATGTGCTAAAATATGTGCTCGACACTTTCGATAGTCATACTTGCCGGGTGTGTTTGCCGACGAGTTTCAGGGGGATGCCCACCAATGAAATTTGGAGTGGTCCAGTTTCCCGGTTCCAACTGCGACGATGACGCGCTGCAGGCCATCCGCACGGTCATCGGTGAGCCCGCCGAATTCATCTGGCACCAATCCGAAGACCTGGGCGGCAGCGATGCCATCGTGCTGCCGGGAGGATTCGCGTTTGGAGACTACCTGCGCACCGGGGCCATCGCGCGATTTTCTCCAGTCATGAAATCGGTCGACCGCTTTGCGCGCTGCGGTGGTTTGGTGCTGGGAATCTGCAACGGATTTCAGATTTTGCTGGAAGCGGGCTTACTGCCCGGAGCGATGATGCGCAATCAGGGCCTGCGATTTTTGTGCCGCCAGGTACATATTCGCGTGGAACAGACCGACACGCCGTTTACGAGTGCGGCGAAGCCGGGCCAGGTGCTGGAGATTCCCATCGCACACATGGATGGCAATTATTTCTGCGAGCCGGCCACGCTGACGGAACTCGAACGCAACAACCAGATCATCTTCCGCTATGTGGCGCCGGCTTCCTCCGTAAGCCACTCAGAAGACGGGCATGCTGTGAAAGTTTCCGATCGCGAAGCGAACCCGAACGGCTCGCTCGAAGCGATCGCCGGGATTTGCAATCGGGAACGCAATGTTCTGGGCTTGATGCCGCATCCTGAGCGCGCGGTAGAATCCCCGCTCGGCTCCGCGGATGGGCTCGTGATTTTCCGTTCGATGGTAAAAAGCTTCACCGGAGCAAGCGGCAAGCTAGATCAGCAGGAAACGCAAAAGATCCACTCTGCCGTGCGCGCGTAGCATCTTTCAAAGTCACATCAAGCGATAGGCGCTTACATTGATCGATACCGAAATTAAAGTCACACCACAAATCGCCGCCGAACATGGTTTGACTCCCGGCGAATATGCGCGAACCCAGAAAATCCTGGGACGCGATCCGAATTTCACCGAGCTGGGAATTTTCAGCGTGATGTGGAGCGAGCACTGCTCCTACAAATCCTCCCGCGTGCATTTGAAGCACCTGCCGACGACTGGAACGCATGTGGTTCAGGGACCCGGCGAAAACGCGGGCGTGGTGGACATCGGCGACGGCCTGGTCGCCGTGTTCAAAATTGAATCCCACAACCACCCCAGCTTCGTCGAACCGTTCCAGGGAGCGGCCACCGGAGTCGGCGGAATTCTGCGGGATATTTTCACCATGGGCGCGCGACCAATCGCAGTGCTGGATTCGTTGCGGTTCGGGCCCGTTGTGGCCGGGCCTGGAGCAGGAAACGCCAGCGCGGAAGAAATCGCGCGCAATCGGCACATATTGGACGGCGTGATTCGCGGTATCGGATTTTATGGAAACTGTTTTGGCGTCCCGACCGTGGGCGGCGAAATTGTGTTTGAGCCCTGCTATTCGAATAATCCGCTGGTGAACGCGCTAGCGCTGGGAATCTGCCGGCGCGAAGAATTGTTTTTTGCCAAAGCTCAGGGCGCGGAAAACCCAGTGATCTACGTAGGCGCAAAGACCGGGCGCGACGGAATCCACGGAGCGTCTTTGCTGGCCTCCGCGGAATTCAGCGAGGAATCGCAGCAAAAGCGCCCCAATGTGCAGGTTGGCGATCCGTTTCTTGAAAAACTACTGCTCGAAGCGTGCCTGGAAGCGATGCGTACCGGCGCGGTGGTCGCCATCCAGGATATGGGTGCGGCAGGATTAACTAGTTCAAGTTCAGAGATGGCCTCCCGCGGAGGCCTGGGAATCGAAATCGATCTGGCACGGGTGCCGCAGCGCGAAACCGGCATGACCCCTTACGAAATCATGCTGAGCGAATCGCAGGAGCGCATGCTACTGGTGGCCGAACGCGGTCGGGAGCGCGAAGTCTTCGACGTGTTTCATAAGTGGGGACTCGACGCAGTCGAAATCGGCAAAGTGACCGAGGACGGAATTTTGCGAGTGCTAAACCACGGGGCAGTGGCTGCGGAAATTCCAGCGCATGCCATCGCTGAAGAAGGCCCGCGCTACGAGCGTCCTATCGCCAAGCCTGCAGAAACGGAGTCAAAGAAGGCCGCTGCAGCCGCGACAAAGTTTCAATTCGCAAAAGCCGGCACAGACCTCAGCGAGAGTTTTCGCAAGCTGCTGGCTTCACCGACAATCGCTTCTAAGCGCTGGGTGACCGGCCAGTACGATTCGATGGTGCGCACGAATACGCGATTTGGTCCGGGCGCAGGCGATGCAGCGGTAGTTCGGCTGAAAGAATCGAAGCGCGCACTCGCGCTCGCGACGGACGGCAACGGACGGTGGGGCCATCTCTCTCCTCGATTGGGCGCGACGCATGCGGTGGTGGAAGCGGCGCGCAACGTGGCCTGCAGCGGCGCTCTGCCTATCGCCGCGACCAATTGCCTGAACTTCGGAAATCCGGAAAAGCCCGAAGTGATGTGGCAGTTTACCGAAGCTCTGGACGGAATCGGCGAAGCCTGCCGCGCGCTCGAAACTCCGATCACCGGCGGCAACGTGAGTTTCTACAACGAGACGCTGGGCAGGCCAATTTATCCCACGCCGATTCTAGGAGTGCTGGGCTTGATGGAAAATGCAGAATGCGCGCTGGGTTCCGCATTCCGGGCGGAGGGCGACGCGGTTTTGCTGCTCGATGGGCGTAACGGCGCCGCGAAGGCGGAAAACGCTGTCGAAGAGTTTGCCTCTTCGGAATACGCCAAAACAACTCAGGGTCAGGTGGCGGGCGAGCCACCGGCGATTGATCTGGCTGCCGAGAAAAGACTCATCGATTGCCTGGTCAAATTGGCCAGCGAGCGGGCGATATCTTCGGCGCACGACGTCAGCGACGGCGGAATCGCGGTGACTCTTGCGGAATGCTGCTTCGACACCGAGGGCTTGGGCGTGCATGCAGCAATTGGCGCGGCGGGTACGGACGGGCCGGCGGAAGCGGCCCTCTTTGGCGAACGAGGCGCGCGTGTGGTGGTTACAGTACCCGGTGCTTCGCTTGCCGGTGTGAACGAGATTGCTGCACAATATAAGGTGTCGGTGCAGAACATCGGCACAGTCTCCCGCAGCGAATTTCGCATCCAATATATTGGCGTTCCCGTGATACAAGGCTCTGTCGAATCTTTCCAGAAGCCCTGGAGCGAATCTCTGCAAAAAGCGATCGAAATCGAATGACCTGCCAAACGCACATTCTCGACGACGACCATTTTCACGACCACTGCGGCGTGTTCGGAATTTTCGGCCATTCCGAAGCGGCTAAAATGACCTACCTGGGGCTGTACGCATTGCAGCACCGCGGCCAGGAATCCGCGGGCATCGCTTCCTCCGACGGCGCGCAACTGCATGTGCAGAAATCGATGGGCCACGTGCAGGAAATTTTCACGCCTTCGGTCATCACCAAATTGCCGGGCGCATCGGCGATCGGGCACACGCGATATTCGACGGCGGGCGACACGGTCCTGACCAACGCGCAGCCGGTGGTAATCGATTGCAATAAAGGCAAACTGGCGCTGGGCCATAACGGCAACCTGACCAACGCGATCGAGCTGCGAAAAAAACTGGAACATCGCGGATCGATTTTTCAGACCACCAGCGATACCGAAGTGATCGTTCACCTGATTGCGCGAAGCAACGCGCGAAACCTTTCGGGCGCGATTGCGGACGCCTTGAATCAGGTAGAAGGCGCGTATTCGCTGCTGCTGCTGACTCCGGATGAAATTTTTGCGATTCGCGATCCGCGCGGCTTCCGTCCCCTGGCGCTGGGCCGGCTGAACGGCGCCTGGGTTGCGGCTTCGGAAACCTGCGCGTTCGATTTGATCGACGCCGAATACGTACGGGACGTGGAACCGGGCGAAATGGTGCGCATCTCGCGCGGCGGCCTGGAATCGATTCGCTTCGCCCCGGAAAAACCAAACCAATTTTGCATCTTCGAACACGTCTATTTTTCGCGGCCGGACAGCATTGTGTTTGGCAAGCCGGTGAACGAAACGCGGGAGCGTTTGGGGCGCTTGCTGGCTCAGGAGCATCCAGTGGCCGCGGATATCGTGCTGCCGGTGCCGGATTCGGGCGTACCCGCGGCAATCGGCTACGCGGCGGAATCGGGAATTCCCTTCCGCATGGGTCTGATCCGCAACCATTACGTGGGCCGCACCTTCATCGAACCCAGCCAGGCCATTCGCGATTTCGGAGTGAAGCTAAAACTGAACCCGATACGTCGAATGATCGAGGGAAAGCGCGTGATCCTGGTGGACGATTCAATCGTGCGCGGAACGACCAGCCGTAAGATCGTTCGTTTGGTGCGAGATGCGGGCGCGACCGAGGTACATGTACGGATCAGCTGCCCTCCGACGATTTCGCCCTGCTATTACGGAGTGGATACGCCGCGGCGCGAGGAATTGATCGCCGCCAATAATTCGGTGGAAGAAATTCGCAAATACCTGGCGGCGGATTCGCTGGGCTACGTCTCGCTGCCATCGCTGCGAGCGGCGGTGCAGGATACCAAAGGCGATTTTTGCACCTCGTGTTATACCGGAAATTATCCGACCGAACTGGTGCAACTCGAAGTGGAGGCACACCGTGAAAGCTGAAGCAGACGCCATCGCGGTGGAGCGCGAGCCGGTGGAAGAACGCGCGCCGGCCACGACTGGCGACAAAGTCTGGCGCGAAGTCGTTTCGTGGTTCTGGGTAATCCTGGCGTTTCTCCTTATTGAAGGAACGCTAGTGCAGGCGCGGGTAATTCCCAGCGGATCGATGGAGCGCACGGTTCTCATTGGCGACCACCTGATCGTCAGCCGGATTGGTTACGACGCCGGAGTGCCGTTCACCGGCTGGCATGTGCCGCTGTGGCGCGAACCGAAGCGGCAGCAGATCATCGTATTCCGCGCACCTCTGCCCGAACAGGGATTCCCGGATTTCATCAAGCGCTGCATTGGAGTGCCGGGCGACCGGATCCGCATCGCCGGCTCGCAGGTCTTCGTCAACGAAGTGCCGCTGGACGAGCCGTACATCCCGCACGATCCGGAAGGCGTTCAGCGGACCATGCCGGTGTACCCGCCAACTGGCAACGATATGTATTCCTCGAATTTGACGCCGGAGTGGGCGGCGGAAATGCCGAAGAACATCGTCAACGGCGAATTGGTGGTGCCCCCGGGCCACTACTTCATGATGGGTGACAACCGCAACAATTCGTATGACAGCCGTTACTGGGGATTTGTGCCGCGGGAAAACATTATCGGCACGCCGGTGTTGATTTACATGTCCATCGACGCACCGGAAGAAGTGTGGGAGCCGGGTCACGTCGGGGAACGATTTGGCACATATCTGAGCGCGATCATCCATCCGGGCGAAATTCGCTGGAAGCGTTTGTTTCACATTTTCTAGTTTGCCGTTCGATCCGCGAAGCTGCGGAACTCTCCTGAAAGCAGAAAATAAACTCACCCATGCGCTATTCCGATGCAGGCGTAAATATCACCGTCGCGGACCAGGCCAAGCGGCGCATTGCGGCCATGGCCGGGAAAACATTCCGGCGCGGAGTGCTGACTCCGATTGGCGGCTTCGGCGCGCTATTTCAACTGGATCGCAAGCGCTGGAAAAACCCGATTCTGGTTTCGAGCGCGGACGGCGTGGGCACCAAGTTGAAAATTGCCTTCGCTACCGGGATTCATTCCGGCGTCGGCACGGATATTTTGAATCACTGCGTGAATGATATTTTGACGCAAGGCGCGGAACCGCTATTTTTCCTGGATTACTTGGCGATGGGCAAGCTGGATACCGCAATCATCGAGCAGGTAATTGAAGGCATGAGCCGGGCGGCTCGGCATGCCGGCTGTTCTCTGATTGGAGGCGAAACCGCCGAGATGCCCGATTTTTATCCGCCTGGCGAATACGACCTGGCCGGATTTATCGTCGGCGCAGTAGAAGAAAAGATGCGCCTCGATCCGCGGCGAGTGCGCCCGGGCGATGCTTTGATCGCGCTGCCTTCGAGCGGACTGCATACCAACGGATACTCACTGGCGCGCAAGCTGGTGTTTGGCCAGGCTAAGCTGCAACCGGATACGTATGTGGCGGAAGTCGGGAATAAAATCGGTGCGGAGTTGCTGAAATCCCACCGGCCTTACTGGCCGCTGCTGAGAAATATTCTGGTCAAGGGATTGTTGAATTCGATGGCGCACATCACCGGCGGCGGCATTACCGGAAATTTGCCGCGGGCGCTGCCCTCGAATGTACAGGCCGTAATCGAATTGGACTCCTGGCCAGTGCTGCCGATCTTCCGTTACCTGGCGCACCTCGGCAAAATCGAGCGCGACGAACTGCTGCAAACCTTCAACATGGGCGTTGGCATGATCTTGGTGGTCCCGGCAAAAAATGTGGCGCGCGTAGAAGCCGAATTGAAACGGCGGCGCGAGAAATTCTACAGGATTGGAAGAATCGAGAAGTCCGTGCGCGGCAAGCCGCGAGTGAACTATTCCGGCCAGCTCGGTCTGTGAATTTGAGCGGTTCTGAACCGCGTGGCGACCGCGTTTCGATGAACCGCCTGGAAATTTGGATTTCATGACAAGTCAGCATGCATACCCCGGTCTGAAGTTGGGTGAAGCGGCGCCGGAATTTGAGGTAATGGATTCGACTGGCGCGTTGTGCAACCTCGGCAGCCTCATCGCAGCGGGGCCGCGCGTTTTTGTTTTCTACCGCGGCCACTGGTGACCGCACTGCCTCAGCCAGTTGGCCGAGTATCGCGACCTCCACGATGCAATTCGTCAGGCAGGAGCCGGCGTAGCGGCGGTCGTGGTTGATCAGCCTAAAAGTTCCGCCGCCCTTCGAGATGAATTGAAACTTTCCTTCCCGATTTTGTGCGACACCCGGCGAACTTTGGTGAAAAGCTGGGGCGTATACAACGAAAAAGAAAAAGGTGGAATCGCCGAGGCGTCAGTTTTTGTCGTGGACCGCGCTGGCGTGGTGCGACTGGCCTCCGTCGACACTATGACTTCGCGTGTGCCCGCAGCCCCGGTGCTTGAATTTCTGCAAAACGGCATGCCTGCATCGAAAACGGCGCCAGTGCGCAAGAATCTGAAGCTAGACTTTGGAAATTTGTGGCGCGCGGTGCGAAACGTGTTGCGCTTTAAGATTCAATCGCCGCGAAGCTAGCGATTCATCCGCCCTCGCTCCTAGATACCTTAACCCTCGCAACCTCCCGCGGTTTGGCCGCCATACCGAACTATGCTAATTTCGGGCGGTCATGAAAAAAAGAATTGGCGTACTGCTTTCCGGGCGCGGCTCGAATTTCGAGGCGCTGGCGGAAAGCATCGATGCGGGTCGGCTGCCCAACGCGGAAATCGTGATCGTTTTGAGCAACCGGGAAGGCGCGCAGGGGATCGAAAAAGCCCGCGCGCGCGGCTTGGCGACGCGGGTCATCCCTTCGAAAGGTCTGGAACGGGAAGCCTACGACAAGCTGGTGGTGGCGGAGCTGCAGAATAAGCAAGTAGATCTGGTCTGCCTCGCGGGCTACATGCGGCTGCTCTCGCCGCACTTCGTCGCCGCATTTCCCAGCCGCATTCTGAATATCCATCCCTCGCTGCTTCCCGCATTTCCAGGGCTCGAATCCCAGCGCCAAGCCATCGAGCATGGCGCCAAATTCGCCGGCTGCACGGTGCATTTTGTGGATGAAAACCTGGACGCGGGACCAATCGTGATGCAAGCCTGCGTCCCCATCGAAGATGCCGACACGCCGCAAACACTGGCCGAGCGCATATTGCAGCAGGAGCACCGCATCTACACGGAAGCGGTAAGGATTGTGCTGGAAGGGCGTTATCGTATGGATGGGCGCCGCGTGCTCACGCGGCTGTAGTCAATCCTGGAGAACCCCTTGTCGTCAGCGAAATTCAAGCCGGTCGAAGAACAGCTCGCCTACCTGAAAAAGGGCACGGCGGAGGTCATCCGCGAAGAAGAACTGAGGGCGAAGCTCGAGCAATCGCTCAAGACCGGCAAGCCGTTGCGCGTGTATCTCGGCGTGGACCCGACTGCTCCGGACATTCATCTGGGCCACACTGTGGTGCTGCGCAAACTGAAAGCGTTTCAGGACATGGGCCATACCGCAATATTTTTGATCGGCGATTTTTCGGCGATGATCGGAGATCCCACCGGGCAATCCGAAACGCGCCCGCCGCTGACGCGCGAGCAGGTCGACCGCAACGCCGAAACCTACCTGCAGCAGGTTTTCAAAATCCTGGATAAAAGTAAAACGGAAGTCCGCTACAACAACGAATGGCTGGGCAAGCTGACCAGCCAGGAAGTGGTCCAGCTCTGCGCGCACTACCGCCTGGCGCGCATGCTGGAACGCGAAGATTTCCGCTCGCGCCTGGAGGCCAACCACCCAATTTCCGTGCACGAACTACTGTATCCGCTGCTGACCGCCTACGACGCGGTCTCGCTGAAGTCGGACGTGGAACTGGGCGCCACCGAACAGAAATTTAATTTGCTGGTGCACCGCGAAATTCAGCGCGAATACGGCCTGCCGGCTCAAGCCATCATGACCATGCCGATCCTGGTGGGTCTCGACGGCGAACGCAAAATGTCCAAGAGCCTCGGAAATTACATCGGGATCACCGATCCGCCGAAGGAAATGTTCGGGAAACTGATGTCGGTGTCTGATCAGCTGATGTGGTCGTATTACGAATTGCTGACTGATTTCGGCAGCCCGGTAATCGTGCGCCTGCGCGAAGAGGTGACCATGGGCGTGCTGCATCCGATGGACGCCAAGATGCAAATGGCGCACACCATCGTCGCCGGATTTCATGGCGAAGAAGCGGCCAAGGAAGCTTCCGACGAATTCCGGCTGGTTTACCGCGATCGGAAAGCTCCAACGGATATGCCGGAGATGAAGCTGGCCTGGGGCACGCGGCCATTGCATCTGGTTCTCACCGAAACCGGGCTGGCCAGTTCGCGCAGCGAAGCGGAACGCCTGATCAAAGCCGGGGCGGTGGAAGTAAATGGAGAAATTGAGAAGGACATCAAGCGCACGATTTTGCTGAACCCAGGAGACATGCTGGCGCTGCGGGTAGGAAAGAAAAGATTTCTACGGGTCAATGGAACGTAATCAACGGAACTGACGCGGCGGCTCTAGACTTCCATCAAGACCAGTGAAACGTCATCGGTAGCTGGTCCATCGCGCCATTCAGCCACGCGATCCAGAATTCCCTGCTTCATCTGGTGGAAGGGTAACAACGAAGTTTCGCGTACGAATTTCTGCACGCCTTCCACGCCCAGCATTTCGCCTTCGGAATTGAACACGTCGGTAATTCCGTCAGTGTAAAGCACTACGCGGTCCCCTTCCTCCAAATCCACGTCGAGTGTCACTTCCGGACCAACCGCTTCGGGCAACGCGCCCAGAACCATGCTGCGGGACTCGAGCAAACGCGGCTCCTGACCGTCGCGCACGATCATTCCCGGAGGATGTCCGGCGCCGGCGAAAACCATGCGGCGCCCTCCGCGATCGATGCGTGCGGCGGCCACGGTGAAAAAGAAAACGGAACTGCCGATGTTATGCATCACGAAGCGGTTGAGATGGCGCAACATCACGTCCAGCCCGGCCCCCGAACGAAGCTGCGTCATCATTTCCGTGTAGATGCGATTCGCAACCAAGGCCGAACCGATTCCGTGGCCGGAAACGTCGCAGACCAGCAGATTCAAATGATCTTCATCGAGCGCGCTGACCAGTCCAAAATCGCCGCCGATGGTTCGCACCGGATGGTAGAAGGTTTCGACGTTAACCCCGCCCCAAACGATAGATTTCGGCGCCAGGCTCTGCTGCACGCGCGCCGCCAGCGTCAAATCCTCCTGAATTTCCTGATAGCGCTCTTCGAGTTCGCGGTTAACCACGCGCAGTTCCTGCTCTACGCGCTTTACGTCTGAAATATCGGTGAAGGTAACGATCGAATAGCGGCGTCCTTCGGGATCTTCCACCGCCCGCGCGCTGATGATGACCGGGAGCCGGCTGCCGTCCTGCTTGGGCAGCACAAATTCGAAGCGGTTCTTTCCATCTCTGGAATTGCGCTCGCGCTGCGTGACGATGAAATCGGCTTCTTCTTTGGTGTAGACGCTGTAAACATCCATGCCCACAAACTGCTCGCGGGGAATGCCAGACATTTCCTCCAAATTGGAATTGGCAAAAATGATCGCCTGGCACTCATCGGTGATGAGCACGCCTTCGTTCAGGCTCTCCAAAATGCCTTCCATTTGCAGGAGCCAATCTGGTTGTTCGACTTCCACGGACATCCCCTTACCCGCCACTGCACGCGATGCGTATCTTACCCGCATCGATTGCACAATAAAAATGGATTTGGCCCTTAACGCTAGATTGGATTCGGAAGGATGCCGGAAAGCTGCAAGGTTTATGAAGTAAAGTCGGCGCGTGGCACGTATTATCAATTAAAGGGCCCCACGGCGGCCCGATCGGAGACTCCAGATTTCATGGCCAGTAGCTCAACGAAGGCGATACGACTGCCTCCCGGACCACAAGGCGCTCCGATGTTTGGATTGGCGTTCCAGGTGCTCCGCGACCCGCTGGCTACCCTGACCCGTCTGGCGCGCGAGTACGGCGACATCGTCTGCATCCGCGTTTTCAAGCAGTACCGCATTCTGCTCAACCTGCCCGACTACATCGAACAAGTCTGCATTGTGCAGCACGCCAAATTCCACAAAAGCACGCTGACCAAGGACGTTACCGAGCGCCTGTTGGGCCAGGGCCTCCTGATCAGCGAGGGGGACTTCTGGCGGCGGCAGCGGCGGCTGGCGCAGCCGGCTTTTCATCGTAGCCGGATCATCGAATACGGCGAAACGATGGTCGAATGTGCCGATCGTCATTCCAAGACCTGGCTGGACGGCGAAGTCCGGGACATGGCCCAAGAAATGATGACCATGACTCTGGACATCGCGGTGCGCACGCTGTTTGGAACCACGCTGACCGATCAAGCCGGGAACGTGGGCCATTCGCTGGGATTCCTCATGCGTTATTCGCTGCGCAAGGCGCGCTCGCCGCTGAAAATCCCGGAGAGCTGGCCGACTCCAGCAAACCGCCGCGCGCAACGCGAAACTGAATTCCTCGATTCGCTGGTCTACCGAATCATCGACGAACGCAAGAAAGAAGAAGCAACCGGCGAACCGAATCCCCACAACGATTTGCTGGCCATGCTGATGAGCGCAATGGATGAAGACGGCACGCAGATGACGCCCAAACAGCTGCGCGACGAAACCATGACGCTGTTCCTGGCCGGGCACGAAACAACCGCTTTGACGCTTTCTTGGACTTGGTATTTGCTGAGCGAAAATCCGAAAGCGGAAGCCAAGCTTTACGACGAATTGAAAACGGTGTTGGACGGACGCGCGCCACAGGTCAGCGATCTCGAGCGCCTGCCGTATCTGAAAGCAGTGATCAGCGAGGTACTGCGGCTTTATCCGGCGGCGTATACGATCGCGCGCACTTCGATCGCGCCATGCACCATTGCCGGCTACGATTTCCCGACGGGGACCACGTTCGTCATGTCTCAGTGGGTAATGCACCGCGATCCGCGATATTTCGAAGATCCGGAATCGTTCTGCCCCGAACGATGGTTGGACGGTCTGGAAAATCGGCTACCCGCCGGCGCCTATTTTCCGTTCGGTGACGGCCCACGGCGCTGCATCGGGCAGGGATTCGCGTTGCTCGAACTGGGGTTGGTGGTGGCCCGCGTGGCCCAGCAATTCCGATTCAAATTGGTTCCGGGACATCCGGTGGTTCCCGAGCCGCTGGTCACGCTGCGCGCGAAGTACGGAATCAAGATGACGATTCACACTCAGAAATAAACTCTCTCCGCTTTTGCAATTACTTCACGAATTCCGGCTCACCTTTCGACCACGGATCGTAGGTCAACGCATACCGAATGCGATCGGGAATGGCCGGATGCGAATAAAACATCAGCACGTCGATTGGATTTGGCTCCGGATTCGATAGGTCCACTTCGCCGAGCACCTGGAAAGCTTGCGCAGCCACTTGCGAAGAATCCGGCGTCAGCCCGTGAGTCACTTCGAGCCCGTACTGATCGGCTTGATGCTCATCATGACGGCTGAAGGCGCTGGAGATCGGACCAGCGATAAACGAGAAAATGGACAACAAGAGTAAAAGCGCCGGCAGTGAAGCCAGATCCGCGACGTTGCGAATTCCCCAACCCGCGCCCCAACGCTCCAGCACCCAGCCAATCGTTCGAAACGCCAGATAAAAAAGCACGAACAGGAACACCGCGGCGAAGGCGAGTCCCTTCCAGATGTGGTTGAGCACGTAGTGTCCCATCTCGTGCCCGGCAACGAAGACGATCTGCGGCGTGGTCATTTTCGCGATGGTGTTGTCCCAGACCACGATGCGTTTCGACGCGCCAAGCCCGGTGACGTACGCATTCAGCTCCGTGGTTTTTTCACCGGCGCCCATCCAGTACATTCGCTCCGGAGGAATATTCTGCCCGGCGCGCTGCACCATCTGCTCCAGGCTGGCGGTGAGCGCGGGATCTTTCTGCTGCAGCGATTCGAATTTGTGAAACATGGGATCGACCACCACTGGCTGAAGGAATACCAGCAGCACGGCAATGGGCAGCGAAATCACCCAGAAATAAAACCACCAGCGCCGGGGGCTGGTGCGAATCACAGCATAAAGAATCCAGATCAGGAAAATACCGAGCAGAACGGACAGGAATTCGCCTTTGGTCCAATCCCAGAACCAGGAGCCCCAGCCTTGAATGACCAGGCCGTATTTCCTTTCGACCATGTAAGCCCAAATGTCGGTAGGGAGACCGAGAACGGACATGGTCAGCAGCAGGAGCGGCGCGAAAATCAGAATCTGCACGAAGGAGTTTCGCGAAGTCTTCTCCGCCCAGTCGCGAAACTTGGGAGCCAAGCGAAAACGCAAAATGATCCAGAGGACGAACAGCCCGTAGAAAAATCCGAGCAGGTTGAAGCGAAAATGAAAGTGGCCGAGATCGACAGCCTTCTTGTACTGAGCCGGCGGCAGGGTGTAGGCCGTGACGTTTTTCTGGTTTTCCGGTTCAGCTACGGCGCTAGCGGGGCTGGCTAACGGTGAAGTTTGGGGTGAGGCCGTTTGGACGGAAGGGGCTGCCGGGGCTGTCTGCATGATGCCGGCGCGAACAGTAGGCGAGCTGTACAGGGAAGCTGGCGCGAACAGTAAAAATAAGATCAAGCTGGGGAAAAATTTCATTCCGTCTCCCGGTAAGTTCGCTGCAATGCGCGATAAAAATGTTCGGAGAGTATGCCGAGCGTCTTCGGCTGGCACAAGCGAAAAGTCGGCCGCGGCGCCCGGCCCGCGCGGCGAAGGTGACGCGAAATGGCGAGGCGTACAGGTGCCTTATTGGGCGCGTGCGACGAGGCGGATTGCCTAGCCACGCGCCCGGCGGCTAAGATTAGAGGTCGGCAAAACGCGTATTTGGAGAGGCACATGAGAATCGCGCATCTAGGGTTGGGGATTTTGCTGGTGATTCCGGCGGGCGTAATGCACGCGCAATCCATGAGCGGGCAGGCGGACACCGACCCCCTGGCCGCGGCAGCCAAGCGCACCCGCGAGGCCAAGACCGATCCGTCCAAACCCGCCCGGGTTTGGGACAACGACACGATTCCGAAGGCCGGGCAAACGATCAGCGTCGTAGGCCAGACGAGCGACGCACCCGCGGATGGCGCGTCGGAAACTGCTACGACGGACGGGACTGCGAACACGGTGGTTGCGGCCGGCTCAGGAACCGCGACAGCATCCACGCCAGGCGCGACGAATTCCCCAAGCGAAGGCGCATACCTACAGTCGCGCGTCGCGAACGCCAAAGAAAAACTGGCCAGCCTGCGCACCGACCTCGACTTAATGCAGCGGACGCTGGTTCTGGATTCGCAGATGTATTACGGCAAGCCGGATTATTCGAACGACCGCGCCGGCGCCCAGAAACTGGCCGACGAGCAGGCGCAGATCGCCAGCAAGCAACAATCGATCGACGAGCAGGAAAAGGAAATCGCGGATTTGCAGGCGCTGGCCGCGAAAGACGCACCGCCGGCTTCGCAGAATAACGACGGAGCGAAAAACAACTAAGTCGAAAAGGCTCGCGTTTGAGTCTCGACGATTTGAAGAATTAGAACATTCCCGCTCTACGGTCCTCCGCAGATGCACCCCTACTAATAGTAGATATTTTTCTTGACTCACTAGCGCTTCAAAGGCAGTATTCCGCTCATTAACGCCACGTTGCTCTCGCGTTACTCGCACGCTCGGAGGCTTCCATGCACACCTTGGCCGGCGGCACGGTTCAATGTTTGAACCCGCAATGCGCGGCGCGCGGCCAGTGGCTTCGGCTGCGCGATATGCCCCAGGAGTGCTGCAACCAGTGCGGCGCGCCGCTGCATAGCGTGCCCCCGCCGTTGATGCCCCGATTTCGCATGCGCGCGCGCCCCATGGCGAGTTACCGCCCCGGCCCGCGGCGCTAAGAGCTACGACCCACCGCACTGAGTTGTTCAAAAAAACAAAGGGCCCAAATCGCAGGAAGCGATTTGGGCCTTCTTCATTTTTGTCGAATTTTCTGCCTTCTTAGAAGTACAACTTCAGGCCGAATTGAATGATTCGCGGTTGCCGGGCCGAAGTGATCTGCCCGAAGGTGGCGTCGTAGCCGTTGCGGTCCGGGTTGTAAAACTGTCCGTGGTTGAAGGCGTTGAAAAACTCTGCCCGGAATTCCAGCGATTTGCTTTCAGTGAAGTTGGTTCGCTTGATGAAGGAAAGATCGTAATTGTCGATCCCGGGTCCGCGAAGCGTGTTGCGTCCCAGGTCGCCGAAGGTGAATTCCGGAACGTTGGCGCAATCGAAGGCGGTGGGATTGAAAAAGAAATTTCCAGTCACCGTTCCGGTTGAGCCAATGCAATTTGCCGCGCCTGTATCGTAAGTAGACAGCGCGCGAGGGTTGACGTACTTGATCGGACCAATCAGATCGGGACGGTCCAGATAGTTATCCTGCTGGCTCGAATTCAGATTGGAGTAAATCGTAAACGGCTGGCCCTTCTGGTAGGTGATGATGCCGTTGAACTGCCAGCCCCCGGTTACCTTCTTCATAAACGCGTTGTTCTGGAAAGGACGGTCAATCGGCAGCGCCCAAATGCCGCTGATGACCAAGCGCTGCGGGACGTCGAAATCCGCCAAGCCGCGATCGAAGCCGTAGTCCACCGGATCGGTGTACGTTGAGGAGCGGGAGCGGAAGCCCGAAGTAAGATCGATCGTTTTCGCCACCGTGTAAGCGGCCCGCAACGCGAATTGCCCGCTGAAGCGCTTATCCACCGTCAACTGGAACTGATTGCTGTTGGAAATTCCGTTCGCCAGGTTGGTGTATAGCTGCAACGCTCCGGTCGGAGAGCCAGCCGGGTCGATCGGTGAAGACCCTCCGACGCAGGCAGCTAGGGGACGAGCGCAATCCGGATAGGTGGTGCCGAAATCGTTTTGCTGTTCCATCAAGAGCGTGGGGGAGGGAAAGTTCACTTCCGCCGTGCTGATCAGTTTTCTTCCCAAGCTGCCTACATACACGGCCTCGACCAGCGTGTCCTTGGTAGCCTGCCACTGGAACCCGTAATTGAAGTTTTGCGAATACGGGGTCCGGAAATGCGGATTCGTCACGTACGCGTAAGGGACTGATGGAACGCCGAAGGTTCCGGTGAAGGTGAAAGGAAACACATTGGTTTGCCCGAACGAGTTGAACGGATCGGCCACCGGGTCGCCGCCGACATAATTGCCGCTGCCATCATAGGCGCTCGGGGAAATATTGGTGACTCCTCCGAAGGGAGGCAAGCCGCCAAACTGAAGGTTCAACGCACCGTCTTCAATATCGTAGAAAATTCCGAAACCGCCGCGCATGACCAGTTTGGCGTTGCCCAGCATGTCCCAGGCAAATCCAAAACGGGGCGCGAAGTTTTTGTAGTCGGGATAAACGAGCGCGCGGTTGGGCGTGCCCGGGTCGCCCGGGTAGACGATTCCCGGAGGCGCGCCGGGAAACACAGTCGACTGCAGCCCGGGAAAGAAGCCGAGAATCTCGTTGTGCACGTCGCTGATCGGAACGTAGTAATCGTAGCGCCCGCCGATATCAAGGGTGAGGCGGGAAGTTACTTTCCACACATCCTGAAAATATCCGCCGAAAGAACCGGTGCGTAAGCCGTAAACCGATTTTGAATTCTGATAGTAGTTGTCGTAGAAGCCGCCGACGAAGTCCGCCAGCGGATCGCCCGTGTAAGTTCCGTTTTCGCCAAAATCGAATCCGCCGTTGTTGTAATAATCATAGTTGTAATTCTGGCGAATCCGGGTGATGTCTACGCCGAATTTGAATTCATGCTTGCCATGAGGCAGCGTGAAGTTATCGGACCACTGAAAAGTGGCGTCGTGCAGCGTGGTAGGGCCCTGCACCGAAGGCCCGAGGTTGAAGTTGGTCGTAAAGATCGCGGGCGGCGCCGTACCTGCCGGGTCGTCTGGATTCAGATTCGTAAAACCCAGCGCGGCCGGCGAAGTGGTGTCCGTCGGTATGGATTGGTCGGTTGCCACCCGGTTGGTGGCGAAACGAAATTCGTTTACCCGGCCATCGGCGAAGGCGTGATTCCAGGTAAAAGTGGCAATCTGGCTCCGTACGGTCGTATCACCACCCGAACCGAGCGGAACGGTTCCACCTGCGAGCGGGTCAGCGATGCGCAGATCATCGATCAAATACACAAAAGACAAAGTGTCGCGCCCGGTCAGATTGTGATCGATGTGCACGATGCCCTGATCTTCGTCGGTGGCTTTGCTGGGCGAAGAAATAAACCCGTTGTTTGGCAAGTTCGGCAGCGGCAGATATTTCGTAATGTAATTCTGGATGACTGGATTTACCAGCGAGCCGCCCGGTCCCGGGCCACCCTGCCCCGGAGTAGACAAGTTGTTAAACGGCACATTCGCATCGGTGAAAGGATTCACCAGCTGGGTGCCGTTAACGGTGTCCGCGCAGTTCCCGGATCCGTCGTACGAGGGACACAATTCGCCGAAGTCCCCGGTTCGTTCGGCAGGTGACAGGACAGTTTGCTGCCCGGTCGTTTCGCCTTCCCGTCGGCGGGCGCCTTGATAGGCCACAAAGAAGAAGGTTTTATCTTTGATGATCGGTCCGCCGCCGGTTCCTCCAAAAACGTTGCGCTTGAACGAACCTTTGGCGACGCCGGGCGGCAGGAAATAGTCCTTGGCGTTTAGCACGTCGTTGCGCAGAAACTCGAACGCGTCTCCGTGGAAATCGTTGGTTCCCGATTTGGTGACCTGGTTGACGATGCCGCCGGAAGTGCGCCCATACTGCGCGTCATAATTGTTGGTGAGAATTTTGAATTCTTCCACCGCATCGGGATTGGGGCTGACCACAATGTTGTTGCCGAGAAAATCGGTGTTGTTCCCGCCATCCAACAAAAAGGTCAACGACTCCGACCGCTGACCGCTAACCGAAAAAGGATTCCCTGAACTATCGTCCTGGTCGGGATTAAAGACACCGGCTTGCAGCAAACCTAGTTGCAAAGTATCGCGATCGACCAGCGGCAGGTCGACGATCATACGCTGCGTCTCGACCTTGCCCAGTACCGCCCCGGTGGTATCGACCTGCGCCACGTTCGCGGTGACTTCCACCGTCTGACTCGTCCGGCCTACCTTCAGGGCCACATCCACGCGTCCGTTCTGGTTCAACTCCAGAACGATTCCTTCCTGCAGGTAGGTGGTGAACCCATCCTTTTCCACGGCGATCTTGTATTTTCCTACGTGCACCAGATCGAAGAGATACAAGCCGTCCGAGCCCGTCGTGGTGGAGCGCGCGATCCCCGTGCTGGTATTGGTCAGGGTTACCGTGGCGCCGGCAACGACCGCGCCGGACTGGTCGGTCACCGTGCCGCGCATCGAAGCGTTGGTCTGGCCCCACGCCGACGCGCTGAAGATGACAATGACAGTCAGCAATGCCGCCGCCGAAAGTAATGCTCGAATGATCTTCACACCACACCCCCGTTGAAAGGCGCGCCCAGGCACGCAGCGGCTCGGAAGGATTCAGCGGAAAAGAAAACTCAAGGGCCTGAAATTACAGCCGGCGCTAGACGACCACCCCATTTTCCAAACCGAACACCACCCCGATGGTGGAACTCTATAGAACCGCCGCGCAGCGAAGTCAAGAAAGAATCATTTATGCAAGGCATCAAACGGATTCGAGTGAGTGACTTACAGTCAAACGAGGCGAGCAATAAAACCAAAAAAGGAGCGGCCGGTGGGGGTTCCGGCCGCTCGTGGGCATGGGGTGATGGAGGGTGAAGACATTCGAAGCGCTTGGGGGCGGCCTCGAACACATTGATAGAGTGCCCGTGGCGTGCGGCGCAGTCGATAGGCCGGACGGTTCATTTAGTCCCGGTACCTTTGTACCTGCGTGATGCTTCGCGGTAGTTTCGCTGGGAGTGCGCGGCGCGGGACAATCGATTGAACGTGCGCCCCCGCAGTGTTAGGCTCGCCGAAGCAGCGGGGGAATCGAAGCGCGAACATTAAACCGAGCGGCGCAGAGCCGCCCGGCAGCCCGTGAATTCAACCGGAACAAAACTCGAACGCAAGCCGGCAGTCGCGGCGCAGGCTATGGAGTCCGTGCGCCAGCTTCTGATGGAGCTAGGCGGCACGCGAGGTCTGGAAGAGCTGGCCGCGCGCGGTCCCCAGGCCCATCTGGAGCGCGAGTTGGGTCTGGGCAGCCTGGAACGAGTGGAACTCATGCTGCGCCTTGGCGACGCCTGCGGCGTCCGCCTGCCGGACCGAGTGGTCGCCGAGGCCGATGCCGTGCAGGATCTGATCGACGCGATTCTGACCGAGGATTGCGGGCCGAAGGATTCAACCGACGCCGTCGACTATCCCGCGGCAACCGCTGCCGTTCCGGCCCCGAGCCGAACGTCTACCGATGCTCGCCCGGACATCCAGGAACAAATCCTGCAGGCGACCACCCTGACCGAAGTGATTCGTCTGCGCGGACGCGGCGAACCAAACCGCGTTCACGTGCAAGTCTACGAAGAAAACGACCAGCTCCGCACGATTACCTTTGGCGATCTGTATGAGCGCGCTTCGCTGGTGGCCGCTGAATTACGGCGCCGCGGACTCGAATCCGGCCAGACCGTCGCGATCATGTTGCCGACCTGCGCAGAATTTTTCTACACCTTCGCGGGAATTCTCCTGGCCGGAGGAATTCCCGTCCCCATCTACCCTCCATTTCGCGCCGACCGCATCGCGGAATACGCCACGCGCCAGGCCAACATCCTGCGCAACGCGGAAACGCGGTTTCTGGTGACCTGGCGCCAAGCCGAAAATCTGGCGAAACTTCTGAAACCGCGCGTGCCTTCGCTGCGCGGAGTTCTGAATGCGCAAAAACTCGCAAGCGTGCCCGCTTCTGCCGCACCCGCAAACGGCGCAGCGCCCGGCCCGTGGCGGCCGGTGGAAAATCTATCGCACCAGGCACGCGGTGAAGATATCGCGTTCCTCCAATACACCTCCGGCTCGACCGGCGCACCCAAGGGAGTGGTTCTAACCCACGCCAACCTGCTCGCCAACATTCATTCCATCGTCGCCGGCTTGGATATTCATCCCGAGGACGCCTGCGTTTCCTGGCTGCCGCTGTATCACGATATGGGTTTGATCGGAGCCTGGTTCGTTCCGCTGTTTATCGGGATTCCGCTGATCGTGATGTCACCGCTGGCATTTTTGTCGCGGCCGGTGCGCTGGCTGCGCGCCATACAGAAACATCGCGCCACAATCGCCCCTGCTCCGAATTTTGCCTACGAACTATGCGTGCGGAAAATCGCGGACAAGGATCTCGAAGGTCTGGATCTCAGCTCGTGGCGCGCCGCGACAAACGGCGCCGAACCGGTGCGCGCTGAAACGCTCGAGCGTTTCGCCAAACGCTTTGCGCCGTACAATTTCAATCCCAAGGCACTGATGGCCGTCTACGGATTGGCCGAAGCCTCGCTGGCGATTTCCGTGCCGCGCCTCGGCGACGGATACAAAGTGGACCGCATCGAACGCGCCGCTTTCGAATCCGAAGGCCGCGCGATCCCGGCGGGCACCTCCGAGTCCGCGCCGCTAGAATTCGTGAATGCCGGCAAGCCGTTGCCTTCCGTGGAAGTTCGTATCGTCGACGCCGGCGGCCAGAATTTGGGCCAGCGCCAGGAAGGGCAGCTCTGGTTCCGCAGCCCTGCGGCGACCAGCGGCTACTATCGAAATCCCGAAGCGACTCGTGACTTGATGCGCGACGGCGACTGGCTGAATTCCGGCGACCTCGCCTACTGGGGCGAGGGCGAGCTGTACATCACCGGCCGCGCCAAGGACGTGATCATCAAAGCGGGCCGCAATCTTTATCCGCACGAGATCGAGGAAATTACCGGCCGAGTGGAAGGCGTTCGCACCGGATGTGTGGTGGCCTTTGGCGCTCCCGATGAACGCACCGGTACCGAACGTCTGATCATCGCCGCCGAAATTCGCGACCTGGAGCGCTCCAAAGAAATTGAAGCCGAGATCGCGCGCGCGGTGGATGAAGCCATGGGCATGCCTCCGGACGTGGTCGCGTTATTGCGGCCGCAGTCCATTCCGAAAACGTCCAGCGGGAAGCTGCGGCGCAGCGATACGCGGCAGATGTACTTGGTGGGAACGCTGGGAAAAAAGCAGCAGTCGGCCTCGATGCAAATCGCCAAGCTGGCCGTGCGTGGCGCAGCACCCGGTGCGTGGGCCTGGACCAAAACCATCTTCGGGCAGGTGGCGAAAACGTTCTACGGCGTCTACGCGCTCGCGGCCGTCTTCGTCGTGCTGATTCCTCTTTGGATTTTGGTCTCGCTTACCAGCGACCCAAAACGCGCGGCGCGATTCACTCATCGGGGCGCGTGGTGGATGCTGAAGTTGGCGCAAATTCCGGTTGAAATCGTGGGTGGCGAAATGCTTAAGGACCGACGCCAGACCGGGCCGTGGATCTTCGCTCCGAATCACTCCAGCTTCGTCGATATTTTGGTTTCCTTGGCTTACCTGCCCGCAGACGTGCGGTTCGTAGCCAAAGGTGAAACCCGCGACATGCCCTTCTTCGGCAAACTCGCGGACCGCAGCGGCCAATTTTTCTTCGACCGCAGCAATCCGGAGGCTCGCGTGCAGTTGGCGGAGGATTTAAACACCACGCTGCGAAACGGTGAGTCGGTGGTCGTGTATCCGGAAGGAACTTTTACCGCGATGGCCGGGATTCGCCCGTTTCAGTTGGGTGCTTTCAAAGCATCGGCCGATACCCAACGCCCGATCTGCCCGGTTTCCGTGCGCGGCGCCCGCGAAATCCTGCGGGATAAAACGCGCCTGCCGCGGCGCGGAAAAGTCACGGTTACTTTTGGACCTCTCATTTTTCCCAACGCCGTCGCGGGAGACGATTGGCATGAAATCGTCCGCCTACGAGACGCCACGCGCGAAATTATCAGCCGCAACTCCGGCGAGAACCTGTTGTAGCAAGTTCATCGCTTGTAAACGCTACGTACCTGGATCATGACTCCGTGCCTCTTTGTTTCATGGTTCATTCAGAATGAAGTTGACCGTAATGAGCGTCTCCACTTCGACGGACGTCCCGTTTAGCGTGGTGGGTCGATAACGCCAGTTGCGCACCGCGGCTACGGCTGCCGCTTGCAACAAAGGAGGGCCGCTTATCACTTCCAGCTGACGGATCTTTCCGTCCGCACCGATGATCGCCCGCAGCTTCACCGCACCGGAAATGCGCGCCATCTTGGCCATGTACGGATAGTCGGGCTGGACTTTATAGATCAGCGCCGCGGCCATCACGCCTTCACTCACGTGCTGCGGGCCGGTGTGCTGGGCAGCTTCGGGCCTTTTCAATTCGATGGACATCGAATTGTTCCCGTCCGAGCCCGGGATCAGCGGGCCACCGCCATTGCCAGGCCCCAGCCCCACGTCCGGAGCGCCGCCCGGCACCGTCTCCTGGTTATTGCTCGAATTGTTTGGTTGTGCAGGCGCCACCGGCCGTGAACAGAACAAACAAAGATGAGACGGCTCGCTTTTCGAATTCGCATAGCGCTCCGTGCGATGTGACGGCTTCGCGATTTCGCCGTTGCCGCCATACGGAGGCAGCGGCGTAACGATAAGGCGGCCGCCCAACAGTCCGGGCGAAAGTAGCGGCCATGCCAGCAGTGCCAGAACCAGGGCTATTTCGATGGCCACCGAGGCCGCCAGCGACTTGCCCCGCAGCCAGCGCTCCTTTTCCCGAACTTCCGGATCGTTTTCCAACATGCAACTCGATAGGCTACCCATCTCGCTCATGGACACACCTCCACGCAAAGCTCTCGCAGACGAATGATTTCCTCTGAATGGCCGTGGGCGCCTGAATTCTTCCCAGAATCTGTCAGGCGATTTTGGGTTCGCGCTTCCTTACAAGAGATAGACACCGCAAACGCGCCGCGGTTCCCACCGGGCCGCAAGCGCGGAAACAGCCCGGAAAGCGCTCAGGAATCGCGCGGAAGGATGTAACAGCCTTGCGCTACTGGACTTACGGTTTTGTGCCGGAAAGTGCATCGATTTGAACGTATCGCGCGTCTAACTGTTAGTGATTTTGGAAGTTTATTATTTGTGGTTTGGAAGGGGGAGCAATCATGAGCAGAAATTCTTTGGAAACAATCGGAGTTCGTTACACTGCCTGGGCTGCGCTGAATCGCGATCCACTGGAAGACCGCGTGGAATTTACTTGTCCTCAGTGCGGAGCGAAGGGTACTAAGGCGGCTCGCCGCCCGCGCGCTGCGTATCACTTCACCGACGGATTCGTTCAGGATCTCGAAGGCGAAGCGGCCACCTGCCGGGATTGCAAACATTCACTCCGGGTTGCTCCGGTCGTAATGTTGCACGATCAAGATGAAACGCGGCGGTTCAAGGCCGTCTTCGAGCTTGAACCGGTTTCGAACAACTAAAACGTAGAGCATCGTAATCGTCGTTGTTATCGGCGTTTTTCCCGAGCAATGAAAAGCAAAAGGCGGAGAGCCCAGGCCCTCCGCCTTTTTTATTTCACGCTGGATCCCGCTCGTGCCCGCTTTTACCGCCAGCGATCGCGATACCCGCATTCGAAGCGCAGCCGGGCCAGTTCTCGCCGTTCCTGAATGGCTGGTCCGCTGTAGAATCCGTAGCGCGCGACGGAGCGGTTCAATTCGAGCCGTTCGTGCGCGATGCGGCGATCACAAATCGGCCCTCCGGCCGCACTGGCTGCGCTGGCCGATCCCATCAGAATAATTCCGCCCAACGCAATTCCGAAAAATGCCTTCCTGAATGAAAATTTGCTGAATGATTTTCCGAACATGGCGGCCTCCACGGCAGCGACCATGATTCCGATTGCTGCCTGAAGAAGAAACACCCGCCCGGCGGGAAAGTTGTTAGGGGCGCATGACGTTTGGAATCAATTGGTGCGGGCGCTTGCGCGGCTCGCCTTCTGAATCGAGGATCAGGTGATGAGCTTCCAGGTCACGGCGAACGTGATCGAACGCCTCATCCACCGAATCGGCGAACTGCAGCATCTTGTATTCCCTTTCGTTGATCATCCCGGTGCGCACCATGTGCCGCCAGTTCAGCACCTTGTCCCAATATTCGCGGCCGTAAATCAGTATCAAGTGGTGCGAAGACAGCTTATTGGTCTGCAGCAGCGTGAGCATTTCCCACAATTCGTCCATGGTGCCGAAGCCGCCCGGAAAGACGATCAGCGCCTTGGCCATCTGCGAGAACCACAGCTTGCGCATGAAGAAATAGTGGAAGTAGAAATTCAGCTCCGGTGAAATGTAGGGGTTCGAAGACTGCTCGTGCGGCAACTGAATGCTCAGCCCTACCGATGGACCTCCAGCTTCGTACGCCCCACGGTTGGCCGCTTCCATGATTCCAGGTCCGCCGCCCGAACAGATCACGAAGCGTCGCGGTTCATCGCCCAGAGTCATGGCCCACGACGTGATGCGGTGCGAAAGCTCGCGCGCCTCTTCGTAATAGCGCGACATCTGCACCAGCGAACGCGCCGCGGTTATTTTCATCCGCCATTCGGGGGTGCGTTTCCGCGGCGCTTTTTTTTGCACCGCCTGCAAATTCGCCAACGCCTTCTCGCGGGATTGCACGCGCGCCGAGCCGAACATCACAATCGTGTCGCCGATATTTTCCTGGCGCAGCCGCGCCAGCGGATCCAGATACTCCGCTAGAATCCGCAGCGGCCGCGCCGGCAGGCTCTCCATGAACGACGGGTCTTGATACATCACTTTCGGTACCGGCAAAGGTTTCGGTGTTTTGCTTCCGCTGCTTCGCGGCTTGCTTCTTCCCTCTGGCGCGCTTCTTCACCTCGGCTCCCCTTCATTTCGCTGGTTTCGTCTTCGTCTGCTCTTCGCTCGAGTCCGATCTAACATTTTAGGAGAACTCCAGCCGAATGCCAGCGGCGTGCACGTCCTGCTAGTGCTGGCTAAGCAACGCCGTCTTGCGGGCGGGAATCAGATACACTGCCGCCGTTCAGACCAGATGAGCAGAGAATGAAAATCACACTGCCGCCGCGTTGTTCCTCTGTTCGAAAGCGAAAGCCGGCGCGCCTGGGGACGGCTACCTGCGTTTTCGCTGTTCTCTTCGGCGTCAGCATCGCATCGCCCCTCGGCACGCGCCCAGGACGCCCCCGCTGGCCCCCTGCATCCCAAGCCAGGCGTGCAGCCCGAACCAATGCCTCCCGCCGAACAGCTGAAGCACGCCATCCGCGTGCGCGTGAATCAAGTCACCACTCCCGTGATTGTCCGCGATTCTTCCGGTGAAATGGTTTTCGATCTCAAGGAACCGGATTTCAAGGTGTACGACAACGGAACCCAACAGAAAATTGACCACTTCGACGTTGGCGGCGACCCGCTCTCCATCGTCCTCGTCATGGAAGCCAGCTCGCACATCGCGCCGATGTTCCCGACCATGAAGCGCGCCGGAATTATTTTTGCCGAAACAGTGATGGCCCAAACTTCGGAAGCCGCGGTGCTCAGCTACGACAGCACCGTCGACCTGCGCGTGAAATTCACCACCGATACCGACGCCGTGCGCGAAGTTATCGAACACCTGCCCATCGGTGTCGACGATTCGCTGCTCTATGACGCCATGGCCCGCGGGATTTCGATGCTCACCGAACGTCCGGCCGTGCGCCGGCGGGTAATGCTGGTTGTGGGCGAGGCCCAGGACTCCGGCAGCGAAGCGCGCCTCGGCGAAGTGCTGCGGCAGGCGCAGCTCGCGAACGTCACAATCTATTCGATTGGCTTGAGTACCGCGATGGCCGACCTGCGCGCCAAGCCCGACCACGTGAACGACTCTCCTGATTTGATGGCGCTGGCTATCTGGCTGGTCAAAACCGGCAAAAACGCGCTGACCACAAATTCTCTCGCGGTCGCGAGCAAAGCAACCGGCGGCCTGCATATGAATCCGGTGCGCGACCGTTCAATCGAAAAAGGAATGGACGCCATCGGCGGCGAGCTCCACGCGCAGTACACCATCAGCTACCGCCCGTCCGGCGAAGATCCCGAGGGCTACCACGAAATCAAAGTGGAAGTGGATCGCTCGAACGTAACGATTCGCGGCCGGCCCGGCTACTACATCGCTCCGGCGGAGTAAGAATCGAATCGCCTTGGTGCTTTGGTTTTGGCGATCCGCCCCCAAAAGGAATCAGCCGAGGTTGGGTTGATTGTTCTTCGTATTCAATTCCTTAATCGTACGATTTAGCTCTCCGAGGGTTCCGACAAAGGCCCAAACAAGGTAAAACGCGATTACGGCAATCAACAAGAGTAAGAAGTCTAGGACTTGGCTCGCACCTCTGTACATCTGAACGATAGATGCGACACCAGCGCACGCGAGCCAAAGAATCCTGTAACCCAACGCCACTCGCTGAGCCCTGAGGCGCCCGCGCTCTCTGATCCACCCGGGAACGCCCCTACGATTCCTTGATCGATCTCTGAGAACCAAAATAAGCGTGGCGATGCCAACGACTGCGGCCATGAAGACGACAATCGTAGTGACTTCGAAAACAGAGTCGTTACTAGGCAAGAAAGGCGCCTGCCGAATATTGAGCCGTAGTTATTGAGACTCCGGTGAACAAATACCGAAATATCCTGGCTACTTCTTTTCGGGTTCGGGTTTCTCGCCGGTAACCACAGCAACCGCCTCTTCTTCTTCCAGGATCGACGCTGCGGCCGCGATGCGGTCGCCTTCGTCGAGACGCAGCAAGCGCACGCCTTGCGTCGACCGTCCCGCTTCGCGAATCTCGCCAGAGTGCACGCGAATCACTTTGCCGTGCCCGGTGATGATCATCACGTCCGAATCTTCGCGAACCTGCAGCGCCGCGACCACCGGCCCGTTGCGGTCCGTCGATTTCAGATTGATCACGCCCTTGCCGCCGCGCGAAGTAACGCGATATTCCGCCAGCGGCGTCCGCTTGCCGTAACCCTTCTCCGCCACGGTCAGCATCAACGACGTGAGCGATTCGCGAATCTGATCGCTTTCCAGTTCATCCAGATTTCGCGTCGAGGTCTTGAATTCCTTCTCGATGATTCCGAAATCCGGCTGCGCCGCGTCCATGCTGACCACGTAATCGCCCTTCGCCAGATCCATGCCGTTCACGCCACCTGCCGCGCGGCCCATCGACCGCACTTCGGTTTCGCGGAACAGAATGGCCTGGCCATCGTGGCTTGCCAGGAAAATCATCTGCATACCGTCGGTCAGTTTCGCGCCGATCAATTCATCGCTGCCATCCAGATTGATCGCGATGATTCCCGACGGACGCGGATTGGAAAATTCCGCAAGGCCGGTTTTCTTCACCGTGCCGCTCTTAGTGGCAAGGAACACGTAACGGTCGGCTTGCTCCAGATCGCGCGTCGGAACCACCGCGGTGAGTTTTTCGTTTTCCTGGAAACGCACCAGATTGCCGATCGCTTTTCCACGCGTCGCCGCCGCCGCTTCCGGAATTTCGTACACCTTTAGCCAGTACACCCGGCCCTTGGAGGTGAACAGCAGGATGTAGCTGTGGGCGGAGGCGGTGAAGAAGTGCTCGACGAAATCGTCGTCGCGCGTCTTGGCGCCGATGCGGCCCTTGCCGCCGCGGGATTGATGGCGGTAGGTATCGACAGAAGTGCGCTTGATATATCCCGAATGGCTCACGGTGATGGCCATCTCTTCGTCTTTGATCAGGTCTTCGAGCTTGATCTCGTCAACGCGATCGACGATTTGGGTGCGGCGCTCGTCGCCATACTGCTTCAGGATTTCGCGCAACTCGGCCACGATCACCGCTTTCAACTTCTTTTCGCTGCCCAGAATTTCGCGGAGTTCGGCGATGCGCTCGCGAATCGCCTTCAATTCATTAAGAATATCTTCAGTCGAAAGCCGGGTCAGGCGGTGGAGTTGCAGTTCGAGGATGGCGTCGATCTGCGCGTAGCTCAGGCCTTCGATCGGTCGCCGGCATGCCGTACTTCTTGTTATTCAGCTTCACGCCGGCCAGGCTCTTGGCCTTTCCGTCTTCGCTGATCGATATTTTCTTTTCCAGAAAGTAATCGTGCAGGTTTTCGCGTGCGTTGGCGCGGCTGGCCGATCCCCGGATGATGCGGATTACTTCGTCGATGTAATCGAGCGAGATCTGGTAACCGAGCAAAATGTGCTCGCGCTCTTCGGCCTTGCGCAATTCGTATTGCGTGCGCCGGCGCACTACGTCGATACGGTGCTCGATGAACAGGCGCAGCATGTCCAGGATGCCCAGTTCGCGCGGCTGCCCGGCCACAATCGCCAGCATGATCATGCTGAACGATTCTTCCATCTGCGTGAGCTTGAAGAGCTTGTTGAGGATGATTTGCGACTCTTCGTCGCGCTTCACCTCGATGACGATGCGCATGCCCTGCCGGTCGCTTTCGTCGCGAATGTCGGAAATGCCTTCAATCTTTTTCTCGTTGATCAGCTGCGCAATATGGGAAATCATGCGCGCTTTGTTCACCTGGTACGGAAGCTCGGTGACCACGATGTCTTCGCGGTCTTTGCCCCGCTTTTCCACCGCAGCCTTGGCCCGCATTTTGAAGGAGCCGCGTCCGGTCTTGTAAGCCTGCTCGATTCCGTCGCGCCCGTAAATGTATCCGGCGGTGGGAAAGTCCGGGCCGGGAATCACCTTCATCATTTTCTTTAGCGTGGTTTCCGGCTCTTCGATCAGCAGGATCGCGCCTTCGACCACTTCTTTCAGGTTGTGCGGCGGAATATTCGTCGCCATGCCGACGGCGATACCGGAAGAGCCATTGACCAGAAGATTCGGAACGCGGGTAGGAAGAACGACCGGCTCTTTTTCGCTTTCATCGAAGTTCGGAACGAAATCGACGGTTTCCTTTTCGATGTCCGCCAGCATTTCCTCGGCGATTTTCGAAAGCCGCGCTTCGGTATAACGCATGGCCGCCGGAGGATCTCCATCGACCGAACCGAAATTTCCCTGGCCGTCAACCAGCGGGTAACGCATGTTGAAATCCTGCGCCAGACGCACCAATGCGTCGTAGACCGGCGTATCGCCGTGCGGATGGAACTTGCCGAGGACTTCGCCGACGATCTTGGCGCACTTGCGGTAGGACTTGGTCGAGGTCAGCCCCAGCTCGTACATGCCGAAAAGAATGCGGCGATGCACGGGCTTCAAGCCATCGCGCACGTCCGGCAGGGCGCGGCCGATGATTACGCTCATCGCGTAATCCAAGTACGATTTTTTCATTTCCGATTCGATATCAACCGGAGTGGTAATCGACTGATTCAGTTCGTCCGCCATTCGTCCCTCGTCTTAAAGTTGTCTGCCGCGCTTTTCGCCGCGGCGGTTCAGTTCGCTTTTGCGGCGTGCTCGACGACGTAAGCTTTCACCGTCTCAAACGCCGTCGCGTTATTCGAAAATCGCTGCGGGCCGAAATGCGATTCCAGTTCGCGCAGGAACGCATCGCATTTGGCCTGCGTGGCGCATTCGAACGCCACACCTTTTTCGTTATTAGGATCGTCGGTCGGAGTCGCTCGAAAATCCGAGCAACTCAGCCCCCGCAACCCCGGCAAAATTTTCCACACCAGTTGGTAGTTCAAGGATTTAAATGTCCAGGTTGACCACGTCGAGCGCGTTTTCCTCGATGAACTTGCGGCGCTCTTCGACGTTCTCGCCCATCAGCGTGGAGAAAATCGTTTCGGCCGCTACCGCGTCCTCGAGGCGGACCTTCAACAACGTGCGAACTTCCGCATTCATGGTGGTGTTCCACAGCTGCTCGGGATTCATTTCGCCCAGACCCTTGAATCGGGTAATGGTGAAATCTTTCTTGGCGTCTTCCAGCACGTAATTCAGCACGCCGGTGGAATCCTCTTTCACCACCTTGTCGCTGCCGTGCGCCACAGTGAAAGGCCCGCGATTCAAATCCGCGATCGCCGAATGCAACGAACGCAGTTTTTTGTACTCGGGAGTCGAAGCCAGCGCCCAGTTGATGCGGCGTTCTTGACCATTCTTCAACACCAGTTCGTGCAGGCTGTGTTCTTCGTCGAAAATGAATTTCGCTTCCACGTCGAGCTTCGACTTTTCGATAGCCTTGGCCAGTTCCTGCAGTTTCTTCTTATCGCCGAAGTCGGTCTTCTTGTCCAATTCGCTTTCCGCCAGCAATTCGACCAGCTTAGGCTCGCGCAGACGCCGCCCGAACTTCGCCGCAACCTGATCGTATTCCTGAATATTCAGCAGGAACGTCGTCAGGTCACCGCCTTCAATGGCCTTGCCGTTCTTACCCTTCACCGAATGTTCTTCGGTAGCGCGCTTCATCACTTCCCGCGCAAATTCGCCTTCGTCTCGGATATAGCGGTCCATTTTCCCGCGCTTCACGCGATACAGCGGCGGTTGCGCGATGTAAATGTGCCCGCGCTCGATCAGCTCGCGCATATGGCGGAAGAAGAAAGTCAGCAGCAAGGTGCGAATGTGGCTGCCGTCCACGTCCGCGTCGGTCATCAAAATCACTTTGTGGTAGCGGAGCTTGTTGGCGTCGAAATCGTCCTTGCCGATGCCGGTGCCGAGCGCCGTGATAATGCAGCGGATTTCTTCGTGGCCCAGCATTTTGTCGTAGCGCGCTTTTTCGACGTTAAGAATTTTGCCCTTCAGCGGCAGGATGGCCTGGTAGCGCCGGTCGCGGCCACCCTTGGCCGAGCCGCCGGCCGATTCGCCCTCAACCAGGAAAATTTCACAGCGTTCCGGATCGCGTTCCTGGCAATCAGAAAGCTTGCCCGGCAATCCGCTCGAATCGAGCGCTGACTTTCGTCGCGTCAATTCGCGGGCCTTACGCGCCGCTTCGCGCGCTCGCGCAGCATCAATACACTTGCCGATAATCTTTCGCGCGATGGAAGAATGCTTGTCGAAATACTCGCCAAGCTTTTCGTTCACCATCTGCTCGACGACGCCCTTGATGTCGCTATTCAGTTTGCCCTTGGTCTGCCCTTCGAACTGCGGCTGCGGCAGCTTTACCGAAATCACCGCGACCAATCCCTCGCGAACGTCGTCGCCATTGATGGTGACTTCGTCCTTCTGCTCCTTGAGCATGCCGAACGAGCTGGCGTAATAATTGATGGTGCGGGTTAATGCCGAGCGAAATCCAGAAAGGTGCGTGCCGCCGTCGACGGTGTTGATCGTGTTGGCAAAAGCGAAAACGTTCTCGGTGTAGCTGTCGTTGTATTGCAGCGCGATTTCCACTTCTACCTGATCGCGCTTCCCTTCGATGTACAGCGGCGAATCGTGCAGCACGCCTTTGCCCTTGTTCAGATGCTTGACGAATTCCGCGATGCCACCGGTGTAACGGAATTCCGTCTTCTTGCCGTTGCGCTCGTCATCGAGCGTGATCTTCAAGCCCTTGTTCAAAAAGGCCAGCTCGCGCAGCCGTTGCGCCAGCGTGTCATACGTGTAGACGTTGGTAGTGAAGATCGAAGAGTCAGCGTGGAACGTAATTTTCGTGCCGGTTTTGCGAGTCTTGCCGGAAGCCTTCAGCTTCGAGGTTGGAATTCCTTTCTCGTAGGATTGCTCCCAAACTTCGCCATCGCGCCAAATTTCCAATTCCAGCCAATCGGAAAGCGCGTTCACCACCGAAACGCCGACGCCGTGCAACCCGCCTGAAACCTTATAGGTATCGCTGTCGAATTTTCCGCCGGCATGCAGCACGGTCATTACGACTTCGGCAGCTGGCTTTTTCTCCGTGGCATGCATGTCCACCGGAATGCCGCGCCCGTTGTCGACCACCGTGACGCTGTTGTCTTCGTGCACCGTCACATTAATTTCGTCCGCGAAATTCGCCATCGCTTCGTCGACAGAGTTATCCACCACTTCCCACACCAGATGGTGCAAGCCCATCTCGCCCGTCGAGCCGATGTACATCGCGGGACGTTTACGAACTGCTTCGATTCCGCCCAAAACCTTGATGGAAGTGGCGTCGTACTTGTGCCCGGCGGCTTTTCCGCCCGCAGTTTCTTTTTCAGCCATGGGTCGTGCTTCTCCTCAGTTGTCGCGTGCGTGTAGCTAAACTCGGGAAGGCGGTCGCGCGGATTTGCCGACACTGGCCTTGCCCATTGGTCTCTTTCACTCGAAAAACCGGCGGAAATTCCGTCCGATTCTTCGCTGGCGCCTAATGGCGCCGCTGAGACTCGAAGGGTTGCGGCTCCATCCCGTCCCCTTCCGAAATTTCGGTGGGACGCGGCGGAGCTTTTCGTTTTCCCCCGCGGAAAGGGGGACATCCAGCCACTTTTAGCCACGCACTCCCTGGCGCGGAAGCGCAAAAACGAGGCTAATTCTGGTCCGAATGTAGTGCCGTTCAGGAGGATCCTTGAACACCACGATTTTACATAAACGATACCCATTGCACAAGGTCAAACGGTGAGTTTAAGCAGGATTTATCTCTATTCATATCAATTGGTTAGAAGGAAGGTCAAAAGCAACGGAAGGCCCAAATCGGGACACACGGACCCGCCCCGAAAGTAGTGGAATTGAGGTTGTTTTTGGTTACCGGCTAGGGTCTCGATCAAATGCGCATGGGCATTACAACGTAACGGTAGCGGGTAGCTTCGTCGCCCGTGGGGCGCAACTGGCCGGCGGACTGCTCGTCTTTCAACTCAAAACTGATCGGCCCATCGGCGGCGGCGGCCAGAAAATCCAGCAAATATTGCGCATTGAAGCCGATCGAAATCGTATCGCCCTTGTATTCCTTCTCGATCACTTCTTTGGCTTCGCCGTATTCGGGGCTCGACGAAGAAAGCTCCAAGCCTTCGTTTGAGAGCATGAACTTCACCGCGTGCGAACGCTGATCCGCAAGCTGTGAAACACGCCGCAGCGCATCCTGCAGTTCCCCGCGTCCTAATTGCAGCGTCTTGTTCGCGTCGCGCGGTAACACCGCTTCGTAATTCGGAAATTGCCCGGTCAGTTTCCGCGAGGTCAGCAAGCGCCGGCCGACCTGGAAAAACAGATGGCTTTCGTCCTGCGCAAATTCCACTTGGACGTCGTCGCCGGCTTTCCCCACCAATCGCTGAATCTCCGTCATCGCTTTCTTGGGAACCAACACGCGCGTTTCGGTAGTGAAGCCTTCGAACTTGTGGTCTGTCTCGACCATCGCCAACCGGTGGCCGTCGGTAGCCACCATCGCCAGCGATCCCGGTTTCAGTACTAACAGCGCGCCATTCAAGGTGTAGCGCGATTCCTCAAGCGATATCGCAAAGGTGGTCTTGGCAATCGCCGCCGCCAGCAAGCTAGCTGGGATCTTTACCATCGCATGCGGAAAGGCCGGCAGCGCTGGGAAATTGTCTTTCGACATCCCCACCAGCTTGTAGTTCTTCCGGTCGCTGGTGATGTGTACCCAATGATTTTCCTGCAGCTTAAATTTGATCTCGCCGTCTTCC
Organism: uncultured Acidobacteriota bacterium; assembly: GCA_963711325.1. Taxonomy (GTDB): domain Bacteria; phylum Acidobacteriota; class Terriglobia; order Acidiferrales; family UBA7541; genus Palsa-295. The sequence continues at coordinate 275,362 of CAVQDR010000005.1, read as the reverse complement.
GGCAACAGGCGCAGCAATTCGAAAAGTTTCTTAGCCGGTATGGTGCCCGCGCCTTCTTTTTTGACCTTGGCGTCGCAAGAGGTGCGGATGCTCAGCTCCAAGTCCGTCGCGGTGATCGTCAAGCGACTGCCCTTGGCTTCAACCAGCAGATTCGAGAGGATGGGAATCGTCGTCTTGCGCTCCACGACGCCCTGCGTCAGTTCGAGTTCGTCCAGGAGATCCGACCGCTTTACGCTGAATTCCATCTGGGGCAATCCTCACGGTGTTTGCGTTGATATTTGCTGCGGCTACTGTACTGCTTTTCTTTAACTACTTAAATATATAACAAACCCCGTCGCCGTCGCCGCACCTGTGGAAATCGCGCAAAACCGTTCAAGTCCTGAAAGTGAAGCCGGTTGCATCGCGCATCGTACTGTGGAAATGGGCCCACCGCCTCTGCGAAACCTCAACCGCTGACGGGCGCGAACCAGCTTCAAAATTCCTTACACAGGGATTGCACAGCGCGATTCTCTGGCGAGGTCTAGTACTGCGGCTAAGTCTAACCGAATGAATCCAGTAGCCTGTTGATTTTTTTGTTCAAATCTTTGTCGGTCAACCGCTGACTCTCAATTTTGTTGATCGAGTGCAGCACGGTAGTGTGGTGTTTCCCACCAAATTGCCGCCCGATTTCCGGCAACGAAGCCGAGGTCAGCTGCTTCACCACGAACATTGCCACCTGCCGCGGGAAAGCGATTTGTTGCGAGTTGCTGCGCACCTTCAAATCCTGCGCGCGCAAACCAAAAACTTCGCCCACCCGTTTCTGAATCTGCTCGATGGTGACCTTCTTTTCCTGAGTATCGATGATGTTCTTCAGCACTTGCTGTGCGGTAGCCAGATTCACCGTCGCGCCGGTTAACGATGCGTACGCCATCAACCGGGTCAGCGCGCCTTCCAATTCACGAATGTTGGACTTGATCGCCCGCGCGATGTACTCGGCGACTTCATCCGGCAGCTGCACGCGCTCGCTTTCCGCTCGTTTTTGCAGAATCGCGATTTTCGTTTCCAGATCCGGGGGTTGAATGTCCGCGATCAATCCCCATTCGAACCGGGAGCGCAAGCGCTCTTCAATCGAAGAAATTTCCTTCGGTGGGCAGTCTGAAGAAATGACGATCTGCTTCTGCTGGTCGTACAGCGCATTGAAAGTATGGAAAAATTCTTCCTGGGTGCGCTCGCGCGTGGCGATGAACTGGATGTCATCGACCATCAGCACATCCATATTGCGGAAACGGTCGCGGAAGCCGGCCATGCGTTCGAACCGGATCGAAGCAATGACTTCGTTCGTGAATTTTTCAGCGCTGATGTAGGTCAGCCGCAGCGCGGGATTCCGGCGCTTCAGGGTGTGCCCGATGGCCTGCATCAGATGGGTCTTGCCCAATCCCACTCCGCCATAGAGGAACAGCGGGTTGTAGGATTTGGAAGGCTGCTCGGCCACCGCCACGGCTGCCGCGTGCGCAAATTGATTCGAAGCGCCGACGATGAATGAATCGAAAGTGTAGCGCGCGTTCAGCTGGTTGGTGACCGCATCGAAATCCAGCTTGGCTTGCGGGCTTACCGGCGCAGCCACTTGAACCGGCTCGGATTCCGCGCAGATGAACTCCAACTGGGTCTGCGGCTTGCCAATTTCGGTCAGCACGGCCTGCAAAAGCTGCCCGTAAGTCTCCGTCAAGCGCTTGCAGAACAGGCGAGTGGGCACCCGCACCGTCAAATGGTCGCCCTCGACTCTTTCCATTCGGGTGGGACGGAACCAGGTAGCGAAGCTGTGTGGATTTACACGGCGCTCGGTGTGTTGAAGTATCTTGTCCCAAAGGTTCATCGAGCGAGTCAACCCTTTATCGCGATTTCCACTGAAGTGGAAATGCTGTGGAAAATACCGCCAATCACAGCGGGTGAATTTTGGTCTGGCCTTCCGGGTCAGATGTTACGCAACGCGCCCCCGCGCTGCGGCCTACTAAGAATGATTGCGACTTATTGTTTGCAAAAGACGCGAGGCGGGATTCTGCCTAAACGAAACGTCCGTAGCAAGTGAAAACTATAACGAACACGCTCGCGCTCTCCACAAATAATTCACAAGTTTTCCACAGCGCGTTTTCCTCTTGCAAAATAAATTTTTTCGCGAACCCCAACTCCGGAACTTCCTGCATCAATAGCAAATTAAGAAATTATGAAGCCGCAGTGCGCGGCAATATCGGTTTTAGTGCGGCTGGGAGGGCTCTGCAGCTCTTGTCTCCTGCGGTGCCGAGGAAACAACTCTCGTCTGTGCCGCCGTCTTCGGTGCAGCGCGCCGGTCGAGCCGCGCAAATTCGTAAACGCCTCGCGTATCCGAAGCGACGATCAGTTTGTCTTCCTCCACCACTATTGCGCTAACGCGCAGCGGAGTACCCTCTGGCGTCACGATGTAATATTCGCCAAGGTAACGGCCGTTTTTATCGAAATGCGCGAGCACCTTGCCTACCGCCGCCCAAATTTCCTGCGTGGCCGGATCGATGCCTACCGCCGTGATCACCGGCTTGTCTTCGGAATTGGGCGCGAAATGATCGAGGTTTAACTTTACCGTACTGGTGAAGTTATACGCGTCGCGGCCAAATCCGTGAGGTCCACCGAAGCGCTGATCGCCGAACCGGTTTGAATTGTTCGTGGCGGCCGCGCTGGCGGTGTTTGCCGGCGTGGATATCGTCTTCAGGCTGGATGGGCTGGTCTCGGAGAGATTCGGGGTTCCCGTCGAGAAATCATGAGATTGAAATTCGCCTCCGAGACCTCCGCCGAAGTCCCCGCCTCCGCGGCCGAAACCGCCAAGACCCGGAAAAAATCCGGCGCCTCCGAGTGTTCCCCCGCCCGGTCCACCAAATCCGCCGCCGAATCCGTGTCCGCCCGGGTTGAACCCGCCTGATGCTCCAGACAGCCCGGCCTGTTGCGCGGAAAACAGCAGCGCTTGCGTGTTGTCGTTGGGGTCCGTCGAATCGGACAAATCGTTGGCGAAATCCTGAGCGTTGAAATGAAAGTCTCCGCTGTCGCCCGAGCCCTGCCCGGAATACGAACTGTCGCTCGAGTTACCCTTGCTCCCTGTGCCGCTTGGCTTGCGGCCGAAATGAAATTGCAGATCATCGCCTTGATAGGAGCCCTGAGCGGACAGCGTCCCTCCGCCCGCCCGGCCGCCCGGACCGCCACCACCCGGGCCGGTCGCTAAGCCGGTGGCCAACAGCGAATCGGCCGCGGACTGCGCAGTTGCCGGACCGCCAGCCAGGTGCGAACTCAGTCCCGGAGAAACACCGCCGCCGAAAAGCACGTCGCCCTTATTTCCGATCGTGGCCCAGGTGTTGTACGCGCTGGAAAAATTCGACTCGCTGAAATTGAAACCCACCTGCACCCGATCGTCCGCGTGTGCGTCCAGTGAAGGAGCGTAACGGCTGGCATCGAAGTGCGCGTCGGCCGCCGCATAACCGTATCGATCGAACTTGCGAATGGTTGGGTCCGGCAAAGTGACGAACGCAAAATAAATATCACCTAAGCCGTCGCCGGATACTCTTCCCAGGTTTTGCAATTTTTTCGGATCCGGTTCGATCCCGGCATCGGCGGGATCTCCAAAACTGCGCACCAGGCCGCCTTGCTCGTCGAGGATTTCTACCAGGCGTTTCGATCGCAGCGTGGAAACAGCGAATTGCCGGTCGGGCAGCGCCACCACGCCGGTGGGGGCGAATACCGAAGCTTTAGCGATCAACTCGCCTTCTGTCGAAAAAATCTTTATGGCGTTCGCCGCGCGATCGGCGACCAGTACGCGTCCGTCGGAATCGAGATCGAAATCCACGGCGTATTGGATTTTTGCTGTGGAGCCCGCGGGCGGTATCTCCCCAATACGCTTACCATCCGGGCTGAAAATCCAAATCTCATTCGCGGGATTGGCCAGCACGTACAGTCGCCCCGCCGCATCGCGCTTCATCGCGTTTACGCCGGAAGTGATCTCCGGCAAGATCCGCGCACGGGAGGGCACTGCGGTCTCAAACCACTGAGCGCCAGCGCTCGGCACACCGACCAAGCCAACACCAACAAGGAACAGAATTACTCCGGGGAGCTTTTCGAAACCCTTCCCGGATAACCGGCGCATGAACGAACCTCCACCCAACGGAACGAGAGAATCCGATATTTCTATTGCCTCGGGAGCGGCGAAAAAGTTCCAAAAAGTAAATTCGATGCGAGGTTAAATTGCGAGGGTTGCAGGCAAACCGTGAAGAATCCGCCGCATCACACCTGCCCGTTTAGGTGTGCCTTGCGGCGGTACTTTGTGAACCAAGATCGGCCGCTGCTAATCGAGGCGGAAGTTGACTCGGTCGATCGAACGCGCCAGGCCGGTCGTTTCGTCCACATCGATCTGGACCGTGTTCATCTGAATATCGTTTTCGGCGACCACGAATTTTTTGGGCATCGCGTCCAGGAAGCGCTGCACGATCGGCTCTTTTTCCATACCAATTACGGAATCGTGCGGCCCGGTCATGCCCACGTCGGTGATGTAAGCGGTGCCTTTGGGGAGCACGCGATTATCCGCAGTGGCTACGTGCGTATGCGTGCCCAAAACCGCCGAAACTCTTCCGTCCAGAAACCAGCCCATGGCCTGTTTTTCTGAAGTTGCTTCCGCGTGCATATCCACCACAATCACTTTTGTGCCGGCGGGCAAAGCCGCCAGCTCGCGTTCGGCGGTTCGAAATGGATCCTCGAGCGGCGCCATGAACGTGCGCCCTTGCAGATTCAACACTGCGTATGCGACGCCATTCTTCGCCGTCCCCACGTAATGTCCTTTTCCCGCTGTACCTTCCGGGAAATTCGCGGGACGAATCAGCCGCGGCTCATGCGGCAGAAAATCCAGAATCTCTCTGCGATCCCAACTGTGATTGCCGCCGGTAATTACCTCGGCGCCGGCCGCGAAGATTTCTTCCGCCAGCCGCGGCGTGATGCCGAATCCCGACGCGGAGTTCTCCCCATTCGCGATGCACAGATCGATTCCACGCTGCGTGATGATGTCCGCCAGCCGGTCGTGCACAATTTTCCGTCCGGGCGATCCGACGATGTCGCCGATAAATAGTATTTTCACTTGAGTGTTGAACCTTTCGGCGGCATGCCATGCGCTGAAAAACGGAGCGGTCCACTTCGCCGTGCGCAGCTAGGTCCTGAACCCCACGAATAGGTGGGTGCCCTGCGCCTGCTTTAAGGCTATCGAGCGGCCGAAACCGATCGACGTGCACAAGGGCAGGACGACGCGGACTCCCTGGGATCCAGTGTTGGTTCAAAAGACCATCGCGACGTCACCTGCGTCGCAGGCCATTCCGCACTTAATTGTAGCAGGAATTTCCAACACGCAAAAAAGCGGCGAGAGCGCGGCGTTTCCTGGCCGCACTCCGGCTCGCCGGGCCCCTCGTCGTTCTCCGTGCGCGCTTGTTCGCGAGCCAGCCCGCGCCTAGAACAAAAACTTGAAGCCCAACTGCACCAGCCGAGGCGGATCGGCGCTGATCACGTTTCCGAAAGTCGAACCTTGGTCGCCAATATTGCCGTCCACCGCAAGAGGCCCAAAGAATTGCGCGTGGTTGAATACGTTGAATGCCTCAAGGCGGAACTGCAGCGCCTTGGATTCCGTCAATTTCACGTTCTTCAGCAGCGCCATGTCGAAGTTGTTCATTCCCGGCCCGTAGAAGTAGCGGCGCTTGGCGGTTCCAGGCGTGCCGAGTGTGTTCTGGCTGAATAGCGCGGTATTGAAATACGGTTGTCCGTTGCGCGGATTCTGGTTCAGATTCAGCGCACCCGGAGCGACGTCCGGCTCATCCACCCCAAAATTGTTGATGCCGTTCGGCTCTGCGCCCAGCAAGGAATTGTCGCCATTGTTCACCAGCGTCACGGGGAAGCCGCTGCTGAAATGTGTGATCCCTGTTAGCGACCAACCTTTGGTCCAACCGTTGTCCGCACGGAACAGACTTTCAAAGGGAATTCGATAGTCATAGCTCACCACAAAGTTGTGTTTCACGTCGAACGCGGAGATCGCCTTGCTGAGTGCCGGATCAATCGGGTTCACTTCCTCGCCGAGACTGGAAGATTGATCCAGCGATTTACTGAAGGTATATCCCGCCAGGACATCCAGGCGCTTGCTGGTGCGGTGCAGGATCACCTGCAACGCGTTGTAATTCGAGTTCCCGATCGTCGCCTGATTCGTGTTGCTGCCAAAATTAAAACTGAACGGCGCCCGAGTACCCATCACCGTCTGGTTCGTCGCCGTGGTGTAAACCGTATCTTCGCCAAACGGTCCGCAGGTCGGCGTGTTCGGCGCCACATCGGCAGCCGTGCTCAAGCTCAAACACAGCGCAGGATTCCCCGGATTATTCTCGATTAGCACCGGCAAACGATGCGCTTGCGTCCCCACGTAATTGACGCTCAATACGGTCGCCCCGCCCAACGCTCGCTGCAACGACAGCATGTATTCCTCGGTGTAAGGAATTCGGTTCGTGGTCGGATAGGCGGGAATCCCGTCGATAGGTTCGAATTGCGAAAAGTCCACGTTCGGATTCGGATGCTTGCGCGTCGCACCGAGCGGAGCGAGGTTTGCAGGAAACGCTTGCCCATTATCGAAGCCGGTAGCCGCCGTAATAAACGGCGTGGCAAAAAGCGGCGGCCCGGGGCTGGAATATGTCGTGCCGTACGGAGTATTCGCACTCAGCACGCCGATGGTCAGTGCCTCAATCGCACTATAGAAGGTTCCAAAGGTCGCGCGAATACTGGTCTGCCCGGGCCCCCCCACGATTTTGCTCAGCCAGCCATCTCCGCTTGCATCCGGCGAATAGGCCAAACCGAGGCGCGGCGAGAAATCCAAATTTCCCGGCGGCGCCAGCGTCCGCGGAACTCCCGGATCGGTCGGAAACAAAATTCCTTCTGGCGCATTGGGGAAGACCACGGATTGTCTGCCTGGCTCGAAAACCGCAAGCTGGTTGTACTTCTCATACCACGGCTCGATGCGGTCCCAGCGAACGCCGTAATTCAGCGTGAGGTTATGTTTGATGCGCCAGCTATCCTGCCCATAGAGACCAACATATTTATTACGGCCATAAAATGGCTGCAATTGGCTCTGATTGTATTGACTGGGGATTCCGATCAGGAAATCGGCAAAATCCACCGCCGTTTCGGTCCCGAAAAATAGGAAACTTCCGTTGAACTGCGCGATCGGAAACGTATTGATCTGATCCCAATGAAATTCGCCGCCAAACTTGAGGTTGTGGTTTCCCACGGTCTTCGAAATATTGTCCAGAAACTGATACGTATTGTTGGTCTGCTGCAGTGTGTTGGTGTTCGTTCCAAACGAAAAACTGTTGAAGCTGACGCTCTCTACGCCCTCCGTCTTTGGCGCCAGCGGAACGATGCCAGGCGTGCCCGGCCCCACCACGAAACCTTGCGACGCCAGGCTCACTCCCACGCCACCCTGCTGCTGTCCTAAATTAATCGCATCCCGCAGGTAGCTGAAGTGGAACTCGTTCACCGCAGTCGACCCGAACGTTTTGGTATCGCCCAGCTGCAGCAATTGCGCGCGCCCGACGTTCAGCGCGTTGAATCCCGGAACACTAGCCCCGCCCTGCGCCACGGGATACGGATTATTCTGCGAGAAATCGTCCAGAAAATAATAAGCGGAGAGCATTCCCCAGCGGCTATTGCCATCCAGTCGAATCGCGCCCTTGTCGTCGCGCAGCAGTTGATTGAACGCCGAAGTTGAAAAATTGTTCCCGGAAGTCGACGTGGGAATGTACTGCAACAGGTTCTTCGCCGGCGCAGACCAGGCGCTTTGCGGAATTACTTCGCCTGGAAAAACGCAATTCGACGTGCTGCACCCGGAGAAGAAATAAGGCTCCCCAGCTGTTACCGGATAGCCAAGTTCGCCGCTGAGCAGCGAAGCAAATGCCGGGCCGCTCACCGTCGTCGGCACGATGTTTCCCATCGCGTCGGTAGTCGAGAATGCCGGCGTGCCTGGCGTCGGTCCAGATACTTGCGAGAAGTCGCCAGCACGCTCCGCCAGCGAAGGAACCGCAATATTTCCGGTGTCGACGCCTTGCGTCAGACGCGTACCTTGATAATCGACGAAGAAAAATACTTTATTCCGGCGAATCGGGCCGCCGAACGTGCCGCCAAATTGGTTCTGGTCGAAGCTGCCGCGTGTGGGCGAGAAATAATTGCGCGCGTCGAAGTTCGTATTTCGCAGAAACTCGAACGCGTCGCCATGAAAGTCATTCGCGCCGCTCTTGGTCACCACATTAATCTGGCCGCCGCTGAACTCCCCATACTCGGCGTCAAAATTCGAAGTCAGGATGCGAAACTCCGCAATTGAATCCAGGTTGGGGACAATCGCCGTCCCGTTATTTACGTCCTCTTCCGAATCGCTTCCATTCACGATGAAACTATTCGCAAACTCCCGCTGTCCGTTGATCGCAATTGTTCCCGGATTCAAATTGCCGGACGGAGACAACGCAGCCGCACCCACGTCCTGCACCGTCAATGAAGTAATGGAGCTAGCCGGTGCCACGCCCGGCTGCAGCGCCAGCAAGTCCGTAAAACTCCGCCCGTTCAACGGTACGGCTGTCATCTGCTGTCCGCTGATGACTTCGCCCAGTTGCGTGCTCGAAGTTTCCACCTGAGTGGCAGTCTCGTCCACGATCACCGTCTCATTTTTCCCACCGACTTCCAGCACCGCATCGATCAGTAGCGCGGAGTCTGCATCGATCGCGATTCCTTTACGCTGGTAGGGCCTGAAGCCCGAGCTGTCCACTTCCAGGTCGTATCGGCCGACCGGCACCTCAAGAAACGCGAAGATACCCTTTTCGTCGGTCGTTAGCGTTTGCCTCACGCCCGTCTCGAGATTGGTTATGGAGACTGCGGCCCGGGGAACGATGGCGCCGCTTGAATCTTTGACTGCTCCGGAAATGCGCCCGCCTACGCCGGCGTTAGTGGACCGAGCGAACGAGAGTATGAGTACGGCGATCAAGATTAGGACACAAACGCGAGAAACCAAGCGCAGCACAAATTCTCCTAGTTGAAACTCGGTATCAACTAAGAAGCAAGGTTAGGCTAGTTGAAAACGAGTGTCAACTGGAGTTTTGTAAAATTTAGGTAACAACGCGCCCTTAAACCGGACAATAAAAGGATGAGGCAGGCGGAGCGAATTTTTCTCCGCCCGCCCCATCGCCGTTCTAAAAGTGGAATCCCACCTCGGCAGACAAAGCCCTCGGCGTCACGTAGTGTGTGCCGCTGAACGTCGAAAGGAAGTTATAGACCGCTTCCTTGTTCGTGATGTTGATCCCCTGCAAGCGCAGGCTCCATTTGTAGCGGTCGCCTCGAAACAGATTGTCGTCGCCCACGGCGACGTCGAACAAGCTGCGCGCCGCGACTCGCGGAGGATTGTGATCGTCGTTTTCCGTCCCCGGAGCAGGAATCTTCAGGAACTTCGAACCGTACTGCGAAGACGGGCACGAGCCGGTGGTGCTGATCGGCGTCCCGGTGGGATTCGTCGCGCTCGGTGGCGTGGCGAAAACTCCTCCGCAGAACAATCCAGCCTGATACTGTTGATCCGGCGACAAACCCGACACGTCGACGAACCCCGGCACTTGATTCCCCGCGCAGTTGCCGCCATCGCAAGGAACTGGACCCGCCACCAGTCCGCTGTCGTACCGCCAGTTGAATCCGACCCACGGCAGATTTTTCTTCGGCTGATATTGCAGATGGGCTGTGGAGTTGAAGTGTTCGTCGTGATCGATGCGAAACGGCCCGACCGCCGAGGGCACCGCGCCCACCCCGCCGATTTGAGGCGTAAAGAAGCGCGCCGCCACGCTGGACATCACCACCAGCGCGGTGAGCCCGTGATAATTCGGCATGCTGGCCCGAATGGCGTATCCGGGAATTTTCGAATTGTTCCACTCAATCGGGAAAGTGATCGGCGTCGCCCCCAGAATGCTGAAGTCGTAGGCGTTGTGCGTGTACTTCCAAATGTACTCGCCGTCGACCACCAGATATTTTCCGAAAGCCTGCTGAAATCCGGCGTGGAATTCGTTGCGAAAGCCGGGTTGCAGAGGCGTCGCGGTTCCGGACGTGCATCCTTCGCCAGTCTGCGCAAACAGCGCGCCGACCGCCGGATTCAAGCACCCCAGGCTGGAGAGGATCAGGTTTTCGTTGAACGGCGTTTCGAGCGTGCGCGCGTACGACAAACGCAAAACCGTATTGGTTGGCTTGATGTTGTACGCCGCACCCAGCCGCGGTTCGGCCTGCGTCGCCCTCGACAATCCGTTATAGAGATCGCCGCGAATTCCCACGTTGAACGTCCAGTTTCCGGTGGTGATCGAATCCTGAACGTACATGGCGAGCTGCTTCACATCGGTGTGCCCGCGGAACTGCGCCTGCGTGCTGCTGGTCTGGCCACCCGGGCATCCGTCGCTCAGCGGTAGCGGAGCCGTTCGCGTCAGGTCGTAGCAACCGAGCAACGGAACGAACGCAGCCACCGATCCCTGCCCCACATTCGGCTGTAGCGCGCCGGTGCACTGCGTCGGGCTGGTCACTCCCGGATCCGTAAATGGCGTCAGATCCGCGTTTAGGCAAACGGCATTCAACGTAGGATCGACGATGCCGAAGAAATCCTTCTCATTCAGCAGCGTCTGCTCGTAGGTCACGCCGGCCTTCACGTTGTGAATTCCTTTGACGTAAGACACTTCGCCGCGAATCCCGGCATTCGTTAGATTCCGGGATTGCGAAGCAGTCTCCTGTTGCAGATTGGAAGGCCCCAAGTCTGCAAACGGATTGCTGCTCGGGTAATAATTGAACTGATCTCGGCGCACGAACGCGCCGAAGGTCAGCACCGTGGAAGAATTCACCAGCCGCGTCCAAGTCGGCGCAATGTTGAACGTCCCGATTTTCGAGCGTTGATCCGCTGAGCTCACGACATTGCCATTCGGATCGAGCCCGCCATTGTCCACCACCACGCCAAACCAGGGCGACGCATACTGCGAGTCGAACGAATTCGGCGTTTGAAACCAGCTGCGCGTGTAGCCAAGGTTCAGATGCACCGAATCACTGGCCGTAATCTGGTAATCGACGCGGTCGAAAACGTTCTCCTCGTTGCCCTTGTCGTGCATCACGCTGAATTCTGGGCCATCGAGAAACCGCCCGCTATTCAGTCCGCTGGCGGCGATGAAGTTTCCCCACTTTTCTCCGCCGTACGCCAGATCGAACCCTGCGTCCGCCGTTCCAAACGCGCCGTATGACGCCGTAATGCTGCCGTGCGGCGTGGTTACGCCCTGCCCTGAACGCGTGGTGACCTTGATGACCAGGCTGGTCTTGTCGCCAAACTCCGCTGGCGGCGCGCCGGAAATGACTTCGAGCGACTGAATCGAATCGAGCGGGATCTGATTGGAAAAAACTTTGCTCTGCTGGTCGGTGATCGGCTGGCCGTCCACCGAAAACGAATTTTCCGCGTGATCGCCCAGCCCGTGGAACAAGCCGTTGGAATCCGCTGCTACTCCCGGCGTCGATAACGTGACCAGTGAACTCACCGAAGACGAAGCACTCTCCAGCGGAAGTTTTTCAAATAGCGCCCGGTCCACGTCGGTGTGAAAGCTCGAATCGTTCTCCAGCAGGTCCGATCCGCTTTCCACCGTCACCGTCGATGAACTTCCCGCCAATTGCAGCGCGATTTTCAATTCCACCGGAACAGAAGAACGCACATCCACATCCTGCGCGTAGGGTGCGAATCCCGCCACGCTGATGGACAGGTGATATGGATTGAATGGCACGTTGGAAAAATTGAAATCTCCAGACGCGTCGGTCGTCGCGGAACGCTCAAAGCCGCTGACCGGATTGTGCATGGTCACCACCGCGTTCGAAACCACGCGCTCCCGAAGGATCGGTCACCGTTCCCTGCACCGTGGAGGAATTCCCCGTCTGCGCCGAAATTCCCGGCGAAAGAGCCAGCAAAGGCAATACGAAAAACAAAACTCCCAGTATTCGATATAAAGATCGCATGAATGAATTTCCCCTATAGGGGCGGCAAGGAGGGTTGGATCCTCCCCCACCTGGACGAATGCCTGAATGAATGGATGAATCGGTGTGCTTGCGCCCCGTATGAAGCGCCGCACACCAAGCAGTCGATTTTTTTGGAATTGAAAAATTCTAAACAGGGGGAGCGCGGGGAATTCGATGCGTGGAAAGCGTTTCAAATCGAACGATCTTTTGGCTTCTGGGCGTGAAGCGCGCCACCGGAACCGGTGCCAGCACCGCGACCTGCGTGACTGGCTGCGGGACCGCGACGTGCCCGATGTGGCAAACCTGACAATGTTGCTCGTCGGATTCGTGACCGTGCCAGTGCCCGGCAGCCTGCGCCGCGAATAGGCCGATGCAGAGAATCAGCGCGACGGCCAGGAGCCGCGCAGCGATCCGATGTTTCGTCTTGGCTTTAGCGAACTTCATCACAACGTCTCGGTTACCTCAGACTTGCAGCACGTCTCCATCGCGTGCCACCAATTCGTACAGCACCGGATTCACAAAAAATCCCAAAACCAGTCGCGAAATCAATCCCGGCCACAATCACAATCGCGAACGGTTTCTGCGTGTCCGAACCAATTCCGGTCGAAAGCGCCGCTGGCAGCAATCCCAAGCAAGCCACCAGCGCAGTCATCATAATCGGCCGCAACCGCAGCAAAGAAGCCTCGCGCGTCGCCGTGCGAATGTCTTTATTTTCCAGCCGCAGCTTGTTGATGTACGAAACCAGAATCACCGCGGTTTCCACCGAGACGCCCATCAGCGCCAGCAATCCCAGCACGGACGACACGCTAAACGGCGTGTGCGTCAGCTTCAAAGCGATCAACGCGCCCACCGGCTCGGTCATCACCACGCCCAGCGCGATGGTCACCGGGAATTTGAAATTTCCGTACAGCGCGAAAAGAATCATGAAGATCAGCAACAGCGCCAGCGGTCCGAATCACCAGCATCTGCTTTCGCGCTTCCACGAACTCGCTGTATTCCCCGCCCCAGCTCAGCCGGTAGCCCGCCGGCAGAGATTTTTCCACCTCGGCAATCGCTTTTTGCCCTTCTTCCACCGAGCTGGCCAGGTCCCGCCCTTCGATGCTGTACTGCACGCCGATGTACCGCGAATTATTTTCGCGATAAATAAACGACGCGCCGTTCCCTTCGCGTAATCTCCGAAAGCTCACTCAATGGAATCTGCTGTCCCGGTAGGAGAACCCACCAGCAAGTTTCCGATTTGCTGCGCGTTCTCGCGGAATTCCGGCCGCATGCGCACCACCAGGTCGAATAATTTTTCTCCCTGGATCACCTGCGTCGCCGCCTGCCCACCCACCGCGGCCTGCACCACGCCTTCCACGTCCGCCACGTTGATTCCGTAGCGCGCGATCTTGTCCCGATTCACTTCGACCAGCAGGCTGGGCTGGCCCAACTCGCGCACCACCGTCAACTCGGTAAAACCCGGAACCTGCGCCAGCCGCCGTTTAATCTCGAGCGCCTTTTCTTGCAGCACGTTCAAATCGGGACCGTAAATCTTCACCGCCAGCGCGCTCTTCAATCCGGTCAACGCTTCATCCACCGCGTCTTCGGCCGGCTGCGTGTAATTGAAAATCACGCCGGGATAAGCGGCAAGTTGCCGCTGAATGTCCTCGGTCAATTCCGCCTTCGTATGAAATTTGCTCTGCGTCCAGGTCGCGTCCTTGTACGGCTTCAGCCCCACATAAAATTCGCAATTGAAAAACCCAGTCGGGTCGGTCCCGTCATCGGGTCGGCCCAATTCGGAACCAACTTCGGTGACCTGCGGATACTTGCCGAGAATCTCGCGAACTTGCGGCGCGATCTTCGCCGCCTCTTCATACGAAATCGTGTACGGCATGGTCGCGCGCACCCACAAAGCGCCTTCGTCCAGGTGCGGCAGGAATTCGCCGCCGATGAAAGGAATCAGCAGCAGCGAAGCGCCAAAAATCAGCGCGCAAATGAAGATCGTGGATTTCGGCCGGTCCAGGCACCAGGTCAAATATCCTTCGTAGCGTGTCTTCACCCACTCAAATGGCCGGTTGCGTTTTTCGCGCACGCCTTTCTTGAACCAGTACGAACACATCACCGGCACGAACGTCAGCGTCAGCAACAGCGCCCCGACCAGCGCGATGGACATGGTATCGGCCATGGGCTGAAACAATTTTCCTGAAGGCCCGGTCAATGCGTAAATCGGAATGTACCCGGCGATGATCACCGCGACGGAATAGAAAATCGGCCGGTCAACGTCCTTCGCGGCGGCCAGAATCACTTCCTGCAGGTCGTACGACTGCCCTTCGCGCAGGCTCAGCTCGCGGTAAATGTTCTCGACCATCACTAGCGTGCCGTCGATGATGATTCCGAAATCGATCGCGCCGATGGAAAGCAAGTTCGCCGCGACTCCGTGCGCATGCAGAAAAATAAAAGAAAACAGCAGCGCCAGTGGAATCGTCAGCGCCACGATCACCGCTGCGCGCACGCTGACCAAAAAGAAAATCAGCACGATCAGCACCAGCGTCATGCCCAGCAGCATGTTTTCTTCGACGGTGTCGATCGTCAGCCGTACCAGGTCGCTGCGGTCGTAATACGGCCTTACTTTCACGTCCGGCGGCAGAATGTGCTCGTTCAGCTCCTTGGTCTTTTCCTCCACGCCCTTCAGCACGTTCTGGGTTTGCTCGCCGCGCAGCATCATGATGACGCCTTCCACCGCATCATCATTCTTGTTGAATCCGAACTGGCCCAGGCGCGGAGCGTGCCCGATCGCCACGTCACCCACGTCGCGCACATGCACCGGCACGCCGTTCTGCGAGCCGATAATCACGCTGCCGATGTCGGCTTCGTCCTTGATCAAGCCCAAACCGCGAACGTAATAAAATTGCCCGCCCTGTGAGTAAAATCCGCCGCCGGTATTCGCGTTGTTCACGGCCAGCTGCTGCAGCACCTGCGGCACCGTGATGTGATAGCCGTACAGTCGCGCCGGATCGAGCAGCACCTGGTACTGCATCACCGTGCCGCCAAATCCTGAATCGTCGGCCACGCCGCGTACTTGTTTGTATTCGCGCTCGATCACCCAATCTTCAAAAGTCTTTAATTCCTGCGGCGAACGGTCGGGGCTTTCGAGCACGTAGCGGTAGACCAATCCAGATGGGCTGGAGAGCGGCGCAAGCGTCGGCATCACTCCCGAGGGATAGGTGACCTCGCTCAGTCGCTGGAACACCACCTGCCGCGCAAAGTAATCGTCGGTATTTTCATCAAACGTCAGAATCACGTCCGACAAGCCGTACAGTGAAATCGAACGCTGAATCGACATCTTTGGCACGCCGTTCATTTCCACTTCGGTTGGCAGCGTCACCAGCCGTTCGACTTCCTCGGCCGCGTGCCCCGGCCATTGGGTGATCACTTCCACCATCGGCGGCGAAAGATCCGGATACGCATCCACCGGCATGCGCTGGAACGAAACCGCTCCGCCGACCGTGATGAACACCACCAGCATCAGGATCAGAAAGCGTTGCTTCAGCGCGAATTGGACCAGCCCATGAATCATTTTTTAGATCGCTGTCCTATTGTTGAAATGAATTAGCAAACTGCAGGAAAACCGCGCCGTTGCCGACCACCTTGTCTCCCGGCGCCAGACCCTTGGTAATTTGCGTTTCCCCGCCGACGCTGGGACCGATTTCCACCGAACGCCTTCCGAACTGATTCGACCCGCTGGCCAGATAAACAAACGGCTGGTTCTCGTCATCGCGCAAAACCGACGCATCCGGCACGGCAATGGCGTTGTGCGTGATTCCGGCCTTCACCGTCGCGGTGACATACATATTGTTTTTCAATTTTTCGCCGGGGTTGTCGACCACAATGCGTGCCTGCAACGTCCGCGTGGTCGGATCGAGCGCCGGCGAAATAAACGAAATTTTCCCGTGGAACGCATCGGGATACGAATCGGTCTGCACCGAGACGTCGTCTCCCATCTTCACGTCCGCCAGATCGCTCTGGTAGATATTGGCTAGCACCCACACCGAACTCATGTCCGAAATAATGAAAGCCTGGGTCACACCCGCCTGCAGCAGTTGCCCCGGAGCCACGTCGCGTTCGACGATTTCTCCCCCGATCGGTGCGTATAAAGGAATTTCCGCGGTAGGAGACTTTTCCAAATCTTCCGGCTTTGGAATTCCCAGAATTTTCAAACCCAGCAAGGAAGCGTTCAGATCCGCCTGCGCTTGAATCCGATCGGATTCCGCGCTCAGCAAATCGCGTTCCGCAATAGCGTGATGTTCGTACAGGTCTTTCGCGCGGTCGTAATTCTTATCCGCCACGCGAAACGTATCGCGCGCTTTCAGATACGAAGCAAACAGCAGCGAATAATCCGGGCTGCTCACTTCCAGCAGTGACTGCCCTTTCTTCACCCGCTCGCCCGGCACCGCGAGCAACCGGCTCACCGGCCCGCCCACCTGGGTGATTACCGGCGTGGTGTTGAACGCGTTGTAAGAAACAGCTCCCGTAAGCCGCAACACGCGCGGCAAATCCGTAGGCGCAACCGTCACCACCTGCACGTGCGACATTTGATCCGCGGGAATCGTAAACAATCCCGGCGTCTGTCCTTTAGCTTCCTGCGACGAGAATGACGTCATCTTGCTCGCAGATTTATCTTCGCTGCACCCCGCGAGCGCCAAAGTACCGGCCAGAATCGCTATCGTCAGCTGCACTCCGCGACGATGCCGGACCACAATATTCCCTGCGATGTTCCGTCCCATCCGAATCATGGCAGGCTCCTCGTCCCGACCGCTTCGCGCAGCTGTTCGACGGCCGTCAAATAAGCCGCGAGCGCCTGACGGTAAGCCAGCTGCGTCGCGCGATAGCTGCGTTCCGCGTCCAGAAAATCCAGCAGGCTGGCCGCGCCGCGCTTGTAGGAATACTCGGTGATGTCTCGCGTTTTTTGCGACGCATCCAGATAGCCGCCGCGATAGAGCGTAATCACCTTGTCGTTTTCGCGGACGCCTTCGTAGGCGTTCAGCACGTCGCTTAGCACCTGATCGCTCGCCGCCAACTGCATTTCCTGCGACTGATTTATGACGTAATTGGTCCGCGCAATTTCGCCCTGATTGCGATTGAAGATCGGCAGCTGCAAGCTGCCGAAGAAAGAAGCCGCGCTGGTCGCGCTGACGTGGTCGTAATCCACCGTCCCGGTCACATCGACCTTGCCGTTGGCCTTAGCCAATTCGTATTGGCTTTTCGCTGCCGTCACGCCCAAAACCGCGGCGCGATAATCCGGCCGGTTCTGCAAAGCCTGCGCCTGCAAATCTTCCAGCTTCACCGTCACCGGCTTGTAATCAAAATCTCCCGTAACGTCGAAATCTTCCGGCACCGTCTGGTATCCCAGCAGTTGCCGCAGCCCAACCAGCGCCTGAGTCTTAGCCAATTCCGCGGTGGACACGTCGCTCTGGAATTGCAGCAACTGCAATTTAATTTTCAGATAGTCCACTTCACTGATATCGCCCGCTTTATAGCGAATCTCGCTGATGTCCACCGTGTTCTGAAAGCTCTTCATGTCCTGCAAAGCCAGATCGAGCGAAGACTCCGCCAGCTGCGTGCTCAAGAATTGCGACGATACGTTAAAGACCAGCGTGCGTTCATTGTCCGCCACCGTCGCCTTAGTCTGCGCCGTGGCGTCTTCGGCGGCTTGCAGCCGGTGTTGCCGTTTCTTTCCGCGTTCGAAAAGGTACGAAAGCCCCACGTCAAATTGCGCCGTCGTATTAATGTAATCCGCGCTGAATTCACTCGGCGTAAAAATCGGCAGAAACTGCGAATCGACGGTCAGCACCGGGTTCGGCCGCAGGTTCGCGGTGATTTCCATCGCTTCGTTTTGCTGAATAGTCGTGCGCGCCGCTTTCAGCGTGTGATTGTTGTCGAGCGCCTTCTGAATCGCTTCGTCGAGCGAGATTCGCACCGAGCCGTGCGCCTGACCCGACGGCACATTCTGCGGCGAAGTCTGTGGCGAAATCTGCTGCCCCGCCGCCTTTTGCTGCTCCGGAGTCTGCGCCGGCAAACCCTGAGGCGAGCGCGTCTCCTGCGGCGACGACGGCGCGGGCGGCGCCTGAGCCTGTTGCCCGAATACAGCCGGGCTTACGCTCGCGCACACCAATAAAGTCAGTACTACCGGTGAAACAGATTTGAGAGCCATAAGCTTCAACCTCGAAATAGAAAACGAGAGTTCATAGATGTGCTGAAATAAAAATCAGCACAGGCAGAGCGGAAAATTTAGACGGAAGGTGGTGCGCGGGCCGGTAGACGGGGCTTCAGCGGGTTCGGGGTGAACCCGGGTTCCTGCAAATCGGAATGCACGCCCACCTGCGCCAGAATTCGCGTGCTGGCGGCGGGCAGCGGTTGGTCGATCGCCTGATGACTCAGATGGCAGATCGAACAGTTCGCATCGGAAGATCCGGCGTGGTGATGCGAAACGTTGCACAGCGTCATGCCCACCAGCAGCAAGAGCAGCAGCGTCACGGGCACGACGAATCGCCGGATTGAGGTTTTTTTACGCATTACCCAAAGGCAGGAGTAAACCTCTCCTCTTCATCATATAAGGAGATGGCCCGGAGCGCCAAGAGGTTGTGCAGAAAGGTACTGCTGGGCGCGCTCAATTGGCTTGTTCCAGCGCCTTTTCCACCATCGTCACGCAACTCTGCACTCTTTCACGCAGCGGACCTTCCACTTCTTCCTGCCGTTTGCGCATCGCGAACATTTCGTCCGCGATGTTCAGCGCGGCCAGCACGGCCACCTTTACCGAGTCCACCATGTGCGTCGATTCGGCGATGAACCGCATCTTGCCGTCGACGTAGGCCGCCAGCTCGTTCAGATGCTCTTCATTCCCGTCCGCGTTTACGTTGTAGCTCTGGTCGTAAATCTGAATTTTCACGGTTCGCTCCCGAGGCCTGGCCCGCCATTGTGATCCATTCGTTGCGCCGCTGGCAACGGCTGAAAATCCCACTCCAGACGCCGCTCAGTTCGACCGCAGCGCCGCGCCCAGATCCTTTTGCAGCGCGCCTACGATCCGTGCGGAATAATCGTTCAACTGTGCATCGGTGAACGTTGCTTCCGCGCTTTGCAGTGTCACTCGAATCATCAACGAATACTTTCCGGAGGGAACCTGACCGCCCCGGAAAAGATCGAGCGCTTCGATTGTTTGCAATTCCGCGATGTCCAACGAGCGAATCGCGCCCGACACTTGCGCGAAAGAAACGCCATCGGTCAGCACCAGCGAAAAATCCCTCTCGACCGCCGGGAATCGTGGCAGCGGTTTGAAACGTAAAGCCGCGCCTGCCGCTTCGAACCCCTGCAGCAAAGGCTCCAGCTTCAACTCCGCGACGAATACATCCTGTCGGAATTTATAAAGTTCTGCGATTTTTCGGGCAATTTGTCCCGCCGGCCCAAGGTAAGTTCTCTCCGCTGCGCCCGAGGCCAGATAAATCCGCGCAGCGTGCGCATTCATCAGCCATTGCGGACCGCCCGCGGCCCACCGCAACCCGCCGCAAAGCTTCCCGACGCTGTCCAGGTCGCCCTTCAAATCCGCGAAAGAAAATTCTCGCGCGGCTTCGTGAATCGATTTCTCACGCGCCGCTCCGGTAGCGCCCAGCGTCAACACCTGCGTTTCCACCGGCTCGCCGTTGCGCAATTCATATGTCTTCCCAATCTCAAAGAGCCGCAGGTCGCGCTGGCCATGATTCAGATTCCACTCCACCGCGCGGAGCATACTCACCGTGCCGCTCGAACGCATCACCGCGGCGTCTTCCGCCAGCGGATTCCCGATCATCGCCGGAATCCAGCCCTCTTCGCGGAAAAGCTCGTCCCGCTTGGTATCGACGATCGGAATCTCGACGATTTCCTGATACCCCAGCGCGACGATTCGTTCGCGCAGCCGGTCCTGTGCTTCGGCATGGGGCAACCGATGCGCCGCAATCTTCGCCGGCGGCAACCGCGGTGGAAATTTGTCGTAGCCATAATGCCGCGCGACTTCTTCGATCAAATCGATGCCGCGGGTAACATCCCGCCGCCACGAAACCGCGCGGCATTCCCAGATCGCGGCGATCGAACCGTCGCTGCCGCGATTGGAATCAATCCGTACCGCGTGAAATCCCAGTGCGCTCAGAATCTGCTCGATGTCGCGATCCGGCACGTCGGCGCCCATCACCCGCAACAGTTCCTTGCGTGACAGCTCGATTTTCTTTTCCGTCTTGCGCTGCGGATACACATCAACCACGCCCGCCAGAATTTCGCCGCCCGCAACCTGCTGAATCAGTTCCGCCGTGCGTCGCGAAGCCAGTTCAGCCATCTCCGGATCCGCCCCGCGCTCGAATCGATAGGAAGCTTCGCTACGCAGTCCTAGAGCCTTCGAAGTCCGTCGTATCACGATGGGATCGAACCACGCGCATTCGATCAGGATCGTTTTCGTGCTGAAGGAAATCTCCGAATTCGCGCCGCCCATCACTCCGCCCAAGCTCACCGCGTGCTGCGCGTCCGCAATCACGCACATATCTTTGGTCAGTTTGTATTCGCCGCCATCGAGCGTTTTGAGCTTTTCACCCGGCTGCGCCCGGCGCACGATCAGCCGATGCTCCGCCAACTTGTCGAAATCGAAGGCGTGCAGCGGATGCCCGAGTTCGAACATCACGTAGTTCGTCACATCCACCACGTTGTTGATCGATTTTTCGCCGATGGCTTCCAGACGCTGGCGCAGCCAGTCTGGCGACGGCTGCACTTTCACGCCGCGAATCACTCGCGCCGTGAAACGCCCGCACAATTCCGGCGCTTCGATCTCCACGCGCGTGACACCCGAAACTTTTTCTGCAATTTCTTTCAGTTCGGGATGAAATGGTTTCAGCGGAACGCGATAGATCGCCGCTACTTCCCGCGCGATTCCCAAATGCCCCAGGCAATCCGGACGGTTCGCGGTAATTTCCGCATCCAGAACCGGCCCGGCCGCTGTTTCGTCGATGGCATCCACCGCGATGCCCGCCAGCGAGAGCCGCGCGCGCAGATCTTCCGCGGACGCCTTCACCTCGACAAATTCCTTCAGCCAGCTGTAGACGACTTTCATTTTTCGCGGGTCTCGATCTCTCGGTGGCTACGGAAACTGTTTCAAAAACCGCACGTCGTTCTGGAACAGCAGCGGCACTTCGGTCACGCCGTACTTCATCATCGCCAATCTGTCGACGCCCATGCCGAACGCGAACCCTGAATACTTTTCCGGGTCGTAGCCCACGAATCCGTAAACCGCCGGATTCACCATGCCGGCTCCAAACAATTCAATCCACCCCGATTGCTTGCACACCCGGCAACCCGAACCGCCGCACACATGGCAGGTCGCATCCACTTCCGCCGAAGGCTCGGTAAACGGGAAATAGCTGGGCCGCAGGCGCGTCTTCGTTTTCGGCCCCAGAAATTCGCGCGCGAAATATTCCACCGTGCCTTTGAAATCACAAAAGGTGATGTCCGTATCCACCGCCAGGCCCTCAATCTGGTGGAACATATAGCCATGCGTCGCGTCTGGATTGTCGCGGCGATACACCTTCCCCGGCACAATGATTCGCACCGGCGGCTTCTGCTTTTCCATCGTCCGAATCTGCATCGGCGAAGTGTGCGTGCGCAGCACGTGCCCGCCGCGAGTCCCTTCGATGTAGAACGTATCCATGTTGTCGCGCGCCGGATGATGCTCGGGAATATTCAGCGCTTCGAAATTGTAATAGGGCGTCTCGATCTCCGGCCCTTCCACCACGCTGAAGCCGATCGCCGAAAAAATGCGCGCTAGCTCGTAGTAGGTCTGACGCACTAGATGCCGCGTGCCGATCGCCCGCTCGATGCCGGACAGCGACAAATCAATTCGCTCCCGCGCCGAAGTCGAATCCTCGGCCGCGGCCTCGATCGCTTTCTGCTTCTCGGCAATCACCAGCTCGATGTGGCCCTTCAGCTGATTCAATTCCTGGCCGACCACGCGTTTCAAATCTGGCGAAGCAGGTTTGAGCCAATTATCCGTAATCGCAGTAAGTACTCCGGATTTTCGGCCCGTCCATTTCAAGACGAAGATCCGCCAGTTCTCGAGGTCCGACGAATGTATTGCGGCTTGCTCGTCGAAGCGAAAACGCACCTCGGCGAAGCGCGAAGCAATCGCTTCAGCAGTAGTCGCCTGAATTTGTGCCAGGGTCTGTAGCTGTGGGGTCGTTCGTCGTCATGGGAAACGCTTGCGCCGGCGAAGCGGCAACATCATTACACGACGGGAATGCGGAACGCAGATGAATTAGCGTACCGGAGACGAGCCAGCTCGAAGGCTCGCCCGTCCCCGCCAATAAATCGCCTAGCCTTCTTCGTGATGACGCACGACAGCCGCTTTCTTTGCGGCCGCGGCGGTCTTCGCCGCGCCGGGCTTCGGCATGTGCTGCTTCACCGAACCCACCAACGACGCAAATCCGTCCGCATCATGCACCGCCATGTCCGCCAGAATCTTGCGGTCCAGGTCAATGCCACCGGTCTTCAGCGCGTGGATCAATTGGCTGTAGGTCGTGCCGTTATTGCGCGCAGCCGCGCCGATGCGCTGAATCCACAAAGTGCGGTAGTCGCGTTTGCGCACGCGCCGGTCGCGATACGTGTAGCGCAGCGACCGGTTCACCGCTTCTTTGGCGGAGCGGTAGAGCTTTCCCTTTGTCAGGAAAAACCCCTTGGCGTGTTTTAGCAGCTTTTTACGGCGGGCGCGGCGTTTGGTTCCACGTTTAACTCGAGGCATCGTTCATTCTCCCGTTGCAAATATCGAATTGAATTCGATTTCGTGCCAGGAGACAAACGCGGCGGATCGCCTGCACGGCATACACCGCAGGCTCCGACGGGTTTGTCTCATGTAGTTACTGCGCGCTCTACCCAGAGCCGGAAATCCGGCGGGCTGAACGATTGGCTGGCAGGCACCCGTGACGCACTGCACAGCGCAAAAAACTTTAAGGCGGCTTCTTACAAGCCGTACGGCAATGCCAGGCGCACGTTCTTTACGTCCGCCGGACTCACCTGAACCTTATTCAAAAGCCTGCGCATGCGCCGCGGCTTCTTGGTGCCGAGCAAGTGGCGCTTGCCCGAACGCCAGCGCATCACTTTTCCGGTAGACGTAATCTTAAAACGCTTGGCGGCGCCGCGATGCGTCTTGGCTTTCAGCTTCTTATTCTTCTTCACGATTTCCTCTTCCGCTTCACTGCCAGCCGCTTCAATTCCCTTCGCTCACGCGAGGTAAACGCTGTGCATGCGATTTCAAATTTAAGAACTCTTCAGCTGCCATTCCACTTCTGCAAAAATCTGAAACTTTACGCCTGCGCTTCCGGAGCTTTTTGCGCCGCCGGAGTCGCTGCCGCGCCTTTCTTCGGAGCCAGCAACGCCAGCAAAATATTCGCTTCCATGCGCGGCCCGAATTCCACCTGCGCGTGATCCATAATTTCTTTCATCAGCCGATCCATCTTCTTGCGGCCCACTTCCTGGTGCGCCATTTCGCGGCCACGATGGAAAATCATGGCCTTCACTTTGTAGCCTTCACCCAGGAACCGGATGATCTGATTCTTGCGAACTTGATAATCGTGCTCCGCGGTCGAAGGCCTGAACTTCACTTCCTTGATGTGCGAACTCTTCTGGTGCTTCTTCGCCTCGTGCGCCTTCTTGCTCTGCTCGTACAAAAATTTGCCGTAATCAACCAGCTTGCAGACCGGCGGCACCGCGTTCGGCGAAATTTCTACAACGTCCAGACCCTGCTCTCGCGCCGTCTTCATGGCGTCGAACAAAGTCATCACGCCTAGCTGCGTTCCAATATCGTCTACGACGCGGACTTCGCGCGCTCGTATTCTCTCGTTGACCCGAAGGCCCGGAGGTCCACTGCTTCGTTCCGCGATAAAATCACCCCTCGAGCCCTAAAAAGTGTGACTGCGACTCGTTTCCCAGTCCTCCATCAGGCGTTAAGCCCAAACAGGGGGACGGGCCAAAAAGTATAGCACGGCTTTTCCCTATGTCGAACCCCGATACTTTCAGCCGCTGGTGTCTGCCCCAAGCCGCTTGAGGTCCGGATCCCAAGTCAAGCTACCCGCCGCACTCATCGAGAAATCTCCGTGCTCTCATGTTTTTCTCCGTGCGCTCTGTGTTAAATCTGTAAAAGCAGCCCGCGCCCAAAACCAAAATTTCACATCGCGACAACAGCAACTTACGGTAGCCTTTCGTCGATGACCAAACGGCCCACCCGAAAACGCGCCAAGCCCGCCAAGCGCAACCGAGCGGTCCTGGCCGACCTCCCGGAGCACCAACCCGGCTTCGTCCCAGCTTGCCTCAATGATTACGAACTCCTCGCGCAAAAATCCTTTTCCCGGCCCGCCTGGGAGTACATCCACAGCGGCTCCGCCGACGAAAACACGATTCGCTGGAACATCCAATCACTCGCACATCTGCTTCTCAAACCGCGCGTCATGGTGAACGTCTCGAAAATTGATACCAGCACAAGCCTGCTCGCGCACGTCCAGCCCCACCCCATCCTCATCGCCCCGACTTCCTCGCACATGCTGGTGCATCCCGAAGCCGAAATCGCGACCGCCCGCGGAGCCGGCGCCGCCAACGCGATCCTGATCGCCAGCACCCTCTCGAATGTCAGCATCGACGAAATCATCTCCGCCGCCACCGGCCCAGTCTGGTTTCAACTCTATGCCGACGACGACCGCGGCAAGACCCGCGCCCTCATCGAACACGCCGAAGCGGCCGGCTGCCAAGCGCTTTGCATCACCGTCGATCTTCCCTGGATCTACGCGCGCGACCGCGAAGCACACGTGCGCCACGAAGTCCCCCAGCTTCCTTACCCGAATATCGGATTCACCGGCGGTCCAGCCAGCACCGGCCTGAAAACCTGGGGCTACCGCAACGTGAGCTGGTCAGACCTGGAGTGGATTCGCGGTTTCTGCAAAATGCCGCTGGTGCTGAAGGGCGTTCTAAATCCCGACGACGCCGACCTCGCGGTGAAACACGGCGCCGCTGGAATCATCGTCTCGAATCACGGCGGCCGCGGTCTCGATACCGTCCCTGCTTCGATCGACGCCCTGCCGGCTGTCGCCGAAAAAATCGCGGGCCGCATCCCAGTCCTGATGGACGGTGGAATTCGTCGCGGCACCGATGTGCTAAAAGCGATCGCGCGCGGCGCATCGGCCGTGTTGGTGGGGCGCCCGGTTCTTTACGGTTTAGGGGTGGCGGGATCCGCCGGGGTGCAAAACGTAATCGATATTCTTCGCACCGAATTCGAAGCAGCCATGGCACTCACCGGCCGCACCAGCGTCAAAGCCATAGACTCGTCCGTCCTCTGGTAGGCACCACCGCTAAGCCTAGTCGCCCCACAGCTAGGCCGTCATCCTGAGCGCAGCGAAGGATCTCATACAGTAAATTTTCGGCAGACCACGACGACGAAGTCCACTGCCGCATCTCGTCCGGTTTGGCGGCCTTCCGCCGCTAACCGATCGCGTGCGCGTCGATTTCCTGTCGCAGATCGCTCGCAAACTGTTCCAGCGGCCGCGGACCCAGATCGCCATTGGTCCGATGCCGCACCGAGACGGTCCCAGCCTCCGCTTCTTTTCCGCCGATGATCAACATGTACGGAATCTTCTGCATCTGCGCATCGCGAATCTTCGCCTGCAATTTTTCGTTGCGATCGTCGTAATGCGCGCGGAAACCCGCGGCCTGCAGGCTCTTGTAGACTTTCTCCGCGTACTCCGCGAATTTCCCGCTTACCGGCAGCACGCTAGCCTGTACCGGAGCCAGCCACGCCGGAAACGCTCCAGCGTAATGCTCAATCAGCACGCCGAAAAACCTCTCGACCGACCCGAACAGCGCCCGATGGACCATGAGCGGCTGATGCCGCGAGCCATCCTCTCCCACGTACTCCAGCTTGAAACGCCGCGGCAAATTGAAATCGAACTGCACGGTCGTCAATTGCCACGGCCGCCCGATAGCATCCACCAATTTCACGTCGATCTTCGGCCCGTAGAACGCCGCTTCGCCCGGAATATATTTGTACGGCACGTTCATGCGCGTCAGCGTGTTAACCAACGCGCCTTCCGCGCGCTGCCATTCTTCCGGCGTGCCGGCATAATCCTGCGGCCGCGAAGGATCGCCGCCGGAAAGCTCGACCTCGTAGCGGTCGAATCCGAACACGCGCAATACTTCCCACGCGAACTCCACGCAGTCCTGAATTTCTTTTTCGATTTGTTCCGGCATGCAAAAAATGTGCGCATCGTCCTGAGTAAATCCGCGCACCCGCAACAACCCGTGCAGCACGCCCGACCGTTCGTAGCGATAAACCGTTCCCAGCTCCGCCAGCCGCACCGGCAATTCGCGATAGCTACGCAGATGCGTCTTGTAAATCAAAATGTGGCCCGGGGCAATTCATCGGCTTTAGCTGGTAATCCGCTTTTTCCACTTCCACCGGACCAAACATGCTCTGGCTGTAAAAGCCGGTGTGCCCGCTGGTGTTCCACAATTCGCGCAGCATGATGTGCGGCGTGAAAACCAGATCGTAGCCGCGCTTGGTCAATTCCGCGCGCAGCCAATCTTCCATCTGCCGGCGAATCACTCCGCCCTTCGGATGCCAGAAAATTAATCCCGGCCCGGCCTCCTCCTGAATGCTGAATAGATCCAACTCGGTGCCCAATCGGCGATGGTCGCGGCGCTTCGCTTCTTCCAGCTTGTGCAGATATTCGTCCAGCTCCTTCTGCTCGACGAAGCACGCGCCATAAATCCGCTGCATCTGCGGATTTCCTTCCTGCCCTTTCCAATACGCGCCCGCCACGTTCATCAACTTGAACGCCTTGATGCGCCCGGTCGAAGGAATGTGCGGCCCGCGGCAGAAATCCACGAATTTGCCGGTGGTGTAGAACGACACCATCGGATCAGTCGCTTTCTCTTCCACCAACTCGCATTTGAATTCCTGCTTGCTGTTGCGGTAAAGCTCAAGCGCTTCCGGCTTGGGCATCAGCTTCCGCTCGTTCGGAATATCCTTCGCCGCCAGCTCATGCATCTTGGCTTCAATTTTTTCCAGGTCTTCAGGAGTAAACGCTTCCGGCCGCACGAATTCGTAGAAAAATCCGGTCTCGGTCGGAGGCCCAATGCCCAGCTTCACTTCCGGATAAAGCTCAAGCACCGCAGCGGCCAGCAAGTGCGAAGCGGAATGTCGAAACACCTGCACCGCTTCTGCATCTTTGGGAGTAAGAATCGCAACCTTGGTATTCTGTTCGAGCGGACGCGAGAGATCGACCAACTGATCGTCAGCCCGCGCCACCAGCGCCTCCTTCGCCAGGCGCGGCGAAATCTGATGCGCGATCTGCGCAGCGGTCGTCCCGCGCGGCACTTCGCGCACCGCGCCATCAGGCAAAGTAATCTGAATCGTTTCCGGACTCATGTGACCCTTTTGCAGCGTTTGGAAACATCAAGCTTACTGGCGCGTGCAAAAGCGGTCAAGGCAGGAGGTCGTCCCGCCTGTTACAAAGATGGCCTACAGCGATGAACGCCCGGTCGCGGTTCGATACGTGTACGTAATTTGCGCCAGACCCTGCGCAAACTGCGTTGCTTCCGCCAGCGTGACCGTCGACGGTAATTTCAGCAGTCCAGTGCTGGCAAGATTGCCCATCATTGTGGCGATGCCCGCATTTGCTTGCGTCCAGTTCACCGTTCCATTCGTGGTCGAAGTCACCGTATAAGAATCAACCGCGCGCAGCATCGCTCCCGGAGAAAGCAATATCCCGTTGTTCGCATTCATCACTCGTACCAGGTCGAGCGAGAACCATTTCAAATCCTGGGCGTTGGTTTCGGCCGGAAGCGCCAGAAAACCGTTAGCGATCCCCGCGTCAACGATCGAGTTCATCGCCGTGCTCTGCGCCGCCAGATTAGCTGTTCCGTCCGAGTTGGTCGGTGGCAACGCATCGGCCACTGCGCTGGCCAACGCAACCGCCTCGATCGACGTCGGCTGAGCTTGAACAATTTTGGAGACTGAAACTCCGTATTGTTTGAATTGCGACATCGTCATGCCGCTTTGAATCGAAACTAGATTCGTACGCACCGCGTTGCCCACAAAGCATTCCACCGCCGCGTCCTGTCCAGAGTTGCAATTCTGTGCGTGGGCCGCTGGACCGGCTGACGCCGCCAACAAGCACACCCCGACCAAAACACGTTTCATCGTTTTCATTTTCGTGAGCTCCTTCTTGCGAGATAAACAAGCGCGAGATTTCACGCGGTTGGGAGGCGTGAGTAACGCGCTGGCTGGGCGAACTTACAATGCGAGGGGATAATGTATCGGACGCGACAGTTGTCGCAACTGGCCGCGCGAACAGTTTGAGGCCAGTCGCTACGCGCTTTTTTCCAAGAAGTCGGTGCGTTCTTAGAGCGGTTCCCGTTGATGACGTTATTGAATTTTTATGGATCGTGTCACAGCATCAGCGCGCGCTATTTTTTTCGCGCCGCTTCCATCATCTCCCACGCCGCCTCCGGCACGTCCAGATAATCGTTGAATTCTCCCGCGCCGCGCAGCCACAAACCACCATCGATCACCACGCACTCGCCATTGACGTAATCGGCCTGCTTGCTCAGCAGATACACGGCCAGGTCGGCCAGCTCGTCGTGCCGCCCAAAACGTCCCATCGGATGATGTTTCTTTGCCTTTTCCTGCATTTCGGTCGAAGGCATCAGCCGCGACCACGCGCCTTCCGTCGGAAACGGTCCCGGTGCAATCGCATTCAGCCGGATGTGATGCCGCGCCCATTCCACGGCCAGCGAACGCGTCATCGAAAGCACGCCCGCCTTCGCGCACGACGATGGCACTACAAATCCCGACCCGCAATCCGCCGCCGCGTAGGTGGTCACAATATTCAAAACATTTCCCGGCTGCTTCGCCGCGATCCATTTTCGTCCCAGCGACAAAGTAAAATTGAAAGTCCCCTGCAGCACGATTCCCACCACCGCACTGAACGCCGTCGGCGTCAACTTCTCCGTGCGCGCAATAAAATTTCCCGCCGCGTTATTGACTAGCGTATCTACTGCGCCGAATTCTTTTTCCGCCGCGCCCACCGCTTTTTCCACCGCCTCGAAATCGCGTACGTCCGCCAGCGCGTATCCCGCCTTCGCGCCTTTCGCGCGAATCGCCTCCACAGTTTCTTTCAGAGGCTCTTCGCGCCGCGCCACCAGAAAAATATTCGCGCCCAGCTCCGCAAAACGCATGGCCATCGAGCGGCCCAGCCCGGTCCCGCCGCCGGTCAGCAAAATGGTGCGTCCCTTCATCAAATCATTTTGAAACATCCCAACCCTCCGCTTTCATTTCACCGACAAATCGAAAGCCATAGTAACCTGCCGCGCGCTATGCTATCTAAGTTCTGCGAAATTTACGCGCGAATCACAGCCCTGGGAGCAGATTCGATATGAAATTCCTTATTGGATTGATTCTCGGCATCCTGATCGTTCCGCTGGGTTTGTACCTTTATATTCGCAGCGGTGCCGCGCCTGCCGCCGCCAGCGACGCGCCCATGCCTTTCGAAAAATTCCTGGCTCGCGGCGGTTTGCACGCCCGCATTGCCAAAGAAGCCCCGCAGCGCGACGCTGCGTCGTTCACCGTGGGCGATCTGGCCGCTGGCGCCGACGTCTACCAGAAAAATTGCGCCTTTTGCCACGGACTGCCGCAGCAACCCGCTTCCGCCGCCTCCAAAGGCATGTTCCCGCACGCTCCGCAGCTTTTCACCGCGGACGATACGGTCACCGACGACCCTCCGGGCGTGACCTACTGGAAAGTGAAAAACGGAATTCGCCTGACCGGCATGCCCAGCTTCAACAACGCTTTGACCGATCAGCAAATGTGGCAGGTCAGCGCCCTGATGGCGCGTGCCGACAATCTTCCGCCCGATGTTCTGGCTGCGCTGAAGCCACCGCCGTTGCCACCGATGCTCGCGGCTCCCCTGAACGCCATGCCCGGGCCGCCCGCCACGCCGGCCAGCGATCCGAGTAAACAAAAGTAGGCGCGCGGCGATTTAGCGCTTTCCGGCTGCTGCCCAAAAGGAAAGAAAGCGCAATTTACGGCGCGGGTAGGAATTCCTTCGGCAGCGGATTCGCCGGTGTTTCTTCCTGCCAGTAAATTGTCACCACGAACCAGCGCTTGCCGTCGTAGAAAAGCTGAAAGCTGTTGATGCCGCGTGCGAAAGGCTTCGCGTCCGTGGCATCGTGCCGCGATTCGTACGTGCTGAAAATCTGCATGATGTTTCCGTAACGTTCGGCCTTCCGCGCGCTCTCGCGTTCCGCAAAGCCTTCCTTCGCAAAATAATTATCCGCCATCTCTGACGTACTCCTCCGGCGTAGATCGTGCGCAACGAGAGTGTTCCGTCTTTCTCATCTTTCACGTAAATCAAACGCGCACCGGGCGCGAAGAGCGACCGAAACCGGTTCCAGTCTCGCTTCTTGGTCGACGGTCCGGAAATCACGTCGTACGTCGCCGCCATGATGGCGTCCACCGACGAAACGTCCGCGGGATTCGCAGCGGGCGGGTGCATCAGCGGCGGATGGCGCCGCCGACGGCGCTTGCGATGGCTTCGCAGCTTCCTGCGCCGAGACGATCGAACCGATACACCCCAACAAGACCACCAAACACAAATCCGCGAAGCAGCTCGCGACATAGAAATCCTCCCGGCTTCGCTCTGCGGCGATGCCTTTGACCTCTTTGCGCCGGTCATCTTAATCCGTCTCCACGCGCAGTTTCTAGAAATCCACGTGAAAACGCAGCCCCGGCACGAAGACCGGTCCACGCGCCTTGTCGTATCCCGGATTATTCACATGCTGCAAATCGAATGACGCGAAAAATCCGCGCCACACATGCAGCGTATAAAATGTCTCGAATATCTTCTCCGGTCCATACACCAGCCCGCCGTCGCCCAAAATAAAACCCAGCCCGCCGAGCGCCAGATACTGCTGGTGCGCCGCGACGATCCCGTTCGCCACAAAAACCGCTCCGGCCCGATCGTTCCGCCGCTTCCACTTGTCGCCTTTGGTGAAAATCCCGATCTCGCCGGTGCGATCGACTTCGGTGTACGCGAACGATTCATTCTTCCCATCGCTCCAGCCCACCCGCCCAAACACGCCCACCTGTGGCGTCAATTCCTGTTCGAAGTTCAACCCGAATCCATATTTGTGCCGGCCCTGCCGCCGCGTCGCGATGATGTCCGGCACCGTGCCCTGCCCATTCTCGAAATCCGCGATGGCCTCGCGATAATTCCCCATGTTCGCCGTATTCACATAGCTCAGCAATCGCACCACGCCCGGCTTATGAAAAAACAAACCGCCGCGCGCCTCGAGCTCCAGATTGCTCGCCCGGGCCCGCTCCAGGTTGGCGTCCAAATTGATTCCGTTCGCGACCTTCGGCATCAGCGCTTCGGCGAATCGCGCGCTGAACCAGTGGTCGTCGTATTCCAGAATCGCTCCGTCCGTGTAGCCGCGCGTATTCGCGGCGTAGTCGTAGGCGCCGTTGTTGTCGACGGTCCAATTCAGGAACTGTAAATGGCTGTCCGTGCCGTAGGAATTAGCGTCGAAAAAATCCGGTATCGTGAATTTGCCCAAGCGGAACTCGATCCGCCGCGCCGGCAAGGATGTGGCTAGGCCTAGTGGCCCGCGCCCGACTTCGATCCGCTCGCTACTGAGCGGAATGATCTGACGAATCATCACGCGCGCCAGATACGGGTTGTCCCCCAGCGTCGGATTGCGCACCACGTCGAGGTTCACGAATCCCGCAATCCCCAGCGCCGAACTCAACCCGTGACCACCCGCGCTCTCCACATCCAAATAAACTTCGGTCGTGTGGGTCAGTTCATAACCCAGAAATAGCGTGTATACCTTCGACGTCGCATTCTCGGCGGCCGGCCCAAAGCTGTTTTTCCCGCTGAACGCCGCCGGAAACGTGTCGTGCCACTGAAACACCACATTCGCCTGTCCGGAAATCCAGTAGCGGCTGGTTTGGGAATGTGGAAATAGAGTCAGGACGTCCTTGTCTTCGGAATCGTCGCTGGCGGTAGCCGTTCCCTCGGTACTTGGTTGCGAAGGCGCGTTGCCGGGCGGATTCGCAGGTGCCTGCGATTGTGCAGTCTGAGCAACCGGCTCGTCGGGCGGTGCGCTTTGTGCTGCGAGCTTCGGCGATGCCGCCAAGCCGATGCACATCAGCACGATAG
Source organism: uncultured Acidobacteriota bacterium (assembly GCA_963711325.1). Lineage (GTDB taxonomy): Bacteria > Acidobacteriota > Terriglobia > Acidiferrales > UBA7541 > Palsa-295. Next base: position 243,056 of record CAVQDR010000005.1, on the reverse strand, counting down.
ACCCGCATGCAACTTGGAGCCGGCGCAAAAACATTCGACCGAACGCTATCCTTGTATATCGATAAGATGATGCATTTCGAAGCGGACAGTAGAACATAGAACCGTCACCGATCGATGTGAACGGCCGGTGACAACGCGCCCGAATAGCCCAGCACGCATTCAACAACTCAAGCCCCACCCATATTTTGCCGGCTCGCCCACGCGATCCCCAAAACCCCGAAATTCGTTCGGCCCGACCAGGCATCCTGTTTGCTCGCTGGCGACATCTTTAGTAGTCTCTAGGATTGCGCAAACAGCGCTGGCGTCGACCTATAACCGAGGTGGAGAATTTTGCGGGGAAAATTTGGGCTTTCGTTTTGGGCATTAGTAATGATGATGGTTCTCTTGCCGTCCTGCGGCTCGCAGACCATCAATTATCCCGCGCCCTTCATCAAATCGATCTGCGTGCCAAACGGTATGCAGCTGAACTGTTCAGCCCCTTCTGTGGTGCAAAACAGCCCGCAGATTATCGTAACCGTTAAAGGCAGCAATTTTGTGCAAGGCTCGACCGTCGGCGTTTCCATCAGCGTCGCCGGCCAGCCACTGGGTCTGGTCACTCTGTTTGTCGACCAGAGCACTCTGACTGCTACCCTCACCGCCAATCAGCTCACCGTTCCTACGACCTTATATTTCAGCGTCGTCACCCCGCAGCCTGGCGGCGGAGTCTACCCCCCCACGAACCAAACCAAAATCAGCTTTCCTCTCGTTATCATGCCTTCGCAAAGCCCGGTTCCGCAGATAACTTCCATCTCCCCATCCAACGCTCTCGCCGCCACCTTTGGTTCGGTCACCGTCTTCATTAACGGCAGCAACTTTGTTCCCCAGTCCGTAGCCACCCTGAATGGCAGCAATCTTTCCACCTCCTATTCCGGGCCCAATGCCCTTACCGCTACGCTTGACGGAAACGATTTAATCGAACCGGGCACGGAAAAGATCGCGGTGCTCAATCCCGCTCCCGGCGGAGGCACCTCGAATCAGGTCACGCTGAATATTCTTGATCCGATACCGACCCTCACCAGCGTTACGCCTTCCAGCATTCAAGCCGGCACCACCACTCCGACCACCATCACCATCGCCGGAACCGGTTACGTCAATCAATTCACGCAAATCACGCTCAACGGCGCCCCTCTTCCCACCATTGTCAGTTCCACGACCCAAGCCACCGCTACCTTGACCGCTGGAGATTTGGCATTCGCGGGCGTGAATCGCATCGCGGCCGTTAATCCCGCTCCCGGTGGGGGAACCTCCGACGTTCTCACTTTCGCCGTCAACCCGACTCACCTGATCGGACTTCCGATTCTGGTCGACCTCGCCGCCGACGGCTCGCAGGCCAACACTGGAATTTGCGGCGGCACCGCCAGTTGCCAAACTGGCGCCTTCGGCCTGACCCTCGACACCTCCGGACCCTCAACCAGCAACACCGGCCAATATGTGGGCTTCGCTTCGGCTTCTCACAATCTCGTGCTCAGCGATACCAATCCCGGCACGGACGCCTACGTCCGCAATACTTGCCTGGGTGTCGCCTCCTGTACTCCGCTGACCAGCGTCATCAGCATCGGTCCCGGCGGAATCGCCGCCAATGGCAACAGCTCGGAACCAACCGTCGACGTTTCCGGAACGAATGCCGCGTTTACTTCGCTCGCCACCAATCTGGTGACCGCGGTTTCTGTCCCCTCCGGCACGCCGCAGGTTTACTGGCGCCCCGTTTGCGTCGCTTCCACGACCACATCCTGCACCACCACATCTTCAACTGCCGCGGTCCCGCAGCTCGTCTCCATCTCCGCCGACGGCCTGTCCGCCGGCAATGGTCCTAGCTACAACCCGGTAATCAGCAACGATGGCCGCTACGTCGCCTTTGTGTCACTGGCCACCAATCTGGTTTCAGACATCACTCCGAACGGCACCATTCCACAGGTTTACGTGCACGACACCTGCGGTATTTCCACTCCCGTCTCGACCGGCACTTGCGTGCCCACGACCTATCTGGTGTCCACTCCCGATGGCGCCACCGCCGGCAACGGCCCAAGCTCGCATCCTTCGGTCTCGAATTCAGGCCTCTACGTTTCCTTTACTTCGCAGGCCACCAACCTTGGAGCTACCGCGCCCAATCCTTCCGGCCTTTCGGAAATTTTCGAACGATACACCTGCGCCACCACCATCGGCACTTCCACCAATACCTGCCAGCCGGTCACCACTCTGGTTTCCACTCCAGATGGCACCACCCCGGCCGACGGCGCCAGCGATCAATCCAGCCTGTCTTCTTGCGGCGGCTCATCCACCGTTGCGAACTGCGGCTCCACCACCACCGCCTCGAACGGTCGCTTCATCGCCTTCGCCTCCACCGCACAGAACCTGGTCGCCGGCGTCGGCCCCACTCAGCAAATTTACTTGCGGGATACGTGCACCGGTGTCTCCACCATCACCACGGCCTGCGCCCCCTCCACGATCTTGGTCTCCACCGCCAATGGCGGTGTGCCGGGCAACGGCCTCAGCGAACGTCCCAGCATCAGCGCTTCCGGCCAATTTGTAGCCTTCGCTTCGCAAGCGTCGAATCTGGCCAACACCGTCAACGGCATCGAAAATATTTTCGTGCGCAATACCTGCCTTGCCACCATTACCACCTGCACTCAAAGCCTGGCGATCGCCAGCATTCCCGGCGGCACCAATGCTTCGCCCTCCAACGGGCAGAACTATGCGCCGTCCATCAGTGCCGATGGCCACACCGTCAGCTTTATTTCTTTTTCGAACAATTTGGTTCCGCGGGATACCAACGGTCTTGAGGATATTTTTCTGGGCACCACGACGTACTAGGCCCATCGAAGTCTGTTCATCGAACCACGAAATCAGCCGCGCTACTTCATCGTCACTGTTTTTTTGGCCAGCGCGGAACGCGCCGTCACCAGCGTAAACGTTAGCGATTCCCGCGGCACGCTCGAAACAAACGATCCCACCATCCATCCCAATCCCGTGGGAATATCGCGGCTCAACGAAATCGCCTGACATTCCAGATACGTCCCGCCATCCTTCTCTTCAAATCGCCAGAACGTATTCAACTTCCAGACGAATCCTTTGTCGTGCCCTTCGGGCTCCAGGCGCTCGTCGGGGCGCCCCGGATTATCCACTTCCTGCACCCTCGTCGCGTTCGAACGGCTCCACGCATGCGTCTTGTCCACCACGTGATAGTGAACTTCCTGATCGGTGTCGATGACCGTCGTAATGATTTTCTTCTGATAAAAACGCAGCAACACTCGATAGTCGTCGCCTTCATGTTTCAATACCTGCGAGCGCACGATGTCCGGTTTGAAGTATTCCACTTTGTGATCGTAGTCCTGCATGAACGCCAAGGTCTGCGCCAGCGTCGCCCCCGGCACGAACGCCGTTCCGATCCAGTGGTGAATCATGCCCCCCGGCACCTCGATCGCTTTTCCGTTCTCCATCGTTTCCAGCTTCTCGATCACCACGCCGCCATTCCGCAGCTGCGCCTCCGCCTCGGACCGTCGCGGTTCCGGTAAACGCTCCACCCACAAATACGTCGTCCCCTGCGTGTTCTCCGCCTCCACCTGCGCCTGAGTCAACGCGATGTAGTGCGCGTAATTCCGCGCGGCTTCCGGCTGCAGGTCTGCCCCACCCGTCGGAATCGCAACCACCAGCGTCCAAGCCAGAACAACGGCCACCGCTCTGCGCCGCCGGCTCGACTTCGCCTCAACCTTGGAATTGTTCTTCGTAGCCGGCCTCGCGCTGCCTGATTTAACCATCACCTGTCCTATGCCGCTGGCGCTTGCCAGCCAAAATGGGCGTTCTTCTTTAACTACAGTTACGAAGCATGTACGCGTCCAACTGTTGTCAGGGATTCTCGAAACCCCCAAATATCCGGAAAATCTAAGTTCAAGCTGCGCCCCGGATTTTTGACCAATGCAAACAAACTTCGTTAAACTATTCCTGATGTACTTGCCACACCCGGCGGCCGGCCACTCCAGATGAGAATCTAGGAATCCTAAACTTTATCAGCGGCTCTAATTCGAAATAGGAGAGGTGCATGCATTTTTCGTTAAACGCTCGTGATTGGAACATAAAGGCGGCCCTGCTCGCCGCGGTTTTGCTCCTCGCGTTTTCTTCCTGGAGTCCCGTCGTCATCGCCCAGCAAAACAACATGCAGGATATGCCCGGGATGCAGGACATGCCCGGCATGGACATGAGCCACGCGCCCGAAACGCCGGCGCAGCAGGCCAAACATCTAAAGGACAAAAAAGAGAGCGAATTCAATCACCATCTCGCCGGTTTTCTGGTCATCGTCGCCGGCATCTTCCTCCTTGCCCAAGACAAACTTTCCCGCCGCTGGCCCGGCGTCCGTTACGTCTGGCCCTGGTGTTTCCTCCTTGCCGGTCTTTATCTGGCGCTCTTCAGCGATACCGAAATCTGGCCCGTCGGCCGCGAATCCTTATGGTTCGCCATCCATGACAATCCCGAAGATCTCCAGCATAAAGTCTTCGCCCTCATCCTTCTGTTCCTCGGCTTCGTCGAACTGCAACGGGCCCGCGGCAAATTGAAAACCCTCTGGGCCTCCTGGGCCTTTCCCGTCTTCGGCATGGTCGGAGCCATCATGCTCCTTTTCCATCACCACTCCGCCGGCATGCACGGCGCCCATCACATGGAAGTGATGGCCCACATCAAGTCCGAGCATCTCGGTTTCGCCATCGTTGGCGGTAGCGTAGCCCTGACCAAGGGCCTCTCCGAAATCGATGGCCGCTGGCAGGGTCTCTTTAAAAAAGTCTGGCCGTCCCTGATGATCGTCCTCGGGATCCTGCTCATGTTCTATACCGAATAGCCGACTTCGCCTCAGTTCCGACCCCCGGGCACCGTGCCCGGGGTCACGGCGCTAATTAGGCACTGTTGTCGCCTTTGGCACCTACCCCCCTTCCCTTCGTTGCCCCTGCTTTTTCGCGCATGCTAACCTTCGTGTCTAGGCCGCCGCTGCGGCCGTTTGCACTGCCCGGCATGCGGGGACGGGCGGAAGAACATCATCCATGGCGTTCAATAAAAGCAAAGCGCTGGAAAATGCGCTGAAATTCCTGAACCAGGGCAAAGTGGCCCAGGCTATCGGTGAATATCAGCTCATCCTCCGCAATGACCCCAAGGATCAGGCCACCCTGATGACCGTTGGCGATCTCTTCGCTCGCCAGGGTGACATGCCTCAGGCCGTCGAATATTTCGAACGCCTCGCCCACGTTTACTTGAACGACGGCTTCAACAGCAAAGCCATCGCGATCTACAAGAAAATCGCCAAGCTCGCGCCCAATGAACTCGCGCCCCTCGAGCGCCTCGCCGATCTCTACGTGCAGCAGGGCGTCCTAAGCGAAGCCCGCCCGCTCTTTTTGCAAATCGCTGAAGCGCACCTCAAAGCCAATCATTCCCAGAAAGCGGTCGAAGTCCTCCACCGCCTGCTCGAAGTCGAGCCGGAAAACCAGCGCGTGCAGATGCGCTTGGCCGAGCTGTACGGAATGATGGGTCAGAAACAGGAAGCGGCTCAAACCTATTTGGCGTACGCGCAGCGCCTCTTCGAACGCGGCGAAAACGACGAAGCGGAAAAACTCGTCGACCGCGCGATCGAAGTCGACTCCTCAAATTCCGAAGCCATCCTTCTCAAATCCAAAACTTTGGCCGCGGCCAACAAATACGAGGCTGCTATCGCCGCGCTCGAGCATCATCCCGAGGCCCAGGCCGGCGGCGACGTCACCGAGTTTCTGGTTGATTACGATTTGCGCGCCGGCCACAGCGCCCGTGCCGCCGACCGCGCTCGCCAGCAATTGGCCCGCGGCATCCAGCACTTCACCCTGCTCTACGGCGTAGCCGAAGCCATGATCGAAGGCGGAGACGCCGCCAGCGCGCTGCCCCTGCTCACCGAACTCCGCGCCCCCATGGTCGAAGCCGGCGCTCAAGACAATTTCGTCAAGTCGCTCTCCAGCGTCTGCGAGAAAATGCCGGGTCACACCGAGCCGCTCGAGATCCTGGTCGATTTCTGCCGCCACGCCAGCGAGCCTTTCCGCTTGAACGCCGCGCTGGGCCAGCTTTCCGACGCCTATGCCGCTAAGGAAAATTTCCCCCGCGCTGAAGAACTGCTCGTTGAACTCGTCGACCGCAATAAGAACGACGAGCGCCTGGTCGAACGCCTGAATCAATTGCGCTCCCGCAGTGGTGGCGCTCCCGTTCCTGTCGCTCCCATCGAAACCGCAGCCCCGGCCGTTTCCGCCGCGCCGGCTCCAGTCGTAGCCGCAGTCCCCGAACCCGTCGATGAAGCCACCGTGAATCTAACGCCGGTGGTTACTCCGGTCATTGTCGAAGAAACGCTCGATGAAGATACTCAGCGCTACATCGCCCAGGCGCTCACCGACGTCGACTTGTTTTCGAGCTACGGCCTCACCCAGAAGGCCACGCACCTTCTTGAAAACGTGCTGCAGCGCGCGCCGCGCCATACCCCGACTCTCGAACGCTTGCTCGACCTGCATCTGGGCGCCGGTAACGATCGCCGCACCGCCGAATTGTCCGCGCAGCTCGAACAGATTCATCGCGAGCGCAACGATCACGTTAACGCCGACCGTTTTGGAGAACTTCGCCGCCGCTATTCGAAAGTTGCTGGCCTCAGCGAAAGTGATCTGCCGCCGGCCCCCGCGATGGTCGCGCCCGTTCCCGGCGCGCCAACCGCGGAATCCACTCCGGCTTCTGGCGCTTGGTCGCACGAAGCGAATCCGCAAATTGGTGTGCCGGTCGTCGCGCCCGAACCCGTCGCTTCTACGGTAGCCGCTCCGCCGCCGCCCGCTCCAGCGCCCCCCCAAGCTCAAGTCGAGCCGCCTCCTTTCGAGATTGAACCTGTCCCGGTTCAGGAAGTTCAGGCTGCTGCCCCCGCGGCAGAGCCCGCCGAATTCGAAATTCCGCTTGTGGATATCGATTCTTCCGTCCCCGAGCCGCAGCAAATTTCCGCCGACGTTGCCTTTGGCGAATCCGCCTCCGCGCCGGCGTCTGAATCCCCTACGGCTTCTGGCGAATTGGATCTATCCGACGAGTGGGCCGCCACTTCCGGCCAAGCCGAAGAAATTCCAGCCGACGCGCAACCGCAGCCCGAAGCCGCCGAAATTGTGGCGCCCTTGGAATTCGATCCCATCGTCGAGCCCGAAGCCGCCTCCGCCGTGCCGCAGCACTCTGCTGCGCCTTCGGAAGACGAAACCATCGCTGAAATTCGCCGCGCCGCCAATGAAGCCGTTGCTCAGTTGAGCTCCGATGTTGAAATCGTCGACGAAGAACCCGATCACGCCACCGGTGTCAAAGCCTTCGAAATCGATTCGAATCTCGCTCAGACCGATCTCACTGACGACGTTTTTTCCGCGCCCGTCGAGGCTGAGCAGATTGCTCAACCCGAAATGCAGGAGGCCACCGAAATCGAACTCGATCCGGTCGTCACTCCGGCTTCGGAAATCGAGGCCGAGCCGTCTTTTGAGATGGTCGAGGAACCTGTTTCGGAAACAGGCACTCCGGCCGAAAATCTTCCTCCGGACTTGCTGGATTTCCTGAACGAACCCATCCCGGAAGTTGCCGCGTCCGCGGAGAACCTTGCTGAAGCCGTTCCCGAATCCGCTCTCGAAACTGTGCCGGAAGCTGAGCTGGAAATCGAACTCACCCCAGAACCCGCGCTTATCCAGAAAAACGGCGACGCCAAGACCACCGACGATTTCCTCAGCGAACTTGCCGCCGAATTCGACGATCTGGAAGCGCCCGCGCCCGAACCTGTGCACGAGCCGGTTCGCGCCGCTTCAAACCAGCGCACGCCGGCGCCCGAAGAAATTCATTCGCAGTTGCAGGGAGTCTTTGCCGAAGCCCCGCCCGCTCTGCAGGCTGCATCCACCGCGCCTTCTACGATTCCCGCGCCGCCGGTCTCGAGTTCGATCGAGAACTTGAACGAACTCGCCGAAGTATTCCAGGAATTCCGCAGCGAACTCGGCGAAATGGGCGACGAGGATGAAGATCTCGAAACTCACTACAATCTGGGCATCGCCTACCGCGAGATGGGATTGCTCGATGAAGCCATCGGCGAATTCCAAAAGGTCGCCAAGGCCATCCAGAAGGGCAAGCCTTTCCGTTACGAAATGAATTGCTCCACCATGCTCGGACTTTCCTTTATGGATAAGGGCGAGCCCATGGTCGCCTCACTCTGGTACAAGCGCGCCCTCACCACGCCGCATCTGGAGGAGGAATCAATTCTCGCCCTGCAGTACGATCTTGGCCTCGCCCTCGAATCCGCCGGAGAAGCCGACGCCGCTCTCGACAGCTTCCGCCAGGTCTATGCCGCCAATATCGATTACCGCGACGTCGCCGACCGCATCGCCACCCTGCAAAAGCAGTAATTGCCCCAATTCTTTTTCATCTGTCATCGGGTCCGGCTGTTGCCACTCTTGCGATAATCCCCGATAATCGAATACACATGACCAGCCGGATTCTGCGAATTATATTGCTCCTCCTGTGGTTCGAGCTGGGCGTGGTGTTGATTCTGCTGCCCTGGTCCGACGTCTGGGACGTGAATTATTTTCTCTACCAGTATCCGAGCCTGGCTCTCTTTGTGAAGAATTCTTACCTGCGCGGCATGATCTCCGGGCTCGGCGTCATTAACATCATGTTCGCCCTCGAAGCGCTGCGCAGCAGGACTCCGGCCGTTGTCACCCGCTCCTCCTAATTCGCTTCACGCTTCGCCCAGCCTTCTGTCTGGCGCGCCGATCCTTTGTTACGTGACCGACCGCAGTTCCCTTCCAGCCGAAGCATTAGGCCGGTCCGAAAGTTTGCTCCAGAGAATTCACGACGCAATCGACGCTGGCATCGACTGGATTCAAATCCGCGAAAAAGACTTGCCGGCCGGAGAGCTTCTATCTCTCGCGCAACGAGCGGTTCACGCCAGCCGCGCACGCAACACCCGGATCATCGTGAATGACCGCCTCGAAGTAGCCCTCGCCACCCAAGCCGCGGGCGTGCACCTAGGCCGCGCATCATTACCGGTCAGCGAAGTCCTTCACCGTTGCCGCGAAGCTAACGCGCCGCGGGATTTTTTGGTGGGAGTTTCCTGCCATTCTCTCGAAGACGCCCGCGAAGCCGCGGACGCCGGAGCCAGTTACGCCATCTTCGGCCCAGTTTTCGATACGCCGTCGAAACGCGCCTTCGGTCAGCCTGCCGGAATCGTAAACCTCGCGGCGGTCTGCGCCGCCGTGAATATCCCGGTGTTAGCTATCGGTGGCGTGGATTTGCAAAACGCCGGCGAATGCCTGCGTGCCGGCGCGGCAGGCATCGCCGCGATTCGGATGTTTCAGGACGCTAGCGATGCGGAAGAATTGAAAACCACGATTTGCTCTTTGCGGGAAATCTGAAGGGCTCGTCCGGTTCTGCTACGCGCTGAGCCAGCGCCCCACCGGTTGCAAGTCTTCGTTGTGATCGCAAATCACTTTGATCACCGCCGTAATCGGCACCGCCAGAATCAATCCCGCTCCGCCCCACAGCCAGCCCCAAAACAAAATGGAAACCGTCAGCGCCAGCGCGTTCAATCGCACCCGCCAGCCGACCAAAGCAGGAATCAGCAGATTCGCCGTCACCAGATGCAGCACCGTCAAAGCTCCGAAAATTCCGATGAACGGTCCAGCCGTGTGGAATTGTTTCAGCCCGATCAGCATCGGCGGAATCCAGGAAAGCACGACGCCCAAATACGGAATCAAGTTGCACAACCCGGAGACCAACCCCAGCAAGAACGGAAATTCCAGCCCCATGCCCCAAAACAGCAGCCAGCTGAACAAAACCAACACCAAACCGACCAGCGCAGTCCCAATGACATAACTGCGCAGCACTTGCGTCACGTCCGTCAGCGTTTCCTTCACCTCGGTTCGTCGCGTCGAAGGAAATAACTGCATCGTGGCGTGCCACACCTGCCGTTTCGCTGCCAGCATGAAAAACAGCAGGAACGGCACGAACGTCGCCGCCAAAATCACGTCGTACAGCGAACTCAGCCGCGCGATCACCGCCGCGCGAATCGGGTGCGGCTCCACGTCTACGATCGTTTGCCCCGGAATCACTGTTTGTGACGGACCGATTTCCGAAACATGCTCTTCAAATGTCGACATCTTCTGCTGCACCGTCGACGCAATCTTGTGCAGCGGCTCGCGATACTGCGGCCAGTCCGCGCCAAATTGATCGGCGCGCTCGATCAGGAACACCGTCAACAGCAGCATCACCGCGATCGTAAACATCACGACCAGCAGCGAGCCCAGCGCCCTCGGAATATGCCATTCCTCCATAAACGTAACCACTGGATCCAAAAAATAGGCCAGCAACACCGCGATCAGCAGCGTCACCAGCACCGACGCCGCCCAGTAACAGAATGCGATCACGATTCCCGCGGCAATAATCTTTCCGCTGACCGTACCGGCGGAGACGAGCTTTGTTTCCTCGACAGGCATGGCGGTACGATAACACAGCCTGCCCCGGCCCAATATGCCTGTGCCGCGCCATGCGCTGTGAACGTTACGCCGCGGCGGTCCGGCCCCAACGGGCAGGGATGATAGAATTAACGGCACCGTAAATCTCCGGCAAGCGCGCATCGGCTCGCTCGATTTTTCAGGATCAGCCGCTACCACATGGCCAAACAACTTTTCGGAACCGACGGCATTCGCGGATTACCAGGCACCTTCCCGCTGGACGACGTCACCCTCGACCGTGCCGGCATGGCTCTCGGCGAGTATGTCAGTTCGCATGGCCGCAGCGATGGCTTCCGCCCTCGCGTCTTAATCGGCCGCGACACTCGCGAATCCGGTCCGCACATCGCCGAACGCATCGCCCGCGGCCTCGCCGCCGCCGGCGTCGAACCGGTCTCCGCCGGAGTCGTCACCACTCCTGGCGTGGCCTGGCTGGTCAGCCACGAAGGTTTTTCTGCCGGCGTCGTTATCTCCGCCTCGCACAATCCGTATCACGACAACGGCGTGAAACTCATCTCCGCCGCCGGCACCAAATTTCCCGACGCCGTCGAAGCCGAACTCGAACGTTTTATTCTTTCCTCGAACGAACCCGCCGAAGCCCGCAGCGATCTCCGCTTGCGCGACAACGAAAAAATAGATGACGACTACCTCGACGGCCTCCGCGCCGCCCTTCTTCCCGGCGCCAGCCTCACCGGCATGAAGATCGTCGTCGACTGCGCCAATGGCGCCGCCAGCGCCCTCGCCCCGCGTCTGTTCCGCGACCTCGGCGCCGAAGTCATCGCCATCGGCAGCACTCCCGACGGCCGCAACATCAACGCCGGCTGCGGCTCGCTGCATCCGGAAATAATGCAGCAACGCGTCGTTGAATCCGGCGCCGCCCTGGGCGTCGCCTTTGACGGCGATGCTGACCGCGCCATTTTTTGCACTGCCTCCGGCCGCCTCGTCGATGGCGACGGCGTCCTGCTCGTCACCGGCCGCTACTTCCAATCCAACGGCCTGCTCAAAGGCGACGTGATCGTCGGCACCACCATGGCCAACCTCGGTCTCGAACGCGCCCTCGAAAAATCCGGCTTAAAACTCGCCCGCACCGCCGTCGGTGATCGCTACGTCCTCGAAGAAATGCAGCGCATCGGCGCCAATCTCGGCGGCGAGCAGTCCGGCCACATCCTGTTTCTCGATGACGCCACCACCGGCGACGGCATGTTGACCGCCCTGAAACTCGCGTCAATCATCGCCCTCTCCGGCCCGCTCGACGACCTCGTCGCCGACCTGAAAGTCTTCCCCCAAAAAATCGTCAACGTAAAAGTGAAATCCAAGCCGCCGCTCGAATCGCTTTCCGAAGTTTCTCGCGAGCTCGCCGCCGCCGAAAACGCCCTCGGCAAATCCGGCCGCGTCGTCCTGCGTTATTCCGGCACCGAGCCCCTCGCCCGCGTCATGGTCGAAGCCGAGCATGAAGACGACGTCCGCCGCTGGACCGATTCCCTAGCCAACAGCCTCCGCGAAGCCATCGGCGCCTAGTTTCAAGTCACACGGCCGGCCCAAACGCGCAGGCCAAGCGAATCAGGCCCCTGTTTTTTCGTACGATCGGGAACTTTTCGTCTCCTCGCGACATTCCATTAGTGAAGGCCATTCGTCAAAGCCAGTAAGGCCGTTAGCATCAGTCACCGCGCACGCGCAAAAGATGAATACCGACGAACAACTGATCGCTGAATTCCAGGCTGGCTCGCAACCGGCCTTCTCCGAGCTTTTCGAGCGCTACCGCGAGCCGGTCTACCGCTTCTTTCGCCGGCGCCTCGACCATCCAGCGCGCGCCGAAGAATTGGCTCAGGAATGCTTTCTGGCTCTGCTGCGCAACGCCGTTCGTTACGAACCGCGCGCTTCGTTCCGCAGCTACCTCTACGGGATCGCCATGCGCATGGTCTACGCCGAACGCCGCAAATCCGGCCGCGAACTGAGCGAGAACGAAAAACTCGACCAGCGGGCCGATGCCGCAGGCGAAGCCGCAACCGACTCCGGAATTTGGGTCCGCGACGCCCTAGCCCAGCTGAAAACCGATGAACGCGAGATCCTAATGCTTCGCGAATATGAACAACTAAGTTACGAAGAGATTGCCACGCTGATGCATTTGCCGGCCAATACCGTGCGTTCGCGCCTCTTCCGCGCGCGCCTGGCCATGAAACAACAGCTCGTTCCCGCCAAGGATGGCGACTGAGGATTTTATGGATCGATCCCTACAACACGCGTTCGAACCCGAAGAGGTGATGGCCTATTTCGATGGCGAACTCGAACCTCGCCGCGCCGCCGCCCTGGCCGGCCACCTCGAACACTGCGCCGAATGCCAGAACGTAGCCAAAAGCATTCGTCAAATCTCCACCCAGATGCTCGGATTCGAAATCGAACCAGCGCCACAAAACCTCACCACCGTCGTGCTCGACAACCTGAAATCGAACCCACAGGAAAATACCGCGAAACCTTTCGGTTTTCGCCCGTCGCTGCTCGCTCGCTGGCGTGAATTCTTTGCCATCCGTCGAAACTGGGCTGCGGCAGCTGGCTTGGCGATGGTGTTCGCCGTTGTTTACCTCGTCGGAAACAAAACGGCGCGAGCGCCGCAAAGCCTGGAGGCGACCCTCGCCATCCTCTGCGGACCTTCCCGCAAGTCGCGGCCACGTGCCGCAGTTTGCGAGCGCATATGACGTCCCGGATCAGAAACGGCAAGAATTCCTCATGCGACAAGCCCAAAATTCTACCGGATTGGCATTCCAACTTCACGCGCCCGCAGTGCAGCCGGCTGCTCCACGTTCCGCGCAGGAGTCGGCTCCGGCGTCCGTCGTCGGGCCCATGATCGAGCAAAACGCCTCGCTCTCCATCGTCGCCAAGAATTACGACGAAGCCAGCGCCGCCATCGAAAAGCTGGCCAAAGCCCGCGGCGGCTACACCGAAAAACTCGATGGTCACTCGCAGTCCGGCAGCTCGCGCAGCCTCTCCGCCTCGCTTCGCGTGCCCGCGAATCAGCTCGACGCCTTTCTCGCTGACCTGCGTCAGCTAGGCCACGTCGAAGCCGATTCCCTCGCCAACGAAGAAGTCAGCGCCGAGTATGTCGACCTGCAAGCGCGCCTCCACGTCGCCCAAGCCACCGAACGTAGTCTCGTCGCGTTGCTCGCCACCCGCACCGGACGCCTCGAAGACGTTCTCGACGTCGAGCGCGAACTCGCCCGCGTCCGCTCCGAAATCGAAAGCATGCAGGGCCAGAGCGCCTTGATGCTCCACCAGGTCAGCTACGCCACCGTGCAAGTCGAACTCAGCGAGGAATATCACCAGAAGCTGCACTCCGATTCCTCGGTGGGCGCCAAACTTCGCAACGCCTTCGTCGGCGGCCTGCAAAATCTGCAGGACGCGATTCTCGGCGTTTTGATCTTCTTCCTGAATTACGGTTTGGCCATCCTGTTCTGGCTCGCAATCATTCTGATCCCGGCGTGGCTGGTGCGTCGCCTTTTCCTCCGTCGCCGCGCCGCGCACGCCGCCCAGCTCTTCCAAAGACCATAGAAAAAACCGTAGTTAGTTTTCAGAAATTGGAGATTGCCTCATCAAACCGACGGGAACCGTACGCTCGACCTTGAGTAACTACCTTATTATCAGTGTATTCTGTGGCCCACCCGCCCCGGCTCGCCGTGGCACTCCGCGTGCATCCTAACCTGCGGCTGTCTCTTATCCCGGGGTGGGCCGGTGTCACCGCGCTGAGACCGGATTCTAGGGGTAGAGCATAAAGGGGCCCGACGGGGCCCCTTATTTTTTTGTCTCCAGACTTTCCCTCCCTTTCGTACAGGTACCGCTTCGTCGCTCGCCCGGTTCCAAACGTATTGCCCCCCCGCAATTGACTGTGATGTACTAGCGCTCGAAGCCGCTCCCCTCTCGACTATGGAAGCAACCAGCGCTCTCCTCGTCATCCTCGGGTTTGCCTTTGTGATTGGCGTGCCCGTGCTCGCCATTGTGGCCATGACCAAAGTTGGGTCGCTCAGCCGCAAGATGGACGCCGAAGCTCCGCAGCTGATCTCCCGAATATTCGGGCTGGAAAAGCGCGTCGCACAACTGGAGCAGGCGCTCAGCGCCGCGACCTTGGCTCCGGAAACAGCAATATCGCATGAGCATCCCGCGGCTCCCCCGCCCGTTCCCGTTCCGCCTCCCCTCTCGTCCGTTGCCGCAAAGCCATCGCAACCCGACTCCGTCCCGCAGATCCATCAGCCCGCCGCGTTTGTTCCTCCTCCGATCGCGGCCGTTCCGAAATCGCCTCCGCCCCCGATGCCATTGTCGGTGCCACATGCTGCTTCGAAACCTTCTACACACGACGAAAATTTCGAAGCCCTCGTCGCCGGACGCTGGCTCAACTACGTCGGAATCCTGGCGCTGCTCTTCGCCGTCACTTTCTTCCTGAAATATGCCTTCGATAACGACTGGGTTGGCCCCCGTGGCCGCGTCTCCATCGGTTTGCTCATGGGCAGCGCGCTCTATCCCTGGAGCCAGCGCCTGCTTAGCAAAGGCTACAAATATTTTTCAGAGGGCATCGCCGCGCTCGGCGCCGCCGTTCTCTACGTTTCTCTTTGGGCCGGCTGGCACTACTACCAGATCTTTTCGCAGTCCACCGCCTTCACTCTGATGATCGTCGTGACCGCCGCCACCTTCGTCGTCGCCGTCGGCAGAAATTCCGAACGCATCGCCCTGCTGGCCCAGATCGGAGGCTTGATCACGCCGCTGTTGGTGAGTACCGGCGAAAATCACGAAGTCGCTCTCTTCACGTATTTGCTTATTCTGGGCGCCGCCGTTCTAAGTCTCGCCTGGATTCGTGCTTGGAAGTCGCTCCTGCCCGTGCAGTTTGCCGCCACCCAGATTTTTTTCTGGGGCTGGTACACCGATTTTTACCGCGAACCCGCCATGGCGATCACGATTTCATTCGCCACCCTTTTCTTCATCCTCTTCGCCGCAATTCCCGTCGTGCGCGGATGGCGCGATGGCGAACTTTCAAGTTCGGAAATCGGAATTGTTCTGCTCAACGCCGCTTCTTTTCCCATCGCCCTGCACCAAATGCTCTGGCCTGAATATCGCTGGACTCTCACCGCTGCCATCCTGGTTCTCGGTGCCGCGCACGTCGGCGCCGAACGTTTGCTTCCCGCTGGCCGCAACGCGAATACTCGCGCGGCGCGAATGCTCTACGCCGGTTTGGCGCTCACCTTCGCCACCCTCGCCATCCCCATCTGCTGCGATGGCCGATGGATCACCATCGCCTGGGCCGTCGAAGGCTTGATCCTCATCTGGAGCGGCTTCACCGTAAAAATGCCGCTCATGCGCTGGGCCTCCTTTTTGCTATTCGCTTTCGTCGTCGGCCGGCTCGTGACCCTTCCAATTCCCGCCGACACCTTTCTCCTGAACGCTCGATTCGCCACCTTCCTCGTGGCCGTCGCCTGCTTCTTCGGTGCCTGTTATTTCGCGAAGCAGGCGGGCGCGGAAATCGGCGCCGAAGAACGCACCATGTACCTGATTACCGCCATTGCGGCCAACATTCTGCTGATCGCCGCCCTGTCCCTGGAAGTTTGGGACGTTTTCGGACGCAGCCTGACTCTCGGAATCGATCGAACACATGC
Organism: uncultured Acidobacteriota bacterium; assembly: GCA_963711325.1. Taxonomy (GTDB): domain Bacteria; phylum Acidobacteriota; class Terriglobia; order Acidiferrales; family UBA7541; genus Palsa-295. Next base: position 226,888 of record CAVQDR010000005.1, on the reverse strand, counting down.
GCAGGAACTGGCGCTGTCTGCACTATGGCTGGTCTATGCGCTAGTCTTGCTGGCGGCGGGGACAATTAAGAAACTTGCGGTGGTTCGCTGGCAGGCGCTCACGTTGCTCGGCGTAGTCATCGTAAAAGTCTTCGTCTTCGATCTTTCTTTCCTCGAAAAATTCTACCGAATCGTTTCCTTCTCCTTGCTCGGCCTAGCGCTGCTGCTCATTTCTTTCTACTACCAGCGCCAACTCACTGGCCGCGGCGCCGAGAATAAATCGTGATCGTACCCACGCGCCCGCTTCGTTCCTTCGCTGCTGTTGCGATCGCGCTCTCGCTCACCGCCGCAACCGCCTTGGCTTTTTCCGCTCTTCCCGGCGCCTGGAAAAATTGGCGCTATTCCCGCGCGATTGATCTTTCGCCCACCGATACTCCTCGCTTGGTCCAAGCGATCGTCGCCGACCCAATTTATTCGCGCTCGAATCCCACCCTCGACGATTTGCGGATTATCGACGCGCAGGGCAACGAAATCCCCTACACCATCTTTACCCTGGACGGCGCTACTAAGACCCAGCACCTGGCCGCCAGCATGCACGAAAACAGCTTCACCCCGGACAAATACACTCAGACCGTGTTTGAAATTAAGGGCGACGCTTTCCACAATTCGCTCGAGATCGAAACCCGCGAGCAGAATTTCATCGAATGGGTCAGCGTCGATGCCAGCGACGATGCCCACGCCTGGCGCATCGTGCAGGATCGCGCTCCGATTTTTCGTTTCAATCAAGACGGCCGCGAAGGCACCCGCGTCGTCCACTACTCCGAAAATAATGCGCGCTACCTTCGCGTCCGCATTCTCGATGGCGAAAAGCAATTTCCGGTTTTAGGCGCGGCCGTCTTGAACGAAACCGGCGGTCCGGAGGAACGGGTGCCGCTCGAGCGCGTCGAGACCACGCCAGATACCCACCCGCCGCACCGCAGAAGCGCCTGGAACGCCGATTTAGGCGGCACCGGCCCACCCGTTACCGAAGTTGTTTTCGATGTCCCGCCGATGGAGTTCATTCGTTCGGTGCATTTGGCCGTCAGCAACGACCAAAAAGTCTGGCGCACTTTCGCCTCCGGTCAAATCTACCGCTTTCACCAGGGCGATAAAATTCAGGAAGAACTGAAGGTCCCAATCTCCTACGGCGGCGAACAATCTCGTTATTGGCGCATTACCATTGAAAATGGAAACGACGCGCCGCTGCCCGTCGCCGCTGTTCGGCTGTTCACCACCCCACGCCACCTCGTGTTCGAGCAGCAGCCGGGCAAAACCTACACCCTGGTCTACGGTCACGAAAGAGCGCAGACGCCCCAGTACGACTTGGGCCAGCGCGTGGATCTGCAGCAACAGGAACGAGCGATTCCCGGCCGGCTTGGTTCGGAGGAAATAAATTCAGCCTGGGTCGATCCTCGTCCTTGGACCGAGACGCATGAAATATTCTTGTGGGCCGTTCTGATCATCGCGGTCCTGATGATCGGATTTACCGCGATCCAGTCGCTGCGCCGCGCCGCAGCAACCAATCCTAGTGCGCAATAGCTGCGACCTCTTGCGGGCAAAAAAAAGGGCGGGTCAAAGACCCGCCCTCACCATCCTGAATGAACCTGCCGTTGTTCTTAGCTGCAGCCTGACGTTCCGCCGCAGTTCGAGCACTTGTAGCAGCTCCCGTTCGGCGTCATCAGCATCCCGCACTCGGAACACGACGGAGCATCGTCAATCGTTGCCCGATGCCGGTTCGATGTTTCGTTGTCCGCCATCTTCATCGCCGTCACCGGTTTCGCTGCAGCCGCTACTCCTGCCGCCGCAGGAGCGGTCGCCGTTGTAGCAGGCGCAGCCGCCATCGCCGGTGCATTCGCTGCTTCCGCTTCGCTCGCGTCCGTGTCCAGATAGCTCGACGAGATGAACTTCGCGCCCAGCCACCGCCCGATGTAATCCACGATCGATTTCGCGTAGCGGATGTCGCGATTCCCGGTGTAGCCCGAAGGCTCAAACCGCGAATTCACGAATTTTTCCACCAGCGCGCGCAGCGGCACTCCGTATTGCAGCGAAATCGAAACCGACAGCGCGAAAGCGTCCATGATTCCCGAAAGCGTGGACCCTTCCTTGGCCATCTTGATGAAGATTTCGCCCGGCGTTCCATCCTCGTATTTGCCTACGGTGATGTAACCTTCGTGGCCGCCAATCGAAAACTTGTGCGTGATCGAATCGCGTTCCGGCTGCAGCTTGCGCCGCGTCGCCCCTCGCGCGAAAAGTTCATGCTGTTCCGGAGCCGGCGCAGCCTGCGTCGTCGAAGCCACCACTTCCGCCGGCACCGCCGCGGCGACCGCAGTCGCAGCTGCCTTGCCGTCGTCCTTCTTCGTCGCCGCCGACATCGGCTGCGAGCCCTTAGAATTGTCGCGATAAATGGCCACCGACTTCAGCCCCAGCTTCCACGATTCGATATACGCCTGCATAATGTCTTCGATCGTCGACGCTTCCGGCATGTTGATCGTCTTGCTGATCGCGCCCGAAAGGAATGGCTGTGCCGCCGCCATCATGCGCAGGTGGCCCTTCCATGAAATCGAACGCCCTCCGCCAATCGGAGTGAACGAGCAATCGAAAACCGGCAGATGCTCTTCCTTCAGGAACGGCGCGCCTTCGATCTTCGCGTTGGCGTCGATGTAATCGACGATCTGCGCGACTTCCTCCGGCGAATATCCCAGCTTCATCAAAGCCTGCGGCACGGTGTTGTTCACGATCTTGATCACGCCGCCGCCGACCAGCCGCTTCTGCTTCACCAGCGCCAGGTCCGGCTCGATTCCCGTCGTGTCGCAATCCATCATGAACCCGATGGTTCCGGTCGGAGCCAGCACCGAAACCTGCGAATTCTTGTAGCCGAACTTTTCGCCCAGCTCCAGCGCGTCATCCCACGATTTCTGCGCCGCGCGCAGCAAAGACGGCTGCACGTTATCTTCCTTGATCGGCCGCAGCGAATCGCGGTGCATGCGAATGACGTCGATCATCGCTTCGCGGTTCCGCGGGTACCCGCCAAAGGGTCCCATGCGCTCCGCGATGCGCGCCGACTGCGCGTACGATTCGCCGGTCAGCAGCGCCGTGATCGCCCCGCAGAAATCGCGTCCGCCATCCGAATCATAAGGCAGCGCCAAAGACATCAGCAGCGCTCCCAGATTCGCGTATCCGATGCCCAGCGGCCGGTAGTCGTGCGAATTCCGCGCGATCTTCTCAGTCGGATAACTCGCGTTATCCACCAGAATTTCCTGCGCCGTGATCACCACGTCCACCGAATGTGTAAATCCTTCGCTATCAAACACTCCATTCGAACCCAAAAACTTCAGCAAATTGAACGACGCCAGATTGCACGCCGTATCGTCCAGGAACATGTATTCCGAGCAGGGATTCGAAGCATTAATCCGCTCGGTAGCCTTGCAGGTATGCCACCGGTTAATCGTCGTGTCGTACTGCATTCCCGGATCGCCGCAGCGCCACGCCGAATCCGCCATTTCCCGCAGCAAATCTCGCGCGCTCATCTTCTCGCACGGCTTGCCGTCATTGACGTTCCGCGTCCACCAATCGCGATCTTCTTCCACCGCGCGCATAAAATCGTCGTTCACCCGCACCGAATGGTTCGCGTTCTGGAAAAACACCGAGGAATAAGCCTCGCCGTCGATCGAAGGGTCATAACCCTGTTCGATCAGGACGTGCGCCTTGTGCTCTTCCTTGGTCTTGCACTGGATGAATTCCACGATATCCGGATGCTCGGCGTTCAGAATCACCATCTTCGCCGCCCGCCGCGTCTTGCCTCCGCTCTTGATCACGCCCGCGAAAGCGTCGAATCCCTTCATGAAGCTCACCGGCCCCGAAGCGATTCCGCCGCCCGAAAGCGATTCTCGGCTGCCGCGCAGCGTCGAAAAATTCGTGCCGGTCCCCGAGCCCCACTTGAACAGCATCCCTTCCGTCTTCGCCAGGCCCATGATCGATTCCATGTTGTCCTGCACGGAATTGATGAAGCACGCCGAGCATTGCGGCTTGGCTTGTACTCCCACGTTGAACCACACCGGCGAATTGAACGCCACCTTCTGCTCCAGCAGCAGGTGCGCCAGCTCGTCCCGGAACGCATTTTTCGATTCGCCCGTCGCGAAGTAACCGCCTTCTTCGCCCCAGCGCACAACCGTATCCACCACGCGCCCGATCAGCTGCCGTACCGATGTCTCGCGCTCCGCCGTGTTCGGTTTGCCATGAAAATATTTCGACGCGACGATGTTCGTCGCCGTCATCGACCACGTCTTCGGCACTTCTACATTTTCCTGCCGGAAAATTACCTGACCTTTGTCGTTCCCTATGAGTGCTGTGCGGCGCTCCCATTCGACCTTGTCGTAGGGAGAAACTTTTCCATCCGTGAACCGCCGTTGGAATTCCAAACCGGTCGCCCGGCGCGTCATTTGATTTGTTTCAGTCATGCCGTTCATTGCCGTCCTTGTTTCAGCCATCTGTTTGCCTCCGCGCAGGCAGTGTTTCGTCGAACTGTGGGCGGGTGGTAGCTAGGGTGGGATCTTCTATTTTACTCCCAAAATCCTGCACCCTCAAATCTACCGCCCTTGTCTTGAGGTTCAGTGCCCGAAGGCACGATGGAATTCGATTGAGAGGAACCGTCCGAGTTTTTCGCGGCAGAATCGCCGCTCCACCCGAAAAAAAAGGACAATAGCCCAGCTAAGCCGCGCATAAAAACTGAGTCGCGGTTCTAAGTGAGGTCTTGCCCCTCTGGATTTTCGGTTAAACTCAGTCCGGCTTTGCGGTTCATCGGTGCGTCGGAAAAACGGCGCAGCCAAGTAACTGTCCCCCGAGCTTGGAAACGAAGTATCGGGGCATGTGGAAAAGTTGTCAAGAAAAATTCATATGCGGACCGCAAAATCTTCGGTTGCTGGTGTCGTAAGCGTCTATCTGTAGTGGTTGCTATACCGACACACAACCGCCACGATAAACACCTCGGAGAATTTCAAAGCGTGCTTGTCGGAATTTATTGCCGTCAACTTTTCCTAACCGCTACGGTCTCCGCGCCGCGCCCCAAAATTTCTCTCTCCCAATTTCACATTCGCCCGCAGTTTGAGAAACTAATCTCAGAGAGGCCCTAACGAAAATGGTAGAACCCCTGCTCATTGCCCAAAGCTCCCATCCTCTGTATCTGCTTCCCGGCATGGCCAATCGCCACGGCCTGGTCGCTGGCGCTACCGGCACCGGAAAAACCGTTACGCTGCAGGTGATGGCTGAAAGTTTCAGCCGCGCTGGCGTCCCGGTTTTCGCTGCCGACGTCAAAGGCGATCTTTCCGGCATCAGCCAGCCCGGCACCGACAATCCCAAGATTGCCGACCGCGTCAAGAAGCTCAAGCTCTCCGATTTTTCTTTTGCTGGCTACCCGGTCACCTTCTGGGACGTCTTCGGCGCCGAAGGCCATCCCGTCCGCGCCACCGTCTCCGAAATGGGCCCGCTGCTTTTCAGCCGCCTCCTCAATCTGAACGACACCCAGGCCGGCGTCCTCACCCTCGTTTTCAAAATTGCCGATGACAACCAGCTCCTCCTGCTCGATTTCAAAGATCTCCAGTCCATGCTCCAGTACGTCGGCGAACACGCCGCTGATTTTCAGACCCAGTACGGCAACATCTCCGCCGCCAGCATCGGTGCCATCCAACGCGGCCTGATCGAAATTCAGCAGCAGGGCGGCGAAAAATTCTTCGGTGAGCCGGCGCTGAACCTCGACGACCTGATGCAGACCGATTCGAACGGCCACGGCGTCGTCAACATTCTGGCCGCCGACAAGCTCATCCGCGCCCCCAAAATCTACGCCACCTTCCTGTTGTGGATGCTCACCGAACTCTTCGAACGCCTCCCGGAAGTCGGCGACCCCGAAAAACCCAAACTCGTCTTCTTCTTCGACGAGGCCCACCTGCTTTTCTCCGACCTGCCCAAAATCATTCAGGACAAAGTCGTCCAGATCGTCCGTCTGATCCGTTCCAAAGGGGTCGGCGTTTACTTCGTCACCCAGAATCCCCTCGACGTACCCGAAGAAGTGCTCGGCCAGCTCGGCAATCGCGTGCAACACGCCCTGCGCGCCTTCACTCCGAAAGACCAGAAAGCCGTAAAAGCCGCCGCCGACACCTTCCGCTCCAATCCCAATCTCGACGTCGCGAAATGCATCACCGAACTCGAAGTCGGCGAAGCCCTCATCTCCTTCCTCGACGAAAAAGGAACGCCAGGCATCGTCGAACGCGCCCTGGTCTGCCCCCCGCGCAGCCAGATCGGGCCCATCACTCCCGACCAGCGCCAGCAACTGATGAAAACTTCGATCGTCGCGGGAGTTTACGAGAACGTGGTCGATCGCGAATCCGCCTACGAACTCCTGAAAGCTCGCGCCGGAGCCGGAGTTAACCAAGCTACGCCAGGCTCAGGCGGCGCAGCCACGCCAGCCGGCGCCCCAACTCAACCGTGGTACACAAATCTCCCTGGCCTCGGTACTCCGGTAAAAGGCGGCCGTCGCGGCGACAGCCTCGGCGAAGCCATGGCCAAAAGCGCGGCCCGCACCATTGGCAGCACCGTCGGGCGCCAGATTGTTCGCGGCATTCTCGGTTCGTTGCTCGGCGGAAAGAAATAATTCAGATCGCGGGAGTCAATTCCATGAGCCTACCTTTTCATTCAGTGATAAAGCTCGCTGGCGCATTGGCGCTTCTGTCTTCGGCCTTGCCTCTCGCGGCTCTGGCCCAAGCTCCGCCCACCGAAAACACCGCCGGCGTCATCTCCGGCGTCGCCACTTACCGCGAACGCATCGCCATGCCCAAAGATGCTGTTCTCGAAGCCACTCTTTTGGACGTCAGCAAAATGGACGCGCCTGCGGAAAGCATCGGCACCGCCACCATGGAAAATCCCGGAAACCCTCCGTACCACTTCTCCATCACCTACGACCCGCGCCGGATCGTCGAAAATCATGCCTACAGCGTTCGCGCCACCATCAAGATCGGCGGCCAGCTCGCCCTCACTTCCGATGCCTCCTACCCGGTCATCACCCGTGGCAACGGCAAGGAAGTGAACATCCTTCTAAAAGGCGTGGCCCGAACCACCGCCACTCCTGCTGCTCCATCCGGAAATGTCCATTTGGAAGACACCACCTGGAAACTAACGCGCCTCGGCGACAAAGACGTCGTCGCTAGCGAAAATCAACGCCAGCCCTACATCGTCCTCGATTCGTCGAACCATCGCGTCAGTGGCTCCGGCGGCTGCAATCGACTCACTGGTGCCTACACATTGGAAAAACAGACCATCCACTTCGGCCCCATCGCTTCCACCATGATGGCTTGTCCCAGCGGCATGGAGCACGAGGGCACTTTTCTGCATGCCCTCGATAAATCCCACACCTGGAAAGTCCAGGGGAACGAACTGGAGCTTCAAGACGAAAATGGCGACTTCCTGATGCGCTTCCAGGCCGCCCCGCAGGAGAAATAACCTCTCAGGGCACCACCGAAAATGTTACGAAGCTAGCAACACCTCCGGATTGACATGAACTACTACTTCTTGGAAAAATTCATAATGTACGGACATGAGTGCGCCCGCGATTGAAATCGAAGGCCTGACCAAGGACTACGCCGTTGGATTTTGGCGCAAGAAAATGCGCCGTTCGCTGGATCATTTGTCTTTGCAAGTGAACCAAGGCGAAGCTTTTGGCTTCCTCGGTCCCAATGGCGCGGGCAAAACCACCACGCTGAAACTTCTGATGGGCCTGATCTTTCCCACGAGTGGCGAGGCCCGCATTCAAGGCCGCTCGATCTCCGACATTGGCATGCACCGCGAGATCGGCTACATGCCCGAGCAGCCCTACTTCTACGATTACCTTACCGCCCGCGAGCTGCTCGATTATTTCGCCCGAGTCTTCGGCTTCAATCGCTCCGAACGCGAAGCGCGCATTAAAAAATTTCTCGACCGAGTCGGCCTCTCCGCCTCTGCCGATGTTCAGCTGCGCAAATTTTCCAAAGGCATGCTGCAGCGCGTCGGCATCGCCCAGGCCATTCTCCACGACCCGCAGGTCGTTTTTCTCGATGAGCCCATGTCCGGCCTCGATCCCATCGGCCGTCGCGAAGTTCGCGACATCATCCTCGAACTGAAAAATCAGGGCAAAACGATTTTCTTCTCCACTCACATTCTTTCCGACGCCGAAATGCTCTGCGACCGCGTCTCCGTCCTGGTCGGCGGCAAGCTCCAGGGAGTCGGCGCGCCCCGCGACATCGTTTCCCTCGACGTTCACGGCATGGAGATTCTTTTCGAAGTTCAGCCCGGGACGGCTCTGCCCCCAGAATTCGCCGCGAAGGCTACTCATACCGGCGAGCGCTACCGCATCGAAGTGCCTGAGGCGGATTTATATTCCGCCCTCGAGAAACTGAAAAACTCCCAGGCCCGCATTCTTTCCGTCGCGCCTCTGCGCCCTTCGCTCGAAGACTATTTCATGAAGCTCGTCGCGCGCCAGAAATCCTCGGCGCCAGCTCCCGAGCCCGTCTCCACCGGAGTCGCCTCGTGAGTTCCATTCCCGGCATCGTCGCGGTAAACACTTTTCGCGAAGCCGTCCGCGACCGCGTCCTCTACAACCTGATTTTCTTTGCCCTGCTCATGATCGCCGCTGCGGTTCTCGTCGGCGGCATTTCCATCGGCATCGAACGCGACGTCATCGTCAACCTCGGCCTCACCGCCATTTCGCTCTTCGGCATCATCATGGCCATCTTCATCGGCGTCGGCTTGGTCTACAAAGAAATCGAAAAGCGCACTCTCTACAGCCTGCTCGCCAAACCCGTGCGCCGTTGGGAATTTCTGGTGGGAAAATTCGGCGGTCTGTTGCTGACGCTCGTCGTGAACACAATCTTGATGACCGTCGGTCTCGCCGTGGCCCTGCTCTACGTCGCTCACAAGTTCGAACGCAGCGACCTCACCATCCTAATCGCCATCTACTTTGTCCTTCTCGAACTGGCCCTGATCACCGCCCTGGCCCTCTTTTTCTCCTGCTTCTCCAGCCCCATGCTCTCCACTCTCTACACCCTGGGAATTTATGTCGCCGGCGTTTTCGCCCCGGACATTCGCGATATTGGCCTCTTCACCACCAATCCCGCGCTCAAGACTGCGGCCAAATGCTTTTATTACGTCCTCCCGAATTTTCATAATTTCAATATCATCGCCGCCGCCGCCCACAGGGAATCCATTCCTCACGCCCTGATTTGGCAGAACACGCTCTACGCCCTGCTCTACTCCGCGCTGCTGCTGCTCGCCGCATCGGCCGTCTTTTCCGGACGCGATCTGAAATGAGCAACGCGAATCACACCCGAGTCCTGGGGCTCGCTCTCGTCGCCATTCCCATCCTCTTCGTCTCACTCGCCTTTCTGCAGCGCGATATCGACGCTGCTGCCGCCCTCATCGAAAATCAACAACCAGAGCTGGTCATTCAGTCCGGCAGAATGCTTAAGAACATGAGCCTCGGCTACGATTCGCTGTTAGCCGACATCTATTGGACCCGCGCCGTTCAGTATTTCGGCTACCGCGTCGGTAAACCCGGCGAAACTTTCCCACTGCTGGCCCCGCTCCTCGACATCACCACTACTCTCGATCCCAAGCTCATCATCGCCTACCGCTTCGGCACAATTTTCCTCTCCGAACCCGATCCCGCCGGCGCCGGACGCGCCGATTTTGCCGTCAATCTGGTAAAAAAAGGAATTGCGGCGAATCCCGATGAGTGGCGCCTTTATCAGGACCTCGGTTTTCTCTATTCCATTCGCCTGAAGGATTATCCGAAAGCCGCGGAAGCCTATCTCGAGGGTAGCAAAAATCCGAAAGCGCAGATTTTCATGAAGGTTCTCGCCGCCAATGTCGCCCAGAAAGGCAACGACCTTGAAACCTCGCGGCTGATTTGGACTGAACTCTACAACACCACCCAGGACGAACTGATCCGTCACCGCGCCTTGCAACATCTACAGGCGATTCAGGCCAATCTCGACCTCAAGAGCCTCAACGAAGTTTCCGAGGCCTACGCCGCAAAATTCGGCCACTTTCCCGCCACCATCCACGATTTGCAGGAAAGCGGTTACGTGCACGGCGATCCAAAAGATCCGGAAGGTTATCCCTACATCATGGGACCGGCCGGCCTGCCCCAACTCGATCCGCAAAGTCCGGTCATCCTCGATCTCGATAGGAAGCCGCCCGCCAAACCGTAACGGTTCGCGCAGCGCAGATTCAAATTGGAAGTGGTGTTTACAGCGGAAGGAAGAACTCGAAGCTATTCGTGTCGCAACGCTTCAATCGGATTCAAACGCGCCGCTTTCGTCGCGGGCCATACCCCGAAAACCAATCCAATTCCCACCGAAACCGTAAAGCCGATGATCACCGCCCACGCCGGCACCACTGCCTTCAGCGAACTCACCAACGGAATCAGCATCACAATCGCGCTGCCTACCACGATGCCGATCAGCCCGCCCGAACCCGTCAGCGTCATCGCCTCAAATAAAAATTGCCAGGTAATGTCTTTGCCGCGCGCGCCGATCGCTTTGCGCACTCCGATTTCCCGCGTGCGCTCGGTCACTGACACCAGCATGATATTCATCACGCCCATGCCGCCAATCAGCAACCCGATCGAACTCAGCACCACCACCGCCAGCACCACTCCGCCAATGATGTCGTTGAACTGCTTCACCACTTCCACCTGCGTCTGAATCGCGAAATTGTCCGGCTTGTCGTACGGCACGTTCCGCCGCCGTCGCAGCACTTCTTTGATCTGATCCACTGCCGCATCTAGCTTTCCGGGATAAGCCAAAAAGCGGTAAGCAATCTCAAAACTTCCCGGATACAGCTTCATGAAAGTGAAATACGGAATTACCGTCCGCCGGTCTTCGTCGTTGGTCCCGAATCCGCCCTCCGGCTTCTCGAAAACCCCCACCACCTGGTAGGTCGACCCATCGACTAGAATTTCTTTTCCCAGTGCATCATCAACCGATGGAAAAAAAGCCTTGGCCACGTTCTCGCCAATCACCACCACATTTTCGCGATGCTCGTTTTCCGCCTCGGTAAAAAATCGCCCCGCTTTCATCGTCGCGTTCGAATACACCGTCAAATACGCCGGAAACGTCCCGCGAAAATCCGTGCCTTCGATGATGTTGCCCTGATAGCGCGCCACGTGCGCCAGTTGCCACTGAAAAGCCGAAACTGCGATTTCCTTCACCGCCGGGCACAGCTCGTGAATCGCTTCCGCGTCTTCCAGCGTCAATTGCTTGCGCAGCTTTTCGTCTTTAGGCCGCCGCCCGCTCTTCGGTCCCTGATCAAATCGCGAAACGAACGCCGTATCGATTCCTTCCGAAGTCAGTTCGTCCTGGATCGTCTCCCGGAATCCCTGCACCAGCCCCACCACCAGAATGATCAGGGCCACGCCGATCATCACGCCCAGAATCGCCAGAAAGCTCCGCAGCTTGTGGGCCCGGACCGTATCCAGCGCGAGTTTTAAATTTTCGCGAAAGTCGCTTTGCATAATGCCGTTCCTAGGTTTCCGCCCGCAGTGCTTCAATCGGATCCAGCTTCGCCGCGCGCATCGCCGGATAAATTCCAAAGAACAGCCCAACCACCGTCGAGAGCAGCAGCGCAATCAATATCGCAAAAATCGGAGTCGAAATCGGAATCGGGCTAAGCACCCGCACCAGCTGCGCGATGATAATCGCGAACAAAACGCCCAACAGTCCGCCCGTCGCCGCCAGCAAAGACGATTCCATTAGGAATTGCAAAATAATATGGCTTCGCCGCGCACCCAGCGATTTCCGCAATCCAATCTCCCGCGTCCGCTCCGTCACGCTCGCCAGCATGATGTTCATAATCACCACGCCGCCCACCACCAGAAAAATCGACGTAATCCAGATCGCAATCCCGAACGCATTCCCGGTTATCCGGTTCCACAAACCCATAATAGAATTCGGCGCGATGATCGCAAAATTATCGTCCGTCTCGTACGCCACATGCCGCCGCGAACGCAAAATCACCCGCGCCTCATCCTGCGCCGGGTCCATCCATTCCGGCCCCTGCGCCTGCACGAACATCGTCACCGAATCCTGCGGTGCCAGCCATTCTTTGCGATACGTTCCCAGTGGGATCATCACGAAATTATCCTGAGGCTCGCCCAGCACCGTGCCCTTCGGCGTGGCCACGCCCACCACCAGGTACTGGCCTTGCCCCGCGCGAATTTCATGGCCAATCGGATCGAGCCCCGGGAAAAGTTTATTCGCGACGTCCGCGCCAATCACGCAGACTCCCGCGCGATGCTCCTCGTCGATATCACTCAAAAGACGTCCGCTCGAAACGTCAATGTCCCGGATCGGCGCAAACGTAGGAGTCGCGCCCATGATGGTCACGTCTTCACTCAAAATGCTTCCATAACGAACGTCCGCGGTCGTGTCTTGTTCACCGGCCACCGTGGTTGCCAACTTCATCCCTTGGCGCAGAGCCTCCAAATCGTCCATGCTTAACGGCGGACGCTTCCGCGCCTTGTTCCACTCCTGAAAATTGGTCACGATCCCGATGCGATCCACCACAAATGCGTTCGCGCCCAGGTTCGCCACTTTATCCGATACGTAAAGGTTAAGCCCATTCAGCACCGAGATGACTGCTACAAGTGTAGTTACCGCCAGAATCACTCCCAGTAAAGTCAAGAAAGTACGTAACTTATGCGCTCGCAAGGTGTCCAAGGAAATCCACAAAGTCTCGCGCACCGATGCCAGCGTGTTCCGAACGTGCGCGGCCTCAATAAGGGGTTTCTTCACGGCTGTACATTATAAGACGGCTGGCATCCCAGAAAAGTTCACATTCTCAAAAATATATGCGGTCGCCGCCTGTCCAGCCTTCGCCCACCGCCCAACGCCAGCGGTCCTCTCCGAGCGTGTCCCGCCGGGCAGCTTGCTTTCGCTCGTTTACGGTTAGAATGAAGAGCGCCGCATTTTTCTCAACCGCATTGGCGCAAGCAGGATTGTTCTCCGTGAATGGGAAGCTCATAACCGCCATACTTGTCGCCGTTTTATTCCTGAACGTGGCCAGCTCCCCCACGTCTGCCGATTCTCGCGGCGCCGCGCCCCGCCAAAATTCGCACAGCTCTCAGGCCAAAGATTCTTCTACTCCGCCCACCGCCGCCGAACTGAACGCTAGCGCCCAAAGACTCATCGCCAACCAGCATCGCAACGATGCCGCTCTCGAACAATACGAGCGCATCGAACACCAAGTCTCGCGCACCGGCGGCGACAATCCCCGGGTCATCGAAGATCGCACCTTCCGCGTCGTGCCCACCGGAAGCGGAACCATGAAGCTGGTGCTAAAAGTCGACAGCAAGCCCGCCGATCCCGCCGACTATCGTAAACAGCTCCAGGCCTGGGCCGATCTGCTCGCTCTAATGTTGCGCACCGACGACCCTCGCACCAAAGCCGCCGTTGCCAAATGGCAGAAGCGTCAGCAGGAACGTGCCGAGCTGGTCGATTCTTCTCCGCAAGCGTTCACGCTGAGTTGGGTCGGCATCGAAAATCGCGATGGCCGCCGCTGCGACGTTCTCGATCTCCAGCCCAACCCCAATTTTCACCCGCACACGATTTTGCAGGAAGCTATCTCGCACGTCGTCGCGAAAATTTGGGTGGACCGCGATGCCAACCAGATGGTTCGCGCCGAAGCTCATCTGCTGAAAGACGTTTCCTTCGGCGGTGGGATCCTCGGCAAGCTCTATCGCGGCGGCGTTTTCTCCATCGACCAGATCGAAGTCTCTCCCGGCGTCTGGTTTCCTTCGCGTTACCAATACGACTTCACTGCCCGTAAATTTTTGTTCACCTTCGAAGAACACCAGTACATTGAAGCTAGCCAGTATCACCGGGACGGGCCGCCCAAAGAGGCCCTGGCCATAGCTCAAAATGAACTAACCACCGGCAAAATGGCCTACGGCGCGCAGTAACTTTTTCGCGTTTCCCGGGTTTAATGGCCTAAGGATTCATTCTTTCCGTCTCATCGCGCCCAGCGCGTCTCGGCTTTTTCCATCGGTTCGTGCTTCGCCTACGGAGGTCCCATGAAGTTCAAGACTCTTCGCTCGTTCACCTTCGCCGCAGCTTTGCTCGCGCTGCTTCCCGCTGCCCAAGCGCAAGAACAAAGCGCGACGCCTCCGGCGCCTGCAACCACGACCCAGTCTGCTCCGGACCCCTCTTCCACCGCGCCGGCCCCAACCAAACGTGTCTGGACCAACGACGACATGGGCGACATCCATCGAAACTCAACCATCTCCACTTTCACCGCGCCCAACGCCAAGACCACCAACGGCAACGGAAAACCCGCAACAGCGGCCAAATCCAAAGACGCGAAACGCTACCAGGATCAAATCAACGCCCTGCGCGCCAAACTACCTCCCATCGACGACAAAATTGCCCAGCTCAACGCCGTCCTCAGCGGCAAGACTGTCCAGGAAACCCGCACCTACGGCGGAAATCACATCGACGACTGGCACGACGAATTGCTCAAGCTACAAAAACAGCGCACCGACATCGAAGACCGTATCAGCGCCGTTCAGGACCAAGCCCGCCACAACGGCATCCCCGACAACGAAATCCCGCAATAAATGATTTTCTAAAACGCTGAGACCAAAAAAAGAGGGGAGCAGCATCGCTCCCCCAATTTCCATTTTCTCTTTTCCAGTTTTTAGTTGCGGGCGGCTGCCGCCGTCCCTTCCTTCTCGATCGGCGCTCCCACCAGATTTCCCCACTCCGTCCACGATCCGTCGTAGTTCTTCACATTCTCGTAGCCCAGCAAATACTTCAGCACGAACCAGGAATGCGAACTCCGCTCGCCGATCCGGCAGTAGGCGATGATCGGATCTTTCCCGTCGATCCCTTTCCCATCGTAGAGCGCCTTCAGCGCGTCCGCCGACTTGAACGTCCCATCTTCATTTGCCGCCTGCGCCCACGGAATGCTCGCTGCTCCCGGAATATGCCCCGCGCGCTGCGCCGTCTCCGTCATTCCCGGAGGCGCGATAATCTTCCCCGTAAATTCATCGGGCGAGCGCACATCCACCAGCTGCGCCGCCTTCTTCTTTTCCACAAACGCGAAAATCTCGTCTTTGCGCGCGCGCAACGATTCGTCCGGTGCCGTCGCGTGATACGTGGTCGCAGCCACCTTCACCGCGTCGGTCGTCAGCGGACGCTTTTCTTCCACCCACTTCTTTCGGCCGCCATTGATCAGCCGCACATCCTTGTGCCCGTAATATTTCAGTTGCCACAGCGCGTACGCCGCAAACCAGTTATTGTTGTCGCCGTAGAGCAAAATCGTAGTGTCATTCGAAATTCCCGATTGCCCCAGCAGCTTCTCGAGCGTCGCCTGATCGATCAAGTCGCGCCGCACGTGATCCTGCAGCTGCGATTGCCAGTTCCACCCAACCGCGCCCGCGATGTGTCCCTGATCGTACGCGGTCGTATCCACGTCCACTTCCACCAGCCGCACTTTCGGGTCGTTCAGATGTGCCGCCGCCCATTCCGTCGAAACCAGAACTTCGGGATGCTTGTACTCGGTCATGTGTGTGCTTTCTCCTGTTTGCTTTTAGACGCTCGAAAGTCGGTACTGCGTTCGATGCCCCGCAAAATTCGCGGCCGAAAATAAAAAACCCACCTGCCTTCGGAATTTCTGGCGGTGGGTCGGGAAACTTTGGCTAGATATTTGCTGCTGACCGCTTAGCCTCCCGCGCCAGAACACACGTGTGTACAACACGGACAACAACACGCGGTACACATCTGGACGCAAGGTTTCATCGCTTTCAGGCTACACCCGAACCCCAAGCATGGCAATCGCAACTTCCCTTCGCAGTGTCTTGCATTCCGCTGGCCCTTTTCTCAGCCCTTCGCCCCACTCGCTGCTGACCCCGCCTTCGGCACCATCGCGTGCGGCTCGCCAAAATAAGGAAAATCAGCCCGCATCAATTTTTTGTCCGGCGCCACTCCATCGCCCAGCGCCGTATTCGTCGCCAGTGTCAAAATTACATCCATCACATCGTCCTGTAGCGCGCGTCCATTGAATGCCGCAAAATCAAACGCCGCCGGCGTATCCAATTCGTACGGCAACACCGACGGACAAATTCTCTCCAGCACCTGCTTCGCGTATTCCGCCGGATTCTGTGAGGAGTTCGCGTATCCGGTTAGCTTCTCGATGCAAACTGCCATCGCCCTTGAAAATCGCGCCACATCCTCCGAAGGAGCCGCGCGGTTGTAAGCTTCCACCCCGTCCTCCTTCAGCGTCGGATCCGAAAGAAAAACGTGCGTCAGCAGCGGCACACCCCAGCGCGAAACCTGCACTTCCGGGGCGTGCCCGTAAAGCGATGCGGTCGCCCAGCTGTTGACACGGCCTTTCCCAATCAACTCGCTGGGAATTTCGATCACGATCGCCGTCACGTTTTTATCGCCAAAAAAATTCTGCCGGTTCTGAAACGCTTCCGCATCCAACCGATTCTCTTCCCACAGTCCTTTCTTGAAGGCGTTCGCCGCCTTCGCATCTCCCGCGAAAAGATCCGGCGCCAGGCCGGCGTAAGCCAGGTAGCCCTTTTCCGACTTCACTACTTGCCCGGTGCTGCCCGAAATAATTAGTTCTCCTTCCGCGCCCTTCACCGCCGCCGCGCCGGTCGCCCGCCGGACCTCGAACGTCTGCACGTGTTTATGCTCATCTCCGTCCGCGTGCCTCGGAACGCCGAACTGCACCTTGAACGTCACCTCTTCCACGTAGTCGCCGTTCAAATCGAAACGAAACGCATACAGCCCTTCATCGCGAAACGTATCCGGCGCGGTCACGCCCGCATTGGGGTTTACCGTCATGGCCATCACCGTGGTTCCCGGGCGTCCTCGAAACAAATAAAAATCGCACACGTTGATCCGCGGATCTTCCCGCGCGGTCGGCGTATCGAAATGGTGGGACATGGACAACCTCTCTTAGTCGTTTTTATCGCTTCAAAATCGGCACATCAAATCGCCGCTACTGTCTGGAAATACGGAAACTCTTCACCCCACGGAATCGAAAACCGTGCTTCGCTGCGGGTCACCGCACCAGACAAAATCGTCCGCACCACTGCACCGGTTTCGTCCCCGGGATGCCGGCCATTCTGGCTCGCAAAGGTAAATCCCGCCGGCCGCGCCGGTGAATAGCGCAGCACATTCGGTAGCACTCGTTCGGCCACCCGCAAACCGTGCGTCCGCGGATCCGCCACGCTTCCGTCGAATCGCGCCAGCGCTTCCGCGCGCTTCGCGATAGTGTCCGCAAACAGGGCCGTATCCTCGCCCGGCGAAACCGCATGGTGCCGTTCCCACAGGATTGGGTTGCTTCCCAGCAATTCCGTCACAAAAGGATTGCCGACGCGTATGCGCGCTCCACTCGCGGGCAGAATTTCCGCCCACACCTTCCAATCCTCGCGCCCGCCGACCGAATCCCGCGGAACCTCAAGCACCACCGCCATTCGGTCTGAGATTGCGTCCGCATCTTCGCCGCGCACTCGGCCGGCGAAGCTGAATAACCCGCGGCTTCCTGCCCGCCTCGCCCCATTTTCTCCAAATCCGTTTTCGGCTACAGACCAACTCCGCTCATTCGACTGAATCCGCACCTTGAATCTTGCACCCGCACTCCCCGTAGCTGCGCCGTCCTCCCGAATAAACGTGACCGCAATTACTACATTTCCCGGACGCGATGCCTGAAAGACGTAAAGATTCGGCTCACGAATCGGCAAGGGAGGCGACACCGGCGACAGTCGATCCGTTTCAGCCGCCGCTAGGCTTCGCGGCGCGACCAACGCCAACGCGGCACCCGCCGCCCCAGCCAGCGCACCCCGACGCGAAATAAGTGGCGCCCTAAACTGCCTTGACGCGTCATCTTCACGATGACCATCCTCGTTTTTCGGCATTTCTCGCAGTTTATCGTCCACGGTCGATTCTCCTCGGAAGCGTAAGAGTCTGTTCGATGCGTGAAGTGACAAAAGCTTCTCAATATTTTTTGCCGGCCCCTGGCCTCTCGCCGTCTCTTGTTGCGAAGGTTGATACCCATCCGCGACGGTGACATCATCTGAACTGGCAAACCAAGTGGGGAAAAACATTTCCATCGGAGCTACCGTGGTTACCACGGCAAAAAAGAAGAAGAAACTACCAACAGACCACCGCTACGCCATCAACGCGGCCAAAACCGATTTGCGCGAAGGCTACAATACCGCCGACGTCAACAGAATTCTCTCCGTCTACGCCGACGCTTTCACCGACTTCAGCGCCGGCCAACCCAGCTTTTACCGCACCGATTCCAAAATTGCGTTGAGACGCAGGCTCGAACAGCTCTTTCGCGAATTCCAGGTCGCCTTCGCTCCCATCGTCAACAACATTCAACTCGCGGGCGATACCGCCATCGCAAACGGTTGGCACTCCCTCACTCTAAGGCCCAAAAATGGCGGGCCCGAAAACGTCCGTCGAACCCGCTATGTTGAAATATGGAATCGCCATTCGCTGCATGGCTGGCAGATCGTTTTGTTCATCGACAACGCCGACGACCTCCGGGAAATCATCCCGGATCCATTCGGCGAAGAAACCAAGTAAACTCCGAACAAGCCGCGCTCCGATCAAGTCTTCTTCGGCTTCGTATATTTCTTCGCCAGCGTCTGGTACAGCCGCTCGCTGAATCTATCCGGCAGCGGATACCAGTCTCCGTCCGTCAGCAGTTCCACTGTATTCGTCATGCCGTTCAGAACCGCCTGGCAGTGTTTGCATTTCTGGAAGTGCAGCTCCAGGCGCTCCTTCAAGTCCGGCTCCACGTCGCCATCGATGTAACCTGAGACCGCCAGCCACACCTCGCGGCAAGTGATTTCCAGCACTGCGATGGTTTTCCGATTTCCCTGCTTCTTCTTCCCGCTCACCACGGCCGCACCTTCTTGTACAGCTTCGATCCGCAGGTCCAACTGCCGTCATATCCGGGAGCCAGTGCCTCCCGCATCTGCAGCCGCGCGCGCAGCAGTCTCGTCTTTACCAGGTCCCTCGTGATGTTCAGAACTTCGGCCGTTTCGGCCACGCTGAGATGCTCGATGTCCCGCAGCACCAGAACTTCCCGGTAGATCGGCCGCAACGACTGCAAGGTCTGCTCGATTTTCTGCCTCAGTTCCTTCAGAGCCAACACTTCACTGGGAATTTCCCGCCAGTCCGCTAGGTCACGTGGCAGGAAATCGGATTCCTCGGCCTTCGTGGTTTCGTTAAGCGACTGGTACAGGTGCGCTCGGCTGCGCCGAACCCGCCCGCGCGCCTCATTCAAGGTAATCTGGATCAGCCAAGTGCTGAATTTCGCTTCGCCGCGGAATTTTGCCAGGCCCTTCAGCGCCTTTAACAGAGCTTCCTGCGCCACTTCTTCGGCGTCTGCAGGATTATTGAGAACCGAATACGCCACGGAAAAAACGGTTCGCTGGTAGGGCTCGACCAGCAGAGAAAATAATTCCGTCTGGCCGCGGCAGATTTTCGCGATCAGGTCGCCTTCCTGCTTGCTTTTTGAAGTCTTCGTCACCATGACTGGGCTTCTTTTTCCATTATGCCTTAAACCTCGCACACACCCGCTCAACCCCAGCCCACTCTCCAGAGAAAATAATTTTAGTGGCGAAGCCGTGCGCGGTTTCGAATCCTGATCAGTGCCTGAGGAAGCTCAAATATTTAATGAGCGCAAACCGGCGGTTCAAGAGATCGCGTTCAGAGTCCCATCTGCAGCCGTTTCGTATTCCAGCCGCAGCAGCCAGTCGAAATGGAACTTTTCCGCCGCCAGCCATTTTTCCATTTCTTCGCGGCTCGCAGCCTCGAACTCCGCCACCATTTTTCCTTCCTGCATATTCACCAGCACGCGTCGGCCCGTCACCGTCTTCGCGCCCAGGATTTTCTTGCATAGTTCCTCGGCGCCCTGCCGTGTCAGGCAGGCCAGCGTATGTTGAGACAGGTAACGAGGCATTCCGGCTCCTATTCCGCTAGAATCAGCGGCGGTGAAAATCGCGCTCTTAATATATAGCGCGAGCGCGGAGAAATCGAATGGCCGAGATACGCACCGAGCATCCTTACCACGCCTATGAAGCAATCATCGTTCAGCCGGATCTGATCGAACACCTTTTAGTCCAGCGCGAAATCATCGAGCGTGCCGCCCACGCCATCGCCCACAAAGAGCGCATCACTTTCGTGGGGATTGGGACTTCACTCCACGCCGCGCGCGTGGCCGAAAGCTGGCTCCGTTATTTCAGTCACGGCCATATCCTCGCTCACGTCGAACAATCCTTCGAACTCATTCATCATCCTTTTGCCTTCGGTCCCAACGATGCCGTCGTCGTCATCACCCACACCGGCACCACTACCGCTTCGGTCGGAGTACTACGCATGGCCCGCGCCGCCGGCGCGTTGACCGTCGCCATCACTGGAAAAATGAGCGGCGATGGCATTCGCGGCGCCGATTTTCATATCGAAACCTGTGAACAGGAAATTCCCTTCGCCTATACCAAAAGTTACACCACGGCTCTCGCCGCGCTGGCCCTCCTCACCATTCGCATCGCCGAACAGAAAAGCAAATCCCCCTCGTCTGCTCGACTCGCGGAGTTGGCCCGTGTTCCGGATCTGATGCGCGAAGCTTTGGCCTTGGCTCCACAGGCTCGCGGTTGGGCTGCGCTCATCGCCCAGCTTCCCCGCATTGAGATTTTCGGTTCGGGCGCGGCCTGGGGCACGGCCAGCGAAGCGGCCCTGAAAATCAAAGAAGCTTGCTACATCGCCGCCGAGGGATTTGAGACTGAAGAAATTCTCCACGGACCCTTTTCCGAAACGGATTCCCGCGGCTCGCTGGTCGGCTTGCTCGTCGGTGACGCCACCGACGACCGCGCCCGTCAGATTCTCCGCGCGGCCGGCGATCTGAAAATGCTGCGCGCCGCGATCGTGGTTCCCTCCGCCAATCACGACATCGCCGCCCAGGAAGTCTTCGTCGTCCCCGAATGTCACGGCTGGCTTTCCGCTTTCGTCCATCTCGTTCCGCTGCAATTGTTGATGTATTACCTCGCCATCGAGCGCCGCGCCAATCCCGATACCGGCCGAATGGAGCAACCCGAACACGCCGCGGCCAGCAAGCACTACAAATACTGATTCACGCTCTTCGCTGACACGCGGCCGGCCGCTGTCCGTTGTGCCAAATCCTTCGCTGGACCTTCGAACAGGAGTTGCATTTCGAGAACATTCAGGCTGCTGCTCCAGCCGTCGTAGCCCAGCCCCGCGTAACATTGCTACAGAACCCGATAGCGGAAGCATCGTGAGGGCCCGAATGAAACGAATTTCCGTTCTAGCGGTATTGGCGCTGTTCACTTGCATCGCGGTGGGCCTCAGCGGTCCCGCCTACGCCCAGTTTGCTGGCGGCCTGGGCATCGTGAAAGGCACGGTTGTGGACGATCAAGGTAAAGGTATTGCCAACGCCAGCGTCACAATCCAGAGCTCAGACGGCTTGCGTCCGCACGCCACCCATACCGACGCTACCGGTCATTTTGAATTCACGCGCTGGGACGCCGGGCAATACGATTTGCGCGCTTACTCGAACGGCGTTTTTTCGGACTGGGCCAAACGCACCCTGATCCGTCCCAAAAAAACCACGGAAATTACCCTGCACATCCCCTCAGCCGAAAGCGCCGCGAAATAGCTGCCAAGTAGTCTGGCTAGGCGTGTTGCGGAGCTCGAGGTCCGTAAATCCCCGTCTTTCTTAACCTTCCGTGGTACCAGGTACTAAAACCCCGGTACCGGAATCTTTGAACCCGATGCCCCATTGGTTGCGCACATTCATTCAGCGAAACTCCAAGTGCGGGTTGGAAGTTGCGATTGCGGGGACGACGGTTCCACATACAAAAGGAGCCGGGGCATCTATCCAACCCGTCCAAAACTCCTGCTGGCTGGCGCCCCTTACTCGAATTTCCGCCGGCAAGCAGGCCTTGGGCCTGCCATTCTTACTGCCCACCTGGAATTGAAACTAGCGAGAGGAATTTCGAGGCTTACCCGCGGATGCTTTCTTCTGGTGAAGCGAGCGGAAGCAGATTTTGCGTCGCCCCGGTTGCCCAGCACGCGGACATGCGTACCGGTGCGTACGAAAATCGGTGCAGCGGCGTCGGCCCGTGAACTCGCAGAGCTTCCAGATGGTCGGGCGTTCCGTAGCCTTTGTGTTGCGCCAGGCCATACTGCGGATATTCGCGATCGAATTCGTGCATCCGGCGGTCGCGCTCTGTTTTCGCCAGGATCGAAGCGGCCGCGATAGAAACCGAACGCGCGTCGCCATGTATAAGTGCTTTCTGTTCGATGGGCAGATCGATCTCGATCGCATCCAGCAGCAAATAATCCGGCGGGGGATTGAGCTGTGAAACAGCCGCCAGCATTGCTTGCCGGCTGGCCTGATAAATATTCCAGGCATCTATGCGCGTCGAATCCACTTCGGCGGTAGCCCAGCCCAGGGCGTGTTCGCAGATTCGGGCGGCGAGTTCTTCTCGGCGGTCGGCGGTGAGTTTCTTGGAATCGTCGAGGCCGACGATGCGGCGGCGGGGATTCAAAACTACGGCGGCAGCGACTACCGGGCCGAAGAGTGATCCGCGCCCTGCTTCATCCAATCCCGCAATGCGCAACCAGCCGCATTGCCGCGCTTCCCGTTCATACCGAGCCGAGCAAAGTCTCCCCATCGGTTCGAAATTTTAGCACACGCCGAGGAATGCAATTATTGAGTTGGTGTGTCATCTTTTCGCACCCTGAGGATTTCTTTGCGGTCACGCGCTCCTCGCCACAGTCGCTGGAAATAAAAAAGCCCGCCTCGATCGCTCGAAGCGGGCTTGGATTTTTTACGGCGAACTGTCTGCGAAGAATCTCGCGGACTTATTGAGCTGCTTTGGCGGCTGCTGCGGCTTTGCGTTCGGCCGCGAGTTCCGGCCGTTCGGCGCGCTTCACACGCGACGCCTTGCCGGTTAGCTTGCGCAGGTAATTCAGCTTGGCGCGGCGCACACGGCCGGCCTGCACGATGACGATCGAGCTGATCATCGGCGAATGCACCGGGAAGATGCGCTCAACGCCGATTCCAAAGCTTACCCGGCGGACCGTGAACGATTCGCCCAGCAGCTCTCCGCGGCGGCTCATCACCACGCCCTCAAAAGGTTGAATGCGCTCTTTGTCGCCCTCGCCTTCCTTCAGCCGCACGTTGATCTTCACCGTGTCGCCCGGACGGAAGTTCGGATGGTCTTTACGGAGCTGCGACTGCTGCGCTTTATGCACGATCGGATTCATGACTTTATTTCCCTGCAGACCCGCTCAGGTGGGGCCAGCTAGCAACGCACAATCCCCAATTATAGCCTGATTAGCGGCCGTATTTCCACACGATTTGTAGTGTGCCGCGGTGAACGGAGCCTATGTTTTGGCCAGCCTCGCGGCTCAAGCCTTCAGCAGATCAGGACGGTTGCGCTGTGTCTTTTCGAGTGCCTGCCGCTCGCGCCACTTACGAATCTCTTCGTGGTTTCCGCCGAGCAGAACCTCGGGAACTTCCCAGCCTCGAAACGAAGGCGGCCGCGTGTAATGCGGATAATCGAGAATCCCCCGACTGACCGTGGGCCCGGGAATCGTCTGATGTTGCGTTGCCGAATCCGCGTGCGCCACCCGCGCCGATGATTTGGTCTTGCTCGAATCGCTGCTTGCAGCGGGCTCGCTGAAGGACTCGTTCACGATTGAATCCTCGTTACCCAGCGCGCCGGGAATCAGCCGAGTCACCGCATCGAGAATCATCGCCGCCGCAAGCTCTCCGCCGGAGAGCACAAAGTCGCCAATCGAGATCTCGTCGGTCGCCAGATGCTCGGCCACCCGCTCGTCGACGCCTTCGTATCGTCCGCAGATAAAGACAATCCGATCCAGCTGCGCGAATCGCCGCGCCGTATCCTGCCGGAACATCGTTCCCGCAGCGGATAGCAGCACAATCGCGGTGCGCGGGTCGCGCTGTGCAGGCTCCCCCGTCGCGATAGCTCCAACAGGCGAGATCAGCGATTCCACCGCCTCGAATAGCGGTTCCGGCTTCATCACCATGCCCTCACCGCCGCCGAATGGGCGGTCGTCCACGGTGCGATGACGGTCGTGCGTGAAAGCACGCAAATCGTGAACATGCGTCTCGATCAGCTTCGCTTCGCGCGCGCGGCGCACGATGCCAAAGTCGAGCGGACCCGCGAAGAACTCCGGGAAAATGGTGATCAGGTCGAATCGCATTGCGGATTATCGTACCACTGCGCAGCGCGGCTAGCGGGCCACGCTAGGGTTTGGCGTTCAGATCGAGCAAGCCTTCAGGAAGATTCACTTCGATGCGCCGCGCGATGAGGTCCACGTTCAGGCAAATGTCCTGCGCCAACGGCACCATGATTTCCGCGCCGATCGCAGCGGCTCGCGCGGCATCGACCTCCACGGTCAGCACGGGCGTGCCCTGCACCGCCTCGCCGTTGACCTCGACATCCGCCACGACGCCAACCTTCTCGCCGTTCGTTTCCACTACTTCGCAGCCAACCAGATCGCTGATGTAGTAGCTTCCTTCGGGCAACTCGGCGCGCTCGGCCAGCGGGATGCGCACTTCGCAACCCACCAACTTCTTGGCGTCGTCGACGGAGTTGCTGGTGGCGAAGTGGAAGATGGCCTGGCCGCCGTGGCTGTGCGAAAGCCAGCAGCGACGCACTTCGACGCTGCGGCCCGCGCCGGTTCCGTTCCACAAAGTGACGCGCACTAATTTGGTGAGACGTTCAGGAAAATCGGTGAGGATTGTGGCGGCTATTTCGCCGCGCACACCATGGGGACGGACGAGGAGCGCTACGGTGACGCTTTCATCCTTGTCCGCGTGCGTTTTCTGCGTGATTGCTACTCCAGAATTTCCAGCGTGAAACGCTTCTTAAGCTTCATGCCGGCGGCGCCGAGCAGGGTGCGAATCGACTTGGCGGTGCGGCCCTGGCGGCCAATGACTTTGCCGAGATCGTCGGGCGCGACCCGCAACTCCAAAACCGTGACCTGCTCGCCTTCGACGGCGTTTACGACTACCTGTTCCGGATGATCAACCAGAGCCTTGGCGATCTCTTCGACCAGCTGCTTCATTGGGCCCCCTCAGCGACGAAAAAAGTGCTCAGCATGAAATTTCGCATGAACGCAAAATGCGGACAATACACTCTTTGCTGGGCTGGGGAGGTTAAGACGCGTTAGACGGGCTTACGGTTACCCAAAAAACTACGGACGGTGTCGCTGGGCTGCGCGCCCTTGCTGATCCAATAATCCACGCGATCGCGCTTCAGATCGATCAGAGCGGGTGT
The DNA here is from genome assembly GCA_963711325.1 of uncultured Acidobacteriota bacterium. Classification (GTDB taxonomy): domain Bacteria; phylum Acidobacteriota; class Terriglobia; order Acidiferrales; family UBA7541; genus Palsa-295. The sequence continues at coordinate 201,495 of CAVQDR010000005.1, read as the reverse complement.
CTTGAGCGGGTCGTAAGTGCCCACAATCTCGACGAAACGGCCGTTTCGCGGACGAGTCTTCTCGGTGACAATCACGCGGTAAAACGGGCGCTTCTTTTTGCCAATTCTGGCCAAACGAATCGTTAACAAAGCTTGAATCCTCCTGAATCTATTCTGCCGTTAGCAGAGCCCCTAAGTATAACGAATCGGGGCCCATTCACCAACGCCTTTCCTGCGGCCGCTTTAGCCTCTTTCGCCCTGCTTTTCTAACCCTGCGAGCCTTGCGGCCCCTTTAAACCGGCGAATTTGCCCAGGCCGCGCATCTTGGTTTTAGCCATGGCGCCGTACTGTTTCATCATTTTTTTCATGTCCTGATACTGCTTGATGACTTGATTCACTTCCTGCACCGACGTGCCGCTGCCGAGCGCGATGCGCTTGCGGCGCTTGCCGTCGAGCAGGTTGTGATCCTCGCGTTCCTTGGCCGTCATGGAATTAATGATGGCTTCCACCGAGCCGAGCCGCTTTTCATCGATTTCGGGATTCTTGGGCAGGTTGGCGAAAGGGCCGACTTTGGGCAGCATGCCCAGAATCTGTTCGACCGAGCCCATCTTCCTGATCTGGCGCAACTGATCGCGAAAATCTTCCAGGGTGAAATCGTCTTCGCGGAGCTTGCGTTCCAGCTCGCGCGCCTGCTTCATGTCGACGGTTTTTTCGACGCGTTCGATCAAGCCGAGCACGTCGCCCATGCCCAGAATGCGCGAGACCACGCGGTCAGGGAGGAACGGCTCGAGCGCATCGTATTTTTCGCCAACGCCGACGAATTTTACCGGCGCGCCAGTAACTTTGCGGATGGAAAGCGCCGCGCCACCACGGGCATCTCCGTCCATCTTGGTGAGCACCACGCCGGTGATGCCGAGGCGCTTGTGAAATTCTCCGGCAGAGCGCACCGCGTCCTGGCCGATCATCGCGTCCGCGACGAACAGCAGCTCGGAGGGATTCAGTTCTTTTTTCAGGTCGGCGAGTTCTTTCATCAACTCGTCGTCGATGTGCAGGCGTCCGGCGGTGTCGACCAGGACCACGTCGCACGCGGACATTTTCGCTTCGCGAATTGCGCCGCGCACAATTTCGAGCGGCTTGTCGGTCCCAGTGCCCGGCCAAATCGGTGTGCCAGTAGCTTTGGCCACTTGCGCCAGCTGTTCGCGCGCCGCGGGACGGTACACGTCGGTCGAAACGACCAGCGGACGGTGTCCGTGCTCTGCGAGCCATTTGCCCATTTTTCCGGTGGATGTGGTTTTACCCGAGCCTTGCAGGCCCACAATCATCCAGACGGATGGCGGCTTGGAGGAATACGACGGCTTGGCTTCCTTGCCGAGCAGCTCGCCAAGTTCGTCGCGAACGATTTTGACCACTTGCTGGTCGGGCGAAAGCTGGAGCAGAACTTCGGAGCCAACCGCCTTGGCGCGGACGTGCGCCACGAATTCATCGGCCACGCCGACGTTGACGTCGCCTTCCAGCAGTGCTTCGCGAATTTCGGCGAGCCCGGCGTCCAGATGCTCTTCGCTGAGCTTGCCCTGGCCGCGAAGATTCTTGAAGGCGCGTTGCAGCTTATCTGTAAGTGTTTCAAACATTATTTTTTGGCAGTCCTATAGGTCCGAAGCGAAGCATCGCAAATTTCATTGTAGGGGAGGCGCGAAAGGCGGTCAACGCGGGAGGGCCGGGCAGTTTCTCGACGCCTCCCAAGCCGATTAACAGTTCATCGCAGCCGGTATTCGCCGCCGCCCAAAAATTCCAGTAGCCTCAAATCGCGCAGAATTTGCAGCTGCTGCCGTATCTTGTCGCGAACGTGGCGGTTTTCCGGATGCAGAGCCGAAAGCCCACCTTCCCGCGAGTAGACCTCACTCAGCGAGAACTCAGTTTTCCCCAGCGAACGGGCCGCGTTGAGAACATCTAGCGTCCATCCCCTCTGTTTGACCTTGAGTTTTTCGAGCGGTCGAATCTTTTTAAACTGAGCCCGCACGTCCCGCGCGGAATTCGCGCGCCCATTCGAAATGATGGGAATCCTCGCATCGGCAGGAATCGCATCCAGCAGAATGTTGCAACCGACCCAACCCGCTCGCCGCGCCGTTGGGCTTAGCGGTTTCCGTTTCTCGATAGCAGAGAGGGGAAATGCGAAATGAGGTATTAGTATTAAATTCCTGACGTTCCATCCGACTGCATCGTATTCCAACGCAAATAAATTCGGGGTTCGGTCTTCCTGAATTGCGCGGACCATCGCGCTGTACGCAGCGTCAACAATCCGCCCACTCAGGAACTTGGATTGCGCTTTCAATTGGAAGGAAGACTTACACTTAGTGCACGTGTAATCGACACTCGGAGTATTGGCGGGAGAATTCTGCAAGCTGGGGGATTCGCAATTGGGACAAAAGAAATTCGCCAGACCCCAAGCTTCCGTCGCAATCCGGGCCCGCTGCGACTTGCTCGTGTAAAGCTCGAGCCCTAGGGTTGGCAGCGCAGTTTGCACCCGCGCATTAGATCACTTTGCCTGCGCGAGATAAATCTCCGTTTCTGTCTTTACCACCAGCAGGATTTCGAGACCCGATTGGGTGCTTGCGGAGAATTTTCTTACTGCTTCGTCCATATCCTCGGCCACGACCGAGTAGACCACCTCTCGTCGAAACGTCCCGATGAAGTAGAAGCTCCTCTCCGTTCTAACCAATCTTCCTGGTTTCAACGTGTCCATGGCCCGGGTCCCGCTACCCATTGATCGATCCATAAATCGATGGCTCGGATCAAGATCAATCTCCAGCGCCATGGCTGTCATGGACACAAAAATCAACTCGTCCGTAATTCGTGAAAGAGTCGTCGAAATGAACTGGCTCTCCAATTCAATCCCTATCGTCGGCCGCACCGCACGAATCGCAGCGACGGTCGTAGTTCCACATCCCAAGAACGGGTCCAGGACCACGTCCCCTTCATCCGAACTCGCTCGGATGATTCGGTCGAGCAAAGCCGTCGGCTTCTGCGCCGGATGTTTGCCAAACCTCTTTTCTTGACGGCTTGGCGGCAAAACGGGCCACACGCTCTTCATTTGCTTCCCACCGTTCTCTTCTTTCATCAACTTGTAATTAAACGTATGCCGGCTCTTGCTGTTCTTTGCCGCCCAGATGATCGTTTCGGTCGCATGCGTGAAATACCGGCACGAAAGATTCGGCGGCGGATTCGGCTTGACCCACGAAATATCGTTCAGAAGCTTGAAACCGAGCTGCTGCATGGCGAAGCCTACGGAGTGAATCACGTGGCTCGTACCGCTTACCCAAATTGAGCCGTTCGGCTTCAATACCCGCTGGCAAGCCGCCAGCCACGCGCGATTGAATTCATGATTGGCGTCCGCTCCCCGCGAGCGGTCCCAGTCGCCCTTGTTAACGCTCACCATCTTGCCGGCCTGGCAAGTAACTCCGTCATTCGAGAGAAAATACGGCGGGTCCGCAAAAATCAAATCAACGAAGCCTTCCGGAATAGCCGCCAGAACTTCCAGGCAATCCCCCTGAAAAATCTTAATGTGGTGTACCGGGTCATAAAATACGGGCACGGCAAGAACTGGCCGCGCGTCTTCCGCCACGGAACCAGCCGATACTTTTGCAATTTTGGGCAACGGAACGGTACTCCAGGAAAACGCAGGAACGATCGAGATCGTTGATCGGAAGCCCGCAACTGTCAAGCAATGGGATCGGCGTAATCAATAACGACGCAACCACGCCGCACGCTGCCGCATTCAGTCCCTCCAGCAATCCGTCGTGACGGTGACGATTACCTCAGCGCTATCGCGACTCCGTTTTTGGCCGTCATCCAGAGAAGCGCCTTTCGCGACGAAGGATCTCTCTTCGATTCCAACCGTGCCCAGTCCGCCACGCGCGACGGCTCTCTGGGGGTCGCCATCGACCACGCCCCGCCGCCAACCCAAAACCACGTCCACACACCCAAATTTGGGTACCCATCCAACAGATGTTAAAATGGTAAAAACCATGCCGCCCAAAAAACACATCTCAACCCCCACCGCCACTCAAAACGAACCCTCCGCCCGCCAGGAACCGAACCATTCGATAAAATTTCTAATCGCACGTTCTGCGATTAGAAATCACGCTATCTCACACAAAACAAAGGACCGACATGATTTCTAATTTTTATATTCTGCATTATAAATCGACTTAATAAAGCGTCAAACAACACATCCCTTCATAACTGCGCTATATCTTGCTTTACTTCCACAACTAATTCCCTAACTATTATTCTTCCTTTAATACCTCAATTAACACTCTTTCCCTATTTTATAGTATATGCCCCATTGCCTCAAGTCTAACATCACCGTGTATCAACCTTACCTCTTATTCTTGCCAATTGCTTCAGTCATCCATATCCGCTACTCTCACCATCTTCCATTCTTCCACTCCTCTCAAACTTTTTCTATGCTATGTACCTTATTCGTCCACTCTCTGCTTTATCTCTTCAAAACAATTCAACTCTAAACTATCTTCACCTACAAAACTACATATCTCATCTTCAATCATATTCTCAGTCTGCTATCCTAGTGCTATATATCAATTATAGTGTACCTAACGATCCAGATAACTAACTTATATTATCGACCCTATTTTGGTAACCTTTCTACCCAACCGCGTCCCCAAGCTGTCGAAAACCGCGCCGAAGCCCGGTCAAATCCGAGCCGCCATGTTCTCGCAAGCTCCGGAGCCCCAGTTGCAACTGGCCCCGTTTCTAATCGACAATTTTCCTCCAAACTCGCGCGATTAGAATCACCCCTCATCTCCTACAAAACAAAAGCCGATCATGATTTCTAATCGACAATTTTTACGGCCCTCCCCATTTCCAGTTGATACAAACCCTGGCACCTCCCATACCCCGCGCCCCTACCGCGTTGACTCGGGTGGGGGTAGGACTCTAAGCTGCGTACGCAAAAGAGAGGGAGAGACGCAAATGAAATCGCGGATTTTGAGTTTGGTGGTGCTGGTGGCTTTCTGCGCCGGCGTTTTGACGACGGGCGCGGCCAAGGCGACTGGCGCGACGGATGCGGCCGGCCTGACGACGCAGGCTGCGGCACAGGGGGATTTGGCGGCGCGGCGGAAGGCTTTGAATGATTTGCTGGCGGAGCAGTGGGAATACACTTTGCGGATTAGCCCTTTGACGGCGTCGTTTTACGGCGACAAGCGGTGGAACGACCAGCTGGATGAATTCTCGCAGGCGGCGATCGACGACCAGCTGGTGCAGACCAAGAAATTTCTGGCGCGGTTTGAGGCGATCGATACCACGGGATTTCCGGAGCAGGAAGTGCTGAACAAATCCTTGATGGTGCGGGATTTGAAGATGGACGTGGAGGGGGCGCGATTCAAGGATTGGGAGATGCCGGTTTCGCAATTCAACGGTATCCATATTGAGTTGCCGCAGCTGGTCTCGATTTTGTCGTTTGAAAGCGTGAAGGATTACGAGGACTACATCTCGCGGCTGAAACAGATTCCGCGGCTGCTCAACGAAAACGAAATTCAGATGCGCAAAGGCCTGGCGGACAATTTGATGCCGCCGAAAATTCTGCTGGCCGAAGTGGCGACGCAGGCCAATACGATTGCGACGGGGACGCCGGAAAGTTCGCCGTTCGCGCAGCCGTTCAACAAATTTCCGGCTTCGATTTCGGCAGCGGATCAGAAGCGGCTGCGCGAGGCGGGACTCGCGGCGATTCATGATGCGGTGCAGCCGGCCTACGTGAAATTCACAGCGTTCGTGCGCGATGATTACGCTCCCAAGGGGCGGACGGAAGCGGGCGTGTGGGCGCTGCCGGATGGGGCGGCGCGTTATGCCTTCGACGTGAAACAAATGACCACCACGGATTTGACGCCGGCGGAGATTCACCAGATTGGATTGGATCAGGTGTCGGCGATTGAGGCCAAGATGCTGAAAGTGATTAACGATCTCGGTTATACGGATTTGAAAACGTTCAGCGCGTCGTTGCAGACCAATCCGAAGGTGCACGTTCATTCGCGGCAGGAGATTCTGGATTTGTATCAGAAGTACATCGACCAGATGTACGTGAAACTGCCGACGCTCTTCGGCCGGCTGCCGAAAGCGAAACTGCAAGTGCTGCCGATCGAGGAATTCCGGGAGAAGGAAGCGTCGACGGAGTATGTGCAGGCTTCGCCGGATGGATCACGCCCGGCGCACGTGATGGTCAACACGCGGGACGCTGACAAAGTGACCACGGTGGATTTCGAGAGCACGGCGTATCACGAGGGCGTGCCGGGGCATCATCTGCAGATTTCGATCGCGCAGGAAGTGCCGGGTCTGCCGGAATTCCGCCAGCATGAAAATTACACGGCGTACATCGAAGGATGGGCGCTGTATTCCGAGGAGCTGGGCAAAGAGGTGGGATTCTATCAGGACCCTTATAGTTATTACGGGCACCTGCAGGAAGAAATGCTGCGAGCGATTCGCTTGGTGGTGGATACGGGGCTGCATGACCAGCATTGGACGCGCCAGCAGGTGGTGGATTATTTCCACGCACATTCGGCGATCGATGAGCCGGACGTGCAAGAGGAGACGGACCGTTACATGGCGGCGCCGGCGCAGGCCTTGGCTTATAAGATTGGGCAGCTGCAGATTTTAAAATTGCGGCAGTACGCGAAGGATGAGTTGGGGAGTTCGTTCGATATCCGGAAATATCATGATGAGGTTTTGGAGGCGGGCGCGCTGCCGCTGGATGTGCTGACGGCGAGAATTCATGAGTGGGTGGCCGCGCAGAAGGCGGGGGCGGCGCCAGCTCCGAAATAAAGTTCGCGATAGCTCGTGGAGATAGTCGAAGCGCCTCGCTTTTGCGGGGCGCTTTTTTTTTGCGTAAGCCGATCAGGGATTGGTTTGGGTGGCGTGGACGTTGATGGTCGAAGGATCGATTTCGAAATGGATGAGCCAGTCGGTGGGGACTGGGTGGCCATTTTGTTGGGCTGGCGCGAATTTCCAGAGTTTGGCGGCCTGGAGGCTGCGGTCGGCGAAGAATTGGCTGGGGCCGCGGGAATCGATGGTGGCTTCGGTGACCTGGCCGGAGGCGTCGGCGTGAACTTTTATGGAGACGCGGACGGTGCCACGGATGGTGGCGCGGGCGGACGCGCCGGCGTTGGGTAGCACTTGTTGGATGACTTTGCCGCGGACTGCGCCGGCGGTCGTTGCTCCGGAGGAAGTTGACGACGCGACTGGCGCTGGCGGTGGCGACGATTTCGCCGGCGATGCGGTTGGCGCGCTTGGCACCACGATGGGAACTGGTTTTGGCGCTGGCTTCGCGACGACGGGTTGAGGCGTTGGCTTCGCTGGTTGTTGCGGTGCGGATGTTGACGCGGCGGGGGCCGGCGGGGGGACTACGGATTTTGTGGGTGCGGGATTTGATTTTGTCGGCGGCAGAATTGTGGGCGGCTCGAGTGCGGGGCGTTCGATGGCGGCTCTAGCCGGGGCGGCCGGCTGGTGCAGGTGGCGCGTGAAGATGCGCATGCTGACGAAAAGAACGGCGAAAAGGAAAAAGGCGATGAGCGCGGGGACGACGTAGCGACGCGCTTCGAAGTTCGACGGCGGATTGGGGAGAATTGGTTTGGGCGCGGCGGACGCGTTGGGTTGAAGGCGGGCGGCGATGTCAGCGATGCTCCAACGAAGCTGCGGATCGCGGCGGAGACAGTGGCGGGCGATCTCCGCAAATTCGGCGGGAACGCCGGAAGGGAGGGCGGGTTCGTGCTGGTTGGTGCGTTCCCAGGAGGCGAGACGCTGGGTGAGAGATTCGCAAAGAGTCATGCCGAGGGACCAAACATCTCCGGCGGGAGAAATTCTGCCACCGGCGGCTTCGGGAGGATCGTAGGCGCCGGGTTGGCCGAGGGCGCCGCTGGATTCGCCGATGCGGCAGAGGCCATCGCTGGAAATTTTCAGAAGATCTTCTTCCGCGAGAATGTTGCTGGGCTTGATGCGGGTGTGCACGAAACCTTTGGCGTGAATGTAGGAAAGCGCGTCGACGACGGGATTGAGAATGCTGCGGGCCTCGGCGGGGCCGAGCGGACGGCGGGCGAGGACGGTGGAAAGACTTTCGTCGGCGTATTCCATTACGACGTAAAGAATTTGAGTGGAATTAAATTCGCAGCGGCCGCTGGCCAGAATGCGGATCAGGTGCGGATGGGAAAGCTCGGCGGCGTGGCGCCAGCGTCCGAGGAGGCCGGCGGATTCGGGAGAATCGGCGGCGATGAGCTTGATGGCGGCTTTGCGAACGCCGGGAGCTTCGTAATCGGTGAGGAATACGGCGCTGCGGTCATTCGCGCCGACAAAATCGCCGAGGCGGAATTTTCCGTCGACGAGCTGGCCTACCCATTGTTTTGCGGCCGTGGCCATGTGTGCAAGCCTACCCTTGACGAGCGATTCGCGTGACGCGAACGCGCGTAGTGTGATGGACCAGGCTGGGTCGCCGCTGGTGAGGGTATTTTGCAACAGGAGTGGGGAAGGCTGGGAGGGAAAGTGTCGGGAGTTGCGGAAGGTTAACGTGGACGAAAAGGCGAAGGGGGTTGCGGTGGGGGGCTCGGCAAGAAGATTAGATCGAAGAGAGGTCCTTCGTCGACCGCCGCGGCGGTCTCCTCAGGATGACGGCCAAAAACGGTTGGGCGGTTGGACTGGAAGACTAGGAGAAGAGGATCGTCTAGACCCGCACCCTTTGCTGAGAAGCGCAAAGAGTGCGGCACCCGGAAAGGCACAGGCAAGTCAAAGACTCCCACCCTTCGCGAAACGCGCGAAGGATGGGCCACCCGCAAAGCCTTAGGCAAAGGCATACCGTCATACAGCTTTCCCCCTCCTTGACAGTCGAGGAGAGGGTGGTATCGTTCTCCTAGACGGTAAAGGAGAGTTATGGCGAAGTCGATGGATTTGATGCAGGGGACTTTGGATATGTTGATTCTGAAGGCGGCTTCGCTGGGGCCTTTGCATGGGTATGGGATTTTGTTGCGCATTGGGCAGATTTCTAAGGATCGGCTGGAGATTCAGCAGGGGTCGTTGTATCCGGCGCTTTACCGGTTGGAGCATCAGGGATGGATTACGAGCGAGTGGGGCGAATCGGAGAATAAGAGGAAGGCGAAATATTACCGGTTGACTGCGGCGGGGAAGCGGCGATTGTCGGCTGAGACGGATAAGTGGAATCAGATGGCGGAAGTTATCGCGGGGATTTTGCAGACTGAGCCGGAGGAAGCATGAGGATCGCGGATCGTTTGCGGTCTTGGCTACAGGGAATTTTTGGGCTGGCGCGAGTGCAGGGCGAGATGGAGACGGAGCTCGCGTTTCATGTGGAAGCTCATGCCGGGGAGTTGATGAAGACGGGCGTGGCGCGCGACGAAGCGTTGCGACGGGCGCGGTTGGAATTCGGCGGAATGGAAGGAATCAAAGAGGAGTGTCTGGAGGCGCGCGGGGCGAGCTTTGTGGACAATTTGATTCAGGATTTGCGTTATGGAGTGCGGACGATGGCGCGGGCTCCGGGATATACGGCGATGGCGGTGCTGGCTCTGGCGTTGGGGATTGGGGCGAACACGGCGATTTTCAGCGTGGTGAACGCCGTGTTGCTGCGACCGCTGCCGTACGACCAGCCGGAACGTTTGATGCAGGTGTGGCATGTGCCGCCGCAGGCTACTTTTCCGGGCACGGCGGAGTTTGCGGTGTCTCCGGCGAATTTTCTGGACTGGCGGAGCGAGGCGAAGTCGTTCGAGGGAATGGCGGCGTATGGAGGCGGCAGCTACACGCTGACCGGAAGCGGAAATCCGGAAACGATACGGATGATCGCGGTGTCGGAGGGAATGTTTTCGATCTTGCATGCGCGGCCGTTGCTGGGGCGCGGATTTATTAGCGGCGAGAACGAACCGGGACGCGAGCACGTGGTGGTGTTGAGTTATGGAATCTGGCGCAGCCGGTTTGGCGCGAACCCCGACATCGTCGACAAAAATATTACATTGAACGCGCAGGCCTTCACGGTGATTGGCGTGATGGGGCCGGAATTCGACTTTCCGATTTCCACCGACCCGAGTTCGCGGGCGCAAATGTGGAAGCCGCTGGTCTGGACGGCGCAGGAACGCGCGGTTCGCGACAATCACAACTACGGAGTGATCGCGAGAGTGAAGCCTGGGGTTTCGGCGGAGCAGGCGCAGGCGGAGATGAATTCGATTTCGAATGGTTTGGCGCAGCAGTATCCGGGCGACGACAAAGGATGGGGAGGCGTCGTTGTTCCAATGCATGAGGATTTGGTGGGAGATGTGCGGCCGGCGCTGCTGATTCTGCTGGGCGCGGTGGTGCTGGTGCTGCTGATCGCGTGCGCGAACGTGGCGAATCTGGCGCTGGTTCGAGGATTGACTCGGCGCAAGGAGCAGGCAGTGCGGGTGGCTTTGGGCGCGACACGCAAGCGGCTGCTGCAGCAGGCGATTTCGGAAACGCTGCTGCTGGCACTTGCGGGAGGCTTGCTGGGGCTGGTATTTGCGCACTACGGCGTCGAGCTGATTGTGAAATTCCTGGCGCAGCGATTGCCGCTTACTTCGGAAATCAAATTGGACGGTTGGGTTCTGGCGTTTACGGCGGGGATTTCGCTGCAGGCAGGGCTGGGCGCGGGGCTGCTGCCGGCTTTGCGGGCGGCGAAGGCGGACGTGAACGAGGCGCTGAAACAAGGGTTGGGACGGGCGACTTTGGATACGGGCGGAAGCCGGACGCGTGATGTGCTGGTGATTTCAGAAGTGGCGCTATCGCTGATGCTTTTGATTGCGGCGGGCCTGCTGGTTCGGAGCTTGTGGATGCTGCATCGAGTGAACCCGGGATTCCAAGCCGATCAGGTGGTGACCATGCGGATTGCGGTGCCAGTGGGCAAATTCACCGACGCGGTGCAGCAGATCGGATATTACGACCAGGTTCTGGATCGCGTACGTTCCTTGCCGGGAGTGCAAGCTGCGGGGTTGATCGATGCGCTGCCATTGACGCAGAACGGTTCGGTGCAGCCGGTTTTGGTGGAAGGCCGAGCACCGGCTCCGATGGCCGAGTTGCCGGAAGTGGATGTGAGGATAATCAGCCCGGGATATTTGAGCGCGCTGCATTTGCCGCTACTGAGCGGGCGGGACATCGATGATACCGACGTGGCGGGAAGACCGCGGGCGGTGTTGATCAGCGACTCGATGGCGAAACTTTTTTGGCCGCACGAGGATGCGGTGGGAAAACGGCTGACGCTTTATTTTTATCCTAATGAGGAGCGGATGGTGGTGGGAGTGGTGGGGGACGTGAAACTTTACGCGGTGAACGAGACGCAGCAGAAGGCGACGCTTTATTTTCCGATGGCGCAGGTGACGGCTCCACGAGATGCAGAGTTCCATTCGTTTGGGATGAATCTGGTGGTGCGGACTGGCACGCCGCCGATGAGCATGGTTTCGACTGCGGGGTTGGCGATTCACGAAGTGGACGCGGACATTCCGGTGCAGAACGTGCGGACGATGGATGAAATGGTGTCGGCGTCGCTTTCGGGGGAGCGGTTCACGATGCTACTGCTGGGCGCGTTTGCGGGATTGGCGGTTTTGCTGGCAGTGGTGGGGATTTACAGCGTGACGAGTTATTCGGTTTCGCGGCGGACGAATGAATTGGGGATTCGGATGGCGTTGGGGGCTAGCCGTGGGGATGTTTTGATACTGGTGATGCGTCAGGGGATGATGCTGGCGGGGATTGGAGCGGGGATTGGGATTCTGGGGTCGCTGCTTTTGTCGAGGGTGATGCGGAGTGTTTTGTTTGGGGTGCGGGCGACGGATCCGGTTACGTTTTTGGTTGGGGCTTTGGGGCTTATGATTGTGGTGATGGTGGCGAGTTATTTGCCGGCGCGGCGGGCGATGCGGGTGGATCCGATGATGGCGTTGCGGTACGAGTAGGGCTTGCGGTTGCGACTGGGCGCACGGATACGGCTGGGCAAGAAGGAGATCCTTCGTCGCGGAAGGCGCTCCTCTGGATGACGGCCAAAAACAGTTTGAGTGGTGGGACTGAAAGGCTAGGAGAAGAGGATCATCTAAACCCGCACCCTTTGCTGAGAAGCGCAAAGAGTGCGGCACCCGGAAAGGCGACGGCACGACGCGATTAGGGGATATTTTGTGGCGGCGGAGAACGCGAGTGGGGCGGGCTGCTTCGGAAAAGCGGTGGCAGAGCCACCGCACTCCACAATGGGCTGGGCGCGGAGTCGGGTGGGGACGCTCCGCGGTAGGGCTGGGTTCGGGCGTCGCGCTTCGCGTCTGATGCGCGTTGAGTTTGGCTGGATTCCTTGACCGTTAGGGCTACGGTCGTCTAAACTGCTTGTTTCGTGCGGGTGGTGGCTGCGTCGTATTGTGCGAGAGCGCCTGAGCCGGAGAGAGATTGCTTGCTGGAGTGAGTCCTGCGAGGCCGTGAGGGCCGGTGGGAGGGCGGGCAGAAAAAATTAAGGGAGATTTTCGTTGCCGAAACGCACTTATCAGCCGCACGTGCGGCGCCGCCACAAGAAACACGGATTCCGCAAACGCATGAAGTCCCAGGGTGGACGGAAAGTCCTTGCCACACGCCGCAAGAAAGGGCGCCACGCCCTCACGCGCGTCTGACCCACCGCGGCTCGACCTTCCTCGCGAAACTCGACTGGTGCGACGCGCCGAATACGACGCGGTGTATCGTGAAGGGCGCCGCCGGAGCAGCCGCGAATTCACGCTATTTGTGCGTCCCAACGGGCTGGAAGTGAGCCGGTTCGGGTGGAGCATCAAAAAAGCGCTGGGGAACGCGGTGAAACGGAATCGGATCCGGCGCCGGTTGCGGGAAATATTCAGATTGCACCGACGGGAGATCGCGGCGGGATGGGACATCGTGGTGCATCCGCGAACGACGGTGGCCACGGCGGAATTTGCGGGGTTGGCGCAGGAAATGATCAAGCTGCTGCTGGGCCTGCCGAAACCCGCGCCGACTACCGCTGCTGTGACGAAAGCCCCTGTAGAAGCGACGGAGTAAGCGTGCGCCCTGCTGAATCATTGCCGGAAAATTTCACGAGCGAAGCGGGAGAGTCGCGCGGTGCGGTAAGCGCGGCGGGTCAGTGGTTGCTGCTAGCTCTGGTGCAGCTGTACCGGATTTTTCTTTCGCCGTTCCTGGGCGGGGCCTGCAAGTTTTATCCCTCGTGCTCGCAGTACGCGCAGGAAGCGATCGCGCTGCATGGTGCGGGGCGCGGGAGCTGGCTGGCGCTGAAGCGATTGGGGCGCTGCCGTCCGTTTACGCAAGGCGGATTCGATCCGGTGCCGGATTCGCGGTTGGGATACGAAGACGGCAAGACGGGATTGGTGGCGGCGTGCCGCGACCGGCACGATTATTCGGAAGCGGAGTGGTTGCGTAGCGTGGGTCGCGTGGGCGTGAACAAGGAGTCGGCGCAGTGAAAGAAATGTCGGACCAGGTGCGCGGAATTATTTTTGTCATTCTCGCGCTCGTCATTTTATTTGCGTTCGGGAAATTTTATAAGCCGGCGGTGGTGGCTCCGCAAACGAAGAGCGCGCAGACTTCGCAGCCGGGGGTGAATGGCGCGGCGGGAAATTCTGCTGGGGCACAAACGGCGGGCGGCGGAAGTTCGAATGCGACTTCTTCAGGAAATTCGGCGGTGATGATGGCGGCTGTGCCGCCGGCGAATCCGGGTGTGGCACAGGCCAGCGACGAAAAAACATTTGTGGTTTCCAGCCCGCTGTACACGGTGGAAATATCGAACCGCGGCGGCGTGGTGAAGACTTGGAAGCTGAATCGTTACATGAACGACCAGACGCCGCCGCAGGCGCTGGATCTGGTGAACGACAGCGTGGCGCAGCAGCTGGGCTGGCCGTTTTCGGTGGTGATGACGGATCCGCAGCTGGAGACGAGAGCGAACACCGGTTTGTATGTGATTGATGCGCATGCGGCGACGACGGCGGTGGACGCGAAGACGCTGAAGGCCACGGCGAAATTGAAACCGATTCCGGCGGCGACGGCTACGGCTGCGGCGATGAGTTCGGCTGCGGATCGCACGGCCGAGGCTCCGACGGAAGTCGACATGCATTGGAGCGACGGGCACTTGGACGTCACCAAGAAAATAAAATTCGATCTGAATTACGAAATTAGTGTGGAAGTGGCGGCGGCGCTGGATGGCAAGTCCTTGCCGGTGGCAATTGCGTGGCGCGGCGGATTTGGCGACAAGGCGGTTTATAAAGCGGCGACGCTGGTGACGGTGTATTACAACGCGGCGGGAAAATTAAATCTGCTGCAGTACAAGAAGCTGGGCGTTTCGGGAAATCAGGCGCAGCCGGCGGTGCAGTATGGGCCGCTCGAATACGCGGGGATCGAGGACCAATTTTTCACGGCGGCATTTTTGCCGGACGGCACAGATTTGTCGCTGTGGCATTGGACGCAGGACCACGCGGGAGATCCGGAAGCACAGATGGCGGCGGGATCGACGGCGGCGGGTCCGGTGAAGCTGCGGATGTATGTGGGGCCGAAAGACCTGGGGCAACTGGAAGCGCTGAAGCCTTCGCTATCCGAGCTGGTGAATTTCGGGTGGATGGGTCCGGTGGCGAAGCCGCTGCTGTGGATTCTGCAGACGCTGCACAGCAAGGTGCCGAACTGGGGTTGGTGCATCGTGCTGATGACGCTGGTGATCAACATCGCGATGTTCCCGCTGAAGATGAAGAGCTGGCGTTCGATGCAGAAGATGCAGAAAGTGGCGCCGGAAATCCGGCAGATTCAGGATCGCTACAAGAAATATTCGATGAGCGATCCGCGCAAGAAGAAAATGAACGAAGAAGTGATGGCGGTTTACGGGCGGGAAGGAATCAATCCGATGGGCAGTTGCCTGCCGATGCTATTCCAGATGCCGATCTGGTGGGCGCTGTGGCGGGTGCTGAACGGGGCGATCGAGTTGCGTCATGCGCCATGGATGGGATGGATTCATGACCTATCGGCGATGGACCCGTATTATATTCTGCCGATTGGGATGACCATCATGATGTACCTGATGACCAAGATGACGCCGCAGACGACGGTGGATCCAGCGCAGCAGAAAATGATGGGGTTCATGCCGCTGTTCATGGGATTTATTTTCTTCCGGCTGTCGAGCGGGTTGAATTTGTATATGTTTACGAGCAACCTGGTGGGGGTGGGCCAGCAATATTATTTGAACAAGACCGAACCGCTGCCATCGCGGAGTAAATTCAAAAAGCCGGCGACGACCTGATGAACAACGAAAGAGGCAACGAGCGAAGTAACGAGCGACGACCGGTGGGCAAGCGTCCTTTCACTGCGGCGCAATCGCAGCCGGAAGCGCGGCTGGACCGCGAGAACGCGCAGGCGGAACTGAAACGCTTTCTGGATCTGGCGATCAGCGAGATGGGCCTGGCGATCGGGTACGAGATCACGACTCCGGCGACGCTGGGCGGCGCGGCGGACGAGACGGACATCGTGGTGGCGTTCAGGGGCGAAGATCAGGAGTTGCTGTTGGAACGCGAAGCGGAACTGCTGCTGGCACTCGAGCATGTGGGACATCGTTGGCTGCGGCTGGATCCGCGGTTGCATGACCGGGTGCGCTTCGATTGCGCGGAATATCGTTCGCAGCGAATTGATGAGTTGAAACTTTCGGCGCGAGTGGCGGCGCAGCGCGTGCGCGAAACGGGGCAGCCGTTTCGATTCAATCCGATGTCTCCGCGGGAGCGGAGATTGATTCACCTGGAGTTGACCGGGGCGCAAGGTGTGCGCACGATGAGCGAGGGCGCGGGAGATCGGCGGCAGTTGGTGATTTATCCGGCGGGGCCGGTCCGCAAGTAAGATCGTTTTGGCTTCGCTTTGAATTGGTGCGGTGGCGTTCTTGGTGGCGGGCCGTCGCGATTTTGGCGGCTTCTTCAGTTTTGCTTCAGTTGGTTTACTTCCCCGTTTTTCTGCGCGTCAATCCGGAATTTCTTGAAGGTAGCCGGCTTTGCCGACGTTGAAGCAGCGCGTTGCGCCTAGCGTATCGTCCATGCCGGCGGTTTCGTGAATGTGTCCGCAGTAAAGGGCGGCGGGTTTTTCGCGTTCGACCCAGGTGCGGAGAGTAGGGCTGCCGGCATGTTGGCCGGGAGCGTATTCGTCAAGCTTGGTGCCGTGAGGCGGAAAATGCACGACGAGATGCAGCTGCGGGACGCCGTCGAAGGCGGCGAGGGCGGCGGTGATTTCGGTTTCGGTGTATTCGCCCGGAGTTTTGAATGGCGTGATGTTGCTGTAGCCGAGGCCAGCCCAGTTGGTGTCTCCGATTTTGCGCTGTTGGCGATGAAAATTGGTGAAGCCGAATTTTTTGCAGAATTCGCGGGTCTGGTCGTGAGTTTCGTGATTTCCGGGCAGGACCCAGAGGCGTTCGGCGAGCGGCTTCAGGATTTCGCCGCAGCGGTCCAAACCTTTACTGAAATTGGAAAGATCGCCGGCGGCGATGTAGATATCCGCAGGCTGAGCGACGATGCGTTCGAGAGAACGCAGGTCGCCGTGCGTGTCGCTGAAGATCAGAACCTTCATTTTGAATTCCCCGCCGCGTGAGCCGGTAGAATTTTTATCATACGACGCACGTCCAGGCTATCGGCCTGCCAACCCTCCTCGATGGGATTTCCTTCGGCATCAAAAATAACGCGATACGAAAAGGGCGCGGGGCCATGGGTGCGTCTGGTGACGAAACGATTTTCGTCGAAATCGACGAAGTGCTGGCCCTGTTCGGCGAACGAACGGATGACCGGAAAGCGGGCGAAATTCCAGTAAGTACGGACTTCGGGAAGCTGCCAAGCGCGGGCGATGAAGGTATCCGACGGCGAATCGGGACGAAACCAAAAATTCGGAGCCGTTGCGGCGGAACGCAGATCAAAACGGGCCTGATAGACGCCATTCTCGGCGCGAATCACGTCTCCCCAATCGAGGAACGAGGGCGGCAGCGGGAGCGCGGCCAGGCGTTCGACGGCGAGATTGTGCGCCGCGGCGTAGGTCTGGACTTTGACGATCGCGAGGTGATGCGCGACACCGCAGGCCACGAGGTACGCGAGAGTGAGATAGGTGCCGGCGCGGCACCAAGCTGGCCGCGAGATATCAAATCCCGTGCCGCGAAACATGGGAACAAAAAAGAGCAGCGCGATGATCAGACTGGTCAGGGCGACGATCCAGCGATGGAACGAAAAGCCGACGGCATCGGCAATTTTCCAAACTGCGACCGCAGCCAAAGAAAAAATGAGCCAAAGCGCGACGGCCCGACGGGCGGAGTTGTGGCGACGGGAATAAATCCAGGCGACGATTTGAGGAAGCAGGACGAGCGCCGTGAAACAGAAATCGATGATGAAGAGAAGATCCCAGGCGACGCGTTGGCGAGAGAACGGATACCACATCTGGGTGCCGAAGGAGGTCATGCCGTCGAGGATGATGTGGCTGGCGATGCCGATGGCGTAGATCAGCGTGAGCATGGCCCAGGAGGGTGATTCGAGATCGCTGAATTGCGAATAGCGATCTTTAAGGAAACGGGCTCCGGCGCGGGTGAGCCAGGCGAGAGCTGCGGCGAAAAATGGGAGCATAAAGAAGGAGTGAGTGATGACGCGGTGATATTTGACGATGGCGAGTGGGTCGCGGGAGAAAACTTCGGCGACGACGTCGATATCCGGAAACATGGCGCCGATGGTGGCGGAGAAAATCGCGACGCGAGCGGCCTTGCGGGAGAAGAAGCCTTTACCGATGAGCGCGCCGGCGATGCCGTGGGTGATGGTGTCCATGAGAATAATTACGAACGGAAGTGTACATGATTACGGAAATCTTGCGACGGCGGCGCTTTAGGCGTGCGCTGCGACGGAGCGGATGGGAATCACGATGGGGTGGGCGGACTGTGGAACGCTGAGCATGTGGCAGCGACCGTCGAATAGCGCGCCTGGTTCCATCACCAGGCAGGGCGTGTGAATTTCTCCGGTGACGATCGCCTTGGCTTGTAGTTCGACTTTGCCCTTGGCGCGCACGGTGCCGTCGAAGTGGCCGGCGATGATTACGTAGTTCCCTTCGATTTCACCTTCGACAATGGCGTTCTCGCCGAGGATCAAGGTTTCATCGGAAACAAGAGTGCCCTTAGTCGGGCAGTCGATGCGGAACGTGCCGGTCGATTCCAAGCGACCTTCGAGCTTAACGCCCTGCTCGAGAAAGCCGGTCCATTCGCCAGAATCCTGTCGCTTACGGTCAAACCACCCCAAAGCCATTAAGACTCCCCCAAGAAGTTGTGACGGACTAGACGCAAAAGACGCGAAGAGCTATTTTCGCATGAGATGGTCGTAGAGGCGACTGAGGTCACTATCGTCGTAGTACTCAAAGATTAACTGGCCGGGCTTCCCCGACTGGCAAAGATGGAGGGCGATGCGCGTTCCATACTCGCGTTGCAGCTCTTCGAGGGCGGCTTTGGTGTTGGGATCCGGGCTCGCGGTGGCATACGCTGCCGTACGGGTCCGAGTTCCACGCGAAGCGAAGCGCTCTACCTGGCGTACGGTCATGCCGCCTTTGGCGATGCGGCGAGCAAGGCCGAGGCGAGTTTGGGAGTCGTCGACCGCGAGAAGCGCGCGGGCGTGGCCGGCGGTAAGGCGACCCTCTTCGAGGAGTTCCTGGATGGGGCTTTCGAGCTTGAGGAGGCGGACGGAATTGGCGATGGTGGTCCGGTCTTTGCCGGTGCGTTCGGCAACCTGTTCCTGGGTGAGCTGAAATTCATCAATGAGGCGTTGGAAGGCGTGGGCTTGTTCGATCGGGTTGAGATCTTCGCGCTGAAGATTTTCTACCAGCGTCATTTCGAGGGCGAGATCTTCGGGCACGTCGCGCAGGACGACTGGCACGGTGTGCATCTGGGCGCGTTGAGCAGCGCGCCAGCGGCGTTCGCCGGCGATTAACTGGTAGCGGCCGTCAACTTTGCGGACGATGAGAGGTTGAATGATGCCGCTGGAGTGGATGGAGCGCGACAGCTCGTCGAGGGCCTCTTCGCGGAAGCGGGTGCGAGGCTGATACGGGCTCGGATCGATCAGATCGACGTCGACGTGAAGGAAGCCTTCACTGAGGGCCGGGGCTACCGCTGCCCCCGCCGACGACCCCAGGGGGTAGGTTGCCACTATCGGCGCCTGCTGCAGCGGCTGCGGCAGTGTCGTTTCCTGATCGCGAATCAGTGCTCCCAATCCCCTGCCTAACGCGTTTCTGGGCATTCTCGATAACCTCTTTAGCGAGTTGTATATAGCTTTCGGCACCTTTACTATGTATGTCGTAGAACATCACTGGCATGCCGTGGCTGGGAGCTTCGGCCAGGCGAACGTTGCGAGGGATGACGGTTTCGAAGACTTGCGCGCCGAAGAAGCTGCGGAGATCGGCGGCGACTTGCTTAGATAACGTCGTGCGATCGTCGTACATCGTGAGCAGAATGCCTTCGATGGCGAGCTGGGGGTTGATAGTGCGACGAAGGCGCATGAGGGTATCAAGAAGTTCGGATACGCCCTCGAGAGCCAGGTATTCGCATTGGATCGGCACCAGGACGGAATCGCTGGCGGCTAGGGCGTTGACGGTGAGGAGATCGAGAGAGGGAGCGCAATCGATGAGTACGTAGTTGTATTTCGCCAGAACACCGGAAATGACCGCCTTGAGCTTGTATTCCCTGTTTTCGACTGGAACTAGCTCGATGGCGGCACCGACGAGGTTTTTGTCGGACGGTATGAGATCGAGACCTTCGACTTGGGCATCGAGGATGATGCGCTCGATGGGTTCGTCGAGGATGAGCGACTGATAGAGGGTGCGACGAGCGGGATCTTTGGGAAAACCGAGGGCGCTGGTGGTGTTTCCCTGCGGATCGCAATCGATGATGAGAGTGCGCTGTTCGGAGGCGGCGAGAGAGGCGCCGAGGTTGACGGCGGTGGTGGTTTTGCCTACTCCGCCTTTTTGATTAGCAATAGCGATGACGCGAGCCACGAATCCCCCGAATGCAAGTGCAACTTATAGCGAAGCGAAAACAGATGCAAGATGTTTCACGTGGAACGATTAAGAATTCTCTAGATTTTTGCGATGTTCCATGTGGAACAAGCACACTTCGTTCCACGTGGAACAATTTCGTGGTGGAGAGGCAGTGTTTCACGTGGAACAGTGGCTGGTGGTGGCGCAATTACGCGGTCTTATCGCCAATTAGGAGCGCGCGGTAGTCGGAATCTGGAATTCTAGCAAGGTGCTGCCATGAGAACGTTGGATTCTTTGAAATTCTCTTGGCATCTTCATCGCCGATCCAAAAAACGACTCTTCCGCATGGCTTGAGGTGCAAAGCAGCCCAGCCCAAGAATTTTTCGTGCATGCCAAGAGCCCTGGATACCACAAAATCAAACGTCGGGTCGGATTCGGGGAAGTCTTCCATGCGACCGCGAAAGATTTCGATATTGTCGAGGCGCAGGGTACGGACAACTTCGGCGAGGAAGGTGGCTTTCTTTTGATTGCTTTCGATTAAGGTGCAAGACAGGTCAGGAACTGCCATACCGATGGGTATGGCCGGGAAGCCAGCTCCGGTGCCAACGTCGGCGAGCCGACCATGGCGTATGGGAATGGAGGCGATGCCAAAGAGGCTTTCCCCGAAATGAAGGCGGAGAACGTCGAGAGGGTCGGTAATGGTGGTGAGGGCGATCTTCTGGTTCCAGCGCAGAAGGAGACCGATGTAGGTACGGATGGACTCGCAGATCTCAGGGGACGGCGCGAAGCCGTAGAGTTGGAGAGTCTGCGAGATCGTCTGATCGGTTAACGTCTGTTGTTTCATACTATGTACATAGTATAAGTATTGATTTTGCTTCGGGTGCGAGCGTCGCGGGATCGTTCGAGTTTTCAGGCGATTGGACGGTGCTCCGCTGCAGATATTTTGGAGCTAACATTCCGGCGGTGAAGTCGGCGACGAAATGCGCGGCTATCGCGGGGATCAGGCTCCCGCACAAGGCGGTTGCGGTGGAGAACAGAATTCCGACCACGAAGGTAGAGATCAAGCCGCGGCGCCCTTGATAGAGGTGGGCAAGGGAGAAGAAAGCTGCGGAGCCGATGACGGCGACGTAGGTGGAACCGCCGGCGATGGCCTTAAAGATGTATTGGACGAAACCGCGGTAGATGAACTCCTCACAGAGGGCTACGGTCACGACCAGGGCGAAGAAGGCGAGCCGTTCGACCGAGTCCTGAGGAAAGAGTTTGCGGGCAAGCTGCGGCACGGCGCCCTGGGCTGACGCCGATTGGGTGGAAAGACGCCGCACGCCGACCAGCTGATTCAGAAATATGAGGACGACGAGGAAAATCGCAATCGCAATGGCTAGAGTTGGGCGCGGAAAAGCGAGACTGAGCCGTGCGGCGCTGATACCGCGAGCGGAAGTACGCCAGAAAATTATGGCGGAAGCGATCCACTGAAAGGCCATGGTAGAGGCGTAGAGTCTGAGGCGATCTTCTTTGGTGGTGGCGGGGATTTGCAGCAATTGACGCACGCGGCGGCGGCCGAGGAGTGGAACGGCTACGCCGAGAAAAATTACGATGAGCGCGAAATCCCAGGGCATGAAAATCGATCAGAACATTTTTGCGCGGTGAGAGCAAGAGCCGGAGAGTGCGCGGAGTTGACAGCGGAAATCAGCCGCCGTATGGTTCTTGCGGATAAAAAACGATCATGAAAATTTTGATATTGGGCGGGGGCGGACGCGAACACGCAATCGCGTGGAAGTGCCGGCAGAGCGCGGCAGTGGAGAAAATTTGGTGCGCTCCCGGGAACGGCGGAATCGCGCGCGATGCGGAATGTGTCGCGTTAAATGCGAGTGACGCGAAAGCGGCGGCGGATCTGGCTGAAAAATTGGGAGCGGATCTGACGATCGTAGGACCGGAATTGCCGTTGGTGAATGGAGTGAGCGATGAATTCGCTCGGCGGGGATTGACGATTCTGGGGCCAGGGCAAACGGCCGCGCAACTTGAGGGCAGCAAAATCTATGCGAAAGAATTTATGGAGCGGCACGGAATTCCTACGGCTGCGACGTATGGAACATTCGAAAGTGCGAGCGCTGCGCGAGAGGCGTTGAGTGCAGTGCGCTGGCCGCTGGTGATAAAGGCCGATGGGCTGTGCGCGGGGAAAGGCGTGCTGGTTACTTCGTCGGCGGAAGAGGCGGCCGGGTTTGTGGAAAGATTATTTGCGGGCGGCGAATTTGGCGACGCGGGGAAGCGCGTGCTGTACGAAGAAGCACTTGAGGGAAGCGAACTTTCGTACATTATTTTAACCGACGGAGAAAAGTTTATTTCGATGGCTCCGACGCGAGATCATAAGCGAGCCTACGACGACGACCGCGGCCCGAATACCGGTGGGATGGGAACGTATTCGACGGACGAGATCTTGCCGCGCGCGTTGGACCAAGAAATTATCGCGAAGATCGTACGCCCCACGCTGGATGGTTTGCGCCGAGAGCAAATTCCCTATCGCGGATTTATCTTTTTCGGTTTGATGCTGACGAAGGATGGGCCGAAGGTCTTAGAATACAACTGCAGGCTGGGAGATCCGGAGACGCAGTCGATTTTGCCGCGCGGGGATTTTGATTTTGCGCAGGCTTGCATGGACGCGGCGCGGGGAAAGCTGGACGATTCAATTGCGCGATGGTTTGCGGGCGCGAGCGCTTGCGTGGTGATTGCTTCGGAGGGGTATCCAGCGAACCCGGTGGTGGGAAAGCCGATCGGCGGGATCGAGGAAGCGGGCAAGGTGGCGGGGGCGGTGGTCTTTCACAGTGGAACAAAGCTGGTGGATGGCGAGTATCGAACTGCTGGAGGGCGAGCGCTGGGAATTGGGGCGCGCGGGGAGACGTTGGAACAAGCTACGGCGCGAGCTTATGAGGCGGCGGGGAAGATTCGAATCGGGGGCGCGTTTTACCGGAAAGACATTGGGCGCGGACGGGCCGACAGCTTTGAGAAGATATTGACGGCGGAGAAGGCGAATGGGTGAAGTCCAACATATTTTTACTTGCCTGGTACACCGCTTCGCCATGAAGGAAGTGGCGGAAGTGGAAGCGATTGTGGATAAAGGGCTTAAGGGTTGCATCCATGGCCGGCCACGGAGTAAGCGGCAGGTACTGGTGATGGATCGAGAGACTTTGGATAAGTTTGGATTGGCGCCGGGAGCGATTAAAGAGAATGTAACGGTGACGGGGATGGATTTTCAAAAGCTGGGCATCGGGCAGAGGTTGCGAGTGGGCGAGAGTCTGATGGAGATTACGCTTCGGTGCGATCCGTGCCCGCGGATGGATGAGATTCGGATGGGACTGCAGGAAGAATTGCGCGGGCAGAGAGGGTGGTTGTGCAAGGTGGTGGAGGCAGGAATGATTCGGCAGGGCGATCCGGTGATGGTGATGTCGGAGAGGGCGGCGGAAGAGGCGGTGGAAGTCTAGGAAGTATTTCGAGCGGGCATTTTTTAGAGTGAGAAAAAATGTCTTGGAAATTAAGGAGAGCATGGTGACGTCGCGAAATGGAAAGCAGGCGCTGGTGGGAATTCTGATGGGGTCGGATTCGGATTTGCCGATGATGAGCGAAGCGGGCAAGCAGTTGGATAAATTCGGAATCGAGTTTGAGATGAACGTGATGTCGGCGCACCGGACTCCGGCGTTGGCGCACGAATACGCGACGAGCGCGAAGAAGCGCGGATTGAAAGTACTGATCGCGGCGGCGGGAGCCGCGGCGCATCTGGCGGGAGTGATTGCGGCGAACACCACGCTGCCGGTGATTGGCGTGCCGATGGGAACGAGTTCGCTGAATGGATTGGATGCGCTGCTATCGACGGTGCAGATGCCGGGAGGGATTCCGGTAGCGACGATGGCGATCGATAAAGCAGGGGCGGTGAATGCGGCGATTTTCGCGGCGGAAATCCTGGGTTTGTCGGATGAGAAAATCGCGCAGAAATTGGTGGAGCACAAGGCGGAATTGGCGCGCGGCGTCGAGGAAAAGAACGCGCGGTTGCAGGAGCAACTGGCAGCGCGAAAATAGGAATAGCAAGCCGCTTGCTATTTATTCTGTCATTTCTCCAATAAAAACCCTCAAATTATTGAGGTCCGAGGAGACTCGGGCGATCGGGCCGGCGATTCTTCTCTTCTTCTGCTTGCTGCTGGGTCGGCACGTATTTCGGCTCGGCGGGCGGCTTCAGAATCCATTCAAAACCAGTTTCGGAACGGATGACGGCCATGGTCTGCCTGAATTTGGGGTCGGAGGTGGCGTCGAGCGCGGCGCGAAGGAATTGGATGGCGTCGGCGGCTGCGATTTTTTTGTATTCACCCTGGACGAAGAGGGTGGTGACGGCGCGCATTTTGGGATCGGCGGAGCAGATTTTGTCGATGCGCGGGTCGTTGGCCTTCAGCAGGTCGAGAAGCGTGGGCGATTTGATTTCGGGCGGAAATTGAAATTCGAGGAGCGTGTGCGGCTCGGTTTTTTCGGGCGGCCAGAATTGAACGTAGACGGGACGCGTTACGCGGGTGTCGTAGTAATCGAGCTGGCGCAATTCCTGCTGGAGGTCATAGGACATCAGCCAGACTTCCGGGCCGTAGTCGCGGACGTAGCCGGCGAGGACGAGTTGCACGACCGGTTCGTGGGCCGGCAGAGTTACCTTGGCGTGAAGGTCGGCGGTGATTTGGTTGAGGCGCTTCCAAACGCCGAGTCCGACGGTTTCGAGGTCGGTAGCTTCGGTGTTGCGGATGTCCGGTGGAGGGTCGCGGGGATCGATACGGTTATCGATAGCGGCGACCGTACCGTGGAGATACGGAAGTTCGTGATCGAGGCGGGCGAAGACGACCTGGGAGGTAGGAGAAAACCAATCGACGGCGCCGAGCAGGACGCCGGCGCGCAGGCCGTTGAGTTGAACCGGGACGGGAGGATGAGTCTGGGTTTCGATGGGATTTTCGACGGTGGCGATGATGATGGCGTCTTTGACCACGGCGACGACGACGCGGCCGGCGGCGAGATTGGCGACAATTTCTTCGGAAGGAGGCGCGGCGGTTTCCTGAGCGCGGAGGGCGGCGGGGGAAATCGCGACAGTAAGAATAAGGATGGTGAGGAGTGGGCGGAAGGCGCGAGTGGTGAGAAACGGGCTCACTTGGCGACGTTACCACAGGTGGCGATGGGCGGGACTCGGGATATGACGCGCGACTCGGGGTGGAGCGTGGCTCGATATGTGTTCTAGTTAAGAAGGACGGGTTCTAGTAAAATTCTACGGCAACGAAGATACCTGCGGGAACCCAAGCGTGATGCGGCGGAGCGAAAGGAGCAGTTTTGCGATCGATTACACGAATTCGGCATAAGGGAAGAAAAGTTTCGGAGATTATTGAGGGCCACCACCGGTTCGTGCGCGGCGACGAGACCGGAGTGCGCGCGGATTTGTCGGGTGCGGACCTTTCGGGCGCGAATTTCGAAGGGATGAATCTGGACCTGGTGAATCTGCAGGGCGCGAATCTGGAAGGCGCGAGGTTTTACAACACGCGGCTTTCTTCGGTGGATATGAGCAAGGCCAAGCTGAAAGGCGCGGACATGCGCAAGGCGGATTTGACCGAGGCGAATTTGAGCGGCGCGGATTTGACCGAAGCGCAGGTGGGCGGCGCGGAACTTTTTCGCACGGACTTGCGGCAGGCGATTTTGAGACGAGCGGATTTTGGAGCGGCCAATTTTCGTAGCGCGGAAATCCGCGGTGCGGATTTTGCGGGTGCGGGCTTGCGGACGGCAATTCTGCGAGAGACCAACCT
The DNA here is from genome assembly GCA_963711325.1 of uncultured Acidobacteriota bacterium. Classification (GTDB taxonomy): domain Bacteria; phylum Acidobacteriota; class Terriglobia; order Acidiferrales; family UBA7541; genus Palsa-295. The sequence continues at coordinate 175,708 of CAVQDR010000005.1, read as the reverse complement.
GGAAGGCGTGGATTTGTCGGGGCTCGATTTGAGCACGACGCTGCTGCCTCCGGGATACAAAGTGGGCGCCGAGACCAAGAAGTAAGAGCGGCACGAGACAGAAACTTCGGCAATAGACATGGCGAATCCTTCCTGCGTCATCGTTGAAGACTACAAATCACCAGGCGGCTGGGTGGGCGCAGAACAACACGCGGCTCGCGGCGCCGCGTACTGCGAAATGATCGAGCGCGGGCAAATTCTGCAATTCCGCGAACCTCCGTTTCTTTTTCCCGTGGTGGATCAGGGATTCCTGCGCAATCAAGAATGGACCGAACTGCGGATGCATAAGAATGTTTCGTACCGTCCCGGGGAAGATGTGCTGCGCGGAGTTTCGGGCGACGAGGCGACGATTGCGCGGCTCCATTCGATCCTGAGGAGTTACAGCGCGCGAGTGGTGGAATTTGTTGGAGATTTTCTGGCTCCCTACCGCGAGAAGTGGATTCTGGATTTTGCGAGCTTCCGGCCGTTCGAAGAAGAAGGGCGGGATTTGCCGTTGCACAAGAGGAATGATCTGCTGCATGTGGATGCGTTTCCGAGCCGGCCGACGCGAGGCGGAAGAATTTTGCGGGTGTTCACGAATTTGAATACGACGCGGCCGCGGGTGTGGAATACGTCGGAGGATTTTGGAGCTCTGGCGACGAAATACGCGAAGGCGGCGGGCTTGCAGCAGATCGCGGAAGACGATTCGTTTTTGACGCGGACGGTGCAGAATCTTGGCGCGAAGCTGGGGATTACGGCGCCGGGACGAACTCCGTACGATATGTTCATGCTGCGGTTTCACGATTATCTGAAGGAAAACACGGCGTTTCAGACTAAGGGGCCGAAGACGGAGATGGCGTTTCCGCCGTTTTCGACCTGGATTGTTTTTACGGATTGCGTGGCGCATGCCGTGATGTCCGGGCAATTCGCGATCGAGCAGACATTCTTGATTCCGCCGGCAGCTTTGGTAGCGCAAGAAGCGGCGCCTTATCGGATATTGGAAGGAATTGCCGGCCGAGCGCTGGTCGGCTGAGAATACAGATTTTCTCCGCACGCCGAGATTTAAACCCCAACCTGGGCTTGCTCTGGCGTTAGTTTGGCAAGGCGGCGGCAAGCCGCCGCACTCCAAGGCAAGCTGGCGCGCTTTTGTTTTTCGCCGAATGGCAAACTACGGAGTCATTTTCCCTTTACTGAGGTAATCCTGCGCTGGAACGCCGAAGGCATCGGCGACGCGATTGAAGAATGCAAACATGGCGGTGATGTAGACGGCTTCGGCGATTTGATCTTCGGACCAGCTGGTGTCGCGCAATTTCTGCACGTCTGCGTGGGTGGAGCGTGCGGCGTCGTTGGTGATGCGCTCGACGTAGACCATCAGCGCTCGTTCGGCCGGAGTGAGACCAGCTTCATCGAGTTTGCCTTCGAGGACGGCTTCAACGCATTTGTCGGTGGCTCCCTGAACACGCAGGAAGTGGGCGTGGCTGTCGAGTCAATACGGGCACCGGTTCAGGAAGGAAACGTAACTGGCGATCATTTCTTTGTGGCGGCGAGTGAGATGGCCGGCGGAGAAATGAACGGTGTTGGAAAAATCGACGACTTGCTTCAGGAAGTCGGGACGCGCGCCGAAACATTTGATGATTCCGGGGACCTGGGTGCGTCCGGAGCCGGCGCGCCAGTAGTCGTAGGCTGCGGCGGTTTCGCCTTGGGCTTCGGCGTCTTCAGCGATGCGGATTTTGGTGGGCTGAGGATTGGCGTAGTGCTCGCCGAGTACGGTGGCGGGACGTTTTTTGCGTTTCTTGCTGATCTTCTTTGGGGGCGTCATCTCGAATTCTAATGATATTACAAACGCGCGGGTGATTTCCTGCGGATGATCCAATTGTAAACAGGCCAGCCGGCCAAAACGACGAGCGAACCGAGAATCGCTTCGCGCGGGCTGTGCACGGTAAGCAGCAGAAGCATGACGACGATCAGCGCGAGAAACGCTACGGGAGTGACGGGATATCCGGGAGTGAGGATTGCGTTGGTGGTTTCCTGGGGCCGGCGGCGAAGAACGAATAGAGCGGCTACGGCGAGTCCCAGGAAAAATATGACTGGAAATAAAAAGTAGGCAACGATCTGGTCGAAGGTGCCGAGGGCGATGAGCAGGCAGGCTATGGCGGCCTGGATGGCGACGGCGCGCGCGGGAGTGCCGAAGCGCGGATGAGTTTGGGAGACGGCGTCGAAGAACAGGCCGTCGCGAGCCATGGCGTACATCACGCGCGGAGCGGAAATCATGAAGGCGGCGAGGCTGCCGGCGACGCAGAGAATAACGATGGCGGAAAAGACGACGGCGCCGGGCTTGCCGAAGAGGACTTCTCCGGCTTGGGCGACAAAGGTGGCGGAGGAGCCGACCTTTTCGATGGGGACGAGATAAATGAAAACGGCGCTGATCACGACGTAGACGGAGGTGACGGCGAGGACGCCGAGGACGAGCGCGCGAGGCATGGTGCGGGCGGGGTCGCGGACTTCGCCGGCGATTTTAGTGGCGTCCCACCAGCCGCCGAAAGAAAAGAAGGCGGAGACGACGGCGGTGGCGAGAGCGGGGCCGAGCGGCAGGGCTCCGGCGCGGGTGGCGACGAAGGGCGCGAAATTGGACCAAGAGCCGAGGTGAAACGCGAGGGCCCAGATGGTGAGGATGGCCAGGACTCCAAATTTTAGCCAAGTGAGCCAGCGCAGAATTCCGGCGCTGAGCCGCGTGCTGAAAATATTCATGGACGCGACGGCGGCGACGGCGAGAGCGGCGGCGATTTTTACGGTAACCGGCGACCAACGGAAAATGTAGGAAGCGTAGGCGGCGATGCCGGTGGCGAGCGCGGCGGTGAGGCCAGGATCGAGAACGAGGAGGCTCATCCAGCCATAGAGGAAGGCCCAGCGTGGGCCGAAAGTTTCGTGGAGATAGACGTAGGAGCCTCCGGCGCGGGGAAAACGGCCGGCGAGTTCGCCGAAGCAGAGCGCGCCGCTGAGAGTCATGGCCCCGACGGCGAGCCAGACGACGAGCAGCCAGAACGGGGAGCCGAGGGCTTTGGCCATGCCGGCGGGAGTAAGGAAAATGCCTACGGCGATGGCTTCTCCGGCGACGGCGGCAGCGGCGGAGCCGAGGCCGAGCTGGCGGCGGAGATCTTGGGAGGTGGGCGCGATTTCGGAGGAGCGAGTTTGTCCAGCGAGCAAAGTGCGGGCATGATACCACCGGCGGCGCGAGGCGCGTCGCCGCGAAATTTGGAGGGACGTTTGAGACGGCGGAATTTCTCGCAGGCTGGATTTGTGATTGGGATTTTTTGGCTGGTGATGCTGGCGGCTTGCGGGCCGGCTTCGCAGAGTCCGCAGCCGGAGCAGGCGCGGCGTGAAGAGCCGCGGCAGGATGAGGCGCGCCAGGACGAACCTCGGCGTGACGAGGGCGAGGGTCGCGAATCGGGAGAGGGCGAAGGGAGGCGGCACAAGAGCAAGTCGGAACGGAGGCGGGAGCGATCGGAGCGCGAGTCTGGAAGTGAGAACGGCGATCGGAATTCTTCTCCGACTTCGGGCGCGAGTTCCTACGGTACGAGTGCGGACGCGAATCGAGCGGGGCAGCCGCACGATTTGAGTGTAGATGAGGCGCAGGGTGGGCACACTTTGCGCAAGCATGTCGGCCGGAGCGACGCGCAATTGCAGGAGCGATTGCAGGCGGAGCCAAATATTTCGGCGGCTTCGACGTGGACGGACCGGGCGACGGCGGAGGCGGCGGTGGGGAATGCGCTGGCGTCGAACAATTCGAGAATCTCGCAATGGACCGCGCGTGGAGCGCGGCGTCCGAATCTGGCGATTGATTATCACGGCGACGCGGCGAAGCCGGTGGGGCGATGCATGCAGTACGGCGCGAGTGCGTCGGTGCCGGCGAGCGATGCCGTGGTGGTGTTGAAGGCCGCGCGGGATGGCGATGGATATTATGTGCTGACGACTTATCCGGAGTGTCCACGATGAAGAAAGCGGGAAAGGATTTCGGCGAGATGAAATTTCCGGCTTTGCGGGCGTTTATGCGGAGTTATTTGCATCAGGATTTCGGGGAGGAGTATGGATCCGTGGGCGGGGCGGTGAAGGCTTTTCGCGAGGACGCTACGACGGAGGAAGTGGCGGCGGTGGTGAGGGAGTGGCGAGAATTTTTGGAGGTTGTGCAGAGGAAGGATCTGGGTGAGGTGAATGATTTGCTGGCGGGGAAATTGGGGAGCGCTTGGAGGGTGGGGAGTGCGGCGGAGTTGGACCAGATTACGGAGGGGTTGGAGAATGCGAGGTAGGGTCTGCTCCGAGTTTGTGGCGGCTACGCGAGTGATCGAAGAGAGATCCTTCGTCGCGAAAGACGCTCCTCTGGATGACGGCCAAAAGCGGTTTGGCGGTGGGACTGGACGGGTAGGAGAAGCGGATCGTCTAAACCCGCACCCTTTGCGTGAAGCAATTGCGCAAAGAGTGCGGCACCCGGAAAGTCTGTTGCGAGGCGGTGCGGAAATCGAAGAGAGATCCCTCGTCGCTGCGGCAAAGGCGGTCCGCGCCTCTGTCGGGATGACAACTTGAACCGAAGCTAGAACCAACGGCAACTGCAACGGCCAAGTCAAATGGCCCACCTAAAGGTGGCCGCTACGTAAGGCAAATACGAAGGCGGAATGTGGGACGACGGCGATCGCCGAGCTAAACTTATTTGCCGGCGGAGAATTCGGCGGGGTCGTCGGGGTAGCCGGGGCCGCGAGGGGGAAAGGCGCGGCGGCGGGTTTCTATGCCGAGGCGTTTGATTTTTTGATTTAGGGTGGAGAGTGGGACCTGGAAGCGCTCGGAGGCTTCGGTCTGGTTCCAGTTGGTGCGCTCGAGCATGTCGACGATGATGCGGCGCTCGACTTCTTCCAAAATCTCGAAGAGTGAGGGACTGGCGCCTTTGGCGCCGGGCTCGCCGGAAATGGCGGGCATGAATTCGGCGAGCTGCAGGCGAACGCCGCGAACGATTTCGCGGGAGCGGACGGTATCGGGCAGCAGATCGCCGTCGATGGACTCCTGATTGGAGAGCACCACGGCACGTTCCACGGCGTTTTCGAGTTCGCGGACATTTCCGGGCCAATCGTAATCGATCAAAAGTTTCATGGCGCCGGTGGTGAGGCGGCGGAGCGGCTTGGCGTTTTCCTCGCAGAACTGGATGAGGAAGCGCTCGATGAGCAGCGGGATGTCTTCTTTGCGTTCGCGAAGTGGCGGCAGGTGCAGAGAGATGACGTTGAGGCGATGAAACAAATCCTCGCGGAAGCGGCCTTCGCGAACGAGCTTGGTGAGGTCTTCGTTGGAGGCGGCGAGGATGCGGACGTCGACTTTGATGGTATCGGTGCCGCCGAGGCGCATAAATTCGCGCTCTTGAATGACGCGCAGCAGCTTGGCCTGGGTTTCGGGGCTGACCGTGGAAATTTCGTCGAAGAAAATTGTGCCTTGATCGGCGACTTCGAAGAGACCTTTTTTGGAGGCGATGGCGCTGGTGAAAGCGCCTTTGACGTGGCCGAAGAGCTGCGATTCGAGAAGATCGCCGGGAATGGCTCCGGTGTTGATGGGGATGAAAGCTTTGTCGGCGCGCGTGGAGGCGGAGTGGATCGCTTTGGCGATGACTTCTTTGCCGGTGCCGCTTTCGCCGCTGATTAGAACGGTGGAACGCGAAGGCGCGACCTGCGTGACGAGGTCGAGCACGGTTTGCATCTTGTGGCTCTTGCCGACGATGTTAGGAAAATTGTAGCGCTGCTTCAGGGCGCGTTTGAGCTGGACGTTTTCGTCGCGCAGGCGGCGGCCTTCGATGGCGACGGAAATCTGGGCGACGAGTTCGTCGTTGGCCCAGGGCTTGGTGATGAAATCCTGCGCGCCACCTTTGAATGCGGCGCGAGCCATGTCGATGGAGCCGTAGGCGGTGATGAGGATGATGGAAAGCTGCGGATCGCGCAGGCGAATTTCGCGGAGCAGCTCGAGGCCATTGCGATCGGGCAGGCTGACATCGAGCAGCATGAGGTCGAAGGGATTGTCTTCGAGTTTCTGCAGACCGGCGGCGCCGGTTTCAGCCAGAGTTACCTGAAAATTTTCGGACGTAAGAAGAGCTTCGAGACCCTCCCGGATTTCGATTTCGTCGTCGACTACAAGAATGGAACCCTTAGGCATGAACCGGTTTCCTGGCTACTGGGAATTCCAGTCGGAACGAAGTTCCCTTTCCTGGAGTGGAACGCACGTCGACTTTGCCGGCGTGTTCTTTAATGATGCCGTAGCTCACCGAAAGACCCAAACCGGTGCCCTTGCCGGTGGCCTTAGTGGTGAAGAACGGATCGAAAATGCGCTGGAGATTTTCGGGCGGGATTCCGGCGCCGGTGTCGGTGACTTCGATGGCGACGGCGCCGTTGAAGGCGAGGGTGCGAACTTCAAGCATGCCGCCCTGAGGCATGGCGTCGCGCGCATTCATGAAAAGATTCAAAAAGACCTGCTGCAGACGGGTGATGGAGCCGAGCACGGCGGGCAATTCTTGTTTGTAATTCTTGACGACGTTGACCTGCGCGGTTTTCAGCGGATGCTGGACCAGGGCTAGAGTTTCTTCTAGGACGGAGTTGATGTCGACCTCGATCAGCTCGGCTGCGCCGGTGCGCGAAAAATTCAGCAGGTTGTTGACGATTTCGCTGGCGCGGAAAGTCTGTTTGACGATGCGTTCGATGGTTTGCTGGCGCGGATCGTCGGCGGGGATCTGCTTGGCGAGCATCTGGATGTAATTGGAGATGACGGCGAGTGGCGTGTTGACTTCGTGGGCGACTCCGGCGGCGAGCAGGCCGAGGGAGGTGAGTTTTTCGGTCTGGACCATTTGTTCTTCGAGGCGGACGCGTTGGGTGATGTCGTCGAGAAGAATGAGGCGGCCGAGACGGGCGCCATTTTTGCCGACCAGCGGGGCGATGGAAGCGTTCACCACGGCGCGACCATTGGCGCGAGTTTCGAGGCGGAATTTGTAGATGCCGGCCACATGATCATTTTTGGCGTGCGAAGTGATCTCGGACACGAGATCCGCAGGCAACACATCCTGCAGCTTGCGATGCAGAGCCTCGGTGCGCGGGATGCCTAGCAGGCCTTCGAGCTGCGGATTCCAGGATTCGATGCGGTCCTGCAGGTCCACCGTTACCACGCCGATGTTCAGAGACTCGACGATATTTTCGCTGAAGTCTTTCAGGCGTTCGATCTGAATGGCTTTCTGCTCGAGCGACTGGTAGAGGCGCGCATTTTCGATGGCGATGGCGACGTAGCCGGCGATAGTGAAAAGGAGTTCGAGGTCGTCGCTGGAGAGGTAATCGCCGTCGACGGTTTTGCCGAGGCCGAGAACCGCGATGGTGCGGTCGTGGAAGCGGCAGGGGATGAAATAATTCAGGTCGAGTTCTTCGATGGAGCGGCGGACGGAGGAAGTTTCTTCGCTGGCGGCGCGGGCGGATTCAAAGAACAGGCAGCCGCGTTCGGCGGCGAAGCGCTCGGAATTCAGGAAGCTGAGATCGAGAGGGCCTTCGGGGCGGACGCCCATGGAGCGCGCGAGAGTGAAAAAGCCGGGCTGCGATTCGTCTTCGAGAAAGATGGCGAGTCGGTCGACGAGAAGAGTTTGCGAGACGCGGTCGAGGACGGAGCCGACCAGCGGCTCGATGCGAACTTCGTTGGTGAGCGTGCGGCCGAATTCGATGAGGGTGCGGCGATAGTCGAGGCGGTCGCGGTAGAAAAAGCGATCGAGGCGGGTTTGCACGCCTTCGCGCAGCGGCTCGATGAGAAAGGCGGCGACGACGATGGCGATGACGCCACCGATGGGGCCGGTGGAAAGTCCCGGGCGATGGAAAAGTTCGCCGATGAGGGCGATAACCGCGAAGTAGATGCCGACAACGGCGGCGGTAGCGAAGGTGTAAGCCAAGCCGCGTTTGAAGATGATGTCCACGTCCATCAGGCGGTAACGAATGATGGCGTAGCCGAAGCAGAGCGGAATTAACGCGAGGGAGAAAACGGAAAGCTTCATCCAGGGCTGCGGGACGGCGTTAGCAAAATCTTTGGGCAGAACGTAGAAGAGGAAAAACGGAATGATCCCGGCGAAAGTTCCGGCGGTTACCCATTTTAACTGCTGGCGCAGGATGCCGCTGGGAGCGCGGAAATAACTGGCCAGGAAAATTCCGGCGGCGATGAGGAAGTAAATCCCCATATAGGCGAGGTCAAGCTTGTCGATAAATTCGCGGCTTTCGATGGAAGGCAGGAAGTCGAGTGTGCCGGTGGCGATAAAAATCTGCAGGGTAAGCAGGGCGGCAGGGACGCTGTAGAGCGCGGCGAGCTTGGGCCAGAGCGTGCCGCGGCGTTCCGGAAAGACCAAGGCGAAATGGACGAGCAGCGCGGGCTGGATGAGCCAGGCGACCGCGTTGCCCCAGTAGATGATCCAGTCGAAGGAATTGAGTTTGCCGCTGTAGTGAAAACTGTACAGAACGAAAGAGACCAGACAGAAAATGTAGAAATGGATGGCGCGGGGCGCGTTCCAGCGGCGAACGAAAATGAACAGGCCGATAAACAAATAAAGCAGGGCGGTGACGCGCAGGTAATCTTCGATGGAAGAGGGATTTTCCTGCGGCGCGGTGACCAGCGGAGTTTCGAAGGTGCGTCCGTCACGGCGCAACTGGTAGCGAATTTCGGTCCAGGGAGCGACGCGGAAGAGGATGCGGGTTACGTCGGTGGCGCGGCGGACGGTGGTGCCGCGGACGGTTTCGACAACGTCACCCTGCTTGATGCCGGCTTTGGTGGCCGGGGAGTCCTTGTCGACGTGCCAGGCGGTGACGCCCTGAACTTCGTCCATCCAGGTGACGCCATCGTCGGGCAGAACGAAGCTGGAACGCTGTTGGAAATTGAGCACGGCGAATACGACGGCAGCTACTGTTAGGAGCGCCAGCATGACCGCGCCGAGCCGCATTCGAAGACTGTCGTTCACTCGAGCTACACCCGTATCCTTACTGAGGAGACCGAGGAGTATCGTAGCACGTCGTATTCCAGCAAATCAGGGATTAGGGGAATCATAAGGCCAACGTTTACTGCAATTTAGAGTAGGTCTAGAACCGAGCATCGGGAAAGATACCATTAATAGGAACGAGCTTCCCGAATCCCGTAGGAGCTTTGCTTCTAGAATTGGAAGCTGACCCCGCCGCGGAAGAAGCGGTAGGTCGGGACCAGGACGACTTGACCGTCGTTGGTGGCCAAGGTGACGTAGCCTTGGGCAAAGATATTGCCGCAATCGGCCAGGATTTCGGCGTGGCCGGGGATGAAGGACGGGAGCTTTTGGCGCAGTTGGACGCTGAAATAGGGATCGATGTGATAGGTCGACTGCCCGTAGGCGTCTTGCTGAGAGACGACCGGACCGTTGATCCAGCGGTAGCTGGAGACGAGTTTGGTACCGGTGTGTGGGATCTTGGCGGTAAGGCGAGCCGCAGCGCTGACCCGATATTGGGTGGCGAGTTCGTTGCGCAGGGCCGCTTCGACCGGGCTTTCATTGGGGGCGAGGGCTCCGGCGTAGGCGTAGATCATGGTCATATCCAGATTGCCGCTGAGGCGCTGCTGGTAGACCAGGCGGACGCCCATGGAACTCATGTTGCCGGCGTCGTAGGAAAAAACATCTGAAAAATAGTCCTGAAGATAATCGGGACCGGAAACCTGGCCGTGACCGAAGACGGCGGTGTGCGTGGAACTATCGTGAAAGACGGAGGCGGTCAGGCTGGCCGATTTATTGAGGTCGTGCTCGACGGCGAATTCTTCGTGAAGGCCATTTTCGAGGACGGTATGACCATCGCGGCGCAACAGGGTAGGAAATTGGTCAAGCTGGTTGACGGTGGTTTGCAGGGTGCCTTCGGGGCCAGCTGAATCCTGCCAAGTGTTGGTGGTGACCATCACCGAACTCTGCCAGGTGGGGCTGAGGCGGACGGCCATTTCGACGCGCGGGCGAGCCGAGGTGGCGAGACTGGAATTCAAGGCGGCGGCCAGAACGTCGGCGCCGTAACGAATGCTGACGCTGTCGCCCAACTGGAAGGAAGAATCGTGCGAGAGGCGCATGCCGCGATACGTTGGTCCAGTGCCGCCGAGCTGGGTTTCGCGAATCAGCAAGGTGGTAACGCTATTGGAATCGGCGTCGCCGTTCGAAGGAAGCCATTGGGTGACGAAGCCGCCGGATTGCGAGCCGCCCTCGTAGCTAAATTGGCCGGCGGTCAGCATACGTCCGAGGCCGCCGAGGCTGTATTCGTAAGCAAAAGCGGTGGCGGGCGAATCGGCGCCGCTGGAAATGGAACCGGGATGATCGGAGCCGGAAACAAGTTCGAGGCGGCCGCGCTCGGAGTTTGCGGACTTGTGATCGAAAGCGCCGACACCTACCCCGGGACCGAGAATCACATCGCCATCCTGCCAGCGCAGGACGGGACGGGTGGCGGCAGAGGTGCGCAGCACCCAGGACCATTCGTCGGAAGAAATCTGCTGATCGGGCTGGCGGCGCAGCTTATCGAAGGAAGTGAAAACGGTGCCGAGAACGATTTCGAGCAACGTGGTGTGCTGATCGTTGACTTGAATATCTGGTTCGATGACGGGAAGGAAACCGGCCAAAGTGACTTTGATGGAATAAATTCCGGAAGGAAGCGCGGTGGTGGAAAAACGTCCGCGATCATTGGTGAGCAACTCGAAAGTATTCGCCGCGCCGAGTAATCCGCCAGAGGTGACCACCACGGTGGCGCCCATCTGCGGCGTGCCGGAGGCGTCCATCACGACGCCCGTAATTTTCCCGGTGCTTGGGGCAGCCTTCAGGGCGGAGGACGACACGCCCAATGCAATAGCCAACATCAGCGCCAGAAATGCGGCGCGGGACTGCAGGACTTTCACAGGATTACCTCCCCTGTGGTGGCGGTGCGCTTCCGGCCCGAACGGTGAAATTGGTAGTCGGGGTTATGGTTTTCTTGGACAAGTTATCGGTTACGGCGACTTCCAGCTTGTAATTGCCGGGAGAGAGCGAGCCGAGAGTGATGATGTTTTCGAGCGTGAGTTCTTCGCCATGCTCGGGCAATTTATCCTGAGCGATGTCGAATTTCAATATGGGGTCAGTGGCCTTTTCTTTGGTGACGCGATATTCGACGGAAGCGTCGGCTTTGTGAGTCTTGTCGTCGACTTTGAGATTGTAGACTTGCAGGAAAACGCCCATCTGATCGCTGGCGGTGAAACTGGCATCGATGCGCGGGCGAACTTTCATGTCGCCAAGGACGAATTGGCCGAGGCCGATATCGTGAGCGGAGACGCGTTGAATTTGATCCGCGAGAATCAGCGTGCTGGAGGACAAGCTATCGTCTTCGAAACGCGGGACGGCGAGACGGGTATTCACGACGCCCACGTTGCCGTTGTTGGTGTCTTTGAGGACGATGTCCAGGCGATAGAGGCCGGGCGATAGCGGAATCGCTTTCTGGTAGATCGAAGCGGTACCGAGAGACTGCTGCAAGGACGCGCTGGGCACGTCGCGGCGGACGGTGTCTTCAAAAGTGTTGACGATGCGGCCGCTCAAGCTGGTGATGCGGCCGAAGAGATTGACGTTGGCGGATTCGACGCCATTTTTTTCGGTGAAGCTGAGTTGTTTGGTGGGAATCTGGATGGTAATGGGCACCAGCACGGTATCGGAAGTGATGCGCAGGAAATCAGTGCGGTACTGGAATTTGACCTGGTCGCGGACCAGGCGCGAGGTGACGACGGCTTCGAGGTCCTTGAATTTAACCGGCGGAGCCTGCTGAATTTTGGAGTACAGCTCGAGGCGGTTGAATTCGTTGAGGGTGCTGGGAGTGCCGCCGCCAATGGAAGGGGCCATGTGGGTGCCATCGGTGTTGTTGAAGCGATCGTTCTTGCTGGCCAGACCCAACTGTTCCATTTGAGTCAGGCCGGCGCCGGGAACGTACAGCATGGCGTCTTTTTCGCTGGGGTCGGTGGTGAGCTTGTACTCACCGGTCATGGTCGGGTCGACGAATTCGAGTTCGACGTTCTCGCCGATGCCCTCGAGGTAGCGGTAGCGCCAGTCTTCAAAGGGGTAAGTGGAAGTTTCGCCTCCGCCTTCGGAAGAAGGACGGTCGTAAGAGCCGCCGGAGGGGTGTGAATCGACTTCGTCGGCCGGGCCCCACATGATGTAAATGCGGCCGCGATCGGTCTTCCAGCCGGGGATGCCGGAAGAGAAATGCTCGTTGGTATAGGCGATGCGGCGGTAGTGCTCTTCTTTGAACGTATTTTCAGCAGAATCGGGATCCGGATTGCGGCGCTGCCAGAATTGCTCGATGAACTGCTCGCGCTCTTCGTTGGTTTGGAGGTGCAGGAAGGCGCTGCGCTCTTCGGGAGAGATGATGTAAACGACGTCTTCGTTAAGCCATTTCTTATATTGGGAGTCGAGTTCTTTGTAGAGGTCTTTGTCGCGTTGGGAGCGCTGCTTGGCGGCTTGTTTGGCGGCCTTTTTGTCGGTCTGGTCGGGCTGCTGGCTCTGCGCTTCACCCTGCGCGGAGACGCGCGGCGCGCAGATGAAGAGGCCAGCTAAAGCAACGAAAAGAAACAGTTTGCCGCAACGACCCATGGTGAACACCCTTTTCCCCGCGGAAGCTAAAAATTCTAACCTGTCCCCAGGTACAGGTCAACGACAGAATCCCCGGACACCACTGCTTTCAAGTTTGGAGTCGAACCGGGGCGCAGAGGTTGCCTGTGGTGTTTAGGGGAGGCGGTGGATTACAATGGTAAAGCACGAGTTGAGTGGCATTCGATAGGATTCGAGGAGAAGTTGCGGCGTTTGGCGGAAAAGCGGACGCCGGATATCCCATATTTCGTACCTGTCCTTCTGCTCAGAGCTGCGTCTAAAACTGGAAACATTCCGTACGCCTGAAACGTAATTATAAGTGCGGACGTTTGCGGTCCGAAGGTTCATTCCGAGGTAGAAAAAAGCAATGAAAACATGGCAGAAGGTCTTAATCGCGGTGGCCATCGTCGCGGTGCTGGGCGGAATTGTCTGGTACAGCGTGTACCAGAACAACAAGGGCGTGGTGACGGTGCAGACCGGTCACGTGACCAAGGCGGATTTGACGTCGATCGTGACGGCTTCGGGCGAGGTCCGGCCGAAAACCTACACGAACGTGCTGGGCGAAGGCATCGGGAAGATTACGGACATCGTGGTGAAGGAAGGCGATCACGTAAAGAAGGGCGACATTCTGCTGCACCTGGAAAGCATTCAGCCCGGAGCGGACGTGCTGGCGCAGAAGGCGGCGATCGAAGGCATGGAAGCGGGGATGCAAGTGGCGGCGGCGAATTACGATTCGGCGGTGGCTACGCAGGCGCAGCGGCAATCGGACCTGGAAAAGGCGAAGTTCGACTGGGACCGGGCGCAGAAGCTGTATCAGGAACAGCTGATTTCGAAGCAGGAGTTCGACGCCAACCACGCGACGTATAACGGCGCGGTAGCGGCGTTGAATGCAAGCAAGGCGCAGGTGGAGCAGTCGCGGGCGGCGAAGGAGCAATCGCGGTTCGGGATGGATCAATCGAATGCGGTCCTGCGTCATACGCAGGATATTTTGCGGAAGACGACGTACACGGCGCCGATCGATGGGATCGTGAGCTACATCGCGGTGCGCGTGGGCGAGAACGTGGTGCCCGGCATTCAGAATGCCGAGGGCAGCTTCCTGATGACGATTTCGGATATGAGCGTGGTGACCGCGGAAGTGAAGGTGGACGAGACGGACATCACCAACGTGCGCCCGGGCGATGTGGCGGCGGTGACGATCGACGCGATACCGGGAACGACGTTCAAGGGACATGTCAGCCAGGTGGGCGATTTGGCGATTTTGCGATCTTCGGGGCAAGCCGCGACTACGCAGGCCACGGCGAATACCCAGGAGGCGCGGGACTTTAAAGTGGTGGTGACGATCGACAATCCGCCGAACGCGCTGCGGCCGGGACTCTCGGCGTCGGCGAAAATCGAAACCGATCACCAGAAAGGCGTATTGACCGTGCCGATTCAGGCGCTGGCGGTGCGCACCCAGAGCGATTTGGACGAAGCGCAGAAGAAGCAGAATGGCAGCGTGACCCTGGCGGCGCCCAAGCCGGCGGGAGATGCGCGCGCCGACAAGAAGGACGTGCAGGGAATTTTTGTGATTCGCGGGAAGAAGGCGGAGTTTGTGCCGGTAACCACAGGAATTTCCGGCGTGACGGACATTGAAGTGAAGAACGGGTTGAAAGATGGCGACGAGATCGTCATCGGAAATTATAAGGCGCTGCGGACGCTGCGTCCGGGCGCTTCTATCAAGGTCGATAATTCCGCGCCGAAAAAAGACGATTCGTCGGCGACCGCGAGTTAGGGCTTACCATAGGAACCGAGGAACCCGCTGACATGGCCGTTGGGGACGTTACTTTACCGCAGAGCTATCGCCAGGATCTGATTGATGCCGGCATCGTCATCCAGACCGAAGAACTCTGGAAGACGTATGAAATGGGCGTGGAGAAGCTGCACGCGCTGCGCGGGGTGAGCATCGAGATTCATAAGGGCGAGTATGTGGCGATCATGGGCCCATCGGGTTCGGGCAAATCGACGCTGATGAATTTGATCGGGTGCCTGGATTCGCCGTCGAAAGGAAGTTACTGGCTGGCGGGACGGCTGGTGAGCCAGTTGGATGACGACGAGCTGGCGTACATCCGGAACAAGGAAATCGGATTCGTATTTCAGACTTTTAATTTGTTGCCGCGGGCGACGGCGCTGCATAACGTGGAATTGCCGATGATTTACAACGGCACCGCGTCGGAAGAACGTTTGCTGCGGGCCAAGGCGGCGCTGGCGCAGGTGGATCTGAAAGATCGCATGCTGCACCGGCCCAACGAGCTTTCGGGTGGACAACGGCAGCGGGTGGCGATTGCGCGTGCGCTGGTGAATAAGCCTTCGATATTGCTGGCCGACGAGCCTACCGGAAATTTGGATTCGCAGACGGGCGAAGAAATCATGGCGCTGTTTGCGCATCTGCACGAGCAAGGTAATACGATTATTTTGGTGACGCACGAGCCGGATATTGCGGCGCACGCGCATCGGGTGATTCGTTTGCGCGATGGAAAGATTGAGAGAGACGAACGTACCAGGTAGTTCCCCGCCTTTAGTGGCTTTACAATTCCCAGAAAAAGTTGCCGAGATCGATGACCGAGTGCCGCACCTCCGGCGCTCTCGAGTTCTTTGACGGTCGTTTTCCCGGCCCTTACGGACCGGGCTAACCTATGCCGCGCCTCCGGCGCTGGAACTGTTTGGCAGCGCGAGTTTCAGCCGAATTTTCGAACAGCGTGACACGAATATTCGTAAATTGCGTGTTGCCGGGTCAATTAGAGAAGAAGTGGCGGGCGAGGAAGAAGACGTTGGCTGGGCGTTCGGCTAGGCGGCGCATGAACCACGGATACCAGAAGGTGCCGTAGGCGATTAGGACACCGGAGGGGTAGCCGGCCTGGGCCAGGCGAATTTGTTCGGCGCGTTGAATGCCGTAGAGCATTTGAAATTCGGTTTTGCTTTTGGGAACGCCCTGGGACGTACTCCATTCGATAATTTTTGCGATCAGCGCGCGGTCGTGCGTGGCGAGGACGGCGCGGACGCGAGCGCGGCGGGCTTCGGGGCTGAGCAGGCGTTGGGCGAGGTGCAGGAAATTTTCGTCGACATCTTTTTTCAGCGGGTAGGCGATTTCGGCGGGCTCATTGTAGGCGCCTTTGACCAGGCGGATGGCGGCGCCCATGGGAATCAGGCTGTCGAGATCTTTTTCGGTGCGAAATAAATAGGCCTGCAGACAGACGCCGACATTGGCGTGGGATTTTCGGGCGCGGCGGAAAAGTTCGAGAGTGACGTCGACGTAAGGACTTTGCTCCATATCGATCCACAGTGTTTTTTCCGGCGGCGTGCGCTCGAGCAGGCCGCCGAGATTGTCGTAGCAGAATTTGGGATCGAGATCGAGGCCGAGCTGAGTGAGTTTGAGGGAAATTTCAGTGCCGAGGCCGGCGGCGCGGATGCGGTCCATGACGCCGTGATAATGCTGAGTGACGGCTTCGGCTTCGGCGCGATCGGCGACATTTTCGCCGAGATGGGTGAAGACGGTGCTGAGGCCGTTGGCGGTGAGGGCGCGCGCGGCGGTGAGCGCGTCTTGGACGTCTTCGCCGGGCATAAAGCGAGTGACGGTGCGGCGCATGAAGCCGAGGCGCGGAGCGTGCTCACGCATCCAGCGGTTCTGCGAAGCTAGCAAAATCGAGCGCCGCATCAAGCCCAAGCGAATTTCCTTTTTAACGCAGCCGCGTGAAGTTCAGCGGCTGAAGTCGAAATCATTGCGGCGTGCTGAGCGTCTTGATCAGCCGGTAATAAAAGTCGACGCCATCGTAGAACGAAGATACGCGGATGCGTTCGTCGCGGCCGTGAGAACGATCGTCATTGACGTCCATGAACAACCCCGGCAATCCGTAAGTAGGAAGTCCCGCGGCGCGGGAAATTGCGCCGTCGCTGGCGCCGGCATCCATGACCGGAACGATGGGCACGCCGGGCCACATTTCGTTCGAAACTTTGGTGAGCGCGGCCATGAGATCGGGACGCAGCGGCGAAGGCGGATTCATCATGCCGGATCCGGCCAAGCCCGGTGCGCGGGAAATTTGGACGCGGGGATCGTCGACGATTTTGACCAAGGCTTCCTGAACGTCTTTGGCCGAATGGCCTGGGAGAATGCGGCAATTGACGTTGGCGCGGGCCATGCCGGGGAGCGCGTTGTTCGCGTGGCCGCCATCGAGGCGAGTGGCGACGCAGGTGGTGCGCATGCGGGCGTTGTAATACGGAATGGCGGAAAGGCGGATGAGGGCGCCGGCATCGGGCGGCGTCGAGAGAATCGCTTTCATGTCCGCGCCGACCGAGCCGCCGACGATGGCGGATTCGCGCGCGAAATATTCGCGGGTGACTTCGTTGAGTTCGAAGGGAAATTGGTAGTGCTCGAGGCGGGCGAGCGCGTCGGCGAGCTGATAGATGGCGTTTTCGGAGGTGGGCAAGGAGCTGTGGCCGCCCGCGTTGGTGACCTTGAGATCGAAATCCTGATAGAGCTTTTCGCTGGCCTGAATGCCGACCAGCAGGCGTTTACCGTTCTCGAGTTCGAAATCGCCGGCGTCGGGATTGATGATGTATTCAGCGTCGATGAGGTCGCGGTGATTTTTGAGCAGCCACGCTACGCCGTTGGATTGGCCGCCCTCTTCGTCGGCGGTGAGGGCAAGGATGAGGTCGCGATCTGGTTTGAAATTTTCCTTTTTTAGGCGAATAAAGCTGGTGACGAGGAAAGCGTCGCCATCTTTGACGTCTCCGGTGCCGCGGCCGTAGAAGTAGCCGTCTTTTTCGACGAAGACGAAAGGATCCATCGACCAATCTTCGCGACGAGCTTCGACTACGTCGGTATGGCAAATGAAGAGCAACGGTTTTTGCACGCCGGTGCCGTGAATGCGGGCGACGAGATTGCCTTTGCGGTCATTGGGGCCGAGGACTTGCACGTCGGCAGCGGGAAACCCGGCATCGAGCAGGCGCTTGGCCATAGCGTTCGCGGCGAGAGTGGTGCTGCCGACCGAGTCGGTCGTATTGATTTCGATGAGCTGCCGGAAAATATCGCGGGAAAGCTGCCTGGTATCGTTATCGAGGCCGGCCTGGGCGGCAGATTGAGCTTGAGCGCGCGAAGATAGAAAGGAAAGTAGGACAAGAGCAAAGCACACTGGGCCGGTAACGCGCTTCATCAAAAAACTCCCTGGGTGAGATTGACGCAAGGAGCCGAGCGTAACAGATGGAGGTTCGGAAGGCTATCGCCGCGCGACGCGCGGAACTCAAGTATAATCCCGGCCATTCATGGCCTTAGCTCCCGGAAGAAAACTTGGTCCGTACGAAATTGTGTCGCAGTTGGGCGCAGGCGGAATGGGAGAGGTGTATCGCGCGCGGGACACGCGGCTCGATCGCGTGGTGGCGATCAAAGTGTTGCCCGAAGCGCTGGCGAGCGACACGGACCGTTTGCAGCGGTTCGAGCAGGAAGCTCGAGTTTTGAGCACGGTGAATCACCCGAACCTACTGGCGATTTTCGACGTGGGCACACAGGACGGCCTGCATTATCTGGTCTCAGAATTCCTCGAAGGGCAAACACTGCGGGAACGAATGGGCGCCGCGCTCGGCAGCCGCAAGGCTGCGGATTACGCGCTGCAGATCGCGAACGGGCTAGCCGCGGCGCACGATAAAGGGATCGTGCATCGGGACCTGAAGCCGGAAAATATTTTTGTCACCCAGAACGACCACGTAAAAATTCTGGATTTCGGGCTGGCCAAGCAAGCGCAGGCAATTCCGGGCCTGACCGGCGAAACGGCGACGATGAGCACTCCGGGTGCGACGGCTCCGGGCACGGTGATGGGAACGGTCGGGTATATGTCGCCGGAGCAAGTGCGCGGGCAGGCGGTGGACAGCCGGTCGGACATTTTCAGTTTCGGCGCGATTTTGTACGAGATGGTGGCGGGACGGCGGGCGTTCAAAGGCGATTCGGGCGTGGAGACCATGAACGCGATCCTGAAAGAGGATCCGCCGGAGATCGACGCGGCGCAGCTGAAAGTTTCTCCGGGCATGGAACGGATCGTGAGGCATTGCCTGGAAAAAAATCCGGCGAACCGGTTTCAATCCGCGCGTGATTTGGGATTTGCGTTGGGCGCGCTTTCGGGAAGCGACGCGACGGCGTCGGTCCGGGCAGCGACCGAAACCGCAGCGGTTGCGCCAGACGAGAAAAGAAATTGGCTAAGGTCGGTGGTGGTGGGACTGGCGCTGTTGGCGGCCACCGCTGGAGGTTATTTTCTGCGGCCGAAGCCTGCAGCGCCAGCGCGACTGGAATTCTCGATCCCGCTGCAGCAAGAAACGAGCAGTTTTGCGATTTCACCGGACGGCGAAATGTTGGCTTTCGTTTCGCCCGATCCAGCTTCCGGCGAACAGATTATCAGCGTGCAACACGTGGGAGTTTCCACGGTGAAGGTGTTGCCGGGAACGGAAGGCGCCAGCTATCCGTTCTGGTCGCCGGACGATAAATACGTGGCGTTTTTCGCCGACGGTAAACTCAAGAAAATCGCACTCGAAGGCGGGCTTCCGCAGTTTCTGGCGGTGGCGCCCAACGGCCGAGGAGGAAGTTGGGGAAGCCGCGGCGTGATTCTTTACACGCCGCAGACCGGAGGATGGCTCTGGTCGATAAACGCGGACGGCAGCAACGCCGCCGGGCTGACTGAAAAATTGTATGATCTGAGCACCGAGGCTTCCCACCGCTGGCCGGTTTTTCTGCCGGATGGAAATCACTTTTTGTTCTCAGCAGTAAGTTTCATCAACTCACAGACCGATCACATCAGCGGTATCTATTTGAGTTCACTGACCGGCAAGGAAAAAAAGCGGGTGCTGATGAGTATCTCGAACGCCGGGTACGCGAACGGCCATTTGTTTTTCGTCGACAAGAACGGCTCGTTGCGGATGATGCAGCTGGACGCCGCAAGCGGGCAACCGTCCGGCGAACCGCAGATCGTGGCACCGCAAGTGGGATTTCAGCCGTCCATTTATTGGGGCGCGTTCGCGGTGGCCCAGAACGGGACGGTGGTTTACAACGCCACTGTGGGCGCGGCGTTTTCTCAACTTACCTGGTACGACCGGACCGGCAAGGTGCAGGGACAGATGGGCGACGCCGGAGTGATATCCAACCCAAGCCTGTCGCCGGACGACCGACACGCGGTGGCAGATATTGCCGACGCGAAAGCGAAAAACGTGAATATTTGGCTGTTCGATGTGGTGCGCGGGACGAGTTCGCGGTTTACATTTGATTCCACCGAAGACAGCGCGGCGGCGTGGTCGCGCGACGGATCGATGATCGTTTATCGCGCGTCGGTGCTGGAAACTGAAATCTTCGTCAAGCGATTGCAGGGTTCGGAGCCGGCCAAGAAAATCTTCGAAGTTTCCGCACAGCATTCCAACGACGACATCATTCCGAATTCCTGGTCGGCCGATGGCAAACAAATTCTGTGCGTCTCTCAACCCGGTGCCGGTGGGGGGCTGCTAGCGCTGCTGCCTTCGGCGGGAGGCGACGCAACTCCGTTCCTGAACAACGGCGCAGATGTTTCATCGGCGCAGATTTCTCCGGATGGAAAATGGGTAGCGTACTCGTCACAAGAATCCGGCGACTGGGAAATTTATGTGACAACGTTCCCCTCCGGCGCGGGCAAGTGGCAGGTGTCCCGGGAAGGCGGAGTCCAACCGCGCTGGCGCGGTGACGGCAAGGAAATTTATTATATCGGACCGAAGAGCATGTTGACGGCGGTGGCGGTGACCGGTGGCGATACGTTTTCTGCCGGGAACGCCACGCCGCTGTTCCGGACTCAATTGCGGGCGTCGGTTTCTTCCACCGACATGTTTTCGTATGACGTGACCAGGGATGGGCAGCGATTCCTGATGAACCGTTACGCCAAACCCGCCGAGATTTCCGCGCTGCGGATCGTGCTGAATGCGCCGGCGAATTCCGCGAAGTAGCCCGGCCTCGACCTCTGCTTGCCACTAAGGCGTCAGAAGTTTTCTCTTCGATTTCAAATCCTCCAGGAGACGATCGACTTCGGTGTCGCGGTCGAGGCGCGTCAGGCGCTCGGCGGTGTCGTCGTTGAGCAGTTCGACTTCGGCGCTGGCTACCGATTCGGTAAGGTTGACGCGATCGCCGAGGCGGTCGAAGGCGGCGCTTTTCGATTGATCGCCCAGGCCGGATTGCGCACGGGCGGCTTTGGTGAGGGCGATGCTGCGGCGATGGCGAGCAAGCAGCAGGTCGCGCTTGGATTTGGCTTCTTCGAGTTTTTGTTCGAGTTTGATCAGTGTGTTTTTCAACGTTTCCACCTGGGCGCGCTGGTCTTCGACCTGCTCGCGATAGCTCATGGCGAGCTTCGATGAGGTTTGGTAGCGATCCAGGGCGGCGCGGGCGAGTTCGTCCTGCGATTTGTCGACGGCGAGTTCGGCTTTGCGCATCCAGTCGTTGCCGGCGTCTTCATTTTCACGGAGCTTCTTTTCGAGCATGTGCTGGTCGGCGATGGAGACGGCGACCTGGGTTTTGACTTGAAGATATTGATTTTCCATATCGAGCATGACCTGCTTGATGAGTTTTTCGGGATCCTCGGCGCGGTCGATCATGTCGTTGAGGTTGGCGCGAATCAAAGTGCTGACACGTTCTAAAAGTCGCATGACGATCTCCTTAAAAGAAAAGAATGCCTCGCGGCGAATCGTGCGACTCGCCGCGCGACAGGTGAAGGTTAGGAATTAGCTGGAGCTACCGGAATCACCGGAGGCCGCGGGGCTTTGTCGCCTATCTGACGGACTTTGCCCAGAAGCTCGGACATTTGCATTCCAGAAAGCGCTTCGAATAGCGCCGGAACCTGCGCGGCGATCTTGGCGATGTCTCCGGTAAGTTTGTAGCTGCCAGCCGCGTCGCCATTGCCGGTGGAGACGATGGTGACTTTGTCGACTTTGCTGAGCGGTTCGGCCAGCGCACGGACAATTTCCGGAAGCCCGGTGATGAGTTTGTCGAGCACGGCGGCCTGGTTGTATTCCTGGAAGGCCTCCGCTTTGACGTTCATCGCTTTCGCTTCGGACTCACCTTTCTTGAAGATGATTTCCGCTTCGGCTTCTCCGTTGGCGCGAATGGAAGAAGCGTGGCCTTCGGCTTCACTGATCAGGCGCTGACGTTCGGCGTTGGCGAGCGTCTCGATGCGTTGACGTTCGATTTCGGCCGGCTTCAGAACCGTGGCGATCAGTTCGCGTTCGCGACGCTCGATTTCCGCGTCCTGAACTTTGACCTGAGCTTCGCGCTCGATCTGCATGACTTTTACGGATTCGGCGACGACTTTTTGTTGCATGACGTTGGTTTCGATTTCGTACGCCTTGTCTGCAGTGGCCTGGGCTTTTTTGGTCATCTCCAGGTAGCTGGCTTTTTTAATGTCGAGATCGCGTTCCGCTTCGGCTTGCTTCGCGAGCGAAGCAGTTTCGGCGAAGACGCGTTCCTGATCGGCCTGGGCTTTGGCGACGGCCGAAGCGCGAGTGGCTTCGGCACGCTTGATGGCGATGTCGCGCTCGGCTTCGGCGGTGGCCACTTCGGCGTCGCGGCGAATGCGAGCGATATCGGGGCGGCCCATGTTGGTGATGTATTCGTTTTTGTCGCGAACTTCCTTGATGGTGAAGCTGATCACTTCGAGCCCCATCTTGGCCATGTCGCTGGCGTTGGTGGAGCGCATGCGGTCGGCAACCATTTCGGGTTCTTTGACGATTTGCTCGACGGTCAGCTGGCCGATGATGCCGCGCAGATGGCCTTCCATGACCAGGCGGATCAAACCTTCGCGCTGCTCCGGGCGCTTGGTCAGGAATTGTTCGGCGGCGGTGCGAATCGAAACCGGGTCGGACTTTACTTTTATTTGGGCGACGGCTTCGACGGTGACGGCGACGCCTTGTTGAGTGTAGAGACTCTGCTGCGGGGCCACGTCGAAGGACATCAATTCGAGCGAGAGCTCCTTGCAGGTCTGCAGCATGGGCCAAATGATGGTGCCGCTGCCTTTGACGATGCGGGCTTCGGAGCCCGTGCCGTAAATGATCAACGCTTCATGCGGGCCGGCTTTGCGGTACATCTTTGCCAGGGTCATCATGATCATGATGACCGCCAGCACCAGCAAACCAGCAACGACCGGGACCAACGGATAGCCGTGCATACCAACCTCCCTTTCACATTCGGCGGGACTGTTGAGTCGAGCATCAGTCCGCGAAACTTTTTCAAAAGCCGGACTACTTTCCGAGCTTGGTGAATTCGTCCCAGCGATGCACGTAGGCGATGCCGTTCTCGTAGCGCTCGGTGACGACTTCGGCACCTTTCTCGAGGGGCTGGCCGTCATGTGAGCGCGCGCCGGCGCTGCGGCGTACACCGCCCTGCAGAAAAACAATTTCGCCGATGCCATTGGCGCGAATCGGAATGGTCACGGTGCCGACCAGGCCTTCGTAGCGATAGTCTTCGTCTTTCAGGTGCGAACTTTCGGCGTTCATTAGCTTCACCATAAATTTGAAGACGACGGCGGCGGCGAGTAGGCCGGCGGCGATGGCAATCGCGAGCGCGATCAAAGCTTCCAGAGCCGAGCGTGTGGCGAGGATGTACCCGACGCCACCGAACCAGGCGAGAAACGCCATGGCGCTGGAGGCGTTGAACCAGGAGACGTGCGAGCCGCCTGTTCTCGCCACGGCGCTCGAGCCATGACCGCCGCCGCTGCCGTGAAACGGCATGTGCAGCTTGAACGGCAGATGGATGTGAATGGCGCCCGCGAGAAACGAGAGAAGACTCAGCGAGAACCCGACGATGAAGCAGAGAAGATAAAGATCCGACCAAGACATGCGACACCCCAAAACGCAGCCTCACTTTTTTTGCTGCGCGAGCTGGATTGCACCAAACGGGGCCGAATTACTGCTGACGCCGGCAATTTCTAGGCGTCGCTTACCAGACGGCCAGAGGCTGCAGCCGCTGAGGGTGGAGGAAATTCGCTGCCTTGGTGCGCGTTGGGGCGCAGGACTTCGGTCAGGCGATCCGCCAGACCCGGCATGCGCAGGATCTCGGCGAGCAGCAACATCGCGCGACGAGAATCTTCGTAACCCGCGACGGTATTGAACGCGCGGCGCAGCTCGGGATCGGCCGCGAACTGATCGGCTCCGGCGTAGAGCCATGAATCGATCTTGGCGTCCATGACGCGCAGCTCGGATTGCAGGTCGACGGTGTAGCCCTCCGGATCGTCCACCAGAAAACCGGGATAGACGCGGAAGAAACGGGCCAGCAGCTGGCGCGTGGTGTGGGTCAGGTGCGGGCGCGAGCCGCCTTCGATCTGCGAAAGATAAGCTTGGCTGAGAGTTTTTCCGGTTTCACGTTTCATGGCTTGGACCAGTTCAAGTTGAGTTAAGGGGCGACCAAGGCCGCGGAGCGAGCCCTCGACAGCGCGAAGAGAACGGATTTTGTCGCCAAGAGTCATGCGCTTCGTTCACTATTGCAATATGCTAATTGTATATCGCAATCTGCTATTCACGTCAAGGGGAAAATTATCCCTGTTTTCAGTGACTTACGGAACATGAAACTCGAGTCTCCGGCGGTTTAGAAGGGGGGAGGCGAGAAGGGTTTATCTTTCGCGGGGGCCAGCAGGAAGATCGCGTAGCGATAGAGTTCGAGCTTGGTCAGGTCGTTGACTGCGCCGGAATCGAAAATCTGACGGAAAGCGGAGTGAACGTCATGCATGCCGGCGTCGGGAAGGATGCCGAGGACTTCACCGAAACGGTTTTTGGCCTTGGCGAATTCGTCGGATTCTTCGGGAGTCAGCGGACGGCCTTTTGGATTTTTCTGTTGGTACGCTTGATAAAACTGGTAGCGAAATTGTTTTTCGTAGAGGTGGGCGTAAGCGGCTTTGGGAGAATCCTCGGCGGTCTTGGTGGCGGCGAGGGATTTCGCGGTAAAGGCGTCGACGGCGGATTGGAAATCGCGAAAATTTCCGTTGGCGCCCATGAGCGGGCCCTTGCCGGTTTTCCCCAGTGCCGTGGCAAGGTGCGCGGTGCGTGCGTCGTAGCACTTGCCGTAGGCGGCGATGGCGCGAACAGTCGTAGCCGGTTGGCCGCCTGAAGCGGGAGGGGCTGCGGCGGTCTGCACGGATTTTTCGGTGAAGAAACTAACCCAGTCGGTGGAAGTCTTCTCGAGGATTTGCGCGCAGGTCAGGCCGAGGCGATCGGGATCGGTTGATGCAGTCGGGCGCGCGGGTTTGGTTTGCGCGACGCAGTGGGGCACGAAGCTGACGAAGAGAATCGCGATCGCACAGATTTTTGCAGTCTTCATCATTTGAGTGGAACCCGATGCTATCGCATTGCGCGGCCGGGTGCGACAAGTGTCAAGCTGCCGCGAACGAAACATGGGTGGGCTACAGGTGGGGTTCGGAGAGAGCGAGCCGTATGAGGAGCGTGGAGGTGTCGGTGGCGGCGCGATATAACATGGCAATTTCGACGAGCTTTGCGCCGCGCGCGAAGGTGAAGAGGAAACGGATTTTGGAGCGCCCGTTCTCTCCCTTGGCTCGCAGAGACTGGAATTTACCGCCGAATTCCTTTACCGCGGTGCAGGGTGCGACATCTCGGAAAAAATTCTTACCAATCACCGCTTCTGGCGCCAAGCCGGACAGAACAGACTCTGCGCGATTGTAGGCGACGATGGTGCCGTCACCTGCCAATTGAATTGCGCCGAAAGGGAGAGCTTCGAAGACCTGAGGTTCGAGGTCCGACAGATCTTCGACCGGATCGCCATTGGCCGCGGCCATACACGCTAAACAAAGGCCGTGCGACAGAGGCGACTTGAGGTTGCCGGCCTGGAGCGCAGCTTCACACCAGGCACAAATGATCGGACCGGGCCGCGAAGAAGTTGCCACGCAATAAGGTTACCACCTTCGGGAGGCGTGTATGAGGGAGAGACGCACGCCCCGAATCATTCGGAATCGGCGTAGCGAACTTCGAAGAGGTCCAGTTCCTGCTCGAGGCGGCGCAGAAGTTCGTCGTTAATTTTGTTTTGGTTGCGGAGGTTCAAGAGCGCGGCGCGCTGCAGGGCGCGGATACTGCGAGTGAGTTCGAGATAGCGATCATATTCCTGCGCGGAATAGCCGGTATCGGCGTGGCGCGGGCCGGGGAGCAAGTTCAGGTGATGCTTTTGCACGCGAATCAGTTCGTCGTAGACCGGCGCAAATTCAGGAGTGTCGGCATCGCGGCCGGCTTCGAGATAAGCGAGCGCGGCGTCGATCATGGCGTAGCGAGCGCGCTCCTCTTCCGGATCTTCGACGGCGGCAGAGGTCAAGCCGAGTTTACGAATAAAAAATGGCAGAGTTAATCCCTGGCCCACCAGCGTGACGAAAATCACGCAGAAGGTGAGGAAGATGATGACGTTGCGCTGAGGAAATGGCGAACCATTGGCGAGCAACTTCGGCAAGGAAATCGCCGCGGCGAGCGCGACCACGCCGCGCATTCCAGTCCAGCCGGCGATGAAGAGCTGGCTGAGGCTGGGTAACGGGTTGGTTTGATGCTGCAGGTGCAGGCGAAGCCAGTAGGCGGCGCGAGCGCCCGGATAAATCCAAATCAGGCGGAGCAGGATCACGACGAGGCTGACCAGCAGGCCGGTGATCAGCAGGCGGGTGAGGCTGAGGTCTCGGATTTCGCCAAGGATGTTGGGCAGCTGCAAGCCGATCAAAATAAAAACGACGCCGTTGAGGACGAAGGTCAGGGTCTCCCAAACGGCGGTGCTCTGCAGGCGGGCGCGCGTGGAAAAAAAGAGCGAGCTTTGATGACCGAGATACATGCCGCAGGCGACGGTGGCGAGCACTCCTGAAGAATGCACGCTTTCGGCGGCGAGGTAGGCGAAGTACGGAGTGATCAGGCTGATGGTGATTTCTACCGGAGCATCGTTGATGCGCGCGACCAGTACCGCCGCGAGTTTGGCGATGACCAGGCCTATGACCACGCTCGTGATGATCAGGTAAAGGAGCAACGACATACGTTCATGCAGAGGCGGCGTGCGACCGGTGACGACCATCGACACCGTGACTTGCAGGGCCAGCAAACCGCTGGCGTCGTTGACCAGGCTTTCACCTTCGATCACGTCGGTCAGGCGGCTGGGTAGGCCGAGGCGACGCGCGATGGAGGTGGCGGCGATCGCGTCCGTGGTGCAAACCACTGCGCCGAGAACCAGGCCTTCTTGCCAAGTGAATTCAGGCAGGATCCAGTGGGTGGCGACGGCCACGCCATAGACCGTGAAGCTGACCAGACCCAACGCGAGCAGCGCGATGCTGGAAATGTGGTAGCGGAAGTCGCGCCAGGAAGTTTGGTAGGCGGCAGCAAAAAGAAGCGGCGGCAGAAAAAGCAGGAAGACGACGTCCGGATTGAGTTCGATGTGCGGAACACGAGGGATGAGGCTGAGAAAAAGTCCGGCGATGACCAGCACGATGGGATAGGGCGTCTTGGCGCGCTTGGCCAGAGTGGCGAGCGCGACGATGCACACCAGCAGCAGCAGGATGATCGGTTCAGCGCGGTGGATGTTCTGACCGTACATTTTTCAGGGGATTACGATAACGCAGAACGTTCGATGCGGCACGCACTTAGGAGGGTTGGGGCCTCAGGCGCGCGGTTTTTTGGGCTTTTGCGGTGATTTTGATTTCCGCTCGGACGGACCGAGCAAGGCGCGCTCGCGAAGATGGTCGATGACTTTGTCGAGCGCGTGAGCGCGGGCTTTTGGCGATTTGGCGCGGAGGTAGTAGAGCAGAAGCTGGCGGCGGTGGCCCGGAGGAAGTTGGTCGAACTGTTTCTTTGCGAGTGGATTTTTTTTGAGTCCGCGGGCGAGCTCGGATGGAAGTTCAACGTGGCGCGATTCGGTATCGAGTTTTAGCGAGACGCCGATAACGTCGCCGGCGTCGGCGCCGCCGGCTTTGCGGAGTTGCGTGTTGAGTTGCAGGCGGTAGTATCCGCCGCCGGCGGGGACCAGGGTGGTGCGCACGGAGGAATGATTCACGGTGGCGACTACTGGGATGTGCTTGGGTTTGGAGGCGGTGAGCTTGCCTTTAGATGAGCGCTTCGATTCGGCGCGAAGCTGGTCGACCAGCGCGGCGGCAACATCTTCGGGGACGTCCACGTGACGCATGAGCCAGATTTTGTAGATTCGCGCGAGGAATTTCATGATGGTGCTAAAGCATAGCTAAACTTTAAAGCGAATTCGCGAGTTGCTGCTCACTGATTTGCGCGTCTCGCAACAGGCGATGCAGCAGGCCGCGCTTGAGCGTTTTGTGAAGCGGAACAGTGAGAGGTTTGCGCTGCGGATCGGTTGTGTGGCGCAGACGAACGTGACTTCCTTTCTGCCGCGCGATGACGTCGCCGAACTTTTTGAGGACCTGTATGAAATCTTCGCCCGAGACTACCGGGAGCCTCGGACTCATTGATTGACGACGACGCTGCCAATTAGAACATTTGAGGGGTCGGGGATCTGTTCGCCGTGTTCCTGCAGGTCATCCAAACAGAGTTCAATTGCTTCGCGGATGTTCGCCAGTGCCTCTTCAATCGTTTCGCCTTGAGAATAGCAACCGGGAAGCGATGGGCACACGACGACATAGCCACCGTCTTGGTCGGGCTCCAACAAGACTTTGAAATCCCAAGTCTTCATAGAGATATGCTACGCCCCATCGTGGACAGCGACAAGTATTTCGCAGGACACACAGCGGACGTGCCGAAAATAAAAAAGGCCGCAACGTTTGTGACGTTGCGGCCTTTTTGAATCTAAATCCTGGCGGTGACCTACGTTCCCGCGTCGTTTCCAGCGCAGTATCATCGGCCCGGCAAGGCTTAACTTCCGTGTTCGGGATGGGAACGGGTGTGACCCTTGCGGTAAGACCACCAGGAAACTTGTGCATCGAAATTGGAAGTATCGAGATTCGGGTTAGGGCCGAGGGCCGGGAACCGAAAGTCGAAATCCGAGATTTCGATGAGCAACTGAAGGAAGTTGGTAACCGCAAATTTCGATTGAATGTAGACAATGCGAAAAGTGCGTCTTTCCTCCGCGCCTTTTAAGGGGCGACGGTTTAGGAAAGTTTTATGGTTAAGCCGAACGGCCGATTAGTACGGGTTAGCTACACGCATTACTGCGCTTCCACCTCCCGCCTATCAAAGTCGTAGTCTTCGACTGGCCTTCTTACCCCCCCGCAGGAGGGTTGGGAAACCTTATCTTAAGGCGAGCTTCTCGCTTAGATGCTTTCAGCGATTATCTCTTCCGGACTTCGCTACCGAGCTATGCCACTGGCGTGACAACTCGATCACAAGAGGTCCGTCCATCCCGGTCCTCTCGTACTAGGGACAGCTCCTCTCAAGTTTCCTGCGCCCACACCAGATAGGGACCGAACTGTCTCGCGACGTTCTGAACCCAGCTCACGTACCGCTTTAATAGGCGAACAGCCTAACCCTTGGGACCTTCTACAGCCCCAGGATGCGATGAGCCGACATCGAGGTGCCAAACCTAAGCGTCGATGTGAACTCTTGGCTTAGATCAGCCTGTTATCCCCGGCGTACCTTTTATCCGTTGAGCGATGGCCCTTCCACGCAGAACCACCGGATCACTAGATCCCACTTTCGTGCCTGCTCGACCTGTGTGTCTCGCAGTCAACCCGGCTTATGCTCTTGCACTCCACGGCGGGTTTCCAATCCGCCTGAGCCGAGCTTTGAGCGCCTCCGTTACCGTTTAGGAGGCGACCGCCCCAGTCAAACTACCCGTCTGGCCGTGTCCTCCACCCCGTCTAGGGGTGCAAGTTAGAGCGACAGAACTATCAGGGTGGTATTTCACCGTTGCCTCCCCCCCAGCCGAAACCAGGGGATCCCAGGCTCCCACCTATCCTACGCAGGCAGTACCGTTAATCATGACCAGAGTGCAGTTAAGGTGCACGGGGTCTTTCCGTCTAGATGCGGGCATCCGGCGTCTTCACCGGAACCACAAATTCGCCGAGCCGTTGGCCAAGACAGTCGTTCGATCGGTACGCCATTCGTGCAGGTCGGAACTTACCCGACAAGGAATTTCGCTACCTTAGGACCGTTATAGTTACGGCCGCCGTTCACCGGGGCTTCAGATCAGGCCTTCGCTGTCTTGCGACAGCTAAGCCCTCCCTTTAACCTTCCGGCACCGGGCAGGCGTCACCCCCTATACGTCGTATTCGACTTAGCAGAGAGCTGTGTTTTTGTTAAACAGTCGCCGAACGCATTTCACTGCGGCCTCCTCGGGCTATAAACCCTAGCGAGGCACCCCTTCTCCCGAAGTTACGGGGCTAATGTGCCTAGTTCCTGAGCCAGCGTTCTCTCGAGCGCCTGTGGATATTCACCTTGTCTACCTGTGTCGGTTTGAGGTACGGGCACCGTTTGTACTCCTTAGAGGTTTTTCCTGGCAGCGTGAAATCAGAGACTTTGCGGCCGTGTGGCCTCGGACCCGGTCTGACTGTTGAATGACCCCGTGGATTTTCCTGCGGGATCCAGCTTGCACCGAGACATCGGGACATCCATCACCCGACTCCCCTATCCTTCTGCGTCACCCCATCGTATAACGTCCAAACGGCGGGACAGGAATGTTGACCTGTTGTCCATCAGTTACGCCTCTCGGCCTCACCTTAGGACCCGCCTAACCCTGAGCGGATTAACCTTCCTCAGGAAACCTTAGACTTTCGGCGACACGAGTTCTCATCGTGTTTATCGCTACTTATGCCGGCAGAGTCTCTTCCGTCGCGTCAAGTAGTTCTCTCGATCTACCGTCGAACACGACAGAATGCTCCCCTACCAAATGACATCACCCGGAGGTGATGTTAATTACGCAGCTTCGGTCGTAGACTTAGCCCCGTTGGATTGTCGGTGCGTGAACACTTGACCAGTGAGCTGTTACGCTTTCTTTAAAGGATGGCTGCTTCTAAGCCAACCTCCTGGCTGTCTGTGCGCTCACACGTCCTTTCCCACTTAGTCTACAGTTTGGGACCTTAGCTGGCGTTCTGGGTTCTTTCCCTCTCGACCACGGAGCTTATCCCCCGTAGTCTCACTCCCGTACTGTTGTACACGGCATTCGGAGTTTGATTGGATTCGGTATCCTGGATGGGACCCTAGTCCATTCAGTGCTCTACCACCGTGGCAAATCATACGAGGCTGCCCCTAAAGGCATTTCGGGGAGAACGAGCTATCACGGAATTTGATTAGCCTTTCACCCCTACCCTCAGCTCATCCGAGCGATTTTCAACTCACACCGGTTCGGTCCTCCAGTCGCGGTTAAGCGACCTTCAACCTGGCCAAGGGTAGATCATCCCGCTTCGCGTCTATTCCCACACACTTGTCGCCCTATTCGGACTCGCTTTCGCTACGGCTCGCTTGCGCTTAACCTTGCGTGTGAGAATAACTAGCCGGCTCATTAAGCAAGAGGCACGCCATCAGGCCTTTCCGCATCCGAAGACGCGGCATAGCCCTCTGACTGCTTGTAAGCATACGGTTTCAGGTTCTATTTCACTCCCCTAGCAGGGGTTCTTTTCGCCTTTCCCTCACGGTACTAGTTCACTATCGGTCGCCAACGAGTATTTAGCCTTGGAGAGTGGTCTCCCCGGATTCCCACTGGGTTTCTCGTGCCCCGTGGTACTCAGGATATCCCTTCGAGTCCGGTAAGCTTTCGGCTACGGGGTTTTCACCCTCTTTGACCCTGCTTTCCAGCAAGTTCACCTAGCCTCCGGATTGGTAACTCTACTTATGGGATCCTACAACCCCGGGATATAAATACCCCGGTTTGGGCTGTTCCGATTTCGCTCGCCGCTACTTTCGGAATCTCGTTGATTTATTTTCCTCCAGGTACTGAGATGGTTCACTTCCCTGGGTTGACTCGCACCGACCTATGTATTCAGTCGGCCGTAACCTGGTTTTACCAGGATAGGTTTCCCTATTCGGAAATCCCCGGATCAAAGCTTGCTTGCAGCTCCCCGAGGCTTATCGCAGCTTGCCACGTCCTTCGTCGTCTGTTGGCGCCAAGGCATCCACCGTACGCCCTTAGTAGCTTAACCATAAAACTTACCCAACACGTCGCCATCGCCGGCCTCTGGATGATCACTCATGCAAAGGGCCGACCCCGCGCGTGGAGTAAATTCGCCTTTCCACATTGCGCTACACTCGAGCAAATATTTGCGGTTTACTACGATTACGCGAGACTTGAAACTCGCGCATCATAGTGCCAGCTTCCTTCAGTTGTCAAAGAACTTCAATCCTGTCAGCAACTTACGACTGGATTGTCTCCCCTCCCGGGGGAGTGCGCTAAGGTTTTCTGTGCCGAAGCCCAAAACCCTTTGGCGCAATAAAAAACCCGGCAACAAGCGCCGGGCGAATCCGTCCTTGCTGCGGGTCGCGTCTCTTGGCGGCCACTCGGGACGGAAGTGCTCGAAGCTCGATTGCGGATTACCCGGTGTTTGTTACCAAACTCACCTCTGATGAGAAAGGCTGAAACCGGTCCATCAGTCAGGAATCTGCTCTCGCAGACACCCGCTGACATCAGGAGAATATAGCACCTTTCAGAAAAACGTCAAGCATTAACAAAATGTTTTTTTGGCAGACTTCTTGTGGATATTCGCTAGAACTGTGGAAATTCGCCAGCGAAAAAATTCTGATTCGTAATGAAACGCTTCGCGTTTATTTGTTGTGCTTGAAGTATTCGACTTGCCGCAAGCGCTTGGCGGCTTCCTCCCGCGTTTTGTACGGGCCGCCCAGGTTTTTTCCTTTCTCCGAAGTGACTTTGTATCCGGCCTTTACTTTTTTAATCATGGTCGATCCTCAAGAGCAAAGTATCGCCATAACCTTTGGGTCATCAATACGGTTTGCGCTGTATGCGGGATCAGTCGAATTGTGTTCCTCTCGAAATGCAATTTCGTCGAGTGAAAGGATCGGGATATGAGCTACGGCAAAAGGGCGAAACAGAGTTGGATTCGCGGTGGATTGGCGCTTTTTCTATTTCTGTTGGCGGCGGTTGCGGCGTCGGCGCAAACTGCCGAGCAGCTGAACGATATGAATCAGCCGTTCGCGCCATTTCATATTATCGGAAACATTTATTACGTCGGGGCTTCGGATGTGGCTTCCTACCTGATTCTTACGCCGGACGGGGATATTTTGCTGGACGGCGGTTTTGTGCAGACTGCGCCGCAGATTGAAGCGAATGTGAAGACGCTGGGATTCAAACTAAGCAATGTGAAAAGTTTGCTGAATTCGCACGCGCATTTCGATCACGCGGGCGGGCTGGCCGAACTGAAGAAAAACTCGGGTGCGAAATTGGTGGCGATGGAGGGCGATGCGCAGCTACTGGAGCTCGGCGGGCACGGAGATTTTTTCTTCGGCGACAAGAATCTGTTTCCGGCGGTGAGGCCCGACCGCGTGATTCATGATGGCGATACGGTGAGCCTGGGCGGCACGACGCTGACGGCGCACCTAACACCAGGGCACACGCGGGGTTGCACGACCTGGTCCATGACCGCCAGCGAAGCGGGTCGCGACTATCACGTGGTTTTCGTCTGCAGCGCGAGCGTGCTGGATGGATATCGGTTAGTCGATCGTCCCGGGCTTCCGGCGAGTTATCCGGGGATCGCGGAAGATTACGAAAAAGCATTTCAAGTGTGGAAGGCTTTGCCTTGCGAAGTATTTCTCGGGGCGCACGGACAATTTTTTAATTTGACGGCAAAACGCGAGGCGATGGAAAAAGGTGCCGCGACGAATCCCTTCATCGATCCGGCGGGTTACCGGGAATATGTTTTGCGGAAGGAAGTGGATTTCGAGACGGAATTTATGAAGCAAAAAGCGGACGCTTCAAACACCGGCGGCGCGGTCCCCAAATAAGGAACGCCGCGCAGGCCCGGGGAAAACGACGCCAGGCTAGGGATTGGTGACCTGGATCGAAATGCTAGCCTCGCGCAGCGGGACGTATTGCAGCTCCCAGGCGGCGTGGACTTTGCTTTCGGCGTAAGCATCGGCGGCGTCGCGATCGCGGAATTCGATGGCGTAGGCGGCGTTGAAGTCGCGGGGCTGCATGCGGTCGCCTTTGATCCAAATATTTTTGATGCCGGGAACTTTCGCGGCCATGTCCTTAATGCCGTCGAGGGCGCGCTGTTTGTCGGCGTCGGTGGCGGCGGGATTCCATTTCAATTCGACGACGTGGAGGATCGTCTTGGGCTGGCCGAAGCGGTTTTGCCCGGCGAGGTAGCCGCTGGCGAAGAGCGCGAGCGCCAAAAATGTGCCGGCCAGAATTTTTGCAGTACTGGTGAAATGAATTCGCATGGCGTCCCTCGTTCAGTCTCAAGTGTTAAATCGCATCGAGTGTAAGTGAGGCTGCGCGCGTCCGCAACATTGCGCGTATGGTCGTTAGACGCTCTCAATGGCATTTGGCACGGGCGATTTGGAGGTTGACCCGCCGCTCACGGGTTCGTTACGATGCGCCACCAAGCGGCGAACGTGGTGCCTGACGCGGGAGGCGGAATGTACTGTTCGAAGTGCGGCGCAAACATTCCAGAAGGCGTCGCGTTTTGCCCGGCGTGCGGGCAGCCGACTGGCAGTGTCGCCACCGCCGTGCAACCCACCGCAGCTGCATCACCCGCTTACACATCGCCTCCGCCGGTTCCCACATGGCAAGCGCCGGTTGTGGCGCCGACGGTCGGCTACGCTGGATTCTGGTTGCGCTTCGTCGCGCTGATCATCGACGGAATAATCCTCCTTTTTGCGCGAAGGCTGCTCTTTTTACCTTTCGGCCTTCAAACCGGCATGAGTATGGCGGGAATATTTCGACGCAGGCAACCGCAGGATTTCTCCCAGTTGGTGCCGATGATAGGTCTCGCGTTTCGAATCTTCGTCATCACCGCGGTTATGACGTGGCTTTACTCATCCCTTATGGAAAGTTCCACTTGGCAAGCAACACTCGGGAAGAAAGCCTTGGGGTTGACCGTAACGGACCTTGAGGGGCGACGGATAAGCTTCGGTCGCGCGACTGGGCGATATTTCGCCAAGTATGTTTCTAAAATTACGTTGGGCATCGGCTACATCATGGCGGGATTCACGGCAAAGAAGCAGGCGCTGCACGACATGATTGCCGGCACACTGGTGCTGCGAAAGTTGTAGTCGGGGAACGCGGAAAGTAACGCGCGTTCGCAGGGGCGAAAATGTTCTGTTCAAAATGTGGGGCGAACGTAGAGCCGGGCAAGCCATTTTGTGGTGCGTGCGGCCAGCCAGTGGCGGGATTCTCGGTTGGGTCGCAAACGAGCGCGACGCCGGTCGCGCCGGGCGCGATGCCGGCAGCGGGCTACGCGTCTTCGTCAGTTCCCGCGTCAGTTCCCGCGCCAGTTCCAGCGGCGCTTCCCAACGTGGCTTATGCCGGGTTTTGGTTGCGGCTGGTGGCTTCGATTATCGATGGAATCATTGTAGGAATTCCGCTGGCGCCGGTCTTTGTGCTCATTTTCTTGAGCAAATTCCGGAACTTACAGGATCTGCAAACCGTACATGATCCAGGGGCGTTTATGGCCGTGATGGGTCCGCTGTACATTTTGGTTCTGATCGTCGCCGCGATCGCGTCCTGGCTCTATTGGGCGCTATGCGAGAGTTCGGCCTGGCAGGCGACGCTGGGAAAAAAAGCTCTGGGACTATCAGTGACTGACATGGAAGGACGCCGGATCAGTTTCGGCCGCGCCAGCGGGCGATTTTGGGCGGGCCGCGGAGTCAGTGTGATTCCGTCTTTGGGGGGGTTGTATTTTGCGGTGGATTGCATCTGCGTCGGATTCACGGCCAGGAAGCAGGCGATTCACGACATGATTGCGAGTTGTCTGGTGCTGCGCAAACTGTAACGACGCGTCCGTAATGGTGTAGATTGTACTCGCGCAACCCGGCGGCTCAGGAGCGAAATGTACTGTTCAAAGTGTGGAACGCAGCAGGCGGACGACACGGTTTTTTGCAGCGCGTGCGGCCAACCCACCGGAGCGACTCCACGAACCGCGGTGACGACGGCAATTTCTGCGGGCACGCCCGCAGCGATGGGGTATGGAACTCCGGCGTACGTGCCGACACAAGCGACGATCGTAGTGCCCTCACCCTATGCGGGATTCTGGCTGAGATTTCTGGCCTACATTATCGATAACGTGGTGCTGGGCGTAATCTTTGGGGTGATCGTGCTACTGGTGATTGCCGCGGTGGGCGCGGGATATTTCCGGGCGATTTTTCAGGGAATGCAGGATGGCACGGGTGAATTTCCAGCCGGGCTGGTGTCGGCGATCTTGATGGGTGCTTTGCTGACGTTGGTGGCGAGCTGGATTTATCACGCCTGGATGGAAAGCTCGGAGTATCAGGCTACGCTGGGAAAAATGGCGTTGGGATTGATTGTGACGGATCTGAACGATCGGCCGATTAGTTTCGCGCGGGCCAGCGGGCGGTTTTTCTCGAAAATTATTACCGGACTAATTCCGCTGGGGATTGGTTACATCATGGCGGGATTCACGGAAAAGAAACAGGCGCTGCACGACATGATTGCGAGCTGCCTGGTGCTGAAGAAACGTTAGCGGCGGTTTGCGCTCTGAGTGAAGCCGTTACCCGCTGAAACCTGAAGAAAAATCTTCCTGATCGAAAATTCCGAAAAGAAAAATTAAACGCCCCAACCGTAGCGCTCGGAATGGACCAGCGCGTCGTGCAGTTCTGCGCGAATGTGGCTGGTGAATTCGGAGGCGGTCAGCACGCGGGCGGACGGCTCGGTGATATCGATGGTGCGGAAGCCGTGGTCGAGGACGTGATCGACCGCCGCTTCGATCCACTGCGCCTCAAGTTCGAGGCCGAAGGATTCGCGCAACATCAGCACCGCGGAGAAAATCGCACCGAGCGGACAGGCGATGTCTTTTCCGGCGAGCGTTGGAGCTGAGCCGTGAATCGGTTCGTAGAGCGCGGGAAAACCGTCGCGGCCGCGGCTCATAGAAGGAATCAAGCCGATGGAGCCGGCGAGAGCGGCGGCTTCGTCGCTGAGAATATCGCCGAAGAGATTGCCGGTGAGAATTACATCGAATTGCGAAGGCTTGAGCAGCAGCTGCATGGCGGCGTTGTCGACGTAAAGATGCTCGACGGCGACGTGCGGGTAATCCGCAGCGATGCGGCTGACGGTATCGCGCCAGAGACGGGAGGTGGCCAGGACATTGGCCTTATCCACGCTGGCCAGGCGGCGATTGCGCGATTCGGCGCGTTCGAAGGCCCAACGAGTGACGCGTTCGATTTCAGCGACGGAATATTCAGCGACGTCGCGAGCGTAGGCCTTGGCGCCGGTGCCGTGAATTTCGTGCGCGCCGAAATAAATGTCTCCGGAAAGTTCGCGAATGATTTCGAAGTCGCAGTCGGCGATGCGTTCGCGGCGCAGCGGCGAGATGCCGCGCAAAGCCGCACGCAGCCGGATCGGACGAAGATTGATGTAGAGGCCGAGTTCCTTGCGAATCTTGAGCAAGCCCGCTTCGGGACGCTTATCCAGGGGCATCGCGTCCCATTTGGGGCCGCCGATCGCGCCGAGCAAAATTGCATCCGCAGATTGGCAGCCTGCCAACGTTTCGTCGGGCAGCGGAACGCCGAAGCGATCGATGGCGGCGCCGCCGAAAGCCAGTTCGCGAAATTCAAATTTGTGCTCGAACGATTTGGCGCAATCCTCGAGGATCTGGATGGCGGCGCCGGTGACTTCCGGGCCGATACCGTCACCGCGAAGCACTGCAATGGTTTTATGTACCCCGGGCATGGAATAGATCTCCTTCGAATTTCTTGGCGCGCCGCCGGTTTACTGCGCGGCTGCTGCGGAAGAGTGATCGGTGACGGCCTGCGAATGATTGCGCCGCACCTTATGAATAATCGAAAGCAGGTCGCGGTCGGTGACTTCCTTGGCCACATCGGCGCGGCTGGTCGCGAGCGTGTAGCACTCAGCAAGTTCCGCGTCTGTGATGGCATAGCCTAGCTCGTCGAGCCGGGAGCGCAAAGCATTGCGGCCGGAGTGCTTTCCAAGAATGAGACGCCGGGTAGAAACTCCCACTTTTTCCGGAACAATAATTTCGTAGGTCAGCGGATTTTTGAGAATGCCGTCCTGGTGAATACCCGCTTCGTGGGCGAAGGCATTGGCGCCGACCACCGCCTTGTTAGGCGGCACACCGATTCCGGTGACGGAGCTGAGCATGCGGCTGGTGGCATAAATTTTCTCGAGCGAAATGCCGGTGCCAGCGCCGTAGTGCGCCTGGCGCACATGCAGCGCGACGGCGATTTCTTCCAGCGAGGCGTTGCCCGCACGTTCGCCGATGCCGTTGATGGTGCATTCCACCTGTCGCGCGCCGGCGGAAATAGCAGCGAGAGAATTGGCGACGGCGAGGCCGAGGTCGTTGTGGCAGTGGGCGCTCAGGACCACTTCGGGATAATCAGCCAGGGTCGCGCGCGCGGCGCGAAACATCTGGGCGTATTCATCGGGCGTGGTGTAACCCACGGTGTCCGGAAGATTGATGACATTGGCTCCAGCCTGGGCCGCGGCCACGATGACTTCCAGCAGGAAAAGATGATCGGTGCGGCTGGCATCTTCGGCGGAAAATTCCACGTCGTCGCAGTGCTGGCGGCCATAACGAACCATTGAAGTGATCTGATCCAGAGCTTCGGCGCGGGAAATGCGCAGCTTGTACTTCAAATGCAGGTCGGAAGTGGCCAGGAAAATGTGCAGGCGGGGCTTCGCGGCCGGCTCGATGCCGTGCAACGCGGCGTCGACGTCATCCTGGCGGGCGCGAGCGAGCGCGGCCACGCGGCAGGAAGAAATTTCTTCAGCAACTGCCCGGACGGAATCGAGATCGCCGGGCGAAGCGATGGGAAAACCCGCCTCGAGAACGTCGACACCCAGAGACTCGAGCTGGCGCGCGAGCTGGAGCTTTTCCCCGCGATGCATGGAGAAGCCGGGCGACTGCTCGCCGTCGCGCAGGGTGGTATCGAAAATGTGAATCTGATCCAAGCCAGGCTCCTTTAGCTATCTCAGTATCGTGGGCAGCGGTCAACCGGGTCCAATTTATAGTAGTTGCATGTAGGATAAATCTCTCTTATACAATAAGTTCAGGGTATGAGGAGGCTTTGTGGACCTGGCGGCATTACAGACCTTCCAGATGGTGGCAAACGAGAAGAGCTATTCGCGGGCGGCGGCCAAGTTGTTTCGCACCCAGCCGGCCATCAGCATCGCCATGCGCAAATTGGAAGAGTGGGTAGGCCAGCCGCTCTTCGTGCCGGGCTCGGGAGCCAAGACACTGACCGATGCGGGCGTGCTGCTGCTGGAGTATGCGGAGCGCATGCTGAACATGCGCGAGGAAATTCGCAAAGGATTACAGGAACTGCGGGGACTCGAACGCGGACAGATTTCGGTGGGCGTGAACGAAAGCTCGATCCACGCTTTGCTGCCGGCGCTGGACCGTTTCCGGGACCTGCATCCGGGGATTCGTTTGCGAGTCCACCGGGTGTTTTCGCGATCGATTCCGCGGGAACTGCTGAATCATCAGTTGGATATCGGCGTGATTTCCTACTTGCCGGAAGAGCGTGAGCTGACCACGGTGGAGTTCTATCGCGATTCGCTGGTGCTGGTGGTGTGGCCGGAGCATAAGCTGGCCAAACGGCGCGAAGTGGATATTGAGGCGTTGGGCGAGGAGACGTTCGTCGCGCACATCGTGGAATCGCCGTACCGGCACCGGGTGGTGCAGCTCTTCGCCGAGCACCGGGTGCCGCTGCGGATGGACGTCGAGCTGCCCACCATCGAAAGCATCAAACGTTTCGTGGAAATGAAGAAGGGCGTGGCCATCGTGCCACGCATGTGCGTGGTGGATGAGTTGAACCGCGGAGATCTGCGCGAACTGAGCATCCGGCAGATGAAAGTGGTGCGGCGCTTGTATCTGGTCCATCGCCGGGACCGGCCGTTGACCGCGGCAGCGCAAGCACTGATGAACGTGATTTTGAATCCTAAGAAACCCAGCCGGCCGGCGAAACGATCCGCCTAACAACGGGCCGCGTGGAACAGGGTTGCCTGAAACGAGCCGCCGGAGGGGCCGGAGTGTTTTAGAATAACGACCGATCGCGGGAGCGGCCCCCAGTCCGGCTCTTTCAATCGCTGAGAATTCGGTTGGAGGAACGTGTGGGCGCAGTACGGATGTTTTTAAGAAAACTGGGACTGGGTGGGCGAGGGTCCGGCGGGAGTGGACTCAATTTGCCGCGTGACAAGCGGCGCGCGCAACGGCTGCCGATTAGCATGCCGGTCCTGGTCTATGGATATGAAGCGGGGGAGCCTTTTGCGGAAAACACGGAATCAGTGAACGTCAGCGCGCGCGGCGCGTTGCTGGCTATTTCGGCAAAGGTCGAGTGCTGGCAGAAAATCGTGCTGACGAATATGCAGACCGAGGAAGAGCGGCAGGGCCGCATCGTGCGGCTGATCGAGTCGGAGAGTGGGCAAAGCCTGGCGGGCGTGGAATTCTTGAATGCTGCGCCGAGATTCTGGCGGACCGGGACGGCGCCGGTGACCGAAGAACCCTAGAACCGATTTCAGAATGACGAAGGCCAGGTACACCGTAGCCTCGAATGAAAATAAACATTCTTGCCTGCGCGCTGGCGATTGGAATCCTGGGAGCCGCTCGGCTGGCTCCTGCGCAATCTGGATCGCCCGCGGAACGCACGGCGCAATACCTCGAATCGATTCGTAACAATCCCGCAATGCTGCTCGATTTTTTGGATCGCATGCCCAAGGGCGGCGACCT
Source organism: uncultured Acidobacteriota bacterium (assembly GCA_963711325.1). Taxonomy (GTDB): domain Bacteria; phylum Acidobacteriota; class Terriglobia; order Acidiferrales; family UBA7541; genus Palsa-295. The sequence goes on along the minus strand of CAVQDR010000005.1, from coordinate 135,247 downwards.
GCACAACCATCTGACCGGCGCAGTCTACGCGGAGAGTTACATCGATTACGCGGTGGAAGAGGGATTGTGTATCGACAAAGTGGCCGCGACTTTGTCGGCGGCGCCCTGCGATGCGGCTGTGGGACGCGTTCCTGCGACACAGGCGCTCACCGATTTTCCGTTGCGCAATCATGTGATCGACACCTGGTCCATCCGCAACTTCGTTCCAGCGCCCGGCGATCGCGACATCCGGCACCATTTTTTCGCGGCGTTTGGAAAATTCGATCCGGTGACCAACGGGCACTGGGGCGAGATGCTCGCGGAGGTGGTGAATCGCGCGGGCGCTCAGAACGAAATTTATCTGGAGACGATGCTGACGCCGGATCAGGGCGACGCGATCAAGATGGGACGCGCTTTGGAGTGGAACGACGATTTCGCCGTGATGCGGGATCGGTTGCTCGCCGGCGGGATGGGCCAGTCGGTAGCCGACGGCCGCAAAAACCTCGATGAAGCTGAGCAGAAAATGCGCATGGTGCTGGGCTGTGACGGGAAGAATCCGAAGCCGGGCTGCGCAGTAACCGTGCGCTACTTGAATCAGATACTCCGCGCGTTTCCCAAAGAACAGGTTTTCGCACAGTTGGTGGCGGCATTTGAAATTGCCAGCGCAGACCCGCGCGTGGTGGGCGTGAACCTGGTGCAATCGCAGGATGAGTACCGGGCGCTGCACGATTTCGATTTGCAGATGCGCATGCTCGACTACCTGCACGGGGTCTACCCGAAGATTCACATTTCGCTGCACGCGGGTGAATTGACGCCGGGTGAAGTGCGTCCGGAGGAATTTCTGGCTTCGCACATCCGGCAATCGATCGAGGTGGGGCACGCGGAGCGCATTGGGCACGGATTGGATGTGATTTACGAGAAAGATCCGCCGCGCCTACTGAAGGAAATGGCCGAGCGGCACGTCTTGGTCGAGGATTGCGTCTACAGCCACGAACTGGTGCGCGGCATGACCGGCGAGGAAAACGTGCTGCCGATATATTTGCGCGCGGGAGTTCCGGTGTCCATCGCGACGGACGACGAAGGGATCGTGCGTTCGGAAATTACTTGGTATTTCCGGCGGGCGGTGCTGGGCTACCACGTGGAATATCCGGCGCTGAAGAAGATGGTGCGGGCCAGCCTCGAACACGCATTCTTGCCGGGGGCGAGTTTGTGGGCCAAGCCGGATGAGTTCACGGTCGCCGTTTCCGCTTGTGCCGCGGACGTCGGGAAGGCGTCTGAACCTTCGCGTGCGTGCCAGGATTTTCTGAATGCGAGTGACAAGGCGCGGCTGCAATGGAAGGAAGAAGCGGCGTTCGGCGGGTTCGAAGCGCGTTTCTAAGGACGCGAGTTCGATGTGGTCGCACCAGCTGAGCAGCACGGCGCAACCTATGAAAAGCGCGCGGAACTGGAAGCTCTTTTGTGGCTTGTTCGTACCCAAAAAACGCGACCAAAACGTGGCTGTGGAAATGTGGAAATATCGATTTGTGGATAGCGCTATTTTTCAGGCCGAGGTCCGTTGTGCCCATGTAAGTCGCTGATGTTATTGGCTTTAACGTAGGTCGACGTCGGAAGCTGCTCCTTGCCGCAGTTCATCCATCGAAAAAACTTATAAGGCTTCGCGGGCGTTCGACCAGGGTGTATACTGCGGTCTCCTTCAGTAGAAAAAACCAAATCATCCTGGATCAAAGAGGCTCATGTGAGCGTCACAACGCAACAAGAAAAGTACTCCGGAGTTCGTTGTTATTCGTGCGGTGAGGCAATTCCCCTGCCGGCGAAGACCGTCCAGAAAGTGCATGCGCGGGCGGAAAAGGCCGAAGCCGCGCACGCGGAAACACCGATCGTTTTTAACCTTCGTTGCAAGGCGTGCGAGAAGGAAAGTTTTTACGGCATGCAGGATATCGAGCAGATCGAAGGGACTCCGCGGATGTCCCGGGCCGCGGCTCGGGCCAATTCGAAATTGATGCGGCCACTCTCGGGCGGCTTGGCCCACGCGGCAAACGGCTAAAATTCAACCAAACCTGAAATAGGCATTTTGGGCCCGGGAAGCGGCAACTACCGCTTCCCGGGCTTTTTTTTGGCTTGCGTCGATCAATCGCGAACGACTACGAATCAGGAATTCTCCGAGGCGAGGAATTCCAGGACCGCTTGCCTGGTGGCTGCAGGCTGGTCGGTGGGGAAAACGTGACCGGCCTTGGGGACGATGACCAGCTTGGCTTTGGGGATGCGCTCTGCGATCAATTTTCCGTTGCCGGTTGGAACCAGTAGGTCGGCATCGCCGTGCAGAACCAGAGTTGGCGCGGTAATTTGCCCGATGCGGCTGTAGGCTTCCCACATCATGATTCCCTGCAGCTGGCTCAAGTAACCTTCGGAAGTTGGATACCACTCGAGGCGCAGCTTGCGTTCTTCTTCGATCAGCTCCGGACCGGTTTCGGGGTGGTAGATGAAAGGATCGACGGCCTCGATGGCTTCCTGCGGCGTCATACCGCGGCGCATCAGGGTTTGAATCACCTCGGGGGACGGTTGCAGCGCGGCGGGCCCGCCGGCTGCGGTGCAACCGAGAATCAAAGATTTCACCCGCTCCGGATAATTGACCGCGAATTCCTGCGCGATCATGCCGCCCATGGAAATGCCGAAAACGTGAGGGGCTTTCACGCCGGCCGCATCGAGGACCGCTGCGGCATCCGAAGCCATGGTGGGAATGGGATATGGCCCGGGTGGCACGTCGCTACGGCCCACGCCTCGATTATCAAACGTGATGACACGGTATTTTTCGGCAAGGAATTTTCGCGTGCGGTTCCAGAGGTAGGAAGCCCAGCCCAGGCCCATGATCAGCAGCAGCGGCTCGCCCGCGCCGGTTTCTTCCCAGTAAAGTTTCACACCATCATTTTCGGCGAAGGGCATGCGGTTTTCGTCCTTTCAGGAATTAAAAGATTTGCAACGGCCTAACGCGCTATTTGTCGTCGGCGACTTTCAAGATAAGCTTGCCGGTGTTTTCGCCGGCGAAGAGCTTGAGCAGCGTTTCGGGAAAAGTTTCGAATCCCTCGACGATGTGCTCGCGGCATTTCAATTTTCCGGCAGCGATCCATCCACCCATTTCCACGGCGGCGGAGTGATAGCGATCGGCGTAGTCGAACACCACCATGCCGGTCATGCTGGCGCGATTCACCAGCAGCGACAGGTAATTCGAAGGCCCTTTCACCGGCGTGGTGTTGTTGTACTGAGAAATTGCGCCGCAGATCACGATGCGAGCTCCACGGGCCAGATTGGCCAGCGCAGCGTCCAGAATTTCGCCGCCGACATTGTCGAAATAAACGTCGATGCCCTTGGGGCAATGGGTTTGCAGCGACTTGCGCACGTCTTCGGATTTGTAGTCGATGGCTGAATCGAAGCCCAAGTCTTTAACCACATATTTACATTTTTCTTCGCCACCGGCGATGCCCACTACGTAGCAGCCTTTGACCTTGGCGATCTGTCCTACGGCCATGCCCACAGCGCCGGCCGCGCCGGAAACGACAACCGTGTCGCCGGCTTTTGGCTTGCCTACATCGAGCAGGCCGAAATATGCGGTCATACCCGGCATTCCGAGCGTGCCGAGATACCAGGGAAGCGGCGCGAGCTTTGGGTCGACTTTGGTTAAGCCCTTGCCATCGCTGGTGGCGAAGGTTTGCGCGCCGAGGACTCCGTAGACGTAATCGCCCACCGCGAATCCGGCATTCTTGGTTTTCACCACGCGGCCCAGCGCCAGCGCGCGCATGATTTCGCCAATCTTGATCGCCGGCACATAGGAACGGCCTTCGTTCATCCAGCCGCGCATGGCCGGATCGAGAGACATGTAAAGGATCTTGATGAGAATTTCTCCGTCGGCGAGTTCTGGGATGGCCTCTTCAAGATAATTCCAGTCGGTGCGCTTGGGCAGGCCCATCGGTCGGGCGGCTAGCGTAAATTTGCGATTCATTTCGGGCATGAGAAGGAGGCCTCCGGAGCTGATGAGACGCGATTTCGGCGCGCGTCGTGCAGCGCCGTGAGATTATGATAGTCGCTTACAGTTGAAAGTGACTAACGCGCCGCCCATTGTATATAATCGCCGCCATCATGCCAAATCAGGAAACCATCTATCACGTTGCCGACCACATCGCGACTATCACGCTGAATCGCCCCGACAAGCTCAACGCCTGGACCGCGGTGATGGAGCAGGAAGTGCGTGCGGCTTTTGAAGCCGCGGACCGCGACGACGAAGTACGCGTCATTATTCTTACCGGCGCGGGGCGCGGATTTTGTGCCGGGGCCGACATGTCGCTGCTGAGCACGCTGGCCGATCAAGGCCTCGATGAAGCCACGCGCGCCCGTGCGACGCATCACGACTCCAACGGAGCGGCGGGCGTTCGCGCCGATTTTCAGAAAAAATATTCGTATTTCCCGGCGATCCAAAAGCCCGTCATCGCGGCGATCAATGGGCCGGTGGTGGGCTTGGGGCTGGTGATCGCGCTCTATTGCGACATTCGATTCGCGGCCACGAGCGCGAAATTCAGTACGGCGTTTGCACGGCGCGGGCTGATTGCTGAATACGGCTTGGCCTGGATGCTGCCGAAATTGGTCGGCCACGCGAATGCGTTGGATATGTTATTTTCAGCGCGCATGGTGGATTCGGCAGAGGCGCTGCGCATCGGATTGGCCAACCAGGTATTTGCCGACGCGGAATTTATGATCAAAGTTCAGGACTACGCGAAAGATCTCGCGGCGAACGTCAGTCCGCGTTCCTTGCGGGTAATCAAGAAGCAAGTCTATGAGGCTATGTTCCAGACGCTGGCAGACGCATTTACTTCGGCGGAACACGAAATGCTGGAAAGCTTGAAATCGCAAGACTTCAAGGAAGGCGTGGCGCATTTTCTGCAGAAGCGCCCTGCCGCGTTCACGGGAAAATAAGCGACCGAATCGATGAGCTTCGAACTCAACGAGAGGACCAAAATTCTGCAGCGCCGCCTGCAGGAATTCATGGGCGCGCACATTTATCCGAACGAAAAGCGCTTTGATAACGAGATCGATCGCAACCGCTGGCAGCCGACGCAAATCGTGGAAGAGTTGAAAGTAAAAGCCCGCGCGGCGGACTTGTGGAATTTGTTTTTGCCCGACGACAAGCGCGGCGCGGGACTGACTAACCTGGAATACGCGCCGCTCTGCGAAATCATGGGCCGCAGCCATATGGCTCCGGAAGTATTTAACTGTTCGGCTCCTGACACCGGAAACATGGAAGTGCTGGCGCGCTACGGCACGCCGGCGCAGAAGGAAAAATGGTTGGCGCCGCTGTTGGCCGGCGAGATTCGATCCTGTTTTTCGATGACCGAGCCAGATGTTGCTTCCTCCGACGCAACGAACATCAGCGCGAGCATCCGGCGCGAGGGAAACGATTACGTCATCAACGGGCGGAAGTGGTGGTCTTCCGGAGCCGGCGACCCGCGCTGCAAAATTTCGATTTTCATGGGTAAGACAGACCCCGGCGCGGCGACGCATAATCAGCAATCCATGATCCTGGTGCCGATGGATACGGCGGGAGTGAAAATCGAGCGGATGCTAACGGTGTTTGGATACGATCATGCGCCGCACGGGCACGCCGAAATTTCGTTTCACGATGTGCGGGTTCCGGCGGCGAATATGCTGCTGGGCGAAGGCCGCGGATTTGAGATTGCGCAAGGCCGGCTGGGGCCGGGACGAATTCATCATTGCATGCGCTGCATTGGCGCGGCGGAACGCGCTTTGGAACTGATGTGCGCACGGGTGCAATCGCGGGTGGCCTTCGGCAAGTCGCTGGCCGAGCAGGGCACAATTCGTGCGGACATCGCCGCTTCACGCATGGAGATCGATCAAGCGCGCCTATTGACCATGAAAGCCGCACACATGATGGACACCGTGGGCAATAAGGCGGCGCGCGCGGAAATCGCCATGATAAAAGTGATCGCGCCGACCGTCGCATTGCGCGTGCTCGACCGCGCGATTCAAGCGCACGGCGGCGCGGGCGTCTCACAAGACACGTTTCTGGCCAGCAGCTGGGCCGCGATTCGGACGCTGCGCCTGGCTGACGGGCCGGACGAAGTGCATATCGAATCGATCGCCAAGCTGGAGCTGGCCAAATCGCAGAAGGCGAAATCCGCCGCGGCGGCGATTCCCTACACAGTCAAGAAATAGCTTCGAGAACTTACTCTGCAGGAGGATTTATGGCGCAGGCAACGCAAGACGCAACACGGATTCCCGGCCCCCCGCAATTCGCAACTTTGGCCGAGGAACGCAAGTACCGGAAACAGAGAATGGCGGCGGCCTTCCGGCTATTTTCCAAATTTGGATTTGACGAAGGCGTAGCCGGGCACATCACCGCGCGCGATCCGGAAAAGCTCGATCATTTCTGGGTGAATCCGTTCGGCATGCATTTCGGGCAGATTCGCGCTTCGGATTTGATTCTGGTGAATCATCGGGGAGAAGTGGTGGAAGGAAAATATCCGGTGAACGGCGCGGCGTTCGCGATTCATTCGCAGGTGCACGCGGCGCGTCCGGACGTGGTGGCCGCGGCGCACGCGCATTCCATGTACGGAAAATCCTGGGCTTCGCTGGGGCGCTTGCTCGATCCCATCACTCAGGATGCTTGCGCGTTTTATGAAGATCACGGCCTCTTCGCGGATTTTACCGGCGTGGTGTACGAGACTTCGGAGGGCGAGCGCATCGCGAAAGCGCTGGGCGCGAAGAAGGCAGCGATTTTGCGGAATCACGGTTTGCTCACCGTGGGACACAACGTGGATGAAGCGGCGTGGTGGTTCATCACCATGGACCGCAGCTGCCACGCGCAGTTACTGGCGGAAGCCGCGGGTGTGCCCGTAAAAATCGAACACGAACACGCCTTGGGTACACGTGCGCAAATCGGAAATCCCATGGCGGGATGGTTTCAGTTTCAGCCGCTGTATGCGCACATCGTGCGCGAGCAGCCGGACTTGCTCGAGTAATTCGTCTCGGAGATTTGCTTGGCTCCTTTCTCCATTGCCTCCCCAGCCGCTCTGAAGGAATTCGTTGGCCGCGAAATCGCGGTCAGCGACTGGATGGTTATCAGCCAGGAACGAATCCGGGCGTTTGCGGAAGCCACCGAAGACCGCCAGTGGATTCACCTGGACGAAGCGCGCGCCGCGAAGGAATCGCCGTTCAAAGGGACGATTGCCCACGGATTCTTGACGCTTTCGCTGGTCGCGCATTTCATGCAGCAATCTTTGAAAATTGAAAATGGACTGCGCCTTGCGGTGAATTATGGCTTGAATCGCGTGCGTTTTCCTTCGCCGGTGCGCAGCGGCTCGCGCATTCGCGCCCGGGTTGCGGTGGTGTCGGCCACGGACATCAGTGCTGATGCGATGGAGTTGGTCTTCGCGGTGACCGTGGAATGTGAGGGATCGGCCAAACCGTGTTGCGTAGCCGAGTCGATTGTTCGCTACTACAGCTAGGCTGTGGCCTTGGCGCCCTGCACTAAATCTTTCCAGTTTGTGCCGCATGCAATGAGGCGCCCAGTAGGAGTTGAATTAAGCCCGGCATTGACGCGAAGCGCTGGTCTTTGGTCAGCCCCTGATGGAACCGGTAGTAAATCTGCTGGACGATCACGGCTAGCTTGAAACGCGCGAAGCATAGGTAGAACGCAAGGCACGAAACGTCTCGTTTTGTTTTTTCTGCGTAACGTTCTGCGATTTCCCTTCTGTTCAGGCTGCCGGGCGCGTTGGTCGGTCCCCAGCGAATCTTTTGCAGCAGCTCCGGATCGTCCGCATTCACCCAATACGCCAGCGCGGTTCCTAGATCCGTGAGCGGATCGCCGATCGTAGACATTTCCCAGTCGAGCAGGCCGACGATGTGGGCGAGGTTCTCAGGGTCGAGCACCGCGTTGTCGTATTTGTAGTCGTTGTGAATCAGCGCGGCGTTTTGGTTCGGCGGCATGTGCTGCGTCATCCACTCAGCGATCGCTTTCACTTCCGGATATTCGTGCGTCTGCGAGCCGGAGTAGCGTTCGATCCATCCGCGTACTTGACGATCCAGGTAGCCCTCCGGCTTTCCCAAATCAGCGAGACCGATTGCTAGATAATCAAGCGCATGGAGTGTGGCCAGATTGTCGACGAACGCTTCGCTTACGTGGCGCGCGACTTCTGGCGCGAACGCCAACCCCGGCGGCGGATCGCGGCGCAAAATAATTCCGCGGACGGGGTTCATCAGGTAGAAAGGCGCGCCGAGAATTTCCGGATCATCGCAAAAAAGCAAAACTTCCGGCGCCGGCGGGTATGCGGTGTGCAACCGGGAGAGAACGCGAAATTCGCGGCCCATGTCGTGCGCGGATTTTACTTTGCTGCCGAAAGGCGGACGGCGCAGGACGAATTCACGCCCCCCGAAATGCACGGAGTAGGTAAGGTTGGAGTGGCCGCTGGGGAATTGCTCGATGCGCAGCGGGCCGGCGGCCTGCGGGAAATGGCCGCGCAAGAAAGGTTCGAGCTTCGCGGCGTCCAGTTCTTCGCCGGGGCGCACGGCGGTGGGTCGATCTTGAAAATCGGCCATGCATCCTCCTTCGTGGCGCGCTGCTAACGGTAAGTCTGTAAAGACGCATCGTCGAGATGCGGAACGGCGTTGAACGAACTCATGGTGAAGCGGTTGTTCGAATACAAGAATTCGCTGAACGAGCAATTTTGTGCCATCCACGAAACTCGCAGCGCGTTGCGCGAGGAAAGCTCGAGCGCGCGTTGCACGGCCAGACCGATAGGGCCGCCGGAAGTGACCAGCGCCACGCGCTCGTTTCCCTCACCGGCGCGAAGAAAAGCACTCAGTCCTGAATTGACGCGAGCGGAAAAATCCCGCCACGATTCCACGCTGTTCGAAGGAATTTCTCCTTCGACCCATTTGCCGATGACCGCTTCGAATAATTTCTGGAAGGTGCGACGGCGCGCGGCTGGATCCGACGCAGCCTGGAACGATTTGTGCATCGCGCGAATTTCGGAGTCGGATTCAATCAGCGCGGGCAGGTTGCGGTCCATGACAGCCTCGCCCTGGTACTCGTCGAATTCGGGCATGACCGTGATGGCTGGGAAAGTCACTCCCGCTTTTTTGCACGCAGCGGCAGCGATGTTGGCCGTGTCTTTTTGGCGCACGCATGGGCCGGAACATGCTCGATCGAAAGTGATTTTGTGCCGCGCCCAGTATTCACCGAGCAGGCGCGACTGGGTTTCGCCCAGAGGCGACAATTTGTCGTAGGTCTGCTCTAGAAACGAAGCTTGCGCGTGGCGGACGAGATACAGGCGGCTCATGCCGGTTGGCGATTAGGCGGAAGCGCCGTGCTCCGCGTTGAAGTCGGCAAAGCCTTTGTCCTGTTCCGCTAATTTTTTCAGCAACGGAGCCGCCTCCCACAATTCGCCGTGCATTTTCTGGAATTCGAGAATGCGGTCGTAGACTTTTTTCAGGCCGACGGTATCGGCATACCACATCGGACCGCCGCGATACGCCGGGAAGCCGTAGCCGTTGAGATAAATAATGTCGATATCCACGGCGCGCAGCGCGTAGCCCTCTTCCAGGATGCGCGCGCCTTCGTTGACCAGAGCGTAGATACAACGGTCGACGATTTCGTCGCTGGAAATCGTGCGCTGCGGAACGCCCGCTTCAGTAGTCCACTTATTGAGCAGCTCGAGCACATGAGGATCGAGCGACGCCTGCCGTTGATCGTCGTATTTATACCAGCCCGCGCCGGTTTTCTGGCCGAAGCGGCCCAGCTCGCACAAATTGTCTTCGGCGAAGGGCTGGCGGACGCCCGGTTTTTCGAGGTGCCGGTATTCCTTGCGAATTCGCCAGCCGACATCGAGCCCGGCGAGGTCGCCGGTGGCGAGCGGGCCCATGGCCATGCCGAAACCGACGAGCGCTTTGTCCACCGCTTCGATAGTCGCGCCTTCTTCCACCAAAAATTGCGCTTCGCGGCGGTACGAGCCGAACATCCGATTGCCGACGAAGCCGCGGCAGTTCCCGACAAGCACGCCGATCTTGCCGATTTTTTTCGGGAGCTGCATGCAGGTGGCGATCACGTCTTTACCGGTTGCTTTACCACGGACGATTTCCAGCAGGCGCATCACGTTGGCTGGGCTGAAGAAATGCGTGCCGATCACGGCTTCCGGCCGCGAGGTCGTGGCGGCGATTTCGTCGATGCTGAGAGTTGAGGTATTCGAAGCGAGAATCGCGCCGGGTTTGCAGTGACGGTCGAGTTGGCCGAAGATTTCTTTCTTCAGCGCCATACCTTCGAAAACCGCTTCGATCACCATGTCGACGGCAGCGAAACCGTCGAAAGCCAGGGTGGGTTCGATGCGCTGCAGACATTCGTCGACGAATTGCTGGGTGAAGCGGCCGCGCTTCACCGAGGTTGCGTAATTTTTCTGGATGGTGGCCATGCCGCGATCGAGGGCGGCTTGATCGGCTTCTTTCAGCAGCACCGGAATTCCGGCATTGGTGAAAACCATGGCGATGCCGCCGCCCATGGTTCCCGCGCCTACTACCGCGATGCGATTCACCGGCAGAATCGGAGTGTCCTTCGGAATATCCGGAATTTTCGCCACCTCGCGCTCGCCGAAGAAGACGTGGATGAGGGCTTTGGACTGATCGGAGAAGAGACATTTCACGAAAAGATCCTGCTCGACCTGGCAGCCTTCGGCGAAAGGCAACTTGGTGGCGGCTTCGATGGCGTCGATTGCTGCGAGCGGGGCCAGCAGGCCGCGCTGTTTCCTTTTCGCGTTTTCGCGCGCCGCTGCAAAAATCGGGGCGTTTTGTTCCGGCGTGCCGAGCTTTCCGTTGCGCTCGCGCGTCTTGGGTGCGGGTTTTCTGGCGACTTCGCGCGCGAAAGCTGTCGCGCCAGCGAGAAGATCTCCGTCGATCAGTTTGTCGACGATGCCGAGCGCCACTGCTTTATCGGCGGCGACGGGCTTGCCGTCCGTGCACATTTCCACAGCGGCGGCGACGCCAGCGAGACGCGGCAGGCGCTGCGTTCCGGCTGCGCCGGGAATGATGCCAAGCTTCACCTCCGGCTGGCCCACCTGCGAGCCAGGCGCGGCGACGCGATAGTGGCCGGACATGGCCAGCTCCAGGCCGCCACCGAAAGCGGTGCCGTGAATCGCGACGACAACCGGCTTGCGACAATCTTCAATGCGCAGCAGAAGGGGCAGCAGTCCCGCACCGCGTGGAGTCTTTCCCTCGACCAGCTTGCCGAATTCTTTGATGTCCGCGCCGGCCACGAAAGTTTTTCCGCCGCCGATCAGCACGGCCGCGGTTATGGAGGAATCGTTGGTAATACGCTCGATCGCTTCGGAAATTCCTTCCGGAACGCCAGGGCTCAGCGCGTTTACCGGCGGATTATTTATGGTGATGACAGCGATTTCGTTATTGATGGAAAACTGGACCAGGTCACTCATTTTCGTGGGCTCACTCGTTTTGAATTTTTAGGCGCTCTTGGCGGGAAGTGTTTCGGCGTCGATGGCTTGCCGCGCGATGCGCTCGCGATGAAAAGTCGAATCGCCGAAAGCGGTTTCAGATGCTTTGGCGCGGCGATAAAACAGATGCACGTCGTTTTCCCAGGTGAAACCCATTCCGCCGTGGACCTGGATGCCGTTATTTCCCACCGAGCGGGCTGCATCGCTGCCATAGGCTTTGGCGATCGAAACGGCGGTCGAAGCTTCGGGAGTATTTTCTTCGAGCGTCCAAGCCGCGTAGTAGGACGCCGACCGCGAACTCTCGGTTTCGAGATACATGTCCGCGCAGTGATGCTGCACCGCCTGAAACATGCCGATGGGTTTGCCGAATTGCTTGCGCATCTTGGCGTATTCCACGGTGACGTCGAGCGTGCGTTGCATGCCGCCGACCATTTCGGCCACCAGCGCCGCGGTGGCGACGTCGAGAGCCCTGGGAAGCAACGTTAGGTCGCCGATCTTTTCCGCCGGAGTGTTCTGAAATTTCACGACGTAGATCTTGCGAGTCATGTCCATGCCGTCCATCGGTGTGATGGTCATGCCGGCGGCTTTTGCGTCCACGGCATACACACCGTCTTTGGCCACGACTAAAATAAAATCGGCAACGGCCGCGTCGGTGACGAAAAGTTTTTCGCCGCTTAGCTTCGAACCGGAGGCTTTGAGCTGCACGTCAGCTAAATCCCAACTGGCGCTGGCTTCGAGAACGGCTACAGTCGCGCGCGCTTTGCCTTCGCAAATAGGTTCGAGATATTTCTTTTTGTGCTCGGGGCTGGCAATCGTGTTGATTACGGCGCCGGCCAGCGGCACGGTGGAGAAAAATGGTCCGGGCAGCAGCGCGCGGCCGGCCTCTTCCATCAGCAGGATCAGTTCGACTTTGCCGAGACCAACACCGCCGAATTCCTCCGGGAAAATAATTCCGGTGTAGCCCTGCTCGGCCAGCTTGGCCCAGAGTTTTTCGTCATAGGCCGTGGGAGTCTCCATCAACTTGCGCACGTGGTCCATCGGGCATTCGCCGGCGAAAAACTTGCGCGCGCTGTCTCGCAGAATGTCCTGGCTTTCGCTCAATCCAAATTGCATCGCAATTCCCCTTGGTAGTTTCGGGCGAATCGTTTCGCCCTCGTTCCGCCGCTCTGCCCGCTGCTAGTAGCTTCTGGGCAGGCCCAAAACGAAATGCCCGATGATGTTGCGCTGCACTTCCGAAGTTCCGGCTTCGATGGTGTTGCCGCGGGTGCGCAGGTAGCCGTAGGACCACGCGCCGCGATCCACTGAGTAGGGATCGTCGCCGAGCAGCTGGCCATAGGGTCCAAAGATTTCCTGGGCGATTTGCTGCAAGCGCTGGTTTAGCTCGCTCCAGAAAATTTTCTGAATCGATCCTTCGGGCCCTGGCACGCCTGTCGCGGTCATGCGGCTGAAGGCGCGCATCTGATTTAGGCGCATGATTTCGATTTCCGCGTAGCACTGCGCCAGTTTCTGGCGAACGATCGGATCTTCCGCCGCGGGACGGCCGTGGCGCTGAAACTTTTTGGAAAGTTCGATCAGGCGGCTGATGTTGCGCTTGAAAATCAGGTGCAGGCGCGCGCCGTAGGAGCCGCGTTCGTACATCAGGGTGCTGATGGCCACGTTCCAGCCGTCGTTCACTTTGCCCAGGACGTTTTCCTTGGGCACGCGCACGTCGCGAAAGAAAATCTCGTTGAATTCGCACTCGCCGGTCATCTGCTTCAGCGGACGCACTTCGACGCCGGGAGTTTTCATGTCGACCAGCAGCACGGTCAGCCCTTTGTGCTTGGCCGCCGCTGAGTCGGTGCGAGTGACGACTTCGCACCAGTCGCCGATCCAGCCGTAGCTGGTCCAGACTTTCTGACCGTTGACAATGTAGTGGTCGCCATCGAGGCGCGCTTCGGTTTGCAGGCTGGCCAGGTCGGAACCGGCATTGGGTTCGGAGAATCCCTGGCACCAGATTTCTTCCGCGCTCAGAATTTTCGGGACGAAGCGTTTTTTCTGCGCTTCGGTGCCGTAGGCGATGATGGTCGGGCCGATCAAACCGAGGCCCAGGGAGTTGGCCATGGGCGGAGCTTCGGCGCGCGCCATCTCCTCCCAGAAAATCGCTTGTTGCATCAGAGTCGCGCTGCGTCCGCCGAATTCCTTCGGCCAGGAAACCGCGGCCCATCCGGCCTCGTAAAGTTTGCGCTGCCAGGCGCGCAGATAAGAGTAGGACTCTTCGAGCGGCTTGTTTTGCCACTCCGGCCAGTCTTTCGGCGAATTGGCGGCGAGCCAGGAACGCAGCTCGTCGCGAAACTGTTTTTCATCGGCGGTGAGATTCAGGTCCATCCAAAACTCCTTGTTTCGCTAAGCGGGTTTGCCTTTTTCCTGCTCAAGGTTGAAGCCGGTGCGCAGCGTTTCCCGTCCCTGCCAATATTTCTTGCGCAGGTCACGTTTCAATATTTTCCCCGTGCCGGTTTTGGGCAGGCTCTCGACGAAGTCGACCGCGCGCGGGCATTTGTAGTGCGCCAGATGTTTGCGGGTGAAATCGAGCAGCTCGGTTTCAGACACCGCTGCTCCCGGCTTCAGCACGACCAATGCCTGCGGAACTTCGCCCCATTTTTCGTCGGGAACGGGGATCACGCAGGCTTCCAGCACAGCAGGATTCGCCAGAATCACTTTTTCCAGTTCGAGCGAGGAAATATTTTCGCCGCCGCTGACGATGATGTCCTTCTTGCGATCCACAACGAGAAAAAATCCGTCCTTATCGACGGTGGCCATGTCTCCGGTGCGGAACCAGCCGTTGCGCAGAGCTTCGGCCGAAGATTCGGGCTGATTCCAGTAGCCTTCCATGATGCCGTCGCCGCGCGCTACAATTTCGCCGATGGATTGGCCATCGTGCGGCACGTCGTTATCGTTCGGGTCGACCACGCGCATTTCGGTGCCCAGAATGGCCCATCCGGTCATGGCTTGGCGCACGTAGCGTTCATCGCCCGTCCATTCCAATCCCGGTTTCATTTTCGCCAGCGAAAGTGTGGGCGAAGTCTCGGTGAGTCCGTAACCGGAAAAGCAGACGCATTTAAGCGCTTCTTCCACTTCGCGAATTAAGGTGGGCGAGGACGCGGCGCCGCCGATAGTGCAGCGTTTCAGGCTGCTCAGGTTGTACTTGGTGCGCTCGGGGCAATTCACCAGCACGGTGGCCATAATCGGCACCAGGCTGCAGGTCTGTGCGCCTTCTTTTTCGATCAGCCGAAATACTTCGACCGGTTCGAAGCGGTGAATCATCACGTGCTTACCGCCCAGAAAAGTGAGCGAGTGCGCCACGCCCCAGCCGTTCGCATGAAACAGAGGGATGGTATGCAGTTCGACCGGATTTTCGTCGGCGTGGATCGAGATGCAGGCATTCAGCGCATGCATATAGATGTTGCGATGCGTCAGCATCACGCCTTTGGGGTTCGCGCTGGTGCCGCTGGTGTAGAACAGCTCGGCGACTGCGTTCTCGTCCACCTTGGTGACGTCGATGCGCGCGGGTTGAGCCGCGGCGATGAGCTGTTCGTAATTCTGCGGCGCGAGCCAGGATTCCTGCGGCGCGGCATCGAGCAGCACGAATTTCTTCACGCTGGTCAGCTTGGAACGGAACGATTCCACGACTGGCAGAAAACTCTTCTCCACAAATAAAATCTTCGCGCCCGCGTCGTTCAGGATGTAAGCCAGCTCTTCCGAAGACAGTCGAATGTTCAGCGGCAGCAGGATGGCACCGGCTTCGAGCACGCCGTAATACGCTTCGAGCAGACGATGGCAATTCGTGCTGAGAAATGCGACGCGGTCGCCGGGCTCGATTCCAGTCTGCAGCAGGACCCCTCCCAGACGGGCGGCGCGCTTGGCGAATTCGGCGTAGGTGAAACGCTCTTCGCCGCAGACGACGGCGGTCTTGGGCGCGTAGTTCTCCTCGGCGTAACGCAGGAAACGAATCGGAGTGAGCGGGATATTCATAAGGTTTTGTGGACTACGCGGTTTGCCCTCCATCGACGGCCAGAATCTGGCCGGTAACGTAGTTGGATGCGTCCGAGGCCAGAAATACAGCCGCGCCCTTCAGATCGTTTTCGCCGCCGAAGCGGCCGAGCGGTATGCGACTCAAAAAATAATCCTTGTCGCGTTCGATCACTACCGCGGACATGTCGGTAGGAAACCATCCGGGCGCAATGGCGTTGACCTGAATATTGTGAATGCCCCATTTGCAGGCCAGGTCCTTGGTGAAAGCGATCACGCCGCCCTTGCTGGCGTGGTAGCCGATGGCTTGAAACTGCGGCGGCGCGCCATGAATGCCGGCGACCGACGAAATATTGATGATTTTTCCGCGCCGAGCCGGGACCATTATCTTTCCCACGGCCTGCGCGAAAAGAAATGTGCCGGTCAAATTGGTCTCGATCACCTTGTTCCAGTGTTCCAGCTTCATTTCTTCCACTGGCGCGCCCCAGGATGTTCCGGCGTTATTGATCAGAATGTCGATGCGTCCGAATTTCGCGACGGCAGCGTCGACCACGCCCTGTACTGTGGCGGGATTTTTCACGTCGCAAGCCAGGGCCAGAGTTTTGGCGCCGAGCTTTTCCAGTTCAGCAGCGGCTTTCTCGCAGCGTTCGACTTTTCGCGCGCAAAGAATCAGATTCGCGCCCATTTCGGCGAGGCCGGTGGCCATCTGCAGGCCCAAACCGGTGGCTCCGCCGGTAACCAGGGCGACACGTCCGCTCAAATCGAAAAGCTGCTTGGTGTTCATAATGAAAAACAGAATTCCTGGACTAAATCAGCGATACGACTCCTGAAGCATTCCACGTCTTCTCCAATTACTGGTTCCAAAAAAACTCGCGCGCGAATCTTACGGTCCGCGCGCGAGCCTGAATCGTTTTCTACCAAGGATTTCTGCGTCCGCGCCACTCATCTCCGAGATCGAACGGACGCAGGTAAGGACCCGGAATGAAATCGATGAACGCGGGCGGCGTGGCTACCACGGTGGTCCCCGACGCGATAAATATTGAACGCCGGTCCCAGAGCCGTCGCCGCAGCGTTCAAGTCGGCCGCCGACGGTTCGTGCCAGCGCCCGGTATCCAGGCGATCGATCAGCTTGCCCACCGCCGCGATGGTTTCTGCGGGAGTGAACGCGCAGTGCCCGGCGCGATCGACGAAATCGCGGCGCAGCAACTGGCCGTTTCCCTCCTCGTCGATCACGTGCTTGTAGGCCGATTCGTTTTCGACCACGACCAGCCCGTCGCCCTTGGTGTGCAGCGTCAGCACCGGAATGTTGATGTCGCCGTTGAAAGTGATGTTCTGCATCAGATATTCGAACGCCGGCGGATCGGCGGAAATGCGCGCGGCGTGGTTAAGCGCTTCGAGATCGGAATCGAGGTCCAGGCCGGCCGCGTCATACAACGCGACGACTTCAGCCAGGTCGATCGATTTCGCGAGCTGCTGGCGGAAATCCACTCCGGTATTCCAGGAGACGTTGCCGCCCGCACGAGCTTCGAGTTCGGCGCGAAACGCGAAGACGAACGGGAAGTCGACGTTCTGCTCCCACAGGAATTGATTTTCTTCCTGCGAAGCGTAATCGGTCGCGGCCGGCTCCGGCGAGAGCGGCGTAAACCATCCGGGAAGATTGCCGAGCGCCGCAGCCAACGCGATGCGCGCGCGGCCCTGCGCCGTGGCTTGCGCCACGTTCAGATATTCCTCGGAAAGATCCAAATTGGTGACCGGGTTGGTGATGTTGACGACCTGCAACCCGCTGCCGGGAGCCAGCAGCGTCTTGAAGGCGAACGCCGAATCGAGCGCCGTGTTCCAGGTGGCTACGCCACCCGAAACTACTCCGCACATCGGTAGCGCGGCGTCGAAGCGATCCGGATGCCGTCTGGACTAAGCCGGCGGTGATCATGCCGCCGAGCGAATGGCCCCAAGCGATGGTGCGCTTGGGATGGCCGATGGTCAGCTTGAAAAGATCAAGAACTGCAATCTGATCGGGCAGCGCCTGCTGAATGGCCCAGCCGGTCGTGGCGTATGACGAGCCGGCCAGCGCATACCCGCTGCTCAACATGAAAACACGAGTAGCGGGATCGCCCACGTCGGCGGCTGGATTCGCGGCGCCGGGTTCGACGTAACCGTGGCTATAAAGAAAAAGAGTTTTGTTCCAGTTGGCCGGCACTTCGATCAGATACGTCGCGCCGTCCGGAAGTGTGCCGGTAAAGGATTTCACGCCGGTCTGCGCCGTCGCGGCTGGTGAAAAACAGAAACAAGCAGCAAGCAAGAGAAGGAATGTTGCAAACGTCGTGGTTCGCCCCATGATGGATCCTCCCAAAGATTTGAAGCTACATCGAGGCACGCGAGCGCGGGCCAGGAACTCTGTGCGATGCACCAGCCGAATCCGGAATGGTGCGGACCTTATTCAACCGCAGGAAACCAGGAACCAGAAGCGAACCGAGTTCGGCGCGGGGCATCCCTGCGGGGTTGCGCGACCGGATCGATGCGGGTTGGAATTTCGCCGGAGGCGGCTCCGCGATTGAAGGCTGCCTCCGGTTCGTTTCTTTCCTGCCTAGAAAATAAACCGCGCTCCGAGTTGAATCTCCCGCTTCGGCGACGCGGCGGTGAAACCCAGCGGATCGCTGGGAGAAATGGACGCCGAGCCGTGGATGTTGAACGGTGGCGCGAAATCCGGACCCACGATGTTGTTCACCGCGGTGTAGTTGGTGCGGTTCGCCAGATTGAAGCTCTCCGCCGTGAAAACCAGTTGATACTTCTCGGTGATTCTGAACGCGCGGCTCAGGCGCAGGTCGAAATCAATGTAGTTCGGACCCAGGCCGCTATTGCGCGGCGAGCCGGGTGGACGATCGTTGGTGAAGTGATTGTCGCCGTTGATGTCTGAGCCGGCCAGCAGGTTGAACGGATGCCCGCTGTTGTAATTGAAGACCGGAGACAACTGGAAGCCCTGCAGGAATTTGTTGTGCTCCCAGGGGCTGTCAAAAACTCCGGCGATCACGACTTTGTGGCGTTGGTCGAAATCGGAAAGCGCGTGCTCCGCGGCCAGATCAATTTCATTGAACGGCGCGTAGTCGCTGTTGAAGTCGGTCACGTTGTCGACCGCTTTGCTGTAGGTGTAATTGGCCAGCATGGTGATGTGGTTCCCGAAACGCTTGCGCATTTCGATAATCCCGCCCTGGTAGACCGCCGCGCCGATGGAGGCGTATTCGTTATTCTGCAGCAGGAACGGATTCGCGAAGCAGGTGGTGCCGGACGGCTGGTTGAAGGCATTGACGCAAGGACCGACCCCCCAATTCTGGAAGGGCAATCCGTTTGTCGGCAGCCCGTTCGCGGCGGAGGTGGTGATCGGCGCGCCATTCAGTAAGTTGGTGTCGATTGAAACCGGCAGCCGCAGCGTGTGCACATATACGTAGCTGACCGAAACGGTGAAGCCCGGTGCCACTTCGCGCTCGATGCCCAGCGAAGCTTGCTCCGAGTACGGATTGCTGAAGCCTTTTTGCCCGTAGAACAAAACCGAGCCGGGCGGCAGAGGGCCGGTGTTAGAAACGTTGACGCCCAGATTGGCCAGGTCGGTCTGCGAGACGCAGGTGGTTTGTCCCGGCGGCGGAACTCCGCACTGTACTTTCCCTTCGCCGAACAAGGATTGGAACAGGAAGGCCGAATTGAGCTGCGGGATCGGGGTGCCGTTATCGTTCACGCCGTTCAGGGTGACCAGCGTGTTGGCGATTTGCCGCGTGCCGTTCACGTCGCCCAAAGTTTTTACGACGTTATCGATCTGCGCGTAAATCGGAGAATAGAAAATTCCGAATCCGCCGCGGACGACCGTCTTGTGATCCTTAAACGGGTCCCAGGCGAACGAAATGCGGGGCGCGAAATTGTGATAGTTGGTGCCGAGCAGCGATGACTGCTTGTCGATTTCGTAGCGCAGGCCGTAGTTGAAGGTGAAGTTCGGCGTCACCTGCCAGGCATCCTGAGCGTAGAAAGCGGTCAGCGGACGATTCAACGAATAGTTGGGATTTCCGAAACCTTGCTCGTAGAAAGCCGGCAGGCCCAGGCTCCCCGCCTGCAGCGAGCTGATTTGCGCCGAGCCGGTGGTGGGCAAACCGCAGGCGATGGGCGCGTACAAGCACGGGCTGACCAGGAAGCTGGGCAGCGTCAGGAATTCGAAGCGGCCCGCGAAAAACGTTTGCGAAGTGGTGTTGTTGCCGCGAATCAGTTCGTAGGCGCCGAGCTTGATGGTGTGCCGTCCGCGTGCCAGCGTGACGTTGTCCGCGATCTCATAGCGGCGCGAGACGGTCGAGCTGGGCAGGAAAATTCCGCGGCCGAAATATCCGAAGCCCTGGAAATCGAGTCCCGGGCCGCCCTGATCGTTGGTGCCGACATTCAGGTAGCTCCAGCTCCACTGCAAGCGCAATTCATTTTGGGTGGTGGGATTGAAGTTGTGGAACCAAGAACCCTGAGCGGTGCTGTCCCACGCGGTGACTTTGGTGCCGCGCGAGAATGCAGTCAGGGCCTGAACGTTCGGGTCGTCCTCATTTAAATGTGAATAACTGTAGCGGAAGGCCAGCTGGTTGGCTTCATCGACGCGGTGATCGAGGCGAATCGAGCCTTCGTTCGAGCGAATCGGGAAGGGGAACAAGCCGCCGTTGGTTTCGAACTGATTGATGATGAAAGGATTCAGCGCTTGGGTGGCCGGGTTGGTCTGGCAAGCCGAAGCGGTGGGCGTGATGTTCAGGCAGTTCTGCAGAAATCCCGCGCACTGAACGGCCGGCAGAACCGTGGCCGAAGCGAAATTTGTAGGGTCCGCTGGGTTCGAGATGCACGGGACTGGGGTATTGCCGAGTCCGGCCAATCCTCCGATGACGCCGTTTTGCGCGGGGCTCGAAGCCAGAATGTTTGAATTAGTGAAAAGGGTTACGGCGTCCTGCGCGTCCGACCGCAAACCTTCATACGCGACGAACAAAAACGTTTTGTCTTTCTTGATCGGAAATCCCACGGAGCCGCCGAATTGCTGGCGATTCAGGGAGTTCTTGATCGGCGCGCCCTGCGCATCGAGCGAAAAAGGGTCGGTGGGCGTCAGCGCCGGCGCAAAGGCAAAATGATCGCGCGCGTCGAGCGCATCGTTGCGGAAGAATCCGAAAAGGCTGCCGTGCAGATTGTTAGTTCCGGATTTGCTGACGATATTGATCGAAGCGCCGCTGCCGGAGCCCAGATCCGCGCCGTAGTTGCTGCGGTTCACCTGGAATTCCTGGATCGCGTCCTGGCTCAGATTGGGGCGCACGCCGCCGGCGTCGTCGTTGAATTCGCCGCCATCCACGGTGATGTTGTTGCCGCGACCGTTGCTGCCGTAAAACGAAAGTCCGCTCTGCGGAGTCTGCTGCACGCGATAATCGGCGTTGCTGGCGATGATGTTGGAATTGCTCACGCCGGGCAGCAGCAAGGTAAAGGTCAAATAATCGCGGCGCGAAATCGGCAGGTCTTCGATGTACCGCTGGGTCACCGTGTCGGCCTGGCTGCCGCGTTCGGTTTCAACCACCGGAGGCTCGGCGGTCACCGTCACTTGCGTGGCCGAAGTGGCTACCTTCAAGTGAAAGTCGACGACCGCGACCTGGCCGATATTAAGCGTCAGACCGGTTTGCGTTTCGGTCTGGAAGCCGGTGTTTCGCGTGGTGATGCTGTAGGTGGCCGGCGCCAGGGAATTGAATTGGTACTGGCCGCCCGCATCGGTGAAGGTGTCGTAGGTCTGGCCGCGATTCACATCCAGCGCCTGGACCGCTGCATGCGGCACAACTGCGCCGGTCGCGTCCGTCACCGTTCCGCGGATGCCGCCCGAAGCTCCCACGCCTTGCGCGTGAGCCGAAGGCACAACCGCGAAACACAGCAGCACCGCCACAATTCCCGCTAGAATTGCTGACCTCATAATTCCTCCAGGGCCCGACGCCGAAATACCGGCAAGGCGAGGGGCGCCTCCTGCACGAGCTTTTAATATGCTGAACCTGGGCCTCGCCATCGGGAACTTCGCGGCGCGCGCCGATTTCTCGCGCACTCCGGTGCCGCAAGCACCCAATTTTGGCGGGACGTTCGGGAACCGAGCGAACACCACCCATCCAAAATTCTGATAGTAACTATCATGTTCCGTCAACTGACGTCAAGACGAATCATCGCGTTTTCGAGGGAATCGGAGCACTTTGGTTAACTTGGGAGGCACGAGACTCGCGCGGGTGCCGGCTGCCGCCTCTTGAGGGCTAACAGAAGCGTTAAAACTCGCTAGCGAGGAGTCAGAACGATCCGGCCGGCAACACGGCCGCGGCGCAACTCATCCAAGACCGCGTTCACCTCGGAGAGCGGCCGCGTCGCGACCTGGCAGTGCACTTTTCCGGCAGCCGCCATTTCCAGTACTTCACGCAGGTCCTGCCGCGTCCCGACCGCGGAGGCTTGAATGCGAATTTCGGTTCCGGCCATGGAGATCGGCGAAAAGCACAGCGATTCGGCCGGCAGGCCAACCACCAGCAACATCCCCGCCGGGCGCACGCACGGAAACGCTGCGTCATATGCGGCCTTGGCTGCTGAAGTCACCAGCACGGCGTGGGCTCCGCCGCTCTTGCGGAAATCGCGAGGGACGTCCACCGAAGTTGCGTTCAAGGTGCGTGCGGCGCCCAAATCCTTCGCATGCGCGAGTTTTTCGTCGGAGATATCGATCGCGGTGACTTCTGCGCCGAGACCCACTCCGATTTGCACCGCCAAATGTCCGAGGCCGCCGACGCCAAAAACGGCCAGCCGTTGGCTGCGCTGCAGATGCGCTTTTTTCAGTGCACGGTACACGGTGACTCCCGCGCAAAACAGCGGAGCCGCTTCGACCGACGAAAGCGTCTCCGGAATTTTTGTCGCGTGGCGCGCCGGAGCCTTCATGAATTCCGCGTAGCCGCCGTCGACGGTAACGCCGGTAATCTGCTGCTTGCCGCAGAGGTTTTCGTTTTCTTCCAGGCACATTTCGCATACGCCGCAACTGGAAAAAATCCACGGAACGCCCACGCGGTCGCCGATCTGCAGGTCGTGGACCGCTTCGCCCTTTTCCACCACGCGCCCGGCGATTTCGTGGCCCAGGATCAAGGGCTTCTTCACGATTTTTGCCAGTTGCGGCCAATCTCCATCGGCTACGTGCAGGTCGGAATGGCAGACTCCGCAGGCTTCGACTTCGATTAGCACCTCTTCCGGGCCGGGAACTGGGCGCGGCATGTCTTCGAGCGCCAACGGAGTTTTGAATTCGTGCAGGACGGCGGCTTTCATCAGCGGAACCTCAGGGTCAACAGACGATCGATGCTCAAGCAGGTTTCAGATTATTTTATTTTCGCAAATCACAAGAGCAGCGCGGCCCCGGAAGCTTGGTTAAGGTTTAGCTCCGCGCAGGAAAAATTCCACGGCGTTTGCTACGCGATCTGAAAGCGTGTGCGGCCCGTGCAGATCCACGGCCCATTGCCGTACTACCGTGGTGAACAGGCCTTCCATGAATTCCGCCAGGTGATCGACCGGGAAGGCGCGGCTGATGTCTCCGCGCTCCTGCCCTTGCGCCAAAATTTCCCGCAGCAAATCTACTGTCGCTTCTTCCGAGCCGCGCACATCAGGCGAGTGCACCGGGTCCATCGCGCCGGCGTGAATCACCGCCTGCCACAACGGCCGTCCTTCTTCCGCGAATTTTGCCAGGCTATCGAAGAAGCGCCGCAGCTTTTCGCCGGTGGAAGCTTTGCTGGAAAGCTCGGAACGCAGAATTTCAGATTGGCGGGCAAACGCGCGGCGACCGATTTCGCGCAGCACCGCGTCCTTGCTGGGAAAGTAGCGGAAAAATGTCGGCTGGCTCACGTCCAGCACGTTCACGATGTCGTCGATGCGCGTGTTTTCGTAGCCGCGCTCGAGAAAAAGCCGCTGCGATGTCTTGACGATGTCCTGCCGCAACTTGGCCTTCTTTCGTTCGCGCAGGCCAAGCGTTTCCGGCGTAACGGCAACTGCCTTGGCTGGCGAATCGATAGACGATGGATGGCTGGAGTCAGCGCCGCCGCGCTCGTTCGAGCCCGCTTTCGTTGCCGAATCTCGCGATTTTTTCTTGGCACGAGCCATGTTCCGAACGCTCCTAGCCTGAGGAAAAGCACCCAGCAGAGGCAAAGGCTAAAATTGCGAAGGTCACTCTAACATTTTAGTCGCATACGTCAAGATGCAGAAAAGCAGCCAGGCCAAGGCCGAGCCGGGGCCGAAAGTGTTGGCGAATCGACCAACCTCATAAAACGCCGGTTGGCGAGACCCTGCTGGTCCAGCCGGGTGCGTCGCAGCTCTATTTTTCTCTTGCAAATAATACGAACGGTCGTGCTATTATCTCGGCAATGAAAATGCCTCATCCCAAAACCAAAGTCAAGGTCGCGAAGGTCCGCCGTCCCCGCGGCCTCAAGACCCGCGAGTCCATCCTGCGCACCGCCGTCAACCTCGCTTCAATCGAAGGCCTGGAAGGCCTGACCATCGGCAAACTGGCCACCGAGCTGGGTATCAGCAAGAGCGGATTGTTCGCGCACTTCGGTTCCAAGGAAGAATTGCAACTGGCCGTGGTCGAAACGGCGAAAGCGATTTTCGTTGAAGACGTGGTCAAGCCCGCGCTGCAGCAAAAAGGACTCGAGCGGCTCCGCCTGCTTTACCAGAACTGGATTGCCTATTCCGATTCGAAAGTTTTTCCCGGCGGCTGTTTTTTTTCCGCCGTCTCGCTGGAATTCGACGATCGTCCCGGTAAAGTCCGCGACCTGATCATGGCCTCGATGAAAACGTGGCTGGAAATGCTGGAAGGGACGGCGCGCGCGGCGCAGGCGGCGAACGAAATCCGATCGGACGTCGATCCACACCAGCTTGCTTTCGAAATGCACGCGCTGGCTTCGGCAGCCAATTGGAGTTCGCGCCTGTTTCAGGACCGCACCGCGTTTAAAACGGCGCGCACTGCGGTGTTGCAGCGGCTGGAGCAGATCAGCACGGTCAAATAGTCCGAGGTGGAATCGCACATGGGCCAGAAACACTGGATCGTCCTTGGCGGATTACTGGCGGCGTTCGGTTGTGTGCCGGGCGTTCTCGCGCAACAAGCTCCTTCCTCCGAAATTCCTCTGCAGCGCTGCGACCGCCTGCCCGTGGTCCTGGTCGAAGTCGATCACGCGCAGATGCGCTTTCTGGTCGATACTGCCGCGACCTCCATGCTGAATCAGAAATCGTTCCCCACGGGCCGCTCCAAGCAAGTCGAGATTGCTTCCTGGAATGGCACCAAGGAAGCGAACGCGCGCGAGGTTTTGATTCCGGAAATGCGCTTGGGCAATCGCCGCCTTTTGGATGTGAAACTTCCGGCCATCGATCTGAGCGCCATCGCCAAAGCCTGCGGTGGGCCCATCGATGGAATTTTCGGCGTTGACCTGCTCGAACAATTGAACGTAACGATCGATCTGAAACGCAGCGTCGCGCATCTCGGTCTCCTGCCGCCCAGTTCTGCCGAGCTGGCCAAGATCCGCGATATGGGCGACGCGATGGGTGCCTGTTCGGCCGCTTATAACGCAGGCGATGCCGATCAACTGGCCGAGTGCTTCGCTCCCGATTTCGTGCTGGTCAGCCCGGAAGGCGAATTTCACGGCCGCGAAAACGCGCGCATTCATTTTCGCGACGATTTCAGCGCGCTCGGTCCGAACCTGCGGCTCTCGATGACCATGAAAGATCAGCAAGCGGTGGGCGATGTGGTCTGGAGTTCCTACGACTACACGCTCGAATCGCCTGCGGTGCATTTTGCCGGGCATGGCATGATGCTCTGCCGCAAAGAAGCTGCCCGCTGGTACATCCTCAGCATCCACGAGTCGGCGGCCGATTCCCCCACGGTTCGCGCGCGCTAATTTCGCCTCTTATTCATTCGCAACTTCACCGCCGAGGTTCCATTGTGCGTTGCAAGCCGCAACGATAAGCTCACACCGGGATGCAATTCTTTCAGGAGGGTAGACGATGCGCAGCCTGGGAAGCCTGATCGGTTTGCTGGTGGTCGCCCTGATTGCCGTGCTGGGCTACAAATTCTATTTTGAGAAGGCGCAATCCACGGCCGGCACCGCGACTCCGATGCAGACCATCGATATCGTCGGAGTGAAAAACGATTTGATCGCCATCGCCCAGGCCGAACGCGCCTACCAAGCCGAGCACGGTTCCTACGCATCGCTCGCCGATCTAAATTCGAGCGGCGCCATGGCCATGACCAAGTCCAGCCGCGACGGTTACACCTACGACGTGGAAACTTCGCCGAGCACCTTCCGCGTTTTCACCCACTGCCCCACCGCCGTGCAGCCTGGCTGCCAGAATTGGTCCATCGATCAGACGATGGAAGTGCAACCAACGAAGTAAGAGTTCTGCGCTAGCAAGAAACGGCTCGCGAAATCTTTGCCCAACTTATCCTAGCGGCGTCGCCGCCGGACGCGCCGCACCCGGCAGCTTGGTGCCGCACTGCGGACAATTGGCCCAACCCGTTTCAACACTCTTGCCGCAGTTTGGGCAGGTCGGTTGCAACGAAGTTCCGCAATACGGGCAGAAAGTGAAACCCGGCCGCACGACATGCGCGCACTGGGGGCACGGCTTCATAATCGGATCGCGCAGGATGAAGTACAAAATCACGCCGATGCCGTTGGGAATGAACATGGCCAGCAGCGTCCACATCACGTAGCGCATGCCGCGGCGCTTGGCGTCGCCATTCACGTAGCCGATCAGCAGAATGCCGATGGCCAGCATCAATCCGCAGCCGAGAACCAAGCCGATCTTGCCCGCCACCGGTACGCTTTGCATCCCGGCATCGGTCGAATAACGGAAAATCAGGATCCAGGCCACCATCGCGATGGCGCAAGCAATTCCCGCGATAATCCGCGCTGGTTTCGGTATGACAGCCAATTCTTCACTGAAGCGACTCATGCGAATCTCCTTTCGCGCCGCTGCTGCAAGGACAGCAAAACCGCGGCTGCGCCACCTCCGACCCATACCAGCGTCGTGAACACTCCAAACACGATCCAGGTGTGGCTGAATCGCGGGTCGAGCATGCTCAAAAATCCTCCGCTGACAAAGCGGACTACCGGCCAGCTCATCAGCGTCATAATCCAGGCGAAGGTGATCAGTCCGAACATCACCGCGCGATCCCAGCGGTGCTCGATCTGTTCCGCCAGGCGGACCTGAGCCATGGCCCGCGCGCGTTCGACCACGATTCCGCGCGGCTGCGGCGTCGGCAGACGGCGCAGGCCGCCTGCCAGCATTCGGTATTCTTCCAATTGCTGCGCGCAGGAGCTGCATTCGTGCAAATGTTCGGCCAGCAAACGCTCTTCCTTCGCGTCCAAAACTTCGGCGGCGGCCAGCGGCAGCAGTTCGCGAATTTTCTGGTGGTCGTTCATTGCCAATTTTCCCCGGGGAATTTTGATTCTAGTCCTTCACGCAGCCGTTCGAGCGCGCGACGCAGCCGCGTTTTTACCGTCGAGAGCGGCACGCTCAGAATCTCTGCGATTTCCTCCAACTTCATTTCTTCTTCGAAACGCAGCGTGAGAACTTCGCGCTGAATCATGGGTAGCGTTTCCATGGCGTCGGCCAGGCGGTTGCCGCGTTCGCGCGCCAGCACTCGGTCAAATGCCGGGATTTCCTGCGAAACCAAACGCGTGACCGCGGTTTCGCCGTTTGCTGAATCACCCAGCGGTTCGTCCAGACTTTCCGACCGCAGACGCCGTAGATGGTCGATGGCCAGATTGCGCGCCAGCGTAAACAGCCAGGCCTCGAAATTCCGGCGCTGGTCGTAGCTCTGAATTTTTTCGGCAACGCGCAGCCAGGTCTGCTGAAAAAGGTCTTCCGCTTCGGCCGGCTGGCGCACCATGCGCAGCAAGTAGCGATACAAACGGTTCTGATAACGCGCCAGCAACGCCGAAAGCGCGTCCAAATCGCCGCGTCGAAGTTGGGCTATCTCGCTGTCCAGACCCACTCCCGCACCCCACATCGCTACGGCTGAACTGATTCCAGCTGTTCCGCCGAAGATCGCTGAGCCGAGCATCATATCCGGTATACGGCTGGGCACGGGGAAAAGACTCAGGGCGCTTGGCCGCCGCAGCTAAATGGCAAGTCGTGTGTTATAAATAACTTCTGGCCTATGACCCAAGTTCTCCCAGCGCCCGTCGGCGCTCTCTCGGGTAATCCTGCTGTTCACGTCGAACCGAATCCCGCTTTTGTGGACCAGGAGGTTGCCATCGTGGCGCGCGGATTTCATCCCGATTCGAAGGTCACGTTGGCCGCCGAAACTTGCGACGATCTCGGGCGCACTTGGAAATCGCAAGCTGATTTTCTGGCTGATGGGGCTGGGTCGGTTGATGTCCGGACAGAACGCGCCGTCGATGGAACCTATCGCGGAGTTTCCGCGATGGGACTTTTCTGGTCGATGCGGCTCGCCGAAACTGCCGGCCCCGAGAGTTCCACTTTCACCAAGACCAGCGCCGAAACTAATGACGTTCGGATCTCCGCGTTGGTCGATGGCCGCGTCGTTTCCGTCACTGCCTTCGAACGGATTTTTCTCGCGCCAGGAACCATCGCGCGCGATTTGACCATTGAGGGACAGGATGCAAATTCGGAGCCAGTGACTATCGGACGATTGTTTGTTCCTCCGGGTGTCGCGCGGCCTCCGGTTGTGATCGTTCTCAGCGGCTCGGGCGGCGGTTTCGACGTTGATAAAGCCGCCGTACTTTCCCGCCACGGTTTCGCAACGTTTGCGCTGGCATATTTCGGAGTCGATCCGCTGCCGTCCTGGCTCAATCGCATCCCGCTCGAATATTTTGACTCCGCGATGGCGTGGTTACGCGCGCAGCCGGAAATAGATGTCCAGCGCATCGGCGTGTTGGGCGTTTCACGCGGGGCGGAACTCGCGCTGTTGTTGGCTTCGAGCACGCCGGACATGGGGGCCGTGGTCGCCTACGCGCCGAGCAGCGTCGCTTGGGCCGCCAGCGGACGCGACAAAGCCACCGGCGAACTAATCCCCTGCTGGACGCGCGGCGGCAGGCCAATCCCTTTCGCGCCTCTGCCGCTGCGCGGCTTCATGTGGCGCTCGGCGTTTCCGGTGGTGGCGATGAAGCGACCCGTTCTCTTCCGCAACCTTTTCCGCGCAGGTCTTCGCAATCGCCGCGCAATCGAACAGGCCGCGATTCGCGTGGAGAATATGCGCGGGCCGCTGCTGCTGGTCTCCGGTGGTGACGATCACCTTTGGCCCGCGGCGGAAATGAGCGAAGCGATCCTGGCTAGGCTCAAAAAGAAAAACTTCGCGCACGCGGTCGAGCATCTACACTACCCCGCCGCCGGACACATGCTGCGCTACCCTTTTCTGCCGACCAACCCGCGCGTTTCGTCCAACAAGCATCTGCGCGGAGCGAAATTTTCATTTGGAGGCAATCCCGAAGCCGATGCGGCGGCCCAGGAGGATGCCTGGCTCGGCTCGATCGCCTTCTTGCAAAAGCATCTCTAAACGCCCGCCGCCGTCCACGCCGCCCGAAGACGACCCATCCGCACCAATGTGTTAGAATGCCGCCATTGTGATGAAAATCCTTCAGGACCTGCTCGAACTGCAGAGTGTCGATACGCGGCTGCAAGCAGTGCGCGCGCGCCTCGCGGCCATCCCCAAACGCACCGCCGACGCGGAGAAATACGTCATCGCAGCCAAAGCCGAGCTGGAAAAATCTAAAGCGGCGCAGGTCGCCGTGATTCGCGATCGCAAAAAATACGAACTCGACGTCGAGCAGTGGAAGGACCGGGTCAAAAAATACAAAGACCAGACCTCGCAGGTGAAAACCAACGAGGCTTTTAAGGCCCTGCAGCATGAAGTGGACAACGCCGAAAAGGAAATCACCAACGCCGAGGATCGCCTGCTGGAACAAATGGTGGCCGGCGAAGAATACGAGCGCAGCATCAAAGCCTCTGAAAAATTGGTGAAGGAAGCCGAAGAAGTCGCTCGCGGCCAACGCGCGAAAATCGAAGCGGAAAAAGCCGAAGCAGAAAAGGAACTGGCGCAGTTGACGGCCGAGCGCGAGCATGCCGTCGGTGAAATTCCGGAAAACATGATGGATCACTACGATCGCATTATGCGCAAGCACGACAACGTCGCGCTGGCCGAGGTGCGCGACGAAAAATGCAGCGCCTGCGGGATGCGCGTGCGCCCGCACGTTTCCCAGGCCATGCACCGCTCAACTTCGGAAGAACTGTTTCACTGCGAGACCTGCACGCGCATCCTTTACTTCACCGAGCCTACAGCCGCCGCGGCGGTTGCGAACGCTCAGCCTTCTTCCCCAAATTCTCCCCGACACGAGAGCTGAGACTTTTGCCGCGATCTTCTAAACCTTTGGCGCCCGGTACCGCGCGCCTTTTCGCCGAATCTCAAAACGCAATTCCTGCCGGTGTACACGTTGCCAATATCGACGGCGCTTCGCGCGGTAACCCCGGCCCAGCCTCCTACGCCGTGGTCCTGCGCGATCCCGAAGGAAAAATCGTTCTGGAGCTGGCCAAGAATATCGGCCGGGAGACCAATAACGTCGCCGAATATTTCGCACTGCTCGCCGCTTTGGATTACGCCACCATGCACGGCATTGCTTCCTTGCGCATTCGCAGCGATTCCGAATTGCTGGTTCGCCAGATGCAAGGCGTGTACAAAGTAAAAAGTCCGGACCTGAAGCCGCTGCAGGAACGCGCTGCGAAACTCGCGCGCCAGCTGCAATATTTTGCGATCGAGCACGTGCGCCGAGAACTAAATAAGGACGCGGACGCTTTGGCCAATGTGGCTCTCGATGCCGGGGGAACGGCCAAGATTGAGAAGCGTGCGACAACTGAAAATGCGGCGCTCGCTACTAAAGTCGCTTCCGTCGCACCTGAATCTGCGGCGCAGCCGAAACTGCCTCGGGCGTTGCGCGCGCGCTACGTGAATGGGAATTTAGTTCCGAGCCAGCCGCTCGACCTGCCGGAAGGAACGGAAGTGGTCCTCGAAGTAACCCTACCGCCGAAATTCTAAGCGAAAGAAGAATTACGCAGTGATTGGTTTTAGTGCGTAGGAGCGGTACAGCGTGTCGCGCTGCGCCGGAATGTATCCAGCGTCGGCGATGATGCGGCGTAATTCCTGTTCGTTGGTTCGATTGCGCACCCCGGCCGCGTACACCACGTTTTCTTCGATCAAGATGCTGCCCACGTCGTCGGCGCCGAATTGCAGGCCCAGCTGGCAAATTTTAATTCCCGGCGTCAGCCAGCTGGATTGCACGTGGTCGATGTTGTCGAGATACAGGCGGCTGATAGCCAGCGTCTTCAGATAATCGAAGGCGGTGGCTTCCGGAATTTTCTTGCCCAGCGGCGTGTTGTCCGGCGCGAAGAACCAGGGAATAAAAGATGTAAATCCGCCGGTGTCCTCCTGAATCTGCCGCACGGTTTCGAAATGATTGACGCGATGGCGATATTCTTCGCCGCAGCCGAACATCATCGTGGCCGTGGTGCGCATGCCCAGGCTATGCGCGTCGCGGTGCATGTTCACCCATTCGTCAGAGCGGCATTTCAGCCGCGAAATTTTCGCGCGAATTTCGTCGTCCAGAATTTCCGCGCCGCCGCCCGGAATCGAATCCAGGCCGGCATCGCGCAGCCGCGCAATCGTATCGCGCACCGTCAATCCCGAAACTTCCGCGATGCAGCCGATCTCCGGCGCCGAAAAACAGTGCAGATGCACCTGCGGAAATTTCGCTTTGATCGAACGCAACATATTTTCGTAAAACTCGATGCGCAGGTCGGGATGCAAGCCGCCCTGCAGCAGTACGCCGTTCCCGCCCAGCTCGATCATTTCCTGAATTTTGTCGTAAATCGATTCGAGCGGCAGGATGTAGCCGTCCTTCGCGCCGATGGGGCGGTAAAACGCGCAGAAGGAACAATACTCGGTGCAGAAATTCGTGTAGTTGATGTTGCGGTCGATCTGGTAAGTGGCCACGCGCGGATCGGTTTTCTTCCGGCGCACTTCGTTCGCGGCCATGCCGATTCCGATCAGATCGTCGGAATTAAAAAGATCGAGCGCTTCTTGTTTTGAAATTCCCATTTTGTTTTGCACTGCCCCAGTGTCGCTTGCTCTCGCCGTTAAACCGGCCCCGCTACTGCATGGCTTTCGCGCTGGCCGCTCCGCTGGTGGTGCCCGCAAACTGCAGCGGCTTGTTCCGCGGAATCACTCCAATTGCCGCTGCCTTCTCGTAATACAAACGCAAACCCTGCAAATATTCTTCTTCCAGCCCGAAGTGAATATTCTCGGTTAAATACTGTTCCAAAGCCCGCGGCGGCATGTCCAGCTTGATCGCCGCCGCTTCGGAAATTTCCCGCATGCGCTCGATTCCGTACTGCTTTGACGCTGCGAAATCCGCGATCACTTCCGGCGTCATCACTTCCGGCCGCCCCGCCCAGATCGCCAAAACGCAGGGCTTGCCGGTCATTTCGCGCCACTGAAAAGCTACGTCGTACACAAAAGTGGTTTCGAATCCCGGCACCGGCATGTCTTCCGGGTCGCCCTTGCAGCAATCTTCGCCGCTGGCAACTTTCGCGGCCAGCGCTTCCATCTTCATCGCGATGCGCAGCGCCGGATCGCCGATGATCAGCCCCGCGTCGGCGTTTTTCAGCATTTCGCTCGCGTCCGGAGACGCGTCCACGAATTCGGGACGAATATTCCACAACCCATCGGCCAAAATTCGCACCAGCGCTTGCGACGCGCGCGAACTGGTGTCGAGCGCGATGCGTTTGGCCAGCTCGATCGGCTTTTTGGCCACCACCAGGATGCTGCGCACTTCGTCTTTCGCCGCCACCGCCATGCCCGGGCATCACCACTACGTTGTCGATGCGCTGGTATTCGATCGAAGGAATGATGGCGACGTCCGCATCGCCGCGGCGCAGAGCTTCGGCGCACTGCGAAGGCACGGTGA
This sequence comes from uncultured Acidobacteriota bacterium, assembly GCA_963711325.1. GTDB lineage: Bacteria > Acidobacteriota > Terriglobia > Acidiferrales > UBA7541 > Palsa-295. The sequence goes on along the minus strand of CAVQDR010000005.1, from coordinate 102,750 downwards.
AAGACAGGTCGTACTTTCCCGCCAGCGGCCCGTCGGTAAATCCCCAAACCAGCGGCGCCGTATTCAAGTATTCGACAATCGAAATTCGAAGTTTGCGCATGCCCAGGCTCGAATCGTGCCCATCCGTACTCTATAAATATAACATACGGCCCCGTCGCGGCCGGCGCGCGTCTGAAATTCCGAACCATTCGCTTGTTTTGGCGCTTCCGGCGTAACCTAGATACCGCAATCCGCAGATCGAAAGCGCGGTCTGCTACTGAGTCTCGAGCGAAAAGTGGCAGATCGAACCGTTCGCGCCTACCGCCCAGGCGTGCTGGAAATCCACCGCAGCCAAGCGCATTTAGATTCAGCGAGCTGTCCGGCTTCCAGTGCTCGCCGCCGTCGACGCTGATTTCCTCGCCGGTCGGCCCCACCGTCGCAAGCGTACGGTCGTCGAGCCAAGCGACCGCGGAACGATAGCCGCCGGGCATCTGCTTCGCCGGCTTCCAACTCCGCCCCGCATCGCGCGAGTAGGCCGCGACGCGCTCCGCGCTCTTCGGATTTTTGTAGTCGCCGCCGACCACCATCATATTTTTTCCTCGGCGCGCCACCGAAAATGCGCCGGCGCCGGGATTCCCGCTCATGATCGGCAGCGTCGTCACCGTCCACGTGCGCCCCAGGTCTGGCGAATGAAACAACCGCGCCGCCGGGCCACCGGTCACGAAATAAATATCGTTGCCAAAGATCGCGAGACAAGTTCCACTGGCCGCGAAAGCGCCCTCATCCTTCAGCGCCGTCGGCATCGAATCCTGTGGCAAGGCATTCCAATTTTCACCGTCATTCGTGGCCACCAGCAGAAATTTCCCGTCCACTGGATCGCTCAGCGCAAAACACCGCGTCGGCCTGTCGCAAACCAGCGCATCAAGAAAAAACGCGCTGCGCGAATCCGTGAACTGCTGCACCCAACTCTCGCCGCCGTCCACCGTCTTGTAAATTCGGGATTCATTACCGCTGCCGCTCGACATCACGTACGCGATCTTGTCGTCAAACGCCTGAATGCTGCGAAAATCCAGCGTTTCACCACCGCGCACCGAAAGCCTGGTCCACTCACCCGTCGTGTGCGGCGAACGTAAAATCACTCCATGCGATCCCGACGCCCACACCACCGGCCCGGCAGCACGGTCTGCGGCGCCGTCGCTGGCGTACGCGAGACTCAGCCCGCGCAAATTTGTATCCGTTCCGGAACTCTTCACCACCCAGACCGGGTATCCCACCGAAGCAGCCAGCAATAGCAAGGCACTTAGAAGAGGTCGCACGCCGCGGATTCTATCAGCACATTGTCACTAAGCGCGTGCCGGGAATTCGTCGGCTGCCGCAGCACAGCCCAGAAGCCCGCTTCAGTTTTCGGAGAGCTTTCTGCGGATCACGGTTACGGACGCCGCTGGCAAGTCGAACGAGGTAGCTTTCCCGGCATTTTCCTCCTGGCGTTTGACGGGTCCGTCCGGGTCGGCGTATCCCTTGGTGTTAGCCACCACTGGACGCTCCGCAGCGTGCTCGGCATGTGCCATGAAACGCGTTTCGGCCGGCTGCCAGTGATATTGGTCGCTGCCGAAAGTCAAAATTTGCACCGGCCCACTGAAATATTCCGCGCCGTGTTTCGCCTGGTCTTGAAAAGAAATTCGCACTTGATGGGAATTGTGCTGGTCCCGATTCACGATCAGCAGCGACGATTGGCCGTCGGGGCGCTCGAGCGCGTAGGCTGTCACCAAGGCATGACCCGCGCCGTCATCCACGTCGGATTTCGCGGCAAACACGCCATGCTCGCCGTTACCCGGTTGGGCCCATTCCAGATTGATCAGTTGCGCGACGAAGAATTGCGCCAGAGGCTGCTGGATTTTGTATTCCGCATCTACGGTAAACATGCCGAACGTTCCTGGGGAATCATTGCAGCCGTGTTCCATCTGCAGCGGCAAATAGTGAAAATAGTAAAGTCCCTGGCCGCCAGCATTCAAGAACGAGCCGACATAATCCGCCAGCCAGAGACCCGAGAACAGATCCATGTACGTTTCGCTAGCAGCCGAAGAGAGGTTTCCTTCGGTGATGAACATCGGAACATTCGCCGGTACGCCATCTTCACGCCACACTTGCATGATGTGATTCACCAGTTCCGGCTCGTCATACAAGCTGCCCCAGGGAATCCTGCATGGATCGTAGGGATAGTGTTCGAAGGAAAAAAACGCCAGATCGTTCAGGCGCTGGTGCTCGCGCAAGTAGCTCAGGAAGCGTTGGGTCCAGGAAACATTGCCGCTCGAATCCGGCCAGACTTCTATGTCTCGATTCACGCCCTGGAACGACGGGCCGCCAAGTTTTAGATCCGGATTGACGCGATGCAACGCGGTCGCCCACTGCACGTAGAGCGCCGCGTAGTCTTCCGGCAGCATGTATTGGCCGTCCGCTTCTTCGCCCATCTCGACGTACGAAACCGGATATCCGCGTTTCTGCAGGTAGGTCAGTTCGGCAGCGGCGTTGTCGGGAGTGTCATACAACAGCGCAACGGGAATCATGGCCGGAAGGCCACGCGTGACGCCGCTGGTGAAAAACAGATCGAATCCGACCTGAGCCTGAGCAGTGGAGTGCAAATCGGAAGGCTCGTGCCAGGGATCGACGGACGAACAGTAAGTGGTGGTCTGTTCCTGATCTGCGGTATGGCGAACTACATCGTGAAATTTCCCGTCGCAAGTGGTGGTTCCGATGTACAGCTCGTTGATCGCGTAGCCCACGCAATTTCTGGGATCGCTGGAGCCGTGCGAGTCGCAAGTGTTGGACGACTCCGCCATCAAAATGCGCAAAAAACGAACCGCCCGTGCTTCTGTTGCAAGCTGCAGAGTGGCCATTCCGCCTTTGCCATCGGCGACCGCACCACCTGGAAAAGTTTGCCAAATTCCTCGCGTGGGAGCTTTGATCGGGTCATCGTCCGTCCAGTATTGAACGACGTAGCGAACCGCATACGGGTCGGTCCATTTGATTTGAATGCTGTTGATCTGCTGGAGCTGCGCGAGGTCCACGACGACCCATTGCGGATGCAACGTGTTGCTTTCGCCGGTGAATCGCTGCGTCAGGTATGGATTACTTTTCCAGTAGGTTGAAGTGTCGCCGTCGGTCAGACGCGAAAAGCCGGCATTGTCGGTTCCGTCGTTGCGAGTGAATCCGCGATGGGGCAGCGAATATCCGTACGAATAGCGCAGGAATTCTGTGGGGTTCGCCGAGCCGGTGAAATATCCTTTTCCGCTTGGATTGCTCCAGGTTCCCTGCGGATTCCAGTGCCACGCTTCCACCGCCAATTCCGTGTTCTGGCGATAGGTTACCGGCTGCCAACCGGAACTCAGGGCCTGATCCAAAGCCGGCTGCGCCAGTCCTTTGTCGATGGCTTCTTGCGAAATGCGATCGACGCCGGCCCCGAGCGTTTGATTGGGCACGAAACGATTCGTGGCGTGCGACGGCGTGATATCCACTTGAATCGTTTGCGCAGCAGCCGGCACGGCGAACGAAAAGAAACCGAGAAGGTAAGCCAGGACCGAGGTCGTAGTTTTCAAATCGCGTCTCCGCATGTGGAATGGCTGGCTTTCGCCGCGAAGAGTCTACACCGTGACTGGCGAGTAGCGTCCGAGGTGATTTGTAAGAACGAGAGGTGCGTCCCAACGACAAGCGAAGCGCGATGCCTGTAACCTAACTTGACAGGTTAGACATTATCCGCGTAGGCTGCCCGCAACCTCGATGGACCCCAACCAATACTTGGGCTGGTTGGCGCTGGCCCTCACGCCCGGCCTTGGCGCGCGCATGGCTGGAAAACTCCTGCGCGCAATGGGCAGTCCCCAAGCGATTTTTAGCGCATCGCTCACCGAGCTTGAAGCGCAGCGCCTGCCCGCCGCAGTGGCCCAAGCCCTGCACACGCGCCAGCCGCTCAGCGCCGCAGCCAAGGAATTAGCCCAAGCGCAGGCCGCCGGAATTCGCCTGCTCACCTGGGACGAGCCGGAGTATCCGCTTCGGCTTCGGGAGATTTACGACCCGCCCCCCCTGTTGTATGTTCGCGGAAACGTTGACCTTCTGAATCGCCACACCATTTCCATCGTCGGCTCGCGTCGTCCGACGCCTTACGGGAATCAAATGGCAGAGAGGTTGGCCCAGGATTTAGCCGATCGCGGCCTGGTGATCGTCAGCGGCCTCGCGCGCGGCATCGATTCCAGCGCGCATCGAGGCGCGCTGAAATCCAGTTCCGGCGCGACCATCGGCGTGCTCGGCTGTGGCGTCGACGTGATCTATCCCAAGGAGAATAAGAAGATTTTTGCGGAGATGGAGCAGCGCGGCGCGATCGTTTCGGAATTTGCGCTGGGCACGTTTCCCGGCCCGCAGAATTTTCCGATTCGGAATCGCATCATTTCTGGGATGTCGCTCGGCGTGGTAGTTGTCGAAGGCGCTGAGTATTCGGGTTCGCTGATTACCGCGCGACTGGCCATGGAATTTGGCCGGGAAGTCTTCGGTGTTCCCGGGAATGCGACGCAGTTGACCAGTTTTGGGCCCAATCAGCTGATCAAGCAGGGCGCCAAGTTGGTCACTAGCTGGGAAGACGTGATCGAAGAGCTTCCCACCCCGATTCGCGCCGAACTGGTCCCGGTGGAATCCGCTAATAGCGAACAACGAACCCTGCTGGTCGAGCAAGCATTAGAGCCAAACGAGCGGGTTTTGTACGACCTTTTGTCCCCGGACGAGGCCCGTCATGTGGACGATTTGATGGAACATTCCGGGCTGACGTCGTCCGAAGTGCTATCCAGCCTGTTTGACCTGGAGCTCAAAGGCGTGGTACGTCAGTTACCAGGCAAGCAATTCCTGAAAGTCCTGTTGTAACAGCCCGGGGAAATTGCGGCTAGGATGGTAACCCAAGGGGTGGGGCACTCCGCCTGGGTCGGGCCCCGAGGGAAATCGATATATAAGGATACAAAATAAAGGCGCGCCGACCGCCGCGCGCAGAACCCGCGAAACCGGTTCATTGCATCGAATCGGAACCGCGCAGCATCCCTGTAATCAGGAGAAGAGGCACTTAGAGCATGGCACGATCACTCGTAATCGTCGAATCACCGGGTAAGGTGAAGACGATCAACAAATATCTCGGCAAGAACTATATCGTCCGGGCCTCCTACGGCCACGTGATGGACCTGCCGAAGAAGAACATCGGGATCCTTTTGCCCGGCGAACAGAACGGCAAGCCCAAGAAAAAGAAGCGCAAGACCAAAGCCAAAGCCGGTGCGCCGGAGAAGCCCGAGAAGAAAATTCCGAAGCCGGTGATCGTCACGGCCGAAAACATTTTCGAGCCGACCTACGAAGTCATCCCCAACAAAATCAAAGTCATCACCGATCTGCAGAAAGCCGCGCGCGGCGTCGATGCCATTTACCTGGCGGGCGACCCGGACCGCGAAGGTGAAGCGATTTGCGCGCACCTGGCTGAAATTTTTGGCCGTCCCAAGAAATACGCGGAAATGATCGCCAAGGCCCAGGAAGAAAAAGACGGCGAGGCCAAGGAAGCCAAAGAAGGCGAAGAAGCTAAGCCCAAGGCCGCGAAAAAGCCGCTGCCTCCGGTGAACGGCGCGCCGCCCAAGATTTATCGCGTGATATTCAACGAAATCACCCAGAAGGCGATCAAGGCCGCTTTCGAAAAGCCCACGGAAGTGAACGAGAGCCTGGTCGACGCCCAACAGGCGCGCCGCGTGCTCGACCGCATCGTCGGCTATAAAGTTTCGCCGCTGCTTTGGAATAAAGTCCGCCGCGGTCTTTCTGCCGGCCGCGTGCAAACCGTCGCGCTGCGTTTGATCGTCGAGCGCGAGCTGGAAATCCGCGCGTTCGTTCCAGTCGAATACTGGACCATTCACGCCATGCTCGATGCCGGCACGCCGCCGGTCTTCGAAGCCAAGTTCCATAAGTACAAAGGAGAGGACCTCGAAGTCGGCAATCGGGCCGCCGCGGACGCTGTGCTGGCCGCCGTGGAAAAAGCGAAATGGCAAGTGGCCTCCGTCGCGCAGAAAGAAAAGCGCCGCAATGCGCCGCCGCCCTTCACCACTTCAAAATTGCAGCAGGCTTCCTACAATCGCCTGCGTTACACTGCCAAGCGCACCATGTCCATCGCCCAGAAATTGTATGAGGGCGTGGAGCTGGGCAGCGAAGGCTCCATCGCGCTGATTACTTACATGCGCACCGATTCCGTCCGCGTCTCGAACGACGCGCTGGATCAGGTCCGCGCTATGATTCCGGAACGCTTCGGCTCCAACTACTTGCCGGAAAAGCCGAATTTCTACAAATCGAAGAAGGACGCGCAGGAAGCTCACGAAGCCGTCCGTCCGACCGACGTGACGCGCACGCCGGAAGACGTTCGCCCGTATTTGGAAGAAGATCAGTTCAAGCTCTACCAGCTTATTTGGCAGCGTTTTGTCGCGTCGCAGATGTTACCGGCCGTTTTCGATCAGACCACTATCGACATTTCCGCCGGAGACTACACCTTCCGCGCTACTGGCACGGTGCAGAAATTCGACGGCTATCTTCGCGTCTATCAAACGCCGGTCGCCGTTGCCGACCGCGAAGACGATGAGAAAGACGATGACGGCGAAGGCCGCAATTTGCCGAAGGTGACCGAAGGCCAGGTTCTACGCCTCGAATCCATTCGCCCCGACCAGCATTTCACCGAACCGCCGCCGCGCTACAACGACGCGACACTGGTGAAGGACCTGGAAGAAAAAGGTATCGGACGCCCGTCGACCTACGCCGCGATCATTTCCACCATCGTCGAGCGCGAGTACGTCACCAAGGATCAAGGCCGTTTCTCGCCCACCATGCTCGGCGAACGCGTCAGCGTACTGCTGGTGAAAAGTTTTGAAGATATTTTTGACGTCGGCTTTACCGCTCGCCTGGAAGAAGAGCTGGACGAAATCGAAGATGGCAAGCTCGGCTGGCGCACTGCGGTGAAAGAATTCTGGGATCGCTTCATTGTCGACCTGGATAAAGCCGACGGCGAAATGCTTTCCTATAAAGCCGGAATTCCGACCGGCCAGAAATGCGAAAAATGCGGCGAAGGCGAATTACTCGAGCGCATCAGCCGTCACGGATTTTTCCTGGGCTGCAATCGCTACCCGGATTGCGACTACATCAAGGATCTTTCGCCAGAGCTGCCCGCGGAAGTCGACGGCCAGCCCAAAATCGAATACTGCGATAACTGCGGCAAGGAAATGGTCATCAAGCGCGGCCGCTTCGGGGTCTTTCTGGCCTGCAAGGGCTATCCGGATTGCAAGACCACGCGCCGCTTGGTAGAGGGCACCCGCATCGCCCGCCAACCGGACGTTCCGCTTGATGAAAAATGTCCGCTGGACGACGCGCAGTTGCTGCGTCGCGCCGGCCGCTTCGGAGATTTCATCGGCTGCACGAATTATCCCAAGTGCAAATACACGCGGCCTATCACTCTGGGCATCAAGTGCCCGAAATGCGATGAAGGCGAATTCGTGCGTCGCGGAATTTCACGCGGCCGCGGTGCCGGCCGCATCTTCTACGGCTGTAGCCGTTATCCCGATTGTGATTTCACCACACCGCACGAGCCGATCAACGAGCCCTGCCCGAAGTGCCACGCGCCGTTCATCGTAGAAAAGCGCACCAAGCAGGGAAATTTCCGCACTTGCATCAAGGAAGGCTGCGATTGGGAGATCGAAGCCCCGCCACCGGCCGAAGCCGCCCCAGCGCCTGCAGCCACAAACGGAACCGCTACTGCGACGCCGCCTACTAACGGCCACGCTCCAAGTACGGCGAACGCCGAAACCGTCAAGACCAAATTCGTGCATCCCCAGGAACCCGTCGAAGTCATTGCCGGCTCGCGGGACAAATCCTGACGCCAGGTTTTAGCGCGCTTCGCCGCTTTGCCACAGTCACGACGGCGCCAAGGCCATGAAACAGGTCATCGAAAAATTCATCAATTACCTCCGCTACGAGCGCAATTCTTCACCCGCGACGATTGACGATTACGGCGCCGACTTGAATCTCTTCCGGGAATTTCTCACGCCTCCGGGCGAGAAGACCTTGCCCCTCGGGGAAATCGATCATCGCGTCATCCGCGAATTCGTGGCCTGGCTCTACGACCGAAAACTGCAGAAGCCCACCGTAGCTCGCAAGCTGGCCGCGCTGCGCACCTTCTTCAAATTCTGCGCGCGCGAAAAATATGTAAAGCAAAATCCCGCGAAGCTGATCAGCACGCCCAAGCTGCCCCGGCGCGTCCCGCGGATCCAAACCGCCGAGGAAATCAATACCTTCCTCGACGCCTTGCCCGGCGGAGTGAACGCTCGCAAAGAGCTGCCGCAAAACACCACCCGCAAGAAAGAACGCGTCGTCAGCAAATCCACCCGTCGCACCGAGAAACTCATTCCGAGGCGCGATCGCGCCATCTTCGAACTCCTCTACGCCTCCGGCCTGCGCGTCAGCGAACTCGTCGGCCTCAGCCTCGGGGATATGGATCGCACCGGACAAATGCTGCGCGTGCTGGGCAAAGGCCGCAAAGAGCGCGTGGTTCCTTACGGCAATAAAGCCCAGACCGCCTTCGAAGATTACTGGCCGATTCGCGCCGAAATTCTACAAGCCTCCGACCAGCCGGACGTCGAAGCCGTCTTCGTCAACTGGCGCGGCCGCCGCCTCACCGACCGCAGCGTGCGTTACATCGTCACCAAATATTGCAAGCTGGCCAAAGTCGATTGGAACCTGCATCCGCATTCGCTGCGCCACGCCTTCGCCACGCATCTGCTCAGCGACGGCGCCGACTTGCGAGCCATCCAAGAACTTCTCGGCCACGTTTCGCTCTCGACCACCCAGCGCTACACGCAGGCCAGCATCCAGCAGCTCATGGCCGTTTACGATAAAGCCCACCCGCACGCTTAGCTCCAATTTCTCGCCGCGCCAAGCTCCTCCAATCGGTTGTTCACCTCGATACCCGCGACCGCGAACGGCGCGCAACTCCGGCCGAGCCTGTGCATCCAATCAACGAGTTATCCGCGTATCTCTTAGATGTTTCTTACGCCATTGCCTACATAAAGGACGACAACGCAATGAAAACGCTTCAAGTGAACTTGATCGATCACGCCAATGGTCACGAGCCAAACTCTGTTTCCAAATCTCAGCCGCAATCAATCGTTAAACAGGGCCTGCAGATGTATCTCGATACGCTTTCGTACAAAACTCGCGAGCGCCTCGAGCTGATTAACATTACGAAAGATTTGAATGAAGTGATTCGCAAGAACGGGCTCAAAGCCGGCTTCCTGTTAGTGCAATCGCTGCACACCACCACCGCCGTCTTCATCAACGAATTCCAGCAGGCGCTGCTCGACGACATCAAATCCTTCCTCGAACGCATGGTCGGGCGCATGGACTACTGGCGGCACAACGATCCCAAACTTTCCGAATGCAGCCGGCAGAACGCCGATTCGCATTTGCGCGCCATGGTTTTGGGACACACGATTTCTGTGCCGGTGCGCAATGGAGAGCTGGCCTTGGGCGGATGGCAGTCGATCATCCTCGCGGAACTCGATGGCCCGCGCGAACGCTCAATCCACGTGCAAGTGATGGGAACCGCGGAGTAACCGCGGTTTTCGCACGCGGAGTGCCAGCGCTAGACGTTCAAGGTGAGTGATGTTTCCGGAATGAAATTTGCAGTTTGCTTCGCCACCGGCGTCGGGAACGGATTTTTGATCCGATCCACCGGGTTGTAGCGCGTGTCGCGCTCCACCGGCACGCATCCCGCCGCGCGGATCAAGCGCTCCAGATCGGCGCGGGTCATGCCCTCCGGCGTGGTTGCTCCGGCGTCGTGATAAATATTTTCTTCCACCACGGTGCCATCCAGATCGTTCGCGCCAAATCGCAACGCCACCTGCGCGATGCGCGGCGTCAACATGATCCAGTAAGCTTTGATGTGGTCGAAGTTATCGAGCATCAGGCGCGAGACCGCAATCGCCTTCAAATCGTCGAATCCCGTCGGCGGAGGAATGTGCGCCAGCGCCGTATTCGCCGGATGAAACGCCAGCGGAATGAACGTTACGAAGCCACCGGTGCGATCTTGCGTGTCGCGCAACTGAATCAAATGATCCACGCGCTCTTCGTTCGTTTCCAAATGCCCGTAGAGCATCGTTGCATTCGAACGCAATCCCAATTCGTGCGCCGTGCGCGCGATTTCCAGCCAGCGCTGCCCGCTCACTTTGTGGTCGCAGATCAGTTTGCGCACCCGCGGATGGAAAATTTCCGCGCCGCCGCCCGGCAGCGAATCCACGCCCGCTTCTTTCATGGCGATCAGCGTGTCGCGAATCGAAAGCTTGGTGATGCGCGCGTAGTAACCCACTTCCACCATGGTGAAAGCTTTCAGGTGCACCTGCGGGAAGCGTTCCTTCAGCCCGCGGATCATGTCCAGATAAAACGCAAACGGCAGGTCCGGATGTAGCCCGCCCACGATGTGGAATTCCGTCGCGCCTTCGGCTACGCCTTCCGCCGCCCGCGCGTAAATTTCTTCCAGCGAGAATGTGTAAGCTCCCGGCGAATCGGGCGCGCGCCCGAACGCGCACAGCTTGCAGTGCGCGATGCAAACATTCGTGGGATTGATGTGCCGGTTGACGTTGTAATACGTCACCTTGCCGTGTTTCTTTTCGCGCACGTAATTCGCCAGCCAGCCCACGCCCAGCAAGTCGTGCGTCTCGTACAGCAGCAGACCGTCGGCGGCGTCCAAGCGCTCGCCGGCCAGCACCTTCGCGGCTATCGGTTCGAGCCTGGGATCATTGAAATTCGTCTGTTTTGTTTCCGCTGCGGTCGTCATTTGCTTGTCCAACTCCTACCTAAGTCCTTCCAAATCTAGCGCCGGATCACCATCACGGCCGCGCCCCAGCACAACAGGAACACTAAACTAATATAGCCATTCACGGCGAAAAACGCAGCATTCATTTTGCTCAGGTCGTTGGGCTTCACCAGCGAATGTTCGTAGCTCAGCAACGCCGCCACCAGTGCAATTCCCACCCAGGCCGGCCACGGCAATTGAAAACTGAATGCCAGCCAGCACAACAGTGCGACCATCACGATATGCATTCCACGCGCGATCAACAGCGCCCGCGCGACCCCGAATTTCTTGGGAATCGAATATAGTCCTTCGGCCTTGTCGAATTCCACATCCTGGCACGCGTAAAGCACGTCGAATCCTCCGACCCACAACGTGACCGCTGCGCACAGAATTAACATGCGCCAATCGAGCGAGCCGCGAATCGCGATCCACGCCGCCGCCGGCGACATCCCAAGGCAAAATCCCAGCACCAGATGCGACAACGAAGTAAAACGCTTGGTGTAGGAATACAGAAACAGCACCGCCAGCGCCACCGGCGAAAGTTTCAACGCCAGCGGATTCAATTGCCACGCCGCCAGCACCAGAACCGCCGCCGCGACAATCGTAAAGACCCACGCGAACGAAAGTGACAGCTCGCCTTTCGGCAGCGCCCGGTTCGCCGTGCGCGGGTTGCGCCCGTCGTATTCCACGTCCGCGATGCGGTTCATGGTCATCGCCGCCGAACGCGCGCCCACCATGGCCACCACGATCCACAAAATTTGCCGCCAGGTCGGCAGCACGCCCGCCGCGCGCGCCGCCAGCATCGCACCGACCAAAGCAAACGGCAGCGCGAACACGGAGTGCTCGAACTTGATCATCTCCAGAATCGTGACGACGCGATTTTTGCTTTCAGCCATTTTTTTCCAACGCGCTAAACAGAGTCCTAAACAAAGACCCTAAATATCGTACCCTTCGCCCGCCGCCGCTTTCTTCGCCGCCGAATTATTCTTCCACCGGTACTGCGAATCCTGCGGCAAGCCCAGCTGCGCCGCCACCCGGCAACAGAACTGCTCCACCAAGTCGTCGATCGTCTTCGGCCCGTAATAAAACGCGGGCATCGCCGGCATCACCACCGCTCCGGCGTCGTTCACCCGCAGCATATTTTCCAAATGAATCCGGTTCAGCGGAGTCTCGCGCAAGCACAAGATCAGCGGCCGCCGCTCCTTCAGACATACGTCCGCGGCGCGCGTCAGCAGATCGCTGGCGGTCCCAGCCGCAATCGCTCCCATGGTTCCGGCCGAACACGGAATCACCGCCATCCCATCTACCAGATTGCTGCCCGAAGCGATAATCGCGCCGACATCTTTATTCGGCAGAAATTCGATCTTGGCCGCCGCCGTGCCGGTCAGCATCCCTGCCAGCTTTTTCGGCTCGCTTGGCACCACGTTAAGTTCAGTCGCTAGTAGCCGCATCCCAGTTTCGCTCGCCACCAGAAACAAGCGCTCCACGCGCGCGTCCGCATCCAGCATGCGCAGCAGCGTCTGCGCATAGATCGCGCCGCTCGCGCCCGTAATCCCCACCGTGATGTTTTTTCCCGCGGAATTAGCCATGCAATTAACCTAAATTTTAGCGCACTTGAACCCGCCGGCAAAGCCGGCCTGCCGCGCCGTTCCGTTCGTTTCTTCCGTAAAAATTGACCGCCTTCGCGGCTACCTTAATGCCCCGAACTTCGTCTATGTTGCCTCTGACCCCTGAAAGTTGGAGAATATCCGCCGCTGTCAGGAGGACTGTGCATGACTGCTCGTAGATTCATACCCTGGAAATCGGGAGCCATCGCGATCATAGGATTTGCCGCGATTCTCGGATTTGGCCTCTCGTTGAAAGCCGCGCCCGGCGACGACACTTTGAAGCTGCCCAAGCTCGAGCTGCGCGAATCGAAACTCGATAATGGCCTGCGCGTCATTCTGGTGCCGGACCACTCGGCGCCGGTCTACGCCATTGACGTCGCCTACAGCGTCGGCAGCCGCAACGAGCGCCCCGGGCGCACCGGCTTTGCCCACCTCTTCGAGCACATGATGTTTCAAGGCTCGCAGAACGTCGGCAAAGGCGAGCACTTCATCCAGGTCTTCAACAACGGTGGCGGCATGAACGGCACCACCAACGAAGACCGCACCACCTACTTCGAGGAACTTCCCAAAAATCAGCTCGACCTCGGACTTTTTCTCGAAGCCGATCGCATGCGCGCGCTGAACATCACTCAGGCCAATCTCGATAACCAGCGCAACGCCGTGCAGGAAGAGCGGCGCCAGGGCATCGACAATCAACCCTACGGCCGCGCCCAGCTCGACGTCGACAACCTGTCCTACGACAATTTTGCTTACAAGCATTCCACCATCGGCTCGATGACCGACCTGAACGCCGCCAGCATTGACGACGTGAAAGATTTTTTCCGTCTTTACTACGCGCCGAACAACGCCGTGCTCACTTTGGTCGGTGATTTCGATCCCGACGACGCGCTGATCAAGATTAAGAAATACTTCGGTGAAATCCCCTCTCAGCCCACGCCGGCTTCCGCAGCTGCCGATCTGCTCGATGAACCGCACTACGGCGAACGCCGCGAAGTTATCTACGATCCGCTGGCCCGCTTGCCGGAAATCGATATTGCCTATCACATCCCTCCGGGCAATACGCCGGGCAATTACGCGGCGGATCAGCTCGCGATCATTTTGGGGCAGGGAGAAAGTTCGGTTTTCTACCAAAACTTGGTGAAGGACAAACAACTCGCCTCGAAGATCACGGTGCAGACCGACCGCCGTATCGGGACCAGCCAGCTCTACATTTCCGCCAACCCGCGCCCGGGCGTGAAAGTCGAAGACCTCGAAAAAGGCATCAACGACGAAATCGCCGCGATCTTGAAAACCGGCGTAACTCCGGAACAACTGGCCAAAGCCAAGCGCGAACTGCTCATCCAGTTCATCGAACGCCGCCGCTCGTCGCTGCGCACCGCAGTGCTCATCGGCGACTACGCGGTGTACTTCAACGATCCCAATCTCATCAATACCATTCAGGAAAAACGCAACACCGTCACCGTCGACCAGGTCAATGCAATCCTGAAGACCAACCTCGTGCCCGATCAGCGCACGATCGTAATCACCTATCCCGCTACGGCGGACGCCAATGCCGGCTCCAAGGGGGCGCAATGATTTTCGAAACCATTCTTAGTTCTAAGAAAATCGCCAGGATCGCCGCAGTTGCTTCAGCGGCGCTGTTTCTTTCCGCGTCCGCCTTCGCGCAAGCCGGAGACAAGAGCACATCCGTCAGCAAAGTCGAGCGCCTGAATCGCGCTCCGGTCAGCAAAGAAATTTTGCGCGTCCAGCTTCCTCGTCCCACGGTCGTGAAGCTGAAAAACGGCCTCACCATTGTCATGCTCGAAGATCACAAGCTGCCCACCATCGATTTCACCATCTGGATTCGCCCCGGCCAGCTTGCCGATCCGCAGGGTTTGCCCGGTGTCGCCTCCTTCACCGCCGGAATGTTGCGCGAAGGAACCGCCAAACGCACCAGCGCGCAGATCGCCAGCGAAGTCGAATCGCTCGGCGCTTCGCTCGAGGCCACTTCGCGTTTCGGCGCCAGCTACACCACCGTCGACGCCTCAGGCCTGATCATCGACGCACCGAAAATCCTCGACCTGATGAGCGATGTGGTTCTGCATCCCGCCTTTTCCACGGACGAACTAGCCAAATTCAAACAGAGCGAAGGCGCCACGCTCGAACAGCGCCTCGCTAATCCCACGTTTTTGGGTCAGCAGGCTTTCCGCCGGGTGGTTTACGGCGATACGCCCATGTCCCTCGCGTCGCCCACCAAAGAATCGATCGAGAAAATCACCGCCGATAATCTGAAACAATTTCACGATCAGCATTACGTCCCGGGAAATACCATCCTGGGAATTACCGGTGATTTCAAGTCCGCCGACATGCGCGCGCTGATCGAGCAGTATTTCGGCGACTGGTCCGGCGCAGCCGAACCCGCGCAGAAATTTTCCGCGTCCGTCTCGGCCCAACCCACCAAGATTACGTTGGTCGATCGCCCCGGCTCGGTACAGTCCGTCATCTTCGGTGGCGACCGTAGCGTCGAGCGCACCGACCCCGAATACTACGGCTTGGTCGTTATGAACCAAGTTGTCGGTGGCGGCCCGCAGTCCCGGCTCTTCCTCGATTTGCGCGAAGAGCATAGCCTCACCTACGGCTCGTACAGCCGCCTGAGCGCCGACGTCTATCCCGGCGATTGGTTCGCCTACGCGCCCGTGCGCACCGCCGTCACTGGCGAAGCCATGGAACGGTTCCTCTACGAATTCAAAAAGATCAATAACGAACCCACTCCCCAGCCCGAACTCGAGGACGCGCATCGCGCCATCGTCGCTGGTTTCGCGCTTTCGCTCGAACAGCCTTCCCAGATCATCAACGATTGGCTCACCGTCCAGTATTACGGCCTGCCCGTCGATTACTGGGATAAGTATCCCGATCACATCAGTGCCATCGATGCCGCGGGCGTGCAAGCCTCGGCCAAGAAATATGTGGATCTTGCGCACCTGCAGTGGGTCTGCGTCGGAGACCGCAAACAGGTTCAGGACGCTTTGGCGAAATATGGAACGGTCAGCGTGGTGGACGTCAGCGGAAAGCCGGAGAATTAATTCCGTCGCGGTTGTCGGAGCAATTCTCCAGCCATGAACGAAAGCGAAATCCGAAAATTTCTGGAAGCGGTGAAACGCGGCTCGATTCCGGTCGAAGCCGGGGTCGAAAAGCTGCGCCAGCTGCCCTACGAAGATTTGGGCTTCGCCAAGATCGATCATCACCGGTCGATTCGCCAGGGCTTTCCCGAAGTCATCTTTGCCCGCAAGAAAACTCCCAAGCAGGTGAAGGAAATCGTGCGCGGCATGCTTCGCGCTAAATCTTCCCACAATATTTTAATCACCCACGGCGACCGCAAGATTTTCGCCGCCGTCAAATCAATCGCGCGAAGTGCCAAATTTCACGAACTCTCCGGCGCCATCACTATCGAACGCTCCCGCACCGTCCACGGCAAAGGCTTGATCCTGGTCGTCACCGCTGGCACCAGCGATATTCCCGTCGCCGAAGAAGCGCTGGTGACTGCGCGCACCATGGGCCACTATGCCGAAGCCATCTACGACGTCGGCGTCGCCGGACTGCACCGCCTGCTCGAACACCGCAAGCAGCTCACCGACGCCCGCGTGATTATTTGCGTCGCCGGAATGGAAGGCGCGCTGCCCAGCGTCGTTGCCGGACTGGTCTCCGCTCCGGTCATCGCCGTGCCCACCAGCACCGGTTATGGCTCCAGCTTCGGCGGCCTCACCGCGCTGCTGGCGATGCTCAATAGCTGCTCTTCAAACGTCAGCGTGGTGAATATCGACAACGGGTTCGGCGCGGGCTGCGTGGCAGGCGTGATCAATCGCCTCTAGACCATCGACAAGGGAAATTCAGCAGGCAGGAATGCGCCAAGCGTAGGAGAAACTTCTACAGCAGCGCGGCAGCCAGCCGGGCAATCAGTTCCGGCTCTTCTTCAACCTGAACAGTACGCAGAGTCGATCAGCAATTCGCCGTCTTCAATCCGCGCGATCACCGGAATTGGCGAAATCGATTTTCCCGGGCCAGCCGCCTGCAGTTCCGGTCGCCGCAAATGCTCTTCCAGCTGTTTCGCATTCACCCGCGGGCTGGCAATCGCCACCAAAGTCGTCGGCAGTTGCTGGTCCGGCGTCGAGCCGCCGCCAATCACCGAAATTCCCGGCTTGATCTGAATCGCCACGTCGTTCAGCAGCAGCGGCCGCAATTTTTCGCAGAGCTGTTCCGCGCGCTTGGCAATTTCTTCCGCCGGCAACCGAATCATCCGCAGCACCGGAATTTCATCCAGCGCGCCGCGCAAATAAGCCTTCAAAGTCGATTCCAGTGCCGCGATGTTCAGCTTATCCACCCGCAGCGCGCGGAACACCGGATTTTTCCGGATGCGCTCCACAATTTCTTTTTTCCCCGCGATGATTCCCGCCTGCGGCCCGCCCAGCAATTTGTCGCCGCTGAAGGTCAGCACCGAAACGCCGGCCTTCCCGCTGGTCCGCACCACCGGCTCGGAAATTCCCGCCGACGTCAGATCCGCCATGCATCCCGACCCCAAATCTTCATACACGGGCAGCCCCGCGCGCTCGCCCAGCGCGATCAATTCCTCCAGCGACGGCCGGTCCGTGAATCCGCTAATCCGGAAATTCGAAGGGTGCACCCGCAACAGCAATTTCGTCCGCTCAGTAATCGCATTTTCGTAATCGCGAATGCTGGTCCGGTTGGTCGTCCCCACTTCCCTCAGAATCGCTCCGCTCTCGGCCATGATGTCCGGGATGCGGAACCCGTCGCCGATTTCGATCAGCTCGCCGCGCGAAACCACCACTTCGTCGCCCTTAGCCAGCGCGTGCAGCACCAGAAAAACCGCCGCAGCATTGTTATTCACCACGATGGCCGCTTCGGTCCCGCACAGTTCCGCAAACAGCTGCGACGTATGCACGTCGCGTTTCCCGCGCACACCGCGCGCCAAATCGTATTCCAGATTGTTGTACAACGGCGCGGTAGCTACGATCCGCGCCACCGATTGTCGCGAAAGCGGCGCTCGTCCCAGATTGGTGTGCAGCACCACGCCCGTGGCGTTAATCACCCGCCGCAAGCGACGGCAGCAGAAAATTCTCCACTTCCGAAATCACCCGCGATTCCAGGTTCGAATCCGCCGCCAAATCCACGCCCGACGTCCCGCGCTCGCCGGTCGGCGCCGTAATCTGCCGCCGCGTTTCAGCCAGCACGCTGCGGATCGTCGCGATCACCACCGGCCGTCCCGCTTTGGGCATGAGCGCCGCAATGCGCTCGTGCCCCAGCAGTTCATCGACGGAAGGCAGCGCGCGCAGCGCCACTTCCACCTCTGAATTTGTTTGCGCCGCGGAATCGGACGAAGATTTCATCTCATCCCCATTGAAACACAGCGCGATTCCGACTGGCAAACGGCCCTGGCCTTCGGGTCATTTCCCTTTGCGACATCCCTTTTTTCAGGCGCGTTGACCTTCCTCCTTCCGGCCCCTTACGCTCAAGTTTCAGGCGCCTCCCCGTCCTTTTGCGGGGCTTCGATCACCTATGCCGACCATCGACGAAGAACTGAGCAGCATCGAACGCGATATTCGCACCTTGAAGATCGAATACGAGCAGTATTTTGGCGGCGGCCGTTCCCGCCCGCCCAACGATACCCAGTGGCGCGTCGAAGTCCTGCTCAAAAAATATTCCGATCGCTCCGCCGAGTTTTCCTCGGGCCAGCGTTTCCGCTACAGCAACCTTTCGCAGACCTACGCCAAGTACCACGACATGTGGCGCAAGAAATTGGTCCAGCGCGAAAGCGGTACGCAGCCGCACCATTACGGCGCCGCTGCCAAAGCCATCGAAGCCGAACGCGCCCGCAAAGCCGCCGAGTCAAAGCCGATCGTTCTGGAAGTGCCCGCGGAATCTGCTGCGGAACGCGCCGTCGCCGTGGCTCACGCTTCCGCCGAAGCCGCCGCACGCGCTGCCGACGGCCGGCAGGCGCACGGAACCTTCGCCATGGCTTTCTCCAATCCCGAAGCCGAAACCGCAAAAGTCGAAACTCTCTACCAGCACCTGGTGCAGGCCCGCACCGAAACCGGCGAACGCTCCGGCGTGCCCAGCCTGAAAGACTTCGAACGCTTCGTGCAGAAAAAAACCCAGGACCTCAAAGACAAAGGCGGCCGCGAAATCGAATACACGGTCAGCATCGAAAACGGCCACGTCAAATTGAAAGCCCGCGTCTCCGCCTAGCTTCCCGCACCATCCTGCTTCCTGAATTGTGGACTTTCGGCCGCCGCCCTACCGTTTTTTTCTCCAAACGCTTACACTGGCGGGGCATTTTTTCTGCGAACTTTTCTGCGGGGTGGGAGAGTCATGGCCATTGCGCGCGCACTAATCAGCGTCTACGACAAAACCGGAATCGTGGAGTTCGCTCGCGAACTCGCTTCACTCTCCGTCGAAATTGTTTCCACCGGCGGCACGGCAAAATTATTGCGCGAAGCCGGCGTCGCTGTTCGCGACGTCTCCGAATTGACCGGCTGGCCCGAAATGCTCGGCGGCCGCGTGAAAACCCTGCATCCCAAGGTTCACGGCGGGATTCTTTTTCAGCGCAATAAACCCGGAGATCGCGCCCAGGTCGCCGAATACGAAATCGGTCCCATCGATCTGGTCATCGTGAATCTCTATCCGTTTTCCGCCACCGCCGCCACTCCCGGTGTCACTCCCGAGGAGCTGATCGAAAATATCGACATCGGTGGCCCGGCCATGGTGCGCTCCGCCGCGAAAAATTTCCGAAGCGTCGGAGTGGTCACCGACCACGTCGACTACCCCGCAATTCTCGCCGAACTGCAGCAGCACGGCGAACTCGCCCTCGCTACGCGCTTGTCGCTCGCGCGCAAAGCCTACGCCCGCACCGCCCGCTACGATGGAGAGATCGCCACCGAACTCGAACGCCTCTCCGTCCAGGGCGACACGGTTTCCATCGGCGAGCTGGAACGACTTCCAGAGCGCATCAATATTTCGCTACAGCGCCGCCAGTCGATGCGCTACGGAGAAAATCCGCACCAGTCCGCCGCTCTTTACATTCCCGCCGGCGCCATTCCGTCCGGCCTCGCCGGAGCAAAACAAATTCAAGGCAAGGAACTTTCCTACAACAATCTGGTCGATCTCGATTCCGCCTGGGCTTTGGCCGTCGAATTTCACCGTCCCGCCGTCGGCCATCATCAAGCACAACAATCCTTGCGGCGCAGCCGAGCAGGATTCGCTCGTCGACGCCTACCGGAAGGCTCTGGCCTGCGATCCCATCTCTGCGTTCGGTGGCGTGGTCGCCATCAATCGCCCGCTGGACGCGGCCACCGCCGAAGAATTATCCAAACTTTTCGTCGAATGTATCGTCGCCCCGGGTTTTGAGCCGGCCGCCCTCGAAAAGCTTGCTGCCAAGAAAAATCTCCGTCTGCTCGAATTGCAACGCGGCGAGGCCGTTCACGAAATGGATATGAAGCGCATTTCGGGAGGCATGTTGGTCCAGGATCCCGACGAGCACGAATTGACCGAAGCCGAATTGAAGGTCGCCACCAAACGCGCCCCCAGTTCCGAAGAAATTCGCGCCCTGATGTTCGGCTGGAAGGTCTGCAAGCATGTCAAATCCAACGCCATCGTCTTCGCCCGCGAAGGCCAGTCCGTCGGCATCGGCGCCGGCCAAATGAGCCGCGTCGACTCCGTGAAAATCGCGGTAATCAAAGCCGCCACGGCCAAGCTTCCGCTGGCCGGTAGCGTGGTCGCTTCCGATGCATTTTTTCCTTTTCCTGATGGTGTAGAGGAAGCCGGCAAGGCCGGAGCAACTGCGGTGATTCAGCCCGGCGGCTCAAAAGGCGATCCCGAAGTGGTCGCCATGGCTGAAAAATACGATATGGCTATGGTTTTTTCGGGTGTGCGGCACTTCCGCCATTAGTCGCGGAGCTGGCCGCCGGCTGGCGCTTGTAGGTGATCTCTACAATTTGCGAATCGCCCGTTTCCGGCACGATTTCCGAATGGGCCACGTACGCGTCTCCGTCGACCTTGGTCAGAATCGAAATCTTCGGCATCCCATTCACCGCGTTTTGAAATTCGAATTTCTTCCCGTCCGTGCTGGCCAGATTCAAAACCGTCGCATCCGCTTTTTCCCATGGCGCCAGGCTCGGCGTGAAGTGCCGGATGTACAGCGCAACGCCGTCCGGCTTTTGCACCAGCGTGAAATATTCAATCACCAAAGTTTTCTCGCCTTCGATCACCCGGAACATTCCTTCCATCGCGCCGGCTTTCGGTGAGAACCAGACCTGCTCCGCGATGCGCGATCCCCATTCACCGCGCCAATGTCCTTCGAGCCATCCCAAATCGCTCAGCTTGACCAGCGCCGGATCGGTTACCGCCAGGCTCGCGGATTGATTCGCATCGCGCACCATTGCTGCCTGAGCTTGGGTCTGCGGCGCGCGCGCCAGCATCGCCAGGGGCGCCGCCATCAGCGCCGCGAGTCGCACGATTTTCAGGATTTTCCTGCTATTCATCCTGTAAGCCCCCGTAAGGTCTTCCGCAAATACAATGTTTAGCACGATTTGCTGAATAATACGCCGCCCCACGTATCCCAAAAACGATTATCTGCGTCCAACGTAGGTGCCCCGCTTTCGGGCGTAGTCCGGAAACGGCCGATGGCGAATCTTTTGACCAGTTCCGCAGCCTGTACCATAATGGAGTATTACGGCGAACCCATGAAAGCAATCCTACAGGTTGTACTTTTCTCTAGCGCCTCTATCCTGGGCAGCTCCGCGGCTGCGTACGCACAGAATCCGGTCATCGGCCAGCCGGAAAATCCGGCCACCGAGTCTCCTACGCAAAAATCGCCGGCTTCCGCGACGGTGAAATCGGAGAAGCCCGCTGTCCCGGCGCTCAATCCTGCCGACGATGCCGCTCGCGGCGACGCCTATTACTATTTCATGCTCGGCCACCTCGACGAGCAGCAGTTCGAATCCTCCGGCAAAACGGAATTGGCCAATCGCGCGATCGATTCCTACAAAAAAGCGCTCGAGCTCGCTCCCGATTCTCCCGTCATCATGGAACGCCTGGCCGAAGTCCGCGCCAAGGCCCAGCAATTGCGCGAAGCCGTCGACGAAGCCCGCGCCGTGCTCAAACTCGAGCCCGACAATGTCGATGCCCATCGCCTTCTCGCCCGCATTTACGTTCGCACTCTGGGCGATCAGGGCGGCGGCGATACCCAGAAGGAAAATCTCGGCAAAGCCATCGAAGAATTCCAGGCCATCCTGAAACTCCAGCCAGACGATGCTTACTCTTCGCTCTGGCTTGCTCGTCTCTACCGTTTTGAAAATCAGCATAGCGACGCCGAAAAAGTTTTGCGTGACCTGCTCCAACGCGATCCCGGCAACGGCCCGGCTCTCGAACAGTTGAGCCAGCTCCTCATCGACGAAGGCCGTTCGCAGGAAGCCGTGAAAATTCTTTCCGACGCGGCCGGCACCTCGTCCTCCCCCGAAGTGTACGACCTGCTCGGCGATGCCTACGCCCAGGCCAAGGATTATCCGAAATCCGAAGACGCCTATCGCAAAGCCGTCGAAGAGGATCCCGATGATCCCGGCCACCTCCACGGCCTCGCTCAGGCCCTGATGGAGCAGAACAAGTACGCCGACGCACTCGACCAGTTCAAAAAACTTTCCGAAATCGAGCCCGGCACTTCCGAAAATTATTTGCGCATGGCCCAGCTCTACCGCCGCCTCGGCAAATTCGATCTCGCCGAATCCAGCCTGCTTCGCGCCAAGCAGCTTTCGCCCGGCAGCCTGGAAGTTCTCTACAACGAAGCTCTGCTGTACGAAGACCAGGGCCGCTATGAAGACGCGGTAAAAGTCCTCTCCGACGCCATCGCCGGCGTAAAAAGCGCAGGCTCGCAAGGCAGCTCGTCCGCCAGCGGCCCAGCTCCGGATAATAATCCCAACGCGCTGGTCATTCTTTACGAGCAGCTCGGCCACGCCTATCGCGAAGAACAGAATTACAGTGCCGCCATCAAGACCTATGAGGACATGAGCCAGCTCGGCCCCGAAGCGCAAAAGCGCTCCCAGATGCTCCTCATCGATACCTACCGCGAAAGCCGCGACCTCGATCGCGCCATCGCCGAAACCAAGAAACTTCTTGAAGCTTCGCCCAACGACCCGAATCTCACTGTTACCCTGGCGATGCTCTACGCCGAAAAGTCCGACGCCGATACCGCTACCAAACTTCTTACCGGCCTGCTGCGTGGCAACGATACCGACCAGGAAATTTATTTGAATATCGCGCAGGCTCAGGAACGCGGCAAAAAATACGCCGAAGCCGAACAGTCCGCCGCCAAAGCCGAGCAAATGTCGGTCGATAGCGAAAGCAAGCAGTCCGCCTGGTTTTTGCAGGGCGCCATCTACGAACGCCAGAAAAAATTCGACCTCGCCGAGCAGGAATTTCGCAAAGTGCTGGACGCCAATCCCAACAGCGCCTCCACCTTGAACTACTATGGCTACATGCTCGCCGACCGCGGCGTGCGTCTCCCTGAAGCTACCCAGATGATCCAGAAAGCCGTGGCTCAGGATCCCAGCAACGGCGCCTATCTCGATAGTCTCGGCTGGGCCTACTACAAACAGAACAAACTCACCGAAGCGGAGGACGCGCTGCGTAAAGCGTCCGAGCGAGACAGCCACGACCCCACCATTCTCGGCCACCTCGGCGACGTCTACGCCAAGATGGGCCAACCGGAACGCGCCGCTCAATATTGGGAACGCGCCCTCGCTGAATGGCAGAAAGCCGTGCCCGCCGATTACGAACCGGAAAAAGTCAACGAACTCGACGCCCAATTGCGCACCTACAAACGCCGCACCGCGCAGAAAACTTCACCCGACGCGCCCAAACCGCAGTAAGTTCTCGCTATGAAAAAATCCTCACCCGCCAAAAAATCGCTGCGCATCCCTGCGTTCGCGAAAATTAATTCCTGCCTGGACATCATCGCCAGGCGCCCCGACGGTTACCACGAGCTGCGCACCATTTTTCAGACCATCTCGCTGCGCGATACCCTGTATCTCTCACTCGACAATAAAAAATCGGACGCCTTCGAATTTCGTTTCACTTCCGACGATGCCTCCATGCCGCTCGGCCACGATAATCTGGTCGTCCGCGCCATCACCGCCTTCGAGCGCGAATTCGGCCTGCGCGGCACCGTCTCGGTCCATCTCGAAAAGAAAATTCCGGTAGCCCGCGGCCTGGGTGGCGGCTCGAGCGACGCCGCAGCAGCCCTGATCGGCCTGCTGCGCCTTACGGGCACTGGCGCAACTGCTCCACTCGCGAAGATCATCAAAATTGCCGCCGGCCTTGGCGCAGACGTGCCCTTCTTCCTCTTCGGCGGCCGCGCCATGGCCGTCGGCCGCGGCGACGAAATCTACCCGCTAGGCGACCAGCCCAAACGCTCAGTAGTGGTCGTCTCTCCCAAAGGCATTGGTGTCAGCACCAAGGACGCCTACGAATGGGCTTCTGCGGAATTGACAAAAGACTCAGAACCCCATAAACTCTTCAGGTTCTGCGCTCTGTGCTGGAGCCGGCAGGATGCGCGACTCTCCAATGATTTTGAGGGTCCTGTGTTCCGTCGTCACCCGCGCCTCGAAGAGATTCGGGCCGGTTTGCTCAAGCGAGGAGCAGCAGATGCCGCGCTGGCAGGTAGCGGGTCGGCGGTGTTCGGAATCTTCCGAAACCCAGCGCAGGCGCGTCGATCCGCTCGTGAGTTCCCGGAAGATTCAGTTTTCGTCGTTGAAACAATATCCAGGGCGAAGTATGGCCAAGCCATGGGTTGGCGCGCGCGCTGACCGGTAGCCTGCGACTTCGAAAAAAATTTGGCAGACGACAAATTTAAGATTTTCTGTGGAACTGCGAATCCCGCGCTGGCTCAAGCCATCTGCGATTACGTCGGCGTCCCGCTGGGCAAGGCCGAACACGGAAAATTTAGCGACGGCGAAACGCGCTATCAGATTTCAGAAAATGTGCGCGGCGCAGACGTTTTTGTAGTGCAGCCCTGCAGCAGCCCGGTTGATTTTAACCTGATGCAGCTGCTGATCATGATCGACGCGTTCAAGCGCGCTTCGGCTTGGCGCATCACGGCCGTGATTCCGTATTACCCGTACGCGCGGCAGGACCGCAAGGACCGCCCGCGTGTGGCGATCTCGGCCAAGCTGGTTGCCGATTTGCTCGAGACGGCCGGAGCCAGCCGCGTGCTCACGCTCGATTTGCACGCGCCGCAGATTCAGGGATATTTCAACATCCCGGTGGACCATTTGTTCGCGTCTCCGGTGCTAGTGGAATATTTCCAGAAAAAGAATCTAGGCCCGATGACGATTGTTTCGCCGGATGCCGGCGGCGTCGAACGCGCCCGCTATTTCGCGAAAAAGATCGATGCGCCACTGGCCATCGTCGACAAGCGCCGCATCGACGTGAACGTCAGCGAAGTGATGCACCTGATCGGAGATGTTGCCGGGCGCCCGGCGCTGGTCATCGACGACATTATCGATACCGCCGGCACGCTGGTGAAGACCGCCGAAGCTCTGCTCGACCATGGCGCGACCAAAGTGTACGCCGCCTGCACCCACCCGGTGCTTTCCGGACCGGCGGTCGAACGCATCGCGAATTCGAAGATCGAAGAAGTGGTAGTCGCCGATTCGGTGCCGCTAACTGATGCGGCCAAAAAGCTCGGCAAGATTAAGGCTTTGAGCGTGGCTCCGCTTCTGGCCCGCGGCATTCAGTCGATTCACGAAGAAACATCGATCAGCGAACTCTTTACCTGATCTGAAATTCTAGAAACCGCAGCAACAGGGGAATGAAACATGCAGAACTTTAAGATCGAAGGGCAAGTTCGGGAAGGCCGTGGAAAAGGTCCCGCACGCCGCGTGCGTCTCACCGGCATGGTGCCGGCCGTTCTTTACGGCGGCAAGAAGGATGCCATCTCGCTGACCGTGGAAGCCAAGCAGGTCGCCAAGATTCTGCGCTCCGAAACCGGCCACAACACCATCTTCACGGTGAATGTTGCCAACGGCGCCGACGAGAAAGCGATGGTGCGCGATTGGCAGGTCGATCCCGTCAGCGGCAAGCTGCTGCACGTCGATCTCTTCCGCATCGCCATGGATGTCCGCATGCGCGTCATGGTTCCGGTGCACACCTTCGGCGAAGCCCAGGGCGTCAAGTTGCAGGGCGGCGTTTTCGAAACCGTCACCCGCGAAGTCGAAGTCGAATGTCTCCCCGGCGATATTCCTGAAGAATTCCGCGTCGATATCAGCGACATGATGATCGGCAAACAGCTCCGCGCCTCCGATCTCCCTTTCGACCCGGCCAAAATTAAATTGGTCACCGACCCCGTTCGCGTTATCGCGCACGTCGTTGTGCTGAAGAAGGAAGAAGAGCCGGCCGCCGATGCCGCCGTGACCGCCGATGCCGCACCGGCCGAACCGGAAGTCATGAAGAAGGGCAAGAAGGAAGAAGAGGGCGACGGCGAAGCTGCCGAAGCTCCGGCCAAGGCCGAGAAGTCCGAGAAGAAGAAGTAAGCGCCGTCCGGTTTTAACTGGCTATGCGACTGATCGTCGGCCTCGGCAACCCGGGCTCGCAGTACGACTGGACGCCGCACAACCTCGGCTTTCTCGCCGTGGATGCCATCGCCGAGCGCGCTGGCATTCGAGTCACCCGGCCCGAGTCGAAGTCGCAAGTCGGTGTCGGCATGCTGGCTGGAACGGAAATCGTGTTGGCCAAGCCGCAGACGTTTATGAACTTGAGCGGCGCGGCCGTGCGCATGTTGCTCGAGCGTTATGAAGCCGGCCCCGAGGATTTGATCGTCCTCAGCGATGAAGCGATGTTGCCCTGGGGAGCCATTCGCATTCGCGAACGCGGCAGCGCCGGCGGGCACAACGGGCTGAATTCGATTATCGGCTCGCTGGGCACCAATGAATTTATTCGGGTCCGTTTGGGTGTACAGCCCGAGCATCCCATGGGCGACATGGCCGATTACGTTCTCGGCGTGATGCGCAAGCCGGAACGCGAAATGGCCGCGCAGCTCGCGCAGGACGCGGCCGAAGCGGTCGAAGCAATTTTGACGGACGGTGTGGGAAAGGCCATGACGCGCTTTAACAAACGCGTGGAATCGGCCGGAGAAAAAGATTCGGAATAGCAGTTTCGCAAGAGTTGTTCAGTAAAAGCAGAAGAGGAATCGAGGGACACATGGAAGAACGACAGTACGATTTGATTTTCATCTGCCGGCCCGATACGCCGGAAGCAGACGTCGACAAAGTGATCTCCACGTTGGAGACCACTGCCGCCGAAAAGGGCGCCAAGATCGACTCCACCGCCAAGTGGGGCCGCAAGCGCATGGCCTATCGCGTCCAGAAACTTCGCGAAGGCTATTTCGTTTACATGGTCCTGAAATCCTCCAACGGCGAAGTCGTGAAAGAACTCGAACGCCGCTTGAAGGTCGCCGACCCGGTCATCAAGTACATGACCGTGCGCCTCGACGAAGAATTGAAGCGCCAGGAAAAACTCAAGCGGCATCGCGATAAGCGCGCCGCCCGCCGTCCGCGCAAGGCTGTTCCGGCCATTACCGGAGCCACGTCCATGCCGCCGGTCAGCAGCGAACCCACGCCCGCGCCGCCTTCGGCTTAAGCGCGCGCCAGTAGCAGCACGGCACGAAACGAAATTCATCGATTCAGGCTCGAGCATTTTTGATTAGGAGAATTCGAATGGCAGATGAACACGGAGGACAGCAGTCGCACGGCGGCGGTCACAGTGGTGGCGGCTCGTCGTTTGGAGGTGGCCGCCCGTCAGGCCCCGGCGGCGCACCGGGTGGGCGTCCCAGCGGTCCCGGTGGCCCGGGAGGTCCGGCCAAGCGCGGCAAGCGCAGCTTCGTGCGCAAAAAGAAGGTCTGCCGCTTCTGCGTCGATAAGGCCGACTTCATCGACTACAAGAAGGCCGAAATTCTCGCGCCTTTCATTCAGGAGCGCGGCAAGATTCTTCCGCGCCGCATGACCGGCACCTGCGCGCGTCACCAGCGCTGGCTCACCGTGGCCATCAAGCGCGCCCAGAATATCGCCTTGCTGCCTTTCGCCGCGGAATTCTAGTCGCAGCGAATCGCGCGCGCCGCAAGCCGGCACGCAGGTCTGTCTTTGTAACGGAATTGGTTTTAGCGCCAGAAATTTATCGTCAGCACTCGAGGTCAGGAAAATGCAGATCATTTTGCAGGAAGATGTCGAAAAACTCGGAACTCGCGGCCAGCTCGTCGAAGTCGCCGAAGGCTACGCTCGCAATTTCTTGTTGCCCCGCAAGCTGGCTCTCGAAGCCACCGACGGCAACATGAAGCGCCTCGAACGCATGCGCGCCACCTTCGCCAAGAAGGAAGCCACCGAACGCGAAGCGGCCCAGAAGCAGGCCGACGCGCTTTCCGGCGTTTCGCTCGAGGTTACGCGCAAGGCCGGTGAAGGCGATCACCTCTTCGGCTCGGTCACCTCGGCCGATGTCGCCGAAGGTCTCCACGCCAAGGGCTATGAGATCGACAAGAAGAAGATCGTCCTTGTCGACCCCATCAAGGCCGTCGGCGAATACGAAATTCCCGTGAAGCTGCACCGCGACGTCATCGCCAAGGTCAAGCTCACCGTTAAGAAAGAAGAATAACTTCGCGGCGTTAGCCGCTGTTCCACATCGAAAGCGCCCTGAATCTGGGGCGCTTTTTCTTTTCCCACATTTCCGAAGTGTTCCACAGCCGCGGGTGACTTGTCTGAAATCCTGCGCGGGTGCAGAATCATCTTTGCCGTTCCAAAAATAAGACACCGACCCCATGCCTGGCGATATCACACTCGAACGGCCGCTGCCTCATAACCTCGAAGCCGAGCGCAGCATCCTCGGCGCGGTCCTGCTCGATAATCACGCTCTGAACGCCGCCGTAGAAAAAATCCGTTCCGAGGATTTTTTCCTTCCCCAGCACCGCCAGATTTTCGAACGCATGTTGCAGCTCGGCGAAAAGCAGCAGGCCATCGACATCGTCACCCTGATGGAGGATCTCTCTCGCCGTGGCGAACTCGAATCCGCCGGCGGCGTCGCCTACCTTTCGCAATTGGCCGATGGCCTGCCGCGCATCACTAATGTCGAGCATTACGCGCGCATCGTTAAGGAAAAGTCCGTCCTGCGCAGCCTGATTTTTTCCGCCTCCGCCATTCAGGAACAGGCGCTCGCGGCCGGCGACGATGCCGACGTGATTCTCGACCGCGCCGAGTCCGTGATCTTCGCTCTCGCCGAAGATCGCGTCAAAGCCGGCCTGATCGGCGTCAAAGAACTCGTTCGCGACAATTTCGAGCGACTCGAAAAAATATTCAGCGAAGGCCGCCGCATCACCGGCCTGGCCACCGGCTACGCCAATCTCGATAACGAAACCGCCGGCCTGCAGCCTTCGGAGATGATCATTCTCGCCGCGCGCCCCTCGATGGGAAAAACCGCGCTGGCGTTGAACATTGCCGAAAATGTCGCAGTGCGCAATCGCGAGCCGGTCGCCATCTTCAGCCTGGAAATGTCCAAGGAATCTCTGCTGCTGCGCATGCTCGCTTCCGAAGCGCGGGTCGACGCTCACAAATTCCGCACCGGCCACATGAATCGCGACGATTGGGGCAAGATCACTACTTCGCTCACCAATCTCGCCGAATCTCCGCTCTGGGTCGATGATTCCGCTTCCTCCACCGTCATGGAAATGGGCGCGAAGGCTCGCCGTCTGAAACGCGATCGCGGCCTGTCCCTGATCATCGTCGATTACCTGCAGCTCGTGGTCCCCACCAACATGGGCCGCCAGAGCAATCGCCAGGAAGAAGTCTCCGCAATGTCCCGCTCGCTTAAAGGTCTGGCCAAGGAATTGAAAGTTCCCATCATGGTTCTCAGCCAGCTGACCCGCGCCCCGGAACGCGAAGAGCGCAAACCGCAGCTCGCCGACCTGCGCGAATCGGGCGCCATCGAACAGGACGCGGACGTGGTGCTCTTCATCAACCGCCCCAATTTCTATAAGACTGATTTGCCCGACGAAGATCGCGCCAAAGCCGAACTGATCATCGCCAAGCAGCGCAACGGCCCCACCGGAAATTTGAATTTCGTTTTCCTCGGCCGTCACACCCGCTTCGAAGAAGCCGCTCCCGACGCTTGGAATTCCGGCGGCCTCCAGGAATAGCTCGGCGTCCGGCATGTCGCAGAAATCGTTTCACCGTCGTCCAATTCCCACACGCGTGTCGCAGCGCCCTCGATAGCTTCCGGCAGAACCCTCGCGACCGATGGTGGTATCCTCGCCGATCGCCTGTTAAGGCTAGGTGAATCTATGACTTACGGAGATATGCGTGCGTGGCTGGGCCGCGCGCGCCGAACGGCCCCCACCCTGCATTAAACCAAAGTGGATGTTTACCTAAACGCAGCGGGCACCAGCGCTCCTCGGATTTTTCGTCGCGCTCCGCGAAAGGACTCTGGCATTCTAAAAGGCGATGTCGAAAACATTTCATTTCGAAGGTCGCCCCGTCTGGGCCGAAATTTCGCTCACCGCGATCCTTAAGAATCTCGCTTCCATCCGCAAGCACGTCGGCGGCAACCGGAAAGTTCTCGCCGTCGTGAAATCAAACGCCTACGGCCTCGGCGCCGTTCCCATTTCGAAAGCTCTGCAAAAAGCCGGCACGGAATGGTTCGGCGTCACCTGCGCCAACGAAGGCATCGAATTGCGCGACGCGGGAATTCGCCGCCGCATCCTGCTGCTCACCGGCTTCTGGCCCGGCGAAGAAAAGCGCCTGATCAAAAATAATTTAACTCCCACCGTCACTCGCCTTGACGATCTCGGCCATCTCGAGCGCGCCGCCGCGAAATCTTTCCGCGGCAAAAAGCGCATGCCCTTTCATCTGAAAATTAATACCGGAATGAATCGTCTGGGCATCGCCGCGGACGAAGTCGACGCCTTTTGCAAAACTCTCGCACGCTCGCCACACCTGCAGCTCGAAGGCACCTATACCCATTTCGCTTCCGCCGAAGATTTCACCGCTCAGCAGACCACCGATCAGGAATTGCTTTTCCGCGGCTGCCTCGAACGCATGAAAGCTTTCGGCGTCTCGCCGGGCATGGTGCACATGGCCAATAGCGGAGCCATCTCCGCCCGCCCCGAAACCCATGCTGATATGGTCCGCCCCGGCGCCATCCTCTACGGCTACTATCAATCCTTCGACCCGCCGCAAAAAAAGCAGGAAGTCATGGACCGGATGCCGCTCGAGCCGTGTCTGTCTCTCCGCGCGCGCATCATTTCCCTGCGTGACGTTCCGGCCGGCGAAGGCGTCGGCTACGCCGCTCGCTTCATCACCAAACGTCCTTCGCGCATCGCGGTCATCAACGCCGGTTACGCCGATGGAGTGGTCCGCTCCCGCACCAATCACGGTTTTGCCCTGCTCCATTCCCAACGCGTCCCGCTCGTCGGCATCATTTCCATGGACCTGACCATGCTCGACGTCACCGACGTTCCCAACGCCAAAATCGGCGACATCGTCACCATCTATGGCCAGGACGGTTCAGCCCGCATCGACGTTTCCGACGTCGCCCGTGAGATCGGCACCGTCACTTCCGACCTGCTCTGCGCCCTCGGTCGACGCGTTCCGAAATTCTACGTATAGAAGTACCCGTACCATCCCTGTTGTGTTTCAGTGTGAAACACGTCCCCCCTCGTTGACTCCCTGTTCCATCGCGGTGCTATACTGTCCCCTCATAAAGATTTTATAAATTGTATTTTCTTTTATCCCGGCTTCGCGCTGCGCAAATTTTATATCGCCGGGTTAGGCGTTTCGAGGCGTGCATCTAGCGCAAACGTCTCCTTTATAACCACAAGGTGGATTCATGCAGAGGAATTTCAGTCCGCAGAGCCGTCCGCCCGCTCCTGCTGTTACTGAACCGGCCCCGGCCCCGATCATCAAGCCTTCGGCTCCCCTACGTACCACGCCCGAAAGTGTCGGCAGTTTTTGGGACATGCTCGGCATCCGCATCGTCTTTGTCGCAGTTTGTATCGCCGCCGGCTATCATTTCCGCCCCTTCAGCGTCACCCACGAAGTTGGTGTCGCCATTGGTTTCCTGTTCGGCCTGTGCGTCATTCTTTTTGAATTGCGCCTGCGGCACGCCAGCCTGCGCCGCCTGATCGGCGCTTCCGCCGGCTCCGTCCTCGGCCTGCTCGGCGCCTATCTCACCTCGCTGATTCTGACCCACACCACCATGCCGGAGAGCACCCGCTCCTTCTTCAGCCTCGCTGCGTTTCTGGTGATGGCTTACACCGGCCTGGTCCTCGGCGCCAACAAAGGCGACATGCTGAACCTGCAGGCCCTGGGCGGCCTGTTCGGCAGCGAACGCAGCCTGAAGCACTCCTTCAAAGTTCTCGATACCAGCGTGATCATCGATGGCCGCGTCGCCGATATCGCCGACGCCCAGTTTCTCGATGGCACCATCATCATTCCGCAATTTGTCCTGCACGAATTGCAGCTCGTCGCCGATTCCGCCGATCCGCTGAAACGCCAGCGCGGCCGCCGCGGCCTGGAAGTCCTGCAGCGCATCCAGAAAATGGCGCATCTCGAAGTTCACATTTCCGATGACGATTTTCCGGCCGTTCCCGAAGTCGACCTGAAGCTGATCGAACTGGCCAAGCGCTACGACGCCAAAATCGTCACCAACGATTACAACCTGAACAAAGTCGCCACCCTGCAAGGCATCGAAATTCTGAACGTCAACCAGCTCGCCAACGCTTTGAAACCCGTCGTCCTCCCCGGCGAAACCATGCGCGTCTTCATCCTGCGCGAAGGCAAGGAATACAACCAGGGCGTCGCCTATCTGGACGACGGCACCATGGTCGTCGTCGATGGCGCCCGCAAAATGATCAACAAGACCATCGACATCACCGTGACCTCCGTGCACCAGACCACCGCCGGCAAAATGATTTTCGGCCGCTTCGACGATCGCGGCGAGCAGCAGGTGCCGCGCGCCGCTGCGGCCGGCTCCTCGGCTTCGGCTGCGCACCACGTTGAACCATCGCATGCCCCGCGCCCCACCGAAAGCGGCGCGGGCGGCGAACGTCCGCCGCGCCCGCTTTATCCCGAATCGAATCGCTCGTGACGTTCTCGTCCAACTGCAACGCGCCAAACTGCGACTCAGCCGCAACTTGAGGTAGACTGTCCGCCCGGTTATGACGCGCATCGCTGCCATCATTCCTGCCGCCGGTCTCGGCACCCGCATGGGCGCTCCGACGCCGAAGCAATTTCTCGAACTCGACGGCATGCCGCTGGTCATCTTCACTCTGCGCCGCCTCGCCGCCTGCAAAGCCATCACCGATTTTTTTCTTTCCACCCGCGCCGATGACGTCGTCTCGCTGCAGGACAAGCTCGGCAAAGCCGCCATCGGCCGCCCCGCCCGCGTCGTTCACGGCGGCGATACCCGCCAGCAATCCGTGGCCAACGCGCTCGCGCAAGTCGATCCCTCCACCGAAATCGTCCTGGTGCATGACGCCGTCCGCCCCTTCGTCACCCCCGAACAAATCGATCGCGTCATCGAAGAAGCCCGCACCCGCGGCGCCGCCATTCTCGGCATCCCGGCCATCGACACCGTGAAAGAAGTGAAACGCGCCAGCCTTCCGCCGACGTCGCCCTGATCACCACCACCATCCCGCGCGAACGCGTCGTCTTGGCCCAGACGCCCCAGGCCTTTTCCTACGCCTCCTGCGCGACGCCTTCCGCGCCGCCGAAAAAGATGGTGTAGTCGGCTCCGACGAATCCTCCCTGGTCGAACGCTTCGGCCACGATGTCTTCGTCGTCCTCGGCTCCGAGCGCAATCTCAAAATCACTCGCCCCGCCGACATGGACCTTGCCCGCTTTTATCTCGAACAGGAGCGTGCCGGAAAATGACCCGCTCCGGAATTGGCTACGATTCGCATCGCCTCGAAGCCGGACGCAAACTCATGATCGGCGGCATCGAAGTCCCCTTCGACAAGGGCCCGGTAGGCCACTCCGACGGCGACGTGCTGGCGCACGCCCTGTGCGACGCGCTGCTCGGCGCCGCCTCCCTCGGCGACATCGGCACGCACTTCCCCGATACCGACCCGAAGTGGAAAGGCGCCAACAGCCTGATGTTTCTCGAGCACACCAGAAAATTGCTCGACGCAAAAAATCTCAAGATCACCCATCTCGATGCCGTGGTCATTTGCGAGCGCCCGAAACTCGGCCCGCATTTCCCCGCCATGCGCGCCGCGCTGGCCAAATCGCTCGGCATCACCATCGATCAAATCAATTTGAAAGCGAAGACCAACGAAGGCATGGGCGAAATCGGCCGCGGCGAAGCCATCGCTTCGCACACGATCGCCACGCTGGAAGGCTAGTCGCCAATCTCACGCAAACGCCGAGAAACAGCGATGTCCATGAATTGGTTAACCGGTTTTCACGCAGTCGAAGAAGCTCTCGCCGCCGGCCGCCCGCTCGACCGCATCGTCATCGCCAAAGGCCGCCACGGCGACCGCGTCGAAGCCCTCGTGCAGCTCGCGAAATCCAAAGGCGTCCCAGTCCGCTTCGAAGATCGCATCCAGCTCGACCGCCTCACCGGCACTCGCGATCATCAAGGCGTCGCCGCCATCGGCGCGGCCAAACCCGCCGTCGATCTCGACGATCTGCTCGCCGCCAAAAATCCCCAGGGCCTGCTCGTCCTGCTCGATGGAGTCGAAGACCCGCACAATCTCGGCGCCATCGTCCGCACCGCCCTCGCCGCCGGAGCCACCGGCATCGTCATCCCCGAGCGCCGCGCCGCCGGCCTTACTGACACCGTCGAACGTGCCTCCGCCGGCGCCTTGGCACACCTGCCCATCGCGCGCGTCACCAATCTCGTTCGAGCCATGGAAGAAATGAAGGAGGCGGGCTACTGGCTGGTCGGCCTCGATGAACGCGCCGACCAGTCCTACACCAGCGTGGATTTGAAAGCTTCCGTGGGGATCGTTCTCGGCAGCGAAGGCGAAGGCCTGCACGAACTCACCCGCAAGCGCTGCGATTTTCTAGTCTCGCTGCCCACCTCCGGCCCGGTCCGTTCTCTCAACGTGTCCGTCGCCGCCGGCGTAATGCTCTTCGAGGTCGTCCGGCAGCGTCAGCGCGGCGGCTCGGCCGACACCAAAAAATAATTCCGCCTCTACTTGTCGTATTGCAGCAAAGAAAAAACTTTCAACCCCGGCAGTTTCGCGCGCCCATTCAGAAAGCTCAGCTCCACCGCAAACGCCGCCCCCGCCACCGTCCCGCCCAGTTCTCGAATCAATTTCACCGCCGCCGCCGCGGTCCCGCCCGTCGCCAGCAGGTCGTCGCAGATCAGCACGCTCTGCCCCGGCTTGATCGCATCGGTGTGAATGTCCAATTGGTCGGTCCCATACTCCAGGGCGTACGTCACCGAGGTCGTCTTGCCCGGCAGCTTCTTCGGTTTGCGCACCGGCACGAATCCCGCGCCCAACCGGTAAGCCAGCGCCGGAGCAAAAATAAATCCCCGGGCCTCAATCCCTGCCACCAGATCCACCTTGGTTCCGTTGTACTGCTCGCACAGCCGGTCGACCAGCGAATGGAATCCTTTCGGATCCTTCAGCAGCGTGGTCAGGTCGTAAAACAGAATCCCCGGCTTCGGGTAATCCGGAATTTCGCGAATCAGTACTTTCAAATCGTTCATGCAGCCCCTCGTTTTTCCCCAAGCTTGGGAATTTACCGTTCGATCGTAAAAAAATTCGCGAAGCGCGCCTCAATCTCCGCCGGCTCTTCCACCACGCCGCATACCGAAGCACCTTCCGGCCCTCGCTTCAGCTCTTCGCCGAACTTCTCTAGCGCTGATGCCGGTCCCACCGCATACACTTCCACTCGCCCATCCGCCAGATTCTTCGCAAATCCCGCCAGCCGCAACTTCTCCGCAGTCCGCCGCACAAAAAATCGATATCCCACGCCCTGCACCGTCCCGCTCACGAAATATCGCGCGGCCTTGCGGGACTCTTGACCCTCGCTCACCGTAGCTCCCGGCTGTTTCGTAAACGCGAAATTTTAACAGACGCCGCAAACGGACCGAAGCACATTCACTCCCGCCCACTTTCTTGCACTGCCCTCGTGTATTCTACTTTTTGCAGGTCGGCCAGCCGCACCTGCCCGCTCTTGCATCAAAGAATCGAGGAACCATCGTGCTCTCTGCGTTAAGAAATCGCTCGATCCACATCGCCGCGCTCGTCGCCGCCGCGATTCTCTGTCTCTGCGGCGTCCTCGCTGGCGCCGCTCCCGCTAGCGCCCAATCCGCCGGGCCGCAGGCCCCTCCGCCCAAATTCGAGGTCAAGCGCATCTCCGCCGAACCGCATCCCGGTCCGCCGCCCATCCCCGAACAGGAAATCATCCAGAAATTCAGCGCCAACGAAGACACCATGAAGAAGATCTACGACACCTACAATTTTCAGGAATCCATTCGTCTCGATGAACAGACCGAACCCGGCGGCCGCTTCAATGTCACCGGCCTCGCTTACGTCCGCCCCGATGGCCAGCGCTACTTCCGCGTCGAAGCCCAGCCTGAAAACACCCTAAAGCTCATGCATTTCTCGCTGGAGGACGTTCGCGCCCTCTCCACCATGCCGCTTTTCCCGCTCACTTCCGACGAAATCAAAAATTACACTTTCGTTTACGCCGGCCAGGAAAAGCTCGACCAGCTCAACACCTACGTTTTCCAGGTCAAACCGAAAACTCTCAGCCGCAAGAAGCGCTATTTCGAAGGCCTGGTCTGGATCGACGATCACGATTTCGCCATCGTCAAAAGCTACGGGAAATTCATCAGCGAACTGGAAGGCAACGGCACCGCCTTGCCTTTCACCATGTTCGAAACCTACCGCGAAAATTTTCAACAGAAATACTGGCTGCCCACCTATACCCGCTCCGACGATTTCTTCAAATCCGATCAGAGCGACGACCTCCCGCTGCGCCTGATCATTCACGCCACCGATTTCAAGCGCAACGATTCGCCCACCGCGGCCCCGGTTGCGCCAGCTGACGCCGGAGAATCATCTTCCAAGCCGCAAGCCACGCCGCCCGCAACCGCGCCGCCCCACAACCAGCTTTAGCCGGATTCCTCCAGGCAAGCTGCTAGGCGAACGAAGGAACACCAACGGAGGAGAACCACGAAGGGAATTCAGTTTTTCTTAGAGCTTCAAATCGCCAGCGCTAGTTCCAGCCTGCAATTATGCCGTCTTGGCGCTCCGCCCGACCTGATCGCATCGGCGCATCGGCACTACATCGTCGCGGCGCAGCGCGAAATCATCAAAACTCGCTGCGTATCCGAACCATCCCGGCATGTCCACGGCGTCGCAGCGCACGATATGCGCCGCGGTGCACATCTGCACCCGGCCTTGCCCCATGGGACGATCCAGCAGCGCCACTTCCAGTTCGATCGCCGTCCCCGGCGGCAAAATCCGCGGCGCCAGAAAATAAATTCCGCTTGAGCTGATGTTTCGGGTAACTAGCGTAACGGGGTAGGCTTCCGGCTGGTCGCTCACGCGCAGCAAACGCATCGGCAAGGACAAAGCCGCGCGCGGCGCTCTCCGTCGATCCGCCACCACTCCCACCGCGTGCGTCGGGACGCGCGCGAACCGGCGTGGTCCGGGCTTATTAAACGGCGATGCTGTGGGTACTGTGTTGCTTTCGAAACTGCGGATCGGTGAAACGGACGCTAAGCGTCCCTTCCATTGCGGAGCAGCCCCCATTGAACAGACCCCCAAGACCTGTTTGGACAACATCCCCAGAGAGGTGGAACGAATATGCGCGGGCCTGACAATACGGTCAACCCTGTACGGGGCGAAAGTGCCCAATCGTGTAACACCTTTGATAGCCTTCATTTCAAAGGTTTTCCACCGCTTTCCCACATGGCGAAAGCGAAAGCGGCCCGCGCCACTTTGACCGCCAAAAACGGATAGTTCGCTTCCTTCGCTTTCGATATTTTGTCACCATGCCAATAGAAAACGCGTTGGAATTCGGACTCGAACATATGGCGAACCGCAGCAACACAAATTCTCGGAGAAAATCCAAAACGAATCGCTCAACCGGCGCTTCGCAGAATTCATCGCGGGCAAAATGGGCCGCCGTTCTCGCTCGCGATAAAACTGCCGACGGCCGCTTCGTCTACGCTGTTCGTTCCACCGGAATTTATTGCAAACCGTCCTGCCCGTCGCGCAAGCCGCTCCGCGAAAACGCTACTTTCTTCGCGCTTCCGGCAGCTGCTGAACAAAAAGGCTTCCGCGGTTGCCAGCGCTGCAAACCGCGCTCCTCGCGCGTGCAGGATCCGCGCACCCAGGCTGTCGCGCGCGTCTGCGCCGCCATCGATCGCCACTTGCAGACCGGCCAGGGCGCCGCCGCAAGCGCCGAGCCCGAAGACTTTCATCTGACCCTAAAGTCGCTCAGCACAGCCGCCGGCATAGGCCCTTACCAGCTCGAACGGGCCTTCCGCAGCGTCATGGGAATTTCGCCGCGCCAATACGCCGACGCGCGCCGCATGCACCGTCTGAAATCGAAGCTGAAAAAAGGAGACGACGTGACTACCGCACTTTACGACGCAGGTTTTGGCTCCAGCAGCCGCCTCTACGAACGCGCGCCCGGCCACTTCGGCATGACCCCCGCCACCTATCGCCAGGGCGGAGCCGGCATGAAAATTCGCTACACCATCGCGGCCTCGCCGCTCGGCCGCCTTCTGGTCGGGGCCACCGAGCGCGGCATCAGTGCCGTCTACCTTGGCGAGGCCGATGCTCCACTCGAGGCCGCGCTCCGCCAGGAATATCCTCGCGCCGAAATTCAACGCGACCGCAACGGCATGGAAAAATGGGTCGGCAAAATTCTCGACCATCTTCGCGGCCACGAACCCAATCTCGACCTGCCCACCGACTTGCAAGCCACCGCGTTCCAGCGCCGCGTCTGGCAGGAATTGCGCCGCATTCCTTACGGCAAAACCCGCACCTACAGCCAGGTAGCTCGCGCCATAGGCCAGCCCACCGCCATCCGAGCCGTGGCCCGCGCGTGTGCCACCAATCCAGTATCGGTCGTGGTTCCGTGCCATCGAGTCGTGCGCGAGGATGGAAATCTGGCGGGCTACCGCTGGGGTCTGGAACGCAAACGCGAGCTTCTCGAACACGAAGCCGCGCGAAAATCCTGAAGTTTTGAAAAGGCCCGGCAGCAGGACGCCGCCGGGACAACCCTACACCGCAAAAACCGCGCCGAACCTAGCCTTGAGGCTTTACTTTCTCGGTGCCTTTCGGCCAGTGGGGTTTGAAGTGGGCGTCGCCCAAATCCGGGTTGCGTACCACTTTCGAATACCGAATCACGAAATAATCGCCCGAACCCGTCTCATTGAACTGCTGCTGCACCGGCAGCCACGACGATTCGTCGAACCAGATCTGAATCTTCGAAA
This sequence comes from uncultured Acidobacteriota bacterium, assembly GCA_963711325.1. Classification (GTDB taxonomy): domain Bacteria; phylum Acidobacteriota; class Terriglobia; order Acidiferrales; family UBA7541; genus Palsa-295. The sequence goes on along the minus strand of CAVQDR010000005.1, from coordinate 63,786 downwards.
TCTGGTTCCGCGCCTCGTCCGACTTTGGTGTTAATTCCAGCTCGATCGTCTTTCGCTCATCCAGCATCGGCTCGCCCAGCAGCGTGATCAAGTACGACTTTTGTAGTTCCTTGCCATCCTCGCCGAATCCCAGCAACAAATACTGATCGACCAGTGATCGGTGTTGCGCCAGATTGTATTCTTCCACCCGATTCAGCCCCGGCGTATACACAAACAAATTATCGCCCGTGCGCAAAATCGTCCGCGCATTCGGCGCTTTCATTTCCAGCAGCATCTTGTCGCCGCGCACCAGCAGTGAACCGTCTTCGACGGATTTATCGTTCACTACTACCGTCACCTTGGTCCGCTCCACGTCCGCCGATAGCGAATGAAAATCCTTGGACGAACGGTCCAGCTGCCGTAGCACGCCCTCCACTGAAGTCGGCCCATGGCTCTGCGCCGCGCCAGCCGCACTACGCACCGCCCAAGCGCACGCCAATGCGCACAAAACCAAAACCCAAGTCGCCTGCTTTCCTTTCAAGAAGCCCCCTGGCCCGGATCCCACGAACCACCCACGCAATAAAATGAAGGCGAAATCATACTACACCAATTAGATGTTGCCTCCCGGCCTCAGGTTCCGTGTCGTTGAACAAAAGAGGGCGCTGCCGTAGGATTTCCGCGAGAGAAGAAAAAGGGAAGAGCTCCGCGCTAAGGGCGAACCGTGACGTCGTAGGACAAAACCATCCCCGCATCCGTTCGCACCGGGTCGATCCGCACAATCTGAAACGTGCGATCCTTCAAATCCGTGACCGTCCGCCCCAGCAGGTCGTGAGTTTCCCGTTCCAATTCAGGGGTGGGTTTCGCCGTCCGCTTTTCCAGTGCAAATGCCGTGGCATCGATTCGGTAGGTATGCGTCTGGTTCAACGCATCATCGCTCAGCAGTTGTATCGACGTGCTGGAAAGCGCGGCCGCCTGCGGCTGATCCCGGAACCAGGCGCGCGGGGTCAGCAGCACGAAAATCACAATCAGGATCACCATCAAGTCGTACGGCCAGCTGCCTCGCTCGTACGACCAGAAAATCGTGTTGACGATCCCGTGCCACAGGGAACGCATCTCAGTGAACGCTACTGCCGTCGACCACTTCACCGTCGCGCATATGCAGCACCCGGTGCCCGTAAGCCGCCGCTTCCGGATTGTGCGTGATCATCACGATCGTTTGCCCCAAATCCCGATTCAGCTGCTGCAGCAATCCCAGCACCGCTTCCGAACTTTTCGTATCCAGATTTCCAGTCGGCTCGTCCGCCAGTACGATCTTCGGCTCGCTGATAATCGCCCGCGCCAATGCCACCCGTTGTTGTTCGCCGCCCGAAAGCTCCGAAGGCTTATGTTTCAACCTGCCGCTCAACCCAAGCAGCCCGGCCACCACCTCAAACCGGTGCGGATCGAATCCGTTTCCGTGAATGTGCTGCGCCAAGGTGATGTTGTGATAAGCGTCCAGCGTCGGCAGCAGGTTGAAGCGCTGAAATACGAATCCCACTTTATGCCGCCGCAGCAGCGTCCGCGCCGAATCGCTCATCGTCGTCAGATCGTTGCCGTCCAGCAGCACTCGCCCGCGCGTGGCCTGCGCCAGCCCGCCAATCACGTGCAGCATCGTCGATTTTCCGCAGCCCGAAGGGCCCATGATCGAGACGAATTCGCCCGGCATGATTTCGATGCTCACGCCCCGCAGCGCCGGCACGTCCACCTTGCCCTGCCGGTACACCTTCCACAGGTTTTCAGTTTTAAGTATGGGCTCCAACAATCAGCTCCAAAAATTTACGCACGCGCCATTCCCCGAATGCGCGCGTGCAGCACTACTCGTACGCCAGCGCCTCAACCGGATCCTTCCGGCTCGCCAGCCACGCCGGGTAAGCCGCGCCCAGCAACCCACCCAGCACCGCGATTAGCCCTGCGCGCAAAATCCACGGCGCCGTAATCAGAATCGTCAGTGTCGGGAACAGCTTGATGAAAATCGAACGCATCGCATAACTTAACCCGATGCCCCCCACCACTCCGGCCAGGCACAGCAGCGTCGTTTCGCTCAAAATAATCCGCACGATGTACGGCTTCGAAGCCCCCAGCGCCTTCAACACGCCAATTTCGCGCGTGCGCTCGATGATCGTCGTGTACATCGACAGAAAAATCACCAGAAACCCAATCACCACCGCGATTCCGATCATCACGTTGATAAACGCGCCAAGCCCCGGCAAATTCGACGAAGTCATCAGCGAAATAAAATCCTTCAGTGGCCGAATCTCGTAACGCGGCAGCAGCTGCCGGATTTCATCCATCACCGCCACCGTATGATCCGTCCGGTCGCATTTGATAAAAAACACCGAAGCCTTGTCGCGCGCGCCAGCCATGTCCTGCAGGGTCGACATAGACACAAAAAGCCGCGCGCCTTTCCCGTGCTCCACGATTCCCACTACGTGGAATTCGTGGTCCAGGATCCGCACCGTCTGCCCCAGCTTGATATGCTTGCTCTTCGAATACACGTCGTCGACGATGATGTCGTTCGGCTGCTCCAGGTCGTGCCCTTCGTGAAACACGAACCCGCCGGTCACCGCCTTGAAGCTGTTCTGCTCGATTCCGTACACAATCTCTAGGCCGGTCGAATTGAATTGCAGCAGCACCGGCGCCACCGCCTGCACGTACTCCAGCTGCTCCAGTTTCCCCGCAATCGCAATCGGCATGGGCGCCCCGCTGAACGCCATAAACACCGACGCCGAAGGCGGCTGCACCATGATGTCCGCGCCCACGCCTTCAATCCGCTTCGCCGACTCCGCCAAGAGGCCGCTGGTCAGCCCCACCACGATAATCACCAGCGTCACTTCGATCGCCACCGCCAGCACGGTAATCAGCGTGCGCAGCGGACGGTGCAGCACGTTTTGTACGATCATGTGGCGGATCATAGGGGTAGGGTTTTAGCGCAATTCAAAACTTTACGGCTGCGGCTCCTTGTTGGCCGGCTCTGTTTTCTGGCTGCCGTCTTCGCTGATGCGCACCAGATCCGATCCCGGCGGCTGCTTCAGCGTAAAGCGGTCACCCGGTATCGGCTCATTCAGCGTCAGCTTGTTGATGTGAATCGCCAGCTGGTAATCCTCGCCCGGCCGCACGATATCAATTTCCCGCGGATAACTCACCGCGGCCACCGCCGCGCCAGCCGAATTGCCGGCCGCGCCACCCGCCGGCTGCCAGTCGCTGTACCGCACATCCGAGCCCACGGCTCCGCCGCGCTCGTACGTCTCCACGCGCGACACTTGCAACCCGCCGCGCTCGAACCACACTTTTTTTACGATCTCGAAGTTGGTCGCACCCGCCGCGCACTCGGCAGACGCCCCCGCAGCCGCGCGGATGATGGTCAATACATAATACCGGACATTTGATTCGCTCGACTCCTCGATTAGCACCGTCGCATCGGCCGCTATCGGCGCCCACAAAAGCGCCTCGATCAGGTGCTGTGGCCGCAGATTCTCAATCGGCTTCGCCGATTGCCGCGCCACATTCACCGGCCCCACCACGTATTTATGCTTCGAAGGAATCGAAATCTCGAAGGTCTGCCCGTCGCTTACCATGTCGAAGATATTCTTGGCGATCACCGGCGCTTGCCCGATCACCCGGATGCTCGCCGGCTTCGCCGCCAGCAAAAATCCGTTCACTTCGTGATACTGCTCGATCACTCCCGAATACGCCGAACCCGACGTCAGCTTCATCGCCACGCCCGCGTTCAACGTCTGCACCGCATTCGCCTGCGTGTTGTACCGCTCGATCAGCTGCTCCCGCGTCGCGCTCTGCACCGCCGCCGGAGCCCGCCCGGGTTTCAACACCGTCGTATGGCTGGCCGCACATCCGCCAGCCAGAGCCACCGCTACCGCCAGCGAAACCATCCAAATACGGCCCCGAATGCTCAGACGAATCCCCTATAAGCGCAAAGTAGGCAATCTAACAGCCACTGTTAGGGGTGTCAACGAACCGCGCCGCGCCCGCTTGAGGTCAGTTTCCGGCTGCAGCCGCCGGAAATTTTCCAGTACCATTTGTCGAATTCCGCTCCAGCCATTCGTCTATGTTATGCGAGCAACGTAGGGCAACTTAAGCGCAACGGCCCGGACCGAAGACGCCACAGGAGAAGGCAAAGATCATGCGAAAAATTATAGTCACCGAATTCATCACCCTAGATGGCGTCGTCGAAGCGCCCGGCGGCAACGAAACCGCTCATCCCCACGCCGGTTGGCAGGCCAAATACAGGTCTCCCGAAGGCGGGAAGTACAAGCTCGATGAGGTTTCCAGTGTCGATGCCTTGCTCTTGGGCAAAACCACCTACGACGCGTTCGCCAAATCCTGGCCCGGCCAGGCCGGCAACCCGTTCGGCGACCGCATGAACCAGCTTCCGAAATATGTCGTATCCCGAAGCCTGCAAAAGGCCGAGTGGAATAACAGCCACATTCTTCGCGATCTCACGAAAGACGTCACGGCCCTGAAGAACTCCGATGGCGGCAATATCCTCGTCTATGGCAGCGCCACCCTCGTCAAGGCCCTACTGCACCACGACCTCGTCGACGAGTTGCGCCTGATGCTAATTCCCATCGCGGTCGGCGGCGGGCTCAAGCTCTTCGATGACACTCGGCAACTCAAGAAATTCGGCCTCAAATCTTCGCGCGCGCTCGACAACGGCGTTCTCCTTCTCGAATATCAGCCGATCAGTTGAAGCGTCGAGCAGTAGCGCTCACACCAAGGCGCGGGTCGCCAATTCTGCCGACCGCGCCCGCCGGCGGAAAGCGCACCAACAGAAAAAATGGAAGGAAAGACGAAGGAAATCAGAAGGAAGAATGTTTTGCCTGCTGCTACTCGCGTCCCGCGCCCAATGTCCCGTTCAACGGCACATTGCCCAACGACACCAACAGCCTTCGCAATTTCGCCCGGTCCTCGAGCCCCATTCCCACCAGCTCGAATCCCGCCTGCTGCGACCGCACAAACCGCACCACCGCCTGCATCGTGATCGACCGCAGCCCCGCCGGAATTTTTACCGTCGTCTCGGTGCCCACCGGAAACTGCAGCTCGCCGTTCAGCAGCCCGCCGTCCAGGCTCAACACGCTGATCGCTGAAGAATATTTTCCCCGCGCCGACGTCACCGTCGCCGGAACCTGCTTGGGCAGCCGCACCCGCCGGTATCTGCGATGCCGCACAAAATCGCGTTCCGGAATCGGATCGAGCGGCGCCAGCGCCAGCACCTCCGATTCGAGCCCCGACTGCGGCAGAAAGCTCTGGATCCACTCCGGATCCAATTTCGCCAGTGCCTGCGCCGCCGCCATCCGGATTTCATCCGGATACGCCCAGCCAAACGTCTTCTTGCTCTCCACAAATTTCCGCAGATGTTCCGCCGCGGCCGGAGCCCGCATCCGCCCCAGCGCCTCAATCGCCTTCACCCGCAGATAATCCGGAGCCTGCGGCAAAATTTCGCCTTCCGCCAGGCGCAGCAGCTTCGTCCGCCGCATCCGCGTCTCCCGAAACTCCAATCTCGTCGATCGCCAGCGGCAAAATCATGGTGTCGAACATTTCCAGCGAGTCCGCCAGCAGCTTGCCGCGCTCCGGCGCGCCTGCCGTCGAAAGTTGCCGCACGATCGCATCGTGAAATCCGCGTCCGCCGTCGCGCAGCCGCCGCGGCAGCAATTCATCCACCGCCAGCGGATCCAGCCGGCTCAGCAGTCCTACCACGCCCGCCGCCTTAGGCGCCCCATCGTTCTTCAAAGTTTCTTTCAGATAGCGCACGCACGGTGCGCCTACAGCCTTTGCTAGCGAAACCACGCCTTCGCGCTCCGTCCGCCGCGACGAACGCGCCAGTCGTACTGCCAGATGTTCCGCCGCGCCCTTCGGCACGCGCATCAGCACGCCCACCAAACCATCCGGCACTTGATCTGCCGCCAGGGCCTCTTCGATGAACTCCGCGATTCGGCTGTCCACTCCCAGCCGAGGACGCAAACTCTGCACCCAGCTCGGCCGCGATTCTTCCAGGTCCGCCACCGAATCCAGCGCCTGCTGCAGCGCGCGATAATACCGTCGCGCCGCCGATTCCTGGCTTAGCCGCACGAAGGCCGCGCTCAGCAGCGTCTGCAACTCCGGATCCTGTTCCGCGCCCATTTGCTGCCCGATCTGTCGCAGCGCGTCCTGCAGCCGCTTGCTCGCTGCCTTGCTGAAGACTTCGGCCAGTTGTCCCAGCCCAATCGCCGCTTTCTTCCGCGCCTCGGCGTCCTTGTTCTGCACGCACGAAGCGTAGTGCAACAAAATATCGCCGGCCGCGTCCGATTCTCCGCGGCCCATCAAGTCTTCTACATACTGCTGAATGTTCCGCGGCGGAATGCACCACGCCTCGCTCGACATCAACACCGTCTTTTTCCCGGAATCCGGCACCGCCGCCCAGAATTGCCGGTCCAGCACGTCCGCGTGGGATTCCACCATCATCCCGGCGGTCGCCATCTTGTCTTCGCGGGATTTCAGCAGCTTGCGCAGCGTAGCCAGCTCGCTGCCCATGCGGTCCAGCATCTGCCGCACCGCATTCACTTTCACTTCGCCGCGCTGATATTGGTCGATAGCGAACTTTATCGCCAGATCTTCGGCCAGACGCAGCAGCATCCCTTCATCGACTTTCGCTGTGGGCGATTGCGCCGCCACCGTGGCCAGCGCCTGTTGCAGCGTTTGTTGCGCGTTCTGCGGCAGCGCGGAGATTTTCTGCTGCCAGCTGTTCGAATCAAGTTGCGGATTGTGCGTGGATTGCGCTTCGCCGAATTGCGACAGCAGCCTCAGCAAACTCTGCAGCTCGGCCTCTTGCAGTTGCCCGATGCCGCCCGCGAATCCGGTCGCGCCTCCGCCAGCCTGCCCGCCAGTCCCTGTTCCGCCGTTTATGAACACGACGCCGGCGCCGCCGCGAGTTCCGCCCACGTGCCCGATACCTGAACCTGTTCCTTGACCCGCCCCGGATCCAGCTCCGTGGCCGCTTCCATTCCCAGCGCCGTTGCCGCCACCGCCGCCGTGCGAACCTTCCGCCGCCGCAATCAGTTGAATCATTTTTTCCGGGCTGCGGAACCAATCCTGAATTTTTTCCGCGTCCGCGCCCAGCGTTTTCGCCGTCAACGTCGCCGCCACACGCGCCTCAGAAAATCCCGCGTCTTCGGCGATAAACCGAATCTCATTCACCCGGATTCCGGCGTTTTTCTTGTCTCCGAAATATTGCGCCAGCCGGTCCGCCAGCGGGCCCGCGTTCGGCCCGGTTTCCATGAAGCACTTCACCAAATTCACGAATTCTTCGCGTTCGACCCGCGGCAAAAATCCAATGCTGGCCACTCCCGCGTTGGTCAGAAAATCCGCAAAGCTCCGCTCAGCTTGGCTCGAATCAACCGGCACTCCATCCAGCAAAAGTTGTGATCCAGAAGCACCCAGTAGCAACCCGCCCTGGCTCGTAGCCGCCACCGCGTCCCGCAGCTCCTTCCACGCCGACTCAAACTGATCCGCAGACCGCGAATGCTGTAAACCATAGAGCCGGGCATACTTAAGCAGGACGTTCAGGCTGCGCACAAACGCTTTAGCGTTGGGAATTGCAGGGGAAATAGGGATCGAAACTTCGCCTTGCAGGGGTGCCATATAGTTACACCTGCAAGAATTGTACTAGGACCATTGTTCACGCCAATAGTACCAACGGCCTATTCCGCGTGCCAACTACGGCACATCCTCCCCGGGACATCCGGGCCACGACTCGGCTAAGTGGCTGATTTGTCCGGTTACCGCGTTAAATTGGCGTTGATGTCATTGCTTTCGATTGAAGGATGGTTTAGCGCATACGCGAATCCGTCTCCCGTAGCTACGTAGATGACGTGATCCTTCACGTCAGGCGAGCCAGGCGCTTCGACTTCTTTTCCGCTTATGCTAAACGCGATCTCCCCGTCATTGGGGCGGCGAACATCCAAACCTGCATAGTGGGAAACGTAAATCATGTTCGTTTCGATTGCATAAATCATCGAAGTCACAAAATTTTCACAGGTTCGTGTAAACCGGATACCGTGTTCGCTCAACCTAACCAATTTGTAAACGCCGTCAGCGCCTGCGTTAGAGCGAACGATGGCGATTACGTCATCGCCCACGCAGTTCGGGTCATCCGCCCTAGCGGCGTCCCAAGCAAACCTTTGGAGAATCTGTCCGGATTCTGACGCTAAGAAATAAACAGAATCTGCAAAGACCGCCAACGAGCTTCCTAAAAGAACAGGTCCGGGTAGCGATGGGCCATCGATCTCCCGAAACCAGACTCGATTTCCTGTCTCAATATCGTAGGCGGCAGCCATCTTTGCGTTAGTACCGATTACAACCATGCCCTTGGTGACCGCGGGCGTCGAATTCACGTCACAATTCTTCTCTTCGCTGGTCCGCTGCCTCCACACAACCTCACCCGTCTGGAAATCGAGACAGTACAGGTATCCGCGCCTGTCGCCGATTAAGACGCTGTTTTCGTGAACCGTCGGCGCAGAATACATCGTTTCGCCCGAGTCCCCGTGCGGGCAGAACGACCAGACAGTGTTGCCCGTTTCCGGTTCCAATGCGTGCAGGGTGTTGGGAGTGTTAGCGAACAGCGTCCCGTTCGCATCGTAAACTGCTGCGCTGGCGAATTTGGGGAACTCTCGTCGCCATACGAGCAACCCCGTTTTGCGGTCCAAAGCACAGATCGCACCTGGTGCAAAAACTGAGACGACCACCAACCCGTCGATGACACGCGGATTTGGTCGATTATTTGAAGGCGGGAGAATTGCGTGCTTCACGTCAGGCAGCTTCGTTCGCCAGATTGTCAGTTCGTCGAAGTCATAGGTTAAATTCTTACCCTGCCGGTCAAATGTCATTTTGACTCGAATATCACATTCCACTGAACTCGCAAAGGGTACTTGGCAGCGAAGGGAACAGCGCCCGATAAGTCGCGGAAAAGTGAATTGGACACCGTAGCCGGCCAGAAACAGCAAACTCGCAGGAACGCGATTCGGTTTAAGGCGAGACACTAGAAGCAGTCGTAGATTTTAGATATGTGGATGCTTTGCAGCGTGTCGGCGTCATTGGCCGCGATGTGGCCGAAACCGCTGTAAGGCTGGGTCCCGCTAAAATAGAAAATGATGTAGACGTTGGAGGAGCCGCACGGCCACGGGCGTTTCTCTCCTCTAAGCGCGATAACATCCGAATATGCGAGATCGAAAACATCAGGTGGTAGGGGAACGAGATGGCCGCTCTCGTGGCTAAATGAAATGTTTCGCGAGCGGAAATACTCTTCTACGGTTTTCCTATTCACACCCGGCTTCAGGTCGTTGAGATAAGGTCTTAACGTGGAAGCGTAGTGAGCGTCGTCGTGCTGCACCTGTTTGTCTGGTGTCCGGGCGGCGCACCCAACAAGGAAGTACAGCGCGGCTGTCACGCATAACGCCGGCGAACGCATTGCGGCATGTTACCAGTCTTTTTTCGGGGACGCCGAACTATCTATGACACTCTCAGAAGTGTCATATCCGTAACTACGGTAAACTCGCACGAACGTAATTCTAGTGGGAATGGGGAACCCTTTCGTGCGAGTCCAAGTCCACCCACGTGAGGCGCGCGCAGAACTTCGGTGCACAGCGCCTCGCGTGTCGCACCGCAGGCCGCCGTGCTCTGTGGGCCGCTGCTCGCAGCCTTTAGGCCGCCAGCCGCACTTCCACCTCTTGCCCGTCCAGCACCGGACGTATCCGCCGAATCACTTCGCTGGCCCATAATTTTTCGCTGAGTATCACCAGCGATCCATCGTCGAACGAGCAAATCCCGCAGAAATAATATTTCTGATACTCGTTGTGATAGGCGTCGACGCCTCGTCGCGCCAGATCGCCCTCCAGCGCCGCATCTCCGCCGGCCGCCAGCGCTCCCGCCCGCACTCCAAACGTTTCCTTCTGAAATCGATCGACCAGCGCTTCCAGCTTCTCCGGCGTCAGTGCCGATGCCGGAATCACCAGCGAACGTTTGCTCGCGTCGCGAAATTCGATCTCATGCCGCGTGCAGTAATCCCGGACCGGTTCCAGGTGGCTGAAAAAATCCAGTGCCCAGCTTTCTTGCCCCGCCACCGCGCGCAGCACGCGCGACCATACCTTCGCGGCCTCCGCACCGCGAATTGGCTCGCGATTCTCGTCCGCTTCGGTCAGTTCCAAACCCATGGCGCGCACATCTTCGCCTATGTCGAGTGGCTCGATTTCCAGCAGGTACATGAGGGGTTTCCTTATCAGGATTTCTTGCTGCTGTTTTTTATTCTTCGTCGCCCGATGGCGCCGGGAATTTCTTCTCGAAGTCCGGCGACTGCTTGCGCACTTCCAGCCAGTCGAAAAACGCGTCCGGTGTCTCCAGCCAGATTCCGAACCAGTGCGCTATCTCTTCTTTCTCCGCTCGTTTCTGCGCGTCCACTTTGTGGTTGCGCGAAATCATCTCCGCCCGCCGCCGTCCCAACCGCGCTACTTCGCGCACTCGTTCCGCTCCGGCGCGTTCCTTCTCGTGCTCGAATTTCCGGAACAATTCATCCAGCCGCACGATGCACATCTCTGCCTCTTCCAGCGTCGAGAAGTGCAGCAAATCCGCGAATTCCTCTTCGTAGCGCCCTTCGGTGTCCGATTTCGTCGACCACACCACCCGCATCCCCGCTTCTTCCAGCACGCTCGTGATGTAATCCGCCGAAGTTTTTCCCGCCGCTCCCAGCTGTGCGATCAGTTTTCGGCGAATCTGCTCGACCTCTGCGGGGGTAAAACGAGGCTTACCCAATTCCTCGGCGGCTTCCAGAATCATCGCCTTTTTGGTTGGCGATCCGCCTTCCTCATGTGTGGTGTGTTCCGAACTCACGAAGGTCCTCGATGCGCGCTCGGCTTTTTTGCCGCCGCGGCTTCTTCCACCGGCTCTTCGCCTTGCAGCAGCTTCCGATATTTCGCCACGTTGCGGTTGTGCTCCGCCAGCGTCTTGCTGAAAAAATGTCCGCCCGCATCATTCGCCACGAAATACATGTAATCCGTCGTCGCCGGCGTCAGCGCCGCCTTCAGCGAAGCTTCCCCCGGATTCGCAATCGGACCCGGCGGCAATCCCGGATTCCGGTACGTGTTGTACGGCGAATCCACCGCCAAATCTTTGCCATGCACAACTTTTACCGGATGCCCCTGCAACTCCAGCGCATACGCCACCGTCGGATCACATTGCAGCGGGCCGCCATGCTTCAGGCGGTTGTAAAAAACTCCCGCCACCAGCGGACGTTCCTCTGGCCGCGGCGTCTCCCGCTCCACCAGCGAGGCCAGCGTCACTATCTGCTCCGCCGTCAAACCCTGAGGATACGCATTCGAATCCGAAGCGTTCATCGATTCCCACACCGCCCGGAAATTCTGCACCATCCGTTTCACCACCTGCTCGCAGGTCGTGTGATGCGTGAACTCATACGTCGAAGGGAACAGAAACCCTTCCAGATTCTGTGCTCCCTGCGCAATGTCGGAAATTAACGCCGCATTTTGCGCCGCGGCCAGAAAATCATTCTTCCCGCACACGCCCTGGTGCTCCATCTCCGCCGCAATATCGAACATCGTGTAGCCTTCCGGAATCGTGACGCGCTGCACGAAAATGTGCCCCTGCGCCATCTGCCAGAAAACTTCCCGCGTCGTCACCGGACGATCGACATAATATTCGCCCGCCTGCAGCGGCGTCCGAATGTGCCAAATACTGAAAAGCTCGAATGCCAGCCGGTTCCGAATCACGTCGTCGTGCCGCAGAATCCCCGCAATATTCCACCGCGAAGTCCCGTGCGGAATTTCCACGAAAACTTTTTCCGGCCGGTGTCCGCGATAGGGCCGGCTGATCTGCGAATCGATCCATCCCGCTCCCGCTCCGATCGCGGCAATAACCAGAAGTGCCAGTAAACCCAGGCGGCGCATCTTCCGTTATTCCTTCCCTTCGCGATTCGCGTTACGCCGTTCCAGATATTCGCGCAGCAGAATCGCCGCCGCCACATCATCCAGCGGCGCGTCTTTCCGTCGTTTCGCCCCGCCCATCTCCGCCAAAGTTTGCTCCGCTTCCCAGGTCGTCAAACGCTCGTCCGCCAATTCCACCGGAATCCCCAATTCCTTCCGCAGCCGCGTCGCAAATCGCGCAGCCTCTTCGGCCATGTCTCCCGCTTCGCCCGTGATGTGCAGCGGATGCCCCACCACAATCAGCCGCACGCCCTTCGCCCGGCAGATTTCCCGCAGCCTGCGTACGTCTTCCTTCCGGTTCTTGTGCGCCAACACCTGCAAAGGTTGCGCCGTCACGCCCAATTCGTCCGAAAGCGCCAATCCAATCCGCTTTTTCCCGTAATCGATCGCCAGAATGCGCTGCGCCAGCATGCTAGTCGGCTGCGTTGGCAATTTCAAAACAGGATTTCCCCCGACTACGGAAAGCGGAGTGAGTGTCATCTGTATTTTATTATACGCGACCGCGCCTGAATTCGAACTTCACCCGCGCGCCTCACGGCTGCCGCCCCCGTTCACTCGACTGCCAGTACTGCCAGAATCCCGCGTCCTTCATCTGCTGATCCAGTCCCGTCTCGTGAATCATCTGTTCCAACTCGGCGCGCGATTGCCGCGGCCCAATCCGTATCGTATTGTCCGCCAGCGCAAAAACCGTGATCGCTGCAATCGCCACATGCCGTTTCAGCTCGGTGATGTCCACCTTATCGAACGTGTCCGAGGCCGCATGATAATTCAACATGTAATTCGCCGGCTCCTGATTCGCCACCAGCGTCGGCACTCCCTCCAGCAGAAAATCGAAATTGTCCGTGTCCATGCTTACATCCTGAGTGAATTCCTTTGCGCCCAAGCGCGCCACCGGCTCCAAAGCCTCGCGCGTTGCCGCCACTACATCCTTGCGTCCGCCCAGCGAATATCCCGTCACCTTGCCTATACCCGAATCGAAGATCACCGCCGCTACCATCTTGTCAAGTTCCGCGCGATGGTCATGCGCGTATGCCGCCGATCCCATCAATCCTTCTTCTTCGCCGGTGAACAGCACGAACCGGATCGATCGCCGCGGTATCGTCCCCGACGCATGAATCACCCGCGCCGCATCGATCACCATCGCCGAATTGCATCCATTGTCCAGCGCTCCAGTTCCCAGATCCCAAGAATCCAGATGCGCCCCCAGCACCACAAATTCTTCCGGCTTTTCCCGCCCGCGAATTTCCGCCACCACATTTTCCGCCGTCACCGGCCCCGTAATCTTGTTCGGCATTTCAAAGTGAACGCGCACTGCTTGCCCGCCATTCACAAACCGCGCCATCCGCTCGGCATCTTCCCGCGCCACCACCGCCTGCGGCATTTTTTCCAGCTTCCCATCCACCGTCACCGTATGCCGGTAAAGCAGCAAATTCGGCCGCGACGACATCCAGAAAATCGCCTTGGCCCCCGCCTTCATAGCGCGCTCAATAATCGGCGGCGCAATGTCGTACTCCGCGGTCAGCTCGTCCCACGTCACCAAAAATTTCGAATGTACCAGCACGATCGCGCCATTCACCGCGCCGCCGGCTTTGGCAAATCCCGCGTCGTCGCCGAATCCCACGTCCACCACGTTCGCCGTGATCCCGCCCTCCGGAGTCGCCGGCGACCATCCAATCGAAACCAGCCGCACCGGAAACGCTTCGGGCGCCAGCACCTCCACCCGCGTATTTCCTTCGCTCCAGCCCACCGGCATCGTGTACTTTTCCGTGTGAACTTCGTCCACACCCGCGAGACGCAAAGCTTGCACCGCCCAACCCGCCGCGCGATCCGCCGCTGCCGAACCCGTCACTCGCCCGCCGATCGAATCGCTCAGGTACCGCAAATTTTCTTCCAGCGGCGAAGCTCCCATCGCCGTCTGCTCCATCTGCGGCGCAACCTCTGCGCAAGACTTCTCGATCGAGCAAGCTCCGCCGCCCGACGGCACCTGCTTCGCCAACGGAGCCGTCTTCACCGGCGGAATCGTCTGCGCCAGGGTCGCGCCCGGCGCCCCACAAACAAAAAGTAGATACATCCCGCCAGCCATCACGCCACTCGAAATCGCCTTCCAGGTTAGGATTCGCATAGTCGTGGCGCGAGTCTACCCCGAAACTGCCATTTCGCAGCCAATCCAGTTCGCCCCATCACGCTCCATTTCGCACCAGTCTGTTCCAGTCCGGCCCACTCGTTTGGACCCTCCAAAAGCTCGAAAAGGCCCCTCCCTGGAACTTTTTGCAGGTCAGGCGAAGATTCTACCTAGCACCCTTCGCCCCGCCTGAGCGAGTACTAGTCCTATCTGTCTCAATTTGAGGCACTTAGTTATTCTCGAGTCTGGCACGGCATATGCCTGTGGGTCCTGCCCGCCACATAAGGTATTTGCTGTAGGAAGTTGCGAGACTGATCCACTGTTTTCGTGGTCGGTCTGGGCGAACCGGGCAGACCCGAACGCTTGATTCGTGCATGACCGAGTACACGCAGTACCGGAGTTAAATCCAAGATCAAGCTTTGCCGATGCAGTCCTGGGCAAGCAAGCGGGAAGGCCAAGTGAAGAAAGTACAAGCAATTTCGAAGTTTCCACCCGTACAGAAGAGCAAGGAATCGGGATCGAACCACCCCGATACATTTTTATTCTGTGAATCGACCAACGGCACCGCGCAATTCCGCGCCGCTTCCACCGCCGACCTGGAATGCACGGTTGAACGGATCGCCGGCGTCTTGGCCATGCAGTGCATGGTCCGCGGCCAGGATCCCAAGAATTTCCAGGTTATGGTCCCGGCCGAGCAATCACTCGTCGCTCGCCTGATTTCTCGCGCGGAAGAACTGCTCTCGGAGGGGCGCGCCATTGCCTGCCCAGCCTCGCTCAGTGCCCGCCAGCGTGAAGTTCTGAACGCCGTTCTCTGCAATCGTGCCAATAAAGAGATCGCCTCCAAACTCAACATCACCGTCCGCACCGTGAAATTTCACATCTCGTCCCTGCTCAGCAAATTCGGCGTCGAATCCCGCGCCGAACTCGCTCGTCGCGCCGCCGGCTTCATGCGTCCCGATCCGGTTGCTGACGTCGACGTGGCCGATCCCATCGTGGCTCCCGGCTTCAAGTCCGAGAAATTTCAGACGATGCCCATGAATCGCACCTACGAGCTGGTCAACCGCAACAATGCCGCCGTGCGCTTTCCCAGAAAGACTCTGCTCGCGTAGCAAGATTTGCTTCGCCCTGGCGCTTTAAGGCGTGGGTCATTCCATATGACTCACGCCAGTTTTCTCCCCTCGCACCTGACACGCCGCTTTACCCCTAACCGCAGCAGTCTTATTATAGGCATGCCTCGTGGGTAGCCCCCGCCGCCCCACTGCGCGTATCCTTATATTGATATTCATGCTCGAACCAAGAGCGGAGCCCTCGTAATGCCAACCAATCACGCCTCAACCAAAGCTCACATCCTCGTCGCCGGTGCCGGTGGTTTTATCGGCGGCCATCTCGTTGCCGACTTCCGCCGCCGCGGCTTCACCCGCATCCGTGCCGTCGACGTTAAGCCTCTCGATCAGTGGTATCAACGCTTCGACGACGTCGAGAACCTTCAGCTCGACCTGAACTTTCGGGAAAATTGCGATACCGCCGCGGCCGGCGTCGACGAAATCTACAACCTCGCCGCCAACATGGGCGGCATGGGCTTCATCGAAGCCAATAAAGCGCTCTGCATGTTGTCTGTGCTCATCAATACGCACCTGCTTCAATCCGCGCTGAAACACGGCGCCAAAAAATTCTTCTACTCTTCTTCCGCCTGCGTCTACAACGGCGACAAGCAAAAAACTTTCGAAGCGCCGTCACTCCGCGAAGAAGACGCCTATCCCGCCCAACCCGAAGATGGCTACGGCTGGGAAAAATTGTTCTCCGAGCGCATGTGCCGCCACTTCCGTGAGGATTTCGGTCTGTACACCCGCGTCGCCCGCTTTCATAACGTCTACGGCCCGTGGGGCACCTGGTTCGGCGGACGCGAAAAAGCTCCCGCCGCCATCTGCCGCAAAGTTATCGAAGCCAAACTCAGCGGCAACCACCAGATTGAAATTTGGGGTTCCGGCGATCAGACCCGCAGCTTCATGTATGCCGACGATTGCATCAAGGGCACCGGCCTGATCATGAATTCCGAAATTCTCGAGCCGATCAATCTCGGCTCGACCGAAGCCGTCAGCATCAATCAGCTGGTCGATATCGTGGAAGGAATAGCCGGCGTGAAGTTGAAACGCAAGTACGACCTCAGCGCCCCCAAGGGCGTGAACGGCCGCAACAGCGAAAATACTCTGATCAAAAGGTATTTGAACTGGGAACCAGATACGCCGCTGCGCGTCGGCCTGGAAAAAACCTACGCCTGGATTTACGACCAGTATCGCGCCAGAGAACGCGGCGAAGCAGGAGTCGTGCGCGAAGCCTCCGCTTCACGCTAAACCAGGGAACCAAGCCTGAGGATTTAGTGCGGGCGCGCTTTCGAACCTTCTGCTGATTTCAACGACGCTGCGCGATTCTCATAATTTTTCTGGTAATACGTCCGGTACTCGCCGCCGCGCACACCCGCCAGCCATTTCGAATTCTTCCGATACCAATCGGTCGTCTGCCGCAATCCCTCGTCCAGTGAAATCTCCGGCTTCCAACCTAATTCCGTTTCGATTCTTCGCGAAGTAGTCGCATACCGCCGGTCGTGTCCCGGCCGGTCCTCGACGTGCGCGATTAACGATTCTGGCTTCCCGCAAATCCGCAAAATTGTGCGCGCAATCGAAATGTTTTCCGCGACATCCGCGCCGCTGATGTTGTAAATCTCGCCCAGCTTCCCGCGTTCCAGCACCACTGCTAGGCCCCTGCAGTGATCTTCCACATGCAGCCAGGTCCGTTCCTGCTTTCCATCGCCGTAGATCGGCAGCACCTTATCTTCCAGAGCATTCGAAATCAGCAGCGGCACCAGCTTCTCCGGAAACTGATACGGCCCATAATTATTCGAAGTCCGCACCACGATCGCCGGAAATTGATACGTCCGCACGTAAGAGCGCACCAGCAAATCCGCCCCGGCCTTGGAAGCCGCATAAGGACTGCTCGGCGCCAGCGCTGAAGTCTCATCTGCAAATTTCCCCGCGGCTATGTCCCCATACACTTCGTCGGTGGAAATATGAAGGAACCGCGGAATGCTCAGCTTGCGCGCCACCTCCAGCAACGTGAACGTCCCGGTTACATTCGTGCGCACCGCCGCGCCCGGCTCGTAAATGCTGCGGTCCACATGCGATTCAGCCGCAAAGTGCGCTACCGCATCGCACCCCGCCATCGCGGATTCCACCGCAGCCGCGTCGCAAATATCGCCCTTACAAAACGAGTACCGCGCGTCGCCAGCCACCGCTTCCAGATTCGCCAAATTCCCCGCGTAAGTCAGCGCGTCATAATTCACCACCGAAAATTCCCGCGCCTGCCCCAAAACGTATCGAATAAAATTCGACCCAATAAATCCCGCCCCGCCCGTAACAAAAATCTTCATAACGTCCGCGCTCGCAGCAAACGCCACCCGTCCGCGTTCGCCCACCACAATCCCGCCAGCCCCAACACAACCGAGAGCGCAAGATTACCCGGGGAAATCGCTCTTCCGGCCACTCGCATCAGAACCAGTTCAAGGCCTAGCGCTCCCAAAAAGATCGCCGCAATCTCCAGGCCCACCATTCTCGCTCTCAATCTCGCATCACCCGAAGGCTCTAACAGTCCGAGTAATGCTCCCGCCACCGCGAAAACCAGCGCGTAGAACGCGTGGCTGTAACCTTCGAGCTCTGCCGGTCGCAATCGATGAACGAATCTCGCCAGGACCGCACCCGGGTCCAGCACGTATTCCGTCCTGTTTTTCTTGCCGTCCATGTATGCCAGCAAATTCGTGCCATCGTACGAATACAAAATATCGTGCGGCCGGTGATCGTTGAACACTCGCGGAATGAACCAGGTCAGTTGCGGCCGCCCCGCCGATAGCGGCGTGCGCACCCAGATCACCACATGTCCCGTTTCCTGCCACACCATCAGGTCTAAAGTCCCCGCTCCATCTCCAAGCAAAAATACAGTCCACAGGTCGTTGGGCACTTCCACTCCGGTGCACACCACGTGCACCGTGAAATGATTCGTCTGTTTCAAAGCTGCGATGATGTCCGGCGCATCCGTGCGCAAAGGAAGCGGAGATTTTCCAGCGTCCGCCACTTCAGATGTTCCGCCCACGAGCGGCTTGCCCGGAGCCCAACGACCCTCGACAGGTCGGGAAGAGTCGTAGTCAATGATCGGTGTTCCATTTTGCGTCAGATCCGGCGCGCCCGCCCCTGCCGCCGCAATCGCCGCGGCGCTTAACGGTCGATTCCAGATTTGCAAAGTCTTGATCTGGCCTTGCCGGGGATTCGCTCCTGGGCTTGGCGCTCCGAGCACCATTTCGCCCGAAGGTTTCCAGTTGCTGAATCGCGTCTGCTTCTGCAGCAGCGCCGACAATCCAAACCACAGGCAGAAATAAACGACGATCGCGCAGCCGAACCGTACCGGAGTGACCCAAGCCACCACCGCGCGCTGAATCGAATTCGCGGACCGAATGATCGCCATGCCGGCAACCAAAAACATCACTGCACCCAAAAACGATCCCGAGCCGTTCGTGAAGACATCTTCCCACCCCGAATCCCGCTCCGGAATATAAAGCTGCGTAAACTCAATCGCGTACGAAAACAGCATTCCCGTCGCAAGTGCCACTCCCAAAATGAAACGCACCGACTTCCCGCGCTCCCGCAGTCTCTCCCCGAGCCCAAATCCAAAGGGAACGAACAACAGAATGTTCAGTACCGCGTCGACCACCCCGCTTTTGCCGCTCTTGCCCAGAAAAAAAGGCGAAGCTCCGCTCGCCAGCGTATGAATGTTCAAGCGAAACGGGTACATCGTCAAAAACAGAATCCCGGCCGTAGCCAGGATCAAGATTCGATTGGACCAACTAAGATTAGAATTTTCTTGAGAATGCTGGTTTGATGGATTTCCCATCAGGCAGGCGCTTCGGTTCTCCGAATCTAACTTCAAAAGCTTAGCACAACACTACCGTTCGCTTCGCTGTCCCAGTCCAGTCTTACGGATCGAATAAGGCCAGTCCAAGTTTTAACCCTTCATTTTCGCCCGTTTTCCCAGCAATTTTCAGCAAAACGAAACCTTTCGCCCTGTCCTTTTTTCTCGGGCAGCTGTTCGCTGGTCCGCTGAACAGGCGAAAGCGGTGAGACCTTATCGCTGCCTACGGCCAGTAGTTGCGCTCACTTCGCCTTTCTACACTGGTCGTGACATGAGAACCCACACCAACAACCAGTTCAAGTCGGTTTCAACGCTCTCTCGAATTCACGTCGCTTCCGGGCCACGCGCGCACCAACCGGCCCTGCTCTTGACCGCCGTCGCCACTTTTCTCGCTATCGTCGGCCTGTCCAGCTGCGCTGGCTACACTAGCGCCGCCAAAACCGGCCCCGGCACCACCAACGGCGCAGGAGTTCTCTCCGCCAGCTCCACCACTCTTTCTTTCGGCGATGTCGCTGTGGCCAATTCCGCTACCCAGACTTTGACTCTGACCAATACCGGCACCGGAACCGTGGACATCTCGCAGGCGACCTTGTCGGGCGCCGCATTTTCCGTGGTCGGTGGCACTCCTTCCGGGACTCTGCAAGTCGGTCAAAGCGCCAGCATGCAAGTTCAATTCGCGCCCACTGCTTCCGGCGCGGCTTCCGGCACCATCACGGTCTCGAGCGATGCTTCTGATCCCACCGTGTCCGTAGCTCTTTCCGGCACCGGCGCGCAAGCCGGCCTTTCCGTCTCCCCGGCCACGTGGAATTTCGGCAACACCACCGTCGGCCAGAGCACTTCTTCCAACATCAAGCTCACCAACACCGGTAACACCAACGTCACCGTCAATATGGCCACGGTCAACGGCAGCGCTTTCGGCATCTCCGGACTTTCTTTCCCCATGACGCTCAACGCCGGCCAGTCCGCAACCTTCGCCGCCCAATTCACTCCGACGGCCAATGGCTCAGCTTCCGGTAGCATCAGCTTTACCGACAACGCCCCGAATTCGCCGCAGACTCTGGCGATGTCCGGCAACGGCGTTGCCACCAGCTCCACCCTCGGCGCGAGCCCAGCCACCGTTTCTTTCGGCAGCGTAAATGTCGGCAGCAGCGGCCAGCAGACGATCACCCTGACCAACTCCGGCAACGCCAGCGCCACTATCTCTTCCGTCTCAGCCACCGGCGCAGGCTTCAGCGTCTCCGGACTTTCTGCTCCAGTTACGCTCGCTGCGAATCAGACCGTGAATTTCTCCGCGCAATTTGTGCCGACCGCCGCCGGCGCCGCTTCGGGCTCCATCACCATCAGCAGCTCAGCGAATAACTCCACACTCTCGATTCCGCTCAGCGGCTCGGGCGTGCAAGGCAGCCTCACCTCCAACCCCGCCGCCGTCAGCTTCAATAATGTAAACGTCGGCTCGTCCGGCTCCTCCACCGTCACCTTGACCAACTCCGGCTCGGCCAGCATTAGCATCTCCCAGGCCAGCGTTTCCGGCGCCGGCTTCACCATCACCGGCCTCTCGACTCCGGCCACGATCGCCGCCGGCCAATCCACTTCCTTCACCGCGAAATTTTCGCCGACCACCGCAGGCAGCGCCTCCGGCAACATTTCCATCACCAGCAACGCGCCGAATTCGCCGCTCTCCATCGCCCTCACCGGCACCGGCGTCACAACTCAAGCGCAACTCACCATAACTCCCGGCTCCGTGAATTTCGGTAGCATCGGTGTCGGCAGCAGCGGCTCGGCAACCGTTTCGCTTTCCAACCAGGGCAACGCCACTTTGACCGTCTCGCAGATTTCCGCCTCCGGCGCGGGCTTCAGCGTCAGCGGCGCCGGCACTCCGCTGAATATCGCCGCTGGCTCCAGCGCATCCTTTACCGCAACATTCGCTCCGACGACCGGCGGCAGCGCCACCGGCTCCATCTCGATCGTCAGCAACGCTCCCGGCTCGCCAGCTTCCGTCGCGCTCTCCGGCACCGGCACGCAAGCTCAGCTCGGCGCCAGTCCGTCGAACATCACTTTCGGCTCGGTCGCTGTCGGCAGCAACGGCACGCAAACCATCACCTTGACCAACTCCGGCTCCGCTTCGCTGACCATTTCCCAGGCCTCCGCTTCCGGCTCCGGCTTCACCATCACCGGAATTTCCACGCCGCTCAATCTCGGCGCCGGCCAAAGCACTTCGTTCACCGCTCAATTTGCTCCAACCACCGGCGGCGCCGCTTCCGGCACTATCGCCATCATTAGCAACGCGCCGAATTCTCCACTAAACATCGCCATGAGCGGCACTGGCACCACGCCGCAAGTTGCCGCAAGCCCGTCGAACGTTACCTTCGGCTCGGTCGCCGTCGGTAGCAACGGCACTCAAACCGTCACCTTGACCAACGGCGGCTCCGCCTCGCTGACTATCTCGCAGGCCTCCGCGTCTGGCTCCGGCTTCACCATCACCGGAATCACCACGCCGCTCAAGATCGCGGCTGGCCAAAGCGCTTCCTTCACTGCGCAGTTTGCTCCAACCACCGGCGGCAACGCTTCCGGCAGCATCTCGATCGTCAGCAACGCGCCGAATTCTCCGCTAACCATCGCTATGACCGGCTCCGGCACGTCGTCGCAAATTTCCGTCACGCCCTCCAGCGCCGCCTTCGGCAACGTTTCCACCGGCACCAACAACTCGCAGACCATCACCATCTCCAACGGCGGCTCGGCCAGCTTGACAATCTCTTCGGTCAGCGTCACCGGTGCAGGCTTCAGCTTCACCGGCATCAGCGCGCCAGTCACCATCGCCGCCGGCAAGAACGCCATGTTCAACGCCGTCTTTGCTCCCACTTCCGCCGGCGCCGTTTCCGGCTCCATCACCATCGCCAATAATTCGCCGACGCCCTCGATCAACATTCCGCTCAGCGGCACCGGCGTCGCCTCCACCAAGACTCTCAGCCTGAGCACCAGCAGCCTCAACTTCGGCAACGTCAACGTCGGCAGCACCAATTCGCTCAGCGTCGCCGTCACCAACACCGGCAACGCCAACGTCACCATCTCGAACGTCGGCATTTCCGGCGCAGGCTTCTCCGTCACCGGAGTCAGCAACGGCGAAACTTTGACGCCCAACCAGTCCATCACCGTCACCGTCCAATTTGCCCCGACCACCGGCGGCGCAGTCACCGGCAGCGTCGTGCTCTCCAGCGACGCCTCGAATTCGCCGTCGACCATCGCCACCTCCGGCACCGGAGTCGCCTCCACGCCGCACTCGGTTGCGCTCAACTGGACCGCCAGCACCGGCTCCAACATTTCCGGCTACAACGTTTACCGTGGCACCACCGCGAACGGCCCGTACTCGACCAAGGTCAACACGTCCGGCCTGGTCGATTCTGTCCAGTTCACCGACAACGCCGTCACCTCCGGCACAACTTACTACTACGTCGTCACCGCCGTCGATTCCAGCAACGACGAGAGCGCCTACTCCAACCAGGCCAGCGCGATCATTCCGTAAAGAACACCGCGTCCGGGATAGCGAACCAATCGTTGGCGCCGGGAGAGAACAGAGGAAAGAACGAGAAATTAAGCTCAGTAAAGCAGGAAGCAGCAGCAGAAACGGAGCACCGGAACCAACGCGAAACCCAGGCCCACCAGCGGCAGTCTAACAATTGACGAATGTGACTGCCCTCGCGGACAGGTTACCCCACCTGTCCCCATTGTGTACCCCTGGCCAGTGGTGAAACACCTCCTAACCAATTCAGACTGTGTTGGTTATGAAACACGCCCCCATCCTGGAGGGAGTCGACGTGAACGTCTCTTTTCGTTCGCGCCGTTTTCCAATTTCGCGCCTCCTGCAAACCGCGGCCGGTTTTTTCATGCTCGCCGCTTTGCTCGTCACCTCCGGCTGCGTGGGCGTTACCGGAAAACCCGGCACTACCGGAACCACCGGCGTCTCCATTGAAGTCAGTCCTTCCAGCGTAAATTTCGGTTCGCTCACGGTAGGTCAGAGCGTCACCAAATCTCTGACCATCACCAACTCCGGCACCAAAGCCCTTTCCGTTTCCGGCATCTCCGTCGCCGGCTCCGGTTTCACCATGAAATCGCCCACTCTTCCGCTCGTGCTGGCCGCGGGACAATCCTCCAAGGTCTCCACCACTTTCACCGCCACCGCCAGCGGCAGCGCTTCCGGCAAAATTATGATCAGCAGCAACGCGCCGAATTCTCCGATGATCGTTTCGTTGAGCGCGACTGCTGTAGGTAAATCTTCGAATCTGGGCGTCACGCCTGCTTCCATTTCTTTCGGCGATGTAAAAGTCGGCGCTGAATCCACCCAGACCGTGCAGCTCAAAAATTCCGGCTCGACCGCCATCACCATTTCTTCGGTGACCGTCTCCGGCTCCGGCATCACCGTTTCCGGTCTCAACACTCCGGCCACCCTCGCCGCCGGCGCCACCGCGAACGTCAGCGCCATGTTCAAGCCCACGTCCGCCGGTAACGCTTCCGGCGCACTCACCATCAAGAGCAATGCCTCCGACGCTTCCGATGCCATCGGCTGGTCCGGCACCGCGACCGCATCCTCAGGTTCTTCCAGTTTGGCTGCGACGCCTTCTAGCATCGCCTTTGGATCCGTCCCCACCGGAGCCACCACCACCCAAACGATTCAGCTCGCGAATTCTGGCAGCGCTTCCATCACCGTCTCCAGCATCAGCGAATCCGGCTCGGGACTTACTGTCTCCGGCATCAGCACTCCGTTCAATATCGCCGCCGGAAAAACCGCGAACCTCACCGCCTCGCTAAAACTTTCTTCGGCCGGCTCGGCCAGCGGCGCGATTAAATTCTCGAGCAACGCCTCCGATCCTTCGATGCAGGTTTCTTGGAGCGCTACCGCGCAGGCCGCGACGGTCAGCTTGCTGCCTCAGCCGGCTCAATTGAGTTTCGGCAGCGTTACCGTCGGCACTACCGATACTCTGCAAATTACATTCAAGAACACCGGAAATTCCGACGCCAACGTTTCCGGCATCTCCGTCGCTGGAACCGGTTTCGCTCTCTCCGGCTCCGCTTCCAGCGTCACTCTCACTCCCGGCCAGTATCTGACGCTCAACGTCAACTACGATCCGAAATCAACCGGCAACAACACCGGCTCGCTGACGATTACCAGTAACGCCAGCCCCAGCAAGCTCAGCATTCCGCTCACCGGTACGGGCGCCAACAAGCCCTCTGGTTCGCAACACTCTGTCGCGCTCAACTGGGACCCCAGCACCGGCTCGGTAGTCGGTTATTACATCTACCGCAGCTCCAAACCCAGCGGACCCTACGCCCGCGTCAATTCATCTTCGACGTCCAACACCAATTATTCCGACACCACCGTCGCCGACGGCCAGACCTACTACTACGTAGTCACCGCCGTGAACAGCAGCAACATCGAAAGCACCGACTCCAACGTAGCCTCCGCCACCGTCCCCTCCAACTAAGCGCTTCGGTCTAACTTCTCATCCCGACACAGCCGCGCCTTTTGCGCCGACGAGGGATCTCTCTTCGCTCTGACCTTCGTACCCAGTCGTCAAATGACCAGACGGAGCGCGAAGCCCATGTCACTCGGTTATCGCGAAGCGTCCGCAAAACAAAAACGCGCCCAGCCCATTTTGGAGTGCGGCGGCTCTGCCGCCGCATTTCCGAAGCGGCCCATCCTGCAAACGCATCCAGCGCGAAGCGCCACCGCAAACCCTCCCGCCCGCGCCAACTCAGCCCCCGAGGGGCGGCATAAGTTAGCCCGGTCCGTAAGGGCCGGGAAACCAAACACAAAAAGAACCGAGCGCCGGAGGTGCGACACACGGTTCCAACCGCACCACCACTCGCCCGTTTCTCCTAGCCTTCCAGCCCTTCCACCCAAACCGCCTTTGGCCGTCATCCAGAGGAGCGCACTTTGCGACGAAGGATCTCGTTCTTGCCCAGCACTCAACCGAAGCGACTCCAGTCGTCCGCCACGAGCCTCGCAACGGAACGCAACAATCGAATTACTCTGCGGAGATTTCCTGCGCGGATGCCCTACTCGGAACTACCGTTTCTTCTTTGTCGCCTTCCCCAACCCAAACTCCCGATGCCCCGTATTCAAAGCCACCTTCACATCCTTCTTCTCCACCACAAACGAAATATTGCAATCCGAAGATCCCTGCGCCGTAGCCAACACATTCACCTTCTTCTGTCCCAGCGCCGCAAAAGTCCGCCCCACCAACCCCGAAGTCGCCCGCAAATTCTCCCCAATCACCGTGACAATCGCCGCATTCTCATCGATCCGGATGTGTTCCGCCAATTCGCTCGCCAGATCAACCGCGAACTCCCGCCGCAATTCCTCCACCACCGCGCCGGCCTGTCCCGCTGGCACCACCAAACAAATATCGTTCTGCGCCGAAGAATGAGACGTCAGCAGAATTACCGCGCGAATCGCCGCCGCAGCTGCAAACGCCCGCCCCAGAGCGTCGTGTACCTTCGCGATCCGCGGGCCGCCCACCTTAACCATCGAAACCGCAGTGATCGCCGTAATCGCTTTCACTCCTCGCGCCTTCGTGGAACCCTCCGGCGTAATCCGTGTTCCAGGACGCGTCGGAGCAAACGTGTTCCGTACCGAAACCGGAAACTTGCATTGCTCCAGCGCCCGCAGCGTTTTCGGATGCAGCACCTTCGCCCCAAAATGCGCATGCTCCGAAGCTTCCCGATAGGACATTTCCGGAATCGTCCGCGCCTCGCGCACCTGTCCCGGATCCGCTGTCAGTACGCCGTCCACATCCGTCCAGATAATCACTTCGTCCGCGTCCAGCACCGCTCCGATAATCGTCGCCGAATAATCTGACCCACCGCGCCCCAGAATCGTCAGGACTCCCTCTTCCGTCGCGCCGATAAATCCCGTCGTCACTGGAACAATGTCCGCATCCAGCAGCGGATGCAGCCGCGCCGCGCAACGCTCCCGCGTCAAATCCATCAGCGGATCTGCTCCGCCATGATGCCCGTTGGTGACGATCACGTCCGTCGCTTCGACGGCTGCCGCCGCAGTCCCAGCTTCGGCCAGCGCCGCGGCCAGCATCGGTGAACTCAATCGTTCGCCCAAACTCCACACCACATCGCGCGCCCGCGGAGTCAACTGCCGCAGCAGCACGGTGCCTTCGCACAGCCGTTCGCAATCATCGAAAAGTTGCTTCAATTTCAGCATCAGCAGTTCGCGCCCAGCACCTTTCGCGGTCAGCGCTTCCGCCGCCGCAAAATGCTGCGCGCGCAATCCGTTCAGGATTGCCTGCACCGTTCCGCTGTCGCCCGCTTCCGCCCGCGCCGCCGCCTGCACCAGCGTGTTGGTCACGCCCGCCATTGCCGATACCACCACGACCACACGCTTCGTCCGCGCCGCCCGGCGCACGATTTTCACCACGTTGCGCACGCACGCCGCATCCGCCACCGACGCGCCGCCGAATTTCATCACCTGCAGCGGCTTGCTCCGCGTTCCAGTGTTCGCTTTGCCCACAGTCACCACGCGCGATTTTGTCACCCGCCCGTCAGGACGCAAGGTCGGCGTCGTTCCACTCCGCACCGCTGTCCGCGCTGGATTATGTTCGCCTGGCGTCATGCCCGCGGGGCTCCTGCCGTGTTTAGGCTCCGCGCACCCGAGCGTTCCACTCGCCACGGCGCCGGTTTCTTTCGCTCGCGAATGCAAGCCCGGACCAATTCCGGCTCATCCCACGGCACGTCGTGATACGCCGTCCGCAAATACGCGCTGCCCGAATCTCGCAGCCATTCTTGCGGGAACAGCGCGATCGTATCCTTGTCGGTGATCGCGGGAATATCGTGCGCAGGGGATCCGGTCACCGCCGCGAAAAGCGCCGCCGGAATATTTCGTCCTGGACCCAGCGCCAAATGTCCCACCTGGGTCGACCGCGGATTGATTTCGATCATGTATGCGTTTCGCGTCCGGTTCTCCAGCATGAAATCAAATCCGCACAATCCTGAAAGCTTGAGCCGTCGCACCATCTTCTGCGCCGCTTCTTCCATTTCCGCGTTTTCGATTCGCCGCACCACGGTAGCGTGCCCGGTCGCGTCCAACTTACCCACCACGTCAAAATGCAGGCTCGCCAGCACCTCGCCCTTCCAACAGGCCACTGCGCTGGTCGCTTCGGTCCCGGCGATAAATTTCTGTGCGCTCATCTGAAATGGCTTTCGCCGGATCGAAGGTCCCAGCAGCGTGGCGTTTTGATCCACCACCGTCCGCTTCAACGCCCGTAGCAAATTCGGCGGCGACTGCAGCCGCAAAAATTGCCGCTCCGCCTCTTCCGGAGTCAGCGCGATGCTCACGCCCTCGCCGCCCGAAGTCCCGTTCGCCTTGACCGCCACCGGCAATCCCACTCGCCGGATAAATTCCCGCAGCTCATTCACCGAGTTCAGCGCCGCCGTCTCCGGAATCCGCAATCTTTCGTCCCGCGCGGCATCCAAAAATGCCGTCCGCGAAAATACGATCGGAAAACTTTCCGGCGCGCCCAACGACCGTTCCAGCACTTCGCAAATAAAAGACGACGCACCTTCTTCTTGCAATTTTGTCGCGTACAGCCGATGCAAATGCTGAACCGTAATATCGTCTCCCGGAATCACCACATCCGGCTTCGTCGCCACAATCGCCGCCGCAAACGAATTCATCGGCGAGAAAACGTTGTAATGGTTCCGCTCCCGCACCGCGCTGGTCTTGAACATCGGATGTCCCGGCGGACAAATCGCCTCCACCTGAAATCCAGACTTCGCCAGCGCCACCGCCAGCCGCGCGGTCGGATACCATTTATAAGTCGTGGCCAAAAGCGCCGTCGCCTTCAACTCCACTTCCTCCCGCGCAAACCGCCGCGTCCCACCAAATTATGTCCTGCCCGCGCCGCTACCCACAGTACGCTCGTTTATAAATCGATCCGCCCGTACTCCACGGCGTTCAGTTCAAGAGGTTTACGCTGCAGTTTAGGCTCCGAAGTACGCGCCGTTGGGTTGCCATAAACTTTTGATTCAGAGCCTCTTATTGGGATGGCGGCTTCAGGCGCCCTTTCTCATCCACATTCCATGGTAGCTGATCATCACGCCAAGGAAACTTGCTTCCCAAGTACTTCGACGCGTCGTCGAGTCTTCAGCCCGTCGCCGCCGGCCCAAAATACGGCTTCAGCCTCAAAAACGGCTTCTCCAGCACGTTCCAGGAAATCGCGGCAAGCACGTAACTCGTCACCAAAATAAACGGAAAAGGCACCCAAGCCCGCCGGTCCAGATGCAGCACCTGCACCGCGCCAAACGGAATTTTGTGCAGCAGGTACAAACCGTAGCTGATGATCCCCGAATATCGCAGAAACCGGTTCGCCATCACCGCCTGCAGCCACCGTTGCGGCGAATACATCGCCACAAAAATAAATCCCGCCGAAGCCAGCGCCGTAAAAGTAAAAACAATCCACCGCGCATGCATCGCTTCGGTTGCGAACGCCAAGCCTCCGCCCGCCACAAACAAAATCCACGCTCGCGTCAGCCACCGCTCCGGCACAAATTCTTCCCCCCGCACCAGCAAAACCAAAATCGCCCCGGCCATCAGCGCATCCAGCCGGCAAAACACATTCGTATACAAATCCACATGCCGCATCGCCAGGTAATACCGCAGAAACGGCGATAAACACAGCTCCGCAATCGCCAACCGCCACAAATTCTTCACCGAAAAAAATCTCACCACCGGCGCCCACACCAGATAAAACTGCTCTTCAATCGCCAGCGACCAGCTTACCGCCAAAGGCCCCGCCGCATTGATCACCGATGGCAGCAGAAAATTCTGCAAAAACAACGGAAAAGCCCACCACGGCGAAGCCGTCTCCAGCACCTTCGCGTATTCCGTCCGGCTCAAAAATCGCATCGCCACAAACATAAAAAACAGCAGCGCGTAGTACAGCGGCCAGATCCGCAGAATCCTCCGCACATAAAAATTCTCGAAATATTTTCCCGCCCCCTTCGTCTCCAGCAAAATCCCCGTAATTAAGAATCCCGAAAGCGCGAAAAATAAATCCACGCCCATCCACCCATCTTTCGTCCAGACTTGCGAATGCCAAACCGGATACTTCAAGCTGATGTTGTGCGCCATCACAATCAGGATCGCCACCCCGCGCACCGCATCCAACTGCGGCACCCGAGCCTTCGTCCCGATATTTTCGCTGGTCATCGTGTGATTGTCAGTTCCACAGAGTACTTGTTTCGGCGGCCAGCTAGTCCTGCCCCGCTGGCCCGCCCGTACCATTGCGAGCAGAAAGTCCCTGATTTATCGTCATCCTATCACTTGCGGGACAGCCGCATTCGCCCCACAGAGCCCCTCAAAAGGGACAGCGGAGAGGCCAAATTGGATAAAGTCCCGGCCAGGGCATGAGCAAACTGTTATCCTCGAGCGGAACTCATTTCGCTCCCCTTGTGCCCGAATGATAGTAATATTACTGATAACAATAGGCTTAAGCCAAGTAAATTAGGCGTCCAGATTGCATTTCTTCTGCGCAAGGCGAAATCTGCCCTGCGGAATATACGCGTGCCACCCGTGCCACGCATCAACAGCATCAAGCGGGGCGCAAGCAAGCATAAGCTCTAAACGCAGCCAAGGAGCAGCCACACCAGCCATGATCGAAGTCGCCATTGTCGGAGCCGGCCCTTACGGCCTTTCCACCGCCGCCCATCTTCGCAGCCACGGCATACCCTTCCGCGTTTTCGGCCGCCCCATGGATAGCTGGACCTCCCACATGCCCACCGGCATGATGCTCAAGTCCGACGGTTTCGCCTCCAATATCTACGACCCCGAGAAGCGTTTCACCCTCCAGCAATTTTGCGCCGACCGCAACATCCCGTACGCCGACATGGGCCTGCCGGTCACCCTCGACACTTTTAGCAAATACGGCGTCGCCTTCCGCGACCGCATGGTCCCCGAACTCGAAGAAAAAATAGTCACCAGCATCGAACGCCGCGGCGACCATTTCGCCCTCCGTCTCGATGACGGCGAAGAATTTGAAGCTCGCAAAGTTGTGCTAGCCATCGGCATCACCCACTTCGCGCACATCCCGGAAACTCTCCGCCATCTTCCTGCGGAGCTGCTCTCCCACAGTTACAGCCAGGCCGATCCGTCAAAATTCACCAATCGCAGTGTCGTCGTAGTCGGCACCGGCTCTTCCGCCATCGATATGGCCGGCCTTCTGCGCGATAACGACGCCGACGTCCAACTCGTCGCCCGCGGCACCGCGCTGCGTTTTCACACGCGCCCGCACCCGACCAAGCCGCGCTCCCTTTGGAAGCGCCTGCGCCATCCTGACTCCGGCCTCGGCCCCGGCCTGCGCACGCGCTTTTATTCCGACTTGCCCGGGTTGTTCCATTACGTGCCCGAAGCCCTTCGTCTTAAGGTCGTGTACAAAACTCTCGGGCCGTCCGCCGGCTGGTTCATGCGCGATAAAGTCATGGGCCGCGTTCCACTCGTTCTAGGTCATCGCATCGAAGGCGCCGACGTCCAGAACGGAAAAGTTTCGCTGAAGCTGCGCAGCCTCGATGGCACGCCTCGCGAAGTCACCACCGGCTTCGTCATCGCCGCCACCGGTTACAAACCGCGGATCGACCGCCTCAATTTCCTCGCGCCTGACATTGCATCCAAAATCAAAAACATCAACAACACGCCCGTTCTCAATTCGCATTTCGAATCCAGCGTGCCCGGTTTGTATTTCATTGGCCTCTCCGCCGCCAACAGTTTCGGCCCGGTCATGCGTTTTGCTTTCGGCGCCGGATTCGCCGCCGAAACCATCACCGACGCCATGCTCAAATCCTTGAAGCGCAACCCGGCCACCGTGCCGGTTCGCAATGTTGCCAGCGCCGCCGAGTGATGTGTAGCATCCAATCCACAGCTCCACCAAGGCGGATGCCGCAATGAAGCGCGAAACTCTGGCGATCCACGCCGGCTACGATGGCGATCCCACCACCAAAGCCGTCGCCGTTCCCATTTACCAAACCATCGCCTTCGAATTCGACAGCGCCGCTCACGGCGCCGCCCTCTTCAATCTCGACGTGCAGGGCAACATCTACACCCGCATCGGCAATCCCACCAATACCGTCCTCGAAAAACGCGTAGCCGCCCTCGAAGGCGGCGTCGAAGCTCTCAGCGTCAGCTCCGGCATGGCCGCGATTCACTATTCGCTCGTCAACATTGCGGAGATGGGCAACAACATCGTCTCCCTCCCGCAGCTGTACGGCGCCACCTACACGCTGCTCGCCCACATTTTGCCCAAGCAGGGCATCGCCGGCCGCTTCTCCGCCACCGATCATCCCGATGACGTCGAAAAACTCATCGACGAAAACACTCGCGCCGTTTTCTGCGAAAGCGTCGGCAATCCCGCCGGCAACGTCGCCGATATCGAAGGCCTGGCCAAAGTCGCCCACAAGCACGGCGTCCCGCTGATCGTCGATAACACCGTCGCCACGCCCATTCTTTTCCGCCCCTTCGAATACGGCGCTGATGTTGTAGTCCACTCCATGACCAAATTCATGGGCGGCCACGGCACCACTCTCGGCGGCATGATCGTCGACAGCGGAAAATTTCCCTGGAACGATTACGCCGACCGCTACTACATGCTCACCAAGCCCGAGCCCGCCTATCACGGCGTGGTCTACACCGAACATTACGGCGCCGGAGCCTACGCTGCCCGTTGCCGCACTGTCTGCCAGCGCAATACCGGAGCGACTCTCGCGCCGCTCAATGGCTTTTTGCTTTTGCAGGGTATCGAAACCATGGCCCTGCGCGTCGAGCGCCACGTGGCCAACGCCCGCCAGGTCGCCGAATTTCTGCGCGCGCACAAGCAAGTTGCTTGGGTCAATTACGCCGGCTTCCCCGATAGCCCGCTCTACGCCATGGCCCAAAAATATATGGGCGACGCGCGTCCTTCGCTCCTCACCTTCGGCGTCAAAGGTGGCTTCGAGCCTGGCGTCAAATGTTTCGACGCCATGAAACTTTTCAAGCGCCTGGTCAACATGGGCGATGCCAAATCGCTGTCCTGCCACCCGGCTTCCACCACTCACCGCCAGTTGACGCCCGAAGAGCAGGCAAAGGCCGGCGTCACTCCGGAGATGATTCGCTTGAGCGTCGGCATCGAGCACATCGACGATATCCTCGCCGATCTCGATCAAGCCCTCGCCGCTTCCGTCGCGTAAGATATAAAATAAGTTCTTACCGATTCGTCTTAGGGGGAGGATTCAGAAATGCCCATCGCGATTGAGGGCGGCCGCGTTCCGGCCCTTCTCCAACTCGCGAAGGGCCTCGTCCCCGCGCACTCCGCCTCTTCCGCATCGCCAGCGCCGCTGCGTATCGCGCTCGTCAACAACATGCCGGATGCGGCCCTCGAAGATACCGAACTCCAATTCTTCGAATTGCTCAGCAAAGCAGCTGGCGACGTCCCGCTCACGCTCCAATTTTTCTCGCTGCCCGATCTTCCTCGCACCGACACCGGCCGCGCGCATCTCGAAAAATTTTATTTCAGCCTCAGCGATCTTCTGGGCCAACGCTTCGATGGCGCCATCATCACCGGCACCGAACCGCGCCGCCCCGACCTTCGCGAAGAACCCTACTGGCCCGCGCTTCTCGAATTGATGACTTGGGCCGAAGAAAATACTTCCTCCGCAGTTTTATCCTGCCTAGCCGCCCACGCCGGCGTTCTAGCCGCAGACGGCATCCCGCGCTCCCCGCTTGCCGATAAACAATTCGGCGTCTTCGAACATCAAGTCCTCTCCCAGCATCCGCTCACCGCCGGACTCGGCCCCACCATGCGCGTCCCACACTCCCGCTGGAACGAAGTAAAATCCGACGCGCTCGAGGCCAGCGGCTATGAAATTCTCACCCGATCCCCGAGCGCCGGAGCAGATCTCTTCGTCAAGCAACGCCCCGGCAGCCTCTTCGTCCATTTCCAGGGCCACCCCGAATACAGCGCCCGCACCCTGCTGAAAGAATTCCGCCGCGACATCCGCCGCTACCTCCGCCAGGAACGCGAAACTTTCCCCACGCAACCCCACGACTACTTCGACGCCGAAGCCAGCGCGCTCCTGGCCGCCTTCCGCGAAAAATCCGTAGCGGAGCGCAGCGACGCGATCTTCTCCGCCTTCCCAGAATCCAAAGTCGCCGCCACCATCAAGAACACCTGGCAATCCAACGCCGCCAAGGTCTACAGCAACTGGCTCCACTTCCTCCGCAACAAAAAACAAACGACACCAACGCCTGCATCACCACCCCGCGGAGCCGCCAGCCTCACGTAGCGGCCACCTTTAGGTGGGCCAGTTGCAGTTGCTGTTGCCCTTCCGGGTGCCGCACTCTTTGCGCCCCCCAGCAAAGGGTGCGGGTTTAGACTCTCATCCGCGCAACCGTTCACCCCGCCGAATCTTCTCCGTGTCCTCACTCCTTGCCGTTCTCTGTGTTCTCCGTGTTAAATCTTCCATCCCACGGCGCTCCAGCCAAACGATCCGCTTCTCCTAGTTGTCCAGTTCTCTCGTCCAAACCGTTTTTGGCCGTCATCCAGAGGAACGAAGCGACGAAAGATCTCCTTCTTGCCCGGTCCTCAACCGACTGGCTTTCGCCTCGATACATACCGCCCGCACGTTCCCGATTTTCCCCACTCCGCTCCTGTGCTAGCCTTCCCAAACACAATGCTCGATATAAACATCCCCGAAATCGTCAACGCACTCCCAACCCGCCTCTCCGACGTAATCAAGCCCTGGGTCCAGAAAACTCCCGATCACCCAGCCCTGGTCGAAACCTCCGGCACCTGGACCTACCAACAACTAAACGACATCACCCAAGAAACCCAATCCTGGCTGAAAGACCTCGGCATCCGTCCCGGCGACCGCGTCATGATCGTCATCGAAAATTCCCGCGCCTTCGTCGCCATTCTCTTCGCGCTCACCGCCATCGACGCCTGGCCCGTCCTGGTCAATTCCAAACTCACCGCTCCCGAAGTCGATCAAATCCGCGATCACTGCGGCGCGCGTCGCATCCTCTATATGACCGCCGTCTCCCCCCAAGCCACCCAGCACGCCAAGCGTCACGGCGCGGTCATCGCCCCAGTCGGCAGCCTCGGTCCCATAGGTGTCGGCCCGCTCAACGAATCTGTCGAGCCCGAACCGATCGATCCCGCCGAGCCTCCCCAAAATCATGTTGGCGCTCTGATCTACACGTCGGGAACGACGGGTCTTCCGAAAGGTGTCGTCCTCACCAACCACAACATGCTGTTCATGGCCGGCATCTCCGCCAAAATTCGTTCGCTCTCACCGAGCGATCGCCTCTACGGAATTTTGCCGATGTCTCACGCCGTCGGCCTTTCCGTCGTTCTCCTCGGCACGCTAATCAGCGGCGCCACGCTCTACATCACCCCCCGCTTCGATCCCGTCTCCGCCCACGCCACGCTCGAAAAAGAACGCCTCACCGTCGTCCTCGGCGTTCCGGCCATGTTTCATCAGTTGCTCGAATACGCGAAATTCAAGAACCTCGCCGGATTCACCGCGCCCGACCTGCGCATCATTTCTTCTTCCGGCGCGCCGCTCGATCCTTCCGTGAAAGTTGCCGTCGAAAAATTCTTCGGCATGCCGCTCTACAACGGCTACGGCGTCACCGAATGTTCGCCCGAATATCGCCCAGGCCCATCCCGATGAGCCGCGCACCGACACCTCCGTCGGCCGCGTTTTCCCGGGTATCGAAGTGAAATTCGTCGATCGCGAAAAAAATCCGGTCGCGCCCGGCGAAGTCGGCGAACTCTGGGTCCGCGGACCCAACGTGATGAAGGGCTACTACCGCGCTCCGGAAGAAACCGCCGCCGCAATCGATAGCGAAGGCTGGTTCAATACCCGTGACCTCGCCCAACTCCGCGACGGCCACCTCTTTATCATCGGACGCACCAAAGAACTCATCGTCCGCTTCGGCTTCAACGTCTATCCCGCCGAAGTCGAAGCCGTCCTCAACGCGCATCCCGCCATCCTGCGCTCCGCCGTAATCGGCCGCTCCGTCGAAGGCGACGAAGAAGTCATCGCCTTCCTCCAACTCCGCCCCGGCGTCGCCCTCACGCCCGCCGAAGCCGCCGACCACGCCGCCAAGAACCTGGCCCCCTACAAACGCCCCAGCCAAATCCTGATCGTCCCCGAACTCCCCATAAACCTAAACGGCAAAGTCATAAAAGCCGAACTGCCAAACCTAATCCCCACCACCACGAAGTAGCCGCTGACACCACGAGACGCGCGGTGCTGCGCCCACGCCAGTACGCATCGCATAGCCGGTAGGACGTCAAAACCCCCACCCTTCGCAGAAGCGGCGAAGAGTGGGCCACCCGGAAATGCAGGTTTCCGCTGGCGTGAGGTTTTGTCGATGCGCTTCGCCAGGACGGAACGATTGATGGTGACGGAAACTGACGGGCCGGCACGGCGGCGTTCTTGGCCGTCATCCAGAGGAGCGCCTTTTGCGACGAAGGATCTCCTTCTTGCCCAGCCGTCAGCCGAAGGAGGGAGGTGGCGGGCGGAGTTGCAACTGGCGGCGAGGGGGGCCGTAAAAATTGTCGATTAGAAATCATGGTCGGCTTTTGTTTTGTTGGGGTTGGGTGGTGTTTCTAATCGCGCGAGTTGGGTGAAAAATTGTCGATTAGAAACGGGGCGAGTATCAACTGGGTTTGGGGAGCATCGAAAATAGGGCCTATTAAAACGCATCGCCGTTGTTTGTTTTCAGTGGATTAGCGGGATTTTTAATCGCGGGCTTGCCGATTAAAAACGCGGAATTTGTATCAACTGGGGTGGGGAGGGCTTGGGGTGGGGTGATGTGCATTGGTGGTGGCCCTCCTGGCCGCTTTGGCGGCGTATTTTTAGACGAAAGCGATGCATGATAACACGAAGGTTTGATGGCGGGAAAGTACACACAGGGCTGGGCAAGAAGGAGATCCTTCGTCGCAGAAGACGCTCCTCTGGATGACGGCCAAGGGCGGCACCCTGATGGTGCTGGAACCTCCGTCACCGTCAAATGATCGCGATAAGGCGAAAGACGCGCCGTGAGGAACTGAGGAAACGGCCAATTACAAATGCCGGCGTCGCGATGGTAAAATCACCCCTGCACCCAGCAACTATCCATCTCAGGAGAAGTGTTTTGGCTAAGCCGCCCGTCACGTCCGAACGCAAGATCGTCTTCAGCGACGAGGTCCTGCAGGACCCCTACCCGACCTACGCTCGCATGCTCGAAGAAGGCCCGCTCCACTTCGTGGACATGGGCGGCCAGTGGGCGGTCTGGGCGGTCTTCAGCCATGCCGAATGTTCTTCCGTCGCCAAGGATCCCCGCCTCTCCGCCAAACGCGCGCAGCAGATGATCATCACGCTTCCGCCCAGCAGCCAGGGCGAATTCACCGAACTCGCCCGGATGTTGGGTCTGTGGCTGATTTTCATGGACCCGCCGGAACACACTCGTCTGCGCAAACTTCTGAACAAAGGATTTTCTCCCGCCGCCGTCGAAGGCCTGCGACCGCAGGTCGAAGCCATCGTCGATCGCATGCTCGAGCCTTTGAAGCACGGCTCGGAAGTCGAACTGATGAATCAGTTCGCCAATCCCATGCCGGTGCGCATCATTTCTGAAATGCTCGGCATCCCGCAGTCGCTGCATGACACGTTTGTGAATTGGTCCCGCGCCATTGCGTTGTTTCGCGGCAATCCCAATCGCACCGTCGAACAGGCGCGCGCCGCGCAGGAAGCGCTGCACGGGCTTACCGATTATTTCCGCACTACGGTTGCCGACCGGAGAAAAAACAAGGGAACGGATCTGATCAGCCTGCTGATTGATATCGAGGAAGAAGGAGAAGTTCTAACCGAGGAAGAACTCTACGCCCAGTGCATCGCCATGCTGTTTGCCGGGCACGAAACTACGCGCAACTTGATCGGCAGCGGCATGTACACACTGCTGCAGCATCCCGCCGAAACCGCCGAACTACGCGAAAAGCCGGAGATGATTCGCCAGGCCGTTGAAGAAATCTTGCGCTGGGAGAGTCCGGTGCAATTCACCGCCCGGGTGCTGAAAGAAGATATCGAAGTCTGCGGCCAGCGCATTCCCAAGCGCTGGTCCGTCCTGTGCATGCTGGGCGCGGCCAATCGCGATCCCAAACAATTCAAAGATCCCAATCAGCTGAATCTGAAGCGCCTCAACAACCAGCACCTCGCCTTCAGCGCCGGCCCGCATTTTTGCATCGGCAGCCAGCTCGCGCGCCTCGAAGGCCAAGTCGCACTTCTCAAACTCGTCCAGCGCTATCCGGAAATGAAACTGGTCGGACCCAAACCCGAATGGGCGCCCACCTTCGGCTTCCGCGGCCTGAAAAGCCTGCAAGTAAAATTGTAATTGTTTTTTGGCTTTTCGAATGGCAGGCAAGCCGCGACGCAAAATTCGCGGAGCGTTTGTTTACAACGAAATTTCGATCAGCGCCGGACCAGCTGTCGCAAAACTTCTCCGCAGCAAATCTCCGAACATTTCCAGCGACGTCGCGCGCGTGGCCGGCACTCCCAAACTCTTCGACATCAGCACCCAATCGATGTCCGGCCGCCCAATCGCGAAGAGGTCCGCCGCGCGCGGTCCCGGAGCGCCGACTCCCAATCCCGAATACTCCCACTGCAACACTCCGTACGCGCGGTTGGCAAAGACCACCGTGGTCACGTTCAGTCCTTCGCGCGCCATGGTCCATAGCGCCTGCAGCGTGTACATGCTGCTGCCATCGGCAGTCAGGCACAGCACCCTCCGCTCCGGCGCGGCCACGGCAGCTCCCACCGCCAGCGGCAGCGCAATCCCGATCGACCCACCGGTATTCGCCAGCCAGTCATGCGGCGCAGCCCCCCGCGATGCCGCCATCATGCCCCGCCCCGATGTCATCGCCTCATCCACCACGATGGCATTCTCCGGCAGCGTCGCCGCCACCGCGGTCGCCAGGCCGACCAAGGTAATCTCACCCGTCGGCGATGCGGGACGATCGGCTTCCTGCGTCAACACCGCCGACTTGTCGTTCAGTGATAGTGCGGCGGCGAGCGCTTCTAGTGCGCCCGCGGAATTCTCGTCGGGATTCGCCAGCGTGTGCATGACGCAATCCGGCGCAGCTAGAACGCTGCTCTTTCCCGGATACGCGAAATACGACACCGGGATCGGTGCGCCGACCAGAATCAGCTGGCGGAAATCCTTCAGCGTTTCGACTGCTTGCTCCGGAACGTACGGTAAACGCTGCACCGGAACGTGGCCTGCTCCACGTTCCATGCGCGCGAAAGGATATGGCGCGAGCAGCTTCGCGCCGGTTGCCGCGGCAATGCGTCCTGCGGCTTGCAGTCCTGCGCCGTGCAGACCGCTGCCGGTGATCATCAATGCGGTGCGCGCGCCATTGCGCAGCAGAGCTGCGGCGCGGTCGACGTTCGCGGCGGGCGGCATCGGTGCTTGCGGCACCACCGGTTTCGGCGCAACCACGCCGCCATCGCTCCATGCAACATTCGTGGGCACGATCAGCGTCGCGATGCGTCCTGGTTCAGTGCCGGCAGCGGCGATGGCCTCGGCCGCGTCGCGCCCAAGTTCCGCGGTCGTGCGCGAAGTGCGGAGCCAGGCCGAATACGGCCGGGCGATTCCTTCCACATCGGAAGTGAGCGGTGCGTCGTATTGCAGATGCGCGGCGGGATGCTGGCCGATCAGATTGATCATTGGCGTGCGCGCTTTGTTGGCGTTGTGCAGATTGGCCATGCCATTCGCAAATCCTGGACCGAGATGCAGCAGCGTGCACGCTGGTTTTCCGGCGATGCGCGCGTATCCGTCCGCGGCGCCGGTTACTACGCCTTCGAACAATCCGAGGACGCAACGCATTTCCGGGGCGCGGTCTAGCGCGGCGACAAGGTGCATTTCGGACGTGCCGGGATTGGTGAAGCACGCGTTCACTCCGCCCGCCAGCAGCGTGCGAATCAGGCTTTCTGCGCCGTTCATGAATTTAGTCTCAAGGAGTTATCTGGCTGTGAAACGCTTCGTCGAGGTGCCGCGAAATTACGGCACCGAGTTGGTCGGGATATTTCGCGATCATTCCGAGATGATCGCCCGAAACAGTTTCGCAGTCGAACTTTTTGACCAGGGGAGACCAAACCGCGACGGCGTCGGCCGGAAAATCGGTCAGGACGGCGGCTCTGACGAATCTTACTGTTCCGGGATAGTAGCGCGGGCGATAGCGGCGAATCGCTTCTTTGGCCATATCGGCGGCGCGGAGCATGGCCGGGGTCATGGCGGCAGCCGCGGCGGCGGCTTGCGATGTGCTGGCGGCGCTGCGTCCCGCGGACATCTGGGCGCGCAATTGTTCTGGGGTCGAGGATTTCTGATCGTCCGCGGACATACCGATTGCCGAAAATACTTTCTTCAGAGCCAGCCGGCTGAAAAGCAGAAAACGCTGCCAGAGAGAAAGCAGGTGGCGATACGGATAGGCATCCAGCACGGTGAGCAGCGCCACTTGCTCTCCCGCTGCAGTCAGGCGTTGAGCAATTTCCATACTGACCAGACCGCCGAGCGAATAGCCGACAAACAGATACGGGCCATTGGGCTGAACGGTGCGAATGGCATCGAGATGGTACTGCGCCATTTCTTCAATGGTGGCAAAGGGCTCGTCGATGCCGTCGATTCCGCGGGCCTGCATTCCGTAGACGGTGCGGTCGCAGCGGATGTGGGTGAGCAAACGATAGAAATCGATCACGCTACCGCCCAGACCATGCGCGATGAAAACTGGCGGTTCCACTGCACCTTGGCGCAAAAGGACCAGTGGAGGGAGGCGAGAAGTGCTGGGCTGTTCCAATTCTGCTGCGAGCGCCGCGATGGTCGGCGTGTTGTAAATCATCACCGGCGGCAGTTGCCGTCCGCAGAGTTTTTCGATTTCCAAAAACAGAGTGACCGCGGAAAGCGAATCGCCGCCCAAGTCGAAAAAATTATCGTCGGGGCGGATGGGAGATTGCTGCAGCACGCGCTCCCAGATGGGGATCAGCGCTTCGGTCATTGCCGAGGTTGGCTTAGTGGTCATTCGAAGTGGATTCTACTGCACACGGGCGCGTTCCTCGCCATGGCAGCGGAGCACGAAACTCCAGTATCGAAGCGGGAGGGGGCCAACGGAGAGATTCGAACATCAGGCGTGCGCAAAAGCCCAATACAACTCGCGAGCCTTGGTGTAGAGGGGACCGATGGGAAGAGCGCGCTGGTCGATTTTGGTGACGGGCGCGACTTTGGAATAATTTCCGGTGGAGAAGATTTCGTCGGCGGACTGAAAATCGGAGTATTTCAAGGTGGTCTCGACGACTTTCACGCCATTTTCGCGGAGCAGGTTGATGACGCGCTGGCGGGTGATGCCGGAGAGGAAGGTTCCGTTGGCGGCTGGAGTAAAAACGACGCCATCTTTGGCCATGAAGATATTGGAGGTGGCCAGTTCGGCGACATTGCCGAGCATGTCGAGTACGACGGCGTTGTCAAAACCCCGGGCCTGAACTTCGAAAAGCGCGCGAGCGTTATTGGGATACAAGCAGCCGGCTTTGGCATCGACCGGCATGGTTTCGATGGTCGGGCGGCGAAAGGGCGAGACGGTGACAGAAAAACCGCCGGGCTTGCGCATGGGCGCTTCGTAAATCGAAAGGCACCAGCGGGTGGATTCGGGATCGTGAGCCTGGATCCAGGGGCCTTCTTTTTCGGCCCAGTACATCGGGCGAATGTACAGCGCCGCGTCTTTATCGAATTTGGCGATACCTTCGTGGGCGAGTTGGATCCACTTTTCGGCGGGGACCAAGGGTTTCAGATACAGCTTAAGCGCGGAGTCGTTGACGCGGGCGCAATGCAGGTCGAGATCAGGCGTAACGCCTTCGAAATAGCGCGCGCCATCGAAGACCATGGAGCAGAGCCACATCGCGTGGGTGCGCGGGCCCATCAACGGCACATTTCCTTCGTGCCACTGGTCTTCGAAGTAGGTCCAGGTTTTGGAGACGCTAGTTACCGCCGACAAATGATTCCTCCGCGCAGAGAACAGGAGAGCACGAACATACGGCGGTTCCGCGCCGCGGCTTTAGCTGCGCGTCGCCGCGTCGATCGCTTTGCTCAACTCGACCGCGAGATGCTTGACGAACGGCTCGTTCAACATGCCGGCTGGGTAAACCGGAAGCATCACGACTTGGTGGCCGCCTTGAGCGAGCGCGTCCCATTTCGCGCCGGGTTGATCGAACAAAGAATATTGTTTCACTGGCCGAAAATTCGTGATCTGGCCGGCGTAGGGTTTGGGCGAGTAGGCGAAACAGGCTTTGTCGTTCGCTTTCCAGATTTTTCCGAGGACGATCGATTCCGAAGCGGCGCCGTCGGGAGCTTTGTTGAAGCGCGCGTGCACGATTCCTTTCCACACCGGAATGCGGTTGCGCAGCGCCTGCATTTTTTCGTCGAGAAATTCGGAGCGGCCAGGAGAGTCGAGTTTGAAGAAATTGGCCGCGTGGAAATAAAACCTTTGCATGGCCATGTAGCTATCGTTCCAGAAATTCACCGCGGGAATCTTCGACCAGTCCGTGGTGTCCATCAGCGCGAGCAGCGCGACGTTTTGTCCTTGGGCGCGCAGCTGCTGGGCAACTTCGTAGGCAATGGTGCCGCCCAGACAGTAGCCGCCGAGAAGGTACGGGCCGGTGGGCTGCACGCGGCGAATTTCTTTTACGTAAAGAGCGGCCATCTCTTCAATGGTGGCGAACGGCGAGGAATTTCCGTCCAGACCCTGGGATTGCAAACCGTAGAACGGTTGATCGTCGCCGAGGAGCTTGGAAAGTTCGCGGTAAATCAAAACGTTGCCGCCGGCGCCGTGCATGCAGAAAAACGGAGTGCGCGAACCCTTGGGTTGAATGACGACCAGGGGCGACCATCCGGCGGGCGCGGCGTCGCGGTTCAAAACCTGGGCGAGTTCGGCGACGGTTGGTGCTTCGAACAAAGTGAAAATCGGGAGTTTTACGCCGAAGACTTTTTCGATTTGCACGAAGAGATGAACGGCGAGAGAAGAGTCGCCGCCCAAATCAAAATAATTCTGGTCGGGTTCGATGTGATCGATGCCGAGCAGCTCCTGCCAAATGGAGGTGAGCTGATTTTCGACGCCGTTGGGCGGCGCGGTGGGAGCTGGTGACGCTGCGGTCATCTGCGAAGGGTTAGAATTCGTAATGGACATGATCCCTCAGAAACAGTCGACAACGACGCGAATCGAAGCCCGCGCTCGAGTCACCGCCTCCCTCGAAGAAACGGTATCTATTCCCGAAGCGGTGCAATCGATAGTCCATCCTAATTTGCCCATAACTTACAGAGAATAGTACTGTTGGCCAAATCTCGGGGCAAAAACAGGCCCAATCGTACTATAACCAGGGGAAATTGTTATCCTATCTGCGAAAGGCGCAAAGCGGCTAACTCAGTGTAAGACCCGGTAGATGGTCGAAATCAGCAGGCGAAGCACCTGGCGGCCGGTGACAATGAACCAGGACAGCCTGCCGATCGAAGGCTGCGCTGACGCTTGCCACATGCTGGACATGATGGCCCAGCGGTCGGCGTTGGTGAGCTGGATGGTGATGCCCCGGGCAGCGATAACGTCGTAAGCCCGCCTTTCCACGTAGGCTGAGCGCACATCTTTGCTGAGGCATTCCAGCAAAGAGAGTGGAATGGCGTGGCGGACTGTGGCGTCCGGCACAAATACCGGCAACTCGCCTCGACGCATCAGGGTTGCGAGCAACAGCGTGTCTTCGGCACGAATCGCGATGGGATTGAAAAGATTGCCGTCTTCAGAAACTTTGGAGCGGAGGATGGCGAAGCCGGCGGTGTTCAGGTAGCGAATGTGGCCGTCGGGCAGGAGCAAATGACTCTGTAGCGCGATCAAGCGCAGCTCCTCGGCCCGGCCAACGACATTGGCGGAATCGCCAATCAAGTGAAGCTGAAAACAGGTTTGCTGAGGTGAGGCTGACAGTTTCGCTTCGAGAGCGGCGAGACAATTCGGGAGCATTCTGCAATCGGCATCGATGAAAGCGAGAACGGGACCTTGCGACTCCTGGATACCTTTGTTACGCGCGGGGGAAATGCCGGCATGATCCTGCCGGAGCAGCTTGATTGGAAAAGATTCGCGCCAACGAAGCACC
Source organism: uncultured Acidobacteriota bacterium (assembly GCA_963711325.1). Taxonomy (GTDB): domain Bacteria; phylum Acidobacteriota; class Terriglobia; order Acidiferrales; family UBA7541; genus Palsa-295. The sequence continues at coordinate 20,523 of CAVQDR010000005.1, read as the reverse complement.
GACTCGGGGGCGGGCTGGTCGCTGCCGTCGTCCACCAGAAGGACCTCGAATTTCGAGTTTTCCTCCTGGAGGCTAAGCGCTTGCAGGCATCCTTCGAGAACAGCCCAATCGTTGTAAACGGCTATAATGATGCTGAAGAGAGGCGAGGATTTGATTGTATTCTCGGGTTTCACCTTCGTGATTATTGGAAAGTTAGCACAACGAGCGGCGACTGCACAGAGCTTGAGTCCGAAGCGCGCAAATCAGAGCAACAGCCCACGAAGACTCGAATGACGGATTGGTTCACACCGGGTGAGTTCCCCACTTTAGCTAAGAACGTCGTGCATGTTTGGTGCGCCTCGTTGGACCTCGATCGAGAGGCGCGAGAGAAGTGTGCAGCGGTACTGTCAGAAAATGAGAGGGCGCGCGCAGAGCGATTTCTGCTCGAGCGGGACAGGAATTCGTTTCTTGCGGCCCACGGGATTCTGCGCAATTTGCTGGCAGGCTATCTTGGATGTGGTGCCGACGTTATCCGATTTGTTTACGGAATGCATGGCAAGCCCGATATTTCTGATCCGCTTGTTCCGGGCCCTTTGTCTTTCAATCTGTCCCATGCACATGGCCTCGCCGCGGTGGCAGTCGTTCGCGGGCGGCAAGTCGGCGTGGACATCGAAAAAATCCGTCCGGAGTTTGCGGGCGAAGAAATTGCGCGACGTTATTTTTCTGCTGAAGAGGTTGCCGAACTCAGTCGCCTGCCTGCCGAGCGCCGCGCCGAAGGGTTCTTTCGGTGCTGGACACGGAAGGAAGCCTACGTGAAGGCGTTGGGAGAAGGTTTACACTTCCCGCTCGACAAATTCAGCGTTTCGCTGACGCCAGGTGACCCGGTTACATTGCACGCGGAAGATGCCTTGCGTTGGAACATTCGGTCATTCGAACTGCCGAGAGCTTCTGAAGAAGTGACGCACGCGGGGGCAGTGGTGTGCGAAGGAAACGATTGGACCATGCAATACCTGGAGTGGCGAGGTTTCGATGGCGGGCGCGGCGAAAAGCACGGCAAGGCCTAAACGCTAGACACTTTAACCACTCCGGGAATTTCGCCACTGGCCGGAGGCGGCATTCGTTCCGATTTCTGCAGCCAAAGCAAAATTGGAAACAGAATCGCAAGCGCGAGTAGAAAAAACGCGAACCCGCCCTGGCGATGCAGCTTTCCGGTGAGGAAGCCCGGATCGACGTAGACGCTGAGCAGCGTCAAGGTAGCGATACGGATACCGTTTTTGAGAACGGAGACGGCCAAAGCCAGCACGACAAACAGGGCCATTCTCCAGGTGGTGCGCAGGTATAAGTGAGCGGCGAGCAAGCAGGTGATGAGCAAGGCGATGCTGGATCGGATGCTGCTGCACTCCTTCGCTACTTCGATGGTTACGCCGGGGACCGTCAGCAAGAAGCCGTTGCGGACCACCGGGGTGCCGACCAGTTGGAAGATGAGATAGGTTAGTTCGGTTGATCCCGCCTGCAGCCAATAGATCACCTTGTCCAGAATCACATCGGGAAGGGGGATCATCAGCAGGAGAAAAAGCAGCGAAAAGGCGGCGGCGCGCACGGCTGCGAATCCGTAGCAGGCGAGGAAACCGCCGGCCCACAGGAAGACGATCGCGAGAATCTGTATCGACAGGGAGAAGCTGCCGGAGGCCGGCGACGAGGTGCGAATGCCCAGCCAGTACAGCAACAGGCCGATGGCGATCACTGCGATTCCACCGGCTGCCTGGGTCCGGGTTAACGCGAATATTCTTCGGCGTTCGGTGTAGAGGAGGAACAAGACGATTACGGGAATGAGGACAGTGTGCGAAGCGGAGTCTTCTTGTTGCGAATATTGATACAGCGCACTCAGCGCATGATGAAAAACGATTCCCGAGATCGCGACGAGAGCGATAAACCAAGCGTGCCGCGAAAGGTCCTGTTTGAACGTGGGTGCAGTCGAGGTTGTCATGAATGCAACTTAGAGGCCTATGCTGCCCTTCGAGTTCGATCGTCGCGGTTTCCGCGCATCAAGCTTTGGCACCCGGCTTAGCGAGTTCGTATCTCAACTGACCGCCGTCGAGCACGGCAAACGCGACTTGAGCGCGGTTGCTATCTGGGCCTTCGACCGTCCAGTTGCCGTCCTGCTGAACCAAGCGCATCTCGTTACGAGCGCGCCACCAGGAGTTGACTTCACCGGGCAAGGCCATCCAAATATTTTCGCGTTCGACTAACTGCTGGAGATAAGTGAGCAACGATTCATAAACTCCGCGCGCGCGGGAGTCGATCAGATAATCCGGATGCGCGATGAAGCTGATCAGACCGTTTCTCTTTTGAAGCAAAGCGATCTGCGTTTTCCAAAGTTCAATCGAATAGTCGTTCAGGATCTGGAACAGGGAATAATCCTGGCAGGTGGTCAGGGGAATTTCGAGAATCTTTCCTACAAAGTACGGGAACACGGTGCAACAGCCGCCGCGTTGCGGTTCCAGATGCGCGACGTTGGGCATGGACATGTCGTAGGAAAACTCATAGGCGTCGTACCAATCAAGATTGCGGTACATCACGCCGGCGCGGAATCCACTGGCACCGTATTTTTCAGCATATTCGTTAATTTTCTGCGCCCGCTGCAAGAACAACTGACGTTCCTGATAGAGATAGCCGTCGTGATTCAAGTCGTGAATATTGAATTCAAATCCGTTATCGCGGATGTGAGCGACGTAGGCATCGGGGACGTCGTAGCGTTTTTCCGGAATGACCTGGAACGAAGAACGAATGTGGTGAGATTTGTCGATCTGAATGAGTTCCGGAGTAAAGTCCCGGCCAACGGACGTTTCCACATCGTGGGTCATAATCAACCCGTTGGAAGCGCCATTGGGCCAAAACCAAATAAACGGCACGCGACGAACGCCTTTGGCTTCCATCCAAAGCCGCAGCAGCTGCTCGTGCATCGTGTCCACAGTGAAATCGACAGGCCAGCTTGGAAAAGGGAGCTTGCGCCAGCCGCCCAAGTAGACTTTCTGAAGATGTTTGCGCACGGAAACCGGCAGCATTTCTCTGATGGCGTAATAGGATTTGCGGACGATCGGGAGGTCCACCATCCGACCGTCCTTAATGCCGATGTTCTTAACGTAATGCTCGCGGCGCAGATTCTCGACAATCTGGACCGGATCAAAAGCCAGACGAATTTCGCAGGATTTGACCTGGGTATTTTTCGCGGCATCGTATTGGCCGGCATCCTCAATGCTTTCGGAGACGCCCGCGGCCGATTGCCCGAAGCAGGTGGTATCGGGACCGAAGCGAAAAAATCCGTTTTCTCCGGAGCGAGGTTCGGCGTACAGATTGACCGACGGGTCCTCTGGAAAACGATAGTAATCCGTGAGAAGTGAACTCACGACTTTTTTTGCTTCGTTAGCCATTCAGCCTGAAATTTACCTCGACTCGAGAATTCGTTCCAGCTTCTTGCAACATAACCCGTAGTTCGCCAGGCGCTAACCAATATGGCGATACACGAGCCTGCCTGACATCACCAACAACGGCTGAGGCAGGTGCGAAAAAAACCGCTTAGCCATTTTCAGCTTCCAGCTTTCGTTCGTGCCGGATGCGGCCGAAGCCGGGAATCGCCAGTACAACAGACGCCGATAATCGGGCACCCATTTGTTTTTGAAAGCGAGGAGGCCCGCATTATCGTTATCGGTGCGGCCCAAATCAAACTCCAACGCGCCGGAAGTTTTCGCGGCGGCGATCGCCTTCCAAAGCAGCCACGGCGTAGCCCCAAATTTCTTGAAGGCAGTGTCCGAGCAACCATACTTGAAGTAACTGATCTCCCGGAACCGCATCAAGAGAATCGCGGCGATCGGAACTGAGTCCTTGTACGCTACCCGAATTTCCAAAGCGCTGCCTTGGGCCTCAAGGAGGTTTTGGAACCAGGCATACGGAGGCGGAGGAAGATGATGCCGTCCCCGGGTCAACACGAAAAGACCGTAGAATTCCTTGAGCAGCTCCCGCGAATTGCCACATTTTTCGACCAGGCCGGCTTGATCGGCGCGTTTGACGCGGCGTTGCACTGAATCTTTATCGAATCCTATGAAATAATTCATCGATGGACGGCGCCAAATTGATGACGTGATGGAAGTAATGACCGATCGGGTGCAAGCCGATTTCCTCGCTGGCCTCGCCGAAGAGTTCGTCGGTCGGGCGGATTTCCAGATATTGGCATTCGCGAGAATCCACGGCCATCTGTGAGTGCTGCAGCAGGGTTTTCATCTCTTCGGTCGAATCACAAAGCGGTTCGCAATGATCAGAAAAGGGCAGAGAGACGAGCCGGCGTCCGGTAAGCCAACTACTAACTTGACAGAAAAGCAGACCATTTTCCAACTCAGAAGAGTTGGAAGATGTCGTAAAAACTATCGGTTTATATCCATAGGTGCGCTGCAAAGCCTTTAGCCAAGCTCGCTGATGGAATATGGACGCCCTGGGATGGCGAGCAGCCAGCGCCTCCCAACGGGGATCGGATAAAGGATCTAGAGTATGAACTGTGGTTGCGTTCATTCGAATGAAAAGCGAAACTCCAGCCGAAAAGTAGCAATGTCAGTTGCTTGTCGAGTTCGACCATAGCATTAGTTCGCCGCGAACGGACTGGATGGATTGCCGGACATGATCTGGTGCGTATGGTACGTACTGCGGCGAAAATAGGTTACAAGATCTTTTGGATGTAAGTCCTCGGCGCTAATTATGAACTGCAAAGCCGACGCTAGGATCGCTTGCTGAACGCTCGCTCGTACGCCGCAAGCAAGTTTTTGACCGAATAGTCCCAAGCCAGCTCGTTTTCCACCCGGTTGCGACCGAATTGACCCATTGTTTTTCGCGCATCGGGGTTGTCGATGAGCCAGAGAATATTCTTCGCGAAGTCAGGAACTTGATTATTGGTGTCGCTGTAAAGCGAGGCACCTTGCGCGCTGAATCGTCCCTCTTTCAGGTCGAACTGAACGATGGGTTTTCCGAGCGCCATGTATTCCATGATTTTGATCATGGTGGAAATATCGTTCATCTCGCAGGGTTTGTCGGGATTCACACAGACGTCGGCGGTCGATAGGATTTCGAGCAAGTCTGCGTCGGAAACACGGCCGGTAAAGTTCACCGTGTCCTGAAGATTTTTATCGGCGAGCATCTGGCGCAGTGCGGGCAAGCCTGGGCCTCCGCCAATGCAGGTGAAGTGAATATCGGTGCGGCCCATATTTTTGATATGCAGAGCGACGTCGAGGAGAATGTCCAGGCCTTCCTGGATGCTCATGGTGCCGACGTAGCCGACCAAGAACGGTCGACCGTACTTCAGGGCCGGATTTGGAGGGACGGCCTTAAATGTTTCCAGATCCGGGCCATTGCGCACGACGAAAACGTCTTCCGGGGCCAAGCCACCCCGGCTGACCGCAAGATTTTTGTAACTGCTGTTTGTGGCCATTACCACGTCGCTGAAGCGGTAAGTCATCTTTTCAAGCCAAACCTGAATGTGATAGAAGGCGCCCTTTTTTTCGTATTTTGAAAGGTATAACTCGGGGCTGGCGTCATGGTGGTCGAAGATGTATTTCACTCCAAAGAGTTTGAAGGGCACCGCTACCAGGAAAATGTCGTCTGGAGGGTTGCAGCCCTGGAGTACATGAAAGCCGCGGCGGAGGAAGATCCAGAGGGTGTAGAAAAATTCCCAGAAGAGGGCGTAGCCGTACTCGAAAAGATATCCGAACGGACTGTTTCCTTCTTTAGCCGTCGGATGCCGGTAGATGTGAACGCCTTCGAGGAATTCGTAGGGCGCCGAGCAGCCCTTGGCCCGAGGGCAAAGCACGGTCACTTCGTAGCCGTTGGTTTGCAAGGAAGTAGCTTCCTTCCACACACGGGTGTCGAAAGGGACTGGAATATTTTCAACGATGATTAGGATCTTTTTTTTCACGAAACAAAAATCTCTGGTTGGAGCAATGTGTGGCGTCCGGCGAACCGCGGTTATTGTAATTACTGCGGCGGAGGTTCGTTGTCCGGAGATTAGAAGCTTAGCCAGCGCTTGCAGCTGCTATTTTTATTACCAGCAGATGCCTTCGTACCTGGTTTTATCGCTCCGGCTGTTGGTGATGCGGACAAAATCCACCAGCTGCTGACCGGGCTGCAGACGTTCAATAATGCCCGCAAATTCGGGATCCTTGTTACCGATCACCACGGTTTGTGCATGATTCAACACTGCATCGATTCCATTCACCATGAGGCGTGAGATGTGCGGAATACGATTCAGGATGAAGTCGCGGTTGGCGCCGACGAGGCTGGCCATTTTTACGTTGCGATCGAAAATGCGCAGATCGTAACCTTTGCCGATCAGATGCTCGATGACCTCAATCATCGGGCTTTCGCGTAAATCGTCTGTTCCCGCTTTGAAACTGAAACCTAGAATGCCAATCTTGCGCTGCCCCTTTTCGGTGATTAGTCGCAATCCATTGGCCACTTGCAGTTCGTTGCTGGGCAGTATGGCATTCATGATCGGCAGGCTCAAATCGTGCATTTTGGCTTTATAGGCCAGCGCGCGCAAATCTTTAGGCAGGCACGAGCCGCCGAAGGCGAATCCGGGCATCAAGTATGCGGGAGAAATATTCAGTTTTTTATCTTCGCAGAAAATCTTCATGACCTGGTGCGAATCGATCGCGAAAGATTTGCAGAGATTGCCGATTTCGTTGGCGAATCCGATTTTCAAGGCGTGCCAACTGTTGTCGACGTATTTAACCATCTCAGCCGTTTCGACGTCGGTTCGAATAAACGGCGCATCCAGTTTGGCGTACAGGGCCGCCAGGGTATCGCCGCTTTCACGGTCGACTTCACCGATCACGGTTTTTGGAGGAGCATTAAAGTCCTTCACCGCCGAACCTTCGCGCAAAAACTCAGGATTGTTACACACGCCAAAACCCACGCCGGCTTTCTTGCCGGAGTATTCCTCCAGAGTAGGAATGACGATCTGCTTCATGGTGCCGGGCAAAATCGTGCTGCGGATGACCACCGTATGACGGGCGGATTTATTTTTGAGCGCTGTGCCGATCAATTCGCAAACGCGGCGGATGTGGGTTAAATCCAAATTGCCATTGGACTGACTAGGGGTCCCGACGCAGACGAAGGAAAGTTCGGTTTGTAGGATGGCTTCGTCCTGATTGTCAGTGGCACGTAAGCGCCCGGATTTGACAGTCGCAGCAATAATTTCCGCGATGTCCACTTCGATGATCGGGGATTGGCCGGAATTTATCAGATCGACCTTGGTACGGACGGGATCGACGCCGATAACTTCGTGCCCATCCTGCGCCAGGCATGCCGCCGACACGGTTCCCACGTAACCCATTCCGAAGATGCTAATTTTCAACGCAAACTCCTTGCCGGTCCACCGGCGGCAACTACTCTTGAAGTGCGACTGTATTCGATGACGCTTGAGGCAAGTCTGCCGTAACGTCGAGGAATGAACCTAAGGCGAGTCGACGCCGCCTCGCAGACACTTCGACGAAACAGAAAAAAGTTCCTCAGCTGCCCGAGCTACGGGAACGTAGTTCGCAGACAGTGAATTTCCAACGCCCTGAGAATCAGGCGACACGAATAAAACCGGTTTACAGCCTGCGGCCTGAGCCGCTTCGACGTCTGTGGCCGAATCGCCGATGAAGATCGACTGGCTTAGGTCGATATTAAACTCATTCGCGGCATGGAGTAACATGGCCGGCTTGGGTTTTCTGCAATTGCACTTTTCGTCAGTACGATGGGTGCAATAAATAACCGAGGCAAGTGAGACGCCATCAGCGAGCAATGCTTGCTGCATCCGCGCCGTAATCTCTTGAAGCCCGGCAGGGCTAAGCAGGCCCTTGCCAACCGCGGCTTGGTTAGAAATGACGATCATGGGCAGCGACAAGGTAGAGAGCTGTTTCAATGCCAGCCGAATTCCCGAAACGAACTGAAATTGGGACCAATCGAGTACGTAGTCCCCAGGTCTTCGGCAATTTATTACCCCATCTCGGTCAAGGAAGATGGCGGGGCCGCGAACATCCAGCTTTTTTTCCGAAAAAACGATTTCCAGCATTACCGATTGAAATCCCAAACTAATTGGGAATCCTGCTCCTCACTTAGAGCCTGGAATACCAAACATGGCTTCTTCGACAATTTCACAAATCAAATGGCCGGTAAGAATATGGCATTCCTGGATTCTGGGTGTCTCGTCCGAAGGAATACAGATGGTGCAGTCCGCGATGTTTTTCAAATTTCCTCCGGATTTTCCGGTGAGCGCGACGGAGAAAATGGATTTCGAATTCGCGGCCTCGAGCGCGCGCATTACATTCGGGGAGTTTCCGCTGGTGGATAAGCCTACGACAACGTCTCCCTCCTTGCCCAAGGCCTCGAGCTGACGAGCAAAGACGAGGTCAAAACCGTAGTCGTTTCCGATTGCGGTCAAAGAAGATGTATTTACGCTCAGCGCTATGGCGGGCAAGGCCCTTCGTTCTTTGAGGAAGCGGCCGGTGAATTCGGCAGCCAGGTGCTGCGAGTCCGCGGCGCTTCCGCCATTTCCGCAAAAGAATACTTTGCCACCGCGATCGAGCGATTCGACGATTTGCATGGCGACTTGCATGATCAAGCCGTGGAAGTACTCATCAGCGAGCAACACCTGCTTGAGCGCAATGCTACGCGCAATGCGGTCGCGCAGGAGAGTGCGCAGAGCCTCTGAGCTGACTTTCGATTCCACAGTCTTTTCGGCTTCGGTTTTCATTCAAACTCACTCGGGTGGGTATCGGGTATTTAGCAATAACTGCTCTATTTTCTTACGCTTTTCGCGGTGAAACCAGACCGAACATCCGCCGAGTTGCTTGAGGACCACCTGGCTCCGTCGCATAGCCGCAAGGAAATCCAGTTGTTGGTGGAAGGACGGCGATTAGGATCGCTGCTAGACCGTGGGCGAGGCTCCAGGAGAGGTCCGATACAGCAGAAGGCAAAGGCTTCTGAAGAGCTGTGCGGAAGCCCAGCGATGCATGGGAGTGTTATCCCAGCCGAAATGAAGTTGGCGGCTGCGGAAGGAGCCATCCGGTTTTTGCCAGCGGGTGAGGATTTGATTTACGACGACCGACAAGTTTTCATCCAGTTTGGGAAAGCGTCCCCGCAGCAACACGGCTAGATTGATGCATTCCGCATAGTCGTACAATTCTCGTTTATATACAGTCAGGCGAGGGGCCCGAGAAAACGGTTTCGGTATACCGTCGGGGTCAAAGAGGTTCTTGGTGTAATAAGCGACTCCCCGTTCGAGGGCCGCGGTACAGCCCGGGTGCCCGGTAAGAGCTTCGATCTTGGCGAGCGCTTTCATGACGAAACAGGTATGAAAGTGATCGACAAAGTCTCTTTTTCCGTCGGTGGCGTAGAACCAGGAACCGTCCGGGTTTTGGGCCTCAAGTACAAAATTTAGATTTCTCTCCGCGACCTTCGCGTATTTATCTTCCGAGAAATCGACGGCGGCACACGTCAGGAGGAATGCACGATACGCATTGGCATTCACGACGCCAACCGAGTGTTCGGGGAATGGCGTGTACGTGCATCCCGAGGCATGGTCGGAAGTCTTGAAATCTTGGTAGTCGAGTAGCGCGTGTTGGGCGGTCGACTGCATGATCTGGCGCCATTTGGGATTCTGGTCGACTTCATAAACCTGGCGAAAGGCTTCGTACACGTACGGCACCGTGGTTATAAGCGGCGTTCCAGCTTTGATGGTGCCACGGACCGTTTCCCAGTTGAACGGGTAACCCCAGCAGGAGTTTTCATATCCGGGACATCGCGTTTCGAGAAGAACATCGAGAAAGTGCACAGCCCGCGCGTGATATTTCTCGGGTTCAGAAAACTTTGCGAGCAAACCGAAACCCATGGCGTAATGCGCGTCGGCAATGGGGAAGCGTTGCGGCTTCCAGAACAGGCGCTTGGCCGATGGAACGAGCGCTTCGGAGAACACCATCGGAGAGACTGCAATGGTTCCCAAGATGGGGCTTTTGTAATACAGCGCTTTCGCGGCCCGCGCCAGGTCGCTCGAATAATAGCTTTGGAAGTCGTAGGAAACTTCTCCATAACCATCCAGCCAGGCGATGTATCGCAGGACAGAATTTTTTACGTCTTCCGTCGGAAGCGGCTTCTTTTGAACCGATCCCTGAGGAGGAGCTACAGGTTGCGCCACGCTGTTCATTCGAATTCCTCGATTGGTGCGACTGCAAAATTTATAATTTGTATTTAAACTTGTGCCGGATCAAGCGTTGTGCGCCGACACGCGCTGAAATGATTCGGTAAGCTGGCTTCTCCACCACTCCAGCATATCTTGCAGTGTTGCGGCCAGAGTGATGGAAGGCGCCCAAGGGCAACGGCTGCGAAATTTTGTATTGTCTCCGACGGTGATCGGCTCATCACAGGAGCGCATCAACTCCGGCTGTTGCTCGACTTTGAAAGGAACGGTTACCTGACTTCGAATTGCTTCCAGTACTTCCTGCACCGAGCAGACCTGATCGCCACCGAGGTTGTAAACCTCGCCCATCACGCAGCGCTCGGCCGAAAGCCATAGGGCCGGCACGAGGTCACGCACATCTACAATCGAACGGCGGCTTGCAAGATTGCCAACAGGAAGCGACGGAGAGCGAATCCCCATCTCGATTTCGACGGCCCGCCTGGCGAGATCAGAGCAAACTTCATCCAGTTTCCCAGGTCCAGTGGTCTTGAAAATCCGGATCCTTATCGTGGGGATCGCGTAATTCGCAAAATACTGGGCGGCCAGCAGATCTTGAGCGACTTTGCTGACTCCATACGGGTGCAGCGGATTCAGCGGGTGATCTTCGCGTACCGGCGAATCACGTTCAGCGACGAAGCCGTATTCCGCGCTGGAGCAAGCCACGACTACAACCGGCATGATTCCCGAATTGCGAAGCGACTCAAACAGACTGACGGTTCCAGTCACATTTGTGTCGATGGTTTCCCGCGGCTGCTTCAAAGAGACGACTGGGTGACTCTGTGCGGCCAAATGAAAAATGCGGTCGGGGCGAAACTTCGAGATCAAACCGGAAAGGCACGCGGAATCGCGGACATCGCACAGTTCGAATTCACCAACGGTCTGGCGATCGGGTGGTTCGGCAATGTCGATTCCCAGCACTCGCGAATCAGCATTTATGCAGTGCCTGGCGAGGAATCCACCGATGAAACCGGCGGCCCCGGTGATCAAGACCTTCACGCGCGCGGGCCTTTAGGAGAAGACAGGAACGCATCCGGTTCGACATTTGCCAAAATTTCTTGTGCAGCGAGATAGCGTTCGGGAGTTCCGATGTCGACACAGCGGCCCAAATGATGGAACGTCCGGATATTTTTTCCTTCGGCGATTAGTCGAGGGAATATTTCTTCTTCAAGCGAGACCCGCTGGTTCGGAGGCATCTGGTACAGAATCCGCTTGTCCACCATGTAGATTCCCGCGTTCACGTATTGCGTCCCGGTTGCGGACTGCTTTTCCTTAAATCCCAGCACTCGTCCAGCTGGATCCACGGATACGAGCCCGCAGTCCACGCGACCATCGGTGGGGACAACGACCACTGAGAGGTCGGCATGCGATTCACGGTGGCCAGCCACAAAATTCGAGAGGTCGGCGTCGGTGTAGCTATCTCCATTCATTATCAAAACCTGGGCGGACTTGACGAAATCCATAGCGTTGCGCAACGCACCGCCGGTGCCCAGGGGTGTCGACTCAATTGAATATTCGAGCGACACGCCGGGCTTGTAGCTATCAAAGTGCGATCGAATAAGATCTCTCTGGTACCCAACGGCGAGAATGACACGCTGGAATCGGTGGCGCCGCAATTGGTTGATCAGCAGGTCGAGAAATGGCCGGTCGCCGATCGTCGCCAGGGACTTCGGAGCATCTCCGGTTACGCTTCTGAGGCGAGTCCCGGCTCCACCGCACAGTACGATGGCGTCAGTCACGCTGGGCATAAATCTCGCTCCGGTCATTGGCCAGTGATTTGTCATACGCCATTTCCGGTTCGTAGACAGCGACGTCGCTGCCTCTGCTGGAGAAGGCGAAAGGAATGCACAGAAGATTCTTCAGGCGCTCCCTTACTGCTTGCTTGCGCTCGGGCGGCACATAAAAAAGCATGAAGCCGCCGCCACCGGCGCCCAGAAGCTTTCCACCCAGCGCGCCGGCGCTGAGGCCGGCATCATAGATTTCATCAATACTCGAATTGGAGATCCGCTCGGTCAGCGATCTTTTTATCTGCCAACCCTGGTGCAACAATTTGCCGAATTCGTCCAACGAGCGATTGGAGTTGGTGACGATGCCTTCGGCCTCGTCGACCATCTGTAGCATCTCCCGCAGCTCTTTCTGGCGATTCGGCGTCGCTTTCAACTGCGCCTTGGCAATCTCGGAAGCCGTGCGTGCAAATCCGGTGAAGTAAAGCGCCAGATGCTGCTCGAGGTCCAACAATCTGCTGGGCGGGGCGAGGATACGGTTCACTTCGATCGCGTCGTTTTTGTGAAAGTTAATGCGATTGAATCCACCATGCGCGCAGCTGGCTTGATCCTGCGCACCGACCGCTTCTTGAAGCAGATCGCGTTCGACGTGTATCGCTTCGTTGGTTAGCGTTTGCTTGTCTCTCATTTGATTCTTGAGAGCATAGAGGCCTTGCAGCAGGCCCACGGTAAAAGCAGAACTGGTGCCCAAGCCCGTTCGAGCGGGTAGGTCGGCAACGTGATGGATCTCAACCCCGTCAGTGATTGACATGTATTCGAGGCATGCGCGAACAGACGGATGTTCGATCTGGCCATTGCTGGCGACGTTTTCAACCTTCGAATAGGAAATGCGGCTGTGGTATTCGAAAAAGGGCGGCAACCAGCGAGTGGTGATGTAGCAGGATTTGTCGATGGTGGTCGACAGGACGGACCCGCCGTGTTCGCGGTACCAGACCGGGTAGTCGGTGCCGCCGCCGAAAAATGAAATGCGAAGTGGAGTGCGCGTAACGATCATGAAGTCTCCCGAGAAAATCGATCCGTGAATCCAGTATCAGCCATTGCAGCTCTTGAGGTGAGCGCGACGACGAGAACGGAAACCAAAAGGTTCATAGTGAATGTCTACCTAACATTTCGGAATAGGCGGCCGTGGTTAGTGCCGTAGCTGCCTCCCAGGAATGGACCCTGTTCGCGTAATCCTTAATCTGCTGACGACGCGTGCCCAAATCTCGGTACAGATCGCTCAAGAAATAAGTTTCGAGCGTCTTCGCCAAGTCGGCTGTGTCGGCCGGTTTGCAGATGAAACCAGTTTCGCCTTCGACGATGTCTTCCCTGAATGAGCCAACGTCGGTTGCCACAACGGGCAAACCAAAACTGTAGGACAGGAAAAGGATGCCGCTTTGGAAGATGTCTTTGTAGGGCAGCACGAGGACGTCGGCCGCTTTTAGATACAGTTCCATCTGGTCGTCGGGAATAAACTGAAACTTTAAGATGACGTCACCTTGGGGAAAGTCGCGAGCGACGATGCTTCGGATCTGATCCAGATAGGCTTCGCTGCCCTTGTGGGGTTCACCGGCGATGATCAGGCGATACGTCGAATCGCGTTTTACGAGTTGCTGAAATGCGGCGAGCAGGTCTTCGATTCCCTTGTACGCCTTGATTCGTCCTAAGAAGAGGATGGTCTTTTCGTTCTCTTTGACGCCAAGTTGACGTTTGGCGTTCGCACAGGTGAGGTTAGTTTCAGGGAAACGCGCTATTGATGGGATGGCGAATGACGGTCACCGCTTTTTCCGGCACTGCAAAATCTTGAAGCAGTTCGTCTTTCATTTTTTTCGTATGGACGAAAAGATGATCAGAAAGGCTGTACTGGATTTTGAGGGTGAGGCGATTTAGCGCGGAATCCTGGCGGTCGCGCTTGGCCTGATTCACGTTGTGGACGGTGAGGGCGATCTTCTTGCCCAGAATCTTGTAATACAGCATCAGTAGCGTGCGATCGAACAGCTCGATTTTGTTGTTCCAGAGGATGTGGAAGATTGCGGCCTTGGAAGTCAAGGAGTAGCGGGCGAGGCGGGCGTAGTAAATCGCCAATTTGTATAGCTTGGTCGAGAACTTGTCGCGTTCGTTCTGGCTGCCACGGAGATTCAGAAAACGCAGATTCGGAGTGACGTGCAGCTCGGGGCTATCCTCTTCGTTGCTGCCGATCATGTCGACGTGAGCGCCTTTCGAAATCAGGGTCATGACCAAGCCAAAGGCGTAAGGACGGTCTTTGCAGCCGGTGAGGACGGCGACGTCCAATTCCGCGTTTTTCGCGGAGGCTGGTGCTGTGGGTAGCTCGGTCATATTTGCGGTGGTGACCATCGAATTAGGACGATATTAGCATCTGGTTGAAGGCGGCTCTGGAAAGGAACGGAGCCGGCGTGCCAGGTGTGAAACTGGTTCTTGGTGCGGCATTGCTGCGACGATGCTGGGACGCGCTAAACAGGGCTGCTGCAACAGGTTAGGTAACTCTAATGGTGTACACGGGATGCAGGGAAACTGGCGCGCCGGATTGTGTCGGATTAGCAGCTGTTCTAATACTGTTCCCAAGTACAGTGGATTCCCTGGATGGCTGGGCGCAGTATTGGTTTGTCGAGGTAGCGATTCGGCCAATCCATTTCGAAGGGGCGTCGGTGACTAACCTGAGCCAACACAGGATTCTGGAGCACCGACCAGCTCAAATTCTCGCCCGCGGTTTACAACCCATGAAAACATTCGCTCTTTTGATTTTGATTACGCTAGGAATTGCGTTCAGCGCGCCTCGGTGCCGCTGCTCAGTCTTGCACTACGGCGACGTGCACGGCGGCGACCGCCTCAGCATCCGATATTCTGGCGGCGCTGCCTTCGTCAGCGAACAAGAACGCGACGGTGGTGGTGAATATTCCCGGTGGGACTATTGGATGGAATTCTGGATTCCAGTATACGATCCCGGCTTCGGTCAGCAATCTAACGATTCAGGGGACCACGACGGTCAGCTGCAGCGGAACCGCGGGCACTTCCACATATGCCTGCACGGCGTCCGACGGCACGGTCATCGAGGACAATTCCAACAGCAACACAGCCTTAATGTATATCGTTACTGGAAGCGCCGGTTCGGCCTTGCGAATCACTGGTCTGACTCTGCAAGGCGGCACCGCGACCCTCCCTAAATATGGCGCGCTTGCGGTGTATGGCAACTCTCAAAACGTTCGAATCGACCACGATCACTTCAACATCTCTGGCTACTCTTCATCGGTGGTAGGAGGATGGGTTCGGTTCTATGGGCCAGAGCTCGGAGTTGTCGATCACAACGTACTTGATATGGGACCGAACAACAATACGGACTGGAACGGGATTCAAGCCGTAACCACAAATGATGCCTTCAATGACTCCCTGGGAAATGGGGACGGCACGTTTCAGATGGCTTCGCCGTGGGGCACGAACCAATTCATCTATATCGAGAACAACCAGTTTAACGGCGGTTACGGGAACGATTGTGATGCCGCCGGACTGTTCGTCATGAGGTACAACGCCTTCTACGGAATGACTGTTGCGGAGCAGACCCACGCAACAAAGACGAACGGTGGTTCGATTCGGGGATGCCGCGCCTTCGAGTTTTATCATAACTACATCAAGGCGGGGACCGCCGAACTTGACGCGATGACGGGAAGCAAAGGCGGCCCCGGCCTGATTTGGGGAAACACGATGCAACCCGGAACGGCCTATCGTTTTTGGGCAGGAGGTTCTGACCGCCAGACGAACGCGCAAACTGAGACGAATACTCCGAACGGCTGGGGCTACTGCGGCACAGCGGTCAATAGCAACGGCGTTGGCGCGGCTTGGGACGGAAACTTTAATACCTCCAGTGGTTATCCTTGCCTTGACGGAATTGGCCGAGGTCAGACGACGCAGGCGTTGAACGGCGCGAACCTGCCGAAGCGGTTGAATTCCGCCACGGGCTCTATTGCGTGGCCCCACCAGTATCTTGAGCCGGTTTATCTGTTCGACAATTCGATTGGCGGTGCGGTGGAAATCTCTATTCGTGACAGCAGCACCACCCTGAACGTTGATATCTTCGGCGACAACGCCAGTTTCAACGGTACGACCGGAACAGGCACCGGCCTGCTCGCCGCACGACCTTTAACTTGCAAAGCGGGACCTGGGGGCACGTACTACACAAGTCCGACTGGTTCCTATGGCGTCGCTTATTTCGCAATAGACGACAATGGTGGACAAGGCGAACTCTACGTCTGCACGGCCCCGAACGTGTGGACCGGTATATACACGCCGTACACCTACCCGCACCCTCTCGTAACTGGCAGTGGAACTAGCGGCACGGTTCCTCCTCCATCGAACGTGACCACAACGGTTCAGTAATCCATAACTCCGGTTCTGAAGGAGCAAGCTCGTACTTCACGAGATGAGCTTCTTGGGGGGCGGCATGTCTGGCTTTGGACAACGCCCGGCGGCCCACTGGAGAATTCGAGTTGTGGCTCGGGCCTTGGCATCCCAGGTAAGGCACTCGCGCACGTAAGCCATTCCTTGCCGTCGCAACTGCTGGAGATGATCTCGATTTTGATCCAGTTCGATGAGGACCTTCTCGATCTGCGCCGCGATGTCGTTCTCGTTGGTGAGAGGAACCTTGTAGCCGACTTCGGAGTTGACGATATCTCCGGGGCCGCCGAAATCGGCGACCACGGGCACCGCGCCACTAGCGAGCGCTTCGAAAACGATGCCGGCACCGTTGTCGCGAAGTGACGGAAACACCAGCACGTCGGCTGCTCGCAAGCGTTTGAGAACTTCCGCATGGGTGATCCAGCCGCAGAAGGAAACTTCCTCTCCGATTCCCAGGGATGCCGCAAGCTGTTCGAGGTTATTTCGCTCCGGACCGTCCCCAACTACGGTAAACGATGCCAACTTGTTTCGCACAAGGGGAGCGACGGCGCGCATGGCAAGATCACAGGCTTTTCGGGGAACCAAGCCGCCGACGAAAATCAGATCAAGTTTGGCGCCGAGTTGAGGCGTGCGCGTATCCGGCTGGCATTGGGATTCAGCCATGCCAGGTTCCGGGACGAAAAAGACCTTTTCACGATAGGCAGCGAATTCGGAACAAACCTGAGACGACGCCGCTATGATCGCCGTCGCATCGCGGTAGGTTGAACGAGCAAAGGGCAGATAGCGATACATTTTTCGTAGGTCGGAGATCCATTCCTTTTGGTTTTCGACTTGGCCAAATCCCGGAGGCCAGGGCAAACCGCCATTGAGCGGCCCCAGTGCAAATGGGATAGGCCCCTTGCGCAGGAAGAAAGGGAATGCGCTGGCTAGACTCGGCGACATTGGCAGGACGCGAAGGACCACATCCCACTCCCCGGCAAAGATGCGTTTTTTCAATTGCCTCCAGGCGGACCATTCAAAGGCAAGAGAAAAGGGATAAGCGAAAGCGGTCAGCACCTGGGTGTCGTAGTTGTACTTGAAGATTCTGCGCAAGAACCATTCGTAGAGGCGCTCGAGCAACGGCATCTTAACTACTTCGATAGAATGAAACGGGACACCATCGTTACGCACGTTTTCTTCGACGGGGGATCCGATCACCAGACTCACGTCATGGAGCTTGGCAAGCGCGGCCGCGTGGCAGTAGGTAACAAACGGAATGCTGACGCGCTTTGGATCAGCGTCGGGCGCCAACACCAAAATTCGCAATCTATTCACGATTAAGTTCCATGGATTCCATTTTTCAGGACTGTACGGGAGGACGAGCGAAGGCGCAGTTGCTTCTCCAAAAAACTTCGATGCTTTCATCGGTACAGGAGCCAATCACCGAACAAAACTCGTCGGGTCCAAGCCAATCCTTCAGTGCCAGGCCGGCCGTGCAATCAGCTGAGTAGTTAAAACGACCGTCTTCGGTCAATCGCCGCAGACTTTGGACGCACTCTATGCCTTCCTGCCTGAAAGCACGCAAATTTACCTCAAAGGATAGAAACGGAACAGGACGCTGCAATCCGCTTAACACGCTTAACTCATGGCCTTCGACGTCAATCTTGATGAAGTAAGGGACGCCGTAGAGTCTCATCAACTCCTCTACCGTAGTGGTCTCGACCTGCTCGGCTTTTGAAAAATCCAACCCGTAATTTCCGTGCTTGAATTCTTGCTTGTGCTCTTTTAGCTCGTCGGCCCACTTGCGGCTGATGGTATTTACTGCTGACCCAGGGCCGTCAATCCACATCTGTTCGGTCCCGATTTTGTCGCTGACCGCTTTGCCGACGAGGGTGACCGGTTTGGGGCGAAGCCTGTATCGCAGGAACTTGTCCTGCAGTATCGACCGGCAAGTGGGGTCCGGCTCTACCGACAGGACGCGCGCCCCAAGTCTCAAAAAAATATCGGTCTTGTCTCCCTGATTAGCCCCAATGTCGAATATCAGATCATCGCGCCGTAGATCCACGAGAAGACCGCGATAGAATTTCTCCTCCTGCCGGGTGTAGGCCAGTGTTTCCTTTTTGGCAAGAGCCCAGTACATGCGCCGAACGAACGACGATTGCAGCCGGCGCCGCAAACCGTCGTATGGTCCACGTGTAGATTTCAAATTCTTTGACAAGTTCGATCCCGCCTTCGTTCCTTACGGTTTGCTGGAACCAGCATTTTTCCAGCCGCGAATTTTTCGACTCACTTCGTAAACATCGCGACTCACTTCTTCCGGGTACCCAAGAATGTAACCTTATTCTACGTCTCGACTGCCGCGGTTAATTTTGTCCCGGCAGTTGGCAGGGGCAGTAGGTCACGAAGGAGGCGAACTGTTTCACTGAGCGGTCCAAGTCCTCGATACAAGGCAATTATTGAACCGAAATATAATGCGAAAAACAGCAAGAATCAGCAATCATTCTTAGCAACGCGTCCGAAGCACCCGCCCCGGTAGCGAAGCTGGGAAATTCCCGAATGAGCACATGCGGTCCCGAAGCCAGCTACAACTGACGCCGCAAAAAATTTCCAGATGGCGGCGAATATCGGCCCGATACCCAGGCCGATGGGCTTCCCGGCGTACCAGAAGCCGGGAAACATCAGAATGAAATAGGAAACTGTCCAGGCCAAGGCGACTCCGGAAGGACCCCAATGCAGACGCCACCAAGAACAGGCTCGCGGTGCATACGAACTCCATAAGCCCCAGCGAAACCATCGCTCCGGCCGGCCGATCGAGAGATGAACCCACCCGTGGGTGTTATACAGCAACATGACGCCGATTCCCGGACCGAATAAGGCGAAGATCCGGCCGGCCTCGTCCCAGCCCGGGCCCAAAAGAAAACGGATGAGATCTCTGCCCACCAGAGCAAAATCCGCTCCGATACCCATCCCCACCAGCGCCAAGACTGCGACCGCGCGCAGAAAGTAGCGTTGGAATTGTTCGCGATCCCCGTTGACGCGGCTCAGGGTGCTGACAACAACAGCTGATAGTGGAGCGAAGCATTGATTTTCAGGCAACACAAACAAGTCGTATGCTTTTTTATAAAATCCCAAGGACTGAGCGCCGTATCGCCAGCCAACGAGAAGATTGTCGGTGTTGCGTGTCGAGTAGCTGAAAGCAAAATGGGAATAGACGCTCATTGCAAATTTCAGCCCCGAGCCGGTGCCAAGTACTCTTCCCGGCCTACCAGGTACCCATCGGCACCAGCCAAGCGCCAGCCGCCACGACTATAGACTGGGCCACGATACCCCAGACCAACGCCCAGTAATGCCAGCCCGCCACGGCCAAGCCGACCGAGACAAGTACGTAGATCAACTGCCCAACGAAATTGATGATTGCCGTCGTTCTGAATGCATGGCGCGCTGCAGCAGAGCCAGGTGAATCCACCCGAGGCTGCCAAACACTATCATCAGCGACATGCAGGCGGTTACTGAGGCAACTGATGGATTGTGATAGAAATGAGCCAGTAAAGGACCCGAGGCGGCGAATACTAGAGTCAGAAGGGTTCCGATCCCCAGATTTACCCAAAAAAGATTGCTGGCCAGGGACCGGTTCAGTTCCTCTCGCTGCATGATCAATTCCGTGAATCCATTGAGCCCGAAGCTGCGAAACAATAGACCGAAGGTGGTGACCATGGTCACGATGCCAAAATCGGCGGGAGTAAGCAGGCGGGAGAGGAGCGCTACCGACCCGATCTGCACGACGAAGTTACTGGCCTGACCGGCGATGCCATCCCGGCGCCACGAACGGCGCTGCGACGGAGTCCTTCCCCCTGAGCGATCGGGTGGAAGTGCCGTCAGGCTGGAAAGGTATCAGTTCCATCCTGTTGGCGCGGCTCACATCAAACGGGTTTTTTCGGCGCCCTGTTGCAGATACGACTTTTCCTGCAAGTCTGGCATTCCGACCGCTCAAAACGGGCACCGGGGAGCTTGGGCTCCGAGCAGGCCGTGCGCCACGGCATTCGAGCCGATCACGCCGAGAAGAAGGGAGATCCACGACGGAGTGAGAATTCGGAAGCCAGCCTCGGTTACGCCATAAAACGTGGTGGTCGCTATGCA
>CAVQDR010000004.1:0-1296603 GCA_963711325.1 uncultured Acidobacteriota bacterium | reverse complement strand
CCCGCAGTATCCGGACCTTCTTGACTCCCCGGAACGAATAGAAAAGATCGTGTACGAAGAAGAGAGCCGCTTTTATCAGACGGTTAAAATTGGTCTGGCACGGCTGGATGAGGATTTGGCGCCTTTGAGGGCCGAACGCCGACTTGCGGAGCATCCCGAAGAAGCCAAAGCGGACTTGGAAGCGGTTTTCGGAAGTGGTGTCGAATGGGGCGACCTTAAACCTAACCTCAACCCAAGGTACGACGGGACCAAAGCGTTCAAGTTGTATGACACGTTCGGTCTACCCTTTGACTTCATCATCGACGCCGCACGGGATGTTGGAATAGATGTCGACGAGCCAGGTTTTAATCGCGCGATGGAAGAGCAGCGCACCCGCGCCCGCGCTTCCTGGAAAGGAGCGCACAAGGAGTCCGCGAATCCGGTTTACGCCAAGCTGGCGCAGACTTTCAAAACCGAGCCGGCTTTTTACTTCGGCACCAAGACGCGCGACGCGCGCATTGAATCCATCGTCACCAAATCCGGCTCGGTGAACGAACTGAAAGCCGGAGAAGAAGCCGAAGTCGTCCTTGACCGCACCTCGATTTATGCGCAATCGGGCGGTCAGGAAGCCGATACCGGCGCGTTCTATGACAATTCCGGCGCCATGCTGCTCGCCGAAGTGCGCGGCGCCTACTACCCGGTCAGCGGGTTGGTAGCCCATCGCATCGTGGCCAAAGAAGATCTGCACGTTGGAGATCACCTCTCCACCGTCGCCGATCCCCAGCGGCGCATGCGCGACATGCGCAACCACACCGCGACGCATCTGATGCACGCCGCGCTGCGCAATATTCTGGGCACGCACGTGAAGCAAGCCGGCTCGCTGGTCGCGCCCGACTATTTGCGTTTCGATTTTTCGCATTTCGCGCAAGTCGATCCCGGCGAACTGGCGGAAATCGAGCAGCAGGTGAACGAAGAAATCGTCCGCGACCTGCAAATGCAGACCGACATCATGAATGTCGATGAAGCCCTGGCTTCGGGTGCCATCGCTTTCTTCGGCGACAAATATCCGGAGCACAACGTCCGCGTGGTTACCGTGCCGGACGCGGCCGCTCCCCGCGGTTTTTACAGCAAGGAGCTGTGCGGCGGCACCCACGTCGGCCGTACCGGTGAAATCGGCGTCTTCAAAATTCTCAGCGAAGGCTCAGTAGCCGCCGGAGTCCGGCGCATCGAAGCCATCACCGGCGATCGCGCCCTCAGCGAGTATCAAAAAGCAATTTCGACGCTGCGCAGCGCCGCTTCGCACCTCAACGTCACCGAAGACGAAGTTCTGGCGGCCATCGAGCGCCAGGCCGACACCATCAAGCAGCTCGAAAAGCAGCTGGAGGCCTCGAAGCGCAAAGCGGCCGGCTCGATTGCCAACGACCTGGTAGAACAGGCGAAGACGGTGAAGGGAGTTCGCCTGATTGTCGCCAAGGTCGACGGCTTCGACCGCGAAGCCCTGCGCCAGTTGGTCGACGTTTTGCGCCAGAAATTAGGCTCCGGGGCCGTCGTTTTGGGCTCGGCCGAAGCCGACAAAGTGGCTCTCATTGCAGCAGTTACCAAGGATCTGAACCCCAAGCTCCACGCCGGCAAGATCGTCCAGGAATTGGCCAAATTAGTGGGTGGTTCCGGCGGCGGTCGCCCCGACTTAGCCGAGGCTGGCGGTAAAGACACATCTGCCCTACAAAACGCTCTCGACCAGGTAGTTCCCATCCTCGACCGGGCGCTATAATCGCAACAGCGCCAGCCGCTTACGCCGGAGAGGAGACCTCCACGGCTGTAAGCTTTCTTTCGTTTACGTGCAAAATTTTTCGCGAAAGCGGTGAGTTTCTGCCTTCCCCGGGCAAGGTAGTGGCACAGGCAAAACCGATGAACAAAAACTGCATCCCAGTTGCAGTGCTGGTCGCGGGCAGTTGGCTTTTTGCCTCCTCGGCGGCCCACGCCCAGATCACTACAACCGTTGACGAGCATGGGAAGCGCGTCTTCGTAAATGCAGATTCCCCTAAACCGCGCCATGGGAGTACCATAAGTTTCCCGAAGAGCGTTTCGCCCGCGGCATCCGGATTTTCCGGCACCGAGCTTCACCGAAATGCGGGCGAATAGTTCGACGGGGCAAACTCTCGGCGCCACGGATGGCAAACTCGACCGCATCGTTCGCGACGCGGCCGCCCGCCATAACATGGACCCCGAGCTGGTCAAAGCCGTGATCAGCACGGAGTCGGGATGGAATCCGCAGGCGGTGTCCAACAAGGGCGCCGTGGGGTTAATGCAGTTGATTCCCGGGACGGCACAACGCTTTGGCGTCGGCAATCCTTTTGACCCCGCCCAGAATGTGGAAGGCGGGACCACGTACCTGAAATCGCTGCTGGATCGTTACGACAACGACTTGGGCAAAACCCTCGCGGCCTACAACGCCGGGGAGGGTGCCGTAGATCGCAGCGGCGGCGTTCCGCGATATCGCGAGACGCAACGGTACGTACAAAAGGTGCAGGACGCATACTATCGGTCCGATTCGAGCCACAGCTTTTCGACCTGGACTCCGCCAAGAAAGCCAGTGCGAAAAGATACGGATGCGAACGGCCGGGCAACATTCACGAACCAATGAACGCAGTATTTTCCAGGAAAACTAAAGCGAAGGTCGCGCGGCTCGCGCCGGCGTTAGCAATGCTGGTGTGCGCGTTGATGTGCGCGCTGCTGTTTGGCGCTGCGCCTGCGCGTGCGGACCGCAAGAACGATGCGCGCGATCAATTCGAGCGCTCGGTGCGTTTGCGCACGATTCTGGAAGGCTCCCCGCAGAAAGACCGCAAGCTGTCGGACTATAAGCAGGTCATCACTTCGTTTCACCGCGTTTACCTGATTACGCCTTCGGCGGAGGAAGTGACCCCGGCGCTGATCGCGGAAGCTGAGCTCTACCAAGAGATGGGGCGCGCGTTTGACGCCAAGTATTTTCAGAACGCCATCGAGACTTATAATTTCCTGTTGAAGCAGTATCCCGGCAGCCGTTACCGCGGCGAAGCGCTCTTCTCCATCGGAGTATTGCAGAAGGACGAATTGAGCGAGCCGGAAGCGGCGGAAGTTACGCTGAAGGATTACCTGCGGCGATTCCCGAAGTCTGACAAGTCGGACGAGGCGCGCGCGGCTTTGAAGGAAATCGCCGATTCGCGCGAGCAGGCCAAGCAAAAGCTCGCGGCCGCAACCGCAGCTGCGTCGGCTGCTTCTGCTGCTGCCCTCGCTGCCTCTGCTCCGAGTCCGGGCCTACCGGAACTGAAAGGCAAGATTGTCGACCAGCGCGAGAGCGAGAAAGGCACGCCGCGGGTGATGGACGTGAAGACCTGGAATGCGGCGGATGCGACGCGCATCGTGGTGACGCTGGAAGACACGGTTTCGTTCAATTCCGCGCATATCGCTTCGCCGGACCGGATTTATTTCGACATTCACAAGGCGAAGCTGACGCCGCCGCTGGCTCACAAGACCTTGGACGTGAAGGCGGGCCTGCTGAAATCGGTGCGCATTGGGCAGAACCGAGATGGCGTGGTGCGCTTGGTGTTGGATGTAGATGGCGCGCGCGACGCGAATGCTTATTTGCTCTCGAATCCGTACCGTCTGGTGATTGAAGTGAAGTCGAGCGCGGCGCAGACAGCGAAGAGCGTGCCGGCGCCTGCTGCGGCGGCTCCGGTAGTTCCGCCTGCCGTCGAAACGGTTGCTACTGGCTCTGGAACGGCGCCGGCCGACGCGAAACTCGCGGCGGTGGCTGAAAATTCTGCGGTGAGTTCCGCAGCTGCCAGTAAGACGGCGGCGATTGGCGCGAACGCGAGCAAGGAATCGGCAAAGACGCCGGTCAAGACATCCGCTGCGAATTCGCCGAAGACGACTGGCAAGAGCGACGCGACTAAGACGGCGGAACTGGTTACGCCGACGGAATCGAAGCCGACGCGCGACGGGAACCGTTCGCTGACGCGCGCGCTGGGATTGAAGATCAACCGCATCGTGATTGACGCGGGGCACGGCGGACACGACACTGGAACGATTGGGCCACACGGCTTGATGGAAAAGGATTTGTGCCTGGACGTGGCGCTGAAGCTGGGCAAAGAAATCGAAGAGAAACTGCCCGGCGCGGAAGTGATTTACACGCGCAAGGACGACACCTATATTCCGCTGGAGCAACGCACCCAGATTGCGAACGACGCCAAGGCGGATTTGTTTATCTCCGTGCACGCCAATTCGAGCCACGATCAGGCCGCGCGCGGGATTGAGACTTATTATTTGAACTTTGCGACCTCGGCGGAGTCGATGGAAGTGGCTTCGCGTGAAAACGCACTGTCCCAGGAATCGCTGCACGACCTGCAGGACATCATCAAGAAGATCGCGCGCAACGAAAAAGTGGAAGAATCGAAGGAACTGGCCAACGACATTCAGGATTCGCTGACCCATCGGCTGCAGCTGGTGAATCAGAACGAGCGCAACCGCGGCGTGAAGAAGGCGCCTTTCGTGGTGCTGATTGGCGCAAATATGCCGTCGGTGCTCTCCGAGATTTCGTTTATCAGCAACCCGAACGACGAAAAGCTGCTGCGCAAGACCGACCAGCGACAGCGCGTGGCCGACGGGCTCTACCGGGGCATCGCCTCCTACCTGGAAAGTCTGAACAGCCTGTCGTACGATAAATCGAAGCTGGTTTCCGACAACCGCACCGGTTTGGGCGGCGGGACGGCGACCGTAGCCTCCGACGGGAACCCCAAGTAGGTTATCGGCATCTAATGACTGTGAAGATCATTCGACATTTTATAGTTGTGTCTCTGGCGTTGCTTTTTATCGCGTTGATCCCTGCCTCGGCACAGGGAATTCTACCTGTTCGCTTTGATGATTGGACCAGCGCCAACCCCGACCGGCACTACCCTCCAGACCAAGATGACCTGGTCACCAGCAATGCAGGAATACGGCTTGGTGTCTGGCGAAGCGGCCACCTATTCTCGCGGAAGGACACGCTGCACGTTTCGACATGTACAAGATGAAGGATCCGAGCGGCGCCTATGGTCTCTATTCGTATCTTCGCTCGCCGGACATGGCGCATTTTGCTTCCGGGGACCACTCTGTGATTTCTGCGCGAACGCGCGCTGTTACTAGACGGGAAATCTGGTGCTGGATGTGACCGGAAACGAATTTGCCGAAGTACGGCCGCAACTTGGAGAGCTGGTGGCTGCCGTGACGCCACAAAATTCGCGGAGCAGGGCCCGCTGCCGACTCTGACTGAGCATCTGCCGAGCAAGGGTTTCGTCGAGCGCTCGGACAAGTATGTGCTGGGGCCGGTGACGTTGAATGAAGTTTTTCCGGTGTCGGAGGACGACTGGCTTGGGTTTTTCGCACGGCGCGGAAGCGGAAGTCGCGAAATACAACGTGAGCGGTCATGAAGTGCGTTTGCTGATTGCGGACTTCCCTACTCCGCAAGTGGCGCAGAAGCGGTTGGCTCGATCTGCAGCAGCTTTATCATTTGAATCCGAAGAATCCGGATGCGAATGGCTCGCCGCTGTTTGCCAAGCGCTCTATCACTTTGCTGGCGATTGTTTCGGGGGCGAAGACGCAGGCTGAAGCCAATGAGTTGCTAAGCCAGGTGGCGTCCGCTTCGGAAGTGACTTGGGACGAGCCCACCTTTCAATTCAAAGAACCCAGCATCGGAGCGATGATCGTCGGATCGATCGAAGGCGCCGGGGTGCTGTGCATGTTTGCGGTAGTCGCGGGGTTCGCTTTTGGCGGATTCCGGCTGTTGATGAAGCGCTATTTTCCGGACAAGGTATTCGACCGCAGCGCGACGATGCAGGTGCTGCAACTGGGATTGGGCAGCAAGCCGATCAATTCGGACGATTTTTACGGTTCGGGGCCTTCGAAACAGTGAGTGATTTCCGCCGCGATTCAACTCCTCTGGATTCTGCTCGAATGAGGCATTTTGCGTGACTGCCGATATCGAATGAAGAGTCTACGCGCTCCACAAAGCCGCGCCAAATCCGGTAAATCCAACGAGGTACAACCCGCGTAGGCAATTTGGGTATCCAACTCTTTGCGTCGGAGCCGTCCGGCAGGGGATAATGTATTGAAAATGATGAATCGATTTCGTGGGTTGGGGTGTGCGGGAATTGCCTTGGCAGTGCTAAGTGGATTGGCGATGGCGCCCGGCGCGCTGGCCCAGGACACCAATCAAAATCCAAACCCGACACCAACTCAGGACACGACGCAGAATTCGACCCAAGCCCCGCCTGCCACAACTCCGCAGCAAAATGCGACGCCGCCCGCTCCTGCGCCGGCCGGAACTCCGCCGCCACAATCACCGGGCACAACGACCACGCCTGGGACGCAAACGCAGCCGCTACCCGACAAGCCGGTGCCGGCCGGGCAGAGCAGCAAGCCCGGATCGAACGATCGCTTGTTCTACGCGCTGCCGAATTTTTCTACCGTAGAAAGTTCACAGCATTTGCCGCCCTTGACCACCGGACAAAAATTCAAATTGGTGGCGCGCGGATCGTTTGACTACTACCAATTTGCTTTTATCGGAGTGGTCGCGGGAATCAGCCAAGCGACGAACAGCGAGCCGGGCTACGGTCAGGGCTGGGGAGCTTACGGCATTCGTTACGCGTCGGCGCTCGGCGACAGCTGGACGGAATCTTTCATGGTCGGCGCCGTTTTTCCTTCGGTGTTGAAGCAGGATCCGCGTTACTACCAGCTGGGACACGGCAGCTTTCTGCATCGCACCGGCTACGCACTCAGTCGCCTGGCCATCACGCGCGGCGATTCGGGCAACACCCAGTTCAACGCGTCTGAAATTGTCGGGTCGGCCCTGGCGGCAGGAATCGTGACCTACAGTTATCACCCGCATGAAGACAAGACGCTGTCGAACACCGCGAGCGTGTGGGGCACGCAGGTGGCGTACGACGCCCTGTCCATCGAGCTGAAAGAATTCTGGCCGGACCTGCGGCGAAAATTCTCGCAGAAGAAACACGCGCACGACACCCAACCATAAGGCCAGGCACGCACTGTTCCGGACTGAACCAGCTTGACCTTCTCGATTTTTGGTCTCCGCCGCACTCTTTTCTCCCGCCATTCTTGTCCTCTCGACGAATAATTTCCACGAATAGTACGCAAGTACAGGTCACTTAATCCGGACCTCGGGCCAGTATAAATTGCACTACATCGCTTGCTAGGCTCTTCTCTCACCTGCCCGCCATCTGAAATCGGTTTCACCTACTGGATGTTCTCGAGGTCCGGCCGATTGGTCAGGATGGAAGCAGGACGGAATCCAAGTCGATTTTGAGAGGGGACCGTGCGGCGCTCATATATCTGTGCAGGATTGACCGTAATTTTGGCGCTAATGACCTCGAGTTGCGCCCTGACGCCGGCGGGCTTCACTAACCCGGCACCTCCGGTAGGCGACACTCTAACGATTTCACCCTCCACCGCGAACGTGCGCGCCAGTTCCACCCAACAGTTCACCGCTTCGATTACCGACAAACCATTGACCTGGAGCGTAAACGGCGTGGCGGGCGGAAACGCCGCGACCGGTTTGATCGATACCACCGGAAATTACACCGCGCCCTCGACCCTACCCTCCCCCAACACCATCACCATTCAGGCGGCGGAAGCCAAGAAATCCTCGGTGAATAGCTCGAGCGCGGTGACGCTGTGGAATCCGATTCCGCAGATCGCGAACGCCAATCCGAACCAGATTAACGTGGGTTCGTTCTCCTTGACGGTTACCGGCAGCGGATTTGTGAACGGCGCGACGATATCGTTCGGCGGCGCGAACCTGACCACCACTTTCGTTTCGAGCACGCAATTGACCGCGAACGGCACGGCCACGGTGACGCAGGTGGGTTCGGTGGCGGTGGACGTGACCAACCCGGATCCGGGTTCGAGCGCTTCGAACAGCCTGAGCGCGCAGGTGATCGGCACGATCACGATTCCCGCCGCGCAAGCCGACCGCTTCCTGGAGCAAACGACCTTCGGGCCGACTCCGGCGCTGGTGAATCAAGTCCAAATACAAGGACTGCAAAATTTCCTGAACGCGCAGTATGCGCTGGCGGTGACGCCGTATCCGGATCCGGTATCCATGGAAACGGGTTTGGGCTCGGTGCAAAACCGCTACTGGATTGTCAATTTGACGGCGCAGGATCAACTGCGGCAGCGCGTGGCTTTCGCGCTGAGCCAGATTTTCGTGGTGGGCGGCGACAAAGTTGGCGACCCCACCGGATACACCAATTATTTGCGGTTGCTGGATAAGGACGCATTCACCAATTACCGGCAGATCATGTACGACGTGACCCTGTCCCCGGCGATGGGCGACTGGCTGGACATGGTGAACAACGGCAAGCCGAACACGGCGGCCGGCGATCACGCCAATGAAAATTACGCACGCGAATTGATGCAGCTTTTCACGCTGGGCACCGGCCTGTTGAATCCGGATGGATCGCCACAACTCGATTCGAACAATTTGCCGATTCCGACGTACACGCAGGATAACGTCGAAGCATTTGCCCGCGCGTACACCGGATGGACTTATCCGCTGACGCCGGGCATGACGCAGGGGAGATATAACCCCGCATATTTTGTTGGGCCGATGGTCGCGGTGGATTCGAACCACGACATGGCCTCCAAGCAGCTGATTCAGTATTCGGGAGCGGCAGGCGGCGGCTTACTGCCGGCCGGGCAATCTTCGGTGGCGGACCTGAACGGCGCGCTCGACAACATTTTCAATCATCCGAATATCGGACCGTTCGTCTCCAAAGAATTGATTCAGCATCTGGTGACCGGCAACCCGAGCCCGGCTTACGTGCAGCGGGTGGCGGCGGTATTCGCGAACAACGGCTCCGGCACGCGCGGCGATATGAAAGCGGTGATCACCGCGATTCTGATGGACGCCGAAGCGCGGCGCGGCGATGACCCGGCCAATGCGGTGGGCACGGACGGACACTTACAGGAGCCGATTCTTTATTTGGCCGGCTTGATGCGGGCTTTCAATGCCACGACCGATGGCTCGACCCTCTCCTACTACGCGAGCACCATGGGGCAGAACCCGCTGTATTCACCGAGCGTCTTCAATTTTTATTCCCCGAGTTACGTGATTCCGGGAACGATGACGGTGAGTCCGGAATTTCAGATTTTGACTACGGCGACGTCGTTGCTGCGGGTGAACTGGGCAAACACGTTCGTCTTCGGCAGCTTCGGCGGGGAAAGCGTGGATTTCTCAAGTTACGCGACCCAAGCTTCGAATCCGGGAGCGCTGCTCGATACCTTGAATGGGCTGCTGCTGCACGGATCGATGTCTTCGGACATGCGCAGCGCAATCCTGACGGCGATGCAGGCGGTGCCGGCCGGATCGAAGCAGCAGATGCAACAGGCGCAGTGCGCGATTTATCTGATCGCGTCTTCATCGCAATACCAGGTGCAGCACTAATTCCAGGACTGATTCAAGAATTTCGGCGGTAGCCGCGGGGAGCACATCAATGTCGTCTCGAAGAAAAGGAATGTCGCGAAGAGATTTCGTCCGCGCGGGATGCTGCACGGCAGCATCGTTTGGAATGACCGCAGCGCTGGGACGCCTGAATATGATTCAGGCGCTGGCCGCGCCGCCGGCGAGCGGGTACCAGGCGCTGGTATGCATTTTTCTTTTTGGCGGAAACGACAGCAATAATTTGCTGATCCCCAACGACAGCGCGGGTTACGCGAATTACGCGACGATTCGCTCGAATCTGGCGCTGGCGCAAAATTCGCTGCTGCCGATCGTAGCCAAAACCGGAAAAGTTCCTTACGGCTTACATCCGAATTTTACGGGCCTGCAGGGATTATTCAACGGCGGGCAGGCCGCGATGGTGGCCAACGTCGGGACGCTGGGAGCGCCACTGACCCGCACGCAATATCAGGCGAATCAGGGAACGATTCCGATCAATCTTTTTTCGCATTCCGACCAGCAGGGGCAGTGGCAGACCGCAACGTTTGACGGTTACGCCGGAACCGGCTGGGCCGGGCGCACCGCGGACGTGCTGCAGTCTTTGAATTCCGGCGCGCAATATCCGCCGATCACTTCGGTGGCGGGCGGCGCGATTTTGTGCAACGGCGCGCAGACGCAACCTTATGCGCTGAATCCGGGCTCGACGCCGGGCTTGTCTGGATTTTATGGCTCGACGGCGGACAGCGCGCGGCTGGCCGGGTTCCAATCGCTGCTGACTTTTGACAGCGGCATTTCGCTGGTGCAGGATGCCAGCGCGGTGATGACCCAGACGCTGGCGCAGAGCGCGACGCTGGGCGCGGCGCTGAAGGGCCTGCCGGCATTGCAAACGAGTTTCCCCACGACGGGAATTGGCAAGCAGCTGCAGCAAGTGGCGCAGATTATTCAGGCGAGGTCGGCGCTGGGCTTGCAGCGGCAGATTTTCTTCTGCTCGCTGGGCGGGTTCGATACGCATAGCGATCAGTTGGACACGCAGCAGGCGTTGTACTCGCAGCTCGATCCAGCGCTGGCCGCGTTCTACAATTCGACGGTGGAATTGGGAGTGCCGCAGCAGGTGACTTCGTTCACGCTGTCGGATTTCAGCCGCACTTTCCAGCCTGGGACGAACGGTGGAACCGATCACGCGTGGGGCAGCCATCACGTTGTGGTGGGCGGCGCGGTGCACGGCGGCGACGTTTACGGAACTTTCCCGACCCTGGCGCTGGGCGGACCGGACGACGTGGGCAACAACGGCCGCTGGATTCCGAGCACGTCGGTCGATCAGTACGGCGCGACGCTGGCCACCTGGTTTGGCGTTAGCGCGGCGGACCTGCCTAGCATCTTCCCGAATATTTCGAACTTCACCACGCCAACCCTCAGCTTCCTGGGCTGAGGGTCGGTGGGTGTAGTTGAGGCTGAGTCATTTCATAGGTTTTTAGCGGGCGCTTCGGCGCCCGGTTTTTTTTGCGCCGGGCGTTACTTCAGGCGAATTCCTTGCTAAGTTATTTGCATAAATATCGCGCGGCTCTCCGCTTCCCTTCCATTGTGGGTCATTCCGGACCAAGCGAGGTGAAGGTGCGGAGCACGCCCGCAAGGCAATCATTCGAGGGCATACGAAATGGCGTCGTCAGCAAAAAGCAGAATCCAGGAAGGCTTACCGTATCCGCGGGGCGGAACGTGGGACGGCAAGGGCACGAACTTTGCGGTATTTTCGGCGAACGCCACGAAAGTCGAGATTTGCATGTTCGATGGGACCGGCGAGCGCGAGCTGGAACGAATCGAGCTGCCCGAATATACGGATCAGGTGTGGCACGGATACTTGCCGGATGTGAAAGCAAACGCGGTGTATGGGTACCGCGTGCATGGGCCGTACGATCCGAACAACGGGCATCGATTCAATCCCAATAAGCTGCTGCTCGATCCCTACGCCTGCGCGCACATCGGCGAACTGAAATGGAATCCCGCGGTGTACGGCTACAAGATGGAATCGGCCGACGACACTACCTTCGACGAGCGCGACAGCGCGCCGTTCATGCCCAAGTGCATCGTGGTCGATCCGGGTTTTGATTGGAAAGGCCAGCCGGGGCACCACCAGGTTCCCTGGGACAACACGATTATTTACGAAGCGCATGTGAAGGGATTCACCGAGACAGCATCCGGGCGTGCCGGAAAAATTGCGCGGAACGTATGCCGGAATGGGCGCGAAGAAAGTCATCGATTACATCAAAGCGCTGGGCGTGACCTCGGTTGAATTGCTGCCGATCCACACCTTCGTCAACGATCACAGTTTGTTGGAGAAAAAGCTTTCGAATTACTGGGGCTACAACAGCATTGGATTTTTCGCGCCGGACCCGCGTTACGCCTACAACCGCAAGCAGAGCTTGCTGGAATTCAAGGAAATGGTCAGCCAGTTCCACGACGCGGGACTGGAAGTGATTCTGGACGTGGTCTACAACCACACCGCGGAAGGAAATGAACTCGGGCCGACGCTTTCGTTCAAGGGCATCGACAACGCGAGTTATTACCGCCTGCTGCCGGATAAAAAGCGCTACTACATCAATGACACTGGGACCGGAAACACGTTGAACTTGAGCCACAGCCGCGTGATTCAGATGGTGACGGACAGCCTGCGCTACTGGGTCGAACAAACCCACGTGGACGGATTCCGTTTCGATCTGGGGACGATTCTGGCGCGGGAACCGAATGGCTTCGACAACCAAAGCGGATTTTTGAAAGCGTGCAGCCAGGATCCGGTGCTGGGCACGGTGAAATTGATTGCCGAGCCGTGGGACTGCGGGCCGGGTGGGTATCAGGTGGGCGCGTTTCCTCCGGGCTGGGCGGAGTGGAACGACAAGTTTCGAGATCACGTGCGCGATTACTGGCGAGGCCAGGCGGCGGCTTCGGTGATTACGCCGCGGCTATCGGGTTCGGGAGATTTTTTCAACCGGCAGGGACGCAAACCGTGGGCTTCGGTGAATTTCATCACCGCGCACGACGGGTTCACGTTGAATGACGTGGTGAGCTACAACGAAAAGCACAACGAAGCCAACGGCGAAAACAATCGCGATGGCAGCTCGGACAATCGTTCGTGGAATTGCGGCGCGGAAGGACCGACCGAGGATCCGGCGATCAATAAATTGCGTCAGCGGCAGATGCGGAATTTTCTAGGGACGTTGTTATTGTCGCAAGGCACGCCGATGATGCTGGCGGGTGATGAATTTGGGCGCACGCAGCGCGGGAACAACAACGCGTATTGCCAGGACAACGAAATCAGCTGGCTGGATTGGCATCTGGCGAAGAACAATCAGGCGCAGGTAAGATTCACGCAGAAGATCATCGCGCTGCGGCACAAATATCCGGTGCTGCGCAAGAATCGCTTTCTGACCGGCGAATATAACGAAGAGCTGGGCGTTAAGGATGTCACCTGGATCAACGCGAACGGCAGCGAAATGCAGGGCTCGCAGTGGGCCGACGCGAATATGCGCTGCTTCGGGATGCTGCTGGATGGGCGGGCGCAAACCAGCGGCGTCAAGCAACTGGGACACGACGCAACTCTACTGCTGGTGCTGAACGTGCATCAGGATTTGGTGCAGTTCACTTTGCCGAAGTGCGTGGGCGGAAATCAGTGGTCGCTGCTGGTGGATACGAATGCGCCGGAGCAGGCGGAAGGCAGCGTTTTTAAGATGGGCGCGGTGTATGGCGTGACGGCGCGGTCGTTGCTGCTTTTCGAGTTGAACGCTGACAAAAGTAACGACAAAGGCGCGGACAAGAATTCCGATAAGACCGCTGACAAGAAATAAGGAGCCGCGGCTTTCGATTGTCGCGGCGTAGCAAAGCATGACTTCCGATCCCGCCGGACAATCCGCTCGCGTGTTGTTGGGTGCTTCGGGGTTCATGGCCGCGGGTTGGGCCGGCAGTTTTTACCCTCCCGGGCTGAAGCAGCGCGATTACCTCGGTTATTACGCCACACGATTTCAGACGCTCGAAATCGACAGCACTTTTTACGCATGCCCCAGCCGCAGTACGGTGCAGGGCTGGCGGGACAAAACTCCTCAGGATTTTATTTTTGCCGCGAAGGTACCGCGGGAGATCACGCACCAGCGGGTGCTGATCGATTGCGACGCAGCTTGCAGCGAATTCATCTCCACGATGGAAGTGCTGGGCGAAAAGCTGGGGCCTTTGCTTTTGCAGTTCGAATACTTCAACCAGAGCGTTTTTCGCGACGATGAAGAATTTTTGCAGCGGCTCGTTCCCTTCCTGAAGAAGCTGCCTGCGCATCGGGAATTCGCGCTGGAGATTCGCAACAAAGCGTGGCTAACGCCGCGGTTTGTCGAGGCGCTGCGCGAACATCGCGTGGCGCTGGTGCTGCAGGATCAATCGTGGATGGCGCGGCCGGGCGAGCTTTTCGCGAAGCTCGATCCAATTACCGCGGACTTTGCGTACATTCGCTGGCTGGGCGATCGCAAAGGGATTGAGGAAGTCACGAAGACATGGAATAAGACGGTAGTCGATCGCAAAGCGGAGATTGCGGAGTGGACGGACGTGATCAAGAACGTGCAGGAACGGAAAATTAAGATTTACGGATACGTGAACAATCACTTCGCGGGACACGCGCCGACCACGATCGATCAGCTGCGTGTGGCGCTGGGCCTTCCCTTGCCGCCGCAGCCGAACCTGCAACTGCCTTTTGGCGATCCGATTGGCGATTAGACGGCTGGAAAATGGTCCGCTATCCGCGGAGCTGAAGTTAGCGTATAAACGTGGACTGACGGAGAGCACGGAGGAATTGGTGCGGCGGGATTTTTTGGGTTCGATTTGGGTATCGGCCGCGTTGGGAGTTTTACTTTCGGCCGCGGTGCTGGCGCCGGCGTTTGCGCAAGAGGTGAGCACGAATTACGTCCCCGGCACTGATTTCAGCAAGTTCCAGAACTATCGCTGGGCGGTGATTGAGGGCGGGTCGCATCCGAGCCCGATGATGGATGCCGAAATCAAAATGGCGGTGGACCAGCAGCTGGCGAAGAAAGGGCTCGAGAAACTCGACGGCACCGCCGGGTTGACCATTACTTACCAGGTCGCGATCGAAAAAGACCAGCACTGGAGTTCGCTTGGGACGGGCGCTTCGCCCTGGGGCGGAATAGCGACGACGACTAACGGACCGCTCGGAGTGGGAACCATCGTGCTGGATTTCTACGATCCGGTAGCGAAGCAGCTGGTCTGGCAGGGGCAAGCGACCAAGACGCTTGATCCGCAGAGTTCGCTGAACAAAAATCAGAAAAATCTCGACAAGGCGATGAAGAAGTTGCTGAAAGATTTTCCGCCGAAAACTAATTAGCATATAGCCGGCTGGATGTAGAGGCCGGATTCTCAGCTGGAACCGAGGATTAAAACGTCATGCAGGTCGGAGTATTTACGCCGCTGCTTTCGCAATTGCCGCTTCCTGCGGTGTTGAAGAAGCTGGCGGCGCTTGAAATTCATACGGTCGAGCTGGGCACCGGGAATTATCCGGGGGACGCGCATTGCAAGCTGGCCATGCTGGAGGATGGCGCGGCGCTCAGCGAATTCCGCAAGGCGCTGGCTGACAGCGGAGCGAGCATCAGCGCGCTCAGTTGCCATGGCAATCCGTTGCATCCAGATAAAGCGCGCGCGCAGCACGATCGCGAGATCAGCCGCAAAACCATTCTGCTGGCTGAAAAGCTGGGCGTTCCGGTGGTGGTAGATTTTTCCGGATGCCCGGGCGATTCGCCGAACGCCGCTGCGCCGAATTGGGTGACTTGTCCGTGGCCGCCCGAGTATCTGAAAGTTCTCGAATGGCAATGGAATGAGGTGGTCGCTCCCTACTGGATCGAACACGCGAAATTTGCCGCTGATCATGGGGTGAAAATCGCGATCGAGATGCACCCGGGATTTGTGGTCTACAGTCCGGAGACGATGCTCAAGCTGCGGGCGATTGCCGGGCCGAGCGTGGGCTGCAATCTCGACCCTAGCCATCTTTTCTGGCAGAGCATCGACCCGGTGGCGGCGGCGCGGATTTTGGGCGAGGCGATTTTTCACGTGCACGCCAAGGACACGCAGATTTACGGCGCGAATCTGCCGCTGACCGGCGTGCTGGACACCAAGTCGTACACCGAGGAGCGCACGCGTTCCTGGATTTTCCGGACCTGCGGGTACGGCCACGGCGCCGAGTGGTGGAGCGCATTTATTTCGACGCTGCGCATGTTCGGCTACGATTCGGTGCTTTCGATCGAGCACGAAGACAGTCTGCTCTCGCCCGAAGAGGGCCTGACCAAAGCGGCACATTTTCTGAACAGCATCATCATCCGAGAAAAACCAGGGGCCGCGTGGTGGGTCTGAAGCTTCGCGAAAGACAAAATCGATGAAAACAATACGCACAGCGATTTTTGGAACAGGATTCATGGGCCGCGTCCATTTGGAGGCGCTGCGCCGCGTGGAATTCGTCGAAGCCGTCGCAGTTGCTGGGCGTACCTCGGCTGCGGCCGAGAAGCTGGGCGCCGGTTTTGCGATCCCGCTCGCGACCGACGACTGGCGCGCCATTCTGCGCGACCAGGCGATCGACGCGGTTCACGTTTGCACGCCGAACGGTTTGCATTTCGAGATGGCGAAAGCAGCTCTCACGGCCGGCAAGCACGTGATCTGCGAGAAACCGCTAGCGACCACCGTCGCGGAGGCCGAGGAGTTGGTGGCTCTAGCGCAACGCCAGGGCGTGCGGCATTGCGTCTGCCACAACATACGATTTTATCCAATGGTGCAGCAGATTCGCGCGATGCGCGAGGCTGGCGAGCTGGGCGAAATTCTGGTGGTGCAAGGATCGTATTTTCAGGATTGGCTGCTCTACCAAACGGATTGGAATTGGCGCGTCGATTCGAAAGCCGGCGGCGGCTCGCGAGTGATGGCGGACGTTGGTTCTCACTGGTTCGACCTGGCCGAGCATTTGACAGGCTTGCGGGTCACGTCCTTGTGCGCGGATTTGCAAACTTTTCACACCACCCGAAAGAAACCGAAGGTGGCGATCGAAACATTTTCGGATAAGGTGTTTGGGCCGGATGATTACATGGATACGGCCGTGGATACGGAAGATTTTGGCGCTTTGATCTTTCGCATGGGAGCGCGCGCGCGTGGAAGTTTTACGGCCAGCCAGGTTTCCGCCGGACGCAAAAACCGGTTGAGCATCGAAATCTGCGGCACGAAATCTTCGGTGGCCTGGGATCAGGAACAGCCCGACGGACTTTGGATCGGTCGCCGCAACGAAGCCAACCAGGTTTTTGTGAAAGATCCTTCGCTGCTGAAGACCGGCGCGCGGAGCTACGCGGATTTGCCGGGCGGGCACAGCGAAGGCTACGACGACACTTTCAAGCAGATTTTCCGGCGCTTTTACGCGTCGATTCGCGAGCCGGGCGCTGCGTCACAGTATCCGCAATTCGCGGACGGGTTGCGCCAACTGCGCATCGTGGACGCGGCCTTCGAAAGCAATCGGGCGCGGGCCTGGGTGGACGTCCCTGCTTAAAACACAGCCACCTCGCCGGTCGGTTTCCTCGTGCTGATCCTCGCCGCGATCGTCGCGATTTTTGTGTACGGCATGATCTCTGCGATGTTGGGCACGATTCTGCCCGACCTCTCCAATCGTTTTCAGCTGACTCCCCGGCAAAACGGAACGATTGCTTTTGCACAGGCGATGGGACTGATCATCGCGTCGCTCGGCGTGGGGCCGCTGCTGGATAACGGAGGCAAGAAGCTCGGTTTGATTCTGGGGCTGGGATGCATCGCGGTCGCATTGTACGCGCTACCCCGTTCGCGCGGCTTCCGCGCGATTTTGATTTTGCTGTTCGTGCTGGGTATCGGCGGCGGAATAGTGGTGACCGGCGCGAATGCCCTGGTCAGCGACGTCAGCGAAGCGCACCGCGGGACGGCGTTGAATCTCGTAAATCTATTCTTTGGCCTCGGCGGACTGGCCACCCCGTTTATTTCTGCAAATTTGTTTGGAAGAAACTGGGTCCGGCTCTGCTATACCGTCGCGTCTCTTACCGTGGTCACACTGGTGATTCAGGCCGCGACCAAGATGCCCCCGCCCGCCGCCGGTGCGGAGCGATTTTCTTTCGCTGCCGCGGCGCCGGTCCTCGGGCAGCCGCTGCTGTTCCTGCTCGGACTGTTCTTATTTTTGTACGTCAGCTGCGAGGTTGGAATCTGGAACTGGCTTCCGCGACACTTGATGGCCCAGGGAATTCCGGAGAAGCGTGCGCTGAATATTCTTTCGCTGGGGTTCGCGCTGGGTTTGCTGGTCGGTCGCGTGGGAGTTTCGCCGATTCTGATTCACGTGGCGGCGATCAAGGTGACGCTGGTGGCAGCTGTAGCGATGACGGTCACTACGTTTGTGATGTTGCGCAGCAAAAACCCAGGCATGGCTGGCGCGATGGTTTTTCTGGCGGGGCTTTCGATGGCTCCAGTGTTCCCTACCACTCTCGCCATCGTCGGTGACACGTTTCCGCGCATGACTGGAACTGCGATTGGTTTCGTAATTACCTGCGGCTGGATTGGGCTCGCCGTGAGTTCGCGGATCATCGGATTTATCGCGGGCGGCGATCCCTCGCGGCTGAAGAAAGCGCTGCTAGTGATTCCAGCGTGTGCCGCGCTGATGGTGGTCCTGAATCTGGCGATTCAAAGCGTCATGCACTAGCTTCGGAAGAGTTCCACGCGCTGCTTTTAGACGGTGAGCTTGCGCCAGTATTCCGCGTCGATGCGCAAAGCATCGAGCGGCGGCATATCGAATTGTTCCTGCTCGATGAAGGCGTGCTCGATCTTGCCGCCTTTGGCGGCTTCGAAAATCCGGCGGTAGTCGATGCTCCCGCGACCCAATTCAGCGGAAGGCGGGGGCGCAGTTTCCGAAGTGGCCCCGCCACCCAGCTTGAAATCCTTCACGTGCAGCATGGAAATTCGGTTCGGATATTTGGTCAAGTAGTCGACCGGGTCCTTGCCACCGACGATGACCCAGCCGCAATCCATTTCCATGGTGACTTTGGCGGGATCGGTCAGGCGCAACAACTCATCGTAAGGCACCACGCCGTCATGCGCGTGAAATTCGGCAGTGTGATTGTGATAGCCGAAGCGAATGCCCGCAGCATTCACCTTTTCACCGATCTCGTTAAACTTTCCGGCGTTCCAGCGCCAGTCGTCGAGCGTCATGGATTCCATATTGGCGCGCGTAATTACGGTGGCGGTCGCGGGATTCTGCAGCGCCGGCGAAGAGCAGATGATGAACTTCAAGCCGAGATCTTTTCCGTATTGAATAATTTCGTCCACGTGCGGGGCGAGGTCTTTCAACGAATAATGGGCGCTGACGCAATTGAGATGCGCTTCGTCCATCGCGTTGCGCACTTCACGCGCGCTGCGGCCGAAATATCCCGCCGCCTCGACTTCCTGGTAACCGATCTGGCTCAGCTCGCGCAGCGTGCCCTGATAGTCCTTGGGCAGCAAATCGCGCACGGAATAGAGCTGCAGGCCAAGCGGCAGGCCGAGCGGATTCGCCATGAGCTGCGGCGCAAAGCCGCACAGCCAGGCGCCGGTTGCCGAAGCCGATGCAGTCTTCAGAAAAGTTCTTCGCGAGCCTTGCCACATGAGAGTTGCCTCCCTTTCGTCCTGCTTAATCGCTTGCTTCATTCACGAACTGCGACGCTTAGCCGGTGATAGTCTTGGTGTCCGCGTTCCAAACCGCTGGAGTCTTCTTGAAATACGAGTAGTTGGCCAGATGGCAGCCAATTGCGGCGTGATTTCCGAAACTCTGATTCTCGACCGGGGTCTTGCGGGTACGCACGGAATTGAAGAAATTAGCCTGGTGCGCGGCCACGTCGTTGTAGCCGTAAGGCACGTTGAAGATTTCCGATTCGACCACTTGATAATCGAGCGGCGGCGGGGCTGGATGCTCGGCAGCCCATTTGGCCCAATATTCGTTGCGCAGGCGCGCCGGCCAACCTTTGACCGAATACGTTTCCGGGCGCGGAGCGGTGTCCTGCGGAGTGAAAGTCAGCGTCTGGTTGGCAATTTCCAGCGTACCTTTGGTTCCGAAGAAACGGATCAGTTCGCCGCTTTCATTGTTCAAGTTGCAGGAAAGCGAGACGCGGAAATTCGGGTAGGTGTAGGCGGTTTCGATCAGGTCTGGAAAGTCGCGGCCGTCTTTCCAGCGGAACAGCCCGCCGGTAGATTGCGCGCGCTGCGCGACTTCATCAATGCCCGAAACGAAATGGATTCCGGATAGCAGGTGAACGAAAAGATCGCCAGCCAGGCCCTCGCCGTAGTCGGAAAAACAGCGCCAGCGGAAGAAACGCGCGGCGTCAAACGGGCGCTGCGGCGCGCCGACCAAAAACTGGTTCCAGTCGATGGTTCTTTCGCTGGCGTCGGACGGAATGGGATAAACCCACGCGCCACCAGGGGAATTGCGGTCGAGTGAAGCTTCGATGAAGCAAACTTCGCCAAGCGCGCCAGACGCAAATATCTCGCGGCCCTTTTCATACACGATCGAGCTGACGCGCTGGCTGCCGACCTGCATCACCCGATTATTTTTCGCGACGGCGTCGACCATGGCGAATCCGTCTTCCACCGTGTGCGACATGGGCTTTTCGCAGTAAACGTCTTTACCCGCGGCGCAGGCGTCGACCACCACGCGACGGTGTTGGAAATCGGGCACCGCTACGATCACCGCGTCGATGTCCTTGTTATCCAGAATCTCGCGATAATTGCGTGTGGCTGGGACCTGCTTCTTCACTGCTTCCTGCGCGGCTTCGTGGCGGCTGTCGTACAAATCGCAAACGCCTACACATTCCACTCCGGGAACTTCGAGCGAAGCGGTGAGCAGTTCGCAGCCGCGCGTTCCAGTGCCGATAGAAGCAAAGCGCACACGATCGCTGGGAGCTACCGTGCGTCCGGCGCCCCACATCGCGGCCGGTTGGAGCAGATTCAGTTTGGCCTTCGATCCGGCGGCCAGGGTTCCGGCTCCGATTTGCATGAAGGTGCGACGCGACAATCTATTCGTGGGAGTCATGGCAGTTTTCCTTGGCTATTGTGATTTCGTTGAGCAAGGCCGCGCATCGGATAGGTATTGGGACGTGAGAAAAGCGAAGCAGGTTGCGAGAGCCTGTGGGTTTTGGGCCGGTCCGTTCACGACGAGAGCATTGTCATGCTGGCGCATGGCGATGTCGAGCGGTTTCTGCGGCGATGCGGTCGAAAAATCCGCGAGGCTACGGCACGAGCTGGTAGCTGACGAACGCCAGGCGCTTGCTGTCCGGCGCCCAGGACGGGACGTTGATGGTTCCCTGCCCTCCGAATAATGTGGCCAGCACGCTGATTTTTCCGTCCTTCATCGACATCAGCCGAAGCGACACATCTTTGTTCGGCGGATGGCCGTCGACGCTTTTGTCGTAGGTGAGCATGACCATCCACTGGCCGTCGGGCGAAAAGTGCGGGAACCAGTTGTT
The DNA here is from genome assembly GCA_963711325.1 of uncultured Acidobacteriota bacterium. Classification (GTDB taxonomy): domain Bacteria; phylum Acidobacteriota; class Terriglobia; order Acidiferrales; family UBA7541; genus Palsa-295. The sequence goes on along the minus strand of CAVQDR010000004.1, from coordinate 1,275,639 downwards.
GAAGTCGTCGTGAGTGATACGTTCCTGCTCGCTGCCGTCTGGACGCATGCGCCAGATTTGCATCAGGCCGGTGCGTACGGAATTAAAATAAATATATTTTCCGTCTGGCGTGTATTCGGGGCCGTCGTCGAGACCCTTCGCGGTAGTCAGACGGGTTTCGTCACCGCCGGCCGCGGGAATTGAATAGATGTCGAAATCGCCGTTGCGCTGGCCGACGAACGCCAGAGTCTTTCCATCGGGCGACCAGCCGTGCCAGTAGGAAGGCGAATTCTGAGTGATGCGGCGCGGCGCTCCGCCTTCAAATGGAACGAGATAGACGAGCGACTGGTGGTCGCCCTGCGAGCCGTCGCTGATGGCGATGAATTTCGAATCGGGCGCGATGCCGTGGTCGTTATTGATTTTGTTGGCGAAGCCGGTCTCGATGGCAACGGGTGTGCCGCCGGCGACGGGCAACTTGTAGATGCGGCCTTCCATGTTGAAAAGAAAATTCGCGCCGTCACGAGTCCAGTTGGGCGCTTCGAAGTGTTGCGCGGCAGTGTAGACGACTGTGCGGACTTTCGTGGCGATGTCGATGGTTTCGAGTGTGCTGTGCAGCGTGCTTTCCGGCGGCGCCATGGTTGTGTTGGCGTATAGCGCGCCAAATCCCGAAGCGACCAGAACGATTGCGCAAAATAGTCCTGCAAACTGCAGTCCCTTATTCATGTTCATATGATTCCCCAGTGCGAATTAGAGCCGGAGCGGATTGTAGAGGCTTGGGCCGCGTACCGGTAGCGTTTTTTCGCCGTGCGGGCGAATTACTGCCGTAAAATCGTTCTTTTGGGTTTGGGTCGCACCGATTTCTCGAGGAGACCGGCATGGCTATCGCGAGCGTCAATCCCGCTACGGGAGAAGTACTGAAAACTTTCGAGGCGCTTTCCGACGCGCAATTGGAAGAAAAACTGGCGCGGGCGGTCAGCACGTTTGCGACATTTCGCAAGACGACGTTCACCCAACGTGCCGCGCTGATGGTGAAAGCCGCCGAAATTCTAGAGGCGGACAAGGAAAAGTTCGGGCGGGTGATGACGTTGGAGATGGGCAAGACTTTCCGGTCGGCGGTGGATGAAGCCGCAAAATGCGCCGTGGCTTGCCGGTATTACGCTGAGCATGCGGAACAATTTTTGGCCGATGAGCCAGCCGCGATTCCAGGCACCCAAAGTTTCGTGCGCTATTTGCCGATCGGGCCGATTCTCGCGGTGATGCCCTGGAATTATCCGTTCTGGCAGGTTTTTCGATTCATAGCGCCGTCGCTGATGGCCGGAAATGTCGGCTTGCTGAAACACGCTTCGAACGTGCCGCAATCAGCGCTGCTGATTGAAGAGATTCTGCTGCGCGCGGGATTTCCGGAGGGCGTTTTTCAGACGCTGCTGATCGGCTCGGCGAAAGTCGGCAAGATTCTGGCCGACCCGCGAGTGAAGGCCGCGACCTTGACCGGCAGCGAAGGCGCGGGTGTGCAGGTAGGAATCGCCGCGGCCACCGACATCAAAAAAGTGGTGCTGGAATTGGGTGGCAGCGATCCATTTATCGTGATGAAAAGCGCGGACCTGCCGAAGGCGGTCGACGTCGCGGTGAAGGCGCGAGTGCTGAACAACGGGCAATCCTGCATCGCGGCCAAGCGATTTATCGTGGCGGAAGAAATTGCGGAAGAATTCGAACGGCTGTTCGTGAAGAAAATGGAATCGCTGAAAGTGGGCGATCCCTTCGATCCACAGACCGATGTGGGACCGATAGCGACTGAAGATGGCTTGAAGGAACTCGATGATGACGTGCAAAAAACGGTGAAGGCCGGCGCGCGGTTGCTGACCGGCGGAAAGCGCCTCGATCAGCCGGGAAGCTTTTACGCTCCTACGGTGCTGAGCAATATTCCGGAAGGATCGCCGGCTGCATGCGGCGAATTGTTTGGCCCGGTGGCGTCGTTGTTTCGCGCACAAAATGTTGACGACGCGATTCGCATTGCGAATTCGAGCCCTTTCGGCCTGGGGGCCAGCGCCTGGACCAACGACGCGACCGAGCGAGAGAAATTCATCAACGAGTTGGAATCGGGAATGGTATTCATCAACCGCATGGTCGTGTCCGACCCGCGGCTGCCTTTTGGCGGAGTGAAACGTTCGGGCCACGGGCGCGAACTCGCGATTTTTGGGATTCGCGAATTCATGAATATCAAATCGGTTTCGATCGAAGGGGCGGAATAGTCGGAGCTATTGGTGCGGGACGGTGTAGACCTGCCCATCGTGCAGATATAGCTTCGCCGCTTCATCGCGGTTGAACGGCCTCGCGCCGCGGCGACCAAACACCGCGATTTGGTTTCCGCTTTCGTCCACGGCACGGTCGCGATCGACTCCCTTTGAGACGGCCAGCGCCGGCCCGGCCGTGCGATACGTCGCAATCAACTTCGGAGTCGGCCGCGGGCTGAAGCCGTAGGAGTTCGCGGAATCTTCGGGCGACAAAATCTGCAGCACGCGCAAACCATTTTGCCCGTCGGCCACAAAGGCAAAAGCGCTGGCGTCGACCATGCCAATTTTTATGTCGCGCACGTCATTCAACGCGCCGTCAGCGGTGAACATGCGGTCGAGTTTGGGCTCCTCCGGTTTTTCCACGTCCACGATGGCAATGCCCTGCTTGCCGGCCGCAACGTAGGCGTAGGTTCGCGCCACATAAATGTTGCGGGCGTCCTGCAACGGCACCTGCGCCGCCGGAATCATGTGCGGATGCGCCAAATCGGAAACGTCCAGAATCTTCAGGCCCGCCTGATCTACCACGAACGCGTAGCGAAACTGAATCGCGATTCCCTGCGGGTTTCTCAAGTCCGGAGCTCCGACGGTCGCCGTGACTCTGGGCTGCAGCGGATTATCCAGATCGACGACCACCAGGCCGCGATCGCACAGAATGTAAGCGAAGGTCCCGGCAATCGTGATGCGCCGCGCGCCATTCAAAATGCCGTCCGGGTTGAAAGCCAGCGCCCGTTTCAGAAAATTGTTCCGCGGGTTTCCGTCGAGCAGCGTGCTGACTCCTGGGCGTTTGCTCTTCGGGTCCGGATCGCCAACCACCACCAGCCCTTCGTATTTGTCCGCGACGTACAAAAACGCGTAGAGGGGATGTATCTTCTGCTCTTCGTTTTCGGCGTTGTGGCTACGCGCTGGGTCCAGGGCCTGCGTCGAAGGGCTGGCTACCGCCGTCGCATATTTCGTGCGCACATAAAAACGCTGGCCTAGAGGTGAAACCGGCGCGGTCACCGTGCGTTCTGAAAAGTTTTTGTTGTCGATGTTCGCAACGTCGTAGATGCGGAAGCCGCCTTTGCCAAGCGCCGCATACAAATATTCGCCGCGCAGCTGCAAATCCAAAACGTTTCCGAGGTGGTGGTAGGCTTCCTTGAGCTGGCGTTCGCGCGCCACGTGCTGCTTGAAATCCACCGGATACGCGACGCGTTGTAGATAGCTACCGATAATCGCCGGCGGCTCATCGTGTTCGGCGACGGCCACAGCGTCAAAACCTTTCGCGCCATCTGCCACATAAATGTAGCGGCCCATCAGGTTCAGCAAGTTCGTACCTTGCAGCAGAACCTGGGCCATCCAGGCATTGTTGTCGTTGCGGTCGGAAATGTGGCAATCGTCGCAGGCCCTGGTTTCTTTGCCGCGCACCGTGTGCGGCACGAACGTGCTGAACGCCGTGCCGCTGAATCCTTCCGCCGAAACGGTCTGCTGCATGTAGTAAATCCAGTCGCGATTCTGATTTTGCGAACTGACTACCACCGCGCATGAAGAGCGCACCGGCGCGACGCGATGGCCGGTGACCGTACCATCGATTCCCAGCATGAAGCCGTCGTCGCGGAGCACTTGAAAATCGTAGCTGGTCCAGTTGCGCGTGGTCAGGCCTTCGTTGTGCAGCATGGGCTTGCGCTGATTGGCCATCATCGAAAGATGGCAGCCAAAACAATTCGGCGTCCAGGAAGTGTGGCAGGAGTAGCAAGTCATGCGGCTATTGGCGTGTGCGATTTTCGCGGCGTCGGACGGGACGCTGCCCCAGGATTTTCCGTCGGTCTGAATGGTTTTGGCGCGCGCGGATTTTTCGCTGTAGTGCTCGTTGCCGGGTGTGATGGTGTCCACGGTCTGCACCACTTCCCATTCTTTTTCTGGCTCGACCATCGAGCGCTGAAATAATTTGCCGCCGCGATATTCGAAACGTCGCGCGCTCCACGGGGTGCGCAGCGCGTCGAAATGCGTTCCCCCGGCAGGCGAGGCCGGGCCGGAGGAAACCAGCGTGGCTTTGTGGTCGATGGTGCCATGGCAGTCGGTGCAATCGAGTTCAATCGCGGCGCGCGGTTCGGCGTAGAGCTTGCCATTGCCGTGGGCGTCCTGCTCGAAATGGCAATCGACGCAATGCATTCCTTTTTCGAGGTGAATGTCTGCCAAGTGCACGGCCTTCTGGAATTTCTGCGGATCGTCAGCCGCGACGGTTTTATTTTCGGCGTCGAGCAGATTGCCCTGGCGGTCCCGCTTGTACACCGCACGGAAAATCCAGCCGTGGCTATGAAAGTCCGCGAACTGCGATTGCTGCAGCTTGCTGTTGAACTCGGGGCTGCCGGTTTTCTCGAGGAATTTGGAGTCGGACCACAATCCTCGAGGCGCCGCGCCTTCCGGATTGCGCAGCGATGCCTGGTATTTTTCTTCTTCGCTGGGATTGTGCTGCTCGCGCGGGTACATCGATTCGCCGTCGGCTTCGTTGTCCCACCAGGTGTAGCCGAAGTAAGTCGTCTCCATGTTCGTCCCGGGATGAACATGGCAAATCATGCATTGGCTGGAGGGAATCGCGCGGGTAAAAGTGTGCTTTATCGGATGGCCGGATTCGCTTTTCGCAATCGTGGGATCGGCAGACGCACTTTCGCCCAGATGGCCGAAGCTTGCATACGGTCCGGAATGTTGCGGCGAGCGATCGTTAGCGTAGACCACGTGGCAGGACGTGCATCCGCTGCCGCGATAATCGCCGGGCTGGTCGTTGGTCCCGGGGAGCGACAGCAACGGGTCGAGCAGCCGCGTTTTCTGCAAGCCCAGGAACACCGGATCGGTTCGCAGCAGGGTGCCGAAGCCGCGCTCACCCAATTTGTCGTCCGGGCGCCCGCTTTCCTCTTCGCGGTCCGGATTGCCGATTTCACCTTTCTTCATGCCGCCGCGTTCGAAGACGCGCAGCACGTTCCCGGGCTGCGAAACTTCCCAGCGCTCGAGCGGCGTCAGCTCCGGAACGATACCTTTTAATCGGGTTTCCTCTGGGGTCGGGGGCGGCACCGTGAACATCTGCCGCGGAACGCCGTCTGAGGAATAGCTTTCACCGAAATGAGTATTCTTCAGCGGGAACGATCCGTTGTTGTAAAGCGCCGCGCCCCACAACATTCCGCCATGGGTCATCATGCTGGTTTTTACTTTGAAGACCTCCGGCGCGTGGCAGCCATTCGCGCCGCAGGTTTCGGCAGCAACGCGCAGATCACCCGGGTTGACGAATTTCACGTACTCATAACTTTCGCGTAGCCACTTGGTGTAGAGCCGCGGCGGATTTCCGGAAACATTCGCCAGCGCGGGATCGTTCGGCTGCGGATGCGCGCGTTTCTTCAGCTGTTCGTATTCCGCAGAGCTGGAATTCATACCGGCCGACGCCACGGCGCTGGTATCGCCTCCGTGGCAATCGATGCACGCCAGCCGCACGGTGCGCGTGGGGTGCATCGAAGGCTCATCTGTCGAAGTGTGGCAGGAAACGCATCCGGTATTTTTCCGCTCGACGTCCGCTTGCGGCTGGCCGAACAAATTCTGATGCTGCGAATCGGACTGCGCCGCACGCATGCGGCCTTCGAAGAGAATCAACGCAGCTATGGCGCACACGGCAGCGAGCAGCACTGATGCGATCGGCGCTGCGCGTCGTACTCGAGCCTTCACATTGATCGCGCCGCTCAAAATTGGAATCTCACGTCGGTAAAAATCGAATACATCACTTTGCCCGTATAGATGTCCTTCAGGCCCTGCCCTGGCACCAAGGCCGCCGCGCCGGCGGTGATGGAAATATTTTCGGTCAGCGGAGGGCGGTAGCGAATGCCTACGCTGGAATCCCAGCCAATGCTGTGGCGAATCGGCGACTGAAACAGAATTTGCTCCAACACCTCGGTGCGCTCGAAGCGCAGATAATTCACGTTCACGAAACCGCGCAGCTTTGGCGTGATATCGAAATCCGTGCCCAGATTCGCCAGGAAGATCCCGGGATTTTCAAAATTGGCTTGTCCTTCGTTTTTGCTGGAACGGAGGTCGGGTAGGATGCTATCGCCCGCGGTGAGTGCCACGCCCGAGCCGGTCAGGCGAATGCTCTCCCGGTTCCACAAGCTGAAAATGCCTCCGGCAAATTCCGGAAAATCGTCGATGGAATCAAAACCCCGGGCCTGGCCGTGCTGCGGATCCCCAGAACCCGAGGCGTAAAAAGCCGAACCCTTGAAGCGGATCCAATCTTTGTCGATGGAAAGTTCGAGCGCAGCCATCTGCGCGTTAATTGTCACTGGACGCCCGGCAATAGGATTGGAGCTATCGTTGCCCAGCGCCTGATAAAACGCGTGAGTCAGATTCACCGCGCCGATGTGGCCGTCGCCGGTCCAACCGACGTACGCAGCGTGCACGCTGTGCGGGCGAATCATCCCATTTGAAAACACCGTACCTACCGGCGAAGGCCGCACCAGAAAACCATTGTCGTCGTAATGTACGGTGGCGTCGTCGTCGCTATAGTGCACGCTGACCTGCGCGGTGTAACCCTGGAACAGAAAATCCTGCCGGTAAAGATTCGCGATGATCACTTGCTGATGTCGCAAAGCCAGCGAGTTCAAGCCGCTGTTCGTGTTCTTTTCCAGCAAATTGAAATACGCGGCGTTATATTGCCAGCGATTCGAATGTAGATTGCCGAAAATGCGCACGCCGGGCTGTTCTTCCACAAAAATAAAACCGCGGAAGTCGCTGTTGAATCCCTGAATTCCCGCGCGTACCGAAATGAAATCATAATTCGGGCCGATGTCGTGCAGCTTCAGCTCGCCGAAAGCTTCCTGCAAGCCCAGGTGCGAATCGAATCGCGAAGTTCCTCCACGCACATCGACGTTCACGATGCCCAGCTCGCGCACCTTCAGATAATTCAGGCTGATCACCGGAGTGATGCGAATCCGCCAGTCGACCGGACGAAACGAAGTGTCGCCATGAAAAAGATCGAACGAAAACAAAAACGTCTGATCCAGGAAAAACTGTTCGCCTTTGCCGAAGAAATCGCTGCTGCCGGGCTGGGCGGCGCTGATGTTGCTCGGAACCGGAAGGCGCCGGACGTCGGCAAAGGTGTCGCTGATGCCGGTGATGTTGAGAAACGTCTGCTTGCCGAAAATGGGCACGTCGCCTTTCAACTTGTTGCGGTTGAAGGGATCCCACCGGCTGCCTTTCACATAGGGATATTCGCCGCCGATTCCGTAGCGGTCCCAGTTGGGCATGGTGATCAACCAGCGGTCCGGCTCGGTGCGGAAAACCTGATCGGGCGCGGGCAGTGGTTCGGCGGGAGCGGCTGGCGCGGCATTTCCGTTCTGGCTCAGAGCTGGTGCTACCGCAGGCGTTCCAACCGCTGCGCCGCTCGCCCCGCCGATCGTGTTTCCCGGTGGCAATTCCGGAATGCCGGACGCTGGAGCGGCGCTCGACGGTGGAATCGCGATCAGCGCCAATTCGCGAACGATATCATCGCCGGCTTTCAGCTGAATTCCTGCCACCGGTAAATCCTGATAGCCAGTTGCGCGGACTTCCAGTTGGTACGCGCCGGGCGGCACCTCCACAAAACGAAAAACGCCCTGCGCATCGGTAGTTCGCTCCAAGACCTGATCCGTCGCAGCGTTTCGCAAGGCGACATGCGCGGCGATGATCGGATGCCCGCCCGCATCGCGCACGATTCCCTGCACCGATGATTTTATCGCCGCACTCTGCCCCGGCAAACGCTGCTGCTGCGAAGAAGACTGCTGAGACGTGGATTGCTGCAATACGAACTTCGCGGCGGAAGACGCGGCACTGTGGATTTTTGATATCAGGGAGACGTCCGCGCCGGCCGCGGTGGCGACAAGGAAGGCCAAACAGGAAGCCAAAAACACACGCGGCATCAAGCGCCAAACGCACCGGCTGCGGACGGCACGGAGCATTCTAAGCGGCCTCGCACGATGTGCAGTTCGGATGGCGGAACACTCTGCCTCTAGCTATCACAATTATTTCCGGGCCTACAAGTGTTTTGACCCGGTGCGTGCTTACCCATACGTCGCGACTGACGACGCGATGCACGATGACATTCGCAACGAAGCCGCGCGAACCGAATAAGCACTCGGCCCGCGCAATTGTTGGGAACCGCTCGCGGTATTGTGATACCAATAACGCATCAGCTTCATGAAATTTCTTCGTGGATTGCCGAATGACCGCATCGCCTGACAACGTGAAGCCTTCAGGTTCGGTGCTTCGCGAGTTCCTCCGCCTTGCGCTCATATTCTCCCTGTGCGCGATGCTGCTGAATTGCGGCAGCGGAAGCGGCGGATCGACCACTACCACGCCTCCGGTCCAGCCTCCGCCGGCGACGGACTTCTTGAGCCAAGCCGACGTGCAGATGCTAGTTCAAACCGCCGCCACCGCGGCGAATTCCGATTCGAGCGTGATTGCCGTCGTTGACCGCCTCGGCCGCGTGCTCGCCGTATACAAAGGACCGTCCGCTCCGGCCACTGCGACTGGAAATTTCGGCGCCACCATCCCTACTGGCGAACTTGCCGTCTCCCTCGCGCGAACCGGCGCGTTTTTCAGCAACGATCAAGCTCCGCTTTCATCGCGCACCGTCCGATTCATCAGCGGAATCCATTTCCCGCCGGGAGTAATCAATTCAGCCAGCGCGGCACTGTACGGCATCGAGAATACGAATCGAGGTTGCACGCTCGCGGCGGCCGTCAGCCCTACCGTTCCACCCGCGACCACGATTAGCGGAGCCTCGCCCGGATACGGAATCACGACCGGCAAAGCGGATGTGAACGACAGCGAGCCGACCGCCGTGAATCCCGGAGGCGTACCGATTTTTAAGAATGGCCAGGAAGTCGGCGGCATCGGCGTCGTTTCCGGCGATCTGAACACTTCGGAATATGTAGCTTTTGCTGCAGCGGCCATGGCCGCAGCGGGCGGCCCGAGCACGGCCACCGATGGCGTCGGCTTCCCAGACTTCCCCGCTCCGGGAATTGTTTCGATCGCCGGAATCACTTTGCCGTTTGTGAATCAGACTTCGGCGCCGAGCGGCGTCACGCCCGGAAATTTTAATCCCGCGCTTTTTACCGTAGGTCCGGTGGCCAGCGCAGGCGTTCCGCCTGAAGGCGACTTGATCCCCGAAACGGCCGGGCCGATTGGCGGCCTCACCGTTTCCGATGTCGCGGGAATTGTCGCCAACGCGATCGCCACCGCGAACACCACCCGCGCCCAAATTCGCCTGCCGATAGGGGTGAAAGCCAAAATGGTGATTTCGGTCAGCGATCTCGATGGCACGCTGCTCGCTTTGTACCGCATGAGCGATTCCACAATCTTCAGCATCGACGTGGCCGCGAGCAAAGCCCGCAACGTAATTTATTTCAGCGGCCCGACGCGACAGGCTGCTGACTTAAATCAGGTGCCGATGGGTACCGCCGTCACGAATCGCACCATCGGCTTCGGCGCTCAGCCATTTTTCCCTTCGGGAATCGATGGCACGCCGTCCGGGCCTTTTTTCAATTTGTATACGATGGATGTGGCTAGTCCCTGCACCCAGGGGCTGCAAGCGCCGAGCGCCGCGTGGCCCAAGATCAATATGAGCGGGATCGTCTTTTTCCCGGGTTCGGAGCCACTCTACAAAAACGGAGTCATGGTGGGAGGGTTGGGCGTCAGCGGCGATGGCGTCGATCAGGATGATTACGTCACATCGGGTGGCGCCGCTGGATTTGAACCTGACGCCTCAATCCGCGCGGACCAGATCATTATCGATGGCGTACGCTTGCCTTACCTGAAATTCCCGCGGAACCCGACGGACTAGAACTTTCGCAGAAAGCGGTGCGGGGCCGCCGCTAACCTTCGCGGACTTTGTGCCCGGCCAAATTCCCCAGGCCATCATAAGCGGCGTATTTGTACATTTCCGAAAGCGTCGGGTAGTTGAAAACGAATTCGATAAATACGTCGAGCGACATTTCGGCTTCCAGCGCCATCATCCCGAGATGAATCAATTCCGTGGCGCTTTCGCCGATGATTTGCACGCCGAGCAGGCGGCGGTCGGGCTTCCTGAAAATCAGCTTCAGCATGCCGGTCAAATCTCCGACGATCTGCCCTCGTACGTTATTCGCATAGTGTGCCCGGCCCACTTCGTACTCGATTTTCTTTTCCTTACAGGTGTCTTCTGTTTCGCCCACTGCGGAAATTTCAGGAATGGTGTAGACGCCCATGGGCAGCATCGAAGCCAGGCGTTTTTTGTATTCGAGACCGAAAGCGTGGCACACCGCGACTCGGGCCTGCTCCATCGATGTGGAAGCCAGCGCCGGAAATCCAATGACATCTCCCGCAGCGTAGACGCCTGAAACCGCCGAGCAGTAATGTTCGTTCACTTCGACGTAGCCGCGCTTGTTCAGCGTCACTCCAGCTTTTTCGAGATGCAGTTGATCCACCGCGCCACGGCGTCCTGCGGCAAATAGCGCGGTCTCCACCGCCAGGGTATTGCCGGATTGCAGGCCGATACGTACACCATTGGGCGTGCGTTCGATCAGCGTGGTTCTCTCGCCGAGATAAAAATTCACGCCCAGTTGTGTCAGGCGCTCTCGGAGGCAGTGCGAAATTTCACTGTCAAGAAATGGCAGCACGCGGTCACGTCCGTCGACCAACGCCACTTCCACACCCAACGCCGTAAAAATCGATGCGTATTCGCAGCCAATCACGCCGCCGCCCACGATGGCCATGCTGCGAGGAATCGAAGTCATCCCCAGAATCGAATCCGAATCGAAAATCGCCTGATCGTCAAATGGAATTTCGGGCGCACGGTGCGGCGTGGAGCCGGTGGCGATCAAAACGAACTTGCCCCGCACAGTGACTGACGCGTGGCCCGGCCGATGGACCGAAACCGTGTTGGCGTCCTCGAAGCAGGCCGCGCCGCGCAGCAGTTCCACTCCATGCGCCACCAGGTTCTGCAGAATTTTCTGGCGCTGCGCTTCGACGATTACATCTTTGCGATGCATGAAATTCTCTACGGTGAGTCCTTCTTTGAGCGAATAATCCACACCGTAAAGCCCACGCTGCTGCACGCCCGAAAAATACAATGCCGACTCGCGCAGAATTTTACTGGGGATCGTTCCGGTATTGACGCACGCGCCGCCCAGGCATGGATCGTGCTCGATCAGCGCGACGCGCTTGCCGAAATAGGCGGCTTGCACCGCGCCTTTTTCGCCCGCGGGCCCCGAACCGATCACCACCAGATCGAATTGCTGCACGGCTGTCTCCCGAAGCGCGCACCGCGCTAACGCAGTAGCGCGTTTACCTGATGCATCCGCGCGGCAAATCGCGCCGGATCATATGACGAAGGATTTTGCAATTCCTGAAAGAGCCCACTGATGGCCGCGCGAAGTTGTTCGGAATTTTGCATTTTCTGATTACGATCGTAGGCAACATACAGCGATTGGATTGCCATCGCGGCCTGGGCCGCGGCGTGCTCGCCTTGGACCGAAACGCTATCCGCATCGCCGGAGATTTTTTGTAGCAGTCGCAACGTCGCGCCAGCGTCGTTGGGCGCGGAATCGATCGTCGCCGATAAATCCCGGACAGTTTGCGCCGTGCTGGTGGCCGCCGCGGCCACCGCCTCGCGGTCTGGATTCAACTGGCTCATCAAATGACCGAGGCGCCCAAGTTCCGCATCCAATTTTGCCGCTTGGTCGGCATCCGCCTGCACAACCAATTCATGAAAAATTGTGTAACGCGAGGGATTCCACGGCGGATCACCCGGTCGGCGTCCCGCGTACCCGCGCGCCTGACGCCAGCTGTTTTCCGGCGTGGTCAAACTGTGGTGGCAGGAGTAGCACTGCAATTCGGAATACTCTGGCCAGACTTTGCCTTTCGCGCGCGTAGCCAGTCGCAGCAGCGATTCGCGCAACTGCACGGCTTGCCCAGTACTCAATTCGTGCAGGTCATACCAAGGGTCGGCGCTGGCCTCTTCTCCCGGCTCGCCTGGTTCTTTCCAGTGCCGCGGCATTACCGCCGAAAAAGAATCCAGCTCGAAATACAAATCGGGATGGCCGGCGGCAATCATTTCGTGATCCACCGATTTTTCCTCGTTGCCCAAATGGCAGGTGAGGCATTTCTCGGCGCGCTTGGTCAGGTCGCGCGTGTCGTACATTCCGGCCGCTAGCGATTTCGCGTGAGTCCAGTCGCGTTCGGTGTGCGGACCCAGCCAGGCCGCGGCCGGGCCGTGGCAGTTTTCGCAGCTGACGCCTTCGCTCAAATCGAAAGTGCGCGCGCGTTCCGCCGCCGGCACATCCAGCGCATGACAGGCCAGACATTTTGGCGCGGTTTCGGCTTTGGGCAGGCCGAGGATGGTCGCCATGCGCTCGCCGGTTGCTCCGGTCAGCGAGGAATACGCTTTCGAATGTTTATCTTTGACGATCCAGGTGCTGTATTCGTTTTGGAGCACGCGATTGTCGCTGCGCGGGGAAACACTTCCGTGGCACGCGGCTGAGGCGCACGATCCGGGACCAGTATATTGAGGCGTGTGGGGTAGCTGCGCTGGCGCAGCAGAAGCAATGGCAAGCAGCGCCACGAATATCGCGGCGGCGTGGACGAATCGCGGCGTGAACCTGCACGATGCTGCTCTAGATTTCGCGATCGTTTTCACGCGGGCAGGCCGCCGTCGAGCGAGCATCAGCAATCCAATCGTGCACGAATGGCGCACTTGTACTATCCGACTCTATCCAAGTCAACGAGTTTGAGCCGGTTTTCTATTTCAAATTTCGCGCAAGAATAACCGTGGTTTTGCTTGACGCCCCGCCAAAGCCCCGTATTATCGCTTTACGAAACGGTTCGTTCGCGCCCCATTGTATTCGCCCAGGCGAATGAATACTCTCGCCGATTAGGAGACTCGCCTTTGATTTTTAGCGAGCTAAGAGAGATTCAGCGTCAGTTCGGCTATCTTCCCCCTGAAGAATTAAAGACGCTCGCCGCGAAAATCGATGTGCCGCTGTATCGCCTGCACGGAGTGGCCAGTTTTTACCCACATTTTCGACTCACTCCGCCGCCGCGCGTGGACCTGCGCATCTGCCAGGACATGTCCTGCCATCTCCGCGGCGCGGACGAATTGCGCAAATCAATCGAGCAGGCCACCGGCTCCGCCGCCGAAAAAGATGTGAAAATCAGCGGCACTTCCTGCCTGGGACGCTGCGATCACGCCCCGGCCATCGCCCTCAACGAGAAAATATTCACCGCCGTTTCGCCGGCGCAGCTCACGCTGCTGGTGAGCAATTTGCTGGGAGACGCGCCGCTGCCGGCTGTTTCTCACCCGCACCACCGTGCGGCCTGCGCGATCGATCCTTATCAGGTGGAAGAGCCCTATCAGGCCATCCGAAATTTTATAAAGACCGGCGACGCCGACGCGGCGCTGGCGCAATTGAAAGCTTCCGGCCTGCGCGGCCTGGGAGGCGCCGGCTTCCCCACCGAATCCAAATGGCAGTTGGTGCGCCAGGCTCCTTCGCCGACCAAATTTATCGTGTGCAACGCCGACGAAAGCGAGCCGGGAACATTCAAAGACCGCTTCATTCTTTCGCATCTGCCGCATCTGGTCATCGAAGGCATGATTCTGGCCGGCCTGATTACCGGCGCGCAAAAAGGCATCCTTTATATTCGCCACGAATATGAGGAGCAGGAAAGAATCCTGCACGAAGAAATTCGCCACTGCGAAAAGTTTGGGCTGCTCGGCCCCAGCATTCTTGGGTCTGATTTCGCCTTCGAGCTCGACATTTTCGTCAGCCCCGGCGGTTATATTTGCGGCGAAGAAACCGCGCTGCTGGAAGCGATCGAAGGGCGCCGCGCTGAGCCGCGGAACAAGCCTCCCTTTCCGGTGATTGAAGGCCTGTGGAATATGCCGACGGTCATCAACAACGTCGAAACTTTCGCCAACGTTGCTCCGATTTTGCTGCGTGGCGCGGATTGGCATAAATCGCAGGGCGTCGCGGGGACTGCGGGATTGAAATTTGTCGGCATCAGCGGCGACGTCGTCCGTCCGGGCGTGTACGAAGTTCCCATGGGCACGCCGATTTCCGAATTAATTTTCAAATACGCGGGCGGCTTGCCTGACGGCAAAAAACTGAAAGGATTCGCGCCTTCGGGTCCTTCTTCCGGTTATCTTCCGGCTTCGATGGCCGATACCCGGCTCGATTTCAAATCGCTGGCCGACGCTGGGTCGATGATGGGCTCCGGCGCGTTGGTGGTCTGCGCCGAAGATCGTTGCATGCTGGACATGGCGCTAAACTCCACGCGATTCTTCCGCAACGAATCCTGCGGCAAATGCGTGCCGTGCCGCGTAGGCTCCCAGAAATTGGTGGCGATGCTTGAGGGTTGGACCCGAGGGAAAGGCTCTGCGGCGGATCTGGCGCTGCTCGACGAACTATCCAACGCTTTGCGCCTCACTTCGATTTGCGGCCTGGGGCAAGTGGTGCCCGCGCCGATCGCGTCGGTGATCAAACATTTCCGCGAAGAACTTGAATCTCACCTGCTCCAGCAGCATTGCCCGGCCGGCGTCTGTCCCTGCGATGCAAAACACAGTTCGCGATTTGAATCCGCCCGGCTGGCGAGGCCCGCTTGAGTGCGGGCGCGATGATCGACCTGACGGTCGACGGAAAAAAAGTTTCGGTGCCCGCCGGCACCAGCGTCTTTGACGCTGCGCGATTGCACAATATCGAAATCCCCACGTTGTGCCATCAGCAAAACGAAAAGCCCGTCGGCGTCTGCCGCATGTGCGTGGTGGACGTCGGCGCCCGCGTGCTCACGGCTTCGTGCGTACGCCCCGCAGAACAGGGCATGGTGGTCAAAACCAATTCCGAGCCGGTGATGCAGGCGCGCAAGACGCTGCTCGAACTGCTGATGACTGACCACGCCAGCCCCTGTGCCCGCGAACGCCAGTCTGGCGATTGCGAACTCGAAGGCCTGGCCAAGCAACACGGCGTAGCGCAATCGCGATTCGCGCCGCTGTCCACCCGGCGCGGCGTCGACGAATCCTCGATGAGCATCGGCGTCGATTTCGACGCCTGCATCTTGTGCGATCGCTGCATCCGCGGCTGCAGCGAGATTCGCGAAAACTTTGTCCTCGGACGCATGGGCAAAGGCGAAACCACCCGCATCGCTTTCGACAACAATTTGCCGATGGGCGAATCGTCCTGCGTTTCCTGTGGCGAATGCATGGTTTCGTGCCCGACCGGCGCGCTCACCAACAAAATCGTCAATCAAACTGCCATCGCGGTGACTCCCGATTCGCAGCCGGTGAGCTTGCAGGAACTGAACGACCTGCCCTTTTTCGAAGGAGTCTCCGGGACTTTCCTCAGCCTGAACCGCAACGCAGTGGTCCGTCGTCGTTTCAAACGCGGCGAAGTCATTTGCCGCGAAGGCGAATACGGGTCGACCGCATTCTATATTTTGGAAGGCGAAGCTCGTGTTTCGATCGCCAGCCCCATCGCCCATGTGAAAACCAAAGGCGCGATGAAGCGTTTTCTCGGCAAACTTTCCAGCAAGCTGACCCAACGCGACAAAGACGTGCGCGAAGAAGAAACCGGCCAGCACTGGATTCACATCGATGCGCCGATGGATCTCAGCTACGAAAATCCGGTGGCCACGCTGAAAGCCGGCGACCTTTTCGGCGAAATGACCTGCATGAGTTTGTATCCGCGCTCAGCGACGGTTCGCGCCGAATCGGACTGCACCATGCTGGAAATTCTGCGCAACGTGCTCGACATCATGCAGCGCAACAAGAATTTCCGCGCCCAGCTCGATCGCTCTTATCGCGAGCGCGCTCTCGACAGCCACCTGCGCGCCGTTCCCATTTTCGCTGAGCTGACCGACGAATTCATCGAAGGCCTGCGCAACAAAGTCGAACTGCTGCGTTTCTCGCCCGGCCAGGTCATCTGCCGCCAAGGCGATCCGGCGGACAGTTTTTATCTGGTGCGCATTGGCTTCGTGAAAGTTTCGCAGAACCATCCCGGTGGGGAGATGGTCTTGGCCTATCTCTCGCGTGGCGATTATTTCGGCGAGACCGGATTATTGAATCACGATGTGCGCACGGCGACCTGCTCCGCGCTCGATCACGTGGAAGTGGTCCGCATCAGCGCCGAAGATTTCGCCGAAATGAACCGGCAGTTTCCCGAGGTGCGCCACCAACTGGAATTGGTCGAGCACGAGCGCACGCGGATGAACCGCGAGCGGCTGACCATGCTTTCCAGCACGCCGCTCGACAGCTTCTTGAAACAAGGCTTGATGGAAGCGCAGAGTTTGCTGCTGCTCGATCTCGATAGTTGCACGCGCTGCGATGCCTGCGTACGCGCTTGCGCCGATGCGCATGACGGAGTGACGCGTCTGGTGCGCGAAGGCTTGCGCTTCGATCACTACCTGGTCGCCACTTCCTGCCGCCAGTGCCTCGACCCGCTGTGCATGGTCGGCTGTCCGGTCGGATCGATTCGCCGGCGCAATTCGCTGGAAGTCATCATCGAAGATTGGTGCATCGGCTGCGGCTTGTGCGCCGACAATTGCCCGTATGGAAACATCAACATGCATCCGTTCAATGTTTTTGCCGACGTTCCAGGCATGCCCGGCCAGAAAAAAGCGATGGTCAAGCAGAAGGCGACTTCTTGCGATCTTTGCTCCGAATTCGCGGAGCCGAGCTGCGTCTACGCCTGTCCGCACGATGCCGCGCATCGCGTGGACCCGCGCCAATTTTTCGCCAGTCTGTTGCAGTCGACCGATAAGCCAGCAAAGAGCTGAATTTTTCGAGTTCGGGAGCCGCCGCAACCCGCGCCATGCGCATTGATGCCACACATCGCAAATGGCTGATCGCCTCGCTGATTATTTTCGGCGTGGCCACGTTTATCTATATCGCCTACGCGGCCAGTTCCCCGGCAGGACCCAGCGGCGGCAGCGCCATCGGCCTGGCGTTTGGCATCACCGGTTTCGCTTTCATGATTTTCGCCGGGCTGCTTGCTGCGCGAAAAAAAGTAGCGGTCTGGCGCCTGGGCCGCGCCCAGACCTGGATGCGCGGCCATCTCTGGCTCGGCCTGCTCAGCCTGCCGCTGATTTTTTTTCACGCCGGATTTCAATTCGGCGGCGTGCTGACCAAAGTGCTGATGACGTTGTTGATCACCGTGGTCGCCAGCGGGCTGGTCGGCGCGGCCCTGCAGCATTACATGCCGCGCATGATGACGTCCGAAATTCCCATGGAGACAATTTTTGAGCAGATCGATCACGTCCGCGAACAGCTGATCGTGGAAGCCGATGCGCTGGTGCACGCTGTTTGCGGGCCCGCCCAGACGGAGTCCGTCGCACTTTCCGGCGCAGGCGGAGGTGCCGTCGCGATCGCGACGGCTGCCCCAGCCGCAGTGCATGCCGCTCCGCGATTTTTACACCCGGCAATTGCGGCCGTTCCTGAAGCACCAGCATCTGCGCAATCAACCGCTGGCCCGGCGCGACGAATCGTCGCGGCATTTTCGATGCGTTGCGCACTTTACTTCCCGCCGACGCGCAGGACGCCGCCAGCAAGCTCGAAGAAATTTGCGAAGAAGAGCGCCAGTTGCGGCGTCAGGTTCGGCTGCATCACTGGTTGCATGGCTGGCTGATGTTGCACATACCGTTGTCGCTGGCGCTGCTGTTGCTCGGATGCATTCACGCCATCATGGCGTTGCGATACTGAAACCGGAGTAGAAGCGGGACATCGTGGCTCGAGCCAAGCTCACAACCAAAAAACTCGCGCAGCGCATCGATCTCAGTTACTTCAAGCGCCCGCATCCCTTCCGGCGTTTGCGTTTTATTTTGTCCGTGGCCGCGCCGCTGGCCGCGATTCTGTGGCTCGGCTGGTATGCCTTCGCGCGCGACAATCACGTTTACAGCGGAGGAAGAGTTTCCACCGCGCACGCCATTCTCTCCACCCAATGCAACGCCTGCCACGTGAAGCAGGCCGGCGTCTTCAGCGCCAAGGCCAGCAACGAAGGGTGCGAATCCTGCCACGACGGCCCCATCCATCATGCCAGCCAGGCTTTCACGCCGAATTGCGCGTCGTGCCACGAAGAGCATCGCGGGCATCTGCGCCTGGCCGCGGTTTCCCAAGTCAGTTGCACGCAATGCCACGCCAATCTGCATACCGCCGGCGGCGGCACACCGCATTTCGCGCACGCCATCACGCGTTTCGACGGCGACCATCCGGAATTTGCCGCCGTGCAATTTGGCAACAGCGATCCCGGCACCATCAAGTTCAATCATGCCGTGCATCTGAAACACAACCTTCGCGGGCCCGCTGGTTTGGTCGATTTGGATTGCCAGGATTGTCACCGGCCGGCGGCAGTCGATGTGCAATGGAAGTACGGCACGCCTGATAGCTCCGTCACGCCGGTTTCGGCTGCTACTGCGCGGCAACTGTCCATCGCCGAAAAATCGCTGCCGCCTTCCCTGGATTACCGCCGCGCCTACATGTCGCCCATCGCCTACGCTAAACATTGCGCCGCGTGCCACAGCCTGCAATTCGATTCGCGCTTTCAGGAAAGTGCGCCGCACGATACGCCACAGGTAATCCACGCCTTCCTGGTGAAGAAATTTCAGGATTACATCCCGTCGCACACCTCGGAACTCCGCGTAGCCGCTCCCGTGCCCGAACGCGACCTGCCGCAACAGCCGCTGCCCGTCGCATACCACGTTTTGACGCAACAACAGTGGGTCGATCTGAAAATCGCCGAATCCGAACAGCTGCTCTGGCGCAAAACCTGCGCACAATGCCACTCGCTGAGCTTCCCCAAACAGGCCGCTTTGCCCATAGTGGCCGCGTCGAACATCAAGACACGCTGGTTTCAGCACGCCGTGTTCAACCACGACACTCACAAACTGCTGAAATGCGCGGAGTGCCACACCCAAGCTCCGACCAGTCGCGAAACTTCAGACGTGTTGATTCCCGGGATTCAGAATTGCCAGAAATGCCACAACCAGGGCAAGAATTCTGCGGAGTCGCGCTGCTTTGAGTGCCACACCTACCACGACTGGGGAAAAGAAAAAGAGGTGAAAGGCTCGTTCGTTTTGTCCCGGCTCGGCCGCGGAAACTAAGCAGTATCGAACGCCTCGGCTATTTCGTTTTCATCACGTACACACCGTCCCACTCGCCTTCCGGTGCGTTCTCCGAAAATTCCACGGCGCGTTCCAGGAACACTTGCGTCGGCCCATCATCCGGGAAGCGGGAAAGAACGCCGGCGAACAGCTCTGCCGCCTGGCTCCAATTTTGTTTTCGGTATTCCTGCATGGCGCGGTCGAACCCGTCGAGCAGCGGTTGATGCAGAGACCGGTTGTCTTCGACGTCCATTAATTCGTAAATGTTCACCGGCAGCGTCTTCCCTTTCACCCGAATCTTGTCCAACTCGCGGCAGACGAACTGACTGGAAACGTGCCGGTAGGTCGCTTCGCTGATGATCAGCTGCACGTGGTATTCCTTGGTGATTCCTTCCAGACGCGAAGCCAGATTCACGTTGTCGCCCATCACCGTCCAGGAAAGCCGCCGCGCCGAACCCATATTGCCGACGTTCACCTGCCCCGTATTCAACCCGATGCCGATTCCAATCGGCGGCCTCCCGGCAGATTGCAATTTTTGATTGAGTTTGGCTAGGCCGCCGACCATTTGCAGCGCGCAGGTACAACTGCGGAACGCGTGGTCCTCCTGCGGATACGGCGATCCCCAAAAGGCCATGATCGCGTCCCCGATATATTTGTCCAGTGTGCCGTTGGTATCGAAAACGATCTCAGTCATCTGCCCGAAATATTCGTTCAGCAGTTGGACCAGTTCATCCGGCGTCAACTTTTCGGAAATGGTGGTGAATCCGCGAATATCGCTGAAGAGGATGGTCAGCTCTTTCATCTCGCCGCCGGTGCGAATGTACTTCTCCGGATCCTTTTCGATCAGCTCGATCACTCCGGGCGAGAGATACTGCGAAAACGTTTTGCGAATTTTCCTCTTTTCGCTTTCTTCGCGCACCATGCGTACGCTGGTGATGCCCGCATAGTTTGCAGCCAGCGTCGCCGCCGGAATCACGAAACTCAGCCATTGGCCGCGGCTCGCAAACATGAAGTAAACGAACCATCCGAACGCCACCAACGTCACAATCACCAGCACGGTCGAATACAGCGGCGTGATTCGGCTGAACAGGAACCCAAACACCACCCCGAACAGCAGGATGAAGCCGATGTCGATCATTTCCTCGCGCGCGCCGCGCTGCAGAAACCCGCGGCCTTTTTCCTGGCTGTGCAACAGGTTGTCGATGATGTTGGCGTGAACTTCCACTCCCATGTACGGCGTGCTGGCAGATTGAAACGGCGTGGTTCGAATATCCCCAATCCCAACGGCCGTGGCGCCGACCAGCACAATTTTGTCGCGAAAGGTTTCGGGCGCGAGCGTACCGCTCATCACGTCCCACATCGAATATTGCGAATAGGTATGGTACGGGCCGGTGTAATTGATCAGCGCGCTGCCGTTGCGCACATGGTTCAAGATGTGGGGTCCCAGTTCGATGTGGTCCAGCCCATTCGGGGAAACGCAGGCCACCACTTGTTGGTCGGGAATCTTTTCGTAGAGCCGCACGACTTCGCCGTCTAGCGAAGGATAAAAAGCTTGGTCTTTGTAGCCGATCATCAACAGTCCGTGACGGAGCGTATCGTCGGAATCAGGATTGATGTTGATGAATCCGTAGGAAGCGGCCGCTTCGGCCAGCTTGGCGATATTTGCTTCCACGCCCTGCGCCACCGTGCCACCGCCCTTGATCCAGGCCCAGCCGAGGTCGGCCTTCGCGTCTTTCTTGAAACCCACCGGGACCACCTGCGGAAACGCGTGGTCCCAGATGATGTTGAGGTATTCCTCTGAAACTTTCGCATTGGCAGAATTTGCGGGCTGCTGATCCAGAAAAATATGGCCGAGCACCACATTGCCGCCCTTCTTCATCGCCGAGGCAAACAGCGCATCCTGATCGCTGGCCGCTTCGAGTTCGTTAATCTGGTTCAGCACCGTAGGCGGCGCGGTCGAAGCGACGTCGCTCCGCAATTTATTCAGAGCCTCGACGGCGGAATTGCTCTCCGGCACCGGGAAGGTCGCGTCAAACGCGATCACTCGCGCTCCCGCGGCGTTCAATTCATTCACCAGCTTGGCGTAGGCTTTTCTGGGAAGGGGAAACGAACCGATTTGCTGCAGGGTCTTCTCGTCAATCCCGACGATCACAATGTGATTGTCGTTCAGCCGGGCGCCGCGCATCTCAAAACGCAGGTCCAGCGAACTTTCTTCAATGCTCTGCAGGAAAACGAAACCGGATTGCGCGCTACTTTCGAGACCCGAAAATAAGAACAGCGCCAGCCCGACGAAGGTGACCAGCGCTGCCACTTCCAGATCCAGATGTCGAAACGCGAAGCGCCTTAGCCCATCCAGCCAGCGCGAAGGTCGCCGTGGTGGCGATGTCATATAGAAAGGACCTGGCCATGCGCTGGAGCGCGATGGTCTAGGGGCGATGATTCCCGTTGGTCGGCGGCGGCTTGTTGCCACCACCGCCGCTCGACTGTGAAAGTCCAAGTCCCAATCCCAGTCCAACCGCGACCGCGGTGCCAATCAGCACCCAGCGCAAAGTGTGTCCGTGCTTGGCCACTTGGGTGGGATTGCTGCTGCCGCCCGCATTCACGTCGATGTCGGTCGACGAAATGCTGGCCTGCAGCACGTCCGGCGGAGTCGTCGAAGTTTGAAATCCCGCCGGCGGAATCTCCGACGTAATCACCACCATCTGCCCGGGGCCGACCGTCACCGAATTCGGCGCGGTCGTTGTTTGCCCATTGCTGGTGACCGCCGCCTTTCCCAGCGGCGTCACGCTGACTTGGCCTTTGTAGCAGATCACGGTCGTCTTATTGGCTTCGTAGCCCACGTAAAAATCGGTGCCGATCACGCCGATCACCGCGTTCGGCGTTTTGGTTTCAAATTTTCCGCCGGGGCGAGTGATTTTCACCACTTGGCTGCGCACTTTGCCGTAATCCATTTCAAGCGAGGTCTGCTGCGCGGCGGCATCATGCTGCACAATGCGCAACTGGCTGTCCGAGCCGAGGCTCAGGATCGATCCGTCTTTCAGGCCGGCGCGAACGCGCCCGGTGTGTTCGGTCTGCAGCAGATCGTTCCAGTTCAAATCTTCCTGTGTTTTCGCGGCTTTGGAATTCAGCGTGGCCGAGGGAATCATGGCCGTAATCTGGCCGGCTGGCTGGCTGCCGCCGGCTTGCGGCTCGGACCACACCGGCAAAGAAGCGAGCAGCGAACACAATACGACCGCCATGGAGCGCTTGAGAATCATCATGCGGAACTCCTTTGATTTTCTACGTGGGGTGCTGTAAAGCGAGTTTGACAGAAGGAGTAAACGTGTCAATCGCGCTACGGCGCGGACGCGCCAATCTGGTTACTAGCGGGGACGGAACACGGCAGAAGCACGAAGCTGGAGCCGTAGGACATGCGCTAGCTTTCAAATTTCGCTGATCAAGAGCTGCAGTTCAACGCTTCTGGTAGGGGTGAAAGATGTAGTCCTTGGCCTTCACCGCGATATGGCAGGTGTTTCCGCAATCGGCGGGGCTGGGATCGGCCGTAAACTTGTCCGCCGCCGTGTCGTAGTTGAACACCGCGTAGCCCCACCCGCCAATCTTCGGAAATCTCTTGCTGTCCTTTTCCATGAGAAAAGCCTGGGCAAACTTGTCCGGCACATCCACGGCAAAGGGCGCCTCGGTGCTCTTCTTGAACGTCCATTGAAGCTTGGCGACCTTGGAGCCTTCCGGGAACGGCTGGCCGTTCCCAGGGACGCCGGCCTTGTACGCATTGATCATGGCGGGATTCGCCACGATCACCTTGAGCACCTGGTCGGTGCGGGCGGACGAGACCACCGACCAGTCCTCGTATCCCCGGAAGTCGGAGAACGCAATTCCGCTCGTCGTCTTCAGAAGTACTTGTCTTGCGCATGGTCCTGCGCGTAAAGCACCGCGCTACCGAGAACGGCGAGCGCCGCTGCGGCGACCGCAATCGTGAGCTGGCTCTTGCGTTGTATGGTCGATCCTTTCTTGAGCCGGATTTCCATCTTGGTCTCCTGAACCGCAGTTTCTTTCCGCGCCGGCATTCTTTTGCCGCTGCTACTTCTTCGGCCGATCACCTCAGTAATCTGCCTGCCAGCCAGTAATCAACGCTGAACTTTCCTGGACCGGAACAAATGAGCCAGACAAAAAAGAGCACGTACAGAACTTCCGGAAGGTAGAGGACATCGTCGAGCCAGTTCAGGCGCGAAAGGCCTTTGGGCACGGTGGCCAGCGTGTTGGTCAGGATGGCGACAATCATATCGATCATCAAAGCCACACAGGCCGGGCTGGAAAGAAACCCCAAGGTCAGCAAGGATCCGCAAACGAACTCGACGCCCGCGACGAAATAAGCCGTTTGGCGGGGAAACGGAACCTTAGCCTGAACGAGTGTGTCGTAGACCGGCGTGATGCCGCCGGCGGTAAACAATTTGTTGGCGCCGGAGATCGCGAAGAACAGCCCGATCGAAACGCGCACCAGTAGAATGGCGTAGTGCTCCAAACCACCGTTGCCCAACAGCGCAAACTGGACCAACCATTTCCAATCCATCGCTCTTCCCTCCGCCGAAAAATGTGCTGCAACGAGATTTACGTATCCATCCGTTCGACCCATTTCGCGCGGAATGCCGGAGCGACAAAGGGATCTGCAAAGTACTGCGTTTCCCGCGCAACCTTGTCGCCTTGGAATTCCATGATGCTGACCGTGTAGGACGGCTTGCCGTCGTAGGTCAGGATAAATTCGGTGACCCACAATTCACCGCTGCCGACGATTCGGCGGATCGAAAACCGTTTTTTGCTGGGCTGGCTGGCTCGCTGGCCCTGGATGTTGCTGCGGCCGCGGGTTCGCTCGCCGGACTGCGGGTACTCCAGAACCGCGTCGTCGAGATAGATGAAATGTTCCGTTTCGAAATCATTGGCATCAGACGCTGCCCAATGCTGATCGAGTGCCGCGCGGATTCGTTGCTCCTGCGGAGACTGAACTGGTTGCGGTTGCGCTTGCGGTTTTCCCTTCCATGTTTCCACTCCCCCCAGTCACCACGTTTTCGCTTAGCTGATTTGTGCGATGAAAACTGGAAAGCCGGCCTGCATCGGTCGATTCAGCCTCGGTCGAGCCTGAATGCGATTGATTTGTTGTAGCGGCTTTTCTGGCAAAGCCGGAACACCGAAACTTTCCTTGGTGCGCGTCGCTGCCCTGCGCCGGGCAAGCAGATCCGTGCCACGCTGCACCGCCCAGGCCAGCAGCATTTGTGCGGGAGACGTCTGTCCCGCCAGCCAGCAAACCACGGGCAGCGCCAGGAGTATCAGATGCCGCCCGGTTTGCGCAACCAATCGGCCCGCGGCGAAAGCATATTCCACGGAGCCTCTCACGCCCTGCTCCGCTGCAAGCTGCTCAGTCTGCTCAAGCACGCCCAGTCCGTTCGGCGTCACGAAGGTTGATTTGAGATGCTTTCGCAGCAATCCGCCGCGCGTGAAAGGTGCGCGTCTTCACGGCGGCCACCGACAAGCCCAGCCGCTGGGCGGTTTCGACGCTGGTCAAACCTTGCAGTTCGCCTTGCAGAATGACGACTTTCAGGCTGTTGCGCAGCGTGCCAACGGCTTGCAGCAAGGTTGTGCGACGTTCGCCGGCGCAAAGAATTTCTTCCGGTGTGGGCCCTGCGTCGACTGCCTCCACGCCGCCTTCGCTTCGCGGAGCATCGATGCTCTCCGTCTGCAGCGGCTCCCGGCTGCGGCGTTGGCGCAACTGCATTAGGGCATCGTTGATGACGATCCGCATGAGCCAGGTGGAGAAAGTGGAGTCTCCGCGGAATCGGCGCAGGTTCACGAGCGCCCGCTGGAACGCGCGCTGCACCGCATCTTCGGCGTCGTGCTCATTGCGCAGGATGCGGAGAGCGGTGCCGTACGCTTGCTGCTGGTGGCGCTTGTAGAGTTCTCCGAAAGCGTCGGCTTGACCGGACTTGGCCCGGGCGACGAGCAAGTGTTCTTCGTTGACTGTTTGGTTGGCGCATTGGCCGGCTCTTTGGCTGGCGATTTGATTGGCCGGCGCGAGCGGTAGGCGTCTCGCTGAGTTTGTCCCAGGCCGTAATTTGAAAACGAGCGTCGTTCCCGCTGGGCATCGTGCCACTGCTGCGCTGATCTGAGTCATGATTTCCTCCTGCGAAAGTTTTTTGCTTCGCACATTCCGAGACAATTCGTATGTGCTGAGCGCATGAAAACAGAGGCGTCAAAACGGGGCAATTGGACCAACGTATCGACCGATACCAAGGTAGGGATTGGAAGCAGGTGAGCGGCCTGGCGGAGACATGGTTGCTCGCGGGAAACCAACACCAAAGTGTTACCGATACTATCGTCCAATTGTTTTGCTCGGGCGCCTCAAGTGTAATGGCCGCATCGCAGCTGGTGATTGGGGCAGTCCACAGTGAACAAACCGACCAGCCGGCGGCGTGCGGAGCAAAATTCAGCAATCTTGAGGCGCGAAAATGAAAACGACCGGCTTTCAAACGGACATCCGCCCGCTCTTTACCGGGAAAGACGTTCAAGGCATGAAAAAGGCCTTCAATCTGGCGAGTTACGATGACGTCAAAAAGTTTGCCGGGCCCATTTACGACCGCCTTCGTGGTATCGGCGGAGCGGTGATGCCGCCTCCGCCACCTAGGGGCGAAGGCCCCTGGCCGCAATCCCAAATTGATCTGTTCGCAAGATGGATGGCGGACGGTTTCCAGCCGTAGTGGTGCGGCCTGGCTCGCCATTTGTAAGGCCAACCAAAACGTAATTTCAAAGATTGAAGGAGGAGTATGCCAAACCAGAACCCAGGAAGCGCCGTTGCTGCGGGCCGAGCGCCAGAGCCAGCGGGAACGAATCCACTCGATTTTGTGCCCGACGCAATTCCCTTCGACACGCCCTACGGCCCGCCGATATCGCTAGAACGAGCCCAGGCAGTCATTCAAGCAGCGGTGGCCGAAGCGAAGAAGCGGAATTGGAAGATGAACGTGGCCGTCTCCGACTCCGGCGGCAACCTGGTGGCCTTTCAGCGAATGGATGGCGCGATGCTTGCCTCCATTGCAATTGCCGAACACAAGGCTCGAGCAGCCGCCACGTTTCGTCGTCCCACCAAGGTCTTCGAGGACGGCGTCCAGCTGATGCACCTCAACTATCTGCTCGCGTTCGATGGAATCATCGCCTCGCGAGGCGGCATCCCACTAATCGAACAGGGGGCGATCATCGGCGCCATTGGTTCTTCCGGAGGGACGGATTCCCAGGACGAGATCGTCAGCAACGCGGGCGCAGCGCTGATCAACCAAGCGGCCGCGCAAGAAAAATAATCCAGCTACCGACAAAAGTATTGAAGACGCGCAGTCAGTTTCAAATATCGAAACGAAATGCAGAGGAGAATTCAATGACGACCACCGCACCCGCAGTCACGAAATCCGCACAGCTTCGCATCACCAAACGCTCGCCCGGCTACTGGCGGGTCACGATCGACAACCCGCCGCTCAACGTCATGGGCCCGGAAATGGTCAAACAGTTTCAGCAAGTCATCAACGCGCTGGAGGCCGACGAACAAGTCCGAGTGGTGGTCTTCGACAGCGCGGTCGAAGATTACTTCCTGAATCACTCAGATTTCACCGGGAAGATCGAGGATATGACCTCGCTTCCAAACGGTCCCTCCGGCTTGCCACCCTGGCCGGACTTTTTGGTGCGTCTGACGCGCTTGCCCGTGGCGTCCATCGCCCTGATCCGCGGACGCGCCACCGGCAACGGCAGCGAAATCACGCTGGCCTGCGACATGAGTTTTGCCAGCCGCGAAAAAACCATCATTTCGCAGTGGGAAGTGGGAGTCGGAATGGTCGCCGGCGGCGGTCCTATGGCACGGCTGCCTCAACTCATCGGCCGTAACCGCGCACTCGAGGTGCTCTTGAGTTCGGAGGACATCCGCGCAGAACAGGCCGAAGCGTATGGCTATATCAATCGTGCGCTGCCCGATTCCGAACTGGACGCGTTCGTCGAGGCGCTCGCCACCCGCATCGCTAAATTCGATAAATGGGCGATCGCCCAAACCAAGCGCCTGGTCAATACCAGCCTGCCGCCGGACGTCGAGCTCGGCGCGGGATGGGATGCGTGCATCGCTTCGCTCGGCCGGCCTGCGGCGCAGCAGGGGATCAAAGCACTGACCGAGCGCGGATTCCAAAAGCCGGGAGATGTCGAAAATCGGCTCGGATACTACTTGGCCCAAATCCAGCCCTAGGCCGACGCCGGCAAACTGCCCAAACTCCCGGAGCAGCTCAGTCGTTGCTTCGGGAATCAAGGCCCGCCGCTTCCGGAGAAACAGCCAGGGTGAAGTGAAAACTTGCTCCGCGAGGCTGATTGTCTGTGGCCCACAGCCGTCCACCGTGGGCCTCGATGATCGTGCGGCTGATGCGCAGGCCCATGCCAGTGCCGTGTTCCTTCGTCGTAAAAAATGCGTTGAAGATCTGGCCCGCCTGGTTCGTGGGTAGTCCAATTCCAGTGTCGGCGACCGACACCAGCAGCTCTTCTTTGATGTCGTTCTGGGTGCCTAGCGTTAGCCGCCGCGGCCCATCGACGGCCTTCATGGCGTCGATGCCGTTGATCATCAGGTTCATCAAGACCTGCTGCAATTGAACGCGGTCGGCGTCAATGAGCGGGTAATCGGCGGCAAGGTTGGTCTGTACCTGAACCGAGTGCTGAGCCGCCTCGTTGTGGAGCAGAATCTCCATCTCCCGGATCAACTCGTTGATATCCACGCGCTCCTTGGTCACCACGCCTTTTCTGAAGAACAGCCGGACCCGATTGATGATCTCCGCCGCCCGGTTCGCGTCGCGAATGATCAAGGCCGCCCCGGCGCGCGCGCCTTCGATATCCGGTGGCTCGCGATCGAGCCGGCGCACACAGGTGGAGGCGTTGGTGATCGCGCCGCTGATGGGTTGATTGATCTCGTGCGCCAGAGAGGCACACAGTTCGCCCATGGTGGTCACGCGATTGGTGTGTGCCAGATCCGCCTGCGCTTTACGTAACGCGTCTTCGGCGGTTTTCCGGTCGTCGATATCGATACCCGTGCCGTACCACTTGACGATTTCTCCATGCGCACCACGCAGCGGCACGTTGCGCACCAGCAACCATCGATAGTCGCGTTGTGCATCCCAGACGCGCACTTCCATCTCAATCGGTTCTCGTGCAACCAATGCCGACTGCCACTGGGAGATGTAACGAGCGCGATCATCCGGATGAACGATTATTTGCCAACCGGATCCAAGCAAGGCCTCGATCGGTAAACCGGTGGATTCAAGCAAACGCCGATTGATGAAGTCGACAGAACCGTCTGGGGTGGTGCTCCACACATGAGCGGGGATCGTGTCGATCACCTGGCGGAGCCGATCCTCGCTGCTTTGCAAGCTCTCGTAGAGCTCCTGCAATCGCTGCGCGGTGTCATTAAATACCCTTCCCAATTGGGACAGCTCATCGTCTCCCTGGATGGGAACCCGATGTTTGAATTCTCCGCGAGCCAGCATCTTGGCACCTTCCACCAGCTGTTCCAGTGGCCGCGTAATGCTGCTGGTGATAATCAATCCCAATGTTCCGGCGATTATCAAGGTGAGCGCGACCATGGCCGGCACCACCACAAAGATCCGCTGCTGCACTTGCCGGATATTGGCTGCGGCCTGGGTATGTTCCGCCCTCACCTCGGCATCGACTCGTTCCACCAGGACCGCGATCGATGTCTCCAGCGGACGCAGCTGATTGGCCAGCCGGACCTGCACCGCGTTCCAGTCGTTTGCTTCCGCTAACTCCAGCACGGAGGAAGTTTCGGAATGAAGGTTCGACTGCGCCACCGCCAGCGTGGGAAGAATGGTGGGGTCCGAGGTTTTGTCGGAGTGCACGGCCAGGAGCGCGTTTTCGGCGCGCCGCATATCCTGCGCCACAGCCTCATTCATGGCTTGCGTCTCGGCCTTTAGCCGCTCGGAGTCTTTCGCGTTCGCCGCCGATTCCAGGGTGTCGCGAAATTTCGACACGTCGGAATGCACGCGCAAGACGGATACCAATTCGTCGTCATATTGGTTAAGCCGCTCGGCCTGCGCCCGGACGATGTGGAATTGCCAGAGCACCACGGCGTCACCAGCCAGCATCAGGACGATGATCAGCGCGAAGCATAGAACCAGGCGTGGGCCAATGTTGAGTCGCAGACGATTCATCTCAGTGCGGACCTGCTACGGATTGAGCATGGTCACTGCTCATGATCCGAGTCAGCTCTTTCTCCAACGCTGCCGCCGCTGCTGGAGCGGTGGACTCGCGGGTCAGCACCGAATGTAGCGCGCTGGTGTAGGCTGTGGAGACCGCCTCATATTTCGCTCCGGCCACCACCGACGGGCGCGAGAGACTCTCACTGCCTCCGGAGTCACCCGGTTTGTACCACCAGGGATAAATTTCCTGAATGATGGTGGGAACCTCGAAATACTCCACCTTCCGGTCCGGGTCATGCGGATGAGTTGCCCGGAATTCTGCATTCTTGCGCATCAGAAACTGAACGAACTTCACGCATTCGTCTCGGTGAACCGAGGCCTTGGAAATCCCCAGAGCGTAGCCTCCGATGGTGCCCACTCGCGCGCTCTTCCCTGCCGGAACGCTGGTAACGCCGGCCAAGTCGCGGAACGGTTTATCGGCCGCGAAAATCTCATACACGATGGCGTGGCTCAGCAGGAACGCGGCCTCGCCGGAAATCCAAAATTTATTTTCCGCATCCGTGGCTGTGTAAGAAACGACGCTCGGAGGAGAGATCCAATTCACCCAATGCGCCGCGCGTTCCCAAGTACGGATTACATTCGGGTTGTTCACGCTGATCGTTCCATCGGGCTCGATGATGTGGCCGCCGCCTTCCGCGGCCTGCCACTCCAGTCCTTCCATCGCCAGTTGTTCGCTATCCGTAACGATCCCACCCGCCCAGACGTAGCCCCAAAAATCTTTTTTACCGGCGGCGCGTTCTCCCGCTTGAATCCGAACGGCGATTTTTTCCAGCTCATCCCAAGTCCGGGGTGGCGTTTTGTAGCCGTACTTGGCCAGCAGGTCGGTGCGATAAACCAAAACCTGCACACCCAGCGGCTGATTGGGCATGGCCACAACTTTCCCGTTAATCCGGTAAATTTTGATGAGTTCGGGATCTTCCGCGGCGATCTCCGCGCCAAAGTAAGGCTGCAGGTCGATGAGGTAGTCACCCATCGCACCAGTCCAGATCGTATCCACGCCGTAAAGGTCCGGGGAAGGGGCGCCGCTGCGAAGCAAATTCATAGCCAGGTCGAATTTCGAGGTGGTGTCTTCCGGAGTGGGAAGATCATTGACCCGAATGCCGGTTTCTTGGGTGAACTCCTGCAGGTAGGCATCCGAAATCATTCGATGATCGCCCTTCACTCCCCGGCCGTCCGAATCGAAAAAGGTGATGATCACCGGCTCGGCTTGTTTGTGGCAGCCGAAAAAAACAAACGCCGCCAGCAGAATTCCCGCCAGGCTGCGGCCGCGGATGCGCTCCCGCCGCCATTGAGTGCGAAATATCGCGCTACTCATTTCTTGGATTCGCATAAACATATAAATAAAGGAGGCAGTTTTTACTGCTTTTGCGACCTAAAAATAGGCGGCGACGCGAATTCCCCGCGCCGCAACCGTTTTTTCCCGGTCGTAACGCGGATGGTAGCAGAAATCGCCAAAGGCCGTAACGACCGGCCGCACTCCTACATCTCTTCGGCAGGCTTCCGTCGCCAATAACCATAAATCGATGGTGAGTCCAAGAACCAACCCCGAAAACCGTGGAACAATGGATGCTTGGACGTGGCGAACCACCAACCGGTTGCTCGTGTTATGAGGGGCCTGATGAAACGTGGGATTACAAATTGCGGAGTGCCAGAAGCAGCGTAGACCAGCATTCTCCAAGATTCGCCATCAGGACTAATGTGTCGTCGAATTTCCCGGCCCAAGTCTACCGGCCATCCGCACCAGGTCGGCGAGCGAATGCGCTTTCATTTTTTGCATGACCTGCCCGCGGTGGGCCTTGACTGTGATTTCGCTGATGCCGAGTTCGCCGCCTACCTGCTTATTCAGCAGCCCCGCAACCACCAGCGTCATCACCTGCCGTTCCCGGGAAGTCAGTGAATCGTGCCGCTGCTGAAGTTCCTGCATTTCGGCGTTCTGGGCCAGCGCCACTCCGCTTCGTTTGAGCGCGTCGCGTATGGCTCGGACCAACGCCTCGTTATCGAGCGGCTTGGTCAAGAATTCCAGCGCGCCGGCCTTCATGGCCTGCACCGACTGCGGAACATCGCCATGGCCGGTAATGAAAATGATCGGCATGTCGATGTGTTCGCCCGCCAGCTTTTTTTGCAATTCCAGGCCGGTCAGTCCCGGAAGCGATAGGTCCAACACCAGGCAGCTGGGCACGCGCTTCCTAGGGTGGTCGAGGAATTCTTGCGCCGAGGCGAACGCCTCCGGCTTCCAGTGCTCGTCCCGGATCAGCAGCTCCATGGATTCGCGGACCGAAACGTCGTCGTCAACGATGAACACGATGGGGATGGCACTCGACATGGGCAAAATCCCTGCTTCAAAGCGAAGTGTGCGCGCCGCTTCCATTGTATCCCCCTGGAGCGCTACCGCGATGGCGCCTCATTTGGCCGGTAGTGCGATCTTGATGGCCGCGAGCAAAGCCGCGTCACTGAATGGTTTGTGCAAAAACCCCACCGCGCCCTGCTCGAAAACTCGAGTCCGAATCGCCTCATCTTTCTGGGCGGTGATGAATATGATCGGGATTTTTATTCCGCGTCGCTTCAGCTCCTGCTGCAATTCCGGCCCAGTCATGCCCGGCATCGCCACGTCGAGAATCAAACAGTTGGTCTCAGCGCTAGCGCCGGAGGAGAGGAAAGCTTCCGCTGACGAAAACGCGCGCGCCGCAAAGCCGAATTCCGCAATCAGGCCCGGCAGCGACTCGCGCAGCGACTCGTCATCATCAACTACGGACAGCAGCGGAAGGTTGTTCCCGCCCCCACCCTTAAGGAACGTCATGGGAAAATGATGGGGCACGCGGCGCAGGAGGTCCATTGTACTTTGGTATTGCTCCATTTTGGCGCTCCCGGCGACTGCTAAGCGCTCGAGCAGACAGATCGCCGCCCGAGGGCTTCCCCTGACGCTCAAACATCCGAGTGCGGCGAGAACCGGGGGCTCTCTTCACAGGCCGCTCATGTTTTGCGGCGGGCCCTCGGCGGGACAGACATATTGTTTGTACCCGTCTGCCGTTCGCAGTCATCGGATTCGCAAGTCCTGGGAGGCACCATGTTCGACGAAGCAGGCGCCGAATTACCTCTCCAGTGACCTCAGGAAATTTCACCACAGTGAGGCACGGAAGTTAGGAAGTTCAGTCGAACGCAAGGGAGGAAGAATATGGCGAATCCGGTGGGCGTCGCGAGAATTGACATGAAGCTCGAGGTCGTCGTCATCCCCGTTTCGGACGTCGACCGCGCCAAGGAGTTTTACCAAAGGATCGGATGGCGGCTCAACGCCGACCGCATCGCCGGCGTAGATTTCCGCTTAGTTCAGTTCACGCCGCCGGGTTCCGCCTGCTCCGTCCATTTCGGCAAGAACGTCACGCCGGCCGCTCCCGGTTCGGCCAGGGCTTTCCTGGTCGTTGCCGATATCGTGGCTGCCCGGGACCAACTGGTCGCTGCCGGCGTCCAGGTCGGCGAGTTTTTCCACGACGGCCCGGAAGGCCGCGGCAGTGGTCTTGATCCCCAGCGTCTCTCCTATCGCTCGCGCGCTTTGTTCAGCGATCCCGACGGCAATGGCTGGCAGCTGCAGGAAGTCACTACCCGGCTGCCCGGGCGCGTCGAGCCAGGCTCAACTGCATTCGGTTCGGTAAGCGAGCTAGCGAATGCGATGCGACGCGCCGAGGCCGCCCACGGAGAGCACGAGAAACGCATCGGCAAAGCCGATCCAGACTGGCCCGATTGGTACGCCGCCTACATAGCGGCGGAACAGTCTGGCGAAACCTTGCCGCAATAAATGGATCTGCGGCAAGGTTTCGCAACGCCATTTCCAGAGCGCGAGCGTTAGCCGTACTTGAGCCCGGTGCTTTGGCCGACCTCGATGATGTATCCGTCAGGATCGCGGATGTAGCAGCGAGTCTCGCCGTACTTGGGGATCGGCGGCGAGAGGAACTCCGCTCCCCGGCTTTTCCATAATTCGTAGCAGGCTTGAATATCCGCGACGCGGAAATTCAAAAAGCTGTTGATGTGGTTCGGGTCGGGGACGCTGAGCGTTACCGTCGGCTTATCTGGGGTCGGGCCGCCTCCCACGTTCAGAATGATCCAGATATTCGCCAGTTGCAGGTACGGCGGCGCGTTGCCGTCACCCATGGTCAGAATGCGAGCGCCGAAGACCTTCTCGTAATAACGAGCCGAGCGCTCCTTGTCCGCGACGGTGAGAAAATGCGCGACGCTGATCCCCTCGCGCGGGGGCATCTCGTAACTCTTTTGTTCGATTTCTACGCTGCTCATTGATCCCTCCAATTCCGTCAAACGCTGCTCGTCCGCTGATTGCGTTTCTTTCGTGTTCCGGCCCGACGCCGATTAAGCCCGGCAACGAAAGGGAAAACAATTGGACTTAGGTATCGGGCAACCGCGCTCGCTGATGCGTTCTCCGGAGGCCATATGAACCAAAGATTACTCGACGTACTTTGATCAGCGAGAATCAGCGGGTTTGCGGCGAGCTTGGCAAAGCGCTGGAGCGGTTGAATGAGGGTTGGGATGGAGCCGAAGGTGGGAGTTGAACCCACGACCTGCCGATTACGAATCGGCTGCTCTACCACTGAGCTACTTCGGCACCTAAGGGACTGTAACATCGCAGCGAAAAACGTGTCAAACCAGCGCTGGATGGGGGTTTCGCGATTCGCTCCGCTCCGCGTGCGCTCTCTATTTTTCGGTTAGCACGATCAGTTCGATTCCCGGCGCCGGCAGCGGATTTGAAATTTTCAGCTCCCCGCCCCGGCCGTCGGCTGCCGCGACTCTGGTGAAATCTTCGGTGTTGGTCAGGCGATAGCGCGTGACGGTGAACGGTTTTTTGCCCCAGGGCAGATTCCGAATCGTCAAATCGTATCCTGCATTATTTTTGTAGGTGATGTTGCGGTTCGGCGGGAGCTTCACCTTGGACATGTCCGGCAGCGTCGCGCCCTGGAAAAATTCCGCGGGCGGGACCATCACGTTAGGTTTGTAGTTTGCCGGGACTTCGTAGTTGCTGATCAAGATTTGCACGGTTTTTCCGTCGTGCGATCTGCCGGCCAGGACTGCGTAGCCTTCATCGTCGGTGCCGGTGGCTGCGAGGCGCTCGGGGGCATTGCGCATTTCGCCGATGGCCTTGAGGGCGTAGGCGGGTTTGTACGGTTTCCCGGCGAGATCGAACAGACCCATCCACGAGGCGTCGCCGCGATAATAAATGGCGCGGTCGACTGGGACGTCCTGCAGGTAAATCAGCGTGGTGGCGACAAAGGCGCCAACGTCGGCGCTGCGCAGTTCGGCTTTCATGCCTTCGGTGAAATCGGCGCTGCGATTGTATTCGCTAAGAATGCTTTCGGCCTGCGGAAAACCGTGATCGTCGATGATCTTGCGAAACTGCGCGGCCAGGCGCACCGGCTCCAGCGGATCCGCGCTGCCATCGGTGTAGTTGTGCCAGGAATAAAAATCCAGCGGCACTTTGTGGTCACGGCAATAGTCGAGAAAATCTTCGCGATAGGGCTGCGGAGTATACGGAACCGCGAGTGCTGGGCCACCCACTTTCAGCGACGGATCCGCGCTCTTTAGCGCTCTGGCGGTTTTCTCGTAGAGCGCAAAAAACTGCGCGGGCGAACCGGTCCAGAAAGTTTCCGGCTCATTCCAAAATTCCCAGTAGCGGATGTGATCGTGAAAACCATTGCCCCAGCCCTGGTTGTAATGCATCGCGACGTGTTTCACCACCGACGCAAACTTGTCGAAATCGGGCGGCGGAGCGTTGTGCGCGCCCCAGCTGCGCCCGATGCGGTAATACACTTCCGCGCCGGAACCGACGATCGCGTTGATCGCAATATCCGTGGGACCGAAGCGATAGCTGGCCGGATTTTCGGGGTCCTTGCTCCAATCCGGAAAAATCGACGCTAAATTTCCGGCCGAAACAATTTGGTGACGTATGGCCGCTTCGGGAACAAGCCACGCCAGTGTGGCGCCGTCGGGATCCCAACTAGCATCGATGTCCGTTGGGCCCATGTAATCGTGGGTGCGCACGATGTTGATGTCGAAGGCGCGATATTGGTCGACCAGACTCGGCAGGCCTTCCCTCATGGGTGCTGGGCCGCCGTTTACGCCGCTGAGTATTTTGATTTGTCCGGTGGATTTTCCGGCATCCACGGTGACGGCGCGATTTTGCGCACACACCACGGAAGAGAGCCCCGCGAACAACAGCCAAGCCGCGACAATCCTTTTCATCGGTTCGATCCTTAACGGCTGAACGGGAACATGGCCCAGGCGATGCCTACGCCAATCAAAAGAAATAGCGCGAACGTCCAAATTGCGTAGCGGAATCGCTGCCAACCGCTTCTCTGGCCCAGCGCGGCGAGTGCCATCGAAATCAGCAGCGCGAAACCCGCCATGGCCGCGAAATGAGAAACGTGCATCAGCGCCGCCGGCCCGCCGCAATTTCATATGCGTCAAAAGCGCTCAGCAAATTGACAATTCCCGCCGCAGCAATGAAGCGAGTACCCTCATCGCCCAGCGCGCGCGAAACATCCGGCCCACTGCGCTCAAAAAAACGCGACAGGCAATAAAAAACTCCGGTGCCGGCGTCAGCGAAAAATCCCAGTCTGCCAAAGGCGTCGGTGGCATGTTCTGGAAAAACATTTCCGCGCAGCAGGTAGCCGGCAATGGCCAGGCCGCCGACGCTGACGAGGAAAGTAAGTGCGCGGCGCCAACGGCCGAGGACCAGATGGCCCAAGCCGGGCAAAGCCCAGGCGAGGATCGCGACGCCGAGTCCCGCGAAACTGAAGGAAGCGCGGCGAGGACGCGGGCGCGGCTGGACCACTACCGTTTCGGCCGGCGCGGATACCGCAATCTCGGATGTTGGGGCTTCGTTCAAATTGGCCTAGGCAAGTAGGGGAATAATTTCATCCTGAATGGCGCCGGTAACGCGCGCTTCGTGGCCATCAATATACATGTTGATTTCGGTGCGGATGCCGAATTCGGGCAAATAAATTCCAGGCTCGACCGAGAAGCAAGTGCTGGGGACAATCTTGCGATCGTCGCGCGTTTCGAGACTGTCCATATTGGCGCCGTTGCCATGCGTTTCGACGCCGATGCTGTGCCCGGTGCGATGCACGAAAAATTTTCCGTAGCCTGCTTTGCGAATCGATTCGCGGCAGACTTTGTCGACTTCCCAGCCGCGAATGGTGCGCTTTTTGGCGATCGATTCCTGGACAAACTGAATCGCGGCGTTGCGGCCGGTCTTGGCGATGCGGAAAATTTTCGCGTAAGAATCGGGCACGCGTTCGCCGAGGTAGCCGACCCAAGTGATGTCGTAATACACGCTGCCGGGGCGGTTCAATTTCCCCCAGATGTCGAGGAGCAGCAAATCTCCGGCGCGGATCGGGCGCGAGGTTTCGGCTTTTGGTTCGTAATGAGGATTTCCGTTGTTGGGTTGCACCGCAACGATCGGCGGATCGGAACTGACCAGGCCGTTCGCGCGAAATTGTTCAAGAATCCATTGCTGCAATTCGAATTCGCCGATGGGTTTGCCTTCGCGGACGTATTTCGCCGCGCGCATGAAAGCTTCGCGGGTGATGCGGTCGACCAGCTTTCCGGCTTCCAGGTGACTCGCGAACTGCTCGGGAGTCCAACTGGCTTCGAATTTCTGGACGAGGTCGGCGGAGCTGACGATTTTTTTCTTCATCTTGCGGATCAGTTCGATGGTGCCGGCGTCGACCAAGCCGATATAAGGAATATTATTTTCGGGCGAATACTGCATGGCGATGGTTTTGGCGCCGGAAAGAAATTTCGGCAGCATTTTGTGCAGCTCTTCCCATCCGGCGTAGAGAAAAGATTTTCCGGGAAGCGAGTCGAGAGTGCCCTGCTCGATTTTGTGGACCAGCTTGCGGGGTTCGCCCTTGGTGGGGATGAAATAAAACCAGCGGCGGGTGACCATGGCGTCGCTCTTGAGGCCGAGGATGCGGCCGGCGATGGGATCGCGGTGGTGATGATCGAAGAAAAGCCAGCCATCGAGTTTGTAGGCTTTCAGTTCGTTCTGGATCGCTTGAATGTCCGGCATGGCTTCAATCCTTTTGGCGCCGCTCGATTTTTGGCCGGGGACGATTCTAGCAGCCGGGGTGGGTTGCTTCAAACGGACCAATCAGGCATCGGATTTAACGAGTTGGGGGCGAGCGCCGAACAGGGCGGTGCCTGGGCGAATTTCGGTGGCTCCTTCTTCGATGGCTACTTCGAAGTCGTGGCTCATGCCCATGGAAAGGACCGGAAGGTCGCGGTTGAGGCGTTTGGCGAGGTCGTCGCGCAGGGATTTTAGTTTGCGGAAAAATGGGCGGGCGTCTTCGGGAGCGTCGAAGAACGGAGGGATGGTCATGAGGCCGTGGAGGTCGAGGTGCGGAAGCGTGACGATTTTTTCGGCGAGGGCGGGGAGATCGGATTCGGAGACGCCGGATTTAGTGTCTTCGCCGCCTAGATGGACTTCGATCAGGACACTCAGAGTTTTGTTTTCTTCGGCTGCGGCGGAATCTAATTTTTGGGCGAGGGCTGCGTCGTCGACCGAATCGATGCGGTGGAAGAGGTGAGCTGCGCGGCGGGCTTTGTTGCTTTGCAGGTGGCCGATGAGGTGGAAGGTGGCGTCTGGGAGGTCGGAGAGTTGGGGGAGTTTGGATTCGAATTCCTGGACGCGGTTTTCGCCGAATTGACGGAGGCCGGCTTCGTAGGCGGCTCGGATGGTTTCGGCAGGATGCGTTTTGGTGACGGCGATGATGGTGATTTGTCGGGGTGGCGTCCGGCGCGGATGGCGGCTTGGAAGATGCGATCTTGGATTTGGGCGAGGTTGGCGGGGATGGTGGAGGGTGGGGAGGCCATGGCGGGATTTTAGCACTTTGTTTGGGTTGGTTGGTTTGGCTGGAATGGCTGGGATTAAAGACTTAACACGGAGAACACAGAGAGAGGCGAGTATGAGAGCACGGAGAATGCGTGAACGGGTGAGGCATTTGGGAGGGTTGTAATTTAAACCCGCACCCTTTGCTGGAGGCAACGGCGCAAAGAGTGCGGCACCCGGAAAGGCAAATTCAAATGGGCCAGCTGAAGGTGGCCGCTACGTAAAGCAACGGCACGGTGATAAACTGGCGGGAATCCATGCCTGAGCGCGGAAAATTCATTGTCATCGAAGGAATCGATGGGTCTGGGAAGCGGACGCAGATCGATTTATTGGTGCGGGCGCTGGCGGCAAGGGTGTGGCTACTGCGCAGATCGCGTTTCCTAACTACGACGGGTTCTTCGGGAAATTGGTGGGGCAATTTTTGAATGGGGAGTTTGGGGCGCTGGATACTGTTGATCCGCATTTTTCGGCGATGCTGTATGCGGGGGATCGGTATCAGGCGGCGCCGGGAATTCGGAAGATCTGGACGCTGGGCGAATCGTGCTGGCTGATCGGTATGTGGCTTCCAATCTTGCGCATCAGGGCTCGCGGGTGGCGCGCGAGAAGCGCGATGAATTTTTGAGCTGGCTGAAGAAACTGGAATACGAAATTTACGCTTTGCCGCAGGAAGACCTGGTCGTGTATCTGCGGGTGAATCCCGCGGAAGCGCACCGGCTGGTGGGGGAAAAAGCGAAACGCGATTACACGAAGTTGCGTCATGACATACAGGAATCGGATCTGGCGCATCTAACGACTGCGTCCGAGGTTTATGATGAACTGGCGCGGCAGCCGAACTGGGTGACGATTGATTGCCACGTTGCGCGGCGCAGCCGGGCTGCGATCGCCCGAAGATATTCACGGCGAAATGCTGGCGGCAGTGCGCCGCGCGTGTTTGCGGATGGACGGTCGGCTGAACGGGCGGCTCAGCGGATGCCAGAAAGGGCGGGAAGCTAGACGATGGGCTTCGATCAATTTCTCGGCAACGAACGGATTGTCAGCGCGCTGCGCGGCATGCTCCGGCGCGGGCGGGCGCCGAGCGCGCTGCTTTTCACCGGGCCGCAGGGAATCGGAAAATACACTCTGGCGCGAATGTTTGCGCAGGCCGCGAATTGCGAGCGGCTGAAGGATGATTTTTGCGGCGAGTGCGATTCGTGCTTGCGGATGGCTCCGCTGGAAGATCCGGCTCCGCTGATCAAGGCCGGGCTGACCGAACGCGGCGAAAGCGCGGACGCGGCAGCCGTGGAACGGATGCCGCTGATCATCGAACCGCATCCGGATGTGTGGCTGCTGGTGCCCGATCCGGTGCGGCGACTGAGTCCGGTGGCGCGGCCCTTGATTCGGGTGGGGCAACTGCGCGCGGTGCAGCGCGCGGCTTATTTCAAGCCGCAGGGACGGCGGCGGATTTTCATTATCGACGGCGCGGACACCATGCGCTGGAATGACGCCGACCTGTTCCTGAAAATCCTGGAAGAGCCGCCGGAATCGGCGACGCTGATTCTGCTGGCGCCAACGCCCGATTCCCTGCTGCAGACGATCCGTTCGCGGTGCCTGCAGTTCCATCTGGCGCCGGTGGCCGAAGAGCAGATCGATGAATTCCTGAAAGCGCGTACGGACAAAAAGCCCGCGGAGCGCAAGCTGGCGGCGCAACTGGCCTGCGGCAGCCCGGGCGCGGCGCTGAGCATGAACCTGGAAGAATCGACGCGGCTGCGGCGCAGCATTCTTAAGCTGGTAGCGACGGCGGTGCAGGGCGGAAAATCTTCGGAACTTTTTTCGGCCACCGCGCAATTAGCTAAACAAGAGAAGGAATCGTTTGAAAGCATCCTGACTCTGCTCTATAGTTTGCTTACAGACCTTCTTGAACTTTCGCAGGGGCCACGGAACCGTTTCAGTCGCAATCCCGATCTGCAGCCAGAACTCGAAGCATTAAGCCGCCAGGTCGACTTCGAATGGGTGGTGCAGGCCACGCGGGGACTGGACCAGCTGGAATCGCGGTTACGGCGCAACATCAGCCGGCAACTGGGGTTGGATGCAATGCTCGTTTCCTACAGCCATCGTTAAACCGATACCGCGCCGATCTACCAGATTTGCTAACATTTGAATTTTCTTACAATTAACTGCAACCCAAACACTACTCGGACAGTCTTAACAGATATACGTGTAACACCCGAGGGAGCCTTTATGGTTAATCGTAAACTTTTTCGGCCTACTCTTACGGATGTAAAGGAACAGCAGTTCACGCCGGTCGCGCACGGCGCCAGCTCCGCAGGCGGTACCGCAAAGAAAAAAACCGGCGCCGCCGGAACAGACTCACGCGGAAAATTTTTACTTTGTGAAGCAGATGCAGAGCCGGACCCGGTGGCGGTGGTGTTGACCGATGGCGAGGTGGTGCAGGGCAGCGTGGAATGGTACGACCGCGACTGCATCAAGTTGACCCGCACCGGCAGCCCGAATTTGCTCCTGTATAAGCACGTCATCAAGTACATATATAAGGATGGCGAGGACGCGGCGAGCGGCGGCAGCAACGGCGCGAATGGGCCTGGCTGGAATGGGTCGAACGGATCGAACGGCGACGGGCATCATCACGACGAAGATTAAGGAATTCTGGCGGTAGAGCAAAATTTCTCCGTTCACCGCGGTGTTGACTTGCGCGGGGAACGGGCCTACGAAGAATGTCATCAGCGCTTTGGCGACGAGCAGCTTAGGCTTGGTGTCGTTGGTGACATCGCAATCGACCACGGCGAGGTGGCGGCCGATGCGCACGACCCGGGCGTCGGCGGTCAGGCGGCCTCGTCCCACTCCTTCCAGGTAATTAATTTTCATTTCCACCGTGGCTACGCGTGTGCCCAGAGGGCAGGCCATGAAGCTGGCTAGGCCCCCGGCGGTGTCAGCGAGGGCGGCGAGCACGCCGCCATGGACGACGCCGTGAATCTGCAGATGGCGGGCGTCGATCTTCATGCCTAGTATGACGCGTCCACGCGTAGCCTTGACCAGTTTGAAACCTAACTGGCGGCCGGTGCTGTTTGCGGCGAGGCGCTGGCGCAGGTGCTCGGCGACTAGGCGCTCGTCGGACTTCTTCAGGGTGCCGGTCTGTGGTTTCAGTTTGGGCATTTAGCGGGCCCCGGAGGGGCTGGCGAAGGCTAGATTGGGTGAAAGTCGTCGCATCGGGAATGGCTTTGGGCTCGTCTAAGTATGAACTTGGCGGCGCTGGTGGAAGGCGCCATCGGTCTTTGGCCGTCGGCCATCGGCCGCGCAGCGAAAGCCCGGCAAAACGTATCATTCGCGAAGCTGCGGGCGCAAGCGGCCGTTACCTGAGGCGCTGATGGCAATTTGGCGCTGGCGCCGCGGGGCTGTTAGAGTTTCGAGGCTACGAGGTCCCATGAAAATCGGAATTACGTGCTATCCGACGTACGGCGGGTCGGGAGTGGTCGCGACGGAGCTCGGCATCGAGCTGGCCGCGCGCGGGCACGAAATTCATTTCATCAGTTATGCGATGCCGATTCGGCTGACCTCTCACCTGGAGCGGATTTATTTTCATGAAGTAGAAGTGACGGCGTATCCGTTGTTCGACCATCCGCCGTATACGCTGGCGCTGGCCACGAAAATGATTGAAGTCGCGGTGGAGGCGCAGCTGGATCTGCTGCACGTGCACTACGCGATTCCGCACTCGGTGAGCGCGTTGCTGGCGCGGATGATGGCGGCGCCGAAGAGATTGCCGTTCATCACCACCCTGCACGGCACGGACATTACCGTGGTGGGCAACGACCGCAGCTATTTGCCGATTACGAGATTTTCGATCGAGCAGAGCGACGGCGTGACTTCCATTTCGGAATATCTGCGCGAGCAGACCTACCGCGAATTCGAGATCAAGCGGTCGATCGAAGTGATTCCCAACTTCGTGAACTGCGATTTGTACAAACGCTCCGACGATCAGGCCGCGCGACGCAAATGGGCCAAGAACGACGAACCGATTCTGATGCACCTTTCGAATTTCCGTCCGGTGAAGCGGGTGACGGACGTGGTGGAGATTTTCGCCAAGGTGCGCGAAAAAATCCCGGCCAAGCTGGTGATGATGGGCGACGGGCCGGATCGCGGCGCGGCCGAATACATCGTGCGCAAGAAAAATCTGTCGAAGGACGTTTTTTTCATGGGCAAGCAGGACCGGGTGCAGGAAAAACTAGGGCTGGCGGATTTATTTCTGCTGCCCAGCGAAGTCGAATCGTTCGGTCTGGCGGCGCTGGAGGCGATGGCTTCGGAAGTGCCGGTGATCGCCACGAACGTCGGCGGGCTGCCGGAAGTGGTGACCCACGGCGTGGATGGATATTTGATTCCGGTGCGAGACGTGGAGGCTGGGGCGAAATACGCGCTGGAGATTCTGACGCGTCCGGACCGCGGGCGCGAAATGGGCAAGCTGGCGCGCGCTAATGCGAAGGCTCGTTATTGCGCGAACGACGTGATTCCGATGTACGAGGCGTATTACCGGAAGGTTTTGGCCGAAGCGGAAGGCAAAGGGCCGCACATCTAGCTTCTTATAACGCAATGCCGTTTTCTGCGCGCCGGTTAGCGGTCTACGAATGGAACGGGCTGCACGGTCTGCAAAATTTTGTTGATGTCGTCCTGGGTAATTTTTCCGGTGGCGCCGGGTGTGGTGGAAAGCATGAAGCGGAAC
This sequence comes from uncultured Acidobacteriota bacterium, assembly GCA_963711325.1. Taxonomy (GTDB): domain Bacteria; phylum Acidobacteriota; class Terriglobia; order Acidiferrales; family UBA7541; genus Palsa-295. The sequence goes on along the minus strand of CAVQDR010000004.1, from coordinate 1,232,391 downwards.
TGGTGCCCGCGATCGTCGAAGGCGCGTAGAGCAACCGGGGCGCCTTTGGCCGGATCTCCGAACTGAAATCCTCGAATCGTATTCCAATCGAAAGAATAAAATCCTGTTTCAGGCGAGAGATCGGGGCCGAACTCAAGCTTCCACAGGAGCAGCGCGTTCAGGCGCATGGCTTCGCGCGCGTCCATGACCGGCGAAAGCTGCGCGGGCGACGCGTTGTAGACGTCGCGATACAGCGCGAAATTCGAATCGATCGGCTTGTCCGCGAAGACGTTTGAGAATTTCTGATATTCGAGCGGATTGGAATTCTGGATGGTGCGCAGAGTGTCGAGTTGCGCTTCGGGATCGAAGAAAACCAGAACCTGGCCGGTATCGTAGTGAAATGCAACATTCGTTTCGGTGGGGACCGCTTTGGGATTTCCGGGCCACGGCGCGTTCACTTCAAAATCGAATGCTTTGAGTTGCGGGCCGGCGGCGACCGGAGCGGGAGCGGGCAGCGGCTGCGGCACGGCGGTGAGCCACGGCGTTTGCGCCGCCCACATTTTTCCTTCCATCCAGGTGAGGGTCTGCAGGCCAAATTTTACGGTGAAGAGGGCAACCACGATGGCCAGTGCCGCCAAAGCGATCGCTGTGATGGAACCGCTCTTCTCGCCGTCATCGTCGGTCATGACTCGGATTGCGCTCATAGGTTTTCGCCGGTGATTCTACGACATTTTGCGGCGCCTTGCGGCCGGAATGGATGTGGGATGCGGGGATGGCCCGGCGGGTTGATTGGATGTTTGCGTTTAAAACGGTCGTTGGCGATGGCTACCCCGGCAGCAGTTTCTTAACGCGGCCGCGGAGCTTGATCAAACCGCGGGCGGCGGTCGGCGGCAGGTGCTGAAATTCCTGGAAGAGCATGTCCATCCCCGCGATGAATTCGAGCATTTCGTTGATGCGCTGGCGGGCGTAGGCTTCGGACGGGCCGGCCTTCCCTGCTTCGGCGACACATTCGCCGAGCACGCGAATGGTGGGGTCGATCTCGCGCTTCTTGCGCTCGTCCAGAATCACGCGAAACATTTCCCAAATGTCCTTCATCGATTCGAAGTGCTGGCGGCGGTCGCCCAGAATCGGCGCCACGCGCACGATGCGCCAGCCCTGCAGTTCGCGCAGGCTGGTGCTGACGTTGGAGCGCGCTACGGCGAGGGTGTCGGCGATCTCGTCGGCGGGCATGGGGCGCTGGGACAAATAGAGCAGCGCATGAATCTGGGCGACAGTGCGGTTGACGCCCCAGCGGGTGCCCATCTCGCCCCAATGCAGGATGAATTTCTGGGCGACGGGGGAAAGCGCCGGGTTTGGAAGCTTCGGGAGTTTCGCGGGTTTCTAGTGTTTCAGTCATGACTGAATATACTGTAGTCCGGGTCGCTCTGTCTATTTATTTGTTAAAGTACACAATTTAAGAGACTTAGTAAGGTGGTGCGGCGAGTCTGACGCGCTTTTATGCCCTTACCCAGGATTCGAGATTGGGCCCTCTTGGCGGCCATGCCCAGTCGTCTGGGCCTGCCGTCGCTGGTATCTCGTAGGGAGCTGTTGCGCCAGCTGCAAACGTCTCGTCGGTTTATCTGGAGGAACATTCGTCCGCAAATGGTGTCTATGCCCGATGGAGTGGGGTCCTCGGTTCGGTGTCGAAGGTATCTTCGTTCCATGGGGCAGGAACCCGATGATCGCATTAGAGGCGCGTAGGCTGACGAAATCCTATACCTCGGTACCCGCCGTCAGTGACGTTTCGTTTTCGTTGCGCTCCGGCGAAGTCTTGGGGTGCTTGGGTCCCAATGGTTCGGGAAAGAGTTCTACGGTACGAATGCTCATCGGTTTGTCCGAACCTACTCGCGGCGAAGTACTTTTTTGCGGCAAAAACATTCAGCTCGATCTCGTTGGCTATCGAAAACTTCTGGGCTACGTTCCCGAAGAAGCAAATTTGTATCCCTTTCTTTCGGGCTCCGAATACCTAGATTTGGTGGGAACGCTGCGAGGCATGGAAGCAGTTACGCTCGCGAAAAGAATCGATGCCATGCTCGAACTCTTTTCGTTGCACCCCAATCGTCATTCCGCCGTCGGGTCGTATTCGAAGGGAATGCGTCAACGGATTCTTCTTATCGCGAGTCTGCTCCATGATCCTGAACTTCTAGTCTTGGACGAGCCGCTCTCGGGTCTCGATGTCACGTCCGCGCTGATCGTTAAGAACCTGATTAGGCTGCTCGGCGAGCGAGGAAAGGCCGTATTTTACTGCTCGCATGTTCTCGAAGTTGTAGAAAAAGTCTGCTCTCATGTCATTATCCTGCGAAAAGGGCGCGTTCTGGCGGCCGGTTCCGCGAGCGAATTACAGCAAGCGGCAGGACAGTCCAATCTCGAACACGCTTTCGTGCATCTAGTTGAGGACCGTGACGCGGACCAAACCGCCCGTGACATTGTCTCGGTTATGCAAGCTTGATTCCCGCTTTTTCCCTTCCGCTTGTCGAGGTGCGAAAAAAATTGCACGCAGATGCCTTCGTTCGCTTGGTACGTCACTGTGCGGACAGAATGTTTCATGGCGGAGATGCCTCAGACGAAGACGGCGTGGATTTTGGCTTGGGTATCCTGCTAGGGCTCCTCGCGCTCCCCGGCGTTTTCACCTCACTTTTCTTGGCCGACAAGTATGGTTCATTGTTTCAAGTTCTTCGCGGCGATCGCGATTTCGATCCCTACGCGGCTTCGCTCCCTGACGAATATTTCTTCATAGCGCTTTCGATGGCTGTGACCGCAGCCATAGCGGTGTGGAAATGGGACAGCCTCCTCCCCGATCGCCGCGATTACGTGAACCTCGCTCCACTTCCCATTTCCAGTCACCGTTTCCTAATCGCCAATCTGATCGCACTTCTATTTCTGACCGGGGTGCTCTCCCTGGACGTGAATGTTGCCTCTAGTGCGTTGTTTCCCTTGGTCGTGTCCGGATCGCACTCATCATTTGGTTACTTCGCAACATTTCTAAGTGCTCACTTGAGTTGCTTGGTGCTGGCTAGCGCCTTTAGTTTTTTAGCTGTACTTACGACTCTCGGAGTTCTGATCAGCGTCCTGCCGTTTCACATATTTCGAAGGCTTTCGCTTTACATCCGGTGTGCCATAGTCGCGTTTCTTCTGGCAATTCTGTCCACGAGCTCCGCTATCCCTCCAAAGATTGGAGCACTGTCGGAGGCCTCTGACGATTGGCTCAAACTATTTCCACCCGTGTGGTTCGTGTCGCTGAATCAATCGATGCTGGGCCGAGCGAATCCCGCAATCTCGACGCTCGGGCACCGGGCCTGGGAAGCGACCGGCCTGGTGTTTGTCCTCGCCATTTTTGCCTACGGTCTCGGTTACCGGCGATGTTTCACATCCAGCGTTGAAGCAAGCGCGATGCTGCCCGCCGGCGAAGGTGCAGTTACCCGGCGGTTCTTTAAGGTCCTGAATCGAATGGTTTTTCGGAGTCCGTTCGAGCGCGCGTCGTTCCGCTTCACCGTGAAGGCGCTGGTGCGCGGTGAGAACCAAGCTTTGGTGCTGGGCTGGTTCGGCGGTCTCGGAATCGTTATCGCTTCTCAGACCCTTTTCGCCGCCATTACGTCGCCGTTGAGAACAACGGACGGCGTACCCTCCTCCGAACTTCTTAGTATCCCGCTCACTTTGGGCTACTTTCTGATTCTCGGCTTACGCTGCTCGTTCGACGTGCCCGTCGCGCTCCGCGCAAATTGGTTGTTTCGCCTCACAGTGGATCGCGAAAGTCAGGAATGTCTGCCGCTAGCTCGAAAAATGATTCTCGTATTCTTGCTTCCCGCGTTACTTTTTGGTTGTTTGCCGCTGTACGCACATTTTTGGGGCTGGAGGGTCGGCTTGATCCATACGGCGGTCGTTACAGGAATGTGCCTTTTGTTCGTCAATGTTTTGCTGGCGACGTTCCGAAAAATTCCATTTACGTGCTCATTACCCAACTTCAAAAGCCATTCGATCGTGGTAATTCTTATTTATACCATCGGTTTTTTTGCGTTCTCAATGTTCACCGCGACGGCCGAACAGTGGGCATTCGCGGACCAAATTCGGTTTGTCGTATTTATTCCTCCAGCGATTTGCGCGTGGCTCGGCTTACGCTACTGGGGGCAAAGTCTGACCTACCTCGATACAAGAATTATCTTCGACGAGACAGCGCCTTCCGCGGTGGAAACAATGGGCCTCGATTCTGGTCGGTGAAACATTTCCGGCACTACCTGAAAATCAAAAGTAATGCGTTGACAACTGGGAAGACGACGCCCGAACCGCTGGCAACGGCGCTCACGTCCTCGGCTAAGGCAGGTGGGACGACGTTTCCCCGCGGCGGAGATAGAGGGCGTCGGCGAGGAGCCAGATGGAGGCGACCAGGACCAGGTTGAAGAAGTTGCCGCCCCAGGCGGCGTGGTCTTTGGGGTCGGCGATGATGAATTGAGGAAGGGCTAGGAAATTGAAGACCAGGAACATGGCGGCCAGGAGGAGAGCGGCCGGGACGTCTTGAATTTTGGTGAGGATGGCCGCGCCCGCTGCGACGAAGCACACTCCGGTCAGGATGGCCCAGAATTGCTGGGCTAAGGGCATCCATTTAGGGACGAAAATCAGGACGTCGTGGAGGGCGGCGAAATGGTTCAGGCCGAAATCGATGGAGGAGAGGCCGATGATCCAGCGGCTGATTCGTATTGTGTGCGGCCAGGTCGAAGCGTTCGGTGACGTCGCCGGTTCCAACGCGGAGTAGACCAGTGCTGCCTCCGGCGAAGGCTACGAGGTCCGTTGCGATTCCGGCGAGGACGCCGATGAAAACCGGGACGTGAAATCCCGAGGTAGTGCGGCGCGGTGTAGAAGCGCGGGAGCCAGAAAATCGCGAAGACGAAATAGATGATGGCGAGGACGCCGGCTCCGGCGCGGGCGCTGCGTTTGAAGAGGATGGTAAAGCCGCCGGCGATCATGATTGCGGCGGTGATGAACGCCAGCAGCTTGATGGCGGGGATGTTGTCGCCGAAGGCTTGGATGGGTTGATGGGCGCGATCGAAATCGTGCCAGAGGAAATCGGTGATGCCGGAAGCGGCGGATGCCAGGCCGAAGAGGATTACGCCGGCGCGCATGGCGCGGTAGCGGTCGGGGTTGCGCCGCGGTTTTTTGGTCGTGGTCCTGGAGGGCTTTTCCGTGTGCTCATGATTCGGTTCGCCTCTTTTTCCGCGCTGGTTACTTGGTGCTGCAGTGGTGATGGTTGGACGGGAGAGTAATTCGGGTGTTAGCGAGTGTCAACCACGGCGGTGGCGATGAGTGCGGTGAGCCGAGTGGGGATCTCGGAGAGATCCTTCGTCGCGGCAGGCGCTCCTCTGGAATATGGGCGAAATTGGTTTGGGAGTTAGGACTGGGAAGGTGGGAGAAGAGGATCGTCTAAACCCGCACCCTTTGCTGGGGTGCGCAAAGAGTGCGGCACCCGGAAAGGCAACGGCACGGAGCCGACGGAGTTACGGGAAGGTGGCTAGGGGTTCGGCGGTGGCTACTTCGGGGATTTCGATGTGGATTTGGGTGCCGTCGCCTTCGCGGCTGCGGATGTCCATTTTGAATTGGTCGCCGTAGAGCAGGCGCAGGCGTTCGTGCACGTTGCTGATACCGATGCCGCCGCCGTAAACCTCGGCGAGCCGCTCCGGAGTGATGCCCATGCCGTTGTCTTCGATTTCGATCAGCAAGCGGCCATCGCGATTTCGGGCGCGCAGATGAATCTGGCCGCCTTCGAGCCGCGGCGCGAGGCCGTGCTTGATGGAATTTTCGACCATAGGCTGCAGCAGCATGCTGGGAACGAAACTCTCCAGCGCGTCTTCGTCGATTTCTTTGAAGATTTGCAGCTTGTCGCGGCCGAAGCGAATGACTTCGATGTCGAGATAATCGTCGATGAAGGCCAGCTCTTCGCGGAGCGGGACGAAGGTTTCGTGTTTGCGCAGCAGGCGGCGGAGAATGTTGGAGAGTTTCAGGACTACGCCGCGGGCCATGTCCGGATCGAAACGAATCAGCGACGAGACGGTGTTCAGCGTATTGAAAAGGAAATGCGGATTGATCTGGCTGGTCAGCGCGTCCATGCGCGCTTTCAGCAGCAACTGCTGATTCTGCGCCAGATTCATTTCGATGCGAGTGTTGTTCCAGATTTTGATGGCCATGGCCACGCTCATCATCGACGACATCACGACGAGCAGCGCGTAACCCCAGTTGCTGGGATGCCAACTGAAAAGCCAGTGCGACGGAACCGCGTCGGCAAGTTCGATCTGGCCTACGGTGAGAGCCACGCAGGTGAACATGGGCAGCATGGCCCAGTTCCCTTTGCGATAGCGGATCAGGCGCCAGAGCCATTGCGGAGTATTGACGAAAAGAAACGGCCCGAAATGCCAGACGTCTTCTTTTTCCGGCATTACTTCGCGGACGGTGCCGGCGATCAATCCCACCAGCGCGGCGATGGGACTGGCCAGCCATTCGTGATCGCCAAAGGCCGGCAAGCTGATCAGCGAGCCGCCCAGCAGCCCGACGATGCGGCCGCCGATCAGGCCCATCAGGAATGAGCCTTCCAGGGTCAAATCGAAAAAGCGGTAGCCGCCGAACAGGCGCAGAAATACGCCGATGGCCAAGGGAGGCGTGAGAAACAGCAAAAGCATGACTTTCTGATCGGAATCGCGAATTTCGGTGAAGAGCAAATTGCGGAACGACCGGAAGCGGACCAGCAGAGCGGCCAGTGCCGACGCGAATCCGACTTTCAGAATCATGGCAAAGAGCAGGTCTTTGCCGGAAAAGATTGGTTGCATGTGGCGAGCGGCGCGATGCGGAGCCGCTGGGAGCTACGTTAGCCAAACGTGATGGCGATGTCCAGAAACATGACGGCGCGCGTTCGCTGAGTGATTCTATTTCGCGGCGTAGAAAACATAGTCCGCGGAATAGGCTACGCGAATTTCCTGTCCGGCATGCGCGGCGTCGCAGCCGCTGGCCGGCGCCTTGCCGCCTTTGGTGTTCAGGCGCTGAATGTAATTGGCGCGATCGAGAACTCCTTTGCCTTCGTGGCTGACTACGTTGACGAGCAGCCAGGGGATGGAATCGGCGTCGGGCGAAGGGACGTTGGCGGCGGCTTTGCCTACGACTTTGCTGCCGTCGGCGGCTTGCCAGGACGGGCCGGCGAAATGTTTGCCGAAGGGCGCGCCGTCTTTGAGGAGTTGGGCGTCGGGAGCTTTGAGCGTCCAGGCGGGCGGAGTGGCGTCGGCTTTGCAGACGTAGACTTGATCGCCTTTTCCTTGCAGGCGCAGAAATAATTCCTGGCCGGCGGGCGGTTGCAGCTGGGGCGGTGCGTCCTGCGCGCGGGCGGGGCTGGCGAAGGCCGCTGCGATGGCGGCTACGGCGAGAATACTGACGAAGAATCGGGCGCATCCGCGGACTGGCTGTGGCATCAAATTAGTGGTCATGGCTAAGAGTTCCCTTTTGTTTTGGTCGCATCCTGGCGTCGGTCCCATGATAAACCCGAAACACTCGCGGCCGTTCCCGCTGCTGCGCGGCGGCAAGTTTGGCGCGCCTGCTATACTCAATCATTCGATGAAACGAAAATCCAAGGTAAAGAAAGCGCGCGGCGTGCGCGTGGTGGCTGAGGCTTCTTTGCCCACCCGCTTCGGGAATTTCCGCATTTTCGGGATCGAAGGCAAGCCGGGCGAAGAAGCGGTGGCGATCCAGCGCGGCAAGATTTCCGGCGCGACCGGCAATGGGAAAAAAGCGCCGCTGGTTCGCGTGCATTCGCAATGCCTGACTGGCGATGTTTTTCATTCGCAGCGCTGCGATTGCCGGGCTCAACTGGAATTTTCGCTGCGCAAGATTGCTAAGGAGCCTGCGGGCGTGGTGCTGTACTTGCCGCAGGAAGGCCGCGGGATTGGGTTGATCAATAAATTGAAGGCGTACGAGTTGCAGGATGCGGGCCTCGATACTGTGGAGGCGAATCGGCAGCTAGGGTTCGCCGATGATGCGCGCGATTACGAATTTGCCGCCGAGGCGTTGAAGGCTTTGGGCGTGGGCTCGCTGCGGCTGCTCTCGAATAATCCGGATAAAGTGGCGCAGCTCGAGCAAAGCGGGATTCGAGTGGTCGAGCGGGTTCCCTGCCGTCCGCGCACCAGCCGCCATTCGAAATCGTATTTGAAGACCAAGCAGCAAAAGATGGGGCATCTGCTGCCCAATCTGTAGGCTGAACCCACCCGGCTTTTTCAACGCTCAGAACATTTCCTGCCTCCCAATTTTCCTCTTGACGGATTCCCGCGCCCGTACAATACTAAACCATATGGTTAACTATTCTTCAGCGCTCGATACGACCTTTGCGGCGCTTTCGGACGCAACTCGGCGCGGGATTTTGGCGCGGCTAGCGTCGGGCGAGGCCTCGGTGTCAGAGCTGGCCGAGCCGTACGCCATGTCGTTGCCCGCCGTCTCCAAACATTTGCGCGTATTGGAATCGGCGGGACTGGTGACGCGCAGCAAGGAAGGGCGGGTGCAGCGCTGCCGCCTGGAAACGGCGCCGATGCGCAGGGCGTCGGATTGGATCGAGCACTATCGCAAATTCTGGGAGGCGCAGTTCGATTCCCTGCATAAATTTCTGGAAGAATCCTCGGGCAAGGAGCAGAAGACATGGCCGAAGCGAAAAAAATCACGCCGCCGGTAGCTTTGCAGCTGACACGCACGTTTCCTTTTTCGCGCGAACGGGTGTTCGCCGCGTTTTCGACGCAGGAGCAGATGGATCGCTGGATGTGCCGCGACGCCAAGAACCACGAAATCAAATATCTGAAATTCGATTTTCGGGTGGGCGGCGGGTTCGAGCTGGAAATTCAGGTGCCGAACGGCGAGACCTATGCCATGCACTGCACCTACCTGGAAATCGTGAAACCCGAGAAAATCAAATTCACCTGGAGCTACGAGCGCATCGGCTCCGATGGAAAACACTTTGATGACGGCTTGCAAGGAACTTTGGTAACTTTCGAATTTCACGAGCGCGGCGGCGAGACCGAGCTGGTTTTGACCCACGAATTGCTGCCGAACGAGCAGGAGATCAAAAATCACCGCCAGGGTTGGGCGGGATGCCTGGACAAGCTGGGAGAATTGCTGGGCTCGACCTCGGATTAACACTTTCGATTTAAATTTTTCGACCAAGGAGTCGAATCATGAAAATGTCCGTAGCGGCCATGGCACTCGCAGTGCTGGTTTTCGCGGTTCCGGCAAGAGCGCAGGCTCCGGCGCCGAAATCGACGGAGGCGTTCGACCGGCTGAAGACTTTGGTGGGCGAATGGCAAGCGGTGGATGAAAACGGGAAGCCCTTCACCAGCACTTTCCGGATGGTTTCGAATAACACGGCGCTGGAGGAGACGTTTCAGACCGCCGACGACAACCAGATGGTCACGTTGTACTCGCCCGACGGCAATCGGGTGGCGCTGACGCATTATTGTTCAGCGGGCAATCAGCCGCGGATGGAATCTCCAGCGTTCAGCGGCTCGACCGATGAATTTGTATTCGCCTTCACTGGGGCGACGAATCTAGCCAGTCCCGACGACGGGCACATGCACCGCCTGATGCTGCAGATTGAGGACGCGAATCATTTCAGCGAAACGTGGACCTATCGGGAGAAAGGGAAAGACACCAAGCGGACGTTCAATTTCGTGAAGAAAAAGTAGCGCGAACTACCGCGCACGGGTTCGCGCGGGAAAAGCTAGCCGCCGCCGACGAAGTGCACGATTTCGTAGTTATCGCCGGGCGCGACCAGCGTGCTCTGCCATTCGGTGCGCGAACAAATATCCAGGTTCCGCTCGATGGCCACTCTTGTGCCAGTCAGGCCCAGGTGTTCGAGCAAGGCGCTGACCGTCAAACCGTCCGGAATTTCGCGCGCTTCCCCGTTGATCGTTATCTTCACTACTTTGGTGGTGTCGGGCGTGGTGTTGGTCATGTTCGTTCCGGTCGACATCATTGTAAATTAATTATTGCGGCTTGGCTTCGGCCGGCTTTTCGCGGGTACGCATGGCGAAGCGAATTTCATCTTTGCCGGCATCGGCTTTGGCTTGAATCACCAGCGCCAGGTCGCCTTTGCCCAGCGGGGGCAGCGGAAACTGAATTTTGACGCGGCCTTGCTCGTCGCTTTGCGCCGAATGTGTGCCATCGCGCAGCGCGCCTTCGATGGTGGCGTCGACTTGAGCGCCGGGCTGCGGCTGTTTGTCGGTCTTGCGCGAAACTTCCAATTCTAGAGAGACTTTGCCAGCGCTGAGCCAGGAACCGGGGTTCATCAGCTGAATCTGGATAGCGGCGCCGCGCCCGGCCTGCGCGCCGAGGTTGGCAGCGGCCAATTCCCCATCGAGCGCGCCGGAACGCACCGATTCGATCACCGTGCGATGCTGGCCTTCGACCAGCTTGCGAATTTCTTCGGGGCTTGGAACGGATTGGCCCGAGTTTCCGTCTGAATTTCCGTAGTTCGAGGATTTGCGATGCAGAATACGGCCGCTTTGATACACCACGGTGTCAATAATTGGGTGGGTGGGTCCACGGTCCTCGGTCTGAACGTGGAAGACGTGTTCGCCGACCTTGATGTCCGTGTTGAATCCGGAACTCATAGCCGCAGTTTCCTTCTGGGAAGCGCAACAAAACGAAAAGTTTGAATAAATAAAATCTAATGTTCGCGAGAGTTCATTTGACCACTCGCGTTTGCATCGCTATTATACCAGTGCAAAGAAAATGGTTCCCAACTACCTAGACAGTTATGGGCCGCTGTTGCTGATGTTTATACTCGCCTGCGGTATGGCGGGAGCCCTGCTGACCCTGTCCACACTGGTCGGCAAGCACAAGCGTACCCGCGAGAAGGATCAGCCCTACGAATGCGGCATTCGGCCCACGGGTGACGCGCGCGAACCGGTTCACGTCCAGTTCTACATGGTGGCTTTGCTTTTCATTCTCTTCGATATCGAAGCAATTTTTCTGTACCCCTGGGCTTTGGTCTATAGCGATTTGAAGGTCTTTGGGTTCGTGGAGATGGTGCTGTACATCGCCATCCTGCTGGCTGGGTACATCTATTTGTGGAAGAAGGGCGCGCTCGATTGGAGTGTTTAAGCCGCGCCTTGGAGACATAACAGCACTGTGGAACCTCAGGAAGCAGACAAGAACCCAGTCGTAAAGAAGTTGCGCGAGTGGGACCCCAAATGCGTCGCCGAAGTGATCGAATCGCGCGGCGAAACGACCGTCGTGGTGCCCCGGGAACTGCTGCGGCGAGCCTGCGAGTATCTTTCGACCGAGCCTTCCCTGCGGTTTTCCCTGCTGGCAGATATCACGCCGACCGACCGGTTTCCGATGGAGCCGCGCTTCGAGATTAACTATCACTTGGTTTCGATGGACCGCCGCGAACGCATCCGCCTGAAAGTGCGCCTGGCGGGTAACGATCCGGTTTTGCCGTCCGTGGTGCCGGTGTGGCCCACGGCCAACTGGCACGAACGCGAGAACTGGGACCTATTTGGCATTCGTTTTGAGGGACACCCCGACCTGCGCCGCATCCTGATGCCGGACGATTGGGAAGGCCATCCGCTGCGCCGGGATTACCCGACCGAAGGATACCGATGACCACCACCGTCGAGACCGCAATCGGCCCCGCGCAGACCATGGTCCTTAATATGGGCCCGCAGCACCCTTCCACCCACGGGGTTTTGCGCGTAATTCTGGAGATGGACGGCGAGATTGTGGTGAAGGCCCAGCCGGTCATAGGCTACCTGCACACCGGAATCGAAAAATCCTGCGAAGCGAAGACCTACTCGCAGATTGTGACTCTGACCGACCGCATCGATTATCTGGCGCCGCTTTCGAACAATCTGGGCTATTGCCTGGCGGTGGAAAAGATTCTGGGCGTCGAAGTTCCCAAGCGCGCGCAATACATTCGCGTGCTGCTGGCGGAATTGACCCGTTGCGCTTCGCATCTGGTCTGGCTGGGAACGCACGCCATCGACCTGGGCGCGATGACGGTTTTCCTGTACACCTTCCGCGAACGCGAAGAAATCCTGAAGATTTTCGAATATTTGTCCGGCCAGCGAATGATGACCAGCTATTTCCGCCCCGGCGGCTTGGCTCTCGAGCCTCCTGCCGACTGGCTGGATCGCGTCAAGCGCGTGGTGAACAATCTGCCCGGCCACATTGACGAATACGAAGACCTGCTGACCAAAAACAAAATCTGGCTGGGACGCACCGTCGGCGTGGGCTTGCTGAGCGCCACCGACGCCATCGCGCTGGGTTGCACTGGGCCGTTGCTGCGCGCGAGCGGCGTGGCTTACGACGTCCGCAAAGCCTTCCCCTACTCCAGCTACGACGAATTCGATTTCAACGTGCAGACCCAGACCGCCGGCGATTGCTACGCGCGCTATCAGGTTCGCGTAGCCGAAATCCGCGAGAGTATCAAGATCGTCCAGCAGGCCATGGAACGCATTCCGGCCGAAGGGCCATTCCGCGCCGAGCTGCCGGGCATCATTCGCGCCTTCGCGCGAGGAAATGAAAACCTCGATCGAAGGCCTGATCTACCATTTCAAGATTTTCACCGAAGGTTTCACGCCGCCAGCGGGCGAAGTTTATCAGGCGATCGAATCGCCGCGCGGCGAGCTGGGCGTTTTTGTGAAGAGCGACGGTTCGGCCAAGCCAGTGCGCGTAAAATTCCGGACGCCTTCGTTTGTGAATTTGCAGTCTTTGCCGGCGCTGTGCGAAGGGCGAATGATCGCCGACGTGGTGGCCTGCATCGGAACCACCGACATTGTGCTGGGCGAAGTCGATCGTTAGAATAATTTTCCGCCAGAAAAGCAAAAAAGGGATTTATGCAACTGCCTCCAGCTCTGGAAGAGAAATTTAAAACTCTGATCAGCCGCTACCCTCCGGCGCAGAAGCGCTCGGCGCTGATTCCGATGATGATGTACGCGCAGGATTTTTACCCGGCGCTCAGTGACGAGCTGCTGGAAGATATCGCCGCGCGCCTGGATCTGAACATGACCCAGGTGACCGAAACCCTTTCCTACTATTCGATGCTGCGGCGCAAGCCGGTGGGCCGCAACCACGTGCAGGTCTGCACCAACATTTCCTGCATGTTGCGCGGCGGAAACGAACTCTACGCGCACGTACAGAAGCGCCTGGGCATCGGCAACCGCGAAGTTTCGCCCTCTGGAACATTTTCCCTGGAAGAAGTGGAATGTATCGGAGCATGCACCGGCGCTCCGGCCATTCAGGTGAATTTCGATTACTTCGAAAATCTGGACAACGACAAAGTCGACGTAATTTTCGAGCAGATTCAGGACGGCAAGAAGCCGAAGCCGGTCCCGGTGATCAGCGGCGCGATCCACGAGCGTAACCCGAATGAAGTGGTGGTGATCAGCCAGCGCTTCGGCATTCCCAATTCGCGCTCGATCGATACCTACCTGCAGACCGAAGGCTACAAGGCGCTGGAAAAAGCGCTGAAGCAGATGACTCCCGATACGATCATCGACGAAATGAAAAAATCCAGCCTGCGCGGGCGCGGCGGCGCGGGATTCCCCACCGGGATGAAGTGGAGTTTTGTTCCCAAGGACAATCCCAAGCCTAAATACGTGCTGTGCAACGCCGATGAGAGTGAACCGGGCACTTCGAAAGACCGCCCCTTGCTGGAAATGGATCCGCATCAGGTGATCGAGGGCTGCATCATCGCCGGTCGCGCGATTGGATCGAATCAGGGCTACATCTATATTCGCGGCGAATATCGTTACATCATCGACATCATGGAAACGGCGCTGGCCGAAGCCTACCAGCGCGGCTACCTGGGCAAGAACATCATGGGCTCGGGTTTCGATTTCGAGCTGGCCGTGCATACCGGCGCGGGCGCTTATGAATGCGGCGAAGAATCGGCGCTGATGGAATCGCTCGAAGGCAAGCGCGGGTATCCGCGCATTAAGCCGCCCTTCCCTGCGGTGGTCGGCTTGTACGGCTGCCCGACCATCATCAATAATGCCGAATCGCTGAGCACGGTTCCGGCGATTATTCGCAAAGGTGGCGACTGGTACGCCAGCCTGGGCACTCCCAAGAACGGCGGCACGCGGCTGTATTCGATTTCCGGGCACGTCAACAAGCCGGGGATTTACGAACTCCCGCTGGGTTTTCCGCTGCGCAAATTGATTTATGACGTAGCCGGCGGCATACGCAACGGCAAACAATTGAAGGCAGTCGTTCCCGGCGGCAGTTCCTGCCCGCTGCTGAGCGCGGACGAAATCGACGTGAACCTCGATTATGATGCCGTGGCGAAAATTGGCTCGATGCTGGGTTCAGGTGGCACCGTGGTGCTGGACGAAGACACCTGCATGGTCGATTTCGCCCGGCGCATTATGCATTTTTACGCGCACGAATCCTGCGGCTGGTGCATTCCCTGCAGAGAAGGCACGGCCTGGCTGCGCAAAATGCTCGACCGTTTCCACGATGGCGGCGGGCGCGCGGAAGACATTCCCTTGATCGATGAACTTTCCAAGAACATGCTCGGGCGCACTTTCTGCGCGCTGGGTGACGCGGCGGCCATGCCGACCATCAGCATCGTGAAAAAATGGCGCAGCGAATTCGAAGACCATCTCCACGGCAAGTGCGCGTACAAATCCGCCGGGGACCTTGTGGGGGCTGACTAGGAATTTATGGCCGACCAGAAACAGATTACATTCACACTGAACGGACAGCCGGTGACCACGGCGCCGGGTTCGCTGGTGATCGAAGCCGCGAAAAAACAAGGCGTCGAAGTTCCTTCGTTCTGCTATTACCCCGGCCTGTCGTTGCAGGCCGCTTGCCGCATGTGTTTGGTGGAAGTGGAAAAGATGCCGAAGCTGCAGACCGCCTGCACGCTGGTGGCAACTGACGGCATGGTGGTGAAATCCGATACTGAGCAAGTGCACAAAGCCCGCAAGGACATGCTCGAATTTTTGCTTTCGAACCATCCGCTGGATTGCCCGGTATGCGACAAGGGCGGCGAGTGCGAACTGCAGGACATGACTTTCCGCTACGGGCTGGATCACAGCCGCTTCGCTGAAGAGAAATTGCATTGGCCCGAAGAAAAGTGGTCGCCGCTGGTCTATTACGACGCGCCGCGCTGCATCATGTGCTTCCGTTGCGTGCGAGTCTGCGATGAAGGCATGGACGTGAAGGCGCTGGGCGTGGGCGCGCGCGGCGTGAATTCGGTGATCATCCCGAACGAGCCGGGCAATCTGGCCTGCGAAGAATGCGGCATGTGCATCGACATTTGCCCGGTAGGCGCCTTGACCAGCGGCACGTATCGCTATCAGACCCGGCCGTGGGAAATGACTTATGTGCCGAATCCGTGCACGCACTGCTCGAACGGCTGCAAGACCACCCTGAGCGTGCGCAACAACGAAATTCTGCGCGCGAACAACCGCGATCATTCGGGAATCAACGGCGAATTTTTGTGCGGCAAGGGGCGCTTCGGTTTCGATTTCACTTCCAATGCCGAACGCGTGCGCCAGCCGCTGGTGCGCAAGAATGGCAAGCTCGAGCCCGCCAGCTGGGAAGACGCGCTGGAAGAAATCGCGCGCCGCTTGAAGCAGGTGAAGGACAAGCACGGCGCGAACGCCATCGGCGTGATTGGTTCTAATCACACCACCAACGAAGAAAATTACCTGCTGAACCGTTTTGCGCGCGCCACGCTCGGCACCAACAACATCGATCATCATCGCACCGCGGATTACGTGGGACTCGCGGCGGCTCTCGGCTCGGGCGCGAAGGATTCGCTCGCGACCATGGGCGATTTGTACGAAGCGCAAACGATTTTGCTGATTGGCAATGACGTGACCCAGCAGAATCCGCTGGTGGCCTGGCAGATTCGCACTGGTTTCCGCCATCACGGCACGCGGCTCTACGTCATCAACGGGATGGAGAGCAAGATTCAGCGCCAGGCGGCGATCGTCGCCGAAGTGGGCAAAAACGGTGAACGCGCGGCGGTGGGCTGGCTGGCCGGTGGCAAAGGCGAATTCCCGGAGCGCGTGGCGCAGTCGCTGACGCAGATTAAGGAAGCGATCGAGAAAGAATCGAACGTGGTGATCGTTTTTGGCGCCGGAATTCAAGGCGCGGCGATTCGCGAACTGGTCGCTTTCGGCTCGAAGCTCGGCGGCAAGACGAAGTATATGGCCCTTGGCGATTATGCGAATTCGCGCGGCGCGGCCGATATGGGCGTGCTGCCCGACCGCCTGCCGGGCTACGCATCGCTTGCGGATTCCTCCGAACGCGCGCGCTACGGAAAAATCTGGGGCGCGGAAATTTCGGCGACTCCCGGGCTTACCGCTCGCGGCATGATGGACGCCGCGGCGAACGGAAAATTGAAAGCGCTGTACGTGGTCGGCGCGAACCCGGTGAAGACTTTCGCCGTGGCACAGCCGGATCGCCTGGCCGGGCTCGAATTGCTGGTGGTGCAGGATATGTTCCTCACCGAAACCGCCTTGCGCGCCGACGTTTTTCTGCCTGCCGCTTCGACTTACGAAAAAGACGGCACCATGACCAACACCGCAGGCGAAGTGCAGATGACCCATCGATCGATCGATCCGCAGGGCCCGCGCAGCGATTTCGACCTGCTGCGCATTCTTTCGCACCAACTGGGCATGCTGGGCGCCGGAACGCCGATCAAATTGCGCACCGCGGAAGCGGCCTTCGAAGAAATTCGCCAGAACGTTCCGGGATACGAACTCTCCATGGCGGGTCTGATGTCCGGGCGCGCGCAGGAATCCACCGCCAGCTGCAAGTCGACCGAGAATTCATACGACGTGCCGCTGGAAAATATTTTTTCGTCCAACGATTTTCTCTTTACGAGCGGCACCCTGGGCCGTTACTGTTCCAAGCTCACATCAACCAAAGAGGCCAAAGAAATACCGTGGACTTCATCACCCAGCATCCAGTCCTGGTGGTATCGCTAATCAAGATCGCGCTGCTTCTTTTTATTGTTCTGACAGCGCTGGCGTACCTGACCTGGTTTGAACGCAAGCTGATCGCCCACGTCCAATCGCGATGGGGGCCGACGGAAGTTGGCGCGCATGGACTGCTGCAGCCGCTGGCCGATGGCTTGAAATTCCTGTTTAAGGAAGATCTCACGCCGCCGGGTGCGGACAAGTTTCTGTACATCCTGGCGCCGTTTCTGTCGCTGTCCCTAGGTTTGACGGCCATCGCGCTGATTCCCTTTGGCCCGCCGGATGTGCAGGTGCTGGGTCAATCCGTTTTCCTGGTGGCCAATAGCAGCATCGGGCTGATGTTCGTTTTCGCCATCACTTCGATCGGCGTGTACGGCGTGGCGCTCGCGGGTTGGTCTTCGAACAGCAAATATCCGCTGATGGGCGGCCTGCGCAGCTCGGCGCAGATGATCAGTTACGAAGTAGCGCTGACGATATCGGTCGTCGGCGTGATTCTGCTGGCCAATACGCTCAACTTCAACACCATGATCGAAGGCCAGCGCGGCTACTACCTGCATTTCATTCCGCGCTGGAACATCGTGCCGCAGATTGTCGGCTTCCTGTGCTATTTCACTTCGGCCATCGCTGAAACCAATCGCGTGCCATTCGATTTGCCTGAGGCGGAAACCGAACTGGTCGCGGGATTTCACACCGAATATTCGAGCTTCAAGTTCGCCATGTTCTTCATGGCCGAATACGCGAACATGATTACGGTCTCATCGCTCGCGACGATTTTGTTTCTGGGCGGCTGGCTCTCGCCATTTCCTGATAGCTGGGTCTTCATGAGATACCTGCCGGCCGTTGGCTTAACGCTGCTGGCGATTTACCTAATCTACGACACGCTGGTTGTAGCGCGCGGCATCGCCAAGATTCAGCTGATTGTGATTACGCTCGGAGCTTTGGGCATCACTGCCGGCTGCTTCATTCCAGCGGTGCGCGACGCGATTCAAGGGCCGTTCTGGTTCTGCGTCAAGATTGGCGCGATCATGTTCTTCTACGTCTGGATGCGCGCGACGCTGCCGCGTTTTCGCTACGACCAGCTGATGGCTTTTGGCTGGAAGTTTTTGCTGCCGGTGTCGCTGGCGAATCTGATGATCACCGCGCTGGTTAAGGTCTGGCCGCTGCTGGTAGGTCACGGATGAGTCTTCCCTTCCTGATCTTCTTTTTCTGCGCAGGCGTCGCCATCTTGGGCGCGTTGACGCTCATTTTGGCCAAAGAGCCGATTCACAGCGCGCTGGCGCTGGTAACGGTGATGATTTCGTTGGCGGTTTTGTATCTGATGCTGGGCGCGGAGTTCATCGCCGCGGTGCAGATCATCGTCTATGCCGGCGCGATCATGGTGCTATTCGTCTTTGTCATCATGTTGCTGAATGCCGGCTCCGAAGAACGCACCGACTTCAGCAAGATCGCCACCTATGCCGGCTTGCCGCTGGGCATTTTCCTGCTGTTGTATTTCGGGCACTGGATGGCGCGCTCGGAAATCGGCCGCGAAGTCGCGAATGGTTCGCTGGCGACGACCTCTTCGGTTTCGACCGTGGACATGTCGCGCATGATTTTCAATCAGTACGTGTTTCCCTTTGAGGCCACTTCCATCCTGATCCTGATTGCGATTCTGGGCGCGCTGGTGCTCGCTAAGAGAGACGATCGATGAACATCGTGCCGGTCTCCTACTACCTGGTGTTGAGCGCGATTCTGTTTGGCCTGGGCATCGTGGCCTTCGTCTTCAAACGCAACATCATCACGATTTTCATGGCCATCGAGCTGATGCTGAACGCGGTGAACCTGGCGTTCGTGGCCTTTGCCCGCGCGCACAATCAATTGGACGGGCTGGTATTTGTATTTTTCGTCATCGTGGTGGCCGCGGCGGAAGCGGCGGTGGGACTGGCGATCGTCATCACCGTGTATCAGAATCGCCAGACCCTGAATATTGACCGCATCAACTTGCTCAAATTCTAATGCCCATACTCGATCATCTCTGGATCATCATCGCGCTGCCGCTGCTAGGCGCTGCGATCAATGGTCTGCTGGGAAAAAACTGGCCGAAGCCCTTGGTCAATGCTGTGGGCGTCGGTTCGGTTTCGCTGGCGTTTCTTTCGGTGGTCGAAGCGGTGCGCGAATTCTCGCAGCTTCCGGCCGATCAGATTCCCTGGATCCGCAGCTACTTCACCTGGATTACCGCCGGGCAATTCAAAGTAGATTTCGCGCTGCAGGTCGATCAACTGACCGTGGTGATGCTGCTGGTGGTCACCTTTGTGGGCCTGCTGGTGCACATTTATTCCACCGGCTACATGGCGCATGAAGAGGGCTACTACCGCTTCTTCGCGTATCTGAATCTTTTCGTGTTTTTCATGCTGATACTGGTTCTCGCCGCAAACATCGTGTTGATGTTCGTTGGCTGGGAAGGCGTAGGCTTGTGCAGCTACCTGCTGGTGGGTTTCTGGTTCCTGAAACAATCGGCGATCAGCGCGGGCAAGAAGGCGTTCATCACTACGCGCGTCGGCGATTTGGGATTTACCATCGGCATCCTGCTGACTTTCTGGACCTTTCATTCCGTGGATTTCACGGCCATCTTTCAGCAGTTGGTAGGGCGCGCGCCTGAGGCTTTTGCCGCCACCGGCGTGCTAACCGCGATTAGCTTGCTGCTCTTCATCGGCGCCATCGGCAAATCCGCGCAGATTCCGCTGTACGTCTGGCTGCCGGACGCGATGGAAGGCCCCACGCCGGTGAGCGCTTTGATTCACGCGGCGACCATGGTGACCGCCGGCGTCTACATGGTGGCGCGGATGAATCCGGTTTTCTCCCGCGCACCGTTTGCCATGTTCGTGGTCGCGCTGATTGGCGCGCTGACCGCGTTTTTCGCCGCGACCATCGGCCTGGTGCAGACCGACATCAAGAAAGTTTTGGCCTACTCCACCGTTTCGCAGCTGGGCTACATGTTCCTGGGCCTTGGCGTCGGCGCCTATGCCGCAGGTGTCTTCCACCTGATGACCCACGCGTTCTTCAAGGGCCTGCTGTTCCTCGCGGCCGGCAGCGTGATTCACGCCATGAGTGGCGACCAGGAAATGCGGCCACATGGGCGGCCTGCGCACCAAAATTCCGATTACTTTCTGGACCATGTTCATCGCCACGCTGGCGATTGCCGGCATTCCCGGCTTCGCCGGATTTTTCAGCAAGGACGAAATCCTGGAAGCCGCCCACCAATCGAACCCCTCTCTTTACTGGCTGGGTGTGATTGCCGCGGGGCTGACCTCTTTCTACATGTTCCGGCTGATTTTCCTGACGTTCTTCGGCGCGCCGCGCTACGACGAGCATAAAGTCCACGTGCACGAATCGCCGTGGAGCATGACCGTCCCGCTGATTTGCCTGGCCATTCTTTCCACCTGCGGCGGCTGGTTTGCGGCTCCGCACTTCATGGGCGGCACCGATTACTTCGAAAAGTTTTTACATCCCGTTTTCGCCGCTTACGCCGTCGCTCCGGCGGTGGAAGAAACCGTTGCGCACGTCGAGCCGATGACAGAGCTGTTCCACGCGCTCACTGGCTGCGCCGGTTATTGTCGCGCTTGCTGGGATTGCTGACGGCCTGGTGGTTCTACATCAAGAGCCCGGACACGCCGAAGAAACTGGCGCAGAGCTTGCGTGGGCCGTACACCCTGCTGCTGCACAAATATTGGATCGACGAACTGTACAACGCGGTGATCGTCGCGCCGCTGCTGTGGATTTCGACCAACGTGCTCTGGCACGTGATCGATGAAGGCGCGATCGACGGCACGGTGAACGGCGTGGCTCGCGGCCTGCGCGAATCGGGCGGCCGGTTGCGGCAAATTCAATCTGGAAACGCGCGCAGCTACGCCACCTGGGTGGTCATCGGCGCGGCCGGGGTCACCGTGTTAATGCTCGTCCTGTGGAGAATGGTGCTCTAGCGTGGATACGCAATCACATCTGCTTTCGGTCATCGTATTTCTGCCGCTGCTGGCTTCGGGAGCGCTGCTGTTCCTGCGTTCGGAGGACCACACCTGGATTCGGCGTACCGCGCTGGCCATTTCGCTTTGCGAATTTCTGATTTCGCTGCGATTGCTGATCAGCTTTCAGATGGGCGACGCCAGCTATCAGCTGGCTGAATATTCCGATTGGATCGGCACCGCGATTCACTATCACATCGGCATCGACGGCCTGAGTTTGTTCCTGGTTCTGCTGACCACATTCCTGACGCCGCTGGCGATTCTCTGCTCCTGGAATGCGATTCACGAAAACGTGAAGGGCTTCTTCCTCGCGATCCTGGTGATTGAGACCGCCATGATCGGCGTGTTCGTCTCGCTCGATCTGTTCCTCTTCTTCGTGTTCTGGGAAATGACCTTGATTCCGATGTACTTCCTGATCGGCATCTGGGGCCACGACCGCCGCATCTACGCCGCGGTGAAATTTATTCTGTACACCATGTTCGGCTCGATCCTGATGCTGGTCGCAATTCTGTGGCTCTACAACCTCAGCAAGGCCCAGGGTGGCGGCACCTTCGATTTGCCGGTCCTGCAGGCGCAGCTGCAACGCGGAATTATTGCGCTGCCGCCGCAAACCGAAATGTGGCTGTTCCTGGCTTTCTTCCTGGCCTTCGCCATCAAGGTTCCGCTGTTCCCGCTGCACACCTGGCTGCCGGACGCGCACACCGAAGCGCCCACGGCCGGATCCGTCATTCTGGCGGGCGTGATGTTGAAGCTGGGCACCTACGGCATGATGCGCTTCTGCCTGCCGCTCTTTCCCGGAGCCGCCCACCGCGCCGCGCCGATCATCGGTGTGCTGGCCATTATCGGCATCATTTACGGCGCGCTGGTCGCCACCATTCAGCCGAACTTCAAGCGGCTGATCGCTTACACCTCGGTCAGCCACTTGGGTTTTGTGGTTCTGGCGATTTTTTCGTTCACCACCATTTCGTATCAGGGCGCGATCTACCAGATGATCAGCCACGGCGTTTCCACCGGCGCGCTGTTCCTCGGCCTCGGCATGATTTACGACCGCCGCCACACCTATGAAATCAAGGAATTCGGCGGCTTGGTGAATCCCATGCCGGTGCTGATGGCCTTCTTTTTGTTCATCGCGCTGTCTTCGCTGGCGCTGCCGCCTTTGAATGGCTTCATCGGAGAATTTCTGATCCTGATCGGCGTCTTCCAGTTCCATCACGCCTGGGCCGCGTTTGCTTCCAGCGGCGCGGTGCTTTCCGCGATTTATTTGTTGTGGTCCTACCAGCGCGTGGCGCTCGGCGAAGTTACCGTCGAGAAAAACCGCACGCTGCCTGACGCTTCGGCCCGCGAACGCGTCATCCTGGTGACCGTGGCGCTGGCCATACTTTTCATGGGCCTCGCTTCGCCGCTGTTTACCAAGCGCATGGAAGCCACCACCGATAATCTGGTGCGCCAGACCCAGATCGAAGGCGCGCCGCAGGATGCGAAGGTTCCCGCGCGCGTGGCGCCACCGGCTGTTTCGAACAACAGCGCGGGGATCGTGGTCCTCCCGCAGGGCGCGGCGCACGCGCATCTGCTGCCGGTCGCGGAAGCGCAGGTGAATCCGTAATGCACTTCCCCGCCGAGCAGCTTTCCAATTTGTACCGGCTCGCGCCGGAAATTATTCTGTGCCTCTTCGGCATCGCGGTCATGTTGCTCGATCCATTCCTGGGCAAGGCGAATCAGCGAGTGCTGGGCTGGTTCAGCTTCGCAGGTACATTGGTGGCGCTGGCCTCGCTGCGTCTGGTCTATTTTGACCAGGGCTTCGCCTACAGTGAGCTGATTCGTTCCGACCTTTTCAGCATTTTCGCGCACGCCATCGTCATCGGCGCGGCTGCCCTGTGCATCCTGGGCGCGATCCATTACCTCGACGACGAAAACCTGCAGCGCGGCGAATTCTACGCGCTGGTTCTTTTCGCCACGGCCGGCATGGGCATCCTGGCCGGAGCCAACGAACTTCTCACCGCCTTCGTCGGGCTCGAGATGAGTTCGATTTCGAGCTACATCCTGGCCGGCTTCCGCAAACGCGCGGTGAAATCGAATGAGTCGTCGCTGAAATATTTCATCCTGGGCTCGTTCGCCACCGCGTTTTTCCTGTACGGCATCGCCATGATTTACGGCGCCACTGGAACCACGCGGCTCGATCAGATCCAGCCGGCGTTGGATCAACTGGTCACCACCACCGGCCATTGGCCGGCGCTTTCGATTCTCGGCCTCGCGCTGATTTTCGTCGGCCTTGGATTCAAAGTCGTCGCCGCGCCGTTCCATATTTATGGACCGGACGTTTACGAAGGCGCGCCGACTCCGGTAACCGCGCTGCTGGCCTCCGGCCCCAAGGCCGCCACCTTCGCGCTGATGCTGCGCATTTTCTACGTCGCCTTCCCCAACGAAGTGCATTTCTGGTTCTGGGCCATCTGGGCTTCGGCCATTCTGACCATGTTCGTCGGCAATCTGGCCGCGCTGGTGCAGACCAACGTCAAGCGCATGCTGGCCTATTCCTCGATCGCGCACGCCGGATACATTCTGGTGGCGTTTGCGGCCGCCACGGTCTATGGCGTCTCGGCCATCCTGTTTTATCTCGCGGCCTATACGCTGATGAAGGTCGGCGCGTTTTTGGTGGTCACGCACCTGGGCCAGCAGGATGAAAGGCATCTCGAAATTACCGATTATGCGGGGCTGGGCACGCGGCAGCCGGTGCTGGCCGCGTGTTTTTCGCTGTTCCTGTTTTCGCTGCTGGGCTTGCCCGCCACCGGCGGATTCCTCGGCAAATTCTTCGCCTTCCAGGCCGCGCTTGATTCGCATGGCACGTTTGGCAAAGCCATCGTCTGGCTGGTGATCATCGCCGCGGTGAACAGCGTTATCGGCGCTTACTACTACCTGCGCATCATCATCGCTATGTATTTCTGGGAGCCGTCGAAGGATTACACGCCGTCGCGCGTCGCCCCGGCCGTCACTTTCGCGCTCTCGCTCGCCGCCATCGGCACGCTTGTACCTCGGCATCCTGCCGCGCCACGTCCTCGACGCCGCCTTCGCTGCCGCGAATTCCCTGCTAGCGCGCTAGCGTTAAAGAGTCACCTCGCGTTGCTTTTTCCGACACCCTCGTATTTGCTCCAAGATAATCCGGAAAATCGATCGATCATTTTCTCCTAGCACCGAGCCTGGCTCCCACCCGCATTTGGCCGTCATCCAGAGGAGCGCACTCTGCGACGAAGGATCTCTCTTCGATCGCTCAAACTCCGCCATTTCACCCGCAAAAACAAAAAGGCCCGGAAGCTCGACCTTCCGAGCCTCCGGGCCAAAAAGTTTAAATCCGCTTCTTAGTAGCCGACTTTCACGAAAACGATGGCCAGCGTAAACAGCGCCAAAGTCTCGATGAACACCAGGCCCAGAATCATGGCCGTACGAATTTCTCCCGCCGCTCCCGGATTGCGCGCGATGCCTTCGCAGGCCGCTGCTGCCACGCGTCCCTGACCCAGGCCGCAGAACGCCGCGGCAATGGCCATGGAAAGACCGGCTGCAACCGCGATCGCGGTCGCGACGTGCTCGGGCGGCTTTCCCGCTGCCGCTTCTTGCGCGAACGCCGGCATCGCCGACATTCCCGCCACCACCATCAACGCGAAAAACCCTGCTAGCTTCTTCATTCTGTTTCTCCCTTTATAAATGTGCCGCCAGGAGGTGGTTCCCGTCATCCTCGTGCAGCCGGTCTCACACTGGTCGGCGATCATGCCGCTACTTATATAAAATTCTCGAAAAGGTTTAGTGCTCGTCCGCCGTGGCCATTCCGATATACAGGGCGGGCAGAATGGTGAAGACAAAAGCCTGCACCACGGCCACAAAAAGGTGCAGAAAGATGAATGCGACTGGAATCACGATCGGAAAGATTTCGAGCGCGTAGCCCAGGCCCGGATGCGAATGCCGCAGTGCCTGCACCGGGGCCATGCACAATCCCAAAAAAATGACGTAAATCAGTTCGCTGGCGAAAATGTTGGCCCACAAACGGACGGTCAGCGAAAGCAGGCGCGCGGTATGGCTGACAATTTCCACCGGAAAAATCAGCCAGGAAAGCCAAGGTACCGGTCCGGCAAAATGTTTTGCATAGGCAATTGGCCCGTGATGGTGCAGACCGCTCCAATTATAGTAGACGAAAGTCAGAACCGCGCAGGCCAGCGGCACGCTGGGACTACCGGTCGGCGATTGGAACGCCGGGATGACGCTGATGATGTTAGCGAACAAAATAAAAAACGAAATGGCGCCGACCACCGGGAGGAAATCCCGCGCGCCGTGCGCGATGTTCTGGTCGAGCAAGTCGCGAATGCCGATGCCCATCTTGTTGGTGAGGATCAGTTCCATCACCTGCTGCGTGGCGCCGGGCTTATCCGCGGAAATGCGCGGCCGCAGCCACAAAAAGAAAATCGAAGCGAGAATTACTACGGCAATGGTGGCCGCGACAAAATTCGGAATGGGATGACTCGGATCAGCCGGCGTGACGTGCACGGCCTTGAGCAGCGCGTTCGCGGCGCTGCCAAACCAGTTATTCAGCAGAATGGTGAACCAGTTCAATTGCTCGTTCATTCGTTACCTGGACCCTGAGATGACTTCGTACAGACCTTCAACCGTGACCGCTAAACCTAACGCCATTAAGCCCACAATGACCCACAAGGCAGGAACTGCAAGGAACGTAACAATACCATATAAAGCTAATCCTATCAACGCGTAACGACCGCCGAACTTGGCGTAAGTGGCGATGGGAACCTGCGGTTTGGGCAGGCCTTCCTGGGCCGCCGAACCGCGCACGAAGGAGCTGAGGCCTTGCTCTAGCCAGCGGAAATTGAGCCAGGCGAGCAGCGAGCCGAGGGCGATGCCATAGCCTTTGGCGTGCGATTTTGTCAGGCCGACGGCAAGGGCCCCGGCGAAGCCGAGGATTACAGTGAGGTATTGGACGCGGCGGGAGAAGCGGGCGTGGAAGGCTTCGTTATTGTAATTTTGGGGTAGCGCAGCGCTTTTCTCATTATTTGACGCGCCGCCGTTAGGCTCGCCCGCAGGAAATCCCGTCACTGGATCGGAAGTCACTTCGCGGTCACTTCGGGTTAGCTCTTCAATCGCCGCAGCATGTCGCGCACTCCGGCGAAAAATCCCAGGGCGCCGACGACGATCATGAGCCACGGCTTGGTGTGCAGTACGTGATCGAGGCCATAACCGATCAGGCCGCCGACTAGCGCGCCGCCCGCGACCAGAAACGGAAGCTCGGTGGCGAGTGCGAGTTGTCGCATGGCGCCGGGATCTTTTTTAAATGGCGGAGTGGGATCGGTCACTTCGAAAGCATCTCACAGGCCGAGCGGGCCGAGCACCGAATATCGCGCGAACTGCAGAAACTGCTCCGGAAAAATTCCGGCCGCGAGCGTCACCGCTATCATGGCCGCGAGCGCGAATTTCTGCGCAAGGGTAATGGTGGGCGCGATTTCTTCAAACGGCTCGCGCACCCACATGGACGCGACGATGCGGAAATAATAATATACCGCCGGCAAAATGCAGAGGGCGGCAGTGAGCGCGAGATGAGGATGGCCGCTTTCGACTAGCGACCATAATATCAGCAGCTTGGCCACGAAGCCCGCCGTCGGAGGGATTCCGGCGAGCGACATTAGAAATACGAGTAGGAGAATCGCCGCGGCCGGGCTGCGGCGCGCGAGGCCATTGAGGTCGTCGATTTCATCGCCGATCGTGCCTTTCTTCTGCAGCAGGCTGACCACCGCGAACGCCCCGGCGTTGAAAAACACGTAACTGAAAATATAAAACATGGTGGCTTGCAGACCGCGTTCGTTGAGCGAAGCGTCGCGGTTCACGGTGGCCGCGAGGCCCAGCAAAATGTAGCCGCCCTGCGCGATCGACGAATACGCCAGCAGGCGTTTCAGATTCGTCTGGGTCAACGCCGCAAAAGTGCCGAGCACCAGCGAGAGCACCCCGGCGACGGCCATCAGCGTGGCCCAGGTCACATTCACCGGCCAGAAAACAGTGAGATAGATCCGCAGCAACAGCGCGAAACCCGCCACTTGCGATCCGACGCTGATAAACGCCGCAATTGGAGTTGGCGAACCTTCGTAGGTGTCCGGCACCCAGGCATGAAAAGGAACCGCCACGATTTTGCAAAAAATTCCCACGGTAATCGTCCCCAGCGCCAGAAACGTCAGCAGATCGGTTCCAGGGAAATCGGCGTGGCGCTGCTGGATCGCGCGTTCGATGGCCTGCAGGTTGGTCGAGCCGGCGATGCCGTACAAGATCGAAAAACCATAAGCCAGAATTGCCGAGCTGAAGCCGCCCGTGATCGTCGCTTTTACCGCGGCTTCGTTCGAGCGCCGGTCGCGGCGGAAATATCCGGTGAGAATGTAGAAACTGATGCCCATGGTTTCGAGCGCCACGAACAGCACGACCAGGTCGTTGCCGCTGGCGAGAAACATCATGCCCATGGCGGCGAAAAGAATCAGCGCGTAAAACTCAGCGCTCTGCGCATTTTCGATTTCTAGATAACGGACTGAAGTAAGAATCGCGAAGCCCGTCGCCGCCAAAAAAACGCAGCCAAAGAAAATGAAAAACGGATCGACCACGATCGAATTCGAAAACGCGGTCAAGTATTCGCGCGCCGGGCGCACTAGCACCCACAAAGACGCGCCGCTCAGCGCCACGCCCAACATAGCGGTCAGCGCGTTCCAGGATTTTTGCTCCTTGGTCAGCAGGAAGTCGGTGAGCAACGTGGCCAGCCCGAAAAAAACCAGCATGGCCTCCGGAAACAGGAAGGCGGCGTCGGCGCGCGCGGCGAGAAATATGGATTGCCAGTCCATTATTGGGCCTTCGGCGCGGCAGTCGCGGCCGGTGCGCCGGTGTTCGGAGCCGCGGATTCGGGCGCTGTGGTAGGTCGCGCGCGATCCGTGGTCGGTTCGTTCGATGGGCTGGGAGATGGCTCGACGGTCCGCGCCTTGGGGAAACAAACCAAAAACGCATTCTCGAAAGTTCGCTCGACGGGCCGCTTCAAGGTCCGCATGAGCGGCCCAGGATAAATTCCAATCCACAGCGAAACCAGGATGAGCGCGAGCAGCGGAGCAAGTTCGCGTGGATTGAGGTCAGTCGGCCGGGGCTCGCGGGAATTTCTTCCACCGACGTTTCACTCGTTGAACCTGTGGCAGCACCGAACAAAGTACGCTGCAGCATCCAGAGCAGCGCAGCGGCAACCAACATGATTCCCAGCACCGCCCAGGCCGCGAGCGTCCAGTGCAAGTCGAATGCTCCGCGCAACACGGTGAATTCGGCCATAAATCCGCTCAGCAGCGGCAGGCCGGCCGCGGCCAGCGCCGCCACCGCGAAAATCGCCGCGAATCGCGGCATGGCCTTAGCCAAGTCAGCGGAATGCGAAACCGAGTCCCCACCATTGCGCTGATACACAATTCCCGAGACCAGCAGCAACGCGGCCGTCACTACTCCGTGGCTAACCTGCTGCAACACGCCGCCGTAGAGGCCCAGCGGCGTCAGGGTGAAAATTCCCAGCGTGCAGAATCCCATCTGGCTGATCGAAGCGTAGGCGATCAGGCGTTTCAACTCTTGCTGCGCGAGGCAAATGAAGCCAGCGTAGACGATGGCAATCAGCGAAAGCGCGATCATCAAGCCGTGGTAGCGCAGCGCCGCGCCCGGAAACATCGGAACCGACATTCGCAGGAAGCCGTAAGCTCCGGTATTTAGCAAGGCGCCCGCGAGCATTACCGCTGCCGGCGTGGGCGCTTCGGCCAGCGCGTCAGCGAACCAGGTGTGAAACGGAAACATCGGCACGCGCGCGGCGAACGCCAGGAAAAATCCCCAGAAAAGCCAGTAAGGCAATTTGCCGGCATCGGCGGCGAAGGGGTGCGCCAGAATTTCGCGCAGATCAAACGTCCCGCGCGCGTGAAAGACGGAAAGAATCGCAAGCAGCATCACGATCGATCCCGCCATGGTGTAGAGGAAAAACTTTATGGCCGCTTCGCCGCGCTTTTCGCCGCCCCAACCGGCAATCAGCAGGTACATCGGCACCAACAGCGCTTCCCAACAAATAAAGAACAACACGAAATCGAGCGACATAAAAACGCCGAGCAGCCCGGCCTGCAGCACGAACATCCAGACGTAAAATTCTTTTTCGCGTCCGCGTGCGAGCGGCCAACCCGGCAGAACTACGACAGCGCCGAGCAGCGCGGTAAGCAAAACCATGGCGAGACTCAGCCCATCGATGCCCAGGCGGAAATGCACGCCGAGCGAAGGAATCCAGTTACCGTCAGCCAAAAACTGAAACGGCTCGGGCGCGTTCGAATGGAATTTCCAGATCAACGGAAGTGTTACGAGAAGACCCAGCAACCCAAACGCGCTTGCGATTTGGCGCTGCAAGTCGACGCGTTCCGGCGGGGCGAACCACAACGCCAGCGCGCCAACCAGCGGCGTGAACAGCACCACGCATAAAATGTGATGATCAGAAAACACTCACGCCCTCAAGTGCGCGATCAATGGATCACGCGATGCGCCAAATGCAGGAAATATCCCAGAATCGCCACCAATCCAAGCGCTACAAACAACAGGTAATCCTGCAGAAATCCCGTCTGAATGCGACGGACCGGAAGGCTAATCACTCCAACGATTCCGGCTAGCACGCGAAATGGAACGTCTATTCCACCAGCGTCGACGCGCGCGGCGAACTTCGAAATCGTGCGCGTGGCCACGGCAATCCCTTCGACTCCGCCTCGATCGATGACGCCAGTGTCGAAAGACTCGAGTTTTCTGCCGCACCAGCCGGCCCACTCCTGGAGCGTTACCATTTCAGATAGTCCATTTCGCCGGCGCTAACCGATGCTCCGTTGCGAAAAAACGCGAAGACAATTCCCAATCCGACCACCGCTTCGGCGGCGCCTGCGGCCATCACGAAGAGCGCAAACGACTGCCCGTCCGTCGTTCCGTGCAACCGCGAAAATGCGGCCAGGTTAATATTCACCGCGTTGAGCATCAGCACGATCGACATCAACATCATGATCACGTTGCGCCGCGCCAAAACCCCGGCGATTCCCACCGCGAACAGCACCCCGCTCAGCACCAGATAGTGGTCGATTGGCATCATCAGGCCCTTCGGTTCCACATCAGAGTCGCGCCAATCATCGCAACCAAAAGCAGCACGGACGTGATGCCGAACGGCACAACAAAAGAACCAAACAACGCGTTGCCCAGCGCTTCCGTATTTTGCGGCGCGATGTTCGCCTGCATTTCCGGCAGCCGCAGCGAGGTGCGCCCGGCCAAAGCCGCAAACCAGATCTGCGCTGCGAGAATCAACGCGAGTGCCACCGCAAACAATGAACGGCGCGTAATTTTTGGCGACGCCTCTCGTGGTTTCAAGCCCAGCGAGCGAACGGTAAAAACGAAAAGCGCGATCACGCCGCCAGCCAATAGAAAAATCTGCACGATGAACAGGAATTCAGCCTGCAGTTGCAGAAAAATTCCGGCGGTTCCGAACAGAGTCGTTATCAGGCACATCGCGGCATGCAGCAAATTGCGGCGCGTAACCATCAGAACTGCGCCGCCCACCGCCAGCACCACGAAAAAATAGAACAAAATGGGATCGAGGACGTTCATTCGCTCTCCGCCGCCGCTGGCGCTGGCGCGGAACCCGCCGCCGCAACAGGCCCAACATGTCCGGCGTATTTCGCTAACCAAACGCCCACAGCAATCGTCGCCGCCGTAGCCAGAATCGTAGTGAGCCGCACAGGCAGGCCGGTATCTTGCGTGCCGACAATCGCCGCCGCTGCGGTGATTAAGTTCACCAACGCGAGCGGGATCACAATGCGCCACAACTGCCTCATCAAACGTTCGCGTTCCACCTGCAGCAGCGTGAATCGCACCCACACGAAACAATAAATGTAAGCGCCCAGCTTCAGCGCAAACCAGAAGGCGCCGTGCACGCCTTGCATCACCGGCGCGCTGGCGAATAAACTCACGCCCAGCGCTAAGCCCACAACCGCACAGATTCCACTCGCCGTCGCCGCGGCTTTTTTCTGCATCTCAGTCTCGCGGCGCTGCATTCGACGAAACCAAAACACGGCAAGGCCCAGGACGGCGAGCACCGGAACGATATCCAGCAACTCGATCGTCGTGCCAGGCAGGCGATCGCGAAAGCTAGCCAGCGGGCGCAGCCACCCGCCCAGAAAAACGGTAGTGGACACGCCGGCCACCAGAATCACGTTCAGATAGTCGGCGAAAAGATAAAGCGGTGGCAGGCCCGTTGGATCCGCCGGATCAATTGAAAATGTATCCGTCTTCGGCGCGGCCGTATCGACCGGCGCGCGGTTCAGCGCCGCCAGCGAACACACGAAGTAAATAAAAAATCCCAGTGGCACATAAAAAATAAACCACTGGCCCTGGTCGAGCTGTGATTGCACGATTTGGTCCATAGCCAGCGAGCCAGCCAGCATCAGCGCCGAAAGTAAGCCCAACATCGCGGCGAGTTGGCAACTGATCACCTGCGCGGCGTGATTCACGAAATCCATCGAGTCAAGCTGGACCTTCTGCGCCGACCCGCGCACCAGCACGCTGTAAACCCCCAAGACGCCCAAACTCAAAATAAATACCAGGCCGATATTCGGGTCGGCTACTTGAAACGCGGGACCAACCGGCAACACCGCGTAGCCGATCAGCGCGGCCAGCAGCGCGATCAGCGGTGAAATGGCAAAGACCCTGCGCCGAATCCCCGTTTGCGATTCGTCACCACCCAAACCCAGCCGCGCAACGCGCACCCCATAGCGCAGCAATCTCAGCGCGCCGGGAGCAGCAGGGCGCCCGCGTTCGTCCATCGCTTCGGCAATCCGGCGTTCGATGAACGCGGTGTAGGCGATCAGCAGGGGCAGCGCCAGCACCGCGCCCACCGCGGAAAACGCGGACGGCAGCGAAGCCGGAAGCGAATGTGGAAGCAAGATGAGAACGGACCAATTCATCGTCTCGGATGTTTCCTTTTTAATTCAGCTAGCGCCGCGCGCCTAAACGCGGCTAGATCGAATCGAAAATGCCTTTCTTGTACAGCCACGCATAACCCGCGAGCGGTATGCCGATGAAAACCAGCAACAAGATCAATCCGTATCCGCCCATATCCTCGAATTTCACCGCCCAGGCAAACAAAAACGCGCACTCGACACTGAGCAGAACGAACAGCGCCGCGATGAATGACGGCTCGGCGTGTTCGCGCCCCACTCCGCTGCGCAAATCGGGACCGCGCTGTTTTTCCGGCAGCTCTTCCCCTTCCGGTTCGACTGGCTCGAAACTCCGCGACCGGACGAAACAAAACACCGGGAAAGCAGCCGCCAGCAGGGCAAAAATCAAGATCGGGATGTACGCGTGTGGCATCTGAACCGGTATAAAAATGCTAGCACGCCGAATACAGCCGGGCTAGGCGCAGCAGCACGGCCTCCGTGTAACTTTCGCTACACGCGATCCAGTGGCCCTAAGGGAAGATTCGGGAGAAAAAACGAAGAAACCTAAAACTCTTCTGCGTTACGTGGAATCTAGCCGTGATGCGCACCATGCAGCACGTCGACCGCATGAGGCAGCAGGGCGGCGATCGCGTCAAGCGAGGTGACCGCACCCGCAGGACTTCCCGGCAGGTTAATAATGAAAGTCTGCCGTCGAATCACCGCTACCGCCCGCGACAAAATCGCGCGAGGGGTTTGCTTCAACCCCGCAGATCGCATCTGCTCCGCAAATCCTGGAATATTTCGTTCGGCGATCGCGAGAGTCGCTTCGGGCGTAACGTCTCGCGGACCGACTCCGGTGCCGCCGGTGGTCAAAATCAAATCCGCCCTACCGTCATCGGCGGCGGTTTTCAAGTAGCTCGCAATCGCATCGCGGTCGTCGGCGTGACGATCTCTGCCCACGATTTCCCAGCCGAGCGCGACGCAACGTTCCGCGACCGCCGGACCGGACTTGTCCGCAAAATTCCCACTGGCGACCGAATCACTGACGGTGAGAATGAGCACTCGCATAGGTGGGGGAAGACTAGCTGTCGGAAACGGTGGCGTCTTCGCTTTGGCCGTCGCGCTGATCTTCATCGATCAGCCGCAATCCTTCCATCAGCAAACCGGTCGTAGTGCGGCTGATAGTTTCACGCGTGGCGCTCTGGTTGAAATCAATTTCGAATTGCCCGTCGGGCCATTTGACCGCCTGGTAGACGGCGTTTTCGCCTTCGATCTCGCCCATGCGCGCGTCTTTGCACTGGCCGGCGGAGAAAAACAATTCGCCAGTTTCATCGCCGCGGCGAATGGTCAGCCGGCAACTCTTCTGGCCCATCTCCAGCGACTGCATCAAATCCATGATCGACATTTCTTCCAGGCGACCCTGAATCACGCCCGGACGCACCTGGCGATTCTGCAGCTTCTCCAGTTGCAGGCGGTCGACAACTTTCTTCGCGCTGCGCACCAGATCCTTCAGGAAAAATGGCTTGGGAATAAATTCTTCCACGCCTTCGACGATCGGGCGCAATTTCTCTTCGATGTCGCTGCGGCTGGCCAGAAAAATAAACGGGATCCCTTTGGTTGCTGCGCGGCCGCGAATTTTCTCGTAAAGCTGGCGCCCGTCGAGTCCCGGCATGCGGTAATCGCAGACCACCAGGTCCGGCGGATCGTCCACAATTTTCAGCAACGCATCCGCGCCATCGGCCGCGGCGCGCGCGTCGCAATGCGGCATCAACCCTCGCATCAACAGATCGAGGATCAGCGCATTGTCGTCCACAATCAGGACTTTGACGTCCTTCATCGGAGTCATTTCTTCCTGCGCTTCCCTGGCCGCACGTACTCGCCGCTTCGCCCGCCCGATTTCTGCAGCACGAAAACTTCCGTGATTTCCATTCCGCGTTCCAGCGCTTTGCACATATCGTAAATCGTCAGCGCCGCTACCGAAGCCGCCACCAGCGCTTCCATTTCCACTCCGGTCGGCCCGGTCGCTGTCGCTTCGGACGTAATCTCAATTCCATTCTGGCACAGCTTGGCCAGCACATCTATGTGCGTCAATGCGAGGGGATGGCAAAGAGGAATCAGCTCCGAAGTACGCTTGGCCGCCGTGATTCCGGCGATTCGCGCGATTTCCAGCGGATTTCCCTTGGGATTTTTGATCCGGCGAATCGCAGTCAGCGTGGATTTTTTCATGCGAATAAAAGCGTGCGCATGCGCCGTGCGAGACGTCGCGGGCTTCTGCGTGACGTCGACCATGCTCACGCGGCCTTTTTTATCGTAGTGCGTGAGCTTGGCCATCGGTTTCGTCGCGCTCCTGGCCCCGCGGGCTGCGAGTGAACAGATTCAATTAGCTAGAATTCTAAAATAATCCGCGGCGAGGCAGCACGTTGGCCCATTCGCCGGCGGCGTATTTCAATTTTGATTCGTGCACGGCCAGAAAACAATTTCCGCGCACCACCGAACCGATGTCTCCGGAACCTTCCCAGTGAATCGCTTCCACCGTGGGTTCGCCGCCGGGCCAGCTCAGCCGTGCCGGGATAAAATGCGCCATCGGCGGCTTTTCGTCTAACGGATGCGCGAGCTTGGCCTTCAATAACGTCAGCGGAAACGGCGTAAAGCCACTCAGCAGTTCGATGGCCGGCGCTACCAGAAGCTCAAAAGTGACCATGGTCGAAACTGGATTTCCCGGCAGGCCAAACACCGGACGATTCTTGCAGAAACCAAAAACGGCGGGCTTGCCGGGACGAATCGCCACCGCATCGAAATAAAATTCGGCGCCTATTTCGCGCAGAACCTGTTCGACGTGATCGTATTTCCCCGCCGAAACTCCGCCGGTCACTACCACTATATCCGCCGCCAGCGCCTCTTCCAGGCTCGCGCGCAAGGCCGGCAGATCGTCGGGCGCGTTGCTCAAAATCCAAGGCTCGCCGCCGGCCAGCGTCACCTGCGCCGCCAGCGAAATGCTGTTGCTGTTGCGGATCTGAAATTTCTGCATCGGCTGGCCCAGCGGCACGATTTCATCGCCGGTGGAAAGAATCGCCACGCGTGGTTTTTTCGCCACCAGCATCTGCGAGCGCCCGACCTGCGCGGCCATGGCGAGTTCCGCGTAACCGATGCGCTTGCCTTTATCCACCACGCTTTCGCCCACCCGGCTTTCTTGCCCTTCCAAAACGAAATGCGCGGCAGGCTGCGGAACTTTGTCGACGATCACGCTGTCGCCTTCGACGCGCGCGTGCTCGACCATCACAATGGTGTTTGTGCCGCGCGGCATCGCTGCGCCGGTCATGATCTGCACCGCGGTTCCAGACTCGACCGTGCCATTGAACGGCGCGCCCGCGCGGCTTTCCCCAATCACACGCAAACGCGTGCCGGCCGCGCCCGCGTCCGCCGCACGCATGGCGAAGCCATCGCGCGTGGCGCGATTGAAGGGAGGATAGTTGCGATCCGCGCGAACATTTTCGGCGAGGATGCGGCCCAGCACGCGCGCGGGATCGGAGGCAAATTCAATGGTTTCGACGGGAGGCGGCGGTGCGCAGCGCCGCTCGCAAATCACTTCGATGACTTTCGCGCGCGCCGCTTCGTAGGAAAGCATGAAGGAATTAGACCCAAGCCGCGAGTTTCGTGCCGCGCGGAACGATGGTGGCGTCGCGTTCCGGCCCGGTGGAAATCATGCCGATTTCCACCTGCAGCGCGTTCGAAATGAAATCCAGATATTCGCGCGCCGCCTTCGGCAAATCTTTTACGTCTTGAATTCCCGGCGTGGGCTGCTGCCAGCCCGGCAAAGTTTTGTATTCCGGCTCGACGGCGGAAAGCGTCTCCACATCGGCCGGCATGACGCTGATCGACTTTCCTTTGTAACGATAGCCGGTGCAGATTTTAATTTCGGGCTGGGTGTCGAAGACGTCCATCTTGGTGACCACCAGCGAATCGATGCCGTTCAACATTTTTGCGTATTTCAAAACCACCAGATCGAGCCAACCGCAGCGCCGCGGCCGCCCGGTGACCGCGCCAAATTCCTTGCCGCGTTCGCGCACTGCTTGCGCGTCGAGGTCCGGCATTTCGGTGGGAAATGGGCCGCTGCCGACGCGGGTGGTGTAAGCCTTGGTGACGCCGACCACGCCTTGAATTCGCGTGGGCGCGACGCCCAGCCCGGTGGCTACGCCGCCGGAGGTCGCATTCGACGAGGTGACGTACGGATACGTTCCGTGATCGATATCGAGCATGGTGCCCTGCGCGCCTTCGAACAAAACCGATTCGCCTTTATCCAGCGCGTCATTCAGCAGCACGCAGGTATCGACCACCAGGCCGCGAATGTGCGCGGCGATTTCGAGATATTGCTCCAGCAAGCCGGCAGTTTCGAGCGGATGCCCGTAAGTGGCGCGACTGATCGCGTTTTTTTCTTCGATCACGCGCTCGAGTTTGTTCTTGAATCCGTCGGCGTCCAGGATGTCGATCACGCGAATGCCTCGCCGCGCCATTTTGTCTTCGTAGGCCGGACCGATACCGCGCGAAGTCGTGCCGATCGCAGCCGTACCCCGCGCAGTCTCCGCCGCTTTATCCATCTCGCGATGATAAGGAAAAATCAAGTGGGCGCGATCGCTCAGGAAAAGCCGATCGCGGACTTCGATGCCAGATTTTTTCAGGTTTTCTACTTCGACCAGCAGCGCGGCCGGATCGACCACGGTTCCCGCACCAATCACCGCCTTCTTGCCCGGACGCAAAATTCCGCTAGGAATCAGCTGCAGAACATATTTGTGATTATCGAAAATGACGGTGTGCCCGGCGTTGTGTCCGCCGGCGTAGCGCGCCGTGTATTCGAACGACTGCGCCAGATAATCAACGACCTTGCCTTTGCCTTCATCGCCCCACTGCGCGCCCACCACGACAATTGCTTTGGCCCGTGGCTTGTCTGTCAATTCTTAACGCCCCCCGGCCCCATTCAGGCCGCACCTTCTCGTTCCAGATTTACGCGCACCACAGAAGCAGTACAGGCGGGACCAACCGAAAATCGTAACAGGTAATCCTAAACCTCGGAGCGTATGCAACGCAAGCGCGGCGGCCGTGCCGCGTGCGCCGCTTTGAAACATTAGCGCGCGAAGCAATCGCGCGCGTGGTCATTCACCAGGCCTGTAGCCTGCATGAACGCATAACAAATGGTGGTGCCCACAAAACGGAATCCGCGCGCTTTCAAATCCTTGCTCATCGCATCAGACTGTTCAGTTCGCGCCGGAAGCTGCGTCGACTTCTCCCAGCGATTCACCAGCGGCTTGCCGCCGACAAATTGCCAGATGTATTTGTCGAACGAGCCGAATTCCTCCTGCACCGCCAGAAACGCCTGGGCGTTCGAGATGGTAGAGGCAATCTTCAAACGGTTGCGCACGATTCCGGCATTGGCCAGCAGCTCTCGCACTTTGCGCTTATCGTAACGCGCGATTTTCTTGGCGTCGAAGCGGTCGAACGCGCGGCGGTAATTCTCGCGCTTGTTCAGAATCGTTTCCCAACTCAAACCCGCCTGTGCGCCTTCGAGGATCAGGAATTCGAAAAGCACGCGGTCGTCGTGAACCGGCCGCCCCCATTCCTGGTCGTGATACTCGATCATCGCGGGCTTGGTGGCCCAGTGGCAGCGCTGTTTGGGCTTGGCGGTTTTCGTAGCGGCGGCCATATCAAACACCTTTCTCGAGTGTCTCCGCTTTGGTCAAGCAAGCGGGACACAAGCAGTCCGAAAATTTTGCGCACAGCGAAGCGGTCGCTTCCGGCGTCAGCGTGATCTCATCGCACCAGCACTCACCGCTCGCTGCGCCACACGAAAAACCAGCACCACAGGCCGCGCACAGCTTGGGCACCGGCACCGGCCCGCCCGCAATCAAGTCTCGATTCGGTCGGCCGGCGCTCATGCCATCACTTTGTCGGGGGAAAGCGCCTAGGCGGTAATGTGGCGCTGAATGACTTTCACGATCTGTTCTTTCGGCACAGCTCCGACCAATTGATCGGCCACCTGGCCGCCCTTGAATACCAGCAGGGTCGGAATACCGCGAATGTTGAATTTGCCCGCGGCGTTGCTGTTCTCATCGACGTTCAACTTCACCACTTTCAGTTTGCCCGCGTTCTCGCGCGCAACTTCTTCCACCGTCGGCGAAAGCATGTGGCACGGACGGCACCAGTCGGCCCAGAAATCGACCATTACCGGCTGAGTCTTGCTGGCTTCAATCACGTCCGTCTCGAAATTCGCGTCGGTTACTGCCTGGATAGAGTCTGCCATTTGGTTTCCTTGTCGCGCCGGGCTGCCGGTCAAGCCGATGCAGGTTCCGGTGCGCTACTGTTTAGATGTCAAAGCCACCTTGGGGATTCGGGACCTCTTAGCTGCTTCATACAGTGTGACATAGGCGGCCGCCGAAGCCTTCCATGAAAAATCCTTGGCCATGCCGTTCCTTTGCAATTGCTGCCAGACCTTCGGCTCTCTGAATACGCCCAAAGCCCGCCTAACGGATTCGAGCAAAGCCGGCCCGCTGTAGGCGTCGAATTTGAACCCAGTACCCTGGTTGGTATTCGGGGTCGAAATCCTGAATGGTGTCGTCCAGGCCGCCGGTGGCCCGCACCACCGGAACCGTGCCGTAGCGCAGACTGTAGATCTGGTTTAGCCCGCAAGGCTCGTAGCGCGAAGGCATCAGAAACATATCGGAGCCGGCTTCGATTTTGTGAGCCAGCGAGTTGTCGTATCCGATTTTTAAGCCCACTCGCGCGGGATACTTTTCAGCCATGCCGCGGAAGAGGCGTTCGTATTCGCCCTGCCCGGTTCCCAGCACCACCAGCGAGAGATTCTCCTGCATCATTTCGGTCGCGACCTGGGCGATCAGGTCGAAACCCTTCTGGTCCGCGAAATCGCGAAACGATGCCGACCAGCGGACGCTCCATATGCTCGGGCTTGTCCGCGGGCAATTTGAAATATTGCAGCAGGTCTTTCTTGCAGACTTTCTTGCCTTCCAGGTTCTGCGCCGAATAATGCTGGGCGATGAACGTATCGGTCTCCGGGCTCCACGCGGCGTAATCGACGCCGTTCAGAATCCCTACCAGGTTGCCGGACGCGTTCGCGAATCACGCCATCGAGCGCGCTGCCGTATTCGGGCGTTTGAATCTCAAGCGCATATCTGCGGCTCACCGTAGAAAGATAATCGGCAAAAAGTATGCCGCCCTTCAGGAAATTCACGTTGCCGTAAAATTCGAGGCGGTCGTAAGTGAACAGCGATTCCGGCAGCCCGGTGGTTTTCAGCACCGCACGCGGGAACATGCCCTGATACGCCAAATTGTGAATGGTCAGCACCACCGGCAGGTTGCGCGTCACCGGATCGTCGCCGTACTGCGTGCGCATCAGCAGCGGCACCAGCGCGGTCTGCCAGTCGTGGCAATGAATCACGTCCGGCAGCCAGACGCGTTTTACAAACTCGATCGCAGTCCGGCAATATTCAGTGAAGCGCTCGGCGTTGTCGGGATAATCGACGCCTTTTTCGCCGTAGAGCTGTTCGCGGTCAAAGTAGCCTCGGTCCACCACGAAAAAATAGCGCACGCCGCCAACCGAGGCGCCTTCCGAAATCGCCGGAAAGCGCAACTGGTCGCCCATCGTGACGGTGACGCTCGAAACCAGAATGGAAGTATTTTTGTTTCCGCGGTAGCGCGGCAGCAGCACCGCGACTTCGTGCCCCATATCCGCCAAAGCTTTCGGCAGCGCCTGGACCACATCCGCGAGCCCGCCGGTCTTGGAATACGGCAAACCTTCCGAGGATAAGAAGAGGATTTTCACGTCAAGTTTGATGAATCGTTTCCAGCAAATCCGCCAGCGGGAAAACGGTAATGCAACCGTTAGGCTGCGTCAACTTATATGAGTTTATATCAGCGGACCGCCCGAGCATCGCCGGGATTGGCGTAGCGGTTCTAACGCGCGCGTTGCTACACTCGAAGACATGTCCAGACAGCGGCTCGGACAGCATTTCCTCGGCGACCTCGGCTGGCGCAATAAAATCCTGAAGACGCTGCCCCTCGCCCCAGACCAAACCTGGGTCGAAATCGGCCCGGGCCACGGTGAATTCACGCAAATGCTGGTCGGCCAAAACCGCCGCGTCATCGCCATCGAAGCCGACGGGAATCTCGCCTCCGATCTGCGCGCTGCAACTGAAACAGAGCCGGCCCAGTGGCCCGGGCTCGAAGTCATCTACAGCGACGTGCTGAACGCCGACATCGGAAAAATTGGCGGCGAACGCTTTCACGTCTACGGCAATCTGCCCTACTACATCACTTCGCCGATTCTGCATCACCTCTTTCAGTGGTCCGCGCAGATCGCTTCGATCCACATCGTGATTCAGCTCGAAGTGGCCCAGCGCATCGCGGCGCATCCCGGCGTGCGCGATTACGGATACCTCTCCACGCTCTGCCAGTATTACGCGCAAACGAAAATTGCGTTGCGCATTCCGCCTGGCGCTTTTCGTCCGCCTCCCAAAGTCGATTCGGCGCTGGTGCAGCTCATTCTTCCTGGCGCAGGCGCGACGCTCGGCATCAGCGATCCGAAGAAGTTTCTGAATTTCATTCAGATGTGCTTCGAACAAAAACGCAAAACGCTGCGCAACAACCTGCTCGAAATTTCAGACGACCTGCGCATCCACGAAGCTCTAGCCGCAACCGAACTGCGTCCCGACGCGCGCGCCGAGCAGCTCTCTCTCGCGCAATTCGCGGCCATCTTCAAACAACTGACCTGATTTTTAACGGGATCGACAAGAAAAGGGAAAATGATCTCTAGACCGTGTCTTCGAGGATGGCCTGCAGCCGGTCCGGAAAATTGGTCATAATCCCGTCGACCTTCGCGGCGATCATCGCCCGCATGACCTCTGCGTCGTCGACCGTCCAAGTCGCCACCTGCAAATCCAGCGAGTGAGCCTGTTCGACCATTTCCGGAGTGATCAGCGAATAGTGCGGACACAATTGCCGCACGCCCAATTCGATCCCGGCCTTGGCGTAATCGTCCATCCGCTCTTCGATCAGCAAACCCATCATCGCCGCGTGGTCCACCTGCCGTAGCGCCGTCAAAGTAGCCTCGCTAAAAGAAATCACAATGCTGCGCGCCGCGCCGCCCGATTTCGCCAGCGCCCCCAGCAGCGAATGGTGCATGCCCCAGGCGGCCTCGTATTTCAATTCGAGGTAGAAAATCACGTCGTGCTTGGCAGCAAACGCCACGATTTCGTCCAGCGTCGGAACCCGCTGGCCCATGAATTCGCGATCGAACCACATCCCCGCGTCCAGCTTGCGGATTTCCGCCAGAGTAAAGTCGCGCACGGCCCCTTGGCCATTCGTGGTCCGTTCCAGGGTCGCGTCGTGGATGGCCACGAACTGCGCGTCGCGGGTCAGATGCAGATCGGTTTCGATGAATCCCGCACCCAGCGCCACGGCGCGTTCAAACGCCGCCATGGTATTTTCCGGCGCGTTGCCCGAAGCCCCTCGATGCGCGATGACCCACGGCTTTCTCATCAGGCCTTCATCCTAGCAAACAAAATCGGCGGCACCATGGGCCGGAAGTTTGATGCGGTGTGGAAGTAACACCCTGCCCGCCTTCGCCCGGTGCAAACCGTTGCCCATTTAGGACAATGTGTTGACCCGCAAGGCATTGCGCTCGACCAATTCGCCCGCGTGTTTTACCGGTCCTGGTACTCGCCAGCTCGCCGAGCGCGCTATGTCTAGTGTTTTCTTGTCGATATGAGCGACCTGGCCAGGTTACTTTCGCCTGCCCTTTGGAAGGCTGATTGCCAAACCTTCTAGCTGCCCCCAGTGCAGCCAAGGGCGAACTGTCTCCAGAATCGCCCGGCGGAGTTTCGGAATCCATGGCGAGTGCGAGGACAAGATTGGGCCCCGATAACGACGCACTCCATCCCATGAATTCGGCCCCTGCCGGATTCGATTCCGCCCGCGACCTGCCCAAGGGCTTCATCGAATTCTTGCTGCCGCTGCACCGCGCGCTCAACGCTCACCAGCGCCAGCTCATCGAAAGGCGCTCCTCCGCTCTCGCCGCAGCGCACCGTGGCCAGTTGCCGAATTACCACCCGCCTTCCGCTGCTACCACCGAAGCGTGGCGCATCGAGCTTCCCGACTGGTGCCGCGACCAGCGCAACCAGATGACCGGCCCGGCCGACGACGCCGAACTCGTGGTGAAAATGCTGAATTCCGGCGCCCCGGGAGTGATGCTGGATCTCGAAGATTCCACCGCGAACACCTGGCCCCACATCAGCCTGGGCATCGCGAATATTCTGGCGGCGCTGCGCGGCGAACTGAATTTCGACGACCGTAAGCGCAACCGCAACGTAACCATCCAGGACAGCAACACGGTGATTTCGATTCGTCCCCGTGGCCTACACCTGCACCAGACCGGAGTGCTGAATGGCGAGCGCCTCCCGGCCTCGCTCTTCGACGTCGCGCTGATCGCCTTCCAGGTCGATGCGTCGAAGCTCAAGCATCCGCTAACCTTCTACATCCCGAAATCCGAATCGGCCGACGAAGCCATCTGGTGGCGCGACCTGTTCCGCGCCATCGCCAGAGAAAAAGGCTGGGCGCCGACCGACATCAAATGCATGGCGCTGATCGAATCGCATCCCGCCGCGTACGAAATGGAAGAATTCGCGTATAACCTGCGCGACCACATTCTGGGTCTCAACCTGGGTCGCTGGGATTACATGGCCAGCCTGATCCATTTCAATCTGAACGATCCGAACTGGGTCTTGCCCGACCGCAACACGATTCCTCACGACGTGGCCTTCTTCCAGAATTTGCGCACGCTGCTGCCCGACGTTTGCCACAAGCACGGCCTGCTGGCCATCGGCGGCATGACCGCGCTGTATCCCAGCCGCGATAATCCGGAACTGAACGCGCGCGCCTTGGCCGCACTCGAAGCCGACAAGAAAAACGAAGCCGCCTCGCTGATGGACGGCGCCTGGACCGGCCATCCCGACCAGAACGCAATTGCGGTGAAGCAATTTCCAGCACCGAATCAAGTTAACGCGCGGCCGAAAAATCAGAATCCGCATCCCGACCTGCGTCCGGTTCCCGCTGGCGTGGGCAAGAAAACCGTAGCCGGCACCCGCGCCGCGGTCCGCACCGTGATTCGCTATCGCAATGGCGTCCTGAATGGACGCGGCGCCAGCCTGCTCGACGGCTACATGGAAGATCTGGCCACCGACCGCATCTACCGCCTGATGATCGCGCAGCGCATGCAGCATCGCGACAGCGTGCAAATCCTCGACGAGAATTCGCGGCCGGTCGCGCATACCCCAGAATTAATCACCAAAGTTTTCGACCAGGAACTGAAGCAGATTCTCAGCGACCTGCCCGCCGACGAGCCGCCCGAAGTGGTCGAACGCTTCACCCGGGCCCGCATTCTCTGCGAGCGCATGATCGTCGAAAACCAGTTCAATCCGTCGTAGCCGCAAATTTTTCGTAGGCGGCCACGCGGAAGAAGGTGTATAGCAATGCAGCACCAGCAACAACAGGCACAGATGTCAGTCGACGCAGCACAGCTGCCTTAGGCAAGGCAGCTGCGTTCTGAGGGTGTTTCGACGGCAGCAGCCTTCGCGCTGTTCGTGATGGGAAGCGGCAAAGGGTTTTCGCCCCGCAGGTGGGAGCCCTAAAATCCGAGGGGATCCCGGCACGAACCGCCGAGCTTGGGGGATTTATGGCGCTGTTCGTTCTGGTAGTGGTGGGGCTGGTCGTCGCGCAAACCTGGTTCGATTGGCGCGACGCGAAAAGAAGCTGGGTCGTTCCCGACTGGGCCAAAGGCGTGGCCCTGGCCGCCGCCGTAGCGGCCTCGCTCACCGCCGCGAGCTTCTACGCGTCCTCGCTGATCCAGGATTCCGCCGCGCAGCCGGCGATGTCTTCAACGCGCGAATGTTCTGGCCCGAGCTGGGCTTCCTGCTCTGCGCCATGGCCGTTGTGGTCGTCGCCGTCCGCAAAAAACGCCTGCGCCTCATGCTCATCCTGACCGCGATCCTAACCGCCGCCTTCTGGAT
This sequence comes from uncultured Acidobacteriota bacterium, assembly GCA_963711325.1. Taxonomy (GTDB): domain Bacteria; phylum Acidobacteriota; class Terriglobia; order Acidiferrales; family UBA7541; genus Palsa-295. The sequence continues at coordinate 1,188,373 of CAVQDR010000004.1, read as the reverse complement.
CGGCATGACAATTTCGTAGGACTGGCTGTCACCCTGTCTGCACCCCACTTTTAGTGGGGTTGCCTTCTCTATCCTCCAGCCAAAGAATCATTTGGCCCGAGTAGATCCAAAAAGTCCCATTCGCGCGTCCAAAGCGAACATTAGGGTAGCTTATCTCGACACTTCGAATTTTAAAGGTGCGTTGCCGGAAGCCAAACGCGGTGTCTAATACCGTTATGAACTTCCCGCCATTTGCTAAAAGTGTGACCCTCGTTTGCTTCGCTCTTATAACAGCGGGACAGGCGCCTGGATGCCAATGCGGAGCGAAGTTTCACGGCAAGAGTAACCTCGAAGAAGCCAAGCTCGAGGCGGATGACGCAACGGCCATTTTCGAAGGAACAGCCGAGCGCTTGGAGCTTCAGTGGGACGCTCTTCAAGCACCAGAAGGAGCGAGGATTTCCGCGACCGCACTGGGCGGTAAGCACGGCTGGGGGCCTTATATGCTCGTAACCTTTCGTGTGTCGAGGACATACAAGGGAGCGCTGGGTCCGACGGTGCAAATCAAGACTGGATTGGGCGGTGGAGATTGTGGCGCAGTCTATAGTCCCGGATTGACCTACTTGGTTTTCGGTAACGGCCCAAGTCTCGGCGACTTGGGAGTCGGCATGTGCAGCCCCGGCGGGTGGATCGCAAGTCCCTCGCTCGCAGCCGAATTGCGTTACCTACGGAAGGAAGCGCCCACGACAAGCGACGTTTCCATTTCTAGATCAAGCGGGCCCAACGCAAACGCAGTTGGCGAAGCAAAAAGGCGCCGTGATTCCGAGGAGTTTCAGAAACGATATGCGGCTGCGACCGGAAAAATCTGTGGCAAAGTCCATGCTAACCAAGCAACGGACGAAGATCCCGGAAATCTGTCATTTCTTTCCACCGCTGGCTATTCGCCCTTGGACCATCCACGCGCAAACATCGATCCAGATGGCTCGTTCTGTTCGGGTTTCTTAGCTCCTGGCGAATATTACTTATATTTTTCGAGGGGATCGCTCGAAAGTCCGGGAGCAGCAATCTACTATCCGGGCGTGGCCGATAAAGTGAAGGCAACGAAGGTCTTGGTCGAAGCTAGTCGGACATCGCCCAAACTCACCTTCAACGTGCCGGCCCAGCAAGCGTATTCTGTGCGCGGCATTATCTCCACCAACGATAAGTCAGGAGTAACGGCAAATAATGTTTTCGTCTCACTCACTAGCATGGAAGGCATTCCGTATCTGTTCGCACACAGCAAAGCCGTCGACTTCGAGGGTTCGTTTCCTCTTCCAAAGGTAAAATATTTCGACATCGAGAACGTACTCCCCGGCCGCTATCTAGCGTACGTCTCCGTCCTGGGACAGGGCTGGTACACGAAGAAGGAAATAGTGAACGTCACCACGCACTCGAAATTCATTTCTCTCGAACTGGAACACACAGATAAGAGCGCTGGTCGCCCTTAAACCCTGTGTTGGCCCTGACGACAGTCCGTCGGACGCCAGAAATCCCCTTCCCACCGTCATTCGCCGGTAAATTCCCGCCATTCGCCGAAAACCCCGCGACGCTTCCCTGCCGCCTCTATTCTCGCCTCGTGAGCAGCAATTCAACACCGGCGGGGGGCACGACCATGACGAAGATCGAACAGGAAAACACCTCGGCAGTCGCAACCAGCAACATGAGTTTCCCTCTGGCCTCCGCCACGCTGCTCATCGCTTCCGGCATCGTCTTCCAGTTGCTGGAAGTCGCCTGCCGCAATCTTCACCTTGGCAACTTGTGGCTACTTTCCGTGCTGGCTTCCGACATTTGGAATATTCTCTCTGTGCATTTCAACGTGCCCACCGCCGCGGTGCTGTTCTACTGGCCGCTGGTGATGGTCTGCATGGGATTCGCCATTTTGCTGGCGGTCCGCGAAAACCAACCGTCACGCAACCGGAGGGCAAAATAATGCCCGGCAACCGTAGATCCTTCAGCTGGACGCTTCTTCTCGGCGCGCTGATTCTGGGCGCAGGCGTCGTCCTGCTGCTCGACCAGCAAGGCATCCTCAACGCTGACCGCGTCTTCAATTATTTCTGGCCCGCCGTGCTCATCGCCGGCGGCATCGTCACCCTCACCGGCTGCCGCGGAAGAGGCGGGCAAGGCCTCTGGGGTTTCATCATGCTGGGCTGGGGCGTCCTGCTGCTGCTGAGCAATCTGGGCATCGGCCACTTCCGCTTCGAGACCGTTTGGCCCCTGGCTATCATTGGCATCGGCATCGCCATGATTTACCAGGCGGTCGACTGGCCGCGGCACGTTGCCGCGGATGGTTCGAGCAAGCCCGCAATGGATGGATTACGTGAATCCCTGGAGCCGCTCCGGCAACGAAGACACCCAACTGAACCACGTGGCCATCTTCGGCGGATTCAACAAGCGCGTCACCGCCCAGAATTTTCGCGGCGGCAAATTGATTGCGCTCTGCGGCGGATATCAGATCGACCTGCGCCAAGCCGACATCCTGCCCGGCGAAACCGCGGTGATCGAAGCAATCGCGATGATGGGCGGCGGCGAAATCAAAGTTCCGGAAAACTGGCTGGTCTCGATGGACGGCGTTGGGATTTTCGGCGGCTACTCCGACGAATCCCGCCAGACTCCCTCGGTCGATGCCACCCAGCAAAGGAAATTGGTGGTCAAAGGCGTCGCCATTCTCGGCGGCGTGGTCGTGAAGAACTAACCGCCCATGCATCCGATTTTCACCGAGCTCCGGCGCCTGTTCATTTACCTGCTGGTCTGGGTATTCGTCTCGCTGCTGCTGGCCTACCTGCTGACCGTCTCGCACGACGTCACCATTCGCGACGCGCTGGTCCTGGCCGTGCCGCTGTGCATTTTCTATGCGTTCATTTGTCTTTCGGCCTGGTATTCCTGCCGCCGCAATCTGCCGGAAAAATACAGCCTGAGCCGCCTGCTGGGCACGCACGTCATGACTGCGCTGATCGCCAGCATCATCTGGTCGTTCGCGGCGGAGCTACTGGCGCATGCTTTATCGAAAACCGCGGCGTTCACCGGCCTGAGCCAGCGTTTTCGCCCAGAAGTTCCGCTGATTTTCGGCACCGGCCTGCTGCTGTATCTTTTATCCGTAGCTTTTTATTACGTGGTGATTTCGGTGGAGGCTTCGCGCGACGCCGAAGCCCGGGTGATGAAAGCCAGCGTGCTGGCCCGCGACGCGGAACTCAAAGCGCTGAAAGCGCAGGTGAATCCGCATTTCCTTTTTAACAGCCTGAATTCCATCAGCGCGCTGACCAGTTCCGACCCGGCCAAGGCCCGCGAGATGTGCATCCTGCTCGGCGATTTTCTGCGCCGCACGCTGGGCCTCGGTGAAAAAGCCGCCATTCCGCTGGAAGAAGAGCTTTCGCTGATCCGCGCATTCCTCGCCGTAGAAAAAGTCCGCTTCGGCGCGCGTATCCAGATGGAAGAAGATATCGACAAGGACGCGCTCAGCGTTCCAGTGCCGCCGCTGCTGCTGCAGCCGCTGGTGGAAAACGCCGTGGTCCACGGCATCGCCAATCTGGTCGAAGGCGGCTACATCCGCTTGGGCATCCATGCGCGCAACGGAATCGTTTCGATCGATGTGGCCAACAGTTTCGATCCCGACGCGCCGGCCAAACGCCGCAGCGGCGTGGGCCTGGCCAACGTGCGCCAGCGCCTGCAGACTCGTTACGGAAATATGGCCAGCTTCGCGGTGAAAACCGAAGGCGATTGCTTTAGCGTGGCCTTGACCTTACCCGCGGAAATCGAGGCTCAACCCGCATGACCGGCGAAACCAAAAAGAAAATCCGCGCGGTGCTGGTCGATGACGAGCAGCTCGCGCGCCAGGTCCTTCGCGAATTCGTTTCCGCCCACGCCGATCTCGAAATCGTCGCCGAATGTAGCAACGGTTTCGAAGCGGTGAAAGCCGTCACCGAACAGAAACCGGATCTGCTCTTTCTCGACGTGCAGATGCCCAAACTCGACGGCTTCGAAGTTCTCGAACTGATCGGCTCCGAAACTGCCGTAGTTTTCGTCACCGCCTACGACAATTACGCCATCAAAGCTTTCGAAGTCCACGCCGTCGATTACCTGCTGAAGCCTTTCAGCGCCGACCGCTTCGACGCCGCGCTCACGCGCGCCAAGCAGCGCCTGACCGGCGCGACCACGCAAAAATCCCCCGCAGCCGCGGAGCTCGCCGCCAGCGCCCGTCCTCCCGCGCAATATCTCGACCGCATCGCGGTCCGCGAAGGCTCCCAGGTTTCGATTATTCCCGTAGCCAAACTCGATTACGCCGAAGCGCAGGACGACTACCTGTCGCTCGCCACCGCCGGGAAAAAACACCTGAAACAACAAACCATCTCAAACCTAGAAACCTCGCTCGACCCGGCGCGTTTCATGCGCATCCACCGCTCCTTCATCGTCAACCTCGAACGCGTCGCCAAAGTCGAACCCTACGGCAAAGACACCCACGTCGCCATCCTCACCACCGGCGCCCAAATCCCAGTCAGCCGCGCCGGCTACGCCCGCCTCAAGACCTTCCTCGACCGCTGAATCCAAGACTCGCTCTTTTTGCTTGGCGTCGGTTTGCGTCTCGCATCCCAATCGCGCGCGGAAAGATTTGTTCACCAAGCCAAATAAAATCCGTCCCTTTCTCTCTGAGCTCAGCATCCAAGCCTGCAGAACGAACTCATTCACACGGCATTCGGACCTGAGGAGACCTACGCAATGCGATCGATGGTTTTGTGCTTCGTGGCTTCATTGTTGTTTGCATTTCCCGGTCGTGCGCAGGCCCCAGCAGACATCCCTACTTTCGTGGTTTCTCCGCCCGTAGGCGGGTTCAAGATTACTTTCGGCGTAAAAGCATCGGTCCCCATCGAGGGAGTCTTCGAAAAATGGGATGCGACTCTCAAATTCACCTCCGCGGATCTAACCACCGGAATCTTGGACATCAAAGTCGACGCCGCCAGCGTGAATACGGGAAGCGGCCTGAAGGACGGCAAGCTGAAAGGTAAAGATTTCTTCGACGCGAAAGATAATCCGTACATCACCTTCCACTCCTCGAAGATCGAACAGACCGGTCCCACAACATTTCAAATCCCGGGCGTGTTTACCATCCGAGGTGTTTCGAAACCCGAGACTTTGAGCCTGAGTTTAACGGGAAAAGGTACGGGGACCGGCGAAATCAGAGGTTCGATGGCGTTCGATCGTAAGGAGTACGGCATGAACAGTGGCATCCCTTTCATAAAAATTGCCGACCGCGTTGAGGTTGACGTTGTCCTGCAAGCAAAGCAAGTCAGCGGGCCGCGTCTGGTTTACAAAGAATAGGCAATCTGACCGCGGGTGTGGAGTGAAAGCTCACCCCTCGTGAACCTCGAGCGTGTCGGCAAAGTCGTCGGTTACGCTCGCCTCAAAACCTTCCTCGATCGCTAACCGCTCGACCCGACCCAGAAAAGATTTGCGTCCCCCTAATGAGCGCCGCCGGTACCTGTGATATAAAACGCAATCCCGTTATCGGAGTTTCGGCCATGCGCACGGTACGCACCGTTCCCGCGATCGCACTGCTCGTAGCCATCGCCGCCGCAGGTCTGTCCTTCCCCGCAGGCATGAACGCCATCGGCTTCGACCAATTCGACCGCTATAATTCCGCCGGTCAAGCGTCATGTCTCGCCAACATCGTCCAGATGACCAAGCTCGCCTTCCGCAACGAAGGCCGCGCCGACCTCGCCGACCAGGTCGACAAATTGTTTACCACCACGGAAGAAGGCGATACGTCGCCGCTCGGCATCGTGGAGCTCACCCGCAACCTCGCTCGCGCGCGCGTCGCCGATTACAAGCGTCTAAATCAGGACCCCCAAGCACGGCGCATTCAGGTCGAAGACGCGCTCTTCGTGACCCTCAAGAAGAACAACATTTTCACCGACGCCATGCCCAAAGACGTGCTGCAGCTCACCTCCGAATTTCATAACTGGACCACCGCCGAATATTTGAACGCATCCGAGCAGGACAAAAAGTCGCTCGTCGAGGGCTACGTCAAATTCGCTTTACCGGCGTATTTGATCCTGGACCGGGTCGCCTTGCAGGTCGCGGGCAAGGAGGATACGTTTTCCGCCGACGACATGAAAGACCTGCAGAGAATTACCAACCAGGAGTTCGGCAGCGTCACCGGTGCTTCTCATAACGCCACCGGCATCATCGGACTCGACAAAAAGATGCGGGAGGAGAACGTCAAAAATCCAGCCAGTGTCGCGTTTATCGCGTTCCTGCACTTTACGCTCGACGAGCAAATTGCGGAACTGGACCAGAAAGATGCCGCGGTGCGGCAAAAGGTCGCCGACATGTACGACTTCCACTCCATCGTGCTGGCCGATGGCCGGCACGCGCTCCCTGACGACAACGGGGATTTCTGGGTCATCACCAGAAACGTGGACGATCGCATGGACATCAAGCTGCAAGGCCAGTACAAAATCGAAGCCCAAAGAATTCTGGCCTGCCGCCAGGCCGGCAATTCCAACTGTGGCGCCGGCAACGCAGGCGCGATTTCGCTCGACTTTGGCAAAATGATGCTCGACGCCATTGCGCAGGCCGCCCAAAACGAGCGAAGTGGTTCAACCGCCCGCCCGGCCGCTCCCCCGCCGGCGCCGGCAACGCAGGCCAGCGCCGCCGCGCGCGCGCCGGCGCGACCACCCGCGCCGGCACCTGCTCCGGCAGCCCCGGTAGACGACCCCATCGGCAACGGCGGATTCATCACCCCACCAACAACCTCCGCAGCCACCGCTCCGGCCCTGATCTGCGTCCCGCCGACTCTCCTTAGCCAGACCTGGGGGCGTCCCGCTCAGAACAGCAAGATGGATTATTTCGAAAGGGCGGTCGGGCGCTACGTCTTGTCCGTCGCCCAACCGGGCTGGCAATACTGGGTGCTAACAGCCATGTACACCAGCTTTGATCCCAGCCGAAACGCCGATTCGTCAAAGCTAGTCCGCGCCGTAGCCCCGCGCGAACAACCGAACATCGGCACCTGCCCGCAGGGCTACTCCGGCTTCAACGTACAGCTAAAGCATTAAACCAAGCGCAAACCACCGGTACTTGCCTCGTTTTGAGACGATTCCAAGTTCTACTACTCCCACGACTTTGGTTTACCCGCTGTTAACCATGCGTATATTGCGGCCTGCCCCGCTTCCATAGTAGTGTTCCTCGCATGCCCCGCCCTACTGCACGAAGGTCTTCCCGGTCTCGCGCTAAGGGCATTCATAAAAGGAGAGGCAGGAAAATGGCATCCCCGGCGGACGCAAAGCTACCCAACAATTCCGGCAAAGAGAATGCGGAAGGCGCGAACGTAGACAAGATTCGCGACATATTATTCGGCTCGCAGATGCGCGATTACGAGAAGCGCTTTATGCGCCTCGAAGACACCGTGACCAAAGCGATCGAGACCCTGCGCGACGATATGACCAAGCGCTTCGATACGCTGAGCAACTACATGAAGGAAGAAGTCGATTCGCTGAGCCAGCGGGTGAAAGCCGAAAAGGGCGAGCGCAGCGAAGCTCACAAGGAAATCGCCCGCGAAATGAAAGACGGCGCCAAGGTCATCGAGAAGAAGCTCTCCCAACTGGAAGAGCAGATGTCCGACGGCCACGGTGAGCTGCGCGGCAAATTGCTCGAGCATTCCAAAGCCGTCTCCGCGGAAATCGATAAGCTGCGCCGCGACACCACCGCCGCGCTGAACCGCGAAGTCGACGTGCTGCGCGATGAAAAAACCGACCGCGCCGGCCTGGCCGATCTGTTCAACGAATTTTCCCTGCGCTTGAAGAATAAGTTCGAGCTGCCGGAAGAATAGAAGAGCGGGGGCTTCCGATTTTGCGTCGACCGGGCGGGCTATCTGTGATCAGCGCCCGCTGTAGCACTTTCTTCCTTCCTTATGGCCGAGCAAGCGCAACGCCGCGCCCCGATGGCGCAGGCTCAGGAAAACTCGACGGACAATAACCACGCCTACGAAGAATTACGCCACTTAATCGTCGCCCCGGAAACCGAAGGCCTGGCGGCGATTGAGGAGCGGCTGGACAACCTCGAAAAACGTACCTGTGACGTCAGCGAGGTGGTCGCCGAAGCGATTGAGATGCGCCGCGGCTCCGGCGACCAGGCCCTGGCCGACGCGCTCGCTCCTACCATTCAGGAAACCTTGCGCGAATCCGTTCGCCGCGATCCGCATGTGCTGGCCGATGCGCTCTTCCCCGTGATGGGCCCCGCGATTCGTAAATCAATCACTGAAACGTTGCGGTCCATGCTGGAATCTTTCAACGAAGCCCTGAACAACAGTTTTTCCGCGCGCGGCTTGCAGTGGCGCGTCGAAGCGATGCGCACCGGAAAACCCTTCGCCGAAATTGTCCTGATGCACAGCCTGCTCTACCGCGTCGAACAGGTTTTCCTGATTCACCGCGAAACCGGCTTGGTGCTGAATCATCTCGTCGCGCCCACCGTCGCCACTCAAGATCCCGACATGGTGGCCGGGATGCTCTCCGCGATTCAGCAGTTCGTGCGCGACTCTTTCAAATCCAAAGACAGCGAATCGCTGGCCAGCCTGAACATCGGCGACCTCCAAGTCTGGGTCGAAGAGAGCCCCAACGCGATTCTGGCCGCGGTCGTTCGCGGACACGCTCCCGCTGACTTTCGCCAGGCCATGAATGAAGTGCTCGAAGACGTGCAGCGCTACTTCAGTTCGGCGCTCGCGAATTTCAAAGGCGATGCCGGGCCCTTCCGCGCCGCCGACGAGCGCCTTGCGCGCTTGCTCGAAACCCGCTACCGCGAAGCTCCGGAGCAAAAGAAAAAACCGCGCGCGCTGATGATCGTCGGCGGCATTGCCGCGGCTTTGCTGATCGGCTGGCTGGGATATTCCACCTATTTGCTGATTGAATGGTCGCGCTTCCTCGGCCAGTTGAAAAAACAGCCGGGTATCGTCGTGGTTTCTTACAACAAGGACGGCCGCACCTTCCACATTCAAGGCTTCCGCGACCCGCTGGCCGCCGATCCGAAACAGTTGGTTGCTCAAGCCGGGCTGGATCCCGACAAGGCCGATTTGCAGCTCGCTCCGTACTATTCGCTCGACGACGCCATGGTGGCGCGCCGCGCTGAGAAAATGCTGCATCCGCCTTCCACCGTGAAACTCGCAGCCAAAGAAGGTGAGCTGACCGCCGAAGGCTCCGCGCCGCAGTCATGGATCACCAAACTCGAAGAGCGCGCGCCGCTGATCGCCGGAGTCACCGGCCTCGATGAATCGCACTTGGTGAATTCGAACCTGCAACAGCTTTTCACCATCAAGAATTCCGTCGAGTCCGTGGTTCTCCTATTCCCACTGGGTAGCGCGGATCTCCAAACCGGCCAGGACCAGAAAATCACTGAAGTCGAAACGCGTCTGCGCGAATTGCAAACTCAGGCCGTCACGTTTGGCCAGTCGGTGAACGTCGCGCTGGTCGGCCACAGTGACACCAGTGGCATCGAAGGCACCAATCTCGTACTCAGCCAGCAACGCGCCGAACAGATTCGCCGCATGTTGCTGCGCAGCGGCATTCGCCGCGATTTGCTGCGCCCCACCGGCGTCGGCACCACCCAACCGTTGCGCAACGAAGATTCCGAAGAAGGCCGCCAGCTCAATCGTAGCGTCACTTTCAAAGTCTCCTTCGCGCCCGTCGGCGCCGCGACGGCGGCTTCCTCCAACGCGCCGCCGGCCACTCCTACCGGGAACTGAGCGCGCGCCATGATCCTCCAGAAAAAAATCTGCATGCTGGGTTCTTCTTCGGTGGGCAAAACCAGTTTGGTCCGCCGTTTCGTTTCCAGCATGTTCGACGAGCGCTACCACACCACCATCGGCGTGAAAGTCGATAAGAAAACTGGTGCAGGCCGCGGCTCAGGAAGTCATGCTGGTCCTCTGGGATATTCATGGCGAGGACGCCTACCAGAAAATGAACATGTCCTACCTGCGCGGCATGTCCGGATATTTGTTGGTCGTCGATGGCACCCGCCGCCAGACCCTCGACGACGCGCTAGCCTTGAACGAACGCGTAGTTCTCGAATTCGGAAAAGTTCCGGCGCTGCTGCTCCTGAATAAATTCGATCTCACCGACCAGTGGGAAATCGATCCGCCGCAAACTTCGAAACTCGGCGCGGCCGGATGGAACGTGCTGCACACCAGCGCCAAAACCGGCGAGCGCGTCGAAGAGGCATTCTTGCAGCTCGCCCAGCTGACCGTGAAAGAATAAATGTCCGCCGCCACCTCCATCTTCGAATCGTTTTTCGCGACGCAGGGCTTCGCGCTGTTCGAATATCTCGATGACGGCGATTTTCGCCTGATGGGAAGCTGGCCAGCCTGGTGCCAAGCGCTGTGGGGCGATCTTCCCGCGCAGAGCGAGAAAATCCGCCTCGGCGACGTCTCTCCATTTCTCGAGAATTTTATTTTCGACGCCGAGACCTTCTGGAATTCCAAATCCGCCGGCTCCGCCAATTCCGGCAATTGGACCGAACGCGATTCGACCGGCCGCGAAATCCCGCTCGAAGCTTCGGCTTATCTGCTGCAAGGCACCCGGCTGCTGATCGTCCGCAACCTTTCCGAAACTTTCGACCAGCAGCAGGAAATCTTTCAAACCGCGCGCGACTCTCTGCTGGTCTACGAAAAGCTTCTCCGCGAAATTCAGAAAAAAGAAATTCTGCTGCACTGCATCGTGCACGACTTGACCCAGCCGCTCAGCGCGATGAATAGCGTTTTCCACCTGCTCGAACGCGAGCATTTGCCCGCCCAGCTCAAAAAATACGTCAAAACCGGTGAACGCGAATCCCAGCGCCAGGAATTGATGATTCGCGGCATCCTCGAAGCCTTCTCCAGCGACCTCGCCGCACAGAATTCCGCCCAGGAAAAAGCCGGCGATTCGCCCGACCTCGCCGAATGCGCCCAGCGCGCCGTCCGCGATTTCGACACGCCTTTTCGCGACCACGACATAAATCTGCGTTTCGATTCGCGCCTCGGCAGATCGCGTGATTGGCACGTCAACGGAGATTCCGCGCGCATCGATCGCATCTTCGGCAACCTGCTCGAAAACGCCATGCGCTACAGCCCAAAAAATACCACTGTCACCGTCGGCGTCGAGGATCAGGGCAGCTTCGTGTTGGCCTTCGTCGATGACCAAGGCCCGGGCCTTCCCAAAGATCAGCCCGAAGCCCAGCTCTTCGCGCTGTTCTCCAAAGGAAAAGCCCACGCTGGCAAAGCCGGCCTGGGCCTGTATTTTTGCAAAATAACCGTGGAACGCTGGGGCGGATCCATCGGCGCCGAAACCCGCGCGCAAGGCGGCTCGCGTTTCTGGTTTCGCCTGCCGCGCGTGGAGAAAATAGATGCGGCTCGCACGCCGACCGCGCAGCAGCCGGACGCCTCCGAAAGCGAAAAGCCCAAAGAAAAATCCAAGCCAGCGCGCCGCCTCCGAATCCTGGTCGCCGATGACGCCGACATCAACCGCGAACTGATCGTCGAGCTCCTCGAAAAACGCGGCCACATCGCCATCGGGGCGGCCGACGGCCGCGAAGCCGTCGCCGAACTGGAAAAACACGATTTCGACGTCCTGCTCATCGACGAAGAAATGCCCCGCATGACCGGCCTCGAAGCCACCCAGGCCATTCGCCAGCGCGAAGCCGGCACTGGCCGCCACCAGATCATCATCGGAATTTCCGGCCACGCCACCGAAGAAGACGAAACGCGTTTTCGCGAAGCCGGCATGGACGCGATGCTCGCCAAGCCCGTCCACATGCAAAAGCTCTACGAAGTCGTGGAGTCGGCGGGCGCGGCCACGGTCGCCGGCTCGACGCCTGCATCTTCAGACGTCACTCCGTCGTCTCCCGCGCCAGCAGCTGCGGCAACATCCGCGTCGAGTGAAGTCAATCCCGCGCCGGCCACAACGGCCACTTCCCCACAACCCACGGGCCGCGCCGTCGATCACCTCCGTCGTTCCACCGGCGGAAACGAAAAACTGATGAGCTCGCTGACCGCGATTTTGCTCCAAGACTCGCCGAAAACTCTCGCGCGCATCGGCCGAGCCATCGCCCACAACAACGCCGCCGACTTAGCCGCCACCGCGCACCTGCTCAAAGGCTCCCTCGCGATTTTTGGCGCCTCCAAAGCCGTCGAGCTCGCGCGCAGCCTGGAAGCCATGGGACGCGCGGTAAATCTTCGCAGCGCCCCGCTGGAATTTCGCGCGCTGGAAACCGAGTTCGTCACCCTGCGTGAAGAACTCGCGCCCCTGGTCCAGAAAAAGCAAGCCAAGCCCACGCGGCCCAAACCGAAAACCAAACCGAAAACCAAGCCGCCAGCCAAACGCCGCAAACGCTAGCGTTCGCGGCCGCCGCGTTTGCTGACTCATCCGTCACCGCCGCAGCCACACGCCTTGCCGCTCCCCTCCATCAGGGTGATACTCAAACGATGAGCTCCTCTTTTCGTCTCGCCCTCGTCATCGCGCTCTCTGGCTGTGCCCTGCTCGCCGTGCCAGCGCGCGCGGACGAAATCAAATTGAAAGACGGCACGAAAATCACCGGCACAATCGTCGGTTTCGAAGAGAATTCCTTCAAGGTGAAAACGAGTTACGGCTTCGCCGTGGTGCAAAAGGATCAAGTCGTTTCGATCGTAGTCAGCGATACGCCCAAGAAAGCCGCGCCATCCGCTGACAGTTCCGCGCCATCCGCAAATTCAAAACCCGTAAAAGCCGAAGCGGCCGCCAAGCCGCCAGCGCCGGCACCGACCGCTGCACCCGCGCCAACCGTCGTGGCCGCAAAACCCGCCGCGCCTCCGCCGGTTCAACCCGCGCCTGCTCCCAAGCCCGCCGCGCCCGAACCCATGCGCGAACAAGTCGTCGGCAACACCTACACCAACCAAACCTACGGTTTTCAAATGTACAAGCCGCCCGCCTGGAAAGTGATCGAAGGCGCGCGCACCCTGCTCCCCGGCTCCATTACCGCCATGGGTAACGACGATCAAACCACCTATCTGCTCATCGGCCAGGAAGCCGCCGGAAAATCCCTGAACAGCGACATTGACGCCACCGAACACCGCCTGCGCGACATTCTCGACAATTTCCGTCCCATCGACGAAAAACGCGTCACCATTTCCGGCGTCAGCGCCATCGAGCGCCATTTCCGCGGCAGCGTCGATCAGAAAGACTGGTCCGGCGTGGTCGTCTACCTTCCGCGCGACACGCATGTCTACACGATTTTCGGCATGACCCTGGCGGATACCGACCTGGTGCAAATTCAGGAAAATATTATCTCGCGCGCGCTTTTGAGCCTGCAGTTCACCAAGTAAAACAACGCGCCACCTTCATTCGTCGCAGCGAATTCCAACGCGCTTGCAACCAACCCGCCACAATGCGTAACTAATCTACGCATGCGAATCGGAATCTCCGTCGCCGCAACGACTCTCGCGATGCTCGCGATTTCCATGGCGTCCGCCCCCTCGCAAAATTCCTCCACGCCAACCAAATCAAACACGCCCGCTACTGTTGCGCCGCAGACTTCCGCGCCAGCCCCGACTTTCTACCGCGACGTCGCGACGATCCTGCAGCAGCATTGCCAGAGCTGCCACCGCCCCAGCGAAATCGCCCCGATGCCGCTGGTCACTTACAACGACGCACGCCTGCGCGCCGGCGCCATCGCCAGCGCGGCCAGCACACGCCAAATGCCGCCGTGGTTCGCCGACTCGAAATTCGGCCACTTCTCCAACGATCCGACGCTCACGCCGCAGGAAATCGCCACGCTGGTTGCCTGGGCAAATGGAGGTACGCCTGCGGGCGATGCCGCCGATGCTCCGCCCGCGTCCGTCTGGACCAATGGCTGGAATATCTCGCAGCCCGATCGAATCATCACCATGCCGAAACCAGCCGCGCTTCCCGCCCACGGCGACATCGACTACACCTACGAAATCGTGCCCACCAATTTCGCCCAAGACGCATGGATTCAAATGTCAGAGGTTCGCCCCTCTAGCCGCGAAAACGTTCATCACGCGGTCGTCTACATTCGCCCGCCAGAATCGAAATGGCTTCGCGGCGCGCCAGTCGGAGTTCCCTTCACTGCCGCCGATCTGACCGACGAAGAATCGCGCCACGGCGCGCACTGGACCGACGCCGATATTCTGCTGGTCTACGCGCCCGGCAGTTTGCCGGACCAGTGGCCGGCGGGAATGGCGAAATTTGTTCCGGCCGGCTCCGATCTGGTTTTTCAGATGCACTACACCACGCACGGCCATGCGACGACCGATCAAACCAGCATCGGCATCGTTTTCGCCAAGCAGCCGCCGAAGCAGCGCGTCCTGACGCTGCAGCTCACCAACGATCACTTCGTCATCCCGCCTGGTGCAGATGATTTCCGCGTCGAAGCTCGTGGCTCGCTGCCCAACGACGCCACCCTGCTCAGCTTTTTGCCGCACATGCATCTGCGTGGAAAAACATTCGAGTACAACATCCTCCGCCCGGGAGAAAAGCCGGAAACGCTCTTGCGGGTGAACTGGGATTTTTACTGGCAGATGAGCTACCGCCTGGCGCAGCCGCTGCCGCTGAAAGCCGGAACCGAATTGCAGGCCGTGGCCTGGTACGACAATTCGAGCAACAATCCGCACAATCCGGATCCCGACGCCGCCGTTCGCTGGGGCGATCAAACCTACGATGAAATGATGGTGGGCTTTTTTGACGTTGCAGTAGACGCAAAAATCGACAAATGGAAGTTCTTCATCCGGCCCGATCACGCCGCCCCAGCCAAATGAGCCGCGCGCGAACGCTCGTGAGTGGCCGAATTTCTATTTTCTATTTTCCAATTTCGAATTTCAGAACTTAGTCACTTCGCTGAAGTGAAAGTCGCGAATCTTCATCGCCGGAACCACCATGTCGAACGATTCTTCCCCCGACGCGCGGACCGACGGCCCCAGCATCTCCACGTTAGAAAGCGCGGCGATGATGCTCTGATTGAAGCGGAAATTGCGAATCCCTCCGGCCACTTTTCCATTTTCAACCAGAAACGTTCCGTCGCGGGTCATGCCCGTAATGGTCTTGTCGTAGGGATCCACTTCGCGGATGTACCACAGTCGGGTGACCAGCACGCCGCGCTCGGTCGAAGCGATCATTTCCGCCACGGATTTATCCCCTCCCGCGAAAACCAGATTGGTCGGCGCCTCGCCATGCTCGTTCGGCAAAGTGAATCCATGCCCCGTAGGCTTGGTCTTCATCTTTTTCGCGGTAGCGCGTGAATAGACCAAATTCTTCGGCACGCCGCGTTCGACCAGCAACACCCGCTGCCGCGGCAAACCTTCGCCATCGTATTCCGGCCCAATCTGCAGCGGATGATACACGTCGTCCCACAGCGTGATGTTGTCGCCGAAAACTTTGCGTCCCATGCGGTCGTTCAGGCAGGAACGCTTGTCATGCACCGCGGTCGCCGAAAAATCGTAAAAAAGCGAACCCAGAAAATCGAGCGTCGCCGAAGGCTCCAGAATCGCCACGTGATGCCCCGGCTTCAGCTCCACCGGATTGCGCGACGCAGCCGATTTTTGGCTCGCGCTCGCGGCCAACGCGTCCGGATCAATATCCCCAACATCGGACGCACTGGCTTTGGCCCAGCCCGAAGAATTCGATTCGAGGATGGTGATCGAAAATTGCGCCTCGGTGTGATCGTGCCGCGCAAACAATCCACGCGAGTTCGCCAGCAACGTGCGGTCGTAACCCGTGGCAAAAATACCGGCGGCAGTCTGTTTCTGCTTCTCCGCAAATTTGCAAACGCGCGCAACGGCACGCGCCCGATCTTCGGCAGTCGCGGCAGCCGTAGCCTTAATGAAGTGATCGACTTTCTTGTAGCTCTGCCGCTTCAGCATCGGCAACAGGTCTGGACTTTTCGGCTCGTTGCGCGCCAGACTGCTAGCCGTAGCAATCACCCGCCGCAGCGAATCGTCATCCGTCTTGTTGGTGGTGGCGCGCGCCGTGCGCCCATCCAGCACCACCCGAACCGAAATGCTCAGCGTATGCTCGGCGACGTTCTGATGAATGGCGTTGTTCGCGAATCGCGTCAGCGCATCGACGCTCAAATCGATTTCGACTTCGGTCTCATCCGCGTCGCTGAATTTCAGCAGCCGCTCCGCCAGATGCTCCATCTCCGCCGCAGTAAATCGCCCCGGTTCGCGGCGATGTTTCGCAGCACCGGTGGCAGCCGCTCCGCCGCGCTTTCTGCGCGCTCTTTTCTTCGCGGCGCTCATTTGGCGAAAGCCACTCCCACTTTCACATTCCGGAATCGTGACGGCGATGCCCCGTGCCCAGTGCCCATGGTCTGCATCGGCTGGCCCTTGCCGCAATTCGGCGTGCCCCACAGCGTCCAGTGCTCGCGCGCACAAATCGCGTCGCAGCTGTTCCAGAATTCGGTGGTGATTCCGCTGTAGCTCGGATTCTTGATCATCCGCCCTTTCTTGCCGCCTTTAATCTCCCATCCAATCTCGGTAGAAAACTGGAAATGGTAACGACGGTCATCGATCGACCACGAACGGTTCGTCTCCATCAAAATCCCATCGTCGGTATCAGCAATCAGATCGTCATATTTCCATTCGCCAGGATTGATGCTGATGTTCGTCATCCGCACCATCGGCAGCCGGTTCCAGCTTTCCGTGCGCATGGTCCCGTTCGAACGATTTTCGCCAATCGACGACGCCAGCTCGCGGTTGCTCAAATATCCGGTGAACAAGCCGTCGGTGATAATCGGAATGCACTGCGCCGGAACGCCTTCATCGTCGTAAGCAAAAGTTCCCAACCCAGAGCCATGCTCCAGCCGCGCGTCGGCCACGATGTTCACGATGTCCGAGCCGTACTTCAATTTCCGCAATTTTTCCGTGGTCAGAAAACTCATCCCCGCGAAATTCGCTTCCTGCCCCAGCACGCGGTCGAGCTCGATCGGATGCCCGACCGATTCGTGAATCTGCAACCCCAGCTGCGATCCGCCCAGAATAATCGTCGAAACACCTTCGGGACACTGCAGCGCATGATGCAGTTCGACGGCTTCTTCCGCCGTCCGCTGCGCATTGCCCACCAGGTCGAGCGATTCCACCAGCTCATAACCCTGCAGCGCGTGCTGCCCGCCAAAACTATTCGGATACGACCGCTTCTGAATTTCGCTTTCCGCAAAAGTCGTCGCTACAATTCCCGCGCCCGAATGCATCTTCACCTGATGAATCTGCGAGCCAATGCTCGAAACGAAAAGCTGCTCGATCCGCTTGAAGGACATCATCCCTTCCGCAATCGTCACGCCTTTCACCCGATGCATTTCCGCGTCGGCCGCCAACAGCAAACCAATCTGCCGCTCCACCGGAATTTTGAACGGATCCTTCAGAAACGGATTCTGCCAGGTATCGACGTACGCTTTTTCCGGCGCCAGCGACACATTTTCGCGTTTGGCCAGCGACGAAGCCTTGGCCATCGCCACGGCTTCCGCCGCGCAAGCTTGCACCCCTTCGCGCGTCAGCCGGTCAGTGGAAGCGAAGCCCCACGCGCCATTCGCAATCACCCGAATTCCGATGCCGAGCGTCTCAGTCTCGAGAATCGTGCCGACTTCGCCGTTCTTGGTGCTCAGGTCGCGCTGGCGAATGTCCATCACGCGCACGTCGGCATACGTCGCCCCGCGGCGGCTAGCGGTATCGAGGGCCCAATCCGCCCAGGTTTGCATCATGCGCGGGAGTACCTGCGACTAGCTGGATTCCGGAGCATAGACGTTAAATCGCTAGTTTTTAAGCTACTTACAGCGATGCTGACACGGGATCGCCTCGGGCCAAATTCGCCACAACAAGTCGTTCCCGCGAAAATACTGCTGCAGCGACAAGCGCTTAGATTCGCCAAAAACATCCGCGCATTTTAGCACACGCCGCCAATTTCAAACTGAAAGCAGCCACCAATTTCGACCGCGGATTTCCTAAGAAAATCCTCACCGCGAAACTATCTTCTCCGATTGCTCGTCGTCTATACCCTGCATCCGGGGTGTCGTTTTGCGTTCGAACCAAGCGGCCAGCCAAGGTACAATGCGGCGCACGCAGGTCACGTCCACAATTCATATCGCCGGAATGTCACTCTTGTCGCCAGCCAATCAAAATCCGAATCCGTTGCCTTCTGCCGCCACCACCCGCCCCAGCGCCTCAGTGCTGGTCGCCGCACTTTTGTGCGCCAGCATCTTCGTCGCCGCCGGTTGTGACCAAAATCAGGCCACGGGTAACCAACAACCTCCCGCGACTCCGGTGAAAACCGCCGTCATCGCGCCGGTCGCGATTCCAGAGTCTTCCGAATATCTCGGCACGCTGAAATCGCGCCACTCCACGATACTCAACCCTCAGGTCGAGGGCCAAGTCACCGCCATCCTGGTGAAATCCGGCGACCGCGTGAAAGCCGGAACCCCGCTGATGCAGATCGATCCCCTAAAACAGCAGGCCACGGTAGGCAGCCAGGAGGCTTCGCGCGCCGCGCAGGAAGCCAACGTGCGTTTCGCCCAGGTCCAATGGGAACGTGCCCAGAAATTGTTCGAGGCCGGCGTTTCCAGCAAGCAGGATTACGACCAGGCCAAAGTAAATCTGGACACCGCGCAGCACCAGCTGAAATCGCTCGATTCGCAGGTGCAGGAACAACAAGTCCAATTGAAATATTACCGGGTGCTCGCGCCGACCGCCGGAATTGTCGGAGATATTCCAGTGCGCGTCGGCGACCGGGTCACCACCTCCACCTCGCTAACCACCGTGGACGAGCCCGGCCCCCTCGAGATCTATATCAATGTCCCAGTCGAACGCTCCAAAGATTTGAAAATGGGCCAGAAGGTCCAGCTGATCGATACCCAAGGCAACGTCATCGCCGAAAGCCAGATCGATTTTATTTCCTCGCAGGTGGATAACAGCACTCAATCCATCTTGGCCAAAGCTTCGATCAAGAACAGCACCGACGCGCTGCGCACCTCGCAATTCGCCCGCGCCCGCATCATCTGGCGCGTTCATGAAGGCCCGGTGATTCCGGTGCTCGCCGTGCAGCGCATCAACGGCCAATATTTCGCGTTCGTAATCGATGGCAGCGGCAAATCCGAAGTCGTGCGCCAGAAAGTCGTCCGCCTGGGCGATATGACCGGCAACAATTACACCGTGCTGGATGGGCTGAAAGATGGGGACCGCGTCGTGGTCGAAGGCGGGCAGGATCTGGTCGATGGCGCGCCGGTAACCGAAACTTCCTCAGCCTCGAACGGAAAGACTCCGTCTTGATCGCTCCTGAATCTGAATTCCTGCGTGCCGCAAAAAGGCCTGGGTAGATATGTTTGTCGATTTTTTCATCCGCCGCCCAATCTTCGCCACCGTCTGCGCGCTGCTGATTATTTTGGCCGGCGCGGTCACCATTCCTTCGCTCCCGGTCGCGCAATTTCCCAATTTGGCCCCGCCGCAGGTGAGCGTCAGCTCGTTTTACAACGGCGCGAACGCCCGCGCCGTCGAAACGTCGGTCACCACGCCACTCGAGCAGCAAATCAACGGCGTCGAAGGCATGAAGTACATGACCTCTTCGAGCGGCAACGACGGCTCGAGCGGCATCAGCATCACCTTCGACATTACCCGCAACATCGATCTCGCCGCCGTCGACGTGCAGAATCGAGTCAACCAGGCCCTCGGCCGCATGCCCAACGAAGTGAAAACCACCGGCATCACCGTTGCGAAGTCTTCCAGCAATTTCGTCTTCGGCGCCGGCGTCTATGCCGAACACAACGAATACGACAGCCTGTTCCTCAGCAACTATCTTGATCTTTACGTGCGCGATGCCCTGAAACGCGTCCCCGGCGTCGCCGACGTGCAGAATTTCGGCGAACGCAAATATTCCATGCGCCTCTGGCTGGATCCGCTGCGCATGGCCGCGCGCAATTTAACCGCGACCGACATCTTGAGTGCGCTCACTGAACAGAATGTGCAGGTCAGCGCCGGGCAAGTGGGCCAGCCGCCTGCGCGCACCGGCCAGAGTTACCAGATCAGCGTCCGCGCCGTGGGCCGCCTGGTCGAGCCCTCCGAATTCGAAAATATTATTTTGAAGACGGGCACCGACGGCAGCCTGGTCCGCCTGCGCGACGTGGGCCGCGCCGAACTGGGCGCGGAAGATTACAGCAGCAATCTGCGCTTCAATGGCCACGATGCCGTGGGCTTCGGCGTGACCCAGTTGCCCGGCGCCAACGCGCTCACCGTCGACAAAGCCGCGAAAGCCGAACTCCTGCGCCTTTCGAAGCGTTTTCCGCCGGGTATCAAATATGCGGTCGCCTTTGACACCACCAGCGTCGTCGGCGAATCGATTAAAGACGTCCTATATACCCTGCTGGAAGCCATCGGCCTCGTCGTGCTGGTCATCTTTATTTTCCTGCAGGATTGGCGCAGCACCTTCATCCCAGCCATCACCATTCCCGTTTCGCTGATCGGAACTCTGGCGTTCGTGAAAATTCTGGGCTTTTCGATCAACACGCTCACTTTGTTCGGCTTAACCCTAGCCACCGGCCTGGTCGTTGACGACGCCATCGTCGTCATCGAAAACGTCCAGCGCCACATCACCGAGGGAATTTCCGAACCGCACAACGCCGCGTCCATCGCCATGAAAGAAGTAGCCGGCGCCGTCGTCGCCACTTCGCTGGTGCTGGTCGCCGTATTCGTTCCAGTCGCGTTCTTCCCCGGCACCACCGGTATTTTGTTCCGGCAGTTCGCGCTGACTATCGCCTTCTCGGTTTCGATTTCCGCCTTCAACGCGCTGACCTTGACACCCGCCCTCTCCGCCATTTTTCTGGGCCACGAACACATCATCCGCAGCAAGATCTTCATCGCCTTCAACCGCATGCTGACCTCGTTCACCAACGCCTACCAGAAAATGCTGCGTTTCATTCTGCGTTTCGAATTCGCGGCGGTGCTTCTGTTTTTCTGCGTCCTCGGCTTGACCTACTACGTCTACGAACATGTCCCGAAAGGTTTCATCCCCGCCGAAGATGGCGGCTACTTGATCATCGCCGTGCAGGCCCCGGCCGGCGCTTCGCTCGAATACACCACCACGATCTGCGGCCAGGCCGAAGCGATTCTGGCCAAGGTTCCTGAAATGGATAGCGCGTTTTCAGTGGCGGGATTCAGCTTCGGCGGCAGCGCTTCCAACCGCGCTCTGATTTTTGCCGGACTGAAGGATTTCGCGCACCGCAAAGGCGAAGAACACTCCGGCAACGCCGTCCTCGAACGCCTGCGTGGCCCGCTCTCCGCAATTTCCGGCGCGCAAGTGGTTCCCTTCGCGCCGCCGGCCGTGCAGGGCCTGGGACAATTCGGCGGATTTCAATTCGTCCTTGAAGATCAGCGCGGCTCCACCATCCAGGCGCTTTCCGATGTCACCCAAAAAGTGATTCAGCAGGGAAACACCAATCCCACTCTGACCGGCCTGTTCACCAGCTTCAGCGCCAACGATCCGCAGTACGTGCTGACTTTCGATCGCGACAAAGCCAAAGCGCTCGGCGTTTCGCTCACCCAGATTACCGACGCGCTGCAGGTCTTCATGGGCTCGGTCTACGTGAACGATTTCGAATTTAACAATCGCGCCTACCGCGTCTATGTGCAGGCCGACAAGCAATTCCGCTCCGAAGCCCGCGACATCAAGGAATATTACGTGCGCTCGGACAAGGGCACCATGGTCCCGCTGGAAAACCTGGTGGTGCTGAAGCAGGACGCTTCGCCGCAGGTCATCAGCCACTACAATCTTTTCCGTTACGCCGAAATCGACGGCTCCGCCGCGCCGGGAAAAAGTTCCGGCGAAGCCATCGCGGCCATGGATGCGCTGGCAAATAAAACTCTGCCGCCGGGCTTCGCTTACGAATGGACCGGATTGTCGCTGGAAGAAATTCAGTCGGGGAGCCAGGCCATCGTGCTTTTCGGCCTCGGCATTTTGGTCGTCTATCTAACGCTGGCCGCGCAATACGAAAGTTTCTCGCTGCCCTTCATCGTGCTGCTCGCAGTGCCCACCGCGCTACTCGGCGCAATTGGCGCGCAGGCCCTGCGCGGCCAGCAGAACGACGTCTACTGCCAGATCGGCCTGGTCATGCTGATCGGACTTTCCAGCAAGAACGCCATCCTGATCGTCGAATTCGCCGAACAGTTGCGCGACAAAGGCCGCAGCATCATCGACGCCGCCATCGAATCCGCCAGCATCCGCCTGCGCCCGATTCTGATGACTTCGCTCGCGTTCATTCTTGGCGTGCTGCCACTGGTGCTGGCCGAGGGCGCCGGGCGCATCAGCCGCCGCTCGGTAGGCACCACCGTATTCGGCGGGATGATTGCCTCAACCTTCCTCAACTTAATTTTTATTCCGGTTTTGTACGTGCTGGTCCGCCGCCTGCAATCCGGATTCAAGAAAGAAGAAAAGCATCACGCGAACCCCTTCCCCGCCTCCAGTTAACGCCGGGCAGAAACAAGAATCCGAAATTAATTACTCGGTTTCTCCGGCGCAGCGCTCGAAGCAGCTCCATCTGCCGGTTTGCCGGAATCTGTGCCGGAATTCGTGCCCGGGTTCGCGCCAGTGTCCGCGCCGGTTACGGTCGCCGGACCATCGCCGCTGCTATCCGGAACAGGAGGCCTCGCCGGCGAATAAATATTGGAAAGCGAAGTCAGCACCAGACAATCGTCGGTATCGACTCCGTTGCGCGCTCCATTTGCACTCATCGCCACGTACACGATACCGTCGCCCGCGATCCAGGCCCGCGCAGTCGAAACTCTCGTCGAATCCTGGTACCACGTCGCGTCCTTACTCAAAAAATCCAGCGGATACGCGCCGCACGGCTCCGCGATGCGAGAGAACGTCAAATCTTTTGGCAGTCCATGCGCTTCCAGGATTTTCGGCCGACCGCGTCACCGCGTGCTGCAAGATCACCGCAGACTGCTCCGCAACTTTGGGATAGAAAAACGTAAACAAGTAAACCCCGCGCTTGCTGTCCGGGCTGATCGATCCGCGCACCAGCTCCGGTCCGGTCACATCAGTCGGGCGGTACGCCCAATCCGACCAAGTCGAAGGATAGCAAGCCTCGAAATTAATATCGTGCAAGCCTGCGCCTTTGAATTCGTGATCGAGCGCCAAAGACTTGGATTCGTCCGCCACCAATTTTCCGTTCAGATAAAATTCCGCTCGAAAATCTCCGCCCGGCAGGCAGCGGTGTTCGCCCGTCGCGTCGAGGTAAGAAAGCGAATACGATTTGCGATTTGCGCCCGCGTCATCCAGATTTCTCGCCGCGACCGTGCCGGAAACCGTACCGATCACTCTCCAGGCTTTCCAGTCCGGATCCTTCCAATACCAAATCACCAGCAGCACATCTTTGCCGTCAGTCGCGTCCACTGCCGCGCTCCAACTGACGATCGCCGGCGAAACCGAAATTTGCGGCGCGGACAACGAAGGATGCCGCTCTTGCCAATCCGCGCCCTTCGGCTGCGGCCCCGCTACCAATGCGAACCGCGGTTTCAGTTCGTTGATTTCATTGGCAATCGTGGTGCAGTCGGCATGCGCGAAAGACTTGCAGTAGGCTCGCGCGATCTCCAAATCGCCTAGCGCCGCCACGGCCAAACTGGAAGAGATCCCGTCAGCGAAAACTTGGTCATACGTTTTTCGAGCTTCCGCGGTCTGCCCGGAAATCAGCAGCGCCACCGCCAAATTCACCTCCAGCCAAGGATCGTTCTTGTAGGCATCCGTGCCCGCCTTCAAAACTCCGATGCCTTTCTTCAGCAAGGCCGGGTCCGGCGGCGAGAGCGCCTGCAGCAGCGTGAAGAAACCATAACGTCCGATCAATTCTTCCGGCGGCGTCACCCCTTCCCGGTCGAAATCGTCCAGGCTGATCCCCATTTCTTGAATCGTCTGGCCCAGGACTCCTGATTTTCGCGAAGGCAACGAATCCTGCTCGTCCGGATGAACCCGCGCCGAATTGAACAGCGATTCCCCGCGGTAGTAGTGGGCCAGCGCAAACGTCGGCCGGATTTTCAGCGCCTCGGAAAACTTTTCGGCGGCGTCCGCGTAATCCTGCGATTCGTGCGCCATCATAAACATTTCCCGGCCCGCGCCATACGCGTCGGCCGCGCCATCGAGCTTGTCCGCGTTCTGCGGCAAGTAATGCACCGCCGTTTTCAAAGCGGAGAACGCGCCCACCCCCGCAATCAGCGATCCGCCCAGCACCAAAATAAATGCGCCACGGCCCAGCCCCATGCCCATCGATTGCCCCAGCAGGTACAGAGCGATCGCGAACATGGTCAGCGTCAGCAAATATTGCGCGGCTTTCAGATGCCAGGACTGCCGCAATTCGTTTTCGGCGTCCCACTTGGCGAACGCCGTCTCAGACAACTCCCTGCCGCCCAGCTCCGCTTCTTTTTGCGGATAGTACGGATCGGCCTCCGGCCCCGAATTCCCGTCCAATTCCTTCACGGCCAGATTGTTCTGGGTCAGCAAAGTTTTCTGCCACTCCATCTGGGACGGCTCGCGATCGGCCTTCAACCCCATCGCGTTCTCGCGGGCCAGTTCGGCCCGCTGTTCCGCCGCTTTGTAACGGATGCGCGCTTCGTGCATCCGCGCGTCGATTCCCCAAATGTAATGGATCGTCGTCTGGCTGCGCTCGAAAGTCTTGAACGCGTCAACTTGCTGCTCCATGGCGCGCGCCGCACAGCCGTTCGCATACGCTGTGGCGCAGTCATAGCGCCAGCCGCAAACCGCGGCCAGCAGCGCCGTCACCGCAATCAGCGAAAGGGCAAACCGGTTCATCGTGCTGGTGCAATCCCAGGCCAACAGATGCGCGCCGATGAATGCGATGCGCGGCCCCACTTCGTGCGGATGCGAAGGCTCCTCTTCTTTTTCTTCCTCCGCGAATTCGCCCTCCACCCGATTTTCGCCGGGCACTGCGCCCGCGTTGACACCAGCCGCAACGCTTTTCGCCGCAACCAAATTTTCAACTTCGGAGTTCGGTTGCACGGCGGCGTCGCGCATGGCCAGCGCTGCAGTGGAAGACTCGGCGAAGGGCTTGGCTTCCGCACCGCTCACAACCACCGGTTCCGATTGCACCGGTTCCGGAGCTTGAATCGGTTCTGGATTTGCAGCGGGCGCAGCAACGGGAGCCGCAGCTTCCGTCTTAGCCTTCACCGCAACTGCGCGTTCTTTCTCTGGGATCAAAACTTCTTTCGGTCCGTTTAACCACTGCTGCACTCCGGGCCGGTCATAAAGCAAATGACCCAGAAGCGCGACCACCCCGATCCCCAACCCCGCCAAAAGGAATGGCAGCCACGAATGTGGGTCAATCACGAAACATGCGATCGACGCCGCAACCGCAATGCCGATCGCCACCCGTTCCAGCCAGCGCTGCAGCGAAGAGCCGTCCTTCGGCAGCTGTGTAAAAGTGAAAAACGCCAACGCCAAAACGAAAACCGCCACCAGGCCCGAAAGCCAGATGGTCTTCTGCCGGTTCTTTTTGATTTCCTCTTTCAGGCTGGACCAGATATCCGGCAGTTTATCCTTGTCCGGCGCCTTCCATACCGCACCGTAACCCGCTTCCGACAATTCGTCGGCCACCTTCTTCTCGATCCCGTTTTCGATCGTGTCCGTCGAACTGATGCCCACGTAGGCGTAATCGCGAATTTGCCGATACATCCGCGCGATGGCGAATTGTTCCTCGGCCTGCAGGTCCAGTTCATTGGCGGTAACGGAATTGGCCGGCTCTGTTTTCCGTGCCTTCTGCGCCTGCTCCTGCAGATAGAACCCTCGCGCCCGCGCCATATTTTCGCTGTCTTCGAATACGGCCGATTCGCGGTAGGTATCCAACAAGTCGGCGCGCCGGTTCAATTCCAAAATTTGCCCTTGCTCCAGCCGCCGCTCGCCGCTGGAAGTCTCCTCTTCCGCGATAACGGCGCGGTAGGCCACCACGGCGCCAAAGGTCGCGATCACAGCCATCAAAATTGCTATACGAGTTCGCATTGTTGTCGCGCCTCAACCCTAAAAGCGGAAGCAATCTTTTACCATCAATCTTCGACCAAGGGAATGTCTGCCAGCCGCGGACGCGCCGGGGCTTCAGCCCCTGGAGGTCCCTCTGTCGCACGGTCCATACAAAACTCGAGATCTCGGCAAAAAAAAGGGCCGGTCCAGGACCGGCCCTCTTCGAACTTCAATTCAAATCGCCTGCCGCGAAGACTAGGTGCCTTCGTTCCAGCTGGCCAGGTAATGCTCCTGGTCGGCGGTGAGCTTGTCGACATGTACGTTCATCGATTCCAGCTTCAGCTTGGCAATCTGGCGGTCGATATTTTCCGGAACCGAATACACCTGAGCTTTCAGGTCCTTCGCGTTCTTGACCATGTATTCCGACGCCAACGCCTGGTTCGCGAAGCTCATATCCATCACCACCGCGGGGTGGCCTTCAGCGGCAGCCAAGTTGATCAAACGGCCTTCGCCCAGGAGGTAAATCTTGCGGCCATCCTTCATCGCGTATTCGTCGACGAAAGGCCTCGCCACTTTCTTCCCGCTCGAAAGCTTTTCCAGCGCCGGGATATCAATTTCGACGTTGAAGTGTCCCGAATTGCAGATCACCGCGCCGTCGTTCATCTTTTCGAAATGTTCATGCGCCAGCACCGACTTGTTGCCGGTCACGGTGATGAAAATTTCGCCGATCTTGGCGGCATCGGCCATCGGCATTACGCGGAAACCATCCATGATGGCTTCGAGCGCGCGCGTCGGGTTAATTTCAGTGACGATCACATCCGCGCCCAAACCCTTGGCGCGCATTGCCACGCCGCGTCCGCACCAGCCGTAGCCGGCCACCACCACCCGCATGCCCGCGATCAGCATGTTGGTGGCGCGAATCACGCCGTCAATCGTGGATTGCCCCGTGCCGTAGCGATTGTCAAAAAGATGCTTGGTCAGCGCGTCGTTCACCGCGATGACTGGATACTTCAACGTTCCGTCCTTAGCCATGGCGCGCAAGCGAATCACGCCGGTGGTCGTCTCTTCCGTGCCGCCGATAATGCCTTTCACCAATTCCGGATGCTTGGTCAGCAACTCGGTCACCAGGTCCGCGCCGTCATCCATCGTGATTTGCGGCTTGTGGTCGATCGCCGCGGCGATGTGCGCGTAATACGTGGCATTGTCCTCGCCCTTGATGGCGTAGGTCGGAATGCCGTAGTCCTTCACCAGCGAAGCGGCAACCTCATCCTGCGTCGATAACGGATTCGAACCGCAGAGCACCAGATCCGCGCCGCCATCACGCAGCGTGATCGCCAGGTTCGCGGTTTCGCTGGTCACGTGCAGGCACGCCGACATGCGAATGCCCTTCAGCGGCTGATCCTTGATGAATTGCTTGCGGATCAATTGCAGCACCGGCATCTGCTGATTGGCCCACTCGATCTTGCGCTTGCCCTTTTCGGCTAGCGTAATGTCTTTTACGTCGCCTGCGAGTTTCGTTGCTGTTTCCACTGGAACCTCTCTCTGGGTTTAAATTGCGAAAATCGAATTGCGGAAATCAAAGGTGAACCGCCCATTGAGGGCGGCCCTAAAATACGTCTAGCTGCGCGCCGCGACCACCGCTCCGCGAGTCCCCGCTTCCTTGCGAATCGCCTCAGCCTTGTCCGTCTTCTCCCAGGTAAATCCCGGGCCCTTGCGGCCGAAGTGGCCGTAAGCCGCAGTCGCGCGGTAAATCGGACGCCGCAGATCCAGCGTTTCGATAATGTCTTTCGGCGTCAGCTTGAAGAACGCGCGAATCAATTCAGTAATCTGCGAATTCGGAATCGTTCCGGTGCCGAACGTATCGGCCATTACCGAAACCGGTTCAGCCACGCCAATCGCGTAAGCCAGCTGAACTTCCACCTTCGTCGCCAGTCCCGCCGCCACGATGTTCTTCGCGATGTAGCGCGCCATGTAGCAAGCCGAGCGGTCCACCTTGGTTGGATCCTTCCCGGAGAACGCGCCGCCGCCATGCCGGCTGTAGCCGCCGTAGGAGTCCACGATAATTTTGCGCCCCGTCAAACCCGCATCGCCCATCGGACCGCCGGTAACGAAGCGCCCCGTCGGATTGATGTGGTACTTCGTGTTCTTATCGACCAATTCCTTGGGAACGACGGGATCAATCACGTGCTTGCGCACCGCGTCCTGCAAATCTTTCAGCGAAACTTTGTCGCTGTGCTGCGTCGAAATCACCACGCTGTCGACGCGCGCCGGGCGCCCATCGACATATTCCACGGTGACTTGCGACTTGCCATCGGGACGGAAGAAATCAACGGTTCCCTGTTTGCGAACTTCGGAAAGCTTGTGCGTCAAGCTGTGCGCCAGTTGGATCGGCATCGGCATCAACTCAGGCGTCTCGTCGCAGGCAAAGCCGAACATCAGGCCCTGATCGCCCGCGCCGCCGGTGTCCACGCCCATGGCGATGTCCGGAGACTGCTTGTGAATCGTGCAGATCACGCCGCAAGTTTCGGCGTCGAATCCATACTTCGCGCGGGTGTAGCCGACGTCGCGAATCACTTCGCGCGCCAGATCGGAAAAGTCTACGTACGTCGTGGTGGTAATTTCGCCGGCAACCACGACCAGACCCGTCGTAACCAGCGTTTCACAGGCCACGCGGCCTTTCGGGTCATCGGTCAGCACCGCGTCCAGCACGGCGTCAGAAATTTGGTCGGCTATTTTATCGGGATGGCCCTCGGTGACAGACTCCGAGGTAAATAAGAAGCGTTCGTCATGCGCCAAGACAGTGTCCTCCAGCGGAATGAAAGGCAAATAGGGGGCCTAAGTGCGCCTTCGTTGGTTAAATCCAAAAAGAAAGGCTATCACGCAGCTTCGAAACGTGTCAATTCCATGCAGCGAAAGGCCTTAATCGCGGGTCGAACGGGCGCCAGCGCCCCTGTTTGGCAGCGGACTTAGCCCCCTAGAGACGTCTCCGTGCCCTCCGCTTTTCCTCTGTGTTCTCGGTGTTAAGTCTTTTGACCCAAAGAATTGCGCAGGGGGCACGCCGCAGGAAGAGCCGCTAGTTGTTGGCCGACTTGTCCAAATCCCGCCGGTACAGCAAGTAAGCCCGAATAAACGGATCGATATCCCCGTCGAGCACCTTCTGCACGTCGCCCCGCTCCACCTTGGTCCGGTGATCCTTAATCAACTGATACGGCTGCATGGTGTAAGACCGAATCTGGCTCCCGAAACTAATCTCCGGCTTCGACGCGTCCAGCTTGTTCAAAGCCTCGCGCCGCTTCTCCAGTTCCAGTTCGTAAAGTTGCGAACGCAAAACCTTCATCGCGATTTCGCGGTTCTTGTGCTGGCTGCGTTCGTTCTGGCACTGCACCACCGTATTGGTCGGCAAATGCGTGATGCGCACCGCCGATTCCACCTTGTTCACATTCTGCCCGCCGTGCCCGCCGGCCCGAAACGTATCGATTCTCAAATCATCCGGCTTAATATTGATCTCAATTCGGTCGTCGATTTCCGGAATCACAAACGCCGAAGCGAACGAAGTATGCCGCCGCGCCGCCTGATCGAACGGCGAAATTCGCACCAGCCGGTGCACACCGCTCTCACCCGAAAGCAGGCCAAACGCGTTTTCCCCTTCGATCTGCACCGTCGCCGATTTAATCCCCGCCTCTTCCCCCGGCGTCGAATCCAAAATCGTCGCGCGAAATCCCTTTTGCTCCGCCCAACGCAAATACATCCGCAGCAGCATCTCCGCCCAATCCTGCGATTCCGTCCCGCCCGCGCCCGGTTTCACGGTGATGATCGCGTTCAGCTGGTCGGTCTCGCCCGACATCAGCACCTTGGTCTCGAGATCCGCGAGATACGCGTCGGTAGAAATCAGCTCCTTGTCGACATCTTCTAGCAGCGAATTCCGCTGCGCGTCGTCCGCTTCTTCCTGCGCCAGCCCAATATAAGTTTCAATGTCGCTGACCCGGCCGCTTCAGCCCATCGTCCGCGGTCACCCGGTCTTCGACCACCTTCCGCTGTTGCAGCGTAGACTGGGCCTTGGCCTGATCTCCCCAAAAATTCGGATCGCTGGTTTTTGCTTCGAGCGCTACGATTTGCTGGCGGGCGCGATCAGCGTCAAAGAAAACTCCGCACGACGTCAACGCGTTTCTTCAGTTCGGTGAAGCGGTGCTGCAGATCCTCAATATGTTCAGCCATTGCAGAATTGTAACCGCGAAAATCAAAATACGAAAATCCAAACTCACCGCCCCGGATCGGCGCTGCTCTTTTAGGGGGTCGGAGCTTCAGCTCCGACATAAAAGACGCCTTTCGTCCCATCCCTCTCGCGCGGCTTTCTCGCGCGAGCCTCCTACCGTCCAAGCACGCTCGCGCGCGCAGCCACTCCCGACGCAACACACGTTTGATCGCTTATTTCTTTCGAGAGCGGGCCGGCGCCTCAGACATTCTAGAGGCGCTAGGTTTCACCAACGCAAAACCAAGCAGCCCAAACGTCACCACGATGCACAACCACGAAAACCAATCCCCAAACCTCGCATAAGGCGTCAAATCACTCCGAAAATCATAAGGCGCCGAAAGCTGCCCACGAACATCGATGGCCAATTGCGCCGCCGTCCGCCCGTAAGGATCGATCGATTCGGTGTACCCATTATTCGTATCGCGCAAAAGCCACCGCCGGTTCTCCACCGCCCGCACCCGGGCCATAAACATATGCTGCTCCGGCGCCGACGAACGCCCGAACCATCCGTCATTCGAAATCGTAATCAGCAATTGCGCGCCGTTTGCTGTAAACCGCCGCACCTCGGAAGGAAAAATCGCCTCATAGCAAATGAACGCCCCAAATTTCCCCTGCGGAATTTCGCCCACGCCATAAGTCGAACCCGGCGTGAAATCCGAAATGTCCGCGGTCAGCCGCTTCGCAAACGTCAGCCACCCGCGCAGCGGCACATATTCGCCAAACGGCAACAAATGAATCTTGTCGTAGGAATAAATCCGCTGCCCCGCCGGATTCAGCAGCACCGCGCTGTTCGAGGCCAGCCACTTCCCTCCGACGTTTTTCCAATCGACCACGCCCACCAGAAAATAATTATTCGCCTCGACCGCGATCCGCGAAGCCCGCTCCGCAAAAAGCGGCTCCTGCAGGCTGAAAACGGCGCCGGCACCTCCGGCCAAACAATCAGTTCCGGCTGCTCGCGCGCCGCATCCACGCTGATTTTTTCCAGCTGGTCCAATTCCCCCGCGTGCACCGTCAACCAATCCGCCGGATAACTCTCCGACTGCGGAAAATTGGTCTGCACCAGATGCGCCACGTACCGCGGCGTCGCGCGTCGGCACCAGATAAGGCCCCGCCATCACCGCGACCGCCAGCAGAATCGTCACTCCCGCCGCAATCGTCCAAACCTGCCGCGTGCGCGTCAAAACCGCGTAAGCCAGCAACGACCCATACGCCGCAATCAAAAAACACAATCCGTAAATCCCGGTCGACGCTGGTGATCTGCAGCAACGCCAAACTGTGCGCCGCGGGATAACCGGACAAATCCCACGACGACCCGATGATCGGAATATTCGTGCGGAAATATTCCAGCGTAGTCCACAGAAACGGCGCCAGCGCGCAGGCCAGCAGTTTGCTCTTGCGCGAAGCCAGCGCCACGCCCGTGGAAAAAATTGTGCAGATCAGCCCGCCGATAAATCCGATCATCCCCACGAACGCGGCCGCAATCCACGGATCGATGTTCCCGTACTGCCGCATCACCGTATCGACCCATGGGAGGCACACCGGATAAAAAACTTGCCCGTGCAAAAATCCATACAGCGGCGCTTCCTTCAGCGGAGCATCCACCGAAGCCAGCACCAGCAAGCCCATCGCAATCCAGGCCAGCAAATAAAAATTGTAGTTGGGAAAAGCCAGGCCCAGCGCGGCACCGCTGGCGATGGCGAGCAGCACTCGCACGTAACGCGGAAATTTCATCAACGCTTGATTATCGGCTTGAAACCGAGTTGTTCCAGGGCATGCTTCGCCGCTTCAGCGGAGGCCATGTCGGGGTAGGGGCCGACCTGCACGTGATAAAACTGATCAGCCGGCGAATTGGCGACGAACGAAGGGAATTTTTTCTTTTGCAGCACGTCCGCCATGTCCAACGCGTCGCGCTGCTGCTTGGTGGCAGACACTTGCAGCACGATCGAATTCTTGCTCAAAGGCGGCGCCTGAAATCGCGGCGGCTCTTTAGCGACGGCAGGTTTCGCCGCAGGCGCCGCCGAACCTTTCGGATTTTTGGTCGACGAAACCGGAACAGCCGGTGCCGGCACAGGCTTCGAAGAAGGCGCCGGCTCCTTCGGCGTTTTATCAAAATCGTCCCAACCGCCCGCCGGAGTGGGCTTAACAGCTTCAGGCACTTCCTTGTCCTTGCCTGCAGGTTTCGGCAAAAACGGTTTTGGTGTCGGAATCTTGGCGTCAGGGTTTTCGGCTTTCACGCTGAATTGCGTGCGCCCCATCACGTATCCCAACGTAAAGAAAACGCCGCATAGCAGCACCACGCCGAGAAACAAGCCGACCAAATGCCGGCTCTCGAGTACCCGGTCGCCACCGCCGCCGCGTTTTCCGTTCCCAGCCATTGCCTTCTACTTTCCTCTCCCGACTACTTCGATGAAAGCTGCTTCACCCACTGCGAAATCAAATCGATCGGCAGCGGAAACACAATCGTTGTGTTTTTCTCCACGCCAATTTCCGTCAGCGTCTGCAAATACCGCAGCTGAATCGCGGCGGGCTCTTTTTCCAGAACCCCCGCGGCCTCCGCCAACTTGGCCGAAGCTTCGAATTCACCCTCAGCATGAATAATTTTGGCCCGGCGTTCGCGCTCCGCTTCCGCCTGCCGGGCGATCGCGCGCTGCATATTCTCCGGAATGTCGACTTGTTTGACCTCAACCTTGGTTACCTTGATACCCCAAGGCTCCGTATCCTGGTCAAGGATTTGTTGCAGCTTGGAGTTAACCTTTTCGCGCTCGGACAAAATCGAGTCCAGCTCGAACTGCCCCACCAGGCTGCGCAGCGTGGTCTGGGCCAGCTGCGAAGTCGCATACAAATAATTCTGCACCTGCGAAAGCGCCAGATTCGCGTCCACCACCCGGAAATAACAAACCGCGTTGACCTTCACCGAAACGTTGTCGCGCGTAATCACGTCCTGCGGCGGCACGTCCAGCGTCTCGATCCGCAGCGAAATCCGCGTCAGCTTGTCGATCGGGAAAAATACCACTGCAAGCCCGCGCCTTTCGGTTCCGGCAACATGCGCCCCAGCCGCAGCACCACGCCCGCGCTCCCATTCCTTGATGACGTAGACCGAATTCACCAGCCAGAAAAGAAAAATGATAACCAAGCCACTCCAACGAAAATCGTTACAAAATCCATCGACCTGCCTCCGCCCATCCCCGCCTGCGAAAACAATCTCTACGACCGCGATTCCACCGGCTCCACTTCGAGCGTCAGTCCCCTCACTCGCTTCACCCGCACCCGCGCGCCTTCCGGAATGCGTTCGCCCGGCCGCGTCGCCGCGCGCCACAATTCGCCGTGCACAAAAACCGATCCCATCTCGTCCGGGTTCTGGTCCGAACCCACCGCCGCCCGCACTTCGCCCACTTCGCCGATCAATTCTTCCTTGCCCGTCGAAACTTTCCAGGTCCGCGAACGCAGCACCAGCCGCATCAGAATAATCACGATAATCGCGAACGGAATCACCACCGCCAGCGCGGTGTACAGGCTCACGCCCATGCCGGTCAGCGGCGAGCGAATCAAAAACAGCGCGCCCAGCACCATGGCCACCACTCCTCCCACGCCCAGCACTCCATGCGTCGGAAATTTTGCTTCCAACACGAACAGCGCCAGCGCCAAAACGATCAACAGCACGCCCGCGAAATTAATCGGCAGCAGGTGCATCGCGAAAAGCGCCAGCACCAGCGCGATTCCTCCAATCACTCCCGGCGCAAACGCGCCCGGATGCGTGAACTCCACATACAAGCCCAGCACGCCCAGAATCAGCAAAATAAAAAACGCGTCGGGCTGCACGATGCGGCTCAGAAATTTCTCGCGCCCAGTCATTTCGTAAGGATTCACCACCGGATGCGCCAGCGCAAGTGTGGCCGAGCTGCCATCGAAACGCGTAATCGTCCGCCCGTTCAATTGCGCCAGCAAATCTTCCTTCGACGCCGGCGACGATATCGATCAGCTTGCCGTCCAGCGCTTCCTTATCGCTGAACGCCTTCGCGTCAGTCACCGCCGTCATCGCCAGCTCGACATTCCGCCCGCGCTTGCTGGTGTAGCTCCGCAAATACGCCAGCGCATCGTTCACGATTTTCTTGCGCAGCGTCTCGTCGATCTGCACCGACCTGCCCGCCCACTTCCATCATCGGCGAAGCCGCCCCAGTCTCCGTCCCCGGAGACATCGCCGCCACATCCGCCGAAAGCAAAATATAAAATCCCGCCGAAGCCGCGCGCGAGCCGGTCGGCGACACATACGTCACCACCGGCACGTTGCGAACGCAGAATGGCCTGAATGATCGCCCGCATCGAAGTGTCCAGCCCGCCCGGCGTATCGATGGTGATCAGAATCAGGCTGGCATGCTCAGTATTCGCCCGCTCAATGCCGTGCACGATGTAATCCGCCAGAATTGGCTCAATCTCGCCATCGATGCGCAGCTCGACTACATTGCTCGCGCCAGGCGCCGCAGCAGAAGCTGGAGTCAGCAGCCGGAGACATCGATTGTGAATTGGCCGTGCCGGAAAAAACGAAGAAGGAAAGACCAGCAGCGCCAAGAAAAAACCACAAAAACCGCGATGAACGAAGGGCCATCCTGCGCAGCATTATAGCAAGTACGCCGACAAACGGCGATTTCTTGTGGCTCGAGTCAAACTCAAACGCCGCAGCCCCCGCGCGAAACTCCGCCAACCTAGTTCTGGTTGACCTTCTTCGCGTTGGTCGCGTATGCCGGAGCCACGTGCAACACTTCCTGCACCGTCGGATCCTTAATTACTTTGGCGAACCCCGGATCGGTCTGCGCCGTCAGCAAACCGGGATAACCGTCGTCCCGCGCCAGCTTCAAGTAATGCGCGGCACGTTCCACATCGCCGCGTTCCGCGTAAGACTTAGCCACGAAGAAGTAGAACAGGCCCGGGTCCGGCGTCGACCGCTGCTGCACCACCGTCCCGCCGTTGGCCTTGCGATCAAAGATCGACGGGTCCATCCCTAGCGCCTTCTCAAACGACGTTAGCGCTTCGGGATATTCCTTGTTGCAGAAATAGGCGTAGCCCAGGTTGCTGTACAGCGTGGCCAAATCCGGGCGCAACACGATCGCCTTCTTGTACAGGCTGATCGATTTGCCATAGTGCTTCTTCTCGTATTCTACGGTTCCGTAGTTGTTCACCGCGCTGGCGAAATCCTTGTTCACGTGGATCGCGCGCTTGTAGTAACGGCCGGAGCGCTCCAGGTCGCCAATCTGTTGGTAGGCCACCCCGATCTTGTTCATGATTTCGGCGTTCTTCGGATCGAACGCTAAAATCTGCATGTACACCGTGACCGCCGTGGGAAATTCCTTGCGCGCCATCATGATGTCTCCGCGCATTTCCAGTTGGTTGCGCTGCTCCGCCGCCGAGGGCGAAGTTTGCAAAACCGAACCGTAGTTGGAAGATGTTCCGGCGCTACTGCGAACCGATTTTGCGCTTACTGTTGTGGGGGTTTGATTCGCACTGCTAGAAATTGCCAGCGTCATGGCTAGCAATACGGCAAAAAGAGTCGTTCGACCCATTGCCTTGCTCCTTCCGCGCTTGCTTAGGCCTACGGTTGCGGTTGTGGAGGTGGTGAGTCCGCAGGCTTCTTGCTTGACCCGAAGATACCAAAAACCTTGTCAAGAAGCCCCTTTTTCTTTTTGGCTTCGGCGTCGGCGTTAGGGTCGCCCGGTTGGCCATTCGCCTGGCCGTTCGTCGGAGGCGTTCCGGCCGTGTTTTGGGGCGGATTGGGCTGCACGCCGCCGGGTGGCGGAGGATTCGTAGGCCCGCCTTTTCCAAATAAATGCGAGAGCCAGGTTCCCTGTCCCGCGCCGGCGTGCCCGCCGTCGCACGACTGGGTCGGCTCGCTTCCGGCGATGAAATATTCCGGAACGGACTGTGGGCAAGCCGACGACGCGAGTTGCCCGGTCTGCGGATCGATCATTTCCTGTATCACGCCGTCGGGTTGCTGGAAGTCTGTCGAGTTTTTGTATTCCGGCAAAGTCACCGCGCGCTTCATGAATTCCGCCCAGATCGGCGCCGCCGACTGGCTCCCGGAAAGTCCCAAGTCGCGGTTATCGTCAAACCCGACCCACACTACGCATAGCAAATTCGAAGTGAACCCGGCGAACCAGCCATCGCGCGAAGTTCCGGTCTTCCCCGCCGCAATCGGCGTAAATCCCATCGACCGCACCGTCACGCCCGTCCCGCGATTGATCACGTCCTTCATGATGCTGGTCGTCAAATACGCCACCCGCGGATCCAGCACCAGGCGCGTCTTGGGCCCCGAAGTTTCTTCCACCGTCCCGTCCGCGGCCAACACACTGCGTAAAAATAACGGCTCGGCGCGCGTACCATTGTTAGCGAACGCCGTGTAACCCGCCGCCACATCGATCGCCGTCATTTCATACGCGCCCAGCGCCACCGCCGGCGTGGCCTGAATATTGTTTCCCAGCCCCATCTGCCGCGCCACCGTAACCACTCGCTTGTAGCCGATCATCTCCGCGACTTTCACCGTCGCCACGTTCAGTGAATGGATCAACGCGTCGCGCACCGTAACGGTCCCGTAGAATTCTTCGCCGTAATTGTCCGGCGTGTATTCCTTGCCGTCGAAATCGAAAGTAGTAGGCACGTCA
The DNA here is from genome assembly GCA_963711325.1 of uncultured Acidobacteriota bacterium. Lineage (GTDB taxonomy): Bacteria > Acidobacteriota > Terriglobia > Acidiferrales > UBA7541 > Palsa-295. The sequence continues at coordinate 1,151,510 of CAVQDR010000004.1, read as the reverse complement.
TCGACAGTCGTGACCGGCGTAACCGTCGGCTGCACGTTCTGCACCACATCGTCAAACGCCGCCGCGTACACGAACGGCTTGAACACCGACCCTGGCTGCCGCCGCGCCGTCGCATGATTCAACTGGCTCTCGCCATAATTGCGTCCGCCGATCAACGCGCGAATTTCGCCGGTCTGCGGATCCATCGCCACCAGCGCGATCTGCACGTGCGGAGGCGTCTCGCCGCCCTTGGCTTTCTTCCACGCCGCGTATTTCTTGGCCAGCAGCTTGTCGATGGCCTCGCCGCCAATCTGCACCGCGGTATTCGCCGCGCGCTGCAGTTGCGGATCGAGCGTGGTGTACACCCGGAAACTCTGGCTCTCCAGATCCTGCTCCGAAAAATGTTCGAGCAGATGGTCCTTCACCATATCCACAAAATATGGCGCCGAGCTGCTGCTCGATCCGCCATTCACAAAATGCAGTTTCAGCGCCTTCGCCGCGTCCGCCTGTTCCTGCGTGACGTAATTGTCTTCGACCATCTGCGCCAGCACCCGGTCGCGCGATTCCTCCGCGCGCTCCGGATGCCGCTCCGCCGATGCGTAACGATTCGGCGCGCGAATAATCCCGCCCAGAAACGCGGTCTCGCCCAGCGTCAAATCGCGAACGTCCTTGCCGAAATACGCTTCCGCCGCCTCGCCGAACCCGCGAATCGCAAAGCTCCCGCGATTGCCCAGATACACTTCGTTCGCGTACAGCTCGAAAATCTGCTGTTTTCGAATAGCGCTCGTTGATTTCCATCGCCATCAGCACTTCTTTCACCTTGCGCCGCCATTCGCGCTTGGTAGTGAAGAAGAAACTCCGCGCCACCTGCATATCGATCGTGCTCGCGCCCTGCGCCTTCTGACCGCGCCGCATATCCGCCAGCGCCGCGCCGAAACACGCGCACGATATCCAACCCGCCGTGCTCGAAGAATCGCTTGTCCTCCGCGGCCAAAACCGCGTCGATCATGTTCTTCGGCAAATCCTCAAAACGCACGATGCGCCGCTTCTCCCGCGACTCATCGAACAAATTGGTAATAACCTCCGGCTCCAAATCCGCGAAATCCCTCGCCATGCCATCGTTCAACTGCGAAATTTTGGACACCGCGCCGCCCGCAAAACTTACCTTCAGCGCATTGCCTCCATGAAAATACGAATCCTTCGAAGGACGAATCTCCACCGTCGCGCCATTCAGCGTCACGATGCCCGGCGCCCCATCCACTTCCGCATCCTGGTACCCGGCATGCCGCAAATAAGTCGTCAAGTCCGCGGCGGTCAGCTTTTCCCCGGTAAAGATGTGGCTCGGCGCGCTAAACACCCGCGAAGTGTTCTGGTAGATCTGCCCGGTCAGCCGCTCGTCGATCAGCTTCCCGAACTTGACGTAGTAGTAGGCAAAAACTGAAGTGCAAACGATGAAACAGCAGCAGGACGCTTCCAAGGATGGCCAGGCCGATGCGCGACGTCCAGAAACCAGGGGTAATGCGAATCCGCAACTTGTTCTCCACTCGGTGGCTGCTGCTAGGTTAGACGCCACAAATTGTCACACGTTATGATGGGCCGAGCGATGCAAAATGTCGCCCACGCGTGCCCAAGCCAGAGATGCCAATGCAAATTGGAAGCCGTAGCATAAGGCGCAAAATTTGGGTGTAGAACAAGCGGCGGCGGGTCGTAACGGATACAGACGCGTCAAAAAAACTACAGCGCCTTGTTGTCGGCCGAATCGTGAAACTGAAGGTCCTTCTGGGTCACGACCAAATCAACCGGAACCGTGTAGTTCACCGAAATCTTCACCAGGCCCTGCTCGGCGATGACCAGAATGTCTTCTTTCTTGGCGGGGATGCCGAGTTCCTGGATCTTCTTCCAGATGTCGTCCTGCACATCCGCCGGAGCCTTGCGATTCACCTGCGCGAAACGCGCCTCGGTGGTCATGGCGTCGTTCAACTGGTAGTCCGCGAAATACGCCGGGACGATCTTGAAGGCCGCGAAGGCCATCGCAGCCAGAATCAGCAGCATGATGATCGAGCTGACTCTGGACCCGCCTCGTTGTGAATTACGGTTGCGCTGCGCCATCGGAATCATCACCCCAGGAACGAATAGCAATGATGAATCGTAGCATTTCGCTCGCGAGGCGAAACAGAAGGTTAAACCTTGTGTTCTGAATGAGTAAACGGGGGCGTATGTTCCGCATCTACTTTCGGAAGAATGGGTTACGGTCGACCAATCGGCCCGCAGTCCTAGTACTTGCCGTACCACGGTGAACGAGAAGTTAATAGGCCTTCGCGAAAATCGCCTTTTCCGTCGCCGGCTTCCCGCAGTGGATGCACTTGCCCGCGCCGCCCGGCTGCTCCAGCGGAATGCAGCGCATGGTCGCCTTGGTCTCTTCCTTTATATTGGCTTCGCACTCGCCGTCGCCGCACCACCACGAAAACGCAAAGCCCTTCTCCACGGCCTGCTTGAATTCCGTCATAATCCGCCGGCTCGTGCGTATTCGCTTTGCGAAACGCCAGCGCCCGGTCGAACAGCGCCTGCTGAATCTCCACCAGCAGCGCGCTCACCGCCCCGGCGATCCCGTGCTGGTCGACGAACGTCTTCCCTTCCTTCCCCGGACGGTCGCGCCGCGCCAGCACCACCGAATTCTTGGCCACGTCCTTCGGCCCCAGCTCCATCCGCAGCGGCACGCCGCGCATTTCCCAGTCGTTGAATTTGAATCCCGGGCTGGACCCTTCGCGCTCGTCCAGCTTCACCCGAATATCCGCGTCGGCCAGTTCCGCGCGCATCTTCCGCGCGCATTCCATCACGCTGCGCTTTTTCCTCGTCCGTCTTGTAAATCGGCACGATGACAATCTGGTACGGAGCCAGCCGCGGCGGGAAAATCAATCCCTGGTCGTCGCCGTGCACCATGATGATCGCCCCGACGAACCGCGTCGAAAGCCCCCACGAAGTCGTCCAGCAGAATTCCTGCACTCCGGTGCTCGCCAGATATTTAATCTCGAAAGCCTTCGCGAAATTCTGTCCCAAATTGTGCGAAGTCCCGGCCTGCAGCGCTTTGCCGTCGCCCATCATCGCTTCGATCGAATACGTCCGGTCCGCGCCCGCGAAACGCTCCGCGTCCGATTTCCTGCCTGGAATCACCGGCACCGCCGCTTCCTTCATCGCAAAATCGGTATAGATGTCCAGCATCTGCCGCGTCTCAGCTTCCGCCTCATCCTGAGTCGCGTGCGCCGTGTGCCCTTCCTGCCAGAAAAATTCCAAGGTCCGCAGGAAAAGTTTCGTGCGCAGCTCCCAACGCACCACGCTGTTCCACTGATTGATCAAAACCGGCAAGTCGCGATACGACTGAATCCATTTCGAATACGCCCAGCCAATAATCGTTTCCGAAGTAGGACGAATCACCAGCGGCTCTTCCAGCTCCTCCCCGCCCCCGTGCGTCACCACCGCCAATTCCGGCGAAAATCCCGCCACGTGCGATTTTTCCTTATCGATAAAACTCCGCGGAATCAACATCGGAAACGCCGCATTCACATGCCCGGTAGCCTTAAACCTCCGGTCCAGCTGCGCCGTTATGTTCTCCCACAGCGCCCACCCATAAGGCCGCACAATCATGCACCCGCGCACCGGCGCGTAATCCGCCATCTCCGCCCGGATCACCAGCTGGTTGTACCACTCCGAAAAATCTTCCGCCCGCGTAGGTAATTTCTGATCCGCCATGCGCTCTAAGCCTTCTCGTATCTGAATTTAGAATCTGAAAGGTTATGGTAGCCCGCCAGGTAAGTCAACCAAGCAGCTTTACGTAGCGCCCCCGGATCCCGCGAAGCCCATTGCCCGTCCGCGAAGTGTCGCGGAGCCTTCCAAATCAAAACGCCGCCCAGCCCAATATAGAGTGCGGCGGCTCTGCCGCCGCTTTTCCGCAGCAGCCCACGCCGCAAAATAATCCAGCGCGAAGCGCCTCCGCAAACCGCCACCGCAGCACGCACCAGCCCCGCAGGGGCGGCAGAGGTTAGCCCGCTCCGTAAGGGGCGGGAAAACGACCCGAAGAGATCTCCCGAGCGCCGGAGGTGCGGCACGGCAACTACTTTCGCTTGCGAGCTTGACGCGACTTCTTCCTCTTCCTTGAAATAACTTCAGCCACCTCATTCACCTGCTTGATCCGACTCGCATCCTTGAACTTTCCTTCTTGCTGGTTGAGCATTCTTAGCACGGGCGGGAGCATCCTTAATATCAGCGACTCGATGTCGTGCACCAGACTCTGATCCTCGACGGCATACCAACTGAAGCGATCCCAAAACTGCCCGCGTCTCTCGCTGCTCTTCGCTCGTCCTATTCTAGTTTTGATATTGCCCTTCCCCACGTAAACAGGCATAGAGCCGTCAAACATGATGTACACACCCTTCCCACCCTTCTTACTACTGGGAATCTTTCGGATATTCTCGCTGTTCCGCGCCCACATCGTTCCATAAGAGGTCACGACCCGCGCAGATTTCATTATCCACCCCTCAGACTTCGACGTCGGTCCTAAAGGGACCTTGTTAAGCATATCATCCATAAGTAACATGAAGATCGAAGGGAGGCCCAGCCCGCGATGAAGAAAGACGCGTTCCGAGATATAACTCCTGACGTTGTCACAAATCAAAAACTGCGAAAGCCCCAACGCGAGGGTTACCTCGCGATCCAAGACCACTTTTCGAACGAGAACGCCGAGCGAGAAGTAAGCTTGGTTTTGCCCGTTGGCTGTGGGAAATCGGGACTGATAGCGATAGCGCCATTTGCCCTAAAAGCCCGACGCGCCTTGGTAATCGCCCCGGGACGAGATATAGCCGACCAGCTGCTAAAAGATTTCGACCCCACGAGCGAGAGGTGTTTTTACGAAAAATGCTCAGTGTTAGATGGGGCGGCATATCCAGAAGCCGCCGAAATTCGAGATGCTAATCGGGCAGACTTGGATGAAGCCGATGTAGTGATCACCAATATTCACCAGTTACAAGGAGAAGGAAACAAATGGCTCGCTCAGCTGCCGAGAGACTTCTTTGATGTCATTTTGTTCGACGAAGGCCATCACAACGTCGCAGACAGCTGGAACCTGCTTCGCGCAAGCTTTCCGGACGCCCGGATCATAAATTTCAGCGCTACACCCGCGCGCGCGGACGGCCAGCTAATGTCAGGGAGGATTATTTATTCATTTCCAGTGAGAGAAGCAATCTCTCTCGGTTTCGTCAAAAGCCTCAAGGCCGTCGTGCTAAATCCTGCGACGCTAAAGTACGTTCGCAGCGAAGACGGAAGAGAAATCGACGTTTCGCTAGAAGAGGTAATCCGACTGGGAGAGGACGACTCGGATTTTAGACGCAGCATCGTTAGCTCTGAGCAGTCGCTAGCCACCATTATCAGCTGTTCGATAAGGGAATTGAACCGCTTGCGCGAACTCACCGGCGAAAAAAGATTAAAAATAATCGCATCGGCACTCAACTACGCGCACTGCATACAGATTACAAAGGCTTACCAAGAGAGAGGCATGCGCGCCGCTTATGTCCACAGCAACGAAGACGGCCAACTGAACAAAAGGATTTTGCAGCAACTCGACCGACACGAGCTCGACGTGATCGTGCAGGTGCGTAAGCTGGCGGAGGGATTCGATCATCGATACCTCAGCGTCGCAGCCGTTTGCAGCGTATTTAGTAATGACCAGACCGACTTTTTGTACCACGGCGAGTGAGAGAGTTTACATCACAACCTCGTCGGATAAGGATGCAAATGGTGGCTCGCAGGGAGCCGTAGGCGACCGGAGAGCCGCCATTTGCGGCGCGAACGCCACCGGCGCTGGCGGCTTGTAGCCCAGCGCCGAGTGCGGCCGCCTGGTGTTGTACTCCACTCGCCACTTCTCGATCACGATCTGGGCCTCTCGGAGCGAGTAAAAAATCTCTCCGTTCAAGCATTCGTCCCGCAGCTTCCCGTTGAAGCTCTCGCAGTATCCGTTCTCCCACGGACTGCCCGGTTCGATGTACAACGTTCCCGTCCCCACGTTCCTCAACCACTTCCGAAGTTCCTCGGCCACGAACTCCGGACCGTTGTCCGAACGAATGTGTTCCGGGGTTCCCCGGAACAGCATCACATCCGCCAGCGCCTCGATCACCTCATAGCTCCCCAGTCTTCGCGCCACTCGAATCGCCAGACACTCTCGGGTGTATTCGTCGATCATCGTCAACATGCGGATCGTTCTGCCATCGTGCGTCATCGCGCTCACGAAATCGTAGCTCCACACGTGATTCGCCCGCTCTGGCCTCAGCCGCACGCACGATCCGTCATTGAACCAGAGCCTTCTCCTCGGCTTTTGTTTCTTGGGTATCTTCAGCCCTTCGCGACGCCAGATGCGCTGCACTCGATCTTTTCCCACCTGCCAGCCTGCCGTCCGCAACAGCGCCGTGATCCTGCGGTAGCCGTAACGGCCATACTCACTGGCCAGGGTAATGATCGCTCGCGTCAGCGCATCTTCATCCACTCGCTGGATCGGCACGTAGCGCTGTGTTCCACGCCACTGTTTCACCAGTCGGCAAGCATGGCGCTCGGAGAGTTCGTGCTTCTCCCGCGCATGCTCCACCGCACAGCGACGCCGCTCAGGGCTTAGAAGTTTCCCTCCGCAATATCCTTCAGAACCTGCTTCTCCAGAGACAGCTCCGCCACCACGCGCTTGAGCTTCGCGTTCTCTTTCTCCAGTTCCTTCAGTCGTTTGGCTTGATCCAGTTTCAGGCCGCCGTATTCCTTCCGCCAGCGGTAGTAGGTCTGTACGGTGATCTCGGCTTCCTTGCAGACTTGCGGGGTGGTCTTGCCGTTCGCTATCCCTACTTCAATCTGCCGCAGCAACGTCACGATCTGTTCCGCTTTGTACCTCTTGTTGGGCATATCCAGCCGTCCTCCTGGTGAATTCTCTCTCACCTCGGCTGGTACAAAAAACCCCGGTCAGGTCAGACGGACGAAATGTCTGTCTGGCACCGAACGACCTTGCCCTGGCCCATGCTGCCAGAATGCGAGAAGACCATCGTGTAGGTGTTGCCGCGCTTCTCAGATTTTCGTCCATAGCGAATGGGCACCTCCACCGAAAATTCATCTGTCAGCTTTAGTCTCGAGTCTCGCCAGCGCTGCCTAGACGGATTATTGTCCCAATAAAGTGACCCGATGATGATTATCCCTGCTTTGAGCTTCACCTTTTTACGCCTATGTGTACTTTTGCGTTAGATTACCTACCATGTTATCATGCATCGCCATTCTATGCAGCCGGGCCAAAACCCGGCGAGGAGGAAACCAGTGCGACCCGCGAACGCTCGACCGCACTCGACGCCCCGAACTCTCCCCCGCCCCTTCTCACCCGACCCACATTTTCTAATCGCGGATCCGCGATTAGAAATCGCCGCAACCCACTCAAAACAAAGGATCGGCATGTTTTCTAATCGGCCCTATTTTGGTAACTTTTCTACCCATTCGCACCGGACTAACAAAATAACCGTCGCCCAACCCCTCCGCCCCGCCCAAATTGCCAATCGACCGTCTTTTCGTCCCTCGACTCTCCCAGTTGATACTGACCTCGTTTCTAATCGACAATTTTTTCGCAAACTCGCGCGATTAGAAACACCACCCAACCCCAACAAAACAAACGCCGAACATGATTTCTAATCGACAATTTTTACGGCCAGCGCCGCCGCCAGTTGCAACTCGAAGGGGGGCAGCCCCCCTTCATATAAGCCCGGGACTGGAGCCCGAAGCGCCACAGATGCCAGGCCACATTGGCAGAGCCCGAGGCCCGCGTCGCGGTGATATGGTTTCGATTTACGGCTTTGAAAAACCTGAGGTGCGAGATGGAACAGAACCTGGAAGAAACGATAGCGCTGCTCACGCGAACGCCTGCCGCGCTGAACGCTTTGCTGCGCGGCCTGCCGCAATCCTGGACCATGCGCAACGAAGGCGGCGACAGCTGGAGCGCGTTCGATGTGATCGGCCACTTGATTCATGGCGAACTCACCGACTGGATGCCGCGCGTGAAAATGATTTTGAAATCTGGGGAAAGTGCGACCTTCGAGCGTTTCGATCGCACCGGACATCAACAAGCAGAGTTGGGGAAAGGCAAGTCATTGGAACAATTGCTCGATGAATTTGCAGGCCTGCGCGCCGAAAATTTGCGCGAACTAAACGCGCTGAACCTTCGGCCTGCGGACCTCGACCGCCGCGGGCGCCATCCTGCGCTCGGAGTCGTCACGCTCTCGCAACTGCTCGCCACTTGGGCCGTTCACGACCTGACGCACCTGCACCAAATCTCGCGCATCATGGCGCACCAATACCGCGACGAGGTCGGCCCTTGGAGCGCGTACCTCGGCGTTCTGAAATGCGCCGGCCACAGCTCGCCCTAGCCTCTCACAACAAGCGGCGCTAGCTGCCGAACGGTTCGTCGGCGGTGGGGCCGTACATCCCCGGCACCTTCAGGTTCAGCTGGCGCAAATCGTAACCGAGCTGCGCGCGGTGATGAATCAAGTGGTTGAAGAACATGAGGCGATACGTTTTGGAGCGCGGCTCGTCCAGGATCACGTGCTCGCCAAAACTGAATTTCCATTTTTGCGCCAGGTCAGCGTCGGAAGCGGCGGCCAGATGTTTGCGGGCTTCCGCAGCGGAATCATCGAGCGCCTTGAGCAGCGTGGCGCGATCCTTGAAAGTGAAATCGGGCTTGGGCAGCGTGCTGGTGGCCATGTCCATGCTCGGAGTGGTCAGAATGTAAGTCGCGAACTTCGGCAGGTTGGCGACGTGCATGGCCAGCCGTCCCATGGGCATGGATTTCTCGTGCGGCTTCCAGCCCGCGGCGGCTTCGGCTTCGGGAATGCGTTCGAGGGTGCGGCGGGCGCCGGCGATTTCAGCGTCGAAATCCTGCAGTAGCAATTCGGCGATGGTCATCTGCTTCTCCTTTTGCGGTCGAGAGGGTTCGCTTCTTATAACGGCGGCGGCTGGGTTTTCGTTACGCGCCGGATTGCGCCATTTCGCAAGCCGGGACGCGCGCAAGATTGTACCGCACCGCCGAGGCGCGCGAAACCCGGCAGAGCGCGTCTAACGAAAGGCGTGCGAGAATTCCGAGGCGGAGGTGCGCGGGTGGCTGAAAATTACTGGTCGCGGCGGGAGATCTTGGCGGGAACGGCAGCTGCGGCGTTGGGATTGGTCGCCGCGCGACCGACTGGAGCGCGCTATTTGGGCGGCACAGCTGGAACCGGCGAATCGACGGCCGAGCTGCCGACCTATCACGTACTGGGCGTCCCGTTTCGCAGCGGGTCGCTGTATCCGGGGAGCGAGAACGACGCGGCCGCGTATCGCGACGCGCATCTCGTGCAGCGCCTGGGCGCCGCGGGATGCAAGGCCGTCGATGACGGCGACGTTCCGGTGCCGAGTTATTTGCCGCATCACACCGTGCCGCCGATTCGCAGTTGGCCGGGGCCGCGCATCGTGTGGGATTGCGTCAGCGAGAAGCTGACGCCGATTTTGCGCGAGCCGGGGCAGGTGCCGCTGCTGGTCGGCTGCGATTGCAGCGTGGTGGCGGGTTCGGTGCAGGCTTTGCAACGCGCGGGAAACACCGGCGAAATTCACGTGCTGTACATCGACGGCGATTACGACGACGACGCTCCCGACGCGACCCGCAGCAAGAGCGCGGCGATGCTGGCGGTGTGGATGATTGTGAATGAATCGCCGTTCTGGGCCGGCCCGGCGCTGAAGCCGCAGCAAGTGACGGTGGTCGGCTGGAGCAACGCCGCGCGAACGGCGCATCCGGGCATGGGATCGATTTCGCTAGCCGACGTGCGGAAGATGGGCGCGGCGGAAGCGGCGCGCAAGGCGCTGGCTACCGTGCCGGATGGCGCGTCGATTTTGGTGCATCTGGACATCGACGTCTTTAACAAGCAGGCCATCCCGGTGGCGTATTTCCCTCACGATGAAGGGATGAAATTGGCGGAGGGCCGGGAATTGCTCGGCGTGGTGCTGAAAGATCCGCGGATTCGCTTGATCGAAGTGAGCGAGTACGCTTCCCTACGGGACGCGGACCAGCGCGGAGTGAACACCATCGTGGATGTGCTGGCGGCGGGCCTGCAGCGCGGCTAGAAGGCTCGGGGTGCTCAGGCGAAATTTTGGCAATATCTTCGGATACCTTTTCAGTCGCTCGATTCATCCAAGTGCGCGAAGGCGAGCAGCGAAATGCGGCGGAGCGGAGCGAATTTTTCCGTGTTCGAAATGGAAAATCAGTGTAGGCTATTTGGCTGCTGGTTCCTCCTGGCGGGCGTTTTTACAACTTTAAGGAGCAATTTTCGATGAAGATTCGCAGTGCTGTAGGCGCCGTACTCACAGTTCTAGCTGCAGGAATCCTGGCGACGCCAGCAGGAGCGCAGTCCGGAGCGGGAGCCGGCACAGGCCAAACAAGTACGACTTCGACGCAGACTTCGCTGACGGTGCAGACTCCGCCGCCGCACGTGATGCCGGGGCAGACGTATCACCGTCCGACGCGCGAGCAAAAATTCAAGAGCTACGCTTTCGATTCCTTCGGCCCGTATGCGATTTTGGGTTCGGCGATTGGCGGAGCGATTCAGCAGGCGGACAACGCGCCGCCGGAATGGACGAATGATCCGGGCGGCGCCGCGGCTTACGGACAGCGCGTCGCGAATACATTTGGAATCAACCTGGTGACTCAGACCACACGGTACGGGGTTTCTTCGCTGCTCGGCGAAGACACGATTTACTATCGCTGCGAATGCGATGGGTTCGTCCCGCGCTTGCGTCACGCTTTGATTTCGACGGTCACTGCGCGGAAGGGCGAAGACGGACACACCGTGTTCTCGATTGGGAATTTGGTGGCGCCGTATGCGGGCGGCGAAGCGGCCGCGAATTTGTGGTATCCCAGCCGGTACGGTCCCAAGGACGGATTCCGTTTCGGAAATTACAACCTGGCGGTGCAGGCCGGCCTGAACGTCGCGCTGGAATTTATTTACGGCGGACCGCACACGCTGCTGAGCACGCATCATGTGCCGATCGTCTCGGACATGACTGGATCGACCAAGCAGTAAAAATTAAATTATATTCAAACAAGAAGACCGCCGGCGATCACTCGCCGGCGGTTTTTATTTGAGGAGTGCAGCAGAAGATTATCGCGGAGGAGGCCCCGGACGCCCGTGGCGCCAGGCCCAGTATTCGCGCTGCTCCGGCGGCGGCAATTCGCGGAATTCGCGATACGGCCGATGCGTTTCGGAAATCCACTGATGGTAGTAGCCGACTTCGTATGAATTCCAAACGTGATAATCGTTGTAGTAGGGATCGTAGACGCGCACGGTGGCATGGCTGGCGCATCCGGTAATGAGTACGGGAGCGAGCAGCGCGGCTCCCATAATTGCAGTTCGAAAATAACGTGGTGCGAAGCCCATTGCGGCTCTCCTTTTTATGAAATGGCGGCGCGGGCCGGGTTTGCAAAGGCCCGGATGCTCCGATAAACTCTCCATGATTTCAAACACGAAGATTTCCGCAAAGTTGCGACAAGCTGCGTCAGGATTGCCAGTGGCGCGCGAAATTCGAAACGACAAATCCCGTAAGGTGGCCGCAATGACCTACGCATCGCCGGACAAGATGAATCGCTCGCTGGATGAAGTGGATCCGGAAGTCGCCGCAGCGCTGCGCGATGAAGTGCGCCGGCAGGCCACCGGCCTGGAACTGATCGCCTCGGAGAATTTCGTTTCGGAAGCGGTGATGGAAGCGGCGGGATCGGTTTTCACGAATAAATACGCGGAAGGATATCCGGGGAAGCGGTATTACGGCGGCTGCGAGAACGTCGACCGCGTGGAGTCGCTCGCGATCGACCGCGCCAAGAAATTATTCGGCGCCGAACACGCCAACGTGCAGGCACATTCCGGAACGCAGGCGAACATTTCGGTGTACATGAGCGTGCTGGAGCCGGGCGCGACCGTGCTGGGCATGAATCTGGCGCATGGCGGACATCTGACGCACGGGCATCCGCTGAATTTTTCGGGCAAGACATACAAATTCGTGGCGTATGGCGTGACCAAAGAAACGGAAACGATCGACTACGATGAGATCGAACGGCTGGCGCAGGAACACAAGCCGAAGATGATCGTCGCCGGAGCGAGCGCGTATTCGCGGATTATCGATTTCGCGCGCATTGCGAAATCGGCGCGCGCGGTGGACGCGCTGTTCTTTGTGGATATGGCGCACATCGCGGGCTTGGTCGCCGCCGGAGTGCATCCGAGCCCGGTGCCACACGCGGATTTCGTTTCGACCACCACGCATAAAACATTGCGGGGTCCGCGCGGCGGGCTGGTGATGTGCCGGGAAAAATTCGCCAAGGAAGTTGATCGCGTGACATTTCCGGGAGTGCAGGGCGGCCCTCTCGAACACATTATCGCGGCCAAGGCCGTGTGCTTGAAGGAAGCGGCCGAGCCGGAATTCGCGGAATATCAGAAGCAGGTCGTCGCGAATGCGCGGGCGCTGGCGGCGGGCCTGACCAAGGAAGGATTCCGCATCGTGACTGGCGGGACCGAAAATCATTTGATGCTGGTGGATATGCATTCGCGCGGAATTACCGGACGCGACGCGGAGCTCGCGCTCGAACGCGCGGGTATGACTGTAAATAAGAATGCGATTCCCTTCGACCCGTTGCCGCCGATGAAAGCCGGCGGAATTCGAGTGGGGACTCCAGCGGTCACCACGCGCGGAATGCGCGAGCCGGAAATGGAAAAAATCGCGGGATGGATTGCGAACGTGCTGACGCATCTGGCTGACGGAAACATCGAGAAACAGGTGCGCGGCGAAGTGGCAGATCTGGCGGCGAGGTTTCCGCTGTACGCGCACCGGCTGGAAGAAGCCGAAGCGGTGGACGCGGCGCACGCGCGTAGGTAGAGGTTCGAAATAAGGATTGGCGCCAGCCAAAACGGAACACATCGTTTCGACCTGAAACACTGCGTGGCAAAATCTGCCGGGTGACGTACTGCGTTAATTCCTAACTGCTTCCCTGCCCATGGTCCGTGGTGAAAAAACAAATCTCGGATTGGAACTCTGGGTGCAGTTTATTCGCGCCGAGGAGCACTCTGCGCATGTGCGGAATGGCCGCTTCGGAAACCAGCACGCCCAATCCGATGTACGAAGCGGTGAAGGACGAAGCGCGGCTAATCCAGGATTCGCTGCTGCCGGCCGGGACGCTGCGCGGCCCGGGGTTCGAGGTTGCGTTTCGTTACAAGCCACTCGGAGAGGTGGGCGGAGATTTCGCGGATTTTTTTCAACTGCCGAACGGGCTGGTGGGTTTGTACGTCGGCGACGTGGTGGGCAAGGGCGTGACGGCGGCGTTGTATGCGGCGCTGGTGATGGGCACGCTGCGCGGAATCAACAAGACCGGAGAAAAACCGAACACGGTGCTTGAGATCCTGAATAAGCGGCTGCGGGTGCGTCCGGTGCCGGGACGTTACAGCTCAGCGCTGTATGCGATGTTCGATCCGGCCACCGGCTGGCTCGAGTTCGCTAACGCCGGAATTCCCCTCCCTTTGCTGGTGTCCGGTTCGGGATGCCGGCTGCTGGGCGCCGGGGGATTGCCTTCGGGAATGTTTCCGGACGCGACGTACGAACTGCACCGCGCGCAGCTGAGTCCGGGAGATACGGTACTGTTCGCGACCGACGGCTTGCATGAAATGCAAAACGAGAAAGAAGAAGACCTGAGTTGGGAGAAACTCGAGGAAATCTGGAAAGCGTGTCTGTGCAGGTCGGCGGACGAATCGCTCGACTATCTGCTAGAGGAGTCGCGCGCGTTTTCGGAAAACGGCCGACGACATGATGACGTCACGGCGCTGGTGCTGAAGGCTCCGGCGGGTCTGGATGGAACAGTTATCGGGCGATTGGGGTGAAGGCGGCGCAGGGAATGATGCGGGCTACCAGGGATTTGTATTCGGGTTCATCGTGCAGGACATCGAATGAAGGTTCGGTGGCCAACTGCAAGACCAGACTGTCGTGTTGCTGGTAGGCGCCGGTCAGGTGGAGAAGCGCGTCTTTTTTGCGGTGCATGCGGGCGTAGGTCACGGCCAGATGGAAACCGGAGAGGGCTTGTTCGCTGTTGAGCCTCTGCTGAACCGCCAGCGTGCTGGCCAACATCCCGTTGTAGCCGGCGGTTTGAAAGCCGCGTTCCGCGGCCGTCGCGATATCGAGTTCTTTAGAGTCATGGAGCAGAAGCGCGGTGGTTTTCAATTCGGCGAGATAGTTCGGATAGTCCTGGCGGGAAAAGTAAATCTCAGACAGGTAGCGATGGGCGGAGGCGAAGGACGGATCGGTCGTTTCGATCCGCTTGAGCAAAGCCAGGCCCTGGTCGGTGCGCCCCGAAACCTGCAGAATCTGCGCCTTATCGGCGAGAATGGCGACCGAAGAAGGGTCGAGGCGCTGGGCGTTTTCGATTTCCGCGAGCGATTCAGGAAAACGCCGGCAAGTCAGAAGAAAACTGGCGTACCAGTGGTGAGCCCGGGCGTCGCCGGGATTTAGAGCTAGCGCGCGCTTGAACTCGCGTTCCGCGCCCGGCGCATCCCAACTCCAGAAGAAAGTAACGAAGGCCAGCGAGGTGTGCGCCTCCGCCGAATTTTCGTCCAACTGGACGGCTTTGCTGGCAGCAGCGAGCGCCAGGGGATACGCTTCGCCAGCGGGCATGGCGCTGTATTCCCGCAACAGATTGTAGCTATCGGCCAGTCCGACATAGGCTTTCGAATAATTTGGGTCGCGATTGACGGCCTGGGTGAAATAGTCGACGGCGCGGTTCAAGTCCTCCGGGGTGCGCTTATTCCAGTAATAGCGGCCTTCCAGATACAGATTTTCCGCTTCCGGGCTTGAAACGTTCGCGGCAGGTGGCGCGGGCGTTCCGCCGGTCGTTGTTCCGTTCACCCCCGGTTCGCTCACCGAGGGCGAAGCGTGTACCGCGAACCGCTGTCCGCTGCGATAGAGATTCAGGGCGGCCGCTACCGCGAAACAAAGGGCCAGAGCGGCGAACCACTTCCCGACCGGGTGCATCGACGGGAGGGCGCTGACCGGACCCGTTGGATTTGCTGAAACTCGCGGCTCCGATTCCGGCGGCGAGAGGTTGCGGCGGGTTCGTGATCCTGCAACGCGCCGGAATCTAGATCGTGCGAAGCACTGAGCCACGCACGGAGTTCGTGGTCAAAGGCGTACACCCGGCCTTTTGATCCGCCGGGAATTCTATGAACCGGAAGGTTTTGGTTTTTTTCCCAGCGGCGGACAGTCCTTTCGTCACGACCCAAGAAAGAAGCAATTTCCTTCCAGGAATCAAGCCGTCGATTGGGAGTGGTCTGAGAAGAATCAACCATTGGCGAGGTGCGTTGTCCAGCAATGTCCGGTTGTGTCCGGTTGTGTCTGTTGCTATCGGGGAATGCGGCGGAGTATATCCCTAGCGAAAGTTGGGACGCAAGCGGATTTGCAGAGCGCGAGGTCTGCACGTACTAGTATTTAAATTCCTTAACATTAATGATGCGTGGACGTTAGGGGCTTAGCAACTGAAGACGGATCAGGTCCCGAAGGAAGCGAACATGTTCAAACATCTGCGCAATTCTCTGCTTGGTGCTTCGGTTCTTTTGGCTCTGGCGGCTCCGGCGGCATTCTCCCAGACGCCGATCCCTCCGAAAATGGCCACGGGTGGCTCCTATGTCAGCGCGACGGGAGTGCTGGTGGCGAAGGGCCAGACCGTAACGATTACCGCCACGGGCACGATGACCATGAGTTACGTCGGTGGCGGATTTCTCACTACCGATCCACATGGCGACATCATCATGCCGCCCGACTCCAATTCTCCGGCCTATGCGTTTTTTACTAACGAGCCTCCGACACTGGGGCCACCGGGACCGGGGCAGATTAAATTCCCTTCCAGTGGAGCGCTGCCACAGAACGCTGGGGGCGCGCCATACGGCTGCTTGGAGGCGGGAATTTCGGCAACGGCGGGAGCCGGTTCAGCGGCCAACTTCCCGAACGGATTCTTCGTCATCGCTCAGAGCGGTAGTTTTATAGCACCGATCAGCGGCTACTTATATTTGGCAATCAACACCAACAGCAGCGTGGTCGCTTCGGGGACGTACACGGCGATGATCACGGTTACCGGCGCAGGATCGGGCACGGGAAGTGGTTCGGTGCAAGTCGTGGATCCAGCCGATACACTTTTTGTGGGCAATACTTCCACGATCACTACCGATCCGCTAATGCTGGTCAGCGGCGGACGTCCAGTGATCGCAGTAGCGGCCGACGGGGTGGCCGAGGTGGTAATTCGAATAAGCGCGAGTTCCAGCGCGACGCCGGTCATCGTGCTGCTGGATGAAAACGGGAAACAGGCTCCGGCCACGGGTGAGGACGGCTCGTTGTCGACCTTAGCTGGAGGCGTGCTGGCTTCGTCCTCGGTCGTGGTGCCCGCATTTCAGAAGATCAACGGAACGAATGAAGGATTCGCGGTTTACACGCCGCCCATTGATTACGCGCGTGACGCGCTGGATAACGCAACGGCCGGACGGGCGGTCACCATCCTGGCCTACGACACGGCCAGCAGTTCGGTCATCGGCTCCCCGACCCTGACAATTCTGCGGCCACCGATTTTTTTCGTGCATGGATTGTGGGGCAAGCCTTCCACCTGGGACGAATTCGATCCGTTCCTGACGAACGCTCTTCCGGGATTGGCTACCTACCGGGCAGACTTTTCGCAAAACAACGGGGATGGAGTCCTCTTCAATACGCCGAACATTCTGAATCAGGCGTACAACAAACTGGCCGACTTCCGGGCCAGCAGCCAGGCCGCCGCCGCGCAGCTCGATTTCATCGTGCACAGCATGGGCGGTCTGATTTCCGATACCATGCCCAGCCTTCCCTACTTTAGGACGCCGAATAACTACGGGCACGGCGTGATCCACAAGCTGATCACCGTCGATACGCCATACCAAGGCAGCCAGCTGGCCATCGGCGCGGGCTCCAGTTCCCTGGCCTGCAAACTCATTCTGTACGCCACGCACAATTTGGTAGGCGACGCAATTCGGGATCTGACTCCAGGGAGCACGTTTTTGCAGAATTTCAACCCAGTGCCACCGGGTTATCCCAAACACGCGATCGCGAGCTACGTGACGGCGGATCAGGCTTTGGGGGCGGAGACGATCGTCAATGCCGTCTTTGGAATTGGCGTTACCGCAAGCGGACCGGAAGAGCCGTGCTACTCGGTTTTCAAGAACGGCTCGGTGGCTCCGCCCGCATTCACCTTCAACTCCTACTATGCGCCGTCCGGCGACCCGTACGGCGGGGCCAACGACTTAATCGTCTCCGAAGTCAGCCAGTTGGGTCCGTTCGTCCCGGGCACGAATGCCGATACTACGGTCGGCTTGGCGCACAGCCAGATTCCCATACCGTTGATTTTGAACTTCAGCCTTCCCGGCTCGCTCGATGCCGGAATCGGCAGCCCGATGTCCAATCCTGGCATTGCGTTGGGTCTGCTGAACACCTCGGTCCGGAGCAGCGTGTTCATTCAATAGGGGACTTCGATGAGAAGAAATCATTTCTGCTCGCGTGGTGCAATGCTCGGAGCCGTGATTTTCTTTTTTGGCTGGGTGTCGGTGGCCAGCGCGCAACAGGTCACGGTCACCAGTCCCGGCAATGGAACGGTGTACGCGCCGGGGGCTACGATCGAGGTGACGGCCACGGCCAGCGGATCGCTGCTCGGTGTCGCTGCGGGCGCGCAGGGCATGGGCGTCTCCGGTTATAAGACTTCGCCGCCGTACGCCTTCAATTTGACGGTGCCGTCCGGATTGATCGGACCACAAAACATCTTCGCCGTCGGCTGGGTCGCCAGCGAAATGGCGGTGCTTTCTCCTAACGTCGTGGTGGATATTGAGCCGGCCACGCCGCCGACCGCCATTAATTTTCAGCAATCGCTGGTTACCTTTGGATACGTTGGCCAGCAGCAACGGGTCGACCTCAAGGGGACGTTCAGCGATGGATCACACCTGGACATCACCGGTTCCACGCGGATCAAGTTTTCAAGCGCCGATCCCACCAAGATCACGGTGGATTCGACGGGGTTGATGACCAGCGTCGGGACTGGAAACACGACGATCACCGCGGCTTACGGAAATCTGACGGCCACGCTGCAAACGGTTGGTCCCGCGGGCGTGAAGGGCGATCTCAATGGCGACGGATTGGTGACGGCACAGGATCTCTTTCTGCTGGAATCGATGGTGGGCAGCACACCCACTGGCGCGGGAGATGCGCGCGATCTGAATGACGACGGGAAAATCGACAATGCGGATGTGCAGGCGTTGCTGGCGCTCTGCGCGGCGAGGTGCCCCACGCTGGCGGCGACCACGACCAGCGTATTGCCTTCGGCGACGCACGCGAATTTCACCCAGCCAATCACTTTTACCGGCAGCGTCACCGGAAATGGCGGGCAGGCTGCGACCGGGACGGTCACTTTTGTCGCGGACGGGCAAGTCGCTCAGGTGGGAATGTTGGGAAGCACACACCAAACCTCGGTAGTTTTGAATTCGCTGGTGGTCGGCACCCACAGCGTAACCGCGTTCTACAACGGGGACTCGAATAACGCGCCGAGTTCGTCGCAGCCGCTTTCCATTTCGGTGGCGGCCGTGGTGGGCGACGTGAATGGAGACGGAGTGGTGAACTGCCTCGACCTCAACCTGGTCAAGGCGGCGTTCAACACCAGGACGGGCCAGCCGGGCTACAACGCGGCGGCGGACATCAATCACGACGGCATAGTCAACGTGCTCGATCTGGCCATGGTTTCCAAACAGATCCTGGCGGGCACGGCTTGTCCGTGATCGGTTCGTCCGTGATCGGACGAGGCACTATTCGCGATTTGATTTGAAATAGACCGATCGGCCACAAACTCAGGAGAACACTGATGAAATTTTCCAATTACAAAACGATCTTTGCAGCCGCTGCGCTGCTTTTATTTTCGGCTTGCGCTTTCGCGGACGGGGCCACGCTGAGCGTACAGCCGGCGTCCTCGACCATTTCACCGGCAGGCACGGTCACGCTGGACGTGGACATTGCGGGCGTCACCGACCTGTACGCGTACCAGTTTGACGTGGTGTTCGGCGCCGCCACGGTTTCGGCCACTTCGGAAGCCGAAGGCGATTTCCTCGCTAGCGGCGGGACGACGTTCTTCCTTCCTGGCAGCGTCGACAATGTGGGCGGGAGCATCGCGGCTACGGCTAACACCTTGATCGGCGCGATCAGCGGCGTTAATGGAGACGGGACGCTGGTAGTGCTGACCTTTACCGGGCTTGCGCCGGGAACGACGTCGGTCGATTTCGCCAATGTGCTGCTTTATGACTCGAATTTCAATTCCATCGACTTCACGACCGAGGCTGCCAGCGTCACAGTGCAAGGTGGTGGAGGAGTGCCGGCTCCGGAGCCATCGAGCCTGATGCTGCTGGGGTTCGGGCTGATCGGCTTGGCAACGGTTCGGGTCAAGAAAGCAGTTTCGTAATCACGCGACAAGCAGTGGGTGATTTCCTTTGCGCATAATCTGCCGCGCGTGGCCTACCAGTGTTCTATCCCTCGATGAAGTGACCGCACGCCAGATGATCCAAATAAAAAAGGGCGGGATTTTAGTGCCGCCCCTTAGTGAAATATTTGTCGCGGCTAGGCTTTTTGGGCCTGGCGGCGGATGAATCTCTGGATTATTTGCTGGAGGAATCGCGGGCATTTTCAAAAAACGGGCGGCTGCATGATGATGTAACGGCGCTGGTGTTGAAGGCTTCGGCGGATCTGGGGCCATGCGGAGTCGAAAATTCGAACGGGTCCGGGATTTCGCTTGCGGGCGTGGTGCCGGCGATGATTTCGCGGACGTAGAGCGGAAACCCTCCGCGCTGACGCGTGACCTGGGCCCGGCGTTTTTGCTCGTGTGGCGAGCCTGCCTGGCGAGGCCCTTGGGTGGAAAGACAGTGGCAAGTCGCTAGTGGCTAGTGGCGGGCGTGGCGGCCGCGATGGGCGCGGTGGCTGGGAGATATTTCCGCAGAAAATCTTCGAGGACGTGGCGGGTGATCTGGCCGCCGAGGCTGCCCCAAACGACGTCGTAGGCGTGATCGCTGTAAGGAATGGTCAGGAATACGTTGGGGACGGCGTTCTGGTTGAGTTCGTTCACGAATTCGACGTGGCCGGCGTACGGAACGAGATGATCGGGCTCGCCCGCGGCGATGAGCATCGGCGGCAGGCCCGGCCGGGCGTGGAAAACGGCGGAGATGGCGCGATAGCGGTCCGGAAATTCTTGCGGTGAACCGCCGGTATAGAGACGCGAGAAATTTCTGCCGTCGGCCGGGCCGATTCTGGTTCGCATATTCCAGCCCAAAATAAAATCGTCTGGACCGTAGAGCGAAAATACTGCCGCGGGCCGCGGAGGCTCGCCGCCGCAACTGGATTTCACCGTGCCGTCGGGGATGCCGTAAGCGAGTTGCAACGCGAAGCCTCCGCCCGCCGATTGCCCGGCGACGAGGATGCGCGCCGGGTCCACGCGAAACTTTTCAGCATTCGCGGCGATCCAAACCATCGCGCAGGCGGTGTCTTGCGCGGCTTGATTCCAGGTCGGAGGTGGCGCCAGATGGTAATCGATATCGAAGACGGTGTAGCCGCGTGCGGTGAACCAGCGATCCCAGACTCGCATCATGCTGCGATGGCCGTGAATGTATCCGCCGCCGTGCATGACCAGGACTGCCGCAGATTTTTCGTTCGCGCTGGTGGCCGCCGGCGGCGCGGCCGGGAGGTAAACATCGGCGTACAGATCTTTGCCATCGACGGTGGCGTAGAGAATGGTTTGGTCGCGTGGCGGCGCAGCGAAAGGCGCGACTAGGCGAAGATGCTCGCTCCAGGAAATCGCCGCGTGATTTTGCGATGCGGTACGCACAAGCGCGACGAGCGGAGCGATCGAACCGAGCGTCGCAAGCAGGCTTACGATGATGGCGACATTTGCGGCCCGGCTCGGCGCGCGGCAACGAGCCAATAGCGCCAAGCCCAGCGCGATCAGCGCTGCAAGCAGAAGATGCACCGAGAAGAACGACTCCAGCAACGTGCCGATGACGCCGAGAATCGGCGCGACGCGGAAAAAGCGCGCCTAGGACAATCAGGAATACCGCGCCGCTCCAGACAGCGGCAATCGTGGTGAGAAAGCCCGGGCTCTTTCCTACGTTTGATTTCATCCCTGCGAAGAATAGCCCTTAGAGGAACTATTTCAAACCGACCTGGCTCTCTCTGTCCCCTACACAGCGGCTTTTGGAGAAATGCCGGGATCGCAAGCTGAACTGAGCTTTAGCAACTTCGGCTGCAAGGATGAATCATTCGGCGTCAAGCTCAGTTCACGTGGAATATAAACTGCAGTGCAGTTCTCATCGACCAGTTCAGCCACCAGTCGCGCCAACACGCAATACGCCAGCTCCATAGACACTCTCTTGTTCATGTAGTCGACCGCAACCCATGCGCTGTGCTGTTTCCACGCGACGCGTTGAGCTTCGTTCGGGAGGCCGTCGACAGTTTGCTTTTCCGCCCATCCGAAATAGGGTTCGGCGTGGTGAGGAAACGAAAACAGGTGTGGGCCAGCTTTCAACAACGTCAGCCCCTTGGGTTGGACCACATAATGCATCGAATTCGGCGACTCGCCGGCGAAGGATGTGCGCCAGGCTTTCTCAGCGGCAACGCGCAATTCTGCCGCGGTGAAGAAATGCGGCTGGCGGAGAAGTAGAACCATCGATGTCGGGTCTTCCCCGCCAGTCCTCTGCCAACGCAACGGCATGAATTTTCTGAAATATCGTGTAAGGCTCATTGAACGCAGTCACTGAAATGCCAGCAACGAGAGATGAACGCGAGAGCCGGATACAACGGGGAGATTGTACAAGGAAAAGAAAAGGGCGGGATTTTAGTCCCGCCCTTCTGTGAAATTTTGACGCGTGGGCTAGGCCTTTTGGGCCTGGCGGCGGAGGAACGTCGGCACGTCGAGATCGTCGGCCGGGACGTCGTTATTTTTCTCGACTACGTTGCGGGTGACTTGCTGGACCACTTCACTGACGTTGCGCGCGACCTGCTGCACTACGTTGGGCGGGCGCTGCGGAGTAACCTGCTGGTTCACCTGCTGATTGATGATCGGTTCCTGCGCCGGCTCTGGATCGCGGGTGGCTTTCCAAGTCTTGGGCAGATAGGAAGGGCGCTGCGCCGGCTTTCGGCCGGCCACGTCGCGGAAGCCGGCGGCGATGACGGTGATCTTCACCGATTCCTTCATCGAATCGTCCATCACCGCGCCGAAAATGATGTTGGCATTTTCGTGCGCGGCTTTCTGGATGATGGAAGACGCTTCGTGAACTTCCTGCAGGCTGAGGCTGGATGAGCCGGTGATGTTGATCAGGATGCCCTGCGCGCCGTTGATGCAATTGTCTTCGAGCAGCGGGCTATTGATGGCGCGATTGGCGGCATCGGTGGCGCGGTTGGAGCCGGAAGCGACGGCGGTGCCCATGACCGCGTAACCCTGGCCGGACATGATGGTTTTCACGTCGGCGAAGTCGCGATTGATGATGCCGGGAATGGTGATGATGTCCGAAATGCCCTGCACCGCCTGGCGCAGAATATCGTCGGCGATGCGGAACGCTTCGAAGAAGCTGGTGCCGTGCTCGACGCAATCCATCAGGCGTTCGTTGGGGATGACGATGACGGTGTCGACGCAGCCGATGAGTTCGGCGAGCGCGTGCTCGGCCTGCTCCATGCGGCGTTTGCCTTCGAAGGCGAAACGGCTTGGTGGCGACGGCGACGGTGAGCGCGCCGAGTTCGCTGGCGAGATTGGCGACGACCGGAGCGGCTCCGCTGCCGGTGCCGCCGCCGAGACCGGCGGTGACGAAAACCATGTCCGCGCCGTCGAGCGCTTCGAGAATTTTTTCGGTGTCTTCGAGCGCGGCTTTGCGGCCGACTTCGGGATTGGCGCCGGCGCCGAGTCCTTTGGTGAGTTTGCTGCCGAGCTGAAATTTGACCGGCGCCTGCGAAAGTTTCAGCGCCTGCAAATCGGTATTGGCGGCGATGAATTCGACGCCTTCGACTTTCGCGCGGATCATGCGGTTGACCGCGTTGGAACCGCCGCCGCCCACGCCGATGACTTTAATTTTCGCGCCGTTCTGCGCTTCTTCCGCGAACGAAACGCGCATTCCAGATTCTTTGTGCGCCATGCTGCCTCCCCTTGCAACCTCTTGATACAAGATTTTGTTCGACTTCGCCATTGCTAATGCGCCATCAGGTTATGAGTGCAATTCTTTCAGCAGCGCCCCGCCGCCGATTAAGTTGCGCCCGCAAACATGCTTTTCAACTTACCGACCCAGCCGTTAGGACGCGCGCCGCCAGTGCGCCGCGTGCGCGCACCGTACAGCACAAGCCCGACGGCTGTGGCATATTCGGGCTGGGAGACTTCATCGCTCATTCCGGAAATGCCGCGCGGAACGGCCACGCGCACCGGAAGATTGAAAATATTTTCGGCCAGTTCGCAGAGGCCGGAGAGATGCGCGCCGCCACCGGTGAAAACCAGGCCGGCGGGAATCGCGGATTCGACGCCGCCGCGGCGGAGCTCGTCGCGGACCAGCATCAGGAGTTCATGGGCGCGCGGCTCGACGATATCGGCGAGCATGCGGGAGAAAACGGTGCGCGGCGGACGGTCGCCGACGCTGGCGATTTCGATGGCGGCATCATCTTTCAGCAGCGGACGGATAGGCGCAGGCGTGCCGGCGTTTGATTTTTTCGGCTTCGTCGATGGGCGTGCGCAGGCCGACGGCAAGATCGTTGGTGAAATGGTCGCCGCCGACCGGAATGGCCGCAGTGTGGCGCGCGACGCCGCCGGCAAAGGCGATGAGTTCGGTGGTGCCGCCGCCGATATCGAGCAGGCAGGCGCCGAGTTCGCGTTCGTCTTGGGTGAGGCAGGCTTCGGCGGAAGCGAGCGGTTCGAGCACGGTGTCGTCCACACGAACGCCGGCGCGATTCACGGCGGTGACGATATTTTGCGTGGCGGTGCCGGAAGCGGTGACGATGTGCACGTTGGCTTCGAGGCGCTGGCCGACCATACCGATGGCGTCGCGGATGTTGTCCTGCGCGTCGAGAAAAAATTCCTGGGGCAGGACGTGCAGCACTTCGCGATCTTCGGGAAGCTGACGCCGCGGGCGGTTTCGATGGCGCGGCGAACGTCGTCGCGCTGAATGTCGCGGGGCCGCGCGCCGACGGTGATGCCGCCGCGGCTATTCACGCCGCGGACGTGGACTCCGGCGACTCCGACCAGCGCGGATTCGATGGGCACGCCGACGATGGTTTCGGCTTCTTCGACGGCGCGGCGAATGGAACTGACCGCGAGATCGAGATTCACGATCTGGCCTTTGCGCCAGCCTTTGGATTCGGCGGCGCCCAGGGCCGCGAAACGCACGCCGCCCAGTTCGTCGAGTTCGCCGATCAGCGCGCAGGTCTTGGCGCTGCCGATATCGAGGGCCACGATGTGGCGTTCTTTCTTCGTCAAATTGCGGACTCCTTACTGCTCGATTCTCGTTTTGACGCAACAACAAATCAAATTCTTCAGCTAACCAAGGAACTTAGCGCGCGTGCCGCGCGGATTTTTTTGTGGACGCGGAATGCACCGGCTTCGGTGCAGCAGCGACGGGCACGGCGCGATTCCGCCGGGCTGCGCTTTGCGCCAGCAAGGTGCGGTCGGGATTGACGACCGCTTCCCCTGCGAAGCGCAAGTCGACGGATTCGACGCGCCCGGCTTTGGCGCGCCACTGGCCGATGTCGTTCAGCACCGTGTAGAACTTGTTTTCGAAATCGCTGTCGCCGAAATGAACCAGGATCGGCGAATCGCCGCCGGGCCACTGGTCGGCGTCGGCCGAATAGCCGCTGGCTGGGCCGTTGAGTGGGCTAGCTCCCTGCAGGCCGGAAATCGTGGCGCGCAGATCTTTCGCTTCGGTGAGATCGACTTCACTGACCTGATCCATCGCGCCGCTGCGGGCCTGTTCGGCGGCGATGGTAAATGCGGCGAACAGTTTCATGCGCTGCTCGCGATCTTCGAGCGGCATGGCGGCGTCCATTCCGGTCACCACCGGAAAATGGAAATCGGCTTTCAGCGGGCGCGGCAGAATCACGCCGTGCACGTCGATCAGTTCCAGCTGATCGCCTTCGCGCAGAAAAGCGATGGGCGCGCGTTCGGTGATGTCGACTTCGACGTGTTGGGCAGCGCGCGGCGCGACGGCGGCCTGTTCGACCCAGGGGAGCGATTCGACCTGGCGGCGGCGTTCATCGAGCGGAATGCGCAACACGCTGTGATTGCGGTCGACGACGAAAATTTTCTGCACGCTTTCGGGGGAGACGTAGTGCGTGGCCGAAACGCGGATCTGATCTTTGTGCACCAAGGCCATGGCCGGCGAAGCCAACAGAAAATGGCTGACCATGTAGCAGGCTCCGGCGGCAACGGCGCCGAAGCCGGCCCAGAGTGACACGCGGGCATAGCCCTTCCAGGCTTTCTTGCCGAATTTGCGCCGCTTGATTTCGAGCGGCTTCTGGCGGCGAAGATATTTCGGCTCTTCGTCGGCCAGAATTTCCTGGGGATAGGCTTCCGCTTCCATCGTCTTCATTCAATTTTTCCAGATGATGACTTCGGTCTCGAGTTCGATGCCATGGGCAGCGTGCACTCTTTCGCGCACATCGTCAATCAGCGCCAGCATGTCCGCGCAGCTGGCCGTGCCGGCGTTGACGAAAAAATTCGCGTGGCGGTCGCTGACCGTGGCGTCGCCGACGTGATGGCCTTTCAGGCCCAGCTCGTCGATCATGCGGCCGGCCGAGCGGCCCGGCGGATTTTTGAAAATGCAGCCGGCGCTTTTCTGATTCAGCGGCTGGCTGGAGCGGCGTTTCTCGTTGCAGACTTTGATGCCGGCCAGAATTTCCTTGAACGGTTTGGACGGCAATTCCAGTTTCACGCGCAACATTATATCGTCGGGCGCGAAAGAAGTGTGACGATATTCGAAACGAATGTCATTGCCGCGCAGAATTTCGATTTGGCCGGTCGCGGCGCGATAGAGCTGAACTTCCTTGACGAACGGGCCGATTTGCGTGCCGTAGGCTCCGGCGTTCATGCGCAAGGCGCCGCCCACGCTGCCCGGAACGCCGATCAGGCCTTCCATGCCGCCCAGATCGTGCTTGGCGCAGAAAGTGACCATGCCGCCGAGGTCGGCGGCGGCGTCCACAGTGGCCGATTTGCCTTCGACGCTCATGCCGGGTTTCGAGGTGGGCAGATGCAGCACGACCCAGGACAGTTCGCCGTCGCCGACCAAGACGTTGGTGCCGCCGCCGAGAAAATAATGTGGAATGCCGTCGGCGGCGAGCAGGCGCATGATTTCAGGAATGGTTTCGAATTTGCGCAGAACCAGCAGGTCGGTGGTGCCGCCGATGCCGAGCGACGTTTTTTCGGTCAGCGAAACGCCCGGAGACAATTCGACGCCGAGTTCGGCGAGCTTGGCGGCGATGGGCCGGTCGCTAATCCGCATGAAATTCAGACTCCAGAGTAGAAATTCTTGAGCCGAGCAGCATGGCTAACTGATCGAGGACGCGGCCGATGCTGCCGGCGCCAATGGCCAGCACGGCGTCGCCGGGTTGCGCTTCGCGCAGGATGTAATCGATCCCGGCCTGCATGGTGCTTTTGAAGACCACGTTCTTGTGCCCGGCGCTGCTGATGGCTTGCGCCAGGTCTTCGCCGGTGACGCCGTCGATGGGCGGCTCGCCGGCGGCGTAAATTTCGGTGATGACCAGAATGTCGGCTTGATTGAACGAGCGGCGAAAATCGTCCCAGAGATGCTGGGTGCGCGAATAGCGATGCGGCTGAAAGAGAACCAGCAGGCGGTGGTAGCCGCAGCCGCGCGCGGCTTCGAGCGTGGCGCGAATTTCGGCGGGATGATGGCCGTAATCGTCGATCAGCGTGACGCCGTTGACGACGCCTTTGATTTCGAAGCGGCGGCCGACGCCGGAAAATTTCGCGAGGCCGGCGCGGATCAGGTCGGCGGGAACGTTAAGAGATAGCGCGACGGCGGCAGCAGCGGCGGCGTTGCGCACGTTGTGAATTCCCGGCGGCGACGGCAGACGGAAAATGCCGAGGTCTTCGCCGTGATATTTCAGGCGGAATTCGCTGGCGAGGCCGTCGAGTTTCACGTCGGCGATGACCAGGTCGGCCTGGCTGGAAGTGCCGTAGGTGATGACCGGGCGCTTGACGCGCGGGAGGATGGCCTGCACGTTGGGCTCGTCGAGGCAGAGCACGGCCGCGCCGTAGAACGGAACGCGATTGACGAATTGCAGGAAGATTTCCTGAATTTCCTCGAGCGAGGGGTACTGGTCGAGATGTTCGCGGTCGATGGTGGTGACCACGGCGACGACCGGCGCGAGAAGCAAGAAAGAGCGGTCGCTCTCGTCGGCTTCGACCACCATGTATTCGCTGTTGCCGACGCCGGCGTTCGAGCCCGCGTGATTGACGCGGCCGCCGACGACGAAAGTGGGATCGAGGCCCGCAGCGTCCAAAACCGCGGCGACCATCGAAGTGGTGGTGGTTTTGCCGTGGGCGCCGGCGACGGCGATGCCGTATTTCAGGCGCATCAGTTCGGCGAGCATTTCGGCGCGCGGGATGACCGGAATTTTCAGGCGATGCGCTTCGAGCAGTTCGAGGTTGTCGGGTTTGACAGCCGAGGAAATGACGACGACGTGCGCGCCAGCGACATGTGCGGCGCGTGGCCTTCGAAAATCGCAGCGCCGAGTTTGCGCAGGCGTTCGGTGACCGGCGAAAGTTTCTGGTCCGAGCCGGAGACGGCGTAGCCGCTGGTCAGCAGAACTTCGGCGATGCCGCTCATGCCGATGCCGCCGATGCCGACCAGATGAATGCGCTGGAAATTGCGGAAGGTGACCATCATGCGCGCGCCATTCCTTCGGTCAGTGATTCCACGATATCCACGATATCGGCCACGGCGGTCGGGCGCGCCAGTTTTCGGGCGCAGAGTTTCCATTTCGGCAATTTTTTCGGGCTGGTCCAGCAGGGAAAAAATTTCGCGGGTCAGGCGTTCGGCGTCAGTTCGGTTTGAGGCAGCAACCGCGCGGCGCCGGCGTTCTGCATCGCCTCGGCGTTGCGCAGTCTGATGGCGTCGGTGGCGGCGCCGAAGGGAATAAAGATGGCGGCGCGTCCGGCGGCGGCAATTTCAGCCACGGTGATCGCGCCCGAGCGGCAGACGATCAAGTCGGCCTGGGCAAAGCGCTCCGCCATATTCTCGATAAAGGGGACGACCTCCGCTCGAAATTCGCGGCGCGCGTACGCCACGCGAACTGCATTATAGTCGCGTTCGCCGGTCTGGTGCACGATGAAAAGGCGGTTTTTTTGCGGGCAGTAAGAGATCGAGCGAGTCGATGACGGCGCGATTGATAGGCAAGCGCCCTGGCTGCCGCCGGTGATCAGGATGCGAAACGGCTCGCGATGTTCGGCGTGGTGCGGCGCGGCGAAAAATTCCTGGCGCACCGGAATGCCGGTGACGACGGCTTTCGGGCCGAAGCGCCGGGCCGTTTCTTCAAACCCGCAGGCGACGCGCGTGGAAATGCCGGCCAGCACGCGATTGGTGAAACCGGGCTCGACGTTGGGTTCGAAAATCACGGACGGGATGCCGTGCAGGCGCGCGACCAGCATCATCGGGCCGGCGGCGTAGCCGCCGACGCCGAAAGCTGCGCCGAATTTGTGGCGGCGAATAATTTTTGCCGAATCCCAGAGACCGGCGGGAACGAGTGCGGCGTTTTTGAGCAGTTTCACGCCGCCCATGCCTTTCAATCCGGCCACGCGAATGGTTTCGAGCGGCAGCCCGGCCTGCGGCACCAGTCGCGCTTCCATTCCGCGTTCGGTTCCGACGATCACGACGCTACGCACTCCTTCGGGCTCACGACTGAGCCATTCGCGCGCGACGGCCAGGGCCGGGAAAACATGGCCGCCGTGCCGCCTCCGGCGATGAGCAGCCTTTTCCGCGGCGCCTGGATTGGCGCTCACTTACGCTTCGTCCGCGTGCTGGCTGATATTCAGAAGCACGCCGGTGGCCAGCAGCATGACGAATAAACTCGAGCCGCCATAGCTGATGAACGGCAGCGGAATTCCTTTGGTCGGCATCATGCCGATCACCACGCTGAGATTGATCATGCGCCTGGCCGACGACCATCGTGGTGATGCCCATGGCCAGATATCGGCCGAAATCGTCGGGAGCCTGCATCGCGGCGACAAAGCCGCGCCAGCCGTAAACCGCAAACAGCGCGAGCACGATGACCGCCCCGATGAAGCCAAACTCTTCGCAGATGACGGCGTAAATAAAATCGGTGTGCGCCTCGGGCAGATAGAAAAGTTTCTGGCGGCTTTCCATCAGGCCGACGCCGCTGAGGCCGCCGGAGCCGACGGCGATCAGCGATTGCAAAAGCTGGAAGCCCGCGCCTTGCGGGTCGCGGTCCGGATGCAGAAACGCTTCAAAGCGGGCGGCGCGATACGGCACGCGAACGATGAGCAGATAAATTGTCGGAATTGCGGCAAGCAGCGCCGCGCCAATATATTTGTAAGAAAGTCCGGCGACGTAGAGCATGACGAAGCCGATGACCACGATCATGAAGGCGGTGCCCATGTCCGGCTCTTTCACCACCAGCGCGGCCAGAACCAACACGGTGCCAAACGCCGGAGCGATGGTGCCCCACAAATCGTTGATGCCAATTTTTCCCGGAGCGCGGCGCGATTCCAGAAACCAGGCCAGAAAAATGATCAGCGCAAACTTAGCGAGTTCCGAAGGCTGGCAACTGAACGGCCCCAGGCGGAACCAGCGATGGGTGGCGTGCGATCGATCCAGAAAGAAAACGGAAACGAGCATGACCAACGAAAGCGCGAGACCGGTAAAGACGATGCGCGGCTGGCGCAGCTGGCGGTAATCGAAATTCATCATGGCAAACATTCCGGCAATGCCGAGAATGATGTAAACCACCTGGCGCAGCAGAAAAATGTAGCTGGAACCGAATTTATCCTGAGCGGTCATGGCCGAAGCGCTGAAGACCATCACCGCGCCGATGAGGCAAAGCGCCAGAGTCACGCCGAAGAGCTGTCTATCGGGTTGCAGGCTGCGCGGCATTCTTATCCTTTTTCCGCCGGTGCGGACATTTCGTTCGAGTCCGCGCTCGCACTATTAGCAGCGAGCCGAGCGACAAGTTCCTTGAACACGCGGCCGCGATGCTGGTAATTTTCGAACTGATCGAAGCTGGAACAAGCCGGAGCAAGCAGCACCGTATCTCCGGGCTGCACATGGTGCGCGGCGATGTCGAGAGCCTGGTGCAGAGTTCCGGCATTTTCAAACGGAACCGCATCACCGAGATCGGTCGCGATTTTTTCCGCGGCTTCGCCGATCAGCAGCGTCAGGCGCGCGCGTTCGCGGAGCACGCTAGCCAGCGGAGTGTACGGCGCGCCTTTATCGCGTCCGCCGAGAATCACGACGAGCGGGCCAGGAAACGCTTCGACCGCTTTCATCGCGGCGTCGACGTTGGTGGCCTTGGAATCGTTGTAATAGGCGACGCCAGCGACTTCGGCGACGAATTCGAGGCGGTGTTCGACGCCGCGAAAACTCTTCACTCCGGCGGCGATGGCGTCGGGAAAGGCTCCGGCCAGATACGCCGCCGCGCAAGCCGCCAAAACATTTTCGACATTGTGCTGGCCGCGCAGCTGCGAATCGGCGAGGCGTGCGAGTTCGACTTCCGAGCCTTCGTTGCGAAAAATAATCTGGTCGTCGCGCAGGAAAGCGCCTTTAGCCACGCGTTTTTGGCGGCTGAACCAGAAAATCTTGGGCTTAGCGGGCATGCGCCGGGTCACTTCCGGATCGTCGGCATTGAGCAACGCGACGTCGCGTTCCCGCTGATTTTCGAACATGCGCATTTTGGCGCCCGCGTATTCGTCGAAAGTCAGGTGGCGGTCGAGATGGTCCGGCGTGAGATTCAGCAGCACGCCGATCTCGGGACGAAACTGCTCGATGGTTTCCAGTTGAAAGCTGCTGACTTCGGCGACGGTCACCGAAGCATCGACCGAAGTTTCGACCAGCGCGAGCAGCGGCGTGCCGATATTGCCGCCAACCAGCGTGGGAACGTTCGAAGTTTTCAAAATGTGCGCGACCAGCGAAGTGGTGGTGGTTTTTCCGTTCGACCCGGTGATGGCCACCAGTTTCCCGCGCAGAAAACGCCAAGCCAGCTCGATCTCGCTCCAGACCGCGATGCCTTTGGCGCGCGCGCTTTCGAGCGGCTCGATTTTCGCCGGTACACCCGGGCTGACCACGATCAGATCCTGCTCCAAAAAAGTCTGCGGGTTGAAGCTGCCGAGTTCGAGCGTGACTCCAGCGGCGCGCAGTTCGGCGGCCGTCGCGGAAAGTTCCGCTTCGCTGCGCTCGTCGGTCGCGGTGACCACCGCTCCATAGGCTGCGCTGAACAATGCGGTCACCCTTCCGGTCGTCGCGAGCCCCACCACCAGGACGCGTTTGCCGACAAGATCGAAACCTGGCCTCACTTCGTTTTCACTCCCCTAAATATTTTCGCGTTCAACTTCATCGTAATTTTAGCGTGGTCAGGGAAAACAGCGCGAAGACCAGCGCGACAATCCAGAATCGCACGATGATTTTCGATTCGCTCCAGCC
The DNA here is from genome assembly GCA_963711325.1 of uncultured Acidobacteriota bacterium. Lineage (GTDB taxonomy): Bacteria > Acidobacteriota > Terriglobia > Acidiferrales > UBA7541 > Palsa-295. The sequence continues at coordinate 1,119,744 of CAVQDR010000004.1, read as the reverse complement.
CATCAATTCGAAATGGTGATGGAGCGGAGCCATGCGAAAGACGCGCTTGCCGGTAGCTTGAACGACCCGACCTGAATGATGACCGAAAGCGCTTCCATGACGAAAACTCCGCCGATGGAGAGCAGCAAAATTTCCTGTTTGATGATCACCGCGACCACGCCGATGGCGCCGCCAAGCGCCAGCGAGCCGACGTCGCCCATAAACATTTCGGCCGGATGCGCGTTGTACCAAAGAAAACCGAGCGAGGCGCCGACCAGCGAGCCACAGAATATAACCAACTCGCCGGCATCAGGAATTCTCTGGATGTCGAGATAATCGGCGAAGCGCGCGTTGCTGGACAAATAAGTGAGCACAGTGAGCGCGGTGGAAGAAACCAGGACGCAGCCGATGGCCAGTCCGTCGAGACCGTCGGTAAGATTCACGGCGTTCGAGCAGCCGACGATCACCAGCACGAGAAACAGCAGCAGCGGCACGAACGCCAGCGGCCAGATGTAATTGTGGCTGTAGATCGAGGTCAGAACGAGATTGGGATGCAGGCGTTTGAAAAACGGAACGCTGAGCTGAGTGGAATACGCGCCATGTTCCTGGAGGCTGAGCAGGACGACGCCGACCACCACGCAGGTCAAAACTTGATAGCCGAATTTCGCGCGCGGCGTTAAACCCATGCTGCGCTTGCGAACCACTTTGTTGTAATCGTCGACGAAACCGATGGTGCCGAAGGCCAGCGTCGCACCGATGGCGAGCAGAACGTAAGGATTGCGCAGGTCGGCCCAGAGCAACGTAGGAATAATGATGGCGGCGACAATCAGCACGCCGCCCATGGTCGGCGTTCCGGCTTTTTTCTGGTGCGCTTTGGGACCTTCTTCGCGGATGTATTGCTTGATCTGCATGGCGCGCAGGCGCTCGATCATCCACGGACCCATCAGCAACGAAAGCAGCAGCGCGGAAAGGCTGGCGACCGCGGTACGGACCGTGATGTAACGAAAAACGTTGAGCGGGCTGAAGTGCGGCCGCAGCAGGAAGAAGAAAAGATAGTAGAGCATCAGCGGGAGCCTTTGGAGTGCGCCGGTTCGGGCGTTCGCGCGCCGGCACGCGGGTAGCGGGCTTCGATGGCTTCCAGAATTTTTTCCATTTTCACGCCGCGGGAGCCTTTCAGCAGTAGCAGGTCGCCGGGGCGGATAAAGTCGGCGAAGAATGCGCCGGCTTTCGCTGAATCATCGAAAAACGCAGTACGTTCGCGCGCGTGGCCATTTTCGGTGGCGGCGTTGACGAATTCGGTCGCGTCTCCCGTGACTCCGGCGATCCAGTCGATTTTTTTGTGGGCCGCGATCGAAGCGCCACATTCGCGATGAAGTTCGCCGGACGACGCGCCGAGTTCGCGCATTTCGCCGGCGGCGAGAATTTTGCGGCGGTAGCCGGGCGTATTGGCCAGCAGCTCGGCCAGCGCGGTCAGCGCAGTGGGGCTGGAGTTGTATGTATCGTTGATGACCGTGAAGCCGGCCGCGAAGCGGACGACTTCGCCGCGCTTGTCGGCGGGAACCAGCGCGGGAAAAACTTTTTGGGCGTCGGAGGCGTCGATGCCCCAGACGCTGGCCGCGGCAAGCGCCGCGACGGCGTTCATGACGTTGTGACGGCCGATCAGTGGCAGCTCGAGCCGCGCACGTCCAGACGGTGAGACAAAATCGAAGGCGGAGCCATCCATGCCGCGGTCTTCGATATTTTCGGCGCGGAATGCGGCGCGCACGTTCGCCGCTTTCGCCGTGCTGCGCGGCAGTCGAAAACCAGATACACCGGGCCGTGCGCGACCTCGGCAAATTGCGCGACGCGCTCGTCGTCGGCATTCAGCACCGCAGTAGCGTGAGGCCACGGCAAATTTTCAATCAGCTCGCGTTCGGCCAGCGCAATCTCCTCAATCGAAGAAAAAAATTCTAGATGCTCGACCGCGATGCGGGTGATGACGCCGACATCGGGCCGCGCGATCTGGGCCAGACGCGCGAGTTCGCCGCGATGGGACATGCCCATCTCCAGCACGATGGCCTGATGATCGTCGTCGACTTTCAGCAGCGTCAGCGGCAAACCGTATTCGTTATTCAAATTTCCCTGCGTTTTCAAAACGCGCAACCGCGCGCCAACCAGCGCGGCGAGAATTTCCTTGGTCGTGGTTTTGCCCACGGAGCCGGCCACGGCGCCGATGCGGCGGCCGGGTTCAGCGGCGCGCCAGATTTCGCACGCGCGCGCGGCGAGACGATGCAAAGCGGCCAGGGTATCGTCGACGGCAAACGCGCGGCGCTGAACGTCTTCCGCGCAAGCCGGCAAATTTCGCGCGCGCGACCACGGCGGCAGCGGCTCCGCGAGCGAAGGCCGCAGCCAGATGATCGTGTCCGTCGTGACGCGGACCGTGTATGGCCACAAACAGTTCAGCGGGTTCGACGGTTCGCGAATCGATCGAAACGCCGGCCAAGTCGGTTCCCGGGGCCAGCGCTGCGGGCAGCGCGACACCCAGAGCTGTGGCGATTTGACTGGCGGTCCACCGCATTGCGTCTCCGATCGGCTCAGCGTTCGATCCTGGCCTGCGATTTTGCAGGCGACTATCGTCCGTGCTGAACAACCACTCTGATGCAATTGCAATCTTGGTGCCGAAACTTTGGTGCTTGGCTTAAGAAACTTTTTTCTTCACGTATCCCCGGCGGCGCAAAATGGCGCGCGCTTTTTCGCGATCGTCAAATTCGAAAGTGCGGTCGCGCAGGATCTGATAATTTTCGTGGCCTTTTCCGGCCAGCAGCACGATGTCGCCGGGCTTGGCTTCGTCGATAGCCATGGCCAGCGCGATGTCGCGGTCCGGCTCGATCAAATAATTGCCGTTCACTTTTTGCAGACCGACGACCACGTCGTTGATGATGCGCAGCGGATCTTCGCTGCGTGGATTGTCGCTGGTCAGGATGACCAGATCGCTCAGCGAGCCGGCGGCTTCGCCCATCGGCGGGCGCGTGGAGCGGTCGCGTTCGCCGCCTGCGCCGAAGAGCGTGATGATGCGTCCTGAGGGATTCAGCTCGCGCGCGGTGATGATCAGGTTACGCATGGCATCGTCGGCGTGCGCGTAATCGACAACCACCAGAAACGGCTGGCCTTCGTCGATGCGCTGGAAGCGTCCTGGAACGAGTTCGAGATTGCGAATGCCGGCTTCGATCTGGGCCACGGGAATTTCGAGCGCGAGCGCGGCGCCGATGGCGGCGAGAATGTTGTAAACATTGATGCGCCCGACCAGCGACGAGCGGACTTCGATGGGACCAGCGGGCGTCTGCGCCGTAAATTCCAGGCCGTCGAAACTGAGCGCGAATTTTTTCGCGGTGAGATCGGCCGGACTGTTGAGGCCGTAGGTCAAGGTACGTTCGGCGAGACCGGCCAAACGCGGACCGTAAAGATCATCGATATTCACCACGGCGACGCGCGGCACTCCCGCGCCCGTGCCGGTGAAGAGAACTTGCTTCGCGGCGAAATATTCCTCGAAAGTTTTGTGGAAGTTGAGGTGGTCGCGGGTGAGGTTGGTGAAAATCGCGACATCGAAATGGCAGCCCCAGGTGCGGTCCATCGCGAGCGCGTGGGAACTGACTTCGAGCGTGGCGTGCGTGCCGCCGGCGGCGCGCACTTCGGCGAACATTTGCTGCAAGTCGATCGATTCGGGCGTGGTGTTCGTCGCGACGCGAAAACCTTGGGGGGTGTCGTAGCCGGTGGTGCCGATGCGTCCGGTAGTGAATCCGCCCGCGCTCAAAATGGAGTCGACAATATAAGTGATGGTGGTTTTGCCGTTGGTCCCGGTGACGCCCACGAGCTTCAGCGCCGCAGCCGGACGGCCGTAGAAATTCGCGGCGGCCAGAGCCATGGCTTTGCGGCCGGCGCCGGGCTGATATTCGACCCAGGCAATTCCTTTTTCTACCCGCTGCGCCAGATCGGCGGGCGGCGGCAGCGCGCTGGCAATCGCCACTGCGCCACGCACCAATGCCTCGGCGACAAATTCGTTGCCATCGTTTTTCGCGCCGGGAAGCGCGAAGAAAAGCGTGCCGGGCACGACTTTGCGGCTGTCGCAAGCGACCGCTGTGATGCGCGCCCGCGCATTTCCGCTCAGGCGGAGGTGTTCGATTCCGGCAAGAACTTCGGCCAATTCCATTTCGATGCGCACCTGCACTTTTTTTCGTCGGGTTGCTGATTGCACGTTTGGCTCGCTTTCCACATCGGTTTTCAATTCACATTTCCTGCTGCGGTTGACACCGGCGCCGCCGTTTTCGCCGGCTTGTGCAGGGCGCTGGCATTCGGCGCGGCATTCGCATCGGCTGAAAGTTTTCCAAAGCGCACGGTGACGAGGCTGCCGCGCTCGGCGGCCGTTCCCGGCTCCGGCGATTGTTCAATGGCAATTCCCTGGCCAATCAGGTTCGGAACCAAGCCCAGGCGCGAGCAGGTTTCGGTGACGCGCCGCACGGTCTGGCCGGTGAGATCCGGCACGCTGACCGAATCTTCTCCGCTGAAGGCGATGGTCTGGGGCTGGCCGTCAGCACTGGAGCCGGCCGGATGTTCGGCCGCGGTCTTCGATGCAGCATTTTGAAACTGAGCTTGCTGTTGGGCGTCGTCGCGCTCTTTGGCGCGCAGCGCCGCCTGTTGCGCGGCTTCCGCGGCAGCATCCGGCTTCTGCATTTTATTGTGCGCAAATTCGGAATCGGAATTCACCGGCACGTCGTGCGGCACGTCGAGATAGGCGAGCACCTGCTCGGCGATGCGTTTGAAAACCGGGCCGCCAAGATTTCCACCCATGTGCTGGCCCACGGGAGAATCGAGAACGACGAGAATGGTGACGGCCGGCTCATTCACCGGCGCAAATCCAACGAAGGAGGCGATGTACTGCGTAGGCGAATAGCGCCCGGTATTCGGATCGATTTTTTGCGCGGTGCCGGATTTTCCGGCGGCGGTGTAGCCATCGAGCCGCGCCGGCCTGCCGGTGCCTTCGAGAACCACGTTCTGCATCATTTCGCGCAGCGTAGCGGCGGTTTTCGCGTCGGTAGCCTGGCTCGGCTGCGGACGCACCGGCAAAGGCAGCGCCGAATTACCGCGAATCTCCTGCACCACGTGCGAACGGTAAAGCGTCCCGCCATTGGCGATGGCCGAAATCGCCGAAACAATCTGCACCGGAGTAACGCTAACTTCCTGCCCGATCGCCACTGAGCCGATTGAGCTGGGCGTCCAATTGGCGACGCTGCGAATTTTGCCGCGATTTTCGCCGGGCAGTTCGATGCCGGTCGGCTCGCCGATGCCGAAGTCGCGAATCACATCGTAAAAAAGGGAATCGCCCATGCGCAACGCGATCTTGATGGTGCCGACGTCGCTCGATTCAACCAGGACGTCGTTCACGCTCAAGAGGCCGAACGGCATGTGGTCGTGAATCAGTCGGCCGGCGACGACGATTGAACCCATTTGGCAATCGATCTTCTCCGCAGGATTGGTCAGGCCGTTCTCGATGGCTCCGGCCATGGTGATGGTTTTAAAAGTCGAACCCGGCTCGTAGGCGGAGGCGACGGCCTGATCCTGGCGCACTTCCGCGGGAAATTTTCCGGGATCGTTGGGATCGAAAGTGGGCCAGTTGGCTACGGCCAGCAGCGCGCCATTCGACGGATCCTGAATCACGATCACTCCGCTGTGCGCGTGCGATTCCTTGATCACTGCGTCGAGTTCTTTTTCGGCGATGTACTGGATGGTTTCGTCGATGGTCAGCACCACGCTGGCGCCGGGATCGGCGGAAGCTTCGTTGCCGTCGTAGAGATTTTTCTTGCCGTCGGCCATGAACATGGCGCGGCCGGGCCGCCCGCGAATCAGTTTGTCGAGTTCCTGCTCGATGCCGCCCATGCCTTTCTCGTCGGTATCAACCCAGCCAAGCACATGCGAGAGGAATTCATGCTGAGGATAGACGCGGCGGTTTTCCTTGTGAAAAAAAACGCCTTTCAGGTTCATATCGTCGATGCGTTCGACGATTTCCGGAGAAAGTTTTTTGCCCAGGCGAACGGGCCTGGAGGCGTCGTTAATTTTGGCTTCGAGGTCCGCGGCCGGGACGTTGAGCACGCGGGAAAGGAGGCGAGCGACCATCTCGGGCTGCTTAATCTCGGCGGGATCGGCGAAAACCGAGTCCATCGGCATGCTGGCGGCCAGCACCCGGCCCTTGCGGTCGTAGATGTACCCGCGCATCGGACTGATTTCAACTGTGCGTTGCTGTTGATTCTGGGCTTTCGCGAAGTAATCGCTATAGCAGAAGAGCTGGAGGTAACCCAGGCGGGCCAGCACCGCCCCCATCCAAATCGCCGCCACGACCCAGACGATCAACCAGCGGAGACGCGGGTTGCGCTGCTCCATGGAGTCCGCCCTAACCATCGGAAACTTTTATGCGGCAAGGAATCGAAGTGCGAGGTGATTCGATCCGGCCGGTAAAGATCTTTGTCGCGTTTCGAAAAACTGGAAAATGGCCGCTCAGGGACGCTGCGGCTGCATGTACGCGCGGGCCTGGGCCAGCACCGCATCGCTGGGAACTTCCGCCGGAGCCACCTGGCCGGGCATCGGCACAGTGAGCCCGTAGCTGGCCGCGATGCCCGCGACGCGCGCGGGCGAACGCAACGTGGCGACATCCACGTGCAACTCGCGATTGAGTTGCGCGGATTTCGCGCGGTCGCTTTGGAGGCCCTCAATCTGGTAGCGCAATTGAATGCAGGCGAAATGCTGCCAGGCGTAGATCAACAGGCAGCAGGCGATGGCTCCGCCGACGGCCACGCGGCGCCAGAATTCCTTCAGGCGCGCGGCGTCCATGGGACGAACCAGCCGCGAATTATCAATGCGTTTTACGGTGAAGTATTCAGTCATGACCACACCTGGGGCGCCGAGCCGGGGGCTGTCGCCAACTTTTCCAGTACGCGCATCTTGGCGCTCCGGGAACGCGGATTGGATTGGATTTCCGCCTCGCCGGGCTGAATGATTTTTTTGGTCAGAATCCGGTAACCGCCTTCGCGGTTCAGACGCTGAAATTCATGCTTAACAACTCGATCTTCAAGCGAGTGATAACTGAGGACGATCAACCGTCCTTCAGGATTTAATGTGACAGGGGAACGCGAAAGAAACTGCCCGAGTGCCTCCTCTTCTCGATTCACCGCTATCCGCAGCGCCAGAAACGTTTTTGTCGCGGGATGCAGTTTCTGCCTTCCCCTTGCTTTTCGTCCCCCTGCCACAACCGTTGCCAGATGTTCGGTATCGCGGATGGGCCGCGCCCTCACGATCATCTTGGCGATCCTGCGTGAATCACGCTCCTCAGCTTTTTCGTAGAGGAGGTTGGCCAGCTCTTTTTCCGGCCACTGATTCACAATTTCGTCCGCGGTCAGCGGGTTATCGGGACTCATCCTCATATCCAGAGGACCGGCCCAGCGAAAAGAAAAACCGCGCTCCGCCGTATCGAGTTCGAGGCTCGAAATTCCCAGGTCGGCAATGATTCCGTCAAACCCCGGCAGCCCGTTCGCCGCCGCCACTTCGCCGATGTCCTCGAATTCCGCTTGCACCAAAATCACCTGCCGCTCATGCGGCTGAAGCCGCTCCCGCGCGATTGCGAGTGCCTGCGGGTCGCGATCGATCCCTAAAACTTTTCCGGTGGTCAGCCGCTTGGCAATTTCCAGCGTATGGCCACCCGTGCCGACGGTCATATCTGCGTACATTCCGTCGGGCCTTACTTCCAACCACTGCAAAATCTCTTCCAGTAGCACCGGCTTATGCAGCACGGCCAAAACTTAAACTCCCAGCGCTTCCAAATTCTTGTCGTCGTCCGCGGTCATCGGATTACGATTCAGTTGGTCGACGAAGCGCGCATGATTCCAGATTTCCAGATAGGTCAACTGGCCCTGCACATCGACCTCGCCCTTCATTTCCGCAGATTCGCGTAGCACGGGCGGAATCAAGATGCGTCCCTGGGCGTCGGCTTCGACTACTTGCCCGTAATAGTTGGCTCGCGCTAGAAATTTTTGTTTGCTGGCGTTGTGGGACGAGACTTTGGCCAACTTCTTTTCGATTTCTTCCCAGGCTTTCATCGGGTACACGCGGGCTCGATCCCCCGCCGTGCTGGTGACGTAGAATTTCGCGCCGCCCTTGCGCAATTCGGCGAGAAAATCCGCGGGGATTTTGACTCTCCCCTTCTCGTCGACAGTCGCTAGATAGTTGCCCCGCAGCATGAAATGCCTCGAAAAACGGCCCGCCCGGCGTGTGCAATTGCACCATCACTCGCTGGTTCGCCCCTGCCCTGCTTACTTATTAAAGGTTAATGATTTGGCCCGACAGCTGGGATCGCCGACTGCTTGTGCAGCTTAGAAACGCCGTGCGCCGACTGCGATGCAGCTTGGTGCGCCTGAAGCACTGCTTGAATCTTCCCTACTTTTTACCACTCTGCGCCACTTCTTCCCACTTTGTGCCCCGATTGTAGATGGCTTCGGAAACATGTCAAGAACAATTGTTTGCAAAACGAAAAATACTTGTGGATTTTCAGAGGAGGAAAAAGTGGATTGTGGCGCGCGCCGCCAACACCACAATTAGTAGCGGCGACGCGGAAAACATCTCATACCGCTAGTCTCAAGGTTGCGACAAATCCAAAAAATGTTTTGTAAGAGTCAACAGCGCTGAAAAGAATTTTGGAATTCCGCGGTTGATTTTCGTCGGAGAGGACTGACAAAACTCCATGCTTACGGGAGCGCGTCAGGATCGGTCGTGACTTGAGTAGCCCCCGGCGCGCCGTAGCGACGAATCGCAAATGAGCCTGGGAACGTCGCCATTTTTCGTATGGTTGGTGATGTGGTCGTTAGCAATTGGTCGGCGCTAAGGCCGTACATGTAAAGAGTGCAAAATCCCTCGCCAAACTCATCGCCATCGAATTCACCAACGCCGGGAGTGTTCTTGATGGCTTCTTCGAGATCAGACTCAAGAGCTTTAATTCGCGTCCGTTCTTCATCGCTGCCAAACTTGCCGCCCGTTACCGCCAACTTGATAATTAAAGCTTCCTCTTTCTGTGCGGAAGGCAAAGGCGCCTGTAACCCATCAGCGGCGGTTTGAACGGATGTTCCCCCCCTGGTTTTCCTAAGAACATACATGCAGGCGAAAAGGGCGAACGCAGCAATCAACAGCCAGGCGTAGCGAGGCGACATGATGGGATTTTACAGGCGCCCGGCGATATGGCAAACAGTTCTCCGGGGATTAAGTGAGTCCAAGCTTACGGGTTAGAAGGATTGCGGACTTGGTCCAGGCCGCGCAGGACGGATTGTTCGTCGGGGTTCAGGCCGCGCATGAATTGCGGGTCGTTCAGGGATTTCTGGCGGTCTTCGGCGCTCATGCCCTGCAGGGTATGCAGGCGATCGTTGACTGCCTGTTTGCGGTCGGGCGACATCTGCTGCCACTTGGGCAGCAGCGTGTGCTGGACGTAGCTGCGCTGGTCGGGAGACATGCGCTCCCAGGTGGCCTGCCGGTCTTTCAGCGCCATCTTCTCGGTGGGTGAAAGGCGATTGTAGTTCTGCAGGTTCTGGCGAATCTGCTGCTGGCGTTCGGGCGGCAACGATTTGAAGCGTTCGTTGTTCTGCAGGAAATGCGCCTGCTGCTGCGGAGACATCTGGCCCAGGCGCTGAGTCCAAGCGCCCGGAAGCTGGGTGTTGTTGGCGTGCTGAACTCCGTTCACGGCATTGGTATTGGCCGGCGGATGCGCGGCATTTTCCGCCGCACCCTGCGGCGGGCGCGCATTTCCATTCGCGGCATTAGTGTTAGCCGGCGGATGCGCGGCGGCGCCATTGGCCTGTGCGCCATTCGCATTGTGCTGCGGGCCACTCACATTCTGCTGCGGCGGATGTGCATTCGCCTGGCGCGCGGCCTGATTGGCGTTGTGCATGGCCTGGCGATGCTGCGCGCGGACCGCGGCGTTGTAATGCGGGGCGTTGTAGTGCGGCGCGCCGTAATAAGGCCCGCCGGCGCGGTGTTGAGCGCGAGCAGGCTGCGCCGCCAGCCCTAGAAGCAGAGCGAAAGCGAGCGCGGAAATTATCCTGCCGTACCGCATTTTCATTTCACCAGTTACAAATTTCGTGTTCCAGGATGCCGAAGTGGCACGCGAGCGAACTACAGGGCCATGATTCCCTGCTCGCAATTACTCCTGTGTCGGCGGCTGCTGATCGGGGTTCTGCTGATTCACCGGCTGCGCCTGCTGGTTGGCGGGCGAAGGCTCGGCGGGAACCTCCGACAGCGCGTCAAACTTGCTGAGCACGTCGTAATTCTCAAGCACGCCCAGATCCTTGATGGTTTCGAATTCTTCCTGCTCCGTCGCGGCGGTTACCGATTCACCGCCGTTATTCGCGCGCGGCATATTGCCCATCCACACGCTGAGCGCGAGCAACATGGCCATGGCGAAAGCCAGGCGCGGTTGAAAAGTGAGCCAGCCGAACCAACGCGTGCGCGGCTCCTCCGCAATGCGCGCGTGCAGGCGAGTATCGAAACCAAGCGACGGCTCGACCGCCGGCAAGCGCATCGAGCGCGCCCCACAGTTTCTGAAATTCTTCGGCACGCGCATGGCACGCGCTGCAAGCAGCCAGATGCTCTTCCACCTCGTGGCGGTCCGCGGAGTTCGCGCGCCGGTCGAGATAAGCAATCAGCTGCTTGGAGATGTCTTCACACTTTTTTAGGGAATTCATAGGTTATGGCCGCCCTTCCCCGCTGCGATGGGCTACCGGCTGCCCGGCTGGGTATTGACCAGGGGAGCCAGTTGCACGCGCAGGGTTTCGTAGGCGCGAAACAGGAGCGACTTCAACGCGCTTTCCGAGCAATCTAAAATTTTCGCGATTTCCGCGTAATCCATTTCTTCGTACTTATGCAGCAGCACCGCGACCCGCTGTTTTTCCGGCAGCGCCTGAATGGTGCGCCGGATAAATTCAGAGCGGTCGCGTTCGATCATGTGCTCGTCGATCCGCATTTCGCGGGTCGGCAGCTGGATCGGAGCTTCGTCTTCTTCCACCGGCGCGTCGATCGAAAGATCCATCTGGCGGTGACGGTTGTCACGAACCGAATTCAACGCCAGGTTCGTGGCGATGCGAAACATCCAGGTGGTGAACTTCGCGCTGGGAGAATACTGCTTGCGCGCCCGATACACGCGCAAAAAGACTTCCTGCGCGAGGTCTTCGGCAGTGGCCTGCTCCCGCACCATGCGGAACAGAAAATTGATCAGCGGGGTGCGATATTTTTGAAGGAGAAGGTTGAAGGACTCATCGTCCCCAGCCTTCACCTGCAACATCAGCTCGACATCAGACCTGACCATGGCACCGACAGTATAGCTAACACTCGCGTTGCCATAAAGTTGCAAGGCACCTGAATGTTCCATATAGCGGGCTCCGTCCCTTCGTATTCAACCCGCTTGGGCCGGAAAAGTTGCCGGGATGGCGATACGGATGAGGAAGCTCGGCTGAAATTATTCTTCCCGGAAGAACTTTCTTATACCACTGAAAACGCTAGACTTAGATGAGAACGCCGTCGCCGGATAGTCGCAGTTTTCGGGTTCAATGCGCCTAAGGAGGTCGGGGTCTACTCCGGCATAGCGATGGCAGCCGAGTTCTTGGCCGGCCAGAACTTCGACCGCTCGGTCGATTTCGGCGGGAGTTTCGGGCTGTTTCTTCCAGTAGCAATGGTCACCGTTTCCGGCGACACCGCCGATCAGGTCGGGAGCCAGCGTCTCCGGCACACCACACGAGTGCAGCACTCGTTCACCACGTAGAAGTCGCCCTTCGCTGAGCTCGGTTGGACCTTGAATTTTGGTTTCGGCGACATTGACCGCCTCCAATCCTTACAAATGAAACATCATTTTTAGCCCCAGCATCACTGCGACCCCGACGAAAACCAAGACCGCCATGCCGACGCCGTGCTCTTTGTTCGCTTCGGGGATCAGGTCGGAGGCGGCGACGTAAAGCGTGACTCCGGCGGAGATGGGCAGGGCGTAGCTGACCGTGCCGCGCACCGCAAACATGAAGATCATGCCGAGCAGCGTGGTCGCGCCCAGGATTACCGCGGAGAGGAACGCCGCCTTCCGGCTGCGCCCGCTGGCCAGCATCAGCGACGCGACCGTGAACCCCTCCGGCAATTTGTGCAGGAAGATGGCGATGAAGATGACTCCGCCAAGCCAGGTGGAAACCAGCAGGCCGGAGGCGATCGCGACTCCATCGAAGAAGGTGTGAATGCCCAGGCCGAGCAGCGCGGCGGTGCTGGCGTGCGAGTGGGAAATTTCGTGATGATGAGTTTCCTCGCCGAAATGAAAATGCGGCGCGAGCGTGTGTTCGAAAAAATGGACGAGGAAGTATCCGCCGAGGACCAGCAGAAAAACGGTGTCGGTGCTGGCGTCAAAACCCGCTCCGGAATCCGCGCGCAGTTTCAGCGATTCCGGAATCATTTCCAGCAGCGCGGTGGCCAGCATGAACCCGGCGCCCAGCGCGATAAAATAATTCAGGTAGCGCCGCGACCATTCGCGGTGCGTGACCAGCGATCCGCCCAGCACATTCGCACCAGCGGCGGTGACTCCGAGTAAGGCGCCGATTGCGATTCGAGTTGTATCGGTGGAAAGCATGGATAACGCGCGAGTCGAATGTCTGCCGACGCAGTGGACCGAACAGTTAGCCCGAATGGCGGAAGGTAATCACGTCGCCGTCCTGCACGATGTACTCTTTGCCTTCCAGGCGCACCTGAGCTTTTTCGCGCGCGGCCGCGATGCTGCCCGCGTTCACCAGATTTTCCCAGTTGACCACTTCGGCTTTGATGAATCCGCGTTCGATGTCGCTATGAATCGCGCCGGCCGCCTCCTGCGCGTTCATTCCGCGCTTGATGGTCCAGGCGCGGCATTCGGGTTCGCCCGCAGTGAGGAACGAAATCAGCCCCAGCAGCTGGTAGCTGGCCTGGATCAGGCGGTCGCGCCCGGATTCTTTCAGGCCGTAGGCGCTCATCATCTCCGCCATTTCCGCGTCGGGCAGCTCGGAAAGTTCGGCTTCGATTTTTCCGCAGAACGGCACCACCAGCGTTTTTGGCTTCGACGTGAGTTTTTCCAGGTGATGCTTTTCGATCACTCGATCGATGTCCCCGGCTTCTTCATCGCCCAGATTCAGCACGTAGAGCATCGGCTTTTGCGAAAGCAGCTCGAAGCTGCTGAGCATTTTCAATTCTTCCGGCTTGAATTCGAGTTCGCGCAGCGGCTTTTCGGCTTCGAGCGCCGCGCGGCACTTTTGCAGCACGGCCATTTCCGTTTCGAGCGTGGTCTCTTTCTTTTTCTTCAGATCTTTTTCCACTCGCTCGATGCGCTTGGAAAGTTGCTCCAGGTCGTAAAGCATCAGCTCGACTTCCACCGACTCGATGTCGCGCATGGCGTCGAGCTTGTCACCGGCCTGCGGCACCGCGGGATTTTCGAACAGCCGGATCACGCTGGCCAGCGAATCCGCTTCGCGCAACGGCACCAGCGACGCGGAATTCTTCTCGCGGTCTTTCTGCAGGCCGCCGACGTCCACAAACTCGATGGTCGCGAACGTATTCTTCTTTGGCTTGTAAATCTCGGCCAGCTTTAGCACCCGAGCGTCAGGCACTTTCGCAATTCCAATGTGCGCCTGATTGGGCGTGCTGCGCCCTTCCACCTTCGCTTTGGTCAGAATACGAAAGAGGCTCGACTTCCCTACCTGCGGCAACCCAATAATTCCAGTTTTCATAAGCCCACGATACTAGCACAGGCCGGGCGAACGGCTGACCTGGGCGCCCCGGGGTCACTTGTACCGTCCGGCCGCTCGCCACGCAGTTTCGGGCCACTTGCTTTCGCATTTGCGTTCGGGTTTATACTGAGCGCGTCGGTGTTCCTGCCGTCAAGGAGGTGATCCCTGAGGTACACGAAACTTTAGAAGCAAACTAGAGGGGCGCCTGTGAGTGATCCAGACGCCCTTCTTTTTATTTTGGGCCGCAACGAAAAGGCGATTTTCAATTCAGCGGCGCAGCGGTACGATGTGGCAGAAATTTTAGGGAGGCCGCATGAAAATCGCCGTAATTATCGTTCGCATTCTGGTGGGCTTGCTCTTTGCCGTCTTCGGCTCCAACGCCTTCCTGAACTTCATTCCCTCCCCGCCGCTGCCGCCAGGCCCCGCCGGGCAATTCATCGGCGCATTGCTGACGTCGCACTACGTGATGGTGGTAGGCGCCGCGCAAGTCGTGGGCGGCTTGCTCCTGGTGATCAATCGTTTCGTGCCGGTGGGCCTCGCGATTCTAGGCCCAGTGCTGGTGAACATCTTGTCCTATCACCTGTTCATGGCCCATCAAGGACTCGGCATGGCTTTCGTGGTCGCGCTGTTGTGGTGCTTCCTCTTCTATGCCTACCGGGATAACTTCGCCACCATGTTTGCGGCCAAAGCAGAGCCGCACTGACCCGCGCCAAACAACTTCACAGCTTTCTACGTTAGCTTTTGAGCATGGTTGTTCGCAGGGAAGCTGGACCGCGGAATCGCAATGATAAAATAGCTTGTGACCACTCCGTCCAAGCTCGGTCCCGCGGTTCTGACCGCCTTCGGCCTGCCTTTCCTGGGCATGGGCCTCTTCGCTGCGTACTCATTTCTGAATGCTGCGAATCAGCCGCTGCCGACGCGCATCGGCGCCGCCGTTTTTGCCTCGGTCTTTGCGATTATCGGCGGTGGGATCATCTTCGGTTCGTTCTACGGTTACTCGCTCCAGAAAAAACAAGCAGATGTAGAAGCGGCGCATCCCGGCGCGCCGTGGCTATGGAAGGACGATTGGGCCGCGGGCCGCGCGGAAAGTAAAAACAAAACGAGCATCCGAGGCTGGTGGATTGGCGCGGTCCTGGCCAACATGCTTCTGCTGCCGGTTTTCGCCGGCACCATCGGTCCGGCCGTACGTACCCAGGATCCCGCCTACATGGTTCCGGCGGCGTTCGGCCTGGTTGGTCTGCTGCTTTTGTTTGGCGCGATTCGCGCGACGCTGCGCCTGAAGCGATTTGGCACAACGTATTTTGAGATGAGTTCGTCCCCGTTTGCTCCCGGCGGCCCGGTGGCCGGATCCATCCACCTGCAGCTCGATACCGAAGCGGCGCACGGAATCGATCTGAAGCTCACCTGTTTTCGGCGGGTGCAGACCGGGGCCGGGCAGAATCGTTCGTCGGAGCAGCTTCCTCTGTGGGAAGCATCGAAAAATGTGGCCTCAGGATCGCTCGAACGCGGACCGCTCGACACCATCGTCCCGGTCGAATTTCATTTGCCCGCCGACGCCTTTCAGACCGATCACGATAATTCAGGCGACCAAGTTTTCTGGCAATTGAAAGCGACTGCGGATGTGCCGGGCGTGGATTACGCCGACGAGTTCGAAGTGCCGGTGTTCCGCACTGCAGCGTCATCGTCAGCATCTACGATTCAGCGTGACGACTATCTCGGGGACGCGCGCATCGGAAGCATTTCTTCGCCGGCCTTCACTCCGCCGGAATTGTCCGACGAAGTTCCCGAACCGGCGCGCCACAAAGTAGTGGTGAACGATTCGGCGGATGGCCTGGTACTTCGCTTCCACGCCGGACGCAATTTCGGCCGCAGCCTTCTGGTGCTAGTTCTGGCTGCCGCCGTCAGCGCGCTTTTCTATAAACTGTTGCACACCCATCCGCGTCCGCCGGCGTTTGCCTTCGGAGTCGTGGGCCTGCTGAATTTCTTCCTGATCCTCGCCGTGGTGCACAGCGCGCTGATGGGCACGCGCATCACCGTGAGAAACGGAACGATCTCCTGGAGGCACTCGGTGCTGGGAATCGGCGGCTCACACCAGGTGCAAATTTCAGACGTGGATACAATTCTGCCGATGACCAGCCTGCAGCAATCCAGCTCCTCCGGCAGCACGATGTATTCCGTGCAGCTGAAAAACAAATCAGGAAAGAACTTCACGCTGGTCGATGAAATCGAAAGCCGCGAAGAAGCGCGCTGGATCGTAGCCAAGATTCAAAACCGCGCGGGCCTGCCCGCCAGCACCCAGGTTGGAATCGCGAAATTCCATGTACGGCCCTCCTCCACAGCCCGGCGCGATCGCCTACCGCAGCCGAATCAGCCGCAACTGAAACGCAACCGCCAGATTTGATACGATGGGCGGCCGGAGCGACCGGCGAATCTGAAACGCCGTTCGCGGAATCCAAACCAAACATGACTGAAACCATTTCACTGCCGTTCGATCACGTCCACGCCCACGCGCATCTGTCAGGTCTCGACAAGCGCCTGGCGAAACTGATCGAAAAGACCGGGTCATTTCACTTCACGCTGGACACCTGCGACAGCGTGTACGAATCACTGCTCGAAGCGATCACCCACCAGAGCATCAGCGGCAAAGCGGCGGCCACGATTTTCGGCCGGATCAAAAAGTTAGGCACAGAAGGGCGATGCCCCACCCCGCAGCAAATCCTGGCGGCTTCGGATCTGACTTTGCGCGAAGCGGGCCTTTCGTACGCCAAAGCGGCTTCAATGAAGGATCTGGCCCAGAAAACAATCGAAGGCATCGTCCCGACGATCGAGCAAGCCCACGCGCTGTCCGATGAAGAACTGGTGACGCGCCTGGTTTCGGTCCGCGGCATCGGCGCCTGGACCGTGGAAATGTTTCTGATGTTCCGCCTCGGCCGCCCGGACGTGCTGCCGATTCACGATTACGGCGTGCAGAAGGGCTTCGCGCTGACCTACGGCAAAAAATTTATGCCCAAGCCGCGCGAACTGACCGCCTTTGGCGAACGCTGGCGCCCGTACCGCACCGTCGCCAGCTGGTACATGTGGCGCGCGGTGGATCTCTACGGCAAGAAACGCAAAGTCCTGCGGGAGCCGAGCGCGAAGAAAGCGGCAAAGAAAAACAAGACGGGCAAAAAGGCGGCGGCCACCAAGAAAAAATCGAAGAGGCCGGCGCAGAACATATCAGCGCGGAAGAGGAAGAAGACTTAGCGAAATACGCGGGCTGCTCAGCTGGCCGGGTTTCGAACCGTAAAAAACAAAGACACCACGCCGAGCAGCAACACCGCAACTTCCAAATTGACCGACATCCCATGCAGCCGGTCAAACTCGACGCGCAGCGGACTGTCTTTCGGTGTCGCTTCCACCGAAACCATCTGCACTCGCAGGTCATGCATACGTGACGTGACGTGCGCCTGCGAAAACGTAGTCAGCACCAGCATCAGCAGCACGCCGATCATCGCCGGCTGCAACAGGTCCTTCATGCCCCGCACCAGAAAAAATCCCACGACCAGATACAGAATCCCGGCCACCAATCCCAAAAAGTGCAGCCGGGAAAGCGAATAGCCCACGATCGCTCCGGCCTGGTCGCGATCCTTCAAAGTAGCGAAGGCGCCGGGCGCAACCACAAAACTCAGATAGATGATGGAGCCAACCCAGGTGCCTAGCGCGAAGACCTGCAAGAATTTCGGCAGCGAATTCATAGTCTATCCTGGCGGCAGTATAACTCAGTGGGTAGACGTTGCGCGGACCGGATGCGTTGCGCGAGCGCGGCCAGGCGCCACACCCCGCGCAGCTATCACAAATGGTAGCGAGCCTTGTGGTAGGATTTTAGGCGAAAGATTTGCGGCGCGACACGCGGGCTGAAAAAGATGTCTCCACGACAGAAAGTTCGCCTGATTTTTTCCACGGCGCTGGTTCTGCTGGCGCTGAGCGGAATCGCGGCTACGGTCAGCATCGTCAATCTGGTGCGCAGCACCAAATGGGTGGCGCACTCCTACGACGTCAAACAATCCATCGCCCGAGTCGAATCGCTGCTTTCCAATTCCGGCCGGCTGCGCGCGGTGTTTATTTCTTCCAACGATTCTTCCCTGCGCGACCAATTTGACGCTACCACCGCTTCGATCGCTCCCGAGGTGCATCACCTAAAGGACCTGACCAACGATAATCCGGTGCAGCAAGCGCACTGCGACAAACTTGAACTTCTGGCCAACGAACGGGTGAGCGTGCTGACCACCTCGGTGAAGCAGCATGCCGAGGGCGCCAGCGACGCCAGCGACGAAGCGGCCTTCAGCGGAGCCAACCTGCAGCTCGCGGGCGACACCACGCGGATCCTCACTGACATGAAAACCGACGAAGACACGCTGCTGGACCGGCGAGTTGAGAAATCCGACCGGCTGCTGAAACTCTCCGTCGCGTCGCTGGTGCTGATGTTTTTGGCATCGATCGTACTGATTGCGGTGCACTACCGCCTGTTGATGGCGGAACTGGGCAAACGCGAAGAGAGCGAGAGCAGCGCGCGGCACCTGAGCGCGCAGCTGCTGCGCCTGCAGGATGAAGAGCGGCGGCGATTTTCGCGCGAGTTGCACGACGGGCTGGGCCAGACGCTGGCGGTGCTGAAATGGACGCTGAGCAGCCTGCAGGAAAAAAATCCGGACGAGCCGGCCATCGCCGAATCGGTGAAATCAGTGGACGAAGCGATTCTCGGCACCCGCACGATTTCGCATCTGCTGCACCCGCCGCTGCTGGACGAAGCTGGCTTCGATTCGGCCGCGCGCTGGTATGTGGAAGGCTTTTCGCAACGCAGCGGTATTCCGGTGACGATTCAGATCAGCGAAGTTGGGCGCCTCCCGCGCTCGGTGGAGCTGGCCCTCTTCCGCGTGCTGCAGGAATCGCTGACCAACATTCACCGCCATTCGAAAAGCCCGCGCGCCGAAGTTGCGCTAAAGTGCGACAAGGCCAACGTAATGCTGTCCGTGGAGGATTTCGGCTGCGGCATTCCGGAAGAAACGCTGGAAAATTTTCTAAGCAAAGGTACCCGCGTCGGCGTCGGACTCGCGGGCATGCGCGAACGCGTGCGCGAACAGGGCGGCCAGTTCGATATTCGCTCCGGCGCGCAGGGCACCTTGATCGAAGTGACTTTGCCGCGCACCGCCCCCGCCGGCCTCGAGAGCGAATTCAGCGACAGTTCCCTGATCTAAAGGCTTTTAGATCTAAACCTCAGTCTCCCGTCGCTGCATTTCACCAAAACACCAATTCTCCGTGTTCTCATCGTTTCTCTCTGTGCTCTCTGTGTTGAATCTTTCGTCGTGGGGGCCACCGCGAACCGCCCAACTTTTTGAGCACACCTGTACTTTCGGCGGCTAACGCTGCTGCGGGAATAATGTTAAGACTGGAAGGCGGGGAAAATGGTGGGCGACCAAGGACTTGAACCTTGGACCTCTCCCGTGTGAGGGGAGCGCTCTAACCAACTGAGCTAGTCGCCCGTCTAAACTAACTTACTTTTTGTAGCAGAAGGCCGCCCCAATTGCAAATAACGACGCCCACGAGAAACAACGAGCATGCCGACCAAGACGCCAACGACGACCGCCTCCACCGCCACCATGGAAAACTCCAGCGCCCGATTGGGTGAGCTGCTGCGTTCGATCGCGAAAGTGGTGAAGGGCAAAGACGAAGTGATCCAGATGGCGCTGACCGCGCTGCTCGCGCGCGGACATCTGCTGATCGAAGACGTGCCGGGCGTGGGCAAGACCACGCTGGCGCAGGCGCTGTCGCGTTCGTTTCGCTGCTCTTTCCAGCGCATTCAATTTACTTCGGACCTGCTGCCCAGCGACGTGATCGGCGTCAGCGTGTTCAATCCGGTGACCCAATCTTTCGAATTCAAGCCCGGGCCGATTTTCGCCAACATCATCGTGGCCGACGAAATCAACCGCACCACGCCGAAGACGCAATCATCCCTGCTGGAAGCGATGAACGAAGCGCAGATCACCGTCGACAATCACACGCATCCGTTGCCGAACCCTTTCCTGGTGCTGGCCACGCAGAATCCGATCGAGCATCACGGGACTTATCCGCTGCCCGAATCGCAGCTCGACCGCTTTTTGATGCGCATCAAGATGGGCTATCCCTCGCGCGAAAGCGAAAAAGAAATCATCCGCAATAACGCCGGGACATTCGCCGGTGGAAAAAGTTACTCCGGTGATGGACGCGAACGACGTGGTGGCCATGCAGGAATCGGTCGCGCGCGTAAAAGTGGACGAAAGCCTGCTGGACTACGCCCTCGAAATTGTCGACCGCACCCGGCAGACCGAGCAGCTCAGCCTGGGCGTCAGCCCGCGCGGCGCGGTCATGTTGCATCGAGCGGCGCAAGCCCGCGCATTTTTGGAAGGGCGCGATTTTTGCCTGCCCGACGATTTCAAGCGCCTGATCGTGCCGGTGTTCGCGCACCGCGTGGTGGTCAGCTCGCGCTACGTTTCCACCCAGAAAAAATCCGAGCAAGCCGAAGCCATCCTCAGCGACATCGTCGATTCCACGCGCGTTCCGGTGTAGCCGCGCGATGCCGGCGCAATCCAGAACGATCCCCGCGCAAACTCCGGTAGCCGGTTCCGCAATTCTCCGTGCCTGGCAGAAACGCGATCGCCCCGGATGGCGGAGCTTTGGCGTGGCCATGCTGGTTCTTTCCGCCGCGCTAGTAGTCGCGTTATTTTCCGCGGCCGTGGCGCAGCAAGGCCGCGTCGCTCTGGCCGCAGCTTCCACGGCCGTGGCGCTGGGCCTTGCGGGCTGGGTGGCCGTCGCAATCGTGCCAAATCTGGCGCGGCGCACCAGTTTGCGCTGGGTCGTCGCGCAGATCGATTACAAATTGACGCGCGAAGGCATGGCCTACCTCGCGGTGGTCGGCGTGCTGATTTTGGCGTCGGTGAATACCGGCAACAATTTGCTTTTTATGATTCTGGCCTGCTCGCTGGCCGGGATTGTGATTTCGGGCGTGCTTTCGCGCGCCGTGCTCACCGGCATCGAATTGAAATTCGATATGCCGGAACATGTCTTCGCCGAACAGCCGGTGATGGCCGAACTGGAACTGCGCAATGCGAAAGATTTCTGGCCTTCGTTCTCGCTGCGGGTCATGGGCAAAGACAAAAAAAACATGGCCAACGAAATTCTGACGCGGCCGGTATTTTTTCCTTACATTCCCGGGCAGGCTTCGGCGCGGCAGAAAGTGGAGTTGAATTTCCCGCGGCGCGGCTCCTATCGCCAGGACGCCTTCGGCATTCAAACTCGCTTCCCTTTCGGGTTTTTCGAGAAGACGCGCACGGTGACGTCGCAAATGGAAATTCTGGTGTACCCGCGCGTCGCAGCCGACGGATCACTTTTACGAAGTCCTGCCACTGCTGAGCGGCGAAATGGCCAGCATTTTTCGCGGCCGCGGGCACGAACTACATTCGCTGCGCGATTATTTGCCTACGGACAGCGCGCGTTTCGTGGATTGGAAAGTAACCGCGCGCGCGGGACGCATGGTGGTGCGCGAATTCGCGCGCGAAGACGAGCGCCGCGTGATGCTGGTGCTCGATCCTTTCATCGGTCCGCCGCGGGCCGACCTGGGCGAGCTGGCCGAGGCCGAGCATGCCGAAAAATTCGAACGCGCGGTTTCGATGGCCGCCTGCATCGCCTGGCATTTCAACGAAATCAATTCGGCCATGCAATTCCGCACCAATCGGTTTTCGACGCCCATGGCCCCGGCGGGCGAAATTATTTACGACGCGCTGCGCGAGCTAGCCACCATCGCCCCAGATAATTCCGCGATAGGCGGAAAATTCCTCGACGACCTGACCAGTGAGAATGAAGTCTTCAAAATCATCATCACGGCGCGGCCGCAGCATTCAATTCCGACTGCTTTGTGGTCGTCCTCTTATTTCGTGTTCCTCGATACGCTGTAAACATTCCCTTTCGCGGATCGTCTGAGGCAAAAAACGAATCCCGGCGAAGCGTGCGAGAATATCCGCGCATGAACACGCATCTCGTCGGTCGGCCGTTGGGACAATTTCGCGCGCGCTTGTTGAAATGGTTTCGCGCGCACCAGCGGGATTTGCCGTGGCGCAGCAGCCGCGATCCTTACCGCATCTGGGTGGCGGAAATCATGCTGCAGCAGACCCGTATCGCCGCAGTGATGCCCTACTACGAACGTTTCCTGCAGCACTTGCCTACGGTCGAATCGCTGGCGAACGCGCCGCAACAGGAAGTCCTTAAGCTGTGGTCCGGCCTGGGCTACTACAGCCGCGCGCGAAATCTACATTCAGCGGCAAAGAAAATCGTATCGGAGCACAGGGGCAAATTTCCGCGCGACAAAGAAGTTGCGCTGAACTTGCCGGGGATCGGCGCGTACACCGCCGCCGCGGTGCTGAGTATTGCGTACGATGTCCCGCTAGCGGTCCTGGACGGCAACGTGGCCCGCGTTCTGGCGCGCATCGACGCAATTCCCGGCGACCTGCGCGCTCCGCGCACCTGGAAAGCGCTGACCGAAAACGCAGACCGTCTGCTGGCGCGCGATTCCGCCAGCGACTGGAATCAAGCGCTGATGGAACTCGGCGAAGTGATCTGCACGCCAAAATCGCCACGCTGCCTCGTCTGTCCGGTCGTGCAATCCTGCCGCGCCTACGCCGAAGGAATCACCAACGAGATCCCAGCGCCGCGCAAAAAGCGCGCCCCGGTAGCCCAGACCATCGCCGCCTTGATCCTACTGGATCAAAAAGGCCGCACCCTCCTGGTGAAAGACCCCGGCGCACACGACGACGTGCTTTTCTCGCGCATGTGGCAATTCCCGGCAATTGAAGTTTCGCGTGAAGCAAAAACGGACATGGAAAAATATTTCGCCGAAAGCCTCGGATTGAAAAATCTCACGCTCGAAGAATTGCCCGCAGCGCGCCACGGCGTCACGTTCCGAAGCATCACGCTCCTTCCATTCCTCGCGCGAGTCGCGACACTGCCAAAACCGGCGCGATCTCGCACACTGGCGCTGAAAAATCTCGCAAGCCTGCCCGTCTCGAGCGCCACAAAAAAGCTCGCCGCAGCGGCTATCCAAGCCATCGCTAAGGCCGTCTAAAAGCCTGGTTTCGCCATTTTCGCCATAATTCATTAGGCATCGCGCGCCCATCGCTCCCCTGCCTCAGCGGCACCCGCTGCTATCATTGATATGAGTCCCATGGCTTCCACCGCGCGCATTACAGCGCCGCCCTTGCCGGCGGTTCAACGCTATTTCGAAGTGTCGCTGTTCCTGCTCGTCTCGACGGGAATCATCGCCGTAATTTTCACTGGCAAGCTCGACCCGATCACCACCGCCCTCGTTCCCGTCGCGCTGATTTACAAAGGCGTGCGCATCTGGAAATTGCGCGGCCCGGAACTTTCGGCGCGCCTGGCCACCGGCCTGGTCCTCGGATATTTTCTATTCTTCCCCATCGATCTCTGGGTCATCTCGCGCAATCTCGCTGAAGGCGCGCCCAACCCGACGCTGTACGCCGCGCTGCTGGCAGCAATCCACTTGATGCTCTTCGCCACGCTGGTGCGATTATTTTCCGCGCGCACCAACCGCGACTTCGCCTTCCTGGCCATGCTGGCCGTGACCTGCATGCTGGCCTCGGCAATCCTCACGGTCGAAACGTCCTTCCTCGTAGCGCTCGCGATTTTTCTGGTGCTCGCGGTTTCCACTTTCGTCGCGCTGGAAATTCGTCGCGGCGCGGACAATGCGGTTTCGCCGCCGATGGAACCCGGTTCGCCGCTCGCCGGAAAATTAAATCGCGCGCTGGGAATAACCTCAGGTTTAGTCGCGATCGGCACCCTTGCCATCGGCTCCATATTTTTCTTCGCGATTCCGCGCTTCACGTCCGGCTACCTCAGCGCGCTCAGCCTGCAGCCCAGCCTGATGACCGGATTCAGCGACAACGTCACCCTCGGCCAGATCGGCCAGATTAAGCAAAGCAGCCAAGTGGTGATGCGCATTCATGTCGAAGGCGATCCGGAAGCGAATTTCAATATTCACTGGCGCGGCATCGTGCTCACCAATTTCGACGGCAAGCGCTGGTTCACTCCGCCGCAGCACGATCAGATCGTGATTCCCGCCGATTCGAACGGCGTCTACGACATGAATCCCCCGGAGCTGCCCGCCGGAGATTCCTTTCGCATGCAGTACACCGTACTGATGGAACCCATCGCGTCAGATGCAATTTTCGTCGCGCCGCGCATCGAATCGCTGCAGGGCCGCTTCGGCAACGAAGCCGAGCCGGTGGGCAGCAACCAGAGCAAAAGTTTCCTGGCTGCTCGACGACACCGGCTCGCTCACTAATCCTTTTCACAACGAGACCAAGACGCGCTACCAGGGCGTCTCGATGGTGCCGGCCGTGCCGCCGGCGCAATTGCGCATCGTTTCGACTCTGTATCCGCAGAGCATCGCAAACACCTACCTGCAAGTTCCGCAGCTCGACCCGCGCATCAAAAAGCTGGCCGAACAGATCACCGCAAATTCCCCAACGGAATACGACAAAGCCGCGGCGATCGAATCCTATTTGAAGGCCCATTTTCAATACAGCCTGAATCTCAACGGAAAACAGACCAACGATCCGTTGGCGTATTTTCTTTTCACCAAGAAATCCGGCCACTGCGAATTTTTCGCCGCGGCCATGACGGTCATGCTGCGCGACGTGGGAATTCCGGCGCGTTACGTCGGCGGATTTCTGCCCGGCGAATACAACGACGTCGGCGGCGACTGGATCGTCCGCGCCAGCGATGCGCACACCTGGGTCGAAGTTTTCTTCCCCGGCTACGGCTGGATCACTTTCGATCCCACGCCGCAGGGTGACGGGCATCGCGCCGGATTTTTCGATCGTCTCGGAAAATATTACGACTGGTTTCAATTTGCCTGGGGCGAGTGGATCATCAACTACGATTTCGGCCATCAGTTGGCCCTGGCGCAGAACGCGCAGAAATCCGGCCGCAACTGGGGCGAAAGCGCGCGCAAATATTACGAAGAAAAGCAGCGCGCCGCGATCAAGCTGATTCTCGCGCTCGATAAACGCGCGGAGAATTCGCGATATTTTCTGCCGGGCTTGCTCGTCATCCTGCTGATGGTCCTGCTGTACCTGCGCGGCCGCGCGCTTTTCACTTTCATGATGGCGCGCTGGAGCCTCCGCGCCCGTCGCGGCGGCAATATCACCGCTTCGCTGGCGACGCTGGAATACCGCGAAATGCTGCGCATGCTCGAAAAGCGCGGCTGGAAGAAATCGCCCTCGCAAACGGCGCAGGAGTTCGCCGCCGCGATTCCCGCGTCGGACCTGACTGCTCCAGTAGCGCAACTGACGCAGCTCTATGAATCGGCGCGATTCGGAAATCACGCCGCCCCGGCGCAACAAATGTCTTCCCTGCTGAGAACTATCCGCGAGAGCTTGCGCACCGCAACGCCTGCGCGATCGTGAATACCGAACCCACCTTGAAAGCCGCCCAGAATTGGAAATTTCTGTTGTTATTCGCGGTCGTCGCGGCGATGGCCCTCGCGATGTTTCTGGTGCCGCCGATTCCGCAGAGCGAGGCCTACCACCATTTCGCCGACACCCGCACGTTCGCCGCAATCCCCAATGCCCTGAACGTTCTGTCGAATTTATTTTTCCTGGCCGCGGGCGTGATGGGCATGCGACTGGTTTTGCGCCAGCGCAAGCCAGACGAAAAACCGCTGTTCATCGAGCCCGCCGAAAGGTGGCCCTGCTTTCTTTTTTTCCTCGGCGTCGCGCTGACCACATTCGGGTCCGGCTACTATCACGCCGCGCCCGACGACGCCCGCTTGGTGTGGGATCGCCTGCCAATGACGCTCGGCTTCATGTCTTTGCTCGCGGCCACGATCGGCGAGCGCATCTCGCCCAAACTCGGTCTGCGATTGCTGGCTCCTTTGCTCACTTTGGGCGTGGCCAGCGTGCTGTACTGGAATTTCACGCAGGATCGCGGCCAAGGAGACCTGCGTCCCTACGCGCTGGTGCAGTTCGGCTCGCTCGCAATCTTGCTGCTACTCGTCGCGCTGTTTCCTCCGCGCTACACCCGCGGCGGAGACTTAATCATCGCGCTCGGAATTTACGTCGCCTCGAAGATTTTCGAGGCTTTAGACGCACAAATTTTCAGTATGAGTAAAATCGTCAGCGGCCACAGCCTGAAGCACGTAGCCGCCGCGATTTCCGCGTATTGGATTTATCGCATGTTGAAACTCCGCTCGCCAGTCGCCGCAACGCGTACCTAACTTCGGCCGCCACAGTTAATGAAAATCGTCGTAGTGGTGAATTCAGGTAAGCGGAAAACTTTGCGCCCCCGCGCAAGCGCCGAACGTGGAATGCCTGCCAGGTATGGTAGAATCGATGTTTCCGCATTAGGCCAAGGACGCCACAGTCATGCCCAAAGTAGGTTTCGTCAGCCTGGGATGCCCCAAGAACCTCGTCGATAGCGAGGTGATGATGGGTATTCTTGCGCGCGCGGGTTACGAATTGACGCCGCGGGCCGGCGAAGCGGACGTGCTGGTGGTGAATACGTGCAGTTTCATCGAGCCGGCGCAAAAAGAATCGGTGGATTCGATTCTGGAGATGGCCGAGTACAAGAAATTCGGCAAAGCCCAGAAACTGATCGTCGCCGGATGCATGGTCGAGCGCTACCGCAACGATATTCGGCAACAGATTCCGGAAGTCGACGCGGTGATCGGCACCGGCGAAGTGGAAAAAATCCTGGAAGCGTGCGAAGGCAAATTGCGCGTGCCCGATGTTGGCGATGCCCAAGCAGCCGATTTGCCTGATTATTTGTATAACGACGCGACGCCGCGAATCCTGGCCACTTCGCGCCACACCGCCTACATCAAGATCAATGAAGGCTGCGACCATCCCTGTACCTTCTGCGTCATCCCGCAGCTGCGCGGAAAATTCCGCAGCCGGCGTTTTGAATCCGTCGTGCGCGAAGCGGAAAATCTAGCCGCCGCAGGCGTTCGCGAAATTTCGCTGATCGGGCAGGACACGACTTTCTACGGCGAAGACCTCGGCATTCGCGACGGTCTCGCCACGCTACTCGAGCGCCTGGCGCAGATTGAAGATCTGAATTGGGTGCGGTTTTCTGTACTGCTATCCGAACCGCATCACGCCCAAACTGCTCGATACGATTGCCGCGCACCCGCGTTTGGCAAAATATATCGATGTCCCGCTACAGCATGCCAGCCGCAACGTGCTGGCGCGCATGAAACGCGGCGGCAACGCCGACGCGTTCCTCAAAATGCTGGAAAAAGCGCGCAAAACGATTCCCGGCGTTTCGATTCGCACCTCCTTCATCGTAGGATTTCCCGGCGAGACCGAAAAAGACTTCGACGAGCTGTGCGACTTCGTGCGCGCCGCGCATTTCGACTGGCTGGGCGTTTTCTCCTACTCCGACGAGGACACCTCGAAGAGTTTCGCGCTGGACGGCAAAGTCGACGCCAAAACCATCGCGCGCCGCCGCGACACTCTGATGTCCATCCAGAAGAAAATCTCCACCGCGAACCTGCGCCAGAAAATCGGCCAGACCCTGCGGGTCATGCTCGACGGCCCGTCGAAGGACACGGATCTGATCTGGGAAGCGCGCCTCGAAGGCATGGCCCCCGAAATCGACGGCAAAGTCTACGTCACCGAATTCGAAGGCGTGAACGACGCCGCCGAGCTTCCTGCTCCGGGAACGATGGCCACCATCGAGATCACCGAAGCCAAGCACTACGATTTGATCGGCCGCGTCACCGAATTCGAAATGCCCAGCGCCGCAACCTCGCGGCCAGCGTTCGTCCCTTCCCCGTTTCCGATCCTCGCATAAGATTTCGTTTCAACCTGCTGCTTGCCATAACAAAAACTTTTCGTGTTAGTCTTAGCCCAGACCATGAAACACCGCTGCCCCATTTGCAAAAAGCCCACGGATTCCGCGACCGACGCCGAATTTCCGTTCTGCAGCGAACGCTGCCAGTTGCACGACCTGGGCAACTGGGCCACCGAGAAATACACGATCAGCGAGCCGGCCTTCGACGATTCGCTCTTTGACGACGAAGGTTCGGCCACGGATGCCCGCGCCCACTCTTGCACTCCGAAAGATGAACACAAAAACTGAACCGACACCCGCAGCCGGCGACGGCTCCGCATCGCAGTCGCCTGCAAATAAACCTCGCTTCGCGATTTTCCTCGCGACCGCCGGCGGTCTCGGTTATTTCCCCAAAGCCCCGGGAACGCTTGGCTCGCTGGCAGGCTTGCTAGTTGCGGTCGCTCCGATGTGGTCTGTTTTACACGGTCACGATTTACGTTTGACTGCATCAAGGCGACGAAAGGGATCGGTTTCCATGCGAATCGTGGTGACCTGATCCTTGTTTCGCAGATCTTCGCGTTGGCGATTCTGATCGCGCTCGTTGGGACTCTGGGCTGCGGGAACGCGCGCTGCGAAGTTCTGGAAGCATGAAAGATCCCCAGCGCGTGGTCATCGACGAAGTCTCCGGCCAGCATCTGACGCTGTTGCTGGGTTGCGGAGTGCCAATGTGGTGGAGAGCTACCTCCGATACTCCGGAGCTTTGACCACCTGCCGTTCGGGCTTATCTCAACTGGCACTCGCCGCTCAACTGGAAATATTTGCTGGTGGGTTTTATACTTTTTCGGCTGTTCGATATTTGGAAGCCATTCCCAGCGCGGCAAGCGGAATCGCTCCCGGGCGGCTGGGGCATCATGGCGGATGATTGGATCGCGGGAATCTACGCCGCGATCGGTCTGTGGCTCGCGCGCGCCGCAGGCCTGTAGCTAACTTGAAATTCGGCTTTTGTCAGGGCACGGCTTCAACCGTGCCGAAAATCCACGCCACGGACGCGCGGCTTTAGCCGCTGAGGGCATACTTTCCGTTCCCCGGCGTGTCCGCGCCCATACCAACGCAAAAAATAGTACAATTTCACCGCAACGTAAGGACCAACAGTTGGCGTCAAACGGCATTCCTAAAATCGACACCGTAAAGCCGCATGCAGCCCTGCCCGGCGGCGAGCTCACCATTCGCGGCAGCGGATTCGGCACGCGCGCCCACGCGCGTCCGCTGGTGGAATTCGGCGGCGCCGAAGGCAGCCTGGTTCTGGCCGGCGACACTTTCCTGGTAGCGCGCGTTCCCGAAGGCGCCGAAGGCGGCGCGCTGCGCATAAAAATGGGCGCGGAAGAAAGCGCGCCGTTTCCGCTGTCGCTCGGCACGCAGGTCGCCGACAACCTGCATCCGGTTTCCAGCCCGGCGGTCGACGCCGACGGCAACACCTACGTCACCTTCAGCGGCCAGCGCGGACAAAAAGTTCCAGTTTCGCTCTACAAAGTCACGCCGGCCAACGCCATCAAGCCCTTCATCACCGAAATGATGAATCCCACCGGCCTGGCCATCGACCGCGACGGCTTTCTCTACGTTTCCAGCCGCAACGACGGCACCATTCACCGCGTCTCGCCCGATGGCCGCTCCATGCAGTGGATCGAAGGCATGGGCATCGCCACCGGCCTTGCCTTCGATAAAGCCGGCAACCTTTACGTTGGCGATCGCAGCGGCACAATTTTCAAAATTAATCCGGAGCGCGAGATTTTTGTATTCGCCACGCTCGAGCCTTCCCTCGCCGCGTATCACCTCGCCTTCAGCGCCGCGGACGAGCTGTACGTCACCGGCCCCACCACTTCGAGTTTCGATCGCGTGTACCGCATCAATCCCGCCGGAGAAGTCAGCACATTTTTCCGCGGCCTCGGCCGCCCGCAGGGGCTGGCCTTCGATCGCGCCGGAAATCTTTACGTCGCTGGCTCGCTCGGCGGCAAACGCGGTATCGTCCGCATCACGCCGCAAGCGGAAGCCGAACTGGTCCTCAGCGGCAGCAACATCGTGGGACTCGCGCTACTGCCTTCGCGCCGCGCCATGATCACCACCACCAGCGCATTATTTTCCCTCGACTGGGATGTCGAGGGCCTGGCCCTGAACAGTTAGCCGAAATATTTTCCCAGCGCGTCGCGTATCAGCAGTAGCATCTGCCAACACTCGCTGCGAGGTTTCGTGGACGCGATCGCCGCTCCTCCATCGCTCGAACGCCGCCTGATCGCTCCGTGGTGGCACACGCTCACCATTCTGCTCGTTTATCTTGCACCCTCGATAATCATGGCGTTTTCCAGGCACCCCGCAGCTGCGCAGGCTGCGAGTTCGTCACCTGCGGCGCCCGCGCACGCCGTCATGATGAAGAATTACGCGATTTCGATTTCACTGGAATGGGCCATGGCTTGGTGGGCCTGGGCTGGCGTTCACTGGCGCGGCGGGACTCTGCGAGACCTGACCGGCGGCCGCTGGACCAGTTGGCGCGGTGTCGCGACGGACGTCGCCATCGCGTTTCCTTTTTGGGTCGTTTGGGAATTCACTGCGTGGCTAGTGCACCGCATCGTCGACCGGATCCAGACCCCGACCACGCCCTATCAAGTTCCGTTAGGCATCCTCGAAATTTTCCTTTGGATTGCTCTGTCGATTTCAGCAGGCATTTGCGAAGAGCTGGTCTTTCGCGGATACCTGCAAAAACAATTCGGCGCGGCGACCGGCAGCATCGTGGCGGCAGTGGTGCTACAAGGTTTGATTTTTGGATTGGCCCACACCTATCAGGGATGGAAGCAGGTCATCGTCATCGCCGCGCTGGGAATTCTTTACGGCGCGCTCGCCGCCTGGCGCCGCAATCTGCGCGCCAACATGATCGCCCACGCCTGGTCGGACATTTACGAAGGTTGGGCCAGCTTTGCCTTCTTCGGGAGAGTCTGAGGCCTACTTGCTTGCCCCCGCGTCATCGAGTAAAACATTTGTAGATGAATGCTGAAATTATTGCGGTCGGCTCCGAACTTCTCACTCCTTATCGCCAGGATACGAATTCGCTGTGGCTCACCGACGCGCTGAACCGCCTGGGCATCCGCATCATCCACAAATCGGTCGTCGGCGATTCGCCGGCAGAAATGCATTCGACCTTCGGCCACGCGTTGGAACGCGCCCAATTGGTCATCGCCTGTGGCGGCCTGGGTCCCACTGACGACGACCGTACCCGCCAAACCGTCGCCGACCTGCTCAGCCGCAAGCTGCATCTCGATGAAAACATCGTGCGCGAAATCGAAGAGCGCTTTCGCACATTCGCCCGCGCCATGCCCGAAATCAACAAGCGCCAGGCGATGGTTCCGGAAGGCGCCACGGTCCTGCCCAATCCCAACGGCACCGCGCCGGGATTGTGGCTCGAATCCGACGGCCGCATCGTGATCCTGCTCCCCGGCGTGCCCTCCGAAATGAAATCCATTTTCGAAGCGCAGGTGCGCCAGCGCCTGGAAAAAATTTCGAGCGACGAGCGCCTCTTCACCCGCGACCTGCGCATCACTGGCCTCGGCGAATCGGACGTGGAAACCCGCGTCCGCCCGCTCTACGAATTGTATCCAGACACCGAGACCACCATCCTCGCTTCGCCCGGCGCGGTGCAACTGCACCCGCGCACCTGGTCGCGCAACGCCGCGCAAGCGGAAAAATTGCTGGATGAAATCACTCAGCGCATGGCCCTCGCTCTCGGCGAACATCTGTATTCCATGCACGGTGAAACTCTGGAAGAAGTCGTCGCGCGCATCCTCACCGAAAATCGCGCCACCATCGCGGTGGCCGAAAGCTGCACCGGCGGCATGCTCGCCGAACGCCTGACCAACCTCGGCGGCAGCTCGGCGTATTTTCTGGGCGGAGTCGTCTGCTACAGCAACGACTTAAAAACCTCGATGGTTGGCGTGCCAAAAGAATTGATCGAAGCCAAAGGCGCGGTCAGCTCCGAAGTAGCGTTGGCCCTGGCCGAGGGCATTCGCAAACGCACCGGCGCAACCATCGGCGTCGGCATCACCGGAATCGCGGGTCCGGGCGGCGGCACGCCGGAAAAGCCGGTGGGCCTGG
Organism: uncultured Acidobacteriota bacterium; assembly: GCA_963711325.1. Taxonomy (GTDB): domain Bacteria; phylum Acidobacteriota; class Terriglobia; order Acidiferrales; family UBA7541; genus Palsa-295. The sequence goes on along the minus strand of CAVQDR010000004.1, from coordinate 1,087,987 downwards.
TGCATATCGGGCTAGCCGATGAGCGCGGCCCGCGCGAACGCGCTTACCGCTATCCCGGCAATCGCGAGCGCATTCGCAACTTCGCCACCCAATCCGCGCTCGATGCCGTCCGCCGGCATTTCCTCTTCCCCGCCACGCCCCGCGCCTGAACCATGCGCCTCTTCGTCGCACTCGACCTGCCCGGAGAAGTTTGCGACGCGCTGGAGCGCGCCGTGCACGGTCTGAAAGCTCATGTTTCCGAAGCGCGTTGGTCGAAACGCGAAGCACTGCACCTAACTCTCAAATTCCTGGGAAATGCCGAGGACAAACTTCTGCCGCAAATCACCGCGGCACTCGCCCAGATCCATTCCTCCGAACCGGTCGCGCTGACGATGCGCGGCGTCGGATTTTTCCCCGATGAAAAACGGCCGCGCGTGATGTACTGCGGAGTCGAAGCCTCACCGAATCTTCCAGAGCTGGCGGCCAGCATCGAAACAATCCTCGAGCCACTAGGCTTCGCGCTTGAAACGAGAGAATACGTCCCGCACATCACCCTGGCGCGGCTGAATTCCGGGCGCGGCCTATCCAAACTCATTGCTGCGGCCGCGCCCCTGACGTCGTATGATTTCGGCACGGGACGCGCCAACGAATTCCATCTCTACCAAAGCGTGCTGAAGCCGCTGGGTTCCGAATACAAAAAGCTGGCCACATTTCCTTTCGTCAAGGACGCCAAGGAGAACGACGCGCAGTGAATCAAACCTGGGCCATTCCGGTTGTGGCGTACCTGCTAGGCTCGATTCCCTTCGGCCTGCTGGTCGTAAAAATCCTGGGCGGTAAAGACATTCGCGAAGTCGGCAGCGGCAACATCGGCGCCGCGAACGTGACCCGCAACGCCGGAAGATTCGCCGGAATTCTCACCCTGCTACTCGACACGGCCAAAGGCTACCTCGCCGTCTGGCTCGCGGCGCATTGGACCCACGACAACATCCGCTGGATGATGGTCGCCGCAATTTTCGCGGTCCTCGGCCACATGTTCACCTTCTGGCTGAATTTCCACGGCGGCAAAGGAGTCGCCACCGGCCTCGGCGTCTTCCTTCCAATTTGCTGGCAGGCCGTAGCCGCCGCCGCCGCGCTCTGGCTGCTCGTCGTAATCTTCTGGAAGTACGCATCGCTAGGCTCTATCTCGGCGGCAGCCGCGCTCCCACTATTTGTCTACGTGCTGTACGCCCCCGGCCACGCGCCACCTGAATTCGTCACCTTCGGCACCCTGCTAATCTGCATTTTGGTCATCGCCAAACACCGCGCGAACGTCGAACGCCTGATTTCCGGCACCGAGCCGCGCATCGACAACCGCGACAAAGACGAAGACTAATCAAGCTGATCGCACCGAACCCGATATTTCGCCGCGAAAACCGCCTCCCGCCGCCGTACCTAACCGCCAACAGCTCTGTCGCTTATCCGCCAACCCCAGTACTTTCGTCCCGTTGCCCCCAAACTCTTCGCTCCGCTAGCATTTTGCTAGTGGGATAACTGTGTCTCCGAAGCTACCAAGCAGACCTCCAATGCGGCGCTGGCGCATCCTGTGGATCGTCATGGGCGCGCTGTTGCTCGTCGCCGTCACGCCGCTCTGGCTCTATCACCGCCAGGTGCTGCGCCTCAGCGAAGAAAAACTGGAAAACACCGAACGCGTGCAGCAGAGCGAAATCACCCGCTCGCTGGCCAGCGAAACTCTGCTCTTCGAGCAGAACCTCCGCGAACAATTGCTCAGCCAGCGCCAAGTCCTCGCCCTGACCGGCTGGATTTCCAACGTCGATGATGCCAACCACGCGCCGCAACTCGCGCGCCTGCTGCAGAGCTTCGTCGAAAACAACGCCAACATTTTGTACGTCACGGTCGTGAACCAGCAGGCCAAGGGACAATCGGCCGGCAGCTTCAGCGTGGATCCCGACCCGTTCGTCGGCGTAGCGCTGAAACGCGCCTTCCAGGCCAGCTTCCAAGGTTTGAACTACGTCAGCGAGCCATTCGCGCTGGGCAAAGACAACCGCCCGGCGCTAGTCGTCGCCGTTCCGCTTTCTTCCGACGGCCAATTCACCGGAATGTTGGCAGCGGTGGTTTCCATCGACCGCCTCACCGACCGCATCCGCGACGCTAGCGTGCGCGAACGCCTGGTCTTCATCGTCGATGGCCACGGCCACATCGTGGCCCATCCCGATACGCGCGACGTGGTTCCCGGCCGCGACGTCACTTCCAGTTCCCCCATCGTGCGCCACCTGAAAGAACTGCCGCAGGAATTGCACGCCACCGAAACCATGCACTTCAGCACGCCGGTTCCGGGCAGCAAAAAGTCGCGCGAAATGATCGGCACCTACAGCACCATTCCAGAATTAGGCTGGGCGGTTATCGCCGAACGCAGCTTGGATGAAGCCCGCATCGACGCCGGCGTCACCGAGCTAACCCATCAAGCATTGAGTTTCGTTGTCGGCGTGACCATCGTCGCGCTGCTGATCGGCTATCTTTTCGCCGTTGGCATCACCCGCCCGATCCGCGGTCTGGTCGATTCCGTACGCGCCATCAGCCGCGCCGAATTCCACGAACGCGTGAAAGTCGAAGGCGCCGCTGAAATCAGCGAGCTGGCCGAAACCTTCAACAACATGGCCGGCGACATCGAGCAGTACGTCGAACGCCTGAAGCAAGCCGCCGCCGAAAATCGCGAGCTCTTCCTGGGTTCCATCCGCATGCTGGCCGCAGCCATCGACGAAAAGGATCCATACACCCGTGGTCATTCCGGCCGCGTGGCGAAATATTCGGTCATCATCGGCGAGTACATGAATCTCGATAGCGAAGAGCTCGACCGCCTGCGCATTTCAGCTTTGCTGCATGACGTGGGAAAAATCGGCGTCGACGACCGCGTGCTGAAGAAGCCGGGCAAGCTCACCGACGAAGAATTTGATTTGATGAAGCAGCATCCGACCAAGGGCGCCAACATCATGCGTCCGGTCGCGCAACTAAAAGACATGCTGCCCGGCATCGAGCTGCACCACGAACGCATGGACGGCGCCGGCTACCCGCACGGACTCACTGGCGACCAGATTCCGATGATGGCGCGAATTATTGCCGTGGCCGACACCTTCGACGCCATCACCACCAACCGCCCCTACCAGACCGCGATGGACATTCAGTTCGCCCGCGACCGCATCCACTCGCTGGCGATTTCGAAGTTCGACCCGCAGGTCGTAGCCGCACTCGAAGCCTCCATCGAAGCCGGACGTCTCCGCCTCAGCCCGACGCTGGTCGAAGTCTAGTCCCCTCTCACCGCTAGTTTTTCTTCCTGCGAATTCTGTGCCACGATATGCGCCATCATGATGATCCTGATTGCAGGCCCTTACCGTTCCGGCACCAATGACGATCCGCAGCTCATCCAGAAAAACGTCCACGAAATGGAATCCTACGCCCTGCCGATTTTCCGCGCCGGGCACATCCCGCTGCTCGGCGAATGGTTTGCTCTGCCGCTGGTAGCCCTCGCCGGCTCCAAAAAAATCGGCGACGACGCCTTCAACGAAATCTTTCATCCCATCGCCGTCCGCCTGCAGTCGAAATGCGACGCCGTCCTGCGCGTTGGAGGCCCTTCGGCCGGCGCCGACGAAATGGTCCGCGTCGGGCGCAATCTGGGGCTGCCCATCTACACCAGCCTCGACCGAAATCCCCAAAGCCGAATAATCCGCGAAGCCAAGCACAAAAAAAAGGCCGGCACCTAACAACGGCGCCGGCCGGTAACTTCAATTCGACATTCATAAACGAGAGCCCCGGCGTGAAACGACCGCCGGAGCCCTTGCTGTTTGACTACTTACTTGTTCTAGCGTGCGCGCGCGTTTTTGTCGCAGCTTTGCGGCCCTTGGGTTTGGCAAACGGACGGCCCGACGCCGCTGAGCTCGTTCGAGTGCGTACGGCGGCAGCACTTTCCGGAATCGTCTGCGACGTGAACACTCCCAAGCTGGAAGTGGAATCCGATGCTTCCCCGACCACAAAATACTGCGTGGGGCTCGCCGCGTAGAGAGCGAACGGAAGATTCGTGCCGTACACCGCACTCGTCACCGTCCCGCTTCCACGGCCAGTGGAATCAATAGCGGAGACCGTTCCCGTCAGCGCCTGATCGGAGAGCGTTCCGGAACCGGCCAATGATCCGTCCGTAAATCCATTGATATTGTCGCTGGATAGAGTGTCAACGGAATCAACCACCGGAATATCAACCTCGGCGGAAATCTCATCCACTCCCTGAACCGTCCCAGCGACGGCAGCGGTTGCTGTCTGCGGAACCAAGTCGCCAACCAAGGCCTCCGGATAGCTGTCGGAGCTCGAGGCGTCTCCGTTTCCAGTAGTGTCGAGCATGACGCCCGATCCGTCGGATGCCATGTAAAACACGAAGGAATCGATGAAGCCTTGATCAAAACCGCCGGCCATCGTGACCGTGCCCCGGCCGGTCGTGGGATCGAAAGTCACCGTGCCTGGAAACGGCGTTTGCGGCGTGTTTCCCGAGCAGACGTTAAGGCCGCCGGCATCATTCAAGTCACACGCTACGCCCGCGGTACTGCCGCCCGAAATTACCAGCTGACCAGCTGCGACGCTGGCGAATTGATCTTCTTCGGTCGGGTCAAAATCGCCACCGATGATTCCGAAAACATCGGTCACGTTTACCGTGCTGGAGGTGATAGCCGATAGATTCTGCGAGCGGGCCAAGCCGATAGCCTGCGTGTTCTCGTCGGTCTCGATCAAGAAGACCTGGTTGGAACTGACCACGAAATACGCAAAGTTGCCGCCGGGGCTGAACGAAATTGTTCCGCGCCCGCTGGCGTCGGGAGTAGAAAACGTTCCGGTGAGGCTGGTATCCACGGAGTCGTTGCCGTTGATGATGTCGGCGGAGTCGACCAATCCGGAGCTGATCGCACCGCCGGCCCCGACCGTGAATTCGCCAACGACGCCGAGGCGTTGCGGCACATCGCTCGCCAGGCGCAAGACGTAGGAGCCCGTAGGAATGCTCGTTGAAAGCTGCGCGATGAGCGAACCCGAAACGGCGGCGTTCGGGCTGGCTTGATCGAGCGAGATCATGCCTCCGGAGTGGGTCGTACTATCGATGGTAAAGGAGAACCCCGGGGTATTACTGAAAGCGGGAAACGCGGTCGCGAACGTGATAATTCCGTGCAGATTATCGTCCACCGTGTAAGTCCCGGTTATGCCGCTGGTGATGACGGTATTTGAGCCGTTATCATTCACGTCAACTTCGCCGCTGTTAATATTTCCGTTGCCGTCCGCGGTGAACACGCCCGCCAGGGTCAAGGCGTTGCCCGTACCATCGAAGCCCGAGAGTGCAAACGCGTAGGGGCCCGACAGGAATTGAAGATTGGACGACGAGCCGGTGATGGTGAAGGTGTTCTCGCCGTACTTGGTGGTGTCCGAATTGGAAGTGGCCAGAATCGTCGCATTCGGGGACGACGGCACGGTGGCCGGCGGCGTATAGACCACACTGGTGGTCGTTGCCCCGGTCAGAGTTCCGCAGCCCGGTTGGCAGTTGGTGCTGGTGTTGGTAGTGACCACGCTCCAGGTCACCCCGGGAGTGCTGCCGTCGTTGGCGACCGTCGCGTTGATCGTGACCGCGGCCGCTCCAGCGGCGATCGAGTTGAGCGGGTTGGTGATATGCACCGAAAGCGCCGAGGCCGAAACGATGCTGAAGGTCACTGAATTTGATTTGGTGGTATCGGTGATCGATGTGGCTGTTACCGTCACCGTGGCCGACGCAGGTACCGTGGCCGGCGCCGTGTAGACCAGCGAGGTAGGTGTCGACGTAAACGTTCCGCCGCCGGTGACGCCCCAGGTAACTCCGGCATTCGCCGCGTCATTGGTAACCGTGACTCCTAACGTCGCCATGGTGCTCACCGTGACCGTGCTAGGTGCTCCGGTGATCGTGACAGCGATCACTGGCGCCGCAACAATCGTGAAAGTAACCATCGACGACTTGGTGGTATCCGTGATCGAAGTGGCCGTGACCGTTACCGTAGCTGGAGACGGCACCGTGGCCGGCGCGGTGTAGACCAGCGAGCTGGTCGTCGAGGTAAAAGTGCCGCCGCCGGTAACGCCCCAGGTAACTCCGGCATTCGCTGCGTCATTGGTAACCGTGACTCCCAAAGTCGCCGTGGTACCCACCGTGACCGTGCTCGGCGCTCCGGTGATCGCAACTGCAATGGGACTCGTCGAATGCGAACTGCCGCCACAGCCCGCAACGACAAACGCAATCGCGAGGTACAACAAGAATTTTAGGTAGTTTGGTTTCACAGTCTCTCCATGGCAAAGCAAAGGGTAGAAAAAATCTAGAGGTTCACTGCCTGGGGGCCGGCCTTCGAATCCGCAGAAATATAGTCCCCTCTTCAGCCGAACGCAACTCTAAACTTGAAAGCGTAGACCCCGCAGCTCCAGCACCGCCTGATGCGTATTGCATTAAGTTGCTTGAGCGCTTGCAACCCAGCCGCCTTGGAAAAGTTGCGAAGGTGATCCCACCTCAAACGCGCCCCCAAACAACCGCGTAGCCGCCTGCGGTCGATGATGCGCCAGCCTACCTTGGAGTGCGGCGGCTCGCCGCCGCCTTTGCCACGTAACGTCAGAGCAAGAGCGGAACAGGGTTCAAGACGCGGCGTGCTCTCACTTCACCCCGCACACCTCCTCCGTGTTTCGAGGGATTTTCTCCCCGCCGCCGCACTTTGCTACAATTGAAAGTTCGCGAGCCTCTCTGGCTCGGCCCAAACACAATGATCTCGCTCTTCGGACCGCCCGAACCCACACTCCTCGAACGCCTGAAGGATTCCGTCAGCAAGACCCGCACCGAGCTATCTGCTCGCGTCGAACAGATCCTCACCGGCGACCGCCCGGTCGATCCTGAACTCCTGCGCCAACTCGAATCCGCTCTACTGAGCGCCGACCTCGGCGTGACCACCACCAAACAAGTTTTGGCCGCGCTGCGCCAGCAGGTCAACGAACACAAACTCGAAGAGCCGGGCTCGCTCAAACGCGAACTGAAAAACCAAATCCTGAAAGTCCTCACCACGCCCACGGTAAGCGCCAATGGCTTCGACGCGGCCGCCAAAGCCAACGGCTCCGCGGCCCCGCGCGTGATTTTTGTGGTTGGCGTGAACGGCACCGGCAAAACCACCACCATCGGCAAGCTCACCAACCGCCTCACTAAAGGCGGCGCGAAAATTGTCCTGGCCGCCGCCGATACCTTCCGCGCCGCGGCCATCGAGCAGCTGGAAGTCTGGGCCAAACGCTCCTCAGTCGAATTGATCAAGCAGAAACCCGGCGCCGATCCCTCCGCGGTCGTCTTCGACGCGCTCACCGCCGCCGTCGCCCGCAACGCCGACGTCGTCCTCGTCGATACCGCCGGCCGCCTGCACACCAAATCGAACCTGATGGCCGAACTCGACAAAATGAAACGCACCGCCGCGAAAGTAATTCCGGGCGCGCCGCATGATGTTCTGCTCGTCCTCGACGCCACCACCGGCCAGAACGGCCTGAATCAGGCCCGCGAATTTTGGAGCCATGCCGGCGTCACCGGAATCGTGCTGACCAAGCTCGACGGCACCGCCAAAGGCGGCATCGTCGTAGCCATCACCCGCGAATTGAATCTGCCGGTGCGCTTCGTCGGCACCGGCGAAAAAATCGAAGACCTGGTTCCTTTCGACGCCCAGACGTATGTGAATTCGCTGTTCGATTAGGCTACGGCGGCGCGTAAAAAGTCCGGAGCAAATTCCAGAAAGCATTCCATGCCGAGAAAAATCCAACTCACCGACGAATTCTGGATGGCCCGCGCGCAAGCATTAGCGCGCCGCGGCGTCGGCCTGACCCATCCCAACCCAGCGGTTGGCGCGGTGATCGTAAAATCCGGCCGCGTAGTCGGCGAAGGTTTTCACGTCTACGACCGCCGCGATCACGCCGAAATTGTCGCGCTGCGCCAAGCCGGAAAGCGCGCGAAGGGCGCGACCATGTACATCACGCTCGAACCTTGCCGCCACACTGGACGCACCGGCCCCTGCACCGAACGCCATTCTCGCCGCCGGAATCAAACGCGTAGTCGGCGCCATGCGCGACCCGCACTCCGTAGTGGCCGGGCAAGGTTTCCAGCAGTTGCGCCGCAGCGGAATCAAAGTCGCCGTCGGCGTCGGCGAAGCCGCCGCGCAAGATTTGAACGAACCCTTCACCCGCTGGATCGTCAGCAAGCGCCCATTCGTCACCCTGAAAACCGCGCTCACCCTCGACGGCCAAATTTCCCAACGCGCCGCGAGCGTCACCTGGATCACCTCCGCAGCTTCGCGCAAAGAAGTCCAGCGCATGCGCCATGACGCCGACGCCATCCTCACCGGTATCGGCACCGTGCTTGCCGACGATCCGCGCCTCAACGATCGTTCCGGTCTCCCACGTCGCCGCAAATTGCTGCGCGTGGTGCTGGATTCAAAACTGCGCACGCCGCTGAATTCTGAGCTGGTCGAATCGGCCGAGGACGATCTGCTGATTTTCACCGCGCGGCCCGTCGATTCGCCGAAAGCGCGGGCGCTGACCCGCGCCGGAGCCGAAGTCCTGCGCGTCGCCACGCGCCGCGGACGCATCGACCTGAACGCCGTCCTTCGCGAACTCGGCCGCCGCGAAATCCTGAGTCTCATGATCGAAGCCGGCTCCGCAATCAACGGAGCCATGCTCGAAGCCGGGCTTGTAGACAAGATGGTTCTCTTCTATGCTCCGAAAATTATGGGCGTAGGTGGCGTGCCGGTCGCGCAGATCCCTGCCAAGCGATTCGGTAAGGCCGACTCGCTCGAGAATATTAAGGTCCGCAACTGCGGCCCAGATTTCATGGTCGAAGGATATTTTCGCCGCGCCAAATAATTTCGTGAGATAAGTTCCAAGGAAATCAAACGATGTTCACTGGAATCACCGAACAGGTCGGCCGTATCGAATCGCTGCATATCGACGCCAATGGCGGCGCGCTGCTGGTGCATCTGCCTTCGCAGCCGGGAGCCCACCTCTCCGTGGCCGATGGCATGAAACTCGGCGACAGCATTTCGGTGAATGGCTGTTGCCTCACCGTCACCCATTTCGATCCGATGCATTTCTCCGCGCAGCTTTCCGGCGAAACCCTGCAACGCACCAATTTCGGCGAGAAAAAGCCACGCGACCTCGTGAATCTCGAACGCCCGCTAGCTGCCGGCGCGCGCCTCGGCGGCCACTTCATGCAAGGCCACGTCGACGGCGTCGGCCGCGTCACCCGCCTCGCACCCGAAGGCGACAGTTGGTGGCTCTCCGTAAAAATTCCGGAAAATCTTCGCCGCTACGTCGCCGAAAAAGGTTCCATCGCCATCGACGGCATCAGTCTGACGGTTGCCAAGTGGCACGATGGCATCGTCGACATCGCCGTCATTCCCTTCACCTACGAAAACACCAACGTCCACGCCATGAAACGTCAACGACCCGGTGAACATCGAAACCGACATCCTCGCGAAATACGTCGAAGGCCTGCTGAAGAAAGATGAATCAGCCGCGGCGCCCGGCTTGACCCGTAAAAAACTAGTCGAGGAAGGATTTTAGTTGGCGACGAAGAGCTACGACGTCGCCGTGATCGGCGCCGGAGTCTTCGGCGCCTGGTCCGCGCACCTACTGCAAAAATCCGGCGCAAAAGTGGTTCTCGTCGACCAGTACGGCCCCGGAAATTCGCGCTCCAGTTCCGGCGGCGAATCCCGCATCATCCGCATGGGCTATGGCGCCGACGAAGTCTACACGCGCTTCAGCATGCGCTCGCTCCCGCTGTGGAAAGAACTCTTCGCCGAAGCCGGGCGTCCCCACCTGTTCCACAAAACCGGCGTCCTCTGGATCGCTCCCGATAAATATCAATACGCCATCGATTCGCTCGCCACGCTCCACGCCAACGGCGTCGGCTGCGAGCAGCTGACCGTCCGCGATCTGCGCCGCCGCTACCCGCAAATTTCTTTCGAAGACGACGCCTGGGGAATTTTCGAGCCGCACAGCGGCGTGCTGATGGCGCGCAGCGCGGTCCGCGCAGTCGTCGATCAGGCCATCGCCACCGGCGTCGAATATCGCAGCCTCGGCGTAGTCAAACCATCAGCCAAACAGAAACTCGAAACTATCAACTCCGCCATCGGAGAAAAAATCACAGCAGGCACCTTCGTCTTCGCTTGCGGCTCCTGGCTTCCAAAACTTTTTCCCGACGTGATGGCCCAACGCATGTTCGTCACCCGCCAGGAAATTTTATTTTTCGGCGTGCCACCGGGCGATCGCTTTTTCACCCAGCCAGCCATGCCCACCTGGCTCTATTTGAAAGACGAATTCTACGGAATGCCCGACATCGAATCCCGCGGCTTCAAAGTCGCGAACGACCGCCACGGCGCTGCCGCCGATCCCGACACCCAATCCCGCGTAGCCAGCACCGAAGCAGTCCAGGCCGCGAAAGAATTCGTAGCCCGCCGTTTCCCCGCGCTGGCCAATGCGCCGGTAGTCGAAACGCGCGTCTGCCAGTACGAAAACACCTCGAACGGAGATTTCCTCATCGACCGCCATCCGCAAATGGAAAATGTCTGGCTGGTAGGCGGCGGCTCAGGCCACGGATTCAAACACGGCCCGGCGGTAGGAGAATACCTGGCAGCACGCGTAGGAAACGACGCCGGAGCAAAAGTCGAGCCGCGCTTCTCGCTCGAAACAAAACTCTCAACCCAAAATCGCGCGGTGCATTAAACCCGGCGTAAACTCTCTTCTACGAAAGCCCGCGCGCCTCGCGCGCCTTAGCCCGCGCTCCTCGGTAATAAAGGATCAATCCCAGCAGCACCGAAACCACCGTCCCAATAATCAGTTTCGCCACAAACAAAAATTTATTCGAAGATTCCGCCGGAGGAATAAACGAAAGCGCAATTCCCCCCAGCACCACGAACATCCCCAGCAAACTCGCCAGCCAAACTCCAAATTTCCCGCCGGGAATTAGCACCGCATTCGGGGTGCTCTCGCGGTCTTTGCGATAAGCCAGCCGAATCGCCGCCGCGTACATGTACATCATGGCCACAAAATAAACGATCGTCGTCGCGTCCACCAGAATCTGGTACGCGCCATTAGCCGTTTCATTGATCTGAATCGCGAGCAGAATCACCCCGGAAATCGCAGCTTGCACCAGAATCGCCACGTACGGCGTTTTCCATTTGGGATGAATTCTCCCAAACGCCGCCGGCATGTAACGATCGATCCCCACCACGAACGGCACGCGCGACACTCCCGCGACGGTAGTCCCGACGCCTCCGGCATTCCCCACCGAAACCAACATGGCCGCCAGCACGCCGACGAATCCGATCTTCAGCGCGATTGAACCCATGGTGATGGCCTGAAACACGCCGCTCTTGGTGTCCACGTCCGCCGCCGGAACCATCGAAAGCACCGCGAACGTGCCGATAATATAAATGACCGCGATCAGCGCGCCCGAAGCAAAAATCGCCCGCGGAAAATTCCGCCGCGGGTCGCGCACTTCTTCGCTCATCATCGACCCGATTTCGAGGCCGGTGAAAGCAAAAGCAATCTGCGGCCAGAAATTCACCGTGCCCCAATCCCAGTGCGGCAGCATATTCGCCACGGTGAAATGCGTGACCGACCCGTGCGCGCGCATCAGCACAAACGCCAGCGCCGCCAGAATCAGCAGCGGCAAATAAGTCGAGACTCCACCGGCATTCTGCAGCCATTTGCCGATGTTCAACCCAATCAAATTCAAACCCACCGCGACCAGCAGCAGCACGAACGAACCGGCCAGCAGAAACCAGCGATTCTGCGCCAGCGCCGCCCCTCCCGGCCCAATCACATACGCGCCCATCGACGCGCTGGCCAGCAGCAGCGCCGGAAAATAAAAAATCGTGTAAATCCAATACGTCCAGCCGGCCACAAATCCGTGAAAATCGCCGAACGCATCTTTGGTCCAGGCATACAGCCCACCCTCTTCCGGAAATCGCGAAGTCAATTCCACGATGACCATCGCAGTAGGCACAAAAAATCCCACGGCAGCAAGAACCCACAAGGAAATCGAAGACGTGCCGTTGTGCGAAGCCGCAGCGATCCATCGCGGTCCCAGAACCGCCGCGATGTTGAACAGCAGCAAATCCCAAAAACCCATTACCCGGCGAAGTTGTGATTTAGGGTCGGCTGAAACGGGCGGCGAGGTCTGACTCACGCGGATTCTTCCAGGGCCGGAATCATTTCATCCTGCGCCAGGAAATTCCGCAGGAACGGATCCTTGGTATTTTGCAGTTCGGTCCAGGTGCCGAAGAAACTGACCCGGCCTTCCTGCAAAAAAATCACGCGATCGGCGAGCTTTCGGCCCAGATGCGTATCGTGCGTCACCACGATCGAAGTTTTCTTCAACTTGGCTTTCAGCTTCACGATCAAATCGCCAACGTGCCCGGCCATCAGCGGATCAACCATGGTGGTCGGCTCGTCGTAAAGAATCGCTTCCGGATCTTCGGCGAGAGCGCGCGCGATGGCCACCGCGCGCTTCGCGCCAGTGCTCAAATCCGAAGGAATCAACGAAGCAAAATCCGTGACTTCCAGCTCCTTCAGCAGCTCCGCAACTTTGGCGTCAACTCTTTCCCGCTCGCGATGCCGCCCGCGCGTCTCCAGCGGGAACGCCACGTTTTCCGCCACCGTCAGCGAATCGAAAAGCGCTCCCGATTGAAAAACCATCGTCACCCGCCGCCGAATTTCGTTGAACTGTTTTTCGGTCCAGCCGCTCACATCCTGCCCGGCCACGATAATTTGCCCTTCGTCCGGCTTCAGAAATCCCAGCAGCAGCTTCAGCGACACGGATTTTCCCACGCCGCTGCGGCCCAGAATTACCGCCGTCTCGCCCTGGTTTACAAAAAAGCTCACATCCCTCAGCACGGCGTTCTCGCCGAAGGATTTCGAAACATTTCTAAATTCGAAATAGTGTTCGCTCATGAATTGGCACGCCTGCCGAGTGTAGCTTGGGCCTGCGCGTAGTCCGCCGGCTGGTTCATATTCTTGAATAGCAGGCCTGTGGAATCAAAGCTATTCCATTCGGCTGGTTCCAGATATTCGACGCGAAGGCTCGTTAACATTTCGATGACTCGGTAGGCGCCGCTCTCAACAGCCGCGACAATCGCCGGCGCCGCGGATTTCGCATACATCGCGCACAACGGCTCCGGCCCGCCGCCGTTCATCGCCGCCACCGCGTCGCCGGTCGACCCCACCCCGCGCGCCAGCAAAAATTCCAGCCACTCGCGCGTCAGATACGGCAGATCGCAAGCCACGATGAGGTTCCAAGGTTTTGCAGACGCGCGCAACGCGGTCGCAATTCCTCCAAGCGGCCCGACATCCGGCCATTCATCTTCGATAATGCTTGCTTTCACGGTACGTGCGAACTGTTTTGGCGCACCCACGACGACGGGTTCAATACCGGCACTGCGGATCAAACCAACGGCTCGATCGAGCATCGTCACACCGCCAATTTCAAGCATGGCCTTGTCGCGCCCCATGCGCGAACTTTGTCCGCCGGCGAGAATGAAGGCCGCTACGTCCTCGGTCGTTTGTTTCTGCGAAGTCATCGGAGGGCGATTGTGGCCCGGAGTTTACTTTCCCGGACGCTGAATTCCCAGCTCCCGCAATTTTTCCTGGAGGCTTTGCCGGTGTAATCCTACAATCGCCGCCGTTTTCGAAACGTTCCACCGATGCTCTTCCAGTTTCCGTTTGAGATAAACGATCTCGAACTGCCGCCGCGCCTCGCGGAAATCGCTTTCCGCCAAATAAGCGTTCTCGCCGCCGTCGCTTTCGCCGGTAGCACTCTGTCGCCCGGTCCTGGCGCTCAAAGGTCTACTCTCGCGGACCTCTTCCGGCAAATCATTCGCCGCGATTTCGTCGCCGCGGCTCAGCACCAGGCTGCGCTCGATCGCGTTGCGCAGCTCGCGCACATTCCCCGGCCATTCGTAGCTGACCAGCAGGTCCAGCGCACCGCGGCTGAGCCGCGCCTGCCGATTGTGTCGCGCGCCAAACTGCCCGAGAAAACTCTCAGCCAGCATCGGAATATCTTCCTTATGCTCCCGCAACGGAGGCAGCTCCAAAGTCACCACGCGCAGCCGGTAATACAAATCCTCGCGAAATTTTCCCGCCGCGATTTCCGCCGGCAGATCGCGATGCGTCGCGCTGATCACCCGCACATCCACGTCGATCGTTTGCGACCCGCCCAGGCGTTCGATTTTGCGATTCTCCAGCGCGCGCAGAACCTTGGCCTGCGTCACCGGATTCATGTCCCCAATTTCATCCAGGAAAATCGTCCCGCCGTGGGCCAATTCGAATTTTCCTTTCCGCTGCTGCGCTGCGCCAGTAAACGCCCCGCGTTCGTACCCAAACAATTCCGATTCAATCAAATTTTCCGGCAGCGCCGCGCAATTCACCGCCACAAACGCGTTCCGCGCGCGCGGCGAACGCTGGTGAATTTCCTGTGCCAGCAAATCTTTCCCGGTCCCGCTTTCGCCTAAAATCAAAACCGTCGCGTCGGTAGCGGCCACGCGCTCGGCCATCTCAAAAACCCGCCGCATCGGCGCGCTCGAACCCAGCATCCGCCCGAACTGCCCGTCCGCGACCAGTTCGCGCCGCAGCCGCAGATTTTCTGCTTCGAGCCCAGCCAGCTGCAAAATATTCTCAACCCGCTTGCGCAGCTCGGCGATGTCGTACCCCTTCACGATGTAATCCGCCGCCCCACTCTGTAGCGCCTCCACCGCGGTTTTCGCACTGTCCAAAGCCGAAGCCACCAAGACCGGCGTTTCGATTCCGTTTTCGCGCATCCAGCGCAGAAAATCCACGCCACCTTCTTCCGGCATCACCAAATCGAGCAAAACCAGATCAGGATGCTCACTAGCGATCACTCCGCGAGCCGCCCGCGCCGAATCCGCATCGACAATTTTGTATTTCGATTCGAGCGCCCGCCGCACCCCAAACCGCGCCGCCGGCTCATCATCCACAATCAATATCGTCCGCATCGCACTCGCCTTTGCACTTGTCTTTGTAGCGGCGGTCTTCAGACCGCCAGCCGTCGTTGCCCGCACCCAGTCTCAGCCGCCAGCCTCATCCTCCACGGTCGGCAACATCAAACGAAACCGCGTCCCCTTCCCATTCCGCACCGGACTCTCACAAGAAATCGTCCCGCCAATCTCCTCCACCCGCCGCGCCACAATCGAAAGCCCCAACCCGGTTCCAGTTGGCTTGGTCGTGAAATAAGGTTGAAAGATTTTCACCCGCAACTCTGCAGAAATTCCCGGCCCGCCATCCTCAACCACAATCTCTAATTTTCCCTCGTAACGCGACAAACTCAGCCGCACCCTCCCGCCGCCAGTCTGCGCCTCAAGCGCATTCACGATCAGATTCGACAAAATCTCATTCAGCGCCTCTTCTGAAGCCAGAGCATAAATCTCATGCGTAGGCCGCTCGAATTCAAATCGCACATTGCGCGAGTCGGCATCATGACGAAACAAAACCGCCGTCTGATTCGCCAGGGCCACCGCCGCCACCCGCTGCCCACCAACGGACGGCTTCGCATAGCGCAAGAGCTGCGTCAATTTCGCGCTCATCCGGTCAATTTCATTCACCACCAATGTGGAATCGCGCCGCACGTTCACTGGCAGGTCCGGATCTTCCAGCTGCACCTGCAGCACGGTCTTCATCGCGCTCAAAGGATTCCGCAAATTGTGCGAAACGTTCGCCGCCATCTGCCCCAACGAAGCCATCCGCTCCCGCTCCGCCAGTTCCCTCTCCAGCCGCAGCTTGTCTTCAATCAATCGCGCCAGATCGATCATCCCCGGCAATTGCTCGCCCAAAAATCCCAGCGCCGCCGTAGTCTCGCCCGTCAGATACGAACCAGTCGAAGCCGCTTCGAGTAATCCAATCTCCCGCCCATCTTTCTTGAGCGATATCGTCGCGGTGTGACCCAGGCCACCCGCAGCCGTAAGCGGTTTTGCCGCAGCATCGCGGGGCAGAGAAATCCGCACGTCAGCGAGTCCATATTCTTTTCGAATACGCGTCTCCGCCTCCGCCACCAAATGTGCCACGCTCCCCTGGCGCGCCTCCTGCTGCAACTCAACCGACAGCCGCTGCACCCCGCCCATGCCTTCCTGAAATCGACGCTGCAAAGCCGGCCCAATCACCCGCTCCAGTGGCTCAAACAGAAAAATCAAAGAAAACAACAGCACCGCCGCCGTCGCCTCCGGCGGTAAAACCGGTTCCAGCCATCCGCTCACCCGCCGCACCAGCGCCAGATACAACAGCGCCAGAAAAGTCACCGGCAGCGCGTACATCAAATTCCGCTGCGCCCCAAAGCCCAGAAAGTTCCGCCGAATTGCGTAGTAAACGAACAACGCGCCGGGCAAGATTGCCAGCAGAACGAGGGCGTCGACTGGATGCGCGGAATAGAGGTTCAGATCGAATAGGAAATCCGCTCCGCTAGCGAGTCGTACCGGTTGTGCGCGGTGCGGCATCATAAGCCAGCACAACAACGCAAGCATTGATGTGCACAACGCTAAAAGACCTGAAGAAATTTTCTGTTCAGTCGGATCTTTAGATGTGCGAGCGACGAACAATTGAATCGGGGCCGCAACAATCAGCGCTGGTATCAAGAGTACGGACCCGATGATCGCGAGAAACTGAAATCCATCGCGGATGGTCATCGGAGGAACAGCCCCTCCCCGCACCACCGCGAATGTTAGGACGGCAAACGGAGCCAAATAAAATAGGCCGGGCAAAGCACCGAGCCAATTCGAGACTCTTCGACCGCGGACGGATTTTAGATACGCGATATGCATCTGAATAAGTAATCCCGGCAGGAAGGCGAAGCCAAGGCACCGTAGTAACGTGTAACTCCATCGTGAAGCTGCCGGGCCGTATTCGACCAAGGCGTTGATTTCGAGCAGGCCGCTAGCGTAAATGAGAAACAGACTGAGTCCCACGAAAAACAAAAGCCGTTCGAACAGCCGCGGTCGGCGGTGTCCCAGGATGAGAGCCAATAGAAAAAGATAGACCAGCGTGCCGGCGGTAAAGCTTATCAGCCGAATATAGAAGAGTGATGGCACGTTCGAAGTAACGGCGATGGTAGTCTTGCCGCCAAAGGAAGGCAATAAGAAGTGTCAGAAAAATCTGACTATCGCCATAGTACTGATTAAACTAGACTTACATAGAAACAATTGTTACAAATATGTGAGTGTCGAATTATCATACTTCAGCTTGACACTCCCAATGACCATGCTATATTAGCACTCGCCTGAGAGGAGTGCTAACGCTCCAAAGCTTCGTACACCTCTTCAAGCCAGTCCCAAGATTCACCCTACTGGAGGAAATGCAAATGGCAGTGAACATCACCCCGTTACACGACCGCGTGGTCGTGCGGCGCTTCGAAGAAAAGGAAAGCGTGAAGGGCGGCATCATCATCCCGGACTCCGCTAAAGAGAAACCGCAAGAAGGCGAAGTGGTAGCAGTCGGCGAAGGCAAGCGCGAAAAGGGCGAACGCATCCCTCTCGACGTGAAAGTCGGCGACCGCGTCCTGTTCGGCAAGTACAGCGGCAACGACATCAAGATTGACGACGAGGAATACATGATCCTGAAAGAAGACGAAATCCTCGCCAAGCTCGGCCCCGCAGCCAAAGCGGCCGGCGGCAAGAAGTAACTCAACTAACCAAGCTCTCGATTTTCAGCACGCGCAATCGCACCACTGCCTTCCCGGCTTAAACCGGAAGGCCATACGTTCGAAACAATTCGACGAGGAGAAATAAGATCATGGCAAAGCAAATCGTGACGGGTGAGGCTTCCCGCCAGGCGATCTTGCGCGGCGTCAACCAGTTGGCGGACGCGGTCAAGATCACGTTGGGTCCTAAGGGCCGCAACGCGGTAATCGAAAAGAAGTTCGGCTCGCCGATCATCACCAAGGACGGCGTCACCGTAGCGAAAGAAATCGAATTGCAGGACCCGCTCGAGAACATGGGCGCGCAGATGGTTCGTGAAGTTGCCTCCAAGACGTCGGACGTCGCGGGCGACGGCACCACCACCGCCACCGTTCTCGCTCAGGCCATCTTCAAGGAAGGCGTCAAGGCCGTTGCGGCCGGCGCGTCCCCGACCGCCCTCAAGCGCGGCATCGAAAAGGCCGTAGCGATTGCCGTCGAAGAAGTAAAGAAGCAGCACAAAGACGTCAAGGGCGACATGATCGCTCAGGTCGGCACCATCAGCGCCAATAACGACCGCCAGATCGGCAGCATCATCGCCGAAGCGATGAAGAAGGTCGGCAAGGACGGCGTCATCACCGTGGAAGAATCCAAGACCATGGAAACCACGCTGGAAGTGGTCGAAGGCATGCAGTTCGACCGCGGCTACCTCTCCCCCTACTTCGTCACCGACCCGGAACGCATGGAATGCACCCTCGAAGACGTGCGCATCCTGATCCACGAAAAGAAAATCTCCTCGATGAAGGATCTTCTCCCCTTGCTCGAGCAGATTGCCAAGATGGGCAAGCCCCTGATGATCATCGCGGAAGACGTCGAAGGCGAAGCCCTGGCGACTCTCGTGGTCAACAAGCTGCGCGGCACCTTGCAGTGCACCGCGGTTAAGGCTCCTGGCTTCGGCGATCGTCGCAAAGCGATGCTCGAAGATATCGCCACCCTCACCGGCGGCAAGGCCATCACCGAAGATCTCGGCATCAAGCTCGAGAACGTGAAGGTCGAAGATCTCGGCCGCGCCAAGAAAGTCACCATCGACAAGGACAACACCACGATCATCGAAGGCGGCGGTAAGGCCTCCGAAATCGAAGGTCGCGTTCGCCAGATCCGCGCGCAGGTGGAAGACACCACGTCGGATTACGACAAGGAAAAGTTGCAGGAACGTTTGGCGAAGCTCGTTGGCGGCGTTGCCGTAATCAAAGTCGGCGCAGCTACCGAGACCGAGCTGAAAGAAAAGAAGGCTCGCGTCGAAGACGCGATGCACGCGACCCGCGCGGCAGTCGAGGAAGGAATTGTCCCCGGCGGCGGTGTGGCTCTGGTTCGCTGCATCCCGGCCCTCGAAAAGCTCAAGCTTCAGGAAGATGACGCGATCGGCGTCAACATCGTGAAGCGCGCGCTCGAAGAGCCTCTCCGTCAGATCGCGCACAACGCAGGCCACGAAGGCGCCGTCATTCTCGGCAAGATCCGTGAATCCAAGGAAGAGAATTTCGGATTCAACGCGGACTCCGGTGAATTCGGCGACATGGTCAAGGCCGGCGTTATCGACCCTGCCAAAGTCACCCGTCTCGCGCTGCAGAACGCAGCTTCTATCGCCGGCTTGATGCTCACCACCGAAGCTCTGGTGGCCGACATCAAGGAAGCGAAAGAAGCCGGCGCAGGCGGCCACGGCGGCGGCGCCCCCGGCGCCGGCGGCATGGGCGGCATGTACTAAATCGCGCGAACGCGCGATTTACCCTGAGGCCCGCCAGTGGCGGACCGAAGGGTCTGTTTCAAAGCTTCAAAACAAAAAAGGCGGCGCGACTCACCTCGCGCCGCCTTTTTTATTTACAGCGATCCGCACTTTTTGTTGTCGAATTACCTCGATCGATCCGCCAACCGGTGCCGATGACGCACCAGCCTACCTTGGAGTGCGGCGGCTCGCCGCCGCCTTTACAAATGTAAGTTAGGCCATGCTCGGAATAGGGTCTCAAACAATCACTCGAGCGACGACGCATCGAGGTTCGCATCAGAAACATCTCGCCACCTTTTTTATTCCCCGCCAAGGAATTTTGCCTAACGTCAAACGCCACCAACCAGTATTCTAGATTCGCCATGCAAATGATCGACAACATCCCCGTCTGGGGCGCGCCCGACGAAGGCGCCCTAAACCAGATCAAGACCTGCGCCAAAACGGCCGACCGCGTCGCGCTGATGGCCGATCACCACAAAGGCTACGCCGTGCCCATCGGCGGAGTCGTCGCCTACCGCGATTCGATCAGCCCCAGCGGCGTAGGCTTCGATATCGCCTGCGGCAATAAAGCCGTCCTGCTCGACATGCCCGGCGCAGCCTTGCGCGAAAACATCGCCACCATCATGGACGACATCTGGCGCACCATCAGCTTCGGCGTCGGCCGCCGCAACGCCGAAACCGTCGAGCATCCTCTTTTCGATAATCACGCAGGCTGGAAATGCCGCGCCGCGTCTCCGCTAAAAGAAATGGCGCGCCAGCAACTGGGCACGGTCGGCTCCGGCAATCATTATGTCGACCTGTTCACCGACGAACAGGATCGCGTGTGGGTCGGAGTTCACTTCGGCTCGCGCGGCCTCGGCCACAAAATCGCCACCTGGTTTCTAAAACAAGCCGGCGCGGCCGACGGCATGGACGTCGAACCCTGCGTGATCCCGGCATCCGGCGACCTCGGCGCGCAATATATCGAATGCATGCAGCTCGCGGGCGAATACGCCTACGCCGGACGCGACTGGGTCTGCGGCCGCGTCGCCAAAATTCTCGGCGCCCCGATTCTCGAAGAGGTCCACAACCATCACAACTTCGCCTGGCGTGAAACCCACGGCGGCGAAGACCTCTGGGTCGTGCGCAAAGGCGCTACGCCCGCTTTTCCCGGCGAAAAAGGATTCGTCGGCGGCACCATGGGCGAAATTTCGGTGATCCTCGAAGGCGTCGAGAATGACGAGGCCAAATTTTCCCTGTACAGCACGGTTCACGGCGCCGGCCGCGTCATGGGCCGCATGGAAGCCAAAGGAAAAATCGACAAGAAAACCGGGGAAGTAAAACGCGCCGGAAAAGTCACGCGCGAAATGATGAACGGCTGGCTGCAGAAATCCAAAGTCGAACTGCGCGGCGCCGGCCTCGACGAATCGCCGGACTGCTACAAGCGCCTGCCGGATGTCCTGGCCGAGCACGGCACCAGCATCCGCATCCTGCACACCCTCACGCCCGTAGGAGTAGCCATGGCCGGCGAAAACGAATTCGACCCCTACAAGGATTAACTACACCGGCACCACTAACGAATTCCCCGCTCCTCGCGCCGCCGCTTCCCGCAAAGGTCCCAGCCGCGTCCGCTCCAAATCGTCGCGATAAAACAAATTATAAGTATCGAACGGAATCAAGCGCCCGTCCGGATGCACGATGTGGATGCAGGTTTTCTTCACGGACCGCACGTCGAAAGCCAGCGCGTCCAGGAATTGCACGATCAACACCCGAAATATATTCCGATATCCCAGGTTGTCCGGAGCCTGCACCCGCGGCAGGCAACACAATAAATCGCGCAGCGATGTTGCGCCCGACTCCGGCGAGTGGTTGGTCGCAAACAGCTTGAACAGGCAATCCCGAATCGCAGGGTCCTGCTCGTAGACAATCGTATTGCGCGCCCCGTTCATCAGCACGTCCGAATCGATCAATCCAGTCAGCGGAACAACTTTCCCGTCAATCTTCAGCGCATAAGCCATCGCCAGCGAATCCGGATGGCACGGCACCGGGATGACGTCCTCCGGCTGAAACACGTTGGTCTGCTCCAGAATTTTTCGCCGCACTTCCGTCAGCGTCAGCCGATTTTTCGCCGGATCGAATTTTTCCAGTCGCCCGGCATCCTGAATCGGCTGAAACGTTACGCCGCGCACGCAGGGCTGAGTCAGCGCGAAATCAATAATTTTACCGATCTCGCCGTCGTTCAAACCTTTCTTCAGAGTGACTACCAGCGTCGTCGACATGTTATATTTGTTCAGCCGCTCCAGCGCGCGCTCCCGCACGCTCGCGTAAATCCGCCCCACGCAAATCCATCAGCGCTTCGCGCTCGAACGAATCGAATTGCAGATAAATCTCAACGTCCGGCTTAGCCTCCGCCAGCCGCCGGACAAAATCTTCATCCTGTGCAATCCGCACGCCGTTGGTGTTCATCATCAAATGCTGGATCGGCCGCGCCTTGGCCAGTTCGATAATTTCAAAAAACTCAGGATGGATAGTCGGCTCACCACCGGAAATTTGCACCACATCGGGGTGGCCTTCGTTCCGCACCACAGCGTCGAACATTTTCTCGATCAACGCCAATGACCGGTGCCGCACCCGCTCCGGCCCGCTGCTCGCGTAGCACACCGGGCAGCGCAAATTGC
Organism: uncultured Acidobacteriota bacterium; assembly: GCA_963711325.1. Taxonomy (GTDB): domain Bacteria; phylum Acidobacteriota; class Terriglobia; order Acidiferrales; family UBA7541; genus Palsa-295. Next base: position 1,065,839 of record CAVQDR010000004.1, on the reverse strand, counting down.
ACGAATCCGTAACCTCGATCAATGACAGGCAGGAATGTTGCTCGTGATCCGTGCACAGACCGCAATCGTACGGACAGCCCCACTTCACCGGCGTGTTGTAAACCAGCGGCATCTCCGGCTTCTTGATAAATACTTCGCGGCACCTGCGGTAGTACTCCACGTCGTCGGCGATCAGCACCCGCTCGGCGCCATGTTCGGGGCAGCGCTTCAAAAGTAAAACGTTGTCGTCCTCGAAAACGATCTTTCCTTCCAGCTTTCGGAAGCAGACGGAGCAAATCGTTATAGCCACGTCGTAAAACATGTAGGGACGTACGCGTGCACCCATCGAGACGGCCTCCGTTACAAGCTTTTGAGCCGCGTGATCAAACCCCAAAATAACCCCAAGACGAATGCCAAGACGCACGCAATAAAGATGACCGAAAATATGACCGACAAAGTCTTGCCGCCGGAAGTGATCGCGCCAAAGCACGATCCCGCGCCCAGCACGATTGCCGACAGCAGCGTGAGCCCGATCGGCCGCCAGTTGATTCGTTTCGGGGGAACCTGTTCAGGCGGAAGTTGTTGAAGCGGAACTTGGTTGATTTCGTCACTCATCGGCTAACCTCCGCATCCGGCAAATGTAACGACACCCGTTCACCCATCGAGACGGTCTCTCCTAAGAAGTCTTAGTAAACTCGACCAACGCCCAGATCAGCCCGATGACAAAGGCGACTATACAAAGCGCAGAGATGGCTAAGAGTACAATCGCCAAGTAGTTGGGAACGGAGCCGTTCGCGCCAAAGCACGATCCGGCGCCCAGCAGCGCCGCCCACAAAAGCGTCAGCCCGATCGGCCGCCAATTCGATTTCCTCGCAGACGTGCTCTTGGGATCAATTTCATCCTTCATCGGCTAGTCTCCGCAGTCGGCAAACCCGTGCTCGCAAGTTCCCGCCCGTCTTCGTCCCGCGTACCGCTCCGCAGCCATCGCAAAATGTCTGGCGAATAGTAAACGAGCATAGCGACGCACGCCCACTGGATCGAAGTCAGCCCCATGAAAACGCGCACATCAGGTTTTAGAAAATCGCAGGCCAGCCGAAAGCCAAAGTAAGCAACCATGAACATCTTGAAGATGTCGCCTTCCCGATGTTCGCGATTCATGCGCGTCCACAGAAAAGCTCCCAGCGCCACCGCAAAAATAATCTCGTACAGCTGCGTCGGATGCCGCGCCACGCCATCTCCAAAATTCACGCCCCAGGGTAAGTACGTAGCCGTGCCGAAAGTATGATCCTGCAGCCCGGTCAGAAAACAGCCAATTCTCCCGACGCAAATCCCCGCGCACAACGGCACCGCAAATAAATCTCCCGTGCGTCGCGTGATCCCCAGGAGTTTCTTCACCAGCTCCACCGCGATCAAACCACCAATCAGCGCCCCAACGATGGTCTTCCCGCCGAGCAGAAACCCCGGATTGTGCAAGTTCGCCAGCGTCAGCCAGGGATCCTCCAGCCAATACAAGATTTTGCTGCCCGCCAGCGCTCCGCCCGCCGCCGCGCAAATCACCCACCACCGATTCGCGTCAGGCAAAGCATCTCCGTTCCGCTTTCGCAGCCAGAGGTAAACGCGAAAGGCCACGGCATACGCCAGCGTCTCGAAAACAAGGTGCGGGTGAACCCGCATCGAACCGAGGTGGCAAGTAAACCGGAAACCCCGAGAAAATCGTCGCCGCCATTTCGTTGCCACGCTACCCCTTCGCGCAACTTCCGTCAAATCTGTAGTTTCGGCGGCTGGTACTCCAAGAGAACTCCTTTTAGGGTTTCGCGCCTGGGGGGTTACAGTATTAGCCCGATGTCCTCACATCTGGCGCCATGGCCTAATCATTTCACTATGTCGAGCGTCCTGATCGCTGATGACAGTGCAGTGATGCGCAAGGCGATTCGCACGCGCCTCGAAGCCGGAGGAGTGCACACGGTGTTCGAAGCCGAAGACGGCTTCGAAACCATCGCCAAAGTTCTCACCGAAAAGCCCAACGTAGTCGTTCTCGACATTGTGATGACCCGCCTGAATGGCCTCGAAACGCTAAAAGAATTGCGCAAGCTGCGTCCCAAGCTGCAGGTGATCGTCCACACGCATTATGCCGAGGCGCTGAAACACCAAGGCCTGCCCTCTGCTGAAACGCAGGTCGTATCGAAAGGCGACCCCCTGATACCAGCGGTCCTTACTGCCATCGACTTCGAAGCGCATCAATCAGGCCCATGGCGTTAAACTCAAAGAAATCTCGCCTTCTTCGCTTCCTTCAGCGAAATCCGTATAGCTGTTTTATAATATAACCTAATTGACAACACGAAGAAGTTCTGCAACTCTGGCGGGACTTAACGTGTGGCCCCGGTGGCAGGAGCAAATCCGGATTTTTGAGCGGGCTGCTGGGAGCAAAGATCCAATAGATCACAGCCAACCAGGAGGTCTAATGTTCGTTCCAGTTCTGTGGGTGCTGTTGCTGGTGCAAGGTCTCGGCGGGACGGCAAATCCGCCACAAGGGGCTCAACCCGACACCGGTGGCACCTATACGATTAAGATCGTAAGCGGCTAAACATCTGTGGCGCCAGTTTTTATTTGATGGCGCGCCGCTTTTCCCGCCTGCACGGCGCCTGCTACTCAAGTGCCCCGTCATTCGACCTGGTCGTAACCGTGCGTCTCACGCCGTCGGCTGGTTGGCGCTGTCCTCAGGGCCATGGATGCTGGCGCACAACCGGCGGCGGTACATTAGCGCCAACGAATTCGCGCTTTCCCGGCAAGGGGCCGGCACGGTGCAAATCGTGCCGCCCCTTTTTGCTTCTAAACCGGCTACTCGCCGTCACCCGCGCCGGAAGTGATGGTGATTTTGTAGGTCCCGCTCGTCCCGGTCTTGCTCGGTTTGGCATTGGGATAGGCCATGATGTTGAAGTGCACTTCCCGCGGTGAGTTCATCGGCGCCGCGATCATCTCCGAACTGCCGCTGGCCGGAACGTAGAGCCGCATGGCATGCGCCTCGTTGTTGTCCTTGTTGAAAAGTTCTACTTCCCAGGCGGTGCTGTTGGCTGAAGCGAAACTGACCACCCCGCCCGACACCACCTGGGCCGACGATGGATTAAAGCTGATGCTGGTGGAGCTTGAGATGGTCACAGTGAGGGCCGGGGCGACATGCTGCGGTTTCATCGATGCACTGGACATTTCACTTCCTCCTTTATTTCACAACTACTTTCCGTTGGCACGGAAACTTGGGTCTTTCAAAATTTCCTGTAAGCCGGGCCGGGCAGCCAGTCCTTCCACTGTTCCGCCGACCTTCAGGCTTTCGTGCAGGTAGCGCAAGGCCAGCGCGCGATCGCCAAGTTCTTCATACGCTTCCCCGACGTCTTCGAGAGCGCGTTCGTCCTGCGGCCCCAGCGCCATCGCGGCCTCGATCCGTGGCATCGCTTTCTCCCGGTCTTTGCGCATGGCATAAAGCAAGCCCAACGCAGATTGAATTTCGGGATCCTGCGGCTTGGTCTGCACCAGGTTTTCGAGCAGGCTGATAGTCCGGCCGGCGGCGTTCGCGGCTTTGTCGTCCTGCTTCAACCACTGATAGCAAAGCAGCAGGTTGTACCAGACTTGAAAATCCTGGTCGTTGAGCTTCAGCGCCTTCTCCGTCATCGCCGCCGATTCGGCGTAGCGCCCCTGGCTGTAATAAATATTGCCGAGATTGGCATACGCCGCATAACTGGGAGCGAGCGCGACCGATTTGCTCAGCGCCGCCTGGGCATCCGGAATTAATTTCGGATCATCGGCATCGAGATAAACGGCGGCGAGGTTGTTGTAGGCCTGGGCGTTGTCCGGAGTCAGCTGCACCACCTTGCGCAGTTGCGCGATGGCTTCCGGAAACCGGCGCTGGCGTTTGTAAAAAATTCCAAGCGAGTTATAGCCGTCCCAATAGTCCGGCCGCAACGCCACCGCGCGCTTGAATTCGTCTTCGGCGTCCTGCACCCGGCCCATACGTTCGTAAGCCCCGGCGATTCCGGTCAGCGCTTCCGCCGAATGGGGATCCAGCTGCAGCGCGTGCTGAAATTCCTGCAGCGCCAGATCATCTTTTCCCGACTGCGAATGCAGTTTGCCCAGCGTCACGTAAATCGCCGGCAGGCGATCGTCCAACTGCGCCGCGCGATTGCAATTGGCAATGGCTTCGTCGATCCATTTCGGATTCTGATCGACCTGATGCTTCAACCGGTAGGCTTCACCCAGTTCCGCGTAACCCAGCGCGAAACGCGGATCGGTTTTCACCGCGTCCTGCAAAGCCGCAATCGCCAGATCCAGGTTTCCCGGTTTGTCGTAGCGCTGCACGTAACCCAGCGCGGTCAAATACGATTGATACGCGGCCGGCTCCACGCCTCCGCCCGTCGCTTTCAACATCTCCGGGGACACGTCGATCTTCATCAGCCGCGCGATGCCCGCCACCGCCTCGTTCTGCAGCGTCGCCAGATCTCCGGCGTGATCTTCGCGAATCAGCGAGCCGATTTGTCGCAGGTTGCGCGTATCGATCAAGCTCACCGTCAGTTGAATATTCTGGCCCTGGCGCGCGATGCTGCCCTTCACCACCAGCGTCGCTCCCAAATCGCGCAGCGCCGCGCTGGGATCGTCCACATTCCGCCGCCGCACTACGCTCGACGGCACCACCCACAGCGAAGACTTCCCCGCGCCCAGATTCGAAAGCTCCGCCGTCAAGCTATCCATCAAACCTTCCGCCAGCGCCGCATTCGCCGGATCGTTTCCAATATTATCGAAGGGCAACACCGCGATATGTTTTTCTTCCACGCCAGCCAGTTCCGCCGCGCGTTCGCGCACCGCCGGAATCAGCATCACCGCCGCGCCTAAAACCAAAAGCAAAACCGACCCGCCCACTGCATACCACCAGCGAAATTTTGGTTGAGCTACGGCCGGCGCCGCAGCAGCCATGCTCGGATGGCTCCAACTCGGCTGCGACGCGTTCTTCACCGCCGCCGCAAAATCCTGAGAGTGTACCGACGCTGTCATCTCCACGTCGGCCACTCGTCCCGCACCACGCCCCGTGCCGGTAGAAATTTCCGTGCGCAGCCGCTCCAGATCGATCAGCATCGCGTCGCAATTCGGATATCGCTGCGCCGGATCCTTGGCCAACGCCCGATACACGATTGGCTTCAATTCATCCGGCAGGTTGTCCATCAACGCCGGCGGCTTATTCAAAATTTCCCACATCAAACCGGTAATGTTTTCGCTGGAAAAAGGCCGCGCTCCGGTGGCCATCTCCACCATCACCACGCCCAACGACCACACGTCGGTGCGATGGTCCAACGTCTTGCCCATCGCCTGCTCCGGAGACATATACGCCGCGGTGCCGGACGTACGAATACTCTGTTGCGAACTCGCGCTGCTAATCACCCGCGCCAATCCGAAATCCACAATTTTCGCCACGCCGCGATCAGTAATAATGATGTTGGAGGGTTTGATGTCGCGATGCACGATGTGCCGCGCGTGCGCCTCGGAAAGCCCGCGCGCCACCTGAATCGCAATATCCAAAGTCTCGGCCAGCTTCAGCGGCCCGCGCCGGATTTTCGCCGCCAAAGTTTCGCCGTCATAAAATCCCATGACGATAAAAAGCTTGCCGTCCGCGGTCTCTTCCAGGCCGTGAATTACGCCAATGTTGGTGTGGTCCAGCGCCGAAGCCGCCTTGGCCTCCCGCGCCAGCAGCGCCTTCTCGTTTTCCTCGACGCTCAATTCCGCCGGCAGAAACTTCAACGCCACCGTGCGTTCCAGCCGGAGGTCCGTGGCCTTGTACACCACGCCCATGCCTCCGGCTCCCAACTTCCCCAAAATCTGGAAGTCGCCAATGCGTTCGCCGCCCGGAATCGCTGCCGCTGCGTCGGTCATGGAATCGCTACAGGCCCACCAACCACACACTCACGATGCGAAGAAAACTCGACCACCGAATCGATGCGCCGGTACCGCAGCATCAATTCCCGCGCATGATACTCCGCGCCCCGGCACCTAGCAACTTAAGGAAACTTAATGCGAGGGTTTCGTTCTCGCCGAAACTTTCGTTTTAAACATCCGAGGCCAACCATTCGAAATCCGAATCATTTTGCAGATTTCCGCGCGCCGCGCTATACCTGAGCTCACCAGCCCATGAAAACTGACCAAGTCCTCACTACACTTTCCACCCTTCGCCAGCCCCTGAAACGCGCGCCTTATTTCATCGTCGGTGTCAGCCTCGCGCTCGTAAAATATCTTGGCGATGCCGCGCTGATCTGGTTTGGCCTGCATCGTCTCTGGCTCCCAACCGACTACCTTCACACCGCCCATTCGCTTCTTTTTACCAATTTTCCCCACGCGCCGCGCTGGCTCATTCTCACCTTGCTGCTGTGGACCATTCCCTTCGTCTGGATTGGCGTCAGCCTCACTCTCCGCCGCGTTTTGGATGCCGGCTGGTCACCTTGGCTCTGCCTGCTATTTTTTGTTCCCTACGTCGCGTACCTCTTGATGCTGCTGATGTGCCTCTGGCCCAGTTCGGAAAAATATTCGCTGGCCAGCGCAGAACTTCGCGAACCTTCCGGCGAGGATTTTTTCTCCCGTGCCGTGTTCGGAATCCTGGCTGGCCTGGCTTTTGGACTGGTGATGATCGGCACCGCCGTCGCGTTCAAAGGAAATTACGGACTGCCTCTGTTCCTCGGCTGTCCCTTCGGCATCGGCGTCATTGCCGGTTATTTTTTGTCTCGAGAGGGTGAGGCCAGCATCGTCGAGCTGCTGCAGGTCGTCTTGATCACCCTGGTGTGCGTCGCCGGCACGCTGCTTCTGGTCGCCTTTGAAGGCCTCATTTGTCTGGCCATGGCTTTTCCTCTAGCGTTCGTTCTGGCTTGCTTCGGAGCATTCATCGGCCGGGCGCTCGCCGCCGGCCGGGCCATCGCTTCGCCCCCGCTCGCGGCCATGCTCCTGCTTCCGATTCTTGCGTTTGTCGAACCGGCACATCTGACCGGCCACACTCTGCATCAAGTAAATTCCTCGGTAGTGATCGATGCCGCGCCCGAAAAAGTCTGGCCGCAGGTGATCGCCTTTGCCCCCATCCCCGAGCCTGAAGACCTGATGTTTCGCCTTGGCATCGCCTACCCGGAATTCGCGCATATCGACGGCGCGGGCGTCGGGGCCATCCGCTATTGTGTTTTTTCCACCGGACCCTTTGTCGAGCCGATTACCGCCTGGGAGCCGGGCAAAAGACTGGCGTTCGATGTCGCCAGCTCTCCCGAACCCATGCGCGAACTAAGCTGGTATCAAGATGTCCACCCGCCGCACCTGGACGGATATCTCCGCTCACGCCACGGCGAATTTCGCTTGGTTGCGTTGCCCGATGGCCGCACCCGCCTCGAAGGCACCACCTGGTATGAAATCGAAATGGCGCCCGAGCCTTACTGGAGTTCTTGGAGCGATTTCGTGATCCACCGCATCCATTTGCGTGTGTTGCAACACATCAAAGAAGAGACCGAAGCACAGAGGAATTAAAACCAGGAGACGTTATCCGAAATCCTGATACTCCTTCCAGAATTCAGTCCAGCCCAGACGCGGCGCCCCGCACACAAAAATATCCGGATGCTCGGTGCTTTCCTCATTTTTCACGCCACCGGGAATATTCGGGTGGCCAGCGAGACGGCAGGAATAAAACGCCTCGTTCGCCTGATCGGAAGTAAATCCTAGAACAATCAAAGTAGAAGGCGGAGGCGACGGGTACCCGCGCAGCCAAGCCGAATTCGTCATGCTGATCGGCGCTGGCAAGTTATAAGCCGGACCCAGCATCTCCACCGCGCCCTGCTCGCCGTAGTTCCCCACCACCACGCCCAAGTTTTGCCGCTGCTCCGGCGGAAGCGAATCGCGAATTTGCGCGACGGACTTCACCAACTCACTCCAGCCAATTTCTTCGCGCAGATCCCCATTCTTGCGCAAAGCAAATTCCTTCAAAGGCCCGCCATTCGCCGTCGGCACCAGCAGCGCGCTAACGTAAGCCCCCATCACAAACAAACCGGCAAAAAATGCGATCTCAACCGTCCAGCGCCACGGCCGCCGCAACGACGCCACCCAGTCTTCCGCCGCCACGCAGCCCATCGCAATCAGCATCGGATACGCCGCCGCCAAATAATATCCACGCCCTTTGCCCACGATAAAAAGCGCCAGCGGAATCAAATACATCCACGCCAGCAGGCGATAGCGCCGCTCGCGCAGGTAGCAAACCAGCCCAGTAATCCACAGCGGCGCCGCCACCAGATTCACGCACGAAACAAATTGATCGCGAATAAATCCGTGATCGCGCCCCTGCCCCACGTCGCGCTTGTGAATATGCTGCAGGAAATGCCACGAAATAAAATCATGCCGCACCTGCCAAATCAGATTTGGCAGAAAAATCAGCAAAGCCAGGCCCGCCCCGGCCCACAGCCACCGATTCACCAGATAGCGCCGCGCGTCCGTCAGCAGCACTCCTCCCGCGATTCCTGCGATCAGAAAACACATCGTGTACTTCGTCATCAATCCGGCGCCGACGGCCGCCCCAATTCCCAACCACCACCGCGGATTCTCCGTCGTCAACAAACGAATCACGCAGTAAGCCGCCAGCACCCACCACAAATAATCAAACGACGAATACTGAAACTCCGTCGCCTCAAACATCGGTAAAGGCGAAAGCGCCACCACCAACGCCGCCGTCACCTGCGCCAATCGCCCACCGCCCAATTCGCGCGCCATCAAAGCCGTAACAAAAAGACTCAAGCCCTGCGCTAGAACCGAAAATATCCGCAACCCAACAATCGACACGCCAAAAATCCCCAAGCCAACATGTTCCAGAAATGGAGTAACCGGCGGGTACGGCACAAATCCCCAATCCATGTGCCGCGCATCACTCAAAACCTGCAACTCATCCCGATGAAATCCGTATCGCCCGTTGGTAACCACGTGCAGCACGACCATCGCGCCCGCAATCGCCAAAAGGACCAAAGTGTCCTGGCGTGAGCGTGAATCAAACTCCATGCGAGAGTCATTCATAGGCGGAAACTTCGAGGCGAAATCCTAGCACGCCGGCGCGCGCCAAACGCAGCAATTACCAGCGCAATAAAAAAAGGGCGACACCGCTTCGCGCGGTGCCGCCCTCAAGTTCTCATTCAGAAATTACTTCTTGGCCGGTGAAGTGGTATCCAGATAGCTGACCAAGAGTTTCGCGCCCGAAGGGGCCGCGGCTCCGCCGTCCACAATCGCGCTCGCCGTTATCGGCTTGCCGTATAGCGACTTGTTCGCATCGTCGTCGGACTCCATCGACGCGCCGGAAAGCGAAACGCCTGCGAAGAGTCCCTTCGAACGCGAATAGGTCAGCACATCGACCTTCATCGCATCCGCGTTGTATCCGTTGGCTGCCGCGCCGGTCGGGCCGGCCGCTGCCGCCGCGTCCGCGCCGAGCTTGGTCTTGCCGTTCAGGATCTGCTCCGCGCCCTTGTTATTCATGATCACCAGCACGAAATCGGTGGCGGTCGAACCGAGCTGCACGCCTATGCTGCCCTGATCGAGCTTGTACATCGCCGGCGCGCCCCATTTGCCCATCTTGTCCGCTCCGGTGCGGCAGATCAACGCGCCGCGTCCGTAGCTGCCGCCGATACCGATGGCCACTTTCTTCACGCTGGGAAATACCAGAATGCAGTCCGCCTGGTTCAGAACGCTAACCGGCAAATTCGTGTCGCCGACAATTTGCTTCAGCACGTCGGCCGAATTCGCCAAGCGGGTGTCTTCTTTACTTTGTGCGAATACCGGTACCGCTACCGCCAAACACAACGCGAGAGTTACCAGTCTTTTTTTCATGAGCGCCCTCTTTTTGGAGTGGGATAAAGTACAGGCTGTCAGCCCGAATCCTAGCACGCCTGGCCTCCGTATGCAGCCCGTTTCTCGTCTCCCCCGGCGCGCCCGTTCGATCTTCTCGCCTGCACGGTAGTTGACAAAGTCAAATAAATATTTGACACTGTGCCGATGAAAGCTCGCACCCCACTGAATCCCGCTCTCACCCAGGACGTCGCCACTTTCCGCCGCTTTACCCGCATGTACACCCGCTACCTCGGCACCTTGAACGAAGGCCTCTTCAACACCCGCTACAGCCTGCCCGAAGGCCGCGTGCTCTATGAACTCGCCACTCGCGCCACTCCCAACGCCAAAGACATCGCTCACGCCCTGGGCATGGACCCCGGCTACCTCAGCCGCTTGCTGCGCAAATTCGAACGCGCCGGCCTGCTCAAGAGAAAACCTTCCTCGCACGACGCACGTTACGCGGACTTGCTGCTCACCACCCGCGGCCAGTCGGAATTCAAAAATCTCAACGCCCTCTCCGAACGTCAGGCCGCCACCATCCTCCAGAGTCTCTCCCCCGCCCAGCGCGCCCGCCTCACCGGTTGCATGCAGGCCATCGACGAAATTCTGGTGCCGCCCGCCCAGCATCGCCCTACCATTGTCCTGCGTCCGCATCGCGTCGGCGACATGGGCTGGATTGTCCATCGCGAAGGCCTGGGCTACGCCGAACAGTTTGGATGGAACGCGGATTTCGAAGCCCTGGTCGCCCGCATCGTCGGCGATTTCATCCACCAATTCGATTCCACTCGCGAACGCTGCTGGATCGCCGAAATCGCCGGCCAAAACGTCGGCCACATTTTTCTGGTCCAGCATCCCCAGGAGGCGCACACCGCGAAACTCCGCCTTCTTTTCGTCGAACCCGCTGCGAGAGGAAAAGGCCTGGGCGACGCGCTGGTGAACGAATGCATTCAATTCGCCCGCTCCGCCGGCTACGGCAAAATCACCCTCTGGACCCAAAGCATTCTCGCCGCTGCCCACCACATCTACAAAAAAGCAGGCTTCCGCCTGATCAAGGAAGAACCGCATCACAGCTTCGGCAAGGATTTGATCGGTCAGACCTGGGATCTGGATCTGAAGCACCAAAAATCTTCGTGATGGCCTGCACAATTTTCTTTACGCTGTCTAAATGACCGGCCCCGAAACTTCGCGTCCAAACTGCGACCGACTCGCCCCCTACTACCACTTCCTCGAAACCGTCACCGTCGGCCGCGCCTTCCAAAACGCGCGTTGCGCCTTTCTGCCCGAAGTAACGACCACCCGCCGCGCCCTCCTCTGTGGCGATGGCGACGGCCGCTTCCTGGCCCGCCTGCTGCAAACCAACTCGACCGTCACCGTCGACTTCGTAGACCTCAGCGCCAAGATGATCGAACTAGCCCAGCAACGCGCCGCGCGCTTAGATCCCACCCATCTCGAACGCGTGCGCTTCTTTCACCAGGACGTCACCGAATTTTCACCGCCCGCCGCAGCCGCCGGCTACGATCTCGTAGCCACCCATTTCTTCCTCGACTGTTTCGCGCAACAAGAAATCTCCCAGATCGTCTCCCGCATCGCCGCCTGGGCCGCCCCCCAAGCAAAATGGCTAGTCTCCGACGTTCGCCAAGCGCCAAATTCCGTCAGCAAAATTTGGACCCGCGCCGCCATCCGCACCCTCTACGCCGCCTTCAACTCAACCACCGGCCTACGCATCACCGAACTTCCACGCTATACCGATGCACTAGCCGCAACAGGTTGCCAGCCGCAGCAAGAAAAGATCACCGCCGCAGGTCTGTTCTACTCTTCCCTCTGGCAATGTCCCGCGCACCGCAGCGAAACCACGTAGCTGTTAGTAGCCGACGCTTTTCAGAGTGAACGTCGTTACTCCACGTTAATCGAAATATTGAGCGTCGGCGCCGGTGTGATGCCCGCGCCGCTGAACGTGAGCACCACTCCTCCATCAACGCCCACCGGGGTCCCGGGATTGGTTACAACTCCGCCGCCACCTCCGCCACCGCCGCTGCTTCCACCACACGACGAAATCGCCAGCATTAAAGTCAGCGCAAACAGAGTCAGCGCGGAATTCCATCGTTGCCGGGTGCTGAAATTGCCGGCCAACAGAAACCCCACGCCCGCGATGCACGCCAGGGCCGCTCCCGCCAGCGCCCACAGCGGAAAACCCGGCGTAAACCTCGGTGAATCGGGCGGAGGCGCTGCGACCGATGCGGCCGTAGTCTGAAACGTCAACGTTGCCGTCGCAGTCGTCACCGTGCTGCTCAAAGCCACCGAGGCCACGCTAAAGCTGCACGTCGTCTCCGCTGGCAGCCCGGCGCAAAGCGCCGGCGACAGCGGAATCGTCCCGCTGTACCCGTTCATTGCGCTGAACGTCAACGTCGTCGTCCCGCTGCTTCCTTGCTTGGGCACCATGATCGAAGACGGATTTGCCGTCACCATAAACGTTGGCGCTGCCGTCACCACCTCCGCCGTCGATCCGGTGGAATTCTGGTAATTTGTGTCCCCGCTGTACAACGCAAAAATCAATTGCGTGCCAGCAGGAATAGAATTGGTAACCAGCTGGGCTTGCCCGTTGGCCACCACCGTTCCATTGCCCAGCGGGTTGTCACCGCCTTCCACGGTGATCGCCGAAAAAAATTGAACGCTCCCGGTGAGTGTTGGGCCGCCGGTCTGCGTAGGAGCGACCAGAGCTTTCAAAGTCACACTCGTCCCCGCTTGAATCGCCGCATTGGAGGTCGTCACGCTGGTTGTGGTTCCTAGCAGCTGCACTGTTTCCGTCAGGTTGCTGGACGAAGCGTCGTAGTTGGCATCCCCGCTATAGACCGCAAAGATTTGGTCAGAACCCCCGGCCAGTGTCGAAGTCGAAATCTGCGCTTGCCCGTTCATCAACGCGATCGGGGGGCCCAACTGCAGACCGTTACTCGTGAACATCACCGTTCCGGTCATTGCGGGTCCTCCCGCCAGGTTGGGAGTAATGGCCGCCGTGAACGTGACACTCGCCCCGTGCTGCACCGTCAAAGCCGAAGACGTGATATTCGTCGTCGTCGAATAGGCCACGTTCACCGCAAAGGCCCCCGAGTTCGACGGGCCATAGTTGCTGTCTCCGCTGTACGCGACGGAAAGCGAATGCGCTCCCGACGGACCCGGCACGGTGAACTGGATGTTTCCCCCCAGAACTTCATAAACCAAGGACGACTTGGTCGAGACGATTCCCGGAATCGTGGTTACCGTCGCAGCGAGCTTCGTGCTCCCATCGAATATGGTAAACGTTCCGCCAGGCGGAACTGGATACGTGCCGGGATTCACGGTGATCGCCTGCGTAGACACGCTAAAGGCGCTGCCTATGATGAGCGGTGCCGGAAAAGATCCTTGGCCTCCAGTGTTGGTTGGCGCGGGTGTGACCGCCACCACATCCGGGACGCTCGTGTTGGCGCTTGCCAGGTAGCTCTTGTCGCCGCCGTACGACGCCGCGAATTTATGCTGGCCGGCCAGCAGAGAAATCGTTTGGTCTTCGCCGTAACCTTCATTATTCAGCGCGTAAGTTCCGGAATCCAGGGGACCGGTAACCCCGTTGAAAGTGTCCGTAATGGAAACGCTCCCCGTCGGACAACCGTAGGTCTCAATGCCATTCGTAGCGCACGGGTTCCCGCTTGAGTTGGTTACGTTACTCCGCAGCAGGTACGGACTGCCAAAAACAAAAGTCGTTGCATTAGGGTTGGTCTGCAATCCTGTCGTCACATCGAAGGTTGGTATCGCGATCTGCGTCTTGCTCGCCTCCGGATTCACCGTCACCGTTACTGGCAAGGAAGTGCTGGCCGCGAACGTTTCGTCCCCGGAATATTCTGCGGTGACCGTGTAACTGGTCCCGCCGGGCAGAAAATCCGTGGTGCTGTTGGCCGGCACCGACCCGCTGCTCAACGTGAAAATTTGCGGCAGTCCTTGTTGCTGGCTCGCGCTCGTCCCGGCCTTGGCAATCAGCGAAATCGTTCCCGTTGGCGTTCCAGTGCCGCTTTGCGGCACCACTGTTGCTGCCACCGCGATCGGTTGTCCATGCGTGATCGTTGCCGGCGGCCCCAGCGCGAACGAAGAAAACTTAGTGCCCTTGAATTGCCCCGCGTACGTGCTCCACTGATTCACCAGGTTTTCTACGTTCACGCTTCCCAGTCCGGTAGCCAGGTCATACCCTGTGCCGGCGGCAAATCCGGATAGCACTCCATTTTGATCGCCCGCTGTCGTCACCGTGCAGCTCGGGCTGCCCGCCATGCAGGGCATGGCGATCGTCGATCCCGTCGGGATGTCGTAAAAAATACACTTATTCGTTCCGGTCGAAGAAACGGTGCCAGAGTTGCAATTGTTCGCAGCCGTCGCCGCCATCTTGTAGAAAACGTAATTGGCATTCCCCTGCCGCTCTCCCGTTTTTTGATTTACCAGCGCCATGATCCCCGCAAACGCCGGCGAAGATACCGACGTGCCGCCAAATCCTGAAATTGACCCGGTCTTCAAATCACAGGTGGTGGTTTCGTCCGATTGGCAGACGATATAAAAGCTGTTGTTGAATCCGTTGCTCGCAAACAACGAAACATCCGGCACATCGCGTTTCCCATCCGCCGGCACTCCCGCCACATTCTGCCAAGGTGGCTTGGCATACCCGCCGCTGCATGAAATTGGCGAAGTGGTTGTAAAAGAAGTGCAATTGCTCGCCCCTCCGCTGCCCCCGGCCACCGCCAGGAAGCCGGCTTGCTGCGCCTCCGAATTGTTGCAGGCTTGCTCCGCGGTCGTCGCGCCGATGTACGAGAAAATCTCCGAATTGGTGCAGCTGTCGTTCCAGGTCACTTCTGGAATGTAACCTTTGGCGTTCGATTCATTCGCGCTGTTGAACGAGTTCCAGTACGTAACGGTCGTAGTCAAGTCGTTAAAATCCGTGCCGCCCACCGAAACGTTGTACGGCGTCGATTCAAAGCCGCTTACGGTCAGCCCGAAACTAGCGCTTGGTTCGCCGCGATCGCACGCCGCCGACCCCTGATCCCCGGACGATATAAATACGGTGATGCCTTGCGCGGACGCCTGCTGCCACAACTGGTTGTAGAAGGTGTTACCCGTCGTCCCAATGAAAAATTCGCAGATCCCGTAGCTCTCGCTCATCACCGGAGCCAAATTATTATCCACGATGTATTCGGCCGACAGGTCCACGCCCAGCGTGGTTTCTGTTGTTTGCGATACCACCAGATCGATCGTCGCACCCTTGGCAACGGCGCTTGACCATTGCGTGTCAATGTCCGCCTCGGATTCATCCTCTTGGATACCCGGGTCAGGTCCGTTGTGAATAATGTTCAGCATTCCCTTCGGCTGCGCCACGCCAAATAAATTCCAAAAAGCAGACCAATCCGCCGGATTGATGTCGGTTTCGCCCACGATTGCGATCGTCTGTCCCGTGCCATCTATGGGCGCGCTGCCGTTCCACAACGGAGCGTAGTTATAGATTGTGGCCAGATCGAATGGCCCCAACGTCTCGCAGGTACCTCCCAAAATCCCGCATCGGAAACCGGAACCGGGGGTGAACTGTGGAATCGGTAGCGGTTTTGTCGGAACGATTTTCCCGGACTCTTTATCTCGATGAAATGTTCCGGCCGAATGGTTCATCGGCTTCGCCGGAAAGTTGTTAAGGGCCCGCAATCCGGCCACCATCGGCACCAAACCCGCCGGTACCATCGGGTCGCTGGCATTGGCGTAATGCTCCTCTCCATCGACCGCGTATTTGCGAATCTGAGTGTGAAAAGCCTCTTGTACTTGCCCCGCCGTCCCCGAAAATTCGATCAGGATTCCGCCTCGCGACGCGCCCGTCACCTGAAACCCGCGAGATTCCAGCCAGCTCGTGATCGATTGTATGTCTTGCGGCGCCGGACCGAATTGCGCCCCAAATTGCTCCGGCGTCACCCATTTGTGATAGCTCGGCGAAGAATTGTCCTGTTGCTGCTGCAGGAGCTGCCCCAACGCTGATTCTTGCTCCGGACTTCGTTGCAAGATCAGCAGCATTCGCTTCATCGGCAGGCTGGCCGGCACCGCTCCTTGGTCAAACTCCGCTCGCGCCAGCGGATGCGTATTCCCGTGCAGCGTGACCAGGCTCGTCTCGTCAATCGGCAGCGTGATCCGCGCCGGAACCTGCGCCGACTGCGCTCCCACGTCCACCGCACACGCCAAAACCAGAAATACAACAACGCACAGACCAGGAAAGGTTGGGAGTTTCCTTGTCATGGGGCCTCGGTTGGAGCGTGAGCTCCGCATTCTCATTGTTCCGTGAAGGCGTCGAACGCGAGCCCTTCACGGTTTCAACTATCACACAGTACGACTCAGTCAACGTTTTGGTCGGCCAGCAATATGGACGTTAACGTAGCTTTCGTCAATACGGATTTGCGAACCACGCAAAATGCCGGCGAGCGCGCTCCATTCCCACGCCGCCGCCCCTTCCGCCTTCGCATCTACCACCGCCGACCCATTCGCCGTACAGCGAAACCTTCGCCGTAACCACCCCGTTTTCATACATCCACAAGACGCGACTTTCGCCCCACCCCAGTGTTTATCCAAATAGGCGCCAGGATCGACCTCCAGCCGATTCGAACGCCTGCAAGAGCATCACTTTTTACCTAGGCAGGAGGAACATCATCATGAGAGTCGCGAGCTTCATCAAAACCAAATACATCATTCGTTTGTTGCTGCTGGCCTTAGTCACTTTCGCCATTCCTGCTACGGCGCCGACCGCCTCGGCGGGCTTTGCCATCTCGGTAGGTTTTGCGCCTCCGGCCCTGCCGATTTATTCGCAGCCTCTCTGCCCCGGCGACGGTTACATCTGGACTCCCGGCTACTACGCCTACGCCGATACCGGCTACTACTGGGTTCCCGGCGTCTGGGTTCTGCCTCCGCAGATCGGCTTTCTCTGGACTCCTGGCTATTGGGGCTGGGGCGGCGGCGGATATTTCTGGCACGGCGGATACTGGGGCCCGCACATCGGCTTCTACGGCGGCGTGAACTACGGCTTCGGTTATTTCGGCCACGGCTACGAAGGCGGCTACTGGAACCACAATCATTTCTATTACAACCGCTCGGTGAATAACGTGAACATCCACAACGTTCACAACACCTACAACCGCAACGTGAGCTACAACCGTGACAATCGCACCAGCTTCAACGGCGGCCGCGGCGGCATCAATGCCCGCCCGACCTCCAGCGAAATGGCCGCGAATCGCGATCGCCACATCGAGAGCACCGAAGCCCAGCGTCAGCAGGAGCACTTCGCCGCGACCAACCGCACGGCACAGCGCGGTGGCGCTACGGCGGAATCCCGCAACGCCGGCTCGTTCAACTCTCGCAATACGCAACGCGACGAGTCGCGCAACGCATCACGTGAAAGCGCCTCACGTGAAAGCACGTCACGCCAGAACAGCTTCGGCCGCGCACAGAACAACACGCGCCCAGCCGATGCTCGGACCAATGCCCGGAACGACGCCCGGAACGACTCACGAGCCCGGAACAACACGCGGCAGCAATTCGCCTCGCGTTCTTCCAACTCAAACCCTGCGCAGCGTAACAACGCTGTGCGTCAGCAATCGAACCAGTCGTTCCGGCAGAACACGTCGCGTCAACAGCAACGCGCCAGCCAGCAGACGCGCCAGCAAAGCAACGCCGTCCGTTCCAGCCAGCGCGGCCAGCCGCGGAATGAATCCCGCGGCAACAGCGGCGCAAGCCACGCCAGCAATAGCGGCGGCTCGCACGCCAGCAACTCCGGAGGCGGTAGCAGCCGGGGCGGTAACAACGGCGGCAGCCACGGCGGCCACCGCTAAGCACCAAGCGCCCGGCGCCGAAAATCATCGCGGCGCCGAACGCAACGCAAACCAAAAAGCCCCGCGCTTCGAACCGAAGCGCGGGGCTTTTCTTTTGTCTTTACGGGTGCCGCACTCTTCGCCGTCTCTGCGAAGGGTGCGGGTTTAGATCCCGCACCAGCAAAAACCTCTCCACCCGCCGCAACATCTCCGTGTTCTCCAGCCTTTCTCTGTGTCCTCTGTGTTAAATCTTGAAAGCCTGAAATCTTAAATCCAATTCCGCGCGAAAAAATACGCCGACATTCCGAATCCCACCGCCACCACCAACCACCGCACATGCGCCGGATTCATCTTCTGCGCGAAGTAAGCTCCGCCATACCCGCCAATCAGACTGGCCACGATCATCAACATTGCCTGCGGCCACACAATCACCCGCGCCACCACGAACGTCAGGATCGCCACGCCATTCACAATGCTCACCAGAAAAACTTTCACGCCGTTCATCGCGTGAATATCGTCCATGCCCATCAAAGCCAGCAAAGACAAAACCAGAATCCCCACCCCCGCGCCAAAATATCCAATGTAAATCGAAATCAGCAGCGCCAGAAAAAATCCCGCCACGGTCAGCGCCAGCGAACTTTTCTGCTGCATACCCCGCGCCTTCACCCAAGCCGTAATCCGCGGCCCAGCCATAAAAAGCAAAGTCGCCATCAGCATCAACCAGGGAATCAAACGCAGGAAAGTCGCCTGAGGAGTGACCAACAAAACCTTGGCCCCAATCACGCCGCCAATAATTCCAATCCCAATCAGAGGCGGCAACAATTTCCGCGCCTGCACGTTAAACGCATTGCGATAAGCCAAGGTGCTGGCCACCGTCCCCGGCCACACCGCCATCGTATTCGTAGCATTCGCCGCAATCGCCGGCATCCCCGTAAACAGCAGCGCCGGGAACGACACAAAACTCCCCCCGCCCGCCACCGAATTCAGCAGCCCAGCCACCAACGCCGCACAAAATAAAAACACAGGGTGAGAAAAATGCACGCCAAAGATTACCACCCCCGTATTCCGTGTTTAATTTTTCGTTGCCATCTCGAACCAAAGTGAGGTGACCCGCTTCGAAAGCCGTGGAATTTGCCTCTGCCGTTGCCTTTGAATTAGCCTGGGTTCACGCTGTCATCCCGACAGAGCGCATTCCGCGACGAGGGATCTCTCTTCGATTTCAGCATCGTGATTGACCTGCTGGATCAACAGGAATGTCAGAACGTGGACTTACGCAGTTTCTACAGCGTGGCCATGCAAAACTAGAATCTGAGGGAGCTTCAACGCGATACTCGCCAAAGTGCACCCTTCATCGTCACTAACTTCAACTTCAAACGAATCCGGCCCGAGCTTTTCCACAATGGTCCCCACCTGACCGCCCACCAATCAGCGCGAGGGAACATCTTCCAGTAACGCCATTACGTCCGAGACCTTCGCGGTCATAAGCACCTTGGCACTATTTTTTCAGAAGACTCAACTGCGCAGCCAGACAACGATTATACGCCGCCGGGCCTTGGTTAAGTTTCGAGCCCAAGCATACCGATTCGATGGAATCTCGCTCAGAATAACTCAACCCCGACAAGTCGGGGCGACGCGGTCCCCTACTCAGGCTCGCAAGTTGGCTATCAAGACAACTATTGTACGCCGCTGGGCCCTGGTTGAGTTTCGAGCCCAAGCATACCGATTCGATGGAATCTCGCTCAGAAGAACTTAACCCCGACAAGTCGGGACGCCGGGGTCCTCTACCTAGGCTCGCGAGTTGGTTATCAAGACAACTGTTATACGCCGCTGGGCCTTGGTTGAGTTTCGAGCCCAAGCATACCGATTCGATGGAATCTCGCTCAGAAGAACTTAACCCCGACAAGTCGGGACGCCGGGGTCCTCTACCTAGGCTCGCGAGTTGGTTATCAAGACAACTGTTATACGCCGCTGGGCCTTGGTTGAGTTTCGAGCCCAAGCATACCGATTCGATCGAATCTCGCTCGGAAGAACTCAGCCCAGACAAATCAGGTCGCTGCGGGCTCCTGCTGAGGATGGCAAGCTGATTCTCGCGGCACCTGTTGTATGCCGCTGGCCCTTGGTTGAGTTTCGAGCCTAAGCACACTGATTCGATGGAATCTCGCTCGGAACTGCTCAACGCAGACAAACTCGCCTGGACCGAATCGGTCGAACGATTCAGCGGCTCGTCACTTGATCTGGGCATGAATGGCTGAACCAGGGGCTGAGGAGTGCTCTGTGGGGCGGACTGCGTTCGTTGTTGAGTGAGGTTAGACAATGGAAGCTGCGGCGAAGCGGATTCTCCGACTTCGCCTTTCGTCGTGGCAACCTGGGTGGCTCTGGTGAAGATTCGCCAGCGGCAACCGACCTTCTCTCTTAAAGCCGAGACAGTTTTCGTCAAGACTCGCCATGCCACCCGAGTCTTTGCTTCGGTGCAAAACAAAAGTTCCCTTCTCATCTGGTGTCCCGATTGAATGCTTGACGATGTAGCCCCCTTGTATAGTGTCGCCTGCGTTCTTGCCCGTAAAGTCGATCCGTCCGATGGGGCTTGGCACGGAGAAAGAGACGTTCGAACCATCTGCATAGCCTGACAGCGGACCGCTACCGTAAAGGGGGGCGCTAACTATCATGCATCCTGAAAGTACGCTGCCGGATTGATTTGCGGCAATTCTGAAATCGGCGGACAAGCCCGCCGTTTGATTGTTTACTACTCCCCGAAAATCGCCCGTCAGTGGTCGCAGGACCGGTGCCGCCGCAGGATATGGGAGGGGCACAGTGGCCTGGCTCGGGGCCGAACCCATCCCTGAATTTAATTGCTTGAGCGCCGCCTTCGGTGGAGGGTTAAGCCCACCCACACCTAAAGCGAGAACCAGAAAACCGACACCTTCTAGGACGAGCATCGCAATTTTCGGATGTGTTCTGTAGAGATTTTGAATGCCGCCCCAGACACCCTTCCTGAGACCTATTAAAAAAAAGACGGCACCCACGGCCAAGGTTGCGATGCAGCTTCCCGGATCCCAAGCATCGACTTTTGGAACGGTAACAGCAGCGACGAGGGCGAGCATGGTACTTACCGCCCACAGTAACGCGGGAAGCGCCCCAATTTTCACTCCTCCAAACCCTTGAGACTTACAGACTGCGCAACGACCGCCTACTAGAGGGGAACCACAAATGTTGCAAGGCTTTGAAGAATTGGTCGGCGGTGCCGCGGTGTGGGTCGGAGGCGGCTGAGAAGCGGGAGTCGAGGAATTAACCTGAATTTGTCTTAGCAAATCATCGTAATCTTTTCTCTTCTGACGGTCCGATAGGTTGTCGTATGCCTCTTTGAGTTCCCGGAAGTCCTCCTCTAACGCTGTCTTTAGTCGACTCGCGGCGTATGGGTCCAGGTTAGCGATCTGAGACTGGATTTTGTCGGGATGAACGAGTTGCGCCTTCTGCTTGAACGCTGCTTTGATTATGTCTTGGGTGGCCTGCGGGGAGACCCCGAGGACGTCGTAGTAGGTTTGCGGCATTCCTCAGCCCTTCAATAATCTGCTTGCATCGCTAATCGCTGAGGCGAATCTCGCTAGGTCTACTTTTAATCCCAAGTCGGGCCTAGACGCAAGCTGCTTTAGAAACGATTGGTCAGCGTCGTCAGTTCCGATGGCCAGTATCTCTATTCCCTTCTTTTTTAATCTAGAAGCGATCCCGAGTGTTTGGTCGGGCAGCCCGCACGCACCGTCCGTCACCACCACTATCACATCCGCCGAATCCAGACCCAAGTTCTCCGCCGCGTTTAACCCCGAGCCGATGAAAGTGCCGCCGGAAACCGGCCACAATTGGCAGGACTTGCGAACTCGGATCATGTCTGTCGTAGGCTTGCAAATAAGTCGCGCCTCGGTGGAAAATCCGATCACAGCGACTGAATATTTCTTTTCCAGCGCGCCTTGGGCAAACGCCACCGCCCCTGTCGAGGCGAAAGTCTTCTTCGCGTCATCCATACTGCTCGAACCGTCTATGAGCAGAACGACCCGTTTGTTAGGCTTCCGGAGAAGCTCATCTTTATCTTGAAGCCGGATCGTTTTCGGCTCTTCGGGTTTGGCCGGGTGTTTTTTATCGCCCAGCCTGATGATGTCTGCCATTGTTTTCCTCGTAGAAGCCCGGGCCATAACTCGTCTAAGCGGGCGACGGATTATGAACTCAAGCGACTCAACCTGATAGCTCATTTCGCGAAGATTTTCTGCATCAATCCATGTGTGTGTACTTGTAAGCCATATGACCGGCATGTTATCATGCATGGTCGCTCTGTCTAGCTGCACCGACGAGCGCTCAGAGCGAGCCGACGAGGAGGGCGCGCCATGCGTCATGCCGCAACAGGAACGCGATCCGCCCGTTCGCCCTCTTCTGCACCCGACCCACATTTTCTAATCGCGCCATTTGCGATTAGAAATCGCCGTAACTCCATCAAAACAAAGGATCGGCATGTTTTCTAATCGGCCCCATTTTCGTATCTTTTCTACCCCATCTCATGCGACCCACAGAATTTGCCTCGCCGAACCCCGCCCACCACTCCACCCGGTTGAAACTCTGCTCGGTTCTAATCGACAATTTCCGCAAAAACTCGCGCGATTAGAAACCAAATCTAAATCACTGAAAACAAGGATCATCCTTGTTTTCTAATCGACAATTTTGTGGACCCCTCCCCCCGCCAGTTGAAACTCGCGACAACTGGAACCCGTCTCGCTCATCCAATCTTCTTTCGGTGCTATATTCAGGAGATACACTCCAATTTGCGCAGGTGAAACTCGATGACTGACCGCAAGCCGCCGTTTGCCAGTGTGGAAGAAGCGCTCGAAGACATTCGCGCCGGACGCATGATCGTCCTGGTGGACGACGAAGACCGCGAAAACGAAGGCGACCTGACCATGGCCGCCGAAAAAGTGACGCCGGAAGCGATCAACTTCATGGCGAAATACGGGCGCGGGCTGATTTGCCTGGCGATGACCGAGCAGCGTTGCGACGCGCTGGCCCTGGCGCCGATCACGCCGCGCAACACTTCGATGTTCGGCACGCCATTTTGCGAGCCGATCGACGCGCGCCGCGGCACCACTACGGGAACCAGCGCGGCCGACCGGGCGACCACTATTTTGGCGGCGACCAATCCCGATACGCATCCGGAAGATCTGGCGCGCCCCGGGCACGTCTACACTTTGCGCGCGCGCAATGGCGGGGTGATGGTTCGCGCCGGACAAACGGAAGCTTCGGTGGATCTGGCGCGGCTGGCGGGGCTGGACCATTCCGGAGTGATCTGCGAAGTGATGAATGATGACGGCTCGATGGCGCGCATTCCGCAGCTGTAGAATTTTGCCGCGCTGCACAATTTGAAATTGCTGACGGTAGCGGATCTGATCCGCTACCGCATGCAGAATGAACGGCACGTGCGGCGCATCGCCGAATCGATTTTGCCGACGCGCCACGGAAATTTCCGGATGATCGCCTATGCCAGCGACGCGGACAACGAATTGCACGTCGCGCTGGTGCGCGGCGATATTGGCGGGGCCTCGGATGCGAGTTCGACCAGCGTGAGCGGAGCTAGGCGCAGGCGACGCGCGCAAAAGACGCGCCGCCGCTGGTGCGCGTTCATTCGCATTGCCTCACTGGAGATGTTTTCGGCTCCACCGCCTGCGACTGCTCGGCCAGCACCGACCGTTCGCTCGCGGCGATTGCCGCCGCCGGACGCGGCGTCTTCGTCTACCTGCATCACACCGGGCGCGGATTTCAGATCGATCCGCGCGTCGGCGACGCATGAAGGTTCGCACGGCGTCGAAAGTGGCGAGCTGCCGCGCATCCGTTTTCACGACCGCGAGCAGACCGATCACGACCTGGGCGCGCAGCGGCAAGTCCAGCGCGAGAGCGGCATCGGCGCGCAGATTCTGATCGACCTGGGGCTGCGGCGCATCCGGGTGCTGACCAATCATCCGCGCAAAGTGGTGGCGCTCGATGGCTACGGCCTGGAGATTGTCGAGCAGGTGCCGCTGGTCCGCGGCGCCGCGCGCAGCGAAGAAGTGGCCACGGAGCCGCGCAAGTAAAATGCGCGGCGCGCATTTGCAACGACGCCGCCGGCGAGTCCGAGAAGCGCGACGCGAACGCCGCAAACCTAAAAATTATTTTGGGGCGGGTAGTTGCGGACGGCTGTGACGATGAGATAAGGTCGAATTTCTTCGAACACGCGCTTCGAAATTCCGTGGATGACGAGGACGTCTTCCACGCGATGGAACGGCCCACTTTTTTCCCGAAACTTCACAATATTCTGCGGCAGTAGCAGGGCCGATCCCCGGAATCTGCTGCAACTGCTCCGCACGTCGCCGAATTCAAATCGAGCGGATGCGCAGGCGGAACTTTCTTTTGCGCGAACGCTGCATTCGCAGCGCACAAAAAGAAAGACGCAACGGCGAGGTGCAGAAACCACCGCGCGACGTTGCGTCTCAATCTCAACTGATCCAACTCCGTTTCGTTCTCTGCTAGCGCTTCACGCCGTGCGCGTCGTACTCGGTAACTTCCCCAAACAGCGCGGCCTGTTCGCCGATCTGCGCGCGGTCGCCTACTACGACGATCTGCGCGTTGGCGGAGTCGAAGTACTTGCGCGCCGCAACGAGGATATCGTCGGCGGTGAGCGCGTGGATGCGCGCGCGGTAAGTCTCGAGGTGATC
Source organism: uncultured Acidobacteriota bacterium (assembly GCA_963711325.1). Classification (GTDB taxonomy): domain Bacteria; phylum Acidobacteriota; class Terriglobia; order Acidiferrales; family UBA7541; genus Palsa-295. The sequence goes on along the minus strand of CAVQDR010000004.1, from coordinate 1,041,430 downwards.
CTCGGGCAAGCGATCGAGGTAGATGGTGGAGAGCTGGCCGAGCACGCCATCCTGCGTGGCGACGCCTAGCGAGAACACTCCAGTCAGGTACGCGCGGGCGCTTTCCAGCTCTTCGGTGGAGACCGGGAGCGAGCGCATGCGGTCCATCTCGTAGAAGATCTCAGTGAGCGAAGCCGCGGCAACGTCGTTGCGCACCGCCGCGTGGATGTTGAAGAACCCCTGCTGCCGCATGGACTGGATTCCGCTGCGCGGGCTGTAGGTGTAACCCTTCTGCTCGCGGATGTTCATGACCAGGCGGGAGTGAAACGCGCCGCCGTAGATGGAATTGGCGATGACCAGGCGCATCCAGTCCGGGTCGCGGCGGGTGATGCCCAGATTCCCGACGACCAGCTGCGTCTGCACGCTGCCCGGCAGGTGCACCAGATGCACCTTGCGCCCGGTGTTGTGCGGCGGCGCCGCTGACTTCGGATGCTCCGGCGCCGGGGACTTCCATTCGCCGAAAATCTTTTCGATCTGCGCGAACATCGCTTCGCTGGAGAAATCGCCGACGACGATGAGCAGCGCGTTCGCTGGAGAATAGTTTTGAGCGTAGAAGGCTTTGAGCTGGTCTACGTTGTAGGACGCGGCCTGTTCGACCGTGGGAGAAATCACGGCGTAGGGATGCGCGCCGAAGATGACGGAGCGGAAGCGCTCGTTGGCCAGAAAGCCCGGAGTGGTGCGCTCGATGCGCAGGCCTTCGATTTTCTGGCGGCGCTCGCGTTCGAATTCTTCGGCGGGAAACGAGGCGTTGCGGGCGAGATCGGCGACGAGTTCGAGGAGGCCCTCGGAAAATTCGGAGAGGCCGGCGATGGAGATGGCGCTGGAATCGGCTCCGGCGCTGGTGCCCAGGTCGCCGCCCATGCGGCGGAGGTCTTCTTCAATCTGACGGCTGGGGCGCGAGGCGGTTCCGGTGCGCACTACCGTGGCGGTCATATCGGCCAGGCCCGGCGTGGTGTGGGCCACCAGCGAATTGCCGCTGCGGAAAAACAACTGCGCCGTGATTTTCGGGAAGGTGTGAACTTCAGCGAGAACCACTTGCAGACCATTGGCCAGCGTCTTGACGCTGCGCTTCGGCCAGGCTACCGGACGCTCGGCGCCCAGCGGTGGTACGGCGCTGCTGCGATTGGCGGCTCCGCCATTTCCGGAATTGCCGGCCGGTGGTTTCACAGTGGTGGTTGCGTTGCTGCCGCTCATCGGGCTGCCGCCTTGGCTACAGGTTGCCGGACAAGAACCGCCCGGTTTTGTGGAACTAGATATTTTTTTGCAGTGGCTTGCACTTGCGCCGGTGTGACGGCTTCAAAACCTGCGAGCACGGAATTGATGCGCTGCGGATCGCCATCGAACAGGGTGAAGCAAGCCAGGTAGTGCATCAGACCGAAGCGGGGCATGTGCGCGCCCATGCCGCTTTCGAGGTTGGAATAAAATTCGGCGCGTAATTTCACTTTCACCGGCGCCAGTTCGTCTTCGGTGAGGCCGTTCTTCTGAATCTCGGCAATCACTTCGTCGAAGGCAGCGACAACGTCGTCGGATTCCGTATCCGGGGTGTGAAAAATGCGGGTGACCATCTGGGTGGGGCCGTTGGTTTCGATGATGTCCGCGCCGCCGTCGGTTTCGACGGCGATTTCCTTTTCCAGCACCAGGCTGCGGTAAATGCGGCCGACACGGCCGCCGTGGAGGGCGCGGTCGAGAATCGCTGCCGCGTACCAATCGGGATTGTTGCGCGCCGGGACGGTGTATCCAATGGCGATAGCGGGCAGCGGGCCGAATTTCTCCTCGACGGCACCGCGGCGCTCTTCCGTTGCGGCGGTTCGGAGACATCCGCAACCGGCGGCAGCGCGTGCGACGGAATGTCTTCGAAATACTTCTTGGCGAAGGCAAAACTTTCGGCCGGATCGAGGTCGCCGACCATGACCAGGACGGCGTTGTTCGGCGCGTAGTAGGTGTGGAAGAAATGCTGGACGTCGGCGAGCGTGGCCGCGTCGAGATCCGCGAAATCGCCGTAGAAATTGTGGGCGTTCGGCCAATTGCGGAAGGCGACCGGAGGCAAATCGAGCCAGGGGAAACCGCCGTAGGGCTGATTCATCACGTTCACGCGGACTTCTTCTTTGACCACGTCGCGCTGATTGCGCAGATTTTCGTCGTCGACTTTGAGAGCGCGCATGCGGTCGGCTTCAAGCCAGAGCACGCGTTCGAGGGCGTTGGACGGGACGGATTCGAAATAATTGGTGATGTCGTAATTGGTGGTGCCGTTGAGCATGCCGCCGGAGGAATTGATCAGTCGGATGTGTTCCATTTTGCCGGCGTTGGCCGAGCCCTGGAACATCATGTGCTCGAAAAGATGGGCGAAACCGCTGCGGCCGAACGGCTCCAGACGAAAACCGATCTGGTAATAGACGCCGACGGTGACGACCGGCGCGGAACGGTCGGGCGAAACGACCACGCGCAAACCATTGGCCAGCGTGGTGTGCTCGACGGGAATATGAAGGTTCTTCACTTCGACTTCCTCCTGGGTGATGCTAACGCTTTGTTCAGGTGATTCAGCGTCGGACGATACTTTTTGGCTAGCACGCGCGCCGAAAGCCGCGCTAAGGCCGCGTACGCTTGCTGCAATTCTTTCGGCTGCGCGCGCAATGCTTTGGCGTGCAGCGCGATGGTGCCGAAATCAGAACGCGAAATCGGGCCGGTCCAGGCCGAGCGCGGACCATTAGCCTCAAAATTCTTTAACATCTCGCGCATTAGCGGCAGCAGCGCTCGCAGGGCTTTAGGCCGAGTGAAACCGATGCTCAGCAAAACCTGGGTTGCGCCTTCGGTAAGAGCTAGCCCGAGTCCAGCCACCATAGCTGCTGCCGCGTGATACAGAATCTTGCTGCGGCCGTCGATCTCTACCGGAATCGCGCCCAATGAGCGCGCCATGGAATTGGCCACGCGCCGGGCGCGTGGATCGCCTTCGATCCCAAAAACTACGCCACGAACCTGCGGATCGTTGTGCCCCGAAAACGTCTGCATCGGATGTAAAGAGCCGGTGGCTGCGCCACACTTTGCCAGCGGCGCGAGCACGGTGCGGTCTAGCGCGCCGCTGGTGTGCAGCACTACTTTGCCGCGCCAGGTTTTTGGTTCGATTTGCGCGAGGGACCGAGCTACGGTGGCCAGCGCGCCATCTGGAACTGTTAACAGAATAACATCGGCGTGGAGGATTTCGCGAGTGAGCGTCGCGAAGGGGCGGCCGGCGCCGATGAAACGCGCGGCGCTGCGGGAGGTGGCGCTCGAACGGGTGACTACCGCGGCTATCGGATAGCCTAGGCGGCGGAATCGGCGGGCTAGGCTGCGTCCGAGGCGTCCTGCGCCGACGATGGAGAGGGAATGGGAAAATCTGTCGGGAATCGGGCGCGACATGCGAAGTGTTAGCATAGCGTGTTCGTGGTGGTTTGGCGGGGGAAATTGGGTTTGGGGCGCGCGCGGCTTGGGCTGGGCGAGAAGATGGAATTGTAGAGATTCTTTGTCGCGAAGACGCTCGGCCGTTAGTATTTGCGGCGGAACTTTTTTGCGACGAGGAAAGGCACACCCCACTGAGAGTGGGGTGCAGACAGGCTGAGAGCCTATCCCACTTCATTTGGCGGAGGAAATTGAGTTGCGATTGGAGTTGGTCGGTGTGCGGCAGGGGGCTGGGCGCGTATGAGATCGAAGAGAGATCCCTCGTCGCGAAAGGCGCTCTGTCGGGATGACAACGAAAAGCTCGAAGGCAACGGCAAGTGCGACTTCAGCGGCTGCAGTAATTTTTTGCGGTAAGGAAAGGCACACCCCACTGAAAGTGGGGTGCAGACAAGCTGAGAGCCTGTCCTACTTCATTTGGCGGAGCAAATTGACTCTGGACTGGATTTGGCAGGCGATGCCGGCGTTTCTGTTGGGGATGGTGGCGGTGGGTTGGGTGGGGTTGGCGGTCGATGGGGGGCTTGGAGTGCGCAAGATTCCTTCGTTGTTTCGCGTCGCTCCGCTTGTGGATGCTGAGTGCCCTTCAGTTTCGATACTTTTTGCGGCGCGGGATGAGGAGGAGAAAATCGCCGAGGCGCTGGAGACTTTTCTGGCGCTGGATTATCCGCGTTACGAAGTGGTGGCTGTGGACGACCGGTCCGAGGACGCGACTGGAGCGATCCTGGATGCTGCGGCGGAGCGCGATCCGCGGCTGAAAGTGGTGCATGTAACTTCCCTTCCTGCGGGATGGCTGGGCAAAACCTACGGATTGCAGCAGGCCTACGAACATTCCAGCGGCGAGTGGCTGGTGCTGACGGACGCGGATGTGCATTTTGCGCCGGACGTGCTGCGGCGGGCAATTGCGCTGGCCGAAGAGAAACAATGGGACCACATGCCGCTGCTGGCGGAGGCGAAGCTTTATACCTTCGGCGAAAAAGTGGTGATGACATTTTTTGCGTTTGCGTTCGTGATCGCGACGCGGCCGTGGAGCGTCAGCAATCCCAAATCATCGACCTACATCGGCGTGGGCGCGTTTCAACTGATCCGGCGCAGCGCATACGAAAAGATGGGGACGCACCGGCGGTTGGCGCTGGAAGTCATCGATGATGTGAAGGTCGGAAAGCTGGTGAAGGAAGCGGGCTGCCGGTCGGGAGTGGCTAAGGCCGGGTCGTTGGTTAGCGTGCATTGGCATTCCGGCGTGGGAAACATTATCCGCGGTACCGAAAAGAATTTTTACGCAGCGACGGGCTTTCGTTTGTGGATGGCGGCGCTGCAATTATTCTCGATTTTTATGGCCTGGATTTTTCCGTGGATGGCGCTGCCGTTCGTCCACGGATGGGCGCGCGGCTTGGCGGTGATGGCTATCGTGATTCCGATGCTGGCGCAGGCGGGCGCGGCGCGGGAATTTCGCGTTTCGATGCTGTACGCCTTGACCCAGCCGGTGGGAGCGCTGATTTTCTTCTGGATGCTGCTGCGTTCGACGGTCATCACTCTGCGAAACGGCGGAATTACTTGGCGCGGAACCTTTTATCCGACGGAGGAATTGAAACGCGGGGTGGTCTAACGCCTTTCCTAGAGGCGCGAAAGGCTATTTGAAAAAAGAATAGGCGAACGAGATCTGATTATTGTCCAAGCCGGGATTGAAAGAAACGCGGTAGGCGTTGGAGATGTGCTGGAAGCGGTAGGCGATTTTCCAGGAGCTGCGGCGGCTGGCGCTGAAGCGTTCGACGCCGCCTCCGACGTCGAAGGTGTAGTTGTATTGCGTACCACCGGGGACGTCGACCGGAACTGGACGGACGGTAGTAATAAATCCACCCGATGCGGCGAGGTATGGCTGCCATTTTTGGCTGCGACGGAAATTCATTTTCAGTCCGATGGGATTTACGCCGCCGCCCCAAACGGTTTCGCGGCCGGTGGGGCAAATGTAGCCAAGGCGGCTGTGCGTGCCGCAACTGACGAAGGTGTACTGGTGCACGAGTTGCACCGGAACGATATCGAGCGTGTACTCGAGCGATTTTGAAGGCGTATCGAAGATCGTATGGCCGTAACGAAAACCTACCGTGTAAATCTGCTCGTTGGAAGTGATGCCGAAAGCGTGCGGAGTATTCAGCGCGATAGCACCCCAGACGCCAAATTCGCTGGGCGGCGGATACAACGTGGCTTGGGCCTGGATTTGGGCGTGGGCCGGAGCAGAAAACAGGGTACATAGAAAGAAGAGCGCAACGGCAATTCGGAACATGATTCGCGCCGGAAAAATCGAGGCTGTGCAAATGATGGCTTCAGGGGCTAAAGCCCACAGTTCGGTGCGACGCTTGCGGCGGGGCTGAAGCCCCGCCCTTCCAGGACGATCTTTGGCGAAGTGTTCGATCACGATTTTCTAGAGGCTTTGGCTGATGCGCGGCGCGGCTTGGCGGGCGCGATTTCTTCCACGGGCGAGTTTACGGTGCCTGTGCCCTCAGTGGAACCGGAAGTTTCCGCGACGGTTTCTGGATTCCCGCCGGCGATTTCCGCAGTTGAAAAAATTTCGCCCATATCACGCTGTTTCAGGGCGCGAATTTTATCGCGCAGCGACGCGGCTTTCTCGAATTCGAAATTCTTGGCGGCGGCACGCATCTGGCCTTCCAGTTGTGCAATCGCGCTGATGAGTTGCGCTTCGTTCTTGATGTCGCCGAGCGCGGCATCTTCAACCGGCACGGTCATGTAATCCGCTTCGATGATGCGCACCAGCTGCATGTCCACGGACTTGATGATGGACATGGGCGTGATGTTGTTGTCGCGATTGTAGGCTTCCTGTTTGGCGCGGCGGCGGTCGGTTTCGCCGATGGCCTGCTTCATCGAATCGGTCATGCGGTCGGCGTAGAGAATGGCGCGGCCTTCGAGGTGGCGCGCGGCGCGGCCCATGGTCTGAATCAACGAGGTCGAGCTGCGCAGGTAGCCTTCTTTATCGGCATCCAGAATCGCGACCAGAGAAACTTCAGGCAGGTCGAGGCCTTCGCGCAGGAGGTTGATGCCGATCAGCACATCGTATTCGCCGCGGCGCAGATCGCGCAGGATGCGGATGCGTTCCAGCGTGTCGATTTCGGAGTGCAGGTAGCGGCAACGGACGCCGACCTCGGAAAAATATTCGGCGAGGTCTTCGGACATGCGCTTGGTGAGCGTGGTGACCAGAATGCGCTCGTTGCGTTCGGCGCGCACGCGAATTTGTTCGAGCAAATCGTCCACCTGGCCCTTCACCGGACGGACTTCGACGATGGGATCGACCAGGCCGGTGGGACGAATGACCTGCTCAACGAAAACGCCGCCGGTTTTGGTGAGTTCGTAGGGGCCGGGCGTGGCCGAAACGTAGACCACCTGATTGATGCGGTGATCGAATTCCTCGAAAGTCAGCGGACGGTTATCGAGCGCGGACGGCATGCGGAAACCGTAGTTCACCAGATTCTGTTTGCGCGAGCGGTCGCCGTGATACATGGCGTGCAGCTGGGGAACGGTCTGGTGCGATTCGTCGATGACCAGCAAATAATCGGACGGCACGTAATCGAGCAGGGTGGGCGGAGCTTCGCCGGGCAGGCGGCCGGACATGTGGCGCGAATAATTTTCGATGCCGTGGCAATAGCCGATGGTGCGCATCATTTCGATGTCGTAATTCACGCGCTGAGTGATGCGCTGGGCTTCGACGATTTTTCCCTGGCGCAGCAGCTCGGGTTTCCACCATTCGAGTTCTTCGTAGATGCTCTGGATGGCGCGTTCGCGCTGCTCGGGCGGGCACTACGTAGTGGGTCTTGGGGTAAATCGGCTGGCGGGTGATTTCGCCGCCGCGGACCACCGCGATTTCGCCGGTAATGGGATCGATCTTGCGGATGGCTTCGATCTGGGTGCCCCAAAGTTCGATGCGCAGGGCGAGGTCATCGTACGGCGGATAAATTTCGATGATGTCGCCGCGGACGCGGAAGGTGCCGCGGCGAAGTTCCTCGGAGCGCTCGTACTGAATTTCCACCAGCTTGCGCAGGATGGATTCGCGGGCGATGGACTGGCCCTTTTCGAGCAGCAGCATCATGCCGTAATAGGCTTCGGGCGAGCCGATGCCGTAGATGCAGGAGACGGAGGCGACCACGATGACGTCGCGGCGTTCGAAGAGCGAGCGCGTGGCGGACATGCGCAGCTTGTCGAGTTCGTCGTTGATGGTGGATTCTTTTTCGATGTAGGTGTCGCTGGCCGGGATGTAGGCTTCGGGCTGGTAGTAATCGTAATAGCTGACGAAATATTCGACGGCGTTATCGGGAAAGAAAGATTTGAATTCGTGGAAGAGTTGGGCGGCGAGAGTTTTGTTGTGAGCCAGGACGATGGTCGGGCGGTTCAGTTCTTCGATGACCTTGGCCATCGTGAACGTTTTGCCCGAGCCGGTGACGCCGAGCAGAACCTGGTCGCGGTCTCCGCCGCTGATGCCCTGCAGGAGCTGCGAGATGGCCTGGGGCTGATCGCCGCGGGGTTCGTAGTCGCTGGCTAGCTTGAAATCCATGGTCACGGCCTCAGTGCGAAAAATGACGCGTCTTGAAACTTCTTATTATACATGAACGGCGGGATGCGCGCTGGGGCACGGGCTAGCGCAGGCGAGAAATTACGTTACGGCAGCAGGGTGATTTCGGTTTGGGTTTCGACGTGGCCGACGTAATGGATTTTGGAGCCGGCGCTGGGGCTGGCGATTTCGAAGTCCATGTCTTGTTTGGTGGTTTGGGTGGAACGGACGACGAAGCCGGTGGCGAGGGAAATGCTGTCGAGGCTGTCGCCGGAGCCGGTCCAGACGCCGGAGGTGCGCAGGCCGTTGTGGATGTAGTCGGGCGGGGTGGCGTCACCGTGGGCGGAGCCGTGGCGGAGAATTTCGACGTTGGTGACGATGATGGCGCATTCGGTGGGGTGGGGTGTCGCTGGCGGGGGCTGCTGGGGCCTTTGTGCTCGCGCTGGGTTTGGAGTGGCGGTTGGCGTGTTGGCGGCGTCGGCATCTGTATCGGCGGGCTCTGGGAGCGCGACGGATTCGTCGCGCACGTACGTGGATTCGGTGCGCCAGATTAAACTGGCTAGCGGAGAATTTTCTAGCGGGCGTTCGTTGGTCCATTTTTGACTGATGACGATGCCTTCGCGCGGGAATTGGGAGCTGGCGGAAAGGCCGGACATTGAAGTGCGTACGGTATTTGCGGCGATGGGATTGGCGAGAAGGCGGTCGAGGCCGGCGACGTGGGAAAGTTTGCCATCGGAATCGATGGTGAATTCGACGGCGCGGCCCTGGAGCGCGTTGAATTGATCGACGAGCGTGGCGGCGTCGGGATCGTAGGCGTCGGATTCGGAGGTGGCGCTGGCTTTTTCGTAGGTGGCGCGGAGGCGGACCGTGGCGGTGGCGCCGGCTCCGGCGGCGGCTCCTTTTCCGGTCGCGGTCGCGGTTGCGGTTGCGGGCGTGACGGCGAGGACATCGATGCGGAGTTGCATGAGGAGAGTTTGCTTGAGTTGTGACGCGCCTTCGGAATTGACGATGGGCGTGGTGGTGTTGCTGGTGGTGGTGGTGACGGTGCTGATTTGGTAGCGCAGGACCTGGCCGGCGGCGAATTGCGGGCGGAGATGGCGGCGTTCAACGGCGGCGGGCGACGACGACCAAGCAGGCGCGGCTGTGGCGGGGAAAAATGTGGCAAACATTGAGAGGCTGAGCGCGATCGCAAGGCACGCGCGCGGGATTTTGTTGGGTGCCACGGTGTTAAGGTGCGGCGAATTCGTGGGTGGTTGGCCGGGCATTTTAGGGATTGGTGGCGGAGCGTTCGACGCGGCGAACCGCGGGACGGGCGAGCGCGCCGGTAAGTTCGATGGCATCGCGAGCGGCGGGTTGGGATTTCGCGGCCGCGGCAGCCGAGGCGTTCGCGGAAGATGACGCGTTCGCCGGCCACAAACGCAGGTCTATGGTGCGGTCGAAATTTACGACGCCTGCGCCTTGAATTCCGGGGGCGCCGGACAACGACAATTGGTGAAAATTGATTTTCGCGTCGGCGCACGTGAAAGAGGCGGCGCCGTCGTGGAAGGCGCTGGTGCCGGAACGAATAGCGGCATCGTGCAGGGTTTCGGTGAGGCTGAGGCCGTGAATTTCGGGAGCTGCGAAGCGCGCGTTGCCGGAGCATTCGAGGGAGGAGGTCATCTTGCTTGGGGTGGCGCCGGCGAAGTGGAGGGCGAGGTCGCCCGACGCGGAACCTGCAAAAAGATTGGCTAGTGAGGGCGAAGTCGCGGTGAGCGCGGCGAGATCGACGGCGGAATATTCGGCGGCGATGCGGTAGGTGGGCGTGGCGGTGAGTTCGGCGTCGAGCGAGCCATCGACGTTTCCGCCGAAAAGCTGGGCTTTGGCGTTGGAAATTTCGAGATGGCGGCCGCCGACGGTCAGGTCGCCGTGAAAATGATGAAGGACGACGGGTGCCAGGGTGAATTGGTCGATGTTCAAGCGGCCCGAGGCGCGGAAATTTTCGGGGAGCGAATTCGTGGGTGAATTGGGATTTAGAAATGGAAGAACGCGGTAGATGAAACTTTCACGCCAGCGGGGATTCAGCCAGCGATCGAGGTCGGAGGCGGCGAGCTGGTCGGCGGTAACCGCGAATTGCCAGCCCGCGCCATCGTCACGATGATCGAAGGCGCCGGTCCAATGGGCGCCGAAAGCGTCGGCTGCGGCGACGGTGATGTGGCGGGAATCGAATTTCAAATCGACGCGAGCGCGGATTTGCAGGACAGGCTGATCCAGGAATGGCGTGAGCAGAGTCGCGTTGCCGGTTTCGGCGCCCCACTCGATAGTGCCGGCGGGCTGGGCTTTCCAGGGCAGCGTGGCGGCCGGCCAGCGCAAGTCGCAGCGTACCGGACCCGAAAGATCCCAGCCGCGGGAAATATTCCAGCCCAAGGCGCTCGCGGCGGCGATCAGGTTGCGGACCTGCGGGAGATTTCCGCTGGCGTGGAAGGCGGGCGCTTCGTGGTTCGCGGCAAGAGAATCGAAGTGAAATGAGCCATTCTCGGATTCGGGCGCGCCGAAGGTGACCGTGGCCGGCGGCAACGTAAAGTTGCCTTGGTCGTAACGCAGGTGGAACTGGCTGAGCCGGGCGGGAAAACGCAAGCGCGGGCTGGCGAGTTCCGCGGATTTGACCAAGACGGAAGCTGCGGCGAGGCGAGGGGGCCAGCCGGTCAGGCTGGCGGTAGAATTCGCGGTGCCGGAGACGACTACGTCCGAAGCGACGTCCGGGTGAAAAGCGCGCAGCCAGCTCAAGGCGTCCTGCAGGCTGACTTGAGATTCGTTGACGTCGATGCGGTTGGGATTTTCCGGCGCCGCGCTGTGCGTCGATTCAGGCGTGCCGGTCCAGTCAAAATGAGCAGTGACGCGAGCCGATGATGCCGGAGCTTCTATCGTTGCGTCGGTGATGGCGAGGCTGGAAACCAGCGGGCTGAGAATCATGCGGGCATTTACGTCCAGCCCGGAATTGTCGGCGTGCAACGGGAGATCCCAGCGGTGTAGTTCGCGGAGTTGAGAACGCGCCTGAAGGTTCCAGACGTCGCCTTGGGTTTCGGCGTGGGCTACGATCGCAAAATTTCCGCGCACGCCGAAATCATCGCCGCGAAAAAGGCGCAGCACATCAGAAACGGACGCATCACCCCAAGCCAAATCGAGCGAAGCGGGGCGCAGGCGCGAGGACGTGCCGCCGAGGCTGCCGGAAAGATAGAGAGTGCCGGGAGTTTGCAAGACCAGCGCAGCGCGGGTGGGAGTGGCTTCGAGATTCACGCGCCAGCGGCCGGGACCATCCGGCTCGACATATCCATTCACGGTGGTGAAGGCGAAGGGAATTTTTTCGTCACCGCGCTTGAAATTGATGCGGCCGGATTCGACTTCGAGGCGAGTGAACCGGACGCTCGGCTGCTGCTGCGTGGGACGGGCCGCGGATGGCCCATACGCCGGCGGGCGGAAAGTGGAAACCGGCGGGTGCGGCAGCCATTCGGCAAGATTCCAGTCTCCGGCACTATTGCGCACCAGATTCAGGCTGGGACGGGTGAGCGAAACGGTACCGAGTTCCATGTGACCGCGCAGGAGGCTCTGCCAACGCAGGCGGACGGTGACGGATTCGGCGCGCAAAAAATATTCGTGGCCGAAGCGCGGGTCTTCGGCGAAGGTGACCGATTCGGCATTCAGCGTTGGCCCGCCCCACAAACTGAAATTGTAGCGGCCGACTTCAACGGGACGACCGAAGACATTTTCGAGGCGGCCGGTGATGCGGCTCTGCAGGCGGGTGTGGGTGATCAGCAGCGAAATGCCGGCGCTGGCCAGCCAGAAAAATATCAGAATGGCGGCGACCGCCTTTGGTAGCCCGGACCACGAGCGCTTGGGGCGCGCCAGAGGCGGCGCCGCGGAAGGCGGCGAATCCTGCGGGACGGGTTCGGAAAGAATTTCAGGCACGGCGGATTTGAGTTCGCTGGTCAGGGAGTCGCTTCATTTCTGCAATCGGCTCGAGGTCATAGAATTGTTAGGGAAACGAGGGCGAATCGCTAGTAAATATTTTTGGAGTGGGGTTTTCAAGATTTGACACAGAGAACACAGAGAACTGCCAAGAGAGAGGACACGGAGACGCTTGTGACGGGATGAGAACGCGGCGACGGCTCAGTGGACCAGCTTGAACATGCGGTGCCAGCGGGTGCGGCTGGAAAGATGGGTGAAGGTCTGGCCGATGCCGCGCAACAGGCCCACAATACCGCGATCGGAATAATCTTCTGCGGTGGCCTGCACCGACCAGTAAATCAGCATGGGCTTGCCCATGATGGCGGCGCGGTCGACGAAGCCCCAGTAGCGGCTGTCGAGGCTGCGGTCACGATTATCTCCGAGGACAAAATAGTGGTCGGGCGGGACGACCAGTTCCCCGCCCTGCACGTAGTCGAGAATGCGGTCGGCCCATTCGCGGCGAGCGGCGATTTCGATGATGTCGCGATTCACGGGCGGAAAATTATCGCCGAAGGGATCTTCGTAGGTGGGGTCGTGCAACACGTAAGGCTCATGCAGGCGCGCGCCGTTGACGTAAACATCGCCATTGATGATGCGCACGCGATCGCCCGGCAGTCCAATGACGCGTTTGACGTAATGTGGATGATCGTCAAAGGGAAATTTGAAGACGATCACATCGCCGCTGGCGCACCGGACGATAAGGCAAAAGTTTCTCGTACCACGCGCCATTCCCACCGAAGATAAATTTGTTGACGAAGACGTGATCGCCGATCAGCAGCGTCGGCTCCATAGAGGGCGATGGAATCTTGAAAGCTTGAACGACAAAAGTGGTGCCGAAGAGCGCGAGCAACATGGTTACCAGCAATAGCTCGGCGAATTCGGCGAGCGCGCTGCGGCGGCTGAAGGTGTGTGGAGCTTCAGCGACGGGGACAGGAGCGGCGATATTTTCGGGAATGTCCGGCGATCCAGGTGCGGTTGTTTCGACTTCCATGAATTCCTTTATTCGTTTGCGACGCCGCGGGCTTCCAAAACGGCGAGAGCTTCGCGAGCGGCCTCCTGCTCGGCTTCTTTCTTGCTGCGGCCTTCGGAAGCGGAAAGCCTTTCTTCCGAATGCCAGACTTCGACTTCGAATATCTTCTGGTGGTCCGGGCCGGACTCGCGATGGACACGATATTGCACCGGCGCTTGACCGCGCTGCTGCAGCCATTCCTGCAGCGCGGATTTGTGATCGGCGCGCTCCAGACCGGCGTGCGCTCCGAAAGCCGGGCCGAGCAGCGTGCGTTGCAAGAATTCGGCGGCGGCCGGCAAACCGGCGTCGAGATAAACCGCGCCGAGGATCGCTTCGAAAACGTCGGCCAGTAGCCGGCGCTTATCGCGGCCTCCGGTTTTTTCTTCACCGGCGCCGAGACGAAGATGAGCGCCAAGCGCCAGACGTTTGGCCGCGGCATGGAGCGAGGTGGCGCTGACCAGCCGCGCCAGGCCTTTCGAAAGCTGACCCGCATCCCAATCCGGAAAAGTCTGGCAGAGATATTCGCTGACGATCAGGCCCAGCACGCGATCGCCCAGAAATTCGAGCCGCTCGTTATCGACTCCTGCCGAAAGCTGGCGATACGAACGGTGCGTTACGGCGCGCTGGAGCAATGCGGGCGCAGCGAAATGATGGCCGATGATGGCCTCCAGATCGCTGCGCTCGTCGTGATCCAGCGCGCCGGCATGAGCCGAATTGACCAACTTTTGCCCCGCTTTTACTTCGGAGGAGCTGGTTTCGACGCAGCCTGCTTCTTGGCGTCATCGGCTTGTTGCTTGCAGCGAGCCTGCAGTCCGCCCGGAATCGCGGCGCATTTGGTGTAGGCGTCGGCGGCGTCGGAGAATTTGTCGGTTTTCGCGAGCGAGAAGCCGAGCACGAAATAATCGGTGGGATCGGGATTCGCCGTGGTGGCTACAGCTTTGGTCAGTTCGGTTACGGCTCCGGGGTAATTCTGCTGGCGGAAATAGACCAGGCCCAGGCCGCTGTGCGCTTGCGATTCGGATTCGGTCTTGGCCTTGGCGAAGTCTGCGTCGGTAGTGCTGGCCATGGCCGCCGGCTTGGTCAGAGTGGGCAGGATTTCGAGCGCGTGTTTTTCGTATTTTTCGGCCTTGGCGAGCTTGGCATCGGCCTGCGGATCGTCGGGATTGTAGGTGTGGGGAATGACCCAGCCGGTGATAACCAGCACGGTGACGTCGTCCGGATTCAAGGCGATGGCCTTGTCCGCGTCGGCAAACATTTTGTCGAAATTCTGCTTTTTGTATTCGGCGTTAGTCATCTGCGAATAGACGGCTTCGGCGTATTTGCTATCCGGATATTTCTGAACGAAGGCGGTGCCGAGGGTGATTTTCTGGTCGTTGTCGTCCGGTTTCAATTCGAAGAAGGTTTTGTAGTCGGCTTCTTCCGCCGGGTCGACCTTGGGCGCCGGGGGCGTGGTGGCCGCGGTGCCCGGAGTGGTCGATTTGTCAGCCGGCTGCTGGGCGGGAGCCGGAGTCTGCGAATACTGCGCGAACAGACTGGATGAAGCACAAAGCGTGAGGGCCAGAATGGTCCCGGACGGCGCGAACATTTTGCGAATGGCTCGGAGGTTCATTGCTGTTTCCTTGGTTTTGGATACCCGGAAGCGATTTGGCGCCGGCGGGCTTATTGCTTCTGCGGATTCTCTCCGGAGCTTGACGGCGGAGCGTAGGGCGCCGAAACCCCGCGAGTGGCCGCGGCGCGAGCCGCTTCCGGCGCGCCATCGACAGCGAGCGCGGCCTCGTATTCACTGACGGCCTGATCGCGCTCGTCGGCGAAATCGTGCAAGCGCCCTAAGTATACGTGCGACCAGGCCAAGATCGAAGGATCGGATGTAACCGGAGCGCCGGCTGAATCCTTGGCGGTGGTATGGGGCGCGGAGACCAGCTTTTCGAAAAGCTCCTCGGCGCGCGGGGCGTCGTGATTGAGCAGCGAAGCCACGGCCAAGCCGTAGAAGGCGTGGGGATCGTCGGGATACTTGGCTAGAATTTTTTCGAAGGTGATGGCGGCTGCGTTGGGATCCTGAATGGCGATTTCGTGATCGCCCTGAGCGATCAAGGCGGCCCGATCGTCGGTTGGAGCTGCCGGTTGCGCCTGGCCCGGAGTTTTGCCGGCGGAGTTTTCAAGCGTGGCGTCGACCTTCGGGGGCGAACGCGAAGTTCAGCAGTCGTTTGTGTTCAGCTTCGACGTCGATGCCGGCCATCAGATCGGGAAAATACAACGACATGGCCGGCTCGGCTTTTTCGAATTTCTGCAGCTGGGTGACGAATGGACGCACCATGACGAATCCGTCGCGATCGTTTTCAACCAGGGCAGACTCGAGCTCGTCCGGCTTCAGGTGGCGGATGCGCAGCTCCACGGCTTTGATCAGGCATTCGTCAGCGAAAGCCAGAAAATCGCTGCGGTATTCGACCGGGAGGCGCGGCGCGCGAGCGGCAGATATTGAGAATGCCTTTCTTCTGCAGCACCACGTTGCGATATTTCAGCGGCAAGGGGTCAAGCAGGAAATGCAGATAGGCGTGCTGCACATCGGCGATTGGAAATTGCGGTCCGGCACCGATGACGATGGCGTAGTGGTCGCCATTATTGCGGAAATTGGTGCGGTTCCCGACCAGCGGCTCGACGTAAACGGTGAAGGTATGGCCGAAGCGCGGATTATAGATTTCGCGCAAGTATCCGTTGGAGACGATGACGATGCGGCGAACCGGCGCCTGATCCCGGGACGACGGCACGGGATACTCGGGCTCTACTTTGATCCAGCGCAGGTCGAGATGAGCTTCCTTGTAAAAATTGGCCAGAATTTCCTGGAATTCCTCAATGGCCAGCACGTCGGGCGGCAGCACGTCATGATCGAGCAGGTAATTGAAATGCGGCGGAGGTCCGACCACGGTGGCAAAGGTAATGTAGCGGGAAAGGGTCTCGCCGGGATCGTTGAGTTTGTGGTCGCGGTAGAAGGTGCGCAGCTCGTCAGTGGCCGGGCCCTGCAGATTCAGCAGTTCGGTGCGGAGGGCCAGGCGCGAAGGCATTTCGGCCAGGGTGCTTTCGTCGGAATTAAAACCGGCGGCATCGAGCGCGCACATGGTGGAGAAAACCTGCTGGCTGGCTTCGACGCTGACGCCGCTAACGCTGGAATCCGCGCTGGCTTGGCCGCGCAGATTCGGGAGCGGCACGCTGCAAAGTAAAGATTGTGGCGCGGCACCGGCGAGAATTGGATGGGACTGAACAAACTTTAGAATGTCGAAACTCCCCTCGGAAGAATCGCGGCGCGAGTTCGATGCCGGCGCGGCTGCTATGAAAGATGCAGACAGGACTCTAAATGGCAGCCTGATTGGAGTCAAGGAAACTGCGGGAGCGTTTTGGGTTGCGAGGTGTGGCGTGGTGGGCCGATTAGCCGTGGACGCGGACTTCGCTGAAACTGAGCAGCACGCGGCCGCCGGCCTGCGGACGGCCGAAGCTGGTCTCCGGACGGAAGTGCGAGAACATCATGACCTGATCGATCTGGCGCTGCACGGCTTGATCGTTCGGGCCGGCAAGAATCCTGTAGGAGACGACCTGGCCCTGCGCGTTCAAGGTGGCTTCGAGCAGCAGCGGAGCCGAGCCGGAGTCGCCGGAACTTGTGGAACTGCCGGGCAGCGGAAACGGCGCCAGACTTTCGAGGCGCGCGGGCTGCACCAGATTCAAAGGCAAATCGTTCGGGACGATGCCCATGGGCACGCCGACCAAAATATTGTGCGCGACCAGGACGAAGACCAGCAGCGCGGTGAAGATGCCGCCGGTGGCCGGAACGGCCAGAGGCTTCAGAATATTTTCGAAGGTCAGCGAAGCCGTGGACCAGGCTTTGCGCAGGCGCGCCGCAGGAGTGACCTGCTGCGAAGCGCGGATGCGAATGCGCAGCGCCAAATCAGGCGGCGGAACGGCAGCGTGCACGTTGGCCAGGCAAATCGACAAGGCGGCGGTAACGTTCGAGTTGAAGCTGGCAGTCCGCGCAGGAGGACAGATGTTCGCGCAGCGCGGCGTGATTGGCGGACGAGTTTCCGCCGTCGAGATAGCCCGGTAGATGGCGCTCCGCTTGGCGGCAGTTCATGACGCGCTCCTGGTCGAGCGTACGGCAATCAGGGCCGCGGCAGCGACGGCAATTTCTTTGCCGGTAGCGGGAGCAGCAACGTGGGCTCCGGCCGGCGCGGGATGGGAAGAAAGGATCGGTTGGGCGTGAACGATTGGGTCGAGAATTTCTTTCAGCAGGCGGCGGCCGCGCAGGATGCGCGATTTCACGGTGCCGACCGAAACTTCCAGAACTTCGGCGACTTCTTCGTAGGAAAGATCTTCGAGGTCGCGCAGGATCACGGCGCTGCGGAAAATTTCCGGCACCTGGGCCAGCGCCAGGCGCACGCGGGCCTGCATCTCGTGGGTCTCAAAACATTCGAAGGGAGAGGCTTCGCCATCTTTCAAGTCGAGTGCGGCGTGCTTGCCTTCTTCTTCGGCGTCGATCGAGATTTGTTGGCGATGATGGCGCCAGCACCAGCGGCGATGATTGAGCGCCTGGCGGACGGAGATGCGATAGAGCCAGGTTTTCAGCGAGCTGCCGCGGCGGAAATCGCGAATTCCGCGAAAGGCGCGGAGAAAAACTTCCTGGGTGACGTCGGCGGCGTCGGCGCTGTCGGAGAGAATTCCGTAAACGAGGTTGTACACACCGGAGTGGTAGTGGGTGACGAGCCAGTCGAACGCGGATTCCGAACCGGTCTGCAGTTCGGTGATCAGTTCGGACTCATCGCGTCCCCAAGGCAACGACTGTGCGAGGTCGGACATGCCGTGCGCCGTCATCCTCCAGGGTGCGCTCATACAGATTTAGACACCAGAGCGCCCTGTTCTGTTACCAGCCTAGCACAAAATTAACGGAGTGGGGATGGGCCGGCGGTACTGGGCCGGGCCGGAGCAGTTGCTGAGACAAGTGGCTTACTTTCAGCGGAATAACGAAGGAGTGAATGGTGGAGCCGGCGGGGTTCGAACCCGCGACCTCCTCGATGCCATCGAGGCGCGCTCCCAACTGCGCTACGGCCCCACTCTGGATGCTGCCAGTAAGTTATAACACGGCGAGGGATGGGTCAAAACACTTCGCGCTGGCGGGATTCCCTGGGCTCGTTCAGTTCCCGACCACTGTATGGCTGGCGATGTTTACGGTGACCAGGTCTGTTCTGGATTGCGGAATTGAGGTTTTGCCGACCTGGTTGAAACCGATTTTCAAGGTAGTGGCGTCGACCGTGATGCGCAAGTAGCCGTAATTCTGGTCGTCGTAATGTTTCAGGATGAGGCCCTTGGAGGTTACGGTGGGTTTCGGGTCGAGTAGCTGACATCCGTGCCGAATTCCGGCTCTTGGGCGGGTTGGCCTTTGGTTCGCTTGCACCAAGCGATTGACGTTGTGGCCGCCGTCGCCGCAGATGATGAACGGGACTTCGTAGTTTTGGCTGCCGAGCTGCACCGTGCGCGAGAAGCGTTGGTAATTGTGGGCGTGGCCGGAGAGGAAGACGTGAGGATAGACGCCCTGCGCTTTGCAGATGGTATCGATATCGCTGAGCATGGCGAGGCTGCTGCCGTGATTTCCGCCCGTGCCCTGGGCATTTTTGGCCGGCGAGTAGCTGAATGCCGGGTGATGCGTGGCCAGAATCACGGCGCCTTTATATTTTTCTTTCTTGATGCGGGCTAGTTGGGCGGTGAGGAAATCGAGCTGAATGTTCGGGACTGCTTTCCATTTATTTTTCTCGCTGGAGATGACGCCGGGGTCTTCGAGGGCATTGCTGAACAGGCCGATGATGCGGACGAAGGGCGCGTCGAGAGTGAAGTAGACGCCGGGCTGGGTCATCGCGGTGCGATGTAACGAGCCGGCTTCGGGAGTGATGGTCGGTTCGGTGGCGCAGAAATTGCGCTGGAAGATTTCGAGGGGCAGGCTGCCGGCCGGCGTGTTGGGGACGACGAACGAATCGTGATTGCCGGGGATGGCGAAAATGGGCGCGGGATAGTTGCGGTATGGATCGTAGAACTGGTCGTAGTAGTAGCGGGATTCGCCGAAATCGTAGACCACGTCGCCGAGCTGGTACAAGAACGCGGGGCGGTTGGCCTGGTCGGCGGTCTGGCAATCAGCGGTCAGTTGATCGGCTACGCGCAATTCGTTGCCGAACTTCCCCTGGTTCGATGCGCCGGTGTCACCGGTGGAGTGGAACACAATTTTGCCGGCTGATTGAATCGCTTTGACCATTTGAGGGCCGTGCGCGCCGAGGGCGTCTTGCAGCGAAAAGAGGGCGTCGTTGGGCAGACGCGAAGGGCTGAAGCTGACTACATCTTTGGTGAGCAGGCTTTGGATCTGGTCATAGAGCTTGTTGTCGGAAGGATGCTTAATTTTGAATTTGGCGGGATCGAGAGTGACGGTGCCTTCGTTGAAGATCGGTTGGGGCAAGGGTGTCAGCGCGTTGCGCGGCATTGAATCCCTCCTTCGTTTTCAGCTGAATGTATCGAGCAGTCTCAACAGCATGGCCGTGCCTCAGGTTATAGCAAAGATATTACTTTCTCTGCATCCTCATATTTCTAGCGCGAGACTCCCGCCCCATGTCGCACCTCGCACTCACTGCGGCTCGGTGGCTTGACTTAGTCCACTCAGTTAGTCCACACTAGACCCGTGAAAGTCAATGTCCACAAAGCCAAAACGCACTTTTCGCGGTTGCTGCAGCGTGTAGCTGACGGTGAGGAAGTGACCATCGCTCGCGCAGGCGTTCCGGTGGCGCGGCTAGTGCGCATCGAGCCGCCGAGTGGCCGACGGCCCATGGGCATGGATGACGGTAAAATTGAGATGGCGGAGGACTTTAATGCTCCGCTTCCCGCGGATTTGCTTTCTCTGTTTCTCGGCTCAAATCCCGCCAAACGCGCTAGCGAGAGTAAACGCAAGCGGACGAAGCGTGGATGAAGTATCTGCTGGATACTGGAGTCTGGATCTGGTCGCTGAGCGCCGTCCGCCGATTGAACGAACGAGCCAGCGACCTGATTCAGGATGGCAAGCACGAAATCTTCTTTTCAGCCGCGAGCAGCTGGGAAATCTGCATTAAAGCCGCTATTGGAAAATTGAGCCTACCAGAAGCGCCGGACGACTTCGTTCCGGACCGACTGTTCAAGCAAGGAATTCAGAATCTCTCGATCACCAACGCGCATGCGCTCGGAGTTTATTCTCTGCCCCGCCACCACGATGACCCTTTCGATCGCATGTTAATTGCGCAAGCCCGGGCTGAAAAAATGGCGATACTCACTGCCGACAGAGCTTTTGGCAGATATGACGTCGAAATCCTCTGGTGTGGACGTTGAACTCCAGACCCGCCGACGAAGCATGATTTGCCGTGATTATGTTAAAATTGGTCAGGGCCAATATGCGAATATCAGCGATTTTTTCACGGAGTTTGCAGGTAGCGGTGGTGGTAATGGTATTGGCGCCGGCTGGCGCGACGTTTGCGCGGGCGCAGGAAAGTTCGGCGCCTCGGGACGTCTCCGCGAAGGTGGCGGAGCGTTCTTTGCGGCTTTTCAATACGCATACGAACGAGCGCATCGACATTGTCTTCAAGCGTGGCGACGAGTACGTCCCTGGCGCGCTGGCTAAGCTGGATTATTTTCTGCGGGATCACAACACCAACGAAGTTCGCCATTTCGATCCGCGGCTGTACGACATTCTGGCGGACCTGACCGCGTCGGTCGGGCATCCCGGCGGCGAAATCGATATCGTGTGCGGGTACCGCGCGCCGGAGACCAACGCGGCTTTGCGCGCGCACACCAACGGCGTGGCCATGCACAGCCTGCACATCCAGGCCAAAGCGATCGACCTGCGAATGCCGGGAGTCAGCACGCTGAAGTTGCGGCGGGCGGCGCTGGCGATGGCGCGCGGCGGTGTTGGCTATTATCCTCATTCCGATTTCATCCATGTGGATACCGGACGAGTCACGCAGTGGTGCTTCGATTGTCCGAAGAGCCTGAGCACCGGCGACTAAACCCTCCCCAAAACCTCAAGAAAACTTAAGAACGTCCTCTAGCTGCTTGGAAATGGATAGCCTTTGGCCAAAACCTTCTCGAGAGCGGCATCCTGCCCGTAGATGTCGTCGTAGAAATGGACTTTCATATCTTCAGTGACGATCGCCGTGGCATACAGAATCAGCACCGGAATCGGTTTGGTCAGATTGACCTGGTTATTGTTCGAATTTCCCTGCATGGCGGCGCGAACCTTTTCAGCCGTCCAACCCGGATTGCCGCGCAGGACCCAGACGGCCAGATCAGCGGGACGTTCCAGGCGAATGCAGCCGTGGCTGAAATCGCGGCGGCTCCGCGAAAATAATTGCTGTTCGGGCGAATCGTGCATGTAGACGTTGTAGCTGTTGGGGAAGATAAATTTCACCAGGCCCAGGGAATTTTTCGGTCCCGGATTCTGGCGAATGAAAAGTTTTCCGGAGCGCAATTGCGCGAGCACCTCCGGCGACACCGGCCCGGAGCCCACCACTTGCTGGCGCGCGTCGACCACCTGAAAACCTTTGGTCGCCAGGTAATTTGGATCGCGGGCGATGCGCGGCAAGAATTCCGCTTTGGCGATGGAATACGGCACATTCCAGTAGGGGCGGAAGACCACGTACTGCATCGAATCGAGAAAAACCGGAGTGTCGTGGTCATATGCTTTACCCACCACCACGTTCATGGTCAGGCCGATCTTGAAGTTTTCATCGTAGGCGCGCAGGCGAAATTCGGGAATGTTGGCGACGATCGGCGCGGCGTGCAGGTCGACGGGCAGCCAGCGCCAACGCTCGAGGGTGAGTTGCATTTGCCGCACGCGGGTGATCAGCGGCACATTCAAGGCGGTGAAAGTCAGCGGGGTCAGTTTACCGTCGGGCGTGAGGCCATGGCGAAGCTGAAAATTTTTCACGCCTTCGACCAGCGCGCCTTGATAAATCGGAGCGACTACAGGCTCGGCTGAAACGGGACCTCCCTCCGTCGGTGTTGAGGCTGGAGCGGCGGAGGGAGGGGCCGTCGGCGGCAGATCTCCAACGACTCGCAGAAAGCGATCGAGCTGTGGAACTCCTTCATAGGGATCGCCGGGAAGGACGGTCTTGGCCGGAACGGGAACCGGAAGCGGCGCGCCGTTGTAATCCTTGGCCATCTGCAAATAAATTTGCAAGGCCGCCAAGGTGCGTTGGTAACCCGGGTAGGGCGGCTCGATTTGCACCAGGGCGGCAGCAACATCCGGCGCGTTAACCACATTTTCTTTCACAAAAGTCGGCAGATCGTATTTCTTGGCGTTGACGTTCAGCCCGAAGTCAAAGTGTTTGGGATTGACCTTGCCGATGTGCAGGTCGGAAATGTAGCGCATGACGTTCACGGTAAGTTCGGCGTCGAAGGTGAGCGCATCGGTTTCGCCGGCGGGCGTGGGCGCACCGTGGGCGAATTTGGCCAGCCGTCCGGCCCAGCGCGGACCATCGTAATCGTCCGCCGAAAGACCTTTCTGGTCCGCCTTGAGCAGGATGGCAATCACCTGTTGTGCCTGGGGAGTGGGCTGCGAATCGCGCATCCAAGGCATGCCATTGCCGTAGAAGCCGTAGAACTGCTGCACCAGCGGAACGTAATCGCTGAAATTCGGCCAGCGCATTTCGGGAAGATTCCCCGCCGTGATGATGGCCTGCAGCTGATCCCGGCCGGTGGAGCTGAGGGTCTGCGGCGCCCACACGGACTGCCCGGGAGCTTGGGTGATGCCTGGTGGCGTGCGGGCGGAGAGGCGCGCGCCGCCCCAGACGAATCCAGCGGCCACGACGAACGTAGCAGCCAGCAATCCCGCGATGAATTGAATTCGACGCATGCGAACAGCCTCCTCAGACACGAGCAACGATTGCCCTAACTGTTGACCACTAGGGGATGGATGTTTTGGCGTTGGGATGGGTTTTAAGAAAATTGCGGAGCGCATCGGGCATGAACGCGGCGGTGCTGAACGCGAAGGGCAGCGCGGATTCGAAAGTGGTGACTTTATATTTTCCCTGACCGTCGGTGAGGATCAGCACGATGGGCGGCTTCCCTTCCGCGTGGTTGAAGGTGCTGACTTCGTAGCCGTACTGGCGGTCGCGGTAGCTGACTGCAGGCCATTCGCCGGGCGCGCCGGCGACGACGATGGCGCGCATCAGGTAATCGCTCTCGGTGGCGGCTTGTTGCAATAGGCCGCCGATAGGATAGCGGTAATGGAAGGCCGCGTCATCGGCTCCGGCGGCGCGATAGGTGCGGCCGGTCCACGACAAACCCGCGGCGGCGGTATTTGAGCCGGAGCTGAACAGCGTAATGCCTGCCGTGCGCGCTTCTTCGGCGGATTTTACCAGCGCGGCAAGTTCCGCGGAGCTGAGCGGAATTTTCGCGGCGTCGACAATTGGAAAATCACGTTCGCAGACCAGCTGGTCCATGAAACGGCGCACGCGCACGGTGTGGTCCGAAGCCTGGCCGCAGGCGATGAGCAGATGTTCGTAGTCGGTGGTCGCGACTTGATAGTCGCGGCAATCGCCGCAGCTGCCGGTTCCTCCGCAGGTTTTTCCGTAGAAGGCGATGAAGCGCACGGCGTGGCGGGTGGTTTCTGCTCCGTAAAGCGCGGTGACGTGATTCAGCAGCGAAGTTTCGCCGTGGATCGCTTCGGGCCGGCCGTATTCGGTGTTGCCGCCGAGGACGATTTCTTCTTTGCCGTTTATTTCGATCACTGTGGCGGCGCGAACTTGAAAATGCGAAATGGAAGGATCAGTTCCGGCGTGCTCGGCAGCGTCGAGAGCTTTGAAGATTTGGGCGCGAAGTTTTGCGTCCGGCGCCACGGATTCAGATTCTTTGGTCAGGCCCCATTGAGGCGCTTCGGAATCACTCGCGGCGGCGGGCGCAAGGCGCCAGCCGGCCAAGGCGCCGCAGAGAATCAGCACAAGCAGAGCGCCGGCGCGGCGCACCTTAGTGACCGCCTTTAAACCAGCTGAAGCCCACAGTGAAAAGAAAATTCACGTTGTAGCCGGGATTGCGATTTCCGAGGCTGGCGCTGGAAAGGTGCGCGATGGAGCCTTCGAAGAAAAGCGCGCGGCGCTGTTTGACGAAAACGTTGCTGCCGAAGGCAATGCCGGGGGTGAAATTAATCTGCGAAGTGTCGCCGGGCGGAACATTTTGGCGGGTGAACACGACTCCGCCCACCGCGGCGACGTATGGCGCGACGGTGTGGAAGCTGGTGAAATTCCATTGCCAGATGGCCGGGCGGATGCTGCCGCCCCAGACTGCGCTCTGCGGCGGGAAGACGACGTACATGGGCAGAACGTCCGCAGCCCATTCAAAATTTCCGCGGAGCAGGCCGGGCAGGAAATCAGGACTGAGAACGATTCCGCCGCGGCCACCGGCGTAACCGAACTGCGTGCCGCTGGAATGTCCCAGGCCGGTGCCACCGCCGCCGAGCAGTCCGAGTTGAATCGTATGTTTGTGGAGGGCGTCATGCACCCAATTGCCATCGTCCGTGGGGCTGGAGCCGAGGTGAGCAGCGGGAGTCGCGGGTGCGGTAGTCGGTGAGGCGGTTTGCGCCGGCAGCGCATGGACCGCGACCAACGATAACAGCGCGGCGAGAGACAAACGCACCGGCAGCCAACGCAGAATTTTGAGGATCAGCTTTGCAAAATGAGGACGAGGGCGCTGGGCTTGCATCATTCTCCTCTTCGATGATTTCACCGGCGCATTCGGTGCGGGCCATCGCCGGGAAATTGAGACTCAATTTAGAGAAAGAGCGGGAGCGATTCAAGAAGTAAGTGCGGCGAGGCTGTCCTTTTTGGTACCAAGAAAACTGAAGCACAGATTCGTCGCAAAAATTCGCGCGGCCCGGATTAGAATACGGACTCTATGGCCAAAATCACTTTTCTGGGCGCGGCAGGAACGGTAACCGGTTCGAAGTATCTGATCGAAGCGGGCGGAAAGAAATTGCTGGTGGATTGCGGATTGTTTCAGGGGCCGCCGGAGCTGACCAAGCGGAATTGGAATACGCTGCCGGTGGATGTGGCGACGATCGACTGGGTGGTGATCACCCACGCGCACATCGACCACACCGGTTATTTGCCGAAGCTAGTGAAGGCGGGTTACAAGGGTTCGATTTATTGCGACGCGGCGACGCGTGAATTGTGCCAGTTGTTGCTGCTCGATTCGGCGCATCTACAGGAAGAAGATGCGAAGTATGCGGCGAAAAAGAAATATAGCAGCCACCCCAATCCCCTGCCCTTGTATACGACTCCGGATGCGCAGGCGGCGCTGAATCAGTTCAAAGAGATTCCGCGGTCGGATTCGTTTACGATCAGCCCGGAATTTTCGGTGCGCACGCATGACGCCGGGCACATTTTGGGTTCGTGCTGGCTGGAATTGACCATCACCGAGAACGGCAAGCAAATGGTGATCGTGTTTTCGGGAGACGTGGGCCGCTACGACCAGCCGATCCTGAACGATCCGACGCCGCCGTCGCACGCGGATTTCCTGCTGTGCGAATCGACCTATGGCGATCGGGACCATCCAACCGGTTCGGTGGCGGACGCATTGGCTGACGCGATCAATCGCGTGGCGAAACGCGGCGGGGCGGTGGTGATTCCTTCGTTTGCGGTGGGGCGCACGCAAACGCTGATGTGGTATCTGCGGCAACTGGACGAAGCGAAGCGTATTCCACAAATTCCGGTGTACGTCGACAGCCCGATGGCGATTAACGTGACCAGCATTTACGCGCAGCACGGCGAAGATCACGATCTGGATTTCACCAACGCCGAGAAGGAAGGACACAAGGACCCGTTGAACCTGCGCGAAGTGAAGATGACGCGGACCGTGGATGATTCGAAGGCGATCAATAACGTCGCGTCATGCGTCATTATTTCCGCGAGTGGCATGGCTACCGGCGGCCGGATTTTGCATCACTTGGTGCAGCGTTTGCCGGACGCGAAAAACGCGGTGCTGCTGGTCGGGTATCAGGGCGAAGGAACGAACGGGCGCGCGTTGCAGGAAGGCGCGCAGTATCTACGGATTCACGGGCAAGAAGTGAAAGTGAGCGCCGAGATCGTGACCATCGATCAGCTTTCAGCGCACGCCGGGCGCAGCGAGTTGTTGCGCTGGCTTTCGGGATTTGCCGCGGCGCCGAAGCAGACTTTTTTGGTGCACGGTGAACCGGTGGCGTTGGAATCGTTCCACGCGGCGGTGACCAACCGGATGAAGTGGCCGGTCACGGTGCCGGCGTATTTGCAGAGCTTCGATTTGAACGTCTAGCGGCTCTGCTCGACGTTCGATCTAGGTGCGCTTTTTGAGTTTCGACAGGCGCTCTTCGGCGGCCTGGAAGGTTTTTTCGGTTTTGCAGAAGGTGAAGCGAAGCTGGGTGCGACCGGAAGCCGGGTCCTTGTAGAAACTGGAGCCGGGGACGGCGGCGACGCCGATTTCGCTGACCAGATGTTTGGCAAAGGCCACGTCATCGGGAAAACCGAAGGCGGAAATATCGGTCATGATGTAGTAGGCACCACGCGGCTTGAAGCATTTGAATCCGGCATTCGTGAGAATGCCGAGCAGGCGTTCGCGGCGCTGGGCGTAATCGCTGGCGAGTTTGTCGTAATACTCCTGCGGAAATTTCAAAGCAATCGCGCCTGCTTCCTGCAGCGGAGCCGCAGCACCCACCGTAAGAAAATCGTGACATTTGCGAATGGCGACGCTGACATCGGGCGGCGCTACCGCCCAACCCACGCGCCAGCCCGTCACGCTGTAGGTTTTCGACAGCGCGTTGATGGTCACGGTGCGCTCGCGCATGCCTTCAAGCGTGCAGATGGGAATGTGCTGCGCCCCGTCGTAGAGCATGTGCTCGTAAATTTCGTCGGTGATGGCGAAAGTATTCCAGCGCACGCACAGGTCGCGAATCATTTCGAGTTCGGCGCGCTCGAAAACTTTTCCGGTGGGATTGTTGGGCGTGTTCAGGATGATCGCTTTGGTTTTCGGACCAAAGGCGGCGGCGAGTTCGTCGGGATCGAATCTCCAATCCGGAGCATGCATCTTGACGAAGCGCGGCGTGGCGCCGGACATGATCGCGTCCGGGCCGTAATTTTCGTAGAAGGGCTCGAAGACCACCACTTCGTCGCCGGGATTGATGATGGCCATCATGGTGGCCATGATCGATTCGGTGGACCCGCAGCAGACCGTGATTTCGCGTTCAGTATCGATGGCGAAGCCGGTGGTGCGTTCAAATTTTGCGGCGATCGAAGTGCGGAGATTTTTTGAGCCCCAGGTGATGGCGTACTGATTGATGTCCGCGGCGATGGCTTCCTGGGCGGCGCGTTTGATTTCGGCGGGAGCGGGAAAATCGGGAAAACCTTGCGAGAGATTGATGGCCTGGTAGTGAATGGCCATGCGGGTCATTTCGCGGATCACGGATTCGGTGAAGCGCGCGGCCTTGGTGGAAAGCGCGGGACTATTGGCCGGAGCTCGTTCCGGTTTTGCGGGATTCAACTTTGGCACCTCGAATCGGCTGCGCTTTCACGGTCTTCACCGCAGTTTTTGCGGGCGCTTTGGCGACCGCCGGGGTCTTCGCCGCAGCTGCGGGCGACAGATTCCCGTAAATCTTGCGGTAAATATCCGCGTTGCGCGTGACGATTTCCACGTACTCGCGCGTCTCGGTGAACGGAATCGAATCCACGAATTCGGCCGGCTCGCGGTAGGACTGGCCGGCGGTCCACTGGTTCACGCGCTCTTCGCCGGCATTGTACGCGGCGAGCGCGGATTCCACACTTCCGAAATCGTGGCGCAGGCCGGCGAGATAAATCGTGCCGAGGTGAATGTTGTAATCCGGTTCAAAGAGCATCGATGTGGAGTAGCGGACTTTCGCTTGTTTGGCGAAACGCCGCGCGGTCTTGGGCAGCAATTGCATGAGGCCATAGGCGTTCGCGCCTGAACGCGCATCGGGCAGGTACGCGGATTCCTGACGAATGAGTCCGGCGGTCAGCATGGGATCGAGGCCGACGGCAGCGGAACGCGAAATGATCGAAGGCTGAAACGGCATAGCGTACGCAGCGAGCCAGACTTCGCGCGGAACGTCTTCGAAGCGCCGCCATTCGAGCTGCGGGTAAATTTGGCGCACGGTGACGATCGCGACTCCGACCTTGCCACCGGCGGCGGCTTCTTGGGCGGCTTCGAGGAGCAAGCGCGGCTCGCCGGTCGCGGCGTAGGCGGCGCGCAATTCGAGTTCGGCGGAAGCATCGAAAGCGATGGAGCGTAGCGCATCGGCGCGGGCCTGGCGCGTCGCAGCCGCGGGCGGAATGGTCGCGCCAAGGGTCATCGCGGCGGGCAATGGTTGGATCGCGGAGAAGATCCCCACTTCATCGATCGGACCTTCGCCAAGTTGCTTCAGCCGCGTCTGCGCGGTGGTGGAAAAATAATTCTGCGGGAAGCGCGATTGCAGTTTCAGGTAGTAGGCGCGGGCCAGCGAAGCATTCGAGGATTCTTCCGCCAGGCGGCCGAGCCAGTACAACGCATCGGGCGCGAAGGTAGTGCCCGGGAAGCGCCGGAGATGTTCGGTCAGCAACGCAGAAGCATCAGGCTGGCGCTTCAGAACCGCGGCCCAAGCCACACGCCACTGCGCGGGCGCAGCGTCGGTTACGTTGGGAAACGCATCGGAGAGTCGTTTGTAATATCCCGAGGCGCGGTCGCGATCGAGCTGCACCCAATAGTAATTTCCAGCGAGAAATAGCGCCTGTTCCGACCAGCGGCTGGTGGGAGCGCGGGTGACGGCGGCCTCGATCGCGGAAATCATCTGCGATTCCTGCGATTGATTGCGGTAGTGGTTGGCCAACGTGTACCAACGCTCGGCGTCAACGTCGGCATCATTGATCTTCAGCGCCGCGACCTGCGAAGGTCCGGCGCCCAGCGCGAGACCACATACCAGAATGCGCAATTCGGCGCGTTCCTGATCTGCACCTTTGGTGACCGTCACCAGGTGCGAATATTCGTCGCGCGCCTCGCTCCACTGCCGCAAGCCAAAAATCGCCGCCGCATGTTCCATTAAACGATCGACAGGCAGAGCCGGAATTTCATTTTTCAGCGTGCTGCGCAGGAAGGAGAGCTTTTCGCCCGATTCGCGGGCCTGTTCGCTGCTGGTGAAAACGAGATAGATTTTCTGATAGTCGGTGGCGGCGTTGAGCGGCTGGTTGGTCGCTTCATAGGCTTGCGCGCGCAGGAAAAGCAGCGCCGGTTTATCTTTCACCGCGGGATAGGAATCGTAAGCCGCCAGAATTTCTTTGGGCTGGCTGGAGGCCAGCGCCGCGGTTCCCAGCGAGGCCAAGGCCTGATCGGTCAGCACCGAATCCGGATACGTCTTCCGGAAATATTTGAGCTGGCCGAGCGCCTGCGGATTCTTATTCAACGCGATGTTGGCCTCCGCGCTGTAGAACAGGGCGTAATCGCGGAGCAGCGGATCGTTTTGCGCCGGTTCGAGCCAACGCACGGCGTCGGCGTATCGATTCTTCGAGAGGTCGTAGTAGCCCAGCGCCAGTGCCGCGCGCATTCCCAGGATGCCGTTCGATTTTTGGTTGGCGAAGGCGCTAAGCTGCGCGTAGGACGTGCCGGGATTTTTCTGTTTCAGCTGTCGAGACAGGGTTTCGAGGCGCTCATCAGCGGCGGTCACTGCCTTTACCGGAGGCTTCGTCGCTGTTTTGCTCGCGGATTTATGCTTGGACGCGGTTTGCGGATTCGATGCGGGATAGGCAGCGACGGAGAAAGCCAATACAAATGCAGCTATACGGAAAAACGGACCGCGTGCGTTCATTTCAGCTTTTATTTTAGTGCCGCAGAACGGGCGAGGGATAGGGATATTCCCCGAGGCATTCGGCGTCGCCTTCGCCGAGAATTTCGACCAGCCAGTGATAGAAATAATCCACGGGGTGGCCTTCAATGGCGCGGAAGCGGCGGTCGTATTCCTTGCGGGCCTTATCCAGATCGCCGCGCATTCTGGTGCAAACGTCTTTGTGTTCGCGGCCGAGGCGGACGTCCTTCGGGCGCAAAAGTTTAATGTCTTGCATCGCCACTTTGGCGACGCGGTTAGCACGGCGGTGCAGGTCCTGCATTTCGCTGGAAAGCGCCGCGATGTCGAAGGCCTGGGTTTCGGCCACGGCGGCTTCTTCCGGCAGAATCGCCGCAGCCAGTTCGGCTTCGGCATTGGAAAGGCTTTCGAGAGACGCTTGTTCGCTGGAAACTTCGTCGGCGGCTTGCTCGACCGGCAGAGGCTCGTCTTGCGGCTCATCGACCCATTCGAGTTCGGGCTCGGGATGAGCAGCGACGGCTTCCGGTTCGGCGGCGACTTCTTCGGCAGGTTCGGCGACGGCTACGGCAGATGTTTCGCCTTCGCTTTCGCCCGGGACCGGCTCACGAGGATTCCAAGCCACAGCCACAAAATTGGAGAGTACCGAAAGTCCGGCCGCCAGGGCCGCGGCAGCCGATTGGGCGCGCAGCAGGGCCGGCAAGGCGTTGCTTGGCTTGGTCGAAGCGCAGGCCGCCACCAGATCCGCGTAAGCGTGTTGCAGCTCGTCGGCGGTGCGCTGCAAGGGCGTCAGATTGTCGCGCAAAGCACGCGAAACTGCGCCTTCCAGGGCGTGTTCGACCGTATTTTTCTTCTGAGTCACAGGGGTGTGCCTAATTGAATTATGGAAACGGGTCCCAGAAGTGTCAACAAACATTCCGAAAAGGCGTGCCTGTGGTGTATCGGCCACCAAAAGCGGCCCGTGGGTCGATAGGCAGTACCATTAGCGGACACATTTACTTAGATGGACGCCTGCGCCAAAAGGTTTGCAGGCGCCTTAAGCGACAGAGCTATTAAAGGATATTCACGGCGCGGGCGGCGATGAGCACCACGATCGCGAGCGAGATTAGCGATTGCAGCATCATGCCGACTTTGGCCCAGCGTGACAGGACGGCCGTATCGGTAGGCGAGAATGCGGTGCTGGTATTAAACGCCAGGAAAAGGTAGTCCATGAAGTGCGGGGACCAGTTGGCATCGATGTGGGCTTCGGTACCTTGATCTTCCAGTTCGTTTTGATTTTGACCCATCATCTGCGGGAACAGGAAGGAGCTATCCAAGCGGCCGGTACGATGGTCGCGACCCAATGGACCGCCGGCATCCAGCTTCCAATACCACAGAGCGAAAACCAGGATGTTGGTGATCCACAGGGCGAGCGCGGAACGCAGCAGCGTCTGCGGCGTGTCGCGGTGTTTGGGAATGCCCTCAATCATGAAGATCAGCGAGCCGATCAGGCCAATGGTGATCGCTCCATTGGCAAGGAAGGTAAGGTTGCGGGCGATGTCGAACCTCTCTGACCCGGCTCGAAACTACGATGGGGATCAGCAGGATGACGATGATGACCGAGAGACTCCAACTGGGGCCGAGCGAAGTTGGCTCCGGGAGCGCCCAATAGAGGGCCGAAGCGGCGAGCATGGCCACGAAGGCTGGCCAGCGCGGTTCACGCACTTTTTTTCGGCTGGGCATTGACTGGCGAAGCTAGCATGGGCGAGGAATTTTTGCGAGCGGCATCCTGGCTCGCAACAGGCGAGCATTTTTGCATACAGAAATCTTGGACGCCGGTTCGTCCGGTAAGGTATTTTGCTTGGCGAGAGGTGCGGCCGGTGCGTCGTACATTTATTTTTGGTTTGGTGATTCTGATTGGTGCTGCGCTTCTTTCGCCAGCGCTGCACGCGCAGAAGGCGGGGCAAAAAAACGGGACGGACGCGCAGGGGCATCCCTGGTATCAGCACGCCATATTTTACGAAGTGTATCCGCGCAGTTTTATGGATTCGAATGGAGATGGGATTGGCGATTTGCCGGGCATCACCGCCAAGCTGGATTATTTGAAGGCGCTGGGCGTCGACGCCATCTGGATCGCGCCGTGCTTCCCTTCTCCGCAGGTGGATTTTGGGTACGACGTCAGCGACTACGAAAACATCGACAAGATGTACGGCACGCTGAAGGATTTCGACAAGCTGGAAAAACTGGGCAAAGCGCACGGGATCCGGATCATTCTGGATTTTGTGGTGAACCACACGTCGGACCAGCATCCCTGGTTTCTCGATTCGAAATCATCGCTGACGTCAGACAAGCGCGACTGGTATGTGTGGCGTGAGGGCTCCGGCAAAAATCCACCGAACAACTGGATTGCGCTTTTTGGCGGCTCGGCCTGGCAGTGGGACGCGACGACCAACCAGTATTATTACCATTTTTTCTACCCGCAGCAGCCGGACCTGAATTGGCGCAATCCCAAAGTGGCCGACGCGATGTATGGCACCTCCGCCTGGTGGTACAAGCGCGGCGTGGCGGGATTTCGGCTCGACGCGGTCGACGCGATTTATGAGGATCCGAAACTGACCGACGATCCGGTTTCGCCGGGTTTGAACGAATACGGCGATCCGAACGTGCAGCACAAATACACCGACAATCTTCCCGAAGCGCACACGGTGTTGAAGGGCCTGCGCACCGTGGCCAACCAATACAACGCCGTGTTGATTGGCGAAACCTGGACCAATAATGTAGCGGAACTCAAAACTTATTACGGCGATGGGGGCGACGAACTGCAAATGCCGATGGACCTGATGCTCACCAGTTTGAAATTTTCGGCGCCGGTGTTTCGCGCGCACATTGCGGCCGTGGACGCTTCGGGCGAATGGCCAGTTTTCGTGATTGGAAATCACGATATCGTGCGTTCATGGAATCGCTACGGCGACGGCACGCACAACGACCAGATCGCCAAAGACATGGCCGCGATGTATTTGACACTGCGCGGTACGCCGATCATGTACTACGGCGAAGAAATCGGGATGCAGAACAACGATCCCAAACGCCGCGAAGATGTGAAGGATCCCATCGGTCGGCTCGGCTGGCCGAAGAATAAAGGACGCGACGGCGAGCGGACTCCGATGCAGTGGAGCGACGCACAGAACGCCGGATTCTCGACCGGAATTCCGTGGAATGTGATTCCAGAGACTTACAAGACGTACAACGTGGCGGACGAATTGAAGGATCCCGATTCGATTCTGAACTGGTACAAGAGACTTTTGGCCTTGCGGCACACGGACCCGGCGCTGCTCGAAGGCAAATACGTCGCGGTGAATGAGGATGACCCGCACGTGTTGGCGTATTTGCGCCAGACCGACGCGGAGACGGTTCTGGTGGCGATCAATATGTCCGCCGAACCACGGAAAATTAAATTTGCTGCGTCGGTCCTTCAAGGCTGCCGCAGCGGAAAGGCTTTGCTGACCACGCAGGCGTCCTTGCAAGAAAATTCATGCGCCGTGGAATTGGCGCTCGAACCTTTCGCGGTGTATATCGCCAAAGTTGGAAATTAACTTGCTGACCGCGGCGCAGGTGCGGGAACTGCTGAAGATGTTGCCGCATCCGGTGGAAGGCGGCTTTTACGCGGAGACGTACCGCACGCCGCAACGCCTGCCGCGCGTCGCGCTGCCGGTCGCCTATCCCGGCGAACGTTCGCTGGCCACGGCGATTTACTACATGCTCACGCCCGAAACCATCTCGGAGATGCATCGCGTGCGCGGCGACGAGATGTTTCATTTTTATCTGGGCGATCCGGTGGAGATGCTGGAGCTGCGGCCGGACGGAAGCGGCGCGGTCGTGGTGCTGGGGCAAGACATCGCCAGCGGAATGAAATTGCAGCATGTGGTGGCGGGCGGCGTGTGGCAAGGTTCGCGCCTGCGCTCCGGCGGAGCGTTCGCGCTGCTGGGAACCACCATGTCGCCGGGATTCGAATACGAAGACTACGAAACCGGGAACGGCGACGAGCTGATCGCGAAATTCCCCTCCTACGCCGAACTGATTCGCGCCCGGACTCGCTGATGAGTTACGCGTACGCGCCCCGCGAATTGGCGGCAATGGCGCGCGGTGCTATTCTAGTAGGGACCAACGGGGGCGAAACGGTTTCGACGGAAACTGTAGCGGCTCGAAGGCATGCCGGGTACCACCTACCCGCAACAAGGTGGAACAACACAACTGGCAACTCACAGTTGGCACTCGCAGCCTAACTTAAATTAGGCTACGCGCTCCCCCAGGCGTCACCTACGCGCGTGGGTCAGGGCGTCACACAGTAGGTTGGTCGCCGCTTTTCGGTCCGGATTGCGGCGGCGAGATCATCGGACTAGCTGGCAGCGCGTCTTGCCCATTCTGAGTTCTGCCAGCGAAACCTTCGGAAAGGGCTAAGCATGTAGTCTTCGTGTTGCAAGGTTTCTCGGACGGGGGTTCAACTCCCCCCGCCTCCACCAGTTCTTCCTCGGGCTCCGACGGGAGGCATCTCAGATGCGAATCGCTCGTGAGGTCCGTCATATTGCGCGATTCGGCTGCCTACACGGCACCGTATCAGTCCCGACACGAACCCCGTTCCAATTCACCACGCCTTGTGCTAGAACGTCGATATAGAGGTCCTGCCGATGGCTACTGAAGGTCACCTGCTCCGGGTTTGGCGTTCCAAACATGAAGCCGTGAAGGAAAATATCAGCCTGCTGCAATGTACGCTGGGCGTGCATGTGCTGGAAAGCTGCACGAGGCTCAGCGTGGAAGGGCTGCTGAAGAAGTATCAGGACGAGGCGAAGATTTATGAAGAGATCATTGTGAAGCTGGAGCACCGGGTCAGTTAGTTTCACTGGCGTTTGTTTCGCCGGTCTCCAGTTTTGCTTCGCAATCCCGCCGCCACGCCCCAACGTTCGCTGCGGCGCCCGCGCAGTTCCCTTTTTCCCTCGCTCAAGGTGCAGCCTCCCAGGCATTTAACAGGCTCAGTCTGGTTACTCTGCTGCACGATTTCCCTCGTTCGAAAGAAACCAAAATCGAGCTGGCGAATCCCAGTTGAGCCGGAAGAGTGCGCCTGCATCGGAGCCAGATGGTGAACGATTCTACAATTCCAGAAGCGGTGAGGGTCTATCTGCGCAAAGTGAATTCCGTCCCGCGGCTGAGCCGCGAACAACTGGCGGAGCTCCTCGGCCAGCTGCGCGATTTGGACACCCAAGCTGAACTTGCCAACAAGCGTTTGGTTGAGGCGTATCTGTACCTGGTGGTGGGCACGGCTGAAAGATATTCCGCGTCCGGCGTGGCCGCGCTCGATTTGCTGCAGGAGGGCAACGTGGGACTACTGCGCGCGATCCGTACGTTCTCTGGGAAGAGCGATGCTTTTGAAGTTCACGCAACGGTCTGCATTGAACGCGCGGTACTGGAACTTATAGAAGAGCTACGGCCGCCGTCAGCGAACAATGACCTTTGACCGCGCACAAATCCTGAAATCGAATCTCCGTTTTCCCCTAAAAGCTCTCGCACCTGCTAGGATATTCCGGTAACCTGCGTAGCCGCTGCGTCGTCTCCAGGTGATTCCAGCAGCACAAATTCCGTACTTTTTCGAGGTTCCATGCCACGCCCCTTGCGCACCACTGTGATTGGTAGCTACCCGTTTCCCAGCTGGCTGACGTTCGCTTCGAACCATCTGGACGAATTCGGCGGCGACGATCTGGCCGAACTGCTGAATGATGCCGTCGCGGTGGCGGTGAAAGACCAGATCGACTCTGGCCTCGACGTGATCACCGACGGCGAGCAGACGCGGCTGGATTTCAACCTTTCGTTCTACGGTTTTTTGGCGGGCATGGCGGCCGAACCGCCTTCGGCGCGCCGCTTCGGGCCTCCGGGACACGATCAACGCGGCAAACATGAAATTACCGGAGAATTGTCAGCCCCGCGCGGACTGGGCGTGGTGCGTGAATTCCAGCGGCTGAAAACAGTTGCTCCGGCTGGCGTCCCTCTGAAGGCCAGCGTCCCCGGCCCGTACACGCTGAGTGGCCGCCTGATTCCGAATAAGCAATATCCGGATCGCTTCGCCGTCGCTCAGGCGCTGGTGCCCATCGTGCGCCGCGAAATCGAAGCGCTGGTCGCCGAAGGCTGCCCGGAAATTTGCATCGACGAACCTTCGATGAGTTGCTACTCGTACCGCGAAGATGTGCGCAAATTCGTGGCGATGTTCAACGAGACCGTGGAGCCGGCGCGCGGCAAAACGCGCCTGTGTACCCATCTGTGTTTTGGAAATTACAAGGGCCGAGCCATCGCGCCGCGGCAGTACGCCTGCCTCTTCCCCGCGTTTCTAGATGTACATGTGGAAGAGATTCATCTGGAGATGGCCAGCCGGGAATTTGCAGAACTGGAAATCATCGAATCGATCGCGAAGAAGAAAGACGTCGCGGTCGGCGTGATCGACGTGAAAAGCTATTACATCGAAACTCCGGAAGATGTGGCTGCGCGCGTGCGCCGCAGCCTGAAATTCGCCCCGGCGGAGCGGCTGTCGTTCGCTCCGGACTGCGGTTTGAGCCAGACCGCGCGCTGGGCCGCTAAGCGCAAACTGAATTCGATGGTCGCGGGCGTAAAAATCGTGCGCAAGGAAATGGGACTCGAGTGATCGAACCGGTTTTGAAAGACGCGGCCTTGCTGGCGGACATTCGCTCGGCGAGCCGCGATGACGGGCAGCTGCGGCTGTGGTGGCTGGGGCAAAGTGGTTTCTTGGTGCAGTGGCAAAAACAATATTTGCTGCTCGATCCTTACTTGTCCGATTCGCTGACCAAGAAATATGCGGCGACCGATAAGCCGCATGTGCGCATGACCGTGCGAGCCATCGATCCCGCCGCGCTCGATTTCATCGACGTAGTGACCTCCAGCCACAACCACACCGATCATCTGGACGCGGAAACGCTACAGCCGATTCTGCGCGCGAATCCGAAGATCACTTTGGTGGTGGCTGAAACGAACCGGCAGTTCGTCGCTGATCGATTGAAAGTCGATGCTCGCGTCCCTGTAGGCATCGCCATCGGCGATTCGACGACCGCAGGGCCATTTCGCATCGAGGCGGTTCCGGCCAAGCACGATGAGATGACGCCCGACGTGGTCGGCTACATCGTGCGCTGCGGGCCGTGGACGATTTATCACTCCGGCGACACGCTGCTTTACGACGGGATGGCGGAAAGGCTGCGTCCGTATAAGGTGGATGTCGCGCTGCTGCCGATCAATGGTGCGGCGCCCGAGCGGCGCGTGGCGGGAAATTTGAATGGAGTGGAAAGCGCACAACTCGGAAAGGATATTGGCGCGCGAACGGTGATTCCCTGCCATTACGAAATGTTTGAGTTCAATACCGCGGATCCGCGAGAATTCGTCAACGAATGCAAGAAGATTGGGCAGCCTTATCGGGTTTTGCGCTGCGGAGAACGTTGGGAGAGTACGGCGCTGTAAGAAAGCCTTAGGCGGCGCGTGGCGCGGTGAACGCGTAGCAACTCGCGGGATTGGTCACGAAGATCTTCTTCACATCGGCATCGGTCAAGCCCGCTTCTTTCAATCTCGGTACGAATTCACGCAGCAGAAACGCTAAACCCGGCCCGCCATCGTAGCCCTTCCAATATTTTCTCCGCGCGGCGTCCATGCCCAGCACGATTTGCGAGCCAAACCCGGCAGCGACCAGTGCAACGACCAAATCGAGCGTGTGATTTTTCGCGCCCGCCGGCCAGCGAAACGCCGAATCGTATTCCAGCAGCACTCCGGTGGAGAGCACTTCCTTGTGGTACCCGAGGTCCGGCGCGCGATCGGTGTGCGAAATCACCACGTGCGGCAGCGAGACACCGAATTCCTGAAATAATTTTACCTGTTCGAGCGCGCCTACGCCCTGCTCGGTATGCGTGAGAATCGGCGCACCGGTCTGGCGATGCGCACTCGCGGCGGCTTCGATCACTTTGCGTTCGTGCGCGCTGGAAATTTTCTGACCAGTGGCGACTTTAATTACGCCCGCTTTGTGCTCGGTGCGCTCCACTTCCGGACCGTTGTAATCCGCGGCATCGATTCCCTGCTCGATGTCGGCTATGAACAGCTCCGCCAATTTTTCCACGCCGAGGCGTTCGCCCCAGTGCCCCGGCGGATAATATTTCGGGAGATGCAGCCCAGTGGGACAAACAATGTTGGTCATCGTGCGCCGCGATATTTCGGCGAGCTTTATGACGTTGCGGCCGCCGCCGCAAGGCATGGAATCGACCAGAGTGCGTCCGCCGGCCTGATAAAAATCCGCGACGTCGACGCACGCGCGCTCGACCGAATCGAGCAGAAAATCCGGATTGCAGTAGGTAGTAAAGCTGGGATCGATGATGAGGTGTTCGTGCGCGTAACAAATTCCAGCCTGTTCCGCCGGTAGATCCCCCAGAACTGTGCGCAGAAATGGCATGGTGGTTAAGGAGTGGAGAGAATCGCTCCGTCTTTGCGCAAAGTTTCGCGCAGCGCGTGAAAATCCAATTCGCGCGGCGAGCGCTTGGCCTTTACCGACAGCGCCGCCGCTGTGCCGGCCGCCTGGCCCATGGCCATGCACTGCGCCATCGAACGAATGCTGGCATGGGCATCGTGCGTCGCGGAAAAACAACGGCCCGCGACCAGTAGGTTTTCGATTTTCTGTGGCACTAGGGAACGAAAAGGAATTCCGACGCACTGCCCATCGGGCAGATACTGCCACTCGGTGTCGCTGCCTTTGTGATGATCCTCGATCGGCGCGCCGCAAAGTCCCACCTGATCGTCGAACTGCCGCGCGCTGAGCACGTCTTGCTTGGTCACGCGATACTCACCGTGGACGCGCCGCGTTTCGCGCACTCCAATTTGCGTGCCGAAGGCGACGAGTTCCGACTTGGCGTAGCCCGGAATTTCGGCTTTCAGAAATCTTAGATACTCGAGAGCCTGGCGGCGACCTTCGATTTCCGCGTGGGTCAGCAGGTCGGGATCCGTCGCGTTGCGGAATTTTCCGTTCGAAGTTTCAAAGGACTGTACGCGGGTCATATTGGTGGCCATCATGTGCGCGATGGGAGTGACGTGGTCGCTTCCTTCGCGCCGCGGCAGTTTGAAACGGCCCGATTCGGCTGCTGCCGCCATGCGGGCATGAAATTCTTTCTTCGACAAGGCTTTACGCGCGGCCACGTCGACGTTCACCACTTTGAACGTGGTGGTCAACATCTGCGCCGGTTCGTTTTCACCTGCGATTTCGCACGGAGCGTCCGCAAAAAAAGAAACATCCGCATCGCCGGTGGCGTCTATGAAACATTTTGCGCGAATCTTTTTCAGCCCCTGTTTGGTGGCCACGGTCAGCGACACAATTTTCTGCTGCGCGACGGTGGCTTCCTGAATCCAGGCGTAGAGCAGCACCGCGGCGCCGGCTTCTTGCACCAGCCTCTCCCAGACCACTTTCAAATACTCGGAATTGTAAGTAACGCCGGTTCCCGCGCCGTAAGTGTTGGGACGCTCCATGCACGCGCTGTAGGCGCTGAGGCCCTTCACCACATCGTCGGCGATGCCGCCGACGACCTTCAGAGATTTTGTTCCGGGGGTGTAAAAACCGTAAAAGGTATCGAGCACCGCCGTGCTGGTGCCGCCCAAGAATCCCAGACGCTCGATCAGCAAAGTTTTCGCGCCGGTGCGCGCCGCAGCGATTGCCGCCGTCGCTCCAGCAGATCCTGAGCCGGCAACAATTACGTCGAACTCCATGCTCTCCGCGGATTGCGATGCGAAAACGTCCATGTCAGCCCTGAATCACTCCGCTTTCGAGGAATGCGAGTCCGGCCGCGCCAATCACTCCGGCGTGCGAAGGAATGCGCGGCAGAACAATGGGAATATCCGCGCCGATGATGTAGCGCGTCCGGCGATGCAATTCTTTGCGCAGCGGTTCGAGCAGCTTTTCGCCGGCTTCGGCGATCTGCCCGCCGATAATGATGATTTCAGGATCAACGAGATGCACCAGGCTGGCCAGCGCCGAGCCAAGATGCATCACCGCGCGATCGATAATCCAGGCGGCGACTTCGTCCGATT
This sequence comes from uncultured Acidobacteriota bacterium, assembly GCA_963711325.1. Lineage (GTDB taxonomy): Bacteria > Acidobacteriota > Terriglobia > Acidiferrales > UBA7541 > Palsa-295. The sequence continues at coordinate 1,001,482 of CAVQDR010000004.1, read as the reverse complement.
CGGCGGCCGCACTGAAAACCTCGGTGCAGTCAGAAATGTGATCGCGATCGGTGAGCACCGAATGAACCCGGCGGTGCCGCGCCGAATATGCATCGGCTTCGATGGAGCGCGCTGAGAAAACCGTTTCGATGCAGCCGTAATTTCCGCAGATGCACATCGGCCCGTAAGGGTTGATGGTCATGTGCCCGACGTGCCCGGCGGCCGCGTGCGCGCCGCGCAGAATTTTTCCCTGGGCCAGAATCGCGCCGCCCACACCGGTGCCCAGGGTGAGCATCAATACATTCTCGCAACCCTTCGCCGCGCCCCAGAGCCATTCCGCGATCAAGGCGGTGCGCGCGTCGTTATCGGTATGCACGGTTTTTCCGGCGGCGGCTTCGCCCATCATTTCGCGCAGCGAATGTCCTTCAAGCTGTTTCAAATCGCCGGGAGAAAACATCACTTTGGTGGTTTTGGAATCGACGACGCCCTTGCAACCAATGCCAATCACCGAACACTTCGCGTGCGCGCCGAGCTTTTCCAGAAAGACTTTGGTCACGGCAGAAAAATCAGGGGGATTTCGAGGAGCGGGTTCGGTGAGCGCGAGATGCAAATGCCCTGAGTTATCGACCAAACCACCTTTCAGATTCGTGCCGCCCAGGTCGAGACCAATCGCGTAAATTTTTTCCGGCGATTCTGCGGGATTTTGGAGCATTGGATTGCCATATTATATCAGCCCTGTGCATAATGACAGGACCATGCCAACTTCCGAATCTCCCAAATCCAATAGTAATGCGGCCATTTCGTATTTCGATTCCACTATTGATCTGCTGAACCGGCTGAAAGCGACTCAACTTCCCAATATTCATAAAGCGTCAGAGCTTTTCGCCGATCGCATCGCCAAAGGCGGACTCATTTTCCTTTTCGGCTGCGGACATTCGCGCATGATGTGCGAAGAAATGACACCGCGGCAGGGCTGCTTCGTCGGATTCTTCGCGTTGATCGAACAGTCCATCTCAAATCACGCGTCGATCATCGGCACCAACGGACTGCGTCCTCCGCTGTACCTGGAAAAATACGAAGGCTACGCCGATCAGATTCTGAACGGATTTAAATTCGGGCCGAATGACGCGTTCATCGTCATTTCGACCAGCGGGATCCGTCCGGTACCAGTGGAAATGGCACGCGGCGCGCAGCAGCGCGGCCTTCCGGTGGTTTCCATCGTCTCGCGGGAACATTGCGAGCAATCGAAGGCGGCACATTCTTCCGGGAAAAAACTGATCGATTTTTCGGACATTGTCATCGACAACATGTGCCCTCCGGGAGATTGCATCGTGGAACTGGAGGGGCTCGATTGGCGCACCGGCCCCACGTCGACCATGACCGGCGGGATGATCATCAATATGTTGCGCTGTGAAACCGCGCAACTGCTGCTCGAAAAAAAGCACAAGCCTATCCTGCTGCCCAGCCACCAATTTGTGGGCAACGAGAGCGCCGAAGAGCAGCTCGAAAAATTCTACGAAGGCTACCGCAAGAGTCTCAAGCACCTGTACGAATGAAATTCGAATCGTAAATGACCCAGACGCTACTGATCACCGGCTCGTCGGGAATCGCCGCGGCCACCGCGCGCCTCGCGGCCAGCCGCGGCTTTCAAATTTTCGTCGTGGGGAATCGTGAAAGCGAGTGCGTCGAACTCTGCGCGCAAATTCCCGGTTCGGCGTTCGCGGTGGCGGACGTCGCCGATTACGATGCGGTGAAAAATGCGGTCGCGGCATGCTTGAAGAAATTCGGCGGCGTCGATGCAGTCTTTAATGTAGCGGGCATTAGCGGGCGTTCGTTGGGCGATGGTCCGCTGCATGAATGCACGCCGGCGGGCTGGCAGGCGATGATGAACATTCACGCGGCCGGAACATTTTACGTTTGCAAGGAAGTGATCACGCATTGGCTGGCGGCCTCGCGCAAAGGCACGATTCTGAACACGGGCAGCGTGCTGGCGCGATCGCCGGAACGGAATTATTTTGCGACTCACGCTTACGCCGCGAGCAAAGGCACGATCGAGTCGATGACTTTAGCTGCGGCGGCTTATTACGCGCCGATGGGGATCCGCATGAACGTGCTGGCGCCGGGGTTGGTGCGTACGCCGATGAGCCTGCGGGCGCAGTCGAATGAGAAAATTCTGGAATTCCTGAAACACAAGCAGCCGGTGAAGGGCGATTTCGTCGAAGCGGAAGAACTCGCGCGCGTCGCGATGTTTCTGCTGAGCGACGAATCGATGCCGATGACCGGCGAAGTGATCCGTGCTGACGCGGGCTGGGCCATTTCCGGCTAGCTGATTTCCCAACGCAGCGGCGATCCGGGCGCGCTTTCCCCTGAAAGACGAATCACACCCTCTTCAAGTTTCACCGGATTCGCCTCTCCATTAATTTTAACGTGCTTCACTCGCGCGATGTCCGCGGCAGAAAGCCGAAATTCGACCTCCCATTTCCCCGCAATTGACGGCTCATACCAGCCCGAATAGTGTTCCTTGGTTTTCTTGAAGCCGAGCAGCGGCGAAGTGAATTCGTATTCGGCCAGCGGAAGCGTGGGCTCGAAGCGAATTCCTTTCTGGTGAAAATCGAGCCCCAGCAATTTCGCGCTGCTGTAGAGCGGCCAGGCGTGCGGATGCAAATTCATCACCGGGAAATCGGTCCAGCTCATGCCCCAGTCTTTCTGGGCGCTCTGATCGTCCGGCGAAGGCAGCGCGATCATCGTTTGGCCCGGATGTTTCGACAAAACCGAATTGTAAGTGTCGGGGCCGCTCCAGGTCCCATACCAAACTTCGGGATATTTTTCGGCGTGAATGGCGAGCGAATTTTTCTTCCATTCGTCCCAGGCCGCGGCGCCATTCACCAGCGCGAGCGCCCAGATCAGCGTGCCGTTGATGCTGGGCCACACGCCGCCGTTGGTTCCGGTGCCCACCGGACTACGCATGGTGGTGTCGCCCTTGCTTTGGACCATCGCCCCGATGGGCGAAGGGTCGCGCACCAGTTGATTCATCGAATCGAGCAGCGTTTTGTTCTGCTCGGGCGTGGCTGCGCCGCCGATGATCGACCACGGTTGCGGCTCGAGCCACAGATGGTCGTCGCCGATCCAGCCGAGCTGCGGGCCCAGCCACGCGCGCTTGAACCATTTTCCCTGCCAAGTGGCGCGGACCGCGTCGCGCTGCGTTTCCGCTTTCGCATGCGCCGCGTCCGAGGCTTTCGTATCGCCGAGGTAAGCGGCCATGCGCCCGTAATGATCGAGAACGTAGGAAGCCATCGCGCCGTTCAGCACACTTTCGCCCACTTTGCGAATGCCTTCGAAGGTGTCCGCCGAGCCGCGCATCACAACGACTTCGTCGTTCCAGTCGCCGTTGGAAAGGCGCATGAGGCCGTGCTGGCCGACGCCGATATCTTCAGTCATGTGCCGGAAGGTGCGCTCCAACCATTCGCGGACGGTCGGATCGCTCGCACTTGCGGTTTCGCCAGGATAGCTGGGAATTTTTTCGTCGAGAAAGTTCGTGTCGCGCGTGGCCAGAATGTATTCGCTGGCTGCCCACAGCAGCCACATTTCCTGGTCGCTGGGGACGAAGATCGCGGGCATGGGCATGCCGCTGCCCACAATGGCGTAGGGTAACGAACGATTCGGCTGAATCTCCTTCAGCGTGTAGCGAATAATATTTTTCACAATGTCGGGATGGCTGAAAACGAAAGGCAACGTGTGCTGCAGCGGATCGCGCGCAGCGCCCTGAAATCCCATCAGGTATTGGTACACGTGGCCCTGCGACAGGATTTTTTCGCCGAAGAAGCTGTCGTAGGTCAGGCTGCTGCGCAGGTAATAGTTGTGCCAGGAAGTTTCGCGTTCGACCCAGGGTTCGGCCGGCACGCTGAATCGGACGCCATCATTTTTCCAGGCTGACGAAGATGTTGCCCAGAGTTTCGAAGGCTCAGCCGAATATTTGGCTACCAAGGATTCGACCTCGAAACCCTGCGGCAAGTATCCGTACATAAAATAAATCGTGCGGGTTTCCTGGGGCTTTAGTTTCAGGCGGCGTTCCAGCAAGTGCGCGCTGGCTGGGCCATTCGTGTCCAGGCTGCCATTGAGCGGCGCGGAAATCCCCGCAGGCCGATCTGCTCCTCCGGCGCCGAAGAACGACGCTGCGTCGGTCGCCATGCCGTCGGCCGGCGCGTCGAGCGAAGCCAAAAACGTATGCGGCGGATTCAAATCTTCGAAGCTGACGTTTGCCGGAAAATCCGGCACCGGGCCTCCGTAAAACCCGGAAGGATCTTTTTTCAGCGCAGCCTGTACTGCTTCCCACAGTTGGGTGTCTTTCGCTGAGCGGCCCATGAATTTCTGCGATTCGATCAGGCCGGCGCGCTTGGGCAGCGCCCGAAATTCGTGGGAGAAGCGCTTAGCAAATTCGCGGCGAAGCGCGGGAGTGTTGGCGGTGCCGACGACATTGGCCTGCATCCAGGCGCGGAAGGAAAACTGGTAGTTCTGGCAGCCCCAATATTCGATCCAGCGCAGGTTCGCTTCCTGGGTACCGTGATTGGTAATGGTGACCGCGGAAATCAAAACCGGATCGTCGCCGAAAGGCGCGAAAATCACCTGATCGACGTTATACGGTTTGGCGCTCACCGTTTTTTGCAAATAGCCTTCGCCTAGAATTCTTTGGAAACCTTCGCCTTGGCCATCGTAATAAGTGCTGACCACCTGCTGGCCGTCGGTAAGAAATCCAATTCCGCCGCCGTAGTGCGATTCCTCCGGCAAATAATCGTTCAGGAATTTCGGCGAGCCTTCGTCCTGGCGCACCTGCACGTAGCCGAAATTGGAAACCGCGGCGATCAGGCGATCGTTGCCGACTTGATGCGTCTGGTCGGTCGCGCCGCGCCAGATTTTGTGGGTGGGAGCGATCGCTTTGGGATCGGAAATCTGGTCGCAGGTATAGCGAAAAGCGGGCAGGCCGAATTGATCCGTAATCCATTCGCCAAAATAACCAGAGCCGTAGGCTTTCGCCTCCGCAGCCGCTGCCGCAGAACCCGGCACGCCCGGAGCCGTCGCTGCGCCACCAAACCCCGTGCCGAATTCCGGCAATTTGATTCCCGACAATCCGCTCACGCCTACAATACCCAGAAATTCCCGTCGATTCATTTTCGGCCTCTTAGACTCGGCGTCGACCGCTGCATCCCAGCGCCGCCGGATAATATCAGTGATGCACGAACCACGGAATCGCAAACCGCATTTCCCGCGACTGGCTGCAGCGTGTTTGGTGGTTCATTTTCATTTTGCTCGGGTTTGAAGCAACGCGGCCAGTACTCGAGGGTGCCGGCGGCCGTGCAGCACCGCGATCACAAGCAGGGGAGATTCGTTTGGAGCATAAACGATGAGATAGTCACGAACGGCCCGAAATCGAAGAGGGCGAGAAGTAAGGTCGGGTCGAGGGTGGCCTTGATCGGGAAAACTTGTCAGATCGCGTATGGCCGCGAGTATTTCTTCGCGGAACTTCCCGGCGGCGCTTAGGTTATCGCGAGCGATGAATTCCCAAATCGCGGTAAGATCCGCGGCTGCACCAGGGTGAAGTTCAAAACCCTGACTCGGGCCCATTTTAAAGTGAGTTACTTGGTCAGCTTGGCTTCGCGCTCGCGCAAGCCTTCGAAGAAAGCTTCGCCATCGATCGGCTTACTTCGCCCGGCCTTAACTTCATCGTAGCGGCCATCCAGCGTGTTGCGAACATCCAAGACTTCCGTTAAATACGCAGCCATCGCGTCTTCAACCAGATCGTCAGTCGGGCGCCCGCTCCGCGTGGCCAGCTCGTTCAAGCGAGTCACCGTCTCAGGTTTGAGGTGAACTTCCATCCCGTGATTGTAAGGACGCGAAGCTAACGTTGTCAAAACAATCGACGAACCCAGTTGAGTCCGTGGTTCTAAGCACCCATCGTCGCGTTGACTTGTTGAATCGCCATCACTAACATGTCGCACCATGACCGACGCGCCGTCGCTGGTGGGACAAACCATTTCGCAATACCGGGTCCTGGAACGGTTGGGCGGCGGCGGGATGGGCGTGGTGTACAAGGCCGAAGACACCAAGCTCGGCCGCATGGTTGCGCTTAAATTCCTGCCCGACGAAGTTTCGAACGACAAAGTGGCACTAGAGCGGTTTTTGCGCGAAGCGCGCGCGGCTGCGGCGCTGAGCCATCCCAACATCTGCACGATTTTTGAAATCGGCGAATATCAAGGCCGCAGCTACATCGCCATGGAACTGCTGAAAGGCGCCACGCTGAAGCATCGCATCGCGGGCGGTCCGTTGGCGTTCGACACGCTGCTCGATTCCGCCATCCAATCCGCCGATGCGCTCGATGCTGCGCACTCCGAAAACATTATTCACCGCGACATCAAACCTGCGAATATTTTTCTCACCGATCGCGGCCAGACCAAAATTCTGGATTTCGGCTTGGCCAAATTGCTGGTCGCTCCCGGTGCGGACGGCCACACGGTGACGCGCGGTGCGACCGTCGACGATGGCAACCTGACCAGCCCGGGAGTGGCGGTGGGCACGGTCGCTTACATGTCGCCGGAGCAAACCCTGGGCAAGGATCTCGATTCGCGCACGGACATTTTTTCGCTCGGCGTGGTGGTTTACGAGATGGCCACCGGCCGCCAGGCGTTTTCAGGCTCGACGTCCGCCGCGGTTTTCGATGCGATTCTGAATCGTGCTCCGATCGCTCCGGTGCGAATCAATCCCGACGTTCCGGCGGAGCTCGAGCGCATCATCAACAAGACTTTGGAAAAAGATCGTGGGATGCGCTACCAGACCGCCGCCGATCTGCGAACCGACTTGAAACGCTTGCAGCGCGACTCCAGCTCGGGGCGCACGCCGATCAGCGTCGCAGGTGCGGACGACCCGGCAAACTCCGGGAGTTTCGCGTCGCAAGCTTCGAGCGCCGGTGCCGGATCGTCGCGATCGAACACGACACTGCCGCCAGGCAGCGGCGGATCCCATCCCACAGCAGTTTCCTCAGGCTCCGGAAGCGGATCGAGCAGCACGGCGATCGTGATGGGCGAAGCCCGGAAGCATAGTGGAAAGCTGGTGGCCGGCGCCGCCGTGATCGCGCTGCTGGCCGCGGCGGGCTGGTATTTCTTGGCTTCCCGAGGACGTCATGCGGCCCCTTCGCTGAGCACGCAGACCATGCGCATCGAAAAGCTGACGCAGTCCGGCAAAGCGGAGGGCGTGGCGATATCACCGACCGGGCAATACGTGGTCTATATCGTGCGCGAAGCGGAAATGCAGAGCCTCCACATGCGCCAAGTGGCTACCGGGAGCGACGTGGAAATTCTGAAGCCGGCGGACAGCACATTCTACGGCCTGACTTTTTCGCCCGACGGCAATTACATCTACTTCACCGAAGCCTCCAAGGAAAATCAGTTATTCAGTTCCCTCTACAAAATGCCGGTGCTGGGCGGAAATCCGCAGGAGGTAGTGCGCGACATCGACACCTCCCTCGCCTTCTCTCCGGATGGAACGGAATTTGCGTTTGAGCGAGGCGTTCCGGAGGAAGGAGAGATTCGAATTTTCGTTACCAAAACCGACGGCTCGAGCCTGCGCCAGATCACCGCGAAAAAGGGATCGGTCACGCCCGCCGCAATTCTGACGCCGGCCTGGTCACCGGACGGAAAGACCATCGCGTTCGTGAGCGTACAGCCGGGCGTCGGCAGCCTGCTGATGACCTACTCGATGTCCGGGGGCGAAGTGCGCACGCTGTTCAAAACGCCGAACGACATGGGCCGCCCGTTGTGGCTGCCCGATGGCAATTCTCTGCTACTGCCGATGCGGGAGTTGGGTGCCAACGCAGTCGGCCAACTGTGGACCGTATCTTTTCCCGACGGCGAAGCGCATCGCCTGACCAACGACTTCACCGACTACAGCCTCAGTTGGCTGGATATGACCCGCAACGGAGATTCGATCGTCAGCGTCGACAACACGAACTCGCTCGACATCTGGGCCGCGCCGGGCGGTGATTCCTCCAAGGCGAAGCAGATTATTTCCGGCGAAGCGCCACTTTCGCTCGTATCCATTTTGAGTAACGACCGGATCCTCTACTACAGCCGCAACGGAGAAGTGTATTCGGCGAACTACGATGGCTCGAACCGCACGCTGATCGCGGGGGCCGATCGAAATATTACATTTGCCTCGGCCTGCGGAGACGGAAAGCACATCGTGTATTCGACCCGCACCGCAGCCGGATCGAATGTGTGGCGCATGGACGCCGACGGCTCGAATCCAGTGCAGCTGACCCAAAACAACAGTTCGGTTCTTCCGTTCTGCGCGATGGATGGCCAGAATCTGACTTATTTTCAAGTCGAGGACCGCACCAACTGGCGGATGTCCATCGCCGGCGGTCCTGCTGCTAAATTGGACGTCCCCAATGAGAACGGACCCTTGGTCGGATTTTCGCGGGACAACGAGGTTTTCTTTTATCGGGCAAATAACCCGACCGATCCCTCCGCGCGCGATCATTACATCGGCAAGAAACTCGCGGGCGGCGCCGTGATATTCGACATCGAGACGCCGCTCGGATCGCCACTCACGACTGCATTTTCGAAATGGTCGCCCGACGGCAAAGCTCTCGACATGTCACTGGTCCGCGGCGGCGCCGCGAACATCTGGCGGCTGCCGGTGCCCACCGGCACGCTGAAGCAGATCACCAATTTTCCGTCGGGCTTGATTCGCGCTTTTGCCTGGTCGCCGGACGGCAAGACGCTGTTTCTCTCGCGCGGCTTCCGCACCAGCAATATCATCCTGCTGCAAAATCAAAAAAATTAAGCACGGCGCGCTTCGCTGATATGCGGATCGCGACGTAGGTGAGTCTTTGCGGGATTTAGTGCGCGGCGCCGGCACCGGCGTTTTGGTTGAACTTGCGGATGAAGCAGGCCAGGACCGGGCCGATCAGCGCGAAGGCGCCGAGCAGCCAGAAACAGTCGAGATAACTCAGAATCGCGGCCTGGCTCTGTACTTTGGCGTAAAGCTGCGCCGCGGAATGCGTAGCAGCATCGGCCGGCGAAAAACCGTGCTGCATTAAATACGCGCGCGTGGATGCGGTGTTATTGCGAAACGCGGTTTCGGCGTTGGAGATATGCGAGACCAGGATGTTTTGGTGATATTGGCTGCGGCGCGAAATCATGGTGGTGACGAAGGCAATGCCAAAGCTGCCGCCTTGATTGCGGAACAGATTGGTCAGGCTGGAGGCTTTGTTGTTTTTATTTTTCGGCAGGTAGGAATAGGCCAGCTGGCTGGTCGGGACGAATAAAAACGCCAGGCCCAACCCTTGAATCGCGCGGGCGCCACGCTTCGTGCCCGTAATTGGTGGCCAGATTGAAGCTGGCGAAGGTCCACATGGCGATCGCGAGAATGCCGAAACCGATGCTGATCAGCCAGGCCACCGAAATTTTCTGCACCAGCTGCACCACGAGCGGCGCCATCACCACGATCACCAGCGCGCCCGGACCCAGCACCAGGCCCGGCGTCGGTCGCGGTGTAGCCGTAGAGCGATTGCAGCATCTGCGGAATCAACACCGTGCTGCCGAACAGCGTGAAACCGAACATGAAATAGAAAGCGTTCGAGATGGCGAAATTTCTTTCTTTGAGCAGCGCCAGTTCCACCACGGGGTCGGGATAACGCAGCTCCCAAATCACCGCCGCAACCAGCGCCACGATCGCGATCGCAAAAAATATGAGAATGAAGTGGCTCTCGAACCAGTCTTCGCGTTCGCCGCGATCCAGCACCACTTCCAGGCAGGCGAAGCCGATCGCCACCAGCGCGATCCCGATGTAATCGATGCTGAGCTTTCCGGCTTGCCGCGCCTGTTTCCACTTCGCGCTTGAATTCCGGGGGATCGGAAACCATGCGGTGCGTGAGAATCAGCGAAATGATGCCGATCGGAATATTGATGAAGAAAACCCAGCGCCAGGAAAAGCTGTCGGTGATCCATCCGCCCAGCGGCGGGCCGATGGCCGGCGCGGTGACGATCGCCATGCTGTAGAGCGCGAAAGCCGCGGCGCGCTTGTCGGCGGGAAACGTATCGACCAGGATCGCCTGCTCCACCGGAGCCAGTCCCCCGCCGCCAATGCCCTGCAGCACGCGAAAGAAAATCAGCCAGCCGAGACTTGGCGCGAGCCCGCAGAGCAGCGAGGCGACGGTGAACAGCGCGACGCAACCCATGTAGTAATTCTTGCGGCCGAAGACGCGGCTGAGCCACGCGCTGAGCGGCAGAACGACCGCGTTGGCCACCAGATAGCTGGTCAGCACCCAAGTGCTTTCGTCGCTGCTGACGGCGAGGCCGCCGGCGATGTGCGGCAGCGCCACGTTGGCGATGGCGGTGTCGAGCAGCTCCATGAACGTGGCGAGGGTCACGGTCAGCGCGATGAACCACGGGTTGATGCCGGTGGCCACGCGCTGAGGAGCGATTCCGCCGAAAGTTGTCGCCTGGGCTGCCAAAAGCCTCGCACTCGCCTTGGGTCGAGAATAAATAAGAGACCGACTGGTCTCATCTACAAACATATGATACCATAAGAGACTGAAAGGTCGCTTTTATTTACAGCCTGACGAGACAGAAAGGCGGCCGGGAGCATCGACGATGAAGAAAGGTGACCGCACCCGCGAACGCATCATCCGCCAGGCCGCGCCATTATTTAACCAGCGCGGCTACGAAGGCAGCTCCATGCAGGAAATCATGGCCGCCACCGCGCTCGAGAAGGGCGGGATCTATCGCCACTTTGACAGTAAGCAGGAACTCGCCGCCGAGGCCTTCGATTACGCCTGGGCCGAAGCGCTGCGCGCCCGGCGACACGACCTGGATCGCATCGAGAACAGCGTCGACAAGCTGATCCAATTCATCGCAAATTTCGTCGAACGCCGCGGCACCGTCCCGGGCGGCTGCCCGCTGCTGAATACCGCGATGGATAGCGACAACGGCAACGCCGTCCTGCGCGCCCGCGCGCGCAAGGCACTGGAAGGCTGGCAGAAATTTCTGGGCGAAATTATCGCGCAAGGCATTCACCGGGGCGAAATTCGCTCGAACGTCGACAAAACCAAGCTGGCCAATGTGATCATCGCTTCGCTCGAAGGCGCCATCATGATCAGCCGCCTGGAACAAAGCATTGATGCCTCTGCGCGACGCGCAGACCCACCTGGTCAATCACCTCGAAACTAAAGTCCGCGCGCGAGAATTAACTCTCGGAGCCTTACCGCTGCTTCCGCTCCGCTGAGCTCTTTACCGTTTGTCTCCTTTTGCTGAACAGTGGGAGTTTCACTGTATGGCCCAGCCTGCATCCAATTTGTTAGGTTGGAATGGAGATCGGGTTTTATATGAATGTGCGAGCGGCAGAGATGACCAAGTCGATTCTAGTGGCGGATGATAGCGAGCAGGTGCGCAAGTACGTTTCGAAATGCTGCGCTCGAACTCCGATTTTGAGGTTTGCGCGGAAGCGGTCAACGGCCTGGAGGCGGTGGAGAAAGCGAAGAAATTTCAGCCGGATCTGGTGATTCTGGATCTGGGGATGCCGGTGATGAATGGCCTGGAAGCCGCGCGCGAACTGAAAACGCATCCTACCGGTGGTTCCCATCATTCTTTTCACGCTGCACGGCCACATGATTTCCGATGAGCAAGCCGCGCGTTCCGGCGTCGACCTGGTTGTGGCCAAGAGCGATATTACCCAGCTTAATGAACACGTTCGTTCGCTGCTGCCGCAGCCGGAAATGGACGAAATCGACTCCATCTCCTGAAGCCCGCGCGCAAAAATCTTCCCTACTTCAAAAACCGAATCGTCTCGTCCAGGAAAATTTGCAGCTGATCGTGGTGTACCCAGTGCCCGGCGTTGGGTACTTCCACCAGCTTCGAATTCTTGATCGCATTCCAGCGCGGATCGCCAAGCGGCACGGGCAGAAAAGCTGTCCAGTCCCCAGAACATCAGCACTGGACAGGTGATCTGGCTGTAGAGTTCGACGAAATCTTCCACGTGATGGCCATAGGGCCGAGCGCGCGAACGTAATTGTCGAACTTCCAGATGAGTGATCCGTCCGCCTCCCAGTTGGTGCCGTGGGTGGTCAAGTGCTGCGCAACTTCGTCGCTCAAGTGCGGATTCACTTCCTGCATGCGCGCCATCGCCGCGGTGAGGCTCGGATAGCTTTTCTGGTGACGCTTTTCCAGTTCGCGCACCGCATCGATCCAGTGGCGGATGCGTTTCGATGCCGGGCCCTGAATCGGATGGCCGATGGGAAAGCCGAGGCCTTCAATCGAAACGGCTTTGCGCGCGCGCTCCGGGAAGACGCCGCAATAGTGCAAGACCACCGTCCCGCCCATGGAGTGGCCGACCAGTCTAATCGGAAATTCGTTGATGATGTCGAGCAACGCCGAAAGATCGAGCACGTGCTCAGCGAAGCTGTACATCGCGCCGGGCGCCCAGGCGCTGTTGCCATGACCCCGCAGGTCAATGGCATAGACGTGATAATGTTCGCGCAGCGAACGCGCAACCCAATCCCAATTGCGCGCGTGGTCCAGCCCGCCGTGAACCAGCACCAGCGCGGGCTTGCCATCCTGCCCGTAATCCCAAAATTGCAGCTTGAGGCGATCGGAATAAAAAAAGTGTGAGATGGGTTCCATGGACGGAGCGTTCACCTTCCCGCGTGTGCGGATCCAATTCGAAGTTGAATTCAGCGCTTCATGATAGTGCAGGCGGGGACGTATCGCCAGAGGCGCGCGGCATGCGGCAAGCGGGCGCGGGTACACATCCGCCGGCAAATCTTTACAGCCTTTTGTGTATGGCTGGCGCCGAGTAAACCGGAGACATTGCTTCAGACAATTCTGAAAGTTGTTCCAGCGCGAAACAAACACATGTTCCGGGAGGAAATATGAGGTTCGGACCGTTCTTGGGAATTGCGATTCTGCTTTTGATCTCTGTGGGTCGGCGGCTTTTTGATGTTTCACGTCGCCAGCGGTCTGATTCACCTGCTGCTCTTGTTCGCCGTGATCTCGCTGGTCATCCACTTCGTTACCGGCTCGAAGACAGCTTAAATGGCCGCACTGAGCCTAGCGACGGCCGATGCCGTCGCTGCTCGCTGCCCTTATTTCGTCTCCCATCGTTCACCCGCCACCTTTGAAGTTGGCAATGCGCGGCAACCGACCGCGGGTGCATACTAATCCTGCAAGTCATCCGCACAGGAGAATTTCCAATGGCAGAAGGCAGAAGAAGAACCTGGATAGGAAAATCGCTTTTGGCGCTGGCGGCCGTGGTGCTTTTGGGCGCCGCATACAGCGCGCTGCACGCTTCGGATAAGGCGCCCGGCGGTCGGCGTGGCCGCGCCGGATTTCACGTTGATGTCGCAGGAAGGAAAAAGCGTAAATCTGAAAGATTATCGCGGCAAATGGGTGGTCCTCTACTTCTATCCCAAGGATTTCAGCAGCGGCTGCACCGTCGAAGCTCACAATTTCCAGCGCGACCAGGCTCAATACGATCAGAAGGGCGCAGTAATTCTCGGCGTCAGTGTCGATACCTTTGACTCGCACCAGAAGTTTTGCACCAAGGAAGGGTTGACCTTCAAGTTGCTGGCCGATCCGGATCACAAGGTCTCGGACGAGTACGGGTCAATCATGAATATCATGGGCAAGAAACTTTCGGCGCGACATACGTTTTTGATCAATCCGGAAGGCGTAATCGTGAAGGAATATATGGACGTGAGTCCCGCGAAGCATAGTGAAGAAGTTCTGGCCGACCTGACTCAGCTGCAGGCCGCACCCGCCGCAAAGTAACCCGAGTTTCCGAGCCAGCCTGGCAGGGCCAACGGCTGGCTCGGGAACCCATTCACCCAACTTTTTCGGCCAACTAGTTCGCGGTCTGGCGTTTTCGCTTCAGGCCGAGCGCAGCGAGTCCGGAGCCCAACAGCAGAATCGTGCAGGGTTCGGGCGCCGGCGTGATTTTCAGCATTTCGACCTGGTTTGGGTTGTCGGTCGTGAAGTAGTAAGTGCCGGTGATGAAGGTCGGATTCGATTCGTCGCCGGAGTAAATCTGCGCGCCATAAAAATCCGGCAGCAGGTTGATGCTGTTCAAGGCGCCGAGGTCTGACAGATTGAAGAAGACCAGGATGTCGCTGCTGTCGGAGACGCCGTCGACCACCAGGTCCGGAGCCACCGCCAGGAACACCAATCCTTCTTCGGTGTAATACGGCGTCGGATTTTCAGACATGGTCCACGAAGCCGTGACCGGGCCGGACATTTCGAATTGGTAGATGTCGCCGGAATCCGCGCGGGCAGGCAAGACCGCCAGGAAAATGAAGGCCGCAAGGAGAGCCCCGCACTTCAATACGTTTTTCATAGCTAATACTCCATTGGCAGCGATCTGGCGGCGGGGGTCGCTCAGCACTGGCAGCTGGGTTAGGGCAAGTGGAAACCCAAACTCTCGAAACCATAGCGCATTGATAAGGAAAGGCTTACGGGCTGTCTGGGAGTGGAAATCGAGGAGAGGAAAAGAAGGTCTTTGCCCATTCGTCCTAGCAGTTTCCCGTTTTTCGCCGCCCAGTACCAGAGGGGGGCAAGTAACCTTATATGTCGGTATGCGCCGGACTCGGGGGCTCACAGCACCATATGCGCATTCGCCCGGTCGAGTCTTTCCGGCATTTGCCGGGTTGAACTTTATGCCGGCCATTCCTTGGTGTTGACAGCGGTGGGAGAATGACGGCTTGTACTTATCTCGCGGTTAAGGACGGAATATGACCAGAAACAAATTAATTTTCTCGATTGGCACGCTCGCGTTGTTTTTCGCGCTCACGCCAGCGGCGCGCGCTCAGGATACCGGCGCTTCCCCGCCGCCCACGCCGCCTCCAGCCGGCTCGGCCATGTCCGCGCACGGCGGACACGGCGGAGGCGTCGGGATGGATCCGGACACGCCGGAGAACGATGCGGCGCTGAATCTGACCGACGACCAGAAAACCAAGATTCAGGCCATCCGCGAAGACGCCAAAGATCAAATGAAAGCCGTGAAGAAAGATACGACTCTGACCGACGACCAGCGCGCGCAGAAAGTAAAACAGGTGCGCATGGATACTCGGCGGCAAGTCTGGGCGGTGATGACGCCGGAGCAGCAGAAAGTCTGGGCGCAAGAAATGCGCGAAAAGCGCCAGGCTAAGAAGATGGCGGACGGTCCGGGATCGTCCACTCCGCAATAAAGCGATTGATGATTCGAGGAGGAGGCCCCCGGCCTCCTCTTTTTTTTGTCCGCAAATTTCCTTTCGTCGTTCTCGTACGCCCCCAAATCCAGATTCCCCCTCGGCGATTCGTGCCACCGTCTCCGAAATTATTTTCGATGGACCGCATATTCTTCTTGCATCGCAAAAAAATAAACGTATTCTGCATTTTGCGGACTCGCTCCAGGTAAGTCGTTGAGAGAGAGCGAGGATCGCCGATGGAGGACGCGACAAAAAATTGAGTACATTATCCCTGCCAGCCCAATTCCCTTCCCGGGCGATTGCTTCCCCAAAAAAATCGGCGAAATTAACTTTGTGGCCCCTGGTGGCTGCGACATTTTTCATGGTGTCCGGCGGCACCTACGGCACGGAAGACATTATTCACGGCGCGGGTTACGGGCGCGGCATTTTGCTGCTGCTGATCACGCCAATTCTGTGGAGTCTGCCGACCGCTTTTATGATTGGCGAGCTTTCGAGCGCGCTGCCCTCCGAAGGCGGTTACTACGCGTGGGTCCGCCGCGCGATGGGAAATTTCTGGGGCTTTCAGGAAGCATGGCTTTCTTTGGTCGCCAGCATTTTTGACATGGCCATTTACCCGACGCTGTTCGTCGCCTACCTCACGCGCCTGGTGCCGTGGTTCGGCGTCGATCACCGCGGCGTGATGGTGGGCCTCGGCGTGGTCGTGCTCTGCGCGCTGCTGAATATCGCGGGAATCCGCATCGTAGCGATCAGCTCGCTGTGGCTTTTCTTTTTGCTTTCCGCGCCGTTCGTGGCGTTGGTGCTCATTGCTCCATTCAAGGTGGGCGAACTGGCCAGCGCAACGGTCGCGCCTTCCACTTCGAATATCGGCCTGATGGGCGGACTGCTGATCTGCATGTGGAATTACATGGGTTGGGACAACGCTTCGACCATCGCTGGAGAAGTAAAGCGCCCGCAGCGCACTTATCCGCGCGCGATGATCGTCGCGGTAATTGTGGTCGCTGCCACATACGTCGTTCCCTTCGCTGCGATGTGGCTGGCCGGTGTTCACGCCAGCGCTTTCGAAACGGGTTCGTGGGCGGACATTGCCGGTTTGATGGGCGGCTTGGTTGGCGGCCCTCTCGTCGCGCGCGGTTTTCGCGTCGCGCTGGTTCTCGGCGGCATGATGAGCGCCTTCGGCATGTTCAACGCGCTGGTGATGAGCTACTCGCGACTGCCGCTGGCCATGGCTCAGGACGGATTGCTCCCATCGGTCTTCGGCAAACTTCATTCCAAGACGCGCGCGCCTTGGGTGGCGATTATCGTTTTGGCCGGATGCTGGGCGCTCTGCCTGGGGCTCGGGTTCGAACGCCTGGTGACCATCGATGTGCTTTTGTACGGCATGAGCTTGTCGCTCGAATTTATCGCGCTGATCGTGCTGCGCATCAAGGAACCCACGCTGCGCCGTCCGTTCAAAGTTCCCGGTGGCATGGCGGGCGCGATTCTGGTTGGCGTTTGCCCCGCGCTGCTGCTCGGATTCTCGATCGTGCATGGCGAGAGTGAGCAGATCCTCGGAATGAACGGGCTCACCTTCGGCCTGCTTCTTATCGGCGGCGGTTTCCTGGCGTACGCCGTAAAATCCATCATCCGCCCGCAGGGCTGGGCCGAAACGCCGGCATTGTCCGACCAACGTAAGGCCGCCTAGGCCGCCGTTCTCTCTTCGTCGCGCTTTAATTCGCAGAACGGATTGGTCTGCGCCGAAATACATTTGCGGCCTTCCCGCCCATAGCGTTTAATCGCTACAGCAAATTGCGGCGCGCTGCCGTTGGCGCGTGCAGCAGGATTCTCGTGTCTCACGCACAAAAATCTTACGACTACATCATTGTCGGGGCCGGTTCCGCCGGATGCGTTCTGGCCGCGCGCCTGAGCGAGAATTCCGCGGCATCCGTCTTGCTTCTCGAAGCCGGTGGCCGCGATACCGCCCGCGAAATCAAAATTCCCGCCGCGTTTTCGAAACTCTTCAAAACCAAAGTCGATTGGAATTACACCACCGAGCCTGAGCCGCATCTAAATCACCGCCGCCTCTACTGGCCGCGCGGCAAAGTGCTGGGCGGTTCCAGTTCGATCAACGCGATGATCTATATTCGCGGCAACGCCGCGGATTACGATGCCTGGAAAAATCTGGGCAACGAAGGCTGGGGTTTCTCCGACGTTTTGCCGTATTTCCGGAAGTCCGAGAATCGCGAGCGCGGCGATTGCCAGTTTCATGGTGTGGGCGGCCCGCTGAACGTTACCGACCTGCATCTGGTGAATCCCTTGACCCGCGCCTTCGTCGCCGGCGCGCAGGAAATCGGCATCGCCGCCAATCCAGACTTCAACGGCGCCGCGCAGGACGGCGTGGGCTTTTATCAAGTCACCCAGAAAAAACGCCAGCGCCACAGCGCGGCGGACGCATATCTGCGTCCTGCACTGAGCCGGCCGAATCTGACGGTGTGGACCGGCGTTCACGCACAGCGGATTCTCATCGAAAAAGGACGCGCCGTGGGCGTGTCCTTTCTTCGCGACGGGCATGCGAAAGGCGCCCCGGCCGAAGAAGTCCGCGCATCGAGCGAAATCCTTCTCGCCGGCGGAACTCTAAATTCTCCGCAGCTGCTGATGCTTTCCGGAATCGGCCCGGTCAAACAACTCGCCCGCTTTGGAATTTCCGCGCAGCACCAACTTCCGGGAGTCGGCGCGAATCTGCAGGACCATCCCATGGTTTCGGTCGGCTACCTCTGCACCAAACCGGTCAGCCTGGACAAAGCCGAAACGCTCGGCAATTTGTTGCGCTATTTATTTATGAAAAATGGCCCGCTCACTTCGAACGTGGCCGAAGCCGGCCTGTTCGCCCGCACCCGCGACGGACTGAACGTGCCCGATGTGCAAATTCTCTTCGGTCCCGCGTATTACCGCGGCCACGGCCTGATCCGCCACCAGGAATACTGTTTCGGCTTTGGGCCCACGCTGGTCACTCCGGAATCGCGCGGAACCGTCACGCTGCGTTCGACGAATCCGTTCGAAGCGCCGGTAATCCACGCCAATTATCTTTCCACCGCGAACGATCTGCGCTCCATGATCGAAGGCGTGCGCCTCTCACGCAGCATCGCGCATGCCCCGGCCTTTGCCGCGTATCGAGGAGAAGAGCTTCATCCCGGGGCCGGCGCCACTTCCGATCAAGACATCGCCGCGTTTCTGCGCGCCGAGGTCGAAACTCTCTACCATCCCGTCGGCACCTGCAAGATGGGTACCGATCCGCTGGCCGTGGTCGATCCCCAGCTGCGTGTTCACGGCATCGAACGCCTGCGCGTGGTTGACGCTTCGGTGATGCCGACCGTCCCGGGCGGAAACACCAACGCACCCACGATCATGATCGCCGAAAAAGCCGCCGACATGATCCGCCAGGCTTCCTGAAGTTCGATTCCGCAACCGAACCAGACCAACCCACCTTGCCATTGCGCGTATTCCGCCGGTTCGTCTGCGTGCACAACCGCTTGCCTTCCCGGCTTCGGCCACGCGCATTTCTGATATTCTTTTTGCCGTGCTTCGATTCCTGCTGCGCCTTACGATTTTTGCTGCCCTAGCCGCCGCTTCCTTCGGCGCGCTTCGTGCGATCGCCAGACAGCAAACCGCCGCACCATCGCCTTCGGTCCTACCGCAAGCGCAGCCACCGCAGATTCTGACACCGCAAAATCCGGTTCCTGCTCCTCCGCCTGCGCACGTCGGGCCCGTAATCGTCATCGATCCCGCGCACGGCGGCACCGACAACGGCGCGCAAGGACCCAGCGGCACCTTCGAAAAAGATCTGGTCCTGCGCTACGGCCGTCAACTTCGCGCGGAATTCGAACGCCTGGGCTACCGGGTGGTCATGACCCGCAACGACGATTCGAATCCTTCCTACGAAGACCGCGCCGCCACCGCCAACGCGTATCGCGATGCGATTTTCATCAGCATCCACGTTTCGTCCACCGGAAAAATCGGAACCGCGCGCGCCTATTCGTACCAGTTTTCGAATGCCGCAGCGATTGCTCCGGCTGACGCGCCAAAATCCCTGGTCGTCTGGGAAGAAGCGCAGCGGCCGTATCTCGACGCCAGCCGCCGCCTCGCCGATATTCTTCAGACCGAGCTGGCCCAGCGTTTCCCGGGATCGCCCACGGCTTCGACGGCCTTTGGCATTCGCGAATTACGTTCCGTCGCCGCACCGGCGGTTGCCGTGGAACTTTCCAGCGTCTCCGTTCCCGATGGCGGCCTGCTGGCCTCGATGGGCGCTCCGCTGGCTAGCACCATTGCGCACAGCGTCCAGCTTTCGCGTCCGGGCTACGCCGTTTCTCCGTCGCCTTCCGCCGCCGCCGCGCCGCGCGCCGGAGGCGCGAACTAGTGCCGCGCAATCTGCAAATCACGCTGGCCATTCTCGCCGTCGCGGTGATTATCGGTTTGATCAGCCTGCGCAGCCTGCAAAATCGCATGACGCGCCTGGCCCAGACGCAAACCACCGAGGAGCAAGCGCGCCGTGAATTGCTGAAGCCGCAAATTACAACGTCCAGCGACGTCGTATCCCAGACTAAGATTTTCTGGGCCGACGGTCCCGACCACATCGCGCCGTCACAAGTGGCGTTGCCACTTTCCGCTGACCCGGTAAAACGCGCGCGCCAGGTTATTGATGCGCTGATTTTGCAAACTCCCTCTGCCGAACAGCGCACACTGCCTGCTGATGCAACCCTTCTGGGTTTCTACATTCTTCCCGACGGGACCGCCGTCGCCGATTTTTCCGACGCGCTTTCCAGCGGCACGCCTTCCGGAATCATCAGCGAGATGCAGGCGATCGATTCGATCGCGCGCACGTTGGAAAGCAACGTCAGCGGCCTGCGCCGCCTGAAAATTCTGATCCACGGTCAGGAGGCTGACACTCTTGCCGGCCACGTCGACCTCACCGGCTTTTTCGACCTGAATTCCTTTGCATCGGCCACCGCGCAGGCGATTCCCACCGCCGCGTCGCCTCTTCCACCGCCGCTCACGCCTCAAAATACCCCGTCACCCGTTCACCGCTAGAGAATCAAATGGCGTCTTCCGCAACCATCGCAACCGGCCGAAGTTGGACGCGGCTTCACGGCGTCGACCTGCTGCGAGGTCTCGCGATTTTCTTCGTGCTCATGAATCACGTGAACATGCGGCTCTTCCTGGCGAAGGTGCCCTACACTCACGGATTGCCGCACCAGCTGGTTTCCTCGTTGTTCTGGAACGGGCAACTCGGCGTGCAAATTTTCTTCGCGATATCAGGCTTTCTGATTACCTCCACGACTCTTCGCCGTTGGGGCTCGCTCGCCAATGTCCGCGTGCGGGATTTCTATTTACTGCGTTTTGCGCGCATCGGGCCTCTGCTTTTGTTGCTGCTGGTCTTGTTAAGCGCTCTTCATCTGGCGGGACTGTCTGACTTCGTGGTCGGTTCAAAGACGGGGGGACTCGGACGCGCGCTGCTCGCCGCGCTCACTTTTCACGTCAACGTTCTCGAAGCGCGGCGCGGTTATCTTCCCGGAAATTGGGACGTGCTGTGGTCGTTGTCGGTCGAAGAAATGTTTTATCTTTTTTTCCCGATCCTCTGCTGGCTATTCGGGCGCGCCAAACTCCTGGTGCCGCTGCTGTGCACTTTCGTCGTACTCGGCCCATTTGCCCGCACGGTTTTCACCCACCGAAATGAAGTCTGGCAGGAATATTCCTATCTCGGCGGCATGGACGCCATTGCCCTCGGCTGCCTCACTGCCTTGATCACCGAAAAAGCCCGCTACTCTCGGAAAGCGCTCGCACTTTTTTCGACAATCGGTTCGGCCCTCCTTATTTTGATTCTCTGTTTTTCCACCTCGATCGAAAACTGGGGACTCAGTTCTACCGGACTCGATATGTCGATCCTGGCGCTCGGCACCTGCCTGCTGATAACCGTCGCATCTCAAACTCGCTGGGAAGGGCCGCGCATCCTGCATCCTTTGTTGAATCTTGGTCAGCGCAGCTACGAGATTTATCTCACCCACATGTTCGTCGTTTTCGCTTTTTTCAGAATTTTCGTCCTGGCTGGAAAACCGCTTAAGGCTGTTCCGCTTTTGTTCTGTGCCGTCATCGTGTCCGCGGCGATATTAGGTGAGTTGACGGCCCGCTTCTTCTCCGAGCCTTTGAATCGTTCGCTCCGTAAAAAATGGGGAGACGGACCCGATCGCCTGGGATCCGTGGTCGAAACCGAGTCCGCCGTAGCGCCACGCACGTCAGATCTTTAAAGCCGGCTCGGACAGCCAAATGGTTGACAGTTTTCCGCCTACTCGTCACACTTGACGCTTCGTTTCGCTCCACCCGCAGCACTCATCCTGAAGGGAGACTCATTTGCGAATTGATGGACGAGCCGCCGACCAACTGCGTCCGGTGAAGATCACGCCGGACTTTATCCCGCACGCAGAAGGCAGCGCGCTGATCGAATCTGGCCATACCCGCGTGATTGTCACCGCCACCGTGGAAGATGGAGTCCCGGGATTTTTGAAAGGCTCGGGCAAGGGCTGGGTCACCGGCGAATACGGCATGTTGCCGCGTTCGACCGAAAGCCGCACGCCCCGCGAATCGAGCCGCGGAAAACAATCGGGCCGCACTCTCGAAATTCAACGCCTGATCGGTCGCACTCTGCGCGCCGTAATGGATTTGAAGGCCCTCGGCGAACGCACGGTCTGGCTTGATTGCGACGTGATTCAGGCCGACGGCGGCACGCGCACCGCTTCGATCACCGGCGCGTACGTCGCGCTGGCGCTCTCGCTTGAACGCATGGTTGCCGCGGGAATTTTGCGCAAGCTGCCGCTGCTGGATTATCTGGCAGCCACCAGCGTCGGGCTGGTTGAAGACGAACGTCTGCTCGATCTCGCCTACGAAGAAGATTCCGCGGCTCAGGTTGATATGAACGTGGTCATGACCGGCAGCGGCCATTTCGTCGAAGTGCAGGCCAGCGCCGAAGGCCGCCCCTACACCGACGTCGAACTCAACGACTTGCTGAAGCTTGCGGCCGGCGGCATTCGCCAGCTGGTCCGCATCCAAACCGAATTGCTGAGCCTGAAATTCCTGCCGCGCACGAAATGATCCCGGCCGCTCCGGTTCGTCGCACCGCGTGTGGCGCATGCAGCGGGTGCTTGCGTCCGTGAAGCTTTATTTAGCGTCGTCAAATCCGGGAAAGCTTCGCGAATATCGCGAACTGGCCGGCGACTCGTCCGTTGATCTGGAGCTGCTGCCAAATTTCGCCACGATTCCGGTTTTTGAGGAAACTGCCCCGACCTTCGCGGAAAATTCCGCGGGAAAAGCGCTGTACTACAGCCGGTTTTGCGACGGTACGGTCCTGGCTGACGATTCCGGCCTCGTGGTTCCCGCGCTTGGCGGCGCGCCCGGTGTATACTCCGCGCGCTACGCTGGTCCCAACGCCACCGACGTCGACCGAATTCGCAAATTGCTGAATGAAATGAAAGGCAAATCCGGCGGCGAGCGCCGCGCCCATTTCGTGTGCGCCACCAGCATCGCCAACCAAGGCCGCGCGCTCGCGGTAGTCTCCGACTCTGCCAAAGGTTCCATTACTACCCAGCCGAGCGGCCAGGGCGGTTTCGGTTACGACCCCGTCTTTTATTTTGAATCGCTGGGCCGCACTTACGCCGAAATATCGCCCGCGGAGAAGAATTCGTACAGCCATCGCGGCAAGGCCCTCCGTAAAATCCTGTATGTTCTTTCGCCTTCTTTCGCTGCTACTTTTGGTTAGTCCGGGCATCCAATCGTTTTGAAACATTAACTTGCTGTCGGGCTGGATTCGAGGGTACAAGGGTTATTGGCCGTGGGATCCACCATTCCTGTTACCTCTGAGGTGATAGTCTTGAACGCCTCTCGCGCCGTAACCGCATCGCACTCGACGCTTCTCTCGCGCTTGGCAGAAGCTCGCTTGCGCACCGACGCCATTTTCGGCGCCCTGACACCCAACGCTTTTTACGACCGTCCGATTCCCGAACGCCATCGCCTGATTTTTTATCTCGGCCACCTCGAAGCCTTCGATTTTAATTTGCTCGGCGGCCCGCTGGGTCTGGCTTCGCATGACGAAGCCTTCAACAAGCTCTTCGCTTTCGGAATCGATCCGGTCGATGGCGGCCTCCCGACCGACGAGCCCAAAGACTGGCCCACCATCGCCCGCGTCGAAAAATACAATCGCCTGACCCGCGAACATCTCGATGGCGCCATCCGCGACACCGGTTTCGCGCGCGAAAACGAAATGACTCCCGAAAATGAACAGTTGCTCAACGTGGCCATCGAACATCGCCTGATGCACGCCGAGACTCTGGCCTATTTGCTGCATAACTTGCCGACCGAAAAAAAGGCGCTGGGCTCCGCGCCCGAGGAAGACGACGGTCCCGGTCCCGAACAGCGCCAAGTCGCCATTCCTTCCGGCATCGCTACTTTGGGTCAGGTTCGCTCCGAGCGGGCCTTCGGCTGGGACAACGAATTCGGCGAGCAGAAAGTCCTGGTCCCGGAATTTACGATCGACGCCTACCCGGTCACGAACGGCGAGTACTTGAAGTTCGTCCAGGCCCGCGGCTATCAGGTTCCGAAATACTGGAAGCCGGAAGATTGGGAATGGCGCCGCAAAAATAATATTCTCTTCCCACATTTTTGGATTCCGCGCAATGCCGGCGATCCCGCTTCCGCCGAGACCCGCTGGAATTATCGAAGCATGTCTGGCACCATCCCGATGCCCGAATCCTGGCCCGTTTTCGTCAGCCACGCGGAAGCTGCCGCTTACGCGCGTTGGGCTGGCAAGAAACTGCCGACGGAAGAGCAGTGGCAGCGCGCCGCGTACGGAACTCCCGAAGGCCGCGAGCGCATGTATCCCTGGGGCGACAATTTGGGCAGCGCGAATACTGGCAACTTTCATCATCAGCGCTGGGATGCTTCGCCGGTCGACGCGCATCCCGATGGCGCCAGCGCCTTTGGCGTCGAAGACTTGCTCGGCAATGGCTGGGAATGGACTTCGACCACTTTCGCGCCGCTGCCCGGATTTGAGCCTTTCGCGTTTTATCCGGGATACTCCGCGAACTTTTTTGACTCCAAGCACTACGTCATGAAAGGCGGTTCGCCCCGAACCGATGCCTGCATGATGCGCCGTTCGTTCCGGAACTGGTTCCAGCCTCACTACCCTTACGTCTACGGCAGCTTCCGCTGCGTGGAGGAATAATTCATCATGGCCAGCGCTCCACGAATCATGGCGGCGAATACTGCCCCGGAAATTGTTTCGGAATTTGCTTCAGACGTTGTGGTCGGGCTCAGCCAGCCCGGCCAGAAAGAACTACCGTCGAAATATTTGTACGATGAAGTCGGCTCCGGCCTCTTCGATGTGATTTGCTTGCTTTCCGAATATGGACTCAGCCGCGCCGGAATGCGGTTGCTCGAGCGCTACTCGCCCGAAATCGTCGAGCGCCTGGAATCGCCGGTGATCGTCGCTGAACTTGGAAGTGGCAGCGGCGTGAAAACTCGGCTGCTGCTGGCCGCTCTTTCCCGTCGCCAGCGCGTGAATTACTACCCCATCGATATTTCGCTGAGCGCGCTGAATCGTTGTCAGCAGGAAATCGGCCAGATCGAGGGCGTCAGCATCGTCGGCTTCGAGCGCGCCTATCTCGACGGCTTGCAGGAAGTCGCCGCGCGCCGCAAAGAGGGCGAGCGCTTGCTCGTTCTTTTCCTCGGCAGCACCATCGGTAATTTCGATCGGCCAGCCGGCGAACAATTCCTGCGCGAAGTCCGCGCCATTCTGCAACCCGGCGATTCTCTGCTGCTCGCCACCGATCTGGAGAAGCCGATTCCGCAGTT
The DNA here is from genome assembly GCA_963711325.1 of uncultured Acidobacteriota bacterium. GTDB lineage: Bacteria > Acidobacteriota > Terriglobia > Acidiferrales > UBA7541 > Palsa-295. The sequence continues at coordinate 976,404 of CAVQDR010000004.1, read as the reverse complement.
GCTCGCCGCCTATGACGACGCGGCCGGCGTCACTGCCGCTTTCGACATGAACCTGCTGGCTCGCATCAATCGCGAACTCGATGCCGATTTCGATCTCGCGCAGTTCGAGCATGTCGCGCGCTACGATTCCTCCGAACGCCGCGTCGAAATGCATTTGCGCTCCAAAGCCTGGCAGCGCATCAACATCCGCAAAGCCGGCTACAGTTTCTACCTGCGCGAAGGCGAAACGATCTGGACCGAAAGCTCGCACAAATATAATCCGCAGGAAGTGATTCAATTGGGCGAGCGCACCGGCTATCGCTGCGCGGGCCAGTGGTTCGACGCGGAATGGCCCTTCGCCCAAAGCCTTTTCTTCGCCGAATAAGGCGTGCATCACCGGAGCATATGGCTAAAGCTATCTGGAACAATCAGGTCATCGCGGAAAGTGACAAAACGGTCGTGGTCGAAGGAAATCATTACTTCCCGCCAGACTCGGTGAAGAAGGAATATCTGCGCGCCAGCACTACCCACACCACTTGCCCGTGGAAGGGCGAGGCCAGCTACAACACTCTCGAAGTCGACGGCAAACAAAATCCTGACGCGGCCTGGCATTACCCGGCGCCGAAGTCCGCGGCCGCGGAAATCAAGGATCACCTCGCATTCTGGAAAGGCGTCCGCATCGAGAGGTAGTCTTTCTTCCGCGCCACTGCTCGCGCGATTCTGCCTTCTGCGCGGTTCCCGGCCGAAGAAATCCCGCTGTGTTATATTCTTCGAGCGCATGGCCAAAATAAAGAAGAAAACCCCAAAGAAGTCCGGCAAGAAGACGCCTGGGGCCAAGCCAAAGTCCGGCGGCAGCGTCCGGGCCTTTCGGCCTACGCCCGGCCTCGAAGCGGGAAAGGGCCCAAATCCGAAACGTGTTCGCGTCATTCTCGATAAATTGCAGGAAGCCTACCCGGATGCGGTCTGCGAACTAAAGCACCAAAATGCCTTCCAGCTACTAATTTCCACGATTCTTTCCGCGCAATGCACCGACGTGCGCGTCAATCAGGTCACCGAAACGTTGTACCGCAAATATCCCGAGCCTGCCGCGTTTGCCTACGCAAATCCCGCCGAACTCGAGCAGGACGTCCGCCCCACCGGTTTCTTTCGCAACAAAACCAAATCCATCATGGGCGCCAGCAAGAAAATCGTAGAAGAATTCGGCGGCCAAGTACCCAAAACGATGGAGGACATTCTTACGCTGGCCGGCGTCGCGCGCAAAACTGGCAACGTCGTGCTCGGCTCCGCCTTCGGAATTCCTTCCGGCGTGGTGGTCGATACTCACGTCATCCGTATTTCTAATCGCCTGGACCTCACGAAGAATCAAGATCCAAAAAAGATCGAGCAGGACTTGATGAAAATTATTCCGCAGCAAGATTGGATTCGTTTCTCGCACCAGATCATTTGGCACGGACGTCGCGTTTGCATCGCACGCAAGCCCCGCTGTGTCGAATGTAACCTCGAGCGCGTCTGTTATTCGCGGGACAAGACCGTGTGAACTAGAGGACAATTAGACTGAAATGGCATCCGGCGATACATCTCCTCAACCGCACCGCTCGAGCTTCACCGGCATCCTCGGCGTATTTCTCGGAATTTTGCTGACCATTGCCGTGATCGGCGGCGCAGTCTGGCTTACCACCGGCGTCGGCCTGCTGCATCTGCTCGGCTTGTTCCGCGCAGGGCAAACTTCGATCAACGTCAGCCAGCCCACCGTCGTCCGCCAGATTCAGCAGCTCCAACGCCTCGAAACCGTGACCTATACGATGGACAAGATTATTTCCGGCGAACGCGACAATCCTTACCTGCCGAAATTTCTCGCTGGGGATCGCCTGCTCCTTGTTGTCCATGGCGACGTCGTCGCCGGCGTCGACTTGGCCAAGGTGCAGCCTGCCGACGTCGTGGTCCACAACGGCTCGATCACCTTCCACGTTCCGCAGGCGGAAATTTTCAGCACGCGCATCGACAACTCCAAAACCCGCGTCTATTCCCGCGACACTGGCCTGTTCACCTCGCCTGATCCTAATCTCGAAAGCGAAGTCCGCGAAGAAGCCGAGCGTCAGCTGCAGGAAGCCGCGAGCCAGGATGGCATCCTGAAATCCGCGGATCAAAATGCGCGCAGCACCATGGCCAGCATGCTCAAGGGATTCGGATTTACTCAGGTCGAAATCCAGTAAGCGAGGGATGCCCGCCGTGAGACCGCCAATTCTTGATAATTTTCGCCTCCGCTTTTTTGTGATCGCTTCCTTGGTGGCCGCCACGTTTGCGACAAATGCGCCCAACGCCGCGGCCCAGAAAGCTTACGATCCCGGCGTCACCGACACCGAAATCAAAATCGGCAACATCGCGCCCTATACCGGATGGGGCAGCGAATACGCCGCTATCGCCCGCGCCGAAGCCGCCTACTTCCAGATGATCAACGACCGCGGCGGCGTGAACGGCCGCAAAATCAATTTCATCAGCCTCGACAGCGCCTCCGAGCCCGCCAACATGCTTCCTCTCGCGCGCAAGCTGGTCGAAGAAGAAAAAGTTCTGCTGATTTTCAGCACCATCGGCACCGAAAGCAATCTCGCGATCCGCGACTACCTGAATCAAGCAAAGTTCCTCAACTTTTCGTCCAGTCCAGCTCCGCCGTATTCAACGATCCCGCGCATTTTCCCTGGACCATGGGATTTTTCGCCACCTATCGCGATGAGGGCGTGGCCTACGCGAAATATGTGCTGGACAATAAGCCCAGCGGAAAAAATTGCGGTCCTCTATGCCAATGATGACGCTGGAAAGGAATATCTAGCCGGCGTTCACGACGGCCTGGGCCAGAAAGCCGCCACGATGATCGTCAAAGAAGTGTCTTACCAGGTTTCGGACGCGTCGCTTGATACCCAAATCGCCGCGCTAAAAGATTCCGGCGCCGACGTCTTTTTCAATTTTGCGATCGGCCCTTTCGCCACCAAATCGATTCGCGCGGCTTACGATCTCGGCTGGCACCCACTGCAATTCATTCCCAATGCTTCCCTTTCAATCGCCGCGTTCCTCGAACCGGCCGGCCTCGAAAAATCGGCGGGCATCATCTGCAATGCGCGTTCCAAGGACTGGTGGTCGGCGCGTTCGCACGACGATCCCGCCGTGCGCGAATTCCTCGACTGGATGAGCAAATACAATCCGCAAGCCAACTTGCGCGATCAGGACAACGTCGCCGGCTACGAACGCGCCCAAACGCTGATCGCCGTCCTGCAAAAATGCGGAGACAATCTGACGCGCGAGAACGTGATGAAGCAAGCCACGAATCTTGATCTGGAATTCGGCATGCTCCGACCTGGAATCAAAGTTCAAGACCAGCCCCACCGACTACCAGCCGATCCACCAGCTATTTTTGATTCGCTTCGACGGCCAACAATGGCAGGGTTTCGGCGGCTTGATCGGTTTTTGAGCCGGCTTCAGCGAGACTTACAGCGCCCGCACCCGGCGTTCCAATTCTTGCGTGATTTCCTCAGGGTCTTGATCCGCGCGAAAACGTACCGGCGCACCAATGGTGACCTCGCACCTGCCCTGGCCGCGCCAGAATCCGATTCGCCTGCCGCAACTCCAACAAGCCATCGAGCCGCATCGGCACCACCGGAATATTCAGCTTCTGCGCCAGCAAACCGATGCCGGAGCGAAATGGCGCGATCTGCCCGTCCTCAGTCGTCCTGCCCTCCGGAAAAATCAGGACGCTATAGTCTCGATCGGCCAAATCCCCGGCATGTCCGAAAGATTTCGCGAAACCCGACCGCTGCGGCAGCGGAAACACGTTGAAAAGCGCCAGCGCCAGAAAATAATTCAGCCGCTCCAACGCGCGCCGGAAAATATTCATGCTCTTCGGCGGCCGGCGCATCTCCGCCAGCCGTTCGCCCCGCATCCCGGTAGCCAGCCGGTTTCTCAATCGCCACGGTAGCGCCGGCAAAATCCACGCGATGTCCAGATACGTCACGTGATTCGCAATTATCAGCACCGGCCCGCGCACATCGCGCAGATTTCCCCGCCCGCGCACCCGCGGTGCCGCCAACAGATATGTCACCGGCCACGCCAGCAGATAATAAACAGCCATCCTCAACATCCGAATCGGCCAGCTTTGAGGCCACGTTGGATACACTTGCTCCGCGGCGGCTCGCGCCGGCTCGCGGAGCAACTGTTCCAGCTTTCGCACCGTCGTCGCTTCGGCAAATTGCGTCTCGCTCAGGTTCACCTGATAGCGTTCCTCCAGGCGGTCCAGCAATTCCACGCGATCGAGCGAACTCATTTGCAAATCCGCATCCAGCGACGTGATCCCCTGAACCCGCCGCGGAAGCGCTGTGGCCGGTAATTTCCGCGATCATCGCTCGGACGGAATTTCCGTCATGCGCTCGACCTTGCGCCGGCGCGCCGCCCTGCTGTGCGGTCACGACTTCGCGAATCTTCGACAACAGCGGCTTCTGCGTCGGCGTCCGCGGAAAATCCGCCTCGGGCCACACGAACCACCGCCGGATGCGCTGGTATTCCGCGAGCGACCGGTTGGCCTCGCTCACCACGCGCTCTCCCTCTCCATTTTCGCGCGCCAGCAAAAGCACCGCGCAGGCTTCGTCGTTCCCCTCATTCTCGATTCCGATCACCACGCAATCGCGCACACCCGGCTGCGCCCGCAAAGCCTTCTCGAGATCCTCGGGATAAATATTCATCCCCGCCGGAGTCACGATCACGTTCTTCTTACGCCCCTTGAAATATAGCCGGCCCTCGTCGCCCGTCTCCGCCAGATCGCCGGTACGAAACCAGCCATCCGCGTCCGCCAGCTTCTGCGTGGCCCCGCACAGCGAATAGGTCTTCGCCACATTCTCGCCGCGCACCAGAATTTCTCCGTTCTCGTCGATGCGCACTTCCATTCCCGGAAAAACTTTCCCCAGCGATCCTTTCGCCGAATGAAACGGATGATTCAGGCTGATCAGCGAAGTCGTTTCGGTCATGCCGTATCCCTGAATCACGGCGTACCCCACGCGATTCCAGAATGTTTCGAGTTCCTCCGGCAGCGCCGCGCCGCCCGAAATGATGGCCCAGAATTTCCAGCCCAACCTCCGGTGAATTTTCCGGAAACGTCCACCAACGCCGCAGGAACTTTTGTGACGCCGCAATCTCGAACTTCTGCTGAAACGCCGCCGCAGAGCCGTCGCGCTCTTCGTCTCGCAGCACTTCGCGCCGCAGCGCCTCAATCAAGCGCGGCACCGCCACCAACACCGAGACCCGCTCGCGCCGGATCAGGCCGCTCAATTCCGAAGGTTTCAGCGAATCGGTGAGGATCACGGTTCCGTTCAGCAGCGGAGGAATGAAAATTCCCAGCATCTGCCCGAATACATGGCTGAGAGGCAGAAGATTCAGGAATCGCAGAGGATGAAACGGCCTTTCATAGCGCAGGTATTTTGCGATTTCGCGTTCGATCGGTTCGAAGTTGGCCAGCACGTTGCCGTGCGTAATCAACACGCCGCGTGGCTCCGCCGTCGTCCCCGAAGTAAAAATAATTTGCAGCGTGTCGTCGCACGTCAACGCCGGACCGGCGTAGGGGCCACCGTCCCGCTGTTTCGTTATTTCCGGGAGCGCTTCCAGCGCAATGGCGGGAATCTCCAACGTACCGCCAGCCGCGTCGCGCGAACGAAACATCAGCTTCGCGTGCGTTTCCCGCGCCACTCGCGCCACGAATTCCGGCGTCGAAGCCAGATCCATGGGAACGACTACCGCGCCGCGCAGAACACAACCAAAAAACGCGACAACCCAGAGCGGAGAGTTCTCGCCCCACAGAATGACCGAATCGCCTTTGCCGATACCGCGAAATTCCAGTTCGCGCGCCGCGCGATTGGCCGCCGTGGCGATTTGCGCGTAGGTCCAGCTCTCCATCCGATACCCGACGCGCTGGCGGAAGGCGATTTCATCGCCCTTCCCGCCGTATTCGCGCACGAAATCGACCAGAGATTGCCGGCTCACATTGCGAGTATGCCCGGAACGATGCGGAGATAGAAATGCTACGTTTTGACACACGAGGGACTACGACTGCGGAGCCAAAAGCGAGGTATCAGCGTTAGTCCGGCGGCAACACCACCAGCGTGATCGCTTTTTCCGGACAAGCCACCACGCATAGCCCGCAGGCCTGGCAAAGATTCGCCTTCGGCGTATACGCCGTCTGCCGGTCGTGCGCGCGGCTCTTCATTTTCCCAAGGAAAGAAAGTTTGGCGAAATCGGAGTCGTCGATACGCCGCACTTCGAATACGTCGTAAGGACAAACGTCGACGCAATCTCGTTTGCCTTCGCACGCGCCGTGATCAACGACCGGGAGATGTTTGCCCGGCGCGGCCGAGCATTTTTCGCCCGGCCGATCTGGATGCCGCGCGGCGCGGCGGGCCTTCTCTTTATCGGGCCCTCCCGCCGCAATCGCGTCGCTGCCCTGCTCACCGCTCACTTCTTGCCTCGAATTTCGTCGATCGCCCGACGCAGAATCGCAGCAACACGCTGCCGCTCTTCGGGCGAAGCGTCGAGCTTTTCGATAATGGCGGCTTTCAAGTCGTGGCGCAGTTCGCGAAATTCCTGCTTCGCTTCGCGCCATTCAGCCTTTATGCCGCTGCGGCCGCCCGCGTCGTCATGCTCTTCGTTCTCTTCCGCGTAACGCTTCTGAAAATCCGCCATCTTCTTGCCGAACCGCGAGAGCTGCTCGAGCACTTCTTCGACGCCTGCACGGTTCTTGTTGAAGTGCTCGGTTCCCGCTTCAGTGATCTTGAACAGCTTCTTGGTCCCTTCCGTTTCGGAAGCGGCGTATCCCATTTCTTCCAAATAGGTCAGCGCCGGATAAACCATGCCCGGGCTCGGCGAGTACATTCCGCTGGAATGTTCTTCAACCTGCTTGATGATCTCGTAGCCGTAGCGGGGCTTCTCGCTCAGTAAAGCCAGAATGATCAGCTGCAGGTCGCCCGAGGCCAGCATCTTCGCGGCCCGCATTCCCGGTCCGCCTGCGAAACCGGCGCCGAAGCGCCCGAAAAATCGTCCGCGGCCGAATCCGTGGCGTTCACGGCCTTCAAAGCCGCGGAAGTCACAACGTTTGTGATGTCGCATTTGTAAATCTCCTTTACGTCTAAAACACGTCACAAGTAATATCGTAAGATATATTACATGTCAATCTGTTTTTTACGCATTCCCTACAATATATCTTTATGTCTATTATTATCAGTTGTTTATCGTGCTTATTTGCGGCGATCAAAAATACATTGCGAAGTCGTCCACGCCCATGCAATCTGATTCAAGATGCCAGAATTACCCGATATTACGGCCTACATCGCAGCGCTTGAGGCGCGCATCCTCGGCCAACCCCTCGAACGGGTCCGCCTCCTCAGCGCCTTTCTACTGCGCACCGCTGATCCTCCCATCGATGCAGTGGAAGGCCGGACCGTGCGCGAAATCCGTCGCATCGGAAAACGTATCGCCGTCGGCCTTGATAACGACCTTTGGCTGGTTGTGCATTTGATGATTGCGGGACGCCTGCACTGGCGCGCCTTAAACGCCAAACTCGGTGGACGCCAGAATCTCGCCGCGTTCGATTTTCCCAAAGGCTCGCTGGTCCTCACCGAAGCTGGTACCAAACGCCGCGCCTCCCTCTACGTGGTGCGCGGCGAAGAAGGCCTGCGCGCGCTCGATCCCGGCGGGCTGGAAATTTTCTCCAGCGATCTGAATTCCTTCCGGGAAGCCCTGACCTACGAAAATCGCACGCTGAAGCGCGCGCTCACCGACCCACGCATGCTCAGCGGCATCGGCAACGCCTACTCGGACGAGATACTACACGCCGCCAGGCTTTCGCCGATCGCCCACACCCACAAATTGCAATCTGAAGAATGGGAACGCCTCTACGCGGCAACGCGCGCCACTCTGGAAACCTGGATGGCGCGCCTGAAAAAAGAAGCGGAAAGCAGTTTCCCCGAAAAAGTCACTGCCTTTCGCGAAGACATGGCCGTCCACGGCCGCTACGGCCAGCCTTGCCCGGACTGCGGAGAAAAAATCCAGCGGATTCGCTACGCCGACAACGAAACCAATTATTGCGCCCACTGCCAGACCGGAGGAAAAGTTCTCGCCGACCGCAGCCTCTCGCGCCTGCTCGGCTCCGATTGGCCGCGCACCCTCGACGAACTCGAAGCTCTGAAGCGCCGCTGACGAACCGCGCCGGCCAAGAACACTCTGTGCTCTAATGCACTAGAATTCCGGGAGTACCTACATGACGAAGATGGCGTTTCGATTCGCGACAGGCCTCGCAATTCTCTCGCTCGGATATTTCTTGCCGGCCCTCCCCGCTTCGCCCGCGCAATCCGCAGCCTCCGGCTATAAATTGGAGAAAAAACTAAAGCTCGGCGGCAGCGGAGGCTGGGATTACCTCGAAGTTGACCCTGCGACCCATCGTCTGTTCATCTCGCGCTCCAACCACGTCATCGTAGTTGATCCCGAGTCCGGCAAAATCGTCGGCGACATTCCAAATGTTCCGGGCATACACGGCATCGCCATCGCCGATGAATTCAACAAAGGTTTCATCACCAACGGCAAGGCCGGCGATGCCACCATGTTTGATCTCACCTCTCTGGCGGTTATCAGCAGCGTCAAAACCGACAAAGACTCCGACGCCGCGATTTACGATCCGTTTTCGAAGCGCGTATTCACTTTCAACGGCGACGCCAATACCTCCACCGCCATCGATGTCGCCTCCGGCAAAGTGGTGGCCACATTCGCGCTCGGTGGCGGACCGGAATTCGCGGCGACCGATGCGAAGGGCAAAATCTTCGTGAACCTCGAAGATAAAAGCTCGCTCGTCAAATTCGACGCAAAAACTTTGAAGATCGAAAACACCTGGCCACTCGCACCCTGCGAATCCCCGTCTGGCCTGGCCATCGACGCCGCGCACGAAATCCTGATCGTCGGCTGCCACAATCAGCTCATGACCTTCGTCGACGGTAATTCCGGCAAAGTCCTCGGCACCGTGCCCATCGGCCAGGGCGTTGACGCCAATCGTTTCGACCCAACCACCGGATTCGCTTTTGCCTCCTGCGGCGACGGCACGCTGACCATCGCCCACGAAGATTCGCCCGCCCAATTTTCGCTGGTGGAGAAAATTCAGACCCAGCGCGGAGCGCGTACCATGGCTCTCGATTACGCGACGCACGCCGTTTATCTGGTCACCGCTGAATTCGGCCCTACGCCGGCGCCCACCGCAGAAAATCCCCGCGCCCGCCCGCCGATACTTCCCGACACCTTCACCCTGCTGATCTACAAAAAATAGCCGCTTGGCCGGCGCTCGAAGTTAATTCCCTCCGAGTGCCAGAACTTTTGTTCGTTTTTCGCAGATGTAATTCTGTGGCATACTCCGGTTCATGAAAGGAAACCCAGAAGTAATCGCAGAACTGAACAAAGCGCTCCGCGAAGAACTCACCGCCATCAACCAGTATTTCCTGCACGCCGAGATGTGCGAAAACTGGGGCTATCGCAAGCTTTCCGAATTCATCAAGAAGCAATCCATCGGCGAAATGATGCATGCCGAATCGCTGCTGGAACGCATTCTGTTCCTCGACGGCGTGCCGACCATGGAGCCGCTGAAGCTCACGGTCGGTTCGACCGTGAAAAACATGATCGAGGCGGATTTGAAATTGGAGATCGGCGCGGTAGCGCAGTACAACGCTGCCGTCCAGATCGCCATGGAACACAAAGACAACGGCTCGCGCGACCTGCTCGTCGCCCTGCTAAAAGACGAAGAAAGCCATGTCGACTGGCTCGAAGCGCAAGTCCACCAGATCAAAGAAATGGGCTACGAACGCTATCTGTCGATGCAGACAGGAGAATTCAAAGAAGAAAAGTTGTCCGGATAATTGGCAAAATCTTTAAATCGTAATCCCCTTCGCATCCTAACTTTCGCGTTTCCCTTCGCCGGTCAAGCCGCGACGCCCCGGCCGCCCCCGCAACTCACTTCCTCTCTCGAAGGAATTCAGCCGTCGACTCCGGCGGATTCGCCTCGCCAGTGCGTTTCGCTTCGCAGTAACGGCAACCCGCAAACTGCCTTACAATGATGGAGCCCTCTCCGGTCGGGGCGTAGCGCAGCCTGGTAGCGCGCCTGCCTTGGGCGCAGGAGGTCCACGGTTCAAATCCGTGCGCCCCGACCATCACTTGAAGGTATTTTTCGCGCCACTCCCAGGAAGACTCGCGATTGAACGTCGCAATCGCGCTGAATGAAGGGACTGAGTCGGCGAGAATTTCGTGCCTAGACTACGCGACTTGATGAGCCAGTTTTTGTTGCGCGCCCCCGCTTCACTGCGCTCCCTCCGCAAGGTTCCCGTCCTCGGCAGTATGTTCCACACCCTCAGTCACGCGATCGTTAAGTCCGACGATAAAGTTTGGGCCCAGGTCGAATCGGGTCCCGCCAAAGGTTTGCGCCTCGAGCTGAATCCCCGCACCGGCCAGTCCGACGCGAAAGGCGAAACCGAACCCGTCGTCCAGGAATTCCTGGCGTCACATTTGAAAGCAGGCGATGTCTTCTACGACCTCGGCGCCAATATCGGACTCTTCACGCTCGTTGCCGCGCGCTGCGTCGGGCCGGCCGGCAAAGTCTTCAGCTTCGAACCTGACGAGGAAAATGCTGCGCGTCTTCGCCGCAACATTGCGCGAAATAATTTTACAAACGTATCGGTAGTCGAGTCGGGTGTCTGGTCCTCCACCACGATGCTCCGTTTTGCCACCTCGCCGGCCAGTTCTCCGGATCGCGGCGCGGGTACCTTCGTGACTTCCCGTGCTTCCGATTCAGACCGGCCAATCCCCTGCGTTTCCATCGACGATTTCGTGCGCTCGCACCCGGCCCCGACCGCCATTAAATGCGACGTCGAAGCCGCCGAAATCGAAGTGCTGAAAGGCGCGCTGGCCACCTTCGCCCGCCACCGCCCCTGGATCCTTGCCGAAATGCACTCTCCCGATCACGATCGGCAGTCCCGCGCCATTCTCTCGCGATTCGGCTACCGCTTTGAAAATGTCGGCGACATCCATCTGTTCGCCGCCCCCTGATCGACGCTTTCGACTCCGGCCACCCTGCCACTCAAGCTCAGATTTTGAACATTCGCCCTCCACCTCGCCCCATTCGGCCCTGGGCGATTGCTCTGCGAGCTCGTCTGCCGTACATTCTCAGATGCAACTGAGTTGCAACAAGAAATCGCTCGCATTCGCGTCCGGGAGGTTGTCATGTGCACGGGAAAAAGAATTTTGGCAGTTCAGGAAAATTTCGGGCAGGTCGCGTCCTGCGATTGCGGCACGGTCCACGTCAGCATCGGACCGGTCAGCGTCGCGCTCGATTCTCATTCCTTGCGAAATCTGCACAATATGCTGGGATCAGCGGTGCATAAAATGGAAGCGATGGAGGATGGACAGCCGGAGTCGATCTTCTTCCACTCCGCGCATTTCGAATCGAGGAAAGTTCTGAAGCTTAAACACTAGAGCTACGAACTGTCTTAGCCTTTTCGGCCGAGAAGAATCGATGAGGGGCCCAAGGGCGGAATGTGCGGCAGTTCAGCCCCGGTTCTGGCGCCGGCATGTTCGAAACCCAGCTTGGAATAGGTCGCCAGCGGCTCGCGCGTATGAAAATATTTCTGGTAGGCGGAAATCCAGTCGCGCGCCTCATCAGTCTGCGCGGTTTCTAGACTCAACTTTCCCCCGCACACGGATTCGTGCAGATATTCTTCCAGCTGATCTTTGACGTAGGAATTCCATTTCGCATCGACCCGCGGCTCCGGCCACAAATTCCGAAGATCTTCGGTGCCGCCCAGCCCGGGCGCGATCAGATAATCCACCTCGTATTTCTCTGCCGGCGCATTCCGTATCCCGTATTCCTGAAACACTTCATGCCGCACGGTGTCCGGCACATCGCTGACCACGTCCTCGCGGTTCACCGCGCAAATCTCGCTGATCGCTACGGGACGCGTAGCGCCGGGCGTGAGCTGGCGATTGGGAAGCTCCCCGCCATAGCTGCTCGAGACCGCATATAGATTTCGTTTGGCGAGTCCAGCCACCGCTACTGCCAATACCAGCAGCGCAACCGCACCGACCGCGGCGAAACGCCAGTCGCCGAAGCGGGACGGAAATTTCCACCGCGCTTCCGCGGGCAAATTTTTGGACATCTCCGCGATCTGGCTGATGAGTCGCGCTCGTGACCCGGCGCCCGGCGGCAGCAGCGGATCCAGGCTGTCCCGCCGCATTCGTACCAATTCGGCAATCTTCGCGTCCAATTCCGCCTTGCGCGCGCGGCACGTCCAGCAGGCCGCCAGATGCGCGTCCAGGTGAGCGCCCTGCCGTCGCGGGAATTCGCCGTCGGCGCGCATCAACAACTCTTGATCCGATGGATGAATGTTTTTCTCTCGCATCGCGCTACCTCTGCTCTTCACCGCTGTTCATCTACTCTGCTCGTCAGCCACCAGCCGGGCCAGCGATTTACTCAATGACATCGCCACCGATCCCAGCGACATCCCCAAAACCTGCGCAATTTCCCGATATCGCAAACCCTCTGCCCGTAAATCCAGGCAAAACCGGTCCTGCTCCGGCAGCGCTCGCACGATCGCCATCAACCGTTGCCTGCGCTGACCAATGAGCACTTGCTCCTCGGGATTCGGCGAGGGATCGATCACTTCCGCCGCGGAGTTTTCGCTCGAATCCATTTTCGCCTGCGTCAGCTGATTGGCCTGCCGCTTCTTCAGCGCCAGATTATGCGCCACTCGAAAAATCCAGCCGCGCAGACTCTTTCGCGATTTGCCCAGCCGCAAATGCTGAAATAGCGCGAGAAAAACTTCCTGCGCCACCTCTTCCCCGTCATGCGCCGAGAGACCGAAAGACAGCGCGTAACGCAGGATCGAATCCCGGTCTTGATCGAATAAGCCCACCACTTCGCGCTCGATTTCAGTCGCCGTCGAGGCGCGCTCCGGCGCCTCCGCGCGAAGCACGGCTAGGTCGTTGATCGAAATGGCAGGAGGAATCGCCATGGTGGCCAGTATCTATATGTATATTCGTCCAGACCCGCTGCTGTTCAGCATTTATTCTATCCCGCGTGTTCCTTATTTGTTCACAACCATCAAATTTAGCCTGAACAGAATCATCGCCTCCGTAATATCCAAAGTAAGGGATCGTGCGTGCGCTCTTCCCTTGGCCTCGCCGAGGGCTCAGGAAGCCATCACCCGGCCATATTCAAAGATAACGTGGTCCGCGTGCAGTGCGCGGCCGCCAGATCACAGGAGTCTTTATTTCATGAAGCGGCTTGCACTCTTTGTCTTGATCTTCGCCCTTCCGGCCCTCGGCCAGACTAATAACGGCGAGTTGCGCCTGAAAGTCGTCGATCCATCCGGCGCCGGCGTGAAAGCAACCGTGCAGGTCGTCAGCGACGCGAATCAATACTTGAACACACTGGTCACGAACGATGATGGTTCGCTCGACGTGCAGCGCCTTCCCTTCGGCGTCTATCAAATCGAAATCCAGCGCACGGGGTTTGCCAACGCACTCGAAAACATCCAGGTGCGCTCTTCGGTGCCCTTGGAACTTCGCATCGAATTGAAACTACCGTCCGTCGCCCAGTCGGTCACCGTCACGTCAGACGCCACGCTGGTGAATCCCGATCAGCCCGGCGCCGTAAATCAAATTGGCAACAGCGCCATTCAGGACCGCCTTGGTTCCGTTCCCGGCCGCTCGATTCAAGATCTTGGTCAATTCAGCCAGCCCGGCTGGCTCTATGAAGGCAACGCCGTGCTGCATCCCCGCGGCTCTGAATATCAAACGCAATTCGTCGTCGATGGCATTCCGCTCACCGACAATCGTTCCCCCAGTTTTGGCCCGGAGATCGAAGCCGACGACGTTCAATCCATGACCATCTATACCGCTGGCATCCCTGCCGAATACGGCAGAAAGATGGGCGGCATCGTCGAAGTGAATACTCTTCAAGATTCTCAGCCCGGGTTCCATGGACAGGTAATTCTGTCTGGCGGCAGTTTCGATTCCGCCGGCGCTTACGCCCAGGGCCAGTACAGCTGGGGCAAAAATACGCTGGGAGGCAGCGCCAGCGGCAGCATGACCGATCACTATCTCAATCCCGTCGTTCCCCAAAACTTTTCAAACACTGGCACGCTCGGCGATTTCGCAATGCACTACCAGCGCGACTTCAGTCCGAACGATCGCCTCAACCTCAGCGTGCGCCATGAAATCTCGCGCTACGACATTCCTAACGAATTGATCCAGCAGGCTGCCGGCCAGCGCCAAACCGCTGACAACATCGAAACCATCGGCGTCGCCTCCTACCAGCACAGCTTTTCATCCAACATGATCGCCGACTTCCGCGCCATGTTCCGCGATAACGCCAACGACTTTTTTTCCAGTCCGGAATCGACTCCGATCATCGTTTCCCAGCACAATTTCTTCAACGAAGCCTATTTCAAAGGCTCGATGACCATCAACCACGGCCGCCACGAATTCAAATTCGGCTTCGAATCGGACAACACTTTCCTGCATGAGAATTTCGCTTACATCATCACCAACCCTTTGGAGTTTGATCCCGGCACGCCGAATCCCTTCTCCTTCGTCGCCGCCCGTCCCGACCTCGAGCAGTCCATCTTTGCTCAAGACCTTATCCATCTCGGGAACTGGACCATCAGCGCCGGTCTCCGCTGGGATCACTACCAGCTTTTCCTGAATCGCCAGGCCGTCGAACCGCGCTTCGCCGTGTCGCGCTACTTCCCATCCGCCAACGTGGTCGTCCATTTTTCGTATGACCGCGTTTTCCAGACGCCCTCATTCGAAAATATCCTGCTGTCGAGTTCCACCGCCGCCACCACGCTCAATCCGGTTTCCCTGCAGTTGCCCGTCGAACCATCGGAAGGAAATTACTACGAGGTGGGAGCCACCAAGTCCTTCTACAACCGCTTCCGCATTGCTGAGAACTTCTATCGCCGTCTGCTCAACAACTACGCCGACGACGATCAGATCGAAAATACCACCATCAGTTTTCCGATCGCTTTCCGCAAATCGGTTATCTACGGCGCTGAAACCAAACTCGATCTGATCGACTACAAAGGCTTTTCCGGGTTCCTAAGCTACTCCTACACTGTGGGCCAGGCCTGGTTTCCCGTTACCGGCGGCCTCTTTCTCGGTGACGATGCCGACATTCCGACCAGCGGACACTTTCCCGATTCGCAGGATCAACGCAACACCGTCCGCGGCCGTCTCCGCTATCAGATCACTCCGCGCCTGTGGGTCGCCGCCGGCATTCAATACGACACTGGCCTGCCCTTCGATTTTCAGTGTGACCCCAGCCTCACGCTGCCGCAGTGCATCGCCAACGTCACCGCGCAGTACGGCCCCAAAGTCGTCAGCCGCATCAATTTCGATCGCGGCCGCATCTATCCCGCCTTCCAGGTCAACGCCTCCATGGGCGCCGATCTCATCAGACGCGACAAATTCAACATGCGCATTCAGGTCGATGGGCAGAACCTGAACAACGTCCTCAACGTGATCGATTTCGGCGGACTATTCTCGGGTAATGCCATCGGGCCGCCGCGAAGCTATGCCCTGCGCCTGCAGACTCAGTTCTGAAATCGGCGTTATTGACTCGGAATCTCCACATACAGTAAATGCTGTATGGCAAAGAAACCGAGCCGCTGTAAAACTCCGTCCGGTTTCCCGATTCCTAATTTCCCGGCCCCAATCGTAAACAAGTTTTTCGTGGTTCCTTCGCACTCGTTTCGAGCACCCAGCTCGCGCGGGAATATCAACCGTAACGCACAACTCCGCAAACTGGTGGCTTGCCACTCACGACCACGGACCCCGTTCGTCCCTGGCCATTCCACAACTGCTGCAAAAAAGGAGACGCAGAATGTCATACACCGCCAAGACGCGGAGTTCGGTTTCGCGCTGCCTCGTCCGCAGTGCTCGAATGAAATCTTCATCCGAAATCTCAGCCCGCTTCCCGATACTCGCTACCTTAATTGCGCTCGTCGCCATCGCGTTCTTTATGCCCGTGACGGCCTGCGCTGGAGGCCAACCCAACTTCGGCACCAACGTCTACGTTTTCACTCCGTCAACCCCGCAAGACCAGATCCAAGCCACCGTCGATCAGATTTCGACGCAGCAAGTTTCCAATCAGTTTGGCACCCAGCGTTACGCCCTACTGTTTGAACCCGGCACTTACGGCTCCGCAGCGACCCCGCTGAATTTTCAGGTGGGCTACTACACCACCGTCGCCGGACTCGGTGCCAATCCCAGTGACGTAGTCATCAACGGCTCCATCGACGTCTACAACCAATGCATCGCCGGCAGCTGCACCGGCCTCGAAAATTTCTGGCGCTCGATCTCGAACCTGACCATCAACGTCACCAACCCCACCTTCGGCTGCCAAACCGGAGAATTCTGGGCCGTCTCCCAGGCCGCGCCCATGCGCCGCGTCGCCGTCAACGGCCTCGTCACGCTGCAGGATTACTGCACTCAGCCTGGCTTCGTCAGCGGCGGTTTCATCGCCGATTCGCAATTCACCGGCAGCACCATCATCAATGCCGGACAGCAGCAGTGGTTCACCCGCAACAGCAATATCGATGGCTGGACCAACGGCGTCTGGAATCAGGTTTTTTCCGGAGTCGTCGGCGCGCCCGCGCAGTGCTTCCCCGCAGCAACTTGCGGCGGCGGGCCGTACACCACGCTCGCTACCAGCCCGGTCACTCGCGAAGAGCCTTACCTCTACACCGATGCGAACGGAAACTACCGCGTCTTCGTTCCCGCCGTGCAGCGCAATTCCGTCGGAGCCAGCTGGGCCGGCGGCCCCACAGCCGGCACGTCACTCAGCATCGATCGGTTCTTCATCGCTCAGCCCACTGACAGCGTCGCCCGCATCAATGCCGCGCTGCTGCTGGGCAAGAATCTGATCTTCACTCCCGGCGTTTACAATCTTGATCGCGCCATCATCGTGCCCTATCCCGATACCGTCGTCCTCGGCATCGGCTTCCCCACTCTGGTTCCGCAGAATGGCAACGTCTCCATGTCCGCGCTCAGCCAGCGCGGCGTGCTGATTTCCGGAATCCTCTTCGACGCCGGCCCGAAAAATTCTCCGGTCCTGCTCGAAGTCGGCAGTTTCCTGTCGCTGATCTTCGCTGACGGTTCTGCTGCGGATCCCTCCGCCATTCAGGACGTTTTCTTCCGAATCGGCGGAGCCACCGCCGGCAGCGCGACCGTCAGCCTGCTGGTCAATAGCAACAACGCGATTCTCGATGACGTCTGGGCCTGGCGCGCCGATCACGGCACTGGGGTCGGTTGGACCGTGAACACCGCCGACACCGGCTTGGTCGTCAACGGCGACAACGTCACCGCCTACGGCCTGTTCATCGAGCATTATCAGAAAAACGAAATCGTCTGGACCGGAAATAACGGGACGGATATTTTCCTGCAGAATGAAATGCCCTACGATCCACCCAGCCAGGCCGCCTGGATGCAATCACCCGGCGTGGACGGTTACCCCGCTCTCCAAGTCACCGGCAACGTCAAGAAATTCTCCGGCTATGGCTTGGGCAGTTACAGTTTCTTTAATCAGGGCATCAACATTTTTTCCGCCAACGCGTTCCAAGTTCCCACCACGCTGCCGGCGGCAAGCATGAATGACCTGACCACCATCTTCCTCTCCACCGCGGGCGCTGGCGGCATTCAAAACGTCATCAACGGCACCGGCGGCTCATCCACCATCGCGAACCCGGATACGCCAGTCACGGTCGTCACTTATCCGTGAGCGAGTCGCGGATCAAAGTAGCCTCATAAAACCACGCCGGGCGCCGCCGCTCTTGAAATCTGGAGCGGTAGCGCCCGGCGTTTCGGTTTTCGTTGCCATTCCAGGATGCAAATCACTGGCGCAGAGCGCGAAGCCCGTTCCACGCCGTTTCGCGAAACGTCCTAAACCAAAACGCAACCCAGCCCGTTTTGGAGTGCGGCGGCTCTGCCGCCGCTTTTCCGATAGCCAGTCCGCTACAACGTCATCCAAGCGCGAAGCGCCGTCACAGACCGCCCTTCGCATGCGCCCATCTCGGAATGACTGGAGGTGACGGAGGTTTCAAGCTTGCGTGGCGCCGCCCTTAGCCGTCATCCAGAGGAGCGCCTTTCGCGACGAAGGATCACTCTTCGCTTTTGACTTTCTATTTTCCAGGTTCCATTTTCGCTTTTCGCTTCCTGCTTACCGCGGCATTCCCTGCGTTTCCGCCACCGGAATATTAATCTCCCGCACCGGACGATCCAATTCCCCAGGCGCCGCCGGCAAATCCAGCGGATCAGTCAGCAACAATCCCTGCAACGCTGCCGCATTCAACCACGCATTTTCCAGCGCACTGATGTAATTCGTCCGCAGCTGAAACAAAGTCCTCTGCGCGATCAACACCTGCGGATACGCCGCCGCCCCTTCCTGATATTTCTGCAAATACAATTCGTAAGCTCGCTGCGCATTCGGCAAAGTCCGCCCTTTGTACCGCTCCACCATCGCGCGCGAAGTCGAATAACTCTGCAGCACCGGCGCAGCCAGCCGCCGCAAGGTCAACGACACCCGCTCCACCTCAAACCGCGCGCGTTCGCGATCCGCACTCGCCGCTTCCACATTTCCCTGGTTGCGGTTGAAAATCTTCAAATTCACGCCCACCTCGGCGAACGCCTCCGATCCCACCGCCTTCGGCGGAACACCACCAACATTTTCCAAATTGTCCAAGTACCCAGCGCGCACCGAAAGATCCGGCACGGCTTCACGACGCGCCCGCGTGATCTCCAAATCCGCATGTGAAGCCTGAAGTTCCGCGATTTTCACCGCCGGACTATCCCGCAGAATTTTCTCCATCACCTGATCCGCATCGAGTTGCGGCAGATCTTCCAGATTGCCCGCCAGCTTTTCGTCTGGCATTCCAGGTTTCCCCACCACCGCCGTCAGCACCCGCCACGCGCGCAGTTGATCCTGCTCCGCCGCCATCACCGCGAGTTCCGCTTCGTCGGCTTCCACCCGCGCCTGCAGCACGTCCGGCTCGTCGGCTTGACCCACGTTGAAAAGCTGCTGCGTCGTCGCCACCGCGTCGCGCGCCATGCCGCTCAACTGCTTTCGAGCTTCCAGCATTTCCTGCGCGGCCAACGATTGGTAGAACGCAATACGCACGCCGTTCTCGACGCGCATGCGTTGTTCCTGCATTTCCGCCTCAGCCTGTTTGCCTTCCTCGGTTTTCACTTGGCGATCCAGGCTGAGCTTGTTCCCCAGAATCACGTTCTGCTGAATGAAGACACCTTGCTGCCCTCCTCCATATGATCCGCCGCGAATTTCCTCGCCCACGTAGCCCACCGTCGGATTCGGCCACAACCCCGCTTGATGCGTCCGCCCCGCCGCAGCGCTCACCCCCGCTTTCGCTTGGCCCAGCGTCGGATTATTCGCGAGCGCCAGCGCCTGCAGTTTCTCGAGCGTCACGCCCGCCGTAGATGTGCTCTCGGCCGCACCGGGTGACGGGCGGGCGTCTTGCGCCGCCACAGAACACGCGCCCAGCATCAGAATGAACGCAACGCGCATCAGATTTTTTCTGCAGGAATAATTTTTCATCGCGAATCTCCCGTATCTCAATTTCTAGCGCTGCGGCATCTTCATGCCCGGTGCAGCATCCGGCTTCGTCCCGTCGTGTTTCTCGCGAACGTCCTGACGAAGTTTCTCGATGTGCTCGTACAAATCCGCCGGCAGCACGCGCACCAGCGTCATCATCCCCATCATGTATCCCGTCCAACCGGCCCGCAGGCCGTACGTCTCCGGCTTCGCGACGGCGTCGTCCATCGCCATCATCGGTCCCTCCATGTAGGCATCCTGAGGAAACCCCGGGACCGAATTCGCATCCTTGCTCACGTCCGCATCGCCCATTTGCATCTGCATTCCGTGTCCCATCTTCCGGTTGTGCTGCGCGTCATTCGATTGCTTCTGCGACATCGGCCCGTTCGAAGTAGCCTGCTCCAGAGTCGAGCCAACTCCCATCGCACGTCCCACGCTTGGCCCATTTTCTTCGGCCGTCGCCGCTCCGGATCCCATCAACATCCCCATGCCTTGCTCCATTCCCGCGCCGGCCGGCATTCCCATCCGGCGCGTCATCGGCCCCACCATCGACGACATCTGATTCATCATGTGGTGCGGCATATGGCAGTGCAGCATCCAGTCGCCCGGATTTTTCGCCACGAACTCGACCGTCCGCGCCTGCGCCACTCCAACCAAAACCGTGTTGTTCGGCCCCCATGTCGCTTTCGGCTGCCGCCCGCCTTCCGTTCCTGTGATCGCGAATTGATGCCCATGCAGATGAATCGGGTGATGATCCATTCCTAAATTAATGATTCGGATCCGCACGCGATCGCCGTGGCGAATAATCAGCGGAGTCGACGCCGGACTGGACTTCCCGTTGAACGTCAGCCAGTTGTATTCCATGCTCATCGTGTTCGGTGTCGGATTATTCGGCAGAATCGCGTACTCCTGCAGCACGATCGCGAAATCCTGATCCACCGGAGGATCGTAAGCTTCCTTCGGGTGCATGATGAACGCGCCGATCATCCCCAGCATTTCCTGCATGGCCATGTGCGAGTGATAAAAGTAAGTTCCCTCCTGCTGCAGCGTGAATTCGTAAACGAAGCGCCCGCCCGGCGGAATCGGGTCCTGCGAAAGCCCCGGCCCGCCATCCATATCGAAAGGAATTTCGAAACCGTGCCAGTGCATCGAAGTCGCTTCGGGCAAATGGTTATCGACCACGATCCGTACCCGGTCGCCCTGCATGGCTTGAATCGTCGGCCCCGGCGCGCTGCCGTTGTAGCCCCACAAGTTCACCACCTTGCCGGGAACAATTTCCTGCTTCACTGGCTCGGCAACCAGATGAAACACCTTCACTCCGCCGTCCATTTCAAACGGCAGATCAGGAATGTCCGGCGTAATCACTGGCAGAAATCCGGAGCCCGCGCCGCTCGTACTCGCCGTGGCGTGATGCGCCGAAAGTGTTTTTCCGTCGTCCATCTTCATTCCCGACTTCATCTGAGTCGCGTCCTGCTGCGTCGCAATGGTTTTGCCAGCCGCCGCGCTCGCGGCCGCAACTGCTCCAGCCCCCAGCACCACACCGCCTCGCAAAAAACTTCTGCGTGATGAATCCATGAAATCCTCCAAACGTTTTTCTGCTTTTGGTCGTCGTCGAATGCACTTGGAAAAAAAATGTAACCCGGTTGCACGCGCGAATCACTGCCTACAGCCGCGCGCCTTTACAAACTTGTAGAGCTGGAAACTAAAACAGGAAGGAAGCTAAATGCGGAGATCTGAGTTTTTCTGGTAGATGGCGATACGGGATCGAAATGGCGGCGCGAATTCGGAAGCGTCAGCGCCGCGAGTGCCCAGCACAAAATTCACACCGGCGTTGGAAGCGACGACCGGAACTTGCAGGTACTCAACGATATTCAACGAAGCAGCGGAGACGGCCCCCGGCGCGCCCAGAAACACATTCGGATTCAAATGCCCAACACACTCGGATCGATCCGGCTGGTGCTGCCCGGACGGGTGTGCCGGCAGCTGCGAATGATGCGCGGGATTCTGCCCGCACGCGTGGCCTGAGGCCTGATGAACGTCGCTAGCACAAACTCGCGCCGCGCACATTACCGGGCAGGTCGAAGCAAAAAACGCCGCAACCACGAAAACCAAAGCCGCAATCCGTGCCGAATTGGCTTTCTTCCTCATCTTTTCAAAGCCTACCACAGCCCCACCATTCCCGCATGGCGTGCGCTTTTACGGTTTCGCGCCAGCCGTACTCGCCGCAGCACCAGCCGCGCCGGCGTTGAGCCTAGTCCGTCCGTCGCGCACCGCCCCGTGCTTCGCAATCGCCTGCGCCAACACATGTCCATCGCGCGTCGAAAGCGTGATGCCGCACAGCGCCGCCAAAGTCGGCGCGATATCTTCCGGCGCGACCGCTCCAAAATATTCCCCCGCCTCGATTCCGTAGCCCATAAAAAGTATCGGAACGTGCTGGTCGTAATAATAAGGCGCGCCATGCGTCGCGCCGTATGGTCTCGGCCGCGTCGCGGTAGAAAAATCCCACGGAAAAAACGGATCCGGCACCACCAGCAGATCGCCACTGCGCCCTGCCAAAAAGCTGTTCGCTTCCGCCATAAAAATATTGTTCTGCATCAGCGGCGGGTTCTCCAGCTCCTCCGCCGTATACACCCGCGCCACGCCCGGCACCTTCAGAATCGCCGTCATCACCGAGTCGAGCGCTTTAGGATCGCTCTGCAGCTTTTGATAAACGCCCGGCGCGAAATAAATATCCGCGCCCATCACCGCCTTCACGTCGCCCTTACCGTAGCCGTTGGCTTCGAGCGCGCCGGACACAGCCGTTTTCAAATCGTCCACCTTGAACCAGCCCGCCGGCATCCCGGCCTTGGCCATATCGTCCGGAATCGGCGCGACCCCATGATCGGCGCTCAGCGCCACCACGTAATTCCCTCGCCCTACTTTTTGATCGAGGTGCGCGAAGAATACGCCCAAGTCGCGGTCGAGCTGCGCCAGGATGTCCTGAATTTCCCAGCTGCGGGGCCCGAACGCGTGTCCCACATAATCCGGCGAAGAAAAACTCACGCCCAGAAAATCCGTCCCGCCACGCTGCCCCAATCCCAACTTATCCACCGCATCGTCCGCCATGTTCACCAGATAGGTGTCCGCAAACGGGCTACCGAGCCACTGCCCATAAAAAAGTTTGTCCGCCGACGTGCTGCCCGCCGCTCCGTGCAGCGGGTGCGGCAGCGCTGGCCCCGATTCCGCCGGAAACCTCGCGCCCACCGCTGGCGAATCGTAAAGATATGACGAAGCAGGCAGCATCGCCGTCCAGGTTTTTCCGTAGTCCTGCGCCACTGGATGCGCTTTGGCAAAATCCTCCACGAACGGCGCCATCGGATACGCGGTCGAAGTCTGCCACCCGCCGGTCGATACGTCGTACCAGGTCACCGCGTCCGCGTTCGTTCCGCCCAGCGTGATCGCCGCCCGCGCCTTCAACGAAAACGTCACGACTCGCGTCCCCGATCCCGACTGAAATTTCAATTCGTTCGAAAACGCTGGGACCAGCATATTGGCCGCGCTGTCGCCGCCCTTCGCCACCACCCCGGCGTAGCCCACGTTTTTCACTTTCGCGTCTTCCGTGCAGGTCATCGTCTTCTGCGTATCGCGATTGAACCACTCGTTCGCCACCATCCCGTGGCTTGAAGGTAGCGCCCCGGTCGAAATCGTCGAGTGCCCCACGCACGTCTCGGTCGCCGCGTAGCGATAAGCCGCTTCGCGAAACCACGCGCCCTCATCCACCATCCGTCGCAAGCCACCCGTCCACTGCTGCCCGAATTTCTCCACGTAATCAGCCCGCATCTGGTCGACCACCAGAATCACCACCAGTTTGGGTTTCGAGGATTTAATCGCGCGCCCAGACAAAGACCGGGGCGTGGCCGCGGCGGGCGTCTGCGCGAAACAGAACGAAGGAAACGCGATAAAGGTGAGGAGAATTGTAAAAGGAATCAAAACCAAAACGAATTTACGCCGCAGCACACTCGAAGCCGCCCGCATCGAAAATCCTCCGGAAGACGGCGCCCAGTTTATCACGCGGCGAATTTTCGCCAGCACTGCGTTCGAAATTTCGGCCAGCAGCAGCGGCGGCTAACGCGCGGCTTTTCCAGCGAAGCGCGCCGCCGGAGCAATCACCGCTTTTGAGAACGCCTCCATCTCTTCCAACTGCGGGCTGAATTGCAAGAGCACCAGATCGATCCCCGCGCGCTCAAACGCCGCCATCCTCTCTTGAATCTGTTCCGGCGTCCCCACCAGCCCCGAACGCAGCCCGCGATTCGATACCGAATAATCTTCCAGCGAAACGCGCTGCTCCAACTGAGTCCCGGCAATCCATTGCTGGTAATTCGCGTAGCCCGCCGCGGATTGCTGCACGTCCGTAATCCGCCGCAATTCGTCCTGCGCTTCCTTCTCCGTCTCGCGCACGATCGCATAGCCCGCAATTCCGAATTTCAACGGCTCCGCCTTGAATTTCGCGCGCCGCTCGCTCAGATCCTTCACTTTCTCCGCCGCGCGCTCCGGCAAATCGCCGTGCATCAAGTACGCGTCCGCCTTCTCCGCGATCAAATCCTTCGCCGCCGGCGATTCCCCGCCCGCATAAATCACTGGCCGTGGCCGCGACGCCGGCTTGGGCTCCAGCACGTTGTCCTCGACCCGATAATATTTCCCGGTATAAGAAAAATGGTTCTGCGACCACACGCCGTCCACCACGTCCAGCCATTCGCTGGTCCGCGCATAACGATCGTCGTGCTGCTCGAAGGTCACTCCATATTTCTTGGCCTCATCTGCCCACCACGAAGACACCACATTCAGCGATAACCGTCCGCCGCTGATCCGATCGATATTCGCCGCCTGCTTGGCCAGCAGCGCCGGCAAATGAAACGTCGGCCGCACCGCCACCATCAGCTCGATCCTTTCGGTCACCGCCGCCAGCGCCGCAGCCGTCGACCACGCATCCAGCGATGCCGCCTCCACTCCCTTGATATCGTTCAAATTCAATTCCGCGATCAGCGTCAGATCGAAACCCAGCGCTTCACTACGCTGAGCCAGGCGTTTCACATACACCCAGCTCGCTTCCATATTTTCGTCCTGCACGTTGCGCAGCCATCCACCAAAAACCGGCAGCCAGTATCCGTATCTCATCGCGTCGCTCCCGCTCGCGTCACCTCAGACCCGCGCTGCCGCGCCTCATTGCGCCTGGCTTCTTCGATCAAATAATCCGCCAGCCGCGCATACGGGTTGAATCCGATCACCCGCTCCGGATCGGCCACGAAATTCGAAAGCGCGTTGATGTCGTAGTACAGCCGCCGCCCGTCGCGGTCATCGATCACCGATTCCACTCCGCCCACGTCGATCCCGGCCGCCTCCATGATCCGCTCCACATCCCGCTTCACCTGCGCCGGAGGCTCGAATGCCTCCACCCGCAGTCCCGTCTTCGGCGCGTCCACCGCGCAGGCGATTCGCGTCAGCGCTTCTCCCCGCGCGTTCATGCAAATATCCGCCGGGCACAAGTCAAAAGTCTCGCCGGTCGTATGAATCTGAATCGTGTACAAATATTTCCCGCCCAGAATTTCCACTCGCGTGATCACCGAATCGCGCGCCGGAAAAAATTCCTGCACCAGCGCCGTCGAATCGATCCCAAAGAAAAGCTCGCCCGCATCGACCGCCCGTTGCAAATCCTCGGCCTTCGAAAAACGCACGATCCCCGCGCCGCTGCCGCCGATATTCGGTTTCACCACCAGCGGAAATCCGATTTCCTTCGCCGCCGCCACCGCCTGCGCCGGACTGTGAATCACCACCGCCCGCGGATAGCCCAGCCCCAGGCCTTCTAGCAATTCCAGTTGCCGCGCCTTCGAAGTCTCGGTCGTAAATCCCTTGAACCCGTTGATCACCCGCACGCCCTGCGCTTCCAAATGCGCCAAGTAATTCAACGTGTAGAAGATCGCGTCGCCCAACCCGCGCTGCCACGCCGAAGGGCTCATCCGGTTGAAAACCAGCGAATACGCCGCCGTGCCCTTCCCAGCCGCGTACGAATGGTCCCGAATATCGATCTTCTCCCAATTCACTGCGCGCGCGTCGAGCTGCTGGAACAGCGGCCGGAACCAGTCCGGATGCTCGTAGTAAATTCCAATCGGTTTTTCCAAGGCAATCCGTTCCGCCGAATCCTGAGTCATCGAATCCTCACTCACTTTCGTCCAAACATAAAAAAACCGCTCAGAAGAGCGGCTGGCGAATCGTACGATGCGAAAATTTCGCTCGATCTAGCCAGAACCGCGCAGCCGCGGACAACGACAGCAGCATCGATACGAACAACAAACGGGTTGGCACGCCAAACAACGCATCGCCAGCATCATATCATTGCCACCACCGGCAAATCGCCACGCAAATATTTGCCGCATCCCCAGCCTGCCTGTTTTAGTATGATGCGCGCAACAACGTATCGATTCACCCGTCGCCGCTTCGCTCCTTCGCGGCGTAATCGAAACCATGGCACCCAAGACATACACGGTCGTAGGCCTCGGCGAACTCCTCTGGGATTTGTTCCCCGGCAAAAAACAGCTCGGCGGCGCTCCCGCCAATTTTTCCTACATGACTCATTTGCTCGGCGACAACGGCACCATCGCCAGCCGCCTGGGCACCGACATTCTCGGCGTCGAAGCCACCGAATGCCTGACCCGCCTGCAAGTCGATTATTCTCACGTGCAAACTGATGAAGCCCATCCCACCGGCACCGTGGTCGTTCATCTCGCCGCCGACGGCCAGCCCAGTTACGAAATCATCGCGCCCGTCGCCTGGGATTTCATGGAATGGACGCCCGCCTGGCAGGATCTCGCCCGCCGCGCCGACGCGGTCTGTTTTGGTTCGCTCTCCCAGCGTGCGCATGTCTCGCACGAAACCGTCCGCACTTTTCTCCGCTGGACTCCGCCCACGGCGCTCCGTGTCTTCGACGTCACCCTGCGCCAGAATTTTTATTCCCGCGCGGTGCTGGCCGAATCGATGAAATGCTCGAGCATCGTCAAATGCAACGACGAAGAGCTGGCTACCATGGTCCGCGTTTTTGAATCACCGGCCAAAACCATTGAAGAATCCGCGCATTGGGTTCTCGGAACCTTCGGCGTTCAGATGGTCTGCGTCACCCACGGCGAAAAAGGCAGCAGCCTCTACACTCGCAGCGAATCTCACACCCATCCCGGCCTGCACGTCAAAGTTTCCGATACGGTCGGCGCCGGCGACGCCTTCGCCGCTGCGCTGGTCCACCACTATCTCCGCGGCTCATCGCTGAAAGTCATCAACGAAGCCGCCAATCAAATCGGCGCCTGGGTTGCCTCGCAGCCCGGCGCCACGCCGCCGCCAAATGAAGAAGTCCTCGAGCGCGTTCGCGCCGGCTCCCCCCTCGCGACTTGATTTTCTCCTGACCTGAAAGCTTTTTTCGCGCTGTGGTGTTGCGGAAACATAAAATCCGCGTTTGACTTATACACTGTGGAATCCGCGCGTCGCCCGCCGTGAAAAAATCAGCGGCGCCAGGAGAGCAAATTGAGGAAGCACGATTCAGGGCGAGTCGTCTGGTGGCTCGTAACTCTTCTCGCCATCCTTCTCATCTTCGCTGCCTTCGCCTGGACCTTCCGCATCGCTCCATCCATCCGCGTCGGCACCGCCGTCGTCAGCCAGACTCTCTGCGGCGGTGTTTTCGTTTCCGGCCTGCCCGTCGATCGCGTCTTTGCCGAGGAAGTAAAAGTGAATCCCGGCCTGAAGATCCTGGTCAGGCGCCTGCACACCGATGTCGACACCCTGCACAAGACAGTCGTCACCACCTGGGCCGGGCATTTTGCCAGCGTCGCCACCTACACTCCCACCTACGGCTGCTTGCTCGGCGAACCCGATTCACAGCCGGTGCCGGCATCGTCGCCGATCGTCACGACGCCAATACCCGCATCCGCGACGCCACCCGAAAAAATCTCCGACGATTCGCTGGCCGTAATCCCGCCTGCCAATCCGAAACTCGCCGCTGCCCTCGATGCCGCCTTCGCCGAGTCTCGCCCCGGCGCGCACCGCCAAGTCCGCGCCGTCGTCGTGATGCGCGATGGAAAAATCATCGCCGAACGCTACGCGCCCGGCATCAGCCCCGAAACTCCGCTCCTCGCCTACTCCGTCAGCAAATCCGTCATCAACGCGCTCATCGGCATCCTGGTCGGCGATGGCAAGCTCGACGTCAACGCTCGCGCGCCAGTCGCAAGCCTGGGCCGCAACCGCCGACCCCCGCCACGTCATCACTCTCGACGAATTGATGCGCATGACCTCCGGCCTCACCCTCGATGAAAACGACACCGGCCTCGATCCCGTTTCGCGCATGCTCTTCCGCGAAAACGATATGGCCGCTTTCGCCGAACGCGCCCAGCTGAAAGCCGCGCCCGGCAGCACCTTCGAATACACCAGCGGCAATACGCTGATCACCTCGTCCATCGTGCGCGACGCCGTCGGCGGCCACGCCGAGGATGTCCGCCGCTTCGCCGCCACCCGCCTTTTCGAGCCAGTCGGCATGCAGCACGTCGCTATGGATTTCGATCACGCCGGAACGCCCGTCGGCTCCACGCGCTTCTACGCCTCCGCGCGCGATTGGGCGCGTTTCGGCCAGCTCTATCTCGACGACGGAGTGGTAGACGGAAAACGTATTCTGCCGCAGGGCTGGGTGGCCTACTCGACGAAACCTACTCTAGATTCCGATTACGGCGCGGGATTTTGGGTCAATGCCGGAAATGCAGAAAACGCGCATGAGCGCATCCAGGCGGGAATGCCGACCGATTCTTTTTACGCCTCAGGGAATTTTGGCCAGCGCATCGTAATCATTCCTTCGCAGCGTCTGGTCATCGTCCGCTTAGGCTTCACAACTGGCTATCCCGGCCTCGATATTCGCGGCCTGCTGCGTCTAGTCTCCGACGTGATCGCCGCACAATAATCGGGCCGCCCGCGTTCCGTTCAGCGCTTCTAGCCGTTCGCCAAAAATCGGTGCACGAACGCCACCGCCATCGCGCCTTCCCCCACCGCCGAAGCGCAACGTTTCACCGAGCCATGCCGCACATCGCCCGCCGCAAATACCCCCGGCATATTCGTTTCCAAGTAATACGGCGCGCGATCGAGCGGCCAATGCGCCGTCTCCCGAATGTCCGCCGGCAAATCCGGCCCGGTCACCAAATATCCATCCGAATCGCGCACGATTCCCACATCCGCCGCCCAATCCGTAAACGGCGTGCCACCGATGCAGACGAAAAGCCATTTCGTCGGAATCTGCTGCGTCTGCATGGTCCGTTCGTTGCGAACTTCGATGCACTCCAGCGTCCTGCCGCCGGAAAGCCCGATGACGCTGGTGTTGGTCAACACCGTGATGTTCGGCGACGACAGTCACGCGATCCACCAGATATTGCGACAACGTATCCTTCAACGCGTCGCCGCGCACCACAATCGTCACCTGCTTCGCGTACTTCAGAAAATTCAGTGCCGCCTGCCCCGCCGAGTTTCCACCGCCCACCACGATCACGTGCTCACCCGAACACAACACCGCTTCGCTCGAACCCGCGCCGTAATACAAACCCTGCCCGAAGAACGTGTCTTCATTCGGCAGGTCGAGTTTCCGGTAGTTGATGCCCGTGGAACAAATCGTCGCCCGCGCCACAATTTTGGTTCCGTCGGCCAGCGTGCCCACGCCCTTGCCGGTCTCGAACTTCGCGCTCACGCCTTCCCGCGCGATCAAAATGTCCGCGCCAAACTTGATCGCTTGATTGCGCGCCCGCTCCGCCAGTTGCGCGCCGCTGATGCCGTCCGGAAATCCCAGGTAATTTTCAATTCGCGAACTGGTCCCGGCTTGCCCGCCGATCGCGTTGCGTTCGATCAGCACCGTCTTCAATCCTTCCGAAGCGCCATACACCGCGGCACTTAATCCGGCCGGACCCGCGCCGTAAATCGCCAGATCGTATTCGCTGCGCGTCGGATCGTGAAACCATCCCAGTTTTTCGGTGACCTGCCGAATCGTCGGCCGGTCGAATCGCGTTCCATCCGGAAAGAACACCACCGGCAGCCGGTCATCGTGCAATCCCGGCACACCCAGTTTCTCCTGGGCCTCTTTGTCGGATTTCAGCTGCGTCCATTCGAAAGGAATATCGCTGCGGTGCAGAAAATCCCGAATCGAATACGACGGCGCGCACCCCGGCGCGCCAAAAACTTTCAGGGGAGCCTGCTTCGATGCATCCAGATCAGTTCGCATAAATCCTTAGATGTGCGCGGGGCTGGGAGAGGCGCAAGCTGAATTTCATTCCACGACCACCGCACATTTTAGCGCGATTGCGCCATACGGCGTAATTCGACCAATCGCGAAATCTCCGGCGCCGAAAACGCAAAAACGGCGCGTAAGAATTCTGCGCCGCGCTCTCCCCACCATCCGCTTCTCCTAGCCTTCCAGGCAAACGCACCAACCGCCTTTGGCCGTCATCCAGAGGAGCGCCTCTTGCGACGAAGGATCTCCTTCTTGCCCGGGCTGAAACGTTTTTCGTCAGCGCACGGCGTTAGCCGTGCCGGAACCCGCGCCACATCAGGCGGCTTTAGCCGCTGAGGTCAGTCTTCTTACAACCACCACGCAACGCCCCATCATCAAAATCCAATTTCGGACGATGAGCGTACTATCACCAAAGGAATCACCATGACTCGACCGTTTCGCATCTGGCTCCTGTTCCTCCTGCTCGCCACGCCCGCGCTGGCGCAAAAACCACCCGCCGCCACGTCGCGCCTGAATTGGCAGCCTTGGTCCGACCAGGTCTTCGCCGACGCCAAACATGAAAACCGTTTCGTCCTCCTCGATCTCGAAGCCGTCTGGTGCCACTGGTGCCACGTCATGGACGCCAACACCTACAGCGATCCCGCCGTCATCAAACTTTTGCAAAGCCGCTACATCGTAGTCAAAGCCGACCAGGATTCCCGCCCCGACCTCTCCACCCGCTACGAAGATTTCGGCTGGCCCGCCACCATCGTCTTCAACAGCGATGGCCAGGAAATCGTCAAACGCCAGGGCTATCTCGCGCCCGACGAAATGGCGTCCATGCTGCAAGCCATTATTGACGATCCTTCGCCCGGCCCTTCCGTCGAGGCCGCCGCGAAATTAACGATTCCCGCGAACGCGATCCTCGCCGCGCCGCTGCGCGCCAAGCTCACGACAAATTATTTCGCCGGCTACGATTCCAAATTCGGCAGCTGGGGCACCGACCAGAAATTTCTGGATTGGGATTCCGTCGAATACGCCATGGTTCTCGCCCGCCGCGACCAGAACAAACAAGCCGAACACATGGCTCGCCAGACGCTCGATGAGCAGCTGCACCTGCTCGATCCCGCCTGGGGCGGCGTCTACCAATACTCCACCGACGGCGACTGGAACTCCCCGCACTTCGAAAAAATCATGCAGATGCAGGCCGAAAATCTGCGCATCTACTCGCTGGCCTACGCCCAATTTCAAGATCCGAAATATCTGCACGCCGCGCAGGAAATTCGCCACTTCCTCAAAACGTTTCTCACCTCGCCACAGGGCGCCTTCTACACCAGCCAGGACGCCGACATCGTCGAAGGCCAACACAGCGCCGATTATTTCGCGCTCGATGACGCGCATCGCCGCGCCCAGGGCATCCCGCGCGTCGACAAACACATTTACGCCCGCGAAAACGGCTGGGCCATCAACGGCCTCGTCGCGCTCTACGCCGCCACCGGCGACCAATCGGTTCTCGACGACGCGCTGCGCGCCGCCGCACTGGATCATCGCCAACCGCTCGCTGCCCAACGGCGGTTTCCGCCACGGCGCCACAGATGCCAACGGCCCGTACCTCGGCGACAACGTCGCCATGGCCCGCGCCTTCCTCGCTCTCTACGGCGCCACCGCCGACCGCCAGTGGCTGGCCCGCGCCGAAGCCACCATGAAATTCATCGACGCCAATTTCCGTGCAGGAAGATCACGACGGCGCCGGTTTCGACAGCTCCAAAGCCCCCACCGATCGCGCCTACTCTCCCCACCCTCAGCGCGACGAAAATATCGACGTGGTCCGCTCCGCCAACCTGCTTTTCCACATCACCGCCAACGACACCTACAAACAAATCGCCGACCGCGCCATGCGTTACGTCGCCGCCGACCCGGTCGTCTTCCGCCTGCCCGCCGCCGGTCCGCTGCTCGCCGACTTCGAAATCTCCAACGAACCGCTGCACCTCACCATCGTCGGCAGCCAAATCCGATCCCGCGGCCCGCGCCCTGTTCCTCGCAGGCCCTCCAATATCCGTCCAGCTACAAACGCCTCGAATGGTGGGACCCTGCCCAAGGCCCCGCCGGCCGCCTGCCCAATCCCGACGTCCAATACCCAGCCTGAAAGTTTCGGCCGCTTTCATCTGCACCAGCCGCACCTGCTCGCCGCCCATCTTCAAACCCGCCGACGTGCCCGCCAAAATCGACCGCCTCTTGGCCGCGACTTCAGCCTCCGCCGGTGCGGGAAATTAGGAACGTGTAACGTGTCCGCACCGTCCGAATTCGGCCATTCGCCAGAACGCCCCAATTCAAGCCATACAAGCCATTTTTCGGCCTGACGCGTCTATGGTTTTGACCGACTCCAGCCTGAAAAACTCTGTAACCATCTGCTCCCCCAGCAATCATAAGGGGGTTGCATAGGCGTTTCGATTCGGTCTAGTTATGACTGTGCAGTCTCAAAACCAAAAATCGTTGTCTCGGGCATTTCCGCGGGTGTATGCTTCGGGCGAAAACCCCGGTTATGCCCGGGCGTTTGAAGCCAACCCAGCCACATCAATCCATCCATCCAGGGAAATCCGTTGGTCCCTGATACCACGTAGTATCAGTACGGATGTTCAGTGCAAACTCAACCGGAGGTAATAGCAAATGACAAAGTCAAAGAAGGCCCTGATTGCTGGCGCGGCGCTCGCAGGTTTGATCGCGGGAACCACCCCGTCGGTGATCCACGCGTCGAATCTTCTCTCGGGCATGCACGGCGTGCAGTCCGATCAGAAGGCCGATGACAGCAAGGTGAAGGAAAAGCATGCCTGCAAGGGTCAGAACTCCTGCAAGGGCAATGGCGGATGTAAATCGTCCGACAACGGCTGCAAGGGCAAGAACTCCTGCAAGGGCAAGGGCGGCTGCGCAACCGACGGCTCCAAGATGCCCGAAGGCCTAACTCTCAACCCGCATTTTTCGGATGTTGGGGGTTGAGATCGATTACTCGACCTCGGCCCCCAGCTTCTGAGTCTTTTACTTCTCGATTCTCAGCTGTGCGATCGCCTCGGAAAATATCTGCGGAGTTTTCAGAAATGCCGGCGAATCGCTTCAACGGACATACCGACTACGGAATCGGCATCGGCCTGCGCGTTCCGCATTACAGCCACATCCTCACCGCGCAAGCCGGTCGTCGACTGGTTCGAAATCATCTCCGAAAATTTCATGGTCGATGGCGGCCGCCCGCTGCACATCCTCGACCAGATTCTCGAGCAATACAAAGTCGTCCAGCACGGCGTCTCCATGTACTTCGGCTCCGCCGCAGCGCGCCGACCGCGAACATCTCCGCCGCCTGAAAGATCTGGTCAAGCGCACCAAGACTCCCTGGCTCTCCGATCATCTCTGCTGGGGCAGCGTCGACGGCCGCTACACCCACGATCTTCTGCCCATGCCCTACACTTTCGAAGCCGCGCAGCATCACCGCGCAGAAAGTTCGCGAAGTCCGCGACTTTCTCGAAATCCCCGTCGCCGTCGAAAACGTCAGCAGCTACGCCGAATTTCACGTCTCCGAAATGACCGAGTGGGAATTTCTGAATGAGGTGGTCGAGCGCGCCGATTGCGGAATTCTTCTCGACGTCAACAACATCTACGTCTCGTCGCAAAATCACAGCTTCGATCCTTTCGACTTACGTGAACAGCGTCCCCGCCGATCGCGTCGCCCAGATTCACATCGCCGGCCACTCGAAATATCGCAAATACATTCTCGATACCCACGATCATCCGGTCATCGATCCGGTCTGGAAGCTTTACGCCCGCGCCATCGAACGCGTCGGCCACACCGCCACCCTGCTCGAATGGGACGACAGCATTCCCGCCTTCGACGAAGTCCACGACGAAGCCCTCAAGGCCAATAAGTTTCTGGCCAGCGCTTCCCTGGCCACCGCCGTATGAACCTGCGCATGGACTTGTTAACGATTCAGCGCCAAATGGCTGCCGCCGTCATGACGCCGCTCACGCCTTCCGAGCGCATGCGCAACGTCGCGCCCGACGGCCGTTCGCTCCGCAAAGTCGCCAACCGCATCATCAAGCCCAACGACCGCCTCACTTCTTTCGAGCGGATGGAAATCTACAACCGCCAGTATTGGTTCCGCGTCCTCTCCGGCTTCGCCGAAGATTTTCCCGGCCTCCGCGCCGTGCTCGGCACTCGCGGCTTCGACAAAGTGGCCGAGGCCTATCTGATCGATTGCCCGTCGAAATCTTTCACCATGCGCAATATCGGCTCGCAGCTCGAAGCCTGGCTCGGCAAGCATCCTAAATACGCCGGCCCGCGCCAGAAGCTCGCCATCGACATGGTTCGCCTCGAATGGGCCGAAATTAACGCCTTCGACGGCAGGCGCGAAACCGCGCTTACCGCTGCCGATCTGGCCGAGGCTAATCCCGCGAAATTGCGCCTCCGCCTGCAACCCTACGTGCAATTGCTCGACCTGCGCTATCCAGTCGACGACCTGCTTCTCGTCGTACGCAAAGACGCCGAAGACGTCAGCGTCGCCAGCAACGCCATGAGCGAACGCCACAAATCGAAGCGCATCAAAGCGGTCGCCAGCATGAAACCCAGCCCCATTTTTCTCGCGGTTCATCGCATGGGCGAAGAAGTCTACTTCCGCCGTCTCGAACGCGATGAATTCGCCATTCTTTCTCTGCTCCGCGATGGCAAGCCCCTGAACGCCGCCATCGCAGCGGGTTTGCGCCAGAGTGCCGCCCCGGCCTCCGAACGCCCCCTGCTGATTCAGAAATGGTTTCAAACCTGGTCGACGCTCGGTTGGTTCTGTCCTTGGACCAAAAGTTCCGCCAAAGCTTAGCCGGCCAAATTCAAATTCCGCCAAAAAGAGAGAGCACTCGAATGAGCACCATGACCGACCAAATCGCACGCCTTTACGCCCTGTTCGTCCGCATCCTGAATTCCCTACAGTCCCCTTTCCTTCTGATCATCCGCGTCTATTGGGGCTGGCAGCTCTCCCAGAACGGCTGGGGCAAACTTCACAACCTCCCGCACGTCACCGAATTTTTCCAGAGCCTCGGCCTGCCCGCGCCCGCGTTCACCGCCACCTTCGTCTCCAGCTTCGAATTTATCGGCGGCATCTGCCTCGCCCTCGGCCTGCTCTCGCGCATCGCCGCCCTCGGCATCTTCATCGATATGACTACCGCCTACATCACCGCCGACCGTGAAGCCTTCCTCTCCTTTTTCTCCGACCCCAACAAATTCGTCGCCGCCGATCCCTTCATTTTCTGGTTCGTCGCCCTAATCGTCCTAATCTTCGGCCCCGGCAAACTCGCGCTCGACACCCTGATCGCCCGCTCTCAACACAAAAACGAATTCGCCAAAACGTAGGAAGCTGTTCGCCAGACCCGTAGTTAGCCTCAAACCTCACCTATCAACAAGAGGTGTCATCCTGAGCGCAGCGAAGGATCTGCTTTTTACGATGAGAGGCCGTGATCGTTCGCGAAGGAAATCTCAACAACCGCGGCTCTTAAATCTTTCGTCAGGGCACGGCTTCAGCATCCGGCAAACGACGCGGGCCTTTCAGGAGGTCGGAGCTTCAGCTCCGACATTCACACAAAAAAATGGGGCTTTAGCCCCTGAAGCCATCCTTTCGCGCCAAAGCCGAATCTTCACTAAGATGACATTTGTTCGATACAACGGCCCCTGGAGCCTCAATGTATGAAACGCACCGAAGTCTTCGCAATCTCCTGCGCTCGCCGGCCTGGCTCTGCCTGCTCGTTTTATTCGTGGCGGCCTGCGCGTATCCTGCGGATACCGTGACCTCCACCGTCCTCATCGGCACTTCCCGCATCGATGTCTCCACCGAAGAAGGCGCCCTCCACGCCCCCAAAGAAGACGTCCTGAAATGGGTCCAATGGTCCGCCGAAGCCGTCTCCAACTATTACGGCCGCTTCCCCGTGCCGCACACTAACCTGCACCTCATTCCCACCGGCGGCGCGGGAGTTCGCGGCGGCCGCACTTGGGGTGATCGCGGCACCCGCATTGCCATTCACGTCGGAGCCGACACCACCTGGGCCGATTTCGCCGACGATTGGATGCTCACTCACGAAATGATTCATCTCGCCTTTCCCGACGTCGACGACCGTCATCACTGGATTGAAGAAGGCATCTCGGTTTACGTCGAACCTTTCGCCCGCGTCCGCGTTCATCACATGGATGCGAATCAAATGTGGTTCGAAGTCGTTCGCGACATGCCCAAAGGTCTTCCCGCCAAGGGCGACGAAGGCCTCGACCACACTCACACCTGGGGACGCACCTACTGGGGCGGCGCGCTTTTCTGCCTGCTCGCCGACATCGAAATTCACGAAAAAACCAATAACCAAAAAGGCCTGCAAGACGCCCTGCGCGGAATCCTAGACGCCGGCGGAAGCATTCAACAGGAATGGGATCTGGAAAAAGCTCTTACAGTTGGCGACCATGCGACGGGCGTCGCAGTCCTAATGCCGCTCTACCAAAAAATGAAAGACCAACCCTACCCAGTCGACCTGCCAGCCATCTGGGCCAAGCTAGGCATCGAACCCGACGGCGACAAAGTCCGCTTCCTCGACAACGCCCCCGAAGCCAAAACCCGCGAAGCCATCACTTGGGGCCAGCCGCAGACCCAAACACCGCCGAGCACGAACGCCACTCCAAATTCCTCAGCCCTAAAAAATCTAACAATCTTCGCCGGCCGCACCAGCCGTTAATAAAATCGAAAAGGGTGTCATCCCGAAGCGCAGCGCTTCGCCACGCCGAAGCAGAATTATCGCGAAGGCGGGAGGGACCTGCTTCTAACGCCGTGCGCAGCGAATCGCGCCACGTTGCAAAAATCCAGCCTATAGCAACATCTGTCATTCTGAGCGAAGCGAAGGATCTGCTTTTTACGATGTGACGCCACGAACACTCGCGAAGAAAACGCCAACAAACGCGCGAGCCTTCCCACATAGAACCTAACCTTCCCCGTTCGCCCGCGCCCCGTTCCTAAACCTCTCCAACGCCTCCAAAATCTGCGGCCCATACAATTCCGTCTTCCGCTCCCCAAATCCCGAAACCTGCCGCAATTCCTCCAGCGACCTCGGCCGCACCCGGCACAATTCGTTCAACGACGAATCGTGCATCACAATAAACGCCGCCGTCTTCATTTCCTTCGAAGTCACCCGCCGCCACTCCCGCAAATATTCCCGCAGCTCCGGATCCACGTCATCCGCGCCCGGCTCACCCGCATACCGCACGTTCCCCGCGGAAGCCGCGCCATCACTCGCCCGCACCGCACTCTTCTTTTTCGCCGAACCCCACCACCGCGACTCACTTCCATCTCGCCGCGCATCGCCCGCGCCAGCGTCGGCCCCAGCCGCCGCAGCCCAGCTCTTATCCATCGCCGAACGCGACCCGCGCTGGAACGTATATCCCGCCCCCACCGTGTCCCCAGCCGCGGCCACAAAACTCTTCATCTTCGCCCGACGCTTCGGTTTCGCCAGCGACGCATGAGAAGCCGTCAGCCACTCAATCGAACTCCCGCACACATCGCACGCGTCACACGACTCCCACTTCGGATTCTCCCCAAAGTGCTGGCAAATCTGCCGGTGCCGGCAATTCGCGGACTCCACAAATCGTTTGATCGTGTTGTAGCGGTCCCACGCCCGGTTCACTTCTCGCTGATCGCTCAGTTGCCCGATAAAATGCGCCAGCAAACCCGCGTCACGCTTGCGCCACAGCAGCACGCAATCCGCTGCCAGGCCATCGCGCCCGGCCCGCCCCGCCTCCTGATAAAACTGCTCGATCGATTTCGGCAGCGCCAGATGAATCACCGCCCGCACCGCGGCCTTGTTGATTCCCAAACCAAACGCCAGCGTCCCCACCAGCACCGGAATTTCGTCGGACATCCACCGTTCCTGATTCCGCGTGCGCTGCTCGGTGGTCATCTTCCCGTGATACCCGATCGACTTGATCCCGTGTTCCTTCAAAAATTCCACCGTCTCATCCACGCGCGCCGTGGTCGGCGAATACACGATCACGTTGCTGCCCTGATATGTCTTCAATGCGCGCAGCAATAGCTCCGGCTGCTCCTGCCCGCCGCATTCCCGCACGAAATAGCGCAGATTCGGCCGGTGAAAGCTGGCGATATAACGGTCCGGCTCCCGCAGCGCCAGTTGATTCATGATGTCGTGCCGTACCTGCTGCGTTGCGCTGGCCGTAAACGCCGCAATCGGCCGCTCCGGAAAATTCTTCCGCAACGCGCTCATCTGCCGGTAGTCCGGACGGAATTCGTGTCCCCATTCCGAAATGCAATGCGCCTCGTCGATGGCAAAAAATGAAATGGGTACGCGCTTCAACCACCCAATCGTGTCCTCGCGCGCCAGCCGCTCCGGCGAAAGATAAAGCAACCGGTACGTCCCCGCGATCGCGTTGCGTTGAATCTCCCACTGCTCGCCCGCCGGAATCGTGCTGTTCAAAAACGCCGCCGAAATCCCCATCTGCGTCAATTGCGCCACCTGGTCCTGCATCAGCGCAATCAAAGGCGACACCACAATCACTGTCCGATCCGCCAGCAAAGCCGCCGGCAACTGGTAGCACAATGATTTCCCGCCGCCCGTCGGCATCACCACGCAGGTGTCGCGCCCCTCGAGCAGGCTGCGCACAATCTTTTCCTGCAGCGGCCGAAACGAGTCGTACCCCCAATACTTCCGCAGCGCCGCCGCAATCTGACTTTCCGAATGCATGCTCATAGTATACGCAGGAAGGATCATCCTTCAGGCTAGCCGAAAAAACGTAGGCGTTTGTCATTCTAAGCGAAGAGAAGAATCTCACCCACACCAATGAGCCGCGATCACTCCTGGTATGCAACCTGGCGGTGCGCCCGACCGTTTGAATTCAAGAGCCAGTCGCGCTCGAGATCCTACGTCACCAGCTTGTAAAGCGTTTCGCGCAACAGCGGGTTGTCCCAATATTGCACATGCGCGTAAAAAGGTACCCAAGCCCTGGGATCGATCATGTTTTGAACCGCTGGCCACTCGTTCGGTGTCCTTGCCGGATCGTCGTAATAATTCAATTCCCCGCTAATCACATCCGCCCTCGACCAGACATTGATCCAATCGAAACTCTTTGGCCGGTAATGCCGGTAGCTCACGATCAACGGCTGCGCGCTCGCGGCTAGCTGCTCCCGTATCCAACTCTGCGAGTTCCAGGGCTGCATCCGAAACATGAACGCGGTCTTATCCAGCGGCGACCCAAACGTCACCAGCGCCCGCGTTCGATGCATCACGCGCCGCCGGTCGTGCAACGCCGACGTATTGTCCAAATTAATCAGCGCATTCAAAGTGTCATAAGCTAGCACCGACCCCAGCGAGTGCCCCACCACCACGATTTTTTGGTAATGCGGAACCGTGGGCGAGGGCGGCCCGAAACCGTAAATCGTCTTCCCCACTCCCAGTCCCACATTCTGAATCTTGTTGCGTATCTCTTCGAACTTGCTGTCCTTGTAGGGCGAAATGTACGCGGCCACGTCTCCCACATATTCGATCAGGAAGTAACGCACAAGCAGAGCCTCGGCAATCACCACCAGCCATAACACCAGCAATTCCGCCGCCCTTTTCCATTCGCACCCGAAAAATGGAGAGTGGATCAGCGTTCCAATGCCCGGGAAAAATGGCGCGAACAGTCGCCAGCAGGCCCGCCAGAATCCATGGTCGCCGAGATCAGGCCAGGACTGCGCCAGGAAGTTTTTGTATTGCCCGGCCAGCGTCGCCACCACGTACGCGATCGCCACGACCTGCGCCAGCAACACCACCAGCACGGCATAAATGCCGGCCTGCGTCACCCTCCCGATCCCGAGCGTCTTTTTTCCGTCAAACATCCAGCGCTCGAATGTACTCCGCCGGAAAAGTTTGCTCCACTTCCACCCGTTCGACCCCGCCGCCAGCAGAAACTTGATCGTCTCCCAATAGCTGACCTGCCCCTCGGTGATTGGCGCCCAATATGCCTCATACACATGCACGCTGTGCTTCTTCGCTGCCTTGTCGGTCCAATCCAGCTCCGCCCTCGCCAGGAAACTTCCGTCCTCGTATGAGAGGTGTACCTGCACCGGCTCGACGCTCCCGCCTCCGTTCAACGCCAGGGCTTCCCGGCGAATCGCGTCCGCCACCGAACTGATCGTTTCGTACCGCACCTGCTGCCCCATCCCGTGGCACACCAGGATCGCCACCGGCTCGGTCTTGGCCCCGTCGATTTCTTCCGTGGCCGTTCCCTCGGACGTCCTTCCATAGTGAATGAACTCGGACCCGACTTCCGTATCGGAAGATGCCAGCTGGGAATTGTTTTGATCTTCAGGCTCGCGCATCGGAAGGACCTCCGGCAGATTTTTGCCGGTATACTACCACGTTACGTACGACGCGAGTACCACACGCAGCCACCGCAAGTGATTGCCGTGCGGTGCGGATGCCTCTCCCGCGTCGACCAGGGATCTCGCTTCGACGACGATTCATCGGGCCGTAAAAATTCGTAGCTTTTTACTCCCGAATTTCTGATGATTGTCGAATCCCAACTGAAATAAAAACGAGGCAGGAAAATCCATGACTACTTCACAAACTTCCAGCGCCAACGATTCCAATCGCCACATGCTGCGCCACGCCCTCGCCACCATCGCCTATCGCGGCAGCAAAGCCATGCGCGGCGCCGGCGAAGAATTCGCCCGCTTCCGCGCCACCGAAACCTGCCGCACTCCCGCCGAACTTCTCGCCCACCTCGGCGATCTGATGGATTGGTCGCTCTCGCAGGCTCAAGGCGCGCCCAAATGGCAACCGGCCCCGGTCCTGGATTGGGCTGAAGGCAAAACCCGTTTCTTCGCCGCCCTAAAATCTTTCGACGACTTCCTCGCCTCCGACGCGCCTCTCCAATTCTCCGCCGAGAAAATCTTCCAAGGCCCCGTAGCCGACGCCCTAACCCACGTCGGCCAAATCGCCATGCTCCGCCGCCTCGCTGGCCTCCCCATCCGCGGCGAAAACATGGTCGTAGCCGAAATCACCGAAGGCCGCGTAGGCGAAGACCAATCCGCCCCCGCGCTACGAATTTTAGATTTATCGCCGGCGCGTCCCTGTCCGCCGCAGCACCGGAAGGGCGGGGCTTCAGCCCCGCCGTAAACCCGCAAATTACGTAGGGGCTTTAGCCCCTGAAGCCTTCCGTCCGCCGCCACCATCCAAGTAACCCCAAGCAAGTCCTGTCATCCCGAAGCACAGCGCTTCGCCACGCCGAAGCAGAATTATCGCGAAGGCGGGAGGGATCTGCTTCCAACGCCGTGCGCAGCGAATCGCGCCACACCCCAAAACTCCAGCCTCCAAGCAACATCTGTCATCCCGAAGCGCAGCGAGGGATCTGCTTTTTACGCTCCCGAAGCCACGATC
This sequence comes from uncultured Acidobacteriota bacterium, assembly GCA_963711325.1. Taxonomy (GTDB): domain Bacteria; phylum Acidobacteriota; class Terriglobia; order Acidiferrales; family UBA7541; genus Palsa-295. The sequence continues at coordinate 935,077 of CAVQDR010000004.1, read as the reverse complement.
ATTCGCGAAGAAAACCCCAGCAACAAGTGCCTTTCGATTTTCTTCAGGGCGTCGGGCCTCAACTCGACACAAAACGCCTTCGTCCCACTTCCGCTTGGCATTGCGCAGCCTTCTCGCGCAAGCTCCCCCACACGACCACCAACGCCACCATCGCAAACCCCGCCCACGCAATTTGAATTTGAATTTCCCGCCGGCAATGAAAAACCGAAACACAAATAAAGAACTGGCCGGGGGCTAGGCTGAGGGACCCAAGCCACCGGCCTTCCTACCCATCTCCGCAGGGTCTGGGTAAGAATCTCGTCGTCACGTTACCGCAAACTCGTCTACGCAGCCGATTCGCTGTTACGCATGAACTCGTAACGCTCGATCGCCGCTGCTACTCCCACGTCGCCGCTGTTCTCCGAACTGGATCGCAAGACGCGCCCGAGACACCGAACGCGAACCGGTCCCGCCTGCGTCAATTCGTGCGGTAAAGTCATCACGATTTCGACCGGCGAGCCGCTCTTCAATCCCTTGGGCAAGTGAAAATAGAGGCCTCGGGAACTGACTTCCCGTGATTCCGTTGCGGCCTCGCCAACCACGCTTTCGTCGGTCCACCGGACCGTAAGCGGCAGGCGCATTAGAAATCGCCGCGTTGCTCGTCGCTCTTTTGATGCCACAGGACACTCCTCCCTAATTACGCAGCTAGAGTAGGCGCATCCCCCATTCCAACCAATAGGCCTAAAGCCTCAATTATCAGTACCCAAATCGGTACGCCAGTACTATACGCATGCCCCGTTTTCAGCCATTTCCTGCAATTTCAGCGGCGTTCCCGGGTCCTCTCCGTACCCTGTCCAACCCGCCGTTTGACGCCAAATCCCGGGAGAACTCCCGTTGCCGAGGTGTATCATTCACCCTCGTTTGCCAGGTAGTCGGCCCTGCTCCGCCAGCCCATCCCAGCGGGAGGCACTTCATGTGGTCGCGACCAAGGCTCTTCATCCTCTTCTTAGTGGTCGGCGTTGGATTCTGCCTTTTTCTGCCACCCGAAATTGGCTTACCCGGCCCCACCTTCGCCCAAAACGCCGGCGACACCAAAATCGTCCCGCTCGACCTCAAGCCCGGACTCTGGGAATTCCACATTCACACTTCCAATACCGACGTCAGTTACGCCGACAGCAAAAAGTCGATGGAGCAACTAACCAAGAACTACACGCCGGAACAGCGCGCCAAAGCGATGGCCGATTACGAGGTCAGCGAAAAGAAGGCGATTGCGGATCGCAAAAAAGGGTCGGATCGGAAATCCAACCATTGCCCTTTGAAACAGGATTTCGTATCCCATATCGAAGCGATCGGCCCAAACTGTCCAAAACAGATCTCTTCCACCGGCCAGGAATTCAATATGCTCATCGCCTGTAAAAACGCCGACGGAACGCCCGGTTACGTGCAGACCAATAAGTTCCGGCGCGTCGATGCCGAAAATTTTCAGGGCAGCATCGAAGTCGCGAGCCACGTCCCCATCATCGGCACTGTGACTGAAACTTTCACCGGCAAATGGATCAGCGATTCCTGCTCCGGGCCGCCCGCCGGCTACGCCGCGAAAAACGGCCTGCATCCCAAAGGCCCCGAAAATGTCGCGCGCGATGATCCCAATCGCATCGTGGCCGTCTTCGACGGAAAGGAAATGACCGCGCAGCAAGCCTGGGGCATGCTCAAGAAAGTTCCGCCGCCGACCCGCAACAGCTACAAAACGGGGATGACCGGCCTGCTCGAACGCGTCTACCTGCAGAACGCTGTCGCCCAGGAAGCCATCAAGCTGCATCTCGACAAGCAGCAGCCCTGGAAGGATCAACTCGCAAAAGCCAAAATGAACGACCTGCAGCACGTCCAGAATTACGCGGGCGATCCCAACATCCCCCCCGAAATCTGGGCCCTCTGGCTCGACGACCAGAACCATATTCTATACAAAGCCTACTTCAGCCAAGGTGCCACCAAAGCCGACAACGACGCGCTCCTCGCCAAAGAAAAAGCCAAGTATAAAATCATCGTAAAAGATCCAGACTTTTTTGGCGCCGCCGGCAATCCCTAAAACCCGCCTGCGCCACTTTTTAGTGCGAGATCAGAATTTCCTTGGCAGTGTCGGCGAGCTGCGGAACGAGCCAGCGGAAGAGGATCGTGGCGGCGATGGCTCCGGCAAATTGCGCGGCGACGAAGGGCAGCACGTCGAGCGGGCGAATGCCGGCGAAAGTATCGGAGAGGGCGCGGGCGATGGTGACCGCGGGATTGGCGAACGAAGTGGACGACGTGAACCAGTACGCGGCGGCGATGTACGCGGCGACGGCGAACGGGACGACGCTGGCGCGTTGGCGCGAGCAACCCCAGATGACGCAGAGCAGACCGAAGGTGGCGACAAATTCACTGAAAACTTGAGCCAGGCCGCTGCGCGCGTGGTGCGAGAGCGCGATCGCGGGCAGGCCGAACATCAAATGCGCGGCGACCGCGCCGCAAATGCCTCCGGCCACCTGCGCGGGCAGATAGCAGGCAGCGACGCGCCACGAGACGCCGTGCTCCAGCGCGTCGGCGAGGGTGACGGCGGGATTCAGATGCGCGCCGGAAATCGGCCCGAAGGTAAGAATCAAAGCGGCCAACGCCGCGCCGGTGGCGATGGTGTTGGCGAGCAGCGCGATCGCCACGTTTCCGCCGGCCAGGCGCTCGGCCATGATGCCGGAGCCGACCACGGCGGCGACGAGAAACGCGGTGCCGAGAAATTCAGAAACGATTCTGCGTGAGAGCGTGGGCATCATTCGCGGCCGATGCGCTCGATTTCTTTTTTGATGGCGAGCGAGTCCAGGCTGGCGAGCGGCAGGCTCACGAACAAATTGATTCTGCGGCCCAGCGTGACGAACGCATCGCGAAAAGCGCGGTCGATTTCGTCCGGTGTGCCGGTGACGGCCGCCGGATCAGGAATTCCCCAGTGCGCGGTCATCGGTTGGCCGGGCCAGATGGGGCAGACCTCTTTCGCTGCCGCATCGCAGACGGTGAAAACGAAATTCATTTGCGGCGCGCCGGGTTTAGAGAATTCTTCCCAGCTCTTGCTGCGCGCCCCTTCGGTGAGGAGATTCGCGCCGCGGAGTTGCTGAAGCGCTTCGGGACGCACCTTGCCGGTGGGCATGCTTCCAGCGCTGTAAGCGGTGAAGTGCGGGTTGCGGCGGCCGTTCAGAATGCCTTCGGCCATGATGGAGCGCGCGGAATTTCCGGTGCAGAGAAACAGCACGTTGTAATGTTGGTCCACAGGATCTCCGGAGGCTAGCTGCAGCAGTCGGCGCCGCAGCAGGCTTTCGCGGTCGATGCGGGTTTGGCGGCGCGAATAAAGGCGCTGAAGAATTTGCCATCAACCTGCGGCGCGATCGCGTCCACGTCAAATCCCTGCCCCGATAGAAATTCGTGGGCGTCTTCGACGTGGTAAACGCGCGTGGGTTCGACTTCGGCATCACCGAATCCGGCAGCCTTCAGTTTGCTCAGGTAATCGTTTTCTTCCAGCGCTCCGGCGATGCAACCGACCCACAGCAGAACGCTCTTGCGAATTTCGGGAAGCATTTCGCCGCGAGTCACGACATCAGAGACGGCGAAGCGGCCACCCGGTTTCAGCACGCGGAAGGCTTCGCGCAGGACCGCGTCCTTGTCGGTCGAAAGATTGATGACGCAATTGGAGATGACCACGTCGACCGAATTATCAGGCAGCGGGATATGTTCGATCTCACCCTTCAGAAATTCGACGTTCTCGACTCCCGCTTTCTTTTTGTTCTCGTTGGCCAGCGCCAGCATTTCGTCGGTCATGTCCAGGCCGTAGGCTTTGCCGGTCGGTCCGACGCGGCGCGCGGAAAGTAAAACGTCGATCCCGCCGCCCGAGCCGAGGTCCAGAACGGTTTCGCCGGCGTTTAGCTTAGCCAGCGCAGTGGGATTTCCGCAGCCGAGCGAGGCTTGCATCGCTTCGGCCGGAATTTCACCGGACTGGGCTGCATCGTAGAGATTTGAAGTGATGGGATCGCAGCCGCAGCTGGACGACGCGGCAGTTGCGCCGCAGCTGGAACTACCGCCGGTTGAGGCGCGCAGCGCGGCCTCGCCGTACTTTTCTTTTACGATGTCCCGGATGTTCGGCTCGCTCATGGTTGCTCCCTACTTGCAAATTTGAATGATGTCGCGCGGCGCGACGGCCTTATTCCGGGTGCAGCACTCGGCGTAGAGAAATTGCAGGACTTCCTGCAGCGCTTCGGTGTTGGCGGTGTAGCGCAAAAACGTGCTCTCGCGGCTGACCAGCACCAGACTTTCGTTTTTCAGTTTGTCCAGGTGGTGGGAAAGAGTGGAATTGGGAATGTCCAGTTCGGATTGAAGTTCGCCAACCACCAGGCCCTCGGGATGCGCGGAGAGCAGCAGCTGCATGATCCGCAGCCGCGGCTCGGTGCCCATGGCCGAGAACATATCGGCGAACCTGGCGACTTGCTCGGCGTTCTTTCTGGATGATAACGTCATCGGCATATTTCGATAATTGCAGAACTAAGGGAACACGTCAAGACCCAGATAGCCCTCGGACGCGGGTTGTCGTTCACAGGTTTGCCACCTCACCACCCCTGCGCTAAACTTCAACGTCCCATGTCAGACGCTTCCTCGATGGTCGGCCGCGATGTTTCGCATTACAACGTGCTCGGTAAATTGGGCGGTGGCGGCATGGGCGTCGTCTACCAGGCCAAGGACACCCGCCTCGGCCGCCACGTCGCCCTGAAATTTCTTCCCGACGACATTTCGCAAGACCCCCAAGCCATCGAACGTTTCCGCCGCGAAGCACGCGCCGCCTCTTCCCTGAACCACGCCAACATTTGCACCATTTACGACATCGGCGAATTCGAAGGCCGCCCGTTCATCGCCATGGAACTCCTCGAAGGCCACACCCTGAAACACGCCATCGGCGGCAAGCCCATGGACCTCGCCCGCCTGCTCGAACTCGGCATCCAGATCGCCAGCGGACTCGACGCCGCTCACTCCAAAGGCATCGTGCACCGCGACATCAAGCCCGCGAATATTTTCCTGGTCGAACGCGGCCAGGCCAAAATTCTCGATTTTGGGCTAGCCAAACTGTCGCCGGCTGGGCAGCACGCCCCGGACGGCGAAGATTCCGATGCGATGCGCACCCAGGCTCGCGGCAGCGAAGATCCGCAACTCACCAGTCCCGGCACTTCCATCGGTACCATCGCCTACATGTCGCCCGAGCAAGCCCGTGGCGAGGAACTCGACGCCCGCTCCGATCTTTTTTCCCTCGGCGTGGTCCTTTACGAAATGGCCACCGGCGCTTTGCCTTTCGCCGGCAACACCTCCGCTGTCGTCTTCGACGGCATTCTCCATTCCGTCCCAGCGTCCGCGAAAGAATTAAACTCTGCGCTGCCGCTCGCGTTTGAAACAATCCTCGGCAAAGCCCTCGAAAAAGATCCCGACCTGCGCTGCCAGTCCGCTTCCGAATTGCGCGCCGACCTCAAACGCCTCAGCCGTGACCTCGATTCCGCCCGCCGCCCCGCCGCCGGCGCCGATAAAAGCGCCACCGGCTCCGGCTCGGCCGCCCACACCGTCGAACAAAAACGAAAATCCGTCGCTGTTTTATATTTCGAAAATCAAAGCGGCGCCAAAGAAGACGAATATTTTCGCGACGGCATCACCGAAGACGTAGTCACCGAAATTTCCAAAATTGCCCAACTCCAAATCTTCCCGCGCTCCGAAATGCTCGCCTTCCGCGACAAGCAAGTCACCGCGCAGCAAGTCGGCCAGCAACTCGGCGCTGCTTACGTCCTAGAAGGTTCCATCCGCCGCTCCGGCGCTCGCGTCCGCATCACCGCCCAGTTGGTCGAAGCTTCCACGCGCCATTCCGTCTGGGCTGAACGCTACGATCGCCAGCTCGAAGACGTCTTCGCCATTCAGGAAGAAATCGCCCGCAGCATCGCCCAGGCCCTGCGCATCACTTTGACCCCGCAGGAAGAAAAAACCATCGCCCGCAAGCCCACCGAAAATCCCCAGGCTTACGATTTTTATCTGCGTGGACGCAATTACACTCGCCGCGAAAATTACGATTACGGATTGCAGATGTTCGAACAGGCCATCGAACTCGACCCCAATTTCGCGCTGGCCCACGGCGGCATCGGCCATCTTTGCGGCTTGATCTACGAAGTCCGCGAGCAGAATCCCAAGTGGATCGAACGCGGCCTCGCCGCCTGCGACCGCGCCACCGCCCTCGCTCCCGATTTGCCCGAGGTCCTCGTCGCCCGTTCGCGTATGTCCTACGCCCAGAAGAAATACGACGAGGCCGCCTTACTCGCCCAGCGCGCCATCGAAAGAAAAGCCGATTGCGAAGGCGCCTGGAACATTCTTGGCCGCGCCTATTTCGCTTCTGGGCGTTTCGCCGAAGCTGCCGCAATCGCCGACCGCGCGCTCGAAGCCAATGGCGACGACTACAATACCTACATCCCCTACCACCAAGCGATGGAGCGCCTCGGCCGCAAGAAAGATGGCGAAGCCATTCGCGAGCGCATGACTCGCATCTTGCGGCAGCAGCTCGAACTGGTTCCCGAAGACGTTCGCGCTCGCATCTTGCTCGCTACGCAACTCGCCAGCAACGGAGACGCCGACGAAAGCATTCGTCACCTGCAGACTGCCGTCGCCCTTCGCCCCGGCGATCCCAACACCCTTTACAACGCCGCCTGCACCTACGGCGTCCTCGGAAGAAAAACGGAAGCGCTCGAAACGTTAAAAAAAGCGATCGCGGCAGGATACGGAAATTTGAATTGGGCTTCTCAGGATAGCGACCTCATTTGCCTGCATGAGGTGCCGGAATTCAGAGCTGTGGTGGGATTGAAACCTAACGCCTGATTCGCCTATTCTTCTTTCGGAGCTTTGCGAAACGCCTTCAAAGTGTCTTCCAGCGTAAGTATCCCTTCCAATTTCGCCAGGTTCGCGCGGTTCGCCACCGGCAAAACCGCCCAGTCCGCCATCACCGCCAGCGCTTCCGAAAGCGTCTGGTCCGGAAACAAATACGGCACCGGTCCCTTCGATTTCGCGCGAATCGCCGTCGTCGTGGGTGACGCGTCCGGCGCCAGCCGCATAATATCGTCGCGGTCCAGCAGCCACCACTCGCCCGGCCTCATGCGTAGCAGCAACGCGTGTTCCGGCATCGCTTCGGCTCGCTTCGCAATTTCTGTAATCGAATCGCCCGGCTCGCACACCACCGCTTCCGCCGGACGCATCGCGTCTTCCACCGCCAAGGACATCATTTCCCGCCGCTCTTCCAGCGACGGCAGCACCGTCCCATCCTGCCGCGCTAGCACATCAAATAGCGGCACCTTCTGGTACCTGCGCGAAATTCCGTACGCCACCATCGTTGAAATAATTACCGGCAGAATGGCCGTGTAATTCCCGGAAAGCTCGATGACCATGAACACCGAAGTAATCGGCGTTCGCAAAAATCCCGCGAACAAAGTCCCAATCCCCACCAGCGCGAACGTTCCCACCGTCCCGGTCAATCCCGGGAAAAAATGATGCTCGATCGCGCCCACCGCCCCGCCCAGCATCGCTCCGATAAATAACGTCGGCGCAAACGTCCCGCCCGGCGCTCCGCTCAAAAACGAAAATCCCGTGGCCAGCAGTTTCAGCGCCGCCAGTACCAGCAAAATTTTCCAGGTGAATTGTCCGTGCATCGCCTGGTCCACAATCGCGTAGCCCGCGCCCATCACCTGCGGAAAACGCATGCCGATCAGCCCGATCAGCAATCCCGCCGCCGCCGGCTGCAAGTAATGTGTCCACCGCGGCATCGCCATCAGCTTCGGCCGCGCGTACACAATCCATTTCAACAATATCAGCGAAGCGAATCCGCCCACCACGCCCAACACCACGTACGCCAGCATTTCGAATGCGCCGGCCACCCGAAACGGCGGCACGCGAAACAATGAATCCGCGCCCAAAAACGCGCGCATCGTCACCACGCTCGAAACCGCCGCCAGCACGATCGCGCCCAGCGCGCCCGCGCTCCACTGACCGATTACTTCCTCCACGATGAAGAGCACCGCGGAAATCGGCGCATTAAACGCCGCCGCCAGTCCCGCCGCCGCGCCCACCGGCGCAATCAGCCGCAGCCGGTCCTGCGATAGCCGCAATCTTCGCCCCAGCAGCGAAGCGATCCCCGCGCCCATCTGCAGTGACGGATCCTCTGGCCCCAACGACTGCCCGCTTCCAATCGCCAGCGCGCAGGTAATAAATTTTCCGATCACCGTTATGAACGGCACGTAGCCGTTCGAAATATAAACCGCCGATTTGGTCTGATTCACTCCGCTGCCGCGCACCGCCGGAAACACATGAATCGCCAAAAATGCCACCACCAGCCCCGCAATCGTCGGCGCCAGCACCACTCGCGGAAACGATGGCACCAGCGACGAACCCAGCAGCGTGATCTGCGTCCATTCAATCGCTAATCGAAAACACACCACCGCCAGCCCGCCGAAAATTCCGATCAGGACCGAAAGGAGCAGGAAAAATCGGTCTTCCCGCATCGTGAACACCTGATGCGTGAAATTTTCCCATCGCTCCCGCAACCGAAAACGCGAACCCGGACGCAAGGAGTTCTCAGGCGCGGCAGCCGCGGGTGCGGGCGTGGTCCCCAATGTCGGCTCTTCCGGCACTTCCGGCACCGGAGCTGTAACCATCTCGCTCAACGGTTCACCATCACTCGGCTGCGCCCCAGTAGCCACAACGCGCGGTCGTCGCCCGTCGGCTCCCCGCACACTTTCGCCGCCGCGTTTTCAATGGCGAATGAAGTCCGCATCGCCGCATCCAGCCGGTCCGGAAATCTTTCCAGGTCGCGCTCTCGCCAGTCCGGAATCATCGTTTCGTTCGTCGCATATGCAATCTGCAGCTCGGTTCGCGGAGGAGTTTCCGCCAGCGAAACGCCGTTCTGCTTCGCGCAACTCTGCGCCCGCGTCTCTGCCAGCGCCAACGCATTCTCCGCCCGCTGCCCTTTCACCGGCGTCGCCAGCCCACCCAAAAATGGATCCATCGCCAATACCCGGCGCGCCATATCGTGATAGGGAGCAATGTCCGGCTGATTCCGCCGCTCCGGCGAAAGCCGGTTGAAATCGTCCAGCGCCTCCCCAAATTCGCCGAGCTCGAACGCCGAGCGACCTGCGCCCGCTACCGCTTCTTCGTCGAACCGGTCCGTCACCAGCAACGAGCGATATAAAATCTGCGCCCGATTCCATTGCCCGGTCGCCAGCAGCAGCTGTCCCACGATTTTCAATTTGCCCACGTCGCCGTCCGGCGTATTTTCCGCCAGGTCGATCACCGCCGGCGTCGCCTGCCCGACCGCTTTCTTGGCCAGCAGGTAATCGCACAGCTCGCGACGGATGTCCCAGCGCATCGCGATCGAATCCTCACCCCATTCGCCGTAAATCGCGCCCTGGTAATACCGCAGCGCGTCGGACATCGCGTTGTTGTGCGCCGCGATCCGCGCCAGTTGCAAATTTACTTCGCCGCTTCCCGGCGCCTCCGAAAGCAGCGCCAGCAAATACGGACGTGCCTGGTCGTAACGTCCCGAAGCCGCCAAAGCTTCCGCCAGGTGAAATTGGAATTTTGTATTGTTGGGGGAATAAACCAGCGCGTTCTGATAATCGGTCAGGGCCGCCGCCACGTCGCCGGCCTGAAATCGCTCTTCGCCATAGCTGAAATAATCGTCAGCCAGACGTGTGTATTTTCTTGTGGTACATCCGCGAAACGAACGCCGTAAACAAAAACAAAGCAATCAAACTCAGGATACACAGCAGAAAAACCGCTTCCCGCGAATTCAATCGCCGCGCCTGCCCTCCCCCCCCCACCGCCTTCCACTCCCTGTGCCGCCGCTTCCATTCACACTCCGAACTTCTAGAATACTCCACATCCCGCACCCCGCGGAACGCCAGTCCAAAAAACACCAAAAACTTTTTCGCTCTCCGAAATAATTCCCCTCCGCCGTTGCCTTTGCTTTTCCGGGTGCCCCACTCTTCGCCGCTTTGCGAGGGGTCGGGGTTTAGATTCCCACCGCCCGACGCGGAGCACCTGGCCGGGCAGTCTCCGTGCCCTCACTCTTTGCCGTTCTCTGTGTCCTCTGTGTTAAATCTTTAATCCTCGCGCAACGCATCTCGCGACCGCCTTCAGCGCCCAATCAGCCCGATCCTCTTCTCCTAGCCGTCGAGTCCAACACCCAAACCGCACTTGGCCGTCATCCAGAGGAGCGCCTTCCGCGACGAAGGATCTCCTTCTTGCCCAACTGTCAACCGGAGCACGCCCGTCGTCAAACCCCCGCCTACAACCACGCACACGCGTGTCCACCGAATTCCACCACACACAAAACGGAGATTTAAAAACAGGAAGGAAAACTCTAAGCCTGATCGATCAACCGATGATGAATCGCATAAAACGCCAATTCCAACCGATCCGAAACTCCCAACTTATCGAAAATATTGTGCAAATGATTTTTCACCGTCTGCTCGCTAATAAACAACTTCTCGCCAATTTCCCGGTTCCGGAATCCCTGCGCCACCAACTGCACAATTTCCTTCTCGCGGTCGCTCAAAAGCGGCTTTTCCCGCCGTTGTCCCGATTCCGCCGACTTCTTGAACGCATCAATCACTTCCGCCGTCATCCGGTTATCCAGCCAAATCTCCCCGTCCGCCACCTTCCGAATACTCTTCACCAATAAATCGCTGGCCGATTGCTTCAAAACCACGCCACGCGCGCCCAAACGCATCGCCCGCACCACGTCGCGATCGTCTTCCGCCGCCGTCAACACAATCACCCGCGTCGGCAACGAATCGAAATTCACTTCTTCCAGCACGCCCAATCCGTCTTTTTCCGGCATGCGCAGATCCAGCAACAGGATGTCTGGCTTCAATTTCCCCAGCATCTTCACGCATTCCACGCCATTCGAAGCTTCGCCCACGATCTGTATCTCGTCAGCCGCTTCCAATAGCTTGCGGAGTCCATCCCGGAAGATGGCATGGTCGTCCGCTACCAGGATGCGAATCACCTGTTTTGCTTTCGTCATTTATTCGTATTCGGCTAATTCAGTGGGATTTCTACTGTCAGTCGCGCCCCGTGCCCGGGATTCGATTCCACCGTCAGCGTGCCCCCTACGCTTCGTGTTCGCTCTTTAATCGAAATTGGCCCTAGGCGCAGACGGTCAAGGTCTTCACTGGCATAATTTCCAGAGAAGCTAAATCCATGGCCGTTATCATCAACAACCATCGAGACTTTCGCCTCATCTTGGCCTAGTTTTACCACGACGTGACTCGCCTTCGCATGCTTTTTTATGTTGTTCAGCGATTCACGATAAATCTGAAATAATTCCCGGCAAATGCGGTCCGGAAGACGCAAACTCCGGTCCTCGATGAACAAATCCACCGCCAGCCCGGATTCATTGCGGAAGCGCTCCGCAAATCCCAACATCAGCTCCCGCATATCGGCGCTTTCCACTCGCAGGGGCCGAAGGTCTGTCACCATCCTACGCAACTCTTCGCTTTCCTGTTGCACCGTTTTCTGCAGAGTTTCCAGTTCCGAACCTGCCTGTTCCGGCGCCCACGGGAATTTATGCCGCAGCACATCCAGCTGAATGTTTAAACTCAACAGGGTCTGCAAGATACCGTCGTGCAAGTCCCGCGAGATCCGGCTCCGTTCCGATTCGATCGCCCGCGCCCGCAGGTGCCGCATTAGAAACACGTTCTCCAGAGGCCCGCTGATATGCCGCACGATCTGTTCCAGCCAACGCAGGTCCGCCGGCGTAAATTTCTTCGCCGCCCCGCCCGTGCGCTTCGGATTCACCAGTAGTACTCGGCCCGCCGGCCTTCCCCCCGCGTCGATCGTCGCCGCCAGCAGCGATTGTGCGCCGAACTCCTCTTTCGTCGATTGTGGCGGCGCCGGTAAATTCCGCAGCGCCTGCCCGGTGCGCCGGTCCCATCCGAATCCTTGCCCCGGCCCCGCTGCCGCGAATTCCCATCCAAATGAAATCTCAAACGAATCGGTTAGAAAAGTCTCCGCTCGCCCCAACGCCAAGGTCTCCGGACCCACCGGCTCGCGCTCGCTCGGGTGAATTTTCCACACGAATAGCCGCTCGAGCTCTTCGTCCCGCACCGCCAGGCACGCCGTATCGCAACCGAACGCCAGCGCGATCTCGCCCAGAGCCTGCCGTACCGACTCCGTCAATCCGCGATCGAATTGCAAAAGCTGCGACAGCTTCTCCAGAAATTGCTGCCGTTCCAGATGCTGCCGCTCGCGCGCCCCTAAAAACCCCATCCCCAGCCCGGAAATCAGCGTCGCCAATCCAATCGCTAGCCAGTGCCACACGCTGCGCATCGCAAACGCTTCCGTCGCCGCAAAACGCGCCACGATTCCCACGCTGGCCACGCAAACCAACCCCAGCATCGCCCGCGAATTCCCGCGCGTCGAAAGCGCGAACACCACAAACAAGAACAAAAACCACCAAGCCCCCACCGACGGCGTCAAAAATAAAAATGCCGCCAGCGCCAGAAAATCGACCGCCAGCGGCAATTGAAATCGCGTCAGCGCCACCACCCGCTCGTACATCAACAATCCCAAAGCGATCGCCAAATACCCGGTCAGAAACCACGAACTCGCCTTCGGTGCCGGCGCATTCGACATCTCAATCAGATCCACCAGCGCCAAAGCAGCAAAAATCACCCGCGCGAGCGTAACCTGCCGTTCCAAATGCATGTGTTCAGCGTTTTCGAGAAGCATAATAGGCGGGGCCGTTGCTTCGTCCCAGCGCAGATCACCACACCCATCCGCAGCCAGAACCCAACACGATGCCTATTAAAGTCTAGCAATTCCCCGCAGCCCAATAACCCGCCGCATCACGCCATGTCCTCTTATGGTTACCGTAGAACCCCCTCCACTAGAGCCGCAGCCTCGCGCCTACGCTGCCAACCCCGCGCCGTGTCATCCCGAGCGCAGCGAGGGATCTGCTTTTCACGACCCAGGAGCCGAGAACAATCGCGAAGAGAACGTCCGCAAGGAGGCCGGGTGCCGCACTCTTTGCGCCTCTCAGCAAAGGGTGCGAGTTTAGACGATCCGCCGTGCAGGATTCTCAGCACCTCGCGATGTCTCCGTGCTCTCATCCTCGCCTTTCTCCGTGCTCTCTGTGTTAGACCTTCAATCCTCGCCACTCCAAAAAACGCTCCGCTTCGCCTAGCCGCCGAGTCCTACCCCCCAAACCGCCTTTGGCCGTCATCCAGAGGAGGCCGCCACGGCGGCCGACGAAGGACCTCCTTCTTGCCCAGCCCTCTACGCGCAGCGCCACCACCAAGACGAAACCGCGCTCCGCTCGCCCCTGAGGAATTCTCAATTTCCACAGCCGTGTACCATTTGCAAGTCGCCCCACTCCGTGCATAATCACCTCACGTTTCCTCTTGGGCGCGGGGGTTCTCCAGATTGGCTGAACGATACACGCGGACGGAAGCCGGCCGCATTCTTGGGGTTGAGCCGAACCGTCTGCGCTACTGGGAACGTCTCCGCCTGATCCGCCCCGAAGCCCGCTGGGGCCAGCGTTTCTACAGCTTCCTCGACCTCATCGCCATGCGTTCGCTCCAGCGCCTGACCAAAAATCACGTCCCCGCCCGCAAAGTAAAACGCGCCATGAACCTCATCGAAAAACAATTCGGCGCCGCCTCCGTTCCGCTGCACCAACTTCGCCTGGTCGATCTCGGCCGCGAAATTCACGTGGTCCCGCCCGGAGCCGAGCTTCCCTTCAATCCATTTCTGAAACAGTGGGCCTTTCCCTTCGACATGCCGTCGCAACCCGCCAAGCTTCACGCCATGGCCGGCCCCACTCCCGAGGATTTTTTCCGCTCCGCGCTCGATTGCGAATCCAGCTCCGAAACTTTGCCGCAAGCCATCCAGAATTATCAGCGCGTCGTCGAACTCGCGCCCACCTGGATCGAAGCCCACATCAACCTCGGCGTCGCCTATTACCAGCTCGGCCAACTCACCGACGCCCGCAATTGTTTTCTCAACGCCGTGCAAATCGATCCGCTCAACGGCATCTCGCGCTACAACCTCGGCTGCACTCTCGAAGAACTCGGCGAACTCGATGAAGCCATCGAACATCTCCGCCGCGCCGCCCGCGCCATGCCCGCCCACGCCGACGTCCATTTCAATCTCGCCCTGGCCTACGAAAAACGCGGCGAACGCCTAGCCGCCCGCGAGCAGTGGACCCTGTACCTAAAATATGCCCCCCAAGGCCCCTGGTCCGATCAGGCCCGCGCCCGCCTCAAGCCCCGTCACCGCCGCAAACGCCAAGCCCCCATCCCCTTCCGCCGCCCCAGCTAATCGCCTGATTCCTCCTCGTTGTCTCCGTGCCCTCCTGCCGTTCTCTGTGTTCTCCGTGTTAAATCTGTGATCTCCATCGGATCCCCAAACGATCCGCTTCTCCTAGCCCCAGGTCCTACAACCCAAACCGTTCTTGGCCGTCACATCGAAGAGAGGTCCTTCGTCGGCCGCCGCGGCGGCCTCCTCTGGATGTAAGCCCCACTGACCCACACCACCCCCATCCACCATTTCCACCCCACCAAATTCTCAGCTATAGTTCCTCTCCGTCGCCAAGCCCAAGAACGCGCCAAGGAACCCATGCCCTCATTCTCCACTCAAATTTTTTGCGGTACCCTATTCCTCCTCATGCCTCTCCTCCCCATCCAATCCGACTCCCCATCCCAAAAATTCGCAGCTCTCAGCGACCAGTTCATGAAAGATTCCCTAGCCCTCTCCCCGGTCAACGCCTCCGCCGCCGGCTACCACACCCACCTCGACCCCAAAACCAACCAAACCATCGAACTCGACGCCCAACTCGACGACATGTCCCTCGAAGGCATCCAGGCCCAACGCACCTTCTACGCCACGTGGCGCGAACGCTTCCACACCGAAACTCCCGTCGCCTCCCTCAACCCCGAAGACGCCGCCGACTGGCAACTCATCGACGATCAGATCGGCCAGAACCTCCTCGAATTCGACAAAATTCAAAACTACCGCCACAACCCTACGGTAGTCGTCGAACTCATCGGCAACGCGCTCTTCCTCCCCCTAACCCAAACCTACGCCCCGCGCGATGTCCGCATCGCCCAGGTTCTTTCCCGCATCAGCCAAATTCCGCGCCTGCTCGATCAGGTGAAGCCCTACCTCGCCGATAGCGATCCCATCTGGATCAAAACCGCCATCCAGGAAAATGACGGCAACGTCGACCTGATCCTCGGCGATGTCGCCAAACAAATCGCCGCCGGCTCGCAACTCCAAACCAAATACGACCAAGTCGCGCCCGCCGCCGTCGCCGCTCTTCGCGATTTTTCCACATGGCTGCTCCTCGATTTCAGCAAGCGCCCGAGCAAAGGCTCCTGGCGCCTCGGCGAGCCGCTCTACGACGAAAAATTCCGACTGGTCATGGAGACGCCCGTAACTCCCGCGCAAGTTCTCGCCGACGCCGAAGCGGAAATGAAATCCGTCCGCGCCGAAATGCTCGATCTCGCGCTACCGATGCACACCCAGATGTACCCGACCCACACCGATCACGCTGAACTCCCGGTCCACGACCGCCAAAATCTGATCGTCTCCGAAGTCCTCACTCGCATCTCCGACGATCACACCACCCGCGACAAGCTGCAGCAAACCATCGAATCCCAGCTCGCCGGCATCACTCAATTCATCCGCGACAAAAAAATCGTCACTCTCAGCTCTCGCGACAATCTCAAAGTCATTCCCACTCCGCCTTTCCTCCGCGGAATTTATTCCGTCGCCGGATTCCACAGCGCGCCGCCGCTCGAACCCCAGGCCGAAGCCGAATACTGGGTCACGCCCATCGACGCCCAAATGCCTGCCGCCAGCGTCGAATCCAAACTCCGCGAATACAATAATTTCACTCTGCAATGGCTCAGCATTCACGAAGCGCTCCCCGGCCATTACATTCAGTTCGAGCATCTCAACAACATTCAGCCCGAACGCCGCCGCTTGCTCCGCTCTTTGTATGCGAATGGTGCTTACGTCGAAGGCTGGGCCGAATACATCGCCCAGGTCATGATGGATGAGGGTTTTCTCAACAACGATCCGCGCTTCCGCATGGTCATGCGCAAAATCCGCCTGCGCGTCATCTCCAACGCCATCCTCGATATAAAAATGCACACTATGAACATGACCGATGCCGAAGCGATGTACTTGATGACCCAGGAAGCCTTTCAAACCCAGGCCGAAGCGGAAGGAAAACTGCTGCGCGTAAAACTAAGCTCGACTCAACTCCCCACCTACTACGTAGGCCTGCGCGAATGGCTGGAATTCCGCAAGAAGTATCAAACCGCCGCAGCCAAAAATTTCAACCTGCTCCAATTCCACGACCGCGTCCTAGACGAAGGCCCGCTACCCGTCCCCATCGTCGAAAAATTAGTAATGCCCACCGCCACCCAGTAGCGTTTCGATTTATACGCTCGCCGCGCGCAAGCTCCTCGATGAAAACCCCGCCGAGCCCATTTTGGAGTGCGGCGGCTCTGCCGTCGCTTTTCCGAAGAAGCCCGCGCTACAAACGCGTCCAGCGCGAAGCGCATCCCAGCCGTCTCCGTGCGCTCCAGCCTTTCTCTGTGTTCTCTGTGTTAAATCTTTGATTCTTTCAGGTGACCAAGCCTCAAAACGAAAACCCCGCCTGCAAATAAATCTGCCGATTCGCCGCCCCCGAAGAATAAGGCCCACCCGCCAACGAATTCGACACCCCAAAAAATCTCGAAAACGTCGCCGTCGGCGAATCCGGAGTCGGCGGACTCAACACCGCGCTAGGCGTTCCCAAATTCACATCATTAAAAACGTTCCGCGCATTCACACTCAAAGTCAAACTATACCGCTTCGATGCCCCCGCCCCGCCACCCCCGGGCCCACCACCGCCACCAAACGGATTCCGTCCTCCACCTCCACCGCCGCCTCCGCCGTCCGCCAAATCCCCCAGGACCTCCGCCTTGTCCGCCACCGCCACTCTGCCCTTTATTCTCCGGCCCAAATCCAAAAGTCTTCGACAACCGCACGTTCAAAGTGAAATGGTTCGGCCCCGTCAGCGAATTGATCGGCACCAATTTTTCCCCAGGCTGCGGCACCGTATCAAACGTTCCAAATCCCGGCACGGTCACAATATTCGCACCCGTCGCTCCCGCCGCAGCAAACGCCGGCCGCTGATTAAACTGCGAACTTCCCACCAAATCCTGGCTCAAAGAAATGTCGTACGGCGTCCCCGAACTCGCCACCATGAACGGGCTGAATCGCAATCCCCACTTCAGCCCTACCGACCCACCCAAAAAGAACCGGTTCCGAATATCAAACGCCGCCCTTCCGTAATCCTGTTCAATGTTGAAAGGGTTCGACGGAAACGCGCCGGTCCCGGACGTGTCGCTGTTCACGTAATTCAAAACGTAATACGCAAACAGCGTCAGCTTCGCCCCCGCCCGCACCGAACTCTGCACGAACAACTGGTTCTGCCTGAATTTGGCATTCGACTCATACTGATAAATATTTTCGAACGGCACCGGACGCGTCGCCGCCGCCGGATTCAAATAATAAGGATAAAAATCATCCAGATTCGTCGGCGCATTCACGTTGTTGGTGTAGAACTGATCGTTCCCCGTCGAATTCAAATACGACACCGAAAGATTCGCCGTCTTGGTCAGTTGCCGTTCCAAACTCACCGCGGTCTGAATCACATACGGCGCGTGCAGGTCCGGATTCCGCTCGTACGTCGTCAGCAGCGTCGTCGCATTCGGCGTCAGCAATGGCGGCGCAGTCGCGTTGGGATTGAAAAAAGTCGGGTTCGGCACAATGAATTCCGCCAGATTCGCGCCGCTCAACCGGTTTTCCTGCAGCACGTTCTCGTCGTCAAACCGGTCGTAGAAAATTCCGAATCCCGCGCGCAGCACCGTCTTCGGCGCGCTCTTCCCGCCGCCGATGCCCCACGCGAATCCCAACCGCGGCGCCCAGTCCGCATGGTTGCTGATATTGTCTTGCGATTCGAACCTCAGCCCGTAACTCAGCGTGATGTTCGGCCGAATCTTCCAGTCGTCCTCGACGTACAGGCCCACATCCACCTGCGAAGCATTGGCAAACGGATTCGGCGTGATCGTCGAATTCGCCGAATTCGCCGTGATGCTGAACTGGCTCGCCACTGGCAGAATCAACGGGTTGGTCAGCGACAGCAGTGATTGCTGATAAGCTTGAATCGAAGGAAAGTTATAACTGCCGTTGAATCCGCCGGTCGAATTGTTGTCGTCCGTCACGTACCGCAGCCGTCCGCCAAATTTCAGAAAATGGTTGGTGAATTGGATCGAAGTGTAATTCTGGAATTCGTAATGATTCGTCGTATCCAGCGTCAGCCCGCCGCTGTATCCCCCGCCCGTAAATGAAATCGGCACGCTCACCGAAGGCAGCGTGCTCAGCGGATCCTGATCGGTCTTCTCCCGCAAAAATTGAAAGCGCGTTTCGTTCACCACTTTGGTCCCGTAAATCTGCGTGTCGCCAATCTGCACCGTCTGTTCCGTAGTCAGCGATGTTGTATCCCGCCTCCGGCAGCACGAATCCGCCGATGCCTTCGTTATCCTCTTTGTCCCGATAATATTGATACCGCGCGGTCAGCGTGTTCGTTTTCGAAAGCGCGTAATCCAGCCGCGGTCCGATGTTGTCCCGCGTCCTCGGGTTCGGTATCGCCGCGCTGTACGGCACCACTGCGCCGGCCGCATTCACAACCTGCGCATTGACGATGTCCAGATCGTTGATGTCCCGCACTTCCGCGGTGAAAAAGAAAGACGCCTTCTTGCTCAGCGGACCGCCCAGGTTCCCCGTGTACTGCACCGAGTGATATGGCGGAAATTCCGAATTCGTCGAATCCTGCGCGTCAAAAAACGGGTTCCGCGTATTCAATCCCGAAGCGTTCGCGTTCACCGAAAATCCGCCATGCCACTTATCCGTCCCGGGCTTCGTGAAAATTTCCACCCGCCCATACCCCACCTTGTCGTACTGCGCCGAAAACGGATTCGAATTGATCCGGATCTCCCGAATCGAAGACTTCGGCGGCAATTGCCCCGCCGTAAATCCATCGATATAAAATTGTCCGCCGTTCGGCCCCGCCGAAGGCCCCGCCAGCGCCGTCAAATCCGTCTGCAATTCATCCGGATCGTCCGGCAACGCGTCCAGCGCTGCGCCATTGATCACGATCGCGCCCGCGTTATTCGTCGGGCTCACGTCCACCGCGCCCGGTTGATCCGTCACCGTCACCTGTTGCTGCTGCACTTCGATTTCCAGAGCCGCCGTCACCGTCTGTATCTGCCCGGTCGTCACCGTCACCGCTGCCTGCGTGAACGGCGAAAAACCCTTCGCAAAAATCTCTACCTTATATTGTCCCGGCGGCAGCCCCTTCGCATCGAACGAGCCCTGCTGTGACGTCGTCGCACTAACCACCGATCCGTCCGCCCCAGTCACAATCACCGAAGCCCCAGCCACCACCGCGCCCGACGGATCCGTCACCGACCCATGAATCGCGCCCACGCTAGTCTGCGCCGCCACAGCCCACGTCATCCCCGCGATAAGCATCAGCACCGCGACCATTTTGAAAAACACCAAGAACCTAGAATTCATTCCCTCTCCCAGATATGAATACTGATTTGTCAGCGCTGAAATTTCACGCCAGGATAAATTTTTGAAGCCAAGCCGGGTGCGAATTTCCGGGTGCCCCACTCTTCGTTCCTCAGAAGGGTGGGAGGTTTTGTAGAAGTTCGACTAGTAATCCGTGCCGCGCCAAAGACACCGCCGTTGCTTTTCAAGTTTCGGTTTTCGTTGTCATCCCGACAGAGGCGCGCATGCGTTTCGCGCACCGACGAGGGATCTCTCTTCGACTCTCACCCCATCAATTCCGTCCCCTACTGATCCCCACCCCCCGGCGCCCCTCCGCCCAAATTCCAAGGCGAAAGCAAAGCCGCCTGCGCCGCCCCGCCGCCTCCCGGAGCCGCCGCCATAATCGCCTCCACTCCTCCCACTAAAGTTATCGCCGTCACTCCGCCCGCATCCGTCCCCTGCGTCGACACCACCAATACCGCGTCACCCTTCGAAAAATCCCCAAACGCAGCCGCCGGCAAGCGATTTACAATCGACTGAAAATCCGCACGCCCACCCCCGCCGCCGGCCCGCATCCCTCCGCCACCATTCGCGCCAGCACCACCACCAGCATCTCCGCCCGCAGCGCCCGCGCCACCCGCCCGCGAACCGCCGCCCGCACCCGCTGCCGAATTATTCGCGGCGCCGCCACTCGCTCCATCACCCGCCCCCGCTGCCCCACCACCACGCAACCTCATCGCGATCCGCGTAGCCATTTCCGGCGGCAACTTCTTCAACTGCGTCTCATCGCTAATTTTCACCACCACCGGCTTTTTCGTAATCAAATCCGTCATGCTGATCGTTTTCGCGCTCGCATCGACTGAATTAATAGTTCCAGCGATATTCCGAAAAGTTCCCGAAACAATTTCCGTCGCCGTAAAGTCGTTCCCATCGGCGATTTTTTCTCCGCGCGCCCGCAATTGATCTCCCGCCTGAATCTGCGTAATTGGCGCAGCCTTCGCATCGTCAAATTTCACGCTGTCCGGCGCATACCGCCGCAAAATCGTCGCCGACGTCGTGTGAATCAGCGTCATTTTCGAAACGCCCGCTACCGCCGGCGCCGAAATCGTAATGGTCCCCGCCGCCACGTCCACTGACTTCACCAGCCCGCCCACTCCGTGCGCCTGCCAGTCGCCGCGGTCCTGCGCTTTTTTCGCCGCCACGTCCGAACTCTTCATCGCGATGATGCCCACCGCCGCCACCGCTTTCGCATCCGCGCCCGACCGGTGCCGCACCAAAACCCGGTCGCCCACCGCCAAATCCGTCAACTGCATCGCCGTCGCCGACTTCAAATCTTTCGACCCCGGCGCCACCTGCACAATTTTCGTAGTGTCCGACACCGTAACCAAAACTTCCGCCCCACTATCCAGCGTCAAAGTAAAAACATTCCCAGCAATCGCCTTCACCGTCCCCACCACCTGCATCATCGGCGCCGGCGTCTGCCCCGGAGCCGCAGCACCCGAAGAATTCTGCTGCGGCATCACCGCAGCAAGAATCGTCACACTCGCCGTCGCACTCAGCGCCGCACCAAGCACCGCCGCAAAAATAATCCGCGCCATTCGCGCAACAAAAAATCCCCGCAATCCATTCACCCGCATCCCGCGCTCCTCGCCTAAACCAATCTCGTCCCGCCAGCCGCTGCTTGCCGCCATCATTCCGTTACTTCGGCCGCCTCAATTCTCACACAGCGATGCCCCGAAAACCGCCGCGTCTTTCCCATCCTCGCGGCCGCAAGCCCCCGCCCCGAATCCGCAGGTCAAAGTCGAATCGCGCACTGCGCCCGAACCAGTGCTGCAGCCGCCTCCGCCTCCGCAGATCGCATCCCGGCTCGCCAACAACACCACGCCCCGCACTCGCTCCATTTCCCAGGGAAGTACGACGAGGCATCTACAAGCAAAACCATGCAATCACCGAGCCAACGCAAGGTTAGACGTACCTCCACCCAACCCCGGTTACTCAAATTTCGACCACCACGGAATTCCCGCCAGCGATTCCACCCGCCGCGCCCTAACCCGAAATGGTGTAAACTATCCCCTCACTCGGCGGTGAGCGTAGCTCAGCTGGTAGAGCATCGGTCTGTGGCACCGAGGGTCGCGGGTTCAAACCCCGTCGCTCACCCCAATCCCCTCTTCAGATTCCCTCGCTGGCCGCAATCTGCGCCAGACTTACTCAAAATTATTCCTGCAGCAGCGGCACGCCGCCCAACAGAGCCGCGTTACCCCCCAACTGCGCCGTGCGCACCTGCACCTTGCCCCAGTCCGTCCACGCATGGCGATCCAGATATTTCTGCACGTACTCGACGATCGCCTCGCCTCGCGTCATCACCCCGCCGCCCATCACCAGAATCTCCGGGTCGTAAGCGTGGACCATCGCAATCGCCGCCACGCTCCACACATTAAAACAGCGCTCGCGAATCGCCAGCGCCACTTCATCACCTGAATTCGCCGCCGCGAACAACTGCTGAAAATTCAGACTCGCGCCGGCCTTCGCCAGCGAACTCGATTCGATCCCCGGCCACTCTTTCGCGATCAGCGGCAACGCCCAGCTGGAGGCCTCCGCTTCCGCGCAACCCACCGCGCCGCACATGCACGCGCGCCCGGAGAACATCACCGGAAAATGCCCGCCCAGGCATCCGGCCTGCGAATGTTTCCCGCGCAATAGCTTGCCTTCAATCATTGCCACGCCGCCGATTCCCGTCCCCAGCGTCATCATGATCACGTTTTCGCATCCCGCTGCCGCGCCCGCGTAACTTTCCCCCAGCAACGCCATTCGTGCGTCGTTTTCCGCGCGCAGCCTTAGTCCGAATCGCTCCCGCGCCCACCCGCCCAGATCGAATCCCAGCGCGTCTTCATATTTCACTCGGCAACTCACACTCTGGCCGATTCGCACATCCACCACTCCCGGAAGTCCGATCGCAATTCCAGCGCAATCGCCAGCCGCCGTTCCGCTCGCCGCGAGAACTCGCTCGAAACACTTCGCAACCTGCGGCAACGCCGTAGCCAACTTCGTCGCCCCGGTCAGGTCGATCTCCTCGGACGCGATCAGCCGCCGGTCATCCACCAGCCCACAACTAGCGTGGCTGCCGCCGAAATCCACCACCAGAGCCTTCATCGAGCCTCCCTTCAGACCGCCTCAAGCACAAGCATGCACGAATCCATCGAACGAAAATAATGCCCTGCGCATTGACGCACGAAAAGCATAATCTTCGGAGCATTCTTCCGGTACTGTAGTTCAGGCCCAATCATGTCTCGCAAATCCAATTACGATAAAGCACCGTTCATCGCCGCGGATCCCGATTCAAACAGTTGCACAGTCGGCTGGCCGGAAATTGCCGGAAAACTCCGCCGCGCCTCCGCCGCCGCAAGGCGCACAATAATCTGCGTCGAATGTTACCCCGGCGCCGACGACGCCCAGATCTTCGATGAACTCTCACGCGCGCTGAAACCAGCGCTGGCGCTGCAAACCTCCTCTCTTCTCAAATCGTCCGATCAGATCAACGCCCTCCTCGCCCCTTATCTTGGCAACGATCCGGTCTTTGGCCGCATGAACAAAATCGTTCTCGATGATTTCTTCGATTCCGAAAAACTCCAGAAAGCCAAGTCGCAGCTCGAAGCGCGCCCCGCCGGTCTCGTTCTGATCGTCGGTGTCGGGGCCGCACTCGTCGCCGAAAATCCGGATGTCCTGGTCTATGCCGATATGGCTCGCTGGGAAATTCAGCAGCGCCAGCGCAAAAATCAAATCGCCAATCTCGGCGCAAATAATCTTTCTGAATCGCCCGCGCAAAAATACAAGCGCGCCTTCTTCGTCGATTGGCGCGCCGCCGACCGCTTCAAGCAGCAGCTCTGGAACCGCATCGACTTCCTGCTCGATACCAACGACCAATCGCGCCCGAAATTAATTACCGGCGCGGCACTAAGACTAGCCCTGGACAAAGCCGCGCATCGCCCCTTCCGCGTCGTTCCTTTTTTCGATCCCGGCCCCTGGGGCGGCCACTGGATGGAAGAAGTCTGCGACCTCCCGAAGGACCAGCCCAATCACGCCTGGTGCTTCGATTGCGTCCCGGAAGAAAACAGCCTTCTCCTCGGCTTTGGCAACGAACGCGTCGAGATCCCTTCCATCGATCTCGTCTTCGCGCATCCCCGCGAACTTCTCGGCGATGACGTCCACGATCGCTTCGGCGCGGAATTTCCCATTCGCTTCGACTTTCTCGACACCATGGGCGGCGGCAATCTCTCCCTGCAGGTCCATCCACTTACCGAATACATTCAGCGCGCCTTCGGCATGGACTACACCCAGGACGAAAGCTACTACATGCTCGACGCCGGCCCCGACGCCACCGTCTACCTCGGCCTGCGCGAAGACGCCGATCCGAAAGCGATGGCCGCGCAACTCCACGAAGCACAAGCCGGTAAAATTCCGTTCGACGCCGAGCGCTTCGTCAATCGTTTCCCCGCCGCCAAACACGATCATTTTTTAATTCCGGCCGGCACCGTGCATTGCTCCGGTCAGGACGGCATGGTCCTCGAGATCAGCGCCACCCCGTACATCTTCACTTTCAAATTATGGGATTGGGGACGAATGGGATTAAACGGACAACCGCGGCCGATCCATCTCGATCACGGCCTTGCGAATATTCAGTGGGATCGCCGCACCGGCTGGGCCAAAAAAAATCTCGTCAATCGCGTTGGGCCCATCGCATCGGGCGACGGCTGGCGTGAAGAACGCACCGGCCTGCACGAACTCGAATTCATCGAAACCCGCCGCCATTGGTTCACCGGCAAGGTTCCTCACGACACCAACGGCACGGTGAACGTTCTCAATCTAGTCCAAGGCGAAGAAGCCACCGTCGAAAGCCCCGAAAATAAATTCGAGCCCTTCGTGGTCCACTACGCCGAAACTTTCATCGTCCCCGCGGCCGCCGGCAAATACACCATCCGGCCCTCCGGCCATGCCAACGGCACCGAATGCGCCACGCTAAAGGCCTTCGTCCGCACCAGTCCTTAAACTCGCACACCAATTCGATTCGGATTTACTTCGGAAACGGCTGAATCACCCTAATCGGGTGATGTAAATATGCATTCTGAAGCACCTCATTTTCTTTCGTCGGATGAAACGCGCACAAAAAAAACGAAGTTGTCCCGGCTCCGGCGCGGTAATTCTAGATCCTGCAAATCAGCAATTCCCGTTCGTAAATCAATTCCGATGGCAAATGGCTATGCAGATCGATAAATAATTCCTCATGATCGATCACTTCCTGCCGCCAGGCCTTCGCATCAAACGCCTGCAACTCGTCAAACTTTTCCTTGGAAAATTGAATTCCCTTCCACTCGATGTCCTCATAACAAGGCATCCAGCCAATCGGCGTCTCGTGACTCAATGCCCGTCCGTGCGCCCGATCGACGATCCACTTCAGCACCCGCATATTTTCGCGGAAGCCCGGCCACATAAAATTCCCCTCCGCGTCTTTGCGGAACCAATTCACGTGAAAAATGCGCGGCGTAGTCTTTAACGTCCGCTGCATCTTGATCCAGTGCCGGAAATAATCTCCCATGTTGTAGCCACAGAAAGGCAGCATGGCCATCGGGTCCCGCCGCACTTTCCCGATCGTCCCCGCCGCGGCCGCCGTCATTTCCGAACCCATCGTCGCGCCCGCGTACACTCCCGCGCTCCAATTGAATGTCTGATACACCAGCGGAATCGTCGAAGCTCGCCGGCCTCCGAAAATAATCGCGCTCAGCGGCACGCCGTGTGGATCCTCCCACGCCGGATCGATCGTCGGGCACTGTGATGCCGGCGCCGTAAATCGCGCGTTCGGATGCGCCGCCTTCGCCCCCGTCTCTTTCCCAATCGCCGGAGTCCACGGCTTGCCTTGCCAGTCAGTGCACTGCGCCGGTGGCTCGTCGGTCATGCCTTCCCACCACACTCCGCCTTCCGGCGTCAGCGCCACGTTCGTGAAAATCGTATTCCGCGCCAGCGTCGCCATCGCATTCGGATTCGTCTTTACTGATGTTCCCGGCGCCACCCCAAAAAATCCCGCCTCCGGATTGATTGCCCGCAGCTGGCCCTTCTCGTCCGGCGTAATCCAGGCGATGTCGTCGCCCACCGTCCACACCTTCCAACCTTCAAATCCCGCCGGAGGCACCAGCATCGAAAAATTTGTTTTCCCGCAAGCGCTGGGAAACGCCGCGGCCACGTACGTCTTCTCGCCCTTGGGATCTTCCACGCCGATAATCAGCATGTGCTCGGCCATCCAGCCTTCGTCCCGCGCGATATTCGAAGCAATCCGCAGCGCAAAACACTTCTTCCCCAGCAGCGCATTCCCGCCGTAACCAGATCCGTACGACCAGATTTCCCGCGTCTCGGGAAAATGCACGATGTACTTTTCTTTGTTGCACGGCCACGGCACATCCTTCTGCCCCGGAGCGAGCGGCGCGCCCACTGAATGCACGCACGGAACCACCCGCACGTCCGGCCCCTTGTCGATTTCCTGAAATACCGTCAGCCCGATCCGCGCCATGATCCGCATGTTCACCACGACATAAGGCGAATCGGTCAGCTGCACGCCCACTCGCGAAAGCGGCCCGCCCACCGGACCCATGCTGAACGGCAAGACATACATCGTCCGCCCGCGCATCGCGCCGTGAAACAGCGGCCGCAATTTCCGCCGCATTTCCAGCGGGTTCATCCAATTATTCGTCGGCCCCGCGCTGTCCTTCGACAGCGAACATATAAATGTCCGATCCTCCACTCGCGCCACGTCCGAAGCATCCGAACGCGCGTAAAAACATCCCGGCCACAGTTGCTGATTCAATTTGATAAACGTGCCGGACTCCACCATCTCCGCGCACAGCGCGTCATTCTCCGCCTGCGACCCGTCCACCCAATGAATCGAATCCGGCTGCGTCAATTCCGCAATCTTCGCCACCCATCGCAACAAATGCTCGTTCTTGCTCAGCGGTTCCCCATTCTGCCGCGGCCGAGCCGCAACACTCTTCCCAGCCTTCGTATGCGTAGTCACCGTCGCCATAAGTCAAAGCACTCCATAGGATAAAAATCTATTATACCTCCAACCCAGCGGCTCGCGCTCGTCCTCCAAGGCCGCCGCAGAAGAACCATTCTGAACCAATTTTCAGCCACCCAGGTTGTAAGACGACCTCGAATTCCTACTTAATAACCTGCGCGCTAGGCTGCAGCCATGAAACCACAAAATCCGTAATCGAAGGAAACAAGGTGGTCAGCAACCCAATCAACGGCCCCACCCCAAACGTCAGCACCTGCTTCCAGAATTCCCCGCCCAATTCTCCCGGACTCGTATCCGTCACATAACTCAAAGTCGCATCCCGATGCATCGCCGCATAAATCATCACCACCGTCGTCCCCGTAATCACGAACACCGCCAGAAATATTCCCCCCAGCACCGGCAGCGGATCAAACGGGTAACTCGACATCGCCAAGGTAGTCGCCACGAATAGACAAAGACTCCCCCAAATAACCGTCCGTATCCGCGCCAGAATATTTCGGATAAATCCCAAATACGGCAAAACAAAGAATTCCTCACCCGCCAGCACGTGCCCCGGCATCTCCGGATAAATTCCCGGCGGCCGCGTCCCCTCCGTTTCGTTCTTCGGTTTGGGCGTCCGGTCGATGATCAGCGATTGCGTTTCCCGCCGCCACGCCGGCAGCAACACCGTTCCCATCACCAGCCCCGCAATCGACGCCATCTCTTCCTGCACCGCGCTCAGCGGCTCGACCGTGTCAACGGGCTGGTCATTCAAACTATTCTCGTACCAGGTCACAAACTTTCCAAGTTTCGCATTGCTGCCGCCGTTTGCTGGATCGCTCGGTTCGGGCATCAAGAATCCGTCGATCCTCTTGCCCAATTCGGCTTTCGCTTTCGACTCGCTCACTTCGATCGGCGTCCACTTGTTCATTTGATTTCGCAGGTGCCGCAGCGCCTCCAGTTGCCGCGATATCAAACAGTAACGCTCCCCCAACACGTCGCCGCTCATGGCCCACACCGAACTCCAGCTCATCCCCTGCAGCGCATTCAGCGTCCGCCGCAAAGCCAGCAGATCGATATGGTTCAGCAAAATGCGTAGTCGCCTCCACGTCGCCCAGCATTGCGCCGTATCCGTCAAAATCAGACTGATGTGCGCGATGATCCAAAAAAATATCAGCAGCCCGAATGCCCGCTCGCCGAACGTCCGCAACCAGGGCTGTTCCCTCAACGCCAGCGTGCAAGCCAGAGCAACCGTCGGCAAAATCAGAATAAAATACCGGCGGTAATTTGGCCCCAGCGGCATCGCCTCTTTCTCGGTAGGCTCGCCCGCCTCCTCGCGGCTGAACATGGGCAGCACTTTCGTGCCATCCGCGAGTTTCAAATCTTTGGCGAAAGGCAGTACGGCTCGATCATCGCCAAAAAGCGATAGCCCGCGCAGCGCAAACCAGAACCAGCAGTACATCCCGGCCAGCAGAAACAGTTGCGGCAGCAACGGCGATACACCGCTCGAGAGATGCACGCTGCGCCAAAACGCCGGAATCATATTGGCCTTGCACAGTCCGCCCAGCAGCGCCAGTTCAATCAGGATCAGCACCACCAGGAAAACGCGGCTGCCGATCGTGGAAATCCTCCGCCATTTCCGCATGTCCGCGGCGTCGAATTCGCGGTCGATCATTGCCGGCAGTCTGAAATTGCACCAGCTGCCCAAAAGCGCAATCGCAAATGCCAAAAGCAGGCACGCGGCCATGATCAGGTTCCAGTTCCCCAGCGCCCAACGCAGCAATCCCGAAGCGCTGGCCACAATCACCGCCACGCTCGCCACCACCGTGGTTCCCAAGCCAATCAGCACCGCCTGCTGGCTCCGCGGAATGGGAGCGAAATACGCCAGCCGGAAGAGTCGTGGCGCTGGCGAAATCGATCCGCGCATGCACCACAGCAGGTGCACCACGCTCCAGCTCAGGCACAGCGCCACCAGCACTCCGAATTCGATCGGCAAATGCCCGAGCGGCCGAGCGTCGCCCGAAATATCGAATTTCAAATGTTCGAATTTCGAAGCCAGGGGCAGCAGCGATTCTTCGGAACTCGCGGTCGCCCCACAATTCCTCAGGCACTCCGACAGCGTGTAACGATTCAGCACTGCCACCGGCCAGAATTGCCGATGCCCGATCACCGTCAGCCACGTCGCCGGCCGCTGATCCTCATCCAAATCTTTCGGCGATCGCGCCCACGCCGGCGGCGCATAACCCGCAGCCAGGAGCGGATTGCGCCCCGCCAGCACGCTCTGATCCAGAATTAACTCGCGGCCCGCGATGTAGATGCCCTGCGCGTTGTCTTCCCCGAAGATGCGATAATTCCCACCGCCGCCCGTCTGCGCCGGCGGAATCACCTTCTGCCACCACTTCAATTTCGGATATCGCGTAGAGGTCCAGTCCTGCTGCCACGTCAATAACGGATACGTTGACAAAATCATCACGCCCCGCAACGATGATCCTTCTTCTCCTCGCCGAAAGAGCAAATCAGCGCCGCCCAGCACAATCCGGATTTCCGGCACCGTCTGCCGCAAAAATCGCGCCAGAAATATCTGGTCCAGCGAGTTGGTGCTTCGCACCACCACAAACTGCGCTTTTCTTTCCTGCAGCACGTCCGTGATATCCAGCAGCACCGACTCCTGCGCCAGCGGTGTCAACTGCCCGCCGTAGCTCCGTACCGTATCGTGTTTGCTGTTGGCCGGCTCGCTCAAGTCTCCGCGCAGCGTCGTCGTTGCGGTGTTGTTGCTCGCTCCCTGGTTCGTTGAACTAAAAATCGACTGCGCTTCATACGCCGATCGCAAGGTCGCAATGTCGCGCGGATAATAAAGTTTCGTCGACGACTGCAGGCAGTCGGACCGGTCGGTCCTCGCCGCGGTCTTCGAATCGGTTTTCTGATCGGTCCCCGGATTCGCCCCGCCAAAAGCCGTTTCGTCTTCCGAAAGAATGGCGATCCGGTCCGTGGGATACCCTTGCGAGTGCACGTAGCTGCAAAATCGCTCGATCTGCGTCGAATCTCCCTCCATCGCCGTTCGAAACGTCCCTCCGGGAAAGTTGGCGATCATTTCTTTGAACCACGTGTTGCTCGCGGTGGAAGTAACGCTTCCGCTGAAGACCGTGAACTTCGGTTGGCCCAGGACGAATTCCTCCCGGCCGAATTGCATCGACCGGTAGAGTGAAACCAGTGACCCCGAAAAATTCGGCCCCAGTATTTTGATTTCCGGGTTGCGGCTCAGGCCTCCGAGCTGCCGCATCCAGGCCATGGCATTCGCGAATTCCTGTTGCTGAATTCCTCCGGTCGGCAGCTCGGATACCAGGAACACCACCAGACCGCCTTCGCCCCCGGCGGCGGGAACTCTTCCATACGGATTGCGAAATACCAGCACCCCGGGCTGTTTTTCCTGTTCGTCCTGCAGGCCTTCCTCCGTCAGCTCGTCGGACAAACCCGAGTATTCCTTCGCTTCGTTCCACGGCAGCCACGATGATTCGTATTCGTAGCCGTTGTCCTGCGCCGCCTGTTGAATGATTTCCACGATTCGGTCGAATGACAACGGCAGGTGGGTTGAGATCGGATTCGGCACCGTCGCGATCAAGTATTCCATCGCTCGATCTTCTTTGCGTTCGACCGCGTTGGGAGCAGCCTCATAGCAGGATTCCGGAAGCGTCCAACCCAGATCCGCCACGCTATCCGTGCCCAAAACGTTCCCATCCACCAGCGGACGCAGCCGGCTCAGGATTTCTTCACACCCGTCCGAGGGTTTTCCGCTCACCGGTGCTTTTGGCTTGGGACTTGTCTTGGGTTTATCGGCCGCCGCGCTCGAAGCCGATCCGCTCGGGGAACTCTTCGGTAGACTCGAAAGTCCCAGAAATGCCAGCACCACGGCCACGGCCGTGAATATCCCCGCGTTCTTCTTCATGACACCCTCGTCGTGCCTCGGCAAAATGTCTTAAGAAATGCGCCGGAGGCGATCGTTGCTACGGGGCCGGTGTACCTTACGGAAGGATGGAGCCAGCGACTGCCGGAATTCCTCGAGATAAATCCCTAGAGAAGTTGCCTTACAACGTAAGTGCGCCGGACGTTACTACGGGGAAATCGGAAATTCAAGCCGAATGGGAGACAATACGACGGTCGCCTTCCACCGTTACCTTTGCGGGTAAACCCATCCTGCTCTTCTCAGTAGGAGTATGGGGGTGACTCTGAACCCGATTTTTCTGCCGCCAAGTTACTTCCCGTTCCGCCTCACTTCCCCCCAATCCATGGCTTCACGCTCATGAACCAGACATTCGAATTGCTGTTATCCCACAGTTCCAACCGCTTCAAATCTTCCACCGCCTGCGCATGCGTCCGTGGAAAACTCACCGGCACCGCCCGGTCGCTGCTGAAATAAACCGTCCTCCGATCTGCTCCGCCCAAATGCGGCTCATCGTCCGTGCTAGCTCCGTCTCCCGCATAGCGCATCGCCGTCACCGGCCCCCACCCCGCGCCTTCCTTCCGCACGATATATAAATGATCCCGCGGGTCGTCCTTCACGCGTCCCGAGCTGCAGAAAACCAAAAACGATCCGTCCGGAGCAATTTCCGGATCCACATCCGCCGTAGTCCCGTCGCTGAACGAAAGCGGCTCCGCCTGCTGATACGCCCCATCCTTCATCAGCGAACGGTACAACCGCTTCGCGCCCTTATCATCGATCGCTACAAAATAAATCGTTCCATCCTCCGCGACGCTCGGCTTCCAGATCGAATTTCCAATGTTCACCGTATCCGGCACCCGCTCCGCCTCGCTCCACCCTAGGCCCGCTCGCTTCGCCCGATACAAATTCGCCCGCACCGAAGTAATTTTCTCTCCAGGCCCAGACATCTTCTCCGGCCGCAGCGAAACAAAAACTAAAAATGATCCATCCGGCGCCATCCCCGGCGATGAATCCTTCCACTCCCCCGAAAACGAAGCCACCTCCGGCTCCGACCATTTCTCTCCGCTCAAGCGCGATTCCAGAATCACTCCCCAAGCCGCCGTACTCCGCGTGAAATACAAACTCTTCCCGTCCGGCGAAAAAGTCGGCGACCCGTCGTTCGCCGGCCCCGAAATCACCCCCGGCGAAAATAATTCCGGCGCCGGCCCAATCATCGCCTTCGCATCCGCCTTGCCCGCCGCGCCAGCGCTCTGCCCCTGCGTCGCAGCCACCCAAATAAAACTCCAACACAAAATCGCCCCGAAGCCCCGCATCACTCTCATGAATTTTCTCCTGAATGTCGGATCCACCGTTGGCCGCTTGGACGCCCCGCACCCACAAACGTAAGCGCGAACCTTCTTCCTCCGTTGCCTTTCCGGGTGCCGCACTTTTTGCGCCGTTGTCTCACGCAAAGGGTGCGGGTTTAGACCATCCTCTTCTCCTAGCCGTCAGCAAAACTCCCAAGCCGCTTTTGGCCGTCATCCAGAGGAGCGCCTTTCGCGACGAAGGATCTCCTTCTTGCCCGGCCCTCAACACCAAGCAAGTCCACCCCCGCGCGACGCACCCGCCCGCACCCTCGACCAACATTTGTTCGCTGTACCAAAACTGTACCGTTGCCAGCTTGCGCCCTTTTTAACCGTGCATTAATCTCGCGCCCATCAGACGTACCAGAAGTTCCGATCCACCGCAGAAAAACTTAACGTTCTATCGACGAGTTATTTCCCCCGCCTCATAACTCACCGAACTCAAGCAGGAAGTCTGCTCAAGCCCGCCAATATTCTCAAACGCTACACGTGTGTCCGAAGGAGGCATCAAAATGCATCGTGCCCGCCATTTCGCTTTTCTGCCAGCTGCCGCGCTAGCCCTTCTGCTCCTCGCCTCCGCCGTCACCGCCCAAAATCGCGAGGACACCAGCTCCGCCCCGTCCAAATCTTCCTCCGCCAAAGATCCCGGCCCCCGCGCCGGCGCCGTCAATTCCGGCCAACCCCTAGCCTCGCTCACTCCTTCGCAGCTCCAATTCTTCCAGGACGGCCTAGCCCGCTTCCAGCAGATCGATTCCGTCAGCGGCTCCATCGCCGGCGAACCCGGCAAAGGCCTCGGCCCCGGCTACAATTCCAACAGTTGCGCCAGTTGTCACGCCCAACCTTCGGTCGGCGGCACCAGCCCCAGCGCGACCGCGTATCCTTTCCTCGGCCAGAATCCGCAAGTCACTGTCGGCTACGATTCCGGCGCCGGAAACCAGATTCCATCCTTCGTCACCGCCGATGGACCGGTCCGCGAAGCCCGCTTCCCCTACGCCGTAAATTCCAACGGCTCGGTCAACACGCAAATCGCCGACGGCGGCGTCCACGACATCTTCACCATCGCCGGCCGTTCCGACGCCTCCGGCTGCGTCATGTCCCAACCAAATTATGATTCCATGGCGCGCCAGAATAATTTGATCTTCCGCATCCCCAC
This sequence comes from uncultured Acidobacteriota bacterium, assembly GCA_963711325.1. Taxonomy (GTDB): domain Bacteria; phylum Acidobacteriota; class Terriglobia; order Acidiferrales; family UBA7541; genus Palsa-295. Next base: position 901,937 of record CAVQDR010000004.1, on the reverse strand, counting down.
TCCCACTTTCGGCGCCGGACTCATCGAAAACATCGCCGACGCCACCATCCTCGCCAACATGGCCGCGAACCCCGCCGCCAAATCCGCCCTCGGAATCTCCGGCCATCCCAATCTCAGCGGCAACGACGGCTCCATCACCCGCTTCGGCTGGAAAGCCCAAAATAAATCTCTCGAGATTTTCGCCGGCGAAGCCTACAACGTCGAGATGGGCGTCACCAACGAACTGTTCCAAACCAAACGCGGCAATCCTCCCGCCGCGTGCCTCTACAATCCCACTCCCGAAGACCAAACCAATTTCGATTTCTCCGGCTCGCAAATCACCAGTGACGTAGTCGCCTTCGCCATGTTCTCCCGCTTCCTCGCGCCGCCCGCGCCCTCGGCCACCGGCATTCCCAATAATCCTTCGCCGCAATCGCTGGCCAATGGCAAAGTCATCTTCGCCGCCGTCGGCTGCGTCATGTGCCACACCTCGTCGCTGCAAACTGCCAACTCCGCATTCACGCCCGCTCTCAGCAATCAACCCGCAGCTCTCTATTCCGATCTCCTCGTTCACCACATGGGCCAGGGCCTGGCCGACAACGTCTCCCAAGGCTCCGCCGCCGGCGACGAATTCCGCACCGCCCCCCTCTGGGGCGTAGGCCAACGCATCTTCTTCCTCCACGATGGCCGTTCCACGCCATCGAATGGCGGCCTGGTCAACGCCATCCAACAACACTCCAGCCAAGGCTCCGAAGCCAATCGCGTAATCACCCTCTTCAACCACCTCTCCCCCCAACAACAACAAGACCTCCTAAACTTCCTCCGCTCCCTCTAGCAGCACACAAAAAAAAGGGGCCGCGAAAAAATCGCGGCCCACAACCAAGTTTTACGTAGCGGCCACCTTTAGCTGGGCCATTTGAATTTGCCGTTGAAGTTGCAGTCGCCGTCGCCTTTCCGGGTGCCGCACTCTTTGCGCCGTTGCCTCAAGCAAAGGGTGCGGGTTTAGACTTCCACCCGCCTACAACGCGATCCGTCTACAAAGTGCCAGCCCCGGAGGGGCGGCATAGGTTAGCCCGGTCCGTAAGGGCCGGGAAAAAAAATGCCTTTCGTCGCCCTACCGCTCGCGCGGCCTTCTCGCGCGAGCCTTCGTCAAGTCCAAGCACAATCGCTCGCGCGAAGCGCCCCGGTTTTTTGCTCATCACCCCACCCAATCCGCCTTTGGCCGCCGATCTCCACGATTCCCGGTCCTCGCGCCGCTCCACAAATTCTCCGTGTTCTCGTCCTTTGCCGTTCTCTGTGTCCTCTGTGTTGAGCCTTAGCCTTTCGCGCGCACCGCCCCGCTCAATCCGCCGCGGGCCGAACCGGCGTCTCCCCCCTTCTCTCATGCAAAATCATCCGTATCCCATTCTTCGGCCGCAAAGTCACCGACGGCAACATCTTCACCTTCCTACCCGCCACCAAACTCATCCGGTACCTCTGCGCCATCGTAGCCAAAAGCAGAATCGCCTCCATCATCGCAAACCCCGCCCCCACACAAACCCGCGGCCCTCCGCCAAAAGGAAAATAAGCAAATCGTGGCAAGGGGTTTCGCGCCATCGCCTCCGCACTCCAGCGCTCCGGCTCAAATTTCTCCGGCTCCGGAAAAAATCGCGCATCCCGCTGCGTGCTCCACTGCAAAATCGCAATGTTCGTCCCCGCTGGAAACGTATAACCGCCCATCTCGAATTTCTTCACCGCCTGCCTACCCACCGCCCACGCCGGAGGGTACAAACGCATCGATTCCTTCACCACCATTTCCGTGTACGGCAATCGCGACACATCCCGCGCCGTCGGCAAACGCCCGTCTAACACGCTCGCCAATTCCTCATACAACCGCTCCTCAATCTCCGGATGCTGCGCCAACAGATACCACGTCCAAGACAAAGCATTCGCCGTAGTCTCATGCCCCGCCAAAAATAAAGTCATCACCTCATCGCGCAATTGCTCGTCATCCATGTGCCCGCCTTCACTGTCCTGCGACAGCAAGAGCATCTCCAGCAGATCGGTCGAAGGCTTCCGCGCCTTCCGCCGCTCGTGAATGATCGAATAAATAATCTTGTCCAGTTGCTTCACCGACCTCTTGAATTTCATCGTGCTCGGCAGCGGCATTTTTTCCGGGAGCAAAAACGCCAGCCCGGCCATCCCCTCAAACTGGTTCATCAAAACCGCCAGCGCCTGCTCCACTCCGCCCGAATGGCCTGAAACGTCCGAACCAAACAGCGACTGCGCCACAATGTCCAGCGTCACCGCCATCATCTGCTGGTGCAAATCCCGCGTCTCGCCGTCCTTCCACGTATCCAGCATCTTGGTCGTGGCCTCGACCATCACGTCGCCATAACGCGCGGTATTCTCGTGACGAAAAGCCGGCTGCACCAGTTTCCGCTGCTTCTGCCAAGAAGCACCTTCATTCGTCAGCAATCCATTTCCCAACACCGATTTCAACGCGCGGTAATCCCGCGACTTCACGAAATTCGCCTGATTCTTCACCAGCACATATTCAATGTCGTTCGGATGGGTCAGCAGGCAAATCGGAATATTGAAAAATCGCAGATAAACAATGTCGCCATATTCCCGCGCACACTTCGTCAAAAATTTCATCGAGCTGCGGCCCAGATCCACCGCGCTTCCCAGCAAAATATTTCCGCGCGGCCCCGGCGGCAGCTTACCCTGCGCGTCTCGTGGCCCGCGCTTCATCGCGTTCTGACCAGCAGCGCCAACGACCGCGTTGACGGATCCTGCTCCGCCGTCACGTCCGCCAGGTTATCCACCATCCAATCCGCACCCGCCGCAATCAATTCCGCATCCGGCACCGTCGGCGTCCGCACTCCAATCACTCGCGCGCCCGCCACCTTCCCCGCCAGAATCCCCGGGTCGGCGTCTTCCATCACCACGCATTCCGTCGCCGCAAATCCCAAAAGCGCCGCGCCCTTCAAATAAGGTTCCGGATCAGGCTTCCCTTTCTTGATATCGCTAGCCGTCACCAAATTCTTCGGCCAAGGAATCCCCGCCGCCCGAATTCTCGTCGTCGCCAACTCATAAGTCCCCGAAGTCACAATCGCCCACCGCTCCCGCGGCAATGAATGCAGCAAGTTCATCACTCCCGGCAGCGGCACAATCCCCCCCACATCCGCAACTTCGGCCTTCACCAGTTTTTGATGCTCCGCCTCAACCGACGCTTCAGAAGCTTCCGGCAAATACTCCCGCACCGTCGTCCGGCTCGGCCGTCCGTGCGCCCTCCGAATCACCTCCGCCGCCTCGAACCCATGCTCCGCCGCCCAACCCTGCCACACCCGGTCCACCGCCGGGTTCGAATCAATCAAAACGCCATCCAAATCAAACAAAACTCCCCGACACTCCACTCGAATCATAGCCAAATCATAACAGCCCTCCTCATCCCCTCGCATTCGTTGTGCCAATCACCCAGCGAAGCATCACAAATAGAAACGCTGATCCATGCGGGTGGCCTGGCCCATCCTTCCCGTCTCTGGAAGGGTAGGAGCCTTTGACGTTGTGTTTCGTCAGGGCACGGCTTCAGCCGTGCCGGAAGAGCATCCTTCATCAGCGGCTTCAGCCGCTGAAGCAAGTATTCCGTAACTCACAAAAAGTGTTGTCATCCCGAGCGCAGCGCTTCGCCACGCCGAAGCAGAATCATCGCGAAGGCGGGAGGGACCTGCTTCAAACGCCGTTGCCGTTGCCGTCGCTGTTGCCGTTGCCTTTGCCTTCTAGCTTTTCGCTGTCATCCCGACAGAGGCGCGCCCTTTGCGCCGACGAGGGATCTCTCTTCGATCCCCACTTCTTGCTCCCACCTCAAAATGCCGCGCCGCCTTTCAGGGGGTCGGAGCTTCAGCTCCGACATAAAAAAAGACCGCGCGAAGCGCCACCGCTCGCGCGGCCTTCTCGCGCGAGCCTTGCGTCAACTTCAAGCACCGCGCCCACGCGCAAGCCTCCCCGCCTTTGCCTTTCGTCAACGCACACCCAAAAAAAAACGCCGGACCGGAAAAAACATCTTCCGGCCCGGCGCAAATTTCCTAACCGACCAATCGCTACCTACTGATCGTTCTTAGCCCCGTGATACCCCGCCTTATCCGCATCAGCCACCGACATATACTTCCCGTTCTTCGTCTTCCCGTAATACCGCGTCCCTTCCTTGTGGTAAACGCCCGAATCCGTATTTACCCAAACCATGCCACTACCCGCAGGCGGCGGAGTGGTAGTCCCAGCAGTCGTCTTCGCCGTTTTTGCCGGCGTCGCAGCTGGAGCTGCTGCAGGAGCCGGAGCCGCTGCCGCAGTCGTCTTCGCCGCCGGCGCAGGTGCTGCCGCCGTTTTTGTCGCCGGTGCCGGAGCTGCCGCAGGAGCCGCCGCCGTAGAAGTCGCCGGTGCCGCCGTTGAATCCGCTGCCGCCTTCTTCGACCGCGTCTTCTTCGTCGCCGCCGTAGTATCCGCCGCCGGAGCCGCTGCCGCGGTCGTCGAATCCGCTGCCGCCTTCTTGGACTTCGACTTCGTCGTAGATGCTGCCGAATCCGCAGCCGCAGGCGTTGCCGCTGCATCTGCATCCGCAGCAGCCTTCTTCGTCTTCTTCTTAGTCGTTGCGGCCGTCGAATCCGCCGCATCCGTAGTCGCCGCCGTCGAATCCGCTGCCGCCTTCTTCGTCTTCTTCTTGGTCGTCGCGGCCGTCGAATCCGCCGCAGCCGTAGTCGCCGCCGTCGAATCCGCTGCCGCCTTCTTCGTCTTCTTCTTAGTCGTCGCGGCCGTCGAATCCGCCGCAGCCGTAGTCGCCGCCGTCGAATCCGCTGCCGCCTTCTTCGTCTTCTTCTTAGCCGTCTTGGTCGCGCTGTCCGCCGTCGAATCCGTCGACGCGTCCTGCGCCTTCACCCGCGGCGTATACAGGAACAATCCAACCAGCACCGCCACCATCGCAAAAAACAATCCCTTATGCCGAACCCTATTCATTGACCATCCTCCGTGTGCGATTCGTTCTTCATCCCTATGTACCATTCAAAATGGCCCGTGAAATTCTTCAGATTTGGCACCTAAGCCCAAGCCGCATCACCCGCTCTCAATCGCCACACGGATTTGCGCCTCAGATGAACCGCTCTCGGGAATGTCGCCGGGATAGAAATACCGTATTTCTGCCGCGATTGTACGTCCGTATCTCTACGGATTCAAAACACTTTCTTCCGTAGTCCTACTCTCCGCCGCGCCGGGCCAACCATCGCGACTTAACGATCCTCTTCTCCTAGCCGTGCAGTCCCTTCACCCAAACCGTACTTGGCCGTCATCCAGAGGAGCGTTTTTTGCGACGCCCGCCGCAATTTACACGCCGCCAAAAACCCGCCGTCATTCTGAGGAGCGCCTTTCGCGACGAAGAATCTCATCCATGCTCCCGCGCCCAGGCCACCACGACGAAGAGAGTCTTTGCCGTCCCCATCAACTCGCAATTTCCCCGTTTGACTCCCGCCACAACCCCGATATAACGTCCCTTGTCCCCAGGAGGAAGCACCCATGCCGTCCAAGCCCTTACCGACCGACCCCAAAATCCTGGCCATCGACGTCGGCGGCACCCACGTCAAGCTCCTCATGACCGGCCAAAAGACTCCCACAAAATTCGTCTCCGGCCCGCGTATGTCCGCCCGCACCATGGTCGCTGACGTCAAACGCGCCGTCCGCGGCTGGAAGTTCGACGTCATCTCCATCGGCTATCCCGGCCCCATCATTAATAGCCACCCCCTCCGCGAACCCCACAATCTCGGCGGCGGCTGGATGGGCATCAACTTCCAAAAAGCCTTCGGCTACCCGGTGAAAGTCGTCAACGACGCCGCCATGCAAGCCATCGGCAGCTACAAGGGCGGCAAGATGCTTTTCCTCGGTCTCGGCACCGGGCTCGGCTCCGCCATGATCACCGACGGCACTCTCGAACCCATGGAACTCGCGCACCTGCTCTACAAGAAGGGAAAAACCTACGAGGATTATCTCGGCATCCGCGGCCTCGAAAAATACGGCAAGAAAAAATGGCGCCGCGAAGTTTTCAAAATCACCGCCCTGCTCAAAGCCGCGCTCGAAGCCGATTACGTCGTCATCGGCGGCGGCAACGCCAAAAAACTCAAAACTCTTCCGCCCGGCGCGCGCCTCGGCACCAACGAAAATGCTTTCGTCGGCGGTTTCCGCCTCTGGCAGAAAAATAGTCCGTTCAGCCGCTGACGTTCGCCCGCTGTGCCGAAATTAGCCCGAACTAAAACAGCCGTCCGATTCGGAAGAAAAACCGGTGATGATCCGCGTCTCCTACGCTTCCTGCAACCAGTATCGGACCAAAAATCGTATTCGCCACGATTCCCGCCGAGCCATCCCGCGGCAGCCGCGAAGACAAAGGCAAATTTTCCGTCGACGAAACCTGGAACGGCTTCGAAATTTCAAAATTCGTGATGAAATATAATTTGTCGCCCAGCAGCGTCGGCAACGGAAACAATTCCCGCAAATATCCCGCCCGGAAATAGTAATACTGGTTGGTCAGCAACTCGTTGGTTCCGTAAGCCTGCATGCGCTGCGACCCGCCCAGCGAAAACACCGGAATCCCCACTCCCTCATATCCCAGCGTCGTTCCGGCCGCCGCCGTAAAGAACAGTGACGACGGCGCATTCAGCCGCGCGTAATAATCGAACGTCGCCTGCAGCGAAGGAAACGCTTCGGTCGAGCCCGGCTGCGCGTCGTGCCATTCCCCGTCGAATTGGAAGTCGTACCCTTTCCGCGGAATCACCGCATCATCGTCGCGGTCCAGCGTGTACAGCACCCGCGTGAATCCGCTTCGTCCGTGGATCGACGGCACCAGATTCGGATCCCCAATCCGCGGCGTGAACCGCTGCTCCTCCAGTTGATACCCGACCCGCAATTCCGCGTCGCGCCCAAACTCATATCCAAAATCCACCGCCCCGCCGATCTGCTTGTTCCGGTATTCCGCCACCAGTTTGTCTTCCTGATAAGCGTCGAACGGCGCGTTGTCCGCAAATAGCCGCGGCGCCACGAACCACCTGCTCCCCTTTTTGAACGGCACGTAATATTCCGACCGCACTCCGTATTCCGATCCCAGAATCACATCGTTGCGCAATTCCCTTCCAAACGCGCCGACATCGAAAAACGTAATCCGCGCCCCAATGCTGAATCGCGGATTCTCATAATCCGATCCATCCAGGGAAATCAGCGGACGCACCACCGGCGGCGCGTACGTTTTCTCCACCGCGTTGATCGAAATTCCCGTCTGCCCGTCCTTCTCCACCATCTGGTAGCCCAGGCTGCTGAATCGCCCCGTCCCGGTCAAAACATCCAGCTGCTTGTCCAGCGTCTTCGCATCCAGCGGCTGGCCGATCACCGAAGCCAGGCTTTCTTGAATCAGTTCCGTCACGTCCGCCGAAGCTCCCGGCACCTGCACGAATTGCGGCGCCGGTAATTTCGTCCGCTTCCGCGAATCGCGCAACGCCACATAGTTCTGCCAGGTCGCGTCATCCACACTGAACGCCGAAAGCACCGCGCTTTTTTTCTCCGCCGCCGCGTAGCCCAGCTTGATCATTTCGTCTTCCCGCGCGTAATCGAACGAACTGAAATCTTCCAGCGGCACCGAGATCAGTACGTCCGCCTGCTCCATGCTGCGCAGCTCGTTCGCCGCAATCACCACGCTCAGCGAGCGTCCCAGCACCGTAAAAGTTGAAAGCGGATCCTTCGGATCCAGCGCCTTCACCTGCAAATGCACCGCGATCGTCAAATCCGCGCCCATGTCTTGCGCCACGTCCACCGGCAAATTATCCAGCAGCGCCCCGTCCGCGAAAATCCGGTCCCCATCTCGCACCGGAGTAAAAATTCCCGGCAACGACATCGTCGACCGCAGCGCCAGCGCCAGCGACCCATTCCGAAAAACCACCTGCTTCCCTGCAACCAGATCCGTGGCCACGCACCCAAACGAAATCGGCAAATCGTTAAAATTTTTCACATCCGAATACGGCAGCGCAATCTGATCCAGAATCAAACCCACCTGCTGCCCGGAATTAAATCCCTCCGGAAACTGAATCCCGTGCTTCAATCCGAATTCCAGCGAATTCGGATACTCCTCCGCATCCTGTTTTCTCCGGAAACTCAAATCCTTGTACGGAGTCGCTCCGCGAATCACCTGATCCCATTTGATTTTTGAAGTCAGCGCCTCAATGTCCGCCGAAGAATGACCAGTCGCATAGACACTCCCGATCAAGGCCCCCATGCTCGTCCCCGCCACATACCGCACCGGAATGTGATGCTCCTCAAACCACTGAATCACCCCAATATGCGCCAACCCCAAAGCCCCGCCCCCCTCCAAAACCAATCCAATCCGCGGCCGCCGCACTACATGCGGCGCATTCTGCGCCACCGCACCTGCAGAATTCTGCGGCGAAGCATTCTGCGGAGCAGCGTTCGACGCCGGCTGCGAGGAACTCTGTGTAGTGGGCTGCGACGTGCTCTGCGATGAAACTTGCGGCGTGCTTTGCGCCGGAACCACCGCCGCCGTCAGCACCACCGCCAGAGCCAGCAAAAACGCACACCGCACCCAAATCCATCGCCCACAGGAATGAAAAATCATGACAACCTCCGCGAGGAGCCTCGCCTGTCCCGAACCACAAAAACAAATAAAGAAGCGTCGATGATATGCGTGACCCGCCTTTTCACAAAGGAGTAGGACAGGCTTTCAGCCTGTCTGCACCCCACTTTCAGTGGGGTGTGCCTCCTCTGGGCGCAACAATCACCGCGACAGACTCCGCCGACAAGCGCCTTGCACAACCAGCGATCTCTCTCCGATTGCCCGGCGCCCGGGCGCGCACAAAAAAAAGGCCCGGCGAATCGCCGGGCCCTCCCTACACCATTCAACCTTCGTTATCGCTTACTGATGCGCAACCGACCCAATCTTCGTCCCAATCACTTCTCCGGAAATAATAATCTCCACTCTCCGGTTCTGTTGCCTTCCCGCTGCCGTGTCATTTCCCGCCACCGGATTCGATTGTCCATACCCGGTCGCCGTGATCGAATTCGGATCGAGCCCCTGCGTAATCAAATACGCTCGCACCGTGTTCGCTCTCTGCTCCGACAGCGTCTGGTTGAACGCTTCCGTGCCCACGCTATCCGTATAACCTTCCACCGCCAGGTTCAATCCCGGATGCGCCAGTACGATTCCTGAAAACTTCGCCAGCGCTTCGCGCGCCGGCGACTGCAGATCAAACTTGCCGAACGCGAACAACACGTCCGCCATATTCACCTGCAAACCTCGCGGAGTATCGGTGGTCGGCAGAATGCGGTTGAACTGATCGAGCAACGCCGCGCGCAAAGCCTGCTTGTCCGCTTCGGCTTTCGCCGCCGCGTTCTGCGCCGCCATCGCTTGCTGTTGAGCTGCCTTCGCTGCCGCTGCCGACTGCAACGCTGCCGCATCGGCCTGCGCGCGAGCCGCTGCCTGCTGCGCCGCGTCGCGTTCCGCCTGCAGCTTCTGCATTTCGGCCTGCTGGCCGAGCCGCTTCATCCTGGCGCTGCTTGGCCTGCGCCGCGTCTGTCGCGGCCTGTTGCGCCGCGCGTTCCGCGTCGCGTTCGTTCTGCGCCGCGCGCTGCACTGCAATCTGCCGCGCATCCGCCGCGGTTTGCACCGCGTCGCGCGCCGCCGCGATCACATCTTTCTTGTTCGCCTTGCGGCTCATCAGACTTTCCGCATTGGCCAACGACGACACCGACTTCTGGTACGCATCCGGTGCCAGCGTATCCGCGCCCGCGCTCTGCGCGATCGCCACCGCATTCCGCGCCTCATACAATTCCAGCGGCACCTTCGGATTGATCGTGGTGATCGGCTCGCGCATCTTCGACATGTCGTACGTGTACTGCCCGCGCTTCAGCAGCTCGTAATTCGCCGAAACCTGCTCCGACGTTCCCACCGTGTCCGCCCGCAGCACGTTTTCCAGCACCACCACGTCGCTCGGCACGTTCACCGCGAAATACGGCTCCGCCGTCACGATCATTCCGAACGATTGCAAATTCGTCGTCGCCGTCAGGCTGCTCTTCGTCCCGTTAATTACGATTTCTCCCAGATTGCTCGGCTTCCCTTCCGGCGTGATCGCCCACAGCACGTAAGTCAAATATTCTTTGCCGAACACCTGCGCCGGCTGCAAGTTCTTGAAATTCGCGCTCACCACGATCGAGCCTTGCTTGCTATCCACCTTCGCGGCGCCCTTGGCCAAAGGCAGCAACGGCGTCCCGCGAAAATCGATCATCGTCGATCCGCTGCGGTGCTGGTAGCTCACCGAGGTGATCGTCTTTCCCACCAAAGTCACATGGTAAATCGACTGGTTTTGTTGTGCCTGCGTCTGCGGCTGCTGTTGCGCCTGCGCGGCCACCGAAAATCCCAAAATTGCGACCACCGCCATCCACTTCTTATGTCCCATCTCTAAAGCTCCTTTGTCCACCACCAACGCCAACGTAGGGCCGCAATTGTATCAAAACGGCACCACTCCCCACCCCTCCGAATTTCCGCCGCATCAGTTTGCGCCCCACCAAATCCTCTCGCGCAGCAACTGCGAACCAAACCCCGAGCGCGAAGCGCGCGCCGCCCGCGCAGAACGCTGTCGCGGAGCGTCCTAAGCTGAATCCCCACCCAGCCCATTTTGGAGTGCGGCGGCTCTGCCGCCGCTTTTCCAAAGCCGCCCGCACCACAAACGCCCCAAGCGCGAAGCGCCACCACAAAACATCACCCCGTCGCCAAACCAGCCCCGCAGGGGCGGCATATGTTAGCCCGGACCGTAAGGGCCGGGGAAAAAAACGCCTTTCGTCCAATTTCCTTTCGCGCGAGCCTTTTCGCGCGAGCCTTCAGTAAAGTCCAACCTCCCAACCCTCCGCCATCGCAAATCCGCACTTGTTCCGTTTTCAAACATCGAAAATTTCTTTCACGTCACCCCAGATTTCCAATCGCCTCACCCCGCCCTCACCATGTACGATAAGCAAGATGATTCAACGCTCCCTGCTCACTCTCGTCCTTCTCCTCACACTTCCTTCCGTCATCCATTCCTGCACCTGCTCGAAAGAAGCCCCCGGCACTTGCCCCGGCCTGCAATCCGACGACGTCGTCTTCCTCGGCACCGTCACCGACATTTCCGCCGTCGCCGCCGAACCCGCCGCCAACCCTCCAGCCGCACCCGACGCAACTAGCGCCACCAACCCCGCCGACGCCCAGGGCAACACGCCCATCACCCGCTATCATTTCCATATCGACGAACGCTTCGCCGGCCCCAACTCCCCCGACATCGACGTCTTCTCCGGCGGCGACGACGGCGACTGCGGCTACAATTTCAAAAAAGGCGATCAGTACATCGTCTACACCCAACAAGAAACCGAAGGCCGCCTCTTCGCCACCATCTGCAACGGCACTCGCCGCGCCTCTGACGGCCGCGCCCTGCTCCCCCAACTCCGCGCCATGCGCAATCACGACCGCGTCGCCTCCGTCTTCGGCCTGCTTCACCGCGCCGATCCGCCGCTCCTCGCGCCCACCGACGACCCCGACGATCCTCTACCCAACATAAAATTAAAATTGCGCTCCAAAGACGACCGCTTCGCCACCAGCACCGGTCGCGACGGCGTTTATTCCTTTTATGATGTCCACGCCGGCGAATACCAATACACCGCCGATCTCCCCGCGCGTTTCGAGTTCACCCAGAAAACTTTGAAGGGCGGTCTGCCTCCGTTCAAAATTCCCAACGGCGCCTGCTACGAGTACAACGTCAGCGCCCTGCCCACCGGAAAAATTCACGGCAGCGTTCTCGGTCCCGACGGCAAACCGCTCCAACTCGCCTCCGTCGAAATTTATCGCGCCGACCGCTACGATAATTCCAAGCCCGGCCTCTGGGGCTTTCAAGGCGACAGCGGAAAATTTGAATTCGACCACATCGGCCCCGGCCGCTACATCCTCGTTTTCAATCGCCTGGATCGCGAAGATCCCAATTCACCGTTTCACCGCACGTTCTATCCCGGTGTCGCGCATAAATCCCAAACCCGAATCATCCGCGTCAAAGATGGCGAGCAGCTTCTCAACGTCAACATCCACCTTCGCAACGGCTTCCCCACCAGAAAAGTTCGCGTCCAATTGAAATGGAAAGACGGCCGCCCGCTCGGCGAAGTCACCGTCAGCGCCAAAGCCGAACAAGGCGGCAACCCCGCCGCCCAAAGAATCGGCGAAGGCCTCTACCAATTCACTCTCCTCCAATCCGCCCGCTATTCCTTCTCCGCCTGGGAAGATCTAGATCCCCAACACGCCACCCAACGCCAAGCCGGAAAAACCTGCACCCTCCCCGCCCGCATCGACTCAGACTCCGTAACAATAGATCCCATCCCCGGCGCAACACTCGAACCCGCAGCCACCAACGCCGAACCCGCAGCCACCCCGGACGAAGCGCGCGCAAACGCGCCGACTGAGGACGCTGCGAGCCGATCCAATTCCGCCGAACCCAACACGGACGCCGCAAAAAATAACGAGACCGCTGACGCTGCGACCACGAGCGCCGACGCCGAGAAAAACCCCTCCGACGCCGCGAACGATGCCCAGAATCCAACCCCCACAACAAACGCCGACGCCGCACCCGCAACTCGCCACGCGCGCACCAAACACCACGCACCCGCCACCACCGCCGCCGCCACGGTCCCCGCTCCTACATCCACTCCCACCGAAGAAATCACCCTAACCTTCGCCACCCCCGCCTGCTCCCCCGGCGAATAATTTCCAGCAAAAATAAAAAACCTTGTCGTCCCGAGCGCAGCGAGGGATCTGCTTTTCACCAAGTGCAAGCAAGTTCGCTCACAAAGAAAATCTCGCCTTGGGAGCCGGAAGGGCGGGGATTCATCCCCGCCGTAAAAGCCCGCTCTTAACGCAGGGGCTTTAGCCCCTGAAGCCGGGTGCCGCACTCTTTGCGCCTTTCGCAAAGGGTGCGGGTTTGGACGATCCTCTTCTCCTATACGTCCGGTCCAATCGCCGAACCGTTTTTGGCCGTCATCCAGAGGAGCGCCTTCAGCGACGAAGGATCTCTCTTCGATTTTGGCGTTGCAGTTGATTTTCCGGGTGCCCCATCCCTGCCACCCCAGGGAGAATGGGACGGGTATTGCGAGCGTTGTTCCACAGGTTGTTCACTAAGTACCCGGAAAAAACGATAGAATCATCGCGCGATGATAATTTCCCGGCTGATCCTGAAAAACTGGCGAAATTTTCGGTCGATGGAAGTCGACCTGACGGATCGAGTGTTCATTGTCGGACCGAACGCCTCGGGTAAGTCAAATTTGCTTGATGCGATTCGATTTCTCAGGGACATCGCGAAGCCAGGAGGCGGTCTCCAGCAGGCTATCGTCCAACGGGGCGGCGTTCCCAGGATAAGGTGCTTGGCAGCGAGGAAGGAACCTTCTGTCGAGATAGCAGTCGAACTGAAGAATGGCTCGGAAAGTGGTACTTGGCGTTATGAGGTTGCGTTTACGCAACAAGTCCGTGGATACAGACAACCGGTTTTGCATCACGAACGAGTGTGGCGCGGCAAGCAACAAATCCTAAATAGACCCGACGAAGCAGATCGACTCGATGAAGATCGTCTGACACAGACGTCCCTAGAACAAATTAACGCAAATTCGGATTTCCGCGAAATATCACGTTTTTTGGATTCTATTCGCTATCTGCATCTCGTTCCGCAGCTTCTCAAGAACCCAGAAGCGTTCAAAGGACCTGGCTTAGCAGAGGATCCATTCGGGAAGAATTTTCTCGAGCTGGTGGCACGCACTCCTGAAAAAACTAGACGTTCTCGACTCAAAAAAATTGAGAACGCCTTGCGTCTGGCTGTACCTCAACTAATAAATTTGTCCTATGTAAAGGATGTCACCGGCGTTCCGCACTTGGAAGCAACCTACACTCACTGGAGGCCGGGCGCAGGCAAACAGCGCGAAGACCAGTTTTCCGACGGGACATTGCGTTTAATCGGTCTCTTTTGGACTCTTTTGGATGGAGACGCGCCGCTATTGCTGGAAGAACCCGAGCTTTCGCTCCATACCGCGATAGTCAAACAGCTACCGGCGCTTTTTTATCGAATGCAACGCAAGCGAAAACGGCAGATTTTTGTGAGCACGCATAGCTGGGAAATGCTTCTCGACAGGGGAATTGGCGGAGAAGAACTACTTCTACTTCAGCCAGATAACGAGGGTACCATCGCCGCTGTCGCGTCGAGCAACGCTGATATTCGAAATCTGCTATCTGCGGGTCTGAGCGCGGCAGAGATAGCTTTGCCTCGAACTACGCCGCCGAATCTCGAACAGCTTTCTTTGAATTTGGAATGAGCCCAATTCCGATTCATCTTGCGATAGAAGATGGACTCAGTGAGACGGTCGTGCGCAGACTTTTGGTGGAAACTGGGCGGGATTACTTCGTGGGAAGCGTTTTCGGAAAGAGCGGATTCGGCTACTTGCGAACACGAGCCCGCAACTGGAACGCAGCCGCCTCGGGTGGCACGCCGATCTTTCTTCTGACCGATCTGGACAATCACGAGTGTCCTCCGGCCCTAATCGACGACTGGTTGGACTTCGAGGTTCACGCAAACTTGATATTTCGGATTGCTGTCAGGGAAGTTGAGTCGTGGCTCCTAGCGGACCGGGAGGGCTTCGCTGCCTTTCTAAGAATAAGTCTCGTGCTTGTGCCAGCGCAGCCCGACCAGATAGCCGACCCGAAGCGTACGCTGGTTAGCCTGGCGAGGCGTTCGCGCGTTCGCGCGCTGCGAGAATCAATTGTCCCACGCCCGGGAAGCACAGCAGTCGAAGGTCCCGACTACAACGGCTGCCTCGCAGATTTCGTACGAAACACCTGGAATCGTCAGGCGGCGGTCGAGCGGTCGCCCAGCCTAAACCGCGCTTGGAACAAACTGATGACGTTTGCACCCCTGTGGCATCAGCAGGAACATCGAGACGCCTGAAATAAAATCGCTTTCCGTCTAATTTCCTCTCACGCGGTCTTTACTCCATTTCAAGCAGCCAACCCCAGCCGTCGCACTGTTTGACTTGCCCTTCCCCCTCTACGTAAAATCCCTCGCCGACAATTGGGGCCGGCGCAAACTCAAACGGAGATTCAATGACTCACTTTTCTCGCACGTGTGCCTTAACGCTTCTAGCCTTCGCCGCCTTCACCCATACCGCAGCCGCCCAACAAGAACCACCCAAAGACAAAACCATCGAAGTCAAAGTCGGCGACGCCAAACCCGCCGCTCCCGACGCCGATTCCAAAGAAGCCGCCTGGGCCAGCGATCACACCACTCGCATCAACGGCCAAGCCATCGCCTACAAAGCCACCGCCTCGCTCACCATGTTGAAAGACGACAAAGGCGAAGGCACCGCCCTGATTTTTTCCACCGCCTACACCCGCACCGACCTAAAAGATGGCAGCCCGCGCCCCATCGCCTTCGTCTACAACGGCGGCCCCGGCTCCGCCTCCATCTGGCTGCACATGGGAGCCTTCGGCCCCCGCCGCGTCGTCAATGCCGACGCCTCTGCCACCGCGCCCGCCCCCTACAAACTCGAAGACAACGCCAATTCGCTCCTCGACAAAACCGATCTCGTCTTCATCGATCCCGTCGGCACCGGCTTCAGCCGCGCCATCGGCAAATCCCAGAACAAAGATTTCTGGGGCGTCGATCAAGACGTCAAAATGTTCGCGCAGTTCATCAACATCTATCTCAACCGCAATAACCGCTGGAACTCGCCGAAATTTCTGATCGGCGAAAGTTACGGCACCTTCCGCTCCGTCGCCCTCGGCAATTACCTCCAGACCCATGACGGCATCTACATCAACGGCATCGTGCTGATCTCCAGCGTCCTCAACCTCGGCACAATTTCTTTTAATCCCGGCGACGATCTACCGTACGTCCTCTATCTGCCGAGCTACGCCTCCACCGCCTACTTCCAGAAAGCGCTGAAAGATCCACCGGCCGACCTCGCCGCGTTCCTCGTCGAAGCTCGTCACTTCGCCGCCACCGAATACACCGCCGCGCTGATGAAGGGCACCAACATCACTCCCGCGGAAAAATCGGACATGGCTGCGAAGCTCTCGCACTTCACCGGCCTCAGCGAAGACTACTTGATGAAGGCCGACCTGCGCGTCAACCTCGCCCAGTTCAACGTCGAACTCGCCCGCTCCCGCGGCCTCACCACCGGCCGTTACGATTCGCGCTACACCATGCCCACTTACGATCTGCTCACCGAAAATGCCGAAGACGATCCCTCATTCACTTCGGTGCTCGGCGCCTTCGTCGCCGGCTTCAACAGCTACGAACGCGAAGAACTAAAAGTGGTCCAGGAAAGGAACTACGAAGCTCTCAACGGCGAAGTCGGCAACAACTGGGATTGGAAACATCGTGGCCCCCAAGGCGGCGGCTTCTTCCCCGGCTCCGCCAACGTCTCCGGCGATCTAATCCAAGCCCTGCTGACCAATCCTCACCTTCACGTTCAAGTCGAAAACGGGTTCTTCGATATGGCCACCCCCTTCTTCGCCACCGAATACACCATGGACCACCTCTTCCTCCCCGCCCACCTCCGCGACAACATCGACCTGAAGTATTACAACGCCGGCCACATGATGTACCTGCACCAAGACGACCTAAACCACCTAAAATCCAACATCGCCACCTTCATCGACGCCAACACCAAACCCTAGCGCCCACATCGCGCCACAACAAAAAAAATCGCGGCCAAAGCCGCCAATTGTCGCATTCCACGAGCCGGGCCCGAGGGCCCGGCTTAATACCTGCCAAAAAGGTTTTGGGTGTCATCCCGAGCGCCAGCGAGGGACCTGCTTCAATCGCCTTGGAATTTGATTCGCAGTAACGTAGCGGCCACCTTCAGGTGGGCCATTTGCCTTTGAGTTTTGAATTTGCGGCTGCCCCACCCTTCGCGCTTTTCGCGAAGGGTGGGGGTTTAGATTCCCCCGAGCGCAAAAAAAGGCCGCAGCAAAGCCGCGGCCTTCTCATCATCACTAAACGAGCGCTGTCATCCCGAACTCCAATCACGGCTCGCGCTGCACAAAAATCCTAATCCGCCGCCTTCTCCTCCGGAGGCATCGCCGGCCCTTCCCCCTTCACATAATGTCCATACCAATACAAATCCCTCTCGTACCTATCCTTAATAAACGTCGGCCGCGTGAACTCATGAAACTCCCCCGGATACACCACCAGCACCGTCGGCACGCCCAGCCTGCGCAAACTCTGATACATCTGCTCGCCATTAATCACCGGCACATTCCCATCCGCGTCCCCGCCCATGATCATCGTCGGCGTCTTGATCGCCGTCACCCGATTGAACGGCGACAATTTCTCCCACACCGCCCGGTTTTCCCACGGCAGCCCCAATTCATATTCCCACCCGCGCGAATACAAATCGTGCCCCCAGTTGGTCACGTACAAAAATTCTCCCGCCCCCGAAATCGCCGCCTTGAACCGAGTCGTCTGCGCAATAATAAAATTGGTAGAAATCCCGCCGTACGACCACCCGCCCACGCCCAACTTATCCGGGTCCGCAATTCCCTGCGCCACGGCGTAATCCACCATCGCCATGTCGTCCTCGAAATCCTTGTGCCCCCAGTCCGCAAAAATCGCTTTCGCATAATCCAATCCGTATCCCGACGATCCCCGCGGATTCGGCGTCAGCACCGCATATCCATTCGCCGCAAAAAGCTGCGCGTCAAAATGAAATTCCGCGTAGTACGCCCACACCGGCCCGCCATGCGGACGCAAAATCGTCGGATACTTCTTCCCAGCCTCGTACCCCACCGGCTTGTACAAATATCCCGCGACCGTCGTGCCGTCCTTGCTCTTGAAATGCACGTACTCCACTTCCGGCAAACGCAGCTCCGCCATCACCGCATCATTCGTCGTCGTCAATTTTTTCAATTCGCCGCCGCCCGCCGCCAATCCATACACTTCCGCCAGCTGCGTCAAATCCGCGATGGTCGCCGCCGCGCTGCCATCCTTCCCCAGCGAATACGCGTACACCATTTTTCTTCCGCCGATCGGACGCTCGATCTCCCCGCCCACCGCCGGAACCCGCAGCAGATTCTGTGTCCCATCGTCATCCGCAATAAAATAAATCCACTTCCCGTCCGCCGAAAATTTCGGAATCGTCGAATTCCGATCCAGCTTCCGCGTCAGTACCCGCGCTTCGCCGCCCGCCGCCGGAGACACCGCTATCTGAATCGTCGAATAATCAAACAGCTTCGGCTCCAGTTGCGTCGTATACGCGATCCACTTCCCATCCGGAGACCACTGCGGCGATTCCTCCGCTCCCAAATTCGTCGTCACTTGCACCAACGTTTGCCCGCGGTCGCCATTCCCCGCGTCCACCACCCAAATGTCCGTGTCGTAATTCAAATCTGGATCCGGCTTCGAACGATTGCTCGCAAACGCAATCTTCGTCCCATCCGGCGACCACGCCGGCCCCTCATCGTCGTAATCTCCCGAAGTAACCTGCGTCACCTTGCGATCCGCCATCGCGAAAATGTACACATGCGTCCGCCGCCGATTCAAATATCCCGCCTCATCCTCTTTAAAGTGCAAACGATCGATCACCCACGGCCGCGGCTTCGCCTTCTCCTTCGCATCCTTCGAATCATCTTTATGTTTCGCCGCTTCGATTTCCTCCGGCGACAAATCCTGCAGCACCAACGCCACCCGCTCGCTCCCCGGCGCCCACGCAAAGTCCTTGACTTCCTGCGCCGTGTCCGTCAGTTGCTGCGCCTCGCCGCCTTCGCGATTCAAAATCCACACCTGCGCCTTCCCCTCCTCCGCGTCCTCTCCCGACCCGCCACCTCGCGCCGATAAAAACGCCAAATATTTTCCGTCTGGGCTCCATCGCGCGTGCGACGACGACGATTTCTCCGCCGTCAACGCGATCGCCGCCCCACCCTCCGCCGGCACCATCCAAATCCGTTCCGTGTTTTTGTCATCCTTCAAATTCGCAGTCTTCACCGTGTACGCCACCCACTTCCCATCCGGGCTAACCTGCGGATCATCCACTTCCTTCAACCGAAAATAATCGTCAACGGTCAAAACCCGCTTCGCGCCGGCCGCTAAGCCCGTCGTCGAACTCGCCGTCGCGCTCGTCGTCCCCTGCGCCAAAGCCGCGCCCTGCGCAAAAAATAAAATCCCCGCCAGCCCCAACGCCGCCGCGCCAACCACTCGCCCCACTCCCAACTTCCCCGAAGTCATCACAGTGAACGCCCCCAGAAATCTTTCCGCGATAAGGCGCGGAGTATAACAAAGTTTTTCTCATCCTCTTGCTGCCATCAAAAATAGGAAGCGTTGTCATCCCGAGCGCAGCGAGGGATCTGCTTTTCTCGATGAAGAGCCACAGTCAATCGCAAAGAAAACCTGAAAAAGCACCGCCTTTCGTCAGGGCACGGCTTCAGCCGTGCCGAAAATCCTCACCACTTCGAGCGGCTTCAGCCGCTGAGGTAGGTCTTCTTATCGACCAAGCAACGCGGCGCCCATAAACGATCGCCTGTCCCCCCGTCCCATTGACACCCTCCACCCCGCGCCATACTCTGCCTCTCGATGTCCAACTCCGTAAATTTTCCCTCCACCTTTCGCCTCAAACCCCACCCGCACCTCTACGAAATCAATACCTACTCCTGGCTCGAACGCATGTCGGCCCAACTCAATCGCTCCATCCAACTCGACGACGTTCCCGACTCCGCCTGGGATTCCATCGCCGCCCTCGGCTTCGACGCCGTCTGGCTCATGGGCGTCTGGCGCCGCAGCCCCGAATCCCGCCGCATCGCCCTCGAAGATCCCGCCAATCCTCCGCAATACGATCGCGCCCTCCCCGGCTGGAAACCAAATGACGTAATCGCCTCGCCCTACGCCGTCGCCGCCTATGTTCCCGACGCGCGCATCGGCACCTGGGATTCCATCGACCGCGTCCGCAATAAACTCCACGCCCGCGGCCTCGGCCTGTTCCTCGATTTTGTCTGCAACCACACCGCGCTCGATCATCCCTGGGTCCGCGAACACTCCGAATATTTCGTGCAGGCCACACCCGAACAATACGAATCGAATCCATCCTTCTATTACCCGGTGCAAACGCCGCAAGGCCCGCGCTACATCGCCCTCGCCAAAGATCCCTATTACCCTCCCTGGAAGGATGTCGCCCAGCTCAATCATTTCCATCCCTGGGGACGCGCCGCGCAAATCACCGAACTGCGCACCATCGCCGCTCATTGCGACGGCGTCCGCTGCGACATGGCCATGCTGCTCCTCAACGACATCTTCGAAAAAGGCTGGCGCCCTCTTCTCGGCGCGATGCCTCAACCCAAAAAAGAATTCTGGACCGAAGCTCGCGCCGAAGTCCCCAACCTTACTCTTCTCGCCGAAGCCTACTGGGGCACCGAACCGCAACTCTTCAATCTCGGCTTCGATTTCGCCTACGACAAACCCATCTACGACGCCGTCCGCGACGCCAATCCCGCCCAAGTCCGCGACCGCCTGAATTCCGTCGCCCAGTTTCAAAATAAATATTCCCGCTTCATGGAAAATCACGACGAACAACGCCGCGCCGTAATTTTCCCCAACGACCGACTGGTCGCCGGCGGCACTCTCCTCGGCACCCTCCCCGGCATGCGCTTCTACCACCAAGGCGAACTCGAGGGCCGCACCATCCATCTCCCCATCACTCTCCGCCTGGCCGCCGAAGAACCCGTCGATTCCTTCACCACCGCCTTCTTCCAAAAAATTCTCCAAATCACCAAACAAGATGTCTTCCACCAAGGCCAGTGGAATCCGCTAACGGTCGTCGACGAAGGCGACAACTCCTCCGCCAACCTAATCGTCTACGAATGGTTTTCAGGAAATTCCTGGAAGGTAATCGCCGTAAATCTCAGCGCAAACACATCGCAAGGCCGCGTCAGCTGGCCCGAAAATACTTTCCCCGCCACCCAATACATCTTCCAAGACGAACTAAACGAAGTAACCTACGATCGCGCCGGCGCAGAACTTCGCAATCCAGGTCTCTTCGTCCTCCTAAACCCATTCCAAGCCCACATCTTTGACGTCACCGCCGCCATGCCGCAGGCCGCCACTTAATCTCTCCCTCACCTCACCTCCACTCCAAATAAAAAAGTTGTCATCCCGAACCCGCTTCGCGGGTGAGGGACCTGCTTCAAACGCCGTGGAATTTGAACCATCCAACCTCCCAACGATCCTCTTCTCCTAACCGTCCAGTTCCACCACCCAAACCGCCCTTGGCCGTCATCCAGAGGGGCGCCTTTCGCGACGAAGGATCTCCTTCTTGCCCAGCCGCCAACTGAAGCACCACCCTACACTCACGCCACAAACAAAAAAAGGGCAGGGAATAAATTCCCCGCCCAGTCCCAAAATCCGCGAATCACTATTTCAAATAACGCAGCACCACACATCCCGACGGAAAAGCCTTACACTCCACAAGTTTTAACTCGCGCCGCCGAGAACTTTTGGAGTGCGGTGGCTCTGCCACCGCTTTCGACCCGCCGCCCGCACCACCAAAACGCTCCGGCGCGAAGCGCCCCCGCATCCTCACACGACCACAAACCCAGCCCCGGAGGGGCGGCATAGGTTAGCCCGGTCCCTAAGGGCCGGGAACCGAAAAAAGAAAGAAACCCGAGCGCCGGAGGTGCGGCACGCGGTCACCGCGCCATCGAGATCGACCTTCACCCACCGCGAAATCAACGGCTCCGCCGGCCGTTACTTCACCACCAACGTCAGAAAATTCGGCTGCGTAGTCGTCTGCCCATTCAAAGTCGCCGTCAGCGAAATAAAATAAGTCCCCGGAGGCGTAGCCTGCCCCGTCGGACTCTTCGGCAAACTTCCGCACGATCCCGCCCCCAACGCCACCAAGGCCAGCATCGCAAACGTCAACCCAAACCGCCGCGTCCGCCGGACCATAAACACCATCCCGCCCATCGCGAGCGACATCAGCAACATCCCAATCCCCCCGCCAAACCCAAATCCACCCTGCAGGAATCCCGTCTGAACGGTAGTTCCCTGACAAAAAGTCTGCAACTGCACCGCCTGCTCCGCTCCACCCGGGCACACAATCGTGTTCGGAATAAAATTCACACTAATCAACGGCGAAGAAGAAGTCGCCGTCAAAGTCACCGTCCCAGTCTGTCCCGGCGCGCAAGTGATAATCAAACCGTAGTAACTCGTCCCTCCCGGCGTAGTCGTCGCCGTCGTCGATCCTCCGGACGGAATCGTGATCACCACCCCACCACTCGAGTTGTTGAACGTCGCCGTCACTGATGTCGCTGCCGTCACCGTCACCACGCAAGTCTCAGTTCCGCTGCAAGCTCCACTCCAACCCGCAAACACCGAACCTTCGGACGGCGTCTCCGTCAAAGTCACCTGCGTCCCACTGGCAAAACTCCCCGAGCATCCATCCGGACAATTAATCCCCAGCGGAGCGCTCGTCACGTTCCCGCTTCCCGTTCCCGCTTCCGTCACCGTCAAAATGAAATTCGTCACAGTCCCGGCCGTAAAATTCGCCACCACCGTCGTCGCCGCCGTAATCGTCACCGTGCAAGTCCCCGTTCCCTCGCAAGGTCCGGCGCCCCAACCCTCAAACGTCGACCCGTTCGTCGGCGCCGCCGTCAAAGTCACCACCGTCCCACTGGCGAAATTCGCCGTGCAGGCCGTAGGGCAGGAAATTCCCGCCGGCGCACTCGTCACCGTTCCCGTCCCCGTCCCGCCTTCCGTCACCGTCAGTGCCAGCGTCGTTCCCGACGTGCCGGTCCCGGACAAAGTCACCATCTGCGGGCTGTTCGGAGCCGAATCGGTGAACGTCAAATTCGTCGCATAAGCGATCGCGCTGGTCGGTGTGAACGTCACCATCACCGCGCACGAACCTCCCGCCGCAATCGGCGCTGCCGTGCAGTTATTCGTCTCCGCAAAACCAGTGCCCACCACCACGCTCGGAATCGTCACTGCCGCGGTTCCCGTATTGGTGAACGTCACGGTCTGCACCGCGCTGGTCGTATCGATCGCCTGGTTACCGAAAGCCAGCGTGCCCGGCAAAACCGTGATCGAATTTGTGGCGTTGCCGGTCAGTGCCACGTTTTGGATTCCGCCGGATTGCGCGTTATCGAACAGTATCAAAACCCCCGTGTCCACATCAGTGGTGCTGGGGTGGAAGGTAACCGAGATCGTGCACGTGGCATTCGGCGCGATGGTCTCGCCTTGGCAGGTGTCGGTTTCCAGGAAATCTTCGTTGCTGAGGCTGAATCCCTCAAACACCACGTTGGATGATCCGGTGTTCGTCACCGTCAGCGTCTGCGCTGGACTCACCGTGCCGATGGCCTGCGGGCCAAAAGTCAGGCTGAACGGCGAGATCGAAACGTATCCTCCGGTGTTTCCCGTTCCGCCCGCCGTGATCGTCTGCGGGCTGTCCGGAGCGCTGTCCGTGATCGTAATCGCTCCATCCAGCGGTCCGTTCGCCGCCGGCGCAAACGTCACCGTGATCGTGCAGCTCGCGCTTGGCGCCAGCGTCGTCGGGCACGTGTTCGTCTCGGTGAATCCGGCGGTCGCCGCCACGTTCAGCGTGTTCAGCGCCACCGTTCCCACGTTGGTCACCGTCACCGTCTGCGGCGCGCTGGTCGTCCCCGAGTTTTGCACCCCGAATCCCAGCGCTGGCGGCACGATCGAAAGGCTGGTGCTCGAAAGACTGCCCGCCTTGATGAATACGTTCGAATCCAGTTCGTCGTCTATCGCGTCCGCGATCGCCAGCTTGATGTGATAAGTCTGGCCCGGCGTCACTGCCGCCTGCACCGACAGCACGGTGGTCAATCCGTCCATTTCCGTGTTCAGCGGCGACGCCGTCGGATACTGCAAATTGTTGTCCAGGTAAAATTGCGGATTCACCGGCGGTATGTTCGCCTGCGCCGGGTCGGTGCTTCCGTTGTTCACGTTGTTGATCGAAACAATCGTGTTGGTTCCCGGAATCAATGCAATATCTTTCTTCGCCCCCTCCCCCTGGCTCAGAAAGAACGCAAACACGTCGTTGAAATCAAAAACGAATTCCGGATACTCGTCCGACGCGAAAACATACTGGAAGGTTAGCTGCGACGCTGTCGGCACGAAATCGAACTCCAGCACCGCCGCGTCGTTGGTCGTCGTCGGCGAATCGCACGATTGGCCCGAGCAAATCAGATTGGTCAGGTCCTGATCCCCCGGCGTCCCGTTCTCCTGGTCGATTCCCGTGTCGCAATTCGGCCCGATTACGTTCGAGACCGCACCGTCGCTCAAGATAATGCCTTTGTCGAATCCGATGATCGATTGCCCGCCGGAAAATGTTCCGGCCGCCAGCGGCGCGCCCGTATAGGTCACGTTGCTGATCGTCACGCCGCTGCCCACCAGGCTCTGCGCCAGCGCTGCCGGC
Source organism: uncultured Acidobacteriota bacterium (assembly GCA_963711325.1). Lineage (GTDB taxonomy): Bacteria > Acidobacteriota > Terriglobia > Acidiferrales > UBA7541 > Palsa-295. Next base: position 877,469 of record CAVQDR010000004.1, on the reverse strand, counting down.
GTCAGGTTCGCATTCGTCAAATCCGTCGTGGTCAGCCCGCCCGGTGCCGCTCCTTCTCCAAATAGAATCAAATCCAACGATCCGCCCGGATCGTCGTCATTCACCGTCAGCGTCGGCTCCTGACTACACAGGCCCGCCGTTCCGGTCGGCGCGAATACAATCGAAACCGTGCACGAAGCCCCCGGTGCCAGTCCGCCCACGCAATTGTCCGTCTCGGTGAATTGCGGATTGTCCGCATCGAACGTCAGGCTCGAAATCTGCACCGTCACCGAATCCGACGTATTCGTGATCACGATCGACTGCGCCGCGCTCATCGTCCCGGTGATTTGCTTCGGATAAGCCGCAAACGTGCTCGACGGCACCAGCACTTGCGTCGGTTCCTGCGCCCCGGCCCCCGGCACCCACGCCGCAACCGCCAAAAGTAGCGTCGCAATCGACATGAAAATCTTCGCGCAGGATGACCGCAGCAAAGCACTCATTCGGGATACTCCTTAAAGGGGCCGGCCTAAACAGGCAGGGGGGACAGGCCGAAATTTTCGTCTCCGCACCCTGTTTCCGTCAAGCGATTCTTTTCCCGTCCGCGCGTATGCATCCCCCGAATCTCGTTGTAAATCGCGCCTCACTTCACTAACATCCCGCGCTTCAACGCCCTTAACTCGGCTCGATGCCCAACACCTCCAGCGAACCTCAACCCGCCCAACAAACCGACGCTTCGCGTCTCCGCCAGATCGGCTTTATCCCGCTCCTCGCCATCTTCTACGGCTACACCGCCGGCGGACCCTTCGGGTTCGAGAACATCTACCACGACTCCGGCCCCGGCATGGCCCTCATCTTCCTCACCTTCGTCCCCTTCTTCTGGAGCATCCCCATTTCCTTCGCCTCCGCCGAACTCAACAGCATCCTCCCGGTCCAGGGCGGTTTCTACCGCTGGACCCGCGCCGCCTTCGGCGACTTCTGGGGCTTCCAGTGCGGCTGGTGGAATTGGGCCGGCACCTTCCTGCTCAATAGCCTCTACGGCGTGCTGGTCATGGACTACCTCAGCATATACATCCCGTCCATCACCGGACCCACCAAATGGGCCGGAGCCTGCGCCGTCCTCATCATCCTCGCCGCGCTGAACGCCCGCGGTATCCAGGTCGCCGGATGGCTTTCCGTCGCCCTGCTCATCCTCGTGCTGATCCCCGTCGCCTGGCTCTGCGCTGTCGCGCTCTTCCACGTCAAGTTCAACCCGGTCGTCCCCTTCGTTCCGCCCGGAGCTCCCTTCGGGCGCGTCTTCGGCCGCGGCCTGGCCCTGGCCATGTGGAATTACGCCGGCTACGAACAGCTCTCCAGCTCCACCGCCGAGATGAAGGACCCGCAGAAGACCTTCGTCCGCGTCCTGCTGTGGAACACGCCGATGAACATCCTCACCTACATCGTCCCCACCACTCTCGCGCTCGCGGTCCTCGGCAACTGGAGCGAATGGAAGACCGACTACATCGTCACCGCCTCGCGGCTGATCGGCGGGCCAGCGCTCGGCGCCGCGATGCTCATCGCCGCGATGATCGGTACGCTGTCGCTGTCGAACAGCACCATCCTCTACACCACGCGCGTCCCCGCGACCATGGCCGAAGACGGCTACCTTCCTAGATGGCTCGGCAAGATCCACCCGCGTTACGGCACACCCGTCCGCGCAATCGCCGTCTCCTTGGTTGTCTATTGTGTACTGGCGCGCTTCGACGTCGAGGACCTGGTGAACATCTATATATGGACCAGAATCGCCACCACGCTGCTGACGCTTTTCGCGGCGTGGCAAATGCGCCGCAAAGATCCAAACGCGCCGCGCGCGTTCAAAATCCCCGGCGGAAAACTGGGCCTGGCCTACGTTTTAATTTTTCCGGTAATTTTGTGCGCGCTGAAAGTCGCGCAAAGTGAGGATTATGTGTGGAAGTGGGCGCCGTGGCTTCTCGCCACCGGCCCCGTCGCCTACCTGATCCTGCGTTACATCTTCAAACTGAAACCAACCCCGCTAACAAACTAAAGCTTTCACCACAGAGAACACAGAGAAAACCCGGAGAACACGGAGACGACCAGCGCACCATCCAACTCCACCTCGAATTCTCCGTGCTCTCTCTTTTCGCTTTTCTCGGTGTTCTCTGTGTTAAATCTTTTGCCGTAGGCCCTACCGCGTCCCGCCAATCTTCTCCGAAACGGTCTTGGCCTGGGTGAACAGCAACAAATAATCCTGCCCGCCGGCCTTCGAATCCGTCCCGGACATATTAAATCCGCCAAACGGATGCGCCCCGACCATCGCGCCGGTGCACTTCCGGTTCATGTACAAATTCCCCACATGAAATTCCTCTTCCGCCCGCGCAATCTTCTCCGGATTCCTCGAATACACCGCGCCGGTCAATCCAAATTCGCTGTCATTGGCCATCGACAAAGCCTCATCAAAATCCTTAGCCTTGGTCACCGCCAAAACCGGCCCAAAAATCTCTTCCTGGAAAATCCGCGCCTTGCGATCGACATCCGCAATCACGGTAGGCTCCAGAAAATATCCAACGGTCCCCATCTGCTTCCCGCCGGTCATCAAACGCCCTTCCTTCTTGCCCTGATCGATGTATCCCAAAATTGAAGTCATCGCCGACTTGCTAATCACCGGCCCCATGTAATTCGCCGGATCCTCGATCGACCCCACCGTCATCTTCTTCACGCGCTCGACCAGCTTCCCCAAAAACTCATCGTAAATTTTTTCAGAAACAATCGCCCGCGAACACGCCGAGCATTTCTGCCCCTGATATCCAAACGCCGACAGCGCCACGCCTTCCACCGCCGCGTCCACGTCCGCTTCTTCGTCGACGATAATCGCGTCCTTGCCGCCCATCTCCAGCACGGTGCGCTTGATCCACACCTGCCCCGGCTGAGTCTTGGTCGCCTGCTCCGCAATCCGCAAGCCCGCCTCCTTGGAACCCGTGAAAGCGATAAATCGCGTCTTCGCATTCGTAACCAACGCCTCGCCCGCCGTGCTCCCCGGCCCGGTGAAGAAGCTGATCACGTCCGTCGGCACGCCGGCCTCGTACAAAATCTCCACAAAAATCGCCGCAATCGTCGGCGATTCGCTCGAAGGCTTCACGATCGCCGTGTTTCCGGTGACCACCGCCGCCATGGTCATCCCGCCCATGATCGCCGCCGCGAAATTCCACGGCGGAATAATCACGCCCACGCCCAGCGGAATGTACTTCATGTAATTTTTTTCGCCGCGATACGGCACCAGCTTCTGCGGAGCGCCCAGCCGCAGCGCTTCCCGCCCGTAGTATTCGCAGAAATCGATCAGCTCGGCGACGTCCGCATCCGCTTCCGGCCAGGTCTTGCCGATTTCGTAGCACAGCCAGGCATCCAGCTCGTAACGCCGCGCCCGCAAAATATCCGCCGCGCGATACAAACACGCCACCCGCTCCTCCACCGGCACGCGCTTCCAACGTTCAAACGCCGCCGCCGCTTTTTCCACCGCGGTGTTGGCCATCTCCACCGTCGCCTTCTGAAATACGCCAATCACCTGGTCCGGCTGCGAAGGATTCAGCGACTGCGTCTTGGCCACCGTAAACACCCGCTCCCCGCCAATCGTCAAAGGATATTCGCGCCCAAACTTCCCCTTCACCTGCGCCAGCGCCTCGACCATCGCCGCCCGGTTCGCCGGCTGCGAAAAATCGATGAACGCCTCATTCGCAAATTCCCCGCGCTCCATCTTCACCGCAGCCAATTTCTTGGCCCCCGGTTTCGCATCCAAAATCGACCCCGGATCCCTCGCTCCCGCCCGTAGTCGCCGTAGAAGTCATGAGTAAGCCTCACCGTATAGTCAGTTCCGCGCTCGAAAACGCGCGCCTGCACCTCTACCATTCTATCTCCGCGCCATCAGCCACGCAATCCGCAGGCGACTCGCCCTCCCAGACTCCACGCAGCGGCGATCTTCAGCTGGCCAGCCTGAAGATTCTCTCAATGCCGTGCCACGCGCCGCAGCCGCAAACGCCGAGCCTCCACCCAAATCCTCTTCAACCGGCACACATCAAGCAATCTCACCCCATCGCCAAAACACTAGCGCCGAAGGCGCGGCACAAATTTAGCCCGGTCCGTAAGGGCCGGGAAAAACCACCACAAAAAATCCCCGAGCGCCGGAGGTGCGGCACGCGAACGAACCGCTACTCAATTACAGCAAATCGAATGGGGTCACGATCCCGAGAAGCTCGGTATTGACTGGAGAGACAACGAGTGTGGGCATTCCATCTGTTTGCAGAACGCTTTCAATAGGGTCTTGTGGGCCACAAATTTTGGCTCGATGTAGGTCGATCTGTCCTGACTCCCGAGCGTCTTGAAGCCTCAGGATCAGTTCGGATTTTCCAATTTTCCCTTTCTTGCGCAAGCAACGACCCAATTGGAAATCGGAGATCAAAAACCACTCTACTGTCCCGGCCTTTTCGATCCGAACCGGCAAATAAGAAAAGGAACTCGCTAACATTGTTTGTCGGATAAAGCTGAGCGGCTGCCACAAGTGAGCGCAGACAGGGTCTCTCACCATAAAGTCGCTGACTTCCTCACATTCGCTCATAATGCCCTCCTCCAAAACGATTGATAACTCGACCGCATTTGCCGTTAAATGGCGGGCGAACGCGCCTTGATGCACTGCGGCGTTTCGGGCGCGACGAACTATGTGGTACTTGACGTCGAACTTCTGATGAAAGTCAGGAAGGTGCGCGGGGACGTTGTGCGCCATCGGGGACCGAGCAACTTCGGGTCCGATGTATGTAAGATACTCATTCAACGAAAGTTGTTTATTCGATAATTGCGAACCCGAGCGTTCCAGCACGAACACGATTTCTTCAAACGCTTCCTTATCGCGAAGAGCTGTCGCTCGTGCCGCTCTCAGTTGGTCTCTAAAATGAAGCGTAACTCCACGGTCCACGTCGGATCGCTCCTTCGGAATTCTTCATTTATGAATTAAGTAGACGATACCCCGAGGGGTCATTTGCTAGACTTTCACTCGTCAGACTCTCTCATACTCGTCCAGAACCGTCTCATTTAAATGCGATAAGTGGGGCTGTTTCCCGACCTCACGCACACTATCGTAAGAAAGATAGGTGCAGGACTCGGACAAAGGTCCTCGTTCCAAAAGTGAAAACACTGGACGGCGCAATTCTTGGAAGACTTTCTCACGCCGTGCTTCGGGAGCGACGATGTGAAGCTTGATCTCCATATTTGGCTGAAGTGCCAAAAGGTCGGCCATCCTCAGGATGCCAGAGTAAACCGAGGTGGTGTGCTCCACTTCGAAGGCTCTCCGGATAGACCTTCCCTTTAGCCACAAAATATCTATCTGCTCAATCGTCTTCAAGGTCGTTTCGTCGTAGTTAAGCGGAAGGCGCTCGAGCGGCGGGCATGGTCACCTTTCCACTCACCCATTACAGCGGACCGATCCGCCCTAGGAATCCAAATCTGCATGCCCATTTGCGAACCAATTTGTGCTAACAGGGCTTGAACACGGATGGACTCACGAACCTCGACCTGGGGCTGCGGCTCTTGAAACCCATCATCCTCACTTGCATCCACGGGTACGGTAACCGTCACATCCTTGTCGGCTCGGCGAACTTTGTGTGAAGCGAGTTTGTGAAATTCGTCCGGGTCGATCGGATAGGCCCGGCCCCCAGAACTCTGCTTCAGCAACAGCGTTTGCAGAAGCTCGCCATCCTCTTTACTCATTTGAACAAGGCTCGATCTTACGCTTCCAGTCCATGTCGGCGTGCCTCGAGCGTGACCTCGCGTGAAAGACAGGTGGTCCCACACCTCACGCTCGTAGATAGGAATCGCAGATTCAACAGGGAGCCATACAATGGGCTTAACGCGGAAACGAATAACGAATGGATCGGCTTCGGGCAAAAAAATCGGCTTGGCGTCTTCGAAAGGCCCTTCAACCATTTCCAATATCCCGAACCATCTCGAAAGCTTGGTCATATAACAGATAAGCTTATCCCCGGGCTTCACCCGTCCGGCAGCTGCCGCTTGACGTTTTCGAAAACCGGAGATCGATCGGTCGGATTGAGCAAACGCGTTATACGTTTCTGGACTGAAAAGATCGAGGAAATAGTTCACGCGCTCTCCTGATCGAACTACGAACTGGCGTTTGCACCAGGCTTCGTGTGTCGGACAATCTTGATCCTTACCGCATCAGCCTGAGCGAGTTCGGTTTCCATCTTCCTCCCGTTCCGCAGGTATCGCCTGACAACTCCGTTCTCTTTCACGCGGAGTATTCCTACGTTCGGAAGAATTTCCTTCATCGAGCGAAGCAAAACGATTTGCTTGCAGGCCTTATCCGTAAGGGCAACGTAGAATTTCACCTTTACCCGGCGGTATCCTCAGTCGCTTCCATCCATCGGCCAAGATGTATCTGAGTCGGTACCTTCTTACTATAAGCGTCAAGAAACTTGTCCACCTGTGTCGCTATCGTCGCAGAATAGGCCGCCAATTGACCGAACGCTTTGCCTATTCCAGTGGTTTTCCGGGAGAGCTTGCACTCGACGACCGTGAACGAGAGCTCCTTCTTGTCAAACGCCACAACGTCAAAAATGCATCCCGCGACCCGTAATTCCCGGGCAGCGTATTTTCCAAGTAAATGAGCTACGGCCTGGGACATTTCGAATTCTTTCTTCACCCTGCGAGGCGCTTTAATTTTCATGGTGTGACGTCTCCACTTCGATATCAGAAACGCCGGCGAGAGTAGCACACTCTTGTCGTTGCATGTGGTTCAACACGTCCGTCAGTTTTGTCTTCCTCCCCCTAAAGGCATGGGCCCGATTTGAAGCGTTACCGCCTGCGCACCGTTGAGTGAATTGGCAATGCATTCATTCCTTGACCTGTTATATCAATATCAATAGTGACAACTCCTAAATACCCCCTGCCTCCCTGCCTCGCGGGCAAATGTGACCAGAAAAAGTACAACAAGTGGCTACACCGAAAGGCGAATGCGCACGTGGTCAGGGATAGGAAGCGACACGGCCAAACCAGCTGCACAGTTGCCAAATATAAGTTCGAGATTCATGAAGCGGTCAAGGCCGGCGGCGACCGCGACTTCTACACAGGTGAACACCTTAACTGGTCGCTTATCAGCACCTTTGATAACGAAAAGGCCAAAGCCGGAAGGTCAACTTACAAGAAGTTTCTCTGGTTGCTACCAACCGTTGACCATACCCTAGACGAGCGTGGCAAACAGAAGTTCGTGATCTGTTCGTGGAAAATCAACGATGCAAAGAGTGACCTGTCCTTGCAAGAATTTCAGGCTCTGTGAGATGGTGCTTAATTACAGGGACGACAGTGGACGCGCCTAGTTAGAGGGAGAAATGCAAAACAAACAGGTTCTGCTGTGCTCGGTTGTTTTCATCCTTAGCTTGACCGGCTGTCAAAAGTCATCGGAAACCAATCCCGCACCCACCACGCGCCCGATATGGATGATGGACAGTTACAGTGAAAAGAGGGGCTTCACCTTTACCGAGAACATGATGGTGGAGTACGTGGCAACCTGCCTTGAACCAAACAAGATTCATACCGCGACAGACGCAACCGACCACATCGTGTTTGACTCTGGCAGCCCATGCCTTGACCTCATACCACTGGTGGGAAGGTTTGATCAGCTTTCGGTAACCACGTCGGGTACTGACCTGACCCTTGCAGCAAATGGGCGTGAATATCATTTCAAAATTAGGGCTGTTCGCTCAAACCTCTCGAAAAATGACTGCGCCGACCAAGAACAAGACGAAAGCGATGATGGAAATGAGTGACGTGCAACGATGGCGATTCGCGTTGTCGGCACAGGTAGCAGCGGAGCCTCGGCTGTAGCAGCGCTTACCTGTATTCTAACCCTGTCCACACATGTCACATTTGTATACCTCGACCCAAAAGTGCTAGCTTGGTTTGAGGTGTTCAAAACATGAAACGATTTCGCAATAGACGCGACCCCGAAGGCAAATTCGCCCTCACCACCCCCCAAAATCGCGACATCAACAATCTCCCCGGCTTCTCCCCCGCCGAAGTCAACCAACGACTCCAGGAAATCCGCCGCCGCGCCGACGCCGCTCCGCCTCGCCGACCTAGCCGCCCTCGCCCAGCTCGCCCTCGACGCCACCGCAAGCCGCCGCCGCAACCGAACGCGAATCACCAGCGCCGGTCCCGGCGCTTTCCGCTAAGTCACACGAATCGCACACGCCCCAAGTGCCGTTCGCGCACCCGTCCGCCGGCAACGACGGACGCGACCCAGCCCGTCTCGCAGTTCCCTGCGACAGCGCCTCTGAATCCGAAGTCAACGCGCCAGCGCCCACCGCCACCGCACCGCAACCTAGCGCGCCAAACACCGCACCAGAACCAAAAACCGGGGCGGAAGCGCCCACCTCTAAGTCGCGCGAATCGCACACGCCTCACGCGCCGTTCGCGCATCCGCCTTCCGCCGCCGCAACCCCCGAACCCGCCGCCCCCGCGCCACTTCCCTCTCGCGATCCCGAAACTTTCCACGAACGCCACACCCGCAAATGCAGCATCTGCAGCCATCCCGACCGCGCCGAAATCGAATTCGATTTCACCCACTGGCTCCGCCCCATCGACATCGTTCGCAACTACGACCTGATCAGCGGTCGCATCCTTCGCCGCCACGCCCTGGCCACCGGACTCGACGCCGTCCGCCGCCGCAACGTCCGTTCTTCCCTCGAACTCATCATTGAAGAGGCCAACAACGTCGAACGGCCCACCTCCGATTCCGTCATTCGCGCCGTCCACGCCTACACCCACATCACCGACCAGGGCTCTTGGCACAATCCCCCGACCCACGTCATCGTCTCCTCCGGCACCCACCTCAACGTTGGCAACAATCTCAACCTCTCCATTCAAAATCCAACTCCACAACAACCCGCCTCTCGCGATTCCCAAAACGGGAATACGCTCATCGATATCGAATCCGCCACTGAATCTCGCCCTCTCGAAACCATTTCTAATCGCAGCGTTTGCGATTAGAAATCGAGCTAACTCACTGAAAACACTATGCGAACTTCATTTCTAATCGACCCTATTTTGGTAACCTTTTCACCCATCCTCCCCCAAAACTCATGCTACGCTCGCCGCATGAAACGGCGCGCAGCTGGCGCTCGTAAGGGGTAAGAGGTGACTGCCATGGACCAAACCAACCCAAATTACGAGAAGGTCGCCACCGGATGCTGCGTCGTCGGCGGCGGGCCGGCGGGGATGGTGCTGGGGCTGCTGCTGGCGCGGGCCGGCGTCGACGTCACCGTGCTGGAGAAGCACGGAGATTTTCTGCGCGATTTTCGCGGCGACACGATTCATCCTTCGACCATGGAAGTGATGTACGAGCTGGGGCTGCTGGAAGATTTTCTGAAGCGGCCGCATCAGGAGCTGGGCGAAATCGGGGCGGTGATCGACGGGATGCAGGCGCCGATCGGAGATTTCACTCACCTGCCGACGCACGCGAAATTTATCGGGCTGATGCCGCAGTGGGATTTTCTGGATTTCATCGCCGAAAAAGCCAAGGCGTATCCGAATTTTCATTTGCGCGTGAACGCGGAGGTGCGCGAGCTGGTTTTCGACAACGCGCGAGTGGCGGGCGTGCGCGCGCATGTGGCGGGCGGCACGCTGGAAGTCAGCGCGGATCTGGTGGTCGGCGCCGACGGGCGGCACTCGGTGGTGCGCGAGAAAGCGGCGTTCGAAGTGATCGACCTGGGCGCGCCGATCGATGTGCTGTGGATGCGCGTGCCGCGGCACGCGGATGATCCCAACGAAACGCTGGGGCGCGTGCACAAAGGAAAAATTCTGGTGACGCTGAATCGCGGGGATTACTGGCAGTGCGCGTACGTGATCGGCAAAGGAGAATTTCCGGCGCTGCAGCAGCGCGGGCTGCCCGCGTTTCGCGCGGACTTGGAAGAGACGGCGCCATTTTTTCGCGGGCGCACGATGGAACTAAAGGATTGGAACGACATCAAACTGCTGAGCGTGGCGCTCGACCGGCTGCGTACCTGGTGGCGGCGCGGGCTGCTGTGCATCGGCGATTCGGCGCACGCCATGTCTCCGGTGGGCGGAGTGGGAATTAATCTGGCGATTCAGGATGCGGTGGCCACGGCGAATATTCTGGCGGACGCGCTGTATGCGCGGCGTGGAATTGACGGGCATTTGCATGAGGTGCAGCGCCGGCGGGAATTTCCGGTGCGGGTGACGCAGGGGTTGCAGAAGTTTGCGCACAAACATTTGATTGGGGCGGCGCTGGCGCAGCGCGGCGAATTGACGCGCCTGCCATGGATTTTACGGATGCTGCAAAAATATCCGAAGCTGCAGCGGATTCCGGCGCGGGCGGTTGGGTTGGGCGTGCGGCCGGAGCATGTGCAGTCGCCGGCGCGCGCGGCGGCGGGATCGTTCGCAGGCGGCGCGGGAGATTCGAAAGGTACTGCGGCGAGTGCGTTGTCAGGCACTGCGGCCAAGGCGGGCGGATAATTTTGAGGATGGGGAAAATTTGATGCGATTCATACCGCCGCACGAGCGGCCGGAGAGTTGGCGCGAGCAGCGGCTGCGCGCGGGCGGCGGGTGGCTGGTGCCGTTCATCTGCGTCGAATGGGTTTTCGACTGGGTCGCATATTTTTTGAGCCAGTGGAAATTGCTGGAGGTGCTGGAGTATCTGGGCAGCTTGAGCATTCTGGTGGCGGCGATTTTTTATTTTTCGGAGTCGGGCGACCGGGTGAAGCAGAAACATTACCAGGCCTGGCAGGTCATCAATACGGCGCAGGGCAAAGGCGGGAGCGGCGGACGGCTGGAAGCGATGCAGGAATTGAACGCGGATCATGTGCCGCTGGTCGGCGTGGACGTGGGCGGCGCTTTTTTGCAGGGCATCCGGCTGGAGAAGAGTTCGCTGCTGCGGGCGAATTTCAGCGCGGTGGACGGGCGGAACAGCGATTTTCGCGGGGCGGATTTTTCGGACGCGAACCTGCGTGGCGCGAATTTTCGCGAAGCGAATTTCGCCAAGGCGAATTTGCGGCGGGTGGATCTGGAGGATGCGGATCTGGTCCGCGCGGATTTTTCGGGCGCGAATCTGGCGGGGGCGTCGCTGGCGAACGCGGATTTGCACGAGGCCAACCTGGACGGCGCAACGTGGAACGAAATCGCGAGCATCAAGGCCGCGAATATCGCGGGCGTCCGAAATGCCCCGGCGGGTTTTCTGGAGTGGGCGCTGAAAAATGGGGCGGTGCAAACCGCCGATGAGCCGCGCTAGGCGGCTCGACTTCCTACAACGGGCGCGTGCTACTTGCGGTAGACGACGCCTCCTTTCATCACGAAAGTTACTTTTTGCAGCGCGGTGATGTCCTCGAGCGGATTGCCGGGGACGGCGACGACGTCGGCCTGGAAGCCGGGCTTGAGCGCGCCGATCTGATTTTCCCATTGCAATAATTTTGCGGCGTTGATGGTGCCGGCCTGGATGGAGGCCAGCGGGGTCATCCCGAATTTCACCATGAGCACGAATTCGCGGGCCTGGGTACCGTGCGGGAAGGGGCCGACGTCCGAACCCATGGCGATGGGAACACCGGCGGCGAGTTGCTTTTTGAATTGCTCGGCGTGGTAGGCGATGAGCTGGCGTTCGAGGTCGGACATGCCGGGGGCGATGGGATGGTCGGCGAAATATTCGGAGATGGTGAAAGTGGGGACGGCAAAGATTTGTTTTTCGCGCATCAGGCGCATGGTTTCGTCGCTGAGCTGGTAGGCGTGGTCGATGGATTCGACGCCGGCGCGGGCGGCGTAGAGCGTGCCGGGCTCGCCGGTGGCGTGGACCGCGATTTTTTTGCCGACGCGGGCGGCTTCGTGAACGGCGGCGGTGAGTTGCTCTTCGGAATATTGGTAGGGCGTGACGAACTGGCCGTTGATGGCGCGGTCCTCGCCGGTTTCGTACATTTTGATGAAGTCGGCGCCTTCTTTAAATTGCTGGCGGATGACGGTGATGATTTCGGGAATGTCGTTGGCGTAGGTGGCGTTGGGGAGAACGCGCTGCTCGGGATTGAAACCGATGGCGTCTTCGTGGCCACCGAGAATGTTGACGGCGTTGCCGGAAATGCGCAGGCGCGGGCCGGGGATGATTCCCTGATTGATGGCGTCGCGGACGGCGGTATCGGCGGAGCCGGCACCTTCGGTGCCCATGTCGCGTTCAGCGGTGAATCCGGCGAGGAGATCGTCGCGGGCGCCAAGAGTGGCGACGATGGTGCGTTGGGGGACGGATTCCTGGACGGTTTGCAGATCTTCGGGGCCAGGGTGGAGGAATAGGTGGACGTGGGCGTCGATGAGGCCGGGGAGAAGAGTGGTATCGCCGAGGTCGATGACTTCGGCGTTGGCGGGGCGGGAAACTTTGGCGCCGACTTCTTTGATGAGGTTGCCTTCGATGAGAATTTCGCCGGGAGTGGTGATGCGGCCGGATTCGACGTCGAGGAGGCGGGCGGCGTGGAGGATGGTGGGGTGGTCGGGCGGGGTGAAGGTTTTGAATTGGGTGCGGGCTGCCGGGCTTGCGAACAAAAACGTTGCGGCGACGCAGAGTGCGAGAACGATGCGTTGAGTTTTCATGTTGGGCGGGATGGTAGCACGCGTGGCGAAAAATGCGGAAGAGGGGCGACGGGTCTGAGATTCAAAGATTTAACACGGAGAACACAGTGGAAAAGATGAGGACACGGAGAGTGCGTAGTGTGGTCTGGCTCTGATGCGATTGATCTGCCGAGGCAGGGCTGGCGATGCAGGGTCGCGATGTTTACTTCAGCGATAGCTGGTATTATTTGAGGTTCGCGCAAAGATTCTTCGGCGGTCCGGAGTGCGTCAGGAAAAAGCGGCGCAGGCAAAATGATTCTAACCATTACATATACGGGAGAAAACGCGACGGATTTGGGCTATCTGCTGCATAAGAGCCCGTTTCGCGTTCATTCTTTTGAGCAGCCGTTCGGGAAGACGCACGTTTTCTATCCGGAGGCAACGCCGGGGCGATGCACGGCTGCGTTGGTTTTGGAGATTGATTCGATTGGGCTGGTGCGAGGGCGGCGGGGGCCCGGCGGCGAGGCGCGAGTTTTGGAGGAATACGTCAACGATCGGCCGTACGCGGCGTCCTCGTTCCTAAGCGTAGCGATCGCGCGGACGTTTGGTAGCGCGCTGGCGGCAAGAGCAAAGATCGCAAGGAACTGGCGGATTCGGCGTTACTGCTTGAAGCGCAAATTTCGGTGGTTCCCTGTCGCGGCGGAGAAGGCTTGCTGCGGCGGCTGTTCGAGCCGTTGGGCTATGAAGTGAGCGCCCAAAGGCACCCGCTGGACGAAAAATTTCCGGAGTGGGGCGAGAGCCCGTATTTCACGGTCACGCTGCGGCGCAAAATTCGGCTGAGTGAACTGCTGACCCATCTCTACGTGCTGATCCCGGTGCTGGATGACGACAAACACTATTGGGTCGGCGATGACGAGGTGGAGAAACTATCTGCGGCACGGCGAGGGCTGGCTGCGCGAGCATCCGGAGCGCGAGCTGATCACCGAGCGCTACCTAAAACATCAGAAACGTTTGGCGCGCGAAGCGTTGGAGCAGCTGATCGGCGAAGAAGAGCCGGAAGCGGATGAAGCGGCCGAAACTCACACGCGCGAAGAGGAAGCGATTGAGAAGCCGAATCAGCCTGGCCGAACAGCGAATGGGCACGGTGGTGGCGACGCTGCTGCAGCAGCTGGCGCGAAGCGGGTTTTGGATCTGGGATGCGGCGAAGGCCGGCTGCTGCGCGAGCTGTTGAAGGAAAAAACATTTTCGGAAATCGTGGGGATGGATGTTTCGCATCGCGCGTTGGAGATTGCGGCAAGAAGGCTGCAATTTCGAGAATTTGCCGAGCAATGCAGAAGGAGCGCATTCGGCTGATTCACGGGTCGCTGATTTATCGGGACAAGCGGCTGGCGGGTTTCGATGCCGCGGCCGTGGTGGAAGTGATCGAGCACCTCGACCCGCCGCGACTGGCGGCGTTTGAGCGGGTGCTATTTGAATTTGCGCGTCCGCAGACGGTGGTCGGTGACGACGCCGAACGTCGAATACAACGTGAAATTCGAGACGCTGCCGGCGGGAAAAATGCGGCACAAAGATCATCGCTTTGAATGGACGCGCGCGGAGTTTCAGGCGTGGGCGAACGGCATCGCCGAGCGCTTTGGGTATGCCGTGCAGTTTCTGCCGATCGGGCCGGAAGATGCCGTCGTCGGCAGCCCGACGCAGATGGGTGTTTTCATCCGATTCAATGAAGCTAACAGATTCCCGAGCTCGCGGTGGTGGCGCTGATCGGCCCTTCGGGATCGGGTAAGTCGAGCTTTGCCCGAAAACATTTTCGAGCGACGGAAGTGTTTTCTTCGGACTACTGCCGGGGACTGGTGTCCGACGACGAAAACGAGCCAAGCGGCGACCAACGATGCGTTTGACGTGCTGCATTTCATCGCGTCGAAACGGCTGGCGGCCGGAAAGCTCGTCGTGATCGACGCGACGAACGTGCAAGCCGGAGGCGCGCAAGCCGCTTGTGGCGCTGGCGCCGGCAATTTCATTGCCTGCCGGTGGCGATTGTCTTCGATTTGCCGGAAAGGATTTGCCACGAACGGAATCGAAATCGGCCCGACCGCGATTTTGGGCCGCATGTGGTTCGCCAGCAAGCGCAGCAGATTGCGCCGGTCGATCCGCGATCTGGAGCGCGAAGGTTTTCGCACGATTCACGTCCTGCATTCAGCCGGAAGAAGTGGAGGCCGCGGAGATCGAGCGCCAGCCGCTGTGGAATAACCTGAAGCACGAGCACGGGCCGTTCGACATTATCGGCGATGTTCACGGCTGTTTCGATGAACTGGTCGATCTGCTGGCGAAGCTTGGATATTCCGTCGAGGCGCAAGCCGAACGGCGATGGCGCGCCGTCTTATTCCGTGCAGCCGCCGGACGGGACGCAAAGCTGATTTTTCTGGGCGACCTGGTGGATCGCGGGCCAAAGACTCCCGGAGGTGCTCGAGCTGGTGATGGGCATGGTCGAGGCCGGGAACGGCGTTGTGCGTGCCCGGCAATCACGACATCAAGTTGATGCGCAAGCTGCGGGGAAGGACGTGCAGATCACGCACGGACTGGCCGATTCGCTGGAGCAACTGGAGAAGGAGACCGCCGGAATTTCGTGACCGCGGTGCAGGAATTTCATCGATGCGCTGGTCAGCCACTACGTTTTGGATGACGGCAAGCTGGTGGTGGCGCACGCGGGCATGAAGGAAGAGATGCAGGGGCGCGGCTCGGGGAAGGTGCGCGATTTTGCGCTGTATGGCGAGACGACCGGCGAGACGGACGAATTTGGATTGCCGGTGCGTTACAACTGGGCTGCGGAGTATCGCGGCAAGGCGATGGTGGTTTATGGGCACACGCCGGTGCCGAAGCCGGATTGGCTGAACCGGACCATCAATATCGATACGGGCTGCGTTTTTGGCGGGAGGCTGACGGCGCTGCGATATCCCGGAGAAAGAGCTCGTTTCGGTGCCGGCGAAGCAGACGTACGCGCAGCCGGTGAGCCGCTTGCTGCGGCGACGACGGATGCCGAGCCGGCGCTTGACTTCGCAGCAGCAGCATGACGATTTGCTCGACATCGAAGATGTGATCGGCAAGCGAATCGTCACCACGCGGCTGCATCACAACGTGACGATTCGCGAGGAAAACGCGATGGCGGCGCTGGAAGTGATGAGCCGGTTTGCGGCGAATCCGAAATGGCTGATCTATCTGCCGCCCACGATGTCGCCGACCGAACGACGGAGCGCCGGGGCTTGCTGGAACATCCGGCGGAAGCGTTTGCTTATTTTCGCAGCGAGGGCGTGCGCGCGGTGGTTTGCGAAGAAAAGCACATGGGATCGCGGGCGGTGGTGATCGTGTGCCGCGACGAAGATGCGGCGCGGCGACGGTTCGGCGTGGTCGGCGAAGGAATCGGCATCTGCTATACGCGCACGGGCCGGCGATTCTTCGACGATCGCAGAGTTGAAAAGGAATTTCTGGAACGGATCGCGGGCGGCGCTTGACGGGCCGTGGATTTTTGGGATGAGTTCAAGACGGACTGGGTGTGCCTTGACGCGGAGTTGATGCCGTGGTCGGCGAAGGCGCAGGAGCTTATTGCGGCAGCAGTATGCGCGCGGTTGGAGCGGCGGCGCGGGCTTCGCTGACGGCGACGGTACGGCATTGGAGCAGGCTTGCGGGAGCGAACGAGCGATGCTGCGCAGTTGCTGAAACAGATTCGAACGAGCGGCTCGAGGCTGGCGAATCTGTATGTGGATTCCTACCGGCGCTATTGCTGGCCGGTGAATTCGGTGCGCGATTTGAAGCTCGCGCCGTTTCATTTGCTGGCGACGGAGGGGCAGGTTCACATCCATCGGAACCATGTCTGGCACATGGAGACGCTGGGAGACGTTTGCAAAGCCAGCGACGGGATGATGCTGGCGACCCCTATAAGGTCGTGGACATGACGGATGCGGCGAGCGTGGATCAGGCGACGGCGTGGTGGGAAGAATTAACCGGGCGCGGCGGCGAGGGCATGGTCGTGAAGCCGCTGGATTTCGTGGCGCACGGGCGGCGCGGGTTGGTTCAACCGGCGATCAAGTGCCGCGGCAGCGGAGTATCTGCGAATTATTTACGGGCCGGAATATTTGTTGCCGGAAAATTTGAGAGCGGTTGCGGATCGCGGATGTGGCGACGAAAGTTCTCTGGCGCTGCGGGAATTTGCGCTGGGGATTGAGGCGCTGGAGCGATTCGTGCGGCGCGAGCCGTTGCGGCGAGTGCATGAGTGCGTGTTTGGTGTGCTGGCTCTTGGAAAGCGAACCGGTAGATCCTCGGCTGTAGACCGCGCAGTAACGATCTGGAAGGCACGTTATGAATCCCCAAAAAATAGGGAGAACGACGTCCCTCAGCGGCTAAGGCCGCGCGTGCTTGTGGCGGCTTTCGGCACGGCTGAAGGCGTGCCCTGACGAAAACCGTTCGCGACATTTTTTGTGGGGCGGGAATGAGGCGCTAGGTGGGGAGGGGGCGGCCTTTGGTTTCTTCGCCGAAGGGAGTTAGGAGGAGGCCGGCGGCGAAGGCGATGGCGGTTAGGGCTACGGGGGTGCCTAGGGAGCCGAAGTGGCGGACGCCGGCGCCTACGGCGAAGGTGATGGCGGCGCCGGCGAAGCGTGCGAAGGAAGTTGCGAAGGCGAAAGCGGTGGCGCGACATTCGGTGGGATATTGCTCGGGGAGCCAGAGGGTGTAGACGGCGAAGTTGGCTCCGCCGAGGCCGAGGAAGAAGAGGCAGACGAAAAACCAGGGGAGCGCGTTGGTCGAGAGATAGAAAACTTTGCCGAAGGTTAGCGCGATGAAAATGGCCATGATGGCGAAGAACAGCGCGAGGGCGCCGCGGCGGCCGAGGCGTTCGGCGATTTTGGGCATGGCGAGGCAGCCGAGCACGGTGGCGCAGGCGACCAGAATGGTGGCGTAGGAAGCGAGTTTCGCTGCGGGTGGGCCGATGCGGCCGCTGGCTTCGGCGAGAGCGGTGACGGCGGCGGGAACGTAAACGGTTCCGGCCCAGAGGCCGCAGATCGAGACGATCATGAAGAGTGAATTGAGAATTGTGCGGCGGCGGAGAGTTGGAGAGAAGAGCGCGGCGAGTGGGCGCCACCAGGACCAGGTGTGGACGACATTTTCTTTTTCGCGCCAGCGCTGGGGTTCGGTAACGCCGCGGCGAATCCAGGCGAGCAGCAGCGCGGGCAAGCCTCCGAATAAAAACATGGCGCGCCAACCGAAGTGACTGCCAATGCTGAAATTGGCCACGGCGGCGAGGATGAATCCGACGTAGTAGCCGGTGTGCATGTATCCGGCTCCGCGAATGCGCCAATTTTCCGGGAGTTCTTCGGCGACGTAGGTGCCGCCCATGGCCCATTCGCCACCGATGCCGATGCCGGCGAGGAAACGGAACACGGCGAGCTGCCAGATGTTGGTGACGAAGGCGCTGAGCAGGGTGAAGGCGGAATACCAGAGGATGGTGAGCATCAGCGTGCGGACGCGGCCGAATTTATCGCCGATGGGACCCCAGAGGAACGCGCAGCCCCAGCCGACTAGAAAAAGTGCGAAGAGGAGGCCGCCGTAGTAGCCGATGTTTCCTTTGGTGGCGGCGATGCCGGAGCGCGGGAGGAGTTCGCGGAGAGACGGGACTAGGACCAGGGCGTAGATTACGGAGTCCATGCCGTCCAGCATCCAGCCGCCCCAGGAGGCCCAGAAGCCGCGGATTTGGTTTTGGGTTAGGGGAGGGTTGGAGGGCATTGGGATTTTTTTGCGGAGGCAGGATACGCCGGGGGATGTGGGAATGAAAGATTTAACACAGAGAACACAGAGGAAAGCATGAGAGCACTGAGAATGCGGGGAGAGGGACGACCTGCGCGATGACGGGACCACCGATTACTGCGATTGCAGTGGGGTGTCGCGCCTCCGGCGCTCCCGAGATTTTTTTTTGATCGTTTTCCCGGGCCTTACGGACCGGACTAACATATCCCGCCCCTCCGGGGCTGAGGCGGCGTGGTCGTGGCGTTTGTGGTGGCGCTTCGCGCTAGATGCTTTTGTGGCGTGGGGTGGTTCGGAAAAGCGGCGGCAGAGCCGCCGCACTCTACAATCGGCTGGGCGTGGAGTGGGTTGTAGGTACTTCGCGACTCGCGGGTGATGCGGGCGGCGCGCTTCGCGGCGATGTGCGGGGAAATTTTGTGAGCTATGAAGTGAAATCGAAGATGGAGGAGGGATGATGACAGAGACGAAGGCAGGATCGGGCGGGACTACGAAAGAGGTGTTGGACCGGCACTGGCGGGATTTTTTGGCTGGGGATGTGGAGGCGATTTTGAAGGATTATGCGGCGGATGCGTTTGTGATTACGCCCTTGGCTACGCGTAAGGGAGTGGCGGAGATACGTGAGGCGTTCAAGACGATGTTTGGGGAGATTATGCCGCCGGGGACGAGCACGGCGAAATTGTCGAAGGAAGAGATTGTGGGGGAGGTGGCGTTTATTGTTTGGTCGGGGAGTTCGGACAAGTACAAGATTCCGTTCGCTACGGATACGTTTTTGATTCGCGGGGGGAAGATTGTGGGGCAGACGTTTGCTCCGGTGATGGAGAAGAAGTAGGGCGCGGCGAGCAAATTGTCTTGCTTCGTTCGACGGCTGGGCAAGAAGGAGATCCTTCGTCGCGAAAGGCGCTCCTCTGGATGACGGCCAAGGGCCGTTTGGCGATGATGCGTGAGTGATCGTCACCATCACATGGTTGTCGGCGAAGAGGGATGTCTAAACCCGCACCCTTTGCTGGAAGGCGCAAAGAGTGCGGCAACCGGCTCGACCGTTGGTGATGTTGCAGCGGCGTGTCGCACCTCCGGCGCTCTGGTTCTTTTTGTGTTTGGTTTCCCGGCCCTTACGGACCGGGCTAACCTATGCCGCCCCTGCGGGGCTGGTTCGCGTTGGCGTGACGATTCGCGTGGCGCTTCGCGCTGGATGCATTTTATGGGGCGGGCTGCTGCGGAAAAGCGGCGGCAGAGCCGCCGCACTCTACATTGGGCTGGAGAAGCGGATCGATCGAATGCAGGGGGTTGCGCGGGATGGAGCCGTGCTTCGGTTGGGGACTGGGCAAGAAGGAGATCCTTCGTTGCGGAAGGCGCTCCTCTGGATGACGGCCGAGAACGGTTGGGCGATGATGCGTCAGTGATCGTCACCGTCATGTGGTTGTCGGAGAAGCGGATGGTCTAAACCCGCACCCTTTGCTGAGAAGCGCAAAGAGTGCGGCACCCGGAAAGGCGCGTCGCGGCTGATTAGAGTTTTTCGCGGGGATCTACGGAGTGGAAGCCGTAGGTTTCGTAGGTCGTCGTGAGGGCACCGTTGCGGAGGCTGACTTTGGTGAAACCTTCGGGGAAGCCCATGCGGGTGCCGTGCCACCAATTGCCGCAGACGGCGCCGCAGGTCAGGAAGTCGCAATTTTTGTAGTGCACCGCTTCATTGACGTGCAAATGACCTTGGAGGACGGCGATTACTTTGTGATTTTCGAAGAGGGCGAGGACTTCGGGTGAATTTTCTACGGAGTAGGTGTTGTATTTCTGGCGGCCTTCGGGTTTGGGGGAGTAGCCGAGGAAGCCGGTGACGAGCGGGACGTGACAGATGACGATGATGGCGGTGGCGGCGGGGACTTTGTTCAGGTCGCTGGCGAGCCATTCGAGTTGGACGGGGTCGACGCGGCCTTCCCACTGGCGATCTTCGGTGGGAAAAATGGAATCGAGAATTATGAAGTGGTAGCCCTGATGGTCGAAGGATGAGTAAGTACGGGCGCCGATTTTGTCTTCGAACATTTTTTTGGCGTAGAAGGGGTCGGTGGGCTGGGCGCCGCTTTTGGTGAGGATGCCGTAGACGTCGTGATTGCCGATGGCGTGGTAGAGCGGGACGTTGAGTTGCGATTCGGTTTTTTTGTAGAGGTCGAAGAGTTGGTCGGCGCGCTGGCGGTTTACGGCTAGCGCGTCGAAGACGAGATCGCCGCCGTGGATGGCGAAATCGGGTTTCAGGGCTGCGATTTTCTGGAAAGCCATGGAACAGCCGTGGGCGGCGTCGAGTTCGGGTTGGATGTGGGTATCGGTGAAGAAGACGAAGTCTAGGGAGCCGGGAGTGGTGGGTGGGGTTGCCCTTGCGCCGAGGAGTGTGGAGTGGGGCGCGATGGTTAGCGCTGCGGCGCTGGTGGCTAGAATTTTTAGAAATTCGCGGCGGTTGGCGGACATTTTGGAAATCCTCGAGGGGTAATTCTAACCGCGTTAATGTAAAGCGCGAAACCGGCGGGTGGAGTTTCGCGACGATCTGTGTGGTGTTCGAGGATGTTGGCGCAGGAGTGTCGCACCTCCGGCGCTGGTTTCTTGTGCGGATGACGATGTGGGTTGCGGCGAAGTGGATGGTGCGGCGGTTAGAAAGTCAGGTGCAACCTGGGACAAATAAAAGCAGTCAAATGTTCGAGGCTATGAGGGAACACGGTAAAATTGGGATTGTGAAGATGATGCGCAGGACGTGCACGAAAATTTGTGGTGCGGGGCGCCGGACTCGGCGGCCGCAGGCCGACGAGTCGCGGCGTGGCGCCGCAGCGAAGTGCGCCGCGTGCGTGGGGCTGGGTGTTTTGATTTTTGGGTTCCCTGCTGGGGCGCGGACGTTTCAGGATGCGGCGCCGCCGGCGCGGACGGCTGACGCTGGCTTCGGACGTGGTGCGGGCGGGTTGCAGCAGGCGGATGCGCGGATGGCGGGGAATGTTAGCTGGGACGATTGTGGATCCTTCGGGGGCGGCGGTGGTGGGGGCGAAGGTGGCTTTGACGCGGGACGATGCGGCGGCTGGGGTGGAAACGATTTCGGATAAGGATGGTGCGTTTACTTTTGCTGGCGTGGCGCCGGGGGCGTTTCATGTTTCGGTGACGGCGGGGGGATTTGCTCCGCAGGTGGCGAATGGGATTTTGCATCCGGGCGAAGTTTTCGTGATGCCGCAGATGGGATTGGCGGTGGCGACGGCAATGACGGAAGTGCGGGTAGGCTCGGGCGCGGCGACGACTGAGGAAGTGGCGGCGGAAGAGATCAAAGAACAGGAAAAGCAGCGGGTGCTGGGCGTGATTCCGAATTTTTATGTGAGTTACGTGCAGGATGCGGTGCCGCTGACGTCGAAACAGAAATTTGGGCTGGCGTGGAAGACTACGATCGATCCGGTGAATTTTGGGGTAATCGGGGTGATTGCGGGCGTGCAGCAGTGGCAAAATAATTTCGCGGAGTACGGGCAAGGGGCTCAGGGATACGGCAAGAGATATGGCGCGGCTTATGCCGATTTTGTTTCGGGAACTTTTATTGGCGGCGCGATTTTGCCGTCGGTGCTGAAGCAGGACCCGCGATATTTTTATAAAGGTACGGGAACGGTGAAGGAGCGGATGTTGTACGCGTTGTCGATGGCGGTGATGTGCAAAGGCGACAACGGGAAATGGCAGTTTAATTATTCGGCGATTGGGGGGAGTTTGATCGCTGGCGGGATTTCGAATGCTTATTATCCGGATAAGGATCGCGGGGCGGCTTTGGTTTTTGAGAATACTTTGATTGGGATTGGGGAGAATGCGGCTACGAATTTGTTGCAGGAATTTGTGATTCGGAAGTTGACGCCGTCGGCGAAGAATGGGGCGACGGCGGTGGGACAGCCTTAGCGTTTTTTTCCTTGTGGTGAATTCCGGTTTGAAAATTTAGTCTTCGAGCGGGCCGATGGCCGGGGTGTGTTCAGTTGGTTGGTGGCGGGGTCGTTCGCGCGGCGAACCAACGGACGTGCTTCGGTTGAGGGCTGGGCAAGAAGGAGATCCTTCGTCGCGGAAAGCGCTCCTCTGGATGACGGCCAAGGGCGGTTTGGGTGGAGGGACTGCGGGACTAGGAGAAGAGGATCGAGCTGTGGCAGAGGCTCAGTCGGGTGTCGCACCTCCGGCGCTCTGCGGCCTTTTTCGGCTCGTTTTCCCGGCCGCACACTATGCCGCCCCTGCGGGGCTGGTTTTGAGGTGGAATGGGGGTTCGCGTTGGCGCTTCGCGCTAGGTCGATTGTGGAGTGGGCTGCTTTGGAAACGCGGCGGCAGAGCCGCCGCACTCTACATTGGGCTGGGCGGCGTGGGAGTTGCGGTCGCTCCGCGGAGCGGGTCGTGGTGGGCGGAGCGCTTCGCGCGGCGGTGTTTGCGATTTTGTGAGTGGTGAAGTTTGGGCGCCGATTGATCTAAACCCGCACCCTTTGCTGAGAGGCGCAAAGAGTGCGGCACCCGGAACTGCTACGGCGTTACTGGGGGAAGTTGATGATGAGTTGGTCGAGAGGCAGGGCGTTTGTGGCTTGGTGCGGGCGGAGAGATTTTAGTGGCGGCTAGCGGCGTGCCGTTCTCTTCGGCTTGGTCGAAGGCGGCGGTGCCTGGTGTGGTGGCGGTGACTTCGAAGTGAGTCGATTTCGTAGGGGAGGCCGTTGGCGGCTAGCGGGGAGGGGTTGGTGACTACGTGGAAGTGGAGATGGGGGGCTACGGAGTTTCCGGTGTTGCCTACCAAGCCGAGGACTTGGCCGCGTGTTACTTTGTCGCCTTGGTGGACGCGGATTTTTCCGGGTTGGAGGTGGGCGTAGACGGCGTAGCGGTGCTGGCCTAGATCGAGGACTACGGAGTTGCCGTCGGCTTGCTCGATGGGAATATTTTCTGGGATATTTTCCGGGAGTTTGTTCGGGCAGCGCCGTCGGTGATGCTGGCGACGGTGGCGTCGGCTACGGCGATGGCTTCTTTGCCGAAGATGGTGTAGCTGGCTAGATTTTCGCGGGGGCCGTGGTAGATGCGGCTCGCGTCGTCGAGTTGTTCCCAGTCGACGGCGTAGCGTTGGGCGACCCAGACGCGTCCGTTGACGGGGAGCGCGGCGCGGGTGTGGCGGGTGGCGTCGCAGCAGGAATCGGCGGAGACGTAATTTGCGCCGCGGAGCGGCGGGCCGATTACGGCGACGACTGATTCATTGTCGACGGCGATTTCGCCGCCGGTTTCGGTGATTTCTTGTTGGCCTGGAGGGGCTGCTTCGGCGCGGAGGTGGATGCGATGGGTGAGGCTGGGCGGGGGCTGGTTGATTTTCGGGCATCGTGACATGGATGAAGAGTGAGGCGAAGGTGCTGGCGGGCATGGTGGCGGTGGAGTCGCGGCGGCCGGCGGGTTGGAGGCGGGTGGCGATTTCTTTGGCGTCTAGAGTTTGGAGTGTGGTCGAGCCGTCGGCGGCGAGGACTTCTACGTTTTTCGATGGTGAGGGCGGCGCTGCTGAAATTTTTGAGTTCGAGTTCGTAGACGAGGTGGGTGCGGGAGTCGGAGCCGGGGAATGGGATGGGGGCGTCTTGGACGGATGCAGCATTAGTGGGGTGATTTTTTCGGGGGATTGGGCTGACGAGAAGGTTGGGAGGAGTAGCGCGAGCGTTAAAGTGGCGAGGATTTTTGCGGTGAGGCGCATTTTTTTCTCCTGTGGCGTCTAAGGCGTGGAAGATTAACACGGAGGACGCAGAGAAAGGCATCGAGGGCACGGAGAATTTGGTGGAGGCGCGCGGGATTGCCGTTGGAGGGCAGAAAGCAGATCCCTCGTTGCGATAATTCTGCTTCGGCGTGGCGAGGTGCTGCGCTGCGGGATGACAACCGCGTTTTTTCTTGCGCGAAGAACGCTGCTCGCGGGTTGTGATGAAGCGGAGAGCGGGTGGAGTTAGCGGAGGTGTTTGGCGATTTCGCGGGCGGCGTTGTGGCCGCTGGCGCCGGTTAGGCCGTTGCCGGGGTGGGTGCCGTTGCCGCATAGGTAGAGGTGTTTTACTGGCGTGGAGTAGCGGGCCCAGCCTAGTAGGGGGCGCATGGTGAAAATTTGGTCGAGGGATAATTCGCCGTGGAAGGGGTGGCCGCCGGTTAGGCCGTAGGTGGATTCGAGGTCGGCGGGCGTGAGCGTTTGCACGGCCAGAATTTTTTGGGCGAAGTCTGGCGCGTACTGGCTGATCGTTTGAATTACTGTGTCGCGGAGTGGGTCGCGATTTTGTTGCCAGGTGCCGGATTTGAGTTGGTAGGGGGCGAACTGCATGTAGATGGACATTACGTGCTTGCCTGCGGGGGCTAACGTGTTGTCCTGGATCGTCGGGATCGAAATGTCGAGATAGGGGGCGGTGGAAAATTCGCCGTATTTGGAGTGGTCGAAGGCGCGTTCGAGGTAATCGATGCCGGGGCCGATGTGGATGCGTCCGGCGAGCGAGCGCGGCGGCATCGGTAGGGCTGGAATTTTTCAGCGCAGTGAAATTCGGAAGCGCATCGAGGGCGATATTTAATTTTGCGGCGGTGCCGCTGGCGCGATAGTTGCGCATTTTTACTACGAAGCTGGGCGGAAGGTGGACGGGATCGAGCAGGCCGAGGAAGGTGCGTTGAGGGTCGGCGCCGGAGACTACGGCTTTGGCGCTGATTTGTTCGCCGCCGGCGAGCAACACACCTGTGACTTTTCCATCCTTCACCAGAATTTGAGTGACTTCGGCGTTGGTGCGAATTTCTGCGCCTGCTTCTTTTGCGGCGGCGGCCATGGCATTCGTGAGGGCGCCCATGCCTCCGCGGGGGTAAGCGGAGTTCCCTACCGGATACGGATCGGCGGCGGCGCGCAGCAGAAGCAGGAGCGTGGAGCCGGCGGACCAGGGGCCGAGAGCTGCTCCATAGATGCCGCGGGCGGCGACGGCGGCGCGGAGCAGATCGGTTTCGAAAAATTCAGCGACGAAATCCGCGGCGGCCATGGGGCCCCAGCGGATCAGGCGCATCATTTCTTTTTTGCCGAGGCCGCGGACTTTGCGGCCGACCTTCAGAAATTTCCAGATGTCTTCTTTGGAGGGCTTTTCGATTACGGGCGGCGTGAGTTCCATGAGCTGCGCGGCGATGTTGGCGATGCGTCGCGAGGCTGGCACTGAAATCGATATAGTTCGCGGCGTCCTTGGCGGAAAACTTTTTTATGTCGGCGGCGGAGCGCTGGGCGTCGGTGTAGAGAGTTAGCGCGCGGCCGTCGGGATTCGGCGCGAAGATGCGGACTGGGGATTCGAGTTTTTCGAGGCCGTGGCGGGCGAGCTGCATGTCTTTGACGATTTGGGCGAGAGGCGGGCCGCCAGCGTGAGCTACCGTCGAGCATTTGAAACCCGGGTGAAATTCTTCGGTGACGGCGGCGCCGCCGATGATGTCGCGGCGTTCGAGGATCAAAGGCTTGTAGCCTTTTTTCGCGAGGTAGAAGGCGGCGACGAGGGCGTTGTGACCGCCGCCGAGAACGATGATGTCGCGCTGTGAGTACGAATTAGCGGGCACGGCTAGCTTCTCCCCGAATCTTTCAGAATTTCTAGCGCGGCGAGACGGCCGGGCGCGCCCATGATGCCGCCGCCGGGATGGGTGGCGGAGCCGCACATGTAAAGTTTTTTGATGGGCGTGCGATAACGGGCCCAGCCGGCGGCGGGACGCAGAAAGAAAAGCTGCTCGAGCGAAAGTTCGCCCTGGAAAATATTTCCTTCAGTGAGGCCGGTGGTGCGTTCGATATCGAGCGGGGTGATGAACTGTTTGCCGATGATCAGGCTTTTGAGATTTGGCGCGTACTGCGAAATGGTGTCGATGACGGTGTTGCCGAAGGCTTCGCGCTGCTCGTCCCAAGTGCCGCTGGCGAGTTTGTAGGGCGCGTATTGAACGAAGCAGGACAGGATGTGTTTGCCCGGCGGCGCGACGGAAGGATCGGTGAGTGAAGGAATGACCATATCGATGTAGGGGCGGCGGGAAAATTCGCCGTACTTGGCCTGGTCGTAGGCGCGTTCCATGTATTCCATGGATGGCGAGATGGAGATTGCGCCGCGCAGGTGATTTCCGGGGCCCGGGAGGCAGGTGAAATCCGGGAGACCATCGAGCGCGAGATTTACTTTGCCGGAAGAGCCGCGATATTTGTAGCGGCGAACGTCTTCGAGGAAATCGCCGGGAAGCTGTTTCTCTTCGATGAATTTTAGGAAGGTGAGATTGGGATCGACGCTGGAAGAAATAATATCGGCGTAAATTTCTTCGCCGGAGCCTTCGAGGACGACGCCGTTGGCGACGCCATTCTTAATGAGAATTTTAGCGACGGCGATTTCTTTGCGAATTTCGACGCCGGCTTCGACGGCGGCCGCGCCGATGGCGTTGGAGATAGCTCCGGTGCCGCCGCGGCTGAAACCCCAGGAGCGGAAGGCTCCATCGATTTCGCCCATGTAGTGGTGGAGAAGAACATAAGCGGTGCCGGGCGAACGGATGCCGAGAAAAGTGCCGATGATGCCGGAGGCGGACATGGTGGCTTTGAGGGCGTCGGTTTCAAACCATTGGTCGAGAAAATCGGCGGCGCTCATGGTCATGAGCTGGACGAGATTGTATTTGTCTTCGGCCTCGAGATTTTGGAAACGCTTGCCGAGGAAGGCGAGTTTTTTCAGGTCGCGCGGATCGAGCGAAGTGGGATCCGGCGGGATCATGGCCAGGATGGGTTTGACGAAGCGGCACATGGCGACCATGGACTTGCCAAATTCTTCGTAGGCTTCGGCGTCGAGTTTGGAGTGGCGTTCGAGTTCGCGGCGGGTTTTGCCGTGATCGTTCTGGCGCCAGAGGTAATCGCCGTTGGCCATGGGAGTGATGGTGCCGTCGAGCGGAAGAATTTCCAGGCCGTGGCGCGGGAGATCGAGGTCGCGAATGATTTCCGGGCGGAGGAGGGAGACTACGTAGGAATAGACGGAAAATTTGAAGCCGGGGATTATTTCTTCGGTTACTGCGGCGCCGCCGAGGACGTAGCGTTTTTCGAGGACGAGGACTTTTTTGCCGGCTTTGGCGAGGTAGGCCGCGTTGACCAGGCCGTTGTGGCCGCCGCCGATTACGATTACGTCGTATTTTTTGGACATGAAGATGAAGGGCGCAAGAGCGGCGCGTGAGACAGGGCATTCTACAGGTGAGGGCGCGGGCGAACAAGAGAGGAAGCGGGGTGGGATTGACTTGAGGTCAGGGGCGTGGGCGTTTTGCGTGATTCGTTGCAGGCGCGGGCGCAGACGGAAGGCTTCAGGGGCTAAAGCCCGGTTCTTTTTGCGCGGTTTTTTGGCGGGGCTGAAGCCCCGCCCTTCCGGATCGAATCTTTCGGAACGAGAGATTTTTGGTGAGGATGAGAATTCAGATGGAGGGTTCGGGAGGTCGTGGCGACGGATGGATGATTGCGAGTTTCAGCGGCGTGTCGCACCTCCGGCGCTCGGGTGACTTTTTTGCGTTGGTTACCCAGCCCTTCCGGGCTGAGCTACACTGTGCCGCCCTTCGGGCTCGTTGTTCGACGGCGTGGCGGTAAGCGGAGGCGCTCCGCGCTGGATACATTTGCGATGGTGAGTTTCGGAATATTTCTTAATTTGTTTTGCATCCCCAATAGATGTATATACATCTTATTTGGCATGAGCGAATCCCGGGCGGGCGGTAAGGAGCGAGTGGGAGGCGGGGCGGGGTTGCCGGCTTTGCCTTGCATGTGCGGGAGTTTTCGGAGGACGGCGCGGGCGCTTTCGCAGCTTTATGACGAGGGGCTGCGGCCTGTGGGGTTGCGGGGGACGCAGCATACGATTTTGCAGGCATTGGCGCGAACCGGAGAGGTGACGCAGGGGCGGTTGGGGGAAATTCTGGCGATGGACAGTACGAGTTTGACGCGGACTTTGGGGATTATGCGGAAAGAGGGTTGGATCGCGGAGCTGCGCGGGACGGATAAGCGGGAAAGGTGGTTGAGTTTGTCGAAGGCGGGTGCGGCGAAGTTGAAATCTGCGACGGCGGCTTGGGAGAAGGTGCAGTCGCGGTTGCGCGCGAAGCTGGGCGAGGCGGGGTGGAAAAGTTTGATGCGGTGGACGGGTGAGGTTACGGAAGCGGCGGTGAATTTAACTGCGGAGCAGGACGCGAATCGGATCACGACCTAAATCATTACGACTGGAGGCTTGATATGACGCGATACGGAAAGATGAGTGCGGGGTTGATTGCGGTTTGGCTGGCGGCGGCTACGCTTGCAGCGGCGTCGCACGTTTTTCAAAATGATGCGAACCGGTTGGGCGCGTCGGTGGGGATTGCGGCGACGCTGCCGATTCTTTTGTTTGCGGCGTGGATGGCGGCGTCGAAGGGATTTCGGGAGTTTGCTTTGGGGCTGAGCGCGCAAACGTTAACGGCGCTGCAGACGGGTCGAGCGATGGGAGTGGTGTTTGTGATTCTGGGGGCAGGCGGTTTATTGCCGACCCGGTTTGCGTGGCCGGCGGGATATGGGGATATGTTCATTGGGCTGACGGCTTCGCTGGTGGCCTGGAAGTTGGCGACGGCTGAGCATCGCAGGAGTTTTATTTTCTGGCAGGGGCTGGGAATGCTGGATTTGGTGACGGCGGTGGGTCTGGGGGTGACGACGGGGATTTTTCATCCGGAAGGCGTGCCGATGACGCCGGTGACGGTGCTGCCGCTAAGTTTGATTCCGACGTTTTTCGTGCCGCTGTATTTTATTTTTCACATTATTTGTATTGCGCAGGCGCGGGCGTGGAGCAGCGTTCCGAACCGGGGTTTGAGCGCGGAGCGCGTTTCATTTCGGCCAGAATCGCTGGGATCAGAGCGAGGCTAATGCGGGCGTAACCTGAGAAGGTTAGTCGGCGGCCGTTTCGGCAGCGTTTTTCAGCGAAGCTGGGGCGGCCGCTTTTTTTGCGGGCGTGGTGGTGATGACTACTACGCTGACCAGAACGAGCAGGGTGCCGACCACCGTGCGCGCGCTTAGCGCTTCCCCACCTAGAAAATATCCAACCAGGACGGCGATGATTGGGTTCACGTAGGCGTAGGTGCCTACTTTGGTGGGCGATTCGTGGTGGAGCAGCCAGACGTAGGCGGTGAAACCGATGATGGAACCGAAGACGATCAAGTAAAGGAGCGAGAACCAGACTCCGCGCGAGACGGCGGCGGGATGGAAATTTTTGAATTCGCCTAGGGAGGCGGCGAGGATCGCTAGCAACAGGCCGCCGGTTAGCATTTGGGCGGCGGAGCTCATCAGTTTGGATTTCGGCAGCGGGATTTTGCGGGAAAGGATGGACGCGACCGACCAGCTGATGGCGGCGAAGATCAGGGCGATGGCGGCGAGTTTGTCGACGGGGACGCCGCCGAGGTTGAGGGAGTGCGCCATCAGGACGGTGACGCCGCCGATGCCGATGAGGAGCGCGAGAATCAGGCGGAAGGTGAGGCGTTGGGTGCGCAGGAAAATAATTTCGGAGAGCGCCATGAAGGCGGGGATGGTGGCTAGCATTACCGCGGCGATTCCGGAGGGGATGCGTTGTTCGGCCCAGAAGAGGATGCCGTAATCGAAAACGAAAATGATGAGGCCGAGGAAGGAGGCGGAGCGCCATTCGCGGGCGGTGGGTTGGGTTTCGCCGCGGGCGGAGATCCAGGCATAGAGGGCCAGGCCGGCGACGGAGAAACGGAGGGCGGCGAGGATTAGCGGGGGGACTTCGCGGACGCCGACGCGGATGGCCAGGAAGGTGGAGCCCCAGACGAAGTAAATGATGGCGAAGGCGAGGAGGATTTTCCAGGTGGCGGGGCGGGGTTCGGGGGCCATGGGTTATGACAACGTGAGGGGGAAATTTTGGCAAGAGCCAAATTGCGGGAAGGGCGCATGTTGTGAGGACGGATGCGACAAGAACTTGGAAAGCTACTCGTGAGACTTGGTGAATTACGATCGCTACGGTATACATCTGCTCATCGAAAGCTCTTACACGGGTGGATAGCTTGAACTCACTAGGTCCTTACGGCGTGTTACTGCTCTATCCGTTTCTGTCTTTTTTCGTTTTCGATCCTTCCGTTTTTAGATGGGGCGTCGAGAATGGCGGACGGACGCCTATGCCTCCAGATTTGGAACGGCGGGCACTCAGAAGAGGTCGCGTTCTGCTACTCGTCCGGTACATCCTCCTCTCCGCCTATGTCTTAACGAGTTTAGATCGAGCTTCGCTTGAGCGAATCACGCTCGGATTCACGTCACTTTCGACGTTGAGTTATGTCGCAGTCGGGGCCGGTGTAGGGCTCGGCCTGGTATTGTGCCGAACTTGGGGACGAAGATTTTGGCCAGGGCTCAACTGGGAAAACCCCAAGAATCCGATGCGTACGGGACCGCGTCCGTTGTGGTTAGTTATCATCGTAGTCGGCGGACTTTCGGAGGAATTGTGGCGCGCTTTCACCATCGTCGAGTTAAGAAAAACCGGGCTCACGTTCTCCAGTGCGATCTTGGTGACGGCGCTTTGTTTTGCGTTGGGGCAGCTTGGCGGAAAACCTTCGAGGATTTCCGGAGCTCCGGTTGAGGTGTACTTCACATTTTTTGTTGGGCTTGTTCTCGGTTCCACGTTCGCACACTCGCGTAAGGTCGTGATTGCGGCAGTCGCGAACGTCGTCTACTACCTGCTAAATATGTTTTTTATTCGAAAGAATCAAATGGAGAGAGGCGAAATACTGCCTGCGTAACGGCAGAGTCGCGAACAAACGAACTGTGGATTTCTGCCAGCGGTAATTGTGCATCCGCCCATTTTGCTATTCGTTCTAGCTCTTAACTCCGGTTTGAATTTTCCGATCGCAGATGGAGTGGGTTCGGGGATTGTGGGGTGGACTGTATCATTTATTGGGTATTGGGGGGCGGAGCGGGGGTTTGCGGGACGGGCAAGAAGGAGATTCTTCGTCGCGAAAGACGCTCCTCTGGATGACGGCCAAGTGCGGTGTGGGCGTTGGACTAGAAGGCTAGGCGAAGCGGATCGAGCTGGATGGGGATCATCTAAACCCGCACCCTTTGCTGAGGTGCGCAAAGAGTGCGGCACCCGGAAAAGCCTAGTAAGTGGGGATGCGGTGCGGGTCGTAGGTGATGGAAGAAAACTTTGCGGTGGTGCCGGCGCCGGCTGGGGATTGGACTTGGAAGCCGGCTTGGACTGGTTGATCGGTGTCTAGGTTGAAGGTGCGGAGTTTTTGCCAGGTGGTGCCGTCGGGAGAGGAGAAGAAGATGTAGACGTTGCCGCTTTTGGCGACGCGGAGATAGACGGAGTCGGATTTGAATTCTTTGGAGTTCCAGGTGTCGGAGGTGCCTTTGGTGACGACGGTGGAGACGGCGGGGATGCCGTTGGGTGATTGTTCGTAGGAGAGTTTGGCCCAGTGGTGAGCGTCGGCCCAGAGGATTAGGGCGCCGGAATCGTATTTGGCGGCGAAGGTGACGGTGACTTGCGTGGTGAGGATGAAATCGGTGGTGGGGGTGAAGAGCAGGACTGGGGCGGAGTTGGCGACGGTGCCGGTGGCGGATTCCACGAAGGTGTCGGTTTTGGGGGCGGCGGAGATGGCGAGCGTGTTTGTGGATTTTTCGTAGTTCCAGGTGGTGGGTGCGTTGTGCCAGGTTGTGGTGCCGGGAAGGCCTGGGATGGTTGTGGGGGTTTGCGGGAACAGTGAGAGGACGGCGACTAGGATGATGAATGCGAATTTGGATGGCATTTGATTCTCCTTGGGCCGAGGGCTGGGGCGGAACGGCGGGTGGATGTTGGGTGGACTGTATCATTGATTACGCGTTTGCGTGACGGATGACGGGCGTGATCGGGTTGAGGTCTGGGCAAGAAGGAGATCCTTAGTCGCAGAAGGCGCTCCTCTGGATGACGGCCAAAGGCGGTTTCGGCGTGGGGCTAGACGGCTAGGAGAAGCGGATCGAGATGATTGGGGATGATTTAAGCTCGCACCCTTTGCTGAGGGGCGCAAAGAGTGCGGCACTTGGCGCGGTTCGGAAGATTTAGAGATTGGGGCAGTGGCTAGTGAATAGTGGCTAGTGGCTCGAATGCTGGTGGGGACAGTGTGTGGTTTGGGTTGCGGGTGGGGGAGGCGGGAACTATAATTCGCGCGCGTTGTTTTTGGGTTATTTACTGTGGTTAGGAGCTTCTTGTGCCGATTGGGACAGCTGTGCACGACCGGACTGCGAAATTGTGCGAGAGCATGAATTATCGGGAGTGGTCGGGATTTTACGCGGTTAGCGTGTACGAGATGCACCACGACCACGAGTACAACGCGATACGGAATGCGTGCGCGATGATTGATGTATCGCCTTTGTACAAGTACCGGATTACCGGTGGGGACGCGACGAAGTTCGTGAACCGGGTGATCACGCGGGACATTAATAAGGTGAAGGTCGGGCAGGTGATTTACTGCTGCTGGTGCGACGAGCAGGGCAAGGTGATCGACGACGGGACGATTTCGCGGTTGGAAGAGAATGTGTATCGGTGGACGGCGGCGGACCCGAGTATTCGGTGGTTTCACCAGAACGCGCTGGGGCTGGATGTGAAGATTGAGGACATTTCGACCGAGGTGGCGGCGATTGCCTTGCAGGGGCCGACTTCCGGTCGATTGTTGATGAAGGCGGTGGAGGGTGGAGACGTCGCGAATTTGAAATATTTCCGTTTGACGCACGCGAAAATCGGCGGGGTGCCGGTGGATATTTCGCGGACGGGATATACGGGGGATTTGGGGTACGAGATCTGGATGCCTTGGAACGATGCGCCTCGCGTGTGGGATGCGCTGATGGAAAACGGGCGGCAGTTTGATGTGCACGCGGCGGGGATGCTGGCTTTGGATGTGGCGCGGATCGAAGCTGGGTTGATCATGATCGAAGTGGATTACACCAGCAGCAAGCGGGCGTTGATTGAAACGCAGAAATATTCGCCGTATGAGTTGGGGCTGGGGAAGATGGTGGATTTGAAGAAGGAACATTTTATTGGGCGCGAGGCTTTGGCGGAAGAGCATCGGCGCGGGCCGAAGCGGATATTGATGGGGTTGGATGTGAACTGGGACGACGTGGAGCGGATTTACGATTCGTTTGGGTTGGGGCCGCAGGTGCAGAGCACGGCTTCGCGGACGCCGGTGCCGGTGTATCGCGGCGGGCTGCAGGTGGGGAAAGCGACTTCGACGACATGGTCGCCGACGTTGAAGAAGATGGTGGCGCTGGCGAGTTTGGCGCGGGAGCATGCGGCGGCCGGGACGGAATTGCAGATGGAACTGACGGTGGAAGCGGTGCGTCATAAGGTGCGGGCGGTGGTAAGGGAATTGCCGTTTTTTAATCCGGCTAGGAAGATGGCGACGCCGATCGGGTAGGGCGAAAGATTTAACACAGAGAACACAGAGAAAGAAAAAGATGAGAACACGGAGACGGCTCGGTGCAGCGGCATTGTTCCGTCGTTGGGTTTTCCTTCGCGACTGAGATTGCTTTTCGAGCGTAAAAAGCAGATCCCTCGCTGCGCTCGGGATGACAACTCTCTTGTGTGGTGAGTTTAGAATTTCGAGTTCTAATAGAGAGTTTTTTGGGGCCCTGGAGTTAGGAGTTTGCGGAGGCGGAGTTGAGGGCGACGATGGTTACGAGATTTTTGGTGGCGGCGGGGATTTTGGCGTTTGCATTTTTGGCGGGCGGGGGAGTTGTGAGAGCGCAGGATTTGAAGGCGGGGTGCCCGCCGGTTACGCGGGTGGATGATGTGAAGGAAACTCTTCATGGCGTCGTGGTGAGCGATCCTTACCGGTGGCTGGAGGATCAGGATTCGGCGGAGACACGGGCTTGGATTGCGGCGCAGAACGCTTGCACGCAGAGTGTGTTGAGTGCGCTGCCGGGGCGCGAGGCGATCGCGAAACGTTTAGGCGAACTGCTTAGGGTGGACATGATTGGATTGCCGTTCGAGCGCGGCGGGAAATATTTTTATGCGAAGCGGGTGGCGGGGCAGGATTTATATGTCCTTTATATGAGGCGCGGGGCGGCGGGGGCGGAGGAAGTGCTGGTGGATCCGGCGGGGATGTCCGCGGATCACACGACCAGCGTGAATTTCGAAGGCGTTTCGGATGACGGGAAGACGGTGGCTTACGGAGTGCGGAAGGGTGGCGAGGACGAGGTCGCGATTCATTTCATCAACACGGACACGCGGAAGGAGATGGCCGAGGTGCTGCCGCGGTCGCGCTATTCGGGAGTTTCGTTCACGCACGATGGGAGCGGAATTTATTATTCGGATTTGAGGCCGGAGGGGCCGCGGGTTTTCTATCATGCGTTTGGCTCGGCGGGAAAAGACAAAACGGTTTTTGGCGACGGCTATGCGAACGACACGATTATCGGAAATTCGATTTCGGAGGATGGGCGATATCTGCTGGTGACGGTGTTTTACGGATCGGCGTGCGAGAAATCAGAAATTTGGGTGCAGGATTTGAAGACGGGTGGGGCAATGACTCCGGTGGTGACGACGATCAACGCATGTTTCCAGGGAGATATTGCGGGCGCGACTTTGTATTTGCAGACGAACTGGAACGCTCCGAAGTGGAAGATTTTGGGCGTGCCGCTGGATAAGCCGGCGCAGGAAAACTGGAAAGAGTTGGTGCCGGAGACGGCTTCGCGAATGGAAAATTTCGCACTGGTGGGCGGAAAGATCATCGCGCAGTATTCGCAGAATGCGGCGTCGGAGCTAAAGGCGTTTGGTCCAGATGGAAGCGGGGGCGAAGAGATTGCGTTGCCGCAGATTGGGACGGTGGCAGCGACCAGCGGGCGTTGGAGCAGCAGCGATTTGTTTTTCTCGTTCCAGTCGTTCGCGGTGCCTTCGACGATTTTCCGGTATGAAGTGGCGAAGCACGATTTGACGACGTGGGCGAAGCCTAGCGTGCCGGTGGATTCGAGCGCGTTTGAGGTGAAGCAAGTCTGGTACGAATCGAAAGACAAGACGAAGATTCCGATGTTCTTGTTTTACAAGAAGGGATTGAAGCTGGACGGAACGAATCCGGCGTTGATGACGGCGTACGGCGGGTTCGACGTGAGCGAGACGCCCGCGTTTCGGGACGACGCGGTGATCTGGGCCGAGCATGGCGGCGTGTTCGCGTTGCCGGCGCTGCGTGGGGGCGGCGAATTCGGCGAGGACTGGCATCACGCGGGGATGTTGGACAAGAAGCAAAACGTATTCGACGATTTTTTTGGGGCGGCGGAGTGGTTGATCGCGAACAAGTATACGAGTTCGACGAAATTGGCGATTACCGGGCGGAGCAATGGCGGGTTGCTGATGGGCGCGGCGATGACGCAGCGGCCGGATTTGTTTGGGGCGATTGTGTGCGGGTATCCGCTGCTGGACATGATTCGGTATCAGAAGTTTTTGGTGGCGCGTTATTGGGTGACGGAATATGGATCGTCGGAAGATGCGAAGCAGTTCCCTGCCCTGTATGCGTATTCGCCTTATCACCACGTGGTGAAGGGGACGAAATATCCGGCGGTTTTATTTTTGACGGGCGATAGCGATACGCGGGTGGCTCCTTTGCATGCGCGGAAAATGACGGCGGAAATGCAGGCGGCGCAGGGCGGGGATAAACCGATATTGTTGTTATACGATACTAAGCTGGGCCATAGTGAAGGGCGGCCGGTGAGCAAGATTATTGAGGAAGATACGCAGGTTTTGGACTTTTTCTTCTGGCAAGTGGGGATGCGATAAGGGCTGTGCCTCAGGGGTTAAAACCCCGGAGGAGCGTAGAGGCTTTTTGTCGGAGCTAAAGCTCCGACCCCCTAGAAAGCGGCGATGCGATTTTGGGGTCCGGATGGGGTTGAAATCGAAGAGAGATCCTTCGTCGCAAAAGGCGCTCCTCTGGATGACGGCCAAAAACGGTTGAATGCTTGGACGATACGGCTAGAAGAAGCGGATCAGCGTTACGTCCAGGAGAAGAGGATCGTTAGCGGTTGCGCTGGCCGTTACGGGTGAAGCGAGTTGCATCGGGTGCGGAGTGATTTTCGAGTTGGGTCACGGACTGAAGAGTTTGGGCCTGGAGGGTTCATGTTTGGAGTTATGCGGCGGGGCGGGATGAATTGGGCGGCGGGTGTGGTTGCGGCGATGGCATTGGCGGCGCCGGGCGTGATGGCCCAGGCGACTCCGGCGCCGAGCCAGCAGGCCGAACCTCCGGCTGCGGCTGCACCGGCAGCGAGCAATGCGATGGCTGCGCCGTCTGGACCGGCGCCGATCAAACTTTTTGTGGATGCGACGCAGGCTCCGCAGAAAATTCTTCATTCGCACATGCAGATTCCGGTGCAGGCTGGGGCGCTGACGCTGTATTACCCGGAATGGATTCCGGGCGAGCACATGCCGGACGGGCCGATCATCGACGTGGTGGGGATGAAATTTTCCGCGGGCAATCAGGTGATTCCGTGGCGGCGGGATCTGGTGGAGATGTTTTCGATTCATCTGGATATTCCGGCGGGCGTGACGGTGCTGAACGCGGATTTTGATTTTCTGCTGTCGGCGCCGGCGGGCGGATTTTCGGCGGGAGCTTCGGCGACGGCTTCGCTGGATGTGTTGAGCTGGAACCAAGTGCTGCTGTACCCGGCGGGGACGCCAGCGAAAGACATTCCGTTTCGTGGCCAGCCTGAAGCTGCCGGCGGGATGGAAGTACGGGACGGCGCTGCCTTTGACAAAGCAGGATGGGGACACGCTGGAGTTTGCGGAAGCTCCGCTGACGACGCTGGTGGATTCGCCGGTGATTTCGGGGAAATATTTCCGGGCGATCCAACTGACGCCGGGACAAAGCCCGCCGCACGAGATTGATATTGCGGCGGACAGTTCGGCGGCGCTGGCGATGACTCCGGACACCGAACTGCATTTGCATAACCTGGTGATGGAAACGGGCGCGCTGTTCGGGGCGCGGCACTATCGGGATTATCATTTTCTGCTGACGCTGAGCGACGACGTGGCGCATTTTGGCTTGGAGCATCATGAATCGAGCGACGACCGGACGTCGGAGCGGAGTTTGGTGGATGACAGCCAGCGGATTGAATTCGCGGGATTGCTGCCGCACGAATTCGTGCATTCGTGGAATGGAAAGTACCGGCGGCCGGAAGGATTGGCGACGCCGGACTACCAAGTTCCGATGAAGGACGATTTGTTGTGGGTGTATGAAGGGCTGACGGAATATTTGGGTACGGTGTTGACGGCGCGGAGCGGATTGCTGAACGAGGAGCAATCGCGCGAGGAACTCGCCTACTTGGTGGCGACGTACACGCACCGGCCAGGCCGAGAGTGGCGTCCGCTGCAGGACACGGCGGATGCGGCGCCATTTTTGTATAACTCGACGAGTGACTGGGCGAACTGGCGGCGCGGGACGGATTTTTACGAGGAAGGCGAATTGTTGTGGCTGGACGTGGATACGACTTTGCGCGGGTTGACCAAAGACAAGAAATCGATGAACGATTTCTGCAAAGTATTTCACGGCGGGAATACGGGCGCGCCGGAATTGAAGCCGTATAACTTCGATGAAGTGGTAGCGACGCTGAACGGAATCGCGCCGTACGACTGGGCGGGATTTTTGCGGGCGCGGCTGGACGGAGTTTCGACCAAGACTCCGCTGGAAGCGCTGGAAAACGGGGGCTGGAAGCTGGTGTACAACGAGCAGCCGAACGAGATTATGGCGGTGGGAGAGTCGCTGGGACGGCGGTCGGATTTCACTTTTACGGTGGGGATGATCGTTTCGGACGACGGCACGGTGGTGGACGTGACGCATGGCGGGACGGCTTATGATGCGGGCGTGGCGCCGGGAATGAAGATTGTGGCGGTGAACGGCGAAGCGTATTCGCCGGATAAGTTACGGGAGACGATTTTGAACGCGAAGACGGTGTTGAATCCGATCCA
Organism: uncultured Acidobacteriota bacterium; assembly: GCA_963711325.1. GTDB lineage: Bacteria > Acidobacteriota > Terriglobia > Acidiferrales > UBA7541 > Palsa-295. The sequence continues at coordinate 839,208 of CAVQDR010000004.1, read as the reverse complement.
GTTTATTGTGGCGAACGGGGCGCAGTTCAAGACGATGTCGATGGAATATCATGATGGATTGAAATTTCCGCACATCGAGCGGGACGGGACTAAGCCGGATTACTTGGGCGAGATCATGCATCCGTTGGCGCAGTGAAGATGAGATTTCATCCGATTGCGTTGGTGGGAGTTTTGCTGGTTGCGGGCGGAGTGGCGACTTTGATCTGGCCGCAGGTGAGCATGCCGGCGCGGAAGGAAGAAGTGCAGATTGGGGAGGGTAAGGCGATTATTGAGACGCGGAGGATTGTGACGTTTCCGCGACCTTTTGGTGCGTTGCTGATTTTGGCGGGGTTGGGGCAGATCTTTTTTACTTGTCGGGTGCCGGTGAAGAGTTAGTGGTTTTGTAGTTCCCTCCTGAGTGAATTCCATTGTTGTGGATTATTTTTGGCCGGGCCGGGGTGTGCGCGGAGTGTGCGGCAAGAGCGAAAGAATTAACACGGAGGACACTGAGAAAGGCAAGGATGAGAACACGGAGAGTACTCGCGGTGGGCGGCTTGTGGCGGAGGCGCTTCGCGCTGGATGCGATTGCGGCGCGGGGTGGTTCGGAAAAGCGGCGGCAGAGCCGCCGCACTCTACAGTGGGCTAGGCGGTTTTGATGGGCGCGGGCGCTACGCGATGCGCTTTCGGTGTGGGCTGCGCGCTTCGCGGGCGGAGGCGGGACGGAGCGCGGCGGTGGGAGGTCTAAATCCGCACCCTTTGCGTGAAGCAATTGCGCAAAGAGTGCGGCACCCGGAACGGCGTGGTGCGTAGTTTTGCGCATTGACGCGGATTGGGTGGGGTGGCACTGTGCGGGCCTTCCCCCTTGAGGCGTTTATCCATGAAAACAATCCCGATTGGTGAGTGGGTGCGGCGGCTGGCGATTTTGGCGGTGACGTTGATTGCTCTCGCTGCGGCGACCGGGGCCAGTGCGGAGACGTTTTCAGTGACTACTTCGCCGGCTGGGGCGGAGGTGGAGATTGATGGGGTGGTAGTGGGGACGACCCCGTTCCAGACGGATTATCCGGGAGGATATTTTCACAAGACGCATACGGTGTTCAGCACGCGGCTGGAGCATCGGATGGTTTTGCGGGTTTTGAAGAACGGGTATGCGGCGCAGCAGATGACGATTACAGAGGGGCCGTTTGATTGGATTGGGCTGACTGGGAAACATCATGGGAAGTATTTTATTTTGCGGGCGGATCATTTTGCTTTGAGTCTGGAGCCGGTAGTGGTGGCGCGGGAATCTGGCGGTGAGCGCGCGGGGCCTTTGCATGCGCGGGCGGATGCGGGGTATTTGGATCCGGGTGCAGCGGGTGGTGGGACGGGGATGGTGGCGATTGGGTCGGAGCCAGCGGGGGCGGAGATTTATGTGGATGGGAAATTTGTGGGGCAGACGCCGTCGACGGTGCCGTTGACGGCGGGGGCGCATCATGTGGAAGTGAAGGCGACGGGGAGGATGCATTGGGAGCGGGATTTGACGGTGGTGAAGGATGGGGAGATTAGTTTGAAGGCGGTTTTGGAGTTGAGGTGACGCGGGACGGTGTCGCCCGGGGCGCTTCGCGGAGAGAGCGTGGTTGGACTTTACGAAGGCTCGCGCGAAAGGGCCGCGCGAAAGGTAGGGCGACGAAAGGAGTTTTTTTTGGTGCGGCTGAAGCCGCACCCTGACGAAAGGCTATCCGTTTTTTTGGTTTTCTCCGCGACTGATTGGGGCTTCGGGAGGGTGAAAAGCAGATCCCTCGCTGCGCTCGGGATGACAGTGAAGGGGAGTTGGGCGGAGGGGCTTACATCGAAGAGAGATCCCTCGTCGCCGCGGAAAATCGTCCGCGGCTCTGTCGGGATGACAGCGTGAACCGAAGCTTAAGGCAGAGGCAACAGCAGAGACAACGGCAACTGGCCCGGTTAAGGGCGGCCGCTACGTGCGGCAACGGCAGAAGAAAATTCCACAGCGTTTGAAGCAGGTCCCTCGCTGCGCTTCGGGATGACAACTTAAGGCTAGACGACTAAGTCAAAAACGAAATTCAAGCGCGGGTGGCGAATTTGAGGGCGCGGCCTAGATAGAGGTCGAGCTCGGGGACGCGGAGGATTTTCAGGATGGCGATCAGGAGCAGTAGGCCCACCGTGGAGACTACGGTTAGGAGTGCTACTGCGCCGGTTAGTTTTTCCCAGGGGATGAAATTCTCGAGATAGGTTGTGAGTTTGTAGCAGGCAACGCCCACTACGCAGGATGCCGCGGACATTTTCAGGAAAAAGGTAAAGACGCTTAGGGTTTCGGGGTTACGGGTGCGTTTGTTGAGGAGGACGAAAAGGACGACGGTGTAGACGATGATGCCGGCGGTGCTGGCGAAGGCGAGGCCGAGATAGTCGAGGCGTTTTACGAGGAGCCAGTAGAGCGGAAGGCTCAGGACCGTCGTGAGGGTGCCGACGACGGCGGGGGTGATGGTGTCGCGGGTGGCGTAGAAGCCGCGGGCGAAAATATTTTGAGCTCCCCAGGCGAACATGCCGATGGAGAAGACGGCGAGAGCGGCGGCGGTAGAAGCGAGATCCGGGCCGCGAAGGCGGGTATGGGAAAAAGCAAGATGGGTGAGGGGCAGGCTCTGGGCGATGGTGAGGGCGGAGATGGGGATCAGAATAAAAATAAGGGCGCGAAAGGTGGAGTTCAGGATTTTGTTGAGTTCGTCGAATTTTTTTTCGGAATAGAGCTGGGCGAGGATTGGAAACGAGGCCACGCCGATGGCCTGGCCGACCAGGCCCAGCGGCACGCGCATCAGCGTCTTGCCCCAGGTGAGCCAGGTGATGGAACCGGCGCGAAGGTAAGAGCCGAAAGCGCGGATGATCCAATCGTCGACGAAGGAAAGCGAGAGAGCGAGCATGATGGGGACGGAAAGTTTTAGGAACATCCAGAAGCCAGGATGGCGGACGTTGAAGGCGGGGAAAAATTTGGCTCCGGCGCGGTGCGCGCCATAAATCTGCAGGAGAAAATTTCCGAGGATGGCGCCGCCGAGGACGCCGACGGCGAATCCAGTGATGCCGATACGCGGGGCGAGCAGGACGCCGCCCAGGATGATGCCGATGTTGTAGATGATGGGCGCGAGCGAGGGGATAACGAACTGGCCTTTGGCGTACTGGACGGCGCTGAGGATGCTGCCTTCGTAAAAGCAGACTTGGGCCGGGAGCATGATGCGGGTGAGGAAGATGACGCGCTGGCGTTCGGCGGGATCGAAGCCAGGAGCGATGAGTTTGACGAGTTGGGGCGCGAAGATTTCGGCGACGGTGACGAGGGCGACGAGGACGATCCCCATGACGGACATGACGGTGGAGAAGGCGCGCCAGCCTTCGTCTTCATTTTTTTCGGCGACGTACATGGCGAAGACGGGAATGAAGGTGACGCTGAGCGAGCCGCCGGCGATTAAATAATTCAGGAAATCGGGGAGAGTGAAGGCGGCGTAGTAGGCGTCGGTGATGGAGTTGGAGCCGATTTGGTGCGCGACGGTCCATTCGCGGAAGAGACCGAGGATGCGGCTGAGCAGGACGCTGGCCATGACGATGCCGGTGGCGGCGGCGATGCGCCGGTGGAGGTGGTCGGTCGTGGACACGTTGGGGAATATGGTAGATGTTTTGCGCGGGTGGGACTAGAGCGGATGCGGGGCGTGTTTCGGAGTAACGGCGAAAGTAGCGATCGCGACGAAAGCGCCAGAACGAGGGTACTTGAAAGGTAACCTGGAGCCTGGTTTTGGAGCCGCGATGTATAATCAGACCATGGGTAAGCAAATCATTCATATCTCGGAGGCGGAAGCAGCGAGTGATTTCGCCTCAATTCTGGATCGCGTGCGCGACGGTGCGGAATTTGTGATCGAGAATGGAACGAGGCCTGTGGCTATTTTGCATCCTGCCGAACGTAGCGTCCGGTTGCTGTCGGAGTCACTCCGGATCGCGCGGGAGAGTGGCTCAACGGCGACACTCGATGAAGGATTTGCAAAGGATGTAGAAGCCGCTGTTGATGGACATCGCGAATCACTCGACCCACCTGCATGGGACTAATCCTCGATTCCAGCGTTATCATCGCGGCCGAACGTAATACAGAAACGGTTGAGCAACTTATCCAACGAATCGTTAGCACCAGTGGAGACCAGGAAGCAGCATTGTCCGCTGTGGGCTTGACCGAGCTGGTTCACGGTATTTATCGCGCAGCGACTGCCGAACGGCGGCTCCGCCGTGAATCATTTCTGAATGATCTGCTAGCAGCCCTGACGGTGTATCCATATACGAAAGAGACTGCCTTGCTGGCTGGAAAGCTCGACGGAGAACAGCAGAGTCGCGGTGTCGTAATTCCATTCGCGGATTTGATGATCGGTGCCACAGCCTTGACGCTCGGCTACTCGGTGCTGACGGTAAACGTCCGCCACTTCATGCGCATCCCCAGCTTGTCCGTGGTGAAAGTCTAGAGGGCACACAAATCAGGCGCAAGTTAAGGTTCGAAAGACTTGCGCGGCACTCCTGGCAAAGACGGTTTACGAGCGTGTTTCGGTGCGGGATCGCGAGGATGGAGGTCCGGGTCCAACGGGCGAGACATCGCTGTCACGATTCCTTTCAACATACCGGCGAAGACGAATTGGTGGATGGGAAACAGGATGTACCAGTAGAGTTGGCCGAGGAGGCCGACGGGATCGTAGATGGCGGTTTGGCGTAGGGATGAGCCGGTGCCGACCGGCTCGATTTCGAATTGGAGCCAGGCGCGGCCGGGGAGACGCATTTCGGCGGCGAGGCGGAGCAGGCGGTTGGGCTGGATGGCTTCGACGCGCCAGAAATCTACGGTGCTGCCGACGTAGAGGTGATCGGGGTCGCGGCGGCCGCGGCGCATTCCAGCGCCGCCAAAAAATAAATCGAGCAGGCCGCGCAGATTCCAGAGCCAGTTTCCGTAATACCAGCCGTTCTTCCCTCCTAGACGTTCAATTGTTTTGAAAGCGACTTCGGGAGTGGCGGAGCTGCGCATGGAACGAGAGTCGACAATGCGGCGGCCGTATTTGGGGGCGCCGGTGGCGGCGATGGAGCGGAGAGAGGAAAAGGCGTCGGACCAGCGGGTTTCGGCGAACTGGCGATCTTCATTGGCGAGCGCGCGAGTGAGCGCCTGGCGAAAACCTTGCGGGCGCACCTGGAAAATTTCGGCGGCGGAGGGATCGTTGACGATGGTTTCGTTGCGGAGGCTATCGACGAGTTCGCGGCCGACGCGGGCGTAGACCGGAGTGACCAGGCCGAGCCAGAGGCTGGAGAGGCGAGGCGAAAGAATGGGCACGGGAATCATCCAGCGTTTGAGATGGCGCTGGCGGCGTATTCGCGCATGAGTTCGAGATAGCTGACCTGGTCGGGGCCGCCGATTTCGAAAATGCGGCTGGCGGCGAGAGGCAGAGTGAGCGCCTGGACGAGGTAGGCGATGACGTCTTCGATGGCGATGGGTTGGGTGCGAGTGTGGACCCAGCGCGGAGTGACCATCACCGGAAGTTTTTCGACGAGGGAGCGAATCATTTCGAACGAGGCGCTGCCGGAACCGATGACGATGGAGGCGCGGAGTTCGATGGTCTGCACGCCGAATTCACGGAGAATGGCGCCAACTTCCTGACGGCTGCGGAGATGCGCGGAAAGATTTTCGCCAGCGCCGAGGCCGCCGAGATAGATGACGCGTTTTACACCGGCTTCCCGAGCGGCGGCAGCGAATCCGTGGGCGGCGCGGCGATCTTCGGCTTCGAAGGAATTTTCGGAGCCCATGGCGTGGACAAGGTAGTAGGCGGTGTCGACTCCGGCGAGGTGCGCGGGGAGCGAGGCGGAATCGAGGACGTCGCCGAGGATAATTTCGGAGTTTTCGCCGAGACGATGACGCAGAGCTTCGGGATGGCGGGTGAGGCAGCGAACGCGATGGCCGGCGGATTCCAGGACGGGCAGCAGGCGGCCGCCGACGTAGCCGGTGGCGCCGGTGAGCAGAATCAGTTTTGGGTCATTTCGATTTGGCACAGTTCGATTCTCTGATTTTTGGGGCGACGCGGACTGGACGCGGACGCGCTTTTCGTCAGTTCTGGAGCGGAAGGCCGGTGTTCAGTTTCGCCAGCGACTTCGGAAGATATCTCTCGGTTGCGATGAGTTCCACGGGAGCCTCGAAGAAATACAGGGCGCTGGTTTTAATGGTGATCCAGCGCCCTTGAATTTAGTCGGCCGGTCCGGGCCGATGGCGGTTATGGGTTAATTGGGAATGAGAACGGTGTCGATGACGTGGATTACGCCGTTGGAGCACTGGATGTCGGCCTTGATGACGGTGGCGTCGTTGACCATGACGTGGCCGTCGCTGGCGCGAATGGTAAGTTCCTTGCCGTTTACGGTTTTGGCTTCGGTCATTTTGGAAACCTGCGCGGCGGTGACGCGGCCGGAAACGACGTGATAGGTGAGGATGGCGACGAGCTTCTGTTTGTTTTCGGGCTTGAGCAGATTTTCGACGGTGCCGGCGGGAAGCTTGGCGAAAGCATCGTCGGTGGGCGCGAAAACGGTGAAGGGGCCCGGGCCTTTGAGCGTGTCAGTGAGGCCAGCGGCTTGAATCGCGGCAGTGAGAGTCTTGAACGAACCGGCGGCTACGGCGGTGTCGACGATATCTTTTTTAGCGGCCGGAGTTGCAGACAGATTGAGAGCCATTCCGAAACTGATCGCGGCCACGATGGCGGTAGCGAGCAGAGTATTTTTCCAAGTGCGAATCATTTGATTCCTCCATGAGATTTTGCGTACGTGTTAGTCGATGAATGTGAGACCGTTCGCGCCGATTTCGACGATGAGAATGCCTTCCGCCTATCGTGCGGATGAGACGGCGGGATGGTGCCAGCGCTGCTGAATGGCCTTGAAGCTGGCGGCTTGATAGAGACCGGCGAGGCCGACGAGGCCATAGACAATCGCGGACAAGGTGGAGACTTCGCCGAACTTCATGCCGAAGATGGTGGCGACCAGGTCGAACCGGGCGACAGCGACGAGGCCCCAATTCAAAGCGCCGACTACGACCAAGACCGCTGCGAGTACGTCGAGTTTCTTCATGATGTTTTTCTCCAATAAGATAAAAACTTCTTGTAACGTGTTTAACTATAGAGATAATCGATTTAACGACAAGGCAAATACGTCTGAAAACGAAAGTCGAATGAACGGCAGTCAAAAGTGGGGCGCATTTTTACTTGCAGGTTAAAACCAGGGGATTTCGATGCTTTCAGAGACGCTGACCAAGGGGTTGAACGATTACGCGATCGGTGGAAAGGTGCGGGCGCTGCGGCTGAAAAAGAAGATGGGCCTGGTGGAACTGGGGAGGCATACCGGGCTTTCGGCGGCGATGCTGTCAAAGCTGGAGCGCGGGAAGCTGTTCCCTACCCTGCCGACGCTGCTGCGGATCGCGATCGTTTTTAGCGTGGGGCTGGAATATTTCTTTGCCGACGATTCGAAGCGGCACGTGGCGGCGATTGTGCGGCGCGGAGAGCGGAAGCGTTTTCCGGAGCGGTCGGACGGGCGGGATGTGTCGTTTTATTTCGAGTCGCTGGATTTCACGGCGGTGGAACGGAAGTTTAATACTTATTATGCGGAGTTTCAGGTCTTGAAACCGGGAAAGGCAAGGCCGCATGCGCATGCGGGGACGGAATTTTTGTCGGTGCTGCGGGGGAAATTGGAATTGCAGATTGCGGCGACTAGCCATCGATTGGGGGCTGGGGATTCGATTTATTTTGATTCGTCGATTGCTCATGCGTATCGGAGGGTTAGTAAGAATGGGTGTAGTGCGATTGTGGTCACGGCGGGGTGAGGGGAGGGGCTGGGCGGCGTGGAGGGCTTGCTTCGGTGAGGGCTGGGCAAGAAGGAGATCCTTCGTCGCCTCGCTCCTCTGGATGACGGCCAAGTGCGGTTGGACGGTAGGACTCGAAGGCTAGGAGAAGCGGCTTGGTGTGGAGTGTGGGCGCGGCTTCGTGGTGGTGGGCTGGGCGCGGGAGCAGGGTTGAGATTCTTCGTCGCGAGGAGCGCTCCTCAGAATGACGGCGGGTTCTTAGCGGCGTGAAAATTGCAGAGGCGCTTCGCGCTGGATGATTTTGTGGCGTGGGCAGCTTTGGAAAAGCGGCGGCAGAGCCGCCGCACTCTACAGTAGGCTGGGCGCGGCGGCCGCTGGGGACGCTGCGCGATACATTTTGATGCGGGCTGCGCGCGCTTCGCGCCGGCGATTAGGGTTTGGTGATGACTGCGGCGGGGTCGCCGGGAAGAGTGACTGGTTGGCGCGCTGGCGAATTGTGGGGGGCGGCGCGGAGGTATTGGATTGGGTAGGTGGTGGGGAAACCTAGTTCATTTGCGATGTGGAGGGGGAGGTAGGGGTCGCGGAGGAATTGGCGGGCGATGAAGACCAGGTCGGCTTTTTCTTCGGAGAGGATGGCGCTGGCTTGGGCAGCGGTGGTGATTAGGCCGACGGCGGCGGTCATTAGGCCGGTTTCGCGGCGGATGCGTTCGGCGAAGGTGACCTGGTAGCCGGGGGCCACGGGAATTTTGGCGTCGGGCGTGTTGCCGCCGGAGGAACAATCGATGAGATCGACGCCTAGCGGGGCTAGTTGCGTGGCTAGCGCGACGGATTGATCGATGTCCCAGCCGCCTTCGACCCAGTCGGTGGAGGAGATGCGGACGAAGAGCGGATTTTTTTCGGGCCAGACTTTGCGGACGGCGGTGACGACTTCGCGAACGAGGCGGGTGCGATTGTCGAACGAGCCGCCGTAGGAATCGGTGCGGTGATTGGAAAGCGGCGAGAGAAATTCGTGGAGCAAGTAGCCGTGGGCGGAATGAATCTCGACGATGCCGAACCCGGCATGCAGGGCGCGGACGGCGGCGGCGGAAAAATCGGAGATTACTTTTTCAATTCCCTGCTGGTCGAGAGCGGCGGGCGGCGCGTAGGTGGGCGCGAAAGAAATTGCGCTGGGAGCGACCGGTTGCCAGCCACCTTCGGCGGGAGTGATGTAGGGTCCTTTGTCCCAAGGTGGGCGAGTGCTGGCTTTGCGTCCGGCGTGGGCGAGTTGGATGCCGGGCATGGCTCCTTGAGTCCGGAGGAATTTGGTGATGCGCGAGAGAAATTCGATGTGGTCGTCTTTCCAGATGCCGAGGTCTTGCGGGGAGATGCGAGCTTCTGGGGAAACGGCACTCGCTTCGGTGAAGACTAGGGAGGCTCCGCCTACGGCGCGGGAGCCGAGATGGACGAGATGCCAATCGTTGGCGAAGCCGTCGGTGCTGGAGTATTCGCACATGGGGGAAACGGCGATGCGGTTGCGGAGGCGGACATCACGGATTTGCAATTCGTCGAACAGGTTCATTGGGGAGTCCCCTTTTATTTTTGCGGTGTGGTTATGGATGACAAGGAAAAAGATATTTTAGCAGACGCTCCGTTTAGATGAGGTGGCGGGGAGAAAGGAGCGGATTTTAGGGTTGTTACGATGCGCTTTTTTGTTTTGGGCTGGGCAAGAAGGAGGGCCTTCGTCACGAAGTGCGCTTCTCTGGATGACGGCCAAAGGCGGTTGAGCGATTGGACGGTATGACTAGGAGAAGCGGATCGTCATGTGGCACGGCTGCAGAGGCGTGTCGCGCCTCCGGCGCTCTGCGTTTTTTTTGATTCGTTTTCCCGGCCCTTACGGACCGGGCTAACCTATGGTGCAGACCGGGGACATGGCTGACAGATTAGACCGGGGACATTCCTGACACTGCGGACGACTGGGGCGTGTAGAACGGCGAGATGCCCTGGAAAGCGAGCAGTGTGATGGATGAGCGAGTGCGGTTTGTGTTGGAACAGGCGCGTGGTTTGCAGACCATGACCGAGTTGTGTGAGATCTACGACATTGCGCGCCAGACCGGTTATTACTGGCTGCGGCGTTACCGGCAGGGAGGGCTGGAGGCGCTGCACGATCGCGACCGGGCTCCGCGTCGACATCCGAACCAGACCGCGGCGAAAGTCGAAGAGGCGGTGCTCGCGTTGCGGCGGGCGCACATGAGTTGGGGGCCGCGCAAATTGAAACGAGTTTTAGAACGCGAGCGGCCGCTGCGACCGTGGCCGGCGACCAGCACCATCGGCGCGCTGCTGGCGCGCGAAGGATTGGTGGTGGCGCGCAAGAAGCGGCGACGCGCGCCGCCCTACACCGAACCTTTTGCCGCAGCCGATGCGCCGAATCGAGTGTGGTGCGCCGACTTCAAAGGCTGGTTTCAAACCGCGGACGGCGAGCGCATCGATCCGCTGACCATCACCGATGCCTGCAGCCGCTATTTGTTGCGTTGCCAGGCGGTGGAGAAGATGGACTACGCGCGGGTGCGAGCGATTTTCGAATCGGCCTTTCGCGAATGCGGCCTGCCGGGCGCGATTCGCACCGATAACGGCGCGCCGTTTGCGTCGCGCGCGATCGCCGGGCTATCGCGGCTAGCGGTGTGGTGGATGAAGTTGGGGATCGTACCGGAGCGCATCGCGGCCGGTCATCCGGAACAGAATGGACGGCACGAGCGCATGCATCGCACGTTGAAGCAGGAAACGGCTTCGCCGGCGGCGGCGAACCGGCGGGCGCAACAGCGGGCCTTCGATCATTTTCGCCGGGAGTACAACGAAGAGCGTCCGCACGAAGCGCTGGGATTGCAAACGCCCGGCGCGGTGTACACCCGATCGGCGCGGGAATATCCAGCGCGCGTGCCGGAACCAGAATACGGCAGTGCACATGCTGGTGCGGCGGGTGCGAGATCGAGGAGATTTTTCCTGGAAGCATCAGCACGTGTTTCTGAGTGAGACTTTGATCGGAGAGCAGATTGGATTGTTGCCAGTCGATGAGCGGTTTTATACCGTGTACTTCGGCGCGTTTCCGATCGCGCGGTTCGATAGCTATCGACGGGTGACCATGCCGCTGCCGAAAGCTAAGGATTGCTCCGGGGCTGAGGCAGGAGAAGGGGAAGGCTCCCCTTCCCCTGCACCCCATCCCCTCCAAGCCCGACCAGAAAAAGTGTCAGGGATGTGCCCGGTCTAAAGTGTCAGACATCTCCCCGGCCGCACACTATGCCGCCCCTGCGGGGCTGGTTTGGCGTTGAGGTTGCGATTCGTGGAGGCGCTTCGCGCTGGATCGATTGTGGCGTGGGCGGCGCGGAGTGTAGGCAAAGGCGAAAGATTGGTGGCGTGGGCGGCGCGCTTCGCGGGCGGAGGCGGGATGGAGCGGGGCGGTGGGGAGTCTAAACCCACACCCTTTGCTTGAAACAATGGCGCAAAGAGTGCGGCACCCGGAAAGGCGCGCGATGCTTGGTGTGAATTGCGTTTATTTTTGTTTGATTAGAACTTGAAGACTACGCCTACGGAGGCTTTGGGGCTCCATTGGTGGGTGCTGAAATATTGGGAACCGACGGCGTCGGCGCCTACGCGCAGGGACCAGCGGGGTTTGAAGGGGAGGTCGACACCGCCGCCGAAAGTGTAGGCGAGAGCGTGTTGATTGCCGAAAGCGGTCTGCGGGGTGAAATGCGAGTAGCCGACGAGAGCGTGAGCCCAGACTTCGATGCCGCGACGAGCGGACCAACGGAAGCGGGGACCGCCGCCGCCGAAAGCGAACCAGGAACTTTCGTCATTCTGATTGGCGTGGGTGGCGGAAAGATCGCCTTCGGCGCCGAGCCAGTTCTTGAAGTAATAGACCATGTTGATGTCGAAGCCGTTCATGTTCAGGGTGTAGCCATTGCTGCCGGGCAATTCATAAAAGCGGAAGAAGGTATAGCCGAGATAGGCTTGCCAATTGTAGGACTGGAAAACGCTGGTCACGTCCTGCGGAGCGGGCGCGGGAGCAAGCGAAAGCGACAAGGGCGTGGAAGATGCGGCCGCAGAACCGAGTACTGAAGATGCAGGGAGAGGCAGGTCGGGCGCCGGAGCGAAGGGCGTGAGGCGAATTCCGGCCGAAGCGGCGGGCGTCGAATCCAAGCTGAAGGAAGGAGCGAGCGGCAAAACGGATTGCGCGCCAGCGCCGAGGGCTGCGAAAAGTACCAGTATGAAAAGGACGGCAGTATGTCGCATCGAAAATTTCCCCCAGCCGGCCTTTGGAGCCGGTTTTGTGCACCCATAATTTGACCGAGAAGGGGTACCTGTGTCCACCCTAAATTCAAAAAAGCCCGCGATGAGTCGCGTGCGAATCATGTGCCGAGGAGGAGCAGATAGTGTCCTTTTCGGCTTGGTTGGGTCCGGGCTTTAGAGCAACGTGCACGCGATGCCCAAAATGAAACCCTGCGGGCGGAATTTTGTTGCCGACCTTCGTCCGGTGGGACGATGCGGCTAGGAGACGAGGATCCGTGTGGGCGGGGTTTCAAGCGGAGTGTCGCACCTCCGGCGCTCGAGATTGTGGTTTCTGATTTTCTACCGGCCCTTACGGACCGGCCTAACCTATGCCGCCCCTGCGGGGCTGGTTGGGCGTTGACGTTGCGATTCGTGGAGGCGCTTCGCGCTGGATTGTTTGGGTGGCGCGGGCGAAATTTTCGGTGCGCCGTTTTGTTGCTCGTTGCGGGTCGAGGCACACCCCACTGAAGTGGGGTGCAGACAGGCTGAGACTGAGAGCCTGTCCCACTAAAAGCGGTGGCGGAGCCAGTGCAGTTTATCGGAGGCTCGGCGCGTTGCGATCAGGGACGCGCCGAGACTGGGATTGGTTCGGGCACGGCCGATGAAATCGGCTGGGCGGGAGTGGCACGCTGGGCTTCGATCTCGGAGAGGGCCTGGGCCAACGTGGTGGCGACGGCGTGATTTCCTGGGAGCGCGATGCGGGCGAGAAGGCGGTCGGGATCGCCGCGATAATCCCAGATGCCGAGGAGGACGTCGGTGTGCGGGAGATGGGTGCGCAATTGGGTGACGGCGGCTTTGGCATTGGCCAAGGCGTGGAGCGGAAGAGCGGAGATGCAGACGATTTCGGGCGAAGCTTGCGCGACTTTTAAAGACATTTCGGCGAGGCGACCTAGGGGAATACATTCCGTCGGGTAGCCGGCAGCGGCGAGCATCTGGCACAGCATGACGCCGACGATTTCGTCGGCTTTGTCGCGAGCGGGCATGACGACGATTTTGGGAAGCGTGGCGGGCGACGCATTGGGCGCCGGCGCGACGGGAGCGGAATCGCCGGGCGCAGTAGCAACGGCGGCGACGTGGTCATCGCCGAGGACGGCGCGGGGGTTGGCGCGGCGTTCATCGAAAAGTTCGCCGACGATGCGGCGAGTGTTATCGGCGATGAACTTTGCGGAATTCTGATCGAGGCGCTCGCGGTGTCGGTCGCGTTCGGCGACACCGAGGGCGGGAACCAAAACCGAATCGTAGAGATCGAGCAGCGATTTATTCTGTAGAGAGCTTTCGAGGACGCGCTTGGCTTCTTCGTGATCCAAAGCGAGCAGACGCTGGTAGTAGCGCGTGCCGGGAGCGAGGACGGGTTCGTCGCCGAGCAGGACGGTGAGGAAACCGAGACGCGGAACGTGGCGGCCGATGACCACGACACAAACAGTGAGCGGAGTGCAGAGGACCAAGCCGATGGGTCCCCAGATGGCGGTCCAGAAAATTGCGGCGAGAAGAATGGCCATGGAGGAAATACCGGTGTAGGCGCCGTAGAGCATGGGCTCGATGAAATTGGAGACCAGGACTTCGGTGACGACGAAAAGTCCGAAGGTTTCGAGTGGCTTGATCCAGCCATTGAAGATGGCGATGGAAAGCAGCAGCGGCATGATTCCGCCGAGAGGCGGGCCGATGTAGGGAAGAAAACGCAGGACGCCGACCACCACGCCCCAGAGCAAGGCTCCGGGAATTCCGATGAAATGCAGGGCGGTGCCGACGAGGGCGCCGTAGCAAATATTGACGAGCAGCTGAAGACGGAGATAACGGCTGACGCGCGCGGCGGCGTCGTCGATGGCCTGGGTCATGATGTGCAGGCTGCGCTGGCCGGCGAGAGAGATGAGGCGATTGCGAAGATTCTCCCGACGAATGAGCATGAAAAAAGTGAGAACGACGACGATACAAAACGTGGCGAGCAAGCCGAGAATATTTTCTACGGATTCAAGCGGCAGCGTGGGCGACGTTACAATTTCGACAGGCAGGGGACGCTGGCGGGAGGGAGTGGGGTATTTGGAGGCGGCGGAAGCAGAGCCGTCGGGATGCGCAGGAGGAGCGGAGAGATCCTTGCTGATTTCGTTCATGGTGTCGGAGGCGTTGTTGAGGGCGGTGCTTCTGGACCAAGGCAAGGATTCGGCTTTCAGACGAATGTTGCTACGGTAACTGGGAAGTTGATTGATGACTTCGGAGAACTGCTGGGTAACGGTCCAGCCGACGGCGCCGACGATGAGAAAGGAAAGCACGACGACGAGAACGGTGGAGAGCAGGCGGCCGAAATGGAGACGCTCGAGAAATTTGGCAACGGGAGTGAGGACGAAAGTGAGGAGTACGGCGAGAGTGAACGGAATGAGGACGACGCGGGCGAAATACAGGGTGGCAACGAACACGACGGCGACGATGACGCCGAGAAGGCGTGAGAGATTTTTATCCCGTGTGTAACGTGGCATCAATTGCGTCGTATTCCTTGTGGGAGAAGACCCCAAGAGCCGTACATGCAGAAGAAGATAAGGACTTACGCTGATGTTACGTGATTCAGGCTAACGCAGGGGGAAGAAGCGGGCCATACAGGGATGCACTGATCTTTTGGCGGGAGAAAATGCGGGGCAAAGCGAAAGATTTAACACAGAGGACACAGAGAAAAGCGAAAGAGAGAACACGAAGAGCTGGTTGGGCGGGGTTTTCGGGTTAGCGGGCGGATCGGCTGACCGACTTGGCCCGGGCTGAATTATTCGGTGGCGGGAACTTTGCGGCCGGGAGCTAGCGAGGAATACACGGCGGCCAAGGCGACGATGACGTTGGCGACTACTACGGGCATGGCGTGGATCAGCACACCGTAGGTGACCCACATTAAGGCGGCGACGGCTTGGACCAGGCGCAGGGATTTGGGCGTCTTGCAAAAGTAAGAGACAGCGAAGACGGCGGTAGCGATCCAGCCGATGTAGGAAATCATCGCAGCTTCCCTTCTACCAAGGATTCTTCTGGAACTTCGGATTTTACCGCACGCAGCGTGAGCCAGTCGGTACGGACTTTGTCCCATTCCTGGATCAAGAATCCGTGGGACTCGATGAATTTTCGGATTTGGGTGCGATGCATGCCGACAATTTTTTCGAGAATCGGGACGAGGACGCCGAGGGCGTTGGGACTGAGCACGGTGCGCTGAGCGATTTGGGTGACGTGTTCAGTTTCGGAAACGGCAATGGTGAAACCATCGCGCGCGTTCACGTGGAGCATGACGTGAATGTCGGAGCTACCGTCGCCGGCGTAGACGACGTGATCGGGGCCGATTTCCTTGCTGGCCTGGAGTTCGTCGAGGAAAGCGACTTTGCCGTAACCGGCGGTGGCGCGGACGATGGTGTCAATTTCGCCGGTGGGCTTGTAGACGAATTCGGTGCCGTGAATGTGATCGGCGGGCAAGAGGCCTTCGAGAGCGCTGCGAACGACTTCGACGGGAGCGGCGGAGAGAACGTAGAAATCGAAATGATAGCCTTCGATGCCGTGATCGAGAATTTGATTTAGGAGGCCGATATTGGATTTGAGGCGGATTTGTTTTCCGACCTGGATCAAATGTTCTTTGCGGACGCGGGAACGCAGGTCGGGATCATGCAGAAGCAGGTAGGCCAGTTCGGCGCCCTGCTGGACGAGATTGAGCTTGGCCATGCCGCGAGCTTTGCGTTCGAATTCTTCGGTGGGGATGCCGACGATTTCGGAGAGCACATAGCCGGAGTCGTTGAAGGTCAGCGTTTGGTCGAAGTCGCTGACGAAAAGAAAAGATTTCAGGGCGGTCGCGTTCATAACTGGATCACTCCTGGTACAACGGATCAGATTAGGGGCCCGTGGTCGGCGATAGATGCGCGACCGCATACGGGGGTGACTCTTTAATAATGATAACACCAGGGCGGGAATGGTCCGGACGGAAAAGCCGATGTGTTGCATCGATATTATGGAAGGTCGAGCGGGCGGAAGGAGAATCGCAAGAACGGTATAACGAGGAAAACCGGCGCTCCGACAATTGGGCCGAAGCGCCGCGATGAGAATTATTCGATGGCTACTGCTACTGGAACGATTGATTCGCTGTGCGAATACTGCGGCACGGCGGCCGGCTTGCGGGCCGGGTGCAGCTTGCTCCAGCTGTTGTAGTTGTCGCGCATGTGTTCGATGTGATGCGGTATATGACGTTCCTGAATGGTCATCCAGCGCTTGAGAGTGATGGTGCCGAGGCGCGGATGGGCGACGTTGTTTTCCCAGGTGTGATCAGGCAGGGCGCACAACAATTTATGAGTGGCTTTGCGCAGATGAATGATGATGTCGAGCGCTTCGCGAACGCTTTGATTGAAATACCCAAGTGATTGGCGCCAGCGGCCGCTGTCAAATTCGGGGACGCTATTGCCCGGTTCGGCGATAAAACCACGGCAGCGAATGTAGGCGTTGGCTTCGGCGTCAGCGAGATGAATGACGATATCGTGAATGCTCCAGCGGTCGGAACGGGGCTGGTAGCACCACATTTTTTTAGGGAGCTGACGCAGGGCGGCCTGCAAGACCGAAGGGCCGAATCCGAATAATTCCAACTCTTTTCGAATTTCCTCTCTCATAGAGACATACCCCCTGTCACAAGGTTAGACGCATGAAAGGCGATTTTTGTTTTATGCCAGACGAAAATATTTTGATTGGAATCAGAAGCTTGTGGCGAAAGCGGCGTGCGGTTTGGGACAGTGTCGCAAGCGTTCAGATGCGGACAAAAGAAAAACGCGGGGCGGAAATTTTCGCGATGGACCATTCCAAAATTCGGATACCGGCGGACGGATGAATACCGAAAAACAGTAGGCTGGGAACTTTCTGAAATCCGGATATGAGGATGCAAGCGGTCTACCAGAACTGGTAGTCACAAAATTCGCAGAAGCTCACTAAGACCCAACAATTGATGCAGTTCCAGCGCTGGGGATTATGGCGAGCGGAGTGCATTGGTGTGTTTGGCCGAGGATGGTCGAGCGCGAACGAAGATCTGAAAGCCATCTGAAATTTTTTCCTATTCAAACTGCAGAACGGAGAAACAGATGAAATTGAAGCACAGTTTCATGATCGCAGCGGTGCTGGCGGTTCTCATGATGCTGGTGCCGGGGAATGCCGCGGCGCAAAGCATTGTGACGGGAGCGGTGGGAGGCGTGGTGACCGACGCTTCGGGTGCAGTGATCGCCGGAGCCACGGTGACCTTGACCAACACCGATAACGGGGCGGTATTAACGTCCACGACGGGATCGACGGGAACCTACGAATTCACGTTGTTGAAGCCGGGCACATACACGGTGGTGGTGGCGAAGGCGGGATTCAAACAAGAGGTCCAGCCGACGACGATTCTGCTAGGACAAACGACACAGGCGAACATCAAGATGGAAGTGGGCGCGGCGACGGAGACGGTGACGGTGACGGAGCAGGGCGCGTTGTTGCAAACGGAAGACGCGAACATTGCTTCGAACTTCGACACCAAAGTGATTAATGAGGTACCGAATCCGGGCGGCGACATTACTTATATCGCGCAGACCGCACCGGGCGTGACGATGAACAATTCGACGGGCGGCGGCTACGGAAACTTCAGCGCGTTCGGATTGCCGGGCACGGCGAATTTGTTCACGGTGAATGGAAACGATTACAACGACGCGTTCCTGAATTTGAACAACTCGGGAGCGAGCAACCTGCTGCTGGGCGGAAACGAACTGCAGGAAGTGGCGGTGGTGAGCAACGGCTACACCGGGCAATACGGCCGGCAAGCCGGCGCGCAGGTGGACTACACCACGAAGTCGGGCGGCAATTCTTTCCACGGCGACGCGGTGTACAACTGGACGGGAAGCGACCTGACGGCGAACGATCCAGTGAACAAGGCGTTCGGCGGGACGCGGCCGTTCGAGAACAACAACCAGTGGGCGGCATCGATTGGCGGACCGATCAAGAAAGATAAGGCGTATTTCTTCGTGAATACGGAAGGAATTCGCTACATCTTCGGATCGATTCACACGCCGAGCGCGCCGACACCGGCGTTCGAATCGTACGTGCTGGGGAACGTTCCGCAGGATGCGGCAACCCAGGCGTTCTATCAGAACGCATTCAAGCTGTATAACGCCGCGCCGGGCATCGGATCAGCGATTCCGAACGCAAACAGCTGCAACGGCTTCACGGTAAATCCTGGAACGACGAATGGATTTTGCACGGAGAGCTGGACCCAGTCGGTATCCAGCGGAAACAAAGAGTGGCTGCTGAGCGGACGGGTGGACTACAACTTCAACGAGAACAACAAACTGTTTGGCCGGGTGAAGTTCGATCGCGGAACGCAGCCGACCTACACGGACTCAATCAACCCGACGTTCAACGACAGCAGTATTCAGCCGCAGAACGAAGGGCAATTGAACTACACGCACATCTTCACGCCGAATGTGGTGAATAACTTCATTTTCTCCAACCTGTGGTATTCGGCGATTTTCGGAAGCGCGAATCCCGGGCCATCGCTGGCGCTATTCCCGGGCAACCTGGCGTTCACCGATGGATCATTGACGGCGCTGGGCACCGGTTCAGGAAACCCCGGCGGATTTGCCCAGGGCTTTTTGTATCCGCAAGGCCGGCGCGTGGACCAATGGCAGTTGGTGGATGACCTGTCGGTGTCGAAGGGAGATCACACGTTCAAGATGGGCGTGAATTTCCGTCGCGACGACATCACGGACCTGTCGGCGGCGTCGCAGGCGTTGTACCCGGCAGTGAGCGCGACGCTGTTCGGCTTCGCCAACAACCAGGTCGCTCCGGCGGGATGCGCGTTAGCGCAAACGTGCGGGAGCGTCATTTATAACTTCGCAACCAACACCGAGCAACCGGTAGCGATCTACAGCGTGGGTTTCTACTTTCAAGACGAGTATCGAGTGAACTCGAAATTGAAACTCACCATGACGATGCGCGCGGACCGAAACTCCGGCGGAACTTGCCAGTCGGCATGCGCCGGGTTGCCGGCAGTTCCCTTCGACGTGTTGCCTCACGGAGAGACAATTCCCTACGACCAATCGTTCCTGACGGGATCGAAGACGATCATTCCCGGAATCGAGAAAGTAGTATTCGAGCCGAGAATCGGATTTGCGTGGACTCCGTTTGGACAGAACACAGTCATTCGCGGCGGAATCGGGCTGTTCCCGGATCTTTATCCCGGAACGATTTTGAGCGCGTATAACACGAACCTTCCGCAGGTAAATAAATTCAACGTGCCAATCGGGACGGTGGCCTTCGACGGATTGGCTCCCGGCAGCACGGCATTCCCGACCAGCGGAGTGAACCTGGTGACGCAGTGCAACACGGCGTTTGCCAGCAACTACGCATCGGGCGGCAGCTTGACGACGGGTGGATCGAGCGGCGGCGGCTATCAGGGCGCAGCGGCACCGATCACCGGCGGATGTCTCGACGCGTTGGGCAATCTTTCGGTACCGACGATCAGCGACGTCTCGCGCAATTTGAAGAATCCGAAATACGTGGAATGGAACTTTGAAATTCAACGGACGTTCGGATCGAAGACGGTCCTCTCGGCAAACTACGTGGGAAATCACGGGTATGACGGGCTGATCTTCAACAACGATCTGAACGGCTTCGGATTCGGAGAACTTCCGGCGACGGCTCCTGATCCGCGGGTCGCGCAGGTCAACACGCTGGGCAACAATGGCGTCTCGAATTACAACGGACTGACGCTGTCGGCGCAGGAAAACAACTGGCACGGAATCACGGCGCGTTTGAACTATACGTACTCGCACGAACTCGACGATCTCTCGAACGGCGGCGTCTTGCCGTTCAGCGTGATCACGACGATTGCGAGCCAAATCAATCCATTCAACCTGCACGACAACTACGCATCGGGCGACAACGATGCGCGGCACCAGATCTCGGCGAGCTACATCTATCAATTTCCGTTCAAGAGCGAAAACCGGCTACTGAACGCGGCGATTGGCGGATGGCAGCTTTCGGGGACCATGTTCTGGCGCACAGGGTTTCCGTTCAGCTTCCTGGACGGCGCAACACTGGGCGGGCTGCCAGGAAATAATCTGGGCGGCGCTACCATCTTGCTGCAGCCGACGGCGGCGTTCACGCAGAGGGATTTCTCGAACGTGAGAGGCTGCGTGGTCAACGCTTGCGTTACTCCGGGCGACTTCCAGACCAGCACGGATTTCACGGGAGATGTGGTGGGACGCAACGCATTCCGTGGACCGGGCTTCCTGGGCGGCGACATGAGCATCCGCAAGAACTTTAAATTGACGGAGCGAGTCGGGTTCCAGTTGGGGTTGAACGCGTATAACTTCCTCAACCACGCGAACTACGGCGCACCGTACCCGAACAACAATGCGAGCATCTTTGGAGCATCGGTAATTACGCAGACGCCACCGACGTCGCCTTACGGCGCGTTTGCGGCAGCCGCGACGGACCAGAGAATCGCGCAGATCACGGGCAAGTTGATTTTCTAACTTGTAACGTGTGTTACCCCCAGGGAAGGGCAGCCCGTGAGGGCTGCCCTTTTTTTTGCGCGAAAATCTACAAGCGAGAGGCGGCGTTGGCGGTGGTGGGAGCGGCGGAGGCGGCAGCGGAGGCTTGGCGGGCGATCTGACCAAAGCCTTTGGCGGTGGCGGAGGCTTCGAGATTGGCGAACTGAGATTGGGCGGCGGCGGAGCGGCCACGTTTCTTTTCGAGTTGGGCGAGAGCCAGGCGGGTTTGGAATTCGAGGCCGAGAAAACCGTGAGTGCGGGCGGTCTGGAGAGTTTTTTCCAGCTGGGGCCGCGCGGAATCGGGATGATCGGAAGCGAGCAGAGCCTGCGCGGAAGCCAAATCAAATTGCAGGCGGGGGAGAACGCTCTGGCTTTGAGCGGCGAGGGGTTGAGCGTGGGCCAGTAGGTCTTTGGCTTCGACGTCTTTTCCCTGGGCGAGCAAGGCACTGATCAGCGCGAGGGTGGCGGCCATTTCATCATCGGACTGCTGGTGATCATGGAACTGCTGGATGCAGACGCGGGCGGCGGCTTCGGCATCAGCGGGATGCCCGTCCAGGATGGCCAGCTGAGCGAGCGAGACGCGAGATTCAGCGGCGGATATGTTTTCGCCGGCTTGGGTGCGCAAGGAGAGGGCTTCTTCGTAGGATTTGCGAGCGGCGGGGAGATCACCGCGATCGGAGAGGACGTCGCCCAAGCCGGACTGGATGTAGGCGAGAGCGTATTTGTCGTCGGTTTTGGCGGCTTCGGTTTTGGCCTGGTGGTAATAGGATTCGGCGAGATCGAGTTGACCGCCCTGGCGGGCCAGGTCGCCAAGATTGTTGAGTGCGAGAGCCAAGCCAACACTATCGCCGATGGCTTGGTAGGCGAGGACGCCCTGCAGAATCATTTTGCGGGATTCGACGAGTTCACCCTGAACGCTATTGGCAGCTCCAAGATTGCTGAGACTGGTGGCGACGCCGGAGGTGTTGCCAATTTGGCGGAAGAGCTGCAGGGCCTGCTGAAACATGGTTTCGGATTGAGTGATTTCGCCGCGCTGAAAACGAATGGCGGCGAGATCGGTGAGCATCATGGCTTCACCGTTGGGATCTTTTGCGGATTTCGCGGTCTGGAGCGCTTTTTCGCAGAGGGCGATGGAATCGGAGGTGGATTTGCCGATGGCTACACTTTGTTCGCAGAGCAGGCCGGAAGCCCAGGAAACCACGGCGGGCGAACCTTCGGCAATGCCTTTGGCGAGGGCGCGGCGAGCGGCGGCATCGGCTTTGGCAAAATCGTGATCGATCCAGACGGTGCCCTCGGTGATGTCGATGCGGGCGTCATCTCCGTAAGGAGGCGGGAGGCGGCGGAGTTGGGCCAAGGTGGCGACCGAGTCAGCCAGGTTGACATTGCTTTGCGCTGCGGCGAGGAGCAGACCGTAATCGAGGCGGTCGGGAAACATTTGGAAGAGGGAGCGGTAGGCGGCGACGGCTTTGGGCCAATCGGAGACGGTGCGGTAATACTGGCCCTGAACAAGGAGACGATCTTCCGGCGGGAGGTGGGCGGAAAGTTCGACGGCGCGCTGGGCTTCCGCGCGCGATTTGATCAGGTATCCGGCGTGCCAGAGGGCTTCGGACAAGGCGGAGTGCGCGAGAGGATACTTCGGATCGGCGGCGACGGCTTTTTCGAGAAGAGCGCGGCCATCGGCGATTTCAAATTGCCAGAGTTTGGCGCGGCCTTCGGAATAAAACTGCAGGGCTTCCTGATTGGACGGCAAAGCCGCGCGAACTTCGCTGGTGGTTTCCGGCGAGGCGGAGGTAAGGCCGAGAGTTTCGCGGAGGCGGGCTCCGGCCTGGGAGGCGAGTTCAAAAAGATTTTCTTCGCTGCCGGTGACGGATTCTTCGGCGATGGTTTCTCCGGCGGCGGTATCCTGCGCGCGAAGATCGAGGCGGATGCGGTGCGGACCTTTGCCGGGGAGCGTGGTGTAGGAGCCGAGGATGACGATATCGGCGCCGGGATTGTTGCGAAGTTTGGCGAGAGTGGGCTTGGCCAAGGTGTCTTCGTCGGCGAGAGGCAATTCCCTTCTGGCGCGGGCCACGTCCTCGCCGGAAACCATGCGCAGGGTGCCGCCGGCGGCGAGTTCGGTATTCAACATTTCGGCGAAGGCGGTGGAGAGCCAGTTTTCTTCGGGGCGGCCGGGGAGATTGCGGAAGCCGAGAATAGCGACGGAACGGCGGAGCGGAACGGGGGCGAGAGCGGGAGCTGCAGTGGGCGCGGGCGACGATGCGCCGCGGATTCGCGGGATGAATTTATAAAAGGCGAGCGCGGTTAATGCGACTAGTGCGAGCAAGGTTGCGGCGACGGGTTTGAAATTCGATTTGGTTTCGGGAGATGGGATTGACACAGCGATCGGCGGCAAGAAATGCTCGCGCGTCGTGACTTCGGGCGACAACGGCAGTGCGACCGGCCCTTGTGCTGTGGGCGCGACTGGGGATGCACTGATGGTTTCGACGGGCGCGATGAAACGATAGCCGCGACGCGGGACGGTTTCGATGAAGCGAGGATTTTCGGCGTCGTCAGCGAGGGCATCGCGAAGTTTGCCGACGGCGACGCTGAGCGAGGCGTCAAATTCGACGAAGGTATTGGCGGGCCAGAGACGTTCGCGGACGTTTTCGCGGGAGACGATGCCTCCCGGATTTTCGAGGAGCAGACAGAGCAGGCGGAAGGGCTGCTCCTGGAGTTTGACGCGCAGACCTTTCTTAGAGAGTTCGCCGGTGGACGGGTTGGCCTCGAAGAGACCGAAACGGTAAGCGGGACGAGGGTCAGGGTTCATTGGTTCGGTAGCGCGGGCCGGAGTGGGCGAAGTCTACCATAGAGAAAGGATGGGCCGGAGAGTTAAGAGGAGTCCGTAAGATGCTGATTACAAATGGCTTACTTGTTAACCGTACCGGCCAAAGACGCAGAAGCGTCCATTTATTTTTCAGCCAGCCAGGGTTCGAGGATTTGGGCAGCGACGGCATCGCCGTGAGCGGACCAGTGGCCGTCACATTTCAGGAAGTAGGACATGAAGCCGGCGCGGTCGCGGGCATCCATATCGGGGAGGAGATCCTTCACGGGGATCCCGACCTGGCTGCCCCAAGCTTCCATGATGGGACCGAGGCGGTTGGTTCCGGCGCTGTGCAGGCGTTGAAAATCATTGGCGCGCGGGATGAGGAAAACGGCAACGCGGGAGTGATGGGCATCGGCGGTGGCTTTAATGTCTGCGAGGGCGTGCTGGAGGCGAGCGAGATCGACATCATTGAAATCGTTGTAGCCGGAGTAGGGGCTGCGGTTGTGCCAGTAGAACTGGGAGATGAGGAACTGGCCGACGTGGTAGGAAGCGAGGTAAGCGCGCAGGACGGCTTCGACGTGATCCCAAAAACCTTCGCCGATATTCGGGTCGAAGTGGCCGGTGTAGAAAACCGAATAATCGCCCGAGTAGTAGGGACGGTAGCGATCGCCGTAACCGATTTTTTTCCAGTAATCGAGCGACATGTCGTGGAAATCGTTGTCGGGGAGAACGCCGACGATGACGAGGTTGTGGTCGAACTTGGCGGCCATGGATTTGTAGAGCAGCGCGTATTGCAGGGGGCCGAAGTTCCCTCCCACGCCGAAATTGAGATGTTCCCTGCCGGTGTCTTTTTCCAAGATATTGGAGAGGCGGTCATCGGCGGGGACGCCGAGGCCTTCGATGAAAGAATCGCCCAGGACGACGGTGCGTGGGGCGGAGGAATTTAGACTGCGCTCGACGTCGCGAGCGCCGTAGCTATTGGTGTCGTACTCGACGGAGAAGCAGCCTTCTTTGTGGATGAAGCGGCCGTTGGGGCGATGCCAAACGCCGAAGTCGGGATTGATGTCGGCCCAGAAAGAATTGTAATTGACGTGGTAGCTGGGCTTGCTGGAAGGCCATTTTTTGAAATTGACGATGGCGAGAGAGGCGAGTTCGGCGAGAACGACGAAGACGGCGAAATTGATGAGGATGAGTTTCAGCCATTCGAGCCAACGCGCGGGACGCGCCGGACTGGCGGGAGTGGCGGATATTTTCGGAGTTGAGTCAACCATGCCGATCCTTTAAGTACAGGTGCGCGCAGGGGCCAAAGGCCGCGACACACAATTTCAGAGTTTATCAAGGTCTGAACCACGAAGCTGCGAAACGTTGCGCCAGGGAAAATCGTTGCAGGTCAGCGGCCGGGACGTAACTGATTCGTGGCGAATTCGGCGCTGCGCTTGACTTACGGAGGCAGTGAGTCAGAATTGAGTTCCCTTCCAAGAAGCTGTTTGGTTTTGATACTTCCCCTCTCAAGTTGAAAAACCTAGTTCGCTAACGGCGGATGCACAGGGGTGCGCCCGAGTAGGTCACCGGTGGTTGCCACCGGGAGGAAGCTATGAATTCGCCTGAGATTTTCTTGCGGGGTTCGTACAACTACTGGCTGGTGGCGCTTTCTGTAGCGATCGCGATCTTAGCGGCGTACGCGGCGCTGGATCTGGGCGGACGAGTCACGTCCGCGCACGGCGCGGTGCGGCGACTGTGGCTGGGTGGCGGGGCGATCGCGATGGGCCTGGGCATCTGGTCGATGCATTACGTAGGGATGTTGGCCTTCGAGTTGCCGGTACGGGTGGAATACGACTGGCCCACGGTGCTGCTGTCGATGTTGGCGGGGATTTTCGCGTCGGCGGTGGCGTTGTTCGTGGTGAGCCGGACGACGATGGGGCTGGCGCGGGCGGCGGCAGGAAGTATTTTCATGGGGTCGGGGATCGCGGGGATGCATTACATCGGGATGGCGGCGATGCGGCTGCCGGCGATGTGCAGCTATTCCGCGCCGGTGGTAGCGGCGTCAGTGGTGCTGGCGGTGGTGATTGCGTTCGTGGCGTTGTTGCTGACGTTTCAGCTGCGTGGAGAAATGCACCAAAGCAGCTGGCGGAAGATCGCCACCGCAGTGGTGATGGGCGCGGCGATTCCGACGATGCATTACACGGGGATGGCGGCGGTGCATTTCCGTCCGACGCCGGAAATGAGTGGGGGGCTGGAGCATGCGGTGAGCATCACGGCGCTTGGGTTGACCGGAATTACGGGCATCACCTTCCTGATACTGACGCTGACCTTGGTGACGGCGTTTGTGGATCGGCAGTTCAGCTGGAAAGCGATGGAGCTGGAAACGAGCGAGAAACGGTACGGGCAGATTGTGGAGGCGGCGCTGGATTCGTTTGTGGGGATGAATTCGCAGCGGGTGGTAGTGGATTGGAACAAACAGGCGGAACTGACGTTTGGATGGACCAGAGAAGAAGCGGTAGGCAAAAGGCTAGGGGAAATGATCGTACCGGAACGATTTCGGGAGACTGGCAAAGGAGGAGTGCAGGATTTTCTGGTCACGGGCGAGGGCCGAGTGCTGGACCAGCGGATCGAGATGGCCGCGTTACACCGGGACGGGCACGAATTTCCGATCGAGCTGGCGATCACGTCGATGATTTCAGGAAGCGAGGAAATCTTCGCGGCGTTTTTGCGGGACATCACGGAGCGAAAACGGACGGAGAGCGAGCTGAAGGTAGCGAAAGAAGCGGCGGAGACGGCGAGCGCGGCGAAGAGTACGTTCCTGGCGACGATGAGCCACGAAATCCGAACGCCGATGAATGGAATATTGGGGATGACCGAACTGGTGCTGGACACCGAACTGACGGCGGAACAGCGCGAGAATCTGGGGCTGGTGCGGCTGTCGGCGGAATCGTTGTTGACGATCATCAACGACATTCTGGATTTTTCGAAAATCGAGGCGGGAAAACTGGAGATGGAGATTCTGCCGTTCCAGCTGCGGGAGCGTCTGGATGAATCGATGCGGCTGCTGAGTTTCCGGGCGCACCAGAAGGCACTGGAACTGGTCTACGAGGTAGAGCCAGACGTGCCGGATGCGCTGCTGGGAGACGCGGGAAGGATCCGGCAGATTCTGATCAATCTGGTGGGCAATTCGATCAAGTTCACGCAGCGGGGGGAAATTTACGTAAAGGTAGAAAAGAAATTACGGGACGACGGGAAGGTAGGGCTGCACTTCGCGGTGCGGGACACCGGAGTGGGCATCGCGCGAGACAAGCAGGAGAGGATTTTTGAGGCGTTTTCGCAAGCCGATGGTTCGATGGCGCGCAAGTACGGCGGGACGGGATTGGGTCTGGCGATTTGTACGCGGCTGGTGAGTTTGATGGACGGCGCGATTTGGGTGGAGAGCGAGCTGAATCGAGGAAGCACGTTTCATTTTACGCTGCAGCTGGAGATGCAAGATGAACCGGCGGGTGAGCGAGAAGCGGTGCAGCCGGCGCAATTGCGGGATGTCCGAGTGCTGATCGTGGACGACAATTCGACCAATCGCCGGATTCTGACGGGACTGTTGGGGCGCTGGGGAATGAAGGCGGTGGACGTCGACGGGGGACCGGCGGCGCTGGAGGCATTGGAAGAAGCGAAATTGAGAGGAGACCCGTTTCGATTGGTGCTGGTGGATGGCCAGATGCCGGAGATGGATGGTTTCATGCTGGCGGAAAAGATCAAGGCGCACCCGGGACTGGCGACTTCGACGATCATGATGCTGACGTCGTCGGGACAATTGGGGGAATCGGCGCGATGCCGGGAGATCGGAGTGGCGGCGTATCTGGTGAAGCCGACGAGGTCGAAAGAGTTGTTGGAATCGATCTGCGGAGCGCTGCGCAGCGGGCCGGCAGCGGCGATGGGCAGCGCGGCGCGCGGGGAAAGACCGGGAGCAAACGGGAAAGCATCGCACGTGCTGCTGGCCGAGGACAACAGCGTGAATCAAACGCTAGCAGTGCGCTTGCTGGAAAAACACGGGTATCGGGTTTCGGTGGTGGACAACGGGCGGGCGGCGGTGGAAGCGCTGGAGAAGGATACGTTCGATCTGGTGCTGATGGATATTCAGATGCCGGAGCTGAATGGTTTTGAAGCCACGGCAGAGATTCGTGAGAAAGAAAAATCGTCGGGCTTGCATATGCCGATTGTGGCGATGACGGCGAACGCGATGAAAGGCGATCAGGAGGCGTGTCTGGCGGCGGGGATGGACGCGTATGTGTCGAAGCCGATTCGCAGCGTGGAATTGTTCACGACGATTGAGAATGTGCTGGCGCAGTTCGGGGCAAGTCGCACGAAAGAGGAAAAGTTGGTAGAGGCAACAACGGCGGCAACAAGAGAAAAGCTCGAAGTGTGAAACCCGGGCCGAGGCGTGAACCGGGTTCGCGCAAAACTATTTCCCGGTGACGGCTACGATTGGCGCCTCAGCAGGTTGGTGTTTCCTCCTGGCGAGCCAGAATGGAGCGTAGACGAGGACTCGCGAGAGCCAGACGACAAGAAGCACGTACAAGCCGGGTAGCAATGCATTTGGGTCTGAAGGGCCGTCGGCTTGCATGAGGCCAAAAATCACGATCACCGCCAGGGCGAGAAACCAATTCAGCAACAGATCGCGAAGAAACAGCCTGGTCGATATGGTGGCTGGCGAAGCGCTGGTCACTTCTCTGAACGCGGGTGCGCCCGGATTTGAAATATTATTCGCGGCTTCGGTGTAAACCGGGGAGTCGGTGGCGACGCCGGCGATCCGCCAATTCTCCAAGTCGTGAAAGAGAGCCATGGTTCGTTTGCAGGTTTCGCGCAGTGATTTTCCGCGCATCGCGCGGATGTTGAAGGTTCCGGACTGACCCGTGGACGAAGTCCAGGAAATGTAAAGAGAATCGGTACCGAACCAACTGCTTGGTCCGGGGCGGCGGGCAATCGAAGTGATCTGA
Organism: uncultured Acidobacteriota bacterium; assembly: GCA_963711325.1. Classification (GTDB taxonomy): domain Bacteria; phylum Acidobacteriota; class Terriglobia; order Acidiferrales; family UBA7541; genus Palsa-295. The sequence continues at coordinate 810,801 of CAVQDR010000004.1, read as the reverse complement.
TTCCGATCGAGACTGAACGCTGCCTCTTCACCCCAGTAGACCAGGCGATTTGAAATCAACGAAACGAAGCCAATATCCCAGGCCCAATTGCTTTCGTAAAGACGAGGCGTGGAAGCCGGGGCGAGGCTGACGAATATGCCGCTGGCCGGGTCAATGGAGGGTTGTTGCTCTTTTCGTTTTTCGCGGAGGCGGTGTTCCAAACTTGCCGAGCCGAGCATGGCACCACGGTTGAGCAAGACCAAGTCGACAGTCAGGGTGAGCACAATTCCCACGAGGTAGACGAGCCAGCGAAGACCGCCGTCGATGCCGCGCGACTGAACGGCCAAGGCGACTGAAGCTGGAATTAGGGGGGAGACCAGCATCACGGCCAAGGCCAGCCGGCGGCTCGTGCTTGATTTATAACGCGTGGAAAAAATCTTGCCTGCGGGGAGAGCTGTCGCGGGGATCGCGTATTTCTCCAGTGGCGGAGCGAAAGCTTGCGCCAGGATTTCTTCGGTGCGCGCTTCGGAGATGTTGGCGTCGCGGGCGAGTCGCTGGATGCGGCGCAGGGTGGAGGGATGAGACAAAACTTTTTCGTCGAGCTTGCTCCACTGCAGCGGCATGGTGTTCAGGCGAGTGAGGCGGGCGAGAGCGGTCATCATGGCTTCGGGATCGCCGGTGATGGTGGCGGCTCCGGCGTCGGCGGTGAATTCATCGCGACGGGACACGAAAAAGAGGGAGAGCAAGAGCAAGGCGTAAAGGATGGGGCCGGTGGGGAAAGTCGAGGGCACCCGGTCCTGAAGATAGATCGTGCCAAAGGCGACGGCAAAGATGAAAACGAAGACCAAAGCCATGCGCTTGTGGCTGTGTTTCTTTTGGAGATGAGTGATTTCATGGGCGACGACAGCGTCGACTTCGCGTTTGGACATGCTTTCGACCAGGTAATCGCTCAAGAAAATATTTTGGGCGCTGTGAGCAAAGGCGTTGGCAATTCTGAGGCTGGACATGGGCAGCACGTAAAGCTGATTCAGTTTGGTATTGGCTTTGGCGGCCAAGGCAAAGGCGCGATCGCGGAGTTCGCCGGCGGTCAGGGAGTGGAGGTCCATGCCATAGGCACGCATAAATCTGACGCTGAGGAAACGGAAGAGAACGAAGGCGGCGATGACGAGGGTCACACCCAGACGCAGACTGCTGTCGAATTCAGCGAAGCCGATCCAAAGCATGGGAATCGGGATGACAAAGCGGCCCACAGCCAAGAAAGAACGATTCACAAGTTGCGGACGGGTGAGGACGGTGCCCCGCAGGGCTTGCATGGGCGAGGAAAGGCAAAGGCACAGAAAATAAACCGTGGCGGGGAGCAGGATGAGAAAGAGTACCGGGAGAGAGTCGGCAACTGCGGGATTGATTCCCCGCGGAACCCGCAAGAAAAAAGCGACGACCTGGTCGGCTTGGAGGAGGTCGGCGGCGGCCCACCAAATGAGTGATCCGAAAAGGGCGGTCCAAGTGAGAAATCGGCGATAAGCGAAAACCAGGGCGGGTTTGGCCTGGTCGGGAACATCGAGGGCGCGACGGCGAAACCAGAACGTCAGCACCAGCGGGATCAGCAGCAAGAAACCGAGGACGGCGAGGGCTCGAAATATCAGTGCGCGGCCATAGTTGATGTTGAACCGAACCGCGGGCGGAGCCTGGCTCGAGTTGTCCCATTTGTAAACGCAGAAACAGGATCGCAGGCGGCGGTTTGGTTGTGAGGGGAGAGGACACTGAGCTCGAGCATGATCGCGGAACCAGCATCGTGCATGGAACGAAAATCACGAAGGTCGACGGCACCTGCTTTGGTGAAAAACGACCGGCTCAGCGGCAGCTGACAGAGCGCTGCGAGTGAAGTCGATTGATCGACGTCGTCACGCGAAAGCTTGAGGTTTTCGAGCGGGCAGCCGAGTGCGTGCGAGGCCATCTGCGGAAAATTGTATTTGTTCTCGAGAACTGTATCGTAATCAACGTAGACGTCCGCGGGGCCGATGTCATTGATTCGCAGGTCAAGCACGACCGAGGGCGGGTCCGGGGTGCTGTCGTTATCGCCTGGGCTGGATTGGGCCAGGATGAGCGGCGAAAAAAGAAGGAGCAAAAAGCCGGCGGCAAACCAACGACGTCCGTTTCGAGAATGATTCGATTTCATGGGTCCGTTGCGATCGCCTGATCGCGCGGGTGAAAGTTTACGGCAAGGTGTGGCACGGAACGCAGATAGATTTCTAGTGGAGTGAAGAACGAGTAACTGCGTTCGACCTGGAGAATGGAGATTAGGATTCAGCGGAGGGAGTCGAGCTGGAGTTCGTGATGCATGCGCCAGGCGCAGAGGGTGGATAGGGCTACGAGGGCGGCGCCTAGGGGGTAGACGTGGAAGAGGAGTTTGCCTACGCCGAAGAGGGCGCTGTAGACCATTACGGTGCCGAGGAGCCAGCACCAGAGATTGCGGGCCAGGTCGCGGGTGCGCGGGATTTCTGGGGCCAGGGCGGCGATGGGCTTCCAGCCGGTTACGTCGGGCATAACTTTTTTGTAGAACGAGACGAGGATGCTGTTGGGTTCCTGGGCGGTGAGGAAAGTGGTGGCGACCCAGACGGCGGTGGTGAGAGCGGTGGTGGCTAGAATATTTTTGGCGAAGAGGACGGTGTCGGAGCCGGTGAATAGCGTTGGGCGGCTGACTAGAGCTTGGGCTAAAGATTCGGAGTTGAAGACGATGGTGGCGACGAGCGCGGTGATCATGGCGGAGATTTCGCTCCAGGCGTTGATGCGCCACCAATACCAGCGAAGCATGTAGACGCTGCCGGTGCCGGCGCCGACCTGGAGGACGACTTGCCAGCCGGAACGGATGGAGGCGAGCTGGGCGGAAACGTATCCGGTGGCGAAGACGAGCAGGATGGTGGCGATCTGGGAAACGCGGACGTAGTGGCGTTCGGTGGCGCCGCGAACGAGAAAGCGGCGGTAAAAATCTTCGACGATGTAGGACGAGCCCCAGTTGAGTTGGGTGGCGATGGTGGACATGAAGGCGGCGAGGAAGCCGGCCATGATGATTCCGCGGAAGGCGTGGGGAACATGTTCATTGACCATGAGCATGTAACTGGATTCGGGATGCTGGAGGCCGGGATAGAGAATGATGGCGGCGAGCGCGGTGAGAATCCAGGGCCAGGGCCGCAGAGCGAAGTGGGCGATGTTGAACCAGAGGACGGAGAGCAGGCCCTGGCGTTCGTCGCGGGCGCTGAAAATTCTTTGGGCCACGTAACCGCCTCCTCCGGGTTCGGAGCCGGGATACCAGAAGGCCCACCACTGCACGCCGAGATAGACGGCGAAGGTGATGACGGGGAGAGTCCACAGAGTGTCACTGGCGAAGCCTTTGGAAAAATCGGGAAGGAAGGCTAGCGGGTCGGAGCCGCCGTTGGTGGCGCGCAATGCCGCGATTTGCGTGAGCATGTGATTCATGCCACCGGCGGCGCGAACGGAATAAAAAGCGATGGCGATGACAATGCTCATTTTCAGGACGAACTGGAAGAGGTCGGTCCAGAGGACGCCGGAAAGGCCGCCGAGCGAAACATAAATTCCGGTGAAAGGGATGAGAAAAAATATGCAGACGATGAGGGCGTAGCCGTCGATGCCGGAAAATGTCGGGCCGAAAATTTTGGTGAGGAAATTCGAAAACGTGGCGAGGAAATTCCAGGTTTGCATGGTCGGTCCGAGCGTGGTGCCGACGATATTGATCATGGCTTTGGTGACCCAGCCGAGAATCAGGCAATTCATGAGCAGACCGAGATAGATGGCGCGGAAGCCTCGGAGGAAGGCGGCAGGTTTGCCGGAGTAGCGCATCTCGGCGAATTGGACGTCGGTCATGAGGCCGGAGCGGCGCCAGAGTCGCGCGAAAAGAAAAACGGTCATCATGCCTGACGGAAGAAAAGCCCACCAGATCCAGTTCCCTGCTATGCCCTGGGTGTAGACCAAGCCGGCGACGAGGAGAGGAGTATCGGCGGCGAAAGTGGTGGCGACCATGGACGTTCCGGCGAGCCACCAGGAGGCGTTACGGCTGGAGACGAAATAGGCTTCAGAATTTTTGGTGGCGCTGCGGCGGAAATAAAGTCCGAGCAGAAGGGTGATGGCGAGATAGGCGAGGATCGCGGACCAATCGAGAAGAGTGAAAATCACTGGGCGAGTTTATGGCACAGCGCGGAGGAGGGCGCAATGTGAATCGGGGCGATGCGGGCGCGGAGGGAGATCAGGCTTTTTTTGGGGCAGCGTGGGTGCTGGAATCTTTCACTTCGTTGAGTTTGCCAGTTTTTACGTCATAGATGAAACCGCGGATCGGGACGTGGAGAACATAGGGATGGTGCCTGATGCGGGCGACCTGGCGGCGGACGTTGTCTTCCAGATTTTTGAAGGCGTGAAAGTGGATGGGGGCAACGGCGGCCGAGCCGGTTTTTTCTTCGAGTTTGCGGAGCAGATCGTCGTCTTCGAAAGTCAGCATGCCGCAATCGGTGTGATTGATGACGATGAATTCCCGGGTACCGAGCAGGTGATGAGAAATGATCAGGGAGCGGAGGGCGTCTTCGGTGGCAATGCCGCCGGCATTGCGGATGATGTGAGCGGCGCCGGATTTGAGGCCCAGGATTTCTTCGACGGTGATGCGCGCGTCCATGCAGGCCAGAACGGCCAGCTGGGGGGAGGGCGGCGCGGCAAAGACGGACGGATCGTAACGGGAGGCGTATTTTTCGTTGGCTTTGAGGACTTCGTCAGTGAAGGACATTGGCGAGTGGAGGCTCCTTTTGGAGTGGGTATTTTAGCGGAGTGAGGGGAAACCCGAAAGGCGTCCAGGCAGCGCGAGGCGCAGGTCCGGTCTTGGAGAGGCGCACCAACCCCGGGCGTTCAGCTGAGAAAAAAAGCACGCGGAGCGCGGCATCCGGAGCACGCGATCATTTTGGGGAGAGGTTGTCGAGTTCCTGCACGGTTTGGGCGTCGAGAGTGATGGCTGCGGCGGCGACGTTTTCTTCGAGATGAGCGAGTTGGGAAGTGCCGGGAATGGGCAGCATGACTTTGGAACGCTGGAGCAGCCACGCGAGCGCGAGTTGCGATGAAGAGACGTTGAGGCGCGCGGCGATTTTTTCGAGTTTGTTGCCGGCGGCGGAAATTTTTCCGGCGGCTAGGGGAAACCAGGGGATGAAGCCGATATTTTCGCGCTGGCAGTAGTCGAGGACGTCTTCGGCGGCGCGGTCGACGACGCTGTATTTGTTCTGGACGGTGACGATGGGGACGATTTTGCGGGAGTCGGCGATTTGAGTGGCGGTGACTTCGCTGAGGCCGATGTGTTTGATTTTCCCCTGCTGCTGGAGATCTTTCAGGGTGCCGAGTTGATCAGCGGCGGGAAATTTGGAATCGATGCGGTGCAATTGAAATAGGTCGATGCTTTCGAGGCGGAGGCGTTTGAGGCTGGCTTCGCAGGCTTCGCGCAAGTGTTGGGGATCGCCGTTCATGACCCATTTGTCGGGGCCGGTGCGATCGAAGCCCGCTTTGGTGGCGATGACCAGGCCTTGCGGATAAGGGTAGAGAGCTTCGGCGATGATTTCTTCGCTGACGCCGGGGCCGTAGGAATCGGCGGTGTCGATGAAGTTGATGCCGAGGGCGACGGCGCGACGGAGAACTTTGATGGCTTCGGGACGGGCTTTCGGTTCGCCCCAGATTCCGTCACCGGTGATGCGCATGGCTCCGTAACCGAGGCGATAGATGGGTATCTCGCCGGCGATCTGGAAGGTGCCGGATTTTGCTGCGGGAGAATTTTCTGGATTTTGTCTAGCGGGCGCGGTGCTCATTTTTATTTCTCCTTCAGATTTGTTGGGATGCGCTAACGCTATTCGGCGGCTTTCGCGGCCAAGGCATCCACAACGGCGACATTGGGCATTAAATCCTGCGGAAAACTGTGGCGTTGCTGCAGGTATTCGGCGGAGTTGTAGGAGATCCAGACGGCGCCGTCTTTATCCTGATAGACGAGAATTTTCAGCGGCAGGTCGATGGCGGCGCTGGGCGAAGCGAGCATGATGGGCGTCCCGGCTTTGGGATTTCCGAAGATCAGCAGCTTGGTGGGAGGCATGGTGAGGCCGGCCTGTTGCGCTTCGCCCGAATGGTCGACGACGGCGAAGAGTTTCACGCCTTTGGCCTGCAGGATGGACTGGAGTTTGGCGACGGTTTCGTCGACGGAGTGATTACTTTTCTTGGAGACGAGGCCGTTGGTTGGTGTGGGCGGCATATTTACTCCGTTAATTTTTTTCGCATGCGCGGAACCGTGGGCTGCAAACAGATAGATGGCGATTCCGAAAATGAGGACGGCGATAAATACCGGGGCGCGGATGGCCAATTCGCTGGAGCGACGACGCAGTTCCCTCTCACTGATCCATCTTCCGTAAGAATCGAACATAAGGATTGGACTGCCTGGAGCGTGGGAGGTTTCAGGTTTTCTCGGCGGAGGAGAGATTTTCTCGCACCTACGCGCTAGGCGGTGGGTTGAGGGCCGGGCAAGAAGAAGATCCTTCGTCGCAAAGTGCGCTCCTCTGGATGACGGCCAAGGGCGGTTTGGGCGGAAGGACATGGGGGTAGGAGAAGCGGATCGAGTGGGAGTGGTTCGTGAGAGGGAAAAGTTTTAACACAGAGAGCACAGAGAAAGGCCAGAGGACACGGAGAGTATTGGGCGGCGTGGGGCGGTAGTTTCGGTTCCGAAGAAGGACGTCCTTCGTCGCTTCGGTGTTGACTGCCGCGGAAGGCACACCCCGCTGAGAGCGGGGTGCAGACAGGCTGAGAGCCTATCCCACTACGAGCGGGTGATTTTGTTTTTGGCGAAGAAGGCCGATATGCGGTCGGAAATTTCCTGGCCGTGGGTCTCTAGCGCGAAGTGGCCGGTGTCGAGCAGGTGCGTTTCGACATTTTTTAGGTCGCGGTTGTAGGGGGCAGCGCCTTCGGGCGGAAAGATGAAATCATTTTTGCCCCAAACGATGAGGGCGGGCGGTTGATATTTGCGGAAGAAGGCCTGGAAATCGGGATAGAGCGGTACGTTGGTGCCGTAGTCGAGGAACAAGTCGAGCTGAATATCTTGGTTGCCCGGACGGTCCATGCCGTACTGATCGACGAGCCAAGTGGTGGGATCGAGCAGAGTCAGATCGCTGACGCCGTGCTCGTATTGCCAGCGAGTGGATTTGGCGTCGAGAAGGCCGCGCATTTTTTCGCGAGTTTCGGGAGTGGGGCTGGCCCAATAGGCGCGGAACGGATCCCAAAATTTGAGGAGACCTTCGGTATAGGCGTTTCCGTTTTGAATGATCAAGGCCTGGACGCGTTCGGGATGCTTGAGGGCGAGGCGGTAGCCGGTGGGCGCGCCATAATCCATGACGTACATGGAATATTTCGGAAGGTTGAGCTGGATGAGGAGCTGGTCGACGACAGTGGCGAAGTTGGCGAAGGTGTACGCGTAAGTTTTGTGGTCCGGCATGCTGCTCTGGCCGTAGCCCGGATAATCGGGCGCGATGACGTGATAGGAGCCGGCGAGGCGCGGGATCAAATTGCGAAACATGTTGGAGGAAGTGGGAAAACCGTGGAGGAGAAGGATGACTGGCGCGTCCTGCGGACCCGCTTCGCGATAAAAAATATCGAGGTCGTTGATGCGGGCGGTTTTGTAATGAATCGTGGCGGAGGAATCGGCGGCGGGGACCAGCGGATGCACGACGGTGTCGTTTTCTTTGGCGAGAAGACGGCCCGGCGCGAGAAGCCCCGCGGCAGCAGCGGCTCCGACTCCGACTCCGGCGGCGGTGAGAAAACTACGACGAGAATTTGAAGTGGTTTTTGCTTCCGGCGTGAGCATTTGCAATTCCTCCGAGTTGAAACCCGATCTGAAAACATTTCATGGCACGCGAGGTGGGGAGCGGCGAGTTAACCCGTCGGTTAGCTCGCCTTCCCTGGAGCGGGCCGCGCTGAGATTTCAAACTTCTGTTGCGACTTCATCTCGGTTACGCCGAAGCTGAGGTGGTGGCGCCTTTGAAAAAGGCGAGCAGGTCCGCGTTGATTTTATCTTTCAGGGTCGAGCACATGCCGTGGGGCGCGCCCGGATAGACTTTGAAGATTGCACCCTTGACGAGTTTGGACGAGAGATTTCCGGCGGCAACGATGGGAACGATTTGATCGTCATCGCCATGGAGGATGAGAGTGGACTTGTCGAATTTTTTCAGGTCTTCGGTGAAATCGGTTTCGGAGAAGGCCTTGATGCAGTCGTAAGACGCTTTGATCGAGGACAGCATGCCCTGGGCGTAGAAAGAATCGCGCAGACCTTGCGTGACGGCGTTGCCCGGGCGATTCGCGCCGTAGAAGGGGGCGCTGAGATCTTTGAAGAATTGCGCGCGGTCGGCCTGAACAGCAGTGCGAAGCTGGTCGAACGCGGAGAGCGGAAGCCCGAGCGGATTGGCGTCGGTCTTGAGCATAAGCGGCGGAACGGCGCTGATCAGCACGGTTTTGGCGACGCGGGCAGAGCCGTGGCGGCCGATGTAGCGGGCGACTTCGCCGCCACCGGTGGAATGGCCGACGTGAATCGCGTCCTTAAGATCGAGAGCTTTGGTGAGGGCGGCGAGATCGTCGGCGTAGGCGTTCATTTCATTGCCTTCCCAGGTTTGGCTCGAGCGGCCGTGACCCCGGCGGTCGTGCGCGATGCAACGATAACCGTTAGCGGAGAGGAAGAGCATCTGGTCTTCGAAAGCGTCTGCATCGAGAGGCCAGCCGTGGCTGAACACGACGGGCTGACCGGTGCCCCAGTCTTTGTAATAGAGGTCGATGTTGGCGCCATTTTCTTTTCCGACTGTGACGTAGGGCATGAGCGTCTCCTTTTTTTTCTCGAAGGTTGCTGTTGGATGCGCGGGCGCACCTCAGCGATGCAGGCCGCCGAAAACGTTTAGGGTAGATCCAAGGAGCGAACTTTGCGATAGGCAGCGGCTCCTTCGAGGTAACGCGGGTTGGGGCGTAGAACCGGAGCGCCACCGATGGTTTTGCGCTTCATCGATTTGCGAATGGCCGCTTTGGCATGAAACAAACGGGATTTGGCGGCGCACACGGAGATGCCGATTTTTTTGGCGGTTTCTTTCATGGCGCAATCGCGGACGAGTTGCAGTTCGACAACTTTGCGGACGGACGGGCGCAAGGTGCTGATGGCTTGCCAGAGGGCGCGGTCGCGTTCCTGCTGGGCGAAGCGTGATTCGGGACCGGGCGCGGCGTCCGGAATCTGGAAGGCGAGGCCGGGCTCGTTGGGATCGTTATAACCATCGTAAGAGACTTCGCGATTCAGGCGCTTTTTGCGGAGCAACATTAAGGACGAATTGATAGCGATGCGGGTGAGCCAGGTGGAAAAGCTGGAGCGGCCGTCGAAATCCTTCAGATGCACGAAAGCTTTCAGGAAAGTGTCCTGCACGGCGTCTTCGGCATCTTCGCGATTGCGGGTGATGCGGAAGGTGGTCCGGAAAATGCGCTGCGCGGATTGTTCGCATAAGGCATCGAAGGCCGCGCGCTGTCCTCGTTTTGCCGCCGCTACTAATATTGCGTCGCTCATTTTTATATCCCCCAGGAGAATTTTCGCGGTGATTGTGAATCGGGCGAAGGTCAGGAACAACCCTCGATAGGAGTGGGCGCGCTGTACCAAAACGGTATAGATGGTCGTACTACTTTCGAGGGATGCGTAAATCCCTACAGGTCCGGGATATCGAGACGGCGGCGACCGAAAAGACGAGCGTCGATGGAGCGGACGCCGGGGCCGAGCATGGCGAGCGCGGTACCCAGGGCCGCCAGCAAAATGGCGCTGCGCAAGTGATCAGTGCCGGCGACGATGGCCCAAAGTTCGAGGACGGTGACGACGGCTCCAGCAATGGGAGTCCACAGGCCGACGACAAGCAGCAGGCCGGCGAGGATGGCGATCGCATGGTTCGCGATGACGTCAACGCGGTTCTGCCCGAGGAGGCCGAAGACTCCGTCGTAAATCAGCATGGCTCCGGCGACGAAGCGCAAGAGCAGCAAAGCGCGCCCGGGCCAGCCATTGGGAAACATGGAAAATAAGCGTTGCAAGAAAAGCGACCTCGGACTGGAGAGTACGAAATTGGTCGCGGTGGTGAATCCCTAATACTGAGGCTGACTGACTACCCCTTTCGGGTAGGTGAGTTACGGCTATAACTCGATGATTCCGCGCTTGAGGGCGATGGTGACGGCGTGGGTGCGGTCGTTGGCGTCGAGCTTAGAGAGAATATTTTTGACGTGAGCCTTGACGGTTTCTTCGGTGATGGAGAGGCGGTCGGCGACGATTTTATTGGCGCTGCCTTCGGCGATGAGGCGGAGAACTTCGATCTCGCGGGGAGTGAGCGAGTCATCAGCGGCGTGGTCGGCGAGTTGAGCAGCGATTTCGGGAGGAATGCGTTTTTGTCCGGCGTGAACGGCGCGAATGGTATCGAGAAGTTCGCGGTGCAGGAGACTTTTGAGCAGGTAAGCGCGGGCTCCGGCTTTGAGGGCGCGAACGATTTGGACGTCGCCAGCGTAGGTGGTCAGGACGATGAAGCACGCGTCGGGAAATTCGTCGCGAATGGCGATCATGGCGTCGATGCCGTTCATGCCGGGCATCTGGAGATCCATGAGCATGAGGTCGGGACGATGACTGCGGAATTTTTCGATGGCTTCGAGACCGGTCCCGGCTTCAACGACGAGTTGCAGGTCCGGCTGATCGGCGAGGAGGGCCGCGATTCCCTGGCGAAGCAGAGGATGATCGTCGGCAAGGGCGATGCGAATCGGATTGGGAGTGGTGGTCATGGATGCAGTGTGACTTTTTGAGCTGATACTTTCGGCTCCAGATATTGGTTCAATCGCTCCCGGTGGCGCGCGCACGCGGAGGCTGCGGGGCCGATGGAGATTTGTAGGCGGCAGCAGCCGGGATGGTCAATTCGATTTCGGTGCCGGCGGCGAGTTCGCTCCAGACGTCGAGATGACCGCCGATTTGTTGGGCGCGTTCGCGCATACCGGGCAAACCCCAGTGACCGGCGCGATCGCCGCTGGCCAAGACGTGCGGGTCGATGCCCACGCCATCGTCTCTGATGCGGATGCGAAGAAGTTTCTCACCATAGGCGATTTCCGCTTCAATATTTTTGGCGTGAGCGTGGGTGAAGGCGTTGCGCAGAGCTTCGCGGACGATGCGATAGATTTCGTCGCGGACGACGGGATCGAGCGGCCTGGACGCGCCCTCTTCGAGAACATTGAGAGTGGCAGGGTCAGTCCCGACGTCCGAGACGGAAAGCTCACGGCCGAGAGCGTTCATGGCCTGGGCGAGATCTTCATTGACGAGCGCAGTGGAGCGAATGTCGTGAATGGCGTTGCGACCTTCGACGATGGCCTGCTCGGCGCCGGCGAGGGCGCTATCGAGGCGTTGAATAGCCTGATCGGGATTGGCGGGAAGCAAATTGCGGGCGCGCTGGAAATGCAGCATCAAACCCTGAAAACTTTGCAGCAGCGTGTCGTGCAGTTCGCGGGCGATGCGGGTGCGTTCAGAGAGGCGCTCCTTGTATTGGAGGTCGAGGCGCGCGGTGACTTGCTGGACGTGGCGCTGATAGGCGAGCCAAACGATGATACCGGCGAGGAACGCGGCGAGCAGGAAAAACCATTTGGTCTGATAAAACTGCGGAACGATATCGACGGGCAAGGCCGTGCCGGATTCACTCCAGATGCCGTCACTATTGGAGGCGATGACGCGGAAAGTGTAGGAGCCGGGACTGAGATTGGTATAGATGGCGTCGCGGGTGGCGGCGGGTTCGCTCCAATTGCGATCGAAGCCGTCGAGGCGATAGCGGTAGCGGACGCGTTCAGGGACGGAGAGGCTGAGGCCGGAGAAAGCGAAGGTGAGGCGGTGACGCGAAGACGGAATGCGCACCGCGCCGGCGAGATCGACGGGAGCGCCATCGGCCAGAGACGGAATCAATTTTGATGAGGACGGGCGGAGAAGAATTAGTGAGTCGGGCCGGATCGACGACGCTGAGGCCGCGATTCATGGAGAACCAGATGTGGCCGAGCGAATCGGCAGCAACAGATTTTTGGCGTTTGACGCCTTCGAGGCCGCTGAGGCCATCGTCGAGGCCGAATTGGCGAACATCGGCCGTAGTGAGACTACCGGTGAGAAGTTTTTCGCGATTAACACGCAGGACGTGATTGGAAGTGGAGACCCAGAGCCAGCCGGCGTTATCTTCGGCGATGCCGAAGATCGGGTCACGCAAAGCGTCGGGAAGATTTTGCGGAGCCTGGACGCGGCCGGAAGCGAGAAAGGAAATTCCACCGGCGCCGCCGATCCAGAGATTGTGACCCGAGCCTTCCAGCAGGCAATTTACTTCTGCTGAATTCGATCCGTTTTGCGTTGAGTAGGTCTGCCACTTCCCTTGGGAAAAAGAGGTCACACCGTTCGGGGTGCCGAACCAGATGGCGCCGTCGGAAGTTTCGGTTATGGCGTTGACGGTGTTGGAAGCAAGTCCGTCGAGGGTGGTGTAGGAAGAGAATTTTCCATCTTTGAAGCGGCTGACGCCGCCGTTGAGAGTACCGGCCCAGACGGAGCCATCGCGGGTTTCGAAAACGGAGTAGACGTTATTTTGGGCGAGGCCGTCGATCTCGGTGAAAGTCTTCACGGAAAAGGATGAGGAGTCGAAACGGAGGCGAGTGAGACCGCGTTGCTGACGACCGACCCAAATTTCGCCAGGACCACCGGTGATGGAGTAGATGACATCTTTATCCAGACCGTCATTCGAGACGGATGCGACTTGTCCGCCTTTCAGCCAGTAGAGTCCGCCATCGAGCGGAGCGAACCAGGTGCGTTGCTGGTCGTCGATGTAGACCGGGCCGTTACTCTCGGAGGCGCCGGTTTTGGAGATGGAGAAGGTGACGAAGGGACTATCGCGGAGGCGTTCGATGCCGCGCGAAGTGCCGAGCCAAATGTTTCCTTCGCGATCCTGAAAGATGGCGCTGACGGAGACGGGCTGACCGGATTCCGGCGGGTCGACGGGAAAGATGCCCTGCGCGTTGTAGCGAAAAATGCCACGAGAGGTTCCGATCCAGATGTTGGAATCTCGGTCGCGCGCCAGGGAAAGAATCGGCTCGTGCGCGAGCGTCGACGGCACACCGGCAGAGGTAACGATCGAACTATTCCAGCGGAGGAGGCCGGCATCAGTGCCGAGCCACAAATCGCCATTATCAGAGGGCAGGAGGCAATTGATTTTCGAGTCCTTCGATTGCGACGGCACGGAAGTGATGTGGCCGTCCTTGAAGAAAAATAAACCTTTGTCTTGAGTGCCGAGCCAGACGCGACCATCGGGAGTTTGGACCATGGAGAGAACGGCGGAATTCGGTTCGGCGAGACGATGGGCGGTGATGCCGGTGGCCCAACTGCGGCGAGTATTGAGTTCGTCATTCGTAGGGGAGGAGGACGGGGCGTAATTGGTGGGGCCATTTTGAGTGGAGAGAATTTCAAATTTCCCGGAATTGTAAGTGAGCGGGCCGAGAGCGAGCGAAGCGAAAAGCACAGCGCCGTTTTTGGTGACGGTGGCGGAAGTGATGCCGGCTTCGGCTTCGTCGCGGCCGAGTTCGAATTTTCCGTCGCGGTAGCGGAAGATTTTGGTGCTCTGAAGAACGATCCAGAGATTGCCCTGGGCGTCGGTGGTGAGGCCTTCGACCGGGCCGATGGGCAGCGAGGAAGGAACGGCCTGGGGAAAAGCACGGAAGGTCAGACCATCGAAACGGAATAGCCCGTGTTCAGAGCCGATCCACAAATAGCCGTCGGGCGTCTGAGCGATGGAAGTGACGGAGCCGCCGGTGAAGCCGCGGGCGACGCCCCAACGGTCGTGAATGTATTGCGAGGTCAGGCGATTGGGATCGATGGCGCGAGCGGAGAAAGCGAAGACCGCGAGGAAGAACGCGGCGAGGGCCAGAGCGAGATTGCGGCGGAGATTCATTCCAGGATCACGGCAGGTACTCAAATTTTTCGAGGACCACTTCGTTTTCATGCCGCATGGGACTGTGGTCGCTGGCGACGACGTAGAACATGAGCAAGATTTTTTCCTGGCCGGGGGAAGGCACGCCAGTGGTGAAGACGTGTTCGGAGACGAGTTGGGAGGCGGTCCCGGTGGCCGAGGAGCCGCGCAGCGCGCGGAAAGTGGCTTTCCCTGATTCCCAGTGGAGAGTGTAAGTCATGACGCCGGCGGGCGCTGCGAAGGTAGCGACGTTGCCCGGAACGTAGAACGGTTGAATGGCGAACTGCGCGTTATTTTTGTTGGCGGCGTCGCCCCATTTGCTCATCTCGATATCCATTTCGCGGTAATGCTCGACCGCGCCCCAATCGTCAAAAGTGGTGAGGCTGAGGACGGCGGCGGGTTCGAGATGCGCGGTGTCGCGGACGGTGAAAATATAAGTGCCGTAACCAAGGCTGCGAGAGAGGGTGAGATGAGCGCAGGACCAGCGGTCGTTTTTTTTGTGGATGCGCAGGTGGAGGGCGCCGGAGGCATCGGTCCAGGCGTTATCGGAATCGAAAAGATTATTTACGCCGCCGACATCGGCGGCGATGGTGCGGACCAGCCAGTCGTATCGGCTAAAGCGAAGTGGAACGGTGGGAGCGACCTGGACGGGGCCGACGCCGGGGACGATTTTTACGGCGAGGACGGAATTGGTTTGGGAGGGATCGAGATCCAAGGTGGATGGCGGGTGATAGCTGGAATCGACGAGCAAGGCGGCGTATTGAAAGCCGAGATGCGTGCTGGTGGTCCAGGTGCCGTCGGGCTGAATGGGAAGGAGAGCTTGGTCGGGCCAGGGCTGTACCCACCACGGGCCGCTCTTGGCGAAGACGACGATTTTCTGACCGGGGCGGGAGCCGGTGACGCGGCCGGAAATGGTGTCAGTGCGCTCGCGGCCGCCTTGGGCGGCGGGAGGAATTTTAGTGAATTCGATGGTGGGTTGAGATTGCCGATGAAAATGACAGCCGGCCAGCTGGACGGAAATGAAAGCGAGGAAGAGAGTCGTGAGCGCGAGGGCGCTGGAGCGAGCATGGAGGTCGGAAGTCATGGCCGATGATCACGCATTAGAGGCTGTGGAATTGGCCATCGTATCCAAACGAGACCATAAACTCTAGAACGAATGACTTCGCGAACCTCGCGCACCGATTCGCGCTACGCGAGCGCGTACAGGGCTTCGCGGTGTTATGGCAGATATTCGAATTTTTCGATGACCACTTCATTTTCATGCTGCAGCGGCGACTTGTCACTGGCCACGACATAAAACAAAAATTGAAATGTCTCGGTGGCGGCGTTGGGAACACCCGTGGTGAAGACGTGCTCGGAGACGAGCTGCGCGCCCGGACGCGCGGTTGAGCCGCGCACGGTGCGGAAGGCGGCCTTGCCGGATTCCCAATGCAGCGAAGTTGTCAGCGTGCCGGCGGGCGCGACGAAAGGCGCGACATTGCCCGGGACGTAAAAAGGTTGAATGGCGAACTGGGCGTTGTTGGGATTGGAGGCGTCGCCCCAGCGGCCCATCTCGGCATCCATTTCGCGATAGTGCTGGTCGCCGCCCCAATCGTCGAAAGTATTCATGCTAAGGACGGCGGCGGGTTCAAGGCGCGTGGTATCACGCACGACCATGTTGTAGGTGCCGTATCCGAGGCTGCGGGTGAGGACGACTTCAGCGCAAGACCATTTTTCGTCGCGCTTTTTGATGCGGAGGTGCATGGCGCCAGCGGAATCCGTCCAGGCGTTATCAGGATCGTAGAGATTGTTGAGGCCACCGCGGTCGCTGGCGATGGTGCGAACTTTCCAATCATAGCCGCTGAAACGCAGCGGGACGGTGGGAGCGACTTGCACGGGGCCGGAGCCTTTGACCTGCTGGACGGCGATGACCGAACCGCCGGCGGCCGCGAGGACGTCCATGGTGGGCGGCGCGTGGTAGGCGGGGTCAACGAGCAGCGCGGCGTATTCGAAACCGAGATGGGTAGTGGTGGACCAGGTGCCGTCGGGCTGGATGGGGAGCAGGGCTTGATCGGGCCAAGGTTGCACCCACCACGGACCGCTGCGGGCATAGACGACGATCTGCTGGCCGGAGCGGGCTCCGGTGACACGGCCGGAAATGGTATCGACGCGTTCGCGGCCGCCTTGGGCGGCGGGAGGAATTTTTACGAATTCTATCGTGGGGCGTTGAGTCGAAGAGCGGGAGTGGCAGCCACCCGGCAGAGCGCAGGCGAGCGCGATCAGGGCCGCGAGTAAAAATGGCGCGGAATGGACGAGGCCGGAACGTCGGGTTCCGGCGGCTTGGTTTGACACCCGTGGCAATGCTCCCTCCGATGACGTTCCAGCATCCTATCCAACGCAGCGGGCAAACTCTAGGTGAAACAAATCGCGGGGCGATTGGGCCGGAATTGAGGCAGACCGACTGCACCGGCTGGTCACGTTTGATGACAGACTGAGATTTCGACGAGAGCGCAAAGGAGAAAAAATATGAGCAGCGCAACGGAAGCAGCGAAACCAGCAGAGAGCAAACCGCCTTTCCCGCCGTTTACGCGGGAGACGGCGATCGTGAAGGTACGCGTGGCGGAAGATGGATGGAATTCGCGAGCGCCGGAGAAGGTGTGTTTGTCGTACACGATTGATTCGCGATGGAGGAACCGGTCGGAATTCATCAATGGGAGGGAGGAGATTATCGCGTTTCTGACGCGGAAGTGGTCGAAGGAGTTGGAATATCGATTGATTAAGGAATTGTGGGCGTTCGACGGAAATCGGATCGCGGTGCGGTTCGCTTATGAATCGCAGGATGCGGCGGGAAAATGGTGGCGGTCATTTGGGAATGAGAACTGGGAATTCGCGGAGAATGGATTAATGAAGGTGCGGCATGCGTGCATCAACGATCTGGAGATTTCGGAAGCGGAGCGGAAATTTCACTGGCCGTTGGGACGCAGACCGGATGGGTATTCGGGATTGAGCGATTTTGGATTTTAGGGTTGGCGCCCGGCGGTGAGATTGACGGGCGTGACATCGGCGGGCTTCGCTGGGAGAGCGGCGTGATCGCTGTGGTCTGGCTGCTGCGCGGGCGGAGTGGCTAACGATTCGCGGATTAGCGATTCGATGCGGCCCCAGAGGGCTGGATCACATTCTATGGCGATGTGGGTCTTGATGAATTTTCGCTCGTACCACGGGTAGGGATTGCATTCCGGCGGCATTTCCTTGTAGCTGACGCGAAAATTTCCGAGGATTTGGGTTTGGGTAGGATCGGCGGCGCGAATTTCCGGGCGTCCGTGGAGAAAACCGTCGGGCTGGTAGAAATTTACGGCGCGGGCGACGTTGGCGGGAATGACGGCGTCCTGCTGACCTTTCTTCTGGATGCTGTCGACTTGGATAGTGAGGGCGACGGGGATGCCGTCGCGCTGGAGTTCTTCGGCGAGGGTGACTACGGCGGAGGCTCCCCAGCTGTGGCCGTAGAGGATGATTTTGGGTTTTTGGTTCTTGGTTTCGGATGGCTGGGTTGTGGCAGCGCCGGTGCCGGGCTGGATTCCGAGCATCTGCAGGATTTTCTGGTGGGCGTCTTCGAAGCGGCGGTTTTCGAAAATTTCGAAATAGGCGGTGGGGAAAGATTCGCGCAGACGTCCGCAGATGATGAGTTCGTTGCGCGTTGGATCGTCGGGGGCGACGTTGCCGCCCATGAAGCCGATGACGATGGCCTGGGGTGGCTGAGATTCGTGCTGGCCGGTCACGGCTCGGGCGGCGTCTTGCGCTTTGGCGGGCGCGGCGCAAAACACCAGGGCAATTATTGGAAGGAATTGCAACAGACGCCGCGACAGGGGAGAAAGAAAATCAAACATTGTGGCCGATGGTCCTGGGTTCCATTGTAACCAATCCCGGCGGGCATTATACGCGCGGCGAATTGAAATTCCAGAGAATTGGACGGTCGCGACCGGCCGGCTAGCCAGCGAGAAGGTGGCAGGGCGGCCAGTTTTCAATCTGCAATTGAAGTGCTATCTTTCTGCGCATGCGAAAACTCCTCGTAATTTTCTTCCTGTGCGTCTCGGCAGTAGCGGCCCAGGAAAAGGCTGCGGCGCCTGCTCCGCCGGTTCCGAATTTGGCGGAGCTGAAGACCATGACGGCGCGATTTGCGCCGACGCCCTTGCGGGTGGACCTCTCAAGACTTTCGGCGGGTGACCGGAAGGCGATCGGGAAGCTGGTAGAAGCCGCAAGAATCGTGAACACGATTTTCATGGAACAGTTCTGGAGCGGTGATCTCGCGACGTATCACAAGCTGCAGGGCGAGACGACTCCGCTGGGAAAGGCGCGGCTGGATTATTTCTGGATCAACAAGGGACCGTGGTCGGAAATCGATCAGCACGCGGCGTTTCTGCCGGATGTGCCGGCGCGAAAACTGCCGGGCGCGAATTTTTATCCGGAGAACATGACCAAGGAGGAATTCGAAGCCTGGGTGAAGACGCTGTCACCGGAAGCGAAAGAGCAGGCGGAGGGATTTTTTACGGTGATCCGGCGCGGCTCCGACGGCAAGCTGAAGACAATTCCCTACAGCGAGGAATACAAGAGCGAGCTGGAACGCGCGGGAAAACTGCTGCGTGAGGCGGCGGCTTTGACGGACAACGCGAGCCTGAAGAAATTTCTGACTACGCGCGCGGATGCCTTTGCTTCGAACGATTATTACGAAAGCGATATGGCGTGGATGGATTTGGACGCTCCGGTAGATGTGACGTTCGGGCCGTACGAGACTTACCAAGATGAAATTTTTGGATACAAGGCGGCGTTCGAGGCGTACGTCAACGTTCGCGATGATAAAGAATCGGCGCGACTGGGATTTTTGGGGAGCCACCTGCAGGACATCGAAAACAATTTGCCGGAGGATGCAAAGTATCGCGTGGCGAAATTAGGAGCGGCGGCGCCGATCCGGGTGGTGAATGAATTATTCAGCGCAGGCGATGGCGCGCACGGGGTGCAAACCGCGGCTTACAATCTGCCCAACGACGATAAAGTGGTGCAGCTGAAAGGCAGCAAGCGAGTGATGTTGAAGAACGTGCAGGCAGCGAAATTTAATTCGACGCTGGTGCCGATTTCGAAAATCGTGCTGACTCCGGCGGAGCAAAAGGATTTGAGTTTTGAACTTTTCTTCACGCACATTGTGGCGCATGAACTGTGCCACGGGCTGGGGCCGCACCAGATCAAGATCGACGGACGGGACACGAATCCGCGGATGGAATTGAAGGAGCAGTATTCGGCGATGGAAGAAGCGAAGGCGGATGTGACCGGATTGTTCGCGCTGCAATTCCTGATGACGCAGGCGGACGAGGGGAAGTTGGATGCTCCGATGGCTCATGGGCCGACGGCGGAGCGGCGGCTGTATACGACGTACATGGCGTCGGCTTTTCGGACCATGCGATTTGGATTGCAGGATGCGCACGCGCGCGGGCAGGCCATGCAGTTCAATTATTTTCTGCAGCAGGGAGCGTTCACGGCTAATGCGGATGGGACGTTTAGCGTGGATGTGGCGAAGATGAAGGAGGCGGTAAGGTCGTTGGATAATAAATTGCTGACGTTGGAGGCTACTGGTGATTACGCGGAGACGAAGGCCTGGATGACGCAGATGGGGGTGATGGGGCCCGAGGTGCAGAAGGCTTTGACGCGGCTCAAGAGTGTCCCAACGGATATTGCGCCGATTTTTGAGACGGCCGGGGTTCGGATTCAGTAGGGCCCCATTGTTAGAGAAGAGGCAGCTCCGCTCTTGCAGTATTCAATCGGCCTGCATCTCAATGAAGATAAGGGTGACGAAGTAAAGACTGAGAACATTGAGAAAAACGAGGAGTGCCGTACCCCATGTGCTGTCGCTCTGAATAGCCAACACCCATGGGAAGCCGATCACAAGGTCATCAAATGGTTGGCCCATTGGTTCGGAAAAACGCGCAGAGATAATTAGCGACAGAACGACCAACGCAAAATACCCCAACGTTATCTTCCCTGCGGTCCTGTTTAAGAGTCTACGCATTCGTAAAGACCTTACGATGCTAGGCGGAGGCGGCGCGGTGGTTTTCTCTTTCTTCTGGTTCGTCTCCGGCGTGGTGTGGTTTATGGGCGGCGATTACTTTTTCGGCGATTTCGGTGGGGACGTAATCGTAGTGGGAAAATTCCATGGAATAGCTGCCGCGGCCCTGGGTTAGCGAGGTCAGTTCGTTGGCGTAGCTGAGCATTTCGGAGAACGGGACGAGAGCTTTGATGACGACGTTGCCGGCGCGGGATTCGCTGCCATTGATTTTGCCGCGACGGCCGCTGAGGTGGCCCATGAGGTCGCCGGAATATTTGTCGGGCGCGTAGACCTCGACCTGCATGATGGGCTCGAGCAGCGCGGGGCGGGCCTGCTTCATGGCTTCTTTGAAGGCCAGGGAGCCGGCGATTTTGAAAGCCATGTCGCTGGAATCGACGTCGTGATATTTGCCGTCGTAGAGCGTGGCGCGAAAATCGACGACGGGAAAACCGGCGAGGAAACCACGTTCGGCGGAATCGCGAAGGCCTTTTTCGACGGAAGGAATCCAGTTGCGAGGGATGGCTCCGCCGAAGACATCGTCGACGAATTCAATTCCCTTCCCGCGCGGCAGCGGCTCGAGTTTGATTCGGCACAACCCGAACTGGCCGTGGCCTCCGGTTTGTTTTTTGTGTTTGCCTTCGGCGTCGGCTTTGCCGCGAATGGTTTCGCGGTAGGCGACTTTAGGCGGATGCATGACCAATTCAACGTGATAGCGCTTGCGGAGTTTGGCGACGACGACTTCGATGTGCTGCTGGCCGGCGCCGCTGAGCAGAAATTCCTTGGTCTGCGGGTCGCGGCCGAAACGGAGGGCGAGGTCCTCCTCCAGAATTTTGTGAATGGCGACACCGATGCGGTCTTCATCGGCGCGGGTTTTGGGTTCGACGGCGAAAGTGATGGAGGGTTCGGGAATGCGCGCGGGCGGATGAAAGACCGGAGCGGCGCGGTCACCGAGAGTTTCGCCGGTGGTGGTGTCTTTCAGTTTAGCGATGCAGCCAATGTCTCCGGCGTGGAGTTCGGGGACTTCGTAGCTGGATTTTCCCTGCATGGCCTGGATGTGCTGGAAGCGTTCGGCTGAGCCGCGATGGAAATTGGTGACGGTGGCGTCGTTTTTAAGGACGCCGGAGATCACTTTGAAATAGTTGATGCGGCCGGCGAAGGGATCGGCGACGGTTTTGAAAACGAAAAGCGCGAGAGGTTCGGAAGCGGAGATATTGCGGTGGACGATTTCGCCCTGGTGATCCGGCGTGGCATGACATTCGGTTTTGGCGCGGACGGCGGGCGAGGGGAAAATCGCGACCATGAGATTGAGGATCGCGTCGCTGCCGATATTGTGAAGCGCAGACGAGAGCATCACCGGGAACAGGCGCTTGGCGATGACGGCTTCGCGCAGGCCCATGACCAGATCGTGAACGGGCAGCGTGCCCTGATCGAAAAATTCCTGCATCAACTGGTCATTTCCTTCGGCGACCAATTCCACTAGTGTTTCGTGGCCTTGCTTGGCTTCGTCGGCGAGAGCTTGGGGAATTTCTTCAATCCTGGCGATGCCGTTGCCGTCGGGCGTATAGATCAGCGCCTTCATGGTGATGAGATCGACCACGCCGCGGAAGCCGCGTTCCCAGCCAATGGGCAATTGAATGGGGACCACGCCACGGCCGAAGACCTGCTGGACGGAATCGAGGGCGCGTTCGAAGCTGGCGAGGTCGCGGTCCATCCAATTCAAGAGGAAGGCGCGAGGCAGATCGTATTCGGCGGCGTAATCCCAAACTTTTTCGGTGACGACTTGGACGCCGGCGGCGGCGTCGACCAGGATGAGCGCGGCATCGGCGGCGATGAGGGAAGATTTCGTTTCGTTGATGAAGGTGGAGTAGCCGGGAGTATCGAGGAGATTGATTTTTGTTTTCTGGGGCTGGGCGGGCGCCTGCCATTCGGCGTGGGCGATTCCGGTATTGATGGAAATTTTGCGGGCGATTTCTTCTTCGTCCCAGTCGGTGATGGCGGAACCTTCGGCGACTTTTCCCAACCGCGGCGTCATGCCGGCCGCAAAAAGCAACGACGAGACCAGTTGGGTCTTACCGGTGTCGCCGTGGCCGACAATGCCGACGTTGCGAATCCAATCTGTGGTGTAGGGTTTCATTCTTGACCTCCGAGGAATGTAAGCGGATGGAAAGAAAAGCGGATGCGGACTGGGCGGTGCGCAGGACGGCGCAAACCAGCGCAAGTTGGCGCCGAAATAGGCATTTCGCAACTGTTTGGGACGGTGAGGAAATTCGAGATGTAGGAGACAAACATCACGGCGCCGCCCTCCGGCGGTTGCGCGCATGACCCTGCGGAAAGCCGGATGCTAGCACCGAAAGATGCGGGATTCAACGGTACGGGCGCGACGGAAGGAGCTTCTCCGAAGGTTTTGCTAGCGGCCCCAGTGTTCCTGGATCTGCTCGAGGGTGCGGCCGCGGGTTTCGGGGACGATGCGCCAGACGTAGATGAGGCAGACGAAGCAGAGCGCGGCGTAAATAGCGAAGGTGCCGCCGATGCCGAGAGTTTTTACGAGCGAGAGGAAAGTAAAAGTGACGACGAGCGTGCCGGCCCAAAGTGTGGAGGTGGTGAGAGCGGCGGCGCGGCCGCGAACTTTGGTGGGGAAAATTTCGGACATGTAGAGCCAGACGCCGGGTCCCATACCGAAGGCGAAGGAAGCGACGTAAAACATGATGCAGGAAAGCATGACGATGGGCGAGACGGCGGGGAGCGAGAGGCAGATCACGAGAGCGGCGAGGGAGAGGCCCATGCCCCCGCTGGCGATCATTAATATGGCGCGGCGACCGATGCGATCGAGGAAGGCCATGGCCACGAGAGTGAAGACGAGATTGACGCCGCCGATGAGGACGTTGGCAGCGAGCGCGGTGCTGGTGCTTTGACCCTTGAAATGTTCGCTGATGATGATGGAGCCGTAATAGAGGACCGTGTTGATACCCGTGACCTGAGAAAAGATGGCGAGGGCGATGGCGACGCCAAGGCGTTTGCGCATGTCCGGTTCGAAAACTTCGGACCAGGAGCCGGCTTCGCCTTTGACCGCGTGTTCGATATCGGCGACCTGAATTTTTGCTTCAGTGGAACCGAAGATGCGGGTGAGGACGCGTTCGCCTTCGTCGTTGCGGCCGCGGGCGATGAGCCAACGCGGGCTTTCGGGGATGACGAGGAGGCCGAAGAAAAATACGAGAGAAGGCACGGCGGCAACGGCGAGCATCCAGCGCCAACTGGAATCGCCGAGCTTGGCGAGTTGCC
Source organism: uncultured Acidobacteriota bacterium (assembly GCA_963711325.1). Taxonomy (GTDB): domain Bacteria; phylum Acidobacteriota; class Terriglobia; order Acidiferrales; family UBA7541; genus Palsa-295. Next base: position 787,434 of record CAVQDR010000004.1, on the reverse strand, counting down.
AGTTGATCAGGTAAGCGAAAAGGATTCCGACGACGATGGCGAGTTGGTTGAGAGAGACGAGCACGCCGCGATTTTTAGACGGCGCGATTTCGGCGATGTAGACCGGAGTGAGGGCGGAGGCCAGGCCGATGGCGAGGCCGCCAAGAAAGCGCGCGACGGAAAAGACGTTCACGGTATTGGCCAGCGCCGAGCCGACGGCGGAGGCGGAGAAAAGCAGTGCGGCGAAGATCAAAGACTTTTTGCGGCCGTAGCGGTCGCTGAGCAGGCTGGCTCCGGCGGCGCCGATGAGGCAGCCGAGCAGGAGGGCGCTGGCAGCGACTTCAGTTTCGAGATTGGAGAGGGAGAACTGCTTGCGCAGGAAGAAGAGGACGCCATTGATGACGGCGGTGTCATAGCCGAAGAGAAAGCCGGAGATGGCGGCGATGGTAGCGAGAAGAATTACGTAGGCTGAGGAGTGCGCTGCTGCGTTGCTGGAACTGTCAGAACCTGTGGGACCCGGAACGTGCACTCAACCTCCGATACGAATGGCCTGGATGGAATTAGGCGTGACAGTTATATAGCAAAGCGGGGCGGGGCGGAAGGAGCGAATCATCAAAGCATTCGCCGCTCCCCAGAACGCGGTTCAAGTGTTACGCAGGGCGAGACGTTGCGCACCCTTTGCAAAAACCGCAAAGAGTGCGGCACCCGGAAAAGCAACCGCCCTAATTCACGGTTAGCGTTACTGGCGCGCTGTGGGAGTCTGTGCCGGAGGCGCCCGAGACCGAAACGGTGTAGGTACCGGCCGGGGTGCCTCCGCCGGTGGTGCCGCCGGGATTACCGGAGCAGGCGACTAGAACCGCTGCGGGAATCGCGAGCGTGAGAAGCGCGAAGGCCACACGCAGTTTGGCGTGGCGCGGACGCAGCAACGCCAGGCCGAAAATTCCCGCGAAACCCATCGACAAAATTCCGAGGACGGTGGCGATCGAAGGCGGCGTTGCTGGGCTGCGGCCGCCTCCGATCGCACCGCTACGTACATTCGTGGTTGCACCGGGCGCGGTGGTGGTGATCATTACTTGAGCCATCGAGGTGTGCGTGCCGTCGAGCGTGACGGAGGGTGAGGAGAAGGCGCAGGCCGTTCCGGCGGGTAATCCGGCGCAAGTGAAGGTAACAGTTTGGGTCGAGCCGTTTAGCGGCATCACGGAGAGCGCGGTCATGCCGGTCTGGCCAGCGGCTACGGTTACGCTGGTGGGATTGGCGGAGACACTGAAGTCTCCCGTCGCGGCAGCGTTCACGGTTTGCATTACTGCGGACGAGGTACTTCCAGCGTAGTTCGTATCGCCACCGTATTGCGCGGTGATGGAATGGTTCCCGGCTGTGAGCGATGACGTCATGGCAGTCGCCACGCCGCCGGCGCCGACGGTCCCCATGCCAAAGCTGGTCGCGCCGTCGAGGAACGTGACCGTGCCGGTGATGGTTCCGGCGGTTGCGGAAGTGACCGTCGCGGTGAAGGTGACGCTCGCGCCGGAGGTGGAAGGATTCGGCGACGAAGTGACACCGGTCGTGGTTGAGGCTTTGCTTCCGGCGTTAACCACCTGCGTTACTACCGGCGAAGTGCTGGTCGCGAAGTTGGTATCGCCACCGTATTGGGCGGTGATGGAATGGGAGGCGACCGAGAGCGTTGAGGTCATGAAGGTGGCGACGCCGCCGGCGCCGACCGTGCCCATGCCAATCGTATTGGCGCCGTCGAGGAAGGTGACCGTGCCGGTGATAGTTCCGGCCGTGGTCGAAGTTACTGTAGCGGTGAAGGTGACACTTGCGCCGGAAGTGGAAGGATTCAGCGAGGACGAAATCGCGGTGCTGGTGGGCGCGAGGACCGGAGCTATCGAATTGAATTTGTTGAGCAGCACTACGCCGCCGGAAAACAAATCCGGCGCGCCGTCGTGGTTCAGATCGACGGCGACTGCGCTGCCAAATGCGGCTAAGGGAATTTGGAGGACGCTTGAAACGGTGCCATCGCCATTTGGAATGGTGGTAAAGGTGCCGTCGCCTTTGCCCGGGAAGATTCCAGTGCCGGTGCCTTCGATCCCAGTTTGAACTTCCAAATCGATTTTTCCGTCGCCATCGAAATCGGCGAGGACCACTCCGTCGACAAAGCCGAAACCATTGAAGTTTAGAATCGTCGGCGGCTGAAAAGTTCCGTCGCCGTTGCCCAGGGTGATAGCTAATTGGGGAGTGGTGCCGTCTGTTGACGCACCTCCGGTCACCATGTCCACCTTGCCGTCGCCATTCAAATCGGCAAAGGCAAAGGGAGAACCGAAGCCTCCATCGGGAGTCGAGGGCAAGACGTTGGGCGTGACCGTGATGGTGTTCGGGGCTTTGAAGGTGCCGTCGCCATTACCGACGAAGAGCATTACCTGATGCTGGGCCTCTCCGTTGGCGATTACGGTTGGCAACACCATGAAAACGTCGGGGAAACTATCCTTGGTGACGTCGTAAATCGCGCTGAGCATGTTGCTGGGAAAAACGGCAGGCGCGTTCGCATTCTGGTAAGTGTAAACAATTTGCGGCGGCTGAAATGTTCCGTCGCCGTTGCCCAACTGCACGGCAAATCCTTCGTAGAAAAGCTGGGTGGTGCTGGACTGGTCCGAGAAGCTGTAGGCAATGTCCATTTTGCCGTCGTGATTGAAATCCGCAGCGCGCACGCCGGTCAGCGACTCATTGATATCGAGACCGGCAGGGACCAGGCTGGGCACTGGGAACGAGGTCGGTACCGCAAAACTGCCGTCGCCGATCCCGATGGCTAGATTAAACAACTGTATCTGTGGACCGGCGCTGAGATAAATCAAGTCTGGAATCTTGTCTCCGGAGAAGTCCCCGAGCGCAAAGGAGTCGACACCATTGGGAGTCGAAATGGGTTGCGACGGCCCAGCGACCGGAATTCCGTTCGCTCCGGTCAGATAGGTGGTGAGCGTTGTCTGAATTGAGTTCAGAGGCAAGTCAACCAAATCCGGCCGTCCATCATTGTTCAAATCCAGCAGATTGGTGCCGGTGTATTTGAAAGGCAGGCTGGGAGCGCCTTGGAAGGTGCCGTTGCCGTTGCCCATCAGCGGGTAGACCTGATTCTGAATAAAGTCGTCGCCTGCATATGCTCCGTTTCCGGTGTATGCGCTAAAAATGTCCAGGTTGCCATCGCCGTCGATATCGGTGGCGATCAGATATCCGCGGTTGGGAATGGTGGCGTAGGCTGGACCGGTTTTGAAGGTGCCATCGCCGTTGCCGAGGTAGGTGTGGACGGTGGCGCCATCATCGGTCGCGAAATCCAATTTACCGTCGCCATTGAAATCCGCGGCAATCATGCCGGGACCGAATCGGCTGGAACCTTGAGTGGAAGGCAAACCGGAATTTGTCACTACGGTAAAGGTGGTGCCATTGCCCTGGCCCAAGAACACTTGCCCGTTGGCAGCGATGATGTCCTTCACACCGTCATGGTTTACATCCGCGGTGATCAAATAAGAGTTAAACGAAAAATTGCCATTGGCAGGCGCGACGGTCACAGGCGACTGAAAAGTTCCGTCACCCTTGCCCAAATAAACCAGGAAACCGGCGCCGCCGCTGACAACTACGTCCAATTTTCCGTCATTGTTCACATCATCGACGGCTCCGAATTGAATGACCTGATTCGGGAGGTCCAGGTTGGTAGCCGGTTTGTAGGTGCCATCGCCGTTTCCCAGAATGATGCTCACTGAAGAGTTGAGCCCATCGGTGTTGAACGAAACCAAATCCTGCGCGCCATCTTTATTCAGGTCTCCGCTGGCGAGCGTGACTGCGGGAAAGTCGGTGGCCTGAGTAGACAGCGCGAAGGTCATCTGCTGGCCGGTAGCCTGGAAGGTGTCTACGTTCCCGCTCGCCGCGGTGGCGACCAAGAATTCCCCGGCGGTCTTGCTCGGGCCCAAATAGACGTAGATTTGCGACGCTACGCCCTGGTTGACGTCCACGCAGCCGTTCGGAAACACATCCGGGGTAGTAGTCAGAAACGCACTGTCGTGAATGACCTTCTCGTAACCCGGCGTCATCGTGCTCATGGTCACATCTACCATGTTGCCGACTACGTTTTCCGAGTAGTCGGTAAAGGTCAGTGAACAGTTGCTCTGCCGCTGCAAGAACAGGCCGGTCGTAGGGCTCGAGACGACGGACAGATTTCCAAAGAATGGGGCGAGGGATGGCTGGGGAGTTACAGCGGGCGTAACGGCGGGGCGGTGGGCTGAAGTGACACGGCGCTTTCTGGCGGCTGAGTGTGAATGGTGCGTGTTGATCGCGACAGCACCTGAATCCGAAAATGGGCCAGGGTCCAGTTCAGTGGTGGCGTCATTGATCGGGCCGATGCCGATCCCACCACTGCAGCCAACCCAACCGCCCGCAACAATGGACGCCACAGCCAGAAGGCCAAGGCCGGCGAAACGCCGCATCTGCGAATTCTTCCGATTCATGGGTGACTCCGTAATGAAGGCTGCCATCGGCGCTAGACAGACTGATTCCCCGCGCGGCGCCTCGATTGAGGGTGACGATAAACCAGAAAACATCACGGTCGCGGAAAATATTTATTTGAGGGCGATCGAGTACCGGCAGTACCGGAAAGCTGTGGGCTTCGGCGCAGGACCCTGATGCGGAGAGCAGGTGGCGACCCCGGTCGGAATCGAACCGACAACATCCAGCTTAGAAGGCTGGCGCTCTATCCGATTGAGCTACGGGGTCGTGAACCGATTCTAGCAAAACTGGCGGCTCAACCAGCGATTGACTATCTGTTAGAGTGACGTCGAGATTCAGGCTTTTAGTACGGCTTTCGCGGCAGCATATCCGGTTTGCACGGCGCCTTCCATGAAGCCCTGCCAGTCGGCGATGTGCTCGCCGGCGAAAAAGACGCGACCGAAACGTTTGCGGAGCGCATTGCGAACGGTGAACCATTGGCCCGGGCGATAGAAGGCGTAGGCGCCGCGGGTGAACGGATCGGCCTGCCAGGCCTGCTGCTGCATATCGAGAGCGATGGTCTTGCTGTCGTTGGCGCTCCAGTTCAGGCCGTTGGCGTTGGCCACGTCTTCGACGATCCAATATTTTAGTTTGTCTTGTGGAGACGAGGCGATGTCGACCGCTTTGTCGCCGACGGCGTAGCTGCACAGGATGCCCTTCTTGTATTTCCTGCCCTTCTTTCCATTCTGCCCAAAGGTGCTGTCGAAGCAGAAATCGGAAGCAAGGTTGGTGCAAACGGAATAACCACCGGATTCGGGCTCGGGCCAAAATCGTTCGGCGCAGAGCACCGCCGTTTTGGTGATGCGGGCGTATTGCAATTGTGCGGCTGCATCCAGTGCCTGGTGGGACGATTTTTTTTGCCCCAATCGATATCGATCATGCAGTGTGCCGGGATGGCGCAGATGCAGTAGTCGGCGATGATGGGAGCGCCGGCGCCTTGGACGTTGCACGTGGATGCGCTGTTAATTTCTCCGATGCCGACGACGATTTGTTCGGTTCGAATGTTCTTACTTCCGATTTTTTTGGCCAAAGCTGCGATGAGGCGAGAGTTCCCTCCTCGAACCTTGAAATCCATTTCGTCGGTGTCGTCGACCTGTTTTGGTCTTGCTGTTCAGGTATTCGGTGGCGGCGGTGTAGGCGGAGTTCATGCGGATGGTTTCGCCGAAGTCGGTGCTGTCCATCATGTCGCGGCGGAGCAAGTCTTCCGGTTGAAAACCGAGTTGTTTGAGTTGGGTCCACCAGTCGATCGAATCCAATTCCTTGAGGCGTTTGGGGCCAAAGCTTCATAAAATCGGTCTGAAACTTTTCCCAGATCGCGAGCGCCTCCGCCGACATGCACCACTGGCCCGGCGGGATGAGATTCGCCGGGGTCAACTGGTTCCAGAACGAATTGGCATATGGTGTTTCTGCAGGCCGAGCTTCAACTCGTTGCACAGGGCCTGCATCAGTCGTGTGATCGTGACCGATCCATTCGCCGCCTAATTCGCAATTCAGTTCGGGAGCATCGCAAAAGTGGTGAGTCAGAACGCGTCCACCCAAGCGATCGCGCGCCTCGAGGACCGTTACTTTGCAGTGCCGTTCGCGAGAGATGGTAGGCGGCGGCCAAGCCGGCCAGGCCGGCGCCGATCACGACGCATTCTTTATGTCGCCGCATCGAGGACTCCTCCAGAACAATATCTGATCGTCGCTAATTTCCGAGGGCGTAGTTCACGAAGTCTTTGAGAGCGAAACAAGGGTTCTTGGGCGTCCAGGTGTGGTTGGCGGTAAGCAAAGAATGGTTATCGCCGAACATCAGACCGAGGAAGACTTCGGCGACGATTCGGCCGCCGACCGGGCCGAGTTGCGGCGTGGTAATCGGAATCGGATTTCGAACCGGGATTTGGACTTTCACCTGATGGTTCATGGCTTCGGCGAGGATGTAGGTCCACAGCGGGCAGTTGTTGACGAAGACCGGGGAGATTTTGTCGATGCTTACAATCGCTGGATCGGCATGATCCTGCTTGTCCACGCCTTTCCCGATGCGAATGTCTTTGTCGGCCATGGGAGTGACGCCCATGGCATGAGCAACGTGTTGGCCGCTGGGAAGTCCCAGGCGCCAGCCGCGAATGAGATTGCGTAAGGGCAGAGATACGGGTGGGGCGCCGGCGACGGGAAGCGGAAGGTTGGAGAGGGCGAAGACCACCGAAGTGTCGATGCGATAGGCGAACTGCAGTCGCTTCTTGTTGTCTGGATTGTTCTTGGCGTCCGCGACGCCGTAGGGGCGGGTATCGACGTCGATGAAGCGGCCCCAGTCAATGGCGCGGCCCGGCACCATCTTGCGGAAGCCGGAAAGATCGTCTTTGAAGCCGTGCTTTTTCGAGTCCGGCGTATTGAAAATCGGAAGCAAATTGTTCGCGTGGTCATTGAGCCGATAGCCGGGCCGGACCATCGAGTGCCCGATGCGATAGGCGGCCACCGAAAATTCCACGGGCATGAAGGGGCTGTTCTTCCAGTGAAAAAACTTCAGTTTCTTCTGGTCGTATTGGCCATTGGTCTTGAGGTCGTTGAGCACGTCGGAATGGATAAGGCGCGGAAGAAAATCGTGGAGGATGACGTACTGATAGTGAAAGCGCACGAGCTTCTGGACGTGGGCAAAGGAGATGGTGGGATTGTCTTGCACGATGCGATTGTGAAATCGATGAAAGAGGCCCTGCAGCTGGGAAACGATGGTGTTTTCGTCGTTGCGCGGATCGCCGATGAGAGCGCGCCCAGGATGGGCGGAATTGCGCGGCAAATCGGTGGCGTGGAACTTGTTTCCGGTGAGCTGGTCCCCTAACAGAAAGGTTTTGCCGTCGGTGTCGTACATGTAGGGTTGATCGTCGGGACCTCGGCCATAGACATTGTCGAGATCGAAAGCGGGAGTGCGAAAGTCGGTGAGGGCGTCGGGATCGTCCTGAGCCTGGAGGCTGCTGGCGGGATCGAAGGTGATGTCGTGATCCATGAATTGTGCGAAGTAGGTATAGAGGGCGGGGATGCCGCTCTCTTCGGGATCCGGCCCGTCGGTGGGCGGGTCAAAGATCGCCGACATTCCGCCTTTCTTCTGGTCACCGGCAGATGCGAGCAAGCCGAGATTTTGCATGTTGTCGTGGTCCGAATTTCCGAAGGTGGCGGGAACCAGCGAACGGAACATGCGTCCGAAGCGTCCCTGGAATTGCGGGGAATGGGGAGTGGATAACAAGCCGCGAATGGGTGTGCTGTGCCGTTGAGCCATGGTAATCCTCCGAATCCGATTGCATATTGATGAGGGTTAAAAGTGAGCCGGGGAATGGCCCCGACACGCTGTCGCAAATCGTTGCATCCAAAAAAACGAGGGGAACCCGGGGCCGAGATGATGAACAGGTAGAACGCCTCAGTTGATCTGTGTTGGCGACAACATACCTAGGTTTCCTTGTAATATCCAGACATTTGAGGTGGCCTCACGACACTTCAAGCCCAGCCGCGCAGACATACGCTGGATCCGGAAAGAATGCGACGGCGAGGTGGTTGGGTAACTCATTCGTTAAATAATGAAACTGATTATGCGGGAGCCGCGTCAACATGAGTAGGATGACGCAGGAGGAACGATGATGAGGCTCCCAGCGCACTCGATCGGGAAATGGTTCGGCTTGGCGGCGGTGATTTTTGTGTTGCAGACGGCGACGTGGGCGCAGGGTTCGCAAGACGCAGTGCCAGCGGCGCAGAGTGCGTTAGCGCCAGCGGCCGCTCCGGCTTCTGCTGCGCCGCCTGCGGTGCCAACTACACCTGCCGCGGCGGTTGCGCCGATCGCTCCGGCGCCTGCGGGGTTGATGTTGAAGGAAGGCACGGAAGTGCCTTTGGTGTTTGCCGAGGATTTGAATTCGAAGACGGCGGTGGATGACGATCCGGTGAACATGACTTTGGCGGAAGATATTAAGGTGGGCGATGTAGTGGTGGTGAGGAAAGGCGCGGTGGCGCTGGCGACGGTAACCAACGCGCATAAATCGGGGATGTTGGGGAAGGCGGGAGAGTTGAGCATCCGGCTGGAATATTTGAAGACTGACGATCGGCGGGTGCGTCTGCGCGGAAGCAAGGGGAAAGAGGGCGAAGGGAAAGTTGGGGCGACCGTGGCGCTGACGGTGTTGTTTGGGCCGATTGGGTTGATCAAGCATGGGAAAAACGTGGAGATCAAGGAAGGGACGCCATTGACGGCGTTTGTGGATGAGGATTATCCGGTTCAGCCGGCGAAGTGAGACGGGATCGATGAAAGTCCCGCCAGACCGTTCGGCCGAGAACGTCTTGCCTGGACTAATTTTGATGGGGTAGGATGCCTTCGAGGTCTTCGGAGGAACTTTGATGCGAGTTCGCGCGACACTTCTGGTATTGCTCACTTTCATGGTGGCTGCATCGACGACGGCGCCTGCGCTGAGAGCGCAGGCCATGTCGGCACATCCGGATACGGTACTGAAGGCTGCTGAAATTACTCCGGCGCTTTTGCCGGACAAAGTATTTTTCCGGGGCAAGACGGCGGCGACGCAATTACGAAACGCGGGCGGCGTTCATTTCGCGGATGGCAAGTATTTCCTGGCGGCGCTGGTCGATAATTCCGGATATTCGACGGCGATCCGTGAAAAGTATCAGGCGTACATACTCAGCGAAGTGCCGGTCGAAATTAACGGGACCAAGCTGGCGGCGGGAGCTTACGGAGTTGGCTGGCTGAAAGACGGAAAGTTCGTGGTGATGGATCTGGGCGCGAACGACATTTTCACGGTGGACGCCAAGCACGACGATGGATTGAAGCATCCGGTTCCACTGCAACTGGTGGCCGGCGGAACGCCGGGAACCTATCTGCTGTACGCCGGACGCGACAGCGTCGAAGTGAAGCGCGCGAATTAATTGCGGCGCGTCAGCATCCCGAAAAATCTGGGCCGATACTGCATTCGAACGATTCTCGCGATTCCGTTGATCGTCGTGGTGTGCGCGTTTGGGTTGTGTGGGTTGGCCCAGGCTCCTGGGGCGCAGACGCAAAAAGCGGCTTCGGCGCCTCTGGCGAATTTCACGGACATCGCGAAGAAAGCCGGAATCACGATGCAAAACGTGTTCGGCGGCGTCGACACCAAGAAATACATCATCGAGACTACCGGCAATGGCGTCGCGATTCTTGATTATGACAACGACGGCTGGCCCGATATTTTTCTGGTGAACGGCACGACGCTCGAAGGGTTCCCTCGCGGCAAGACTCCTACGAATCACCTGTATCACAACAATCACGATGGCACGTTTACGGATGTGACGGAGAAAGCGGGTCTAGCCGCAGGAGGTTGGGGACAGGGCGTGTGCGTGGGCGACTACGACAATGATGGCTGGGAGGATTTGTACGTTACGTCTTACGGGAAAAACCGCCTGTATCAAAACGATCACGGGAAATTTCGAGAGGTCAGCGAAGCGGCGGGAGTGGCCGGCAGCGGGAAGGCCTGGGGAACGGGCTGCGCGTTCGTCGATTACAACCGCGACGGCAAGCTGGATCTGATGGTGGCGAATTATGTGGATTTCGATCCGGCGACGGCGCAAGCGCCGGGATCGGGTTCGAATTGCATTTGGAAAGGCGCGCCGGTGATGTGCGGGCCGCGGGGCCTCGTGGGCAGCGAAAATATCCTGTACCAGAATTTGGGCGGCGGAAAATTTCGGAACGTGACCAAAGCGGCGCATATCGACCGCACTAACGGAAAATTCTGCTTCAGTGTGGCCACGCTGGATTACGACGATGACGGCTGGCCGGACATGTACGTAGCCTGCGACAGCCAGCCGAGCATTTTGTATCACAACAATCAGGACGGAACGTTCACGGATAAGGCGCTGGAGGCGGGAGTCGCCTTCAACGAGGACGGGCGCGAACAGGCGGGGATGGGCGTGACAGTGGGCGATTATAACGGTGACGGGCGGCCGGACATTTTCAAAACGAATTTTTCGGAGGACACACCGACTTTGTATCGCAACGACGGCAACGGCGAATTCAGCGACGTGACGCGGGCGGCCGGTTTGGGAAAGCACATGCAATATCTTGGATGGGGGACGATGTTTTTCGATTTTGACAACGATGGCTGGCCGGATTTGATTCTGGCGAATGGGCACGTGTATCCGGAGGTAGACAAGTTTCATCTCGGCAGCGATTACAACGAATCGCGATTGCTGTATCACAACAACGGCGATGCAACTTTTACGGAGGTGACAGCGGACGCGGGAACCGGGATTACGACGCCGGCGGCTTCGCGCGGGATGGCGGTGGGAGATTTGTGGAACGACGGGCGAATTTCGGTGGTCATTAATAATATGAACCAGGCGCCGAGCCTGCTGACGAACAGCGTGCGCAACGGGAATCATTGGGTGGCGTTCCGGCTGATTGGCACGAAATCGAATCGGGATGGTTTGGGGGCGAAAATCACGGTGCAGGCTGGCGGTCGCGCGCGCGTGGATGAAGTGCGAAGCGGGTCGAGTTATATTTCGCAGAATGATCTGCGGGTTCATTTTGGTTTGGGCGGCGCGGCGCGGATTGATTACGTGGAAGTTCGTTGGCCCAGCGGGTTGGTGGAGCGTTTCCCGAACCTGCAGGTCGACGGGATGCGCACGCTGACTGAGGGTGGTGGGACGGCGGTTGCGGCTGCGGCGGTTCGTTGAGGAGTACTCCGCGGTTTTTGCTTCCCTCTTCTTAGTATTCACCTCTGTTTAGTTGCCTCGTTGTGCGTCAGTGACACTCTTCCGGCAGTCGTCCTGGCCTACCGGCTTGCTTCGGCCGAGGGCTGGACAAGAAGGAGATCCTTCGTCGCTTCGCTTCTCTTCTCTCGGAGACTTCTCTCGCGAATCTTTTACTGCCCCTTACGAACCGGCCTAACCCGTGTCGCGCCTCCGCCGCTCCCCGATCGCAGGTGTGTGGACTTGAACCCACCACATGCCATCGTGTTATCATGCATCGCTTTCGTGTCAAAACACGCCGTTGGCGGCGTAAGGAGGGCATCACCAATGCACCGCGACTTCCGCCCGCCCTCGGCATCCCAGTTGATACACCACCCCAAAATTCTAATAACCGGATCCGCGATTAGAAATCGTCGCAGCCCCTTCAAAACAAAGGTCCGGTATGTTTTCTAATCGGCCTTTTTCGGTAACTTTTCTACGCCACTTCCCTCAGTTGATACTGACCCCCGTTTCTAATCGACAATTTTTGGACCATCTCGCGCGATTAGAAACACCCTCCAACCTCAACAAAACAAACGCCGACCATGTATTCTAATCGACAATTTTTACGGCGCGCAACGTTTCCAGTTGATACACGAACCGAGGCAGCCCCACCCTCAGGCTGATGGCCCGGCAAGAAGGAGATCCTTCGTCGCGGAAGGCGCTCCTCTGGATGACGGCCAAGGGCGGTTTGGGTGGTGGGACTGGACAGCTAGGAGAAGAGGGTCGTTCGGCGGTGCCCGAACACTTGGCGTCCGACCTTGGCAGAAAATTGTCTGTTTTGGCCGGGGTCGAACGTCATAAGGTTGGCAGTAACAATTCCGACGGAGGCAACTACGATGAGCCAATATTTGTTTTTGTATCGCAATGACGCGCAGGCGGACCGGGAGTGGCAGAAATCGCCGGAAGCGATCCAGAAAAGCATGGAGCAGTGGACGAAGTGGATGAAGTCTTTGGGCGAACAGGGGCATTTGAAGGATGTCGGGAATCCCTTGGAGCCGGGCGGCAAATTGGTGAAGGGCAAACAGAAGACGGTGACGGACGGGCCGTTTGCCGAGGCCAAGGACATCGTGGGTGGATATACCATTGTCGAGGCCAAGGACCTGGGGCACGCGGCGGACCTTTCCAAAGGCTGCCCGATTTTCGAGGCGGGCGGCTGGGTGGAAGTGCGGCCGATCATGAAAATGGACATGTAATGCAGCTGGATGAGCATCTTTTCCGGCGCGAAGCCGGGCGCATGGTTGGCACGCTGACGCATATTTTCGGCGTGCACAACCTTGCGCTGGCTGAAGACGTGGTGCAGGACGCATTCTGCCGGGCGCTGGAGGTGTGGAAATTCCGGGGCGTACCGGAAAATCCTTCGGCGTGGTTGATGAAGACGGCGAAGAACCGGGCTTTGGATATTTTGCGGCGAGAGCGGACGGCAACGACGTTTGCTCCGGAGCTGGGACGTTTGCTGCAAAGCGAGTGGACGCTGGCACCGGTGGTGGAGGAAATTTTCGGGCCGGAGACGATCAAGGACGATCAGCTGCGGATGATGTTCTCGTGTTGCCAGCCTCGGTTGCGGGAAGAGGCTCAGGTGGCGCTGATCTTAAATATTTTGTGCGGATTTAGTGTGGAGGAAGTGGCGCAGGCGTTTGTGAGTGGGCGGGCGGCGATGGAAAAACGGATTTTGCGGGCGAAGAAAGTTTTGAAAGGCTCGAAGAAAATGTTCGAGATGGGTAGCGCTGAGGATTTTCCGGCGCGGCTGGAAGCGGTGCAACGGGCGCTGTATTTGTTGTTCAACGAGGGTTATCACGGTGCGTCGCCCGAATCGGCGGTGCGTGTGGATTTGTGCCAGGAAGCGATGCGGCTGACGCGATTGCTGCTGGAATACGAGGCGGCGGCGGTGCCAGAGACTTTTGCGCTGCTGGCGTTGATGTGTTTGCACGCGGCGCGATTACCGGCACGATTGAATGAGGCGGGAAATCTGGCGACGTTTGCGGAGCAGGATCGCACGCGGTGGGACGCGAAGCTGGCGGCCGAGGGGCAGACATTGCTGGACCTTTCCGCAACTGGCGAGAAGCTGACGGAATATCACCTTGAGGCGGGGATTGCGGCGACGCACGCGAAGGCATTGCGGGCTGAGGACACGGACTGGGCGAGGATTGTGTGGCTTTACGAGAAGCTGGTGCGGATACGACCGTCGCCGATTGTGGCGTTGAACCGGGCGATTGCGATTGCGCAGCTCGAAGGGCCGGAGCGCGGATTGGCGGAGATTCGGGCGATTGCGGAACGAGAGCGCCTGGAGAAATATCCTTTTTATGCTGCGGCGATGGGCGAGATGGAATTCCGGCTGGGACAATTTGCTGGGGCGGAAAAGCATTTTCACCGAGCTTTGGCCTCGGCACGAAACCCGATGGAACGACAATTCCTGGAAACACGTGCGAAGGACTGCGAGCGGCGCAGCAAGTTGGCGTCGTAATTCACTAACGTCACAAGCATGGCGGTAGTTTCCTCAGGTAACTTCTTCGAGCAACTTCCCTTCTATCGAAATTCCTGCAAGGTGTGCTACTCGGGAGTCCAATTGGGGTGGGCGGTGAAGATGCCGTTCACGTAGCCCATTTTGTAGACGATAAAAATTCCGAAGGCGATGCTGAGCAGGCCGGAGGCGATGGCCAGGCCGCGATTGAGGTGGGCGAAGCGCGTTTGCGAATATTTGAAGGGGAGGGCGATGGCGGCGGTGATGAGCATCATGCCGGCGATGGTGCCGATGCCGAAGACGAGGAGGTAGGCGATGGCCCAGCGCGGGTCGCGAATGGTGGTGAGGACGAGGAGCGCGACGGCGGCGGAGCCGGCGAGTCCGTGGACCAGGCCGACAGCGAGCGGACGCACGGCTTGATACAGGCCGAGCTGACCGAAGGCGCGATCCATCCAGCCGACGGGCGTAGCGTTTTCGGCGTGGCCGTGTCGTTCGGGTTCGTGATGGTGCGGATGGGCGTGAACGTAATCGCCGTGCTGGTGCGGATGAACGTGCGGGGGGCGGCCGGCGGAATCTAGCGCGGCGGGCGTGAAGGTTTCGGTAAGCCAGCGAGTGAAGCCGGTGAGATTCAGGACGCCGAGCAGGATCAGCATCAGGCCGACCGACAATTCCATGGTGAGGCCGAGGCGCGGAGGAATGACCACGCCGAAGAGAATGATGGCGGAGCCGACCAGAAAAATCGTAATGGTATGGCCGAGGCCCCAGAGGATGCCGATGAGGGCGGCGTGACGAATGCTGCGCTGGCGGCTGACGATGGTGGTGACGGCAATGACGTGGTCGGGATCGGTGGCGTGGCGCATGCCGAGGAAAAATCCGAGAGCGATGATGGAGATGAGAGTAATCATTGGGTTCGCAGGGACCGACCGAACTGCTGAATGGTGCGCCGGGCGCGGTGCGCGGTCAAGCGGCTAGAGATTCTGCCAGGCGACGAAGGCGGCGCCGAGCAGCGGACATTCTTCGTTCAAGACCACGCGAATAGGAATGTCGGAGAGAAACGCTTCCAGTTTTTCCTTGTGCTTGACGGCCGCAGTGAATTTTCCGCCGCGAATTTTGGGCAGAACTTTTACGGCGATGCCACCGGCGACGTAAATACCGCCGCGGGCCACGCTGCGCAGGGCCATGTTGCCGGCTTCGGAACCGTAGATTTCGACCCAGAGATCGAGAGTGGCGGCGCAGGTGGGACATTCGCCGGAAAGGCCCATCCGAGTAATTTCAGGCGCGGGATCAGGACTACCGGAATCGAAGCCGGGATGCCTGAGAGTTGGATTCAAGAATTCGTGAAGGCGCTGAAAGCCTCCGCCGGACAAAATGATTTCGACGCTGACAAATTCGTTGCGGGCCTTCAGAAATTTCCAGAGCTCGGCCTGTTGTTCGGTATTGGGCGCGAAGTCGGCGTGGCCGGCTTCGGTGGCCATGGGGGCGTGGCGCTGGCCATCCCAAAATAAAATTCCCACACCGAGACCGGTGCCGGCGGCGATGACGACCTGCGTAGATTGCGGAGCTTCGACGCCGGCGTGAATCACTTCGAGTTCGCGCGGTTCGAGCACGCCGATGCCGTACGCGGCGGCTTCGACGTCATTGACAAGGTGGACGCGATTCAGGTGAAGGTGTTTGGCGACGCTGGAGCCATCGATGAGCCAGGGAAAATTGGTAGCCTGCACGCGATTATCGACGACGGGTCCGGCGACGCCGAAGGAAGCGGCGGTGACTTTGCCTTTGGAGCCATTCAGAAAATCGCTGGCGATTTCCTCGAGTCCGGCGTGGTCGCGGGTGGCGTAGCGCTTATCGGCGACGCGAACGAGCTTCCCTGCTTTAACGTCGAAGAGACCCAGGTTGGCCTTGGTCCCGCCGAGATCACCAGCCAGAATCATTGAATCCTCCGAGAGCAGTGGTGGCGCGCCGAAAGTTCATAGGGTGTGGCGCGACGCCGAGACGACATCTTGGTCGCATTAAGCGTTCGAGAAATATTTTTGCGCAAACTGTCTCCGCCTGATTTTAAGGGTGCGGCTTAACACTATTTGTCAGTTGAACCGATCGACGTTCGGGTGCGTTCGATGCTCCGTTCGGCGAAAGCGCGTTCTGAACCTGAAATTTTTAGAGCGGGCGCCATTGGCGGCCGTCGGAAGCGGTCAAATCGTCCGCGGCGCGCGGGCCGGAGCTTCCCGCCGGATAATTCGGGAACGGCGGAGCCGAAGCAGACTCCCAAGCTTTGAGAATCGGGTCGACCAAGGCCCAGGCAGCTTCGACGCTGTCCGCGCGGTCGAACAAAGTGGCGTCACCCCGGATGCAATCGTTGATCAACGTGGCGTAGGCCGGGCGGGTGCTGCCGCCGAAAGTATTTTTGTATTCGAAGTCCATGGTGACTGGGCGAATGTGCATTTGCGCGCCGGGAGTTTTAGCGCCGAAGGAAAGCGAGATACCTTCATCGGGCTGAATATTCAGGACGAGCGAATTGGTCTCGGAATTTTCGCCGCGGAAAACCATGTGCGGAGCGCGTTTGAAGAGGATGGCGACTTCGGTGTGCGGGTGGGCGAGACGTTTGCCGGAGCGCAGGTAGAACGGAACGCCGTTCCAGCGCCAATTGTCGACGTGAAGTTTCAGGGCGGCGAAAGTATCAGTGGAAGAGTCGGGCTTTACTCCAGGTTCCTGGCGGTAGCCCGGGACGTTTTTGCCGTTGATCTGGCCTGGGCCGTACTGGCCGCGGACCACATCCTTCCACACGGATTCCGTGGTGAATGGGCGCATGGACTGGAGGACTTTGATTTTTTCGTTGCGCACGGAGGTGGCGTCGAAGCGGGCGGGAGCTTCCATGGCGACGAGCGAGGTGAGTTGCAACACGTGGCTCTGAATCATGTCGCGCATGGCTCCGGCAGTTTCGTAGAAGGCAGCGCGGCGTTCAACGCCGAGGGATTCGGCGGCAGTGATCTGAACGCTGTCGATGTAATTGCGATTCCAGAGTGGCTCGAAGATTCCATTGCCGAAGCGAAAGACGAGCATGTTCTGGACGGTCTCTTTGCCGAGGTAATGATCGATGCGGTAGACCTGCGATTCGTCGAAGGCAGTCGAGAACGGTTTTATTCAGCTCGCGGGCGGAGGCGAGATCGCGGCCGAAAGGCTTTTCGATGATGATGCGGGTCCAGGATTTTTCGTTCTTGGGCTTGGTGAGATTGGCCTTTTTCAGCTGCTCGATGACGTGAGGATAGACTTCGGGAGGCGTGGCCAGATAGAAGAGACGGTTGCCGCCGAGGTTGCCTTCCGTATCGAGTTCATCGAGGCGCTTGGCCAGTTTTCGGAAGGCTTCGGGATCGTCGTAATTGCCGCTGAAATATTGCAGGGCTTTGAGGAATTCAGATTTGCGGCCTTCGTCTGCGCCTTCCTGGTCGCCTTTGGGAAGATCTTCGCCGGCGCTCTTGCGGAAATCTTCATCGCTCATTTTGGTGCGGGCAAAACCGAGCAAACGAAAACTGGGGGCCAGGCAGGAGTGGAAAGCCAGATCATACAGGGCCGGCATGAGTTTGCGGCGGGCGAGGTCGCCGGAGGCGCCAAACATAATGATGGCGCAGGGGTCGGAGGGCATTTCGCAGAAGTAAGGTCCCGTTTGGGGGGCGGCGGCGGGTGAAGATACTTCTGCGCTCATGGTGAATCTCCGTAATCAGGCCGGTAAGGGCTAGGTATGTTTTATTAAAACTTTCGGGCTACTGCAAGAGACTATCATAAATATAAAGAATCCCGAGTGAACAGGAGAGGACGCCGGGGTGAAGCTGGATTGAGCCGAGGAAAGGCGTTTTGCGGCGGCGGCCAACTGGAAATTAGGGCTTGGTTGCAGTATCTTAAAATGGAGAAGAGATTGAGAGGAGACCTGGATGGCCGACGATAAGAATGCAGGAAACGCGGGAGCGACAGCGCAGGCTCCGGCGGTGCGCATGGTGAAATGCGTGAAATTCGGCCGCGAGATGCCCGGCCTGGATCGGATCCCCTGGAAAGGCGAAGTGGGGAAGAAGGTTTACGACAACGTATCGAAGGAAGCGTGGAAGCTGTGGGTGGAACATTCCAAGATGGTGATGAATGAGTTCCGGCTGAACCCGCTGGACCCCAAAGCGCAGCAGATCATGGAAGAACAGCTGAACAATTATTTTTTTGGCGACGGCGCAAAATTGCCGGACAGCTACGTCCCACCCAAGCACGAGCACTAGCGCGATCCCTCGGAAGACGATTATTTTTGTGCACGCGGGCCGCAATTGGCCGTGAAAACGCGAGAGCGCAGGCGTAGTACTGCGCTAAAATAGAAGGCTGCTCGGGAGGATTAACTCTGGCATGAGCCCCGCATCGAAGAATTCTTTCGCAACCAAGACGACATTAAAATCCGGCGCCGATTCGTTCGAGATTTATCGCCTGACTGAGCTGGAAAAGGCCGGGATTGGTAACGTCGCGCGACTTCCCTTCTCCTTGAAAGTGCTGCTGGAAAATTTGCTGCGCCACGAAGACGGGCGATTTGTGTTTGCGGAAGATATCAAGGCGCTAGCGGGTTGGGATCCGACCGCGCGCAGGCGGGGCGAGCGAGAAAGAAATATCGTTCATGCCGGCGCGGGTGCTGCTGCAGGATTTTACGGGCGTGCCGGCGGTGGTGGATCTGGCGGCGATGCGCGATGCGATGCGGGCGCTGGGCGGAGATCCGAAGAAAATTAATCCGCTGCTGCCGGCGGAATTGGTAATCGACCATTCGGTGCAAGTGGATAAATTTGGAACCGCGGATTCCTTCAGCATTAATGCCGACCTGGAAATGGAGCGCAACATCGAGCGGTACGGATTTTTGCGTTGGGGACAGAAAGGCTTCGACAATTTCAAAGTGGTGCCGCCGGATACCGGAATTTGCCACCAAGTGAACCTGGAATATCTGGCGAGGGTGGTATTCAGCGCGAAGAAGGACGGAGTGTGGGCGGCTTTTCCCGATTCGTTGGTGGGGACCGATTCGCACACGACGATGGTGAATGGGCTCGGCGTTTTCGGATGGGGCGTGGGCGGAATTGAAGCGGAAGCGGCGATGTTGGGGCAGCCGCTCTCGATGCTGATTCCGGCGGTGGTCGGGTTCAAGTTGTACGGCGCGCTGCCGGAAGGCGCGACGGCGACGGACCTGGTGCTGACCGTGACGCACATGCTGCGCAAGAAGGGCGTGGTCGGAAAATTCGTGGAGTTCTACGGGACAGGGCTTTCGAGCTTGTCGCTGCCGGACCGGGCCACGATTGCGAATATGGCTCCGGAGTATGGGGCGACGATGGGATTTTTCCCGGTGGACCGCGAGACGCTGGCGTATCTGCGATTCACGGCGCGAAACGAAGAGCAGGTCAAGCTGGTGGAAGCGTATTCGAAAGAGCAAGGATTATTCCGCACGGACCACACTCCGGATCCAGTTTTTTCGGATACGCTTTCGCTGGATTTGGGCAGCGTGGTGCCGACCATGGCGGGGCCGAAGCGTCCGCAGGACAGCGTGCCGCTGACGATGGCCAAGGCTTCGTTTGAGAAAACGCTGACCGAGACGCCGAAGCACGTGAAGATGCAGAACAACGGATCGAGTTACGAGCTGGCGGACGGGTCAGTGGTAATTGCGGCGATTACAAGCTGCACGAATACTTCGAATCCATCGCTGATGCTGGGCGCGGGGCTGCTGGCGAAAAAAGCGGTGGAACGCGGATTGAATACGAAGCCGTGGGTGAAGACGAGTTTCGCGCCGGGATCGAAGGTGGTGACGGATTACATCGAGAAGGCGGGACTGTGGCCGTATCTGAATTCGCTGCGGTTCAATCTGGTGGGTTACGGATGCACGACCTGCATCGGCAACAGCGGACCCTTGCCGGAAGCGATTGGGAAAGCGATCAAGGAAAATAATTTGGTGGCGGTTTCGGTTTTGAGCGGAAACCGGAATTTTGAAGGACGGATCAATCCGCTGTGCCGAGCGAATTATCTGGCGTCGCCGCCGCTGGTGGTGGCGTATGCGCTGGCCGGGCGGATGGACATCGACATCGTGAACGAATCGCTGGGGAACGACAAAGCGGGCAAGCCAGTGTACCTGCGGGAAATTTGGCCGACGCCGCAGGAAGTCGAGAAGACCATGCGGGCATCGGTTTCGAGCGAAATGTTCCGCAACCAATACGCGGATGTATTTGCGGGCGACCAGCACTGGCAGGCCCTGCCGATTCCGGAAGGCGATTTGTACGCGTGGGACGGAAAATCTACGTACATCAAGAACCCACCGTATTTCGAGGGCATGGCGCTGAAACCTTCGGCGCTGGGCGATCTGAAAGGGATGCGGGCGCTGGCGGTTTTGGGTGACAGCGTGACGACCGATCATATTTCTCCGGCGGGGACGATTCCGGCGGATTCACCGGCGGGAAAATATCTGATTGCGAATGGTGTGCAGCCGAAGGATTTCAATTCCTACGGGGCGCGGCGCGGAAATCATGAAGTGATGATGCGCGGGACGTTTGCGAATATTCGGCTGCGGAATTTACTGGCTCCGGGGACCGAAGGCGGGTGGGCAATTCACCAGCCGTCGGGCGAGAAGATGTCGATTTACGACGCGGCGATGAAGTATCGCGACGAGCAGGTGCCGCTGATTATTCTGGCGGGCAAAGAGTATGGGTCGGGATCATCGCGAGACTGGGCGGCGAAGGGAACCATCCTGCTGGGCGTGCGCGCGGTGCTGGCGGAAAGTTTCGAGCGGATTCACCGGAGCAATCTGGTGGGGATGGGAGTGCTGCCGCTGGAATTTTTGGCGGGAGAGACACCGGCGTCGCTGGGATTGACCGGGCACGAGATATTCGAGATAGACGGGCTGGCGGAGAATTTTGAACCGCGCAAGAAGATGAAGGTGAGAGCGAAAGACGCGCAGGGCAAGGTGAAGGAGTTTACGGTTCTGGCGCGAGTGGATACGCCGTTTGAAGTGGCGTACTACCAGAACGGCGGAATTTTGCATTACGTGTTGCGGCAGATGGTTTAAGGCTGCGGGTTATCGGTTGAGCGCGACGCGGAAGTATGTGGTGTGGCATCTAAACCCGCACCCTTTGCGGTGAACCAAAACGCAAAGAGTGCGGCACCCGGAAATTCAAAGGCCGGGCAAATCAGGCGATGTGATGGGCTCCCGAGCCGGGCGCGGCATGATCTTTCAGGCGCATCTGTAGAATCAGCGGAGCGGCCAGCGCGAAGACAGCCGCGGCTACGAAGAAAAATCCCACGAAGGCTAGCAGTAATCCTGCCCCATTTCTACGCAACAGCGTTAACGCGAGATCTCCCAAGCCGATTGAGAGCACGAAGAGGAGCAAGGCGGTCAGAGGTTTGGGCGCCAGGCTGGCGCCGCACCCCGGGCAGGTGATGCCGGCA
This sequence comes from uncultured Acidobacteriota bacterium, assembly GCA_963711325.1. Lineage (GTDB taxonomy): Bacteria > Acidobacteriota > Terriglobia > Acidiferrales > UBA7541 > Palsa-295. Next base: position 766,313 of record CAVQDR010000004.1, on the reverse strand, counting down.
AGTCCGGAGCTGGTCCAAAGCGATTTTGCGGGAACGGGTCGATTGCACTGAGGGCAGGTCATGGCGGTGTACCTCCCAAGATTGAAATCTGGTGCCGTTGAGGCTGTGCGAGGCCAGGTCGCCTAAACAGGCTTAATCTACCACGACCTGCGCGTTGGTCAAGTGCTGGAAGGTTTGGGAGACGCCCTGGATCGCGATGGTGTAGGTGCGGGGCGGATTCGTTCCCCCACCGCCGCCTCCCCCGCCGCAGGCAGCCAGCAAGCCGACAATCAAAATCATTGCAGCCAAGGAGAATGCGGCGCGAAGGCGGAAGCGCGCGAATTTTTTATTTGTGGCCGCGAGCTGCTGCAACGCGAGCAAAAACGCGATAAGCGTGGTGAAGACGAGAGTCGCGAATCGCGCGAACGATGAGATGTGCGCAGGCGGCAGGACTTTTCGCGGTGCGGTCGCGGGCAATGCGGCGGTCGAGGGGATGGTGACGGTCATCATGACGGTGGCGCCGCCTTGAACTGGCGTGACGGGATTGACGCTGAACTGGCAGGTGAAACCTGGGGATGCGGTGGGACAAGACAACTGGACGGGGCTGGCGGTAGTGCCGGTGGTATTGAGGACCAAGTTGTAGGTCGCAGCGGCTCCCGGTGTGACGGTCTGAGTTGCGGGCGTGACCGGGCCAAAAGAAAAGTCGCATCCGCCGCCGACGGTGAAGCGCAGAGGATTGGTGGAGCCTTCGACGGGATCGGTGACGCTGACGAAGAGCGGGCCGGCGCAGGAAATGGAGGAGGTGGGGACGGTGGCGGTGAGCGTGGTTGCGTTCACAAAAGTGGTAGTGAGTGGGTTGCCGTTGAAATTGATGGACGACTGCGCGGTGAAATTGCTGCCGGTGGCGGTGAGCAGGAAAGCGGCGTCGCCGGCATTGGCCGAAACCGGGCTGAGCGAGGTGAGCGAAATTGTTTTGGAGACGGTGGGGAGCTTGATGTTCCAAACGCCGCGGCCGTGGGTGGCGGCGACGAGGGTGCGCGAAGCGGCGTTGAGTTTCAGCGAGAGGACCTGCACGTTGGGCAGGCCGGTTTGGAGTACGGACCAGGAGGCGGACGAGCCGGCGGTGGCGTTGTCACTGGCGTAGACGCCGGAATCGGTGGCTACGTAAACGGTGGCATCGGTCGCATCTTCAGGGTCGATGGCGATGTCATTGACTGGAACGTCGGGAAGGTTGCCGTCGACTTTGATCCAGGCCGCGCCGGAATTGCTGGTGAAGAAAAGATGACCGAGACCGTCGCAGCCCGATACGCCGGGACAGGAAAATCCGGAATAGGCGACGAAGGCGGAAGCGGGAACGAGCGAATCGATAGCGATGGCAGAAACCTGGCGGCTTGGCTGTGCGGGTTGTTTCACGTCGTGAATATCGGAAGCGCCGGTGAGGGCCTGCGAAGTCTGCCAAATTAGGCCGTCGGAGGTGCCGGCGTAGAGAGTATTCGAATCGCTGGGGGAGACGGCGATGGTGGTGATGTAGTTGGTGTTGCCGTCGGTGGTGAGGTCGCTGGTGATCGCAGACCAGGTGCCGCCGGCGTTGCGAGTTTGATAGAGGCGAAAAGTACCGAAATAAAGATTCTGGCTGTTGACGAAATCGATGACGAAGGGCGGGATGAAATCGGCGTTGTCGGAGAAGTCGATTCCGTTCTGGAAATCGATCGCGGCCCAATTGATGCCGTCGTTACCAGGGACGCCGTTCTGAGTATTTTTATTTAGGGTGCCGGGACCGCCGAGGTAAGCGCAGGCCGCATAGACGGTGCTGGGAACTTGCTGGTCGACGGCGGTGTAGCCGCCATCGTAGGGGCAAGCTTCGGCGCCGGACCAGGAAAGCGAGCCGCTGAATTCCTGAACGTCGTTGCCTTGGGTGCCACCGTAAATAATTTGATCAGTGGTGGGGTGAAGCGCGACGCCGGGATAAAACTGGGTGATGTTCAGCGAAGTGTCGGCGCTGCCGGTGATGGTGTTGAGATCGGCCCAGTGCTGATTGCCTGTCGTGGTGGCGGGATTGAAAACGTCGAAGGAGGCCCAGACGCCGCCGTCGTTAGCGTCGAACATGCCGAGAACTTGCGAGCTGGAGCCGAGGGCAAAGGCGAAGGCGTGAACGTCGACGTGCGTGAAAGTGTTATTGCCGCTGCCATCGGAGCTGAAGTCCTGCCAGGTGGCGCCACCGTCAGACGAACGGTAGACGGAAGCCATGCCGTAGGCGGCGCCGGTGAAGTGCGGCTGGGCGGAGCCTCCAGCGAAGACGACCGAGCCGGAGGTGTCGGGGACGGTGGCGAGTTTCATCGAGTAATAGCAGAGCGGCTCGCAGAAATCGGGAAGATTGGATGCGGGATAGATCGACCTGAAAGCGGGGCTGGTGCCGTTGGGCGCGATGCTCGAGCCGGAAAGCACGGTGAGCAACTTCTCTGATTCGGTCGTGGCATCGGCGACGGCAACGTAGAGTTCAGAGGCAGAAGGCGATGCTCCGGGGGCGAGTGCCAGGGAAATCCGACCGAAGGAAGTTGGAGTAGACGCGGCGTCGATGCCGGAGATTCGCTTCCAGGTATGGCCGGCGCTATTGGAAATGTAGACGCCATTACAGGGCGCGCTTGGGCAGGACGCTTTCGGATCCGTATCGCCCGCGGGATCGCCAAGCGCAGCATAGGCGATTTTCCCGGCGGGATCGCTCGAGTCAAAAACGACATCGGTCGCGGGATTGAAGGGAGCGCTGTTCGGCGAGGAACTGCCGGGCTGCACGCGGGTCCAATGGTCGCCGCCGTCGGAAGAACTGTAGACGCCGGAGTGCAGCGCGCCCGCAGCGGAAAAGTCAGTTCCCTGCACTGCAGCGAGAATGATGGGGCTGGCGGCGTTGGGCTGAACGGCGAGAGCGGCGATGTACGGGCCGGACGCCACAGCGCTTTGCGAAGCGGCGGCGGTGAAGGTTGAATCTTGAGTCCAAGTCTGGCCGCCGTCAGTCGAACGCAAGACTCCGGCGCCATAAATATTGTCTTGGGCGAAGTTGGATTCGCCGGTGCCGACGAGAATCAAATTGCTCTGATCGTGGCCGTTGAACGTGCCGCAGGAAGCGGGATTGATGGCGATGGCGCCGGTGGCGAGGGACGGCTGGCTATCGGTGAGCGGCTGCCAAGTGACTGGGTTTCCGGTCAAGGCGTTGAAGCTGACCCAAACGCCGCCTTCGGCTGCGCCGGCGTAAACGGTGTTGCCGGTTGCGTCGCAGGAGTCGGCGGCGAGAGCGGTGACGCGCCCTGAAACATTTCCGTAGAATTCAGTGGAGGCGGTGGGCTGAGGGCCGAGGGGCGTCCAAACACTTAACTGCGATGCGATGGCGGCGGATGAGAGACGAGCGGCTAGAAACGTGCCGCGCTCTTGCGTCATTTTGCGATTTTGAGCGAAGGCGTTTAGCAGCAGCTGGCCGGGAATGTGTCCGTTTTGGGTGGCGCGGGGGCGGAAGAACCATGCGGCGCGCTTGCGGATCAGTTCAGCCGGTTGCGGCGTAGCGGATTTGCGCGAAAAGGAATTGAAGCGCTGGGCTAGAAGCGGGGCGATGGCAACTGCCAGGATGAACGCAGAAAGAAGTAGACAGAGCGCAAAACGCCGTGAGCGCCGCGACGAAACCAGGTCCCAAGAATCTTTACCGCGACCCGCCTGGCCGCTGCAATCTGACAAAACCCACCACCCTTGAGTAATTGGAATTGTATCAAAACCGCGAGTGGGCGCAGGGCTTCATCAAACATCGAAAAAATATAAAACCGACAGCGAGCGCTGCCGCCTGACGCGCATGTCGGTCCTCGAGGAAATTGATCCAGCGCAAGAGAGCAGGGGAGGGGCGTTGACTGGCGATGCAGCCAAGGCTATCGTGCCAAGGTTCCGGGGAAGGATGGTGTTTCGGTGAAGTGGTGGAAATGGACAGGGATCATTCTGGTGGCGGTGTTGCTGTGCGGCTACGGAGCTCTGAGCTACATGATGGGCGGGCCGCGCGACGTGTATGGTTTTCTGCGCTACGCACTACCGCAGTGGCGCGACGGGAATCTGAAGGTCGGCGATACGGCGCCGAACGTGAAACTGCTGGAGCTGGACGGGCAGACAACTTTTCATTTGAGCGATCGAGTGGGGCGAAAGCCGCTGGTACTGGTGTTCGGGAGCTACACCTGACCGCCTTTCCGGCGCGAGGTAGGTTACCTCGTCACGCTGTACAACGATTACAAGGACCGGGCAGATTTTCTGACGGTGTACATCCGAGAAGCACATCCGCTGGATGAATGGCAGATGAAGTCGAACGTGGATCAGGGCGTGTGCTACGCGCAGCCGCATTCGACCGAGCAGCGGGTGGCGATCGCCAACGATTTCATCCAGCGTTTTCATTTTCCGCTGCCGTTCGCGGTGGACGACATGCATGACATCGCGGATCACGCGTATTCGGCGTGGCCGGAGAGAATTTACATCATCGACGAGCAAGGGAAAATTGTTTATCGCGGCGGGATTGGGCCGTTTAATTATCATCCGACGGAGGCGCGGGCGTGGCTGGAGAAGCGATTCAGCGGGACAACATCTACGGCAATGAACGCGCAGCAGACAGGCGGTGAGCGGTTGTGGAAAGGCGGCGAATAGAAGTGGTATGGTAGGCGGCAGTTGCGGGAAACCCAGACCAACAAACGACGGCCACGCGGATTGAATCTGAAATCGACGCTGCAAAAGGAGAGTTTCGATGAATCGTAAACTTAGCATTTCCTATCTGGTGATGACCTTGGCCTTGCTGTTCGGATTAGCGATGCCGGCGGTAGCGCACAATCAGGCGGCAGCGGGAAGCAAGGCGGCGGCAGCTCCGGCGTCCGGCGACCTGGTGGATTTGAATACGGCGACCAAGGCGCAGCTTGATGCGCTACCGGGAATCGGCGCGGCGTATTCACAGAAGATTATCGACGGGCGTCCGTATCACGCGAAGACGGACCTGGTGAAGAAGAAGGTCATCCCGCAGGCGACCTACAACAAAATCAAGGATATGGTAATCGCCAAGCAGGCGGCCAAGTAAAGACTTTGACCGGTTTTTAGTTCTCATCCGGCGGGCGAGGCTCGCCGGATGAGACAATTCCCTCCATGAACTTCTCTTCCCTCTCTCCGATGATTCCTACGGGCGCCGAATTATCCGCGCTGCTGGTGGTGATCAGCTTTTCCGCCGGACTCAACGTGTATGCGACCGTCGGAATGTTGGGAATCCTGGCGCGCTTTAACGTGCTGATGCTGCCGACGGCTTTGCATGCGGTGACGGACTGGAAAGTGATTGTGGCCTGCGGCGTCCTGTTCCTGCTGGAATTCGTGGGCGACAAAATTCCGGTGTTCGATCTGTTGTGGAACGCGGCGCACACATTTGTGCGGGTGCCGGTGGCGGCGTATCTGGCTTTTGCGGCGACGTCACAACTGCCCGGATGGGAGCAGATGGCGGCAACGTTCGCGGGCGGATTGATTGCCTTGGCCGCGCACGGAGGAAAGACAGCGGCGCGAGCGGCGGTGACGAATTCACCGGAGCCGGTGACGAATTTCGCGTTGAGTCTGGGCGAAGACGCGCTGGTGGTTTTTCTGATGTATTTCGCGACGAAACATCCATATATCGCTTCGGGAATCGTGTTTTTGGCGTTGTGCGTGATTGTGCTGCTGATTCACTACGTGGTGCGGGCACTACGTTCGTTGTTGAGCGGGGCTGAAGACGTGCTGCTGCACGAACACGGAAATACAGTTTCGTAATTCGTAAAGCCGCGCCGGCCTGGCGCGGCGAAATTCCCTCCTGCCAGACCGGCGGAAATTCCAACTTCTACGGTTTTTTGTGGCCGCCGAGCAGTCCGCCCAACGCACTGGTTGCGGCTCCGGCTGCGCCACCTTTACCTACGCCGGTCGGAATCGCGCCTTTGGCGATGCCCCCAGCCAAACCAGCTACGTCCGGAACAACGACCGGAGCCGAAGTGGTACCGGTAATCGCGAAAGGAATTCCGCCTCCCGAGCCGCCGGAACCACGCGCGCTGCCGCCAGTGAGAGCGCCGAGCGCGCCGCCCAATCCATTGGTGGCTCCGCCGGCGACGCTGGTCATTGCTCCCATCCCGGCGCCGAGTCCACCGGCGAGATTCGCAACCATTTTCAAATTTAGCTGGCCGGAAGCGCTGACGGTTCCCTTTCCGGTGACGGTGCCGATGGAGGGCAGGACCAGATTCAAAGAATCGAAATTCGTGCCGGAGGGATCGTTCTTGATATTGGCGCTGAGAGTTTGAATGTCGGTGTCGTTGCCGCCGCCACCGCCGCCCATGCCGGTAAAGGAACCGAGGGCGCCGAGCTTGGACTTCAAACTGAAGCCGGCGAGTTTGGTGTTCGAGATATTCACCGGGCCAGCGATGGTGGGCTTGTCGATGGGGCCAGAGATGGAGAGACTGACGGTGAGATTGCCGCCTTGAAGTTTGGAACCGGAGGGAAGGACGACGCCGACCGCCGGTAAAAATCCTTCGAGGTCGTTCAGCGGCATGCCCTGAGCGTTCAATTTCATATTCACTTTGGTTGGATCGCCGGCCATGTTGTAGGTGCCGGTGAGATGTTGAACGGCGCTGCCGATTTTGATGTCGCCCTGATTGAGAACACCCGATTGTGAATCGAGGGTGTAGACGGTGGCGTAATCGAGATTGACCGGGACGGTGGACGGGCTGCCGGCAGAGGAGGCTTTGAGCTTATTGATTTTGATGTTGCCTTTGGAACTCATCTGCTTCCCGTCGGAGTTCAGGTCGCCCTTGAAATCCATGACTCCGGCGATGCCGGAAGAGGGCTCGATGAATCCGGTCGTGGCGAGGTCCAGATGCTGCACATCGATGGTGGCATTCAGCGGCGTGAGCGACGAGTCGGTGGCATTCATCGGACCGGCTTTGCCTTCGACTTTGAGATCGGAATTGCCGGGGCCTTTGGCCGAGAGTTTGAACGGAAATTGCGAGGTGTAGGAAAGATCGGAAGCTGCGAGGTTCACTTCCGAATAGGTGCTGGGTTTCTGACTCGAACCCATGGTGCTCACCGTAATTTTGCCGTTCTTGATATCGAGTTCCTTGACGCTCAAGGCGCCGGAAGAAGAGTCGCTGGCAGGAGCCGGCGTTGAGCTGCCGGACGATGAGCCGCCGAGGCTCGAATAGTTCCATTTGCCGCCGGGGCCGTGAATCAGGCTGACATCCGGGCTATCGACGGTGATGGACTGTACGTTGACCTGCTTGTGAAAAATGAGCGGCATCAATTCAACGCCGACGGTGAGGGCTTTAGCGGTGAGGAAAGGAGATTTGCTGAATTTGGGATCATCGGCAATCGAAATGTCGGAGACGGTGACGCCGCCGGAGAAAATGGCGAGTTTGATATCGCCGATGGTGACCTGACGACCGAGCGCGGTGGTCAGTTTGGATTCGAGGGTGGGCTTAAATTGATTGGCGTTGATGAAGAGCGGCAGCGCCAGCAGAATGATGAGCAGAAGAAGAATGACGCCGCCGACGATGAGAAGGGGTTTTTTCATGGTGAACCTCCGAAAAAAACACGGGCGAGGACCGCGCCCTGCGGAATTGGTTCGGGCATCATACTCCCATCGGTGGTAGCGCTCCAAGGGATCCGTTCAGGAGCGAAGGGCGGAAAATTTTAGGCGACGCGCGCGCCTCAGGGCTTGACGGTAAATTCGGCGTGCAGCGTTGCGGTGGAATCTGCGCCGGCCCAGACGTCGAAGGCGGATGGCTCGACGGCCCATTTTTTGGTTTGCGGACTCCAGAAGCGGAGTTCGGCGGGACCGAGCTGGAATTTCAGGGTACGCGATTCGCCGGCGGCGAGCGTGACGCGTTGGAATCCTTTCAATTGACGCACGGGACGCGAGGCGGAGCCGGAGCGCTGGTGAATGTAAATTTGCGCGACGGTATCGCCGGCGGTCTTGCTGGTATTGGTTACGTCGACAGAGACTTCGAGGTTTCCCTCGGGCGTGATTTGCGACTGGCTGAGATGAAGATCGCCGAAGCGGAAAGTCGAGTAGCTGAGTCCATAGCCGAAGGGATAAAGCGGCTTGGTGGAAAGATCCCAGTAACGCGAAGTGAAGCCGGGAGCGTCTTCGGGCTGGTGGGTGAGATTGTGATTGTAGTAGAGCGGCTCCTGGCCGACGGAGCGGGGCCAGGTGACGGGAAGTTTGCCGCCGGGATTGACGTCGCCAAACAAGACGTCGGCGACGGCATCACCGCCGATCGTGCCGGGATACCAAGCTTCTAAAATTGCGGGGACGTGTTCCGAGGCCCAGCGAATATCGAGGGGGCGGCCGTTCAGCAGAACCAGGACTACAGGTTTTCCGGTAGCGGCGACGGCTTCCAAGATTTGTTCCTGACTGCCGGGAAGATCGAGCGTGGCGCGCGAGGCGCCTTCGCCGCTTTGGTCGGAGGCTTCGCCCATTACGGCGATGACCAGGTCGGAGTTTTGGGCGGCTGCGACCGAGGCGGCTATGGCCTGTTGAACTTCGGCAGGTGTGGGCGGCACGGGAAGTTGTTTGCCCAAGAGCAGATCAATGAGAGATGGATACGTTCGAGTTAGCACCGGGCCGCTGACGACGTTGACCTGAACGGATGGGCCGAGTTTATTTTTTATTCCTTCGGCAACGCTGACCACGTGGGTCTTCGATGCGCCGCCGAACAAGCCTTCGACCGACCAACCGCCTTCGATGTCCTTAACACTGTCGGCGAGTGGACCGATTAGAGCGACGCTCTTGACGGTCTTGGCCAGCGGCAGTGTCTGATTTTCATTTCGCAGCAAGACCATGGAGCGGGCGGCGAGTTTGCGTTCGAGGTCGCGGCTGGATTGACGATTCAGAGTTGGTTCGACGGCGGCTTCGTCGGTGTAAGGATGTTCGAAAAGTCCCATGCGAATTTTGGTTTCGAGAATGGGGCGGACGGCGTCGTCGAGTTGGGCTTGCGAGATTTTTCCGGACTTCACGAGATTGGGGACGTTGGCGATGAGGGCGTAGCTGGCCATGTCCATATTGAGACCGGCGTTGACGGCCAAGTAAGCGGCGTCGGTGAGATCAGTGGCGTATCCGTGGGTGACGAGATTTTGCACGGTTTGGGCGTCGGAGACGACGAAGCCTTTGAATCCCCAGTCTTCGCGTAGAACATCGTGGAGCAGCCAGCGATTTCCGCTGGCCGGCACATCGTTGAGGTCCATGTAGGCCGCCATGAGGCTACCTACGCCTTGATCCACAGCGGCGTGGAATGGCGGGAAGTAAACATTGCGCAGCAAAACTTCGGGAATGTAGGAGGAATCGTAGTCGCGGCCGCCTTCGGCCGCGCCGTAACCAGCGAAGTGTTTGGCGCAGGCCAGCAAGCTTGAGGGATTGAGTTCAGCGCCCTGAAATCCGCGAACCTGGGCACGAGCCATGGCCGCGCCGAGGTACGGATCTTCGCCGGCGCCTTCGACGATGCGGCCCCAGCGCGCGTCACGCGCGATATCGAGCATGGGCGCGAAAGTCCAATCGATGCCGGCGGCTCGCGCATCTTCGGCGGCGACGTGCTGGGCCTGTTCTTCGACGGAAGGGTCCCAGGAAGAAGCCATGGCGAGCGGAACAGGGAAAGTGGTGCGGTAGCCGTGAATCACGTCATAGCCGAAAAGCATGGGAATGTGCAGGCGGGATTTTTCGACGGCGATATGTTGCAGGCGGTTGATTTCTTTGACGTCGATGAGCCAGAGAATGGAACCGACTTCGCCCTTGGCGATGGAATCGTCGGAAGCTTTTTTGATGACGTCGTCAAAACCAATACCGGCGCCCTGGTTGAGCTGGCCGGCTTTTTCCTCGACGGTCATTTGGCTGAGGAGTTTATTGGCGCGATCGCGAACGGATTCAGCGGCAGCGCTGGGCGCGGGTTTGGAAATATTGGGGCCCTGAGATGAGCCGGTGGGGGGAAACAGCAAGAGAACCACGACGATGAAAGCGTTTAGGAACTTTTTGTTATGCACCGGCGAAGCCTCCTGGCCTGATTGAGACGTCGATTCCCTATTTGGACAAACCGCGAAAAGTATACACCTGAGGGGCGGCGGGCGACGGGGCGAGCGGGGCGCAAAAAAAGGGGAGCGCCAGGCGCTCCCCGTTTTTGGTTTGGCGAGATGCTTTATTTTTGGGTCACGCGCATGGAGATGCGGCGATTCTGGGCTCTTCCGGCGTCGGTCGAGTTGTCGGCGACGGGATGATCTTCGCCATAGCCTTTGGAATCCATGCGTGAAGGATCGACACCGAGCACGACGAGTTCATGCATGACATTGTCGGCGCGATCCTGGGAGAGTTTGAGATTCGCGGCGGCGTCACCTTGATTATCGGTGTATCCGCCGATGCGAATGTGGACGTTGGGATAGGCCTTCATAATGTTGGCGATGTTTTGCAACTGCTCCTGCGAGGAGGGTTGCAAAGTGGCGGCGTTGGTATCGAAGAGGAGGCGGTCGAAATCAAACCAGGTTTCGGTGTTCACAGTGGCGTTCGGGTCTTTGATGAACACCAGCAATTTATTTTCGACGCCGTTCTGGGGAATGTTCAAGACGATGCCGCCGGGAAGCGAGGTTTGGAAGAAGGCTCCGAGACTCGAGGCGCTATTGGCGATGGCGGTTCCAGCATTGCTGGCTGCGTTGCTCGCGGTGTTGACGGCGTTGTTCACGGAATTGTTGCGGTTGAAAAACCAGATGAGCAGGGCGAGGACGATGATGCCGAGAATCACGAGCGGCCAGAGGCGGCTGGAAGGCCGGACTGGAACATCCGGCTGCATTTTCGCGACGCGAGAAGAAACTTGCGAGGCGATATTGGAGACGCCTGGAATCGCGAGGCCGGCCGGAAGGAAGCTGCGCAGTTTGGGCAATTCTGCCGAGAGCAAGCTGCCGAGTCCGGAAGCGGAGAGGCCTCCAGAATGCACTTTAGAGGAGAGCGTGCCGAGGACGATGGGCGCGGCGGCCGCGAGAATCGAGCCGGCGGAAGAAGCGCGCAAGCCGGAGACTTCCGCAATTTTGCTTTGGACGGCAGACATGTTGCCGCCAAAGAGCAGATTCAGAAGCGAGTTCCCTGCTTGCGAAGCGGTGCTGCTGATGGAAGAGCCGCCACCGGCAGCGGCCCCCATGGCACTGGCTGCGCCGGAGCCTGAAATCAGATTCATGATCTGAGAGAGGAATCCGGAATTTTGGGCTTTGCTTGCCAAGGTTGCGAGCATGGCGACTCCGCTGGTTTGCAAGGCGGTTTGGATGGAATCGTTGGATTCGCCGAGGTTCGACGCTAAACCACGGATGACGTCCGGAGAGATGCGGTCTTTCAGGGAATCAAGTAAGGAGCTCATCGGTTGCCTCCTGGCAAGATGAATGGGGCTGCGGAGAATGACTTCGGGGCCTGCCGCGCTGGTGAAAAGCCCAGGGCCGGGGTGGAATGCGAAGATTGGCGAACGCTACGAGCCTAGCGCAGCGATTGCAGAGGCAGCTCGTCCGCCAATTTGGTGATGGTACCTCTGACAGGGCTTGCGACACAATCGGTTCGATGAGAGGCGCGCAGGGCGTCCGAGCGCGTGACACGATTTCCCAAAACCGCGCACGGCACGCGGGCCCGGCGAAAGGGCGAATGGCCAAGTCCTTATTCTTCCTGGCGATGGTCTGATTGCAGCTCGGCACTTCGCTTGCGAGAGTAATCGTGGAATTTTTTTGTGCAGTGCGAATTGGGGAGGCGCCGCAGTGGGAAACTTTATTCAGGATGTCCGCTTCGCTTTTCGCACGTTCCGGAACAATCCGGGATTCACGCTGCTGGCGGTGATGACGCTGGCGCTGGGGATCGGCGCGAATACGGCGATTTTTACCGTGCTCGATTCCGTTTTGCTGCGTTCGCTCCCCGTGCTGCAGGCACAGCAGCTGGTGGTTTTGACCGATCCGGATGCGCATGGCCTGAGCAATGGCAGCGAGAGCGGCGAACGAAATCTTTTGGCGTATTCAGAATTTGAATATCTGCGCGATCACAGTGAAGTTTTCTCAGGCATTTTCGCCTCGGACAGCACTCTGGCGCAGGTCAATGTCACCATCGGTAAGTCATCTGCCAGCTCGGCAACGGGTTCGCCCGCGGCCGAGGACTCTGTTCGCGTTCGCATGGTTTCCGGCGATTATTTTCCGACGCTCGGCGTCCGGCCGATCATCGGACGCGCGTTTGGTCCGGAAGTCGATGGCACGCGCAATTCGTCTCCGGTCGCGGTGATCAGCCACGCATTCTGGCGTCAGCGTTTCGGCCTCGATCCGCAGGTACTCGGGCGCAAAATCGAAATCCATCAGACTTCATTCGAGATTATCGGAGTTGCACCAGCGGGATTTTTTGGAGAAACGGTGGGCGAGGCGCCGGACATCTGGGTGCCCATGACCATGCAGGCGGCCATTTATCCTGGAGATGATCTGCTCACCGCGTTTGCTTCCGGAACGATCGACCAGCGGATGTGGTTGCAAGTGATGGCGCGGCTAAAGCCGGGCGTGACGCTGGCGCAAGCTAACGCGAACGTGAATGTGGTTTTCCCGGGGTACGTTTCAGCGTCGGCGCTCCGCTACAAACTTTCCGGCGACGATTTGAAGACCTATTCCGATCAGCGGATCAACGTGCAGCGCGGTGGGCGCGGCGTGTCGACTCTGCACAATGGATTCGCCGAGCCGTTGAAACTTTTAATGGCGCTGGTTGGGCTGGTGTTACTGATTGCGTGCGCGAATCTGGCGAATCTGCTGCTGGCGCGTGGCGCGGCGCGGCAGAAGGAATTCGCGGTTCGGCTGTCGATTGGCGCGGCTCGCGGCCGCTTGATCCGGCAACTGCTTACGGAAAGCTTCCTGCTCGCTTTTCTGGGTGCCGCAGTTGGAGTGGTGCTGGCGCAATGGGCTGACGGGCTGCTGCTGAAAATGGTTTCTCCGGAAGGTGGCACCGGGCAGGAACCAATCCAACTCACCCTGGCCCCGGATGCGCGGGTGCTGGCGTTTACCTTTGCAGTGGCCGCTCTGACGGCGCTGTTGTTCGGTTTGATTCCCGCCTTGCGCGCAACGCGGCTGGATCTTTCGCCGATGCTGAAATCGGGTGCTTCGGGCGCTACGGTTGAAGGCCACGGCCGCCGGTTCCCCGCCGGGAAAATTTTGGTGGTGGCGCAGGTTTCTGTTTCGCTGGTACTGCTGGTGGCTGCGGGGCTCTTCGTTCACAGCCTGCAGCGGTTGAACGAGGTGAAGCTCGGCTACAAGACTGAACGGCTGTTGCTTTTCCGGGTGCGCCCTGTTTCCGCGGGATACAAAGACGCGGCGATCCCGCGTGTGCTGCAGGAGCTGCTCGATAAATTCAAGGCTGTCCCCGGAGTTTCGGCTGCGACGCTTTCGGCCGACGGCCTCTTTAGCTATTCTGAATCCGGCGATCCCATTTCGGTGGAAGGCTTTACTCCGAAACCGGGCGAGCTTTTGAATTCGAGAATGGACCATGTGGGACCAGATTATTTCTCGGTGCTGGGAATGCCGATTCTTGCCGGCCGCGGGATCATCGCACAGGATGGCGGCAATGGACCGCGCGTCGCGGTCGTCAATCAGGCTTTTGCGAAGCGCTTCTTCCCCAACACCGATCCCATCGGCAAGCGGGTGACCGACACGTATCCCGGGAATCCTTCCTGGGCCGAGATTGTGGGCGTGGTGGCCGATGCAAAATACAACAGCCTGCGGGGAGAAACAAAACCCCGGTTGTACGCCCCAATCTTCAACCCACTATGGGCGCAAGACCGCGGGATCTACGAAATTCGAACGGCTGCCGGTCCGGCGACAGTTTCCGCGGCGTTGCGAGCCGTGGTGCACGATACAAATTCCGCGCTCCCTGAAATCGAAATTCATACCATGTCCGGGCTGGTCAATGCTTCGCTGCAAACCGACCACTTCATCGCGCGGCTTTCGGCGGCGTTCGGTGTTCTGGCGATGCTGCTGGCGAGCGTCGGGATCTACGGCATCATGGCATTCACCGTGGCGCGGCGGACGCGCGACATTGGAATTCGCATGGCGCTGGGAGCTGGACGTTCGACGATCGTTCGACAAGTCCTGAGGGAGACGCTGATCCTGATGCTGATTGGTATTGCCGTCGGAGTACCGATTGCGCTGGCCGGCACGCGGCTAATCAAGTCGATGCTGTTCGGGCTCGGCGCGGCTGACCCGGTGGCCCTTGCAGCGGCGTGCGTAATTCTTGCGGTGATCGCGGGTTTAGCGGGTTACATTCCGGCACGACGCGCATCGCAGGTCGATCCGATGGTGGCCTTGCGCTACGAGTAAGTGCGTTCCGAGCGGAAACTATTCGATGGGATCGCCGGACACGACTTCGCGGACGATTTCGCGGGCTCGAGATTCATCGTGCGGGGTGACGAAGATCTTGCGGGACCCGTCAGGCTGAATGGCGATGCGGGATTCGATGTCTTTTTCGCGCAACGCCATGACCAGCAGATCGGCTGCGTCGCGCGTCGTTTCACGCTACTAAAGTTTGCCCTGCCGGCGCCGCGAGCCGGTGACAGTTCTGCAAGTGTCACAAACGGGTACGCTGACGACGTCTTCGGGCTTTTGCCGTGCTTCTGGACTTACTGTTGCAGCAGAATCGATACCGTATCATTCTGATTCAGCACGGCCAGATCCAGCTTCCCATCGCCGTTGAAATCGGCCGCTGCCAGCACAAATGGGCCGGTGCCGGTAGCGTAAGGCGAACCCGATGCCGCGGTGAACGTGCCATCGCCGTTGCCAAGTAACAATGTGACGTTGTTGTCCCCCGAGTTGGCGACGGCTAGATCGAGCTTGCCGTCGTTGTTGAAATCTCCGGCGACGATTGCGTCAGGAAAAGTTCCCGCTGGGATCGTCGTGGGCGTCCCAAAGGTTCCATCGCCATTTCCCAGCAGGATAATCACGGCGTTGCCGCCGGAGTCGACTAGCGCCAGATCCAGTTTTCCGTCGCCATTAAAGTCGCCGGTCACGACCGCGGAGAGCGACTGGCCAATGGAAACCGGCGAGCTATTGGGCTGGGTGAACGTTCCGTCTCCATGGCCGAGAGAAATGGAAAACGATGAATCGTGAACGCTTCCGTTTGCGCTGTTCGCCACCACTACATCGGGTATTCCATCGCCATTAAAATCTCCTACCGCCGTAGCTGCCGGAAACGAGCCACCGACGCCTGTGAACAGGCCTCCTTCCGTCGTGAACGCACCCTTCCCGAATCCGAGGTCAGCCGCAGATATGCCAACTTGGCTGGTGATGGCCAAATCGAGATTGCCATCTCCATTGAAATCCGCGGTGGTTAGGTCAATGATCGGGAAGCCCGGGCCGTTGGCGAAATTCGCCGACGAAAGAGCGAAGGTTCCATCGCCATGGCCCAGCAGAATAACGGCGGCCTCGTTGCTGAATTCCGCGACCGCAAATCCCAAATGACCGCTGTTATCGAAGTCGCCCACGGTGACCACCCCGACATGCGGCGTAGCGAAGTCATCATACGGCGGGCTCGGGAGTAACATGGGTGAGCCTGCCGCGACGGCGAATGTGCCGTCGCCGTTCGAGAGCAGCACCGTCGCGCTGACGAGGGTGGAAATCGCCAGATCCGGCTTACCATCTTCATTGAAATCGCCGACGGCGATCCCGCCCGGCTCCCTAATCTGCAGCGGCGAATTCGTAGCCGCCGCGAAACTCACAGTCGCTTCCGGTGCGGCCACCTGAAAATAGGCCACGTTGGAGGAAACGCTGCCTGACCCAGGATTCGTCACGGTAACTGCCGCGGTGCCGGCGCTCGCGACCGACGCGGCGGGAACGGTTGCGCTGAGGTGCTCGGCATTTACAAACGTTGTCGCCAGCGCGACGCGATTAAAGTTGACGACAGCTCCGGAAACGAATCCCGAACCCGTCATCTGCAGCGTGAAATCTGCGCTTCCAGGTGAAATCGCTGTGGGCACCAGCGGGCGATTTACAAACGGGATCGGATTCTTCGCCGGGCCGGCTGGTCCGATGATTATCTGCGCTCCACCGTCGAACGCCAGGGTCCCGGTCGCGTCCATGGCGATCGTTTCGAAAAACCAAGTTCCAGCGGCAGTGGGTGTTCCGCTGACGGTTCCCGTCGCCGGATCCAGCTTCAATCCATCCGGCACCGCTCCGCCCACCGATGACCCGCTAAAGATGGGTCCGTTATAAACGCTCCATTGAAACGGGGCAGTTCCGCCGGTCAGCCCGATCGTCTGGCTGTACGGCACGCCCATGGTGCCGTTCGGGAGCGGCAGCAACGAAATTTGAGGCGGAGGGTTCACGGTGAACTGAACCGACGCGCTTTTCGTCGCGTCGGCTACAGCCGTCGCCGTTATCGTCGCCTGTAGGCTGCTGGTGATGAGGGCACCGCCTGGGGGAGTGTAGTTCACCGATTGCAACGTCGGGTTGCTGAGTGAACCCGGACCCGTTAGCGACCAGGAGACGCCGGGCATTGCGCCTTTCGGCAGGTTAGTGACCGTGGCCATGATCGTGGGCGCGGGCGACTGATTCTGGTCGGCGGTCTGCGCCGAGGAAGGGGTCAAGCTGACCGTAAGCGGCGGCGGCGCGGACGAACCCTCACACCCGGCCAGTACCACCGCCATCACTACCATCAACACCGCGGCCCACCCAGACCAGATTCGAAACATGGCGCCTCCAGAAGTTTTTCCTAAATTTCCGGGCATTATACGTGGCCCCTTTCTGAGTGCGTCAACTATTATCGACAAGAGTATTAAACTGAGCAGTAATGCGGGAATTCGAGTCTGAGCCCGGCCGTACCTGACGTGCTCCGCCCAGAAGTCGCCAATCGAAACACGGGCGGACATCAGTCAGTCAGTTTGACCAGACGGCGGGTGGCTTATTCTTCCGGTGGATGTGAAGGGTGCGCTGCATATTAAGGCAAGCGACATATCCCCGGGATAGCGCGCGACCAGCAAGCAAATACAACGCGGCCCACCTGGCCGACTAGGAATCCGACGAGAACAGCGCGGGCGGAAATCGAAGAGAGATCCCTCGTCGGCACGGCGAAGGCGGCCGCGCCTCTGTCGGGAAGACACGTAAAGACTAAGGGCGAACCAACAGCTGATGGTCCGATGACCGCCGCTACGAATTCGAAGACGATGAGAGATCCTTCGTCGCGGCGGTCCCCAGGAAAACGGCCAACGGCGGTTGTGGGCTGGTTGGCGTGGTGGTGGCTCACGCCGGCTATCCAGCGCCGTCACGTACATGAGGCTTTTGTTGTAATCGTGCCTGTGTTCTTTGCGGTCGCCCACGCCCGATAATTGAGTTTTTCACGCTGTGCAACTGCGTGGTTCGCTCTTCGCAGCGGAACAAATCGCTGGAAGTGAGCGGCAAATGTGGTATAGTTGCTTTGCGTTTGTTGCTCTTGTAACACCTTTGGAATCGTTTGAAGGGGCTGCAAGTAACACTTGCAGCCTCTTTTGCTTTACGGCTGGAGGCGGTCGAGAAGTAGCAAATAGCTCAAAAAGAAGGAAGTACATCAGTGAGAGAACAAGGAACAGTAAAGTGGTTCAATGCCAGCAAGGGTTTCGGATTCATCCAGCGCCAGTCCGGCGAGGACGTTTTCGTCCACTTTTCGGCAATTCAAGCGGAAGGTTATAAGTCGCTGAACGAAGGCCAAGCGGTTGAGTTCGAAGTTACCCGTGGACCGAAGGGTCTGCAGGCAGCGAACGTCACCAGCCTCTAGTCGAAAGGGGCGAGCCGGCCTAGGCCGGTTCGCCCTTTTTTTTCGCACCAAACGCTTTCCGAGCATTTTTCCGGCCACAGTACGACCGCACTTATCGCTTTGATTCGAGGAGCCCCGTTGAAAGCACTGGCAGAAGGGCAATACATCAAGCACTTCCAGTACGGTTTGGGCGTGGTCACGGAATCGGATAACGACCGGACCTCGATCGATTTCGATCTGCACGGGCCGAAGAAATTCGTGACCAGCATCATGGTGGTCGAGCACGCGGAAGGAACTCCGCCGAAGCGCAAGCGCGCCAAGCGGGTGAAGAAAGTGGCGGCAGCGGTGATTGCAGCGGCCGAGCCGGTAACCGTCGGCAAATGAGCGGGAACACGAGCAACGTAATCGTGCAGTTCGTGGGATTCGAGGCCAAGGAACGCGGCCGCGAATATACGTTTACCGTCCGCGAGACGGCGACGGAGCCGCGGGAATTTACTTTGTCGATCCCGAACGAGGCTTTTAATTCGCGCCGGGTACGATTTCAGGATGCTCCGGATATTTGTTCGCACCGGCTGCGTTTGGAGCTGGCGGCGACGGAAAATCATCCGACGCTGACACATTTCGATTTGACGGATGCGGAGCTGGAAGCGTATCGCACGTCGCACATGCAGAAACCCCCGAAGTATCCTTACGCGCCGAAGAAGGAAGAAGAGCAGGACGCGTAGGCTCGCAGCAGCAAATTTTCAACGACAATTTAAATCTGGTTACGACGCGAATTGCGAATTCGCGCGTTTGCTGAGGTGTGGCTAAATTTTCCCGGGCTGCAGCCGGCCTTCGGCCTCTAGGCCAGCTTGGTGGTGACGGCGCGACGGGCGGCGAGCGAGATCATCAGGCGAGAAACTCCGCTGAAGAAAATGCTGATGCCGATGAGAGTGCCGATGGCCCATTCGGAGCTGGAGGGCCAAGTGAGGCCGATCATGCCGCCGAGAACGATGGTGATGATGCCGTTTATCAAAAACCAGGAAGCGCCATTGGCGGCGCGATGCTGGAAATATAGAACGATTTCGGCGACGCCTTCGATGAGTAGGTAGAAGGCGAGGGCCAGGGTAAGAGTGGCCAAGCCGCGAGTGGGATGATCCAGGAGATAAATGGCCACGGCAATATAAAGGACGCCGAGGAGGACTTTGATCAGTACATTCCCGGTGCGCCGCGTGTACCAGGCGAAAACGAAGTGAGCGATGCCGGCAAAGATCAGCATCCAGGCCAGGAACAGATTGATGGCGATGCCAGCTTCGAGCGGAAGAGCGATGGCGAGCAAGCCCGCTACGATCATCACAACGCTAACAAAGATGGACCAGCCTACGGCTTTTTTGGCGATGTCTGCGACGGTGGATTCGGCCATGAGTGCCCCCAAGAAACTTCGAGCTTGTTTTGGAAGTTATACCATTTGCGGAGGCGCGATGCATCGCCTACGTGTTACAGAATCGGGGTCGCTCGTAATCGGGCGGAATCGCTGAAAACGTGGAGGCGACTGCTGCCACGGAATTGAGTCATGGTATGTTTACAGACATTCAGTCGCGAAAATCGTCGGAAGTTCACCAGACCGACTCTGCAGGAGAGGCGCATTTCTTGATCGCACGCGAAGACGAAGGAAAACCCCTTCCTCGTAGCATCCCTCAAACACATGCACCAACGAACGCAACCGTAGCTCGTCGCGGTGTTTTTCACGAATTTAGAAATTTCGTCCGGCAATTTCCGGCAAGAATTCTGGGCATATCTGTTTTGATTTTGGTTCCTTGCTTTTGGCACCGCACGATTGTGGCGGGGGACCTGGGAAGCCATCTGTACAACGTGTGGCTGGCGCAGCTGGTTCGAGCCGGGCAGGCGCCGGGGTTGTGGCTGGCTTCGCGGTGGAACAACGTGCTGTTCGATTATCTGCTGCTTTTCTTCGGGCGTTTGGTTTCGCTGGCTGCGGCGGAGAGGATCGTTGTTTCGATTTCGGTGATGGTGTTTTTTGGGGGAACGTTTGCACTGGTGGCGGCGGCAGCGCGTCGCGCTCCGTGGTTCCTGGTTCCCTGCCTGGCGATGATCTCGTATGGATTCACGTTTCACATGGGATTTTCGAATTACTATCTTTCGCTGGGGCTGAGTTTTTGGGGATTGGCGATTTTCTGGCGCGGGACGGGATGGGAGCGATGGATCCCGGTTTTGCTGGCGCCGTTCATTGTGCTGGCGAATCCGTTGGGCTTGGTATGGATGGTAGGAGCGGCGGCTTATATTTTTGTGGCGGAGAGAATTCGGCAGAGACATCAGGTTGTGCTGGTCGCGGGGGCGATCGGAATGCTGTTTGCCGCGCACTGGTTCTTCTGGCATTCCTACGTGATCGAGACGCAGAACAGACCCGCGTATTTCTTTAATGGCACCGATCAGTTGTGGCTGTTCGGGGCGCGATACCAGATTCCGCAGATTCTATTTGGGGCGATTGCCGCGATTGCGCTGGTTTTCGATTATTTTTGGCGGCGGAGGCGCCACGAGGTATCAACCGCATATCGAATACCGCTGCAGTTTTATGTGATTTTGATTTTCGCAGCGGGGTTGCTGCCGGAAGGAATGCGATTCCCACGGGAGCCGGTGGCGCTGGCGATTCTGACGGAGCGATTGAGCTCGGTTACGGCGGTGGTGCTGTGCTGCCTGCTGGGCGCGATGATTCCGCGAAAATGGCACCTAGTCGCTTTCGGCACGACGGCTGCGATATTTTTTGCGTTTCTGTATCAAGACACGGGGCGGATGGACCGCATGGAAACGCAGGTAGAGAAATTGGTGCGGACGATTCCGCGGGATTCGCGGGTGCTGGGAACCATTCAGCCGTTTCCGGATTCGCGAATTTTAATTCAACACATGCTGGACCGGGCTTGTATCGGCTATTGCTTCAGCTACGGAAATTACGAGGCCGCTTCGCAACAATTTCTGATGCGCGCGAACGAGGGGAATCCGTACTTAATGACTTATTTCGGGGACACATCGGATATGGAGGATGGCGCGTACGAGATCAAGCCAGAGGATCTGCCGGCGTGGCAGGTCTACCAGTGCAGCGACAGCGGCGAAGATTTGTGCATCGTTCCCTTGCACGCGGGGCAGATGAACGACGAATTGGGCCAGCACCCGGAGTAACCGCGAATGGAGGCGGAACGTGGCCGGAAATTGCGGCGGCTTGAGGACTGCGGTATCCTCGTCAGTGCGATTCGAACTGAAACCGATCACGACGGGTGAGGGCGAGAATGAAAGTTTCCGGCAACGGTATTTCGCAAAAATTCCTTCTGGGATTGGTGATCCTGATTATGAGCGCTTCCCTATTTGCGGCTTCGAGCATTTACGATTTCACATTGCCTTCGATCGATGGCAAACCCGCGCCGCTGGCGAATTACAAGGGCAAGGTGATTCTGCTGGTGAACGTGGCGAGCCGCTGCGGATTTACACCGCAATACACGGCGCTCGAATCCACCTACGAGAAATACAAGGACCAGGGATTTGTGATTTTGGGATTCCCGGCGAATAATTTTGGGAGTCAGGAGCCAGGCACGAATCAGGAAATCAAGACGTTCTGCCAGTCGAAATACAGCGTCACGTTTCCGATGTATGGAAAAGTTTCAGTGAAGGGCGACGACCAGACGCCGCTTTATCAATATTTGACGACGGAAGCGAATCCGGCGGTGAAAGGTGAGATCAAGTGGAATTTCACAAAATTCCTGGTGGATCGAAACGGAAAAGTGGTGGCTCGTTTTGAGCCGGACGTGACGCCTGATGCTCCGCAGGTTACGGCGGCAATCGAGAAGCTGGTCAAGCAGTAAGCCAGATCTGAAGAACGCCGGTTGATTTAGGATTTTGAGGTCAGCGTGATGCCCTGCGCTGGCCTCTTTTTTTGTCTAGTTTTGGTTTCGCTCCGGTTTCGCCCTGTGGCTGACACTTCCCTTTTCTGCGAATTCCTCGAAACAACTTTTCAGGAGTGGGAGTGTTTTACCTAGTGAGCGGCGAGCAGGCAAAAACGCGGCGCCGAATATAACAATAAGAAGTCAGGCACATCATACGGAGGCTTACGATCATGAACGTACGCACAATCATACTCAGCGCAGGATTATTTTTGGCTCTGGGAGCCCTACCGGCATTCGCACAGTCGGCGGCGACTCCCTCGTCGGGGGAAATCCAGCAGCGTAAGAACGACCAGCAGGCGCGGATCGCCAACGGCGTGAATAGCGGACAGCTTACGCCGCGGGAGACGAGCAATCTGGAATCGAAAGAAGCCGGCCTGAACAAGGAAGAGCGGAACATGCGCGCGCAGGATAACGGTCATCTGACTGCGGCGGATAAGTCCAAAATCAACCGGCAGCAGAATCGTCTGTCGAACGATATTTACGACAAGAAGCACAACGCGCGGACACGTCCATAATTCGCGCGGTCTGAAAACTGTGCAAAATCAAAAAGCCCCGGCGATATGGCCGGGGCTTTTTTTGTGCGCGGATCTTGGGTGCGATTTTCAGGCGCTTGTGGCGGTGGGCGGATTCGGCTGCGACGCGACTTCCCGAGGAGGTTGCTGGCCGCGATCCTTCATCCAGACGACGAGGCGCCAGCCGAGCAGGATCGCGACAAACGCCCCGTACATCAACGGTTTGCGCACATCCGATTTAACCAGCCAGTAGTAATGGATGACGGCGAGGATGGCGCTGGCGTAAATGAGGCGGTGAAGAGCGCGCCAACGCTTTCCGCCGAGGCGGCGAATCATTCCGGCGGTGGAGGTGAGGGCCAGAGGAATCATCAGAACCAACGCGGTGAAACCGACGGTGATGAAGCGGCGCTTCAGAACATCCTTCCACATTTCCGCCCAGTCGAATTGCTTATCGAGACCGATCCAGGTGGCGAAATGCAAGCAGGCGTAGAAGAACGCGAAAAGACCTAACATGCGGCGAAAGCGAATCAACTGCGGCTGACGAAGCAGCTGACGGAGCGGAGTGATGGCCAGAGTGATGACCAAAAAGCGGATGGTCCAATCGCCAGTGCGATGGGTGATGAATTCGATGGGATTGGCGCCGAAGTCCATATTGTCTGGAAATCCGGCGAGGCCATTGTGGAAGGCGCGCCAGAGCAGGACGCCAAGCGGGACGCAACACAGAACGAAGACGACAGCTTTGGTCCACTTGCTGGTGAGAAAAGAATTCAAGAGTCGCTCGCGCTAGAAATTTTTCTTCAAGTCCATGCCATTGTACAAGCTGGCGACTTGGTCGGCGTATCCATTGAACATCAAGGTGGGGCGGCGGGAAAATTCGCCGAGGCGGCGTTCCTTGGCCTGACTCCAGCGAGGGTGATCGACCTGCGGATTCACGTTGGAGTAGAAGCCGTACTCGCTCGGACTGGAAATGTTCCAGGTAGTGGGCGGCTGCGATTTGACGAAGCGAATTTTTACGATGGACTTAGCGCTCTTGAAACCGTATTTCCAAGGAACGGTGAGGCGAATGGGCGCTCCATCCTGATTGGGGAGAGTTTCGTCATACATGCCGACGGTGAGCATGGTCAGCGGATTCATAGCTTCATCGAGGCGCAAGCCTTCGACGTAAGGCAATTGAATTCCGGCGTAGGCACTTTCGGGCATTTGTTTGGTGTCGTAATAACTTTCAAAAGCCACGAAGGTGGCCTTGGGCGTGGGCTGAACCAGATTGATTAAGTTGCTGAGCGAGTATCCGATCCAGGGCACGACGATGGACCAAGCTTCGACGCAGCGATGGCGATAAATGCGCTGCTCGAGCGGGACCAGCTTCATAATCTCGTCGAGCGAAAATTTGCGGGGCTTTTTGACTTCGCCTTCGACGGAAAGAGTCCACGGCTGGGTGACGAAATTTCTGGCGTTTTCCGCGGGATCGGTTTTGCCGGTGCCAAATTCGTAGTAATTGTTGTAGTGGGTGACGTCTTCGATGGGAGTCTGCTTTTCGGTGGTGCTGCCCGACCACTTCGAAAACCCGGACAATTTTACCGGAACGGTTCCGGTCGGCGGCCCGGCGAAGACGCGAGGCAATTTTTTATAGGCGACCACGGCGCCGTAGGTAGCGGCAATTCCGAGCAGAAAATTACGCCGGCCCATGTACAGGCCCTTGGGCGTCACGTCCCGGTAGGTGAGTTCAGGCGTTTTCTTGATCAGCATAAGAACCGCCGCGATTTCCGCGAAATGTCCTTCGTCTATGATACGCGGGTTAGCTATTGATTGGATGCGCGGCGTTCCTAAAGGAAACAAGGCGGAAGTTTGCCGAGGCAGCGTAACACCAAGGGCAGAAAGCTACTTATCGGCAAGCTCGGCGAGGAGGGCGGCGCGCACGCGGGTTTGCTGGTCAGCATTCAGTTTGCCGCCGGCGGACGTGAGGTAGAAGACGTCGATGGCGGTTTGACCTTCGGTTTCGATCAGGGCGATATCGATACTGCAGTTGTGCTCGGCGAATTTCGAGCTGATGCGATGCAGCAAGCCGGGCTGATCCTGGGTAATGACTTCGATCAGGGTGCTGTGGTCCGAGCAGTCGTCGTCGAAATCGATGACGGTGGTGACTTTTACTTTCGGCGGAGCGGGCTTTTGAGAATGCAGCCGGTCGCGCAACATGCGTTGCAGGTCGGCTTTTCCAGTGATGACGTCGTGGACGCTTTGCTTGAAACGCTCCCATTCCGGAAGATTCAGCTCCAGAACCCGAAACTGATCGGTGAAATAAAAGGTATCGACGACTACGCCGGCGTGATTGGAAAAGGCGGTGGCTTTGACGATGTTCATGCCCCAGGCAGCGAGAACGCCGGTCATATTGGCGAAGAGAAACGGGCGGTCGGTGGTGACCAGCGAGAGATCAAACCAGTGGCGGCCGCGTTTGAGGGCGACCTGCACGGGATCTTTGACCAGGGCGTTCGCCATATTCATGTGGCCCAGAACATCTTCGACGGGATGGGTACGGAGATAACGCTTGGGCAGGCCTTCGAGAAAAGTCTCCAGTTTTCTGCCGGCAGCGGGGGCCAGGGTTCGCAGGTGCGCGAGGGTGTCTTCGTCGGTATCGACGTGCAGGCGCTGGTCGACGTTGCGGAGCAAATAATTTGCGGTACCGATGTAAAGCTGCCAGATATTTTCGGCCTTCCAGGGCGTGAGCGCTTCGGGATTGACGGCTTTGATGTCCGCATAGGTGAGCAGGCAAAGCATTTTCAGGCGTTCGGGCGTTTCGAGTTTTTCGCCCAGGGCTTTCACCGTTTCGGGATCAAAAATATCGCGGCGCAGGGTCATGCTGAGTTCGAGATGGCGGCTGATCAAAAATAAAACGGTTTCGCGATCGGGCGGATCGACATCGAGGCGTTCGAGGCAAGCTTCGGCCAAGGCCACGCTGGACTGGACGTGATTGCCATTTTTCTGCGCCTTGCCGGTGTCGTGCAGCAAAATCGCGAGGTAAAGCAACTCCGGCTGCTCGAGTTCGTCGAGAAGTTCGGCATAGCGCTGATCCCATTTGGATTGGGACTGGCGAAGGCGATGCAGATTTTCGATGGCTACGAAAGTGTGCTCATCGACGGTGTAGCGGTGGGAATAATCGCGGACCACGAGCGAATCAATTCCCTGCATTTCGGGAAGAACCAGCGAAAGAAAGCCCATGGAGTGCATGGCGCGCAGAGTTTCGGAAGCGTGGGGCGCGAGCAGGATTTCCTGCAGATGATGCCAGACCTCGACGCCGCAGGGCGGGTCGAGAGCGATGGACGGCAGCGCCTGTTCGATTTGCATTTCGGCGGCGGGGCTGAAGGTAAGGCCGTGACGGGCCTGAAAGCGAAAGGCGCGCATCAGCAGATCGGAATCGCCGACGGCGTCGGGCTGCTGCAGAGAGATCAAACCGTTGTCGACCACGAACTCAGAGTTGGCGAAACGCGATTGCAGATTCTGAAACTGGCCATGCAAGGAAGAAGGTGCGGAAGGAAAAGCATAAAGCGACTGCAGGCAAACGCGATTGATGGCGCGGGCGTGGCCGAAATAGATGCGCATCCAGTCGGAAGCGGTTAGCGCGTCCTCGGCGGTGGAAGCGCCGATTTTTCGTGCGGCAGCTTCATCCTGGGATTCCCAGGCAAGGACATTGTTGTCGCGCTTGTGCAGGTAATGCAGAAAGCAGCGCGCGGACATCAGGAAATCGAGAGCCTGCTGCGAGCGGTGGCGGGCGGACGGAAGCGCTCCCGGAGTTTCCTGCACCGAACCGCGCGGGCGGCCATTGGGCGAAATAAAATTCAGCCAGGAAGCGACGTTGTAGTCGCGCAAACCTCCGGGGCCGTCTTTGACGTTGGGCTCCAGATGAAAAAGGGTTTCGCCGAATTTCGCGTGGCGGGTGCGGGTTAGATCAGCGAGACGCTGGGAGAAGATTTTTCCTTCGCGCGCCAGAAGCTTCGGAACGGCAACTTCCTGCATCTGAGCGAAGACCGCGGGATCACCGGTGAGGTAACGGGCGTCCAGCAGCGAAACGGTGAATTCGAGATTTTCGGGATCGAAGCGGTCGCATTCAGAAAGTTTGCGCGTGGCGGGACTGAGCTTCATGCGCAGATCCCAGATTTCCTGGGAAAACTGACGGATGCGATCTTTGAATTCGGTTTCGGTGCGTTCGCTTTCGTGCAGGAACAGCAGATCAATATCGGAATGCGGGAAGAGCCATTTACGTCCGAAGCCGCCGAGAGCGACGAGAGCGACTCCCGCGGGACCGTTTTTTTCGGCTGAAATGTACTGGTTCCACAGGCGAAGCAGGATGGATTCGACTACGGTGGTGCGGCTGAAGACTGCGGCGCGACCGTCGCCATGGAGGCCGAAATCGGTCTGAATCCGCGCCGATTCCTCGGCGTAGAAAGCGCGCAGTTCACTGCCTAGCTTGGGCATCGAGGGCATGGCCGGTGCTTTCGACCACCGAGTGTAACTCCGGCACGGCGCTGCGGCGCGGAACTTATTGCCGCGGGCAATTCAACTTTTGAATTGAGCCAATTGGCAAATCTTATCCCAGGGAATGGTTCGGGACAACGGAAACGGAGAGCGCGAGGCTAGTGTTTGCGCGCGGCGTCTTTTTCGTTGCGGGCTTCGACTTGCTGGCGCAACAGGGTGACGAACGCGGCGGCGGCGCGCGGCAAAGTGCGGTCGCGACGATAGACGAGGCCCAATTCCCGGGTAAGGTCCGCATCGGAAATGGGCACCAACTTGGCTTCGCCGTTGCGGACTTCGTCTTTGGCGAAGCTTTCGCTGATGATCGAAACACCCAGGCCGGCAGCGACGAAACGTTTAATCATGCCCACGCTGGCCAGTTCCATGGTGATGCGCAGCTTGGAACGATAAGGACGGAAGTGCTTATCGAACAGCTGCCGGGTGTAACCGGTCTTGGGGACGATCTGCGGCTGGTCGGCGACTTCACTCAGCGTGACGGATTTGGATTTCGCGAGCGGATTGGAAGCCGAGACCATGAGCATCAGGCGATCGTGGAAGATGGGATGAATGCGCAGGCTGGGCGATTTTACCGGCAAGGTGACGATGCCGATGTCGACCGAGCCGTCTTCAATCTTCTCGATCACTTTGCGACTGAAATTGCGGTAGATATTGATTTGCACGCCGGGATAGCGGCGATGGTATTCGGCGAACAGATCGGGAAGAAGATACAAGCAGGTCGCTTCATTCGCGCCGATATTCAAAGTGCCTTGCGGCGAAATGGAAAGGTCGGCGACGGCACGCAGGGATTCTTCTTTGAGAACCAGAAGGCGCTTGGCGTAGCCGACAAGAGCTTCACCGGCGGCGGTGAGCTTTACGGACTTGCCGACGCGGTCGAAGAGCTTCTGGCCATAGGCCTGTTCGAGCTGGCGGATCTGGGCGCTGACGGCGGGCTGGGAGCGAAACAGTTTCTGCCCGGCGCGCGAAAAACTGCCCAACTTCACAATTTCGAGGAAGGTTGTTAGGTAGTCGAAATCCATAGTTTTGGTTGTCGGAAGTATAGCAGAAGAGGCGCGGGGGCGGAATTCGGGGGAGAGATTGGCAGGGTCGGCGGAATTTCGAGAAGGATTGGGTGGTACGAGCAGAGGACATTCGGCCGAAGAAGTTTTGAGAACGACAAAAAAGGGGCGACTGCGAGGAGAGCAGCCGCCCTGGCTTGGTTCGAAGCGATGAGCAGATGCGTTAGCTGGGCATCAAAACGGAATCGATGACCTGAATCACGCCATTGGATTGGTAGACATTGGCGATGGTGATTGCTGCCGTGCCGCCTTTTTCGTCAGTGAGGATGAATTTTCCGCCGGACATGGTGACGGTGAGTGTTCCGCCGCTGACCGCCTTCAGAGTGGCTTTGCCGTTTCCTTCCTTGATCAGGTTCCGCAGATCGTTGGTGCTGAGGCGACCGGCCACGACGTGATAGGTGAGAATTTTAGTCAGGGTGTCCTTGTTTTCCGGCTTGAGCAGCGTATCGACGGTGCCGGCGGGAAGCTTGGCGAACGCTTCATTGGTCGGAGCGAAAACGGTGAATGGCCCGGGGCCTTTCAAGGTGTCGACCAGACCAGCAGCTTTTACGGCGGCCACGAGAGTGGTGTGGTCCTGGGAATTTACGGCGTTATCGATGATGTCTTTGGTGGGATACATGGCGGCGCCGCCGACCATGGGGTCTTTCTGGGCCGAAGCAACGGTAGCGGTGAGAAGAACAGCAGCAAGAACGCCGAGCAGGATGCGTGATTTCATTATTTTTCCTCTTTGGGATTAAAAATGCGGTACCCGTGTAAGTACGCCGGGTAAACGGTGTTGGATTGGCGCGGACGGCGATTTGCCAGTTTTTGCGCCAAGGCCGCCGCAAGTGGCGTTTTGCAGGCTGGGGTGATAGCGTCTAATTTCGTATTTCCGTTCTGCAAATCCAGTCGAGGTGATGGGAATGACCTGGGGAAAGCGCCGCGCAATCGTGATCGCTGTGTTGTTGATTGGGTTGATCCTGCTGGTCTGGGCCGCGTCGAAACCGACGGCGATGCGCATTCCGACCAACGGCGTGCTGGTGATCAACGCCTCGGGCGAGATCGAAGAGCAGCGCGAGCCGGACATTTTCAGCGCGCTCAACGGAACCACTCCGCTGGTGCTGCATGATTACCTGGACTCGATAGACACGGCAGCGACGGATTCGCACATCACCGGCCTGGTGGTGAGAATCGGTCCGCTGGAAACTGGTTGGGCCAAGCTGGAAGAGCTGCGTACCCACCTGATGAGCTTCCGCAGGAGCGGCAAGCCCAGCGTTTGTTATTTGGGCTATGACGGAATCCAGAATCCCGAATATTACCTGGCGAGTGCGTGCCAACAAATCTGGCTGGTGCCGACGGCGCCGGTGAACATTCGCGGAATGATGGCGCAGGCGCTGTTTTTGCGCGGCACGTTGGATAAATTGAAAATCGTGCCGGAGTTCTATCACATCGCGGAATTCAAGACGGCTGGGAATATGTTCACGGAGAAGAAATTTACTCCGGCGCATCGCGAGGAAGTGGAAGGCCTGCTGCATAGCATCTACAACCAATATTTGGACGACGCTTCGACGGGCCGCGGCATGGAGCGCGGGCAATTTGAGGCGCTGGTGAATCGCGGGCCCTTTTCATCGAGCGACGCGGTGACGAATAAAGTTGTGGACCGGATGGGATACTGGGATCAGGTGCAGGATTATTTCAAACAGCGCGATGGGAAGTGGAGCCCGATTACGCTGGGCGTGTATCGAGCGCAAGTGAAGAACGACGGCGCGACGCGGATCGCGGTGATTCACGCTTCAGGATTAATCGTTTCGGGCGATTCGGGCACGACGCCGGGCGGTGGTTCAGTGATGGGCGGCGATTCGGTGGCGAGCGACATTCGCAAGGCGCGGAAGGATTCCGGCATTAAAGCGATCGTGCTGCGCATCGATTCGGGCGGCGGCTCGGTGGTGGGCAGCGAAGTGATACGCCGCGAAGTGGAACTGGCGAATGCGGTAAAGCCGGTGGTGGTCTCGATGTCGGACGTGGCGGCTTCCGGCGGATATTGGATCGCGGCGCCAGCGCGGAAAATTGTGGCGGACCGGAACACCATTACGGGCTCGATCGGCGTGCTGATCGGGAAGATGAACATTTCAGGGCTTTACAGTTTGTTGGGGATGAGCACGGATTCAGTGGCGACCAGCGATAACGCGTCGCTCTTTTCGGCGCAGCAGAATTTTACTCCGGCGCAGCGCGCGTACATTGAGAAATCGCTGAATGAAACTTATGCAGACTTCACCAAAGGCGTGGCGGCGGGACGCAAGATGACGGTCGAGGCCGTAGACAAAGTGGGTAAAGGGCGGGTCTGGTCCGGCGCACAGGCCAAGGAATTGGGCCTAGTGGACGAATTGGGCGGGTTGGATCGCGCGGTGGAAATCGCTAAACAGCTGGCAAAGATTCCGGCGGGTGATTCGGTGCGGTTGGTGCGGTATCCGGAAGAGAAGAGTTTCTTCCAGCAGTTGATGCAGCGCGAACGGGATACGATGAACGAATCGCAATCGCTGGATTCGATGCTGCGGCACATCGTGAGCCAGATGGAGCCGGTGCAGGCGCGGGTTCCCTTCGAGTTGCATATCCGGTAACTCGGTAGCGAACGGCTTGAAGAAGTTCCGGGCTGAAACAGCTGCGAAGTTTCGTTATACTTGTGAGTCGAGGCGCGGTACCCAAGTGGTAAGGGAGAGGTCTGCAAAACCTTTATACGTGGGTTCGATTCCCACCCGCGCCTCCAGAAATTCTTCTTTTCTATTTTCCTCGTGGAATCAAGCGGCCTTTAAGAACTGTGACGGGCGAGCCGTCGGCAATAAATGCGGAGCTTGGCCGGCCTTGAAGGACGCGCCCCAGTTCGTTTCCGTACAACGCGCTGGCATCACCTTCGAATCCCTCCGTTGTACTGGGCCAGACTCTCCAAGGTACATGCGAAACGTAATATTCCAGGCAGCCTCCGCTGCGTTGAGACGAATAGCCCCAGTAGTGTTCGGTTATGAATTGCTCCAGGCTTCCCTGTTCCGGTAACGCCCCGGCGCCATTTGCTTGTGCAGACAGGCGACACCAATTATTTTTGAGCTTCCACTGATATGCTGCGCTCTTTTCTGGCGAATCCATCGAAATCTGGTGTTTTATCGGCAGGCACACGTAATTTTCGCCATACACAAGACGAGCGGTCGTCGCGATCGCCTGCCTGGGCACAATCTCAGCGATGAACACGACGCCTCGCCGATCTTCCTCGTCTTCCTGGCGACGGACGTAGAAGCGCAGATTGACTTCATCGAAATCAGAATGGAAGGGAACGGCAATTCGGCCAAAGAGTTTCGTGCGGCAAAAGCGAAAGCCCACGAGGCTCACGTAAGTCTTCCCGAGAAACGAATCCAACACGGTGCCGGGCGGAACATACTTATGCAAAAGGTGTGGATCGAGCTCGTAGCTCAGCATCACGAGGTCTCGCCATTCCGCCGAAAGGAATACTGCTTTTGTTTGGGGCATATGAGTTAGCGCGATGCTATACGGTCCAATTTATCAGACTCCCCTCACAACGCTGTAGACTTGCGAGCGAGGGTCTTTTTCTTAAGATTCGAAAACACCATTTTTTTGCGGTCTGGGCACGGATTCGCGTGGCCTTCAGGAGGACGATTACATGCAGATTGAGCCTTGGCTGGCGATTGGAGTGTTTGTGTCGACGGCGGCGACGGACGCGGTGTATGTGATGTTCAACGCGGCGGTTTCATCGCAACGGCGGGTTCCGGCAGCGAGTTGGAGCAGCGTGTGGTATTTGCTTTCGGCTTTCGCGGTGATCAGCTACACGAAGAACTGGATGTACGTGGGATTTGCCGCGGCGGGATCGTGGATTGGGGCGTACATCTCGATGACGCTGCTAAAAAAGCCGAAGCGGACGGGCGTGGCGGACATTCACGCATAAGGCTTCGTGCGCAGGTTAGAAAGGGCCAGCTCTATTTGGATTTGTGCTTACCGGCGGACGCGCCGGAATCCTCTGCTTGATGGTATTGCTCGCGAATTCGCTCGAGGTCGACGGTTGGCTTGGGCAATTCCATGCCGAGATCTTCCATGGTGGTGGTCAAGATTTGGGAGACGGCCAAGTTTCTGAACCATTTGTGATTTGAGGGGATGATGTACCAAGGAGAATTTTTCTTGCTGGTCTTCGCGAACATCTCTTCGTAGGCCGCCATGTAGGCGTCCCAGTATTCGCGTTCCTTGTAATCGCTTTCGCTGATCTTCCAGCTGCGGGCCGGATCGTCGAGACGTTCGCTGAAACGGCGGAGCTGCTCTTCAGGGCTGATGTGCAAAAAGAATTTCACGATGTGAGTATTGTTCTGCCGGCGCAGATGGCGCTCGAAATCGTTGATGCTTTCATAGCGCTCGGCGAGTTCGTCCTGGGGGACGAGTTTGTGGACGCGGGCGACCAGAACGTCCTCGTAGTGCGAGCGATTGAAAATTCCGATCCAACCTTTGGCCGGGGCGTACGGATGGACGCGCCAAAGAAAATCGTGGGCGAGATCCTCGGCGCTGGGCTGCTTGAAGCTGGTGACGCCGGTGCCCTGGGGATTGAGCACCCCCATGACATGATTGATGGTGCCGTCTTTTCCGCCGGCGTCGAGGGCCTGGACCACGACGAGGAGGGCGCGTTTCTTTTCGGCGTAGAGCGTTTGCTGGAGCTTTTCGAGATGCCGGCAGTACTTCTCGAGGGCGGGAATCGCTTCTTTTTTTGAAACTTGCTTGCCGGTAAAATCGGGATCGACTTTATGCAACTTGATACGTTGGCCCGGCTGCGCCAGGAATTTCTTGCGGTAGTCCATGCGCTTTTCTCCCTCGAAAGAAGGATTAGCTTAACAAATTGAGCCGCGCTGCAACGAGATTTCCCGCTGTGATAGACTCAGCGGCCTGCGCAGCGAATTACCCGCGACGGTACGGAGGACAGTGATGTTCCGAGCCCCAAATTTTGTACTTCTTCTCACTTCGTTACTGCTGTGCGCGGCGGCTCCCGCTTTCGGGCAGAGTGGCCCGGCGGATATCCCGAGTTATTTCCAGGGAAGCCAGGTGCAGACGAAGATCGACATGCCCGGAACGCAGCAGGGCGTGGATTTGCGTTTCGATCGCGGCACGCCGATGGATTGGAAACAATATTCGTCGCGGCTGAAGAAATTCGGCGTGGCGATTCCCAAGGAAGAGCGCGCGACGGTGACCAGCGTAGTGGTGAAGAAGGACATGATTGAGTTTCAACTCGATGGCGGCGGATTCGGAACGTTTGGCGACGACACCAACACCACGGTGAACACGACTCCGGTGGAAAAAAGCAATTACGAGAAACAGTTGGAGCGGGACATCGCGAGTACCGACGACCCGGACCGAAAGCGCGATTTGCAACGGCAGCTCGACCGGGAGCGGGACAAGCGCGAGCGGCAGGACGCGGCGAACCGGCGAGCGGCGCAGGTGGCGAGCCAGATCAAAAGCCAGCAGGTTGCGGACAATCGACTGCGCGGGGGTTCACGTTTTAATTTGCGATGGAGCGGATCGATTCCGGCGGAATATCTGACTCCCGAGGCAGTGATGAAGGCGCTCGATCCTTATCTGAATTTCGATGCGTCGCCGCCCGCGAATGCGGGAGGCGCGCCGACGAACAATGACGTTAACGGCGGAGCAGTTTCCCAGCCTCCTGCGGGTGCGACGAATGGTGACGCGGGCGCGGCCACGGGTCAACTGAAACGCGGAATGCTGATGGCCGACGTAAACGCGCTGCTGGGGCAAGGGCGGCAACTTTCGGAATCGGTTTCGAACGACGGCTTGAAGACGCAGATGTTTCAATATCTGCCAGGCGAGCGTCGAGTGGAAGTGACCTACGTGGACGGCCTGGTGGTGCGGTTCTCGATCAGCTCACGCTAAACGCGCTTCGGTAATCGATCCCCGAATTTGTTAGGGACGCTGACCTGGCGTCTTGCCGGTGGCAGCGCGATTCGCGGTGGCGCAGTTTGCGGTAACGCCGGCCGCAGCGGCAGTCGGAGTTGGATTGCCGCAGGTCGGCGTTTTGCTGACGGAACGAACGACAATGGTAGCAACGGCGGCAGCGGCCGCAGCCCCGATGCCGATGGCGATGCCACCCGCGGCCCCAATCCCACCAGCACTGCCTGCTGCACCACCGGGAGCAGTCGAACTCACCGCGTCGGTGACATCTACGGTCGTGGCGGGCGAGGGCGGAGTGGGCGAAGAATTATTCTGCACCGAAGATTCCTGTCCGGCGTGAAGCGTGAGGCAGGTTCCGGCTAAATCGCAGACCTGGCACGTTCCCTCCAGACAGATGACCTTCATTTGCGCGCCGGTGGTGTCGAAAATCACCACCATTTCGGTGCCGACGACGCCGGCGACTCCCACCGGAGTGCGCACGCGGAAATGCGAATCGGGCTTGACCAGCGCAGCAGCTTTGGCGCGGACACGGCCATAATTGAGGTCGAGATCGGTTTGCTGCGCGGCGGGATCATGCTTGCCAATCATTAAATTGGAATCGGAGCCGACGCTGAGGATGGAGCCGTCGTCGAGGCTGACGCGGGCGCGGGCGAGGTGTCCGGTATTGATGGTGTCGCCCCAGAAGACCTGCTCGTTCACGGCGGCGGGCGTTTGCTGCTGGCCGCGGACGACGTTCACTACGGGTAGAACGGTCGTGATTTTCCCGGCGCTCGGCGGCGCTTGCTGGGCGGCGAGATTGGCCGGCATGATCAGCAAGGCGGAAACGATCGAGGCGATTAACGAGACGGCAGGATGGCAGGTCTTCATTTGTATTATTCCTTCCCTCAGGTACTCAGCAATCTCAGGAGTCGCAAGGCTCGCGGGGTATGAAAAAACTAGCACAGGTATAGCGGCGAACATAGGAAAATTCTGGCCGCTCGGCCGCCGATTCGCAACCCAACGAGAGCTTAAAAAGGCGGGCTTGGTTTTTAAGCGGGCTCGAACGACTGCGGGAAATCTTAAGCCTTGACAGTCCGTAACGCCGGGTTGTAACTAGCCAGACGGCCTAAGAATCGTTTAACGAGGAGGGAGCATGGCGCAAAAATCCCGTTTCTTTGGAAAGAAGGCGGTGAAGTGGGAAGCTGTCCGGCCTGGAATCTGGGTTCTCAAGCTGTGGAGCGGCGACCAAGACCCGCAGGTGGCGATCTTGCAGTTCACGGCCGAAGCGTACAACAAGATCAGGGCGAATATTTCCGGGTTCCTGAACGAAGCCAAGATCTTCGGCAAGAACATCAAAGTGCAGGATCACAGCGGTCCCGGCGTGATTTTGAGTAACGTGCGGCAACAGCACAGCCGGCTATACCTCATCGTCCAGCACGGCAAGCCGAGCCGGTCGCCATTTGTGCTGCTGTCTGGAGATCCGGCACCGGAAGATCCGCAGTGGGAAATGCATCCGCGAGGGCCGGACGCTTCCGCTGCTATAGCAACGTACGCGTGCGGCAAATTATTGCGGCAAGCCGACGCGACGCAGCAGATCCTGGAAACCTGGTTCTTCACGCAACGGGTCGAGGGCGGGCTCGACTTTTAGCCAGGTGAGGTAGGCGTCGCGTTCGGCATAGCCTTTTTCCAGTAAGGCGATGGCTTTGTCTTTCTGTCCGAGCCCGACACAAACCGTCGCCAGGAAGTACGGCGGGACGTATTGCAATTTGGATTTGACCTGCAGCTCGGCAAATATTTTTTGAGCTTCCGCTTTGTCACCAGCAAGACCGTAAGCCAGCCCTAAGCCTTCCATTCGGAGCGGCTCGTTGTTCGATAATTCCGCCGCTTTCTTACATTCCGCCAAAGCCCGCGTGTAATCCTTTTTTGCCATATAGGCGTAGCCCAAACAGGAATGGGCGCCCACGTCGTTCGGCTCAAGCTCCAGAGTTTTGCGGCACTGCTCGATGGCGCGGTCAAATTGCCGCGCGAAATAGAAAGCCCAGCCCGAAGACGAACTGGCGAAAAGGGAAACGGGGTCGAGGCCCTGGGCGATGCGAACTTCGACGAGAGCTTCTTCGGCGCGACCCATGGCGGAAAGGAAGACGGAATACATGCGATGAGCTTCGGCGTCATTGGGATTGAGTTCGATGGCGCGCTTGTATTCGTGTTCGGCGCCGGGCCAGTCCCAGTCGGCATAAAATTTCACGTCGCCGAGCGTGGTGTGCGCGGAAGAAAGCGAATCATCGAGCTCGAGCGCTTTCTCGGCGTATTGCTTGGCTTTGGGCATGGCGATCTGCGGAGCAAGCTCGTCAGTGGCCCAATAGTAATCGGCGAGGCCGGAGTATCCGGGCGCGTAATTGGGATCGATATCGATCGCTTGCTGGAAAAATTTTTCAGCCTGGCGGTATTGCTCACCGGTTTCTTTGTTCCAGTGATAGCGGCCGCGGAGGTAAGCGTCATGAGCTTGCGGGCTAACACGGGCGTAGCTGGTGAGACGGGATTGTTCCTGCGGAGTCAGTTCGATGCGGACTTCCTGGGCGATGTCGCGAGCGACTTCGGCTTGAAGGTTCAGCACGTCGGTTAGATCGCGGTCGTAGCCTTTGGCCCAGAGGCTTTGATCCGAGGAGGCCTGAATCAATTTGGCGTTGATACGCACGCGATCGCCGGACCGCATCACCGAACCTTCCACGACGGCGTCGACTCCTAATTCTTTGGCGATTTGCGACAGCGGTTTTCGGGAGCCTTGATAGGGGACAACCGAGGTTCTGGAAATGACGCGGAGGGCGCCGATCTGCGCCAGCTGGGTGATGAGTTCTTCGGTCATGCCCTGCGCGAAATAATCCTGTTCGGGATCGTGGGACAGATTTTCGAGCGGGAGCACGGCGACAGATTGAATCGGCGGAGTGGGCGCCGGGGCAATTATTTTGTCGTGCCGCCGAATTCCGAGCCAAACAGCCGCGATGAGAATGGCGGCGAAGCAAGCGGCGGCAATTATTTTCCAGGAAAGTGAGAATTGTTGCGGCGTGCCGTTAAGAAGCATGGCGCTGGAGCTGGGCATCTGCATGCGGCGCAAATCGACGTCCAGTTCCTTCGCGGACTGATAGCGATTTTCGGGTTCCTTCTCGAGGCACTTCAGGATGATGCGTTCGAGTTCCAGCGATATCGTGGGATTCAAACTGCGCACTGGCGCGGGCGGCTTGTGCAGGATGGCGTCGGTGAGGCGCGCGGAAATCTCGTCGCGAAACGGGCGCTGGCCGGTGGCGAGTTGATACAGCAACGCTCCCAAGCCGTAGATGTCGGTGCGCGCGTCCATCTGATCGCCGACCAATTGTTCCGGCGCCATGTAAGGTTCGGTGCCGGCGACCATGCGGGGTTCGGCTTCGCCATCGATGGTGGTGGATTCGCTGACGGGGCGGCAGTGGCCGGCCAAGCCGAAGTCCAAAACTTTGGCGAGGCCCTTCGGCGTAATCATCACATTGCCCGGTTTTAGATCGCGATGAATTACTCCACGTTCGTGGGCTTCCTGCAAAGCCTGGGCAACCTGCGAGGCGACGACGATTAGTTGTTTTTCGGGCCAGGCTTCCCCACCCCGCTCCTGGGCGAGCGATTTTCCAGCCAAGAATTCCATGACCAGAAATTCTGTTCCGTCCTGCACGACAAATTCGTGAATCGTGGCGATGTTGGGATGGTTCAGCTTGGCGAGAATCAGGGCTTCGGTGCGGAAGCGTTTGCGAGCGTCTTCGTCACCGAGCGCGCCAGCGGGCAGAAATTTTAGCGCGACGTCGCGGTCGAGATGCTCGTCGTGGGCGCGATATACGACGCCCATGCCACCAGCGCCAATCACTTCGATAATGCGGTAGTGGGAGATGGTGCGGCCGAGAATGGAGGGAGAAACGGTCACCGATTGCGATGTTACGCCTTGCGACGCAAGTCAAGCAATCGCGCAGCAGCGGGTAGAGCCGATCCGG
The DNA here is from genome assembly GCA_963711325.1 of uncultured Acidobacteriota bacterium. GTDB lineage: Bacteria > Acidobacteriota > Terriglobia > Acidiferrales > UBA7541 > Palsa-295. Next base: position 728,642 of record CAVQDR010000004.1, on the reverse strand, counting down.
AAAGCGAAAGGCGAAGCGATGAGTGCGCGTCGCTACGTTTTTTGGATGATCACTGCGGTGAGGTGATCTTTCCGGTACCGGCTCAGGCGTCTGGGCAGGCTGAAAGTCAGTCGTGCGGAGAAGGCGCGCCGCTGGAAACCGAAATTTTGTGAGGCTGGTCGGACGCCATTTCGGAGTTTTCAAAGGCGAGCTTGATGCGGCGGCGCAATTCGCGGGCGACGTCATCTTTGCGGTTGAGAATGGTGCGGACCTGCAGGCGAATTACAGTGCCGTCCAGAGTCAGCGATTCGACCCCGAGGACGCGCGGACCATCGACCAGCGCGGGGGACCAATCGGTATCATCGCGAAATTCGGCCGCGGCCCGATCGAGGATCGCAATCGCTTGGCCGACCAATTCGTCGGCGCGAACGGTGATGTCCACGAAAGTCTGCGACCAGTCGCGGCTGAGGTTCGAGACCTGGCCAATCAGGCTGTTGGGAATCGAGACGATCGCGCCCGAGTTGTTGCGCAAGACCGTGCGACGCAGGGTGAGGTGTTCGACGCGACCGGTCTCGCCGTTCACCTGCAAGACGTCGCCGATGGAGTATTGATCCTCGAAGACGATAAAAAAGCCGTTGATCAGGTCCTTGAGCAGACTTTGCGCGCCGAAGGCCAACGCGACGCTGAGCACGCCGGCGGTGGCTAAGGCTGGGGCGATGTCAAAGCCCAGAACGCGCATGGCCATCAGCACCGCAACGACAATAATTACAGTGCCGCCGACGCTGTGCAGCAGGTCGGCCATGGTACGGGTCTGCTGCTCGCGCAATTGCCCGGCGCGGGTCGGGGATTTAGCGGTGTGAACCAGGCGCGCGGTAACGGCGCGAAGCAGGCGAACCAGAAGGACGGCAAGAATCGCGATGACGACTAACCGGAGGCCAATTCGCCCGGCGCTTTCCGATAACTGTGATAAGGATTCAGTCATAAAATAGCAAACGCCGAAGTATACCACTCGGATGGCGCGGCGAAAGATGCCTCGAGCGCTTCGGGAAGATTCTCGGTCCAGGGTTCGGTAGAGCTAGAATGGAAGGCGGGAGCGAAATCATGAACGGACAAAAGCGCACATTCCTGGTGGGGCTGTCTTCAGTAGCGGTGGGCGTGACGGCGGGCGTGGTGGCGGAGCTGATCGTTCCGCGCAGCTGGGGGCAGGCGGCGCGCCCCGCGATCCCGACCCTTGAAGATCCGGACCAAAATTCTCCGCGAGCGCCGTATCCGGGTCCGAATATCGATCCGCGAGCGAACACCAAGCAGATGTTGGAGCATAACGACTCGCAGATGCACGACAGCGTCGAGAAATTGTATTTTCTGGCTTCGGAATTGAAGGCCGAAGTAGAAAAGACCGATTCGCAGAACGTGCTATCGCTGGCCATGGTGCAGAAGTGCGACCAGATTGAAAAGTACGCGAAGCAGATTCGGAGCCTGGCTAAAGGCTAAGGCCGGCGAGATTCCGCAGCAGGATTGAAGCCGGATTGCTTTTGCCGGCGCGGAAAAAAGAGTAAACTGAGGACTGCTTCTTTTTTGCGATGCGCCTGTAGCTCAGTTGGATAGAGCGTTGGTTTCCGAAACCAAAGGTCGCAGGTTCGACCCCTGCCAGGCGCGCCACTTCCCTGCCGAACTGATTCGAAAAGTTTCAGTGCTATGTTTTTAAGGGGCTGGACAAGTGTAGGTGGTCACTTGAATTCGCCAGGCGCGCTGGCCGGTGATGGGCTGAAATTCGCGTTTCCATTTTGCGCCCGAATCGTGAACCAGCTGCTGCTCGCGGACGTTTTTGCAACGAGAGTCCAGTAGCGGGCGCAGGTCTTCGATAGTCGCGCCGGGAACTTCGAAGCTGAGGCCGTTGACCAGCATAACGGTTCGGGCCATGGGATGGCCGGCATCGATCCATTGCTGCGGGAAATAGACGCCCGGAGTGCGTACAGTAACGGGCAAGTAGCCGGAGAAGTGGCCTTGCGCGGCGGGATTGGTGGCCGGTAGAAGATAGGTCAGATAAAAGAAAAATGAAGGATTGTTGCCGATGATGACTCCGTCGGTGCCGGCTGATTGCGCGGCCTGACGCGCAACTTGCTGCCAGGGCTCGATCCAGTGGGGCGCGGCGTAGAGATTGCGGGCAAAGATTCCGTACCAGCCAATCGCGGCGATCAGTATCAGCGAGCCTGCGAGCCAACGCCGGGCTGAAGGCAACGTCGCGGTGGCGAGGGCCACGCCGATCGGGAGGAGCAGCCAGGGGCTGATCATCAGTGTTCGTTTGGTGTTTCCGATCTGGACGAAGGTCATGGCGCCAAGCAGCGCGAAAAAATAAAGAAAAAATCTTCTCGCGTCGGACCGCGCGTAAATCAAGGTGAGGAGCAAAGCGCAGGCGATCGCGAGACCCGCGGCAACGCCCGGAATCCAAAACCACGGCGCCACCGACTCGCTGACGAAGAGGCAGTAGAGATCGTAGATGCCGATGGCGATGGAATTAGCGCTGAGCGGGGCCGGGTGGGCACCGTGGCGGATTTCGCGTAGAAACGCCGAGAGAATTGGCAGATTGGCTACCAACAGAAGAGCTGCGGTGGAAATGAAGACGATCCATTTGCGAGTGTCCCGCCAGAATCTCGAGATCAGATCAAGACCAATACAACCAAGCACGGCCCAGGCAAAGTAATTGGTATAGACCAGCGCCAGGGCGCACAGGGCGATGGGCAGCCATCGATTCAACGTCGGGTCTTCGACGTAGCGCAAATAAAAAAACGTCAAGATCGAGATCAGCATGAATGTGAACGAATACCAGCCGGCGATTCGACCGAAATGGAATCCGTAAGGCCACAGCAGGATGATGGCGAGCGTGCATGTAGCCGGCGCGGTCACCGCCGATGCGGCGCGCGGCCTGAACCAGAAACCAAGCGCCCAAAAGATAAAAAATTACGGACGGGAAGCCGCAGCCAGTGCAAATTTCCGTCGGTCAACCAGAGCCAGGCGTGGAGCACGAGGTCGGAAAGCGGCGGGTGTTCGTGCTGTCCGGTTCCACCCAGGAAGACCTGGATGGTTTTTAGCGCGGGCTTGGCGGCAACGTCGGTGATGACGACCTCGTCATCGACGGCGGTGAACCACGGATTGGTAGCCATCAGCACCGCGCCAAAAATCGCGAGCGCAATGGCCATGCGGGATTCGAATCGAATGGGATATGGAACTTTGGAATCGGGCGACGCAGAAACGATTTGATTTGGATCGCGGGTCAATCTCGAAAAAGGTTAACGAGAAACGGATGCGCGGTCAAGCAGACGCGTGCATCCGACCCGCCATGCCAAATGTTGCCAAACAGGCGAGGCCTACGCGTCGTCGTAGTCTTCGGTGAGCGACGCCAGAAACGCCGCGACTGCCGCAACGTCCGAATCGCTGAGCGACATGTTCTGAAACTCCGGCGGAGCATTGCGCAGCAGGCCGGATCGAGCGAGCGTAGAACTATTCACGTAGAACTGCACCACGTCGGGGAATTTGAGTTTGCTGCCGTTGTGAAAATAGGGTGCGGAATCCTCCAAGTCGCGAAGCGTCGGAGTTTTGAATTGCGCGATGGTTGTAGCCAGCCCCTGGTCAACGCTGCAATTCGCCGCGGTGGCGCAGACGATCGGTGCCAGAGCGCTCTGCGGATTCGGAATATCGGGATTCAGATATACATTCCACAGGCCGAGGTCGGCGAACTGCGGCTGTCCGGCCACGGCGAGATGGCGGAAGGCTTCGGAGGCGTTCGGATGGAGCGGCGACACGGGCATGTATTGGTTGAAATTCGCGTTGCGTTGCGCGAGCGTGGGTACGGTCAGATTAAAGAAGGCTCCTGAACCGTGGGCTGCGTCATATTCCTCCTGCGACACGCCGGTATTATGGAAGCGGAAGTCGGAAAAGTTCGGAGGCGTGTGGCAGGCCACGCAATTTCCAGCGTGCTGCGATGAATCGACGGCATTGTTTGCGGCCGTCAGGAAAATCTTGAGGCCGGCGAGTTCGGTGGCCCCGAATTGAAATGGCTGGGCGTGGTATTGGAATTGCCCGTAGGTTCCATTCACAAATACAGGATTACTCAGCGAATTCACCATGGACAGCAGCCGCTGATCGTATTGCGGTATGGATTCGCCCGCATTAGGTTGCAGCGGCAAATGATTGATGCGCAGAAAAACATCGTAGGGCGATGCGTAGTAGCGGCCAAACTGATCTTGTTTGAACAGCAGGCCGCCCATGTATTGGGCGATCAATTGCGAAATCAGATCGACGATCTGATCGTCAGACGCGGTGGTCACGTCCAACCGGAACTGCGGAGCGAGCAGCACGTCGGCTGGAATACCCGGCTGGGTGCCGAGAAAAATCGTGGCGTAGGGAAGATTCTCGCCGTATTCCTGGCCGGGGATGTTGATGCCGTTGTCCTCCCGGATAATTTTGGCGATGTGCGCGATGGCCTGCTGAGTCTGAGTCGGTCCCCAGCCAAAGTTGCGTCCGGTGAGCGTGGATTTCACCAGATCAGCGGGATCGCTGAATTGTCCGTCGAAGTGGAGGAAGGTCGGTCCGGTGCGGGACTGCAACGAGCCAACCATCTGCATCGAATTACGCGGAGTGTTGGTGAAACTTCCCATGGGCAGCGGGAGAGGGCTGCGCGTAGTGAAATCGGAATAGGTGCGATTCCCTGCTCCGGCAACGCCTTGAAATTCCACGACGAAATGGCAAGAACGGCAGTTAATCGATTGGCCCGCGAAGGGGCCCGGCAGCGTTCCGCTGGTCGTTTGCACCTGGCTGACGACCGGATCTCCGACGGTGAGCGGATCGTTGACGCCGGTCATGTTGGCGGCGAAATATTCGGCGAAGCGGGTCTCGACGAAAAGGCGCTCGCCCACCTGCTGCTCGGAGGCGTTGTTCGAATCATTTTCGAGCGGGAGCGAGGGCGCTTTGCCGGATCCGCATCCCGAAAGGATCAGAAGGGCGGACAGCACGACGGAAATAACTGCGTTCGAGCGAATCATTCATTTTCCTTGGGGACGTATTGATTTGAGCTGTTATCGACGGAGCTGACACCGAGGCTTTTCACGTAGGCGATGAGCTGCCAGCGCGAAGGTTCGGGAATGCCGCTCCAATTCGGCATTCCGTGGCCGAGATTTCCATTTTTCAGGAGCCAGAAAATGTCGCCTTCAGTGGCTTGCTGCTGCACGCGCGCGGTACGCAGGCTGGGACGTTTGCCGCGACCGAGCGAGTCTTGTCCATGGCATTTTGCGCAATGCTCGCCGAAGAGCTTGGCGCCTCCGGCGATGGCCGAAGGCTGAGAGCCGAAGGGATTGACCTTGGCGTGGTAGTCAGCGGGAACGTTCTTCAGCCACGATCCATCGGCAAGCGCCATGCAGGAAACGAGCGCGATCAAGGCGAGGCTGGCCGGAATGAAGCGATGTCGCGTCCGGCTGGACGCCGGAGGTATCAAGCCTGGATTTTTTATCGTCGATTTCTCGATCATTAGTTCTTCCTGTGAAACAAGCTGCCGATTTGCTGGATCTCGTACGAAATTCCGAAACGATAGAGGACGCGCGCGCTGTTGTCGTTCAAACCAAACTGCGGAGAAAAGAAAATCGTGGGGCCGTTGCGTGGAGTGTCAAAACTTACGGTAGGGCCCAAGTACTGCGAGGTCTGTTTCCAGCCGAAACCGTCCGTGGTCCCCAACCCGCCGTAGAGTTCCAATCCGGCGGCGAAATTCTCACGGCAGAAAAAACATTGCTTTCCCTTCGAGACCAGGCTGAGGGGGCGGCTGGCGCCGAGAGCGTACCCGAATTCCCAAGGCTCACTTTCATTTAGCGATTTCTCGGAGATGAAATTCTCGGAGAAATTCCAGCCCTTGTAATTGCTGGAGAGGATCAGCTTGAGTTCCATTTCGCGTTCGATTTCTTTGCGCGCTAAGGCGTTGGGAATCGCCAAGTCCGCGATGCTCTGATGTCCGGTGATTTCAAGCAGCGTTCGATCCGCCAGGTTGGTGTTTTCGTACTCCACATAAATGACCGGGTTAATCCAGTGCTCGCGAAGCAGAGGGCGAAAGCGATTCTCCCAGCGGAAACCGGTCAAGATCGTGCTGTCGTTCTTGGTGGCTTGCCCATCGAGATAAAACTCAGTCGTCCACCAACCTTTCACTCCATATTCGAGTTCGAGCGCGGTTCCCAGGAAGGGATTGGCATTGCGCGGCGCGGCCTGGGTGTTTTTGAACGATATTTCCAGATTGCCAGGTTCTTCGAGCGCGGTGGAATAGGTGACGAAGTAAGGCGGTTCCTGGGCGGCAGCGAGCGGGGCAAAGAAGACCAGAGACGCGAAGGCGATAAGAACGATTTTGGCCAGTAGAGGCGCGAAAGATAAACGGGAGCGTGAGCGGTGAGGCATAAAACTCCTGGCGAAAGGGTTCAGACTCAGTTGCAACTAAGTAACAACTAGCGAGTAATCAAAATTCATCGCCCGAGGGCGATTCCTAGTTGCAAACGATTAACAACTCGAAGTGGGCCGAAATCCAGCGCGCATCGACAATTCTACTTGCAAGTGAGTATCAACTGGAGAAAGCATTAGAATTCAGTTCATCTGTCTTGTCAAGTCGTGTAACCAAATTTTAAACTTCGCGGACAGGCGCAGGCGAAGGGCGCGCACGCGATACATGCGCTTCTGAATAGGAAAATTCAGGTACAGCGATTCAGGGAGGCGGGTACAGGCTTTCTCGGATGGGGACGACTGCAGCCGGATGTATAGTGGACGCCTATTCCCTCGGGGTCCTGAGAAGCTTCTTGGGCAAGCGTTTTAAGGAGAAGTTTATGTCAATTCTGGCGTGGATTGTCTTGGGTCTGATCGCGGGATTTATCGGCAGCAAAATCGTGAACAAGTCCGGCGAAGGAATTGTAATGGATATCGTTTTGGGCATCGTCGGTGCGATGCTGGGAGGCTGGCTATTCAATCGGTTTGGCGCGGCGGGCGTCACCGGATTCAACATCTACAGCATGTTCGTGGCGGTGGTTGGCGCCGTGGTATTGCTAGTGGTCTATCACATGATCCGACGGGCGGCCTAAATGTCCGCGGGGGCGGCTCCAGCGAGAGATAAAGCAAACTCGGGGGAGAACAAGCCTGCCGAAGAGATGGCCAAACCCGTGTGCCCTTTTTGCGGATGCGACGAAGTTCATCGATCGCACCGGAGCGGGCTGTTCGATTACGTCTGCCAGTTTTTGGGAATGCGGCCCTACCGGTGTGCGGACTGCGAGAGGCGTTTCCACAAATAGGCGCAATGGCACGAAAGCAGGATTGGGCAAAGCCGCGGTCCAGGTAAAACCGGACGGCGGCTTTTTCTTTTGAGACGCTATTCCGTGCGGCCTTTGCAGCCGGGGTGGCCGCAAGTGCAATCGATATCCGGGGTCTTTTCCATCGCTTCACACTGGGTGCTGCAGTACTTGCCTGAAGTAACCATGCAGGAACAAATCGGATGTGCGCACTTCTTGGCATCTGCCATGTCGATCTCCTTAAATAGTCCTCAATCCCCGACTCGGTGAGTCTATCTCCGCCCCGCCGCTGAAGCCATACCGCAATCCCATTATCTGGTCCCCGGAAGTCATCCAAAGTTCGCATGCAAAGACGTACCATTTTTCAGGCAAAGGCCGTACTCTGTGCGGCCAAGCTGTTGTCGATGAATTTTGACGGCCTTGCGGAGCCACTAACGTGACGATCCGAGACATCCTGTTTGGAAAACCGCTGCCGACGTGGGATGAGCGCGCAGAGCAACTGAATGTCGCTGCGGGAATTCCGATTTTCGGGCTGGACGCGTTGAGTTCGGCGGCGTACGGGCCGGAAGCGGCGCTGACGTTGCTGCTACCGCTGGGCGCGGCGGGCGTCGCTTACATCGTGCCGATCAACGCCTGCGTGATTGCCCTGCTAGTGATCGTTTATTTTTCCTACCAGCAAACGATCGCGGCGTATCCGGGCGGCGGCGGTTCCTATACGGTCGCTTCGGAAAATCTCGGACCGTTCGCGGGCCTGCTGGCGGCTTCGGCGCTGATGATCGATTACATCCTGACGGTGGCGGTAGGAATATCGGCGGGCGTGGGCGCGTTGGTTTCCGCGATCCCCTCGTTGCTGCCCCATACGTTGGGGATTTGCCTGCTCATTCTACTGTTCATCGCCATCATCAATTTGCGCGGGCTGCGCCAGGCTGGCGTGGTGTTCATGGTGCCAACTTATCTTTTTCTCGGCACGATTCTTGGGGCCATTGGCGTGGGATTTTTCAAGGCGATCACGTCGGGCGGCCACCCGGTGCCGGTGGTGGCGCCGCCGGCGGCGCTGCCCGCAGCTGCAGGCTTGAGCGTGTGGCTCTTGCTGCAGTCGTTTGCGAGCGGATGCACGGCGATGACGGGCGTGGAAGCGGTGAGCAACGGCGTGATGGCTTTCCGTGAGCCAGCTTCGAAAACAGCGCAGCGGACGCTGACCATCATTATCGTTTTGCTGATTCTTATGCTGGGCGGGATCGCGCGACTGGTGCGCTTCTATCACATCTCCGCGACTGATCCGGGCGCGCCCGGATATCAGAGCGTCATATCGATGGTAATTGCGGCGGTGATGGGACGAGGCGCCTTTTATTATGTGGCCATCGCTTCGGTGCTGCTGGTGCTCGCGTTGTCGGCGAATACGGCTTTCGCCGATTTTCCGCGCTTGTGCCGGGCGATCGCGATGAATGGCTACCTTCCGGACACCTTCAGCCTGCGCGGGCGGCGCCTGGTGTACTCGAAGGGAGTCTATGTGTTGACGGCGCTGGCGGCGTTGCTGCTGATTTTATTTCAAGGCGTGACCAACCGGCTGATTCCGCTGTATGCGGTGGGGGCGTTTCTGGCCTTCACGCTTTCGCAGGCGGGGATGGTCGCACACTGGCGGAAAGTGAAAGGGCGCGGCTACCGAAGATTCATGTTGGTCAATGGCATCGGCGCAGTGGCCACGGGCGCTACGGTGCTGGTGGTTCTGGTTGCGAAATTCGTCGAAGGGGCGTGGGTCACGGCCATTCTGATTCCCACCCTGCTGATTCTGATGATGGCGGTGAAGCGGTATTTCTTGCGGGTGGAGAAAGAACTGGAATGCACCGATCCATTCGACGTGGCCGGATTGCACCCGCCGATCGTGATCATGCCGGTGCAATACTGGGGCAAGCTGACGAACAAGGCGCTGCAGGTGGCCTACAGCATGTCGCAGGAAGTAGAAGCGGTGCACGTGCGCGCGGAAGGCGAGAAGTACGATATCTCGGAGCAGTGGAAGAAATATGTGACTACGCCCGCTCGTAGTGCCGGATTACCCGAGCCAAAACTCACAATGCTCGATTCGCCGTTCCGCCTGGTGATTACGCCGATCGTGAATCACGTGCTGGAAATACAGCAGGCGAATCCGACGCGGCGCATCGCGGTGATGATTCCGGAAATGATCGAACATCACTGGTGGCATTACTTTCTGGAGAACAACCGCGCGGAACTGCTGAAGGCGTTGCTGCTCTTGCGCGGGAACCAGCGGATTATTTTGGTCAACGTCCCGTGGTATCTGAAGAGTTAGAGCGGCCGGTACTGGGCGAGGCGTGACCGGTAACTCGTCGAATGACCTTCGCTATTGCGCTTCACGCAGGAAACGCGCAGCTTCTTCGGGCGGCGTAGGGTTGATGTAAAAGCCAGTTCCCCACTCGAATCCCGCGACTTTGGTCAGCTTCGGCATCATTTCGATGTGCCAGTGGTAGTGATCATTTATTTCTTCGCCGATCGGCGAAGTGTGGATGACAAAGTTGTAGGACGGCAAAGCCAAAACCGCATCGAGTCTGGCCAGAAAATCCCGCATGATCCGCGCCAGGCTTTTGTAATACGGCGTCGGCATATTCTCGAACGCGGAACTGTGCTGGCGCGGAAGAATCCAGGTCTCGAATGGAAAACGCGGGGCGTAGGGCTCGAGCGCGATGAAATGATCGTTTTCCAGGACCATGCGCGATTTGGTTTCCATTTCCTGGCGGATCATGTCGCAAAAAATGCAGCGTTCTTTTTCGTTGTAGTAGCGCTTGGCACTGTCCACTTCTTCGCGGACCTGTTTGGGCACGATGGGCAAAGCGATCAATTGCGAATGGGTGTGTTCGAGCGTAGCGCCGGCCGGTTCGCCGTGATTTTTGTAAACCAGGATGTAACGGAAGCGGCGGTCGTTTTTCAGGTCGAGCATGCGGTCGCGATAGGCCCAGAAGATTTCTTCCGCGCCTTTTTCGCTGATGGTGGCGAGCGTTAGGTTATGGTCCGGCGTTTCAATGATCACTTCATGTGCGCCGACGCCATTCATGCGGTCGAAAAGCCCTTCGCCCTGGCGGTCGAGGCCGCCTTCGATGCCAAGCGCGGGGAATTTGTTGGGGACTACGCGGAGCGACCAACCGGGGGTGTCTTTGCCGCTGCCATTGCGCCCGTAGGCTAGAACTTCGGAAGGCGTTTTGCCTTCGCTGCCGGGACAAAAAGGACAATGCGGCGAGCCTTTGATCTTGACGCTCTCGCGCACGAAATCCATCGGGCGGTTGGCGCGATCGGTGGAGATGATGACCCAACGGCCGGTGATGGGATCTTTGCGAAGCTCAGGCAACTCTTACATCTCCGTGTAGCGCCATGGGCACTGGAAGCTTGGATTCGAAACTCGGATTCTACTACGATTGACGGAACGCCAGATGTCCTGAAGCACTGCAAATTCCAGATCGTTCTAGTACTGGGGCGGGCGGTACTCGCCGGCGTTGAACGCGCCCTTGTGCAGCCGTACGAGAGGCTTTTCGCCGGTTCGCGTTTCGATGGCCAACACATCGAAGCGACACTCTGCAGTTTCGATGTGACGAGCGCGTAAAAATTGCCGGGCCACGCGCGAAATATTCCGGCGCTTGTCGGTGTTCACGGCGGATTCGGGCGTGGCCTGTAGAGTCTCGGGAGTCTTCGCAGTCGCCGAGTCGCGAGTGCGAGTCTTTACTTCGACGAAAGCCAGGACCGAGCCATCGTATCCGACCATATCGATCTCGCCCTTCAACCCCGGCGAAGTGAAATTGCGGGCGACCAGAACGTAGCCGTGACGGCGAAGATACCAGTAGGCGTAGGTTTCGCCGCGAACTCCGGTGCGCAGGGCGCGCTGCTTCGCCGGGCCTTCGTTTTCCGGGTCTGCGTCAACCGACGCGTTGAGACCCTTGCGAGCGTTGAAATTTACGATGGCAAAAATGAGGCGCGCGAACATCGCAGTTACTCCTGCCCGTTACTTTTTTCGGCCGCCCATCCACATCATCGTGGTCCATTCGCCGTCGGTGTCGAGAATCTCGAGTCCCAAGGACTCCAGTTGGGCAATCGCTTCACCGGGGCGAATCGAACGGCCCTGCCAGGTATCAAGGTAGCGCAATCGAACGAACGGAATTCCGAAGCGCGGAGTTTTGCCGAGTCGGTTTAGGCCCGGAAATCCGGCTTCGACCACGTAGCGACCCAGCGGCAGGGTCAACAAGCCTTTCATGTGCAGACGAAAAATTCCGCCGGGACGCAGGACGCGCGCCGCTTCCTTGAAATAATTGAAAATCGCGCGCTTGTCCGGGACATGTTGAAACACCGCGAAGGACCAGACGAAATCCACACTGCGGTCGGGGATACCTTCGAGATCTCCGCCCGAAACCGCGCGGAACGAAGTTCGCGGAAACTGGAAGAAGGTGGCCTGGCGAATCATTTCGGGGGAGACATCTACACCGATATATTCTGCAAACTCCTGGGACATCCATTTGGCGATGCGTCCGATGCCGCATCCGATTTCGAGGGCAACTTTTTCGTGAGGATCGAAATTCATTTTCTTGAGGAACGGAGTTACGTAGCGCTGGTAATCGACTTGGCCAGATGCGAAGAAGGCGTTCTCTTCGTTGGCCACGTCCGGCCAGTTGATGTAGGCCCGCGGATTTTCGCGCGCGCGGGTGTCCCAGTCGCGGCGTATGGCGTCAAGCCACGTCTTTTCCGGAGCTGAAGATTCGGTAGTCACAATTTCCAGACTTACTTGATTACCTCGAGAGTGAACTCGATGATTTTGCCGCGGACCACGAAGCTTAGATATTGCTCCCAAAAACGCCGGAAGGTGCGGCTGTGGTTCACCAAAAACTCAAAACCAAGGAAGCGCCAGATGCGCAGCAACTTAACGTGAATTCGCAGCGGACGCATGCGCACCTTGGTGTACCACATGTCGCGGCCGTGAACTCCACCAGGGAAAAAATAATTGAACGAGTAGGTGTTCAGGTGCCAGCGATGGGTCGGATCGCTGAAGGAATTGACGTCGGTATAGTGCGGCGTGAGGAGATAAATCGTGCCTCCGGGTTTGGCGACACGATGAAACTCTTCCATGGTGGCGATGATATCGCCGACGTGTTCGATCAGATGCTCGCCGCGCACCTGGTCGAAGGAACCGTCGCGAAACGGGAGGCGGCCGCGGTCGAGATGGCAAATCACATCGGCGCTGGTCGAAGCATTCATGTCGATGCCGATCGACCCGGGGTATTTGTTGGGACCACAACCTACGTCAAGAATGCGCGGCAGATCGCCCTCCGGCGTGAAATTCTAGCGCGGAACCATTGATTCATTTGGCTTATTTGCACCAACGCCAATCGCGGCCGAAAAATCACGGGATTCGCTTGGCGAGGAACGGGCCAAAATGCACGGGATAGCCGGCGTGATAGGCGGGCAGCAGGAAATAGCGCGACGGCTCGTAGTGATTCTCGGAAGTGAAGGGGGCGCAGAAACGGTTTTCGGCGGCCAGATCCCTGCGGACGAAAAATGCATTTGTGCCCAGAATATTGCAGCCAACCAGCGCGTAGCCCTTTCCCGCGAGCAGCGTTTCCAGCGACTTCAAAGACGCGCCGAAATAGTCGGTAGCATCCCAACGATGCGACTCGTTGTATTCGATCACCCAGGGAACATCCGCGGGAAACTTCGAATTGTATTCGGCCACGATCACGCGGGGCGAAATGGATCTGATCGCTTCGAGAATGTAGTAGTCGTTGCCATCGAGATCGATGGACAGCAGATCGATCTCCCGATTGCTGGCAATGCTCATGATTTTCTTGTCGATGGCCGCCGCGGTGATGAACTGCTGGTGAATCTCCAGGCGGCGAGCGTCGATCAACGACGAGAGATTTTTTTTGGCCGCGGCTACTTTCCGCTCCGAGCCTTCCAGCCAGATTCCGCTCCATCCTTGAACCAGCAGGAACAGCGTGTTGTTTTCGAGGCCGTTGCCGACACCCAATTCTAGGAAAGTGCGATTCCCTTCTCCGATGCGTTTGAATATTTCATGCAGGATGCCGTCTTCATCGGCCTGGGAATAAACGCGGTAGCCGGATTTCAGCAGGCGGCGGTCGTCAACATACCGCGGTGCATCGAGGATGGTTTGGATGAAAACGTGAAGCTGGGCGATTTCGCCGGCGCGAATCACCTTTTGGGTTCGCGCGTTGGAGGTGAGGAAATTTTCAAGCTTCGAAGTCATGGGGTAATTGTGAAAAGTTAACTTTTGGATACGGAGTATACCGCACCGCAAGGAAAATGTCGGACCGCGTAAAAAACAACGGGGCGCCCGATTCAAGTCGGGCGCCCCGTTTTAGCTCCACTGTAGAGGTTAGAGCGAGCGTTCGACCTCAGTGAGGCAGGCATCGAGCGTACGCACGGCGAATTCGGCCTGGTCCTCGTCGATCATCAGCGGCGGAGCCAAACGCAGAGCATTTTCACCGGCGCCAAGGATGAGCAAGCCCTTGTGGAAGGCCATCTCCACAATGCGGTTGCGCAGGTCGGGCGCGCGTTCTTTGGTCTTCTGGTCGCGGACGATTTCAATGCCGACCATCAAGCCCTTGCCGCGAATGTCGCCGACCATCTTGTGGCGTTCGCGCCAGTCGGCGGTGAGCTTGAAGATCAGGTTGCCCATTTCGGTGGCGTTGCTCATGTACTGGTGCTCGAGCAAATCGATGGTGGCGAGCGAAGCGGCGATAGCGACGGGATTGCCGCCGAAGGTGGAAGCGTGCGCGCCGGGTTTCCAATTCATTACGCTGGCGCGGGAAATTATGGCGCTGAGAGGCATGCCGGAGGCGATGCCCTTCGCGGTAGAGATGATGTCCGGTTCGAGACCGGCGTGATCACCTGCCCACCATTTTCCGGTGCGGCCCATGCCGGACTGGACTTCGTCGGCGATGAGCATGATGCCGTGGCGGCGGCAGATGGCCTGCAGTGCAATCAAGAAGTCCGCAGGAGCCGGGAGGTAACCGCCTTCGCCCTGGATCGGTTCGACGATAATTCCGGCCACATCTTCGGGGTCGACGATGCGCTTGAACAGAATATTCTCGATGTAATCGAGGGCGTCGGCCGAGGCGTGCTCGGGATTATTTCCGAAGGTTCCACGGTAAGTGTTCGGGTAATGAGCATGGAAAACACCGCCGAGCAGCGAGCCAAAACCCTTGCGCTGGACCGCACGGCTGGCGGTCATGGACAGTGCGCCCATGGTGCGGCCGTGGAAGCTGGAATAGAACGCGATCATCTTGTCGCGCTTGGTGTGATACCGCGCGAGCTTGATCGCGGCTTCGGTGCCTTCGGCGCCGGAGTTTCCGAAATAGACGCGCTTAGCTTCGGCGCCCGGTGCGATGGACGCGAGCTTTTGAGCGAGTTCGACCAGATTGGGATAGTAAAAATCGGTGCCGGACATGTGGATCAATTCGGCGGCTTGCTTCTGGATGGCGCGAACGACAGTCGGATGGCAATGGCCGGTCGAAACCACGGCGATGCCGGCCGCGAAGTCGAGGAAACGATTTCCATCGACGTCTTCAACCATCGCGCCGTAGCCTTTCTTGGCCACCAGCGGATAATCGCGCGTATAGGACGGCGACAAGACGGCGTGGTCATGTTCGACGAGCGCCTTTGCTCTGGGACCGGGCAGGGGCGTAATCAGGTGAGGCAGATTGGCGGCCACCGCTACATCAACTTTTTTTTCAACGACTTGCATAGAATCCTCCCTCGAATGGAATTTGACCTGAACGCATGAACCGGTTTCCGCCGGAATGCGAGCGACTGCATCAAACTGTGGAGGAAGGACTTAGTCTACGCCGTAGAGGTTAGGACGCTGATGGGAGGGCTGGTTGTGCAGAGACATTTCGTGTTTGGGTGAAATGGTCATTTGTACTTCCAGCGAACCGTGCCGTCTTTCGAATCTTCAAGAATTATACCAGAATCCGCGAGTTGTTTGCGGATTTCGTCGGATTTCTTGAAATCGCGGCGCTTTTTTGCGGCATTGCGCTGTTCGATCAGGGCCTCGATATCCTCGGCGGGCAGCCGGGGCTGTTCGGGCACGAATCCGACCTTGGCGAGTTTCTCGGCGTCGTCATCATTCAAAATGGCAAGTATGGCGTCGAATTTTTCCATGGCTGCGACGATGCGCGGCGCATCCTGCTGCAAAAATTCTCCGCGGTCCATGGCGGTGTTGGCTTCCCGAACCAGATCGAAAACTGCAGCGAGGGACAGCGCGGTATTCAAATCGTCGGCCAAGCCCGCGTCGAAATCTGCTTCGGCCTTCCGCGCCAATTCTTCCATCTTCGGATTCGATCCGGCTCCGACACGTTCCGTCTTCAGGCGGGTGAGAAAATTGCGCAGACGTTCCACGGAACTTTCAGCCTGCTGCAGGCTGTCCCCGGTGAAATTCAGCTGCCGACGGTATGGGACGGAGAACAACAGGTAACGAATGGCCGAAGGCTTTTGTCCTTTGGTGAAGAGATCGCGCAAGGTGAAGAAATTGCCGAGCGACTTGGACATTTTTTCGCCATCGATGATCAGGTGCTCGGCGTGCATCCACATTTTCGCGAATGGATGGCCGGTCGCGGCTTCGCTTTGCGCGATTTCGTTTTCGTGATGCGGGAAGGTCAGGTCGACGCCGCCGGTGTGAATGTCCAGCGTTTCGCCCAGATATTTCATGGCCATGGCTGAACATTCGATGTGCCAACCCGGGCGGCCGGGACCGATGCGCGTTTCCCAGAAATGCTCGCCTGACTTGGGAGCCTTCCATAGCGCGAAATCGCGGGCGTCGTCTTTTTCGTAACGGTCGTTATCGACGCGCGCGCCGGCCTTCATGCCTCCGACGTCGATTTTGGAAAGCTTTCCGTATTCCGGAAATTTCGCAATTCGATAGTAAATGGAACCTTCACTCTCGTAGGTCAGGCCTTTTTTCTGCAGGCGCTCAATCAGGTCGACCATGTCTTCGACGTGGTCGGTAGCGCGCACGATTTCTTCGGGCGATTGCAGGTTCAGCGCGGCCATATCCTGCAGAAATGCCTCGATGTATTTCTCGGTGTAATCGCGGATCGAGGTCCCGGCCTCGGCCGCTTTCTGGATGATGCGGTCGTCGACGTCGGTCAGGTTCATGACCTGCAGCACACGCAAACCGCGGGAAAGCAGGAAGCGCCGCAAAATATCCTGAAAGACGAAGGTGCGGAAATTGCCGATGTGGGCGAAGTCGTAGACCGTGGGGCCGCAAGTGTAGATGCGTACCTCGCCCGGATGAATCGGAGCGAGGGCCTCCTGGCGATTGGACAGCGTGTTATGAAAACGTATGTCAGTCATGTGTCAAACGACGTTTTGCTGCGCGCAAAAGGAAGCTAATTCTAGCTGAGAGCATAGCTTGCGGCAAACGGCAGTCTGGCGGGTCGGTGAGGAAACGCCAACACGGAGAGGCAAACGCAAACAAAAGGAGAAGGGGTATCGTTTGGTTCGAAGATGGCCAACGCGGGCCGCGCAGCCGGAGCAGTTCCAGTACGTCCAATCGATATGTACCATTTCCATTTTGAAGGGCTGCGCTACTCTACGCTCAGCTGCTGGGGGCTGCTGCCGGGATTCGGTGGCGTGGCGCACATGGGGATTCAAATGAAAATTCTAGTTTTCGCGGGGTTGCTGCTTTTCATTGGCGTGGGCTCAGCGCATGCGCAAGCCGACATCCTGAGCTCCACCGGTTCGATCGGCAATAGTTCATCGCTGAATAGTGGAGGATCGATTAGCAGTTCCTCGGGGATCAATTCGACGGCCAGCACGACGAATGCAAATTCCGTTTCCGGTCAGCCGTCGTATAGGAATGTCGAAGGAACGAACCCGGATCCTTACGTCCCATCCACCTTCGCAAACTACGATGACGCGGTGACCCAAGGGAATGCCGCGCAAAAGCAACGCCAGCCATCCCTGGCCGACGCGGCGCGCAAAGCACAGCAGGCCAAGGCTGCACATCCGGTAAAACCGGGAGTTGTGGTCGATAGAGACGCGACCGGAAAGTTGGTCACAGTTCCGCCAAGCCCTAAGAATTAAAAAACGTTGCCGCGTCAGGTAAGGCCGCCTGTCACGCAGTGCTAAGGCAGCAATTCTACGTGACGGACAACGACGGTGCGGTCGCCGTCGGCATACGGAGTGGCCGGAAACGGCCGGGACTTCAGCAGGAACATTCCTTCGAGCGGCAGTGTGAACGAAGTGTCCACCGCGTCCACCTTTACCGCTTTTCCGGCTGGCAGCGTAAAACGAATCTCGATTCCCTTCGCCGGAATCGTTTCGCACGAATAGACGAACCAGCCGTTCAGCTCTCGCCTGATGTTGTCCGACTCAGGTAAAACCGCTTGCCCTTCGACCTGCACCGCATCCACTCCGGAATCCGGCGGGAAGTAGAC
This sequence comes from uncultured Acidobacteriota bacterium, assembly GCA_963711325.1. Classification (GTDB taxonomy): domain Bacteria; phylum Acidobacteriota; class Terriglobia; order Acidiferrales; family UBA7541; genus Palsa-295. The sequence goes on along the minus strand of CAVQDR010000004.1, from coordinate 710,914 downwards.
CAAAGCGCGCGGCGCTCCGCGCTCCGAGCGCAGCAACGTGCGGTACTGCCTCTTCCCCGGCATTTCGCTAGATTCCAAAATCGTAAATGTTGGCGGCGGTAAGTCCAGGTGCGGCGCGTTGGTCACGTAGGCCGTTTCCGGGATCCAGGGATACGGGCCGGCGTTCTGGCGGACGGCGTTCGTTGCCAGGCGGATCGGTTCGGGCAGCTTTCCCGAAGCGGGGTACGTGAGCCACTGCGACTTTCCCGTGTCGCTATCCTGGACATATTCGAAATTCACGTGTTCAGGCGATTTCGCTGAAAACGCCGGAACTACCACGGCCATAAACGCGGCGCCGAGCGTCAGCGCGATGGCGAGGCTGGGCAAGGCCAGGCGCGAAAAGCCCTGGCTATCGCGCAAATCACCGCACAGCGGCGCTATGGGCGTCAGCAGGAAAGCGAGCAGGATCGCAACCACCGGCAAAATCGGATTGCCGAAGCCCGGATAGAGCATCAGAACGGTGCCAAACGCGACGGCAGCAATCGCGGCGACCGGCAACATGGATGCCAACGCAAATCCGGGGTGCTTGGAACTCTCGCGTCGAAAAACAAAGAAGAGAGCGCCGAGCGAAGCGACCACCGTCGCGACCTGAAAAATATAGCTGACCGTGGGCACGCGCGAAGCCAACAAAATTCCGGAAACCGCCCAACAGGTCCACACACCCGACCAAAGTCCGAGCGCACCGGACCGACGCGCGAACCGGACAGAAAAAACGCAGACCATGGCTACTGCGAGGGACCAGAACGCCACTTGAATCGCCAGCGGATGCGCGACCCAGTCGGCGGGCTCGGCTCCCAGCTTGCGCAACACGGACTGCAGTATCCAGGCGAGGAGGCCGGTGACGCCGATCGTGAGCACCCAGAAAAGGCAGCCCCGCAGCCACGCCGAAAGCATCAAACTTTTTTTGTACATAAGCCAAACGATTTCGAGGAACAGCAGGAAAGCGGAAGCCATCGCGATCTGCAGGCTGGCGCGCGCCGGCCAGGAAACCGTCCAGCGCTGGAAAAGATCGAAGTACGCGGACGAGCTTTTCGGAGGATTCGCGATTTGCGTTTCGGCGAAAGCGCGCACTGCAGCGAGGGCATTGTCTCCGTGATGCTGCAGCGTGGCGGAATTCGCGTTGCCAAAATTGTCGAGCGGCGTGTGGTACTGCACCACATCGCCCACGGCGGCAAAATTCACGCCCTGATAACCCGCTTGTTTGAAGACCGTGAAGTCCGTGTCCGCAGGGAGATTTTTGTAAGCGAAATAGAGAAGCGAATTGGTTGCGGGGCGCGAGGCGTTGCGGGTGTACTGGCGTACGGCCCAGCTATTCGCGTCGCCGGTTTCGTACATCAGGCTCGGGCCGGACGTGCCACGATTGTCGATGTTCACGTCCGCGCGCACATCTTTGGCCCAGGGATGCTGATCGACGAAGACGCGCGCGCCGAGTAGCCCGGCCTCTTCTCCGTCATCGATCAGAAAAATAATCGAATTCTTCGGCGTGGGGAGAGACTTGCAGGCCCGCGCGATTTCCAGAACGCTGGCCGCGCCCATGCCATCGTCCGAAGCGCCTGGACCGGCCGGGACGGAATCGTAGTGCGCAGTCAGCAGCACGGCCGGACCCGGCTCGGTTCCATCGAGACGCGCGACCACGTTTTGAACCGTCGCGCAGGTGCCGTATTCGTCGCAGGAAAATCCGGATTGGATTTGGGGAGTATAGCCCAGGCGAGTGAATTCGTTCATCACTCGCCCGCGCACCACTTCATCGTGGGCGCTGCCGGTGGGGTGCGGCACCCCATCGCCGACCAGACGATTCAAAATATCGCGGGCGCGTTCGGCTGAAAATTCCTGCGGTGGAGCGGAGGCCGGCTTGGGAGCAGGCGGGCGAAGGCTCGCGTACGAAAGTAAAAGTATCAGGCCCAGCAGCAGGAACGTGAACGCAATTCGACCGGGACGGTCAGCGGTATCGGGCGACAATCCGATCTCCTTGCTGCGCATCCTAGGCTGAGCGTTTCGGCAAGTCAATGTGGAACAGGGATTTACCTTTGAAATCTCGAGTTGATAACCGGCGATACCGCGGCGAAGTCGCGGAGTTCGCCGAGCGTTGGAATGGTCGGACGAATTGCGTATTTCCGGCAGTTCCCTTCTTGGCAATCCACGTACCGCCTGCGGGATGCGATTCGCCCCCCGCCCCCACAGATTGTAGAAAAAGCGCAAAAGCGCCCTTTACACCGCCCATAGCCCGTGCTATTTTCTTGTGCGTCACGCCGTCCTATTGCGCCAGACGGAAGGGCTATTGAATATTCTCGTCCCTCCAGAGTTTTTGTCTCGAAGTACCTCCGACGTTAGATCGATAAATTGAGCCTTCTTCAGCCGCATTGGCGAAGAAAGCGAAGTGTGCGAGGAATCTGGTGCTAAAACTGCGCAAGGTCGAGTTATTGGGCTTTAAGTCGTTCTGCGAGAAGACGCCGATCACGTTTAGCGGCACGGGCATTACCTGCATTGTGGGCCCGAACGGCTGCGGAAAATCGAACGTGGTAGACGCGATCTCCTGGGTCCTGGGCGAGCAGAGCCACAAAGTGCTGCGAGCGGAGCGCATGTCTGACTGCATCTTCAACGGCACGGCCAAACGCCCGCCGATGGGGATCTCGGAAGTCACCCTCACTTTGATCGATCCCGACCTAACTGACGCGATGGCTAAGGTCATGGACGCGCCCGAAGCTCCTGAGGAAATCCTCCAATTGTCGGAATTTCCCGAGGGTGGCGGGCCCATGATCGTGGCCGATGCCCCCGAGCTGGGCACGGAAATCGTCGACGGTTTCGTGGAAATGACGGACGGATCGACGCACCGATTGGAAACGACGATCGATTTGGAAGAACCGGCAGCGCCTGCGGAAGAAAAAGGCAAACGGTTCAAGAAGCGAGGCTCCGAGAAGCCGGCCATCGCTTTGAAACCTGGAGAGATCGTGGTGGGACGCCGCCTGTATCGTTCCGGGCAGAGCGAATACCTGATTAACGGCCGCGTGGCGCGCCTACGAGACGTGCAGGAACTCTTCATGGGCATGGGTCTGGGTCCGGACAGCTACGCGATCATCGAACAGGGCCGCATCGGGCAGATTCTGAATTCGAAACCGATGGATCGCCGGGCGATTATCGAAGAAGCCGCGGGCATCACCATGTACAAGACCAAGCGGCGGCTGGCGGAAGCGAAGCTGGAAGCTTCCAAGGTCAACCTCTCGCGAGTTCACGACATTCTGGTTGAGGTGGAAAAGCAACTCGCGTCATTGAAGCGTCAGGCTTCGAAGGCTCGCCGTTACGCTGAATTGCGGGAGCAGATGCGCGAACTGCTGCGCAGCATGCTGGCGAGCAAGGCTGAACATCTCGATATCGAAGCGGCGCGGATCGAAACTCTACTGCGCGAAATGGATTTGGCCGAAGGCCGCGAAGCCGCTACTCTGCACGCACTGGAATCCGAGCAAGAGCGGCTGAACGTGCGCAGCTATGAACTGGACGCCGAACTTCGCCAGACTCAAAACCTGCTGGGCCAGACCGCGCTCGATCTGGACCGTGCTGAAAACCGGATTACGTTCAACCGCGAGCAAGCGGCGCAGATTCAGTCGCGTTCCGCGCGACTCTCTGTGGAAATTGAAATCGCGGAACGGCAGCTGACCGACCTGTCCGCGCGCATGAATGCGCACCGCGAAGCGGTCATGGCGCTACGCGAACAGACTACCTCGCTTGAAGCGGGATTGCGCGAGACTACCGAGCACGCCTCGACCAGCGTGGCCGCACAACAGGATTTGGAAACGCGTATTGCCCAGCTGCGTGCGATTTCCGAGCGTCTGGTGGAAGAATCGGCGCGGCAGCAAGCCGAATCGCAGCAGGCCGATGAAGCCGCTGCGCGACACACTGCGGCCGAAGAACAGCGCATGGCTGCGCTGCAATCGATCGAAACCGAAGTCTCAGCGTTGACCGAGCGGGTATCTGCGGCCGAAGCGACGTTCACCCAGTCGGCAAGCGCAGCAGAGCAAGATGGAATTGCGGTGCGCGGTGCGCAGGCGCGCATGGTGGAATTGCGCCGCGGGCAGCAGGAAACCGGGCAGCAACTCGAACGCCTGCGTGAAAATCTCTCCGCCGAACGCGCCCGCCACGCCTCGATCGAACAGATTCTGAGCGAGCGTGCCTACACCGCCGATGCCGTGCAAAAGCTTTTCAACACCACGCATGAAGGCGGATCAGAGAATTCTTCGTCTGGCTTCCGCGCGGTGGGCTTGCTCGCGGACTATGCCGAAGTTCAGGAAAAATACGAAGGAGCCATCGAGCAGTTCCTGCGCGATGAACTGGAATACGTAGTGGTCGAATCGTTTGACCACGCTCGCGCCGGGATTTCGTTGCTGCGCGACGAAATGGGCGGCCGCGCCACCTTCTTCGTCGATTCGCTGAATAAATTGAATTTGCCCGCGCCCGAAGCGGAAGGTTCCCTGCCGCTTGCTCCCGGCGTGCTCGGCCGCTTGGATCGCCTGGTCGATTTCCGCGACCCGCTGGGCCCGGCAGCAAAACATTTTCTCACTCGCTTGCGCACAGCGTACGTGGTCGAATCCTCGGCCGTCGCCGAATCGATGGCCAGCGAAAATCCGCACAGCTATTTTTTGACGCCCGAAGGCACCTGCTATCACGGGCGCATGGTTTCCGGCGGCCGCGCGGGCGAGGCCGGTCCTTTGGCGCTGAAGCGCGAACTGCGTCAGCACGAATCGGAAGCGGCGAAGCTGGAAGAAGCCGCAAACGCCATGCAGGTCCAGATGACCTACATCGAGGGCGAAATCGCAGCCGGCGAGCAGCATGTGACCATGGCCATTGCGCAACAGATGGAAGCGGAGAAGGCGCTAGTCGCCGCGACGCACCAGCGCGATCAGGCGGGCGCCGAACTGCGCCGCATTGAAGCGCAATTTTCCTCTGAGCGCGAAGAAATTTCGCGCCTGCGTGCCCAGGCCGAAGCCGCGCGGCACCGCGCGGAGAAAGCGCGTATGGACCACTCCGAAGCGCTGCGTTCTCGCGAAGCGGCAGAAACCGAAAGCGTGGCTGCGGTCGCGACACTGGTACGGCTGCGCAATGATTTCCAGGCCATGCAGGAAAACGTGGTCGCGCGGCGCGAAGAATTAGCCATGATGTCGGAACGATTGACCAGCGCCGAAGCGGCCGAAAAACATTTGATTGAAGAAATCGGACTGGCTTCCGAACGCACGCTTTCGTTGAAGGAGCAACACTTCGGAATGGCCGGAGAACTCAGCGGCCTGGAAAACTCCTGCGCGCAACTGTCGGTGCAGGCTGAAGAGCTGCGCAAGGAGAAGTCGCGCCTGGAAGAAAATAAAGCCGCGCTCGATGCGGAATGGGAAATCGCCCGTTCGCGCACTGCGCATCTCGATGAAGACCTGCGCGGCAAACGCGCTTCGCTGGAAGAATTGCGCGCCGCCCGCGGCCAGCACCAGATCGAAAAGGCCCGCAATGACGCCGACCGAGATTATTTGCGCCAGACCTGCATCACCGAACTGAACGCCCAGCCCGAAGAGCTGATCGCGCTGCAGAGCCAGTTGCTGGTCGGCGAAGAGCTGATTGCCGCGGAAACCGCCTACAACGAAATGAAGGCTCGCGTGGATGCCATGGGCCCGGTGAATATGATGGCGCTCGAAGAATTCAAGGAATGCGAGGAGCGCGACACGTTCCTGCGCCGCGAACGCGATGATCTGGTCACTTCGATACAAAATACGCAGCTGACCATCAACGAGCTCGATACCGTTTCCAAACAGAAATTCGAAGAAGCCTTTAATTTCATCAACACGCACTTCACCATCGCCTTCCAGTCGCTCTTCGGCGGAGGCCACGGCGAAATGCGCCTGGGAGAGCCGGATAGCTCCGGCGAGATGGGCATCGATATCGTGGTGCAGCCACCGGGAAAGCGCTTGCAGAATATCCTGCTGCTTTCCGGCGGCGAAAAGGCGCTTACCGCGCTGGCGTTGCTCATCGCAGTGTTCAAATATTCCCCGAGCCCGTTCTGCATCCTGGACGAAGTGGACGCGCCGCTGGACGAAGCGAACGTGGGCCGCTTCAACCGCATGCTGGCGGACATGTGCGCGCAAACCCAGTTCATTGTGGTGACCCACAATCGCAAGACGATGGAGATGGGCTCAGTTCTCTATGGCGTGACTATGCAGGAGCCCGGCGTTTCCAAGCTGGTCTCGGTGAAATGGGAAGAGGAGCAGGCCATGGCCGCGCCCAAGGCCGCCAGCAACGCGGCGTAAGAAAATCGAAGTCGCCTGAGTTCTCCAATCAGATCATGGCCAAGCGGCTGCCTCCACGGCAGCCGCTTTTTTTTCCACAGAGGGTTGACAACCTACCTCGCGGCGCTAGAATACCGTCTCTCTTTCAGGTAGAAATAAATCGAGGAATAATTCCGTGGCTTCCCCCCAAATGACAACCGTAATCTCACAAACCGATTTTCCCGGACTCAAATTGCGCGGCCGAGGCAAGGTCCGCGACATTTATGAACTCGGCGACAAGCTGCTGATCGTCGCCACCGACCGCCTGTCCGCGTTCGACGTAGTGCTGCCCACGCCGATACCGGACAAGGGCAAAGTTCTCACCCAGATTTCTTTTTTCTGGTTTGACACCCTCGCGCACCTTGTGCCCAATCACGTGATCTCTGGCACGGACTTCGGCGGCGTGCTGGCACCCTACGCAGCTTCGCTGCAAGGCCGCGCGATGCTGGTGCGCAAGACCGAACCGCTGCCAGTCGAATGTGTGGTCCGCGGCTATATTTCTGGCTCCGGCTGGAAGGATTATCAGAAGACCGGAGCGATCTGCGGGATTTCGCTGCCGCAGGGCCTTCGCGAATCGGACAAGCTGCCCGAGGCCATCTTTACGCCTTCGACCAAGGCTACGACCGGGCACGACGAAAATATTTCTTTCGAAGAGACCGTCGGTCAACTCGGCCGGCCGCTAGCTGAAAAAATTCGCGACACCAGTCTGCGGATCTACCGCGAAGCATCCGAACGCGCCGCCAAGCGCGGGATCATCATCGCCGACACCAAATTTGAATTCGGCCTGATCGGCGATGAACTGATCTGGATTGACGAAGCGCTGACGCCGGATTCGTCACGTTTCTGGCCGGCGGATCAATACGTCGCAGGGAAAGCGCAGCCATCCTTCGACAAGCAATATGTTCGCGATTACCTGGAGCGCATCGGTTGGAACAAGCAGCCGCCGGGCCCAGCACTTGCCGGAAGACGTGGTCAAAGCCACCCACGGCGAAGTATCGCGAAGCCTACGAAAAAGTCACGGGCCATCCGCTCGACTAGCAACGGTCGCAGGCGAATCAAGGCGCGCGAATCAAGCCCGCGAAAAATTCTCGACTGGAAATTTCGAGGCGATGCGGGTATCTTACGCCGCATCGTCCTGGCAAATCCGTAAAGCGACAGCCGTCGCCGGCCCTTTCTCCCCCGAAAACGCGTGGAGCGCGCAAACGTGAAAGATCAATTGGAATCGTTGGTCGGGTTCATGGTCGAGCGCGGAATTTTGCTGGACGAGGCCGTGACGGAATTTGAGAAGAAATTCATCCGCCGCGTTCTGGAGAAATTAAATGGAAACCAGTCGCGCGCCGCAAAAGTGCTGGGCATGCACCGCAACACGCTGAGCCGCAAAATCGGGGAATACAAACTCGATCACGTAGGGCGCCGGCGACGCTGAGCGGCGCCGCTCCCCATCTAACGATGCAGGCGTCGCCGAACCAACGATCTCTCTAGAGCAAAAAAATGGCCGTCCTCCGAAGAGGACGGCCATTCTAATTTCAACCCAAAGGCTTACTGCTTGGCTGGTACTTTCTTGTGCGGCTTACCGGCTTCAGCCTTTTCGGGAATGATGGTCGGGTCGACCTTCACCTGATCCCAGTGCAGCAGGAAAGGCGTCGGATCGTAGCTGACGATCGCGCCGGAGAAACGCAGTCCATCGTCCTTTTGCAGACGAAGTACATCGGGTTGCGCGGTATTCTGCGCCGCACCCGCTGCGCCGGCCGGAGGTGCTGCCGTCCAGACTTTCACATCCATATTCGGGGTGGTCGCAGCTTGCAATGTGGCATCGTCCGCGCCGGTCGCCACCAGGAAATCCACGAAACCGTCGCCCGGCTTGACCTCAATGATTTTTCCTACGACGCCGGGAAATTGCGCGCCGCAAATCGCCAGCCAGGTTTGCTTGGCCTTATCGCCGCCCGCACTCAAGTCGGTAATAACGGTGAGGATCGTGCTGGCCTGCGCGACTTTCTGCAGATCCGCCGCCGCCGGAATCGTGTAGGTGGCGGGACGGTCGCCGGAGGTGCCGGCCAGGGTCAGCAATTCCCTTAGCTGATCGTCGACCGAGCTGTCGCATCCGGGCTGCTCGTAGTTGTAAATGGCTTTGCGCAGATAGTCTTTGATTTTGTCGGCGTCGGGCACCTTCAAATTGATCGCGCGCGCCAGATACCAGAATCCGTCGATTGATTGCGGCGGAGTCGTATTGAGGTAGGCCAAACCCAGGCGATAGTTGTTGACCGGATCGGCCGGAACGCTGGCGAGGGCTTGTTTGAACGCGTCAATGGCCGCCGGATAATCTTTCAGTTGCAGGTCGGCAAATCCGGCTGCCGCATCGAAGAACGCGATGCCGGGCTTTTTCTGAGTCGCAAAAACTTCGTCGGTCATGGTGGAACTGGCCGGCTTCGGATAGCTCTTCAGCAGGGCCGAACCCTGCATCGCAGCATCACGTTCTTTCACTAACTGGTCGTGAACGTCCGCCTTTTTCGGATCGAACGCGCTCGAAAACGCCTGCACGCGGGTCTGCAGAACTTGCAAACGCGTGCCCGCATCAATTTTGTCACCCATCGCCAGGAGTTTGTCGGCGGTGTCAATTACCTTGGGATAGTCCTTCAACTCGCCGTACGTGGACATGTACAGCTGCGAAACGTACGTCATCAACGTGGAGCTGGGAAACTTGGAAACGAAATCATCGAGAAGCTTGATGCGATTTTGCAGATTAGTTTCCGCACGCGCCGCTTGAAACGCGTTGTATTCCGGAATCGTGTAGGTAGGCTTGGCATCTTGCTGCTGGACACTGGCGGCAACCGGCCTGGCGGGCGCGCAGATTAATACGAGTGCGATGATCAGAATTGCCTTTAGAGTCGGGCGCTTTTGCTTCATCTTCTTACGAGCCTCCTGGGCCAGTTTTTCCACGATTGACGGTCACGCTTGATGCCGTAACCCCTGTAGGGAGTAAAGAAAAATATACGGGATTATAGGGAAAGCAAACAACTCACGCAAGGTGAATCCAACTCCGCAGCCTGATTTTAAACTACTTGCGCTGCGAGCACCACTCTTGGCGTCGAATGTTATGATGATTGATAGAGGCGAATTGCTGCCTCGCTCGAACGCCACTTGTACACTCGGAGTCACTTGCATGGCTTCCCCAAAACCCCTGGACGGAAAAGTAGCTGTAATCACCGGAGCCAACCGCGGCATCGGCCTGGCCATCGCCCGAAAGTTAGGCGAGATGGGCGCGATGCTTAGCATTTGTGCGCGCGACCCGCAGAAGCTGGAATCCGCCAAAAACGAATTGCTGACCATCGCGCCGAAAGTCTTTGCCGCGCCGGTCGACGTGACCCGCCCCGACCAGATTTCCACTTTCATCCAGTACACCCAGAAAAACCTCGGTCCGATCGCCATCCTGGTGAACAACGCCGGCGTCGGCTGGTTCGGCCCGGCTTATGAGGCTACCGAACAAATTTGGGACACGATATTAGACACCAATCTAAAGTCTGTGTTTCTGGTCAGCAAAGCGGTCGCCCCGGGAATGATCGAACAGAAGACCGGGCACATCATCAACATCTCATCACTCGCCGGGAAGAATGCCTTCAAGAACGGGGCCATCTACTGCGCCTCAAAATGGGGCCTGATGGGCCTGACTGAGAGCATGGCCGAAGACCTGCGCCAGTATGGTATCCGGGTGAGCGCCATCTGCCCCGGCAGCGTGGCCACCGACTTCAGCCATTCGAATACCAAGGACCCTTCCAAGATCCTGCAATCAGAGGATATAGCTCACGCCGTGGCCATGCTGGTTACCCAGTCTCCCCAGAGTTTCATCAGCGAGATACTAATCCGGCCGACCGCCAAACCCTGATTTCCCACTTTGTTGAATCCTTCGGGAATTAGCGCCATCCAATCGTTTAAGCTTGAATGATTTGAGCTTAAACGATATGCCGACCCACTACACAGGCAGTGAAAACGTCGAACGCGCGCTGAGCGCCTACATAAACTTGATTCGTGCCACTGACTCGGTCTTTTCCAAATCGGCCGAGCAGCTCGAATCGGCAGGCATCACGATAGGCCAGTTCGCGGTCATGGAAGCGCTGCACCACCTGGGTCCGATGTGCCAGCACACCCTCGCCAAGAAGCTGCTACGCAGCGGGGGGAACATCACGCTGGTCGTCGACAATCTGGAGAAGCGCGGCTGGGTACGTCGTGAACGGCAAAAGAAAGACCGGCGCATGGTCGAGATTCACCTCACACCGAAAGGTGCGCGCTTGATCGCCAAGGTGTTTCCAGAGCATGCCGCCTTCGTAGCAAAAATAATGGGCGAACTCACCGCCGCCGAGCAGCAAGAATTGCGCCGCATCGCCGGCAAGCTGGGGCACGGCGCGGAGGCATTCAGCCTGGAACGTTTCAAAAGGGAGAAAGACCATGATTCAAGTCCGAGCAAGTGAAGAGCGCGGGCGCAACAAGCTCGAATGGCTCGATACGCATTTTACTTTTTCTTTTGATCAGTATTTTGATCCGGAGCATATTCAGTTCCGTTCGCTGCGGGTTCTGAATGAGGACGTCGTCGCACCCGGGAAAGGTTTCGGCATGCATCCGCACAAGGACATGGAAATCCTGACCTGGATTCTGGATGGCTCGCTCGAACATCGCGACAGCATGGGAACCGGCGCGGTGATTCGGCCCGGCGAACTGCAACATATGACTGCCGGCTCGGGTGTCCTGCACAGCGAATTCAATCCGTCGCCGAAGGATCCGGCGCATCTGCTGCAAATCTGGATCGTTCCGGACAAGAAGAACCTGAAACCGGAGTACGAGCAGCTTTCCTTTCCGGATAAAGACCTGCGTGGGAAGTTTCATCACGTCGCCGGCCCGAAGGCGCCGGTCACCATTCATCAGGACGCCGATCTGTTCATCGCGCGTCTCGATAAGAACGACGAAACCAAACACGAACTGAAAGCCGGCCGGCATGCCTGGATCCAGGTTGCGAGCGGCTCGGTGCGCTTGAACGATGTGGAACTGAAACAGGGCGACGGCGCAGCCATCTCCAAGGAACAGGAAGTTCGCGTGTTGGCGCAAGAGCCGTCCGAAGTTTTGTTGTTCGATCTTGCATAACAGGCCAAAAGAAATCGTCGTAATCTGATTCAAAAAAGGAATTCTCGGAGGAGAAAAAATGGGAAAAACGAAGAGGCCGGCATCGACGAGCACTCCGATTCATGACTTAATTACCCATCGCTGGAGCCCGCGCGCTTTTGAGAATCGCCCGGTAGAACCCGAAAAGCTGCGAGCTCTATTCGAAGCGGCCCGCTGGGCCGCTTCTTCCTACAACGCGCAACCCTGGTTCTTCATTGTCGCCGGCAAGGACGATCCCGCGAATTACCAGCGCGTCCTTGATTCTTTCATCGAGTTCAACCAGGGCTGGGCCAAAGCAGCGCCAGTCGTAGGGCTCAGCGTGGCGCAGATGAAATTCGCTCACAATGGCCAGCCCAACAGCCACGCGTTTCATGACGTAGGCCAAGCCATGGCTACCCTGCAGATTCAGGCCGAAGCGCTGGGACTTTCCGTGCACCAGATGGCCGGAATCGTTCCCGACAAGGCGCGCGAAATTTTCAAGATTCCGGAAGGGTTTGAAGCGGTCGCAGGCTTCGCGATCGGCTACGAGGGCGATCCTTCGACCTTGCCCGATCAACTCCGCGAGCGTGAATTGGCTCCGCGCGAACGCAAGCCTCTGGATTCTTTCGTGTTCACCGGCGGATGGGGAAAAACATCTCCGCTGGTCGCGAAAAAATAGCAAATCTCAAAATCGCCGGCGCGCGAAGTCTCCGAGTTACAGTTTCGGCAGCACGATTCCCTGCTGCGACTGGTATTTTCCCTTTTTGTCTTTGTAGGAGACTTCGCACTGCTCGTCGGATTCGAAGAAGATGACCTGGCACAGGCCTTCGTTGGCGTAGATCTTCGCGGGTAGCGGCGTGGTGTTGCTGATTTCCAGAGTTACGAAACCTTCCCACTCGGGCTCGAACGGCGTCACGTTCACGATAATTCCGCAACGCGCGTAGGTCGACTTCCCCACGCAGATCGTCAGGCAGTTGCGGGGGATACGGAAATATTCCACCGACCGTGCCAGCGCGAAGGAATTCGGCGGCACGATGCAAACGCTGCCTCGAAATTCCACGAACGATTTCGGATCGAAATGCTTAGGGTCCACGATTGATGAATTCACATTCGTGAAAATCTTGAACTCGTCAGCCACACGCATGTCGTAACCGTAAGACGAAACCCCGTAACTGATGACTCCGTCGCGAACCTGGCGGCCTTCGAACGGCTCGATCATGCCGTGTTCCTTGGCCATCTTGGTAATCCACTTATCAGACTTCACCGACATTGATTTCCTCCACGGGACAGCCGCAAGTGCGGCAATTGCTGGATGCGGCGCCCTCAGTCGGGCGCTTTCGCACATTTACGAACGCGGCAGTGTATTACACGGGGTCAGGCTTGACAACCTGCAACCCCCTGTCTAGCATAGGTTTCCGCCTAGCGGGAGGCACTTTGTGATCAAGCTCGACATCGTCAACGCCATCGTATCGAAAACCAACATCACCCGAACCAAGGCCGAGCAGGCCGTCGAGACGGTTTTCGAAGCCATGAAGAACGCTCTGGGCCGGGGCGAGCGCATCGAACTGCGCCGGTTCGGCGTTTTCAACGTGAAACCGCGCAAGACCGGCATCGGCCGCAACCCGCGCACCGGCCAGCAGGTCAGCATCCCTCCCGGTAAAGCCGTTCGTTTCAAGCCCGGAAAGGAATTGCAGACGCTGCCAGCGCCTGCCGCTCCCGCAGCTTCGGAACCCAAGGCGTAGAGACATGCGCTGCTTCATCCAGCGCGAAGTTTCCAGAGTTCCTCGTTCGCGTCATTCGCATCACAGCTCGATCGATGGCCCTCGCCGAAATCGCAACTCCCGCGAGCGCATCCAACCCTGATGAGTACCGGCAACGGCCAAAATCGGTTTCCCTCTCGAAGTTCTGGACGCGCAATTCCAAGATGTAATTGATCTTCCGCCGCCGCCGCCCTCCGACGCAGTCCGCTTTGGTGGCCGTCGGTCGCTGCTTTTCCTGCTGACGATGATTTCGACCCTGGTGATGGGCGCGGAATTCGCGCAGTCCTACGCGCAACAATGTCGAACCTTTCTCCGGCGACGGCAGTCTGTTCGCGACCATGCTGGCGCCGCTGCAGCATCCGCATCTATTGCTGCTGGGTATTCCGTTTTCGTTTTCGTTGCTGGCTTTCTTTTTGGCGCATGAGTTCGGCCACTTTTTTCGCCTGCAAATATTACGGCATCGAAGTCAGCTATCCGTATTTCATTCCGTTTCCGACGCTGTTCGGCACGCTTGGGGGCCGTGCTGCGGATCCGCTCGCCCATCACCACGCGTCGAGCGCTTTTCGATATCGGCGTTGCCGGGCCCATCGCCGGATTTTTGGTCGCTGTGCCGCTGATGGCTTACGCCGTGGCGACTTCGAAAATTGTTCCAGACGCCCAGAGCCGACGCTTCCATCATTTTTGGAATTCCGCCGCTGATGCGCGGATTTATTGGCTTGTTCCATCCCGGAGCGGATCCCGCCATCGCTGTTGCTTTCGCCGGTGGGACGCGCCGCGTGGGTCGGGCTGCTGGCCACGGCGCTGAACCTGATTCCCTCCTGGCAACTCGATGGCGGCCATATCTTTACAGCCTGACGCCGCAGCGGCATCAAAGGATTTCACTGCTGGTCGCGATTCTCTTGATCGGAATCGCGGTGATTTGGCGGGAGTGGCCCGGATGGGGATTCTGGGGCATCGGCCTGCTGCTGCTTTCCTTCCGCTTTCCGCACCCGCCGCTATTCGACCGTTGGACGCCGCTCGATCCATCACGAAAGCTGGTGGCTCTGGTGGCGCTGGGAATTTTTCTGCTGTGCTTTATGTTGGTTCCGGCTGCGGTAGGTTTTGGCTTCGGCCGCTAGAACAAGCTGGCCGGGTCGACGTCCACGATCACCGCTGTTTCCGGAATTTCCTCGCTTCTCGCAAAAATCCAAGCGCGCCGCTTAAGAGCTTTCGCCAGCGCCGACCGCTTCAGCGATTTGAGCAGAAATTGAAACCGGTATTCCTTTTTCAGCCGCGCCAGCGGCGCCGCGGCCGGCCCCAGCACTTTCACGCCCTGATTTTCAAATGGCGCGAAATATTCCGCCGAGCGCCCGCGACCAGCGAATCGCGTTCTCGATTTTTCTGTCACGCACCAGAATGCTGGCCAGCGCGGTGAACGGCGGATAGTGCAGCATCCGCCGGAAATGCGCCTCTTTTTCGTAGAACGAAAGGTAATCCTGTTTGGCCGCATGCTGGATCGCGTAATGCTCCGGATAATGCGTTTCGACCAGCACCTCGCCGGAAAGTTCGCCGCGTCCGGCGCGTCCCGCGACCTGAGTCAGCAACTGAAATGTTTTTTCCGCGGCGCGAAAGTCGGGGCGTCCCAGCGCCAAATCCGCAGCCACCACTCCGACCAGCGTCACGCGCTGAAAATCGTGGCCCTTGGCCACCATCTGCGTGCCAACCAGTACGTCCACCTCGCCCTTCGCAAAACTTCCCAGCACTTTTTGGAATTCGCGTTTGGTCCGCACCGTATCGCGGTCGAGCCGGGCAATCTGGGCCTTGGCGAAGGTCTCGCGCAGATATTCCTCTACGCGTTCCGCGCCATCGCCGACGAAATACATGTATTCCGACTTGCACTTCGCGCATTGCTTCGAAGGCTTGATCGAATAGCCGCAATAATGGCATTCCAGACGCTGGCGGTTTTTGTGGTAGGTCAGCGCGATGCTGCAATTTACGCACTGCACGAATGCGCCGCAGCTCCTGCACAAGGACGACCAGGAATATCCGCGGCGGTTGATCAGCACCATCGCCTGCGTTTTTTCTTCCAGGCGCAGAGCAATCGCCGCGCGCAGCGATTCCGAAACCGGCCCGGCCTTGTGCTGCCGCTTGAATTCCTCGCGCAAGTCCACTACGCGCACGTCAGCCAGCGGGCGGTTCGCCACCCGCGAAGACAATTCCAGCAAATGGTATTTTCCGGAACGGGCGTTGTGATAGGTCTCGAGCGAAGGCGTCGCGGAACCCAGTAACGCCACTGCGCCTTCTAGCTGTGCGCGGTAGACCGCCGTATCGCGCCCGTGATACCGAGGCGTTTCTTCCTGCTTGTAGCTAGTCTCCTGCTCCTCGTCGACGATGACCAAGCCCAGATTCTCGAGCGGCGCAAAAACGGCCGAACGTGTACCCACCACGATTGTTGCTTCTCCGCGGCGCACCCGCCACCATTCGCGCGCTCGTTCCACGTCCGGCAAACCGCTGTGCAGCACGGCAACTTTTTCGCCAAACCGCGCGCGCACCAGCCGCCCGACCCACAGCGTCAAAGCAATTTCTGGAACCAGCACGATCGCCGTTTTCCCGCGCGAGAGCGCCGCCTCGATCGCGCCCAGATAAACTTCTGTTTTTCCGCTTCCGGTTACGCCGTGCAGCAGGGCCGCCTCGAATTTTCCGCTGACCAGCCAACGCCAGATTTCTTCCAGCGCGGCCTTTTGCTCGGCATTCAGCACGTTCGCGGGAGGAGTGAAATCCGTGTCCCACGGATCTTCCTCGGCGGTGATCGGCTCTTCCCAAGTTTGCAGGCATCCCTCTTTTTCGAGCCGCTGTACCGCGGCGCGCGAAACGCCAGCCTGTTCGAGCAGAAAATTCAGTGGCATCGGCCCGCGCGTCGCCGTCAGTACCTCGCGGACTTTTTCTTCTGCAGCATTCGCGCGCGACTCAGCGGCTTCCATTTTCCACGCGACGATTTTCTGCAGGCGCGTCTTTACGTCGCCGCGACCATCTCGCGCGCCGCGAGGTAACCATGCTGCACCATTTTTTCGGCAGCCGATTCCCCACCCTTGATTCGCTTCAGACGCGCCGAAGGAATCGCGGTCTCGGTCGAGTCGGAGTCGGTGAAGCGTCGCAGAAAATCCAGTTCGGCGGCTTCTACGTCGGTTTTTTCTTCGCTTCCGCCCAGATCATCCAAATACGCGCGACCGATCGGAGTGAGCCAATATTCACGGTCGTGGCGCAGTTCAATTTCAGGCGGCAACATGGCGCGAAATGCTTCGCCCACCGGAGCAAGGTAATAGCGGCTGATCCAGTGGCCCAATTCGATCAGTTTCTCCGGGAACGCAGGAATGGGATCGAGCAGCTCGGCAATCTGCCGAATCCGTTTCACTTCGGGAGGTTTCTGGGTCTCCGCGAGAACCACCCCAACCATCGGCCGGTTGCGAAACGGCACCAGCACGCGCCGGCCCACCAGCTGCTCGCCATCAAACGCGTCTGGCACCGCGTATGTAAATACCGAACGCAGCGGCACCGACAGCGCGACTTCGCAGAATCGTTGAGTCATCGGAATTCAATAGTGTAACAGCGCAGGCGGGCCGCAATCATCGGCGGAAATAAGCTAACTGATCGCAAGTTCGAGCGACGAATCGACAGTGCCCGAAGCTGCGTATTCGATATGCAGCACCCGACGTGACGCCTCCGAACGCGACTTGGACGAGGCGTGCAGTATCAGCGGTTTCATCACCAATACTCCGCCGCGTGGAACCAAGCAATCAAAAGGGGCGATCCGGCTGCTGATATCGTGAATTTCCTGGTCGCTCAAAACGCCGAGCGTGTGCGTGCCGGGAAGAACTCGCAGGGGACCATTCGTCGAATTCGAATCGTCCAGATGCAACCGCAGCGCGACGACCCTACAAAGCGCTCTGGCCGGAGCGTGCGCGTAAATCACCCCAGCTTTTACGGACCACGGGCCCCACTCGGGCGTTTCGCGCCGCTCACGCAGGGGCAGCGCCGTATCCTGATGCCACACGACGAGCCAATTCGAATGGGGAGATTTGTCGAAGAGCGTGGCCCGGAACGGAAAAGTCTCGCTTCCGAGAATTTCCCGCGCAACTGTTACAAGCTCTGGCGAGCGGGCGAGGTCGAGCACGGCAGGATGCCGGAGCGCGTGACGCATCCCCGCACGACTTCTCGGCAAGGGAGTGCCGCGAAGATTACGGTCGAGACAGTCCATCGCTACAGACGGCACCGCGGCGGGCAAGATTGCGAATCCTCGTGACGACACTTCGTTATGGAGATTCGTTGTTTGCATTGCAAACGAATTCCCGCAAAAGCGTTCAGCCGGTGACCAGGACGATCCCCACAAAAATCAAACTGATGCCGAACCACTGGTTGATTTCCAGCCGTTCGCGCAAGAAAATCCAGGCCAGCAAAACGGTAAATGCGCCGTAGAGCGAGGCGAGCACGCTGACCACCGAAACCAGTCCCATCTGCATGCCTGCGTTGTTGGCGAGAAACGCGCGGTGTCAAGTACCCCTGCGGCGAACAGCGCCCACCATACCATTCCGCGCGGAAGTGCCAGACTCTTGCCCGCGGGAGCGGCAACCAGCCCCAGCGAAACAATCGATGTCAGCCGCATCACCCACACCGAAATCGGCGCGCCAACGGCCGGAACACGTGAAATCCGAGGAACCAAAACATCACGCCGAATCCTAAAGCTGCGGCAATCGCCGAGCCTACACCTTTCGATAAATGCGGGGCAGGGAGCTGCACCGTCTTCCACATTTTTTTTCTTGCAGAGAAGAAAACGATGTCGAAGCCAATATCACGCCGGCCAGTGTGACCGCGAGTCCCATGCCCCTGCCGCAGATGAATGTGCTCGCCGCTGAACAGCGACAATACCACCGTCAGCGCCGGATAGCAGGACGACACCGGCCCGACGATGCTGAGCGTGCCCACCTCAAACGAGTGATACAGCGCGAGCGAAGCCACAACGTTCAATAGGCCGGCCGCAGCGGCCATGGCCCACGGCTGCCAGCCCGGCGCCACCCCGCGCGAAAATCCGCCGGTACATTTCAGGTAGGCGCTCAGCAGGATCAAGCCGAAGAACTGCATGAAGAAAAGCGCGCGGAAGGCGCCGAGGCGGCGCGAAGAAAATCGCGCGGCAAAATCCGCGCTGCCCCAGCAGAACGCACCCATCAGCCCCAGAGCGACTCCGGTGGACGTGATGCATGGGAAAAAGCGCGGTCAGCGCTTCTTGGGCGCCTGCAGCCCAAGCACGGCCATCACTTTCTGCAGGTCTTTCCAGACTTCAGTTTTCGCGGCAGGATTGCGCAGCAAATAGGCGGGATGATACGTCGGCATCAATTTCGAGTCGCGAAAATCAAACCATTCGCCGCGCAGCTTGGAAATTCCGTGCGTGGTTTGCAGCAGCATCTGCGCCGAACAGCTGCCCAGAGTGCAGATCACCTTGGGCTTGATCACGTCGATCTGACGCATCAGAAAAGGCGAGCAGGCCGCGATCTCGTCTTTTTCCGGCAGGCGATTTTCCGGCGGACGGCACTTGACCACGTTCGCGATGTACACGTCCTCGCGCTGCAAGCCCATGGCTTTGATCATGTCGGTCAGTAATTTCCCGGCGCGGCCGACAAACGGCTCGCCGCTCAAGTCTTCGTCGCGGCCCGGTGCCTTCGCCGACGAACATCAGATCCGCATTGGGGTTTCCGGTGCCGAAGACGATTTTGGTGCGGCCCTTGGATAATTTGCAGCGCGTGCAATCGCCGATGAATTCGCGGATTTTCGGCAGTGAATCGTCGCGGCACCCGGAATGGATCGCCGAACAGAGTTTCGGCATGCGACCGGAGAAATCACGGCGGCCGCAGCGGACTTCAAAATTGTCTTGGTTGGCATGAGTGTTTGGTCTGGTGTGAACTGCCGGAGTCTCTGCGGTCGAGGTGCGAGTTCGCGTCTGTGCAACGAACGCCGGTTCTTCGCTAAACAGGAGGTCCGAATCGCAGACATCGGCGCTTGCTGCGACGGTCGCCGGCGGTCGCGGTAGTACGGGCGCGAGGCCCAACTCTTCGCCATACTGCAGCCAGTCTCGCACCTGTTGCTGCAGGACGCGGTTCCGTCCGAACAGGCTTCGCCGGATCCATCTCTTCTCCCGCGAAGAATTTACTTGGAATTTCTGCGAATGGAAAGGGCTTGATCGAAGATTCGATTGGCCACGTCGAACTTATTCAGTTTCGGCAGCGAAATTTCAGGGGCGTTCGGCAGGTACATGGTCACGATATTGGTGTCGGTATCGAAGCCCGCGCCTTCCTGGGTCACATCGTTCGCGACGATCATGTCGGCGGACTTGCGCTGAAGTTTGCCGCGAGCGTTCTCCGCTACGTTGTTCGGTTTCCGCCGCGAAACCGATGACGATGCGATTGCCCTTTGTCCTTGCCCAAGTTCCGCAAGAATATCTGGAGTAGGCTCCAGCGTCAGCGTGATGCCGCCATCGCCGCGTTTCATTTTCGTTTCATGAGTCGAAGCCGGGCGATAGTCGGAAACGGCCGCAGCCATCACCACGATGTTCGCTTCTTTGGCGCGCTCGCGCACCGCATGATGCATCTGCTCGGTGGTGCGCACCGGCACCCAGTCGACGCCTTCGGGAATTTTCAAATCCGTCGGACCGCTGATCAGAATCACGCGCGCGCCGCGCCGCTGCGCCGCTTCGGCCAGCGCATAACCCATCTTTCCCGACGAGCGATTGGTCAGAAAACGCACCGGATCGATGTCTTCGCAGGTCGGGCCGGCGGTGATCAAAACCGTCTGCCCGTCCAAATCGTGCCGCAGACCCAGCACATCGCGGACTTTCAGCACGATCGCATCGGTCGAAGCTAGCCGTCCCGCGCCGACCATTCCGCAAGCCAGATAGCCTTCATCCGGCGCGACCACGTGCACTCCGCGCTTGCGCAAGCGTCGCCAGATTTTCCTGCGTCGCCGCGTGCTCCCACATATTCACGTTCATCGCCGGAGCCACAACCACGGGAGCCTTGGTCGCAAGATACAGAGTGGAAAGAAAATCACCAGCCAGGCCCTGCGCGAATTTCGCCAAACTGTCCGCGGTGGCCGGAGCGACCAGCAGCAAATCGATGCGCTGCGCGACCGCAATATGCTCGATGGCGCTTTCGACGTTAGCCGGCGCGGCATTCTCCGCGCCAAAAATTTCGGTGATTACTTTCTGCCCGGTAAGAGCGGCAAAGGTAAGCGGGGTGATGAATTCCTGGGCCGCGCGGGTCATCACGACTTGCACGTCCAGTTTTTCCTGCTGCAGGCGCCGCACCAGTTCGGCGGCCTTATAAGCCGCTACTCCTCCGGTAACCCCCAGCGCGATTTTCATGACAGCCTCGCGGCGGCTTACGCCTTCCGCTTCTTCTCGTCCTTATCTTCGGCCTGCTCGTTCAGATGCGGCGCGTCGTATTCCAGAAGGCCCTTCTGCAGCTCTTCTTCGGCGATGCGCGTGGTTTTTCGGGATTTCGGATTGTCGACCATGGCCCGCCCGCCGATCAGCAACTGGCGTGCGCGGCGCGCCACGACGACGACGTATGCGAACTGGCTCTCGGGTGCGTCCTTGAGATGCGCCATTTGTAAATCAGCCTCCAAAAGACTTTAGAATTTCTCGAATGCGTTCTTCTTTTCGGGTTACCCGGCAGCGCGACCCGGTCGCGATCGCCTGGATTTCCCGTCCCGCACGTTCAAGGTTATCGTTTATTACCGCGAAATCATAACTGCTGTAACTGAGCATTTCCTCACGAGCACGATCCAGCCGCCGCTCAATTTCGTCTTCCGAATCCTGGCCGCGCGCCCGGATGCGGCTTTCCAGATCCTGCCGCGATGGTGGCAGAACAAATATCGCAACCGATCCCGGCAACTTCCGCCGGACCTGCAAGGCGCCCTGTACGTCAATTTCCAGTACCAGGTCAAGTCCCTGCTGCGTCGCCGCGTCCAGCCATTTCTTCGGCGTGCCGTACCAGTTCTTTCCGAAGACTTGCGCGTATTCCAGAAACTGGCCAGTCTCCACCATTTGCTGGAATTCGTTCTCGGAGACAAAATTGTACCACTTGCCGTCGCTCTCCGTCTTGCGCGGGGCCCGGGTGGTGCACGAGACCGATAACATGGTGCCCGGCAGCTCCAGAATTTTTTCCACCAGCGTGGATTTTCCGGAACCCGAAGGCCCGGAAACGATCATCACCAGCGGGCCGAGTTCGCTCATTCGATGTTCTGCACCTGTTCGCGCAATTTTTCGATCTCGGACTTGATCTCGAGGCCCAGCCGCGTGATTTCCAGTCCTTCCGCTTCGTTGCCGGGCGTCTTCGAAAGCAGAGTATTCGATTCGCGCTGCATTTCCTGCAACAGGAAATCGAGTTTTTTCCCGGCGTCGGACCCGGTCGAGATCAACGAACCGAATTGTTGCACGTGACTGGCCAGCCGCGCCAATTCCTCGGAGACGTCGCTGCGCTCGGCGGCGATCGCTACTTCCTGCGCCAGCCGCGCCGGATCGAGCGGTTCTTCGCCCAGCAGCTCTTTGAGCCGCAGTTCCAATCTTTTCGCGAACGCGGGACGCGCGCGTTCGGCGAGCTTGGCGACTTCGGCCGTCAGCGTCGTAATCGTCGCCAGGCGCGCGTTCATGTCGTTGCACAGGTGCACGCCCTCTTCGGCGCGCATCCGGTCGAGCCGGTCGAGCGCTTCGTGCAGCACTTTCACCACGACGGCCTCAATGCGTTCCAAGCCCGTTTTCGAGCGAGCCGGTTGCCGCGCCGATCACTCCCGGCAGGCGCAGAATCGCCGCCAGATCCGGCTCGGTTTGAATCGAGAATTTTTTGCGCAGAGAATTCACCGCGACCAGGTACGCAGCCGCGACTTCTTCATTCACGCCCACCGCCGCAGGTCCAGCCAGTTCGTAATGCAGCGTCACATCCAGATGCCCACGCCGCACGCGTTCGCGAATGATTTTTCGCACCTGCGGTTCCACCGGCTCAAAACCTTCGGGCATCCGCAAATGCAAATCGAGAAAGCGATGATTGACGCTGCGAATCGTGATGCGCAGATTCCAGTCATTCTCGACCGCGCGCGCCTGCGCGTAGCCGGTCATCGACTTCAAGCCAGTGGTGCGCGGCTTCGCGCCATCGACGTGCGTCGAGTGTGATGCTTTGGTGGCCATAGTTAAACGGTTCCGGTAGCTCGTGCCGGTTCCGCGTCCCGGAATTGCATCTCGTAGAGTCTGGCGTACAATCCGCGGCGCGCCAGTAATTCATCGTGCGTTCCGCGCTCGCGAATTGTGCCTCCTTCGAGCACCGCAATCAAGTCGGCGCGCCGAATCGTCGAAAGCCGGTGAGCGATGACGAACACGGTGCGACCGGTCATCAGGTTATTCAAGGCGCCCTGCACTAGCATTTCAGATTCGGAATCGAGCTCGGAAGTCGCCTCATCGAGAATCAGAATTGGCGCATCTTTCAGCAGCGCGCGCGCAATCGCCAGCCGCTGCCTCTGCCCGCCGGAAAGCCGCTGGCCACGGTCGCCAATTTCGGTCTGGTAACCTTTGGGCATCTGCATGATGAAATCGTGCGCCAGCGCAGCTTTGGCCGACGCGATCACTTTTTCTTCGGAAATATTGGGCTGGCCGTAACACAGGTTGTTCCAGATCGTGTCGTTGAATAGAATGGTTTCCTGCGTGACGATGGCCATCTGCTCGCGCAGCGAGCGCAGCGTCACGTTCTGCAAATCGATGCCGTCGATACGCACCGCACCCGGCGAACCGGAATAGAAACGCGGCAACATATTCAGAAGCGTCGTCTTTCCCGCGCCGCTCGAACCCACAATCGCCACCACTGCGCCCGCTGGAACGTCCAGGTCCACGTGGGTCAGCGTGGGCGTGTCCGAATCGGCGTAGGTGAAGGAGAGATCGTCAAACTGGACGGACTTCGAAAAGCGCGTCAACACTTTCGCGCCTTCGGCGTCCAGCTTTTCTTCCGGCAAATCCAGTAGAGTAAAGACCTGCGACGAAATTCCCAAAGCCTGCACGAAAAGCTGATAGATGCTGCCGATGCGCTTGATCGGCTCGTAAGCCTTGAACAGCGCAAAGGTGAAGGCTCCGAACGACCCGATAGTCATGCGGCCCATTTTGATTTCGCCGCGGGCAAATAGAAGAATCATGGCGATGACCACGGCGCCCAGCACATCCATGATCGGCGCGGTGGCCGCCAGCGCCCGAATCCAGCGCATATTTTCACGCAGCAAATTGCGCGAAGCTTCGCGGAAACGCCGAATCTCGAAGCCTTCCATGCCGAAGGCTTTCACTACCCGGTTGCCGCTAATCGTTTCCTGCAAAATCTGGCTTAGGTCGGCCAGTCGCGACCGACTCTTTTCCGTGGACCCGCGAATGCGCCGCGCCAATTTACCGACCGGCCACACCACCAATGGCACTAACACCGCCGAGCCAACCGCCATCCGCCAATCGATCACCAACAACACAGCCACGAAAGCGACCAGGCTGAAAATCTGCCGGAAGAAATCCGCCAGATATTCGGAAAACGCCCCGCGCAGTTGCTCGATATCGGTGATCACCGCCGACATCACCCGGCCGACGGGATTATCGTGAAAAAATCCCACCGGCTGCTGGACGATCTTCTCGTAGGCCTTGTTGCGCAGGTTGGTAACGCCCGCCAGTCCAACGTATTGGATCACCGTGCTGCCAAAATATTCGGCGACCGCCTTGACTAGGAAAATGAAAAACAAGGCGAGCGCGAAAACCGACCACACGTGATGCACTCGCGAAGGAACGAACGAATTCAGGTAAATGATCTTCTGCGACCACGGCATCTGGAACAGCACCAACTTCTGCATGGTCGACTGCGGATTCAACACCACGTCGAGCGCCGGCTTGATCGCAAAAGCAATCAGCCCATCGGCTGCGCCCATGATGGCCATCAGCAGAACGCCGAGCGCCAGCGGGCCCGTAAAGGGCACTAAGTACCCGAGCAGCCGGCGAATCTCTTCGCCTTCGGTCATGCTGGGCTTGATGCGCGTCGTCGAATTGGTGGTTAATCGATGCCAATGTTTAGAATTCCTCGCGATTTTCCCGCCCTACGGCGATCAAGAAATGCTCTTATCGATATCTCGATGCACAACTTTCGCCGAATATTTCTTGGTCTGCAAATAGCGGCGAATCACCTCGGCCAACGCGACCGACCGATGCCTCCCGCCCGTACACCCCAGCGCGACGGTCAAATAGCTTTTCCCTTCGCGAATGTACAGCGGGATTAAATAGGAAAGCAGGCTTTCAATCCGCCGCAGGAATTCCCCAGTCTGCGGAAACGAACGAATGTACCGCGCCACTTTCGGATCTTTGCCGCTGAAAGGCCGAAGCTTGGGCACGAAATGCGGATTAGGCAGAAAACGCACGTCGAAAACCAGATCGGCGTCGGAGGGAATTGCGTAGCGGAATCCGAAACTCACCACTGATACCAGCAGCGGACGGCTGCCCGGGCGCTGAAACTTGTCGATGATGAATTGCCGCAGTTCGTGAACGTTGAATTTCGAAGTGTCGATGATCACGTCTGCCATGCGGCGGATGGGCGCCATACGATGCCGCTCCGCGGCGATGCCTTCGGAAATGCTGCCGCCGTTGCTCAACGGATGCGGCCGGCGTGTTTCGCTGAACCGGCGCTTCAGTACTTCGTCGCTGGCTTCCACAAACACTAACGTGGCCGGCTGTTCGGCGGCGAGCTTGCGGTAAATGGTGGGGAGCTTGGCGATCTGCTCGCCCTCGCGCGCATCCACCAGCAAAGCAGCGCGTTCGATTTCGACGCCTTCGACGTACAGTTCGCTAAACGTGGGAATCAACGCGACCGGAAGATTGTCCACGCAGTAGAAACCAAGATCTTCGAAGGTGTTAAGGACCGAGCCTTTGCCCGAACCGGAAAGGCCGGTGAGAATTACCAGTTGCCGTGCGCTGTGGTCGGAAGTTCTTGCTTTCGGTCGGCGGCGCTTCACGGGAGGGCGGTTAAGCCTTCACTCTTCGTCGGTGAGTGCTCGGAATGCGCAGGTCTTCGCGGTATTTCGCCACGGTGCGGCGGGTGACTTGAATTCCTTCTTCGCTCAGGCGTTTGGTGATCTGCTCGTCGGTCAGCGGGTGCGCGGTGTCTTCGTCCTCGATCATCTTTTTCACTCGGCGTTTCAGCGAGAGCAAGGACATCTCGCCACCCTGCGGCCCGTTCACCGATTCGCTGAAGAAATAACGCAGCTCCAGCACGCCCTGCGGCGTGTGCACATATTTATTCGCAACCGCGCGGCTCACCGTCGAAGGATGCACGCCAACTTCTTCGGCTACTTCCTTGATCATCATCGGCTTCAGATGATCGGCGCCATAATCCAGAAAATCCTCTTGCCGGCGCAGGATCGAATGGCACACGCGCTGGATGGTGTGTTTGCGCTGCTCAATATTCTTCATCAGCTGGATCGCCGCGGTAAATCGTTCCTTCACGTAGTTGCGCACGTCGCGATCGGCCGCATCGCGCGCCAACAACCGCCGGTACATCGGATTGAGACGGAGTTGCGGCAGATCGTCCTCGTTCATCAGCGCCTGCCACTCGCCATCCACTTTGCGAAACTGCACATCCGGCTCAACCAGCCGCGGCTCGGTGTGGTTATAACGCAGCCCCGGCTTAGGATCGAGATGCTTGATCACGTCCACCGCGCGCTTGACCAGCTCGATCGGGCGATTCAAAGCGCGCGCAACTTCTTTCAGCTGATTGTTCTGCAGGAGTTTCAAATGTTCCAAGATGATCTGCTGCGCCAAAGTATTTTGCGGGTCGATCAGTTTCACCTGCATCAACAAACATTCGTTCAAGTCGCGCGCCGCAATTCCCGGCGGATCAAATTCCTGAACCATGGCCAGCGCTTCTTCCACATCGTCCATGGTGTAATTGCCGGACGCCGCCAACTCTTCCAAAGTCGCGGTCAAATATCCGTTCTCATCCAGGTTGCCAATTATTCCGTCCGCAATTTTTCGCACCGTCTCGGTGCAAATGCTCATACTTAGCTGCCAGGTCAAATGGTCGGCCAGATTCGCAGCGGAAGATAAAAACTTGTCGAACGAAGGCCGCTCGATGTCTTCGCGCTCGGTTCCCGCCGAACGCTCCGCCCCAGCGTCGAGGTATTGCCCGAAAAACGAACTGAAATCGAATTCGTCGAAGGGGTTGGCCGCTTCGACTTCCGGAACTTTTTCGGTTTCCTTCTTAAGAAATGCTTCGTCCTGGTAACTGTCCGTCGCGGCCGCGGTTTCTTCGGTGATCTCGTCCAGGACTGGATTGGCCATGATTTCCTGGTTGATCATCTCGCGCAGTTCCAGGCGGTTCAGCGCCAACACGCTGACCATCTGCACAAGCCCCGGCGTCAGAATCTGCTTCTGCGCGACACGGAGGCTAAGTTTTGGTGCGAGCCAATTCATGGCAACCTGTTCAAAATTTCAAATCTAGATCAGTGCAGCCGGAAGCTTTCTCCGAGATATACCCGCCGAACTTCCTGATCCCCCGAAAGCTCCTCCGGCGTCCCAGCCCGGAAGATCTTCCCGTCATTGATAATGTAGGCCCGGTTGGTCACTGCTAGCGTGTCACGAACGTTGTGATCCGTCACTAGTACGCCGATGCCTGATGCGCTCAAATCCGCAATAATCTTCTGAATATCGACTACGGTCAGCGGATCGATGCCCGCGAAGGGCTCATCCAGCAACACAAACGACGGCGCCAGGACCAAAGACCTGGCGATTTCCAGCCGCCGCCGCTCTCCCCCAGAGAGCACGTACGCCTGGCTATAGCGAACCCCCTCCAGCCCCATTTGGGCCAGAAGCTCTTCTACCCGGTCGCGCCTCTGCTCGGAAGTAAGCGGCAGCGTCTCGAGGACCGCCATCAAATTCTCTTCTACGGTCAGTTTGCGAAAGACAGACGGCTCTTGAGGGAGGTAGCTGATGCCGCTGCGGGCCCGGAGGTACATCGGTAGGTCGGTAATGTCCTCGCCATCCAGCAAAACACGCCCATAATCGGGACGCGCGAGACCTACCAGAATGTAAAACGTCGTGGTCTTGCCTGCGCCGTTCGGCCCTAGCAACCCAACCACTTCACCCTGCTGAATCTCCAGACTGATGTTGTCGACGACCTTGCGGCCTCTATACGACTTGCTCAGATCGGCGGCTTGGAGTTTCAGCATTACGGTTCATTTCTCTACTCGATGCCTGGTTAGCGTGCGTGAACCTGTTTGCGAATCGATCAAAATCGTATCATTCGCTACAAAGAAGGTCAACGAATGGCCCGTCGTAGTGTCGCTGGACGCATCGGTAATCGTGGGATTTCCGCCGGAAAGGACGAAACGGCCGTCGGCCGCGGTGTAATCAGCTTGCTCCGCCGAGCCGGTCCGGTCGGCCTGATGCACCTTGACTCCCCCCAAAGCCAGCGCCCGGTCCAGCTGGCGCGTTCCGCCTCCGGCTGTTTTCGCGGCCGCAACTTCTGTCGCGGTTCCTGCGGACGTCCCCGCAGACGGCGCAGCAGTCAGGAACACGTCCAGCGTCCCCGATTCCATCGCGCCCTCCTGCGAATGTGCCGTGACGCCGCCTTCCAAATGCGCCTTCCCCGTATCGCTCCAATAAGTCAGCATCGGCGCGTGAATCTCCCACAGGGTCGGACCATGCGGGGCATTCGCGCTGGCCGCCTGCCCAGTTTTCGTTCCCGGCAAGGCCGGCCCGGGCGCTTTTAATTCCGGTCCGGCAGCCTGCGGAAAAACTGCGACTACGTTACCCGTCGCCACCAGCTTTTTGTCGTCGCGCCAGACCTCGATCTGCTCGGCCTGCAGCACCGAATCGCCCTGCCACAAGCGTGCATGCCCGGTGTAAATCACGTGCCCCGACGTCGTGGAGCCGGTCATGATCTGTGCCGACACGTGGCCCGCGCCAGGCCCCAACGTCAGCGCACCAGGGCCCTGCGCTGATGGGATGTACGTGGACAGCACGTTGCCCGTCGCTCGAATGTCGCCAGATTTTTGATTGATGGTCACGCTGGATGCCGTGGTCCGGCTCAACGCATCCGCGAGGACCGGCGATCCATCCATAGTGATCGTGTCGGTCGAGCGCGCCACCCTCGCGCGCGCAGCGCTAGCCTGGCGGTCAGCCTGCTGGAATTTCACGTTGCCCTTCTCGTCCAGCGTGTCCCACTGGCCGTCCGGAGCAAACGTTGCGGCAAGCTCCGTGGCCGAGCTGAGCTGCGGCGCGGCCGCGCCCACCTGCCGCCGAATCTGCACCCCGGAGTAGCCAAACAATTTCTCTAGTTGGCCCGCGGCGTTGAATTCGGTCACAAATTTTTTGGCGCGCAGTTCGGTCGAATCGCTCGCTGTTTTTGTAACGATCGTTCCGGGGGCCAAAGTTTCCGCCGTTTCCACGCGGGCCTTACCCGGCTGCTTGCCGGCGCCGAATTTCACCAGCAACGATTGCGTTTGCAGGCTGCGCGAATCGGAGCCCTCGGACGAATCGAACGCGACGTCGCCCGACGCCGCCATGCTGCGCAAAAGATTCTGTTTCCCTTGCAGCATAAATTCCACGTGACTCATGGAAAAAGTGTCGGTACCGGATTTCGCGCGATTTGAGCCCTTCACGCCGCCGTCACCGACGATGCGATCGATCGAACCCGTCGAATTCAAGAACCCTTCAAACCGCGCCGCCGACGCGGTGAATTCGCCGTGCGCATCGGTTCCGCGCACCTCCGGCTGATTTTCCGCCACCACGTGCTGCGCGTGAAAGTTCGGATCCAGCTCAATTGAAATTTTCCCCGCCGCCAGCTGCCGGGAGCCTTGCTGCACCACCGCCGGAGCACCGGTCGAGCCGGTCAAATTTACGATTCGTTCGTTGCGCCGGATCTCCATGCTGGCGCCGCGCGCCGTCACCGGCTGTCCATTCGTTTTTTCGGTCGGCGCTAAATCGATTTCTACGTCGTGCTCGAGCCGCACCGTCGCGTTCTGCGAATCGTAGTTCACTCCGACCGCGTGACCTTGCCCCTCCGGAAATCGAAATTGCACGGCTTCGGTCGTCGAAGCCTGCCCCGTTTCACGGTTGAACGAGAGATTCTTCGTGGTCACCTGAATGGGATGATCGACGTTTTTCGCATCGGCCGGCGGTTTCTGGCCTGCAGACGCACCCGCCGCAGTGTTCGACCCGGCCGCAGCCACGCCCGAAAGATCGATCTGCACATCGCCCTGGCAATTCACATTGCCGGATTTCGGCTCATAGTTGCACTCGCGGGTATGGATGTTGTCGTTGCGGGTTCCTTCGCGGCCGTAGATCGTGATCCAAACGTCTTCCAGCACCGCCCGATTTTCATCTTTGAATTGAGTGGCGCGCGAGGCTCGAACGGTGAAAAGCGTGCGATCGTTCTCCACCTTCGAAAACGAGAATTCGTTGGATTGCTGCTCGACCGTAGCGGCCACGGCAGCCGGCTGCCGAGCTTTGGCGCGCGCCTGTCGAATCACCCGCTGGAGGTAGGTCCCTCCAGCAATCAGCGCCACGGCAAACGCCGCATACGCCGCCCATCGTGCATAACGCGCCGCTTCCTGATTTCGCAGAGAACTGCTCCTGAATGTACCGCCGAATGTGAACCTAGTTGCTTAGAAGCCGAGTATAGGGGAGCGGGTTGCGGCGAACAACAATGCCGAGGAAGGATCGATTAGCTTGGGCTCAGGCTTACGCTTCGACTTTCTTCGCAGGAACGTTCGTGCCGCAGGCAGCGACGCTATCGCGCGTGATGTTCTTGACCATGTACATCGCTTCGTCGGCAAGATGCAGCAGTTCGGCCTTGGTCCGCGAATCGCCAAGCGTCCCGCCACACGCGTGAGATCAAGAATAAATAGGAATCAATACTTAACTTGTATATATTCCTTTTCGGTCAGCCATTGATGGCGGTGGTCAGGAGGAGTTTATGAAATCTGGCGCTACGCTGCTCTTGAAAATGGCGATCGTTGTCGGGTTCTTTCTCGTGCTCCAACAGCCTTGTGGAGCGCAACAAACCGGCAATGGCATTGATTGGGAGAAAGGCCCGGCAATTGGAAAACTGGGCGAGATCGCGCAAATCTCGGTGCCAAAAGGATATCGTTTTACGGGTAAGACTGGCACACAGCGGCTCCTGGAGCTGACTCAAAATCCATCGAGCGGTGACGAGCTCGGAGCATTGGTTCCCATCTCGACAAATAAAAATGACGACGACTCGTGGTTCGCTATTTTTGAGTTTGATGAAAGCGGCTATGTGAAAGATGACGAAAAAGATAAACTCGACGCTGACGCTATGCTCCAGAGCATTCAGAAGGGTACCGAGGAATCAAACAAAATCAGAGAAACAAAAGGTTGGCCTCCTTTTCACGTAACCGGCTGGTCCCAGAAACCCTTTTATTCCCTGGAAACCCACAACCTGACTTGGGCAATTCTCGGTCAGAGCCAGGAACAGGGAAAGCCACCGGACGAAACGCTGAATTACTCGACTCGATTGCTGGGCCGTCACGGAGTCATGAAAGTGGAACTGGTAGTGTCACCGAACATCGCCGCCCAGGCTGTTCCAGAATTCAATTCTTTGTTGGAGGGATTTTCGTTTACCCCGGGTCAGAAATACGCAGACTGGCGTAGCGGCGATAAGATTGCCAAATACGGGCTTGCGGCGCTCATCGTTGGTGGCGCCGGGGCCGCCGCGGTGAATACGGGCCTTTTCTTGAAATTCTGGAAGTTGATCGTTGCGGGATTTGTAGCGTTGAGCACGTTTCTCAAGCGAATCTTGGCGTATATCAAACGGTTGCTGACCGGAAAGGCGGGTGAGGAAGCACCCCAGCACGAATGATCGAATTCTGGTTACTGCTCCTCGTCATCCTCGCACTCTACGTCTTCGAATGTTTCGTTTGGGTCGCGCCGGGATCAATCGCCTTTCGCCTGACATCGAATCCTCTACGTGCTGTAAGAATGCTTACCAAGCCGCGAATTCTCCCGCACCCGAGTATCGCGTTCGGAATTCCGTTTCCTTTCCGCAGCGAAATTATCGTCGCGTCTCCCCTCCCCATACTATTATCGCCTGCTGGAATCGTACCTGCAGTTGCGGTCGGCGTGCCGCCAGCTCGGTTTTTGGCGTTTGAGGACATGGTAGATATTGTCGCGGAACAAAAGCGACTAATTATCAATCAAACTCTTTTTTCGATTAGCCCGTCCGAGGCGCAAGCAATCGATCTCGCTCAAATGCTAATTCGTTTGAAGAGCCGGAGCCCAACCGAACGAAAGATCGAGATCGCAGAAGACCTTGCGAGGATGATCGATCCTGGAGTCGCGGGCCTGCGCATGAAGCAGTTCGTCGACGAAACGATCAGCGTTAGCTTGTCCTCGCTTTCCTTGCTCATCTTTACGTTTGTGCTTTCCCCAATCGCGGTGAAGTTGTGGGGACTTACTGCGGCATGGCGGTTCTTGCTGGCATTTGTGGCCTTCAATGTTTCGTTGATCGCCTGGGATTTCTACGCCGCGAGTCGTTCGCTCTTTGTCGCCACGGGAAAGGTCTCCTGGAGTTCCATTTTCACGATCTTGCTTTCGCCACCAACGGCAATGCGTGCCACGCGGTACCTCGCCAAGGACGCCGCTTGTAACTCTCATCCTTTGGCGTTCGCGGCAGCCGGGAGTTCGAACGAGGATTTTTGCGCGCTGGCTTCAACGATATTGCGCGACCTGATTTTCGCCGCTGACATCGATGCTGGCGTTAACGATCCCGCTGCGGACTGTAGACAGTGGTTCAGGAACAATTTCCAGGACGCAGTCTCACAGTTGATACGCCAAAAGGGCCAGAATCCAGACGACCTCATCGCTGCGCCATTGCGTGAGTCAGAGCAAGCGCGGTCATATTGTCCCCGGTGTCTGTCGCAATTCTTGATCGCTGAAGCTGTCTGCCTGGACTGCAATCGCGTTTCTTTGAAGCCTTTTGGGCGGGACTCCTAGCCTGCTTATAACGCTGGAAGCTAATAGCGGTGGCTACGCTTCGACTTTCTTGGCAGGCACGGCGTTTGTGCCGCAGGCGGCAACGCTGTCGCGCGTGGTGTTCTTGACCATGTACATCGCTTCGTCGGCGAGATGCAGCAGTTCGGCCTTGGTCCGCGAATCGCTGGGGTACGCAGCCACGCCCACGCTGGCGGTAACGTGCGCGTTGATCCCGGTATCCTTCAGCCAAACCGCTTCGCGAATTAATTTATGCAGGCGGCGGGCCACGCCCATCGCGTTTTCTTTCGAAGTTTGCGGCAACAGCACGACGAACTCGTCTCCGCCGTAACGAAATGCCAAATCGATCAGCCGGCACTTGTCCTTAATCGCCTGCCCGATTTCGGCGAGCAGCTTCGAGCCCATCAGGTGTCCGTGCGTGTCGTTGATCAGCTTGAAGTGATCCAGGTCAATAAAAATCAGCGAGAATTCGAAGGCATACCGGTGCGAGCGGTAAATCTCGGTATCCAGCATGAAATTCAAATGGCGCGCGTTGTACAGGCTGGTGCAATCGTCAGTGATAGTTAATTCGTGAATGCGCTGTACGTGCCGCGCGTTTTCAATTGCAATCGCCGCGTAATCCGCCAGGGCTTCGAGCAGCGCCATGTCCCGGTCGCTGAACCCTTCCGGCCCAATAATATTGATCAGCTCGATCACGCCCAGGCACTGTTCGCGGAAGCGCACGGGCACGGCCACAATCGACTGCGTTTCCATCTTGGTCTTGGCGTCGACCTGCCCGAAGAAACGCGAATCTTTGGAAGTATCCGGCACCACCACGGTCTTGCCGGTTTGCGCTACCCAACCGGCGAGTCCCTGGCCCACCTTGATGCGAACGTCCTTCAGCGACTCTGCGCCCTTACCCGTCGCAATCTGGAAGTACAGTTCATTGCGGTCCACGTCCATCAACAGCAGCGACCAGGTATCCGGCCGCAGTACTTCGTTGATCTTATCCATGATCGTGCGTAGCACCTGGTCCAATTGCAGCGAGGACGTCAGGGCCTTGCCAAGCTCATGAAACACCGAGACTTCGTTCGGCGATTCCGGCAGGGGGGGCGGCTCGATCGGAAACGGAATACTATTGTTGCTATTGTTCGGATTTCGCCGCCGTTCTACTCCATCGAACGGACGTCCGTCCGGATTTCGACGCGTCGCGCCAGGCGGGATCAGGCTCTTACGGTCTGGGATGTCAGTGCTCAACATTACTATTATAGGAACGCGTTCACGCCACTGCAACGTCCCTTCGCACTTCGATGACGAATAGCCAACTGTCCTTTTTCCCCAGTTTAACTCGCCGCATTGACACACTCTCGCCCGACGCCTATATTTTTGCTGGGGCTTTAGCTTCGGCGCGCATGTCTTCGACACCTTTCGGCGAACATCTAAAACGCGAACGCGAAATGCGCGGGGTTTCTCTTGAAGAAATCTCGCTAGCGACTCGTATCGCTCCGCGTTTTTTAGCCGCGCTTGAAAGCGAACAGTGGGAAAAGCTGCCCGGCGGCGTCTTCAATCGCGGTTTCATCCGCTCCATCGCGCATTATCTCGGTCTCGACGAAGACAGCATGGTCGCCGAATACGCGCTTCACACCAGAGGCCGGCCCGAGCCGGGAGTCGTCGCCGACCCACCCGCCGAGGCGGAAACCCCGTGGCGCCAGATTCTGGTGCTGGTTGTTTTTGCCGCCGTAGTGATCGCCGCCGGATGGTTCGCCGTTCAATATCTGGTTCCGCGTGCCACCGCCTATCTTCACAAACGCTCGCCCTCGGCTGCGCTGGCAGCGCAGGACGCGGCCAAGACGGAATCAGTGGCGCCATCGACGCCTCAACCGAACGTCAGCACGACACCTGCGAACTCGGACCCGGCGCCCGGCGCAGCCGCGCCAGTCTCACTCGCGCTCAAGCTTGAAGCCGCGCACGATGCGGACGTTTCTATCGTCGCGGACGGCAAATCCATCTTCAGCGGCCGTCTCGGCGTTGGAGACGTGAAAGAATTCGCCGCACTCGAATCCATTCAAGTTTCCTCCAATGATGCGTCCGCCATTCTTCTCGACTTGAATGGCCAGATGGTTTTGCTTCCCGGCCAGCCGGGACAGCCCGGCTCGATCACTCTGACGCAGAAAGACGTCAAGTCTTCTTCGGTGGCCTCCCATTAGCGCCGAACTCCGCGCCGCGGTTCGTGCGGGCCAAGCGACGCTGGACCAAAAAATCGACCTCGTCTCCGGCTCCGTGCCCCTGCCTGCTGCCGATCTCGCCGAATTGCTAGCCATCCTCACTACCGATGCCGATCCTTCGATTTCTGAAACCGCGCATCAGTTCATCACCACCCAGCCGTTGTCAGCGTTTGTCGCGGCAATATCGCGATCGGATACCGACGCTCGCTGCTTCGCCTATTGCGCTGGACAATTGCGCGAGCAACCCGGAATCGCGGATGCGTTGGCGAAAAATGTTGCTTGCCCGCCCGAGCTTGTGACGCAGGCTAGCCCCGCGCTCACCAGCGACGGCATCCAGGCTCTACTCGATAATCTCGACCGGCTCAGTTCCGTTCCTGAGCTTGCCCCCGCGGTAGCCGAACTTCCGACCGCGACCGCCGAACAGCGCGATTTGCTCTCCGAAATTCAAACCAACACCATGATTAAGGAAGAAGAACTCGAAGAGACGGCGGTCGAAGCCGTCCCGGACGTCAAAAAACGCAGGACTTTGCTACAACGCCTGGCCGGCATGAACGTGGTTCAGCGGATTCAGCTGGCCGTAAAAGGGGGCCGCGAAGAACGCATGCTCTTGATTCGCGATCCCAATAAAATCGTCCAGCGCGCCGTGCTGCAATCTCCGCGCCTCACCGATCTTGAGGTAGAAAATTTCGCAGGAATGGCCAACGTGTCCCAGGAAGTGCTGCGGAATATTGCGAAGAGCCGCGTGTTTATGAAGAGCTACGTGGTGGTAAAGAATCTGGCTAAGAATCCCAAGGCTCCGCTCGACGTTACCTTGCACTTGCTGCCGCGCTTGATTCCCGCCGACCTCAAACACCTCTCCGGAAATAAAAACGTGCCGGAAACGTTGCGCTCCTCAGCCCAAAAACTTCAGCGCCAGCGCAATATGGCTAAGTCGGGCGAATAACCTGCCCTTGATTCACTTGGCTGCTGGCGCTGCGAGCGACTTCTCAATCTGCGCTTTGTACTCATTCGCCTTGGCCAGAATCGCTGGCTCATCCAGCGTCGTCATTCGCCGGTCTTCCATCACAATTTTTCCGCCGATAACTACCGTGTTCACATCCGAGGCCTTCAACGCATACACTAATTGCGAGTACACGTTGTACATCGGCGTCGCATGCGGAGCAGTGGTGTTCACCAGTATCAAATCGGCTTTCTTTCCCGCCTCCAGCGAGCCGATCAGCTTTTCCATGTGAATCGCCCGCGCTCCGCCAATCGTGGCCATTTCCACGACCTGCTCGGCCGGCAGCGCCCGCGAATCCATCCGCGTGATTTTCTGCAGCTTCGCCGCCAGATCCATTTCCTCGAACATGTCCTGGTTGTTGTTGCTCGCCGCGCCGTCGGTCGCGAGGCCGATGGCTTGTCCCGCCGCCAGCATGTCGACCACCGGCGAGACGCCCGCCGCCGTCTTCATGTTGCTCGAAGGATTGTTGGTACAGCCCACGCCGAACTTCACCAGCAGCGCGATGTCCGCTTGGTCCACCCAGACGCAATGCGCGCCGACCACGTCCGGTCCCAGAATTCCTTCGCGCGCCAGATAGCCCACTGGCGTGATTCCATATTTTTCGCGGCTTAACTGCAATTCAAAGGGCGCCTCGGCTACGTGGATCAGAATCGGCGCCTGATTTTTCCGCGCCAGCCCAGCCGCATCCTGCAGGGTTTTCGCCGAGCAGGTGTACATCGAATGTGGCGCAGCCGCCGCAACGATGAGCGGATCTCCCTTCCAGTGGTCCATGAATTTCTGGGTATATTCCAGCGCCTGCGCCACGGTTTTGTTGTCAGGCGCGGGAAAATCGATGATGGTCTCGCCCAGCACGCCGCGCATGCCCGCTTCTTTTGTCACCCGCGCCACGGCGTCCTCGAAGTAATACATATCCGCGTAGGTGGTGATCCCACCGCGCATCATCTCCAGAATTCCCAGGCGCGTGCCCCAGACTACGAATTCTTCGGTCACATTCCGCGCTTCCGCCGGGAAAATATATTTCTTCAGCCAGTCGTCGAGCGAAAGATCGTCGGCCACGCCCCGAAACAGGCTCATCGCGGCGTGTGCGTGCCCATTGATCAGCCCCGGCATCACAATGGCTCCGTGAGCGTCGATGGTTTTCGCCGCATCGTATTGCGCGCCGATTTCCGCGCTCGGGCCCACCGCGACAATCGAATCGCCGCGCACCGCGACGGCTCCGTTTTCGATCACTCGACGTTGCGCGTCCATGGTGATTACCGTGCCGTTAGTCACCACCAGATCGACGGTGTCCTTGGCCAGCGCCGGCGCCGCCGCGACCAAGCACACCACTCCGCAAAGAAACGCCGAGACACCCAGAAAAAATCGTGACATTGGAATCAACTCCCGAATTACAGAAATGAACCGTCAAATTGCCGCGGCAACAATCCCGCCGCAGTCTCTTTCTCCACTTTGCCCTGCAGGTTCGCCAACAGCACCGGAATGTCGCCGCAGAATTCCCAGATCAGCTGCCGACAGGCTCCGCATGGAGGCGTCAGCCTCTCAACGTCTGTGACCACTGCGATCGCGTTGAAGTCCCGCTCGCCCTCGGACATGGCCTTGAAAATCGCCACGCGCTCCGCGCAGCAGGTCAGTCCCAGCGTCGCATTTTCGATGTTGCACCCGGTATAAACGCGCCCGGAACCAGCGCGCAGCGCGGCGCCCACTCGAAAATCGGAAAATGGCGCGTGCGCATTCTCCCGCGCCTGCCGCGCCGCCGAAATCAAGACGTCAAATTCACTCATGTTTCGCCCGCCATTCCGTTTTCAATTCAGCCCTGCCGCAATTCGCGGAATCACCGCGCGCAACAGCGCCACGAACTGTCCCCTCACGCGCTCGCCCGTCTCCAAAACTTCCAGGTGATTGATCTCCTGCTCCACAATTCCCGCTGCCATATTTGTCACGCAGGATATCCCCAGCACTTCAATGCTCATGTGCCGCGCGACAATCACTTCCGGCACGGTGGACATGCCCACCAAATCCGCACCGATGGTCCGCAGGTAACGAATCTCCGCGGGCGTTTCGTAATTCGGCCCCGATAGCGCCGCGTACACTCCTTCCTGCACATCCATCTTCATCCGCCGCGACTCTTCGGCCACAATCGCGCGGAAAGCCGGCGAGTAGGCCTTCGACAAATCCGGAAATCGCGGCCCGAAACGCTCGTCATTCGGTCCCACCAACGGATTTGTATTCTGCAAATTGATGTGGTCGCGAATCACCACCAGCGCGCCCTGCTTGTATCCGGTATTGATTCCGCCCGCGGCGTTGGTCAGAATCGCCGCCTTGACTCCCAACCGTCCGAAGGCGCGCATCGGAAACGTAACTTCCTTCGCCGAATATCCTTCGTATCCGTGGAAGCGTCCTTGCATAGCTACGACCGCCACGCCTTCTGTTTTGCCGATTAGCAGTCGCCCCGCGTGTCCAACCGCCGTCGATTGCTGAAATCCGGGAATCTTCGCGTAGGGAATCTGCGTCGCTTCCTTCAATTCGTCGGCGAACGCGCCCAGTCCCGAACCTAAAACCAGCGCAATCTTGGGCCGCAGCTTCATTTTCGAAAGTATGAACTTCGCAGCCTTGTTCGCCGCTTCGAATTCGCTTCCCCGCGAGCCGGATTTTTTGCCGCGAGCACTCATCGCAGCATGATTCCCACGATTGAGGCCGACATCAGATTGGCCATAGTGCCAGCCATCATCGCCCGAATGCCCAGCCGCGCCAGATCCGCTTTCTTGTTCGGAGCCAGCGCGCCGATTCCCCCAATCTGAATCCCGATCGAACTGAGATTCGCGAATCCGCACAGCGCGAACGTCGCAATCGTGAATGAACGCGGATCGAGTGAAGCCTTCAAAGGCGCCAGCCGCTGAAACGCGATCAGCTCGTTCGTGACCATACGCAAACCGAGCAGATTTCCCATGGTGTGACAATCCTTCCAGGGAATCCCAATCACCCACGCCACCGGAGAAAACAAATATCCGAAAATCTGCTCGATGCTCGAAGGGAACCACGCAATTCCATGCGCAAACAGAAAATCGTGAGTCGCTCCGAACAATCCATCCACCAGATAGATCAACGCGATGAACGTGATCAGCATCGCGCCCACGTTCAGCGCCAGATTCAAGCCATCCACGGTGCCGCGGGAAATCGCAGCCAAGGCGTTCGCGTCTCGTTCCAGCGTCGGCAGCTTGACCAGCCCCGAAGTCACCGGCGTCTCCGTTTCCGGCACGAACATTTTCGACAGCATGATCGTCCCCGGCGCGGTCATGATCACCGCCGCCAGCAAATGCTTCGCTTCGATTCCATACAAAATATAGGCGCCCATCATTCCGCCGGAAACGTGCGCCATGCCGCTGGTCATGATGGTCATTAATTCCGATTTGGTCACTTCCGGCAGGTACGGACGAATCGTCAGCGGAGCTTCGGTCTGCCCCATGAAAATACTGGCGGCCACGTTTAGCGATTCAGCTCCGCTCACGCCCATCAAATAGGTCATGATTTTCGCGGCCGCCCAGATGATCAGCTGCATGACGCGCAGGTAGTACAACAGCGCGAAAACCGCGGCGATGAAAATAATGGTCGGCAGCACTTGGAACGCGAAGAAGAAACCCATCGAGGAATGTTGCTCGCCCAGCTTGCCAAAAAGAAAATCCGAACCCGCGTAGGAAAAATCGAGAAACCAATTCACGCCGCTCCCGGCGCGGGCCAGAATCTCTTGGCCGAACGTCCAGCGCAGCACCAGGAACGCAAATACAATCTGCAGCCCCAAGCCCCAGCCAATCGTCTTCAGCCGAATCGCGCGGCGGTTGGTCGAAAGTAGGAACGCCACACCCATCATCGTCAACAATCCCAGGACCCCGACTAGACGATGCATGCGCTGCACTCTCCTCGAAATCTCGATTCGGCCGTTCCTGCTCTAGGAATACTCTCCCGCTCCGATGATTTTCCGCACCAACGGCGTTCGCGCCGGTGCGCTGTCCCCAATCTCAAAGCTTTCCGAAAGCAGCCGCACCGCCGGAACCAACCGCGCGTCCAAATTGTAATGAATCGTGCACAGGTTCTCGCCGGCCTCGACCTTGTCGCCGATTTTTTTGTGCAGAACCAGCCCCACAGCCGGATCGACCGCGTCTTCCTTCTTCTCGCGCCCGCCGCCGAGTGTCATGCTCGCGATTCCCATTTTCTCGCAGCGAATCGCGGTCACGTACCCGGAGCGCTTCGCCGGCAAATGCGCGGTGTGCTTCGCCTGCGGCAACAAATTCGGCTCGTCCACCACACGCGCGTCCCCACCCTGCAGCGCGATCACTTGCCGGAATGTATCACGCGCTCGTCCCGATGCAATCATTTCCGCCGCGAGCTCGCGTCCCTCGTCCACCGTTTTCGTCCGCCCGCCCAATGTGAACATCCATGCCGAGAGCTCCAACGACAGCTCGCGCAGATCCGCCGGGCCTCCGCCATTCAGTGTTTCGATGCACTCCTCCACTTCCAACGCATTTCCGATCTTGCGCCCCAGCGGCTGCTCCATGTCCGTGATCAGCGCCACCATCTTCTTGCCCATGCGCGTGCCGGTTTCCACCATCAATTCCGCCAGATATTCCGCATCAGCCTGTTTCTTCATGAACGCACCGTCGCCGGTCTTCACGTCCAGCACCAACGCTTCGATGCCCTCCGCCATTTTTTTGCTCATGATCGATGCGGTAATCAGGTAGGGGCTTTCGACC
Source organism: uncultured Acidobacteriota bacterium (assembly GCA_963711325.1). GTDB lineage: Bacteria > Acidobacteriota > Terriglobia > Acidiferrales > UBA7541 > Palsa-295. The sequence continues at coordinate 670,707 of CAVQDR010000004.1, read as the reverse complement.
GTAGCGGTCACGTCGCGCAGCGCGTACAGCTTCTTGTCCGCCGGCGCGATTTCAGGTGTTTGACCAATCAGCCCGCAGCGTGTTTGCTGCAGCACGTGCCGAAACTCATCGAGTTTCAAGTGCACGTTGAATCCGGGAATGGCTTCGAGCTTGTCAAGCGTCCCGCCCGTGTGCCCGAGCCCACGTCCGCTGATCATTGGGACGTAGAGCCCGGCCGCAGCCACAATCGGTGCCAGGATCAGCGAAGTCTTATCTCCCACTCCGCCCGTCGAGTGCTTGTCTACCTTCGCGGCCGGCAACTCCGACCAATTCAGCACGGACCCCGAATGCAGCATCGATTCGGTCAGCGCCGCCAGCTCCGCGCGAGTCATGCCGCGCCACACCACGGCCATCAGAAACGCCGCAGTCTGGTAATCCGGAATATGCTCGTGGGTCGCACCCGAAATCAGAAATTCGATTTCTTCGCGGGACAATTCCCCGCCGTCGCGTTTCTTGCGGATGAGGTCAACTGCGCGCATTCAGAGGTGAAGGCCAAGCTAGCATCGCGCTACATCGGAGTCAACGAAGGGCCATGCGAGGAGTATTACAACTTGGGGCTCATGCGTTCGATTTCCGCCACCGTCGCCTGCATTTCGGCATGAATGTGCCCGTTGGATACCAAAATATCCGGCCCGCCCGCCTGATAGGGTCCGCCTGACAAACTCGTCACCTTCCCCCCGGCTTCACGCACCAGCAAAATTCCCGCCGCCGTGTCCCAGGATTTCAAACCAAATTCCCAAAATCCTTCAAATCGTCCGCAGGCCACCGAACACAGATCGAGCGCCGCCGAGCCATCCCGGCGCACTCCATGCGACCGCAAAGTGAATTCCCAGTAGTAATGAATGTTGCCGGTGTCTCCGCGCTTGTGTACCGGGAAACCGGTGGCCACCAAACTGGTTGAAAGCTTTTCAATTTTCGACACTTGAATCGGTTTGCCATTCAGAAACGCCCCACCGCCGCGCGTTGCCGAAAACAGTTCGTTGCTCACCGGATTGAAAACCACACCCACCAGCGGCTCGCCGTTTTGCAGCAGGCCAATCGATACAGCGAAGCACGGGTAGCCATGGGCGAAATTCGTGGTGCCATCAAGCGGGTCCACGTGCCATTCGTATTCCGAAGCCCCCGCGGCGCCTCCTGATCCTTCTTCCGCCACGATTCGATGGTCCGGAAATTCCCGCCGCAGGCGCCCCACGATCAAAGCCTCGGAGCGCTTGTCCGTTTCCGTCACCAGATCGACATCGCCCTTATAACTGATCTTCTGCGGACGGCTGTGTTCCACGAGCAGCACCGCGCCCGCCTCCTGCGCCGCTTCCAATGCCACTCTTAGAAATTGATCCATGTCGTTTGAAGTTGCGCGCATTACTTCGGCGCAGCCGCCGTGAAATATTCCTTACGATAACGCACCGTGTCGCCCGAACTCACTTTGACCATCACATGCCGCGTGCTGCCCGCCGGGGGCGTCGGAGTCGGATAATAACTCAGCAAATATTGGGTGCGCAGCTCGCGGTTGATGCGATCGAAAATTCCGTTCAGCTCCGCAACCTCGGTTGGATAATACATAGCACCGCCGGTGCTGTCCGTTATGGTCACCATGGCGTGTTCGCCAGCCGTGTTCCACCCCGCGTCCGACTTCATCGGTCGCAGCACAACGGTATAGATAAGCGCGTCGGAAGCAATCGCCGCCCGGCGGGTGGCGTCGAATTTCGAAACGCTGGTCGTCTCGCCCGCGTCTGTGATGATTACCAACGCCCGCCGCCGGTCTGCTCCCTGTCGCTTGACCGCCTGCGAACCCAAAACCACTGCGTCATACAACGAAGTTCCCATATCCGGCGCCGGATCGACTCGCTGCACCGCGTTCTCCAGCACTTTCGTGTCGTCCGAAAAATTGCAAAGCTGCACCACGTCGCTGGTGAAGGAAAATACCGCCAGCCGGTCTCCCGGCCGCACCACCTCCTTCACGAAACGCGCCGCCGCCTCCTTTTCAATTTTCAATTCGATGGTCGCCGACCCGCTGGCATCCACCAGCAATGCCAGGTCCAGCGGCCGGTTCGTCTGCGGCTCGAAGCGGACGATTTTTTGTTCCACATTTTCTTCGAACAACTGGAATGCGCTCTGCGGCAATCCAATAATCGGTTCGCCATTTGCGCCGATCACGCTGGCCAGGATATTGACCAGGTCGGTCTGGATGCGGATTGGCGCGTGCTGTTTCTGCCCCTCCGCTTGACGCATCCGCGATTCGCCTACCAGACTAACCGACAGGCAAATTCCGGTGACGGCCATGGCCACGGCGCAGATATTTGCAGCGGTCAGTTTCATCTAGAAGGTAGATTCGTTCCGGCGTGAAATGGCTTCCTGCCCCGCCTTTTCGCCTTCCGCCCACACCGCTCCCCCCGCAAAATATTCCTTCTTCCAAATGGGAACCACACGCTTCAAGGTATCGATCGCGTAGCGGCAGGCGTCAAACGCGGCCGCCCGATGCGCGGACGTGACCACAATGACGATGCTGGTATCTCCGATTTCGAGCCGTCCCAGCCGGTGCACGATTCCCACCCGATGAATTGGATATTTCTGATGAATTTCGGCGCTGATTTCCTGGATTTTCGCGTAGGCCATCGGTTCGTAGGATTCGTATTCGAGGTAGAGGGTTCGCTGGCCTTTGAAATTATCTCGAACAAAGCCGTCGAAGACCACCACCGCGCCATCCTGCGGCGCCTTCAATTTCTCAACCAGCGCCTGCGTGTCGATCTTCTCGCGCACCAGCAGGATGATGTCGTCCGCCGCCGGCATCGCTTAGCCTCCGCTGACCGGCGGTAGAAACGCCACTTCATCGCCGGCCGCCAGCGGCTTGCGCCCATCGGCATATTCCTGATTCACCGCAGTCGCAATCGACGCCCGGAATTCCGCCAGTTTCGGAAATCGACGGCCGTAGCGCTCGAACAGATCATCGACCCGCGCGCCGTCGGAAAGCTCCGCCTCTTCCTGCGCCATGCCCGTTATTTCTTTGAGTTGCCCGAAGAAAAGCACGCGGATTCGCATCGGCCTTCATTCTATCGCGCCACCCTTCCCAACGCGAATGATGGCCGACCGGCCTACGTCCTAAAGCGACCAGTCGAAAGAAGAATTGCAGCTACCGTTGAGGGGATGCCAGGCGCGCAATCTCATCGAGTCGCGTGCTCGCCCGTCGCAACGCAGCGGCCACCGACTGCGCTTCGCGATCGATAGCCGCCCGGTCCATCTCGTCCAGCGCTTCGGTGATTCCCGGCAACAATTCCGCAGAATATCCGGCGTAGCTTCCCGGCGCATAAATGGTGTGCTTGTACCAGGGACGGTTGGTCAGCCCCGCCGGCTCCAGCAGGCTCTGCTCCACTCGCGCGAGTTCGCGGTTGACGCGAGCCTCCACCACCGGCGTCATCGTTCCGTGCGCTTTCTGCAGCACCGCCGAAACGCGCGTCGCGGAATTGGTCAACTGCGCGGATGCGTCAATCACTGCCTTCAGCTTGTCGTCAGAGATTCCCGCTTCCTGCGCCCGCGTGACCACTCCGTTTGTGGCCCTCGAAATTTCCCACGCGTATGTCGGATAGTCGAACGGCAGCACGTCTGCTTCATCCAGCCGCAACGTGACCGTCCCCAGCATTTTCGCCAGCGTCGCGTGATAAGCAAAAGTAGGATCCCCAAATGTTTTCATCCAGAAGAAATCGTCGTAGAGCGAATGGTAGACGCCGTAATCGCCCACGAATCCCATGTCCATCGAGGCAATTCCCGCATGATCGAAGAACGCGCAGAAATCTGAGCCGGCCCCCAAGTCGCCGACCGGCGCGTCTGCCGATGCTTCTACCTTCGGCGTCAGCCGTGCCGCTCCGCTGAACTGATTGTCCGAATTGGCCGAATGTTCCAGCCACACATCGTAGACGCTGCGCGATCCGGAAGGATCTGGAACATCCCGCGCCACATCGCGAATCAGTTCTTTCAACGAAGGTGTCCCCGACCCGCTGAAGTTCGGCCCAGCCACGCCCACATCCGTATTGATGTAGGCCACCGCTTTGGCCTGCAGCTCCGCCAAATTCGCTTCCACAAATTCCGTCGAACCGATCAAGCCGGGTTCTTCGGCGTCCCACTCGCACATCACAATCGTTCGCCGCGGCTTCCATCCATCGCGAGCCATTTCACCCAGCGCCCGCGCGGTTTCCAGCATCGTCGCGGTGCCGCTTCCCGGATCCACCGCGCCGTAGACCCAGGCGTCGTGATGATTCCCCAGCATGACCCATTCGTCGTCATCGGTTCCGTGGAGCTTGGCGATCACGTCGTAAATCGGTCTCTGCTGATATTCCACTTGCAGCTTCAGGTGCAGCTTCGCTTCGCCCGCGCCGACGTGATAGGTGAACGGCAATCCGCCCTGCCAGCTCCGCGGCACATGCGTGCCTCCCATGTCCCCGAGGATCACCGCCGCGTCCTGTGCGTTGATCGGCATGGTAGGAATGTGCGGCAGATTCTTGGCCTGCGCCGGCGTGATACGCTTCGCCTCGCCATTCGCACCCACGCCCGAAGTCAGCGGATCTCCTGGATAAATTTCCGTGTACTCGATCGATCCTCGCTGAATGCCGCTCATCGGCCGCCAAGGTCCCTTGGGAAACGTGTCGCCCTGCGCGTATCCGTCATCACCTGGATCGGAATAAATCACCAGGCCAATCGCCTTATGCTCTTCGGCGAGTTTTGCCTTGATGCCGCGGTAGCAGCGCCCATAACGCACCAGCGCGATCTTGCCCTCCACGCTGACGCCCATCGCCGCCAGCGCGCGATAATCTTCCTGCGTTCCGTAATTTACGTAAACGACTGAAGCAGTAACGTCCCCAGAAGGAGAGAACGTATTGAACGCGCCCACCGCGTTCGGGTTGAACGTATCTTTGTCGACTTCGTAGCCCTGCTCCGGCGTTGCCAGTTTTTTTCTTTCTGGCATGACCAATTCCAAAGCCGTTTCGCGGGGCATACCCAACCACGCGCTGTAGGTCACGATTTCGGCGTCGAACCCGTAGCTCCGATATTGATCCCGCAACCACTCCGCCATCCGATGGCTGGCTTCGGTCCCGGCCATGTGCGGTTCGCTGGTAATGCGCCGCAGGTTTCGTTCGGCATGCGCCGTGTCCGGGATCGAACGGAATTTATGTTCGAGCTGGCGTTCCGGCTCGATACGATTCGGCGCAAAGCCGCGCATCGTGTGGGTATCCTGCGCGCGCAGCGGAATCGAAACTGCCAGCGCGCATCCCAGCCCGGCCAAAATCGTTTTGCGACTTCGCCACCATAAAGTCCCCATTCACACCCCGCCGTGGATTCGCCGAACGAAAATTCTAACTCACTTACGAATCCGGCCCCGCATCGGATTCTCGATCCTTGCAGCTCCGTAATTCCGAATGAATCCTTCGAGCCAACCCGGCCGTCCTACAAGTGTTGCGGGTTCTTGATCGGAATTCGCTCCGGCCTTAGGGTAAACTTCCGCTACCAAAAATGGTGCGTACCCGGTGACATTCGAATGCGAGTTTTGATCTCAGGCGGGACCGGCTTGGTCGGCTCTGCGCTCACCGATTCCCTTCGCGCCGACGGCGCGACTGTGAATCACCTCATTCGCGCCAAGACCGGAACTCAGCCGGGCGACGTCAAATGGAATCCCACGTCGGCCATCGTCGACGTTGCCGCGATGGAAGGCTACGACGCCGTCGTGCATCTCAGCGGCGCCAGCATCGCCAAAGGCCGCTGGACCAGCGCGCGAAAACAGATCCTGCGCAACAGCCGCGTGGATACCACCCGAGTGCTGGTCGATGCACTCGCACGTTTGACCGGCAAGCCTTCCGTTTTTATCTCCGCCTCCGGCAGCGGGTACTACGGCAGCCGCGGCGACGAAATCCTCACCGAATCGAGCGGCAATGGCAGCGATTTCCTGGGTCTAGTCTGCCGCGCCTGGGAAGCCGAAGCCACTCGCGCTTCCCTCAGCGGCATTCGCACCGTCATAGCCCGCTTCGGCGTTATCTTCTCGCCCCACGGCGGAGCTTTACCCACCATGGCCGCTCCATTCCGCTTCGGATTCGGCGGCCGGCTTGGCTCAGGCAAACAATGGATGTCCTGGATCGCCCTCGAAGACGTCGTCAGCGTGATCAAAACCGCCATCGCCGAAACTTCCTGGGCTGGACCATTCAATGTCGTTTCTCCCTCTCCAATTCAAAATGCCGACTTTACGCGCGTCCTCGCCGGCGTCTTGCACCGTCCCGCAATTTTTGCCGCGCCGCGCTTCGTCTTGCGCGTTGCGCTCGGCGAAATGGCCGACGGTCTGCTGCTGGCCAGCCAGCGCATGGAACCCACCAAGCTCCAGTCCGCGGGTTACAAGTTCCGCCAGGACATTTTGGAAAAGGTTTTGTTCGACATTCTGGGCCAGAAATAGAGTCTCAGTTCGCAGCGTTTCGGCTGATTTCAAATTGGGATTCGCAACCTGAATCCCGTTCCATCGCGGGACACCCTTCCCACGGCTTGCCTGTCCAAAGTTCATCTCTCGCTCTTTCCTCACAGTTCTTGTGCGCCGTCCCATCTTCAATTCCGCATTAAACCCTTTTGATTCCGCTGCCAAACCAGCCGTTTCAGTAAACGCGCCCACAAAATCTTCCCTGAACCGCTGTGGCACATCGCTTGCCTCTATCGTCGCGAATGAATTCTCTTCGCAACTCGAAATACATCGCTGCCGCGCACGCAGCTCTTCTCTTGGCGGCTCTGGCTGTCGCGCTCTTTGGCTGCGGTTATGCCGGCACGCCGCCGCTGAATGAAGTCGTCGTCATCATCAGCCCCGCTTCCGTGTCCATCGCACTCGGGCAATCTCAGCAATTCGTGGCCAGCGTAACCGGCTCAACCAACTCGGCGGTGAACTGGAGTGTCGATAGCATCTCCGGCGGAAATTCCGCCATCGGCACCATCTCTTCCACGGGCCTTTACACGGCGCCCGCGAGCCTGCCCAATCCCGCAACGATCACCATCACCGCCGCAAGCGAGCAGTCCCCGCAAAGCAGCGCCTCTGCAGCCGTGACGCTCACCGACGGCCTGCAAGTCAGTGTCGCGCCCGCATCCGCTACGATCGAAGCTGGCGGCAGTCAGACCTTCACCGCCACAGTTTCCGGCGCCGGCAGCTTGCCCACCACGGTTATTTGGTCCGTAAATGGAATCGCTGGCGGCAACACCTCAGTCGGAACCATTGCGGCCAACAGCAACAATTCCGCTGTCTACATCGCACCCGCCACCGTTCCGATTCCACCCAGCGTCACCGTCACCGCCACTAGCACTGCGGACACCTCGAAATCCGGTTCGACAACCGTCACCATCGCGAGCGGCCTGCAAGTCGTCGTCGCTCCCGCGGCCGCCTCCGTTCCGGCCGGTGGCGCTCAGTCCTTCACCGCCACAGTTTCTGGCGCCGGAAACTTACCCACCACCGTCACCTGGTCGGTGAACGGAATCGCTGGCGGCAACTCCGCCACCGGCACCATCGTCGCCAACAGCAACAATTCCGCCGTCTACACCGCGCCCGTCACCATTCCGAATCCGCCCGCGGTCACCGTCACTGCAACCAGCACCGCCGACTCCTCCAAATCCGGCTCGGCAACTGTTACTGTCGTCTGCGCCAACAGCAATACGATCTCGCCCGACACCGCGACCGTCGCCCTCGGTCAATCACAACCATTCACCGCATCGCTCTGCATTGCGCCCGGCGCCGCAATTTCCTGGGACGTAAACGGCATCGCCGGTGGCAACGCCACCCTCGGCACGATCGTCGTCACCGGCACCACCACCGCCACTTTCACCGCGCCGCAAAATCTTCCGACGCCCAGGTTATTCCAAATCCACGCCGTCTCGGGCAGCGCCAACGCCTCTGCAACCGTTACGCTCACCAGCAACATTGCCGTCGCGCTCTCGCCTGTTTCCGCCACTCTCAATTTCAATCAGCGCCAGTCATTCACGCCCACCGTGACCAACACCACGAATACCGCTGTCTCCTGGAACGTAAATGGAATTTCCAACGGCAACGCCGCCGTCGGCCAAGTCTGCGTCCAAAATTCCAATCCCTGCCAACCGCCCACGCTTCCTTTTTCCGGCAGCGTCGATTACCTCGCGCCTTCTGCGCTGCCCGCGACCAACCCAGTCACGCTGACCGCCACCAGCGCGGCCGACGCAACCCGCAGCGCCAGCGCGACGATCACCATTGCCGGAACCACTGCAAACATCGCGATCACAATTTCGCCTTTCTACGCCTTCGTCCCGCCTTCCACGTCCTCCGCGAGCACCCGCCAATTCTTCGCCAACATCACGGGCAGCTCCAATTTGAACGTCACCTGGACCGTGCAATCCGCCGTCGCCGGCCAAGGATGCTCTGCCGCAGCCTGCGGCTCGATCACCTCCGCCGGGCTATTCATCGCGCCCACTGCGGCGCCTTCGCCCAACGCTATTTCGATCACCGGCACCAGCGCCGCCGATGCGACCAAATCCGCATCTGCCACAGTCGCCATCACCAGCGGCCCCGTGATCGAAGTCATGCTCCCCTCCAGCGTTTTTGCTGGCGCCGTCGAAAGCTTTCCGCTAGCGGTGCAGGGTCTGAACTTCGTTCCCGGCACCGGCCCCACCGCTTCGACCATCCTCATCAACGGCGTCTCTCGCGGCACCACCTGCGCTACGACCACGGGCTGCGCCACAGCGCTGAATCTCGCCGACGTGCAATCGCCCGGCAGCCTCACTATTCAAATCCGAAATCCCGCTCCGCTCTCCGCGCTTTCGAACCCCGTGCCATTCGTTATTCTGCCGCTCGACATCAGCGTCGCCGCGATCTCGCTCACCCCCGCGACGCCGTCTGCAGCGCCTTTCGACCTGCTCGTCCCCGAACCCACCACCGCCGCCGCATCCGCGCCGCTCAACGTCGACTCGATTGGCATGCTCACCGCGGGAAATTGTGAAATCGCCGGCTCACCCGTCACCGTCACCCGTCCCGTTTCCGGCACCATCACCGCCAGCCTCTGCATCGCGGGCAATGGCCTCGATCCCACATTTTTGTATTCGTTCTCCGGCGCCGCCGGCATAACCAGCAACGATATCCCCGTCACCGGCTCGGCCATCACCGGCCTGTTCCCGAATCTCATCGAACTCGATTTGCAAATTTCCAGTTCCACGCTTCCCGGAGTTCGCACGCTGCTCATCACTACCCTGAATAACGATCGCGCTGTGGCCACCGGAATGCTCGAAGTGAAATAAAGGAGAAAAACTAAAATGCGAGAAAAAATCCTTTCATCAATTTTGCTGGCGCTCATCACCTTGTTCGCCAGCACTGCTGTCCGCTCCACCACCTTGGTTCATATGTCCGTCGCGCAAATGACGCAAACCGCGGAACTCGTCATTCGCGCGCGCTGTGTCGAAAATTCAGTCAGGTGGGACCAAGGAGAAATCTGGACGTTTACGACCTTCGCCGTCGAGGAAACCTGGAAAGGCCAGCAAGGTTTCTCTTCCAATCAATATTTGACGATCCGACTGCTCGGCGGGACGCTCGGGCATTTTACATCCAACGTTTCCGGCGTTCCGCGCTTTAGCCCCGGCGAAGAAGTAGTCCTGTTCCTCGAACCTACCGGCCCCCATGGATATTATTCGGTAGTCAGCTGGCTGCAAGGCACCTTCCGAATCCATGAAGACCTTCGCACCGGTCAGATAATCGCCGTACAGGATACTGCCTCGTTCGAAACCTTCGAACCTTCGACTCAAAAGTTCCGCGAATCGGGGCTCCGCAATATTCGTATCGAAGATCTTCGGGGCTTGGTCGATGCCGCCGATTGTTCCAACCGAAAGTGCGTTTCGGAAGCGAAGCAATGAGGCGTCTTCTCGCCACCACAACAGCCGCATTGCTCATCCTCACGTGCGCGCAAAACGATCACGCGAGCCTATACACTTTCGACTCAACGGTTCCCGCCGCTGGCGGCTGCCCGCAGCCGAATCATTTCAGCCTTACTCTCTCTTCGCCCATGAATCGCCGTTGGAGCACATCCCTGCCCTCGCTCCTTCAGCCCACCATCCTCACCGCCGCTGCGCCGAGCACTCCCGCGCAACTCAATGAAATCGAGCAGGCCATCTCCGCGTCCTTCGGCGCCTGGTCCGGCGTTTCTGGCGTCATCTTCAACGCCGCCGAAAATCCCGGACTGATCGCGCCGCTCGCGCGCGTCGCCACCGCCAATTCCTGTTCCAACGACGCCGAAAATAACGTCGACGGGCTCAACACCATCTGCTTCAACCAATCGAGTTCCGGATTTTCCACCGGCGTACTGGCCTTTACCCGCACCATCACCGCCAACGCCCCGGGCATCACCATCGGTCCCACCGGACCATCTCTCTTCGCCGGGCAGATTCTCGATTCCGACACTTTTTTCCGCAACGACGGCCAGGCCACCTACGCCACGCCCGCCGCGCTCTCGACTCCTCAGGGTCAGGGCGCCTACGATCTCGAATCGCTCCTCACCCACGAACTCGGACACTGGATCGGCCTCGACCACTCCGCCGTCATTCGCGCCATCATGTTTCCGTTTGCGCCTCCGCCCGGCCAGTTCATCGGCGCCCGACCCACCGCAAAAATTCCCGACGGCCCGCTCGCCGATGACGATCGCACCGGCGCTCGTTTCCTGTACCCCGATCCCACGGACACCGTAAACGTCGGCTCCATCCACGGCCGCATTCTTCCCGCCAATTCCTTCGCGCTCGCCACTTTTCCCGCGCCGTCTTCCGGCGCTTCCGTCACCGGAATGGTCGGCGTCCACGTCGTGGCCGTCGACGCCGCCACCGGCGCCGTCATCGCCGGAGCGCTCGGCGGCTGGAGCTGCTCCGCGTCCAGCCCGCCGTCCCAGTTTGACGGCTCCTTCGACATCGAGCGCCTGCCCGTCAATCATTCCTATAATCTGTACGCCGAGCCTCTGGTCGGCCTCGCGCTGCCTTCCGATTTCAGTTTCGCCCTGGCCAGCCAATGCTCCGCATCCGTCGCGCCTACCTGCGTCACTCCCGCGGTCAACACTAACTTCAACATCCGCATCTTTTCCGGGTCGCCGTGATTCGGCTCAGCGCATCGCGCTCGCGCAAAAAAAGACGGCTCCCTCCAAAGAGGGAGCCGTTTTTCGTTTCGTGTTCGATTGTGATTCGTCGACGCGCCTGCGTTACTGCGTCGACAGATCCAGCTGCGTCATGCTGATCGTGTTCAAACTGCGCAACATGGGCGTCTGCGGCGGCAGATTGATCGGCGTCAGAAACTGCGTATCGAACGTATATTTACGCGTCGGCGGGCTGTAGACCGTATTGCAACATTTGTAGAGACCCACCGCCTGATGGTTGTAGTAGAGGCTGACGATCGAGCCCGTGTACCACAGGTTCTGGCTGCCCCAGTTTTCGATGTAGCGCAGGAAGTTGTGCGCTCCACCGTCTGTTCCGTAGTCGGCCGCCGCCGTCCCGGTAACGGGTGCGAGCGCGAAACGGTACGCCCTTGCCTCCGATGATAGCCAAGCGGTAAGTCGTGGTCACCGCTAAGCGTGATCCCAAGGTGTACGGGAACGCGAAGGTGTTCACGTCGTTGAAATTGTCGGAAAGCAAGCGTCACCGCGTCGGCAATCACCGAAGCTCCCACATAAGTCGCGTTGAGTGTGCCGTTAGCCTGCGCGTTGTAGTCTCCCTCATGTACGCCGGGTTTTCCGACGCGATGGTCAGGCCGCACTGCACGGTATCGCAGATCCCGGCGCTGATCGTGCTGCCGTTCACCAGCTTCAAAGCCCGGCGGAAGACCATCGGCGGATTTTCCCGCGCGTCTTGGACGTTGTTATAAACATATCCCGGCCAAGGCGCAGACGTGAGGCAGTTCGGGTTTTTGTTTAGCGCCACAGTTGCGGAAGTAGGGATCGCCGCCAAACCGGTAATGGGCAAGCCCACCGTGGGATTTGGAAACGCCGGAGTTCCACCGTACGTTCGCAGTATCGGCGTGGAATCCGTTCCGGAAGTGTAATCTCCTTCGACGTCTTCTCCCTGATCCAGCGTGGTATTCGGGCACGCATAGGCCGAAGCCGGATCGACGAAATCCTCGAAGCCGAAGGCTCCCGTTTTGTTCGACGCGCTGCCAACCACCGATGTCGGCGGTCCGCCCGCGGTAGTGTCGGCTCGATCGCCGCGCCGGTCGGAGAAATAAACCGTGTAGCCGCTGACTTTTATCGCGTTGGCTCCGCTGGCACCGATTCCGTCCCGCAAACCATCGTGCCAGATTGTTCACGTCCAGCTCGACGTAATTCATCACGCCGCTCAGCACGATCTGGTTTCCAGCCAATGTATTGTCCCGGGCTAACCCTTCACGCGTGTCGTACAGCGCGTTAGGCCAAAAGTCCGAGCCATACGTCGTCGTATTCGGAGGATTGTTTACCAGGCACAAAACCGGACTGAACGACGGGTTATCCCGCACGCGCGCGAGACGAATTACCGCATTCGGACTCGGATCCTGGCAATTGTGCGAGGACGCCACCGTCACCACGCCGCCATTGATCGTCGGTCCTGACGCGACTTGTTCGGCGCCAGGCAATCCCGGCCGCAGTGGCGGCAGAACGCTTACTCCCTGTGGGTTGATGTTGCGGCCCGTCAGTCCCAGTTTCAGAATTTCCTGGGTCACGTCCACCCAGCTGTTGCCGGTGTTTTGATAGTCAATCTTGATGCAGCCGGTGATGATCGGATAATGCGCCTGAATCCAATAACCATCGGAGGACGTGTAATTGGACGTGCTGCCCGCCGCGGACATCGGCAGCGAATATCCGCCCGCTGCTTGATACCAAGCCGCAACCGCCGGCAAGGTGCCCGGTCGCGCGCCTCCATTCCCAGGCCAGCGAAGCCAAATCCACTGGATTATTCGCGGAAATATTCGGCATGGTCATAATGTCGCTGGTCGAACCGCAACCACCGAACGAATCGTAATCCGATAGCATGATGCGTAAGCTGGCCAGGCTGTAATACCGTTCCGACAGCTTTGCCGGGTTAGTGGTCAATTCGCCCACCACCGGCATGCGAATCAGGTCGATCGCTTGTCCGCCAATCGAAGGCGTCGCGATACCCACGTTCAAAGGCGCGATGCCAGTTTCCTTGACGCCGATGTTGCCGTTGTAAGTGGAAGTTGAAAGCGAAGTGAACGGCGTCCAGTATGTGCCGCTCAGCGCGTTGATCACGTTCGGCCCGCTCTCGCTGCCCTGGCCGGTGGTCAAGTTCACGAATGGCCCGGATCCCGGATTGGTGGTGATGTTCACCGTGGTGTTGTAGCTCGACGACGTCGACGTTCCGTTTTCCAGGTTCGAGCGGATGATTTCTCCCGCTGCCGTCACTTTATCTGACAAGGTCAGCGTCCCGCCGTTTTCCGCCAGCCAAAGATTTCCGTTGGTATGCACGCGGCCGCCAAAGCTGAAGTCCGGACCGGCGAAAAAGTCCAGGTCGGTCTGCGAGAAAATTCCGAATTGGAAAATGGGAATCGCCGCCGTCTGGACCACGCGTTGCAGTTTCACTTCAGACCCCTGCGGCGTTTCCGCCGTCACCTGCAACGTATAAGGGGTCAGCAGTCCTACCAGACCGGCGTTCTGCCCGGTCAAAATCGTGTGGGTCGTTGCCGACGGATTGCCGTTCGCATCCGGCGTGAACGTGATGCAATAGCCGTTGGTACCGCACGGGGCATTCGCCGTGTGCGAAATGTACGATATGTTATTCGCAATCGTCATATCCACCGGTGCGGTGGTGGTCATGATGTTGTTGATGTCCGTCGAACTGAGCACCGGGCTCGCGTTGAATTCCGCCGCGAGCGCCGCGGTCATCGACTCCATGCCCGCTTCGGCCGCGTAGAACGCCTTCTGCCGGTCGGAGTTGTTCCCCGCCAGCCTCTGATCGGTCATTACCATCCAGGCCAGTCCCACGATCATTGAGGACACCAGCATCAGCACCAGCAGTGCCGTAATCAGTGCCATCCCTTGTTCACGATGCTTCTTCACGGACATTCTCCTTGAATACCTCAGCCGGTCCCTTACTTGTACTGGCTGAAGAATGACAAACTCTGAATGCTGACTTCGGTCTGCAAATTGTTACGGAAATAGCCGCGCGTCTGATTCGACGCCGTCTCCGAGCGCGCCGCCAGCAGCAGGTTCACTTTGCGAATCTGGGCCGGCGTATCCGGCAGAATGATTTGCGGTGCGTTCACCGCCGGCGCCGTCACCTGCGCGTTCACGATGTCGTAGGTCACGTTCATGTTTTCGATCACTTCAGCCACTGCTACCGCCGTATTGAAGTTCACCTGCCGCATCAGGATCGGACGCTGCGGGTTGGTATTGCTGTCGATGTAATAGGTGACCATCCAGATTCGCGTCGCCGTGGTCGGTGGATACTTTCCGCTGTTGGCCGGCGAAGCCGTCTGCGGCAAAGTGCTGTTCGGCAATCCCGTCTGATTCAGCTTGAAAGCGTCGCCCGCCGCGAATGTCACCGTCTGGCCCGCGACCGCGGTGATGCACTGCAGCGTGACGCCGCCTCCGTTCTGGAACATGATCAAATCGCCCGCGTGCAACCCGGTATTTCCGGTGTTGATGTTGATGCAGGTCACATCGAAAGTTACCGTGCTGCCGTTCGCTGCGATCGCGCCGGCCGGGCAGCCCGCATTGCCGCCCGAAGGTGCCAGGAAAATCGGAAATTCGCTCAGCGTGTGCGGGCTCGCCGGTATGGTGTTGTCGATGAGCGAGTTGTCCGCGTAGATCATGGTGATCATGTCCGTGTTGTTGGGACCAAACAGCGTCGCGCCGGTATTCGCCGGATTCGGCGTCGCCGTCGGCAATCCCTGCTGATATCCCGGCGTGATCGCCTGCAAAACGGTCGAGGCCGTCGGGAACTTATAAGCTAGCGTCGGAGGGCTGGGCTTGTTGACGTTCACCACCCCGTTGTTGTTCGGCAGCGGAATTCCGCCCTGCGGAATGGCTTCGCCGGCCTGCACCAGATCGCGCACCATGTAGTTCAGGCCGGCCCGCAGATTTTCCTGCGTGTCCGCCATCAGCGTCACGTTCTGCGTGGTCTGCACTGCCTGGTTCAATGAAACCAGCGTGGTGCCCACGATGATGATCAGGATCGCCACCGTCACCATCAATTCGATCAAGCTGAATCCGTCTTCGCGCTTCATTCCGTCTCCCCTCAAATCTCTACGAGTACTGCGAAATATTCGTAACCAACACGTAGCTGCGTTTGAATTTCGCCGCCTGGTACGCAATCGTGATGGTGATCTCGCGCAAATCCGCGCGTCCCGGAACTGCGGCAATCAGGATGGTCCGCGTAAAGCTGCTCAGCGGAATCTTCACGTCATCTGCCGTTCCCAGCAGTCCGTCCGGACCCGGCGACCAGATCACATCCGGCTTGGTGCAGTCGTCGTCCGCCGTTCCGACGATCCCATCCGGCCCTGGATCGCACAGTTGCGTCGGCCCGTCGATGAAGATGCCTCCGCCCGATGCGTTGTTGATGTTCACCCAGCTGGTCTGCGAAACGTCTCGCGCGGTGTAAATCGATTCCACCGTTTCCGCGGCCTTCTGCTCCGCAATGTATTCATCCTGGGCCATGCCCATATACGCGAGGCCGTCACCCAGAATTGCCGCGAGCGCCAACACGCCCACCGCCAGGATCAAGACGGCAATCATCGTCTCCATCAGCGTGAAGCCCGCTTCGCTCTTTCGTTGCACTTTGCTGCTCATCCCTGATCTCCTCACTACCGCCATTTCCAGTGCCTGCAATTTAGTAGACCCACGTTCCGCTCGGGTTCCGGTACGCATGCACTCGCCCGGTTCCACCGAGGATGGTCACCGCGCATGCCGATGACTTCACATTGTTCACGCCCATAAAAATCGATCCGTTGATCGGGTTGCCATTTCCGTCCGTAAAGCTGCCATCGCTTTGAAAGGTCATGGTCGGCGGACCGCCGGCCACGCCACCAAAAACGATGGGCGCCGCGTTACCGAATCCGTCCGGCGTGTCGATCTCAGCCGCAAATAGCTGGTACTGAACCGAACCTTCTACGGTTAGCGTCAGGATCACCGTCGGCACGTTTCCCGGAGGATCTAGCCGCGTCAGAACTACACAGGCCGCGTTCGCCAAACACGGCGCGCCGGTAAAGAACTGCACCTGCACCGAGCGCCGCGCTGAAATTGCGGTTTCACGTCCCTGGCGCAACGCGTTCCGCACCTGCGTCAAGCCGGCATAAGCCCGGTTCTGCTGCAACGTCGGCTGCAGCGCCACGATCGTCATTCCCGCGATAATCATGATGATGGTCACCACGATCATCAGTTCCAGCATCGTGAACCCGCGCTGGCTGCGTCCGTCCCGCACTCCGCAATCTCCCTGTTTCTGCTCTCTCACGCTTACACCCTCGAATCGCCCCTCAGCCGGCGGGCGTCCACCTTGCTCTGGCCCTGCATAGTGCATTCCACGCGCCAGCGCGCTGTCGCGCTAACATTATTATTTTCAGTTACTTGAAATGGAGGTTGCCGCAACACACCAAGAGGCAATTCTAATTCGGGGTAGAAACGTTACATAACCGGCGGGCTACTGCTTAGGCAGATTTTGACAATCTTGGCCGGGGATTTAGGCTCCCCGGCGACTTTTTTCGGTGTCTTAGTCCCGGCTGCGCAGCTTGGTTAGCAGCCGCAGGATTTCCAGGTACAGCCAGATCAACGTGACCATCAAACCGAACGCGCCGTACCACTCCATATACTTGGGCGCCCCGGCGCTCACCGCGCTCTCGATGAAGTCAAAATCCAGCACCAAATTCAGCGCCGCGATGATCACCACGAAAGCGCTGAACGCGATTCCGATCGGCCCCGAGCCGTTGATCGTCGTGAAATGAATCCCGAAAAATCCCAACACGATCTGCGCGATGTAAAACAACGCGATCCCGCCCGTCGCCGCCACAATCCCCAGCTTGAAATTCTGCGTAACCGGAATCAGGCCCGACCGGTACGCCAGCAAGAGCGCGAACATCGTTCCAAACGTCAGGCTCACCGCCTGAATCGCGATCCCGTGGTAGTGCACTTCGAACATCGCCGAAATGCCGCCCAGCACCATTCCTTCCAGCAGCGCGTAAACCGGCGCAGTCACCGGCGCCCAGGTTTTTTTGAAAATGGTGATCATGGCGAAAATGAATCCGCCAATCCCGCCGATCAGCAGCATCGGCATCACCGCCTGCGGATTTCCCGACTTCATGAACACGTTCCAGGTCCACGCCGCCGTCCCCACCACGCACAACAAAAGAAGTCCCGTTTTGTTGACGGTGCCCTGCACCGTCATTGCTTCGCCAATGCCGACGCCCTCGCCTTGAAACGCCGCCGGCGTCAAAGCCGGGTTCGAAGTCCTCATCAAATCCGCCACGGTAATTCTCCTTTTCAAGGCAGCCGCCGCATCGGTCAATGCGTCTCAATACAAGCGCCACCAGCTATACGCGACCAGCTACAATCCTAACCCGACCACCACCCAATTGTCTCGCCCACGCAAACTCCGTAAGCGTTGCGAACCTATATAAGGTTTGGAACAGAAACAACGGAAGGATCCACTAACCACAAATTTGGTAGCGCTAACGGGAATCGAACCCGTATTTCAGCCTTGAAAGGGCCGCGTGCTAACCGTTGCACCATAGCGCCAAGGGAGATACCGCAAGGACGAACTAAGATTATCGGGGATAATGCCCAGATTCACCAGAACATTTCTTTCAGCCGAGCCAAACAAAAAAGCTGATTTAAGCCGCCAGTTTTCTCACCACGACAACCGAGATCACCGCCGCCATCCCACCAGTTTCTAATTTCTCTTTTCTATTTCCGCCTCTGCACCGCCATCCTAACCTGCCCGGATTGGCTGCTTATCTTCCAAGTTACTAATCAGCCAGCATTCATTCGCATCGAGATAGACGTATATGCCGCTCTCACCTACGCTTGCTACATGCACTCGCCCGTGCGGAAAATTCTTCGCCTCAAATACATTGCCGCCGAAATACACGCGCTCCTGTTTATTTCCATGTGGGTCTTCTATTTCATTTTCTCGCAGCCCCTGCTGAACGGACCGTCCGCTGTGCCCTTCGTGGTCCTTCTTGTTGCTGACTTGCCGATTTCGTTTGTCGCTTTCGCCGTGATGTTCACAAGCGCTAGCTTGGGAACGGTCGCAGCCATTGCTTGGGGCGTACTGGGAACTTTGTGGTGGTTTGCAATCGGTATTGCGATCGACCGAGGAGTGCGATCGTACCGGGAGAATCGGGCAGGACCAACGATGCTGTTTTCGGCCACGACTACCGCGAACCATGTTATCCCAAGCCGTCGAAACGAATTACTAATCGCCGTCGGCGTGGTGGCCGTCGTGCTGGTAGTTTCGGTCGCTGGGAAATGGAATGGCTCGCAAGGGCGCTTCGAAAAGGGCGAAATTCGCAGCTTCAGTTTTTCTCCCGATGGACGATCAATCGTGTTTGTGCGATCGCAAGGCAGTTCTTCCCGCCTTGAGAGAGTTACTCTGAATTCCGGTACATCCGCTCCGGTCGGCACCGCTCTCCCATGCCTGGCATCCTCACCAACATATTCTCTCGATGAATCGCGAATCGCCTTTGCGTGCGAGAGCAAGCCAAGTGGGCTTTCCCGTATCCTGATCATGGACGCGGATGGAGGAAGCCTTCATCCGCTTTTTGCCGCAACCTCGGACAGCTACGACTTCGCCCCACACTTCACTTCAGATGGAAAGGAAATCTACTTCGGGAGATTGCGATCCTTCGTCAATGATCCAGGTCGTGGCGGAGCGCCTCCCAGAAGGTGGGATCTTTACTCATCCAGCCTGGACGGTGATCACGAACGCAAGCTTACCGACCGAGATTTTGAGGATTCTGGAGTGTCGTACTCAGCCGATGGCAAAATGCTCGCTATCTCCGGCGGCGTTGCTGAGGGAGCCCACCTGAATCTGTACTCGCTCGATGACCCGGGCAAAACTGAGAATGCCATTTCGCTTGCCGTCCCCGACGGCGCACGCACGCCCGTGATAGATGACGTTACGCTTGCCTCTGATGGGCAAAGCATCTACTTTATGGCCGCGAGTGACGGGAAAAATGGATTTGATTACGACGTCTACCGCGCTGACCTCACGGGCAAAAGCCTCGAGAAATTTACCAATGCTAACGGCTACGCCACCAACCTCGGAGTTTCTGCCGACGGAAAGACTGCGGCATTTCTGAAATGGACTTCGAAATGGGGATCACTACCGAATCTCAGCAAGCTCTACGTTCTGGACCTGGCCACGAAGCGGGCGACGCCCTTAAATGTCACCGGCACCGCGTCACCCTAAAGTAGCTACTGTGTCCACGCGGAAAGCGGATGTTGAAGTTCCCCGTTTCTAATTTCCAATTTCTATTTTCCGCCTTTTCACAGCCATCCTTCCCGCGCCCGCAAGTTCGTAATGTGCGCGACGTGGTGCTTGCTGTGCCAGGCATACAACGCCAGCGAATCATCCAGCGCCATCGGCTTCGACCATTCCGGATGCCGCATGGTCCGCGCATAATCCGCCGGAGTCATAGCCCGGAGCACATTCACCCAGCGCACGTGCAAGTTGTCGAGCAGGTTCAGTGAAACCGGCACGCCCATCTTCGAATCCGGCAGTTCCGCCCACTTCGCTTCCAGATACGGTTTGATCTGCGGCGCATCTTCGGTCAGCGCCAGTTTGAACCGCACGTAAGCGTTCATATGGCTGTCCGCCACATGATGCACCACCTGACGCACCGTCCAACCGCCCGGCCGGTAAGGAGTATCCAGCTGCCGGTCGTTCAAATCGCTGACCGCCTCACGCATGCGTTCCGGCAGCCGCTCCACATGCTCGATGTACCCATGGCGCAGCTCGTCGGTCAGCTCGCCGTGCCGGTGAAATTTTCCAATGGGATACTGCAGGTCGGTTTCGGTTTGCATCGTCGAATCACCTCTCGCGAATGTCCATCAGGAGAAAATCTATTCGACGCACGGGAAGCCGTTCTAGCTCTGCGCGTCCTGATATTCCTCGTGCCACGCCATCTGAATGCCTTCGAGTTTCCCTTCGTTTGAAAGCTTCGGGTCGCCCGTGAATCCCGGCAGCTGAGTCACGTATTTGTGCAAGTCCGTGAAACGCACCGTCAGCGGATCCAGTCCCGGATGCGCCTCCACCAGCTGAATTCCAATTTCTTCCGCGTTGTCCCAATCAAAGGTGTTCGGCATGATCTAGTGCTCCGCTTCCTTGGCGTAATTCTTATTCCACTCTGGAATCTCGATCACCAGATCCTTGGTCCCGTCCGGCACCAACTGGCAACCCAGGCGCGACTTCGGTGTCACTCCCGGTGCTTCGTCCAACTGATCCAGCTCCGCGTCCGTCGCTTCGTTGCACGATTCCAAACCCTCGTGGACGATCACATGGCACGTCGAGCACGCGCAAACCCCGCCGCACGCATGATCCAGGCCCTTATGGAATCCCTGCGAGATATCCAAAATGCTACCCGGCAAACCGTCATGCCCGTAAGGGATTTTCGCCGGATCTACTTCCACCGGCTCGCCGTTCTTCACGAACGTGACCTTATACTTCTTGGTCGCCGGCACAAATTTTGTCTCTTCAATATATGGATTCTGACCGCCCATTCTCGGCTGCTCCTCTTGCGATCGCGCCCTGCTCCGATCCGCGCTCGCCAAAACAAAAACTAGAACTACAAAACTAAAATTCGTCCAGCGACTTTCCCTTCAGCGCCGTCGATAGCGCCCCGTTCATCAAAACTTCCGCCAGATGCTCGGTCGCCGCGTTCAGCGCATCGATCTTCGCGCGCATCAGCTTGTAGTCATCTCCCGCCGTGGCCTCGCGCAATTCCGCCGAGGACTTCTCGATGGACTTAAGCTCCTCCGCCGTCACGACGTCCGCGCTCGCATTCTTCAGAGCCTTGTCCGTCGCCGCCAGAATCGAATCCGCTTCGGTGCGCGCTTCGATTGCCTGTCGCTCGGCGAAATCCTGCTCCGCAAAGTCGATCGATTCCTCGAGCATCCTTTCGATTTCCGTATCGTTCAAGCCATAGCTCGGCTGCACTTCCACCGTGTGCTGCAAGTTGGTGCGCAAATCTTTCGCCGCCACCTGCAGGATTCCATTCGCGTCGATCAGAAATTTTACTTCGATGCGCGCTAAACCTGCCGGCCCCGGAAGCGTCTTTAACTGGAATCGCGCCAGCGACCGGCAATCCTTGGCCAGCTCGCGCTCGCCTTGCAAAATATGCACGTCGATCGCGGTTTGATTGTCTACTCCGGTCGTAAACATTTCCTGCGCGCTGGCCGGAATGGTCGAATTCCGCGGAATGATTTTCGCAATCACCCCGCCCATGGTCTCAATCCCCAGCGATAGCGGCGTCACGTCTAGCAGCAGCATGGTCTTTACGCCCGATTCCAGAATGTCCGCCTGCACTGCCGCTCCCAGCGCCACCACTTCGTCCGGGTCCAGCTCGCTGTGCGGCGTGCGCTCGAAAAATTCTCCCACCGTCTTGCGCACCAACGGAATCCGCGTCGAACCGCCTACCAGCACCACTTCCTCGATTTCCTTCGGCGTAAGCTTGGCGTCAGTCAAAGCCAGCTTGGCCGGAACCATGGTCCGCGCCACAATCGGCGCAATTAGATTTTCAAATTCCGCGCGGGTCATTTCGCGCACGTACATGCCCTTCGCGCCCAGCGGATATTCCACCAGGGTCTTCTCCGCTCCGGATAACTCGTGCTTCGCACGAATTAAACTCTTGCGCAGCGTCTGCACGTCTTCGCCGCGGTGGTCAAACTCCACTCCGTACTTGGCCATAATTTCCCGCTGAGTCAGAGCCAGCAGCGCGTTATCGATGTCGTCGCCGCCCAAATGCGTATCGCCATTGGTCGCCAGCACCTGGTAAATGTCGCCTTCCGAGGTGCTGATCAGTTTCAAAATCGAAATGTCGAACGTCCCGCCCCCAAAATCGTAAACCGCCACATGCCCGCGCTTTTGTTTGTGCAATCCGTAAGCGAGCGCCGCCGCCGTCGGCTCATTCACCAGCCGCAACACTTCCAGCCCCGCTAACCGCCCCGCATCCTTGGTCGCCTGCCGCTGCGCGTCGTTGAAGTACGCCGGAACCGTAATCACCGCGCGGTCCACCGGCTCCTTGAAATGTGCCTCGGCCCACGATTTCAGCTCGCGCAAAATGAACGCCGAAATTTCCGGCGCGGTAAACGATTTCTCGCCCAGTACCACCCGAATCACGTTGTCGCTTTTGGCATCGATGCGGAAAGGAAAAATCTTTAACTCGTCCTGAATGTCCGCCACGCCCCGGCCCATCAGCCGCTTGACCGAATAAATCGTCCGGTCCGGATGCGTCAGTAAACGCTCCCTCGCCGGCTCGCCCACAAATACTTTGCCCTTCTCGCCCACGCTGACCACCGAAGGACACAGTGCCGAGCCGTACCGCCCCACGATGGTTTTCGGCGCGCCGGTTTGCGCGTCCATGTAAGCCACCAGGCTGTACGTCGTCCCCAGATCGATTCCGACTACCCGTCCCATGCTTCCCCTTCAACCCTTCGCAAGAATTTATGCCGCAGCGATTTCTTTCTGCACGCCATCAACCAGATTGCGGATATAACTTCGCCGGTTCAGCACCTCGCTCATCCGCGTCAACAGCGCCGCTTTCTGCGCCTCATCCGCAACGGCATCAAGTGCCGCATCCCACTTCGTCCCCAGAGCCGCCAGCTCCGCATCCACTTCCGTCAATTTCGTCTGAAAATTTCCGGCCGCCGCGTCCAGCTTCCCGCGCAGCGCTGCCACGTCGGCGCCGCTCGCCCGCGTCTCGCGCAATTCGTCCAGCGATTCGTTCAACTCAAAAGCTTCTTCCAGCAATTCCCGAGGCGCCTGCTGCTTGGTCGTGCCTTCCTTACGCACGTTCAGAAATTCGAGTAGATATTCCACGCGCGTCAGCGGCTCGCGCAGCGTGCGGTACGCATCGTTCAATTCCGAAGATCGTTGCAGCGACAAATTCCGTTCGAATTCGCTGGCTCGCACGAAATTATCCGGATGCAGCTTCCAGCTCAGCATGTGAAACTGCCCTTCCAGCGCGCCCGGCTCGATCGTCAATTTCCGCGGCAGTCCGAAAAACGCGAAATAATCCATCCCCGCCGGCAGCGGCTGAATTTTCCCGCATGCTCCGCAGAAATGCGTCCCCGAAACCGCGCCCTTGCAGTTCCAGCAACTGGTTACCGGCACGCCTTCGGCTCGTTTTGTTTGTGGCTGTGAAAGAGGCATCTCGTTACGTTCCGCAATCCGTCAACACAACGCCCCGGTGCATCGTAGTCATCTGCCACCCGGAGGTTATTTTTGGTTCAGTCCCGCGGAAATTCGGTTGAGGTTAGATCGTGATGCTGCGCGGCCGGCCTAGGCCGTGAACGAACTTCCGCACCCGCAACTGCGCGTCGCCTGCGGATTCTGAAACACGAAGCCCTGCTTCATCAGGTCTTCCTGATAATGCAGCGTCGTGTCGTGCAGGTACAAATAACTCTTCGGATCCACAAAAATCCGCGCGCCATTTTCCTCAAACACTTTGTCGCGGTTCCGCGCTTCGGTGTCGAGCCGCATCGCGTAGCTCAAACCCGAGCATCCGCCGCCCTGCACGCCAACCCGCAGCCCGCCGGACTCCGCCGGCACGCCTTCCTTGGTCAGCAGTTCGCGAATTTTCTCTGCCGCTCTTTCCGATACGTGAATCATTCCTACAATTCTCCCAAATCACTTCTAGTCACTTCACTAGCGACTAGCCACTGCCGTTAATCCGAACCGCGTCTAACGCAACGATCCGGAGTCGCAATCTGCAGCGCTACTAAGCCAAAATTAATGCGCCGAAACCGCTTCCACGGACTTCGCCGCTACCGGCTCGCCCTGCTTCTTCTTCCAGTCGCCCAGCGCCGCCTTGATCGCGTCTTCCGCCAGCACCGAGCAGTGAATCTTTACCGGAGGCAGAGCCAGCTCGCGGACGATATCCGTGTTCTTGATCGCCAGCGCCTCTTCCACCGTCTTGCCCTTGACCCACTCGGTCGCGAGCGAAGAACTCGCAATCGCCGAGCCGCAGCCAAAGGTCTTGAACTTGGCCTCTTCGATCACGCGCGTGGTTGGGTTCACCTTCATCTGCAACTTCATCACGTCGCCGCATTCCGGCGCGCCGACGAGGCCCGTTCCCACGTTCGGATCGGCCTTGTCCAACGAGCCGACGTTCCGCGGATTGTTGTAGTGTTCGATTACCTTTTCGCTGTAAGCCATTAGTTCATTCTCCTGTTCATCGTTACGGTGCTTTCCAATCCTTCGCCCAAGATCACTTCTTCCGACAAAGTTACATGCTCGATCGATGCCGATCGTCCCGCGCAAACTTCCTGCAACGCTTTGGCCACCGCATTTTCACTCAACTTCAACGTCTCCAAAAACCCGGCAAGTTCTCCCAGCTCACGAAACCGGCGCGAATTGCATGCGCCGCCATCCACATTAGGGGCAAAAAACACATCAAAAACCGGTGTGCGTCCGCTGAACGTTCGATGTACGCCGACTGTGCCTTCGTAGATCACGTTCCCCCCGTGTTTTAGTTGGATTTTATTCCGCTGCCACCTGCCATTTCATCTTGCTGACGTCCACTCCCTCTTTGGCCATTTCGTACAAAGGTGAAAGCTCGCGCAGCCGCGATACCGTTTCCACCACGCGATTGGCCACATAATCCACTTCTTCGTCCGTGTTGAACCGCCCCAATCCAAATCGGATTGAGGTGTGCGCCAGGTCTTCTCCCACTCCCAGCGCCTTCAACACGTAACTCGGTTCCAGCGTCGCCGAAGTGCAGGCCGATCCGCTTGAAACCGCGATGTCGTTAATCCCCATCAGCAGCGATTCGCCTTCTACGTAGGCGAAGCTGATGTTGATGTTGTGCGGCAGGCGATGTTCCATCGAGCCGTTGATGAACGTCTCATCTAGCCTCGACATGATCGACTCGCGTAGCCGTTCGCGCATCTTGAAGAGCTTCGCGCTCTCCGCCGCCATTTCCTGCCCGGCAATTTCGCAAGCCTTGCCCAGTCCGATGATTCCGGTCACATTCAACGTTCCCGAACGCATTCCGCGCTCGTGGCCGCCGCCGTCAATCTGCGCCGAAAGCTGTACCCGTGGATTCTTGCGCCGCACGTACAAAGCGCCCACGCCCTTCGGTCCGTAAATCTTGTGCGCCGAAATCGACATCAGGTCGATCCCGTCCTTCTGCACGTCCACCGGAATCTTGCCCACCGCCTGCACCGCATCCACGTGGAAGAAAACGCCCTTTTCCTTGGCGATCTTCCCGATCTCCGCAATCGGCTGCACCGTTCCGATTTCGTTGTTCGCATACATGATCGAAATCAGAATCGTCTTCGGCGTAATCGCCTTGCGCAATTCGTCCAGATTTACACGGCCATCTTTTTCCACCGACAAATAGGTCACTTCGTAGCCGTATTTTTCCAGGCGCTTACAGGTATCCAGCGTCGCCTTATGTTCCGTCACCTGGGTAATAATGTGATTACCCTTTTCGCGGTACATTTCCGCCACGCCCTTAATCGCCAGATTCGTCGATTCGGTTGCGCCGCTGGTGAATACGATTTCCTTGGGCGTCGCGCCGATCAATTTCGCGATCTGCGCCCGCGCGTTCTCCACCGCTTCTTCCGCCACCCAGCCGAATTCATGATTGCGGCTCGCGGCATTGCCGAATTTTTCCGTGAAATACGGCGCCATGGCCTCGACCACTCGCGGGTCCGCCGGCGTCGTCGCATGATTATCAAAATAAATCGGAAGCTTAATTGCCATTCTCAGTCTCCTCCAACCCTGTCACTTCAAATCCCCAAGCTGCCCAAAAAAACTCTCAAAGCCTCAAACTCTAAGTTCAACCATCTCGGACGCCTGAAACTCGTCCGTCATCTGCGAAATCGTGACCTTTCCCAAAACGTCTAGAATGCTGTCGTTCACCCGCTTCAGCGGCTCGCGAATCGAACACGTGCTCGACACATCGCAGGCCCCTCGCGATGTCACGCACGACGTAATGAACAGCGGCCCTTCGATCGCCCGAATCACATCCAGCGCCGTAATCATCGAAGCGTCCCGCGCCAAGGTGTAGCCACCGCTCGATCCGTGCCGCGCCGCAACCAGCCCGCTCTTCGCCAATTTCTGCAGCACTTTCGCCATCAGCGGCGTGGACATCTTATAGATGTCCGCAATGTCACCGGCGCTACAAGATTCATGACGCCCGTGCATCGCCAGATGCTTCAATGCGATCAGTCCGTAATCCGCTTTCTTCGACAGCTTCATCATAAAGGCAAGTGCGACCGATTCAGTCGCATTTCAATTCTAATCGCCACCGCCATCGAAGTCAACGAACTTTCCGCCCGCAACCCCTGCCAATCCAGCACCTTAAACTACGACCATTTTAGTCCCACACTCAACCAGAATTCACCGAATGGCAGAAATCTTCAACCGAAGGTCCCCTGCACCACGTCGAATGGCGTCAATCGTTGGCCAACGCGAAGCCTTCCGAGTCGACCCGCGTACTCATATTCCGTAGTCTTCGGTAGCTGCTGATTACCTTGCGGACCCGTATAATTCGCGTTACTCTCAGCCTTCTTGCAGCGCGATCGGAGATCGCTTGCGCCTCTGCCAACTTCGTTTTTGTGCCCTGATGTTGCTGGCCCTTTTCCCATTTGTCCTGAGCGACTCGCGCGCCGCTGACGAACCTCGCGTATACGATCTTCCTCATTTTTCAGCTGATCCTAAGACTCTCTACGCCGCGGTCTCCGAGGTGCGGGCGCCCGCTGGCACCGACGCCGTTTTACTCACCGACGAAGAGAGCTACGTTTTCAATGACGGCGGGCACGCGGTCCACGTCCGCTACGCGATTTACAAGGCAATTTCCCAAAAGGGCGCGGAAGAATGGGGCAATCTCTCCGAAATCTGGGAACCTTGGCATCAGGAACGCCCCGAACTTCGCGCTCGGGTGATTACTCCCGATGGTGAAGTTCACCTCCTCGATCCCAAAACAATCAGCGATTCACCTGCAGACGAAGAAGATCGTGATACCTACGACGACCGCCGCCTGATCCGCGCCCCGCTTCCCGCCGTGGCTCCGGGATCCGTGGTTGAAGAAGAAGTGACCTCGCCGGAACAGGCCGCGCTTCCTGATGCCGGAATTGTGGCTCGCGATTACTTCGGACGCAATGTGCCGGTCCAGCACAGCCGCCTGTCCCTGGATGCCCCTTCTGCGTTGCCCGTCCGCTACAAATCTCAATTGCTCCCCGATCTCGTAACCGAACGAAAAGAAGAAAACGGCCGAGCGAAGATCGTTTTTGAAAACGGACCGATGGAGGCTCTCGAACAGGCCGATGATAATTTGCCAAGTGACGTTCCGCCTTATCCTAACGTCACTTTTTCCACGGGGGATTCCTGGCAGAAACTCGCGCAGACTTACGGAAAGATTGTCGATGAGCATATTGGCGACCCGGCTCTCGACGCGCTCGCCAAGAAGATTGTTTCAGGCAAGGCTGGCCGCGACCAGCAGATCGAGGCTTTGGTCGAATACCTGAACTCGGAAATCCGCTACACGGGCATCGAATTTGGCGAATCGGCAGTCATCCCACACGCTCCTTCCGAAACGCTCAAACGCCGCTATGGCGACTGTAAAGACAAAGCTGTTTTGCTCGTGGCTCTTCTTCGAGCGGCGGGAATTGCTTCCAATGTCGCGCTCTTGAACATAGGTCAGCGATATGACTTGTCGCCCGAGCTTCCGGGCTTTGGCATGTTCGATCATGCGATCGTTTACGTGCCCGGCACGCCCGACTTCTGGATCGACGCAACGGACGATTACGCGCGCCTTGGCCAGCTCCCAGACACGGACCAAGGACGCCTTGCGCTGGTTGCCGCAGCCGCTACAACTTCGCCGGTCCACACCGCCGTGAGTACGTCCACCGAAAATGCCAGTATCGAAAACCGCGAGTTCATTCTCGCGGACTACGGGCCCGCCCGGATCACCGAAACCAGCCAGCCTCACGGCTCCCTGGAATCCGTTTATCGTCGAACCTACTCCAATCTGCAGGACAAGAAGGTTCAGGACGACTTGACGAGTTATGTCCGGGCTCACTATCTCGCCGAGAAACTGAACCATACGGAGCGCTCGGATCCCCGCGATTTTACGCGCCAATTTGAACTTACCCTCGAAAGCGAACACGCCAAGCGCGGCCTCACCGATCTTACGAGCGCTGCCGCCGCCATTCGGCTGGAATCTTTTTTCACCATGCTTCCGGAGGACCTGCAAACCCGGGAACCTGCCAAGAGTGAAAATGACGACTCTCCGGCGAAACATGAGAAACAAAGGACCGCCGATTACCAATTGAACGAACCGTTCGTCAGGGAATGGCGCTATCGGATTGTCCCGCCCGCTGGCTTTCAGCCGAAGCCCTTGCCCAAGGACACCACGCTGCCTCTGGGTCCCGCAACTCTCACCGAGGAATTTTCAGCCGACCATGATGGCGTTGTCCATGCCGTCATCCGCTTCGACCTGCCGAAGCGCAGGTTCTCTGCTTCCGAAGGTACCGAACTCCGCAACAAGGTCGCCGAAATTCGCGCCACCGAACCCTTGTTGATCTATTTTCAACCGGTCGGTAAGGCCCTTCTCGATCAAGGAAAATCGGGTGAGGCATTTCTGGAATACCGTAGCGTCATCGCCCTCCGGCCCCGCTCCGCGATCCCCCATCTCCGCATGGCGGATGCGCTGTTATCGCAAGGTCTCGGAGAAGCCGCACGAAACGAAGCGCGCCTCGCCGTGAAACTCGAACCAACACTGGCCGTCGGCTTCAAGACGCTTGCCGAGATCCTTGAATCCGATGTGGTGAGTCGCAGGCTTTATCCCGGCACCGATTTTAGCGGCGCCGCAACCGCTTATCGAACGGCCGAAAAGTTGGATCCCGCCGACAAAACGATCCCCTTGAATCTGGCTATTCTTCTTGAGTACAACCGCGACGGGTTGCGTTATGGGCCGGGCGCAGACTTGAAAGGCGCGGTGGCCGAATACAGGTCGCTCACTCCGGATGCATTGAGCAGCTACGGCCTGCAGAATAACATTTCGTTCGCGCTCTTTTATGCCAAGGAATTTGCGGAAGCAAAGAAGACCGCCGAAGCACTGAATCCTCAACCCAAAGCCCTCATCCTCGCGTCTTCAGCCGCTCTGAGCGGAGCTCAGGCCGCCCTGGCAGAAGCCAGGAAAAGTGTGAGCACCGATGACGAGCTTAAGAAGCTCTCCCTTTCCGCCGGCGACATGTTGATGAACACCCGCCTTTACCCACCCACCGCTGACCTGCTGGAAGCCGGCGCTTCCGGCGATAACGCTGCTCACACCCTGGCGCGCGTCGCCTCGTTTCGTAAGGCCCGTCTTCACGAGTCGATCGTGTACCCGAACGACCCCGCCGGTGTGGCCCTCAATTATCATTTCACGGTAATGACATCGGATACAGGCGTCGAAGCTTTGAAGGGCATCTTAAGCCGTAACGCTTTGTTGGCCGTAAAAAATATGGACCACGACGCGCTTCAGGTCCTGCTTAATCAGGGAACGAAATTCAGACACTCTCTTGCTCGCTCCGGCACTTCGCCTGATGTAGTTCTGGATGTCGCGACGCAAACCATTGACCCGAAAGTCGACGGCAATGACCAGACCGGCTATCGTGTCCGACTGACGGTTCCCGGCGTAAACACCACCAGTGTCTTTATTGTCAAAGAGGATGGTGCGTACAAAGTCCTCGCTGATTCCACCCACTTGGCTTCCGTCGGACTCGAGATTCTCGACCGGGCTTCCTCGAATGATATTGCCGGGGCGCGGGTTCTTTTGGACTGGATCCGCGAAGACCAGCACTTGTGGGGCGGCGACGATCCATTTGACGGCCTCACTTTCCCTCGCCTCTGGACCAAAGGGCAAGACGCCGACGCCGCTCAGATGAAAATTGCGGCCGCGGCCATTCTCGTTCAGGGCGATTCAACGGCGGCAAAGAGCGTTTCGATCACGGAGCCGGCACTGGCCGCACTCCCCTCAACTACGCCCGATTCCGTCCATTTCGCCGTCTCCCTGGCCTTGATCCACGGATACCAGTCCATTCAGGCCTACGATAAGGTGTTGCCCATGTTGATTTCCTACCGCAAGCAGTACCCCGAGTCTCGGATTTTATTCCTTAACACTTCCTACGCTCTTAGGCGTCTTAACAAAATAGACGACGCCGAGGCGCTCGCGCGCGCGCGATTGCAAACGCTGCCCGACGACCCGGACGCCTTACTCGCGTTGGAATTCGCGGCGGAGATGCGCGGTGACTTTGCCGCCGCGAAGGTATTTGCGGAGAAGATTCAGGCCTCCGGCACCGCCAACGCGTCCAATTTGAACAACCTTGCGTGGCTTTCCCTTTTCACCGGGA
Organism: uncultured Acidobacteriota bacterium; assembly: GCA_963711325.1. GTDB lineage: Bacteria > Acidobacteriota > Terriglobia > Acidiferrales > UBA7541 > Palsa-295. Next base: position 640,132 of record CAVQDR010000004.1, on the reverse strand, counting down.
AGGTCATGGAATCAGATATCCAGACCGCCATTCGTTCCGAGGAGATGAACAACAGCTGGTACACCCTGCACACCCTGGGATCCCTGTATGCCGAAGTGGGAAGAACCAAGGAGGCACGCGACGTATTCTTGAAGGCTATGGATTTAGCAGATCTTGACGAGCCGGACGAATCGTTCTGGTATGGGTTTGGCCGAATCGCCGAACAGTGCGGTGAACGAGCCCTCGCCGCCGCCTACTACAAGAAAGTGACCAAGCCGAGGTTCGCCGTCGATCTTCCCACCTCAAGCTATCAGCTTGCTCAGAAACGATTGCAACTCACGAATGTACCGGGAGCATCGTTATCGCCCGTCGCCTCGCGATAGGCTTCCCAATTGCCTCGCGATCTGTCCTGTCCACTCGATATAATTGGCGTATTCACCGCGACAAGTGACCTTTCGTGCGCGATTTTCTGACAGGCCTTTCAGAATTCTAGGTTAGAATTCTCTATACTGATGGACTCGAACTCCTCCAGACCCGTCACCGCCATCTATCCCGGCTCGTTCGATCCGGTCACCAACGGCCATCTCGACCTGATCACTCGCGCCTCTAATATTTTTGGCAAACTCATCGTCGCCGTCGCCCACAACCTCGAAAAAGATCCGCTCTTCGCCGAAAAAGAGCGCGTCGAAATGCTCGAAACCGCCACATTCAAATGGGACAACGTCCAGATCGACGTCTTTGATGGCTTGCTGATGGATTACGCCCGCGCCAAAGGCGCTTCGGTCATCGTGCGCGGCATTCGCGCCGTTTCCGACTACGAATACGAACTGCAGATGGCCATGATGAATCGCAAAATCGAGCCGGACATCGAAACAGTTTTCATGCTCCCGGCCGAACAGTACAGTTATCTAAGCTCGCGCCTGGTCAAGGAACTCGCCAAGCTGGGCGGCCCGACCAAGGATTTCGTTCCGGCTATCGTCGAAGAGCGCCTGAGCGTAAAATTTAAGTAGCACCTTCTCACTCGCAGCCCGATTTTGTTCAAGGTCCAAACAGGAAGGAGCGCAATGGAACAAGCCACCGCGCCACAAACAGCAGAAACCATTCAACTGTCGGATGCCGTCAATCGCATCAACGTCTCTCCGACCATGGCCGTCTTGCAGGCCGCTGAAAAATTGAAATCCGAAGGCATCGACGTTGCCGACTTCGGTCCCGGCGAGCCCGACTTCCCCACGCCGGAACACATCAAGCGCGCCGTCATCAAAGCGCTCGACGAAAATAAAACCAAATACACGCCCGTAGCCGGAATCGCTGCGTTGCGCCAGGCTATCTGCGACTGGCACCGCGCCCAGCTCGAATCTTCCTACGCCCCTTCCGAATGCGTCGTCAACGTCGGCGGCAAGCACTCCATCTTCAACGCCGTCTGTGCGCTCATCAATCCCGGCGACGAAGTCATCATCGGCGCCCCCTACTGGGTCAGCTATCCCGATATGGTCAAGTACGCCGGCGGCGTTCCCGTCTTCGCCGAAACCCGCGAAGAAGACGTCTTTATTCTCCGCGCCTCCGAAATAGAAAAGGTCATGACGCCCAAAACCAAACTCGTCATCGCCAATTCGCCCTGCAATCCCACCGGCGCGGTCATTCCGCCCAACGAATTTGCCCGCATCGAAGATCTCTGCAAACGCCGCGGCGTCTGGCTGCTCTCCGACGAATGTTATTCGCACTTCGTCTACAAGGATGCCAAGCCCTTCTCCGTCGCCAGCGTACCCGGCTCCAAAGACCGTCTGATCATCGCCGGCTCGTTCTCCAAAACTTTCGCCATGACCGGACTGCGCCTCGGCTATCTTCTCGCGCCCAAACCGCTCATCGACGCCGTGGCCAAATTGCAAAGCCAGTCCACTTCGAATCCTACTTCCATCATTCAATACGCCGGCCTCGCCGCCATGAAAGGCTCGATGGATTCCGTGAAAGAAATGCTGGGCGAATACGCCCGCCGCCGCGATCACATCCTGGCCGGCCTGCGCGCCATTCCCGGAATCAGCTGTGTCGCGCCCATGGGCGCCTTCTATGTTTTTCCCAACGTCTCCGCGCATTTCAATCCGAAAATGCCGGACACCACCGCAGCCGCCAAGCAATTGCTCGAACGCGAGCACGTCGCTGTCACTCCTGGTGAAGCATTCGGCGCTCCCGGCTACCTGCGCCTTTCCTACGCCACTTCCATGGATCGCATCGACGAAGGCCTGCGCCGCCTTGCGCGTTTTTTCGGTAACGCCGCGTGAGCACAAGCCGGGCGCCTCTGTGTCCCGCTCGGCTTGCGCCGGTTTTCAACGCCCGGCCGTGGGGCGCACGCACCCTCGCGCCTTTGTTTCCGGAAAAATCGAATCTCGCCGAACCCATCGGCGAAGCCTGGCTCACCGGCAATGACTGCACCTTCGTGTCCGGCCCCTTCGATGGAATCAAACTCGGCGAGGCGTGGCCCCAGATGCTGCCGGAATGGTCCGGCACCCGCATCGACCCCGCCGCTGGAATTTTCCCGATCCTCGTTAAATTTATTTTTGCTCAGGAAAAATTGTCAGTGCAGGTCCATCCCGATGACGCCTACGCCTCGCAACACGAAAAAAATAAGGGCGGCCGAGGCAAAACCGAAATGTGGTACGCCATCGACGCCGCTCCCGGCGCCGAAGTTCTAGTTGGCTTGAAACCCGACGTCACCGCGCAACAATTCAAGCAGTCCATCCACGGCGAATCCGTCGAAGATTTTTTCCAGCATATTCCGCTGCATCCCGGCGAAGTCATGTTCGTTCCCGCCGGAACCGCGCACACCATCGGCGCCGGCCTCACTCTCTGCGAAATCCAGCAGAATTCCGATCTCACCTATCGCGTCTACGATTACGGCCGTCGCGACGCCTCGGGCAAACCGCGCGAACTGCATCTCGACAAAGCTTTCGAAGTCACCCGCTTCGGCCCCCAGCTCGGCGGTAAAATTTCCCCCGCGACAGTCGACAATCACGGCACCAAAAAAACTTTCTTCGTCGCTTGCCCCTATTTCGCGACCGAACGCTGGCAATTCGCCGCCCCCATCGCTTCCCAGTCTTCGCCCGAACACTTCGAACTCTGGATCATCCTCGAAGGCTCGGGCTCGATCCGCTGGTCCGGCGAATCCGCCGACTTCGCTCCCGCCCAAGTCTGGATGATCCCCGCCGGCCTCGGCCGCTTCGAATTTTCTCCGACATCGAGCACCACAATTTTGCGCACCTTCGTCCCCTCCGATCTCGACGCCGTCGCCGCCGACTGGACCAGCCAGGGCGTCACTAAATCCGACGCCGCGCGTCTGGTGTTCCCATGACCCGCGCGAAAAGCACCAAAACGCTCCCCGCCTGCGCCGTTCTACTAGCCGGGGGCCGCGGCACTCGCTTCTGGCCCCGCAGCCGCGTCCGCACTCCCAAGCAGCTGCTCAACATCACCGGCGGCGACACCCTGCTTCGCGAAACCGTCGACCGCCTCACGCCCGTTTTCCCGCCACGAAATTGCTGGGTCGTCACCAATTCCGAGCAGGCCGCCTCCGTCCGCCGCGAAATTCCGCGCGTGCCCGCTGGGCATATTCTCGCTGAGCCCGTCGGACGCAATACCGCCGCCGCCATCGCCCTCGCCGCCATTCACCTCGCTCACGAACACGGCGACGCGCTGATGGCCGTGCTCTCGTCCGACGCCCACATTGCTAACGAGGCGCACTATCGCACTCTGCTTCGCGCCGCCCTGCAACATGCTTCTACTCCCGGCCAGCTAGTGGTCATGGGCATCCCGCCGACCCGCCCCGAAACCGGCTACGGCTACATCGAACGCGGCGAAAAAGACACGACCACCGCCTCCTCCGCCGAAATGTTCGCGGTCCATCGCTTCACCGAAAAGCCTGCCCTGCAAGTCGCCCAGGAATACATCGCCTCCGGAAAATATTTCTGGAATGCCGGAATGTTTTTCTGGCGCGTTTCCACCTTCATGGACCTGCTGAAATCGTTCCTCCCCTCCACGTACGCGGCCCTCGCCGAACTCGCCAAAACAATCGGCACCCGCAAATATGCCGCTGCCCTGAAGCGCATTTACCCTCGTCTCGAAAACATTTCCGTCGATTACGCCATCGTCGAGCCCGCCGCAAAATCCTCAGGCTGGCAGGCCGCACCGTCCGGCGCGCCGCCGCGCGTCTCCGTCATCCCCGCCGACATCGGTTGGAGCGACATCGGCTCCTGGGATGCCGTCTATCAACTCCTCGCCAAATCCGGAGCCAACTTCTCCGCCGGCCCCTCCCTCGCCCTCGACGCCCAAGGAAATTTCCTCTGGGCGCCCAAAAAATTCGTAGCCGCGCTAGGCGTCCACGACATTGTCCTGGTCGAAACCGACGACGCCATCCTCATCTGCCCCCGCGACCGCTCCCAGGACGTAGCCCAAATCGTCAAAGCCCTCGAAGCCCAAAAACGAAAATCCCTGCTCTAACCTTCTCCACGCCCGTTCGAAGTCACCCAGCACCAATTTGGCATTTTTGATTCCTTAGTTCTCAACTTCCCGCCTTTCCGACATCCACCGCTTCGCTTATACTTTTCTTCCGTGAGCAAAATCATATTTGGCACCGACGGCTGGCGCGCCATCATCGCCGAAGATTTCACCTTCGAGAACGTGCGCACCGTCGCCCACGCCATCGCCCGCTACGTAGTCCGCGCCGAAAAACCAGGCGCCGAAGTTCTGGTCGGCTACGACACCCGCTTTGCCTCCGACCGTTTCGCCCGTGCCGCCGCCGAAACTCTCGCCGCTGCCGGCCTCCCGGTCTGCCTTTCCTCTGCCGCCGCGCCCACCCCCGCTCTCTCGTTGCTCGTCACCCAGCGCAAAGCCGCCGGAGGCATTCAAATCACCGCCAGCCACAATCCGTTTCAGTGGAATGGCATGAAGTACAAAGCCAGCTACGGCAGTTCCGCCTCGCCCGCCATCGTCGCCCAAATCGAACTCGAACTCGCGCGAGTCCAGCGCGAAGGCGTTCCCGCACTTCCGCCGCAGCCCGCCCGCATTCAATCGCTCGATCTTCGCGCCCCCTATCTCGAAGCCCTCACCGCGCTCGTCGACTGGGATCGCATTCGCGCCGCAAATTTTCGTTTCGTCGTCGACCCCATGCACGGCGCCGGAAGCGGCCTGCTCTCCGGTCTCTTTCGCCGCCACGGAATCGCCTGCGAAGAAATTCGCGCCAATCGCGACCCGCTCTTCGGTGGCGTGAATCCGGAACCCATTGAGCCGCACATCACCGCCCTCCGCGACGCGGTGGTCAGACGAAAATACGACGCCGGCTTTTGCCTCGACGGCGACGCCGACCGCATCGGCGCCATCGATCGCGACGGCTCCTTCATCAACCCGCATCAAATTTTTTCAATCCTGCTCTGGCACCTCGCCGGAACCCGCCAGCTCTCCGGCGAAGTCGCGAAAACTTTCTCCACCACCAAAATGATCGACAAGATCGCCGCGAAATTCGGCCGCAAAGTCTGGGAAACGCCCATCGGCTTCAAATACATTTGCGACCGCATGCTCGAAAGCGACATTCTCCTCGGCGGCGAAGAAAGCGGCGGCATCGGCACCAAACTCTACTTGCCCGAACGCGACGCTTCCGTCAACGCCCTGCTTCTCGCCGAAGTCATGGCCTGGCACGGTAAAACCCTCGGCGAACTCGTGGCCATGCTCCAAAAAGAATTTGGCGAGCATCACTACGGCCGCATCGACCTCACCACCGAAGACGGCCAGAAGGAAAAAGCGCTCAGCTATTTCGCCGACCCCAAGGTCACGTCGATCCTCGACTGGCCCGTCACTCGCCGCGAAGATATGGACGGCATCAAGCTCTTCATCGGCGATATCGGTTGGGTCATGGTTCGCGCCTCCGGCACCGAAAATATGCTGCGGATCTATTCCGAAACTAGCCGGCCCGAAACCACGCGCCGCGCGCTCGAGGCCATTTCTACTCTCGTCCAGAAAATGTAGGCGCACCGCGGGGCATCGCGCCGGTCGCCTGTCGCTACATGAGGAGCTGAAAACATCATGGAAACCGTGAACCTGAAGGAAAAAATCTCTCTCGTCCCCGATTACTTCAATCCCCGCATCGTCGGGGAACTCAACGATTCCTACGTAAAGGTCGTTAAACTGAAAGGCGAGTTCGTCTGGCATCACCACGATAACGAAGATGAAATGTTCCTGGTCGTCTCCGGAACTCTGCGCATGCGTTTCCGCGATAGCGAAAGCACCATACGTCCCGGCGAATTCATCATCGTGCCTAAAGGCGTAGAACATCTGCCGGTCGCCGACGAAGAAGTCCATCTGGTTCTGTTCGAACCCAAAACAACTCTCAACACCGGAAACGTGACCAGCGACCGGACGCGCTCCGAATTGGAGCGCATTTGAATTTCCCAGCCCCTTCCGCCCGCGGAGCCCAAGCATGAAGCGACGTCTCTACACTCTCGATGTCTTCACCACCAAGCCCTTCGCCGGGAATCCGCTCGCGGTCGTCACCGATGGCGACGGCCTCAGCACGAAAAAGATGCAGGCCATCGCCCGCGAAATGAATTTGTCCGAAACTGTCTTCATCCAGCGTCCCACCAACAATCGCGCCCTGGCCCGCCTCCGCATCTTCACCACCACCCAGGAACTTCCGCTCGCCGGCCATCCCGTCATCGGCACCTGGTTTCTTCTCGCCGAACTCGGCGTCGTTCCGGCTTCCGAAGGCCGCATCCACATTCTGCAGCAGACTGGCGCCGGCATTCTTCCGGTGGAATTTACTTTTCACAACGGCCGCCCCGTCCGCGTCACCATGACTCAAAAGCCCGCGCGTTTTTCTCGCGCCCCCTTCAGCCGCGCCGCCCTCGCCGCCACTCTCGGACTCAAGCCCAGTGACCTCGTCCCCTCCCTTCCTCTCGAATTCGTTTCCACCGGCATCCCGAATCTCATGGTCCCCATCACCCGCCGCGCCGTTCTGGCCAAAATTCAAATGAACATGCGCGCGCTTGCCCAGCTCATCGCCCCGCACGGCACCATGGCCTACTGCTTCACCCTCGAAGGTCGCGGCCGCGTTCGTTCGCGCGGAATGTTGCCCTGGGGCACCATGGAAGATCCTGCCACCGGTTCCGCCGCAGGCTCGCTCGGCGCTTACCTCGTCCATCACCACCAGCTCAAGCCCTCCGAGCCTCTGCTCGTCGCCCAAGGCGTCGAAATGGGCCGCCCCAGCGAAATTCACGTCGAAGTCACCGTCGAAAAAGACAAACTCACGCCCAAAGTCAGCGGCTCCGCCGTCCGCATCTTCGAAGGCGAAATCGACGCCTGAGTCAAATTGTCGTTGGGAATTTCTTTCCGGAAGTAAATACGAGGGGAGCCAAAGCCCTTCACTTCAAAATAAAACCAAGAAATTGTCATTCCGAACCCGTTTACGGGTGAGGGATCTGCTTTTTACGCTGAGGGAAGGAAGCCAATCGCGAAGACAATTCGAACCGACGCGGCCTAGATTTAATTCTCCATGCTCTTATAAGCCGCGTCCAAAATCCCATTCAAAAACGAAGGCGCATCCGCGGAAGAAAACTTCTTGGCCAGTTCCAGCGCCTCGTCCATCACGACCTTCGGAGGCGCAGTCCCAAACTTCAGTTCATAAATCGCCAAACGCAAAATGCTCCGGTCCACCGCCGCTAGCCGCTCTAGCTTCCAATTCTTCGCCAGCTTTTCGATCACCTTGTCGCTAGCCTCAGCGTGCGCGATCGCTCCCTCAAAAAGCTCATCCGCGAACTGTTGCGTGGTATCCGAAGCACTGGCCTGCTTCCAGAAATTTTCTTCCACCTGCGCCGGCTTGCGCCGAGTCATGTCCCACTCGAACAGCATTTGCAACGCGAATTCGCGTGATTTTCTGCGCAGAGTCGTAGCCAAATTATCCGCGCCTCGTCTTGCGCTTCGTACCGCCGGCACCGCTCACCGCCGCCGTGGGATTTTTCCCCAGCTTGCGCATCAATTGCGCCATTTCCATCGCGCCCAATCCCGCCTCGTATCCTTTATTCCCGCTCTTCAACCCCGCCCGGTCGATCGCCTGCTCCAGCGTGTCGCACGTCAGCACACAAAAAATCAGCGGCACTCCCGTGTCCAGCTGTGCCAGCTGCACGCCGCGCGAAGTCTCCGATACCACCACGTCATAATGCGAAGTCTCTCCTCGCAAAATGCAGCCGATGCAAATGATCGCGTCGAACTTTCCACTCAAAGCCATCTTCTTTGCCACCAGTGGCAGCTCGAATGCTCCCGGCACCTGCACCACCTCAATCTGTTTTTCTTCCGCGCCGCCGCGCTCCAACGCCGCGAGCGCCCCGGCCAGCAGCCGGTCCGTAATAAACGCGTTGAACTGGCTCACCACCACGCCGATGCGCAATCCCGCCGCGCTCAATCCACCCATCGTCTTCGCCGGTTTGAATTGTTCTGCAGCCATCGTCAACGCCCTTCGAACTTCGCCGGCCGCTTCTCCACAAACGCGCCCGTGCCTTCCCGCATATCCTGCGTCGCGCAACACAAACCAAACAGCGTCGCCTCCAGATACAATCCCTCTTCCTGAGGCATCTCCATCCCGCGCTCCACCGCTTCCATCGCGTACTGCACCGCGATCGGCGCATTCGCGATAATTTTCTTGGCCAGCGCTTCCGCCGTCGCCAGCAGTTCGCCTGGCTCGACTACTTTGTTCACCAGCCCGATGCGCAAAGCCTCTTCCGCCGAAATCATCTCGCCCGTCAAAATCATTTCGTGCGCCAGGCCTTTGCCAACTAACCGCGGCAACCGTTGCGACCCACCGTATCCCGGAATAATTCCCAGTTTCACTTCCGGCTGCCCCAGTCGCGCCGTGCGGCTCGCGATCCGCATCGTGCAAGCCAACGCCATTTCGCATCCGCCGCCCAACGCGAATCCATTGATCGCCGCGATCGAAGGCTTCCCCATCGTTTCCAGCCGGTGAATGATCGCCTGCCCCGCCAGCGTATATTCGCGCCCACCCACGGGCGTCTGTTGCGCCAACTCGGTAATGTCCGCGCCCGCGATAAATGCCTTCTCGCCGGCGCCAGTCAGGATCAGCACTCGCACCGCCGAATCCGCGCGCACCACGTTCAGAATCTCGCCCAATTCTTCCATCGTTTTGCGGTTCAACGCGTTCAATACGTTCGGCCGGTTGAACGTAATCCGCGCAATCTGATCCTTCACATCTAGCAACAAGTTTTCGTAAGCCATGTTTTCCCTGTCGGAATTGTGTTGCGGCATTTTACCATTGCCGCGCTGCCGCCACGGCATCTCGTTTCGCCCGGTCACCTTCGCCAACTATCCGGTATTGTGCAGCCCCGCCGCGATCCCATTAATCGTCGCCCCCAGCGCATAGTCCCGTTCGTCCGTTTGCCCGCTCTTCCGTTTCCGCCGCAGCAATTCCACCTGAATCAGACTCATCGGGTCCACATATGGATTCCGTAACCGTATGGATTGCGAAAGCACCGAATTGCCCTCTAATAGGTTTTCCTGCCCAGTCACCTGCAACAGCATCTTCCGCGTTCGCTCGAATTCCTCCGCCAGCATTCCAAACACTTTCTCCCGCAGCGCCTGATCCTCCACCAACTCCGTCGCGTACATATGAGCGATCTCCATGTCCGCCTTGGCCATGGCGATTTCCACGTTCCGCACCAAATCCGAAAACAGGGTAAACGATTTCATCATCTCCCGCAGCCGCGCCTTGTTCTCCGCGTTTTTCCCCGCGAATTTTTCCAGCGCATGTCCCACTCCAAACCACGCCGGCACCGCATGGCGGCTCTGCATCCAACCGAAGACCCACGGAATCGCCCGCAAATCCGCCAGGTCATGGCTTTGCGATCTCCGCGCCGGCCGCGACCCCATCCGCGCGTGCACCAGTTCATTCACCGGCGTCGCCAGCTCGAAATAATCCAAAACCTCGCGATTCTCCGCAATGCTTTTCCGGTAGAACGCAAAAGCATCCCCCGAAAGCTCGTTCATCGCGTCGTCCCACTTGCTATCGTCGCTCGGCTTGCGTCCGCTCGGACGCGTCAATGCCTCCAGCGACGCCGCCACCATCAACTCCAGATTCCACTCCGCCAAAACCGGATCCGAATATTTCCAGTTCAGCACTTCGCCCTGCTCGGTAATCCGAATACCGCCGGAAAAATCTCCCACCGGCTGCGCCAATATGCCCCGGTGCGTCGGACCTCCTCCGCGTCCCACCGTCCCGCCGCGCCCGTGAAACAGCCGCAGCTTCACCCCGCATTCCTTCGCCGCCTGATGCAGCTCGCGATGCGCCTTCTGCAATTCCCAGGTGCTGGTGATCATTCCTCCGTCTTTATTCGAATCCGAATAACCCAGCATCACTTCCTGCTCGCGATTCCAGGAATCCAGCAGCGGTCCATATTCCGCCGCGGTCCACACCTTGCGCATAATCTTCGAGGCTTCGCGCAACGATTCGATCGATTCGAATAGCGGCACCGGCATGATTCCCGGATCGTCCGCCGAGCCCGCCGCTTGCACTCCGCAAATCTTGGCCAGCGCCAGCCAATCGAAAATATCCCGCTCCGATTCCGTCCCGCTGATCACGTAATGCCGGATCGCTTCCGCCGGATACAATTTCTTAAGCTTCGCCGCCATCCGAAAAGTTTCAATCACGTCCCGCGCCCGCTCCGATTTCACCGCCAACCCGCTTCCCTTCTTCGCGCCTTCAGCCGCCACAATTTCCCCGAGCGCCTCGGCGTGTACCTTCGCGTGCTGCCGCAAATCGAGCGTGTGCAGATGAAATCCAAACGCGCGAACGATGCGCATCAAAGGATCCACCAACAACTCTGCCAGTCGCTCGCCGTGATTCTCCGCCAAACTCGCCCGTACCAACTCCAGATCCCGTTCCAGCTCCGCCGGAGCCTGGTACGCCCGCGCGTTCCGCGATTCGTTCCGGCTGTATTCCAGTCTTATCTTCACAAAATCCAGAAACTGCCTGGTCCGCTCTGTTTCCGAAATCCATTTCGCTCGCGACGCTTCGTCGCCCATCATCGTCTCGTACCCGTCCAGCGCGCCGCGGAGGTCCACTGAACACTCCGCCTGCCGCTCCGACGAACTCAATTCCTCGATCAGCCTGCTCATTTGCTGCAAATAAAAATCGAGCGCCACCCGCCGCGCCATTTCCAGCGCTTCCGCCGTCGCCTGCGGCGTCACCCGCGGATTTCCGTCGCGGTCGCCTCCAATCCAAGATCCGAAATGGATCAACTCTCCAACTTCGTCGTGCCTCAATTTCCGTCCGTACACCGTCGCGAAAGAATCCGTAATCTCCGCATACACCTTCGGAATCGTCTCGAACAGCGTCATCGGATAATAGTCGAGCCCCATACGCACTTCGTCGATTGGCCCCGGACGCTTCATCCGCACTTCATCGGTTTGCCACAGCAGCGTAATCTCCGCCAGGATCAGCGCTTCTAGTTCCGCCGCGTCCGCCTCCGGCAAAGGCAGCCGGTCCAGATCTTCCAGATGCTTCGCAATTCTCCTCCGTGTCATCAGCACGGTGCGCCGCGCCACTTCTGTCGGATGCGCCGTAAACACCGGCACGATTTTCACTTTCTGCAGCGCCGCCAGCGCATCCTTCGCGGAAATCCCCGCGTCCCGCATGCGCAACAGCGTCCCACGAAACGATCCAGCCAAAGGAGGCTGCTCCCCATGCAATTTCGCCGCGCGCCTCCGCCGCTTCCGATGATTCGTCTCGGCCAAATTGGTCAGCTCAAAATAAATCGCGAACGCCTTGGTGACCCGGTGCGCGTCTTCCAATTCCATCTTGGCGACAATCGCCTGCGCCTCCGCCATCAGCCTGTTCCCACCGCCGCCTTTCGCTGGCATTTCCTCGCGCTGCTGAATCAACAGCCGCCGCAATTCCTCCACGCTTTCCAGAAGTTTTTCGCCGCCCTGCTCCACCAGCACGCGCCCCAGCAGCACGCCCAGCGAACGCACGTCCCGTCTCAGCGGCGCTTCTTTTTCCGAATCCGCCGTCCCGGCCGTCAGCTCCGCCAGTCGCTTCGCCTGGTCATTCGCCATCCACAGGGGTTCCATGCCATTCATAATGAAGGCACATCCGCGCAACCCGCAAGCGGAAGCTCCATCATCATTCGGTTTGCGAGTGATTCAGAATTTCAATGAGGAACTACGGAAATAAGGTTCAAGGGAGGAAGTAAAATAAGAAATGCGCAGCGCCGGCCATTCGCCGACGCCGCGGAAAAATCGCCAAAACTCTACGGATCCAGATTCTCCACCACCACCGCGATCCCCTGCCCGCCGCCAATACATGCGCTGGCCACACCGTACCGCAAATCTCGTCGGCGCAATTCGTACAAGAGCGTCAAAACCAGACGCGTCCCAGTCGCCGCCAGCGGATGCCCCAACGCGATCGCTCCGCCGTTCACATTAACTTTGTCCCGGTTCAGCCCGAGCACTTTTTCTACCGCCAGGTACTGCGCCGCGAACGCTTCATTCACTTCGATCAGGTCGATGTCTTCCAGTTTCAGTCCCGCCACCGCCAGCGCCTTCTGAATCGCCGGCACCGGACCAATCCCCATAATCTTCGGCGGCACTCCCGCCGTCGCGTATCCCACAATCCGTCCGAGCGGCTTCAACCCGCGCTCCCGCGCGATCTTCGCGTGGGTCATCACCACCGCCGCCGCCCCATCCACAATCCCGCTCGCGTTTCCCGCCGTCACGATTCCGTCTTTGCGGAACGCCGGCTTCAATCCTTCCAGAGTCTCCAAGGTTGTATCCGGCCGCCGGTGGTCGTCTTCGGTCACCATGATCGTCTTCTTGCCCTTCTTCACTTCCACCGGTGCAATTTCCTTCGTCAGATAACATGCCTTGAAGGCCGCATCCGCCGCCTGCTGGCTCCGCAGCGCGTATTCATCTGAAGCCTTGCGCGTAATTCCGTGTTCGCTCGCCAGATTTTCCGCCGTTTCCGACATGCTGAATCCGCAGTAGGTGTCGTACAGCCCAGACATCAGCGAATCTTCCAGCTTCCCTTCGCCCAGCCGGAATCCCGACCGCGCGCCGCGAATCACATGCGGGCACTGCGACATATTTTCCATTCCGCCCGCCAGCACCATCTTCGCTTCACCAAGCAAAATCCGCTGCGCCGCCTGCGTGATCGATTCCATTCCCGACCCGCACAGCCGGTTCACCGTCACTGCCGGAGTCTCAATCGGCAATCCCGCCTTCAATCCCACATGCCGCGCGCCGTACAAAGCATCCGCGCTGGTCTGCATCACGTTACCAAAAATCACGTGATCGAATTCGTCCGCCGCCACGCCCGCGCGCCGAATCGCTTCATTGCTTGCCACCGCTCCCAGTTCCAGCGCGTTCGTCTCGTCGAACGCGCCCATGTACCGGATCATTGGCGTGCGCGCGCCTTCCAGAATCACCGCATCAGTCAAAAACATTTTCCCTCTCGATTATTTACCGCAGGAATTTTCGGAATTGCAGTTCAGCTTGTCCCGTAGTAGAAAAGCCACCCTCAACAATCTGTACGACCCATTTTCGCACGTTCCGGTATCCGCAACAAATCAGCGCGGCCTAGGCGCAAAATGCAAGATTACGGTGTTAGCAACGCCACCAATGTATCCCCACCCCGATGCCGAGCCTCTTCCAACCCGGCTTCCGCCCGGTTGATCCACTCCGTCACCCGATCTTCCGTTTCATCTCCAGGGCGCGTCGAAGCCTCTGCCACCACGGCGCTGATCGTCAGATCCGGCGTGCCCCACGAAGGCCGCACCGTCGCCGCCGTCTGCCGCAACTTGTCCGCCAGGTTCAACGCACTGTCGATTCCCGTGTCCGGCAGAATGAAAACCAGCGACCACGCCGTGTATTTCACCGCAATATCCGTCTGCCGCACCGAAGAGGACAACGCCCTCGCCAGTTGCTCAATATATTTATCCACCGAACTGTCGCCGTGTTGCCGCAGCAATTCTCCGCCTTTGTCCACGTGCAGCACGATCAGCGATATCGGCGTATTCTGCGCCCGCGCTCGATTCGATTCCACCAGCAAGCAATCGACGTACGCCCCGCGGCTGAGCAGTCCCGTTTTTTCGTCCGCCACTGCCAACGACCGGACCAGCGACCGCAGCCGCGTATGATTCACCGACAGTACCAGCTGATCGCCCACTGCCTGCAAAAAGAAGCTTTCGTTCGCCTTCCACTTTCGCGCCTTCGAATCCCCAATCAGCAACGCGCCCGACTGTGCCTGCGTCTCCTTGTCGGTCAGCATCACGCCCAGCGCCGATTCCAACCCCACATCCCTTAGGCTGGCCATGCTGGAAGCGTGCAATTCAAACCCGCCCAAGGAATCCGGCGTCACCTGCGAAATCAAGTCCACCACGTCCGAGATTTTTCCCGCGCCCACCGTCGGCACTCCCGGCGAAGAATATTCCGAAGTAAGCTGCATTCCATCGCCCGCCGCCCCCACCGCGATCAGGCAGCGTGTCGCCATCAAATGCTTGCCTACGCCGGACGCGGTCGTCGACAGCACTTCCCGCGGCGTCGCCTGCCGGTACATCAGCCGGTTAATTTCCGCGATCGCCGCCAAATCTCGATGCGTCTCGGCCGGCGAAGGCACCGCCACCGAAGGCATTTCCTGTACGTCGGCTCTGGGCTGTGGCACCTGCGGCCTCGGAGCAGATTCAGCCGACGAACCTGCCGCCGCAGGAGCCGCCGGCGCCTTGCGCGGCGCTCCCTTCGGCCACCAGTTCGCGCGCTCGTACAATGCGCGCAGCCGCTCGTTCTTGTCTTCCTCGCCCGGAAAAAGTTCTGCAATCCGCTCCAGCCGCTCCACCGCCTTGCTCTGCAGCGAATACTGCAAAAAGATTTCCACTTGCACGATCAGATCTTCCAGTGCCTGCTGTGCCCGCACTTCTTCCGGCACCGTCACCGAATTCGCATTCGGCTCGCGCCCCGCGCCGGTAAATCCGTCCGTGCGCGTCGAGAACGAAGCCGCCTTCGCCGCCCGCGCCATAATATTTTGCAGAAACGCCGGGTCAGCCTTCCCTTCCAGCTTCGCAATTCGTTCCTGGTTCCGGTAATCGTAAGGATCGATGTCCACCAGCCGATCCAGCGATTCGCACGCCTCTCTCAGTTGTCCCGCCACCAGATACAAATCGAACAGCCGCACCAGCGCATCGAAATATTTCGTCTCCCGGTTCAATTCTTCATAAAGCTTCGAAACGACTTCCGCCAATGGCAGCGAATCCGGATAGGTCGTCGCCAGCCGGTCCACCTGCGTCGCGAACTCATTTTCCTTTCGCAGCGCCCGCATCGTTTCTTTGGTCTGGATCATCAACGCCGCGGCCTTGGCATCGTCCTTGATCCGGATGTACGCCGCCGCCAGCTCAAAATACTTGGTGAACCCTTCCGGCTTCAGCTTGTAGTACGCGTCGAACTCGTCTCGGGCCAGATCCAGCCGCCCGGTGCGCAACAACGCTTCCCCGTACAGCGCGTGAAACGAGTAATCCGTTTCCGTCGGCGCCAGAGGTTCCAGCAACCGCGCCGCACTTTCCGCGTCGCCCTTGCGCAATTTCGCTTCGGCGAAAAGTAGCGTGGCGATTTTGTCCTGGGGAGAAAGCTGATAGGCGCGCCCGAAACAATCCACCGCCGCATCCAGCGCGCTCGAGGCCAGCATCAATTGTCCGGCGCGCAGGAAACTTCGCGTCGCCAGGTCCGTCACATGCATCGCTTCCGCCGCTTCGGCCAACACCACATGCCGCTGCGGATTTTCCGGATCCAGCACCGCCATGCTTTCGTAGCAGGCCAGCGCTTCGATTCCGCGGTGTTCTTCGTGATACAGCGCCGCCGCAATCGAAAATTGCTCGATGGCTTCCGACGCCCGATTCTGCTTCTGCAGCAGAGTTCCGTAGCGCATCAATCGGTCAGGAGGCTGGGGAAACGGACGGAGAAACCGCAGGAAAATCGCCGACGCTTTCGCGCCGTCGCCGCCTTCTACCAGGCGGTCGAACTGAATTCCATAATATTGCGCTGCCACGGCCGGCTCATTCAGCCGCGTGTAAATGTCCGCCAGCGCCTGCAACGCTTCGCCATTCGCCGGCGCTTCTTCCAAGACGGATTGATACTCCGTCACCGCTTCGCGGAGTTTGTTTTTCTCCAGGCTTTTTCGCGCCCGGTCGAGATGTTTGCTGATGTCCTGGGCCATGGGGTGCTAGTCACAGCCGCGGGTATCGTTCGCGTCGATTACTACGCGTCACTCGGGTCGCACGGGCTTGCTGGGAAAGTCCGGCCAGGAATTCGCCGTGTGGCCAGCTCACGGCTCCCGATTTTCTTTCGCGGCTTGAATATCCACTATATACCGGACCGCAACTCGGCCCTCAAAAATCAAATCGCCATGGTTCTCAAGATATACGGAGTCAGTTCCAAAGGAAGGTTGTTCTGGACTCGCCTACGCCGCGCCCGCCGCCGTCCGCCCCCGCGCTTCGTTCGGCAATGACTTTACCGTCGACCGGATCGTCCGCAGCGACAATCCGCTCCTCACCAATCCCAGGAATCCCAAAAATATGAATGGAATCGTCAGCGCCAAAAACGCAAAAATCGAAAAACTCGTCGCCGTGGTCTTCTCCACCTGAAACACACTCAATCCCAGACGCAGAAAAACTGGTACGACCCCACGTTCGCCGGAGCATTCGGCAGCGAGACGCCGAAATTGATCACCAGCAGAACCACAATCGCCGCCAAGAATGGCAGCCTCAACCCATACGCCATCATCATGGCCCACAAACCCAAAACCTGGCAGAACGGCAAAAATAGCGACGCCAGCACCGCCGGATAAAAACTTACCGCCGTCCCCATCGAATGTAATCCCAGCAGTGCCCGCATTAAAGGATTCGGCAATCTCCTCGATCCCTGCCCAAAATCCGGATCCCGCGCCAGCTTCACTTCCAGGTAGTAAATTACGATCACCACGATCGCCAGCAGCACCAGCGTCACAATTCCCAGCGTGTCCGCAACTTTCCGGAACCGGTTCGGCAACGGCACCAGCAAAGACACCACGCCGAGCGATGCCGTCGCGATCACCAAATCCACCAGCCGCTCGACGCCCACTGACCCAAAAACTTTGCCCAGAGTGATTTCTTCTGAGTTCGATATCAGGTAACTCCGCAGCAATTCCCCAGGGCGCAGCGGGAAAATCAGGTTCGCAAACAGTCCCGCGAACACCGCGCGAATCGCGTGCGTCAATTTTACTTTTCCAAACGGATGCAGCAGCCACTTCCATCGCAAGGCCTGCGCCACATAGCTCAATACGTCGAATCCCATGCCCACCAGAACCCATTTCCAATCCACGTGCCCCATCTGGCGCATGAACTGCATGATATGGAAATCGACCAGCACCCAGCCCAATGCCAGCGTCGCCAGCACGTAGCCCACGACCCGTAGTATTTGCGCTTTTTTTTCCGGGGCCGGAGCAGTCGCGCTTCGCGCCGCCGCGGTGCCTTGGGGGGCCGCCGCTCGGGGATGAAGTTCAGGTTTCGAAATATTGTCCAAGACTTCGGTTCCTGTAGATGATTCGCCGCCAACTTCTGCGCCAGGCGGGTCCCGCAAAGCTTCGTTCACCTCGACCCAGAATCGAGGGTGACGAAACGCCATGAAAAATCGATTTCGAGCGCTAACTAGGGAAGCGGCTCGCGACACCGAGACTGCGAACGCCCTCCGCTTCGCCTGATTTCCGCCAAAGCGCCCGCAAACCCGGTACAGCCTACGACATCCCCCCTCCCCATTCAATAAATGACTACCGGTATCCGCCTCAAGTTATCAACTGCGTACCAGGGGCCAATCCAAGCCAGCGCTCGCTGTCAGCTGAATTTGCGTCGACTACGCAGTATTCGGCTGAGCCGGGCTTTCCTTTTCGAATTTCGATTTTCCGCCCTTATATGGCAAACTCAGAAGTTTGAAACGCATGCTCGGTGCGCGCAAACGGGCTCTCTTTCTCCCGTCGCAGCCGCCAAAGCAGCCAAAACACAGACCATGGACCCCCGTTACATTCGTAATTTCTGCATCATTGCGCACATCGACCACGGCAAGTCGACCCTGGCCGATCGCCTGCTCGAACTTACCGGCGCGCTCACCCATCGCGAGATGCAGTCCCAGGTCCTCGACTCCATGGACCTCGAGCGCGAACGCGGCATCACCATCAAAGCCAAGAGCATCCGCCTGCATTACCAAGCCAAGGACGGCCACGAATACCGCCTCAATCTCATCGACACTCCCGGCCACGTCGATTTTTCCTACGAAGTTTCGCGCGCCCTCTCCGCCTGTGAAGGCGCCCTGCTCGTCGTCGATGCCAGCCAGGGCGTCGAAGCGCAAACCGTCGCCAACGCCTTCCTCGCCTCCAAACACAATCTCGAAATCATTCCGGTCATCAATAAGATCGACCTGCCCGCCGCCCGCATCGATTTTGCCAAAGAACAAATCGAAAGCGTTCTGGCCATTCCCGCCGACGACGCCCTCCCCATCAGCGCCAAATCCGGCCTCGGTGTCGAAGAGGTTCTCGAAGCCATCGTCCGCCTCGTTCCTGCGCCCAAAGGCTCGTCCGACTCTCCGCTGCGCGCTCTGATTTTCGATTCCTGGTTCGATTCCTATCGCGGCGCAGTCGTTCTCGCCCGCGTCATGGAAGGCCGCATCACGCCCAACATGAAGATTCGTCTTTCCTCCAACAATGAGGTCTACGAAGTCGAAACGCTGGGCGTGCTCACTCCCAAACCCGTCGCCCTCCAGGAACTCGCCGCCGGCGACGTCGGCTTCATCGTCGCCAATATCAAACGCGTGGCCGACGCCCGCGTCGGAGACACCATCGTCCAGGACGGCCATCCCGCGCCGCCCCTCGAAGGTTTCGAAGCCATCAAGCCTATGGTTTTCGCCGGACTTTTTCCGGTCAACGCCAGCGATTACGAAATGCTGCGCGACGCCCTCGGCAAATTACAGCTCAACGACGCCGCATTTTTCTATGAACCGGAAAATTCAGTCGCGCTGGGTTTCGGATTTCGCTGCGGCTTCCTAGGTCTGCTGCACATGGAAATCGTGCAGGAACGCCTCGAACGCGAATTCAACATCGGCCTCATCACCACCGCACCGAGCGTCGCGTTCGTCATCACCACCGTCACCGGCGACGTGATAGAAGTCGACAATCCCACCAAATTCCCGCCGCCTAGCTCGATCGAAAAAATCGAAGAGCCGATCCTGACCGCCATGATCATCACTTCCGAAGAATCCGTCGGCGGAGTCTTGCAGCTTTGCGAAGAAAAACGCGGCGTGCAGAAGAAGTTCGAATATCTCTCACCCACTCGGATCATGCTCACCTACGAGCTGCCTCTGAACGAAATCGTTCTCGATTTTTACGACCGCCTGAAAAGCGTTTCCCGCGGCTACGCCTCGCTCGATTACCATCTGTCCGGCTATCGCGAATCGGACCTTGTGAAACTCGACGTCCTCGTCGGCGGCGAACCGGTAGACGCCCTCACCGTCATCTGCCACCGTGACCAATCCTATGACCGCGGCCACGATCTGGTCAGCCGTTTGCGAAAATTAATCCCGCGTCAGATGTTCGAAATCGCCATCCAAGCCGCCATTGGCAGCCGCATCATTTCCCGCGAAACCATCAGCGCCATCCGCAAGAACGTCATCGCCAAATGCTACGGCGGAGACATCTCGCGTAAACGCAAACTCCTCGAAAAACAAAAGGAAGGCAAGAAACGCATGAAGCGCGTAGGCCGCGTCGACATCCCCCAGGAAGCCTTCCTGGCCGTCCTGAAAGTTGCCGGCGGCTCCGTCGACGATGAAGAATGACGTCGTAACGTAGCTCCGCCGCACGCAGAACGCTTCTGAAACACGCTTGCCGGCAAACTAGCTATTCGCTTTTTTGTTTTTTCAAAACGCTCGCAGCCAATTCGCCGCTCGCCAGCCGAAGAGAAATTTCGTCCCCGATCGCGACTTGATCCACCGAACGCAAAACCTTCCCCGCCGAATCGTAAGCGATGGAATATCCGCGCTCCAGAATTTTGAAGGGGCTACGCTCATCCAGCTGCATCATCGCCGATTCCAACCGTCGCCGTTTCGCCACCAGCACCCGATCGACCCGCACCTGCAAATCGCTAGCGCCGCGTTCCCAATTTCGCCGTAACGCCGCCACCCGCACCCGCAAGTCCAGCGCCGCAAATCGCATCTGCGCCAGATTCAACGCCCGGTGCTTCCGCGTCACCGTCCGGTCGAGCGCCGTCCGCAGGTTCCCGCGCTGCAGCTCGATATGTCGACGCAGTACCGCCGCCCGGCCTCGTAAATCGAACGACGAAACCCGCGCGTTCGCTTCCGTCACCCGCTGCCGTGCCATGGCCAACCGCAGCCGCAATCCAACCGTCAGCGAATTTGAATAGTCGTCCACCAGCTGCCGCCGCCCGCGCAGCAGAAAATCCAGTCGACGGAATCCGCGGTGCGTCTGCAAATCGCGCACGTGGTGCTTCCACTGCGACAGATGAAACCGCATCTGCTGCGAAATTCTCCGGGCATGCTCGGCGATGTGCCGCTCGAACTCGTCCCGTGACCGCACCACAATTTCCGCCGCCGCCGAAGGAGTCGGCGCCCGCACATCCGAAACAAAATCCGCAATAGTAAAATCCGTTTCGTGCCCGATTCCAGTAATCACCGGAATCACCGACTCGAAAATCGCCCGCGCCACCGTTTCTTCGTTGAACGTCCACAAATCTTCCAGTGATCCGCCGCCGCGCGCGAGAATCAGCACGTCGATCGTCTTCACCCGGTTGAAATAGCGCAGCGCCTGCACCACTTCCACCGCCGACCCCGCGCCCTGCACTTTCACCGGGAACAAAGTCACGTGCGCGTTAGGAAACCTTCTTTTCAGCACGCGCAAAATATCCCGAATCGCCGCGCCCGTCGGCGAAGTCACCACCCCAATGCACCGCGGCAACACCGGCAGCGCCTTCTTCTTCGCCGCCTCGAACAGCCCTTCTTCCAGTAGCCGCTTTTTCAACTGCTCGAATGCCAGTTGCAGCGCGCCCAGACCCACCGGGTCGATGTTCGTAACATAAATCTGATATTCCCCGCGCGCGTCGTAAACACTCAGCGATCCGCGCACCGTAATATGCAAACCGTCTTCCGGTTTGCATTTGATCCCGCGCATCTGATCGCGAAAACAAACGCACCGAATCTGCGAACGCGCATCCTTCAAAGTGAAGTAGTAATGCCCCGACTGCGCCGCGCGGCAATTCGACACCTCGCCCTCGACCGAAATATCCGGCAAATTGCCTTCGAGTAGCTCGCGAATCCGGGTGGTCAGCTCGCTGACCTTCCAGGTCCGGCGCTCGGGCATCAAATTGAATAGCGAAGCTTGGTTCATATCGGTTTTACCGGCGGAAATAATTCACAATCCACATCACCAGCGTCAACCCAGCACTCAGCAAAATGCACGTCACAATTGGAAAATAGAAACTGGAATGTTCACCCTTATACGAAATATCGCCAGGCAGGCGGCCCAGCCGAAAAGGTAATTTTCCCGAGAAAGCCAGAAAACCTCCGGCCACCAGCAGCACCAGGCCGCAGACCACCAGCAATTTCCCTAGTTCGCGCGTGGAATCCATTTCGGATGACTCTCTGCGGACATTCTACCTGAAGTTAACGAAACACGAGGAATATGCGGTCGGAGCCACGAAGAAACGCAACCAAAAAAACAAAAGCCCGTCACCGGACACTCCGGCGCCGGGCTTTCTAAAGAACTACGCCAGTTCAGCGCCCGAAAAGAAATACCCAATCTCAAACGCAGCAGTTTCCGCCGCGTCCGATCCGTGCGTGCAGTTGTACTGAATGCTCTCGCCAAGTTCCTTACGAATGGTGCCCGGATCAGCCTTCGCCGGATCCGTCGCGCCCATCGTCTCCCGCCATTTCGCAATGGCGTTTTCCGCTTCCAGCACCATGACCACCGCTTTGCCCGCGCTCATGAACGCAGTCAATTCCCCAAAAAACGGCCGTTCGCGGTGCACCGCATAAAATCCTTCCGCCTGCTTCTTGCCCAGCCGCAACGATTTAATCGCCACGATCTGAAACTTCGCCGCGTGAATCCGGCTGATGATGTCTGCGGTCAGGCCTCGGCCCACCGCGTCCGGCTTGATAATCGCTAAAGTTCTCTCCACTGCCATCGTCTTAATCTCCTGGGGTTTTGAAATGGTTTGCGACACACAGAATCGTCGCGCCTTACTTGCGTTTCTTCGCCGGCTTCTTCGCCGCTTTTTTCGATTTCGCCGCCGAAGATTTCTTTCCACCGGATTTTGTCTTTGACTTCGAACTATGCAGCGCCTTCGCCAGCGTGCTGCCGATATCCGCCGGGCTTTGCACCGTGTGAATGCCCGCCGCGCGCATCGCCTTATATTTTTCCGCGGCCGTTCCCTGCCCGCCGCTGATAATCGCTCCCGCGTGGCCCATGCGCCGCCCCGGAGGCGCGGTCTGCCCGCAGATGAAACCCACCACCGGCTTCCGCACATGCTTCTTGATATACTCAGCCGCAGCTTCCTCAGCGTTTCCGCCGATTTCGCCAATCATCACAATCGCGTGCGTGTCCGGATCCTCGTTGAACATCCGAATCGCATCCAGAAAAGTCGTCCCGATGATCGGATCCCCGCCAATCCCGATGCAGGTCGATTGCCCGATACCGAGGTGCGTCAACTGATCCACCGCCTCGTACGTCAAAGTTCCGCTGCGGCTCACCACTCCCACATTTCCCTGCTTGTGAATCGAAGCCGGCATGATTCCAATCTTGCATTTGCCCGGAGAAATAATTCCCGGGCAGTTCGGCCCGATCAACCGCGACTTCGAATTCTTCAAAACCGCGGCCACCCGCACCATGTCCAGCGTCGGCACGCCTTCCGTAATACAAATCACCAAAGGCAACTGCGCACTCATCGCTTCCAGAATCGCGTCGGCCGCAAACGGTGGCGGCACAAAAATCACCGTCGCGTTCGCTCGAGTTGCCTTCACCGCATCGGCCACCGTGTTGAATACCGGCACGCCCAGATGCTCGCTTCCGCCTTTTCCAGGAGTCACTCCGGCGACCACTTTCGTTCCGTAGTCCAACATCTGCTGCGCGTGGAAACTTCCTTCCCGGCCCGTAATTCCCTGCACGATCAGCCGCGTGTTCTTATCAACCAGAACGCTCATCGAGCACCCCCGGCCAGCGCAACTGCCTTTTGCGCGCCGTCCTTCATGCCCTCGGCCACCGTAAAATTCAATCCGGAATTTTTCAGAATTTCTTTTCCTTGCTTCACGTTGGTTCCTTCCATCCGCACCACCACCGGAACCTTGAATTTCAGTTCCTTAGCCGCATTCACCACGCCGCTGGCCAGCACGTCGCAGCGCAGAATGCCGCCGAAAATGTTCACGAAAACGGCTTTCACGTTCGGGTCGCTCAGCAAAATGCGGAACGCATTTTTAACTTGGTCCTCCGAAGCGCCGCCGCCCACATCCAGAAAATTCGCCGGGCTTCCCCCGCTCAACTTGATAATGTCCATGGTCGCCATCGCCAGCCCCGCGCCATTCACCATGCAAGCGATGTCGCCATCCAGCTTGATGTAATTCAATTTGAATTTCGAAGCCTCCACTTCCAGCGGAGTCTCCTCGTCCAGATCCCGCAGTTCCTTGAACTCCGGATGCCGGTACAAAGCGTTGTCATCGAAAGTAACTTTCGCGTCCAGCGCAAACATCTTCCCGTCGCCAGTCACCACGCACGGATTGATCTCGATCATCGAAGCATCCGTCTCCACGAACGCCCGATACAGCGACTGAAAAAACGGCACGGCCGCAGCAACCTGCTCGGCCGTCAAACCCAATCCAAACGCCAGCTTCCGGGCCTGAAACGCCTGGAACCCAACCGTCGGATCGATCACTTCCTTCAGAATCGCCTCGGGATGATCCTTCGCCACTTCCTCGATTTCCATTCCGCCCGCCGCGCTAGCCATAAAAATCGGCGCGCCAATTTCGCGGTCTACCAATACGCCCACATACAATTCGCGCTTGATGTCCAACCCTTCTTCGATCAACAACCGCCGCACCACGCGTCCTTCTTCCCCAGTCTGCGGCGTCACCAAAGTCATTCCCAAAATTGTCTCCGCGTGCCCCGAAGCTTCATCCGCGGATCTCGCCAATTTCACGCCGCCGGCTTTTCCGCGGCCGCCCGCATGAATCTGCGCCTTCACTACCACCACATTCGTGCCCAACCGCTGCGCCGCCGCCCGCGCTTCATCCTTCTTCACCACCACTTCGCCGCGCGGCACCGGCACTCCAAACTTCGCCAAAATCGCTTTGGCCTGATACTCATGAATCTTCATGCTCGCTCCGTGGCTTTCTGAGGCTCGCCGTAACAATGCTAGAATTTTGCAGGCTATTGAAGCGATACAGTTTAACCGGAAGGCCAAGGTCGGGCAAGGAGCGCTGTGGCGCAGCCAAATCGCGATTCTGCGGTGCAGCAAGCTACTAAAAAGATCGCCGCGGGCGAGCACTTGTCGCGCCCCGAAGCCGAACTCGTGATGGAAGCGATCCTCGCCGGCCAATCCGCCACCGGCCAAATCGCCGCGCTGTTATCAGCCCTGCGCACCAAAGGCGAATCCGTCGACGAAGTCATTGGCTTCGCCACCGCCATGCGCCGCCACGCCACCGAAATTTTTCCCGCTGGCCACAAAATTCTCGCCGAGCCGCTCATCGATACCTGCGGCACCGGAGGCGACGCCCGCGGCACATTTAATATTTCCACGGTCGTCGCCTTCGTCGTCGCCGGAGCCGGCGTGCGCGTAGCCAAGCACGGAAACCGCTCCACCGGCGGCCGCTCCGGCTCAGCGGACGTGCTCGAAGCGGTAGGAGTCAAAATCGATCTGCCGGCGGCACGAATTGCCGCGGCGATCGAAGAAATCGGCATCGGTTTCCTTTTTGCCCCAGCCATGCACGCCGCCACCCGCCACGCCATCGCCGCCCGCCAACAGCTGAAAGTCCGCACCGTCTTCAACCTGCTCGGTCCGCTAACGAATCCCGCAAACGCTTCCGCCCAAATCGTTGGCGTCTACGACGCCGCGCTCACCGAAGTAGTCGCCAAAGCCCTCGGCGGCCTCGGAGTCCGCCGCGCCTTCGTAGTCCACGGCGCCGATGGCCTCGACGAAATTTCGCTCAGCGGCGAAACCTTTGTCTCCGAGCTCCGCAATGGAACAGTACGAAATTTCAAGGTGACGCCCGAAGATTTTGGTTTGACGCGCGCGCCGCTCGAAGCCATCCGCGGTGGTGACGCAAAATTCAACGCCGAAATCATGCACAAAGTCCTGGGAAGGTCTTTGCTGTATCGAGAACACGGAGCAGCTCGAGATATCGTGCTAATCAATGCCGCCGCAGCCCTGGTCACCGCCGGCCGCGCGGCTGATTTCCTGGATGGCGTGCGCCTAGCATGCGAATCGATCAATTCCGGAGCAGCGCGAGAAAAGCTCGAAGCGCTAATCGCGTTCGGTTCAGCGACCGTTTGACGGATCCGCCGACGTCGCCGTATCCAAATCCAAATAAATGTCCCGATTTCGCTTCGAATCTCCGGCAACCCGATCCGGCGGGTAGCAATTGTTGTCTCGACTGTACGTCGCGCTGCAGCTCTTGGTGTATTCGTTTCGCCGCGGCGATTGCGCGTATTGCCAAACCGCCGCAAACGGAACGCCGCTTTCCGGCGGCGCCGGCACCCGCCCCGGATAGACGCATCCGGGCGATGGCGGGCACGCGTCGTTGTAAACGAAGTAGGCGATGTGCCGTCCGTCCTCGTGGCTGAGAATGTCTACCGCAGTAGCAATCGACGAATTCCCGTCCTTCACCGGAATTCCCGAACAATACACTCCCGAAGAAAACCCACCGTCGTTAACCGCATCTACCCAAGCCAGGACGTAGGCCATCTGTTCGGGCAGCAACCGTCCGCCCTCTTCCTGATCCAGGAAAATAATCGAACGGGCAGGAAAGCGTTCACGCCGCGCCGCATCAATCGCGGATTTTCCATCCGCCGCCCCAAGAATCCGCGCGTTCGATTCCGATTTCAGTTCGCGGTCGAGCCGGCCATTAAACAGAATCAGAAAGCCGAAGCCATTCTTGACGAAACGTGAACGCGTCCCGCTCCAGTTGTTGTTTTTAGCGCCAGGCGGAACGTTCAGCCAATATCCGGCAAACGAAAATGTAACTCGCAGACGAGCCAGCGCGGAATCGCCAGGATAGTCATTCACGTCAAAACCGAGGAAGCTGCGAGGCGTATCAGTCGTTCCGGCTTGGGTCTGGAGCGAAAGCGTCGCCGAGTCCCCCGTTGCCGAAATGAAAATAATAAGTGCTAGCGAAAGGGCTACGATCGAGGCGCATCGGAAATGCTCAGCTCGATTCACTTGCGGAATTACTCCCGACCAGAAATTCCCGTTCGGTCCTGGGAACTAGATCAAAGACTCAAAAAATTCTTAAGCAGGTCGAAGCCCGACGTGGTCAAGACCGACTCCGGATGAAATTGCACGCCTTCGACCCGGAATTTGCGGTGACGGAGACCCATAATAACGCCATCGTCCGTTTCCGCCGAAATCTCCAACTCCGCCGGAAGCGACTCGCGCTCGACGATCAGCGAATGGTAACGCGTCGCGGTAAAAGGTTTCGGCAGCTTTTCAAACACGCCGCGCCCATCATGTTCGATCTCGCTGGTCTTGCCGTGCATCAATTTTTTCGCGCGAATCACCCGCCCGCCAAACGCCGCTCCGATCGCCTGATGCCCCAGGCAAACTCCGAGAATCGGAATTTCTCCGGCAAAACGCTGAATCAACGGAATGCTGATCCCCGCTTCCTGCGGCGTGCAAGGCCCTGGAGAAATCAGAACGCGCTCCGGGTTAAGCGCGGCGATTTCATCCAGAGTGATCTGATCATTCCGCCGCACCGTAAGCTCCTGCCCCATCTGCCCCAGGTACTGCGCCAGGTTATAAGTAAACGAATCGTAGTTATCGAGCAGCAGAATCACGATTTTTTCCCGGTCTGATGCGCAATTTCCAGCGCCGACACGATCGCGCGCGCCTTATTCACCGTCTCCTGATATTCGCGCTCCGGCACCGAATCCGCCACCACTCCCCCACCGGCCTGAATATAAGCACGTCCATTTTTCGCCACCAAAGTCCGCAGCGCGATGCACGAATCCAGATTCCCGGAAAAATCCAGATACAAAATAGCTCCGGCGTAAATCCCCCGCCGCGTCGGCTCCAGTTCGTCGATGATCTGCATCGCCCGAATTTTCGGCGCCCCGGAAACCGTGCCGGCAGGAAAGCAAGCCATCAAAGCATCAAAACAATCCAAATCGCCGCGCAGTTTTCCCGAAAGGCTCGAAACCAGATGCATCACGTGCGAATAGCGCTCCACAAACATGAGCCGTTCGACCGTAACCGACCCGTACTCGCAAACGCGCCCTAAATCGTTGCGCCCCAAGTCGACCAGCATGATGTGCTCGGCGCGTTCCTTCGGATCCGCTAGCAGGTTCTGCTCAAAGGAATCGTCCTCAGTTTCCGATCGTCCGCGCGGAACAGTTCCCGCAATCGGCCGGTACGAAACTTTGCCCTTCTGCACTTTGACCAGCATTTCCGGCGAGCTACCCACCACCGAAACGTCATCCAGCTTCAAGTAATAAAGGTACGGCGACGGATTCACGACGCGCAGCGCGCGATAAATTTCAAAAGGGTCGGACTTCGTAGCGGCAGAAAAACGCTGGCTGGGTACCACCTGAAAAATGTCCCCGGCGCGAATGTACGATTTCGCCTTGCGCACGGCCGCCAGATATTGCGGCCGCGCGAAATTGGACGCGACCCGCAAGGGCTTTTGCTTTTTCGCCGCGCGCCCCGCGCGCAGCGCACCTTCCAGCTTCCGCCGCGTGCGACGAATCTCTCTCGCCGCAGCGTCATACTTCTTTCGCAGCGTTCCCGGGTCGCCGGTAAAAACATTCTGCACCACCCACACGCGGTGCCGAACATGGTCGAACGCGACCAACCCGCGATAAAACATCATCACGCAATCGTCGAGCCCCAGATCGTCCTCAGCCGTCGCCGGAATGTCTTCGACCAGCCGAACCATGTCGTAAGCGAAATACCCGATGCCTCCGCCGATCAGCGGCGGCAACCCCGCCACCCGCACCGGCTTGTAACGCGAAGAGAGTTGTCGCAAAAATTCGATAGGATTCTGCGTCGACCGCCGAACTTTCCCGCCCGATTCGATCGCGCAGCGATCACCCCGCGAACGAAACACCTCTTCGGGATTCGCCCCAGTAAAAGTGTAGCGCGCGATATTCTCGCCGCCCTCGACGCTCTCCAGCAGAAACGAATATTTCGCCCCATGAGCGATCCTCAAATGCGCACCCACCGGCGTGAGCAGGTCCGCGGTGAACGTGTCGTACACCGGAACGAGATTCCCTTCGCGCGCCAGCCGTGAAAACGTCTTGAAGTCCGGCTGAATCATCCGGCCCGCCGCTTCACGCGCGCAGGCTCCGTAGCCGCCGAAGAACCAAGTTTTTCTTGGGCCTGCAGTGCGCGCAAAACCGCGCGTCGCATCGGCTCCGCCGGAGCCCGCTCCCCCAACCAAATCTCGAACTGCGCGATTCCCTGCGCGATAAACATTTCCAACCCTGAAACCGTTTCGATGCCCCGGCGCGCGGCGAGTTGCATCAACTTCGTCACTCGCGGCCGATAAATCAGGTCAAACAGCAGCCGACAATTCAGTTCGCGCGCCTCCAGCGGAGATTCATCGGCATGCGGAAACATCCCCACCGGAGTCGTATTAACAATCGCGTCGAAGAATTCGCCGCGCAGCCGCGCGCGCGCAACGGATTGACCGCCGGCCGAACGCGCCAATTCACGCGCCTGCCCAGCGCGCCGCGCACAAACACAAACCACCGCCCCAGCGCGCGCCAAAGCGAAAGCCACCGCGCGCGCCGAACCGCCCGCGCCAAAAATCAGCACCCGGCTTCCGCGCAGCGGAATCCTGCGTTCGAGCGCGCGCAGCACACCCACGTAATCCGTGTTGTAGCCATACATTTTTCCGCCGCCGCGAACCACTACGGTGTTTACCGCGCCAATATCTTTCGCCACCGGATCGCAACCGTCGAGATAACGAAGAATGTTCTGCTTATGCGGAAGCGTCACCGCAAATCCGGAAATTCTAAAGTCCGAAATTCGGCCCACAAAATCCCGCAAATTCGGAACCAGAAAAGGAAGAAACACGGCATTCACCTTCGCCGCCTGAAATCCCGCATTGTGCAAATGCGGCGAAAGCGAATGTCCAATCGGCTCGCCAATCACGCCATATACTTCCGTCTTCGCGTCGATCCGATCCGCCCGATACAAACCTTTCAATTCTCTTAAAGACGTTTGCCCCAGAGCCGTCGCCTCCGCCACCGCCGCCGGCGCATAACCGAACCCATTCCTCCCGCGCAACGCCAAAATCCGCGTCGGGACGCTGAGTTCTCCCATAGGTATCGCGACGACGTTTGAATGCGCCCGCGCCAACGAAAGCAGTTTGAAAGACTGCGCAAAAGAATCGCACCGCGCCGCAATCTTGATCACGTCCGCCTCAGAATTCGACAGCCGCGCAATCACGTCCTCGAAATCGGACGGGCTCCGCCGAAAATAATGCACCGAAGCGATCCGATGCGCCGCGCCCAGCATCACCTGCAGCAATTCCGGCGGACACGCCGAAATCGTCTCGATATCGAGGTCGTACCACTGGCACCCGGCCCGAATCGCTTCCGCCAGATGAAGCAGCTGCTTAGCCACCGTCCCGCGGTAGAACCCGCCAGCCGGCCGACGACGACACGTAGCGATGATCGTCGCACGTCGCTTCCCGGCGCCGCGCAAGCGCGCCAAAAAACGCGAAATCTCCGCGTCGTCGCGCAGCCAGTCCAGCCGCAATTCAACCGTCCGAGTCTGCTCCAGCGCCTCCAAAAATTGCCGCCACATCGAACGAGCGTCCGACGCCGCAACCACCGCGCAGATTTTGTCTTTGCCAATCATGGAAGCTGGTAATGCTATCTCTTTTCGGCGAACACGTCAGGCGAAACGTGCTGCCACCGCCTCTTCCTCGCCCCGGTTCCAAATCGACTGTCGGGATTCGACATTTCCACGAATGGTGATATTTTCTAGGCCAACACCAAGGCGCTATCCGGACGTTCCGGCTCTACAGGAGGAATCACAAAATGTCAGACGACGCGCGCAACACCGCAGCCCTCGGCCGCCGAGAATTTCTAGGAAGCGCCATCGCCGCCGGAATCGGCGCCGCCACAGCCGGAATCGAACTCGCCTCCCCCGCCGCAGTTCACGCCCAAAGCAATCTCACCCCCGACCAAGCTCTCAAACAATTGATGGTCGGCAACGAACGTTTCGCCGCGAACAAACTCACCTCGATCGAACACGATCTCGAGGTGCTGAAAAATCATACCGTCGAAAAGCAGGAGCCTTTCGCCGCAGTCCTGGCCTGCGCCGATTCGCGCGTTCCCGTGGAACTCGTCTTCGATCAAACCATCGGCCAAATTTTCGTCACCCGCGTTGCCGGCAACATGCTCACGCCCGAGATCATCGCCACCCTGGAATACGGCGTCGCGGTCCTCGGAGTCGAGGTGCTGCTCGTGCTCGGACACAGCAATTGTGGCGCGGTAAAAGCCGCCATGAAAGCCGATAGCGTCCCGGGCCAGATCAGCGCGCTATATCCTTATCTCCGCCCCGCGGTAGAACAGTCCAGCGGCGATTTCAATAAAGCCATCGCCACCAACGCCAAAATTCAGGCAGGTTTGCTGCGTACCTCTTCTCCGGTAATTCGCGATGCCATCAAAGCCGGCAAACTCAGAGTCGATTCCGGCGTCTACGATCTGGCCACCGGCAAAGTCACCTTGGACTAATTTCCGCGTCAAGCCGCCGCACCTTCAAGTACCAACTATCTCGCGACGGAAGGCAGGCACTTCGTTGAAACGACTCCGCATCCCCGGTCTTATCGATGTGATCCACATCGCCGACCCCGCGGAAATCCTCGAAGCCAACCACGACCCGCGATTCGACCGCCGATTCGATTTGCACTGGCCGTTTCTAAACTGGCTGATCGTCAAACGCGCCCTCAGCGTTCTTTCGTTCGCCGGCCATCGTTTCCCAACCATGATCCCGCGCGATTCGGCGGCTCGCGCCGCTGACCAAACCAAGCTAGGTCAGGCACTAGACGCCCAAGCGGAAGCCGTGCGCCAAGGCCCCCCAGAACTCGCCGCACTCACCTCGTGGCTCAAGGACGGAGGCCCCGACGAACAATTAGGAATCGCCGTGCAGCACGTCATCGGCCAGTTATTTTCCCCAACGTTCAAAGCCACTTCCGAAAGCTGGCACGCCGCCAAAATCCTGGTCACCGCCCCTCGGTCGCCGAATGTCCTCCGCACCGTTTGGTGGTTCGCCTCCGGCCAGCTGCCGCCCGCGAAAAAACTCCTCGCGAGTATGGTCAATGAGACCTCTCCGCAGTGAACGGCATCGGCATCGCCGCCCACAACATCGTCAACAGCATGATCCAAATGCGGCGACTTTACTCCGACCCGGCCTTAAGAAAATCGCTTTCTCCTGCAGAGGCCGTCCGCCGCAGCCTCGCTGCCCCGGTGAGCCTGCTTCGCCAATCCACCACAAACGGTGTCGTCCGCGGCTGTCCATTCTCCAAAGCTACCCTTTTCGTTTTGGAAATCGGTAAGGCCAGCAAACTAGACGGCGGCAGCTCCCTGGTCTTCATGGACGATAGCTGGAGCGGATGCCCCGCCGCTCAGTGGGTCCGCGCCATGCAGGAAGGCGTTTGGAAACGCGCCTCCGCCTCCGAGTAAGCCCGCGTTAATAAATTTCACCTACCGCTCGAGCCTCACCCCTACTTCACCCAAAACCTGTCCTAAAGGACAGGCCCGCCAGTGTTTGCAGGCGCGGTACCCAATGTGTAAAGCCGCCGGAACCATTGTCTTGACGGGTCCCAGTACGCCTATTACAGTCGCCTTATCGGCTACTGCTACGGGGTGCGCTTGTCCTCACAGCGCAGCGATTTCAAAGGAGCGAGCATCATGCGTGGGAAACTTGTCCTGGCCAGTCTGATTTTGAGCGTTTCGGGGGCTGCGGCCTCGGCGCAAAACAATGCGTCAACGCCTATCGCCAAAGACCTCTATTGCACCGGCACGATCACCAGCGAATCGGTGCCCAAGGATTCCTACGTCATCACCGGCGAAGGCTCCAACTACAAGATCACCTTCACCGAAGGCGACTACGTCTACCTCAATAAGGGCGCCAGCGCCGGCGTCAAGGTCGGCGATGAATTCTCGGTGATCCGCAAAGTCGTGGACCCTACCGAGGAAGAATGGACCAAGTGGCAGCAGGAAATCATCCGCAAGCTCGGAACCTGGTGGGAAGATGAAGGCCGCGTGCGCGTGATCGTCGCCCAGCCGGAAACTTCCATCGCCCAGGTTGAGAACGTTTGCAATTGGGTTCAGCGCGGCGACATCATTCTTCCGTTCAAGGAACGCCCGGCGCCTCCGCTGAAACCGGCCTCTAGCTTTGACCGCTTCGCCCCAACCAGCGGAAAAGCCACGGCCATGGTCATGATCGGCAAAGCCTTCCAGGTCGAACTGGGAACCAACGACGTCTTCTTCGTCAACCTCGGCGCCGAACAAGGCGTCCGCGTCGGCGATTACTTCCGTATCTTCCGCTACACCGGCACGGAACACGAGACGGCCTATCAGACCCGCCGTTTTGCCTTCGACGCCGAAAAGGGCGACGACTTCTACGGACGCATCTACGGCTTCGGCGCTGCCCCCAAGAAATGGAAATGGGACAACACCCCGCGCGAGGTCGTTGGCGAAGGCGTCGTGTTGCGCACCGGACCCAATTCAGCAACAGTCCTGACCACCTTTTCGCTACGCGAATTCTTCGTCGGCGATTACGTCGAACTCGAATAACTTAAAAAGTCTTTAGAAGTTAAAGCTTCATGCGCCCGGGTCGAAAGATCCGGGCGTTTTTTTTGCGGGGACAAGCGATTAGAAATTAGCGGGAAAGCATATCTTGCGGCTTTTCTTCCTGGCTCACCAGCAACACCGCACGGCGCCGCTGCTGCACTCGGAAATTGATCTGGCTCCAAAACATGTGGAAGTAATGCGCCGCCGAAGCCACCGCGCTGATCACCACCAGCCACAGCAGCGTGGTTCCCAAGGGCTTCAAGGCCGGATGGTTCGCCGTCAGAATCACCGCGCACCCAGCCGCCACCTGCAGAATCATTTTCACTTTGCCCAAGGGCGAAGCCGGAATGATCAGCCCTTCCACCGAGGCAATCTCCCGCAGGCCCATCACCATGAATTCGCGGCCGATGATGATCACCACCATCCAGGCCTGCATCAATCCCATTTCAACCAGGGAAATAAACGCAGCGGAAATCAAAAGCTTGTCGGCAATCGGATCCAGCAGAATTCCCAGAGTGGTAATTTCTTTGCGGCGCCGCGCCAGGTAGCCGTCCATCATGTCCGTCGACGCCGCCACCAGCAAAATCAACACGCCCCAAACTTCAAAATGGATTGGAAGTCCCAGAAAATCAAAATTCGGTTGGCGGGTTAACAGCACGACGACGAGCAGCGGAACAAAAAAGATCCGCAGGGTCGTCAAACTGTTAGGCAGATTCATTGAGTTCCCGGAGAACGTCGCGACGCGCTGGGCCAGGTAAAATCTTGGAACACGGCCACTATAGTCCTCGGTTCCATCCGAGTCAACGATGCGATTGAAATGCTTCCAATCCGATAACGAGAAGAAAAAGGAACAACGCAGTGAACGGCAAATCCCTGTGGGAGTAACGCTTAGCGCATCAGACCGCTGCAAATCTGTGCAAAAGCCCCGAGGCCAGTTCGGCGTCCAATCCGAGCAAATAGGAACCAAGTCCACACAGTAAGAAGCGTTTAAAACTCTCTTATTGCACGGGTTAGGCGCGCCAAGCAGAACCCCTGCCTCAAAATATGCGATTTCATAAGGGTTTTTGAGGTCATTTTTGACCGTCCCTTTTCCACAACGATTTCCACAGTTTGCACCTATTTCGACAACTCGTTATTTTTCAGTCTTAAGTGGGACCAATCAGGTGGGGCTAAAGCTTCGCGATCGCGCTGCGCTGTTGATGATCCTCTGCCGGCCCGGTCGATGACGGAGTGGCGAAATCGTCTAGGCGTCGAGCCAACGATTCCGGAAGTTCCGCTTCGAGAAGCATGTGGCTATCAAGAATCTTGGAATTCAGCACCCGCCCGCAGGCATGCACCAGAGACAGATGCCGCCCGTCGGAAATTGGAATCCGCAAATGCACCTGAACTAGCGGATCCACCGGGAGTTCGGCATCCATCCGGGCCAGCAAATCTTCCAGGCCGTAGCCGGTCACTCCGGAAGTAAAAATTTTGTTCGCGTTGCGTCCGTTGGCCTTGATCAGCTCTGCCAAATCTTCCGGCGACAGCAAATCGGTCTTATTGAACACTTGCAGGCGCGGACGATCCTGCACACCCAGGTCAGTCAAAACTTTCATCACGTCGGCGTCCTGTCCCGCGTGATTCGGGTTCGAAATATCACTGACCTGCACGATCAACGCCGCTTCCTGCACTTCCTCCAGCGTCGCCCGAAACGCAGCAATCAAATCCGGTGGCAAATCGCGCAGGAATCCCACCGTATCGGAGAGTAACGCCCGTCGCCGCGATGGCAGCCGCACGGCCCGCACCGTAGGATCGAGCGTGGCGAACATTTTCGAAGACGTCAGCACTTCCGAATGCGTCAACGCATTGAACAGCGTCGATTTTCCCGCGTTGGTATAGCCTACCAGCGCGATCATCCCCAGTGGCACGGCCTGCCGCGCCCGGCGTCGCGTGGTGCGCTGCCTGCGAACCGTCTCGATCGCCTCGTTGATTTTGCTCACCCGATCGCGAATCCGCCGGCGATCCGTTTCCAGTTTTTGCTCGCCAGGACCCCGCGTCCCGATGCCGCCTCCCAGCCGTGAAAGCGATTCGCCTCGACCGGTCAGCCGCGGCAACAAATAATTCAGCTGCGCCAGTTCCACCTGCAATTGGCCCTCGCGCGTCCGCGCGTGCATCGCAAAAATATCCAAAATCAGCTGAGTTCGATCGACTACCCGCGTGCCGATGATCTTTTCCATATTGCGCAGCTGCACCGGAGTCAGATTGTGATCGACGATCACCAGCGGCACATGCTGCGCTTCCGCTTCTACCCGAATTTCTTCCAGCTTGCCGCGGCCCACCAGCGTCGCCGGATCGAGCGCGTCGCGAATCTGCAACATACTCCCGGCAATGTTCGCGCCGGCGCTTTCCGCCAGCTCGGCCAGTTCGGCCAGCGAATCCCGCCCCGTCGCCGAAGAATTCCCAGGCACGCCCCGCGATGATTTTTTCAGGCTGACGCCGACCAGCAGTACGCGTTCGCGCGGGTCGACGGCTTGCGGATTTTTCATGATGTAAGGCGTGACCCCGGCGAACAGATGGCGAGAAGAGTTTCTTTCATTTGCACCGCGATTATACGCTGAAAGCGCGAATTGCAAATGCCCGGCGATCAACGACCGATGAACCGCATTTTACGGCCCGAAGACACTCGAACAGCGGCTGCGAGCCTTGTAGTTACGCCGTGTGGTCGGCGGAGCGATCCGAAGCCGCCAAAATCAAATCGGAGAAAAATTCGCCAAGCGTGCGCCCGGAAACCTGAAACTCCAGATCCCGCGTCACCCGGTCGAGCCAGCCCAGATAAACCAGCAAAGTAATCTCGGCCCACGATTCCGCCGCGGGAGCAGCAAATCCAATCGCCCGCAGTACGCTAGAAATATGCGCAATTCGCCTTTTCTCAATCGTGGCAATGCGTGCTGCAACCTTCTCGTCGCGTCGCGACCAGGCCCGCATCGCGGATTCCATGCGCGCCAGCTGCGGATCCGTGCAGCGATGCACGAATCGCGCCCAGCGCGCCGCAGCCTTCGGCGTAATCACAGTTTCATCCAGCCAGGAAATTTCGTCGTTCTCCCAGCGGTCGAACATCTTGGCCAGCAGCTCTTCGCGGTCCTGAAAATGCCAGTAGAAACTTCCCTTGCTGACTCCCAGATCGCGCGCTAGCAATTCGATGCGCACCGCCTCGATCCCTTCGCTGGAAAGGCGTGCGAACGCAGCTCGAATCCAGTCTTCGGGCTGCAGCGGAGAAGCTTTCAGAGCTGTTGCGGAAGCCATATGAATCACCTATGCGACGCGGCACGATACCCGATGGAGAAACGCGCGTCAAGTTTGAGCAAGAATTTCTAGGAATTGCGTGAATTAAATATTTCAGCGACAGCCGTGAACACTTCCCGCGTCTCGCCGAAGCCGCCCAGCCAATGCACCTCGCGCTCGGGCCGAAACCAGGTGAGCTGCCGTTTCGCGAAACGCCGAGTCGACTGCTGAATTTTCGTCACGGCGTTTTCCTTCGAAATATTTCCGGAGAGATACTCGCGCCAATCCGCGTATCCGATGAACTGAAAAGGTTTCGCCTCGGCCGAAACACCGCGCCGAACCAGCTCCGCCACTTCTTCAATCCATCCCGCGCGAATCATGCCGTCGATCCGCTCGTGAATCCGCGCGTATAGCGCCTCGCGCGTCGGCGACAACCCAATCTTGATCGGCCGAAACCCCGGAAGCGGCGCGCGCCCCGCTTCGAAAATTTCATCCACGGGTTTTCCAGTGATCAGCCGCATTTCAATCGCCCGAATGGTTTTCTGTTCGTCACCCGCAGCAATGCGCGCCGCCGATTGAGGATCGATACGCGCCAGCAGCCGGTGAAGATGAGCCGGGCCGTGCTTTTGCGCGCTGCTACGGAGTCGCGCACGCATACTTTCCGAGCGCCCCGGCGTATCGGCCAGCCCCTCGAGCAGCGCCCGCAGATAAAGCCCGGTGCCAGCCGTGACGATGGGAAGTTTGCCCCGCCGGCGCAAATCCGCCAGCACCACCTCGGCTCGACGCCGATACTCGCCGGCAGTAAAAATCTCGTCAGGCTCGATCAAATCGACCAGATGATGAGCAATTCCCTGCCGCTCAACCGCCGGAATTTTCCCCGTCCCAATATCAAAATGTTTGTAAATTTGCGTCGAATCGCAAACCAGTATTTCGCCGTCAAACCGTTTCGCCAGCTCGATCCCCAGCGCCGATTTTCCCGATGCCGTCGGCCCGAGAATCACCACCAGCGGCGCCAGCCCACTCATCCCGAAAATTTCCAGTATCGAATCAGCAGACCAATCAGGGCCAGCGCAGCGAGAAGCAGCACACCGAGGATTTGGGTTTGATTCAACTTCATGCCGTCGTCGAAGGTACCCGAATACGGGTCCCGATATCAATTTCGCAGCGAAGTTCGGCCAGCCGTTACTGCGCGCTGCCGACCGGAATGTTGTAGAAGTATGTAAAACGCAATTCGATGTACGGCCCTTTGAACTGTGGCGGCAAAGGCTCAAACGGGTTCGACGTACGAATCGAAGAAAGCGCCGCAGTATCTAGCGGATCCTTGCCCGAAGTCCGCTCCAGATTCAAATTCTCAGCCGGAAAACTTCCGTCGCGATTGATCCGAAACGTGATCGAGACCACGCCTTTATCGCCCAGATAAACCGATTCCGGCATCACCGCGTACCAATTCTGTTTTACCTTCGCAATCAGCCGGTTGATGTAGCTGTTGAAATCGACGCCTTCAGTCGGCGTCAAAATTGTCACCGCGTTTCCTGCGGCCGGACCACCGCGCCCGTGCCCGCCATTCTGCCCTGCGCCGCCCGGAATGCCGCCCTGCGAACTGTAATCGCCGTGTCCCGACTTCCCGATCGCATCCTGCAGTTGCTCGTTCATCGCCTTTCCCGGCGAAGAACTCGGTAGTCCCAGATTCAGATTTTTTGTGGTCGGCTGCGGCTCGGCCGGCAGCAGAATGGATTTCGGCGGCGGCGGAATATTGCTGGGCGGCACCGTCAGCGGTTGAGTGTTGGGCTGAGGCGTCGGCGCCGCCGGCAAATCCGATGGCGGACGTTCCGGGTTGGGCGCGGGAGCCGTGATCTGGTGCTGCTCCGGCCGCGGCGGAGCGACCTTATTCAGCGTTTTTTTGTCGATCTTCATTGGCGGCGCGGGCGGTGGCCCGGGGGCCTTGGAAAGCTCGCCCGCATCGGGCGGCAGATACACCACCCCCAACGACTTGCTAGCCAGTTCGATTTCTTCCCGCGTCGGCACGTGCGTCGGGAAAATCTTCGGCAGAAAAATCAGAAAAATAACGAACGCGATGTGTCCCGCCACCGAAGCAGCGCGCGTAATCGCATCCCACTTCGCGTCCCGCTGATCTTCCGGCTCGACCAGCAAATTCGCTTCGCCGGTGGTGAAAATATCGGGCTGAATTAATTCCCGAAGCTCAGGCGTCATCTCCTGAGGCTGGTCAAACCTGTCGATTTCGCGCTGCTCCGGCGGCTCGACGAATGCCGGAACCACCACACGCGAATCCAGAATCGCGATCGGCACATACTCGGTGATCGGAGCAAATTCGCCGAAGGGTTTCGCTTCCATCCCGCGTTCGACCAACGTGCGATCGACCAGAACGCCAAGCGGAAGATGCTGCGGAATATTTGTCTTTCCCGTCAGCGGCGGAGCATCGGAAAGCTCCGAAGGCACCACCGTGCGGTCATCCATGTACGTGGACTTGCGGGTCGGCTTCGTCTTGTCGCCGTTGTCCGTGTACGGGCGCACGTCCCGCGGAACTAGAATTCTGTCAATCATCGGGCTTCCTGATGGCTCAAGGCGCCCAGTTTGACGCGTTTCGCATGCTCCAGGATGCTCGCATTCACGCGGTCCGCCAGTTCCAGCGCGCGCAGCCCGGCCGCGCCATCCACCAGAGGCGCCCGCCGCGTGCGAATGGCATGTAGAAACGCCCGCAATTCAGCTTTCAGCGGTTCTTCCGGCGTAGTCGGCACCTTTACAAAATTAATCGGCTGCTGCGGATTCTTCACATCCACACTCACCCGCAAAACATCCTGCCGCGTGAAATCGATCGAAATGTATTCGTGCTGCTGAAAAAAGCGCATCTTACGCACGCGCTCGGTCGAAACCCGGCTCGCCGTCAGATTCGCTACCGTCCCGGTTTCGAATTCAATGCGCGCCTGCGCGATGTCATTTTTCTCCGTGATCACCGGCACGCCCACCGCCTTGATATCCACAATCGGCGCATTCACCAGCGACAAAAGAATATCCAGGTCGTGGATCATCACGTCGTAAACCACATCCACGTCCAAACTGCGCGGCGTAAAAACCCCCAGCCGGTGCACCTCGAAAAACATTGGTCCCGAAACAATCTTGCGCACCGCCACCACCGCGGAGTTGTAGCGCTCCAGGTGCCCAATCTGCAGAATGCGCTTCGCGCGATTCGCCGAAGCGATCAGGCCGTTCGCCTCGCCCACCGTCGAAGCCATCGGCTTTTCAACCAGCACGTCGATTCCGGAATCGAGCAAGTTGCAGCCGACCCGGGAATGTTCGCTGGTCGGAACCGCCAGGCTCACCGCGTCGATTTTTTCGGTACCCAGTGCGTACACATCGCGCAGCGCGCGTGTCTTGAATTCGGCGGCAACTTGCGCGGCGCGCTCCTCATTGGCGTCCACCACGCCAACCAACTCCACGCCTTCCATTTCGCTCCATACGCGCGCGTGGTTGCGCCCAAATTCCCCAACGCCGACTACCGCAACTCGAATGGTGTTCTGATTCACGATTTCCTTTTGCCCGCAGCCGATTCTTTAGCTTCGCCAGCAACTTCCGGCGCGAACGCCTGAATCGCGATCCCAGCTTCATCCGCCGCGAGGATCAAAGCTTCGCGGTCGAATAGCAAAGTCTTCCGTGCATCAATCGCCAGCGCGCTCACCTTCGCCGCCCGCATCACCTCAACTGTCTTTAACCCAATCACCGGCACATCAAAACGCATATCCTGCCGCGGTTTGGCCACCTTCACCACCACCAACTTCTGCCCGCCGGTAATCCGCGCCGCGCGCTCGATCGTTTCGTCGGTGCCTTCCATCGCTTCAATCGCCACGCACGCCTGGTCGCTCACCACCACCATCTGCCCCAAATCCATAGCCGCAATCTGCCGCGCAACGGAGTGCCCGTAGGCGATGTCTGCCATCTCTGATGCGTCCGGAGCCCGCCGCGTCAGCACTCCCGCTTCCGGCAGCAAATTCCCCAAAAATTTCGTCGAATCCACCAGCTCGATGCCCTCGTCCTGCAACACCCGTGCCACGGCCCCGATCAGCGAATCCGTATTTTTCGAGGGCAACGAAAACAGCAACTTCGCCAGCCGCCAATCTGGACGAATCGCACTGAAGATTTTATTGTGCTTCACTTGCCCGGCCATCACCGCGTGCTTCACGCCTTCGGTATGCAATAGCTCAATGGTCCGGCTCAATTCTCCCAGGCTTACCCAATGAATTTTCTTGGCGACGCGCCCCAGATTTTCGGAAGCCTCTTCGCGGATGGCGATAACCGCCATTTCGATCCCACGGCTGCGCGCCCCTTCCAGAACCAGGAATGGAAAGTCGCCGTTGCCGGCGATCAAGCCCCAGTTTTCGCCGGGAAGTTTCGCGTCGGTGGCCGCCACGTTCATTATTTCGTCAGGCCGCGCTCGGCGGATTCAACGAAGCGGATCAGTGTTAGGACGTCTTCGGAGTGCGCCAGGGTACCGCGCATTTTTTCGAGTGCCTGCGAGGTATTCAGCTTCGAGCGCAGCAAGAGCCGGTACGCTTTCTCGATCGCTTCCACCCGCGCGCCCGAAAAACCAGCGCGTTCCAGCCCCACGCTGTTCACGCCGTAACAACGCGTCCCGCGTGGCGCCACAATTTTCGAAAACGGCGGGACATCCTGCGTGATCACCGTGTGTGCCGCGATATACGCATATTTGCCAATGCGGCAAAACTGATGCACCGGACAAAACGCGCCGACCTGCACGTAATCTTCCACCGTCACATGACCCGCTAGCGTCGCGCCATTCACGAAAATCGTATGGTCGCCGACCACGCAGTCATGCGCGATGTGCGCGTACGACATGATCAGGTTTCGGCTGCCCAGGCGTGTAACCCCGCCGCCCTTCACCGTCCCGCGGTTGACCGACGAGAATTCCCGAAACTCGTTCTCGTCGCCAACTTCGAGCGATACGCGCTCGCCCTTGAACGTCACGTCCTGCGGATCGCCGCCCACCACCGCAAACGCGTACACATGATTTTTCTTCCCGAGCTGCGCCGGCCCCTGCACCACGCCGTGGTGCTCGATCCGGCAGCCGTCGCCCAGCTCAACGTCGTCGCCCACCACTGCATACGCGCCAATAGATACATCCGCGCCGATCTTCGCCGAGGGCGAGACGACCGCGCGCGCATCAATCTGGTTCATGAAAGTTGACTCATCGAGCCGGGCGTCATCGGGTCGGGCTCATCGCGTTGGACTCATCGACCGCTCCGGCGTGCCATCCGGTTTCAAATCCACCATCGCGCACATGATCGTCGCTTCCACCGCCACTTCGCCATTCACCCGCGCCACGCCCTGCACTTTGCAGAATGGTCCGCGAAACGTGACCACGTTCACTTCGATGCGCAGTTGATCCCCCGGCACTACCGGCCGGCGAAATCGCGCGTTATCCACCGCCGCCATATACATCAGCTTGTTGTCACGGTCCTCGACTTCACTCAGCAGCAACAGTCCGCCAATTTGCGCAATGGATTCGATGATCAGGACGCCGGGCATCACCGGTTTTCCGGGAAAGTGACCCTGAAAGAAGTATTCGTTCACCGTGACGTTCTTGATTCCGACGATGCGCTTCTTTGGTTCCATTTCTTCAATCGCATCCACCAGCAGAAAGGGATAGCGGTGCGGCAGGATCTTCTGGATCCCAATGCTGTCGAGAATCATTGTGCGCCCTCTGTTTCGCGATTCATTTTGGTTTGTGAACGGCCCCGCGCAGGCAACAGCGGCTGATTTCGTCGCTGCGCAATCCTACAATTCTATACGAAACGTTGGCGAGTGGGAATCGACCGTTAAGGGACTCCGTTGATAGCGATAGATGTCGCTGATAGCATGACTCTCGATGAGCAAAAAAGTTGAGCTGAAAGGTGTGGTTATGAAATCCCGCAAATCGAAGCGCGATCCCTTCCAGCGCACTCTCCATTATTTGCGCCGCCAGAAGCCCGCCATGCTCCGCCTGCTCGAGGATCTCGTCACCGCCGAATCACCCAGCCTTAACAAACACGCCGTCGATCGCTGCGGCGAAATCGTTGCCCGCGAATGGAAATGGCGCAAAGCCGATGTGCGCACCCTCGAACAAAAAGACCGCGGCAATCACATTCGCGCCGAACTTCCCTGCGGCCATCCACCCTCAGCGCCGCAGATTTTAGTGCTCGGCCACATCGATACCGTCTATCCGCTGGGCACCCTGCGCCACATGCCGTTTCGCGTTTCTAAAGGGAAAGCCTACGGTCCCGGCACTTTCGACATGAAAGCCGGCCTCATGCTCGCGCTCTTCGCCGTCGACGCCCTCCGCGAAATGGGCGCCTGGCCCGAAAAGCGCCTCGTGTTTTTGTGGACCTCCGACGAAGAAATCGGCAGCGAATCCTCACGCGCCGCAATTCAAAGCGAAGCCCGCAAAAGCGACGCCGTCCTCGTTCTCGAACCGTCCCTAGGCCCCCAAGGAAAACTAAAAACCGCCCGCAAAGGCATCGGCGGCGCCGAAATCATTGTCACCGGACGCGCCGCGCACGCCGGCATCGAACCCGAAAAAGGCGTCAACGCCGTCCACGAGCTGGCCCTGCAGATTCGGCGCCTGATGCAGCTCAACAACCCGGCGCGCGGCATCACCGTCCAGGCCACCGTAAT
This sequence comes from uncultured Acidobacteriota bacterium, assembly GCA_963711325.1. GTDB lineage: Bacteria > Acidobacteriota > Terriglobia > Acidiferrales > UBA7541 > Palsa-295. The sequence continues at coordinate 597,141 of CAVQDR010000004.1, read as the reverse complement.
CTCCGGCGGCACAGCATCGAACGTCGTCCCCGCCGAAGCCCGCGCCCAAATCGACATTCGTTTCGAAAAACTAGCCGACGCCAAAAAACTCGACGCCGCCCTCCACTCCCTGCGCCCCATCCTGAAAGGCGCGAAAGTCGAAGTCCGCGGCGGCATCAACCGCCCGCCCCTCGAACGTACAGCAGGCGTCGCCAAATTATTTCATCACGCCCAGGAAATCATGGCCCTCATGAAACTGAAACTTGACGAAGCCGCAACCGGGGGCGGCTCCGACGGCAACCTCACCGGCGCTCTTGGCATTCCGACTCTCGATGGCCTCGGCGCAGTCGGCGACGGCGCGCACACACCCAACGAACATGTAGTCATCAGCAAGCTGCCCGAACGCGCAGCTCTCCTGGCTTGGTTGTTAATGACGCTCTAAATTTTCGAGAGTTTGAAATCAGTTACCGCAGGTCTTCGTGACGCAGCAAAGTAATCGTCTGTTGCTGCAAATCCGCATAGTCCGTATGTAGAGATTCCTTCAGCGCCTCTTCCGTATTCGGCGCGGTAGAAATCGCATCCAGCAGTTTGCTCACGTCGCCAACTCCACCCTGCTGAATGATCGATTCCACCGCCGCCAGCGACCACGCATAAGCCATACTCGCGGAGCCTCCCGAAAGATTCAGCCACGAACCTTCCAGCACCGCCAGCGTTGGCACGCCCCCCTGACTCGCCGCATTCAAAAGCGCCCCTGCCGATTCCGTCGAACGCCGCCCCTCCATGTACTGCGCCGTTCCTTCCTGCAGCCACGTAGGCGCGCGATTGTGCGATTTCTGCCCCACGAAGCTATGCGTCAATTCATGTTTCAAAACCCGCGCCAGTTCCGGCGTCACACTAGTCAATCCCTGCACCGGCACCCGAATGCGCCCATCATTAATAGCCCCCGCCCAACTCGGCGCCCGCGTGATATCCGCAAACGACTGCTCGGTATACAAAATGACGCCAATCGGCTCCGGCGGCGTGTAATCCAGCTGCGATTCCAGGTCCCGAAAATCATCTTCCAGCACCCGCAGAATCCCGCGAGCCAAATCCGGCGTCGCGCTCCCGTTGTATTTCAACGCGAAGTGCGCCGTCTCTCCTTCCCGGTAACTTTCCTCTTCCGCCTTGTCCCGCTCCGCTTTTTCCAGCGCATGCTCCACATCCTTATCCGGCCGCAACTTTTCAGACCGAGTCCACTCCGCCACCGCTAAATCCATCTTGTTCGCGCCGTAGTACGCCCAACCCATCAGCTTGGCCACGTCCGGCGAATTCGGCGCCACGTGTTTCGCCCGATCCAGCGGCTCCAGCGCCGTAGTGAACTGGCTCTGCCGCAAATAAAGCACCGCCAGATTCAGCAGCAGCGGCACGCTGTCCGGCTCCAGGCTAAGCGCCTGCCGGTAATGATCGATCGCGCTCGGCGTGTCACCTTTACCCACCAGAAATTGCGCAGCCACATAATGCGCCGCCGCCGCTTTATCCAAAGCTGCAGCTCCGCCCGCTCGCGCGCTCCCATCCAACTGCGCGATGTAAGCGAAATCGATCGCATCGTCATGCACCACCAGCTTCGAAATATCCTCCGTCCCGCGCAGCGGATCAATTTCCGGCGCCGAAACCGGCGGCGCCGACGAGGCCGGCGAACCACTCGACGTATAGCCAAGATTGTCGCGATCAATACGTTCCACAATCGACTTCGGGATCGACATTTGCCCGGCAGGAGTTTCGTACCGCACGTGGTCCCCATCTTCCACCACGCTGGAAGCCACAATGCGTCGCCCATTCTTCAAGACAATCGTGTCGGCCCAGGCCGAGGAAGAGCAAGCCACGAGCAGAATCAAGGCGGCAGCAAGAGGCGCAGGACGCATCACACTATAGTAGCGCGGCAAGCCACGGCGTCCCGCCCGCAGCTTGCCGCCCGATGCCCTAAGTTGTACAGTCGGGCCAATCGAAATCCGGGTGGGTTGTGCCGAATTCCTTACATCACATGCGATTTTCGCTGCGCATTCTCCTGCCGCTCGCGCTCGCAGCGCTCCTGGCGCCGGAGCACGTATCACTGCGCGCGCAAGAGCCTGCGCCTGTTCCCGCACCAAACAAAGCCGCCGCGAGCCCCACCGCCGCGCTGCCGTCCCCGCCGGCCTTGGATCTATCCGACCCGCGCGCCCTCTATCAGGCCCTGAACGACCTGAAACTCGACGCCACTCACGTCTATTCGGTAAAAGACCTGACCTTCCGCCGCGACGCCTTCCGCTTCGGCTTAACCGAAGGTTCCCTCGCCTTCTTCCAGCCAATCGACGGCCGCATCACCGGAGCCGTGTTCTTCGGCCGCGGCCACATAGCCGGTTCGCCCCGGGATCCCGGCGAAAGGCGCTCTCTCTCCCGCGCGCTGGGCGTGCCAATTCTCGATCAAACCTTCACCAGCGCCTACCTTCGCTTCACCGACGATACCGCCGCCGAGTTGCTTCATCAGATTGAAACGGGCGATTCCGAAGTTGCCACCGATTCAGCTTTCGCAGCCAAATGGGCTCAGCCGCTCGCGTCTTTCGCCCCTTCCCATTCCCTGCGCATCATGGAAGACCTGCTTTCGTCTGATCCCAAACCCTACTTCTACGCCCTGCTGCGCAACGACGCGGTCGGCAGCTTCGACGTCATCGTCGATGCGCGCCGCGACGAACAAGTCATGGTCGGCCAACTCCTCCGCGATAACGGCGGCGAATTCTACGATGTCTGGACTTCCTTTCGCGCCGAAGATGCTCCGCCCAAGCCCATCGAATATTTCCAGCCGCTGCAATATCAGGTCGATGCTGTCATCGGCGATGACCTCTCCCTTACCGGCAAAACGACCCTTACCCTTAAAGCCGTCCGCCCCGGCGAGCGATTCGTCCATCTGGAGCTTTCCCGCAACCTGGCGGTGTCGGAAGTTCTCGGTGACGACGGCAAGCCCGTGGTCTTTTTTCAGAATCAGGATCTCACTCCGCAGGAAGCTGTCCGCCGCGGCAACGATTTCGTTTTCGTCGTGCTCCCCGCGCCAAAAACCGCGGGAGAAGAATTTCATCTCGACCTTCGCTATCACGGCAACGTCATCGCCAACGCCGGCAACGGCGTCGAATTCGTCGGCGAACGCGGCACCTGGTTCGCCCACCTCGAAGGCGAGCATTTCGCCCTGTTCGATCTCAGCTTTCGTTGGCCCAGGCGTTTCACCCTGGTCGCCACTGGAGACAAAATCGAATCGCACGAAGACTCCGACTCCAAATCTGGGAAATGGAAATCGGAAATCCCCTTCGCCACCGCCGGGTTCAATTTAGGCGAATACAAAGTGGCTGCCACCGGCGACGTCCCCAAAGTGCGCATCTACGCCAACAGGGAGCTCGAACAGGCCATCGCCAAACGCCTCGACGAGCGAAATTCCACCCGGCTCGATACTCCCACCACCTTCGTGCATCCGTTGAATGGCGCCACCAGTTCGGTCTTGGCCGCGGCTCCCGCGCCTAACCCCACCGTTTCGTTGAACGACCTCGGCAATCGCGTTCTCGATTCCATCCAGTTTTTTCGCAACATCAACGGCACCTTTCCGCTCGATCATCTGGACATCTCTCAGATTCCCGGCTCCTTCGGCCAGGGCTGGCCCGGTCTGATCTATCTTTCCACGCTCGCTTTTCTGCCCGCCGACACCCAGGAGCAAGCCGGCATCACCGAATGGACTCAGCGCGCCTCCCGCAATCTCATGCCGTTTCACGAAGTCGCCCATCAGTGGTGGGGCAACGTAACCATCGCCGCCGATTACCGCGATACCTGGATTGAAGAAGGTCTGGCTCATTACCTCGCGATCCTGTATTGGGACAGCAAGAAACCCAGCGAGCATCGCCTCAACAGTTGGCTTGAGCACTATCGCGCCGATCTGCTCACCAAGGCTCCCGGCTCCATCGAAGTCATCGAGCAGACCGGTCCCTTGACCCTGGGCCCGCGCCTCGCCTCAACCAAATCGCCCGACGCCTACGCCACCATCATGTACGGCAAAGGCACCTGGGTCATTCACATGCTCCACGAAATGATGCGCGAGCCCGGCGCCCCCGATCCCGACGCGAAATTTCGCGAACTGCTCCAGTCGATTCTGAAGGACTACAAATATCTGCCGTTCTCCACCGACGATTTCAAACACGCCGTGGAGCAGCACATGAACCCGACGATGGATCTCGAAGGCACCCGCCGCATGAACTGGTTTTTCGACCAGTGGGTCCGCGGCACCGGCATCCCCCACTACACCGTGAAGTACGACGTAAAGCCCAAAGGAACAGAATTCGTGGTCAGCGGAATTCTGCTGCAAACCGGCGTCAGCGATATCTTCACCGCCCCAATTCCCATTTACGGCGCGCATGGCCCCGGCAAACCCGAGAAATTGGGCGTGGTCATCACCACCGGTAATGAAACCCATTTCCATTTTGGAACTCGTACCCGTCCCAGCCGCCTGGTAATCGACCCGCAACTCACCGTGCTCTGCAGCACCAACTGATTTTTTGCGCAAAATCGCGGTAAATCCGCAGCATCGAAGAAAAATTTGTTCCGGTGCGACACACCGTCCGGTTGTTTCAAAAAAATCAAACGAAAAAAATTTGGCTTTCAACTTGCGTAAGTGCTTCTCAGGTTTTATGCTATGCGGTCTCAGGTCAGTCTTTCAGCGAAGATGTTACGAATTGATCCGGCGGAAACGGTAGAATTGGCCGTCTCCGGTATGGCGGAATCTGGGTCGCTGGTGTGGCAGTGGTCGAACATCAATTTTGTGTTTGGTCTTTTTAGCGAGCAGCCTTCGTCATGGTAAAGTTTTTTCTCGGTACCTGAGGACCGCGCGTGGATTCTGACGTAAGGAAGTCTAGCCCAGTACTCTCGGCTCATCCCATCATCGAGCCCGGGCATTCCTTTTCTTCGGTCACCGATAAAATCAGCGGCATCGTCTTGGGGAAAGGCTTCCGCCCGGGCTGGCTTTTCGGCCTGGCCATCTCGCTCTCCCTCCTGATGTTGCTGAACATGACGATTGGCCTGCTGCTCACCAAAGGCGTCGGCATTTGGGGCATCAACATCCCCATCGGTTGGGGCTTCGCCATCGTCAATTTCGTCTGGTGGATCGGTATCGGCCACGCCGGCACCCTCATCTCTGCCATCCTTTTGCTCTTGCGCCAGCAGTGGCGCACCTCCATCAACCGCTTCGCCGAAGCCATGACCCTCTTTGCCGTCGCTTGCGCCGGCATGTTCCCGCTCCTCCACATGGGTCGTCCTTGGCTCTTTTTCTGGCTGGCTCCCTACCCCAACAACATGTGGCTCTGGCCCCAGTTCCGCAGCCCGCTGGTATGGGACGTTTTCGCCGTCTCCACCTACGCCACTGTCTCCTTACTCTTTTGGTTTGTTGGACTTGTGCCCGATCTGGCTACGCTTCGCGATAAGGCCACCAATAAGGTTGCGAAAACGATTTACGGTGCCCTCGCCCTCGGCTGGCGCGGCTCAGCCGTCCACTGGTCCAGATACGAGACCGCCTCAATCCTCTTGGCCGGGCTCGCGACGCCTCTCGTCGTCTCGGTTCACACCGTGGTCAGCTTCGACTTCTCGGTCGGCCAAGTCGCCGGCTGGCACACCACCATTTTCCCGCCCTACTTCGTCGCCGGCGCCATCTATTCCGGCTTCGCCATGGTGCTCACGCTGGCCATACCCATCCGTAAGTTCTACCATCTAGAAGACTTCATCACCATGCGCCACCTGAACGTCATGGCCAAAGTCATGCTCGCCACCGGCATCATCGTGGCCTACGGCTATGGCGTCGAGTTCTTCATGGGCTTCTACAGCGGCAACAAATTCGACCATTTCCTGATCATGAACCGCCTCTTCGGCCCGTATCGCTATATCTACCTGCTGCTCATAACGTGCAACATCATCATTCCCCAGCTCTTGTGGATCCGTTCAGTTCGCCTTAACGTCCCTCTTTTGTTCGTGATATCGCTGATCGTCAACGTCGGCATGTGGCTCGAGCGCTTCGTCATCGTCGTCATCAGCTTGCATCGCGATTTCCTGCCCTCTTCCTGGGGCATGTACTATCCGACGAAATGGGACTGGGCCACCTACACCGGCACCATCGGCCTGTTCTTAACGTTATTGTTCCTGTTTATCCGGTTCCTGCCCGCGATTTCGATTTCCGAAATGCGGCAGTTGGTTGAAGAAACGTCTGGCAAGAAGTCGTCACACTAAGGAAGGCACAGAGTTCGATGGCGCAGCTATTTCATCCCACGTCCAACATCATCGCCCGGGTCACCATCTTTGGCGCGTTGATCGCGGTCGGCCTGCTGGGTGGAGTGCTCTGGGAAATCGGCCTCTCGCCCTACTACACCAGCGTGAACGTCACCCGCGAGCAGCCCGTGCCCTTCAGCCACAAGCACCACGCGGGCGAACTCGGCATCGATTGCCGCTACTGCCACACCACCGTCGAAAAATCTTCCTTCGCCGGCGTGCCGCCGACCCAAACCTGCATGACCTGCCACTCGCAGATCTGGACCAACTCTTCCATGCTCGAACCGGTCCGCTACAGCTATCGCACCGACAAGTCGCTGGCCTGGACCCGCGTCAACGCGCTACCCCAGTTTGTCTACTTCGATCACAGCATTCACATCAATAAAGGCGTCGGCTGCACCACCTGCCACGGACAAATCGCGCAGATGCCGCTGACCTATCGCGCCCAAACCTTATATATGTCGTTCTGTCTCGATTGCCACCGTCAGCCGGAAAAATACGTCCGGCCGCGCTCGGAAGTTTTCAATCCCAACTGGGTCGCGCCGCCCGACCAGATCGAGCAGGGCAAAAAGCTCGTCGCCCTATACAAGATTCAGAACACGCGCAATATTCAGACGTGCTCGACGTGTCATCGATAGAAATTGAAGGATTAAAAAAGTAGCAAACTGACAAAAATGAGTTCTGACCTCAATCCGAAATTGCCGAACCCGCAGGAGCTGGACGCGGTGCGCGCCAAGCTTGCCCACGAAAACGGCAAGCGCTTTTGGCAAAGTATCGACGAACTTTCCGAAACCAAGGAATATCGCGAGTTCCTCGAGAACGAATTCCCGCATGACCCGGAAAAAGACGGCATCAATCGCCGCGAAGTTCTGAAGCTGGCCGCTGCCTCTGCCGCGCTGGCCGGCCTCAGCGCCTGCACAAAACTTCCGACGCAAAAAATCGTTCCGTACGTGAAGCCGCCGGAAGAAATCATTCCCGGCCGCCCACTCTTTTACGCCACGTCCATGACTCTCGCTGGAGTCGCCTACGGCCTCCTGGTCGAAAGTCACATGGGCCGTCCCACCAAAATTGAAGGTAACCGCGAACACCCGGGTAGCCTCGGCGGCACCGACGTTTTCGCCCAAGCCGCCACGCTCGGCCTCTACGACCCGGATCGCTCGAAAACCGTCATGCGCGACGGACGCATCGCCGACTGGCCCAGCTTCCAGGCCGCCATCGGCAACGCCCGCACTGGCTTGCTAACCAGCGGCTCCGGCCTGCGCATTTTGACCGAGACCGTAACCTCGCCCTCGCTCGCCGCGCAGCTGCAAAGCGTTCTGAAACAATATCCCGGCTCGCAATGGCATCAGTACGAACCCTGCGGACGCGACAGCGTGCGCGAAGGCGCGCGCCTCGCCTTCGGTAAGCCAGTCAACACCGTATACAAAATCGAGCAAGCCGACGTGATCGTCTCGCTCGACGCCGATTTTCTAACCTGCGGCCCGGGTCACGTCCGCTACGCGCGAGAATTCTCCTCCCGCCGCGTCGTCGACAATCCCGAAACAAAATTGAACCGCCTCTACGTGGTCGAAAGCATGACCACCAGCACCGGCGCGGTCTCCGATCATCGCAAAGCCCTGCGCTCCTCCGACGTTGAAGCTTTTGCGCGCGAACTCGCTGCCGCAGCGGGCGCCAGCAACGGAGCATCATCGGCGAAAAGCGGAATCGCCGCCGAATGGACCGCGGCCGTTGGCAAAGATCTCGCCGCGCATCGCGGCACGTCGCTCGTCATCGCCGGAGAAGAACAGCCGCCCGCCGTGCACGCTCTGGCTCACGCCATGAATTCCGCGCTCGGCAACGTTGGCAAAACCGTTTACTACACCGAGCCTCTCGAACCGAATCCCATCGCCGGGATCGAATCCCTCCGCCAGCTCGTCGCGGACATGAACGCGAACAAAGTTCAGCTCCTCTTCATTCTTGGCGGCAATCCGAATTACGACGCGCCCGCCGACCTGAAATTCGGCGACGCACTCGGCCGCGTCCCGATGCGCGTGCATTCCGGCCTTTATTTCGACGAGACCGCCGAATATTGCCAGTGGCACATTCCCGCCGCGCATTTCCTTGAAGCTTGGGGCGACGCGCGCGCCTACGACGGTACCGCCAGCGTCATCCAGCCGCTGATTCAGCCTTTGTACGACGGTCGCTCGGCGCACGAAGTCATTGCCGCGCTCACAGGTAACGCCGACAAGAGTGGTCACGACATCGTTCGCGATTACTGGGCGGGCCAGCGTCCCGAAAAAGATAAAGCCTACGAAGCCTACTGGGAAACTTCGCTGCACGATGGCGTCCTGGCCGGCACCGCGTTGCCCGCGATCGCCGTAGCCGCGCGCGCGGATATAGCGCCGTCCTCCAATACCGCAGCGCAGGCGCCGACGATCTCGAAATTGTTTTCAAACCAGATCCCGCCGTCTTCGATGGCCGCTTCGCCAATAGCGGCTGGCTCCAGGAACTTCCCAAGCCCAACACCAAACTCACTTGGGATAACGCCGCGATGTTCAGCCCTCAAACCGCGCAGCGCCTCAATCTCATCGATGGCGATTTCGTCAAGCTCCAGCTCAGCGGCCGCGAAGTCAAAGCCGGCATCATGCTGGTTCCCGGCCACGCCAATAATTCCGTAACTCTCCATCTCGGCTACGGCCGCTACAAAGCCGGAACAGTCGGCAGCGGCCCCGGTTTCAACGCCAACCTGATTCGCACCAGTAGCGCGCCTTTCATTGCCAATGGCCTGCGCATCGAAAAAACCGGCGAAAAATATTATTTCGCGGTCACTCAACATCAGTACGCCATCGACCAGGAAGGCCATCAATCTTCCGAAGAGGGCGATCAGGCCGTCCGCCGCGACTTAGTCCGCGTCGCCACCCTCGACGAATATCGCAAAGATCCCGATTTCGCCGTCGACCCCGAAGAAAAGAAAACCAAAGGCCTGACCCTCTACCCCGGCTTCAAATACGACGGCTATGCCTGGGGCATGGCCATCGACCTGAACAAGTGCGTGGGTTGCAACGCCTGCGTCGTCGCCTGCCAATCGGAAAACAACATCCCGGTCGTCGGCAAAGAACAGGTCATGCGCGGCCGTGCCATGCAGTGGATTCGCGTCGACACGTATTTCCGCGGCGATCTCGACGCGCCCGAAACCTACTACGAACCGGTTCTCTGCATGCACTGCGAGAACGCGCCCTGCGAAGTCGTCTGCCCGGTCGGCGCCACCGTTCACAGCCCCGAAGGCCTGAACGAAATGGTTTACAACCGCTGCGTCGGCACCCGCTACTGCTCCAACAACTGCCCCTACAAAGTTCGCCGCTTCAATTTCTTTTTGTTCTCGGACTACACCACGCCCAGCCTCTACGGTATGCGCAACCCGAACGTCACCGTGCGCAGCCGTGGCGTGATGGAAAAATGCACCTACTGCGTACAACGCATCAACGCCGCAAAAATCTTGTCCGAAGAGCAAGATCGCCTGGTAAAAGACGGCGAAATCGTCACCGCCTGCCAGGGAGCTTGCCCGGCCAACGCCATCGAATTCGGCAATATCAACGACAAGAACAGCCGTGTCGCCAAGCTCAAAGCCAATTCGCGCAATTACAGTTTGCTCGACGATCTGAACACGCGCCCGCGCACCACTTATCTCGCGCGCGTGCTCAATCCAAATCCGGAGATTCGCGGCTAGTCATGAAGCTCAAGCCCATTTACGGATTGCTCGCCGAATTCGAGACGCCGCAGCAGCTTCTCGAAGCGGCGCAGCGCACCTATGACGCGGGCTTCCGCAAGATCGACGCTTACTCGCCGCTGCCCATCCATGGCCTCGATGAAGCCGTCGGCTTTCACGGCACCATTCTTCCCGCCATCGTTTTCACCGGTGGCTTGCTCGGCGGCCTCACCGGATTCGGCATGCAGTGGTACGCCAACGTGATCAGCTACCCGCTGAACGTCGGCGGCAAGCCTTACAACAGCTGGCCGCATTTCATCCCGATCACGTTCGAACTCACCGTCCTCGGCGCCGCGCTCTGCGCCGTCTTCGGCATGTTCGCGCTGAACGGTTTGCCCCGGCCGTATCATCCGGTGTTCAACGTCCCCCGCTTCGCGCGGGCTTCCGAAGACCGCTTCTTCCTGGTCGTCAAAGCCAAAGACAAAAGTTTCGATCTCGACAAGACCAAAGTTTTTCTCGATACCTTGCAGCCGTTTGGAGTCTACGAAGTTGAAGAATAGTTTGCAGCCCAACCCGAGCCGCCTGGCGCGCACGCGCGCGATGCTCTGCGTCGCTGCGCTGACCATTCTTGTCGGCGGCTGCCGTCAGGACATGCACATCCAGCCCAAATATCTCCCGTATCAAGAAACGCCTTTCTTCGCCGATGGACGCGACGAACGCCCGGTCGTCCCCGGCACCGTCGCCCGCGGCCACTTGCGCCTCGATGAATTGCTCTACACCGGCAAAGAAGACGGCGAAGTCGCCGACAAGTTTCCGTTTCCCATGACGCGCGCCGATATCGAACGCGGCCGCCAGCGCTACAACATCTATTGCACTCCGTGCCACGCTTACACCGGCAACGGCAATGGCATGATCGTCCAGCGCGGCTTCCCTGCTCCGCCTTCGTTCCACATCGATCGCCTGCGCACCGCGCCCGCTGGACATTTCTACCAAGTCATGACCGATGGCTACGGCTCCATGTACAGCTACGCCGCTCGCGTCGAACCCGAAGATCGCTGGAGAATCGCGGCCTACATCCGCGTCCTGCAACTCAGTCAGCACGCCACCATCGATGACGTTCCGGAAGCTGAACGCCAAAAATTAACCGCTGCAACGGGGGGCGAATCGCGATGAACTTCACCCTCCAGACCATCCTGCGCGCCTACGTCGTAGGCTACGTCTACTGGTTCCTGATCCCGATGGGTTGCACCGCCATCCTGATGCTTCATCACCTCGTCAGCGGACTCTTGGGGCTTCCCCATCCGCCGCATGCTCGAAGCCGGTTCGCGCATGTTCGGCTTGATGGCCGTACTATTCATTCCGGTTCTGTACGGAATGTGGACGAAAGTTCTGTACCCCTGGACTTTCGACGACCATCGCGCCGAAATGCTCGCCAATCCGAATTACGCATTCAAAATGCGCTGGCTAACTCAGCAGGGCTTCACCGTCCGCGCCATCATTTATTTCCTCGTCCTCATGGGCTTAGCTTTCCTGCTGAACAGTTGGTCGCGCCAGCAGGACGCCGCCACCGACTCCGAAACCGAACTGGCCATGAAGCACCGCTTCGAAGCCATCAGCGGGCCCGGCATCATCGTCTGGGCCATCGTGCTCACCTTCGCCATGATCGATTGGGTCATGTCCCTCGAGCCTGAATGGTTCTCCACCATCTACGGCATGATTTTCATGATCGTCGGCATCCTCACCGCCATGTCTTTCGTCATCGTGCTGCTGCGCAGCCGGGCCAGCCAGCCGCCGTACAACGACACCATTACCCCGCAGCAGTACAACGATCTTGGCAACCTGATGCTGGCCTTCACCATGCTCTGGGCCTACCTGAATTTCTCCCAGTTCCTAATCATCTGGGCCGGCAATATCAAAGACGAAATTCCCTGGTACATTTCGCGCTCCATGGGTCCGTGGGCCAAGATCGCGTTGATTCTCATCGTCCTGCATTTCGCGCTGCCGTTCCTGCTGCTCTTGCAGCGCAATATCAAGCGCCGCGTCGAACGCCTCTCCCGCGTCGCCGGGATGATGATCGTCCTCAGCATGGTCGACGTCTACTGGCTCATTCAGCCGGCCTTCCAGGGCGACAAAGTTGACCTCGGTCCCATGCTTCTCGACGTGGTTGCTTTCGTGCTGATTGGCGCAGTCTGGCTCGGCGTTTATTTCTGGCAACTCAAACGCATGCCGCTGCTGCCGCTGCACGACCCGCGCTTTGAAGGAGTGCTCCATCATGAGCATGGAGACTAACAAGGTCGGGCACGGCGCCCCGAACAACGCCGACGACAATTACGAGAAGACCGATGTCGACGTCAGCGGAGTCGCAAAATCCGGCAGTCTACCTCGCCATCATTCTCATCGTCGTCTTCGTCGCCATGCGCTTCACTTTCACCCAAATGAGCGCCATGACGCCCATGGGCGAAGCCGCCTCGCCGCTCGACACCGCCCGGCAGATGCCGCCCGCGCCGCGCCTGCAAGTCGAACCGCAGGTTGAACTCAGCGATTACTGTGATGGCCAGATGAAAAGCCTCGAAGGCTACAGCTGGAAGGATTCGCGCGCCGGGATCGTGCAAATTCCCGTCGATCGCGCCATCGACCTGATGGTCGAGCATCCGCTGCCTGCGCGCGCCGCGGGAGATGTGCCCAGCGGAGTGAATTCGAAAGTTCCCATGACCCCGCCCGCCGCCGATGTCACCGGCCAATGCGGTTACACTGCAGCGCGCGACGAACGTCAGAAGAAAGCCATGGAAGAGGGCGGAGAAGAAACCGGGAAGTAGCAGCGCGCCAGATCGATCGGCGCCGCGAATTTTTGAGTTTCGTTTCAACTGTAAGAGTGAGGCTACAGGCAAGTGTCACGCTTCGGAAAATTCGGCAGAGTCCGCATCGCAGCTGGCGTAGCAGCCTTGGCCTGGGCACTCGCCTTCGCGCCTCAACCCGCGCGCGCCCAACTCTCCGACCCGATGCAGAGCGTCGGCGTCCGCCCCGATCTCCTGAAAGACGTCGGCATCGACCAGAAGCTGAATCAGCAGGTCCCGCTCGATCTCACCTTTCACGACGAGAACGGCAACACCGTCAAACTCGGCCAATTCTTCGGCCAGAAGCCAGTCATTCTTTCTCTGGTCTATTTCAATTGCCCGATGCTGTGCACCCAGGTTCTCAACGGCTATGGAAGCCAGCATGAAAGGCCTGCCCATGGATGCCGGCAATCAGTTCGAAGCCGTCACCGTCAGCATCGACCCCAGCGACAAGCCGGTCATGGCCTCCGTAAAAAAACAAATGTACGTGGGCATGTACGGCCGCCCCAATGCCGCCCAGGGCTGGCATTTCCTCACCGGCGACGCCCCGCAAATCAAAACTCTCGCCGATTCCGTCGGCTTCCGCTACGCCTACGATGCGGATTCCAAGCAGTTCGCCCACGCCAGCGCCATCATGGTGCTCACGCCCCAGGGCAAAATTTCCAAATATTTCTACGGCATCGAATATTCGCCGCGCGATCTGCGCCTCGGCCTGGTCGAAGCCTCAAACGAAAAAATCGGTACGCCGGTCGATTCGATTCTCTTGTTTTGCTATCACTACGATCCTTCGACTGGCAAATACGGTTTGCTCATCTCCCGGCTGATTCAGGCCGGCGGCCTGCTCACCGTGCTGGCCATCGGCATCACCATGCTGGTTCTTTTCCGGCGCGAGCGGTATCGAGTTGCCGGCGCAGAAAGCGTAACGCGCAAGCGGCGGAAAAATCGCCGGCGCGCTGAGGTTTTTTGAATTGCATATGACTGGTTTCGCTCAACTCGGGCTGGATTCTTTCACGGGCCTCGCGGCGCTAATCCCGTTGCATCCGCCCACCGCTTCGACCATCGCCGAGAACGTCGATCTGCTCTATTACTTCCTCACCGTCCTGACCCTGTTTTTCACCGCCCTGATTTTCGGCACCATTTTCTTCTTCATGGTCAAATTCCACCGCCAGTCGCCCGACGAAATTCCGCCGGACACTCACACCCATCTGTTTCTGGAATTGACCTGGACCATTATCCCGACCCTGATCACCGTCGTGATCTTCGTCTGGGCCTCGCTGCTCTACGTGCAAAATTCGCGACCGCCCGCCTCCTCCACCGAAATGTTCGTGGTCGGCAAACAATGGATGTGGCACGTGCAGCATCCCGAAGGCATTCGCGAAATCAACGAAATGCACGTGCCGGTCGGCGTCCCCATCAAGCTGACCATGACTTCCGAGGATGTCATTCACGATTTCTACATTCCCGCTTTCCGCGTCAAGAAGGACGTTGATCCCGGCCGCTACTCGTCGCTCTGGTTCCAGGCCACCGAAACCGGAACCTACCACCTGTTCTGCGCCCAGTACTGCGGCACCGACCATTCCGAAATGATCGGCTGGGTCTATGTCATGTCGCCCACCGATTACGCTGCCTGGCTCGCCGGCGGCTCCAAAAACGAATCCATGGCCCAGATGGGCGGCCGCCTCTTCTCCCAGCTCGGCTGCCAGTCCTGCCACACCGGCGATAATTCCGGACGCGGCCCGTCGCTGGCCGGAATTTACGGCACCACCGAAAGAATGCTCGATGGCAGCGCCAGAACCGTGGACGACGTGCTGATTCGCCAGGCCATCGTGAATCCCAATTCGATCGCCCTGCCGGATTATCCTCCGATCATGCCCACCTTCAAGGGCCAGGTGAACGAGGAGCAGGTGCTGCAACTGATCGCCTACGTTAAATCGCTGGGTCCGGAAGAAAAGACGACGCAAAGGACGCCGGAAAGGACAGTGACCAGCAAATGAGCTCCACTCTGATTGCCGAGATGCCCGGCCACGAGCTTCCCAGCGAAGCCCCGCTGAACTATCTGAACGTGGATCACAGCGTGAAATCCTGGCTGCTGACCGTCGACCATAAACGCATCGCCATCCTCTATCTCATCTCCATCACCCTGATGTTCTTCGTCGGCGGTTTTTTCGCCGTTATGATGCGCCTGAACCTCATCGAACCTCAGGGCCTCGTCGCGCCCGAAACCTACAACAAGCTTTTCACCATGCACGGCGTCATCATGGTGTTCTTCTTCCTGGTGCCTTCGATCCCCGCGACCCTCGGGAATTTCTTGGTTCCGATGATGATCGGCGCGCGTGACCTGGCCTTCCCGCGCATCAACCTGCTCAGCTGGTACATTTACATCATCGGCGCGGCCTTCACCCTCTACGCCGTAATTTCCGGCGGCGTCGATACCGGCTGGACCTTCTACACGCCCTATAGCAGCACCTTTTCGCACTCGCAGGTCATTCCTACTGCGCTCGGCGTGTTCATCACCGGATTCTCTTCGATCCTCACCGGCCTGAACTTCATCGTCACCATTCACAAAATGCGCGCGCCCGGTTTGACCTGGTTCCGCCTGCCGCTCTTCATCTGGGCCATGTACGCGACCAGCGTGATCTTCATTCTCGGCACCCCCGTCATCGCCATCACCATGTTCCTGCTGGGCCTCGAACGCCTCATGCACATCGGCATTTTCGACCCGGCCATCGGCGGCGACCCGATTCTCTTCCAGCACATGTTCTGGTTCTACTCGCACCCGGCCGTCTACATCATGATTCTCCCCGGCATGGGCGTCATGAGCGAGCTGATCACCGCCTTCTCCCGCAAACGCATCTTCGGCTACACCTTCGTCGCGTTCTCCAGCTTCGCCATCGCCATCATCAGCTTCCTGGTCTGGGGCCATCACATGTTCGTCACCGGCCAATCCGTCTACGCCGGCCTTATTTTCTCCGTCCTCAGCTTCCTGGTCGCGATTCCCTCCGCCATCAAAGTTTTCAACTGGACCGCGACCCTCTACAAGGGTTCCATTTCCTACGAAGCCCCCATGCTCTACGCCCTCGGCTTCATCGGCCTGTTCACCATGGGCGGCCTCACCGGATTGTTCCTGGCTTCGCTCGCCACCGACGTGCACCTGAACGGCACCTACTTCATCGTCGCCCACTTCCACTACATCATGGTCGGCGGCGCGGTCATGGCTTACCTCGGCGGCCTGCATTTCTGGTGGCCGAAAATTACCGGCCGCCTCTACCCCGACGCCTGGGCGCGCTTCGCCGCTCTGGTCATCTTCGTCGGATTCAACCTGACTTTCTTCCCGCAATTCGTCCTGGGCTACCTCGGCATGCCCCGCCGGTACGCCGTCTATCCCGCCGAATTCCAGGTGCTCAACGTCATGTCTTCCGCGGGCGCTTCGATCCTCGGCGTCGGCTACCTGATCCCGCTGATCTATTTCATCTGGTCCTTCAAATACGGTCCCATCGCCGGACCCAATCCGTGGGGCGCCAAAGGTCTCGAATGGACCACGCCTTCGCCGCCGCCCACTGAAAATTTCACGGAAATTCCGATCGTGACCGAAGACGCGTACGACTACGCCGGAACAACGGGGAGCCGCACCCATGGCTGATATGGCCGTTCATAACCCGCATCCACCCGGGTTCCAACATCAATTCGAGACCATGGACCAGCAGCGCGATGCCGGCACTTTCGGCATGTGGGTTTTCCTCGCGCAGGAAATCATGTTCTTCGGCGGAATCTTCGGCGCCTATATCGTCTATCGCGCGCTCTACCACGACGCCTTCGAAATCGGCAGCAACCTGCTCAACGTCAGATTCGGCGCCATCAACACCGTCGTGCTCATCGCCAGCAGCTTGACCATGGCTCTGGCAATTCACTCCGCGCAAGTCGGGAAGAAGGGCAAAACGCAGGTGATGTTCCTGCTCCTCACCGTTCTGCTCGGCACCATCTTCTTGGCCGTCAAGTTCACTTTCGAATGGCGCACCGATTACGCTGAACACCTGATCCCCGGCTTCGGCTTCGTGGTTCGTGACGCTTGGGGCGCGCCCGGCTACCACGTGCCGCTGTTCTTCTGCTTTTACTTTTTCATGACCGGCCTGCACGCCCTGCACATGATCATCGGCATCCCGATCATTCTGGTCATCGCCCACATGGCTTGGAAGAATCGATTCAACGAGGAATATTACGCGCCGCTGGAAATGGTCGGCCTGTACTGGCACTTCGTCGACATCGTCTGGATTTTCTTGTTCCCGCTGCTCTATTTAGTTGGCGGTCGCTATCTTTCCCACGGAGGGCATTAATGTCCGGCCACCACGTCGTTCCGGTTTCAACTTACGTGGGAGTGTTTCTCGTTCTCATGTTCCTCACCGGTCTCACCACCGGCGTCGCCTTCATCGACCTGCACGCCTGGAACACGCCTGTCGCCCTGGCCATCGCCGTCGTGAAGATGCTCCTAGTCCTTCTGTTCTTCATGCACGTGAAGTACAGCCCTCGCCTCACTCAATTGGTCGTCGTGACCGGCTTCTTTTTCCTCGCCATTCTCGTCGCCATGACTCTCGCCGATGAATTGACCCGTGGCTGGTCGCCGAAACCGCTGCCTTGGAGCATGTTGCTGCCCAGCGTCAACCGCTTTCTCTTTTAGGCATCCCGAACCCGTTTACGGGTGAGGGATCTGCTTTTCACGATCGGGCTTCGCCGCCGTCTACCCTTCCAGCGCGAAAGTCATAAACAGCGCCACCGCCGCCGTCAGCCCCAGCGAAATCAGAAAACGTCATGTCCGCAAATCGCGAAAGCTTCAGCCGCGATTTTCTCTCCCGCGTCCGCAAGGCCATGTAAGCAGATGACGGTCGCCGCCAGATATCCCAACGCGATAAATGCCAAGAAATTATCCGCCAGCGTTGTCACTTTCTCGAACCGCGTGTAAATCTTGATCAGCCCAATCACCGTCAGGCACAACACCAGCATATTCGGCCCGTTGGCAAACACCTTTTCCGATACATCGATCTCCGCCCGGTCCTGCATGCTCGCCATATCGTTCGAACGGCGTTCCTCGCCTTCCGGTTCATTCAAAACTTCTTCCACGGATACCTCCCGCTTTCGTTAGCTAGCCACGGCGGGAGTCTATCGCATCGAGCAGGCAGCTCGAACGATTTTGCAGCCCAGAATTTACGGAAAGGAGATAAAAGGAGGGAACCGCGAACTAACTGGGGTAAGCCCGAAACGCAACAACCGCGTTCAATCCGCCGAACGCAAATGAATTAGACAGCGCCGCCTCAACTCGCTGCACTCGCGGTGTATTCGGAATGTAATCCAGATCGCACTCCGGGTCCGGCTCGTTGTAATTCGCCGTAGGCGGCAAAATCCCATGATGCAACGCCAGCACCGTAGCAATCGCCTCGAGCGCTCCCGCAGCCCCCAGCGCGTGTCCGTGCATCGACTTCGTTGAGCTCACGCCCAGTCTTATCCGCGTGCGCGCCAAAGACTTCGCGAATCGCGCTGCTTTCCACCGGATCATTCCCGGAAGTCCCGGTGCCGTGCGCGTTCACATAGCCCACGGACTCCGGAGCCAGCCCAGCCTCTTTCAGCGCTCCGCGCATCGCCCGCGCCGGCCCTTGCACCGTCGGTTGCGTCAAATGGTACGCATCCGCCGTCATTCCAAATCCGCAAATCTCCGCATAAATTTTCGCGCCGCGCGCCTTGGCCGCTTCCATCGGCTCCAGGATCATCATCGCGCCGCCTTCGCCCAGAATCAGCCCACGGCGGTCCTTGCTGAACGGCCGGCAAGTATCCGGCGCCACCACCCGCATCGCTTCCCAAGCCTTCAACATGCCAATGGTAAACATCGCCTCGCTGCCGCCGGTCACCGCCATCTCCGCATTGCCGTCGCGCACCAATCGAAACGCCTGCCCAATCGCGTGGTTCGCCGATGAACAAGCCGTCGAAACCGTATACGTCGGACCACTCAGCCCCAATTCCATCGCGATGTGGCTCGCCCCGGCGTTACCCATCGTCTTCGCAATCGTCAGCGGATGCACCCGCCCGCGCCCCTGAACCCACAAATCCTCGAACCCGGCTTCAATCGTTGCCTGCCCGCCCACCGAAGACCCGCAAACGATCGCCGAGTTTTCCCGCAACTCCGGAGTCAGTTCCACTCCGGAATTCTGCAGCGCCTCTCGCGCCGCAATCACCGAAAATTGCGCGAACCGGTCGAGATACGCATCTTTACCGCCGGCAAAATATTTCAGGGGATCGTAGCCGCGGACTTCGGCGCCATTCTTAAATCGGAGGGTCGAACAATCAGCATACTGAATCGGACCAATCGCCGGACGGCCTTCGCTGAGCGACGCCCAGGACGAAGCCACATCCAGACCCAGCGGGGAAATAATTCCTAGTCCAGTAATCGCGACCCGGCGTCCAGCCATTCGTCAGTTCGCCGGCGTCGCGGAATCAAGCGGAGGAGCCGGCGGCGTAGCGGCGATAATCTTCTTCATCCCGTCGACGATATCGTTCACCGTCTTCAGCGATCGCACATCATCATCCGGAATCGAAATCTTGAACGCGTTTTCCAGCTCGAACAGCAGCGTAAAGACGTCCAGCGAATCGATGCCCAAGTCCTGCAGGCTGGTGTCCAGCTTGATCGAGTCGGCAGGAATCCGCTTCACCGAAGCGAGCGTGGAAATCACCTTCTCTGCGACTTCATCAGCCATCGAAAATATCCTCCGTCCCTATGATTGCCGTCCATACTCGGCCCAGTCGCCCCGCCATCAGGCGAACCAAATCCGCAAACCATCAAATTACGCGATAGAGAAGCGTATAACACCCCGCCCCGAACTTCAAATCCCAGAAACTCTCCGTCCTCCCAATTCTCTGTATCTCTGGTTAAATCTCGTCCGAGCCTTGCCAGCGAACTTGCCACCCGACACTAGCCACTGTATCTTCCAATCCCAACGTCTCTGTAGCGAGCTCCACCACCGCCCAGGCCGCTCACCCTATGGCGTCACCGTCGTAGGCTGAATCTCCAATTTCTTCATCGCCGCCGGAGGCAATTTCTCCACACTCCCCAGAAAAGTCACCAGCTGCCAAATCTGCGTATCGTTCAACGCCGGACTCCACGCCGGCATCCCGCTCCACCGAATCCCATGCTGAATGATGTAGAAATTCTGATTCTCCGCCATGTCCGGCGCTTCCTTGAAAAAAACCGGCACCGGAGGATTGAACGCCTTCGCGAACGCGCTGTCCGGATTCGACGGCACTCCGTGGCACCCCGCGCAGTGGTTCATATACAAATCCGCGCCGCTCACCAATGTCGCTTCGTCAGCCGCCAGGGATTCTTCACCTCCGGCGCATGCCGGTCCGTCGAAGCATCCACCGCAGACATAGCCATATGCGTCTCCGCATCGCTCGGCTTTTGATCCGCGCTGAAATTCACCCGCCCGGTCTTCGCCACAAACATCGCAATTCCAACCAAAACCAGCAGCGTCGTTATGATTCCCAGCAGAAAGCCTTTCATATCCAAAACTCCTTACGCGTATGAAGGGGGACGCAGCAAAATCCGTAGCAGGTATCACAGCCTCAGTCAGCGCGTCAATGTAGCGCATCAATGTTACTTCACGTCCGCAAGCCGGTTGTATTTTTTCAGCACTTCGCGAAGCTGCTCGTGCGGCAGCGCTTCCACCGTGTGCCCGTTCGCGCCGGTCATGGTCTTCGCCGCCACCAGCGCGTTCACCACCGCTTCCTCAGTAGCCTGCACCGTAGCCTCGAACAGCGCGTCCATCTCCGCATTGGGCAGTCTCAAAACCGAAACCGGTTTGTCCTGCTCCATTCCCGCCCCGGCATTTGCCGTCGAAAAAGCGATAAAAATATCCCCGGACCCGTCGCCCGAAATACTGCCCAATCGCCCCAATCCCAAAGTCACCCGCTTCGCGATCCGATTCATCTGCCCGGGCAAAAGCGGCGCATCAGTAGCCACCACCACAATGATCGATCCCGTATCATCATCCCAAACTTTCTTCCCACCCAGCGCGTAACCCACCGGCGCCCCCGCAATCCGCAGCAAATGGTGCACCCCAAAATTGCACTGCACCAAAACTCCCACCGTATACCCGCCATTTTTTTCCGGCAGCTTGCGCGAAGCAGTCCCCGTCCCGCCCTTCCACTCAAAACAAATCATCCCAGTCCCGCCGCCCACATTCCCTTCTTCGATCGCCCCGCCGTGCGCCCCAGCCATAGCCGCATCCGCATCCGCCGCACTCACATGAAACCCATTGATGTCGTTCAAATACCCATCCCAAGTCTCGGCCACCACCGGCAAAGACCACCAATCCGCGAGCGGCAACGAAGTCCCATGCTTCAGTTGCCACGCAATCACCTCATCCCGCACCACCCCCACGCTATGCGTGTTCGTGATCATCACCGGCCCATACAAAAATCCCGACTCGGTAACCCACGAAGTCCCAGTCATCTCCCCATTCCCATTTTCCGTGAACCACCCAGCAAACACCGGATCCACCGACGCCTTCCCCCGCGGAAAAACAGCAGTAACCCCAGTCCTAACCGGCCCCGTCCCCACCACCAATTTTCCGTCCCCAGAAATAATGGTCCGGTACCCCACCTCCACTCCCTTCACATCCGTAATCGAATTCAAAGGCCCCGGCACACCCTCAAATGGCACACCCAAGTCCCGAGCCCGCCCCGCAGTCTGCGACCACACCGGCACCGCCACCCAAAAAACCAGCGCGAGCGCAAAAATCAGCGACGCAGCCGGAGGCGCGCCGCCCGCACAAAGTACTCGCACGCGCGCACCAATCAATCCGCGCCCAGCCCATTTTGGAGTGCGGCGGCTCTGCCGCCGCTTTTCCGCAGCAGCCCGCGCCCGCAGCGCATCCGGCGCGAAGCGCCGCCATAAACCACCGCCCGGCGGCACTCTCCGTGATCTCCCGCCTCCCACTGTGCTCTCCGTGTTAAATCTTTCGTCGATCGCTTCCCCATCCAAACGATCCGCTTCTCCTAGCCGCATCGTCCTTCCACCCAAACCGCCCTTGGCCGTCACCCAGAGGAGCGCACTTCGCGACGAAGGATCTCCTTCTTGCCCGGACCCCAATCCGCCCCGACGCCCGTATCGCATCCGCTCACCGCCCAGCATGAATCTCCGCATCAATCGTCTTCAACAAAGCCGTATTCCTCCCCAACTCCGCCTCCAAGATCTTCTCCTGCTCCCCGGCCCGCTTCCAATCCCCAGCCTCCGCCGCCTCCGTCAACCCCGGCAACTCCAAATGCGCATACGTATACCGCGCCGCATACAAAGAATGTTTAAACCAAGGCCTCCCAGGAATCCCCTCCGGATTGCACCAATTCCTCTCCACCTGAATCAGCTGGTCGTTGATGCGCCGAGCAGCCGCCGCATCAACCTTCCCCGAATCCGCGGCAACCGCCAAAGACTGATTCAACTCCCGCCCGACCGACTGGAAATCCGCAACCGCCCGCTGCAATCCAGCCAAATCAATATGCCCGCCAACCCGGTTCGCCAAATTCAAATCCACCACGAACTGCCGAATATTCTCCCCGTACGATTCAAAATCAAACGGCAACAACTCCGCATTCGCCAAACGCAAAGCCAGCACGCCCCACAACTGCGTCATCAACGCGTGATACCGGTACCCCGGATCCCCAAAATGATTCATCCAGAAATAATCGTCATACATCGAATGATAAACGCCATAAGGCCCCACAAACGTCAGCCCCATCGTCGGCACGCCCAGAAAATTCAAAAACACGGTGTGATCCGATCCACTCCCAATCCGCGTATTCGCCAAACGAGCATCCGGCACCGGCTGCTGCTCCCCCAAATCACTCTGCCGCGAAATTTTCCACTCATCGTAAAGAGTCTTCCCCGAAGGCGCCGGCAAAGTCCTGCTCACCTCCACCAGCAAAGGCGCGAGCGACCCCACCGCGTCCCCCTGAAAATTAGCTCCCGATGTCGCTTCGTCCACATTCAAATACGCCACCGCTTTCTTTTTTAATTCATCCGCATACTGCTCGCCCCACTCCGTCGACCCCGTCAGCGCGTACTCCTCGCCATCCCAACTGCAAATAACCAAAGTCCGTTTCGGCCGAATGCCCTGCTTCAAAAGCGCGCCCAAGTTCCGCGTCAATTCCAACATTGACGCGGTCCCGCTCGAAGGATCCACTCCGCCATAAACCCAAGCGTCGCGGTGATTCCCCAGAATCACCCACTCGTCCGGCGATTCGCTCCCGCGAATCCGCGCCTCCGTCACGTAGTAAGGCCGCGTGCTATTGTCCATGTCCACTTTCAAATGGACAACGACGCGCTTCCCACCCAGCTTGTATTTCAAAGGCAAACCGCCCTGCCACGAATCCGGCGCCAGCGGACCATCCATTTTCTCGAGCAAAGGTTTCGCGTCGTGCCACGAAAGCGGCAATCCCATGATCTTCGGCAGAGATACCGCGTCTTCCGGCCGAATTCTTTTCGCCCCCGGCACCGAAGCCCACCCCGGAGTCAGCGGATCTCCCGGCTGAATAAAATCGTAAGTGATCGCCCCGCGCTGGATATGACTCTCCGGTCCCCAGGGCCCATTCGGATACACCGCGCCTTTGGTATAGCCGTCTTCCGCCGGATCGGAATAAATCAGAATCGCTGCGGCCCCCAACCGCTCCGCCGTCAGCGCCTTGAACCCGCGATAGCTGTACGGATTCGAATAACGCACCAGCGCGATTTTCCCGCGAATGTCGATCCCATGCTGCCGCAGGTAATCGTAATCTTCTGGGTTTCCACTGTGCGCGTAAACCACCGGCGCCGTCACCTCACCTGAAGCGGAATATCCCAAGTAAGCCCCATCAGCGTGCGGATTTTTTGTGTCCGGATCGACCTCATAGGAATTTTCGCGCAGCTCGGCCACATAACGCCGCGGCTTCACCATCTCCAAAGAAATCTGCCGCGGCGCGGAATGCATCACGTCATATTCATGAACCGTGACGTCCTCTAGCCCCTGCGCGCGCCACTGCTCCGCCACCCACTGCGCCAATTCATTGTTCCTCGCCGAACCCGCCGGATGGGGCTCCGCCGTCAGGTACCGATGAAATTTCGAAATCGAATCCGCCGAAGCCAGCGAGCGATATTGCGATTCAATCGCCGCTTCCTGCGTCGCCCCCGCTGCAGAAAATCCGACCATCTTCGCCACGTCGGATGCCACGCCCGACTCCGGCCCCAGCGCCACAAACAAAATCACGCCAACCGCAACCAGCCCCACGCCAAAAAATCGCGCCCAAACCAAACGCTTAGTTGCGTCCAGAAACGCCTCCCAGACCCGCCAAGTGCGTTTTTTCCAGATCGCCAATCGCCGTTTCCAGCGCCTTCGCAATCATCCCAATCATCTGCGAGGTAATCGTGAATGGCGGCGCAATCAAAATATGATCGCCCCGCTCGCCGTCAGCGCAACCCTGCGTCGGATAAGTCATCACGCCCGCCTCCAACGCGTCCGCCTGAATCCGCGCCCCAATCCGCGCATCCGCCGGAAACGGTTCCCGCGTCTTCGCATCGCGCACCAATTCAATTCCGTACAGCAACCCTTGCCCGCGAACATCCCCCACCACCGAAAATTTCTTCAGCGGCTCGAGAGCCGCGCAAAGCTCGGCCCCCACCGGCTCGACGCGCGCAAACAGTTTTTCGCGCTCGATGAAATCCAGGACCGCATTCCCCGCCGCAGCCGCCACCGGATGCGCACTATAAGTAAAACCGTGCAGAAAAGTTCCAGTGCCGTGAGAAAAAGCATCCACCACCCTACCGGCCACAATCACCGCGCCCAACGGCGCGTACCCGCTAGCGATCCCCTTGCCCACCAGAATCATGTCGGGCGAAATGCCCGAATGTTCCACCGCAAACGGTCTCCCGGTGCGCCCCATCCCCGACATAATTTCGTCCGCGATCAGCAAAATTCCATGCCGATGACAAATTTCCGAGATGCGTTCGACGTAACCCGCCGGCGGCGCCACCGCTCCCAGCGTCGCCCCCACTACCGGCTCAAAAATAAACGCCGCCACGTCCTGCGATCCTTCCTTCGCAAGAAACCGGTCGAGGTCGTCCGCGCAGTCCACATTGCATTCCGGATAACGCAGCCCGAACGGGCAGCGGTAGCAATAACACGGCGCCACATGCCCCCACTCCGCCAGCATCGGCGCAAACGGCTCCCTGCGCTTCACATTCCCGGAAACCGACAGCGCCCCCAGTGTGCTCCCGTGATAACTCTGCCTCCGCGAAATAACCCGAAACCGCTTCTTCTCCCCGCGCTCCAGCCAGTATTGCCGCGCCAATTTCAGCGCCGTCTCCGTAGCTTCCGATCCACCCGAAGTAAAATAAACTCGTCCGCCAGCGCGCATCGGACGAGGCGCCAGCGCCAGAATTCGCTCCGCCAATTTCTCAACGACGCCAGTCTGGAATTGCGAAGAATGCACGTAGGCCAGCCGCGATGCCTGCGCCGCCATCGCCTCCCCAATCTCCGCCACTCCATGCCCAATCGTTACGACCGCAGCTCCGCCCGCCGCGTCCAAAAATCGTTGCCCTTCCGATGTGTACAGAAAACAACCGTCGCCGCGCACCGCCTGCGGATAAGCTTTGAGAAAATTTCGAGGGAAAACCGCGTCGTCGCTCATGGCCCGCCAGATGACCACAAATCATACTGCCAATTCGCCCGTCGCTTCGTTCGACGGGCACACCCGCCGTTGTAGCGGCGGTCTTTAGACCGCCGTCGGTGTCTGCGAACGAAGCGAAAGTCGAGCGATTCTAGCAGAATCGCCACAGCGAAACAGAAGTTCTGCCGATAAGAAGTAGTGAGCCGCAAGCGCGATCAAAATGATTTCGGCGGCGAAACAAGCAATGTGCGCTTTGCCGGCTCCATTTCGATGTAACACATTTTTCATATTCGATCGCGCGTTCCGAGATATCATTACCCGTTTGCATTCACCACCGGGAGCGCATGGCAACTCTTACGCACCACACGCCGACCACCGCATCAACCGCAGCACCTGCGCCCGCACAAAAGAAACGCGAATATCCTGGCGCCCTGGTCGTAGTCGAAGGCATCGACGGCTCCGGCAAAAGCACCCAGCTCTACCTCCTGAAACGCTGGCTCGAAATCGGCGGCTACCGCATCCATTTCACCGAATGGAATTCCTCTCCCCTCGTGAAATCCGCCACCCGCCGCGGCAAACAACGCCGCCTCCTGACGCCCACAACATTCTCGCTCCTCCACGCCGCCGATTTCGCCGATCGCTGCGAACGCCAGATCATGCCCCTGCTCCACGGCGGCTACCTGGTCCTCGCCGACCGTTACATTTACACCGCCTTCGCCCGCGATGGAGCCCGCGGCTGCTCCCCGCACTGGCTGCGCAATCTCTACAGCTTCGCCCCCACTCCCGACATCACTTTTTATTTCCGCGCCCCGCTCGACGTCGCCGTCAACCGCATCGTCGCCGGCCGCCCCAAACTAAAGTATTACGAAGCCGGCATGGACCTCGGCATCTCCCTCGACCGCGCCGAAAGCTTCCGCATCTTTCAGGAGCGCATCCTCAACAATTACGATGCCATGGTCGATAGCGACAACTTCGTGCTGATGGACGGCACCATGCGCGTAAACAAACTGCAAAAACTCATGCGCCAGATTGTCGAAGACCGCATCTCGCTGGCCCAATTCGCACCAAAGAAACAACGATGACGCTCAAAGAAAAATCGCCGGCCAAAGTGAAACCACCGAAAGCTCCAGCGGCGAAGTCCCAGCCGGAGAAGTCCGCGAAATCCAAAAAAGCCGCGCCCTCCGAACCACTCTCCCGCTTCTACGGCTCTCCACTCCCCGGCGTAAAACCCGAAGAACTCAGCGGCACCCTCGTCGTCATCGAAGGCACCGACGGCTCCGGCCGCTCCACCCAAATTTCCCTCCTCACCGAATGGCTCGAATCCGAAGGATTCGCCGTTCAAACCATGGGCCTCCGCCGCTCCTATCTCGTCGGCGAAGACATCGACGGCCTCCTCGCCGAAAACACTGTCACCCGCATGACTCTCGCGCTGATGTACAGCACCGATTTCTTCGATCAACTCGAACGCCGCATCCTGCCTGCGCTCCGTTCCGGCCTCATCGTCCTCGCCGACCGCTACATCTTCACCCTCATCGCCCGCGCTGCCGTCCGCGGCATCGGACGCGACTATCTCCATGGCATCTACGAAACCTCGCTAAGACCAGACCTGACGTTTTGGCTCAACGTCCGCCCCGAAGTCGCCTTCGATCGCGAATTCAAGAAATCCCAGACCATCAGCTACTGGGAATCCGGCCGCGATATGTCGCTTTCCAACGATCTCTTCCAGTCCTTCATCCGCTATCAATCGATGATCAAACGCGAATTCGAATATCTTTCCAAGCGCCACAACTTCATCGAACTCGACGGCGAGACCAGCGTCGCGGAGGTCAACCAGATTCTGCGCAAGCGCATCGCGTCCCATCTCGGCATCCGCAGCACGCACTACGCGCCTTCTCACGCCCTGTCGCACCTCTGGCGGTAGCCCATGGCCGCGCCCGTTCAATTGGCAGCGATTGACGCTGGGTCCAACGCCATCCGCCTGGTCATCGCTCGCGCCACTTCTCCCAAGCACATCGAAATTCTGGATAACGAACGCGCCTCCGTTCGTCTCGGTCACAACGCTTTCACTCGCCACATCATCGGCAGCGATACCATCAGCCGCGCCACCCGCGCCTTCCGCCAGTTCCGCGACCGCATGGATCATTACAATGTCGGCGCCTACCGCGCCGTCGCCACCGCCGCCGCCCGCGAAGCCCGCAACCACCGCCGCCTCATGGATCGCGTCCGCCGCAAAGCCGGAATCGAACTCGAAGTCATCAGCGGCGAAGAAGAAGCCCGCCTCGTCTGCCAGGCCGTAGCCTGGGCCTTGGGCGATCGCATTCAACCCCGCGTAATTTTCGATCTCGGCGGCGGCAGCCTCGAACTGAATTTCTACCAGCGCGGCGTTCTCGAACGTCGCATCGGCTTGCCCCTCGGCACCATCCGCTTGATGGAAACTTTTTCGCTGGAAGGCGCCATCGACGAAGACAAAACCGAGCGCCTCCGCCATCACATCCTCG
Organism: uncultured Acidobacteriota bacterium; assembly: GCA_963711325.1. GTDB lineage: Bacteria > Acidobacteriota > Terriglobia > Acidiferrales > UBA7541 > Palsa-295. Next base: position 569,167 of record CAVQDR010000004.1, on the reverse strand, counting down.
CCCTCCTGCGCAGCGCCATGCCCGCGCCGCCGAAACTGACTCGCGCCTTCTCCGTCGCCTGCGGCGGCAATGCCGAAGCTCTCGTTCGCCTCGCCGCCGGCCCCCTCGCCGAAGGCATTCCTTCCATCAACACCAGCCTGCTCCGCGATCAAACCTGGAAAATGCTCGCCCTCGACGTTCCCGGCCGTATGCGCGCCTATCGCGTCCGCAAAGATCGCGCCGAAGTCATGGGCATCGCCGCGATTATTTTCACCACGCTCGCCAAATGGCTCGATCTGCGCTCCATGCTCGTTCCCGGCGTCGGCGTGCGCGAAGGCATCCTCCTCGATCTCGTCTCCGAGCAATACTCCGTTCGCGTCGCCAGCGAAGAAGAACGCGGCCGCGCCAACGAACTTCTCGCCAGCGCCAGATGGTTTGCCCGCCGTCTCGATTACAGTCCTCACCACGCCGAACAAGTCGCCAAACTCGCTCTCGGCCTCTTCGATCAGCTCCGCCCCATCCACGAAATGGGCGCGGATCTCCGCCTCGTCCTCGAAATCGCGGCGCTGCTCCACGATGTCGGCCATTTCGTGCATCGCAAAGCTCATCACCGCCACGGTGAATATTTAATTCGCAACGGCGAAATCCCCGGCCTGCAGGGTTGGCGCCGCGACATGGTCGCCGCCCTGGTGCGCTATCACAATACGAAATCCGAGCCGCAACTCGACCACGCCTCCTACGCCGCCCTCGATAACGAACGCCGCCGCCAAACCCGCGTCCTCACCAGCCTGCTGCGCATCGCCGAAAAACTCGAATCCGAACACGCCGAACGCATCGCCGGCGTCGACGTCCAAATCTCCGGACGCAAAGCCATCTTCGTCATCCGCGCCACCGAAGGCACCCGCCTGGACCTCGCCGGCTTGCACCGAAAGTCTGGTATGTTCGAGAAGGAGTTTCGCCTGGCCGTCGAATTCCGGCGCGCCCAGGGAAAAGAGAAGGTAGCCTAGAATGATTCTTTATCTCGTACGCCACGGCATCGCCGTCGATCCCAACGATCCCAAATCGCCGCCCGAACCGCAGCGTCCGCTCACCGCCAAAGGCGTCCAGAAAACGCGTTCCGCCGCGCTGGGCTTGCACGAATTAAAAGTGAAGCCGGACGTGCTGATCACTAGTCCCTACGTCCGCGCCGCGCAAACCGCCGAAATTTTCGCCGAAGCCCTCGGCTTCCCGCAGCAAAAAATCCGCGCGCATGACGCCCTGAAACCGGCCGGAAGCCCCGCCGAAATGGCCAAAGAAATCATTCGCCTGCGCGCCAAGGAAATTATGTGCTTCGGCCATGCCCCGCAGCTCGACCTGCTGATCGCGCATCTCGCCGGCGCCCCCAGCGTCTTCACCGCGCTGAAGAAAGCAGGTGTCGCCTGCCTCGAACACAGCGCCTCACGCGGGAAATGGGATGTGCTCTGGATTTTTACGCCGAAGATTTTGCGTCAGCTCGCCGATTGAGCCACCGCTCGTAGCGGCACGGAAATCGTCACCGGGACAAGTTGCAGTGTGGGCACCGAGCGGAAACCATGCCGCCAGGATTGCCACAACGAAGGAACTCCCGAAACCTTCGCGACGAACTCCGCCAGCCGCCGCTTGCGCCTGACTTCAATCAGCGCGATCCATCGTTCGATGTGCGCCGCATCCACCCGCGGTTTGTGCCGCCAGATTTGCCTGCGCAGCATATCCAGATCGTGTACTTCGCCCAACAAATCCTGCAGCCGCTTTAATTCCTCGAACCAAGCCGCGCCGCGTCCCGGCAAAAAATTCTCCAGCGTGTATCGAAATTGCTTCAATCCAATCCGCAGTCGATGCCAGCGAACCCGGCTCCGCCCTTTGCTCGCCAAACCGTACAGCGCTTCACTTTCGTTCAATCGAGCCAGCGCCAACCGCTGGAACACCACACTCTCCAACGGGAAAAATCGCGACTTCTCCGCGAGCTTCTTTGAAAGCTTGCGCCATTCCTTCGAATCAAACTTCGCCAAAGTCTTTTCGCACGTAGCCCGCTGCGAACTCAATTTGAGTTCAAGCGTCTCCTTCATGTCTTTTCGAAGTACATCAGAGGCCGGACCGAGCTTCTTCACCCACAAAAGCTTAACCTGCGTATCCCGCAGTTCGCCCAACGCGCGAAACAATTTCCGAGTCGCCTTCTTCAGCTTCCGCCACCCCGGATCCGGATTGACCTCGCTCAAAGCCTCCGCCATCGTCCGGCACCGCCGGATCGCCGTCCGCAAGTCATGCACGTTCTCCGCGCGCCACCCGTGCTGGACCTTCTCAGCCAGATCGCCCACCTGCGCCATCCAATCTTGCAAGCCAACACGTCGGGTTTCGGGAGCAATAGGAAGGGACGCTTTATGTGCCATGCTCAACACCGTCTTTCAGAGGGCCAAAGAGAACGCCTAGAATACACCCGCGCAGCGGAGGATTCTAGTTTGCGACCGACCGCCCCAAGGCATGCGCAGCGCGCCGGGCCGCCACCAATCAGAAGTTGCCGCACCTCCGGAAGCGCTAAGATAAGCAATGGAAAAAAAGCTTTTCTGGGCTTCTTTCACCGTCCTGGGCCTGACCGCCGATCTGTTTTTGCCGTTCTGGTGGGCCGTAGGCGCAACCATTCCCATCGTCGTATTTAGCTGGTGGTTCGCCTATCGCAAAAATTGGTACTGAAGTAGGCAAGAACCACCACAACTAATTCGCAATCATCCCAATCGTCCCCAGCCACTTCTCCACCAACGAAGGCCATTCCGTGATCGGCAGCGCAGTCCGCCGCAGCCCGAAAGCATGCCCGCCGTGCGCGTAGAGATGCATTTCCGTGGGAACGCCGGCCTTCTGCAGCGCAATGTAATAAGCCAGCGACTGCTCCACGCCGTCGACGTCGTCATCCTCGGCCTGCACCAAAAACGTCGGCGGCGTCTGCGCCGTCACCCGAACCTGCGGATTCAATCGCAATGTCTCGTCATCCGCCGACAAATGCCCCGGATAAACCGCCACCGCAAAATCCGGCCGGCAGCTTTCCTTGTCCGCCGCATCGATCGGCGCATACAAACGGCGCGCGTAATCCGTGCTGATTTCCGCCACCAGATACCCGCCCGCCGAAAAACCAATCACTCCCACCTTGTCCGGGTCGATCTTCCACTCCGCCGCATGCAATCGCACCAGCCCCATCGTTCTCTGCGCATCCTCCAGCGCCAGGGTCGCCTGATTCAGCCCTTTGTTCGGCCGGCATTTGCAATGCCAGTCATAGGGCGCGCTGGGCGCCCGATATTTCAGCACCACGCAAGTAATCCCGCGCGACGTCAGCCAGTCGCAAATCTCCGTGCCTTCCAGATCGATCGCCAATCCCTCAAAACCGCCGCCAGGAAATACCACCATCGCTGCGCCCGCATTTTTTCCCGTCGGCGAATAAACCGTCATCGTCGGCTGCGTCACATTCGTCACCCAAGTCCAAGTCTTCTCCGCCACCAGATGATCCTTCACGGTCGCCGTATCCTCAGGCCCCGGTGCAGCCTGCGCGTCCGGCACAGCCCCAGGCCATATCGCAATTTGCACCTGCGGCGCCGCGGGCTGCCAGGCAGTCGTCTGCGCCCCAGCCCCACCCGCCGCGAACAGCACCCCAAAAATTAAAATCGCCGCTTTCATCGTAATCCTCACGCCAAAGATGACGCGCAGCCGCGAACACACCTCTGGCCGTCAACCTTCCTGTTTGGGAACTCCCGGGACGGGCATCCGTGAAACGCCTCGCCTATTGCGGTTTCGCCGTTTTGGCGCTCGCCCGCTTTCTCAGCAGGAATCTCGCGTTGCGAGCATGTCCCATACACATGCTCACCAAGGTGTGACCGCGCTTGGAAATTATCTCAAATCCGGCCGCCTTTAAACGCCGTGCCACGTCCGGCTCGAACATCCGGTAGGTATGTGAAATTACCAGTATCTCGTCTTTCTGGCGGTGCTTGGTCCACAAATGCCATTTCACCAGACCAAGCAGCGAGAACGTATCGACGTCGAAGAAAAATAGCCCATCCGGCTTCAGAATTCGCGCAATTTCAGCAAGGAATCGGTTCGCATCATACGCATGATCGATGACGTTGCAGCAAATCACCAGATCCGCACTCGCGCTAGCGACCGGAATGTTCTCGCCCACCCCGACAATGTAGTGAACAGGCTTGCGCCATTCCTCAATCAGTCGGCCCAGAGGTGCTGACCGGTCCATCTTGAGTGGCGGATCCGGTTCGACGCATATTCGAACCGGAATCTTCGTCAGGTAGCCGCTGATGCCCACGCCGAATGGTCCCGGACCAATTTCAACGCTTACTCTCGGAGTTTCTTTAAGGCTTCCGGACAGGTCGCGGGCCTTCAGAGAGTTGTGATAGAGAATGTCTAAAGTTCCGTCGATCTCAAGCGCCATGCCCGCATAAAAGTCTGGCTCAGTAGCCTGCGCCTGGCGCCAGCGTTCCGATGTCACCATTCTCGGGCCTTTGCTCTCACCTTCATCTCACCTCAAGACTACGTGCTAGACACTAACACGGCTAAATTAAATTCGCAGTCTACCCTGGTTCTCCGCCGAAGGTGCTAGCCTTGAACTAGGCCGCCGTACCGTCAAGTAACCGAATGTTCATATTCTTTTCACATTCGCACCTTTCCCCAGCCGCTACAGTAGTTCTTCGCCGTTCTGCGTGAAGCCCTCACCATGCTTCTCGGATTTAACCCAGTCCTCCGCGGAGGAACAGGAGTTTCAATGCGTCGGGCATTTTTCTGGCTGCTCGGAATAATGGTCGCGGTTCTCGCCAGCGCTGCCCCCTCGCGCGCGCAAGCCGCCCCCAACCAGACCGCCCAAAATGAAGTCTGCCCCCGCCCCGCCATCGGCAGCGAAGTCCCCGAGCCACTCGACCTCCGCAGCACCGACGGCATCCTTCAGGTCGAACTGACCTACCGGAACTATAAAGATCCAGCCACCGGACGCGCCCGCTACTGCTACGTCTTCGGCAACGGTGAACTCTCCCCTAACCTGCGCCTGAAACCGGGCGACCTGCTCATCCTCGATCTGAAAAATGAATTGACCGACCTGGGCGGAACCTCCGCAACCGCAGCCGCGATGGCCATGCCCATGCGCGCGGATCGCAAATCCACAAAAGCGGCGGCAACCTCTGACCCCTGCCTCGGCGGCGCCATGTCCTCCACCGCCACCAATCTCCACTTTCACGGCTTAACCATCCCGCCGGTATGCCATCAGGACGACGTGGTGAAGACCTCCATCGCCACCGGCAGCGCTCCCTTCGAATATCGCTTCCGCATTCCCGCCGACGAACAGCCCGGCCTCTACTGGTATCACCCGCACATGCACGGCTTCAGCAAAGTGCAGGTCCTCGGCGGAGCTTCCGGCGCGTTAATCATCGAAGGCCTGGAACGCGTCAACACCGCCGCCGCCGAATTGCCCGAACGCGTCTTCGTCATCCGCGATGAAGACCTGCTCAATCCCAAAGCCCCGCCATCGAAAACCGAACCGGTCATCCCGAAAATGATGATCGATAAAGACGGCGACACCGCCAATACCGGCACCGGCTCCGGCACTCCGGCCAAAGACCTCTCTATCAATTTTGTTTCAGTCCCCTACCCCGATTACCCTCCGGCCATCATTAAAATGAAGCTTGGCCAGCCGCAGCTCTGGCGCGTGGTCAACGCTTCGGCGATTACCTATCTGAACCTGCAAGTCCTCTTCGACCGCAAAGCCGCAAATGATGGATATCGTCGCGCTCGATGGCGTCGCCGTGAACGCCGACGGCATCGGCCCTTCCTTGACCGTCGCGCGCAATCACATGGGCATCCCGCCCGGAGGTCGCGCCGAATTTATCGTCAAGCCGCCCGACTCGAGCGTGCAATCCGCTCTCTTCGTCTGCCGCACCGTAAATACTGGCCCCGGCGGAGAAAACGACCCGAACCGCGCGCTGGCCACGATCATCGCCAGCGAGAACGCTCCTGAGCCGCAATCGAAAATGCCCAGCGGCGAGGCTCCTGTAACCGCTTCCACTCTGCCTTGGCTCGGAAATGTGCCCCCCGTCCGCACCCGCCGCCTCTACTTCTCCGAAACGCTTTCCGATCCGAACGATCCCAATAGCCCCACCACTTTTTTCATCACCGTCGACGGCGAAAAACCCGCACTCTTCGACCCCGCCTCCAGTGTTCCCGCCATTGTCGCGCATCAAGGCGACGTCGAAGACTGGATCATCGAAAATCGCTCCACCGAACTCCACGCCTTCCACATCCACCAAATCCATTTCCTGCTCACCGAATGGAACGGAATTCAGGTGAACGAACCGTACTTGCGCGACACGGTCAACGTCCCCTTCTACGACGGCAAATCCCTGCAATATCCCGAGATCAAAGTCCGCATGGATTTTCGCGACCCGAACACCATCGGCACCTTCGTGTTCCACTGCCATCTGCTCGAACACGAAGACAACGGCATGATGGCGTTGATTCGCGTCGATCCGCCGGAGCACGCCCAGACGAATCAAACCACCGCCGCCGCGAATTCAGTGCCAGTAATTTCCGCCAAAAAATAAATTTTGCGACGCCGGACCAATGCCCACATCACTTTTCACCCGCTTGTAACACAACCTTAACCCCGCCCGCCTAGCTTCATTGCACGTTGAGCCGGCCCCCTACACGCCGCTCGATTATCAGCAAAAAATTCCGATAGGAAAGGTGACGAATGATTCGAAAGGCTGCTGCTCTGGGTCTGTCCCTCGCGCTACTGGGCGCCCCGATGTTCGCCGATGAAGGCGCGGTACCGAAAGGCGTACCGAAACTGGATCACGTTTTTATTATCATGATGGAAAATCACGCATACCGTCAGATTCTTGGAAATCCGAACGCTCCGTTCGTCAATCGCTACGCCAAGCAAGCCAATCTGGCCACGCAATATTTCGCCATCGCCCATCCCAGCTTGACCAACTATCTCGAAACCGTTGGCGGCTCCAACTTCGGCGTGCATGCCGATAATTCTCCGGACTGGCACAACGCCAGCTGCAGCACCAATCTCTCTACCGGAACGGTTTCGACCGACACCCCTCCGACCGGCCCGATCTGCCCGATCTACGGCACCGGAACCGACGCCGCCACGCCGGCCATCGACTGCACCAACGAAACCACCTGCGCTGCCGGCAGCAATGACGGCGAGCTGAACATCGACGGCAAGAAATCCTTCGCCGCCGATACCCACATCAGCGGAAAAACCATCGCCGACCAGCTCGTCGCTGCCGGCCTTTCTTGGAAGAGCTATCAGGAAAGCCTGCCGTTCAGCGGCCCTGACCTGGTCAACACCAGCGACGGCACCTTCACCAACAACACCGACTTCACCAAGATCACTCCGGTGCTGAATCCTCCGCTCACCTCGGCCGACCTGGTTTTCCTCTACGCCGTCAAGCACGATCCTTTCGCGTACTTCCGCAACGTGCAGGAAGGCACTAACCCGGCCAACAGCCTGAACAACATCGTCGCGTTCGATGGCAAATTCGGCCTCTATGCCGACCTCGCCTCCGGCGACGTTCCGGCCTATTCCTTCATCGCTCCCAACCAGTGCAACGACCAGCACGGTCGCGGCAATGTGCTCCCCTTCTGCCAGTACGATCCGAACGATGACGGCATGCAGGACGGTTTGAACCCCGCCCTCATCAACGTCGGTGACGTTTCCGCCGAACGCATCGTCAACGCCATCAAGAAGTCCCCGGTCTGGGGTCACGGCCGTAGCGCCATCATCCTGATGTGGGATGAAGACGACTACAGCGTCGCGCCCACCACCAACCGCGTGGTCTTCATCGTGGATACCAACTACGGCTTCCACGGCCTGACCTCCGATCAGTATTACAACCACTTCTCGCTGCTGAAGACGGTCGAAGCGGGCTTCCGCCTGCCCTGCCTGAATCACGCCTGCGATTCCAACGTGCAGGTTATTTCCGACCTGTTCGCCGGCGCCAACGACGGCAACTAGTAGCAGAAACGCTAGCCGCAACCGAAACGCACTCGCCCCGGGGACATCCTCCCGGGGCGATTTTTTTAACCCGCGACCAGACCACGATTTTGCCTGACCACATCGCCGCGAAGCGCGCCGCCCACTCCCCGAACAATCCAAACGCCAACCAACGCAAGCCGCACCCAGCCCATTATGGAGTGCGGCGGCTCTGCCGCCGCTTTTCCGTAGCCGCCCGCGCCGCAAACGCATCCAGCGCGAAGCGCCATTCTCGCATCCTCCGTGCCCTCCGCCTTTCCGTCGCCACCCGCGCATCCAGCGCGAAGCGCCAACACAAATCTCAACGGCCACCTCCAAATCAGCCCCACAGGGGCGGCATAGGTTAGCCCGGTCCGTAAGGGCCGGGAAATCAAGAGATCGAGAACCAGAGCGCCGGAGGTGCGACACGCCCGCGCGGCCCTGCCACCTCTCGCCCGCTTCTCCTAACCGTCCAGTCCTATTGCCCAAACCGCCCTTGGCCGTCATCCAGAGGAGCGCCTTCTGCGACGAAGGATCTCCTTCTTGCCCAGCCCTCCCCAGACGTGCCTCCGTATCCCAGTTCCCCAAATCCCCGCCCTCCCGCATAATGTCCCAACGGAGGCGCACTCAACTTGCCCGAAAAACCACGCAGCGTTAGCCTCACCCGCGTCTCCGAATGGGACGACGGCCACCTCGCCCGTAAGGACGATTACCTCGCCGCCGAAGAGCCCCTAGAAATCCGCGTCGGCGAAAACCCGCTCAGCGTCACCATGCGCACCCCAGGCCACGACCTCGAACTCGCCGCCGGTTTCCTCTTCACCGAAGGCTTCGTCCAGACCCGCGAACAAATCCTCGCCCTGGAAAATGTCGAACCCACCACCGAAGACAACGTAAAACGCGGCAACGTAATCGAAGCCACCCTCTCAACAGAATCAATCCCCGACTTCGAAAAAATGCGCCGCCACTTCTTCGCCTCCTCCAGTTGCGGCATCTGCGGCAAAGCCTCCATCGACGCCATCCGCTCCCGCCTGCTCACCGCACCCAACCCGGATTTTCGAATTGATTCAGAATTGCTGACAGAATTCCCGCAAGCCCTGCGCGACGCCCAGGACGTCTTCCAGCGCACCGGCGGCCTGCACGCCGCTGCCCTCTTCGACGCCACCGGCCACCTGCTCGTCGTCCGTGAAGACATCGGCCGCCACAACGCCGTCGACAAAGTAATCGGCTGGGCGCTGCTCGACCATCGCGTGCCTCTCGGCAACGCAGTCCTGCTAGTCAGTGGCCGCGGCGGATTTGAAATCATCCAGAAAGCGCTGGTAGCCGGCGTGCCCGTGCTCGCGTCGGTTTCAGCTCCATCGAGTCTAGCGGTTCAATTGGCGCGCGAACTGCGCATGACGCTGGTGGGTTTCTTGCGAGGAAGACGCTTCGTAATCTACTCCGGCGAAGAACGCATCGCCGGCGCAACATAAAAAATAAAAACTAGTTCACTGCTTTGCGATAAACCGTCGGCGCCAATTCCGCCTGTCCATCCAAAATCATCTGCCGAAACACGGAAATCAAATTCCGGTCCCACCATCCGCGCTCGCACTCTTCATCCATCAAATCGAGCGCCACTTCCGGCGCAAACGCCACCTTATAAGGCCGGTCGGTCGTCAGCGCATCGTAAACGTCCGCCAGTTGCAAAATGCGAGCCGTCAGCGGAATCGCATCGCCCATCAATCCATCCGGATATCCCGAGCCATCATATTTCTCGTGATGGTGCCGGATGATCGGCAGCACCAAACGAAAAGTCTTCAGCGGCGCGCAGATTTTTTCGCCCACCACCGGATGCTTCTGGATCGTCACCACTTCTTCCGCAGTCAGCGGCCCGGGCTTCAGCAAAATGGAATCAGGAACCGCAACCTTGCCGATGTCATGCACCACGCCCGCCCGTCGCAGCGCGCGAATCTGATCTTCGGGCACTCCCAACCGCTCGCCCATCCGCGCCGACATTTCCGCCAACCGCTCGCAATGTCCGCGCGTGTAAGGATCCCGCGCCTCAATGCTATAAGCCAGGCTGAACAAAACCGCCTCGGCGTTTTCCAATTCGTCGGTGATTTGCTTCAGCCGTAGCAGCGAACGCGTCCGCGCCAGCAATTCATTCAAATCGATCGGCTTGCACAGAAAATCGTCAGCCCCGGCATTGATGCCCTTGATCCGGTCTTCCGTCGCCGTCAACCCAGTAATCAGCACTACCGGCGTCAGCCGCGTTTCCGGCGCCGCTTTGATCCGCCGGCACACCTCAAACCCATCCATCCCCGGCATCATGATATCCAGCAAAATCAGGTCAGGCCGAAAAGTCGCGCACTCCGCAATCGCCGAACGCCCGTCGGGAGCGTCCCGCACCTCAAAACCCTCGCGGCGCAGCAGAAACTCCAGCGCGGCTCGCGCGCCCATTTCGTCATCAACGATCAGAATTTTTTCACGCATGAACGCGCGTTGCTGCTCCATAAACAATCCGCAAGCTCAAGAATTTGGTTCGGAACGCGGCTGGGAGGGCCTCGTCGCCTCGGCGGGCAAGCCTACTGCAGTCCAGGATTGATGGCATTTTCAAAATCAAGGCCTCTTCAAATGTACCGTGTATGCCTGATTTCGACAACCTTCCCGTGCCCCCGGCTTTCCATCTCAATAGTGAATTTTGTCGTTCTTGACCTGCCAGGCGTGAAAAGCCGCATGCGCTTCGTGGCGCATCACCTGAATCATCGGAATCTTCCGCTCGCCGTGCGGCCGCTGAATTTCAGCGTAAATGAAAGCGTCATCGAATCCCGCGGTCGCCGCATCATCCGCCCCGCTGCCAAAGAAAACGCAGACCGGCCGCGCCCAGTAAATCGCGCCCAGGCACATCGGACACGGCTCGCAACTCGTAAAAATCTCGCAGCCCGTCAGTTCAAACGTCCCCAACTCCCGGCAAGCCGCGCGAATCGCCACAATCTCCGCATGCGCCGTTGGATCATTGTCCGCCGTCACCGAATTCACGCCTTCGGCCACCACCTTCCCATCCCTGACGATAACCGCCGCGAACGGGCCTCCGCCCAACCTGACGTTTTCCACCGCCAGTTCGATCGCCCTCGCCATGAATTTGTGGGACATGGACAAACAATTGTAGCGCACAGCCAAACCAGCCCAGGGAGGACTCAACGGTCCATGTGCGCAGCAAGTGATGAGTGAACGGCGATGCGTGACGAAGCTCAGACCTGCGGCGTCGAGCCCAGCGCGGATGACAAATCACCACGCTCAGGAAAAGACATCGTCGCAAACGACTTTTCCTTCCGCCGCCAGAAATACAAAAGCGCGCTACCAATCAGAATCAGCGACAAACTCAGCCCGCTCCACAACCCCGGCGCACCCCAACCCAGGTTGAAACACAAATACGCCCCCAGCGGCAACCCCACCAGCCAATAAAAAACCAAATGGCAAAGCATCGGCGTCCGCGTATCTCCCGCCCCGCGCAAAGCGCCCGTCGCCACCGTCTGCATCCCATCAAAAAGTTGAAAAAACGCCGCCACAAAAAGCAACGTGCTCGCCGGAGGAATTAGCTGCCGGTCCGCCGTGTACACCCGCACAATCGCGCTCGGAAAAAGAAAAAACGAAATCGCCATGCACGCCATAAATCCCGTACCCAGAAACATCGCGGTCCAACCCGCGCGGCTCGCCGCCTCGCCATCGTGCCGCCCCAGCGCCTGCCCCACCCGCACCGCCGCCGCCGCGCTGATTCCCAGCGGCACCATGTACGTGCAGCTCACCGTATTCAGCGCCACCTGATGGCTCGCCAGCGGAATCGCTCCGAGCCGCGCGATCAACGCCGTCGCCACCGCAAAAACTCCCACCTCCAAGCCAAATTGCGTCGCCGCCGGCAATCCCAGCCGCACCAGTTTCCGAAACCGCAGCGAACTCGGCAGCCGCGATGCATTCCGCAATCCCGTTTTGTTCCGGTGGTCGTAATACAGCGCGTAACCCAGCAACACCAACATCATGTAAGTCCGCGCAAAACACGTCGACCAACCCGAACCCACCGTCCCCATCGCCGGCAAACCAAGGTGACCGTAAATCAGCGCCCAATTCCCCAGCAGATTCACCAGATTCGCCGAAACCAGCGCGAACATCACCGGCTTCGCCAGATTCATCCCCTGCAAATATCGCCGGAACACAAAAAAGAAAAGCAGCGGCAAAGTTCCCCAATTCAAAGTCCGCAAATACGGCACCGCCTGCGCCAGCACTGCGTCCGGAATCTGCAGATGCCGCAGCAGCGGCTCAAAAAGATAAATCACGCCCATCAGAAACGGCGTAATCGCCAAACTCAAATACAAACCGTTCACCATCGAATGATGGCAATCCTCAATATCTCCCGAGCCATATGAATGCGAAACCAAGGTATCCAACCCGAGCATCAGTCCAGTCCCGAAAATCGCGGCCGAATTAAACAAAATGCTGCCCAGGCTTACCGCCCCAATCGCCACCGCGGAATTCGTCTGCCGCCCGACCATCATCGTGTCCACCACCGCCATCGACATCCAGCCCAATTCCGCCAGCACCAGCGGGATGGCCAGACCCAACATGGGGCGAGCTTCGGCGGCAATGTATTGGGTAAATAGGCGTTTCAACATGGCAGTGCGGATTACTTGTGACCTGAATGGCAAACCTGGGCGCAACAATGCACCGGTCGACGCAATCCGATAGGAGTTAGTTTATAACGGCTGCTGCAGCCGAAGAGAAAAATCGGGCGGGAACTAACCAGCAACAATCGCGGCTGGAAGAAAGCAAATTCCCAAATGCCTATTTCGGTCGAGACGGGCTCTCGGTCACTTCTTCGTAAATCGCCCAGCTGCCAAGCGCCACGGCACCCAGAAAAATCAAAGCGAATTTCAAACGACGCCGCCTGGTCGGAACCACCCCGGCATCGCGTCCCGGGTCCTGATTGCTAAACCGCCCGTCGGCAGCAGCGGGCTGCGCCGCCGGTTCCAGATCAATATCCACGCGATACGTCTTGCCGGCCGGAATCGCGTGCAACTCACCTTCGTTATCCAACACCAGCGTCCCGCGATAACTCGAGATCACCACTTCCAGCGGACTTAGAATCGTCACCTGCCCATAAGCCGATTCGCCCTTCTCCGCCCGCAAAATTCCCTGCGGAATTTCCAGTTCCATGTTGCTCGAATCGGTCGACGTAAATCCCACCGTCCCCTTGCCCACCGTCGCCCGAATAATTTCGCCGCGCTGCGAAAAAGTTGCTGCGCTCGCGCTCAACAAATAAAGCTGCGTCGCGCCAAACTTCAACCGCAAACTTCCGCCCTCGTCGGTCTGAATCGTGTCGCCGGGATACACGGTGGTCCCGACCGCCAGGCTCGAATTATCAATAGACGCTTCGCGCGCCTGCACCACCATTCCCAACGGCTTCGAAGTCGCCGCCGCAAACGCCGGCATATCTACCAACCCGGTAATCACAAAAATAGCAATCGAACTACGCAAGAAAGTACGGAAATTCGGACGCAAAGCGGCCTCCCAAGACCTACATCGAACCTAGGGGCTGCACGAATTTCCGTCAACGAAGGCGGGACGAACCTGTTTCCAAAGCGCTATCGCTGTAATGGAACCAATCCACATCTTTCCTGCAGTTTGGCACCCTTCTTGACTCGGTGCGAGGAGCGCCTTCCGCGACGACCTCTTCGACTTTCACGACCACGCATCGCCCGTACTTCCGCCCCCGAAGTCTCCGTGCTCTCATCTTTTGCAGTTCTCTGTGTCCTCTGTGTTAAATCTTTAAGCCCAACCCCTCAGCCAAACGCCCCTCTTCTCCTAGCCGTCTAGTCCACCACCCAAACTGCACTTGGCCGTCATCCAGACGAGCGCCTTCCGCGACGAAGGATCTCTCTTCGATGCCAACTTCATGCTCGGCCTACCGGACAGCGACTCAAGCCACGCGAGCGCCTCACCAAAACCGCCCTAGATTTTGTCGATCTTCGCCGCCAAAATGAAATCGCTCTCCGTCAGCCCATTAATCTTATGCGTCCAAATCGTGATCTCCGCCTTACCCCACCCAAGCAAAATATCCGGATGATGCCCCTGCTCCTCCGCAATCGCCCCCACCCTATTCACAAACGCCAAAGCCTGCGCAAAATCCGCAAACTTGAACGTCCGCGTAATGTGGTGCCCGTCCACCACCGTCCACCCCGGCACCTGCTCCGCCAAAGCCGCCAATTCCTTCCCCGCCAAGGGAGGCACCCCACCCTTACACGGCACGCACGTCCGACTAGAAAGCTCGCTCATAAATTTTCTCCTCATCGCTCCCCCACCAACCCGCCCCCTATCTTACTGCCGCACGCGGTAACGATCCGCTTCTCCTAGCCGACGAGCCCTACCACCCAAACCGCCCTTGGCCGTCATCCTCAGGAGCGAAGCGACGAAGGATCTCCTTCTTGCCCAGCCTTACCCGCATTCGATTCAAGCGCTCTTACCATAACGAACCCCGTGGTCAGTCCGCGCGCCTCTCTGCTATTCTTTCCGCGCCACATTGCAACCGGAGGATAAATGTCCGAAGACCTCATGGAATTGAAAGAACACGCCGAACACGGATCCGAAGAACACAGTCTGGCCCCAGTCACCTTGACCATGGCCATCCTCGCCGTCTTAGTCGCCAGCGTCACCCTCCTCGGCCATCGCGCCCACACCGAAGAAGTCCTGCTCCAATCGCGCGCCGCCGACCAATGGGCCTACTACCAGGCCAAAGAAATCCGCCGCCGCAATTACGAACTCTTTATCGACGAGCTCGGGATTTTTTCCCTGCAAGGTTCCGCCAATGCCGAAGCCATCAAAGAAAAATACACGAAAGAAGTCGAGCGCTACTCCGAAGAATTGAAGGACATCCAGGCCGAAGCCAAAAAAGCGCAAGATGAAGTAAAAGTCGAAGAACACCGCGCCGACCGCTACGACCTTGGCGAAGTTCTCCTGGAAGCCGCGCTGGTGATTTGTTCCATCACCCTGCTAACCCGCAAGAAAATATTCTGGTATTTCGGTATGGCTCTGGGACTGGCCGGGATCGTCACCGGAGTGATGGGCTGGATGGTTCACTAAGCCTTATCGATTGCGGACTGCCGCGGCGCGCTCCGTAATATACCGCTGCACGTATTCGCCAAACGCCTTTTCCATTTTCAAAGTAATCGGCCCCGGAGCCGACGCGATCTTGTGCCCGTTGATTTCGCTCACGCCCAGCATGCTCCGGTTCGTCGACGAAATAAAAACCTCATCCGCCGCATACAAATCGTCCGGCCGCAAAACCGCTTCGCCCACCTGCACGCCCACCGACGCGCCAATTTCCAGCAACACGCTGCGCGTAATCCCCGAAAGGCATCCCGAATTCAGCGGGGGAGTGAAAACCTTCCCGTCGCGGACGCAAAAAATATTCGCCGCCGTGCATTCCGCCACTTCCCCGCGCTCATTCAGCAAAACCACTTCGTCAAACCCCGCCTGCTGCGCCTCGTAATAATTCCAAACATTATCCAGCCAAGACAGAACCTTCACCCCCGCCAGCGGCGAAGCCGCGTAGCGCCCGAATTCCCGCACCCCCAGCCGCGAAGGCTCCCGGTACGAAGGCAGATCCGCCGAACACAACAGCAAATCAACCCGCGGAAAATCTTCAGCGCTGCGCCAAAAACCCACTTGGTTGTAAACCGTATAAATCCGCGCCGCGCCCTCCACCACTTTGTTTGCTTCCAGCAGTTCAGCCATCTGCCCGCGAACGGTTTCGGCAGCAAACGGAAACGGGCACCGGGTCCGCTCCGCGTCGCGCTCCAGCCGGCTCCAGTGCCGCTCGAACGCGAACGGAATCCCTTCGTGCACCCTCATGGTAGTGAACAGGCCCCAACCGTTAAACAATCCAGCCTGCCCCGGAGACAGCCTCACTGACTCCACCGGCAATATTTTGTCGTTATGAAACACGAACCGATGAATCATCAGCCCTCCCCAAGCCCCTAAGCCTCAATGACGGAAGCCATTCTAGCGCAATCGCGCCTCGCCAGGCTCGCGCTTTGGCCCCGCAGCTGCACTGATTCCTGCGTCGCAGGCGCACTCTGCACCGCGCTCAGAGAATCGCAATTTGTGCCGATGAATCAGGTGTTTGGGCCTATTGACACTTGCGCTTTTAGCGCCTAAATTGGTCTTGCAATCTTAGGAGGTTTCAGTGCGCTCCATCTCCAGGACTTTTCTTTCCATCACTTTAGCTGCCTCGTTGCTGAATATTCCCGCCTTCGCAGCGAACGAAAAGCCCTTGGGCATGGTGGTCCAGGCTCAGGACGCGCAAATCGGCACAGCGGTCGTTGCCGTGGGTACCACGGTGTTCCCCGGCGATACAGTCGAAACCCAGATGAGCGGCACACTCCGCCTCAAAGTCGGCGGCAGCCAGGTTTATCTCCTCGCTTCCAGCGCAGCCACCCTGTCCCAACATGCAGACATGGTGCACGCTCTCGTTAAGGCCGGCACTGTTGGTTTTTCCTCAAACGGAACGGATCAGGTCGGCTTGGAAATTCCGGAAGGTATCGTCAGCGCCGCCAACGGCCAGCCCGCCTACGGCCAGGTCACCATCCTCGGCCCTCGCGAAGTCATCATCTCCGCCTACCGCGGCACCCTGGTTCTCGATAACGAAGGCGAACTCCACGCCATCCCCGCCGGAAAATCCTATCGCGTCACCATGGATCTCGACCCCGCCGCTCCTGCTGCGCAGCCGCAAGAAGCAGCCGGTGTGGGAGGCAAAGACAACGACATCGTTGCTCCCCGTCACCGCCACTTGGTTTTTGACTTGATCGTCTTGGGCGTCGCCGGCGTCGGCAGCTACTTCATCTTCCGCGAAGTTTCCGAAAGCCCGTCGCGCCCGCATTGAATCTGAATTCGCCCGCTACCCTTAAATGCGGGGAGTCACGATTTCCCTTTTTCTCAAAATATTGCTGCGGGTAGTCCTCTGCCCGGTAGAATTCGCTGGCATAGCGAAGCGTTGATTCCTTCGCGCTGGCCTGGCTCCAGAACTTCAGTCAGCAGCGCTCGCGGCCAATGACTTTTCCATAATCTGCCGCAGCATTCCCGGAATTTCAAAAACTGCCCGGTTGTCGAGTGCCTCGGTATTCGCTCGATAACGCGCCAAAGTCCCCGGCTCGATCATCTTCGTCACCGCCGGCACAATTTCACGGAAACTCCGTAGCACAATCCCCAATTCCTTCTCCAGCACCCAGGTCGTGTTGTACCGCTCCTGCGGTAAAGTCCACGCATTGCACTCCACAATCACCGGCAGCTTCATATGAATTGCTTCGCTCACGCTGCCCGGCCCCGGCTTGCCAATAAAGAAATCCGCCAGATGCATGTAGCTACCGACCTTCACCGTAAACCCTTCCACAAATTGCGGCAGCCGCGTCTTCCGCGCGCGCAACGCCGAAGCCAACTCTTCATTCCGTCCGCAAATAAAAATGAACTGCAATTCCAGATTCGACTCCTCCAACCTCGTCGCGATCTCCATCATCGCCTTCGATCCATAACCGCCAAACAAAACTAGCGCCGTAGGCAAATCCGGACGCAATCCCAGCCGCGCCCTCCCCGCGGCACGATCCTCATGTTGCGGCTCGTAAAATCTCGGATTCAAAATCATCCCCGAAGCGCGAAACGCCGCATCATCGCCGTGCCCCGCACCGCGCGCCTGCGCCACCGCCTTCTCCGAACCACACACAAAATATTGTTGCTGCCGCGGCTCGATCCAGAAATGCGGCGGATAATCCGCAATGTCCGTTAGTACCGTAAGGAATGGGTGTCCGGGCATCGCATTCGCAAAACTCTCGCACAACGCCCGGTTAAAGTGCGGCACAAAGGACACAAGCAGATCCGGCCGCGACTCTTTCCAATGTCTCGCCAGCAACTTCACCGTGGCGCCGTGCCGCATCCGTATGGCAAACTGCAAGATCTTCATCAGCTGAATACTGCCCAGCGTCCAGCCGCTCCGCAGCATCCAGTTGTACTGATCCTCGATCCGTATCCCCGCGTATTTCTTGAGGATATCGAGTTCGTCCATCAATTCCTGCAGGTTGGTCAGCTGAATATTCCAGGGAAGTTTCTGCGCCTTAATCGAAGTATCCAGAGCGGTTGCCGCGGCCCGATGGCCGCCGCCGGCGTCGAAAAAGCAAAACTCAATTTTGTGCATTGCGCGCGAGAATCGCATCGCGCGCGCCAATCATTGCGAATGTTTGGTTAAAAAGCTGTGAACGATAGCCAATGAGTTAAGTAGCAGTCTTTTCAGAACTTTAGCGCCGTTGTCACCGCCCGGTAATACTCGTCCCGCATATTTGTCCTCGTGAAATGCGACCTGCATGTTCACTCCTACTTCTCCGGACCCTGCACGACCCCCATTGTCCGGAGCTTTTGCCGCGAAAGTTACAGCGATCCCGATAAGGTTTACGCCCTCCTCCACCAACGCGGCATGAATCTCTTCACCCTCACCGACCACGATGCCATCGAAGGCTCCGAACGCCTCCGCCAGCACGCCGAATTTCTTTCTCAGCGAAGAGCTGACCTGCAAGCTCCCCAGCGGCACCGAAATCCACGTCGGCGCCTACGACATCACCGAACGCCAGCACGTCCAGCTGCTGCAGCGCCGCAGCGACATCGTGGCCCTGCTCATGTACCTCACTGAAAAGCGCATCTTCTTCAGCATCAATCACGTCTTCTCCAGCGTCACCGGCCGCCGCGAACTCGAAGACTTCCTCTGGTTCAAAGATTATTTTCCCGGCCGTCGAAATCAAGAACAGCCACATGCTCGCCCGCGCCAATGCCGACGCCGCCAAGCTCGCCGAACAGTGGGGCAAAATCGGCATCGGCGGCAGCGACGCCCACGCTCTGCCCTCCGTCGGGACCGCCTACACCGAAGTCCCCGGCGCGCGCGATAAAAACGAATTCTTCGAGGGCCTTCGCAATGGCCAAGGCCGCGTCGCCGGCGAATCCGGCTGCTTCACCAAACTGACCCGCGACGTCTATGTCATCGCCTACGAAATGATGCGCGAGAACATGTGGACCCGCCTGCTCTCGCCTCTCGCCATTCTCATCCCGGGTTTCACGTATTGGAATTACTGCAGCGAGCGCATGTTCGCCCGCCAGTGGGCGCCGCAAATTCTGGATCAGCAGGAAACCAAGAAACCGCTGCGCTGGTTCGCCGAGCCGCAAATGATGGCCGAGGAGTTCTTATGACCATGAGGCAAGCTGTCTGGGGCCAGATTCAATCCAACGATCACCGCCTGATGCGCAAGATTCACCGCTGGCGCGCGCCGCGCTGGTTTCGCATTCTGATGATTCTGCTCACCCGCATGGGCGACGGCTGGCTCTGGTATTCCATCGGTGCCATCCTTCTGGTCTTCGGCGGGCCCCAGAAATTCCTGGCCATCGGCTCGGCCACCCTGGCTTCCGCCATCGGCATTTTCCTGTTTCGCACTCTAAAGCAGGCCAGCCGCCGCAAGCGGCCCTGCGAGATCGAGGCCCACTGCTGGTCCACCATTCTCCCGCCCGACCGCTATTCATTTCCGTCGGGCCATTCCATCACTTCGTTTGCGATAGCCGTGTCGGTGGGATTGTTTTACCCCGAGCTGCAAATCGTCCTGCTGATCGTCGCGATTCTAATCGCTTCGTCGCGCATGATTCTCGGCATGCACTTTCTCAGCGACGTTCTGGCCGGGTCGGCCATTGGCATCCTGCTCGGCTACTGCAGCTTCCATTTTTTCCTGGGCCTCTAACCGATGCGCCACGACCGTCCCCGGCTGACCCAACAGATGTGGAATCGTCCGCAACGCGGTACCAAATGGATTCAGATTTTGAAACGCATGAAATCTAGGTGGCAGGTTTCGCCGCCGAGGCTTCGGGGCCTTTGGCCGCATGCATCAAATCCAAAACTGCGCGGTACAATTTCGCTCTAACCTCGTGCCGCTCATTCGCCCGCGTCAGGTACCGCACCCGAACATCCACACCAGACCCGGTAGGCCGCACGCTCATCGAAGGAGCGGCGGAAAATGATTTCTTGGAATCTCCGGTCGTGACTTTCTCCCATTCCTCTTCCGCCACTTTCGCGTTCGGACCGGTTTCGTCCGCAGCCAGTTTCTGAATATCTTCCGCCACCCGGTACGGATCCTTGTCCGCCGGCACTTGCACCTGAATCTCGTCCCATAGCCACTGGCCCGAAGTCGAGAAATTGAAATAGTGCCCTTCGATCGCGTAGCTGTTCACGAATGTGACTTTGCGTCCAGTGGGATGTCCCGCGTCGGCCCAGCTGCCGGTTTCCAGAATCACGGTATGCAGCAGCCCCACCGAAACCACTTCCCCGCCGACGCCATTAATTTCCACCCAGTCGCCCGGCTTCACTCCATTCGGGCCCATCAAAATGAACCAGCCAAAAAATCCCACGATGAAATCTTTCATTGCCACGGTGATGCCCGCTCCGGCCAACGCGGCCAGCGTCGCGAAATTACTGGGGACTCCGAAAATCACCAGCAGGATCAGCACGATCCCAATCGCCTGCACCGCGAACAAAATCACCGCGCGAATCGCCTGCAGTTGCCGCCGGTCGATGGAAAGATCGGCTACAAATTTCTGGATCCACAAATTGGCGACGAAAATGAAAAGTGCAATGACGATGATCCACACCAGAGAAATGAAAACGCCATGGATGTGCGCGTTGCGCTTGGCCTGCGCCAGCGTCAGCCAGTTGGCGTAGACCGTGGCCAAAGACTGCTCGTCCTGAATTCGCTTGTCGTAGGAGGCCAGGTCGCGCTGATCCACGCCCAGATGCTGCAAAAAATTCAGCTGCGAAATCGGCGCGCCTTGCGCATCCACCGGAGTGCCCGCGGGCGCCGCCGTTGAAGCCGAAGCCACCGTTTCCGTCGCCGTATCGTGCGCCGCGGCCGGAGTTGGTGTCGTTGCCGGTTTCGACGACGAGGGAGCGCTGCCCGTTTTCGCCTCAACCGACTTCGCCTCGCCGTTTTTTGGCTTCAGGTGCATCCGCACCCGCACGATCTTCTTTTGCTGCTTTTCTTGATCCAGATTTTTTTCCAGCGCTTCATGCGCCGTCGAATCCGTCGCAGCCCGGTCTAACGCGTTTTGCCGCGCCTGTTCCAGCAGGCTGATCTTGGCTCGCAGCGAAAATATCGCGCGCACCTGCGCCACCAGGCTCTTGGAACTCGAAGCCTCCGGCGAGTTGGACGCGTCCCCTTGCGCCGGCTTGCTGGTATGGCTTTCCGAAGCGTTGTGCTCGTCGAGCTCTTTCTGAATCAGCGCCTGGGTATCGCCGCCCGCGCGCGTCAAGTCCTGGTGCGCGTCGTCCACTTCATCCTGGTCCAAAGCCAATTGCGCGGTCGTTAAATCCAGGTCTCCCTTCACCGCATCCTTCTGGTTTTCCGGAACCTTGGCCAGCTTCGCGGTCAACTGCGCCACCTGCGCCGTTTCCGCTGCTACCCGCGTCTCCAAAATTTGCAGCCGGTCCGTCAGCGCGCGCGTCTCGGGAGTCTCGGCCGGCGGGTTTTCCTTGGCATCCGCCAGCGCCGAAGCGAACGCCAAATCCACCGACCGGTCCGCCAGCCGCAACGCCTCCTGCGCGTACTCCTGCTCCCAGTGCGTCACCGCCAAAGGAGCCAGTTGCTGCGCCGTCTCCAGCGCCCGCGTATCCACCAGCCGGTCCTGCCGCACCGCATGCACCATATCCACATGCAACCGCCGCGGCGAATCCGCCCAGTCATGCGTAAATAAAATCGCCCCCAGCGCCACAATCAGCAGCAGCAGCAGCGACGTCAGTACAATTTTCTCCGTGCTTTTCATAAGAGCCCGCCCCAGGACCGGTTGCGGACGATTGTAATATGCGCTTACACGTCGCGCGTGCTCAAATCGAAGCACTGCGTCCAAACCGCTTTCGTAGTGGCGACCTTCAGAAACCGCCGGCCCTTTGTCGCCTCAGCATCAAATCGACCGCTTCTCCTAGCCGCCCAGTTCTACCGCCCAAACCGTCGTTGGCCGTCATCCAGAGGAGCGCCTCTTGCGACGAAGGATCTCCTTCTTGCCCGGCCATCACCCGGAGCGAGGAGCTGGCGAGCGGAGTCGCCACTGGAGGCGCAGGGCGTTTTACCTTTTTCGGTGTGTACTTATGTGCTCTATGCCCTCCGTGTTATCATGCATCGCCAATTCGTGCGGGCGAACTAACGGCCGCACTGGCAGGGGGACCGATGATCCAAGGCTGGGCTTCAGCCAACTCCACGCTCGACTCCGCACGCGACCCACATTTTCTAATCGCACTTTCTGCGATTAGAAATCACCGCAACCCACACAAAACAAAGGATCGAGATGTTTTCTAATCGGCCCTATTTTGGTACCTTTTCTACCCTGTCAGATCGGGCTATCAGAATATGCCTCGCAAACTCCCTTTGCGCCGCCCAACACACCCAAATTTCTAATCGACACTTTCTAGCGCGATTAGAAACACCATCCAAATGACTGAAAACAAACAACCGCGCTCCGTTCTAATCGTCACTTTTGGGCAGTTCTCCGCTCCTACCTTGGACTTCTTTCGTGTCCCCTCCTCTCACCCGTCCCTGCTGAGACGCCACCGCCGCCTCTGTGCTACTTTGTGCCTCGACACTCTCCTTCGCCAGGACAACAGCCGATGAATACCAAAATCAAGAACACCTCCGTTCGCGCCGGGCGCAAATTGACCGGAAATTCAAAATCGGAAATCCGCGCCTTCGGCCCCTGCGTGGAAGAACGAATGGAAGCGGGCAAGGCCTTGCGCGAAAAAATATCGCGCGCTTCGCACGCCAAATGGGCACCCGGACCCAAACGCGAAAATCCCATCGAATTGCTCCGCCAGTCCAACGAAGGACGAATCGAAAACCTGTTGCCAATTCGTTACGGCCGGATGCGCAAATCACCGTTCGCCTTTTTCCGCGGCGCCGCCTCCATCATGGCCGCCGATCTGGCCACCACTCCGTGCACCGGCTTGTACGCCCAACTCTGTGGCGATTGCCACCTGATGAATTTTGGCGGTTACGGCTCTCCCGAACGCCGTATGGTTTTCGACATCAACGATTTCGACGAAACTTTGCGGGGCCCGTGGGAATGGGACCTGAAAAGGCTGGCGGCGAGCGTCGTGCTTTCGGGCCGTGAGTCAGGATTGAAAGACCGCCAGTGCGGGGACGCCGCGCAAGCCCTGGTCGCTTCCTATCGCATCCACATGCGCGAATACGCGCAGATGCGCGCCCTGGACGCCTGGTATTCCCATCTCGACGCCGATTTGCTGACCAAGGAAGCGCGAACCTCCGGAAGCGAAAAATACTGGCAGAAGGTGCTCGACAATGCGGCGCTGCAAACCGATATGCGCATCTTTCCTAAACTGACGCACGAAAAAAATGGAAAGCGCCGGTTCGTCGACAATCCTCCACTGGTCTATCACCCGCATGACATCGGCAAAATTGGCATCCGCGTGCGCGATCTGTTTTTGCGTTATCGCTCGACGCTCCCCGAAGAGCGCCGCGTGATTCTGGACCGTTACCATGTCATCGACATCGCCCGAAAAGTGGTGGGCGTCGGCAGCGTTGGCACCCGCTGTGATGTGGCTCTGCTCATGGCCGGCGACGACGATCCGCTCTTCATCCAGCTGAAGCAGGCTCTGCCCTCCGCGCTCGATCCTTACGCCGGAACCAGCCGCTACAAAAATCAGGGCGAACGAGTCGTCACCGGGCAGCGCATGTTGCAGGCCGCCAGCGATGTTTTCCTGGGCTGGGCCCGCGATGACCGCGGCCACCATTATTATTTCCGCCAGCTCCGCGACATGAAAATGAAATTGGATCTGACCACCATGGCTAAAGAGGAATGGCTCGAATATATAGAAATTTGTGGATGGACTTTGGCGCGGGCTCACGCCCGCACCGGAGACGCCGCTGAACTCGGCGGATACATGGGAAAAGGAGAAGCATTCGACGAGGCGATCGCTGAATTTGCCACTGCGTACGCGGACCAAACCGAACGGGATCACGCTTTGCTGGTGAAGGCCATCCGCGCCGGGCGTATGCCGGCACGCAATAATGTCGGCTAATTTACAAATCGAGTGGCAGCGGACTTTTTCCGGTGATCAGCCGCGCCGAACGGTCGTAGGTCAGATACAGCCAGGCCCACTGGGTCATGACCAGCAGGCGGTTCTGAAATTGAATGATGTACAGCAGGTGAATAAAAATCCAAATGAACCAGGCCGGCCAGCCGGAGAGTTGCAGAAAGTTCAAATCGGCGACCGCCGCGAACCGGCCGATCGTCGCCAGATTTCCTTTGTCAAAATAATGAAACGGTTTCGTTTTTCTCCCGCGAAAGCGATTAATAATCACATTGGCCACGTAGTCACCCTGCTGGATCGCCGGCTGCGCCACTCCGGGCAGGGGTTGACCGGTCTGATGACTGAAATTCGCTAAATCGCCAATGACAAAAATCTCCGGATGCCCCACCACGGTCATATCTGGCTCGACGACGACTCGGCTGGCCTTGTCCAGCGGCGCCCCGACCATCTCCCCCAGAATTTTTCCCAGCGGCGACGCCAAGACTCCCGCGGCCCACAACACCGTGCGCGTCGGAATTTTTTCGGTTTTCTCTCCCTCTTTGATGGTCACGCCCTCGGCGTCGATTCCGATCACCATGGCGCCGGTGCGCACCGTCACACCCAGGTCGTTCAGCATCTTGCGTGCCGCTTCGGAGAGCTTCGGCGGGTACGATGGCAGCGGGCGGTCGGTTCCCTCGACCAGAATGATTTGGGTTTTCGAGGGATCGATGTCGCGGAAATCGTGCTTCAGCGTGTCGTGCGCGATCTCGCCCAGCGCGCCGGCCAGCTCGGCTCCGGTAGGCCCGGCGCCGACGATCACGAAGGTCATCCAGGCCTTCAGTTTTTCGGGATCGGTTTCGCGTTCGGCCGCTTCGAAGGCCAGCAGAATGCGCCCGCGCATCGCGGTGGCATCATTTAAATTCTTCAGCCCGGGAGCAAATTTCTCCCACTCATCATGCCCAAAATATTGATGCGAGGAGCCAGTCGCCACGATCAGCGTGTCGTACGGAATTTTTCCGTCGCTGAGAATCACCTGACGATTGCCGGTATCGATCCCGACCGCTTCACCCAGCAGCACCTTCGTGTTTTTTTGTTTGTGCAGAATTTGCCGCAGCGGACCGGCGACGTTGGCCGGCGACAGCGAGCCGGTAGCCACTTGGTAAAGCAAAGGCTGGAACAGGTGATAATTGCAGCGGTCGATCAGCGTGACTTCGACAGGCGCGTGTTTGAGTTTCAACGCCGCGGTGAGGCCGCCAAAACCGCCGCCGAGAATAACGACCTTATGAGCATCAGCCATAACTACTAGATTAGATGTTATGCGCGAAAAAATGATACGCCGATTTTCAGCCATCGCGACGAACCTGCCCGCCATTATTGCGGTGAGCCTCGCCATTCGCATCGCGTTTGCGATCGACCAGGCGCGCCAGATGCCGGCGAACTTGCGCGGGCTGGTGCCGTTTCTGAATGAGGCCGGGAATATCGCGTTCTCGCTGGTCAAAGGCCACGGCTTCAGCTCGCCGTGGTGGCAGGAAACGGGGCCGACGGCGTGGCTCACGCCGATTTACCCGTGGATTGTTGCCATTGTGTACCGAATTTTCGGCATTCACACTCCGCACGCTTTTTACGCCGCGGTGACGCTGAATGTTATTTTCTCGGCGGCAACCTGCATTCCGATTTATCACATCGGCAAAAAAGTGGCGAGTTGCGAGGTTGGATATGGCGCGGCTTGGCTGTGGGCTGTTTTTCCTAACGCGATTCTCATTCCCTACGAATGGATTTGGGACACTTCGCTTTCAGCGCTGTTGATGGCGTTGCTGTTGTGGGCCACGTTGGAACTGGCCGAAGCGTCTTCCCGGTGGCGTCCCTGGGTTTTGTACGGTGCGTTGTGGGGATTCGCGTTGATGACCAATCCCGCGCTGGGATCTATGCTGCCGGTGTTGCTGGGGTGGGCAGCTTATCGCGCGCTGCGCCAACGCCGAATTCCGTTGAGCAGACCGGCGCTCGCGTTGGGCATTGCAATTTTGTGCTGCGTGCCCTGGAGCATCCGCAACTACGTCACTTTCCATAAATTGATTCCGCTGCGCTCGAACTTTCCATTGGAATTGTGGGCCGGCAATAACGAAAGTTTTGATCCTAATTCGCAAACGGTCCCGCCTGCTGATCCGCAACGCGAAGAACTGCGCAAATACATTCATCTCGGCGAAACGGGCTACATGGCCGAGAAATGGCAGATCGCCACGACATTTATTCGCACGCATCCGCGCCTTGAAGGCGCTTTGTGGTGGCGAAGATTTGTCGCAACGTGGACCGGATCCGAAACTCCCGTGCAAGGCTTTCAGGAAGCCGAGACGATTCTACTCCGAGTGGTGCTTGTTACGAATTTGCTGGTAGGCCTGGGTACCCTAGCCGGGATGGTGACGCTCATTCGCAAGCGAAGCATCTACCTCGTGCCGCTGGCCGGATCTCCGCTGGTCTATCCCCTGATCTACTACGCCACTCATCCTTCGCTGCGTTACCGCCATCCCATCGATCCCATCCTGCTGATCCTCGTGGTCATTGGATTCGCGGGAATATTTTCCTCGCCGAAGGCCCCCGACGACGTCCGCGCAACTCGATAGTCACGCGCCTCCTTTACAAATTCCTTACGAATC
The DNA here is from genome assembly GCA_963711325.1 of uncultured Acidobacteriota bacterium. GTDB lineage: Bacteria > Acidobacteriota > Terriglobia > Acidiferrales > UBA7541 > Palsa-295. Next base: position 542,400 of record CAVQDR010000004.1, on the reverse strand, counting down.
GCTTACGGGTTCCTGATGGGGACTTCGTAATCTTTCTCAACGATCATTCCCATGCGATCGAGATTTTCACAATCGAAAATACACCCGAGAACTGCAGCCAGGTATCAAAGCGAAAGAGGTAAATCCCAATGACCAGACCAAGAGTGCGGCCCTTGCGGGCTGCGATTGCGGCGGCAACGGTAATGATGTTTCCGTGGATGGCCCGCGGCCAGAACCCTTCGGGAAGTGAGGGCAGCGGAGCCCCTGCGGCACAACAAGCAACATCGACCAGCCAGCAAGTGTCCGCCGAAATCGTGAAAGAACTCGATGCCATGCGCAAGCGCATCGATGAGTTGGAAGCGGAATTGAAGATCGTCAACGCGAAGGAAACTCCGGCGGCGAACGGAACAGCAGGGACAGCCGCAATCGCGAACGCATCGGCGTCGGCTCCTGCTGCTCCGGCCGCTCCCACGGCAACGGCGCAAAGCGCGCCTAGTGCAGCGAGCGAGGTCGCGTCTGCGGCCATGGCTACAGCCGACACTACACCAAAGAAAATCGAGCCCTTCTCGGATGCGGACTGGACTTGGCTGAACGGAAATCCGCGGACCAAGGACATTTATTGGGACTCTAAGTTCTTCACTCCCGAGATTCGCGCGGACGTTAATTACGTGTCCGATTTCAATCATCCGACCGATCACACGATCAGCGGATCCAGCGAACTTTTTCGAACGAGTGAGGTGCAGCTGGAGCAGCTCGGCATCGGCGGCGACTTTCATTACGACAATGTTCGGGCGCGCTTCATGACCCAGTTCGGGATGTATTCGGCGACGACGCCGCGAAACGACCCGAGCGTAGCGCACGGTCAATGGGATCTGGTCAGCGCGTACCGTTATTTGTCGGAAGCGTACGGCGGATATCACTTCGACGTGCTGCACGGCGTGAATGTGGATGCTGGAATCTTTTTGTCCTACATCGGGCTGTTCAGTTACTACAATTTCGACAATTGGGCCTACCAGCCGTCGTATGTTTCATCGAACACGCCCTGGTTCTTCGAAGGCGTGCGGGTGCAGATCTTCCCTACCGCACATTTGAAAATTGAACCGTGGTTCATCAATGGCTGGCAATCCTACGCCTCGGCCAACCATCGTCCCGGACTTGGCGGGCAATTGAAGTGGACTCCCAAACCGTGGATCAACATTATTTCGAACAACTATGGCCTGGGTCAGGACGACCTGTTTGTTCCGCACCGCGAACGCATTCACACCGACAACAGCGTCGAGATTAAATATTTCGATAACCCGGACAGAAATGTGGACAAGATGGCGTTTTCGTTGACTGGCGATCTCGGTTGCGAATTCGGTGGCGGAGTAAGTTGCACCGGGGATCATCGGGGCGGTCCCAAGCAAAGCTTCATCGGATTCATGCTCTACAACCGGATGTGGTTCCACCACGATTTGTTTGGACTGACTTTGGGCGGCGGGAAGATCAACAATCCTGGACGCTACCTGGTACTGGTGCCGCCGATCAATGGAGCGACGGCGGTGACGGCTGCATCCAGCGCTCCGTACTTCACCGGAAATCCTGGGGATCCATTCAAAGCATGGGACTCGTCGATCACGTTCGACTACATGCCAAAGCAATACATCACGTTCCGCGCGGAGTACGACTACCGCCACGCAAACGTGCCGTACTGGTCGGGCCCGGGTGGGATCACGCCGCCCGGCGGAAACAATGGCGCGCCCGGAGATTTCGTCTGCAGCAATGGAGCGTCATCTGGGCAAACGAGCCTGGGGCCGGCGCAAACTGCGTGCGGCGGCGCGAGCAACGTCTGGTTCCCGGACCTTCGCAAGGACGAGTCGTTCATCGATTTGTCGATCATGGTCAAATTTTAAAATCGCGACAACAACGTCGACCGGAGCCAATGGCACAGAGAAGAAGATGTGGGTTGCGGTCGGTGATGGTGGTGGTGGCGATTCTTGTTCCGCGTCTGGTGAGCGGTCAAGAACAACCTGCGGGAGGTTCACAGGCTGGTTCCGCAGCATCAACCGCGGTCGTCTCCGGCACGACGAATTCAGGCGGCGGGACGAACGCGGCGCAGGGAAATTTCTTTTCGCGACTCGTAAATGCCTACAAGCAGGATTGGTTTCCGCCGTCGGCAAGCGCGAGTGGGAGCGAACCCGCTCCCGCGCGGCGCGGCCTTCCCGCTCCGGTGACCAATCCTCCATTTCCTTTTTCGGATTGGCCTTATGGAGGATCGCCGACCATTGGAACTCCGTGGACGCAGTCCGGCCCGCTGATGCAAGCGATCTGGGGCGGTCCACACGGCGACGCGTGGAAGCGCAGCGGAATCCAGATTTATGGCTGGCTGGATGCGGGATTCAACGTCAGCACCTCGGACAAAAGCCGTTACGCGAATTATCCGGTAGCCTACGACGAGGTTTCGAATTCGATTCAGCCGGACCAGGAAGTTTTGTATATCGAACGCCAGCCGGACACCGTGCAGAAGGATCACTTCGACTGGGGATTTCGTTTCGCGAGCCTGTACGGACTGGACTACCGCTTCACGACGGCCAAGGGAATTTTTAGCAATCAACTGCTGGGCAAGAATCTCGAATACGGATACGACCCGGTCATGTTTTATGCGGATCTGTATTGGGGGCAAGTGGCCGAAGGGCTGGACATTCGAGTCGGACGATACATTTCGCTGCCGGATATTGAGGCGCAGCTGGCGCCGAACAATTACACCTACAGCCATTCCCTGCTGTACACGGCGGATTGCTACACGCAGACCGGGATCAACGGGACGTTGAAGGTGAGCGATCAGTGGCTGGTGCAGGCCGGGATTTCCGCGGGGTGCGAAACGCCGCCGTGGAACACCAAAGACGCCAAGCCGACTGTGAATTTTGGATTTGAGTACCTGTGGAACGATGGCAACGACAGCTTGTATCCGATGATTAACGCGCTGAACGACGGCAAATATGCGTACAACAACCTGAATTCGTTTTACCTGACCTGGTACCACAAATTCCGAAATCATCCGTCGCTGCATACGGATACCGAAGCCTGGTACATGTGGGAGAAGGATGTTCCCAATGTGCGCAATGCGGCCGCTGCGCCGCTTTTGGAAGTGGGCGCGAACGGAGCGTATTGCAACACCACGACGCAACTGACCTGCTATGCGCCGGAGTGGGCAGCCTTGAATTACGTGGAGAAGGAACTGAAGGGGAAAAATTACATCTCGATCCGAAACGAGTATGTGAACGACAGCAAGGGGCAACGAACCGGAACGAAGACCCAATATTCCGAACATCTGATCGGCTGGGGGCATTGGATCGGGACCACGATTGTTCTCCGGCCGGAGCTCCGCTATGACCACTCCTACGACCGGCCGGCATTCGATTCGCCTTGTCTGCCGGAAGGCTGCCCGGGGACGAAGAAGAATCAGCTGACGTTCGCCGGCGACGCGATTTTCTTTTTCTAGGAGCGCGGCGAAGCTGCGCACCAGCCGGGGAGTGGCCTGTAATACATGACGAAATCCTTATGCGTGCTTTATGAGTTCTTGATGGGTGAATCGGTACCGTATACCTCTGAGCGCAACGCCAGGTTTCACCGCGGTTGAGGGTGTAAGGAGGGCGAAGATGCTTGCCGTAATTGGGATCGCGGTGGGCGGCCTTTTGGTTCTGGGATTTTATGGCTACGTATTTTTGCAGTTGTACCGGGAGCACCAGCGCTTTCGATCGTGCGAGCAACGATTGCACGATCACTTTTTGGCAATTGACTCCGCAGCTGGCAACGAGCCAGACCGCGCGAGAACGACCGTAGCTGCGAAAATCCTCAACAGCGCGCGCAAAGAAACTTTGATTCAGGTGGGCGTCGCATTGGGTGGCTTGTTGGGAGTTTTTGCGGAAATTGGGCTGCTCAATTGGGTGGTTGGCTAGTTTCGTTAGTCGCGAATTGTTCTGCTACAGACCTGATAGCGAAGCGGGGTTCGGAGAACACTGACATGCAGGATGTCGTTTTTATTTTGGTGACGATTGGATTTTTTCTGGTGGCGATGGCTTACGTTCGCGGTTGCGATCGCTTGAAGTAGGGAGACGAAATGGTTGGAAATATTTTCTTGTTGGGAGTCTGCGTTTTGATTCTGGGTTATTTGTTCGCGGCGCTGCTTTGGCCGGAAAGGTTCTAGCGACGATGACCGCAAATGGCTGGTTCCAGATTTTTGTTTTCTTTGCGGCGGTGTTCCTGGTGACGAAGCCGCTCGGGCTTTTCATGACTCGGGTGTACGACCGCAAGCGGACGTTTCTTGATCCGGTGCTGCGGCCCATCGAACGGTTGCTGTACAAAATAACCGGCGTGGATGAGAAGCGCGAGATGCGCTGGACGGAATACGCTTTGGCGATGTTGTGCTTCAGCATGGTCCCGATGGTGGCGCTGTACGCGATCGAGCGCTTGCAGCAGTGGCTGCCCTGGAACCCGCAAAAGCTGGGAGCCGTCGCCACCGACCTGGCGTTCAATACCGCCGCGTCGTTCACCACCAACACCAACTGGCAAGCCTACGTTCCGGAAACCACGATGAGTTATTTCACCCAGATGGCGGGCCTGGCTTATCACAACTTCACGTCCGCCGCGGTGGGCATCGCCCTGGCGATCGCGGTGATTCGCGGAATCGCGCGGCGAGAGCAGGAGACCATCGGAAATTTCTGGGTGGATATGACGCGCACTTTGCTGTGGGTGCTGCTGCCTGCCTGTTTGGTGATATCGCTGGTGTTCGTATCGCAGGGGATGATTCAAAACCTGAAGCCCTACGTGACCACCGAGATGGTCGACGCGCAAACGGTGCAGACCACCGGGGCGGACGGAAAAACGACGACGCTGGTGGTGAAGGAGCAGGTAATCCCGCAGGGCCCGGTGGCTTCGCAGGAGGCCATCAAGATTTTTGGAACGAATGGCGGCGGTTTTTTCAACGCGAATAGCGCGCACCCTTATGAGAATCCGACACCGCTGACGAATTTCCTGCAGTTGATTTTGATTTTCGCGATTCCTGCCGGCCTTACCTACACATTGGGACGCATGACGGGGTCGCAGCGGCACGGATGGGCCGTCTGGGGCGCCATGGCGGTGCTGTTTGCCGCCGGAGTGGTTGGAGCATACGCGGCGGAGGCTCGCGGAAATCTCCTGTTGCAGGGCGTGGATCAGAAGGCCAGCGCGCAGCAGTCTGGCGGAAATATGGAAGGCAAGGAAGTCCGGTTCGGGATCGCCAATTCGGCTTTATACGCCACGGTGACGACGGATGCCAGTTGCGGCGCAGTGAACTCGATGCACGATTCGTTCACGCCGCTGGGCGGGATGGTGCCGCTGGTAAACATTATGCTCGGTGAAGTGGTGTTCGGCGGAGTTGGCTCGGGACTCTACGGGATGATCGTCTTCGTGATTCTCTCGGTGTTCATCGCGGGGCTGATGGTCGGACGCACGCCGGAATATCTGGGAAAGAAGATTGAAGCGTACGACGTAAAGATGGCGATGCTTTCGGTGCTGATTTTTCCGCTGGTGATTCTGACGTTTACGGCGATCTCGGTGGTATCGGCGAAATTCGGGACGCCTTCGATTTCGAATCCGGGGCCGCACGGTTTGTCTCAAGTCTTGTATGCGTATACCTCGGGAACCGGGAATAACGGATCGGCGTTCGCCGGGTTCAATGCCAACACTCTTTGGTACAACACCACGATCGGCCTGGCGACGCTTTTCGGGCGCTTCTTCGCGGTGATACCGATCCTGGCCATCGCGGGCAGCTTGGCACGGAAGAAATTCGTGCCGGAATCGGCCGGCACCTTTCCGGTGACGACCGCGCTGTTCAGTTCCCTGCTGGTATTCGTGGTGCTGATCGTCAGCGCACTCACGTTTTTCCCTGCACTTAGTCTCGGGGCGATTCTCGAGCACCTGCTGATGCACGCAGGAAAGGTGTTTTAGGAATTTATGGTCACCCAAACGAAAAGCGGTACGCGCGAGAAATCCCGATGGGGCCAGGACATTGTGGTGCCGGCGTTGTGGTCTTCGCTGGTGAAGTTGAGCCCGCGAACGCTGGCGAAGAATCCGGTGATGTTCGTGGTCGAAGTCGGAGCAGTTCTGACGTCGATTGATCTGGTGCGCGGAGTTTTCCAGCACAGTGCCGGTTTTGGTTTCTCGCTGCAGATCACCATTTGGTTGTGGTTCACGGTGCTGTTTGCGAATTTCGCCGAAGCGATGGCCGAAGGGCGCGGAAAAGCGCAGGCCGAGGCGTTGCGGCGCGCGCGGTCGGAGACGATCGCGCGACGCGTGCGCGCCGACGGATCGATTGAGTCGGTCCCCGGTTCGCAATTGCGCTTAGGCGACGTGGTGATGGTAGCGGCGATGGAATTCATTCCTGGCGACGGAGAGGTGATCGAAGGCGTGGCGTCGGTGGACGAATCGGCGATCACCGGAGAATCCGCGCCGGTGATTCGGGAATCGGGCGGTGACCGTTCGGCGGTGACCGGCGGAACGCGGGTGTTGTCTGACGAGATCAAGGTGCGCATCACGTCGAATCCCGGTGAAACGTTTCTGGACCGGATGATCAAGCTGGTGGAAGGCGCTTCGCGACAGAAAACGCCGAACGAAGTGGCGCTGAATATTTTGCTGGCGGGTCTGACGATTATTTTTCTGCTGGCGGTGACTTCGCTGCAGCCAATGGCGATTTATTCGGGCGCGCCGCAGTCGATATTCGTGCTGGTGGCGCTGCTGGTGTGCCTGATTCCCACGACGATCGGAGGATTGCTTTCGGCGATCGGCATTGCGGGGATGGATCGCGTGCTGCAGAAGAACGTGCTGGCGATGTCGGGACGCGCGGTGGAAGCCGCGGGGGACGTGGACACTCTGCTGCTGGATAAGACTGGAACGATTACTTTGGGTAATCGCCACGCGACGGAATTTATTCCGGCGCCTGGAGTGACGGACGCAGAGCTGGCTGATGCGGCACAACTCGCTTCGCTGGCCGACGAAACGCCTGAAGGGCGTTCGATCGTGGTGCTGGCCAAGGAAAAATACGGATTGCGCGGTCGCGAGCTGGGGGCTGCGGCGGCGACTTTTATTCCATTTTCAGCGATGACGCGAATGTCTGGCGTCGACATGGATGGGCGCAAGATTCGCAAGGGCGCGCCAGACGCGATTATCAAGTACGTAAAGGATGCGGGCGGAACGATTCCTCCAGAAATCAAAGAAGCGATCGAGCGGGTGGCGAATTCGGGAGCTACTCCGTTACTGGTAGCCGAAGATAATCGGGCCCTGGGTGTGGTGCATTTGAAAGACATCGTCAAAGGCGGGATGCGTGAGCGATTCGAGCATTTGCGCACGATGGGAATCCGCACGGTGATGATTACGGGCGACAATCCATTGACCGCGGCGGCGATTGCGCGCGAAGCGGGACTCGATGATTTTCTGGCCGAAGCGCGGCCGGAAGATAAATTGGCGCTGATTCGCAGCGAGCAAGCAAAGGGGAAATTGGTGGCGATGACTGGCGACGGGACGAATGATGCTCCGGCGCTGGCGCAAGCAGACGTGGGCGTGGCGATGAATGCCGGGACGCAGGCGGCAAAAGAAGCGGGAAACATGGTGGACCTGGATTCGAATCCCACCAAGCTGATCGAGATCGTTGAAATCGGCAAGCAGTTGCTGATCACGCGCGGCGCACTGACCACTTTTTCAGTGGCGAACGATGTGGCGAAATATTTTGCGATTATTCCGGCGATGTTCGCGGCGGCGTTGCCGCAGCTGGGCGTGCTGAACGTGATGAATTTGAAGACGCCGGAGTCGGCGATTCTTTCGGCAGTGATTTTCAATGCGCTGATCATCATTGCGCTGGTGCCGTTGGCTTTGCGGGGCGTGAAATACCGGCCCTTGGGCGCGGAGGCTTTGCTGCGGCGGAATCTGCTGGTTTACGGCTTGGGCGGAATTATCGCGCCGTTCATTGGAATCAAGATCATCGATGTGCTGATTACGCATATCGGGTTGGCTTAAGGACTCCTGGGGACGAAGATGAAACGGAATTTTCTTATTTCGATCTGGATGACGGTGGCGACGACGGTCTTGTGCGGAATTATTTATCCGCTGGTGGTTACCGTGCTGGCGCAATGGATTTTTCCGCGGCAGGCGAATGGGACGTTGATCACCTCGGGCGGGACGCAAATTGGATCGACGTTGATCGGGCAGCCGTTCAGTTCGCCGGGATATTTTCGGCCGCGGCCGTCGGCGGCGGGTGCGGCTGGTTATGACCCGGACGCTGCGGGCGGGGGCGCTTCAAACCTGGGGCCGACGAATTCGGCGTTGATTACGCGGGTGAGAGGCGATGTGGAGCGCGCGCACGCGGACAATCCGGGCGCGGGGATTCCGGCGGATTTGGTGACGACTTCGGCATCCGGCCTGGACCCGCACATTTCTCCGGCCGCGGCGGAATTTCAAGTGCCGCGCGTGGCGAAAGAGCGCGGGATGACCGAAGCTGAGGTTCGAATGATTGTGGCGCGGCATACTCGGGGGCGGCAGCTTGGATTTTTGGGCGAGCCACGGGTCAACGTGCTGGAGCTCAACTTGGAATTGAACGCGATGCATCCGCTGCGGTAAGCGTCTACTTCGTTGAGCGCGGTGCGCGTGATTTTGAGGCGGGCGCTTCGAAACGGTAGCCGATCCAGGGTTCGGTGTGAAGGTATTGAGGGTGCTGCGGGTCGGGTTCGATTTTCTTGCGCAATTGGTTGATGAAGACTCGGAGATATTCGGTTTCGTCGCCGTAGTCGGGGCCCCAGACGGCTTGTAATAGACGGCGATGCGCTTGCGATTTGCCCGCATTCGCAACCAACTGGCGGAGCAGCTCGAACTCTTTGGGCGTGAGTTTCACGGCATTGCCACGGACTGTTACGGCACGCTTTTCGAAATCGATGGTGAGGTCTTCGGAAACGAAGGCGGGGAGCGCGTCGCCGGGGTTGGCTCGACGCAGTGCGGCACGTATGCGCGCCATCAATTCTTCCACACCAAAAGGTTTGACCACGTAATCATCGGCGCCGGCATCGAGGGCTTGGACCTTGTCGCGTTCGCTGTTGCGGACGGTGAGCATGATGATGGGGACGTCGCTGGTCGCGCGGATTTCGCGGCAGGTTTCGAGGCCCGACATGCCGGGAAGATTTACGTCGAGGATGATCAAATCCAAACGCTCGGAGCGGATCAGGTCGAGCGCTTCTTCGCCGGATTTGGCTTCGACCACGGAATATCCGTGCGAGGTGAGCGTGGTGAGCATCACGCGGCGGATTTGCGGCTCGTCGTCGACGATGAGAATGGTTTGGTCGGACATTTTTTAATTGCGGCTGCGATCGATAGGAAGTGTGAAAGAAAAAACGGAACCTTGGCCGCGTTGGCTGGTCAAGCTGATGGCGCCGCCGTGGGCTTCGATGATGGCTTTGGCGATGGGCAGGCCCATGCCAGTGCCCTGCACGGTGTAACGCTGATCTTTGCCGCGATAGAATTTTTCGAAGATGAGAGTTTGCTCCAAACCGTCGATGCCGTCGCCGCGATCGGCCACGCTGATGACTACGAAATCGGGAATGGCTTCGGCAGTGATTGTAATCGGTTGGGCGGCGGGAGAATACTGATTCGCGTTCTCGATCAGGTGAATCAGGGCTTCGCGGATGCGGCCGAGGTCCACGCGCACTTGAGGAAGACCGGGCGGAATTTGCAGCCGAATCTCGCGGGTGCCGAGCGAGGCTTTGCACTGGGTTAGCGCAGCGTTGACGACGTCATCAATCGGATGGTTTTCGATGTGAAGCTCGACCTGGCCGGCATCGAGGCGGGCCATTTCGCCGGCTTCACCGACCAGGCGATTCAGGCGGTCGGATTCTTCGTTGATGATGACCAGCATTTCCTGGCGCTGCTGATTGGTCAGCGCCTGGTTCGAGAGCAAATTGGTTACCGACGCTTTAATCGAAGTGAGCGGAGTGCGCAGGGCGTGGGTGACGGAATCAAGCAGCGCGGTGCGCAGGCGTTCGCTTTCACGGGCGGCTTCGGTCAAGCCGAGCTGTTCGATAGCGCGGGCGCGTTCAATGGCCACGGCGATCAGGGTGGCAATGGCTTCGAGAGTCTGGCGCGACAGAATCGTGCCGGAAATTCCGAGGCTGCCGATGGGACGCACACCGAGGCGCAGCGGCACGAAGGAGATGCTGTTGGGAACATCGACGAGCGGCTCTTCGCGAACGACAATGGCTTTCAGGCTTTCGATATCGAGTTTGGGAATCACCGGGCCGCTGCGGTAGACCTTCTGCTTTTCGGCGAGCAGCAGCGCGGCGGCGCCGACTTCGAAAATATTCACAATCTGGGTGGGGATACGGTTAAGTAATTGAATGACGTTGCCTGATTCCAGCAAGCCCTGGCTGAAGGAATACAATTTTTCTATTTCGCGGCGGCGGAGGGAGGCGTCTTCGGCTTTCTGGCGGGCGCGCGACGACAAATGGCTGGCCAAGACCGAGACGACCAGAAAAGCGAAGAGCGCTACCCAATTTTGCGGGTCGGCGACGGTGAAGCGGCCTACGGGCGGCAGAAAATTGTAATTGAAGGCGAGCATGGCGGCCAAGGACATGAAGACCGCGACGGCGATGCCCCAGGCGGTGGAAACGGCTAGAATAGCTAACAGCAAGGTGAGCGCGACGGTGGTGGGATTTACGGGCAGCAGGTAGCGGTAAAAAGCGGAGATGCCCAGCACAATCGCGAGAGCGGTGGCGAACCGGATGAAACGCATCAAGAAGGAATTCCGCACCTGGACATTCTATCGTAGGCGGTGGTGCGCGCTTGGCAGAGAATGAATCGAAGATGAAAACTCCCGAGCAATGGCTCGCCGAATCGAAGCCGGCCGAAAAAAACAAAGGCAACCTGAAGCTTTTTTTGGGCTACGCACCGGGCGTGGGCAAAACCTTCAGCATGTTGAGCGAAGCGATTCGGCGGCACAGCCGCGGGCAAGATGTGGTGATTGGCGTGGTGGAGACGCACGGACGCAAGGGCATCGCCGAGCTATCCTGCCAACTGGAAACGATTCCACGGCGAATGATGGATTATAAGGGCACGCTTTTCGCGGAAATGGATCTGGAAGCGATTTTGGAGCGCCAGCCGCGAATCGTGCTGGTGGACGAACTGGCTCATACCAATATTCCCGGCAGCACTAACCGGAAACGATACGAGGATGTGCTGCAGATTCTAGACGCGAAGATCAACGTCATCTCCACGGTGAACATTCAACATATTGAAAGCATCGCACCGACGGTGCGCGCTATCACCGGAGTTCCGGTCCGCGAGACGGTGCCGGATTGGGTGCTGCAGGTTTCGGACGAAACGGTGATGGTGGACCTGACTCCTGAAGCTTTGCAGAACCGCATGCGCCGTGGAGACGTGTACGGGAAAGAGAAAATCGAACAAGCGCTGAAGAATTTTTTTCGGCGCGGGAACCTGATCGCGCTGCGCGAATTGGCTTTGCGGCAGGTGGCCGAGCAAGTGGACCGCAGTCTGGAATCGTACAAGGAAGAAAAGGATATTCAGGAAAACTGGGGAGTGCGCGAGAGAATCGCGGTGTGCATCAGCGCGAATCCGAAGGCGCAATATCTGGTGGCGCGGGCGGCTCGGATGGCGCGGCGGATGGACGCGGAATTATTTGCGCTGCACGTGGATCTGGACGGCGATACGGACGAAGACGACGAGAAGGCGCTGGTAGCCAATTTGCAGTTTGCGGAAAACCTGGGCGCGAAGCCGGTGCGGCTCAAAGGTGAAAGCATCGCGGTAGCCAGCGCGCAGTTTGTGCGGGAAAAGCATATTACGCAGGTAATTTTTGGGCGGTCACCGACGGAAGGCTGGAAAAAGCTGCTGTATATGAATGGAATCAACCGGTTTTTGAGCGAAGCGCCGGCGGTGGACGTGCATATCGTGACGCAGGAGCCGGAGTAGGTTCCAGAAGAAGGCGTCCAGACGACGGCGTTCAGTTCGAGGCGCCGACCAGCACCGGATGCGGCGCGGTCCCCGGCGCAATCATGCGCACACTGCGGCGACCGGCCACGTCGGCTGGAATATTACGCAATCGCGCCAGCAGGCCGGGCGTGACTTCCTGGCCGCGCGCTACCAGCAATACTCCCGCAGCAGATATCAAATCCTCGCCGAAGATCATCCCGATGGCCAAGTCGCGAATTTGCAATTCGACCATGCGCACGGTTTGAGATTCGCCGTGTAGTTTGGCGAATGCTTCAAGAATCAGGGGATCGTAGTGTCCGATGCGGCCGCGCATGATCGCGAACGGGTACTGCGCAGGACTCTCTTCGGACTGCAGCGAATCAAAATCGAGGGCGATGCGAAGCGCGCGGGCGCCCCAGGGAAGATCCGACCCGGTCGAGGCGTTGGGATCCTGGGTGGAACCCTCGAAGCGGCGCGAAGAGAGACGAAGAATCTCGCGGACCGGTTCGATGCGCGGAATATTCGAAAGACACTGGTCGACGAACACCGGCATGCGATCCAACATTTCCTGTTCGGCAGGTTTCAAGACTCCCGAGCCGTGAAGTTTTGCCAAGGTTTCGGGCGGAAGCGTGACGGAGCCGATCTGCGAAAGCATGGCGGCGACTTCGACGGGCCAGCGTTCGCGAATTTCGAAGTGGGTCAAGAGTTGTTCGACGGAATGCCGCAGGCGAGTGGCGCGGCCAAAAGCGGCAGGGCTGGCCAGCGACAAAATATCAATGAGAGCTTTGATGCTGCCACGCAGGGTCTGTTCGAGGAGAACTTTTTCCGCGGCGATCAGATTGTGCTGCTCCATGCAGGCTGCAAGCGCCTTAAGCAGCGTGGCCGTGGGACAAGGTTTGGTAAGAAAGCGAAAGATATTGCCTTCGTTGACCGCGGCGATGGCAGAGTCCATGTCCGCCTGACCGGTCAACAGCACGCGCACGGTTCCGGGTGCCAGCTCGCGAATGTGCGACAAAAACGTAACACCGTCCATGCCGGGCATGCGCTGATCGGAAACGACGATGGCGTAGGGTTCGACGAACTTGAGGCTGGCGAGGGCCAGTTCAGCTCCGATGGCCGTTTCAATTTTGTAATGACCACGCAGACTACGGACCAGGCCATCGAGCAAGTTGGCGTCGTCGTCGACACAGAGAATGCGTGGAAGGCCCTGCGGCGGCATCTTAAATTCCTTGTAATTGGGGCGCGAGAGATTCGGCTAGCGCCCGCCACTCTTCAACTTTATCGGCAACGCCGAGTCTGGCGACCAGATCTTCATTCAGTGGCGCGCACACCATCGATTGGGGCGAGGGGGTTTGGGCGTCAAAATCATTGGCAATCCAATTCGCGAAATACAGGCTGGAAACGAGATCCAACTTCTCGTGGGGAATCCGCTCGGGATGGTGATGATGCGCGACCGCTTCCACGATTAGATGGGGGATGCCCCAGATTCCGAGGAGGTAGGCGCCAACCTCCGCGTGCGACACTTCAATCAACTTCTCCTCGGCGACGTAGAGAGGACACTTATCGATATGTGCGCCCTCGATGGCCCGCGCGAAATGATCGGGGGCGGTCTCGGCCAGGACCAGTTTGCCGACATCGTGGAGCAACCCGGCAAACAAACCGATGCCGGGGAGCAGATGGTTGCCGCCGATTTTTGCGGTCAGGCGGGACACCAGGAGTGAATGAGAATTGACCGCCTCCATGGAAAAACCGGAGATGGATTTCGGGGGATGGAAGGCGCGAAAAATCTCCTGGGAGAGAACCAGGCTCTGGAGCACGTTCATGCCCAAGCAGCTGATCGCGGTGCGAATATCGGACACGTTGCGAGCCACGCCAAAAAAAGCCGAATTCACGATCTGTAATATTTTGGCGCACATGGCCGGGTCGCGCTCAACGATCTCGGTGACTCGCTCAATCGAAGTATTCAAATCGTTGAAGGCCTCGTGCATTTCAAGAAAGGTGCGGGAGAGCGACGGCAATTGCTCGACCGAGCCAACCAGACCGGCCAGCATTTTGCTGTTGAGCACTTCGGCGAGGCTGGTACCGCGTTCGATGGCCAGGCGCAGGGCGTCCTGGCCGCAGGGTTTGACCAGAAACTGATGGGCCACGGAAACGGCGTTAAAAGCGGCGGCCTGTTCAGAGTAACCAGAAAGAATGATGCGGAGAATATTGGGATATTTGGTGCGCACGATTTTGAGCAGGGCCGCTCCGTCCATCCCCGGCATACGCATGTCCGAGATGATGACGTCAAAGGGCGCCGCGGCCAGCATGCTGAGTGCGGCGGGGCCACCGGGAGCAAAGGCCATATCCCAGCGGTGGCGCTCCGGGCGCAACATGCGTTGCAGTCCTTCCAAAATTTTCATTTCATCATCAACAAAAAGAATTCGTTTCACACTGGCACCGCCTCTTGACTGGCTGGAACGCTATTCACGGGAAGACGAACGTGAAAGGTCGTCCCCTTCCCCACCTGGGTCTCAAACGTCAAAGTGCCGCCGTGCTTATCGACGACGATGGCACGGGCCAGAGCAAGACCTTGCCCGGTGCCCTTACCGACTTCTTTGGTGGTAAAAAAAGGATCGAAGATTTTGCCGCAAACCGCCGGGGGTATTCCGGTGCCGGTGTCCTCGATGGAGACAACTACGAAGTCACCGTCACAACGGGTTCGGACCGTGACACGTCCTTTGACATGGGTTCCGGAGGTAGCGTCGGTGATGGCATGGGCAGCGTTAACCAGCAGGTTGAGAAACACCTGGTTGAGGTCTCCGAGATGACAAAGGACAGGGGGCAGGGCGGCGAAATCCGTTTCCACGTCCGCGACATACTTCAGTTCGTTGCGGGCCACAATCAGAGTGCTTTCGATGGCCTTGTTGAGGTCGGCCATCCCTTTTTCCGAGCTGCGGTCCACGTGGGAAAATTCCTTCATGGCGCGGACGATGGTGGCCACGCGGTTCACGCCGTCTATGGCCTGGTCCATGGCTTTCGGAATTTCGACGCTGAGGTAGCTCCATTCTATCCTTTCGCGAATGGCATCGATTTCTTGGAGGGAATTAGCACTGGCCGAACCGTTTTTCGCTTCGCTGCAAATCTGTTCGTACTTGGTGACCATTTCCAGGGTGTCGCCAAAGGACTTCTGGACGAAGCGTGTATTGTCGCCGATGAATTGGATTGGGGTATTGATCTCGTGCGCTATTCCGGCGGCCAGCCTGCCGACGGCCTCGAGTTTCTGGGCGTGGCGCAGCTCGACTTCCATTTCACGCTTCTCCGAGATGTCTGAAAAGCTGACGACCGCTCCGGTGATTCGATCATCTTTGAAGATGGGCTTGGCGGAATAGTCGACAGCGATATGGGAGCCGTCCTGCCTCCAAAAATATTCCAGGTCGGTGTGATGGTCCTCGCCAACCTGCATGGAGCGCGCAATCGGGCAGTTCGATTCCGGATACATTTGGCCGTCCGGATAGGTGTGATGAAATAACGTGTGAGCATTTTTGCCAATGACCTGTGTGTGGGTGTAGCCGAGCGTACGCTCGGCGGATTTGTTCATGAAGGTGATGCAGCCGCCGCGATCGATGCCGTAAATTCCCTCCGAAGTCGAATCCAGAATGGTCAACCGCTCGTTTCCCAGGTTTTCGCGCTCTTCTTCGGCCAATTGCCGGGCCATAAATTGGCCCAGCTGGCTGGCCGCGCTGGTCAGAAGCTTGGCGAAATCTTCGTCGCGAGTCTGGCGGCCCTCGCCGAAGAGCGCGAGCACGCCGAGCGCGCCGGTACCGGCGCTAAGAGGAATGGCGACGACCGGCGGCGGCAGATCGGGAGAGTATTCGGGGGTGATGCGGTTTTCCGTAGACTTGGTTATGCGTGCGGGAATCCACGCGGGAACGCGGGACTCCCAGACCTTGCCGATCAGGCCCTGGCCGCGGGAAATATTGCTGGAGGCAGGAGGAATCGCCAGGTTTGTTGCGGAGTTCGGCTTGGCAGGCGACGGCGGCGGCCAGGAGGCGAGCAGCACCAGCTCGCGCTGGGAAGAATCGCTCTGCCAGACTTCACCCTTTTCGAATTTTGCAAACTCGCAAAGCGTGACCAGAATTCCGTCAGCCGCGTCGCGAGTGGTCGCGGCTTCGGCCAGTACTCGGGAAATCGAAAACTGCAGCGCGATTCTCTGATGCGCCAGGCGCCGCTCGATCGAGTACAGAATCACGCGTTCAAAGGCTGCCGAATTCATGCGGCTGGCCAGGGTGTAGTCTTCGGCGCCGGCGCGTACGGCCTCGAGGGCCTGGGCTTCGTCGTAGGTGTTGGTGACCACGATTACCGGCGCATCGGAGGCGACTAAATCAGACGACGAAGGCTGCTGATGCCGCGGGAATCCGGAACCGCAAGATCCACGAGAAATACGTCAAATGACTCCTGCTTCAGCAGGGCGAAGGTGTTGGCCAGGGTATGCGCAACAACGACGCTAAAGATGGCCGTGCGAACATCCGAGAGTTTCTGGCGGACATCCGCCTCTGCGCCGGGATCGGCAGTGATGAACAGAATCTTAAATTTCTTAAGGCTCATGATCGGCAAGCTTCAAGAGGCAGGCCAAGCGGGCAAAGCCTCTTCAGTGAAAAGAATCGTCATATGGGTGAAAAGGCTTAGGGTGGCGGAATTTGTGGGGTTCGAAGGCGGCGGGGGCCTGGATAGAACCAGGGTGGCAAGGGGCTAGGATTCGTCAGAGGGAACATCAAAATTTACTAATTCGGCTTTGAAACCGCGTGTCCGGATGGCTCCGTAGGTGATGCCGATGACCATCCAGACGGCGCCGAGTTTGAGGGCTTTGCTGCTGAGATTGATCCAGATGAAGCCGCAAATCAAGAAGCCGAGCAGGGGCGAAAGCAGATTGAGGATGTTGCGTTTTTCGGCGCGGAAGTAATAGCGGACTAACGCTGCGACATTGACGCCCATGAAAGCCAGCAATGCGCCGAAATTGAGAAGCTCGGCGCCCTCGTCGTAGTTGTAATTCATTTTGATGGCACCGAGAAGCGCGACCACCCCAACGAAGATGACGTTGTTGCGCGGAATGCGGCTCTTCGGATCGACAGCGCCGAAAAACTTCTTGGGAATCCCATTGCTGCGGCCCATGCCGTAGAGCAGGCGCGCGGCGCCGAGTTGGGAGCCCATGCCGGAGCCGATATTGGCGATCAAGATGGTGAAATTCAAAAGCTGGAAAAGGAAAAAACCGCCGGCGGTTTGCGCGACGAGAGGAAAAGCCGATTCGACTTTGTCGGCCGCGAACGGAGCAGAGCCCCATACGAGCTGCGCAGCGTAAACCTCGAGAGACGCGAGCACGCCAGTGATAAGGCAGACGATAACGGTCGCGAGCATGATATTACGGCGGGGATTTTCGACTTCCTCGGAGAAGGTGGAGATCGCGTCAAAACCTATGTAGGTAAGAACCGCAATCGAAGTGCCCTGGAAGATACCGCCAAAGCTGAACGTGGCCGGATCGTAGAAAGGGTGAGTGAAGAAACCGGCGCCGTACTGATGCATGTTCCACAGGAAGCGAATCACAAAGGCGAAGAAGACGACGACGACAATGCTCATGCCGGCGGCCATCACGTCATTGATGCGGGCGGACGTCTTGACGCCCCGCAGATTGAGCAGGGTGAAAGTGCCGGCGTAAAAAATCGCGAGCACGAGAATCGGAATCGACGGAAGAATATTTTGGGTTAACTTGCTGCAGATGATGGTGCAGATCAGCGGGTTGAGAATGTAATCCATCACGATGGCCCAGCCGGTGACGTAGCCGAGCGCGGGATTCAATTCCTGGCCGACGTAGGTATAGGCCGAGCCTGCGGAGGGATAGGCGCGGGCCATTTTGCCGTAGCTGATCGCGGTGAAGAGCATGGCGACCATGGCGATGAGGATGGTGGTGACCACGTGGCCGCGGGCTTCGTTGCTGATGACGCCGTAGATGCCCATGGGCGCGATGGGTTGGATGATGACGATGCCGATGATGATGAGGTCGGTGAGGCCGAGGACGCGGCGCAATTTTACGGGAGCGCCAGCTGGCGGATTGCCGGGACTGCTCATTCGGTGACGACGGCCTTAGTTAGATTTCGCGGGGAATCGACGTTGTGGCCGTTCAAGATGGCGAAATGATACGCGAAAAGCTGGAGCGGGACGACTTCCAAGATGGGGAGAAGAAGTTCGGGCGCAGGTGGAACGAAAATTACGTGGGTGGCAGATTTTGTAATTTCTTGGTCGCCTGCGGTGGCGATGGCGATGGTTTTGCCGCCGGTGTTTTTGATGTGCTCGATGACCGCCAGGGTCTTGTGGTAGCGGAGCATGGAGTCGGGGTCGGAATCGTCGCGGGTGGCGAGGACTAGGATCGGGAGATTTTCGTCGACCAGGGCGTTGGGGCCGTGGCGCAGTTCGCCTGCAGGTAAACCTTCGGCTTGCACGTAGGAGATTTCTTTTAGTTTCAGGGCGCCTTCGCGGGCGATGGCGTAGTGGACGCCGCGGCCGAGGAAGAGGAAGGCGCGGGCGTGCTGGAATTCTTTCGCGCATTCGGCGGCGCGCTGGTCCCAGGTGTCGAGAGAGGCTTCGATGGCGGCGGCGATAGAGTCGAGGTGGTTCAGGTGGGCGCGAGTGGTTTCGGAGGTGAGGCGCCCGCGTTTGCGCGCGAGAAAAAGAGACAGCAAATAGAGGATGGTGAGTTGGGTGGTGAAACTTTTGGTGGCTGGGACGGCTTTTTCCAGGCCAGCGCAGGTGTGCAGTTTGGCGCTGGCTTCGCGGGAAATTGTGGAGTCGGCGACGTTGGAGATGGCCACTGTTTTCGCGCCGCGATTCAGCGCTTCGCGTTGGGCCGCGGTGGTGTCGGCGGTTTCTCCAGATTGGGTGATGACCACCACGATGGGATCGGTTCCGGCGTGAGTGGAGCGGTAGCAATATTCGCTGGCGTATTCGACGTCGACTCCGATGCCGGCCAGATCTTCCATCATGATTTCGCCAGCCAGGCCCGCGTGGCGGCTGGAACCGCTGGCGGCGATGATTATTTTTTTGAAGGCGAAGAGGGCGTTTTCGATCGGTTGCAGGGATTTTCCGAAAATAATGTCGCCATCGACGTTCTGGCGAATGGTTTCGCGAATGGCGCGCGGCTGCTCGTAGATTTCGCTGAGCATCGCGTTGGGAAATTTTCGGGTGGGCAAATTGGAAGGGTCGGCGGGCATCAGTGTCCTGGGGCGGCCGGTGCGGGCATGCCGCGGCCCTCTTTCAGGTGAATCGTGGCGGAAGGTACGTTCCAGCCGGAGACCGTGAGGTCGACTCCGCCAAAGACCGCGGTGCCGGGCGAGTAGCGAGCAGTGAGTTCGCGAGTTTCGCCGGGCATCAGTTCAATGTAGTTGTCCTCCCAGAGGACCGGCAGGATTTCATCACTCTGGCCGGATTTGTGGATGCCTAGGTGAATTTGGAACGCCAGGTGGTCGCTGGGATTTTTGATTTGAATGTGCGCGATGGCGCCATCGGGATCGGGCTGGATGCTTCCGACCGTTTCGACTGAGGCTTTGGGAAGGGCCTGCAGGGCGCTTAAATCTTCGTACGACGAAACTGGCGTGAAGCGGTAGGTGGTCTTCGTCCATTCATAGGTGTTTTTCTTGGAGGAGAGCCAGTAGAAATTGGTGCTGACGGTTTTTCCGTCGCTTGATCTTAGTTCCAGGCTGACGAAGTAAGCGGGCGCTGCCGGAGTGAAGGCTTCGGCCGGGAGGGTGAAGGCTTTTTTCACCGCGTCGGCGTCGACGTCTAGCTGCATCTGCTTGGAAAATCTTTCTTTCAGGTCGGGATCGTAGAGCTTGGCGGTGACCGTCAGGCCATCAAACTTTTGGTACAGGCTGTTGACCACAGCGATGCTGTTGTCGTCGTAGGAATAGAGGACGTGGAGGGGCTCGCAGGCTTTTTTTGCGCCGAAGTAGCCGCCGCCGGGCTGCAGGTAGTAATCGAAGAGGTGCCAGATGGTCGAAGGCCAGGCGTTATTGAGCATCCACTGAATGACGCCGGTGGCGGTGGTGTATTTGTTGCGAGAGTAGGCTTCGAACATGGCGCGTTCGCCGTCGTAGGCCATGGCTTGCGATTTGAGTTCGTAGTCGTCGAGATTTTTCGGCGCGCCGTAGATGGCGTCCATCGCAGAATTGAAGTGGCTGAGATCTTTGAAGCCTTCGGAGCCGGCGTGGAAATTCCAGACGGCATCCTGCGGCCAAAGATGATCTTCAGGCAAAAATCGGCGCAGGCAGCTTTCGACCGGCACGGCCGGTCCTGGGCCGGTTTCGGTATTAAAGCCGAAAGCGCCGCCGTATTTGCTGGTGTCGGTGAGCCAGTAGCCCGGCGGAACGTAATCGTAAGGGCCGGTCATTTTCACACCGGATTTTCCGGAGACGGTGGTGGGAGCTTGGGAGGCCGAGGAGATGAACGGATTCGGCCAGTCGTTGTCTTTCAAAACTTTGATGTAGGCGGATTCGACGTCGGCCGGAGGAGGTATGTCGCTGCCGTTGAGCCAGACCAGCATGCTCGGGTGGCTGCGCATGCGCAGGATCTGCGAGCGTAGCGAAGCGGTGGCAATTTCCAGATCGCCGGGTTTCCACTGCTTCCACAATTCCCAGTGATCGCAACAACACCAGCCGGCCATGATCAGGACGCCCTGCTGGTCGGCGAGATTGTAGAACTCGTCGGTTTCGAGTTTGCCTTCGAGGCGAATGGTATTGAGATTCATATCCCGCACGTAGCTGAATTCGGTGTGCAGACGGTCCAGGTCCTGGCGCAGGAGCATGTCGGGTGACCAGCCGCCGCCACGGATCAGGATTTTTTTGCCGTTGATGTAAAACTGGCGCGCGCCCTGTTCGTTCAGTTCGGAGGTGATTTCGCGAATGCCGAAGGTCAGGGACTGCGCGTCCGATTCTTCGTTACCCACCTTGAATCGCAGAGCAAGCGCCTGCAGATTCTGATCGCCCATGCGATAGGGCCACCAGATTTTCGGATTCTTCAGCTGCAGTTGCGGAAATTCTTCGGGAGTGAAGCGCACGGTGCGAACTTCGTGCGGCTTTAAAATATAGGTTTGGTCAAATTTTATTTCGCCGATGCGGCCGCTGAGAACTCCGGTGATTTGCGCGTCGGCGGCATTATGCAGCTCGGCTTCGACGGTGAGATTCGCTTGGTCCAGCGCAGCCGACGGGAAATGGGTGATGACTTGCGGGTAGCGAATGGCGACCGAGCCGCTGTCCTGCAGATAGACTTCACGCCACAAGCCCATTTCTTTATCGGGCGGCGCGGGATTCCAATCGACCCAATTGATGCCGAGATCTTTTTCGGTTTGGGCGATGGCTTCGACCGCCAGGGCATTTTTCTGGCCGCGATTCACGTAGGGCGAGACGTCGAATTCGTAGGTCTGGTAGGCGCCGGCGACATCTTTGGCGTTGGCGATTTGGTGGCCGTTCAGCCAGATGTTGGCGTGGTTGTTGATGCCGCCAAAATAGAGCCAGACATGGCGCTTGTCGAAATTTTCTGCGAGGGTGAATTCCGTGCGGTACCACCAGGAGCAACGGAAGGGACTGTCTTTGGCCATGGGCAGCAGCGAAAAATTCTTGCCGATGGGGTAGGTGGTGCCGGGAATGTCCCGGAGATTCTTGGCGTAATACGGATCGGGATAGGTTTTGTCGGCGACCAACGCTGCGACGACCGTGGAGGGCACGGTTACTGAGTGCCAGCCTTCGGTTTTGAATCCGGGCTTGGAAACTTCTTCGCCGCCGGCTGAAACTTTGCAGCCGGATTGGAGGGACCAGCCGGAATGTAGCAGGACTTTTTGGCTGTGATTCTCTTCGTCGGCACGGGTCGCGAGCGGCGCGGAGGCAAACAAGGCGATTGCGGCGGCAAGAGTCCAGAGGCGGCGGACGTGACCTTTGGCGAACGATTTCGACCGCATCGTTGAAAACCCTCCCGCTTGAAAATAACGCGCTACAGGCGAATGGCCGCGTTTTTCAGATGTTTATTAAACTTTATTAAACCTGAGTATTATTTACGGCTGGCCGGTCAGTCAAGCCGAAAAAGACAAACCGACTGTGTGTCGCGAGGGGTGCTAATTTTCGAAACGGCGTGTCGCACCTCCGGCGCTCTGGGCTGTTTTGGCTTTTTTCCCCGGCCCTTACGGACCGGGCTACCTATGCCGCCCCTCCGGGGCTGGATTCAGGCGCTCCAGACTGGGTTCCGGCGCTGCTTACGCCAGAGTCCTAGACGGCGCGAGTTGATTCGCGGACTACGAGTTCGGGCGCTAGCTGGCGGTGTACGGCCATGGATTCGCGCTCTTCGATGGTGGCGTTGATGCTTTCCATGACGATGCCGACTGCGGCGCTGCCGAGGGCTTCCATCGGCTGGCGAACGGTGGTCAGGGACGGCACGGAGAGGCCCGCGGGAATTACGTCGTCGAAACCGATCACGGAGCAATCTTCGGGAACTTTCAGTCCGGCGCGGGCGAGACCGCGGATGGCGCCGAAGGCGGTCATGTCGTCGAAGGCCATGATGGCGGTGAATTTCTTTTTGTGCTTGAGCAGCTCGTCGGTGAGGCGGAATCCGCCTTCGTAGCCGGAATTGGGATCCAGCGAATCGGGAAGATCGACAATCAGGTTCGGATCGATTTCGAGGCCCACGGAACGGGCGAAAGAACGGGCGCCGCGCCAGCGAGGGGAACTGTCTGAGAGCATCTTCGGGCCGCGAATGAAGGCGATCTTGCGATGGCCAAGAGAATAGAGATGTTCCATGGCCAGGTGCGCGCCGGCTTCGTTATCGACCATCACCGAACTGATGGCTCCGGAGCCCAGGGCGCGTCCGATCATGACTGCGGGAATATTTCTTTTTTCGAGGTCGGCGATCAGGTCGATATCGACGAAGAGCCAGTTGGCGACGAAGATCAAGCCTTCGACCGGGCGGGCCAGCAACATTTCGAGATAGCGTTCGAAGCGGCCGCGCTGATTGTGCACGTCGGTCAAAATCGGCAAGTAGGAGGCCTGATACAAAGAATTTTCGATCCCGCGAAGGATCAGGGTGCAGAACGGGTCGGTGATGTCGAAGACCATCACGCCGACGGTGCGATTGCGTTTGGCGCTGAGGTAGCGCGAAACGACTTTCGGGCGATAGGAAAGTTTTTTGGCGGCTTTTTCGATGCGGTCTTTGGTGGAAGGCGGAATGTAGCGCGACAGCGGCGCGTTATTCAGCACGATGGAAACGGTGGCGGGAGAGACGCCACTTTCCAAGGCGACGTCGCGCAGGGTGACGGTCAGGCTTTTCGGCTTGCGGCGAGTCAAATTTCTCTCCGGTCACAAACTAAGATGCGGTTCAGCGGCGCGACGAACGCACATCTTTACCACAGGCGCGGAGAGGAAGGCCAGCGCCGAGAGCGCGAGCCGTTGAAGGGCCCGCAGAAATTGAAGCAAATTCGCGGTTCTAGACGTGAGGAATTTGCGAAACGTTCCAACTGCCGCCCAGCGCTTTGATCAGCAAAACGCTAGCAGCCATGCGGCGGGTGAGCAGATTGACGGCGGTCACTTCGTCGGAAAGTGCGGCGCTCTCCGCAGTGGTCACTTCGAGATAGTTGGTGACGCCTCCGCGATAGCGCGTTTGCGAAAGCGAAAGCGAGTGTTGCGCAGCGGCCACGGCGCGCGCCTGGGTGCCAGCTTCGTCTTCGAGGATGCGCAGCGCGGCGAGATTGTCTTCGACTTCCTGGAAAGCAGTGAGGATGGTGGCGCGATACTGATCGACGGATTGTTCGTAGGTAGCCTGCGCCTGTTCGAGATTTCCTTTGCGTTTGCCGCCGTCGAATAGAGTTTGCGCGGCTTGTCCGCCGAGGGCATACAGCCCTGAAGGGCCCTGAATCAACGTGGTGAAAACCGTGCTTTCAAATCCGCCGGCGCCGCTGAGGGTGATCAGGGGGTAGTAGGCGGCTTTGGCTACGCCAATCTGCGCGTTCTGTTCCTGCACGCGGCGCTCGGCGGCGGAAATATCCGGGCGGCGTTCGAGCAAGTCCGAAGGCATACCGGAAGGAATCACCGGAGGCTGGGCATCGAGCGGCAGCGCGGGCAACGAAAATACGGAGGCAGGCTTGCCGATCAGCACCGCGATGGCGTGTTGATAGGCGGAGCGCTGCACACCGACGTCGATAGCCTGCGCGCGCGTGGTTTCGAGAACGGTTTGGGCCTGGGCCACGTCGACGGCCGAGGTGAGGCCGCCCCGGAAGCGATTTTGGGTCAGTTGCAAAGCTTTTTCGTAGGACTGGACGGTCACATCGAGCAATTGCTTTTCGGCATCGAGGCCGCGTAGCTGGAAATAATCGGTGGCCAGCTCGGCGTGCAAGCTGAGGCTGACATTGGCGAGATCGGCGGCGCTGGCTTGCGCACCGGCGCGGCTGCTCTCGACCAAGCGACGCACGCGGCCCCACAGGTCGACTTCATAAGAAACGTCCAGCGGCAAAACGAAATCGTTGTAATCCTGCGTGGAGAGTTGGGAATTGAAGAGCGGGCGATGAGCGGAAACCCGGTCGCGCGCGGCGGATGGATTGGTGCTGACGGTCGGGTATTTCAGCGAGCGCGTGACTTTTAGCGCGGCGCGCGCTTCGGCAAATTGAGCTTGCGCCGCTTTCAGCGATTGGTTGGAGACGTCAACCTGAGTTTCGAGATCGTTGAGCTGAGTGTCCTGATAAATCTCCCACCACTTCCCTTTGGCGATGGCGTCGCTGGGCTCGGCCTGTTTCCAATTGGTCGGAGTTTCGACGAAGGCCGCGGGCACATCGGCCTTGGGCTTGACGTAATTGGGACCCACCGTGCAGCCGGCCGCGAGAACGGCAGCAGAGACTGCAAGCGCGAGCGAACGTGATAGCGGAAAGCGAGTCATGGGGCTTTCTCGTTCTGTTCTATTGCGAAGGGCGCGATTCACTGCTGGGCCCTCCTTGGGTTTGCTTGTGAGTCTGATCGGCTTGCTGCTGGGCATTCTGCTGATTATTTTTCGGCATAACTGGAGTTACTTTTTCGCCGTCGATGACGGAGTCGGGCGGATTGACGATTACTTTGGTGTCCGAGTCTATGCCGGAGAGGACTTCGACTTCGGAGCCGAAGTCGCGGCCGAGGGTGATGGCAACGAGCTTGGTCTGATTTTGAGCGTCGACGGTGGCCACCTGCAAACCCTGCGCGCGGAAAATCAGCGAGCTTACGGGAAGAATGTATGTGGGCACGTCGTTCGGGAGTTTCAGGTGCACTTCGGTGTACGCGCCGGGAAGAAGTTCGCCGGAGGCATTGTTGACATCGACTTCGACCAGCAAGGTGCGAGAAGCCAGATCGATTGAATTCGCGGTGCGCACCAGCGTTCCCTGGAAACGACGTCCGGGATATTCGCCCAAAGTAAGATCCGCAGTGAGTCCGGGTTTGGCCGCGATGGAATATTGCTGCGGCACGTTGATAAAAACGCGCAGGGTGTGAATCGCCGCGATGTGGAAGAGTTCCTTCTGCGTCGAACTGGAGCCGGAAGCAATCAGCTGGCCGATATCGGTATCGCGCGCGGTGATGACGCCATCAAATGGCGCGTAAATATTCTGGAAGGCCTTGGTGTCTTCCAGGCGCTTCACGTTCGCCGCCGAGGAATTCTCCATGGCTTTTTTGGCGGCGTAGTCGCCGTTGGCGTTGTCCACGTCCTGCTTGGAGACGGAGTCGGTGTTCTTGAGGTCTTCGTAACGTTTCGAAGTGATCTGCGAAAGATTGCTATTGGCCTGGGCGGTGTTCAGGTCGGCGCGAGCCTGCTGCAATTGTTGGTCGACTTCGGGCGTATCGATTTCGGCGAGCAACTGTCCGGCTTTCACGCGGGCGCCGATGTCGACGTACCATTTTTTAAGGTAGCCGTTGGTGCGGGCGTAGATGGGTGCGTCGATAAAGGCCTGGATATTTCCGGGCAGCACAATTTCCTGATGCGGCGCGCCCTGCTTGGGCTGGATCACATCGACCGAGGGCACGGCGGATTTATCGGTTTCTTCTTTTAGCGCGGTCTTGGCGCGCATGCGCGGAACCACGCCGGCGACGACCACCAGTACCACGACGATGATGGCCACGATTAGAAATAGGAAGCCGCGCCCGGAACGCGGGCGAGCTGGCGTTTCCGGCCGTTCGCGGCCGGGGTGAGACGGTTGGTTCTGAATCGATTCAGTCATTGCTACCTCATGCCTCCGAATTTCGAACTGCTGTGCTTTGCAAATGCGCCGATCTAACTGGCTTCGGCTGATTTCGATTTTTCGCGCGCGCCATGAATCAGGCTGAACACGACGGGGACGAAAAACAGTGTGGCGAAAGTTGCAAAACTCAAACCGCCAATGACCGCGCGGCCGAGCGGCGCGTTCTGCTCGCCGCCCTCGCCGAGACCGATGGCCATCGGCAACATGCCGATGATCATGGCCAGCGCGGTCATCAACACGGGACGAAAACGGGTGAAGCCGGATTCGAGAGCTGCTTCCGTCGCGGTCTTCCCTTCTTCGAGCCGCTCTTTCGAGAAGCTGACCACCAGAATGCTATTCGCGGTGGCCACGCCCATGCACATGATTGCGCCGGTCAGCGCTGGGACGCTGACGGTGGTGTGAGTGATGAACAAAAACCAGACGATGCCGGCCAGCGCGCCGGGCAGCGCCATCAAGATGATGAACGGATCGAGCCAGGATTGAAAATTGACGACGATCAGCAAATAGACCAGGACGATCGAGAACGCCAAACCCCAGAGCAATCCTGAGAACGAAGAGTTCATGGTGAGGATCTGCCCGCGAATGATGATTTGCGAGCCGCGGGGTAGAGCCTTTTTGCTGTCGTTCACGATTGGCGTCATCTCGCGAGCCAAGCCGCCAAGGTCGCGCCCCTGCACCGCGCCGAAAATATCGATGACCGGCTTGATGTCGTAGTGGGAGACGACCGAGGCTTCGGAGCCGCGGCTGAAGGAGGCGACGCTGGCCATGATCGAATTTGTTTTGGTTCCCGAACCGGTGACCGGAATATTTTCGAGGTCCTGCAGCGAATCCACGCGGTATTGGGGGGTTTGCGCGGCGATGCTGTAGCTGACGCCGGTTTTGGTATCGAGCCAGTAGGTTGGAGCGGTCTGAAAGCTGCCGCTGAGCGAGATCAGCACGTTTTGGGCGACGTCGCGCGCGGTGTAACCGATCTGCTGGGCTTTGGTGCGATCGACTTCGATGTGCAGCTTGGGCTGGTCGAAGGTCTGCTGAATGCGCAAGTCGACGATGCCGGGAACGAATTTCAGTTTATCCAGGAGCTTGTTCGCGAATTCGCGATTGCCCTGAACATCGCGGCCGACGATCTGAACATCGATCGGAGCCGGCAGGCCGAAATTCAAGATCTGGCTGACGATGTCGGCGGGCAAAAAGTAAAACGTCACGCCCGGAAATTCGCGGTTCAACTTGAGGCGCAGGTCGTGTTGATACTCGGCAGTGGGCCTGTGGTCCTTGGTGAGGGCGACCAAAATATCGGCGTCGCCGGGGCCAACCGGCGCGGAGTTGCTGTAAGAAAGGTTGATACCGCTGTAGGGCAAGCCGATGTTGTCGATGATCGAGCGCAGTTCTTTCTTGGGAATCTCGTCGCGCATCACGGCTTCCACGTGATCGCAGAGCGCGGCGGTTTCTTCGATGCGGGTGCCGGTGGGCGCGCGCAAGTGAAGCTTGAATTCGCCGGTGTCGACTGCCGGAAAAAAGTCCTGCCCGAGCAGAGGCAACAGCGCGAAGGACAGCACGCAGACTCCGAGGAAGCAAATCGCGAAGAGTTTATTGTGACGGATGCAGATTTCCAGGATGCCGTGGTAACGGTCGCGCAGCTTTTCGAAGCCGTGCTCGAATTTTTGCTGCATGCGGGCAAAAATGTGCGGCTTCTTGCCGGCTTGCTGCTCGGCTTCCATGGTCTTATCGGCCAGCAGATAACGAGCCATGGTGGGAACGATGGTACGTGAGAGCAAATAGGAAGCGAGCATGGCGAAGGAGACGGCTTCGGCCAGCGGGACGAACAGGTAGCGCGCGACGCCACTGAGAAAAAACATGGGGACGAAGACGATACAAATCGCCAGAGTCGAAACCAGCGCGGGCACGGCGATCTGCGAGGCACCATCCAGAATGGCCTGAACGATTTCTTTGCCCTGATCGATGTTGCGGTTGATGTTCTCGATTTCGACGGTGGCGTCGTCGACCAGGATACCGACGGCGAGCGCCAGGCCGCCGAGGGTCATGATGTTGATGGTTTCGCCGAGAGCGCTCATGACGATGATCGAAGTAAGAATCGAAAGCGGAATCGAGACCGCGATGATCAAGGTGCTGCGCCAGCTGCCGAGGAAGACCAGGATCATGAATCCGGTCAAACAGGCGGCGATCAAACCTTCGCGAATGACGCCGGTGATGGAAGCTTTCACGAAGATCGATTGGTCGGAAAGTGGATCAATGGTCAAGGCCGGAGGCAAGCCGGCCTTGATGGTCGGCAGTAAACCTTTCACGCTCGAGATAATGTCCAGGGTCGAGACGTCGCCGGCTTTCAGAATGGTCATCAACGAAGAACGCTGGCCATTGACGCGAACGATATTGGTTTGCGGCGGAAAACCGTCGCGCACGTTGGCCACATCATGGATATAGATCATGCTGGTGCCTACATTCTTGATCGGCAAATCGTTGAGTTCAGCGACAGTGGCCGGAGCGCCGTTCATATCCACTTCATATTCGTAGTTGCCGATTTTTGCGGTTCCGGCAGGAAGAATCAGGTTTTGTACGCCGATGGCGTTGACCACATCGAGCGGTGAAAGCCCCTTGGCCTGCAGAGCGTTGGTGTCCAGATCGACTTGCACCTGGCGCTGCTTACCACCGTAAGGATACGGAATGGCGGCGCCTGGGACGCTGACTAGGCCGGTGCGCACGAAGTTCAGACCGATGTCGCCCAATTGCTGCTCGGAGAGTCCCTGGCCGGAGAGGGCCAATTGCAAAATTGGAACGCTTGAAGCGTTGTACTGAATAACCAGAGGTGGAGTGGTGCCGGCCGGCAACTGGCGCAAAAGGGTCTGCGAAATAGCGGTGACCTGCGCCACGGCGTTTCCAATCTGTACGCCGGGATGAAAGAAAATCTTGACGATACCGATGCCGTTCAAGGATTGCGATTCGGTGTGCTCGATATCGTTTACCGTGGTGGTCAAGACGCGTTCGTACTGATAGATGATGCGGTTCGACATTTCGTCAGGAGAAAGGCCGGTGTAATTCCAGATGACGCTGATAACCGGAATATCAATGTTGGGGAAAATATCAGTCGGGGTACGAAGAATGGAAACTGGGCCGAGAATCAGCAACAGAATCGACATGACCACGAAGGTATAAGGCCGATTGAGCGCTAGTCTTACAATCCACATCGATAAATGCTCCCGGAGTTACTTGGCCCACGAAAATCGCACATTGCACGAGGAAGAATGGTGCGTTCGTAAGGGTATCGTAAGCAGAACTTCAGTTCATAGAATAGACGGCTGCGGCGCCTTTGCGGATTCAACTAAAATTTGGATGGCAAGCATATCGCAGCCGGGCGATACCCCCGCAACTCTGGCCAGTATTTCACGGCCCAGCCAGAATAGTTAGAAACCGTTGCCCTGTGGCCAGCGTCAGATAGGTGGACGAGGACCGTATCAGCCTGAAACAAACTGCAACTTTTGCCGCTTTTGCGGGTTCCATTCAGTAAGGCCATCTTCAAAGAATCGCCACGAGGCTTCGGCCTCAACGCAATCCGTACCTACGAAGTGAAGGGACGTCCGATGCCGGCAATCGTTATCGTTCTATCGTTTCTCGTGCTATTCCTCATCGCTTTCCTGGTGGTTCTGCTTGGACCGTTTGTGGGCTTGGGCTTCGCCATGTGGAAGACCGGCAGGTCGCAGGCGGGAAACTCGAGCGGAACGCCGGGAAGCGCAGCGCGCATATAGCCGCGGGTTCGTCGAAGCGTACAGTTACGCTGAGATACAACTGGGAGTCAGTATCACTACGAATTGAGTCTCGATCTTCGTTTTGCAGCCTAGAACCTTGGTACCACTAACTGGAAAACTACTTCCCTCGCAGCCGTTTTGTAATTTTGTGTTGCGCATGCCTCTAAACCCCGCGTAGCCGCCGAATTGTCTTTCTTTCATCAACTTCCAAGGTATTTCTTTGCGCCGGAGAGCTTTGCCCGGGAATGCACCTTTTTGGCACATCCCGTGCGATACCGCCAGCGGGGCGAGACTGGCAAAGGGGTTTGCCAGCGCAAAAGGTGCAATGGGGAAGTTTCGGTTTTCCTGGGGGACGTGGGCCGCGGCATTGGATCGCGGTCGCTTGGCCGCGATCGCGTTACTGCTGGTCGAGGCCGTAGTGGTGTCCTTGTTGATCTCTCCGGCCAACGTTCAGCCAACACCGTTCTACGTTCCGCAAGCATCTTCCTTCGGTCTGGAAACGCCCACAATTCCATTCGAACCGAACGACACCGATTCGGCGCCCAAACAGAATTTTTATCCTTACTCCGTAATACCTGGCGGGGCGGACAGCGCGAGCGAACTTCGCAACGCGATTGCCAACGATTCAACAGTTCGTGCGCACTATGCGGATTTTGTCGTGGCCAACGCTCGCGTCGAACGGCTGAAGGCGCCGCAGGCTTTTTACGTTTCCTACCGCGTTGGTAATAGCATTTTTTGGACGAAGAGCGCTTTAACGATTCGCGCCGGCGAAACGGTTCTCAGCGACGGATCTCATCTGGCGCGCACCCGTTGCGGAAACCGTCTATCGGCAGTTCCGGTTGCGCCGGTGGCCGCGATCCAGCCCGTGCCGGAAGCCATGGAAGTTCCAGCAGCCGGACCGCTGCTGGCCACGATTGCCGCTCCTGCAGAAATTCCAGTCACGCCAGTGCCCCAAACTCAAGTCGCCGCTCCTCCGCCGATTCCGCCCGTGTCGCCAGTCGGAATTTTTCTGCCGTTGCCGCCGTATCTTCCGGTCGGTATTGGAGGAAGTTCGACGCCGGGAACTCCGGTGTCAACGCCGCCTGGTCCGCCCTCCACTCCGCCAGCCGGGCCACCGACTGGAACTCCGACGGGACCCCCGACCACCGTGCCGCCGGCCGGGCCACCTTCCGGGCCTCCAAGTGGCGGTTCGCCCACGACGCCAGCCGGACCACCACCCGTGCCTGCTCCCGAACCATCGGCTCTTTTACTAGTGGCCGTCGGGTTCGGTTGTCTTTTGCTGCGAAGTAAACTTCGGTAGGTTTTTCGCGGGACAGTTAGTCTTCTGCTTTGAATCTTTCGATGAGACGCATTCCGTGCTGGGCAGCGGCGAGATTTCTAATCGTCGCTTTCAATCCTTTTTGTTTGAATCGACCGGCGACAGTTGCGCCGATTTCATCGAAGCGTTCGGTGGCGAGCGCGATTACGGTCGGTCCGGAACCGCTCAGCGCGACCGCTAACATTCCCGGAACGCGCGGCGCGGCGAGAATGTCGGCGAGGCCGGGAATCAGATTCTGGCGATAGGGTTGATGCAGCCGGTCCTGCATGGCATCAGCCAGCAAGTCGTAACGTCCGGCGTCGAGAGCCGCGATGAATAACGCGGAGCGCTGCTCGTTGAATACGGCGTCAGCGTGGGACACCGATTTCGGCAGAGCCGCGCGTGAGGCGTCCGTTTTCACCGTAACTTCCGGAGTGACCGCGACAATTCGGATTTCCGCGGGCCACTTTTTGCGCAGGGCGATGACGCTGCCATCAGCGCGAACCAGTGAAACAATTAACTGTCCGAGCAGCGCCGCGCCCACGTTATCGACGTGACTCTCGAGTTCAGCGGCACAGCGCAGCGCGACATCTTCGGTTAGTGGTTTGCCGCCGATGGCGTAGGCCAACGCGATGCCGGCCACGATCGCGGCGGCGCTACTACCCAAACCGCCCGCGATAGGAATTTCATTTTTTACGGCGAGGCGCACCGGCGGCAACGCGAGGCCTGCACGTTTCGCGGCGTGAGCCATGGCGCGCAGAATCAAATTTTCTTGAGGATTCGATGGGAGGTCGGCGCTGCCGGCGACGCCGCGAGTCCGCGCGGAACTCTGACCGCCGGCTGCGCCAAGCACGGTTGCGCGCGCCGTGAGATGCAAATCGAGAGCCAGACCGAGGCAATCGAATCCGGGACCGAGATTGGCGGTCGAGGCCGGGACGGTGACTTCAAAGGAGGCGCGATTTTCGGGTGCCATGGTTTTGGCGAATCACACGACGACTGGGTTTCAATTCCGCCGCAAAATTTTCACGATGGCGTCTTTGGTCGCGGCGACGCGAATTGGTTCGTTGCGGAATGAGCTGGCGATTAGTTCCGATTTTTCCGCTGAGTCGCCCATGCCGCTGTTCAGACTCAATTCGCCGCGGTGATAGCGGCTTACGTAGTCTGGATCTTTCAGCACGTGACCGGTGAGGACGGCGACCACCGATTCGTTTCGCCCGATCGCGCCGCTAGCCACCAGCTTTTTGATTCCGGCGACGGTGGCCGCGGAGGCCGGCTCGCAGCCGATGCCTTCGAGTCCGATCATGGCTTTGGCGTCCGCGAGTTCCGTTTCGCTGACTGAGATAACGCTTCCGCCTGATTGCATCACCGCGCGTAGAGCTTTCTTCCACGAAACGGGAGCGCCGATCTTGATGGCGGTCGCCAGCGTGCGCGGACTGGCCACGTTTTCGATTTCAAACTGCTTTAGAGATTTTTCCGCGGGCGTTTCACCCATTTTAGAAAACAGCTGCGCCAGCGGCGCGGCGCCGTCGGCCTGGATGATGCTGAGCTTTGGGACGCGCGCGATCAGGCCTATCTGCTTCATTTCCTCGAAACCTTTTCCGAGCGCGGAGCTGTTGCCCATGTTTCCGCCGGGCACCACGACATGATCGGGAACCTGCCAGTCGCGCTGCATCATCAATTCGTAGGCGACGGTTTTTTGGCCTTCGATGCGGAATGGGTTGATGGAATTGGCGATGTAAATCCAGGAGATGTCCGCGAGTTCCTGGGTGAGGCGCATGCAATCGTCAAAATTGCCGGCAACTTCGAAAATGTTTGCGCCGTAGTCCATGCTCTGGACCAGCTTCGCGGCGCTGACCTGACCTTCGGGAAGCAGCACGACGCAACGGAGATTGGCGCGGGCGGCGTAAGCGGCGAGGCTCGCAGCAGTATTACCGGTGCTGGCGCAGACGAGGGCGCGGGCGCCGAGAATTGCGCCTTGGGTTACGGCAGCGGTCATGCCGGTGTCTTTAAACGATCCGGTGGGATTGCAGCCTTGATGCTTCAGCCTCAAGGACGCGAGGCCCGAATATTTCGCGCATTTGGGCGCATCGTAGAGCGGCGTGTTCCCTTCGAAAAGAGTCACGATTGGCGCGGCGGCATCGAACGGAAGAACTTCGCGGTAGCGCCAAACTCCGCTGCGGTCGCGGTCCTCGCGCGAGGTTGCGCGAGATTCCCATTGGCGGACGAGCGACTTCGAATCGGGCAGAGCTTGCAGGCCGCAATCGATTTCGAGCGGGCCTCCGCATTTGCGGCAAACGTAAACCTGATCGCGCAGGCCAAATTCGGCGCCGCAATCCGGCGAAATACATTTCTGAACCGGGGTGCCGGCTTTCGGCTTCAGCGCTGGTTGTTGCGGGACGCTCATTTTGACGCGGGAGCGGATTCAGCCGCGCCGCGCATGTCGAGCGAAAATTCGCGGTGAACGGCGGTGAGCGCTTTGGTCATGTGCTGGCTCGAAACCACAAAGGAAATGTTGGATTCGGAAGAACCCTGCGCGATGGCTATGATGTTCACTTCTTCGCGTCCGAGCACGCTAAAGGTGCGGCCGGCCACGCCTACTGTGCCGCGCATGTTTTCTCCAACCACCGCGACGATGGCGATATTCGGATCGAGCGTGATGTGTTCGACTTTGTGATGCGCCAAGTCTTGCGCGAATTGCTGGCGCAGGGCTTCGACGGTGCGTTTGGCGTCGGTGGAAGCGACGATGAAGCAAATATCGTTCTGCGAAGACGACTGCGAAATCAGGAGAACGTTGGCGCGGACGCTGGCGGTGGTTGAGAAGGTGCGGCCAACGACGTCAGGCAAGCCCACGATTCCCGGGCCGCCGACGGCGATCAAGGAAACGTCTTTGATTGCGGTGAGCGCTTTCACTCCGACCGTAAAGCTGCTGCCCTGCAGCGTAATTTTGGTGCCGGGATGTTTGGGCTCAAAAGTATTCCGGATCCAGACCGGAATTTCCGCGGCGATTACCGCGCGCAGGGTTTTCGGATGCAGAACTTTGGCGCCGAAGTAGGCCAGTTCGGCGGCTTCGCGATAGGAAATTTCAGGAATGGTGCGGGCTTCGGGAACCAGG
Source organism: uncultured Acidobacteriota bacterium (assembly GCA_963711325.1). Taxonomy (GTDB): domain Bacteria; phylum Acidobacteriota; class Terriglobia; order Acidiferrales; family UBA7541; genus Palsa-295. The sequence goes on along the minus strand of CAVQDR010000004.1, from coordinate 508,018 downwards.
CGCGGGTCGGCGCTGAGAACTCCGTTCACGTCGGTCCAGATGATGATTTCATCCGCGGAAATTGCCGCGCCTAAAATTGTGGCGGAGTAATCGGAACCGCCGCGGCCGAGCGTGGTGAGAACGCCTTCCGGAGTGGCGCCGATGAACCCGGTCACAACTGGCACAATTCCCTGCTTCAAGAGCGGACGCAGGCGGGCTTCGCATTTTTCGCGGGTGCGTTCGATGGCGGGTTCGGCGCCGCCGTGATACGCGTCGGTGACGATCAACTCGGTGGCTTCGACTGCTTCGGTCGCAACGCCACATTCTTGCAGAGCCGCGGCTACCAACGGCGCAGAAAGACGCTCGCCGAGACTGGATACGGTGTCGAGAGTGCGCGGTGTGAGTTCGCGGATCAGCGCGGTGCCGTCGCAGAGGCGGGTGGCTTCGTTCAGCAGCTCTTCGATGCGACCGGTCAGGCGCTTCTTGGTATCGGCGTTGCGGATTAATGCATTCAAAGCGATGTCGTGCTGTTTGCGCAGGGTGTCGATCAGCAGGGCCGCGTTTTCGCGTTCGCCGGCTTCGGCGCGGGTGGCGGCCTCGATCAGGCGATTGGTTACTCCACTCATTGCGGAAACCACAACGAGCACGGAATATTCGCGCGCGGCGTCCTTGACGATCTCGCAGACGCGCGAGATGCAGGACGCGTCGCCTACGGATGTACCCCCGAATTTCATGACTTGCAGTTGTTTTTTCATTGGACGTGCGGTCAGCGGAACAATTTGAAAGACCCGGATGACGATCCGGCTTCCAGAGTGGCGCCTAAAAAACTATACACCAGAGCCACGAATTCGAGAGGGACGGGCTCTGTCGACGGTTCCTAATCTCTCAACAATTGTCGGTTAATGCCTCGTTTCAGCGGCATTTATGGCTTGGCCACGAGGGCCTGAATTAATCCCGGCGCCTGGGGCGAGCCGAGGCCGGTGACGTAATCGAAACCGACGCTGGCATCGCAAATCTGGCCGCAAGAACCATTGGTGCCGGAAACGACCGCGTTGAAATTACCGTTGGCCACGCGTCCCTTGGCGGAGGTGTAGAGCGCCCCATTCGCGCTGCTCAGATTTGCTTTGCGCTGCGTGGCGCGCATCGAATTGGCGATGACGACCAACGCGGCCCATTGCGGCGCCGCGGCGCTGGTGCCACCGACTTGAAACCAGCCGCTGGCACCGCTAATGCCCATCGAATCGTAAATCGCGTATCCGGTGCCGGGATTCGCATTGTAAGCGACGTCGGGAGTACCGCGCATGCCGCGCGAATCGTTGGGGATCGGAAACTGGGACTGCACCAGCGGCTCGTATTCGTAGACGCTTTGGCCGCCGCCGCTTCCGCTCCAGGCGGTTTCGGACGAGTAGTTGCCTTTCGCGTCGAGTTGCAGCGAAGTGCCGCCGACCGCGACCACGTCCGGCGAAGCGGCGGGATAGGCAACTCCGGACCCTGAGTCACCGGAGGCGGCAACGAACGTGACGCCGCTGGCGACGAAGTGATTATCCTGGTTGCGTTCGCCGGAGATTTCGCCTGAGGTCCAACTCATCGAAACAGCGGAAGCGCCGTGGCGTACCGCGACGTCGACGCTGGCGAGAAGATCGCTGAGATTATTGCTCGATGCTTCGACCAATACGATTTTGGCTTGCGGCGCGATGGCGTGCGCCCATTGGACGTCGAGCGAAACTTCAACGGCCCAATTTGCGTTTGCGGATGGCTTGCGGCTGGTCTGGTAGGTTTTGAGGAAACAGCCATTCGCGGTGGTGCAGGCTGGTAGACCGAACTTCTTGCTGAAAACGCCCAGGTCCGCTTCGGCGTTGGCATCGTCGTAGGCATCCACAATTCCGATGGTCTGGCCGGCGCCTTGGTTTGTGATTCTGTCAAAGCCGTAGGCGTGGCGGATTTGCGTGGGAGTGAACGCTGAAGTTGGAGGACTCGAGAGATTGGCGGCGGATTCGTGACGGTAATACTGAGGGCGCATGAAAGCGACCGGATCCGATCCATTCTCGCTAGCGGCGACATGCAAAAATACCGGCTGCTGCGCTAAAACCGGCTGGCTGACGACCGTCGCTGCGGCGACGAAGAGCATGGAGCGGAGAAAATTTCGCGTTCCCTCAGACTTCATTCGTTCCCCCAGAAGACCTTCGTTGCGGCGCGGGTCGGATGCGGACCGTACCGTGCTTTGCGCTGAAGTGAAGGTACCGCTGGGGATGGATTTCCGGCCATGGGCCGGGATTCTCAATTCGCTAGTACCAAAGTCCGGCGAATAAACCCTGAAAATGGCCTGTTTTATTGGGTTTTGGCGCTGGCCTGCACGAAATCGACGCTTAGGTCAGGCTGATCGGCTTTGGTTTGGCCGGGTCGCTGTAATCGTAGAAACCCTTGCCCGCTTTGCGGCCATTCCAGCCCATCAGAACCATGCGCTTCAGCAGCGGAGGAGGGGCGAAGCGCTTTTCCTTGAATTCGTCGAACATGATGTTGGCGATGTAATAGGTCGTGTCGTTACCGACGAAATCGAGCAGGGTCAGCGGGCCCATGGGATGGCCGCAGCCGAGCTTCATCGAATTGTCGATGTCTTCGATCGAGCCGACGCCCTCTTCCAGGGCGCGGATGGCGTCGAGCAGGAACGGCACCAGCAGGCGGTTGACGATGAAGCCGGTGCGATCGGTGGTGCGCACCGGAGTTTTCCCGACGCGGGTAGAGAAAGCGACCGCGGCTTCTTCGACTTGTTTGTCGGTGGCGATGGTGCGAATCACTTCGACCAGCTTCATTACCGGAACCGGATTGAAAAAATGCAGGCCGAGGAACCGATCCGGGCGCTGGGTGAAAGTGGCCATTTCAGTGATGGAAAGAGAGGACGTATTGCTGGCGAAGATGGTGTTCTTGCCGCAGATTTTATCCAGCGCGTTCCAGAGTTCGCGCTTGGCAGGCAGTTGCTCGATGATGGCTTCGATGATGAGGTCGCAGTCCTTCAGGTCTTCGAGACTGGTGGTGCCGCGCAAGCGTCCGCGCACCTGATCGCGATCGGCCGCGGGTAGGGTTCCCTTATCGACCAGGCGCTGGAGGTTTTTATCGATCGATCCCAAACCTTTTTCCAGCACTGCCGCGTTTACTTCGCGGATGGTGACCTGGCATCCGGCCTGGGCGGCGATCTGGGCGATTCCCGAACCCATCAGACCGCAACCCACCACACCTACTTTTTCGATGGCCATCACTCAATCCTCCGGAGGATTAAAAACGAATCGCAGGAATACTCATGCGCGAGGTTATGACGTTCCTGATTTTACAGTGAAACGGCATCACGACGCAGCGTCAATCTCGGCGAAAACCTCTTGCGCGGTGTGAAAAGCGGAGTTCGCGGCCGGGACGCCGCAGTAGATCGCGCACTGCAGCAAGGTTTCCTGAATTTCTTCGCGCGAGACTTTATTATTTAGCGCCGCGCGCACGTGCATGCGAAATTCGTCGCCGCGATTTAGCGCAACCATCAGGGCCAGCGTGATCAGGCTGCGGGTCGGCCTGGGTAAACCCGGACGCGACCAGATTTCGCCCCAGGCATAGCGAGTAATCAGATCTTGAAACGGTTCGGTGAACGGGGTTTTCGCCGCTTCGGCTTTCTCGACGTGGGCCGCGCCGAGAACTTCACGACGGGCCTTCATTCCCTGCGCGTGCCGCTCGCGATCGTCCATCAGCGAATCTCCTGATGCGAAAAGAAACGCATCACCGTATCGGTGAAATCGGCGGCGTCTTCAATGTTCGAGAGATGGGACGCGTTCAGTTCCGCGTATTGCGCGCCGGGAATGCCCACAGCCATGAATTTCGCGTCGGTGGGCGTGGTGACTACGTCGTTCGCGCCGGCAATCACCAGGGTGGGAGTTTGAATGTGATTGATAGCGCCGCGCAGGTCGCAATCCCGCAGGGCTTCGCAGGTGGCGATGTACCCATCGACCGGCGTGGCCACGAACATCTGTTTCAGCTTCTCGATCACTTGCGGCTGCGCTGCGACGTATTTCTCGGTGAACCAACGCGCCAACTGGGCGGTCGCGACCGGCGCGATTCCATCCGCGCGCAATTTCGCGATGCGCTTGTTCCAAAAATCATCGTTGCCGATTTTCGACGCGGAATTGCTGATGACGATGGCGTTCACGCGCTCGCGCGCGTTCACTCCCATCCACTGCGCGATCACGCCGCCCAAGGAAAGCCCGCAGAAAAGCACGCGGCGGAGGTGCAAAGCGTCGAGAAGCCCGAGAACGTCGCGGCCCAGGACTTCCATCGTGTAGGGGCCGGGCGTAACTTCGGATTGGCCATGGCCGCGCGAATCGTAACGCAGGACGCGATAGTCGCGGCTGAAGACCGCCAACTGCGGATCCCACATGGCCAGATTCGTTCCCAGCGAATTGCAAAATAAAACGACGGGCGCATCTGCGGGACCATCCCATTCGTAACGCAACGAAGCACCGTTGACCTTTACCTGCGGCATTCCAGTTCCTTCCTTTCGCTATGACCGCGACTTCTTGCTGGCCGCAACTACGCAGTCGATTGTGGTCTGCGCCGCGCCGGTGTAATTGCCGGGCTGCAGCGAGCGATCGATGTCCGCTGCGGAAAGATGTTTCGCAATTCCCCTGTCGGCGATCAGCACATCGCGGAACGGCCGTGCCAAGTCGATGGCGCGGTGCGCCACCTGCTCGACCAGCTGGTGAGCTTCCATTCTTCCGATTTTCTTGGCTAATGCCGTCGACACGGCTTCGGCCATGAGCAAACCGTTAGCCGCTTGGAGATTCAGGGTCATGGCCTCTTCATCGACTTGAAGCCCTGCAAGAATTTGTTCGAGATGCGCCAGGGCGCCGGCCGCGAGCATACAGATTTCTGGAAGCGTCTCCCATTCCGCTTGCCATCCGCCCAGACCGCGTTCGTATTCCTGCACCATGGCGCTGAGCATGGTTGAAACCAGCGGCGGCACGCGGATGGCGGCCGACAAAATGACGCTGCAGCCGACGGGATTTCGCTTTTGGGGCAACGTGCTGGAACCGCCGCGTCCCGGCGCCGCAGGCTCGGCCAGCTCGGCAATTTCCGTCTGAGCCATCAGCGAAATGTCGCGAGCGATTTTGCCGAGCGTACCGACCAACAATCCGTAGGTGGCAGCCACTTCGGCGAAACGATCGCGTTGGGTGTGCCAGGAAATTTCGGGAAGAGCGAGTTTCAATTGGCCGGCGAGCGCCGAGGCGACCTGCGGACCTTTCGCGCCCAATACAGCGAGCGTACCCACCGCCCCGCCAAATTGCACGACTTCGACTCGCTGGCGCGTTTCCGCCAGCCGTTCGCGATGGCGCTCGAGCACGTCGAGCCAGCCGGCAAATTTCAGCCCCAAGGTGATCGGAGCCGCCTGCTGCATCCAAGTGCGACCGGCCAGCAAGGTCCGACGATGTGCGATCGCCAGCTTTTCAAGCTGCTTCGACAACCGGAGCGAGCTCGCTTGTGTATCGTCGATCGCGTCGCGTAGCTGCAAGACCACGGCGGTATCGATCACGTCTTGGCTGGTGGCACCCAGATGCACGAACCCAGCGGCGGTCTTGCTGGACTTGGCAACCCGTGCCGTAAGTTGCTTCACGAGTGGAATCGCAAGATTTCCGGCCTGGGCAGCAGCAGTTCCCAGTTTGTCCGTCGAATACAAACCGGCGCGGCACTGCGATTCGATCAGGGCCGCAGATTTTTTTGGGGCCACGCTACTTTTCTCGAGGGCCCGCGCCAAAGCGCCTTCAAAATCCAGCATGCGCTGCACCCGGCTCTGATCGGAGAAGATTTCGCGCATGCGTTCAGTGGTGAAAAGCGGATCGAGGAGTTTCATGGTTTGACCGGCGTGCCGGCGCGAGCCGTAGCATTCCACGGAAAACGGCGAATGTCCAAGTGGAAAGCCGTGCAGAAAGTGTTTTCCTAGCTCGCTGGCGATTCGCGGAAACGCGCAACCTCTTTCACGGCCCGGTAAGCCTGATCGATCGCGGCGTTCGTATACGCAAAGGCTTCGGCGTCAGAATTCGCAATCGAGATGCGTCCCGAAGGCTGCCGGCCGATGACGCAGGGCTTCTGATCTTCGGGCCAATCCGGATCGTAAAGCGAATTGTATTCGTAGGCGTAGCCATGCGGCCAGCGATTGACGGTGATCGCTTGAATATCGCGCGCGGGATCGAATCCTCCCGGAGAAAGTATGGCCGCGAGCTGTTCGCGGATGTGCCGTTCGTAAGTGGCAAAAGGAGTGGTGTAGAGCTCCATGCGTCCCGCGCGTTGCTGATCGCGCGCCGGCAAACCCGCTTTGCATGGGACATGTTCGAGATGCAGCAGGCACGGCTCGCTGGGATTGCTGGGAAATTTGTAAGCGCCCATGCTGACCGGAAAATCGAGCGTGACGCTGTCGAAATAACTTCCCGGACAACGCACGGCGCTGATGCCCAGCTTCTTTAAGGATTGCCAGTTGGCGATTTGCACGTTGGTGTAAACCAGCGGGACTTTGACGCCATAGGCCAACGCCTCTTTTTGCTTGTCCGGCAATTCCGGGCACATGTAAGGAATCACCATGTTCCAGCAGGCTAAAATGCAGGTTGATCCGCGAACCGCATGCGGTTTTCCGTCGCGCACGTAGGTCACTTCGACTTCATTCGACGAGCCCGGATCGCCGACGTTCCGCGCCAGAATCGCCGTGCTGTTCAGACGGACGCGAACCGGCGAGGAGGCGTCATCGAGCGCCGCGTAATTCAGTTTTGCGGTAACGATGTCTTCCATCGTGCTGCCCGGAGCCGAGGACGGAATCAGCGAGCGCACTAGCAAGCGCGCGATCGAAGCGTTGCCATCGGGGAAATGGTAGATGTACGGCTCGTCGTCGGCCTGCTTGGTGATCTCCACGCCCAACCCCGGCCCAGTGGGGCCGGACAAATCCATGCCGCCGAATCCCGGATAGCCGAGGCCGGCCATGTCTCCGGCGGGCACGGCGTCGATGCCGACACCGTAGAGGCCGTAGGTTTCCGTTTGCAGGAACGGAATCGCATCGGGAGTGATTTTCGCGTGCTTCAGCAGAAAATCTTTGTAGCTGGTTTTGGCGAGGAGGACTTTTCGGTCCCACGAGGACATGCCCGGCAGATAATCTTGTTTATCGGCGAAAAGGCGCTTCAAATCGGCCTTGGCGGCATTCGATAGAGGCGTTTGCTCCAGAAACTCGGCGCGGTCGGATTTTCCTTCTTCGTCGGTTTCGTGGTGCGGCCGGCCTGAACCGACCACGAGTTTGTCCGCACCGAAAGTTTTCTGATCGAAGAAAACGGCGCGCTGCAATCCGTGAGTTTTCTCGAAATCCTGGTCGTAATATTTGTCGAATTTCTGGACTTCGATTCCTAAGTCTTGGAGCAGACCCTTGGACTGCGCGCTGTAAAGCTTCGGGCTCGCGATTGATTGCGTGCCACCGTAGCCGAGCAATGTGCGTTTATCGGTGTGAAATTCGTTTCGGCGCGCGTGGCCGCCAAAGTCATCGTGATTTTCGAGGATCAGAATTTTGACGTCGGGCCCGGCCACTTTTTTATAGAAGTAAGCCGCAGCTAGGCCGCTGATGCCTCCGCCGACGATGATCAAATCGTATTTTTCGGCGTCCTGAGTGGGAGCGCCCCAAGTGTTGCCATCGCGCAGGGCATGGCCCACTTCCATTACGGCGTCCGTGGTTCCACGCAGGCCGGTCAGGGCCGGGGGGTAGTATTCATTGCTGGCAGTGGATGAAAATGGAGAGCGAGGAAGACCTAAAGTTTCGAACCAGTTGGTGCCGCCGAGCGCAAGCGAGCCTCCGACTGCGATCCCAAAACCGTTGAGAAAATCACGACGGGCAATCGGGCGATCCATGCCCCACTTCGGGTTGCGCTTTTCACCAGCCACATCTCCCCCAGAGATTTTGACCACCGGACGAGCGTTGCCGCGCAGCAACGGACCGGCTTTAGATTTATGCTTTCAGAGTATCGCAGGGACGGAACTAGGTGTGGGCAAATTTCCGGGTGCCGGCTACTTCGTACTGGTGATGGGGAGCCGTTTCACGTGACAGGATCGCGACTCGGATTTTGGTTTCGCCGATGCGAAACTCGGCGGATTGGTCCAGCTGGATCGACTGGATCCGCCGTTCGCCGACAAATGTTCCGTTGGTGGAGCGCAGATCGCGCAGCAGGACCGAATCGTTGGTGACTTCGATGGCGCAGTGCAGGCGGGAGACCTTGCCGTCGTCGATTTCGATATCGGCGCCGCCACGCAGACGGCCGATGGTCACCAGTGGGACCGTCATGCCTCGTTCGATTCCTTGCGACGCGCCTTCGAGCACCGAAATCATGATCGATTTGTGTTCGGGCAGGTCGAGCGTTGCGCCTCGCGCGCCAGCCGCGCGGGACATGCGGTGCGTGCCGAGTTCGCGATCGAAGTCCGGCACTGAGCTAAGCTCGATTGTGGAGGAGTTCATGTCGGGAGGCGTCAGGTCAACCACCGAACTTTGGGCGCACATCCAGCACTTCACCTGGGCCATTCGACGGCCGGCGTTGCGGGAGTCATCGAGTTCAATCTGAGCCGCACAGTGGGGACATCGGGCGCGCATAGGCCTACTATCTGCGCAGGATGGGTAGCTGGCTATAGCCCGAATGTACTGTTTTCGCCCCAGTACGCTCTAGAGCCCGGCTTCCTGGTGATGTGTTTATTTGAGCATAATACTGCACATCGAGTCATCAAGCGTGACTTCCCACTCATGTTAAGTAATTGCATTAAAGGCGCTTATGCTAACGATGTCCGTGATGGCCGTCCAGCCTTTCGGGGTTGCGTAACACCAGTGATATGCATTATAGTGCTGGCTACGATTATGCCTTCCGTGTCCTCTCACAAGGTCTCCCCTGCGGCTGCCTCCGAAGATGCCCAGGACGCCGCGTTCCTCCTGTTCGTCGGACAGAGGGTTCGCGACGCGCGTAGCCGGCGAGGCATGACCCGCAAGATGCTGGCGCAGGAGGCGGACGTCTCCGAAAGGCACTTGGCGCAGATCGAACTTGGCGAGGGCAACGTTTCAATCATCCTGCTGAAACGGATTACCACGGCGTTAAATATCCCGATGGCTGAAGTATTCAAGTCTGAAAATTCGAACGCCGCAGCCGAAGACGCGCTAAGGCAGATTCTGGGGCGGATTCCGGAACGTCAGATGGATGCGGTCATCGCGCGCCTGCGCGGCGAATTTGGCGCTTCGGATCGCAACCGCTACAACCGAATCGCATTGATTGGGTTGCGCGGGGCGGGAAAATCGACGCTGGGGTCGATGCTGGCGGCTGATCTCGGAGTTCCGTTCGTCGAACTAGATAAAGAAATCGAAAAAGATGCCGGTACGGACTTGTCTGAGATTTTTTCGCTGTACGGGCAGACTGGATACCGCCGAATCGAGAAGAAAGCGTTGGATCGTGTGCTGCGAACGCGTCCTCGCGGGGTGATTTCTGTGGGTGGCGGAGTCGTTTCCGAAAAAGACACTTACGATCAGCTGTTGGCCAGCTGCTTCACCGTTTGGGTGAAGGCCAAACCGGAAGAGCACATGGCTCGGGTGATGGCCCAGGGAGATTTTCGCGCCATGGCCGACAATGCCGAGGCCATGGAAGATCTTCGGCGGATTCTGGAAGCGCGCGAGCCTTTGTATCGAAAAGCCGATGTTCAGCTGGAGACTTCGCGAGAATCTGTGGAACAGAGTTTTTTGAAATTGAAGCAGGCCGTACAACCGCTGCAAAAGTAGGAGGAATCGTGGACGCCGTCGAAACGCCCGAGATCAAGCAGGAAGTCTTGCCGGTCGATTACCAGACCGACCCTTCAAAATACAAACACTGGCGCATTTCGTACGAAGCTCCGGTAGCCACACTGACCATGGACGTGAATGAAGATGGCGGGCTGCGTCCGGGCTACAAGCTCAAGCTGAATTCGTACGACCTGGGCGTCGATATCGAATTGCACGATGTGCTGCAGCGGCTGCGTTTCGAACATCCGGAAATTCGGACGGTGGTGCTGACCAGCGCGAAGAACCGCGTGTTTTGTTCCGGCGCGAACATTTACATGCTGGGACTTTCCTCGCACGCCTGGAAAGTGAATTTCTGCAAATTCACCAACGAAACGCGCAATGGTATTGAAGATTCGAGCGCACATTCCGGATTGAAATTTCTGGCAGCGCTGAATGGAACTACGGCAGGCGGCGGTTACGAGCTGGCGCTGGCCTGCGACGAAATTATTTTGGTCGACGATCGTTCGTCGGCGGTCAGCTTGCCCGAGGTGCCGCTGCTGGGGGTTTTGCCGGGAACCGGCGGGTTGACGCGGCTGACCGATAAGCGGCGGGTGCGCCGCGATCACGCCGACATTTTCTGCACCAACGCTGATGGAGTGAAGGGGCAACGCGCGAAGGACTGGGGCCTGGTTGACGACACGATCAAGACTCAGCAGTTTGCGGAACACGTGAAACAGCGCGCCGCAAAACTTGCCGAGCAGAGCGATCGTCCCGTGGATGCGAAAGGGGTGGCTTTGACGCCGCTGGAGCGAACGATCGACGAAACCGGACGTCACTATAAATACGTGAACGCTGAACTCAATCGCGAGGCGCGAACCGTCACGCTGACGATTCACGCTCCCAGCGCCAGCGACGCGACAACCGTAGAAGCCGCTGTGGCGGCGGGCGCGCAGTGGTGGCCGCTGCGCATGGCGCGAGAATTGGACGACGCCATTCTGGGCTTGCGGACCAGCGAAGCCGATCTGGGATTGTGGGTTCTGAAAACCGCGGGAAGCGCGGACGCCGTGGTGAAAATGGACGATTTCATTTTGGCCAATCAGAAAAACTGGTTCATTCGCGAAGTTCTGGGAATGATGCGCCGAACGTTCGCGCGGCTCGACGTGACGTCGCGTTCCATGTTTGCGCTGGTCGAGCCTGAATCGTGTTTCGCCGGAACATTGCTCGAATTTGCGCTCGCAGCGGACCGTGTGTACCTGCTCGATACGCCCGACAGCGAAATCAAGGCTGGGCTGACATTGTCGAAAATGAATTTCGGCGCGCTGCCGATGGTGAATCATCTTGCTCGTGTTGCCGCGCGCTTTTATGGTGACACCGCCAAGCTCGAATCGCTGAATTCGCTCATCGGGACAACCTCTCGCGGGGCAGGAAGCGCTCGAAGCGGGCTCTAGTCACTGCTGCTCTTGACGAACTCGACTGGCAAGATGAAGTTCGCCAAGCCATTGAATCGCGAGCTGCGCTCTCGCCGGACGCGCTGACCGGCCTCGAAGCCAATTTGCGTTTCGGTTTGCCGGAAACGCTGGAAACGAGAATCTTCGGCCGGCTCTCGGCCTGGCAGAACTGGGTTTTCGTGCGTCCCAATGCGGTCGGCGAAAGCGGGGCCTTGAAAGTCTACGGAACCGGCGCGCCGGTGAAATTCAAATGGGAGCGCGTTTAGTTTTAGTATTCATATTTTTAGATTCAGGAGATCGCCATGATCGATTACACCGAAAAAATTCCGAACAATGTGGATTTGGGGCGCGACCGCGTACTGCAGCGCGCGCTGGAGCACTGGCAGCCGGCTTATATGAATTGGTGGTACGACATGGGCCCCAGCGAAAGCCACGCGCTGGAAGTTTATTTGCGCACCGCGACCAGCGTGGAGCCGGACGGCTGGGCGCAATTTGGTTACGTGCGGATGCCGGAGTATCGCTGGGGGATTTTCTTGCAGCCGCGGGAAGCGGACCGCCAGGTGAATTTCGGCACGCACAAGGGCCAACCTGCCTGGCAGGAAGTTCCAGGAGAATATCGCTCGACGCTGCGCCGCGTGATCGTGACCCAAGGCGATACCGAGCCGGCCTCGGTCGAACAGCAGCGGCTGCTCGGCATGTGCTGCCCTTCCCTTTATGACTTGCGGAATATTTTTCAGGTGAACGTCGAAGAGGGCCGGCACCTTTGGGCCATGGTCTATTTGCTGCATCGCTATTTTGGGCGCGACGGGCGCGAAGAGGCTGAAGCGCTGCTCGACCGTCGTTCGGGAGACGCGGACAATCCGCGCATCCTGGGTGCGTTCAATGAGCCGACTCCTGACTGGCTGGCCTTCTACATGTTTACTTTTTTTACTGACCGCGACGGAAAATTTCAGCTCTCCGCGCTGGCCGAATCCGGATTTGATCCACTAGCCCGCACCTGCCGCTTCATGCTGACCGAAGAAGCGCATCACATGTTCGTCGGCGAAACCGGCGTGGGCCGCATTCTGCAGCGCACCTGCGAGGTGATGAGCGAGCACAAAGTCTCCGCCCCCGCCGACGCGCGCGCGCTGGGCGTGATCGACCTGGAAACGATGCAGAAATATCTGAATTTCCACTTTAGCGTGACTATCGATCTTTTCGGCTCGGACGCTTCTTCGAATGCCGCCAGTTACTACACCACCGGCTTGAAAGGCCGCTACGACGAAACGAAGATTGATGACGACCATGTGCTGACCAACGCCGAGTATCCCGTGTTCGAAGTTTCCGGAAACCACGTCGTGTCGCGCCAGGTTCCGGCTTTGACTGCGCTGAACGAGCGGCTGCGCGACGATTACATCGCGGAAATTCAGGCGGGCGTCGATCGCTGGAACAAAATCATCGAAAACGCCGGAATTCCCTTCCGCCTGGTACTGCCGCACAAAGGATTTCACCGCGAGATCGGAAACTTTGCCGGAAAACACATCAGTCCCGACGGCCAGGTTTTGACCAAGGAAGCCTGGGAGAACCATCGCAACGAGTGGCTGCCCAGCACGGAAGATGAGCAATTCGTACGCTCATTGATGCAGGGCCGGGTGATCGAGCCGGGGCAGTTTGCGAACTGGATCGCGCCGCCGATTCGCGGAATCAACCGACAACCCTTGAACTTCGAATACGTGCGCTTCAACTAAATTTTGGGCGAGAGTTCTGGCTGACGATCGAGCCAACCGCGTGGAAGAATAACGAAGCGTGGTGGGGCTGGGGAGAGTCGAACTCCCGACCTAAGGTTTAGGAAACCTCCGCTCTATCCATCTGAGCTACAGCCCCGCGCCCGGTATTTTATCAGATGCGCGCTAAAGCTGAGCGGAAGTGTGCGGCTCCTTTCTATCTAATTCATTTATCTCCATGATTCGTTTCCCACGCCACTTTTCTATACAATCCTCTCCGGTTGCATGATGACGGCGTAGTGCAGCTACAGGAAAGTTCGGAGGGTACCCATGAAGTTCCGGAAGTTTGGCAGGACCAACGTCGAAGTCAGCGACCTTTCTTACGGCCTGTGGGGCATGAGCGGTTGGAGCGGTTCCGACGACGACCTTTCGCGCCGCTCGCTGCAGGCATCGGTCGATCTGGGCTGCAATTTTTTTGACACGGCCTGGGCCTATGGCGACGGCAAGAGCGACGGATTGCTGGGCGAGACGCTGGCGCGCAATCCAGGGAAACGCCTGTACTCGGCGTCCAAAATTCCGCCGATGAATGGGCGCTGGCCGGCCACGCCTTCTTATGCTTACCGCGATGTGTTCCCTGCCGAGCATGTTCTGAAGTACGCTCGACAAATTCGCGCGGCGCTGGGCGTGGAATCGATCGACGTGCTGCAATTCCACGTGTGGGACGATACTTGGACCACCGAACCCGAATTTCGCCAGACGGTCGACGAACTGAAATCTTCCGGATTGATTCGCTGGTTCGGCTTGAGCTTGAACCGCTGGGAGCCGGCGAACGGCATCGCCGCGATTCGCACCGGTTTAGTCGACGCCGTGCAGGTCATCTACAACATTTTCGACCAGTCGCCGGAAGATGAGCTTTTACCGCTGTGCCGCGAACTCAACATCGGCGTCATCGCTCGAGTGCCGCTGGACGAAGGAAGCCTCGGCGGAAAATTGACCGCAGATACGAAGTTCCCCGCCGGTGATTGGCGCGCGATGTATTTCGGACCTGAGAATTTGCCCGAGACGCTGGTGCGCGTAGATGCGCTGAAGAAGATTTTGCCGCCGGGAATGTCTCTGCCGGAAATGGCGCTCCGATTCATTTTGTCGAATCCCGATATCAGCACCACGATTATCGGAATGCGCAATTTGAATCACGTGAAGGAAAACTTCGCCTGCAGCGATCTTGGGCCACTCGACAAATCGCTACTGGCTGAACTGAAGAAACACCGCTGGGACCGCGAACCAAGACCCTGGGCGGACTAGGCGCGGCACGAGTTTTGCTGCGGTCGGTTATTTCGACGACTTACTGCTTGCGGCCGTTTCGCTGGGCACAAGTTCGTAGCGATGCGAGACGGGTTTCGCGTCCTCGCGTTGCCGCTCAATCGCTCGGTCTTTGGCCGCTTTGACCTGCTTGATTGTTGCGAACAGAACTTCGTCCTGCGGCTTGGCCCGCAGTTCAAATAATTGCGTATCCAAAGTCGTCTTGATCGTGGTGTCCGCGCCTAGCCGCCTGGCCTGCGCCAGCATGGGAGTTTCCAGCAACGCCAGATTAATTCCGGCCGTTAATTGCTCGGCCGAAAAAGTTCCGACGTTCTGGTCATCGATTCGCAGCTTGTAAGTGCCGGGGGCCAGGGGCGTGACGCGCAATGTTTCCAGGTCCAGCGCGCTGATCAAGTCGGAAGAAGATAGCGCCAGCTGTAAAAGCGGATCCGTATCGAGCGGCCCCAAAGGCAGCGGCAGCGCCTTATCCAGTTCGGTCCAGCGCAAAACCGTTCCGCTCGCGGTCAAATCGGTCACTTCCGTATTGGAAACCTGCGCCGTAGGTTTTGCTCCCGCTTCAATTTTGACGAAGGTCACTTCCGGTTTCGCGTTCCAGGCTTTCAGCAGGCTTTCCGCCATGATCCAGTGAATCGCAGGGCCGGGGTGAATGCGGTCGGGAATCAACAGTGTCTCCAAGGACGTGTTCTTTCCTTTAGCACTTTCAAGCGTCTCTACAACTGGCGCATTCAGGTCGGCGAGGCCCGCGTGCTTTTCAGTAGCGAGCTCGCCGACGAAGCCGCCAAATTGCTGGAGAACCTTGTTGTAGCCTCCCGGCAACATGTTCGGCCGGGTCACGTCGTCGTAAGCCGAAGGTTTTAGCAACGTCAGCCGCGCGTTCGGAAATTGTTTCTGCATCGCGTCGACGATGAAGCGATAGCCGTTTTTGTAGCTTTCGAAAATATCCGGATCGAACGCCCGGTAGAAGCCGTCATTCATACCCAACATGATCGTGACTACGGTCGGCTGGTGATCGAAAACGTCGCGGTGCAGGCGCAGATCGATGGGTCCGTACTTGCCGCCGCTGACTTTGTCGCCGCCGACACCGGAATGAAAAAACGTTACTTTGCGGTCCGGGAAGCGGGTCAGCACAAAAACTTCGATATCGGTGGTGTAGAGGCGCTGCTCGGTGATGCTGTCGCCGTAGAAAACCACGCGATCGCCATCGGCAATCTGGAAATCGGCGGGGGCGGGAGCGGCTGCCTGCTGCGCGCGAAGCGGGGATACAGCAGCTAACAGCACGGAAAGAAAAATCCAACGCTTAATCATCGATGCTCCCGAAACTTTAAGTCTGCCAGAAAACAGACGCGCCCTGAACACAAAATCCTGCACATACCGTGCCTGGTGTGCGCGCAACTGAGCCCGGAGCTGTGCCTCGAACCGCCGTCGAATGTGGCATACTTAGTTAGGCACGTTTTGCCTTTGGCATGACCGCAAAAAAGACAATTCGCAGGAAGCTGCTGGCGATTCATCGCAAGCTGCGCGAAGCGCGCATGCTGGCCAAGGGCCTGGCCTCGACGCGCCATCCGGTGCTGGTGCACATAATTCCCATTCGCCGCTGCAATCTGGCTTGCACGTATTGCAACGAATACGACGATTTCTCCAAGCCGGTGCCCACCGAAGAAATGTTCGCGCGCATCGATCGCCTGGGCGCGATGGGAACCTCGATCGTCACCATCAGCGGCGGCGAACCGCTGTTGCACCCGGACCTCGACGCCATCATCGCCCGCATTCGAAAAAACGGAATCATGGCCGGGATGATCACCAACGGCTATTTGCTGGTGGCTGACCGCATCGAACGATTGAATCGCGCCGGACTTGAATACCTGCAGATCAGCATCGACAACGTAAGACCCGACGAAGTTTCGAAAAAGAGCCTGAAAGTTCTGGATCAGAAACTCCAACTGCTGGCCGAACATGCTGAATTTCAGGTGAACATCAATTCCGTGCTCGGCAGCGGTGTCGCTGATCCGGAAGATGCTTTGACGGTGGCGCATCGTGCGGTCGAGCTTGGGTTCACTTCGACGGTGGGAATTCTGCACGATCACAATGGGCAACTCGAGCCGCTGGGAAAACGCGAGCAGGAGATTTTCGAGGAAATCATCTCGCTGGACAAGAAGTCGTTCACCCGCATCAATGGTTTCCAGCACAACATCGCTAAAGGAATGGAAAACGACTGGCGCTGCCGGGCCGGGGCGCGCTACCTCTACATCTGCGAAGACGGCCTGGTCCATTACTGTTCGCAGCAGCGCGGCTATCCGGGAGTTCCTCTGCTCGAATATACGAGCGAGCAGCGCCAGCGCGAGTTCCTGACCAAGAAAGGCTGCGCGCCGCGTTGCACCGTCTCCTGCGTGCATCAGACTTCGGCGCTGGATTCTTGGCGCGGCCGCCAGACTATCGATAACGGGCCTTCCCCTTCCGCGCAGGGCCTGGTGCAGCTGACCGGTTCGACCTCTCGGGATTAATTTTCTATGAATCCAATCGTATGGATTGCAGTTTCGGCATTAGCCATTCTGGTGGTCGGCGCGATTGCCTGGACCGCCAGCCGGCGTTCCGAAGCGCAATTGTCCGCCACGCGCCTGGAAATGCAACATTCGCTCGCGGCGCAGGTGCAATCCGTCAACACTCAGATTCATCACCTGGCCAACACCGTTACCGAGCAGCTCGGGCAGGTTCGCCAGGAATTGCTTAGCGGCGTTACATCTTCCGGCAAGCTGGCTAGCGACGCGCAGATCGCCATGGCCCAGCAGCTGCACGCTTCCAACGAAACGATTCGCCGGATGAGCCAGCAGCTGGGAGAAGTGCAGCAAGCTGGGCGTGAAATGTCGCAATCGGCGCAGACTTTGCAGTCCGTGCTGGGAGGCGCGAAAACGCGCGGCACGCTGGGCGAAGTCGCGCTCGAACGTCTGCTGCAGGATGCGCTGCCGCAAAGCGCCTACGATGTACAGCATCGCTTCGATTCTACCGGCGCGATCGTCGATGCCATCGTGCACAGCGGCGACCGCATGTTGTGCGTGGATTCGAAATTTCCGCTGGAGGCTTACCGCCGGCTGGTGGAATTCGGCGAAGGATCGCGCAAGGACTTTTCCCTGGCGGTGCGCAAGCACGCCGACAGCATCGCCGAAAAATATATTCTGCCGCACGAACACACTTTCGATTTCGCTCTGATGTTTGTGCCGTCCGAAGGCGTTTATTACGAACTGATGATGACGGAAGACGCCAAGGGCGGCCAACTCGACGAATATTGCCGCGCGAAGCATGTCTTTCCGGTTTCGCCCAATACGTTTTATGCCTGTCTCAGCGCGGTTTCACTCAGCTTGAAGGGACAAAAGATCGAAGAAAATACGCGGCAGATTCTGGCGGGAATGTCGGGACTGAAGAAGCAATTTGAAATTTTCGACGACGTTTACCAGAAACTTGGCAAACATCTGCGCAACGCGCAGCAGAGCTATGAAGAAGCGGACAGCCGCTTGAGCCGGACTAGAAACTCTCTCGAACAGCTCGCGCAGGGAGCCATGCCGGAGTCCGAATCAGAATCCGAACAAAAGTTGTTGAATCCCATCGCGGACGAAAAACTCTTTTAGTCCTCGCACGTCATTTAATCGCCTCGAAGCTCCCGCGTTTATTCCAGCGCGGCCCTTGCAGACTCGATCAGCGTTTTGAAATCCCCAGGAATCGTTGTGGAGGCCATCGCTTGCAGGTCGCGACGTATCTTCGCGACGTCATCGGGATGTTTCTCCAGATCGCGCGCGTAGCCGCTGATCCGCGATTTCGAGTCCTTGGGAGCTAGCGCGCCGGCAGCGAGCAGAAAGCGCCGCGCCGATTGCGGGTCGGGAACTGGCAACACTCTGGCGCGAAACGAAAAATCCCCGGCCCTAATGGCTTCGACCGCGATTTCACCCGAATTTTCCGCGCCTCCCGAAGTGGTCAAACTTTGGGTATCACCGTGCACAAAACGCAACACGCCGGGTGTGCGATTTTCGACCTGCACGCGAAGCGGCTCGCTCGAGCCCTGGACATGCAAAGCAAGTTTGCTGCGCTTCTCCGGAACCAGCGCGGGAATGGGTGGATCGAAATGCAGGCTCACCAGCGTGGTCGCCGCTGCCCATGATCCCTTGGAATTTTCAATCGTAATTTTGGCCGGGCCGGGCAGCGCGCGCGGATTGGCCTGCACCGCGATGCATTCCGGAGACGCGGCCAGAATAAAAGCGCGTTCCCCGTTGATATCCACCGGGTTCGCATCCGCAGGGTCGACCAAGTCCGCGCCGCAGATCGAAAATTGGTCCTGGACGGAGACTGCAGGCGGCACGCTCAATTTTCGGTTCGCGCTTGGAGGCAGGTCGGCGTCGACCAGTGCAGCAGCGCTGTTGCCCGATCCGCTCGCGATCAGAACCGAAGGCCCGACCGGCGTGGTGAAAGTGGCGCGCCCGGTCTTGTCTGTTTTCAAATGCAGCGAGTCACCGATGGTGACCGCAATTCCCTCCGCCAGACGGCCATCGACCCCGAGGACCGCCAGCGTGGCCGGCCTGCCGGCGATCAGCTTCGGCGGAAGCACGATCGAGACCGCCCAGGTGGTCGAGACGCCGGATTGGCCGCGCGCCGCGACGCCCGCGAAAAGCGTCAACGAAACGATCGCAACGACTAGCGATGCGGTCCATGCGACGGGTTTTAGTTTCACGGACAACAGACGGTGATTTTTTTGAACGCAAACGAAAGACAGTGGCATTTATCTTTGAACCGGCGCAATCACGCGCTCATACAGTTTGGACTCGGCAAAAATCCGGAAAAGCTCGCCGTCGATCTCATTGTTCTTCACCGCAGATTCCAGGATTGCGAGCGCCCGGTCGACCGGCACTGCACGTTTGTACGGGCGATCGGACGCCGTCAAGGCATCGAAAATATCGCAGATGGTCATCATCTTGGTTGGTAGCGGAATTTCATCACCGTGCATTCGGTAGGGGTAACCTGTGCCGTTCAGCTTTTCGTGATGGGCCCGCGCGATATCCGGAATCCGGCTCAATTCTTTCGTCCAGGGAATCTGGTTCAGGAAATTAAACGTGTGGATCACGTGGGATTCAATCTGCAAACGCTCAGCCGCGTCGAGGCTGCCCTTCGGAATCGACAGCAGGCGAACTTCGTCGGTGTTGATGTAAGGCTTCTCGATGCCTTTGGTATCGATATAAGACTGCCGCGCGATGTCCCGCAGTTTTTTGAATTTGTCTTCTTCCAGCAACGTCGGTTCATTGGTTTCAACGATGAACTGCAAATAATCTTCCAGCCGCGATAGGCGTTGATCGAAATCCTCGGTTAGCCGGGCCACTTCGGCCATGGCATCGCCGCGGTCGCGTTCCAGAAACATTTGCAGTTTGCGTCGCGCCATTCCTGCTTCCAGATCTTTGCGAATGTATTCGAAGCGCTGTTTCACCACGTCCATCTGCGACGGATAGAGTTTCTTGGCCTTGACCAGCACATCTTCGCGCACGCCGACTTTTCCAAAATCGTGCAGCAGCGCGGCGTAGCGGATTTCTTTCATCTGTTCGGGGCTGAAGCGCGTGCCCGCATACGGGCCGGATGAAACCGAGTCGAGCGTTTCGGCGAACGCCTGCGTGTAGGTGGCTACGCGCAACGAGTGGCCGGAGGTTGTGGGGTCGCGTTGTTCAATCGCCGTTACCGCCGCATGCACGAAGCCTTCGAACAGCGTCTCAATTTCCTGATACAGCTTGCTGTTCTCATAGGAAACCGCAGCCTGCGATGCGAGCGACAGCGCGAGTTGGACCGACCGCTCCGGGAACGACTGGACCTGCTCGTCCACGTCCTCTCGGTCCAGCAGCTTCGCGGAGAAATCTTTTTTAGAATTGATGAGCTGCAGCACGCCCAAAACTTCGGCCTTGGCGTTTCGCATCGGCAGAGTCAGCAACGATTTGGTCCGGTACCCGGAATCGCGGTCGTAACGATCATTGAAATGAAACGGCAATCCTTCCGGCAAATGGTAGGCGTCCGCGAAATTCAGCACTTCGCCGCGCTGCGCCGTGTAGCCGGCCATGGAATCCTCAGCCAGCGGCAGCGTAAATTCCTTGAAGGGAAATTCCACGCTGTCATTTTGGGTGAGCATGAAACGCAGGCGCCGTTCACGGCCGTCTTCGATGACCAGATACAATGACCCGGCATCGGCCCTGGTAATTTCGCGGGCTTTTTTCAGGATCAGGGTCAGTAGCGCGTTGATGTCACGCTCGGACGACAACGCGATTCCGATCTCATTCAGTTGTTGGCGTTCGCGCTCGGCCAGTTCCAGCGCTTCGCTGGCGGCTCGAGCGCGCTCGGCGAGTTCGATGTTTTCAAATGCTACCGCGACGGTCTTTTTTACTTCTTTGGCGCCGGCCGTCGCAGAGAGATACGTAAAAACCGTCTGGCCATCGAAAGCCGCGCTGGCCGCCGAGCCTTGTCCCGAATCGAGCACTCCCACAGTGCGTGCGTGATGCCCTACGGCGGCGATCTGCCGCAGAAAATCGGGAGATTCCTTTTCGATCTCCAACAAAAACACCCGCAGAAAATCCTGCGCGCCTGCTTCGAATACCTTCCGCGAATCAGCGGGAATGACCTGAACTTCGTAAATTTCTTTCAGGGACTCGGCCAGCGCGGCCCCGGCCGACGGTTTTCGGTACCAGATTTGTTTTTTTCTCGACATGCGCGCCGCGGTTAAACCAGTTGGCCAGTATAACGGAAGCGGGCCGGGCTGGCCGCGATTCTGCACCGGAAAAGGTCCCGCCGCAACCGTGGCGCTCGTGTGCCGGCGGCGCACCCCGCGGTGCCAGCGCCTTGAATCGTCACCAAGCGTTTGTTAGCCTTTGCGCAGATTTGAATCGCTGCGTTGGCGTCGCTCGCACGGCTTGGCCAGCGCGCGCTGAAGTCGCAATCTCAAATTCCCTCGATGGCTGACGCGAAAACAGGAAGAGTGGCGAGACTGCTGCGCGAATGGTGGGGCCATCGCGGCTCGCTGGCCATCAGCTTCGTGGTCATGCTCGTCGCGCTGCTCGTCTATTTCGCCACATTCGTTGGCGAACGCCCCACGCCGGGATTCGATTCCATCGATCGTCTCGAGCTAAATACTCTCGACGCCAGGTTTCAATTCCGCGGCCGCGTCACTCCCGATCCGCGCATCATCATCGTCGATATCGATCAACGGTCGCAGGAAGTGCTCGGCCGCTGGCCGTTTCCCCGCATTCATTTCGCGCACGCACTCGATGCCTTGCGTGAAGACGGTGCGAAGGTTGCCGCCTTCGACGTGACGTTCAGCCAGCCCGACCAGACCACGCTTCCCTTGCACGACCTTTCCACGGATCTGGCGGCCCAGAAGAAACAAGGAATGGCGGTGAACCCTGGCGTGCAAACTGCGATCGATCAACGTGAGAAGCAATACAACTACGACCAACAATTCGCGGACTCGATCACCAGGTTCGGGAGCGTCGTGCTTGGAACCTATTTCTTGTACACAAAGGCTGATCTCGAAGGCGTCTCGAAGGAATCGCTGAAGAAATACGCTGACCTTCTATCGTTCTTTCCGTTCCCGCAGGTGAGGTCTTCCCCACCGACGCTTGGCGAGGCCGGACGATTGAAAGTCATTCAGCTCTATGAGGATCAATACCTGGTCCCGCGTGGCGCCGAGGCCAACACGGATATTTTTACCGGTGCAGTCGCGTCTGAAAAAGGTGGGGCCGGCTACTTTAATGTCGTCGTCGATGCGGATACGGTGGTGCGGCGCATTCCATTGTCGATTCCATATGGCGATGATCCGAATCGCGCCAACTGGGACTTCTATGCCTCCTTAGACGTGCAAACAATTCGGCTATTTTTAGGTTTGAGCACCCAACAAACGGTCATGGTTTACGGTGACGCCGGCGTCGCCAGCATCGAATTCGGTCCAACGCTCACGGTGCATCCCGACGATTTGAGCCGTCTGCTCGTGAATTACCACGGCCCTGCGCGCACTTACCCCTACGTTTCATTCGCGGACGTGGCATTGAACAAGTTTCCCAAGGGAACATTCAAAGACAAGATCGTACTGATCGGAATTTCAGCCACCGGCATTGGCGATTTGCGCGCCACGCCGTTCGGCGGCATCGATTTCCCCGGAGTCGAGATTCACGCCAATCTCATCGACAATATTTTGAACCAGCAGTTCCTGGTGAAGCACGGCCCGCAGTTTCTCACTGACATTGGCTTCATTTTTCTTTTCGGCGTGCCGCTGGGGCTATGGCTGGTCGTGATCCAACCTCGCTGGATGGCGCTCACCTTGCTGTTGCTCGTGCCTTTTGGCGCCGTCGTCTATTGGGCGTTTCTGCACGGCTGGTGGCTGAATTTTATCGTGCCGGCTCTCTTCACTTTGGTGCCCAACGTCAGCCTGGTTGCGCTCTATCGCGTATTTTTCGAGGAGCAGGAAAAACGAAGAATCCGCGGCGCGTTCCAGCAGTACGTCAGCCCCGAAGTCATTCGCCGTTTGCTCAGCGATCCGGAACGGGTCAAACCGCGCAAAACGGAAGTGACCGTGCTGTTTAGCGACATTCGCGGCTTCACCACCATTTCCGAAAGTCTAGACGCTCAGGAACTCGCCGGCCTGCTGAACGGCTACCTGACCGACATGACCAAGATCATTTTCAAATATCAGGGCACGCTCGATAAATACATCGGTGACGCGGTCATGGCCATCTGGGGCGCGCCGTTTGATTCCGCCGATCACGCCGAAAAATGTTGCGCCGCGGCGGTCAGCATGTTGGTCAAGCTTTCCGAAATGCAAAAAGACTGGCGCGCCCGCGGCTATCCGGAACTCGATATAGGCATCGGTATCAATACTGGCACCGCTTCGGTCGGGAACATGGGCTCCAGCTTGCGCCACGGCTATACCGCCATCGGCGATGCGGTGAACCTCGCCTCGCGTCTCGAAGGCCTGAACAAAGAATATGGGACGCGCATCGTGGTCAGTGAATCCACGCGCAAGGAAATACGCACCGACCAATTCATCTTCCGTGAACTCGACTTGATTCGGGTGAAGGGCAAGCTGCAGCCGGTGACGATTTACGAAGTACTGAGCGCCGGAGCGGCCGAGCAAGGCGGAAAGGAACTGGTCGAACTTTTCGATCGGGGACGCGAGGCCTACAAGCAGCAGGATTGGACCACCGCGAAGTCACATTTCGAAAATATCTTGCAGCGCTGGCCCGAAGACACGCCGTCGAAGATCTTTCTGGGGCGATGCGAGGAATATCTTAACGAAAAACCTGCTTCCGACTGGGACGGCGTCTACGTAATGAAGCACAAGTAATCCGCTCGCGCGGATTTTATTCGTCGATACGTACGACCAGCGCCGCTTTTTTTCCATCCGCGCGTAATTGATCTGCTAGTTTTTGCGCGGCTTCTTCGCTGGGCAATTTTCCAACCCGCACCCGGTAATACGTTCCGTCCGGCGCGTCGTACGACTGAATCGTCGCCGGAGGGTAAGCCGCATCCATTTCGGCGCGGAAACGCTCAGCGTTTTCCTGAACTTTGAACGCCCCGACCTGTACGCCGAAAAATCCCTTGTTCGGATTGGGCCCGGAAAGAATTTCAAGGCGCACGTGCGCGGTTCCCGGTCCCCACATTTCGATGGCCTGCGCTGCAGCCAAAGAAAGATCGATCACTCGATTAGCAACGAACGGCCCGCGATCGTTAATGCGCACTTCGGTCTGCTTGCCATTGTCCAGATTGGTCACGCGCACCATGCAATTGAAGGGCAACGTCCGATGCGCGGCCGTCATGGTGTGCATGTCGTAGATTTCGCCGTTCGACGTGCGCCGGCCGTTGAACGGCACTCCATACCAGGACGCCACACCTTCCTCAACGTAGCCGCCAGGAATTGCCGGCTGCCTTTCGCTCGCGGGAGGCGGGCCTGAGGGCGGCGAATTCGCAGGAGGCCCAGTTTTTGCGGTAGTCGGTGCGGACACCCCGGGCGCGGTTGAAGTCGACGGCACCGGAGTCGCAGCAGGCGTGCGCGAAACCGCGTTGTGATGCGAGCATCCGCCAAGGATCAATGCAGCAAGAAAAATCGGAGCCGACAGCGACAAGAGGCTGACAAATCGGAGGGAAACAGATTCGGTAGAAGCAGGTGCCGAGGTAATCAGTCGAGAAAATTGCTTCGTCACGCGGTCAGACCGCACGCAATTTCCCGATTCGCTGGTTTGCTCTCACCTTCTGTATTATAAGAATGCGACTACGTTCTCGCAAGGAACCCCATTTGGAACTTTCTCCACGTCTGCGCTGGAAGCTTGATCGATTTCGCGAACAAGTGAGCCGCATGTTCGGCGGAACGCCGCCAGAGCAGCGCCGTCCGCAGTTGTGCCCCGCGTGCGGGACGCTGGTCGGTGCGACGGCCAACAAATGCCATCAATGCGGAGCCAGCCTCACGTTCGGCATGGCCGCCGCCACCCGCTCGCTGAGCCGGCTGATGCCCACCGAATCTCCGGTGACCTACGGAATCCTCACTCTCAGTTGCCTCTTGTACGTCGCGACTTTGATCGCCACAATTCGCGAAAACGGATTGCAGGCCCCCGGAGGCGGCGGCTTGGGCGCGCTGATGGGCCTCGGCGGAATCAGCAACCGAGTTCTGATTAACTTTGGCGCTTCCGTGCCGTGGCCGTTTGATCTGGTGCAGCCTTTCCGCCTGGTCATGGCCACGTTTCTTCACGGCAGCCTGCTGCACATCGCATTCAACATGTGGGTGCTGATGGATATTGGCCCGCAAATCGAAGAGCTGTACGGATCGGCGCGCTATTTGTTTCTCTACGTGGCCACGGGCATCGGAGCGTTCTTGCTGAGCGGGTTGCTCGGAAGGCACGTCAGCATCGGCGGTTCGGGTGCGCTGCTGGGCCTGATCGGCGTGCTGCTGGCGATGACCATGGGACACAAAACGGCAGCGATGCAGATGCTGCGCAGCCAATTAATTCGTTGGCTGGTTTACATTGGGATTTTGGGAATCATGATGAGCGGAACGGACAATTACGCTCACGCCGGCGGACTGATTACGGGATTCTTGCTCGGACGCATCATGGTCAACCGGCCGCCGATGTCCGATCAGGAAAAAACTCGCGCCACTTTGCTCGGCTGGACGAGCGCGATCGTGGTGGTGGTCAGCTTAGGATTTGCTGCCTTGGGAATTATCACCAACCGCTAAACGCAAACAATTCTGCTGGGTGCGTTAGGCGCCGGAGTGTAAACGCCGCGACACCACGATGCTGTAGTGCAGCCCGGAAATACAAACGAACGCCGCCACGCAGTACGCGCAAATATCTTTCATCGCCATCAGCGCCGCATTGTCTCGAATGGCCAACACCAGCACCAGAAACACCATCGCTATTTCGAAGAAGGTCGTCGCTTTGCCGTAGATGCTCGGCGGGAGCGACATGTAGCCCACGGTAATAATGATCACCGCGCTCGCGATTAGCAGCAACGCATCGCGCCCCAGCACCAGAATCGCCAGCCACCACGCAATTTTTCCATGCAGCGCCAGTTCGAAATAAGAAGACGAAAGCAGCAGCTTATCGGCAATGGGATCGAGATACGCGCCGAGCGGCGTGCGTTGATTCAGCCCGCGCGCCAGCAGACCATCGAGAGCATCGCTGGCCCCGGCCACCACAAAAATCACCAGCGCCCATCCGTAACGTTCGTAATGAATCGCCATGATAAAAAATGGCAGAAACATCAGGCGTAGGAACGTGAGCTGATTAGGAACGGTGAAAATTCGGCTGTTCATGATTGGGATTTTGCGATGTGAGTGCGTCGTCTAGGCAAACTGCGCCAGATAGTCGCCGACGGTATGACCGGTCTTGCGCGCGAATGTTTCGGCCAACGAAGGAATCGAACCGCGCGCTTCGTCGAGCGCGATCCGCTCGATCCGCGCCATCGGAAAAAACAGAGTCGGCAGACCCATGCGGTCGCCTTCCGGATGCAGAATCTGGCTGACAAAATCGTCGAACGAACTCAGATCGATTCCGCGCACGGTGACGCCCGCGTTCGAAATATCCAGCAGCTCTCCCCACAATTTTTCTTTGGGTGTATGCAGACTGATAACCACGATCGAGTGCGGTTGCATTGCCTCTCCTAGGACGACCCTGGGCGCAATGTTATCCCAGATTTATCGTTACGTGGTCCCACGCAGCAAAAGAGTTAGCGTGCCAGCTGCGATTTACAGCGCCATCGTTTTCAGGCTCGGCGAAATTTGCAAGGCCGGCTCAGTCGCCTGCTGCACGTCGGCGGCGGTTACGCCCGGGGCCGTTTCCAGCAACACGAGCCCCTCGGGACGAACTTCGATCACGCCCAGTTCGGTGACGATCAGCGAAACCACTCCTACGCCCGTCAGCGGCAGGCTGCATTTTTTCACAACCTTCGGCTCGCCGTCCTTGGTGGTGTGTTCCATCGCGATGATTACGCGTTTGGCTCCGGCCACCAGATCCATCGCGCCGCCCATGCCCTTCAACATTTTCCCCGGGATGGCCCAGTTTGCCAGATTGCCCTTCTCGTCGACCTGCAGCGCGCCGAGGACGGTGACGTTAATGCGCCCGCTGCGAATCATTCCAAATGAATCCGAACTCGAAAAATAGCTGCAGCCGGGAATTTCGGTAATCGTTTCCTTGCCGGCGTTGATCAGGTCTGGATCCTCTTCGCCTTCGAACGGATAGGGCCCGATGCCGAGCATTCCGTTTTCAGACTGCAGGATGACTTCCATCCCTTTCGGCAGAAAACTCGGAACCAGCGTGGGGAGTCCGATTCCAAGATTGACGTAGAATCCGTCGCGCATCTCCTGGGCCACCCGCCGCGCGATCAATTCCCGCTTTTCCTGATCAGAAGGCATCGGAGCTCCGGCGTTTGGAGAGGGTGCGGCGTTCAATCCGCTTTTGATAGTCCCTACCCTGAAAAATCGCGTCGACGAAAATTCCCGGCGTGTGCACGCAATCGGGATTCAATTTTCCCAGGTCCACGATTTCTTCCACCTCGGCGATCACGTAGTTCGCTGCGGTGGCCATCACCGCGTTGTAATTCCGCGCCGTCTTGCGGTAGACCAGATTTCCCCAGCGATCGCCTTTCCAAGCTTTTACAAACGCGAAATCGCCACGCAAGGCCGGCACCAGCACGTGCGGGCGCCCGTTGAATTCGCGAATTTCTTTGCCCTCCGCGGCCAGCGTCCCGTATCCGGTCGGCGTGAAAAACGCAGGAATGCCCGCGCCTCCGCAACGAATTCGCTCCGCCAGCGTGCCCTGAGGGTTCAATTCCACTTCGATTTCTTTTTTCAGCGCCAGCTGTTCGAACGTTTTATTTTCACCAACGTAACTGGCGATCATTTTTCGTATTTGCTTGTTTTGCAGCAGAATGCCAATTCCGAAATCGTCGATCCCGGCATTGTTGGAGGCGACCGTCAAATCCTTCGAGCCTTTGCGCCGCAACGCGGCGATCAAATTCTCCGGAATCCCGCACAGCCCGAAGCCGCCCATCAGAATGGTTGCGCCGTCCGGCACACGGGCTACGGCGGCGTCAGCATTGGCGATGCGCTTGTCCAACGATGCTCCCTCTTATTTTTAGCAGGAATTGCGATTCGATTTCGTGCGAATTTTACTGCAAACGAATGAAACTTTGAAAGAATTCGTTCGGGCGCAAATTTTTAAGGCGCTTCGACGCTACGGCGGCTCACTCCAGCGCGCGCTGCGGATTTCAGTCCGCGCACCAGATCGGCGACCGCCGTTGCCGCCGTGTCTGCGGAATCCGCTTTCTCCACTGCCGCCATCAAAGCCGAACCCACCACTGCGGCATCCGCGATGCCGCCTAAAACTGTGACGTGCGTAGGCAAAGAGATTCCGAAGCCCACTGCGATCGGCAGCGCCGTAAATTTCCGAACCCTTCGCACCAGCGCCGGAAGTTCTGGCGGCAATGCATCGCGGGTGCCGGTGACCCCAGCCCGGGATACGAGATAGAGAAAGCCGGTCGAGGCTTCGGATATCCGCCCCAGCCGCGAGTCGGTCGAAGTCGGCGCGGCTAGAAAAATCGTGTCAAGATTTTGATGCTGCAATTGTTCGCGATATTCCGCGCCCTCTTCCGGCGTCAAATCCGTCACTAGCACGCCATCGGCACCCGCCGCAGCGGCGGCGCTGGCAAATTTTGCAATTCCCATCTGCAGGATCGGATTGAAATAACTGAACAAAACCAGTGGCACCTGCGTGTGGCGGCGTAACCTCGTTACCAGCTCCAAGACACCGACCAACGTCGCTCCGGCGCGGAGCGCGCGGTCGCTGGCCCGTTGAATGACCGGACCGTCCGCCACCGGATCGCTGAACGGCACGCCCAGCTCGATCACATCGGCGCCGGCTTCCGCGGCCGCCAGCACGATTTTTTCGCTGGCCGCGAGCGACGGATCGCCCGCCGTAACGTACGCGACGATTCCCAGTTCGCCCGCCCTAGCCAGTTGAGCAAAGCGATCCGGAATCCGGCGCGTCACGCGCGGCGCTGCGGTCGCGGACGATGCTGACGGTTCAGACATAGCGCGAAAGCGTCTCCATATCTTTATCTCCGCGCCCGGAAACATTTAGAATTACCATTTCGTTTCGCTTCATCTGCGGTGCGCGGCGGATCAGCTCCGCAATCGCGTGCGCAGATTCCAGCGCCGGAATAATCCCTTCCAACCTCGCAAGAGTCTTCGCCGCTGCGATCGCTTCCGCGTCGCCAATGGCCGTGTATTCCGCGCGGCCCTGCTGGGCCAGCCACGCGTGCTCCGGACCCACGCCGGGATAATCGAGTCCCGCCGAAATCGAATGCGTCAGCGCCACCTGCCCGTCGAGGCTCTGCAAAATGTACGTGTAGGTTCCCTGCAGCACTCCGGGCCGTGCGCCATCAAAACCATTCGCCGCGGCCAGTCGCGCCGCATGTTCGCCCAGCACTTTTCCTCGGCCGCCCGCTTCTACGCCCAGCATTTTCACGGTTGCATCCGGGAGAAACGCGTGAAACAGTCCGATCGCGTTCGAGCCGCCGCCCACGCAAGCGACGAGCAAATCCGGCAGCTGCCCTTCGACTTGCAGGATCTGCGCGCGCGCCTCTTCGCCGATAATTTTCTGAAAATCGCGAACGATCTGTGGATATGGATGCGCACCCAGCACCGAGCCCAGAAGATAATGCGAGGTCGCCACATTGGTGACCCAGTCCCGCATCGCCTCGTTGATTGCATCCTTCAGCGTTTTGCTTCCGGCATCGACGCCAACCACTTCCGTGCCCAGCAGCCGCATGCGAAAAACGTTCAGCTTCTGCCGCTCCATGTCTTCGGTGCCCATGTAGACGGTGCAGGCGAGCCCAAGCCGCGCCGCGACCGTCGCCGAAGCCACACCATGCTGCCCCGCTCCGGTCTCCGCGATGATGCGCTTCTTGCCCATGCGCACCGCCAACAAAGCTTGCCCAAGTGCGTTGTTAATTTTGTGCGCGCCGGTGTGCAGCAGATCTTCGCGCTTCAGATAAACGCGCAGCCCCAGCTGCTCGCTTAACCGCGAAGCAAATTGCAGAGGGGTCGGACGCCCCGCGAAGTTGTGTAACAGCGAATCGAGTTCGGCGTGGAATTTCGGGTCGGCTTGCGCTTCGGCATAGGCGCGCTCAAGTTCTTCCAGCGGCGCGACCAGCGTCTCCGGCACGTAACGCCCGCCAAACGGGCCGTACCGTCCCCGCGAATCGGGTGTGCTCACCTGCAATGGAGTGGCGCTCATCCTCGTTTTCCCACCTTGGCCTTTGAACTTCGCTTCCCTGTCGCTGTCGATTTCGTATGCGACTTCGCCGCTAGCAGAAACGCCGCCAGCCGTTTTACATCTTTCTTCCCGGGCCGCGCCTCGACTCCGCTGCAGGCATCCACCGCGTAAGGGTTGCCTACCGCAATTGCTTCCTGCACATTTTCCGCAGTCAGGCCGCCGGCCAGAAAGATCTTGGTGTTCCGTCCCGCGCGCCGCACCAGACGCCAATCGAACGTTTTGCCCGTCCCGCCATATTGCTTGGCGTCAAATCCATCGAGCAAGATCGCTTCGGCCTTCGCGAATCTCCGCAGCTGCGAACCTCGCAGCGAACCTCGAACCCGAATCGCCTTGATCACCGGAAACTCCGAGCTCAATCGCGTAACCAATTCCGGTGATTCATCTCCATGCAGTTGCAATCCGTGCAAACCCGCCCGTCGCGCGGTTCCTAAAATCGCGTCTTCCGTATCGTTCACAAAAACACCCACGGCTCGAATGCGTTTCGGTAGTCGCCGGATGATGCGGGCCGCGGTCGCGGGCGGGATGTACCGCGGACTCTTGCGGTAAAAATTAAATCCCAGAAGATTCGCGCCTGCTTTCACCGCAGCCTTGGCGTCCGCCCAATTCGTAATCCCGCAGATTTTCACCTTCACCATGGAGTTTTACGTTCTGGCGCCGCCGCTCTGCAGTAATTCCGCGAGTGCCGCGCCCGGATCGGTCCGCTTCATCAGATGCTCGCCGATCAGAAATGCGTCAAACCCGGCTGCCCGGAGACGAACCAGATCCTCGTTCGCGTGCAAGCCGGACTCACTGACCGCCACGCACTCTTCCGGAATCGCCGCGACCAATTCCAGCGAAGTTTCGAGATGCACCTGAAAATCGCGCAGATCGCGGTTATTCACGCCCACGATTCGCGCGCCGGCCGCCAGCACTCGATCCAGCTCCGGTCGCGAATGCACCTCTACCAGAGGCTCCATTCCCAACTCGCGGCCCAAATCCAAAAGCTCGCGCAGGATGCCATCTTCCAACACCGCCGCAATTAACAGGAACGAATCCGCACCCGCCGCCCGCGTTTCCCACACCTGCCACGGATCGATTATGAAATCTTTGCGCAGGATCGGAATATTCACCGACTTGCTGGCTTGTTTCAGGTCGCCTAGGGAACCCGAAAAAAAATCCTCTTCCGTCAGCACAGAGAGCGCCGCAGCGCCCGCGCCCTCCAATTTTGCCGCTAGCAAAGCCGGCTCGTAGTCCGTGCGAATCACTCCCCGCGAAGGAGAAGCCTTCTTCAGTTCGGAGATTACGTTCAGGCCGTTCGCGGTCAACGCGCCCGGAAAATCGCGCGGAGGAGCAACCTTGTCTTTGACCGCCATCTTCAGCGCCACATCCGGCAGCACCCGCTTGCGGTGCGCTACGGACACGCGTCGAGCTTCGACAATCGTATCCAGAATATTTTTCGCCCGCGCGCTGGTTTCCATGTGATCCAGTCCAGGAATCGCTGCCTTTGGAAGGCACACCCTCGGCGGGGTGCCGAAGGAAGTACCGAAGGACAATCGCTGACTCTATGCTAGCCGCCGGACGCGCAGGATGTCAATTTCGCCTGCGGATTAGCGGAGTAGAGGCAGCGTAAAGCGAATGGGGATTCCAAAGTTGGACCCGCCAAAACCCTTCAGGATAGCCACCGTAACCCCGACCACTTTGCCTTCGCGGTTGAAGAGCGGACCGCCGGAGCCGCCCGAAGTCGTCTGCGCGTCGAACACAATTTTGTCCGGAAGAATATCGCCGATGTGGCCCTGCGTGATCAGCGGCCTGATCAGATTCCGTTTGGCCAATTCTTTCAGCACCGCCGAAACGTCGTTGCCGCCGTCCTGAATAATTTTCTGCGCGGTGTCTTCATCGGTCCGCGCCAGAATCGCTGCGAGACCGGTCGCATATCCCATTAAGATCACCGGCTGTCCACTCAGCTTCTCGTCTTTTTCAGTATCCACCACCAGCACGGCGCGTTTCAGGTCCAGCATGTCGACGCGCATCGCCGCCAGATCGGTTTCCTGCGAGATCTCGTTGATCTCGGCATGGAACGCGCGCGGGTCACCGGGAAAATATGCGCGTATCGAAGCGATCTGCGGCTGCAAGCCCTGCTTGGTGATCGCGGCAATCTCGTCGTTTTTCCACCACGGCTCGGCGACGTGCCGATTGGTAATCACCCGGCCATTCGGCCCGGCCACAAATCCCGTACCGAAAACATCCATCTTCACTTCGGGCCCGGTGCCATCGAGTGTGAGAATCGGATTCCCGTTGCTATCCTGCAGCGGATCCCCATCCTGATTCACGCCGCCATAACGCAACCTCTTGCCCGACGCCTGATCGCTGAACGCGACCGCCACGTGCAGCAGGCAAACCGACTGCACGTCCGCCGGGATAATCGTTTGGGCCGCGCTGCCCTGCGCTTCCAATTTGTGCAGCCGCGTGTTGGTATCGGCCAGCTGCTTTTGCAATGCGGCTGCGTCGTCGGAGCTGGCCGTGGCCATTTGCGCCTTCAGGTCGGCGGCTTTCTTCTGCAATTCATCTTTGGCCACCGGAGCCGCATCGGGGTCTTGCGCGGTGCGCAATTTGCGCGCCTGGGTGATCAGGTCTTGCTGGCGGAGGTAACCGCCCTCCAGCTTGGTAAGAAACGAATTCGAGCGCTGAGTAACCTTTTGCGCGCTGCGTGCAAACCCAAAATAAATTCCCGCCATCACGATCGCCAATGCCAGCACCGCGCCGAATCCCACCTTCAGGCTGCGGTCCAGCGTCACCGCGTTGCTGGCCATCGTTTCGGTCACCGCCAGTGCTTCGAATGCGGTATGCGCGATCTGCTGGCCTTCGTCGGCAATTCGCATTTTGTCGCGTAGCTGGGTTTCAATGCGCTGCACGCGCAGGCGCGCCCGCACATGCGCCATTACTTCGCGGATGCTGTACGGCCGGGAGATGGCGTCATTCGCGCCCATATCCAGCGCGTCGGCCCGCTCCTCGCTGCTCGGCCCCACGACAAGCAGAATCCGCATCGTGTCGGTCGTAGCCGAGCCGCGAATGATGGCGATCGCTTCTCGCGCGCTCGGATTTTCCAACCGTGAATCGAGAATCAGGATCGCTGCGCCGGTCTGGTGAATTGCATCCAGGCCTTCTTGGGTCGTCGCGAATACTTGGGCATCGTATCCGGCGCTGTGCAGCGCTTGCTGCAGGTCCAGGCTCGTAGCGGGATCCGGATCGACGACAACTATTTTTTCTGGCGCGATGTCCATGGATGCTCTATTTCTCCAAATCTGTGCGGGTCCTGCTTATCGTAGAAGAAAGCTGGTTAACCTACAAACCTGCGCGGCGGCGGCTTGCTCCGCGCGATTCGCCAGCCAAGCGCCAACCCGTTAGAATAGACGCACGCGCAAAACACTTCGATTCATTCGATTTTCCGGCGCGCAAGATTTTCACGTGAACTCGCTGCTACAAATCAACGAAGAGATCGTGGCCTGCCGCAAATGCCCTCGGCTGGTGCGTTACCGCGAAGCCGTCGCGCGTGAGAAGCGTCGCGCTTTCCGCGACTGGAATTACTGGGGCAAGCCAGTCCCGGGATTCGGAGACCCAAAGGCGCGGCTGCTAATTCTAGGCTTGGCTCCCGCCGCGCACGGCGCCAATCGCACCGGGCGCGTGTTCACCGGCGACCGATCCGGGGATTTCCTGTACAAAGCGATGTACGGCGCAGGATTCGCGACTCAGCCTACTTCGCTGCACATTGGCGACGGCCTGGCGCTGAAAGACGCCTACATTTCCGCCACTGCGCGGTGCGCTCCTCCGGCGAACAAGCCTCTGCCTTCGGAACTCGCCAACTGCCAGCCGTATTTCATTCGCGAACTGGAAGTGCTGCGGCCCAAAGTTATTCTGGTTTTAGGTGGTATTGCCCTGCGGTCGTATCTGGAACTTCTGAAACGGCAGCGTCACATCGTGAGCTTCGCGGCCTATCCCTTCGCCCATGGCACCGTTCATCGCCTGCCCGATCCGTTGCCACGCCTGATCGCGTCCTATCATCCCAGCCAGCAAAATACTTTCACCGGAAAGCTGACCGATCGCATGTTGCTCAAGATTTTCCGCGATATCCGCAAATACCTGGATCAATGCGAATAATTGCCTAGGCCTGGGCTTTTCGTTCTCGCGGCGTGATCAGCAAATACGTAAAAAATGAAACTCCGAATCCCACGAACCACGCGTACGGATACAACCCTCGCAATGCCGGAACTTCCAAGCCCACCAAAGCCAACGCCGCCCCTGCGCACAGCGCGCCAATCGCGCGCCAGTTAAATCCGCGCGAATATTCGTACGCTCCGCCGCGCTCAAACATCGCGTCGGTATCGAGCACGCGCTTCCGCACCAGATAATAGTCCGCGATCATCACGCCCGCGATCGGACCCAAGAAACTGGAATAGCCCACCAGCCAGCCCATCACGTAACTGCCATGGCTCGAGAGCCATCTCCACGGCTGCATCAACAAGCCGATGAAACAGGTAATCACGCCGCCGATCTTGAAACTGATTCGCCGCGGCCACAGATTCGAAAAATCATTCGCGGGAGATACTACGTTCGCGGCGATGTTCACATTCAGCGTCGCCAGCAGCAGTGCCAGCATCGCCACCACTACCGCGATGGGATTTCCAAGGCGGCTCAATACCTCTACCGGGTTCCAGATCGCCGCGCCAAAAACCACCACCGTCGCAGACGTCACCGCGATTCCGATGAAAGAATAGAACGTCATCGTGGTCGGCAAGCCCAGCGCTTGCCCCAGCATTTGCTCGCGCTGGCCTTTGGCGTAACGCGTGAAATCCGGAATGTTCAGCGCCACCGTGGCCCAGAACGCCACCACTCCGGTAAGCGACGGCACAAAAAACGCAAAAAATTCCGCGAACGTATGGAATTTGGAGGGCGTCGAAAGCATCGGCCCCATTCCGCCGGCTTTGACGTACGCCCATCCCAGCATCGCGACTCCCAGAATCAGCAGCGCCGGCGCGGTGACTCCCTGCAAATAGCGAACGGTTTCAATTCCGCGCAGAATCACGGCGAGATTCAGCAGCCAGAAAAGAAAGAAGCACAGCCACGGATGGTTCCAGGCCGGCCATACCGCCGCCAGCAACGTGTTGATCGCTTCTCCGCCAATCCAGGTTTGAATCCCGAACCACCCGCAGGCCACCAGCGCCCGTAAAACCGCCGGCACGTTTGCGCCCAGCACTCCAAACGAAGAACGCGCAAAAACCGGAAATGGAATGCCGTATTCGGCGCCGGCGTGCGCGTTCAGCAGCATCGGGATCAGCACGATCACGTTGCCCAGAAACACCGTCGCCAGCGCCTGCTTCCAGTTCATTCCGCCCGCGATCATCGCGCTGGCCAGCATGTAGGTGGGAATGTTGACGCTCATCGCCACCCACAGCGCGGCGTAGTTGTAGGTGCCCCACGTGCGGCGGTCGCGCGGAATCGGCGCCAGGTCTTTGTTCCATAACTGCGTAGAAAATCTGGGTGGGGGCACCGATGCCATTTCCGTGTCTTGCCTGGATTCGCCCATCGCTGTTATGCGCTCCTTCACCATTTGGCGCCGCAAGAATTGCGCCGCTTATACATCCCGCACCTTGCGCGAGCAACACATTTCTGTGCGGCGTTGTTTGACAGCCCGTGCATGCCGTTGCTAGCCTTCGAGCGTCCCAGCCCGAGCGATCGTCATCCGCATGGTCAACAATTCCAACAACACGCCGGCCAACTCCGGCGCAACCCAAAATCCCTCGGGCCAAGCCGCCGCGCCCGCGATCGAAATGCGTGACGCATCCTACCAGCTTCCCAATGGTCATTTTTTGCTGCGCGCTCTCGATCTCACCGTGCCTCCCGGCGAAACGCTGGTGCTCCTTGGACGCAGCGGCGCGGGAAAATCCACCGCGCTGAAACTCATCAATCGCATGCTGGAACTCAGTGGCGGCGAGATTCTGGTCGAAGGAAAATCGATCAAAGATTGGGACCCGATCACCCTGCGCCGTCACATTGGCTACGCGATTCAAGACATCGGCCTTTTCCCGCACTACACCGTGGAGAAAAATGTCTCGCTGGTGCCACAGCTCGAAGGTTGGACACAGGACCGCATTCGCGCCCGCGTAGAAGAATTGATGAAGCTAGTCGGCCTCGACGCCGCCAAGTTCGCCAAACGCTTTCCCCACGAACTTTCCGGTGGCCAACGCCAACGCGTCGGAATCGCCCGCGCCCTCGCCGCCGATCCTGCCATCTTACTCATGGACGAGCCGTTCGGCGCTCTCGATCCGCTCACGCGCGGCGAAGTGCATCGTGAATTTCGCAGCCTCGAGCAGTTGATGCGCAAGACGATTGTGCTGGTCACCCATCACGTTGGCGAAGCGCTGCTGCTGGGCAATCGCATCGGCGTCATCGACGCCGGCGCGCTGGTGGGAATGTATTCGCCTAAGGAATTTCTGGCTGCGACCGAGCCGGTCGCGGCAGCGTATGTGGCGAATCTACGGATGTATAAGGAAGCGGAGGAAGGCCTATGACGTTTCTGCAGTTTTTCTCGCGCCATTCTCGCGAAATTCTTCAAGGCACTCTCGAACACGTTTGGCTCGTCGCCATCGCCATGCTTCTTGCGGTGATTGTTGGAGTGCCGCTGGGCATCATCGTCGCCAAGCGCCCCTGGCTTTCCAAACCAATTCTCGGCGGCGCGAATATCGCCGAAACAATTCCCAGCCTCGCGCTGTTCGGATTTTTGCTGCCGGTCCCCTGGCTCGGCGCGCGTTCCGACCGGCTGGCCATCGCCGCGCTAGCTCTTTACGCGCTACTGCCCATCATTCGCAACACCGCCGAAGGAATCACCGGCGTCAATTCCGCCGTCCGCGAAGCCGCTCGCGGCATGGGCATGACGGAAGCGCCAAATTCTTACGCAGGTCGAGCTGCCGCTCGCCGCTTCGACGATTCTGGCCGGCGTCCGCATCGCCACCGTGTTGACCATCGGCATCGCGACCATCGCCGCGGCCGTCGGCGCCGGAGGTCTTGGCGAATTTATTTTCCGAGGGCTGGCCATGGTCAATAATCAACTGATTCTCGCGGGCGCCATTCCTGCCGCGCTGCTCGCTCTCGGCGCCGATTTCCTGCTCAGCCTGCTCGAACGCCGTCTGCGGCCCGTGCGCGTCTGATGCGGCGCTTGCACCACGCTGTTGTTGTAGCGCTGATTGCGGTTTGCACGCTCGCGTCCTGCAATCCAAGCCGGCATCAGGGCATTGTCATCGGTTCCAAAAATTTCTCGGAGCAGGCGCTGCTCGGAGAAATTCTCGCGCAACGCATCGAAGCGCGCACTCACCAGCCCGTGACTCGCCGCTTCTATCTGGCTGGAACCTACATCTGCCAACAGGCCCTGCTCGCCGGACGCATCGATGTCTACGTGGAATACACCGGCACCGCGCTCACCGCCGTCCTGCATGATCCGCTCGAATCGGATTCCTCCGCGGTGTTCTCGCGTGTGCGTTCCGAATACAAAAAGCGTTTTAATCTCGATGTGCTGCCTTCGCTCGGCTTCAACAACACCTTCGCGATTGTTGTGCGCGGCGAAGATGCTCGTCGCCTAAATCTGAAAACGATTTCCGACGCCGCGCCGTACGCCCACGAGTGGCGTCCGGGTTTTGGTTTCGAATTCATGGAGCGCCCGGACGGTTATCGCGGGCTCGCGCGGGTTTACGGACTCAATTTCACCGAGTCGCCGCGCATTCTCGATCTTGGCCTGCTCTATCGCGCACTGCTCGAAAAACAAGTCGACCTCGTCGCCGGCAATTCGACCGATGGCCTGCTCTCCGCGAGGGATTTGACTCAGCTTGAAGACGACAGACACTATTTCCCACCTTATGACGCGGTGCCCATCGCGCGTCCCGATTCGCTCGCGCGCTATCCCGAAGCACGCGCCGCGTTGATGGACTTGGCTGGAAAAATCAGTGACGTGGAAATGCGCAAGATGAACTACGAAGTGGATGGCGAACATCGCGATGCGGCGGACGTGGCTCGCGATTTCCTGCACTCGAAAGGTCTGAATTAGAAGTGGATGAGGAAAATCGCCGGAGATCTACTCGGCGTCCTGCAGTACCTTGAAGTGAGCCTCGAGCGCCGTGCAATACTGCCGTTGCGCATCAAGCTCTGCCTGTAATTTCTTGACGAACAATTCCAGCCGCCGGACTTCATTGCGTAGTTTCTGCAACTCCACCGAAGAAGGAGCGGAAGCCGGCGCAGCCTGCATGCGTGGCAGCGGAGGCGCGACCGCCGGCGCATTTACGCGCGGCGAAACCGGCGGAAGAAAAGGATTCGCCGCTTGATACGCGGGCGGTGCGGCCGGATGCTCGGAGACTGGCGGCGCAGAGAAAAGCCCGCCCAAAACCCGCGACGCTTCCGCAGCGTTCGTTTCTTCGTGTCGCAAACTCGATCCGCGCGCCGCCGCTGGATTCAGCAGGCTCTTCACTCGCGCGATCAGGTCCTGCGGCTGGAAAGGCTTGCGCACCAATTCATCCGCTTTTACCGCCATGGCCTTCTCAGCCACGCCGCGATTCACTACGCCGGACATCAAAATGACCGGAATTTTTCCCAGCTGTTCGTGGCCTTTGATGAATTCGCAAACTTCGTAACCGTCTTTATCCGGCATGATCACGTCAGTGATCACCGCGTCAGGGGCATTTTCACCGAATTGGGCCATCGCCGACGACGCATCCGCGCAGGTGATCACGTGAATGTTTTCCTTGCGGAAGGCGATCTTGATCACTTCCCGCATGGTCGCGCTGTCATCGATGAAATACACGGTCGGGACCCGGGCTGCGACCAGCGTTTGAGTTTCGGTCATGACAATTCCTTTTCCGCGTTTTCGTGTAGTTCGCCAATGGCGTCCTGTTGCTGTTCCCCGAGCAGTTGTTCCTCATCGATTTCGCGCATGGCATCCAGCAACAGGTCCGTCGCCGAACGCAGCACGGTCCGTTGCGCCGCCGTGGTTCCGTAGACAAACTTGTACACGCCTTTTTCGGCGCCCTGGCAGGTGCGAATAATTTGCGTCACGGCCTCGTCGCCGAAAAGCGCGTCGCATTCCGCGTGCACGATTTCTCCAGCCTCGAAGAAAATAATTCCGTCCGCGTCGGTCGCGTTGATATGCAGCGCCCCGGTCTGCCGCGCCGGGCCCAGCATTTGAATTACTCCGGCCAGATCCAGATGCGAAAGACTTCCGCTCAGATCGGTGTCCGCGCTCAGCAGCATCTGCGTCGGCTGAAAACCTTCCTGGCGGCTGACCAGAAAACTGCGGACGTGCGCCGCGATGTCTGACGGCGCTTTACGCCGATCCACGAAATCGTCGCAACCCGCGCGGTAAGCTTCGAGCAAAACCTGGTCACTGCCGCCCCCGCCAATCGCGATCAAAGGAATGTTCATTGTTTTCGGATCCGCGCGCAGAATCGGAGCCATTTCCAGCGCGCCCATTTCCCGCAGATTGGTGGCGCACAGCACCGCCGAAGGCGCATTCCACTCGAGCATGGTCAGGGCGTAGGAAGCCTGCACGCAGTGCACGACTTCAAAACCGAGTTGCCGCAAAGAATCGCCGAGCCGCTTCGAAAAATACACGTTGCTGTCGATCAGCAGGATTCGCGGCGAATTGGCCAGCGCATTCATTGCCGGGCCTCGCCTTGGACGTCGCCTCGCGCCGCAACCGCCGCGCCCGATACCAGTGACTCCAGATTCAGCACCTTGATTTCTTCCTCGCCGACCTGCAACGACCCGGCAAAATACGCAGCATCGCCGCTTCCTGCCGCCACCAATTCCGAATTCGTTAATTCACATTCGCCATTCACTGGAATCGCGCTCGCTTCGCTCTCTTTTCCGAATTTCCTTCGTGCCACTAGATAAAACCGGTGCACCGAAGATTCTCGGCCACATAACACGCGCGACACGTCATAGACCGGAACGATGTGGCCTCGACGCACGATGACTCCTGCTACCAGCGCCGTCGTATTCGGAAACCGGTGCAGCTTCACCGGCGGCGCCAATTCCTCCACCAGATCCGCACGCAACGCAAATCGGCTGTTCCCCACGCGCAGCAGGACGTAGGAGTGCTTCGCATCCGCGCCGACCGCGCCGTTCGTTCCCGTCGCGCCCATTACAGGGCCGCTCCTTCGAGCTGTAGCGCGCTTGCGCTTGCAGCGGTCGCCTGATCCAGCCGCACAAATTCTTCAGGCGTCAAAAATCCTCCGGGATAAATTACTGGAATCACCCGGTCTTCCAAGTACGCCAGGCCCCGATACCATTTCCGCTCGTCGCCCTCGAATCCCCGCGGCAGCGCATGCAGCTTGCTGATTTCCGCCATGCGCTCGATCGAATCCACTAGAATCGCGGCGCGAATCTGGCGCAAAATCAGCACCAGAGTGGGCCGCGTCAACTTCAATCCAAAATGCGCGCAACCGCTCACCACGTAGTAGGTCCGCTTCGCGCGCTCCACCAGGTGACGCACCTTGGGCACTTCCGCCTGCTCGATTTCAATGGCCGCTCCGCCCAGGCTATCCGTGCTTCGAATTTCCTGCACCGCGTCGGCCGCAATCGCGAACGTCTGATTCGAGATGCAAAAAAGAATTACCGCTTCGCCCGAACGCGCGCGCCGCGCTTTACTCCCTTCTGCGCTGGCAATCTTCACCGCGACACCCACCGGCACCAGCCGCGCAATCTGCACCACCCGCTTTTCGATGGCCGCGCTGATTTCGTCGAGCGGCAGCACCTCGTCCACCGCACCGGTCTTGATCGCTTCCGCCGGCATCCCGAAAATCATGGACGTCGCTTCATCCTGCGCGATCACATAGCCGCCGGCGGCCTTCGCGAACTTCACGCCTTTCGCGGCGTCGTTGCCCATGCCGGTCAGCACCACCGCCACCGTCGCCGCCCGCGTGTGCGCCGCCACCGATTCGATCGCCACATCCGCGCACGGGCGGTAGCCGTCGATCCGGTCTCCGGGATCCAGATTCAATCTACCCGTGAACGACAACCGCACATGATGCGATCCCGGGCACAGATAAATCGTGCCAGCCTGCATGGTTTCGTTGTGCTCGGCTTCTTTCACCGGAAGCCGCGAAATTTCTGCCAGTTGCGCCGTAAACGGCTGGGTGAACGCACCCGGCATGTGCAGCACCAGCAGCACCGCCGCCTGCAAATTTTTGGGCAAACCGGAAACCACGCGCATCACCGCCGCCGGACCTCCGGTTGACGCCGCGATCACCACCACCGGTATCTTGTTTCCGCTTTGATCCAAGCCCGATGGACGGCGCGCCGGTGTGTAATCCGCGACCGCCGGGATCGTCGGGCGCGAGGTCGTAACCCGCGCCGCCGGTATTTCTACTTTCGCTCGTGTGGCCGTGCGCACCACGTGAACTTTCGCGGCCATCTTCAGCTTGCGAGTCAGTTCCTCGCGCACATCGCGCATATCCAGATCGATGCCGCTCGAGGGCTTGGGCACGAAATCGATCGCGCCCAGTTCCAGTGCGCGCAAGGTTTCAACCGCGCCTTCGCGCGATTCGGAGCTGACGATCACGATCGGCCGCGGATTTTGCGACATGATCAGCTCGGTGGCCTGCAGCCCGTCGAGATGCGGCATATTAATGTCCATGGTGATGACGTCCGGCTTCAGCGTTTCGGCCAGGGCCACCGCTTCGCGCCCATCGCGCGCCTGCCCGGCCACCTCCAGCTGCGGATCACCATTGATGATTTCTTTCAGCACTTTGCACATGAAAGAGGAATCATCCGCCACCAGCACCCGAATTTTTTTGATCGGCGGCATGTTAGCTCTGGCGCACCGTCACGCCCGGCGCGGGGCGTCCCGTCGGCCGCTCGGTTCCGATCAGACCCTCAACCGTCGCGATCAACTGATCTTCTTGTACCGGCTTGGTCAAAAATGCCGACGCGCCTTCCTTCATGGCTCGGTCGCGATGCTTCGCGCCCGCGCGCGACGTCACCACCAGCACTGGAATTTTCCGCAGCATCGGATCCTGCCGCAGGTGCGACATCAGCTCGTATCCATTCATTCGCGGCATTTCCAGGTCGGTCACGACCAGGTGGCATCCAACCTGCGCCACAATTTCCGCGGCTTCGAGGCCATCGGACGCCAGCTTCACGCGGTATCCCGCTTTTTCCAGCATGCGTCCCACAAATTTCCGCACGCTGATCGAATCGTCCGCCACCACCACCACACGTTCATCAGCGACAGCGTCGACCGCTTCCGACGGAATGCTTCCGGCGGCCACAGCTTCCGACCCAGGTGCAAACACCCGCGCCGCCGGTGAAGAACTGAGCAATGCATTCCGTTCGGCGGTTTCGGCCGAGGCCAGCCGGTTCAAATCGATCAGCAGAATCAGACTGCCGTCCGGCGCAATGGTCGTGCCCGGGAACAATTTCACGCTGCGCAAATAATCGCCCAGGTTCTTGATGACGATTTCGTCCTTGCCCAGAACTTCTTCCACCACCACGCCGACCTGGCGCCCCGCAACTTTCACGATCACCATGTGGAAGTAGCCGTTGATCTCTTCCAGCTGCGGCAATCCCAATTGGGTGTCGAGCCGCACCACTTCCGTCACCACGTCGCGCACGCGCGTCAGAAGTTTTCCGCCGACATCTTCGATTTCCGCCGGTTTCAGGCGTCGAATCTCTTCCACCACTGCCAGCGGCAGCGCAAACGTCGACTTCCCGCAACGCACGAAGAGTGCCTGCGAAATAATCAGCGTCAGCGGAACCTTTACGGTGAAGCAAGCTCCGCGGCCAGATTCGCTGCGCACTTCGATTTCGCCGTTCAACGCGTGTACGTTGGCGCGCACCACGTCCAGCCCGACGCCGCGGCCTGCCAGCTCGGACATCGACGACGCGGTGGTGAATCCTGGGCGGAAGAGCCATTCCCGCAGCTCGCGGTCGGATAATTCCGCCGCGGCCACTGGAGACATAGCGCCCATCTCCACCACGCGGCGGCGTACACCTTCGTAATCGATTCCGCGCCCGTCGTCTTCCACTTCGATGAAAATGTGGTTTCCGCGGTGATAGGCGCGTACCGAGATGTGCCCTTTTTCGGATTTCCCCGTACGCTGCCGCGTTTCGGGATCTTCCACGCCATGCGCGACTGCGTTGCGCACCAGGTGAATCAGCGGATCCGAGACGTGCTGAATAATGTTGTTGTCGAGTTCGGTGTTCGAGCCTTCGAGTGACAGCTCGATCGGCTTCCCGGTAGCGTTTGCCGCGTCGCGCACCGTGCGCGATAACCGCGTATACAAATTTCCAATCGGCACCATGCGTGCCGCCGTAATTTCATCCTGCAGGTGGTGCGCGAGCTTGGTGAATTCGTCGATGTCCGAATCCACGCGGCCCATGAAGCCTTCCAATTGCGCCAGCACCACGTTCACGTCCGCGGAAATTTCGGTCAGTGAACGCGACAAAATGCTGAAGTCGTCGTAGCGATCCATTTCCAGTTCGCTGAATTCAAGCCCGTCGCCCATGCCCATGGAAGGCATGCGGGTGAACGGCGGCCGGAACGTATCCATCTGCGGTGCAAACGGCCCGGACATCAACGACGGCCGGATGCGGCTGAATTCGTGCTTTTCCTGAAACTCCGAAACCTTCCCGGACAATCGGCTCTTTGAGAAATTCAGAACTTCCACCAGCTTGGTCAATTCCGCGAGGCGCCCAACCATGCGCGTGCGGTTGATGAC
The DNA here is from genome assembly GCA_963711325.1 of uncultured Acidobacteriota bacterium. Lineage (GTDB taxonomy): Bacteria > Acidobacteriota > Terriglobia > Acidiferrales > UBA7541 > Palsa-295. The sequence continues at coordinate 464,215 of CAVQDR010000004.1, read as the reverse complement.
CAGCTCGCCCACCGCGTTCATCATCCGGTCCAGGCGGTCGAGCGAAATGCGCACCGACTTCGCTTGCTGCAACGCCGGCTGTGCCGCGCGTTTCGCGCTGGGCCGTGCAGTGAGTCTCAGCGGCAGCCGCATCGCCGGCGTTCGCCGCCGCGCCTTCTTGCGCCGATTCCCCCGCGCCTTCCGGAACATATTCGGCGATTCGCGCCAGCAGCGGATCCACCGCGGCGCGCATTTCCAAATCGCCGGCCCACTGGCGATGCAGGAATTTTTTCAGTACGTCGACCGATTCCAGGCAGATGTCCACGATTTCCGCGCTCGGATGCAGCGCGCCGTCGCGAATCTGGCCGATCAAGATCCTCGACTCGGTGAGCCACCGCCGACAAGCGATGCAGTCCCACCTGTGCGGCCGAACCTTTGATGGTGTGCATCGAGCGGAACAAACGATGAATTTCTTCGGGGTTCGGACTGGCTTCGAGCGCGAGCAGGCATTCCGTCACCGCCTGCAGATGCTCTTCCGCTTCCGGAATGAAAAATTCGAGCACTTCCTCGCCGACTTCGCCATCTTCCGGCAAGCGGTCGACGTATGAGTACGCCGGCGTCGCATCGGCTGCAGCGTCGTAATTACCAGCGGCTGGCTCCGCCGATTCCGCTGATCTGGTCTCGGTTGCGGGAGCTGCCGGGAACGCAAACGAATAGCGCTGCTTGAACGCCGCAATGTCGCCGGTGGTCTCTTCTCCATTCGTGCTGATCTGCAGCAGATCGAATTCTAGAACTGAAATCGCGTCGGAAATAAATTCCGTCAGCGGACCATGCATGTCCGGCGTCAAAGTCGCGTGCATGGCGTAATGAAAAATATGCGCCATCTTTGCGCCCACTTCGGAAAACTGCGGAAAGCCGTAACTCGCGGAAGTTCCAGCCAGCGTATGCGCGGCGATGTAGAGCTTTTCCAGGTCGTCCGGACGAGTTTGTGGCTCCTGCAAAATGCCGGAGTATTCCCGCAAGTACTGCAGGTTCTCCGACGCTTCCTGCAGGAACAGCTCGACCGATTCGGAGCTTGGGCCGTTCACAAGCTACCCCCTGCCAGCGTCGCCACAATCGGCGAAGCGGATGCCACCGGCTTGCGATAAATCCGGCAGTCTCCGCGCACCACGGATTCGAACTTCATTTCCAGATTCGAAAGCGTTTCGGAATGTCCTAGCAGAAAATATCCGCCTGGCTCCAGCGCATCGTAAAAACGCTGCAGGATGCCCCGCCGCCGCTCCGCCGAGAAATACATCAGGACGTTCATGCAAAAAATGCAATCCAGCTTGCCCACGTAGACCGGCTCGATCAGATTCATCTGCGCGAAAGAAATCATCTTCCGTATCCGCGGCCGCACCTGGTATCCGCTTTTGGATTCTGAAAAATATGCGTCCACCCGTTGCGGCGCCAGATTCTGCAGCGTACGGCTGCGGTACAAACCGCGCTCGGCTTGGCGCAAAGCCTTCCGGCTGATGTCGGTCGCCAGAACTTCCACTTCCCAGGCTTCGCCGAATTTCAGCGCTTCGCATAGCGTGATCGCGATCGAGTACGGCTCTTCGCCGGTCGAGCAGCCCGCGCTCCAGATGCGCAGCACGCGCGGATTCTGCCAGAACTTTCGTTCCTCGATTTCCGGAACGATTTGCTTTTCCAGCGCCTCGTACACCGCCGGATAGCGAAAAAAGGAAGTCTCCTGCGTCAGCAACTGCTCCAGCAGCGATTCGTATTCAATGCTGGAACTTTTGATCTGCCGCAGCAGCTCCGTGCCGCTGCTCAGATGTTTTTCTTCGATGAAGTCCAGCAGCCGGGTGGAAAAAAACCGCTCTCGCGACGAATCGAACAGAATCGCGGAGCGCTGTTCGATCAGCGTGCGAATCTCATCGAGTTCAGACTCGCTGAGCCGTACCGTCGTCGCTGGATTGGGTGTCATGTTCGGCGCACGTCAACGGCGGCAACTTCGCCGCGCGCAGGAGAGAAGTCGCCTTACCGGTTCGCACCTACAGGAGCCGCGGGCTGCCGGATTTCTTCCACGTTGTCCGCCGTGCGTCCCGACCTAAATTGCGCCAGCGCCTCGTTCAATTGTTCGGAGAGCTTGACCATGTTGCCCACCGTCGAAGCCGTCTGCCGCGCGCCTTGCGTGGTCTGCCGGGTGATGCCGGAAATGATCTGCATCGCGTTGGCCACGCCTTCCGTTCCGCGCACCTGTTGTTTCGAAGCGAGTGAAATTTCCTGAACCAGTTCGGCCGACTGCCGCACCACGCTCGAAATCGCTTCCAGCGCTTTTCCGGCTTGATCCGCGAGGCCGGCGCCCACTTCCACTTCGCGGGTGCCGTCTTCCATCACGACGACAGCTTCGTTGGTCTCGGCCTGAATCGCTTTGATCAGCGCCGCGATGTCTTTCGTCGCGCTGCGGGAGTGTTCGGCCAGCTTGCGAACTTCGTCCGCGACTACCGCGAAACCGCGGCCGGCATCGCCGGCGCGGGCCGCTTCGATGGCCGCGTTCAAAGCCAGCAAGTTGGTCTGCTCGGTAATGTCGTTAATCACGTTGATGATTTCCGAAATTTCCAGTGAGCGATCGCCCAGCGATTTGATCTTCTTCGCCGTGGCCTGCACCGACGATCGGATGCGCTGCATTCCTTCCAGCGTATCGCGCACCGCGCGGTTGCCCTGCTCCGCGGCGTCCAAAGCGCGGCGCGCCGCTTCGGCGCTGGCTTCGGCGTTATTCGAAACCTGCTTCATCGAAACCGTCAGCTCTTCGACGGCCGAGGAAGTGTTGGTGATTTCCTGGTCTTGCTGGGTCGCGCCGGCGGTCATATCGTCCGCCGCGTCCAGAATCTGGTTGGCGCTGCCGCTGACGTCCACGGCAGCTTTACGCACGCGTTCCAGAACTTTGGTGAAGTTGTCGAGCATGAAGTTGACCGAGTCGACCACGTTGCCCAACGCGTCGTTGGTCACTTTTCCGCGGATAGTTAAGTCGCCGCGCGCCACCTGGTTGATGGTGCTCAACAGGTCGGTGATGCTGCGCTGCAAGGATTCCTGCGCCTGCTGGTTGGTCACCGCGTGCGCCACTTTCGCCGCGCTGCGGTTGAAGTTTTCCGCGATGAATCCGAATTCGTCGTCCGACTGGATTTCCACCCGCGCGCGAACATCCCCGGAAATGATGCGTTCCGAGAATTTCGCCAGCTCTTCTACCGGCGTCAGCACCCGCTTGCTGAGGATCATGACCATCGAGACCGCGCCGACCAGCGCCAGACCTGCCGCCAGCACCAGCGCGCCGTTGGCACCGCCCGGAATCGGGCCGCCCTCCGCCGCCTGTGCGCCGGAGTGCGCGCCCGCGTAGTACGCGAGCCCAAGCACTCCGAAGAGAGCCAGTCCGATAAAGAAGACCAGCATCCAGATCGTGGAACTCAAACGAGATTTCATGACTTCCTCCCAAGAACTTTTCCGCGTTGCCTGTTCATCAACTACGCGATGCGTAGTGAGACGCGGCCCCAAGGCCCGACTTCAGTGCGGTGCAAAAAACTTCCCCCGAGAAAATCAATTCGTACCGGCTAAATCACCGGTACCGGGAACACATCCACCAGCCGCCGCAGGTCCACCACCAGCGCCAGCCGGTCTTCATGCCGCAACATGCCCCGGCAATGCGGCACGTCCGCGGGCGCCTGATCCAGCAGCGCATCCTCCGACGCCGAAAACGTCCCAATCACTTCGTCCGATGCGATTCCCAGTCGCAGGTCTTCGCGCTGCCCGTCCCCCTTCAGCAGTGCCACCACCACATGCTTCGGCAGCAGACCCGGTCTTCGCCCTTCGGTGAACGCGATGTCGATCAGCGGCACGATCGTTCCGCGCAGATTGAACACGCCCATCAGAAACGCCGGCGTTAGTGGTATTCGTGTTACCGCCGGCCAATCCACTACTTCTTCGACTTCCAGCACCGAAAAACAAAATCGTTCGCGTCCGGCGCGAAAAACGCAGTACTGCCGTTCCGGCGAGCGCTGCTCCGAAAAAATCTCGCCTTCCAGGAACGCGCCGCCATCCAGCTCGGCGGCCAGCCCCGGGTTTTCGCGTCCGCTCGTCATTACGCGAACCGTTTCACCGCGTTCAGCAATTCATCAGGAGTAAACGGCTTGGAAACGTATCCGTTCGCGCCCTGCTGCTCGCCCCAATACCGGTCGCTCGGCGCCGTCTTCGACGTCACCAGAATCACCGGGATGTTTGAGTAAGAGCCTTGGCTCTTCAAATCGCGGCAGGCCTGGAATCCGTTCCGGCGCGGCATCACCACGTCCAGCAGGATCACGTTCGGCCGTTCGTCTTCGATCGCTTCTTCGATCTTGGTTGAGTCGGAAATTCCCACGGAATGAAAACCGCCCTGCTGCAGCATCGACTGCATCAGGTGCACTTCAGCCTGCGAATCGTCTACGATCAAAACCTTCTTCGACATTGCGCACCTCCCCATGAGTGGCGTAGTGGACAATTGCAACTCCACAGCCATGTCGCTACTTGATTCGATTCCTTGCTTCCATCCCAACGCCGTTTAGATCCAAGCAGTTAGCCGTTCCCCAATTCGCTCAGCCCTTCGTCGTCACGACGCGCAAGCCCTTGCGCGTCTCAGGCTGAGACTCTTTCTCACCGCTCCGCATTTCCGTCGCGATCGATGAGAATCTCTGCATGATTTCGTTGAGACGCAACGCCATCGTCTGAATTGTTCGAATCTGCTCGTGACAGTCGGACGAAACCTTCTCCGGCTCGAGCAGCAGCAGGTCCGCATTGCCCAGAACTGAAGTCAGCGCGTTGTTCACGCTTGGCCGCATTTCCAACATGTAACGCCCGAGCGACGCATGCCGCTGGCTTTCGATTCCCAGGCGTTCGGCACGTTGGGCCCGAGCAATGGCTTCACTTCGTCGCAGCGCTTCCGCCGCAATCAGCATCAGCGTGCTGATCCAGCCGTTTTCTCGAGTCAGAAATAATGCGTGGGGATTTTCGGACGCTAAAACAGGATTGATGCAGCTTTCGTTGGAAACGTGGATGGCCGCCGTGGCCGTTTGTCCGCCGAGCGACGCTAGAATTGCGGAAGGGCTGCCATTCGCCAGCGGCCCGATCAGGACCAGGTTATATTTTGCCGCGGATGCGGCGCGCCACAGGTCGCCGGTCGTCACCGTAATTTCCGGAACGCGCCGCTCGGCTTTCCAGCGGGCCACCACCGAACGCGCGAATTCCGTATCGTCCGAAATAATCAGGACGTTGCTGTGACTCACGACCAGCTCCCAAGATTCGGCCCGTTTTACGGCTGAAGTTTTTCTGCCTCTTCGATGAACGACAACAGCCGCTTCGTGCTGATCCCCAAATTCACCGCGGCTTCGGTGTTCTTTTCGCGCTTGGCGGTTTCCACCCGGCCCTGGAAGTACGAAACTTCGTCCTTCGCATGGGTCAGGGCAGAGGCCAACCCGTTCAAGTCGCCCGAACGTTTGCGCTGGTCCATCGCCACTGCCAACAGCGCGCGCGCGACGACGGCTCGCCGTAGGTCTTCTGCTTCCTGGTTGCCTTTGTCGACGAACGCCGCGACTTCCCAGGAAGACAGCAGGACTTTCGTGTCATGGAGGACAACGGTGGACATCGAACGGCCGCGTGACGGGGGCGCGGCAATCAATTGCTCCCAGATCGTCTCCAGGCATTTTTCGGTTTCGAGTGCGCCGCTGGCTTCAGTGGGTTGCGCGGACGCATTCTTTGCTGCGTTTTCACGTGCGGCGCTCGCCGGCGCTGCCGCCTTATTCGCCGGAGATACTTGCACCGCTGCTGCCGGGGGCGCGGAAGCGGTTTTGGCCACCTCGTTCTGCGTCGTTACGCTCTCGCGCGCTTGTTTCGCTTCGACTGGTTTTGCCTCAGCTGCGCCCTTCGCTGCTGCGCCGCCGCTTTGTACGCGAGCCACAGCCTCTTCCAGGTCGGCACGCAACGCCAGCAGCTGCTCGAACGCGCGGCTCACCGACGTTTCGGTGTAGTCCTTGTGAAACGGCTGCTTCCAGTTCTCGCAGTAATAGCGCAGTTGAATCGTCGTTTCCGCCGCGGAAAATCCAGCGCGCCGGCAATCCACCGTCTTCACTCCACCGGCATCCAGAATTTCCACCGCTTGCCGCACCGCGCTCAAATCCGCATGCAACATGCGAATGAACGCGCGACGCAGCAGAAAATTAAACCGGCAAAAAGCCACCAGCGCCGCCGGCTCGTAGAACGCCTCGCCCACCGATTCCTTCAATAAACGCCCCTGTTCCAGCAGCCCGTGCTCCATCATGTCCCGCAGGCTTTCGCAGTCGGCCACCTTCGCCAGAATCTTGTCGAGCGGCGCGGCCCATTCCACGCGTGACACGTCGGTCTGGCCCAGGACCGGCTCAAGCACCTGCGCCGCGTCTTCCAGACGAATTTCCTTGCGATACAAATCTTCCGGCGCGCACAACGCAAAATACTGCACCAGCAGCAAATCGATTTTGTCGCGGTCGGGCGGCGTCTTTTTCTGTTTGCGCAGCTGGCGATGCAGTACGGCGCGCAGCGTCTCGTCGCTCGCGTTCAGAACTTCCGACGGCAGCTGGCGAATCTGATACGCCATCACCTTTCGCGTCGACTTCTTCCAGCCATTTCAGATCGGTGTCGAACGTCTCCCGCGGCGGACGCACCGGTGGCAATTCGCCCAGCGGATGCGGCAATGGCGCGAGATTGAACTGCGTGGCCAGCGCCGCGTACAGCGGGTAGGCCTGGCGCGCTTCGGTCCACTGCGTGGCAAATTCAACCGGTGCAGGTGCGGATACCGACGGCTTTGACGAGGTAAACAGCGATTTTAGGCTCATGGTTTTATAATCCAGTTACTGACTTCCCCCAGAAAACGCGCGGCGACTGCCTTGCGTCCTTCGTGATAGCGCACTGCAACTACGACGGCGCTGGTGTCGAGCGATCCATCCGAATTCACCACTCGTACTCCGTCTTCGAACTCCAGCGGCAAACCTGACGAAAACAAAACCTCGTTCTCCGTGCCAAATTCAATGACGGTCTGCTCCTGCAAAGGCCGCGCCGCCGTCTCCAGCGTCATCACTCGCACCGGAATGCGTACCGCTGATGCGTTTGGAAAAAGCTGCGCCAACTTCTCCACGCACGTTTCGCTTGCCGCCTCCGCCACATCCAGGTTGCTCAGCAAATCGCGCCGCCCCTTTTTCCGCCTGCTCGTTCCGCGTCATCCCCACCAACGAAGAGCAGGCGAACCCCTGCGCACAAACTTCCCCAAGACAGACTTCCAGTATGTGAATGTTTTGCACGACGACGGCCAAAGAAAGGACGCGCTTTGCTAAGTCAAACGACTCAGAGGATTCGATTTACGCGGGACCGTCTCAACCAAAATTCTTGCGCGTGTATCAAGGTGATACAGATTCGTCTCAATCAAGCGTGCCGCTCCGGCCCCGACGCCAACTTGGGAATTTCTCACCGGATCAAAATGCGCCTGAAGCTTACGACGCGATCTGAATGTCGTGCCGCTTGTCCGGGGATCTCAGCGGAATGTTGTACTGCTTCAGCTTGCGGTACAGAGTGGCGCGGCTGATTCCCAGCATCCGCCCGGTCAGCGCCTTGTCTCCGCCCGCTTTCTCGAAGACGCGCAATATCGTCATGCGTTCCAAATCCGCGAGCGCGGTGGTCGAAACCGCCGTGGAATCGCCGCCCTCGCTGCCCTTGTCGTGCAATTCGCTCAGTGCCGGAGGCAAATCGCTCGCGTCGATCAGGTGATGATCGCCCAGCGCCACCGCCCGCGCGATGCAGTTCTCCAACTCGCGCACGTTCCCCGGCCAATCGTATTGCAGAAAACTCTTCATCGCCGCCGGCGTAATCTGAATTCCTTCTCCCGGGGCATAGCGATCCAAAAAACAGTGGGCCAGTTGTGGAATGTCCGAACGCCGCTCGCGCAGGCTCGGCGCGTTGATCGCCACCACGTTCAACCGGAAATACAAATCCTTGCGGAACAATCCCTCGCGGTAGCTCGTTTCCAGATCGCGGTTCGTCGCCGCGATCACTCGCACGTCCACCGGAATCTTGCTATTGCTCCCTACCGGCCGCACTTCTTTTTCCTGCAGCACGCGTAACAGCTTGGCCTGCAATTCCAGCGGCAGCTCGCCAATCTCATCCAGGAAAATCGTTCCGCCATTCGCCGCCTGAAACAATCCGGCCTTGGTTTTCAGCGCGCCCGTGAAAGAACCTTTTTCGTGCCCGAATAGTTCGCTTTCCATCAGCGTCGGAACCAGCGATCCGCAATCCACGGCAATGAACGGCATCGCCGCCAGCGGCCCGCGATAATGAATCGCGTGGGCCACCAACTCTTTGCCGGTCCCGCTTTCTCCCGTAATCAATACCGGCGTCCGCGTTTCCTTCAATCGCGAAATCATGCGGATTACATCCTGGATCTTCGCAGACGTGCCCACAATTCCCTCGAATTGCGTTTCGGTATTCACGCGCTCGCGCAGAAATTGATTTTCGGTGACCAGCCGTACCTTCTCGGCCATACGCTGTAGCAGCTGCCGCAGCCGCTCCACCCGAAACGGTTTCTCGATGTAGTCGTACGCGCCCTGCCGCATCGCCTCCACCGCCGTCTCGATCGAACCGTGGCCGGTCATGATCGCGATTTCGGTGCGCGGCAGCAGCTCCTTCGTCTTCCGCAGCAGATCCGTGCCGGAAAGGCTCGGCAGCTTCAAATCCGTGACGATCAGATCCGGCGGGCTCATCTCCAGCGCTTCCAGCGCGGATTCTGCCGTCTCCGCCTCGGCGCAGATATATCCCAGCCCCTGGCCCACCGTCATGCACAGCCGCCGGATGCTCTGCTCGTCGTCCACGATCAAAAATCGCAACTTCAGTTCATCGCTCATGGTTTTCCAATTGTTTTTTCCACCGCCTCCATCAATTGCTGGAGGCGAAATGGTTTTTCCACACAAGGTGTACCGGCCGCGGCCAGCATCGCAATCGTTTCGTCGCTGGCCGTGTCGCCGGTAATAAAAATCACGCGCGAAGCCATCTCCGGCCGGTGCCGCCGCAGCCAATCGTGCACGTCCGCTCCGGTAATTCCCCCGGGAGTCCGAAAATCCGAAATCACTCCGCGAAAATCCTGCCGCGCCAGCAGCTGCAAACCTTCCACGCCCGATGGCGACAAAGTCACCGCGTATCCGTTGCGTTCCAGCGCCAGCCGCACAAAGGTCGCGACCGACGATTCGTCTTCGATCACCAGAATGCTCAAAGCCGCCGCAGCTTTCGCGCCGTCCTCGACCTGCTTGGCTGCCGCCATCTTCGTTTCGCTCATTCGTTCTTCGCTCGGTCGCCCGCGCCAGCGGGCGCAGCCACCACCGAAGTCGTTTCCGCAATGGGCAGGCGCACCACGAAGGTCGATCCAAACCCGTCCGTGTTATTCCGCGCCACAATCTCGCCGCTGTGCGCTCGAATGATTCCGTAGCAGATGCTCAATCCGAGGCCTGTCCCCTTACCCACTTCCTTGGTCGTGAAAAACGGATCGAATATGCGGTCCATCTTCGTAATTCCCGGTCCGTTGTCGCGGAAGGCGATCTCTACATGCCGATCCCGATGCGCCGTCGAAATCTTGATTTTCCCGGCTCGTCGCGTTTCCTGCACCGCGTCGTAAGCGTTATTGATGATGTTCAGAAACACCTGCTGCAGTTGCCCCGGATCGCCGATCACCGCCGGCAATTCCTCGGTGTATTCCTCGGCCAATTCCACGCCGTGATTCGAAAAATCGTACGCGCGTAGTTTCATCGTCTGGCGCAGAACTGAATTCACCTGCAACGGTTCGCGCTGCGCCGGCATTTGCCGCGCAAAACTCAGCAAATTCTGGACAATCACCCGCGTGCGGTGCGCTTCCTGCAGGATGATCTTCAGTTCTTCCTTGGCTTCTTCGGGAATCGCCGGATTTTCCAGCAGCAGATCGGTGAATCCCACGATTGCCGCCAGCGGATTATTCACTTCGTGCGCTACGCCGGAAACCAGCTGCCCCAGAGCTGCCATCTTTTCCGTATGCATCAATTTCGATTGCAGGTCGGAAGCGTCGGTGACGTCTGTCATCACCACCACGATGCTGTTGATGTCGCCCAGTTCATCGCGCATCGGGCTGACGCTCACTGAAAATTGCCGCGCCGGTCCACTGCCGCGAAAAAAAGGAATTTCCAGATTGTCGAGCGCCGCGCCCTGCAGCGTTCTTTCCAGCGCTTCGGTCAGCAAGGGCCTCCGCGCCGGAGGCACCATCTCCACCAGCGGCCGCCCCAGCAAATCTTCCGATCGATACCCGGATTCGAAACATCTCCGGTTGGCGTAACTGACCAGGCCCGCCGTATCCAAAACCAAAATCATGCTCTGGGTGTTGTTCAGAATGTTTTTGTTGAAATCACGCTCGCGCCGGTAACGCCGTTCCGCCACGCGCCGGTCGGTGATGTCCTTCATCACGTGAATCGTCCGCAGTTCCTGTTGCTCGGCGCTTTGAATGCGTGAAGACGACACCACGAACGTGCGTTCGCCGCTCTCCTGCACGAATTCTTCGTGGAATTCCTTGGGGTTGCGGCAGAACGCGCAACGTCCTTCCTTGCTCGTCGCCTCTAGAATCGTCAGCGAACTCATTTCTTTGCCCACCAGTTCGGAAGGCTTGTGTCCAAGCACGTCCGCCAGCGCCTGATTCAGGCGCAGCACGCGATTGTCCGCGTCATGCACGATGATGAAATCCGAAATCGCGTCGAAATCTTCCACCCACTGCTTGCGCGATTGCTCCACCCGCGAAAAAAGCCGCACATTTTCGAGCGCTACGGCCGCATGTCCGGCCAGAGCTTCCAGCAGTTGCCGTTCGATTTCCGTCAGCGGCCGCGCTAGATCCACCACGCACAAGACGCCCAGCAGCTGATTTTCTCCGTAGGATAAACGCGCGATCGTAACTTGGTCCCAGCCCAGCGCATCCGCCAGCCCACGTCCCAACAGAATTCCCGCCGGACCTTCGCGCACTTCGGTCGTTTCTGAGCCCGCGCGCTCCGCCAGTACCTGCGCCAGACGATGTTCGGTCATCGCATCCCAGCGCTGCGCCGGACCTTGCAGCGCCGCGATCGTCCAGCTCGATTCCGAACGCAAGGCCAGCACCGCCGCGCGCGCGCCCAACATTTCGGCCACGCGGACCGTGAGACGCCGTGAGAATTCTTGGGTTCCGAGTGAAGGATTGAGTTCCAGCGTGGTGGCGGAGAACTGCGCAAGCAGCGCCTCAAAGGACCCATCGAGACGCGGCGCAGCTTCACGAGTTCGCTTAAGTGCACGCATGGAGGATTAGGGGGCTTGCGCGCTTCTTGCCTGTGCTGCAAAGAACTTACGGCCGCATCTCAAAATGAGCCATTGAATTTGCCGACGCTGTTGCCCAAACCAGCAATCGAAGAAGAATCGTAAATCGTCGCAAGCTGAGACACCCGCTCAGGCTCAACACGCCGGTTGAGACAAACGAGGCGAAACAAGAAATCCGACCAACACCAGCCACCCAAGTTAACCACCCTATCCTCAGTATGTTACAGGCAAGCAAGCTGTTCCTCACGCTGCTCAAAGATAGCTGAGAGGGTGGCATCCACCTTGCAATTTCGTGCTCGGGGAATTCCATCACTCGGTCCGAGGCCAGAAATGAAATCCAGAATGTCGGCTCTGAAACTTGCAACCTTCCTTTCTCTTGCGATTGCAGTAGCTGTAGCGATCACCGCGACGGCGCAGGAAACAACCCCGGCCGCCAGTTCAAGCAGCAGAAAGGTGCGCACCAAAGTTTCGCCGGCGTATCCCGGGCTGGCGCGGCAAATGAACGTCGCCGGACGGGTGAAGATCGAAGTGACCATTTCGCCGGATGGCCGCGTGATCAACACCCGGACGATTGGCGGCAGCCCGTTATTGGTCGGCGCGGCAACCGATGCCGTGAAGAAGTGGCGCTACGAGCCAGGCGCTAAAGAATCCATGGAAATCGTCGAATTCGATTTTTCCGACAAAGATTGAAGAAGCTTAAAGACTGAAGACTGGTAGCCGGATTCACCCGATTTTGCAGGGCAAGCAGCGGAGGCGCTTTCGTGACCATCACTAAGAAGCTCTACGGCGGATTCGCCGCGATTCTCGGCATCATGCTGATCTTGTTCATCGTCAATCTGTTCACTGTGCGCCGCGAATACACCGCGCGCGCCGTGGTGAAAGATACGCTCGCCAGCGTGCAGACCATCGAAAACGTCCGCCTGCAGATGATGGAAAATCGCCTGTTCCTCGGGAACTACCTGCTCAGCGGCGACCTGCGTGATGAAGACAAAACCAACAAAGGCGTGGCTGATCTCCTGAGCACTCTTAAGGAAGCGGAAGCCAGCCTGCCCGACGCCGGGCTGCGCACCGCTCTAAATCAAGTGCAGGAGAATGAACGCGGTTGGTCCGAAAATTTTGCCAAGCCCATGATGGCCAAGCGCCATCAGGTTGATTCGGGTGACGCCACCGTTTCCGACCTGCAGATTTACTACCTGCAGCACGATCCCGCATCTTGGGTCACCAAATCTTCCGCAGCCCTCGACGATGCCGACAAAGCCGTTCGCAAGTCACTCGACGATTCGAATTCCTCCGCGCAGAGCGCCACTTCCTGGAGCACCGGAATCACCACGGCCGGTACCCTGATCGCCATTTTGTTCGGCGGCCTAATTGCCTTCTTCACCGCCAAAACCATTCGTGAACCGCTCTACCATCTGATCGAAGTTGCCCAGCGCATCGGCGAAACGGGCGACTTGGAACAATCCATCGATATTCACCGCAAGGACGAAGTCGGTTTGCTTGCCGCAAACTTCAACAAGATGATTGTCCATCTGAAAGACATGGCCGCCGTTTCGGCCGCCATCGCCGAAGGCCAACTTTCCGTCACGATCCACCCGCGCTCGCAGGAAGACACCATGGCCCGCGCCTTCGCCCAGATGACTCGCGGCTTGCGCGACATGGTTCGCCAGGTTCGTGACAGCGCTGCCCAGGTCGCCAGCGGTTCCGGTCAGATGGCCGGCGCCTCCGACGAATCCGCCAAGGTCAGCGTGCAGGCCGCCTCCGCCATCGACGAAGTCACCTCTACCATGCACGAGATGAGCATCAACGTGCAGAACGTGGTGAAAAACACTCAGGTGCAGGCTTCCAGCGTCGCCGAAACTTCCGCCTCCATCGATCAGATGGTCACCTCGATTCAGCGCGTCGCCGATACCGCCAAATTGCTGGTCGACATCTCGCACCGCTCGCGCGAGGAAGTTCAAACCGGCATGGTGACCATGGATAAGGCTACGGCCGGCTTGAATCGCACCAGCCACGCCATCCAGTCCTCATCCGAAATTATCGACGTGCTCGGCCGCCGCGCTGACGACATCGGCAAGATCATCGAAGTTATCGACGATCTCGCCGAACAAACCAACCTGCTGGCCTTGAACGCCGCCATCGAAGCCGCCCGCGCCGGTGAACACGGCCTGGGCTTTGCCGTCGTCGCCGAAGAAGTTCGCAAACTGGCCGAAAAATCCACGCAGTCCACCAAGGAAATTTCCGAATTGATTCAGGGCATTCAGAAGGAAGCCCGCGAAGCTGTCGACAACATGGAAAAGAGCACCACCATGGTGCAGGAAGGTCTGCTGCTGAATAAAGACCTGAGCCAGGCGCTCGAGAAAATCTCCAACGTGGTCTCCGAAGTTTACAAATTCTCGCAGGAGATCGGCGCGGCCACCATGGAGCAATCCAGCGGCTCGTCGCAGATCGCCAAGGCCACCAACCGCCTCACCGAAATCACCCAGGAAATCAATTCATCGGTCGAAGAGCAGGCTTCCGGCTCGCAGGCCGTGGTTCGCGCCATGGAAAAAATGCGCGAGCTCGTCCAGCAATCTACCTCCAGCTCCACCGAGCTGGCTGCGACTGCCGAGCAGATGTCCAAGCTCTCCCGCGTACTGCTCGAATCGATGGATCGCTTCGTTCTGGATGACGCTCGCGGGAGACGCTCGTCGCGGTTTCGCGCGCCGTGCCTCCGGCTCGCCGGGATCCGAACGCAGTGCGAACGAATACGCCGAACTGGTCAGAGCCTAAGGATCAACGAGCCACATGGATAAGGACATTCAGGTCGTCGGCCTGCGCATCGGCCGCGAGACATTTGGAATCCCCATCGGCATGGTTCGCGAAATCGTGCGCGTTCCGGACATCACCTCGGTCCCCAACGCGCCCGATTACATCGAGGGCGTCATCAACCTGCGCGGCCGCATCGTGCCGGTGGTCGACCTGCGCAAGCGCTTCCGCGAAAAAATCGCGGAGCCCAACAAGAAAAATCGCATCGTGGTGGTCGAACTCGATGGCCGCCCGATTGGCTTGATCGTCAATTCCGCCTCCGAGGTGATAAAGATTCCGCCTTCCGAAATCGAAGCGCCGCACACCGTGTTTCAAGAAGGCGAATTAAATTACATCACCGGCGTCGGCAAATTCCGCGGCCGGCTGGTGATCCTTCTCGATTTGAACCGGATTTTGCAACGCGGCGAACTCCGCCGGATCGACGAGGTCGCCAAGACGGAAGTATCGAAGACTGAAGCGGCGGAGACCGCGAAAACAGTACCAGCCGGTGCGAACACGCGGAAACGCTGATCCGCGCGCGCTCCGGGAATAACGAGGAAGAATGTCCACACTCACAACTCCAGTCCCACTGACTGAGCCTGAACTCAAGCTGCTGCAGACTCTCGTGTACCAGGAATGTGGCATGTACTTCGATGAACGGCGCACTCATTTTCTGCGCGACCGTTTACAACGAAGGCTGAAAACCTGCCAGATGGATTCGTTTTATTCCTACTACCGCCTGCTCACCAGCCGCGAGGGAAAAGGTGAATTGGTCGCGCTGCTCGAAAATCTCACGGTCAACGAAACCAGCTTCTTCCGCATCCGTCCGCAGCTGGAACTCTTCCAGAAATTCGTCCTGGAAGCGATTCTGAAGCGCAAACAGGAACGCCGCGATTTCACTCTGCGCGTCTGGAGCGCCGGCTGCTCCACCGGCCAAGAACCCTATACCCTCGCGATTCTCATCAGCGATGCGCTGGCCTACTACTACCTGCGCAATCCGCTGCCTTTCGAGATGCCGTCGCCGAAGCCGCTGATCCCTCCGCCCTGGAAAGTGGAAATTATCGCTTCGGACATTAATTATTCCGCGCTGCTCACCGCGCAGCAGGGCGTCTACACCGAATCGCAGATGGACACCGTCGATTACACCTGCCGCCTGCGCTATTTCGATAAAGTCGCCGACAAGTACGCCGTCAAACCCGCGCTCAAGAGCCTGGTACAGTTCGACTTTCACAACCTGAAAGCCGAATACCTGCCACAGCGCAACGACGTCATTTTCTGCCGCAACGTGATGATCTATTTCGACGAAGCCGAACAGAAGCGTCTGATCGAAAAATTTCATCACTGTTTGAATCCGGAGGGCTGCTTGTTCGTCGGTCACGCCGAGAGTCTTTTTGGCCTGACCACCAAGTATCAGATGGTTCATCAGAACAACGCCACCGTGTATCAGAAAATCGAGGCTGCTCAGTGACGCTTTTGCCCGACGATCGCGCCGACGAACTCCGCGACCTCTTCTTTGAGAGCGCCGCGGAGATTCTGCAGGCGATGAACGAAGCGGGGCTGGCCCTGGAGGGCAAACCCGGCGACGCTGAAAGTTTGCGCAGCGTCCGTCGCGCGGTGCACACGCTCAAGGGCGACTCCGCGGCCTGCGGCTATCGCGAACTCAGCGAACTCGCGCACGATCTCGAAGATGTTCTCAGCCCGGCGCTGGTCCGCGAAAATTCCGGCTTGATCGCCGAAGTCGTGCTCACCGCCGCCGACACCTTTCACGAAATGTTGGCCGCGTATCGCAATAATCTTCAGCCTCCCGCGGGCGGCGCGTTGCGCGAATACATTCAGCGCCTGTTGCGCAAGCCGGCCACCGGCCGTCAGGAAGAGATTGCAGCGAACGTCGCCACCTTCGCCTGGACCGAATACGAGCGTCTGCTGATTTCCGAAGCTTTTCGCCGCAAGGAAAAAGTCTTCCAGGTCGCGCTGCATCTCGCCAAGGATTCGCTGCTTCCCGCCGCCGCCTTTGAGCTGGCCAAGAAAGCTCTGGAAGGTGCCGGAAAACTTTTGGCCCTGCGTCCTGAAACCGGCGACGAAATTGTTGAAGGCGGATTGATCGAAGCCGCCATCTCCAGCACTCGATCGTCCGACTGGATCCAGAAACACTGCCAGGTTCCCTCCGTCGTTGCCCGTATCGCCGTTTCGCCGCTCGTTCAGGCTGCAACCGCCCCGCGTGACGTCCTCGATATTCTCGTCGAATCCGAAGCGGCTGCCGTCGCCGCCGAAGTCACCGGTGACCTCACTCGCGACTTGGCCCGCGAAGACCAACATTCCGACGAAGCCTTTCACGATTCCGGCTCGGGCATCGGCATCGCCCACGCCGCCGAAAACACCATTCGCGTCGACGCCAACCGCATCGACACCGTCATGAACCTGGTCGGCGAACTGATCATCGGCAAATCCATGCTGCAACGCGCCATCGCCGAATTTGATCGCCGCTTCGCCAAGGACGCGCTCTCGCCCAAATTCTCCGACGCCCTGGGCCTGCAATCGCGCATCCTCAACGAACTCCAGAAATCCGTGATGAAGATTCGCATGGTCCCGGTCGAACAATTGTTCCGCCGCTTCCCGCGCATCGTGCGCGACGTCGCCAAGCTCCGCAACAAGGACATCGGCCTCGAAATCGCCGGACAGAACACAGATCTGGACAAAGGCATCCTCGACGCGTTGGCCGAGCCGCTCGCGCACTTGATCCGCAACGCCGCCGACCATGGCATCGAATCCACTGCCGAACGCGAAGCCGCCGGCAAGTTTGCGCGCGGCACCGTTTCGCTCGACGCTTACCACAAGGGCGATCAGGTGGTCATCGAAGTCATCGACGACGGTCGCGGCATCGATCGCGAAAAAGTGATCCGCACCGCCATCCGCCGCGGCATTTTGAAAGAAGAAGACCGCCTCCGCCTCAACGAAGCCGAAGCGCATCATCTGCTCTTCACTCCCGGCTTCAGCACCGCCGACGAAATCACCGAAATTTCCGGCCGCGGTGTTGGCCTCGACGTAGTGAAAGCCGCCCTCGACAATCTCAAGGGCACCATCGAAATTCAGAGCGAGCTGGGCAAAGGCACGACTTTCCGCCTGATGGTTCCGTTGACCCTCGCCAGCATTCAGGCTTTGCTGTTTCGTGTCGCCGGACGTCTCTACGCCGTGCCCATTTCTTCGGTCATCGAAATCACCCGCCTGGCTGAATCCGAAATTCACCAGGTCGACGACCACGAAGTCTTTCAATTGCGCGAGCAAGTTCTCACTCTGGTCCGACTCGAACGCCTCGAAGGCCGCGCGCAAATCAAGGAACGCACGCCGCGCACCTACGTCGTCATCATCGGCGCCGGCACGCGCCGCTTCGGCCTGGCCGTCGACAGCATGATGGGCGAAGAAGAATTGGTCATCAAAGCCCTCGAAGACGAACTCATCACTTCGCCGGTGGTCAGCGGCGCCTCCATCCTGGGCGATGGAACCGTAGTCTTAATCTTGAATGTCGCCGCTGTGGTTTCGCATCTGGCCCGCATCCCGGCCTTGGGAGCCATCGCATGACGACGAAAAAGATTCGCGTCCTCGTCGTCGACGATTCCGCTCTCATGCGCAAGCTGATCCCGCAGGTTTTGCAGCGCGATCCTTCCATCGAAGTCGTCGGCACCGCCATGGACGGCGCCATGGGCTTGAAGAAAATCGACGAGCTGCACCCGCACGTGGTCACTCTCGATATCGACATGCCGCGCATGGACGGCATCGAGATGCTGCGCCAGATCACCCGCAAGCATCGCGTCCCGGTTATCGTGGTCAGCGCCCAGACCGACGCCAGCGCCTCCATCACTTTGCGCGCACTGGCATTCGGTGCTTTCGATTTCGTCACTAAACCGCAGGATGCCGCGCTCGGCCGCCTCGATCAGATTGCTGCCGAGCTGGCCCAGAAGATCAAAGTCGCGGCCGCTTCGGGACCTCCGAAGATGATCATCACCGTCCCGACCTTGAAACCGAAAACCGCGCGGCGCACTACCATGCCTTCCGCGCCTACTAAAATTGTGGCCATCGGCATTTCCACCGGCGGTCCCAACGCCTTGCAATACGTCTTTTCGCAGATGCCCGCGGATTTTCCCGGCTGCATCGTCGTGGTCCAGCACATGCCGGAAGGTTTTACGCAGATGTTCGCGCGCCGCCTCGACGAATCCTCCGCGCTCGAAGTGAAAGAAGCACAATCCGGCGACCTACTCCTCGCCGGCCGCGTGCTCATTTGCCCCGGCGACCGCCACATTAAAGTCCGCCGCATGGAACACGGAAAAATCGCGATTCTCGTCGATCAACCGCGCGTGAACGGCCACCGTCCATCCGCGGACGTCCTTTTCAATTCCGTGGCTCAGGAATTCGGCAACAACGCAGTAGGTGTGCTGATGACCGGCATGGGTGAGGACGGCGCGGCCGGCTTGGGCGCTCTGCAAGCCGCCGGCGCAATCACCGCCGCGCAGAGTCCCGACACCTGCGTCGTCGACAGCATGCCCCGCGCGGCCATCGAACGCGGGTTTGTCTCCAAAATTATCTCGCTCCCCAACGTGGCAAGCTTTCTGCAGTCCGCTTGCTCCGTGGAGCGCATCCAGATTGAACCGGCTGGCGCCAATTCCTCCGCTCCCAATGCCGCCGGAGAACCGAGTACATCATCAAGGAGATAGTTATGAAACAGTTCGAAGCACTCACCCGGAAAAAGGACAACCAGGCCGTTCGCTACCTGGTCGTGGACGATTCCGTCTTCGCGCGCAAGAGTCTCGCGAAGATGATCGAATCCTTCGGTGGCAAGGTGGTCGGCGAAGCCGGCGATGGCTGCACCGCCATCACCGAATACGCCCGCACCACGCCGGACCTCGTCTTGATGGACATCACCATGCCGCAGATGGAAGGCATCGAGGCGGTCGAGCGCATCGTCAATGAACATCCTGACGCGCGCATCGTCATGGTTTCGTCCGTCGGCTATCAGGACAACATCCTGGCCGCGCTGCAGAAGGGCGCGCGCCATTTCGTGCAGAAGCCGGTCAAGCCCGACGCGCTCTACGAAATCATTCGCTACGTTTTGAACGACGACGGCGTCACCGCCACCGTCGGCGCTGGGGAGCAATCTCGATGAGGATGGATCTGATCCAACCGTTTATCGGCTCGCTCGATACCGTTCTCGCCGAAATGATGAAGGCTCCGCCGAAAATAGTGGACCTGACCATGGAAGAAGATGGCTACCGCAAGAAAGGCGCCGCCGCGCTGGTCTGCTTTCGCGGCCAGATCGAAGGCCGCGTAATTTTGGACATGGAGCCGCGCGCCGCTGCTCACGTCGCCAGCGTTCTCTCCGAAGGCGAAGTCGATCCCGCCGAGCCGCTGGTCCTCGAAGCCGTCTGCGAGCTGGCCAACATGGTCATCGGCAACGCCGTAACTCAGCTCAACGACAAAGGTTTCGAATTCAAAGTGTTTCCGCCGGAGCGCGTTACCCAGGAACAATTCGAGAAAGCAGGCGAGGATTCCGAAGCCACCATCCTTTGCTTCGAAACGCCCAGTGGCAATGTCCACCTGAATATTTCAATGCAATACCACCAGCGCCGAGCAAACGAACGCCTGCCCGTCGCCGTTCTTTAGGGTTTAGGATTTCAGAGTCTAGAAATTAAAGCTTCAGATTTTCAGGATCGGAAACAATCGGCCGCGCGGCTCTACTTCTCAGGCAGCCCTGGCCGGCGGTATTCCACGCCATGCCGGAATAATCCAGCCTTGGGAATTTCCTCGGAGTACACCACGTTGGCAGGAAGAAAAATATTCGCCGCTTCCGGCGAATACGGCACCGCTACATCTACTTTCGTTCCAGAATCGTAACGTCGCTTGCTGCGGAAACACATCCCCACCGGAGAAATGTCCTCACAGACCGCCAGCTCGTCATCCGTATTGGCCATCCGGATACACGCCGTCAACCGCGTCTTCATGCGCAGGCGTTGCCGTTCGCGCTGCTCGCCACCGGGAGGAATTTCGTCCGCCGCGTCCGCGCCGCGCTTCCCGCGCGCCGCTCGCGACGCCAGCTTCTTTTCATTTTCATGCGGCGCCTGGGTCCAGGTGCTCGGCACGCCGCAGGTTTTGCACAACCGGGCGATTCCCCGCGTCGTTTCGAATCCCCGCAGTTCCAGTTCGTTCAGGTAAACCACTTCGCGGCTGCGGCAGTAGGTGCATTCCAGCAGCATCCGCGCCACCGCTTCTTCCGATTCCGCGATCGGCGGAAATTCAATGTTCCAGATGTCGCTCTGCGGCTCCAGAATTTCCACGCCGTAGACGAAACCTTCCTTCTGCAGCCCAAATTGCCCCACGATGCGCACTTGCGTATGCCGGTGCGCCTCCGTCGGAGCCAGCCGCCGGATTTCGATGCGCTGATCCGCGCGCAAGTCGCGATCCAGCAGGATTACCGCCCCGGTCCGGTTGATCTGCATCGTCCGCGCGGGCAATGCGAATTCCTGCTCGTTGATGTCCTTTCCGGACGCTTCGAGCAACAGTGTCAACGAGACTCGATCGCTGCGGCGCTGCGCGGCGCTGGCCATGCAATTTCCTCCTGCAAGAAAAGCTCGGATGCCCCGGAAGCCAAGATAACATACTGCTTGCGCCGGTTGCCTTCTCGCTATCGGCGCGTTCTTCAATCCCTAACCTTGCGGCAGTCGGGTTATTATCTTGGAACCCTTTTTGTTCCGGAGATCTGAGTGCGCGTGCGTCGCAGTCTATCCATCTGGTTGGCCCTGCTCGCCCGCCGCGCTAGCCTTCGAGCCCTCTCGCGCTCACTCGTCATCTTTTGCCTGATCCTCTCCTGCGTTTCCGCCGCGCGCGCCCAGTCCGTTCACCTCGAGGGCATCGTGCGCGACGCCACCGGCGCTCCGCTTTCCGGCGCTCAGGTTCGCCTCAACGCCAAATCTTACTCAGCATCCACGCCCACAGATTCGTCCGGCGCTTTTCAATTCGAAAACGTAACCGAATCGGCCGGAACCGTGACCGTTACCGACGCAGGCTTCCGACTCCTCACCAAACCCTGGACCGTTTCACCCGGAACTTCGTCGGTTCATCTCGAAATTGTGCTGGAACTTTCTTCCGTCAGTCAGCAAATCCAAGTCACCGCCAATCGCGCCGCCACTTTACTCAACGACGTCCCGCTATCCGACGTCGAGCTGACTCGCGAAGATCTGCAGGACACACCCGCGCTCACTCTCGACGACGCGCTGCGCCAGGTTCCCGGCTTCAGCCTGTACCGCCGCTTCAGCAGCCGCACCGCGAATCCCACCACCCAGGGCGTCTCGCTTCGCGGCCTCGGCGCGAATGGTTCCAGCCGCGCGCTGGTTCTTCAAGATGGAATTCCGCTCAACGATCCTTTCGGCGGATGGGTCTTCTGGGATCGCGTCCCCGCCGAATCGGTTTCCAGCGTCGAAATCGCCCAAGAAGGCGCGTCCAGCCTTTACGGCAGTGACGCGCTCGGCGGTGTGGTCCAATTTATTTCTCGCCCCGCCGATCCCGGCGGCATTTCGCTCGAAACTTCTTACGGCAATCAAAATACTCCGCAGCTCTCGCTCTGGGCCGGCGGCCAGAAAGGCCAATGGGTCGGGACCTTCGCCGCCGAAGTTTTCAACACCGATGGCTACATTCTCATCCCCGAAGCCGACCGGGGCCCGGTGGATATACGCGCCGGCTCCCGCCACGGCACCGCCGACGCCATGATTGGAAGAAAAATCGGAAAGGACAGCCTGATTTTCGCCCGCGGCTGGTATCTCGATGAAACACGTAGTAACGGCACCCCGCTGCAAACCAACGACACCAAGCTCGGACAGGGCGCGCTCGGCGCCAATCTCAATCTTGGCTCTTACGGCGCGCTCACTCTGCGCTTCTACGCGGACATTCAAACCTATCACCAGGGATTTTCTTCGGTCACTTCGGTCGTCACCACGCGCGACACCGAAACGCAAACCGACCTGCAGACCGTGCCCGCTCAAGGCGTCGGCGGCTCCGCGGTGTGGTCCAAACAATTCGGCAAACGCCAGACCGTCGTCGCCGGTTTCGATCAGCACGAAGAAATCGGCGCGAGCCACGACATTCAGTTCACCGCCGGTGTGCCCTCCGCCAATCAATCCTCCGGAGGCCGCCAGCGCACCATCGGGTTCTTCGGCGAAGATCTAATTCAGATCACGCCGCGCTGGCTGCTTTCCCTCAGCGCCCGCGTCGATCACTGGAGCAATTTCGACGCCTCCACCATCCGCATCCCTTTCGCTACCGGCATTCCTTCCGACACCGAATTCGCCGACCGTTCGCAGAACGCCTTCAGCCCTCGCGCCACGCTGCGCCACCAGATCAATTCCAATATTTCCTGGGACGCCTCCATCTACCGGGCCTTCCGTGCGCCTTCGCTCAACGAACTCTATCGTTCCTTCCGCCAGGGAAACACGCTCACCAATTCCAACGCCTTCCTCATCGCCGAACATCTCACCGGCGGCGATGCCGGCGTTTCCGTAAACACTTTCGATCACCACCTCGAATTTCGCGGCACGTTTTTCTACAACCAGATCGTGGATCCCGTGGCGAACGTCACCTGCACCGCCCTCGCCACTCCGATTGCCATTTGTCCCGGGCCCATCCCCAATACCATTCTCCGCGTCCGCGATAATTTAGGACGCACCACCGCCCCCGGCTTTGAACTCGGCACCACCGCGCACTTCACCCGTGATTTTGAATTGTCGGTCGGCTACCAGTTCGTCGATTCGAAAGTCAGCAGCTTCCCGGCCAGCCCCGCGCTGGTCGGCTTGTGGATCGCCCAGGTCCCACACAACGCCCTTACCTTCCAGGCGCGCTACACCAATCCTCGCATCATCACGCTGGCCATTGATGGCCGCATGATCGGAAAACAGTTTGACGACGACTTAAACACTTTCCCGCTCGGCCGTTTCTTTGTCCTGGATTTCATTGCGTCGCGTTCGGTGGGGCACGGAGTGGAATTGTTCGGAGCTGCGGAGAATCTGTTTGATGTGAAATATGCGGCAGCGGCGACGCCGGTAACGCAATTGGGATTGCCCATCGCCGCGCGCGTCGGACTGCGCTTCGAATTTCCGAAACGCTAACGCCACTCCGCTTCAGCAAGGCACGGAACCGAAATCGAAATTTATTGTTTGCTGGTCAAATCCGGCGCGGGGTATTCCGGCAACTTCGCATTCTTCTGATCGGTCCGCTTCACTTCCAGCTCATCGAACAAGACCGAAGGGCAAATCACCGTGGTCGGCACGTTCCCGCCTCGGTTGCTGACCAGCGGATCGTTTCCCGCCGCGATTAAATTGTTCCGCAGTGTTCGCGTATCCAGCTCGTTGAACACCGCGCCGCGCACCAATTCTTCGTGCCCGTCGCTGACGTACACGCGGTAAAGCAGCCGCGGATTCTGCCCGGCCATGGTCTCCACGTAATACCCGTAGGGCTTGCCCTGCTCCTTGCTCATATCGATCAGTTTCTTTTTCAATTCGTCTTTCGAAACCGCGTCTTTCGTTTTCACAATCAGGTTCCCGATGCTCGGCACCGGAGGCTGCCCCGGCGCCGCTCGCCCGTGACCGTTCGAGTCCGGAAAATCGCGAATCGGTTCCCGGCCCAGCAGGTAATTCACCAGGATTCCATCCGTCACCACCGGAACGGCGCTGGCCTTCACGCCTTCCTGGTCGATCGCGTAGCTTCCCACCAGTTCCTTGCCGTCGAATGTCTTTAGCGTCGGATCGTCCACCACCGAAAGAAACGTGGGCAACACGCGTCCTTTATAGTTCGACGAATACTCGCCCGTGGTCCGCGCCGATTCCCCAGGTTTTGGACGCATGCCCAAAATGTTCTCGCCCACCAGCGAATCCATCACGTCGCTCGCCGCGTCGTTCGAAAATAATACCGGCCCGCGATAATCCTCTTCCACCATCGGCGCAGCGCTCAATTCTTGCAGCGTCGCCAAAGTCTTTTCCGCGTCCGCCAGGAATTTCGCCTGCGACGGCAATTCGTTCACCGTGCTGGACACGAAAAATGGAGTGCGCCCCAGCCTCATTCCATCTGCCGCTTGGGTCTCCGCTCCAATCTGTATCGAATACACCGAATAGCCCTGCCGCGTGCTGGTGCCTTCGGTGTTCACGAAATATTCGTTCACCGCCCGAAACCGCAAAAATCCATTCACCGCCTGGATTTTCAGATTTGTGCGGAACAGGTTGGTCGCTTTCTCTAGAGTTTCCCGCCACGGATCCGGCGAATATTTTAATTCCACGAGCGGCTCGTAAGCCTGTACTGCCGGAGCTTTCGCAAAATCGTCGAACGGCTGATCCTGCGTGTACTGGCTCAGCAGCGCCTTCTTGGAAGCCAGCGCCTCGCTCGCCGCTTTGTACGCCGCGTCCGTCGCCAGCCACAGTTGCCGCCGTATCGCTACCGAATCGTTATCGAGCGGCGCAAAATCCACCACCCCCAATCCCGGACCGTAATAGCTGTCCAGTTTGTAATCTCCCACGCGCACCACCACCCGCGCGCTTCGCCCGTGCACGCGCTGATCCTGGCGCAAGCCGCCATACGCCGCTTCCGCGTCCCACTCCTGCACGTCCGCAATGCGGTACTCGATGTAGTACGGCGTTCCGACCTTATCCATCTTCAGCTGCGACTTGGACCGCTCCAGTTCCTCCCGCATCGCCTTCAAAATCGGATCCGCCGCCACTTCCGCCGCAACCGCAGTCTTGGCCGCCGCCTTCTCTTGCGCCAAACTTCGCGGAGCACTTCCCGCAAAAATCATTAGCCCCGCCGTGAGGCCCAAAATCGTTCGCGTACCGAAATTCATTCGCAGGGTCGCGTTCATGACTTCCCTCCCTGCGCTCCACTTCCATTCGTCCCCGCCGGAATATCAATGCCGGGAGGCGGCAAAATCGGCGGCCGCTCCGTCCCGCGTCTCCGCTTTTGCACTTCGATCGTCGAAAACAGCATCGACGGCGCCGACGCCGAAACCGGCACTTGCCCCGACTCCGCTCCACACACTCCGTTGAAAACCTGCAACGTATCTCCCGTCACCATAATGTTGTTGAGCGAGAGCAGCGGCGTTCCCACGATGTCCACACCGCGCACCAGTTCGTCCGGCCGCCCATCCGCATACACGCGATACACCATCACCGGCAACACTTGAAACGCCTGCGGCAACGAACGTTGCGTCAGCGTGAATCCGCCTTGAATGTCGTCGAAATACAATCCGTAGGGCTTGCCTTGCTTCTTGATCTCTTCGATGAATTTCGCGCGCAACTCGGAATCCTTCACCATGTTCGTCGAGGTGACGATCAGATTTCCCTGCCGCCCCGTCGCCATCAAGCCCGGCTGCCTGCGTCCGTGCCCGTTCGAACCGTCGAAATTTTTAATCGGCATCCGCGACATCAGAAAATTCTTCAAAATTCCATTCTCCACCGCCACCACCCGCTGCGCCGGCACGCCTTCATCGTCGAAATCGTAGTAACCCGCCAGCTTGGTGCCGTTCAATTCCTTCAGCGTCGGATCGTCGATCACGCTCAGAAACGCCGGCAGCACCAGCTGGTTCACCTTCTTCGTGAACGTCTGCCCTTCGTTTTCGTCGCGTTGCCGGTGCCCTTCCAGGCGATGTCCCAGCACTTCATGGAAGAAAACCGCCGCCGCCCGCCCTGATAGCATCGCCGGTCCCGCATACGGTTCCGCCGCCGGCGCCGCGCGCAGCGCTTTCAGATCCGCGGCGACCTTCGCCACCTTGGCTTCCAATTCCGCGTCTCCCGGCAACTGGTCCGCCGTCGCCGCCTGATACGATTCCACGCGCATCAATTCCGTGCCGTCGTCCGCCCGCGTTTCCGCCTGGATGATCAACCGCACCAACGCCGCCGGACGCACCAGCGAAGTTCCTTCGCTAGTCGTCAAATACGAGCGGTCTGCGCTGGCCGTGAAATAAACGATCGAAGTGTACACGTCGGGATATTTCAAAAATATCGCGGAGATTTTTCGCGTCCGTTCTTCCCAGGCCTTCTGCACCGTAAACGGAGTGAACTGCGCGTCGTCAATATGCGTCACCGGCGGCTGCGTCGAAAAATCCGGTGACTTATCCTCTTCATCCGCCTGCACCGCATTGTTGGTCTTCACTTTCGCAAATGCCGCCGACGCCTGATCGTATTCGCGGTCGGTCAATTGCCACAAAATCCGCGCTGCCGCATCCGGATCGTCCGCGAGCGGCAGTTGGCCGGATATGATCCCCGACGGCCGGCTCTGATTGTGCGTATTGTCCAGCGCCAGCGACCCGACGTGCATCATCACGTCGCCCTGCCGCCGCACCACGCTGGTGGAAAAGATGACGCTGCCGTTGGTAGCCACAATTGCCGTGGCTTCCAGATCCGATACGGCGTAGCTCATGAAATACGGCGCCGGATCGGCCTTGGCCAGCGCCGTGCTCGCGCGCTTCAATTCGCGCTGCATGGTCGCCAGCACCGCGTCCGGGTTGGCCTTGGACGTATACGCTGCGGCTGGAATCAAAATCACGAACAGCACACTACAAGCGGTTAAAAACGATGGCAGGCGTCTCATTCGGCTGGTGGTCCTTTGTACGAAATTTCAATCTAACATACTCAAACCAGCCCCGCGCAAATTGCATATTCCGCAAGTGTCGTGAACTAAACCACAATCGCCCAGTTCACGAATGCAGCACCCTTCGTCGACTTTTGCCCCGGCCTGCAAAATTTTACGTGTACGCTGACTGCGGGGTCTCACGCCGAAAATCAATCTATGCCCAAGTTCAAATTCTTCCTCTCGCTTCCGACCGACGACAACGATTATCAGCAGGAGCAGGCCACCGCCGCGAAAGATACCGCCCAGCGCCTCGGTTTCACTCTCGAAATCGCCCACGCCGATAACGACGCCATCAAGCAAAGCGACCAGATCCTCAAAGTCATCCAGGCCCCGCCCGCAGAGCGTCCTCACGGAATCCTTTTCGAGCCGCTCGGCGCCACTTCTCTTCCACAGGCTGCGCGAGCCGCTTCCGCAGCCGGGATCGGCTGGGTCGTGCTGAATCGCTTTGCCGAGTATCTTCCCGAACTTCGCCGCTCCAGCCGCGCCCCAGCCTTCTCCGTAAGCTCCGACCACGTCGAAATCGGCCGCATTCAAGGCCTGCAATTCGCCTCGCTTCTGCCGCAAGGCGGCTCCATCCTTTATATCCAGGGGCCGTCCGAAAATTCCGCCGCCAAAGAACGCACCCAGGGCATGCAACAGAACAAACCCGCCAACATTCGCGTGAATATGTTGAAAGCCCAGTGGACCGAAGAAAGCGCCTCCAAGGCCGTCCTCTCCTGGATGCGCCTGCCGACCTCCGCCAAGCAAGCCCTCGATCTCGTCGGTGCTCAAGACGATTCCATGGCCATGGGCGCGCGCAAAGCCATTCAAGAACGCGCCGAAGCCTCGGTGCGCGACAAATGGATGAGCCTGCCCTTCACCGGATGCGACGGCCTGATCAATTCCGGCCAGAAAGCCGTGCGTGCCGGCACGCTCGCCGCCACGGTGGTAGTCCCGCCCAATACGCAGCCTGCGCTCGAAATGCTCGTCGCCGCGCTGGAACACGGCAAGAACCCCTTGGAACAGGTCCTCACCGTCCCTTCGTCCTTCCCGTCTCTAACTGATTTGATCCAACAGGGAAAATCAAAGTAAACCGGAAGAAAATCCAGGCAGGAAAATTACTGGTAGCGGTACCGGGAATCGAACCCGGGTTTTCAGGTTGAGAACCTGACGTCCTAGACCCCTAGACGATACCGCCAGAGAAGAAGCAAAGCAGCCCAAAGAGTTTCGCATGTCCGAAATCACCACGCAAGACTCCGCGAGCTGCTGCCTTCTTGGACGCGATCTAGAACAGCAGTTTCAGCGCGAACTGTACCTGCCGCGAGGTCGTCGACGTGCTGTTGATCGCCCCCGCCGTGCCCGAAAGGCCCGTCGGATTCGTCGCCGACGGTGGAGTAAACACGATCAGGTTCGGGGTATTGAAGTTCGCGCGATTCAGCAAATTGAAAATTTCCGCGCGGAACTGCAGATTGAAGCGCTCGTTGATGCTGGTGTTCTTCAGCACCGAGAAGTCCCAGGTCGCGAGGCCCGGCCCCGTATACGCGTCGCGGCCCACGTTGCCGTAGAAACCTACCGCAGATGGCGGCGCGATGAATGCCGCGGGATTGAACCACTGCGCCGGCTTGCCCAGCACCACCGGCCCGGTGAAATTCGGATTCAAGAATGGCCGCACCGGATTTCGCGTGTCGCCGTTGTTCGATGGGTTGTAGCTGAGCTGCGGCGTGAACGGAAATCCCGACTGTATTGTCACAATGCTGGTCACGCTCCAGCCGCTGACCAATTTGTTGGTTACGCCGCTTACGTCGCCCAGGTATCGCTTGCCATTTCCAATGGGCAGATCGTAAATCGCGTTGATTACTCCCAAATGCCTCGCGTCGTAGGTTGCCGGGCCCCAATCGGATTTCAGGTCGAACGGGTTGGAGACCAATCCCGGCGCATTGTTTGCCGTCGTCTGGTTCAGCGAATCGCCGTCGTCCAGCGTCTTCGACCAGGTGTAAACGCCGCGCACCGAAAAGTCGTGACTGAACCGCCGGTTCAAATCAATTTGCAGCGCGTTGTAATTGCTGGTTCCCAGCGAAAACCAGGTCCAGGTGTTGGTCAGCACGGGGCTCGGATTCGCCTTCGGCGTCCCAGCGGCAATGTAATAGCTTCCAGCCGGTACCGGAGCGCCGGCCAGCGGCGAATTCGGCGCGCCACTCGGCAGGTTGATCGGAAATCCCAGCGTCGGGCCGTTCGTCGCTGAAGTCATCATGCTGGCATCCCACGTCGGATACACCGCCGGGCATGGCGCCGCCGGACAGATCGTCGGGAAAGGCTCATTCGCGTCGAGTCCGACGATTTCGTGATAGCCGTGCGAACCTACGTATCCAACCGTCAGCGAAGTGTTCGGTGAAAGTTCCTGCTGCACCCGGAACGACCAGGAAATTAGCGTCGGAGTTTTCAGGTTCGGTTGCACGCCGCCGGGCACCAACCTGGCGCCGGCTGGCACCGGAGCTGACGGGTCGATCGGCAGGCTGGAAACCGGCTCGGCCGCGATGCTGTAGGTCGGATTGAACGGTGCGTTTTGGTCCGTGCGGTAACCCAAGGCGTCCTGCAGGTCGTTGTACATTCCAAAGCCCGCGCGCAGCACGGTCTTTTGGCTCAACGGACTCCAGGCCACGCCAATCCGCGGCTCTGGCAGAAATTTCGCGTTGTTCGTGGTGAAAAGGTTGTGGCTGATTCGCGGGTCGGTCGAAATCACGCCGTCCGTAAACGTGTAATTCGCAGCGCGGCCGCGCGCTTCGTTCCAACCCGTCGACGATTCACCGCGAAAGCCCAGCGACACCGTTAACTTCGAATTCACTCGAATCACATCTTGCGCGTACCACGCTGCAAAAAACGATCGCCAGTTCAATTCCGTTGGCGCCGGATCGTACAGAAAACTCGATGTGGTTCCCGCCAGGAATGTAGTCAAGCTCGCGAAGGTCGCCTGACCGAATTGGCTCAGCGCGATGGTCTCGTTCGACTGGAACTGCTGGAACCACGCGCCCAGGCTGATCTGATGACGTCCCCGGTTCAGGGTTACCTGGTCTTCGTAGGTGTAAAGATTTCGCGCGATGTGCAGATCGCTGCCGTTATTGCTGCCGGCCAGACCTACCTGCGCCTGCGGATTCGATGCGGCGCTGCCGCCGACCACTGCTGCGCCCACCGGAAGACCCAGCAAGAAACCCGGCACGTCCGCCGCCGGAGTTCCCGGCGTCGGCTCGCCCGTAAAAAAATAGCCCGCGCGCGAATATCCCACCCTGGCCATATTCAAAAACGTCGGCGAGAAAACGTGCGTTTCCTCCAGGCTGAAAACTTGTTCGCGCAGATTCAGAATGTCCGAGCTGAAAGGGTTGGCCATCGTCGCCGTCACGTCCCGGCCATCATCGACGGTATACACCGCCGCCAGCGAATCCCGCGGCGAAAAAATGTGATCCACTCGCAGCGTGCCGAAATCCTCCGAAATGGTTTGTAGCGGACTGCTGAAAAAAGGTGAAATTCCGTTGAAGTCCGGCGCGCTTGCCGTCGGCGTCGGCCACAAACTCAGCAGCGGCACCACGCTCGGCACCGCCAACGACCGCGACGTCAGACTCGGCACGAACGCTTCCGAGCTTTGATTCAGCCGCTGCCGCAAACCCTCATAGTTCACGAAGAAAAAAGTCTTGTCCCTCACCACCGGCCCGCCGATCGCTCCTCCAAACTGGTTGCGTTCAAACGGCGGCGCTGAGCCTTGGTCGAAAAAATTCGGCGCGTCCAGCGCGTTGTTGCGCACAAACTCATAGAGCGAGCCATGCAACTGGTTCGTTCCGCCTTGAGTTGCAATCAGCACTTGGCCGCCGGGCTTCTTCCCATATTCCGCGCTGTATGAATCGCGCAGCACGTTGAATTCGCGCACCGCGTCCACTCCCAGCAATTCGCCGCTCGCGCCGCCCGGCGTCATGTTGTTTTCGGCCGCGCCCGTAAACTCAATTCCGTTTAGGAGGAAGATATTCTGCTGCGGCCGGTTGCCGGACACCGCGAAATTGTTGGCGGTGGTCGAGTTCGAAACGCCCGTGCCTCCCGCTTTTTGCGACGTGAAATTCACGATTCCCGGATTCAATGGCAACAGCAAATCGTAACTGCGTCCGTTCAGCGGCAAATCCTTGATCTGCTGTTCGCCCACCAGTCCGGAGATGTCCGAAGTCGTCAGCGCCACAATCGACGCATCCGATTCCACCTTCACCTGCTGCGTCACTTCGCCGACCTGCAACTGCAAGTCCGCCACCGCCACTTGGCCCACCACCAGATGAATGCCGGTCCTGATCTGCTCTCTGAATCCCAATTTCTTCACCTTCACTTCATACTGCCCCACGGGCAGGCCATATGCCTGATAGCGTCCTGCGCTATCGCTTTGCGTATTGCGCACGTCTCCGGTCTCCAAGTCGGTCACGGTTACATCCGCGCCCACCACGGCGGCGCCAGATGCATCCGTAATGGTGCCGGAAAGAGTCGCAGACACTTGCGCGAATGCTGCGGAACTAAACAGAAGTAGAAAGGCCAGGAATCCGGCGCCCCGATTGATCGCGCGACGCGCAAAAACGACGTGGAAACGGCTCCAGAAAGACCTCAGGGAATTCCAACGCATATATCACGACCTCCGATTATGTCGAACCAGGCACGCACGGCTTAGCGCGAGGCGCGTTCGTAGAGGCCATACGTTTTAATACGGCTAATATGACGAAGTCAAACCGATTTATGCCGGTTAGAATGCGCGACCGGCATTATCGATGACAGGGTTGCGAGCTGCAGGTGAGGTGCCCGCGACGATTCGGATTTCAGCCGAGCCGCACAAAAAAAGGGCGCCCCCTTGCGGGGACGCCCTCCATTGCAATTCGCTTTCAGCCTACGCCAACCCGAGGAACCCGGCGAAACTCGCCGTCTCCCTCGTTCGGCCTAGGGCAGGTAGTAACGGAACGAAGTGAACAGCATGTTGTCCAGCGCGTGCGGGGCCGCCGTCGAACCGGCTACCGCGCCCACTCCGGACCAGGTGTTCTTCGTCACGTACGAATACTGCGCCCCGAACTGCATGCGGCCCATCGGCCCGTTGTAGAAGCGGTACCAGAAGCCGACCGTGCCTTCCAGGATGTTGCGGGTGTCGCCGTCGCAGTTGGAGAGCGCGCCCGGAATGAATCCGTTCGAACCCAAAACTGCGGTAGTGTTGACCGTCGCGCCCGGCGCGGCGATCGGCAGAGTTTCCACCGAGCAGCCATCGTCGCGGCGTGCGAAGTTTCCGTATCCGGTCTTTCCGCCGTTGTACGTCGCGCGGCCGGCATATTCGCCGCCCACGTTGAAGTACAAATCCAGTTTCGGGGTCGCGTGGAATTCCACCGTTCCCAAAGTCTGGTAGCTGCGGATCAAAGCCAGCGTGCCGTCCGGACGCACTGTCGCATCCGCCAGTCCCGCCGTTCCGTAGCGGCCGATTCCATCGCCGCCCAGGAAGTGCAAGCCGATATCCACGTGCTTGCCCAGCGAAACGCGGCCGTTGGCGCCGATGCCGCCGCCAGTCCGCGAATCGTTGAACGCGCCCGAGGTCGCTTGCGTCGAGCCGGTCAAACCGCAAGTTACCGCCGGTGCCACCACCGTGGGCAGCACACCGCCTGCGCCGTCGGGGAATACCAGATTGATCGTGCCGTGCGCTGCAAAGCACGGATACACGCGATCGCGGAACGTGCTGACCAGGCCGAACACCTCGAAGTGTCCGAACTTCGGATCAGCCGTTGCCTTGAAGACGAAATCAGGCGTCTTGTTGTAGGCGTAGGTGCCGACCGGGTTATACAAACCACCGGCGACGCCCGGAGCGCCCACCAGGAAATTGTTGAACGTCGAGGTCGACGTAACCGGAACCGCTACGGTCGTCACGCCATCCGTGATCGTGGTCGTGGTGGTCGCCGGAATCACAGCCGTCGGGTTCCCGTGAACCGTCAACGTCGTATTCGAAGCTTCCACCGAAGCCGCCAGCGTGAACTTCACATTTTCGCCAAACGTCTTCGAAACCCGCAGGCCCTCTTGCCGCGCCCAGCTGAATCCTACCGTGTACTGTGGATCGATAGTCATCGGCAGCGCTTCGGTGCGGTTGTCCGTGCCCTTCTTGGTTTCCGTGACTAAGCTCCACATCTGGCCGCCGGTAACCTGGAAGCCGTTGTCGAACTTGGCCTGTCCCCACGCCTGCCGAATACGCAGCACGTAGCTGTTGCTTTCGTTGTCGTTCGAAGTGGTGCCCGCGCCGAGGAAGTCCGATTCGTAGTAGCCACTCAGTTTGACGTTGGCCAGTTTCCCTTCGGCCAACAAGCTGATGCGCGACTGACGTGCGCTCGCGTTCCACTCCGTCGTTTGCCCGCCCGGGTTCCCTGCGAACGGAATGCTGTTCAGCGGCGTGTTGATGTCGCCGCCCGTCGCCTTGTTGCGAAACACGGTTTCAGCCGCTATGAATCCGCCCGGGGTGATCGTGATCCCCTTGAAGCGAATCGCTACCGGATTGTCCCCATTCGGTGCCTGCCCATCCGCCGTGCCGATGAGGCTGTTCCCGAAAGCGCGGCTGGGTGGCGCTTCCGCGGAGGAAGTGTCCTTCGGCGCGCTCGCGGCCTTTAATTCTTCTTCCATCATTTCCAGCTTCTGCTGCTGGAGCTTCATCATGTCGTTCTGCATCTGGATCTCTCTGGCTTGTGCCGCCAGCAATTCGCGAACCTGCTGCAGTTCGCTCTCGGCAACGGTCGTCCCCGGCGTGGCCGGAGTCGCGCTCGTCGATGTGGTGGTCGTCGACTTCGTGTCGCTCGACTTGTCGGTCGCCTTATCCGCTGTGGCCGGCTTCGGCGTGTCCTTGTCGTTATCTCCTGGCCGATTGGTTCTTGCCATGACCGGGGTCACGGCGAGGCCAATGGCCAGCAAAGACGTTACGAATCCTCGCATTCCTTCCTCCTTGATTAACTGCTGATCGCCTGAATCATCGAACGGAAATTCTTCAACACCACTGCCTCACACACATTCGCCTTCTGCGTCCTGAGCCGGATGCCCAAAACTGACGCTGAGCGTTAGACTCCCATCCAAACCAAGTGATTCAAATTTGAAAATTACGCTCGGACTGTGTTGCGAGACCAATCCCCATGCGCACCATGACACGCGTGGCGAAGCTGGCACCTTATTCGGCCCGCTTGAACCCCCTGTGACTAGAATGTTAATTGTAGGTTACTATCTATCTGTCACATTACAGGATGGTTACGGCAACTGCGGGGAGGTGTCGGGGTTGGGGGAGATTCGCGTGATTTTCGCCGTTTCTTAGCTGGCGATGGCCTTCTCGGAGCTCGATGCGGGGAGCAAAACTGGCATGATTCGCCGGAAGCGCCGGATGCTGAAAAACCGGTGCCGGCAAGGGTCGCAGCGGTACGCCGGGAAGCCCAGCCAGCGCTTCAGCGTAATCAATGTTCCGTCTTCCACTCGATCTCGCGAAATATGTTCCAGATCAAAGTTGCCGCAGCGCGGACAATGCGCGTAAACCTGAAAGCTGCGCGCCACGCGCCACGCGTAAAACCGGCACTCGCACGTATGGCAACGCCACGGCCTCGATCCATTCATGCTGTGCAGGAAATCCAAGACGCCGTCGCGATGGGATCGAAAACAATCAACGCTTCGGCACTGAGGACAGATCATCGCGCCCCTTATCTACCGCTTTTATCGACAGCGCAGAATATCGAAAACCGAACGCGTGGGCAAGACTTCGCCTGTGCAAAAATCCGGCGCCGGAATTTCTGGCCACGGTCTCGAAATATTTCATCCCGGCAAACCTGGCCTCACCTTCCGCCAATGCGCCGGATTAGTAACCTATTCCCAATCAACTCGTGGACATCGCCTCGGCCCTCAGCCATAATTCCGCCCTGATGACGCGGCCATGCCCGTCTTAGGAGGATTGATGAGTTCGACCCCGAACACGCCCGGCGAAGAGACTCACTACGTTGAACCAGTTTCTTCTTCTCTGCCGCGCTGGGTCACACTTTTGTTCGTAATTGCTTTTGCCCTGGTCGCCTATTTGCTCTACGCCGGATACGCCGAGCATCAGGCCTCCCGCAAGGGACTGGATGACGCCGAACGCAAGACTCAGGCGCTGGCCACCGAACTCGATAAAACCAATTCGCGCATCGCCGATCTGAAAGGCCAGCTCGATGTCACCTCTCAAAAACTTGGCCTGACCCAGGACGAACTCGCGCAGGCCCGCAGCCTGGCTCAGACCATTAAGAAAGACCAACAAAAGAGCGACGCCAAACTTCGCTCCGAAATCGCTGGCGTCCAGGCCGATACCTCCACCAAAATCGGCGAAGTCACCACCGAATTGAGCGGCACCAAGAGCGAAGCCGACGCCACCAAAGCCGATCTCGAAGTCACCAAAACCAAACTCCAGAGCACGGTCGGCGACCTCGGCGTGCAGAGCGGCTTGATCGCCCGTAACCATGACGAAGTCGAAGAACTCAAACGCCGCGGCGAACGCGACATTTTTGAATTCGACCTCACCAAGTCGAATGCCGGCCCGCAGCACGTCGGCCCCATTCAGGTCCAGCTCAAGAAAGTCGACACGAAGCACTACCGCTACACCGTCAACGTCATCGCCGATGACAAAAGCATCGAAAAGAAAGACAAGACGGTGGGTGAGCCCATCCAGTTCTACGTCAAGGGAGCCCGAGCACCCTACGAGATCGTGGTCTTCGATCTCTCCAAGGATCAAGCCAAGGGCTATCTCAGCACTCCCAAATCAGCCAGTGCCGCTCCTCCCGCCAACCCGGCGCCCGGCAACTAGCCCGCTTCCGTTGAGCGGCAGATCGGAACAAATCGCGTGGCGGCCCGTTTTGCATAATGGGCCGCCACGCATTTTTTTTGCCGCCGTCTTCTTCGCCGCTTTTCTTCTCGCCGGCCCCGCTGTTCACGCACAAGCTGACCCACAACAGCAGCCGCTGCAAGTCACCACTGAAATCGTAAAACTCGACGCCGCCATCATCGACGAACGCGGCGAATTCGTCACCGGCCTCGAGCAGCAGAATTTCAAAATCGTTGACGCTGGCGTGCCCCAACCCATCGTCTTCTTCGCGCCCACTGATGCTCCCGCGCAAATCCTGGTCATGATCGAAACCAGCCCCGCCGTCTACTTGATCCAAAGCGATCACATCGCCGCCCTCAACGCGCTCTCCGCCGGGCTCGCTCCCGGCGACGAAATCGCTCTGGTCGCCTACAGCGAAGCGCCACGAACGATCCTGCCTTTCACCGCCGACAAAAACGCGCTCACCGATTCCCTAAAACAAGTTCAATTCACTATCGGTTTCGGCGAACTCAATCTCTTCGACTCGATTTCCGCGGTCCTCGATTCCATGGTCGCGATTCCCGGCAAAAAAGCCATCGTGCTGCTAACCACCGGCCTCGATTCCTCGCCCGCCTCGCGCTGGGACGCGCTGCGCCAAAAACTCCAGTCGAGCGACGTGGTGATTTTTCCCGTCGCGCTCGGCGCTCCGCTGCGTTCGCCCGCCAAAATTAAATCAAAAGGCGTCACCCATTCCGGCGAGCCCAGCGTCTTCGCCGCAGCTGACAAAACCTTGCGCGCCCTCGCGGAAATCACCGGCGGCCGCGCTTTCTTCCCCGAATCCGAAAAAGATTTTGTGCCGGCCTATGCCCAAATCGCCGCCACCCTGCGCCACCAATACCTCCTGGGCATCGCGCCCGTTCACGATGGAAAATTTCACCCGCTTACCGTTCAGCTACTCGATTCCTCCGGCACGCCCTACGCCGCCAACCAAAAAAACTCCCGCAAGATTTTCGCGCGTCAGGGATATCTGGCTCCCGCTCCCTAAGGTCGTATAATCTAGGGCGCTCGAATCTGCCGTAATCTGCGTGGGAGGCCGAATGAATCGCCGGGCGTTACTTATCGTTTGCGCCGCACTTCTTTTCTGTGTCAGTTTGTCGTTTCCTCATTCACCCGCAGCCGCGAAATCTCCCGCACCTCAAAATCCTGCCCCGTCGGACCAATCCGATGCCCAATTTTCCTATGCCGCGCAGCTTCCCGCGTCCTTCGTTCACAATTTGATTTTTCTCCCGGTGCAAATCAATGGAGGCCGCACTTCCCTCTTCGAGCTGGATTCCACTGCCGCGCAAACTTCCATCGAGCCCGGACGCGCCCAGGAACTCGGCCTGACCGTCAGCGCCGGAAACATTATCCAGAATGCCGCAGCGAGCATGCCCGGCGTACGTTTTGGCCTGAAAGTTCTTCCGGTCATCGCCCGCAAGAATTTCGCGGAAACCACCGGACAGCCCGCGCACGGCGTTCTTGGCCGCGATTTCTTCGATCACACCGTCGTGGTCGTCGACTATCTCCGTCAGACCGTGCAGATTTTCGATCCCGCCACCTACCAATACCAAGGCCAGGGCAAGCCCTTCTCCATCACCGGCACTCCGCCTTCCGCCCTCATCCGCGCCAAAGGCAACATCTCCGGCCGCAAAAGCTTCGACGCCGATTTCGAAATCAACACCGCGCTCGATTCCGCCATCCTTTTCTACAGTTCGTTCACCGATTCCAAGCAGATTTCCGCCGCGCACTTCAAAGCGATCGACGCCTCGTATCCCGAACTCGATGAAGGCTCCAAAATCCTTGTCGGCCGCCTTAAGGAATTTCAGATCGGCCCCTACAACGTCGAAGAACCTGTCGCTCTTTTTTCGCAAGCCAACGCCCCAGCCGGCTCGAAAGCCGCCGGTCAAATTGGCGGCGATTTCCTGCGCCGCTTCTCCGTGGTCTTCGATTTCTTCCACCAGCGCGTCTTTCTCGACCCGAATCTGCAGATCAATCACACCGCCCAGGAAGATATGAGCGGCCTTTCCATTCTGGCGAAAGGCGCGAACCTCAAAACATTTCAGATCGTGCAGGTCCGCCCCGGCACTCCCGGAGCCGATGCCGGACTCAAAGAGGGCGACGTTATCGCCGGCCTCGACGAAGAAGCCGCCGCCGACCTCACGCTCTCCGCCATTCGCGATCTGTTCCGCCAGGTGGGACACGAATACAAACTGCTGATCGACCGCCAGGGTCAAACCCTCAACATCAGCATAAAAATGCGCAAGCTAGTCTGAAGCGAAAAACGTTTGGTCAAAAACGAAAGGCGAGGAATTTCTCGGCAGTTCAATGTTAAGAAGAGCTAGCGTTCGAATTTCTGGATCGTCAGCGCCATTTCGTGCAGCCGGCGGTCCACTTTAGAAAAAACAGTATCGGGTTCGTGCTTTCCCGTCGGCAATCGCTTCCCAGCGTGTGTGCCAGTCAGAATCTCGATACCCTGCTCGACCGTCGCGACCGGATACAAATGGAAACGTCCCTTCGCCACCGCTTCCACTACTTCGTCGTGCAACATTAAATCGTCCACGTTTTCGGCCGGAATCAGCACGCCCTGCGTTCCAGTCAGACCCTTCATCTTGCAGATGTCGTAAAACCCTTCAATCTTTTGATTCACGCCGCCAATCGGCTGGATGTCGCCTTGCTGATTCACCGAGCCCGTGACCGCCAGCTCCTGCCGAATCGGGATCCCCGAAAGCGCCGACAATAACGCGTAGATTTCCGTCGAACTCGCGCTGTCGCCATCCACTCCCGAATACGACTGCTCGAAACACAGGCTGGCCGAAAGAGCCAAAGGCTTATCCTGCGCAAAGGTTCGTCGCATGTAGCCGGCGATGATGTGCACGCCTTTGTCGTGAAAGCGTCCGCTCAAGTTCGCTTCCCGCTCGATATTAATGATCCCGATTTTTCCCGGTGAAGTCGCCGCCGTGATCCGCACCGGCTTCCCAAAGGGATACCCGCCGATTTCCATCACGCTCAGCCCGTTCACCTGCCCGATGCGCGCCCCGGTGGTGTCGATGAACAGCAAATTCTGCTCGATCATTTCGCGGATCTTCGTTTCGGTCAGGTTGTTGCGCTCGATTTTCGCATCCAGCGCTCGCCGGATGTCTGCCGCGGTCACCACCTCGCGCTTGTCGTTGCGCGCCACATACGAAGCTTCGCGGGCCAAGTCCGCCAGGTCGAAAAAGCGCGTAGTAATTTTTCCGCGTCGCCCTGCCAGCCGCACCCCGTGTTCCAGAATCGCCGCAAACGCCCCGCGGTCGAAGGCGCACAGCTTTTCGTCGTCGCAGATCTTCCGCAATCGCCCGGCATATTCGTCGATGACTTCGTCGCTCCATTTCATTTCTTCGTCGAATTCCACCCGCACTTTGAAAATCTTCTTAAAATCTTCCTCGAAGTCGTACAGCAGCTCATACATGTCGCGGTCGCCGATCAGAATAATTTTCACGTGTACGTCGATCGGTTCCGGCTTCATGGTCACCGCGCTGAAGGGAAAAAACGCATCCATCGGCTGGATTTCCAGCTTGCCGTGATTCAACGTACGTTTCAGCGTCCGCCACACTCCGGACTCGGTCAGCGTGTCCAGCGCGTACATGACCAGGAATCCGCCGTCCGCACGGAGCAGCGATCCGCCGCGCAGGTCCATGAAATCCGAATTCCAGCCGCTTCCGCGCGCGTCGTAGCTACGGTGAATGGTGCCGAACATATTCGCGTAGGTCGGAATCGTCTCAAATACCACTGGGCACTTGTCTTTTTCACCGTGCGCCAGAATCACATTCACGCCGTACACCCGGAAAGGATCGCGCTCGGCTCGCTCCATCCGCGGCCCGCCGCCCCCCTCCGATGGCGGCGTATCTTCTTCCCCTTCGCGCTCCTTGAAGGGCTCCAGATTATCCAGAGTGTTGTGCCGCACTTCTTCCAGATACTCCGCGATGATCGCGCTCGGATATTTTTCCTTCAGCTCCTCGATCACGCCATCCACCAGCACCGACGCCGCTTCCTGCTCCAGATAACTCATCTCGCTGGCCAGTTCGCGCGAGAGCGAAAGCGTCTTGCGATAGACCACCGTGAATTCTTGCCGGAATTGATCGTACTTGCGCTCCAACTCTTCCGCCGTCGGGCTTTCCAGCTTCCCCTCCTGCACCATCTTGGGGATTTCTTCGATCGGCACCATCTGCCCTTCGATCAAAGGAAATATTTCCGGCAACGCCACCGCGCCCACCTGCATGCGCCCCAGCGCGAATTGCTCGCGCGCAATCCGCCGCGTGAAATCGTCCATCAATTCTTTTTCGCGCTGCGTGAAACGCTCGACGATCCGCGTCTTCTGCCGCTGGAACGGCTCGCCTTCGAACACCTGCGGAATTCTGCGCCGCAAGAAATCGATCCCGGACTCCACTTCTTTTTTGAACGCGTTGGCCTGGCCGCGCGGCAAAGTCAGCAAACGCGGCCGGTCCGCGTTCTTGAAGTTGTTCACATAAGCGCGGTCCGGGGCAAGTTCGCTCTCCGGATGCATTCCCTCAATCATGCGCACGATCATTCCGCCGCGGCTGGTGCCGGAAAGCCCGCAGACGAAAAGGTTGTAGCCCGGCGCAGTCATCTCCACGCCCATGCGCAAAGCGCGCAGCGCGCGCTCCTGCCCAGGATCTCCCGTGGAAGGCGCGACTTCCGCCGTGGTCTCGAACGGAATGCGCGCCGGATCGCAGCGCCAGCGCAGCTTTTCAGGAGGCAGTCCCGCGTGATTCGGTCCCGCCGATTTCACCGCGCCGTTTTTTGATTTTGGTTTGGAGTTCTTCTTCATCCGATCTTCTTGATCCGTTCGTCACTTCCGAAGCGCGTTACTCTAGCACGACGCTGTTTTGATCCGCGTCGCCATCGCCTAAATTGTTTCCAGAGCCTTCCGGCACGTACAGATCCAGCAAACTCGCCCCGGTGGCCACGATGATCGGCCCGACGATCACTCCCAACAATCCGAAGACGGCGATTCCACCCAGCACGCTGATGAATACCACCAGCCCGCCCATTTCCGCCCGCCCGCTGATCACCCACGGCCGCACCACGTTATCCACCAGCCCCACCACCACGCTGCAGAAAATCGCCAACGCGATTCCCGCGCCCACATGACCTTCGGAGATCAAACTGATCGAAGCCGGCACCCAGATCAGCGCCGAACCCACCAGCGGAATCAGCGAAAAAAATCCCATCATCACGCCCCAGAAAATCGGCGCAGTAATTCCCGCAAGGCCAAAGGCGATTCCGCCCAGAATGCCGTGCGCCGCGGCCGCCACCGCGCTCGAAACTACGCTGGCGAAAATCAGATCGTGTGATTCCCGGATCATCTTGTCGCGATGCGCCCGCTCGAAAGGCAGGATCGCCCGCACCCGCGCCATGAACGTATCTCCATCGCGGTAGAGGTAGAACATGGCCAGCAGCGTAACGCTCAGGTGAAACAGAAACGCTGCGGTGTTCCGCAGCACCGCTCCCAGCTTCGTCGCCAGAAACGTCGCCGCCTGATCCGCGTAGCGATTGATGATGGTTGAAAGGTTCGCCTGGCTCGCATCCGGCAGCTTCGATTCGAGCTCCATCCAGATCTGGTTCAGTCTTTCGAAGTGCCCATTGGCCGCTTGCTCCTGCAGGTGTTGCACGGCCTGCACGCCCTGCCGCACAAACGCACCCATCATCAGCACCGTCGGCACGATGAGAATCACAGTCACGCCCAGCGTGCACAGCATCGCCGCCACCGTGGGATTGAAGCGCCGCCGCGCGCGCTGATATAGAGGATAGGAAACGACCACAATCACGACTGCCCAGGCCAGCGCCGGAAGAAACGGCTGAAACACCAGAAATACCAGATAAGCGAGGATCGCTACGATCCCGTAGAACAACACGCTGCCCAGACGCCGCTGCGAACTCAATTCAGTGGTCAATCGTCTCGCCTTCGATTCTTAGCCATCAGACTGATAGTGCCTCGCGGCGTCTTTGTCAACCGCGCTTCGTGCAGCTCGCGTCCGCACGCCGCTCGTATCTCGCCGCCGCAGCTGCAGTGCTATGATGCACTTTGCTGCTTGGAGTGGCTATGTCAACCGATCAACCCGCGCAACAACCGGCCTGTAAACACGCGCGCACCCAAGTCATCGCCAAAGACGACGAGGCACAGTACATCGAATGTCTGGATTGTGGCGAGATTCTTGAAGTCGGCGAACTCAAAGATGGATCGGAATCGAGCGAAACGCTCTCCGACGCGTAGCGCGCGGCATGGCGCAACCCCTGAAAGTTTCTTTCCCGCGGCACCAAGTCCGGAGTAGAATCCCCCGAAACCCAAGAAAGCATGCGCGGTTGGAGGTTTTATGCGAATCGGATTTCGCGTTGTCTCGCTCCTCGCGATTTTTTGTCTCCCGCTTTTAGCTCAGGATCAGAAGCCGGCAGTGCCTGCTGCGGATGCCGCACCAGCGGCGCAGGGTGCGCCGGCGGCCGACGCCAAGATGCCGCCTGAAGCTGCCAAGGTTCCCAATCCCATCAAACCTACTGCCGCTTCGCTCGCGGCGGGCAAGAAGCAGTACGGTTACGATTGCGCGATGTGCCACGGAAACGACGGAGACGGCAAAGGCGATCTGGCGACGGACATGAAGCTGAAGCTGCTGGACTACACCGATCCTGCCGCGCTCAAGGGACTGACTGACGGCGAATTGTTTTACATCATCAAGAACGGGAAAGGTGGGATGCCCTCCGAAGGCAATCGCGCGAAACCCGAGGAAGTTTGGAACCTGGTCAACTACGTTCGCTCGTTCTCGAAAAATTCCGCCAGCAAACCTAAGGCTGCCACGCCTTAGTCGCCGAACATCCAAACTTTTTTCGCCGCTTAGTGCGCGGCCGCGCCTTGGCGTATGACCACCACGTCGCTATCGTTGTGAGCGCGGATCAAGGCCAGAGTTTTATTGTCGAAGCTCCAGTGGAAGTCGGGAATGAAATCCGATTCAAATTCGGTGACGCGGTGACCGGGGCTTCCATCGACGGGCGAAACAAACAGCGCGTACAAACCATTTTCGCGGATCGGGTAGCCGATCGTTTTCCCATCCCAGGTGTAGCGGATTTCGCCGCCGCCTCGCGGGTCGCGCGGAATTTCCTTAACCGGCTGCAGCGTATCGAAATCGAGTATGCGGATCATCACCGGGCCACCGGTGACCGGCTGGGTCTGGAACGCGATGTTTTTTCCATCGGGCGAAATGTTGACGCATCCGCAGGTCAGCAGCGCCTCCGACACTTTGGTCCAAGCGCCGCCATCGACTGAAACTTTTTTGGCTAGAAATTTCCCAGCGTCGTAGCTGGCGTAGATCAGCCATTTGCCATCGGGGGAACACATGGCCGGCGTGTCATCCGAGCCGGTAGTGATCTGCTTCAAGTTTCCGCCGCTGGCGTCCATGCGCCAAACATTTGAACCGCTGGCTCCGGTCCGGAAGGCCGATGAAAACATGACGTAGCGCCCGTGATCGCAGGAGATCGGTTGGAAATTCGGATAATCATCGTGCAGCAGCGGAGCACGATGGCTGCCATCCGCATCCATTTTGAATATACCGTTTTCCTGCTCGGCCAGAATTTTCCCATCCGGTGTCCAGGCGAACCAGTTGGTCGGTGGACGATTGCTGATGGTGGTTACTTTGCCGGCCTGTTTGGAATCGTACGGCGCGGTGCGAATGTCTCCGAAGTATTGCGATTGCACGGTAGCGATGGTTTTGCCGTCCGCCGAAAGGCTGATGTATGGGTAGGAATTGGTATCGTTGGTGATGGCGCGGTAGACGCCGCCGGGATAAGAGAATTCTCCAATTTGTTGGCGATTGAAATTAGAGTCGCGGCCGGACCCGGTAACCAGGATCGCACTTTGATCGGGCATCCAGACCGGCGAGCGCAAATTTAAGTCAGAGGTTTTGAAGGTCTTTTTCTCTCCGCTGGCCGCATCGAAAAGCACCAGAGCGGAAACGCCGGCCTCACTAGCCAGAAATTCATCCGCGACGATCGATTTACCATCCGGCGACCAAGCCGGTTCGAAAACGCGAGTATTCTGCTTGGACAATAATTTTTCACCGGAACCGTCGGCGTTGGCGATCATCAGATCACCTTCGCCCTCATTCCGCTTGTAACGCATGAAAACGAATCGGGCGCGGTCCGGAGCAAAACTGGGGGCGCTGCCGATGTCGTGAGTGATGCGCTCTGGGCTGCCGCCCAGGACCGGCACGCGATACAGGCTGTAGACGCCCTTCTCGGTCGCCTCATCCTTGACGAAGAAAATCGAATTGCCATCCCGCGAAAAACTGACGGACACGTAGCGGTCGACCGACGGCGGAACGATTTGAGTGTTGCTGTTGGTGGGAACGTTGCGCAGCCAGAGGCTTTGCTGCCCGTTTTCGCGCTGAACGTTCAGGATGTAATTCGCGTCGGGCGATATTGCCGCAAGCGAGGCTTTTCCGGTTTCGGTGATGCGGTTCAGCGAGAAAGTTGCGAAGGCCGGCGCTTTGTTGCGCGATACGAAGGAATAGACTCCGAACGCGGCCGCGGCCACCAGCGCGAGAACGATCAGCGCGGTGAGCGCCGTTCCGATTTTGTGCTGCCCGGCAACCTGCAGCACCGTCGAGGTCGAGCCGGACTGCGAGCTGACCGGCACAGTTTGCGAAGAAAGCGGCAAGACTTGCGCACCGGAAGATCCTGGCGCGGGAATCGCGGTGCTGCCGGAAAGCTGCGCGGCGCTGCTGGACGAAACTCTCCCGGACGAATC
Source organism: uncultured Acidobacteriota bacterium (assembly GCA_963711325.1). Lineage (GTDB taxonomy): Bacteria > Acidobacteriota > Terriglobia > Acidiferrales > UBA7541 > Palsa-295. Next base: position 419,771 of record CAVQDR010000004.1, on the reverse strand, counting down.
GGTTTCGCGGCGTAAGCGCTTCAGGTCCGCGCGAATTTCGGCGGCCACCTGATACCGCATCTCGCGATCTTTCTCGAGCGCCTTCTGCAGAATCTCATCCAGCTTCGGCGGAATCGCGGAATTCAACCGCGAGGCCGGCGGCGGCACGCGATTCAGCACCGCCTCAAAAATCACTCCGGTGGTTTCGCCGCGAAAGGGCAAAACGCCGGTGCACATTTCATACAGCACGGTTCCAAATGAAAAAAGATCGCTGCGCGGATCGAGCTCCTTGCCGCGGACTTGCTCGGGCGACATATAGGCGACGGTGCCGACGGCGGTGCCGGGGCTGGTGAACATCTCCGCGGAATCCATCGTGGCGTGGGCCATGGTGCCCATGCTTTCGCCGACGCCGACCGCGCCAGTGCGGGCCGGGATCAGCTTGGCCAGGCCGAAGTCGAGGACCTTGGCGTGGCCGCGACGGGTGACGAAGAGGTTGGCGGGCTTGATGTCGCGGTGAATGATGCCTTGAGAGTGGGCGGCGTCGAGCGCGTCGGCGATCTCAATGGAAAGGTCGAGCAGGCTGTCGAGTTCCATCGGGCGGCCGTTGATCGAATGCTTCAGCGTGGTGCCGTCGAGGAATTCCATGGCGATGAAGGCTTTGCCGCCGTCTTCGCCAATGTCGTAGATGGTGCAGATGCTGGGATGGTTCAGGGCGGATGCGGCTTGGGCCTCGCGCTGGAAGCGGCCGAGCGCGAGCGGATCTTTCGCGACTTCGTCGGGAAGAAACTTCAGGGCGACGAAACGCTTCAGGCGGGTGTCTTCGGCTTTGTAGACGACGCCCATTCCGCCGCCACCTAATTTTTCGATGATGCGGTAATGCGAAATCGTTTGGCCGATGAGGGAGGGGGGCTCGGGCATGTCGCGGGCAGTTTAATTTGTGGGTTGAGGCAAGTCAACGAATCGCTATGCCACTGGCCTTTTACTTTTAACGGATGCCGATTTTTTCGATGATGCGGATTACGTCGGGGGTGGCGACGTCGTAGAGCTCGTGCTCGTCTTCCTGTTCCAGGCGTTCGCGGAGGTATTCGGCGCCGATGTAGCTGGCTTCGCGGTCGGTGAGGTTGCGTCCGACGCGATTGCGGAAATCGACGAAGCCGGGATGGGCCAGGCCGAGGGTCACGCCTTTACCGTCGACGAAGAATTTGCAGTCCATGGTGTCGCTGTGGCGGGTGGCGGTACCGTTCCAGCAGTGCGAAAAGCGGCAGTGGTAGACGAAGTCGGTGACTTTCGACGGGACGTCGAAAGCGCCGATGAAATCGCTCATCGCGCCGACGTTGGGAATCCAGGCGACTTCAGTCTTAGCCATTCCGCTCCTCGAGCCTCATTTCAATTTCGTGACGCGACATCATACTACTTTCGTGCGCCGGCCATGGCGGCTTGGCCGCTGTGGCGATAGCTTTCGACTGCGGCGGCGACGCCGCCTCCGGCGGGGACGCGCGCGCCCTGATCGAGCAGAACTTTTTCGAGGGCGGCGAGAAACAGCAGGACGTTGGTGTTCTGGCAGGAATAACCCATCAGGCCGACGCGCCAGATTTTGCCTTTTACGTCGCCGAAGCCGCCGGCAATTTCGATATTGAATTCATCGAGCAGTTGCTGGCGCGCTTTGCGGTCGTCGACGCCGGCCGGAATTTTCACGCTGGTTACGGTAACCAGGCGGTCGGCCGGATTCGGAACGAAGAGTTCGAGGCCCAGGCCTTCGAGTCCGGCGACCAGCGCCTGCTGATTCCTCGCGTGGCGTTCCCAGCGGCCTTCGAGAGTTTCTTCGAGGACCAGGCGCAGCGCTTCGCGCATGGCGAAGATCAGAGAGATGGGCGGAGTGTGATGGTAGGTGCGCTCGCTGCCCCACATGGTCATGATCGGCATGAAATCGAAATACCAGCTGGCCACCGGCGTTTTGCGAGCTTTGATGACTTCTTCGACGCGGGCGTTCACGGTGATGGGCGCCATTCCCGGAGGCGCGCTGAGCGCTTTTTGCGAGCCGCTGAAGCAGATATCGATTTTCTGTTTTTCGATGTTCATCGGGACGCCGGCGAGAGTGGCGACGGCGTCGACGACCAGCAGCGCGCCGAGTTCATCGGCCACTTTGCGGAAGTCGTCGAGGTTCTGAACCACGCCGCTGGAAGTTTCGCCGTGAGCGAGGCCGACAAATTTAATTTTTTTGCCTTGGCCGGCGCGGCGCACGTCGTCGGGATCGACGGTGCGTCCGTAGGGCACGGTGACGCGGATGGTTTTCGCTCCGGGTGCGCGATCGGCGATGACCGCCATCCGTTCGGAGAACCAGCCGTTGGAGCAGACGATACATTCGTCGCCGGGCTCAAGAATGTTCATGACCGAGGCTTCGATACCGCCCGAGCCGGACGCCGAGATGGGATAGGTGATGCGATTTTGGGTTTGAAAGACGCGGCGCAGCATGACTTGCACGTCGCCCATCATTTCGGTGAACCAGGGATCCATGTGGCCGACGAGCGGGGTGGCCAGGGCGCGGTAGACGCGCGGGTCCATGTTGGACGGGCCGGGGGTCAACATCAGGCGTGTGGGTGGGAGAAGTTCGCCGAAATTGTCAGTCATGAGACGGCACCTCGCTGCGAATCATATCGCGGATGGATAGTCTCGCTAAAGGGCTAGGTAGGGTCAACCTCCAAAATGGCTGAGTAGAGGCGGAAAATTGGGTGCGGCTGGGCGGGGGGGCAGGTGGCGGGCGGAGTTGCAACTGGCGGGGTGGGGGGTCGTAAAAATTGTCGATTAGAAATCATGGTCGGCGTTTGTTTTGTTGGAGATGAAGGTGGTTTCTAATCGCGCGAGTTTGCTTTGAAATTGTCGATTAGAAACGGGGACAGTTGCAACTGGGACAGCCGAGGGATGGAAATTTGGCCGATTTGATAGTTGGGTCGGGCGGAGCGATTGGGCGAGGATTATTGTGATAGTCCGATGCAAATGGGTAGAAAGGGTACCAAAATAGGACCGATTAGAAAACATGCCGATCCTTTGTTTTCAGTGGGTTGCGGCGATTTCTAATCGCAGAAGGTGCGATTAGAAAATGTGGGTCGAGGGCGGCTGGGCCGGGGAGAGCTCGCGGCGTGGGGGTTGGCGGGTTGGGTTGAGCGATCGTGGCTGGCACTGGTTCCGTCCTGGCCGGTTTTCGGCATAGCTGTACAGAATGGCGATGCATGATAACACGTTGTTATAGGTGAGGTGCAAGTACACACGGGCGTTTTTGACGGGTATTTTGTGGGAGGAATTTGGGCGCGGGTGCGGCGGAGTGTCGCACCTCCGGCGCTCTGGTTCTTTTTGTGTTTGGTTTCCCGGCCCTTACGGACCGGGCTAACCTGTGCCGCCCCTGCGGGGCTGGGGTTTTTGCGTGGGTTCATTTTGTGGTGGCGCTTCGCGCTGTAGGATTGCGGTAACGGTGATGGCGGTCGAGCGGTGCATCAGAAGCCCGGGGAATCGCGGGGATGTGTATCGGCTGCGCTTCGCGCTGGATGAGTTTGGAGCGCGGGCGGTTCTGGGAAAAGCGGTGGCAGAGCCACCGCACTCTACGTTGGGCTGGGCGTTGTTTTGGCGGCGGACGCTCGGCGATGAGGCTTGGGTGGGCGGCGTGCGGTTCGCGCTGGGCGCGGCTCGGCTGCGTGGAGTGGGGGTGAGTGATAACACGTTGATATCGATGGAGCACAAGTACACACAATCTGGTGGATGTGATTTGGGCGTGATGCTAAATTCCGGGCACCGCACATTCCCGGGACTGGAGCTGAGAATCCAAATTTATGAATTCCTCCAACAAAATCAAAATGATCGTGGTCGGCGTGCTGGCGGCGGGTGGCATCGGGCTGTTGCCGGCGCACACCGGCGACAAGTACGCGACCATCACGAATGCGCAGGCGCAAGTGATGCTGGATACGGTGAAAGCGGATATACAGACTTATTATTACGATCCGCAATTCCATGGGTTGAACCTGGATAAGAGGTTCGGCGAAGCGCGGGAAAAGATTGGGGCGGCGAAATCACAAGATGAAGCGCTGCTGGATATTGCAGCGGCGATGGCGGCGCTGAAGGATTCGCACACGCGCTTTCGTCCGCCAGCGAAGCCGTACGGCGTGGAGTACGGATTCCTGGCGCGGGCGGTGGGCGAGACGGACTGTTATGTGACCCAGGTGCGGCCGGACAGTGACGCGGCGGCCAAGGGCCTGAAAGCCGGGGACCGGCTGCTTTCGATCAATGGCATCACGATCGTGCGGGATGATTTGCGGACGATCGAATACTCGTATTCGGTTTTTCCGCAATCCGGATTTCATCTGGGCGTGCGCTCGCCGGACGGGACGGAACAAAATCTGGTGACCATGGCCAAAGTGATTCCCGGGCAAGTACAGATCCGGCGGTCGGATCTGCTGGAGCACCGCACGGCGCACAGATTTGATACGAGCGAGGATCGTTCGCGTTATCACGCGGAGGGCAAGCAAGTTCTGTTCTGGAAGCTTCCGGATTTTAATGTGGACCCGGACGACGTCGACGGGATGGTGAACAAGACGCGAGGCTTCGCCACTGTGGTTCTGGATCTGCGGGGGAATCCCGGAGGCCGGATTGCAGCCCTGGACAAATTCCTGGGAGGCTTTTTCGACCACGACGTAAAAATCGGAGATCGAAACGGACGAACGGATGTGAAGGCGCAAATCGCCAAGGGCCGAGGGGATAAAGCTTTCGGCGGGAAGCTGATCGTGCTGATCGACAGTAAATCAATTTCGTCGGCGGAAATCTTCGCGCGGGTCATTCAACTGGAAAAGCGCGGGACGGTACTGGGCGACCGCTCGGCGGGCGCGGTGATGGAATCGAGAATTTATTACCACGCGGTGGAGCTGAACCAGTCGATGGTTTCGCAGTATGGAGCATGGATTACGGTCGCTGATCTGGTGATGGGAGATGGAAAGAGTCTGGAAAATGTGGGCGTGACGCCCGACGAGCGGGTGCTGCCTACACCAGCGGACATGGCGAGCGGCCGGGATCCGGTAATGGCGCGGGCTGCGGCGCTGGCGGGATTGAATATGACACCTGATGAGGCGGCGAAGATTTTCCCGTTTGAGTGGCCGAAGGAAAAAATGCCGGAGATTGATTAGGGTTTTGGATCGCGATTCGGGGGCGGGCGGCGCGTGTTGGTGAGAGATTTGGGCGCGGGTGCGGGGGGGTGCCGCACCTCCGGCGCTCTGGTTCTTTTTGTGTTTGGTTTCCCGGCCCTTACGGACCGGGCTAACTATGCCGCCACTGCGGGGCTGGGGGTTTTGCGGGGCTTCATTTTGTGGTGGCGCTGCGCGCTGGATACGTTTGAAGCGTGGGCGGCTGCGGAAAAGCGGTGGCAGAGCCACCGCACTCCAAAATGGGCTGGGCGGGGATTTCGTTTAGGACGCTCCGCGATAGGGCTTGATGTTGGCTGCGCGCGGTTCGCGCTGGATGGCGCGGGCGAGTCGTTTTGTGAACTTCAGGTTAGTGACGGTTAGCGGGTGGGTTCGGTTTGGTGGAGGAGGACTACGTCGGCGGTGTCGGTGTAGTGGAGGACGGCTAGGGTTTTGCCGTCTGGGGACCAGCGGAAGTCGGCGATGTTTTGTTTCGTGAAATTGGTGAGCTTGGTGGGCTTGGTGCCGTCGAGGGGTTGATTCCAAATATTGTCGACGCCGTTTTCTTCGACGATGTAGGCGAGGGATTTGTTTCCCGGGGTCCAGTGCAGGCCGGCGGAATTGGGTGGTCCGGGCTGATAAAAAACGACATTGAGATCGGGATCGAGATGAATGGTGCGGGGAGTGGGCTTGCCGGGGGCGTCGAGATCCCAAAGGTCGATGGAGTTGACGCCGACGCGAGACACGACGCGTTGCAGGAAGACGGCCAGGGATTTTCCGTCGGGAGAGATGGCCAGGGCCTCAACGCTGGCGTCTGAATATTCGAGACCGGGCACAATTTCGGGCGTTCCGCCGGCGGAAGGCACGCGCCAGACACCGGACAAGGGCGGATTGTCGGAGTAGTAGAGCCACTTGCCATCGGGCGAGCAGCCCCAGAGAACACCGTTGCCGCCCAGGCGAACCAAAGCGGTCTTCGCGGAGCCATCGCGATTGGCGCGCCAAATATGCACGGCTCCGGAGCTGGAATGAAAAATCCAGGTGATGGCGATGAAAGAATCGGCATCGCAAGAAACCGGATTCATGATGAAGCCCGCGTTGTTGGTCAGCAGCGTCGCCTGGCTGGAGCCGTCCGGGGCCATGCGGACCAGCCGGGAACCCTCTGAAACCAAGAGGTCGCGCGCAGAAGTCCATTCAAACCCACCGATATAACCCTGACGGCCGATGCCCTGTACCGGTGAGGAAGTTCCCTTTCCATTGGCGGCGAGAAGATCGAGCTGGCTGGTGGTCTGAATTTGAACCGCGGCGAGTGATTTGCCGTCGGCAGACAAACTGAATTTTCGATACGTGGAAACGTCATTGGTGATGGCTCGAAAAACGGCGCCGGGATACGAGTAAGCGCCGATCTGATAGGTCAAATTGTGGGTGCCGAGTTCGATGTAGACGCAGAGCAGCGAATTGCCGTCGGGAGCCCAAGCCACGCCGAACGGCATTCGATTGTCGGATTTGACAAAATCTTCCAGCTGGTTGCGGTTGAGATCAAACATGTCGATGTGGCCGAGATTTGGGTCGCGGAAGCTGAAGGTGGAGATGGCAATGCGTTGGCCGTCGGGCGACCAGGCTACGTAAATCGGAGATTCTTTGGAGGCGGTGGTGAGCAATGTTTTTTCGCCCGAGCCGTCGGAGTTGGCTCGCAATAAATTCCACTTGCCGGGATCGGGATCGTTGCTTCTGGAATAGGCGATGCTTTTGCCATCGGGAGAGAAGGTCAAGTCGCCGTCGGTATCGCGGGAAATTATCTCGGGCGTGCCGCCCAGCACCGGCGCGCGATACAGATTGCAGCCTGCGGAAACGGGCGTTTCCAATTCGCAAAAATAAATGTAATTGCCGTCGGGAGAAAAATGCGGTCCTAAGATTTGCGCTTTCGAAGCGCTGTGAGCGACTTCGGCGTCACTGCCGGTGGCGATATTCCGCAGGCGCAGGCTGTAGCGGGTGGCGCTGACGTCAACGATGGCGAGAAATTTACCATCGGGCGAGACGGCGGTGGATTCGGCGGTGCCGCTATCGGTAACGGGATCGACAGTATAGTTTCGGAAAGGCTCGTCGGGTTTGCGGCGAAGGAGCAGGTACGCTCCCAGGATGGCGATTAAAACCAGCAGCATTGCTGCGATGGTGAGGATGCGCGGTCCGGTCCGGGACTTGAGAATTGGCGGCTGGTCGAGCGGCGAAACAATCGGCGACGAGGTGGTCGATGAGGGGTGCGACGCGGTTGCCGTCATAGCGGCGCTGCCTTGCGCGGAGGAGACGGTTTTTGACGCGGAATCGGATTGAGCCGCGGTGTCTTGAAGATTTTTTTTCAACGATGAATCTTGCGCGGTTTGGATCTGCGACGAATCTGCGGCAGCGACGGCGTCGGACTTCAGAATCGCGGCGCGATGGCCGGATTCGATGTCGCGTTTGGCGCGCTGCAAATCCGCACGCATGTCTGAGGCGTGCTGGTAGCGCAAGTTGCGATCTTTCTCGAGCGCTTTGTGAATGATTTCTTCCAGGCGCGCCGGGACATCGGCATTCAGGCGCACGGGCGCGGGGGGTTCGCGATTGAGAATGGCGTCGAAAATCACGCCGGAAGTATCTCCGCGAAAGGGCATGACGCCGGTGGCGGCTTCGTAGAGCACGACGCCGAAAGAAAACAGGTCGGTGCGGGAGTCGAGGTCTTTGCCGCGGACCTGTTCCGGCGACATGTAAGCGACGGTGCCGACCGAGGTGCCGGGACTGGTGAGCATTTCTAGCGGAAGCTGCGTGGCGCCGGCGGTGAGGCCGGAAGCGTCGGTGACCGGATTAAGTTTGGCGAGGCCGAAGTCTAGAATTTTGGCGTGGCCGCGTTTGGTGACGAAGATGTTGGCGGGCTTGATGTCGCGGTGAATGATGCCCTGGGCGTGGGCGGCGTCGAGGGCGTCGGTGATTTCGACGGCGTATTGGAGGAGCTGATCGACGGGGATGGGGCGGCCGTTGATCAGATGTTTTAGGGTCTGGCCTTCTAAAAACTGCATGGCGATGAACGGTTTGCCGTCGTGTTCGCCGATTTCATAAATGGTGCAGATGTTGGCGTGATCGAGGGCGGACGCGGCTTGAGCTTCGCGTTCGAAGCGTTCCAGGGTGGCGTGGTCCAGGACGGATTGTTCGGGAAGGAATTTGAGGGCTACGAAGCGTTTGAGGCGGGTGTCTTCGGCTTTGTAGACGACGCCCATACCGCCGCCGCCGATTTTTTCGAGGATGCGGTAGTGGGAGACGGTGGTGCCGATCATTTTTAGGGGTGAGTCCTTGGGGACATGTTAGGGCGTTGTTGGCGGGTGGGCAAGAAGTGAAAAGCGGGGGGAGTGCGGCGGCGGGGAGTACAAGGGGGGCTGGGCAAGAAGGAGATCCTTCGTCGCGCAAGGCGCTCCTCTGGATGAGGGCCAAAGACGGTCTGGGCGGTAGGACGAGAAGGCTAGGAGAAGCGGATCGTCTAAACCCGCACCCTTTGCTTGAAGCAACAGCGCAAAGAGTGCGGCACCCGGAAAGGCAACGGCAACAGCCCCACCCTTCCAGCGGGGGAAGGATGGGCCACCCTCCAAGGCGACGGCAACGGCGGGGGCTAGTACTGCGTTAACTGATTGGTAGCGCAGGGGGTAGGCTTTTCGGCAACTTGGGTTGCGCGGGGTTGGCGCGGGTTGGCGGGTGGTGCTAAGTTTGGGGATAAGCCCCAAATGACGATCTCTGACGGCAAAATTACGGCGCCTGCGAAACCCAAGATATCCCGGGTGGAGGTGTATTGGCATACGGTCACCTATAAGACGGTGGCTTTGTATGTCTTGCTGATCCTTGGAATTGTGTCGTCGTTAACCTACTTTGTTTTCCCCGAAGCGAGCAGCGCGATCGCGAAAAAATTGTCGGACACGATGACGCCGAAAGATTCGGGCGTGGCGACGATCAATGCGCGGCAGGCGCGTTTTGTGAACCTGGACGGAAAAGTTCAGGTGAAGAAAGTGAACTCGGTCAGCTGGGAAAATGCGGATTATCAGATGACTTTGGATAAGGGCGATCTGATCCAGACTGGATCGGAAGGCGTGGCTCGAATCGCTTTCGCGGACGGCACGACGTACACTGCCAAGGGCGACACTTTAGTTACGGTGGAAGAAAATTTGGTGGAGAAAGATCAGGCGTCGTCGGTGGGCGTGCATATCAGTTCGGGCCAAGTCGATTTGGCGACGGGCACGTGGGAAGTTCCGGGATCGAAGGCGGAAGTATCGTTTGAAAATGCGGTGGCTTCGCTGCAGGCGAATAGCCGCGCGGCGGTGAGCAGCAACCCGGAAACGAAGCAGCAGGAATTTACGGTGGCGTCCGGCAGCGCGCAATTGGCGCGCGGGGCCGAGCATCTGGATATCGGACAGTGGGAGCGGGTGACGTTCCCGACCGGCGGCGCGATTACGAAATCGCAAGTGCTGGCGCCTCCGCAGCTGGTGACGCCTTTGAATTTGCAGCCGATCATCGTGGTCGATCCGAAACGCGATCCGGTGCATTTTTCGTGGAACCCGGTGGCGACCGCGAAGGTGTATCAATTTCAGGCGAGCAATACGGCGGCTTTCAGCCATCTGGTGCAGGATAAAAAGACCACGACGGAAAGCGTCGACGTGGTGGGCCTGGAGCCTGGCGATTATTTCTGGCGGGTACGGGCGATCGATGCGGATGGAAAATCGAGCGACGTAAGCGATTCGTTCAAGTTTTCACTGGTGGTGCACGGCAAAGAACTGGAGATGCTACTGGAAGTCGATTCGACCGAACTGCAGGGCAATCTGGTGGAAGTGGTGGGGCGTACGGAACCGGGCGCGGCTTTGATCATCAATGGAGAGCAGGTAGCGAGCATTCAGCCGGATGGGCACTTCCGTCATTTTCTTCCCGCCATGACGAAAGGCAGCCACGAAATCATCATCACCGGGCAGAACCGGCGTGGTGGCACGGCGACCAAGCGCGTGGAAGTAGTTATCCCGTAGAATAAGAGTGCACTTTTAATTTTTGCGCCGCCCGCAGCGGCGAGAAATGGAACTGGGGGACGCACGACGTGACGAAAAACGGCTACAACATGCGGTCGGTGTTCAGTTTGTTTTCATCCGACCTGGCCATCGATTTGGGAACGGCGAACACGCTGGTGTTTGCGCGGGGCAAAGGCATCGTAGTTAACGAACCCTCCATCGTAGCGATCAACAAAAACAGCGGAGACGTGGTGGCGGTGGGGCGCGAAGCGAAAGACATGCTGGGGCGCACGCCGGGCAACGTGGTGGCGATCAAGCCGATGAAAGACGGCGTGATTGCGGATTTTAAAGTCACCGAAAAGATGCTGACCTATTTCATCCAGAAAGCGCATAACCGGCGCGTGCTGGTGCATCCGCGGATTGTGATTGGAGTTCCGAGCGAAATTACTCCAGTGGAAAAGCGCGCGGTGCAGGATTCGGCGTACCGGGCGCGAGCCAGCGAGGTTTATCTGGTGGAGCAGGCCATGGCAGCGGCGATCGGAGCGGGATTGCCGATTGAAGAGCCCTCGGGAAACATGGTGGTGGATATTGGCGGCGGGACCACCGACATCGCGGTGATTTCGATGAGCGGGATCGTTTATTCGCGTTCGGTGCGGGTGGCCGGAAACGAAATGGACGAAGCGGTGATGCATTATCTGAAGCGCAAATACAATTTGCTGGTGGGCGAGCGCACGGCGGAGCAGATCAAGATTGAGATTGGATCGGCGTATCCGTTGGAGAAGCCGCTGACTTTGGAAGTGAAGGGCCGGAATTTGATCGAAGGCGTGCCGCGAACGGTGACGATCGATGACAGCGAAATTCGCGAGGCGTTGTCGGAATGTATTTCGACGATTTTGAATGCGATTCGCGTGGCGTTGGAGAGGACGCCGCCGGAATTGTCGGCGGATATTAGCGACCGCGGGATTGTGCTGACTGGCGGCGGGGCGTTGATTAAGAATTTGGACAAGCGGATACGGGAAGAGACTGGGTTGCCGGTTTCGATTGCGGACGATCCGTTGGCTTCGGTGGTATTGGGGACCGGGAAGATGTTGAGCGATTTCCGGTTGCTGCGGTTGGTTTCGATCGATTAAGGCGAAAGATTTAACACAGAGAACACAGAGAAAGGCACGAGCGCACGGAGATTTTTTTAGTTGGTTTGGGATTTGAGTTGGGTTTGGGATTTGAGTTGGGTTTAATTTTCGCGTTTCACCTCCTGAGAGCACGGCCATGATCGACACGATTTTCCGCCGACCCATTTTTTTGCTGGCCATTGTGGTGATGGCGCAGGTCATGTTGCTCGCCTATCAGATCAAGGGCGACCACGACGTGCGGTTGATCCGCTATTGGGCGGTGGCTTTGGTGACGCCGATCGAGCGGGTGGGCAGCTGGAGCCTTTCGAAGATGGGCGGGGCCTGGAGCGGGTACATCGGGCTGCATAACGCGCGGTCGGAAAACAACAACATGCGCAGCGAGCTGGACCAGCTGCGCATCCGCAACGCCGAACTGGAAAGCCGGGCGGCGGAAGCGCAGCGCCTGGAAGGCCTCCTGAATTTCCGCAACGCTCATCCGGAAGCGCAATTGCTGGCGGCGCAGGTGATCGGCTCGAGCGCCGACCCGGCATCGCACACGTTGTTTATCAACCGCGGCGAACACGATCACCTGAAATTGAACATGGGCGTGATTACTTCGGAAGGGATTGTGGGGAAGATTGTGGAAGTGCTGCCGGACACTTCGCAGGTGCTGTTGATCAACGATAAAGACAGCGGAGTGGGTGCGATGTTTGCGGGTTCGCGGACGCATGGCGTGGTGAAAGGAAGCGGCGATCCGGAGCCACATATGGAATACGTGGTGAATGACGAGAAGGTGACCGAAGGCGAGGCGATTGTGACTTCGGGAGAAGATCATATTTTTCCCAAGGATTTGCCGGTGGGCACGGTGAAAGGAGCCAGCCCGGGGAATCCGTTTCAGATCATTCGAGTGCAGCCGGCGGCGCGATTGGACCGGTTGGAAGATGTGATTGTGCTGCTGACGCAGCAGCAGATTGTTTTCCCCAAGCCGGCGGTGGCTGCTGATGCGGCGCCGATTTCAACCGGTACGCCCGCGGGCACGACTCCAGGGACAACGGCCGCACAGCCTGTTGCGACGGCGGCAAATCCGGCGGGGCCGCGTTGATATGAGTTCCGATTACATGCTGAACATCAGCGAGGGGCCGGACCGGAATATTGAGGTCCACAAGTTTTACAGCGGCGCGGTTTTTGGAGTGTCGCTGCTGGCGCTGGTGTTTCAGGCGTTTTTGCATAAGTACGGGCGGTGGTCGGAATTGATCGACCTGCCTTTGCTGGTGACGATTTATTTCGGGTTCAGCCGGCGGAATGCGATCAGCGGAATGTTTTTGGGTGGGACGATTGGAATCGCGCAGGATGCGTTGTCGCACGATAATCCGATCGGGATGTATGGGATTGCGAAGACGATTGTGGGGTATGTGGCTTCGTCGATTGGGGGCAGGATCGATACGGAGCATCCGGTCAGCCGGTTTGGGTTGATATTTTTGTTTTTTCATTTTCATCAGGCGATTTTGGTGATTACGCAGCGGGTGCTTTTGAATCATTCGGCGAGGTTTTTTTCGTGGCAGCAGTTGGCGGATTCGTTGGTGACGGCGGCGTTTGGGGTTTTGTTGTTCGCGCTTTTGGATCGGTTGCGGAGGCGGTCGTAGGGCGTAAAAGATTTAACACAGAGAGCACAGAGAACGGCGAAAGAGAGAGCACGGAGATTTTGGTGGACGGGCTTAGGAGGCGTGTCGCACCTCCGGCGCTGGGTGTCGAGGGGGATCGGTTTTCGTTGCAATTGCTGGATGGCGCGAAGAGGCACGAGTCATTTTGGAGATTTTCTTCGCGAGTGTTGGTTGCAACTCGTGGGGGAAAAGCAGATCCCTCGCTGCGCTCGGGATGACAGCCGCTCTCTACTGGGCCGCCAATCTGCAGACGGCGGTGTGGGGTTCGCTGGGTGTTCGTGGTTGGCGGGTTGGACATGGGTTAGTTGCCGCTGGTCTGGCGCGGTGTTAGTTTTGATTTTTAGTTTATTTTGCCTGGGAATTTAGCCCGGGCTGGGCATTCCGGCTGGGAGTGGCGGTTTGCAGGAGTTGGTGTCCGTTGGGTTCATGGCGAATTAACGACCAGAAAATTCCGCAGGAACGGCTGGCGCTGGTCTCGTATTTGTCGGTGGGGCTGGTGGTGCTGTTGATGGTGGGTTTCTGGAAATTGCAGGTGGTGCAGTCCGGGCATTTTCTGGATCTGGCGGAGAAGAACCGGGTCCGTTCGATACCGATTATCGCGCCGCGCGGAGCGATGCTGGACCGCGAAGGCCGCGTGCTGGTAGATAGTTATCCTTCCTTCAGTATCTTGCTGCTGCGCGACGATCCCAAAGGCCTGGAAAAATCGCTACCGCAAATTGAAGAAGGCCTGGGCCTGGATGACGGCGATCTGCGCCAGGAACTGGAAGCGGCAAAATTCGAGCCGAAGTTTCAGCCGGTGGTGATCAAGCCGGCTGCGTCGCAGGCGGACATTGCTTTCGTGGAATCGCACCGCGCGGATATTCCGCTGCTGGAATTGCTGATGGTGCAGCGCCGGCGTTACCAAAACGGCGAGATGCTGGCGAACACGATTGGGTACGTGGGCGAAGTTTCGCAGCAGCAGATGGACGATAGCGACGGGCATTACCGCCCGGGCGACATCGTGGGCAAAGCGGGCTTGGAGCGCCAGTACAACGACCAACTGGAAGGCACCGACGGGATGCGCCGGGTGGTGGTGAACAGCGTCGGCAAAGTGATGCGCACGCTGGACAACGTGGAAGCGGTGCCGGGCCGGCCGATCCAGTTGACGATTGATTACGATTTGCAGGCCATCGCCGAAACCGACATGGCGAACAAAGAGGGCGCGGTAGTGGCCATGGACGCGCGCACCGGCGAAGTGCTGGCCATGGTGAGCAAGCCGACGTTTGATCCCAACGATTTTGCGGTGCGCATTCCGAAAGAGGAATGGCAGAAGCTGAATACCGATAAGCAAACTCCGTTGCTGAACCGGGCGATTCAGGCGCAACTGGCTCCGGGGTCGGTTTTCAAGATCGTGATGGCGGCGGCCATGCTGGATTCGAAGGAAATTCCGACGTCGTACAGCGTGTACTGCCCGGGCCACGCAAATTTTTACGGGCGCGAATTTCACTGCTGGCGTCCGCAGGGACACGGGCAAGTGGATCTGCATCACGCCATCGTGGATTCCTGCGACATATTTTTCTACAACATCGGCAAGCTGCTGGGGATCGACAAGATCGCGTATTACGGGTCGGGGCTGGGACTGGGCAAGCGCACGGGAGTCGATCTGCCGAGCGAAGAGCCGGGGCTGATGCCATCCGAATCGTGGGTCGAGCGGGCTTACCATCACAAGTGGTATGCGGGCGAAACGATTTCGGTGGCGGTGGGACAAGGCGCGGTGACGGTGACGCCGATCCAACTGGCGCGGATGGCCGCGGGCGTGGCGAGCGGCGGGATGTTGGTCCAGCCGCATCTGCTGAAAAGTTTTCAGAATGCGAAGGTCGAGAATTTTCCGTTGTCGGACGATGCGGTGGAGCAGGTGACGCAGGGGCTTTTTGGCGTGGTCAATGAAGGCGGCGGGACGGGTTATCACCTGCGGCTGCAGAACATCGATTTCTGCGGGAAGTCCGGCACGGCGCAGCTGATGAGCTACGACGCGGCCAACCGGCTGGGCACCAAGAAAATGGATGGCTGGTTTGTGGGCTTCGCGCCGCGGCGGAATCCGGAAATTGTGGTGGCGGCGATTGTACAGAACACCGTGGAACACGGCGGCGAAGCGGCCGGGCCGGTGGTACGAGACATCGTGAAAATGTATTACGACAAGAAAGCGGCGCGCACGCAGCAGCAGGCCGGCAACGTGACGCCGAAGCCGGCTACGACGGACGGACCGCTGGTGGCCAAGGCGGGTCCGCGACCATGAGTCCAATGAGAACGACGGCGAGTAATCGAAGATGAGCGACCGGCCGCAAGTTGCGGATTTCGACTGGACGCTGCTGGCGATTGTGGCAGCGATCAATATTATGGGGCTGCTGGAGATCTATTCGTCAACGCACGCCAGTGCAATGGCGGGGATGCACTGGAAGCAGCTGATCTGGCTGGGCGTGGGCGTGGTGGTGATGTTCATCATGTCGCAGATCGATTACCACACGCTGCTGGATCAAGCTCCGATTCTGTACATCGCCGGAGTAGCGGGATTGCTGGTGGTGGCGGTGATTGGGTACTCCAGGCTGGGCGCGAAGCGCTGGATCTCGCTGGGCGGCGGGTTCAATTTGCAAGTGTCGGAACTGATGAAGTTGATTATAATCATAGTGCTGGCCCGGTATTTCAGTGAAGTCCGCACGGACAAGCTGACGCTGACGGATATCTTCAAGGTGAGTCTGCTGACCTTGATTCCGGTGGCCTTGATTTTGAAGCAGCCGGACCTGGGTACCGCCATGGTCCTGGTTCCGGTGCTGATCGTGGGAATGTTCCTGGCCGGAATTGAATGGAAACATTTGGCGGTAGGTGTGGTATTAGTGGCCCTGCTGATTCCATTTGCCTGGAACATGCGGCACCATCTGAAGCCTTACCAGCAGCAGCGGATTGAAACGTTCCTGCACCCGGAAGAGGATCAGCGCGGGGCGGGCTATCAGATTCTGCAGTCGGAGATCGCGGTAGGTTCGGGCGGTTTCTGGGGCAAGGGATTCGGGAAAGGCAGCCAGAACCAGCTGGGATTTGTGCCGGTGCGGTATTCGGACTTCATTCTGGCGGCGCTGGCTGAAGAACAAGGATTTATCGGTGTTTGTTTGGTCTTACTGTTGTATCTTGGGTTGATTCTGCGGCTGGTGGATAACGCGCAGAAAGCGAAAGACCGGGCGGGAATGTACGTGGTGATGGGAGTAGCAGCAATCCTGGGCTTCCACGTTCTGGTCAACGCTTCCATGGTGATCGGGTATATGCCGGTGACCGGCATACCGTTACCTTTGATGAGCTATGGAGGCTCATCGATAGCTTTTGTGTTTTTGGCCCTGGGCATGGTGATGAATGTAAGGCTGCGGCGGTTCGTGAATTAAAAGCCGCGAAGATTCAGAGTTCGTTCTTCGTTTTGGTTTTAGCAGGTGAGTTATTTGCAGGGCCGTCGCACGGAATCCGCCCGACGGTAACAATTTTTGAATTCAGGTCAGCATCGGATGAGGAAAGCCATCACATATCCAGATCAGTCTTTCCAAGGCAGCCCGCAGGGGCGAGCACGAGGTAGTTCCCTGCCCCCCTCCGGTCCAGCGCGGGTGCAAGTATCACGCGCCGCTGCGCTCCGATGCGCCATGAGGAGTATTCATGTCGAAGGAAATGGTAATTTCGGCGAACCCGCACGAGACGCGGGTAGCCATATTGGAAGAAGGACAGCTTTGTGAGTATTACGTAGAGCGGGATAAAGAGTTTGCGTTAGTCGGAAGCATCTACAAGGGCAAAGTGACGCGCGTGCTGCCCGGCATGCAGTCGGCTTTTGTGGAGATTGGCCTCGATAGCGACGCCTTCCTGTACGTCAGCGACTTCCTGGAAGAAATTGAAGGGTTGGACCACGTGGAAACGGCCGATGAAAAGGCTAAAGCTGCGGCGGGCGGAAGTGCGTCTGCTGTTCCGGCGTTGGGTGCTGGGGCTGAGGCTGGCGGCGGTGCTGGAGAATTTTCCGGAGCTGGCCAAGAAGGAGCAGGCGAAGCGGGATTCTCCGAGCCGGGAAATGGCGCGCCGTATGCGGCGACGCCTTCGGCACCAACGTCCACGTCGCCGTACGTTCGTCCGGCGGGTGCGCCGAGCCAGGGATATCAGAATCGGCCGCCGCAACGCAGTGGCGGAGGCAGTGACCGGGGCAGCGGCGGTGGTGGCGGAGATCGCGGCGGACGGAATCGATTTGGCGGACGCGGCGGACGGAACCGCCAGGGCGGACGTGGTGGAAGCGGCGGCGGGGGCGGACGCAGCGGGGCTCCGCGTTTTGGTCGCGAACTTCCCTCGGCGAAATACGCGTCAACGTCTGCGGCGTATCCGGCGGATGCTTCGGCGGGTGAAGCGACGGGACCGGAAGGACACATTTCGACGGTGCTGCCGGGCGAGTCTTTGGCGAAATTCCGGGAGAAGCCGGCGGGATCGGAACTGCCTTCGTACGGCGAAACGCACGCCGAGTCGCCGAGCGAATCGTTTGGCGGTGAAGTCGCAGGGCACGACACAGGACACGAGCCGGGGCACGAAGGCGAGGAAAATTTTCCGGCGGCTTCGAACGCGGGACTGGATACGCCGGCGGGGCCGAGCGACCGCGAGGCGGCGCTGCTGGCTTCGTTTGGATCTTTTGAAGCGCCGGTAACGCCGGTGGCTGCGCCGCGCGAATCGCGTGAACCACGCGATCGTGGCGAGCGTGGAAATTATCCGCAGCGCGGGTCGGGATTTTCGCGCGGGTCGGGAAGACCGGATCGAGGGCGATCTTCGCAAGGACGCGGAGGATTTTCCGGAAGCGCGGGCAGCGGATTTTCCGGGAGCGGCAGCGGTGGTGCTGCTGCTGGCGCTGGCGGATATTCTTCGGGGATCGAGCCGTTGCCGGGAGAAACACTTTCGAAGTGGAAGGCGCACACGCATCTGCCTCCGGAGCCGCCTTCGGATAACGCGCCGGTGCCGGACGCGGTAGCGTTCGCGCCGCTTTCACCGCTGATGCCAGCGGGGCCGGAAGTGGATACGGCGGACATATCCGCGGCGACGGAAATTCACGCGGAGCATATTTTCAGCGACGAACAATCGGCGAGTGAGCGGACCGAGACGGACAGCGCGACGGATACGCACGCAGTGCACGAGATGCACGGCGACGAGCCCGGACATCATGAATCGGCCAGCGAGCGGACCGAAACGGACGGCGGGCACGATTTACCCGCGCGTGAGATACGCGTGCACGAGATCCAGGTGCATGAAGACCTGACCGACGAAGAAGTGACGGCGCTGGCCGAGCATATCGCCGACGCGCAGGACGATCTGGCGGCGCGGGACGCGCAGCAGCGCGGATTCGCGGCGGCGGATGCAGCGGCAGACGCGGCCGAGACGGGCGCGCACGGTGAGTCTGCTGAAACCGAGGCGGAAGAAGAGCACGAAGAAGAGGAATTGGAAGAAGAGGAAGCGGCGGCGGAAGAAGAAGGGATGATCGCGCATCCGGATCAGGAAACGGACGGAGAGCTGGCGGACGAACACGCGGCGGAACAGGCGCACGATCACGCCGAGGAGCATGGCGAGGGACACGTCGAGGGATTGAGCGCCGAAGGATTCGGCGCGGAAGGCGACGCGCAGGATCTGGATCCGGCGGAGCAGGAAGCGCTAAACGCGGATGCGGGCGGCGGCGAAGGCAATTTGCCGCTGAGCGAAGAGGGCTTGGCTGCGGGTTCGGCGGAAGGCGCGGCGGCACAGCCGGCGCAACCTTTCCAGGCGCGGGTGCGCAACGATTTCCGTTCGCGGATGCAGAATCCTGCGCGGCGCGGCGGACGAGACCGCGGCGGCAGGCGCGACGATCGCGGCGGACGGCGTCCGCACCAGAGCGGACATAGCGGCGGACATCACCGGCCTTCGGCTCCGCGACGCACGCAGCTGATCGCGGACATGCTGAAGCAGGGCCAGGAAATCATCGTCCAAATCGCGAAAGAACCGCTGGGCAAGAAAGGCGCGCGCATTACCAGCCACGTGGCGTTGCCAGGACGTTTTCTGGTGTACATGCCGACGCTCGATCACAACGGCGTATCGCGGAAAATTGCTTCGGCGGAAGAGCGTTCGCGTTTGCGGCACTTGGTGAACGACGCGAAAGGCACGTGCGGGCGGCGGATTCATCGTGCGCACGGCGGCTTCGACGGCCGATCCGGCGGAAGTCCGGGCGGACGTGGAATTTTTGACGCGGACCTGGGCGGAGATCAAGGCGCGTTCGGACCAGAAGAAAGCGCCGTCGTTGATTCATCGCGATTTGAATCTGGTGCAGCGCATTTTGCGGGACTACATCACGCCGGAATTTGGCGCGATCTGGGTCGACACCGAAGAGGAATACACCAAGGTCGTGGACTTCATGAGCCGGTTTCAGCCGCAGCTGGTTGGGCGGGTGAAGCTGTACACCAAAGAAACTCCGGTCTTCGAAGAATTCGGAATTCAGCAGGAAATCGACAAGGGCTTGCGGCCGAAGGTCTGGCTGAAGTCGGGCGGATACATCGTCATCAACCACACCGAAGCGCTGGTGGCGATCGACGTGAACAC
This sequence comes from uncultured Acidobacteriota bacterium, assembly GCA_963711325.1. GTDB lineage: Bacteria > Acidobacteriota > Terriglobia > Acidiferrales > UBA7541 > Palsa-295. The sequence continues at coordinate 400,257 of CAVQDR010000004.1, read as the reverse complement.
CGGCAAGTTCGTGGGCAAAGGCTCGAACCGCCTGGAAGACACGATCGTGCGCACCAACATGGAAGCGTGCAAGGAAATCGTGCGGCAGATGCGGCTGCGCGACCTGGGCGGAATCATCATCATCGATTTCATCGACATGGAAGAGCGGCGGAATCGCGACAAGGTGATGGCGATTCTGGAAGATGCGTTGCGGGCGGACCGCGCGCCTTCGAAGGTGCTGCGGTTTAACGAATTCGGGTTGGTGGCGATTACGCGCAAGCGCACCAAGCAGGCTTTGGAGCGCACGCTGTGCCAGCCGTGCCCGTATTGCACCGGGTCGGGTATGGTGAAGTCGATTCCGACGCTGTGCTACGAAATTCAGACCGAAGCGCGGAAGATGGCTCCGGATTTGAGCGCGGGGAGCATTACTTTGCGGGTGCATCCGGAAATTTCGAAGGCCTTGAAGACGCGGGAGTCGCAGTTGATTGAAGAGCTGGAAACCTGGACGAAGAAGAGCATCATTATTCAGGCGGATCCGACTTTGCATTGGGAGCAGTACGACATTTACTGAGGATTCGTTAGGGTAGGTTTTTAGTTTCTGGAATTTGAGACGCCCGGGCCGAAAGGTTCGGGCGTTTTTTTTGGTCTCGATGTTACGGAAACACAGTAATTTCGAGTGCGCAAAGTAAGGAACCACGTGCTAGAGTAAGGAATGGCAAAAACGGCGGTGAAGAAGCAGGCGCGACTGACCAGCAAGGGGCAGATCACGGTGCCGCACGAAGTACGCCGGGCGCTGGGAGTTCGCACGGGCGATAAGCTGCTGTTTGAACAGGACGGAACGGAATTTCGCATCAAGCCGATCCGCACCGGAAGCCCGTTCGAAAAATATCGCGGCATTGGCAATCCCGGAATCCCTTCCGGGCGCAAGGCGATCTTGCGCCACATTCGGCGGCTGCGGGACTCGAGCTAGTGACCACCGCGCTCGATAGCAACGTGCTGATCGGGTTTTGGGATGAGGACAATACGCTCAATTCACTGGCGCAGACCGCGCTGACCGCGGCCTGGAAGCGCGGCAATTTGGTGGTCGCCGCGCCGGTCTACGCCGAGCTGCTGGCATTCCCGCGGCGAACCGAATCGTTTCTCGATACGTTTCTCCGGGAGACTGGAATCACGGTCGAATGGGAAATGGATGAACTCTGCTGGCGAACGGCGGGCCGCGCGTTTCAGAGCTACACCGCGCGAAGGCAACAGCACACCGCCTCAGGGCCCCGCCGCATTCTCGCGGATTTCCTTATCGGCGCGCATGCCCTGCGCAACGGTTACGCCCTGTTGACACTGGACGCGCGCCTGTACAGGTCGGCATTCCCCCGCCTAGCAGTTACCAGCGTGTAAGTAAGCTCGTTGCAACGACCGCACTTCGCCAACGTGCAGGCGCTCCGGTGTTTTTGCTGCCGGGCCGGGAACGAACCGACGTCCGGGTGGCGCGAAGCTTGGGGAGCGAGATTCAAACCGCGAGGTGTTCATTTGACTTCCGACGAAGCGCGTGAAGAGATCATCAGCGGAATCGATTACGCCGCGTACCGGGAGTCGGACTTTTCGCTCCACGACACCGACAAAAATCGGATTTTTGGATCCGAGTATTATAAGTCGGGCCGACCGGTATATGACCCGAGCCACTGGGCAGAGGGCGATTTCGAGGCCCGGATGGCGGCGCTACTCGCCTTGGCTAGCGTGATGAACCGTTCAGACCCGGCGTTCGCAGAAGCGCAGAGACTTCTAGAAAATGAAGATTCGGTTATCGGTCGAATCATTCGGAAGGCGAAAAATCCTCTAGACAAAAATCCATGGATGAAACCTAACCGCTGAAGCGTTGTTCTTTGAAGGGGTCGCCGTAGAGGTTGTAGCCGTTTTGCTCCCAGAAGCCGGGCTCGTCGTGGTCGAGGAATTCGAGGGCGCGGACCCATTTGACGCTTTTCCAGGCGTAGAGGTGCGGGACTACCAGGCGGACGGGGTAGCCGTGATCGGCGGTGAGGGGTTCGCCATTGTGTTTGAGGGCGAAGAGGGTGGTGGGGCGGAGGAGATCGGCGAGCGGGACATTGGAGGTGTAGCCGTGCTCGGCTTCGACCAGGACGTGGGTGGCGGCGGGCTTCGGGCGGATGAGTTTTGCGAGGTCGGCGAAGAGGACGCCTTCCCAGCGGACGTCGAAGCGGCTCCAGCGGGTGACGCAGTGCATGTCGGCGGTGACTTGGGTCAGGGGCAGGCGAGAGAATTGGTCCCAGGTGAGACGGACGCGTTCTTCGACCAAGCCGGAGACTTTGAAATCCCAGGTTTGGGGATTGAAGCGGGGGACGTCGCCGACGTGGAGGACGGGCCATTTCAGGGTGAGGGCTTGATTGGGCGGGAGGCGGCCGGCTTGGCGCATTAGGGATTCTTGGCGTTTGCGTTCGGTGAGATTTTCGAACATTTGGGGCCTCGGGTGTTGGCGATGGATTGATTGTACGAGTTTTTTTGGTTGGTGGCGTTGGGGCGTAAGAAGCAAGGGAGGCTTCAGGGGCTAAAGCCCCGGCTTTCGTTGCGAGCTAATGGCGGGACTGAAGTCCCGCCCCTCCTCTTAGACCTTGCTTGTTGGATGCGGCGTTGGTGCGGCCGCAATTCCCTCAGCGGATAAAACCGCTGTCCGTGGCTGCGGGTTTGGCACGGCTGAAGCCGTGCCCTGACGAACGGCTCATGTCGTTTTGGTTTTCTTCGCGATTGTTGGGTGCGCTTGCCGCGTGAAAAGCAGATCCCTCGCTGCGCTCGGGATGACAACCGGTTTGGGCGGCGCGGCAAAAATCGCAGCTGATGCAAATTGGCCGGGAGCCGCACCGATTGTCTTCAAAGCTTGAGTAATTCTCGTATGTTAAGATGGCGCCGATAGCGAAAACTTTAGCGGGTGGGAGTGGGCCTCTGGCTGCGCGGATACTGAACGGAAATAAAATTCGGGATGAGATTTACGGTGAATTGACCGGCGAGATTGCTGCCTTGGCTGCGGCTGGGGTTCGTCCGGGGCTCGCGGCGGTTTTGGTGGGCGAGAATCCCGCGTCGAAGGTTTACGTGAGCAGCAAGATTGCGGCTTGCGAGAAGTTGGGGTTGGCTAGCATTCAGGTTGCGCCGGCGGCTTCGATTACTACCGCGGAGCTTTTGGCGGTGGTGGAAGATCTGAACCGGCGGGATGATGTGGATGGGATTTTGGTGCAGCTGCCTTTGCCGCCGCAGGTGGATGCGAAGAAAATTCTGGATGCGGTGGATCCGGCGAAGGACGTGGATGGATTTCATCCGTTGAATGTGGGGCATCTGGTGGCGGGGCGTCCGACTTTGGTTTCGTGCACGCCGGCGGGGGTGATGGAGATTCTACGGCGCAGCAGCATTCCGGTGGATGGGGCGAACGCGGTGGTGCTGGGACGCAGCGACATTGTGGGCAAGCCGATGGCGCTGCTGCTGATGCACGCGAATGCGACGGTGACCATTTGCCATTCCAAGACGCGCGATTTGCCGGAAGTGACGCGGCGGGCGGATATTGTGGTGGCGGCGATGGGGCGTCCGGCGATGGTGACGCCGGAATATATTCGTCCGGGAGCGACGGTGATCGATGTGGGGATCAACCGGGTGACGGACGCGGCGATGGCGGCAAAATATTTCGCGAATTTTCCGGAACGCATCGCGACGTTTCAGGCCAAAGGCTCGACGCTGGTGGGGGATGTGCATCCGGACGTGGCGAGTGTGGCGGGGGCGATTACTCCGGTGCCGGGCGGGGTGGGACCTTTGACGATTGCGATGTTGATGAGCAACACGGTGAAGGCGGCGCGATTGCGGCGGAAAATCGCAGCGCCGGCTGCGGGATCGACTCCCGCGGCAGCGGCGGCCCAGCGCTGATGCTGAAAATCGGGCTGACCGGCGGGATCGCATCGGGAAAATCGACAGTGGCAGCGATGTTGCGGGATCTGGATTGTCCGGTGCTGGCCGCGGACGCACTGGGACACGAGCTGCTGGAGCCAGGGCAGACCGCTTATGCAGAGGTGGTGCGCGAATTCGGGATCGACATTCTGGATAGTTACGGAAACATCGACCGCACGGCGCTGGGGGAAATTGTTTTTGCCGACGCCGAGAAGCGGGAACGGCTGAACCAGATCTTGCATCCGCGGATTCAGGATGTGATTCAAAAATGGTTTTTGGCGCTGGCGAATCCGGGTGGTCCGGAGCTGGCGGTGGTGGAAGCGGCGCTGATTTTCGAAGCTGGCTACGAGAAAGATCTGGATAAGGTGATCGTGTGCTGGTGCCGGCCGGAGCAGCAGGTGGAGCGGCTGCTGGAGCGGGGGCTGACCGAGGAGCAAGCGCAGGCGCGGATTGCGGCGCAAATGCCGATGCTCCAGAAACGCTTGAAAGCCGACGAGATGATCGATTGTTCGGGCACTTTGCAAGAAACCGAAACGCAATTGCAGTACGCGGTGAAGCGGCTGCTGGACGCGGCGGCGGCGGGACGAAACGTTTCTTGACGAAACATTTCTGAAGAGCGGAACGTAAGATAGAGCAGGAGCGCTGCGCGCCGAATTCGCTGAATTCATTGATGGCAAGATGCAAAGCGTAAATCACAAATCGAACCGAGGGCGCGCGATACGATTTCTGGCGCTGGGCTTGATCATTGGGCTCGGCGCGTATTGGGCGGGGACGCGTTACGGGCAGCACATGCCGGCCACGGTGAATGCGCGGCCTGCGCTGATGCTGACCAACGGGACGGAAACCGGGCTCGATCCCACCGAAACGGAAAACGTAAAAATCTATAAGGAGGCATCACCGGCGGTGGCGAACATCGTCACGCGCACGGTGGAGTACGATTTTTTCTACAATCCGGTACCGGTGGAAGGCGCGGGGTCGGGATTTTTGATCGATACCGACGGGCACATCCTGACGAATTTCCACGTGGTGCAAGGCGCGCAGACGATTGAAGTGACGCTGGGCGATTTGACCAAGTACGAAGGAAAGCTGATCGGGGCGGACACGCGGAACGATATCGCGTTGATCAAGATCGACACCAAAGGCAAGAAACTAACGCCGCTGCCGCTGGGCGATTCGCGGACCTTGCAGGTGGGGCAGCGGGCGCTGGCCATCGGCAACCCGTTTGGATTTTCGAGTTCGCTGACGACCGGAATCGTCAGCGCGCTGGGACGCACGGTGCAGACCAGCGAGACGACTTTCATCGATGAGGCGATTCAGACCGACGCTTCGATCAACCGTGGAAATTCGGGCGGGCCGCTGCTCGATTCACACGGGCAGGTGATCGGGATCAACAGCGCGATTTATTCGCCCACGGGTTCGGCGGCGGGAATTGGGTTTGCGATTCCGATCAATACGGCAAGACGGGCGGCGGAAGATCTGATCAAGTTTGGGCGGGTGCGGCGCGCGACGCTGGGCGCTGAAGGTCGAGCGATCTGGCCGGGACTGGCGGAGGCGCTGAAGCTGAACGTCGATTCGGGAATCTTGATCGAGCGGGTGGTCCCAGGCGGACCGGCGGCGCAGGCCGGAATCCACGGCGGGACGAAATCCGGGAAAATGGGATTGCAGCAATTGCTGGTGGGCGGAGATGTGCTGATCGCGATCGATGGAAAAGCGGTGACCAGCCAGATGGATTTGAACTTGATGCTGAACCGGTCGGTGCCGGGAAATACGGTGACGTTGACCATCGTGCGCAACGGGCAAAAGATGAATGTGCCGGTGAAACTGGGCGAAGGCTAGTCTCGCTTCCCTCTTCTTTCGATTTTTCCGATTTTATTTCTCTCGATTTATTCTTTCCGAATTGATTCTTTCCGTTTCCGTTCTCTTGGGTCTTCCGCTGTATTCATCCCGCAGGTTGTCGCGTTGGACTTCGTTCAGGCTGAACCAGGATTCGGCGTCATCGCGGACGCGTTCTAAGGCGGCTTGCATTTCGGCTTGCTTGGATTTCATTACGTCGGAGTCGCCGTCTTTGGCGACGTAGATGGGCGGGGCGACGAGCATGACCGCGCGGGTGAACGGCAACGGGACCTGAAACAAATCCCAGGATTTTCTGAAGGTGAAGGCGTGCTTCAATCCGAAATGGACGGCGGAGATGGGACTGCCGGTGCGGCGGGCGAGAATCACCGGGCCGGGTTTGGCGACGTAGCGCGGGCCGCGGGGACCGTCGGTGGTGAAGGCGACGTGTTTGCCGGCTTCGAGCTGGTGGGCCAAAGCCATCAGGCCTTCAACCGCGCCGCGCGAAGAACTTCCCTGGGCGGTGCCGAAACCGAGGCTTTCGATAACGCGGCGAGTCCACTGGCCGTCGAAATTTACGGTGTTCATGACCACTACGCCGCGATTGCGCCAGACCCAGGCGGCGGTGAAAATGCAGCGATGCCAGAGTGCGCCGATGCCGGGTTCGCCCCTTTGGGGAATCTGTATGGCGTTGTTGATTCCCACGATTTCGAGGCGGAGGGTGGGGCCGATCAGGCGGATGACGGTGTAGACCGCGGCGGCGATGATCGGAATTTGCATCCGACGCCAGCGGGAAAGCGGCGGCAAGGGGATTTCGGGCGCAGGATTGGCGACTGGGCCGCTGGGGCGCGCGGCGGATTTCGCGTCGGTTTCCACTGCGCTATAGTATAGGGCGATTCACTGCCGGGCACCCGATGTCCTCCCCGATCCAATTCGTGTGGTTACTGCGGCGCCGGAAGGCGCGGCTGGTGGCTATGCTGTTTTTCGCGGCGCTGTTTTTGTTTTTTGGGGCGACGGCGGGTACGGCGCTGGCGCAGAACGCTCCTGCGGGCGCGATTGCGCGGGTGGAAGGCGCTGACATTTCAGTGGAGGGCGGCGCGGGTGCGGTGGCGCCGCCGAGCGTTGCTGGGGTGCCGAGTTTTATTTTTAACGGCAGCGTGGTGACGGTGCACACCGGGAAGGCCAAGCTGACGTTTGCGGCCGGCGGGCAGGTGGATATTTGCGGGCCGGCGAAGATCACAGTGCTGCAGTCGGCGGGATCGATCACTTTGGCGCTGAGCATTGGGCGACTGCATCTGGAGCTGCCGGCGGGCGCGCCGGTGCGAATTTTTACGCCGACGATTGTCGCGACGCCGATCGATATTAGCGGCGCGGAGCGGGACATTACGCTGGGGCTGGATTTGAACGATGCGCTGTGCGTGCGGGCGACCAGCGGGGCGCTGCGTCTGGAGCAGCAATTTACCGGTGAAGGATTGATTGTGCCGCAGGCGGGCGATTTTCTGATTCCTTCCAGCAAGCTGGTGCCGACGGCGGGAGTTGCGGGCAACTGCGATTGCGAGGCGATGCATGCGCAGTCGGCGCCGCCGCCAAATATTCCGCTGATGGGAGTTACTTCGGCATCGCAGCTGCAGATGCCGAATGCGGCGCCGCCAGCGGGAGCAAAACCGAATGCGAATGTCGCGCCTGCAGCTGACCCCAATGTGCAGCTGAGAGTTTTGGCGAAAGAGGATGAAGTGCATCCGCTGCCGCAGCCGGACAAAAATGTGCCGGCGCCTCCTCCTCCCACGGCGATGCCGATTTACAAGATCGTGATGCCGCCGCTGGGATTTTCGGCGTCGTCGCCTTCGCCGCCGGAGGATCCATCGCTCGATGCGGTGCTGCTGGTGCGGACCGTGCACGTGGAACCGGAATATGAATTCACCGGGCACGTGGACGCGCCTTCGTTTGGGTCGGCGGACGCGAACGCGGGAGCGAGCGCGCCCAAAGCGGACAAAGCCAAAGAGCCCAAGCCAAAGACGAGTGGCGGCGGATTCTGGGCGGGTTTGAAGCGGATGTTTGGCAGCGGATAAATTTCGCTGCTGCCTTGGGAGGGTGGACGTTGAATCAATTCGCAGCAGTGGCCCCGCTTGAACCGACGGCCGACGAAAAGACCATGGCGACCTTGGCGGAGGTGCTGCAGATTGTTGCGGGTTGGCTGGCGCCGCTGATTATTTATCTGGTGCGGCGGGAATCGAAATTCGTGGCGTTTCACGCGATGCAGGCGCTGTTGTGGCAGGTGATGGTGTTCGTGATCTGGATGGTGATCGCGAGCGTGTGGGTGATTTTCATTTTTTCGACCATCGTCGCGCACGGTGGGCATCCGGGGAAGGGCAACGCGATACCGGTCGGAATGTTTATGGGCATGGGCGCGATCTGGCTGGGAGCGATGGGCATCTCGACCGTCAACCTGGTGCTGGGAATTTATTACGGGATTAAGGCGAATCGTGGCGAATGGGCGGCGTATCCGGTGATTGGAAACTGGGCGCGGAGAATTGTGAAGGTTTAGTTTTTTTGGCAACGACGCGCGCGTTGCGGCGTCGACAAGAAATTCGCGGGTCGTGTATTCTGGCGCTCGCCTGAGTGGTGAAAATCCTGCGGCAAATGGAACCATGAGACCAAAACCCATTGTATTGACGGTGCTGGACGGTTGGGGCTACCGGCCGGAGACGGCGGGAAACGCGATTGCGTTGGCGCGCAAGCCGAATTACGACCGGCTGCTGCGGGAATTTCCGAACACGTTGATTCAGACTTCTGGGCCGGCGGTGGGGCTGCCTCCGGGGCAGATGGGCAACAGCGAAGTGGGCCATCTGAATATCGGGGCGGGGCGCGTGGTACAGATGGATACGACGCGAATTGAAGCGCTGATCGCGTCGGGTGAATTTGCGCGGCAGCCGTTGCTGCTGGAGACGATGGAGCGGGCACGCGGGCATCAGCTGCATTTGATGGGACTGGTGAGCGACGGCGGAGTTCATTCGCATACCGAGCATCTGTACGCACTGCTGCGCATGGCGCGGGAAAATAAAGTCGAGCGGGTTTTCGTGCATTGCTTTATGGATGGGCGGGACACGCCGCCGGAAAGTGGAATCGATTTTCTGGGCGCGTTGCAGCAGAAAATGCGCGAGTACGGCGTGGGCGAGATCGCGACGGTGATCGGGCGGTACTACGCGATGGACCGCGACAATCGTTGGGAGCGCGTCGGAAAAGCGTACGAAGCGATCGTGCATGGCGTGTCGGAGACAAAAAGCGCGGACCCGATCGCGGTGATGCGCGCGAGTTATGAAAAAGGCGTGACGGATGAATTCGTGGCGCCAGCGGTGATTGTGACCGAGGCGGAGGAAGGCAAAGCTTCCGCACCGCGCGGTGTGATTCGCGACGATGATGCGGTGATTTTCTTCAATTTTCGTGCGGACCGGGCGCGAGAGATGACCCGGGCGCTGCTGGAGCCGGGATTCAAAGAGATCAACGATCCGGGGCGGCCGAAGAATTTGATGTTCGTGGCTATGACGCAGTACGACAAAGCGTGGCCGTGGCTGCGTTATCTGATCTCACCGGAGAAGCTGGAGCATATTCTGGCGAACGTTTTCGCCGAGCAGCGATTCAAGAACATGCGCATCGCGGAGACCGAAAAATACGCGCACGTGACTTATTTTTTTAACGGCGGAGTGGAGAAACCGTTTTACGGGGAGGAGCGGGAGGTGGTGGCTTCAGCCAAAGTGCCGACCTACGATCTGAAACCGGAAATGTCCGCGGCGGGAGTGGCGGACGCGGCGATTCATGCGATCGAGCGCGGAGATTTCGACGCGATCATCATGAATTTCGCGAATGCGGACATGGTGGCACATTCGGGCAAACTGGAAGCGACGATCAAAGCAGTGGAAGCGGTCGACGAAGGATTGGGCAGGATTTTTCAGGCGCTGCGGCCGCGCGGAGGCGCGTGGATCATCACGGCGGACCACGGAAACGCAGAGACGATGATCGATCCGGTGACCGGCGGGCCGCACACGTATCACACCACGAATCCGGTGCCGTTTATTCTGCTGAGCGAAGACGGAACGCAGGGACTGCGTCCGGGTGGTTCGCTGCGCGATATTTCGCCGACGCTGCTGGGGGCGCTGGGCGTGGCCGAGCCGCCGGAAATGTCCGGGCGCGACCTGCGCATCCTGAAAAAGTAAATTCAGAAGTAAATTAAGAAGTAAATTCCCCGAAAATTCGGCATTTTTAGTTGCCGGTGGTGGCGGGCTTGGGCGAGGTGTAGCCCTGGCGCGCGATGACGGTGACTTTTTTCTTGTGGTTCTTTTTGTCGACGGTAACGAGCGGATCGCCGGAATCGTCGACTGCTTCTACTTTCAGTTTGTGGAATTTGCCGTCGGCTCCGGAGGTGGGAGTGAAACCGATGGTGTACTGGTTGCGGAGGAAGGCGGCGACGGAATTAAAAATGTCGTTCATTTCGCCTTCGAAGCGCGGAAACCAAGCGTAGCCGCCGGTGACTTGGGCGAAGGCATTGAGTTGGTTCTTGGCCTGCAGGTAATCGACCTGGGCAAATTCGGGTCCAGTAAAACTTTTCTCGTTCCGGCCGAGGGCGTCGAGCAATTCGCCCATGCCGATGGAGAAGATGGTGGTGTCGGTTTCTTTCAAATGCTTGAAGGTCTGGTCGAGGGTGTGTTTGCTGAAAGTATCGTAACCCGAGGCGATGATCAGAATGGATTTTTTGCCTTTGACGCCGCGGAGCTGGTCGAGCGTTTCAAGCACGGCGTCAAAAAGAACAGCTTCATGAAAGTCCGGCCAGTAGAGGCCGGCGATGGCTCCGGCGACCTGATTTTTATCCTGGGTGAAATCGACCAGGACGTTGGTGCGCAGGTCGAAGGTTTTGAAGGCGACCCAATCTTTCTGATTCATATGGCCCAGGAAGTTGTAGGCCCAATTCTTGCCGCGATAGCCGAAGTAGCCACCCATGCGGCTGCTGAATTCCATCAGGACCACGATGGTGATGGGCGCGTCGCTGGGCGCGAAATTGGAAATTTGCTGCGGCTGATTATCGTCGAGCACGCGAAAATTTTGTTTCTTGAGGCCGGTGAGAAGATTGCCGTCGCTGTCCTGGACCACGGCGTCGATGTTGACCACGTTGGATTGCACGGCGATGGCGACTTGCGGCGCCTGCGATTGCGGCTGGCCGGCCTGGTCAGGCTGCTGCTGGCCGGTGGGAGCTTTGGGAGCGGCGCCGGGTTGTTGCGCCGGGGCGGGCTTGGTGGGACCTTCCTGCTGCTGGCGGCCGCGCGCGATGAGGTAGCTGGCGGGCACGCCCAGGGTGACGATCAGCGCGATGCACAGGCAGATGCGAATCTTGGTGTTCTTCAACTGCGGCTCCTTCGCTCTTGATGCTCTTGGGTGTCGTGATTTGGATGCCGTCACCGGCGTTCCGGGATGGACGGCGGTAACGGCCAGCGGCGAGCGAGCGTCAAAGTACAGACGAGCGCGGCGCCGATTGCGATTCAGAAACCGGATGCGGCCGGCCGCGCGGGCGCTGGACGTTGACATGATAGTATCTTTCGTCAGCACCGCCGCTAGAGAATTCCGCGACCTGGGGGAAATACAGAATGGCGCGTTCGCGCGTACCCGCCCTACCGTTCGTGCTCGCAGTTTTATCGTTTTTCACGTTCGCGGCGTCAGGCCGGGCGCAATCGACGACCACGCCGCCGCCCTACGGCCCGGGCGCACAAATTTCCACACCGGTCAATTCCGCAGTGTCGCAGGTAGAAGCCGAGGCGGTGAGCTGGCTGCAGGGATTTCTGCGCATCAATACGGTCAACCCGCCGGGCAACGAACTGGTGGCCGCGAAATATCTGGCGGACATCCTGCAGAAGAACGGCATCCAACCGGAAATATTTGAGAGCACGCCGGGACGCGGGATTTTGGTCGCGCGACTGCCGGCTACGGCAGTGCCAGATCCGACGCGGGCGCTGCTCTTGATGGGGCATCTGGACGTGGTGGGCGTGAACGCGGCGAAGTGGACGGTGGACCCCTTCGGCGCGGTGATGAAGGACGGCTACATCTACGGACGCGGAGCGATCGACGACAAGAGCATGACCATCGCGAATCTGGCGGTGTTTATCGCGATCAAGCGCTCGGGCTTGCGGCTGACGCGCGACCTGATTTTCCTGGCCGAAGGCGACGAAGAAGCGGGCGGCGAGACCGGGATGAAATTCGCGGTGGAAAAGCACTGGGACAAAATCGCCGCGGGATTTGCGTTGAATGAAGGCGGGCACGTCGACCTGAAAGACGGGAAAGTGCGGTTCGTGGCGGTTTCGGCGAGCGAAAAATTTGCGGTGAATGTGGATATCATCGCGACCGGAACATCCGGGCACGCTTCGATGCCCCGCAAAGATAATCCGGTGGTGCATCTCTCCGCGGCGATCGCAAAAATCGGAACGTACGAGGCGCCGGTGCAGTTCAATACGGTGACGCGCGCGTATTGGGAAGGCTTGGCCAAGGTTTCGGACGAAGAGACGGCGAAGTGGATTCGTTCGCTGGATACGGCGGACCGCGGTGAACATGCTGCGCGCTACCTTTCGAATACGAATCCTTTCTGGAACGCGATGCTGCGCGACACCGTTTCTCCCACGATGCTGCAGGCCGGGATTCGAGTGAACGTGATTCCGGCGGAAGCAACGGGTAAAATGAATATCCGGCTGCTGCCCGGGAATCAGACGGAGCCGCTGCTGGGAAAATTGCGGGCGCTGGTGAACGATCCGCAGGTGCGGTTCGAAGTGGAGCAGAGCGACGGAGAAACGGCGCCGTCGTCATCGCTGGAATCGGAATTGATGACGAGTATTACCAAGGCTTCGGCGCAGCAATTTCCGGGAGCGGGAGTATTTCCGATCATGGACGTGTGGGCCACGGATTCGGCGCGGCTGCGGATGCGCAGCGTGCAGGCTTACGGGCTGTACCCATTTCCACTGACGGAAGAAGATCAATTGAGAATGCACGGTGAAGATGAACGAATTCCGGTTGAATCCTTCCATAAAGGGGTTGAATTTCTCTATGCAATCGTCGACGATTTCTCGGTGGCCAAATAATCGTGAATAATCTGCGGAAAGCAAAAATCGTTTGCACTTTGGGGCCGGCCACTTCTTCGGCGGAGATGATCGACAAACTGCTGCAGGCGGGAATGGATGTGGCGCGGCTGAATTATTCCCACGGCACGCATGAAGACCGGGCGCGGATGGTGAAGGACCTGCGCAAGGCTTCGGCCAAGCGGGAACGTCCGACGGCGGTGCTGGCGGATTTGCAGGGGCCGAAGATCCGCACGGGCAAGCTGGAGATGGGCAAGCCGGTGCGGCTGTTTTTCGGCAAGCGTTTCACGATCACGACCAAGACGATGGTGGGCAACGAAGCGGGCGTGAGCACGACGTTCGAGGCCTTGCCGGCATCGGTACGCAAGGGCGACCGGATTCTGCTGAGCGATGGCGACATCGCGCTGCGAGTGCTGTCGACTTCGTCGAACGAAGTGATCACGCAGATCGAGAACGGCGGCGACCTGGGCGAAAACAAGGGCATCAATTTGCCGGGAGCGAAGCTGAAGATTCCGTCGTTGACGCCGAAGGATCGGAAGGATCTGGTATACGCGCTGGCGATTGGGGCGAATTATGTGGCGCTGAGTTTCGTGCGCACGGCGAACGACATCAGGGCGGCCAAGGCGGCGATTGCGCGGGAAGGTAAAAATACGCCGGTCATCGCCAAACTGGAGAAGCCGGAAGCGATCGACAACCTGGATGAAATTCTGGCGATTGCGGATGGGGTGATGGTGGCGCGCGGCGATCTGGGCGTGGAAATGAATCCGGAGCGGGTGCCGGTGGTGCAGAAGCAGATCATCCTGAAGGCGCGTGACGCGTTGAAGCCGGTGATCACCGCGACGCAGATGCTGGATTCGATGCAGAAGAATCCGCGGCCGACGCGCGCGGAAGCCTCGGACGTGGCTAACGCGGTCTTCGACGGCACCGACGCGTTGATGCTTTCGGGAGAAACGGCGTCGGGGCTTTATCCGATCGAATCGGTGGAGATGATGGCGAGAATCATTGTCGAAGCGGAAGGCAGCGTGACGTCGATGCCGCGTCCGGTGCATTCTGGTGATTTGAAAATCAACGAAGCGATCGCGGAAGCGATTTGCCACGCGGCCGAGGAATTGCGGTTGAAGGCGGTGGCGGTGTTCACGGAAACGGGCGGGTCGGCGGCGCTGGTTTCGAAGTACCGGCCGCGGACGCCGATTATCGGGTTTTCACCGCAGCGCGAAACGCGGCGCCGCATGGCGCTGTTCTGGAACGTGCTGCCGCGGCGAATCGATCGCTCGTACGATATTGATACGCTGGCAGCATCGGCGGAAAAGCGGCTGCTGGAAGAAAAATTGGTGAAGAAGGGCGACATTGTCGGAATTATCGCGGGAACTCCCTTGGCGACTCAGGGGACGACGAATCTGATGCGGTTGATCCGCATCGGCGGGTAGTTTTTTTTGAATTGGCCCCAAGCGACGCGGAAATTGCGGAAAAACTAGTTCAGCCAGTTATCTGGGCGCGAGGGCGGTTTATCCTGCTGGTCGCGGACGTAGACCTCGAATTTTTTCTTCAGCCGGCGGCGCTGCCAATCGGAATAGGAATTCCGCAAGTTGTAGCCGAAGGATCCGCGCCGCAGATAGACGTAACCCACCAGCATGCCGCCCAGATGGCAGATGTGACTGACGTTGTCTCCGGTTGAGCCAATGGTGCCGAAAAATTCGATGGCGCCAAGGACGATGACCAGCAGGCGCATTGAGATGGTGACCGGCAGCGGAAAAACGTAAACCTGGCGATGGGGCATGACCACCGCGACGGCGAGTAAGACGCCGTAAATTGCGCCGGACGCGCCGATGGTGGGAATGATCAGCGATTGCGTTCCGGCTCCGCCTGCGAAATAAATAATTTCCTTCACCACGACGTCGATCACGCCCGCGCCAATTCCGCACAAAAAGAAATAGGTATAGAACTTCCTGGAGCCCCAGGCCCGTTCGAGGTCCGCGCCAAACATGGCGAGATAGAGCAGGTTGAAAAGAATGTGCAGGATGGTGGCGTGCAGAAAAATGTAGGTGAAAAGCTGCCAGACCAAGCCGTGGGTCACGAAGTAAGGCGCTAGGCCAAACCACTTGAGCCACCAAGCCGCTCCGGCCTGACCGAAGGCGAACTCCGACATTTTCTGGAGGGTGAAAACGGCGACGCAGGCAATACAGATGGTTTTGATGGCGGGAGGGAAATATCCGCTCAGGTCGTAACGATAGCCGGTGCCGCGGGAGAAGGATCTCACTGCAGATAAGTCTAAGAGTTCCCCCGGCGAGAGTCAAAGCGGATGAGGCGATCACGATAACGGCAATATTGGGCGATCCCGTAACACCGGCGTGCGTTAGCGAACAATCGCGAAGAGCTGCAGGGCATGGCGCTCGGCTTCTCAAAGGGTTAACGTGGCCGGTTCGTGGAACTGCGCTTGCTTGGAATGAGTTGCTTTCGGTGAGCTCATGGAGGTTGTCAATGCGCTGGACTTGCTGGTTTTGCTTTTTTACGTTGTTGCTCGCGTGGGCTGTGCCGGCGGTGGGTCAGACCGCGAGTGGTGACGGTCTGTCTACGATTTCAGCGGAGGATGCAGGAATCTCCGCGGCGCGGCTGGGGCAGATGGAGCAGGCGATCAAGGCTGGGGAGTTTAAGGCCATCAGCAGCGTCATCGTGGCGCGCGGCGGGAAGATCGCTTACGAGCATTACTTCGATAGCGACGGCGTGGAGGGGCTGCGCAACACGCGGTCGGCGACCAAAACCGTTACCGGGATGCTGGTGGGGGCGGCGATCGACCGGCAGCTACTGCCTGGCGTAAACGCGCACGTGGTCGATTACCTGCAGGACAAACTGCCGCTGGCTAATCCCGACCCGCGGAAGAATGAAATCACCATCGAAGATTTTTTGACCATGAGCTCGCTGTTGGAATGCGATGACGAGAATTCATTTTCGCGGGGCAATGAGGAACGCATGTATCTGGTGGAGGATTGGGCGAAGTTCACGTTGGATTTGCCGGTGCGCGGTTTTCCGGAGTGGGTGACGAAGCCGAAAGATTCGCCATACGGCCGCAGTTGGAGCTATTGCACGGCGGGGCCGACGACGCTGGGAGTGGTGCTGGAACGCGCGGTGAAACGTTCCGTGCCGGATTTTGCGCGCGAAGTGCTGTTCGGGCCGCTGGGAATAACCACGGCGAAATGGCAATCGCAACCGCTGGGGACGGCGATGACCGGTGGAGGACTGGAGCTGCGCAGCCGCGATCTTTTCAAGTTGGGAGAGCTGTATCGCGCCGGCGGCTCGTGGAATGGGAAACAAGTGCTGTCATCGCAGTGGGTGAAAGATTCGCTGCAGCCGCACGCGAACGCGCGGGAGAACACCGATTACGGATATTTGTGGTGGCTGCAGACTTTCCAGTTTCGCTCGCGGAATCTGCGGTCTTATGGAATGTACGGGACCGGCGGGAACAAAGTATTCGTTTTCCCGGACGAGAATCTGGTGATCGTGATCACCACCACGAACTTTCACGTCGAAGGCGCGGGAGAGCTGACCGACAAGCTGCTGGTGAACTACATCCTGGAGGCATGCGGCCGCTAGAAAACGGATCTGGAGCGAAAATTCATAAATAGCGAAAAGTTACGGGTGCGCTTCCATCCAGTGGCCGACGAGTTTGGCGGCGTGTTCGCAGAGGTGACGGTCTTCGGCGGCGAAGGCGGCGGGAAAATGGCTGTCGATGTCGAGTTCGCCTTGGACTTCGCCGCGGACGAAGATGGGGACCACGATTTCGGATTTGGTTTCGGTGGAGCAGGCCAGGTAGCGCTGGTCGGAATTCACGTCATCGACAACGACCGTCTTGCCCGTCGATGCGGCGGCTCCGCAGATGCCTTGATTCAGCGGGATGCGGGTGTGCGGAGTCATGGAGCCTTTGAAGGGGCCGAGTTCGAGCATGTTGCGATCTTTTTCGTCGATCATGTAGAAACCGACCCAGTTGTACTTGAGCAGGTTCTGGTGCAGCAGGGCGACGATCTCGGTCATCAGGTCTTTGAGCGTCGTTGATTTGGCGGCGAGAATATCGAGCTTGGGAATCAGCTCGGCGGGTTTGGGTTGAGTTTTGAACATAGGACTATTACAGCACGGGGCGCGGAATTCTTCGAGAGGCGTGGTGCGGGGACGCGCGGCGGCGCCGCCCTCAGGGGCTAAAGCCCCATTTTGTGGGGCGAGCTAATGTCGGAGCTAAAGCTCCGACCCCCTACACGACATGCGCGGTTTGGAGGCCGGCGGCGTAAATGCACGACACTGCGGGACGTCGGTGCGTCCTGAAATCCAAGGCGGCGTCAGGTTTGGTTTAGTTTTTTGCGAGCGGAGACGAACAGCGAAATCGCCAGCAGGACGAAGAGAATCACGGCGGTGGTTTGCGAGCCGCTGATGCCTGGGATTTTAGCGCCGAGGTCGAACATACCGGCAGGCCAGGGCAAATGCAGAATGGCGGCGAGCCAGTGTGGAACTTTGGCGCTAAGCAGCGGATCCTGCAGCAGATTCAGCACGATGGCCAGCAAACCGAACACGCCTCCGGCGGCGATCAGGCCGCTGGCATAGAGCGAGCCGGGGCTGACTTCGCTTTCGGCGTCGGATTGTTTTTCCACTCCTTGTTCGGCCAGCCAGCGCACCAGCCCGCCCGCAAACATAGCCATTGTTGTCGCGATCGATAAATACGAACCCACCGCAAAAGGCAGCGAGCGCACCCCGAGCAATTCGATGGCGATGACTAGGAAGACGCCAAGAAAGACCAGGCGCCACGGCAGGCGCTGATTCAGAATTCCGCTGATCACCGTCGCCATGAGGCGCGCTTGCGGCGCGGCGGCTTGATCGCTGCCGATGCCCTGCACCCACTGCACTTCAATTTCGCGCGTGCCGGGATCGTAGAGATATTTTCCGTCGGGAACTTCGTGGGAGCCGAGGGCGTTGACCAGGGTGTAGGTTTTTCCGTTGTAGACGTAGTTGTGTTCCTGCACGTCGGCGCCGGGCTGCAGATGATCGATATCGAGCGCGATCTGGATGGGCTTGTATTGGGCCAGGCCGATATTCATCAGGATCAGCGTGCCGCCGATGGCGAAGGCCGAAACCAGGACGCCGATCATCAGCGCAACCTGCTGCCAGTAGGGCGTGGCGCCGACCAGGTATCCGGTTTTTAAATCCTGCGAAGTGGCGCCGGCGATGGCGGAAGCGATGCAGACTACGCCACCGATGGTGAGCGCGAGAACTTGATGCGCGGTGGAGGTCCAGTGAATGACGAGAAAGACCGCGCAGGTGGCCATCAAAGTGGCGATGGTCATGCCGCTGATCGGGTTCGAGGAGTTACCGATCAGGCCGCTGATGCGCGAGGCCACGGTGACGAACAGAAAGCCGAAAACCACCACGAAAATCGCGGCGAGAAAATCGGAGAAGCCGCTGGTCATGGCGCCGGGGATGGGTTTGAACTTCAAGAGCGCCCACATCATGGCGATGATGACGGCGGAGCCGACGACCACCACGCGCATGGACATGTCGCGTTCGGTGCGCTTCATGGCGGAGAGGCCGACCTGCTTGGCGCGAATGTCTTTGAGTCCGGCGCTGAGCGCGGAAAAAATGGTGGGCAGGGTTTTGATTAGGGTGATCAGGCCGGAGGCGGCGACGGCTCCCGCGCCCATCGGACGAATGTAGCTGCCCCACAAATCCTGCGGGGTCATCAGCGCGATGGGAATCGTTGAGGGATAGAGCGGCTGATTGCCGCCGAGCGAGCCGAAAAATTTAATGGCGGGCATGATGACCAGCCAGGAAATTACGCCGCCGGCAAAAAGCGTGCCGGAAACTTTGGGCCCGATGATGTAGCCGACGCCGAGATATTCGGAGGTGACGTTGGCGCGGAAGGACGCGCCGGGCAGCCATTTCGGCTGGTAGTCCGGCTGGCTGGGCCACATGCCCATGGTGTTCATGGCGAAGGTGTACAAGCCGCCGAGACCGAGGCCCCAGAAAACGCGGCTGGCGAAGGAGCCGCCGCGTTCGCCGGCGACGAGCACGTCGGCGCAGGCGGTGCCTTCGGGAAAGGTGAGATTGCCGTGCTCTTTGACGATGAGCTGGCGGCGCAGCGGAATCATGAAGAGGACTCCGAGCCATCCGCCCATTAGTGCGAGGAAAAAGATGCGCCAGTATTCAGTGTTGAGCGAGAAGCCGAGGAAGATCAGCGCGGGGATGGAGAAAATAACTCCGGCGGCGACGGATTCGCCGGCCGAGCCGGTGGTCTGCACGATATTATTTTCGAGAATGGTGGAGCGGCCGAAGGCGCGCAGGATGCTGATGGAAAGGACGGCGATGGGGATGGAGGCGGAGACAGTGAGACCGGCGCGCAGGCCGACGTAGACCGACACGGCGCCGAACAAGATGCCGAAGAGCGAACCGAGGATTACGGCGCGAAGGCTGAATTCAGCGACAGTTTCTTCGGCAGCGATATACGGCTTGAAATCGGCCGGCGGTGCCGTTGAACTCCACTGTTTTGTCGCCATCGACTCTCCCGAATCCGGTGCGGGACGCAAGGATGCGCGCCGCTCGGTTCATATGCAAACGGCGCAAGTTAACACCACTCCGCAGAGCCACGCAAGCCGCATTCGGGAGCAAAACAATACTGAGGCTAAATCGCGCGCCGCCGCGGTGAAATCTCAGGCGCCGAGTTATTCGTGGTCCGCTATTCGTGACGAAGCGCGACCATGGGATCAACCTGGGCCGCGCGGCGAGCCGGCAGATAGCAGGCCAGCAGCGCGACGAATACGAGCAGGCCGGCGACGGCGGCGAGCGTCAGCGGGTCGAACGGGCTGACGTTGAAGAGCAGGCTTTGCATTCCGCGGGTGAGCAGCAGCGCGGCGGCGAGGCCGAGAAAAATGCCGGCGAAGGCAATTCGCGAACCCTGGCCGACGATCATGGCCAGGACGTCTTTTTGCATAGCGCCGAGCGCCATGCGTATGCCGATTTCGTTGGTGCGCTGGGTCACCGAGTAGGAAATCACTCCGAAGACGCCGACGGCCGCGAGGATTAAAGCAATCGCGCCGAACATTCCGACCAGCGTCAAAGTGAATCGCGTGCCGGAAATGGCCAGGGCGCTGACATCTTCGAGTGCGCGAACTTTCATCACCGGCAAATCCGGATCGATCGCGGCGACTTCTCCGGCGACCTGCGCGGCCAACGCGCGAGTATCACCTTTGGTGCGGATCGCGACGAATTCTTCGCCCCCGGCCGCCAGCTGCCAGGAATTAAAATACATCGCCGGCTTGGCCTCGGTGCTGGAGGGCGTATCTCGCACGTCTCCCACCACGCCGACGATTTGCATTTTGGTATCGTTGAAAGTGGTGACCATGGTGCCGACCGCGTCGCCGTTGGGGAAGAATTTCTGGGCCAGCGCCTGATTCACCAGCAGCACGGGCGGGGCTTTCGCGTCGTCGGTTTCCGCGAAGAAGCGGCCGGTGACGAGCGGGACTCGGACCGCGCGGAAATATTCGGGGGAAACAAAATGGAATCGCGATTGATTGGCATCCTTCGTGGTGCGCCCAACTACGACGAACGTGAGATTTTCGTCATAGGTGGTCCAAGGCAAGTCGGAGGTAACGCCAACGGACTCGACACCGGGTAGCGCCTGCAGCCGCGAAACCAGGCTGCGGTAGAAGGCGATGTATTTTGGATCGTCGCCGTAGCGGGCCTGCGGCACGTTCAGTTCGAAGGTCAGCACGTGGTCCGCGCTGAATCCGGCGTTGACGCGCTGCAAATTGTAAAAAGTCCGCGCCAGCAATCCGGCGCCGACCAAGACCACCAGAGCCAGGGCAATCTCTGCTACCGCCAGCACGTTCCGCAGCCGCATGTGACCAGAAGCGGTGGCGCCGCGATCGCCGTCCTTCAGCGTGGAGTTCACATCGACTCGCGGAATCGAAAGCGCGGGGATCAGGCCGAACAGAATCGCCGTCAAGAGTGTGGCGAAGACGGCGAAGGCGAGGACGCGCGCGTCGAGGTGGACCGCGGCGACGCGGGGGAATTTATCCGGGGCGAGCGCGAGCAGCCCGGTGATGCCCCAGTTGGCGATCAATACGCCGAGCGCGCATCCGGCCGCTGCCAGCAACAAACTTTCCGCCAGCAACTGGCGAACGATGCGAAAACGGCTGGCGCCCAAGACGGTGCGCATAGCGATTTCCCGTTGGCGTCCGGCGGCGCGAGCCAGCGACAAATTGGCGACGTTGACGCAGGCGATCAGCAGGAGGAAGCCGACCGCGCCCATGACCACGATCAGCATTTCGCGCGCGCGGCCGACCACGTCTTCTTTCAGAGGAATGAGCGAGACGCGATTCTGCAAATCGTCCTGATCCATATGATTTTCGTGGGCGATGTTGGCGGCGAGCAGGGTCATCTGAGCCTGGGCCTGAGCCAGGGTGACCTGCGAGCGAAGGCGGGCGATCATATTCAGATAATGGCAGCCGCGGTCGCAGCCATCGGTTTTGGCCGGCCAGAGCGGCAGGGCCCACCAGAGGTCCACGGTGTCGCCCTGCCCCACGCTGCGATAATTTCCGCCGACGTGCTGCACGCCGGGAGGCATGACGCCGATCACGGTGAAAAGTTCGCCGGAAAGTTTAGCGGTGCGGCCGACCACGTTGGGGTCCGCGTCAAATTTTTCACGCCAGAGCCGGTCGCTTAGAATGGCGACGCGATTATTTCCTTTGGTGTCGTCGCTCGGCGAAAAATCGCGTCCCAGCGAAGGGCGATATCCCAGCGTCTCGAAATATCCATTGGAGACGCCCATGCCGGAAAGATGCTGGGGGACTCCATTGGTGGTGAGGTCCAAATCGCGCTGGGCGTAGAGGGCGGCACTGGAGAGGACCGACTGGCGGTCCATGAAGTCTTTGAAATCGGCGATGGAGACGGAAAATTTGGGCTGCTCCGGCAGGATGGTATAGACGCTGACCAATTGGCCGGGATTCGGATACGGAAGCGGGCGCAGCAGGACGCCATTGATCACGCTGAAAATTGCGGTGTTGGCACCGATGCCCAGAGCCAATGTGGCCAGGGCGACGAGCACGAACCCCGGACTTTTCCGCAACGTGCGCAGACCGAACTTCACGTCCTGCCAGAAATCGCCCATTCAAGTACCCCCGGGAAGCTTGCGCATTTTATTAGCACGATTCGCGCCGTCGCGAGCAAATCTCAAATCTCAGATTTGATGTGAGTTATTTTCGCGCGGTTGACGGGTACGCGGCGAGAGTGACCGCTTGTGGGAACAGCTCTCATCGAACCGGACATCTTTGCGCTTTGCGGCGTGGCGCGGCCGCGCTTCGGCGCGTGCGAACTACATGCCTTCGTAGTTGGGGCCGCCTCCGCCTTCGGGCGGAACCCAGTTGATGATCTGGTAGGGGTCGGCGATGTCGCAGGTTTTGCAGTGGACGCAATTGGCGGCGTTGATTTTGAGTTTGGGCGCGCCTTTTTCGGTAACCATTTCGTAGACCGCAGCGGGACAAAAATACTGGCAGGGATTGCCGTATTCGCGAACGCAGCGATCGATGCAAATATTCGGTTCGAGGACGATCAGGTGGCAGGGCTGATCTTCTTCATGGCGCGTGCCGGAATGGTAGACGTCGGTGAGGCGGTCGAAGGTGAGCTTGCCGTCGCCCTTGAAGCGGAAATTTTGATCGACCAGATGCGCGCCGCCGCGATTGCGTTTTTTGTAGGCTTTGTAGCCCGGCTCGCTGTGCATCGGATCGCTGAGGCCGCGGCCGCCGGAAACGAATTGGAAACCGGATTGGACCAGGCCGGGGACCAGACCGTCGTGGAAGGCTTGATGAAAATTGCGAACTTCCCACAATTCTTTTTTGACCCAGCTCTGGTCGATTTTTTTATTGTAGGCGGAAAGCGTTTGCGCCGAGGTATCGCCCTTGCAGAGCGCTTCGTAAATGGTTTCGGCGGCGAGCATGCCGGTTTTGATGGCGGTGTGAATGCCTTTGAGGCGCTGCGAATTCAGGACGCTGGCGGAATCGCCGACGATCAGGCCGCCATCGACGTAATTGCGCGGCATGGAATACCAGCCGCCGTAGGGCACCGTTTTCGCGCCGTAGCGGACCAGCTTGCCGCCCTCCAGAATTTTTTTCACGGTGGGATGCGTTTTGAATTTCTGAAACGCTTCGTGCGGGTCGAAGAGCGGGTTCTTGTATTCGAGGGCCACGACCATGCCGATCGAGACGCGATTGTTGGCCATGCCGTAAATCCAGCCGCCGCCGTAGAGGTCGGTGGTGAGCGGCCAGCCCAGCGAATGCGCGACGAATCCGGTTTCGATGCGGCCGGGCTGCACGTCCCACAATTCCTTGATGCCGATGCCGTAGATTTGCGGATTCAAACCGTCGAGGCGCAGCTTGTTGACCATTTCCTTGGTCAGCGAGCCGCGGGAGCCTTCGGCGAGGACCGTGACTTTGGCGCGAAGTTCGTAGCCGGGAGTGAAATTGTCTTTGGGCTTGCCGTTCTTGTCGACGCCCTTGTCTTCGGTGATGACGCCGGCGATGCCGTCTTTTTCGTAAATCAATTCCCGGCCGGCGAACTGGGTGAAAAGGTTGATGCCTTTTTTTTCGACCAGGCCGCCGAGCCATTTCACCAGTTTGCTGACCGAGACGACGTAATTGCCGTGATTCTGCAGCGGCGGAGGGGTGATGGGCAGTTTGAACGAATCGTTTTCGGTGAAGTAGTAGACGGCGTCGCCGGTGACGGGCGTATCGAGCGGCGCGGTTTTTTCGAAATCGGGAATCAATTCGCGCAGGGCGCGGGGGTCCATGATGGCGCCGGAAAGCTGATGGGCGCCGACTTCGCGGCCTTTTTCCAGGACGTAGATATTTTCGGCGGAAAGCGCGGGAGATTTATTCGCGGCGGTGTGCTTTTCGAAAAGATCGGCGAGATGGAGGGCGCAGGCCAGGCCGCCTGGTCCGGCGCCGACGATTAGAACATCTGCTTCGAGCTGTTCGCGTTCGATGGCCATGGTCCAAGTGAAAACTTACGGTTCTGATTACTGACTTTTCGAATTCTTCGATCAACGCCGGAACGATTTCAAAAAGATCGCCGACGATGCCGTAATCGGCGATTTCAAAAATCGGCGCGTTTTGATCTTTGTTGATGGCGGCGATGGTGCGGGCGCCTTTCATGCCGACGACGTGTTGAATGGCGCCGCTGATGCCGAGCGCGAGATAGAGTTTGGGCGCGACGGTCTGGCCCGAGCTGCCGATCTGGCGGTCCATGGGCAGCCAACCTTCGTCGCAGATGGGACGCGAGGCGCAAATTTCGCCGTGCATGGCTTTGGCCAGTCTTTCGGCCAGCGCGATATTTTCGGGAGCTTTGATGCCGCGGCCGACGGAAACCAGAATCGGCGCGGCGGTGAGGTCGACGGCCTGCTTGGCTTCGCGGAAAAGCTCGAGCGGCTTGGTGCGGATTTGTTCGGGTTTCAATTCCACCGCGACGGATTTTACCGGAGCTTTGCCGCCGGCGTGTTTGGCGGCGAGATCGGCGCGGAAGGCGCTGGCCTGGAAGGAAGCGATCCAAGGACCTTCGCCGGCGAAGACCACGTCGGCGGAAGTGCGGCCCTGAAACATCTGGCGGACGAAGATTAATTTTCCGTTTTCGTAGCGGTAGTCGATGCAGTCGCCGATCATGCCTTTGTTCATCGAGGCGGCGAGCTTGGGCGCGAAGTCGCGAACCTGATAGGTGTGCGGCAGCAACACGAGGTCTGGTTTCGTCGATTCGATGACCTGTTTTAGGGCCAGCGAATAGCCGTCTGGCGTGTATTTATCGAGCAGGTCGTGTTCGACGAGCAAAACTTCGTCGAGTTGGTATCCGGCGAGCTGGTCGGCGAGAGGCGCGACGCCTTTGCCGATGACGACACCGGTCAGCGAGCCCTTGGTGTGCTGGACGATCTGTTGCGCGGCGGCCAGAGTTTCGAAGC
This sequence comes from uncultured Acidobacteriota bacterium, assembly GCA_963711325.1. Lineage (GTDB taxonomy): Bacteria > Acidobacteriota > Terriglobia > Acidiferrales > UBA7541 > Palsa-295. The sequence goes on along the minus strand of CAVQDR010000004.1, from coordinate 375,432 downwards.
TGACGCCGTTCCACTTCCCTTCGCGTTGTTCGGTGATCAGTAGGATTTTCATTAGAGCACCCGCGCTTCGTGGCGCAATTTTTCGATGAGCTTGGCGGCGATTTCCTTGGGCTGGCCGGTGATGAATTCGGTTTTCTTGGTTTTCTGCGGCACGTAGATGCGTTCGACACGCTGGGTGGGGGCGTCGGGAACGCCGAGCGAGGCGCGGTCGACCATCGGCGATTTCTTTTTTCTTGGCGGCCATGATGCCTTTCAGCGTGGCGTAGCGCGGCTTGTTGATGCCGGACTGGATCGAAAGCACCGCGGGCAGCGGAAGTTCGACGTGTTGAAACCAGCCGGCTTCGAGTTCGCGTTTGAGCTTCATGTGATCGCCGACGACTTCGATGGCCATGATGATGGTGGCGTGCGGGCGGCCGAGAAGTTCGGCGAGCAGCACGCCGGTCTGGCCGAAGCCTTGGTCGTCGCTCTGCAGGCCGGTGAGGATCAGATCGAAATTTTCGTCTTTCAGCGCGGCGGCGAGAGATTTCGCAGAGCCGAGCGGATCGAGCTTGAAAAATTCGTTGTCGGCGATGTGAATGCCGCGGTCGGCGCCCTTGGCCAGAGCTTCCTTGATGGTTTGCTTGGCGCGTTCGGGGCCCATGGAAATCGCGACCACTTCCCCGCCGTGTTTTTCTTTCAGGCGCAGGGCTTCTTCGAGGGCGAAACCGTCGGGCTCGTTGGTTTCAAAGCCGATGTCCGATTCGCGAATCCAGGCGCCGCCTTCGACGATGGCGAGGGGCGCATCCTTGGCAGGGACTTGTTTTACGCAAACTCCGATCTTCAAGATGGCCTCCGGCGCGAGTGTATACGAAGCGTTAAACGGGATAAATGCAAAGTGTTAGTTTATATCATTTTGGGCGGCGGACCAAAAGCGGGGTGAGGTGGGATTTGGGCGGAGCTGCGCGGAGAAATTCCCTCAGCGGCTAAAGCCGGGCTTCCTTTCTCGATTAACGGCACGGCTGAAGCCGTGCCCTGACGAAGAACGGGCGACGTTGGGGCGATTTCCTTCGCGAGTGGTTTTGGCGCGCGAGCGGAAGAAGCAGATCCCTCGCAGCGCTCGGGATGACAGTTTTTTTGTTCTGCGAAGACGATCGAGTGGCAGTCGCGAGCGTTCAACCTTGGCTTCAGAGGCTGAAGCTCCGCCCTTCGAAGCGTTGCCGAGCTTCGTGGTATCGAGTTGGGCGCGGGAGCATGGATGAGATCCTTCGTCGCGAAAAGCGCTTCTCAGGATGACGCGGAGGCGGCGGGGTGATCGGCGGCGAGGCGAGATGGTTCGGGTGGTGTGGGCGGCGTAGCAAAAGCGGCGGCGAGCCGCCGCACTCCAAAGTGGGCTGGGCGTGACTTACTCGCCGGACGACTCGGGGATTCGCGATATGGGCAGCGGGGAAGCCCGGCTAAAGACTTGCCCCGACGAGGTCAGCGACGAAGGTAGTTCGAATTCTGGCGGAGGGCGATTCGCACGGCAAGGTGATCCCTCGCTACGCTTCAAGGATGACAAGCTTTTTTGAGGCAGGACGGAACGAGCTGCAACGGAACGCTGCGGGCGATCAGAGTTGGGACCGACCCTTGACATTGTAATGTACTTTGTAATATAAAGTACATTGGGAGGCATCAATGATTGGAGGATCGAATTCCCTTTGGCGGAGGTTGCTGGCGACGCTATGCGGATTCACGGCGCTGGCTGGGGTCTGGCTGTGCGTGATGGAAGGCGCGTTGAGACACAACGGATACGAAGCGCGTGCGCTGCTCGATTTGGCGCTCGTGGCGCAGTCCCTACTTACGCTGGCTTTCGTGTTTGGACTCCTACGGGGTGCGGGGCGATGGATTGTAACGGTGGGTGCGGTGTTCGCTGCGTACACCGGCGCCTCGGCGATCGTCGGAAATTTTCAGCGAACGCATTTCGAGGGCTTCGTGATGGTGATTGGGGCGGCTCTGGTACTGCAGTCAATTTTGACGCTCACGGTGACCGCGGCGCCCCTGCTGCGAGGACGCAGCGCTTGATCGACGTTCAGGCGGGATGCGGGCATAAGGCGCTTTTTAAATCCGCGGCGACGATGTGCTCGGAGCGGAAACGCCTAACGCCGGAGACCTCAAACCGCCAAAGGCGTTGGAAGCAGATCCTTCGCTGCGCTCAGGATGACAATTTTTGTGGTTGGGGGCCGCACCCGTGTCGACTGATTATTCAGTCCAGCGTTTGAAGATTAGGGAGGCGTTGGTGCCGCCGAAGCCGAAGCTGTTGCTTAGGACGTAGGTGACTTCGGCTTGGCGGGCGACGTTGGGGATGTAGTCGAGGTCGCAGGCCGGGTCGGGCTTCTCGTAGTTGGCGGTGGGCGGCATGATCTGGTCGCGCAGGGCCAGGATGCTGATGCCGGCTTCGAGGCCGCCGGCGCCGCCGAGCAAGTGGCCGGTCATGGATTTGGTAGAGCTGATTGGAACTTTTTTGGCGCGGTCGCCGAAGACGCGCTTGAGCGCGGCAGTTTCGATGGCGTCGCCGATGGGCGTGGAGGTGCCGTGGGCGTTGACGTAACTGACGTCGTCGGCGGTAATTCCGGCGTCTTTCAGGGCCGCGTTGGAAACGCGATAGCCGCCGTCGCCGCCTTCGGCGGGTTGAGTGATGTGATAGGCATCGCCGGACATGCCGTAGCCGACAATTTCCGCGAGAATTTTTGCGCCGCGTTTCTGCGCGACTTCGAGGGCTTCGAGAATCACTACGCCGGCGCCTTCGCCGACGATGAAGCCGTCGCGGTCGGCGTCAAATGGGCGGCTGGCGTGGGTGGGATCGTCATTGCGGGTGGAAAGGGCGCGCATGGCGGCGAAACCGCCGACGCTCATGGGCGTGATGGCGGCTTCAGTGCCGCCGGTAATCATGATGTCCGCTGCACCGCGCTCGATAATTTTGTAGGCGTCTCCGATAGCGTGCGCCGAAGCGGAGCAGGCCGTGGCGGTGGCGGAATTGGGGCCCTTGGCGCCGTAGCGAATCGAAACGTGGCCGGAAGCAAGATTGACGATGGTGGCCGGAATAAAAAACGGCGAAATTTTTCCGGGGCCGCCGGCGAGATATTTGGAGTGTTCGCGTTCGATGACGTCGAACCCGCCGATGCCGGAGCCGATATAGACGCCGGTGGAATCGGCAATTTCCGGAGTGACGATCAGCTCGGCCTGCTTCATGGCGAAATCCGAGGCGGCGAGCGCCAGCTGAATGAAGCGGCCGGTCTTCTTCAATTCTTTTTTCTCGAGCCAGTTGAGCGGCTCAAAGCCCTTCACTTCTCCGGCGATGCGGCAATCGAATCCGGTGGGATCGAAGTGGGTGATCGGACCGATGCCGCTTTTGGCCGCGAGCAGATTCTTCCAGACTTCTTCGGTGCCGATGCCCAAGCCGCAGACCAAGCCTACGCCGGTGACGACTACGCGCCGATTTAAAGGTTGATTCGCCATTGGGGATTGGATGACTTGGAGAACTTCCTCGATTCCTGATTACGAGCCAGCTTCGCTGGCGCAAATAACAGCTTTTTCCTCAGGGGCTGAAGCCCCATCTTGTGCTGGCGGGTAATGTCGGAGCTAAAGCTCCGACCCCCTAAAAGTCAACTGCTACCACCACTCGCGCTGCACCGCGCGCGCAGATTTTTGTGCCGCGGCAATAAAAAAAATGCGGCGTGCTTCGGACTTTACTTGGTGCCCTTGGCGTGTTTCTCGATGTAGTCGACGGCGTCTTTCACGGTGGCGATTTTTTCGGCGTCCTCGTCGGGAATCTCGATGCCGAAATTTTCCTCGAAGGCCATGACCAGCTCGACCGTATCGAGCGAGTCGGCGCCCAGGTCGTCGACAAACGACGCGGTCGGGGTCACTTCGCCTTCGTCCACACCGAGCTGCTCCACGATAATCTGCTTCACGCGTTCTTCGACGCTGGCCATTCTGGTAGTTCCTCCGGTATCTGCGATCTGAACGTTACGGGCCGCACAGCAGGCAAGTCAAGCGTCCCCAAGACAACCGCATTATTCTATGCGCCGCGCAATGCGCGGTCAACTTTTCATGCGGATTTCAAGCGCATTAGTTCGGATCATCGGCCGAACTAAAAACCCGTATTCGCGGCAGCTTTTTGCCGCACCACGGACAGAAGTGAACCTCGACAACCGACGATCCACCGTCGTGAACAATAATTCCGTATCCGCCCCTGACCATCCCAATCAAAGAATCCGGACAATCATTTCGATCGGGGTGTTGGTCGCACCTTTGGTCGAAGTCTGCATCCATCCGTTCGCAACAATGCACGCTCATCAGTAAACTCGTTTGATTCAATCACGCTGACCCAGATGCACTTACCCCATGTACATGCCGCCGTTGACGTCGAGGACTTGGCCGGTGATGTAGCCGGCTTCGTCGCTGGCGAGGAAGACGACGGCGGCGGCGACGTCGCGGTCGAGGCCGAAACGGCCGAGCGGGATCATCGATTTCATTTTGTCTTTGATTTCCTGCGACAGCGGGTCGGTCATGGGCGATTCGACGAAGCCGGGCGCGACGGCGTTCACGGTGATGCTGCGCGAAGCGACTTCGACGGCGATGGCGCGAGTGAGGCCGATCAGGCCGGCTTTGGAGGCGACGTAATTCGACTGGCCGGCGTTGCCGGTTTGGGCTACGACCGAGCTGATATTGATGATGCGGCCGGAGCGCTGCTTGAGCATGGCGCCGAGCGCCTGTTGGGTGCAGAGATGCGCGCCGGTGAGGTTGGTGCGAATCACGGCGTCCCAATCTTCGAGTTTCATGCGCAGGGCGAGCGTGTCGCGGGTGATGGCGGCGTTGTTGACCAGGATGTCGAGCTTGGCGAATTTCGCGAGGACCTGCTGGAAGCCGGTTTTGATTTGCGCGGCGTCGGCGACGTCCATGGGAACGGCGAGGGCTTCGCCGCCGGCGGCTTCGATTTCGGCGACGAGCGTGGCGAGTTTTTCGGTGTTGCGGGCGGCTACGGCGACTTTGGCGCCGGACGCGGCGAGGGCGAGGGCGGTGGCGCGGCCGATGCCCTGCGAGGCGCCGGTGATTAGTGCGATTTTGTCTTTCAGTGAAAACATTTAGGTCCCTTGTAAGAATTCAACGGCGCGGCTTCAGGGGCTAAAGCCCCTCTGTTGCTTTAGGCTTACGGCTTGGTGCTGTAAGACTTCCCTCAGCGGCTAAAGCCGTGCCCTGGCGCAACGCGCCCGCTGCTGACGATGGTCTTCGCGATTGAGCGTGGGTTCGGGAGCGTGAAAAGCAGATCCCTCGCTGCGCTCGGGATGACAGTCATTTTGTAGATGTCGCCATTCCGTTCGATAGCGCGAATCTGCGCCCGTCGAATCCAACCACTTGGTCGGCGGACATTATCCAAATCTAGGCCTCGCGGGTTTCGGTGCGGGCCTGGGCGATTTTTTCCAGCGTGATTTTCAGGCTGGCGGAATCTTCGACGTTGAAGACACGGACACCGCGATCGATCTGGCGGAGCAGGCCAGTCAGAACTTTGCCCGGGCCGACTTCGACGAAAACGTTTACGCCGGCTTCAATCATTTCGTGAATGGAATCGAGCCAGCGCACCGGCGAGGTGACCTGGCGAATCAGCGCGTCGCGGGCTTCTTCGCCGGTGACGATGGCTTCGGCGTCGACGTTGGTGATCAGCGGAAATTTCAGCGCGGTGAAGCGCGCGGCTTTCAAATCGGCTTCGAGGCGCTTCTGCGCCGGCATCATCATGGCGCAGTGGAACGGCGCGGAGACGGGCAGAATCACGGCGCGTTTGGCGCCGGATTGCGAAGCGATTTCGACGGCGCGTTTGACGGCCGCGGCAGCGCCGGAAATTACGGTCTGTTCCGGTGAATTCAGATTGGCGGGGGAGAGGACTTCGCCATCGGCGGCTTTTTTGCAGACTTCGGCGACGTCGCCAGGAGACATGCCCAGGACCGCAGCCATGGCGCCTTCGCCGGATGGGACGGCTTCCTGCATGTAGCAGCCGCGGGCGCGAACGAGTTTCACGGCGGATGCGAAATCGAGACCGCCGGCCGCGACCAGCGCGGAATATTCGCCTAGGCTGTGGCCGGCGACGAAATCAGGAGTGATGCCCTGCTTGGCCAGCGTGCGATAGGCCGCGGTGGAGACGGTGAGAATCGCGGGCTGAGTATTTTCGGTGAGCTTCAGCTGGTCTTCGGTGCCTTCGAAACAGATTTTGGAGATGGAGAAACCGAGGGCTTCGTCGGCCTCTTCGAAGACACCTTTGGCTTCGGGATAATTGTCAGCCAGGTCGCGGCCCATGCCGGAATACTGCGAGGCCTGGCCCGGAAACAAAAACGCAAGTTTGCCCATAAATTATTTTCGCGAAACTTTCCGATGGCCGTGTTCAGGTGCGGACAGCAGCGGCGGAAGCAGCAAGCTCCTGTTCGATTTTCTGGTTGAAGCGGGTGCGGCACAGCTCGCTGGCCACGCGAATGGCGTTCTTGACGCCGAGGCCGTTGGAACGGCCGTGGCCGATGATGGTGATGCCGTTCACGCCCAGCAGCGGCGCGCCGCCGTATTCCGACGAATCGGTGCGCTTGCGAAAACTGTCGAAAGCTTCCTTGGACAAGACGTAGCCGACTTGCGAACGCAGACTGCTCTTGATGGCCTTCTTCAACATGCCGCCGATGTGTTCGACCAGACCTTCGCTGGTTTTCAGCACGATGTTGCCGATGAAGCCGTCGCAGACGATGACGTCGACATCGCCGCGGAAAACGTCGCGGCCTTCCACGTTGCCGACGAAATTCAGGTGCAGCGGCTTGATGCGAGCGGCGGCTTCCCGCACAAGGTCGTTGCCCTTCATTTCTTCTTCGCCGATGGAAAGCAGCGCGACGCGCGGGCGCTTGGCTCCCCAGATGGTACGGTAATAAATTTCGCCCATGATGGCGAACTGTTCGATCTGCTCCGGCTTGGAGTCGACGTTGGCGCCGACATCCAGAATGACCGAGACTCTTTCCTTCATGTTGGGAAAGGCCGCGGCGAGCGCCGGACGATCGACGGCGGCGAGCGTGCCGAGAATAAAACGCGCGACGGTCATGACCGCGCCAGTATTGCCCATGCTGACCATGGCTTCGGCCTGGCCATCTTTTACCAGCCGCGCGGCGACGTGCACCGAACTTTCCTTCTTGCGCCGAAAGGCGTGCGAAGGCGAATCGGTCATGGTGATGACTTCGGTGGCGTTAACCACTTCGATGGGAAGCCCGCGGGCGATGCGGTGGCGCGCGAGTTCCTGCTTGACCGTCGCTTCGATGCCGACCAAAAGGATGCGCACGCCGAGTTCGCGGGCGGCCAGAATGGCGCCTTCGACTTCCGCACGCGGAGCATGGTCGCCACCCATAGCATCGAGAGCGATGGTGGTCATCTATACACCACTAGAAACCAAATGGGCACCAGTTGGGGAAATGTACGCGATGGAAATCTAGGCTGTCTTGCGCGAAACGTCAATCACTTCGCGGCCATTGTAGAACCCGCAGTGAGGGCACGCATTGTGAGGCAGCTTCTTCTCGTGGCAGTTGGAGCAGGTGGCCAGGGAGAGAGGCGTAAGGAAATCGTGTGCACGACGCTTGTTCTTGCGCGCATGAGAGTGACGTCGTTTTGGATTGGGCATTGTAAAGCTCCTAAATTTGACAGGCCGGTCAGAATAGGCCCGAACACAAGGGATAAGTGTACCGTTTTATTGCTTTTTGAACCAGTCCTGCTTGAGCCGGGCCAAGGGGGCCAGGCGAGGGTCGGATGCGTGCTTCTCGCAGCGACACTCTTCGTTATTCAGATTGGCGCCGCAGTGCGCGCACAAGCCACGGCAATCGCTGCGGCAGATGACTTTCATGGGCAGGGCGAGCAAAACCTGCTCGGCCAGAATGTCGGCCAGGAACAAGCCGTCGCCTTCGAAAAAGGCGACTTCGGTGTCGTCGAGATTGAGATGGTATTCATCGTCAGCGGCGACCGAGGTCATCGGCTTGTAGAACAGGTCGAAATCGCGGCTGATTTCTTCGACCACGGTATCGAGGCAGCGGGCGCAGACCATTTCCACCCGGGTATGCAGGTTCCCGTAGATGCGGATCTGCCCTTCGACCAGCTCGGCGGTCGCGCGGACCTCGAGCGGTTCTACCTGATGGAACTCGCCGGAATGAAAGTCCAGCGTACCCGGAAGATAGCTCTTCCGGATGCGGGCCTTCCGTACGGCGAGTTCGTTAACATCCAAAAACATGTGGCCTCTTTTTTCCGGAACAATTTCAATTATAGGTCGGTGTTGCGCGTTGTCAAGGAACGCGGGATGCGGCTCGCTTCGATGACACTAAACGAGCAATGACGAAATTACGCTGGGTGCGGCTTGCTAGGCGCTGGCGCCGAGGAGTTCGCGGCGCTGGCGGAGCAGGTAGTGGTCGGTCATGCCGGCGATGTACTCGCAGACCACGCGATGGCGGGGCTGGCGCTGGGCCTGTTCGGCGTATTGGGCGGGCATGCGTTCGGGATGCTCGAGAAAAAAAGTGAAAAGCGAATCGAGCGCGGCGACGGAACGGTCGCGGTCCTCGGCGATGGCTGGGTCGGAATAGAGGCGGGCGAAGAGAAAACGTTTCAGCGCGCCGTTTTGCTGGGCGACTTCGGGAGAGAACGCGACTAAGCGGCGGGCGTGGCGGCGAACGTCGTCGACGGTTTGCACGTGCGCGTCCTCTACCTGGCGGCGAGTGTTGTCGATCAAGTCGGTGGCCAGGCGATCGAGGATCTGCTTCAGGGCTTCGTTGAATTTCAGCTTAGGCTTGCCGTCGGGATAGCGGCGGTCGATTTCGCGGTAGACGGAGTCGAAGAGCGGGACTTCTTCGCGCAACTGTTGGAGGCGCACCAGGTGCGCTTCGAAGCCGTCGTCGAGGTCGGCGGTGTTGTAGGCGATTTCGTCGACCAGGTCGATGAGTTGCGCTTCGAGCGGCGGGCGCTGGTCGAGCAGATATTCGGCCAGCTCGGGATGCTCGGCGGCGGTGTAATCGCGGGAATGTTTGATGATGCCTTCGCGGACTTCGAAAGTGAGATTAAGCCCTGGAAAATCAAGATAGCGCTGCTCGAAATGCTCGACGATGTAGAGCGCGTGCAGATTGTGATTGAAGCGCTCGCCAAATTCGCGCATGCGCAGGTCGAGTTGTTTTTCTCCGGCGTGGCCGAAGGGCGGATGGCCGATGTCGTGGACCAGGGTGAGCGCTTCGGTGAGATCGGAGTTGAGGTGCAGGCTGGCGGCGACGGTGCGGGCGATTTGGGCGACTTCGAGCGTGTGGGTCAGGCGATTGCGAAAATGATCGGAGAAGCGGGTGGTGAAGACTTGCGTTTTCGCTTCCAGGCGGCGGAAAGCGCGGGAATGGACCACGCGGTCGCGGTCGCGCGCGTAATCGTTGCGATAAGAGTGCTGCGGTTCGGGATAGCGGCGGCCGCGCGAGTGGCGGACATCCATGGCGTAGGGTGCGAGCATGACCGGAGTACATCTTAGTGCGTTTGGCGCGGGCGGCGGATGGTTTTCTGCGGCGGAGAATTTGGCGGCGGGCGCTGCTATCATCGCCGAATGCTTTCCGAAGACGCGATCCTGAAGCGGCTGCGAAAAATCTGCGTGGCTTTACCGGACACGACCGAGACGGTCACGTTTGGCCATCCTAACTTTCGGGTAGCCAATAAAATGTTCGCGGTGCTCGAGGAATATAAGGGCGAGCTGGGAATTTGCGTCAACGTGGGAAAATTGCTGCAGGGCGTTTTTCTGGACGATCCCCGTTTTTTCCGCACGCCGTACATTGGCAGGCATGGCTGGGTGACGCTACGGGTCTACGCTGCTGAACTCGACTGGAATGAAATCTGGGAACTGGTTAGAGGAAGTTACGCGCTCGTCGCGCCGGCGAAAAAACCGGGCAAGCGAAAATCCGGCGTCTAGCGCCGGACGCGCTCTGAAACTTTCCACAGAATTTTGTTTAGGATTTGCCGGGCAGCTGGCTCAAAGCTTGATCGGCCTGCTGCGCGATGGGCGTATCGGGATATTCGGATTTGATCTGGGCGTAGAGCTTCGACGCTTCGGCGGCATTGTTTTTCGCGCTGTAATGCTCGGCCAGCGTCAACATCACGACCGGCTTGGGAACCAGGACCGACGGCTTGGCGATCAAGTCATTATAAATCTTGACGGCTTCGTCGCTCTGTCCGCTGCGGTCATGCATCTGGGCCAATTCGAAACGAGCCATGGCCGCGAGGTCGTAGTCGCTGCCATCCGCGAGGCTTTGTAGTGATTTTTTGGCATCGTCGGTTTTGCCCAGGCGTTCGTCGCTGAGGCCCACGTAATATTCGGCCAGCTGGCCGGGACGGGTGCGCGGGTACAATTTCGCCAGATTCGTAAATTTGTCGGCGGCCTGGGTGAACTTGGTCTTTTCGTCGGTGAAAGTGATTTCACCGGGCTGCGAGGGTTCGCCGGGCGCCAGAACGCGGGCGCTGAAAACTTTCATGGCGTCATCGTAAAGCGCGGCGGCCTTGATGGTCTGGCGCTCGGTGTAGGTTTTGAAACCAAACACAGCCAGGCCGATGGCCAGCGCGGCAATCAAAATATAAATTGTGAGGGTCTGGTGCGACAGGACGGCGTCGGCGCCTTTGGCCAGCGTGTCGCGAACTTCGTCAGTTTTCAGGTCTTTCCGGGAAATGTGCTCGGACAACGGCTCACCTCAATGAAATCCAGCTGGAAAAATAGTAACACAAATGGCCACGGCCGGTGCCCGGACGGGCCCGCGACTCACCCGTTACACTCCAATGATTTGGCCGGAATCGTCCACGTCGATGGATGCGGCGCGCGAGACTTTGGGGAGTCCGGGCATGAGCATCATGTTGCCGGAGATGGCTACGACAAATCCGGCGCCGGCGGATAGCGAGGCGTCGGTGATGTTCAGCGTCCAGCCCGTCGGGGCGCCGAGGAGCTTCGGATTATCGGACAAGGAATATTGGGTTTTGGCGATGCACACCGGAAGTTTTCCATAACCCCAGGCGGTGAATTGTTCAAGTTTGGCCTGGGCTGCGGGGCTGAAGCTGACGCCGTCGGCACCGTAAATTTCCCGTGCGACTTTGGCGATTTTTTCCTGCAGAGGTTCAGCGAGGGCGTAGACCGGCCGCACCTGCGGCGCGGGATTTTGATCTATGGCACGCACCACCACTTCAGCAAGTTCTTTAGCGCCGGCTCCGCCCCTGGCGAAACCTTCGGACAAAGCGCTGGCTACGCCGCGCTCGGCGCAGTACGCCACTAAGCGTTTCAGATCCGCATCGGAGTCGGTCGGAAAGCGATTGATGGCCGCGATGACCGGAATTCCGAACCCCTTAAGATTTTCAATATGCCTGCCGAGGTTCGGCAGACCGCGTTCGAAATCGCCCGCGCCCTGATTTCTCATGCTCTGCACCGTAGTGACCAGGACGGCTGCGGCGGGCGTGATCCCGGACTGCGGCATAACCACATCGAAGTATTTTTCCGCACCCAGGTCGGAGCCGAAGCCGACTTCATTGATCACATAGTCGGCGAGGCGCAGGGCCATTTGCTGCGAGATGACGCTGCTGGTTCCGTGCGCGATATTGGCGAACGGTCCGGCATGCACGAAGGCGGGGGTGCCGTCGGTAGTCTGCGCCAGGTTGGGGAGGATGGCTTCGGTCAGCAGCGCCATCATTCCACCGGTGGCGCCCAGATCCTTGGCGGTGACCGGTTTTCCGGCGCGAGTGACTCCAATGACGATCGCATCCAAGCGCCGGCGCAGATCTTGGCGGTCGCTGGCTAAAGCCACGATGGCCATCATTTCGGACGCCGCGGTAATTACGAATCCGGTTTTGCGGCCGCCGCCGTCCTTCTTGCCGTCGAGCGAAACGGCAATGCGGCGCAGCGCGCGGTCATTCATATCCATGGCGCGAGGCCAGGCAATGCGATCAGGATCCAGATTCAAATCATTGCCGTGGAAGAGGTGTGCGTCGATCAACGCGGCCAGCAGATTGTGGGCCGAAGAGATGGCGTGAAAATCTCCGGTGAAGTGGAGGTTAATTTTTTCGGCGGGCTCGATTTTAGACACCCCACCGCCGGCCGCGCCGCCTTTCATGCCGAACACCGGACCCAGTGAAGGCTCGCGCGAAGTGATGACGACTTTTTTGCCGAGCAGCGCGAGCGCCTGGGTCAGGGCGATGGCGGTAACGGTCTTGCCTTCGCCGGAAGTGGTGGGGTTGGTGGCGGTGACCAGGATCAGCTTTCCCCGGCGCTTGAGCGCGGGGTCGGCGAGGAGTTCCAGTTTTATTTTGGCGGTGTAGGGGCCGAGCTGTTCGAAATATTGGTCGGGGATGTCCAGCTTGCGGGCAATGTCGTGAATCGGAAGAAGAGTCTTGGGCATAGGAAGCAGGTCCCGGCAGACGGTGGGATTTGAGTTCCCAGGAAGCCGAGACCGGAGTGTGAGCCTAGGGCTTGAAGCTGCGGACGGCGTTGCCTTCGTCGTTTTGCACGTCGAATACGGTGAACAGGCGCGTGATCTGCAGGATGTCGTGGACGCGCTTGGTGAGATGCAGCAGCTTCAATTCCCCGCCGACGCTGCGCACGGTGGTGAATCCGCTGACCAGCTCGCCGATGCCGGAGCTATCGATATAATCGACGTCGGAAAGGTTTAGGACGATTTTCTTCTGGCCACCGTCCGCCAGCTCGCGGATGGTCTTGCGCAGAGTGGCGCTGCCTTCGCCCAGCGTAATTTTCCCGCTGAGATCCACAATCGATACTTCGCCGATTTGACGGCATGTGCCTTGAAGTGCCACGGGAACCTCGCTAACTCAATTCTACTCTTGTTGGTGTACGCCGTTGTCGGAAAGTACGTGCGGTAGTTTCTTGATCATCACAAGCTGGGCGCCGCCCTCGGGGCTGCGTTCGACCCTGAATTCGTCCATAAAAGCGCGCATCAGGAACAGGCCGCGGCCGGAGGTGCGCAGGAGGTTTTCTTCGGCCAGCGGGTCGGGAATCTCGGTCAGTTCAAAACCCTGGCCCTGATCGATGACCTTAACCACCATGGTCTCGGGGGCGAGTTCCACGGTCATCAGGATTTTCTTCTGGCGGTCCTGCTGGTTGCCGTAATTGTAGGCGTTGATCACGCCTTCGCGGACGGCCATGCCGATTTTATGGATTTCCTCGTCGGGAAATCCGGCGGCTTCGGCAATACGCATGGTAATGCTTTCTGCGAGGTCTACGCTCTCTAAGAGAGTCTCGAGCGTGACTTCGATCCGTTGTGTGTTGGCCGCCATCGAATAGGGGAAACCCTTCGCCGAAGGAACGTAATGGGTATCATAGCGCGAGAGTGCAAGTCAATGCGCGGGGACAGCGGGCCCTGACGAGGCTCCGACGAGCTGGACGGTCAGCGCCGATGAGCAGGTCCGAAAACCGCGAGTCGGGCGCGGTCGGGCGTGAGAAAATTACCTTATGGAGCTGCCGGACAAAGAGGTTTGCTACCGCGCATTGCGCAGCCATGACGCGCGTTTCGACGGTTTGATCTTCGTGGGCGTGACGTCTACCGGGATCTACTGCCGGCCGGTGTGCCCGGCGCGTGCGGCGAAATTTGAGAATTGCCGGTTTTTTGGTTCGGCTGCGGCGGCGCAGGAGGCGGGGTTTCGTCCTTGCTTGATTTGCCGGCCAGAGACGGCGCCGGAGATGGCTTCGTGGCGCGGAACTTCGAATACGGTTTCGCGGGCGCTAGCTTTGATCAGCGACGGCGCGCTGGACGGCGACGGAGCCAGCGTGGAAACGCTGGCCGACCGGCTAGGGCTGGGCGAACGCCAGCTTCGGCGATTATTTTTGCAGCATCTGGGCGCTTCGCCGGTGGCCGTGGCCCAAACGCGGCGCGTCCTTTTCGCCAAGCAGCTGATTCACGAAACGCGGATGCCGATGACCGAAATCGCCATGGCCGCGGGATTTGGCAGCGTGCGGCGATTCAACGAAGTATTTCACGAACTGTTCCGGCGTCCGCCTAGCGCGCTGCGGCGCAAAGCTGCGGGCGGGGGAACTGCCAGCGCACAGGCTGGAGTGACGCTGCGGCTGCGTTACCGGCCGCCGTATGACTGGGATGCGATTCTGCATCATCTACAAGTGCGCGCAATTCCCGGCGTGGAAAATGTGGCGGATGGGATTTACCGGCGCACCGTGGAAGTGGACGGATTCAGCGGCAGCGTGGAAGTGCGGCACGAACCGAAACGGCAAAGCCTGGGCGTGACCATTCGCTTTCCCAACGTGCAATCGCTGCCGGCGATTGTCACTCGCGTGCGACGGCTTTTTGACCTGGGCGCGGACATCGAAACCATCGACGAGCATCTTTCGCGCGATCCGGTGCTGGCGCCGCTGGTAGCGCAGCGTCCGGGATTGCGCGCGCCCGGAGGGTGGGATGGTTTCGAGCTGGCGGTGCGCGCGATTCTGGGGCAACAGATCAGCGTGACCGCGGCGCGCAGGCTAGCGGGGCAATTGGTGGCGCTGCACGGCGCGCCGAGTCGCCGGCGAGCGAGCGCGTGCATCCGGAATTGACCCACGTATTTCCCTCGGCGAAACGCCTGGCCGCGGCGAAATCGATTGGGCTGGGCATGCCGGGCGCGAGATTGGCTTGCCTGAAGGCGTTGGCCGAAGCGGTGGTGGCCGAGCCGAATTTGTTTCGTCCGTTTGGGACGATCGAAGAAGCGATCGGGCGGCTGCGGTCGATTCGCGGCGTGGGCGAATGGACGGCGCAATATATCGCGTTGCGCGCGCTGCGCGAAACCGACGCGTTTCCGGCGACCGACATCGGATTATTGCGCGGCGCGGAAAAAATCGATGGCACGCGGCCGACATCGGCTGGCTTGTTGACCCGCGCCGAATCGTGGAGGCCCTGGCGGGCTTACGCGGCGCAGCATTTGTGGGCGGCCGATGGGCCGCTAAGTGTGCCGCTGAGTGTCCCGCTCACCGGCCCGGCGAGTATTCCGGTGAGGAGCGCGGATGAGTGACGCGCTGCAGCTTTTAGTCGATCGCATCGAGACGCCGGTGGGCCCGATGTTCGTGGTGGCCGATCAGGAGGGAAATCTGCGGGCGTTGTATTTCGCGGATTACGAAGACGGGATGCATCGCGCGCTCGGCCGTCACTACGGTAAAAACGGTTTCGCGCTGACGGAAGCGCGCAATCCGCATGGCCTCTCCGAGGCGATCACCCAGTATTTCGCGGGCGACCTGAAAGCCATCGACAAATTGCCAGTGAAGACTGCGGGCACGAAATTTCAGCGCGAGGTGTGGCGCGCCCTGCGCGACATTCCCTGCGGCAAGACGATTTCCTACGGCGAACTCGCGCGTCGCATCGGTCGCCCTAAGGCCGTGCGCGCGGTTGGATTGGCCAACGGCTCGAATCCAATTGGCGTGGTGGTTCCCTGCCATCGCGTCATCGGGTCGAACGGAACGTTGACTGGATACGGCGGCGGCCTCGGCCGCAAGCGCTGGCTGCTGCAGCATGAAAACGCGCTGTCCAAGGCGCATGCTGATGCGCCAAGCGAAGAACTTCAACAGCAGAAACTTCCCTACTGATTAATTCCGTTCACTCGGTCAGTACAAATGAAACGTTGCTTCGAGCGCTTGGCGGACTGCAACGGGATTTCCCTTCGCATCGACGGCCGATTTGAATCGCCACGTCTTTACGGATTCCACCGCCTGCTCCGTCAAGCCGCCAGGCAAGCCTGTTCTCACCCGGATATCCTTGGCCTTACCTGTCTCATCGATGGTGATGTCTAATTCCACCCTACCTTGGACCTTGGCTTTTAGCGCTTCATCGGAGTAGCTAGCCTGCGGGCAGTAGAGGCACGCCGGATAAGAAACTCCGTTTACTCCGGGGCGCGCAACTGCAGGAAATTCGTTCGGGGGCTTTTCGCGAACCAACGCTTTCAGCTCGGACGTGAAAGGAATTGAGGTTTCGCCTTCGTATTCGGGAAAGTACGCTCCGAGCCGGTAGGCTTTTACCTTTACCTGTAGCCCTCCCACCCCGCTGGAAATTTCGCCGGCGACCCACGCATCCAAACCGGAATCCCCGAACAACCATGCAACCGCAGCCGTATCGCGCAGGTTCCCGGTGGTCAAGCCATGGGTCCGCAGTCGATACCTCGTCGATTCGCGATCCTCCGCGATGATTTCGTGATTTCGGCGCAGCAATGCTGCTCGAAAATCGTCGGCGAGCTTGCTTCCTAGGTCATTCATTTCATCGCCGGTCTTGTAGGAGTCCGCCGCGAAAAAGTCTACAACTGCAACCTTGTACTGTTTTGATTTGACCAGCGCGTCGGTCATGTCCTTTGCCAAATCGTCGAACTGCGGCTCTTGCGCCAGAAGCGGCGGGCAGAATGCCAGTGCGCAAACCAAAATCACCGAGGTGCGAATGAAATCGGTCGCGGACGGTCTCACGGCGCAAACCTCCTAGGCCCAGTAGGTACGGTCGAGCGTACGGTACTGAATGGCTTCACTCAAATGTTTTGGCGCGATTTCGGCGGCGCCTTCCAGGTCGGCAATGGTACGGGAAACTTTGAGGATGCGGTCGTGGGCGCGGGCGGATAGGCCGAGGCGCTGGATGGCAGTGGCCAGAATTTTCTCGCCGTCGGCGGTGATCGCGCAGTTCTTGCGGATGAGTTTGGGCGGCATCTGCGAATTGGAATATATTTTCTTTTCGCCGGCGTAGCGTTTGGTTTGCAGCTCGCGGGCGCGAATCACGCGCTCGCGCACCGCGGCGGAGCTTTCCACTTCCACGTCGCCGCGCAGTTCTTTGTATTTCACCGCCGGAACTTCGATATGGATGTCGATGCGGTCCAACAGCGGCCCCGAAATTTTGGAGACGTAGCGCTGGATCTGCACCGGCGAGCAGTGACATTCGCGGGTGGAATCGCCGAAGAAACCGCAAGGGCAAGGATTCATCGCGGCGGCCAGCATGAAGCGCGAAGGAAAATTCACGGAGAGCGCGGCGCGGGCGATGGTGACCGAGCCGTCTTCGAGCGGCTGGCGCATCACTTCCAGCACGTTGCGCTGAAATTCGGGAAGCTCATCGAGAAACAGAACGCCGTTGTGGCCGAGGGAAACTTCGCCGGGACGCGGAATCGCGCCACCGCCGATCAGGCCGGCGTCGCTGATGGTGTGGTGCGGCGAGCGATAGGGCCGGGTGCCGACCAGGCCGCGCGAATTTTCGAGAACTCCGGCGACGCTGTGGATGCGCGTGGTTTCGATGGCTTCTTCGAGCGACATGGGCGGCAGAATCGTGGGGATGCGTTTGGCCAGCATGGTTTTGCCGGCGCCCGGCGGGCCGATCAGCAAAATGTTATGGCCTCCGGCGCAGGCTACTTCGAGGGCGCGCTTCGCGGACATTTGGCCGCGCACGTCGCGCATGTCCACCGCGTACTGATTCGCCTCCGAAAGCATTTGCGAAGTATCGACCGCGACGGGCTGGAACGATTCGGGCGAATTGACCAGATCGACGGCCTGGGGCAACGACTTCACGCCGAAGACGCGGATGCCTTCGACCACCGCGGCTTCGCGAGCGTTGGCCTCCGGGACGACAACGTTAAGGATGCCGCGTTCGCGCGCGGCCAGCGCCGCGGATAATGCGCCGCGTACCGAACGCACGCCGCCATCGAGCGAAAGCTCGCCGAGAAAAACGTGAGTATCGAGAAGTTTGCCGAAGAAAGTTCCCTGGCATCCGGCGAGGCCAAGGGCCATAGGCAGATCGAGCGCCGAGCCTTCCTTGCGAATGTCCGCAGGAGCCAGATTGATGGTGACCACATGCGACGCGGGAAAATCGAATCCACAATTGCGCAGGGCGGCGCGAATGCGTTCGCGGCTTTCTTTTACGGCGATGTCCGGCAGGCCGACCACGGTGAAGTGGCCTTCGAAGGCGGGCGCGACGTCCACTTCGACTTCGACCAGGTAGGCGTCGATGCCGAAAACGGCGGCGCTGAAGGTTTTGAATAACATGCGAGAAGGGTTGGGGCTGCCCCATGCAGCCCGTGTCACCGCAAGTGCCTATATTGCTCGATGCAGCCTAACGCAGAATGTATGGTTTCGCCATAGGCGATAGTGATTACTAAGGCGCGAACAATTTTCTCGCGGCATCGGACGCGTTGAAGTGGCGAGTCGCGGATTCATCGGGATATCTTCGTGATACTCTGCGGCTGACTTTTAGCGCGAGGGGCAAGCATGGATCATATTTTCGGGCGGCGCAGGCTGGGATTTGCAAAGACGGTGCTGGCGGCAGGACTCTTGCTTGGCGCGCTTGGCTGGGCGCTAGCGTTCGCCGGCTCCGCGCTGGCGCAGGAACGCATGTCCACGCAAACGGTGAACGACGCCGTGGCGCTGAACAATCGCGGCCTCGCGCTCTACCAGAAAGGCAAAGTTGACGAAGCCATTGCGCTTTATCGTCAGGCCCTCGCGCTGAATCCAGGCCTGGAGGAGGCGCTCAGCAACCTGGGAACCGCACTCGATTCCAAAGGCCAGGACGACGAGGCCGTCACGGATTTCAACAAGGCGCTGGCGCTGAAACCCACCGACGCGGTTTCGGCCAGCAACCTGGGCCTGGCGCTGTATCACGAAAAGAAATTCAACGATTCGATTGCGGCCTATCGCAAAGCGATCGAACTGAATCCGAAATTCGCGCAGGCTTACAACGGCCTGGGCGCGGCGCTGGCCGCCTCCGGAAATTCCGCGGACGCGATTACCGCCTACCGCAAGGCGATGGACCTGAATCCGAAGTACGTGGACCCGCTGAACAATCTGGGCGCGGTGCTGATTACCACGCAAAAATGGGACGAAGCCATTCCGATTTACGAACGCGCGGTGCAACTCGAGCCGAAAGCCACCGACGTGCGCGGGAATTATGCTACCGCGCTGCAAAACGCGGGGCGCACCGACGACGCCATCGCTCAGTACAAAGAAATTCTGGCCATCGATCCTAACGACGCGCATGTGTGGTTCCAGCTGGGGCATCTGCAATACAAGCAGGGTCAACTCGACGACGCCGTGGCGAGTTTCGAAAAAAGCCTGGCGCTGAAGCCGGACGCTCCGGATGTGAATTTCAATCTGGCGCTGGCCTATCACGACCAGAACAAGCTGCCGGACGCGATCGCGCAGTATGAAAAAGGCCTGGCGCTGAAGCCCGGCGATGCGCACGCGCTCTACAATCTGGCGAATTCGTACTTGGTGGCGAAAAATCCGGCGAAGGCTGCGGAATATTTCCAGAAGGCTTTGGATGCCAAGCCCGACTTCACCGAGGCGCTGATCGGACTGGGCGCGGCGAAAATGGATGCAGGCGATCTGGATGGCGCGCAGACCGCTTTTACCAAAGCGGTGAGCGAGAAGCCGGACAGCGCCGACGCACAATTCAACCTCGGCAACGTGCTGTTCAACAAAGGAAAGTTCGGGCCGGCGGCGGAGAGTTATAAGGAAGCGATCCGGCTGAGCCCGAATTTTGCGCGCGCGCATTACAATCGCGGCATGGCGCTGGGCCGCGCGGGCGACGCCGCCGGAGCTAAGGCTGAATTCCAGGCGGCGAACCAGCTCGATCCCAGCCTGACGATTCCCGCTACGCAATAATCGATCGCCGCGCCCGCGCCGGCAACAGCCGGGCGTGCCCCGCCCTTTACACGCCGCGCTGGCCGCCGTATGCTTGCGCGCAGAAATTCTTCGCTCGCCCCAGCCGCGCGGGAGGCCCTGAATGATGCTTATCGGCATACTTGTGGTCCTGGCGCTGATCGTGATTTTCGTGATCGGCAGCTACAACAGCCTGGTTCGCCTGCGGGTGCAGTGCGACAACGCCTGGTCGGACATCGACGTGCAGCTGAAACGGCGCTACGACCTGATTCCGAATCTGGTGGAAACGGTGAAGGGCTACGCGGGCCACGAGAAAAGCACGCTGGAAGGCGTGGTCGCGGCGCGCAACCAAGCCATGAACACCCAGGGCCCGGCAGCCAAGGCCGATGCCGAAAACGTGCTGACTTCCGCGCTGCGCCAGGTGTTTGCGCTGGCCGAGGCTTATCCCCAATTGCGCGCGGTGGAAAGTTTCACGCAACTGCAAAACACTTTGAATCAGGTGGAAGACAGCATTCAGAACGCGCGGCGCTACTACAACGCGGTGGTCCGCGACCTGAATACGAAAATCGTGCAGTTCCCCTCCAGCATCATCGCCGGAATGTTTCACATCACGCCGCGGCAATTCTTTGAAGTGTCGGCTCCGGCGGAACGCGAAGCGCCGAAAGTTAGTTTCGGCGGCGCGGCATAAACTCCGCGGGTTCCCAGGCGATGCGTAAAACAATTCTAAGGGTAGCTTTCGGTCTTCTCGCGTTTTTCGGGGTGTGCGTACTGGCTGGTGCCAGCGCGGCGCCTGCCACGGCGCGCACGCTGCGCATCAAGCATTTTGACGAGCAGATCGAAGTGCGCACCAATGGCACCGTCGACGTAACCGAAACGATCGAAGTGCAATTCACCGGCGCGTGGCACGGAATCTACCGGACCATTCCGGTGAAGTACACCACGCCGCAGGGCCTCAGCTACACGCTGTTTCTCGATCCCATCAGCATGACCGACGATTCCGGGCGCAAACTGAAATACGACACCAGCAGCGAGGGGCGCTACACCAAATTCAAGATTTACGTTCCGGACGCGGAAGACACCACGCGCACGGTGATCTTTCGTTATCAGGTTCTGGATGGGCTGCGTTTTATGGAGGACCACGACGAACTTTACTGGAACGTGACCGGAGACGAGTGGGACGCGCCCATCGATCTGGTCACCGCGCACATCGCGCTGCCCGCCGGCACCAGCGGTATTCGCGCCATCGCCTACACCGGAGCGTTCGGCTCGAACGCGCACGATGCGAAAACTGCAATCACGGGCGAAGCCGTCGATATCGAAAGCACGCGGCCGCTGCTTTTCCATGAAGGACTTACCGCAGTGGTCGGATTCGATAAGGGCTTCGTGCATCCGCCGTCGGCGGGCACGCAGTTCTTCCGTTTTCTGCGCAGCAATCTTCCGCTGCTGATTCCCGTCTTGGTCTTCTTTGCGTTGCTATGGCGCTGGTGGACCCACGGACGTGAGCCGCAGCGCCAAGCGGTCGCGGTGCAATACGATCCTCCGGACAAGTTGACGCCAGGAGAGTGCGGGTCGCTGGTCGACAATTCGGCGGACATGCGGGACATCACCGCGACTCTGGTGGACCTGGCGGTGAAGGGTTTCCTACGCATCGACGAAAAAGACGAATCGCACCTGCTGGGATTGAGTCACACCAAGAGTTTTACGTTTCATCTAGTGAAGCCGCCCGCCGAATGGACCGCGCTGCGCCCTCACGAGCAGGAAATGCTTTCGGCGATTTTCAGCGACGGCGCGGTGACCGACGTGAATCTCACCGACCTGCAGAACCATTTTTACACGCACCTGCCGGCCATCCGCGAACGCATCTTCAGCGCCCTGATTTCCGACGGCTATTACTTGCATCGCCCGGACGCGACCAAGACGGCCTATCTCGGAACCGGATTGGGAATCGCGATCGCGACGGTAGTCGGAGCCTCCACGCTTTCGAGCGTGCTCGGATTTTCGTGGCTCACCTGGTTTCTGACCGGGATTCTTTCGGCGGGTGTGATCAGCGTGTTCGGCTGGTTGATGTCCTGCCGGACCACCAGCGGCGTGCGCGCGCTGGAAAAAGTTTTGGGCTTCGAAGAATTTCTCAGCCGGGTGGAGAAAGACCAGCTGGCGCGCCTGGAAACTCGGCCGGAGCTGTTTGAAAAATTCCTGCCGTATGCCATGGCTCTGGGCGTGGAAAAAAAGTGGGTGAAGGCCTTCGACGGCATTGCGCTGCAGCCGCCGCAGTGGTATTCGGGCCCTTACGGGCCGGCCGGCGTGTATCAGCCGCTCTTCTTCGTGAACAATCTCAATTTCATGTCGTCGAATGTGGGCACGGTGATGTCTTCTTCTCCGCGCAGCGCGGGAGGTTCGGGCGGATCCGGATTCGGTGGTGGAGGATTTTCCGGCGGCGGATTCGGCGGCGGTGGCGGAGGAGGATTCTAGCGCGCCGCAACGCAGCGGTAGCCTAGGCGTTCCCCGGTTTTCGCCAGCGATTCAGCCAGCCGCTTTCACGGATGCCCTCTTCATCGGCTTGGCGAGACCAGGCACCGAGCAGCGAAGCACGATTGAAATAGCCGACCATTTCTTGTGGATCTTCGCGGCTGACCACCGGCAGTCGTCCGATATCGTGCCGCAACATCCGTAGCATGGCGTCATGCACCGTCTCGTCCGGGTAGGCCACGATTAATTTTCCGGAGCCAGAGCCGGAGCCCGCCTTGAGGACGCTGGCGGTTCCCTTCGGATCTTTCTCGAGCGCACGCAACAAGTCACCCTGGGTGACGATCCCCGCTAATTTTCCGTCCGCCGATGTGATGGGCAGACCCTGCGTCAGGTTGTAGCCCGATTCGCCTCGACCCATTTTTTCAGCCAAAGCCGCTACAGTCATTTCGGCGGGAACCGGCAGGACGTCGGTGCGCATGACTTCGCCGACGCGCGAGACTTGCATGGCGCTGACTTCGAATTGATCGGGCACGCGCAAGCCGCGGCGCGCGAGCTTTTCAGTCATGATCGAATTGGGCAGGTAGCGCAGGGCGATGATGTCGGCGATCACACAGGCCAGCATCAGCGGCAGGATGGCGTTGTAGTCGCGGGTAATTTCGAAGGCGAAGACGATGAAGGCGAACGTAGCGCGCGAGGCGGATCCGAAAACCGCGGCCATAGCCACCAGCGCGTAAGCCCCCGGCGATAAATGCAGACTCGGGAAAATCAGGTTCATGACGATGGCGAATGACCCGCCCAGCGCGGCGCTGGACATAAACATTGGAGCGAGCAGTCCGCCAGAAGTTCCCGAGCCGAGTGAAATCACCATGGCCAGTGCTTTGCAAACCGCCACCAGCAGGAGGATCTTCAGCCCCAAATTGTTGTTGAGGATGTCGGAGATGGTGTCGTAGCCGACGCCCAGCACGCGGGGCACGAAGAAACCGATAATGCCCAGGCCCAGCGCGCCGAGCGCGGGATGCCACAGATCGTCAATCGGCAAACGGTCGAAGAGATCCTCCACCCAATACAACACTTTGGTGAACACGATCGCCGCGAGGCCGCTGAGCACGCCGAGCAGCAGGTAGAACGGCAAACCGTGCAGCACGTCGAAATTCACGTTGCCCATGCTGAACATCGAACGCTGGCCCAGCAGAATGGCGCGCACGCTGGTGGCGAGAGTACAGGCGATCACCAGCGGGATAAATGAACGCGAGCGAAATTCGAAGAGTAACAGTTCGATGGCCAGGATGACTCCGGCAATCGGCGTATTGAAAGTGGCAGCCATGCCCGCGCCGGCTCCGCAGGCCAGCAAAACTTTTCTTTCGCTGGCGGTGGTGGAAAGGAATTGCCCGACCAGCGAACCCATCGCGCCGCCGGTTTGAATGATGGGACCTTCGGCGCCGAAGGGGCCTCCGGTGCCGATGGCGATGGCGGCGGAAAGCGGCTTCAGAATCGCGACTTTGGCTTCGATGCGGCTGCGCGCGGTCAACACTGCTTCCATCGCTTCCGGAATTCCGTGGCCTTTGATTTTTTCTGAGCCGTATTTGGCCAGAAAGCCGATGATCAGCGCACCAACCACCGGCGTGACGATGATCCACGGGCCGATCGCGGTGTGTTCGGGGCTACGAAAATGAAAAGACCACTCGTGGTAATAGGCGAGGTTGGTGAACAGACCAATCAGATCGTAAAGCGCGTAGGCCACCAGGCCGGCGAGAATTCCGATCAGCGCCGCGAGCAGCGACATGATTTCAAGGCGATAGACTGCGGCGACTGGGACCGCGTCGCCGGCGTTGGCGGTGCCCGTGGACTCGTTCATGAGCGTTCCTTCCGGTTTGAGCCGGCTTCTTTGACCACTGCGGCCAGCGTCCGCAGCAGGTTTTTTCCCGCGGTTTGCAGCTCTTCGAGATGCGGCAGCGTGACCTGGCGCAGAATTTTCTCGCCGCGCGCGGTCAGTTGTAGGATTACGGTGCGGCGGTCGGTTTCAGCGGCGGCGCGGCGGATCAGGCGTTTTTTCGCCAGGCGATTTACCAATTCGACCGCGCTGTGATGCCGGACTTGCAAGCGCTCGGCCAGCACACCGACCGTGGGAATTTGGTGCGGCGGAAGACCGGCAATCGCCAGCAGGGCTTGGTGTTGCTGGGCTTCCAAGCCGGCTTCGCGCGCGGCGCTTTCGCTGAAATTCAGGAAGCGGCGGATTTCGTAACGGAAATCCGAGAGCGAACGGTAATCGGCGTCGTTGGGTGACTTGGTTGGCATTCTCCAATTATATCGTAATACGATATGTTATAGCAATTCGTTCTCCGGTCGACTTATCGCGGGTACTAGGTGAGTTTCTTGCGGAAGGTTTTCTGCGTTTTGGTGTGTTGGTAGCCTTCTCGCAGGTAGAAGGCGTGGGCCCGGTCGCGAATCACGTTGGAGCGCAGGCCGATCTCGCTGCAGCCTTGGTCGAGGGTCCACTGCTCGGCGCGGGCCAGCAACTGCTTCCCTACTTGCTGCGAGCGGAATTTCTCGCTGACGACCAAGCCGGTGACTTCGCCGCGCGGATTCATTTCCAAGCCGCGGTAGATCGAAACGGCGATCCATCCCGCGATGCCGCCGCCGGGCATTTCGGCGACGAATACAGCGTGATCGGTCGAGGCTTGCAGTCCGTTTAGACGCCGGATGATTTCTTCGACCGTCGAAGGATACGCGAGCTGGCCGGCAAGATCGGCGAGGCTGGAGTAATCCTGCTCGCGTGGCGTGCGAATCGTGCCGACGAACGTGCAGTCAGATTTCAATTTGGCTTTGGCGGCTGGCGTGGTCGATTCGGAAGTCACAGGTGGGTGCGCTCCTGTTTTTTCGCGCTACTTCAGTGCTTTTTTCAGAATTGCTATTTGCCCGGCGTGATAGAGGTCGTGCTGCACGCCTCCATGAAGCATGACGTATAGGCTGTGATCTTTGCCGGGAGCGATGTTGTCGAGCTGCGCGTCGTTCATTTTCTCCACGTTACCGCGCAGCTTAGCGCGGGCCGCGCGCAAATTCTCCAACGCTTTCGTCCAGCCGTCGGCGCCGGTGTCGGTTACTGGCGGCCAATCCTGCTCGGTTGTGACGTTAACGGCACTTCCGGCGGCGCGCGAGGCGAGGATCAAATTCCACGCGGCGATGTGGTTGACCAGCTCCCAGATGGAGTGCGCGCCGGCGATCGGATGTCCGGCGGCTTGGGCGGCCGAAACGTCCTGGAGCAATTCTTCGAGATGCGGGCCGTGCCAGGCTTCGCCGTTCATGGCCCGGTCCAGTTGGTCGACGATGCGCTGAGTCTCACTCATGAGTTGGCCCCTGGTCTTGGTGTCGATGCGGTGGTGGCGTTTGCTTGGACGGTCTCGCGTTAAAAAAGTTTTTCGGAATCGAGCAGGATGGTTACCGGGCCGTCGTTCACGATTTCGACGGACATGTGCGTTTGGAACATTCCGGTGGCGACGTGCACGTCGAGCGCGCGCAACGCGGTGACGAATTCTCCGTAAAGTGTCTTGCCTAGTTCGGCGGGCGCGGCCTGCATGAAGCTGGGGCGACGCTGCCCGCGCGCGTCGCCATACAAAGTGAATTGCGAAACGGCCAGCACCGCGCCGCCAGTATCGGCCAGCGCGCGATTCATTTTACCCTCGGCGTCGTTGAAAATTCGCAGGTTGTAAACTTTTTCGGCCATGCTGACGGCCACGGCCGCCGTATCGTCCTTGCCGACGGCGACCAGCACCACCAGGCCTTCGCCGATTTCGCCGATGGTGGCGCCATCGACGACCACGCGGCCGCGGGTGGCGCGTTGAATGACGAGCCTCACGAGTTTTGTCCGGCTTCGCGGCGATTCATAACGGGTCAATTCTATTCGCGGCCTGCAGCGAAAACAACCTTCCTGGCGCGGCGCGCGGTTCTCGCCATGGCCCAACTGTGATAGAAACGAATGTCTCGCGGTACGGGATTAAAATTTGAAACTGGCGCTGATCGGCACGCATGGAGTCGGCAAGACCACGCTGGCCTATGAACTGTGCTCGCTGCTGAAAAAATCGCATCACAATGTGGAGTTGGTCACCGAAGTTGCTCGTCAATCGCCGTTTCCGGTGAATGCCGGGACTACGCTCGAAGGCCAGCTGTGGATTCTGCACGCGCAGATCGCGGCGGAACTGGCTGCGGGCCGGCGCGCGCCGCATGTGGTGACCGACCGGGCGGTGCTCGATAATTATTGTTACCTGGTGAATAAGTTTGGCCGCCAGCCGCAACTGGAAGCCTGGCTGGTGTGGTGGATGAATAGTTACGACGTGCTGATCGGCGTCCCGCCAGTGGTGGCGGAAATTCCGGCGGACGGTTTTCGCTCCGAAGACCGCGCTTTTCAGCAGCGGATCCATGAATTGCTGCTTGAGCTGCTTAATTCCGAGCCTTTCGATGCCGTGGTTCCCCGCCTTCGATGGCTGCAGCCAGAATCGCGCGATGATTGGGCCGAGCGAATTTCCGCGATGATCGGATTGGTCGTGAGCAAAAATACAGACATCCCTTTCGAATTCAGCGCGACCAGCGTCGGTCTACGGCAGCTCCAGTACGACCTGCAGCGTGCAGTGAAGTCAGGTTCTCTCCGGCGCGAGGATCTCCTGACAACGATCGAAGACAAGATTTCGAATTTTGAATGCGACTTTTTAGACATCGTCGAAATCGCGATGGAAGTGGAAGAGCGCACGGGAAAACATCCAACGACCGTCGGCGAACTGATCGACGCTCTCGGCAGCGAAGGTTCCGACGGCCTAGCTTCCGTCGCCAAGTAATGAACGGTCCCGAACTCAACTCCACATCTTCACCCGTCGCGTCGAAACGTTGGCTTACGCGCGGAGTGCTGGGCCTCGGCTTAGGTAGTTTGTTTTCAGACTGGGGACACGAAATGGCCACGGCGATTCTGCCAGCGTTTCTGGCCAGCATCGGAGCGCCGCCGGTGGCGCTCGGCGTCATTGAAGGCGTCTCCGACGGCGTGGCGAGTTTCGCGAAACTCGCCGGCGGCTGGATCGCCGATCGCCCGGCGTGGCGCAAACCCTCTGCCGTGGCCGGATACGTCATCATCGGACTTTCGACTTTTGCTTACGCGCTCGCGAATTCCTGGCCGGCGATTTTATTTACCCGCGCATTAGGTTGGGTCGGACGCGCCAGTAGCCCTTCGCGCAGCGCGTTGCTGGCCGATTCGGTGGCGCCGGAGCAGCATGGGCGCGCATTTGGATTTGAGCGCTCGCTCGATACGCTAGGCGCGGTGCTTGGGCCGCTGTGCGCCACGGCGCTGCTCGGCATGCTCAGCCTGCGCGCGATTTTTCGTTGGACGCTGCTGCCGTGCCTGGTGGCGGCAGTGGTCTTCGCGATTCTGGTGCCACCGGGAAAAACAGATCAATCGCGGCGCGCGCCCAGCTTTGTTTCCAGTTTCAGCGCGCTGCCAAAAACTTACTGGCGCTACCTGACCGGCGTGTTCGCGCACGGCATCGGCGATTTCGCACCGACGCTCTTGATATTGCGTGCCGGACAAATCCTGACGCCGCGTTTTGGATTCACGCGCGCTTCGGCGATCGCCGTAGGGCTTTTTACGTTTTTCAATATTGTGAACGCCGCGACGTCGTACCCGGCTGGGGCGCTGGCCGACCGCATGGGCAAACGCGGAATACTCGCCGTGGGCTACTTATTCGCGGTCGTGGCGTTCGCCGGATTTATTTTTGAGCAGCCGACCATTCCGATGCTGGCGCTCCTGTTCGGATTGGCTGGGATTCACGACGGGATTCAGCAGTCGGTGGAAAAACCGCTGGCCGCAGAAATTCTGCCGTCACAGGTGCGCGGCTCTGGGTTTGGCGTGCTGGCCGCAGTGAACGGCATCGGCGACCTAATTTCGAGCGTGGTCGTGGGCGTGCTGTGGACCAGCGTCAGCGCGAACGCCGGATTTATTTACGCCGCAGCTTTTACGTTTCTCGGCGCGGTGCTGATTTATTTTTACACCGGCCCGAACGTTCCAGCGCGCGCCGCAACTGCGGCTTAGCGGCGTTTGCCGCGCGATTTCTTGCGGCGAGCGGGCACCGCGGCTTTGCGGACGGGCTTCCGCGTTCTTGGCGCCGGCTGGCATTTCGCACAGAAATGAGTACTGCGTCCCGCGACCGTAGCGTGGCGAATCACGCTCTTGCAGCGAAAACATTTCTCGCCATCGCGACCGTAAATTTTGTGGCGCTGTTGAAAGGTGCCACGCTCTCCGTCCGTCCCCTGATAATCGGACATCGAAGAACCTTTGAGCCGGATGGCTTCTTGCAGAATCGCCTGCATCGCGCGATGAAGCGTGCGCACCTCGGCATCACTCAACTTGCTGCCCGATTTTCTCGGATGGATCTTCGAGCGCCACAGGGCTTCGTCGCTGTAGATGTTGCCCATCCCGCGTACCACGCTTTGATTCAACAGCAGCGCCTTGATGTGCGAATCGCGCGCCTGAATTCTCGCGCCGAATTCTTTTTCCGAAATTTCGAGCGGCTCAAGACCCAGGCCGCCTAAAACACTTTCCTGCTCTTCTCCAGACAGAACGGCCATGCGGCCGAAGCGGCGCACGTCGGTGTAACGGAGTTCGCGACCATCATCGAGCGCGAGAAACACGTGAGTATGTTTGTGCACCGGCGCGTCGGGAGAAATGATGGCGATCTGGCCGGTCATGCCCAGGTGAATCAGCAGCGAGATATTTTTCGCGGCGGCGGGGTCTCCGCCACTACGCGCGCTCGATGACTGCAAATCCACAAGCAAATTTTTGCCCAGACGGCGGATCTGCATGACGGTGGCGCCGGGAAGATTGAGTTCCAGCGCGGAGGGATCGTCGATGAAATCGGTCTTACCCAGACGCACGCTAAGAATGCGTCGCCCGGGCAAAGCGGCGCGCATTCCACGCGCGACGGTTTCTACTTCGGGAAGTTCAGGCATGCTTCCATTCTACTGCGTTCGACGGTCGGAGCGAAAAACGCGGAAACGAACTACGGCAGCGGAATTCCCGGCGACGCCACAATTCCGGCCATGCGCAAAATCTCCGAATATTCCTCTTCAGTCAGCGGGCAAATGGTCATGCGGGTATTTTTCAGGAATTTGATTTTGCGCAGCAGCTTATTTTCGCGCAGCTCGATTAACGTCACCTGCCGCGGCAGGCGCTCGATGGCGCGCAGGTCCATGACCATTTTTTTTGTGTCGCTCTCGTGCGGATCGGGGTACGGGTCGCGGCTGACTTCGGCCAGCGCGTAGATCGCATGCTCGGGTTTTCCGTGATAGGCCAGGGCGCGGTCGCCGCGCTGGACCTGTTTCAGCTGGCGGAGCGAATCCGGGCGGTGGCCGGCGTGGCGCCACATTTCCTTGCCCTTAACGAACAGCGTATCCCAGTGATATACCCTCGGGTCTACGGCCAGGAGCCAACGTCTTGGTTTGATAGGTGGTTGGGTCATTCGCGGAGAATCTGCCGGGCGAACTATACATTGAAGTGGACAAAAATTGCGAGAGTTTGTACGAGATTTTTTAGGGCAGTTTTTGGGCTGCGGACGAGGGCGTTTAAGGCGGGTTAAGGCTTTTCTTCTCCTACATCTACGAAGATGTCGCCGTCGCGGACTTCGACTGCATAGCATGGCGTGGCGATGGCCGGGTTGCCGACCATATGACCGGAGGTCACGTCGAATTGCCAGCCGTGCCAGGGGCAGGTGACGATCTGGC
The DNA here is from genome assembly GCA_963711325.1 of uncultured Acidobacteriota bacterium. GTDB lineage: Bacteria > Acidobacteriota > Terriglobia > Acidiferrales > UBA7541 > Palsa-295. Next base: position 345,590 of record CAVQDR010000004.1, on the reverse strand, counting down.
GATCAAGTTCGCCCTCGCCCAGCGGGCCTCCCCGATGCATACATACGTTATTGATGGCAAAGAACTTGCCTTCGACATTGGCGAGGGCTACGGCGGTGCCGCCGACTTGGAATTCGCGGATGGCGCCGGGAAGAATGTCGGTTGAGCGTGCCGCTCGGATGAAGGCCATCAGTCTTTCGTTCCGTGAACGAGTAGAGCGCCCATGGCCCGGAATGCCGCCAGCTCTTTAGCGTCGCGGAACCAGCGACCGGTATAGGTTTCGGGATTTGGGGTGGGGTCCGGGATCAATTGATGCGCCACGTCGCGGAACCCCGCGTCGCGAAACAGAGTCTTCCATTCCTCGGCGGAAAGCAGATGCGTTGGAATCTTCAGCTCCGCGCCCCACTGGTGGCAATAAGGATTATCGCGGTAATAGTTGATGAGCGTCCAAGCTGATCCGCCGTGGGCCGCGACGCGATAAAGTTCGCGCAGCCCGCGCGCCGGGTCCGGCCAGTAATAGGACGACTCCACAGTGATAATGCGGTCGAAATAATCCGCCTGCCACGGGATCTGATCCACCGAGCCAACCACGAAACTTAGATTGGTCATCTTCGCGCTGGCGGTGCGGGCGTGCTGAATCATTTCGTCGGAAATATCCATGCCGACCACCTGGCCCTGCGGCACGCCTCCGGCCAAGATGCGCGAGAGCCAACCGGCGCCGCAGCCCACATCGAAAATTTTCTGCGATGAAGTAATCCGCATCAGCTCCAGGACCGGCTTGGTGATGGGCCAATGGTCGTGCTCCATGGACTCGCCTTTGCCTTCGGCGGCCCAGCGGTTGAATTCTTCGCGAAGATTTTCTTGGATGTTGGGTTCGGACATGAGTTTTCGGCAAGCCTAGATGGCGCGCCCGCACCCGCCGCAAAAACGCCTATCGGGCTGCGTCAGCCTTCCGCAGCGGCTGCAAAATCTGGCGCCGCCGGAACCGGAATGTCCGGCGTAGGCGTAGACCGGGCCCGGGGCGACAACGACTGAAACGCGCGGCTCCGCCAGCATGGCCCAGATCAGCGCGATGATCCAGCCGATGAACGTCCAGCCGAGGAAAAAGTTGAAAAGAAAGATCGCGGCAAAGCTCCGGCGGTGCCGCGCGATAAACGAAGGCAGAAAGTAGACAAAGACAGCAGCCAGCATCAGCAGCATGGTCCAGCTCACTTTGGTTCAGCTCTTCCTTTTCTACGGAAGAGGCCCATCGGGTGATACGAAAACCGCCGCGAATTGTTCCGCTGCCGCGGTTAGGGGATCTCGATAGCCGCCGGCTTTTCGACTTTGGCCAGCAGTTGCACGAATTTCGCCTCGCGCTCTTTCTGGTCCTGGCCGTTGTAGCCGTCGGCGATCTGGGTGGTGTTCATGGAGCAGAATTTCGGCCCGCACATCGAGCAGAATTTCGCTTCTTTGTAGGATTCGTCCGGCAACGTTTCGTCGTGCATCTTGCGGGCGGTTTCCGGATCGAGCGAAAGCTCGAACTGCTTGTTCCAGTCGAACAGGAAACGCGCGTAGCTCAAAGCGTCGTCGCGATCGCGCGCGCCGGGACGGTGCCGCGCGATATCCGCGGCGTGCGCCGCGATTTTGTAAGCGATCACGCCCTGGCGCACATCATCCGCATTGGGCAAGGCCCAGATGTTCCTTGGGCGTGACGTAGCACAGCATCGACGCGCCGTGCCAGCCGATCATCGCCGCGCCAATCGCGCTGGTGATGTGGTCGTAGCCCGGAGCGATGTCGGTAACCAGCGGCCCCAGCGTATAGAAGGGCGCCTCGTGGCACATCTCGTTTTCTTTTTTGACCTGCATTTCGATCTGGTCCATCGGAATGTGGCCGGGACCTTCGATCATCACCTGCACGTCGTATTCCCAGGCCTTTTTGGTCAGCTCGCCCAGAACTTTCAGCTCGGCGAATTGCGCTTCGTCGCTGGCATCGTGCAGGCAGCCGGGACGCAAACCATCGCCCAGCGAAAAGCTCACGTCGTGCTTCTGGAAAATTTTGCAGATGGCGTCGTAATTCTCGTAGAGGAAATTCTGCTTCTTGTGGAAGCTCATCCACTGCGCCAGCAGCGCGCCGCCGCGGCTGACGATTCCGGTAATGCGGTTGCGGGTCAGCGGGACAAATTCGCGCAGCACGCCGGCGTGAATGGTCATGTAATCGACGCCCTGCTCGGCCTGCTCTTCGATCACTTCCAGCAAAATCTGAATGGTCAAATCTTCCGGGCGGCGGACGCGCGAAAGCGCTTCGTAAATCGGCACGGTGCCGATCGGCACCGGCGAAGCGTTGATGATCGCTTTGCGAATCATGGCGATGTCGCCGCCGGTGGAAAGGTCCATCACTGTGTCGGAGCCGTAGTGCACGGCGCGATGCAGCTTTTCGAGTTCGGCGTCGACGTCCGAGGTGGTGGCGGAATTGCCGATGTTCGCGTTGATCTTGCAGAAGAACGCGGAGCCGATGCCCATCGGCTCCAGGTTGCGGTGATTGATATTGGCGGGGATGATGGCGCGGCCGCGCGCGACTTCGTCGCGGACCAGCTCGGGCGTCAATTTTTCGCGCTGCGCTACGTACTGCATCTCTTCGGTGATCACGCCTTTTCGCGCATAGTGCATCTGCGAAAAATTGCGCACCCCGCCGTTCATCGCCGTCGCGCGCTTCTCAATCCATGCGTCTCGCATTGCCATAAGGCCCCCATATACACCAATACTGAAACGGCATTCCCGCCGGAGTCAGCATTATTGCACTGGGTTGGATGCTCAGCAACGTGCGAAAGGGGACAGGCAATTTTGCCCGGATCACAAAAAGACCGCGAATAGATGTTACTGCCCGGCCGCTCCCCGCGCGGCTTCGCTCAGCAGCGCCTTAAGTTTTGCGGCGTCGGTGACTGGAGGATGGCACGTAGTTTCGACGCACACCAACGCCTGGGCCTTGGCCGCGTCGAGATGCGGCAGCGTTTCGCGCAGCGCCGGAGCCAGCGAAGCGCCGGCCAGCGTTTCCGGTGTGACCCGCAGCACGGATTTGCCGAAGCGGTAGACTTCGTTGGCGGCTTTTTCCAAAGCTACGGCTTGCGCGTCGTTCGCCGCGCCGAGCACCACCACTTGCAGCGTATGGCGCGCGTGCAGCAACGCCGCCAGTCCGTAGGTGGCGGCGAACAAACCGTACTGCGGGACGAGCCCCACAAACGCTGCTAGCGTTTTTTCGGCCCAGTCGCGATAGAGTTTTTCGCCGGTCAATCCATACAACCGGTCGAGGACAATTACCGCGACGGAATTTGCGCCCGGCGTCGGCGAGTCTTGCAGCGGCTTGCGGCGAATTTCCATGCCGCCCATCGGTGCGGCGTCCTTGGCGCGATCGAAAAAGCCGCCGCCTTCTGGATCGCCGTAGCGTTCGACGGCGAGGCGCAACGCGCGTTCGGCAATTTCGAAATGGCGGCGGTCGAGCGTGGCTTCGTAAGCATCGAGCAGCGCGGCGACCGTGAAAATCTGATCGTCGAGCGAGCCTTCGAGCCGCGGGCCGCCGACGCGATGCAAAAATCCTTTCTCCGCGTCCCACGCTTCGGCCAGGATGCGGTCGAGCGTCTTCAGCGCAAAGGCGCGGCAATCGTCGCGCCCCAAAACGCGCGAGGCTTCGAGGTACGCGGAGACGAACATCGCGTTCCATGCGACGTAAATCGTTGTATCGATGGCCGGGACCGGACGCCGCAGGCGTCGCGCCTCGAGCAGTTTGCTTTTGGCGCGAGCGAGCAGCAGACGCGCGTCGGCTTCGCTCATTTTCAGTTCGCGAGCAATCGTTTCCGCGTCGCTGGCCACCCACAGCACGTTCTTTTCGGGGTTGTGATGCATCTCGCCGCGCGCGTTCACGTCGTAATACATCGCCGCGACTTGCGCTTCTTCTGGCGTCAGCACTGCACGGATTTCCGCGAGCGTCCAGGTGAAATAATCTCCGTCGTCATCGAGGGTCTGGTCCGCGTCCTGGCTGCCGTAGAAACCGCCGCGCTGCTGATCGGACAGCACTTCGTTCACCCAGAAAATAATTCCTTCGGCAGTTTCGCGGAACAGCGCCTTCCCGGTGACCTGATATCCGTGCAGGAAATTCTTCAGCAGCTCGGAATTGTCGTAGGTCATTTTTTCGAAGTGCGGAACGCACCAGCGTTCGTCCACCGAATAGCGGTGAAAGCCGCCTGCCAGCTGATCGTAGACGCCGCCTTCAGCCATACCAGTCAGCGTGCGCTCGGCCACATGCAGCAAACTCTTCGCGCCGGTCGATTGGTAGCGCTCGAGCAGCAAGTCCGCGGCGCTGGCGTGCGGAAACTTCGGCGACTGCCCGAATCCGCCGTGCTTTTCGTCAAACATGCTGAGCGCGGATTCGATCACCGAATCCACCACGCCCGCGTCGAATTCGCCGCGAGCGGTTTTAAAAACTTCGGCCTTGGCCACCGCTTCTTCCAGCGCCTGTGCCGAGGTGTCGATTTCCGCGCGGCGGGTCTGGAACGAGTCGGCCACGCCGCGCAGGATGCGTTTGAATCCAGGCCGGCCCATGGCGTCTTCGGGAGGAAAATACGTTCCACCGAAAAATGGTTTGCCGTCGGGGGTCAGAAAAGCCGTCAGCGGCCAGCCGCCTTGCCCGGAGATTGCGCTGATCGCCGATTGGTAGCGGGCGTCGACGTCCGGGCGTTCGTCTCGGTCGACTTTTACCGCGACATACGATTTGTTGATCATCGCGGCGATTTCCGGATTTTCGTAGCTCTCGCGATCGATCACGTGGCACCAGTGGCACCAGACCGCGCCGATGTCGAGCAGGATGGGTTTATTTTCTTCGCGCGCGCGGGCAAAAGCTTCCGGGCCCCATTCGTGCCAGTCGATGGGCTGGTGCGCGGCCGAACGCAAATAAGGGCTGGCCGAATCCTTCAAGCGATTTTCTGTAGCGTTACTCACAATTTCTCCTTGCCGATCCAACCGTAACATAGCCCCGAAGGGTTCCCAACCGCCAGAATGGACCGGATAACATCTGACGCTATACATTTAATGCAAAGCGGTATACAATCAAAGGGTGATCAAGTCTCTTCGATCGCCCGAGACGGAACGTCTCCATCGCCGGGAGTCCGTCAAACGCTTTAAGAACTTTGAGCGAGTGGCACTTCGAAAACTGAGGCAGATGGATGCTGCGGTTCGGCTCAGCGATCTGGCTTCGCCGCCAGGAAATCACCTGGAAGCTTTGAGCGGCGATCGACGGGGACAGCACCGCATTCGCCTCAACGATCAGTGGCGAATTTGCTTTGTCTGGCAGGAAGGCGATGCTTACAACGTCGAAATCACCGACTATCACTAGGATGGACCCATGACCAAAAAGCTGAAGCCCATACATCCTGGAGAAATTCTAAGCGAAGACTTCATGAAGCCTCATCGCCTCAGCATGAATAGGCTCGCGCTCGATTTGCGCGTGCCGGTAACGCGCATTGCTGACATCGTTGCGGAGCGCCGCGGAATCTCGCCCGACACCGCCTTGCGACTGGCCCGTTATTTCAAGACCAGCGCACAGTTCTGGCTCAACCTTCAAATCAAGCACGACTTGGAAATTGCGGAAGACGATCATCTCGCGACCATCGAGCGCGACGTGCATCCGATTCAAACGACATCGCACTAAGAATTGACGGGAAAACTACTGGATTGGATCTTGGTGGCCGCGGTCGCGGGGATCGAGCGGCTTGCGCCCGGAAAATCCTTCATCCTGGCGGTGATAGAAACGGATGCGGTCCTCGCCGAGCTTCCAGCAAAGAAAAACGTCCTGATCGTCGATGCGCGCCGGAAAATCGAGCAGGCCGACATCGAGGTCCTTCACCACGCAGCCGGTTTCAATAATCCGCTCCAGCGCGGACTGAATGCCCTCTTCCAGGCGATTGCGTTCCAGGCGGCGTTTTGCGGCTTTCTCGTAGGAAACCGAAAGCCCGCCCGAACGCGAAATTTTCTCGGCCAGCTGGCTGATCTGGTCGTCCACATCGGACATTTTGCGGCGCGATTCCATCGCTTCGATCAGAATCGGCTCGAGCTCCACGCGCAGCCGTTCCGCTTCGGTCAGTGAAAAATATTTGGATTCGTCTTCAGCCATGGCCCAATACTCCCGGGGAAACCGCACGCCATCTCAATTCAAAAATGTTGAGCTCGAAATCAGCCTCCGATATAAACCATGGTGCGTGAAGGCGGATGGAAATCCGGCTCGTTGATGCGATGGCCTTTTTCTTTTTGGTCTACGATGGCGTGAATGGCGTCGCCCACTTCGCGGTCGGTCGCGCCGCTGCGCAGCACGCTTTTCAAGTCGTGATCGTCCTTGCTGAACAGGCAGGTACGCAATTTTCCATCGGCGGTCAGCCGGAGGCGCGAGCAGTGCCCGCAGAACGGCTGGGTCACCGGAGCGATCAAGCCGATTTCTCCGCGACCATCGGCGAAGCGATATTTGCGCGCGGTCTCGCTGCGTTCGTGCACCACCGGAATCAGCGGCCACCTGGCCGAAATGCGCTTGTACACTTCCGCGGCCGGAACCATCTGGTCCCGGGTCCAGGCGCGGTCGGCGTCGAGCGGCATGAATTCGATGAAGCGCATGATGACATCTTTTTCGCGCGCAAATTCCGCGAAAGCTTCCACTTCATCGTCGTTCAAGCCGCGCACCAGCACGGCGTTGACCTTCACCGGACGCAACGCCGAAGCCTGCGCCGCTTCAATGCCCGCAATTACCTGGTCGAAGCTTTTGGTGCGCGTCACCTGTTCAAATTTTTCGCGGTTTAACGAATCCAAACTGATGTTGATGCGATCGAGGCCCGCGGCCACCAGGCCATTGAGCCGAGTCGCCAGCAGATGGCCGTTGGTGGTCATCGAAAGATCCTGCACGCCGATTTTTTTCAGGCGCGCGATGAAATCTTCCAGCCCTGGACGTACCAGCGGTTCGCCGCCGGTAATGCGGACTTTGCGAATGCCCATGCCCACCAGAATCTTCACCAGCCGCTCGTATTCGTCCCATTCGAGCAGCACGTGCGCAGCCATATTGTTTTCAGGATCGGCGGAGCGGCAGTACACGCAGCGGAAATTGCAGCGGTCAGTGACCGAAACGCGGAGGTCGTAAATCTGGCGCCCGAATTTGTCGAGGAGAGGCATTCGCTAGTTATGTTTTGTTAGATGCCGTCACCAACAGAAACGGCCCAAAATCTCGCTTGATGATACGCCAGCGTCAAGGACCCGGCAATCAATCGTGACAACGGCCCGGCGGTCGCTTCGGAAATTTACTTTACAGAAAAATGGCGGGAGACTATCGTGAGGCCCCGACTAGCGGCGTCGCCGCGGTAAAGTAATTTGTTGCATATCAAGGAGCTGACACGATGAGAATCAAACTTTTACTTCCGGCCCTGCTGGTATTTTCCATGGCAATTTTCATCGCATCCGCGCGTGCCGTCTCTTCAGCCCCGGTCGCCACGTCGGCCACCGCAGTAACGCCTGCGCCGCAAGGTCCTCCGCCGAATCTGGTGACCTGCGAATCAAACAATGGCAAACGCAAATACTGCTCCATCGGCGACCCGCGCCAGTCCGTTGAAATGGTCCGCCAGATCAGCAGTTCGGCCTGCGTTCGCGGCCAGAGCTGGGGCAACGATAGCGGCGGCCTGTGGGTCGACCGTGGTTGCCGCGCGCAATTCCGCGTCATCACCTACGGAGGAAGCGGCCCCACCTGGTACAACTCCGGCGGCGGACGTCCCACCCAGCGCCCGCACGATGGCGCCTGCTTCTTCACCAGCCAGAATTTCAGCGGCGACTATTTCTGCCAGGCGCGCGGCACTTCGCTGAACGTGCCCAATGGCTTCAACGACAAGATCAGCTCCATCCAGGTCTACGGCCGCGTCAACATTACGATTTACAATGACGCGGATTTTCGGGGCTTCTCCGCCGTGACCCGCGGGAGCATTCCGGACCTGCGTTCATGGCAAGTGCAGGGCTACAACAATAAGGATTGGAACAACCGCATCACTTCGATCCGGCTGAACTAAGGTTCGAAACCCGCAACGCGAAAGCGGAAGTCCCGGAACGACCGGAGAAGATCCGGCGCGCCGGGACTTCCGTTCTTCGCGTCGAGTGGTTCGGCTGGCTCGAACGCGAGTGACCAGGCAACGAACGCTATGAATTCTGTGACGCGACTTCTCTCGAAACCTCTACTCCCTCTGCTGGCGCTTAGTCTGATTTATTCGGTCGGCCTGATCGCCATGGCCCAGAGGGGCGTAGCTCCCTCGGAAGGCCTGAGTCTGTTGTGGCGACTTTCCTTCTCGCTTTTCACCGTGTACTGGATACGAATGGACCGCGTGACGCGCGGAATGCGAGAGCCATTTTTCGAATTTGACGCTTTTGTCTTTTTCGGTTCCCTGCTGGTGGTGCCGTATTACCTTTTCCGGACGCGCGGCATCGCCGGATTGGCGGGTGGTTTGGGATTTTGGATCCTCGGTTTCTTTCCGTTTACGGCCGCCAGGATCATCCTTACCGTCCACGGGTTGTAGCCGCGAACAAACGTGATAGAGTGGCGAACCGATGCGCATTTTCGTGCTGGGAGTCGGCGGCGCGGGTTCGTTACTGGCTCAATTACTGGTGCGACAGGGCCACACCGTCTGGTGCGGTGACCGCGATCCCGAGCGCGGCCGCAAATTCCTGGGCAAGAAAAGTGATATTGAAGTTGTGGAAGCGAATGCACGCAACCTGTGGTCCATCGTGCGTGCGGCTCGCGGCTGCAATCTGCTGGTCAATGCTTCTCCCGCGGTCTTCAACGAAATCATTCTGCGCGCCGCGCTGCGCCTGCGCGCGCACTATCTCGACCTGAATTCGCACTTGAATCGCAATCCTTTCCGCCCGGAACAATTTCGTTTTCAGAAACGCTTTGCAGAGAAAAATCGCGCCGCCGTGATTTGTACTGGCGCCGCTCCCGGACTCACCAATCTACTGGCCAAGCGCGGCTCCGAGCTGCTCGACACGGTCGAGTCGGTGCAGATTCGCCTCTACGAAAGCACCGAAAGCACAGACCCGGTTTCCACCTGGTCGCCGGAAGTGATGTACGACGAGGCGATCTCCAAGCCGCGCGTCTATCGCCAGGGACGCTTCGCGCTGGCCAAGCGATTCGCCGACCGCGAAAAATTCCGCTTCCCGCCGCCCATCGGCGAAACCACCGTGTACCTCGCCGCGCAGGACGAAGTCTGCATGTTGCCGTACGTCGTCCCGATGCAGAACATGGACGCCAAGATTGGCGGCAACGATTTCGACCGGCTGTTTCGCTGGTACCGCCAGGGACGCTTGAATCGTTCGCAAGGCATCGTGCGCAAGCGATTCCCCAAAACTTTGACGCCCAAAGGCGTGGCCGGACTGATTCGCAGCGGCGTTCTGGAAAACGCGCGCTTCGCCGCCGCGGTTTTGGTGAAGGGCACCAAAGACGATCAACCCTTGCTGCTGCGCTACGACGCGAATTTTCCCACGCTGTTTCAAATTCGCCGACGTGGTTTAATTTCGACGCCGATCGCCTATGCCACCGCGCATCTCGCGGCGATCTTCGTTAAGCATTTCCCACGGGACATGGCTGGAGTCTTCGGGCCTTCCGAGCTGCCGCTGGAAACGCGCCGTGCCATTCTGGCCGAAGCGCGGACGCGTGATTTTCGGGTGACCTTCAAAATGACGCGCCTGAAAAAATCCGAAGACGACGAATACTAGCCCGCTCTCCCGCGCGCACGGCCGCCGCTGTGTCTCCCAAAATCCCGCGCCTGTAATTTCTCCCAAAAATGTTATCCTCCAGACCCAGAGCGGCGTTGCTCCGAACACACGCGTTTTAAGCGGCGCCTCATTAGCGTGAACTGACACCAAACTTCATCCGGCAGTCACCGAGGTACTTCTATGCGTTGGACACCAGGCGGCACCAGCGGCGATATCGAAGACGATCGCAATACTACCGGAGGCGGTGGGGGCGGCGGATTTGGCGGCATGCACATCGGCATCGGCGGGCTGCTGGTCCTGCTGGTACTCAGTTTTATTTTTAAGCGGGACCTGATCACGCCGTTTCTGAATGGCGGAGCGGCAACGAGCGGCAGCCCTAGCAGCGGCGTCGCGCGGCCTCCCGACCCGGCGCGAGACGCCGCCGAACAGAAGGAAGTGCAATTTGTTTCCTTCGTGCTCGATGACGCGCAGAAGACCTGGACCCAGATCCTGCCCAATTATCGCCACGCCAAACTGGTGCTCTTCCGCGACGATGTAAATTCGGCCTGCGGCCTGGCCCAAACCGCCACCGGGCCGTTTTATTGTCCCGGCGACGAAAAAGTTTATTTGGACTTGGGATTTTTCAACGAGTTGAAGGACCGCTTCGGCGCTTCCGGCGAATTCGCGCAGGCCTACGTGATCGCGCATGAGCTGGGCCATCACGTGCAGAAAATTCTAGGCACCGAAAGCAAAGTGCGCGCGGCGCAGCAACAGAATCCGCAACTACGCAACGAACTTTCCGTGCGCCTCGAATTGCAGGCCGATTGTTACGCCGGCGTTTGGGGCCATTCCACCGAGCAGCGCAACATTCTGGAGCAGGGCGACGTCGAATCCGGATTAAACGCGGCAGCCGCGGTAGGCGACGATCACATCCAGAAGATGACCCAAGGCGAAGTGATGCCGGAAAAATTCACGCACGGCACTTCTGCCCAGCGCGTGCAGTGGTTCAAGCAAGGCCTGACCACCGGCGACCTGAGCACCTGCAACACCTTCAGCGGTTCGCAGTAATTTCAATTCAGAGCACAGTGCTCGCGCTCGACTGAGATGCTAGATTTTTCATTCGGTCGAGGGTTTATTCGCCTTCGCTTCGTGAATCACCGAAACTAATTGATTGCTCAGCCAACGAAATGGCTCGAGTAGTTCGGCCATTTCCGTCAGCGAACGGATGAATCCAATTCAATCTCCACAAAACATAGGAAGCCAGGTGAATTGCCGAGCGATTCCAATTCTCATTGATGTAGTCACAAAGTTCCTCGACAAGCTCTGGAACAAGGTAAGACTCGGAGGGTGTGCTTACTGCCTCCGATCTCGACTCTTCCCGGACGATAGACCCCGGCGTATCGATTTAAACCTTCGAGCACGACTCGATTTAGATTAAGGATTGCTGAAGGACGGAGCTTGAAGGGCCGGTCTGGCTGAAGCCAATGCTCGATCTGCTCAATTACGAGGTCGAACTGACGAAGACCGTTCTTGGCTTCGTGCTGGGCCTTCTGATCCGGATCAGCAACTAAATCCGCCTCAAGCGCTTGGCTGTGCCGGTCCTCAGAGTCGACCATAAAAGATTACTTTTCCTTCAGTGCCTCGGCTTCCTTATCGATGGTCTCTCGTGTGATCCGCGCGTTCTCGATATTCGTGTTTCCGAACGCAAAACTCCGCCGTTGCTCTTCCTCCTGCTCAGAGGAAACTACGACGTTCTTGGCGTCTTCCAGCAGTTTCTGTAGTTCTGCAGTCATAGCCAGCTCCCGTATCCGATAGGATTGGAATATCCCCAATGGGCTTGGGTTGCCGGAGACCACCATCCTACCAAGGGACCTCGATTCACTTCACCCGCATCACATTTGTAGGTGATTATCCGCGTCCGCGCGATCAATAGGGCGTGATCAGCGGTTTCAGCAATCCAAAATCAGTCAGCCCATTCGCCACGAACTGCACGGCCAGCGCGACCAGCAGCAATCCCATCAGCCGCATCAAAATGCGGATTCCTGTTTCGCCCAGGTAGCCGCGCACGCGGTCGGCGCCCGAAAGCACCAGGTACGAAACGAACGCGGTCAGCAGAATCGTGGCGTAAATCACCCCGTGCTGCCACACCGCGTGTGATTCGCCCACCAGCACCATCACAGTGGAAATCGCGCCCGGACCGGCCAGCATCGGCATGCCCAGCGGAATAATGCTGGCGTCGGATTTTTCCGCGCCCTCCTGCTGCTCTTCCGCCGTTGATTTCTGCGAGGACTGCTTGCCCTGCAGCATGTCCAGGCCAATCTGCATCAGGATAATTCCGCCCGCGATTTTAAACGCCGGCAAAGTGATGCCGAACATTTTGAAAATCAGGCTGCCCGCAATCGCGAAAGCACTTAGCACGATCGCGCAGGTCAGCGCCGAGCGCCGCGCGATCCCGTTGCGCTCGTCCCGGGGCGCGCCCGCCGTGACCGCCAGAAACAATGGAATCACGGCGAACGGATCGACTAGGAAAAAAATCGAGGTCGCCGCCAGCAGCGCAAATTCCAGCACGGTTGTAATTTCTTTGGGCATGTAAGGAAGCTAAGAAAATAACACGCCAGCCCCGGGTTTGTATTCGCTTCTGAAAGAGCTGGCCCGCGCGATCTCCGGTATTACGGCTGCCGCGCAGGTTCGGGAATCGCTTCGCCGTCTTTGCGCGGGTCGGAGGCGCCGAAATTCACGCCGCTGTCCACATCGCGTTCGACGGCCTGCCCTCCGCCCATTTCTGCTGAATACGCGCCATGCAGTTCAATCTGGTGTCCGCGGCCGACAAGATTTTCGCGCACCGATAGAGGAATGCGGTCCTCCATCGCCACGTCGCAGCCGGCAAAGGTTCGCTTGGTGAACCGCGCCGCCTCCATCGCTTGCTGAATGTTCATTCCGAAATCCACCACATTCGCCACGAATTGCGCGTGAGCCTGCGCCTGATTGAATCCGCCCATAATTCCAAACGCGATGCGTTCGCGCCCGTTGGTCATGAATCCCGGAATGATCGTATGCAGCGGCCGCTTGTGCCCGGCCAACGCGTCCGGCGATTGCGGATCGAGCTTGAAAAGTCCGCCGCGATTCTGCAGAGCGAATCCGGTCCCATCGGCCACCAATCCCGAGCCGAATCCCAGAAAATTGCTTTGGATCAGCGAAACCATGTTGCCTTCCGCGTCGACTACCGTGAGATATGTCGTATCGCCCTTCGCTGGAAACGCCGGCTCGCCCGGCAGCACATTGCAATTCGCCTTGACCATGTCGATCAACTTGACGCGCGCCGCGGCATAATCTTTGGACAACATGCCTTCCACCGGAACCTGGCTGAATTTGGGATCGGCCACGTAGCGATACATATCCGCGTAAGCCAACTTTTTCGCTTCGATCATGGCGTGCAGCGCGTCGGCGGAATTCGGCCCGAATTTCGCCAGCGGAAATCCTTCCAGGATGTTCAACATTTCCAGCGTGGCGATGCCCTGCCCGTTGGGCGGAATTTCATAGACGGTCCAGCCGCGATACGTCGTGGAAATCGGCTCGACCCATTCGCTGGAAAATTCGGCCAGGTCCCCGGCGGTCATGGTGCCGCCGAGCCTCGCGGAATAGGCCACGATACTCTTGGCGATATCGCCGCGGTAATACGCATCGCGCCCGCCCGCGGCAATCGCCGCGAGCGACCGCGCCAGATCCGCGTTATGGAAAATTTCTCCAACGCGCGGCGCGCGGCCTTCAGGCAAATACGTCGCCGCCGCATTTTTATCCTTCTGCAGCAGCTTCACTTCATCGGCCCAATACGCGGCGTCCCATTCGGGCACCGGGAAACCTTCCCGCGCGTAGTAAATCGCCGGCGCCAGAACCTCCGGAAATTTTTTGCTGCCGAATCGCTCGAGCAACTTCGCCCAGCCATCCACCGCGCCTGGCACAGTGACGGACTGAATGCCGCTCATCGGCATGGTCGTGACGCCCTTCGATTTCAGAAACTCGATGCTGAGCGCAGCCGGCGCCCAGCCGCTGGCATTCAACCCGTAAAGCTTTCCGCTCTTCGCGTCGTACACGATCGCGAAAAGATCGCCGCCGATGCCGTTCATCATCGGCTCGACCACACCCATCACCGCGTTGGCGGCGACGGCCGCGTCCACCGCATTGCCGCCTTGCGCCAGGATGGTCGCGCCAGCCTGCGCCGCCAGCGGACTTTCTGCCGCCACAATCCCACGCCGCGAAATCACCATCGACCGCGTTTGGGTTCGATCCTGCGCGGAGTTCACCCCGGGGAAAAACGCAATGGCCACTGTATAAATGACCAGGAACGGAACAAGAGCAGACGGGCGCGGCAGTTTCATAAATCTCCGTGGAAACAGGCGGCTATTCTAGCTGGATTCTCTGATTTGACTACTGCGGCGACGCCATCTGCCACTACTTAGTCGCCGCGCCATTGTGAATGTCTGCCACCAATATGGAGCTTGCCGGCGCCCGCCGCTGTTTCTAGCATGGTGCGACATGAACATTCCCACTCCGATCGGCGAAAACATTCTGCAATGGCTGCAGCGCCAGGAAAACGAAATGGCTGCGGCTCTGGAAGAGCTCATTGCCGTTCCCACCGAAAATCCGCCCGGCCGGAATTACCAGACCTGCGCGAACATTTTGGAAGAACAGCTCAAGCGGTCTGGTCTGGCGTGCAAACGCATCGCCTCGCCGGAGCCTGACGCCGACGGCGGCGCGGCCGAATCTTTGCTCGCGACTTATGGCAGCGGGCAACCCGCGCTTTATTTTCATGGTCACTACGACGTGGTTCCCGCGCAGTCCCAGGAGCAATTTCACCCGCAGCGCAAAGAACATTTCGTCTTCGGCCGCGGCTCCGGCGACATGAAAGGCGGAATTGTCGCTATGCTCTACGCGATTCGCGCGCTGCGGGAATGCGGCGTAGCACTCAACGGCAGAATTGTTTTAACTCTAGTTCCCGACGAAGAAACTGGCGGCAAACGCGGCAGCGCTCACCTGGCGCAGCAAAATTTATTGGGCTGCGACGCCGTCGGCATGTTGCTGGCCGAGCCCACCAGCGGCGTGGTGTGGAACGCGAACCGCGGCGCGATTTCCCTGCGCGTCCGCGTCTTCGGCAAACAAGCGCACGTCGGCCTGCAGCATCAGGGTGAAAACGCGTTTGAACGGATGCACCGCGTGGTGGAAAAACTGCAACACCTGAAGCATCAGGTCGAACAGCGCAAAACGGAGCTAAATCTCGGCGTGGCAGCGCCAGCCCGCCACTCGATCCTGATGCTCGGCGGCGAAAGCGGAGGAGGCACCAACTTCAACGTGGTCCCCGCCGAATGTTGGTTCACTGTCGATCGCCGGATTAATCCGGAAGAAGACCTGGCCACCGAAAAATCAAGCCTGCTCGGCGTTCTGGACGAATGCCGCGCCGAAGGCATCCCGCTCGAATGGGAAATATTTCAGGAAGGCGCGTCGGCGGGCAGCGGTGAAGACACGGAAACGGCGCAGGCCTTGTCTCGCAGCATACAAGCAGTGACCGGCCAGGCCCCGCGCTTCGAGATGTGCCCCGGCCTGCTGGAGAATCGTTTTTATGCCGCGAAAAATATTCCATCGTATGCCTACGGCCCCGGGCTGCTTTCGGTCGCGCATGGCCCGAATGAATATGTCGACCTGCGGCGCGTCATTGAAACCGCGGCGATTTACGCTCTCACCGCGATCGATGTACTGAAAACCTAGCGGAAATTTGCTTTCTACTCCGGCGGCTTGCGATTGGCGATTTCGCGCAGCACTTCTTCCTGGCGCAGCTTGCTTTCTTCGGCGGCCAGCGTCTGAATCAGGCTCTGAAAGAAATTCGCGCATTTCGCCGGCAACGCACGCACCTGACGTACCAGACCAACCAACGTTCCAGCCACAACATTCAACATGCGGGGTCCCCAAAAACTTGGCGTTCTCTCACTTATTTGATCGGGGCTCGTTCGCGAGTTGAAAACGAAAACACGCTCGCGCGAGGCGCGGCGAATTCGCTAGTTCCATTCGAATGACGAGCGTGGTGAGCGGAAATTACAGGAGGGATGAAACGGGAGGCGCGCGGCCGGCGTGCGGCGCCAGTTCGCGGCTCAGAAAATCGTCGAGTTTCGCCTCAGCCAGTCGCGCTACCGGCGTCGGAGCAATCCACAATTTGCCCGGTGTCAGTACGATGAGGAACCGCAGAGACCGCGGCAGACCGGCGCAGTCATCCAGAAAATGCCCGCGCGATTCCCAGTTGCCATCGGAATCCTGAAACGCCCGGGGAAATTCCGATGGATTGACGCGGGTGAAGTGGCCATGCCCGTCGTTCAGCAGAATCGCCACGGGCCGGCGCAGCGAAGACGCGGTTAACACCAGGTCGAGGTAACCGTTGCCGTTGACGTCGCGGGCCACTACCTGAATCCCTCCCGGCGCCGAAAAAACCGGGATGATCTGGCGCCCGGCAGCGCTCAGCCGGACTTCGATCCAATACTGCGTGCCGGAAAATTCGTTCGTTCCAGTTTCGACCGCAATCTGATCGGCATGATAGTCGCCGTCGAAATCGTCGATGGTGCTGCGAACCGCCGAACCAACAAAGTTAGAAGTAGCGTTCGAGGCGACGCCTTGATTTTCCGCGCGAGATGCTGCGCCGCAGGTGAGGATACCGGCAAAAAGGAGGAAAAAAGCCCGCACGAATCCAGCTGCCGCCCGGTTGCTGCGCCAACGGTCGATTCCCTGCAGGATGGGCTTGATGCTGTTCACGATACGCCTCTCGAACAGTAGCACAATCCCACTTTTTCGACGCCCGGAAAAGCCGCGCCCGCCGGCGGGACCGCAGCTGGGGCGCTCGTCCACTTGCTGTCCTTTTGCCCGGAAGCGCGTCTTATCCTTAATCGTCCCTTCGCCGCTGCGAAGCGCGCGAACCTGGACCGCCGTATTTCTTTATTTTGTGGCGTGCCACTTCGTGATAGCGTGTGGCGGCCCGGAATATGCAGGATTCTACAGTCAGGCCGACGTTTCTCCGTTCTCGCCGTGGGCGCAAGCGCCCGCCGTTTTTCGCTCGTGAATTGCTGCGCCTGCTCGGCGCGTGCGCGGCCGCTCTGACCGTCGTGGGCCTGCTTTTCTCTCTTTCGCTGGCCGCGGCCAATCTGCAGCAGACCAATGCCACCGCGCCCGCTTCGGCCGCCGCTTCATCCAATGCTCCGGTCATCGTTCAGCCCGGAGCCCCTGGCCAGCCCAGCAAAATTTTGCCGCCTTCCACCCACGCCATCCTCGCGCCCGTCACCGAAGCCGACATCGAATTCATGCAGGGCATGATCGTGCACCATTCCCAGGCCGTGGAAATGACCGCCTGGATCCCGACGCACACCGAAAACCGGGAACTTCGCTCGCTCGGCGCGCGTATTAGTAGTTCGCAGGCCGACGAAATGAAATTCATGCGCCGCTGGCTCGCCGCGCGCGGCTTACCCTTAACAATGTCCATGGAAGCCATGACCAATATGCATATGGATATGTCCAACGACGGCGCGCCGGTGATGCCGGGCATGTTGACCGCCGCGCAAATGGAAGCTCTGGGCCACGCCAAAGGCCCCGAGTTCGATCATTTATTTCTGACTGGAATGATCCAGCACCACCAGGGCGCTCTGACCATGGTGCAGGATTTGTTCAATACCGCCGGAGCCGGCCAGGAAGCCGACATCTTTAATTTCGCCACCGATGCGGACAACACGCAGCGAGCCGAAATTAAAATCATGCAGTCCATGCTGGAGAAGGAAAAACCCTCGAAGGAGAAACAATGAAGCAATTGCAGAGTTGGAGTTTGCGTCTGGCCGCGTTAGGGCTGGCCGCGATCGTTTTGGGTCCAGGTGTGCGTGCGCAAGAGAAGCCACCGACCCCCGCTTCTGGAGCCGCCGCGCCCGCGCCTGCGCCGGACGCCAAGAAAGAAGAAATGAAGAATCCGTTCGCGGCCGAACCCGCGCCGCCGCTGCCCGCCGGAATGTCCGGCTCGGATGCCACCGATCCGCGCTACAAGCTCACTCCCGGAATGTATGACGCCGGCGAAACCTCCCTGGGCATGAAACATCTGGCGCTGGTCAAGAAGCCCGATGCGTTCCAGTTGGGCGCCACTTCTCCTGACGATCCCAGAGTCGCCAAGGCGCTGGGCCAACTCGGCATCGGCGATCCCGCGAAGATGCCGAAAGACCTGCAGATGGTGATCGCCGGATTGGCCTTCTCCAATTCCGATTTCGCCTTCCAGGGCAATCACCTGTTTCAGGGAAATTTTTACGGCTTCAACATCTATGACATTTCCGACCCGGCGAAAGCCGCGCTAGCCACGTCGGTGGTTTGCCCCGGCGGCCAGGGCGATTTGTCGGTCTACAAAAATCTGCTGTTCATGTCCGTCGAAATGACCAACGGCCGCATTGATTGCGGCGCGCAGGGTTTTCCGCCGGAACCGCCTCCGCCCGCCGGTGAAGAGCGCAAGCGCCGCTTGCCCGCAGCGCAGAAAGACCGTTTCCGCGGCGTGCGCATCTTCGACATCACGGATATCAAGAATCCCAAGCAAGTCGCAGCGGTGCAGACCTGCCGCGGCTCGCACACCCACACGCTGGTGGTGGATCCGAACGACAAAGATAACGTTTACATCTACGTCTCCGGCACCTCGTTCGTGCGCCAGAGCGAAGAATTGGCCGGCTGCTCCGGCGGCACGCCGGATAAGAATCCAGACACCGCGGAATTCCGCATCGACGTGATCAAAGTTCCGGTCGCGGCGCCGCAGGATGCCAAGGTCGTTTCCAGCCCGCGCGTCTTCATGGATGCCCGCACCGGCGCGTTGAACGGCTTGAACAACGGCGGCAGCCACGGCGATGCCGAAGAAAAGAAGCCGCAGGACACCGACCAGTGCCACGACATAACGGTGTATTCGGCCATCGGTCTCGCGGCCGGCGCCTGCTCCGGAAACGGAATCCTGCTGGATATTAAGGACCCCGTCCACCCGAAGCGCGTCGACGCCGTCAACGATCCGAATTATTCCTACTGGCACTCTGCTTCGTTCAACAATGACGGCACCAAAGTCGTCTTCACCGACGAATGGGGCGGCGGGCTCGGCGCGCGTTGCCGGCCGAACGATCCCAACAAATGGGGCGCGGATGCCATCTTCCATTTGAAGGACGACAAACTCACCCTGGCCAGCTACTACAAGCTGCCCGCGGCGCAGGGCGACACCGAAAATTGCGTGGCGCACAACGGCTCGCTGGTTCCGGTCCCCGGACGCGACATCGAAGTCCAGGCCTGGTATCAGGGCGGCGTTTCGGTGATGGACTTCACCGATGCCTCCAAGCCTTTCGAAATCGCCTACTTCGACCGCGGCGCCATCGATTCCAAAATGCTGGTGCTCGGCGGCGATTGGTCCGCCTACTGGTACAACGGCAACATTTACGGTTCGGAAATCGCGCGCGGGTTGGATATTTTTGAGCTGACCCCGACGAAGTTCCTGACCCAGAACGAAATCGACGCCGCCAAAGCCATGCAGGTTCCGTACTTGAACGTGCAGAACCAGCAGAAGTTCGAGTGGCCGTCGAAGCTGGTCGTCGCGAAAGCTTACGTCGATCAGCTCGAGCGTTCCGAGGCGTTGCCTGCGACAAAAATCGCGGCGCTGCGCAGCGGAATCGCCAGCGCGGAAACTTCGCACATGAACAAAGGCAAAGTGGCCAAGTTGAAGGCCATGGCGCCGTCACTCGAATCGAGCGCCGGCACGGCGAAGAGCCCTGCTGACGCGAAGCGCATGCAGGCCCTGGCGAACATCCTCAAGAATCCGTCAGCGTAGAATCACTGCATGCAGCAAGAAATAAAAAGCCCCGCCCGGATTTTTCCCGGGCGGGGCTTTTTGTTTTGCGGCGCGTTAATTTATTCGGACTCTGTTCTGCGCAAGAAATCCAAGGGACGCAACAAATCTTGAAAACGCGGAAGCGCCCGCAAAGCATCCATCCCCGGATCCATATGTAAATAAATCAGCCAGTGCGAATGCTCTTCGAACGATTTCTCCAGGCATTCCAGCGCGCGATCGTATTCGCCCAGCCCAACATAAATTCCGGCGAAGAAATACGGCGCCACGTATTTCTGTTTTGCTAAGGCGGTCAGCTCGTCCAGTATCTGCACCGCCTCAGCTCTCTTCTCCGCTGTGCCCAATGTTTGCGCCAGCGCCGCTCGCATCAAAGGACTCCCGGCCGAAAGCTCGACGCCCTTTTCACCCTCTGCAATCGCCTGTTCGTAGCGGCCCATTCGCCGCAGCACTAATCCTAAAACCCAATTCGCCACCGGATAATTCGGATCGAGTTCAAAGGTGCGCCGGATCTGGTGAATCGCCGCGTCGTAGCGCCGGTCCATATAGAGCGTCCACCCGATCGCTACGCTGATGATCAGCGATAGCGGATCGAGCAGCTGGCTATTCTGCATTCGCGCGATGGCCTCTTGATGCTGGCCCATGGTCATCAGAAATTCCGCGTACCAATGATTAGTCGTCGGATAGCACGGATTCAGCGCGAGGCTGCGTTCAAATTCCGCGCGCGCATCCTGCCATTGCCAATCGTAAAGCCACTGCACCGCCGCCAGCGCGGTATGCGCTTCTCCGAGATCCGCTCCGAGTCGCACCGCGTCCGTCGCGGCGGCTTTGGCCTTCGGAAAAGCATCCTTCGGCGGCAGATAACTATTCCAGCCGAGCAGCACGTACGAATCAGCGATCCCCGCATAGGCCAGGGCGTAGCTGGGATCCTGGTCCACCGCGCGCTGGAAAAATTCGATCGCCTTGTAGAATCCCTCTTCGGTCCACTTGTTCCAGTGGTGGCGGCCTTTCAAGTACAGGCCGTACGCGTCGGCGTCCTGCGTTTCGCGTTTGGTCAGCCGCTTTTTTTCCGCTCGCGTCAGCTTGATCCGCAAGCTGTCCGAAATTTCATTCGAAATTTCGTCTTGAATCGCAAAAATATCCCCGGGCTTGCGATCGTACTGCGCGCCCCACAGCCGCGACCCGGTGGCCACGTCCACCAGCTCCGTCCCAATCCGCAGCGAGCCGCCGCTCTGCATCATTCTTCCGGTCAGAACCGCGCGCACATTTAATTCGCGCCCGATCGTCTGCGGATCAACGTCGCGTCCCTTGTAACGAAACACCGTACTCTGCGCCATCACTCGGAGCTTCGGCACTGTCGCCAGCATATTGATCAGGCTGCCAGCAATCCCGTCGCTGAGATATTCGTTTTCTGGATCGTGGCTGGCGTTCTCGAAAGGCAAAACCGCCAGCGAATCAATCACCCGGGCCACGCGCTCGCGCCGAATCGCGCCGGTGTTTGAGCCAACTTGGGTGCCGGTTGGCGTATTCGCTCGTACGTTGCTTTGCGTGCTCGGGTTTCGCGCGCTGCGCGGCCCGCTCGCGTCCGAATCATTCGCCCCGGGCTGCGGCTGCGGTACAAACTCGCTCTTTCGTTCCGCCGGCTTCCAACTCGAATCCGCTCCGCGCTCGATTTTCTGCAAATCGTTGCGAATCTCAGCCGCGTGCTGGTAGCGCTGCGTTTTATCTTTATGCAGCGCCTTATTAATGATGTCTTCAAGTCCCGCCGGAATTTCAGGATTGAGACTTCGCGCTGAGGCCGGCGCGCGCGTCAAAACCGCCTCAATAATTGCGCCGCCGGTCCCGGCGCCAAACGCCTGCCGCCCGGTGGCCATTTCATACAGGACCACGCCAAACGAAAAAATGTCAGTCAGTTGGTCGAGCGAATCGCCGCGAATCTGCTCCGGCGACATATACGAAGGCGTGCCGCTGATGATCCCTACAATTGAAGTGTCCGTCGCCGAACTATCCGAAGAATCCGAGCCGTCGCCGACAATTCCCTTGGCCGCGAGCTTGGCCAAACCAAAATCGAGCACCTTGGCCTGCCCGCGCTTGGTCACGAAAATATTCGCCGGCTTGATGTCGCGGTGAATGATGCCCTCGGCGTGCGCCGCATCTAAAGCTTCGGCGATTTGCATGCCCAGCCTGAGAATTTCGTCCACCGCCAAAGCGTTCGCGCCGATATGTTTGCGCAGTGTCTCGCCATTCAGAAATTCCATCACGATAAACGCGCGGCCATCCTGTTCGCCAATATCGTAAATCGTGCAAATGCCGGGATGATTCAAGGCGGAGGCGGCGCGCGCTTCGCGCCGGAAACGTTCGAGCGCTTGCGGATTCTCGGCCAGCTTTTCAGGAAGGAATTTCAGAGCCACCGCGCGGTTCAGGCGGCTATCTTCGGCCTTGTACACGATGCCCATTCCGCCGGCGCCGAGTTGCTCCACGATCCGATAGTGCGAAATGGTTTGGCCGATCATAGGCAGGTAAACACGTGAAGCGCCAGCTCGTCGCGGTTCAGGTTACAGCGTTGGATCGTCGGGGCCGGCTTCGGTGAACGGTTTCTTTCGTTCGGTCTTGGGTGGCTTGGGCGAGCCGACCAGGTTCATGATTTTGGCGCCGTCGCCGAAAGCGTCGAGCGTCGCGGCGGGTTCTTGCTCCAGCGTCACGTTCTTGTTGCACACGGTGCACAGCAGCGCCGCGTACGAGCCGCCGTCCGCCTGCCGGAACATATTCGTCCGCATCACGCGCCCGCAACACACCGGAACCCACATTGTGGCAGCCTGATCCGCAGCCATGAGCCCCCTCGCCGAAACCTAAACGCGGGTGGATTATACACTGGAATCCACCGGTACAGCCCCGCGCCAATCCCGGCAACCATCCCGTTGCGGCGCATTTCGCGCCAGCTCCGGCCTGCTTTACTGAGCCTTTTTGAGCGGGGGAAGATACTTCCCCAGCGTGTCCGGATTTTGCGCGATCTCCGAGGGAAGATAAATTCGATAGTTCAGACGGAACAAGCCGCTCCCAGGGCTGGGCAGCCAGTTCGATTCCTTGCCAGCAGGCGCCGCATGTTGGACGTAAATATCAAGCGAACCATCCGGCCCGTAAACGATTCCCTTGGTTCGGTCCCCGATCGAAAAGCGATTGATGGGATTTTTCACCAACTGGAAATCGGACCCGTACATCGTAATGGACCAAAAGCCGAGGGGAAGCGTGGGAGGAAGCTCGGCCTTATCAAAGTGCAGCACGTAATTGTTTTTGCCGTCCAGCAGCTGCGCTTCGCCATCTTCGTAGGTGCTGAAGTATTCGGCCTCGGCTCGGTCGTGCACGAATAGGCCTTCGAGCGCGCCGGCCGCGCGGTCGAAATAGTCGAAGCCGTAGTCGCCAGGCCGCAAGTTGTTCCAACGCGTGGGGTAGGGCGTCCCGCGGTATTTTACTTTCCACTTCATGATCACCGGCGCGTCGGCCGCCGCGCGCGCCAATCCTCGCCGTGCGGCTTCATCCAGCTTCGATTCGTCGAAAGGCTTTCCCACCTCAATATTGCCTCGACGCAAAAGCACCACGGCGGCGGCGTGCTCCGCGGGAGGCGGATCCTGCGCCAGCAGATCGGCGAGCGTCTTATAAAACGCCAGATCACCCGTGTATTCCTTGGGTTTCGGCAGATTCGGAATGGTAGCCACGCCAAATTTCGCCGAATCGCCCCAGTTGCTCAGAGAAGTCAGGTGGAACTTTCCCTGCAGGCCGATCACCGCCTGCAGATCCGCGGGATCGTTGGGCAGCACGCCAATGCGAATCGCAAACATGGCGCTATCGTTGGGCATGCGATGCTCGATGACGCCCTCCGGCAGCGTGCCTTTCCAGTTTGGCCCGACGAAAGCGTGATTGCCGCCTTTCCCATTGGTGGCTCGCGTTCCAATATAAAAAATGTTGTTGGTGTAACAATCCGCAACCTCCACCGACCAATACCGGTCAAGGATGTCCGGCGCGCTGAGAATCACCGGTTGATCGCCGAATTCCAAAAGCGCGCCGCTGTAAACAGTATCGTTGTTCGGCGTGTAGGGCATCACGTCGTCCGCGGTGGCCAGCGACTTCATGTTTCCGATCTGATTGATCGGCGCAGCCGGCGCAAATTTTTTCGCCTTCTCCACCGCCGCGGGATCCTGGCGCAATTTGCGCTCGCGCTCGAAGATCACCAGCGGCAGGCCAAAGACGTAGTTCTGCACGCCCACCGAGTACATCCATTTCTCTTCGGAATCTGCGTCCCTTTTGCGAATGTCTTCGCCACTCTGGCCCGTCTGGCCCACCGCACATAGCGGCAGCGCCAGCGAGATAGCCACAAGGATGGTCAGCAAGGTTGCGGGACGGATCATTTCACACCACCTTCGTTGATTGAGCGATCGGGCCGAATTTCGAATTGTTACAGGCCGGAAAGGAAAACCCGGGCCGTTACGCGCCCCTTGCCGGATCCGGATTCGGCGGGATTATACACCGGGTATCGACGCCGCAATTGAAAACCCAGTTCCATTCAAAGCGAGAAACTCGTCGTCCACGAAATTTGGGAACGAGACCGCCGAGCGTGTAAATTACATATCGATGAAGGCTCGGGAAAAACCGCATCGCTGGCCAAACATCCTCGCCGCTTTGGCGCTCTCGCTCGTGGGCGCCATTTTCACGCCTGCAGCCGGCGCTCAACAGTGCGCGGTAAAACCCCCGTCGATCCCTCTCGGTCAGACCGTCCGCCTCCGCTGCGAACTACCTGCAGCAACAGCGCGCATGAATAGCCGCACGGTCCGGCTTTTCAAACAAGAAAGCGGCGATTGGGAGGGCCTGATGCCGGTAGCGGTGCCCGATTCTCCCGGCACCTACCCAATTGAATTTCTCGCAGCCGATGGCGCCAAGCTCGCCGCCGTCAACCTGACCATTCGCAAAACAATTTTCCCTACGCAAAACGTTTCTCTCGCGCCGCAAATCGAAGCGCTGCATTCCACCAGCGAAGAAATGCAAACTCTCACGACTTTCCGCGACTCCGTGTCCGACGTGAAATATTGGACCGATCCGCTGGTCGCGCCGCTCCCCGGCTGCGTCATCTCTCCCTTCGGGGTCGCGCGCCTGCACAACGGAAAACCCACCGGCGAATTTCACGGAGGCATCGACCAGCGCGCAGCCAACGGAACTCCGATTCGCGCCGCGGCCGCCGGAGTGGTAAAAATCGTGCAGCCCTTCAACGTCCTCGGCGGCACAGTCGCCCTCGACCACGGTCAGGGCCTCGAGACCATGTACCTGCACATGTCAAAATTAAACGTAGCGGTCGGGGACCACGTAAAAAAAGGCGACGTCATCGGCTACGTCGGTTCCACCGGCCGCGCCAACGGCCCGCACCTGCACTGGGTCGTCTACGTCAACGGCGTCCCGCAAAATCCGCAGCAATGGGTCACCCTGAAATCCTGCGGCACCTCCAAAAAGAAATCCTGAAAGCGACGCAGCGTGGGCTGCCGCGACCTCCAACCCGGTAATTCAAGCAGTCGCGTCTTCAGCCGATATAAAGCCTGTGAATAACCCGCCATGCCCGTCGCGCGATTGAAGTCTGCGAAGCTTACGCAGCCGCAGGACACAGCCGCCGGAGCTTGGCTGGTCGGCGGCGGAGAGATGGGTCAGGTCATCCGCTCGATGGACTGGTCCCAGACGCCGTTAGGCCCCATCGAGTCTTGGCCCCAGAGCTTGCGGACCACGGTCAGCCTCTGCGTGGCTTCCAACTTTCCCATTGCTCTGGCCTGGGGACCCCAGCACGTGCAGATCTACAACGATGGCTACTGGCCGATTTGCGGTGAGAAGCATCCGCGGTCCATGGGTCAGGATTTCACCGAGTGCTGGTCCGCGCCCTGGCCGGTCATCCGCGAAGCGTTTGAGCATGCGCTGGCCGGTGAAACCTCCTTTCTCGAAGACCAGCGGATGTTTCTCGATCGCAACGGGTATCTCGAGGAAACCTTCTTCACCTTTTCGTTCAGTCCTATTCGCGATGATGCCGGCGTGGTCGGCCTGTTCCACCCGGTAACCGAAACAACCGGCCGCATGTTGAGCGAGCGGCGCACCCGCACGCTTCGCGACCTGGCTTCGCGCGCCGGCAAAGGACGCACCACGGAGGAGTCCTGCACGCTGGTGGTCCAGACCCTGGCCGAATCCCAACTCGATCTTCCGTTCGTTCTTTTCTACCTGTTTCACGAGCAGGACCAGGAAGGCAGACTGGTCGCGCACCACGGATTGCCGCCGGAGAGCGTCGCGGCGCCGCCGGTGGTCGACCTGCGGATACTCGACACGATTTGGCCGTTGGCCGCAGTGGCGCGTTCCGGACAAAAACAAAAACAGCAACTCGATGATTTGCCGGAACGCTTTGGCCATCTCGCTTGCAGTGAATACCCCGAATCACTCAAGCAGGCCTTCCTCCTTCCGATCACACCCCCGGGTTGCGATCGACCGGTGGGCGTGCTGGTAGCCGGCGTCAGCTGCCGATTGCCGCTGAATGATGCGTATCGCGCCTTTTACGATTTGCTGGCCGCGGCCGTGACCATCGCGCTAGCCAATGCCCGGGCTTACGAAGAGGAACGCCAGCGGGCCGAGAGCTTAGCGGAGATCGATCGGGCCAAGACCGCTTTTTTTTCCAACGTCAGTCACGAATTTCGCACGCCTCTAACCCTGATCCTCGCGCCGATCGAGGACGAGCTCGCCGAACGCGACCACCCACTGCCGGCCGCTCGCCGGGAGCGGCTGGAAACTGCGCATCGCAACAGCGTCCGGCTCTTGAAACTGGTCAATACTCTTCTTGATTTTTCCCGCATCGAAGCGGGCCGGACCCAGGCCAGTTACGAGGCGACCGATCTGGCCGCCTGCACTGCGGAACTTGCCAGCGTGTTCCGCTCCGCGGTCGAGGCCGCCGGCTTGGCCCTGCGGGTGGAATGTCCGGAACTGCCCGAGCCGGTTTACGTCGATCGCGAGATGTGGGAGAAAATCGTTCTCAATCTGCTCTCCAACGCCTTCAAGCACACCTTCGACGGCTCCATCTCCGTTCGCTTGCGCTGGTTTGGCGACTGCGTGGAGCTGGCCGTTGACGACACCGGTGTCGGTATCCCCAGCGCGGAGCTGCCGCGCCTGTTCGAGCGCTTCCACCGGGTCAAAGGAGCGAAGTCTCGCTCCCACGAAGGAACCGGAATCGGCCTCGCGCTGGTGCAGGAACTGGTTTTTCTACATGGCGGGTCCATCCGAGTCGAGAGCGAAGAGGGAAAAGGCAGCACTTTTGCAGTCACGATCAAAACCGGCTCCGCACATATTCCAGCGGATCAGATTGGCGTTCCGTCGAGCCTGGCCTCGACCACTGTGCGCACCGCAGGGTATGTGGAGGAAGCTCGCCAATGGCTGCCCACCGACGCCCCGGATTCATTTCCTTCCGCGGCATCGGCGAATTTCAGCGCGCGCGTCGCTCAGCCGAGCCCCGCTGGATCTCGCCTTCCGCGAATTCTGCTGGCGGATGATAACGCCGACATGCGCGAATATCTGCGCCGGCTGCTGACCCGTGACTATGACGTGCAGGCGGTTCCCGACGGCGCGGCAGCTCTCTCCGCGGCCCAGGCCGAGCCCCCCGATTTGCTGCTGACCGACGTGATGATGCCTTACCTGGATGGTTTCGAATTGCTGCGCGCCATCCGCGCCGACTCGCGTACCCGGCCGCTCCCGGTAATTTTGCTGTCCGCGCGTGCCGGCGAAGAATCGGCCGTCGAAGGATTGGATGCCGGCGCCGACGATTATTTGGCCAAGCCGTTCACCGCCCATGAGCTGATGGCGCGCGTGCGCACCCACCTGGAACTTTCCCGAGTTCGGCGCGATTGGGCCAGACAACTTGAGGAGGCCAACAAGGAGCTGGAAGCTTTCAGCTATTCCGTCTCCCACGATTTGCGATCGCCCCTGGCGGTCATCGACGGATTTACCCTGCTGCTGCTGGACCAATGCGCTGACAAACTCGATGACCGCACGCGCAATTATCTTTCCAAGGTGCGCACCGGTGTCAAACAGATGACCGGATTGATTGAAGGTCTCTTGGATCTTTCCCGCATGAGCCGCTCGGTCCTGCAGAAACTGCCCGTCGACCTCACCGAGATAGCTCGAGACGTGATTGCCGAGCTTCAGCATGGGCAACCGGCTCGCCAGATTGTCGTGGAGATTGCGGACGGACTCATGGCCTACGGCGATCCGCGATTGCTGAAAGTTGTTCTGGCCAACCTCCTGGGAAATGCCTGGAAGTACACCGGAAAACAACCGCAAGCCCGCGTCGCATTCCGGCAGCACACCAAGGGAATCGATGCAATTTTCTCGGTCGCGGATAACGGCGCCGGATTCGACATGGCCAATGCCGACCAGCTTTTTGCGCCGTTCCACAGGCTGCACCAGGAGTCTCAGTTCAGCGGCACGGGAATTGGTTTAGCGACGGTCGCGCGGATCATCTCGCGGCACGGAGGCCGCATCTGGGCCGAAGCAGCCGTCGACCAGGGCGCTACGCTCTTTTTTACTTTGGGAAATACCGCGCAACTGGAAACCGTTTCTTCCACCTAATCGACGGCGCCTGGATTCGCGTACCTGTGAATCAAGAAATAAAATTTGGCCCGGGCACCCCTTTTCTGCTTTTTGGAGTCCAACCGTACAATCGGCGCAGCACGATGGGGTGCCCATGGACTCCCTGCTTCAGAACATAAAATTTGCCCTGCGTTCGCTGAAGAAAAGCCCCGGCTTCACCGCCGTCGCGATTCTCACTCTGGCCCTCGGCATCGGCGCCAATACCGCCATCTTCTCCGTCGTCAACGCCGTCCTGCTGCAGCCGCTTTCCTACCCCGCGCCCGACCGTCTCGTGCAGCTCCAGCTAACCGGCCCGGACGGCACCAGCGGCGCGCTTTCCATTCCCAATTTCAACGTGATGAGCGCTCAGACCCAGGCCTTCGCCGCCGTTGCCGTCTTCGATTTTTCCGGCCCCGGCATCAACCTCACCGGCAGCGACCGCCCCGAGCAGCTCAAAGGCATCCACGTTTCTTCCGGCTACTTCCAAGTTTTCGGCGCGCCCATCGCTATGGGCCGTGCATTCACTGCCGAAGAAGATCGCCCCGCCGGCCCCTCCGTCGCACTGATCAGCAATGGCCTGTGGCACAGCCGCTTCGGCGCTGACCCCAATATTCTCGGCCGCACGCTCGAACTTAGCGGCGATCCTTACACCGTCATCGGCGTCCTCGGCGCAAATTTCCAGAGCGATCCGAAGGCCGACATTTGGCTTCCGGTGCGGCCTGATCCCAACAGCATCAATCAAGGCCACTACCTGCTCGGCGCCGCGCGCATGCGCGACGGCGTCACCATCGCCCAGGCCAACGCCGCCATGGCCGCAGCTGCCGACGAATTTCGCCGGCGCTTTCCCGGCAACGCCGTCATGGGCCCGAAGGACGGTTTCAAAGCTCAGCCGCTGCGCGACGCCATCGTTGGCGACGCGCGCAAAGGGCTGCTGCTGATGTTCGGCGCGGTCGGATTCGTACTGCTGATCGCCTGCGCCAACGTCGCCAACCTGCTGCTCGCGCGCGCCAATATCCGCAAACGCGAAATCGCCATTCGCTCCGCGCTCGGCGCTGGACGCGGCCGCCTGATCGGCCAACTGCTCACCGAAAGCGTGATGCTCTCGCTCGCCGGCGGCATCCTCGGCCTGGTTTTTGGTTTTATCGGCGTGCGCTGGCTGCTTTCGATCAATCCCGGCGATATCCCGCGCATCGGCGACAACGGAGCCGGGCCAGTCAACCTCGACTGGCGCGTGCTGGCCTTCACCTTCGTCGCCGCTGTCGTCACTGGAATTTTGTTCGGCCTGGTTCCCGCGCTGCAATCCTCGCGCTTGGATCTGAGCGTTACGCTGCGCGAAAGCGGCGCGCGCACCGGCAGCGGCGTGCGCCACAATAAAATGCGCTCCATCCTGGTGGTCACCGAGATGGCTCTCGCCCTGGTTCTGCTGGTCGGCGCTGCGCTACTGATCCGCACCTTCGCCGCGCTCCGCGGCGTCGATCCCGGCTTCAGCGCGAAAAACGTTCTCACCATGGATATGTCGCTCGCCGGCCAGCGCTTCGAAAAAGCCGCGAGCCGTGGAAATCTTGGAACGCGACGGCCGCCGCCGCGTCGAAGCTCTGCCCGGCGTCGACTCCGCCGCGCTCACCTGCTGCCTGCCGCTCGAAGGCGGCTTCGGTCTGCCCTTCAATATCGTGGGCCAGGCGCCGAAAGACGGCCCGTACACCGGCAGCGGCGGCTGGATGGATGCTTCAGTGGATTATTTCAAGGTGTTCCGAATTCCTCTGCTGGAGGGCCGCGTCTTCGAAGATCGCGATTCCAATGGCGCGGCGATGGTCGCGGTCATCAACCGCAGCCATGGAAAAGAAATACTGGCCCAAGGGCGACGCGGTCGGCTCGCAGATCATCATCGGCAAAAACGTCGGCCCCGAATTTGACGAGGGCCCGCGCGAAGTCGTTGGCGTAGTCGCCGATGTCCGTGAAAGCGGCCTCGATCAGGAACCGTCTCCCGATGATGTACGTTCCGATCAGCCAGGTTCACCGACGGCATGGCCGCGTTGAACAATCGCATCGGAGCCAAAATCTGGATCGTCCGCACCAAAGTTCCACCATTTTCACTCAGTGAAGATGTCCAGCGCGAACTTCGCACGGCCAGCGGCGGCCTGCCCGTCGCGCACCTGCGCTCCATGGAGCAAGTGGTTCGCAAATCCACCGCCAGCAATGATTTCTACATGACGCTGCTGACCATCTTCGCCGGCGTCGCGCTCGCACTCGCCGCCATCGGCGTCTATGGCTTGATGGCTTACTCGGTGCAGCAACGCACGCCCGAGCTTGGCCTGCGCATGGCGCTCGGCGCCAGCCCGGCCCAAGTTCGTAAAATGGTAGTGCTGCAAGGAATGTTGCTCGCGTTAATCGGTGTGGTGATCGGCGTGGGCGCCGCGCTCGCTCTCGCGCGCCTGATGGCCAGCCTGCTCTTCGGCGTCAAGCCGTGGGATCCTGCCGCCATCGCCATCGTCGCAGTGGTGCTCAGCCTGGTCACGTTTCTCGCCACCTATCTACCCGCGCGCCGCGCCAGCCGCGTCGATCCCATGATCGCGCTGCGCTACGAATAACCACGGTCATCTCGAACGGCGTTTCAATTGTTTCGGACGTTCGGACATGCCGATCGACTGCGCTAAACTTCGTTCGCTATTAACCCTGCGAGGACGAAATGAACGTCAAAATTCTTCTGCTGCTTCTGCTCGTTTCTGTTCTGCCGGCGGAGGCGCAACAAAAACCGGCCCCTACTCTCCGCAGCATCCTGCTCGAACAACTCAAAACCACGCACAACCAGGAAGACTGGTTTGTTCCGGCCAACATTGCGGTCCAGGGCCTCACCGCTGAGCAAGCGAGCTGGCGTGACGGCAAAGAAAACCACTCCATCGGCCAACTGGCCGCCCACCTGGTCTTCTGGAATCGCCAAAACCTGGCCAAGTTCAATGGCGAACCGCCCGAAAAATTCAGCGGCAACAACAACGAAACCTTCGAAACATTCGACGCCAAGAATTGGAGCGCGATCGTGAAGGACCTAGACGAAGTGATGACCGCGTGGGAACGAGCCGTCGAATCCGCCGACGACGCCAAGCTCAACAGCTGGGCTTCCACCATCGCCCATATCGGCACTCATAACGCCTACCACACCGGCCAAATCCTCTACATCCGCAAACAACAAGGCTCCTGGAATTCAGCCAACGGCGTGAAATGACAAGCCTGGAATGACAAGGTGGGTAGGCTGAATCGCGTTCGGCTCTGCTTCACAATTCCAAGCGCATCACGCCTCACCAAGCGCGAATGAACGCACGTTAAGGCCCTACACTTCCAAGTTCGCGCCGTTACTGGAAATTTCAATGCGCAGCGCCTGCTTTCGCCGAACTGTCACCTTCGATCAGCGTCCGCAGCACGGATTCCAGCGCGACCTTCCCTTTTCGAGATCCATTCTCCTTGCCTTCAAACTCAATCCATCCTTCATTGAATCCATCGAGCATCTGAATGCGCGGCTTAGGATTCTTCATGCCCTGTGATTTGAAGAGCGCCTCCCAGGTATCCCGTGGTACTGCTTCCAACTTCACGGCATGCCCCAACAGGCGAGCGAAGGTGGCAGCGATTTCGTTCGGCGTCACACGCTGCGGCCCTTCCAATTCGACCACGCGTTGGCCGTTCCACGATTCCTGAAGCAGTTCGGCAGCTAAACGCCCAATGTCGGCAGTGGCCACCATGGGCACCGGTTTACCAAGAGGCTGCAGGAAACTTTGCAGCGCGCCGTTCTTCGCTGGGCCCACGTCCCAGGTTGCATTCTCCATGAACCACGCGGGCCGCAGAAAAGTGATCGCCACCGGCAACTTTCGCAGCGCTTGCTCGATGATCGTGTGCTGGGTCAGCAGGTTTGGGCGCGTGGCCTGCGCCCCAATCGTCGATAAATAGACCACTCGACGCAAACGCGCCGCATCGATCGCTGCACTCAACGTTGCGGCAATTGTCCGTGCTTCGCTAAAGTCAGGCGAGGGATCGAAGTTGGGCGGCACCAGCACGAACGCGCCGTCGACGCCCTCGAATGCGGCTGTTAGCTCCGCCACATTATTTATATCCGCCTTCACTAGCTGGCAGCCGCGCTCCGCCCACGCTTTGCATTTGCTGACGTCCCGCGCCACTCCTCGAACGGTTTGCCGAGCGGCCAAAAGATTGCGCGCCACCTCCCCGCCCACCTGACCGGTGATTCCAGTAATTGCAAACATCCCTTATCCTCCAAGATTTTTACGCGTGAATTATGTACGCCATTACCGCCGAATTCATCCGGCGCCACTCTATTCGTAGCGCAGGGCCACCATCGGGTCCACGCGCATCGCGCGACGCGCCGGAATCCAGCAGGCTGCGAGCGCCACTGCCGCCAGCACCAGCGCCACCAGAGAAAATGTCAGTGGATCCCTTGGCTGCGTGGCGAAAAGCTCGGAGGCCAAAAATTTCGAAAGCCAGAGCGAGGCCACAAATCCAATCGCGATGCCGGCCAGCACCAACCGCATGCCCTGGCCGACCACCAGGCGCGAAATATCGCGCGGCGCGGCGCCCAGCGCCATGCGAATTCCCATCTCGCGCAACCGCTGCGAAACGGAGTAGGCCACCACGCCGTAGATTCCAATCGCCGCCAGCAGGATTGCCAAGCCCCCGAACGCGGTGACCAACGCCATCAGCAATCGCGGCTGGCCCACCGATTCGGAGACCAGGTGATCCAGCGACTGCACGCCATCCACCGGCAAATCCGGATCGATCGACCGGATTTGTTGCCGCACCGCCGCCACCAATGGTTGCGAAGCCGACGCCGAACGCACCACGAAGGTCATGGCCATCCACGGCGCCTGGGTGCACGGGAGATACATCTCTTCGAATTTCGGCGCGGAGAGTGAATTGATTTTCACGTCCGAAACCACGCCGACGATTTGCAGCGGAATGCGGTCGCGCGAATTCTGCACGGTCCTGCCAATCGGATCCTGCCCGGCGAAATACTTTTCGGCCACGGTTTGGTTGATGATCACCACCGGAGTCGCGCCGGTCACGTCCTGATCGTTAAAGACGCGCCCGCGCAGCAATGGAATCCGCATCGCCGGAAAATATCCGGGACTCACCTGCTTCATCGAGATCAACGGATCTTTTCCGATGCCCTGGCAGACTTGACCCTCCGCGCAGAAATAGACATAGCGCGCGCCGCCGGTCATCGGCATGTAGCTCACCACTCCCGCGGATTCCACCGTGTTCACCGTGCCGATGCGTTCGAGTGCCTGATGAAAAAATTCCGCGCGTTGCGGCAGCGTGGCGTATTTCGCCGTCGGCAGGCTCACCGGAAAGGTCATCACCCCGTGCGCGTCGAATCCGGGATTCACCCGCAACAGGCTGGCAAAACTCTTGATCAGCAGTCCCGCGCCGGTCACCAGCATCAGCGCCACCGCGACTTCCGCGATCACCATCACTTGCCGCGCGCGAGCGCCGCTGCCGGAAGCCGTGCCACGCCCTTCCTTCAACGCGCCAACCAGGTTGGTCGCCGAAGTTTGCAGTGCGGGGACCAATCCAAACACCAGGCCGGTCGCGATGCTCAGCACCAGCGAGAACAGCAGCACCCAGCCATTCACCTCGACGTGATCGAGCCGTGGCACCGCGTTTCCCGCCGCCGTGCGCAGTAGCGGCATGGCCAACGCGGCGAGGCCCACGCCCAACAGTCCACCGAGAAAAGCCAGCACCACTCCCTCGGTGAGTAGTTGCGCGGCAAGGCGGCCGCGCGTCGCGCCCAGCGCCTGGCGGACCGACATTTCCTTCTCGCGCGAGGTCGCGCGAGTCAGCAACAAACTCGCGACATTGGCGCAGGCAATCAGCAGCACGAAGGCCACCGCGCCAAGCAGCACGAACAACGAACTCCGCACTGGGCCGACCAGACTGTCGGTGAGCGAGGTGTAATCCAGCGAATGTTTTGCGGCGTCGGCGTTGCCGGGAAACGCCTGGGCGTACGCCTGGCTGATTGTATCGCCTTCGGCTTGCGCCTGGGCCAGCGTTGCGCCCGGCTTCAATCGCGCGATGACCGAAAGAAATCCGGCGCCCGAGTGCAACTGCTCCGGCCGCAGACCCAAAAGATCGAAAACGCGCGGAACCCAGACGTCCGGCTCCGGCTGCTGAAATGGAAATTCAAACGACTGCGGCAGGACGCCGATGATCGTGGTGGTCTTTCCGTCCAGCGTGACGGACTTACCCAGGATTTGCGGGTCGGCGTTGAAATGCGCGCGCCAGAAACCGTCGGAGAGAATGGCCACGTCCGCGCCGCCGACTTGATCTTCCGTCGGCAGAAAATCGCGGCCCATCGCCGGAGCAATGCCCAACAAATGAAAGAAGTCCGCGCTGGCGCGATTCATATTGATCTGTTGCGGCTCGCCGCTTCCGGTCAGGTTGGAGGTGGTCTGGTAGAACGCGCCAACACTCGCGAGCGTCTTGGTCTGCTGCTGCAGCGCCGTGAATTTCGTAAACGAAACCGGCGTCCCGGTAGTCCCCTTCGCGCGATCACCGGCCACGATATTCAGCAGCTGTTCGGAATGTTTGTAAGGCAGCGGGCTCAGCAGCACCGTATCGATCAGCGAAAAAATAACCGTATTCGCGCCAATCCCCAAGGCCAGCGTCAGAATCGCGATAATCGTAAACCCCGGCTCTTTGCGCAAAGTTCGCAGCGCATAGCGAATGTCTTGCAGCAGCGTTTGCATGATGTGGCTCCCGCTCGCGCCGACCCGCGCCGGCGCCCGCTTTGCTACTTGTTGACGTTCGACCCGCGCGAACGTCACCCGACATGATTCGAAATCTACGCTCGAATGTCTTGCAACGCCACCATAAGGACGTTCCCCGCTGTTTTCGTTGTAGATTACCGCGTTGCCGGCGATCTGGCCGTCACTCGCCAGCGCCTCAACTCCGTCGTGACCACCGGCGTCCCAGGTTTTATTCCCCAGGCAGAATGAATGCAGAAGCCCGACCCGACCTCCACTTCAGCGCAGCCAGGCGGAGCGAACCAAATCCCCGGTAACTTCGTGCTAGCCTCCTGCGTATACGATTGCAGACGCGCTGGAGCGCAACCGAATGCCAGACCAAAAACCCGATTACGGCCTCGATGCTCCTGGCCTGGTCCGCGGATTCTTTTTCGGCGGCCCGGCCCTCATCGTCGCCGGACATTTCCTGCGCGCCTGGGGCACCTCGCGAGGCCTTGCGCCGGCGATCGGGATCAGCTACTCGATGCTCTATACCGGCATCGTCCTGTTCATCGAATCTTTTTTCCTGGCGGCCAGTAGCTATTACGGAAAATTTCGCGCGCGCGATTCGCTCCTCGACCGCCTGAATCTTCGCGGAGATGAAACCGTACTCGACGTGGGCTGCGGCCATGGGTTGCTGCTCATCGCCGCCGCGAAAAGGCTCCCGCGCGGCCGCAGCATAGGCATTGATCTCTGGTCCCAGGTCGATCAGGGAAATAATTCCCGTGAGGCCACTTTACGCAATGCCGCGCTCGAAGGAGTTTCGGAACGAGTGGAGCTTCACGATGGCGACATGCGCAAGCTCCCGCTTCCCGACGCCTCCGTCGATGCCGTCATCGCCAATCTCGCCATCCACAATATTTCCAGTCGCGATGGCCGCCGCCAAGCCATCTCCGAAATCGTCCGGGTGCTGAAACCCGGCGGCCAAGTCGCGCTGATGGATTTCAAGAAGGTGGGCCAGTATGTCGACGACCTGAAGAAAAACGGAATCGCCGACGCCCATTCCTCCGGCCTAATTTTTTGGATTTTCCCGCCCGTCCGCATCGCCCTCGGCCACAAGCCCTAGCGAGTTCACTCCCCCGGCCTTCGCTTGCCTCCTTTTGGGTCGGCTGCTAGACTACTGCGGCAAGAGCTCCTGTAGCTCCTGCCAATCTTTCCTGAGAAGGTTCATCCATGTCCGGACACTCTAAATGGGCAACAATCAAGCATAAGAAAGCCGCCACCGACGCAAAACGCGGCAAAATTTTCACGAAAATTATCCGGGAGTTAACCATCGCCGCCCGCACCGGAGGCGCCGACCCGGTGACCAACCCGCGCCTGCGCACCGCCATCCTCACCGCCAAGAGCGAGAACATGCCGAACGACAACATCGATCGCGCCATCCAGCGCGGCACCGGCACTCTCGAAGGCGAAACGCTCGACGAAGTCACCTTCGAAGGCTACGGCCCCGGCGGCGTCGGCGTTCTGGTTCAAGTCGTCACCAACAATCGCAACCGCATTGTCAGCGAAGTCCGCCACATGTTCAGCAAGAATGGCGGCAACATGGCTGAAAACGGCGCGGTCGGCTGGATGTTCCACCGCAAGGGCGACATCATCGTGCCCAAAGAAGTGGCCGACGAAGACAAGATGCTCGGCATCGTGCTCGACGCCGGAGCCGAAGACATGCGCGACGATGGCTCGGCCTGGGAAGTCACCACTCCTCCCGAAGCCTTCGAAAAAGTTCGCGAAGCCCTGATCGCCGCCGGAATCAAGCCCGCCAGCGCCGAAGTTGCTTTCGTCCCGCAGAATTACGTCAAGCTGGCCGGCGCCCAGGCCGCCCAAATGGTCCGCATGATGGAAACCCTTGAAGATCACGACGACGTCCAGCACGTCTACGCCAACTTCGACATCGACGAAAAGGAAATGCAGGCCGTCGCCAGCTAGTTGAGTCCGTGGAAATCGGGCGGCCGGTTCGTTTAGATCCGAGCCGCCGCTCGCGCATTGCTGCCGCGAACTTCCCCGCAAAATTCACTACTCTCGCGCTGTCCCGCGCACTACACTCTTTGCTATCGCTATGTCTTCGCCTGCGTCCATTAAGCCGCCTGCGCCTCCCGAACATTTTTGCGTTCTGGGCGTCGACCCGTCTTCCGCCGGGGCCACCGGCTACGGCGTGGTCGAATTCAACGGTTCGAGGGCGCGCATGTTGCGCTATGGCGCGCTAAAAATGCGCACTCGCCTCGAATTCGGCGTGCGCCTCCGCGAAATTCACGAACTCATCGTCGCGCTGGTCCAGGAATTTTCTCCCGACGCCGTCGCGGTCGAATCCGTTTTTACCGCGCTCAACGTCGGCACCACGCTGCGCCTGGCTGAAGTTCGCGGCGTAGTTCTCCTTGCCGCCGCCCAGGCCTCCATTCCCGCGCACAGCTATTCGCCGCGCGAAGTCAAAGCCAGCATCGCGGGCTACGGTGCCGCCTCCAAACAACAAATGCAGCAAATGGTCCGCGCCGCCTTGGGCCTCACTGAATATCCCGAGCCAGAAGACGCCGCCGACGCGCTCGCCATCGCCCTCTGCCACGCGCACGCTTCCCGCGCTCAGGCCCGCATGGATGCGGCCATGGCGATTCCTTCATCCAACGCGCGCCGCACGAATCCTCAACTGATCGCGCCCGCCATTCGCAACCGCCCGCGCACCGCGCGCATCTCTTAGCTGTGCCATCTCCAACCGATTCACGTTCACGATTTCTGCCCGCAGCCCTGGCTCTCGCCACACTGGCAGCGTTTTTCGCCGTGAGTTTAGCCGCTCACCGCGCCGCCCGCGCGCCGCAAGCTGCCGCCAACTCCACCATCACCTATAAGAAAATTTTTAAAACCAGTTTCCCCGAATTCGTCGAAATCAAGCTGAACCCGCAGGGCGTCGGCACCGCCGACCTTCGCCAGCTCGATGAAGATCCCAACCCGCAGCCTTTCGAAATCGGCCAGCCGCTGGCCCAGAAGATTTTCGCGCTCGCCGCCAAGCTCCACAATTTTCAAGGCGTCGACCTCGAAGTCCACCGCCGCCTGGCCAACCTTGGCGAAAAAACTTTCACCTACACGTCCGGCGCCGAATCCCACGAAACCAAATTCAATTACACGCTCGATGAATCAGCCGCCCAGCTCGTGAATACTTTCGAAGGCCTGGCCCGCCAGAGCACCGACCTTTCCGACCTGGTCCGCACCATGCGTTACGACCGCCTGGGCGTGAACGACGTTCTGACCACGATCGAGGCCGATTACCAGCACAAACTCCTGCCCGAGCCGGAACGCCTGCTACCCGCCCTAGATCAAGTCGCCGCCGACGATAAATTTATCGACATCGCCCGCCAGAAAGCCCGCACCCTCGCCGCTCGCATCCGCGGTTCACACTAATCTCTCCCGGCCCTCGCGCCAGCGCCCGTCCCGCATCTGTCCTCTTGTACAACTTGACTCATTTCTAACGTAGGTCTATTCTCACCCGCGCTTCCTCTCCAGAACCGAACGCACCTAAGGGTGGCAGGCCAAATGCAAATCCAGCCGTCGGCAATTTCTCGTTTGTTCATCGTTTTCGCTTTTCTTTTGGTTTCGTCCGCAGCGACCTTCGCTCAGGCGCCGGAAGTCCGCATCACCCAGCCCATCGACGAAGCCAGCCTCACCACGCTCAAAGGCAACGTGCACGCCATGGCTCGCTCGGAATTCGATCGCGGCGTCGCCCCCGCCAGCCTGCCCATGAACCGCATGACTCTCGTCCTGCGCCGCGGCCCCGACCAGGAAGCCGCGCTCGTCGCGCTGCTCGACGACCAGCAGGATCAATCCTCCCCGAATTTCCACAAGTGGCTCACTCCCGCCGAATTCGGCGAAAAATTCGGCGCCGCACCGCAAGACATCGCGACCATCACCGCCTGGCTCGAATCCCGCGGCTTTCAAGTCAATCACGTCGCGAACAGCCGCCTGCAAATCGAATTTTCCGGCACCGCCGGACAAGTACAACAAGCCTTCCACACCGCGATTCATCGCTACGCCGTCCCCAGCAGCACCACGACGGGCACCGTTACTGAAGACCACTGGGCCAATTCGACCGACCCGCAAATTCCCGCCGCCCTCGCTCCCGTCGTGGCCGGCATCGCCACCCTGCACAATTTTCTGAAATCGCCGCAACACATCCTCTCCACCGAAAAATTTCCCTTCGAACGAAAAGCCGGCAAGGCTCCCGAATTTACCGTCGTCAACAACGGCGAGACGATCCACGCCGTCGGCCCTGGCGACCTCGCGGTCATCTACAACGCCAACCCGCTCTACTCCGCCTCCCCCGCCATCGATGGCAGTGGCTCGACCATCGCCGTCGTGGCTCGCTCGAACATCAGCATCACCGACCTCAACGACTTCCGTACCATGTTCGCCCTCAATAGCCCGAACTTGAATCTGGTCTTGAATGGCCCCGACCCCGGAAATTTGGGCGGCGGCGAAGAAGTCGAAGCCATTCTCGACGCCAGTTATTCCAGCGCCCTGGCTCAGCGGGCCCAGGTGAACTTTGTCATCTCCGCCAGTACCAACTCCGCCGACGGCGTCGATCTCTCCGAGATGTACATCATCGATAACAACTTCGGCGATGTGATGACCGAAAGTTTCGGCGGCTGCGAACTCGGCGTCACCAGCGGCGAAGCGAGCAGCATTTCTCTGCTCGCCCAGCAAGCCGCCGCGCAAGGCATCACCTACATGGTCTCCACCGGAGACAACGGCTCCGCCGGGTGCGACGATCCCAACTCGCCCATGGCCACCGAGGGCGTCTCGGTCAACGTGCTGGCTTCGTCGCCCTACACCGTCGGCGTCGGCGGCACCATGTACAACGAAGGCGCGGCCAGCGCCGCCTACTGGAACGCGACCAACGCCGAAGGGTTTGTCTCCGCCAAATCCTACATCCCCGAAAATGTCTGGAACGAAAGCTGCAGCGTCAATTCCTGCGGCTCTAACGCCAACCTCGCCGCCGGCAGCGGCGGTGTCAGCACGTTATTCGCGCAGCCGTCGTGGCAATCCGGCGTCGCCGGAATTCCTTCGCCGCCCACCAAACGAAATCTCCCGGACGTCTCGCTCACTGCCGCCGGCCACGACCCGTATCTCATCTGCATCGAAGGCGGCTGCAGCAACGACACTCTCAATGGCGTCGCCGGCACCTCCGCCAGCGTCCAAACTTTCGGCGGAATCATGGCCCTCGTTCGCCAGAAGGTCGGCGCGCGCGTCGGTCAGGCCGATTACGTTTTCTACAAACTCGCCTCGAAAGAAACTCTGGCCAACTGCAATGGCTCGGCTGCCACTCCGGTCCCGTCCACAAAATGCATTTTTTACGACACGACTGTAGGCAGTAACTCCGTTCCCGGAGTTCCCCCCGGCGATTACAACGCCACCGTCGGCTACGATCTCGCCTCCGGCCTCGGCTCCGTCAACATCACCAACCTCGTCAATCAGTGGAGCACCGCTACATTCAATCCCAGCGTCACCACGCTCACCGTTAATCCCACGTCCTTCACTCACGGTGCCAGCGCCGCCTATAACATCACCGTCGCGCCAAAAACCGGCTCGCCCTCCTTCAATAACGAGCAAGCTGCGTTACTCTCCAGCACCGGCGCCGCCGTCACCGACGTTTTACTCAGCTCCACCGGCACCGCGGCCGGCAACACCAATACGATTCCCGGAGGCAGCACCACCTTAACCGCGCACTACCCCGGCAACGGAACACTCGGTGCCAGCGACTCTTCCGCCGTCGCCGTTACGGTCGCACCGGAACCCAGCCAGGTGGTAACAGCCGTCGTGAACAGTTCGGGATCGGCAGTTACCAGCACCACGTTCGGCACGCCCCTCACGATTAACGTCACAGTAAAGGGGCAATCTGGATTTGGAATTCCTACGGCGGGGATAGTAA
The DNA here is from genome assembly GCA_963711325.1 of uncultured Acidobacteriota bacterium. GTDB lineage: Bacteria > Acidobacteriota > Terriglobia > Acidiferrales > UBA7541 > Palsa-295. Next base: position 304,681 of record CAVQDR010000004.1, on the reverse strand, counting down.
TTGAGGACGACAATCTGCCAGTTGCATCGTTCATTCTGGGCGCTGCCGGTACCGCCACTACCGGCCCAATTCAGTTGATGGCCGGTTCGAACACAATCACGGTTCACTATGTGGGCGACTCCAGTTTCCTCGCAGGAGACGCGACGCCCGTCACGGTTACCATCGCTAAGGGTCAGACTACGTCGACAGCGAGTGCCAGCGCGTCGACGATTGCGCCGGGCGCCAGCATTACACTGACCGCGAATATCGCTACCGGCACAAACGCCGCATTCCCTACCGGAACGGTCACGTTCTTCTCCGGGGCCACGCCCGTTGGCACCGCGGCGTTTATCAATAACAATCCGCAAGGCGGTCAAGACAATGGTTCTGCAACGCTAACGACGACCCGGCTGCCGGCCGGCACAAACAGCATCACCGCTCAATACTCCGGCGATTCGAATTACCTTGCATCGACGTCTCCCGCGATCACCGTTAACGTCACCTTGAATCCCGATTTCGCAGTCTCGGCGTCACCCGGTGCGATTACCGTAACCAGCCCCGGCCTTTCGGCGACAAGCGTAATTACCCTCACCGGCTCCAACGGGTTCAGCGCCGCCACCACCTTTGCCTGCTCCGGCCTGCCCTCGAAAAGCGCCTGCGTCTTCCTGCCGGCGACGGTAACCGGCAGCGGCACTACCATGCTGACGGTGACCACCACCGCCGCCAGTTTTGTTCTGCCGGCTTGGCCACAGCACAACCCGTGGACGATTGCCGGCTCCGCGCTTCGCGCCATTACCTTTTCCTTCGCGCTTCTCATCCTCGCTCTGCAACTCCGTCGTCGCCGCTGGACTTTTGCGCGCAGCGCCGTCGCGGTCGTGATGCTTGCAGGACTGGCTGCCTGCGGAGGAGGCGGTGGCAGCACTCCGCCCCCGGTGATTCCCGGAACGCCCACCGGAACCCAAACCGTCACGGTCACCGCAACCAGCGGCACCTTGACGCACACCACCACGTTCACCTTGACTGTGAATTAGGAATTATGTGAATCGGTTTTACCTGCGGCGAAAACACAGCGGAATTTCGTTCGTTGAACATCGAACCCGCGTGGAAGATTCCAGAGGTTTACTAGAAGCGGCTATTGAGACGGTGAAGGCCGGCCTTTGATGTCCAGCGCTACGCTGCCGCCCGGGACCCAGCGAATCCTGACCTTATCGCCGGATTGATACCCGCCCGCATCCAGAATCTGATTCATCTTGTTCTGCGCTTTTTCCGAATAGGTGAAAGTGTGAATCAACATCGCATTATCTTCATCCCGCACGATGATGGTATGCGAATCGGCGTGCACCACTTCCGCATGCAGCCACACCGCCCGCACCGGTTCTTCTTTCACCACGATCGGCGCGCCCACGGTGGTGCTGGTCGTGTTGATGGGCGCGATGTCCTGCACCGGCATCGTCCCCTGCGACTGCGCCGAAACCGCCGGAGCAATAGCCAGCACGGCGCCGAACGCAACGCCGCACAAAATTCCGCGAACCATCAAGCTACATGTCGTCTTCAAAGGACACCTTCAGCGACTTCAGAAACTTCACATCCTGCGGCGTAATTTCCACCCGGGGCTCGATCGTTTCTTCTTGCATGGCTTCGTCGTCCACGCGTATGTGCAGCGATTCCAGAAAACGCCGGTCCTGGTTGGTCATCTTGGCGTCGCCGGCCGCGCGCCGCGCCAGGCCGATCGTCGCATCCAGCTTCAAGACGATATCGAATCCCGCCGCGCGTACTCCGGAAATCGCTTCGGAGATGCGGTCCGAATCCGAAACCGTATCATTAATGGCGTGTCCCAGTTCGCGCAGCAACTGCTTCATGCGGTCGTCAAGTTGCAAGGCCACACCTCACAGGCAGCAGGAATGTGTTCCGCAATGCCGAGCCAGCTTCGAACTCTCTATCCGAAGTCGTCCGGCCGCCGGACGCCTTCGCTGGCTCTTCTTAACCCAATTCTAGGTCGGCATCAACCGCGAAACAAGCCCCTGCTCCAATCGTGAAACCCGCTGGTTACCTGTCTGGCCCTTGCGCACTTTCTTCAACCCGTCTGGCCTTGGCCGGCCTGGCACGGTTCGTGACCAACCACGAAGATTAATGCGCCCCGGTCTGCGCCGTCTGCTGGAATTCCGATTTCATCGCCAACTTGGCCTGTGGTACTTCAAACGCCGTCTCCACCCGCTCGTCGCTCACCGCCGCCAGCGCCGCCAGCGTTTTCTGCGCTTCGGCGGTTTGCCCGGCCTTGGCCTGCGCTTCCGAAAGCAAGCGCAGCGACAACGGATTCTGCGCGTCTTCCTGCAACTCGGAGATCGCTCCCGCGTAGTCGCCTTTGGCGAACAGCACCGCGCCGCTTGCCGAGTGATACGCCTTCTGCACCGGCAGGCTCCGGCTGCTCAAAGACATCGCGGTCAATGGCTTCAGCGCCGTCTCGGCCGCTTCCAGATTTCCGGCGTTCACTGCGATAAACGCGCGGGTCTGCAAGATCGAACTGAGTTCGTTGTCCCGATCGCCGGTCGCCAAATTATATTTGGCTGCCAACGTGGCGCGCGCCGCGTCCAGATCTTTCATCGCACCGGCCACTTCCGGATTGAAGAGCGCCATCGTCCGGTAGATTTCTGCTTCTTGGATTGCAAAGCCTTCGGCCTGGGCCTGCTCCGCCAGCTTGGTCATTTCCTCGCGTCCGCGGCGCAGCTGATTTTCGCGGTAGTAAGTCAGCGCCCACAGCATGCGGTAGCCGAGTTGCGTCGAAGGTTCCTTCGTTCCCTTCACCGCCACCAGGTATTGTGCTCGCGCCGCTTTCTGGTCGCCCATCAGCGCGTAGGTCGAAGCGATACCCACCTGCGACGGATTGAAATTCGGGTTGATCTTCAGCGCGTTCTGGTAATGCGCGATCGCCGCTGGATAATTTCCCAGCATCCGTTCGATTTCGCCGTAGGAATCCTGCGGGTTCGGTTCGTTCGGCAGCAGCACCGCATACCGCTCCATCAGCGGCGGCGCCAGCTGCGCCTTGCCGTCGAAGGCGTAGCAGTACGCCAGATTGTTCAGGGCCGGGAAATAACGCGGGTCGGTCTTCAATACATTTTCGAGAACCGCTTCGCCGCGGTCATAGACGCCCTGGTTCGAGCACAGCCACTCGGCGTCCATGTTGGCCAGCCGCTTGTCGTTCGGATATTTCGCGCGCAAATCGTTCATCGCCGCAATCGCCGTCACGATCTCGCCGTTCTTGGTGCCGTTCATCCACAGAATCAGCAGTTGCTCGTCCGGCGAAGCGTTATCCAGATTCTTGATCGCCAACACGCCTTCGCGATGCACTTCCTTCGGATCGGAGCTGAAATATCCCAGCGCCGCATGCCCCAGCGCAAAACTCGGATCCGCTTTCACCGCTTGCCGCATGAATTCCAAACCTTCATCCACGAACAGCCGGTCCTCGCGCTCCACCAATCCCATTTCGTAATATCGAGCTGCTTCCGCGGATTTCGTGCTCAGTGCCAGCGTGCCCGAAGAGGGCGCCACGGCCGCAGCCGGTACTTCGGTCGCTCCCGGCGCTGCTTCCTGCGCATGCACCAAAGGCGCTGCCACCGCAAACGCAACTGCGATGTACGGTAAGAAGTGTCGGGTTTTCACGGTTCCTCGCATGGGGTTTTTGAATTGCACGATCAGCGACCCTTCAGGACGTAGCCAGGATCGAACGGCTGCTTCTCTTCAATCTTCACCACTTTCACGCCGCCGGTGACGTTGTACACATCAATCACCCCGATGGCGCCGGGATTCCCTTCCACGATGCGCACCACTTCTTCGTCGCTCGCCGCGAAGACCACCGGCACGGTCGTCTTGCGCGCCGCATCGGTCAGCGTCGCCTTGCCTTCGTCCAGCGTCGCGCCCGTTACCTTTTCAATTACAAATTTCATTCCCGGCGCGCTGGGGTCCCGCAGCACCACCATGATGTTCTTCCCGCCCGGCCACGCGGACGTCTTGGCTTTGAATATTTTTCCCAGATCCACCAGCGTCAGCTGCTTCACCGGATTCGCCGGATTCACCACCACGGCGAAATCCGTCCCGAACGCCAGGGACGTGATGCTGAGCACCAATATGCTGACCGCGGCAATGTACCTGCGCATGGGCATCGGAATCTGCTACCAAACCTCTGGGCTTCAGTTTTAGGAATTCGCCTGAGTACAACCTAGCATCGCCCAACCGCCGCACCAGTCCACCGACGGCCAGTCGTGCTGCCCCAGTAACCTGTACGGAAGTACAAGTGAACCTCGGGCGAAAACGGGATGAACGACGAAGGAAAACTCGAAGACGTGCGGGGTCGGCGAGGAAAAATATCGAAACTAACTTCAAGTAACTCGAAATACTTCCGGGCTGCTCCAGGACTGTTTCCGGAGCGATCCGAAAACAGTCCCGAACGATTCAGCAAGCCCAATTCAGAAAGCTCGTTTGCAGCGTCTTATTCGGTAGGCTCCCACAGCTCGATCGGATTCCCTTCCGGGTCATGCAGGCGACCGAACTTGCCATAATCAATGTTCGGGTCAATCTTGACCTCGATTCCCGCAGCTTTTAGCTGCGCCGCCATTTTGTCGAGATCCCGCACGCGAAAATTCAGCATCCACATCTTGCTGTCATCCCCGAAATGTTTGGTTGTCTCCGGGAAGGGAGCGAAAGCGGTTGTCCCAGCCTCTTGTTCCCATGGCTCCTGCCCGGCGCCGGTTGGCACCGGTGCGACACCCAGATGCTGCTCGTACCACTGCACCAACGCTTTCGGATCTTTCGCTCGAAAGAAGAATCCACCAATTCCCGTTACCTTTTCCATTTCCCTTCCTCCAGAGATTCCATCAGTTCGGTCTTCAAGAAAGCTGTGCCATTTTCATCTAGGTTGCCAGGACTGCGGGCGCGCCGGCGGTTTCTACCGGTATTTTGCGCCGCAGCACCACTGCGGAGATAAGTGTAATGATAATGCCAACGGGCAGCGGCTCGATCGCAGTGTAAGCCATATTGACGAACGGGTTTTGATACAGCTGCTGTGAGTGTTGTATTGCCGCGACCCGCGCCGCAGTGGTGGCCGCGTCAAGTCCGGAGGCCTGCACCTTGTGAATCTGCGCCGCGAAGTAGCTATCCATAAAATGGGGCATGAAGTTGAAGTACAGAATTTCCCACATGCCGACGTAAAAGACCGTCGTGATCAGCATAATCAGAATTCCGCAGCTGAAGGCCCGCCCGAACGAGATCCGCCCGTCAAGGTTGTTGTCCCGGTAGCTGCGAATCCCAAAATAAACCAGCAGGAACGACGCCACCATGATGGTGTAGCCCAGCATCATGCTGTGGGCGGATCCGATCTTGTCGGCAAGCAGCAGCGCTCCGCCCATCAGTACGGAAATCATCACGCCGGAGATGATGCCGAAGGTCAGCACGACTTTTTTCATGTAAGCCTCCTGGCACGACTGAGAACGCACGCATAATGCGGCGGAATCGCGCCGAATGTCGTCATCCTTTCGGATGATTTTGCAGGAAAGCAGCAGAAATTGCACTTTCAGGTGACGCCGGGAGCCGTAATTCCCCGCCGCAGGGACGGCAGGGGCCAAACGCTTTCAAATATTGTAATTATTCGTGGCGCAACGCGCCGATCGGGTCAATCAGCATCGCCCGGCGCGCGGGAATGTAGGACGCCAGCAGCGCCACTACAATCAGCAGGCCAGCGACGGCGGCAAACGTAACTGGATCGCGTGGCGACACGCCAAACAGCAAACTCCTCATCAATTCCGTCAGCCCTAACGCGACCACGATCCCAATTCCCACTCCCACCAACGCCATCCTGGCGCTTTGCCTCAGGACCATTTGCAGCACGTCCCGACCCTGGGCCCCGAGCGCCAAACGAATTCCAATTTCGCGTTTGCGTTGGGATCCACACGCCCAGCGATTGGAAGGCGCGGTTGTGCTCGGAGTAGGTGAGATACATCGAAGGCGAGAGCAGCAGGCCGCTCTCAAAATCCGCGAGCCCGGCCGCGCCCGGCGCCACCTGGTGCAGTGCCACCAATTCCTGCGACTGCGGATAATTCAGCGGCTTCAGCAGCACATTATTCACCACGCTGAAGACCGCCGCGTTCGCGCCAATCCCAATCGCGATGGTCAATATCCCCACCGCGGTGAACAGGGGATTTCGCCGCAGCATCCGCAGGCCGTAGCGTACATCGGCGAAAAAGTTTTCGAACGATAACCACCGCCAAACGTCCTGCCCGTTTTCTTCCACCAGAGTCACATTGCCGAATTCGCGCCGCGCTGCTTGCACTGCTTCTTCGCGCGACATCCCGCCCGCAACCAACTCCTCGGTCTTCTCTTCGAGATGCTCCCGAATCTCTTCCGACAACTCATTGTAAATTCGCCGTCGCGAAAATAGTTGGCTCAGCCAGCTCATGCTTCACCTCGCGCTAACACGCGGGTGATCCCTTCGAACATGCGCTCAAAGCTCGAGACCTGCAGCTCCAGATGTTTCGCGCCGGCCGCCGTCAATTTGTAGACCCGAATGCGGCGCTTGGTAGCCGAGACGCCCCACTCCGCCTTAACCAATCCTTCCTTCAGCAACCGCTGCAAAGCCGGATACAACGACCCTTCCTCAATCTGCAGCAAGTCCTGCGAAGTCTGTTTGATGTGCTGCACCAAAGCGTAGCCGTGCGACGGCCGCCGCCGCAGACTCTGCAAAATCATCATCTCCAAAGCACCCGGAAAAAGGTCCCGCTTTCCAGCTTTTTCCATGCAATCGACTCCCGGCCAGACTATAGCCCACTAGGCATAGAGCAAAATAGTATAAGTACCCGCGCACAGTCAAGCCCCAAGAACTTCGAGCATCGGACCGAGATTCACTTGACCGGCAACACGACGCGCCAGGAGGAAGCGTGGTTTTGAAGAAAACAACCGAGGTTCGTTAGCCTACCGTTTTTCTTGGATCATGCAGAGCGGCTGGCTCCGACGTTCGCGGCGAGCGCCTCGGTGATTCCCAGCTGCGAGCGCCCCAGGTCGGTGAGATCCGCAACCGTAGCGCGACCGGTGAAATCGATTTCGAAATCATCGGACGCGAAATCCGGCGGAGTTTTTCCAGCAAGAAACGCCTGCGCTTGCTGCGGCAAATAAGCCGCATTCTTGGCGCACCCCGGCGTCGAGGCAATGTACATCACGTTGCTGTAGCCCGAGCCGCGGTGTTCGTTCTCAACCGCGTGCACCACGTCGGAATGCCAAAAAATCGTGTCGCCGGGTTCCATCAGCGGAATCGACGAAAGAGCTTTGATCAACATTCCGTGAAACTGCGGATTCACCGAAAGCGCGCGCCCTGGCGCAGCTCCGCAGAGATCGTCCTCAGCCACGTCGTCCTGCAACGCGCGCAGCAAAACGTACACCATCGATTCCGCGATCGGAATCAGCTGCAGCGTGCCGTCTCCCTTTCCTTGGCGCGTCAGCGCCGTCCACCCCTGAAAAGTCCGGAACATCGAACAAACCGCGGGAGAAGGAACCTCACGCACTTCCGGACGGAATGCTGCGTCAAACGCGTCATAGCGCTCGGTGTTGCCGGAGAAAACATGGCGATACACTTGGCGAAAGTTTTTATCCAGCCAGCGCTCCACCGATCCGCCATCGACGTGTGGGGAGAGTCCCAAGGACGCCGATCCCGGCGGCCGCCGCCGTATGCGATCCGCATACGCGGGCACTTCGTTCGGATCGAAGTGGCGCTGTCCTCCGCTTTCCGCTTTCCACAAATTATTCATGAAGACCCGCACGCGAGTGAGCGATTCGGCCTGCCGCGCTTGCACCTGTGGACGCGACCAGTAGATCCCGTAAATCTGTGGCTTGGCCGACGCCAGCGTTCCGAAGTATTTGTCTTCGGCGGCATTCGCTAATTTCGCGTCGAGCCCGTTCTCTTCCACATACTTGCCGATCTCGTCGTTCCAGGCTTTCGCCTGCGCTGGAGCGAACGTCTCGCGGATCACACACGCGCCGCGCTGCTTGATCTTCGCCACCATCTCCAGCGGCACGCGGCCGGCTGCGATGTCCGAATACTGCACGATGGGCACCACCTCTTGCCCCGACTCCCGTTCCTTGACGATCTCATCGACGCGCTTGCGCATCTCGGATTCAACTTTCTTGAAAGCTTCGGCGTAGTTCGGCAGCGCCGCGCGCAACGACTTCTTGGTTTCCCGCACCATCTTCGGCAGATCTTCGATTTCGAATTTCATGGCGTTCCGCTCCTCACACGTCTCGGTGTAGCGGCTGGGGCTCGCCCCAAATCCGCGACGCCGAATCTAGCAAAACCATCCCTCGAGGAGTGATGCAGAACGGCCAACTACTGGTACAATTCGGCCAAGCCCAAACAGGCCTACACCCCGAGATGAAACCTCAGTTCGAGTCCGTTACCTTTCCCAAAGGCTGCTCCATTCGCGTCTACCACCGGCAAGTCGCCGAAATTCCCTTCGAATGGCATCACCACCCGGAATACGAACTGACTTTGACCTTGAATAGTAAAGGTTGGCGGTTCATCGGGGATCACATCGGCAAATATCGCTCGCCGGACTTGGCCCTGGTGCCCTCGGATATGCCGCATACCTGGGCTTCCACCGCCACGCTTCGCCGCGACGATCTCCACACCGCCATCGTGATCTGGTTCTCAGGGCGCTGGGCCTTGCAGATGGCGCAGGTGTGTCCGGAATATTCGGCGATCCGGCGGCTGCTGCGTAACGCTTCGACCGGACTCGAATTTCCGAAGGCCACCGCTCAACGCGTCGCCGGCCGCCTTCATCAGATTCTTTCGGAATCACCACAGGCGCGCCTGCACGCGACGCTCGATCTGCTGGTGGCGCTTGCTGACGTGCCGGCGCTAACTCTCTCCAAAACGGAGATGACCGTTCCGCGCTCCGAAGACAGCGAGCCCGCGCAATTCACGCGGGTCCTCCAGCATCTCCACCGCCAGTTTCAGGATCCCATTCGCATCGGCGGGCTTTGCGATGTTGGCAATGTATCCGCCAGGTCGCTGCATCGTCTTTTCGTGAAACATACCGGCGACAGTGTCAGCGAATATCTTTGCAAACTTCGCATCGGCCGCGCCTGCATGCGCCTAGCCGAAAGCGATCTGCCCATCAGCATGATCGCCTACGAAGTGGGCCTTTCGAATCTCGCCAATTTCAACCGCCAGTTTCGCCGGCTTCGCCAGATGACGCCCAGCGCCTATCGTCGATCCTTCAAAGAGCACGCCCTAATTCCAGCGAAAACCAGCCGCGCCGAACTGAAAATTCGCCCCAGGTCGCTAGAAAGCGCGCCCCCCGCCACTTCGCTCCGCAAGTCAGCCCGGCACCGCCCGTTCATAAGCAGTCTGGTTTAAGCCACTACGGTTCTTCTCTGATGTCATATGCGCGCGCTATTTCGGGTTTCAGTCGGTGATGTTCTCTCCAATCCTTTACGAGCTGTTCCGTCGCATCAACTTGCGCGGCGTTGAGGTGAGCTTTCGCCTTGTCCAGCTCCTCCCCTTCCGGTCGTTCCAAGCGGAGCCAGAAATAGGCTTGTATGTAGTCTTGGGGAACTCCGTGACCGGCCATGTACAGCAATCCCAAGTGATACCGGGCCTCTCCTACAGCCGGGGATAGCGGCAAAACTTGTTCCGCCGCCTTGCGATACCACTGCGCCGCCAGCACGTAGTTCTGTTCAACTCCGTGTCCCATTTCGTATCGGTTGCCGAGGAGCATTTGAGCGTCTACTTGGCCGGCGTCAGCCGCCTTGCGATACCACCTTATCGACTCCTGCAAGTCGGTGGCGCCGAACCAGTTTTGCTCGAAGGCAAATCCTAGCGTCATCTCAGCATCGGCGTCACCTTGATCGGCTGCTCGCAGCAGCCACCGTTCACCGACAACCGGGTCGCCAGGCGCCTTCATTCGGCCGTATTCCCGCTCGGCGAGTACGAACCCCTGTTCCGCTGACTTGAGAAACCATCGCTCGGCTTCCTCAGCCTTCATTGTTTCAATTTCGTCTTCCCGACATTTGATACCCAACCAATACTGCGCTTCCGCGTTGCCCGCTTGCGCATCAGAAATAAGCTTTTCGAGTTCGGGGCCCTCCATAAAAAAGACGTGAGCGGAGGTCTCCAACTCGGATTGCTTGGAATCCGGAGACGCCTGAGCGTTTAGACCGGACTGCGCTAGCGCGAGGAATGAAATTATGAAGGCGAGGCAAAAAGAGTTCATACTTATTCCAGCGTACAGTTTTACGATTTGATAACGTTCGAAATTTTTGCTCCAGTATGTTGAAAATGTCATGGGCGCCTTATTACTCCGCGGCACGCCATTGCTCGCCAGAAAAAACTAACCCGGCAGCAGTACCTTCTGTATAATCCGCTTTCAGCTCCCCGCATTCCCTGGAGGCACCCATGTCCGCTGCGCAACCGGCCCCCACTACCGAACACATCAAGAAAATCGCCCTGCGCTGGTTCGACGAAGTCTGGAACCACGGCAAGCGCGAAACCATTTTCGAGCTTTTCCCCGCCGGTGCCGTAATCCACGACGGCTCGCAGGACATCACCGGCCCGGAGGAATTCGTGAAATTCTACGAAGACCTGCACAGCCGCTTCACCCAATTCAACATCGTGCCCACCATCATCTTCGCCGAAGGCAACCTGGTCTGCGAACACTGGATCGCCACCTTCACCGAGAAAGCCTCCGGCAAGCCCGTGAAAATCACCGGCACCTCGATCGTCCGCATCGAAGACGGCGTCTTCGCCGAATGTTGGCAAAACTGGGACGCCGCCGGCGTAGAAGCCCAACTGGTCTAGCGGCTTCGCGCTACCTTGCGCGCAAGCCTTCGCGACGCCACGCCTAAGCCTTCGTGACGTCCAAGCACGCTTCAACGCGCAGCCTCCGCCCAGCGCGGTTCGCACCACCTTTCGCGCAAGCCTTCGTTCACTCCAAGCACGCTTCCCGCGCGCAAGCCACCGAGCGCCCGCCTTTCGTCAGGGCACGCGCCTTCCGTCAGGGCACGGCTTCAGCCGTGCCAAAAGACGCACGCTATTCAGCGGCTTTAGCCGCTGAGGTCGGTCCGTCTTCTCACCGGCAATCGCCATGCAGCCGTTTAGGGGGTCGGAGCTTCAGCTCCGACAAAAAAACCGTCGCGAAGCGCCTACCTCTCGCGCGGCCTTTTCGCGCGAGCCTTCGTAACGTCCAAGCACCATTCCGCGCGCGAGCGTCGCCGCTTTGCCTTTCGTCAGGGCACGGCTTCAGCCCAGCCGTACCACCCGCGCGCCGCAAGCGGCTTCAGCCGCTGAGGTCGGTCTTGCCCGCCTCAACCGCCTCCGCGTTTCCCCGATTCTGTACTAAAATTGCCGCGTGGCTACCGGCTTCTATTCCGCCCTCTGGAACTCGATCAAGATTGCCTTCCGCGCAATCTGGCGCGCCACCCGCCAGCTTTTCCACGAAGCCACCGGCGCGCTCTTCGCCATGTTCGCGGTTTACGGCGCCATCGCCGCGTACCGTGAATGGCACAGCCGGCCCACCGCGTGGCTGGTCGGATTCGCTGCGGTCTACGCCGTCGCCATGCTGATTTTTGCCTTCACCTCTTTCCGGCGCTCGCGCCGCATTCGATGACCTCCCGATGACCAAAGCAAACAACGAATCAAAAAAACAAGCCGCCTCTCCCTCTGGCCTTCCGATGGACGCGGTCGTAACCGCCGCCGACCTCAACGGCTTCGACGCTCAGCGCGACGTCGGCTTCCCCGGCGAATTCCCTTTCACCCGCGGCGTCTATCCCACCATGTATCGCGGCCGCCTGTGGACCACTCGCCAGTACGCCGGCTTCGGCAGCGCCGTCGAATCCAACCAGCGCTACAAATATTTGCTGAGCCAGGGCGTGAAAGGCCTTTCCGTCGCCTTCGACCTGCCCACCCAAATCGGCATGGATTCCGATCATCCACTCGCCCTCGGCGAAGTCGGCAAAGTCGGCGTCTCCATCGATTCCCTCGAAGACATGCAAACGCTCTTTGACGGCATCCCGCTCGAAACCGTCTCCACCTCCATGACCATCAATTCCACCGCCGCGATTCTGCTCGCGCTCTACGTCGCCGTCGCCAAAGAACAAGGCGCGAATTTGCTGCGCCTGGCCGGCACGGTGCAGAACGACATCCTCAAGGAATACATCGCCCGCGGCACCTACATCTATCCTTTGCGCCCCGCGATGCGCATCGTCACCGATATTTTTGCCTGGTGCCGCACCGAACTTCCCAACTGGAACGCCATCTCCATCTCCGGCTATCACATTCGCGAAGCCGGCTCGACCGACGTGCAGGAAGTCGCCTTCACCCTCGCCAACGGCATCGCCTACGTCGAAGCCGCCATCAGCGCCGGCCTGCCGGTCGACGAATTCGCGCCGCAGCTTTCTTTCTTTTTCAATTCGCACAACGAATTTCTGATGCAGATCGCCAAATTCCGCGCCGCCCGCCGCCTGTGGGCCCGCACCATGCGCGATCGCTTCCACGCCAAAGATCCGCGCTCGATGATGCTGCGCTTCCACGCCCAGACCGCCGGCTCCTCGCTCACCGCCCAGCAACCGGAAAATAATCTGGTTCGAGTCGCGCTGCAGAGCCTCGCCGCCGTTCTCGGCGGCTGCCAGTCATTGCATGCAAACGCACTGGACGAGGCTCTCGCGCTTCCCACCGAAAATTCCGCGCTGCTCGCCCTGCGCACCCAGCAAATCATCGCCAACGAAACCGGCGTCACCAATACCATCGATCCCGTCGCCGGCTCCTATGCCATCGAAAAACTTACCAACGAAATCGAATCCGGCGCCCAGGAATATATTTCCCGCATCGACGCGCTCGGCGGCGTCCTGCGCAGCATCGAGACCGGCTATATACAGCAGGAAATTCAAAAATCCGCTTTCGAATATCAGGAAGCCGTCGATTCCGGCGAGCAAGTCGTGGTCGGCGTAAATCGCTTCGAAACCAAAGAAGAAAAACCAATCCCCACCCTGCGCATCGATCCTGAAATCGAACGCGCCCAGGTCGCCCGCCTCCACGCCCTCCGTGCCCGCCGCGATTCCGCCAAAGCACGCGCCGCCGTCGCCGAAATCGAACGCCGCGCCCACACCACCGAAAACTTAATGCCCGCCATCCTCAACGCCGTCGAGTCCTACGCCACGGTCGGCGAAATTTCCGACGCCCTCCGCCGCGCCTTCGGCGAATACCGCGAATCAGTTGTTATATGACGATGCGGTGAAGCATCGTCATCCTGAGGCGAACGCACGTGCCGTAAGTTCGCCGAAGGATCTGCTTCGGTGGTGCACCCAACAACCCATCGATACTTCTTTATCCTGCCGTAGAATACCCACCATGCCTTCCGCCGCCGAACTCGCCAATCTCCGCATCGTTCTGGTCGACACCCGCAACCCGCTGAACATCGGCGCCGCCGCCCGCGCCGTCAGCAACTTCGGCTTTTCGCATTTCCGCCTGGTGCATCCTTATGACGTCGCCTTTCAAGGCGCTCGCTCCGCCGTCGGCGCCGTGAAAATTCTGGAATCGGCGAAAGTTTACGAAACGCTCGCCGAAGCCATCGCCGACTGCACCCTCGTCGTTGGCACCACCGCCATCGGCCACCGCGAATTGCATCTTCCGCTGCGCCGCCTCGAAGCCGGCGCGCGCCTCATCCGTAAACATCTTGCCCAAAAACAAAAACGCGCCGGCTCCGCGGCCAACGTCGCGCTGCTCTTCGGCTCAGAAAAATTTGGCCTCTCCAACGAAGACCTCAGCCAGTGCCACTGGCTGATGCGCATTCCCACCCGCGAAGAACACATCTCCATGAATCTCGGCCAGGCCGTTGCCATCTGCCTCTACGAATTAATTCGCGATTCCAAATCCACCGCCAAATTCGAACGCCGGGCTGAAAAATTCGTCCCGGCCAGCGCCGGCGAAGTCGAGCGCTTCACCGCCGTGCTTCATGAAGCGCTCAACGCCAGCGGTTTCCTCAAACGCCGAACAGTTTCCGATTCCGACGATCGCATTCGTCGCCTGGTCCGGCGCCTCAATCTTCCCCAACGCGACGCCGACATGTGGACCGGCATCCTGCGCCAGATCGTCTGGAAACTGAATCATCCCGGCGCGCCTTCATCGAAATAAAATCCGCTTCCTGATACTCTGCGCCTGGCAACTTTCCTCGGAGGCCCGCTCGTCGTGCGTGTTTGCGTAACCGGAGCCACGGGTTTTCTTGGCGGCGCGCTCACCCGCCGCCTCCTCGCCGAAGGCGCGCAAGTCCGCGCTCTCGCGCGCCCGTCGTCAAAAGCAGACCAACTCGGCGCCAGCGGTGCTCAAGTCATCCACGGCGATCTCAGCGATCCCGTGGCCATCAACCTCGCTGTCGAAGACGCCGAAATTCTCTACCACGTCGCCGCTATGGTCGAAGCGCCCGGCGACCTCGCCGATTTTCTCGAGTCCAACCGCGGCGGCACCGAACGCGTCTTCCAAGCCGCGCTCGCGCACAACGTCCGCCGCATCATCTATTCCAGCTCCATCGCCGTCTACGGCCTCGCCGCTGAAAACCAAATCATCGACGAATCCACGCCCTACGACGATCAACCGTCCCTGCGTGATTCCTACTCCCAATCCAAAATTCAAGCCGACGCCTTTGCCGTCCACTTCGCCCAAAAAAACGCCGCCCGCATCGCAGTAACCATCCTCCGCCCCGGCGTAATCTTCGGCCCCGGCAAACGCCTCCCCTTCGGCCTGCTCGGTTTCGCCGCCGGAAGCACCAACGTCATTTTTGCCAATCCCGAAAATCGCATCCCGCTGAACTACATCGAAAATCTCGTTGACGCCATGCAGCTCGCCGCCACGAGCGCGACCGCCGAAGGCACCCCAAACCTCCAGCCTCACCAGTACATCGTCCTAGATGACGACCAACTGACCCTCACCCAATATCACCAAGCGCGCCACGAAATCGACGGCAGCCGCGCCCTTTTTTTCTCCGGCGCCCCAGTCTTGGCCGCCGCGAAATTCGCCGAAGCCACCCGCATCGTCAAACCTGGCTCCTTCGACTTCACCGTCCGCCAAGTTTCCCGCGCCCTCCAGAATCGTCATTACTCTTCCCAACGCATCCGCCACGAACTCGGCTGGTCCCCGCGCGTCCCACTCCGCGAAGCCCTGCGCTCCTCGCTCGCGTCCAGGAAAACGCCCGCCACGCCAGCGGCGAAACCCAAAATCATGTAAAATTACTCAACCTCCAACGCCCGGCAGGTTTGCAATAACCATTCTCTTGAGGGTGCTAGAAATTTGAATTTTCCCGTCGCCATCATTCTTGCCGTAGCTTGCATACCCTTCATCTACTACCTGCTTTCTCTCTACAGCACGGCTCGCTATTTTTCCGTCTCCTGGCGCGAAAATCCTCCCAACAACGATTTTTTCCCGCCGATCAGTTGCCTGAAACCGATCAAGGGCCTCGACGAAGACGCTTACGAAAATTACGCCAGCTTCTGCCGCCAGGATTATCCGAAATATGAAATCGTCTTCTGCGTCGATAAGGACGATCCCGCCGTCCCGGTGCTCGAAAAACTGCAGCGCGATTTTGCCGACCGCGACATCCGCCTGATCTTCGGCTCCGGCCGCAACGCCATCAACGACAAAGTCGGCCGCCTGGTCCGCCTGGTCGATGAAGCCAAATACGATCTTCTCGTCATCACCGACGGCGACATCCGCGTCACGCCCGATTACCTGCGCACTGTCGCGCATCCCTTCCGCGATCCCAAAGTCGGCGGCGCCACCACGCTCTACGCCTCCACCGACGAGAAAAAACTCATCGAAGAGCTGCAGACCATCGGCATGATTTCCGATTTTTTCGCCGGCATCCTGGTCGCTTGGCAGCTCGACGGCGTAAAATTCATGTTCGGCCAGACCATCGTCATGACTCGCCAGGCCAACGCCGCCTTCGGCACCTATCGCGTGAACGAAAATAAACCGGCCGACGATCTGCTCGCCGGCCGCATGGTCGCGGAACAAGGCTACGAAGTAAAACTTCTGCCCTACGTGGTAAAAACCGTCGCCGATTTTAATTCCATGCGCGACCTGCTCTACAAACGCACCCGCTGGATGACCGTCATGCGCCTCATGCGCCCCTGGGGCCACTTCGGGCTGGTTCTTACCTGGGGCTTGCCCTGGTGCCTCATCGCCATCGCGGTGCATCCCACCGCCGCGACCGCCGCGTTTTTTCTCGGCACCTACGCCATTCTGCGCATCGCCATGGCTCTGCTCATCGGCACCTACGGGATGAAGCAAAAAGGTATCTGGAGCAAAATCCCGCTGATCCCCGTCTGGGACGCCGTCGCCTTCGGCATCTGGCTGGCCAGTTTCACCCGCAGCACCATCCGCTGGCGCGGAGTGAACTACACCATCCGCAACGGCATGCTGGTCCTCCCCTCGCAGGTCAAAACCCAAAATGCCACCGGCGACTAAAGACGCCTTCTGCGGTCTAGCCGCCGCGGTGCGCGCCCTCGTCGTTGGGCCGCGCTCACAAAATTTTCAGCCACACAAAAGTGGCTGTCATCCCGAGCGCAGCGAGGGATCTGCTTTTCACCCACCACGAGCAAGTTCGCTAGCCAAGAAATTCATGCCGCGCAAACCGGAAGGGCGGGGATTCATCCCCGCCGTAAAAGCCTCACCTAACGCAGGGGCTTTAGCCCCTGAAGCCACGCTGAATGTGGGTGACGGCAACTGCCGCCCGATCGCCTACCCGCCTTTGGCCGTCATCCAGAGGAGCGCCTTTCGCGACGAAGGATCTCTCTTCGATTGCCTGCGCGCCCAGACCCAAACCATCGCCCTCCCATCCCCCGCATGACCTCCCCCAAAAAAATCGCCATAGCCGGCGCCGGCATCTACGGCGCCACTATCGCCATCCGCCTCGCCGAACGCGGCCACCATGTCGAACTCTTCGATCCCCTCGGGGTTCTCCGCGCCGCCTCCGCCATCAACCAATTTCGCATCCACTCCGGCTACCACTACCCTCGCAGCCCGGAAACCATCACCGAAACTCTCGAAGCCCGCGCCGACTTCACCGCCGCCTACGCGCCAGCGATCGTGCGCACCAGCCGCCACTACTACGCCATTCCCAAAGAAGGCTCGCAAACCTCGCCCGACCTTTTCGAACAAGTCATGGCGCGCCACGAACTTTTCTGCAAGCCGACCCGTCCGCCCTGGATGAATTTCGATTTCATCGACCGCTGCTACGAAGTCGACGAACAACTCTACGATCCCGACCTTCTGCGCCAAACCATCGAAGCCCGCCTCGCGACCCTAAAAATTCCCTTCCACCAGCGCGTCTTCGCGAACCAAACCCGCAACGAATACGACTTCATCGTCCGTGCCACCTACGGACTCGGCCCCAGCCTGGGCCAATTCAAAATCGCCAAATATCAAGTCGCCGAAAAAATCCTGATCGAACTCCCCGCCGAACTCCGCGGCATCTCCCTCGTCGTCATCGACGGCCCCTTCACCGCCTTCGATCCCTACGGCGCCTCCACCCACTCCCAATTCGGCTCCGCCAAACACACCAACCACTGGACCACCACCGATCCCGCCGAGCCCATTCCCCAACCCTACGCGCCGCTGATGAACGCCCCGGCCTTCGCGCCATTCCCCGGCACCCACTTCGAAGCCATGCGCCAAGACGCCATCCTCACCGTCCCCTCCACGAAACACGCCGAGTACCGCGGCTCCCGCTTCACCATGCGCGTAGTAGAAAACAACCCAGCCCAAGACCGCCGCACCTTGCTGATCCACGAGCCCGCCCCCAACGAACTCCATGTCTTCTCCGGCAAAGTAGTAAGCGCCGTAAAAGCCGCCACCCAAATCGCCACCCGAATCGACCGTTCTTCGTGACGTTTTGATTTTGGTTATATAGCCGAAGCGTATCCGACGTCTGCGCGGTTCGAAATCGTTTCAAATTCTGTCCACGACGAGTACAATCAAGTCAGCTGCTTATGAAGGTTAAGATCAACGCGCGATTCGCAACCCCAGAAGACGTCGCGAAGACTTTGGGCGTTCCACCCAGGCGAGCAAGGCGTCTCGCGGAACTCATCGATTCCCTGTACGACTCCAACGGGAGGCGGATTTCTGCCTCTAGGCCCCGGGCCATTGCAGCGACGCTGAAGCGCAAAACAGCAAGAAAAACCAGCGCTTCAAAAAAGAGCCCGACGCGTGCCAAAGCTTCAAAAGCAACAAGCTGACGTTTTCCTGAATATTCCTTACGACAATCAGTTTCGGGAGCTTTGCCTCGCCTACATCTGTGGACTAAGTGCGTTCGGCCTCGTCGCTCGCGCTACTCTCGAAATACCGTCCGGCACCAGACGCCTCGACCGAATTCTGAAATTGATTAAACAGTGCCGTTATTCCATCCATGACCTTTCTAGAGTCGAACTCGATATGAAAAGACCGGCCACGCCGCGCTTCAACATGCCTTTCGAACTCGGTCTTTGCGTTGCCCTCTCAGCTACGGAAGTCAAACGTCACACATGGTTTGTGTGCGAATCGAAGCTGCGGCGCCTTTCGAAATCCTTGAGCGACGTCGACGGGACCGACGCCCACATTCATTCCGGCAACGTCAACGGTGTGTTTCGGGAGATCTGCAACATGTTTGTCGGCGCGGACAAGCATCCAACGATCCAGCAAATGCGAACGATCCTAGCGGACGTGACGGTCAGTCTACCTACGATCCTGGCAGAGACCGGCGCAACGTCGATTTATTCCGCACGCGCGTTTAAGGACATCTGCGTCGCAGCAAGCAAGTCCGCTCAGAAGAATGTGCTGAATTAGTTCAGGTCCGAAGCAAATACATTTGAGCTCACTCACCGCAATTAACGCCCAACGCTGAGCAATGTTCGTGGGAGCAGCAAGGGTTCGCGTCACCCACGGTACACATTATGGTTGTGCCAGGAAAGGTTGACTCCCGAGGGTCGAAACGCTTCCAAGTCAGGAATCGAAATTTCTTTTCCATGGAACGCATAATATTCCTTGCCGTTATCGAACTCCTCTTTAATTCGATTGCTTACCTCAATCCCATTTGCCGGAGTCACGGTCAAATATCCAAGATCAAAGAGCGTATGGACGTCCTGTCTCAACAATAGGCCATTGTTTGGATCGTGATTGCCGCCCTTACCGTATGGGTGTATGTGAGCGGCATCCAGGACATGAAGAATGTGCGAACCGGTGACGGCGCATGTGCGTCGATAAGAATCAGTAACAATGACTCTAAACGCGCCCTGTCCGAGACGGGGAAAGATGACTTGAGGCTGACCGAACCTTGAGAGGATTTCGGAGAAATCGTTAGCCCGCCGAGATTTCAGTCTTACCTCAACTTCTGACCAGAGGCGGTGGCCCGCTTCCTCAGTTGTAGAATAGCCCTTGCCACGCACAATCGAACGACTCCAGTCAGAAACTGGAATCCACTCGTCCCGTTGAAAGAAGAAAGGTCTCTGCAGGAGGATGCAGCCTATGTCGTAATCCGCGTGGGGGTTGGAAGAAATTCGTCGATAGCGCTCGATTCTAGATCGCAGTTCCTGTTCCGAACTCGCTCCGTTTTTCAAGCCGAACGCCGATCACGCGAGACTTTCGGGTGCTATAACGAAGTAGCTAAAAAATCCTCCGCCCACAATGCTGTTGTGTGGGCTATGCAGCTTAAAAAGAAAAGGTTCGCCAGGTGAAAGAGCTCGAAACATAGTTGACGGACTTGGTTGCCAAAAATTAACCTCATCCGGCGCGAGCTGTGCCAGGGACTGAAACCAATCGAAATCAGTGATAGCTACATACAGTTGCACGCTTCCAGATACTAGTTGGCACTATATTAGTCAAGTCGTCGTGACGGATCTCGAGCTGTCAAGCACACACACCGTCCGTACTTCTACGAATAGATACGAAACCGAAAATCTGTTAGCGTCAGTCGGGGCACTTTTCAGTCCCGATAAGGACGCGACATGCTGGTTGGCACTCGAACAAGTGGGAGACCACCGACGGCTCACATCGCCCGCGCCAGGACGACGAATCACGGCGCGCAGCCGCGACCGTATGTCATCCACGGCGCCCTTGACCACTTCTCAATGCCAGTTGATACAACTCCAAAAATTCTAATAACCGGATCCGCGATTAGAAATCGCCGCAACCGACTCAAAACAAAGGACCGGCATGTTTTCTAATCGGCGTTTTTTCGGTAACATTTCTACCCCATTTCTTCCAGTTGATACTCGCCCCGTTTCTAATCGACAATTTTCGGACATTCTCGCGCGATTAGAAACACACTCCATCTCATACAAAACAAACACCGACCATGATTTCTAATCGACAATTTTTACGGCTCCCCGCACTTCCAGTTGATACACGAACGGAAGCAGGGCACCTCGTTTCAGAACCACGAAAAACAAACCCACCCGCCCCACCCGAGTGGCTCATCTGCGGGCACCGAGGCGGGTGGGCGGCTTCCGGGGTTTGCATCTTTCAGGTATTCTGCTGAACCTATGCTCGATCTTGGATACGTACGGGACCATCTGGACGCCATCGAAAAAATGGCCGGCGACCGCGGGCTTACGCTCGATCTCGCGCCTTTTCGCGAAATCGATACCGAACGCCGCCAGCTCATCTTCTCCACCGAAAAATTGAAGGCTGAACGCAACAAAGCCAGCGAGGAAATTGCACAGCTTAAACGTTCCGGGCAGGACGCCACAGCCATCCTGGCGCGCATGAAAGAAGTTTCTGACACGGTCAAGCGCAACGACGAGCGCATCACCGAACTCGACGAACGGCTGAAGAATTTTCTGCTGATGGTGCCGAATATTCCGCACGCGAGCGTGCCGGTGGGAAAATCCGCGGCCGACAATATCGAAGTGCGCCGGTGGGGCACGCCGCCGAAATTCGATTTCAAACCCAAAGCGCATTTTGAAATCGGCGAAGGCGCCGGAATTCTCGATTTTGAATCGGCGATCAAGATCGCCGGGTCACGCTTCGCGGTATATATCGGCTTGGGCGCGCGGCTCGAACGGGCTATCGCGAATTTCTTTCTCGATACTCACACCCGCGAGCACGGCTACACGGAAATTCTGCCGCCGTTTCTGGTCAACACTACTTCGCTCACTGGAGTGGGTCAGTTGCCCAAATTCGCCGCGGACATGTTCCATCTGGAAAATACCGACCTCTGGCTGACTCCTACCTCTGAGGTTGAGCTGACCAGCCTGCATCGCGATGAAACTCTCGACGAAAGCCGCCTGCCCATCAAAGTCTGCGCCTGGACCGCGTGTTTCCGTTCCGAAGCCGGCGCCGCCGGACGCGATACTCGCGGCTTGAAGCGCCAGCATCAATTCCAAAAAGTCGAAATGTTCAAATTCACGCGGCCCGAAACTAGCTACGACGAACTCGAATCGCTGGTGAAGAACGCCGAAGCGGTTCTGCAAAAACTGGGCCTGCATTACCGGGTGATGCAGCTCTGCACCGCGGACATGGGATTTGCCGCGGCAAAAACCTACGACATCGAAGTCTGGCTGCCCTCCGCCAATGAGTTCATGGAAATTTCTTCCTGCTCGAATACCGAAGCCTTTCAGGCGCGGCGGTCCGGGATCCGCTTCAAGCCCAAGACCGGCAAAAGCGATTTTGTGCATACGCTGAACGGTTCCGGCCTGGCGGTGGGACGCACTTGGATCGCGCTAGTCGAAAATTTTCAGCAGGCCGACGGTTCGGTGCTACTTCCGGAAGCGTTGCGCCCCTACATGGGCGTAGACACAATTCCAGCATCAGCAAAAAAAGACTAAACGAATATTTCTGGAAGTAACGGCAGACAGGTTTGGGAGTTGTAGCAGAAGCGAAGAACTAAGAAACCGGCCCGACCAGAATCATCGGTCCAGTAGGCGCGGGTTTGCCGCCGGCCGGCTCGAGCGTCACCGCGAAAGCCTTGGCCGCGGTGCCCGGCGGGACTTTAGCGACAATCGAATTCGTTTCGCCGCTCGCGGGATTGAAAACCCCGGCGCTGATCGGCGCGCCAGTGGTAGGCACCAGCCACAACTGGTAGCTCTTGTCCGACGTAGTCGGCGCCAGGTGGCCGTTGTAAACCAACAGCCCGCGCCGCGAATTGTAAATGACGCGCGCGGTTCCCTCCGGCTGATTCTTTTGCTCCGCCAGCGAGACCACCACAGTGTCCCGCGCGCTCATCATCTCGGCCACGTCGCGCGCCTGACTCAGCTGAACCTGCTGCTCGACAATGGTCCTGCGCAGATCCGCGACCTGCCGTTCGAGCGTTTCGTTGTGCACCCACAACAGCACCGAAGCCAGGGCGAACGCGCCCGCGACCGGCAACAAAACTCCCCACCATCGCGCGAACATGCCCTCGCGCTCCGGCTCCGGCTTCGACTGCACCGCCGTTGCGCCGCGTCCTGGCGAAGTCAGCGCCAACTGCCGCATCAAGCGTTCCTTGACCTGCGGCGAGGGCGCGACCGCCGGCGCCGAGAAGGCCATTAGCGCCATGCGCCCGTACGAATCCGCAAGCTTCACCTTGCAGTCCGCGCAAGTGTCGAGGTGGGTCTCGAACGCTACTTTCTCGTCGCCATCCAGCGCGCCGAGTGCGTAGAGATCGAAATCCTCTTCCCGAGTTGGATGTGTGCCGCTCATTTCTTAAAATTCCGTTTCAACGTCTCCAGCGCGGAACGCAGCCGGGTTTTCACGGTGCCTAAGGGATCGCCGGTTCGCGCTGCGATTTCGCTGTGCGTCAGGCCTTCGAAGTAGGCCAGCTCGAGCGCCGCGCGCTGTTCCTTCGGCAGACTCTCCATCGCGCCTCGTACTTTGCCGACCATCTGTTGCTGCGCGATCGAGCTTTCCAAATTCGTGGGTAGAACGACGGTGTTCTCCAGCAGTTCTTCTCCGCTGGCGGGATTAT
Organism: uncultured Acidobacteriota bacterium; assembly: GCA_963711325.1. Lineage (GTDB taxonomy): Bacteria > Acidobacteriota > Terriglobia > Acidiferrales > UBA7541 > Palsa-295. The sequence continues at coordinate 281,762 of CAVQDR010000004.1, read as the reverse complement.
GCCGCCGCAGGCGGGAGATGGCGCGATTTCTGGCAATGACCAGCAGCCATCCCGGTAAAGAACCGCGCGACGCGTCAAACTGACCGGCGGTGCGCCACAGCTGGTAGAAAATGTCCTGCAAGATCTCTTCCGCGGCCTGCGTGTCGCGCAGAATGCGGTTCAGGACCGAAGACAACATTCCGGCATAACGGTCATAGAGCGCGGCCAAGGCAGACTCGTCCCGCTGAACGATACGGGCGACCAGCGCCGCGTCCGAAATCCTCAACTCCGTTACTGTCTCCCCAGTCACGAAGAAGTGCGGCTCCATGATAAATACGCGAACGGGGTGCCGACGGATTGTATGTTCCGGATGAACGCGTTGCGAAAAAAGAAGGTCATATATATAAGGGCGAAGGTGCGGGCGAAGCGTAGCGTGTTCGCGAGGTTGGGGTCAATCAGCATTTCCGTGGATGCGGGAGCCCAAAGCGGCAGAAGGACCTGCGATGACGCGGAGCGGGGATAATTCATAACACGCTGTTCCCTCATGCACTTACGGGCGTGGGGCTCCGGGGAGAGGCTGGCGGTTTAGTAACGGTGGATGTCAGGATGTCGAGCTTTTTCATGGGTTTCCATTGACTTATCGGCCAGCTTGACTAAACTTCGATTCGCCTCGGGCCGTAGAGACGAAACGGGGCGAAACGGACGACAGCGTTAGGATTCCGCTGAGCCGGAAAAGGAACAGTGAATGGCCATCGTCGCTAAGCCAGCGAGCACGCAGCCGATCCCGCGCATTGCACCGCGCGAGGATTTGAACCCCTATCGCATCTCGCAAATCCAGTTCGACATTGCGGCCGAATACTTGAAGCTCGACCAGGGCTTGCGGCAGATTTTGCGCGCTCCGAAGCGGGTGCTGGAAGTTTCGGTGCCCACCAAGATGGACAACGGACAGATCAAAGTCTTCACCGGCTTTCGGGTGCAGCACAACGTGGCGCGCGGGCCGGCCAAGGGCGGCATTCGCTACCATCCGGCGGTGACGCTGGACGAAGTGAAAGCGCTGGCGATGTGGATGACCTGGAAAACCGCGACGGTGAATATCCCGTATGGCGGCGGCAAGGGCGGAGTGATTTGCGATCCGAAGCGGATGAGCAAGCCCGAGCTGGAGCGCATGACGCGGCGATTTGCTTTCGAAATTCTGCCGATCATCGGGCCGGAGCAGGATATTCCGGCGCCGGATGTGTACACCGATTCGCAAACGATGGCCTGGATCATGGATACGTATTCCATGACCAAGGGCTATTCGTCGCTGGGCGTGGTGACCGGTAAGCCGATTTCGATCGGAGGCTCGGAAGGACGCAACGAAGCGACGGCACGCGGCTGCCTGATCGCCGTGGAAGAGGCGTGCAAGCTGAAAAAGATGTCGCTGCGCGGAGCGAGCGTAGCGATTCAGGGATTTGGCAACGCGGGATCGATTGCGGCGAAACTTTTCGCGGAAAAGAAAGCTCGAGTCGTGGCGATCAGTGATTCGCGCGGCGGGGTTTTCAATTCGCGCGGGATCGATCCGCTGAAAGCCATGCGTTACAAGGAGCGTTCCGGCACGGTGGTGGGGATGCCGGGAACTTCGCGAATCTCGAATGATGATTTGCTGGCGATGAAGTGCGACATCCTGATTCCGGCTGCGCTGGAAAACGTGATTACGCTGAACAACGCGGACCAGATCAAGGCCAAGATCGTCGCCGAAGCGGCCAACGGGCCGACCACGCCGCACGCCGATGAAGTGCTGGCGCGCAAGGGCATCATGGTGATTCCGGACATTCTGGCGAATTCGGGCGGAGTGACGGTCAGCTATTTTGAGTGGGTGCAGGACTTGCAGAGCTTTTTCTGGTCCGAGGCGGAAGTCAACGCCAAGCTGGAGATGGTGATCCGCCGGGCGTTTCACGAAGTGCACGAATCTTCGCGCAAGCATCGCACGCATCTGCGGACCGGCGCATACGCGCTTGCGGTGGGGCGAGTGGCTGACGCGACTTTGGTTCGCGGACTTTTCCCGTAGGGTTTTTTTCTGGGGGCGAACGGCTTTCCGTTTGTTCCGGCTATCTTCAAAATTAATGTTGCGCCTGCAGTAACAATCCGCGTACATTTTTGATTGCCGCAGCAGCCTTGGGAATTTCGGGCTCGCGCGGCATATTTTTATTTTCAGGCGCTTTTTCCGGAGGCAGTGAATCAATTGGGAAATCCAACGAGCAGTTCCTCGAGCAACACGCCTCCGATCCTGTTGACGATTGCAGGTTTTGATCCTTCGTGCGGCGCCGGAACCGGCGCGGACTTGAAAACGTTTGCGGCGCATAACTGCTATGGAGTGGCGGCGATCACGGCGCTGACGGTGCAGTCGACGCAGGGAGTTTTTTCGGTGCACGCGACTCCGGCGGCGACGCTGCGGGCGCAGATCGACACGCTGGCGGACGATGTGGTGCTGGCGGGGATCAAAATCGGGATGCTGGCGAATCGCGGGAATGCTTCGGTGGTGACTGAATTCCTGGACAAGAATAAATTCGCGCATGTGGTGCTGGATCCGGTGTTTCGTCCGACTGCGGGCAATGCGGAGTTGCTGGACACTTCGGGATTGAAATTCGTGAAGGACGAATTGCTAAAGCGGGTGAGCGTGATCACGCCGAACATGCCGGAGGCGGAGTTTCTGACCGGGATGGAAGTGAAGGACATACCTTCGATGAAAGTTGCGGGGTTAAAGCTGATTGAAATGGGAGCGCGGGCGGTGGTAGTGACTGGCGGGCACTTGGAAAAACCTACGGACGTGCTGTGCATCGGAAGTGAAGTGGAGACGTTTGGTGGAGAGCACGTGAAGAGCCCCAACACGCATGGTTCGGGATGCACGTTTTCTTCGGCGATCGTGGCGCATCTGGCTTCGGGACTGCAGTTGAGGCAGGCGGTGATTCTGGCGAAGGCTTATGTGACGAAGGCGATTGAGAAATCGTATTCGATTGGAAAGGGTGCGGGGCCGTTGAATCAGTTTTACCGGTTTTATCAGGAGCAGCCTCTGCGGGGAGTGCATGAGGTGCCGCAGCATGGGATGCATCCTGCTTCGGAGCCTGCTGCGCATTAAGGCTGGCCTCAACGGCTAAAGCCGCGTGCCCTTCGCTGTCTTTTTTGGCACGGCTGAAGCCGTGCCCTGACGAAAGACTCCGTTGTTTTGATTTCCTTCGCGGTTCGATTTTCCGCGTTTCATCGTGAAAAGCAGATTCCTCGCTTTGCTCGGAATGACAGTGGTTGCTGGTGGTTGGATTTTGGGGATGCGGAGCGATTCGCTTCGCAAGGCATTTGAAGCAGGTCCCTCGCTACGCTTCGGGATTACATCCTTTCTTAATTGGCTTTTTACTCGGCAGTCCGATATTGGTGCCGCGCGAAATTCTGCGATGGCTTCGGGCGTTGTTGTTGGCGCTAGGAGATTTCGCGGCTATTGGCGCCAGAGGATCCGGCCGGCGACTATGGTGGCGGTGGGGCGGCCTTTGAAGGTGCGGGCGTCGAAGGGACTGTTGCGGGATTTGCTTGGGCTTTCGGCGGTGCGATAGGTCCAGGATTGATCTGGGGAGAATACTGTGACATCAGCGATTTCTCCTGCGGCTAGTTTGCGATGCAGGCTTAGAACGCGGGCGGGGCCTGTGGTGAATAATTCTACGAGACGCGTTAGCGACATTTTGCCGGTGTGGACGAGTTCGCTGAGGCCCAGGGCCAGGGCGGTTTCGAAACCGGTGATGCCAAAGGGGGCGCGATCGAATTCGACGTCTTTGCTGGCGGCGTGGTGCGGGGCGTGGTCGGTGGCGATGGCGTCGACGGTGCCGTCGACGAGGCCGGCGATCAGAGCGTCGCGATCAGCGCGCGAAGCTAACGGCGGATTCATTTTGTAATTGGTGTCGTAGCGAACGTCTTCGTCGGTGAGGGTGAAGTGGTGCGGAGTGACTTCGCAGGTGACTTGCAGACCATTTTTCTTGGCGAGGCGAACGTATTCGAGGGCGCCGGTGGTGGACATGTGCGCGATATGCAGGCGCGCGCGAGTGAGGCCAGCGAGTTCGACGTCGCGTCCGGCGCAGATCGATTCGGATTCCGCGGGAATTCCCTTCAGGCCGAGGCGAATCGAACGCGGGCCTTCGCGCATGACGCCGCCGGCGAAGAGCGAGGGGTCTTCGCAGTGATCGATGACGGGCAAATTCAGAGTTGAACAGTAATCCATCACCTGGCGCATGAGGCGGGCGGTGGCGACGGGTTTGCCGTCGTCGCTGACGGCGACGATGCCAGCGTCTTTCATGGCGGCGATTTCGGCGAGGGCTTCGCCTTTGCTGCCGACGGATGCGGCGCCGATGGGCCAGACGCGAACGCTTTTCGCGGCGGCGGCGCGTTCCACAATTCCGCGAGTGATTCCGGCGTTGTCATTTACTGGCTGAGTGTTGGGCATGCAGCAGACAGCGGTGAAGCCGCCCATGGCGGCGGAACGCGTGCCGGTTTCGATCGTTTCGGACATTTCCTGGCCGGGTTCGCGCAAGTGGCAGTGGAGATCGATGAAGCCGGGAGCGACAACCATGCCGGCAGCATCGAAAACTTCGGCGTCCGGCGCGGAAATACCGGCGGCGATTTTCGAAATGCGATCGCCGTCGAGCAGAACATCCTGGACGGAATCGGTTTTGGTAGCGGGGTCGAGCACGCGGCCGTTTTTGATCAGCAACATTCGTTCAATCCTTGGACGAGTCTTTTGGTTTTTCTTTGGCGGGGGGCGCTTCGACGGCGGCTCCGCCGACCAGGTGATAGAGCAAGGCCATGCGAATGGCGAGGCCGTTGGTGACTTGATCGAGCACGCAGGACTGCGGGCCATCGGCGACGGCCGGATCGATTTCGAGGCCGCGAATCATAGGGCCGGGATGCAGCACTAGCGCCCCGGGATTGGCGAGCTTGCAGGCGGGCGGGCGTGAGCTGATAGCCGAGAATATATTCTTCGGGCGCGAGGGCGGGTTCGTGGAGGCGTTCGGTTTGCACGCGAAGAACCATGACTACGTCGGCGTTCTTCAGGGCGTCTTCGATGCGGGAGACGCGGCGAACATTGGGAGCGAGCGATTGAAGTTCGCGCGGGACCCACATGGACGGGCCGCACAGAGTGATATTTGCGCCGAATTTGCTGAGCAGGAAAATATTGGAGCGGGCGACGCGGCTGTGAAGGATGTCGCCGAGGATAGTGATATTGAGGCCATCGAGTGAGCCCTTGCGGTCGCGAATGGTCAGCGCGTCGAGTAGGGCCTGAGTGGGATGCTCGTGCGTGCCGTCGCCGGCATTGACGACGGGCATGCCGAGACGGTCGGCGATCAATTGCGGCGCGCCGGAGGAACTGTGGCGGATGACAATGCCATCGGGACGCATGGCTTCGAGGGTGCGGACGGTATCGAGGAGCGATTCGCCTTTTTTCACACTGGATGATTCGGCCTGGAGATTCATGGTGTCGGCGCCGAGGCGGGCGGCGGCGGTGGCGAAGCTGATGCGGGTGCGAGTGGAATTTTCGAAGAAGGCCAGGGCGACGGTTTTGCCGCGAAGGGTGGCTAATTTTTTTAGAGGGTGACGCTGAAATTCCTGAAACGGCGCGGCTTGATCGAGAATAAAAGAAATTTGTTCGCGGGTGAGGTCTTCGATTCCGAGCAGGTGTTCCAAACGCTGCAGCACTGTTTCCCTTTACGTCTTAGGTCAGTATAACCCGGCCTCCGTGAGGATTGCGGGGTAATTAGGCGACGCGGTCGACCAGAACGACGCGCTCGTCGCCATCGATTTCTTTCAGGTGCACTTCCACGATTTCGGTATCGCTGGTCTGAACTTTGCTGCCGATGAAAGAGGCTTCGACCGGCAGTTCGCGATGGCCGCGGTCGATGAGCACGCAGAGACGGATGCGTTTGGGACGGCCGAGATCGAAGAGGCCGTTCATGGCGGCGCGAATGGTGCGGCCGGTGTAGAGGACGTCGTCGACGATGACCAAGTCGCGATTGTCGACGGAAAAGGCGATTTCGTTGGAATGAACGACGGGCTGCGGGCCGACGGTGGAAAGGTCGTCGCGATAGAGAGTGATATCGATGGTGCCGACCGGAACCTGAACTTTGGAGAAATCGAGGATGGTTTTGGCGAGGCGTTCGGAAAGCGGGACGCCGCGACGACGAACGCCGATGAAGCGCGAGATCGTCTGTGCCGCCGCTTTTTTCGACGATTTCGTGGGCCAGCCGCTGAAGAGTGCGGCCGATCTCTTCGGCGGAGAGTAATTGGCGTTTTTCGACGACGCGCATCGGCGCACATCCTAGCACAGACGGCGGGGAGTCCGAAGCTGGACTGACGCGCCGGCCCGCCTGCCGAAGGTAGTTGCGCGGCGTAAGCTGGCACAGGCGAAGGCGTGGTAGACTTCTGGCCGTGAGTTCGCCGGCGCCGGCAAGTAGCCCACAACGGCCCGCTACAGTTGACCTTCAAGTCAGCGTTGGAAATATCTCCCTCAAAAATCCAGTAATCGCAGCCAGCGGAACATTTGGCTATGGGGTGGAGTTTGCGCACCTGGTCGATCTGAACGCGTTGGGTGGAATTGTGGTGAAGGGGCTTTCGGCGAAGCCGATCGAGGGCAACACCGCGCCGCGGATCTGCGAGACGGCCAGCGGGATGGTGAATTCGATCGGGCTGCAGAATGTGGGAGTACGGGCTTTCGTCGCGGACAAGTTGCCGGAGCTGAGACGGTTCACATGCGCGATTTTCGCTAACGTCTTTGGATACACGATCGGGGACTATGTGGAGGTTATCCGGACCTTGGAGGATGCGGAGGGGCTGACCGGGTATGAGCTGAACATTTCCTGCCCCAACGTGGAGCATGGGGGCATGGAATATAGTACCGACCCCGCCCTTACGGCGGAGGTGGTGAGGGCGGCAAGGCAGGCCGCGAAGCGTCCGTCTGTGGGTGAAGCTCTCGCCGAATGTTAATGCGATTGGAGTTACGGCAAAGGTAGCGGAGGCGTGAGGGTGCAGACGCCTTGGTCATCGCGAATACCTACCCGGCACTGTGTATAGACGCACACAGCCGGAAGTCCCGGATCGGTAGTACGACGGGAGGGTTGTCGGGGGCGGCGATAAAACCTATAACCATGAGGCTGGTTTACGAAGCCTGTAAGGCAGTGAAGATCCCGGTGGTTGGCCTCGGGGGCATTGAAAAGCCAACAGATGTCGTTGAGTACCTACTGGCTGGCGCTTCGGCCGTGGAAGTCGGCACAGCAAGCTTTGTGGACCCGACAGCGACGGAGCGATTGGTCAGAGGACTAGAAAGCTGGTGCGAAGAAGATAAGGTTCAGGTAATCAGCACTTTACGAGGACAGCTACAGAGATAAACCGATTGCGGCGATGGTGCCAAGACGGCTAAAATTGAGCTGGTTCGAAATAAAGGCTAGGAGACCATGAAAGCAAAGCTATTTATGTTTCTGCAGACGGTGTTTTTAGGTTTGGGTGTGCTGGTGTTCATACCGACGGCGAACCCGACGGCGGTGGGAATGCCCAGCAGCCCTAACCAAAGCAGCGTCGAGAACGGCAGCTTGGCAGGCCAGACAAAGGCGGCGCACGGCGAGCCTAAACCCCTGGCGGTCTGGGAATGCACGACGAGCTGGTACGGCGACGATTTCGACGGACAGGAGACTGCGAACGGCGAAACTTACGATATGTACGCTGACACCGCGGCGCACCCGACGCTACCCTTGGGATCGATTGTGCGCGTGGTGAACATGCGGAACCACCGGAGCCAAGTGGTGAGAATCAACGACCGCGGACCCTACATCGAAGGCCGCGAATTAGATGTTTCCTACGAAGTGGCACGTAAGCTAGGATTCGATCAGCATGGACTTGCGAAAGTCCGGCTGGAACTCCTAAAGGTGCCTTCACGCCCCGAATACGCCCATCACGAAAACTGATCGTTGCTCTAGACACAGACAATTTGCAGCCGGCGACGGTATTGGCGCGAGAACTCGCGGGCGTCGCCGGGATGTTCAAGGTGGGAAACCAGCTGTTTACCAGGGTGGGGCCGAAGGCTGTGGAGAAGCTGGCCGGGCTGGGGTTTGAGATTTTCCTGGATTTGAAATTCCACGACATTCCGAATACGGTGGCGCATGCGGTGGCGGCGGGGGCTCGTCTGGATGGCGTGAGATTGATGACGATTCATGCTTCGGGCGGGGCGGAGATGATGCGGGCGGCGAGAGACGCCGCGGGCACTCGGAAGACGCGGCCTCGGCTGCTGGGCGTAACAGTTTTGACCAGCTTGGATGCGGCGGCGCTCGCTAGCGTGGGGGTGACGGCGGCTCCGGTGAGGCAGGCGGTGGCGCTGGCGAAGATGGCGAAGGCGTCAGGGATGGATGGAGTGGTGGCGTCGGCGCATGAGATACGGGAGATCCGCAAAGCTTGCGGGCCGGGGTTTCTGATTGTGGTGGCGGGGATACGTCCGGCGACCGCTGGGGCGGATGATCAGTCACGGGTCGCGACTCCTGGAGATGCGATTCGCGCGGGGGCAGATTATCTGGTGGTGGGACGGCCGATTACGGCGGCGGCGAAACCGCGGGAAGCGGCGCTGCGGATCGGGGAAGAAATCGCGGCGGCGTCTTAGCCGATTTAAGAGCGCGTGACTCGCATCCTGCGGGCTTTTCAAGACTCCAACAAATATGTGTAGTTTTTCTTCGAGCGGTCATGTCGCGCGGCTGGTCCAGCCGATTTGACCGCGCTTGTGGCCTTCGCTAGCATCGATTGACAGAGCAGCAGGCACACCTCTTGAGATGGAAAATCTGAAACACATTATTGTGGGCACTGCCGGGCACATCGATCACGGCAAATCGTCGTTGATTTTGGCGCTGACCGGTACCGATCCGGACCGTTGGGCCGAGGAGAAGCGGCGAGGGATCACAATCGATCTGGGATTTGCGTTTCTGGATATTGGAAACGCGCGGATTGGGTTTGTGGATGTGCCGGGGCACGAGCGGTTCGTGCGGAATATGCTGGCGGGCGTGGGCGGAATCGATTTGGTGCTGCTGGTGGTGGCGGCGGACGAATCGATTAAGCCGCAGACGCGGGAACATTTTGAGATCTGCAAGCTGCTGGGGATTCGGCGCGGAATCGTGGTTTTGACGAAATCCGATGCGGTGGATGAGGACGTACTGGGGTTGACACGGCTGGAAGTGGAAGATTTTGTGCGGGGGTCGTTTCTGGAAGGCGCGCCGATCGTGGCGGTGAGTTCGCGGACGGGCGCTGGATTGGATGCGCTGAAACAGAATTTGCTGAAGTTGGCCGCGGACGTTCCGGGCAAAGACCTGACTCAACATCTGCGGCTGCCGGTGGATCGCTCGTTTGCGATGAAGGGATTCGGGACGGTCGTGACCGGGACGCTGATATCCGGGACGTTGAAGGCCGAAGACGAAGTAGAGATTTATCCGAGTGGGAAGCGGTTGCGGGTGCGCGGGCTACATTCGGGCGGAAAGCAGATTCAGCGGGCGGTGGCGGGGCAACGGACGGCGGTGAACCTGGCCGGTGTGGAGCATCGAGAAATTGAGCGCGGGATGGTTCTGGCTCCGGCTGGATTTTTCTCAGCGACGAAGCGGATTGATGCGCGAATCACGATGCTTGGTTCGGCGAAGGCTTTGAAGAACCGGGCGCGGGTGCATTTTCATCAAGGGACGGCGGAAACCCTGGCGGAAGTAATTCCACTCGAGGAGAAGGCGGCGCTCGTGCCGGGAGCAACGAGTTTGGCGCAGCTGGTCTTGGGCGATCCCATATTTCTGTTGCCTGGTGACCGATTTATTTTCCGGCAGTTTTCGCCGGTGGAAACGATTGGCGGCGGAGTGGTGTTGGATGCGCACGCAGAGCGCCACAAGAGCAAGGATGTAGGAGTTTCGACGTATCTGGAAACGCTCGAAAGCGCGAACCGCGAAACGGTTCTCGGTGCGATGTTAGAACGGACGCCGCGAGGGCTGACAGCTGGCGAGATTTTGCTGCGAACCGGGTGGACGCAGCGCGAAATCGATGACGTTGCCGCAAAGCTGGTCGCGGTCAAGCGCGCGCGGGTCGTGGCCCAGCAACCGGTTCTGCTAGCTTCGGCGCAGATGATGAATGAGTGTGCGTCGGAGCTGGGCAAGGTGGTAGAGAAATTTCACAAGGCGAATCCGCTGCTGCCGGGGATACCGAAACAGGATTTGTTGGGGCGATTCACACAATCGCGGGCGGAGGTGGTGGAGGCGGCGCTCGCGGATCTGGTGTTGGCAAAAAAACTGGCGGTGGCGGGCGACGTGGTGCGCAGCGCGGGCCGGGAAGTGGCGTTGACCGCGGAAGAGGCTAAAGCAAAAAGTCTGATCGAGAGTGAATTTGAAACGGCGGGATTGACGGTGCCGGGATTCGCGACGGTGCTGGAAAAACTGCCGGTGGATTCAGGGCGAGCGCAGAAAATTCTGCAGATTCTGGTGCGGGAAAAAGTGCTGGTGAAGATCGCGGCGGACCTGATTTTTCATCAGTCAGCGCTGATTCGGCTGCGGGAATTGCTGACGAAATATCGAAAAGAGCATGGAGATCAGCTGCCGATCGCTGCATTCAAGGAACTTACCGGGGTTTCTAGGAAGTACGCGATACCGTTACTAGAACACCTCGACCGGGAGCGGGTGACGCGCCGGGTGGGCGATCAGCGTGTTATAATGTGATTTGTGGCAATGTGTGTCCCTTGGGGCCGGCTTTGATTTACGGGGAATCCGGACGAGCGGAAGGAATTTCAATCGAGGTGACTTATGGGTGAGTTTAGCCCGATTCATTGGCTGATCGTTCTGGCGATTATCGTGTTGCTGTTTGGCGGGAAGAAAATCCCGGAAGTGATGAAAGGCCTCGGTGAAGGCATCCGCAGCTTCAAGGACGGCATGAGCGGGAATGCGCACACGACGCAGACGGTGAACCCGAATCCTCCCGTCGTCGTGCCGCCGGTGGTGACTCCCCCGCCCGTTGTTACGGAAGAGAAAAAGTAGATTCCGAAGCGTTTCGAGTTTCTGCTACAAAAGATTGAACGGCGGCCTGAGGCCGCCGTTTTTATTTTCGGGCGAGGTTCAGGCCGGGCGCTGATCGTTCCAGCGCATTTCCCGCAGGATGGACCAAACGCGGGAGAGCGGCAAGCCCATGACGTTGAAGAAGTCGCCTTCCACGCCCGTCACGAATTTCCCACCGATGCCTTGAATGCCGTAGGCGCCCGCTTTGTCGAAGGGTTCTTTGGTTTCGACATAGGCGTCGATATCGGTTTCGGAGAGGCGAGTGAACTTTACTTTGGTGCGTTCGAGCTGGGAGAAAAAGATGCCGTCGTAGGCGCGGATGACGAACAGTCCGGTGAGGACTTCGTGGGTAGCGGCGTTGAGCAGGCGCAACATGCGGCGGGCGTCTTCGCCGTCTTTCGGCTTGGGCAGGATTTGGTCCTTGGCCAGGACGACGGTGTCGGCAGCGATGACGATGGAGGGCAGGCCATCGGCCATGGCACGGTTGGCCACGGCGCGGCCTTTGGCTTCGGCGACGCGGCGGACGTAAGCTTCGGCGTTTTCATTGGGCAGGATGGCTTCATCCACGTTGGCCGGTTGAACGTCGAAGGAAAAGCCAGCGTTGCGGAGGATTTCCGCGCGACGTGGCGATGAGGAAGCGAGAATCAGTTTCAATTAAACCTCCCGATTAGGTGCGATGCGACGACTTTGCGAGCAAGAAACGCTATCACAGTGCCTGTACCGACGTACAGGTTACGGGCGTAGTTATGGGCGGTGGCGGATTGTGTGCATAGCGCGGCATCCGGCGTAGAAAGGGGTGGCGAGATGGTCTAGGCTTACAGGTGCAGAAGAATCGGCGAGGCATGCCGGAAATTCACGGAGCCGCGATGTGCGGCGAAACGGGACACAGACGAAATGGGATTTCTGTTCTATGCAAACTTTGTGAGGTTCGTGCTGCGCGGCGGGCTGGCGATTGTGCTGGTGGAGCAGGCGCGGGCATTGATTCGCGCGGCGGGAGTGGGGCCGGAAGCTGGGCAGTAGTTCGGCTCGATGGTTTTCGATGATTGTTTTCGATATTAGGCGGCAATTCTGAGCGGACGTTAGGCGCAGGGCGCAAAATCGTTACAGCGGAAGATGGCTGGGGGTCGAAGCAATGCAACTGACGAAAGAGCGGCGACCGAATCGGGTTGATGTTCAGATCCAGGAACTCGGAACGCTTTCGCTGAACGCTCCAAAGATCGACGACTTCCAGTTTGTAAAATTCAAGATTGAGGGTCAGGTGGCGCACCTGCGCCTGGACCGGCCGTCTCAGAACCTGCTGAACGAGCGGATGCTGATGGAAATCGCGTCGGGCATTTCGTCGGTGAGCGAAAAGCGCGACGTGAAAATGATTTTGCTGGATTCGGAAGGCAAGACGTTTTCGGGCGGAATCGAGCTGGGCGAATACACGCAGCGGCGCGTTTTTCAGCTGCTGGATGCGTTTCACACGGCGTTTTCGGCGATGATGGACACGTCGAAGCCGGTGCTGGTGGTGGTCAACGGGCCTGCTTACGGCGGCGGGGCGGAATTGGCGGCGCTGGGCGATCTGGTGATTGCGACGCCGAATGCGCGATTCGCGCAGCCGGAAATCAAGCTGGGCGCGTTCCCTCCACTTTCGGCGGCGGTGCTGCCGTACATTCTGGGGCCAAAGGTGGCGCTGGAAACGGTGCTGACCGGCGAAGCGATGACGGCGGAACGGGCGAAAGAACTCGGATTGGTGAACTGGCTGGTGCCGGAAGAAGAGCTGGTCGAGAAAGTAAATGAAGTGGTGAGCAAGGTGACGGCGCAGTCGGGGCCGGTTTTGACCATGGCGAAAAAAGCGATTTTGGGCAGCCTGGGGATGCCGCTGCGCGACGGAGTTCGCAATTCGATGAAGGTTTTCCTGAACGAACTGGCCGACCTGGAAGATTCGCAGGAAGGTTTGCGCGCCTTGGTGGAAAAGCGGGCGCCGAAGTGGAAGAACCGGTAGTTCACGATTTCCGTATCTGGCTTGGCACCGCTCCGCTGTCTTTTTCCGCGCACTCATTCGGGCGCTCGAGCATCGAATTTGAGTTACTCTAATTGCGATCCGGCATGAGCGAACCTTCCACAGCTTCCACGATCAAACGAATCAGTCCGATGCTGGCAGTGGCCAACATGGACCAGACCCTGGCTTTCTATCAGGACATTCTGGGATTCACGCCGACGATGAAATCTCCGGAGTATTCGATCGTGGCGCGGGACGGGCAGATCATCCACTTCATGAAGGCGGCGTCGGAAGACGTGCTGAAGCGGCTGCGCGGGCACGTGGAGATTTATTTCGAGGTTCAGGGAATCCACAGCATCTGGGACCAGGTGAAAAACCTGAAGCTGCGGTACAAGATCCGCGATTTGTTCGACCGCGAATACGGGATGACGGAATTCCATATTGAAGATCCGAATGGGTATTTGATTTTTGTGGGTGAACCGACGGCGGACGCGGGAAAAACCGCTCCAGAGGCCGGCTGATTGACAGTGAAAAAGCGGGCACATACACTCACGAGGACAACTTAGCTGGCTCGAGGTAGCCCGGCGGACGGGTAAATCGTTCGCAGGGTAAAAACCGAAACCGAAATTGCCGGTTTCGATTTTTAGGGAAGGCCGCGAAAATCGGCCACGGTCCCGCCACTGTAATCGGCTGCAAGCAGCCGAAAGTCAGGAAACCTGCCCGACCAGTCAAAGCTGACACTCTTCGCGAGAAAGAGTGTGGCGAAGCGCCTCGTTCTGTTCGCGAGGCTTTTTTATTTGGAGAGGATTTTGGCGCGAAGGGTTGAGTGGCGAAAATGGGCGAGGGCTGGTGGCGGGCTGATGGCTTGTGCGGCTTTGGCGCTGGCGAATGCGGCTGCGGCGCGCGCGGCCGGACGAGAGATAGCTTGGCAGCAGCAAGAGGCGGCGAAGGCGGAGACGCCGGCGGCAACGAAAATCGTGACGGATGAGACGGGGCGGCGGGTAGCGGTGCCGGTAAATGTGCGGCGGGTTGTATCTTTGGCGCCGAACCTGACGGAGACGCTGTACGCGTTGGGACTCGCGGACAAGTTGGCGGGCGACACGATTTACTGCGACACACCGGAAGCGGCGAAAGAAAAGCCGCATGTGGGCGCGCCGGTGAATCCGAATCTGGAAGCAATCGTGGCGCTGCATCCAGACCTGGTTTTGGCGACATCGATCAATCGCTGGGAAACGGTGGACGCGCTGGCGAAACTGGGGATCGCAGTGTACACGACCGATCCGCATACGGTGACGGCCATGCTGGAGACGACTACGCTGCTCGGCGATTTGCTGGGAGCACACGAGCAGGCGGTGGCGCTGGTGGCGAAGCTGCAGGGTGAATTGGACGCCACCGCAGAGCCGCTGCGCGAGAAGCCCCTGGCGCATGTCTTGTTCACAGTGTGGGAAGACCCGCCTATAAGCATCGGACAAAATACTTTTGTGGCGGATGCGCTGCGCTGGGCCGGGGCGGAATCGGTGATTCTTTCCAAGGAAGATTGGCCCCAAGTGAGCATGGAAGAAATCGTGCGGCTGCGGCCGGAATATATCGTTTTGATCAGCAATCATGCCGGGGGCGTAGGGGACGCGTCGAAACAGATCACCGACTTGCGCGGGCGCGCGGCGTGGAGCGAATTGGAAGCGGTGAGGTTGGGCCGCGTGGTGGTGGTGGACGAAGAGTTCGTGCGGCCTTCGCCGGGATTAGTGGGGGCGATCGTGAATCTGGCGCACGGTTTGCATCCGGATGTTTTCGGAAGTGCGGGCGCAAAGTCCGCTGCGATGGAGCTGGCATCGGGATGCGGGACGACCGGGTCGATCGGCGAAACGGAAGAGGCGGTGACATGCGCCCGCTGACACCGCAAAAAATTCTGGCGATCTGCGGCGGACTGCTGGGGATTTTGTTTATCGAAAGCGTGATTTCGCTGGGGTTGGGCGCGTATGCGATGGACGCGCGCGACATCCTTATGACGTTGTACCGGGGGGCGACGCAGCGCTGGAGCGAGATTCCTCCGGAATACCGGCAAATCATTTTTGGATTGCGGCTGCCGCGGATCGAGCTGGGAATTCTGGTGGGGGCGGCGCTCTCCACGGCGGGTGCGGGATTTCAGGCGCTGCTGCGGAACCCGCTGGCCGATCCGTACGTGCTGGGAGTTTCGAGTGGCGCAGCGCTGGGCGCGATTTTGAGTTTGGTGGTGGCGCCGCACACGGTGGGAGCGATTCAGCTGGCGGCCTTTGCGGGCGCGGCGATTACGGTGGGGGCGGTCTATTTTCTGGGGCGGCGCGGCGGGCAATTGGATAGCGCGACTTTGCTGCTGGCGGGGATCGTGGCGGCGTCATTTTTGTCGGCTGTGATTATGTTTTTGATGACGACCATCAGCGGGCGCGATTTGCGCGGAATGGCTTTCTGGCTGATGGGCGACCTGCAATCTTCGCCGGCGGTAGGTTTGAGCTGGCTGTACATCGTGCTGCTGATCGCGATTGGATGCATTTTTACGACTTCGTCGGATTTGAATTTGATTTTAACCGGCGAGCAAGAGGCGCGGCATCTGGGCGTGAATGTAAATCGGGTGAAGCTGGTGGTGTATATCGCGGCTTCGGTGCTGACGGGTTTGGCGGTTTCGGTGAGCGGAACGATCGGGTACGTGGGATTGCTGGTGCCGCACGTGATGCGACTGCTTTTTGGGACGGACTACCGGCTGTTGATTCCGACTTCAGCGATTGGCGGGGCGATTGCGATTGTGCTGGCGGATACGCTGGCGCGGACCGTAGTTTCGCCGGCGGAGTTGCCGGTGGGCGCGATGACGGCGTTGGCCGGAGCGCCGGTGTTTATTTATTTGATGCGCCGGAGGATTCGGTGAGTCCGGTGGCGGGAAATAATCCGGCGCTCGATTCGCGGGCGATCCCGGCGGGGCCGGGCGGATTGCGGCTGAAGGTGGAGCAGGCGAGCTACGCGTATTCGGCGACGGATCGGTCTGCGCCGAAATTTACGCTGGGACCAGTGAGCCTGGAGGCGAAGGAGCGCGAGCTGATCGCGATCCTGGGGCCGAATGCCAGTGGGAAATCGACCCTGCTGAAATTGCTGGCGGGATTGTTGAAGCCTTTGTCGGGGCGCGTGGAAGTGGATGGCGAGGAAGTCAGCGATCTGGAATTGCGGGTGCGGGCGCAACGGATTGCGCTGGTGGCGCAGGAAAGTGAATTGTTGTTTCCGCTGCGAGTGTGGGAATACGTGCTGCAGGGGCGGTATCCGTACGGGAAGCGGCTGCGTTTTGAATCGGACGAAGATTGTTTGCTGGCGGGAAATGCGCTGGCGCAGGTGGGGGCGGACGGACTGCGGGACCGTTGGATGGATCAGCTTTCAGGCGGCGAAAAACAGCGAGTGATTTTGGCGCGGGCGTTGGCACAGCAGCCGTCGTTGTTGCTGCTGGATGAACCGACGCAGCATCTGGACATTGGCGGGAAAGTGGAATTGCTGCGGCGGCTGCGGAAGCTGGCGGATGAGCAGCGTTACACCGTCGCCGTGGTGACGCACGAATTGAATCTGGCTGCGGAATTTTCGGACCGGATTGCGTTGATGCACAACGGGAAATGCTTGCGGATGGGTACGCCGGCGGAAGTTTACGATCGTGAATTGCTGCAGCAGGTTTTTGAGGCGCCGCTGGAAGTGGAGCTGCGGGGGAGCGGCCGGCCGCGAGTGATTTTGGGCGGCAATTCGTAAGGCGTAGACGGCGAGGAAACGAGCTCAGACGAGATTCGTTTTGATGTAAGAAGCCCGGTGCGGTTGGCTGGGCTTATTTTTTTGCTCTTGGCCAGGTTTCGACCCGGGGTCAACAATCTTTGGCGCGGATGCTATAATTTGGAAATCGCATGAGCCGCACGACTCCAGAACAAACCACAGTTACGGCGGAGATGATGGCGAAGTACGAGCCGGTCATTGGCCTCGAAGTTCACGTCCAGCTGAAAACGAAGACGAAGGCTTTTTGCAGGTGTTCGACTCAATTTGGAAATCCTCCGAATTCAAATACTTGCCCGGTGTGCTTGGGGCTGCCGGGAGCTTTGCCGGTATTGAACCGGGCGGCGCGGGATTTGGCGGTGCGGGCGGCACTGGCGCTGGCGTGCAAGATTCAGGAGCGGTCGATTTTCGCGCGGAAGAATTATTTCTATCCCGACCTGCCGAAGGGCTATCAAATTTCGCAGTACGAGCTGCCGTTGGCGCTGGCCGGTGCGCTGGAAATCGAAGTAGAAGGCGCGAAGAAGACGATTGGGATCACGCGGGTGCATATGGAAGAGGACGCGGCGAAGAATCTGCATGAGGGCTTCGCCGATTCCGACCGCTGGAGCTATATCGATTACAACCGGTGCGGGATGCCGCTGATAGAAATCGTATCCGAGCCTGATATACGGACGCCCGCTGAAGCGTATTCATATTTGACGACGCTGAAGCAGGTGCTGGAGTACACGGACGTGAGCGATTGCAACATGGAGGAAGGGTCGTTGCGCTGCGACGCGAACGTTAGCGTGCGCCTGCGGGGCGCGCCGAAATTTGGAACGAAGGTGGAAGCAAAGAACCTGAATTCGTTCCGTTATCTGGCGCATGCGCTGGAATACGAGATCGAACGGCAAATCGGGGTGCTGGAAGCGGGCGGTTCGATTACGCAGGAAACGCGGCTGTGGAATGTGGCGGCGGGGCGCACGGAATCGATGCGGTCGAAGGAGATGGCGCACGATTACCGGTATTTTCCGGATCCGGATCTGCTGCCGTTGGTCGTTACGTCCGAGATGGTGAAGGCGGCACAGGCGGAAATGCCGGAGCTGCCGACGGCGAAACGGGACCGGTTTGTGGCCAAGCATGGGATCAGCGCTTACGACGCGGGAGTCCTGACCTCGACGCAGGCTCTGGCTGGGTATTTTGAGGCAGTCGTTGCGGCTGGGGCGAATCCGAAGGCGGCGGCGGGTTGGATTTCGGTGGAATTGCTGAGGCGGCTGAAGGATTCGGAAAAATCGATCGAGAATTGTCCGGTTTCGGCGGCGGCGCTGGCGGAATTGTTGGGGATTGTTGAACGCGGCGAGATTACGGCGGCGAGCGGGAAGAAAGTGTTTGCCGAAATGTTCGACACGGGCAAGAAGGCAGCGGAGATCATCGCGGCGGGCGGGATGGCGCAGATTTCGGATACGAGCGCTATTGAAGCGATCGCGCGAGCGGTGGTGGCGAAAAGCCCGGACAACGTGGCGAAATTCAAGAGCGGTAACGAAGGAGTTTTCAAATTCTTCGTGGGCCAAGTAATGAGAGAAACCAAAGGACAGGCAAATCCACAAATCGTAAACGACATTTTACGGCGCGTGCTGGCCGAGGCGTAACGGATTTAAGGATTTGATCGCGAGGACTTATGTTGAAAGAAGGCGACAAAGCACCGAATTTCGGCGTGACGGCGCAGGACGGGAAAACCGTTTCGCTGAAGGATTTCAAGGGCAAGAATCTGATTCTGTATTTTTATCCGAAGGCGAATACGCCGGGCTGCACGCACGAAGCGAACGCTTTCCGGAATGATATTGAAAAATTCAAAGCGGCGAACACGGAAATCGTGGGCTGCAGCGGCGATACGGTGGAAGCGCAAAAACGGTTTCACGAAAAATTGACCTTAAACTTCCCGCTGCTAGCGGATACGAATTTTGAGGTGGTGGAAGCGTACGGCGCTCGGCGGATGAAAAGTTTTCTAGGCAAGACCTTCCTGGGAATCGTGCGGACGACTTTTTGGATCGGGCCGGACGGGACGATCCGTAAGATCTGGAATAATGTGGTGCCCAAAGGCCACGGGGCGGAAGTGCTGGCAGCGGTGGAAGAAGGATCGCAGGTTCCGCAGCAAAATTAGCGCAAGGCCTCGGGCTGCGCCGAGGTCACACGGTTACGGTAAATTCGCCGGCGTTGGTTTCGATGTAGGCGTTATCGATGAGGCGGGTTGAGCCGACGTTCGCGGCGATGAGCGCGTAACAATTGCCACGCAGGGCGCGTACCGGCTCGAAGGTCTCCGCATCCACGATTTCGGCGTAGTCGACGTGAACTTCCGGTTGAGAATCGAGTTTGGCCCGCATGTCTGCGAGAAGGCGTACTACGTCGCGTTCTCCTTTTTTAATACTTTCCTTCAGGGCGGCCAGCGCTTGAGAAAGCGCAGTGGCCGCTTGGCGTTCCCTGGGCTTCAAATAGACATTGCGAGACGAGAGCGCGAGGCCGTCCGGCTCGCGAACGATCGGGCATAGATCGATCTCGGTATCGAGATTCAGGTCGGCGACCAGGCGGCGGATAATCTGGGCCTGCTGGGCGTCCTTGCGGCCGAAGAAGGCGGTTTGCGGTTTCACGATTTCGAATAATTTCAACACGACGGTCGCGACGCCGTCGAAATGCCCCGGTCGCGAGCGGCCTTCCCACTTTTCACTCAAACCTTTGACGTTGACCGTGGTGTTGAATCCCGCCGGGTATATTTCTTCTGGTGTCGGAGCGAAAAGAAAATCGACGGCGAGATTTTCCAGAGCGTCGCGGTCCGCTTCGAAGGTGCGGGGATATTTCTGCAGGTCTTCGGCGGGGCCGAATTGTTTGGGGTTTACGAAAATTGAAACGACTACCGGGGAGCATTTGCGTTTGGCTTCGTGGACCAGCGAGAAATGGCCCTGATGCAACGCGCCCATGGTGGGGACGAGACCGAGCGAGCGGCCTTCGAGGAGCGCGTCTTTGGCGAGCTGCTTCATCCAGGAAATAGTGCGGACAATTTCCATTTTGTTCGATCAGGCCTGGGCGCGGGCAGCCTGCTCGCGGTAATAGAGAATCACATCGGTGCCTTCTGCTTTGGCGTGCAATTGGCGCAATAGGGTGGCGACCTGACCGCGATGGTAGGTAGCGTGATTGACGACGTGCTGAAGCATTTGCCACATCGGCGCGGCTTGCGGCACGCCCACTGTGGTTTTGTGGTGTAGCACTCGAGAAATGTCTTCGGGCTTTAGGGCGGCGATGTAGGCGAGAAGATCGCGTTCGATTTCAGCCCAGCGGGCGCGGACGGCAGCGAGATTCGGGAAATCCGTGTTGGGTGGCCAGACATTCGGCGAGCGACCATGCCAGCGTTCGAGCCAGATCCATTCGACGAGCATGAGGTGGACGACGGTGTCGCGGACCGAAGGAAAGCTGCTGCCGAGGTCTTGAACGAATTGAGCGCCGGAAAGGGCGGCGCAGGAATCTAGGGTGCGGTGATTGGCCCAGGCGTTGTAGTCGTACAGTTTGACGAAATCTTCGACGTTCACGAGGTTCTCCTCCGGAAGTGATTTGGTGTGGCGCGCTATTCAGCTGCGCTGTTTGACGAGCGCGGGAGCGCGCAGGTAATCACGAAGTTCGGCAGTGGAATGGAACGATTCCGCGTCGGAAGGAAAGCTGCCTCCGCGGACGTCTTCGCAGTAACTGGTGACCGCGCGTGAAATTTCGCCGGAGAGATCGACGTACTGGCGGGCGAATTTCGGTTTGTGGCCCTGGGTAAGGCCGAGCAGATCATGCAGGACCAGGACTTGGCCATCGCATTCGGGACCGGCGCCGATGCCGATGGTCGGGATGTGCAATTTTTCGGTGATGCGCGCAGAAAGATCCCGGGGGACGGATTCGAGAACGACCGCGAAGGCTCCGGCGCTTTGCACGGCGCGAGCGTCGCGTTCGAGTTGGCGAGCGGCATCGGCGGTTTTGCCTTGGACGTGGAAACCGCCCAGTGCGTGAATGGATTGCGGGGTAAGGCCGACGTGGCCCATGACCGGAATTTCGGCCTCGACCAGGCGAGCGATCAGTTCGATGCGGCGTTCGCCGCCTTCGATTTTGACGGCTTCGGCGCCGCCTTCTTTTACCAGGCGCACGGCGTTGCGGACGGATTCTTCGATGGTGACGTGGAAGCTGCCGTAAGGCATGTCGGCGACGACGAGGGCGCGTTGGGTGCCGCGGCGAACGGCGCGGGTGTGGTGCAGGATTTCGTCGAAGGTGACGGGCAAAGTGCTGTCGTAACCGAGGACAACCATGCCGACGGAATCGCCGACGAGCAGAATGTCTATGCCGGCTTGGTCGAGCAGGCGCGCAGTAGGGTAATCATAGGCGGTCAGGCAGGTGATTTTTTGCTTTGGCGACGACGCTGCGGAAGATGAATTTTTGCGGGAGAGAATGCCAGGGACGGTGATTTTGCCGTCGCCCACACGGGGTGCCACGCTCATATTGCCTCCGGTGCCGCTCCTAAAATCAGGATGCAGCCCATCACAATTTTGGATAGTAGCAGAATCGGCGGGGATTCGCCAATGGGACTAAGGTTTGGCGTGCTCGGCTGGGGCGGCGACGAGGCCAAGATTATGTCCGAACAAAAAAACGGCTGCGCCATTTCGGTGGCGCAGCCGTTTGGTTTAGCCGGCGAATCGACTAGTTATCGTGATCGCCCCAATGGTCGTTGCGCCATTGGTGCGTGTCGGAATCCCACCAACGCTTGTCTTTGTCCCAGCACCGCTGGCGGACTTCGTTGAGTTCGGCGCGATACTTATTGGCTTCTTTGCTGTCGGCACCATGTTTGGCGATGGCCTCGTGCAGGTTGTGATCGGCTTTGTCGGTGTCATGCTGGCAATCGGCGGATGCGCGGGCCGGAGTGAAGGCAACGAGGCCAGCCGTCAAGACGAACCCGGTGGCGATTTTTCCCAACGTAGGTGCGGAAGTCTTCATGGCAGCAAACCCTCCTGTATTTTTATGAATTGTGGCCGGCGACGCTGAGTCGATAGTGATAGCGATCGCTGAGCCGTGACGTTGTGCACCTTACTCTGCACCGAAAAAGCGTAGCGCGGGAATTAGGAAACGCGGATCAGGTAATTCCGGTAAAAAATGGGGTTTGCGGCCTTAGGCCAAAACGAACCATTTTCGGTTTAGCGCGAGCGAGTGGATATTAATCGCCGGGAACGGTGGCGGGGGCTTGCGGTTCGACGCCGCGCCAGCCGACGGGGCGGCCGCGGACGGCTTCTTTCAGCGCGCGAAAAAGCACGACGTACATCATTTGGCGGTAATAGAAACGTTGGAGGATGAGTGGGGCGAGCAGGGTCCAGTCTTCATGGCGTTCGAGGAGGAAGGCCACTACGCAGGTGAGCAAATCGATGAGCATGAAGACGGCGAAAAAGATGAGCGAGCGTTCGACGTCTTGGGCAGTCCAGAGCTGCGGAAGGCGTGCGATGCGCAACTGACCGAGACCCCAGAGCGCGATGGAAAGCAGGAAGAGCAGGTCGATGACCGGCGAGACCAGCGGCAAAATAATCTGGAACAAGAAAATGTTGGGAATCGCGATCCAGCCGAGGGTGCCGTATTTCGGTTTGCCGACAGCGTCGCGGTGCTTCCAGACGGCTTGGAGCGTGCCGAAGGTCCAGCGGAAACGCTGGCGAATCAAGGCCTCAACGGTTTCGGGAACTTCGGTGCGGCCGATGGCGTCTTCGTCGTAAAGAATTTTCCAACCTTCGCGGCGAATGGTGAGGGTGAGGTCGGTATCTTCGGCGACGGTGTCACCGGAAAATCCATTGTGCGAGCGCAGAACGCTGGTGCGCCAGGCGCCGACGGCGCCAGGGACGACCGGAATGCAATTGAGGAGATCGAAGGCGCGCTTTTCGAGATTTTGGCTGGTGATGTATTCGAGTGCTTGCCAGCGAGTGAGCCAGCGATTGCGATTGATGACTTTCACGTTGCCAGCGACGGCCCCGACGCGCGGATCGGCGAAGTGGCGGACCAGTCGCGGGATGGCTTCGGGATCGACGATGGTGTCGCCGTCAATGGAGATGATGACTTCTCCAGTGGCTTCAGCGAGGCCGTGGTTCAGGGCGGCGGGTTTGCCGCGATTGGGCTGCGAGATCATGCGCACGCGGGGATCGTTGCCGAAATTGGCGCGGACGAGTTCGGGAGTCTGATCGGTGGAACCATCGTCCATGACCAGGATTTCGAGTTTTGGATAATCGCAGGCGAGCGCGGCCTGAATGGTTTGCACGATGGCAGCTTGTTCGTTGTAAGCCGGAACGAGGACCGTGACTTGGGGCTTGTATTCGGGATGATCGGAGGGCGCGGGGCGCAATTTTTCGGCGAGGGCGAGGAGGCCGACGATCAGGGCGCGGGCGCTGACCAGGAAAATTCCGGCGATGAAGATGAAGGAAATTCCGGCGCGGAACCAGTGAAAGACTTCGAAGATGAAGGCGTCGGCACGAACCAGAATCCATTCGTTTTGGGTGAGGGGGAGCATGACCTGAGCGCGGGTTTGGCCGAGCAGGTCGGCGACGGAAACAAAATCGTAACCCTTGGCGCGCAGGCCGTCGATGATTTGAGGCAGCGCGGCGACGGTATTGGCGCGGTCGCCGCCGCCATCGTGCATCAGGATGATGTTGCCTTTGCCAAGTTGGGCGTCATGCAGGACGCGCTCGACGATGGTGGCGGTGGGCGGTGGTGCTCCGCCATTGGGCTCGCCCCAATCGTGGGGGTCGACGCGGGCGCCGACGATGATGTAGCCCATGGCCTGGGGGATGGGCAGCATTTGAATTTCGCTGGCGGTTTCGGGCTGGTGATCGATGCCGTAGGGTGGGCGGAAGAGAAGAGTTTTCACGCCGAGGTTGCTTTCAAGCAGAAGCTCGGTGAGATTCAGCTCGATCTGGAGCTGGGATTTCGAAATGGTTTCAAAATCGGGATGAGTGAAGGTGTGATTTCCGACGTCGTTGCCGGATTGATATTCGTTGCGGACAATCTCGGGATACTGGCTGGCCGATTCGCCGATGACGAAGAAAGCGGCCGGAACATTTTTCTCTTTCAGGATGTTGAGGATTTGCGGAGTCCATCTTTCGTCGGGACCGTCGTCGAAGGTAAAAGCCAGTTTGGTTGGAGAGGCGCCCATCTGCTCGATGCGCCAAGAGAGCGGATAGGTCTGATAGGACTCGTCGTCGATGACGTCGCTGGAGGAATCGTAATCGATGGTGCGGCGGCCGCTTTGGGGCGTGGCAGTGATGCGCCAGATGTCGCCATCGCCTTCCAGAATTAAATCGTAGCCGGGTGGAACTTCGTCGAGCTTGGCGCGGATGGCGGCGTCAGGATGGGTGGCGTCCCAGATGGACCACATGGAGGGATCTTCCATGCCCAGGCGCCAGAGGGCGGTGCCACGGACACCGGCGCGCTCAGCAGCGCGCAATTCGTTGTAGGCGGTGACTCCATCGAGCATCCAGACGTTGTGGACGAGATTTTTTTCGTCTTCGTAGGAATAGTGAGGATTGAGAGTGTCGGGGTCGAAGGTGACGTCCGATTCGGATTCGACGGCGGTGATAATTCCCTGCTGAAAAGTGACGGCCTGGGCTACGGGATGAGGGTCGGTTTTGGTTTTGGCGGGCCAGTCGTAACTGTAATTGGCGATGCCCATGACGATTTTATCGGCCGGCACGATTTTGACGATGTTTTCGATGTTGCGTTCGAACCAATCCTGGGAAGCGATGGGGCCGGGTTCCGACGAGGGGTAGTGAAAATCGTAATTCATGAGGATGACGGCGTCGGCTTCGTTGGAGAGGGACTTGTAGTCGTAGCTCCAGTCAGCGGCGGGCAGCGCGACCATTAACTTCAGGTTCGCCGCGTGAAGGTCGCTGCCGAGATCATGGATGAACTCGACGAAATTCTTCTGGCTGGAGTCGGGAATCTGTTCAAAATCGACGACGATGCCGGGATCGTGCTGGGCGGTGGCGAAATCAGTGAGCGATTTGGAAAGTTTTTGGCGGGCCGGCGGACTGGCCAGCATCTCGGCCATTTCTTTGATGAGCCAATCCTTGCCGTCGTAATTGTTGACCATGGCCATGATCGGAAGTTCGACCTGGCTGGTCTGCATCCAGGAGATGAGTTTGGGATCCTGTTCGATATCGAGGCGGCCATCGGGCGAGACGGCGTGCAAGGCTTCAGGAATGAGCAAATCGATATCGTGATAGTGCTGCTGCAGGGAGGCGAGGCTGGTGGAATCGTAGCTGACGTAAAAGGCAGCGCGCAGCGGATCGTAATTTTGCGGCAGTTTTCCGAGGGCGGCGACTTTACGTTTGCGGCCGGGGCGAACGACTTTGGGTTTGGCTTTGGTGGGAATGGCGTGAACGTTCCAGTGGGTGGCGGCGGCCAAAATATCGGGCAGGCCGGGCTTATGGAAGACGTTCACGATGAAGACGATCAGGATCAGGGTGAAGAGGCCGCCGGTAATTTCGAGCACGCGGCGGGTCCGGCGCCAGCGCCGGCGTTCCTGATCGTAAAAAATGGGCTTGCGTTCAACCATTCGGACAATCCAAGCTAGCGGTCCCGTGGAAAGCTGTCAATGACTCCGACACAAGTTACGCGCGTGAATGTCGCGCTTGCTGCAATTAGTGGGCTGGCTCTGCGGTTGTATCTGGTGCTGAAATTTCCAGTCACAGATACGGGCGATGCTCCATTCTACATCGAGCTGGCCTGGAATTGGCTGAAGAACGGGGTGTACGGATTTCCGGTGTATGGGCAGTTGACGCCGGTGGACATGCGCGTTCCGGGGTATCCGGCGTTTTTGGCTTCAGTGTTTGCGGTGGCGGGACAATCGACGCGGGCGGCGATGCTGGCGCAGGTTGTGGTGGATCTAGCGACGTGTTTCGTGATCGCGATGATCGCGGCGCGGCTGGCTCCGGAGAATTGCCGGCGGCGAGTGGCTCTCGGTGCGCTGTGGCTGGCGGCGCTGTGTCCTTTTACGGCGAACTACACGGCGGTGGTGCTGACTGAGACTTTGGTGATTTTTCTTACGGCGCTGGCAATTTTGTTGCTGCTGCAGACGAGTCTTGGCGGCGGAAAGGGTTTGGCGAGTACCGAAACAGGAATCGCGGCGTTTAGTGCGAAGACCTGGTTCTTGGCCGGGCTGGTCGTTGGATTTGGGACTCTGGTGCGGCCGGAAACGCCGTTGCTGCTGATCGCTGCGGGATTGATTCTGCTGGCCAAGTGGTGGCGTCCTGCGAATTGGTTGAAGCTGACGCGCGCGGGACTTTTGTTGGGTGTAGGGCTGGTATTGCCGCTGATACCGTGGGCCGCGCGGAACTGGCACACTTTGCACGACGTGCAATTTTTAGCGCCGCGCTATAGCGAATTGCCCGGCGAATACACGCCTTTGGGATTTACGGCTTGGACGAACACGTGGATGTGGCGGTTTCGGGATGTGTATTTAACGCAGTGGAAAGTGAACGACGAAGAAATTGTGATTTCGCAGTTGCCGCCGTATGCGTTTGATTCAGAGGACGAGCGCGAGCGGGTCAGCGATTTGGTGGACGAGTATAACGAGGCGCTGACGGTCGATCCGAGTCTGGATCAGGGATTTCGGGAGATTGCGCGGGAACGCACGGAGCGGCATCCGTTGCGGACGTACTTGAAAATTCCGGCGTTGCGTTGTCTGACGCTTTGGTTTACGCCGCGAGTGGAGTTGTTGCCTTCGTCGGGGCATCTGTGGCCAGTGCGCGAGGAATGGCAGGATGATCGACGGGACTTTCTCGTGACGGTCGGCCTGACGGCGGTGAACGGCATTTATATTTTGATGGCGCTGGCGGGGGCGTGGATCGCGCGACGGCGTCCTGGCGTCGCATTGCTGATTCTCTTCTGTGTGGTGAGGACTTTATTTTTTGCGCGGTTTGTGGAAACGCCAGAGCCGCGGTACGTGCTGGAGTGTTATCCCGCAGTGATCGCGCTGGCGGCGCAGATATTCGCAGCGCGCAGCGTCGCTTAATTTTCCTCTCGTTCCCTGCCTCGGCAATTCGTTCGGTCTAACTTTCTCCGACTGGTTCGGGGTGGATGGTCAGGCGATAGATCTGCGGGAAACGTTCTTTGACGCGGTCTTCGAGAGCGGCGGTGATGTCGTGGACTTCGGTGATGGGCAAGGCGCCATCCATGGCGCAATGGCAGGAGACCAGGATTTTGTGGTCGACGCTGCGCACGTGGACTTCGTGGCAGTTGGCCATTTCGTGGTATTCGGCCTGCAACGTATTTAGATAATTCTGAACGGAGCGCGAGAGATCCTTCATTTCTTCGGCGCCGGCGATGCGGGCGCCGAGCGGCTCGATGTGGATATTGATGAGGGCGCCGGGTTCGGTGGCGAGGCGAATGTCATTTTCCAGTTCCGTGGCGCGTTCGTGGGCCTGGCGGAGGCTGGAGCCTTCGTCGACTTCGAGATGGAGTTCGATGAAGAGGCGGTTGTCGAATTGGTGCGCGGAGAGTTCGTGGACGGCGAGGCCGCGGCGTTGGGCGACGGCGCGAATGGTTTCGAAAAGGTTTTCGTCGGATTTGGCGCGGGGCTCGAAATGCACGACGACATCGGCGGGAACAATTTCCTGGATGGTGCGCTCGACGGCTTCGCTGGCGGCGTGGGCCTGTTCCAAGGTGGCGGTGCGCGGGACGCTGATGGTGACATCGACAAAATAACGCTGACCGGCTTTGCGGACGCGGACGCGTTCGCTTTGCAACACACCTTCGGTTTTGTCGACGGCTTGCTCGATGCGTTCGCGCAGACCGTGCGGGGCAACATCGAGCAGCGCATCGGCGGTACGTTTGCCCAGGCGCGAACCAATCCAGATGATGACGCCGGAAACGATGAGAGCCGCTACGGCGTCGAGCATGCGGAGCCAGGGGATACCCAAACGCAAGCCGAGCCAAGCACCGGTAATTCCTAGGATGACGACGAAGGTGCTCCAAACATCAGTGGAGAAATGCAACGCGTCGGCTTCGAGCGCTTCGCTGGGATGGCGACTGGCGACGCGGTTCAAAGCGCGGGAGCGCACGAAATCGATGCCCATGCATAGGGACAGGATGACGATGGCGGTGATGCTGGGACGAATTGCATTATCGGCGTGAAAGAAGAGACGCTGAAATGCTTCCCAAATGATGTAGACGGCGGTGACAAGCAGCAAAGCGGTTTCGACGAAGGCGGAAAAACTTTCGACTTTGCCGTGACCGTAGAGATGATCGGCATCGGCGGGCTTATCGGAAACGCGCACGGAAAGAAAAGTGATGATGGCAGCGAGAAAATCGAGGCCGGAATGCATGGCTTCCGACAAAATGCCTAAGCTGCCGGTGCGGACGACCAGAAAGACTTTGAGCGCGACCAGCAGAACCGCCGAACCTACGGAAGCGAGAGCCGCGACGCGCTTTTCGTGGGAAGCCTGGTCGGGCAAGAGCTGGTTCATTGGGGCCGATTATACGCTGGGACGGCGAGCGGCAAAGTGAAGTTGGCCACGATGTGCGCCGCCACGCGATAGAAATAATTACTGGGTTAGCGGCGGCGCGTCGACGAGAGGCAGACGGCGCGGCTCGCCGTGGAAACCGCGAACTTCGACTTCATCGAGCACCAGCGAAGGCGCAACGATGGTGCTGGGAATTCCGCCCTGGGCCGAGCCGAAGGCGCCGAGGGCGGTTCCGGCAAATCCGTTGGAGGGATTTTGCATGTACGGGAAGACGGTGACGTCGTCGCCGTAGGCCGGGATATTGCGCAACGAACGCAACTGCAGGCCTTCGATGTGGCCGCCGCGAACCATTTCTTCACGGCCATCGGCTACGTAGACGCGGTACATCACGAGCGGCACGCGTTCCCCGCTGGCGACGCCGCCGGCTACGGCTCCAATGAAGTCGCTGAAATCCTCCTGGCGAATCGAGGAGATGGCCGGGTTATCCATGCTGCGAATTTCCAGGCACCATTCATGGCCATCGTCTTTGCAGGCATCGAGAAATTTCTTTTTCAGGTCCGCTGGGTTGAGGCCGTTATTGGCCTGCAGAAAAAGATTGCTGCTGAGCGGGCGAGGATCGGACAGCAGCGCGGAGCGAGCGTGGCCATTGGACGCCTGGAATTCGGGACCGGGTCGACGGGACATGAGCAGATTTTTCAGGACGCCGTTTTCGACGATGGCGACCCGCTGGCCTTTTACACCTTCGTCGTCGTACTCGTAATTTCCTAGGAGCAACTGGCCGTTGTAGGCGTTCAAGGTGGGATCGTCGATCAGAGACATCCCTACTGGCAGAACGCGAGTACCGACGCGGCCGGACCATTCGCTGCGACCGCCCATGCGCTGCATCATTTCGTCAAAGGCCGGCATGGTGGAAAGCGGGGGACGCGATCCGGAAATGGAAGGCGCCAGAGCCTGGGCGAGCAGAGCGCCGGAAGCGGCGCCTTGAAAAAGAACCGGACCGGTGAAATCGGAGACGATGGGGCTTTGGCGCAAAGTTGCGAGTTCGGTTCCGGCCTGGGCCAAAGCCTTTCCGACGGTGGTGGGATCCGGCAGGTCGCCGGGCTTGGCGACGTAGACCGCGTAAAAATTGTGCAGGGACATGCCGTCGCCGGCGGTGGTGTCGAGAGCGGCTTCGATCGCAGCGAGATTGCGAGAGCTACGGATGATGGTGCCTTCGGTGTTCATCAAATAATAGGTGAAGTAGACAAGGTAGTAGTTCACGCGGGTCGCGTTCAGGTGCGGAAATTTCAGGAGCGCGGCGGAGGCCTGGCGGGATTCTTCGTCCCAGTTGCGAGTGGTCCAGTCGGGCCGCACGAGCGGATCGATTTTCACGATCGGAGGGGCTTGCGAGAAATCGTCAATCTCCGGGGGCTTGGTGAGGCTGCGCAGGAAAGATTGCTTGAGAGACATCTGGGTGACGGCTTGTTTGTAGGCCTGGTCGGTGGAGAGCCACAGATCCTGGCGCAGCGAATTGTAATCGCGGTCGATGCCGACTTCGCCGGTGGTGCCGAGGAAGCCCTGAAAACCATCTTCGCTGACAAAATTGGAACTATCGAGATGGTAATCGCCGACGCGGACGTCGATGCTCATGAAGCGATTGCGGGTATCGTTGCTGGCGATGAGCGCGCCGAAGGAGGAAGTGACGGAGCGCACGTCGATATCGAGCAGGCGGTATTCGATGTAGAAAGGCTTGTCGACGCCGGGGAGTTGGAGGCGCGTGCGGGAGCGTTCCATTTCGTCGTGCATGGCGTGCAAGGTCTGGTCGGTTTCGTTGGCCGGTACCGGAGCCTGCGCGAAGGTGGCTGCGGGAAACGCTACGATGAGCAGAAATGCGGCGAGCAGCGCGATGACTGAAAGAGTTCTCACTAGCGTTGCCCCTTGTTTTCGGGATCCTGCGGATCATGGCCAGGCGCGGGCAGAATCGGCGGTTTATCGGTGGAAGTTTCCTTTTTCTGAACTTCCATTTCGGAAATCAAAATCGCGGGAGCGACGGCGGAAACCGGGACGGAGCCGGATTCGGCGCCGCAGTAGCCATTGAAAATATCCGGCGTGTCACCGGTGGCTACGATTTTAGTTAGAGAAACCAGCGGAGTGCCGACGATATCGACGCCGCGGACCAGTTGGTCGGGACGGCCGTCGGCGTAGACTTTGTAAACCACAAGCGGCAAAACCTGGAAGGCCTGCGGCTGCTGGCGGCCGGTGAACGTGAATCCTCCGGCGATATCGTCGATGAGCAGGCCGAAGGGCTTGCCCTGGGCCTTGACCATATCGATTAGCTGCTGGCGCAGCCGATCGTTGGTGACGCTCTTGGAACTGGAGACGATGAGGTTTCCCTGGCGGGCTACGGGAACATAACCAAGCTGGCGGCGGCCGTGGCCGTTGGACTGCGGGATGCTGACCAAAGGCGAGCGCGACATCAAAAAAGTCTTGAGCACGCCGTGATCGACGAGTTGGACATTTTCCGCGGGAACGCCTTCGTCATCGAAAGTGTAATTGCCGAGCAGCATTTGTTTGTCGAGCGCGGCCTGAGTGGGATCGTCTTTGATGGAAATAAATTCGGGCAAAATTTGTTCGCCGATTTTGCTGGTGAAGGTCTGACCTTCGTTGATGTCCTTCTGGCGGAAGCCTTCGGCGCGATGGCCGAAAACTTCGTGGAAGAACACGGCGGCGGCGCGGCCGGTGAGCAACGCGGGGCCGGCGTAGGGGTCGACCAGAGGCGCTTTATCGAGCGCTTCGGTTTCGGCGGTCATGGTCTGGATGCGGGCGAAGACGACTTTATCATCGGGCGCATCTTTCGGATTCAGCCAATCGAAATTGGCGTAACGATTGATGTCCATGCCGTCAGGCGCTTTGCTTTGGACGTAGAGTTCGAGGCGATAGTGGATCTGGCTGAAAGCGAGCTGGGTACCTTCGGTATTGACCTGATATTGATTCATGCCGAGCGCGGTGAAAGTGGCGATGGAATTCAGGACTTCCGGCGATTTGCTGAAGGCCGCGGTATAGGCGCGTACTTTTTCTTCCCAGGGTTTGCGGTCGACTTTGATTTCGACGCGCGGGCCGATGGAAACGTGGGGCTTTTCGCGCGAGAAATCCGGAGCGTTGCCTTCGGCGGTCTGCACCTGAACCTGCTGGCTGGTTTTTACTTTGATGAGGGCTTCGCCGGCGGCGCGGAACTGGCGGTTGGTCTCGCGCCAGATTTCGCGGCGCAAAACGGGAATGTCGTCATCGACGACGATGCTGGTGCCGGGGCTGGTCCAACTGGGCTGGCGGTCGGCGAGTTTGTGAGTATCGTCGAGCTGATAGGTGCCGACGCGGGTTTGAACTTCCAGCCAGCGCGCGCGGGTTTCGGTGCTGGTGAGCAGCGCGCCATTGGAGCCGGAGACTTCGGAATATTGGCGGTCGGCGACGGTGCTGCTGATGAAGTAGGCGGCGGGATCGGCACCGGACATGGCGGCCATGGAACGATCGAGTTCCTCTTTCATGGCCACGAGGACGGGCGGCGTTGGGGCCTGGGCTGCTTTGGCGGCAGCCAGCGAACCGGCGGCGGCAACTAGGATGGCGATGCTTCTGAAAAATAGTTTTGCTCTGTGTGTGGGTGTCATCGTTGCGCGAGGTCTAGTAGTTTAGGTTAGGATGCCCGGAATCCAAAATATAAAGGGGATTTCTCGAAACATTCGGCTGCGATTTTTGTGCGGTGTGGCGAATACGCATCGAAAGGCAATCGTTGGTATCATCCATATTTCGAGCAGAATTGAAATCGGCAACGCCCAGCCGAAGGAGCTTTGATGCGGGCCATGGTCGTAAAGAGGTACGGGAATCCTGACGTTCTGGAAATGCGGGAGATGCCCGATCCGCAGCCACAAAACGGAGAAGTTTTGATCCGGGTGCGCGCGGTGGGCGTGAATTTCGCCGATCTGCTTCAGCGCATGGGAATTTATCCGGGAGTTCCCAAGCCGCCGTTCGTGCCGGGATTCGAAGTGGCGGGCGTGGTGGAGAAAGTTACCGACGCGGGGCGAGATTGGGAAGGCGAGCCGCTGCGGGCGGGAGACGCCGTCTGCGCGCTCACGCAATTTCACGCCTACTCGGAATGGGTGGTGGTGCCGGCGCGGCAAGTGTATCGATTGCCGGCGGGAATGCCTTTCGATGAGGCCGCAGCGCTGACCGTGAATTATTTGACGGCGTACCACGCGATGTTTGCCATGGGCAATTTGCAATCCGGCGATCGCATCCTGATTCACGGGGCGGCGGGCGGGGTGGGAATCGCGGCGGTGCAACTGGCGCGGGCGCGTGGCCTGGAAATTTTCGGAACGGCGGGGCCGAGCAAGCAGGATTACCTGCGGAAGATTGGGGTCGATCATCCGATCGATTACGAGAAAAGTGATTTTGTGGAAATGGTGCGGAAATTTTCGCCGGACGGCATTGAAATGGCGATGGACGCCATCGGCGGAAAATCGTTTGCGAAGAGCTACAAATGCCTGGGGCCCACGGGACGGCTGGTGGTGTACGGACTGTCGGCTGCGGCCGGGCCGGATGGAAAGAAAAGCGCGCTTCGCGGGTTGGGTGCAGTGCTTCAAATGCCTCGCTTCAATCCTTTGAAGTTGATGGCCGACAACATCGCAGTGATCGGAATCAATTTGGGCAAAATGCCTTCGCGGGCGGCGCTGATGCGCTCGGAGATGGGAGACATTTTCAAGATGTACCAAGCCGGACAAATCAAGCCGGTCATCGGGAAATCGTTCCCGCTGGGCGACGCTGCTTCGGCGCATAAATACATTCACGCGCGGAAAAACATCGGAAAAGTAATTCTGAACGTGAAATAACGCGGCCGATTATTTGGCCGCAGGCGCGTCGTTTGCGGCGGTCGGCTTGGTAAATATGGCCGGATCGATTTTGGGATTTACCTGCACACTATCGGTGGTCGATTCGAATAATTTCAGCCCTTCCCGGTAGGTTTCGGTGGCGAAGGCAAACTGGCGGCCATCGACGGTGTGATAATCGCTCCAATGCTGTTCGTTTTCGACGTCGCCCTGTTCGCCTTTCGATTGATAGCGCGCCGCAGCGAGGAGATGAGTGGTTGGGTCGAAATAAAGTTTGAGCGCGGCGAAAGGCAACTGCACCGAGACGCCGAGCAAGGATTTGTCGCCGATCTTCTCTTCCCCGATGGCCTGGGCCGGAACGTTGCCGGCGAGGGCTTGCTGATAAATTCCCCAGCCACCGCCAAAGAGCGCGATGCCGCGTTTGAATTCGCCGATGATGTTGGTAGTGTCGCGGACGCCATTGGGAAATTTCAGCCACGATGAAGTTCCATCGCAGACCTGCAGGATATCGACCGAGCCGAGACTCACGTCACCGTAGGAATGATCCGGGTATTGAACCTGCCAGTTGACCTTGAGCGGCTGGTCGCCATTGGGATTGTGAATTTTGCCGCTCTCGGCGAAGGACAGGGTGGTGACGGACTTGAGCGAATCGCCGCCGGCGGCCTGCGCAGCGGCCATCAGGATTTCTTTTCCCTGTGCCAGGGATTCGGGCGAGGCTACGACCGCTTCTTGTTTTGCGGCGCGCATGTCCGGAGTGAGCACGTCGATCTGGTCGAAGGGAATTTCGACAAATTGGGCGTCAGGAAATTCCTTTTTGAGGTCATCGCGGAAGGCGCCGACATTACCGGCCAGAACCAAATCGAGATCTTTGGCGGTGAAATATTTGCGGGCCATGGATTGGACGTCGGCCAGGGACGTGGCGCGTACCTTGGCGGGATAGGTCTGATTGTAATCCGGGGGCAAATCGAAAGCGGCGACGGTGAGGACTCGATCGACGACCTGCTCGGCGGTTTCAGAGGAGATGGGGTAGACGCCGGCGAGAAAATCGCGGGCGAAATCGAGTTCCTTCTGGTTGATCTCGCCATTGGCCATCCCGGCGAGGAGACGAATTACGAGCTTGGTGGCTTCCACGGTGGTTTCGGTGCGGGTGTAGGTATTCACGTAGAGCGAACCGGCATAGAGATGCGCGTTGAGAGCCGAGGACGCTCCATAGGTGAGGCCTTTCTTGATGCGGACCTCGGTATTCAGGCGGCTGTTGTAGCTGCCTCCAAAAATATGATTAGTGACTTCGAGCGGAAGAAAATCCGGATCGTTGCGGCGAATCGACATTTTGCCGATGCGGATCTGGGTCTGGACCGCGTCCGGCTTGTCGATCAGCCAGATGTGCTGGGCGGAGGCCGCCGGATTCAGGGCTGGAGCGACGGCGCCGACGTTCACCTTCTGCCAGAGGCCAAAGTATTTCTCGGCGATGGCGAAAGCTTCTTCGGGGTTGATATCGCCGGCGAAACCGAGCAGCGCTTCATTGGGGGCGTAATTGGCGTCGTGAAATTTGACGAGGTCGTCGCGCTTGAATTTTTTGACGGTGCCGGGCGTGCCCTCTTCAGGCAAGCCGTACGCGGAATTTCCATACAGGGCTCGGGCGAAAACGAGAGTCGCCAAGTAGTTCGGGTCAGCGTATTGAACCTGGAGGTTAGAAAGGAGCTGCTGACGCTGACGCTCGATTTCGTCCGCAGCGAAGGCCGGATGTAAAACAATGTCGGACATTAGATCCATGCCGACGCCGACGTCCTTCTTCACAACGTCAAGGGTAACGGTGGTTGCGTCGCGCCCGCCTTGGGCCTGGAGGGTGCCGCCAACGAAATCGATGGTTTCGGCGATCTCGCGGGCCGAGCGCTTTTCGGTTCCCTGGGTGAGGAGGGCGGCAGTCATCTGCGCGATGCCCGGCATGGACGGCGAATCTTTTATGGTGCCGGCGGAGAGCAGCACCAGGCGGGCGGCGACGGCCGGCTCGCGATGATCGGTGACGACGAAAACGCGGAGGCCATTGGAGAGCGTTTTCATGGCGGCCTTGGGAAATTCGAAGGGACGCGGGGCGCCGGCGGGCGGCATGGCGGAATCGAGCTTCACGCCGGGAGGAACGATGCCGGAAGCTTTCTTCGGCGCGTTGTCATCGGACGCTTCGGATTGGCCTCGCGGCGCGGGAGCAGCGCCCTGCCCTTCTTGAGCGCGGACGGGCAGAGCAACGGCAAACGCCGACGCGAACAGCAGCCACATTGAAAACCAAACCGATCTGGCGCGCTTCATCTTGACTCCTAGTCTCTTACACGAAATGAATACAAGAAATGAAATTACAAAAAATGAAATGGTCGACGCCCGCGAAACTATTGCGCCGCCGCCGAGGTGGTGACCAGCATGACCGTCGCGTGCTGCAAGTCGAAATAATCTTTGGACACGCGCTGAATATCGGCTGCGGTGCTGGCGAGGTAACGGCTTAGTTCGGTATTCACCAGCTCGGGATCTTTGCCAATGACCGCGGCGGCGGCCAGAGCTACGGCCTTTTCTTCGTCCGTGTCGCGGCCGAGAATGAAGCCGGCAATCTCCTGATTCTTCGCTTTTTCGAGTTCCTTGGGTTCGACGGTTTGGGTCTTCAAAACATCGAGAACCTGGACGAGTGCCTTCTGGCCGTCTTGCGGCGTGTGGCCGGGATTCATAATGGCGTAGGCCCAGTAGAGATTCGGATCTTCGGTGAAATTCGCTTCGCCGCCGGCCTGCACGGCAATCTGGTCCTTATATACAAGCGACTGGTAGAGACGGCTGCTTTCGCCGCCGGAAAGAATGTTGGAAGCGAGATCGAGCGGGTAGGTATCGGGCGTGTAGCGCGCGGGAATTTTGTAGCCGATGACGATGGCGGGCAGCGGCGTATTGGAATAGGACTTGGTCACGGTGCGGACGGCGATTTGCGGCGGCTCGGGATGATCGAGGCGCGGGATCGGTTTGGCTGAGGCGGGGATGCCGCTGAAATATTTATTGGTCCAGGCCAGGGCTTGTTTGGAATTGAAATCGCCGACGACCACGAGCGTGGCGTTATTCGGTTTGTAGAAAGTGTTGAAGAAGGCGCGAACGTCTTCGATGGTGGCGTTGTTCAGGTCGACCATGCTGCCGATGGGCGTGTGATGGTAGGCGTGTTCGGTGAAGGCGGCGGCGCGCAAATCTTCCTGCAGGTAACCGTAGGGCTGATTTTCGACACGGACGCGGCGCTCTTCCTTGACGACCTCACGCTCCGATTTAAAATTTTCCTCGGAGACGTTGAGGCTGCCCATGCGGTCGGCTTCGAGCCACAAGACTCGTTCGAGATAGTTGCTGGGGAAGGTCTCGTAGAAATTGGTGGTGTCGTCGCTGGTTTCAGCGTTGTCGAAACCGCCGACGGCTTCAATGATGCGGGAATGCTCTTCAGCGGGGACGTGTGCGGAACCCTTGAACATCAGATGCTCGAAGAGATGGGCGAAGCCGGTATGACCGGTTTGTTCGTCTTTCGAGCCGACGTGATACCAGACCTGAAGATTGATGACTGGGACGGCGTGATCTTCGAGAAAGATGACCTGCAAGCCATTGGGCAGGGTGTGCACGGTGTAGGTGAGTTTCGGAGGCAGGATGTCCGCGGGTTTCTGCTGCGCGCGGAGCGCGGAGGCGAACACGGCAGCGCCGATGGTGGCGCACAGGAGGGCCAGAGCGAACCGAAAGCGATGAGTCATATGCGTCGAGCTCCCATGGGTGCGGGGATGTGGTGCGAACGAACGGCCAAAATCAGCGAATCAGTATGGTAGACACAAAATCGGGTGTCAAACGACTACCGGCGGGTTGCACATTCGCCAATCGCCTTGATTTAGACGCATGGTAAGGGATTTCGGCGTCCGGGCTGGAATAGGAGCGCGGCGGGCGTAAAGGCGATGGCCTAGCCCGATACGAGCGGAGCCGTCGCCGAGAGCGCTGGCCTAGAAGGTGAAGCGGATCGCGAACTGGAAGGCACGCGGGCCGCCGGAGCCGAAGAAACCGCCCGCGGTGCTGACCGGAGCGAAGAAATCCGAATCGACATTTCCCGGATTGGAGCCCTGAGGCAGGATCGAAATATTACGGCCGGAGTAAGAAGTATTGGTAAAGCCGCGAATATTCACGCTGTTAAAGAGGTTGAAGGCCTCGGCCATCAGGTCGAGGTGATAGCGCTCCTTGATAGCGATGTCCTTGACCAGACGCAAATCCACGGAGTTGAACGGGCTGGTGAAATTAATTCCGTTCGGCACATTGTCCAAGGGACCACCCGCATTGCAGGGGGCGGGCGCCGGGCACGGGGGCAGCGCGTTCCATTCGTTGATGGCGCGATTCAGCTGCGTGCTGTTCTGGACGCTGCGTCCCAACGAGTTGCGCGCCAGGATGGGCAGGCGCGCGGGCAATGATTCGCCATTGAGCGTGAGGTCGGGGAGAAACGTATCAGCTGGAACGCCCGAGCCGTAGGTGTACAACGGCGCGAGTGAAAATCCCCAAGGAAACTGGATCAAACCGTAAGCGGTGAGGCGGTGGCGCTCGTCGCTGGCGGCGTAGCCCTTTTCGGTTTTCGCTCCGACGGTGCCCTCCAGCAAGTTGACGTTTTCGACCGTGGTGTAGGAAGGAACCTGATCGTCGTCGGAATCATCGAGCGACTTGGAAAGCGTGTAGGCGATGTTGAACAAATAAGTGACGGGGCCGACGCGCACCGGTTTGTGCTGCACGTTGACGAGCAAACCGCTGTACCAGGATTTTGCGGCGGAAGCGGCCAAGGTCACTTGGTCGGAAACTCCGTTGAGCGGATCGGTGACGGTGCAAGGAATGTTGCTGCCCGGGCAAGAAATGAAGGGCGAGGTGGAAGTTGTATTGCGCAGGAACTGCGCGATCAATTCGCGCTGGCCGAAAATGTAGAGTCCGTCGGCGCTGACGAGCCAGTCAGAACCGAACTGTTGCTGAAAGCCCAAGGAAGTTTGCTGGAACATCGGATGGTGGGCGTTTTTATCGACGACGATGATGCCGACGCCGCTGGTCTGGCGCTGGCCGCTAAACGGATTGGCCAGGCTGGGACTACCGGGCGCGAAAACGTCGCCGGGAATGGGAGCGAAGCAGGTATTTAGATCCGGCGGATTGGGGTCGCCAGGAAAAGTGCAGACCGAACCGGAATATTGATTGATGGTGAGAGCACGGTCGTCCTGCACGCGTTCGTATCCCGGCACTTCGAAAACGATGCGGTCGTAATAAATTCCGAAGCCGCCGCGGATGACGGAGCGGCCCTTGCCAAATGGATCGTAAGCAAACCCCACGCGCGGACCAAAATTCTTGGCGTCTGGGTGGCGGCGAAGATCGATTACGTTAGCGAGCCAGACGCAGGGCTTGGTGGGTTCGATGAACAGGCTGGGGCACGGGCCGTGATTTGGATCCGTGCCGGTTGCGTCGGTATCGAAGTCCCAACGCAAGCCGAGGTTTAGCGTCAGGTTGTGAGTTACGCGCCAGTCATCCTGCAGATAGAGACCAATGTAGGAATTGGAAATTTGCGGAATAGGCACCGGCTGAATGGGAGCGGCGCTCATGGCTGCGCCGCCGATCGGAATATCGAGATCGTTCAGAACGCCATCGCCGTTCAAATCCTTTCCGGGCAAATAAAAATTCGAGGTAAGGAAGACCGTGCCGCTGCCGAAGACGTTGATTTCGCCGGTGGCCGTGGGGCGCTGATAATCGCCGCCGAAGTGCAGGGTGTGTTTACCGAGGGCCCAGCTGAAATTGTCGCCGAGCTGATAGCGATTCAGGTGGGTGCTTTGCGGGACGTTGAAATTCACGCCGTCGGCGAGGCCAGGGAAAATCAGTTCGTTGGTCAGGCCGAGATTCGGATCGGTGGTGGGCAGACTGTTTGGGAATTCGGGAATGGTGTTGAGGAAAGTGTCGAAGTGAAAGATGAGGCTGTTGACCTTGGTGGGTGAAAGCGTGTGAACCCAGTTGCCGACGACGGAATTGAAACGATTCAGCGAATTTTGGCGCTCGGCGGCGGTTTGCAACGGAGTAACGCTGGCCGGTTCGGCGGCGGCGGTATCGGTGGAGCGATCGAAGGAATAGCGCGCCATCAAGGTGTTGTTGGAATCGAGCTGGTAATCGACGCGGGTGGACACGAGGGCTTCGCGCAGCGGCGCGGGTGCCGAGGTATTGAGAATTTGCTGAGTGGCGAAGTCGCGCGTTCCCGTTTCGATCGCGGCATTCTGATTGCGATATTCCGCCGAAGCGAACCACCAGACTTTGTTTGGCTTGATGGGACCGCCGATCGAACCGCCAAATTGTTCGCGGTCGAATGGGGGCGTGGGCTGCGAGCGGTCGAAGGTATACGGAAGCGCCTGGAGATGGCGGTTGCGTTCGTAATCGAAAAGCGAGCCGTGATATTCGTTGGTGCCCGACTTGGTGATGATGTTGATGACGCTGATGCCCGAGCGGCCGACTTCGGCGCTGAAGCGTCCGGTGGCGATTTGAAATTCCTGGATGGAATCCTGGGGAAAATTGGAGAGCGTGCCGCCAACGACTTCGTCGTTATTGTCGCCGCCATCGACGGTGATGTTGCCACCGCGACCGATGCCGCCCGCCGAACTCACTTCGAGAGTGTTGGTTTTGGTGGGGTCAAAATTCGGAGCGGGACGGTTTCCGGGAACGAGATAGGCGAGTTCGAGGAAATTGCGTCCGTTCAGTGGAAGCGTTTCGATGGTTTGGGAATTGATCTGGCCCTGGATCATCGACTGGGTCAGCTCGACGCTGGTGTTCGTGGCGCTGACGTTTACGGTCTGGCCCACGGCCGCCAGCTTTAGGTCGGCGTCGATGGTGGTTACACGGCCCGCTTCGAGAAGGATGGCGGGAAAGTCAGACGGCGCAAAACCGGAAAATTCGATGCGCAGACTGTAAGAACCGGGCGGCAAGTCCGGAATGGAATACAGGCCGGCGGAATTGGAGACGGTCGAGCGAGTTGCGCCGGTGGCAGCGTTGGTAGCGGAAATATTCGCGTCGCCGACTCCGGCTTGATGCGGGTCTCTGACGATGCCGTTGAGTGTGCTGGTGGGAACTTGCGCCGCCGTCGAGATGATTGCGAATCCAAAAAAAACAGCGGACAGCCACACTTTGAGCAAGGTCATCTGATTCATCCGTTCTCCAATCTGGAATGGAATTAAAACTTCACGCGGATACGACGCATGGCCACCAGGCGTTCGTCGTCCGCTATGCGGAACTGCGCAGACTCACCAGCCAGACTCTCACTGGCTGGGAGCCTGCCACCGCAAATTCAGGTTCCGGGGTGGAGGGGCTGAATTGCGGCTCGATTCGATGAACACAATGTAGCGGGTCGGGAAAAATGTCGCAATACTACAAAAGTACTAGTGGCGCATTTTTTTTGCGACATTTTCGCACGCGGAGAATCTGATTCGCGAATTCGATTCTTAGAAATGATTTAGCGGAGTGATGTTTTTGGATTCGACGCAGTGATAGCTCTGGCCGGCGGCGAGATTTTTGTAGTCCTCAACTTTGCCGTTGGGCCACTGGATGACGACGCGGGTAATGTGGTCGCGTGGACCTAGGCCGAAGGTAACGGGAAGTTCGGACTGCGAAAGGTAGCTGGAGCCGCTTTTCACTTGGCGCGACTGGGTTAAGCCTTCGTATTCGATCTGGACGTGGGCGCCGATGGCATCGCGATTGGATTGGGTGCCGGTGAGCAGGAAACGAATGCTGTGGTTGCCGGCGAGCTGGTCGTTGCGATAGAGATACGCGGGACCGTTGTTGGTGGTGATGAGCAGATCGAGATCGCCGTCGCGATCGAAATCGCCGTGGCAGAGGCCGCGGCCGATTTTCGGCTGGCTGAATTCCCCGCCGACAGCGGCGGCGACATCGCGGAATTTTCCGTGGCCATCATTCAGGAAGAGTTGCGGCGGTTGGGCATAGCCGACGTTGCCGCGAATGTTTCGGACGGTTTCGTCAATGTGACCGTTGGCGACGGCTAGGTCCACGAAGCCGTCGAGATCGGCGTCGAAAAACGCGCACCCGAAGCCCAGAGTATTCTGCGAAGGGATACCGACGCCGGCCTGTTCGGCTACGTCGTTGTAGGTTCCGTTGCGGTTGGGGCGGAAGAGGCCGATCATTTCGTTATCAAAATTGGTGACGGCGATGCCGGGAAAACCGGAACCATCGAAATCGGCGGTGTCGACACCCATGCCGGCGCGGGCTTTGCCTTCGGCGCTGAAGGCGACGCCAGCTTCGACGCCGACGTCCTTAAATTTGCCATTTCGCAGATTGCGATAGAGTTTGTTGGGCTGAGTGTCGTTGGCTACGAGCAGGTCGGGCCAGCCGTCGCGATCGTAATCGAGCAGGGCGACGCCAAGACTTTTGGAGCTGGTATCGAAGATGCCGCTTGCGGCGGTGGCGTCTTCGAAGGTTCCGTTGCCGCGATTGTGAAAGAGCCAGCAGGTTTCACCGCGATACGCTTCGGGCGTGCAAAAGGATTTTTGCTTGCCGTCGAGGCTGCAAAAGACATCGTGTTCGGGCGACCACTTGACGTAATTGCAGACGAATAGGTCGAGAAAACCATCGCGATCGTAATCGAACCAGAGAGCCGAGGTGCTGAAGGCCATGCGGCCCCCGAGTCCGCTGGAATGGGTGGCGTCGATGAAGGTGCCTTTGCCGGTATTTTGAAACAAGCGGTTTTGTCCGACGCAGGTGACGAGAATGTCGGGAAAGCCGTCGTTGTTGTAATCGCCGACGGCTACGCCCATTCCGTACATTTCGAGATCGAGGCCGGCGCGGCGGGTGACATCGGTGAAGGTGCCGTCGCGATTGTTGTGGTAGAGCTGCAGCGCGCTGCGAGAGCGTTTGTGGCCGGGCCAATCCATGCCGTTGATTAGGAGAATGTCCTGCCAGCCGTCGGCGTCGTAATCAAGGAAGGCGCAGCCAGAGCCTAGGGTTTCGGGCAGGAGCTTTCCACCGTAGGCACCGCTGTTGTGGCGGAAATGAATTCCGGCTGCGGAGGTAACGTCTACAAATTTGAATCCGGGCGCCGGGGCGGAATCTGCGGGCTCGCTGAGTATATTTCTTGCGCGGGACAACGACGCTGAGGCTAGCGCGCCGCCGGCTAGAATTTCGGCGAGAAACGCGCGGCGATTCACGAAATGTTCACCAGGCCGTTGCGGATGGCGTAGACGATCAGCTCGGCGGTTTTGTGGATCCCCAGCGCGTCCATGATATTGGCGCGATGGACCGCGACGGTATTGGCGCTGAGGTTTAGTTTGTCGGCTATGGCTTTGTTGGAGTGGCCGTCGGCGATGAGTTGCAAGACTTCCAGTTCGCGCGTAGTGAGTTTGGAATCGCGCTCGCCTTTCAGCATGGCTTGTTTGGAAACACCAGGGCTTAAGACGATTTCGCCGGCGGCGACGCGGCGGATGGCGCTGCCCAGGCCAACGTCTTCGGCATTTTTCAGTACGTAGCCGCGAGCGCCAGCGTCGAGCGCTTGATGCACGAGCGTATCTTCGGCGTGCATGCTGAGCATCAGAATCTTTTGGTCCGGAAATTCCTGCAGGATGGCTTTGGTGGCGGCGAGGCCGGTCATTCCGGCTAGAGCGCAATCCATGACGATGACGTCCGGGCGATGCTTGCGCGCCAAAGTGACGGCGTCTTTTCCGTCGCTGGCTTCGGCGACTACCTGCAGGTCCGGTTCGTCCTCGAGAATGCGGCGAAAGCCGAGGCGGACGAGGTTGTGATCGTCTACGAGGACAATCGAGAGTTTTTTGGGCGCGTTATTCGGCATTTTGCTGGGCTTCCTGGCGCGGGACGACCAGACGGACTAGGGTTCCGCCTTGAGGCGGTCGCGTGAAGTCGATGGTGCCGTTTAATAATTCGGCGCGTTCGCGCATTCCGACTCGGCCAATCCCG
Source organism: uncultured Acidobacteriota bacterium (assembly GCA_963711325.1). Lineage (GTDB taxonomy): Bacteria > Acidobacteriota > Terriglobia > Acidiferrales > UBA7541 > Palsa-295. The sequence goes on along the minus strand of CAVQDR010000004.1, from coordinate 238,663 downwards.
TTACGATTTTCCGGAGCATCGCTTCCGCGACCGTGATCTTCGATTTCAAGTTGAAGCGATTCGGGAAGAAAATTCAAACGGATTTGCGCGGCGCGCGCGCCGGAGTGTCGCGCGACGTTATTAAGCGCCTCCTGCAAGACCCGGTAAATGTGAACGGCAGAGTTGCCGTCGACGGCGAATGGCGCGCCGGATTTGGTGTAACTGAGATCGATCCCGGTTTGCTTTTCCACGGTAGGAATGTACCAGTCCAGCGTACTTTCGAGTCCGTTTTCGTCGAGCATGACGGGATGAAGCGCCTGCGAAAGGCTGCGCACGTTGTCGAGCGTGGTTTGGGCGATGTTGCGAACTTCGCCGAGATCGGCGCGGACGGGCGAGGCTTCGGGAAGATGATTGGCCGAGCGCGTGAGCATCGAGCCGATGGCGGTGAGGATCTGGCCGAATTCATCGTGAAGCTCGCGCGAGATGGATCGCAGCGTAGATTCTTGCGAAGAAATTAATTTTTGGGCGAGTTCGCTGCGCTGGCGGGAAAGATCATCGAGCTGGGCAAAGAGGCGGCGGTTCCAGCGAATAACGTAGAGGCCGGTGAGGAGAATGGCGGCGAGGGTGGCGGTGAGGAATAAGTAGACCTGGCGCTGAACACGATCGTAAATGGCGCCGACCTGGGCGGCGGCTTGCTGTTCGTTTTCGTTGTTCTGGACGAGCAGGCGGGAGATGGTGGTGCTTAAGGTGGCCTGACGAGCCTGGAGGGTGACGCGAATTTGTTCGCGGGCTTCGGGTTCTTTTCCGTCGCGGGCGAGGGCGAAGGTGCGGTCGGCGGCGTCCCAGAATTGCGCGAGAGATTGCTGGAGATAGAGAGTCTGGCCGGCACTGCGCTTGGTTACGCTGAACTGGTCTTCCGTTTGCAGCGCGCTGTCCAGGTCGGTGCGAATTCTTTGGAACTGCGCTTCCCAAGAAACCAGAGGATATGGTTCATCGTTGTCGAGCATGTCGCGCATGGCCAGGCCCAGCGAATTCAAGTCGTTCTGCGCGCGCAAGAGCTGGAGCGAATCGCGGCGATTGTGTTCGACCAGTTGATTCTGCAAGTCACGCAGGGTGCCTATCTGACGGGTGATATATGCGGAGTAAGCGACTACGGCGGCGATGGTGACGAGCAATCCGAGGAAAAGACCGGCGGAAGGCGAGCGCTTCGAAGGCAAAGCCATGGACGAAGGATATAACGGCGGCGAGAAGGCTGCCAACGCTCGCCCGATTTTCTACGCCTTGGCGCTTTCGGCGTAAAAAGGGTAATCGATGTAGCCGCGAGGTTCGAAGGTATAGAAAGTATTGCGATCGTACTCGTTGAGCGGCAGGCGTTTTTCGATGCGCATCGGCAAATCGGGATTGGCGACGAAGTGGCGGCCGAAAGCGACGGCGTCAGCATCGCCCTTTTCGACGACCGCTTCGGCGGTGTCCGGCTCGAAACCGCCGGCAGCAATAATTTTAGATTTGAAAATTTTCCGAAGGCGCTCGGCCGCGATGGGCTGCTGACCTACGGTGATGACGATGTTGCCTTTGACGCGTGGTTCGACGACGTGGAGGTAGGCGAGGCCAAAGGGATTCAATTGGGCGGCGACGTAATCGAAGAGCGCCGGCCAATTGCTGTCCGACATTTGATTCCACGTCCCGCCGGGACCGAGGCGAACTCCGACGCGGTCGCCTCCCCACACGGAGACCAAGGCAGTGAGCGCTTCCAAAAGGAAACGCGTGCGATTTTGGATGGAGCCGCCGTAAGCGTCGGTTCGTTTGTTGCTGCCGTCCTGCAAAAATTCGTCGACGAGGTAACCATTCGCGCCGTGAAGTTCCACGCCGTCGAAACCGGCAGCTTTAGCGCGTTCCGCGGCCTTGCGATAGTCGTCGATGATGGCGGGAATTTCCGCGAGGTCCAAGGCACGATGCGGCGAAGGCGTTTGCCAACCGGCCGGAGTGGAAACTTTATGTGATTCGTCGAGCCAGTACGTGGGATCGACGGAAGGCGCGGCAGGCATTGCGCCTTCGCGCATGGAGAGGTGCGAGGAACGCCCGGTGTGCCAGAGTTGCGAGAACATGAACCCACCCCTGGCGTGAATTGAATCGGTGATACGGCGCCAGCCGGCGACTTGGGCGTCCGAATAGATTCCGGGAGCTCCGAACCAGCCGCGGGCGGCAACGGAGATGGCGGTGGCTTCTGAAATGATCAGACCGCCCCGTGAGGCGCGTTGGGTGTAGTACTCCAGCATCAGGTCGCCGGGAACATCGCCAGGCTGGACCGATCGCGAACGCGTGAGCGGAGCCATCACTACTCTATGCGCGAGAGTGATTGGGCCGATTTGTAGCGGCGCGAAAAGTTTTCTTTCGGTTGAAGTGGCCATGGCCGTTTCACCTGTGTGCAGATTTTTTTTACGGCTACTGCTTAGAGTTCCCCGGTGACGAATTGGGCGTTGCCGTTGCCGAAGCTCCAATCGGCATCGGAATTGGTGACGATGGAGACCATGACATCGCTCGGCTCGATACCGCAGGCGTCTTCGAGTTCGCGGCAGAGGCTTTTGTAGAATTCGAGCTTCGCTTCCGGCGTGCGGGGACGGCTGGTGACGGTTACGACCACGACATTCTTGGTGCGCTGAATGCCGAGACCGGTGTCTTCGACGATCAAATGCGCGGGCGGATGTTCGTGATAAATCTGGTAACGATCGCGCTCGGGGACTTTGAAGGCGGAAAGCATGGCGCGATGGGTGGCGTCGAGCAAGGTTTTGACTTCGGTCTCGCTTCGGCCGGCCAGTGCGTCAATGCGGATGATGGGCATACGCTCAGATCTCCACGGTCATTTCGAAACCAACACGGTCTGGCCGAGGTGGAAGGCGAGATGATTGGTGCGGCTGAGAAGCACGGCGAAACGATTGCGCTGCGGTTCCTTGACGAAATCCTCGTCGGAGACGGCGGAATGCTTTTGCAACCAATCGGCAGGAGAAAGCTTCGCAAACTCGGAGGCCAGTTTTGCGTTCACTTCTTCCCACGCTTTTTTGACTTCTTCGGCGGAGGGCAGATTGGGAACCGACTTGTCCGGCTTGGTGACGAACGGGACATCGAATTCCGGATGGCGGCGCGCCCCAAGTCCGAGTAGAGGAAGCATGGCATCATGCACGGCGGTCAGGTGGCCCCACAGATAGATCAAGCGGTTTTTGCCGGGGGCGATTTCTTTCTGGAGGTCGGCGACGGTGCGGCTTGTAAATGCTTTTCCGGCTCTTTCGATGTTCTGCTTCCAGGCGTTCAGCGCTACCGCGAGCAAGAGCTCTTCTTTGGTTGACATGGTGCGGCGATTCTCCTTCCCTAATCGGGCTGAAGGCTGGTGATGCCCGTGGATTCGATTCGGGACGCGGCGATGCTCGAGCGGGATTGGATTCCTCGGACTGGCTCGCCGGTTCAAGATTTTTCTTAGACACGCGGGCCGGTTCTCCTGGATTTCGGTTCTTGAGGAGCATGCAGATATGTGACAATTCCCCAAAACTTTGAGAGCGGGCTGGTGTGGGGATGACGTGGCGTGACGTTCCCGAAGGAATTGTTGTCGGCGGAACCCGGGCGGCGATGAAGCAGCGGGATTCACGGCTCCAAGACGGATGAGCCTTGGGCATTAAATCGAAAACGCGAAGAGCGCTGCGTTGGGGCGCGGTGGTCGTGGCCTGTATACATGCAGCGGGATTTTTTCCCGCGACCTGTTTCGGGCAAGCCAATGCAGCGCCGGCTCCGCCTCCTGCTACCATTTCGCTGACGCTGAAGGATGCGGTGCAGATTGCGCTGAAGCAGAATCCGCAGGTGGTTGCGGCGCGGCTGCTCTCGCTCGAGAGCGACCGCAACCGGCAGATCGCGCGGGCGGCGCTGCTGCCGCAAGCAAACCTGACCGCGTCCGGAGCGGTCGCACAGTACAACCTGGCGTCGGTCGAACGGACCACCACACGTGTCACCGCGGGCCCCTATCAATTCATCCAAGCGGGCCCGGCGTTTTCGCAGACGATTTTGAACTTGCCGCTATTCCGCAGCTACCAAATTTCCGGCGAAGGCGCGCGGGAGGCCCGCGCACAGGAAAGCACGACCCGGGAAGAACTGGTGGCCTCGGTGGTGACCCAATACATTCTGGTGCTGCGCGCCATTGCGACCTACGAAGCGGCGAAGGTTCGGGTGGATCTGGCGCAACGGCTGTTCGAACAGGCGTCGAGTCTGGAGAAAACCGGGATTGGGCTGAAGATCGATACGACGCGCGCGCAGGTCGAATTGCAAAACGAAAAACAGAATCTGATTGACGCGGAGACCGACACACACACAACGAACTACGTGCTGGCTCAACTGCTCAACTTGCCCAAAGAGCAGGAGCCGGTGGTCGCCGACAAGCTGGAATTTTTCAACTTGCCGGACTTCGATAAAACGGCGGCGATCGCTTCGGCCCTGGCGGACCGGCCGGAGATCAAGGCGCAGGCATCCCAAGAGCGCATCGCAGACCTGGGTAAAAAATCGGCGTCGGAAGAACGGCTGCCACAGATTGATTTTACGGGCGACTGGCTGTATCAAGGCGCGCGCTTCAACAACGGGATCCCGGCGTACACCTACAGCATTGGGTTCACCGTGCCGCTTTTCACCGGCGGGCGAATCCACGCAGAAATCGCGCGGGCCGAGCTGGAGCAAAAGCGAATTGCAGAAAATCGCCAATCACTCGAAGCCAGCATCGTGCAGGAAGTGAAATCGGCGATCGATCAGCTGAACGCGGCGCGGCAGAACGTGGATGTGGCGAATCTTGGTTTGCAACTGGCGAACGACGAAGTGGCCCAGGCGGAGCGGAGATTTGCGGCTGGGGTTACGACGAATGTGGAAGTGGTGACGGCGCAAGATGCGCTGGCGCGGGCAAATTCGAATCAGATCGATGCGCTGTATCGTTTCAATCAGTCGCGAGTGAATCTGGCGCGGGCGATGGGCGAAGTGCAGAACACGTATGCGAAGTAACCCAACGAAGAAAGGACAATTGAACCGATGAGCAGTTCGACTACGCCACCGACGCCTACATCAGCCGTTTTGCCTGCCAGCACCGCTCCGGCTGCGCCGCCTGCGGCCGCAGAGCCGGCGGTAGCGACTCCGTCGTTTCTGGCAACAGCGAGAGAATCGATTCGCACCTTACCACCAGCGGCGAAATTCGGGCTGATTGCGCTGCTGCTGATATTGCTGGTGGCCGGCTACTACTGGCTGGGGCGAGTGACTACGGACGACGCGGAAGTGGACGCGCACATAACGGCCATGGCCTCCCAAGTGTCCGGGTATGTGGTCTCGCTCTCGATCGATGACAACGTGGACGTGAAAGAAGGCGATGTGTTGGTGCAAATCGATCCGCGAGAATACAAAGCGGAAGTGGATCAGGCGAAAGCGGCGCTCGATTTTGCGGAGGCGGAGGCGAAATCCGCTGAGCTGCAAATCGGGCTGACTCGCGGGACTACCACGCACAGCACGGGAGGCGCGGAGGCGCAGCAGCAATCAGACGCGGCGGATTACACGATGTCCGAAGCGCAGCTGCAACGGACGGCGACGGCCAACCTGCTGCAGGCCAAGGCGGAGGTGGCGTCCAAGCAGGCCACGAACGAGAGGGCGCAGGCTGACCTGCAACGCTACAAACCCTTGCTCGGAACCGGTGACGTATCGAAATTTCAATTCGATGCGGTGGATGCCACGGCACGCGTGGCGCAGAACGATCTGGCTGCGGCGCAGCAACAGCTAGCGGCGGCGGAGCAGGATGTAGCCATCGCGCAAGCGAACACGAATTCTTCAAAGGCGCGGATGGTCCGTTCGCAGTCCTTGTTGCTCGAAACCAAGGCGCGCGAACAGCAGATTCCGATTACGGAGGCCACGTACAAATCCGCGCTGGCCGCGGTGGAACGCGCGCGGGCCGTTTTGGACCAGGCGCGATTGAATCTGGGCTACACAACGATCACGGCGCCAATCACCGGGCAAGTTACGCAGAAAACGGTGAACCTGGGCCAGTATGTGCTGCCCGGAACCCTACTGTTCACTTTGGTGCCGCTCGATAAGGTCTACATCACCGCGAATTTCAAAGAAACGCAGATGGAGCACGTGCATCCCGGGCAGCAGGCGAAAATCCACGTGGATACTTACGATCGCGATTTCGATGGGGTGGTGGATTCCATCGCCGGAGCGGCCGGCTCGCGCCAGGCTTTGCTGCCGCCACAGAACGCGACCGGGAATTTTATCAAGGTGGTGCAGCGCATCCCGGTGAAGATTCTGGTGAAACAGAGCCAAGACAAACGCTACATCCTGCGGCCGGGGATGAACGTGGAAGCAACGGTTTACACGCGCTGAGCTGAGGACATTCCGATGAGCTACCTTGCCGGCGCGCCGCTGGGGCAGAGCGAAGGTTGGGAAGAAGAATACAAACGACTGATCACGCGAGTATTGGCCGGACTTTCCCACCGGCAGCGGATGCTGATCCTATTGAGTGTGGGCCTGGTGACCGGCGTGGAAATTTCGAGCCGGCTATCGATCAACGTACTGCTACCGGACATGCAGGGAAATGTGGCAGGCAGTCCGGATGACATCAGCTGGGTGGTAATTCTATATAACCTGGGATTTTTGTGTTCGCTGGCACTGAGCGCGTGGATGACGCGCGAGCTGGGAACTCGCCGGCATCTGCTGCTTTCCCTTGGGTTGTATGCGACTGGCGCGATGGGGTGTGCGTGCAGCCCGCACAATTTGACGTTGCTGCTGGTTTCGCGAGTGATCATGGGATTCGGGGGCGGCGCTTTTCTGGCGCGGACGGTGATTCTGGCCGGTCTGATGTTTCCGGGGAAGGAGCGAATCGGCGCGGTAAGCTGGCTCTATTTTGAGTTGATGTTCTTTCAGGTGCTTTATCCGCCGTTGATGGGATGGATTGCGGATCATTTGCACTGGAACTACGCGTTTCTGCTGGATTTGCCTTTCATGGCCATCGGCGCGTACCTGATATGGAAATACGTCCCGCCGGGTCTTCTGTTCGTACGCAGCGAGCGGTCCTACGTCGATGCCTGGGGCGCGGGCCTGCTGGTCGCGGGCTTGTCGGCGATGCAAATTGCGCTGAGCCGGGGCGAGCGCGACGAGTGGTTCCAATCCGGATTCATCGTGAGTTTCATGGTGATCGCCGTCATTTGCTTCGCGATTTTTTTATGGTGGGATTGGCGACCGGAGAATGTGGGACCGATATTGCATTTACGAACGATCTGGAGGGAGGGTCCGCTGCGCGCGTCGCTGGGGATCGTGACGATCGTGGGTTCCATGTTGGGTGCGGGGCTGTACGTGCTGCCGCAGTACCTGCGTCACGTACAAGACTTCAGTTCGGCGCAAACCGGAGGATTTGTATCCGCGTTCACCGGTGGATTGGTAGTCGGGCTGATCATTAGCCTGCGGTATATCCTGCCGCGGGTGGGCGGTCCGCGGGTGGTGGCGTTGGGCGCAGTCATGATGTGCGCGGCGTGCGTAAATTTTATTTACGTCTGGACGCCGACGACACCGACCTGGCTGCTGGCGCTTTCGACTTTTTTGCAGGGATTGGCGCTGGCGCCGCTTTTGCTGGGGGCGGCGAATATCTCCACCAGCCAAGCCTCGCTCGCTGACATGAACGATATTTCAACCAGTTTTTTCTTCGTGCGGCAGCTGGGGAATACGTTCGGGGTGACAGCCGCGACCGTGATGTTCGACTTTCGGATGACGTTTCATTCGGCGCGCATGCTGGATGTGGCGAACCGTCTGGATCCGACGCTGCGGTCGACCTTGTCGCAGTATTCGAGCCTGATCCTGCGCAACGGCGGGGCGAACAGCAATCCGACGCTGGGCGCGCTGCAAATTTTTCAGAACAACGTGATCGTGCAAAGCCAGGTTCTGACGTTCATCGATATTTATTTTGGGCTGGCGGTGCTGAGCGTGGCAATTCTGTGCATGATCGCAATAGCCGGGCTAAGAAAAGAGGTGACGGCTTCGCATTTGCACTTTCACGCCTGGTGAGATCGGCTGCGGTTGGAGCAAAGATGGGGTTACAGCGCCGTGGTAATGAGGGTGCCGGCCGCGGCAAAGACGGAATCCATTTCCGCGCGGGCCAGCGGCAGAAAGCTATCGACTACGTTCGCGTCAAACTGGCCGTTGCGGCCTTCCAGCAAAATGCGTTCGGCGCGCTCGAAGGGCATGCCTTCGCGGTAAGGGCGGGTGGAAACCATGGCGTCGAAGGCGTCGATCACGGAAACGATGCGCGAACCGATGGGAATTTCCTCGCCTTTCAATCCACCCGGGTAGCCGGCGCCGTTATAGTCTTCGTGGTGATGCAAGATGATCAGGCTGGCGCGCTCCATGCCGGGAACCTGGCGCAGGACGGCCCAGCCAAATTCAGGGTGGCGCTTCATCAAGGCATATTCTTCAGTGGTAAGCTTCGCGGGTTTCTTCAGAATGGAATCGGGAATTCCGATTTTGCCGATGTCGTGCAGCAAGGCCGCGATTTCAATATCGGCGAGGTAGTCTTCAGGCAAGCCCAACTCCCCTGCTACATGCAGGGCCCATTCCGCAAGACGGGTGCTGTGCACGCCGGTGTTGAGATCTTTTAAATCGAGCAGATGGTTGAACGAGCAGATGAGCGAAGTGCGCATGGCGCCGAGTTGCTCTTCCAAATGCTTGACGCGCAGAGCGTCGGGCGACCAATGCGATTCGGGCCGGAGCAAGGTTTCGGAAAAACTGACAGACGAAATCCCAAAGCCGGTGGGAGGAACCAGCTTTGGGCCGTCTGCGAGTGCGGTGTTTATGTTTGCCATTTCCAATTTGCCCCTGGCGATTTACTGCAGCAAGCCACGCAGGGGGCTGACCATCGACAGTGCGCCGTACACATCCAATCGGCCGTAGCCCATATTTAGTCCAACGAATTTGGAGTTGGTCAGGGCCAAGGAAGCCTGATTCTGATTGGCCTTGGGTTGCGCGCTCAGAATCAAAGACGTCGTTCCGGCCACCATCGGGGAGCTGAACGATGTTCCCCAGCCGGCGGCGTACGACCCAAACGGGTAGGTGGTGATGACGGCCTCGCCGGGAGCCGCGACCCAGACGATCTGGTTTCCATAGTTCGAGAAACTCGAGCGCTGATCCTGATTGTTGGTGGAGGCCACGCCTACGACGTGCTGCAGGCCGGCGGGATAAACCATTTCCATTTTGCCGTCATTGCCGGCCGAAGCGACGAGGATCACGTTCTGGGAGTTGGCGTAGTTGATGGCATCGGTCAGTTCGGTCGAACTCGAAGTGAGATCGAAGCTCATGTTGATGATGTTGGCATTGTGCTGAACGGCGTAATAGATCGCGGCCAGAATATTGGAGAGCGATCCGCTGCCATTGGCGCTGAAGGCTTTCAAGGGCATGAGTTTGGCGGTAGGTGCGACCAAATGAATCATACCGAGAACCATGGTGCCGTGGCCGAAGGCTTCGTATTGCGAACCATCGAGCATGGCGGCGGTATGTTGATCGAGCATCGCGGCGGTGTGTTGATTGACGTACGCGGCAGCGCAGGTTTCGCACGGTGGAGGCGCGGACATCGAAATGTCGTTCATTTCCGAGCCGCCAACTTGATTGCGGGTGAAATCGTAACCCTGCAGCAGCACGGCCTGCAGCACCGGATGGCTGGGGTCGACGCCGGTATCGATATCGGCAACGATTCCCGAGCCGGAGAGGTTAAAGACATTCTGGGCCAGCTGGAGGCGGACGATCTGCGCAGCCGGTTGATTCACGTATCCGTGAGTTACTTGAGTGCCGTAGTAATTCACCGGCGTGTTATCCCACAAGCCCTGTGGCGCAGTGGAAGCGGTCGCGTTGCCGGTATTGTTTGGAGGGATGACCAGGACCTGATCGGCTTCGGCATCGAGGATGCCATCCACCAAGCGCAAGACTGCAGCGAGCAACTGAGGCACGAGGCCTTTGGCCGGCCGAACCAGGAACACCTGATTCGCATTGCCATCCAGGTTGCCGATAACCGTGCAGCCGTTGTTCAGGCAGACGGACTGCAGGCCAGCGAGTCCGAGGTTGGTTCGGACGATGACTCCAGGCTGCGGTTGACCAGAAAGAACCTGGCCGAGCGTCGACAAAAGACCGCCGAGAGTTCCTTGCGCGGAGGCGGGCTGTCCCCAGAATCCTAGGGTGAGGAGGAGGATGAGAAGTCCGATGCGCTGCTTCATGACTGGGAACGGCTCCTTTGCTGCTGACAGATACGATTGCTGACTAAAGCTGTTGCTTGTTACTCACTCAATTTGCCGGGTGCGATTGACTTGGACAATGGTCCATATGCACCATTTTGGTACCCGCAAATTCAAACTTTCTTCCCAGTACTACGTTTCCGGGCGCCCACTTTTCCCATAACACTATTGGTATCAGCAAGATAAGAGAAGGCGTCTGACTGATCTCCGGATGGGTCAATCAGGGGTAGTCCTATCTCTTGGCCGCCTGGCAATTCCACTCTGACCCGGAAGCCGCCCTCGAGCAGACATTCGACGTGGAATTCGCCGGAAGCATTGGTCAGGCAGGTGGCGAGCACGCGCTGGCCTTTCCACAGCGTGACGGGCAGATCGCCGAGCTTTTCGTCGGGATTCAGCGAGTTGAGGATTTGCCCGATGACCGCGACCTGATCAGAATCCAGCTGCGGCTCGATGCGCACGTCGATTCGATAACGCCCGGTTCCATAGAGCAGGTGGCGCGGCTGAACTCCGCTGGAACGGACGCCGGCGAGGAGCGGTTGGCGGGCATTATCCACAAGCAATCGAGCGAAAGCGTTTTTCGATGTCTTCGCCGGACGGCCGGTGAATGCCGCTTTGACGGTGCGCAGCGCTCCATCCGAAACCTGATAGCTCGATTCGCTCTGCGCCGCCTGATGGAATCGAACCCAAAGATGCATTAACTTCAGGCACTTCTTGCAACCGGTGGCGATGTGTTCTTGCATCTGCACTCGCTGCTTCTCCTCTATAACGTTGCGGGCGAAATCCACCCACTGCTCCGACGCGTAATGACGCATTTTCCATCCCCCTAAGTCCCACTGCCCCACATGCCCCAATCGAAGACTCGGCCCCTGAACCATCACGTTTCATAAGGGTACGAAGGGGTCTGAAAAATATAGGGTGTATAAAAAAATATGGGCAGGTCAGGCGGAGGGGATTTTGCCGGTAAGGGCGAACGGGGCCCAATAATAAGGATGCGGGTGTTTTTCACGCAGCTCGATCATGGCTCCGCGGAGAGCCGCGGCATTGCCACTGCCGTCACAATAGCGGCGGTAGAAGGCGTCCATCAGTTCAGCGGTACTACGATCGTGAACGTCCCAGAGGCTCAGGAGGACGGATTGCGCTCCGGCATAGAGCAGGCCGCGGATCAAACCAAGGAGTTCGTCTCCGGCGGTGACCACGTTCATGCCGGTGGCGCAACCGCTGAGGGTGACGAGGTCGGCGTTGAGCTTCAGATGGTAGAGATCGTAGAGACTCAAATAGGCGTCGCCGAGGCGGATGCCGGAAAACATCGGGTTGTCCTGCCGGAAGCGGCCGTGGGTGGCGATGTGGATAAGCCGGCTGTTCTTTCCTTTCTCGCGCAACGCTGCTTCGTTGGCGGTCGGGCCGACGATCAGCTCCGCGTCCGGGACGAGGGTCGCAACCGAATGGACTTCGTCGTCGATAAAAGGCGCGCGGGAATCCGGCACGCCGAGGATGAGCGCCGTGCCGGAAGACTCGGCGGGCTTCTGTTGGCAGTGAGCGAAAACGCCGGCGCTGGGCGCGTAGGAAATGGTGAAAGAATCGATCAGGTATTGGGAACCATCGTGCAGCGCGTGAAAGGGGGCGTAATGCAAAACGCCGTGCGGAACGATGATCAGGTGCGTCGCGGCGAGGTGCGGACGAATGGGGGCAAACACTTCGTCGTAGAGCTGGCGCAGATGGGCCTGGGTGGCCTCCAGCATGGGCTTTTCGAAAGTCTGCACGTAGTCGGCGCCCAGGCGGAATTTGGAAATTTGGAAATGAAGCATGCGCATTAGATTGACGACGCGGGACACCGGCGTGATCGGAACGATTTCAAGACGTTCGCGAGTGACTACCGCGGCGATGAATTGATCTTTCAGGCTGAAATATTCAACGAGTGCGGCATCGGCGGGCAGGCTGGCGCGGATCGTTTCGAGCGAACTCGTCAAGGCCGGCTGACTGGGGATTTCGCCGGTCTGCGGAAGTTCGCGCAGCACCTGGAGCAGATCGTTTTCGTGGGCCAGAGCCTGTTGCTGCAATTTGCTGATTTTTTCGGGCGAAGGCTGCTCCGCGCTTAATTGCTCAAGTTCGATGCGGCGGTAATACCAGTTCAGTTCCTCGCGCATTTCGCGAATACGGCGAACCAATTGGCTCTGCCCAGCGGCGGCTTCTGGGATTGCCGGGCCGGAGCGCATCAATAGTTCTGCGAGACTCCGCGACTTGGCCAATTCGATATAGGTGAAGGCTTCTTCGTGGGGTTGGTGGCGTTCTTTTCCGCTAAGACAGAGTTCGACCAGGCTCTCGTAGACCTCGAGGCGGTTTTTCATGAACGCAATCTTGAGTTCTTCGCCGCGCAGGCTGCCGCGCAAGGTTTCGAGCGCTTCTCGCGCGCTTTGGCAGGACTGGTAGGCGCCGCTTAAATCTCCAGAAGCCTGGCGGATCTGGCCCATCAGGAATTGAGCCTGATAGCGCAAGGCAGGCGATTCGATACCGGAAAGGCGTTCGATGGCGCGGGCACATTCGGCCTGGGCCGCAGGCAATTCGGAAGTGCGCAAGGAGAGACGAGAGAGAAGCAAATGGCAAAGGATAGCCTTGCCGGGCAGGACCGAGCCTTCGAAGAATCGTGAAGCGGCGAGGCACAGCCGGCGGGCTTCGAACAGCCGGCCTTCGTTGTACAGAACGACGGCCTGGTACAAATCGATCAGCGAGGGCCAAACCATATTTTTTTCGCTGACGAATTTGGCGCGGGCCTGGGCAAAGAGCTCCAACGAGCCCAGGGCTTTGCCGAGCTGGCTGAGAGCCATGGCTTCATTGGCCTGGCATTTGGCTTCTTCGTAGCCCATGCCCAGCTTCTGAAATTTCAGATAACCTTCGTGCGCGGTTTCCTTCGCTTCGGTGCTCAGATTGAGTTCGAGATAAATTTCGGAGAGGTCGAGGTAGCAGAGCGCGAGGATGTGGGCGTCGCCGTTCTTTTCGCATTCGACGCGCGTGGCGCGCAACATTTCGATGGCTCGGCTGTATTCGCCGCGCAGGTAGTAGAGGTAGGCGATGTTGTAGTCGCTCTGGGTGACCAGCAGGGTCATGCCGTGCTCAACGCACATGGCCCGGGCGCGCTGGTAGGTGGCGAGCGCACGGGGAAAATCATTCAGGGTGATGAGGCAGACGGCCATGTTGTAGAGCGCGACGGCCAGTCCTTCCGAATCTCGAAAAGGCAGGAGGGTTTCGTAGGCGCGCTCGTAACAGGCCAAGCCCTCTTCGAAGCGGTCCTGGCGGTGGTAAATGTTGCCGACGTTAATTTCGACGTGGCCGAGGCGCTGCTCATCTCCGAGGCGGCGGAAAATTTCTTTGGCGTGGTTCGCGGCTTCAAAGGCCTGATCGTATTTGCCGAGCAGAATAAAAGGCTGGATGCAAGGTATGAGGGTGCGGGCTTCCTCCTCCGCATTGCCGATCTTGCGAAAAAGCTGCAGGGCTTCGCTGTGGAAGTCGAGAGCGGCCTGATTTTCGCCCATCATGTACAGGGCGTTGGCTTTCGAACGCAAGCTGCGCCCCAAAGCTTTTTCGTCGCGAAGCTGGCGGGCGATGGCCACGCTGGCCTCCGCCAGAAACAACGCTTCGCGGGCATTCTCGCGCAAGCGGCTGCGCACAACGTCGTTCAGTTGCTGGACCACGGCGTCATCGTGGAGGCGGGGATGCGCGGAAATGTATTGGCGGCGGGCCGATTCCTCGGAGAGGTTGGCGAGCTCCTGTAGAGTCTTCTCGGAGAGCGGGCGAACTTGTGCGGTGGTGCTCACGAAAACCCCGCCTCGACCAAGTTCTTGCGCAGCTTTTCCAGACAGCGCTGGCGAATGAATCCCACCGAGCCCACGGCCAAACCCAGCGTTTCGGCAATTTCCTGATAGGGGCGTGCCGGCTCATCGAAAAAAAGCATCTCAATCAATTGGCGGCAGCGTGGAGGAAGGTCGTTCATGGCTTGTCGCAAGCTTTGTTCTTCCTGAGCTTCCCGGAGTATGGCCTCGGCGCGGGCCGGAGTGCCCTTATCCAATACTTCGGCGTTGGGGTCGGAAAGTTCAACTCTTTGAAGGTACTGTTTCCGGTGAAAACATTTATGGGCAGTGACCTGCATGATCCATTTGGGCAGCGCCTGGGCCCGGCGGAGCTTGGGCAGCTCGGACAGCAGATCCAAGCAAACGGTCTGGAAAATGTCGTTCGCATCGTCGGCGGAAAATCCGTATTTCACGGGAATCGAAAAAATCAGCTTCTTGTATTTTTCAACCAGCGCGAACCAGGCCTGATCGCTTCCCGCCAGACATTCCCGCACCAGACGCGAATCCGGCCAGGAACTCTCAATTTCGCGAACGGTCAGCGGTTTTCGAGCAGGGTTGGAACTGGCGCTCGGCATTATTGAATGGTGAGCTGCTCAATATTCCAGAGCGCGTACGGAACCAGAATGGCAGGGCGAAAATTCCCCACACGATTGCCGGCGCCGACCAGGATGTTGGGGCTGACCACGCAGATGACGGGAAGATTTTCCGCCACAATTTCCTGCACGCGGTCGTAAAGGCGTTTGCGCTTGGCGTAATCGAGCGTGACCAGCTGTTGCTGCATCAACTGATCCATTTCCGCTTCCCACGGGGTCGCGGGTTTTTCCTGATTGGGATGCCACAGATGGGTTTCGCCGCTGGAAAGCCAGACGTTCATTTCGCTGGTCGGGTCGGCATCGCCACTGACCAGGCCCATCACGGCCGCTTCATAGTTATAGGTATTCTGTAGGCGGTCCACCATGGCGCGAAATTCGAGTGGAACCACCTGAACTTTCATTCCCAACTGACTGAGATCGTCTTGAATGATAGCGGCCATTTTCAGGCGCTGGGCATTCGACGAACTGGTGAGGATCGAGAATTCGACGGGCACGCCCTTCGGATCGAGCAGCGTTCCTTCAGTGTTCCACGAGAATCCCGCTGACTTCAGAAGTTCGCGGGCGCGATCGAGAGATCGCGCGGGATGGGTGATTTTTTCGTCGATCCAGAGTTTGTTTCCCGGCGTGACCTGGGTCCAAATGGGCGTGGCGCGTCCGGAGTAGACCAGCCTGATGATTCCGTCGCGATCGATGGCGGCGGAGGCTGCTTGACGGAAGCGAACGTCCTGAAACCAGGGTTGTTTCTTGGTGATATCCGGCAGGTTTTTGCTGGCTAGATCGTTCAGGTTGAAAAAAAGAAAATTGTATTCGAGGCCGGGGCCGAGGTCGTCGAGATGATAGCCGCGGGTGCCCTGCTCTTTCTGTAAGACCGCGAAATTTTCGGCGCTGAAGCGGGTGAGGACGTCGGCTTCGCCGGACTGGAAGCGGATGACTTGGGCGTCTTCGCTGGGGACGAAGGTGAAGGTGACTTCGTTCAGGTAGGGCAGGCGGCTTCCGGCACGATCGGACTTCCAGTAAAACGGATTGCGCTCCAGAACGACGCGTTGGCCGGGAACGTATTCTTTCAGGCGAAAAGGGCCCAGCCCCGCGAACTGTTGGGGCGACATCGACAGACTCCACGATTTCGAAAAGCTGCCGTCACGATAGGAAGCTTCGAGAAGATGGCGCGGGAGAATCGCGAGGCCATCGAACAAACGTTCGGAGGCAGCGTAGGGTTGAGCTAGTTCGAAACGCACCGAGTAGTCGTCAATTTTTTGGACGGAGATGGGCTTGCCACCCACGACCAGCAGGTCGCGCTGGGGCGAGTCGATCTTTTCGTCGAGGTAGACCTGGAAGCTGAAGACAACGTCATCCGCGGTGAACGGCTGGCCGTCGGAGAATTTCAGTCCCCGGCGGAGTTGCAGGGTGTATTGCTTGCCGTCGGGGGAGGTGGTCCAGGACTTCGCGAGGGCCGGCTCGGTTTTGAGCGATCCGCGATTGATGTGGATGAGATCTGCGGTGAGGCAGCGAATCACTTCGCGGGAGGTTTCGTCGCTGACGAGGACGGGATTCAGGGTTTTCGGCTCCGAGCGCAGTGCGACGCGGAGCGTGCCGCCGGAATGTCCCGTCAAATCGCCGGCGACCATGCGCTCTTCGGCGACCTGGGCGGCGAAAAGCGAATTCGCAGGCAGACCAAGGCAGACAAACGCCAAGGCGAGGAAGAGGACAGGGATACGGATAGAGAGCTGGGATCTCCTCATATCTCGAATTCTCACAGAGATTTCGACTGAATTACAGCGGGACGGATTTTTGAATTTCCTGGAGCGCATCCGCGGCGGCATAGAAGACCAGGAAGAGCGGAACCAGTAAGACGGCAGGCAGGAACATCCACCAGTAGGACGAGAGAATGTAGTATTGCTGCAGCGAAGCCAGCAGAGTGCCCCAGCTGGCCATCGGTTCGCCGACGCCCAAACCCAAAAAACTTAGAGTGACTTCGGCGAGCACGTATTGCGGGATGAGCAGCGTCATTTGAGTAAGGATGACGCCGTAGGCTTGAGGCAAAATGTGCTTGCGGAGGATATAGATGTCAGACGCGCCAAATCCTCGGGCCGCGGTGACGAAATTGCGCTGCTTCGCGCTGAGGACCACTCCCCGGATCAAACGCGCGGGGCGGGCCCAGCCGATTAAGCCCATAACGGAAACGAGCAGGAGGAAGACTTGGGCCTGCGAGATGTGCAGCGGAAGCGCGGCTCGGACAGCGAACAACAAATAGAGCCAAGGCAGCGCCAGAAAAAGCTCTCCGCCGCGCATTAGGACTTCATCGATCCAGCCTCCGTAAAACCCTGAAAAACCGCCGAGGACGACTGCCAGCGAGAGGGAGAAAACCGTGGCGAGCAGGCCCGCCAGGAGAGAGATTTGGCCGCCGTAGAGGAATCGCGAAAATTGATCGCGGCCGTAGCCGTCGGTGCCCATCAAATAAACTTCGGCGGGGGGATCGACGCCAAACAAATGAATGCGCGAACGGATCAGTCCTGCAATCTTGTAATCCGCGCCACGGACGAAAAAACGGATCGGGGAGGGCGGGACGTATGCACCGCGATCGTTGGGGGCATAGACGAATGGACGTGCGTGAAAACTTCCCTGGGCGTCCCAGAAATGAACCGTGGTCGGAGGCTCGAACGGCGAGTCACGATTCTGGGTGGCGAAATTGTAGGGCGCGAAAAAACCGGCGGTGAGCACGACGGCGTAGATCGCCGCGAGAAGAACAGCCGCAAATCCGAGTTTTTGGCGGTGAGTGAACATGGCTACTCGATACGCACCCGAGGATCGGTGGCGAAAAGCATTAGGTCGGCGAGCAGGTTGCCGGCAACCAAGAAAACTGCGGAGAGCATCACCGTGCCAATGACAACGTAAACGTCTTTGGCCAAAATTGATTCGACGAGAAGTGGGCCGATGCCAGGCCAGCTCAGAATGACCTCAGCCAGTAGCGACGCGCTAAGCATTCCAGCGACGGAAAAGCCAAAAAGAGAAATCAAAGGATTGGCCGCGACGGGCAGCGCGTACCGAAGCAGCACGCGGGATTCCGGCACTCCGTGGGCACGGGCGGCGCGGATGAAAGGGGCATCAAGCGCTTCCATCATCGATGAGCGCACATGGCGCAGAAGCGGGGGCAGCGTCGCCAGTGCGAGGCCCAGAGCGGGCAAAATCAAATGGGCCAGCACATCCCTTCCTTTGGCCGGCCCGCTGAGTTCGTCGAAATTGCCGGAGACCATGCCGCCCGTCGGGAAACATCCGGTGCGCACGGCCAGCAATAGCAACAGGAGGAATAAGACCAGATCGGGAATGGTCAGAAGCGTCGAAGTGAGAAAGCCGGCGAGTCGATCGCCCCAGGTTCCCCGGCGCGCCGCGCTCCAGATTCCGAGCGGAAGCGCGAGGAGCCAGCTAAGCAGCACGGCAGTTCCGGTAAGTAGAATCGTATTGCGCGCGCGCACCGCGAGAAGTGGTCCCACCGGAGAGTTGTAGGCGAAGGACGCGCCGAAATCGCCTTTGAGAATCGAACGAAGCCAGGCGGCGTAACGAACCGGGAGGGGTTGATCCAGTCCGTATTCGGCGCGGAGGTTGGCCACCGTGCGCGAGGAAATTTGGGGATTCAGGCTTAGGGTCGAAAAGTAATCGCCCGGCGCGAACTGGAGCAACGCGAAAGAAAAAATCGAAACACCAACCAGAAGCAACAGGGCATGAACCAATCTGCGGGCAAGGTATCTCATCGATGGCTCAGGCCGACCGCTGCAGGAGAATTTTTTCCACGGACCGGACTCCGGAGATAAGTTCTTGGGTGTACGGATGAGCCGGATTGGCGAAGAGTTCGGGGGTTTCACGGAGTTCGACGATTTTTCCCTGATACATCACGGCGATGCGATCGGCGAAACGGGAAACGAGGGCTAGATCGTGGGCGACGAAGAGATATCCCAAGGCGTGGGAAGTTTGGAGATCGCCGAGCAAATTCAGAAGCAGATCCTGGTTGCGCGCGTCGAGATTCGATAGTGCTTCGTCCAGAACCAACACGCTGGGATTGAGAGCCAGAGCGCGGGCGATGGCGAGCCTTTGGCGTTGGCCGCCGCTGAATTCGAAGGGACGCTTCTGGGCGTGGGCCGCATCAAGCCCTACTTGTTGCATCAAATGCAGGGCCCGTTCACGCTGCTCAGCTTTCGACCCGACGCGCTGCACCACCAGCGGCTCGGCAATAATTTCGCAGGCGGTCAATCGAGGGTTGAGCGCCGATGCTGGATCTTGAAAGATCAATTGGATGTGACGCCGAAGGGGTGCGAGGGTTCGATTGTTGAAGCGCAGGATTTCCTGGCCTTGCAGTTCGATGTTCCCTGAGGTGGGAGTTTCGAGCAACGCGAGACATCGCGCGAGACTGGATTTTCCGGCGCCCGATTCGCCAACGAGCGCGAGGGTCTCGCCGCGAAAAAGATCCAGGCTGACGCCTTCGAACGCGGTGACGGTGAACTTGGTACGCGAAAAGGCGCGACGCTGGACGTATTGCTTGGCCAGCCCGCTGGCGCTAAGGAGTGGTTCGGCTGCAGCCATTAGGTCACCATCTCGAAGTCTAGATTTGCATTGGCCGGCGCGGCTGCGGCGCTGCGCAGCATCGTTCGGGTCAGGGGATGTGCCGGGTGGCGAAACATCTGCTCGAAACCGCCCTGCTCCACAATCTCTCCGCGTTCCATCACGATGAGCCGGTCGGCCAGGTGAGCCTGAACTTCGGCGGAATGACTAATCAGGAGAATGGCAACACCGGTCTCGCGTTTCAGTTTTTGGAGCAAGGCCAGAAGTTCGTTTTGGCTGCGAGTGTCGAGCGACGCGGTGGGCTCGTCGGCGACGAGCAGCGCCGGTTTACAGGCGAGCGCTTGCGCCAACACCACTCGTTGACGTTGTCCTCCGCTGAGCTGGTGCGGATACGCGGCAAAGATTCGCGGCGTGGCCGGAAGGCCAACCTGGTCGAGAACGCGCTCCGCTTCCGCGCGACATACTTTCCAGTTTGATTTCGTATGAGCGTGGATTACTTCGGCCACTTGATCGACGATGCGCATTACCGGACTAAGCGCCTGCTCCGGTTCCTGAAACACCATGGATATTTCCGCGCCGCGCAGTTTCAGCATTTCTTTTGCGGGCAGCGCGAGCAGATCTTTCCCCCGCCAGCGAATCGAGCCCGCGACTTGCGCACGGTCCTTCGACAGCAAACCCAGTAACGCGAGAGCGATGCTGGTCTTGCCGCATCCGGATTCGCCCATCAAGCCGACCACTTCACCGGCGCCGACATTGAGACTCACGTCGGCTACAGCCAGCGAACGCTCGGCTTCGGCGCCGGCACCGTAGCAAATTTTCAGATTTTTAACGTCCAGCAAATGCTGCATAACTGCCTTTTCCCAGCGTGGCCACAGTCGACAGGTCCTTTTGGGGCCTGATTCGCAAGGTCTAACGATAGGGGTTGGTTTCGTAGCGTGTCGATAGGACTCTGGGCGGTTGTCGTCGGGAGAGGTAACTGGTCACAGGTACGGCGCCAGGCCTCGCGAGCTGCAGCAAAATCTGCACCCATCGCAGTTTTTGAGCATCGAAGGACGTATCGGCGAACAGCGGTGAAAACTTGAACGGCCGCCGCGGCTTAAATCGTGACCGCCGTAACGTGACGAAAGCTGGGTCCTTCACCCGCCAAAGGATCCGGGGTTGCTGAAATCGCCGAGTAGTCCAATACTTCTACTTCCAACGTAGCGAAACGGAACCCATATGGCCAAACCAATACTGCTAAGTGTCGATGACGACCCCGATGTGCTGCGGGCGATCGAGCGGGACCTGCGCACTAAATACGGAGCCGAATTCCGGGTGATCGGCAGCGATTCGCCGGAGGCAGCGCTGGCCCTCCTGAAGCAATTGAAGTTGCGCAACGACAGTGTTGCGTTGCTGATTGCCGACCAGCGCATGCCGCACATGGATGGCGTTGCATTTCTGCAGGAAGCGATTCACATCTTCCCCGAAGCGAAGAGAGCCTTGCTGACCGCCTATGCGGATACCAACGCGGCAATCGGCGCGATCAACCAGGCCAGCATCAATTATTTTTTCCTGAAGCCGTGGGATCCGCCGGCGGAACATCTATATCCACAGTTGGACGATTTGTTGGATGACTGGCGCGCATCTTACCGGCCGAAATTTGAAGGCATACGCGTGCTGGGTACCCGATGGTCGGCGAAGTCTTACGAACTCCGCGATTTTTTGGCACGGAATCGAGTTCCCTACCAGTGGATCGATGTCGAGCAATCGGCCAACGACCCGGAAACGAAACGGCTTCTGGAAGTTCTGGGACCGGAGGCTTCGAGCCTCCCGGTGGTGCTTTTTCCGGACGGCACCAAGCTGCTGGAAAGTGTTCCGGCGGATGTAGCGCAACGGGTAGGCCTGAAGACGCGGGCGCAAACGAATTTCTACGATCTGGCGATTATCGGCGGTGGGCCGGCGGGATTGGCGGCGGCGGTGTATGGGGCTTCGGAAGGGTTGCATACGGTAATGATTGAGCGCGAAGCTCCGGGCGGGCAGGCTGGGATGAGTTCGCGGATCGAAAACTATTTGGGATTCCCGATGGGATTGAGCGGCGGCGACCTGGCTCGGCGGGCGGTGGTGCAGGCGCAAAGATTCGGCGTTGAAATTCTCTCGCCGCAGGAGGCGCTCAGTGTGCGGGCCGAAGGGCCCTATCGCATCATTAAATTGGCCGATGGAAACGAGCTTTCCTGCCACGCGATGATGATCGCTACCGGAGTGCAGTGGCGACGACTCGCGGCTCCAGGAATGGAGCGGCTGCAGGGCGCGGGAATTTATTATGGTGGCGGCGCTACGGAAGCGCTGGCCTGCAAGGGCGAAAGCGTGTACGTGATTGGCGGCGCGAATTCGGCGGGGCAGGCGGCGATGAACTTCGCGAAGTATGCCGAACGCGTGGTCATCGTGGTGCGCGGGCCGTCGTTATCGAGCACCATGTCGCAATACTTGATCGACCAAATCAAGGAGCGGCCAAATATTCAAATCTGGGCGAACGCCAGTGTCTCCGAAGTGCACGGCGAAACGCATCTCGAAGAAATTTCGTTCTTGTGCTCGGACAGTAATAAGATCGAACGCGTTCCGGCCACTTCGATGTTCATTTTCATCGGCGCTTCTCCACGGACGGATTGGTTGGCGGGAGTGGTCGAGCGCGACGAGCACGGGTTCATCCTGACCGGGCCGGATTTAGTGCGCGATGGCCAGCGCCCAAAGGGTTGGACGCTCGATCGCGATCCATTTCTGCTGGAAACGAATCTGCCGGGATTGTTTGCGGTAGGCGACGTGCGGCATGGTTCGGTGAAACGCGTGGCTTCGGGCGTCGGTGAAGGTTCGGTCGCAGTGCAGTTTATCCATCAATATCTGAGCAAAGTCTAAATGGCTGAAAAATCCGAACTGCTGCGGGTACCGGCGTTTTCCGGCTTGCCCGACGACCAAATCGAATGGTTCCTAAGCCAGGCGAAAGAACTCCACTTGGCTGCAGGTGACATGGTTTTCCGCCAGGACGAAACCGCGGACGCGATGTTCGTTTTTCTGGAAGGGCAGCTGCAGATGCGCGGTGAGCTGGCCGGTGAAGCTGTGGTGATTCCGCTGAAAGCGGGCGACGTGAACGGACTCTTGCCTTTCTCACGCATGAAGCAGTTCACGGTGAACGTCAAGGCAATCACGCCTGCCCGCGTCCTGCGTTTTCCTTCGGCGCTTTTTCCAGAGCTGGTCTACAAAATGCCGGAGCTGGCGCAACATCTGGTGGGACTCATGTCCGACCGGATTCGGGAGACCACGCGGCGCGAGCAGCAGCGTGACCGGCTGGCGTCGCTGGGAAAACTTTCTGCCGGGCTCGCGCACGAACTGAACAACCCTGCCTCTGCCGCCAAGCGCGCCACCAGCCAATTGCGCGAAGTGCTGACCAAAATTAAAGACGCCAGCCACGAACTTGGCAGCCGCGATTTAACAGCTGCGCAACGCGCCGAAATCGAGAAGCTGGAAACGGCGTTCGTGCAGAGCGATGAAACGCCACCTGATGCTCTGGCTATCAGCGACTTGGAGGAACAGATCGATTCTCTGCTGCGCAGTCATGGGCAGAACGATCTATGGCAATTAGCGGCCGATTTGGCGCGAAAAAACGTCAAGCCGGAAGCGCTGGAATCGTTGTTCGCGATTCTCGATGCCGGCACCGCGCGAGCGGCCCTGGTGCGCATCGCCGCGTCCGTGGAAGTGGCCACGCTGCTGAACGAAATCGAAAGCGGAACGTCGCGCATATCGGATCTGGTTCGCGCGATCAAAGAATATACGTACATGGACCAGACGCCGCTGCAGAACGTGGACATGGTGAAGAGTCTGGAAACCACGCTGACCATTTTGAATCACAAGCTGAAACATGGAGTTACGGTCGAACGTGATTATCAGAAGATTCCGTTGCTGGTGAATTCGTTCGGCAGCGAATTGAATCAGGTGTGGACCAACCTCATCGATAACGCGATCGACGCAATGCACGGCGAGGGAAAATTAAAAGTGCGGACCTACCGCGAGGATGATTGGGTGGTAGTGGAGATCACCGACAACGGTCCGGGAATTCCCGCCGAGGTGCGCGCACACATCTACGAGCCTTTTTTTACGACCAAGGGAGTGGGAGAGGGCACCGGACTCGGGCTCGACACGGTGCAGCGCATCGTGAAAAAACATCGGGGCAATATCCAACTGGATTCTGTACCGGGGCAGACTCGATTTCAGGTTTGGCTGCCCACCGCTGATCCGCTGAAGTAGCTTCAGGCTTCTTCTGGCCGGGCTTTCAGAACCATAGCGATGGCATCCGCCAGGCGGTTCCATCCTTCTTGTTCTTTTCGCAAGCGCTTCTTCCCTTCTGCGGTCAGCTCGTAGAATTTCGCGCGGCGGTTATTGTCAGAAGTTCCCCATTGGGAGGTTAACCAGCTCTGGCGAACCAGGCGAAATAGCGCAGGATAGAGCGCGCCCTGTTCAATCAGCAGCGCGCCTCGGGAGATCTGTCCGATGCGTAGAAGAATTCCATAGCCGTGCAGCGGGCCGAGCGAGACGGCTTTTAGAATTAGAAGGTCGAGAGTTCCCGGAAGAATTTGGGCTTGCGGTTTCACCTGCCCCCCTAAGAATCTTAGGAGGTTAAAGTTTGCTCCCCTAAGTTGTCAAGGGGAACGCCGAATTACAGGAAGGAGGTATATTCAGTTCGACCATGGAGCGCCCGCCCGATCCTCGGCTGCTCGGATTTCTGGGGGCCTACGATCCGCACATTGCGGAGCTGGCGCTAGCTCTCCGGGAGATGATTTTGGAGGAAGCGCCCTACGCATCTGAATCCGTTTATCAGGTCTACACCGTCGCGATCTGGTTCGGATTCAGCGGAAAGATGAAGGACATGTTCTGTTACATCGCGACCAACGCCGGGCATGTGAATTTGGGATTTCCACGTGGGACATCACTGCCGGATCCCAATCGCGTGTTGGAAGGCGATGGCAAAGCAATGCGGCACATTAAATTTGCCGGTCTGCGCGATCTGGAACGGCCTTTCGTGCGCCGATACATCAGGACAGCCATGGAACAGGCCGCTCCGGCCGGAACTCGTGGCACCGCCAAAACCGAAATCAAGAGCAGCGTGACCAAAGCTGGAGCGAAAAAAACTCGAGGTCGAGAATCCGCGCGGCGACGCGAGAGAAGCATCTAGCTCTCGCAAAAGTACTTAGCTCGGCAGCCTGCCTTTCTGAGCCGCTTATTTCATTCAGTATTTCCCTGCACCTCGTTGCGCTCGTCGAGAATCTTAATCTTTAGCGCGTGGAAAGGATGAGGGACTTCTTCGAAACGAATGGCATCGGACACCAAGCCGCGGAAGGCAAGGCAGCGCGATGAGTTTATTTATTTTCTGGGCTAATTTTTGGGAGAGCACAAGTCCATGCTCACTGGGCGTACGGTTTTCGGGGCGGCCGGCTAAGGTGAGCGAATTATTCCGAGCCGGCGGCAGTGACCGAAGTAATTTTGGAAGCCGCACGAAAAACTCTTTCAACATAGTTGATCCGTGCGCTGACAAGACATCTGAAACTTAGAAAGGAAAATTACATGGCGTACCCCGAAACCACCGCAAAAGCTGAGAGGCTTGCAGACTCGCCCACCGAGGAATTCGATTTAGTAATTCTCGGCGGAGGAACGGGGTCCACGATCGCCGCGTGGACATTTGCCGGCGAAGGACAACGGGTCGCCGTCATCGACCGCAAATACATCGGTGGGTCGTGCCCCAACATCGCCTGCCTGCCCAGCAAAAATATAATCCACAGCGCCCAGGTAGCCTCGTATGTCCGTAAGAGTGAAGAATTCGGCATCGCTCAACCCGACTTCAGCGTGGACATGTCCGTGGTGCGGACCCGCAAACGCAACATGGTGTCGGCTCTGAACGACGTATACCTCGAGAACTACCGAAAAACGGGAGCGGAGTTGATTTTTGGTTCTGGGCGATTTATCGGTGCCAAGACTCTAGAAGTTACGCTTGCTGACGGAAAAACGCGCCGGCTTCGCGGGACGAATGTGATTGTCAGCACCGGCACACATGCAGCGCTGGGAACGATTCCGGGCCTCGCTGAAGCGCAGCCGCTTACGCATGTCGAGGCGCTGGAACTCGATCGAGTTCCGGAACACCTTATCGTGATTGGCGGAGGTTACATCGGACTGGAATTCTCGCAAGCGATGCGGCGATTCGGAAGCGGGGTGACGGTGGTCGAGGTCAATGACCGTCTGCTACCCAGAGAAGACCGAGATGTGTCGGAGACGCTGCAAGAGTTGTTCGTCGACGAGGGCATCGAACTGGTAATGAGCGCGAAAGTGAAACGCGTTTCAGGGAAGTCGGGGGCCTCGGTCGAGATCCTTATCGAAAAAGATGGGGAAACGAAAACGCTGAACGGCACCGACTTACTCGTTGCGCTCGGCCGCGTACCGAATACTGGCGGCATCGGACTGGAGCAGGCCGGAATTGAGGTCACAAATAGCGGATATATCAAAGTGAATGAACGGCATCAAACAACCGCGCCTGGGGTCTGGGCGATTGGCGAGGCAGCCGGGAGCCCGCAGTTTACGCACGTGAGCATTGATGATTTTCGTGTCGTGCACAGCAGCCTTACCGGTGGCACGCGGGTGACGACGGGCCGGCAGATTCCCTTCTGTCTTTTTACCGACCCGGAATTGGCGCGGGTGGGACTTAGTGAAAACGAGGCCAAAGCGCGAGGCACCGGTTATCGGCTATTTAAAGTTCCAATGGACGCCGTTCTTCGCGCTCGCACGCTGGGCGAGACGCGGGGTTTCATGAAGGCTCTTGTGGAGCTCGAAAGCGATAGGACTTTGGGATTCACGGTAATCGGCGTCGGAGCGGGAGAAATCATGACGGCGGTGCAGATTGCCATGAGCGCGAAGCTTCCGTACACCGCACTGCGGGATGAGATTCTGGCCCATCCGACATTGGTGGAGGGGCTGTCCGCGCTGTTCTCATCCGCACCGTCGACAAGTCAACCTGCGAAGGAAACGGCGGCATTTAAATAGAGGTAAGGGAATTTTTGGTGGACGTGACCGGGATCGAACCGGTGACCCCCTGCTTGCAAAGCAGGTGCTCTCCCAGCTGAGCTACACGCCCACACGGTGCAAGGGAATATACTCTCGAAAGTTTACAGTGAGTCCTTCGACGCGTCCAACTTCAAGTTTAGGTGCGTTCGATCCAGCGTGGGTTTGTTCGGACACGAGTTAGAAGCCTAAGCGCACTTCCCCGGGCTCTCGCTTATCTACCATGAGCACATTTGCTCGGCGGCTGGCACTACTCGGCGCGATCCTGAACCCTCAATTCTGAAGCGAGGCGGTCGTGTAACTCACGCTTCGCCGGCGGTAGGGACGGATTCTGGCTTGGCCGGCTTGAAAATCAGGCGGCGGAACTCGCCTTCGCCCAATACCCGGGCTAATTCTCTAAAGGCGAACAGGGGCACGAAGGTGCAAAACACGATGATCGTACGGCTGACCAATTCGTCGAGCCGCATGTTGTGGAACGTCAACATAATCGGTTCGTGGTGGATCAGTGCTTTGATTATTTCTTCCACGACATGAAAGGCGAAAACCAAAATGCTGAACATCACCGCCTTATAAATGGCGGATTGGAGCAAGGGCTTGCTCTCGTGCCGTTTTCCCAGATGCGCGTATTCACCGATGAGGATCACCTTGGCGATGATTAGGGCATTGATGATCGCCGCGGAGTATTTGAACGGCGAATCATGAAACTGATTCAGCAGAATCGAGCTATAGGCCGTGATCGCGCAGAAAAAGAAAGCGAGATACAGGGCGATGCCGGCAAATTCCTGGCCCTCGTGGATGGCCTTTTGTTTCAGTGTCACTGGCTTCGCAGCATCGGCATTCATCGAACGCTCCCATCTCCGTAATCTTGCGAATACATGAAGTGCGCATGATTGCCGGAAACCAGCGCAAAGGGAAGTGTCAAAAACAACAGTGCCGGGAAGGCGCTTTTTTAGGCACCGGGGCCGTCTGAAGGCCACAGTGACAAACACTTGACCGAAAAGTACCCGCCGGTGCTAAAGTGTGCCCCAACCGCACCATTTGAATGGCCCGGGCCGCTGAGTTGGCCGCATCGAACATCATGCGAGTAACATCAGTTTCGCCGTCTTTTAGTCCCTGCGCGCGGGGCTTTGCCCCGACGTGTACTCGAAGACGCGCGTCCGTCTCGCCGGTTGCCTTCGCTGTGTGCGTCTTTTTGCTCCTTCCGACCGTCACCCTCGGCCAGCAGGCTTCGCCAAAAGGTTCCCGGCCGACCGAAGCCAAGCGGGTTCTCATCCTGATGGAGGAAGACGTAACCTGGCCGGCGTTTCGGCTGATTTACGAAAACCTGCAGGCTGAGCTTCGCGGCGGCGCCCCTGAAGGAATTATCACGTTCGCGGAGCATCTAGATCTCGCGCATTTCGCGAGTCCCGAGCTTCGGGCCGCTCAAGGAAGTTTGGTTCAGCAAAAGTACGCGAATTCTGAACTCGATTTAGTCATTGCTGTCGGGAACGTTCCGCTGAATTTGTTTCCTCAGGTGCCTTTGCTGTCGCTCAGTGCTGATCCGTCGCACAAACCCACGGACGTTCCGCGAACCTCCAATATCGCGGGATCGTTGTGGATCAACCTTGACGGGCAGGGAACCTTGGAAGTGGCGCGCCGGCTTCAGCCTGGCGCGCGGCGCATCTTCGTGATCGGGGATGGAGCCAAGGGCAGCGGCAGTTCGGTCCTGAACCAGTTACAAACCACTTATCCTGCATCTGCCGGCGGTATTCCCGTCACCTACTTGACGGGCCCATCGGTGGCCGCGATTTGCGAACAACTCGCCGCGCTCAAAACCGAGTCGATCGTCATCTACACCGCCTTGTCCAAGGACGAGCACGGACACCCGTTAATCCCCGGGAAAGTCGTAGCCGAAATCGCGGCAAAATCCGCCGCGCCGGTATACGTCGTCACGGACAGCATGATCGGAACTGGGGCGGTGGGCGGGTACGTGACGAGCTTTGCCAAGATCGGCGAAGTTGGCGGTCAAATGGCTTTATACGTTCTCGACGGCGGCCGTGGGCAGGATTTGACGGTGCCCAATGTTTATATCTTCGACTGGCGTCAGCTTCGGCGGTGGAAGATTGCGGAATCGGCGCTGCCTGCGGAAAGCGTGGTACTCGACCGCCAGCCGAACGCCTGGGAACTCTACAAGTATTACATCATTGCCGCGGTTCTACTGTTGGCGGCGCAATTGTTTCTGATTGTCGGGATGCTACAACAGAAGTCTCGAAGAAAGCGCACCGAGCGATCGTTAATGGTCAGTAATGCGGAGTTGACAAGGTCGGGGGCGGCTCTGTTGGAAACCGAAGAGCGATTTCGGCGGATGGCGGACTCGGCGCCGGTGTTGATGTGGATGGCCGGCACGGACAAGCAATGCACGTTTGTTAATCAAACGTGGCTGGATTTTACCGGACGACCTACCGAACTCGAGTTAGGAAGCGGATGGGTCGACGGCGTGCACCCGCAGGACGTCGAGAACTGCGTAAAGACCTTCGCGGATGCCTTCGCAGCGCGGAAAGATTTTCGGATGGAATACCGGCTCCGCCACCGCGACGGCGACTATCGTTGGCTGGTGGATATTGGCGTTCCCCGAATCGGCAGCGGTGGAACTTTCATGGGTTACATCGGGTCATGCGTGGATATCACCGAACGAAAATCGTCTGAAAAATCGCTGGAAGAATTGAGCGGACGTTTGATCGCCGGCCAGGAAGCGGAACGGACGCGGATCGCGCGAGATCTTCACGACGATTTTAGCCAGCGGCTGGCTTTGCTCAGCATTGGACTCGGGCGTCTTTGGAAAAAGCGTCCAGAGTCCGAGGAAGAGCAACGACTGCTGACCCGGGCACTTTGGGAACAGACCAAGGAAATTTCGTCAGACGTGCATCGGCTCTCGCATCAGCTACATTCCAGCAAACTTGAGCACGTAGGCCTTGCACCGACTCTCCGGGGCCTTTGCGGCGAGCTCGCCGAGAAATACGTGATCCGGCTCGAATTTAGCGAACAGGGCGCCGCCACCGAAATGCCCAAAGATGTGTCGTTGTGTCTATTTCGAATCGCGCAGGAAGCTTTGAGCAATGTGGTCAAATACAGCGAGGCAACGCGTGCCGAGGTTGAACTTCGCCACGCCGCGGACGAGACACAGTTGAGGATTACGGATACCGGCGTGGGTTTCGACCCGGCTTTGAGGATGGCCGACGCGGGAATTGGCTTAGTCAGCATGCGCGAGCGCTTGCGGCTGGTTGGCGGCACTTTCTCAGTGCGATCCGCTCCCGGTGCGGGGACAGAGATTCTGGCGACGGTGCCGCTGGCCGTTGCGGCCATACCGATACAAGTGAGAGCACAGACTTCCGGAGGATAGAAATGAAGCGCGCACGAGTGTTATTGGCCGACGATCATCGTTTGTTGGCAGACGCCCTAAAAAGCATGCTGGAGCCGGAGTTCGAGGTGGTGGGCACGGCATTTGACGGACAGTCGCTGGTGGAAGAGGCCGAGCGGCTTCAACCGGAAATCGTTGTGTTGGATATCGCCATGCCCAGGCTGAACGGGCTCGATGCCGCCAGAAAACTGAGGCAAAAAATGCCTGCGGTGAAACTGATTTTCATGACGATGAATGAAGATCCGTATCTGGTAGGTGAAGCTTTTCGCGCCGGAGCCTCGGCATTCCTTTTGAAACGGGCGGCTGCTTTTGAGTTAACGGATGCAATCGCGACAGCGCTTCGCGGCGGAACGTACGTATCGCCGGAAGCTGCGGCAGGGCTCAAGGCTATCTCTTTGAGAGATCCGGAAGATCGAAAGCAGTCGCCAAAACCTACCGCGCGGCAGCGCGAGGTGATTCAACTGCTGGCCGAAGGCCGAAGCATGAAGGCCGTCGCCGACATACTGAACATTACGCCTCGAACGGTCGCCTCCCACAAATACGGGGTAATGGCGCTTCTGCAAATCAAAAGCAACGCCGAACTGATTCAATACGCGATCAAGCAGGGGATCATCTCGGTCTAGGCGAAACCCGCACGCAGCAGTCTCTCTGTTAGTTTTGCCACTATCCGCTTGCCCATCCCAGCCCCACGATAGCTAGGGTCGTTGTGTATCGCTGCAAGGCGATTTTGTTTGGCGTCCTGGCCGGCCCATCAACTTCACGAAGACAATCAACGGTGTGGATCCGAGGAATGGAAATGATTCGAAAACGGGTACTGGTGGCGGATGATCTGCCGCTGGTACGGGCCACGGTTGTCGGCCTTTTAGAAAGCTCATTTGATATCGTGGCCCAAGTAGCCGACGGGGCGTCGGCCTTGGATGCCTCGTCTCGCCTTCATCCGGATGCGGTGGTGCTGGATATTTCGATGCCGGGGATGAGCGGGATTGAGGTCGCCACGGAACTGAAGCGCCAAGGCAACCACGCCCCGATCGTATTTTTGACCGTTCACGAGGATGTCGACATTCTAAAAGCCTGCCAAGCCGCGGGCGGCCTGGGCTACGTGGTGAAGGCTCGAATGGACTCCGACTTGATTCCGGCAATGGAGGAAGCGCTGGCCGGCCGCGAGTTTACCTCATGCTTTTCGAACGATCAGGAAACGCCTTAGCTCGCGGATAATTGGTTCCGCGAAGTGCACCCTCCTGAAAAACCCGCGGCAACAAACGTCGACGACCAGGCGTGGGCAACACCTTAGGTGCGCTTGCACAGATAATTCGTCTTAACTATTACCGCCAGCTAGGACTGCCAATTAGTTGACGCCCGGCGTTCCCTTCCAATCCAGAATGTCAGTGAGTTTCCACGGGTTCTGATTCAACTCCAACTTCAATTGCCCGTCTTTGTCGAGGACGAGCTGCGCCAATGGGTATAGCACCCCGGTGCTCTTGCTTTTGTCCTGATCGTTTATCTCGATGGAGCCAGCCGTCAAATCGTAAGACATCGTTCGGCTGTCGGTCCAAGCTTCGGCAAAGCTAATCTGGCGATTGGTCACAAAAACAATTTTCCGGCCGATTGGAGTTTGAGTCATTTTAATGTAGGAGCAGTCGTATCCGAGTGTTCCGGTTATCTCGACGTGGCCCACCGCCCGCATCTTCTGCAGGGCGTTGGATAGTCCCTGACTCTGGCCCTTTTCAAAAGCTTGAACCAAGAGCTGGCGGTCCGCCGGCGTTGAGAATTCATAAATGTTCAGCGTCACTCCGATATTCTGGCCCAGCTGCGTGCCGGTGCCGAAGGCCTGCGCCTCAATCGCTTCGTACTTATCTCGAGAAAAAGCGGTACCGATACCTACTGTAAGCAGCCCGGCGAGCATTAACGCACAGATGGCAACCATCGTAACGCGTGAACTTGGTCTCTTCATTTGTCGCATTTCAATTTCTCCCTTTACCGCGATACCGGCGAGCGGCGGATGCCGAAGACTGTTATGGCTGTGGCGCGGAGTTCTCCCCGAATCGCCAAATTCACGGGACACTTCGCCAAAAGCCGTGGTTGGCTGGCGACAAAGCCAGACGTTGCGCAACACGATAGGCCTGCCAGTTATGGGGCACAACTGTCAGAAGTAACAATGGACGGCTCGAGTGGACCGTCAATGCCCTGCTGGCACACCCCGAATAGACCGCAGTCGTCCTGTTACTTCTGACAGTTGCAACCCTGACGTACTGCGTTCAAGATGCCGGAAATTTCGAACCAGCGGTCAACGTCGACTTACCCCACGAAGTGGGAAAGAAGCTGAGAACACGTATGAAGAGTATGGGAAGAATTGTTTGGGCTTTAGCCGCTCTGGTGGCCCAATCTGGATGCACTGAAGGCCGAAATGGCCTCTAAGATGGCCCAGGCGGAAGCGGCGAGCAAAGGCGCCAGCAACTAACAGGAAGGAGGGCGGCTCGCGAGGGCCGCCCTTCGCAACGTTCGCGGTTGACGGGAACTGCGCGGCAAAGGGAGACGAAATGAGAGTCAAGATTTTAATGCTGGTAGCTGTGGTCTGCTTCATGTGTTCGGTAGCGGCAGCACAGGATGTCTACGTCACTTCGAGTCCGTCGGGGAATTTTTCCTCGTATCACACCTACGCTTGGGGCAAGCAGCAAAATCCCAATCAGATCGCCAGCCCGATCATGGCGCAAGAAGCTCAGGCCCAAATCAACACGCAAATGCAGGCTAAGGGTCTGAAGCTGGTGCAAGACACCGAGAATCCGGACCTACTGGTATTCGGAAACGGCGGGATGAAGACCGAAACCTCCTACACCGCGATGGGCATGCGCGGATTCGGAGGCGGAATGGGCACCATCACCCCGGAGCAGAATGTAATCGGCACGCTGGTCGTCGACATTTTTGACGTGAAAACGAAACAAATGGTCTGGCGCGGGGTCGCGCAGGGTACACTCAACCAGAAAAATTCGCAGAAAAACATGCAATTACTGGACAAGGCCGTGGCCAAAATGTTCAAGAAGTATCCCGCATAGGAATTGGCGGTCGGCTGACGAAACTGGATCGAGCAGGCATCGAACGACGGAGATGAAATGATGATTCAGAGAAAAAGTAAAGTACGCGTCGGCCTCAAATTGGCTGCACTTTGCGCATTCGCTGCGGTTCTTTTTTCGCCGGTGGCCCAGGCCCAGGCGCCCGTGTTTGCGATTACTCCCGGGAAGAGCACGGTGACGTTTGCGGTAAAGGCCTCAGTTCCAATCCAAGGTGATTTCCAGAAATGGGACGCCACGCTCACGTTCACATCGACGGACATTAACACCGGCGTCCTGGATATCAAGATTCAAGCAGCTACCGTGAACACGGGAAGCGGCATGAAGGACGGAAAACTGAAGAGCAAGGATTTCTTCGATGTCGAGAAGGATCCGCTGATCACGTTTCACTCCAAGACGATTACGCAAACGAGCCCTACGACCTTTGATGTGCTGGGCGACTTTACAATTCGCGGCGTAACCAAACAGGAGACCCTGACGCTGACGGTTGAGGGCGCGGGGACGGGATCGGGAACCATCGCCGGCACCATGGCGTTCGACCGGAAAGACTACGGTATGAACAGCGGCATCCCTTTCATAAAAATCGCTGACCGCGTCGAAGTTACGGTGGATTTGAAAGTGAAGCGAGTCAGCGGGCCTCCTATCGCTCTCAAAAAATAGCGACTGAGGGTCTTGCGCTGCTGATTTAGAAACGGTCCGGAGTTTTTTGGGTCGTAGCGACAAAATCATCGCGATGTAGTGCGCCATCCGTCTAGACACCCCTCACGGCATCCTTCGCCCCAGGGTCACTGGGTGGCCGTCAAAGTTTGGACCAGGGTGACTCCATAGAGTTGCGTATCGGAGATGCGCCCTGGTTCCGGCCCACCTTGAGACTGTCACTTTTGACAATTACCTGCCTACGGTACGAAAGGCAAAATAAGACCATCTGTGAGCCTTTTGCTCGCACGTCAGCATGGGACAGATGGAGGAGTTTCCTTGAACGCAACCAGCAAGTTTAAATTTTCCGCTGCAATTCTCGGCTTAGTGCTCGCCACAGCCGGCGCATCCCAGGCTCAGATAGCAACTCCGGCGACTTCCCAGGCTTTGCCCAACGTCGCGGCCACTGATTTTTCAAGTTCGAATGTTTTGAGTGCCAGCACCACACCGCTTGCGGTGAGCGCCGAGCCAAGCGCGGACCAACCATCAGATCAGCCCGTAAGTGCGACGGGACTTCTTCCTGCCTCGCCGGCCACGGATGCCTCGGCATCGAGCAGCAATTGGCATCTTACCGTTTCTCCCTATCTGTGGTTTCCCGGGGTGCACGGCGGCATCGGCATTGCCGGCAGGGAAACATCGATTCACGTAAGCGCCGGCGACTTGCTTTCTCATTTCCGGTTTGGATTGATGGGCACCGTGGAGCCCCGGTACAAGCGCATCGTGATGCCGCTCGATGTTTTTTGGGTTCGGCTGGGCGAGGACCATGTGCTGACGAATCTGGGTAGCGTGGCGAACCTGCGGGGCGATGAATTCATTTTGACGCAAAAAGTCGGATACCGGGTCATCGACAATGAGCGGCTAAAAATCGACGGGCTTGCCGGATTCCGCTACTGGCATCTTGGGACCAACGTAAACTTCACCACCAACTCGCTGAATTACTCGGGTTCGCAGAACTGGGTCGATCCTCTAGTGGGCGGACGTATCACCGGAATCCTCACTCCGAAGATTGATGTTACGGTTGCGGGTGACGTTGGCGGATGGGGCACGGGTTCTCAGCTCGATTATCAGGTTGTGGGTCTTCTGGGATACCGGATCAAGCCTGCGATTGCTCTCCAAGCCGGTTACCGATATCTGGCCGTGAACTATGTCACCGGCAATGGATTCGCGGATATCGTCACGTCTGGCGTCATGTTCGGAGTTAGTATCAGTTTGAAGTAAGCCGGATATGCGCAGCAAAGCTCGGTGGTGAGGGACGCAGCTACGTTGCTGGTAGCGGCGGACGTAGAAGGTAGCGAGAAGATTGGAACAAGGAGATCTCGAATGAACAGCCGAGCCGCAGGAAACACGTGGAGTGAACGCATCCGTTTCGCAAATGTACGTGCAGGGCGCCGCTGGTTGCTCACCGCCGCGGTGGCGTTGGTGAGCGTGGCGCCGGCATTCGCGCAGAACCCGGAGCTGCAAGCGAAACTTGCAGAAGTAAAACAGGCCGCGGCGCTGAACAACCAGATGCTGCACCAGTATCAGTGGCAGGAAACGACGCAGCTCACGCTCAAGGGTGACGCCAAGCCTCCCACGCAAAATCAATGCCAGTACGGCCCCGACGGCCAAATCCAGAAAACACCAATCGGCGCCCCGCCTCCTCCTCCGAGCGGCGGCAGAATGAAGCAACGGGTGATCGCCAAGAAAAAAGAAGAGATGAAGGACTATATGGGCGACGTGAAGGCTCTTCTGGCTCTGTATGTCCCGCCGAATCCAGAAAAAATGCAGCAAGCTTTCGCGGCCGGCAAGGTAACGCTGAATCCAGCGGGCGGCATGCTGAACTTGACTTTCACCGACTACGCCGTGCCGGGCGACAAGATGATTCTTACTTACGACCCGGCAGCCAAAAAGGTTGTTGCCCTGGATATCAGCACATACATGGGCGACGCCAAAGATGCGGTGACGTTGAAAGCTCTGATGGCGACCATTCCGGGTGGACCGAGTTATACGGAGCAAACCGTTCTTACCGCCACCGCCAAGGAACTCGTCGTAACCACAACTAATTCCAACTACCAGAGACTTTAACGCTGGTGCGATAGCAGCAGCGCATTGAGTGTCATGTCGAAAATTTAACTAGACCACGCTTTCCTCGTTACGAGGAGCGTGGCGAACCTTGCGATTGATGATTACCACGGCAACGTGATAAAACGTCGCCGAGGATTTGCGATAACCGGCCCGGGCGCGACAAGGTCATCGCCGAGTCTCCTGGGTCGGCTAAGTCGCCGACAGTAAAACCGCTTCAAATGATTTCCTGGAGGTTGCGGTGATTAAGAGATATGTAGTGGCAATAGCCATACTTTCATTCTTCGCCTTCGTTCCTGCATCGCGCGCGCAGGAAAAGACCGCAGCGACACCAAAGGCTGCGGGCAAGGCGGCATCGCCGAATGCGCAAAACCTGGATGCCTACATCAAACTTTTGCGCAAGGACGTCCGTTCGCAAAAGTCGGAGGTCATGGCCGACGTCATGCAGCTCGACCCGGATCAGGCCGCCAAGTTTTGGCCGATCTATCGCGACTACGATGCCGAACTGACCAAGATCAATGATTTGCGTATCGCGAACATCAAGGAGTATTCCGACTCGTATAACGACCTGACCGATGCAAAAGCGGACGAACTGATTCAAAATTCCATTGCGTATCAGAAACAGCGGGCGGAACTTTTGGCGAAGTATTACGGAATGATGAAGCAGAGTCTGGGCGCGGTCACCGCGGCGCGTTTCTTGCAGGTGGAATATCAGTTGCTGCTCGTCATTGACCTTCAAATTGCGTCCGCACTACCGGTCGTAGGCTCCTAATGAAACTCGCGAGGAGAATCATGACGCGCAGCTACGCAGCTCTACCCACGGTTCTTTTGGCCGGAATTATCATCGCGTTCAGTGCCGGGGCTGTGGCACGGCCCGTGCCGGCCCCACAAAAAAAGATGTATACTGTTCCGGCGGGAACCACGCTGCTCGTGCGGATGCTCGATACCGTGGACTCAAGTAAGAATCCGACGGGGTCGCTGTTCACCGCGACTCTTGAGACCAACCTGATGATCGGCGACACGATTGTGGTACCCAGGGGAAATACCGTTTATGGCCAGCTTGCTGAGTCAAAACAGGCAGGTCGCGCCACCGGTTCTTCCGAGCTGCAGCTCGAACTCACGAGCATTGTAGTTGGCGGAACTTCGTATCCGCTGCTCACAAATGAGTACGAAGTAAAAGGCAGCGGAAGTGGAAAGCGAACGGCGAAGCGATTATTGGGCGGCGCTGGCCTGGGCGCGGCGATCGGCGGCATTGCGGGCAACGCGGGAAAGGGAGCGGCGATCGGAGCGACGGTCGGAGGTGTTGCGTCCGTGGCGCAAAAAGGCAAATCGGTGAATGTGCCCAGCGAAACTTTGCTGCAGTTTCGTTTACAGCAGGCTGCTTACCTACCAGTTCGATAGTCTGATGCACCCAACAATCTGAACGTCTGTTTCAGGCTTCCGGACCGTGAAGATGCGCCCGTTCGGACTCTTGCAGCGCGTCCTAACATGCGTCGACGTGATTCCCTGGCGAGCTACCCCTTGACAACTTAGGAGAGTCTGGCTAGCCTCCTAACAGTCTTAGGAGGACGATTGATAGCGCGGGGGGAGCAGCTGTGAATTGGCCGCGGTCGTTTCGCATCTTCGCATCCAGTTTGTTTCGGCGTTCCGCAGTGGAGCGCGAAATGGATGAGGCGCTCGCCGCGCACATCCGCAATCGCGCCGAAGATCTGATCGGCGAAGGGCTCCGCCCCGGCGATGCAGAACGAAGAGCCCGCCTGGAATTTGGCGGATATCAAAAATTCAAAGAGGAATGCCGTGCAGCGTTGGGCGTTCACTTTCTCGAAACTCTTTTGCAAGACGCCCGCTATGCGCTCCGAACGCTACGCAAGGCTCCCGGCTTTGCGGCTGTCGCAATTCTAACTTTGGCACTCGGGATTGGCGCCAACACTGCCATTTTCAGCGTGGTGTATGCAATCCTGCTGAAACCTCTACCCTACCCGCACGCCGAGCAACTCTTCAACGTCGGACAACAGAAATCACGCGACGAATCGGTGAAAACCGGCTTCTCTTTCCCGAACTTTTCCGATCTTCGAGAGCAGAACCGAATTTTCAGTGGCGTGGCGGGAGCCCAAGAGCACGAATTAACGCTTACGGGCCGAGGCGAGCCGCAGGTGGTGAGTACTTCCGTGGTGACTTCGGATTTTTTCTCGGTCTTCGACGAGAGTCCGATAGCAGGACGCGTGTTTTTGCCTGAAGACGGAAGAATTGGCGCGCCGGCCGTGGTGATCTTGAGCGAAGGTTTGTGGAGGAGTTCATTTAACGCCGATCCAGGCGTGATCGGCACGGCGATCGACCTGGACAAACGATCGTTCACAATCGTTGGCGTGATTCCTGCCGAGTTTCGATTTCCGCTGCTGGCGAAGAACGAACAGATTTGGATCCCGCTCCCGCAAGATCCTTTGTTCGGAAGCTGGCTGGCCCGGCGAGGCGGCCACTGGCTCCAAGTTACCGCGCGTCTGAAGCCAGGCGTCTCGACGGTCCAGGCGCAAGCGGAATTGCGCGCGCTGAGTGCGCGGTTGGCAGAGGAATTTCCGGCGGAGAACGACGGCTGGGAATTCCGGATGATTCCGCTGCGGGAAATGATTGTCGGGGATGTGAAATCGGCGCTGCTGGTGCTGCTGGGCGCCGTCGGTCTGGTGCTGGTCATCGCCTGCGCGAATATCGCCAACCTTCTGCTTGCGCGGGCCACATCTCGCGCGAAGGAAATCGCGCTTCGAACCACGTTGGGAGCTGGGCGCGCCCGGATTATTCGCCAACTATTAAGCGAAACCGCGGTTCTTAGCCTGCTAGGAGGCGTGGCCGGGATTTTCCTGGCGTTCGCGGGAGTGCGCGGCCTTAGTTCGTTTCTGCCCGCAAGCCTGCCTCAGGTCAATCAGATTCGCGTCGACCATTTCGTTCTAGCTTTTGCATTTTTGCTTTCCGCCTTCGCAAGTGCTGCCGTCGGACTCGTTCCCGCCTTATACATGGCGAATTCGAGCCTGCAGAGCAGCCTTCGCGAAGGAGGCGGACGTTCGGGACAGAGCAGTGGCGGCCGACGCGCCCGCAGTTTTCTAGCCGCCGCTGAAATTGCGCTGGCGATGGTCTTGCTGGTCTCTGCAGGGTTGTTGATCCGGAGTTTCGCGGCGCTTACGGCGGTGAATCCGGGATTTCAAGTTCAAAATATCGTGAAGGCCGATATATCGCTTCCTCGCGCGCAGTACACGACTCCACAGCAGTGGTCTTCCTTCGCGGAAAACTTGCTTGCCGGAATCAAGGCCCAGCCCGGCTTACAGGATTCGGCAGTCGCGATTCCCGTGCCGCTCGCCGATGGCCAGGTAAACCTGGCGTTCGATATCGAGGGCAGGCCGCAATTACCGGCTAGTTCCTCTCCGACCGCGAATTACGTTTCGGTCAGTCCGGATTATTTTCACCTGATGTCAATTCCGCTGATGCGCGGGCGATTATTCGATCAGCACGATATTTTTTCCGCGCCGCGTGTGGCGCTCATCAATAGCGCGATGGCACGGACTTATTTCTCGAACGAGCATCCGATTGGGAAGCGCCTGATTTTTGGATTTCCTCCTGATGGCGACGCGCCGCGAGAAATTGTAGGAATCGTCGGAGACGTTCGCGATGTTTCGCTCGGCGAGGATCCGGGGCCGATGATGTACGTGCCTTACGCGCAGGCGCCTTTCCCTGGCGTTGGAGTGGTAGTGAAAAGCACGCTGAACCCGGCCGGCGTGACGGCAGCCATTCGCCAAGAAGTTGCGAAAATCGACAAAGACCTGCCGGTGAGCGACGTGGCGCAAATGTCGATTGTTGTAGAGGAATCCGTGGCGCAACCGCGGTTTCGGACCGCGTTGCTCGCGCTATTTGCCGCGATGGCTCTTGTTTTGGCGGCGATTGGAATTTTCGGCGTGATTTCTTATTCGGTTTCGTGCCGCAGCCAGGAAATCGGGATTCGCGTCGCTTTGGGGGCTTCACGCCGCGCAATACTAAGGATGGTGTTGCAGGAAACCTTCCTCATCGCAGTTGTGGGACTGGCGTTCGGAGTCCCTTGCGCCATGGCTGCTTCCCGGTTGCTCGGCCATATGCTCTTCAACGTCTCGCCAAATGATCCGATAACAATCATCGGCGTCGCGGTCGTGCTCGCGTCCATCGCGATTATGGCCGGATATATTCCGGCGCGGCGCGCCATGCGCACCGATCCCATGATCGCGCTACGGCACGAGTAAACGAGGATCTCAGTGATGCAAGGACTTTGGAGCGCTGGAACGTACGGGAGGGTTTTTGCCGGGGAGCGTGCTAGGTGACTTGCGAGGTTGGTCGAGCAGCGGGATTCAGCCGGCGCTGACCATTTTCTTGATCCGTCTTCGCAGCGTCGCCGATGTTTCCTGTTTCCAGGCTTTGGCGGCTTCCATTCGCAGCGTCATCGCCTCGACCGGAGACAGCTCGCCGCCTTTTCCGTGTGCCAGCCTTTTTAGCTTCGAACATTCCCGCAAATAAATAAAGCTGCCAGTGAAGCCCGCGAAATGAATGACGTCCGGTGTAACCTGGCGACCCTTCTTCACGAATGTGCAGATGCCGTGCGGAATGTCTACGGTCAGCGGACTTTCGGCATTGATCGGCGTCCACATTCCAACGTTACCCATGTCGATCAGCTTCAACCCGTGAATCGCCATCGCGACTGAATATAATGCTTCGTCATTCGGACCGTCATTTCGAAATTCCTTGAATTTGAACTCTGCGGACTTGGCCATCAAGTCCCGGGCCGTGGCGAATAGTGCCGCAGACTCGGCATTGCGTTTGAAATAATAGATGCCCCCATTGAATTTAGGCAGGCTGTCGAAGCCGAACCGGTTCAGCAGATAATCCACGTCGAGGAATGCGTCCGTCTCTCCAGCGCGGAGCAAGCGATCGCCGCTGGTGCCAAAAGGTACCTCAGCAAAGACCTTCCAGAAGGAATCCAGGCTGCGCACCACCAGAGAGTCGCTATCTATGAATAATGTTTCATCGAACGGGCTGTACTGATCGATGTACATCTTCTGCCGCACGTTCGAGCCATATTCCGGGCGGTAATCGATTCGTTGCCCAAAAAGGCCGGCAAGCTCGGCGTCGTTCGAATCCGTGACGATCGCGCGCGGGACAGTCGGCACGTGCAAATTCAGCGACCAGGCCAGCGCCTTGGCCATCTCGATGAATTTGGGCTTACCGAATGCCAGCGTCAGAATTCCGCGGGATGCCATTGCGTTCATTCTCCAACACTCACGCGGCAGTGAAAAGCCTGCGTGTTTGATTTCAAATACCTCGGACGCGGCCGTATATTTTCGACCGTCGTTATGCTGAAATGATGGTTCGAGGTGCACATGCGCAACAACCGGAAAACTTTTTTCCTGTCGCTTTTATTGATTTGTGCTGTTGCATTGCCGAGCGAAGCGCAGAATTCGGCGCCCGGCCCGGTTACATCCGATCAACAGGCGATCGCATCTCTCGATCTTAGCGCGCCCGGAATGGATAAAGTCGCCGCGGCGGTCCAGGGCGGAAACCTGCAGACTATCGAAGCCGCTTACCTCGATTACCGTCGCACCGCCAGTCCCGTCCAGTGGACCGTAAAACCCTCGGACCAACCGATCCGCGCCGTCTCCGCCACCGATCCAATCGGCGATGAAATTTCGCGCCACTACATTCGCAATTTCTTCCACGATTTCAAACCCGCCGGCGCGGACATGGGCGCGGATTTCAATTGGACCTACAATCCCGTGCCCAAAAGCGATCCTTCCTACACGGACGAATGGACCTGGTCGGCGATTAGCCGCACGCAATTCTGGAACAAGCTTGCCGACGCCTACTGGAAAACCCGAAACGAAAAGTACGCCCGCGAATGGGTCAATCAGCTTGAAGATTTCACGCGCAAGAACCCGATGAATCACGACGTGGCCAACGGTAAGCCTCCGCTGTGGCGGCCGCTGGACGCGTCAATTCGCATGTCCGATTCATGGCCCTACTCTTACTATCATTTTTTAAATAGCCCGTCGTTCACGCCGGAAGCGAACTGGATTTTTTTGCGCATGGTACAGGATCATGCCGGCTTACTCGCCAAAGCTTTGAGCGATCAAAAACTTACGGGAAATATCGTAGCCTCGGAAAGTTTCGGGCTCTTCACCATCGGGACTCTTTTCCCGGAACTCAAAGATTCGGCCACTTGGCGGCAGACAGGACTCGACCGCCTGACCCGAGAACTGGAGCGCGCCGTGCCACCCGATGGCTTCGAAGCTGAACTGACGCCCAGCTATCACATGGTCGCGATCGACGGTTTTCTCGGCACCCTGAAGTTGGCCCAGCTCAACAACATTCCCATTCCGTCCGAATTCCACGACAAAATTCTTTCGATGTACCGCGCCGTCGTCATCGTGATGGCGCAGAACGGTGAAGTCGTTCCCACTAATGACTCGACGCCGGTGAACGCCCTCAAGACGTCCAGGGGCGGAGCCAAAGTGATGGATGACCCACTGCTGCGTTGGGCCGCGGCCGGCGCCGATTCCGGACAAGTGCAAGGCCCGCCACAGCTGCCTAATTCGACGATGCTGCCTTATGCCGGATTTTATTCCATGCGCAGCGGCTGGCAGCCGAATGATCTTTTCCTATTTTTCCGCGGCGGACCGGCAGGAATCGGACACGAACATGAAGACATGCTGGAAATCACCATGCGCGCGTGGAACAAGACCCTGCTCTTCGATCCCGGCACGTATGTGTACGATCATTCGGACTGGCGCCGCTTCTTCATCGGCACCTCGGCACACAGCAGCGTAATCGTAGATGGCAAAGGCCAACATCGAGGCCCCAGTTCCGGTTCTTTCACCCCTGTCACCAATCCCTGGGTGACCTCACCGCTTTTCGATTTCGTCTCGGCCACTTTCAACGGCGGATATCA
This sequence comes from uncultured Acidobacteriota bacterium, assembly GCA_963711325.1. Taxonomy (GTDB): domain Bacteria; phylum Acidobacteriota; class Terriglobia; order Acidiferrales; family UBA7541; genus Palsa-295. The sequence continues at coordinate 196,179 of CAVQDR010000004.1, read as the reverse complement.
GGCCAACGTTCTCGGCAGCGGATTCCAGGCCCAGCAATGGGTCGGACCGCTTGACTCTTCCGTTTCGCACACGCGTCGCGTAATCTATCTACGACCTTATTATGCGCTCGTGATCGATACGCTCGACGGCAGCGGCAACCACACTTTCGACGCCCATTTTCAATTGGATGCGCCCGCTGCACATGTCGACAATCGCACGCAAGCCGCGTTCAGTGATAATTCCGGCGGCGCGCAGCTCGCTCTGTTCCCTCTCGAACGCGATCGCCTGCAAACTGAAATCGTGCAGGGCCAGCAAACTCCTTTACTCGGCTGGAAGCCCGCCAACCACACTCCTATTCCTACCGTGCGCTTCCGGAAACAACAGAACGCGCCCGCGATTTTCGCCACGTTCCTTTATCCCTATAACGGCCAGGCACCGGATCTGCGTTCGAAACCCTTACCAATCGGAAATGCTTCTGCCTGGGGCCAATCTCTGGAAACACCCCGGGAAAAGGCTGAAATTGCTTTCATGAAGGATGGGACTTCAGCGGCGCTTTCATTCCGGTCGGAGTTAGCGGGAAAGATTGATGCGAACGCGGCTGGCGTTTTGGTGCGTCAGCCTGTAGGCGGGAGCCACGTGTTTGTCGGGGCCTGGGGATTGCTTTCTTTCAACTCTGATAACCTTCAGTTTTCCGCAAATCAGCCGGGTGCCGTCGTGATCGCGATGCACGAAAAACATTCGGTTTTTTTCAATCCCGGAACCGCTCCGCTGACGATCACGCTGACGCGGCCGGCGCCGCAAACCGTGACACTCGCTCCCAGTGTTTGGACTGAAGTGGGCGCCGGCGGCGCTCATCCGGTTGCGGCGCCGGATATTTTTGGCCCATTTGTGCAGTAACAGGACTTTCGCGGGAGAATCGGGCAGGACGGTCAGGCCTGGCGCTGCGGGGCGGTGCGCTTCAGCATGGCGTGAAGCAACATTCCGAAAAAGGGCAACGCTTCGACAAGGTAACGCTTCCACAGCCGGCGCGGTTCTTTTAAGAGCCGCCACAACCATTCGAGCCCGCTGCGCTGCATCCATAGCGGCGCTCGCTTGATCACGCCGCCCATGAAGCTAAAGGACACGCCGACGCCGATGGCAAATGCTGCGCCGGATCCTTCTCCGTACTCGCACATCCATTCTTCCTGTAGCGGCGCGCCGAGGCCCACGAACAGAATATCGGCGCCGCTATCCCGTATCTTTTTCTGAATCGCTTTGTTTTTCTCCAGGTCTTTGGCAAAACCGTACGGCGGGCAATCCCAACCCGCGATTTTCAAATCCGGAAACATCTTGTGCAATTTTTCGCAGGCTAGCGGCGCGGCGCCCGGACTGCCACCCAAAAGAAAAACGGAATATCCATTCTGCGCCGCCATGGCGCAAGTGCGATCGAAGAGATCAGCACCGCTGATCCTCTCCTTCAACGGAGTGCCGAGCAGCTTCGCCGCCCAGATCAGCGGCATGCCGTCCGCGACCACCAACCCGGCTTTCGCGTAAAGCTCGCGGAATTTCGCGTTTTTGCGCAGCTTCATGGTGTGGTCGACGTTCGGCGTCACCGCGAACGCAAACTTTCGTCGCTCGACGATTTCGGCGATGGCCAGCAGCGTTTCATCCATCGTGAAATTATGGATATCGAGCCCCAGCAGGTGAATGTGCTGAGCAAATTCCAGCACACGAGTGGTCCGACCGGCCGTTGTCGTTGGATTATTGTAATCTTCCGCCATTCGCCCTCGCGTTATTCGCCGCGCCGCAAAATTCGCCCGATGCGTTTTAGTCCGTAGACGGCGGTTTGCCAATTGGTCAAGTCGCCGCGCCGCAGCCTGCGCCAAACGGTGATAAAAATTCCGCCGCGCCGCAACCATCGGCGTTTTTTGGCTTGAGCCGGAGTTTGCTTCTGCTCCAGCCACGGAAAATCTTGGGGCGATTTCGCCGGCTTCGGCGCTACGCCAAACACCATGATGTACGCGAAACGCGCGGTGGTCGATGTATTTGGCCCGGCGCTGTGCAATGTGCCAGGCAAATGAACCGTGCAAGCCCCCGCTGGGAGCGGACACGCCACGGCCGCTGACTCCTCGAAAGTCCCGACGCACTCGTAAGCGTGAGAGGTGGAATCGTCATTTACCGAGTGGTGCGGCAGCACCGGAAGCGTATTCGAGCATGGCAAAAAACGCAGGCATCCGCCCTCGACGGTTACGTCCTGCAGCGCCACCCACACCGTCATTTCCGAATATTCGAAGCGCGGATCGCGAAAAGCCACGTCCTGATGCCATGGCGTGGCCGCACCCACATGAGGTAATTTCATGATGCTCAAATCGAAAAAACATCGGGCATCGTCGCCCAAGGCCTGCTTCGCAATTTTCAACGCGTTCTTGAAACACGCCGTTTTGCGCAATTTCGGACTGTAGTTCGCCGGATTCAGAATTTGCGGAGCAGTCCTCGGCGCTTCCGGGTCGTCGCCGGCCACGAAATCCAGATTTGCGCCTTCGTTTTCGCCCGCTTTCTTGTCGAAGAGTTCCTGTAGCGCCATTCGAATTTCGCGAACTTCTTCCGGAGTAGTAATCGCGCTCAGGCTCAGGTAACCCTGTTCGCTTAGGAAACGAATCTGATCCGCGCTCAACTCCTGATTGTTCGGAAGCGTCTGCGTGCCGATAATCGTGAGACTCGGAGTCATCGCTTTTTGGGAGGCTCGCCCGGAGCCGGAGGTGCTCATCGTCGCTCTCCTGCTTTGGTTCTCGGCAGTGATGCACGAGATCTGCCCGGGAACTTCGGCGTGTTTTTGAATTGGATCGTCATATCGCTTAGGCCCGGGAAAAATTCGTTACCACTGACTTATAAATATCTAGGTACTCCTGCACCGCATGACGCCAAGTGCACTGCTCTGAAACTTCCTTCGCGCCTTGGCCCATAGCGGCCAGCGCTCCTGATTTCAGATCCAGCGCCTGCCGTAGCCCATTCGCCAACGACGTCGCGTCACTATCCACCAAGAATCCGTTTTGCCCATCACGAATCACTTGCGGATGAATCCCCACGCGGGTCACGACCGGGACGGTGCCGCTGCTCATCGCTTCTATGGTCGAAAGTCCGTAGCCCTCGTATGAGGAACCGGAAACAAAGAGATTCGCTTGCGCCAGCAGACGCTCGAGCTCGGCTGCTTCCACACGTCCGGTAAATCTCACCGCGTCACTGACTCCTGCTTCCTGCGCGATGGTTCGCATCGTTTCGATCCGGTTTTCTTCGTCGGGCCCGGCCCAGACCAACTGCACTTCCGGACGAGTCTTGCGGAGTTCGGCGACCGCATGGATCAATCGATCGATTCCTTTATTCGAAGAAACGCGGCCGATTCCGACCAGTAATCCCGGAGTGATGTTCTTTTTGACGTTCGAGTACGAATCGATTGAGGCGCCATTTCGCACCAGATGCAGCTGGTTCTTCGGCACGATTGTCGAAAAAATCTCATAGTCATGCTCGCTGACGCAGATGACCGCGCCAACGTGCTTCAGAGTCTGTCGCGTGATCGTCCTAAAGTATGCGGACTTCAGCCAAGGCAGCCATTGGGTATGAAAAAAGCCGCCGTGCGTGCTCAAAACGATTGGGCGGCGATGCCACCCCCGGCTCAGACTCAAAAAATCCACGAAGAAATCGACGGCATGAATGTGCAGCAGATCCGAGCCATTGATGTGGCTTAGGATCGACGGTGCAACCGGATAGCGCCGCCAGCCCCAGTGCTTGATTCTCGAAACGTTCAGGCCGCCAACCAAAGATTCGGCCGGAGCACGCTCGCCCGTAGTGAAAATCTTTTTCAGCGTAACGATTCGGACATCGTGGCCCGCGTCTTTCACGGCGTGGCTCAAACCTTCCACGGCGGACTCGAGACCTCCGGTGGACGGGTAATACTGCCGGGTTATTTGCAGAACTTTCATGCCAGTTGGTTTTCCGCGTGAGGATGGCGCCAGGCGCGCAGCGTGCGCCGGAAAGAAGGCCGCATCAGCCACATCGCCGCGAACATCGATACGTCCATGTAATCCGGTTTACCACGCCGGAACATTTCCCATAACAGTTTCGGTGCAGCCACCCAAGCCCCTTGCAGCGAAGCTTCGGGCGCCAGTTGCGTGGAGATGAATCCGGCGTACGCGCGGCGCGTCATGCGTTCCCGGCTGGATTTCAGCCAATCCAGGGAAAATCTCCAGTCCGGCCGGGTGGTGATCGATTCTCGACCTTCTTCGAGATACAAATTCACTAGCGGCTCGGGCACAAAATGGAATCGCGCGCCGGGAGTTTGCGCCACACGCAAATACCAATCGAAATCCTGATGCTTGCGTAGTCCGCTGGTAAACGGAACCAATTCCATTAGCGACTTCCGCGTCAGCAACATCGACGTTTGCATCTGTCCTTCGCCGCGAAAAAATGTTTTGCGGTTGAACAGGTACTCGCTGATTGGCTCTCCGTCACCAGGAAATCTTCGCGGCCAGACAAAGTCGCCGTAGGGGCTTTTGGCGATCAGCTGTCCGGAAATCACCGGATATGGCTCGGTAGCTTGCGCGGCCAACGCCAGCTGCTTTTCAATCTTGCCCGGCAGCCACTCGTCATCGTCATCTAGAAAAGCGATCCATTCGCTGCGTGCATTGCGAACCCCAGTATTCCGCGCGTCCGAACCGCCCACGCTTTTGTCCAGGGCAACCACTCGCAGCCGATCATCGGCAATCGCCGCCAAAGCCTCACGTGTGGCATCATCCGGGCCGTCGATTACCACGACGATATCGATCGGCTTATACTCCTGTGCCCGCACGCTGGCGATGGCCCGCTGTACCAGATCCGGTCGGTTGCGGGTAGGGATCACTGCGGTAACAAGGATATTTTCCATTATGGAGCGGACGCGTTCTACGCCAGAGACTTAATCTTTCGCGCGTAGCCCTCGATCACTTCCTCATAGATTCTTTCGAGGCTCGCGGTCTGCTTTCGAATATTGAACTTTTGTTCGATCTGTTCCCGCGCATCCCGGCTGAATTGATCGCGCAACCCTGCATTTTTCAGCAACAATGCCAGGTACTCGGCAAGTTGCTTCCAGTCGCGTTCCGGCGCCAGAAAACCGGTCTCGCCATGCGTGATTGCTTCCGGAATTCCCGCGCTGGCGAAGGCTGCCACCGGCAGTCCCGACGCCTGAGCTTCATACACCGTGATTGGCAGGCCTTCGGAATCACCGTCCGACGCGGTCACGCTGGGCACGCAAAGCAACGCCGCTTCCTGCATCTGGGCCTGAACCACGGCAGACGTCTGGACGCCCATGAACCGGTATTTCTTCAGCGTGTGCCGCGCTTCGTTCTCCAATTCCTGTCGTTGCGGCCCATCGCCAATCACGATCAGTTCGGCTTCCGGCAATTCACGCTGCACCTGCTCCATGGCCTTGATGAGAAACTCGCAACCCTTTTTTTCGACCAGCCGGCCGACGAAGAGGACTTGCTGCTGTCGTTTGGACACAACCGGAGGCTGAAATTTTTCAGCATCAACCCCGATGTAGTGGACGCGAATGCGATCTTCCGGGACTCCGCGTTGCAGCGCCGCGCGCTTGGCAATAAACTCCGATACCGCCAGGAAGAGATCCGCTTTTTTGTGCAACGCCGGCAAACCGCGAAGATAGCGCCGGCCTTGTCGCGTCCGCCCTAAAGCCGCATCGGTTAGCGTGGCATCGAATCCGTGAAACGTGACGATCAGTGGAATCTGCAGCGCCGAGGCCAGCGGGATCGCTTCGCACGAATCCGGAGCAAAATGCCCGTGCACAATGCGTGGCTGGAGCGCTCGCAACCGGCTGGTGCACGCCGCTGACGGTCCGAAAATTCGAAACCGCATATCCTGCAACTTGCCAAGTCGGCCACCCCGGCTCGCCACCCAAAGCGAATCGGCAGGCAGCTCGATTCCTGGCACCCGGCTTCGACCCACAAAAAACGCGCGGAACGTTTCCATAAACGCCGCTTGCGATTGAATGAACGTTTCCGACGGGCCAAGCAGCTGCGAGCGATAGACCAGCACCACGGGCGCAACAGTCGACATATAGTTTGGATTCGCCGAGGAGCCCGAGCCGAGCGCAACGACGGATTTTGCCACGGTTGCCAAAGTATCGCTAAGCGCCATACGACGGTATAGCCGCCGGGCTCTCGGAACCGCTGTCATCGCCATCCGGCTCGAAATCCCCCTCCGGAACAGCAGCCGGCAAGCGCCCTTCGAATTCCATCAAGGCCATGGACACGAAAATCGAAACGTAAGGCACCCAGAGGAACGTCAGAGGCCGGGTGATGTTGCTCTCGGTAAGGTTGAACAGCCCGAAAAAGATCATGAAGAGCAGGGGCCATTTCGCGCCGTTGATGGAACCGGCCTGGAAAAGTTTTCCCGCGCGCCAGAAACTCACCGCGAATCCGCATAGGAAGACCAGCAGCCCGACGATGCCCATATCCAGCAGCAAGTCGAGATATCCATCGTGCGCATGATTCGGATACGGATTGATGAAGGTGATCGCGCCTCCGCGATTCCAGAAGGTCTGGTATCCGTACCCCAAGAACGGCCTCTGGCCGATCGCCGAAATTGCGGCATGCCAGATCGGCACGCGGCCGGTCAGCGTTGAATCCTTACCGGTTGCTTCCAGCACCAGACCAAAATTCGCAATCAACAAATAGGCCAGCAGCGCGAGCACCGGGGCTAATACGACCCACAGCGGCAGCGTTCGCTTGCTGCGCACGCGAAGCAAATGAAGTATGGGATAGACGGCCAAGCAAACCGCCGCCGCAACCCACGAAGTCGCCGCAAATGAAAATGCGAGCAGCACCACGGCGCCGGCCAGCGCCGCACCGCGAATCACGGTGGGCATTCCTTTGGGCCGCGCCAGCGCCAAGGTCAAAATCGCAAAAACCATTTGCCTGGCCATCATGCTGCGATGGGCGAACAGTCCTTTAATCGACCCGAAATGAATGTCGTGCGAAATACCGTACTGCGGGAAGACCACCACCATGAACCAGCAGCCCAGGATGGCCACCACCGACATCCAGGCGTACAGGCTGATTTGCTCGTCCCAATCAAAACGCGACGCCAGATAGACGCCGAACATTGTGGTGGCCAGCAAAACGATCGCGCGGCGAAAGGCATATTGAGGATCGACCGACCAGACTGCCGAGACCATCGCCAGCCCGCAAAGCGCCATTATCCAGCCCGACCGGCGGACTCCGTAGACCACTTCCTTCCAATGGATGGCGACGAGAACAGCCAAGATCGAGAAAATAAAAATTTGCCCTAACAGCAACGACACTGACGGCAACCGTGGTCCCACATTTTCGCCCACATCGGTCTGGATCACGCCATTCGCCAAAAAAATCAGCGCGAAAATCAGATACGCTTTTTCTAGGATTTTCATTTTTGTTTACCTCCCGTGGGCTTTCTGCGAGCGGCCCGGCGCTTCTCTGTCAGCCATCTACCGTGATGCTTTATGGTCCTTTCACGCCGGCTCGGCATTCGGCAACCGCGCGATTTCATTTCGCTTGAGCCATAACAAAAGCGTCCAATTCATCGCCGCCAAACCGCCATCCGTCAGTAAGCTCGACCACGCCGCACCCTGCCATGAATAGTGCGGGATCAAATACAGGTTGAGACAAAAATTCAAGGCTGCCGCAACGAACTGCGAACCCAACCGGTATTTCTGGTAACCGGCACCGGCCATCGCGTCTCCCGCGCTCACGTGCAGACATCGAAACGCCGGAATGAGGCACAACCAGCGGAGCGCCGAAATACTCTGGGCAAAACCTTTTCCCACCAGCAACGGAATGACCGGCGCGAATAAAAACATTCCAACCGCCGCCGCGATTCCGAGCAGCAAGGTTCGCTTCACTAATTTGCGGGCGAAAGGCTCAGTGCTCCGCGCTCCGTTCACGCCTTCGCGAAAAAATCGCGGGAAGGCCGCCGCGTAGATCGACATCATCGGCATGGTGGCGATGTTGATCACGCGATACGCCATGGAATAAATGCCGTTGGCTACCGTCATGCCGTAATGCCCCAGCATGACTTTGTCGACGTCGTTATACGCGTTGGTCGTGGAACCGGAAACCGCGAAGATAAATCCTTCGCCGATTCGCTGAAATAGCAGGCGTGGCACAAATTTCGGCCACCCAAACTTCACGGTCACAGTAACGAACGCCGTAGCCGCCGCAATAATCGAAACCACCAGCGAGGCGATTGCCCAATCCCAAGCCGTCGCGTGGTGCAGGAGCGCCAACATCCCCGCCGCGAGAATCAGTCGAAGAAGATTCGTCAGCAGATTCAGCGTGGCGGTAATCCGCATTTTCTCAAATGCTTGGAAAATCTGGCTGACGCAGCTGGCCAGCTGCAAACACAAGCAGTCGCCAATGGCGAGCAGAACCAAGACTGCCGCGCTATCCGCGCCGATCAACCATCGCCCGCCCCAATGTAGCGCCAGGACCAGCGCCGTGCCCAGCACGGCTGTCGAAAGCAGGATGTTTCCCCAATACTCCCGAAAACGGGAATGGTCCGGACTGACGTAGCGCAAGAAAAGCAGGCCCGAACCCATCGTGCTGTACTGGCTTACCAGGCTGACCAGCGCGAACGCAGCTGCCAGCACTCCGTACTGTGCGCTGCCAAGCAGTCTCGCGAGGACAACGAAATACGCTCCTTGCACGACGAACGAAAGCCCTTGCCCCGCAAACATCCAGCCGGCGTTTCGTGCCAGCGTACTGCTTTTGAGCTTGAGGATCTGCTCCCGGATCATGCTGAGCGTAAATCCCCCGCTGCCACATTTTGAATCAACCTGAAATATTCGTTGCGAATTTGCGGCCAGCGAAAGTGAGCTTTGTAGACTTCGTACCCGGTCTGGGCCAGTTCGTCACGCTTCGCGGGATTTTGCAGTAGCGATTCGATTGCATCCGCAATTTCGTCCGCCGAGCCTGGCTGGACCAAGATGCCGCCGCCATAGCGAAAAATTTCGGGAATTCCGCCGACTGCTGTGGCCACAACCGGCAGGCGTGTAGCCATTGCTTCTACATTCACCATCCCGAAAGGTTCTTTTCCGACCGACGGGCAACAGAAGATCGTCGCCCTGCGAAATTCCTCAGCGAGATCGTCGCCCGAAACATACTTGGACAATTCTACGTTCGCTGGCAAGTCTCGCTTGAGTCCATCCACATACTCCGAACTCCGGTCGTGACCGAATCCGGTGCTCCCGATGATTCTGCCCGAGACCTTCACCCCTCGTTTCTTCAACAGCCGCAGAGCCTCGATCAAGAACTGAATTCCCTTTTCCGGTACCAGCCTGCCCACGAATAAAACCACCGGATCGCCAAGAGGTTTCGAATTCGTAACCGGCGTAGGGAAAAAACACTTGTCGTCCGCACCGTTGAGGATCACCGCCGCAATTTTCGCGCGGCTCGCATACTCGCCCGCTTCGTTTTTCAGGAACTCGCTGCAGAAAACCAGCGCGTCCACATCGAGCTGGGATTGATAGCGTTGCGGAACGGTCAGCAAATGGGAATTGTGCAGGTGGAGCACGATTCGTGCTCCTCTCTTGTGACACATCGCGCTCGCTGCCAGCGCAAACTCAGGGCGGTTGTGAATGTATAGCGTGTCGCCTTTTTGCAGCTTCGCGGCGACCGGCGCCAGTACCGAACGCAGTAGCATCAAGGTGAGCGAGTAGGTCTTGCCGTACCGGATCCGTTTGCCCCACCAGAGATATTTGCGAAGTCCGGGCAGGATCCACACGCGCGACGACGGAAATCCCCAGGTCGCGTCCGACGAAGGACAAATCACCACGGATGATTCGTCGTCACGTAGTACGTTAGCTACCCAACGCGAAACCCCACCGCCATGGTGCTCGGAGAAAGGCTCGGATTCAGATAGCAGGTGATAGATCATCCAGCGAGTGTTTTACGGAATCGCCCGGTCGCCTTAGGAAGCGGTGACCGCCCGGATGGTGCTGGTCTCGCCTGGTACCGACGCATTCCCGTTTTTCTCCGAGACCGGCGCGACGGTTTCCACGACCGAAGAGGCTCGTCCGATGCTGTGATAAACCAGCCCGGCTGCAGCCATCTTGTCCGGTTGATAGAGATTGCGGCCGTCGATCACGATGGGATAGCGCAGCATCGATCTTACTTTGGCCAAATCGAGTGCGCCGAATTCCGGCCACTCGGTCAAAATCAGAAGCGCATCCGAACCGGTCGCGGCCGCATAAGCGTCGTCCACGTAGGTTACTTCCGTTTCGGGCAGGACTTTCTTGGAGTTGGGCATCGCCGCCGGGTCGAACACTTTTAGCTTGGCGCCTTCTTTTACCAGCGTCTTGATCATGGCGATGGCCGGAGATTCGCGCACGTCATCGGTGTCAGCTTTGAAAGCCAAGCCCAAAACTCCCAGACGCTTTCCGCGGAGGGTCCACAACGCGCTGCGAACTTTTTTCAAGAACCGGCGGCGCTGCTCCAGATTGATTTCCATTACCTCGGTCAACAGACCGAAGTCGTAATTGCATTGGGTGGCCACCGCGTGAAAGGCCTGAACGTCTTTCGGGAAGCACGAACCGCCATAACCGATTCCGGCGTTCAAGAATTTCGGCCCAATTCGCGAATCGGAGCCGATGCCGGCGCAAACTTGCTGAATATCCGCGCCGACTGCTTCCGAAATATTGGCGACTGCGTTGATGAACGAGATCTTCATGGCCAGAAATGCGTTCGAAGCGTGCTTGATCAATTCGGCGCTGCGAGCGTTGGTCACAATCATCGGCGCTTTGGCATGGCTGTAGCGCGCGAATGGAATTGCATCCTTCTGGCTGTAGTAGCTGCCGGAAGTCAGCGGCAGGTAGACTTCCTGGAGCATCAACACGCTGAAAGTGTCGTCGCCGCCGATGACAATGCGGTCGGGATACAAGAAATCTGTGACCGCGGTGCCTTCACGCAGAAATTCCGGATTCGAAGCTACGGAAAACAGGCCAGGCCTCGCGCCGTTCAGCATGAGCGTCTTCCGCAAGTAATCGCAGGTGCTGACCGGCACTGTGCTCTTCTCGACCACCAACTTCGGACTGTGGATGGCCGTGGCAATTTCGTAAGCCACCGCTTCCACGTATGACAAATCCGCTTCTCCAGTTTCTGACTGCGGCGTGCCCACGGTGATGAATACCGCGTCGCACTTCTCAACCGCGTCGGCTACCGAGGTCGAGAACTGCAAGCGGCCGCCATTGTGGCGCTGCAGCAGTTCCGGCAAGAAGTGCTCGTGAATAGGCACTTCGCCGCGCTTCAGGGCATCGATTTTGGCGCTGTCATTATCGACGGAAATCACCTCATGCCCGATTTCGGCGAAACACACGGCCGATACCAATCCGACGTAACCCGATCCCACCACTGCTATTCGCACATCGCACCTCCCGTGTCGGTCATGCGCGCGCTTTCGCGCGTCGCAATGCAATTCAAATCGCCGCGATTCGCGACGCTACTTCCCAATATTTTAGGGGAATCGAAGGACACGACACAAAACTTCAAGCGGCCCCCGATCCCTTGAGTACCGCCGGGATGGTTTGCGCCAGAATCTTCAAATCCAACCACAATGACCATTTGTCGATGTACTGCATATCCAACTCCATCCAACGTTCGAAGGGAATTGAATTTCGGCCGTGAATTTGCCAAAGGCAGGTGATTCCCGGCGGCACGCTAAAGCGCCGGCGCTGCCAGTCTTCATTGAAGAGCTGGTAGTCGCGCACGGAAAGCGCCCGCGGGCCGACCAGACTCATCTCGCCTTTGAGGACGTTAAAGAGCTGCGGCAACTCGTCGAGACTCGTTTTGCGCAAGACCCGGCCCATGGGCGTCACCCGCGGGTCGTTGCGCATCTTGAATACGGGCCCGGACATCTCGTTCAGATGCAGGAGTTCTTCTTGAATTCGCTCCGCATCCGGAACCATGCTGCGAAATTTGTACATCGTGAATCGACGCTTATTCAGCCCCAGCCGCACCTGACCAAACAAAATCGGCCCCGGCGAGGTGAAGCGGATCAACAACGCAATCGCCAGCAGCACCGGAGCAAAAACCACCAGAACAATGCAGGAGACCAGAACGTCGATGGCGCGCTTCAAGAAGAACGCGTGGCCCTTCGGCGAAAGGCCGAGAGCCGCTAATTGCGGTTCATCGCCGCCGAATACGGTCGTGCGTGGCCGCGCGATCTTTAGATTAAAGAGATCGGAATCGAACCGCATGATGATGCCCTGTTGCTCGCACAAGGCCGCCATCTGCGCCGCGTGCTCATAGAAGGAACGCAACGGAATATAAATCGCGACTTCATCCACCACGTTGTGCCGCAAAAAGTCCGCCAGATCCTGGTAATTCGCCGCCAGGTTGAATCCAGTGGCGACGAATTCATCCATCTTTTCCCAGTCATCATCCACGAAGCCGAGCAACCGGTAGCCCAACTCCGGAGCCGCCTCGATACTCCGGGCGAAAGCGATGGCCCGCGAATTCGTTCCCAGAATCAGGATGTGATGAAGATTGTGCCCCTGGCGCCGCATGCTCGCGAGCCAGTAGCGCATGAACAGCCGGGAAGCAACCAGCGCAACCGAAAGCACCAGCCAAAAAACGCCCAAGAATCGCGGCGTAATCATCGTCTTCAGCGAAAAAATTGCCGAAATCATCGCCAGACAAGCGCTGGAAAGCGAGCTCGCCTTCAGAACTTCGATAACCTCCGCGGTCTTGGTCGAAAGGCGCTTCGATTCGTACAGCCCGCACAGCGCGAACATGCCGTAGCAGCAGAACAAAGCAATTGCGAAAATAATGCAGTTTGAAACTTTTACGCGGATAGAGAAAAATTCGGCCAGCGAGGCCGTTTGGGTGTGTTGAACGACGAAAAACATAGCCAGCCCAGCCGACAGCACGACCAAGGCGAGATCGAATAGCTTCAGCGCGTTAATTAGAAACCGACGCTTCACTTCGTTCACTGTTTCTCTCTTCGGGCCCGATTCGATTATGAATTGTTGGTCCCGCTGCTCGTACTCTGCGTTTGCCATGGGAAACTTCGGCGCACGCGGCCCACCGGAATTCACTCCCCGGGCTGGAACGGGTCGTGGATTTCGCCTTAAGCCCGCTCGATCGCGAATCCGGAAAGCTGGATCGCCACGGACCTTTGAATCAGATCTACGGAAACGACCAGGTTCTGTTCTCCGTTAACCGCCGTCAGTATTCCCTGGAGCCCGTCGAGCGCTCCACCTCGAATCCGAATCCGTTCCCCGACATTCAAGAAGGGATGCGCTGTTACCGGAATCACCTGCTCCGTAACGCGCTGGATCCGCTCAATCTGTTCTTCGGGAATCGCTATGCCGATTCCTCGCGTTCCCACGAAACTCGTGATGCCATTCGTCCGTAGCACCGCAACTCTCGCGGCTAGGGTCTGCGCAACACGCACGAACACGTATTGCGGGAACAAAGGAAATTCAACGACTCGTTCGCGATCGCTCCACTTTCTTTTCTGGGAGCTCAGCGGAACCAGGGCTTGAATGCCCTTCTCCTGGAGCTCGCCGGCCACCCTTTTTTCGTGCCGGGGTCGGGTCTGTACCGCAAACCAGAACAGTTCGGCGCTTTGTGCCAGAAACTCGTTGTTGACCGAATATGCGGGCAATGATTGAAGGGACGGCACGGACAGAGCTCCGCTACTCTCAGTCACATCGAATCGAAAACTTCTCGCCTAACCCTTGCCACGCGCGTTGGCGCGTCCGATTCAACCGGAGAAAGTCTGTTCCACGCGTCACTGAAATCTCTACTCGCTCCGAAACCGTCGACTACAGCTTGTGATACAACGATTCCGGGATCGGAAAAGTCCGCTTGTTCAGAACGGCGCCCAGCACTTTGACGTTCGCGTTACGCAACGTGTCCGAAACCTGTACCGCTGCCTCGCGACGCGTCGAATTCGCTTCCAGCACTAGGACGAATCCGTCGCTCAACTGACCCAAAGCAATCGCATCCGCATAGCGGGTCAGCGGAGGCGCGTCGATCAGCACAAAATCAAATTCCTTGCGTAGCTCCGCGAAGCGGGCCTTTAGCCGTTCGGTGCTCAGCAGGTTCGCCGAATCCGAAGCCAACACGCCGCTGGACAGCAGCCAGAGATTTTCGCCGCGCACTGGCTTGGCGAACGAGCGGATCGGGCCGTCCTGCAGTAGCGCGTTGGTCAATCCGTGGTGATTCGTGGTTCCGAACATGCCGGGCAGCGCCGGCGAACGGAGATTCGCTTCTACCAGGCACACAGAGCCGGTGATAGCCTTAGCCAGCGTTTCTGCGGCGCGCATGCAGATCCGGCTGCAGCCGCTGCCATGGTCGATCCCGGCAAACGTGACCATGTGCGGCGGTTCCTGCGCTTGCAGCAAGAACACGCGCTGCACCAGCCGCAGGGCTTCGTCGCCCGCCATCTGGTCGAGGTCCAGCGTGTCCGACTCGCGATGGCTGCTTCCATTGCCATTGCCGAAGGTAGCTGCCGCCGGCGCCGGCTGCCGCGCTGGGTTGAATTCCTGCGTTTGCCCTGCTTGCTGCATCAATTCAAAGTTTTTGCTCATTGTTTTTTCCCTGTCTCTGCGGGTGCAGCACTTGATGCCTGCTCGGCCGCGTGCGATGTGTCTACTGAAACTTCTTTTGCTGACGGAATGCGAATCGTCTGTCCCGGCCGGATGTGATTGGCATCGTCCAGCCACGGATTCAAGTCTCGGATTTCTTGCAACACCGCTTGGTTGTACTTTCCATACCGCTGCACGCTGATGCGGTACAGCGTTTCCCCGTGGGTCACTCGGACAGTCTCTGAGGCTGGGTTCGGTGCTACTGCCAAAAGTCTTGACGAGGTTGGAGTGAGAGTCGCCATCGCGGTCGTCGCCGCGGGCAGGACGATAGCTGGCGATGGAGTTGCCACCGGAGTCGCGGAAGCGCTCACAGGCTCGACAGGCGGCGGGGTTAACGACGTTATCGCAGGAGCCAAGCCGGCCGAAACCGGAACCAGCGCCGGCGCGGCGGTCGAAGTTTCCATCGCGTGAGTTGCCGGCCGCATCGTGTGCATCGCCGCCCAGCTGAGGCCCACAACAGCGACGCTAGCGAGCGCGACTTTAGGAGCAAACCTGCCGAAGGTCGATTCGCTTTTCGCAGAACTGGAGAGAACCGCAATGGGGCGCGGCGGCTTCGCCACCGGAGCCGAGGGAATTGTTGCAGCCTGTGTCGCAGGGGGTTTTTCGCGCAGCGACTCCAGGTCCAAATCCGCAATCACATCGTTGATAATGTCCCGGTCGATCGTCTTACGCTTTAGCGCGCATCCCAAAGACATCGCGTTGAAGCATAGATTATTGATATTTCGCGGAATTCCTTCACTGTGGTCGGCAATCAGCTTGCGCGCGCCAGCGGTGAAGATCGGATTGTTCTCACCACCGGCCACCAGCAGCCGATGGTCGATGTAGGCGTTCACTTCCTCATGCGTCAGCGGCTCGATCCGAATCACCATTGAAATCCGCTGGCGAAGTTGCGCCATTGACGGCCGCGACAGCCGGTCCGCAAGTTGCGGCTGACCGGCGAGCACGATTTGCATCAGCTTCATCCACGGCGTTTCGAAATTCGATAGCAGCCGCACGGACTCCAAAACGCTTTCGTCCAGGTTTTGCGCTTCATCGATCACCAGCACGAAGCGCCGCCCCGCCCTCATCTCTTCGGTGAGCAAGCGGTTTAGAGAATCGTGCATGGCTGGGAGGTCCATCCCCTTCACGTCGATTCCCAGATCCATCAATACGTGACGGATGAACTCCCGCGCATCGCAATCGGTACGGAAAACGAACGCGGTCCGAGCCTTATCCCGAAGATAGGAAAGATAGTGATAGAGCAAGGAGGTCTTGCCCATTCCGGGTTTCGCAATCAGCGCCAGGAATCCCCGGTTGCTTTCCGTGCCGTAGACCAGCGAAGCCAAAGCTTCGCGATGTTTTGGTCCCAGGTACAGGAAGCGCGAATCCGGAGTGACTCCGAACGGCTGCTCCGCGAGTTGGTAGTAATCGAGAAGCATCGGTCCTAGGCTGCCCTCTTCGGCATGGTGGCCAGCACCGGCATCTTCAACGTATCGGTAACTTCTTCTGGCGTGCGGAACGAGGGATCGAGATATTCCGCAAGATACGCGGCCACAATGCTCGCGAGCACGGCTCCGAATAATCCCAGGGACATCACCAGCCACGGACTGTGCGCCGGCAGAAAGGGAGTGACAGCCGGAACCGCTATGGCCACGTTCGCGATACTTTTCTTATCCAGAGCGTCAGAGGTGCGTTCCTGCTCGCGCTTGCTGAGGTACAGCAAATAGTTCGCTTCGTCCGCTTTCGCTTCGCGGAGCAACGCGCCCTGCTTCACGGCATCCGAGTCAAACCCTACGGTCTGCGCTTTCATGCCTTCGATGCTGCTGAGCAATGCACCGGCGGTGGCCCGTTGAGAAGCCAGATCGGCTTCCGTCTTTGCCCGGTCTTCGCGGAGGAACTCGTAGGTCGGATCGCGGTCAGTCACCTTGTTCATGTACTTCGCGCTTTCCGCGTTGGCGATGGCCTCTTTCGTTTCGGCGATTTCCTCGTCGACTTCCTTCACCAGCGGATAATCATCGGCGTACTTCAGTCGCAACTGGCTCCGCTTGAGTTCGCCAGTCAGCAAAGTGGCCTGTAACTGCGCCATCAGGTCCGTTGCCGGGAGCGAAGCTTCCGCCGTGGCCGAACGCGCCGGCGTCGTAGCCATCTGGCTGGCGATATTTTCCAGTCGCTTCTGGTCAGCCGCCATGGCCTGCTTCGCCGCATAGAGCGCCGCTTCGGAGCTGGCCACCTGCTGAGCCATGTCTCCGCGCAGAATTTCCGGCGCAGCCACGCCCGCGGTCTTGCTGAAATCCGCAAGACGCGTTTCCGCATCCATCAACGATTGGCGGTATTTCTCCGTCTCTTGTGCGAAGAAGTCCGACGCACCGGCCGGACGCTGCAACTGTAAATGCTTTTCCAGGTACAGTTTGCCGAGGGTCTGCAAAACGCAGGCCGGAACTTCCGGTTCGCCCACCCGCCCGTACTTTACGTCGATCACATCCGAAGCCGTGCCAGCCGTTTCAACTTTGATTTGCTTGGCCAGTCCCTTGGCCGCGCCTTCCTGGCGCATGGCCAATCGTCGCTGCGGATCGCTGGGCGCGAAAACGTCAAACATTGAGCGCTTGTCGTCCACGAGACCGCAGGTGGCTACTACTTTGCGAAGCATGTCGTCGCCGAGCAGCAACGCTACTTCCGAAGTCACCTGATCGGTCGTGACCGACCGGTTGTTATTCACGTTCGCCACTTGCGCGCTGGTGATCGCCGGATCGGAACGGTCCTGCTCGACCACAATCTGCATATTGGAGACGTAGTAGCGCGCCGCCCAAACCCAGGCGACCAAAATCGAGAGCAGGAATATTGCGCAGAAGGTTCCGATCACAATCCGACGGTGACGGAACAGGGGCGAGAGAATATCCCGCAAACTCAGTTCCGGCATTTCCTGTCCCGACCTTTCTCTGCCATTTGACTTATTCATTTGCCTTCGCCTCTCGTGGTCTCATTTATTTCGCGAAATTTAAAACTAGAACGATGAGTTGGCAAGCGACACGCCAGTCCCAAAGCCGTACGGGATATATTTGCGGAACTTCGTGATGAACTTCTCCGGGACGAAAATCATGTCGCCAGGGCCCATGCGCGGATCTTCGCCGACGTTCTTGCCCTGCAGGATCTGCTTGATGTTGAGCTCTTTCGCTTCAACCCATTGGTCGCCCTGCTTGTGATAAAGGAATACCTGTGTCCTGGCGCCGGGATTGAAACCGCCGGCGATGGCAACTGCTTCAGTCACCGTCATGTCGTAGCGCAGGTCATACTGCCCCGGCTTGCCAACCTGTCCTAGAGCGACGAAATACGGCTTCTGGAAATCTTTCAGGTCGACGTCGATGATCGGGTCGCGCAAGGTCTTCGAGTAGGTCTGCTTCAGCGTGGCCACGACTTCCGGCACCGTCATGCCTTGAACGTAAATGCTGCCGAGATTCAGCAAAGTGATGTAGCCATCAGGCTGAATCGTCACGGTCTGGTTCAGTTCCGGCGACAAGGCGAAGGTGACGATCAATACGTCGTCATGCTGCACGCGGTATCGCGGATTCCGCTGCTGGAGAGCCGGCCGGTCATCTCCTGTAGTTGGGGCGACCACGCTCGGCGCCGTGATCGGGCTGGAGATCGCCGCGACGGCATGATTCTGTTGTCCCCACAGGCTCACCGGAGCCGTCAAAAGCAAAATGGCCATTCCAATTTTGTTCATCGTCAGCATCGTTATCCTCGCGGTTCGCCCTAGTATTCGAAAATCCGACAGTTCTTGAGACACCCGTCAGGTAAACTCCACCCAGTGCTTTCCCAAGTTGGCAACTAACGGGCCACTTTCCGAAAAATCTAAGTGCTTTCAGGCCCGATACTTACAGAAAGGATGAATTTGCGATGGCCCAAGATTTCCACAATTTCTCCACCATTTTTCACTCTCGCTTCTTTCTGGTTCTCATCGACTACTCAGGCTCCAGTACTGGGCGACCAACGCTTCGCTCTGCAATATCGATATTGCGAAACACGTGCACGCACCAGTCTCAAACTGATACCAAATTTTGGTACCGGCATTCGTCGCTAACATTTCTGGTGGCTAGCCGCGAATCGCCGGGTCCGACGCCGACGCGTTCACGCTGAAGGTGGGCTGGGGAATCTTCAATCAAGCCAAGAGCCGTCGGCGCAAATACAATACTCGACACCATGCCGGCGCATTGATTGAAACTTCAATCGAATTGGATTGAAAAAACGATGGCTCGAAAGTCGCCACGTTCTGCGATAATTCGAAACTGGGGCTGGACTCGCAGTTCTAGTACTTTCTCCGACGGACGGACTCTTCTCAGGTTCCCTTTGTTTTCGATCTCCTTCTCCGTTTCACTTCCTCAGATCGTTCGGTGCTGCTCTTGAGTTTCGCCTCCTCACAAAATCATTGTGGCGTTAACTTGATGTAGTCCCACGACAGCGAATAACTGGTGCTCGCCGCATCTTTTCCGGTCACGGTAAATTTGAAAACTTGATTGCCCGCTCCCAGCGCCACTGTTCCCAGATCGAATTCCCGCCACGCATCGACGGCCGCGTATTGATCCACCGGCGTTCCCAGATTGACGCCGTTTACCGTAAGCTGCGAGCTGCCTCGGGAGTTGTGAATTTTCGCCGCGTATTTCACGTCGTAGTTTCCGGCCGTCGGCAGGTTGAGCGTAATCGCCACATTGTCGCCAACCTTAGTGCTATCCAAAGTTGTTCCGTTGCCATTCACAAAGCCGGACCAAGCAAAAGCGCGATAGGCCGGACCTGAACTGACGCTGGAACCAAGCAGGTCTTCGGTCTCGTATTGAATCGGAGCGTTTACCGGAGTCAACTTTATGTAGTCCCACGACAACGAATAACTGCTGCTGGCCGCATCCTTCCCGGTCACAGTGAATTTGAATACCTGATTTCCCGCGGTTAGCGGGATGTTTCCTAAATCGAATTCCTGCCACGAATCCGCTGCCGCATATTGATCTACCGGAGATCCCAGGTTTCCCCCGTTAACCGCCAGCTGCGCGATTCCCCGTGAATTGTGAATTTTCACCGCGTACTTCACATCGTAAACACCCGCCGTAGGAACGTTCAGCGTAATGGCTACGTTATCCCCGACCTTGGTGCTGTCCAGCGTGGTTCCGTTGCCATTCACAAAACCGGTCCAGGCAAAAGCGCGGTACGCTGGACCCGAACTCACGCTGGATGCGAGCAAATTCTCGGTCTCGTATTGAATGGCCGGACCCAATGTGCCCGATCCCGGCGGGGTCGAGACAAAGGTCCAAGATTCTACTTTTTGGCTGGAGGTCAATCCGCCGGTGCCACCGGTGAATCCGACGTATGCAGTGTTGCCACCAACCGTACCCGGAATGTCGATCGTCCAGCTCTGCGAGTACGATTTATTCACGACGCTGTCCGTCAGCGTCATGGTCAGCGTGGTGCCGTCATAGGTGATATGCGCGGAGATTGAATCGCCCTCATAGAAAATGATCCCCGAAGAAGTGATGTCGGTCGCCGGAATCGTTGGTGAGACGCCGTCGATATACAGCCCGGTCGAATCCGATCCTTCTCCGTCGTTATTGAAAATATCGAATTTCACCGCGATGCTGTTTCCGATTCCAGGAGTTCCGCCCGGTTTGCCCGCGCCATAACCCAGGCCGGCGCCCACCGGCCCCAGTGCCGTCGGACCCGCTGTGGAATTTTGGATGGTGAATGTCATTCCATCCGCGCCCGCGTCCGAAATCTGAAATGTAAAATCCGTCGTGAAGCTGCGAATGTCCATCGCGCTGGTGAAAAATGCGCTTCCTGCTTCGTTCAGGCTTCCGTTAGTCAACTGCATCCGGCTGTCATCGAGGTCGGTGCTTCCGTTGAATTGCATGCCGGTCGGGGTGCTAAACCCTAGACCGAAATTAATCGAGGTCGTCGCGTTCGGATTGATGGTGTAGGTCCCGCTGCTCATCGGACTGTCTGTAAATCCCGCCGCAGAAGCGATCGCGTTGACGGTGGTCGTGGTCAACACCGAGATCGGTGCGGTGAATTGAGCCGAATTGTGATTCGGCGTCGAACCATCCGTCGTGTAGTAAATCGTGGCTCCGGGATCGGTGATCGTGACCGACTGCGCCGAGGGATAGGTGCCAGGCGCAGGAGAAAACGCTGGCGCGGCGGTCTGGGTCGAAATCGTATAAGTCGTCGCCGCTGGAGTACTCTGAATGTATCCCGTCGCGGTCGCAATCGCCGTGATCGTCATCGGCGAACTGATCGTAATCGGGCCCGAATATTGGGCCGACGCCGTCGAGGGCGCGCTGCCGTCTGTGGTGTAATAAATCGTAGAGCTCGCCGTCAAATCGGAAATCTGGACCTGTACGCTGGAGGCATAGGATCCTCCTCCCGGGCTGAACGTGGGCGAGGCCGCGCGGGTCTCGCCGTTGAACAGGCCGAACACATCCACTTCTTTCTGCGCGCCCACGTAGACCTTGCCATTAGTCACCACCGGAACCACGAATTTCACCGCCGGCCCCATGGTGTCTCCAGCCAGATCCGAGGCGTAAAGCAGGCTCGAGACGTTTGTCGCATCAAAAGCCCGTAGCACGGCCGGACCATTCGACGAATACGCGTGTGTTTCCGCCACCCACACGATTCCGTTCGTCGTGCCGTTGGCCGATACCACGGGACTCGCGCCGGGATAACCAATGGTCTCCGCGCTTTCCGCAGTTGGCGATTGCGAAAGCAATCCATTCGTCAATGTGTACGATTTCAGGTGGTCGCTGGTGCCCGCGAAATATACGCTTCCATTCCAGTAGGCCGGAACGGACCACAACCCGCCCACTCCATCCAGCGTTCCGATCACCTCCGGATCGCTCGAACAGCCATTGCAATAGTGGCTTCCGTCTCCGGTCAATGCATCACGATTGACCGTATAAATTCGCCCCTGTTTGCCGGTCTGTATCAGCACATGCGGGTAGGCACCGCTCTGGTCCGGCGGAATTAACACGCCTCCGGATCCGAGATCGGTGTCCGAACCATCCAGGCTCGCGCTGTTGTACGGCGTGAAGTAATCGGTCGCCGTGATGGTACCCGTGGCCGAAAGCGTTAATTGCACGATGCTGTCACCGAAATCCACGCCAGTCGAAGGTGCCGGCGCTGGGATCGGCACCACATTACCGGAAACAGGGAAATCCCCATTGCCAGTCGCGGCAAAAATTCGCCCTGCGCCCACTGTATCAGCCGCTAGACCCGCGCCCGCAGCCCACAATCCACTACCGCCGCCATTCGGTGAAGCACACCAGGAGCCGGCCGCCGCGAGAGTTGCCGCGTTGTAACTAAGAATCCATCCGTGCCACGGCCCGTTATCGCCGTGCGCAGCGAATGCTACGTACACGAAACCATTTTGAAGCAGCAAACCTGGGCGTTGATTTTCCCATTGGGGATTGAAGGTGAGCTTTCCGCCGGAACTGCCGTTGCCCGTTCCGGTCACGGTCGCCGTCAGCACTACCGGTCCACCGAATTTCTCCGCGCCGGAAGTTATGTCCAGTGCGTGCAGCCGCAGGAAATATTTCCCGCCCTCCAAAGTCTTGGCCACGACGTAGAGCGTATTGGAAGTCGGATCGATTACCGGGGTTCCGGTAATCCCGATTTCCGGAACGATATCGCCTGAACTCACGTTTCCACTCGGCACGGTGGTGCCGCCGTTCAGAACCAAGCTGACTTGCCACAGCGGCGCGCCGCCACTATCAGCGTCGAACGCGTAAACGCTGTCGTGTTCTGTCGCCACGAATATCGTGTTGTGCGCGACCCCTGCAACCGTGACGCCACCCTTGTAAAGAGGCTGCGCAAACACATACCCATCGACCGGCAGCGAGAACAATTTCCCGAAAGTCGTCGAGTTTACGTTCGTGGTATTCAGCAGCACTTCGCCTGTGTTCTGTCCTGTCCGCCCATTGTCGTAGTGCTGCGTCAGAATACTGGTCTGCGCGAAAGTCGCCGGCGCAAGCGAAAATAATGCGCCCAGAAAAGCGACTACAAACATCGCACGCGTTTTGCGTCTGCGATTCGTACAACCGGGCATCCGCCCTGATTCGATTATCGTGTTGCGGCAGAGCGGTTGCATGATGATGGCCTCACTGAATGGACTCTCTGAAGTACGACATCGTTCGGACTCGGATGTCCGCGAACGATAACATGGGCTGGGGATGGTTGGTCTCATCAATTCTTTAATACTTGGTATCGAACAAAATTATCTAGCTCGTACCGGACGTAGCAGTACCCGCCACGCTCACGCGTCGACCAGCAACACGGATACGCCCTCCACGCACCTTCGGATTGCGACATTCCTAGTTCATCAAGGAAGAAGCGTGAGTGTTTGCGTTTTCTGGGTCCGTCCCACCGTCGAGGCGGACACCACCAAAGTTTCGTTCGATGTGGGCCGGTGCAATTCCATTGCCGAAATCGTGGCTTGGGTCTGTCGAGCAGGAATATGGAAGTACGGCGGCAGGCTATTCAACAAGCCAGCAGGCTCTGCCTGTAGCTTGACCCAGGTTCCGGAAGCTGGTGCTGGCGCATCCAGCGTCACCGTCAGATCAACCGTGTCATGTCCTTTTACGGAATCGACGCTATTGCCCTCTTTCGTAAATTTCGCTTCGTTCACCGGAATCCGAGCGTACACATTCACTTCGTTGCGCGTCACGAACACTTGATCGCCTGGAGGGTCGCCCAGGCAGTGTACCGTCAACTTTGTAATCACGGTTTGGGAGCCCGGAGACTGGGCCACATGCGTGTCATCCCAGAACAGATACACGCCGTTCTGAATCACCGGAACCTTGGTATAAAAGAGTTTCGTCTCGGCATTGGTGTCTGGCTTGTGCTCTCCGGTCCCGTCGTTCCAATCGATTGCCGGAACGAAATTGTCCGCATACGAACACGGATTCGTAATCCATCCGATCGGCGCATGGGACTGAGCGTCGCGATAAGAAATTCCTGCTTCGTAGTCCCTTACGGTCAGGATCATGTTGTCCTGGCCGGCGCTCACCGTTGGCTCCGCTCGGAGCAACAAAAATCCAAGCGCGAGAAGTGCAATAGCCGGAATCGAGAATTTGCTTTTCATGGCCGTGAATTCTAACCCAAAAAACGCTGGCGTTCCTATGGTCTAGGAAGCGCACCCACAAATATTCCGAGAATTTTTGGTCCAGCGCTATCCGGACCTACGCGCTGAGCCGGAAAATGTGCAAACGCTTGCCGAAAACCGGAACAAAAACCGTCAGCGGCGTACAAAAATCCCTGTTTCCGAAAATCTTATATGCGGCCGGTTTCTTTTGTAAGTATGCACCGTGACGTTTGCGGCTTCATTCTCACTTTCATATAGGAACCAACGCCAAGCATCCTTATGACCACCGTTGCTCTCATTTGGGCGCGAATTTATTCGCGTCTTGATCGATTTCGCCCTAGAATGCCGGGCCAGTACCTGCCGCTTCGCAAGCAGTCAAACGCCGCTAGCGCTTCCGCCTTCTGTAATCGGGCGGCCTCGGAACATACAGGAGATGTATGAGAAATCTGATTCTGGCTCTGTCGCTCGCCGCGCTGTCTTTTTTGGGTTTCGTCGGAGCCGCGAATGCCCAGTCCGTTGCATCGCCGTCCGTCGCGCTCACCAGCCAAACATCCAGGGTGTGGGAAACGGATCAGCCCTCCATCGACCTGCAAGGAACCGCCAAAACAGAGCGAGGGATCAGGAATGTTTTGTGGATAAATCAATTCGGCCAACGCGGCCAGGGTTCCTTTGCCATCAGTGGATCGATAGCGACCTGGGATGCAAAAAATATTCCGCTGCGGCTTGGTGCTAACTTCATCGCGGTAACCATCGTCGACACAGAAAATCACAGCGAATCACTCCACCTCGCGGTGCATCGCACGGTTTCGTCATCTTCCCTGCAGCCTGTCTCGCCGGTCCTCGCCGGCACCTGGAAAAATAAACCGATCTTTTATCAGGTACGTAACGGCCTAGCGCTCGTCGAAGGCGACATGGTTCTGGGACCTGCCGCGCTGGTCGGAAACGGCAGCAGCGCACAGGCGTCCGCCAGGCAGCAAGTCGTGCGGCCTGACGCGCTCTCGATAAGTTACACAACGAATCTTTGGCCTGCCGTTGGCGGTGTCTTCCAAATCCCTTACATCATCACCGGCAGCAGTTCCAACTTGAACACCGCGCTCATCGACTTCAACCAAACGTTTGCCGGGTTCATTCAATTTGTTCCCCGCGCAAGCCAAGCCAACTACGTCAACATCTCCGTTCAGGGCGATGGCAATGAAGGTTTTTCCAACGTTGGTATGGCGGGTGGAGAGCAATCTTTGAATTGCGGCGCAGGTTGCGCCGTCCCTACCTGGCTTCATGAAATGGGTCACACGGTCGGCCTGCTGCACGAACATCAGCGGCCCGACCGCGCCAGTTACATCACCTTGAATATCGTCAACGCCGATCTACCCAACGTGCCGGGAAATTTCACTCTTCCCGGCTACGACTTTCAAACCATCGGCCTTTTCGATCACGCCTCCATCATGGAATACGGCGCGTTTGACTTCACCAAAGCAGGCCCACCCGTCATCGAATCGATTCCTCCCGGGATGCCACTCAGTAACGACTCCGGCTATTCTGCTGGCGATATGGACGGCATCGAACGCCTTTACGGCGCAGCGCCCTCGAAGGTCACAGTTACGACCAATCCGCCGGGTCTGGCGGTCGTTGTCGATAGCGTAACTTATAACAGGACGCCGCAATCTTTCACTTGGGCGCTCGGCTCCTCTCACACCATCGCCGTCCCTTCCGATCCTCAATTCACAGACCCCAACGACGGTGCTACGTATGCCTTCGGCGCTTGGAACGATCTCGGCGCGGCCAGCCATACCGTTACCGTGCAGCCCGGCTCTGGCGCTCTTACCGCCCCATCCACGAAGCCCGCGGTCACCGTCTATCAAGCAAACTATGTCCGCCTGCAACCCTTTGGCTTTCTCTCGCCCGCTTCATTTCCGACCGGCTCGGGCGCGGTGAACGTCGCGCCGGCTCCTCTATCTGAATTTGGTGGCACATTTTTTGTCGACCGGACGCTGGTCACGTTGACTCTCGTTCCGACTCCGAATAGCGGCTTCAATTTCTACGACTGGTTCAATCTTCCATTTCCACCCAGCGACAATCCGCACGCGTTTTATATCCAGGCTCCGACGACTCAAGCCCAGGCCGTTTACGTTTCCGATCCCGTCACTATCGTCGGAGGTTCGCTCACCGGTCCCAACACCTCGAACCCCGGCTTGTCCGGAACCGTCGACAGCAATTTCGCATTTTTGCCTACTGGTTTTTCGCCTACGTACGATGGCACTGGGTGGAACGCCGGGACCAGCCACACGATTGCTGTCTCACAAACTCAATCCCCCGTTACCACTAACGTCTACTACAACTGGAACAGCTGGAGCGACGGCCAGCCGATCAGCCACAGCGTCACTCAGCCCGCGTCCGGGTCGCAGATCATTACTGCGTCTTTCACGCCTTTCTACGCTTCGTACAGTGTTCCGCCTCCGCTCGGTGAAGACGGCAGCGCCTGCTACGGAGGCGTCACGCTCTCGCCCACTGGCACCACGTATTCGGAAAACGGTTCCTTCGATTTTTACCAGGACGGCACGTCGGTCACCGCCACTGCTGCGGCAAGTTCCGCGTTTCCCGGAATTGTTTTCGCCGGATGGAGCGGCAGCCTGACCGGAAATTCAAATCCCAGCACGATGACCATTCACGACCAATTCGTTCCAACGGCTAATTTCAACACGATCGCATCGCCGCTCGCCGTCGCTGGACTCAGCCCCACGTCGGCCGCCGCAACATCCGGCGCCCTCGATATCACTATCACCGGCACCGGCTTTACACCGAACACGTTCGTCAACTGGAATACCAGCCGTCGCTCCAGCACATACGTGAGTGCCACTCAACTAACATTGCATCTGATCGCAGGAGACCTGACCCAGCCGGGCGGCCAGGATATTTTCATCGGAAACTCCGTCACCAATTCTTCGAACGTGACCTGCCTGATCGGCGCGGAAACCAGCTTCAATGTCACCTCTGCAGTCGCACCTACCATCCAGCTATCGCCGGCGAGCATTGCCTTCGGTAACGCAACGGTCGGCGTTCCCATCACGAAACCTGTGACCGTCACCAACAACGGCACATCGCCCATTTCGATCACCAACATCACCGTCACCGGCGCGAACACGGTGAGCTTCCAGCAAACCAACAATTGCGGATCCAGCATTGCCGGACCTGGCTCCTGCACGGTTAATGTGGCGTTCAGTCCTACTGGGACAGGAGCTCGATCAGCATCAGTCACCTTGAACGATAGTCTCGGCAAGCAAAATGTCCCGCTTACCGGCACCGGCGTCGCACCACCGATTTCGATCAGCCCTGCGAGCATCGCTTTTGGTAACGAAACCGTCGGCGCGCCGGTCGTCAAACCGGTTACCGTCAAGAACAATGGCACCATCGCGATTTCGGTCACCAACATCACGATCACCGGTGCGAACACGGTCAGCTTTCAGCAAACCAACAATTGCGGCACCAGCATCGCCGCCTCGTCAACCTGTACGATCAGCGTCACCTTCAAGCCCACGGGGACGGGCGCGCGTTCGGCTTCCGTCACTCTGATGGACAGCATCGGCACGCAGAACGTTCCGCTCACCGGCACGGGCGTCGCTGCGCCGATCACGCTCACCCCGACGAGCATCGCCTTTGGCAGTGAAACCGTGAACGTTCCGGTGTCAAAGCCCATCACGGTAAAGAACAACGAGACCATGGCCATCGCCGTTACCGGCATCACGGTCACCGGCGCGAATACGGTCAGTTTCCAGCAGACCAATAATTGTGGCACCAGCATTCCGGCCTCCGGCACCTGCACAATAACCGTCACTTTCAAGCCGACCGGCACGGGCGCGCGTTCGGCTTCCGTGACTCTTGCCGATAGCGCCGGAACGCAGAACATTGCGCTAACCGGCACCGGCATCGCTGCGCCGATTACGCTCAGTCCTACCAGCTTGGCTTTCGGCAACGAAACCGTGAACGTGCCGGTCAACAAGCCCGTCACGGTTACCAACAGCGGAACTTCGGCGATCACCTTCAGCAGCATCACAGTCACCGGCGCGAACACCGTGAGCTTTCAGCAAACCAACAATTGCGGCTCCGGGATTCCCGCGCCGGGCAGCTGCACAATTACCGTCACTTTCAAGCCGACCGGAACCGGAGCGCGCTCCGCTTCGGTGACATTGGTTGACAACGTCGGCACGCAGAATGTTCCACTCACCGGAACGGGCGTAGCGCCCTAACTGTTTGGCAAAGAATTTTTCGAGGCGAGTTGCGGGGTCGCGGCGGGCGGGCGGGAAATTGCCTTGTTCCGGCCCGCCGCCGCGAAAAACTAGGCGCGGTTGAAGAGAATCGGAGCGCCGAGCTTGGAACCGTAATTCGGCCGGTAACGATCCGTGTTGTACTGGGTCACGATATCTACTTTCCGGGCTCCGGCTGAAACGTGTGGCAAATCGGCGTGCGCGTAACATCCATTCTGCAAACCCACCATGCGGCCGGTCACTCCGTCGCGAATCAGGTCCACGGCGATATTCGCAAAGGTAGTTGCCACGATCTGGTCCATGGCATCCGGATCGCCGCTGCGCAGATCGTAAGTCAAATCGCTAGTCATCGTTTCTTCGCCAGTTCGCTGCTCGAGCTCTTTCGCCAGGAGCTGACCCACGTCCACTTTTTTCCGGTGGCCGTAGGCATCCCTCTCTCCAACTTCCTCCACTTTGCCCTGCTTCGGAGCCGCGCCTTCCGAAACGATCACGATCGAATAGTTACTCTCGTTGTGATGCTTGTCTTCCAGCAGCAATTCCGTCACCCGGTCCATATCGAAAGGATATTCGGGAATCAGGCAGCGTGCTCCAGTCACATAGGCCGTGTACAAAGCCGTGAAACCCGCATCGCGACCGAAGATCCGGAAAATTCCGATCCGTTCGTGGGAGCCCAGGGTGGTTCGCTGGCGGGTAATCGCGTCTTTCGCGCGCGTAATCGCCGTGGAAAATCCGATGCAGTACTCGGTGCCGGCCACGTCGTTATCCATCGTCTTCGGCACGCCGATTACCGGGAAACCGTTTCGCGAAAGCGTAGCCGCGAATCCCAGCGTGTCGTCGCCGCCGATCGCCACCAGGCAGCCGATTCCGAGTTTCTCCAGATTTTCAATCACGATTGACGTGAAGTCGTAATTCTTCCCGTCGAACGGCAAGCTCTTCAGCCGGTCCTTGGAAATATGCTCGGGCACCTTCGACGCCGCCACGCGGCTCGGGTTGGTCCGCGAAGTGTGCAGGATCGTGCCGCCGGTGCGGTCGATCGTTCGCGTGTTATCCCGGGTCAGTTCGCGATGGTAAATGCTCTCACCCATTTCCGCCGTGTCGACGTTAGTCAGTCCTTTCCAACCTTTGCGAATTCCCACCACCCGCCGTCCCATTTCGCTTGAGCGGTAAACCACGGATTTGATCACTGAATTCAGGCCCGGGACGTCGCCTCCCCCGGTCAGGATACCGATGGCGCTCTTTGCCGACATTCGAAGTCGCTCCTTGCGATTTTCAAATCGCGAGCCGATGCTCGCGTCGTAATTGGATCTCGATTACGGTGTATTCGTTTTACGCTGAACATTATAGTGGATTGGTAGAATTCCGCGATGGCGTTGCGTGATCCGTTGACCGGGGCAGGGATGGACAACATCCGACCGAACAGTCATCGGAACGGACGAAAAGGGCTTTTTCCGGCCAATATTGCTTCGTGGTTCTCTCGGACTCTGGTAGTATTAGGGTTCGGTCTGAGATCAAATTTCTGTTGGGAGCAAAGCACCATGGCACTCGCCTGCGAGATTTGCAACAAGAAGCCTCAGTACGGAAACACCATCAGCCACGCGCACAACGTGACCCGCCGCCGCTGGAACCCGAATCTGCGACGCGTCCGGGCCATCGTCAAAGGCTCGAACGTTCACATCCGCGTTTGCACGTCCTGCATCCGGTCTGGCCGCGTAACTAAAGCCGCGTGAGGGTTTACCCTTCCTGGAAGGAGCCTGGTTTGACCCACCGCGTCCTGATCCTCAGTGCCCTGGCGTGTATCGCTCTCCTAACTGGATGTAAAAAAGAAGCCGCTCCGTCGCCTGGCGTTTGGGCCACGGTGAATGGGAACGACATCACCCGCGAGCAGGTCGAAAAATATTTCCGCACCCGGGTCAACGCGGAAGGCCCGACGCCTTCGCAGGAAGAAGCTCTCTCCCTGAAGCTGAACATCCTGGATGAGCTGGTGAACAACGAAATCCTTCTCGAACGCGCCAAGAAAGCCAATTTGATCGCCAGCGACGCCGAAGTCGAAGACAAGTTCACGGAATCGAAGACGCCCTTTACCGAAGAAGAATTCCAGAAAAAACTGAAAGATACCGGGCTGACTGTCGAAGACTTGAAAGGCGATATCCGGCGCCAACTTTCGGTGCAGAAGCTTTTGAACCGCGAAGTGGTCGCTAAAATCACGATCACTGATCAGGATGTGCTCGACTTCTATAACAAAAATCGCGCGCAATTTAACGTGGCCGAGCCGCAATATCATATTGCTCAGATCGTGGTAACTTCCCACCCCGATGCCGCCGTGCACAATCGTAAGAACGACAAGGCCACCACCGAACCTGAAGCTAAGCGCAAGATTTCACTGATCGAACAGAAGCTCGCCGGTGGCGCGGACTTTGGCCAGCTGGCCATGGACTATTCGGAAGATTCGACTTCCGGGACCGGCGGCGATCTCGGTTTTGTTCCAGAATCCGCTTTGAATCGCTCCGATCCGGTGCTGAAAAAGACCGTTCTTTCGATGAAAGCCGGTGACGTCACCCAGCCGATTGGCGATAAAAACGGTTATCGCATCCTCAAGTTAATCGCCAAAGAACCCGCCGGACAGCGCGAGCTTTCCGATCCTCAGGTGCAGCAATCGATTCGCGACATGCTGCGTAACCGCAAGGAACAATTGCTGCGCTCTGCCTACATGATCGACGCGCGCGACGATTCGCACGTGGTCAATTATCTTGCCCGGCAGATTTTGGAATCCGCTGGCAAGCTCCCTAATTAGATTTTGGTAATTTTTGAAATCCGGAAGGTCGAGTGCTGCGGGTCTCTCGGTTCAAAGTGTGCCGTTACGAGACGCGAGTTGCGGTTTGCACCATGGGGCGGTTCGGCCGCATCAATCGCGCGACGCCGAGCGTGAGCAGACCCACCAGCGGGGTCAGCAGGAAGCAGGACACAAACGCCTTCCAGAAAACCACACCTTCCCGTTCCATTTTGTTTGCGACGATCGCGCAGGCCATCAACCACAGCAGGCTCGCGATGGCCAGCAAGAGCCATCCCGCGATCACCGCAAAGTGAATATGATTTAACATTGTTGCTCCTGAAGTACAGCGGGCGAGATCTCGAAAGTGTGCCAATTGCACCGTCTTGATTGTCGACGCAGCGGAACGGGGTGGAAAGGGCCTGTGCGGACTTTAGAGCGAAAGGGTAAACAGATATCCGGCATACATGAGGTCAGGAGACCACGGCAATTACGTCGCCTGGGTTGACCGTCTGCCCTTCTACAGCGGCCACTCGTTCGATTTTCCCCGATTTTGGCGAGCGAATCTCGTTCTGCATTTTCATGGCTTCAACGATCGCCAGCCCCTGCCCGGCTTGGACTTCGTCGCCCGCCGTTACCAGGCAGCGGATGATCTTTCCGGCCATCGGAGCTGTTACGCTCTGGCGACCCGCAGCCTCCGCCGCGTCCGCACGGTTTTTCTTAAATTCCCGTGGGTCATTAATCGCCGCCGCATACTCCTGGCCGCCGGCGAAAACGCGCAAGTCCGGCCCCTTTCCTTCGATCCTCACTTCGACTGATTCCCCGCCGATCAGGACGGAAAATAATCCAGGCGAAATCTCGACGGCGTCTGCTTCCACCTCCCTGCTATCGAGTCGCCAGCGCAGCCGCTCGCCAGGGCGGCTCACCTCGACGGTTCGCCGCCGGCCTTGTATCAGCATGTCGACTTTCATGATTTTCCCGTCGTTGACGGGTGGTCGCTATTTTCTCGAATTGCCATGGAGTTGTTCGCGCCTGCTCGCGGCCTTCCATCGCGATGGCGCCGCGAAATCCGGCGGCGCATCGTTTCGTTTGGAGTCTTTTTCGTTGTTGTGTTGCCATAACGCGACCGCGATTGCCGCTGCATCGTCTCGAGTTGAAGGCTGCGCTTGGTTTGATTTGTCGGCACTTTGAGCTTTCGGCGCGGCGAGGAAATCATCTAGCCAGCGCGTGTAGATTGCCGCGGTCTCGAAATCCGGGCTGTTCAGAATTTTCTCGAAGAGACCCACGTTTGTGCGAATTCCCTCGGCGTGATATTCACGGAGCGCCCGCTTCATGCGCGCCAATGCCTCATTGCGGTCGCTGCCGTAGGCGATGAGTTTTCCGAGCATGGGATCGTACTCGTTGGGAACAGCCCAACCTTCATAAACACCGTCATCCAAACGCACACCAGGCCCCGATGGCGTCGAATATTTCAGGATTTTCCCGGGCGAAGGGAAAAAGTTGTTGTCCGGATCTTCGGCGTAAATTCGGCACTCGATGGCGTGGCCGCGCAGCGTGACATCTTCCTGCTTCAGCGCCAGCGGTTCGCCGGAGGTAATCCGAATCTGCAACTTTACGAGGTCGAGCGCAGTGACCATCTCGGTGACCGGATGTTCGACCTGCAGGCGAGTGTTCATTTCCAGGAAATAGAAATTCCTGGCGGAATCCACCAGGAACTCAACTGTGCCGGCGTTGGTGTATTTTCCCGCGCGCGCCAGTTTCACGGCAGCTCCGCCCATTGCTGCGCGTAATTGCGGAGTCATGACCGGCGAAGGAGCTTCTTCGATCACTTTCTGATGGCGCCGCTGCACCGAACATTCGCGCTCGCCGAGATAGATGACGTTTCCGTAATGGTCGCCTAGAACCTGAATTTCGATGTGCCGGGGCTTTTCGAGATATTTTTCGAGGTACATGCGCCCGTCGCCAAAGGCGTTTTGCGCTTCGGACGACGCGTCGCGCCAAGAGGAAGCCAAGTCGCTTTCTTGCGCGACCATGCGCATGCCTTTACCGCCTCCGCCCGCCACGGCCTTCAATACCACCGGGAAACCGGTCCGGCGCGCGACTTCGGCCAGCTCGGGGTTGCTCTCAATCGGAGTCAACGTCCCGGGAACGGTCGGCACGCCGATTTCCTTGGCAAGATTCCGCGCCGCAGTCTTGGAACCCAATTGCTCCATGGCTTCGGCGGAGGGGCCGATGAATTTGATCCCGGCTTCCGCGCAGGCCCGGGGCAGCGTCGGATTTTCGGCCAAAAATCCGTAGCCTGGATGAATTCCGTCGCAACCGGCCAACTTCGCAGCGCCGATGATCTTGTCGATAACGAGGTAGCTTTCGCGCGACGGCGCTTCGCCGATGGGATAAGCCTCGTCCGCGAGCCGCACGTGGAGCGACGTCCGGTCCACATCGCTATATACCGCGACCGAGACGATTCCCATCTCGCGGCAGGCGCGAATAATGCGGACCGCAATCTCACCGCGATTAGCGACTAGAATTTTCTTGAACACTTTCGCTCTCGCCTCCGGATCGACGGGCGGATTTTATCATCTCCGACCGTCTCTTGGCTGGCCACTCACCTGGAACTTTCGCAATCGAACGGTTGGCAAGGCGCGCGAGGGCGTCTATGATGTCGAGCGTCGCTTCTGCGACATGAGCCCCGACTCTTGGACAAATTCCAGCAGGATCACCTCAAGAAACTCGCCGGAGAAGCCGCAGCTAAATTAGTCGAAGATGGAATGGTCGTTGGATTGGGAACCGGATCGACCGCGACCTACGCGATTCAGGCGCTGGGTCAGCGCGTTGACAACGAAGGGTTGTGCATCTTTGGAATTCCTACTTCGGCTCGCACCATGGAGCAGGCCCGCAGCGTGCATATCCCATTAACTACGTTTGGAGAGCACCCGGAAATTGACCTGACCATCGACGGAGCGGATGAAATTCTTGCGGGGCCGTTGTACCTGATCAAAGGGCACGGCGGAGCGCTGCTGCGCGAAAAGATAGTAGCTGCCGCTAGCAAGCGCATGGTGGTGGTCGCAGACTCATCAAAGATAGTGAAAACGCTGGGCGAACTCTGTTCGGTGCCTACGGAGATTGTGCCGTTTGGCTGGGAAGCTACGCAGAAAAAACTCGAACGGCTGGACGCGAGACCGACGCTACGGCTAGGAGCCGACAAGAAGCCGTACATTACAGACGGCGGGCATTACATTCTGGACTGCGCGTTTGGCGCCATGGACGACCCGAAGGAAGTTGCCCACCATCTGGACCATGTAGTTGGGCTGGTGGAGCATGGATTGTTCCTGAAGTTCGCGACCGAGGCAGTGGTGGCCACTGAAGATGGAATCAAGATCTTGAAGAGGCAGGCGTAAGGGTTCCCGTTTTTTATTTCAGCCAAAATAAAAACGCAGGTTCTTTTGGAGAACCTGCGTTCCTGAAATCCTGATCGAATACTTCCTCGAAGCGCGAACGCCCGTAAATTAATTCTTTGCAGCGCAACCCTCGGGGTACACGGCGTCGAGCGCTCCCCAAAGAGCCTTGAGGCTTCGTTCGGCGGCGCAGAGGACGGCGACGGCGTCGGCGCTATCCTGTTTGGCCAGCCATTCACGCCAAGCGGCGCGGTGGCGGACGTCGGCTTCTTCGTGAACTGCGAAATAGGAAAGCGAGCGCGAATCGGTGACCCCGTAAAATTTCTTGAGTCCCGAAATTTTTTCGGTAGCGATTTCAGGAACCTGCGCTTCGTAAACGTAGAAGGCGGCGACAGCTTGGGGCAGAGTTCCTTGAGTCGAAACTTCATCGTAGCTATCGAGCAGCGCGGCGACTCCCGGAAGCGGCTGCGCACGGTCGAGCGAGACGTCGCTGACGCCGACCGAGGCGGCGAATTGGCGCCACAACTGAGGGTGGCTCGCACTTTCGTCCAGTTCTTCAGCCAGATTTTCCAGAACCAGCGCTTTCAACTTCGCGTCGCCCGTCGTGCGGTCGGCCAAATCCTTCAGATTTTCCGGGAAGGCCTGGACGTGCTGGTAATACTGCTCGGCGTAGAGCGCGAGCGCCTGCTTGGAGAGCTTGCCCTGGGTCCAGGCGCGGTAGAAAGGGTGCTTGAGCAAATGGTATTTTTCAACGAGAGCATCGAGCGAAGCGAGCAGCGTCTTGCGTTCCTGGCCCAACTTAGGCATCCAATTCTCCTGAATTATCCCGATATTTTTGGGGGCAGCAAAACCACGGAATCCTATCTAATTTTAGCCTGAAAAGCCAGTTTCGGGAATCATGATCTGA
This sequence comes from uncultured Acidobacteriota bacterium, assembly GCA_963711325.1. Lineage (GTDB taxonomy): Bacteria > Acidobacteriota > Terriglobia > Acidiferrales > UBA7541 > Palsa-295. The sequence continues at coordinate 161,130 of CAVQDR010000004.1, read as the reverse complement.
CGCCATTTTGACACTCCTGTCATAAAGGAATGTTTCCGTGTTTTTTGGGCGGATTGGAATCGCGTTTGTTTTCGAGAGAGCGCAGGGCGGTGATGATTTTGGCGCGGGTGTGGGCGGGCTCGATGACCGCGTCGATGTAAGCCGCTTTCGGCGGCGACGTAGGGATTGGCGAAAGTGTCGCGGAACTCTTCAATTTTTTCGCGGCGCAAGGATTCGCGCTCGGCTTCCGGGCGCGCGGTCAATTTCGCGCTTGTAGACGATGTTGACGGCGCCTTCCGGGCCCATGACTGCGATTTCGGCGGTGGGCCAAGCAAAATTGATAGTCGGTGCGAATGTGCTTGGAAGACATGACGCAATAGGCGCCGCCGTAGGCTTTGCGGGTGATCAGCGTGATTTTGGGAACGGTGGCTTCGGCAAAGGCGTAGAGCAGCTTTGCGCCGTTACGAATGATGCCACCGAATTCCTGCTGCGTGCCGGGAAGAAAACCGGGCACGTCTTCGAGGGTCAGCAGTGGAATATTGAAGCAGTCGCAGAAACGCACGAAGCGCGCGCCTTTGATGGAGGCGTTGATGTCCAACACGCCGGCTAGAAACGCGGGTTGATTGGCGACGATGCCGATGCTGCGGCCGTCCATGTGGGCGAAACCGACCACGATATTTTTGGCGAAGTGTTCGTGCACTTCGAAGAATTCTCCGTCGTCGGCCAGGGTGTGAATCACGTCCTTGATGTCGTACGGCTGTTGCGGATTTTCGGGGACGATGGCGTTGAGCGCCGGGGACGCGCGATCCCAAGGATCGGACGTAGCGCGGCGGGGCGCATCGTCCAAGTTGTTGGACGGAAGATACCGAAACAGCTCGCGAATCATGGCCAGGCATTCGGCGTCATCGCACCGCGACGAAATGAGCCACACCACTGGTGGCGTTGTGGGTCATCGCTCCGCCGAGCTCTTGCTTGGTGACTTCCTCGTGGGTGACGGTCTTGATCACGTCCGGGCCCGTGACGAACATGTAGGACGTGTCGCGGGTCATGAAAATGAAATCGGTGATGGCGGGCGAATAGACCGCGCCGCCCGCGCAGGGCCCCATGATGGCGCTGATCTGCGGGATCACTCCGCTAGCCAGGGTGTTGCGCAGAAAAATTTCCGCATAGCCCGCGAGCGACTTCACGCCTTCCTGAATACGTGCGCCGCCGGAATCGTTTAGACCGATAACCGGAACGCCGGAGCGCATGGCCAGATCCATGATCTTGATGATTTTCCCGGCGTTCGATTCGGAGAGCGAGCCCGCCGAAAACGGTGAAGTCCTGAGCGAAGACGTAGACCAAGCGGCCATCGATGCGTCCGAAGCCGGTGATGAAGCCGTCGCCCGGAGGACGCTGGGTTTCCATGCCGAAATCGTGGGAGCTGTGGCGAACAAATTTGTCGAGCTCTTCGAAGGTGCCTTCATCGAGCAGCAGATCGATACGTTCGCGGGCACTGAGCTTGCCCTGTTTGTGCTCGCGCTCGCGGCGCTCGGCGCCACCGCCGGCTTCGGCTTCGGCATTCAGTTGACGAAGCTCTTCAAGTCGGTCGTGATGCTTGCGGTGTGAGGTCACCAGGAAAGACTCCGGAGCGAGAAACGAAACACCTGGTCTAACGGGGCACGCTTTGTGGCGACGGTCGAAAGCGTTCGCGTCGCGGTTAGAAATGGCAGCGGGCTGACGTTCATGCCTATCGAGAGACACGGTAGCACGAATTGCGTTGAAAAATGCGAACCTCGAGCGCTCCCGCTCATCGATTTTAGTGCAGGCCCGACCAATCGTCAGCGAGAAGGATGGAATTCGAGGGATTGGACGGATCGTATTTCACGCTGGCGGTTTGGCCCGCCGCGAGCCGGCTGAGATGCGCGCGCAGATCCAGGCCGGTAATATCCTGCGCCGTTTCGTAGGTTACGCCGGAGATGGAATAGGTGTAGTGCAAGAGTTTCTGAACGACGTTGGAAGGGGCGGTTATGGGACGCTTCTGAAAAAGGCCCGAAGGTTTGGCATCGGCCGGAACAGCGTCGCCGGGAGCGTGTTCGGCGATTTCGAGGATCTGGCCTTCAACGATGCGGCCGACGCGATTGAGGTAGGCGCGACGGTCGCGCTCGACGTCGTTTGGATTTTTGGGTTGGCGGCGGAACCAGAAGATGAGAGCGACCAGCGCCAGAACGGCAATGCCGGCCAGCGGAAGCCACTCGTGCCAGTCTTTCAGAATTTCTTTCAACCGTTGCCCTTGCGCCAGGCCAAGAAGTTTTAGGCTTCGTCCGCGATGACGGGATTGCGCAGCGTGCCGATGCCGCCGACGCTGACCTCGACTACGTCACCTGGGGCGAGCGCTGAAACACCCGCGGGCGTCCCGGTGGCGATGACGTCGCCGGGCTCGAGCGTCATGACCTGAGCGATGAAGCGGATTATAACATCAAGGGGAAAAATCAATTGGGAGGTGTGTCCTGATTGTTTCTTAACGCCATTGAGGAAGGTCTCGACGGCGACGCCAGCCGGGTCGAGGTGAGTTTCGAGGAGCGGGCCGAAGGGGCAGAAGGTGTCGAAACCTTTTCCGCGGGTGAACTGGCCGTCGAGTTTCTGGAGGTCGCGGGCGGTGACGTCATTGAGGCAGGTGTAGCCGAGGATGTAGGGATGCACATCTTCGTTATCGGGCAGGTGGCGGCAACGGCGGCCGATGATGATGGCTAGTTCGCCTTCGTAATCGACTCTCTGGGAACTGGGCGGAAGAACGATGGGTTCTTCGGGAGCGATAATCGAGGATGGCGGCTTCAAGAAAATCAGCGGGACCTTAGGTGGCTCGCCGCCCATTTCTTTGGCGTGATCGAGATAATTTTTGCCGACGCAGACGATTTTGGTGGGGACGGACGGGGGCAGGAATTTCACTTGGTCGACCGGATATTTTTTGCCGGTGAGTTCGCGGGGGGCCCAGAGTTCACCATGAATTTCGGCGATGTTCGAACCCTCGAGGATTCCGGCGCGCGCAGCGGGATGGGATTCGTGCGGCGAGCGGGTTAGTTCGGCGGCGGAAAATTCGAGGGGCTGGAAGCGGCAAAGTTTCATCGAGGGGCGACTAGTCTTCGTCCCTGAAGATGTCCGAACGGCGGCGGCGCGGAGCGATGGGTCCGACGCGCGCCTGCAGAGCCATGCCACCGACCCAGGCCACTACGGCGCAGACTCCGTACACGACCCCGCCTTCAAAGAAAGCTTCGAAGGGCGTGCGCAAGACGTGGAACAGATTGCCGAAGAACATTCCGGAAATGTCGTAGCCGATGACGAAGATGGACCAGGCCAGCATGCCGGAGGCGAACATCTTGGTGGGACGATTCCAGAAGCGCACGACCGGAATCAGCGTGAACAAAAAGAAAAGACTGTAGCAGGCGGCGTTACGTTCGAGAGCGCGACTTTCGAGGAATGGCAGTCGATTGGCGACGATTAGCGAAATGATCGTTACCAGGACTAACAGCGCGCCGGTGTAGAGGCCGGTGCGCATCGTGGCACTGGTGACTTTGCCAAGAGCCTTTTCGGCGGATGCAGGTGCCGCGGCGGGCGCTACTGCTGGTGGATGGTGTGGCGTTTCGATCATTGGGGCTGGCTTTCCGCAGGCGCGGCCGGATCCGGCACGGAGCCCGCGACCGCAGCGCTTTCCGGGCTTTCATTCCCGGCGCGATTCACGGCCGTAACGGTGTAGAGGTAATGGCGCCCGGGAGAAACATTCATATCGCGAAATGCGGGAGTAAGCAACAAAGCCGGGTTGAGCTTAGTGCGCGGAGCGCGTGCGCTTTCGCTTCCTTCCTCAGTTCTATAGATGTTGTAACCGGCGATATCGTTATCCGAACTGATGGCCCAGGAAAGGTCGAGGTAGGCGGGCGACTGGTCCTGGGCCGGAATCAAGGCAACGACCAAGCCTTCCGGCCGCGTGGGCAGAAAACTATCGAGGCGCGTGACGCTTGCGGGGTTTGAATCGGCGGAATCGACGCGGATTTGATCGTATTGCACGACGCTGCGCACGGAGTAGGCGTAGGTTTTGCCGAATTGAATTTGGGTATCGCGATACGGCGGAGCGGAGACGTCGCCGATATGAACGAATTGGGGCGGTTGGGGTTGGGCGGAAACGACGGGCGAATTTGTGGGGGCGGCAGGGGTCGCGGCTGAGCCGGTTGGCGAAGTTGACGCGGCCGGAGCGATGTCCGATTCGGCGCGATAAATCGCATAGGTAACGATGGGAGGAGCGGGGCCAATCAGCGTTTTTTGCGGCGGCGCCCAGGAGAGGACGATAGCTTCACGGGTGACCTCGGCTTTCAAATCGGAGATGGCGTCCGCCGCGGGCTGAACAACCAGCGAGGCGCTATTGGAATTGGCCGAGACTTTTTTGGGCGAGGTGCGCGTGCGTACCAGGTAGGTTGCGAGGCTGCCCGCGGGATTCTGCGAAAAATCGGCCGCGGTGAGGACATCCTCGTAGCGGATGCGGCCGCGGTTGGCGAGATGGTCCAGCATTTCGGAGGGTATGGTAACGAGCAACTCTCCCGGAGGTGCAGCGCCGGGCGGGATCACAGCCGGGACAGCCGAAGCTGGCTGAAGCGAACGGTAAATCTCGACGGCCGGCAACTGCTTCAGAGCTTTGTGTTCGACGCTTTCTTTAGGAAGAGTGAAAGTGACCACGACAGTATCGCCCTGCTGGGTCGCGGAAAGATCAGCGACGGCGACGGGCGTGGGAGCTTTTCGTTCGGAGGGTTCGCCGGGAGCGCCGCAGCCGATCAGCAAGACCGAGAAAAGCGCGGAGCAGAACACCGGAAGCAAAATCGAACGGCGGCGTGAATGGCAGCCGCGCGGGACGGCACTGAGTTTTGCGAAAAGGTGTTTTTTTCGAATCATCGACGCGCGATGCAGTGTGCACGAGCGGAATTCGAGATTCAAGTTTCGAGTTCCGGCCTAGAGGATGTAGCGGCTGAGATCCTGGTCTTTGACGATATTGGCGAGCTGCTTTTGCACGTAGGCGGCGTCGACTTTGAAGGATTTCTTCTTCATTTCCGGCGCTTCGAAGGAAATTTCCTCCAGAACCTTTTCCAGGATGGTGTGCAGGCGGCGAGCGCCGATATTCTCGGTGTGTTCGTTCACCTTGGCGGCGAATCGCGCGATGGTGGCAATGGCATCGTCGGTAAATGACAGCTTGAACGGCTCAGTATCGAGCAGAGCGATGTACTGCTTGATCAGTGCGTTCTTCGGCTCGGTCAAGATACGGATGAAATCGGCTTCGGAAAGCGAGGTGAGTTCTACGCGAATCGGAAAGCGACCCTGCAATTCCGGGATCAGGTCCGAAGGCTTGGTGGTGTGAAACGCCCCGGCGGCAATGAACAAAATGTGATCGGTGCGGACCATGCCGTAGCGAGTGTTCACCGTAGTGCCTTCAACGATCGGCAGAATATCGCGCTGCACGCCTTCGCGGGAAACATCGGGACCGTGACCGGATTCGCGGCCAGCGATCTTGTCGATTTCATCGATGAAGAGAATGCCCATCTGCTCGACGCGGTCGACGGCAATGCGGGTTACCTGGTCCATATCGATCAGACGATTTTCCTCTTCCTGGATCATGTAATCGAAGGCTTCGGAGACGGACATTTTACGTTTCTTCTTTTGCTGGCCGAACATGCCGGAAAGCATGTCCTTCACGTTGATGTCCATTTCCTCGACGCCTTGATTGCTGATGATTTCGAAGGAAGGCATGGAGCGTTCGCGGACTTCGACTTCGACCATGCGCTGGTCGAGCTTGCCTTCACGGAGCTGGGCGCGCAATTTGTCGCGGCTGCGAGCATTCTGTTCGCGGTGATGTGCATCCGCGGCGTGATTGGCTTCGGCGCCGGCGGAGGAAGAAGGCACAGGCGCAGGAGTCGGCGGCAAAAGAAGGTCAAGCAGGCGATCTTCGGCGGACTGCTCGGCGCGTTCGGCGACTTCGTCGAGCTTTTCCTCACGAACCATGTCGATCGCGGTTTCGACCAGGTCGCGGACCATGGATTCGACGTCGCGACCGACGTAGCCGACTTCGGTGTACTTCGAGGCTTCCACTTTAACGAACGGGCAGCCAGCCAAGCGGGCCAGACGGCGAGCGATTTCGGTTTTGCCTACGCCAGTAGGACCAATCATCAAAATATTTTTGGGCAGAATGTCTTCGGCTAGCTCAGGGGTTAGCTTCTGGCGCCGAACGCGATTGCGCAGAGCGATAGCCACGGCTTTCTTGGCCAGATTCTGTCCGACGATGTATTTGTCGAGTTCGACGACGATTTCGCGCGGGGTGAGTTCGTCGAACGACGGAAGCGGTTCCGGCTCTGGAGGGCGCGGCTCGCCGGAGCCAGGAAGATAGATGACCATTTCTTTCTCCGTTTTCTCGGTCATAGCTCTTCTACCGTGAAATTGGAATTGGTGTAGATGCAGATTTCGCTGGCGATGCGCATGGCTTCGGACGCGACTTCCTTGGCGTTGAGCTTGGTGAATTTAGAAAGAGCGCGGGCGGCGGCAAGAGCGTAGGAGCCGCCGGAGCCGATGGCGCAGATGCCGTCGTCAGGCTCGATCACGTCGCCATTGCCGGAGATCAAAAACGTGCCTTTGGTATCGGCGACCACTAGCAGCGCATCCAGGTGGCGCAGGGAGCGTTCGGTGCGCCATTCCTTGGCCAGTTCAACCGCGGCGCGGGCCAGGTTGCCGTGAAATTCCTGGAGCTTGGCTTCAAAACGAGAGAAGAGGGCCAGGGCGTCCGCGGTGCTGCCTGCAAAACCCGCGATAATTTTATCGTTATAGAGCCGGCGGGTTTTCTTGGCGTTGTGCTTAATCACGCCGTCGCCCAGGGTTACCTGGCCATCGGCAGTGAGGACGACTTTGTTGTCCTTGCGAACGCACAGAACTGTAGTGCCGTGCATCTGTTCGCTCTTGTGGGTCATTGACATCCAGCGATTATACTCCGGTGCGATGGGAATGGACCAATCGGCGTGGGCGGCGGAATCTGAGTGCTTGGAAGCGGCTCAGAATTAATTCTTGTCGTTGCCTTTGTCGGCGGGTTTGTCTTTGGTCTTCTTTTCTTTCTTGCCGACTTTTTCCCAGCGTTCGTCGAGCGATTCCTTGGTGAAGAGCGAAGGGGGAACACCGGTGTTGTAGTCGTATTTGTCGATAAAGGCCTGATAGATCTTCATGCCGTTGCGTTCGCGAGTGATTTGGAAGGGCGATTGAACTCCGGAGATTGGGTGGTAGTTCGAATAGAACTCGGTCTCTTCGGTGCGCATGCGGGTGTTGGCGTCGCGGGTGTCGACCACTTTGCGGATGGGCAGATGAGTGCTGCGGGAAATGGCGATCCGAAAAGTACGATTGTCACTATCGACCAGCTCGACCCAATCGCATTCCTGATAATCGACGACGTCAGAGCCGCCATAACGGAAGATCATGCCCTTCTCGTGGATCCGGTTGCGGAGAATGTTGTCGATGTCCTTGGCAGTGTCTTCCTGGCTGGTGGCAATGTCGGTTACGGTGGCTTCGGACACGCCTCCGCGATCGAGACTCCACCCCTTGCTGCCGTCGCGGACTTCGATAATGTTTCGTTTCGGAAGGTTCTCGGTACGATCTTTATCGGGCGGGATGGCAATATCAAGAATTTTTACGGTGCCGTGCGATTCGCCGCCGTGGTCGAACTGGCTGAAGTGGGCTTCGAGCGTGATGTCTTTGACGTTGAGGTAGGCGGGCCCGCCCAGGCCAGCGATGGCTTGTTGCAGAATTTTCTGAGCTTTCGCGGAGCTTTGGTCGGGAGTGAGAATGTCATCCTGGGCGGCGGCGCCGGGCGGCAGGACGAGACACACCATCGCGACGAAAATCGCGATGCCAATACTGCGAGCCACAACTGAGCTGGTAGAAATGACTGGGCCTCGCTGCAACTTCATCCGCAGAGCACCGAACCACCGTTAACGTTGATTACTTCACCGGTAATAAAGGTTGCCAAGTCGGAAGCGGCGAAAAGGATGGGACCGGCGATTTCTTCGGCGGTGCCCACGCGCTTCAGCGGAATGGGCACCAGGGCGCCTTTCAATCCGGCTTTGGTACGCAACACGGATGCGGACATGTCGGTATCCACCCAGCCGGGCGCGACGCAATTCACAATGATATTGTGCGGGCCGAGTTCGCTGGCGAGGCCTTTGACGAAGCTGATGATGGCGCCTTTAGTGGCTCCGTAATGGGTGTGGTTGGCTTCGCCGCGCTGGCCGGCGGTGGAGCTAATGGCCACGATGCGTCCGCTTTTCTGCGCGATCATGTGGGGCGTGGTGTAGTGAATGACGGAATAGACGCTCTTGAGGTTGACGCGCACCATTTCATCCCACTCGCGTTCAGTGAGCTTATCGATGGGCGCATCTTTTTCGTTCCAGATGCCGGCGTTGGCCACCAGAATGTCGATGCGGCCGAGGCGTTCGCGGGTGAAGTCGACCAACTTTTTGGCGTCGGTCATTTTGCCGAGATCGGCTTTCAAGGACTCGACGCGGGTGCCGTGCTTACGGGCTTCCTGTTCAACCTGAGCGGCGGCTTCCTTACTGCGGTGGTAATTGAAGACCACGTCGGCTCCGGCCCGGGCGAACAGCTTAACGGTGGCGGCTCCGATGCCGCGCGAACCGCCGGTGATTAAAGCGGCCTTACCTGCGAGCGAGATCATGTTTCCCCCAAGAGAAAATCGATTCGTTTGGAAAATGGATACAGCGAAACCGCGCCTGCGAATTCCGCGCCGCTAAGAATGAACGGCGGATTTCTTTGCTACGGCCACGAATTCGGCGAAAAGCGACTGCGCAAAATGATCGGTGAGCGCCATGCGCTCCGGGTGCCACTGCACCCCGGTGATCCAATTCGAGTCGCCAGTCCATTCGATCGCTTCGACCACGCCGTCTGGCGCCTGCGCCACGATGCGTAAATCTTTGCCAGGCGCCAGTACTGATTGGTGATGCGAGCTATTGACGCGAATTTCGGTGGCGCCGGCGAGCTGGGATAGGCGCGAATTTGATTCGATGGTGATCGGGTGGTGCGGTTCTGGGCCGGCGTGGGCGGTCCAGGGATGCTGAATCCGGGTGGCAATTTCAGTGGGAATATCCTGCACCAACGAGCCGCCAAGAAAAACGTTCAGACTTTGCGTTCCATAGCAGATGGCCAGGACGGGTTTCTGCTGTTGGATGGCGTGGGCCAGGATGGCGAAGTCGGTGGATTCGCGGCAGGGATCGGAAATCGAGCAGTTCGGGTGGACGACTGCCTTGAATAAGGTTGGATGAACGTCGGCCGGACTGCCGGGAAGGATGAAGGCGTCGAGGTCGCGAATTTTTTGGGTGAGTTCGGCGTTGGTGAGGCCGAGGGAGATTTCGACGGGTTCGGCGCCGGCAGCCCGGGCGCCAGCGAGGTATTTATCGTAGGACTCTCGCTCGTTCTTAAGTTCTTCTTTTCTAGTGCGATACGGGATACCCACACGTACCTTGGGATTGGGTTCGGCGGTCATGGAAGGCCCATCCTACCATTCGGCTTGCGGGCGGGCAACTGCGGAGAAAATGCGACGAAAGCGAGAAAAAGGTTCATTGGTAGCGGAGCTTCGCGAATCCCCGGCGATAAAACTAGCGTCAGGCTTTGGCGCGGCGTTGCTTATGCCAATACGAGAGCAGGTCGCCTACGAGATAGAGCGAGCCGGTGGCAAAAATGGCGTCCTCCGGGAGGGCGAGAGCTAGAGCGCGCTCCAAAGCCGCCTCGGGATCGGCGATGATTTCGATTTTTCTCGCGTAATGGCCGACCATCTCGTTGAGCAGGGACGCGGAAATGGCGCGAGGCTGGCGGGGCTCCGTGAGAATCACGATCTCGGCGCGAGGAAAAAGCTGATCGGCGATTTCGTCGACGGATTTGTCGCGCATGGCGCCGTAGACCAAGAAAATTTTTCGGTTCGCAAAATTCTCGTCCCAAAATTTCAGGAGTTCGCGCGCTCCGGAAGGATTGTGGGTTCCGTCGACGTACAGCGCGGGGCGTTCGGCGAGGCGTTCGAGGCGGCCAGGCCAGCGAGCGAAGGCGATGCCGCGCTCGATCGGGGAGCCTTCGACGCTCAGTACAACCGCAGTGGTCGCTGCTGTGAGTGCATTGCGGATTTGAAATTTCCCTGGAAGTGGAGGCTCCAAAATCAAAACGCGTTGATCCTTCGGATCGTTGGAAAGCGCGGTAGCGCGGTAAAGGCCTTCACCCGCGTTCTCTTCGGGCTGGAGGTCGAATGTCAAATCCGTTTCGATCAGGCGTGCGTGCATTTTCGCACTTTGGTCCGCAATGACCTGGCGCGCTTCGGGGCGTTGGCTGGCGCTAACCACGACGCCGCCCGGCTTGATGATTCCGGCCTTTTCGTTTGCGATCAGCTCGATGGAGTGTCCGAGAAAGTTTTCGTGATCGAAATCGATCGGGGTGATGACGGCAACTTCGGGCCGAACAATGTTGGTGGCGTCGAAACGGCCGCCGAGGCCGACTTCGTAAATCGCGAAGTCGACGGCGTGCGATTGGAACGCGACGAAGGCCATGGCGGTGACACATTCGAAAAAGGTGGGATGAGCGGCTAGGTTTCCGGAGGCGAGGAGCGATTCGACCGCGGAGTGAACGGTATCCCACGCGGCAGCGAAGCCTTGATCGGAAATATTTTCGCCGGCGATGCGAATGCGCTCGTTAATCGATTCGAGATGCGGCGAAGTGTAGAGGCCGGTGCGCCATCCTGCGGCGCGCAGGATGGATTCGAGCATCGCGGCGGTCGAGCCTTTACCGTTGGTTCCGGCAATGTGCACACAGGGAATGGCGAGATGGGGATTGCCGAGGGCCGCCGCTAGCGTGGAGATATTTTCCAGGCCGAATTTCTGGACTTTCGCGCCCTGGGCGGAACTGAGTGCGGGCTGACGGGGCGAGGCGAGTTCTTTGCCCAACGAAAAAAGTGCGTGAACGGCCTGATCGTAATTTGCATAAACCGTCATGGCGGGCTTCGCGCCTAGCCGACGAAGAAATCGAGAGCTTGGCTGATGTAAGGCTTGAGTTCTTTGCGCGGGACGACGGCGTCGAGGAAGCCGTGCTCGAGCAAGAATTCCGAAGTTTGAAAACCTTCAGGCAGCTTCTGGCGAATGGTCTGTTCGATGACGCGCGGACCGGCGAAACCGATGAGCGCGCCGGGCTCAGCAATGTTCAAGTCGCCCAGCATGGCGTAGCTGGCGGTGACGCCGCCAGTCGTAGGATCGGTGAGCACGGAGATGAAGGGGAGTTTTGCGTCGTCAAGACGCGCGAGCGCGGCGGAGACTTTGGCGAGTTGCATGAGGCTGACCGTACCTTCCATCATGCGCGCGCCGCCCGAGCTGGAAACGATAATCAGCGATTCTTTTTTCTCGATGCAGCGTTCGATGGCGCGGGCGACTTTTTCTCCAACCACGGCGCCCATGGAGCCACCGATGAATTTGAATTCCATGGAGCAGCAGATGACCGGCTTGCCGTTCAGGTGGCCTTCGGCGCTGATGATGGCGTCCTTCATGCCGAGCTTGCGTTGGGCGTCCTTTAGGCGCTGGGCGTAGGGCTTGGTGTCGGTAAAGACCAGCGGATCGTTGGAAGCGAGTTCGGAGTCGAGTTCGGTGTAGGGTTCGTCATCGAGCAGCAGCTCGAGGCGGCGGCGCGCACCGAGGCGAAAATGATATTCGCACTTCGGGCAAGTTTCCCAGTTCGCTTCCAGATCTTTTTTCCAGATGATGGCGCGGCAGGAGTCGCATTTGATCCACATGCCTTCGGTGACGACACGGCGTTCGCCGACGGGCGTGGGATTCTCGATGGGTTTTTTATCGCGCTTGAACCAAGCCATGGGTAAAAACAGAACCTCGCCAAGGAGAAATATCAGCTTCCAGTGTACATGGCAAGCGGGCTAAGCGTAATCCGGCGGCTCGGCTATGGGTGCCTGCGGGGCAACGGCTGCAATTCTGACGGCGCGACGCAAGGGCGGTAATCGCCTTTTGCGCGTCGTTCGATTTTCAGGCGATGAAACGGTAGCCGACGCCGCGGACGGTGGTGAGGTGTTTTGGCTTGGAGGGATCTTTTTCGATGTAGCGGCGCAGGCGGACGATGAAATTGTCGATGGCGCGGGTGTCGGTATCTTCGTGCAGGCCCCAGACATCTTCGAGAATGGATTTGCGGGAGACGGGATGGCCTTGGCTACGGATCAAATGGCGAAGGAGTTTGGCTTCCATCAGAGTGAGTTGGATGGTGGCGTCGTTGGCGTGCAGCTCGAGCTTATTGAAGTCGATCGTTTTGCCATCGAACTGGAAAACATCGGATTCGGCATCGGCAGTCGCGGCTTTTGCGGCAGGTTCGGTGCGGGTTGACTTCGCCGCGGCTTCCGACGCCATGCGATTTTTGGTTTCGGGTTTTTCCAGGCGGAGCCATTCGCTGCGACGCAGCAGGCCCTGCAGGCGCGCGAGAAAAATGGGCAACTGGAAAGGCTTGGGCAAATAGTCGTCGGCGCCGGCGGCAAATCCCTGGAGGACGTCTTCGGGCCGGCCGCGGGCAGTGAGCATTAAAACCGGGACGTAATTTTTCGCTTTACGCAGAGCCGTGGCGACGGCAAAACCGTCTTTGCCGGGAAGCATGACGTCGAGCACGACGGCGTCAAATGGATCGCGATTCGCCACCAGCTTTTCGATCGCGGTTTCCCCGTCGCCACAGACTTCGACCGAATGACCTTCGGCTTCGAGATTGAAACGCAGACCTTTGGCCAGATGCGCTTCGTCTTCCACCACGAGGACGCGGCTCACGCGGTTTTCCTAGGCAGCTCAAGAGTAAAGGTGGTGCCAAGGCCTTCGCCGTCGCTGGTTGCGTAGGCTTTGCCGCCGTGCGCCTTGGCCACGGCGCGAACGATGAAGAGCCCGAGGCCGGTGCCCTTGATTTTGAAGCTGTTGCGTCCAGGAACACGGTAGAAGCGTTTGAAAATGCGCTTTAGTTCTTCAGCTGGAATTCCTACGCCGCGATCCGTGACGCGCAGAAGAACCAAGCCGTCCGGGGTTTCGAGGTGCACGGAGATGTCGACGTTCTCGGCGGAATACTTGATGGCGTTGTCGAGCAGGTTGGAAATGGCCGTGCGTAAGCCGCCGGGGTCAGCTACGACTTCGACGGGATGGCCGTTGGCGGTAGATTCGAAAGCGATCGCGCCAAGCTCCAGATGGTGCCTCGTGCGAGCGAGCTCGATACATTCCGTGACCAGGGCCTGAAAATCGAGCGCGAGGTGATGCCGCTTTCCACGCTTGTAGCCGCTCTCGCCGGCGGTAAGCACCTGATCGACCGTGCCGAGCAGGCGATCCGTATCGGAAAGCATCAAGGCGAAAAATTGCTGGCGCTGGGCTTCACCCACGTCGCGACGCTGCATGGTTTCGAGGTACAAGCGGATGGAGGTGATAGGCGTCTTGAGTTCGTGAGTGACGGCATTGATGAAGCTGTCGTGTTGTTCGTTGCGGCGGATTTCACGCACCAGGAAGATGGTGTTTAGAATCATCCCGGCAATGATGGCGGCGAAGAAAATCACGCCGAAGAACAGTTTTACGCCTTCGCGCCAACTGAGAATGATCCAACCGACGTTGAGCGCGACGGCCAGGGCAACGAGCGAGCAGCCCAATACGACGAAGAAGGCGATGGTGCCTCGACGACTTGTGATTTTTGCCACGGCGACCTAGCTGGATTGTACCGCGAAGAATGGAGGTTGGGGTCACTGTGCGCCGCCATTCGGCAGGGGAACGCTTCCCTGCCGCGGGCGCGGTATTCGTTTACATTTCTACGGCAGCGAGGTCGCGTTGCGCTTCAGGAGTGATCGTGCTTCCGACGATCGAACCCGTAGCCGTTTTCAACTCTGAAAGTTTCGCGACGTAGACTTTTTTAGCCAAGCCGATTTTCTCGAGCGCGGAAATCACATACCAGTTGCAATCGATTTCATACCAGGCCAGACCGTGGCGCGCGGAGACCGGATGCGCGTGATGATTGTTGTGCCAGCCTTCGCCCCAGGTGAGCAGCGCCACCCACCAACTGTTGGTGGAAAGATCGCGAGTCTGAAAACGGCGTGAGCCCCAGGAATGCGTGGCGGAATTGACCAGCCAGGTGGCGTGAAGGCCGACCACGGTGCGCAGGAAAATTCCCCAGAGAACCAGCGGAATGCCGCCCCAGGCGAGTAGCGCCAAGCCGACGACGATCATCGGAACGTAATGGTATTTGGTGATCCAGACGTAAAACTTGTCTTGGGCCAGGTCCGGAACGTAACGCGAAAGAGTGGAAGTATCGTGGTGCATGGATTTGCCAGTGAGAATCCAGCCCATGTGCGACCACCAGGTGCCATCCACTGGAGAATGCGGGTCGCCTTCTTTGTCAGAATATTTGTGATGAATGCGGTGCGTGGCTACCCAGAAAATCGGGCCGCCTTCGAGGGCCAAAGTGGCGAAAACGGTGAGGGTGTATTCCAACCAGCGCGGAACTTTGTAACCGCGATGAGTCAGCAGGCGGTGATAGCACATGCCAATGCCCAGGCTGGTGGCTACCCACCACAAAACGGTAGCGACGATGAGCGCCTTCCAAGAAAAGAAAAACAGAGCGGCGATGGCGCCGACGTGAAAAATCCCCATGAAGATGGCGGTGACCCAGTTCACTTCGGTCTTTTCGGCCTGCTTCTTTTTTAGAACTTCCAAAGCGGGGATGACGCGCACGGGGGCTTCTTGCGCCGCGGCGTTCTTTTCATTCGTCATCAAGTCCATCGTGCTCATCGGGGCCTCTGTGTTATGCCTGAGGTGTTTGTAACCCAGCTAGATTAGCAGCGGGACGATGGCGATTTTGTAATACTTGTGTAATACCGAATGCGGGCTCCGCGAATGAGTTATTGGTACGAAACTGCGCTGGCAAGATGCTCTAAATGAGGCACATCGGAGGGGGTTCCGGTAGCGTCTCAAAATGAGCCACTGCAGGCGGAAGCCCGGAATCGCGTCTGGTTTTGCGCTACGCTTCACACCCTGGCCGCGACGAAAACTCGGTTACTATGGTGCGGCTTTGAAGCCAGATTTCGACGACGAAATAGGAGGCATCATGCGGAAGCTGATAGCGATTTGCGGCCTGATTCTGCTCGGTGCGGGAATGGTACAGGCCCAGGAAATGGGAGCGAAACCGGCGCCGGACAAATCCAAGCGAACAAGCCCAGCCGCGCACGCCGAATTTCAATTCAGCGACGGCAAAACAGTGATGGTGGATTATTCCAGCCCGCGAGCAAACGGACGAAAAATCTTTGGCGGCCTGGTGCCCTATGGGCAGGTGTGGCGCGCGGGAGCGAACGAAGCAACAACCTTCGTGCTGAATACCGATTTGATGGTCGGCGGGAAATTGGTGCCGGCAGGAAGCTACACGATCTTTGCGATTCCTGAGCTGGGTAAGTGGACGTTGATCATTAACAAGAAAACGGGAGAATGGGGCGTGCCGTATACGGGTGAGGCGACCGAATTGGCGCGCATCCCGATGAAGGTTTCGACCCTGCCTGCGGCAGTGGAGAATTTCATCATCACGTTCGATAAGAACGGAAGCGGGTGCACGATGCACCTGGATTGGGAGAACACTCGGGCGTCGGTGGATATCAGCGAAAGCAGAAAGTAAACGGTGCAGCGGTGACGCGATTCAAATTGAAGGCAGTAAAGGCGGCTGCTTGAAACCAGCCGCCTTTTTTTTTCGCGCAGACGGATTTCTATCGCCAGAGCGTTATGCGGAAAGGTGAAAGGTGCAGCGAATATCTTCGGAAATGAGCGCCACAGCCTGGCGGGCCTGCGGTGACATTTCCTTCATCTGGCCTTTTTCGCGCAGAACGATCCAGATGCCGGGGCGGTGAATGGCTCCGTCGTGAGAGATGGCGCCGGTGAGCTGGACGACTTCGAGTTTGTGGGTGCTGGCGTCGCGTTGGAGCACGGCGCGGACTTCGTCGAGCAGATCGAGGAAACCCTGTGAGGCGAGCATAGGGTCGACGTCGCGAGGGATGGGAGCTTCGACTTCGAGCAGGTCGTAATCGGGCTGAGGGTTGGTGAGCATCAGCTCGATGGAGGCGGTGGGAGCGCCGGCGTCGAAAGAAATTTTGGTGGCTTTCATATCATTCACGTCATTCATGAAATCTGGGCCTGACCTTGTGAGCGCAGCGACGCTCGAGATTATTTGTGGAAACTGCTCTCCAGGATGGCGCGATCGTTCGACGGTTCCACCGGGCGAGCATTATCGGGATACATTCTCGCAAATGCGGTGATCTGCGATGGCGAAGCTTCTATGGCCTGCTTCAGGACATACCACTTGACGGGTTCGGAGCAAGGCGGAGTGGTCAGCGAGCCATCGAAAACGTAGTAGTTCTGGTCAACGGGCAAAAAACCGGCGGCGTTGATGACGACCTTCTTTTTATCGACCACTTCCCCGATCTTCGAAGGCGCATGGCTGAGCAGGTCGCGGAGCAACGCGTTCTCCGCTCCGCTTTTAATCAAGATGACAACTACGGCAGTGCGTCCGCCGGCGGGATCCTGGTGAACCAACTGCAACTCCATATCGAATTTCTTGCCGTCAATTTCGGCTTCACTCGGATGGTGGAAGTGAAATTCGGCGAGCGGCAGAGAAATTCCGTTCACGACGATGCTGCTTCCGGGGTCGTAATTGATGCGCAAGGTCCGGCCGGTGTTCACGATTTTCAGGGGAGACAATTTATAGTCGAAGCGGATGGGCGCCAGATCCGGCGATTCTTTGGCGTCGTGGATGTCGATGGGCGATTGACGCGTGCCGGCTTTGCAGGCCGCGAAAGTGGGGTCGAGATCAGCCCAATGTGCGGGACCGGCGGATTCGGAATAGCTCCATTGCGGCTCGGAAATTCTCGTCTGGGCGCCGGCGGAGTGTGGGCACGACAGCAACCCGCAGAACGCCGCCGATGCAGCCGCAAATTTGGCGAATCGAACCAACACTAAATCCTCCGTGGCCAGAACGCCACGTAGGATGCCACTTCGCGTTCCGTTGTTCAACCGCCGCGGCGCGTCGCGCGGTTGACGGCGGCGGAAAGTTGGAACAGTCTAAGGTCCGGCGAAATTTGCGGTGATGGAGGCGTGATGGCACAGACCTGCGGCCATATGAATCAGATTAAGAATGTAAAACCCAGCGCGAAGGGCTGCGAAGAGTGCCTGAAGATGGGAGACACGTGGGTGCATCTGCGCATGTGCCTGGAATGCGGGCACGTGGGCTGCTGCGATTCTTCGAAGAACAAACACGCGACCAAGCATTTTCATAGCTCCAAGCACCCGATCATGCGCTCGATCGAGCCCGGCGAATCGTGGAAGTGGTGTTACATCGACGAGATGATGCTCGATTAATTTTCCTCGTACGATCATCCGACGGAGCTGCCGCGCGACAGTTCCGCGGTGGCCGCAGCTCACAACTTCGCGTTCGCGCCCAGCCTTGTGCTACAACACCTGCGGCGCCGCGGCATGGAAACCAATTCCGACATCTTTGTAATCGTAAATCCGGCCTCGGGCGGCGGCCGCGCCGCGCGAGCGGAAGCCCGTGTAGCGGAGGTATTCGCCGCCAGCGGGCGCGCGGCGAAATTCGTGCGATCGCGAAGCACGGACGACATTCGAGAGCTGGCGGCGCGCGCCGCGGCTGAAGGATTTCGCTACGTGGCGGCGCTGGGCGGCGACGGCGCACTGCATCATTTGATCGAAGGCGTAATCGGCACGGAGGCGGTGGCAGGATTCTTTCCAGCGGGAAACGGAAATGACATCGCACGAGCGTTGGGCATACCAAACCATCCGGTGGAAGCGGCGAATGCTTTCCTGCAAGGCGCGCCACGGGCCGTGGACGTGGTGCGGGTGCGATCGAGCGGCGACCGGATGTCGCATTTTATTGGCGCGGGCGGATTGGGGATGGATGCGGAAGCGGCGCATCTGGCGAACACGCGATTCAAGGCCTGGCCCCAAACATCACGGTACCTGGCCGGAATGCTGAAGGCTTACCTGAGCGGGAAACTCTGGAGCCTTTCCGCAGAAATTGACGGTGTTCTCTGGAACGGCGAGATCTTGTTTGCAGCGGTGGCCAACGGAAACAGTTACGGCTCAGGCCTCCGAATCGCGGCGGATGCGAAGATGGACGATGGATTGTTGGATGTCTTGCTGGTCGGGCCGATTCGCTTGCATCGATTGCTGAAAGCGATTCCGATCGTGCTGACTTCGGGCGATCTACGAAAGTTCCCGGAAGTGCGGCGTTTCCGCTGCCGAAAAATCGCCATGAGGACCGACCGGGTGGCGCGAATTCACGGCGACGGAGAAGATTTGGGAGAATCGCCCGCGGAGTTCGAGGTGCTGCCTGGCGCCGTGCGGATCATGACCGGCGCGCGGCCGGCCGATTAATTCGCGGCTTTCTTCTTGGACAACTTCAGAGTGACTTCGATGTCGCGGCGGCTGTCAAAGCTGGAAATGGTGCGCACGGGCGAGGTCAGGTCGGCGTGCTCCGCGTGGATTTCGTAATCGACGTTGGGGTCGAGGCCGCTGAAACGATAATTGCCGGAATCATCGGCGATGTAGGTTTTGACGGCCTGGGACTTGACGTTCTTCAGGTAGACGACGCTGGAGGCGATGGGATTTTCGTCTTTATCGATCACGCTGCCGTGCAGCACGCGCAGTTGGGCTTCGGCGCGTTTTTGTTCTTTGGTCTCCTGGGCGCGGGCCGGCGCGGTGGCACCGAACACAAAAACCGCGAAGCAGAAAATCTGGAATAGCCGCTGCGTTTTCATGGTTTCCTTTTTCGCCGGGTGGCGAAGACGAGCGGCATCAGGCGCGACAAATTTTCGGTCGAGAAACGAAACGGGCCGAAAAAAAGCGGACGACAGCCTACTCCTCGTCCTCTTCCTTTTCGTCGTCTACTTCTTCGTCCTCGTCGTCTTCGTCATCTTCTTCGACTTCTTTGCCGACGACCGAGTCCTCTTCGTCGTCATCATCCTCGTCTTCATCGTCGGAGATCACGATGAGATGGATGGGATGCGTCTGAGTAACTTCGAGCTCGACGTCGCATTCGGTGCAGCTGACGATTTCTCCCTCTTCCACTTCGTCTTCGTCGAGATCAAGTTCGGTGTCGCATTTAGGACATCGGGTCACGGTGGTTCTCTCCTTCCTGGGAGTAGGACTAATCGAGGGCTATTATATACCGCGAGTGTGCGGCTTTCGCGCAACGGGATTTTTGGTTTCGGCGGCGAGGTGGTGAACTAGTGACGGGAGAGCGCGTGAGCCAGAGGGAATATCCGGAGCGGCCGCTGGTGGGGGTCGGGGGAGTAGTGATCGAGGGGGAGCGGACGCTGCTGATCAAGCGCGGCAGCGCGCCGTTGCAGGGACAGTGGTCGATTCCGGGCGGGATGCTGGAGCTGGGCGAGTCGATCGAAGAGGGCGTACGGCGGGAGTTGGCGGAGGAAACCGGATTAGAGGTAAGCGTCGGGGCGTTGATTGAGGTGTTCGAGCGCATTATTCCCGGCGACGACGGCCGGACGCGGTATCACTTCGTGATTCTGGATTACCTGTGTGAGCGTGTGAGCGGCGAAGCGCATGCAGCGAGTGACGTGACCGACGTGGCTTGGGCCCGCGAGGATGAATTAGATAAGTATGGAATGACGTCCGTTGCAATGCGGGTGATCGGGCGCGCTTTTGAAATGGGCCGCCGGAGATAGGGTCTGCGTGGGTCGCTTAGCTGACGGCGGCTTCGGGCAGCAGGCCGAAACGACGTTCGCGCCCTTGGAAATCTTCGAGAGCCTCCGCAAGATCTTCCTGGCCAAAATCGGGCCACATGCGCGGAGTGAAAAAAAGCTCGGCGTAGGCACATTCCCACAACATGAAGTCGCTGAGGCGGCGGTCGCCGCCGGTCCGAATCAGCAAATCCACATCGAGAGCCGGGCCGGGCGCATTCGTCACTTCACCGAGGCGCTTGGCAAATTCCCGTTGAGACACTTCCACGCTTGACATCATCCAGCAGGCCGCGCGCAGGATGGCGTCGCGGGAGGAATAATCGACGGCGATGCGCAGTTGCAAGCCGCGGCAATGGGCGGTCAGGCGCTCGGCGGTTTCGATGGCGGCGGCGAGCGAGGGAGGGATGCGGTCGCGCCGTCCGATGACCCGAAGGCGAACATTTTCCGCGGCACAGTGGCTGGCTTCGGTATGGAAATATTCCTCGAGAAGGTTCAGCAGGGCGCCAACTTCGCTCAGGGGACGGCCCCAGTTATCGGAAGAAAACGCATAAAGCGTGAGGGTGCCGATTCCCACGCCAGGGGCGGCGCGAACCACGCGGCGAACCGCTTCGACGCCGGCGCGATGACCTTCGGAGCGGCGCAAACCGTGAGAGGCGGCCCAGCGGCCGTTCCCATCCAGAAGAATGGCTACGTGCAGCTGCGATTGAGGCACTACTTCCAAAGTACTTTTGTTCATAGAGTTTTCCCGCAAAAAAATCTGAAAGGTTATTTTTCGCGTGTTGCGTGAATCAGGGCTTCCATGTGGCTGAGATATTTCTCCAGAGCGCGGCGGCCGGCGGCGCTCAAGGCGTATTCGGTTTTGGGCATGCGGCCGTCGAAGGATTTCGAGCAGGAAACGTAGCCGGCATCTTCGAGCTTGCGCGCATGCACGCTCAGATTGCCATCGGTGGCGCGCAAAAGTTGTTTCAGTTCGCTAAAGGTCAACGATTTGTTGACCGCCAGGGCGCTGACGATGGCCAGGCGCGTGCGTTCGTGTATCAGCCGATCGAGATTCGTAGCGCTGGGTTCCGCCACATGCGCGGCCGCCGTCCTGCGTTTCGGACGTTCTTCGCGCTCGCCTTCACCTGAACGATACGCTCCTGACTTAGCCGCCATATTTCCTCGCAATGACTGCACCAAAAATTATGTGTAAAGAACCAAAACCCGCCGCCAGAAAAGCGTTTTGCCAGGTCCAGGGAGAAAACAATGCAACTGCTCCCAGAACCATGAAACACAAACCCATCAGCGGGACGATGCGGATCGAGAACGCGCCGCCGGTGACCACCCCTGCGCCATAAAGCATCAGCCACTGGCCAGGAATGATGCCGATTTCGTGCGAGCGCAAATGCAAAATCGTGAGCAAAGCACCGACAAACAACGGTGGCGCAAAACTGTAGGCAAAGCGGCGAGCAGGACCGGTGACCAGCGGAGTGCCGGCGCGACGGGCCTTTGAATAGGTGGTCCAACTGGCGATACCCACGGCCACGAAGGCTTCCACGATCCAAGTGAGGAGCCACGAAACAGGAGAAGTTTGCCGGGAAGCAATGGCTGCCGCGCCCAGCGCGGTGATACCCATGGCCACGCCACCCCATCCCGGAACGGCTGTAAAAGATGCGGCGCGTTCCATGGTTTCGCGGATGAAGCGCAGATTGTCGCGAGCGTGATCGTCGATAGAAACGGGAGGAGCGGGTCGGCGACGAATGGGTTCGGACAAGGCCATAATCCAATACTAGCATTTGGGTCACACTTGTCAAGTACTTTGCAATACAAAGTTACCGACTTGGAAGCTCTTTTTGGCCGGAGAAAGTCCAACAGCTTGCCCGGCGTACAGCGCGGGACTATGCTGCTTCGGGCTTGATTCGCGAATCTTGGAGGATAGCGATGAAGAAGGTATGGATTGCACTTTTGGTTCTGGCACTCACGCCGCTGGCCGCTGTGGCGCAGCAAGCTCCGCCGGCCGCGGGCGCGAGTGATACCGAGGCGAACCCGGTTTCAAACATGGTCCGCCAGATGCTGGAGCGCAGCGCAAAAAACATGGAAGCGGCGGCCAACGAAATGCCGGCTGACAAATATTCCTACAGTCCGACTCCGGAGCAGATCACCTTTGGACATTTGATCGTGCATGTCACCAATTTCAATTATCTAATGTGCTCGAAGCTTTCCGGCACCAGTGCGCCGGAAGGTCCGAAGCTGGCGGACACCGACCCGAAAGACAAACTCGCGCCGGCGATGAAGGCTTCGTACGACTACTGCACGCAGGCGATGGCCAAGGCGGACGATTCGAATCTCGGCGAGCAGATGCAGCTTTTCGGGGATCACAAAGTGTCGCGAGCAGGGGCGATGATTATTTGGGCGAGCAGTTTTGCCGATCACTATGGCATGGCCGCGATTTATCTGCGCTTGAACAAGCTAGTCCCGCCGACAGCGGCTCCGAAGAAGAGCAGCGGAAACTAATTTAACGATCACGCAGGGTCAACGCGCCGAGGCGGTTTCCGAGTGGTCAGCGGGAACCGCTTTCGGATAGCGTCCCATCAGCCAATTCCACCGGATGTAGACCAAATCCCCGAACATCAGCAAGCTATCGCGCAGCACGTGTACTTTGGTGCCGGGATCGTGAGCCCAGCGGACCGGAATTTCCGCGGTGCGCAGGCCGTGGCGCTGAGCCAAGAACAAAATCTCCGGATCAAACCCGAAACCTTCGATTCGTTGCTGTTCAAAAACAATTCGCGAAGGCTCGCGCACGAAAATCTTGAAACCGCATTGGGTATCGTGAAAGGGCAAGCCCGTAAAAATGCGCACGAAGCCGTTGAAGATAATCCCAGCCCGCTCGCGCATCCAAGACTGGCGGCTGGAGATCAACGAGCGGTCCAGAGCGCGTGATCCGATCGCGACGTCGTTGCCGATTTCAATCGCGATTAAGAGCTTTTCTATTTCTTCGATGGGCGAGGAAAGGTCGGCGTCGGTGAAAAGCGCGAGACGCCCGCGGGCCTCGAGCATGCCGTGCCGCACGCTGTAACCTTTACCGCGATTTTCTCCATTTGAAACCAGGCGAATGGAGGTGGTGCTGAGTGACCATTCAGCGGCGATGCGCGGCGTCGCATCCGTGGAACCATCGTCAACGACCAGAATTTCGACGCGATCGATGGAGACGGGTGCTCGTGGATTGGAAAAGTATTCGACGATACGTGCCAGGCCGCGCGGTAGCCGAGCTTCTTCGTTGTAGGCGGGAATCACGATAGAGAGATCGGGATTCGATGCCGCTGATGTTTTTGGGTTGGTCGCTGGCGGATTCATGGGTGCGATATTTCCTGGACTCCGACCGGCCAGCCATAACGCCCCCGCAACGGAACGAACCGGCAGGCGAACAACATTTCCCGCACCACGCTTTCGCCGCGCTTGAGAACTCGAATCAGATTCTGGTCGGTGATCGTACCCAAAGGCAGAAGAAGGCATCCGCCATCCACGAGTTGTTCGAGGAGAGGCGGCGGAATTTGCGGAGTGGAGGCGGCGATGAGAATCGCGTCATACGGCGCGCCGGGCGGGCCATCCCAGTGATCCGTCGGCCCGCTCCACGTGAACGTTGGAAAAACTGAGCCGCGCCAAACGTTCGCCAGCAGCGACGGCCAGCTGAGGTAAAAATTCGAGGGTGATCACTTCGCGGGCGAGGCTCGAAAGGACCGCAGCCTGATAGCCGGAGCCGCCACCAATTTCAAGAACCCGCTCGTGCCCCTGAAGCGAGAGGGCTTCGGCCATGGCGGCGACAACGTACGGTTGGGAAATAGTTTGGCCGTCGCCAATCGAAAGCGCCTGATCGGAATACGCCGCGTACGATTGTTCGGGAGGGACGAATTCATGGCGTGGCACCGCCGACATGGCCGAAAGGACGCGCTCCGAACGCACACCGCGTTTACGGAGCTGTTGCGCAACCATTTCCCGGCGCCGCGCTTCGAATTGGGTGGTCTCGCTCAGGAGCGAACCGAGTTTTCCGGTCATGCTCGGAACGCGGCAGGACACGCGGAGATTTGCGAACGAATGGCGAGCACGAGAAAAACGTATCACACGGGACGCGCCCTTGCCACACCGAGCGCCAAGTATCCCGGCGCGCGTCGTATCAAAGTGGCGAATTGCATCTGATGCTGGCCTTCGATAGGATTCTTAAGTTCATTTGTCAGGGCAGCAGCCAGCGTGTAGCCCAGACCAAAATAGGAGATTTTCGATGAAGCTACGCAAGGCCCTGATTACTGCTCTCTTATGTGCGGCCACTCCGGCTATGGCCCAAATGCAGCCAGGCACCCCCGCCGCCGCACCCTCGCTGCACCCCCCGGCACAAGCGGCAGCCGAAAAACCCGCTGAAAAATTGGATCCGGCGAAGGACGCCGCAATTCGGCATTTGATGGACATCACCGAAACATCGAAGATGGGCGACAACATCAATGCTGGAATCACGCGCCAAGTGCATGATGTAATGGCCCGGGCCATTCCTCAGGATCAGTTGCCGAAGTTCATGGAAACGTTCTCGCAAAAATTCAATGTCAGCGCCCCTTCGAGCGCGGTGACCGACGCGATGGTTCCGGTATACGCCAAGAATTTCTCGATGGAGGACATCCAAGGGCTGGTGAAATTTTATGAATCGCCGCTGGGCATGCGCGTGGTGAAGGCCATGCCGAAGGTGAACCAGGAATTGCAGCAGGCCGGCATCGAGATCGATCAGAAGGCGGCGATGTCCACGCTGCACGGAATGTCCGATGAATATCCACAACTGAAGCAGATGCTGCCGGATCCTTCGGCGCCGGCTGGCGGAGCCACGCCGTCGTCTTCCGCGCCGCCTGCGGGCACAACGCCTTCTGGTAATCCGCCGTCGACAATTTCTCCGCCGCAGAAATAATAAGGGCACGCACATGGCAGGTCGAATACGAACGAAAACGGGAAGTAGGAGGCTCGTAGTAGCGAGCCTCCTCGTTTGTTTTTTGGCTTGCCTCATGGGTTTTCCTCCGGCGTTTGTTGCCGCGCAAGACAAAATAAAAATCACGGTTTCGGCGGCAATCAGCCTGAAAGATTCGCTGGACGAAATTGGCCAGAAATACGAGACGAGCCATCCCGGCACGAAAGTGACGTTTAACTACGGAGGATCCGGAACGCTGCAAAGGCAAATCGAACAGGGCGCACCGGTCGATTTGTTTTTCTCCGCGGCCGAAAAACAGATGGATCAGTTGCAGGATAAGGGTTTGGTGGAGGCGGCAACGCGGCGGAACATTGTGGCCAATCGCCTGGTGTTGATTGCGCCGGCTACAAACCAATCATTGCACGGGTTCAGCGACCTTACCGATGCCAGGGTGAAAATCGTGGCGCTGGGCGAGGCGGCTACGGTGCCGGCGGGAATGTACGCACGGCAAACGCTAGACAAGCTGGGACTTCTGGCAGCAGTCGAGAAGAAAGCGGTCTACGCCAAAGATGTGCGTGCGGTGCTGACTTACGTCGAAACTGGAAATGCAGATGCCGGTATCGTGTACCAAAGCGACGCGCAGGGTTCGACCAAAGCACGGATCGTGGTCACCGCGCCCGCCGATACCCACGATCCGATCATGTATCCTGTCGCGCTGATCAAAGGCGCCAAAAATCCCGCTGCCCCGCAAATGTTTCTGACGTTTTTGTCGAGCGCGGATGCGCGCGATATCTTTTCGAAACACGGTTTCCTGCCCGCCGAAAATCAAGCCGGAACGAACTGATCCAAGTACAATTCCCTCGCGATGGACTGGTCTCCTCTCTGGATTTCGCTGGCGACAAGCGTCACCGCGACTCTGCTTACATTTTTCCTGGGTCTGGCTGCTGCCGCGTGGCGAGAACGGCGGACCGGGGCGGGCGTGGCATTGATCGACGGCATTTTTCTGCTGCCGCTGGTGCTGCCGCCGACCGTGGTAGGTTTTTTCCTGCTGCTGATTTTTGGCCGCAACGGTCCGCTCGGTAAGCTTCTGCAGCAATTTGGCGCGACGATTGTATTTTCCTGGCCGGCCACGGTGATTTCCGCAACAGCGGTGGCCTTTCCGCTGATGTACCTGACGGCGCGAGCCGCGTTGGAACAAGTCGATTCGAACGTGCTGCAGGCGGCCCGGACGCTCGGCGCCTCTGAATGGCGCGTCTTCCGTGAGGTCGCGCTGCCACTCGCGTGGCCCGGAGTTTTGGCCGGGACTATTCTTTCGTTCGCGAGGGCCCTTGGCGAATTCGGCGCCACGCTGATGATCGCCGGAAATATTCCGGGAAAAACCGAAACGATTCCCATCGCCATTTATTTCGCAGTTGAAGCTGACGAAATGCATCGCGCGCTGCTGTGGTGCACCGTGGATGTGGCGATCTCGCTCGCGCTGCTGGCCGGTCTGTATATTTGGACGCGCGGGGTCGGTCCGCTGCGATCCGGGCTGGGCTACCGGTAATGGCACTCGAAGTACAAATCGAAAAGCGGCTGGCGGACTTTACGCTCGCGGTCGCGTTCCAGGCGGAGCAAGCGCCACTGAGCATTCTGGGCGCTTCGGGCGCGGGTAAGACGATGCTGCTGCGCTGTATAGCCGGGATCGAACGTCCGGATCGCGGGCGAATCGTGCTCAATGACCGGGTGCTCTTCGATTCGGAGAAGCGCATCACGATGCCGGCGCGCGAAAGGCGTGTCGGGATGTTATTTCAGAATTACGCTTTGTTCCCACATCGTACCGTGGCGGAAAATCTCACATTCGGAATCGAAGAAGACTTGCCGGCGACTCAGAGGGCGAAGGCCTCATCACTTGTAGAGCGCCTGCACCTGGGCGGACTGGAGTCGCGCTATCCGCGGGAACTATCCGGCGGCGAGCAGCAGCGCGTGGCGTTGGCACGCGCCTTGGCCATCGAGCCGCAAGCTTTGCTGCTCGATGAGCCGCTGGCGGCGCTGGACACGCATTTACGTTCGCAGGTCGAAATGCAGCTGCAAGAAACGTTTGCGGCATACCGGCGGCCAACGCTGTTGGTCACCCACAACATCGAGGAAGCGTACCGGCTGGGCGAGAACCTGATGGTGCTTTCGCGCGGAAGGATCGTCGCGTCCGGCGCCAAGGAAGAAATTTTCCAGCATCCAGCGACCAGCGAGGTAGCGCGGCTGACCGGATGCAAGAACATCTCGCGGGCTGCAATGAATGAGGACCGAACCGTCGAGGCGCTCGATTGGGGATGTCGCCTGTACGTTCCCGGATTAGAAAACCGCGCGGCGAAATTCATCGGCATCCGCGCGCATCATCTCGACTTCCTCGAAGCGGGCGCGGCGGTTGAAGCTGGCAAGAACGAAAACGTATTTCCCTGCCGTTACTCGCAGTCTTCAGAGACTCCATTTCGGGTCACACTTTTCCTGGACCTCGAGTCGCGTAGAGATGTCGCGAATCACGATCCGCTACAGGCCGAGGTGTTCAAAGAAAAATGGCGAAGGTTTCGCGGTGCGCCGTTTCCCTGGCACGTTCGTCTCGCGCCGGAACACTTATTCCTGATGCCCGAGTAAAACCCAGCGTTGCGCCTAATGGAAGTGTTTTACGAATTTCACGTCGAGACCATACGTGCCGTTCACATCGCGCAGGAAGATGATCGAGAGGTCGCGCTTGACGTGGTACTCAACCTGAATGAGCTGCTGTTGGTCGGACGCAGCGTTCGACGAATAAGTGATCGTCAAATCGCGCGTGACTTGCTGCTCGATGGTTACGCGCGCTGAAGCATTCGATTCCGTAGCGGTGCCGGCGAGAAATGGATCGACGCGAAAATGGCTGATGCCGAACAAGTGTTCTATACGGCCTCCGAGGCCGGTCGAGATCGCTTCCGAAAGAAGCGCCGAGGCACCGTAGTTGTTGCCGCCGGTTCCGGTGGTGCGCAAAGCGCTTTCCTGGCCGGTGGTGCCGAGCGCAAGTAGAGCGACAATATCGGAATCCGGCAAAGGTGGATCGGAACGATAGCTGAGCGAAAGCTTGCTGGCGCGGCCAGAAAAGTTGATGGTCACGGCGTACTGGCTGATGGTGGAAGTCGCTTCAATGTTCAGTTCGGGATCGAGCTGAAAGGGATTTGCAAAATTGATGTCGCCGCGAGTGAGCGTGAAATTATTTCCGCGAAAGGACATTTGCCCGCCCAGCAAATGGATGTGGCCGAGAATAATTGGTCGATCCCAAGTTCCCCGCAAGTGCAGATCGCTATCAATTTCCACTTGCGCGGAGGTCCATTCGATGCGGGCGCCCGGACTGCTGTGCGCCTCCACATCGAAGGTCAGATTCCGCATGAACGCAGACGAAGAGCTGGCCCCGCCGCTGCTGCTGCCAGCCGAGAAAAATGAAGTGATGTCCGACCCTTCGGCGAAAAGCAAGCGTTTGAGTTCGAGATTTCCGCTGAGGATCGCCCGGTCGCTGGTTCCGGCCAGCTGCAGCGTGCCGCCCATCAGCCAGCTCATCCCCTGTGGGTACCGGATGCGCACCTGTGGCGTGCTGACGCTGATTTCATAGCGCAACGGGCCTTCATCGCCATAGGTGACGCTCCCGCCCAGGTTCAGCTGCCCACCGCCCGATTCGGCTGTGACGCTCTCCAGTAGTAGCCGGCTGCGATCGAAAACCAAATCGCCATTCAGGTGACTGAGCCCCACCGGAAAATCGGAGTAGCTAGCCGACGCGTCGCGAACCGTAGCCCGGCCGATGATGCGCGGGCGGGACATGGTGCCTTGCGCGTCAACGTTCACATCCGCTTTCCCAGTCGCCGTGAGATCCGGAAGAATTCCCTTCACCAGTCCCAGGTTCACTTCGCCCACCAGATTTAAATGGATGGGCCGGTCGCGATCAAACCGCGCGGAACCGTTGACCTCAAAATCAGAATCAGTGCCGTGGAAGCGGGCTTGGGCGATGCGCACTTCGTTGTGATGGTAGACAAAGCGAACCGGGCCGTCGTTTTCGAGAGTGATGAACAGATAGCCGAAGGTGATGTGCGAAATGTCCGCATTCATTTCGATAGTCTCCGGCTTGCGTAGCGCTCCACTCAGCGTAAATTCGCCGTCGACCACGCTGTGAGTCGTCAGGTTTTTCAAATGCAGCCCGCTAGTGAGTAACGGATCCAGATCGAATTTCATGACCGAGAGCTTGCCGGAGATAGGCTCATCTCCGGAGAGCGCCAGGTTGACTTGACCGCGCAACTGACCGTTCGAGCGTTCGGAGTTAAGCGCCAAGCGCAGATTTTCGCCGTCGGAAGTGAGCCGGCCGCGGAAATCCCCTTGATCGTCGGGACCGATTTTCAAATTCACGACGCGAAAATCGCCGAGACCAGAAGGAGCGCGAACTGGACCGCTCCCACGAATATCGAAATCCAATTGTCCGGCGATGACCAAGGAAGAATTCTGCAGCTCCTTAATTTTGTCGAGAGGGATGCCGGAGCCGCTGACATGAAATTCAGTGGTCTTTTCCTGCGGGCGATAGAGAACGTCGCCGTTCACGGTGCCGGAATCACGGTTAAGCTGGGCTTCGGTGAGCCGCATTTCATCTTTAGCCAAATGCAGGCGCCCGGTGAAGCGATCGAAACGGAAGCCCTTGGCCAAGATGTTTTCGAGGGTGACATCGGCGTCGAGCACCGGAGCATCGCTGGTGCCGCTGCCGTGGAACACGCCGCTGATGTCCGCGGAAGCCGGATAGCTCACGCCAAACATGGATTGCACATCGGCAGAAGGTGCGTGCCGCGTCTGAGCCTCAACCGTCCAAGTGCTACCTGGGCCAAAGCCCCAGTCGTGATCGAGATTCAAAGACACCTCCAGGGCGACGGTGGCGCCGCCCTGCTTTACGGTTGTCTTGGAGAGCTGAAAATCGTCGGGAGAATAATCAAGCATGCCGTCGATCTGGTCCCAGGCGTAGCGGTCGTAACGCGCGTCAGTGACGTGGGCGTGGCCACTGAAGGTCGGACCGCCGAGCGGGCCGAGGACGCGCCCGCGGAAAGCGAGCGAGCCAGCGGTAACGGTGGGAAGGGCGCCTTTGCCGCGCAGCGAATTGATGAAATCGTCCCATTCCTTCAGATCGCCGGCTTTCAGCGATATTTCAAGCGCGCCATCTTTCGCGGCGAGTGAACCGTCAAAATCAATTTGCGTATCCGGGGTGGTGATTTCGCTGTGGTCGATGGCGAAGATCTGAGTGTCTTGGGTGTAATCGAAAACAATGTGAGCGGTGACCGGAATTATGCCGGGAACATTGGTGGGCGGTGGAGACCAGCGCGATTCGCCGTGCGTACGGAAATGTTGAAAACTGGATACCCAGGTGTTGGTGGAATCAACGTCGATGCCGCCATCCCAGTGCAAAGTTGTTACCGGGAAGCTTTCGTTGGCGACCGCGGCAAGAGTATCAGCCAAACTCGCGTGGTGAAAATGCGTTTTGGTGGTGAACGCTAGAGTCTTCATGTCCATTTCGAGCTGGCCGTCGAGCGAGCCTTCCAGCGCACGAATGGATAAATTCGGAACGTGCAACTTTTTGCTGTTGACGGTGAAGTTTCCCCAAGCTTCGAGGCCGCTGGCGTGGAACCACTGATAGGGCATCTTGACGTTGTGTCCATCGAAGTGGCCGGCGGCGGTCCAATCGCCGGCGTTGTCGCGCGCGTCTCCGGAGAAATCGGTGACAACGTCCGGTGTGAGCGGGGCGCGAAAAATCGTACGGACGTCCTCCAGCGACAGGCGGCCACGGTAATGAACCGTCCAATCGGATCTAGAAAAGCTGGGCAACTCGGCGCGCAGATTGAGCTCGGAATGGGGCAGCTTCCAGACCAGATCGTTCAGTTCGAAAGCGTCGGGATGCAATGTGAATTTCGCGGCCACACTGAAACGGAACGGAAGATCGTTCGAAATCGCGAAGTTCGCCTGGTCCCAGGAAAAATTCCCAACGTACGCGGGTGCACCGGCTTTCGGCGCAACGTATTGGAGCAGAAAGGCCAGATTTTGTCCCTGCACGTCGAGAGGGATCCGCTGGTCGTTGATGTCTGCACCGCCATCGCGCAGTTCGAGCCGCCCGATTTTCAGGTTAAAAAGGGTCTCCTGCCACGGATTCTTGCTGGCGGCGATTTTCGGCGTGGGGATATTACTGGCACCGCTTTTCGTGAAACGAACGGTGAGTTGCGGGTGAACGGCGATGAGTTCATCAATCTTGAACTGCCTACCGAAAAAGGAAAGTACGGTCACGCCTAGGTTCACACGATCGGCGTGAAACAAGGGCTTCGCGGAAGCTAGTTCGAGTCCATGCAGGGTTAGATTATCGAGTTCGGCCTGTAGATGCAGCGCATGAAGATGAAAGCCGCCCAGTTCCACGCGCGCGCCGGTGCGCAATTCGAGCTGTTTGACAAGCGCGTCCCGGACCAATCGCTCGGCAAGTCCGGTTTCAAAGAATAAAAACACGGCAAGGGCGACCACGCCGAAAACCGCTATCAAAACCGCGAAGAGACGCAGCAGCTTGCGCTTCACGATCCACCGTCTTTGGACATGACGTCGATCTTCAGACGACCGCGCGTTTCATCCAGCCATTTTGTTTCGCGGTCGCTTATGGCGCGCTGAATCAAAACTTCGCGGATGGTGTCGTCCACATCATCGAGCAGCGGGATCTCGGAATGACGGGCCTGCAGCTGCGGAACGAAAGTATCCCGGTAGTAGTCGGCCACCTGCTGATCGGTGACCTGCGCGGCCGGGCGGAATCGATAGTCGATAAATCGCGCAAGATAAAGCTGTTGTTGGACCAGGCGGCGCACGGCCGCTTCGGAGAGACCGGCGGCAGCGCATTTCTGCTGGAATACTTCGGCAGAGGGATACTGTTTGACGAATTCGGCGTAGGCACGATCGACGTCCGCAGCGGAAGGCTGAGCATACTGCGCAGCAGCGGCTTCGGCCCGAATCAACCACTGGTCGGCCAGCTCGCGAATGATTTGGTCGCGCGTTTCCGGTTTGCCGTCGACGAGCTGCTGAAAAGCGCCGAGTTCGCGAACCTCGCTTTCGGTGATGATGTCGTCTTCGATGCGCGCGGCCACGCCGTCAATCTGATCGGTAGGATTCATGCGCCGGAGACGGGCAACGAAGGAGCCGGCTGAATTTGCGCACGACGCCTGCGGCGTTCCCCAACCCAGGAGAAACAGCACGCCGCCGCAGATGAGAATCCGGCGAGCCATCAGAACACCGGTCCGATATTGAACGAAAATCCAATGCGAGAAACTCGGAAAAACTCCGGCACCGTCGAACCACTCGGAATGACTTGATACTGGGCTGGATTCAGCTGATAGCCGATGTCAACGCGCACCGGACCAATCGGAGTGGGGTAGCGCAAGCCGAATCCAACCGTGTGTGAAAAATAATTCAAGTCGGTAACCGAAGAAGACTTCCAGGCAAAGTTTATGTGGTTCACGTCACGATATACGTTACCGCCATCGTAGAAAACCGTGCCGCCCAAGCGATTGCCCACGAAGGGCAGCTTCATGGGAAAGTGCAATTCCTGATTGAAAATCAAAACCGCCAGACCGCCGATCGGAAACCCGGTGCATGGATCGCGAGGGCCGGCCTGATTGAGTGAGAATCCGCGCAGCGATTGCGCGCCGCCGGCAAAAAAGCGCTCAGGGAGTTGAATGATGTCCTGGGTGAGATTCACGGTTGGATTGCAAACGGTCGGAGTGCCGTTGACCGTGTCCCCCAGGGGATTTTCCATACCGAACCGGGTCGCTCGCGCAAAAACGAAATCCCGACCGAAGGGATGGTAGGAAGAATTCTGGAAAAAGCTGCGCACGAAGCTACTATCCGAACCCAGTGTTTTCGAAGCGAGGCTGATATCTACAGTGTTGAACGTTCCGTGATGCGGGTCGCTGGGATTATCGCGACGGTCGCGAGCGTAAGTGATGCCGACGCCGGCAACGAGGGTCGGTTGGTTGTACAGCGGAATTTCATCCTGATCCACACGCAGCTGGGAGGCCACTACCCTCCGAAAAAAATACCGATACAAAATTGAACTGGTCGGCGACAGCTTCTCCGAAATTTGGAATTGCGCCTCGTAACGTATCGAAGTGAAGGTCTGCACGTCCTGGGTTTTATCCGCGAAACCGGTCAGAGTGGCGCTCAGCGAGCGGTGGCCGAAAAAATCGTCGGCGGAATAAGAAAGCAATGAGCGGTATTGCAGGGTGCTGGCGCGCGCTTTGAAACTGAGCGTCTGGGCCCGGCCGAACATGTTGGCGCGGGAAAGTTCGATGATGCCTCGAGGGCTGGCGGCGATTTGGGTGCCGTTAGGATTGCAGGCCGGAGCACCGGGCTTGGGGTTGACCGGGCAAGTGGAAGCAATGTTGAGAACCTCAAAACCAAAACCGTAGCCGAAGGTGTAGCGGCCGCCTTCCTGAACGTCCACCACCATGGTTTTTTCGGGATCGGTTCCCGTCGGATTTTGCGGCGCGATTTGCACGCGGGTAAAAACGCCCAAGTTGTAAAGGCGCCGCTGAGTTTCGACCACATCGCCTTCGCGCAGCGGGCCATCCGGCTCGATGGTTACCTGCCGCGCGATCACGCCGGGGCGCGTGTATTGGTAGCCGGTCAGTAGAACTTTGGCGACGTCGATCTGCTCGCCTTCCGTAAGCTGATAGAGAACGTGGACTTCGTTGGGCTTGTCTCCCGGCGTAATTTTTTCGTCGAAGTGCGCTTCGGGAAAACCTTCGTTGTAGTACATGGCCAAAATGTTGTTGCGGTCACTGGCTACGCCCGCAGCGGAATAAGGCTGCCCGGGTGAAGAACCCACGACCGCGAGGAGCGAATCTTTGTCGAGCCTGTGGTTGCCTTCGATCGCCAGCGTTTCGACCCGCGTCTGCGGACCTTCCTCGATGTCGAACGAGACGAAAAGATTGTTTTTCTTTCCTTGGTAATTGGAATCGACGGTGGGAGTAACTTTGGCATCGAGGAAACCATTGGAAAGATAAAGGCCCTTGATCGAATCGCTGTCGTCGCGCATCAGCGACTGGCTGAACCGGCCGTTCGATGCGAACGACGCGGTCTGCAGGCCCAAGCGTCCGGAGAGTAGATCCTTGCCGAAGTATTTGTTTCCCTTGAAGCCAATGCCGGCCAGCCGGAATTTATCGCCACGCCCGATTTCGTAGGCGATAACGCGCTGGCCGCTCGCCGAATCATCGTGCGAGCTGACTTGCACATCGGCGTCAAAATAGCCCTGGCGTTGAAAATAATCACGGATATTGCGGCGGCCCTCTTGAAGAAGATCCTGGTCGACGGCACCTTCCGCGTAGACCGGCAGCAGTTGGCGAAGTTTGCCGTTGCTGAGGCGCGCGCCGGAGAGAGTAACGCTGATTTTAGGTCCGGTAGTGACCGAATAGTTCAGCGGTACTACATTGGCCTTGGCGTCATAAGTGCCGGGGGTAATCAAAATTCCGGCGCCAAGATATCCTTGATTGACCAGATACTTCTTCAGTTTTTGGGACGCGCGGGTGACGCGCGCGGACGTAAAAGAGTTCTGCATTTTCACGCCTGAACGTCGGACGAGTTCGGCATCGGCAAACGGAGTTTGATTCTTGAAAACGAAACTGCCGATCGTGGCGCGCGGCCCTGGGGTCACCAGCACTTGCACGTCCATCTGCAGCGTGTCCGGATGCGGTGTGAGAATCCATTTCACATCGGCTTGAAAAAGACCTTCGGCGCTTAGCGTATCTTTCAGACGACCGAGGGCTTCCTGCAAGGCGCTCTGCCGAAACGGTTCTCCCAGGCTCAGGCGCATGGCGGCGAGTGCCGCCGCTTCCGTGGGCGGAGCTTTCAGGCCTTCGACGCGAATCACGTTATTATAAAAGTTGCGGGTAGCAATGAAACGGACCTGAAGCCCGTCGGCGGACGGGTCCGCTTTCACCTGGATATCGGAAAAATCTCCGGTGCGGTATAGGGTCCGGATGCTGTCGCGCTCGCGGGAATAGTCAAAGGGTTGATCCGCCGTGAGCGGCAAGACGAGATTTGATTCGGAAATCGTATGGCCCAGCGAATCGATAATCGTTACCGCCGCGACGTGCTGGCCTTCGATACCAGGGTCCTGGGCATGCACCGGTGCGGGAGCGAGGAGGCCGACCGTCAGCGCTCCGACCACCCACAAAATCCCGAAAACCCTGGTGTAAGTGGAAGGAAACGCCCAGGATTTCATCTGTTTCCGTCGAATTCTCATTCGCCCTGAAGATAAGAGGAAAGGTTAGCACAGGCGCGTTGCCTGCCTGCTGTGAAAAGGCGCTATCATGTTGATTCGATTCACTCAAACCAGCGCAACGAACGTAGGCCTGCGCCGCCGCTCCTTATGAACAACACCCAACGGGAAAAATACTCGCGGCAAATTTTGTTTCGGGACATCGGTGAGGCGGGGCAGGAACGTCTGCTGACCTCGAGCGCGGCTATCGTCGGGTGCGGCGCTCTCGGGACTGTGGCGGCGAATCTACTGGCTCGGGCTGGTGTCGGGCGCCTGCGCATCATTGATCGCGACTTCGTGGAAGTTTCCAACCTGCAGCGCCAGACTCTGTTCGAGGAGCAGGACGCGAGCGACGCATTGCCCAAAGCGGTAGCCGCAGAACGGCGGCTCCGCGCTATCAACTCGGGAATCTCGATGGAAGGAATCGTCGCGGACGTTACGCCGAAAAACGCCCTGGAATTACTCGGTGGGTTTGCCGTGATTGTGGACGGCACCGACAATTTCGAGACGCGGCTTTTGCTGAACGACACCGCAATCAAGCTGGATGTGCCCTGGATCTACGCAGCCGCGGTGGGCAGTTATGGCGTGACCATGACGATCCTTCCGGGCAAGTCCGCGTGTTTGGCTTGCTTGCTGGAAGGCTCGGAAAACGGCCAGACGTTAGGCGCGGAAGACACCTGCGACACCATCGGCGTATTGAACGCCGCGGCCGGAGTGATCGCATCGATCGAATCCTCCGAAGCGATCAAGCTGCTGGCGGGAAAACCCGAAGCGCTGAACGGACGCCTGGTTTCCTGCGACGTATGGACCGGCAAATTTCAATCGATTCGCGTGCGACGAAATGTGAATTGCCGCGCGTGCGCGCAGAAAAAACTGATCTATCTTGAAGGGGACGCTCAGCCGGAAATCACCATGTGCGGACGCAATTCGGTACAGATTCACGAACGAGGACGGAAGCTAGATCTGGCCGAGCTGCGCCGCCGGTTGACCAGCGGTTCTAACGACAGCGTGCGCAGTAATGAATTTTTGTTACGCTTTCGGGTGGATGCTTACGAAATGACGGTTTTCGCCGACGGTAGGGCGGTGATTCAGGGGACCAAGGACCCGGCCGTGGCGCGCTCGCTATACTCGCGATTTATCGGGGCTTAGGTCGATGCTTGGAGATTGCCTCAGCCGACGAAGCGGCGCAGCGCGGATTGGCGCATTGCGGCGCGATCAATATTTTCCCGGGTATTCATCAAGGTCAACAGGGTGCTCAGTACGCGGGCTTTCAGCTCATCCGACATGGGAAAACCGCTGGTCGCAACGTGAACGAGTGCTTCACCCCGGCTGGCAATCTTGGTAATGAATTCGACCTGGCGCTCATGGCTCGTTTTGGCCAGCGCCGTTTCCCGGCGAATTTCGGCACATTCATTTTCGACAAACAGGGTGAAGTGCATGACGCACATATGCTCAGCGGCGAGCCCCGCCGGTACGTTGATCTTGCAGCCTTTAGCAGTGCAGTTTTCAGACACGGGCACACCTGTAACGCTTCCCTTGTTTTGTAGCATTTCCCCGCCAGCCGTGCCAGTTGTGGTAAGCAGGGTGCGCTCAATCAGATAGCAGCTGATTGGAAAAACCCGATCGGACGGGGAGGCCGCTCCGAAACGACCGTCGTTAGAAGGGCAATCGTCAAAGGCAGAAAGCTCGTGAGGAAGCTACTGGCTGGTGCCCGTTGGCGACGCCTCGGCGGAAACCTCCGGCGCGTGCTCGCCAGCATGATATTGGCTCCAAGGACCAGCGTCCATGTCGACGAGTGCCGGAGCCTGCCAGTCGTATTTCGGGTGGGCGTCCAGAAACGCCTGGGCCTTGAAATCGCCGCCGCAAGGATGCCCGATGCGGGCGATGAAGGTCATCTTGGCCGCCATGTCACTATCCATGACTTTCCCCTCTACCGCGCCGGATGGGTTGTAAGGCATGTGCACGAAACCGGGATCGCCTTCGGTGGCGTTATCGCCGTGCCCGCAAAGCGTGCGGCGGTTCGCTCCGGCTTTCTTGGTGTACGAATCGTAGTGATCGGCCAAAAATGTCTCGGCCATCGTCGTGTCGATTTTGCCTTTGTTAACCGCCATCAAATCGTCCCAACGCACGTGGCGCGCGTTGGCGGAGGCAGCCAAGTTCGCGGAATTAAAGGTGGTCTCTTCCTTTAGTACTTCCGGATCACTGGCAAAATTCGAACCCACGAAATAGCCGTCCGTTGATTTCCAAACTCTCGAATGTTTCAACCCAAGTTCGAAGCGGGCGATCTCGCCGGTCTTGCGATCGGCGAGTAGCCAGTCGTTGGCATAGCCGCCGTTGTTTCCGTCCAGCATGATTTTCACGTAATCGTCGATCGAATTCGCATATTGCATGGCTTTGCGGGCGCGGACGAATTCGGGCTTGCCATTCACTTCCCATCCGTGGAAATCGCTGATGGTGGTTTCGGTGATCATCAGGCCGCCGGAATTCACACCGAAATCGTCGTCGCTGGAGATGACGCCGGGAAATCCGTCCATCAACATGCTGAAACCCTTCTGCGGAACGATGTCGAAGATAATTTTCCAGCGCGCACCCTGCAAGTAGCTGGTCCAATTGTTATGGGCCATCACGATGTGGTGGTCTTTGGTGTAGGCGCCGGTGGCGACAAACGCGCTGCAATGGTCGCCATCGGATTTCGGCGGGCGCGCGTCTTTAGTCTGTTCATCCAGCCACGGCACGTAATAATCCGGGAGTTCCATGAATGCGTTCATGGCCACGATGTCGTCAAGATCGAGCTTCACTTTGTGAGCCTGGAGACCGTCCACGATTCCCTGCAGTTCGGCTTGGTATTCGGGATCAATTTTCGGCCAGAGCATCTGGCGCGCGGCGCGGCGGAAAAAACTCCAGTCGCGATTGGCGGAATGGGTCATTTCCAAGCTGACCGCGGAGTAGGCGTCAGCAATTTCAGGCGCGAGAAGGTAGCCGTGCTGGTAGCCGATATCGTGGGGTGACCCTTCCAGATGGACATAAATCCAGCCATCGCGTTCGAAGCGATAGCCCTTGCCGGAATTCGTCTCTTCGGACCCTCGGGATACTGCCGTCGGTGCGGCCGCG
The DNA here is from genome assembly GCA_963711325.1 of uncultured Acidobacteriota bacterium. Lineage (GTDB taxonomy): Bacteria > Acidobacteriota > Terriglobia > Acidiferrales > UBA7541 > Palsa-295. Next base: position 123,012 of record CAVQDR010000004.1, on the reverse strand, counting down.
AGAACAGTTGGCGCGCCGACGACGGAGACCGCCTGCGCGCCAAAGAACACCAAGCTCGCCGAAGACGCCAAAACGCTCATCAGAAATAGAGGAAGTCGGAACTGCGACCAATTCATCAGTGTTCTCCGAGTCGCAAAGACTCAAAACGCCTGCGTGTTGTAGCGATAGTAGAATTCGCATCGCGCCAAGTCAACTCCGCCGGCCTTCAGCCAAGCTCGTTGACAGGCGTAGTTACGCCCGTATAATCAGGTGTTTAGCGTCGCGCCAAAACTGTGGAATAGCTGCGCGAGATTGGGCTGGGAGGCCCTTTTACTGGTGCTTGACGTGGTCACTTCAATTTCCGGTGCAGCGGGCCATTTGGCCACCTTCCTGGTTGCTGACGCTAATCCCTTTTCGAATTATTGGCGGCGCAATACTGACGCGAGTTTGAATCCGTTTCGCGGCCTCTACACCCTGAACTCCTTCGACTTTGCAGTGATGGTTCCGTATTTTTTTGTCATGACTATTCTGGCCGTGTACGGGATCCATCGTTACGCGCTGGTCTACAACTACTACAAAAACCGCAAACAAATCGCCGGACCGCCGCCCGAAATTTCGAGCTGGCCGCGGGTTACGGTTCAGCTTCCGATCTATAACGAGAAATATGTGATCGAGCGCCTGGTGGAAGCCGTGGCCGCGTTCGACTACCCACGCGAACTGCTCGATATTCAGGTGCTGGACGATTCCACCGACGAAACTCAGGACGTGGCGCGAGATTGCGTGGAGCGCTACCGGCAGCTCGGCGTTCCGGTCAGCTACATTCACCGCGACAATCGCGAAGGATTCAAGGCTGGCGCGCTGCAAGAGGGATTAAAATTCGCGGCCGGCGAGTTCGTGGCCATCTTTGACGCCGATTTCATTCCACCCGCCGATTTTCTGCGGCGCACGGTTCCCTACTTTGTGGATCAGAAACTGGCCATGGTGCAAACGCGCTGGAGCTACATCAACCGCCACTATTCGGCACTAACCGAAGTAGAAGCCATCCTGCTCGACGGGCATTTCGTGATCGAGCATTCCTCGCGCTTCCGCACTGGTCTGTTCTTCAATTTCAACGGCACGGCGGGGATCTGGCGGCGGGAGGCCATCGAGGACGCCGGTGGCTGGCAGCACGATACTTTGACCGAAGACACGGATCTCTCCTATCGCGCGCAGCTGCGTGGCTGGCATTTCACTTATTTGCCGGAGATTGATTGCCCCTCGGAACTGCCGGTGGAAATGAATGCGTTTAAATCGCAGCAGGCGCGCTGGGCCAAAGGATTGATGCAAACCGCGAAGAAGATTCTGCCGCGCGTGCTGCGGTCGGACCTTCCGGCAAAGGTTAAGGCGGAAGCCATCTTCCACCTGACCGCCAACATCAGTTATCCGCTCATGGTTTTCATGTCCATCATCCTGCTACCGGCGATGATCGTGCGATTTTATCAAGGCTGGGTGCAGATGCTGATCATCGACCTGCCTCTGTTTCTCGCATCCACCTGCTCGATATCTTCTTTCTACCTCGCAGCTGAACGCGCGCTTTATCCCAAGACCTGGAAACGTACCTTTCTCTATCTCCCGTTTGTGATGGCGGTCGGCATCGGGCTTTCGGTGCGCAATGCCATGGCGGTCATCGAAGCAATCGCCGGCGTCAAATCGGAATTCGTGCGCACCCCGAAGTATCGCGTGGAGGCCGGTGCGCAAAATAGCGGCGGCTGGTCGAAGAAGACCTATCGCAAAAGCGCGGGCTGGATGCCTTTCGCGGAAGTGGTCCTGGGCCTGTATTTTGCCGGCGCGGTTCTCTACGCACTGCAAAACGAAAATTACGCCACGGTTCCCTTTTTGCTGCTTTTCGTGTGGGGCTATCTGTATACCGGCCTGATGTCGCTGGCACAGACGTACATTGAGCGCTTGCGCTTCAATGTCGAATCGGGCGAAGTTCGCCCCGCGTCGACCGGCGCACCAGGATTTTAGTTTCCGTTAAGGTCGCGCTAACGCGGGCATCGTCTGCGCGTCTATCCGACCAAGCTCGCTGCTATTCCTGAACAAAGGAACTCACTGTGAAACTTCGAATGCTGGCTGCGCGCGGTGCCGCCCTGGTCGTTGCATTTTCGTTCATCGCCGTTTTTGTTAACGCCCGCTTTCCGCAGCCCAACCCGGAATATCAAGCTCGCCGCGCCAAGCTTCGCGCACAGCTCGATGGCCCGTTGGTGCTGTTCGCCTACACCAGCCGCGAAGATTCCTCGGAGTTCGCGATTTTTTTCCAGGAACCCGACTTCTACTACCTGACCGGCAACTCCGAGCCCGACGCCGCCATCCTGCTCCTGCCAGACGCCACGCAGCCTGGCGAGGCTAAGGGACCCCGCGAAATTCTCTACCTGCCGCCGCGAGACCTGCGCCAGGAAAAATGGAATGGTCCGAAAGCAGGCCCCGACGATCCCGGTATTGCTCAGAAGACCGGATTCGAATCAGTTAAAACGTACGCTCAACTGAAAACCGACCTGGAATCGCTTGGCAAAACCTACAAGACCGTTTACACCGTCTTTCCGCCAAAAGTCGAGGACGGCTTCCCGCACTTTACGAACGCAGTGGCCTTTGTCCAGGCGGCCATGCCCGCCGCAACCCTCAAGGATGCGGCTCCCGCCATCTATGCCATGCGCCAGGTGAAGTCCGCCGGCGAGCTGGCGCTGATGCAAAAGGCCATCGACATATCCATAGACGGACAATTCGCCGCGATGCGCAACATGCGGCCCGGCCTCTTCGAATATCAGATCGGTGCGAAGATGAAAGAAGTTCACGAGATGGGAGGATGCGAACGCGAAGCATACTCACCGATCGTGGGCACCGGCCTGAATTCTACAGTCCTGCATTACGACGCACTGACCGCCCAGATCATGGATGGCGATGTCGTAGTGATCGACGTGGCCTGCGAATACGGAGGCTACGCTGCAGACATCACGCGGACGCTGCCGGCCAACGGAAAATTCACGCCGCGCCAACGCGAGATCTATGACATTGTGCTCGCCGCGCAAAATGCCACCATCGCCGCGGTGAAGCCTGGCGTGCATCCTTGGATCGGCGAAGGTAGCTTGCTGAAAATCAGCCAGAACTACATCAACACCCACGGCAAAGACAAGAACGGAGAACCTCTGGGGAAATATTATTTTCACGGGGTCAGCCATCACCTGGGTCTGGACGTGCATGATCCCGGTGAACGCGACCGTCCGCTGGAAGCAGGCATGGTCATCACCATTGAACCGGGAATTTACATTGCGGACGAAAAACTCGGGGTGCGCATCGAAGACGACGTGCTCGTCACCGCCGACGGCTACAAGATCCTGACGGAGCGCCTGCCGCGCACAGCGGACGAAATCGAAGCGATCATGGCCGCGGCGCGTAATTCGCCTGAAAAACAAAACGGCGGCCAGTAGGCCGCCGTTTTTCCTGCATTTCCATTTTCAACTTACGAAAATCTAAAACCTTGCTTTGTCTCCGGACGCAACCGCGTATTGAAACGCCGCGCTGCTCACCAGCTTGGGGCCGATTTTTACACCTGGGCTTGCAGGATTTCGCCTGGCAAGCGGTCAATGCGTGATTTTGTGTTGGACTGAAAACGCTCCACCGCGCTTTTCATCGCGGGTGGCTGCTTTTCGCCCGGGTCGCCTTCGGCGCGCATGCGTTCCATGCGCAGGCCGAGCGTGCGTTCCAGGGCCAGCATCTCGGAGCGCTGTTCGCGCCCGAAAAGCGTGGAGGCTACTCCCTGCCCCCCGGCGCGGCCGGTACGGCCCACGCGGTGAATGAAATTCTCCGCGATGTCCGGCAGGTCGTAGTTGATCACGTGCGCGATATCCTGCACGTGAATTCCACGAGACGCCAGATCGGTTGCAACCAGGACGCGGTAACGTCCTTGCTGAAAACCGGTCAAGGCCGCCGTGCGTTGCGATTGCGTGCGCCCGCCGTGAATCATAGCAGCCGCGAAGCCGTCACGAGCCAGGGTAATGGCCAGGCGTTCGCATCCGCGCTTGGTGCGCGCGAAAATCAAAACGCGGCCGGTTTCCTTCTGCAGCAAACGATGCAGCAGCGGCAATTTCTTGTCGGTAGCTACTTCGAAAGCCTGCACCCGAACATTTTCGGAAGGCTTCAGGATCGATCCGAATGCGAGACGCACCGGATTCTTCATGTAGTCCTTCACCAAATGCGCCACGGACGCTTCCATAGTTGCCGAGAAGCACATGGTCTGCCGGTCTTTTGGCAGAACCGATACGATTCGGCGAATGGCCGGAAGAAATCCCATGTCGAGCATGCGGTCTGCTTCGTCGAGAATCAGCACGCGCAGGTCACGGAAGTGAACCAGCTTGCGCGAAAGGAAATCTTCGAGCCGCCCCGGGGTCGCAACCACAATCCTTGCGCCTTTGCGCAAAGCTGAGAGTTGCAGGCCTTCGGACAATCCTCCGACGACGAGCGCCGCAGGACCTAGAGTTTTGCCGCGCAAGGCGTTGTACTGAGCCACGACTTGCATGGCCAATTCACGCGTGGGAACCAGCGCCAGAGCAGTGATGCCCGGCGTCTTTTCCTGCAGCATGCGTTCGATCACGGGGATCAGGAACGCGAGCGTCTTGCCGGTTCCGGTCTGTGCGGTTGCCAGCACGTCTTTTCCGGCCAGCGCCTGCGGTATTGCGGCCGCTTGCACTGGCGTAGGAACTGAAAACTTGGCGAAAGCGAGCCGCTCTTGGGTATAAGCGGAGATCGCCATCTGTGAAAATAGTGATTCGGTATTGCTTTCCATCTGGTATTGCCTCTTTTGGCGGAGCCGTCGCGATACACACGTACACTTCGAGGTGTAGGTCGAATTCGCAAACTGGTCTAGCCAGTTTTAAATTACGCTGAATGACTTACGGAGAGAACTGAAGGGCGGGTAATCTCAGATCAACGACTCACCAGAGGCCGCACTACACAACCGCGGTATTAAGCGCAAAGAGAGAATAGCACACTCTGCCGGGTTTTGCGAACTGTTTTTGGAGTCTGTTGACTCTTGCGAACCCGACTCTTTCCTGAGGCTGCGCCACCGAGCTGCACATACCGAGTCGTCTGTATTCCAACTTGCTGCCTTCGCCATGTAAAATCGAAGCTGTTTCGCAGCCCGCAAAGGACTCGATTGTTCCGCATTCTCGCTCACCTCTGGGAGGCTCTCTTGAACAAGCGCCAAAAGCGAAATTCTCAAAACGCAGTCGTTCCGGTGCTCATCGCAGCGCTGGCCGTCTTGATTTCTTTCGGTTGCCGACCTGCCGTCGCACAAACCGCTTCATTCCATGGCGCGCCAGCGGCCGCAGCTAAGACCAAGAATCCGTTCGCGGGGAAAGCCGATGCGGCCCAAGCCGGCGCAAATCTATACGCAAAGAAATGCGTCCTGTGTCATGGCGACAAGGGTCAAGGCGTGGGAAACATTCCCGCACTGGCCAAAGGCGCCACCCAAGCCGCGAGTGATGGCGCAATTTTCTGGTTTATCACCAAAGGTTCGGTAGAAAACGGCATGCCATCTTGGGCTAGTCTGCCGGCCGATTCGCGCTGGCAGATTGTGACTTTCCTTAAATCGATGGGTAGCGGCAAGGCGCCCGCAGCGGCCAAGACTTCCGCTGACTCCGCCGAGCCGACGCCTGCAAATCTAACTTCGCCGACCGCGCCGTTCACCGACTATCGATTCGAGCAGCCCGGAACTGTTCGCAAAATTACCGTCTCTGATCTTCCCCAGCCGTACGCCACCAAGTCGGCCGGCAACAGCCCGAAAGTGGTGCCTCGGCCGGCGAACGCCTGGCCTAAGGCGCTGGCCGGATTCACCGTCCAGCTCTACGCCAGCGAGTTGAAGAATCCGCGGCTGATCACCACTGCTCCGAATGGGGATATTTTTTTGGTGGAAGCCAACGCCGGAGAAATCAAAGTCTTCCGCGGCATGACGGCAGACGGCAAGCCCCAGCAAATGGAAACGTTTGCTACCGGATTCAACACGCCTTACGGCATTGCTTTTTATCCGCCGGGGCCGAACCCGCAGTGGATGTATGTGGGCAACGAAACATCGGTAGTGCGGCTCCCCTATCAAAATGGAGATCTGAAAGCGCGCGGCGCCCAGGAAAAGATTGTCGATCTTCCGGGTCCCGAAGGCCACTGGACCCGCGACCTAGTTTTTACTCCGGATGGGAAAGGCCTGATCGTCGCGGTAGGTTCGGGATCAAACCTAGACGATCCGGACACCCATCCGAGCGAAAAAAATCGGGCGGACATTCTTGAATTCAATCCCGATGGTTCGGGAATGAAAGTGTACGCCTACGGAATTCGTAACGCTGGTGGCGGCATTGCGCTCGACCCAAAGACCGGCGAGCTGTGGTGTTCGGTGAACGAACGCGACGGGCTCGGCGACAATTTGGTGCCCGACTACATTACTCACGTGGAAGAAGGTGGCTTCTACGGCTGGCCTTGGTGGTACATGGGAGGCAACCAGGATCCACGATTGAAGGGCAAGCATCCTGAATTGAAGGACAAAGTTATTACTCCTGACGTGCTGCTACAGCCGCACAACGCTTCGCTACAATTCGCTTTTTACACCGGCAATCAATTCCCCGCCGAATATCAGGGTGACATTTTTGCTTCGCAGCACGGCTCCTGGAATAAAGCCGCGCGCGCCGGATACGAAGTGATTCGGGTGCCATTGCATCAGAGCGGCAAAGCGAGTGGCGAGTATGAAGATTTTGTGACCGGCTTTGTGCTGGACAACGGCAAGGTCTGGGGACGGCCAGTGGGGATGACCGTAGCGCCCGACGGTTCGCTGCTGGTCACCGACGACGGATCGAATTCGATCTGGCGAATCGTTTACACCGGCCGATAGCTCTTCCTCGCTTCGATTGACCCGTTGGCGTTGCCCTCGTTATACTGGTTGTTCCCCAAGTGCACAAAATGCGCGCTGAGAGCGGAATCGAGCGCTCGCGGGTGTCCGCCGGATTTTCGCGGGAAATCTTCAAACCAGACTTCAGGAGCAGGAAATGATCAAGGCAACACAGTTGCGTCCCGGAATGATCATCAAGCACGAGGGCGACCTCTGCGTGATTTACAGCGTTGACCACCGCACCCCGGGTAACAAGCGCGGCTCGATGCAGACCAAGATGCGCAATTTGCGCAACGGCAACATGATGGATTTCCGTTTCCGCGCGGAAGAAACGCTGGAAAAAGTCGTGGTCGACGAAATTCCTTTCGAATATCTTTACTCCGATGGCGACGGCCACCATTTCATGAACGTCGAAAATTACGAGCAGCTCGCCCTGCAGGATGACATCGTCGGCGACACCAAGGATTATTTGATCTCCAACCTTCCGGTAAAGATCGAATACTACGACGAGAAGCCCATCGGAGTACTGTTGCCCGATACCGTCGATTTGACCGTGGTCGAAACCGAGCAGAGCATTCAGAAAGCCACGGCCAGCGCGGTGATGAAGCCAGCTAAGCTGGAAACCGGGTTAATCGTCAACGTTCCGCCCTTCGTTGGCAACGGCGACAAGATCAAGGTCGATACATCCGAAGCACGCTACATTCAGCGCGTGCAGTAGCTCGACGCTCTAACACAACATATATCGATGACCGGCGCGCCCGCCGCTAACCCAGGCTTCATCGAACGCTATTTCCGCCTCGCCGAAAATGAAACCACGGTGCGGCGGGAGATGCTGGGCGGCCTCACCACATTCATGACGATGGCTTACATCATCGTCGTGAATCCGCAAATCCTCTCGCAATCCGGAATGCCGGCTGAAGGCGTGCTGTTTGCCACCTGCATTTCCTCGGCAATCGCCACTCTGGTCATGGGCCTGTGGGCCAATTATCCTCTGGCTCTGGCTCCCGGCATGTCGCTGAACGCGTATTTCACCTACGCGGTCTGCCTAGGCATGCATGTGTCATGGACGACGGCCCTCGGCGCAGTTTTTATTTCCGGAGTACTTTTTTTAATTCTGACAGTCAGCCGTGTGCGCGAGCAGATCGTCAACGGCATCCCTGATTCACTGAAGCATTCCACCGTGGTCGGAATTGGTCTGTTCATCGCCTTCGTAGGGTTGCGCAACGCGAAAATCGTGGTGGCTAATCCGGCTACGTTTGTGGGCATTGGAAGCTTTTCGGATCACGAAGTGCAGCTGGCTTGCTTTGGCTTGGTCCTGACTTTGGTGCTCATGGCTCGCAAAGTGAATGGCGCCATCCTGCTGGGAATCCTCGGAACCACTCTGACCGGTATTGTGTTGGGCTTGGCGCATTGGCCTACGGCGTTGATTTCGATGCCGCATCCGGGCGGGACGTTTTTGAAACTGGATATTCGCGGCGCTTTGCATCTCGGCTTGTTCGAAATTATTTTCACGTTCTTGTTTGTCGACCTTTTCGACAATGTGGGCACTCTGGTTGGCGTCTGCGAGCAGGCCGGAATCACACGCAACGGCAAGATTCCGCGCGTGGGCCGCGCCCTGATGGCCGACGCAGTGGGCACGGTGGCCGGTTCGCTGACCGGAACGTCTACGTTGACGAGTTACATCGAGAGCGCTGCTGGTGTTGCGGCCGGTGCGCGCACGGGCCTCAGCAGCATGCTGGTGGGCGCGCTCTTCTTAGTGGCCATGTTCTTCTCGCCGGTGGCCACCGCGATTCCGCAGTTCGCCACGGCTCCCGCGCTGATTCTGGTAGGCGCTTTGATGACGCAGTCGATGACTCAAGTGGATTGGAAGGATTTTACGGAGGGCTTCCCGGCTTTCGTGATTATTTTGTCGATGCCGCTTAGCTTTAGCATCGCCACCGGACTGAGCTTCGGCGTGATTTTTTATACGATCGTCAAACTAGCCACGGGAAAATCCCGGGAAATCAGCGTGGTGGTCTGGGTGCTTACGATTTTGTTTCTACTGCGCTACGTGTATCTCGCTTCAGCCTGAGACCTAAGGAATCGCTGCAAATTACGCTTCGGACGTTCGTGAACCGAAGACTCGCTTGAAAATCGCGTCGACGGCACGCAATTGGCGGTGCAGATCGAACGTGTGCGCCAAAGCCTTATCGTCCAGAAATTTCTGGATTCCGGCATCGGCCGCCACTCGATCGAGAAAGCTCGTTTCCGATTCCCACGCTGCCATGGCGTGCCCTTGCACCCATTTATAAGCGTCCTCGCGCGGCGCGCCATGCTCGACCAAGTCCTGCAGCAGCTGCCCTGAAAAAACCAGGCCCTTCGTCGCGTTCAGGTTGCGGGACATGCGTTCGGGGAACACTTTCATCTTGTCCACGATTTCGGTGGTCTTGTGCAGCATGTAGTCGACCAGCGTGGTGGAATCCGGCAGGATGACCCGTTCGACTGAGCTGTGCGAAATATCGCGTTCGTGCCACAACGCGATATTTTCAAAGGCTGCAGTAGCGTTGCCACGCACCACGCGAGCCAAGCCGCAGATCTGTTCGCTGGAAACCGGATTGCGCTTGTGCGGCATGGCCGAACTGCCGCGCTGCTCACCGCCAAACGGCTCTTCCACTTCGCGCACTTCGGTGCGTTGCAGATGACGAATTTCGGTGCAGATGCGCTCGAGCGACGCTGCCACCACGGCCAGCGTAGAAAGATACTGGGCATGCCGGTCGCGTTCGATCACCTGCGAAGTTATCGGCGCCGTAGCCAAACCCAGCCGCCGGCAGATTTTCTCTTCAATTTCCGGGCCCACATGCGTGCAGGTTCCCACCGCACCCGAGATTTTTCCCACAGCCATTTGTTGCGCGGCAACCTGAAATCGCGCGAGATCCCTTCGATTCTCGGCGTACCAGTTCGCGATTTTCAGGCCGAAGGTGATCGGCTCGGCATGAATGCCGTGCGTGCGCCCAATTTCCGGCGTGTCTTTAAATTCCCAGGCACGGCGCTCCAGTACCTCGCCCAGCGCTTCGATCTTCTTTTCGATCAACTGCGAAGCCTCACGAATTAGGAGGGCCTGCGCGGTATCGACGACATCATTCGAGGTCAGCCCGTAATGCAGCCAGCGGCCCGCTTCGGTATCGCCGACCGCTTCCTGCACGGCAACGGTGAAAGCGATCACGTCGTGGCGGACTTTCGCTTCGATCTCGTTGATGCGTTTTACATCGATCCGGGCGCGTTCGCGCAGCTTTGTGGCGGCTTCGCGGGGCACGATTCCCGCTTCCGCCAGCGTCTCCGTAGCGGCCAGCTCTACGTCCAGCCATTTCTGGAATCTGTTTTCTTCACTCCAAATGCGGCCCATCTCCGGGCGGGTGTAGCGTGAAATCAAAGCGCACTCCTTCAATTTTGGCGATGCGGTAGCGCAGATCGAAGCTTAGTTAATGATACCCGAAAAAACAGCGGTGAAGGTCGGTGACGAGATTACAGCTCGAAGGGGCCGAGCGGGATGCGTTGGGAGGCGACGTGCAGCGTGCCGCGGAAGGGAAAGTCGGAGGCACGGCGATTTAATGCTTCCTCAGCGCATATCCGCGCGAGGTCGGGCGTGTTGTTCTGCTCAGAAACATGGGCCAAAACCAGATGCAGTGCGCGGCCATCGAAGACTTCCGCGTCTGCCAGAAATTCACTGACGATTGAATTCGAAAGATGCCCCGTGCGGCTCATCACCCTTTGCTTGATGTACCACGGGTAGGGACCCACTTTGAGCATTTCCAAATCGTGATTGGATTCCAGGATCAGCAAGTCGCATTCGCGCAGATGGTGCTTGACCAGTTCCGGCATGTAGCCCAGGTCGGTGACGATGGCGACTTTTTTGCCGTTCGCGCTGAAGCAGTAGCCGACCGGGTCGGCGGCATCGTGCGGAATGGTGAATGCGGTGATTTCAATATCGCCGATGACGAAACGAATGCCGGGCCGGATGTAGACGGTGCGTTCAATTTTGGCTTTCGGCCCCGGCTCATACATCTTCAAAATTTCGCGATGGGTTGGTTCGGTCAGGTACGCCGGGCATTTCCAGTCGCGGGAGAGTTGCGCGAGGCCGTTCGAGTGGTCGCTGTGCTCGTGGGTAATCAGGATGCCGTCGACGTGTTCAGGACGCGCGCGGCCCAACGTTTCAAACCGCCGCAGCATCTCTTTTTTGCCAAGTCCGGCATCAATGAGGAGAGTCGTGCACCCCGATTCGAGCAATGTGCAGTTGCCCGTGCTTCCGGAGGCCAGAATGGATATGCGGAACGAGATTCGATTTCCCCAGTGTTGGCGCGCCAACAACTTCCCAGCAAAATGCAGCGCCGAATGGATAATGGCAAACTGCCGCACGCACGTCAACAGCGCTGATGAACTCGGGATGACGCTTTCGTCTAAATGGCGAGGTGTTCTTGGGTGAGCTTGAAGCCGTTGAGGTTTCCTACCACCGAGGCAGCCATACGGTTGGGCTGGAAAAATTCACGGGCCAGTTGCTGGACGTCTTCGATCGTGACGCTTTCGAGCAGCGCAATTAAATCCTGGGCCGTGAAGTGGCGGTTGAAGTACATGTGATAGCGCGCCAGGCTGTTCATGCGCTGGCCGGAGCCTTCCAACGCGAGCAAGGTCGCGCCTTTCAGATGATCTTTGGCGCGGCGCAATTCTTCGGCTTCGAGCGGCTCATCGCGCATCTTGCGGAATTCATCCAGCACCGAGCGAATCAGCTGGCTGGCGGTATCGAGCGAAGTTCCGGCATAAACCGAAAGAGCGCCCGCATCACGATACGAACTCAGTTCGCTGAAAATCGCGTATGCCAAGCCCTGGCGTTCACGAATATTCTGGAACAGCCGCGACGACATGCCACCGCCCAGCACATTGTTCAAGACCGCAACTGCAAAGCGGCGTTTGTCGGTCATGGGCAGCGCCGGAACGCCCAGGCAAAGGTGAACCTGCTCGAGTTCATGCTTGGTGCGGAGGGTTACATGTTGCGCCGCTTCCGGCTTGCCTTCAGCCGGATCCAGTTTCGCCGCGGGTAGTTCGGAAAACCGTTCACTCACCAGATCGACGAGTTGCGCGTGGGTCAGGTGGCCCGCTGCGGTGATGACCATATTGTTCGGCGCGTATTTGTTGGTGAACCAGTCGCGCAATGTATCGCGCGAAAACGAAGAAACGGTTTCGGGGGTGCCCAGAATCGGTTTGCCCAGCGAATGCGGCGACCAAAAATTCTGGGTGAACAATTCGTGGACCAAGTCCTCGGGATTGTCCTGGGTCATGCGAATTTCTTCGAGGATCACGGATTTTTCGCGGTCGATCTCGTCTTCCGCGAACCGTGGGTCCAGTACCATGTCCGCCAGCACGTCGAAGGCTTTCGGCAGATGCTCGTCGAGGACGCGCGTATTGAAACAAACCATTTCCTTGGAGGTAAAAGCGTCCAGCATGCCGCCGACGCTGTCTACTTCGCGCGCGATGTCTTCAGCGCTGCGGCGAGTGGTGCCTTTGAACACCATGTGTTCGATGAAATGCGATATGCCGTTCAACTCGGCGGGTTCGCGGCGGGAGCCGTTGCGCAGCCAAATTCCTACCGAAACGGAGTGGACGTGCTCCATTGGCTCGGTAATGACGACGAGCCCGTTCGGAAGAACTTCCTGCTGCACCTTATGATTTGTGTCAGACATCGATACATCCATTGTGGCACGGTGCCGCAAAAATTGTCATATGCGCGAAACGATTATTTCCAGGCGCACATGCACAATGGCGCGGCGCGAAGCTACAGTAATTTTTCGTCGGGCGAGAGCTTTCCGTATTCGCTGGAGTAGTGCAGAGGCACGTCGCTGTAGGCGCCTTTATCGATTGAATACACTTCGCACGACGCATACGGATACGAATAGATGTGCACGCTGGTCGCTTGCTGGTTGAATTCCGGCAAATTCAAGACCTGATGCACCGGTTCTTCGGGCTGGACCACTGCGGGATGCGTCGGATCCATATCGTACGCGTCGGTGGGAACTAATTTGCAGTTACCGTGCGCGGCGTCCCGGTCTTCCACCCGGAAATTTTGAACTCGCAGACGCCCCACCGGCGTAACCATCCAGCAATTCTGATCGCGATGATTGTGAATGCGGCTGACTTGGCCGACATTCCAGCAGATGGCGAGAACTTCGAAAAGCTCGCACTTATGAATCAAGTTCCGCGTGTAATGGCTTTTCGCATAATACATGTAGGGTTGCAGCGTTTCGGGGTGGATCGCGTTGCGTGCGGTAAATTCGAACACCGAGGGAATGGAGAAATCCCTTTCGGGAATGGCGCTAAGTTTCTTGACCCATTCGTCAATGCTCATGACTTGCATCGGCGATTTATCGCCAACGGACGTAGTGGTTGCCATCGGAGCGCCTCTCAGTGCGAAAACAACTGAATTACGCCCCATTATATCCCCTTTTGTGCTTAGCTCGGCGCGCGCCCGGCTCAAAAAATGCGCTCCGATGTCGCGTGTTATCATGAAATGAATATGTCTCCGCAAGACACCGCGCCTTTCGATCTGCTCGGGAAATCGCCCGAAGAGTTGCGGGCCTTCATGCAATCGCTGGGCGAACCGGCCTACCGTGGCGGGCAAATTTATCACGCGCTGTATTTCGAACGGCGATTCGACGTCGCAGCCATGACCAACCTACCCGCGACATTGCGCGAGCGTTTGTCGCGGGAGTCCACAATTCACTGGCCCGCGGTGCGCCACCGCTATACATCATCGGATGGCGCCGTACGCTACGTTTTGGCGCTGGCCGGCGCGCAGAATCCTGAAACGGGCGCAATGGGAAAACCTGCGACGATTGAAACCGTATTTATGCCCGAAGAGAATCGCCAGACCATCTGCGTTTCCACCCAGGCAGGTTGCGCCGTCGATTGTCATTTCTGCCTGACCGCGACGCTGGGCCTGATCCGAAATCTATCGGCCGCGGAAATCGTGGGCCAAGTGCTGATCGCGCTGGAAGACCATCGCGCGGATCTGAAGCCGCAGACCAATGTTGTTTTGATGGGCCAGGGAGAACCACTGTTGAATTACGTCGCAGTGATGGCTGCGCTGCGAATCCTGTTGGACCCCAAAGGCCTCGCGATCACACCGAAGCACGCCACCTTATCGACCAGCGGAATCATTCCGGGTATCGAAAAATTGGCGAATGAAAATGTGCGGCCTAAGCTAGCCATTTCGCTGAACGCGTCATCCGACCAGCAGCGTGACGCCATCATGCCCATCAATCGAAAATATCCCATCGAGAAACTGCTGGAGGTCTGCGCGCGCTACCCATTGCGACCCTGGGAACATTTGACCTTCGAATATGTGCTGCTTGGTGGATTCAACGACGCACCGGACGACGCGCGACGGCTGGCGAAACTCGTCTCGAACCTGCGCGCCAAAATCAATTTGATCCCCTGGAATCCGGGTGACCTGCCTTACGAGGAACCGAATCCCGTAAGAATCGAGGAATTCCGGCGCATCCTCACTGAGAAAAATATTCCGGCGTTCGTGCGCTATTCGCGCGGGCAAGATGTGATGGCGGCCTGCGGACAGTTGGCCGTGCTCGAATCCGCGCGCGAGACTTCGGGATCCGGCCTGTCACAGATTTCAGGACTTTAGCTCTTTTAGTTTATTTCGCTTTGATGCCGATGGCAGCGATCATGCGGCACGTACGGCGTTCGCGACGATAGCTGAAAAAGAGATCGGGACGGCAGCCGGTGCACAAACCTGAAGAATATATTCGCGCCGGCGGTACTCCGGCTTCCGCCAGAATCGCGCGATTCGCCGCGACGAGATCCAGCCGCGCCGCGGGTGCCGGCGGCGCATGGCCCGGCGGGCGCATCGTCAGCCAGGGGAGCCAGTTCGAATCGGCTTCGCCATTCTCTAGTGTCTCAAACGGTCCATCGAACCAATCCCGCGCATTGGGAAATTTGGCGGCAAATTCCTTGATTACTTCGTGGCCCACTTCGTAGCAGCAGGGGCCGATTCCCGGGCCGATCGCAGCGATCATATCCTGCGGGCGCGTGCCGAATTCCATCTGCATTCGACCCAATGTTTTCGCGGCGATGCGCTGCGCCGTTCCTCGCCACCCTGAATGAATAGCCGCTATCGCGCGATTTTTTGTGTCGGCCAGAAGAATGGGCATGCAGTCGGCAGTTTGCACCGCAAGCCACACGCCTGGTTGTTGAGTGATCAGTGCGTCGCCCTGCGGAGAATCTTGTCCTTGCGGAACTTCGCTCGGGCCGACCACGTAAACGATGTCCGAGTGAACCTGCCGAAGCAGCACCAGCCGCATTTTCTTTTTCGCCAACGCCCCAAAAAACGTATCGCGGTTTGCGGCGACGGTTTCGGTTTTATCCCAGTCCGTAAAGCCCAGGTTCAATACGTTTTCGACGGACTTCTTGCCGCGGTCCGTGCGCTCGAGCTTGCCGGCGCCTCCTGGCCTGGTGCTGAATCCATGTACCAGCCAGTTGACCCGCGCGAGTTCCGGCGCTTCGAGGATTTGTAATCCATTCGTTCGGCGCAGCTTCCATGAGGAGGATGTCTTACTTTTCTCGATCGCTTTGCGTGGTGCCCGCTTCAGCTGCGATGTTTTTGCTGCCGTGGGCATTACCGTAGGCTCCCAGAGAATCGCCGGACCAGCGCGCGAAAGCGGCTGCAATCGTGTCGTCCGCGATTGCGAGTATAATCGCGATCTTGCGACACGCATCGCGGTGCGGGAGCGCCATTGATCGTCGGACTTGGTCTGGACATTTCTGAAATCGATCGCATTGAAGCGGCTCTCACCCGGCACGGAACAGCGATTTTACAGCGCCTATACACGCCCGCGGAAATCTCCTACTGCGAAAGCCACAGAAACAAATTCGAACGCTACGCCGGGCGCTTCGCCGCAAAAGAAGCGGCCATGAAAGCCCTCGGAACCGGCTGGCGCCGCGGCGTGCGCTGGCGCGATATCGAAGTCGTGCGCGAGCCCTCCGGAAAACCGACGCTGCACTTGGCCGGCGCGGCCCACGCCATCGCCCAAGGGCTCGGCGTAAAAAATATTTCGCTGACCATCACTCACAGCGGCAATCTGGCCCTCGCTGAAGTTATCTTTGAAAGCTGACTATGCCCACTTGTTCAACGGCCGGCATCAGTTCCGGCGTTAGTTCCGCCGTAACCTCCGTGTCAAACCACAGGTTTGCCGCATGGCGTCCTGGAACTCGTACCTTGAGATAATTGCTGGTAAGCGCTTCGGTCCAGTCCGATCCGCCTCGCGCCAAAGTTATGGCCCGCATCGTCAGCCCCGCTTGCGACGCCCGGAAATCGATTGCCTTCGTCCGGCTCAGCTCGCGCAGTGTGCGGGCCCGATCCCGAATCGCGGTCGCGGGAACGAACATGTCCGGATCCGCGCCCGCCGCTTTGGTGCCGGGCCGCGCGGAATACGAAAATACGTGAAGATACGCAAGCGGCAACGAACCGATGAACTCGTAAGTCTCGCAGAAATCGGCGTCGCTTTCGCCGGGAAATCCTACAATCACGTCCGCGCCGATCGCAGCATCCGGGAGCGCGCCACGGATTTGCCAAACGCGCTCGGCATATAACGCCGGCCGGTACCAGCGATGCATTGCCTTCAAAATTCTCTCCGACCCGGACTGCAGCGGAATGTGAAAGTGCCGCGCCAAACGTTCCGAGGAGGCGACCAGCGCGATAAAATCCTCGGTGACATCCTGCGGCTCGACCGAGCTGAAACGCAATTGCTCCAGCGAAGTTTCATCCAGGATTCGCCGCACGACACCCACCAGCGCCACGCGTGGCGAAAAATCCCGGCCATAAGATCCGAGATTGATTCCGCTCAGCACAATTTCCTTCACGCCGCCTGATACGAGTGCCCGGACTTCATCCAAAACCACATCAGGCGCTAAGGCTGCGGCTACGTCCGCGCACAAAAGGAATCACGCAATAGGAGCAGCGATTACTGCATCCATCCTGAATTTTCAGGATCGGGCGCGTCCGGCTGCCTTTGATTCCGGTTTCGGACGCAACTTGCACGGCGGTCTGTTCAAAAATATCGCCCGTAAGAATTTTCGCCGGTCCGCGCGAGAGAGACATGGCTTCGTCGTCAATGTGGGTGAGCGGCACGAAATCACGGCCGGGTGATTTCGCCGAGCCTACGGCCGGAAACGCCTCCCGAATCAGATTGGGAATTTCTGCTTGATGCGAATTCCCCACTACCCAACCGACGCCCTCGAGTCCCGCGATCTCTTCCGGCGCCCGTTGCGCATAGCAGCCCGTCACAAGAATGCGGGCGTTCGGGTTCAGCCGATGGATTTTGCGAACCGCGTCGCGCGCCTGGGCGTCTGCCGCTGCCGTAACGGTGCAGCTGTTCAAGACCACAAAGTCCGCCTGCGTGTGATCATCGAGACAAGCTAGCCCGCTCGCCGCCAGGCTGCGCCGTAGCGCCGCAGCGTCCGCATCAGTGGCGCGGCATCCAAAATTCTCGATGGAAAAAGTAGGCACGGGACTTTCCAGCTGTAAATTCGAACCGCGAGGATTATAGCAGCCAGAGCGTAATTCGCGAGACACGACAGGGACGGAGGAAGGCGGAGAAACTCGATGGGAATTCTAGGTGCCGGCGCTGCGACGCTGGTAACACAGCAAAATCAAATCGGCTCGACGGCGCACTCCGAATTTCGCCAGCAAATTTGAGACGTGAAATTTTACAGTGCGCTCGGAGATGTGCAGGCGATCCGCGACTTCCTTGTTGGCAAGATTTTCGAGCAGCCCGGCCAGCACTTCCTGCTCACGGCGGCTCAGTTCGGCGGGCGAATCGCCGCGCAGCCTGCGACCCTGCGTAGTGGTCAAAATGGAATCGACGAATCGGGACAGAACGTCCCGAGGAACCCAAAAGCCACCGGAAGCAACCAAGGGTAGAGCGCGGGGCAACTGCTCCCGTGCTTCCTTATAATTCAGAATACCCTTAACTCCCTGACGTAAAAGGGTATAGCTGTCCGACTCATTTAAGTTATCGCCCACCACCAACAAGCGCGCAGCGGCATTGTGATCCAGGATGTTGCCCAGCAAGGCGCCGGTTGCTTGTCGCGCGGCATGCGCGTCAATCACGTACACCGAAACACGC
Source organism: uncultured Acidobacteriota bacterium (assembly GCA_963711325.1). Classification (GTDB taxonomy): domain Bacteria; phylum Acidobacteriota; class Terriglobia; order Acidiferrales; family UBA7541; genus Palsa-295. Next base: position 104,961 of record CAVQDR010000004.1, on the reverse strand, counting down.
GGAACCTCCAAATTGCGCAGATCCGGCGCGAGCATCGACTCCAGCTGCCGCACCACAATCTGAAATCCAGATTCGCTCAGCGAGCGGCGAAACTCCTCGAGCACCATTGGGTGCGGAGAGAGGAGGCAGACCTTCAATTTTGAATTTGCGGATGCCTTTGCCATTGTAGTTAAGGCTAGCGGAATTGATGGGCATGGGCAAGAACGTTGGAACAGGCGATTGCATAACAGATACTGGGGTAACGCGGTGATTATCAGGGGGTTGCCGCGCTCTTTTGTTGCGGTTCAGGAACGATCTGGAAATCAGGATTGCGTTTCGGAAACCTCCTGCAGTTCGATTTCTGTTCGTCTTTGCGGGCGCTTAGAGGGAAGCCCGGCCTGCCGCACCTTGTACAGTAGCGCGCGATAACTGATCTTCAGAATTTCCGCGGTCCTGCGCCGGTTCCAGTGGTTGGCCTGCAGCACCTTCAAAATTACATCGTGTTCCATGCGGCGCGTGACCTGCTGTGCGATGCGCTTGAGCGGAATATTGCCGTCTTCATTCAGCTCGTATGAAATGTGCAATCCCTTCTTGTCGGCAGAATGATCCTGGTCGGAATGAAAGGCCTCCTCGGAACCAAGAATCACGTAACGCGCAATGCAATTTTCCAGCTCGCGGATGTTGCCGGGCCAGTCGCGCTGTTGAAGCAGTTGTAGCGCTTCTCTGCTCACCGGCGGCGCGTCATGCTTGAATCGGCGATTGAATTGGGCCCGCAGGTAGTCGACTAGATATGGAATATCGTCGCGGCGATCGCGCAACGAGGGCAGCGTGATAGTGATTACGTTGATTCGATAAAAAAGATCCGCGCGGAATCCGCCCGTTTCGATTTCCTGGCGCAATACTCGGTTGGTGGCGCAGATCACGCGCGCATCCATACGCCGCTCTTCGTGGTCGCCGATGCGTGTGAAATGCCCGTCCTGCAACACGTGTAAAAGCTTGGCCTGAAGGCTCGAGTCCAGCTCGGCGATCTCATCGAGGAAGAGCGAGCCCCCCTGCGCCATCTCCATGCGCCCCGGCTTGGCCGCGACCGCGCCGGTAAACGCGCCCTTCTGAAATCCGAATAGTTCGCTCTCAATGAGCGTCCCTGGTATCGCCGGGCAATTCACTTTCACGAACGGGCCGCTTTTCCACGGAGAGCGCTCGTGAATGAACCGCGCCAGCACTTCTTTCCCGGTGCCGCTCTCTCCAAGAATCAAAACCGGAACGTTCAGTCCCGCCGAACGATCCACTCGCTGTCGGACCAACTGCATTGCCGGCGACGGACCAAAGTAAACATGGTCGGGAGGAAGCTCTAGAGAACTTGGAATAGGAGCAAGTCGTGCTTCAGCTGCAGATGCCATGAATTTCCGTCGGAATAGAGTGAGGCAGGTGCCGCCTCCGCAGTCAACTTTGCACTCGAGACGCCAAACACCACCACGACTCCCGTGCGTTCTGTGGCGCGCGACCAGAGATTGAAGATATCTATGTCTCTCACTCTAAAGAAATTGGCTCGGTGAGCATGGTACCGGCAGACAGATCGAGTGTTCAAAGATGGAACAGTCACCAGAAAAGTCTAAGCACTTTCGGGAACCAGCCTTCCCAGAATGCTTGAGATTCAAATTACGCAAACGTTTGTGATTGATCGGGGTACGAGGCCAGATTGACCGTCAGTCAACTTTCAAAGCGTAGGTCGCCGGACACCACTGGGAACCGCTGGCAGGAAAAAGGCGGGAGTTAGATCGGTGTACCTTCACCACGAATGATGTCGTACCGTTCGATCACGGCTGCGACGCCAATCGATTCGTGCTGATCATCTTGCTGCTTGTCCACCCGGACCACTCTCCCGTGGGCTCGCACAAATACCTCCGCTCCGCGTGTAATTTCAGCAGGCAGCGTCAGCGTGAAATCTACCTCAGTCCCAGGGGCAAGATCCTTCTGCATCATGAAATAGACGCCACGAGTGGAGATATCCCGCGTTTGGCCGTTATGAGCAGCCGGCTCGCGATTGATCGGCAAGCGGACATTGACTGGCAGTGACAAATCGTACCGGCGTGCCGTGCGACGCTCCGTCATCCCCACTGCTCCTCCCCCAACAAATTGGATTGCGACACTTCCCCATGGATCGGAACTGCAATCCCTCTTCCAAAGAACCGAAAAACCCGAATCCGCTCTGTCGCGTACTGCCTGGTACTACCCGTTAACACCTGCCTGCCTACAATGCGACGCAAAAGGGGGTGGCAAACCCTTTGCACACAGCAAAACGCATTTCTGAAAAGACTCGCCTGGAAAGTGTACTGCTCAAAATCCCGCGCGGACCAACCGCTGGTGCCCCGTCTCGACCCGCATACTAGACCAAGCACACGTCTGACGGAAGCGCTATTTCGACTAATGTGCTCTAGATGTGCAACAAATTTGCCCTGGTAATGGGACTACTTCGCATCCAATTCGCGTCGCAAAACGAGACGGAAAATCCAAAATGATTTTACGAGCCGCGAATTGCCGGCGCCGGTTCCTTAGCTGCATTGTCTTTCGCCGCGGCTTCCTTAGCCGCTAGTTCGCGGGCCGCACGGGCCGCCGCCGAACGCGCTCCTCGACCGGAATCCAAGTTGAATTGCCGCATTTTATAAAGCAACGCCTTGTAACTGATACCCAACATTTTCGCTGCGTCTTTGCGGCACCAATTGGTTTTTTCCAAAGCGTCGGCGATCGCTTCCATTTCCGCTTCGTCTTTCAGACCGCGCACGAGTGCCTTCAATCCTTGTTCCTTCGGCGGCGCTGTTTCCTCGCGCGGTGCAGTGCGCTGCTGCTGGCCGGTCATTTCCAGCAGTTCGCGGAAGCTCCCTTCATCATCTTCCAGGATCACGTAACGCTTCACAAAGTTCTCGAGTTCGCGCAAATTACCCGGCCACGGATAGCGCAGCGCGGCTTCCAACAAATGTTTGGAAGGATCGAGCGCCGGCTTCGCGTATTTCTCGCTGTACTTGGCCAGGAAATGGCGGAACAGCAGCGGAATTTCGGCGGTGCGTTCCCGCAGCGGCGGAATGTGAATCGATAAAACGTTCAGCCGGTAATATAGATCTTCGCGAAAGCGCCCGGAACGCATCGCTTCTTTTACGTCCACGTTCGTCGCCGCCACCACGCGGACGTCGACGTTCACCGTGGCCCGCGCGCCCAAACGCGAGAACTGGCCGTCCTGCAACACGTGCAGCAGCTTAGCCTGCAGGTGCGTGCTCATCTCCGCGATTTCATCCAGGAAGATCGTCCCGCGATTCGCGATTTCAAATTTGCCGGGCTTGGCTCGCACCGCTCCGGTAAATGCGCCCTGTTCGTAGCCGAATAATTCCGATTCCAGCAATTCCCCGGGCAGCGCGGCGCAATTCACTTTGACGAACGGTTGCGCACGGCGGTTGGAACGCAAATGAATCATTCGCGATATGACTTCTTTTCCCACTCCGCTTTCCCCGCTGATGAAAACCGGAACGTCGACCGGGGCGATCTGCAATACCTGCTGGCGGATCTTCAACATCTGCGGGCTGGCGGCCAAAAAGGAAAGGTCTTCGGTAATCGCCTCGCAATATTCGCGGAGCGCCTTATTCTCTGAGCGCAATTCTTGCTTCTGCCGGCACTTCAAAAACGCCGCGTCGAGTTCAGGCTTTTCAAAAGGCTTCGTCAGGTAATCGAGCGCGCCGATTCGGATCGCTTCCACCACGGTGGTCACTTCGTTAGAGCAGGAAAGCATGATGACGTTCAGGCTGCGATCGATCTGCATCAGCTGCCGCAATGTCTCCAATCCATCCATCTCTGGCATCAGCACATCGAGAACGATGAAATCAGGCCGCTCGCCCGAGCCGATTTTTTCCAGCGCTTCCTTCCCACTGCTGACCGTCTCCACCCCAAAGCCATCCACCTCCAGAAGAGTCTGGAGATATTTGCGAATACTCGGCTCGTCGTCCACTACTAAAATTTTTTCTTTATCGGCCATTTTTGTTTTATCCCTGCGAACACGATCTCGCGTTCCACGCTTCCAATTCTTACTTTGTTTCGGTTATCACTCTACGTTGATTGGCAGCAGAAAAGAAAAGGTGCTACCGCTTCCCATCACGCTGTCGACCCAGACCTTTCCGCGGTGCGCCTGTATCAATCGCTTGGTGATCGCCAAGCCCAGACCCATTCCCGAAGACGACGGATCGACCCGAACGAATTCCTCGAATATCTCCTGATGAAACTCGGCGGCGATGCCGCTGCCCGTGTCGGTGACCGAAACCAGCACGCTGTTGCTGCGGTTTCCGCGGCCGCGGCGACGGTCGTTGGCAGGAGCCGCCTCCGAAAGCCGGCGCTCCCAGAAATGAGGCTGCGCTACCAGCGTCACACAGCCATCGGTCGGCGTGTGCTTTAGCGCGTTATCCAGAAAATTGGCCACGCACTGCTGCACTTTTTGATAATCGAACTTGAAAACCGGAAGCTCCGGATCCATTTTAATGTCCAGCCTGACTTTGGCGCGGCTAAACGCGTCGTTCCATCTTCCGGTAATGTCCCTGATGCAGTCGCGCAGGTCGTTTTCGCGCAACTGCAGTATCAGCTTTCCGCTCTCCAGCGCCGAATAATTCAGGAACATCGAAACCAGGCGCACCAGGCGGTCGCAACTTTCCTTCGATTCCAGCAAGATCTCGCGCTGCCTATCGTCAAGCTTTCCCAGCGAGCCGGTTAGTAGCAGATCGTAGTAGCCCTTCATTACCGCCAACGGCGTTTTTAACTCGTGCGCCGCCGATGCCAGAAACACGGTCTTCTGTCGGTTCGCTTCCTGCAATCTCAGGTACGCCGCCAGCAGGTTACGGTAGGTAATTTCCCGTTCCTGCATCAATTCCTGAACCGTCTGCCGCATTTCGGCGGCATCCGACGGAGTCTCCGTCGGGATCGCCTCCATATAAACGACCAGCCAGTCCGGTTCCGGCAACCAACGAATGCGCGCGCGGCTTTTACCTCGCGGACCTTCCACCGGAAGATTCAGTTCCTGCTCTCCGCCCTCGAGTTGGGTCAAGATCTGGCGGCGATCGGCGTGCAAGATATCTGCGAATAGGTTGAGATCGGGCTTCGTGCTCCAGCCTTTCTCGTTCAGCCGGTCCTGGGCGTGAAAGTTGGTGAACAGAATTTTCCCGCCGCGGTCGGTGACGACCAACGGCCGGTCGAAGGCGTCCAACAAGCTTGCAACCAGCTGAAAAACCTGCTGGTTATTGGCGTTCTGTTCTGCTGTCGCAGTCTTCGCCAACGCCGGGTACTCCCTTAGCAAGCTTCAAAGTGAAAAGCACACTCGCCCATGCTGCCGGAAAACGACTCACTGGGGGCGAATGGCAATGCTCCCAAAGGGTCACAGGGGTGTCAATGGTAAATGCGTCCTACTTTGCACAATCGTGGAAACGGAAGGGAGTTAAACTGCACCGCCGCCGATTGAGATCGGCAGCTCTCGGACCTCGTGATTTTATAAGATTAAGATCAATATAGAGTTACGAAATCCGGAGATTAGTCCGAGAGTTGCACTCAAATTGCGTTTCAAAAGCCAGTACTATAACTGGGGTACCAATGGCCATTCGGGAAGACGTCTTGCAGCGAAAATCGTACGCCGCGCCGGTCTATGACGAGCAGCGGCGCGCTCAGAGAATACACCTGCAGGTGCCTCTGTTCATTCGGGGCAAGGATTTACAAAGTGAGCAGTTCTTAGAGCTTGCTAAAACTCTAGATATCAGCGCATTAGGGGCTTTCATAACCTGCCCACGGTCGTTGTCCGTCGGTGAAGTTGTCACCCTGACCATTCCGGCGCCGTCGATCACATCGTCGGCATTGGTCCCTGCCGGGATGCCGCCCATCCAGGCCCGGGTCAAACGACAGCAGGAAGCTGGCGATGTACACCTGATCGGCGTCGAGTTCCTCAAACCCATTGGATGAGTTCTTCAGGGGAAAGTATGGGTCATCCAGCCGGGTGAAAGTGGAAGGTGTTTTCACCCCGCTTTGGGTTTGGCCCGATCATCGCCTAGACTCCAACGATGTAACAGCGTAAGTCCATTATTGGCATAGCATTGTAAATCGCACCGCCGTTTCACACTTCTATTGAATTGGACTATCCCTTGCTAGTACCTTGTCACCCCCGCAGTGTCCCTGGTTAACAGGGAAAAATATCCCATTGCGAAACCAACTGACGCCCCAGCCCGGCGACCATGCCCCGTCGCAGATGTCGGCCGAAGACTCATTCCTGGACCTCCTGGTCGAGACCCTCGACGGAGTCGAAGAATCAGTCCGCGGTCCGTTCCTTCGCGCCTTTTTTCGCACCATCGCCCAGGTTGATCTGACCGACACGGAAAGCTCCGAATACTGGGAGCGTATCCTGATCCGCCGTCGTGAATTATCGGAGAGCCTGGGCCGGCGGGTCTCGCTCAAGACCGCCATGGTGGATGTGTTTTCGTCGACCAGCTTTTTGCGCGTTCCTATCCTCGTCGAATATGAAGAATTCAAAAAGCTGCAAATCAACGCCGCCACCGACGCGCTAACCGGACTTTACAACCGCCGCTTGTTCGATGAGTACTGCGACAAAGAATTGAACCGCGCGAAACGGTACGCGCAGCAGCTCGCCGTCGTGATCCTGGATCTGCATAAGCTGAAAGAAGTGAACGACCAGCGCGGGCACTTGCAAGGCGACGAAGTGTTGCGCATCGCCGCTTCTACGTTGGGCAAGACGCTGCGCGCTTCGGATTTTTCCTTCCGCATTGGCGGCGATGAATTCGCGCTGCTGCTGCCGCAGACTGACCCAGAACAAGCGGTCACCCTATGCCATCGCATTCGGTCGCAATATGAAGCTGATATCGCACCGCTGCACCTGGACATCGGAGTGACGCTGGATTTTGGCGTTGCCGTTCATCCCGTCGATGGCGACCAGAAAAGCGCGCTGATGAATATCGCCGACCAGCGCCTGTATCAAATGAAAATTTCCGGACGAGCCAAGTCCGGTTCGCGGCCACCGGACCCCTTCCCAGGTCCTCAGAGCGCTTCTTCACCGGCAACGGTGGAGCGTGAACCTACGCCTATCGCCGACCCCGTCCTCCGCAGGCCGCTCCGTCAACCGGGGAGCTTCACTTCGGCCGGATCAACGCCGCCGACTCCGATCACGGTGCGCGCTCCGCAAGTTGCCGCGCAACCGCCCATGGCTGCAGCCTCTGCTCCAGCCGCCGCAAAAGAACATCGCAAATGGGAGCGCGTATCGCTGGCCGGTACCAAAGCCTATGCCGTGCTGACCGACTTGTCCCAGAAAACCGCGAGTGTCACTGATTTGAGTTATGGCGGCGTAGCCTTGATGGTCGAGAAGCCGGACGAGATCCCTGCACAGTTCAACGCCGTCCTGCACGTCCCGATTCTGCCTCCCGTCCGGGTCGTTCTGCGCAAGGCCTACACTCAACGCAACGACGACGGACGCTCCCGCGTAGGCTGTTCCTTCGTTTCATAGGAAGGAAGGTAGTGTCCTAATTTGCCTTCCCGCCGCCTATTCTGCGGTATTCAACTTGCTCCGAATCCACTCTGAAACTGTAGTTTTGCTCTTCTTGGCCCGTTCCGAATACTCCGCATGTTCGTCCGGTGTCACTCGAACCCTGAGGTATTTAGCTTTCGCTTCACCCTTGGCGAACGGCGGTCTACCCACTTTAGCTTTCGGCTGCTTGGGCATTTCTGTACTCCTGAACGATAAAAGCTCTGACGGCTAATTCCGGCGACGTTACAGGCTCGATATGCAGGACAGTGACATGGCGAACAGGCTTGTTGGGATCGTCGGTATCATGCGCCCACGCGTACACCTTGTCTGCTTTCGGGTGTCCCTTCAAGGCGAACACCTCTACGATTCCGTCCCAAACGGTCTTGCCCTGAAAGACTTCCTTAACGGGCACACTTCGGACGTGTTTCGATTGAACGCCGTGTAATTTCAGAATGATGTTCTGAAATTCTGCGATCAATGGATTCATTCGGGGCATTTGATTTCCAATCGCAGTTTTAAGTTTCGCCCCTTCATAGTTGCCGCGATTGTTTTAAGAGCATCGTTAAACGCCACAAATGAGCGCATTTCTTGGGTATTTTGAGTTATACCTGTCGCCGTATTGCAATAAGAACACGGCATCATCGCAATCGTGGCCGCTTGATCTGGATTAATTTTATCCAGTGGAAGGGCTAACGTAGCGCGACACTTTCCACACTCGTATTGAATTCCAATGATATCTTCTGCTTCTACCAAACATCTTTTTTCAAATGTCATGCTACTTCCTCCACCAACTGTTTTACTGTCCAAAAATCATTTTCAATCCCTGCGGCCATCGCGGGAGTCGAGCGAAGCGTATTGTGGCGCTTTACGAAATTGTAGTAAGCGAAGTGCAAAGCGGTCGCTGCCTCGAAGTTTTCGCGCTTCTTGCTGAACGCATACGTCAAACGAGTCAAGCGACGCATGTGAAGGCGAGTAGTGCCGTTCAATCGTTCGATGTGGCTAGTCGACGCCAAGCGCATATTGGGATTTCCGACGATCCTGCGCTTTTCGGAAACAACGAATTCAGGTGCGCTATAACGGCGGCTAGGTGCTTCATCATGCGTATAAGTCTTGATGATCTGAGCGAAGTCTACAGTAGCCGCCAAAAGCCTGTTCAATCGCTTCTACATAGGCTCCCAGAGCATCGCTAGAGATTTGCACTCGATTCTTCATTCGGCTTGCTACGTCCGCTACAAAGGCGTTAGCGGTAGCAGCATCGCGCTTCCCGACGCGGAAAGCAGGAACAATCTTCGTATCAGAATCGATAGCGCAAAAGGTCCAAACGTCACCCAATGTCGGGTCATCTTCGGGACGGACGTGCTTTTCTTTCTTGCCGATGAATCCCCAGATTTCATCGAATTGCAGGTGCTGGCAAGAGAGATCGTGCATCTTTTCGTTTAGGAGAGTTTGGCAGCCTTTGCCGACGCGCACGCCTAGACGCATGATCGTGTCACGGTGAACGCCAGTCATGCGTTCGATCTGGCGAATCCCAGACCCTTCCGCCAGTGCGCTGATTACCGTGACTTGCTTGTCGAGGCTCATTACGTTTGCCATATTCGTATCTCCTATGCCTATTACTGTACCCCAATAACTATTCTTTGTCAAGTATTTTACGGGGTACTCTTTATTTCCTGCGGTGGTGGTTCCGGGGCTGGGGTATCGATTTTCGCGTTTTTAGTTAACTTTTCTCCGGGATACATTCTTATGGAGTCCGGTATTTTGGGGTCGGGCGTAAAACGGGCAGTAGCGAGATTACCCGCGTAATCAGAGCAAGTGACGGTTACTTCGAACTGAAGAGAGCGCATCTGTTCTAGTCGATTGCCGGGGAGGTTAAACATTGCTCTTCCCATACGCGCATCTCCCGTTGCGATTTGATTCGCCAAGGTTTTTGTCTGTATCAGATCGTCATTGGTGAGGGTCAACGTTTCATCTCCGCGACGAAGAAGAAATTTGTCTATGATGTAAGAACCAGTCATTTTTTCGGTTGCGTTGTTTAGGCGATATTCGGCTTGCCAACTTATCGCAACTGTGGCCGCCCGGAATTCAAGAGATAAACAGAAATTACAAAAGTGGTTCGGTCTTTGGCTGAGTTGTATTCCCACCAAATCCCTTCTATGGATAGTTGAAGGCCTGATTTTTCGGCATTTTTTCGTTTAGCTAGAACGAGACGGTGATCTAGCCACGTCAATAAAAGACCTATACTCAGTAACAGCAACCGACTATGTTCGGAAACGAATTGCCTCAAGAAAGGCATTTTAGATTTCCAGAATTCATTTCGGGAGTAGTAATCGGGGATGGCGCAATAGACCAAGAGGAGAAGTCCGGCCACCCCCCTGAAACTGAAATTGTCGCGGCACCACTTCTTGATCGCTTCGATTGCATCGTTAAACGACATTTCACGCTCCCTTGCGAATGATCTAATGCATTACCGTATACATTAAATTTCGAGGGGTAAGTAGCCTTTTGAATTAGTGTTCTGTTTGTTAAAGTGTCGTCAACATGACCTTGAAAAGCGTTGTTATAGCGGGTTTGGGTATCGCAATCTTGGCTTTGAGTTGCACTGCTTATGGTCCGGGACAACAAAAAGAAGGTACTCAAAAACACGATCTGAAGGCCCAAGGTTCCAACCAAAACAAGGGCGACACCTATAACATATCGATCAGTGAAGAAACCGAAAGTCCCGCCCAAAATAAAGCCCGAGAAGATCGAGAAGCCCAAGAGAAAGCACAAGATCGTAGGATACAGACTTGGCTCGTCATCCTGACAGCCGGACTGGTTTTGGTTGGCTTCATGCAAGCGGGGATTTTTGGCGTAACTCTTATCGTGGTCGCTATACAAGCCGTTTTGATGGGAAAACACGCGGGGCATTTTGAAAAGCTTGCTGGATTCACTAACAAGAACGCCGAAGCCGCTCGCGATAGCGCTTCCGCTATCTTGAACAGCGAAAGAGCTTGGGTGGAGATCGATTTTGGCGCTCCGGAAGTCGATCCAAGAGCAGAGGGTTTTGCCGTTGACGACTACGGGGATTATTCGATTCAGATTAAAAACCATGGAAGGACCATAGCCCGCATCGAAGGCTTCCAATTTCATACGCTCGTAATGAACGGAGAATTGGAGATCGGCGCGTTTGACACAAAAACCGTGGATTTCAGTACTTTGTTGGGAAGCGGAGACACATCTATCGCTGCGGGAGCCGTTAACTTCATCTCTGAGATTAAAGACTGGGAACCGTTTCGGAACGACCAGAAACGAGCCTACGCCAGAATTGGGGTCACCTATCGGGACGTGGTTGACAGCAGAATTGTCCACCAAACCTTTGCTGTCTATGTTTGGAACATATTCGAAGAAGAGCCTTTGAGACTGTCCAAATACAACTCCTACACATAACAGGCACGCCGCGAGGATTAAAAGCGCTTTAAATGTGGCTTTTCCCGCCTGAGTTCGTCTAGCAGGGTCCGAGTCTGGGGTTGCATCGGGCTCTGCTACGGCGGGCGTCAAATTAGGACACCACCGGAAGGAACCGGGGCTTTGTAACTCTGCAAAAATCTTGTATAATCGGGGTTTCCCGCTGACCTAGCGACGCGACTGTGCAATCGTGCTTTTCTTTCGCGCAGACCGGTCAGCAACAGGAGCGTCCCATGAAAGAAGGAATTCACCCCGATTATCACGCCGTGAAGGTGCAATGCGCCTGTGGCAACGTCTTTGACACCCGCTCGACCTTCAAGGGCCAGATGATTCGCGTCGAAATTTGTTCGAACTGCCATCCCTTCTTCACCGGCAAGCAGAAGCTGGTGGATACGGCTGGCCGCGTCGAGCGCTTTACCAAGAAGTACGCTGACAAGGCGGCGTCCCTCAAGACCGCAGCGGCCGCCAAGAAGTAAGCGCACCTTTCGGCGACTGCCTGAAAGTTTCTTCAGCCCCGGAGTTTTTTCCCTCCGGGGCTTTTTTATTTTTCGCTTCGTTGCTTTTCTCGAAAACTCTCCGGTGTACAATGCGGATGCAAATGGCCGCGCATCCATCCCCGCCTTCAGCTACCGCCGAATTTCAAGTCGAAACCGGCGCGCCGCGCGTCACGCTTCGAAATGCTTTTGCACATTCCTTCGATTCGGCCATCGCGGCAGCACGCACCTGCTATTCCACTCGCCTGATTCAGCCCGAAGAGGTCACGGACAAGCAGCGAGTGAATATCGGTTCCGGAACTTTTTTCGGCGGCCACCATACGGTCTATCAGCACGCCCACTTTGAATTTGGTTTGGAAAATATTAGCCGTCAATTCGTGTGGTCCTTCCTGCACGCCCATCCTTTTTATAACTCGGAGCAACAGAGCCAGCGCTACGTGCGTCTCGATCACGCCCAGGCGTTTGTCCCGCCACCAAGCGCACAATTCGGCGAGGTCGAACGTGCGATCTACGAAAACGCGGTACGCCGCGCCTGGCAGCATTACCGGGAACTATCGGAATTGCTGAAGCCTACCGCGCAGGAAATCCTCGGCGACATCTGGCATGTCAGCGACATGTCGCATCCGAAGCGCGTTCAGAAGGTGCAGCGCCAATCGGAAAAGCGAGCCATTGAAGTCGCGCGCTACGTGCTTCCGGTTGGCGCGTTCACAACCATGGTGCATACCGTTTCAGGAATTGTGCTGCACCGGCTGCACCGCATGTCCGCCGCCAGTGACACCCCGGCCGAAGCAGCCCAGGTCATTGGAGAAATGGTCGCGCGCGTCCGCGAAATCGATCCGCAGTTTTTCGATCGCTTCGACAACGAGTCGCTGGAATCCCCCATCGAATGGCTGGAACCGGCCCGCGACGGTGAACCTTTCGCCCGCGAATTTGACGCCAAGCTCGGCGGCTTAACTTCGAAGATGGTTGATTTTTCGCCGCGCGCACTCTTCGTGATGGCTGAAGGCTATCGCGCCGTGATCGGTTTGACGTCCGCTGAATGCTCCGATGCGGAGGCGCTCGATCGCATGCTGAATCCGGCGCGCAATTCCTATCGCCGCGAAACGTTAAACATCGGTGTGCATGCGCCGCTGATGAGACCGCTGCAAAACGCCAATTTCACTTTCGCCAAGAAAATTAGTCATACTGCGGACAGCCAGGATCAGAGGCACCGCATGGTCCCCGGGTCGCGGCCACTTCTGACTCTTGCAGACACCCGTTCGCCCGATTTCATCACTCCGGGCCTGATCCGCGATAATCTTCGCGCGCTCGAGATCTATCAGCACGCCATGGAAGAAGCCTGGTCCGCGAAAAACGAACTGCTCGATCGCGGCGTTGCGCCAGAATTCGCGCTTTACCTGCTGCCCAACGCCAAAGCGATTCGCCTTTACGAATCTGGTTCCCTGCTGCACCTGCTTCATAAATGGACTATGCGGACGTGCTTCAACGCCCAGGAAGAAATTTACCAATCGTCCGTCGAAGAAGTAGAGCAGGTGCGCAAAGCTTTCCCGGAGCTGGCACGCTACATCGGACCACCCTGCTATTTGCGGGCGGGAATTTCCACGCCGATCTGCACCGAAGGCTCACACTTCTGCGGAGTGAAGGTCTGGCTCGATTTTCCCAACATCCAGCGGCGGATTTGAACCGAAAGAGGACCGTTTACAATTTCACGATGCGGGTCATATTCGGTGAGAACAGTTCGTAGCGGATCCCGCGCCAGCGAATCCGTTTCGTAATCAGCGACATCACGAAATTCCACGTAAACAGGAACGGCACCGCTGGAGCCAGCAGCGGCCACACCCACGCGTACTGATTAATCTTGGCCTTCCACTCCGGCATTGCTTCAGAGGCCGCAATCGTGCGGATGGCGCCCTTCATCGCGGCGAGGAGCGGAATCGCGAGCAGCAGCGCCAACAATTGCCCCCACGGATCCACGTCCGCAATGCAGTAGAAAATCACATAGATTCCAAACAGAAGCGTAACGCAATAGCTGGCGTGGACGATGAAGCCCTGTTGCCAGCGTTTCGGCGAGTACACGCGCGTGATCAGAATTTGCCGGTTCGTAAATTCCAGCATATCGCTTGCAGTCCAAGGCGCTGGGGTTGCGGCCAGGCACTCCGGGCAAAATACGATGGGCTTCCCGGTTTGCTCCAGTGCAAAGGTCATCGCGAAGTCATCGCTCAGCGCGCCCTTCCAAGCTTCCAAAACCCTGGCGTCGTCGAAAGTCTTCTTGCGGATCGCGGTACCACCACCCCAACAGAAATCTCCAGTCGGCTTGCCCAGCATGGTGGCGATGGCGGCATTCCATGCCGAAGCCATAGCGCTCGCCAGCATATCCATGCCGGAGCCGCTCGGGATAATCCACCGATATGTGGTCGTTGCGCCAATTCGCGGATCTTGTAGCGGCGCGATCAGCTTGTTCAGCCAGCCGCGCGGCAAGCGCACGTCGGAATCCGTAAACGCCAGCATTTCGAATTTGTCCGGCGGCAGAGCTTCGACGGCTCGCTGAAGGTTGTAGACCTTCTCGCCGCAATCTGCGGGCGGTCCGGCGATTACGATGTGCACCGGATGCGAGCTGGCGATCTTCACTCGCTCGATGATTTTCAGCGCGGGATCTAGACTGGTCGCGAGAGTGAAATAAATCTCGTAGTTCGGGTAATCAAAACGAGTCAGCGACATCAGGTTTTCTTCGAGGCCGCGTTCATTTCCCTTGCACGGGCAGATCAAGGCCGTAGCGGGCGTATAGAAGCCGGAGTGCGTCCCGATTCGCTGACGCACCAGACGAAACCAGGCAAACCCGTCCCACAATGAATACAGACCGAGAGCGATCTGCCCAATGACCAGAATGTAGAAAATGAATTGCACTGCCGCGAGATTAGCAAAATCTCACGCACAGTGGCAGGCCATTGAAGGACTGACTTGCTTAACACGCAACCTCAACTTCAATTGGAGCGCCGACGGGAGAACGCTGTTCGCAGTACCCGATCAGCCGTGGCGTCCAGTTCCATCTGGAATTTTCCCGCCGCCCGCCTGGCCTGTTCCATCAAGGAAGGATCCAGCAGCAGCGCGGTTCGGTCAACGAAGGGCCCGGATGCGATGGCCCGGCGTGGCGCCCGCTTCGGCTCGGTGGCCTGCAGGCGTTCGTACAGCTCCAAGTCGTGCCAGAAGGCGCGCGCCTCATCGTCTGACCAGCGCAGCGCGTGGCCCAGCGCTACGAAGAATTCCTCTCGAAATAAATCGAGCAACGGAAAGGCCAGGTCGATCCCGCTCGTTCGTATCTTTTTTCTAGGCTTCGCACCTTTTTTAGCCTTCTTACCTTTTTTGAGTTTCGTGCGCGAACCCGCGCGCGGTTTAGTTTCGCGCACCACCACGTGAACTTTTAATTTGGTCGGCAACGCCGCTTCGGCGCGCAATACCATCGACAGAATGGCCTCGCGTCGAATCGTTTCCAGCTGGTCGCGATAATGAGCGGGCTGATCGGCACGGCCAGGACGGCGGTTTTCCGCCGCATACATATCCAGAAACCTCGGAACCATTTCATTTCGATCAAGGGCTGCAAGCAGCAAATGTGCTGCTTCGCGGGCGCGAATCACGAGTTCACGAGGGCGGTAGGGCATGGTTGCGACTTCTTTAGCTGTACGTGAATCGGCTGCGGCTCGCAATAGGAAACGGAGTCTGTATGCAAAAAGAAAAGGCCCGGAGATTTCTCTCCGGGCCTCTTCAGGCTGTCTCTGTTTTCCCGACGCGCTTCACTTCTCAGTGATGCGCTGCGGGCCGCGTTTTCGTTTAGTGCACGGGGCCGGCGACCGGTCGATCCGTATCGCGAGCTGCGCCACCCGGGATGGGACGAACCGGCTTTTCGAATTTGCCCAAGGCAATCTCGAGAGCCTGTTCCGCCGTACGCACGAAGTGAACTTTCATTCCTTCGAGCATCTCATCCGGCAAGTCTTCCTTCACGTTCGGCTCATTCTCCGAAGGCAGGATGACTTCTTGAATCCCAGCGCGCTTGGCGCCGAGGACTTTTTCCTTGATTCCACCCACCGGCAGGACGATGCCAGAGAGCGAAATTTCGCCGGTCATTGCCACGCGCGGCCGAATGGCCCTGCCCGTCAGCAGGCTGACCAGCGCGGTGACCATCGCTACACCGGCGGATGGACCGTCTTTCGGAACCGCTCCGGACGGCACGTGAATGTGCAAGTCTTGCTTGCGGAAGAAATCCGGATCGATTCCATACCGCTCACAGTTCGCGCGAACCCAAGTGAGTGCCGCTTTCATGGATTCCTGCATCACGTCGCCCAGGTGACCGGTCATCGTCAACGTCTTCCCGCCGCGCATCTTGCTCGCTTCGATGAAAACGATGTCGCCGCCGACCGGCGTCCAGACCAACCCAACCGAAACGCCGGGCTGCTGCACGCGCTCTTCGACTTCCTTTTCCTGATGAACCTTGGCGATTCCCAGCACTTCGCGGATAACTTCGGGCGTCACCACCAACTTGTCGGTTTTGCCCTCCGCCAGGCGCCGTGCCTGTTTGCGGACCAGCGTGCCCAATTCGCGTTCCAGGTTACGTACGCCAGCTTCCCGCGTGTAATGGCGAATCACTTCGTGCAAGGCTTCATCGGTGAATTCGATTTGCTCGCCGATGGTCAGGCCATTTTCTTTGGCCTGGCGTGCCAGCAGGAACATTTTCGCGATGTGGACCTTTTCCTCTTCGGTGTAGCCGGAGAGTTGGATGATCTCCATGCGGTCGCGCAACGGCTCCGGAATCGGATCGAGCCAGTTGGCAGTAGCGATGAAGAGCACCTTCGAAAGATCGAACGGCACATCGAGGTAATGGTCGCGGAACGTTGAATTCTGCTCCGGGTCCAAAACTTCCATCAGCGCCGCCGACGGGTCGCCACGGAAATCACGTCCAAGCTTGTCGACTTCGTCCAGCATCAGGACGGGATCGAGCGTCTCGGCGCGTTTCATTCCCTGAATGATCTGCCCAGGCAACGCCCCGATATAAGTGCGGCGATGTCCGCGGATTTCCGCCTCGTCGTGCATACCGCCGAGCGAAATTCGAACGAACTTGCGTCCCAGCGCGCGCGCGATCGATTTACCCAGTGACGTCTTGCCAACGCCCGGAGGCCCGACAAAGCACAGAATCGGTCCTTTCATTCCCGGCTGCAGCTTTTTGACCGCCAGGTAATCGAGGATGCGTTCTTTGATCTTGACCAAGTCGTAATGATCTTCGTTCAGAATCGCGTGCGCCTTCGGAATGTCGATGTCTTCGGTGCCGGAAAGCTTGTTCCACGGCAAGGCCGTCATCCATTCGAGGTAGGTGCGCGCGACCATGTATTCGGCCGAAGCGGGAGTCATCTTCGCGAGCCGCTTCAATTCGCGGTCGCACTCCTTCTTCGCCTCCGCAGTCATGCCGGATTCTTCGACCTTCTTGCGAAGCTCGTCGATCTCGGCTTGGCCATCGTCCGATTCGCCCAATTCCTTCTGAATCGCCTTCATCTGCTCGCGCAGCAAAAATTCACGCTGGCTCTGGTTCACCTGCTCCTGAACCTGATCGTGAATCTTGTTCCGCAGGTCGAGCACTTCGCGCTCTTTGGTCAATTCGCTGATCAAAGATTCCAGGCGCTTGCGCACGCTGAAAGTCTCGAGCAGTTCCTGCCGAATCAAAGTGCTGAGCGATGGCAGCGTCGAAGTGACGAAGTCCGCCAGACGTCCCGGCGAGTCGATGTTCATTACTTCGGTTTGCAGATCGTCCGAAAGCTGCGGCGAGCGCGCCACGACTTCACGGAACAATTCCTGTACGTTGCGCTCAAGCGCGGTCAACTCTGCATCCCGCTGATCTTCCAGATCCGGTTGCAGGTCAACCTTGGCGCGCAGAAAAGGTTTAAAACCCAAAACTTCGGTTACTCGAATGCGGTCCATGCCTTCCAGAAACGCAACCACGTTTCCGTTCGGCATCCGCACCATCTTGTGCACCTTCGCCAGCGTGCCGACGCTATGCAGATCCGTTCCGGTCGGCGCCTCTACGCGAGGGTCCAACTGCGCAACCACTCCCAAAATCTTCTCCGTGCCTTCCAAAGAGTTCAGTAACGCCAGCGAACTCTCGCGGCCCACCGGCAGCGGAAGAACCGCGCCCGGGAAGAGGACCGTATCTCGTACGGGAAGAATCGGAAGCTCTTGCGGTATCACTTTTGTGGTCTTGCTCACCGTGTCCCCCTCGGACCGAACATCAGGCCCGAACACTAGGCAGCTAATCGGCTGCTTGAAACGTTTAGATGCGCCGGGAGCCAAAAAGATGTAAGTTCCCTACGCCGGTCCTTATAAGAAGATGTGATACTACCACACTAAGGATTCAGAATCCACTCCCACTGGTATCGTTGATAAGACTAAACCCCAGTCCCGTCAATCAGTTGCTAGGCACTAAGACCAGTACCTGGTGTGGCTTACAGCGGGAGCGCGTTGCTTTCGGCCAGCGTCTTAGCTAGCACGAGGGCCTCTTCGCGGTTTTGAACGGTTCCGTTCAGCTGGGCTTCCTCAACATTATATAAGATAGCCTTGAACTTAGGCCCGGGCTTTAGCCCCAGTGCAATCAAGTCGTCACCCGTGACCAGCCGCGGAGGACGTACCTCCTCCTGGGGGGTCTCTCGAATAAACCGCGTGACCATTTCGTGATTGTCCAGCTTCCCATGACTCGACAAGGAATCGAGACGGTGCAGTTCAAGGTGCTCCTCGAACTTAGGCAGGCGTACAAAGCGCTTCAGGGTCGCGGGCTTCATCTGCGGCACGTCCTTGAAGCGCATATGGCTGGTGACCAGAGCGGCGATCTGCTCGGTTTCTTCGTTTGAAAACCGGAAGCGCCGGCTAATCTCCTCGGCCATTCTCACGCCCACTTCCACGTGGCGGTCAAAACGGATGCGGCCATTAGGGCCGACCGGCGGCGTAAAGGTCGGAGGTTTTCCAACGTCATGCAGCAGCACGCCCCAGGCTAAAGTCGGGGACGCCCCCGCGGGCAACCCTTCGATCATTATCAGCGTGTGAGTCCAGACGTCGCCTTCGGGATGAAATTGCGGTGGTTGTTGCACGCCTTTCATCCGGGCAATCTCAGGTAACAGGTACACCAGCAGCCCCGTCTGATCGAGTAATTCAAATCCTCTTCGCGCCGCGCCTTCGGTGAGAATTTTGGTCAGTTCGTCGCGAAGCCGCTCCATGGAGACCTGCGTAATCTCCGGCGCCAGTTTCTGAATAGCCCGCGACGTCCCGGCTTCGATCGCGTAACCAAACCTCGCGGCGAATCGAACGGCGCGAACCATGCGCAACTTGTCTTCGCTGAATCTCGTTTCAGGATCACCGATCGCGCGAATCAGCCCGGCGTGTAAATCTGCTCGGCCCCCCACGAAATCCAGGATCTCGCCGCTGCGCGGATCGAGCAGCAGTCCATTGATGGTAAAGTCACGGCGCCGGACGTCGTCTTGCGGGCTTTTGGTGTATTCGACCCGGTCGGGATGCCGGCCGTCGGAGTAGCCGATGTCGGAACGGAACGTCGCCACCTCTACTCGCTGATGTTCTGCGTTCGCTGCATCGGATGGCGACTCCCGCTCCGGAACGATCACAACCCCGAATTTCGCGCCAACCGTCAGTGCTCCGGGGAAAATTCCTTCCACTTGTGCCGGCGTCGCATCCGTGCTTATGTCGTAATCCTCAGGGACCCGTTGGAGCAGAATATCGCGCACGCAGCCGCCCACGAGAAAGGCTTGGAAGCCCTTCGAGGCGAGCGTGGCGCAAACCTGTTCGGCAAATGCGCGAGCATCCATAGCGTGATTATGTGCGAAATCAGAAGAGGTTGGAAGTTTGTCGTGTGGCGCCGGGGCTTTAGAATTTCGGCTACTTGCGCTTGTCTTGCGCGGAAAGCGAGCCGCCGAACTGCACTTTGGAAAATCCAAATTTGTCGCGCAAACGATCGGTAGCTTGCGCGAGGCGTTCGAGCTTTTCACGCCGATCCGGATCCAGCAGATCGATTTGCTGCGGCCGGCCGGAGAATGAAGTGAGCGCAACACCAACCAGACGCAAATTCGCTTCGCCGTTCCAAGCACGCGAAAACAATTTGCGGATGATTCCCAGAAACACCGAATCGAGGTCGGAAGGTTCGGGCAGCGATTCGCTGCGCGTAATGGTCGCGAAATTGGCGAAGCGCAGCGTCAACGTCACAGTGCGGGCGTGCTGGCCGGCGTCGCGCATCCTCTTGACCGCTTTCTGGCAGAGATAACTCAACGTCGCTTCGAGTTGCTCTCGATCGCGCGTGTCTTCCCCGAACGTCTGGTTGTGCGAGATCGACTTGGATTCGGCGTCGACGAAGAATTCGTAAGCATCGATCCCGCGCGCCTTGCGGTGCAGCGCGTGCCCCCACGCTCCGAACGATTGCTCCAGCCGCTCCTCCGGAAGCTGCTGCAGCTGCGCGATGGTCTCGATTCCCATGGCCTTCAGTCCCGCATCGGTGACTTTGCCGATGCCGGGAATCCGGCGCACGGCCAGCGGCGCCAGAAACGACTCCTCGCTACCCCATGGAACCCACACCAGGCCGCGCGGCTTGGCTTGTTCGCTAGCAATCTTGGCGACCAGGCGCGTGGACGCCAGTCCACCGGAACATGGCAAATCCGCGGATCCCGTGATCTCAGTGAGCACCTTGTGCGCAGCGGCCAGTGGCGGTCCGTGCAGCTTCTCCGTGCCGGTCAGATCGATGTATGCCTCGTCGATCGAAGCCATTTCAACGATCGGCGAATATTTGCTGAGGATCCCGGCTACACAGTCGCTGTATTTTCCGTAGAGTTCGTAATGGCTGCTGAGGAAAACCGCGTGCGGACAGAGTTTCGCCGCAGTGCGCAGGGCCATGCCGGAGTGCACACCGAACTTGCGCGCTTCGTAGCTGGCGGAGGTGACCACGCCACGCTGATCGCGCGCGCCGCCGACAACCACGGCTTTGCCGCGCAAATCGGGGCGCGCCAGCAGTTCCACCGAAACAAAGAACGCGTCCATATCAACGTGCAGGATGGCGACAGTAGAATCAGGCGCGAGCTTCGCCGCGGCGTCATGCTTGGCTCGATATGTGGCCAGCTTGGGCATCGCGATGTTCCCTAGGCGAATATACACCGAAGAGAGGGCCTGGGGGTCTGGGCCCATTTCTGCGGCCTGTAGCCCTCTCGGATCTCAATCAGAACTGCTTGCCTCGATTCTCGGAGACCCGCTGCGGCTACAAAGTACGCGTCGTCGTGATGAGGTAGTAGGTGAGCAGGATGCCAAGAAGGGCGCTGACGCCGCCGACGACGTAAATGATTTTATTCGCGGGGCGGAATGCGGCTTGTTCAATCTGCACGCGCGTGGCCTGGTAGCGCCAGACGGCCAGAATCGCCATCAATATGCCGACGACCATAAAACCGACACCCAGGGCGAGCGAGGCTCCGGTTTCGCGCGGTTCGAGATTCTCAAACCGGAAAAACTGCCGCAGCGTAATGCCAAATTTGGCGACCACGAAGCCGAAAACGATCACGCTGATGCTGGTTCGCACCCACGCGAGGAAGGTGCGTTCGTTTGCCAAATGATCGCTAGCGCCTTGCGGCAGTTTTTGGGGTTCGGTGGCCATACGAGATGGTGCGGACATTTTCGCACAGCCAGCTCGAGCAGAAAAGAAAGTCCGAAAGTTGAGTCCCTGCTGGCCGCGCGTTTCAGCGCACCCGGGTTGCCGCAATCACGCGGGGAATGCCGGCGAGGTCCGTGGTGATGCCGACGTTGGTCCACATAGAGACCGATGCGTCGATGAGTTCCCGGACTCGCGCGGCGGAGTCATAGCCAAGTTCGAGCACCAGAATTCCTCGATCGCGCAGCCGGGCCGCTGCCTCCGGCACAAGCCGCTCGTAAATTTCTGTCCCGGTGCAGCCGGCAAAAAGGGCCGAATGCGGTTCGTGATCACGCACTTCGCGCTGCAAGGTCGCGGCGTCGGATTCGGCAATGTAGGGCGGATTGCTGACGATCAAATCGAACGACGCCGTCGGCGCCTCGGCGAGCGGCGGGAACAAATCGGCTTCGACGAAACGAATGCGTTCGGCAACTTTATTGTGAATAGCGTTACGTCGCGCGACGTCGAGGGCCGCGGCGGAAATATCAGTGGCAAGGACTTCAGCGTGTGGCAATTCGTAGGCCAGCGCGACGGCGAGGCATCCGGAACCGGTTCCGATATCCGCTACGTGGAGAGTTTCGCGCGGCAGACCGGTATCCATGTGAATCTTAAACCCGCGTTCACCAAGCCGCGCCAGCGCGACTTCCATCACATGTTCGGTTTCCGGCCGCGGGATCAGAACCGCCGGAGTGACTTCAAAATCGAGTCCCCAGAATTCCTGATGTCCGGTCAAATATTGCGTGGGCTCGCCGGCGGCGCGGCGAGCGATCAGCATGAAATATTTTTGAAGGGCCGCGTCGTCGACCGGCACTTCGTGATGCGCATACATCCAGGCGCGGTCGCGTCCCAGGGCGTGCATGAGCAGAACTTCAGTAGCAAGCGTGTGCGAGGGAACTTCGGCGTCGCGAAGCTGAGCCATACCCCATTTCAAGGCAGAACGGATGTCGATGTTTTTATCGATGGAAGACACGGAAATTGCCGGAACAAGCTTGCCACACAAATCGTTTCGAATGGAATAGGCTCTGCCTCCGGCTGCAGCGATACGGCTTGGTTAAAAGCTCAATTATCGGCAGGCAAGAGCGCTCGTGATTGATGGTAGGCTGCTGGGCGTGGAGAAGCAGAGCAATGAAGGACGGCGGTCGCCAAACGAGTTCTACGCGCGGCGGATGGGCGAAGTACAGAGCGAAATCGGAACAACCACCGGAAAAGTAGGCACCTACGGCCTGCTGCTGATGATTTCCGGAGGGGCCGCTCTAGTCTGTTTTTATGAAGCGATCCTGCGGAAAGCCTTGCCGATCTGGTTTCCCTTTCTTGTCGTAATCCCTGCGGTGTATTTCCTGGAAAGGCGCTCGCGGACGCAACGCCGGCTTATTCACCTTTGGAGTCTGGAAGATTTTTACAACCGTGGAATCGCCCGGCTCGGGCGCGACTGGAAATCACTGGACGGCGGAGTGCAATTTGCCGATCCGAAGCATTCATACGCCGCGGACCTTGATCTGTTCGGCCAAGGATCGCTCTACCAATTGGTTTGTTCGGCTCGAACGCAAATTGGACGTGAGACGTTGGTCGACTGGATGAAGGTCTGGGCGAACGCGGAGGAAGTACGCGGGCGGCAAGAAGCAGTCGCTGAGTTACGCGAGCGCCGGGATCTGCCGGAGGCGCTGGCCTTGGCGGGCAAGACCGACATCTCAGACCTGCGTCCGGAATTTCTGAAATCGTGGGCGACGGCACCCGGCTCCGTATTTCCGGTTAGCACTCGACTCACAGCCTTCGCGTTGTCGCTGGCGGCCCTCCTACTGCCGGCAGCATTCTTCGCACGCTTACTCGATCCCATTCAGTTGTGGCGCGGAGCCATCTTCGTGCTTGCGGCCCAAGGTTTATTCGCCGGCACCCAGCGTGATGCCGTCAAACGAGTACTCGAATCCGTAGGCCCGCTGGCGGTGGAAATGCCCATCGTTAAGGAAATCTCCCGAATCGTGGAGCGGGAGAAGTTTGCGGCGGCGAAGCTTCAGTCTATCGCAGGCTCGTTGGCGCGCGATGGGGCCGCTTCGGCGAGAATCGGGCGATTGCAGCGACTCCTGTGGTTGCTCGACCAGCGCAATAATGAAATGTTTTTGTACGTCTCGTTCTGCCTGCTGTGGACCACCCAATTCACCATGGCGATCGAGGCTTGGCGCGACCGCCATGGCTCCGAGCTGCGGCTATGGCTTAAGGCGCTGGGCGAGGTGGAGGCGCTGATTTCGCTTTCAACCTACGCCTTCGAGCATCCAGCAGATACAGTTCCCGAGCTTGCGGAAGCGGGTCCGATTTTTGAAGCGGAAGGCTTGGCCCACCCGCTGTTAGTAGAAGAAATTGGTGTTCGAAATGACGTTCGGCTGGACGATGCGGTGCGTTTTCTAATTATCAGCGGCTCCAATATGTCGGGGAAAAGCACGTTCCTTCGCGCGATCGGACTAAACGCCGTCCTGGCGTTTATGGGGGCACCAGTCCGCTGCAACAAAATGCGCCTGTCGGATTTCGCGATATGCGCAGCGATTCGAGTAGAGGACTCGCTTCGGGACGGACGCTCGAATTTCCTGGCGGAAATGCAGCGGCTGCGGCGGATGATCGACGTAGCCGACGAAAAGCCGCTATTGTTTCTCGCGGATGAAATTATGAGCGGGACAAATTCGCACGACCGCAGAATCGCCACGGAATGGGTTGTACGTGCGTTGATGAAACGCGGCGCGATTGGTGCCATTACCACGCACGATTTGGCATTGACGGAAATCGCAACGAGCGACTTGGCCGGGCGCAATGTTTATTTCGAAGATTCTGGAGAGGGCGGAGCGCTTTCTTTCGATTACAAACTGCGCGAAGGTATTTTGCGGCGTTCCAACGCATTAAATATTGCGCATCTTCTCGGGATTGACACGGCAGCCTTGGAATCGAGCTAGGGGAGCATTAGAAAGCAAAGGCGGCGGCATCGGAACCCACTCCTGCAGGTGGTGCACAGGGCCTCGCGATGAATGCGCGCGGTTTTAGGCGTCGACCAATTCTTGCTTTAGGCGTTCGGATTCGTAATGCGTCGAGAGAGCGTCGACGATCGGGGCCAGTTTACCTTCCATCACCTGATCGAGCTGATGCAGCGTCAGTCCGATGCGGTGATCGCTGACTCGGTTTTGCGGAAAGTTGTAGGTACGGATTTTTTCGCTGCGGTCGCCGGTCTTGATCTGGTCGCGACGCTCGGCGGCGATGGCTTCGTGCTGCTTGGCCTGTTCCTGTTCGTACAGGCGGGCGCGCAGAACGCGCATCGCCTTAGAGCGATTTTTGATTTGAGATTTTTCATCCTGTTGCGAAACAACCAGGCCGCTGGGAATGTGCGTGATGCGCACGGCGGAATAAGTGGTATTCACCGACTGCCCGCCGGGACCGGAAGAGCAAAAAGTATCGATTCGCAGGTCCTTGGCTTCGATCTTGATATCGATTTCGTCCGCTTCGGGCAGCACGGCGACGGTGGCGGCCGAAGTGTGAATGCGCCCCTGCTGCTCGGTAGCCGGAACACGCTGCACGCGATGCACACCGCTTTCGAACTTCAGCTTGGAATAAACTTTGCTGCCCTGAATCGCGACGGTGACGTCCTTCATGCCGCCAATCGATGACGCGGAACTCTCCAAAACTTCTACCTTCCAGCCTTGCGATTCGGCGTAGCGCGAATACATTCTAAAAAGCTCGCCGGCGAAAAGCGAAGCTTCGTCTCCCCCGGTGCCGGCGCGAATTTCCACGATGACGTTTTTGTCGTCGTTAGGATCCTTGGGCAACATGAGGAATTTCAAGTCGCGTTCGACATTCACACGCCGAGCTTCAAGCTCGCGTGCTTCGTCGTGGGCCATCTGCTTCATGTCCGCATCTTCGGCTTCGACCAGAAGCTGCTGGGTGCCCTGCAATCCCTTCTCGATTTCCTTCCATTCGCGGTATTTGGCCACCATGTCAGCCATGTCCGCGTGCGTCTTGGCGAGCTTCTGGAAACGTGAGGAATCATTATGAATATCAGGCGAAGAGAGTTGCTGGGTCAGTTCGTCGTACTTCGTTTCGATGTTTTCGAGCTTTTCAAACAGCGTAGCCATGGAAAGACCCTCGCGGACACAGGAAACCAGCAAACATCAAATGGGAACTTCAAGGACTGGACGAAAGAACCAAAAGGACTTAACCCAGAATGGGCCGGAAGAAATCGCTAATAAAACGGGGTAAACATGGGGTTGAGTTGTCAGAATAACGGGGGAATCGAAAGATGTCAACGGCCGGGATATGTACTACGATGAGCGGCGATGAGTGAAATGGGACGTTCCTCGGGAGTCGGCCGCGGCAGCGAGATGATGTGGAAGTTCTGGTATCCGGCGCTGCGCACCGACCAATTGCGACGAAATAAACTGACGCGCGCGATGTTGCTGGACGTGCCGTTGGTCTTGGGCCGCGACCTCGCTGGAAAACCGTTTGCGATGCGTGACGTGTGCCCGCACCGCGCATTTCCGCTTTCGTTTGGGCAATTCGACGGCGCCAGCGTCGAATGCGCATACCACGGATGGAAATTCAACGCGCACACTGGGCAGTGCAATGCGATTCCGTCGCTCGCCGAAGGCTCGAAGCTGAAGTGCGAGCGAATTTACGCCGGAAGTTTTCCGTGCGAGGAGCGCGACGGATACGTCTGGGCGTTCATGACCAACCCAGAGGGTCGCGGCCTCGACGAACTACCGCCGGCGGTTCCGGAGTTGCCAAAGTTCAGCGCGAAATACGAGACAGCGCAACTGCACGCGGAGCTACCGTGCGGCGTGGATCAGGCCATCATCGGTCTAATGGATCCGGCGCACGGGCCTTTCGTGCACCAGGCGTGGTGGTGGAGGAGTCGGCGCAGCATTCGCGAAAAGGAAAAACAATTTGAGCCGATTCCGAATGGGTTTCGCATGAGCCCGCATGCGCCCTCTGCCAATAGCGCCCCGTACAAAATTCTGAAGCTGATTACCGGTGAACCGGCCACGACCACGATCGATTTCGTCCTGCCCAACCAGCGCTTCGAACAAATCCGGGCCGGCAAATACTGGTTTTCCAGCCGCACCACGGTGACGCCGATTCGGCCCGACCTGTGCCGCCTGGATTTCTACGCAGCGTGGAACATTCTGCCGTGGTTTCCGATCGTATCGTTCATCGTAAATGTGTTCGGCCCGCGATTCATCCGGCAGGATACGGAAGTCATCGAGAAACAGGCGATAGGCTTAAGGTATGAAGACCGCATGATGCTGATCGATGATGCGGACCGGCAGGCTCGCTGGTACTTCGAATTGAAAAACGCGTACGCGGAAGCGCAGCGAAGCGCCACGCCAATGAAACATCCGGTGAGCGGCCCGGTCACCCTGCGCTGGCGATCATAGTCGTAGGATCGCTTATTTCAAACTGTTGAGATCGAACGTGGTTTCCACGTCCTGATCGTCAGGCGCCAGCACTTTGATGATCAGATCCTCAGAAGAATCGATATCCCCGCTACTGTAGGTCAACTGAATTTCAGCACCGGTGATTTGCCCGTTTCCGTAGTCGCCAGAATCCAACAGGTTCGTTTTCAGCGAGGTCGACTCGATTTTTTTGGCTTTCTGCGAAATTTGAACTTTGAAGTCTTTTTCGAAGTCGGGGATAGTGGGGCGGGCGGCAGGCGGGTCAGTAGACCGCGATGGGTAAGTATCCGTAAAATTAATTCCGACCCGCACGATGAATGGAAAGCTCCTCTTCGACAGGTCGATCTCAGCTTGCTGGGTGTCCGGATTCCGATCGGACTGCCCGATGTCGACAACCTGACCGTAGGGCGTCTCGATAATAACGTCGGATACCCACGGTCCGGTTTGTGGCTGGCGCAGGTCGTGACGGTATTTTGCGAAGAAATCAGCGGTAACCGAATCATTGCGCATTCCGAGAAGGTACGCTTCGCGGACGTCAGAAGAAGATAGAGGATATCGATAGGCGAGCGCGGGAAATGCAAGTACCAGAGCAAGCGCAGCTGTAACAAGAAAATCAACTAACCCTGGACGGCGTTTCGTGGTCATGGCATGTCTCCGCTGCTGGTTCTGCTTAGGCCGCAGTTATTTCAGCGACGCAAGGTCAAACTTTGCTTGGATCTTCTGGTTATCTGGAGTTTGAACTTTGATGTTCACCTTCCCGTTAGGATCGATATCTCCATTGTCATACTTCAACTCGATCGTCGCGCCGCTAATTTGATTGGAGTTCGAGCCAAGGACGCTATTCGAATAGAGCACAAAAACTCTTGATGATTGCGCGTTGATCTCCTTGTCGCCTTGCGACAGCGTGATCTTGAAATCGTTTCCGAAGTCCGGAACTAATTCGCCTTGTGAACGCGAAGGAGCCGGTTGTGGAGCAGGATAGGTCGCGGTGACATACACACCGACGCGCACGATGAACGGAAACTCCTTCTTTGCCAAATCAATCCCCGCTTGCTGGGCGTCGGGATTCAGGGCGGATTGCCCTAAATCGACAACCTGCGCGTAGGGCGTTGCGACAAGTATGTAAGCAACATTCGGGCCGGTTTGTGGAGCAGGAAGATCTTGCCGATACGAAGCAAAAAAGTCAGAGGTTACGGAATCTTTGCGGGTCCCGAGCAGATAGGCATTTCGAATATCAGTTGCAGTAAGCGGATATCGATACCCAAGCGCCGGAAGAGCGATAGCGAGAACGGCGGCGAAGCCTGCGAGCACGAATGCGAAAGCTGGACGGGGTTTCGCGGTCATGGCGCGATCTCCTTCTCAGCAGCATTACTATTTATGTGACGTCCACAATCTGGAATGGGATACATGAGTATTCAGCGAGGGGGACTAATAAGGAATGGGTAGTGTTCCGCAGCGCCCATGAAGAAGAGCATCGGAATGGAAATCCAGAAGGCCACGCGTGAGGCCAAGAAGGCCCAGCGGCGCAGGCGGTCGGCTTCAGGTGGCATCGGAGTTCCGTGCTCGAGGTTATCGCGAGACCATTGAATAAGGCGTTTCTGCGCGCGCCACACAACGCCCCAGGCGTTGAGCAACATCAAGAAGCCGAGGCCGCCGCCAATGCCGATCGAGAGATGCGCGTTTGAAACGACCGGGCCGGCCGAAAGAATCAAACTAAGGTAAGAAGCCGCGACCACGATCGCTGTGATTCCAATGATGCGCACGGCCGGAATATTTAACGCGCCTTTGGCGGGCAGCTGTAACGGATAGATCAGCGCATAGGCGACCAGCCACAGCAGAAACCATTCCAGAAACCAGCGCAAGGCGAGCGAAGGATTGTTGGAATTTTGCGCGTCCGCGGAAAGGATTGTAAAAAAGTAGCGCAAGCCCACCAGCACGGTAACCAGCGCGGACCAACGGAACCAGAACATGGCGCGAGACATCAAGCCCGGAAAAACCTTAGCGCGGACGGCGGGCTCGAGTTCGTTCATGGTTGCGAACCCCACCAGATTGAAGAAATAGAGCAGGCCAATCCAGATGATTCCGGAGACGAAATGAATCCAGCGAAGAAAAATGAGTTCGTTGACCGGACCGCGCGGGAAAACAAAGTGGGGCTCAAGGAATGTCAGGTGCAGCGCTAGAGTTTGCGGCAGAGAAGCGAAGATCGGGGCGGTCACGACGGCCTCCTGTGCTTACGCGAAAACGGTAACACCATTTGCAACGTGGGGGATTCAATTCTTGAGCCGCGCGCGCGCCCAGTTCGCGTGTTCGGCGATCAGCTCGTCCGGCGAATCCGCCAGGCCGTCGAGTAGCGTCATGATGCGTTGGTAAGACGCAGATTCTCGGGAAACCTTTGAATTTCCCAGCGCCACGCAGGCGTTACGAACCAAACCCCGCCACTTGGCGCGTTTGATCGCGCTGTGCCGAAATACCGCGCTGAACTCCTGCTGCGGGAGCGAGGCTAGCCATTCGAGTTCGGGCGCGAATAGTGTTTCGCAGGGTTCGTTCGGCGCAGCCTCATCCTCTGGTTTCAGGTCGCGACCGACGACGCGCGGTTGAAACGCAGCAAGCGTAGTGACCGGAGCTTTCCGGTTCCACGGGCAAACGTCCTGGCAGATATCGCAGCCGATCACCGCGTTGCCCATGGCGGAGCGAAGTTCCTCGGGAATGGCGGTACGAAGTTCGATGGTTAGGTAGGAGATGCAGCGCCGGGCATCCAGAACGTACGGCGCAGTGAAAGCCTGCGTGGGGCAAGCGTCGAGACAAAGCGTGCAGGTGCCGCAGCGATCGGGCGCGGGCGGCTCGCCAGACGCAAGCGAGGGCTCAAGATCAAGTGTGGTGATAATGACGCCGAGAAAAAGCCACGAACCAATCTCCTGATTGATCAGACAGGTGTTTTTGGCCAGCCAGCCCAGCCCGGCGTATTTGGCAGCAACGCGTTCGAGGATCGGCCCGGTATCCGCATAGGCCCGAGCTTCGAAAACTAGCTCCGGCCATTGGGCGCGCATGGCCGCCGCCAAGGCGTTCAACTTCTCCCACAAAGTTTCGTGGTAATCGTCACCCCAGGCGTAGCGAGAAATCCATCCGCGCTGTGAGCTATTGCCCGCGACCTGCGCGGCGGCGGATTGAGCGGTCACAGCCATCGAATAAGGCCGCGCTGAATTGTAATTCAGGGCCACGACGATCAATCCGCGCGCACCTTCCATCACCAGCTCCGGGTCAGCGCGCCGCGGGTCATGAAGGTAATTCATTTCGCCCGCGTTCCCACGATCAAGCCATTCGGGAAGATATTTGAGATCATCAAGGCCGGTCATCGGCGCCACGCCGCACAAATCAAAGCCGGCCGAACGGGCCTGGTCACAAATCCAGCGCGTTTTGTGGGCTGCGTCCATACGCGTATGATGCTAACAGGGGCGGCGCGGCAGGCAGTCGCGGAAAATACGAAATAGCGGCGCAGCACCGCGCTGGGCCTTGGCCTCGGCTGCAAACGGCTGCTACAATGCCCGCCATGGCCGATTGGCGACAGATTCAGGCGCGGATCCGCAAGGCAAAAAACAGCCCGGACGCTCCAACGAAATTACATGAGCTTTACCAGCGCACACACGACGCTATGGTGGCCTGGGAACTCGGCGTAGTGGAAGAAAGAGCCGAACGAACGGATGAAGCCGTGAAATGGTACACGATTGCAGTGGAACGTTTTAGACGAGCCGACTGGAAGAAAAAGGCTGAAGAAGCACTGACGCGTCTGGGTGCGCCGCTGCCCGAGCCGGGAGCGAAGCCGAGCGCCGAGCCGGTTTTTGCCTCGCGCCAGGCAAAGAGTGAGGATTCTACGGAAGAAGAACTGAAGGGCGAAGAACGCGCGGACGAAATGGAAACCGCGGGCGTACGCTTGGCACTAGGCGAAATCGCGGACGACGAAGAATCCGACGAGCCCGAAGAAGGCGAAACTGCGAGCGCTTCCGAAGCAGGAGCGACCGCCGCAGGCGAGACCGACCCCAACAAGAAGAAGCGACGCCGAGGACGGCGTGGCGGGCGTGGACGGCGGCGCAAAGGCGCTGCGGCAACGCCGGGATTGCCGGCCCAAACTTTCGCAGAGCCTGGACCCGACGGCTCGGTTGTGGCCTCCGGAAATAATCCGCCGCAACACGGACGGGCCCCACACTCACAACACAGTTCGACCTCTCAACGGCCCGCCCACACTCCGCGACCGGAAAACGCGCGGCCTACTACGGGACGCAACGAATCGTACGGACGAACCGGCGCATCCCTGAGCGCGCGCGAAGAAGCCGAACCGCGCATACCGATCGAATTGCCGGAGCCGATGCTTCCTTCAGAACGCACCGCGCACGGACGCGCTGGAGATCCGGCGTTGGCCTCGCGCATGGCAAAACTGGATTCTATGCTCCGGCGCCTGGTATCGAGCCCACTGCACAAACTGGACGATTCGGATTCCGCACCGGCTGGACCGGGTGTTTTCCTTTTGTCCGACTCTGATCAGATTTCTTCGTATTACGTCGAAGCTTGCCAGACGCTGCGCGTCGGGCTGGGCAATTTGGCGCGCGGATCAGGACGCAGCACCACCAAGGCACCGCGCCAGGGCCGTCCGGTCACTGACAGCGGCCTGAAAACGAAGCTCGCCGAGCATCTGGGCATCGGCGAAGCGAAGGTCGCGCAGTATCTCAAAGAACACTGCGTAGTTCGCTGGATCCAGCTCGACGATGACGCGCCTCACCTGGCACATTTTGCCATCAGCATTTTGCGTACGCCGTTGAATCTGGATTAGCCGTCCGTCCACTTAATAACCGTAAGCGCGCGACTAGAACGCGGGCCGAGTACCCTTCAGCTGCTGGGGGTACTCCCTCCCAAGTACTATCCGAAGGCAAACTCGGCCTCCCATTGGGCCTTCCCCGGCGCCATTCGACCCCTAATTTGTACCTTTAGACGCAGGACCCTAGACGGACTGTCATAATCCCGGGCAAACTCTGCTAGCGTAATCGTTTACGGGTGTAAGTCTATTCGTATAGGCACACTCGTTCTGGGGTCAGCCTCTGGGGGTTTTCGCCGGTTTATTCGCCGGCTGGTTTTGCCAGTCTGAGGCTGCAAGAAAAAAGGAGAGGTACCGACTCATGCCGAAGACAGTAGGCAATCAGATTTGGAAAACGTTCGATTGGGCGCTCTGCAAGACTGCGACCGTCACGTACAACAGCATCCAGTATTTCAACAAGTACAAACCGAATCCTTCCTTCACTCCGAAGTGGTCGGATAAGCCGCTGCTCAAGTCGTGGGAGAAGTCGAAGCCCACTCTGGGCTGGCCGCGCACGACGGACTCGCTATGTCCGGATTGCGTGCGCGAAGCGCGCGACCTGATCATCAACGGCAAGAAAGATTGGACCGATCTGGTTCACGAGAAAGTGGGCGAAATCAAAGCGCAGATTATCGAGCGCGACGGTCAGGTCTGGATGGTCAAGGAATGCCCGATTCACGGCAAGTTCGAAGACTTGATGGCCGTGGACGCCAAGTTCCTGGAATGGATTGAAAAGAATTTCCCCGGCCGCGACATTCCGGCGCACAACGACGAAGGTTTGCACCGCCATGGATCGAGCACCGTGCGTCACGGACGCGGCTCGGTTCTGACCGTCGACCTCACCAACCGCTGCAACATGATGTGCGACCCCTGCTTTATGGACGCGAACCAGGTCGGCTACGTTCACGAGCTGAGCTGGGAAGAAATTCAGGAAATCCTCGAGAACGCCACCAAGATCAAGCCGCGCCGCCAAATGTCCGTACAGTTCTCCGGCGGCGAACCCACCATGCATCCGCGCTTTCTGGATGCGGTCCGCTATGCGCGCAAAGTCGGTTACAACAGCGTGCAGGCTGCGACGAACGGAATCGAATTCGCCAAGAGCAAGGAATTCTGCAAGCAAACCTTCGAAGCCGGCATGCGCTACGCCTATCTGCAATTCGACGGAATCGGCAATGACGCCAACGGCCACCGCCAAGTCGGCAACCTGTTCGACGTGAAATTGCGCGCCATCGAAAATATGCACGAAGCCGGCATCGAAATCGTCCTGGTTACCACCATCGTCAACAACGTGAACAACGATCAGGTTGGCCCGATTGTCAAGTTCGCCATGGAAAACCCCAAGAAAATCTCTTTCGTCTCGTTCCAGCCGGTTTCATTCACTGGCCGCGACGAAGAAATCACTCCGGAACGCCGCATCCGCCAGCGCTACACCCTTTCGCACTTGGCCAAGGACGTCAGCGCGCAGGTGGGTAAAGTAGAACCAACACGCGACTGGTTCCCGATCTCGTTCATCAGCACCTTCGCCGGCTTCTCAGACATGGTTCACGGCCCGGATTCGCAGTGGGGATCGCTTTCCTGCGGTTGCCACCCGAATTGCGGCGTGGGCACCGCGCTCATGATCAACAAGGAAACCAAAGAATGGGCTCCGGTTCCGCGTTTCCTGGACGCGCAACAGCTGACCAAGGACGTTGCGTCGATCACGGACGCCAACCGCGGCAAGAACTTCTCCAACTTCATGATGGCCATGGCCCTGCTGAAGAATTACAGCCCGTTCCAGGCGCCACCGAGCTTGCGTTTGAAGGACCTCTGGAGAAAGTTCGATAAGACCTGGGCGCTTTCCAAGAATTCGGCGACCAAGTACGGGAAAGTCGATCCGACTCGCACCGTGGAAGACGCCATGAAGCGCCGCAACGAAGACCCTTGGAACTTCCTGTTCATCGCTGGAATGTGGTTTCAGGATCTTTTCAACTACGATTTCCGCCGCACCGAAATGTGCATCATTCCCTATGCCACGCAGCAGGGTGAAATTTCCTTCTGCGCCTACAACACCGGCGTCGGCTGGCGCAAAATCATCGAGAACATGCACAAGAATGCGACCGTGGCCCAGTGGTACAAGGAACATGGCAAGCACGACATCTTCGCCAAGGGCAAGAAAGTTGATCTGCCCAGCTACGAACACTCGCTGCGCATCGACGCCGAAGATGCTTCGCGCGTCCGTGAACTCGAGCACGACATTCCTCTGACCGCGGCCGAAGAAGACCGCATCCGCCGCAAGAAGGCGCATGAGGAAGCCGCCAAGGTCCGCCGCATTTACGAAGAACTCGTGCTGAAGAAGAGCACGGAACCGGTCGTCCAGATTGGCTCGATGCAGCAGATTCTCTCGGCCGTTCCGGGCGTGACCGTGAAACCGGTGCAGATTGCTCCGGCAGCACCGGCCGCGCAAGAAGCTGAGACCGTCGCAGGCGATTAAGTTTTAAACCACCTTCGCAGGGTCATAAGAAAAAACAGCCCCGGCTAAAACCGGGGCTGTTTTATTTTGGGGGTTACGGAAGGAAGGCGCATAGACTCTACGGATGAATCGGCACTCCACTTTGCAGGCGTCTGCATTGGTACTGTTTTTCTTGCTTCCTGCGTTAATTACACTTTTGTTCGCGTGGGCTGTGTGGGAATCGAACAAGCGCCCGTCGATTTCGGTCCAGCGGCTTTCAACTTTCAAGTTCGGATTATTGGCGGGCTCGGTGTGTGTTGCTTACTTCTTCGTGTCCAGCCTCCAGCACGTCGGGTCCCAGCAGCCAGCGACTGGTATTTGGCTTCTTATGAATCGGTTTACCATTTTGCTCTGGTTCGCGGGTATGGCGTCGACGCTTGCGGGAAAGGGCCTAGGCAGAATTCTTCTAGTTTGCTCCGGCCTCCTGCTGTTTCTAGGAGTTTTCCGAATTGACTTAGCAATGACGCCTTGACGATTTCAACGCAAATAGGCGCGTACGTTTGGCGGAATCTCGAGGCCCGGAAGCAGTTTGGGATCGTTGATTGGCTCACCGGACCTTGTGTGCAGCGGCAGAACTCCGGCCCAAATTGGCAAAGAATAGTCTTCGGCGTCATCCTTTGGCGGACCCACCCGCACCTTTGCCGAGACTTCATTCAGCGGCAGCGCCAGCACCGAGGTGGCTTTCAGTTCTTGCTCGTTCGGAATGCGGATATCGTTCCAGCGGCCGGGCATTACGTGATTGGTAAAAGCCTCAAGCGCGCGCATCTTTTCTGCAGGGTCTTCGATTAACGTGGCGACGCCGAGCGCGACGACCGAACGGTAGTTCACGGAATGATGGAAGGCGGAGCGGGCCAGGACCAGGCCATCGACATGCGTCACCGTGACGCAAATGTTCACGTCACCCGCCAGCGTCTTAAGCATTCGACTCGCCGACGAACCGTGGATGTAGAGCATCTCGCCGATGCGTGCGTAGTTCGTCGGAATCACGAACGGCTGGCCTTTGACCACAAACCCGATGTGGCAGACAAACCCCTGATCGAGAATCGCATGGATCGTTTCGTGGTCGTATTTCCCCCGGTCGGGGAGCCGTTGGACTTTGGTGCGTGATGTGGGGGTGAATGGATGAGTCATGCCCAGCAGGTTAGGCCTGCAATGCAGAGGCGGCAAGAGCCAATCTGGATGGCGGTCTGCAAGGCCTGCTCGTCATTGCGGGTTGGATAGTTGGGGTACATCCGGCGAAGGTGTTTGCGCCGGGTTCGGAGCCACAGGCGCAGATTGCGGTGCCGGCGCGTCCTGCGTTTGCGGCGCTGGCGTGTTGGGCTGCTCCTGGTTCGCCGGCGCGGGACTCGGCTGGTTTTGATCCGAAGGCGCGGGAGCCGAAGCGGGCGGCGCAGCAGAGTCCTCGGGCTTCGGCGTCGCGTCGGGAGTTGGGGGCCTTTCTTGCTGTGGTGCCGGCGCAACATCCGGCGGAGCCTGCGGAGTTTCCGCAGCGGGTGTGGGCGCGGTTTCCGGAGGCGGCTGCCGGGTGGTTTTCCGTCTGGTGGTTCGCGCAGGACGAGCGGGCCGCTCCTCGTCCGGTGCGGCGGGCGTAACGGGCGGAGCGGCAACTGGCGCCGCGGCGATGTGAACGACGCGAAAGCCCGTGTAAGGGGGATCCGCCAGGTGATACAGAGCCCGAGCGTCGGCAGGGCGGTCCGCGCTCGCGCCTCCGGTTTTCGG
This sequence comes from uncultured Acidobacteriota bacterium, assembly GCA_963711325.1. GTDB lineage: Bacteria > Acidobacteriota > Terriglobia > Acidiferrales > UBA7541 > Palsa-295. The sequence goes on along the minus strand of CAVQDR010000004.1, from coordinate 69,316 downwards.
TGACCCGTTCGTACCCACGATCCACTCGCTTACATTTCCGCCAAGATCAAAAATCAATTCCTCTTCTTTTTCGCCCTGGCCCGGGAAGCTTCCCACTTCGCGGAGCAACGGCGCGTCGCCAGGCAGTTCCTTAATCTCCGCCTCAAGCTTCGCCGCGTCTTCTGGATTCAACGCATAGCCGGCCCAGTAATCAAGCGTGTTTTCGCCGGTGCGATCCTTGTACAGCGGAGCGACCTCAGATTCGTTAGGCAAACGGTAGGTCTCGGACGTTAGTCTTGCCAGCCACGCGCAATAATTCTTGGCCTGCTCAAACGAAATGCCATTCGCTGGATAGTTGTCGGTGCCGGCGTCGAATTTGTAGTCTTTGTCGAATGCTGCGTACTGGGCGCGAGTCACTTCGAAGCGGCCCAATTCGATTTCTCCGCGTTTCACCGTTTCGGGAATCAGAATGTCCGGCACGGGATTGTCAGCCGTTGCGGCCGGAGCATGAACCGCAACGCCATAGAGCGCGCTGGATTTTTGCACTGCGCGCCGACGCAACGCGACATCCAGCGGCGAGCCTTTCTTCAGCGCTTCATTTTCCGGCGGATTGATTTTAAATAGATACTGATCGAACCAGGCGTCTTCTTCGTTGATCTTCCGCAGTTGATGGCTGATTTTTCGCGGGCCGTGCGCTTCGCCGGGGAATAAAATGAATTTCACCGGGGCTTTGCCCAGCGTGTAGAGCGCGCGATAGTGCGTCCAGCCCTGCTCGGTAGGCACCTGACGGTCAATCGTGCCGAAGAAAATCAGCGTTGGAGTCTTGACCCGGTCCAGCTTAAACAACGGCGACTTATCAATGTATAGCTGCGGATCTTCGAGTGGCGTCTTCCCGAAATAATAGTGATCGAAGGACTCACCGAAATCGACGTTGGCCCAATCGCTCAACCACTCCACATCTCCGGCTCCCACTGAAGCCACCTTGTACCGGTCAGGATTGGTGATGGTCAGCTGAATGGTAAGGATCGAACCGTTAGACCAACCCATCGCGCCAATGCGGTCGGGATCGACCAGCCCCTTCTCGATAAGGTTGTCGACGCCGCGTTCGATATCTGGAATTTCCAGGTCGTAATACTTTCCGCAGCAGATCGATTCCACCCATTTCAGGCCATAGCCAGTGCTGCCGTGATAATTGGTCTTCAAAACGAACGCGCCGCGTTGCGTTAACAAATTCGGCGCGTAGGCCCAACTTTGCGACCAGCGATCCTGATCGTTGCCGGCCGGCCCGCCATGCGTGGCCGTAATCAGCGGATAGTTCTTCCCGGCCTTGTAATTGTTGGGATAAAAGACGATCCCTTCGACCTCCTCGTCGTTCGCGCCTTTCCAGCGCAAAACTTCCGATTTCGCGATGGTTTTGTTCTTGAAATTAGGATTGAGATCGGTGATTTGCAGCGCCGACGAGATTTTCACACCATCAAGCTTCGCGCGGAAAAATTGCGTAGGAGTGCTGGCCGTTGAATATTCATAGACCAGCGTTTTGCCATCATCGCTGAGCGCAAAACTAAAATAGTGCCGCAGATCATCGCTCGCCAGCGACTTTCGGGACCAGGTTCCACCATGGCGAGTAAACCGCACCGGCTTGGTGTAGACGCCATCCATCAGTAGCGCGATGAAGCCGTCGCTCGTGGGTTCGAGCGAACGCGAGAAGCCGCGATCCCAATCGACGTTCACTTCGGTGGTCTTGGCGGCGGCCACGTCGTAGAAATAAACGCGTTCCACCGTCGCCACCAGGAATTTCGGATCGTCGGAATACGGCGCAACTACGTAGAAACCGGAATTATCGCGAGCCCACTCGATGTCGTTCGGCTGAATTCTCTCGCCGGTGAAGATTTCAGTCCGATCCCCCGTATTGAAGTTCACCAGATAGGTGACCGGCGGGATTTTCTGGTCCCAGGCAAAACTCAGTTCGCGGCTGGCCACCGCGACCAGTTGCTTTTTATCGTGCGAAAGCTCGAACTTTTCGATCCGGTCCGCGTTGTCGGTCAACCGCGTGACCTTTTGATCCTCGATCGAAAATTTGAACAACCGAATCGGAGCCGTGTGCGGCGTATCGTCGACCACATTCGAATCATCTTTATGTTCCTTGGTCTGGCGCTCGTACAAAGATGGATCTTCCTCGGCGCTGAATAGGATCGTATCGTTATCGATCCATTGGATCTGCTCGATGCCGCGCTCGAACTCGGTCACGGACCAGGGAGCTCCCCCGGCCGTATTGATCAACCAGAGCTGCAAGGGCGCCAAGTCTGGCTTGGGCTTGAGCAGTGGCTGGCTGGAGAGGAAAGCTATGGTTTCGCCCGAAGGCGACCAATGGGGCTGGGAGACCTGGAACGAACCTCGTGTGAGTTGAATTTCTTTGCCGTCCGCAAGATTCGATAGAAACAAATTGCTGGTGCGTTCGTCCTTTTCCTTGTCCGCGGCAGCCTTCACCCAAACCGCAAACTTCGCATCCGGAGAAATTTCAAACTGGCTCGCGTCTTCCTGATTAACCACGTCCTCGGGCGTCCACGGGGTTTTCTTGCCGGAGGCCGGCTTGGTGTCACCAGCTATAACGCCATGCGGCAGCGCGAGGGCCAATACGGCGAAGCCAAGACAAATCGCGGCGAGAATTGAACGGAAGCGGAACGAAAGTAGGACGGCGTTTTTCATGAATCCTCAGGTCGGGCTGACGCGCGCAAGCCAAATTCCTCGCGCACGAAAAACTATCACAGTCCAGCGAAGGTAGGGTAGCTCGCGGCACTCGACTTGGTTAGAATTGGATTCGGCAGTCAGGAGATTTCGGCGATGGCAATGAGTCGTGAACAGGCGCGCAGCGAACACACGGCAAAGACTGGCCACGATCAATTCAGCGAAACCATCTATGGCTTGGCTTGCTCCGGTTGCCACAATTACGTCCTGATCGATAAAACGAACTGCCCCAAGACCTGCCGCGAGCACGAAACTTGCCGCCAGGCCTACTCCTAAAACGCCCCCAGGCCAAAGACACCGCGGAGAAAAGATGCGGCGAACTGTACCTCGGGCCAGTATCTTTCGTCCTCAGAATTTTCTAAGGTAGAAGCCTGAGCGCAGAATTCCTCAGCTCTGGTGCACGCTCCGCAAGTCCACGAAAAACCAACCGGCTGGGAAATACTTGGGAGGGAACATGGCGGAAGTCGAGGCTCTCACCTCGTTCAAGCAAGGGGTACAACTGCTGAAAGGTGGATACCCGCAAAGAGCATTGGTGGAATTGCGCCGCTGCGTGGAAATTGAAAGCGCCAACCCTTACTACCTGTCGTTTTTGGGCTTGGCCTTGGCGCGATCCGAAAAGAAATGGATCGAAGCCACCAAGCTTTGCGAAACGGCCCTGCAGCTGAAGAGGAAGGAATTGCAGTTGCACTTGAATATGGCCGAGGTCTACCACGCAGCCGGACAACGCGAGAGAGCAATCGATACGCTGGACCGCGCCCGCGAAAATTTTGGCCCTGACGCTCGCCTCATGAAGGCACGCAGCCGTGTGGAGAAGCGGCGCGCCCCCATTCTGCCATTCTTGGATCGCCAAAACGTCTTGAACAGGAGCCTGGGTCGCCTACGTCATCGGGCATTCCGGCAATCGGCAGCCAGCTAGAATCCGGCACGACCGTTGCTGCCCGCCTCGGGTTTGCGGCTCAGCCGAAAGATTGATATTTCTTCACTTCGTAGGTAACCTCCTCGGCGGTCGTTCGTCCATATTCATACCGAAGGACCGCCGAGGAATTCATGAAAATCGCAAAAGCTGCTCTGCTGCCGTCGTTCATCGCCTTATTGGCAGCGTTCGTCTGCCTTTTTCCGACCCAAGCCCAAGAGAAGCCCTTGCACGGGATCGACGTCACCGACCTCGATCGCAAGGCCGCTCCCTGCCAGGATTTCTACGAATTCGCCAACGGTAGCTGGCGCGCGCAGAATCCCATCCCTCCTTCGATGGTGATCTGGAGCAAGCGCTGGGCTGCGGGCGAAGCGACTAAGGATGTTCTGCATGACATCCTCGATGAAGCTTCGGCGAACGCGGCCAGTGCGCCCGCCAAATCCACTGAGCGGTTGATCGGCGATTACTACGGCGCCTGCATGAATGAAAAGGCCATCGACGCGGCGGGCGTCGGCGCTCTGAAAACCGAATTTGCGTTGATTCGAGCAATCCAATCGAACGGCGATCTGCAGAACGCGATCACCCGTCTCAACCAAGAGGCCATCTACACTCCCTTTGCGTTTGGCTCGCAACAGGATCCGCACCATCCAACGATGGTCATCGCGGATGCCGGCGCCGCCGGACTCGGCCTTCCCGACCGTGACTTTTATTTCAAAGACGATGACAAGTCGAAAGAGACGCGTCAGAAATACGTTGAGCATATCGCCAAAATGTTTGTACTGGCCGGCTACGACCAGCCAGCCGCAGCCGCTGCGGCCCAAACGGTGATGAAGATGGAAACGGCGTTGGCCTCCGCAACCTTGACCAACGTCGAACTGCGCGATCCTTACGCCAGCGACCACAAAATGAAACTCGACGAAATCCAGAAGCTGACGCCGGGTTTCGATTGGACCGCGTACTTCAAAGCGCAGGGTCTCGAGCCCAGCGTCGCGATAAACGTCGATCAACCCAAGTTTATGGAAGAATTCCAGCGCCAGTTGAAGCAGACGCCGCTGCCCGACTGGAAGACCTATTTGACCTGGCAGGTTCTGTTGACCGCCGCGCCCAGCCTTTCCACCCCGTTCGTCGAGGAAGATTTCGCGTTCAACCAGCAATACTTGCAGGGCGCCAAGGAAATCAAGCCACGCTGGAAGCGTTGCGTGGAATCGACCGACAACGGCTTGGGCGAAGCGCTGGGCAAGAAGTACGTGGAGAAGACCTTCTCTCCCGAGGCCAAAGCGCGCATGCAGGAAATGGTCAAAAACATTTTGGCCGCGCTACACGACGACATCCTCACCCTCACTTGGATGAGCGACGAAACCAAGCAGAAGGCGCTGCTGAAACTTTCGACGTTCAATCCGAAGGTCGGGTACCCAGACAAATGGAAGGACTACAGCAGCGTGGATATCACCCGCGATTCCTTCTGGGCGGACGTCGTGGCCACGCGGCGATTCGCGGTCCGTGACGACGCTGACCTGATCGGCAAGCCGGTCGATCGCGGCCGCTGGGGCATGACCACTCCCACTTCGAACGCTTACTACAATCCTCTGCTCAACGAGATCGTATTCCCGGCGGGGATTCTGCTGCCGCCGATGTTCGACGTGAACGCCACCGATGCCGTGAATTACGGCGGGATCGGCCCGGTGATCGGTCATGAGATTTCACACGGATTTGACGATCAGGGTGCCAAATTCGACAGCACTGGCGAATTGAAAGATTGGTGGACGCCGGAGGATTACAAGAAATTCCAGAGCCGCGGAAAGTGCGTCGTCGATCAGTTTTCGAGTTACACCATCGAAGGCGGCATGCATATCAACGGCAAGTTGGTGCTGGGCGAGAGCATCGGCGACCTTGGTGGCGTAAAACTGGCGTACCTGGCGTTTGAGAAATCCATGCAGGGCAAGCCGCGCCCGCCCGATCAGGATGGATTCACTCCCGAGCAGCAGTTCTTTATTTCCTGGGGGCAAGCGCGAGGGGATGAAATCCGTCCGGACGCGCAACGCCAATTCGTCCTGACCAATCCGCACCCGGTCAGCAAATTCCGGGTCATTGGCCCGCTCTGCAACATGCCCGAATTCCAGGCCGCATTCGGCTGTAAAGCGGGCGACGCGATGGTCCGACCAACTGAGCAGCGCTGCGCGATCTGGTAGATAGTCCGAAGGACGATTGCGGGCGTCTCAGGCGGGTTTTGGCCCCAAAACCTGCCTAAAACGCGAAGAAACCAGCGATCATCCGTTGACGTAACCGCCGTAAATCCGATATGATTGGGGTTTGTCGCTAGCTTCAGGAGGCAGTATGTACGCCGTGATTCGCAGTGGCGGGAAACAGTATCGCGCCGAACTCGGGAAGACCATCCGGGTGGAAAAATTGGAAGGAAAAGTCGGTGGTAAGGTGACGTTTGACGAAGTTCTGGCCGTCCGCAATGACGACAAGAAGTTTGCCTCGAGCGATTCGCTGGCCAAGACCAAAGTTGTGGGCAAGATCATCAACCAGGATCGCGGCCCCAAGCTCAAAGTTCTGAAGTTCAAGACGGGCGGGCAGTACAAGATTCAGCGCGGCCACCGGCAGAATTACACGTCGGTCCAGGTCAGCGACATTCAAGTTCCGTAGGGGATTGCAATGGCACATAAAAAGGGCGGCGGATCATCCACAAACGGACGCGATTCGCACGGGCAGCGGCTGGGCATCAAGCGTTTCGGCGGCCAATTGGTCACCAGCGGAAGCATTTTGATTCGCCAGCGCGGTTCGCGCTACAAAGCGGGTAAGAACGTCAGCGTGGCCAAAGACGACAGCTTGTTCGCGACCATCACTGGTGTGGTGCGTTTCGAAGACAAGGGCGGCCACGGAAAGTTCATCAGCGTTCTGCCGGCCGAAGAATCGGAAATCGGTGGCGCGGACCGCTCCAAAGCGCGGCTAGCGGCTGCGGCGAACAATTAGTTCGTTTCCCGAATTTTAAAATACGCGCCTCGCTGCGATTTTCTCCGGGGCGCGTATTTTTGTCTTTGCCCCTGGGCTTGGCGTATGATTTCTCTTCGTTCGTCTGATCGGTTCTCAGGCATTTTCCAGGTTCGACGCGCGGGTGAATAAGTGTTTGCAGATGAAGCAAAAATCGCAATAAAGGCCGGCGATGGCGGCGACGGCTGTGTCGCCTTTCGCAGGGAGAAGTACGTCCCGCGCGGCGGCCCTTCCGGCGGAGACGGCGGCGATGGCGGTGATGTGGTCATCGAGGCCAATCCCAACGACAACACTCTGCTTCGTTACCGTTATAACCGCGAATTCGAAGCCAAGCGCGGCGGTCACGGCGAAGGCTCGAATTGCCATGGGGCCTCGGCGGACGATTTGATCCTGAAGGTTCCGGTGGGCACGGTCGTATTCGACGCGAACACCAACGAAGTGCTTTTCGATTTGACTGAGCCAGGCCAGCGTTTTCTGGCGGCGCGCGGCGGCCACGGTGGCCGCGGCAATGGAAATCCCAAGTTTGCGAAGCCCTGGCATCAGGCTCCGCGCGAGCATGAAGAAGGCAAGCTCGGCGAAGAAAAGAAACTACGCCTCGAGCTGAAACTCCTCGCCGACGTCGGACTAGTCGGTTTCCCCAACGCCGGCAAATCCACTCTAATTTCACGCATCTCGGCGGCGCGACCGAAAATCGCTGCTTACCCGTTCACCACCCTCGAGCCGAACCTTGGCGTAGTCTCGGCCGATCCCGGCGCGGTACCGGGTCAAGGTCGTACTTTTGTGGTCGCCGATGTACCGGGATTGATCGAAGGCGCGCACGAAGGCGCCGGACTGGGCACGCGGTTCCTCAAACACGTGGAACGTACCCGCCTGATCGCGCATCTGGTTGACGTCAGCGATTTCAACGATCGCGACCCCGTGCGCGACTTCGAAATCATCATGCATGAACTCGCGTCCTTCAGCCCGTTGCTCGCGGAGAAGCCGATGATTGTCGTCGCCACTAAGCTGGACGCGACGACCGACACTTCGCATCTCGATGAACTGCGCGCGTTTGCCATCGAACGCGGCCTGCCGTTTCATGCAATTTCATCAGCCACCGGCGAAGGCGTGAAAGAATTGGTGCGTGCCATGGCCGATGAACTCGACCGCATTCCCAAACCGGTCGTGCCGGTCTCCGAACACGAAAGCGGGATCGAATATCGCGAAATGTCGCGTCGACGCGACCGCGAGCAAGAAGCCGATCATGAAGATGGCGTAGCGGCCTCCGATCGTTCCCTCGCGCCGCCCGGTGACGAAGATTGAGTTCGCATACGGCGCAGAAATCGCACGGGCATGGCCACCGCAGATCCGTTGCGCTTTTTGGCGGAACCTTCGACCCGATCCACGCCGGCCACATCGCGGTGGCGGAAGCGGCCCAGAAGCGATTTCACCTCGACACCGTTCATTTTGTCCCGTCCGCGCGGCCGCCGCACAAAACCAAGCCCGCCCTCACGCCTTTCGTCCACCGTTATGCGATGGTGGCGTTGGGATGTTCGGAACACTCGGATTTTCGGCCGTCGCTGGCCGAAGCGCCCACCGACGGGGCCACACCACACGTCTTCTACACGATTGATACAGTGCGGCGCTATCGGCGCGAGCATCCCGAGGATCATTTGTATTTTATCGTCGGTGCCGATCAGTTTCTGGAAATTCCCACCTGGAAAAATTACGAAGCGCTACTCGATTCCTGCGATTTCATCATCGCCAGCCGCCCGGGATTCCGCCTGGACGCGCTGCGGCTGGTCCTGCCGCCGGAAAAAATGGGCCGAACGTCTTCCAGCGATCCCAACAAAATCGTGCTGCGCAAGTCCGTGGTGCATTTGCTCACTACGGTGTCCAGCCACATCTCGTCGACCGAAATTCGCAACCGGCTCAACCGCCGTCAAAATATTCATGGGCTTGTGCCCGAAGCCGTGGAAGACTACATTCGAGGGCAAGCCCTCTACAGGTGACAATGAACGCACTCGATAAAGATGTTCGATTGGCCGTGGAAGCAGCGCAAGACAAACAGGCTCTGGATATTTCTGTACTGAATCTGCGCGGCTCGGCCGCCTTCGCCGATTATTTCCTGCTCTGTTCGGCTGGCAGCACGCCGCAGATGCAGGCCATCAGCGACGGTGTGGAAGAGCGCCTGCACCGCGCCGGCCGTCGGGTGGCGCACCGCGAAGGCCGCGGCAGCGCGGAATGGATGTTGCTCGATTACGGATTTCTTATCGTCCACATTTTCAGCGAGCGAGCCCGGCAGTATTACGATCTCGAGCGCCTCTGGCGTAACGCCGAACGCATCGACATCGGATCCGATGGACCGCGCGACTCCGATTCGCACGCGGACGGTGCTCCGCGCACGTTAGACGCTTCGCATCCAAGCCCCGAAGGCAACGCAGCTCAGTAGCGAGCATGCGGAAATGACCACCGCGAAAATCGAGTGGATCGCCGTCGACCCCGCTTCGCGGCGCGTTCTCGAACTGGCCGAGAAGGTCGCCGACGCTTCGACCACGGTATTGATTACCGGCGAAAGCGGCACCGGCAAAGATCAACTGGCGCGTTGGATTCACGAACGTGGCGCCCGCCGCAATGCTCCCCTGCTGAAAATTGATTGCGCCAGCCTCCCCTCCGAATTAATCGAGTCCGAACTTTTTGGGCACGAACGCGGCGCGTTCACCGGCGCGGTCGCGCGCAAACTGGGCCGCCTGGAAATCGCGCAGGACGGCACGATCGTTCTGGATGAAGTGGCGGCCCTGACTCCGGGCATGCAGGCCAAATTATTGCGAGTATTGGAAGAAAGAAAATTCGAGCGCCTGGGCGGCAACGAAACGCTGGATATGGACGCGCGTCTGATGGCCTTGACCAATACCGATTTGGGCCGAGCCGTCGCGGCTGGCCGGTTCCGCGAAGATCTTTTCTTCCGGCTGAATGTCCTGTCGATCGTCGTGCCGCCGCTGCGCGAGCGCAAAGCGGACATCCCCGAGCTGGCTTGGCATTTTTTGTCGCGGCTCGCTCCGGTGCACGGTCGCGCGGACGTTTCCTTTGCGCCCGGCGCGCTGAAGTCTCTGGAATCGTATGAATGGCCCGGAAATGCCCGCGAACTGAAAAACGCCATCGAGCACGCGCTGATTTTCGGCAAGGACGCGCTGATCGGTCCTGCCAGCTTCCCGGAAATCGTCCGTGCCGGTAACACTTCAACCGACGGCGCCGGCCGTTTGCGCTCCTTGGAAAAGCTCGAACGTGAGGCCATCAAAGAGACGCTGGAAGCGACGCACTACAAGATCGGCAGGGCCGCTGAAATACTGGGAATCAGCCGTAAAACGTTGCTCGAAAAGCGCAAGAAATACGAGCTGCTGGAATAATCAAGCTCGCGACGCACACCGCCATGAAAATCCGCCTGATCATGCTGGGCAAAACACGCCGTGAGGAAGCACGGTCACTCATCGAAGATTACGCGGCCCGCGTCAAGCGTTACGCTGAAATCGAAATCGTGGAATTCCGCGACGGAAGCCCCGCAGCTCTCCGCAAACTTAAGATTGCACCGTCGGCCACGGTCGTAATGCTAGATGCGGCAGGGAAACAGTTCACTTCGCAACAATTTGCCAAATGGCTCGGGGAGCTGCGCGACCGCGGAATGCGTGAATTGGTTTTCTTGTGCGGCGACGCCGAGGGTTTTCCTGATGAATTGCGGGTCAGAGCGAAACAGAAAATATCGCTCTCGACTCTCACCATGCCGCACGAATTCGCCCGGGTTTTGATCGCCGAACAGATCTACCGCGCTTTCGCAATTCTGGCCGGTCATCCCTACCCCAAGTAATTTCGTAGCCTCAGAAGTAGAACTTCAGCGCGAATTGAATCAGCCGCGGATCGTGCGAAGCAGTGGCAAACCCAAACTGCGAAGTGCCGCGTTCGATGGAAAAGTTTTCGTTGGTCGTGGTTTCATCCGCAAACGTCGGGTTCGGATGGTTCCAGATGTTGAAGAATTCCGCCCGGAACTCCACATGCATCGCCTCGCGAATCGGGAACTGCTTGATGAACGAAATATCCCAATTCTGTAGCCCGGGACCCAGGATAATGTTCCGCCCCGCGTCACCGAAGGTTCCCAGAGTCGTATTGCCCACAAATGCGCAAGTATTGAACAACGTCCCGGGCATACAATGCGCTCCGTTTGGATTGCCCACCACATTCGGCCGCGCGCAATTGAAAACGCCGCCACCGCAATCCGAATTCGAAGTATTCACCAGATCATCGGTGGGCGTGAACCAGTTGCCGGTCTGAGCTGAAACGATCCCGGTGACCTGCCAGTTGCCGATGATTTGATTGAGCACGCCTGATGCGTCTCCGCCGAATCGCTGACCTTTGCCGAACGGCAGGCCGTAGACGTAATTGAAAACGAATCGGTGGCGAATATCGAAATCGGCGTTTCCGTATTCGAGGTACGGCTCCGTCTGCAAGCGGAAGTCGCCTTGGTTTTGCGATCCGAGGTTGGCGTTCGACGCGTCGTCGAGCGCATGGCTGTAGGTATAGGACGCCTCGAATCCCAGGCCATTCGAGAACCGCTTCTCGAGCTTCACCTGCAGGCTGTTGTAGTTCGAAAAAAGGTTGGAACGCAGCGTGTCGATCGCCGCGTCGATATTGGGATCCGGCCGCCGCGGCGCCAAGGGTATGGTCGGATCGCTCGTCGGTACCGCCTGGTTGCCGTTGTATAAGCCGAACAGATTCGACCCGTGCGAGCCGACGTAAGAGACTTCCGCGACCGTGTTCCCGGGCAGCTCGTACTCGAAGCCAAGAAACCATTGCTGGTTGAACGGCACCGTGATCTTGGGGCTGATCGAAAAGAGCGTCGGCGTATTCGGATCGGTCAAAGAGTTGGCGGGAAATCCAAGTTGCAGCGAATTGAATCCCGGAATCGAACAATCAACCTGCCCCGGATTCGGATTCGCCGAATTCTGTGAACAAGGCTGATTGAACGACTGGGTCACGAAAAACGGAGGGTTGAAGCCTGGACTCGGATTGGAATACGGCCCATTTTCCGTGCCGCCGTAAAAAATTCCGTAGGACGATCGCAGTACCAGCTTGTCCGTGATCTTGTAAGCTAGACCAAGGCGCGGTGCAAAATTGTGCAGCGTGGGCGAGACTAGCCCGGGCGAGCCATCTCGTTCGATAGGAATTTGCGAGGCCAGCGTGGGAGTCAACTCGGCGGTAACACCCTTAGGCACGATCAAACATCCGCAGCCGAAATCAAAATTCGCTTGCTGGTTTCCCGCCGCCTTGACCGTGCTGTATAGCTCGTAGCGCAGTCCGACGTTGAAAGTTAGCCGTGAAGAAGCCTTGAAGTCATCCTGGATAAACCCGGAATAGATCTGCCGGTGATAGTTGACGTTATGCAAGTTCACGATCGAGCCGCCGTCCGAAATCCCCAGCAGAAAACTGGCGAAGCCGTTTCCACCGCTGCCAGGAGAGGCGGGATTATCCGTGAAACTCGGCCCGAAATCGGCTGCTCCACGCGATTGCGATGGCTGAAAAATACTGAACTGCTCGTAGCGGATTTCCGTTCCGATTTTCAGCGAGTGGCGTCCCTTAACCCAGGTGAAGTTATCCGTGAAAACGTAGCTGTTCTGCTTTTCAATCGAAGGCAGATAACCCGAACTACCGAGCTCCGGAGCTGTACCATCCGCGAAGGTGATGGTCGGAAGTCCTCCGTTATTCGTACCAGCTTCGTAGGGAACTCCGGGAAAATTTAGCTGTCCGCTGACGTCCTGATCGAAATTATTCTGAAAGCGATGCGCGTTGATCCGGTTATAGCCAAAACGAATTTCGTTCACGTGATTGGAATTGAACACGTGCGTCTCGCTGACGGCGAAGCTGCGGTAGGCAAAATCTTCATGGCCGTCGAAGAACCCCCCGCCATCCAACACATTGTTAAAGGGTGATGGAATATAGCTAGGCTGGTCTTCATAGCTGAAGCGCCCGAAGAGCGAATCGGACGCCGAGAACGTGTTATCTACGCGAACGTCGAAATTGTTGCGAGTCTCCGTGCGCACCGGAACGGCGATGTAGTTGAATCCGGGATTGTCGGAATTCGGCGCGGGAATAAAAGCCGCGAGGCGCGCCGCCAGAGGATCAACCGAACCGGTGGGAAAGACATTCGTCGGAGCACCCGCGCCGTCAACCGCGATTGGCACACCGCACAAACCGCTGGGATTTCCCGGCGTCGTCGGAACGACTCGAGTCTGCCTCGCATTGAAAATCTCACCGACGAAAGTAGGATTGCCGCTGCAATCGAGTGCCACCGCTCCGTTCGGATTACCGGTGTTGGGATCGATCGCCATGGCCGGCATGTTCGTCAGCAGTTCAGAGAAGTCGCCGTTGACCATGCTTGGATCCGGGAGCGTGGTGGTCTGCGGAAGCCCGCGCCGCAGCCGAAATCCTTCGTAGTCCCCGAAGATGAATGTTTTGTCCTTGCGAATCGGCCCGCCCAACGTACCGCCAAACTGGTTCTGCTTGTACGAAGGTTTCTGATCGACGATAAAAAGTGGAGTGGCGTCGAAGGCGTCGTTGCGTAGATATTCGAAAACATCCCCATGAAAATCGTTGGTGCCTGACTTGATCACCGCATTCAGGATCGCGCCGTTGCCCCGCCCGAACTCTGCGCTGTAATCGTTGGTCTGGACCTTGAATTCTTCGATCGCGTCGATCGGTGGTTGAATCACATACGAAGATTCGTTCAACACGTCACCCAAGTTCGAGTTATTGTCGATCCCGTCCAGCAGAAAATTATTCTGGAGCGACCGCGCCCCGTCCACGCTGAATCCGTAGCTTCCACTGACGCGTGACCCTGGCTCGCTGGGCACCACTCCCACGCCGAGCTGCGCCAGCTGAGCAAAGTTCCGGCCATTGAGTGGGAGAGTTTCGATCCGCTCCTTGTTCAGCACTTCGCCCATCGAGCTCGTTTCCGTTTCGAGCAGCGGGTTTTGAACCGTTACTTGAATTCGCTGTGAGACCTGCCCGACTTCGAGCTTGACGTTGACTTCCACGCGCCCCTGAACGTCGAGCTGCACTGGGCCAGCTTCAGCTGTTTTGAAATCCGCCTTTCCGACGGTGACCGTGTAGCGGCCAACCTTCAGCGGTCCGGCCGAAAAACCTCCGCTGGCATCGGTCGTGGTTTCGAACGTGGTTCCCCGGTCGATGTCCGTGACGGTCACTTTGGCGTCCGGCACGATTCCACCGGAGGAGTCCCGCACCACTCCCACGATATTCCCGCTGTCCTTTTGGGCTAGCCCAATCGCCGGGAATAAAACCATGAGCAGCAGCAAGCAGCAGAGCCTCGAAAGCCGCGCGAAAGCCACAGCCGAGGACTCCACCTTAAAAAAAGGAAGTAGGAAGGAATAATCCACCGTAAGGCCTCCAGGACACGTCACCACACCCAAATCGGAATTATGGCTTTCTAAATATGCCGTTTGTGCACGTTTGTCAACTTTTTTTATCGAAAATGATGTTTTTTGCATTTTGTCGCTTGCTTCGCCCGGGATGTGTGGCAGAATCTCGCTGTTTGCGCACGTGGTCTGCGGCGCCAAGATGCGCAGTGAGGCGGAATGAGTCTGTTGGGCGAGGAACGGCGATTTCGCATTCGCGAGATACTCTCGCGCGAAAGAACCGTTACCGCCGCCGAATTGATCAAGACCCTGGGCGTAACCGCCGCCACCATTCGCCGCGACCTCGAAGCTCTGGAAAAAGAGGGGGCGCTGATCCGCTCCCACGGCGGCGCCGTTTCCCGCGCGTCGAAAGAAACCCTTCAACCTTCTTACGAATCCTTGGGACGTTCCCATCGTGCCGAAAAGCTGGCCATCGCGCGCGAAGCGGAGATGTTGATCCGCGATGGAGAAACGGTATTCCTGGAAGGCAGCACCACCGTCTTCGAATTGGCGCGCCGTCTGGTACATCGCAATCGTCTGACCGTGATTACCAATTCTCCTCCGATCGTCGACGAGTTGCAGCGCAGCCAGCATGTCTCGGTGATTTCCACCGGCGGCGAACTGCAAAAGGACGTCTTCTATCTTTCGGGAGTTTGGGCCCAGCGCGCGATTGCGGAAATCCGTGTGGATAAAGCCGTCTTGGGCGTCGGCGCCATCGATCCCGCGTACGGAATCTCAACCTCGAGCCAGACTGAAGCGCAAATCAAAAAACTGATTTTGAAATCCGCGCGCACCAGCATCGCTTTGGCCGACGACAGCAAATTCGGCAACCAGGGGTTTGCCTACGTGGGACCCACCACCGACATCGATATCTTGGTCACCAATTCGACCACGGATCCAAAGTACCTGCGGCCACTGCGTGAAGCCGGCGTCGAGATTGTGCTGGCTGAAGTGCGCGAACAGTCCTCCGAGAAATCCGGAAGTAGATCGTAGATCGAGAGCTTTTGCCAGATAAAGAAGCGAAGGAATCCCGTGAGCACAAAAATCCCCAGCTCAGTCCATCTCGTCGTAGCAGCTTTGATCGCAATTTGTGTCGGAGTACTCGTGCACTTCGGTTCATCCGTTGCGATGGCAGCTCCGGGAAATGACTTGGACAGTTTTGCGGCGATGCAACCGATCGACACCCATGTTCACGTTTTCAAAACAGATCCTGCATTCATCGCGCTGCTCCATCGCCTCCATCTTCACGTACTCGACATCGAAGTCGCGGACAACCAGCGAATCTTCGGCGATTTGAAAGCGGAAATGGCGTTAGCTGAGAAATTTACCGGCGAAAACCCGAGGCACGCCAGCCTTTGCGTCACATTCGATCCGTTTCGGTTCAACAACCAGGATTTCGCGTCGAGCACCGTGAGTGAATTGCAGAAAGAATTCGCCAATGGCGCCGTCGCCGTGAAAATCTGGAAAAACATCGGCATGGAGCTGAAAACGCCCGACGGCCGCTACGTGATGCCCGACGATCCCAAGTTCGAGCCGATCTATCAGGCGATCGCCTCAGCAAATAAAATCCTGATCGCTCATATGGCCGAACCGTGGTCCTGTTGGGAGCCGCCCAATCCCAAAAGCCCGGACTACGATTACTACCAGGAGAATCCGGAGTGGTACATGTACCGCCATCCCGATCATCCGCGTAAAGAAACGATCCTGGCGGCGCGCGATCATCTACTTGCCATACATCCCAATCTTCGTGTGGTCGGCGCGCATCTGGGCAGCATGGAAACGGATACCGACGAAATCGCCAAGCGCTTCGACCTCTATCCGAACTTCGCTGTGGATACCGCAGCGCGCATGGAATACCTGATGATCCAGCCACGCGAAAAAGTCCGAGACTTCCTGATCAAATATCAGGATCGGGTGTTGTACGGCACCGATTTGGGTTTCGAGACAAAAGATTCAGGTCCGGATATTTTGAAGGAATGGCAGGAAACCTACGCTCGCGATTGGAAATTTTTGGCCACCGGCGAGACCTTCGAATATCACGGCCACCAAGTCCAGGGGCTCAATCTACCTGCGCCGGTCCTCAGAAAAATCTACCGCGAGAATGCCCTGAAATGGATTCCGGGCGTCGCGCCCACAGTCGCTTCCGGCGGCTAGGCGCTACATCTTCTTTACGTAAACTTGCGCCAGCAAAGACTCGATTTGAGTTCTCTTGATTCTCCCGGGAATCTCCGCCGCACAATTCGCTGCTCCGCACGCCGCCGCTAGTCGAATCGCTTTTTCGCCGCTGAGCCCCCAGTGCATCGCCACAGCAAAGCCCGCCAGCGTTGCATCCCCACAGCCCACGGACGAAATGCATTTCAGCTGAGGCGGACGCGCCAGCCACGCAGGACCTTCCGCGCTTTCCATCCAAGCCACGCCTTCCTTGCCCAGCGTCACTGCAGCACTTGTCGCACCGGTACGGATAATTTCGCGCGCTGCTTCGAGGGCGCCGCGCTCAGTCTTAACCGCCCGGCCCGTCAATTCCTCCGCTTCGTTTCGATTCACTTTCACAAAATAAGGCCTGGCTTTGATTCCGGCTCGCAAGGCTTCCCCACTCGTGTCCAGAAAAACCGGAATTCCCTTGGTGCGCGCGTCCCTTATCACCGCAGCGTAGAAATTCGAAGCCAGACCCGCCGGCAGGCTCCCCGAAATAACCAGCAGGCTCGATTTCGAAAGTGCCCGTACGGCGCGCCGAAACCGATTCCTTTCCTCGATCGCCGGCGAACTGCCGGGTTCTAGAATTTCGGTAATATCACCGTTGGTCTCCAGAATTTCTAGATTCACGCGCGTAGGCGCCGCGGTTGAAATCGCAGTCACCCGGATTCCGACGGATTTCAGCTCCGCGGCGCATTCTGCGCCCACCGCTCCGCCCAGAAATCCGATCCAGTCCACTTCGTTCATCAGCGCTCGCGCCGCCATGGCCACATGCGCCGCCTTTCCGCCGGCAAATCCCCGCGCCCGCGTGGCTCGATTCACGCTACCCCTGACCATGGCCGCCAGATGAACCCGCCGGTCCATCGCCGGGTTGGCGCTCACGCAGACGATTCGTAACTTGGGCATAAATCCTTGCTCCTGGACGCCGATTATGGGAAGCTGGGCTCGATAACAAATAGTAACAAATAGTAAGGAATCGGAACCAACCTAAAAAACAATGCTCGCGGAAGAACGGCGGCGAAAAATCCTGGAATTAACCCGGCGCGACGGTCGAGTTGTCGTGAAGGACCTGGCTCGCCGCTTTTCCACTTCGCTCATCACCATCCGCAAAGACCTCGAGTCGCTGCATCAAATGGGACGCATCCACCGCGCCCACGGTGGCGCGCTGCCCATGGATGCCTCCGCGCTGCGCGACCCCACCTTACATGAGAAAGAGCAGTTGCACCGGACTGAGAAATTGAACATCGCCGCCGCGGCCGCGCGTTTCGTCCAACCCGGTCACGTCGTCATTCTCGATTCCGGCACCACCACCACCGCCGTCGCGCGCGCTATCCAGCATATCGGCGATCTCACGGTCATCACCAACGCCGTCAATATCGCCGCTGAGCTGGCCGGGACTGACGTCGAAGTCATTTTGACCGGCGGCGCGCTACGCAGAAATTCGTTTTCACTGGTCGGCCCGTTGGCCGAGGATTCGTTGCGCCACGTTACCGCCGATTTGCTATTTCTCGCGGTCGACGGGTTCGACGTCGAATACGGCCTGACCACTCCGAACCTGCTGGAAGCGCGGGTAAATCGGGTGATGATCGAAAACGCGAAAACCGTCGTCATCGTCTGCGACTCGAGCAAATTCGGCAATCGCAGCCTGTCTTTCATCGCTCCGACGTCCTCGGTTCATCACACGATCACGGACAAGAAAATCTCCAAGGCCTACGCGAAGGCGCTTCGCGCGGCCCACATCAAGCTCATTACCGTCTAGGCTTTTGGCTCTAAAGGAACGGAGGCACAGTTGGCGCAATTTGAATCGGACGCGGGTAAACACACCATCACGGAAATTCTTTCCGAGCCGGACACTTGGAAGGCGTGTCTAGAAATGGTCGACAAAACCGGCGAATTGAAGGACCTGAACGGTAAGCTGGCCAGGAATGTCGAGTGGCTGTTCATCGGCTGTGGCTCCAGTTTCTATCTGGCGCAGTGCGCCGCCGCCAGCTGGACAATCTTGACCGGAGAGAAAGCGCGTGCCATGCCGGCCTCAGAAATAATGCTTTTCCCTCAGCTTCTTCCGTTGCCTTGCCAGCCAGTCGTAATCAGCCGTTCCGGTCATACTTCGGAAGCTCTCGAAGCCGTGGAATATCTGGAACGCAAAAAAAACGTCCCGACCCTGGCCATCACCTGCGGATCCGGCACTCCGATTGAAAACCTGGCGAGCTATTGCATCGTCCTGCGTCCCGCCGACGAAAAAAGCACCGTAATGACCCGCTCGTTTACCTCCATGCTCGTCATTCTGCAGGCGCTGGCAACCCTCCGCGGAAATCGCCAGGACGTTCACGATGGGCTTCACGCGCTTCCAAGCGAAGCATCCGCAAAGTTGAATGCGATTCATAAAGACGTCTCGGCGCTGGTGAAATCGCAAACCTTTGCCGCTTACGTTTACCTCGGGCAGGGTCCTTTCTTTGGCATCGCGCAGGAATCTATGCTGAAGGTCCTCGAGATGTCCTGTTCTTTCGCCCAAAGTTTTCACGCCCTCGAATTCCGCCATGGACCGAAAGCGATCGTCACCCCCGACACCCTGATCACCTGCATCTTAAGCGAAACCGGGTTCGATGCGGAAGTTCTGGTTCTTGAGGAAATGAAAAAACTCGGCGGCACGATTCTGGCCATCACCAATCAAGCCACTCCCGCCGTCCGCCGTTCGGCTGATTACGTTATTGAACTCTCGCTCCGCGTTCCAGAAATCGCGCGCCTCGCCGCCAGCGTTTTGCCCGGCCAGCTACTCGGATTTTATACTGGGCTGAAAAAAGGCCTGAACCCCGACGAACCGCGAAACCTGTCTCGCGTGGTTATGCTCGAAAGCAGTAAGTAGCCGAGGCCCGCACATATGCCACTCGACGTCTGTGTTGTTGGCGAGCTCAACCCCGATTTGATTTTGTACGGCGTGCCCAAAGAATTGAAACCGGAAGAAGAAACCCTGGTCAGGGGATTCCGTCTCACGCTGGGAAGCTCGTCAGCAATTTTTGCGCATAATCTGGCGGTGCTCGGAACCAAAGTCGGAATGGTCGCGAAAGTCGGCGACGACGCTTTGGGCAAAACTGCCCTGGACTGGCTGGCCAGCTCCGGCACCGACGTAAGCCGAGTCTCCAAAAGCTCGCCCGGAGTCGCGACCGGCCTTTCGGTGATTCTGAACCAACCGGAGCATCGCTTCATCCTTACCTATCCCGGCGCGATATTCGAACTCAGTTTCGCCGACCTCGATCTCGATTACATCTTTTCCGCGCGGCACCTGCATCTCTCTTCCTATTTTTTGCACCGCGCTTTGCGCCCCCACATCGGCGAACTCTTCCGCCGCGCCAAAGCCAACGGCCTTTCCACTTCCCTGGACACGAACGACGACCCCGAAGGAAAGTGGGCCGACGATCTGCTGGATGTCCTCCCGTTTGTCGACATGCTTTTTCCCAACGAGCGCGAAGCAAAGAAAATCGCAGGAGCGGAGAATCTTGAAGATGCAATTGCCAAGTTGGTGGAGATTTGTCCGCTAGTTGCCGTGAAACTTGGCGCCAAGGGTGCCCTCGTGCAGAAAGGTGCCAGCCGCTGGCAGCGCGCCGGCTTGCGTGTCGAGGCCAAAGATTCGGTGGGCGCCGGCGATAGTTTCGATGCCGGCTTCATTCATCGCTTCCTGCAGGGCGGCTCGCCGGAGGATTGTTTGGCCTACGCGGATCTGGCCGGCGCGTTCTCCACCACGCACGAAGGCGGCACCGAAGCCTTCCGCGATCGCGAAGCGGTGAAAACCTTCTTCAGCAATCCGCCGCAATCATCCGCGGCAATTTCTCACGCGTTGCGCTCTACTCTTTCGTAACTTCCAGCAGCAAGTGATCCGTAAAGCTGGTTTGCAGCTTCGCGTCCGGTGCGGTGACTTTCCCTAGTTCCTTTCCATTGGTGTAATCCGTCACGCGATATTTCCCTGGGGTTAAACCTCGCAGTTCGATTTGGCCGGACCACGCCGGAGCTGCAGTCTTCGCTTTCGCGTCGGCTTCTGGCGCAAAAAAAGCGTAATACATCACCCCGTCTTTCTCGATCGCGTATCCCTCCGGCACGTCGTACCCATACACGTAAAGGTTACGGAAAGTTCCGCGCGACAGCATCTTGTCGTTATAAATTCCGATCCATTTTTTCCAGTACCCGTCCTTTTCTGGCGTCAGGTAAACGTCGCTCAGCTTCGGTCCGTAATCCGGCCAGGCAAATTTCGTCCCGACCACGCCCCCGGTTCCCACCGTCGAAGCGAAATCCGATCCCAGATCGCGTTCGTTCCCGCTGGGATTAGATACTCGGGTCAACTCCACGTGGTCTCCATAGACCGCCGAATTCGGCCCCAGCAACGCTTTGTACATTTTCACGCGCTGGCGCACCTGCACGGATCCGACCGGATCCGCTGTGACCGCCTGATCCATAGAACGCAGCCAGGCAATGCTGGGAGGCGTTCCGCACGAACAGCTCTGCGTGACGCTGTCCGGCTTCAGCGCGCGGGTCGTATCGAAAATCGTTTTATACACGTCACCCATCGCATAAACGGAATCCATCGGCGATTTGTGATGATGTTTCGGGTTATGACATTCCGGAACGGTATAAATATTGTCGAGCTTCGATCCATCGAAATCCCAATCGTGGATGAATTTTTCGGTCAGCTGTTTGTAATACTCTCGAACCTCAGGTACCGCCGGACACAGGGTGGCCAGACCTCGAGTCATGCGCGCCGGCTTTCCGTTTTTATCCAGAATCAGCCAGTCCGGATGCTCTTTCACCACATCCGACACGCCGTATTTGTGCGACTCGTACCCAGCGCCTCCATCTTCGACCGCCAGCGGCAGCCACCAAAGCTGGACCTTGATGCCCTGCTCGTGAAATTTCTTCACCATGTCTCGAATGGTGTCCCCGGGAAAAGTGTCGCTGCGCGGCTGCCAGTCGCCATAGTTATCGAACCAGCGATCGTCCAGCGTCGCCCAGTGAATTCCAAATTCTTTCAGCTTGGGAATCGTCCCTAGCATTTGCGCCGGCGTGACGTTCGCCAGGTAGCCCCATCCGCACCAAGCCACCGAATAGTCTTCGGCGTTAGTCGTGGCTTTCTTCAAACCTTCGCGATCGATCAAATTCGAATACACCTGCAGCGGCTCGTAATAATCGCCGGAATACACGGCCACAAATCCTTCGGGCGTCGAGTAGGACTGTCCGGGCTGCAGGACCGTATCGGGAGTGAGGTGGATGCCAGTCTCGACGCGCCCATCCTCCGCAGTCGTGACCGGAATCGAAAGCGCCAACGGAAGCGTCTCAGCGTGGCCGACCGCTTCACCCACGGTTTTGGTCCAGAACGCCACCACCGGAATACCGCCGCCCACACTGCCCAAGTCGCCTTTTACCTCTACCACCGTGCCCATTTGATTCTGCTGCGAAAATTTCTTCGGAATCTCGAATACGTTGTCTTTTCCCCACTGAATGCTAGCGCCGTGAAAGGACCACATCTGATACGGGGCCGCCTGGGCGTCCGCGAGCGACGCATTCAACCGGTGCTGATCGAAATCGACTGACTTAAGAGCCAGATCACCTTTGCTAGCGTTTTCGACCGCCACTGAAACCAGCGCGACGCTGGGAAACTCGTCGTACACTTCGACCGTCAACGTTTCGCGCACGTCGCCAGCGGGCGTCGCGCCGTGCACCCGCACACGTTGGCCCACGCTGCCCAGTTTTCCGTTGGGCTCCGAGATTTCCGGCTGCGCAACGTCGAACGTCACCCCAGCCAGAGCTCCCTGCTGTGTTGCGATCTCAATTCCCGCCTGATTTCCCGGATCATCCAGCGACAATTTGCGACCGTCCGCAATCAGGCTGCCCGCCACATAGCCGTTAGGAGCGACCGTAAATTCGGCGTTGGCCGTCGTAATCGATACACCATTCGACCCAGTCGAAACGTGCACTCGCGACTCGACCCGCGGCGCCACCGGGGCCGTCTGCTTGCTGCATCCAATAGCACACAACCAGAACGCACCGGCCACGACAACAATCGATTGCGTATACCGTGGACCGCTACTGCGCCGGAGCCATTTTTTGGGCTTCATTTTCACGCCTCGCAAAAAGAAACAAAACGCTCTATTTCGTAACCATACGACAGGCGCCCAATATCTCACAATTTCGGCCGGCTCCAATGAAAATGTGCGGGCGAACCGCATGCGCTTCACCCAGCGAAATCGCGGCGACGGATCAATCGTTTGTCCCGGTCAAAAAGTGCGGCAGAAAAGAAGCGGAAAGGTGAGGGCAGACAACTGCGAAGCGAATGGTGCCGGTTGTGGGACTCGAACCCACGACCTAGGGATTATGAGACCCTCGCTCTACCTCTGAGCTAAACCGGCTGCTAGACAGCCTTCGATGCTAAAGGTTCGGGCCGCGGAGTGTCAAGACTCGCGGACAAATCGAACGCGCAAGTAGTCGCACCTAATAGGCCCGAAGAACTTGAATTTTGCCCTCCTGGAAACGGCGCGGATTGATGGTACTTTCGTCCCATTGCTCGGCGCGTCCTGAGACTCTACTTTTGATCTCGACAATTCGGAAATGCGCTGGCCCTGCCAGGAGGGAGGGGTGTGTACCGTTTGGACACACGCCCCAAAATAATCCTCTCGACGGCACCTGACCGCTTATAGACTCCGCCCGTTGTTTCCCTTGGGAGGAGTCTCATGTCGAAGTGGTCAGCAGTTGCAGCATTGTCTCTGTTGGTGTTGGTAAGCGCGGTTAGCCTGAAGGCAAGCACCTCAGCACCGGTGCCCCCGGGTGGACCGTGGCACAGCACGTCCGCACCCGTGCCCCCAGGCGGTCCTTGGAGATAGTTGTAGGTTCTCCTGATTAAAAAAGGTCCGGGGCCCGGCGTCTAAGAAGGTGTACGACCGATGCTAGGCCCTGTTGACTATGCTTTGTGGTGTTTAGGTTTCGTTGCTGAGATCTATCTAGTGGTGTGCGCGTTTCGCACCAGATCCTGGAAACGCTATTTCCCCCTTGTTTTCTACATCTTGTGCGATGGCTTGGTCACCTTCGGTCTTTATTATTGCCTTCAGCACTACGGCTTCAATTCTCCCCAATACAAATACTTTTACTACTACTCTGATAGTTTGTTGACCCTCGTACTCTTCTGGGTGGTCATTCATTTCTACGTGCAGACTTTTGAGGAGATGGGTGCGAGCAAGTACGTTCAGGGCGGCGCGGCGATCTT
The DNA here is from genome assembly GCA_963711325.1 of uncultured Acidobacteriota bacterium. GTDB lineage: Bacteria > Acidobacteriota > Terriglobia > Acidiferrales > UBA7541 > Palsa-295. The sequence goes on along the minus strand of CAVQDR010000004.1, from coordinate 45,810 downwards.
GATTTTCGCCACAGCGGCGTTCTCGTACGCCGTTGTCCATCAGAACCGAAATCACATGACCGATCACTTCGTCGTCGAAGTGGGCCAGAATCTCTATTTCGTCGGAGTTGTCCTTACTTATTTGCTCTGGGGCGCGATCTTAAAATTGCGCGAGACGCGTATGCGGCTGATTCAGCTGGTGCTGGCATTGGGAATCTATTTCAGTGTCGATGCCGGAACCTACGCCCTGCGGAATTTGTTCCCCAACATGGAGCTTCAATTCTTGCGATGGATACCGCCTGTTATCGGAGTGTGGCTCCCGGTGGCGTGGGCCTATACCATAACGAAAGTTACTGAGGATTCGCGCCTGGCTCCAGCGGAGTTGACACTTCGATGATAGCAGCGTTGATCTGCGTGATGTCGCTGGCAGTGTTTGGCCAGTTCTCGCTGTGGTATTGCCGCTCGATTTTGGCGCCAAGCCGCAAAGTGGAATTATCGGAACGAGTGCGGGAAGTCACCGGGATCGCGAAGCAGGACGTTGCTCCGGAGGACTTCAACCGCTTGCTGCAGCTGGTGCGCTTGTGCCCTGAACGCGGCGATGACCGTTCTGAAATTCGGGCGGTCGGGCTCTACTATAGAATTCTTGCTCTCTTGAAAAGCCTCGCTATGGGAACCGCGCCTCGGGTTGCGGAGTGGGCGGACCACGAGCGTCGCGACTGTTCTTATTTTGCAGCAGTGGCCCTCGACCGCCGCATATCCTACAGCCGCGATCTGTTTACCCAGCAGATTAGCGATCGGATCTAGATCAGGTCCGCATAGCAAACGCCAGGATCCGCGCCCGTCGCGGCCTCGCCCCGTCTTCTCGACCCTTGCTGATTCAACTGTTACGATAGGCATATCCATCGCAATCACTGACCTGTCTATGCGAACGGCGTTCGAACAAAAATTGCTGGCATCCATCCGGAAGCAGCGAGCGATTCTTCCGGGCGCCCGCATGTGCGCGGCGGTATCCGGCGGCGCAGATTCAGTGGCAATGTTGCGGCTCTTGTCCAATCTCGCGAACGAACTGGGCATCACCTTGTCGGTCGCGCATTTCAATCATTCGCTGCGCGGCGCCGAATCGGACCGCGATGCTCAATTCGTCGAAGCTCTGGCGGAACAGCACGGCTTAAAATTTTTTCAACGCGTCGAAGACGTAGGCGCGCTCGCCGCGCGCAACGGCTGGAATCTCGAAGACGCCGGGCGCCGCCTTCGCCGAAGTTTTTTCGACGAACTGGCGGCCGACGGTTCCGCAGATCGAATTGCGGTGGCCCACACGGCCGACGACCAAGCAGAAACAGTGCTAGCCCACGTATTCCGCGGCACCGGAATGACCGGCCTCGGCGGCATTCATCCCGTGGATGGCCCCATCGTTCGCCCGCTGCTCGAAACGCGCCGCCAGGAACTGCGCAATTATCTGGGATCCCTCAATCAGGACTGGCGCGAAGACTCCTCGAACCAGGACGCCACCCGAACCCGCGCCAGAATTCGCCACCAACTACTTCCGCTAGTCGAAGAAAATTATTCCCCAACCATCGTTAGGCATCTGAACGACCTTTCCACGTTCGCGCGCGCGGAAAAAACCTTCTGGAACGCTTTCATCGAAGATCGTTTCCGTAATCTCGCGCGCGAAACGGCCGAAGGCTTCAGCATTTCCTCGTCGGATATCTTGACTCCGTTCCACCTGCAAGGTTCGGCCACGGCCGTGAATCAGTCCGCGCATCCCACAGATGTGCCATCGCCGGCACTGCGCACAGTTAGCGAAAGATTGATCCGCCGCATCTTCGAAGCCATTCACGGGGACCTCCGCCAACTCGGCGCCAAACACGTTGAACAGGTGCTCCAACTCGCCACCAGTTCACAAAGCGGCCTCACCATCGAATTGCCGCGGGGAATCATCGTCCGCAAGAATCTCGCCGAACTCCAATTCTCGCGCGTTTCAAGCGTCAGACCAGCGCAGCACGCGAATGAAACTACGTCTCGCCCAAATGCGTATCACTACGAGGTGCCGCTGCCACTAACCAAAACGGTGACCGTGTCAGTTGCCGAACTGGGTAAGCGCCTAAACCTAAATTTGATTGACTGGCCCACCTCCCAGCGCGACACTATATGGGACAATCAAGCCCTCGATGCTGACCTCCTGCGTTCGCCTTTAATTCTGCGAAATTGGCGGCCCGGCGATTCCTATCGACCTCGCGGTCGGCGGAACGAGCAAAAGCTCAAGCAGATGATGCTTGGCAAGAGGGTTCCGGCAGAGCAGCGCATCACCTGGCCGGTCCTGGAAAGCGCAGGCCAGGTCGTTTGGGCTCTCGGGAATGGCACCCGCTGGCGAATGTGCCGCGGGAGCAAGGACTCACAAAGCCCTCCTGATTGCTGAAGAGAAAGGCTGAAACGTTTTAAAGAGCGGAAATCGGCCTTTTCGGCATCTAAGTAGTAGTGGCCTTATGCAGTGTTTTTTATAACAACGAAATAATTGCAGTGGCGGTACGGCAAAGTTCCTGAAAATGGGCGAGGTCATACGGTGAACTCAACAGTCCGAACGATTCTTTTTTGGCTTTTAATGATTTTATTGGCGGTGGTGTTGTGGAAGATGGCTTCCACGGGCAGCCAGTCTGCCCACGAAGATGAACCAAACTTCACGACCTTCCTCGCCAAAGTCCAAAGCGGTAGCGTAAAAGACGTGACGATTTACCTGGCGCAGAATAGCGCCGAACTCCAGGGTGAATACCGCGAAGCCGGCAAGTTCAAGGGCGTAACCATCGCTAACACTTCGATCCCGGACGTTACCAAGGCTCTTCAGGATCACAACGTTCTCTACAACTTCAAGGAAGTGAAGAACGCCGACTGGCTCACCTTCCTCATGAATTTCGCGCCGATCATCTTGCTGGTTCTCTTCTGGATTTTCATGATGCGGCAGATGCAGGCCGGCGGAAACAAAGCCCTCAGCTTCGGAAAGTCCCGCGCGCGTTTGCTCACCGCGCAACAGAAGAAAGCGACATTCAAGGACGTTGCCGGAATCGACGAAGCCAAGGAAGAGCTCTACGAAATCATCGACTTCCTGAAAGACCCGCAAAAATTCCAGAAGCTCGGCGGACGCATTCCCAAGGGCGTGCTGCTCGTCGGGCCTCCGGGAACGGGTAAGACTTTGCTGGCGCGCGCGATCGCCGGCGAAGCCAATGTCCCGTTCTTCTCCATCTCAGGTTCGGACTTCGTCGAAATGTTCGTCGGCGTCGGCGCCAGCCGCGTGCGCGACCTCTTCGAGCAGGGCAAGAAGAACGCGCCTTGCATCATCTTCATCGATGAAATCGACGCGGTCGGCCGCCATCGCGGCGCGGGCCTCGGCGGCGGTCACGACGAGCGCGAGCAAACTTTGAACGCCTTGCTCGTCGAAATGGATGGCTTCGAATCGAACGAAGGCGTAATTCTAATCGCCGCCACCAACCGCCCAGACGTGCTCGATCCGGCTCTTCTGCGCCCCGGCCGCTTTGATCGCCGCGTCGTTGTTCCGCGTCCCGACGTCAAAGGCCGCGAAGAAATCCTGCGCGTGCACACTCGCAAAGTTCCTCTCTCCGACGACGTGGATCTCTCCGTGATCGCTCGCGGCACTCCGGGATTCTCCGGCGCCGATCTCGCCAATCTGGTCAACGAGTCCGCCTTGTGGGCCGCGCGCCAGAACCGCAAATTTGTTGCGATGGTCGATTTTGAAATGTCCAAGGACAAAGTACTCATGGGCGTCGAACGCCGCTCCATGATTTTGTCCGACGAAGAAAAGCGCAACACCGCCTATCACGAAGCGGGCCACGCGCTGGTCGCGGCCATGACTCCGGGCGCCGACCCGCTGCATAAGGTCACCATCATCCCGCGCGGCATGGCTCTCGGCGTCACCATGCAGTTGCCCATCGACGACAAGCACACCTACACCAAGGAATTCTTGGAGGCGCAACTCGCCGTGCTCATGGGCGGACGCGCTGCCGAGGAAATTTTCCTGCATCACATCACCACCGGCGCCGGCAACGACATCGAACGTGCCACCGAAATTGCCCGCCAGATGGTCTGCGAGTGGGGCATGAGCGTTCTGGGTCCGCTGACTTTCGGCAAGAAGGAAGAAGCGATTTTCCTGGGCCGCGAAATCGCCCAGCATCGCGACTACTCCGAAGACACCGCCATCAAAATCGACGGGGAAGTCCGCAGCATCGTCACCACCGGCTACAGCAAGGCCCGCAACATCCTCGAAACGCAGAAAGACCTGCTCGAGCGCATCGCGCAAGCCCTGCTCGACCGCGAAGTCCTGGACGCTGTGGAATTGAAGCTCTTGATGGCAGGCCAGCCGCTTCCGGAAAAGATTCCGCCACCTCCCGTCGAACCGCGCGCCACGGCCAAGGAGCCTCAACTTTCCTTGCGTCCTGAACCGCGCACGATTCCGGGTTTGGCCAACGGCGAAAAACCCGCTCCGGCCTAGAACGCGAGCGGAACGCAAATGCAATTCCGAAGGCCTCGTCTCGAAAAAGACGGGGCTTTTTTTTGTGCCGGAATTTATTTGGTTGCAGCTCTACGAAGTGCGCACGAACGAAGCGACGTTAAACCCCGCGCTGTAGGCCCCAGATTGAGAGGGTGGGGCGGCCACCAGGCGCACCGCCTGGCGTATTCTTTCAAGCTTGCACGTTTTTGACATGCAGATGATGGCGCCGATCAAGTGGCTGGAATTATAGTCTGAAGGCAACGCCGAACTTGTCAGCAGGATTACTGGAATGTGCTGCAGGTGCGGCTCGGATTTCACGATCGCACACAGGTCGTGCCCGGTGATCCCGTTGCCTTCAGCCTCCGCCACGATCACATGTGGCGCCTCGGTCTGGATTACCGCCAAACCGTCCTCAGCTTTTGCGACGATCACCACGTGATAGCCGTCCCGCTCCAGCAGCTCGCGCACTGAATTCCCGGTGCGCGCGTCGGATTCCACAATCAATACCCGCACTTGCCCGGCGTTCAAGCCGGCGCTTCGCTTCAACATATGTGTCTCGACCGGATCGTCCGGAAGAAATTGCACGGCGATCTCGTAGCCCAGCGTCGGGGTGATTTTGCACCGAACAATCTTGGCGTTGCGCGCCTTGTTAATCCCCGTCGGTGTATCCCAGAATGGGCAGGTCACTTTCAAAATCTGGCCTTCGAAGTAGCCGTGCCGGGTCGTGGGTAGGCGCGCCCCGTCCCGCGAAATGTCAGCACAAGTGACCACTTCCTCGAATCCCTGAACCGAACCAATGTCACCGCAAATGTGAGCGCGGACCGAGATCATTGCTCGTTGCGATTTTCGGCGGTCGTCCGGCTTCGAACCACCCGCCCGAATCTCATCTGTTCGTTGCAGGTTTTCGACAATCTTCAATTGTGCATTCATGGAATCAATCGTCGCTTCCGCCGCCGTCGCGAAAAATGGATTTACAAGGTTCTGGTCGGGTATTAGTTTCCGTATCGGCCCACCCGCCAGCTGGCATTAGCACGAAAGTGGCCAGGACTAAAATGGCACATCACAGTACTGGTCCAAATCCCTCAGCATCCTCTCCCCACCCAAAATTGGAGTAAAATACCCTCATGGCTCACAAATTTGTGGACACCTTCGAAGTGAATTGCCCCTGCTGCCAGGCAAAATTGACCATCGACCGCGAAGTTCGCGCCGTCCTCTCGCACGTCCCGCCGCCCCGGCCTCCCTCTTCGGTGGATCTTGACGACACGGCCGGCCTGCTTCGCAAGCAAGTTGATGCCGTCGAAGCGAAATTCCGCGCTTCGGTCGAAGCAGAAAAAACCAAGGAAGATTTGCTGGCGCGCAAATTCGCCGAAGGCCTGAAGAAAGCCAAAGACGGTCCCATCGAAAAGCCTCTGCGCGATTTCGATCTCGATTAGACCGTGATGCGAGCGCCCCAGAGACGCTCCGTGCTCGGCCGCGCCGGCCAATCCCGCGTTAGCTTTGTATTCGCTGCGATTCTGATCTCCATCTCTCTCCTCCACGTCCTGCCCGCCGTCCACGCCCAGAAAAAGCAATCTACAAGCCTCTCCAAGCCCCGTCGCCTGGATGAATCCGTCTCTTGGCGCAGAGATCCCGCGACGGGAGAGCTGATCGTCGGCCGCGCCACCGCGCCAGGGGACGCAACCGCGGTCACTTCACCAGGCGAACATGCCATCTCCGTGGTCACCCAAATCGTTCCGGTCACCTGCAGCGTGGTCGGCGCTGACGGCGTGGCCATTCAGAATCTGCAGCAGAAAGATTTTCGGATTCTCGACGACGGCGCCGCTCGCCCCATTGTTTTCTTCGACGCTTCAAATCAACCGGCCAGCGTGGTCCTGCTCATCGACGCCAGCCCCAGCGTCCTGCGCGAATCCGAAGAAATGAAGAACGCCGCGCGCTCCTTGGTCGATGCCTTGGGCACCTCCGACCAAACCGCCGTCGCCGATTTTTCCGCGCACACCTATCTGCAGATTCCGTTCTCGAACGATTGGGGCCTGATTCGCAAAGCGGTCGGCCGCGTCGACGCCCGCGAACTTCTGAGCGATACCGGAGGAACCAACATCTACGAAGCGGTATTCCTTGCCGCCACGGAACTTTTTGCCGGGCGCAGCGGACGCAAAGCTATCGTCCTGCTGACCGACGGCCAGGACAGCGGTCTCGGACTGACCCTCGATCCCGAAACGTCTCGCCCCCGCCCAGGATTTCCGCCGGACCGGCTGACCTTCGAGGATGTCGTCCGCAAGCTTTCGGCGCAGGATATTCAGGTTTTCGCCGTCTCCACCGAAAGCCGCCCGAAAATCATGACCGCATCGTGGCTCAACGCGCACGCCGACCAAACTCTGCTCACCCGCGATCGCGCCGACGAGAAGATCCCCGCCTACACGTTGTACTTGGCGGAGCTAGTGCGCCGCTCCGGCGGCCAACTGTACTTCCTGCGCGAAGCCAGCACCCTCGCCGACACCTTCCACCAAATCGCGGTGAAAATTCGCGCCGAATATACCATTGGATTTTCGCCGTCCGGGTCGACCGCCCCTGGTGTAGATCAGCCGCCGCGCGCCGGCTGGCATTCGTTGCGCGTGGAAGTCGACGGCCATCCCGACGCCACGGTCGTCTCGCGCGCGTCCTATTACGTCCCCGCCAAACCGTGATTCAATAGCAGCCTATGTTCGCTCGCCGCAAATTCCGGCTACGTCTTCCCGCGCGATCTCTCGCGCTCGGCGAGCACACCCTCATCATGGGAATTTTGAACGTCACGCCCGACAGCTTTTCGGATGGCGGACAGTATCCCAACTCCGAATCCGCCGCCGCGCACGCCCTCGCCATGGAAGGCGCCGGCGCGCACCTCATCGACATCGGCGGCGAATCCACCCGCCCCGGCTCCACCGGAATCTCCGCAGACGAAGAAATGCGGCGCGTTCTCCCCGTACTCGAAATACTGCGCGGGAAACTCAAAATTCCGATTTCGATCGATACCAGCAAGGCCGAAGTTGTCGAGGCGGCAGCGAACGCCGGCGCCGAAATTCTTAATGATGTAACAGGTCTGCGGAAAGACCCTCGCCTGTCGGAAATCGCCCGGCGCAAAAAACTCGGCCTGATCCTGATGCATCTGCGCGGTGAGCCTCGCACCATGCAGCAAAAGCCCTTCGCCGCAAACGTGATGCGCGACGTCACCGCCGGCTTGCGCCGATCGATCGCCGTAGCGAAAAAAGCCGGCGTGGCCAAAAATCAGATCGTGATCGACCCGGGCATCGGCTTCGGCAAGAGCCACCAGCAAAACTGCGAAATCCTTCAGCGCCTGCCGGAACTAGCCAAGCTCGGATTCCCCTTGCTGCTCGGAACCTCGCGAAAAAGTTTTCTGGGCGCGGCGCTCCAGCAGGACGCCGGAGCCAATCGAATCTGGGGCACCGCCGCGACCGTAGCCGCCAGCATTCTCCAGGGCGCGCACATCGTGCGCGTCCACGATGTCTCGGAAATGGCGCAAGTTGCGCGGGTTGCAGATGTACTCCTGTCGCCAAAACTGCTGCGCCACTAGCCAACCTTGTCTGTACCCAAACCACCTTCCAGTGAATCCAACTTTGGCACGGGGCATTCTCGAGAGCAGCGTGTTTATGGCGGCAGAAATGCATCCATGATTTCAATCCGCGGCAGCATGCCGTATTAGAAAGACTTCATTCGCGCCTTTTGCGCGAACAGGGTAAAATCGGGGCCTAAGCCCAAAATCGAACAAGGAGCTTTTATGAGCGCGCCTTCCTCCGCAGGACCCTCCGCGGCAACCATCGACCTGATCAAAGAAAAAGCCAAGCTGCTCAGCATTTATTCCATGATGTCCACCACCGCTGCCGGCTCCGGCCATCCCACTTCCTGCATGTCCGCAGCGCAGCTGGTCGCCGGCGTTTTCTTCTACGCCATGAAATTCGATCCCAAGAACGCCAATTCCAACGATGACGATCGTTTCGTCCTCTCCAAGGGCCACGCCGCGCCGCTCTTGTATTCCGCGCTGGCCGAAGCCGGCGTTTTCCCGGTTTCACGCGTGATGACCCTCCGCGAATTTTCCAGCGAACTCGAAGGCCATCCCACGCCGCGCATTCACGGCGTAGACGCTGCCACCGGTTCTCTAGGCCAAGGCCTCTCGGTCGGCGCAGGCCTGGCCATTGGCGCGCGCATGGATAAGAGCCCGACGCGCGTCTACGTCCTCACCGGCGACGGCGAACTCGCCGAAGGCCAGATCTGGGAAGCGGCCGCCTTCGCCGCGCACTACAATCTCGACAATCTCACCGTAATCTGCGACATCAACCGCCTGGGCCAGAGCGAGCCCACCATGTACCAGCACGATATGGAACGCTACCGCCTGAAGTTCGTCTCCGAAGGCTTCGAGACCCAAGTCATCGACGGGCACGACGTCGCCGCCGTACTGGCTGCTCTCGACAAAGCCAAAGCCACCAAAGGCAAGCCGCAAGCAATCATCGCGCGCACCATCAAAGGCCACGGTTTCAGCCAGGTCGCCGACAAGCTGAACTGGCACGGCAAGCCGTTCTCGAAGGATCAACTGGCCGCAGCCATCGCCGAACTCGGCGGCGGCCCCACAGTTCCCAAGGATCCCGGCGTTTCCTACGAACGCAAGCCGCTGCCCGACGCCTCCCGACTTTCCCGCGCCAGCAGCTCCCGACTACGCCGCTGACGCCAAGGTTGCGACCCGCGAAGCTTACGGCTTTGCGCTCGAAGCGCGTTGGTGCCGTCAACAAAGAACTGGTCGCGATTTCCGGCGACGTCAAGAACTCCACCTTCTCCGAAACCTTCCAGGATGCCGAACCCGATCATTTCTGGCAGGGCTATATCGCCGAACAAAACCTGGTCAGTGTCGCAGTCGGATTGCAGGCCCGCGGCAAAGTTCCTTTTGCCGACACCTTCGCCTGCTTCCTCTCGCGCGCCTATGACAACGTCCGCATGGCCGCCATCAGCCGGGCCAACATCAATCTCTGCGGCTCGCACTGCGGCGTATCCATCGGGGAAGACGGCCCGTCGCAAATGGCTCTCGAAGACATCGCCATGTTCCGCGCCATTCACGGTTCGGCGGTTCTCTACCCGAGCGACGCCGTATCCACCGAACGCCTGGTCGATACCATGGCCCGCCGCGTAGGTATCAACTACCTGCGCACCTCGCGGCCGAAGTTCCCGATCATCTATTCCAAGGACGAAAAATTCCCGCTGCCCGGGTTCAAAGTCCTCCGCAAGAGCGATCAGGACAAAGTCACTGTAATCGGCGCAGCCGTAACCCTGCACGAAGCCCTGAAAGCCGCTGACGAGCTGAAGAAGTCCGGCACGTCGATCCGCGTTATCGACCTCTACTGCGTGAAGCCCATCGACGGCAAAGCCATCGCCGCCGAAATCGCGGCCACCGGTGGAAAACTCATCACCGTGGAAGATCACTGGCCGGAAGGCGGCATCGGCGAAGCTGTCCTTTCTGCGCTAGCCGCAGCCGGCGCGTCGCCGTCGAAGTTCAAGCTGATGGCGGTCAATGGCATGCCGCACTCCGGTAAGCCCGAAGAGCTCGTAGACGCCTTCGGGATTTCCGCTCGCGACATCACCGACGCAGTAAAAGCGATCATCTAGACCTGAATCAGCGCCGCGGGTCCGGAAGTCGGGCCTGTGGCGTTTCTTTGCCGGGAATCGTTCCACAAGAAACGAATCGAGGTTATCTCATTGGCAGAAAAGCGGGTTTTGGTCGGGATGATACCGGAAGTGGTGGTGATCGATGCGGGCGATCAGGTGGAATGGATTTCGAACGCCGGAAACTTGAAAGTCGAGTTCGACGCCAAGCGCTACGCCGTTCTCTTCGAACGTATTTCAGGCGCCCCCAGGCGTCCGGCTGGTCAGCGGACCCACCCGTCCCGGCTTGAACCCCGGCTCCTATCGATACCGCATGTCACTGAATGACGTGGTTTTGGCGCAGGGTGAAGTCTTGATCCGTGGTAACGAACAGTAGAGGCCGTCGAATTTAGTCGCCCGCAGCAGCCGTAAAGGCCCGTTCTCGTTCCTGGGAGATTGAATCCGCCAGCACACGACGCAAGGGCGCCAGCATCGAAGCAGCCACCGGCTTTTCTGCCCCAACCGCGATCTCAGCGTACTTGCGCGGGAACTCGCGGCGGCGATCCAGCCACAGTCCGAATTCCTGCAACAGGTCTCCCGCCATGTTCGGGTCGTCCGTGCGTTCTACTCCCCAAAATCGCAGCCGTTCCTCATTCTTCTGCAGTAACTGCAACGATTGCTCCAGCTTCTTCATCGCCGCATTGAACGAAGACGCCAGGAAATAAACCGCCAGCGACCAACTGCCTCGCCCGAAGGTGACTCGGACCCGGATGTTGTACTTACCGTTCTGGTTCTTTTCCATTGCGCAGGTATACAAATTCGGAGCCACGCTTCGATTCGACACGTTCTGCTTTGACCTTCCCTGTTTTAACCTTCCATCGTCACGAAAATCGCCAAAATCCACCGACCCGGTGGTCGCCGCCGCCACACCTCGCGTCCTCGCGAACTCGACGAGCTTGTTGCCCTTCGCCTTCTTCACTGGCATGGGACTGCTCCTCAAAAAGTAATGCCATTTATTGACAAGGCTGGGAAGTAAGGCCTCGAAGTCGTACCCCGCTGGCTACGGGGCAGGTACTGCGGAAGAAATAGTCTAGCGAAGGGGAATGCGCAGGGCAAGATGAGACTTGGAAATTATAAAACCAGCAAATACAGTAGCTTACAGGCTATCGCGGCCACCGAGGCGCTTCAAGGCGTCGGCGTTCATGGTCAGCTTTCCTTCCTTCTTCAGTCGATCTTCCAGAGCCGTTTTGAACGCATCATAGGCTGCATTTTGCTTCGCTTGCAACAGTTGTTGTTTAATCTGGTCAGCTTGAAGGATGTACGCCGCCTGAATCACCGGTTCATGCCCAGTCACGCGGTAGACCAGCCAGTTTCCCGCCACCTGTTTCGCCGCACTGACCTGCCCGACCTGCATGGTGAAGGCGCTTTCGACCAAAGTTCCGGCGCCAACGTCGGGAACTGAGCCAGTCCGCGAGAACGAATCGGAAGTTTTGGTCGTCAGGTTCATGGATTTCGCCGCCTTGTCGAAAGCCTCGCCGCCTTGTGCCGCCTTGGCCAACTCTTCAGCCTTGGTTCGCGCCAATTCCAGCGATTTTTCCTGTTGATAGTCGGCCAGTACGCGGTCGTGGACTTCTGCGAGCGTTCCCTGATGCGCCGGGGTGATGTCCTTCGGCGTGATGATCGCGAATCCCAGAGAAGTCTGAATCGGCTGGCTCACTTCGCCTTGACGCAGCTGAAAGAGGGAACTGCGCAATTCCGCGGAGTTTCCGAAATTGCTGACCGGATCCGTCTGGCTGGCGGCCGGTGATTCGCCCATCTGCAGATTGAATTTCTTCGCTAGGTCTTCCAGCGGCTGGTGGTTCGATTGGCGCACCGCCGCCGCCATCTGGTCGGAAGTCTTGTTGGCCTCCGCCACTACCTGCTCGTCGATCACAACCGGCTGAATCGTGTTGCGAACCTCATCGAAAGTCTTGGTGTGCGCGCTTTCGCGATCCAGCACCTTAATGATGTGAAAACCGTACTGCGTCTTAACCAAATCAGAAATCGAGCCCTTGGGCTGGGTAAACGCCGCCTTCTCGAATTCCGGAACCGTCTGGCCTTCGATAATCCACCCCAGATCCCCGCCCTTGACCTTCGTCCCGTCATCTTCCGAATATTTCTTGGCTAGCTCTTCGAAATTCGCGCCGGACTTGGCCTGCTTCAGCACCGCTTCCGCTTTCTGGCGGATTTCTGCGATTTCCGCATCGGTCTTGCCAATGGTCTTCAGCAGGATGTGTTCCACATGCGCGCGGTTCGCGACTTTGTAGTCGTCGATGTGGGCGTTGTAATAAGCGTGCAACGCCGCATCGCTAACCTGCGCCTGCCCCTTCAAACGGTTCAAATCCAATAGCGCATACCGCGCCGAACGCTTCTCCGGCACCTGATATTGTCCGGCGTGCTTGGTGTAAAAAGCCGTCAGCTCCGCGTCCGTCGGCTGAATCGTCGCGGCCAAATCCGCGGGCTTGATCAGCGCGTATTCGATCTGCACCTTTTCGTTCCGGCGTACGAACTCGCGCTGCAATTCTTCCGGGCTTACCGTGATCGCGTCGGTAACCAGCTGATGGAATTTTTCCTGCAACATCTGGTCCCGCAGGTATTCCTCAAACTGCGGAACCGGCATGCCGATCTTGGTTTCAACTTCGGTGGTGTACTTGTCCTTCAGCCAGACGTCGCCATTCCAGGCGGTCGGCAGGATCTGCTTGATGCGCTCCGACAGTTCGTCGTTGGTGACCTGCAATCCCAGTCGCTGCGCTTCCACTTCCAGCGCCTGCTTGAAAACCATCTGATCCAGAACCTGCTTGGCGTAAAAACCGCGCAGCGCGTCCGGGATCGATTGCCCGTCGCGTCGCTAGGCTCAGTTGCTGCTGCACTTCCATGGCAGTGATGTCTTTGCCGCCCACAGTCGCCACAGCGTCCGGGCTGTTCGTAAAATTCGAGCTGGCCAAACCTGGAATCAGGTAGGTGAGCATGCTCAGGCAGATGACGCCGAGCAGAATGCTCATCGTGACTTTCACCCACCGGTTTCGATCCAGGTCTCGCTGCTGAATGCTCTTCAACATGGCTGTCTGTGGCTCCCAACTCTGGCAAAGCACAAATTATACGGGAATGCATGGGAATTACCCAACGAGATTCAGCGCAGGGTCTGTAGCTGGGGGGTCCGGCTTCAACCGCCGTATTTCCATGGCGAATCGGCCACCGTAAGTGGATCCACGTCCTTTCGGATTTCTGCGTTCACCACCTCAAGCAGCACGATCGCGTGATCGCCGTGCTGATCCATCACCTCGCGCAGCTCGCATTCGAGATACGCGAAAGCGCTATCCAAGACTGGCGCGCCAGTCTTGCTTCCATCGGTGTAGGCCTCGCCATTGACCGCCGTCCCTGAATCCTTGGCCGCAGCGAAGAAGTTTTGCGCTAGCGCCGCTTGCTGCTTATCCAGAACGTGCAACACGGCTCGGCGGCTTTCGACTACACACTCCAATACCGTTCCATCCTTGCGCAGCGCAGCAGTAACCAGTGGCGGCTTAAAGGAAGCCTGCGAAACCCAGGTAACCGTCGCGGCCCCAATCTTGTCCGCACTGCGCGAAGTCATCACGTAGATGCCGTTGGCCAGCAGCCGCAGCGTTTTTTGCTTGGTCTTTGGATCCATCGGAACAGGAATTCTACCGCATCGACAGTGTGGCCCGGTTAATTCGCTATGCTTTGGCCGCAGGCGGTTGGTAACCGAAGATCGCTTTTAACTCTAGAAATTCTTCCAGCCCTGCTTCGCCCCACTCCCGCCCATTCCCAGATTGCTTGTACCCGCCAAAGCAGCCGTCAAACGCCACGCGCGCGCCATTGATATGCACGTTCCCGGCGCGAATGCGCTTGGCCACGCGCCGCGCATGATCCATGTCTCCTGATGTCACGTAGCCCGAAAGCCCGTAAGGCGTATCGTTCGCAATGGCCACGGCTTGTTCTTCATCGTCAAAAGGAATGATGCACAAAACTGGCCCGAAAATTTCTTCACGCGCGATCGTCATATCGTTCCGCACATCCGCAAAAACAGTCGGCTTCACGAAATAGCCCTTGTTCACTCCATCCGGCTTCCCCAATCCGCCCGTCACCAGGGTCGCGCCCTCTTCAATCCCTTTATTGATCAGCCGCTCGACCTTCGCGAACTGCGCCTTCCCCGAAAGCGGCCCCATATGCGTCGCTTCAGACAAAGGATCTCCCACTCGAGTCGCCTCCGCGGCCTGCTTCGCCGCCGCGATCGCCGCGGGCATCTTGGCTTTCGGCACCAGCATGCGCGTCGGCGCATCGCACGATTGCCCGCTGTTGCGAAAACAGCTCTGCACGCCCTGCTTCACCGATTTTTCCAGGTCGGCGTCGTCCAGAATGATGTTCGCGGATTTGCCCCCCAGTTCCTGCGTCACTCGTTTTATGCTGGGCGCCGCTGCCGTAGCCACCGCCACTCCCGCGCGCGCCGAACCGGTGAACGAAACCACATCAATATCCGGATGCGAGGCCATCGCGGCCCCTATCGTCGGTCCATCGCCATTCACCAAATTGAAAACTCCCGCCGGAACTTTCGCCTCATCCAAAAAACTGGCAAACAGATAAGCGGAAAGCGGCGCCAGCTCACTCGGCTTCAGCACCATCGTGCATCCCGCCGCCAAAGCCGGCGCAACCTTGCAAGCAATCTGGTTCATTGGCCAGTTCCACGGAGTGATCAATCCGCAAACGCCGGCCGCCTCCTTGCGCATCATCGTCCCGCCCTGCATCTCTTCAAACTTGAAATATCCCAGCACGCGCGCCATCTCGGCGATATGCGCCAGTCCCGCCGGAGCCTGGGCCGCACGCGCCAACGAAAGCGGCGCCCCCATCTCAAGCGAAATCGTCTCCGCCATTTCTTCCATGCGCCGCTGGTACACCGCGATGATGCGTTGCAGCAGCTCCAGCCGCTCTTCAATCGAAGTTTCGGAAAAAGCCGGGAACGCCCGCTTCGCCGCCGCAACCGCCTTATTCAAATCGGCCGCGCCTCCCAGGGAAATCGTGGCAATCGTCTCTTCCGTCGCCGGATTCGTGACGTCGAAATCGCTAGCCTGCGCCGGCGCTACCCACTTCCCATCGATATAAAATTGCCGGCAATCCTTCATGAATCCCTCCGAAACATTTTCCCACGCGAACGCAGGCCTGCGCCAACCTGCCACGAACGCCTCAAATGGAATTGTACGTTAGTTTTTCTGCGGCGGAGGTTCGCCCAGAATCTTGCGGATTTCACCCGCTTCGCTGAAATTCGGATTGATCTGCAGGGTGTATTCCAGCTGCTTCTTGGCCATCTCGAAATTGTTCGCCTTCTGATACGCCAGGCCAAGATGGTAGTGATACGTCGGATTCTGCGCGTTTTCCTTGATCGCTTCCTGAAACAGATCGATGGCCGAACCGTACACGCCCTGCTTGTAGAACGCCCATCCCAATGTGTCCGCCGAATTCGGCGAGTCCGGCATTCCCTTACGCCCGATCTGGGCCAGCGACAACGCCACGCTCAAATCACCGCCGTGCTCCAACATCAAATAGGAAAGATTGTTCGCGGCCAACGCATACTCCGGCTGGATCGCCAGAGCCTTGCGGTACAAGTCTTCGGCTTCCTGCCATTGATTCCGCGTTTCCAGCAAACTCCCCAGCGCCACATACACCCGCACGTCACGCGGATTCGATTGAATGGCACGATGGTACGCATCAATCGCCTGATCCACCGACCCGCGCGAGATCTGCGTACTGGCCAGCATCAGGAACGCGTTCATGTTGTTCTGATCCAGCTCCGTAGCTTTCTGAAATGCCGCCTCCGCCTTGGCCGAATCCTGATTGCGCATCTCCACCTGACCCAGCAGCACGTACAGCGAACTCGACGGCGATTTCGCAATTTGATCTTCCAACAGCCGCGCCGCTTTCGGCGCATCCTTCTTTTGCAGTGCGATATTTACTAGCCCAGTCGTTGCGTCGAGATCGGCCGCATTCCGTTTCAGTGCCTCGGTGTACATCTGCTCGGCTTCGTCGAGTTTCTTCTGGCTGAAACGCAAATCGCCCAACCGCGCATATCCCGCCGGATTCTCCGGAGCTGCGGCGATCGCGCGCTTCAAATCCGCTTCGGCGCCCGCCAGATCCTTCTTCAGGTACAAACCTTGTGCGTGAATGATGTAACCGTCCGGCGAACTCGGCTGCAAAATCATCAGCCTTCCGCCGGTCTCTTCCAGCAGCGCTTCGTCATTTCGCCGCGCACCCAGCGTCGCCAGCGCGCGCAACGGTTCGGTCATGTTCGGCTGCAGCTTCGAAGCCTGCCGCCACTCCGCTTCCGCTTGTCCTAGATTTTGCGTCGCGGCATAAGCCAATCCCAAATGGTAGTGCGCCGCGGCACTGTCCGGCGAATTCTTCACCACCTGCTCCATCACGTGCACGGCGTCGGACGCTTTGCCTTCCCGCATCAGAATTTGGCTGCGCAGAATCAGGGCGCCCACGTCCGATGGGCTGTTTTGCAGCGCTCCGTCCACCACTTTGGATGCCTGGTCGTTCTTGCCCTGCTGCATCAACAGCTCGGCGTACATCCGCGACACCACCGAATCCTTCGGATGCGCCGCATTCAACGAACTCATCTCCGCCAGCGCCTTATCCCAGTCTTTCTGGCCCAGATAATAATCCGCGAGCATGCGGTACGCGTTCGGGTTGTCTTTCAACGCCGCTTTCGCTTCCTGCAAAGTCTTTTCCGCGTTGTCTTTCTGGCCTTCACTCAAATACAGCGCTGCCAGAGTTGCTCGTGGATAAGGGTTCGTCGGATCTAACTGAATCGCCGCGCGAAATTGCGCTTCAGCATCCGCAAAACGCTTCTGCCGTTGATAAAAACTTCCCAACGCCAGCCGCGCGGGAAGCGACTTGTCGTCGAGCGAAACCGCCTTCAGGTAGCTCTGTTCCGCGGCAGTGAAGTTTTTTGATTTTTCCTGAATGATGGCCAGGTTCAAAAGTGAACCCGAACGCGTGGGGTCCATCTGCACCGCTTGCTGCGCTTCGGTCAGTCCCTTTCCCAAATCACCCTGTGAAGCGTCCGCGCTCGATAAAATTGATTGTGCTGCGGCATTTTGGGGATCGGACTTCAGCACCACGTTCGCGCGATCTCGAGCGTCGGACAACCGGCCCGCCGCTAAAAACAAATTCGCTAGATCGATTTGCGCTTTCAGGTTTTCTGGACTGAGCTGCACTGTGCGCGACAATTCCTGGAAAGCCCTCGGCCAGTCGGCTTGTTTCAAATAGGTCTGGGCCAGCTGATAGTGTGCGTCGGAAAATTTCGGGTCGTTCTGAATCGCGTTCTGGAACTCGATCGCAGCCTCGGAATATTTGCCTTGTTGGAAGTACGCCTCACCCCGGTCAAAGTGCTTTTTCTTCAATATCTGAGGGTCGCGCGTGCACGCTGAAAATGCTGTGGCGACAGCCAGGGCGACCAGCAGCCACGATCCTCTAAAAAAGCGCATAATCTCCTCGCGAAAACGAACGGTCGGCTCGAGTCAAACTCAATTAAATGCTACACCTTCACGCCACCGCAATCCACTGTGGCCCCGTGCCGTCGTGTCAAACCGCGCAACTCTTCGCCGATCGTAAGTGAAGCAAAAGCGAACCAAAAACCGCACTAAAATGCTATAGCTTCCCAGGGTAAGACCGGCCCTTGATTAGTTATTTATGTGTATGATAATATTAGGTTTACCATGGATCAATGACGGCAAGTCCCGATTATTGCCGATTTCCCGTGGAATCGCCCCGCACTTCAGCACAAAGGGAAAGTATTTTGCTCATTCGTGGAACATGACAGGGATTTCCCGAGGCTTAGCGGGACCCTCCCTCGCCGCACAAAATGGGCAACGCTGAAAATAAAGACCTTAGCTTGATTCGCGACACCGGCCCCCGTGGCATGTCCCTTGCAGTCCTACTGGAATTGTCTGGCAGTACTATCGCCCCTGCCCGGCGCATCACGAAGTATAGATTCAGGCCAGGATACTGACCGAATGATGACTAACGGACTTGAGAGCGTTATGGTTCGCGAAGACCGCAGCTTCGTGGGTGGTATTTGCCCCGCGATGCAAACTCTGGAAAGTGTGCTGGGAGAAATCGCGCCCACTAACATTCCGGTGCTCTTCGTCGGCGAATGTGGGACCGGCAAAGCGACCTTTGCCCAGCGGTTGCACAGCCTGTCCGCGCGCGCCGAACAACGCTTGGTCAGCGTGGCCTGTGCCGCGATGAATCCTTCGTTGCTCATGGCCGAACTGGAATTGAATGGCAACGGCTCCGCGCCGTTTCACGATCAGACCGGCCCAATCGGATCCGTTTTCTTCGAAGAAATCAGCGAACTGGACGCCGCCTGCCAACGCAACCTGTTATACGCGCTACCAGGTGACGGAGCGTTCCGACGCGGCGCGCTTTCCGCGCGCGTCATCGCCGCCACCAGCCGCAATCTCGATGAAGAAATGCGCGCCAATCGCTTCCGCAGCGAATTGTATTACCGGATCAATGGCGTCTGCTTACGCATTCCAGCTCTTCGTGACCGCCGCGAAGATATTCCCATCCTCGTCGAATTCTTTTTGACCAAACACGCCGCGCTGCTTTCCCGTCCGCGCCCAACTTTGAGCGCGCGCACCATGCGCATGTTGCTCGACCATTGCTGGCCCGGAAATATTCGCGAACTTGAGAACGTCGTTCGCAAAACCGTTGCGCTCGGCGATGAACAGCTGGCTGTCTCCGAATTGATGGCCGTGGCGCCCGTCGAGCGCCCGGTCGATGTTTCGGAACCGCGCGCTTATTCACTCAAGCAGGCCGCCCGCGCCGCCTCCCGCGAAGCCGAACGCGAACTCATCCTGAAAGCGCTCGAACACACCCGTTGGAATCGCAAACGCGCCGCTCAGGAGCTCCAAATTAGTTACAAGTCCCTGCTCTATAAATTGAAACAGATCGGCGTACAGGATTCCGAGACCGGACCGCGAGGCTAAGGAAACATGCGTAACCGAAATTCAATCTGGATGCTACTGGGATTCTTTGTTTTGGCCATTCCCGCTGCCGCCCAAGACGCGACCTCAAAACAACCTAGCCAGCCTGCCGCTCCGGCTGTGGCTACCGACGCGCCCAAGAAATCCGCCACCGCCGATGCCAACTATGTGATCGGCGCCCAGGACGTCCTCGATATCAGCGTCTGGAAAGAGCCGGAAGTGTCGCGCGTGGTGCCGGTTCGTCCCGACGGAAAAATCTCGCTGCCGCTTTTGAATGATGTCCAGGCCGCCGGCCTGACTCCCGATGCTCTCGCCCAGCAGATCACCGAGAGCCTGAAAAAATACGTCACCAATCCTCAGGTGACCGTCATCGTCACCACCATCAACAGCCAGCGCGTCTATCTTCTCGGCGAAGTCTCGCGGCCCGGCGCTTTTCCGATGATTCCCGGAATGACCGTGTTGCAGGCGATTTCGAGCGGCGGCGGCTTCACCCAGTACGCGCGCACCAACAAAGTTTACGTACTGCGCAACGAAAACGGAAAACAGGTGAAATATCCGTTCAACTATAAAGAAGTGATCAACGCCAAGAAACCGGAGCAGGACATTCCCCTGAAAGCCGGCGATACCATCGTAGTTCCGTAGGGAGATGAATTTCGTGCGCAACAAGCTTTACATCCCGGCTGTTTTATTCTGCGCCGCTGCGCTGCTCTCCACGTCCGCGCGCGCCCAGCAGCCTCAGGATCAAGATCAAAACCAGACCTCAGCGCCGGAACCAAACGCTCCTTCGGAAAATCCGGCGCAGCCCATTCCCGCCATCCGTTCGCCTTTGGCCGGCATCAATGGCAATGACGACGATCAGCAAGCACCGCAGAAGATTGTTCCGGACACCACTCCGCTCTCCGGCGTCGAACCGATCAATTCGGGTCGGCCGGCACTCGACCACAATTACATCCAGCCCCAATTCAAAATTTTCTCGATCGCCGATTCCGATGAATTGAGCGCCTCTGGAAATGGCAGCGGCTGGGGAGATTTCACCTCGTTCCTCGGCGGCATCGACCTGCACGACGCCTCGGGAATTTCCAATCTAACCTTGAGCTATCTCGGCGGCGGCACCATCGCCATCGGTGGAGACGCCGGCAGTTCGACGATTCAGCAGTTGAGCGTCACCGAAGCGCTGACTTGGCGCCGGGTCAAACTTCAATTTATCGACCAGCTCGCCTTGCTGCCGGAAGCATCCTTCGGATACGCCGGCCTCGGCGGCGGAGTCGCCCTCCCCGGCGGAGGCTCCATCGGATTGCAGCCCGGACTAACTCCCGGCGATTCGGTCTTGACTACGCGCGGCTTGCGCGTCACCAATTCGTTTCTGACTCAGGGTGATATTTTCCTCGATCAGCGCTCGTCGATCACCGTTGCCGGCGGCTATTCGCTGCTGCACTATTTCGATAATGACCTGGTTGATTTCGGCGACACTATTTTTCAGGCCGGTTATAACCACCAGCTGAATCGGAAAGACACCGTCGCGGTCTTCTACCGCTTCAGCGGTTACCGCTATTCGGGCTTCAATCAGTCCATCAACGACAATTCGTTCCAGGCGTCCTACGGACGCCGCGTCACCGGAAGATTTTCGTTTCAGATACAAGGCGGTCCGGACATTACCTTCGTGACCCAACCGCTCACCGCTGCCACTTCCACCACGCCCGCTTCCGGCGGTCAGACGCGTGAACTCTATTGGTCGCTCAGCACCTCGGCGCAATATCAGCTGCAGCGCGTGTCGCTCTCTGCTTCTTATTCGCATGGCGTCAGCGGCGGTTCGGGTGTTCTCCTGGGCGCCATCGCCGATACCGTCAACGGCAACGCCGGCCGCCAATTAACCCGCCAACTGAATGGCAATGTCGACGTCGGCTACGCCCACAACAAGGGAATCGACGCTTTTGCAACCGGAACCGGTACCACGTCGCAAACTTATGGCTATTGGTACGGTGGCTTCGGATTTGACCGCACCTTGGGCCGCGCCTTGGATCTCAATCTCAACTATCAGCTGCAACACCAGACGTCGAACGCCGATTTCTGCGTGGGGACCAGTTGCAATCAGAATTTAACGCGTCAGCAGATCACCGTGGGCTTGAATTGGCACCGGCAACCGATCGCGTTCTAGACAATCGCACTCGCGCTCAGCGAAAGAGGATGGAATGGCACAACGTGAATTGACCCCAGCCGATTACCTGGCGATGCTCAAGCGCCACTGGATTCTGATTTTAATCTGCACCATCGTCGGCGGACCGCTCGCCTACGGCGTCTCGCGCCTGCTGCCCGTGAAATATCAGTCGCAAACCCTCGTGCTGGTCGAGCAGCAATCCGTGCCGGTCGACTACGTAAAGTCGATCGATACGGCAGACATCAACCAGCGCCTGGCCAGCATGCAGCAGCAGATTCTAAGCCGCAGCCGCCTGGAACCGATCATCCGCCAGTACGGTCTGTTTCAATCCGACGCGCGCAAAGTAACCGCCGACGATCTTGTCGTCCGCCTCCAGAAAGCAATCGAAGTCACTCCCGTGCTTCCCATGGCGGAAACCCGTTCACACGATCTACCGGGTTTCAACATTGCCGTCACCCTCGATAACCCGCGCACCGCGCAGGAAGTTTGCACCGCGGTCACTTCGATGTTCATCGAAGAAAACCTGAAATCACGCCAGCAACATTCCGAAGAAACCACCCAGTTCCTCAGCCAGCAACTGGTCGACGCCAAAGCGGCCCTGGACGAACAGGACGCGAAGCTAGCCGCCTTCAAGAGTCATTACATGGGCGCGCTTCCCGACGAAGAGCAGACTAACCTGAACCTGCTCACCGGACTCACTTCGCAGCTCGATGCCGCAACCCAAGCTCTCGCCCGGGCCCAACAGGACAAAAGTTTCGCCGAGACGATGTTGAGCCAACAGGTTTCTGCATGGCAAGCCTCGCAAACCGGCCACAACCCAGCGACAACCGAACAGCAATTGATCGCGCTGCAATCCCAGCTTTCCAGTTTGGAAGCCCGTTATACCGCCGATTACCCGGATGTGGTCAAAACCAAAGCTGACATCGCCGCGCTGCAGAAAAAAATGGCGGAAGACAACGCGCCAGGCGCCCAAGCCGTCAAGGAGCCGAAATCCTCCGTCGAACCAGCCTCCATTCAGCAACTTCGCGCTCAACTCCACGGCTACGATCTGGCCATCGCCGCAAAAACGAAAGAGCAGGAGCAAATCAAGCAGCAGATCGGCCTGTATCAGAGCCGTATTCAGTCCAGCCCGGCTGTCGAGCAGCAATACAAAGAAGTCACTCGCGGCTACGAAACGGCCTTGGCCTCCTATAACGACCTGCTCAAAAAGCGCCAGGAATCTGCCATGGCCACGCAGCTCGAACGCGACCAGCAGGGCGAACAGTTCCGCGTTCTCGATCCGGCTAACTTGCCCGACAAGCCCTCCTTCCCGAACCGTCCAATGTTCGCTCTGGGCGGGTTCGGCGGCGGTCTCGGATTGGGCTTGGGCCTCGCGTTCTTGATGGAGTTGAAAGATTCGTCATTCAAGACCGAACGCGATGTGGAAGTCGCGTTGCAACTGCCGGTGCTGGCCATGATCCCGGCGGTCGCACAACCGCTCGATTCCAAAAAGAAAGTCCGGCCCGGTCAGCCCCCCGTCGAAGCGGGCGTAGAAGTCGGAGCGGGAGCCTAGAAACCATCATGTACCAAAAATTCTTTGGATTGCGCGAAAGCCCGTTCAACGTCAATCCCGACCCGCGTTATTTGTTCCTGACCAAACAGATTCAGGAAGCGCTGGCCGGCTTGACCTACGGCATTCAGAATCGCAAAGGTTTCATTCTGCTTACCGGCGAAGTCGGAACCGGCAAGACCACCCTGCTGAATCGCTTGCTGGACTGGCTGCACGGGCAGCGCGTCAAAACCGCTTTCGTCTTCAATTCCCAGCTGAACGTCAGCCAACTTTTCGATTTCATGATGGCCGATTTCGAAATTCCGGTCGAATCGCGCCACAAGAGCCAGGTACTGCTGAAGCTGAACCATTGGCTGCTGGAACGCTATCGCGCCGGCGAAACTGCCGTCCTCATCGTCGACGAAGCGCAGAATCTTTCGCTCCAGGTGCTCGAGGAAATTCGCCTGCTGACCAACCTCGAAACCTCCACCGAAAAGCTGCTGCAGATCGTGCTGACCGGCCAGCCTGAACTCGAAGAAAAGTTAAAGCTGCCGCAGTTGCGCCAGTTGCGCCAACGCATCACGCTGCGCTGCCGCACTGCCCCGCTCACGCTGGAAGAAACCTTCGGATACATCGCCGAACGTCTGCGCATCGCCGGAGCCAATGGCGAACCGATCTTCTCGAAAGAGGCGATCCAGACGGTCAACTTGTATTCACGAGGCATTCCGCGCGTTGTCAACTTGCTCTGCGAACATGCGTTGATCAACGCATACGTCGACCATTTGCGCCCCGTTCCGGCACACTTGGTCGAAGAAGTCGCTCGCGAGTTTCAGCTCGACGAGATCGAACCCATCGCGTCTGCCAGCAACGGCAACGCCGCAGCCCAGTCCCTCGATACCCAGGCTCTACTCCAGAATCTTGATGAATTGCTCGGGCGCTTGCGCGAAGCCAACATCGTGCCCTCTGCCATGCGCGAAAGGAAACCATGAGTCGCATTCACGAAGCCTTGAAAAAAGCCGAACAGGAAAGGGCCGCATCGCCGGCCGTGGATCTCTCCGCGATTTCGTCCGTTGAATCCCATGTGGTTGAAGCTCAACCTGCCCGCGTCGGAATTGCCGATCCCGCGGACTTCATGCCGCGCCGCGAAGCGCCGGTCGTCGCCTCCGGCGACTATTTGCGCTTTGATGATTTGCGCAAAAAATGCACGCATCCGACCTGGCACCTCGACCCCAACGTCAACGTGTTCATTAATTCCGCGATGACTGCGCACGGCGCCGAACAGTTCCGGACCCTGCGTTCGCGCCTGTATCAGATGCGCAGCACACAGCCGCTCAAGACTCTTCTCGTCACCAGTTCCGTGCCGGCCGAAGGCAAGACCTTCGTCACCAACAATCTCGCCCAATCGATCGTCCGCCAACCGGATCGCCGCGTCCTAATCATTGACGCCGATTTGCGCTGCTCGCGCTTGCACGTGCCGCTCGGCGCGCCGCCGTCCCCCGGACTCACCGAGTATTTGTCCGGCGAAGCCGACGAGTTCGCGGTCATCCAGAATGGTCTCGACGGCAACTTGTGTTTCATTCCGGGCGGATCCCAAACCTCGCATCCCAGCGAGTTGCTTTCGAACGGCCGCCTCAAGAACTTACTCAGCCGCATGGCCCCGGTTTTCGACTGGGTCATCCTGGATTCGCCGCCGCTCCTGCCAGTTGCTGATTCGAGTTTCCTCGCGGATCTGGTTGACGGGGTGCTTTTGGTCGTCCGCGCTGGCCAAACGCCGATGGCCACCGCCCAGCGTTCTTGCCAGGAATTGCAGGGCCGAAATGTCGTCGGAGTTGCGCTAAACGCAGTGGACCCAGCCCAAGCTTACGGGTCTTACTACTCCTCCGCATATGGCTATGGGTATGGATACGGTTACGGCGCTGGTAGCCAAACGAAAGGCGAACGTGCTCAGTAAGTACGAACCCGCAGGTGCCGCCCAGCTCGGCTGTAACGGGCTTTCGGCTGGTCTCCGCCTGGGTTCTCTACCCAGTTCCTTGTTTGGCTCTTTGTTTTCTGAGGTTTACGGCAAGGAAAATAATTGCATGTCCGGGATAGCAATGTTCTTTGAAGCAGCCCCAAACGGCGCCGTCGGGCGTAGTGGTCGAGCGAATTGCCACTATTAAGGCTAGTAGCGCCATAGATATACCAGTTTTGCAGTACGGTTTAGCGGTGGCATGTGTCGTGCAAAGCTATTCGACAGGTATTGAGGGCGCGGATGTGGCTCTTGTGGCGGTAGCGTGGGAAGGGGCAGTTTAGACCCGGAAATCGAAATGCTGGTTAAAGACCAAAACTCGGAACTCCTGACCCCCGCCGAAGCCACGGAGATCAAATTTCCTTGGTTTGCTTTACAAGTTCGCGCCCGGCAGGAAGCCAGCGTTTCCGGCCAGCTCGAAGGCCAAGGTTTTGAACGGTTTTTGCCGGTCTACAAACTCCGCAAGCGCTGGTCAGACCGCATCAAGGAATTCGACGCGCCGCTGTTCCCGGGATACCTGTTCTGCCGCTTCAATCCGCAGAATCGCCTTCCGATTCTGAAGACTCCTGGCGTGATTCAAATCGTCGGTTTCAACAGCATTCCGGCGGCAGTCGATGAGGACGAAATTCTCTCGATTCAGCGCCTCGTCGCTTCTGGAATTCGCCATCAACCCTGCCCGTTCCTGACCGTGGGCGACCGCGTACGCATCAGCGCCGGCCCTTTGACCGGTCTCGAAGGGCTCCTGACCGATATCAAAGGCGCGCATCGCCTGGTTCTTTCGGTTTCTCTGTTGCAACGTTCCGTCGCTGTCGAAATCGATTCAGCCTTCATCACGCCGCTCGCGCGGCCGGCCACGAAGTCGTCGGAAAACAAGATTCTCTCGATCGCGTCCTGACGGTCGAGAGGTAGCAGTCGCGCCGAAGCTTCAAGCTCAAAAAATCGAAGTGGCGCTCGATAAAGAGGGAATTCAGTGACTGACGTAATAGCAAAAGTAAAAACCGCCGAAACCAAGAGACAGACCGTCTCTTTCGCCAATGGTTCAAACGCCATGGCTGCGTTCCTTTCCGAAGATCACTTCCGCCGCATGCTCAGCCGCGAACGTAAACGTTCCGAGCGCTCCCGCAAACACTTGGTCTTGATGCTGATTGACGGCAAGGGCGTGAAAAGCAAGAAAACCGATGCGCTGCTTGAACAGATTGCCGTGGTTCTTGGCGCCGCGATTCGCGAAACCGACATCGCCGGCTGGTTTGAGACCAACGCGGTCTTCGGCGTGATCTTCACCGAATTCGGCCAGGCCGAAGTCACCACTGCCGTGAAAATCATCGAATCCAAAGTCACCGCGCAACTGCAGGGTGCTTTCCGCGCTAACCAGTTGAGCAGCTTCCAGATTTCCTTCTACGCTTTTCCCGACGGCTGGGATGGCAACGGCCACTCTCGCGCCGTCGACGAAGAGCTTTATCCCGATCTCTTCGAAGTCGAACAGAAGAAAAAGCTCTCGCTGATCGTCAAGCGCGCCATGGACATCTGCGGTTCTGCCGCCGCCCTGGCCGTCCTTTCCCCGGCGTTTCTCGTCCTGGCCGGTTTGGTGAAGCTCACCTCCGATGGTCCGGTGTTCTTCCGCCAGCAGCGTGTCGGACGCTACGGCCTGAACTTCGAATTCCTCAAGTTCCGCTCCATGTACGTTTCTACCGACGCCGCCATCCACAAGGAATACGTGCGGAATTTCATCGCCGGCAAAACGGCTGTCGCCGAGGGCTCCAAGAAAACCGTCTACAAACTCGTGAACGATCCGCGCGTGACCTGGATCGGCAAGTTCATGCGCCGCACCAGCCTCGACGAAATTCCTCAATTCTGGAACGTGCTACGCGGCGAAATGTCCCTGGTCGGCCCGCGTCCGCCGATCCCTTACGAAATTGAAGCCTACGACATCTGGCACCGCCGCCGTCTGCTCGAAGTCGCGCCCCGGCATCACCGGGCTGTGGCAGGTCCAGGGCCGCAGCCGGACCACCTTCGACGAAATGGTTCGTCTCGGATCTTCAGTATTCCGAGAATGTGGTCGCCCATGCTGGACGTCAAAATCCTGCTGCAAACCCCGCGCGCCGTTTTCTCCGGCGACGGCGCCTACTAGAATGAAGACCCGCAAAATATCCGCGGTGTCCTGCTAACCGGGCATCGCAGACTCGCTGACCGTAATTTCTTCTGTTTCCCGCGCTTGTTTTTCGCAGTGTCTTCTCAAGTTTTAACCCTCGAGGTGGAGAACAATGGCTACTAGTCTAAGCGTCGAGTCTGGAACGAAATCGTCGCAACCCGTTCGCGGAAACGACGGTGTCTTGCGCGTCGGAGTCATCGGCTACGGCTACTGGGGTCCGAACATCGTCCGGAACTTCCACGGACAGGACCAGCTCCCGCGTCGTCGCGGTCTGCGACAAGAGCCCGAAATCGCTCGATCGCGTCCGCCATGCGTTCCCCGACGTGCGCACCACCAACGATGCGAAGGAACTGCTGACCTCGCCGGATATCGACGCAGTCGCCGTCGTCACGCCCGTGTGGACCCACTTCGAGCTGGCCAAGACCGCCCTCGAAAACGGCAAACACGTGTTCGTCGAAAAGCCTTTCACCTGCACCGCCGCGCAAGCCGAAGAACTCATCGAGCTCGCCGACCGCAAGAACTTGAAAATCATGGTCGACCACACCTTCTTGTTCACCGGCGCCGTACGCCGCATCAAGGAATTCATCGACGACGGAACGCTCGGGCGAGCTCTACTACTACGATTCGACGCGCGTGAATCTCGGCCTGTTCCAGCACGACGTCAACGTGCTCTGGGACCTGGCGCCGCACGACCTTTCGATCATGGACTACCTGATCAAGGAAAAGCCCGAAGCCGTTGTCGCCACCGGCGAACGCCATTTGAACGGCGTCGCCGACATCGCCTTCATGACGCTTTACTATCCCAATAACATGATCGGCCACATCAACGTGAACTGGCTCTCGCCCGTCAAAGTTCGCACCACGCTGATCGGCGGCGAAAAGAAAATGCTGGTCTGGAACGACCTCGAAGCCGACGAAAAGCTGAAGATCTACGACAAGGGCGTGCAGATGACGCGGCGACGGCCGTCTACGACCTGCTGGTCAGCTACCGCTCCGGCGATATGTGGGCCCCGAAAGTCGAACAGGTCGAAGCTCTGAAAGTGGAAGCCGCCTATTTCGTCGATTGCATCATGAACGACAAGACGCCTTTTAACGACGGCGTGGCCGGACTGCACGTGGTTCGCATGCTCGAAGCCGCCGATCAGTCCCTCCAGCAGAAAGGCAAAATCATCCAGCTATGAACGAATTCGTACTCGCATCGCGCCCGACGTCAAGCTCGGCAAAAACGTCAAGCTGTCGAAATTCATCAATATGTACGGCTGTTCGGTCGGCGACGACACCAAAATCGGTGCCTTCGTCGAAATTCAAAAGAACGCCAGCGATCGGCAACAATTGCAAAATCTCCAGCCACACGTTCATCTGCGAAGGCGTGACCATCGAAGACGCCGTGTTTATCGGCCACAGCGTCACGTTCATCAATGATTCCTATCCGCGCGCCACCGCCGGCGACGGGCAATTGCAGACCGAAGCGGACTGGAAAGTCGAGAACGACCATCATCAAGAAGGGCGCGTCGATCGGTTCCGGCTGCACGATCCTCGCGAATGTTACGGTCGGTGACAGGCGCGATCGTTGGAGCGGGAAGCGTCGTCACCAAAGACGTTCCGGCCAACGCCATTGTGGCCGGCAACCCAGCCAAAATCTTGCGGTACGTCACTGACGACGAAGGGATCGCTAAATGTCAAATAATGAAAAAATTCGCATTCTTGGATCTGGTCACGCCCGCATAAGGAACTCGAGCAGGAGCTGACCGCCGTATTCCAGAAAGTTATCAGCACCGCCGGCTTCGTCGGCGGCCCGATGGTCGAAAATTTCGAAAATGAATTCGCCACCTATTGCGACGCCAAATACTGCGTTGGCGTCGCCAGCGGCACGGACGCGGTCCGCTTCGCTTTGACCGCCGCGGGCGTGAAACCGGGCGACATCGTCGTCACCGTTCCGCACACCTTCATCGCCACCACCGAAGCCATCAGCCAAGCCGGCGCGCATCTCGCATTTCGTCGATATCGACGAAAACACCTACACCATGGACCCGAAAAAGCTGGCAGGAATATCTCGAACAGGAATGTGACGTCGACAGCAAGACGGGCCGCCCGTTCAACCGCAACGCAGGCTCCGGTCACCGCCATCGTTCCGGTGCACATCTACGGCCAGTGCGCGGACATGGACGCCCTCCTGGAAATCGCCGACGCGCTACAAACTCATCGTCGTCGAAGATGCCTGCCAGGCTCACGGCGCGGAATATTTTTCCAAGAAGCAAAATCGCTGGATGAAGGCTGGCTCCATCGGCCACGCCGGCGCTTTCAGCTTCTACCCCGGCAAAAACCTCGGAGCCTGCGGAGAAGCCGGCGCGATCACCACCAACGACGAAGCCATGATGCGCAAGCATGAAAATGCTGCGCGATCACGGCCAGGCCAAAAAGTATTATCACGATATCGAAGGCTACAACGGCCGCCTCGATTCGCTGCAGGCCGGCTTGCTCAGCGTTAAGCTGCGCCATCTGGCGCAAGTGGACTCGCGAGCGCCAGGCCGCTGCGGTCGAATACGGCCGCTTGCTCGCGGAGTTCCGAGCATCGTCTGCTCCGCATCAGCCCGAATGGTCGCGGCCGGTCTATCATCTCTACGTGGTCCGCGTCGCCGATCGCGACGGCCTGCAAAAGCATCTCGCCGACGCGAAAATCGACACCGGCATTCACTATCCAATTCCTCTGCACCTGCAAAAAGCCTACGAAAGCTTCGGCTACAAAAACGGCGATTTCCCAGTCACCGAAAAAGTCGCCGCTCGAAATTCTCTCGCTGCCGATGTTTCCGCAGCTCAACCCGCGCAGCAAGCACGCGTCGTCCAAAACGTTCAAGAATTCTCCACCGCCGGGGCCCTCCGGTAACGATGTTGATACAATTCTGACGTGAAGCAGTAAATTCCCGCGCTTCGCTACGGCGATACCATGGCGGGAGTCTACTTAGTGCACTCCAGTACCATTACCAGTAGCCACAGCCAGCGAGAGGATCGACGGTTATGACCAGCAATCTAACTACAGAAACGGACCCTGGTCGCGCCGCGCGAACCGACGAAGCTCAAATGGAATCTCAACAAACTCTTCCTCGCTATGTCCTAATCACCCCGGCCCGCAACGAAGAAGCGTTCATCCGGAAAACGCTTGATTCCGTTGTGCAGCAGACCTTTCCCCCGATCAAGTGGGTCATCGTGAATGACGGCTCGTCCGACAATACAGCCGGCATCGTGCAGGAATACGCGGACAGGCACCCTTGGATCGAGTTAGTGAACCGGCCGCCCCGCAAGGAGCGGCATTTTGCCGCGAAGGTGCACGCCTTCAACGCGGGCCAGGAAAGAGTGAAGGGCCTCGATTATGAAGTGATCGGAAATTTGGATTCAGATGTTTCGCTGGATCCGGATCATTTTGAATTTCTGCTCACTAAATTCCAGAACGAACCGCGCCTCGGAGTTGCCGGAACGGTCTTTCGAGAAGAAGGCGGCTACAATTCCGGAACCGACAGCCTGGAAGGCCAGTTCTACGTTTCAGGGCAGTGCCAGATCTTTCGGCGACAGTGCTTCGAGGAAATAAACGGATATTTCGCCAACAAAGCCGGCGGCATCGATTGGATCGCCGTCACCACCGCCCGCATGAAAGGCTGGAAGACCCGGTCGTTCAACGAGAAGTCATTTTTTCATCACCGGCATCTCGGAACGGCCGAGCGCAGCGTTCTATCGGCATCATATTCATACGGCGCCAAGGACTACATTCTCGGAGGCCATCCCCTCTGGGAAGCGTTCCGAGTTTGTTATCGGATGACCAAACGCCCCTACGTCATTGACGGCATTGCACTGGGTTTGGGCTACACCTCAGCTGCGATGCGCAGGCTGAAAAGACCCGTCTCGAATGAACTGATGGCCTTTCACCGCCGAGAACAGATGCGCAAGCTCAAGGTCATTGTGAAATCGCTTCTAACTTTTAAGTCGATTAATAAATTCACTCTACTTTCGGAATAGCTGGCGCTCTCAGCCTCACCAAACGAGAGATTTTAGACAGACCCTATGTGCGGAATCTGCGGACAATTTAATTTCACCAGCC
The DNA here is from genome assembly GCA_963711325.1 of uncultured Acidobacteriota bacterium. Taxonomy (GTDB): domain Bacteria; phylum Acidobacteriota; class Terriglobia; order Acidiferrales; family UBA7541; genus Palsa-295. Next base: position 14,740 of record CAVQDR010000004.1, on the reverse strand, counting down.
AGGCGCCCGTTCGGCGTCCGGACGTCGAAGCGATGACGAAGTCCATCACGCATCGAGGTCCCGATGATGAGGGCTACCATTTCGACGGTCCGCTCGGATTTGGCTTCCGCCGCCTTTCAATTATCGATCTGGCTGGCGGTCACCAGCCCATGTCCAATCGCGAAGAAACCGTGTGGGTGGTCTTCAACGGTGAAATTTATAACTTTAAAGAACTGAGACAGGAACTCAAAAGCTTCGGCTACGTATTCCAAACCAATTCCGATACGGAAGTCATCATTCACGGATACAAGCACTGGGGCGACGAAGTGCTGAATCGTCTCAATGGAATGTTCGGCCTGGCGATTTGGGACGTCCGAAAAAAACGCTTGGTTCTTGCCCGCGATGCCTTCGGTATCAAGTTGTTGTATTACAGAATCGCGGACGGCTCGCTCTATTTCGGCTCGGAAATGCGCGCCGTCCGCGCCACCATGCCCGGGCATGCGGAGATCGATCCGAATTCGCTAAACCTATTCCTGCGCTACCGCTTCACTCCGTCGCCATTTACGATCCTGAAGGACGTTCACAAGCTCGCGCCCGGAACAAAACTAACCGTAGAAAACGGATCGTACGAAATCAGCCGGTGGTATAACTTCGACCCCACCCCGTTTTCTCCCGCCAAACCTGCCGAAGAAGCCCGCGAGGAATTGCTTTCCCTCTACAAACAAGCAGTTAAACGCCAACTCATCAGCGACGTTCCGGTCGGCTTGCTGCTCAGCGGCGGCATGGACTCCGCACTGTTGCTCGCGCTGATGAATTTGAGCGGAAGTTCCTGGCCGACCTACACGGTGGGTTACGGTTCAAGTTACGCCGATGACGAATTGGAAGACGGTGCAGAAACCGCCCGCATTTTAGGATCGAATCACACCTCCGTTCGCATCACCAGGTCCATCTTTGAACAAGCGCTCCCGAAAATTGTCTCGGTGTTGGAAGAGCCGATCGCGGCCTCCTCCATCGTCCCGATGTATTTTGTGTGTGAACGAGCCCGCCAGGACGTTAAGGTCGCGCTCGTAGGCCAAGGTCCCGACGAATTGTTTGGCGGATATCGTCGTCACCTCGGCGTCCGTTACGGCGCGCTATGGGGCCAGATGCCGAATTGGATGCGCACCTCGATCTCTTCCGCTGTGACTGCACTGCCGAGGAGCGAAACTCTAAAGCGCGGCGTTTATTCCCTAGCGATCAGCGATCGCATGCGCCGCTACCAAAACGTGCTGTCGATTTTGCCCGGCGCTCAAGTCGAAGACCTGTTTCAAGACGGGGTACTTGCTCCCAACTCCGGCGATTTCATATTAGGTTCTTGGGCAGATCTTGCCGGCCTAATGACTCACACGGATGAATTGGGTGGCCTCCAATTCTTGGAAGTCCGATCCACTCTCCCCGATGAACTGCTGATGTACGCCGACAAACTTTCCATGGCTCACGGTCTGGAACTCCGCGTTCCCTTCGTAGATAAAGAAATCGTCGAATACGTAGAACGCCTCCCGGCCAACTTTAAGGTCCGCAACGGCTCGCGCAAATGGCTGCACCGCCAGGTCTCCGGAACGTATCTTCCAGAATCAATTCTAAAACGCAAGAAACGCGGCTTCGCCGTCAACGTCGTGGACGATTGGTTCCGGGACGCCATCGATAACAAAATGGCCGACACGCTCCTCGATCCCCAATCCGAGATTTACCAATATCTCCGTCCCGCGCGCGTCCGCGCCCTCTTCGACCTGCATAAGTCCGGCCGCCAGGATAATCACAAAATCCTCTTCAGCCTGGTCCTTTTCGAACAGTGGCTCCGAACCCACGAAAGCGCCGTGGCCAGCATCAGCTAAAATCACAATGCAAAGTTCAAGTAGCTTGAAGCAGCTATTCCAATCGATAGGTGTGCCGAGATGGGTTCGCGAATGACAGATTTGAAATTTGATAACCGAGCATTGCTGGTCGGTGGTCGGCTATGCCGAATCGCACGCCTCGACGCAGACGATTACAAGTTTCCAGAGGATCCTGCGCGGGTTATCGCCGCCCTGCGTGAGACCGACATGCGTATCGATCTCTTTACATTTCTGCAGAAGCTGCCGGAGACCTCGCCGCGCTATCCGTATCCCTTTGAAATGGACAACATGGCCGTCCTTCCGGTAACCACCTTCGACCACTGGTGGAACAAGCAGATCGGGTTCAAAGCGCGAAACAAAGCGAAGCAGGCCGAGAAGAAAGGCCTTTCGATTCGAGAAGTGCCATTTGACGAAAATCTCTCCCGTGGCATCTGGGAGATTTACAACGAAGTCCCGGTCCGCCAGGGACGGCGTTTCCCACACTTCGGAAAGACGCTCGAACAGGTTCACGCGATGAGCGGCACCTGGCTTGATTCAAGCGTCTACATCGGGGCGTTTGACGGCGAAAAACTCGTCGGCTTCATCAAACTTGTGACGGACGATACCGGCACGCAAGCCGGGATGATGCACATCATCTCTGCGATCTCGGCCCGGGACAAAGCACCGACGAACGCGCTGGTCGCTCAAGCCGTTCGATCCTGTGCCGACCGAGGCGTTCAGTATCTGGTGTACTCCCAGTTTGCCTACGGCAAAAAACTCACCAGCACTCTGAGCGAGTTCAAGGAACGCAACGCCTTTGCCCGCGTCGATTTGCCCCGTTACTACGTACCGTTGAGCAAATGGGGCTCCGTGGCTCTCAGTATGCGTTTACACCAACGTCTAACTGACCGCTTGCCCGCGGACTGGACCGAAAAACTTCGCGGTATGCGTAGCAAGTGGTACCAAAGAAAGTTCGAATTGAAGTCGGATTCCATCTAGGAGAATTCTTAGTGCCAGGCATCGTCGGGATCGTCACAAATCGGCCGCAGGGGGAGGCACAGAGTGAACTCAATCGCATGCTCGAATCGCTGCGCCATGAATCATTTTATACCGCCGGAACTTGGAGCGACCCCGCGTTGGGCGTCTACGTTGGCTGGGTGTGCCGGGAAGGTGCGTTCGCCGCGAAAATGCCGGTGCAAAATGAGCGCGGCGACGCGACTCTGATATTTTCGGGTGAAGAATTCCCTGAGCCAGGAAAGATTCAAGCGCTTCGGGCCGCTGGGCATCAGATCAACTCCGATGCCCCTTCGTATCTGATTCACCGTTACGAGGATGAGCAGGACTTCCCCAAGCAGCTGAACGGCAGATTCCATGGTCTAGTCGCCGACCGCACTCGCGGAATGGCGAAACTGTTTAACGACCGCTACGGCTTGCAACGGCTTTATTACCACGAAGGAAAAGATTCCTTTTACTTCGCGGCCGAAGCGAAAGCAATCCTCAAAGTGCGTCCGGAGTTGGGGGTTGCCGATCCGCGCGGCATCGGAGAGTACATCGTCTGCGGATGCGTGCTCGAGAATCGAACGCTTTTCCCGGACATCCAGGTTCTGCCCCCCGGATCGTCTTGGACTTTCCGCGGCGGCAAGTTAGACAAAAAATCTCCTTACTTTGAACCGAGTGAATGGGAGAAATTGGAGCCACTCAAACCGGAAGAGTATTACGGCAATCTACGCGACGTTTTCGTGAAAAATTTGCCGCGATACTTTGCAGGCCAGGAGCAAATTGGCGTTTCGCTCACCGGAGGTTTGGATACCCGCATCATCATGGCTTGGGAGAAACCTGCGCCAAACACGATGCCTTGCTACACCTTTGGCAGCATGTACCGCGATAACGAGGATGTGAAGTTAGCTCGCCGAGTAGCGGAGATTTGCGGGCAGCACCACACAACCATTCCGACCGGTGAAGAATTCCTCTCCCAATTTGCTCATTACGCCGAGCGGACGATTTATCTTACCGACGCAACGGTAGATACCAGCCGCGCCCCGGACTTGTACCTGAATGAAAAAGCGCGCCTACTCGCGCCGATACGGATGGTTGGTACCTACGGAAGCGAAATGCTTCTGCATGCGGTGATGTTCAAAGCCGTTGAGCCGGTCGAAGGGTTATATCAGAAAGATTTGTTACCGGAGATCAAACGAGCAACCCAGACGTATGACGCTAGCCGCCAGGGCCACCCGGTAACATTCATCACCTTTCGCCAATCTCCGTGGCACCACTATGGAGTTCTCGGGTTAGAACAGACCCAAGTAGGTGTGCGCACGCCGTATCTCGACAACGAACTGGTTCGCACCATCTACCAATCGCCCGGCCCGGTTGCCGTCAATGAAGAAGGCAGAGTACGGCTTATCCGCGAAGGAAATCCCGCGTTGGCCCAGTTACGAACGGACCGTGGCCTCGGCGACCAGAAGAACCCGGCCCTTCACGCCCTCCTCGAATTCCTGTTCAAAGCCGAATACGCCTATGACTACGGTATGCCCCAATGGGTGGCCCAAGTCGATCACATCTTCGCACCGCTTCATCTGGAGCGCCTCTGGCTCGGCCGCCATAAGCTCTATCATTTTCGTCTCTGGTTTCGCGGCCGCCTCCGCGACTACGTTCGCGAGATGCTGCTCAGCTCGCGCTCCCTCGCCCGCCCCTACATCGAGCGCAAAAGAGTCGAGCAAATCGTCAACGCCCATCTGCGCGGCAACCGCAACTACACCACGGAAATCCACCGCCTAATTTCTCTCGAACTGACGCACCGTCTGTTTTTAGACAACAGAAATTAGTACCGAAGTAGCCCCGATCTGAATCGGAACATGCCTTCCCAAACCACAGCTCAAGCACCGAGCAGTCCCTCACCGAGCGCCAGCGCGCAGGGAACTGCAAGTTCGGCTAGAGCCCAGCGCATCCCCGCGCTAGATTTCACCAAAGGGGCACTCGTTCTAATCATGGTGCTCTATCACTGGATAAATTACTTCATCGGGCCTCAATGGGAGTATTACCGATACCTTCGATTCTTGACCCCATCGTTCATCTTCGTAACCGGATTCATGATTTCAAATGTGTATCTCTCAAAGTACCAAGCCACTGACCCGAGGCTACCGAAGCGACTAATCACCCGAGGCTTTAAGCTCCTGATCATATTCATCGCTCTTAACCTCGCTCGAATGCTTATCGTCCCGGTTGCGGGCACCGGCGTCATACAGGGAAATCTGCTAGACCCGAAAAATATTTTCACCATTTTGGTATCCGGTAACTTTCCGATTGTCGGAACCAAGCTTGTATCTTTCTCTATTTTAGTGCCCATCAGCTATTTGCTCATGTTGTCAGGGGCGCTGATGATCCCGTACAGATTCTATCGATATACCTTTCAGGTTGTGTGCGCCTTACTTCTGATGTCCATCGTGGTATTTGGTTTTATGGGCTTGGAGAGCGCCAACGTCGAATTAATTACGATCGGACTGCTCGGCGTGTTGGCTGGTTTTGTTCCCATTCCGGTAATTAACAATCTTGTCCGGCATCCGTTCCTCCTCGCGCTTGCCTACGTGTGTTACGTCGTCGCAATAACGATCTGGAATGTCCCGTTTTGGTTACAAATGATCGGCGTGCCCCTAAGTCTTATGGTTATCTATTTAGCGGGGATCAGCGTTAGTAGCGCGAACGCAGCAGGGAATGAGTGTATTTTGCTTGGGAAATACTCGCTCTTTGGCTACATATCCCAGATAGCGATTCTGCAAATCCTCGCAGTGAGCCTTCGTCACGTCGGTTCCGAATACCTGGTATTGAGTTTGTCCTTCGTCGCAGCGTTCGCCCTTACCATCATCAGCGTGGAGGTCGTAGACCGGCTAAGAGCAACCGCCCCCAGCATAGATAGGTTGTACAAAGCAGTCTTCGCCTAAGCCGCGAGTACCGCATTCCCGATGCCAAATAATCAAGCCCCTAACCTTGAAAGTTCCAAGCCTCCACGCCCCGTAGCGCCGGCGGGCAGCGGCATGGACAAAACGCTTTCCGGCAGAACTCCCCTGAAGTATCGCGCCGATATTGACGGGCTGCGGGCCGTGGCCGTCCTTAGCGTGCTTGCGTTTCATATCCGCTTGCGAGGAATTCAAGGCGGCTTCGTTGGCGTGGACGTCTTCTTCGTGATTTCAGGCTATCTGATTAGCTCGATCGTTTTTACCGAGATCAGTGAAGCGCGCTACTCAGTGATCGGATTTTACGAACGCCGAATAAGGCGCATTTTTCCCGCCCTTTTTGCAATGTTGGCCCTGGTTAGCGTGGTTGCGGTTATTTATCTGCTGCCGGCTGAGTTAGTCGGCTACAGCAAATCCATGCTGGCCGCCACGGCTTCGGCGTCGAATTTTTATTTTTGGCGACACTCCGGTTACTTTGATTCGCCGACTTCATACCCTTTGCTCCACACGTGGTCGCTGGCAGTCGAGGAACAGTTTTATATTTTGTTTCCTCTTTTCCTCATGCTGGTTCGCAAGTTCTTTGCCACCCGACTGCGCCTATCCGTGATCGTCCTGTTCTGTGCGTCCTTGGTTGCCAGCGCGGTTGTCGTTTCCCATAGCCGAGAAACGGCCTTCTACATGATTTACACCCGGGCTTGGGAGTTATTACTAGGGACCCTTCTTTCCTTGGGAATGTTCCCACGCCTGCAGTCGGCCTGGCAGCGAAATCTCGCAACGCTTGCCGGAATCGGGCTAATCGCATTCTCAATTCTTTTTTACACCGAGCAAACGCTATTTCCTGGGTCTTAGCGCGCTGGCTCCATGTGTCGGGTCGGCGATGATAATCGGTGCGGGGGAAAGCGGTCTCGTCTGCAATCGGAAAAGCCCTCTCCTGGCGCCCCGTCGTATTTATTGGATTGATCTCCTACTCCTTATATTTGTGGCATTGGCCCATCATCGTCTTGCAGCAAATGGGCGTCATCATCGGCACCAGTGCCATCGCCTCACAGCGCCTCTCCGCTTTGTTGCCCGAGCATCGACTCGACATGCTGGTGGAAGTTGTGCTCTCGATGGTGTTCGGCATTCTCTCGTGGCGCTTCGTCGAACGTCCCTTCCGCAGCGGCCCGTTGCGTCTAGCTGGCCGGCCGCTCTTTGCGCTCGCCGGTGCAGTCATGGTCATCTTGATCGGTTTTTCTTCGTGGACCGTCTTCGCCAAAGGATTCGAAAGCCGTTTCCCGCCCGACGCGCTGGAAATCGCAACGGTACATCACGACAGCGAAGAAATCGTCCGCACGGGATGCTTTCTCACATCGGATTATCATTTCGAAAAATACAACTATGATCTTTGCCTGCATCAGGACAACACCGGCAAGAAGAACAACTACCTGCTAATCGGCGACAGCCACTCGGCCATGATGTGGTCCGCTCTCGCTTCGGCTCTTCCCGATGCCAATGTCATGCAAGCCAGCACGTTCGACTGCCCTCCATTGCTTCATTCGGAAAATCATCGCGACTGCCAGAAAATGACGGCCTACATCTTTCAGACCTATCTCCCCTCTCATCCGGTTGAAGGCCTTTTCATGATTGGAAGATGGACTGAAAATCAGTTACCCGAACTCACCACCACCATCGCCTGGGCCAAGCAGCACAACATACCAGTCACGGTTTTTGGGCCTGTACCTGAATATGACGCCCCGCTGCCAAGGCTTCTGGCCTATTCCATCGCCTGGAACAAACCGAATTTCGCGACCCAGCATCGCGTGAATACCAACGCCGCCCTCGATGCCAAGATGCAGGACATGGCTGAAAATCTCTGGCACGTTCCCTACATCTCGCTGTACCAGGAACTCTGCACCGCCAGCGGCTGCGCCGAATACGCCGACACCGCCCACAAAATCCCCATGATGGACGACGACAATCACCTCAATCAGTTCGGCGCAAACCTCGTCATTCGACGACTGGTGGCAGAGGGCAAGCTTCCGTAAGCCAGCGACCCTGGACCTTGCATCGCTCAGTCACGCGCTACGCCAAAGGGCACTGTTGCTGTTCAGAACCGCCATTCGCGAAGCCTAAAATCAACCCTGCAACCGATGCGCTACCTCTAGAATTGCCAAAAAATGAATCCGAACCTAGCCTTCCTAATTTTTGCCGTCGGAGTCGCCGGCCTCTTCTTCCTCAATCGCGACAACTCCGTCCGCACCTCGCCAGCCCTCTGGCTCCCCGTCATCTGGCTCTGGATCGTTGGCTCCAGACCGGTCTCCTTGTGGCTGGGGATGGGAGGCACAAGCGCAAACGTCCTCGATGCCACACTGAACGGAAGCCCCATCGACGCAGCCATTTTTGCGGCGCTTCTTTTCCTCGGCATTCTAGTTCTGCTGCATCGCAAGAAGATAACCAGCGCTTATCTCGCGCTCAGCGGTCCCATCACCGTCTACTTTATCTACTGCCTTCTCAGCGTAACGTGGTCGCCCTTCCATGAGCCCTCCTTCAAGCGCTGGACCAAAGCTGTCGGCGACTTGGTCATGGTGCTTCTCATCTTGACCGATGCCCAGCCGATCGCCGCCCTGCGTCGACTCTATTCTCGCGTCGGCTTCATTCTGTTTCCCTTTTCCGTCTTCATGATCCGTTACGCCGTCACCGGGCGCGGATTACGACCCAGATGGAAATCCCATGAACGTCGGCGTAACCACCAACAAGAACGACCTCGGCCTCATCGTCTTCGTCATTTCGCTCGGCGTGCTTTGGAACGTGCGCTGGCTCTTCAACCACAAAGATGAACCTCATCGCGGTCGCAAGCTGATGGCCCAGCTTACCCTGCTCGGCTTCGGCATCTACCTATTGCAGATAGCGCATTCCGCTACCTCGGTCACTTGCTTCCTCCTCGGCGCCGGTCTCATGTTCGCCACCAGCATGAACTTTTTCAAAAATCGCCCCGCCAGAGTCCTCGCCCTCTCCTTGGCGGTAGTTCTCGGCGGAGGCCTCGCTCTTCTCCTCGGAGGCGGGTCCGCCGTCTCGGAATCACTCGGCAGAGGCGGCGGCCTCAGTGGTCGCACGGACATCTGGGCCTGCTCGATTGCTTCGGCCGGAAACCCGATCATCGGCAGCGGTTTTGAAAGTTTCTGGAATGCCAACGCACTTCGCGTAAATAGCTGCTTGCAGCTTCGGGGATTCAGGGATCTCCACAATCTCAACTCGGCGCATGACGGTTATCTGCAAATCTACTTGGACCTGGGCTGGATCGGCGTGAGCCTGCTGGTGCTGATTCTAATCAGCGGATATCGCTCCGCCAGCGAGGCATTTCAGCACAATCCTGAGTTGGCGAGCCTGCTGCTCGCCTGCATAGCGACCACCACGTTTTATGGCGTAACCGAGGCTGGCTTCCGGATTCTCACCCCGTCGTGGATCTTTCTGCTTCTTGGCGTGATCGGTTCGAGCGCCGTGGCGCACGGCCTGCTTGGAGGTCAAGCTCCCCCGGTGCCCGTTTTGAGCGGTCGGCAATGCCAGACTCCTCAAAGAAAGTTCGTATCTGCAACGCCGGTCGGCGAAAAAACCAGTTTGATGTCGAGACGCGCCAACAGGATGCAACTTGATACCTTTCCAGCCTGACGGCACCTTCCACCCGATCGCCCCGGGCGAAGGACTGCGCCGCAGCGCGGTTCGCGGCGCCGGGGTGGCGATTGCCGGTCAGGCGAGTAACTTCGTTGTGCAGATCGGGTCAGTCGCGATCCTGGCCCGGCTGCTCACTCCGGCTGATTTTGGGATCGTGACCATGGTCACCACGTTCAGCCTGCTGTTTCGCAGCTTCGGGATGAATGGATTCACGGAATTGATCATGCAGCGCGAGGAACTTACCGCACTCCCTCGCGAGCAATCTTTTTTGGATTGAACTGGGCATCGGTACGCTTCTGACTGTAGTGTTCGCCGGCTCGGGTCCGTTGCTGGCGCTTTTCTATCACAACCCCGCCGTGGCTCAGGTAACCGCGGGCATGTCGCTGACGATTGGGATTGGCTGCCTTGGGTGGATTCACTATGGGTCTGCTGCAGCGCGCCATGCAGTTTCAGGACCACGGCAATCATCAATTTTGCCGGGCAGCTGCTCTTAGTGATTGTCTCTATCGGCTTGGCGCTGGCGGGCTGGCACTACTGGGCGCTGGTCTGGGGTATTGTGGCGCAGACAGTCAGTCGTGGCAGCGGGTGCTTGGTTGATGTGCCGCTGGATACCGAGTCGGCCGGGCCGCGCCCCAGGCACCGGTTCAGGACTGAAGTTCGCGATGAACGTCTATTCACATTTTGCTTTCAGCTACTCGACCCGCAACACCGACAATCTTCTCGTTGGCTGGCGGTACGGCGCTCAGTCGCTTGGATTTTATAAGAAGGCTTACGACTTGTTTGTTCTGCCGGAAACGCAATTGTTAGCGCCGCTTTCCGCTGTGGTCGTGAGCACCCTGAGCCGGGTCAACGGCAATCGCGAACAATTCCAGCGCTACTTTCTGCGGGCGATCGCGGTTTTGGCGCTGGTGGGGATGGGCGTCGGAGCCGATTTTGCTTTGGTGGGAAAGGATCTGATTCGCTTTCTGCTTGGGCCGGGCTGGGACGAGGCTGGCCGAATCTTCGCTTTGTTCGGCCCGGGAATCGGCGTCATGTTGCTGTATAACACCCATGGATGGGTTCATCTTTCGATCGGCCGCCCGGAGCGATGGTTTCGCTGGGGCTTGTTGGAGTTTGTATGTACTGCGAGCCTGTTCTTGCTGGCTTGCACTGGGGCCCTTCCGGAATTGCCTTGGCTTGGACGGTTTCGTACTTCCTTCTGATGTTTCCCGGCTTCTGGTACGCCGGACAGCCGATCGGCCTGGGTATTGGGCCGATATTCGCCGCCATCTGGAAATTTTTTGCGGCATCGGTTTTGGCGGGCTTGGGAACCGCTCTGATCATCAGAGTTCTCCCCGATTTTGCTGCCGGGACCGGTGCGTCGGACGCGTTCGTGCAGAATGGTTGTCCGATTCTCTTGATATTTTTCGCGCTTTATATCGTTGGAGTGATCGCGCTTCAGCCGGGGGCTAAAGCCCATCACTGAAACTGTATCGCCTGCTTCACGATTTCTGCCCGTCCGAACCGAAGTCAAAATCCAGGCCGCCATCAATGCCTAAACTGCTCGATCTCACCGAGCTCTGGAGCGTGGGTTGAATTTCATCTCAGAAGGAGAACATCGTGAGCCGCTTGCGAGTTTTGGTTTTGGCGCCAGATGCTGATCCAAAACGCGTCAGCATTCCGTTTGTCACCTATTGTCATGCCGCGGCGCTTGCCAAGCTCCATGACGTGAGTCTGGTGATTGGATCGCCCGTCGAAGAAAACGTGCGCAGACGAAGGTGCGCCGTTTCACTCCATCGAAGTAGTCAGGATGCCGTTGCTCGAGCGCATCTATGCATGGATCTTGCGCAGGATCTTCAAATACAACTACGACACCCAGGTGCTGACCGCTTTCGCTTATCCCTTTTCTCTTGCCTTTGAATGGTACGCCTGGCGGCAATTGAAGAAACGCATCTTTGCGGGCGAGTTGGATGTCGTTCTGCGCGTCCTGCCGATGTCGCCGAGTCTTGCCAGCCCCTTCGCCTTCTTCCTGCGCAAAGGCCCCATTCCGTTTGTGCTCGGGCCACTCAACGGTGGATTGCCCTGGCCTCCAGGATTTGGCCAGCTCGAAACCAAAAGGAATGGATCTCCAATCTGCAGGAATCTGTATCGATATCTGCCTTTCGCTCAGCTCCACCTATCGCTACGCGACAGCGATCATTGCCGCTTCGTCCCAGACGTATGCTCCGAGTTCGCGAAATATCAGCGACAAAGTGTTTTTTGTCCCGGAGCCCGGCATCGCTGAGTCGTTGTGCTTACCGGACACGCGCAATCCGGAGCCCGGCGCGAAACTTGACCTGATTTTCGTGGGCGGCTTGGTTCCCCGGAAGGCTTGCGATCTTGCTTTGCGTGCGGCCGCTCCCCTCTTGCGAAGCGATTTGGCCCCTTTACCGTCGTCGGCGATGGCCCGGAGCGCAGCAACCTCGAGCAGCTTGTGAAATCCCTTGGGATCGAGAAGGATGTTTCCTTCTGTGGCTGGATCAGCCATGCGGAAGTTCTCAAGCGCTTGCGAGTCCGCGGATGTGTTGGTGTTTCCATCTCTTCGCGACAACGGTGCCGGCATCGTTTTCGAAGCTCTCGCCAGTGGCGCCGTGCCTGTGGTCGCCGATTTCGGCGGCCCGGGAGATATCGTCAATTCCGAAGTCGGTTACAAAGTTCCTCTTACGAATGAGAATGATATTGTGGCGCAGATGGAAAAGATTCTCACGGAGCTGGCTCACGATCGGGATCGGCTCGAGCAATTGCGGCAGCAAGGAATGGCGTACGTGCGGGAATGCCTGACTTGGGATGCGAAGGCGCAGGCCACCACTCGAGTCCTGCAATGGGCCGTCGCGACGAGGGCCGAAACCGGACATGCCGCCGCCGAAGATGTTGCACATTAAGGTGCGAGCTCAGCCTAACGGGATTGAATTCGTTGTGCGGCCTCGTTCTACAGTTCGTTTCGCGGTCAGAGTCGACGTCCGATGGAGAATACAAAATGAATAACACTGTGCGAAAAATTTTGACAGCGAACAGTCTGTCGCGACGGCTCTACTGCGCGGCACGGGAGGAGTACCACGCCCGCCGGGTTTCGAGGGGCGCAGAGCGATATTTTGTGAACGTCGGAGATTTCAGAAACGCCCTTCGCACGCACGGGCACGGGGCCTCGCGAGCCAGTCGATCTCCGCACGAAGGACGGTCTTACCATTTCAATGAGGCAGAACTACGGCGACGCGATGACCATCGCTGAAATCTTTCTGGACGATTGTTACGGTCGCGATCTGCTCTTCCCTCCAATCCGGTTGTTATAGATGTCGGTGGTTTTATCGGCGACTTTGCCTTGTACGCGGTGAAGCGCCTCAACGCGCGCAAAGTCATTGTTTGCGAGCCCTCGCCGCGGAACTGGGCACTGCTCTCAAGAACATTGCCAACAATGCCTACCAAGATCGGATCGAGCCCGTGAACAAGGCGGTTACGCGGATGGCGGGAACGCGATGATGAATATTGATGCCCCTGACGAATACCAGAGTATGGTCTCCGCGCACGTTACAAGCGAACAGCCATTGAGCGCGGTTCCGGGAATCTCCTTAGGCCAGCTCCTTCAGGACCATGCCGTCGAAAGCGTCGATCTATTGAAGATAGACGTCGAGGGCGGAGAATACGCAATTCTGGAGAGCACCCCGGCCGATGTGTTCAGTCGTGTTCGGAATATCGTGTTCGAGTATCACGATATCGACGGAGGCTGGGCCATGCTGGAGAGCGTGAAACAACGACTTACTCGCGAAGGATATTCGCTACATCTGCACAAAGGTCTCGGATGGGCCACCCGGCCAGCCTAAACGCCTCTTAACTTGCCACACAAGGCTGGCTCACTGAGGGCTCGCGCTCAAGTTGGTTGGAGCAGGCAGAGAAGTGCCCGTGGTGCCAGCAACCAAAGGATGCGGATAAGTATACGGCTCGTAGATCGGGTCCAAGTGTTCGTCGACGTGCAGACGTAGAATTCGCCATTTCCGCCGTTGGCATCAGTCGCGAAATACGCAACGCCGTAGGATCCCGTCGGACTTGTGTAGTAGGTTCCGCCCGGTCCTGGCACGCAGACCAAGGGCCGCGCAGAGAGCAACCCGTTACCTGTTCCTGTCGTCCGTCGAAGCCGGGATTATCAACGAAAATATCTATATTCTGCGCAGTGCTGGTGTCGCGGATTTAGATATGGTAGCGCCGATCCGAACGAGTTCATCCACAGGTATATCGGCTCAAGATACTGATGAGGCCAGGCCATGGTCCCCGTCGAGGAGTTAAGCCGATTGGGGTAGTTCGCGCCATTTAGAGCTTGCGTAGTCTGTCCCCGTCCAGCCCATCAAGACAAGGATAGCCGAGCGCAAGTAGTCCGAATTGCCGTCCCAACTGAGCCTACCCGTTGCTGTTAATCAGCTGTGCCGCAATAGCCCCAGCCGTTGGGAGTGTTTGTTTCCGTTTGATCACCGCTGTGGCGGTCTGTACCGCCTGCCCAGAGCGATAATATCGCGTTGCGGCGCCATGGTGTTGCCCCAAACAAGGGCGGACCGCCCTTAGATCCGCGTGCAGCATCCCCTTCGGGAGACCACGGTCCTGATGTAATTGTGGTAGTACTCGTATTCTCGGCAACCGCGAATTGGGCCAGCCGGCGCTTTTCGTGGCGTGGGTCTGTACCGATGTCGCTGCATCGTTGAACGTGTTGTAACGCATGACGAAAGCCCCGGCATCGTTGCAATCGTTCGGGTACCCGCCGTTGAATTGGTTGTTTTCCATGAATAGGAATGCGGACTGTTCCCCAACCCGTCGGGTCGCCCAAGCGCCGTCTCCGTTTCCGATCGAATCCCCGATGATTGAAAGCTTGGAATCCATTCGCGTCCGATGTGTTGCTTTCCAAGGTCAACTACGTTATGGTCCATGACGCCTTGGATGGAACCGCCAATGCGGACCATCGAGGAGGTAGCCGCAGGAGAATATGTAGTGTTGTTAAAATGGGAGTGATCTACCCGAAAGTTCTGCGAAGCACCGCTAAAATTCACAATGCAGTTCCACTTGTTATTCGACGTACTTCCGATGTTGCCGCCTTGGAAGGTCATCCCGGTCATGCGGAAATACGTGCTGGCCGCGCCGAGAGTGATGACTGAGCAGCGAATTGTTGCTTGGGTAAGAGTCCCCAATGACTGTGTTGTCGGAGGCGGTGCAGGAATAGCCCGAAGTCCCCGCTGTTCCGGTGCAACTCACTGTCGTGGCACCTTGGATCGTCAGGTCGGTGACCGCTGCTGGCACCGTGTAGGTGAGCTG
>CAVQDR010000003.1:0-2306283 GCA_963711325.1 uncultured Acidobacteriota bacterium | reverse complement strand
GGCCGCTAACGTCGGCCGGACGCAACGGAGGAGGAGAACGTGGTCATTGTCGCAGGGTCATTCGAGGTCGAGCCCGACCAGCGCGAAGAGTTCCTGGCGAGCCGCCACGACGCCATGCGCGGCTCCAGGGCGGAGCCGGGCAATCTCGAGTACCCCTGAGTGCCGACCCGATCGATCCCGGCCGGGTCGTGCTCTTCGAGCGCTGGGAAGATCAGGCGAGCCTCGATGCCCACCTGGCCGCCATGGGGAACCAGCCACCGCCCACGGGCCGGGCCGTGGCGCCGAAGTCGGCCAGCATCATCATCTACGACGTGGCCGGGGAGCGACCCCTCGGGGGCTGACGCCCGGGGCTCGGCCGCCTCGCGGCACCTGAGCGTCGGCCCCGGTTGCGGCTTAGCTGAGCCGCTCGACGATCATGGCCATGCCCTGGCCGCCGCCGACGCACATCGACTCGAGGCCGAAGGTCTTGCCCGGTGTCCTCCAGCGCGTTGAGCAGGGTGGTCATGATGCGGGCACCGGTCTGACCGAAAGGGTGGCCGAGGGCGATCGCACCGCCCTTGACGTTCAGCTTGTCCCAGCTGATGCCCAAGTGCTTGGCCGACGGGATCACCTGGGCCGCGAAGGCCTCGTTGATCTCCACCAGGTCGATGTCGTCGATCGTCATGTTGGCCCGCGCCAGCGCCTGACGGCAGGCGTCCACCGGGCCCAGGCCCATGATCTCGGGATTCAGTCCGGTCACGCCGCTGGCCACGATCCGGGCCAGCGGGGTGATCCCCAGCGCCTTGGCCTTGGTGTCGCTCATGACGATGACCGCGGCCGCGCCGTCGTTGAGCGGGCAGGCGTTCCCGGCCGTGACGGTGCCGCCCTCGCGGAAGACCGGCTTGAGGTTGGCCAGTCCCTCGAGCGTGGTGCTGGGCCGGGGGCAGTCGTCCTTGGTGACGACGGTCCCGTCGGCCAGGGTCACCGGGATGATCTCGCGCTCGAAGAAGCCGTTCTCCTGCGACGCCACGGCGCGGGTCTGGGAGAGGACGGCGAACTCGTCCATGCTCCTCGCGGCTGACCTTCTCGAACTCGGCCACGTTCTCCGCCGTCTGGCCCATGGCGATGTAGATGTCGGGCAGGCTCCCGGCCAGCGGGGTCCAGGGCTCGGTGGCGGCCGGCGTGCGCTCCGCGGTCCGGCCTTCGGCCGTGGCGAAGGCGGTGTTGTGCGGCCCGGTGTCCGAGGCGCCGTTCATGAAGCGGCTCACCGTCTCCACGCCGGCGGCGATGAAGACGTCCCCCTCGCCGGCCCGGATGGCGTGCGCGGCCATGCGGATGGTCTGCAACGACGACGAGCAGTAGCGGTTCACGGTGGCGCCGGGCACGTTGTCCAGGCCGGCCAGGATGGCGGCCACCCGGGCCATGTTGTATCCCGCCTCGCCGGCCGGCTGGGCGCAGCCGAGGAGGACGTCCTCGACGTCGGTCGGGTTCAGCTGGGGCACCTTCGCCAGAACGGCCCGGATGACCAGAGCGCTGAGGTCGTCGGGGCGGCACTCGACCAGCGAGCCCTTGACGGCCCGTCCGATCGGGGTGCGACCGGTGGCGACGATGACTGCTTCAGGCATGATGACAGCTCCTCGGTTCGGACTTCCCCGGGTCGCGCCCGAGGCCGACAGCAGGTTACCGGCTGGTAGCGCACCGGGTGGTCGGCTCGACCGCATTGGCCGTCCGCCGGACTGCGACTGTAACGTGTTCTACTGGGCTCTGTACTGCCCCGGACCCCGGTCGGAGCCGGCAGACGTGCGGCAGCCGAAGTGGGGTGACGTCACGAGGCAGCCCCGGGGAGGGACACCATGGAGATCGCGTACACCGAGGAGCAGCAGGCGCTGAAGAGCGAGCTGCGGGCCTATTACCAGAACCTCCTCACCCCTGAGGTGGAGGCCGAGCTGTCGCAGCGCCGGCGGCATCGGGCCCATCGTCCGCAAGGTGGTCAAGCAGATGGGGACCGACGGCTGGCTCGGCATCGGCTGGCCCAAGGAGTGGGGTGGCCAGGGCCGCTCGGCCATCGAGCAGTTCATCTTCTTCGACGAGTCGATGCGCAGCGGGGCGCCGGTGCCCATGCTGACCATCAACACCGTCGGCCCGACCATCATGAAGTTCGGGACCCAGGAGCAGAAGGAGTTCTTCCTGCCCAAGATCCTGGCCGGGGAGATCCATTTCTGCATCGGCTACACGGAGCCCAACTCGGGCACCGATCTGGCCTCCCTGGTCACCAAGGCCGAACGCGACGGCGAGGAGTACGTGATCAACGGCTCCAAGATCTTCACCAGCCTGGCCGGCGACGCCGACTACATCTGGTTGGCCACGCGGACCGATCCCGAACGTGGCGAAGCACAAGGGCATCTCCATGTTCCTCGTCCCCATGGACACGCCCGGTATCCGCGTGGTCCCCATGAAGCTGCTAGGGCGACCACAACATCAACTACACCTTCTTCGAGGACGTCCGGGTCCCGGCCACCAGCCTCGTCGGCGGCGAGAACGAGGGCTGGAAGCTCATCACCAACCAGCTGAACCACGAGCGGGTGACGCTGTGCGCACCCGGGATCGTCGAGCGGTCGCTCCAGGACGTGAGGGCCTGGGCGCAGGCGACCAAGCTGCCCGACGGCCGCCGCGTGATCGACCAGGAGTGGGTGCAGGAGCATCTGGCCCGGGTCTATGCCGAGCTCGAGTTCCTGCGGCTCATCAACTGGAAGGTGGCCTGGCAGGCCACGCAGGGCCAGCTCGACGTGGCCGACGCCTCGATCGATCAAGGTATTCGGCACCGAGTTCTACCTGCGGGCCGTTCCGTGCCCTGATGGAAATTCGTCGGCCAGGCCGGCTATCTCACCCGGGGCTCGCCCGCTGCGGTCCTCGCCGGCCGGCTCGAGATGCACGCCCGCTCCATCATCATCCTGACCTTCGGCGGCGGCACCAACGAGATCCAACGCGACCTCATCGCCATCTTCGGCCTCGGCATGCCGCGGTCCCGCTAAGCCCACAGAAAGAGCTAACGACACATGGATTTCACCTACAGCGAAGAGCAGGAAGCCGTCCGCGAACTGGCCGGCCGGATCTTCACCGAGCGCGTCACGCATGAGCGCCTCAAGGAGATCGAGCAGGCGGCCGCGCCGAAGAGGGCCCCATCGACCGCCCCCTGTGGGGCGAGCTGGCCGATGCCGGCCTCCTCGGCATCGCACCTCGCCGAGGACGTACGGCGGCGCCGGGCTCGACTTCGTGGCCGCCTGCCTGGTCATTGAGGCCGCCGGTCGCACCGCGGCCTACGTCCCGCGTGGTCGAGACGATGATCTACGGCGCCGCACCGATCGCCCAGTTCGGCACCGCCGGCGCAACGGCAGGCGTGGCTGCCGGGCGTGAGCAGCGGCGACACCATCCTCACCGCGGCCATGGCCGAACTGGTGGGCGAAATCATCCTCCCCGGTGGGACGACCCCGACGACGACGGCGACGGCCCAGGCCGACGGCACCTGGGTGCTCGAGGGAACCAAGGCCTGCGTGCCGGCGGCATTCGTGGCCGACGCCATCCTCGTTCCGGCCACGCGCATCGCGGCCGACGGAGCGGCCGCCGGCAGCGGCGTGTTCATCGTCGACGCCGACGCCGACGGGCTCGAGCTGATCCGCGCAGACGACCACGACCGGCCGACCCGAGGCGATCATCGAGCTGAGCGGGCGTCACGGTCGGCGGCCGACCGCCTGCTGGGCGGGCGACGGGGCCGATGGCGCCGCCATCATCACCGTCCATCACCGAATTCGCCACCACGGCCCTGTGCGTCATGGAGGCCGGCGCCTGCGCGACCGCCCTCGCGCTCACCGGCGAGTACACCAAGACGCGGGTGCAGTTCGACCGGCCCATCGCCACCTTTCAGGCGGTCGGGCAGCGGGCGGCCGATGCCTATGTCGACACCGAGGCCATCCGCCTCACGGCGTGGCAGGCCGCCTCACGGCTGTCGGCCGGGTTGCCCGCCTCCTCCGAGGTGGCCGTGGCCAAGTACTGGGCGGCCGAAGGGGGCCAGCGTGTCGTGCACGCGGCGGCGCACCTCCATGGCGGGGTCGGCGTGGACCGCGACTACCCGCTGCACCGCTTCTTCCTCTTGACCCGGCAGATCGAGTTGACGCTCGGTGGGGCCAACGAGAGCCTGCGCCGCCTCGGTCGCATGCTCGCTGACGAACCGGTCTGAGGCCGCGCGGTGCTCGACTCCGCTGCCTACGGGCTACTCCGGCTCGGCCGCCAGTCCCAACCCGTAGCCGGCCAGGAAGATGCCGGCCTCGTGATGGCGCCGGTACCTGTTCGCCAGTTGATGGAAGGCGGGGGAGTGGTTCGGGTGGACCAGGTGTGCCAGCTCATGGACGAGCACGGCGTCGAGCACCCACTCGGGCACCGCTCGCAGGCGGTGGGAGATCCGGATCTCCCCTGAGTGATACGAGCACGAACCCCAGCGGGCGATCTGGTTGGTGACCCAGCGCACCGAGGTGGGGCGGGCGCCGATCCGGTAGCGGTCGCTCAGGGCCTCGGCGCGCGCCATGAGCTCAGCTGTCGCCGATGGCGGTCCGGAGGGGGTGCTTGGCCACCAGGCGATCGACCAGCCAGGCAATCGTCTTCTCCCGGGCCTCGCCGGAGAGGTGGGCCGGCAACGACACCACAATGCGGCCACCCACCCACCGGGCCTCCGAGGTCTTGCGGCGCCGGGCACTGACCCGGACCTCCACCTCGGGCCAGCCCGGGGGCGTGGCGGGCGTCGTCGGCGTTGTCGGCGGATTCGGCCGTGATCTGTCATTTCCGGCCGGGGGTCGGGTCGTGGCGTCCGGCGGCTCGGCGGGACCGGGGACGAGCGCTGCAAGGGGCTCGTCGTTGTCGAAGAGTGTGGGTTCGAAGGCGTCAGAGGGGCTCACGGGGCCATTCTGGCGCAGGGCTGTATCAGGGCGGCGCATGCCGAACCGGCCGCTCGACGGAAAGCAGGCCCTAACCTGCGGGGACCTGACGTGACACGTCGCCGTACGTCGGCCTCGCCACGTCCGTCCCGACCCCGAAAGCGGATCCGTCATGAGCATGCAGGGCAAGGTCGTGGTCATCACCGGGCAGCAACGGCGGCATCGGCAAGGAGACGGCCGTGGGCGTGGCGGCACTGGGGGCGACCACGGTGCTGGCCTGTCGCAACCAGGAGAAGGCGGAGCGGCCGCGGCCCGAGAGTCAAGCGGCGGACCGGCAATCGACGACGTGCATGTGGTGGCGCTCGATCTCGCCGACCTGGCCTCGGTGGGCGAGGCCGCCGCACGAGATCCTGTCCCGATGGGACCGACTCGACGTGCTGATCAACAACGCAGGCGGGATATGGACGCAACGCCAGGAGACGGCGCAGGGTTTCGAGCAGACGTTCGGGGTCAACCATCTCGGGCACTTCCTCTTGACCGGTTTGCTCCTGGCCCGCCTCACCGAGAGCGCACCCGTCGAGGATCATCAACCTCTCGTCGGTCGGCCACCATGCAGCCTGGCGCGGCATGCGCTTCGACGATCTGCAGAGCGAGAAGCGCTACGCCACCATGGATGCCTACGGCCGGTCCAAGCTGGCCAACATCTTGTTCACGCGTGAGTTGGCCGCCCGCGTCGCCGGCACCGGCGTGACCGTCAATGCCGTCCATCCGGGCCCGGTGCGCAGCGGTTTCGGCATGGACGGTGACATGGGCGGACTGATGGGGCTCGGTAACAGGCTCGTCCGCGCCTTTCGAGATAAGCCCGTCCGCCGGCGCCAGGACGTCGGTGTATCCTCGCCACGTCCCCCGAGGTCGAGGGGGTGACCGGGCACTACTGGGTACGCCGCAAGCCGGGTCACATGAGCCGGCAGGCCCGGAGCAACGCGCAGGCGCAACGCCTGTGGAGTGCGAGCGAGCGCCTCGTGAACTCGGCGGGATTCAAACTGGAGCCTTGAGCTGGGCCAGTATGGGCGGCATGCCAAGCGATACCGTCCTTCTTGCCAACCGCCCCGTCCGTCGCATGGGGTTCGGCGCCATGCAACTGCCCGGACCGGGGGTCTTCGGCCCCCCGAAAGACCGCGCCGTTGCCCTGGCCGTCATCCGCCGGGCCGTGGAGGCCGGCGTCAATCACATCGACACCGCGCAGTTCTACGGGCCCGACGTGGCCAACGAGCTCCTCCACGAGGCGCTCTATCCCTACCCCGATGACCTCGTGCTGGTCTCCAAGGTCGGCGCGGCCCGCAACGACAAGGGTGAGTGGCTGGGTGCGCAACGCCCCGAGGAGCTGCGCGCCGGAGTCGAGGCCAACCTGCGATCCCTCGAACTGGACCAGATCCCGGTGGTCAACCTGCGCCGCCATCCCGAATCCGACGTGCCCTTCGCCGACCAGCTCGACGAGATGATCGCGCTGCGCGACGAGGGTCTCATCGCCGGCATCGGGCTCAGCAACGCCAGCCTCGAGCAGTACGACCGAGGCGCGGGCCCGGACCGAGGTGGCCTGCGTCCAGAACGCCTACAACCTGGCCGACCGCTCCGACCAGGCGGTGTTCGACGCCTGCCTGGCCGACGGGGTTCCCTACGTGCCGTTCTTCCCGTTGGGATCCGGCCTTCCACCCGCAGAACCCGGTCCTCGGCGCGCCGGCGGTCAAAGAGACGGCCAGCCGTCTCGGGGCGACGCCGGCCCAGGTGGCGCTGGCCTGGTTGCTGCACCTGGCGCCCAATGTCCTCTTGATCCCGGGGACGTCTTCACTGGAGCACTTGGACGAGAACCTGGCCGCCGGCGAGCTCGTGCTCGACCAGGCGGCGGTCGACGCACTGCCCAAGTGACTGCGTGCCGCTGAGCGCTGAGCACCGTTGCACGACGCACAGCGCACCGCTCTCGCGCACCGCTGACCGCGCCACGGAACGCGAGACGCCGGAGTCACGCGAGAAAAATCAGCCGCAACCTGATTGCACCCTGATTGAGAGAGTCGATTGGTAGGTTGCCGGCGCACCCGGTGACATGACCTGCGTCCCGATGAGGGCGTGCGACCCGCGTGCATTGGCGATCCGTGGTCCTGCTTCATGGCGGCTGCGGCTGACGGGACAGGGGTAGCAGTGCAGAAATTCCTTCGTGGCCTCGTGCTGGGCGCGGTTCTGGTCTCTGGCGTCGGGCTGCCTCGGCTCGGCTGCGGTGGCCGCGGCGAGCCCGCCGGCCGGGACGGGTGCCGCAGCTGTCGCCGACCGGTGCGGGCACCTCGTCGACCGGCCTCCTCTCGACCAGTTTCTGGTTGGCCAGCGCGCAAGGCAACGTGTGGAACTTCGGCAACGCCGGTGCGTACGGCTCGGCCGGGGGACTGCCGCTCGCCCATCCCATCGTCGCCATCACGCCGACCAACGACGACAAGGGGTACTGGCTGGTGGCCAGCGACGGCGGGGTGTTCACGTACGGCGACGCCGCCTTCTACGGATCGACCGGCGCGCTGGCGTTGAACAAGCCCATCGTCGCCATGGCCTCCACGCCCGACGGCAAGGGCTACTGGCTGGTCGCCTCCGACGGCGGCATCTTCAGCTTCGGCGACGCCGCCTTCTACGGCTCGACCGGCGCGCTGGCGTTGAACAAACCCATCGTCGCCATGGCCTCGACGCCCGACGGCAAGGGCTACTGGCTGGTCGCCTCCGACGGCGGCATCTTCAGCTTCGGCGACGCCGCCTTCTACGGCTCGACCGGCGCCCTCGTTCTCAACGAGCCCATTGCGGCCATGGCGCCCACCCCCGACGGCCAGCGGCTACTGGTTGATGGCGCGCGACGGCGGCATCTTCACCTTCGGCGACGCCGCCTTCTACGGCTCGACGGCCGCCGACGCCGCTCACCGATCCGGCCGAGAAGATCGTGCCCAACGCAGTCGGGCCAGGGCTACTGGATTGAGGACCAGAACGGCACGATGTACCCCTTCGGGAGCGCCCAGGGCGCACCCCCGTCAGCCGGCCTCATGTTCCAGCCGGTGACCCCCGGCGACCGGGCCGTGCTGTTCGCCTTCGCGCAGTTGGGAAAGCCCTACATCTGGGGCGGGAACGGGCCCGTCGGCTACGACTGCTCGGGGCTGGCACTGGCCTCGTGGCAACAGGCGGCGGGAGTGACGTTCGCCCGGGTGGCCGACGACCAGTACCACACGGCCGGTCAGGCGGTCACGCCCGCCCAACTCTCGGCCGGGGACCTCGTCTTCTGGGGCACCAGCCAGACCGACTGGACGACCGTGTACCACACCGCCCTTTATGTGGGCGGGGACCGGATCGTCGAGTCCACCGACGGCGGTGTCCAGCTGAACTCGTTGGGCCAATGGGGGCAGGGCGACATCATGCCGGTGGGCCGTCGCCCCTGAGGGCCGATGGCGGGGTTGGCGCTACCGCACCGCTCCCTGATCCTCAGCGCCACGCCGCCAGGACATTGTTCGGCTTGCGCAGAACGACCGTGCCCGCGATGAGATCGCGCCGGACCTAGGGTTAGCGGCAGTGTCGAACGCCGACGGAGGGGACTCCCCACCACCGGAGTGGCAACCCCCTCCGGATGGCAACCCCCTCCGGAGTGGGCACCGCCGGACCCGCCGCCCGCGCCTCTTCCGCCCGCCCCTCTTCCGGCGCCCCCTTCCGCCCGCCGATCTTCCGGCCGCCCCCCTTCCGGCGGCCCCGCCGCCGCCATCGGTCCCGCCGTTCCCCTCCCTGCCCCACGTCGGGGCGGCCCCGGGAGACCCGCTCGCCCCGGCCGCCGATGTTCGGCCCTTCCCCGACCGCCGTGGTCCGACTCGAGCCGACCACCAGGAAAACGCTGGTGTGGGAGACCCGGTTCGTCATGCTCGCCTTCCTCCTGCCGGTGGTCATGGGCGCGGTCGTGGCGCTGGCCCAGCACGTGAACGGCGTCGGACCGGTGACACGCTTTCCCGTCCTGCTCCAGGACAATCCGGTCGGCAACCTGATCATCGGGATCCTGGCCTATCTCCCGGTGGCGGCCATGGTGCCGTTGGCGCTCCATCTGCTCTGGCGGACGGGGCAGCCGCCGCGGACGCTCGGGCTGGTGCGTCCCAGTCTTCGGCTCGATGTGTGGCCGGCCCTCGGACTGATGGGCGCGTCGTTCGGCTCCGAGATCGTGCTCATCCTCATCCTGACGCCGCTCCTCACGAGCCACCCCTCGCTCGTGAGCAAGACGGCCGTCGGCAACGTGCCGGCGTACTACGTGGTGTACGGCATCGCCATCTCGGCCACCACCGCCATCGCCGAAGAGGTGTTGGTCAACGGCTACCTCCTGGTGCGCCTGGAACAGCTGGGCTGGTCACCCCAGCGGGCGTTGATCCTGAGCCTCATCCTGCGCACCAGCTACCACGTCTACTACGGCATCGGCTTCATCTTCACGGTGCCGTTCGGCTACTTCGTCACCCGCTCGTTCCAGAAGAGACGGCGACTCACCCGCCCGATTGTGGCGCACTTCCTCTTCGACGCCATCCTCGATCACCATCGCCGTGCTGAAGTGAGGCGTGCTCAGCCGAGGACCAACTCGGACATGGCGCGCATGGTGCTGAAGTCACCGCTGAGCAACATGGTGGTGGCGCGTGAGGCGCGCCACGCCTCGAGGTCGTCGCGGATCTTCTCGACCGGACCGATGAGCGCGATCTCCTCGACCAGGCTCGTCGGCACCGCCGCCGCGGCCTCCTCCTTGCGCCCGTCGAGGTAGGCGTCCTGAATTTTGGTGGCCGCCTCCTCGTAGCCCATGCGGGCGAACACGTCGAAGTGGAAGTTCATCCCCTTGGCTCCCATGCCGCCGATGTAGAGGGCCAGGAACGGCCGGAACCCGTCGGCGGCGGTCTCGACGTCGTCGGTGATGACCGTGGGCGCGAGCGCCAGCACCTCGAAGTCGTCGACGGTGCGCCGGGCGCCCGGGCCGGGCGAACCCCTCGTCGAGCGAGGCCTCGAAAGCGGCATGCGCCTTGGGGGAGAAGAAGATGGGGAACCAGCCGTCGGCGATCTCGGCGGCCAGGGCGACGTTCTTCGGGCCCTCGGCCCCCAGAATGATCGGGATGTCGGCCCGCAGGGGGTGCACGATCGACTTGAGCGGCTTGCCCAGCCCGGTGCCGCCCGGATAGGGCAGCGGGTAGTGCGGGCCGTCGTTGGTCACCGGCTTCTCGCGGGCCAGCACCTGGCGCACGATGTCGACGTACTCGCGGGTGCGGGCCAGCGGGGCCGGGAACGGCTGCCCGTACCAGCCCTCCACCACCTGGGGACCGGAGACGCCGAGGCCAGCACGAAGCGACCGCCGGAGAGATGGTCCAGGGTCAGCGCCGCCATCGCCATGGCGGTGGGGGTGCGGGCCGAGAGCTGGCACAGCGAGGTGCCCAGCCGGACCCGCTGGTGCGCGAGCCCCACCAGGCCAGCGGGGTCAAGCGCGTCGGAGCCGTAGGACTCGGCCGTCCAGACCGAGTCGAAGCCGAGGCGCTCGGCCTCCTCCACCAGCTCGACGGCATCGGGAGGCGGCCCGGCGCCCCAGTAGCCCAGCTGCAAGCCGATCTTCATGTCCTTCATCGTGTCCCTCCGGTCTCAGACCTTGCTCACGATCTCTTCGGCGAACCGCTGCACCGCCGCCAGTCGATCGGCCAACGCCTTGTCGTCGGGAGTACCGGCTCGACCTTGGCGAACATCCAGGGCGCGCAACGAAGTCGGTGACGCCGGCTTCGGCGAAACGGCGGTACATGTCGACGTTCGGCCGCTCGTTGAGGGCGAGATAGATCGAGAATGGCTCCTTCTCGCGGCCGGCCGCCCTCGAGCCGCCTCCAGCTGGTCGAGGCGGGCCCACGCCTCCTCTTCGCTGTACGCCCCGGCCCCGATCCAGCCGTCGCACAGCGTGGCGGCCCGGCGCACCGCCACGGGGGAGTGCCCGCCGCCGATGATGGGGACGGGCGCGGTGGGCGACGGCTCAATCTGGCACTCGGGCACGTCGTAGTAGTCGCCGTGGAACTCGACCCACCCGCCGCGCCACAGGGCGCGCAGGCCGCGATCATCTCGCTCAGGCGCGGGCCCCGGGAGGCGAAGTCCTGCCCGGTCTGGTCGAATTCCTCCTTGCACCAGCCCACCCCGACACCGAGGCGTACCCGATTGTCCGACAGCACGGCGGCCGTCCCGACGGTCCGGGCCACGGTGATGAGGTCACGGAGCGGGGCGATGTAGACGCCGGTGGTGAAGGTCAGATGCTCGGTGGCCGTGGCCAGACCCGAGATCAGGCACATCGGGTCGGGCCATTGCGTCTCGGGCTCCCAGCCCGGTAAATCGCACCCAGCTTCGCGCCGCCACTGACGCCGCGAATCGCGCGGACGTTTCCATTTATTCCATCGATTCGCGTGGCCTGCTGGCTGCGCCTCCGGGCGGAGACGTGACCACCAACGCGGCCACTGGAACTTCCATGTTTACCGGCGCGTCCGTCTTCCATCAAACCGACCAGCGAGAAGATTCTCGCGATACGCTGGCCACACTCTCCACGGATACGGGCGGGAAAGCGTTCTTCGATCTGGGCGATCTCAGCGATGCGTTTCCGAAAATCCAGCAAGACAACGCCGGATACTACCTGATCGCTTACAACCTTAGTGCCGAAGTGAAGCGCGACGGCCGCTGGCGCTCGATTCATGTGAAGGTGAATTTGCCCGGCGCGCACGTGCGCTATCGCGATGGCTACTACGCTCCGCGCGATTTTCAGCATCTGGAAAAAGAAGATCGAACCCAGCAACTCGCCGACGCCGTGAATTCCGACAATCCCGTCGTCGAACTCCCTGTAGCGGTCGAGACTGGGGTTTTCCGGGTCAACGACCAGCAGAGCTACATTCCCATCGCCGCCAAGATCTCAGCGAGCGCCCTTGCTTGGGCCGAAAAGCACGGCAATCGGCAGGCGGAATTTGATTTCGCCGTCCAGGTGCGCGCGGTTCCTTCCGGCCAGATCGTCGCCGAATTGCACGATACGACCCAGGTGAAACTCGAAGCGGCGCGGTTTGCGGAGATCAATAAGAAGAATTTGCTGTATCAGGGAGGGGTATTGCTGGCGCCCGGCAACTACCGGCTGAAATTCGTAGCCCGTGAAAATGAGTCGGGGAAAATCGGAACGTTCGAAGAGAATTTACTGGTGCCGGCGTCCCAGCCGGCAAAAATGACTCTCAGCTCCGTTGTCCTTTCGAGTCAGCTGGTGGCTGCTCAAAACCCAGCGGAGGTGCAAACCAAAACGCAGGGTTTGCACAATAAGACAGCGAGTTCACCTCTGGAAATAAACGGCGAGACCATCGTTCCGAGCGTCACTCGGCTTTTCACTCAGAACCAGACGCTCTACGTTTTCTTCCAGGTCTATTACCCGGAAAAAGACGAAAAGAAAGAAGCCTTTAATGGCAAGTCACTGAAGGCTGGATTGGTCTTTTTCCGGAACGGGTTGCAGGTCAATGCGACTCCGCTGCTGTCGCCTGCGGAAGTCGACTCGAAAAGATCCGTCGCGTCGTTCCGCATTAGTCTGCCCCTCAGCAAATTGCCGGGCGGCCGCTATTCGCTGCAGACGATTGCGGTCGCGCCGGGAACGCAACATTCTGCCTTTAGTCGAACCTATCTCGCCTTGCTCTCGCCTGGACCCTCAACGAATCCCGCCGGCCCGACTTCGGCTCCGGCTCCGGCTCCGGGGATTCAACCGGACACACCTCAAAAGCAATAAGTGAGGCGGGGAGGTTTCGGGTTATTCCGTATTCCACACGTACAAAAACGTAGCATCGCTCGCCGTGGCTACCTTGCGGCTGCCCTTGCGTGTTGCGCGGTTAAGGGCCGACCGCACTTTTTCCTTGGACTCGGCCAGGTCGGCCAGCGGTACTTTGAGCGCGCTCCCAGCTTTGAGCCCGTCCAGGTCCTTCAAAATTAGCGTAACGACTTCCTTGTGCTTGCCGTTGCGGCCCTGCGGGACATCGGCCTGAATCATGGTTTTGAAGTGTCCTGGCGCTTTTGACGGTGCGGCCATCATCGTCCCCCCGTGCGGATTGTGCGTGTCACCATGAATGACGCGTTAAACTAACGTAACACTATCGTATCGCTGTCGGCACGCTGGCGTCAAGTAACAAGTATCGGGTCAGGCGCAAGTCCGCGCGGGGGGAAACCCTCCGAACTCGCGCGTCACGACGCGGCTTGTTCTCTCTAATGGACGCCAAAGATTTACCTAAAGAGTCAGCCTGTATCTGCCGCACGCTGCTATTTTTCTTGGAGCAGGGAACAGGAGCTACCGTGCCTAAGCTGAGAACGCACTTCGAGCAGATTCCGTTGAACGCCGTGCTCCAGACCGTCAATTTGGACGACTTAGAATTGCCCTACCCGAAATGGCAACTGCCGCTTCATCAGGCCCAGCGGGAAGCGGATCCGCGGAAAATACAGGAACGGGTTTCGCAAGCGGAGGCTGCGATTTTTGCGCGTCTGCAGGAACTGACCACGTCAGGCGATGGCCATCAGGAATCACAGGCGATCGCGAACGCCTCCAACCAACTACTGAGAATCAAAACGGAAAAACTGAAGTGGCCCGTACCTTAGCCGCGATCAGCCTCCTGGTAACGGTTGGCGGAATGGCCCGATGCCGTTGGAGAATTGGCGCTATGATTGAATCGTTAACGCCCTTTAAACGTCTAATAACCATGAGTAACGGAAGTTTTTGTGAGAGGTTTAGCTCGTGAACGTATTGCGGCGATTCAGCCTTACCTGCAAAACTCTTGGTCGCACCGTAATCCTGGAAACGGCGGATTGGTTCGTATTGAGCCGCGAAGGGATCAGCGCGGTGCATTTTCGTGCGCTTTGCGCTTGCGGGAAAGAACACGTAGGCATCAATCTTCCGTCGATCCTCAATTAGTCTGCGGTTGCTTTTTTTGCTGCACCAAATCACAACCCTGCGGCAGCCTCGAGTTCGTGAATATCAATTTGGATTGAGGGCGCGCTGAAGGAAAAACTACGCCTTAATGATCATGACTTCCGTGGACTTGATGAGCGCCGCGGCTTTGTCGCCAACTTTCAAACGCATTTCCCGCACTGCATCGGCCGTCACAATCGAGGTGATGTGTTGTCCGCCGATAGAGAGCCGCAGCTGCGCGATCAATCCGTCGATTTTGATTTCGACCACCCTGCCGACCAGCTGATTCCTGCCGCTAATGCGCCGGTAGTTCTCTCGCCGTTCCGGCACCGGCTTCCGCTCGGACTTCAGATGCAGGAACTTGTCGACTTCGGATTCAGGGATGCGGTGGTGGCCCCCTGCGGTCTTGATGGTGCGCAGCTTCTTCTTATAGATCCACTGCTTGATGGTCGGGTAGCTGATGCCCAGGATCTTGGCCGCTTCGCTCGGTATCAGCAGTTTAGGTCGAGTCATTCGATTGTCCGCGAACTACTAATACGCCTCCCACTCGGCGTGGTCAATCCTTTCTAAAACGCCGGAACTAGATTGAGCCAGTCGCCCCGCCAGCATTGCGGATATTCCCCGAACTCGATAAAATTTTTGGCGGACTACATGAGCTCGGCCCGGAAACTATGACCCAGAAGAATAAGATTTTCCCCTCAGTGGATGCAGCCGTTGCCGATATTCCCGATGGTGCATCCATCATGTTCGGAGGTTTTGGCGGCGCCGGGTTCCCTAATAATTTGATTCAGGGTTTGGCCCGCAAAGGGTCTAAAAACCTTTCGGTGATAAGCAACAACTGCGGGACCGGCGAGGGCGAGCTGGGCATTCTTTTCAAGAATCGTCAGATCCGGCACGTTACCGCGGCCTTCCCGGGGCCGGGCGCTACCTACTTTCAGGAACAATTCGACAAGAGAGAAGTCGAGCTGGAACTGGTGCCGCAGGGAATTCTCTGCGAACGCTTACGGGCTCACAGCGCCGGAATTCCGGCTTTTTTTTCGCCCGTGGGCGTTGGCACGGACGTCGCCAAAGGCAAAGAAGAGCGCGTGATCCGCGGGCGGCGCTGCATCCTGGAGCAATCCATTGGCGCGGACTACGCTTTCATTAAGGCATTCCGCGCAGACAAGCTTGGCAATCTGGTGTTCAGGAAGGGCGCGCGGAACTTTAATCCGGTAATGGCTACCGCGGCAAAGACCACCATCGTTGAAGTCGAAGAAATTGTCGAGGTTGGCGCACTCGATCCGGAAGTGATCGTCACGCCCTTCGTTTTCGTCCATCGCATCGTCGTGGCCCGAGGTTTGCGGTATGTCTAAACCGCGTCTGAGCCGCGAACAAATCGCAGCGCGCGCCGCGCTCGAACTCCCCGATGGAGCTTGCGTGAATCTCGGGTGGGGAATTCCGAATCTGACGGCGGCCTACGTGCCGCAGGGCATTACCGTCTACTTTCATAGCGAGAACGGAATTCTCGGCATGGGCCCGCGTGCGCCCAAAGGCCAGGAAGATTTCGATCTGGTTGACGCTATGAAAGTTCCGGTCACTCTCGTTCCGGGCGCGTCTTTCTTTCGCGCAGGAAGATGCGCACGTGATGACCCGTGGCGGCCATCTCGATGTTTGCATTCTGGGCGGACTGCAGGTTTCCGAACGCGGTGATCTTGCGAACTGGCGCGTTCCAGGTGCGCGCGGCGCGGGCGGGATCGGCGGCGCCATGGACATAGCCGTCGGCGCACGGCGATTAATTGTCACCATGGAGCACACTGCAAAAGACGGCGCGCGAAAAATCGTGAAACGCTGTGACTATCCGTTGACCGCGCTGGAATGTGTAAGCACCATCGTCACCGATTTAGCGGTGATCGACGTCACTCCGCAGGGGCTCAGCCTTCGCGAAGTTGCGCCCGGGTTCACTCCCGAAGAGGTTCAGGCTCTCACCGAGCCTGAATTGCATTATTCCGGCCGAGTGCCGGAGATGTTTGCTTCGAAATCAAAGAACTAATTCGGCGGTAATCGCATCATTCATTCCGGTTTTTGGGAGTATCATCTCGTCGATGGAAGCAGAACAGCATCAGGGCAGTAAACCCATAACGTACTGGATTGGCGAAGGCGGAGGCTGGCTGCTTCGCCATGTGGTCAGCGGCCTGGCCGCGACCGGCATCACTCCCAACATGTTTACGTTTTTGGGGCTGGCCGTAAATTCCTGGGCGGCGGCGCTTTTCGCCATGGGACGTTTTCGACAGGCTGCAGCAGTGTTATTCCTCGCTGCATTTCTCGATATGGCGGATGGCCAGGTCGCGCGGCGGGTGGGACGTGTCACCGCCTTCGGCGCATTTCTGGATTCCACTCTCGATCGCTACGCCGATCTCGCTCTGTACATGGGACTCGTGGTGCATTACACGCTGATCGGCCGCTCGTTTTATATGGCGCTTGCGGCGGTGGCCATGGCCAGTTCGTTCATGGTCAGCTATTCCCGCGCTCGCGCCGAATCGCTGATTCCTTCCTGCAAAGTGGGATTCATGGAACGTCCGGAACGGCTGGTACTGCTAATCATGGGAGGGGTTTTCAACCGCATGGCCCAGGTTCTGTGGGTCGTGGCCATGATTTCTACGATTACCGTCATCCACCGCGTTGTCTACACCTGGCAGGAATTGCGCGCAGGGCGCTCGCTCCCCGAAGCTCGCGCTTCGCAATCTTTCTAACGCCTCGTCAGACCTTTTCCACCGGGTTCGCCGCCAGTTCCGCTTCCACCGGTCCCGAAACGATGTCCTGCACGCGCTGCCTCAGTTGGTCGACGTCTCCGCGGGCGATGTCCTTCGTCTCAATCGTGTCGTGGAGATACACCACGATTTTTCGCGGGAATAGCATCCAGTTTCCAGTTTGAAAGAATTGGTAAGACCCGGTCATGCTCATCGGCACGATTGGAATTCCGAATTTTTGCGCCAGCCCAAATATTCCTTTCTTGAATTCCTGGACGTGCCCGTCGCGTGTCCTTGATCCCTCAGCAAAAGCGATCAAGCTGATCCCATCATCGAACGCCGTTTTCGCGCGGCTCCTCATCATTTCCAGTCCCTCGCGGCTCGGCGCATCTGGCACCGGAATGTTCCCGAAGCGGCCCATCATCCAGCCGTACACGGGAATCTTGAAATGCGATTCCAGTTCAAATCCGCGCAGGAATTGCGGAATCGCCGAATAAATCACGAAAGGATCGAATAGGTTCACGTGATTGCAGATGAAAAGGCTGGTGCGGTTAGGATCGAACCCGGGCGCCCGACGCACCTCGAGCCGCGCTCCCGCCAGCCGCAGAATATTTCGGAAGAAGAGCCGCTGCGGCCAGTCGTTCTTTCGCGGATCGACGAAAGCCGCTAAAACAATCAGAAGCGTGCACACCACCGCGAAATGAATTCCGCTGATCGTCCACAGAATTGCTGACCGCACCGCCAGATAAGCTTTTCTCATACGATCACGTCCAGCGCGTTCGGTACGATTTCGAGCGAGCGGCATTGCAGCCGGAGACTTTCGCCGTCCACCATCACATTCACCGGCCCGTCGAGATCGAATTCAACGTATTTGGCTCCGGCGCGAGCAGCGAGCGGATGCCGGATATGCGTGCCGGTGAACAACCGAGGCAAGGTCCAAATCAGGCCGGCGCGCCCAATCGGTCCCCAGCGAACGTATTCGATCGATCCGTCCGCCGTGTCCGCATTCGGCGCGATCATCATTTTTCCGCCGGTGAATTTGCTATTGCTGAAGGTCAAAAATAAATTCCGGGCGCGATTCCAATCGTTGGTCTGGTCTAACCGGTGCGGGAAACTCTGGTGCTCGAGGTTAGCCACGTGCCGAAGCACCGCGAAAATGTAACCGAGCTCGCCCAATCGTTTGAAGTGACGATTGGCCGTTTCTCCGACCTCTGCAGGGAAGCCCAAGCTGAGCAAGTTCATGTAATACAGATCGCCGTGCGTGTGCCGCAGCCGGATCACGTCGCAGCCGCGGCGCCGGTTCGCGCTCAGCGCCTCGATCGTGTTCTCCACTCCGCGCGTCGTAAAATCGCGCAGGAAAGAGTTGCCGGTACCCAGCGGCAGAAATCCCAGCGCCGGCCGCTCACCGTTTTGTGCCTCGGGAAAGAGGCCGTTGATAATCTCGTAGGAAGTGCCGTCGCCGCCTACCGCTAGGAAATTTCGAGTTCCCGCACGGTATGCTTCGCGAGCGATTTCAGTCGCTTGGCCCGCTACAGAGGTTTCGCGCACCTCGAGTTCGATGCCCAAGGCGCGCACTCGATTGAGTGCCGCTGGAGCGAGCGTTCCGCTCTTGCCGCCGCCCGCAGCCGGATTCACAATAGCCAGAAATCGCTGGGTCACTGGAGTGTTATTTCCGTCATGGCCGGCTTCGCGCTCGTCACAACGAAACCACTGCGGCGCGCTCCATCTTCTGGCGAATTTGTTCGGCCAGATCGATGCGCTTGATCTTCATCGAAGCCGTAAGAGGGAAGTCCTGGTCCCAAACCAGGTAGCCGCTGATCCGCTTGTAATTCAGCAGCTTCCGGTTGCGTTCGTTCATCTGCGCCACGATTTCCGGGGTAAGCGCCTGCGACGCGTCGGGATGAACCACCAGAACCAGTTGCTCGCCCACCATCGTTCGCGCCGGCCACAGATAATTCGCCGCGAAGACGCAGTACTCTTTGACTGGCAAGCCTGTAAAATAATTCTCAATGTCTTCCGGATAGATATTTTTGCCTTCCTCAGTCACGATCATGTTTTTCTTGCGGCCAAAAAGCTGCAAGTGGCCCATATTGTCGATCCGGCCCAGGTCTCCTGGAATCAGCCAGCCATTCACGATGGTTTCGGCGGTCATTTCCGGGTCGTCCAGGTAGTGCGACATCAACGTCTTGCTGCGCACCGCGACTTCGCCAATTCCTTCTGAATTTGGATTGACGATTTTGACTTCCATCCCTGGCAAGGGCTTGCCTACGGTGTCTGCGCGGAATGGGCGGAAATCATTCAAGGTGATCGCTGTCCCCGCTTCCGTGCAGCCGTAACCGTTGCCCACTTGAATTCCCAGGTCGTAGAAAAATTGAAGCGTTTCCGGTTCGGTGAATGCTCCGCCGACGAACAGCGCGCGCAGCTGGCCGCCAAACGCCTTATGCACCTGCGGCAATAGCGCGCGGCTCAGCTTCAAGCGCGGCCGCGAACGCGTCAGCTTCCGGTTCACTCCGATCAAGCTGTAGAGCATCGTCTTTTTGCCCTTTGGTAAGTCTGCAAAGCGCTGCCGAAGCCCAGTCTCCAGATTTTTTAACACCATCGGCACCAGCGCCATGTAGGTGATCTGATATTTCGTAAAGGCTTCGCGCACGAACTCTGGCCGCAAAGTACGCAGGTGCACCACCGTCGCGCCGCAGGTGAACGGGCCGATGAAGCCGACCATGAAATCGATAGCGTGGTTCGTCGGCAGAATGCTCAGGTAACGAACACCCGGCCAAAATGGATACAGCGAGGTCAGCGCCATGCACTGCTCGAGGTAATTCTCATGGGTCAGGACGCAGCCCTTGGGACGTCCGCCGGTTCCCGACGAGTACACGATGCAGGCCGGGTCCTTCCTTTCGCGCGGAACAAAAACTGGCTGCTCGCGGCCGGTGAAATCTTCCCATCGTCGTGCGCCGGACAACTCCGCGTTCTTC
Source organism: uncultured Acidobacteriota bacterium (assembly GCA_963711325.1). Lineage (GTDB taxonomy): Bacteria > Acidobacteriota > Terriglobia > Acidiferrales > UBA7541 > Palsa-295. Next base: position 2,286,707 of record CAVQDR010000003.1, on the reverse strand, counting down.
GGGGCTTCTGTGACCAGCACCGTGCGCGTAATCAGCGCAGCAAATCCTTCCGCCTGCGTGATCGCGCGCCACAGATGATATTCGGCGACTAAGAATTCCGCCCGCGAATGTTGCAGCAGCTTGATCTGCTCGTCCGCAGTCAGTTTGTAATCCAGCGGCACCAGGACCCCGCCACAGAAAAAAATCGCATAGGCCGAGATCAGCCACTTGGACTGATTGGTCATGATGATCGCCGCGCGCGCGCCGCTCACCGCTCCGGCATCCTGCATCGCCTGCGCCAACGGCAGCGCGGCCTCTTTGAACTGGCGATAAGTCATGCGCAGATTTTCGCGGTCGCGGTCTGCTTCGATCAGGCAGATTTCATCGGGCCAGGTTTCGAGCGCCGCTCGTAACGCGTCGCCCAGGGAATTGTATTGGTGGAGGTCCAACATTACAGGCGGGATTGGATTCGTTCAGCCAAGGTTCGAAAGTCGCTGACGCCTTGCAGTTCGTAATCGGGCAGCTCGATGTGAAAATGCTGCTCGATGCGCGTCAGCAAATCGAGAGCCTGCAGGCTATTGATTCCCAGGGTCTTGAAAAAATCGTCATCTGCGGAAAGCTGCTCGAGCGGCACTTGGAAATGCTTGGCCGCCAGCGCCAGAACCTCGTTGGTCGTATCGTGTAGGGTGCTCATCTCTTCGTATTTTGCCACAAATACGGCGCAATTCTGCGTTTCTAAGGCAGGTAGGGTAGCGCGTCGGTGCTTTCCGTGAATTTCCGCAACGCATCCTGCACCATTGGCCGCGCGAAAAGTTCGCAAAAAATCTCGATTTCCCGGCGGAGCTCGTCGTGCGGAACCGGCTTGATGAAGTTCTTGGCCGCAATCGCGGTTTCCCGATCGAACTTCTTCAGCTGCGCCGCCGTCGAACGCGCAATGCGCAACGCATCGCCTTCGGCCACTACCTGGCTCACTAGCCCCACGGCCTGTGCTTTGGTCGAATTGATGCTCCGCCCGGTGAGCAATAGGTCGCGCACGACCGCATTGCCGAGATCGCGCTTCAGGCGCGGAATCCCGCCAAAACCGGGAATCAGGCCGAGCCGCAGTTCCGGGAAACAAAATCGCGCGGTTTTATCCGCGATGATCAAATCACAGGTTAGCGCCAATTCAAATCCGCCGCCAAAAGCGATACCCTCGATCGCCGCAATCGTCGTGAGCGGTGCCGCGTCCAGAGCGTTCATTACCCGGTGAATCCGCTCCAGATAATCGTGCAGGCGGCTGGCTCGTTTATCCGCCGGCAACGGCTGCGATTCACGATACAGCTCTCGCAGGTCGGCGCCGGCGCAAAATCCTTCTTTCCGCGCGCTGGAAATAATTAACGCGTGGGAATCACGCTGCAGTTTCGGCAGCGCTTCCGCGAAAAGCTCCAGCTCCGGAAGCGTAAGCGAGCCGATCTCATTGCACGGCGCGCGATCCAGCACCAAATTGATGGCGCCATCCTCGCAGCTCCACGAAAGCGTTTTGCCCTGGAAAGTATTCATTCGGCTTTCTTCGCGTACATCTCTTCAATTTCAACCGCGTAACGCTGCCCGATGACATCTCGCTTGAGCTTACCATTCGAGGTCAGCATTCCGTTATCCGCACTGAATGGCTCCGGGACGATTCGAAACGCTCGCACCTGCTTGTAATGCGGTAAATCTTTGTTGACCAGATCGATCGCTGATTGCACCGCCGTCGCGTCCGCTCCGTCGCTGGAATTCATCGTCACCAACGCGGAGAGAAAACTGCGTTGATCGCCGATCAGCACCGCCTGTTCTGCGGCCGGCAGCGCCTCCAGCAGCGACGTCTCGAGTGGTTCCGGAGGGACCTTATGCCCGGAATTCAGCACGATCAGATTTTTCAGCCGTCCGGTGATGCGCCAATTCCCCGTGGCGTCCACTTCGCCTTGATCGCCGGTGTGGAACCATTCGCCTTCCAGCGCTTCCGCGGTCGCTTTCTCGCGCTTCCAATAACCCGGGAAAACATGCGGCCCGCGCACCAGAATTTCGCCATTCTCTGCGATCTTCATTTCCGAGCCAGGAATCGCCACGCCAACGCTTCCTGGCACGACTCGATGCGGATCGTCCATCGTGCAGATGGCTGTGGTTTCCGTCAGCCCGTAAACCTGCAGCACTGGAATACCCAGCATCATGAAAAATCGCTGTGTTTCCAGGGCTAGTGGAGCGGATCCACAGATCAGTGCCTTCAAGTTCGCGCCCAAGCCGGATCGAATCGTCGGAAACATAAAGCGGTTCGCTATGCCCAGCCAGAGGGAGTCCGTAAGCCTCACGGCAACGGTGCCGGCGCGCTCATAGGCGCCCTGCGCTTTGGAAAATACGGTCGCTGCAAACGCGCCGCGTTCCTGGATCGTTTCTTGTATTCTCTTGCGCACTCTCTCCAGCAGCGTGGGCACGTTCAAGAAATAATCCGGCGACGCCAGCTTCATTTCCTCAGCGAGCTTGGTTAGATCGCTCGAAAGCGCCAGCGTGCTCTCGCGTGAGAGGAAAGACAGCGTTGCAATCCACGAGGCCGCGAACGAAAACGGCAAGTAGTGGAAAATCTTGTCCGGTTCGGTCCGGCTTCGCATCAGTGCATCGAGCCGCGCGTTCGTGCTGCCCAGCATGAACGTCACGTTTCCCGCGTTCAGCATGACGCCTTTCGCTTCGCCCGACGTGCCCGACGTATAAATAATGGTTACGAGGTCGGCATCTTCGTGTTTCAGCGGCGGAGTCGTCGCCTCGGGCTCGTCCACAAAAATACTGTCCAGTAAAGAAATGTTCGGCGCTGTTGGCCAGAGCTTTTTCAGCTCTGCCGCCACGGCTGCGTTCGTGCAGAAGACCCGCAGCGGCAGCGAGTCTCGGAGCATGTGAATTAGTTCCGCGGGAGCCTGTCGGGAATACAGCGGCACCACGACAACGCCTTCGGCCATCAGGGCCAGATCCAGCGCGATCCAGCGAATGCTGTTCGAAGCGAGAAGCGCGCAGCGGTCGCCTTTTTTAAGGCCGCGGGCGCGCAGGAACTGGCGGGCCTGCTGAATCATTCTCAGCAGCTCGTCGCCCGTTACCGGACGGAGCTGCCCATCGTGAATTTCCGAAACTACGGCGCGGCCGGCGGCGCGCTGTAGCTGTTCGAAGATCGTCTCGAGAAACGTCATCCCCGGAGCCATCGCGTTCAGGAAGCCAGCACGCCGCTCTGCGTTTCGAGGAGTTTCACAATGTTGGGGCTTAGCTGCGGGAGATATTCTTCCCAACCCAGCACGCCGGTGCGAATTGGAAACTCGGGATAGCGTTTCGCCACCTGCTCTTCGAAATACGTGCCCATGCGCGCCATCAGTTGCAGATTGCGAGCGACCGTGCGGGCCATGGCGTCGCGAACTGCTTCCGTTTCGGAGTCTAACGCTCGGAGCGCCGCCACGATGCGATCCGCCAGATCCGGATCGTCGACGCGCATCAGCAGGTGGTCGTGGCCGCGCTCGCGCATCAGGTTGCGGATGCGCTCGTCCATCGTTACGCCCGCGGAGGGCACGCGACCCGGCATCGAAGTGACAATCGCGTGGTACCGCGAAGACAATATCCGGTCGCTGGCGCGCAAAATACTCACCAGCTCGTACATGTTGAATTGTGCTGACCCAAAAACAGGAGCGCCGCCCAGCTGGGCGGCTACGCGCACGCAGGCGTCCTGGTCCAGCATTTCCATGGCGACCAGCACCGGAAATACCTTGCGCGTCTTTTGGTAGTTCTGTACGCCCTCGGCCATCGCCGCGAGATATTTTTCGTACGCCGCCGTCACGGCTGGTCCAGACTTGTGAAAATAAATCGTGCGGTAGTAGCTGTCCTTGTAAGCGCCCGCGATCGAATGTCCTAGCCACTTCACGATCGACGCGGACACGGGCCACCAGAACGGGTTGATCGGGCACACGGCTAATACCGGAGTCGAGCCGTCCCACCCCGCGTCGCGCAATGCTTTCGTCGCGTAGTCATTACCCAACGGCTCGAACGTCCAGGCTGTATCGGTTCCTAATTCCGTCGGCACACCTAACTTGCCGAGAACCGCTTGCGATTCCACGTTCCGCGTAATGACCAGCGAATCGCGGCAGTATCGGGCGCACATTTTCTGTACCAGAGGATCCATGTCTCCGGCTTCGGCGCCGTAGGCGACACTCAATTTATTTTGCGCCGAGGCGATGCCCAGCGCGCCGATCATCATGGTGGTCAGCGCGTTGGCGAATTTGCTTTTGAACATCGAGCCTTCGCAGGCCACTACGCCGTCGTTCTTGCGGACTTCGGAATGTAGGAACGGAGGAAACACGTCCGGCAGGTGAACTTGCTGTGCACGCTCGAAATATCCGCGGGTGCGCTCGAAATTCTGCGACATCACGCTTAACGCCAGATTCTGGTCGCCCAGAATCCTGCGTACCTGGCGGATGATCTCTTCCACGCGCACGTCCGAGCCGGTATTGCGGGTTCCGTTGTAGCCGGCAAATAAAAGTTTCAGTTTGTTTCCGGGCTTCCACGCATCGCCCGCGCCCAGCATGTGTTCAAACTTGTTGAGTTCGATGAGGCTGCTGACCCAGCCTTCGAGTAGCAAATCGGTCATCGGGAGATTGCGTCCTGACCCGCGCCCGCATGGCGCGCCGCGGAGGTGGAATTGGCCGGTGCCGGCCACTCGCGGTATTTATATACGAAGTGATTTTCGCGGCTGAATTTCAGCAGCGGGAACGAATACTGCGAAAACGGAGCGGGGCGGCGTCCCATCTCTTCGACCGCGCGGGTGTTGTCGAAAACCGTGTTCCACACCAGGTAGGGCAGAAAAACTTTCAACAAGGTCGCGAGGCCACCGATCTTTCCCGCGCGTCCGGCCAGGGCATTGACCATCTGCGCGGTCTTTTTCTCGAATGCTGGAACAAATTTCGGGCCGCGTTTTCCTTGCGCCTCGGAGAGGGCATCCGTCAACTGTACGAACGTCTCTGCGCCGGTCCCCGACGACAGATGATAAATATCATGCAGCGGCTTTTCCTTCTGATGCAGGGTGGCCACCGCGTCCGCCACAAAATCTACGGGTACGATATCGATACGATCCGTTGGGCGGAAGGGAAGTGCGGGTAGACCCGCCAAAAAAACAAACGCCCGGACCATGTCGAACTGATTGGTTTCCGGCCGGCGACTGTCGCCCAGCACGATGCTGGGCCGAAATATGGTTCGCGGAACATCCGGGAGCAATTGCCGCACCATGTGCTCGCAGAATTTTTTGGTGCGCGCGTAAGGATCGTAATCCGAACGATTCCAGTCGATGGCGGTATCTTCCTGCACCACTTCGTTCGAGCGATGTCCGGCCACCGCTACGGTACTGACGTGGCTGAATCGACGCAGCCCGTGCTGATCGCGGGCGCGCATGGCCAGTTGAATTACTTCCAGGGTCCCGCGCAGGTTTACGTTCAGGCAGCTTTTCTCGGATTTGCGGTTCAACGACGCGGCACAATGAATGATTGAATCGGTCGACCGCACCAGAGCCGCGTATTCATCGTCCGCGAGGCCAAATTGCGGGTCGGTCAAATCGCCGCGAAAAATGCGGATTCGCGAGTTCACGTAGGAATCGAACGCGGCGAAATCCATATGCAGCTGTAGTGCGCGCCACAGGCGTTCCCGCGCTTCCTGTTCGTCGCGCGCCCGCACCAGCAGATTCAGCGGATCGGAATGATCGGAAAGGAGGTTCGACGCAATGTGCGCGCCGATGTACCCGGTGGAACCTGTGAGGAGAATAGCCACTGTCAGTTGGGTTAAGACGCGGTCGCGGGAGCCGCTCCCGCTACTTTGCTCGTTGCTTTTTCGCCGTCATCGGCGAGTGGCACCGAGCGCCGCGGACGAGGCTCCAGTTGGCGTCCTTCGATGAGAGGATAACACCACTTCCGCAGCGCCGGAATGTGCACGTTGATCCAATAATCCCACCAGTCCAGCGCGCGCGCATCGTAGCCGAATTCCGCTTGTTCGTCTTCCGGCACGGCTGCCGAGAGACGCTCGATGTTCGCCGCCTCGAACACATGGTCGTTGTGCAGGATGAAAGGCTCAAAAAGCGAAATCAACTTGATCACCTTTTCCAGCTCGCGCTGCGTTCGCGCCAGAGGTGGCTTTGAAGAAAAGGGCTGTGCAGTCCGGTTGATGGCTTCGACGATCGCTTTTTGCGCCGGCGCCGATAAGGTGTCGTAGCGCGCCTTCGAAACCGGGATGGCGTCGAACTTCAGACGTATGCGGTGTTCCAGGCCGTTCTGCGCGCGATAAAATTTCCGGTGTCCCAGGCCCGTCAATTCGATCGAGCGGCCCATATTGCAGGCATTGGCCACGGAAGTCGCCAGATGGTAGACCTCCGCGTGCCTGCGCTCGACCAGCGCCGCTGAGATCAGCGTCATCCCTCGCGTCACCAGGTCTACCGGAATGATGTCCAGGCATTTCGCTTCGTTGGTCGGCAGCTGCCGAAAAAATGTCCCCAATAGATAAGAAAGCGAAGCGGAAGTGTTGATTCCCTCATTCCATCCCAGGAACGGCTTTTCCAGCGAAGACTCCACGATTGCCGGCCGAACCACTGCGACGGCCGCCCGAGGATTGGCGTCGATAAAATTCCGGATCAGCGATTCCGAAAGGCTCTTGGTGAAGGTATACGTGTTCGGCCAGCCGAGTTCCACGGCTCGGCTCGATCCGGCATCGGTCAGGGTTTGACGCAGCCAACGCACCCGGTTCTTGCGAATTTGATTTTCAAGTGCCGCGCCGTGCAGGTCCTTCGCCGCGTGTTCCTTCTTCTGAGCCGCCTTCTTTAATTCTTCGCTGACTTCGGGGGATTCCGCGCGCGCTTCAGTTTCCCGAACCAAGTCTTCCAGTCGCTGCCATTCCGCGACCGCGTCGTAACTCTTCACTCCTGCGGGCGTGTAGTTTGCCGGCAGAATTTCCATCACTCGTCCGTCGCGCTGCCCGACCACGTAGCAGGTGGAAAGGTGCAGCAGGCCGGCATGATCGCAATCCCGTAGGAAATCGAGCGTGTAGGTGGTCGCCCGCACATTGGTCGCCAGCGCGTCGCGGATGTCCGGGTTGAAGTCCGTCAATCCCGAACTGTTGATGATCACATCCAGCGAACGGCTCAACCGTTGTTTCACTGAGGGCTCAAGTCCCAGATCCGGCTTGCTGACATCGCCGTCTACCACTTCGATGCGCTCGCGCAAAAATTCTGCGAAACTGTCACCGTAGCGCTCGGCCAGTCCCTCAAAGACCGGCGATTCTTCCAGAACTCGCTGAAAACGCTCAACCGCGCTCGATGCTTTATTGTGCCGGACCAGCAAATAGATCCGCCCAATCTCCGGCAGATCATTCAGCAGGCTGGCCAGCCACACTTTCCCGATGAAGCCCGTGGCTCCGATCAGCAGGATGTGTTTGCCAGTCAGCGTCTCGCGCGCGCGTAACTGCTCTCGGCCGGTGCGCGATTCAAAATGAACAACCGGCTTGCGAACTTTGCCGTCGGGCCGATCGGCGGATTGGATCGCCTCTTCCACCAATCCCGGATTCTTTTCAAATCCGAGTACGGTCACTAACTTGTCGCGTCCGACTCGCCCGTTTGGCTGGCCGCCGGTAAATCGAGCGAAAAGTCCGCGTGGACGGATCACCGGATCGAGAAGTCTCCCGGTAGCTTGGCCGTCCCGAAAATCAAGGCGGTTCGCAATGATGTGTTTCACTCCCAAATGCTTCGCCAGCGGACGCATAATGTGATCGAGACCCTGGCTGACCAGAACGATGTCGTTGCCGCCGGCAATCGCTTCGTTCAGCAGGGAAATTCCGCGCGCTTTCAGCCGCGGCTTCAGCGAGTATTCGAAAAACTCTTCGCCCAGCAGGTCCAGGCGATCGCGACTCACTCCGCGCAAAACCGTGTGCAACAGCCGGGTCGCAAATTCCCGGTTGGTGACGTACAGCAGCGGACGCGCTACCGCCAGCAAGGCCATCGCCCCACGCCGACTCCAGCGCTGCAGAAAACTCTGCGCATTCCAGGCGAAAAATCCTACTGGCCGGACTGCGGTCAGGTTGACCAAGCTTCCTTCCACCCGCCAAAAAACAGGCTCGCGCACGGACGCGCCCGGCGCCTGATTTTTGCTTCGCGAATTTTGGTCGATTGAATTGGACAACGACGTCGTCACGTAACGGACCTGATGATTTGTGGAATTATAAAATTATCACGCCCACTGCGGTCATTCAAGTTTTCGGCGCAGTCGTACCGAATTCACGCGCTACTTTTCGGGCTCGGGATATTTGAAAATAAAACTGTCCACCGCGGGTCCGGCCACGCCCCGGGTGTTGTATTCCAGCATGTACTGGATATGGTCCTTGTCCTCGGGATAATTCACCCCGACTGGATACGGGTAAGGAACCGGGGTGTGGAAGGGAAGCGGCGTCACCGTATCGCCATGAGCCGCATAAAAGTCCATGTCCTTGGCGAAGCCGTCGGCGTAGAAAAAGTAATCGCGCGTCCATCCATTCGGAATGTCGGGCAGATGCGTCGCGTCAAAATCTACGGCGACCTCGTCGCCCGATCCGTAGATCACATATTTCTCGTCGGCTTTGCGCACCAGATCCGAAACATCGCCATAGCGAGTGTAGTTACCCGTTTGCCGCGAATACGGTCCTGTCGCGCTGACGTCTTCGTACACATAGGTTAGGTCGTTCTTGGGATTGCCTTCCACCACTCTCGGGTAGCCGCGAAACGCCAGATTCGCTTTGGCCAGGGGTACTTCGGTTTGCGTGAACTCGACATCGTCCGGTGAATTGTCGATCCGGATGCGATCCCAATAAATTCGCAAATTCGTTTTGATGCGGATGAAACGCGTTCCATGTGGCAGTTTGCCGGTTAAGTCCGCCACCATGGTCCGCGAAAGTCCGGCGGGGAATCCCATGTCCGGCACCACCATCTGCCATGCTCCCGAATCATCCTGCGCCTCGATGAAAGGGGGCACGGCGGTAATGCCCGCTTGCCACGCCGCGTACAGCGAACTCGCGCTGAAATAATCGGTGAAGCCGTCGAGCAGCAGACGCAACGGCCGCGATTCGTCCCAAGCGCCGAGGTCAAGTTCGATCCCGTGCATCGAGGCAAATCCCGCATAGGGAGCCAACGCGAAGTTCGCCACGTACTTGCGGTCGCGCTCCTTCAACTGCGGCAGAATATTATGATTTTGATCGTCCCAGGCTCCGTCCGGCAGCCGCGCTCCGCGACTGGCGATTACTTTGTACTGCGGAAACGGTGGTCCGCTGGCGAAACGCTCGTTGGGATACACCTCCACATCGATCGGATGATCGATCGCGATCAGCCGGACCTTGTCCAAATAATCCAGCTCTTCCATCGGCTCGAGCATGCGGAAATGAATCAGCCCTTCTTGCGGCTGTACCAGCGAGCCGGTTACTTTAAAATATTCGTCGGGATCGGGCGTGTTGCGCTGGTTCGGTCCGGTCCAGTGACCGACGATTCCCGGGCCGATCATGTCCGCCAGAAATTCGAATTTCTCGCCGTTCCACACGAAAACAATCGGGCAGGAGCTGCCGCGGCGGTCGATTTCCGTTATCGCCTCGTCCTTGTGTGCGGGAATTTCGAGTTCATCTTGCAACACGCCCGTCGGCCACAGCACGCGCACTACGTCGGCGCTGCGCTCTACTCCTAGGCCGGCCACGATTGTCGCCGGTCCTTGGCCTAGGTAGCCCGACGCGCCGGGGATTTCCCATTTCTGGCGCAAGGCTCCGGCGAAAACTTCCACTTTCGTCCCGATCGCGCTTTTGTTGTCGTTCTCGCCCTTCAATGCAATTCGCAGCCAGTTGTAATCGTTTCCGCCCTCGTTTTTCAGCAGAACCGGCGGCAGGCCGGTTTGGGTAATCAGCAATCCCGATGTTCCATCGCCGTCGAAATCAAACGCAATCACCGCCCGGGGATTATGCAGAACGATTTTGTCGAGTCCCGTTGCGGCCGTAACGTCGCGAAATCCCGCCGCGCCTTCATTACGAAATAAAACAATATGTCCTTCTCCCGCAAAATTTTCGCCCACCGCGACCAGATCGATCCAGCCGTCATTGTCGTAGTCGATGGGCGCGACGCCCCAGGCTCGCATCCAGTCCAGGTCCGGGAGCGGCACGCGATCGAAAGATTTTCCTTCCACGTTTCGCCACAGACTCAAGCCCGGCGAGCCCCAGTGCGTGAACGCCAGATCCATCCAGCCGTCTTTGTTGAAATCGAGCGCCACTACTCCTGCGGTTGGGGCCGGCATGTCGCTGGACCATGGGCTGACCGGCTTGAATGCACCCTCGCGCTGATTCAAATAGATGCCCGGCGATTTTCGCCAGCCGGTCACCACAAAATCGATTGCTCGATCGTTGTTGATGTCGCTGCCGATCGCTCCGACTGATGGCGCATCTCCCGTCAGCGCGGTCTCGCTGGTCCAGTCCGTAAATGTTCCGTTTCCATTGTTGCGCCACAGAACATTTCCCGCCGGCGCGGCGTCAGTCGGAAAATTAAAAGCTTGCGCAGGACTGTCCAGCGGAAAATCGTTGAAGCGGGTCACGTAGAGATCCAAATCGCCGTCGTGATCGTAATCGATAAACGTAAGCCCTAGCGCCAGTCCGGTGGTGAAAATTCCTGACTCCTGCGTCACGTCTTTGAATGTTCGATTGCCTTCGTTGTGGAAAAGAAGCACGCGGCCGTCCATGCTCAACGCCAGGTCAGGTTTGCCATCATTGTCGTAATCGCCGACCGCGCATCCCATGCCTTGCCCGCGAAATTCCAGTTTGGCTTCCTGGGTTACGTTTGCAAAATGCCCGTTGCCCAGGTTCCGGTACAGCGCCGAGGTTCCTCTTCCATCGCTATCGACCAGAAAGATATCGGGCCTTCCGTCGCCGTCGTAATCAATGATGCACGCGCCGCTGCCCAGGAATTTCGCCAGCGAACTCGCTTCGCCTTTCTTGGCCGATGCTATCCGCCGCGTTCTCGTCGTGTTTTGCGGCAACGTGCTCTTCGTTGATGCTGAAGAGGGGCCTGAGGCCGCACTGGGCGGGGTGGCCACCGCCGCCGCGCCGCCAAAACGCGTGGGCAGCCCCGACAATCCGGTCACGTTCACATAATGAACCGGCATGGCCGGCGGCACTGGTTCTGGCGCCGGTTGCAGTAGTTCCGCTAGCGAATACTTTCCCTGCTCGCCGTAAATGAAGCTGATCGGTTTTCCAAGCTTTTCCGTGGTCAGGTGTTGGAATTTGTCGAAGTGAACTTTGGCCTGCGCCGCGTCATTGCTGCGCTGGAGGGCCTGCGCTAGTCCGAATTCAGCGGAAACTTGAAAAGGATTCAACGCGATCGCTTTACGGAATGCCACGATGGCTTTGTCGTATTCCTGCTGCTGCGAATAAATCAGTCCCAGAAAATATTGCGTGTCGGCGTCGTAGGAATCGAGCGCCGCGACCTTTTGAAAATCCGCAATCGCTGCCGGCGCATTTCCCGACGCCTTTTCCAGCAATCCCAGGTTGAACCACACCCGCGGATTCTGGGGATCGCGTTGCCCCGATTTTTCTAGGATCGTTCTCGCGTCGTCAAACCGCTGCATGTTCAGAAAAGCGATTCCGACGTTCAGGCAGCCGGTATCGGTTTCCGGATCAAGGATGCAGGCCCGCTGAAATTTTCCCAGAGCCTTTTCGAACTGCTGGCGGTTCATCTGGGCCACCCCGAAATTATTTTCGCGGGTGACCGCCGCGCGGGGATCTTCCTTCTGAGTTTCAGCGGCGGGCGGGGTCGATTCTTTTGTGGAGGATTCTTGCGGACGGGCATTCTGTTGCAGCGCGCTGGATTCCACGGTTGACGATCCCACGATGCCCGTGAAGATCGCCGCCGTAAACAGCCACTTCCATTTCTGCATCAGATATTGCCTCGCCGCTATTCTACCGTTTTGCGAGCGGCTTTGCGGCCGCGATACCTTCTTTTTCTTTGACCGTAATGATTTGGTCAGCCGCGACGTTCTTCAGCGAATCGGTTTGTCCGCTGGGCCAGTGCAGCTCGATCGCGTCGGCTTGCGTGTGCGAGCCCAGGCCGAAGGTCAGGATCAGTTCGCTCGAGGATAGATAGCTGGAGCCGCTCCGCAGCGATTTGGTCTGAGTGTCGCTGCCGGCCGTCACCCGCACGTCGGCCCCAATTCCATCGCGGTTCGATTTCGTTCCCACCAGTTTGATGCGCAAGCTGTGATTGGTCGCGCCGGTATTGCGAAAGAGCGCTGCCGGACCGCCGTTGGTCGCCACCAGCACATCGGGTGCTCCATCGTTATTGATGTCTCCGTAGGCGGCGCCGCGCGCAACTCTTGGTGCAGCAAACGATGTGCCCGCCGATTTCGTCACTTCCTGGAATTTTCCGTTCTCGAGATTGTGGAACAGGTGCGGAGGCTCGGCGTATCGCACTCGGGGCTGAACGCGTTCGATGGCGTCTTCGATGTGACCGTTTGCTACATACAAATCCAGCCAGCCATCTAGGTCATAGTCGAAGAAGAAACATCCAAAGCCGAGCGTCAGTAGGGAAGCGTGGCCCACATCCGACCGCGGCGCTTCATCCACGAACAAACCGTTGCGCTCGTTGTGATACAGAGCCAGCATCTGATTCGAGAAATTCGTAATTATCACGCTGGACGACCCGGAGCGATCGTAGTCGGCCGCGTCCACGCCCATTCCGGCCCGTGCAATTCCGTCTTCGTTATAGGCGATTCCCGAAGCCACGCCCTTTTCCGTGAACGTGCCGTTCGTATTGTTGATGTACAGTTTGTTCGGCTGCGTGTCGTTGCTGATCAGAATGTCCGGCCAGCCATCCTGATTCGCGTCGAAGACCGCGATTCCCAAACTTTTCGAATTCGGGTCGTACAGTCCTGCTTTTTGCGTCGCGTCTTCGAAGGTTCCGTCCCCGCGGTTGTGCCACAGCCGCACCGACGTGCCCTTATACGCTTCCGGCGTGCAGTAGGATTTCGTTTTCCCGTCGAGCCTGCAGGTAATGTCCGTGGCCGGCGTCCACTGCACGTAATTCGCGACGACCAAGTCCAGTCTTCCGTCGCGGTCGTAATCGACCCATGCCGCGCCGGTGCTGAATTCGTTCGGCCCCCACAATCCCGCCTGCTTGGTCACATCTGTAAACGTTCCGTTTCCGTTGTTGTGGAATAGGTGGCTCTGCCCCAGCGTGGTGATGAAAATATCGTCGTGACCGTCGTTGTCGTAATCACCGATGGCTACGCCCATCCCAAACATTTCGATCCCGAGCCCCGCCTTCTGCGTTACATCGGTGAACGTTCCGTTCTGGTTGTTGTGGTATAGCGCGAGCGTCGTGTGCTTACGCGTCTGTCCCGGCCAGTCCATGCCATTCACCAGCAAAATGTCTTGCCAGCCGTCATTGTCGTAATCGATGAACGCTACGCCCGGACCCATGGTTTCGGGCAGCCACTTTTTCCCGGTGGCTCCATTGTTGTGGACGAAATGGATACCGGCAGCTTTGGTGATGTCTTCGAAGTGGACAGTCGAAGTCGCAGCGGGAGCATTCGATTTCGCCTGCGCGGCGTCCTTCGCTCCGAGGTTTGCAGCGACCGCAGTGGTCAGTGCAAACAACAATGCGGCGGCCACGCCACCTCTGTAAATTCGTTCCGCGATTTGCATTATTCGTGCGCCTTGGTTTCGGAATGGATTTGAGCGATCGCCATGTTGGTTTCGCAATTCTTCCCAGCGTGTCCGCATGCATCGCCTGATCGGGCCGAGGCTCGAAGCTTTGTCGTGGTCTTCAGATCTGAAACGTGCTCGTGAATCGGCTGGCGCTCATTGTTGTCCGCTTCGTGCGTTCGCAGATAAGGGCCGGTCAGCGTCTGCGCCGATTCGTCAGCCTTGAAACGCAGATACCGCGTCTGAAATTCGGCGGCTTTGTCCGGCTGGCCCAGGCCCGTGTAGGTCAGCATCAGGTTGTAGTTCGCCTCGAGATCTTCAGGATCGATAGCGATGGTCGCGTTGAATTCCCGCAAAGCGTCAGCGTACTTTCGCTGCAGGAAATAAATTCGCCCCAGATCGTCCCGAACCACACGGTCCCGCGGATACTGCGCCAAGACTGCCTGCAAATGCGGAATGGCTGCGTCGTAGTGGCCTTGCTGGCGCAGAACGCGCGCGTAGAAGAAATGTGCCCGCGCCAGATTGGGGTTTAAGGCGAGCGCGCGATCCAGCGCCTCTTTCGCGGCCTCGAGATTTCCTTCCTGCACCCGGACGCGTCCGATATTGACCCAACCATCCGGATTCTTGGGATCGATCTGGGTGATTTTCTCAAACGCTCCGGCGGCGCCGGTCAAATCGCCTTGCAGGAACAATCCAATTCCGAAATCGTTCCAGCGAGTCCAGTCGTCCGCTTGCAGAACCGCGTTCGGCGCGGGCTCGGCCGCGCCTGCCGGCAAGACCTGTAAATCGACTTTATTTTCAGCCATCACTACGATTGGAGGATTCGGAATTCCTTTTGCTCCGCCCGGCAATTTCGAAGGATCTCCCGTAAATTCGTAATGCGAATCGTCGTAGCTCGGCGCGACCGCATCGCTCGGCTGATCCGGCTGGCGAACGCCCGCGAACGAAAACTGGGTGTTGAACCAGGCAAACTTCCGGTAGTTCAGTTTCGCTTCCAGATGAATCGGGCCCGCGGCGTTGGCCGGAATTTGCAGCCGATAATGAATTGTATCCGCCGCGCCGGGCGGAATCAGGTGAACGTACACCACCGCACGCGTAGCCCAGGCGTTCCGCTTGTTGATTGGATTTCCGTGCGCGTCAATCTGCAGCGAACGATAAAAGTGGGCGCCAGGATCCACCGGGCCTTGGCCACCGTCTTCCACTTCGCCGCTCGAAAAAATGGTTTGACCGCTCCCGTCCTTCGCGGTCAGCTCAACCCAGCAATCGAACGCGTCCACCGTTCCGCCGGGGAAGAAATGCCCGACTTTGCGGGTTCGCACCACCACGTTCACGCGGTAGGTTCCGTTGCGGCGAACCGATGCCGTCACTCGATTGAGCGGCGCGGTCAGCAGTTCGACCGGCGTGGCCGATTCCGGAGAACTATTCACCGGCACGGAACTTTCCGCTTCTTCGCCCACGGCGAAAGTCGTCTCGAGTTGCGGCCTCAGCGCGGCCATTGCGGCGGGCTCCGCGGTCCCGGCCCTGCCGCCCGAGCCGACGCTTCCTTGTCTTCCGGTTTTCTCTGGAGAAATCGCGAAGATATCCACGCTGACTTCGTGGTCCTTCAGGAATTTCTCAGTTTCGGCCAGATGCTCGGCATCGTTGTTGACGAATGGCAGCGCCGTGTTGGCCACAGCAAAACTATGCGAATGAATCGAGCCGTTCGCGCCTGAGAAGCTCAATCCCGCGAACCAATCGCGAATCCCTTTTGTTTTCGGCGCGAAATTGCCCGCATCAGACGATTGCGCCAGCGGCATGTGGCAGTCCGCGCAATTCTGTCCTTTCGCCGGATAGTAGAAGGAACGCGCGCCCTGGAACGAAACTCCACTGGCCTGCCAGTTATCGTAGTCGTCGAATCCTCGCGTCCAGCGGTAGTGATTCACCGGCACGTCCAGATGAACTTTGTGGCAGGTCGAGCAGAATTCGGCCGTCTGGGCGCGCATGAATGGCTTCAGAAATACGCGGCGATGTGGCTCCGGATTCAATTCGGTCAGAAAATCGTGCAGGCGCACGATCACCGGATTTTTGCTTGCCGCCATTTTGTGCAGCGCTGGATATTCCAGCAGGAAGTCGGCCTGGCCCATGGTGCTCTTCACCTGCGCGATCGAATGGCACATCATGCAGCCCAATCCGGCCTGTCCGGCGGGCGTATCCTCAACCTCGCGAATCGGACGGTCGAACATCCCGCTATAAAGCAGCGCTGGATCGTGGCAACCCGCGCACCACTTCGAAGGTTTCACTCCGACGGTGTCCTGCATGTATTCGATACTTTTGCGGTACCACTGATTGTTAAACGAAGAAAAGTGGTGTGAGGAACTCTTCCACTGTTTGTAGATGTCCGCGTGGCAGCGCTGGCAGGAATCGGACTCCGTGAAATAGCTGGCGGGTATATGCCCGCCGTCGGCAGTCTGCGCCGAACTGGGGAAAAAGGGACCCTGGGGTCCGTCGCCTTCGTTCGCCATCGAGGCGGGCGCGATGGCCGGGTTCGCGATGTGATGCGATTTTTCCCACGGCACGGTACGCAACCACCATGCGCCGCCGGTAATCAACGTCGCCGCGAGCAAGCAGGACACGCTTCGCGCGACACCTGCCGCTAATCCGTTCGCCAGCCAGCCGCGCTGGCCGGCCCAGCCGGAAAAAAGCAACGCGCCTCCGGCCACGCAGGCGCCAATGTGAATGTACAACAGCGGCCACTCCGCGCGCCGCGTGCCGGTGAAGACCAGCACCACGCCCAAGACGCCGCCAAACGCCAGCAGGATCCATCCGATGCGCGAGACCACCGGGGCGTTTTGTAGAAACGGCAAAAGGCCGATCGTCAGCAGCACCAGAAACGCGATGCCGGTAAACAGATGAATTAAAATCGCGCCGAAGTAAGGAACGTTCGCGGACGGCCACGCGTAAACGTAGGCTGCGGTCAGAAACAGAATGGCGAGGCTGATGTGTATGAGTCTTTTCATTGGATCTGCTGAATCGAGGCACACGAAATCCGCCTAATGCTTATCAAAAACCTTACGGCCAAACGTGTGCGAGAGGGAAGTCTTGCGGTAACGCGCCGCTCCGTCAATAGTATTTTTCCATTAGACTCTGGTGCTACTGCGCATGGCGTCGTGCCCATGCGGCGGCCGTGCTAGACTCCGCGTCTCGCTTCAAAACGAAGCGCCAAGGCTCCGCCGGAATGACTGAGATTTTCTACAAATCGCTGGTCGAAATGGCCGACTTGGTCCGCGCGCGCAAAATCTCGCCGGTCGAATTGGTCGAAGCCCATCTCGCCCGCATTCAGCAGCTCAATCCCAGACTGAACGCTTTCGTGTTTGTCGATGCGGAGAACGCCAGGGCTCAGGCACGCGCGGCCGAACAGGCCCTGGCCAAAGCGCCCGCCACGGAATTCCTTGGACCTCTATACGGTGTTCCAATTTCCATAAAAAGTTCGATCGAAGTTGCGGGTTGGCCCTGCGAATGCGGCAGCGCGCTGCGCAAGGGGTACGTCGCCAGCGAAGATGCGCCTTTGGTTTCGAGGCTACGCGCAGCGGGCGCGATTCTGCTCGGCAACACTAACGTCCCCGAATTCCTGATGGCCTACGAAACCGACAATATTCTGTATGGGCGTACGAACAATCCTTGGGACTTGGCGCGTACACCCGGAGGCTCGAGCGGCGGAGAGTCGGCCGCCATCTCATCGGGCTGTTCCGCCGGAGGAGTCGGCAGCGATGGTGGCGGATCCATTCGGATTCCCGCACATTTCACCGGCATTTGTGGATTGAAACCAACGCCAGGGCGCGTTCCTTCTACCGGCCACTATCCCGCGTCGGCGGGGCCATTCACCCACCTTGGTGTGGTTGGGCCTTTGGCTCGAACGGTTGGAGACGTGGCTCGGCTGTTCGAAGTGATGGCGGGATATCACGCGCACGATCCCGCGTCGGCGCCGGTACCGTTGCGCAAATGGAATGACCAGGAGGTTCGAAAACTGCGTATCGCGTATTACGAAGACGATGGCGTAACAGCGGTCACGCCCGAGACTGCGGCAGCCGTGCGCACCGCCGCCGAGCATTTGCGCAAGCACGGATTTCATGTCGAACAGTGGCGGCCTCCGAATCTCGATCGAGTGTGGCAGTTGTGGTGGAATCTTTTTGGTCGTGCGGTGCAGACGGCTTTTGAGCCGACGGTGCGCGGACGCGAGAATGATTTAAGCCCGATGTACCGTGCCTGGCGCGCGGCAGTTGCGCAGCAACCTCCGCTCGATGGGCAGGAATGGATTAACACCATGATCGGGCGTGATGCGCTGCGTGGAAATTTGCTCCGAAAAATGGAGGAGTTTCCGATGTTGCTCGGGCCGGTGTGCGCGATTCCGGCGTTTGGCCACGGCGAACGCGGATGGCAGGTCGAGGGCCGCCAGGTCGAATACCTGAAAGCGATGAGTTATTCGCAGTGGTTCAATTTGTTGGGAAATCCCGCCGTGGCTGTGCCGGCGGGAAAATCGCCGGATGGTTTGCCGATCGGCGTGCAGGTGGTGGGACGACCATGGGAGGACGAAACAGTTCTGGAGGTCGCGGCAAAAATCGAAGAAGCCGCGGGAGGATTTCGCCCTCCGCCGATCTAAGTTGCCCTAGCCCGCCGTGTTCGCACGAGCGATCAGCAAAATGGCCAGCAGGTAAAAAAGAAACATCAGCCCCAGGAATGCCTGGGCCCGGCGGTTAGCGCCCGCGAATTCTTTCCAGGCAAAAATTCCCCAGAGCGCGGCGACCATGGGAGCCGACTGTCCAATCGCATAGGAAATCGCAACGCCCGTAAAATTTCCAGCCACCAGATTGAATACCGTTCCAGTGGCCCAGATGGCGCCGCCGATCAGCCCCAGGATATGACCACTGGCCGGCCCGCGAAATAATCCGCTGAATGCAACGGGCTCGCCCACCAACGGCTTTTTCATGAAGTACACATTCCACAGGAAGCAGGAAAGCAGCGCGCCGCCGGTGAGGAATACGGCGATGCTGTAAGGCCCAAGCGCATTCCCGTGAGTCAGGGCCCGTGTGGAAAAAGGCGCCCAGAGCCCCATCAGCACGCCCGAAACGATGCAGGTGATGATGCTTTTGCGCGAAACTGATTTTTCGCCGCTGATTTCGCCGTACGCCTTGCCGTCCAAGATCACGGCGACCACCGCGCACAGAACGCCTGCGGCCAGCATGGCCACATTGCCTTTTTGCTGCTGCGCAAAACTCAGAACGGTTCCGACCACCAGCGCGATGCCGATGGCGACGGGAAAGGCGGTTGCGAGTCCAGCCATATCGATCGCCGCAACCAGCAGCAGATTGGCCAGATTGAAAATCACGCCGGCGAGCAGGGCCCAACCGATATTCGAGAGATCGGCGGCACGAACATTGTTCAGGAAACTCGACGCGTTGTTGCCGGTCGATCCCATCGTTAGCGCCAGAATCAGGGAAGTGACGAAGATTCCCACGGCGTAATCCCAGTAGAACAATTCAAAGCGATAATTCTTTACGCCCTTGAACGTGTTGGCCCACGAACCCCAGCAGATCGCCGAGACGATCATCATCACCAGCGCCGTGCCAAATGTCACAGGTGTGAACATGGACTTCCTTTTCGCGCGACTGTAAGCAACACGCGAATTTCGAAATTTATCGGCGCTATCTGTTATTTCGCGCGACGAACTCCGCGACTTCGTCGTACTTGGCCATCGCGCGCGCCCCGACTTTGGTGCAGCACAATGCCGCGCAGGCGTTTGCGAATTTGCCCACTCGAGTCAGATCCCAGTTCTGCAGCAAGCCGTAGGATAAGCCGCCCATGAAAGCGTCGCCGGCGCCGGTGGTATCAACCACTTCGACTTTGAATGCCGGGACGTGGACGATTTCTGTTGGCGTGGCCAGCAGGCAGCCATCCGCGCCCAGGGTGATGGCCACGGTCGAAGGGCCGAGCCGCAGCAAATCCTTGGCAACTTTTTCGTAATCGCCTTCGCCGGTAAGTTCGCGAGCTGCGGCCTTGCAGGGTTTCAACACGTCGACCAGCAACAGCGATTCGGTCAGCTCTTCCTGGGTCCCCAAATCTGCCGCTGAAAAAAAGGCCGGCGAGACATCGAGATCGAAAATCACGCGCACGCGTGCATCGTGGGCAATCTGCATCGCTGCTTTTACCGGGCCGATCGGCAACTGAGATGCTTCGCTGTGGAAATGCTTGGCCGCCTTGATATGCGAAGCGAAACGCGTGAGCACCTGAAAATCAGAAATCTTTCCCGTGACGTTGGGGAACATGTAAATGCAGCGCTCGCCGGCTGCGTCGACCGGAATCCATGTTAAGGAAGAAAATTCGCCGCTCACGACTTCGACGCCGGAGACATCCATATGGTCGTGGGCGAAGGCTTTCTGAATGATGCGGCCATTTTCGTCGTCGCCAATTAGTCCGAGCCATCCAGTGCTGGCGCCCAAACGAGCGACTTGTGTCAAATTATTCGCGGTGACCCCGCCGGCGTGGATTTCCATGCGAGTGGCGTTGATTTTTTCTTCGGCGGCAAGCAGGCGCGGCACGATCGCGAAATAATCCACCGTGCAACTTCCGATTCCGACGACGTCTACGTTCGAAGCCATGTGATCCTCGAGATTCTTCGCACGGTTGATTTCTAATGCGCTGCTGCCTGCGTGTTCGAAGGCTGCGCCAGCAAATCCATGAACAATTTGTAGAATTTGGGGCCGTCCAAGTCTTCAGGCAGATCCACCAGCTGTTCGTCCAATCCGGGACGATCGGTGTTGTCCCAAAGCAGGACGTTTCCATAATTGGCGGTATGGGAAATGTCGATGTCCATGAAGTACCGCGATTGTTTAGTGATGATGCTGGGATCGAGCCATCCGGCGACGGCCAGCTCGTCCCACATGTATTCCATATATTCTTTGTCGCCGTACTTGGCCACATACTGCGCGGCCGGAGTTTGAATCTTCGCGATTTCGACCATCATTTCTTTGGTCATGCGCGTCTTGATCGAGATATCCACGGTGGTCACAGTGATTTTGTGCCACGGCGCATTCAGTGTCATGTGTACGCTTTCCGGATCCCACCAAAAATTGAATTCGCGGCGGAGTTCGGTGGGCGGCCCGCCGGGATAAATGGCTGCCATCGCGCCGCCCATCACTACCAGTTCCTGGGCCAGGTCGGCGACCTGCGGATCGATGCTCAGCGCTTGCGCGAGATTGGTTAACGGGCCTCCGGCGTAAATCGTCACTTGGTGCGGATACTGGTGAACCATGCGGATGATGAAATGCGCCGCGTCTTCTGCCGCCGGTTTGAGCGTGGGATTTCCTTCGATCAGATCGGGAATTTCCGTGGGAGGATGATACTTATTTCGCATATTGCTGGTGAGGCCGGGCTTGTGGCCGTTCCACGCGCCTTCGTAGTGGATTTTGCCGTACAGCGCTTCCCAGCGGTCGATCACTTCCATGCGGTTGATCAGCGGATAAATCGCGCCGGGGACGACGGGAATATCCGTGTGGCCGGTCAGCTCGAGCATGCGCAGAGTGTGCGCGACTTCTTCGTCGCGCCACATGTCACCGCTGACGATGGTGATGCCCAAAGTCTCGACCTTCGGCGATTGCAGGAACATCAGGATGGCCTGTTGATCGGTGGTGGCGGGACCGCGAGCGTCCTGATCGATGATGACTTTTCGCCGCGACTGAGCTGAAGCTACGCTGGCAAACAGCAGCACCATCAGGAACGAGAAAAGTCTGAAGCGTGCCGCGCGGGAAGCGTTGGAAAGAATTTTAGCTCGGATAGAATTTTGCCTCGACGCCGGTGGGTGGAGAAAACGGGCCCGCATGCCGAATGTGCTTATAGTTCCGCGCGGTACCTGAGTCAAGAAGAAACCCCGCCGTCGCAGGCTGGCCTGGCGGTCATTTGGCAACATGGGCGGCAGGCGTGGGACGAGTCATCAGGTCCACAAATTCGCGGTAAAACTTTTCCGGGTCGAGGTCGTCCTGAACTTCCACTTCACGCTCACCAAGGTGCGGCCGAGTATCGTTCGACCAGACCAGAGTGTCGCCGTAGGACGCGCCGTGGTCGATGGAGACGTCCATGTAGAGCTTGCGGGTTTTGGTGATGATGGTGGGGTCGAGCCAAGCTGCGGCGGCGAGTTCATCCCATAGATAGCCCGGCTGCGAATATTTGGCGGTGTACTGCGCTGCGGGCGTTTTTCCGGCGGCGATTTGCGCGATCAGTTCTTTGGTCATATGAGTCTTGATCGAAATATCCACGGTGGTGACCTCAATGCGCGCCCAATCCGAATGCAATACGCGCGAAGAGGCTTCGGGATCCATCCACAGATTGAATTCGCGGCGCGGAGTCATGGTGAATTCGGGATCGTCGGTTTGGGGGTTCAAGCTGCTGCCCATCACGATCAATTCCTTGGACAGCGAGGCGAATTGCGGATCAATGGCCTGCGCCAGAGCGAGGTTAGTCATCGGGCCGCCTTCGTAGATGGTCACCTCGTGCGGATATTTGTGAACCATGCGAATCATAAAGTGAGCGGCATCTTCATCAGCCGGCTTGGTCGTAGGAGCGCCTTCGGGCATCGGCGGAATTTCCCACGGTCCATGAACGGGATTGCCAGCCGCAAAATTCCAGGCGCCCTGATAGACGATCTTGCCGTGCATGGTTTCCCATCGCGCGACGTACTCCTTGGAATTTACCAGCGGGAAAGCGGCGCCGGGAACCACCGGAATATCCGTGCGGCCGATAATTTCCATCAGTCGCAGAGTGTGCTGCACTTCTTCGGCCAGCCACGCGTCGCCGGTGACGACGGTGATGCCCAGGACATCCGTGGCGGGGGACTGCACGATGGTCAGGATGGCCTGCATATCCGAGCCGCCAGGCCCCGAAGCGTCCTGATCGATGATGACCTTGCGTGAGCCAGCCGCGGAAGCAGGGGACTGAGCCAGCGCAGCGGGCGCGGCGACGAGAAGTACGGCAACTAGAATTAAGAATTGGAGACCGCTCGCGGCACCAGACGTATTGCCCCTGTAAGAAATTCCAGCGCCAGAAAATCTTCCCGCGACTCGCATACCGCCTCCTTAGGCCCGCAATAAAACCCGAATCACACTAGCACGCCGCTTCAGCGATGCAAGCCAGGCGCGGCGAGCATCAGCCCTCGATCCCGGCGACACGGCTCAATACATGATGGTGCGCGTCAGATGATGAGGCCAGAAAGTGGTGTGATAGGGCAGCCAGAGGCGCGCATCGATCTGCGGAATGATGATCTGCATGTCGGGCGGACGAATCTTGTTGATCTCCTCACGCAGTAGGGCGGTCGAGTACAGCGTGTGTGCCCGGATTTCCACTTCCTGGGTCGAATCGCGCGGAATCATCTGATAACTGCGAATGGCGTGATCGAGGGCCGGCGAATATTCCAGAATATTCATGATCCGCAGGCCGGCCGGAACAATGTAATCGGCGAAGGCCGTGAGCTTTTCGGTGTCGTCGAGCTGAAACGCGCCGCTTTGTCGGAAATTGCAGTACATGATCCAGACGCCAAGTTGGGCGAGCTTGTCGATCTTGATTTCGTGGCCGTCGTACGGGCTGGAATCATGGAAGCGCGGAAATTCGGCGACCAGACGCTCGACGATCCCGTTGCCTTTGTCGTAACAGCGCGGCGAACAATCGTTCACGAAGTTATGGTAGCGGCCGCCGTATTTGGCCTGCAGGATTCCGCCGGCCTGCCGCAGCATCTCGACGCGCTCGTCGAGCAGAGGAAGTTCGATGTTGCCGCGAAAGACGTGCGCCAGCTGTGTCCGCGTGACGCTGGCGAGAAAAGCGCCATCGAGCATATCGATGCCTTCATCGAGCGCCCGTTTCATGCAGGCAAAGAGTGCATCCGAATCGGAATAGTGCTTTCCCGCGTAATCGACCTGAAATTTGGTGTGATTCCGAAAATCGGTGAAGGCGAAGTCGACGGTCACAGCGACCATGGTGAAATCAATCGCTGCGGAAGGGTTCCCGGAATCAGCAGCAAAGGGAATCGAATACTGCGGCACCGGAAGTTCTTCGTAAGCCATCCACTGCGCCACTTCGATTAGCTTCGGAAGATTGGTTTTGACATCGCGCGAGTGTTCGATGACGGGCCGAAGGCTTTCCAGCACTGGACTGCCGATGGGCTTGGGCCAGCGGATCGTTCCGGGGGATTGAGCTTGGTGGGCTTTCATGGTTGGAGCCTGGGCCTTGGGACTTGGTGATGCCTGCGCGCGGGCGATGCGCGAAGAAGCTAGAAATTCTGCGGCAACTGCTCCGCCGAAAGCTTGAAGAAAACCGCGACGGCTTGCGTGTGAAACCGAACGGCTCACCGAATCGTCAGGGAGCCGTTCCGCGTCAGGTTTTTCCCAATGCGCAAAAAGCACGGGCTAGAAGGTCAGTTTCAATGCGAACTGAACGAGCCGTGGATTGTTGACAGTCTGATTGATTGCGCCAAAGCCCGAACCGCTGACGTCGAATCCGGTCGGAGTGGCGAATTGAGCGTGATTAAACAGGTTGAAGAATTCGGCACGGAAGCTCAAACCAAGGCGCTCCCAAGGAAGGCGGAACTGCTTGATGAGAGAGAAATCCGTGTTGACCTGTCCAGGACCGGAAACCGGAGTACGAGAGGCGTCGCCCAGTTCCCCCGAAGCGGCGGTCACGAAAGCGCAAGGATTAAACCAATTCTCCAGCGTGTGTACTCGGGCCGGAGCCGCGCAGCCAGGATTGGCTGCTACGGTGCCGCCTCGATTGGGGTTACCGACTTGATCCGGCCGGCTCCAACTGTTCCCGTTATTTTCAAAGTTCACGCCGGACACGTTGTCGCTATCAATAATGAAGATGGGGAATCCGGAGGTGATCTTCTCGATCGCGGTCACCTGCCAATCGCCGAACGCGGTATTCAGGCCAGTGCCCCAATCGCTGCCGAAGCGCTTGCCGTGACCGAAAGGCAAATCGTAGATAACACTCGCGCTGAAGTTGTTGTTCAGGTTGATTTGGGAAAGGCCCCAATCGAGTTTCCGCCAGTTGGGCAGCGGAAAATAGGTGGCGCCGATGTTCGAGCCCAAGCCGTCGGCAAAGCCGTTGTCGTGAGTGTGCGCATACGTGTAGGAAACCAAGGCATAGAGCCCATGGCGGGAATTTTTCGTTTCAGCCTTCAACTGCAGGCTGTTGTAGTCGGCTTTGCCCAGGTCCGAAATATTGGCGATGGTCGAGAACGGAAACTCCGGGTAGGGAACTCCGAAAGGCGTGCCCCCCGGACCGCAACCAAGCGTATATCCCGTTACCACGCCGCAGGCCGCGGGGCTGGTGACGTTAAGGTTATTTCCGTCGATCAGGATGTGATCGCTGCGCGAGCCGGCGTATCCCGCGGTGAGCACGATCTGGCCCGGCAATTCGCGTTCGACGTTGACGTTGAATTGCTGAACCATGCCCTGCTTGAAATTGAGATTTTGGGACTGAATGGTGCCGCTGAAAGTGGCGGGATCGGGGGGAGCGGAGAATTCCTGAAATCCACTGGAAAAGCTGGCGGCGGACGGAGTCTGGCCGTAGAGCGTGGCACAAGCCGCGGTAGCAAAAGTGCAGCCAAATCCGGCACCGGTGAACGCAAAGACGTCCGATTCCGCGTAGTAAGGAGGGTTCTGCCACAGGCCCTGGGCACCCTGGCTCCAAGCGGAATCGTGGAATATGGCATAGCCAGCCCGCACCACGGTGCGGTCGCTGCCCCACGGTTTCCAAGCTACACCGAGGCGGGGTTCCAGTGCGTCCTTATCGAATTGAATTCCAACCCATTTACCGGCATTCGGGCCAAAGGGAGTATTGCCGGCAATCAGGAACTGACCATTGGCCGGATTGAAATTGGCGTAGCGGTTGGCGACTTCAGAAATAGGCGTGGTCAAATTCCAGGCCAAGCCGAGATTCACGGTCACGTTTCGCGAGATGCGCCAATCGTCCTGAACGTAGGGGCGG
Source organism: uncultured Acidobacteriota bacterium (assembly GCA_963711325.1). Classification (GTDB taxonomy): domain Bacteria; phylum Acidobacteriota; class Terriglobia; order Acidiferrales; family UBA7541; genus Palsa-295. Next base: position 2,261,012 of record CAVQDR010000003.1, on the reverse strand, counting down.
TAGGTCTTCCAACGACGGCCGGTGGTGCTGCCATCGAAGGTTTGGTCGTGGATGGCCAAACTGGGCAGGCCGAGTACGAGGTCCGCTGAGGCGTCGCCAGTCCAACCGCCACTAAGAATCCAGTAACCGTCCTGAAAGCCCTCAGTTCTTACGTTCATTTGATTGGCGCGGATGCCCAAACCGACCTTGATGTCGTGCTTGCCGCGAATCATGTCGAGCGAATCGCCGATGGAGAAGACGTTCGTACCGCCCGTGAAGGGCGAGAAGCCGCGATCGCCGACGGCCCAATAGCTTTGCTCCAACTGGGTCGAAGTCAAGCCGCAGCTGATACCGTTGGGCGCGCATACGTTGCTCGCGTTGCAATCCAGGTTCGCTCCAGGAATCTGGAAAATAGCGGCCTGACAACTGCCGGTACCCTGCGAAGTGATGTAATCGAAAATTCGGTTGTAGCCGCCGGTAATCTGGTTGACGGTGTTCGGGGAAAAAACGTGAGTTTCCGAAATCACTACGTTGCGGCCGTGGTTGATGATGCCCTGGTTGCTGCCGAAGGCGTTGGCCTCGGCAAACGATCCGGGGCCACCACCGCCGGGAACGATTGAATTGGCTTGATCGTAGCTGAAGCGCGAAAAGATGGTGTCCGAAGCTGAGAAGTTGTGATCAACGCGAATGTCGAACTTGGTTTCGTCGAGAGAGCGAGTGGGCTCGTTGACGAAATTGTAGTTGCTTCCCGGATTATTCGCATTGGTCGCGGGATACAAATTGATCAGATTCTGAGCGATTGGATTGATCAGGTTTGAAGGAATCTTGTTGCAGGCAACTCCGGTCGGTTGGCTGCCGTTGGCCGCCGCGGGCAAGGGATTGCCACCCGCGTCGCACTGGAAGTAGGCAGTTGGGCCCCCGGTGACGTTCGGATTAACGATTGCCGGAAATTTGTTAGCGTTCACCACGCTGCCGTCATACGGAACTCCGTTGACTGGGGTCGGCCGTGGGAGGCCAAAGGGATCGTCGGTGAAATCGCCGTTTCGATAGGCTTCAGTCGGAAGCAAGCCGGTAAAGGTGATGCCTTTGCGCTGGTATTTCTGTTCGCCGTCGAGGAAGAAAAAGGTTTTGTTCTTGCGAATCGGGCCGCCGATGGCGCCGCCGAACTGGTTCAGGTTGAATTTCTCGGGAAGGATGGCGAAGTAGCTCTTGGAATCCAGATCGGTGTTGCGGAAGAACTCGAAGAGTGAGCCATGAAACTCGTTGCTGCCATTCTTGGTGGTCACCAAAACTGTTGGGCCGGCGCGATAGCCATACTCTGCGGAATAGTTATAGGTCAGCACCTTGAATTCCTGGATCGAATCGATCGAGGACAAAATGCCGATGCCGCCGGCGGTCAATTCGTTGTTGTCGTTGCCGTCGAGGAGCCAGTCCGTGCTATTGGCGCGCGAACCGCCGACCGACAGAGAGAACGAACCGCGGGCGGAAACTTCGCTGCTGGCCGCGCCGTTGAAGAAGCTGTTGGTATTGGTTTCGGCCGTGGTGCCAGGCGTCAAAGTAGCCAGCTGTACGAAGTCGCGGCCGTTCAGCGGCAGCTGGGTTACTTGCTGGGAGGTGATGACCTGCCCCAGCGAAGCGTTGGTCGTTTCCACAGCGACAGGGGAAGCGGTAACTTCGACGGTCGCGTTCACCGACGACGGCACCAGGGTGAAATCGACTTCGCGCGATTCATCGACCTGCAAGCGCAGGTCCTTGCTTTCCGCCGACTGGAATCCAGAGAAATCGACGTGCAAGGTGTAGATTCCGACCGGGAGCAAAGGCGCGAGGTAATGGCCTGCATCGTCGGATTTGGTATCGCGCACCAAACCGGTGCCTTGTGACGTGATGATGATGGTCGCGCCCACAACCGGCGCGCCGGATTTATCGACCACCGTGCCGGAGAAGCTGCCGTTGGCCTGGCCGTGTGCTACTGGCGACCAGCACATCGCGAAAACCAACGCGATCACTACAAAAAGTATTCTGTTTCTCATGCTTGTTCCCCCCATTTCAGCAACCACCACAAAAGTCAGCAGATTCGCGAAGCCTGCGGCTTCGCGTTACTTGCCTTGCAAACGCGTGTTCAAAAGCTGAAAAAACTTTTCGGCGTCGACGCCGGTCGCCACCTGGGCGTTCGGCTTCACGGCGTCGAGGCCTTCGATTTCGTAGTGATCGCCGTGGAGCACGTTGCGTTCGTTGCCGCCGCGCCGATTCGCGACCGTCTCGCCGCGGGTGTAGTCGCCGCGTGTCTCCACGTCGACGTGCATCGGAGTCTTGGTCAGGATCGTTGGATCGATCGCTTCGCCGATGGCTAGCGGGTCGTACATCGGCGTGCCGCCGCCGCTTCCGTATTTCACTTCCAGCTCGAGCAGGAAGGCGAAGACCTTGGCCGCGAAATCGTTGAGCGGCCCGTGAGTTTTGGAAAGTTCCGCCAACTGCGCGCGGCCGTAAAGAGTTTTGTCGCCGACGTCCAGGCCCACCATGGTCAGTGGCCAGCCGGCTTGGAAAACGATCTGAGCGGCTTCGGGGTCGTTGTAGATGTTGGCTTCGGCGGCGGCGTTCACGTTTCCGCCGGAGATCGAGCCGCCCATGATGATGACTTCCTTCACCAGTGGGACGATCGAGGGGTCTTTCAGCAGCGCCAAGGCAATATTGGTGAGCGGGCCGATGGGCAGCAGCGTGATCTGATGAGGATTCTCATGGATCATCTGAATAATCAGGTCAGGGCCGAAGCGCGAATCGGCTTTGCATTTGGTGGGCGGCAGGTCGACGTTGGCGAAGCCGTTGGCACCGTGCCAGAACTGGGCGGTGATGAGCTTTTGAAAAAGGGGATGCTGCGCGCCACCGGCGACAGTGATGTCACAGCGGCCGGCTAGAGAGGCGAGTTTCAGCGCGTTTTCCAGCCCTTGCTTGGCGTCGACGTTACCGGGGACGACGGTAAGAGCGCGAACGTCAAGTTCAGGGGAAGTTAACGCCAGCATGATGGCAATGGCGTCGTCGGTGCCCGGGTCGGTATCGATGATGACTTTCTTGGGGGCGGTGGGCGGCACGGGGATAAGCGAAGGCGAAGTAGCAGCCTTCGCTGCGGGAACCAGGGAAAAAAGAAGGGAAAGGACAAGGAGGGCGGGCAGGAAAGTGAAGCTTCCGAGACTCCGTGATCTACACGGTGAGCAGAAACAGCAATGCTTACCGAATTTTTCGGAAAATTCGCACATTTTCTGAGACGGAACCCACCCAATGAAAAAGAATGTTGGCACGTTATAACTTCGCCGCGCGGGGAGTCAATACGAAAGTCGAAGAGCGCAAAAGATTTCCACAGCGCCGCGAAATATGTTCGATTCATTTTACGAATCGGCGGCGTGGTCGGGCACTTGATTGGCAAAGCTGCCCATGGAGCGTATCGCGCATCAAAACGCGGAGATTCAATGAATTTGTTAAGATTCGTGCCGGAATGGAACGCGTAAAAATACGGATTCGCCATCGTCGCCTACTGCTGGCGACCGCATCGATATTGCTGATTGTCGTCGCGTGGCCCAGCACGGGCTTGTCGCGCGAATTCAGCCTGCATGATGAATACACGGCGATTCGCGCGGCGCTGCAGGAAGCCGCGAACAAGACTCAAGCGGGTGGCACGCAACAGAGCGGAAGCGAACCAAAAGACAGCGACGTAGTAACGCTGCGGCGGCGCAGCGACGTGATCAATCCTTATCATGTGCAGTTCCGGGATGTGACCCAGGCGGCAGGAATTCATTTCCACCACGAGCGCGCGAGTTCATCGCAGAAGCTTTACCTGGAGACCATGGGGCCGGGCGTGGCGTGGATCGATTACAACAACGATGGCTACCTCGATGCATTTTTTGTGAATAGCGGAGTGACGCCGTTGTTTCATGCCAATCCGCCGCCGCAGCCGGCGCTTTACCGGAACAATCGCGACGGCACGTTCACCGACGTCACCGCGCAGAGCAAAATTCATACGGATGGGACGTTTTTCTTTGGGGTTGCGGTCGCGGACTACGACAACGATGGTTTCCCGGACATCTATATGACCGGCTACCGGCACTCGGTCCTGCTGCACAACAACGGAGACGGGACTTTTAACGACGTGACTGCCAAGGCTGGGGTCGGCGACGACGGCGCGTGGGGCACGGCGGCTGGATGGTTCGACTATGACCACGATGGGAAACTCGACCTGCTGGTCACCAATTACGTGCAATACGATCAGGATCATCCGGAGCTTTGTGGCGACGATCGTCCCGGCTACCGCTCGTATTGCCATCCCGACCATTTCCGCGGAACTTCCGCGAAGCTCTATCACAACAACGGCGACGGAACATTCACGGACGTAACCGAAAAAGCGGGCCTGGCGAACTCCGATGGCAAGAGCCTGGCAGTCGTGCTCGCCGATTTGGATGGTGACGGCTGGCCCGACATTTTCATCGCCAACGACGCCCAGCGAAATTTCCTCTACCTCAATAATGGCGATGGCACCTTTCGCGATGCGACTCGCAAATCAAACGCAGGGTTCAGCGAGGATGGCCGAGCGGAAGCCGGGATGGGCGCCGACGCTGCGGACGTGATGAACAATGGCTTGCTGTATCTCTTCGTGAGCCATCTTGATTTCGAACTAAACCGCCTGTACCGCAACAATGGCGACGGCACCTTCACGGATTTCACGAGCGGTTCCGGCATCGGCCAATCCAATATTCTAAACAGCGCTTTCGGGGCGCGCTTTTTTGATTTCGATAATGACGGCTGGCGCGACCTGCTGGTTATCAATGGACACATCCTGGACAACATTCCTCTGTTCCATTCGGAAGTGACCTATGAAGAGGAGAAAACGCTCTACCGCAACTTGGGCGAAGCGCGATTTGTGGATGTGACCCGCACCCAGGGAAAAGATTTCCGGCTGAAGCATGTGGGACGCGGCTTGGCGGTCGGGGATTACGACAACGATGGCTGGCAGGATTTTCTGGTCAGCAACAACGGTGAAGACGCGCAACTTTTCCGCAACGAAGGAGGAAGTTCGCCTGAAGCCAAAGGGAATCACTGGCTGGCGGTGAAGTTGATTGGAGTCACTTCGAACCGCGACGGAATTGGCGCGGCGCTGCGCGTGACTGCGGGAGATTTTCGCAGTTACGACCAGATGAAAGGCGGCATGAGCTATTGCTCGGCGCAGGACCCGCGCATTTATTTTGGACTGGGCGCGCACGACAATAGTCGATACGCTGATATTCGTTGGCCCAGCGGTTACGTCCAGTCGCTGAAAGATATTCCCGCGGACACGGTTGTCGTGGTCACTGAAGGAGTCGGAGCGAAAGCCTTGAAATACCCGCCGCCGCATCCGCACTAAAAGCTGAAAGCGCTATTCGGAATGACGAATGGCGCGCAGGTCGATGCCGAGCTGCTGGCATTTTTTATAGAGATGGCTGCGTTCGAGGCCGAGCGCTTTCGCCGTATTAGTCATGTGATGGTGATTCTGCTTCAGGACGGTGAGGATGGTCTCGCGTTCGAAAGCTTCGACGCGCTGGGACAACATGCCGTTGGCGAGAGCGCCCGTAAGGTTGGCGGTGCTCGGTGCCAGCAGCACCACCATTCGTCGCCGCGGCAGATTGCGGTAGCGCGCGCGCCACCGTGGCGGCCTGAATCTCTCCTCTGGTTTCGAACAGCAGTACGCGTTCGATCACGTTTCGTAGTTCGCGGACGTTTCCGGGCCAGGAATATTTCTCGAGTTCCGCCATGCGCTTCGCTCGAAAGTGTTTTTTCCTTCCAGTGATTTTGCTCGTCCAGCTGCTTGATGAAATATTCGGCCAGCACGCGAATGTCTTCGCGGCGTTCGCGCAAGGGCGGCAGCACGACCGGAAAGACGAACACGCGATGATAGAGATCCTCGCGAAACGTTCCCTGGCGAACCTGCTCCTCGAGATTGCGATGAGTAGCGACCACCACGCGAACATCGACCGTGAAAGGCTTGTCGCCGCCAACCCGTTCGATCTCGCCTTCCTCTAAAACACGCAAAAGCTTGGCCTGCATGGTCAGCGGCATGTCGCCGATTTCGTCCAGGAACAGTGTCCCGTGGTGAGCCTGCTCGAATTTTCCGGTATGCCGCGAAGCCGCTCCGGTGAACGAGCCTTTCTCGTGGCCGAACAACTCCGTCTCCATTAATTCGGAAGGTACCGCGGCGCAATTCAGTGAAATGAAAGGACCGCTCGCGTCGCCGGCTTTTCTCGTGCAGCGTCCGCGCGATCAATTCCTTACCGGTTCCGGTTTCGCCACGCACGCAAACGCGCGTTTCGCTCGCGGCGACTTGCTCCACCTGGGCCATCACTTCTTTCATCGCGGGACTGGACCAGACGATGTGATGGCGGCCGAGCCGCTTTTTCAAATCGCGATTTTCAGTTTTCGAGATGCTTCAACCGCAATACGTTTTCGACGGTCAACAATAACTTGTCGGTGGAAATCGGCTTTTCCAGAAAATCAGCCGGCGCCCAGCCGAGTCGCTTTCACGGCCATTTCGATCGAAGCCTGGCCCGACATCATCACCACGGTCGAAGCAATTCCAGCGGCCTTCATATCTTCGAGCAGAGAAATCCCGTCGCGCCCGGGCATCACGACATCCGAAAGAATCAGGTCGAATGGTTCGGCTTTGGCCATTCGAGGGCTCGTGCGGCGTTATCGCAAACCGTAGCTTCGTGCCCGGCCAGACGAAACGCGCGGGCCAGCGAGGCGAGCGTATTCGCATCATCGTCGATGACGAGAATATTGGCTTTGGTCGGCACGGAAAATTAAGCCTCGTCTTCTTTTTTCTCGAAGACCATGGGGAATACCTGCGGTTTGTGCGGCGGGTGCGAAGGCAAATCGATGTGGAACGAAGTACCAACTCCCGACTCGCTTTCGACCGAGATGCGGCCGCCGTGATCGGCGACCACGGCCTGCACGATTGCGAGGCCCAGCCCCGAACCGTGCTGCTTGGAGGTGTAGTACGGAGTAAAAATCCGCTCGGATTCTTCGGGCGTCAGGCCAGTACCGGTATCCGAAACTTCGAGCGAGACGCCGTGCTCGATGGTTTGGGTGCGGAGCATCAGCACGCCTCCCGCGGGCATCGCGTCCATCGCGTTGAGAACCAGATTCTCGATCGCGCGATGCAGCAGAGTGGCGTCGGCCTGAATGACCGGAAGATTTTCCGCAAGATGCAATTCGGGCGAAATCGGCGGGCGCCCGACCGCGTTGAACTGCGCTTCGAACAGCTTGACCACGTTGCGCACGATTTCGTTCAAATTCACCGGAGCCAGTTCCGGCTGCGGCATTTTGGCGAAATCGCTGAAGCGGCTGACGATTGCTTTCAGGTTATCGATTTCGCCGAGCATGATGCGCGGTTGACTCGCGGAAAACTTCATCGAACTGATCGGAATGTCTGCTCTCGTGCGCGCTGCAGATTCTCCACCGTGGTTTGCAGCGGGAACAGCGGATTCTTCAATTCGTGCGCCAGTCGGCGGGCCAGTTCGCGCCAGGCGGCGACGCGCTCGACCTGCACCAGTTTTTCGCGCTGCTCCACCAGCTGCGTGGTCATTTGATTAAAGGATTTGGCGAGCTGGCCGACTTCGTCGCCGCCGTGCACATCTACGTGCGCGTTCCAGTTGCCTTGGGAAACTTCGCGCGCCGCCGAAGCCAGTTTTGCACCGGGCGCGTGACGCGCGCCGCGCCCCACCAGCTCAAAAGCAAACCAAGCAGCAGGCCGACGGCGGCGACTCCCAGCGCCAGCCATCGGATTCGGCGTTCGAGCGAGACCACTGTTTTCTGCGAACTGCCCACGAATAAAACGCCGAGCAATTCTTTTTGCCGGCCCAGCAGCGGCAGCGCGTGCAGAACTTCGGAATTCGAAGGATCGAAGCCCCAGCTGATTTTTTCAGTCTGTTCGACCGGGTCGCGCTTCAATTCTTTTCGACCAGCGGCTGGAAACGGTCGGCATCGGGCGCCGGACCGTTGGTGTCGATCAGATTCGGCTCCTGAAACTCGGGATCGAGATTCAGGTACAGCAGCGCGCGCATGTCCGCGGGCAAAACCAGATGACTTCAGAAATTCTTTGCCCAGCCTCTCGCCGCCGACGACGTAAAGGTCGCGATCCCCGACCCGCACGGTGGAAACTGCCATCAGGCCCAGAGCAGGCCCTTGCGCCGTTTCGACTTTCATCAAAAACGCGCCGCGGGCCAGCCAATCGTCCGGCTGCGTAACCCAGGCGAGTTTGTAACCGAAGCGGGCAGGATATTCCTCGGAAGAAATGATCGCGCCGTCGTTGCCGACAAAATCGAGAAAATCCAGTTGATGCGAAGCTGGAAACGCCTCGCGCATCGTGAACGTAAACTGAAACGTCGGCGTTCGGCCGGCTCAGGTCGACAGCCATGCGGGTGGTGGCTTCTTCTTCGGCGATGGCTTTGACCCGGTGGGCGACGTCTTGCCCGCGGCGCTCAAATTCGTGCTGGAACTGCGCGACCATCGCATCGGTGTGCTGCCGGTTTACATCATCGAAGACGCGGCGAGTCACTAGCGTGACTCCGGCGGCGACCAGCCCTACTGCCAGCAGCAGGGCGATGATGAAATTCAAAAACAGCTTGGACCGAAACGTCACTCGCGATCCTTTGTCCTGGTGCCGCGCCGCGCCTTGCGTTTTCTGGCTCGGCATCCTGATCCAGCCAGACGTCGGCGAGCGGCCAATTTTGTCCGGGCCCGGGCGAAATCCAGTTTCGCACGCGCGCGCTGAGGCCGTAAACCTGCGGCAGCCAGACCAGCGGCACGATGCGATAAGCGTTCAGGACTTCGCGCTCGCGATCGTAGATTTGCTGGGCCGTCGCGGAATCGGGCAGGGGTTGGTGGAGATGTTGCGCTACCCCGAGCCCATTGAAATCGCGCAGCAGACCGTTCAGCGCGTAGCCGGCGTCGGCGCATCCATCGTCACCCGAACCAGCAGCGCATCGGCGCGTCCGCTGCGCCAGGTTTTTGCGCCGATTGCGGCGCGCGAGCCCGTTTCGCCGACACCGTGATGCCTGCTTCTTTTGCGTTCACCACAATTCGCTCCGCCACGCTTTGCTTCCAGCGGGTCAGCGGAATCATATCCCAACACGAACTGCGGTGGAAGGCGCGATTTGGGAGAAAAGTTCCTTGGCGCGCAGCATATCGGGCGCGATGGAAAATAAAAATGAAGTACCGCGCACCATTGCGGCAGCAGCGCCGCGCTGGGCTCGCCGAATTTCTGCAGCAGATAAGTGACGATCGCAGTGCGATCGAGCGAGAGTGACAGAGCCTGCCGCGCGCGGGCGTCCGACGACGCGCGATTCTCCAGAAAAACGACTGCGAGCAATTCCTCCGGCTGGGACTGGCTGACACGGATCCCGCGTTCGGCGGCGTGCCGCGCGTCCTGCGCCGGAATTTCGGTGAGGTCCGATTTGTTCAGTTCGAGATCGAGCAGGCGGTCGCGAAGCGAGCGCCCCATGGAAATCTCGACGGCGTCCACGAACGGACGCCCTTCTCGAAAATTTTTGTTGGCCTGCAAGCCCAAAAGGCGCCCCGGCTGCCAGGAAGCAATGCGAAACGCCCCGCTGCCAGGCGAGCCTGCCGAAGCATTCGAAGAATTTTGAGGATCGTAAATCAGCGAAGCGATCTGATCTGCGGATCGATCCTACATCCGGGATGATTGCAGGAGTCGCGGGATCGAGCGAGGCAACACCCGCGCCGATTTCGACGCGAAGCGTTCCCCCGTATTCGCGGACGCCGCGAGGTTCGGCCGGAAGCGCCGCGAACAGGACGGCCAAACCGACGCTAGTGGCTGCAAGTCGCCGTAACAATATAAGCCTCGTAGTCGCCAGTCTTGAGATTGTGAACCACTGCGCGGGCTGAGTTTGCGTCTGGTTCGGCATACAACGAGAGGACGGGACCGGGAAACGGCAGCGAACTACCCGACGGAGTAGCTGTCGAGTTCGAAGCCAGCGACGCAAAAGTTCCGGCGGTTAGGTAAGCCTGAATTGCGTCACTCTGGGTCCAGTCACCGTCGCCGCTGCCCAGAAAAACATTCTGGCCGTCACACGTCGCGAAAACGAAGCTTCCCACGCTATTGGGTAAGCCCACGATCTTGTTTCGCACCAGCAAGGATTCGGGAGTTTTTGTCGGACGGCAATGGATCGTCCCCGCAAGATCCGGGTCACCCGTGCAATCACGCCCGGCGATGCGGAATGAATTGGTCCGCGTCTCAATTTCTCCCGAAGGATCACGCGTGAGCAGCGCGTTTTGCGGAATCGGACTGGTGTGCGAGACCTGCAATTCCGATCCCGACATTTCGTACACGGCGAAGTGGCTGGTGTCGAGCACGACCAGTGCAGAAGCGGCGCTCGAAGAATGGGGCAGCAGCGCGAAGTCAAGAAACTGCCGCGGCTGTTTCCAAATCAAGCTTTTTTCGAGCGAAACGTACTCGCTCCCGGATCGGGCACCGAAACTATCCAATTTCGCCACCGAAACAATCGCCGGCGAAATGGAATCCGCACCCGCAGGATCGCTGCTGACGCGGACCACCCATACGTAGTTCGCGGCGGATTCGGAAAGCGTGAAAGTCACGAGGACGGGCGCCTTGGCGGCAATCGCGCCCGGCGAAACCAGATGAAAACTGTGGCTCTCCAGCGCGGATCTCAGCGCCGATTCGACAGCGCCGGCGCTAACCGCATCGAGAGAGGAATTATTTTCGAAATTGAATTCGACCGGCGCGGACGGACTGACGGTAGACGCGATTTTTGCGGCCAGCTGATTCACGGCCTCATTCCATGACTTCGGAAGCGAAGGCAGCGCCTGCGCGCGAACGCAGCTCAAAGCTGCGAGAAAGAAAATTACTGCAGCAAATGTTATTCGAGCAATGGAATTGAGCCGCGGGCGGGAGCGCATCGATCTCGGTGTGCGCGAATTGTAAAACTCGTTCGCGAAAGGTCATCTTAGCATACCTGCAAAAATGGGCCGGCGGAGTGGCTCTGGCTTGCACTGAAACGCACACTTCGCTGCGGCGGTTCGCCCTGCGTCTTCGAATCGAATTCGAGACTGCCGGGTAACGAAGGTTTCGTCCTGGTGCAGGCCGGAGCCACCCGCAAGGGTTTTGCCGGCGTACTCCCAGCGTCCGGGAATTTCGTGTGCCGCGAGTTCATAATTCTTTTCCTGAAAGGCCAAAACTTCCGCCCGTCACCTTTTTAGCGTTACTTGCCGTTCGTGCCCGGCATATTGGACATGGCTTGGCCGGCTGATTTCATCACGTCATTGGTGAAGAAAAATTTCCCGTCGTTGGGAACCATCATGATCTGCACCCGATCGCTCAGCCGCTGGGCCACGGTCAGCTGCACCAGCAGCGGGTTGGTCTTCAAAGCCGCCGCCTCGAGCTGCAATTTCTCAGCCTCAGCCTGCGATGTCACCCGAATCTGATTGGCTTCAGCGTCGGCAAGCAGCGTCTGCCGTTCTTTCTCTGCTTTTCCATCAATGACCTTGGCCTGCGCGGAAGCTTCGGCGCCCTTGACGGTTTCTTCATTCTGCGCGGCCGCCAGGAATACCCGGCGCTGCTGCTCGGCCTTCGAATCGATAATTTTGGCTTGGGCGTCCGCGTCGGCAGTCGTCAGGCGTGCTTGCGCGGCGGCGTCCGCGTCCAGAATCGTGGTTTGCTTGCGGGCTTCGGCTTCGAGCTTGGATTGTTCGATCTGTTTCTGCTTCAGCGGCAACGTGTACTGCATGGAATCGGATTCAGCCTGGGCCATAAGCACCCGCGTGCGCGCGTCGGCTTCAGAGCGTTTGATCTGCCGCACCTTCAGCGCTTCCGCTTGCGATTCCGCGATTTTCACTTTTTTCTGCTCGATACTTTGGTCCACGGTTACCCGGTCGTCTTCTTGCTCCTTCAACAGCAAGCCCTGCAGCCCGGCGGAATATTCTTCGGGCAGCTGGATTTTGCGCAGCAGCACTTCCTTCACCACGATCTGATCCTGGGCCAGGCGCGCGGTAATCAGCTGCGTCGCTTGCGCGCGAAATTCCTCGCGCTTGGTGGAAAAAACGTCGCGAACCACGTAGTTCGGAGCTAGTTCACGAAAGACGCTGGTCACTACCGGCGCCACGATCTCTTCGTCGATCGGCTGCGGAAGATTGGTCTGGATGTAATCCAGATGCCGCGGGTCGAGCCGGTAGCGAACCGTGACGGCCACGCCGACCGAGAGGCCCTCGCGGGCCTCGACCGTAAGCACTTCCAATCCTTTGTCATGAGAATTCTCGGCCGCCGCGGTCGAAAACACTTTGTCGCGGATGTCGAAGACTTCCGCGCGCTCAATGAGCGGCGCGATCAAATGCGTTCCGGCATACAGCGTCCCGGGACGCACCCCGGAAATCTGGCTGATGCGCACCGCGGCGTGGCCGTCGGGAACGACGAGAATACTTTTGCCGCACAAGCTGAGGATTGCCGCGACGGCCAGAAGCTTGGACGCATTCGCCCAGCGAATCGCTCGTCGAGGGCTAGCGCGTCGCGCCAGATAGGCGACACCAGGCGACTGCGGCGCAGCCGGCTTCGGTTCAACTGGAGAATCCGGCGCAGACGAAAGGGAAGGCGGAGAATCCTCGGCGCGGCGCAGCAGGTGATCCAATTCGAAAGCGAGATAAATGTCGTACAGTGCGATTGCTACGGCAACGGCGACGAATCCGAAACTGATCACAAAAAGCAGAAACCGCAGAAAGAGCATGACCGTTCTCCTTTTTCCTTCTCTCGTCCGCCCTAATGAAGGCGACACGTAAAATCGCGATGCATCTTCGGCCCGAGCCGAGGCCAGCCTCTCAGGCGGCTGTGCGATGCAGGCCGCTGGTCGTCCTGCGGATCTCGGGAACAGCAGCGACGCGCTGGGCCAGCGTCTCGGTCGCGGCTCTAGCCGGCATCATTTTCATCAGCATCACCAGGCTGATCCACTGAAGGCTCAAAGCCACGGCAAACGAGACAAAGATGGCTCCGGCGACTGCGGCAAATCCGATGGCGTTTTCCATGTTCGTGTCTCCTTTCCTTGCGGTCCGGCCGGCGCGCTGTTGGGAGTTTTCTTTCAGCGCAGCCGGCGCGGTCTATAAATGCAGGAGTTGGGCCACATGCGTTCAATTTCTGGGCGAAGCGGAACGCCGTCGTAGCTGCATCCTTTTCAACGGGTTGGCAAAGGGCAGGAAGAGTGGCGATTAAGGAGTCAGTCTCGCAGCCGCGGCACGTCGTGGGGCAAGTTAGACGATTGTGTTGCGGGGCACGCAGAGCGACGAAACGCCGGACATCGCGCGGAACCTGAGCAGACCTGATAGAATCCGCTTTTACCCTTCAGGTGGTGTGACGGCTTTGAGCAATAACGACGATACCGCCGCAGCGGGCGATTCGGGATCAAACTCAGCTGACGGCAATGGCCGCCGAGATCCACGCGTGCGCGTCAGCCAGCCCGGAACTGCGCCCAGCGGATTCCGCCTGGGCCGCGTTTTCGGCATACCCATTTACGTACATCCCAGCTGGCTGATTATTTTCCTGCTGATCACGACCACTTTGGGGCGCCAGTTCGCCTCCCAACACCCCAATTGGTCGCAGCAACAGAACTGGGCGCTGGGCATCATCACCAGCATTCTATTTTTCGCTTCAGTGATTTTCCATGAGCTGAGCCACAGCGTGGTCGCCAGGATTTACAAAATCTCGGTGGAATCGATCACTCTCTTCGTATTCGGAGGTCTGGCCCGGATCCAGCGAGACCCTTCCAGCGCCAGGCAGGAATTCAACATCGCCATCGCCGGACCGCTTTCCAGTTTCTTTCTGGCGGGATGCTTCTGGCTGGTCGCGCGCGCCGTGCCGAACCACCAGCTGGTTTTTGCGGCCTGCACCTGGTTATGGGAAATCAACCTGTCACTGGCGATTTTCAATCTGGTACCGGGATTTCCGCTCGACGGTGGGCGCATCCTGCGCGGCATCGCCTGGGGAATCACCGGCAATTTCGACAGGGCCACGAAAATCGCTTCGGGCGCCGGGAGATTTTTCGCGTACCTCCTGATTTTCTGGGGGATCTGGCAGGCCTTCCACGATAACTGGGTCGGCGGGGTATGGACGGCGTTCATCGGCTGGTTTCTGCTCAGCGCCGCCCGCGACAGCTACACGCAGGTGGCTTTGCGCAGCAATCTGACCGGGGTCAGCGCGGCCGACATCATGACTCCGGATGTGCCAACCGTTTCGCGCGACATCTCGATTGACGACTATGTGCACGAAGTCATGCGCACCGGCCGGCGCTTTCACATCGTCACCGGAGCGGGGCGCCCGGTGGGTTTAGTTACGTTGCATTCGGCGCGCAACATCCCACGCGAGGAATGGGCCAACAACTCGATCCAGACCGCGATGATTCCGGTCGATCAAGTTCATGCCGCGTCCCCGGAAGAGCCGGCTCTGGGCGTGCTCCAGCGCATGCAATCCGAAGACATCAATCAGATGCCGGTCATTTCCGAGGGCCACATTGTGGGGATGATCGCACGGGATACAATCCTGCGCCTGCTGCAGACTCGTCTGCAGTTGGGGCACCTGGCGTCGTAGGCTGGGTATCGAGCCCCGTTTTCCTGAAAGCTTAGGCGCTGGCTGCTTCTTTCGCTTCTTCGGCAGCTTCGCCCAGAACCTTGGCAGTGATGGTGATGCCGTTCTTGGTGGCGTCGAAACGCTGCTTGCGGTCCATTTGCTTTCCCAGGATTTCGCGGACCGCTTTTCCTACGCCCGCAGCCAAACCGCCGGCTTCCACGCGCGCTTTTCCGCCCACGGTGCCGGGGCCGAGCTTGCGATCTTCAAACTGAACTTCCACTTCGATTGTCTTCGCCATTCCAGTATTGCTCCTTTTAGATAGCCAAACGCCTAAGCCAACTCACAACCAGCTTAAGACCGTATCAAATTTTTTCCAGTCGAACCAGCGCAACGCCCGTAAATTCGAGAATTCTCGCGTAAGCGCCCGGCTGGCGGTGTGGCGCGCCGCATGCGAAAATGCCAAGAACTGATGATGACCAGTCCAGCATGGTTTGCAGCCGGCGGCCTTTGTGCTGCTGCGGGAATTTACGCCTGGGGCGCGACAGTGCCGTCTTCGCAGCTTTTTGGCCCAACCGTGCGCCGTACGGACCAAGTTTCAACTATGGCCCTCACGTTCGACGATGGTCCGAATCCGGCGGCAACGCCTCGGATTCTGAATCTGCTGGAGCAATACAATCAGCGCGCCACATTTTATGTGATTGGCCGGCACGTGCGAGCCTTCCCGGAGTTGGCCAAGGAAATTATCGCCCGCGGCCACGCCATCGGAAATCACACGGAAACCCACGCGTCGCTCGCGCTACTTTCCGCTTCAAGCATCAGGGAGCAGCTGGACCGTTGCGACGACGCGATTTCTTCGGCCACCGGCGTTTCGGCGCGATGGATGCGGCCACCCTTCGGATATCGCAGCCCGTTGCTGAACTCCATCGTCGCGGCCCGCGGAAATTGCGGCGTGGCCATGTGGAACGTAGCGGTTCGCGACTGGAAACCGCAGCCTGCCGCGCGCGTAATTGAACGCTTGCGCCGTGCCCGAGGCGGAGATATCGTTCTGCTGCACGACGGCGATCACCAGACGCTCAAAGGTGAACGAAGCCATGTGGTAGCCGCCTTGGAATATTGGCTGCCGCGCTGGAAAGATTCAGGGCTGCGTTTGATTACCATGGATGAGATGAACCAAAGTTTAGGGGCGGCCTAGCGCATGATGGACGAAAAGCGGTACTACGACGAGAAGCCCGAAACCAAGCAGATGACCCTGGTGTGCCCGCACTGCCGTGAAGAGGGAACTTTTCCCGTACGCTGGATGATGCGTTCCAAGAAGGCCGCCATGCCCCCGGGCGGCGACGCGGATGATCGCGCGAAATTCGCCAAGGCTCGTTCCTACATGGTCCGCATGGACGACCTGGTGGCCTGCCGCAACATGCGTTGCCGCAAGCGTTTCGACCTGACCGGCCAAACCGTCATAATTTTGTAGGCTTTGAAAACCGCCGCTTCGACTACCTAGTAATCGTCCGAAGACCTAACTGACGTCGCCGTCTCCGGCACGCCATCCAGAACTTCGCGGACTTTCTGCGCGATCGCTTTCAAGTTGAAAGGCTTCTGCAGGAAAGACATCCCACCTTCCAGAACGCCGTGACGGAAGATGCTGTCGTCGGTGTACCCGGAGATATACAAAACTTTCAGGCCGGGCTGTTTGCCCGCCAGGCGCGTGGCTAGTTCGCGGCCGCTGACCCGTGGCATCACCACATCCGTGATCAGCAATTGAATCGGCCCGGCATGCCCGGCGGCCAAGTCGAGAGCCTGCACGCCGTCCGAAGCTTCCAGAATCCGATAACCGCGGGCAGCAAGGTATTCGCTGACCAGCTCGCGCACGCTTTCTTCGTCTTCCACCAGCAAAATCGTTTCGGTTCCTGGCGCAGGGCCAGCCGCCACTTTCTCCGGAATGGTTTTTTCGGCTTCGCTCGTCACCTGCGGGAGATAAACTTTGAACGTCGTGCCCTGGCCCATCTCGCTGTAGACCCAGATGTAGCCGCCGCTCTGTTTCACCACACCGTACACGGTGGCCAGACCCAAACCTGTGCCGCGCCCCTGCTCCTTCGTTGTAAAAAATGGCTCGAAGATTCGGGCCTGCGTGGCCGCATCCATTCCAGTGCCGGTATCGCTGACCGTCAGCATCACGTACGGGCCGGGTTCGACTACGGCGTGCTGGGCCACATAGCTGTGGTCGAGATCCACATTCAATGTTTCGATCGTTAGGCGCCCGCCTTCTGGCATGGCGTCTCGCGCATTGACCACGAGATTCAAAATGACTTGTTCGATCTGGCTGGGATCGGCTTTCACCCGGCCCAGCTTCGCTCCGGGCAAGAAAGCCAGTTCAATGTTTTCGCCAATGACCCGCGAAACCATTTGAATCATGCCGGCGACCGCGTCGTTAAGATCCAGAACCTTAGGCTGCAGGACCTGCCTGCGGCTGAAGGCCAGCAATTGCCGCGTCAGCGCGGTGGCGCGTTCGGTGGCTTGCTGGATCTGAACCACATTTTGCAGTGCCGGCCCGGAAACATTGGCCGGAACGCTGTTCAGCCGATCGGTCAGCATTTCCGCGTGGCCTTTCACCACCATCAGCAGATTGTTGAAATCGTGCGCCACGCCTCCGGCGAGCTCGCCGACGGCCTGCATCTTGGCCGACTGCCGCAGTTGATCGGCGAGATGCTTGCGGTCGGTAATATCGAGCGCCACGCCAATCACGCCGAGCAATTCGCCTTCGCTATTGTGGAAGGGCTGCACGTGAGTCTCAAAAACAAGCTCCTGCCATTCCATTTCGTAGGTTACCGAGTCTCCGGCCAGCGCCTGCCGATGCGCCAGGACGGACGGAAAGTTCGGGTCGTCGGTATGAAAATACTCGTAGAGAGTCTTTCCGGTCATTCGCGAGGACTGTTCCCCTAGCTTTTCAAGTCCTGCCCCCAACCCCGAAGTGAAACGCAGCTCCCTATCGGTAGTCCACAGCACGGCCGGCATTTTTTCCAGGATTACCGCCAGGCGTGTGCGCCCCTCGTGACGATCGATCTGGGATTTTTCCAGATCCTCCAGCATGCCGTTCACGGCCGTGCCCAAGAACGCCAACTCGTCATGGCCCGTAAACTTCAGTCGCTCCGAAAGATTTCCGCTGGCTCCAATCTGCGTGATGTTTTCGGTGAGGTTGGCGATGCGCGAGATGACGAAGCGCTCCAGCAAGAACAGCGTGACCGCGCCAAAGACCAAGGCCGCGGCGATCAGCAGCAGCAGAAACTGAAGCTGGCTGGCACGTCCCTGGCGGTAAATCGTGCGAGGAAGCAGCACCTGCATCAGCAGGGCCGGCTTCCCGTAAATATCGTCAAGCCTCTGATAGGCCGCCACCGAATCGTCGGTCAGCGGCTGAATCTCAATCGGGTTCTCCGCGGTGATCGCCTGGCTGGCGCTGTCGAAACCGGGTGAATGCGACGGTTGATCGAGGCGTTGGGCCACCAGCGTTACCCGCGTCATCGAACCGATCCGGGACAGCTCTCCTTCGTCGAGCAGTCGTCCCATGACCACACTGCCGGCGATGGGGCCGCTGCCATTGCTCATCAAGATCGGCCGGGAATCGACCAGAACTGGTCCGTCGGGAAGCATCAGAATTCCGGAGACGCGGCTGTCGCTCGATCCGTGCGTCAGCAGCAAAGACCCAGGCTTCAGATGCTCCTTCAGCCCGATCGGCAGGAAGGTATCGCCGCCCAAATCGAGGTTGAACCCCTTCGAAAACATCAGCTTGCCGTTCAGGTCGGCAATGGCCACGAAATTGATCTTCAATTGCGCGAAAGTCGTCGCCGGGAATTCGGACTTGGGATAGTTCGGGTTGTGCCCGCGCACGAATGCATTGGTTTGATCCCAGGAGCCGTATTCGCTGGTGGTGCGGTCCAGCGTGTTGATTTCATTGGTCAGGGCGCTCGAAGCGCGCTCAATATTCTCGCGAGCCACGTCCGCTTCCAGCTTAGTAAAACTACGCATCAGCAGAGCACGGGAGAGGATATACATCCCGCCCACCAAGCCGACCATGGCGATCGCGATGATGACCAGAGTCTTCCGCCGGAGCGAGGAGGGTATCCGAAGCTGCGCAATGGAGAGAGGGGCCAAGGTTAAATTATAGCTTTCTAATGCAGGGTAGGTGCGGCAGGGTGTCCTACTCGTACACGGGCCTAAGCTATATAGGTCGACCTGGGCCGTTACGGCCACTCACGGCAATCCACGCTATCCTTATAAGGGCCGAATACATCTTGTTTCTGAAGGGGTGCATCCCTTAGATTGCAAGGAAAGAGGTTCTTATGACAGAAAGTAGGCGGCGAAAACTGATTCGGGGATTTCTGCAGGGAGTTTCGTGTGCGTCTCTGTCGGCTTTGTTCCTGATTGCCGCGGGAACGGCAGCGGCCCAGGACGGGCCCATGGCCCCGGCGCAACCCGTGCAGCCCCAAGCCCCCAAAGCCACGGAACAACCGGGGACGCCCGCGCCAGTCGCGAATCCAGATCCGAACGCGCCGGCGACAGCGCCAGGCGACGCCAGCGCGGGAAAGCCCGGCGCGAATTCGACCGACAACCCAACTCTGACGACTCCTCCGAAACCGACGCCCGGGCCCAAAATCACCGTACCGGCCGGAACGCACATCCCGCTGGTTTTGCATAACGCCGTATCGACGCGCAGCGCGCGCCCCGGCGACCCGGTCTACTTCGAAACTTTATTTCCGATCATGATCGACGGCAAAGTGGTCATCCCGGCGGGTTCTTATATCAGCGGGGAAATCACCGAATCGAAACGCCCTGGCCGGGTGAAAGGCCGCGGAGAATTGGCGATGAAGCTAACCGAGCTGATTCTGCCGAACGCCTACATGGTTAATCTGAACGCGGTTCCCAGCAATGCCGGAAGCGGCGGAAACGAAACCACCGACAAGGAAGGGAAAATCATCGCTGATTCCAACAAAGGCAGCGATATCGGCACCATCGCGAAGGGCGCCGGAGCAGGCGCGGGTATCGGTGGCCTGGCTACCCAAAGCGCGAAAGGCGTCGGAATTGGCGCAGGCATTGGAGCAGCAGCAGGGCTAGCGGCCGTCCTCCTGACCCGCGGACCCGAGGCGGAATTGCCGCGCGGCTCGACGGTCGAGGCGGTCATTAATCGCTCGATTCTGCTCGATGCCGACAAAGTGCAATTCACCGGTCCCGGGCAGGCCTCCGCTCTGGCCGGACCGCCGAACCGCGAACCGGTTCGTAGCGCAAACCCCTTCTAAGATTCCCTTGGGAAAGTTTTTCGCGGCTAAGAAGATTCGGGCGAACGCATTGCCGCGTGCGCTGGAAAAGCCATCGCCGCAAATCTCATCGGCGAAAAATCCTCAGCGGCAAAATTCGTTTTTCCTTCCACGATCCAGTCGCGAATCAGTTTTGCAGTAACCGGCGCCAGCAGCACTCCATTCCGGTAATGCCCAGTCGCGATCCACAAACCTTGCACGTCTGTCGGCCCGATAATTGGGAGATGATCGGGCGAACCCGGACGAAGCCCCGACCATTGTTCAACGATTTCCGCGCCGGCCAGCTCCGGCGCCAGTTCGACTGCAGCGTCGAAAATGCTGCGCAGACCGTCCGGCGTTGTGCCCCGGGTGAAGCCCACGTGTTCCAGCGTGCTGCCGGCCACGATGCGGCCATCGGCTCTGGGCACCAGATAGCCCCGCGCCGAGCGCAAAACTTTTTTCAGCCTGACGACGTTCGACCGCAAGGCCATCATCTGCCCGCGCACCGGATACGCCGGAGCATAACGCGCGACTTCGACGGCGAGCTTCGAATCGAGCTCGCCGATTCCGGCGCAAAAACTTCCCGCCGCGATTACCACGTTAGCCGCAGCGAATTTTTGTCCGTCCAGTCGCACGCCGACGCATTTGCCATTTTCAGCGAGGACTTGGTCCACCGCGTGTCCGGAGAAAATTTCGATGCCAAGTTTTTTCGCGGCCGCCAGTACTGCATCAATCAGCAATCGAGGATCGACCGTCGCTTCGCCGGGCAGCCACGCGGCGGCACCGGCATTAGGGTTGAGGGCCGGTTCAATCGAGCGCGCCGCAGCAATCGTCACGGATTCCGCGGCAATCCCCAAACGCGCGTACTCCGCAAGAAATTCGCCACGCCGCTCGGCGCTCCCCGGGCCATCAAAAATCTCAAAGGTTCCTTCTTGAGCCAGCCCGACCGCCAGCCCCGATGCTTCCTCGATCGACGCGACAAATTCCGGATACAGTCGAAGGCTTTCCCGGCCGAGAGGCACCAGCCGTAACGCCTCCGGAGAATCCGGACCGGGTGAAAGCATGCCGGCCGCGGCCCATGAGGCTTCACGCCCAGGCTGCTGGCGATCGAGAATCACGACGCGAAGTTTTTGCGCCGCGAGCTCGCAAGCGATGGAAGCGCCGATCAGGCCGCCGCCAACGACGATTACATCGAAATTCTTCACGCAGGAATAATAGCAGGAATTACAGAAGGCTCAGGCCGGGTGCCGGTCCACGACGCGCCAAATTCGATTGCGGTATTGCGAGAAAAAGCTAAAGCGATTCGACCAACTCTTGTGACAGCAGCCGCGCTTTCTGCGAAAGATTCTGCGCCCGGGCCCAGTCGCCGGTCTTGCCGGCTTCGTTTGATTGGGCCATGAAACTCATAATCTTTTCGACCAAGTCGTGCTGCGCCGCGCTCAACTGCCGTCCCGAAGACTGCTGAAGATTGTGCTGCGCGATCGAAATATCGTCGCCCGTTTTGCGTTGTAGGGCGGCCTGATCTCCAGGCGAAATTTGCGGAGAAATCTGCGGGGCTGCGGGCCGCGCCGGCGTTTGTTCGGCTGCACTTTCGGTTGTATCCGCCGCCGGCTTGCGCGCGGGCGGCGCCGGCTTCGTGTGCGCGGGCGTCACCGGCAACGGCGGCGTGGTCGTGGGCGATGGGTTCGGAGGCGCCGGCACATTTTCCAGCGGCGGCGTCGCATTCGTGTCCGGGGCGATCGTGGTCAGCGGTTTTGAATCGGCGAGCGAAGGCTCCGGCGCGGTAGCCACCGGGGGAGCTGCCTTCGCGAATTTCCGTCCGCAGCCAATTGTGCCGAGGGCGAGACCGCCTAGACAGACGAGGACTAGAAATCGAGTGGTCATAGCAGGGCTGGGTTACCCTTTTTGTTCCGTTGCAAACGGCTGGCCGAAGTCCCGCACTTTTCCTGCCGGCGCTTCCAGGGAGCGCGCCAACGGCAGTTCCAGGCGAAAGGTCGTGCCACGGCCGACTTCTGAATCGAATTCTATACGACCATTGTGCAGCTGCACAAACCGAAAGGTGTTGGCCAGTCCGATGCCAGTGCCACCCGGCCGGGTGGTGAAAAATAGCTGGAAAATTTTCTTCTGGTCTTCGATCGGAATGCCGGCGCCGGAATCCGAAACCGCGATCACCGCGAATTCGCCATTGCGGCGCAGGCCCAAAGTGATTCGACCGCCCGCCGGCGTAAATTCGCTGGCGTTCACCAGCAAATTCAGCACGGCTTGATGAATGATCTGCTGGTCGACCAGCACGTGCGGAAAACTGGAAGGCATTTCGAGCCGCAGGTCGACTCCGGCGCGCACGATCGACGGCCGCGCCGCGTCGGCGATTTCTTCGAGCAACGCGCGCAAATCCGTTTCTTCCAGCCGCATTTCCAGCGGCTTGGTGAAATTCAAAAATGTCTTTACCGCGCGATCCAGGCGGTCGATTTCACTATCGAGCATCTTCACCGCTTGCTGCGGCTCGGGATCGACCGGCATGTTGGCCTTCAAAACTTCCAGCCACAGCCGCATCGAATTCAGCGGATTTTTCACTTCGTGCGCCACACCGGCGGTAACACGCCCCAGCGCCGCGAGGCGTTCGGAAACTTGCAGCTGGCTGCCAATGCGCTCGAGCGATTCGACGTCCCGCAGCGTAATCAACGCGCCCATTGGCGTGCCGTGCTCGCGAATCACCTGCGCGCTCACCCCGATTCGTTGCGAACCCTGCAATCCTTCGAGCGTGATCTCCGCGTTCTCGATCGAATCCACCTGATCGCCTTCGATTCCCAGCGCCACGCGAATCGGATGGCCCTTCGGAAAAATTTCGCTCATGCGCCTTCCGCGCAAATCTTGCGGCCGGTCGCCCAGAAACTTTTCAACCGAAGGGCTAACCAGGACTGCCCGCCCGGCCGGATTGAAAAGCAGCAGGCCATCTTCGAGCCCGCTCATCACCTGGTCGAGATTTTCACGCAAGGTGCTGAAAATTTCGCGCACGTCGCGCAACTGCTTGCCGATCCCGATAATTTTGGTGCTGACCGTCCCGAATTCGTCTCCGCGCTCGACCGGCTCCAGATCAAATTCACCGGCGGAGATGCGGTCCAACTGTGCGGAAATTCGATCGATCGGCGCGAGTGAAGCACGGCTAACGACGAACGCAAACAGAGTGGATAGCAACACAGAAGCGAGAGCGTAGTAACCGGCCGAACGCAGACCGGGAGAGATTTCGCTGCGAATCAGCGCCGAGGAAAGGCCAATGCGGATATCGCCGAACGGTTCTGACCCCAGCACGAAGGGAAGCGATTCCTCGTAGACCTGCGGAGGACCGTACAAGGTGCGAATCTGCTCGAAGAAACCGCCGCGCACAATCGCGTCGACCGGAGGGCGCTGCGCGATCTTTTCGCCGCGCAGCGCCGCGTCGCTCGAAACCAGCACGATGCCGTCTCGATTGCTGATCGTGATTTCGTAAATGGTCGGCGAATATCCGATGGCCGATTCCATCACCGAATTCAAAGTGTTGCTGTTGTCCAGCGCACGCTGCACGTAAGCACGCAAATCGGCAGGACTATTCGAAGCCGGAGCGTCGCCGCGCGCGGCCGCATCGGTCAGGGAATTTTTAGTGGCCAGGAAAATCTGGTCGGCGACGAAATGCGCGCGATCGTCAGCCTGACGCAGCGTCTGCCGCGTCAGCCGCGCGATGTACAGGCCCGAAACCACGGCGACGACCGCGAGAACCAGGAACGAGGTCGCCAGCGTGAATTTAGTTTTCAGGCTGAGACGCATCGCTTGGCCCCGCCTCGTATTCCTTCAGCTTGTTATGCAGAGTTTTCAGGCTGATTCCCAGCAGATCCGAAGCCCGCGTTTTGTTTTGGCCGGTGGCAACCAGCGTCTGCAAGATCAGTTCGCGTTCCGCGGCATCCACAGTAGTCCCTACCGGGAAGCGCAACCCGGAAAGGCCGGCGGTAGTCATTGCCGAGGCTTTCCCGAATTCGCCGGGAAGATGCTGCCGGGTGATGGTCCCGCGGTCGGAAGCGATCG
This sequence comes from uncultured Acidobacteriota bacterium, assembly GCA_963711325.1. GTDB lineage: Bacteria > Acidobacteriota > Terriglobia > Acidiferrales > UBA7541 > Palsa-295. The sequence continues at coordinate 2,237,093 of CAVQDR010000003.1, read as the reverse complement.
ACGAACGCTCCAGCACATTACGCAGTTCGCGCACGTTTCCCGGCCACGGATAGGATTTGAAAAGATCCATCACGTCCGTTCCGACGCTGGAAACTTTCTTGTCGTACTTTGCGGAAATGTCGGCCAGCAGATGCTCGATGAGCAGCGGTAAATCGTCTTTGTGGTCGCGCAGCGGCGGCAGATGGATGTGAAACACGTTGAGCCGGAAATAAAGGTCCTGGCGCAAATGCCCGTCAGCGACAGCCTGTTCCGGATTTTTGTTGGTGGCGGCCACTACGCGCACATCTACCGCCGTTTCCACTTTGCTGCCCAGCCGCCGAACTTTGTGATCTTCCAGCACCCGCAGCAATTTGGCCTGCGTTGGTGCCGGCATCTCGCCGATTTCATCCAGCAGCAGCGTGCCGCCGTCAGCCAGCTCGAAGCAGCCGATGCGCCGCTCGGCTGCGCCCGTAAACGCGCCCTTCTCGTGCCCGAAAATTTCGCTTTCCATCAGCGATTCCGGAATTGCCGAGCAATTGATGGCCACGAACGGACGTTCCGCTCGCGGTGACAGCATGTGAATCGACCGCGCCACCATCTCTTTTCCCGAGCCAGTCTCGCCGGTGATCAGCACCGAAGCGGTGGATGGCGCGGCGATTTCAACCTGCCGCATGACTTCCTGCATCGGGCCCGATGTGCCGACCAGCACTCCGATCTTGCCGGCCGCGCGCAAATCGCGTCGTAGCGACACCACGGTTTGCTGATCCCGAGCATGACCGAGTGCGCGCTCGATGAGGGCGCGAAGTACCGGAGGTTTCAGGGGCTTTTCGATATACCAGTAGGCGCCGGCTTCGATGGCCTGAATCACGCGTTCGTCGCTGCCGCGGCCGGTAATAATAATGACGGGTATGCGGGCGATCTCATCGCCCAGCTGGGCCAGCAAATCGAGCCCGTTCATGCCGGGAAGCTCTACGTCGGCCAGAATCAGGTCAGGCTGATAGTCCTGGAATTTGGCGAGGGCTTCTTCGCCGCTGCCCACGCCGAGGATTTCCCAATTCCACTTGCGCAGCAACGCTTCGTAACCTTTGCGTGCGTTGTCTTCGTCTTCGACGATCAGGATGCGCTGCAATTTGGAGGTTTGGCTAGCCATCAAACATCGAATCTATCAGCACCGCAGGTGAAATCCAAGCGACCCGCGACGACGTAATAGCGATTAGAAGATAAGCTCTACGAAAATTGTGGGGCCTTAGGTTCGGCCAAAAACCAGCGGCCGCTGCAGAACCAATTCGAGCTTCATGTTTTGCTCGAGAGTCAGGTCCTGCCCGATTCCTGAGGTGGCCATGAAACCCTGCGCCGCGCCAGTTGCCGCGCCCTTCGCTGCGTCCTCTTTGTTGTTATTCACGATGCCAGGCTCGGCTCCGGCCAGCGCTGCCATAGCCATGGCCAACGCCTCCTGCTGATGGTTGCTGGTCGCCGCTTCGATTTCGCCTTCGCGATCGAACAGCACGCGAATCGAGTGCACTCCCGGAGCATCGATCAGCGCCGCAACCAGCGGAGCCCACCCGGAACGGGTGCGAACATCGTCAAAAGTAATCCAGAGGTGGGCGCGACCCGTCTTTCCCGCCGATTGCACTTTGTCCAAGTGTCCGCGAATTTCAGTCCCGCGAGGCAGCGTCGTGCCGTCCGGCGAAGCGACGGGTGCCAGAGTCCGCACCAGAATGCGCTTGCCCGTCTTGTCGCTCTTGGTCGAAATAGGCGTCTGCAAAGCCACCAGAATTCGGGTTCCGGGCGCGATCGCGTACGAAGGAACGTCTCCGCTATCTGGAGCAGCAGGCGCGGAATCCTGGGTCTGAGCGAATATGAGTGAGGTGCTAAAAAGAGTGAGGGCGACGGCGCAGAAAACAACTCTCCAGCGATTCATAAATCCTCCAAAAAGTTTCGCTTTCGGCTGGAGCGCGAAAGCGAGGAAACGTTACCCACAATATAACAGATGGCCTTCCGGCCTGCGAGAGGCAACTTCCAAGAGCTATTCCTCAGCGCCGCGAGAAAAACCTGTTCTGAAAAGACAGCCGCTGACTTATAATTCGCCCCGGTTCCGTCGAGTTCTGGTAATCGCCCCCAACCACATAGGGATCCCGTGTACGCTGCATGCGGTCCGGGTTATACCTGATTGTTCGCGGTTTCCCAGCCTGTCAATCTTCGAGGCACTCTGAGCGCCGGACGGGCAGTGTCGTCAGGAGGAATCATGAATTTCATACGAGGGACGGCCCTACTTTTCGTAGCATTTTTAGCGGCTGTTCCGGCGACTCCTGCCGATGACAAAAAGCCCGCCCCCAGCACCACGGCAGACGCTGCACCCGTCGTCGCCACCGCGGCCGATACCTCAGAGTCCGCTGCGCCCGCTCCAGGTTCAGCCACCTCGGCGGCAACCACCGAACCAGCCGCCGCTCCGGCCTCACCAGTGCCACCCAATCCCACTGGCCAGGCGGAAATGTCTGACGACGATTCCTCGACAAGCCAATCACCGCGTTGGACCCCGATGCCCGCACTCGATGGAAATCCCGGCCTGTTCACCTTGGAAACGGGAGACACTCTGCCGAAACACGGACTCAGCGTGGGACTCGGACTGAACAAGTTTTCGCGCATGCCCGGCGAGATCACCTCTTTGCAATTGCTACCGGCCGCCAGCTACGGAGTCACGCGTTGGTTTTCAGTCTTCTTTAATATCGATGCCGAAGACCACCTGCACGTCGGCGCTCCCAGCCAGTTGAGCCTTTCGTCAGTGAACGCTCTGAATCCGCAATATCAGAACACCATCTACAATTCCGTGATCCCTTCCACCGGGTTCCGGCCCGCTTATGTGGAGGACGCTCCGTTTGCCTCGCACAGCGGCACCGGCGTAGGCGAAATTGATCTCGGTTTCAAAATCGGATTGCTTTCCGAACGAAGAGGAAAGCCCCTCAGCCTGTCCGTCCGCAACGATTTCTACATTCCCACCAAGACGGGCTTATCCGATTTGCTCGCCAATCAGGTGCAGTACGGAAAATTCAATTACGGAATTGGCGTCGAAGCCAGCAAAACCATTCTTCATCACAGCATCGTGGCCACGGCCAATTGGGCCTACCGCTTCACCCGGAGTTCGACCTACAACGTCGACGTTGGCGGCATCATCCAGCCCGAAATTCTCAACCTCTCCGACCAGATGCAGATCGGCGCCGGTATGCTCATCTTCCCGGAGAAGCGCTTCCAGATCATCACCGAGTACGACAGCACGATTTACGTCGGCAGCGGAATCAAGAATTCCACTTTTGGCCCGCGCGATCCGGTCGATAGCCTCACCGGCTTCCGCTTGTACGCCTGGAAATGGGCCGCCATCGATCTCGCTTACCGCTACTCGCTCGATCTCACCGGCCACCGCGACCGCAACGGTTTCGTGATCAAGATTGGCACCGCCTTCTGGCCCGAAAAGCCGCTGCCACCCGACAGCATCAATTCCACCTGCGCGGTGGATAAGCCCGGCGTAGCTGCCGGATCAAACGAAGGCGTGGTCGCGACGGCCAGTGCCACCGACCGCAACGGACGTCCATTGACCTACCTGTGGACCGCCTCGGGCGGAAAACTCAGCGGTGTGGGATCGTTCGTCCGCTGGGATTCCGCAGGCGTGGCGCCAGGAAGTTATACCCTGACGACGCGCGTCGAAAACGGTGTCGGTAATTCCTCGAGCTGCTCGGTCACGGTGGTTGTTCGTCCCTAGTAAGTCGTTCGGACAGACTCCGGAACGAATTGTCAGCGCTGAGCAGGCGGGAATTTCCCATTGTGGAATTACTACGGTGTCGAAACTGCACGCCTTACTCGTATCTTGACTTACCCCCTCCGCGTACTTTTACGAACTTGTTAAGTATCCCAAATTGAAATTACACTCCTTGTGACCTTTGTCACGTTTCGTGACCAAACCCACATTTTGAGGCGAATTGGGAATGTTCCCCTTTGGTCTCCATTGTGCAAATGACTCCCGATTAGAAACTTCAGGAGGCCACAAATAGCCATGGGAGCTACGTCCAGACCGGAAATGATGGAATCAGCAATAACCTCGGAGCGTCCTTCGACGCCGACGGTCTTGATTGTGGACGACGAGGATTCCACCCGGAACCTCTGTCGTGACGTGGTCTCCGAATCCGGCCTGCGCACCCGCAGCGCCGCCACCACCGAGCAGGCGCTCGACATTCTGGATCAATGGCCCGTAGAAATCCTGATCACCGACCTGAGGGTGCCGCAGATGGGCGGCCTCGAGCTGCTGAAGCGCGTGCGCGAAAATTTCCCGCACACCGCGGTAATGGTCCTCACCCAATACGGAACCATCGAAAGCGCGGTCGAGGCCACTCGCCTCGGAGCCGCCGACTACATCACCAAACCGTTTCACATCCCCGAACTGCGCAGCAAGATCGATCGAATGGTCCGCATGTTCGAGGCGGACCAGGAAAACCGCGTCCTGCGCGAAACCCTGCGCACCCGCCCGGGCTTCGGTGGCCTCATCGGCCTGTCCCTGAAGATGCAAAAAGTGTACCGGCTCATCGAAAAAGTCGGCCAGCATGCCTATCCGGTATTAATCCTCGGTGAGAGCGGAACAGGCAAGGAGCTCGTCGCCCGCAGCGCGCACTTTTCCGGTTCGCGGCGCAACCGACCGTTCATACCCGTCGATTGCTCTTCCCTGGTTCCCACCTTGATCGAAGCCGAGCTGTTCGGCTACGTAAAAGGCGCGTTCACCGGGGCCATGCACACCAAACAGGGTCTGATGGAAATCGCCGACAACGGCACGCTGTTCCTCGATGAAATCGGCGACATGCCCATCGACATGCAGGCCAAGCTCTTGCGCGCCCTGCAGGAAAAAGAAGTCCGCCCCGTCGGATCCACTGAAAGGATTCCGCTTTCAGCGCGCATCATCGCCGCCACCAATCGCGATCTGGAAGCCGCAGTCCGGCAGGGAACTTTCCGCCAGGATTTATTTTTCCGTCTGAACGTCGTCCAAATCAAATTGCCGCCTCTGCGCGAACGCAAGACCGACATTCCCGTCCTGGTCAATTCGTTCCTGGAAAAATTCAGCGAAGCCAACGGCAAGGTCCGCACCATCTCAGAAGACGCCATGTCCCGGCTGATGGCCTATGACTGGCCCGGAAACGTGCGCGAGCTGGAAAACGCGATCGAGCGCGCTGTCGCCCTCGGTTCCGGCCCTATCCTCCACGCCGGAGACCTGCCGACCAGCCTGCAATACGGGACCGGCGAGCGCCTGCCTCAGAATGATGAACTTCTGCCGCTCGAAGAACTGGAGCGCCGGGCGATTCTCCGCGCTCTGAAAGAAGCCGGAGGCGACAAACTCGCCGCCGCGCGAATCCTTGGCATCGGCAAGACCACGCTCTACCGCAAACTCAAGCAATACCAAGCCGACCCTCAAGCCAACTGACCTTCAACAAACCCTTCGAAGAAATCCTTTCGAAAACGCCGCGTTCGTCCGCGGCCATATTCCTAGAAGGGATGATATACGTGTCTTATTGGGAAAGTCTTGCCGGCCTTTCTCTCTGGGCCTCGGCCATCTCTCTGTAAACAATCGAGTTACTCAGTCTCGCAGGTGGTTAGGGTAATGCATAGTGTCTTCGCATGAGAACCAGCGAGACGCTTGCGCCTGCGCACACCAACCACGTGAATGACGCGAAGACTCCGACCACCGCGCGCAGCAGCGGACTAGCGCCGGTTGCCAGCACGCCACTCGATGACTTTGCGGTCTACGCCGTTTTCGATACCAGTGATGAAGCGCTAACCCTGGTCGATGGCGAGGGAGTGATTCGGCGCGCCAATCGCCGCGCCTGCGAGTTGATGGCTGCCAAGAGTGACGAAGTTGTCGGGTCCAGACTCGTCAGCTACCTCGCTCAGCCCGCAGTGAAAGAATTCGAGAGCCTTTATCAGTTGGCGCGCTCCACCCAAGCTGTCGCCCGCATCGATGGCGAACTGAAGACCGGGTTCCCGGTCCGCCTGAATTTTCGCGCACAACTCGGTGCTGGCCAGTTGCTGCTTTTGTGTCTAGAGGAAGGATCGCTCGTGCAGCGCGCCGATGGCAAATGGCGGCAACTCGAAGCAGAATTACTGAGCGTCCTTGATTCCGTCCAAGCCGGAGTGGTTCTGGTCGATCTGGCCGGGCGCCTGCGCTTTACCAACGCGCGCTTCAGCCAATACTTCGGTCTCGAGCGCGATCAGTTGCGTTCCACCATGTCTTTCACCGATCTCGAGGGCTTGATCAGCCAGCGCTTCCGCTCGCCGGAGGGATTTGCCGCCCCGTGGCGTTCGTTCGCCAATGGCGAAGACCGCCCCGGCCACGACGAACTCGAAATGTTGCGGCCCGCGCGCCGCGTCTTGGAACGCTTTGCCCGTCCGGTACTCGACCGCGACGGCCTGCGCCTGGGTTGGCTCGAGCTTTATTACGACGTGACCGGTGAGCGTCAAATTCAGGCCAAGCTGTTGCAAACCGAAAAAATGGCCGCCGTGGGCCAACTGGTTTCCGGCATCGCCCACGAATTGAACAATCCGCTCACCTCCATCATGGGTTACGGCCAATTGCTTCTCGCCCACGGCCTCGATCCCATCCAGTTTTCGGAAGCCAGCAAAGTATTCAATGAAGCCGAACGCGCTCGCCGCATCGTAAAAAATCTCCTCTACTTCGCGCGCGAAAACGAACCGGAACGCACCCGAGTCAACTTGAACGAAATCGTGGAGCGCACGCTCGCCTTACGTAGTTACGAGTTGAAAGTCGAAGACATTTTGATCGAATGCAGCCTGGCGCCCGACCTGCCGGAAACGATGGCTGATCCCTACCAGATGCAACAGGTCATCTTGAACTTGCTGGTCAACGCCGAGCAGGCGCTGCTGCACGGACGCGGCAAGGGAAAAGTGGGGATTCGAACCCGCCGTGCCGAAGGCAATCGCATCGCGGTGGACGTCAGCGACGACGGCCCCGGAATTCCCCGCGAAATCATTTCTCGAGTCTTCGACCCGTTTTTCACCACCAAGCCCGCCGGTTTGGGCACGGGTCTCGGTCTCTCGATCGTCTACGGCATCGTGAAGCAGCATGACGGAGAAGTGACCGCCGAAAACCAGACTTCCGGCGGCGCGCGTTTTACCGTCGAATTGCCGGTGGTCGAAGTTCCGGCTCTCCCCGACGACCTGGTGGAAAGGGAATTGGGAATCACGGCCACCGCGCCACGCAGCAAAGTTCTGGTGGTCGAGGACGAACCCACCGTCGCCCAACTGATCGTCGACGTCCTGCGCGAGGAAGGCCATCAAGTCGAAGCAGTTTTGGATAGTCAGGAGGGCCTGACCCGCTTGTCGCGGTCGCGCTACGACCTCATCATCTGCGACCTGCGCATGCCTCGTCTGGATGGTCCGGCCTTCTACGAAGCACTGGTCCGCTCCGGCAGCGCCGCCCGCGACCGCATGATTTTCATTACCGGTGACACGCTGGCCCCGCGCACCATGAAATTTCTGCAAAACGTGAAAGTAACTTACCTCGCCAAACCATTTCTGGTCGAAGAACTGAAGCTGGCCGTGAATCGCAGGTTGGAAGGTATTCGCCACGCCCCACGAGAAAAAGTGGCTGCAAATGCCAAACGAGCGTCCAGCCGGAGGAGTTGAAGTCGATGGCCCTAGCAGCGAAAGAAGCGGCGGTCTCGGTGGAATCAGGAGCTTTGTGCGGAATCGCGAACCGCATTCTGGCGCTGAAGTTCTGCCGTGAAATCGAATCCATGCCGGATTCAGCAGCGATCTCCGTTGCCGAAAGTCTGCCCGACCTGCTGGAGTGCATGACTGCGTTTCGCCCGCTAGTCATACTGCTCGATGACGAATTGGCCGACGGCCAGCCGCTCGCTGAATTTTTGCGTCAGATCACCGAAGCGGCTCCGGTCGTGTTGATTGGCGCGTACGATCGCCAAAGTGAAATCACCGGGCTGGTCGCGGAAGGGAAGCTGGAATTTGTAGCGCGCCACGGCGATTTTATTCCGCTGGCCGCCAGCCTGGTCGCGCGTCATCTGAGCCGCGGAAAACGCGGAACTTCAAATCTGCTGGCGATTCAGGGGACCATGTCCGAAGAGGTTTCCGAAATTTTCCGGCACGACATTAATAATCCGCTCACCGGAATTCTGGGGAACGCCGAACTGGTGCTCTCTCACTCTGCGGGTTTTCCAGCGGCGGACGTTCAAAGATTGCAAACCGTGGTCGAACTTGCCGTGCGCCTGCGCGAAACCATCCGCCAACTGAGCGACGCCTGGGAAGCCCAAACTGCTCCACGCCGCGCCTAGTTTGCTGCGCTTGGCGCTTTTTCCTTCAAAACCAAGACCAGAATACGTCCGTCGGAATGAAATTCTCCGCCCGTCGCCGTCTTCGCCGTAAGCAGCGGATCGCTCGGCATCACGTGCGCGCGCTGCACCACCAATCCCGTCTCCGACAGCGTGTCGTTCACGTACTCGCGTTCGCCGTCGATCGCCGGGTCGATTTTGTGCGTCAATCCATTGTTCCGCTGGTCGCGTTCAAAACCGATGTCGTGTGTCGCGGCAATGCACCACAAAATCCGGCCATCCACCAAATAAGGCGACTTCCAGGCGCGCAAGTGATTGCGCGACATGGCCACCCGCACTGGCTCCGCATGCGCGAAGCCGTAATCCTGCGGCCGGTCAAACAAATACAAAGTGCTCATCGGCATGGTCAGATAATCTTTTTTCTCGAGCGAATCCACCAGCGCGTTCATCACTGTGTTCTGCACCGTGCTGTCGACATGCACCCATCCCGCCGCGCTGAAAACTCTTTCGAGCTCGGCTTGGCTGCCGATGATGAATACGTTGACCATGTCGCCCGGTTTTTTGTTTTCATCGGAAATTCTGCGCGGGATCTTGCTCAGAATCGCCGGCGTGATCGAAGGCACCGGGGTTTCCGGAGGCCCGCCGATCGCAATCGCCGTGGAAGTAGAAAGTCCCGGACTGATAATTTCCATCTTCACCTGAAAGTTGCCAGTCGCCGTCCCGGCATCCTTCATGCTCTGGTTGATTCCCAGGAACAGGCGGCCGCCGACCGGTGCTTCGTATTCCAAAGTTTTTCCCACCGCGAAGGCCTGCGCTCCATCGTCGGAACCCAAGCGCGCAATCAGCGTTCCGTGACCTGATTCCGTCACGGCATATTCGTGGATCAAATCTTCGAACGCGCGTGGTAATCCTTCGGGCCCAAACGTTCGGCCATCGGGATGCTTCTTATCGGCCGCGTAGGTAATCGTACCGGTGGCCGTCAGCCGGATTTTTTCGCCCTGCCGCAGGTCCACTTTGGTGTCCAGCCATTCCTTGGTCGCGTCCATATCGAACTGGTAGGCCGTCGCGTTGGCGGAACTGGGAGCCGAAGGCGCGGGCGGCGCCGGCGTTTCCTGAGCCACTGCGCGCTGCGGCAGGAAATAGAGCAAAGCTACGCAGGGAAGCAATAGTCGCACTTGCAACTTTTTCATAAAATCGTCCCGGTTGATCCGTTCGATTTTCGCCGGCTTAATCGCCGGACAAGTTCTTGGGGGAATGTCGCGTCAGCGTATCCAGCAGCAATTTCGCGCATGCCGGCGACGCGATTTTGCCGTTCAACGCGATGTCCTGCGCGCTGATGTCTTTTCCGTAGAGGCTGCGATTCGCGTTGTTGTCAGCTCGCAGCGTCGAGCCGGTCAACGAAACGCCCGCGAATAATCCTCGCGCTCGGGAGTATGACAAAACTTCAGCGCGCATGGTCACATCCGTTTCGGCCGAAGCGCTCCGTCCTACCGGACCCGCCGCCGCCGAAGCGTCGCCGCCCAGCTTCACTTTGCTGGTCAGAAGACTGCTGGCCGCGCGCTCGTTCATTAGTAGCAGCACGAAATCTGTCGCTTGCACGCCGGCCTGAAATCCGAAGCTGCCGCCTTCCAGCGCCATCATCGTCGGCGCGCCCCACGGTCCGCGAAAGTCCGTTCCGCTGCGGCAGGTCATTACTCCGCGGCCATAACTGCCACCGACCAGAAACGCAGCCTTAAGCACCGAGGGCAGCACCACCACACAATCCGCTTTGTCGATCACGTTCTGCGGGATGTCGTCCGGTATATCCATGATTTCCTTGGTGACCTGCCCGGCATTGTCCACCCGATCGCATTCCTTATCCTGGGCCGGGACGGGCAGCGCGAGCGCGAACATTAAAACCAGAGCGGAGATGGTTCTTTTCATCTTGCCTCCTGAAAACTCATCGCCTGTTAGACGGTTGGGGAAAGAAATCGGCGACCGGATCACTGAAAACGGCCGAAGGCCGCCAGAATTTTTTGTGAACCCGGCGATTCTACACTCGCGCTGATGCCGGAGCAACTCCGCACGGTACCGCCCCGGGCCTCAGAGGAAAAAAGCACACCCGTCGCGGCCCCTATTTACTTCGGGGCCGACTTTCCCTACCATGTGCGGTGCTAGCAAACTCGCGCCTGGGCGCGTCTTTGCCATGCAAGGCCTTAACCTCCACCACGTCAAAACGATGCCACGCGCCCCTAGACTTGTCGTGATCGAACCCAACGGCGTCCGCCGTGAAGTTCCAATTAACAATACTCCCTATCGCATCGGCCGGCAGGCCGGTAACGAACTGACCTTGCGCGACAGCCGCATCAGCCGCCAGCAAGCGCAGATTCTTTCGGTGAACGGCACCATGGTTCTCGAAGACATGGGCAGCCGCCACGGCACCTACGTCAACGGCCAGAAAACTCTGCGCCACGAACTGCAGCCGAAAGATCAAGTCGACTTCGGCATGGCCGACTCCTACAAGCTGCTTTTCTTGGGAGAAGGCGCCACCATCGAAGAATTGGTCGAGCGCGTTGAAGCGCCCGCCCCCGCCAGCTCCGGTTCGCGCGAACTGTATCACCTGGGTGTTTTGCTCGAAGTTGCCCGAACCCTCGGCACCGGCCTCTCGCTGGAAGATGTTTTGACCGCCGTAGTTGACGCGGCCATTCAAGTCACCCGCACCGAACGTGGCGTACTGCTGCTCGCCAATGAAGGCCAGGCCGGCCTCCAGATGATCGTAGCTCGCGACGCGCAACGCGGCACCCTGCGCCCCGACCAACTTCAGGTTTCGCAATCCGTCGTAAAGCGTGTTGCCCAAACGCGCCGCGAGTTAATCGTCAGCGATACCGGCGAAGACGGCGGCATGAGCCAGCAGGAAAGCGTCGCGCGGCTTGAACTCCATACCATCATAGCCATTCCCGTCGACAAGCTGCCGGTTATCGAAAATGTGGACGCCACCATTTCCACTCGCCAGGGCGAACTGCTCGGCGTGCTCTATCTCGATAGCCACGTGCCGTCCAGCGCGTTCTCCGATCTGGATCGCGAAGTTTTGCGGACGCTGGCGCGTGAAGCCGCCACGGTCGTGGAAAATGCGAGGCTCTTCGCCTCTTCGCGCGCCAAGCAACGGCTCGATCATGAAATCGAAATCGCCAGCCAGATTCAGAAAAATCTTTTGCCCAAAGCGTTGCCGAATCTGCCGGATGTCTCGGTAGCGGGCTCGACGCTTTCCTGCCACTCCGTCGGCGGCGACTGTTTCGACGTGATCGAACTGGGCGGCGGACGTCACGGTTTCTTCGTCGGCGACGTTTCGGGGAAGGGAATTTCCGCGGCTTTGTTGGCCACGCTGCTCCAGGGCGTGTTCTTCACCACTGCAGCCATGGATATTTCGCTGCCCGGCGTTTTTTCGCGCGTGAATCAGTATCTCTGCGAGCGCAGCGGAGAAGACCGTTACGCCACCGTTTTCTACGGCATTCTCGATAAGCTGGGCCGCTTCGAATACGTGAATGCCGGGCACGTGCCGCCACTGCTCAAAAAGAAAGCCGGCGGCCTCGAGGGCTTGGGTTCGGCGAATTTTCCCGTAGGGATGTTCGCCGAAGCGGAATATCAGAGTGCGCGCGTTCAGCTTGATCCCGGAGATTTCCTGGTCATCTACACGGACGGCGTTTCCGAAGCCAGCAACATGATGAACGAGCTCTTCGAAGAAGCGCGCCTGCGCACCATTATTGAAAACTTCTCGGGCGAGACCGTGCACCAGCTCGGCGACGCGATTCGCGAGGGCATGCGCGTCTTCACCGAAGGCGCCGCGCAGTCCGACGACATCACCATCCTGGTCATCGAGTACAAGGGCAACCTCGGATGACGCCGCGCAAGACCACGCCCCGCACGCCCGCCACTCTCAAAGCTGAGGGGCTTCCGCTCGATACGCTCGAACAGGTCGTGGCCACACTGAATCCGGAAACGGATCCTGGCGAGCTGGCGGCGCAGATGGTTTGCGTTCTCGCCGCGCCCGGACGTTTTGAAGGCGCGCGTTTGTGGCGCGTAGTGAACGGCACGCCGGTAGTCTGGCAGGAAAGTGGGGAACTTCAGGCCCCCGACGCTAGTCACATCGAAAGAATCCTGCACGGTAAAAATCCCAACGCGAATGGCGACGGCACCACTTGGGTTCTCGGGCGCGGCGCGCATCCGGTCGGAGTCCTCGAAGCGCAGCCGAAAGGCAAGCTCGACGCCAATACTCGCGGCTGGATGGATCTTTTCCGCCGTTACGCGGAAGTCGCGCTCGAAAGCAGCGAACGCCGCCACGCGGTCATCGAACTTTCCACCATCGTCGAAGCCACTAAACGTCTCAATTCGACTCTCGACCTCGCCGAACTCCTGAACATTATTCTCCAGCTCACCACCCGCCACACCGGCGCCGAACGCGGCACCGTTTTTCTGGTCGATCACGAACGCAATGAAATCTGGTCGCTGGTTGGATTAGGCCTGGACCAGCATGAGATTCGCTTGCCCATCAGCAAGGGAATTGCCGGCTGGGTTGCCCAGCATGGCGAGCCGGTGAATCTGGAAGATGCGTACACCGATCCGCGTTTCGAATCCGAAGTCGACTTGCGACTCGGCTACCGCACCAAGTCGCTTTTGTGCCTGCCTATTCTCAGCAAGAGCAACGAAACCATCGGCGTCCTGCAGCTGCTGAACAAAAAGAGCGGCCCCTTCACCAAAGCTGACGAGAATTTGCTTCGCGCGATTTCCGATCACGTCGCCCTGGCGCTCGAAAATGCCCAGCTCCATCGCGATTTGCTGCACAAGCAACGCATGGAACGCGACCTTGCGCTGGCCCGCAGCATTCAGCTCGGCCTGTTGCCGGAGCGCCCGCCGCAATTGGCCGGGTTTCGACATTGCGGTATCGCATCGCCCATCGCTCGAAGTCGGCGGCGATTATTACGATTTCATTCCGCTCGCGCCTGACACGATATTAATGGTCGTCGCCGACGTGGAAGGCAAAGGCGTCGGCTCGGCCATGGTCATGGCCAATTTGCAGGCCACGCTGCACGCGCTGCTTGCGCATTTACATTCGCTCGAGCGTCTCGTTGAATCTTTGAACGACATGATGCTCGCCGATACTCGCGGCCAGAAATTCATGACCATGTTTGTCGGCCTGCTCGACCAGCCGAATCGCACTCTGCACTACGTGAACGCCGGCCACGTGCAGCCCGGCGTCATCCGCGCCAATGGCGACATCGAATACCTCACCGAAGGCGGCATCGTGGTCGGCCTGTTTGCCGGCATGCGCTACGAACGCGGGCATGTGAAACTTTTTCCCGGCGATGTGGTCGTCGCCTGCACCGACGGCATCACCGAAGCCGACAATTCCGCTGAAGAAGAATTTGGATCCAAGCGCCTGGTTGACCTGGTCGCCAGTGAACGTACTCTCCCCGCCAACGAAATCGTCAAGTCCGTCCTGAAAGAAGTGGATTTGTTCTCGCATGGCGGCACGCATGACGACGACCGCGTGATCTTCATCATGAAAGTCGTCTGATTTAATTCTTTCCCGCGGGATACTTCTCAAAAAAATCAATCACGTGCTTTTCGTATTGCTCCGGCGCCCGCCCCAGCGCGGAAGCATGTCCGGCGCCTGCAACGATCCATAGTTCCTTCGGGCCTGCAGCGTCTTTGTAGATTGCTTCGGCGTGCCGGCAGGGAATCCGATGATCCTCAGTGCCGCAAATCAGCAGCACCGGAAACGCCCGAACCTGCACCGCCTTGTCAGGAGATATTTCGTCGGGATCGAACCCTCCATCTCGGCGAACCGCATTCAGGGCCGTGATGGACGCCGGACGAAAAATCGGTTTTACCCAGCAATGGACTAAGTTCGAGCCCGGCATAGTCGTAAGTCACTTCGCGAAGGCTGGTGAAGGGATCTTCGGCGGACTACCGCCGCAATGCGCGGCTCGACCGCAGCGGACTGCAAGCGCAATCGCGGCGCCCATCGATACGCCCAGCGCGTATAAATGCCGCACGCTTTCGCCCGCGTACAGCGCATCGACAATTGCTCGGGTGTCGTTGCGCTCGAGCCATCCGTACGTCGCCATCGCGCCGCCGCTTTGCCCATGCGCGCGGGAGTCCATCATCACCACGCTATATCCGTGGCGCAGCAGAAATTCCGCGTGTCCCAGATTCCCGGTGCGATTATCGGAAACGCCGTGGTACAGCAGTACCCAGTCGCCATTTGCATCGCGGCGGAAAAACCTTCCAGCCCTTCAGCACCGCGCCGTCCGCAGCGCGCACCTCGAAATCCTGTTTCGTCGCATTCGGTGCGCGCAAGCATCTGGTCCGTCTGGTCGCGCCGATCGGGATTCAAATTTGCCGGATGCAGAACCACCGCGCCCAGCCGAGTACCGATGCCGGCCGCAGCCAGCGGCAAAATCCCAATGATCGCCAGAAGAACGTAGAGAAGTCGTCGCATCGCGTCCTGCTATAGATGATACGAGCCGGCGAAGCGAATTGTTGCAGGAGTGAGTAAGGTGCGGATTCTAAACTGCCAGCGCCGGGCGCGCTGAAATTCAGTCAAGAACCTGTAGAAGAGTAGTGCCGCGTCCCCAGATTCCACAACGAAATGGCCGCGGTCAGAAAACACGGCGGCTACCACCGGAACAAGCGCCGCGTACGATGGCGAAACCGTGCGCCCCAGCATCCGTACGCTAGGATAAAACGACGCGAGCCCAAACGGAATGACCCAGCACAGGAAAAATTGCACCACGGGGCTGTAGATCGTCAGCGGGTACCGCCCAAAGGCCATCATGTTCCAAACCGGCGGATGCACCCCGATGCGGTCTTCGAACCAGAACGAAACCGTCGTGAGCATCAAGAAAACCGAAACGTAAATCAGGCTGGCGCAAATTCCAAAGAAAAACAGCATCGCCAGCCGAGCCGGCGTCCACGGAATACCCAGGTGCCACGAAGCCCAGACCATGCAAAAAGTGCCGGTCGCGATTTCCTGGACCGATTCGATACGAAATGTTTCGAACAAAACCTGAAATAGCGACGACACCGGCCGCAGCAGCACGCGGTCGAATTTCCCCTCAATGATGTAGTTGTTCCCGAATTCATAAAGATTCAGACTGATGAGGTTGAAGAATCCGTAAGGAATCAAAGAGAAGCCGTACAGAAACAGTACCTCTTCGAAGCGCCATCCACCGATCTGCGGCACCTTTTTGAACAATACGATCACGAATCCGAGCGCGAAAATCGTCGCCGCAAAGCTCGTCCCCAGGCTGACGAAAAAATCGCCGCGATAACTGACTCGAACTTTCGCGTATTGGGCGAAGTAATCCGCGAAAAGCAGCGCATGCCGCTTCGCCCCGGCCAAGATTCTAGCCAGACCGCGCTCGTCATCGGCGGGCGCGCCGTCGCTTCCCGCAAATCGCGTCATTTGTTCTTTGGAAGGCTTTTCGGCCACCGATCTATCCACCGTGAATCGTGATTTTTTCCGACGCCCGATTCCACCACAGATGCGCCAGAATCAGCAGCGCCACCACCCAGAACCACTGAATCCCCAGCATCCGCAAGGCCGTAGCGTGATCCAGCTTGCCCAGATAAATCTGCAGCGGCGTGTAAGCGATGTGCTCGAACGGCAACCACGCCAGCACGCGCTGAATGCGATCCGGAAAAAAGCTCATCGGGATCAGCAATCCGGATAGCAATTCGATCAGCCAGAATTTTGCCCGAATCAGCGCCAGAATCGATTGCAGCGGTATCGCGCAGGTCCCGATCATGAAATTGATCGCGCCCATCAGGAAAAAACTTCCCAGCACACTCACCAGAAATAACGCGAAATTCTCTTGCGACGACGGTCCCTGCACCGGAAACACCAGCGCCACCACAATCGCCACCGGCACCGTCAGCAATCCCAACCGAAACGCCGACTCGCCCATCGCCCGCGAAATCCACATCCACTGCATCGAAACCGGCTTGATCAGGTCCATCGCGATCTTGCCTTCGATCACTTCGTAAGCCATTTCCTGGTCGATCGTGTTCCAGTAAAACGATCGAATAATCCAGCCGACGCTCACGTAGGTCAGCATTTGCGACAGGTTGTACCCCGCGATCGTTGCCCCGGAGCTGTACACCGCGCTCCACACGAAGTAGTACACGGTGACGTTCAGAAAATAAGTGATGATCCCGGTGAAATAGCGCAACCGGAACGCCAGCATGTTGACGAACCCGACTCGCGAAAATTCCGCGTAAGGAACCAACGCCTCATACGCGCTCATGCCGGAATCTCGAGCTGCGCTTCGCCGGCGTAAATCCGTTTGATGATTTCTTCGATGGGCTCGTCTTCGATCAGCAAGTCGCGTACCTCGACCGCCGCCAAAACCTGCCGCACCAGATCCGAAGTCGAAACACGCAGCCGGTCGAATCGTATGCGGTGCGTGATGTCGTCAAGCTGCTCGACTTCGCAGCCATCGCGGGAAAAAGCCGCCAGGCCCGCGGCATGGGCCCGATCCTTCAGCGCGAATTTAATATATTTCGTCCGCAGCAGTTGTTCCTTCAGCTGCGCCAGTTGGCCGTCGTACAAAACTTTTCCGCGGTCGATGATCATGATGCGGCGGCAAAGCTCTTCAATATCGTCGAGGTCGTGGGTGGTCAGCAGCACGGTGGTATGGAACTCACGATTCACCGCACGCAGGAAATGCCGGATCTGATCTTTGGCCACCACGTCGAGTCCGATGGTCGGCTCATCGAGAAACAGCAGCGGGGGATTGTGCAGCAACGCCGCGGCGATATCGCAGCGCATCCGTTCGCCGAGCGATAGCTTGCGCACCGGAGTATGCAAGTAGTCGCGGATACTTAGAATCGAATCGAAGTGTTCCATCCGCGCGTCGAAATCGCGCTGCGAAACATCGTAAATCCGCCGCAACAACTTAAACGACTCAATGACTGCGATGTCCCACCACAACTGGGTGCGCTGACCGAACACTGCGCCGATCGTTTTGACATACCGCCGCCGCTCGCGAAACGGCACGAACCCATTGACCCGAATCTCGCCGCTAGTCGGAACCAGAATGCCGGTCAGCATCTTGATGCTGGTCGATTTCCCCGCGCCATTCGGCCCGATGTACCCAACCATTTCGCCGCGCTCGATCGAAAAGCCAATGCGGTCCACCGCCGCGACCGTCTTGTATTCCCGGACGAAAAGGTTCTGCACCGAACCCCAGACGCCTTCGCGCCGCTTGAAACTCCGGAAATGCTTACTCAAGTCTTGAACGTGTATTAGAGATTCGGCGCTCATCGCAGCAAAGATTCTAGCATCGCACCCGGTAACGCGCTCCTCACCAGCAGGAGCACGGTTGCCGTGTTAGACGTAAAAAGCCGGGAAGGGTAGCGCGAAGTTTTCCTGCCCCAAAAATCCACGCCAGATCAGATGCGGAACAATACGTCTTCGCGGTTGAACAACTTCACCGCGATCGCCAGCGCGATTCCGCCGTACACGCAGGAACTGGCGAAAATCAATGCGATGTAGCCCCAAGGATGCGCGCCCGCCACGATTTCCTTACTCACCAGGCTGGTGCTCATGATCGGGACCAACGCGGTTTTGGGATTCAGTTCCACTCCGGGCAGGAACGACGCGACGGCCGGCATAATCACGATAAACGTGAGCGGCGAAAGATAACTCTGCGCCTCGCGAAAACTCTTGGCAAACAGCGCAATCGCCAGCATCCCGGCCGAGAACAGCACCGACAGTGGCAAGACCATCACGATCACCGCGAGAATGCCCTTCGGATCGAGCGACACGTTAAAAGGGCTCGTCTCCCCCGCACCGACCATGTGCGACATCCCATGCTTGGCCCAGAAAAATGAAATCGTCATCGAAGTCACCGCCAGCAGCGCGGTAGCCAGCGAAGCGCTCAGCACCATGAAAAATTTCCCGAGCACCAGGTCCGTGCGCGAGACCGGGCTGCACAAGATGGTCTCCATCGTCCCGCGCTCTTTTTCTCCCGCGGTCAAATCCATCGCCGGGTACATCGCCCCGGTCATGCACAAAATAATGATGAAGTACGGAACGAAGCCGCCGAACATGCTGCCGCCCACTTTCTCGTCCGCGGCGACGTTTTTCTCCTTCACCTCAAAAGCATCCAGCAAGCCGGCCGGCAAGTTTCGCGCCGCCAGTTGCTCCTTCACCACTTTCCGCCGGTAATCGTCGAAAAATTTCTGCGTCGTCTCCAGCGCCAGTTCGGACTTCAAGTCGCTCTTGTAATATTCAATCGTCACATCCCTCTTCTGCCCGCTCTCGATCGCGGCGTCAAAGCCCACGGGTATCTGAATCGCCTCCCGAATCGTCTTCTCCGAAATTTGCGCGGCCGCATCTGGAGCCGCCGGCACGATTTGCAGTCCGTGAAAAGACTGCAAAGCATCCATAACCTTTGGCGAATCCTCGCCTCCCAAAACCATCACCCGCGGCACTTCTTTCGCGGCGCTCCGCACCATTCGTACGCCCAGCACTCCCATGCCCACGGTCAGCAGCGGGAAAACTAGTATCGGCACCACCACCATCGATATGATCGTTCGCCGATCCCGCAGCGAGTCCATCAGTTCCTTGCGATAAACGGTTCCGATGTTATGCAGACTCATGCCGCTTCTCCCACTGTGCGCACGAAAATATCTTCCAGGTCCGTCAAGCCGCTGCGCGCCCGTAATTCGGCCAGCGTTCCTTCCGCCAATAGCTTCCCGCCGTGGATAATCCCGATCCGGTTGCACAGCTTTTCGACTTCGGACATCACGTGCGTAGAAAAAATCACCGTCTTTCCTCGATCCCGGCAATCACGAATGAAACTCACAATGGCCCTTGCTGCCATCACGTCCAGTCCCACCGTCGGCTCGTCAAAAATCATCACCGAAGGGTCGTGCACCAGCGTCCGCGCAATCGAAACCTTCTGCTTCATGCCGGTCGATAGCTTTTCGCAGCGTTGGTCGCGATACGAATTCATGTCCAGCGCCTCGAACAGCCGATCCACCGATTGCCGCAAAGCTGCGCCCTCCAGCCCGTTCAACCGCCCAAAGTATTCGACCATCTCCTGCGCCGTCAGCCGTCCATAAAGCGCCGTCGCAGTAGAAAGAAATCCCACGTGCGCGCGAACTTTCGCCGGATCTTGCACCACGTCGAAGCCCGCAACCTTGGCCGTGCCGGAGCTGGGCCTGAAAATCGTCGCCAGCATTCGCAACGTGGTTGTCTTGCCCGCGCCGTTCGCGCCCAGCAATCCGTAGATTTCGCCCGGCGCGCAGCGGAAGCTCACCGCATCCACCGCGCGCACCTCGCCGCGCTTCTTGTCGCTGAAGATTTTAGAAAGTTGTTGTGCTTCGATCATCGCGAATGGCTCGCCCCTACTCCAAATCCACGCCCGCCTTGCGGCTCACAACTCACTGTTCTACTACGCAGCAGCGCCGCCAGTGTTACACGGGCCGCCCCCCAAGTTTCGAATCGAGTAATTTCACCCGCCCGGGTGTTTCGTAAGGCAGGCGGCCAAGCGGTCTGCTACAATTTTGAGACTTCGGGGGCAGCCAGCTCAGCACAGACTTTTCGGCTCTACATGGCGGAAAACACCAGGCGAAAATGGATTATATCGATAGTCGCGATCGTGTTGATCGTTGCGCTGATCGTATTTTTGTCCAACCGCGGCCACGCTCCCCGCGTGCAAGTCGCCAGCGTCGCCCGCCAGGATTTGATCTCCGCAATCGTCAGTAACGGCAAAGTCGAACCGGTGTCCCCGTCGACTTCCCGCGCCGAATTTCCCACTTTTGTCACGGAGGTGAAGGCTACCGAAGGCCAATCCGTGAGGCGCGGTCAAATCATCCTGACCCTCGACGCTGCCGATATTCGCGCCCAACTCTCGCAGGCTCGCGCTGACCTGCTCGCCGCCCAAACCGACCTCCGGAATGGCCGCACGGGCGGCCCTCCCGATGAAGTCGCTCAACTCCAAGGCGACTTGGTCAAAGCCCAGACCCAAGTCGCGAATCTCGAACGCACCCAGCAATCTCTCCGCGACCTGCTGGCCAAACAAGCCGCCACGCAGGATGAAGTCGCCCAAAACGACGCGGCCTTGGCGACCGCGCGTGCCAACCTGCTCACCTTGCAGCAAAAGAAATCCGCGCTGGGCCAGCGCAACACCGTGAGCGTCGAAAGCGCGGGTCTGCGCGTCACTCAAGCGCGCGATCAAGTTTCATCGCTCGAGCGCAAGCTGCAATCGGCCACCGTAATCGCCGCCACCAACGGCACCTTGTATTCGCTTCCGGTGCACAAAGGCGATTTCGTCAAAGTCGGCGACATCCTCGCCGAAATGGCCGACCTCAGCCACGTGCGTGTCCGCGCCTTCGTCGACGAACCCGATCTAGGTTCGCTCGCCGAGAATCAAGATGTGCAGGTGAAGTGGGACGCGATGCCCAATCGCTCCTGGACTGGGAAAGTCGAGCAGATCCCCAAGCAAGTTGTCCCGCGCGGCGCGCGCAGCGTCGGCGAAGTGCTCTGCTCCATCACCAATGACAAGCTCGAACTCCTGCCCAATATTAATGTTGAAGTCCGCATCCTGGTTCACGAACTCCATCAGGTCCTGGTCATTCCGCGCGGTTCGGTGAATTCGGATGCAGCCGGCCACTTCGTCTGGGTTTACAAAGACGGTGTTGTGCGCCGCCGGAATATAACCATTGGGATTGCCAGCGCGTCCAACTATGAAGTTGTTTCAGGGCTTAGTTCGGGCGAGCAGGTTGTGGAACGAACCGAAGATGAAATGCGGGAAGGCATGAAAGTTCGAGCGTCGGAGGCGAAATGAAACAAGGCACGGGAATTTCTGCGGTGAGAGTGGTTCTCCGGAGCAGCTTGAACTTGCTGGCCAGCGCCGCGCTTGCGCTGCTCCTCTGCGCCGCGATTCCGTCGCCCGTCTCCGCCCGTTTGGTTCCACTGACTGATGCAACCGCTCAAATTCAAACTGCCCAGCGCCAGTTCAATTCCGGAAATTATTCCGGAGCAATTTCCTCCCTCCAAGCAGCCATCAGCATGAATTCCAGCAGCGCCGAAGCCTACTACTGGCTCGGCCGCAGCTACTATGAGATT
This sequence comes from uncultured Acidobacteriota bacterium, assembly GCA_963711325.1. Lineage (GTDB taxonomy): Bacteria > Acidobacteriota > Terriglobia > Acidiferrales > UBA7541 > Palsa-295. Next base: position 2,215,661 of record CAVQDR010000003.1, on the reverse strand, counting down.
CACGATTACGACAACGCCATCACTGCCGCGGAAAAATCTGTCGCGCTCGACGCCAAAAATTCCGCCTACCACGATTGGCTCGGCCGCATCTACGGAGGCAAAGCCGACCGTGACCGCAGTTTTTCCTATGCCCGCAAAGTGAAAAAGGAATTCGAAACTGCAGTGGAGTTGAATCCTGCAAACGTCGTGGCTCGCCGCGACCTCGAAGAATATCTGATCGACGCACCCTGGGTCGTCGGCGGGAATAAAGACGAAGGCGCAAAACAAATCGATGCGATCGCCGCCATCGACCCGGTCGAAGGTCACCTGGCCCGCGCGGTCTTCGACATGGAAAGCCTGAAGAAGCCGGATCTCGCCGAAAAAGAATATCGCGATGTTCTTGCCGCGAAACCAACCAAAATCGATCCGTACTTCGAAGTCATCTCGTTTTTCCAAAAGCAAAACAAGCCGGCCGATATGCAAACCGCGATCCAGGCCGCCGCGCAAGTCAGTCCCAGCGACCCGCGCCTCGCCTACGCCCGGGGAGTCGCCCTCGTGCTAGCCAACAACAATCTGCCCGAAGCCGAAAAGAATTTGAAATCCTATCTTGCCAGCACGGCCGACCGCAGCGACTGGCCTTCCCACGCCGCCGCTCGCACTTGGCTCGGCCGGCTTTACGAATCCCAAGGCAAGCGCTCCGAAGCCGGCGAACAATATCGCGCCGCCCTGCAGCTCGATCCCAACGACAAAGAGGCCAAGAGCCGCCTCGACAACCTCGAGAAGTCTTCGCATTAATCCGTGAGTCCGCTGCCCGTATCTTCGAAGGCTCCCGCAGCATCCAACAAGTCTGTGACCGAGCACCTTGGAATTTCAAGGAGTGCGCCGCTGCTTTGGGGTGAAACCTGGAGCCTCGCCCTGCAAGCGTTGCGCGCCAATAAAGTGCGCGCCATGCTGACCATGCTCGGCGTCATCATCGGCAGCGCCTGCATCGTTCTGGTCGTCACCGTCGCGCTCGCCGGCAAGCGCTACATCATTTCCCAAATCGAAGGCGTCGGCTCGAACCTGATCTACGGCGAACTCGAGCACACCGGCGACAGCCAGCGAACCGCGCTCGCCGATGAAGTCACGGTCGAAGACATGGACGCCGTCAAGGAAGCCTTTCCCGAAGTGGCCTACGCTGCCGGTACGCACGACCTGCCCATGACCGTCGTCATTGGCGGCACTGTGAGACCAGTCAATCTCGTCGGCGTCACCTCCGAATTCCAGCAGATTCGCCGCCTGCTCGTCACCCAGGGAAGATACTTCGACCAGGACGACATGGTCTCCCGCAGCAAAGTCTGCTTGCTCACTCCCGATCTCGCCAAGCTCGCCTTTCCCAACGAAAATCCAATCGGTAAAGATATGCGTCTCGGCGATTTGCATTTCACCGTGATCGGCGTGTTTCGCGAGCGCACCGCCACCTTCGGCGAAACCGAAATCACCGACTTTTCCGCCATCGTGCCCTATCGGCTTGATTCAGTACTACGCCGGCGAACAATATCTTCGAACTTTTTACGTGCAAGCCGCGAACGCCGAAGACGTCCCCAAGCTTACCGAGCAGATCAAAGCCTTCCTGCAAAACGCGCCACCGCCCCGGCGCCGAATATCGCGTCGAAAATCTCACTTCGCTGCTCGATTCCGCTCGCAAAATTTCCATGGCGCTCACCATCATTCTCATCGTCATCGCCATGATTGCTCTGACCATCAGCGGAATCGGCATCATGAATATCATGCTGGTCACGGTGACCGAGCGCACCCGCGAAATCGGCATTCGCAAAGCCATCGGCGCGCCACGCAATGCGATCCTGTATCAATTCTTGATGGAGGCGCTGCTGATCAGCGGCACCGGCGCGCTCGCCGGAATTCTCATCGCCGTCATGATTCCCGCGCTGATGAATGTGGTGATCAGCTATTTCCCGGTCGCCGCCGGAGTACACATCCCGGTGTCCTGGGTCTCGGTGGTCCTGGCTTTCTTGGTATCCTGTTCCACGGGATTGCTCTTTGGATATTTGCCGGCCAATCGCGCGGCCCGCCTGCATCCTACGGAATCGCTGCGTTATGAGTGAAAAAACTCGATGAGAATTGTGAACATCGCGCGAGCTGCCCTGGGGATGGTGGCAGTGTTAGGCACCGCCAGCTGCGTGCTCGCCCAAGTTACGCCCGCGCAATCCACGCAGACATTGAGCGCATCGGCGGCCGATGATGGCAAGTTGACCATGCGCCACGCGGTCACGCTGGCCTTACAGAACAGTCGTGACTTGGCCTTGGCCCGCGTTCAATACACCGTGGCTCTGAATCAAACCGCCGTCGATCGCTCCGCGTTTCTCCCGAATGTCTACACTGGTTCCGGCGCCGCCTACACCTCGGGTTTTCCTTCGCTGGGCGGATCACCACCAGCCGTATTTCAGATGAATTACGACCAGCAGATTTTCAATCCGGCTTTGAAGGCGCAGCAGCAAGCTGCGGAAGAGCACGCCAAAACCATGAAGCTCGAAGTCGACCGCACTCGCGATGACGTTATCGTGCGCACCGCCACCGCCTATCTCGAATTAGCCAAAGTTCGCCATTCGCTCGAGCTGCTGCGTGGCGAACAAGCCAGTTCTGACAAGATTCTCGCGGTCACTCAAGAACGGGTGCAAGCCAATCAGGAACTTGCCATCGAAGTGACCCGCAGCCAGCTGACCGCCGCGCGCATTCATGAAAAAATCATCAAGCTCGAAGGCCGCGACGAAGCCTTGACCCAGCAGATTCGCAACCTGACCGGCCTTCCCGACGGCGAAGCGATCGAAGTGCAGCCCGAAGATCCTGGCTTCGAAACCGACATGCAGGACGCGACCCTGCTGGATCTGGGCATGCACAGTGACCGCGATCTACAGGAAGCAGAAAACGATCGCCTCGCGCGACAGCACATTTTGCGCGGCGCGAAATTGGGCTACTTTCCGACGCTCAGCGTCCTTGGCCAGTTTTCGGTTTTAAGCAAATCCAACAACTATCTCGACTTCTACAAGAAGTTCGAACGCAACAACGGCAGCGTTGGCATCGAATTGAAGCATTCCCATTTTTTCAGCCAAGACCCGATCCGATATCGCGCTTGCCAAGAGCCAATTGAACGCTTCCGAGCTGGTCCTCGGCAACAAACGCGAGCAAGTCCGTCTCGACCTGTTTCAGAAGCAGCGCAACGTTCGCGAACTCGACGCCACCCGGGAAGTCGCTCGCCTCGATCTGAAGCTGGCCCAGGAATCGTTGCAGTTACTGCAGGCCAAGTTCGACGAGGGCCGCGCGAATCTGCGCGACATCGAAAACGCCCGCCTCGATGAAAACGACAAATGGGTGGCCTTCCTCGATGCCGATTTCGCGCGGCAGCAAAGCCAGCTAACCCTGTTGCAGGCAACCGGGCAGCTCGCCAAAGTGTTCCAGTAGAGAAGCCGTGCCAAAAGCATGGCTTGGGCCAGGTAGAGAAATCGGTTAAAATTGACCCTTGATAAGTGTGTCTTTTCCACTACGCAGAAATAGGTCTTTGGCAGTTCTGAGGGAGAATAATTAATGGCATCTGTAATGAAAACGCTGTTCCTGAATCCGCCCAGCTTCGAGAAATTCGATGGTGGCGCAGGATCCCGCTGGCCCGCAACCCGCGAGATCGAATCCTACTGGTATCCCGTCTGGCTGTCTTATCCCGCGGGCATGCTAGAAGGCGCCCGCCTGCTCGACGCCCCTCCGGAGCACAAGACTCCCGCGGAAGTCGTCCAGATCGCCATGGACTATGAATTCGTCGTGCTCTTCACCTCCACCGTCGGCTTCTACAGCGACTTGAAAATGGCCCGGGCCATGAAAGACAAGAAGCCCGGCATCAAGATCGCCTTCGTCGGCCCCCAGGTTCAGATTAAGCCGGCCGAAAGCTTGCTCGCCAGCCCGGATATCGACTTCGTCGTTCGTGGCGAATTCGATCACTCCGTTGTGGAATACGCGCAAGGCAAGCCGCTCTCCGAAATCATGAGCTGCAGCTATCTTCAGGACGGCAAAGTTGTTCACAATCCTCCGCGCGCCATGCTGCAGACCGCGGAACTCGACGCGCTGCCCTACGCCACCGACGTCTACCAGAAGAATCTGACCATCGAAAATTACAACGTCCCGTTCCTGCTGAATCCCTACGTCTCTTTTTACACCGCGCGCGGCTGTCCGGCGCTCTGCACCTTCTGCCTCTGGCCCCAGACGCTTTCCGGCCACGCCTGGCGCGTGCGTTCCGTGGAAAATGTGGCCCGCGAATTCAAGCAGGCTCACAAAATGTTTCCGCAGGCCAAGGAATTTTTCTTCGATGACGACACCTTCAACATCCGCAAGGATCGCGTCATCGCCCTGTGTAAGGAATTCAAACCCGTGGGCTTCCAGTGGTCCTGCACCGCTCGCGTCCACAGCGATTACGAAACTTTGAAAGCCATGGCCGATGGCGGCGCGCGTTTGCTGATTGTCGGTTTCGAATCCGGCGACCCGCAAATTCTGAAGAACATCAAGAAGGGCGCGACCATCGAAATGGGCCGCACCTTCGTGCAGAACTGCAAGAAAGTCGGCATTCGCGTTCACGGCGATTTCATCGTCGGTCTCCCTGGCGAAACCAAGGAAACCATCGAGAAGACCATCGAATACGCCAAGGAACTCGATTGCGAAACCATTCAGGTTTCCATGGCTCACGCCTATCCCGGCACCGCGCTGTACGACCAGGGCATGAAAGAAGGATTCCTGGCCGGCGAAGCGATTACCGACGACCTGGGTCACCAGTTGCCGCACTTACAGTATCCCGGCCTCTCGCGCGAATACATGGTCGATTCCGTCAACCGCTTCTACGACGAATACTATTTCCGCCCTCGCGTCGCTTGGAGAATTGTCCGCGATGCGCTCTGGGATAATCACGAACGCAAGCGCCTCTTCCATGAAGCCGTTTCTTTCATGAAGCTGCGCCACGACCGCATCAAAGTCGCGAAGAAAGGCGTTCAGAAAAAAGCCATGGTTCAGGTGCCGCCGATGCCGCAGGCGGGCGAATCGCAAGGCGCATGAAGTCGTCCGACGGTCTGCATTTAAAGACCTTCATTCTATTGCTCGTGATGGTGACCTTCGGCCCGCTGGGCGACGCATTCCTGGGAAAAGGAATGCGTCGCGTGGATTCAGCGGGCCTCCGCAGTCCCGCCGATCTCTTCCATTTCTTCCTGCGCGCTTTCAGTTCTGAAACCGTTTGGATCGGAATCCTTCTTCTCGCGACCTTCTTCCTCGCCTATACCCTGGTCCTTTCCTGGGCGGATTTCAGCTTCGTGCAGCCGGCTTCTTCATTCGCCTACGCCATCGTCGCCCTGCTCGGCCATTATTTCCTCGGTGAGTTCGTCAGCACCACCCGCTGGATCGGCATCCTCATCATTTGCGCCGGCGTGTTTTGCGTCGGCACCACGCCGCCCAGCACGACCGAGCGCGTTCTCGATTTTAATTCTGCGAGCCTCACGCCACCGGGCCGGAGTTAGTTTCTCTCATGGCCTTGGAGTACGGCCTGGACCGCGATTCGATACGCGCTCTTCGCTCTTGCATTCGCCCCACTCGCTTATTACCTCGTCGCTCTTTTTGCCGCCAGCCGTTTTTTCTCCGCGCGCCAGGTCGGCGCCCGCATCCCCTGAATTCGCGCCGGCGGTCAGCATCCTTAAACCCGTCTACGGACTCGACCGCGAGACCTACCAGAACTACGCCTCGTTCTGCACCCAGGCTTACCCGCAATACGAGATCCTATTCTGTGCGAGCGACGAACAAGATCCCGCCGTCGCCGTCATCCGCAAACTCATTCAGGATTTTCCGGACCGCTCGATTCGCTTGCTTATCGGTTCCGAACCTCTGGGCGTCAGCGACAAAGTAAACAAACTCTGCCGCCTCGCCCGCGAAGCGAAATTCGAGATCGTGATCGTCAGCGATAGCGATGTCCGCGTCGAACCCGGTCACCTGCGCGCCGTCGTCGCGCCCTTCGCCGATTCCCAAGTCGGCGGAGTCACCACCCTTTATCGCGGTCTTACCGACGGCTCATTCGCCGCCAATCTCGAAGCCCTCGGCAACAGCACCGACTTCGCCGCCGGTGTCCTAGTCTCCTGGCTGCTCGCCGACGTCAATTTCATGCTCGGCGCCACCATGGCCGTACGCAAAACCTGTCTCGACCAAATCGGCGGCTTCGAATCGATGGTCGACTACTTTTCCGACGACTATGAACTCGGCAACCGCATCGCCGCCAAAGGCCACCGCGTCGAATTGATTCCGCACACCGTTGCCATCGTCTATCCCCACCAAACTCTAAAAGAAGCCTTCCTTCATCAATTGCGATGGAATCTCAGCATTCGCTTTTCGCGCCCCGCCGGCCATCTAGGTTTGATCTTTACCCAGGCCCTGCCGCTCGCCATCCTCGGTGCGATTTGCGCTCCGTCCGCAGCTTGGGCCGTCGCCCTCCTGGCGGCGTACTTCGTCCTGCGCGTAGCTGTAGGTTGGAAAATTGGCGTTTCAGGAATGAAAGATCAGAATCTGCGTGGAAAACTGGAGTTGCTGCCCCTGCGCGATATTTTCGCCTTCGCCGTCTGGCTCGTCAGCTTCTTCCCGCGCAATATTCTCTGGCGCGGAAAACGTTTTCGGGTCCGCGATAAGCGGCTGGTCGCCATCGAAAACCATCCCGCCTGACCGGCCGAGCCTTCAATCTTTTTTCTTCAAATATTTATAAACTTCGTTCGCCCCGCGGAATTCCTCTTCCAGTTCCTTGGAAGTCAGATTCACCCGCAAATGCTCGATTGCCTGAGTCAATCGATCCAGCGCGCGCGAAATATTTTCTTTGTTGGTGTGCGCGATGTCCCGCCAAAGAGGGAACGGGCTGCCCGCCAACCGTAGCATGTCCCGCACGCCAGGCCCCGCCAGCGCCAAGCGGCAATCCTTCATCATCCGATTCGTCCCGCATCACGCTCGCCAAAGCCACCGCCAGCATTTGTGGCAGGTGAGAAGAAACGCCCACCGCCCAGTCATGCGTTTCCGCGTCGCACCAAACCGGTGTAGCGCTCAAAGCCGTGAGAATTTCGGCGAAGGCTCTGACCCTCGGATCCTCATCGGCTTCCTCCGTGATCAGCGCGTAACGCGAACCGGCAAATAAATTCTGATCCGCAGATTCGATTCCCGATGATTCTTTCCCGGCGATCGGATGTCCGCCCAGAAAACGAACGCCGCGCGCAAACACTTTCGTCGCCTCCCGGCAGATTTGAACCTTGGTGCTTCCCGCGTCAGTCACCAACGCGCCCGTCTTCGCGCGTTCCGCAATCCGCGGCAACGCTTCGAGGATTCCCCCGATCGGCAGCGCGACGTACACCAGCTCCGCATCGCGAACCGCCTCATCGAGACTCGCAGCAACCTGCTGAATCGCTCCGCGCTCGAGCGCGCGATGCACGACTTCAGGGCGGTCGAATCCAATCACAGTAATGGCAGGGAAGTGTTTTCGAAGCGCCAGTGCGAACGAACCGCCAATCAAGCCGGTGCCAACAATCGCCACTCGAGCTAAAGGCACCTGAATTTTTGTGGAGGACACGCGTCTAGTCTAATGCAATCGAGGAGAATTCGTAATTCGTCAGGCGCCCTGGCCGGCCAGTTGCACGCCGCGTTCGGCGTCCGTCGGTTCCAGGATTTCCACTTCGGATACGTCTTCGAGTTTCGCGAGCTGCGAAATCAAAGTGTGCCCCGCGCGTTCCGCCTGCACCGTCATTTGCACATCCAGAAACGTCCCGTCAGGCGTGGCGTCGGCGTTAAGGTGCAACAAATCAAAGCGCCGTCGCCGCGTCACGCTCAGCACCCGCACCAGCGCGCCTTCCGCATGTTTCACCCGCATTTGCAGCTTCAGGATATTCACAGCGCGACCTCGTCCATCATTTCCGAATTCGATTTCCCCGGCCCCACAATCGGCCACACGTTCGCTTCTTGATGAATGATCACGTGCGCCAGTACCGGCCCGCGCGCGGCCATCAGCTGATCGATGGCGGAATCCACCTCGCTCCGCCGCTCGACTCGAAAAGACGCCAGCCCCATCGACTGCGCCACCAGCGCGAAATCCGGATTGTCCGAAAGATCCACTTCGCTGTAGCGGCGGTCGTGGAACAATTCCTGCCACTGCCGCACCATCCCCAGCGCCGAATTGTCGAACAGCACGATTTTGATCGGCAGCTCGTACCGCCGCAGCGTCGCAAATTCCTGCAGGTTCATCATGATCGAACCGTCGCCCGAAACGTTGATCACCGTGGCATCGGGAAACGCGAATTGCGCGCCAATCGCCGCCGGCAACCCAAATCCCATCGTGCCCAATCCGCCGCTGGTCAGATGCTGCGCCGGATTCGTAAAGTGAAAGTGCTGCGCCACCCACATCTGGTGCTGGCCCACGTCGCAGGCCACGATACAGTTTTCGCCGGCGCGCTCCGACAGTCGCTTCAAAAAGTCCGGCGCGTACACCTCGGTCCCCGGCGCGTCGTAATTCCAGACATTCGCTTCTTTCATTCCCGCGCATTTCCGCCGCCACGGCTCGATCTCCAGCGGCATCGCCAAGGCCTTCAAACTGTCGCGCAGATTCCCCGCCACCGGAGCGTCCGCGTGCCGCAGCTTCCCGATTTCCGCCGCGTCCACGTCTAGATGAATCACCTTGGCGTGCGGCGCAAATCCATTCAGTCGCCCGGTCGCGCGATCGTCAAAACGCGCCCCGATGCAAATCAGCAAATCGCTTTCCTGCACCGCGTGATTCGCCGCCTTGGTTCCGTGCATTCCCATCATGCCCAGCGCCAGTTCGTGCCGCGTGGGGATCGAACCCAAACCCTTCAGCGTAGCCACCACCGGAATCTGAGTCGCCTCGACAAACAATTTTAGCTCGTCGATCGCCTTCGCCATACCCACGCCGCCGCCCACGTATGCCACCGGCCGTTCGCTCGCCCGCAACAATTGCTTCGCATAAGCAATCGACCGGTTGCTCGGCGCCGCCGTCGTTTCCGATTTCGAATTTCCGTTGAATTCGTACTCGGCAACCGTATTCGCAATATCCTTAGGCAAATCGATCAGCACCGGCCCCGGACGCCCCGAGCGCGCGATGCGAAACGCTTCATGCACAATTTCCGGTAGCTCCGCCGCAGTCCTCACCAAAAAGCTGTGTTTCACCACCGGCAAGGTAATTCCAAAAATATCCACTTCCTGAAACGCGTCGGTCCCCATCAGCGATGTCGCCACTTGCCCGGTAATCGCCACCACCGGTACCGAATCCATATAAGCGTTCGCAATTCCGGTTACCAGATTGGTCGCTCCCGGGCCCGACGTCGCCATGCACACGCCCACCTTGCCCGACGCGCGCGCATAACCATCCGCGGCCAGCGCCGCCGCCTGCTCGTGTCGCACCAGAATGTGCCGGATCTTCGAATCGATCAGCGCGTCGTACACCGGCATGATCGCTCCGCCGGGGTACCCGAAAATCACTTCGACGCCCTCGCGCTCGAGAGCCTTGATCAAATACTGTGCGCCTTTCATTTCGCACCTCGTACCGCGGTGGCCGCGTCCGGCTTCAGCCAAGACATCTGCGCCCGCAATTCTTCGCCTACCTTTTCGATCGGGTGATTCCGATCCTTTTCGAGCAGCTTGGTGTACTGCGGCCGTCCTGCCTGATTCTCCAGAATCCATTCCTTGGCGAACTGGCCGGATTGAATTTCTTCCAAAATCTTCTTCATGCTCTCTCGCACATGAGCGTCGACCACTCGCGAACCGCGCGTAATATCGCCGTACTTCGCCGTTTCGCTAATGAATTGATGCATCTTGGCGATGCCGCCTTCGTAAATCAGGTCCACGATCAGCTTCAATTCATGCAGGCACTCGAAATACGCCGCTTCCGGCTGGTACCCCGCGTTCACCAATGTTTCCCACCCAGCCTGAATCAATTCGCGCGCCCCGCCGCACAGCACGGCCTGCTCGCCAAACAAATCCGTCTCGGTTTCTTCCTTGAATGTCGTCTGGATCACGCCCGCCCGCGTCCCGCCAATCCCGTGCGCGTAAGCCAACGTGCGCTCGAACGCCTTACCGGAAGCATCCTGATGAATCGCCAGCAGGCATGGCACGCCGCGTCCATCTTCATAAGTCCGCCGCACCAGAGCTCCCGGCCCCTTCGGCGCAACCATGGTCACGTCGACCGTCTTCGGCGGCGTAATTTGCCCGTAATGAATGTTGAACCCGTGCGAAAAAAGAATCATCGCGCCTTCTTTCAAATTCGGCGCCACTTCGTTCGTGTACAAAGCTGGCTGCGCCATATCGGGCGCCAGCATCACGATCACATCCGCTCCTTCCACCGCTTCCGACGGCCCCACCAAAGCCCATCCATCCTGCTCCGCCTGTTTCCATGAAGGACCGCCTCGGCGCAAGCCCACCACCGTATTCACCTTGCTGTCTCGCAGGTTCAGCGCGTGCGCGCGACCCTGGCTGCCATATCCGAGTACCGCCACGCGTTTCCCTTCCAGCGTTCGCGCATTCGCGTCGTTTGCCCAGAACATCTTCGCCATCGTGTTTCTCCTTTTCGATCGCCGTCATCGACGGCAAATTTCGAACTGCGAATCTTTATGCCGTGTTAATGCCGAGCCTATGCCGCGCTAGTCACTGCGCCCAGCGACGCCGAAGAAACCAGCTTCGCGTATTTCGCCATCACCCCGGATTTGTAACGCGCCGCCGGCACTTTCCACTGCGCGCGCCTGCTTTCCAGGTCAGCCTGCACATCCAGACGCCGCGCCTTCACGTCCAGTGTGATCATGTCTCCGTCGCGCACCAGCGCAATCGGCCCACCGGCAGCAGCTTCTGGAGCCACGTGGCCCACCATCAGACCACGCGTGGCGCCACTGAATCGCCCATCCGTAATTAAAGCGATCGATTCGCCAAGACCTTGCCCCACCAGCGCCCCAGTCACAGCCAGCATCTCGCGCATTCCCGGGCCGCCTTTGGGCCCTTCATACCGAATTACCACCACGTCGCCAGGTTTAATTCCGCGATTTTGCACCGCGGCGAAGCAAGCCTCTTCGGAATCGAAAACCCGCGCCGGCCCTGTGTGCAACACCCGCTCGTGCCCTGAAAGTTTTACGACGCATCCTTCCGGCGCCAAAGATCCGCGCAAAATTGCGATTCCACCGCTCGCCTTCAACGGCGTCGCCAGCGGACGCAACACTTGCTGCCCGGCCGTCTCCTTCGCGTCGTCGATTTCCTGAAACAGATTGCGTCCCGAAGCCGTCAGCCCATCCTTCAACAATCCTGCTTCCCGCAAACGCTGCGCGAGTACCCGCATCCCGCCCGCCTTATACATATCCGGCGCGTTAAATCGCCCGCCCGGCTTCAAGTCCGCGAGAATCGGCGTCTTCTCCGAGATTTCATCAAAATCCTTCAGATCCAGCGGCACGCCTGCATCACTCGCAATCGCCAGCAGATGCAAAACCGCATTCGTCGATCCGCCGCTAGCCGCCACCGAAGCAATCGCGTTGTGCAGCGACTCGCGCGTAATAATCTGGCTCGGCCGAATGTCCGCCTTCAATAGCTCCATCACCTGCTTGCCGCAATCAAACGCCGTCTTTTCCTTGTGCGGATCCGTCGCCGGAACCTCATTCGCGCCCATCGGCGAAATTCCCATAAACGTAATCGCCAGCGCCATCGTGTTCGCCGTAAATTGGCCGCCGCACGCACCCGCGCCCGGGCAAGCCCGATCTTCCAATTCGCCCAACTGCTTCTCCGTCATTTTTCCCGCAGCCAGAGCGCCCACCGCTTCGAACACATCCAGAATCGTCACGTCGCGGCCCTCAAACGTCCCCGCCTGAATCGACCCGCCATAAAGCGACAGGGAAGGGATGTTCAGCCGTGCCAGCGCCATCACCGTCCCGGGAATAGTCTTGTCGCATCCGCAAATCGCCACCACCGCGTCAAAAGCGTGAGCCCGCACAAACAACTCAATCGAGTCGGCAATCACTTCGCGCGAAACGAGCGAAGCCTTCATGCCTTCCGTGCCCATCGTGATGCCGTCGGAAATCGTAATGGTGTCAAATTCGATCGGCGTCCCGCCAGCAGCGCGAATCCCCGCCTTCACGTGTTCGGCCAGCTTGCGCAGGTGAAAATTGCAGGGCGTCACCTCAGTCCACGTATTCGCCACGGCCACCAGCGGCTTCGCCAGATCCGCATCGGTCAGGCCAGTGCCTTTCAGCATGGCCCGGGCCGGCGCGCGTGATGGACCTTTCTTTATCGCGTCACTCTGCATTTTCAAGAATCTCCTTGGTAGTAGGCGGTCTGGGGCAGTATAAGTCAAATTTGTAAGAATTTACGAAACTATAAGCCATAGTTATCACCGCCCCTGAAGGTGGGCCCTTGACGAGCCCCCGCCCGCTCTCGTATAGTTGCGCCTTCGGAGCTTCTTTTTGCTCCGGAACACGAGACTCCTTGAACGCACTTTTTTATTACCGTTTCGCTTTTACTTACCGCTTCTTCTATACGGGGAAGCGGGCCGGCGAGACGTGCGCGGGAGTAGCACCACAGCATAAATAGAAACCGCACAAAGTCTTTTTCAGCCGGCCGCGAACTCGAAAGAGTACGCGGCCTTTTTTGTTTTAGGCCTGTTCGGCGATACCGGAGGAACAAATGAGCGCCATGAAAATCGGGGATTGGCGGGCCAAAATCGATGCCATCGACACCACCCTGTTGCATTTGCTGAATGTCCGCGCTGGTTTTGCCTTGGAGGTCGGTCGCCTGAAAGGGGAGAGCGGCCAGGCGTTGCGGGTTCCCGCGCGCGAACACGAAATCCTCGAGCGCATGGTGCAGATCAATCCCGGCCCCCTGGACACCGCCGCGGTCGAAACGATTTACCAGCGCATCCTCGACGAATCCATCCGCATTCAAGTCCAGCACGGCCTCGGCAGCGCGGACGAGAATCCCGCCGCCGCCCGCGCGTCCGCCCCGCGCAAAAGCGCGCCCTCGAAGTCGCGGAAGGAGGTTTCGGCATGAAAGTGAAACCCGGCGCGCGCATTGCCTTTCAAGGTGAACGAGGAGCGTTCAGCGAAGAAGCCGCGCTGAAACTGTTAGGACCAGAGATTACGTTAGTGCCGCGCGGCGCGTTCGATGCCACGTTTTCCGCGATTCAGGATGGCTCCGCCGATTACGTCCTGGCACCCATGGAGAACAGCCTCGCCGGTTCAGTGCCTCGTTCCTTCGACCTGCTGGTGGAAAGCGGACTGCAAATCATCGGAGAAGTGGTCATCCCGATTGCCCACAATTTGATCGGCGTGCCCGGCGCGAAATTCGAAAGCCTGGTTTCGGTGGAATCGCATCCCGTAGCACTGGCTCAATGCGAACAGTTCTTCGTCGCCAATCCCGCCCTGAAGCGAGTTGTCGCCGAAGACACCGCCGGCAGCGTCCGCGAAATCATGCGCGCTGGAAACCCAGCACGCGCAGCCATCGCCAGCACCAGAGCCGCCGAATTGTACGGCGCGGTGATTTTGCGGGAACACCTCGAAGACGATCGCGAGAATTACACCCGGTTTTTTCTGCTCGCCGCCTCCGCCGAAATTCCGGCGGACGCCGACAAAATCTCTCTGGTCTTCCGGCTGCCCCATTCGCCCGGCGCTCTGCAACAGGCGCTGGCGCCGTTCGCCCGACGCAGCTTGAACTTGATGAAGATCGAAAGTCGCCCGATGCGTGGCCAGCCCTGGGAATACCGTTTTTATCTCGATCTGCAAGCAGCAGTCGGCGCCCCGGCGACCACGGCTGCGCTCGAGCAGCTCAAGGATTTCGCCGTCGATTTGCACATTTTGGGTTCTTACAAGTCCGCGGAAACACCAGCGAACAGCACCACCAGGAAAGACACTCGTACGGCGGGAGACGCCTAATGCTCATCAAGATGGCCGCAAACGCAACCAAAGATCAAATCCAGCACGTGGTCGAACGCATTCGCGAATGCGGTTTTCAGCCGCACCTCAGCGAAGGGGAGGAACGCACTGTGATCGGAGTCGTGGGTAAAAGTGACAGCGGTCGCCGCAGCGAAGTGGAAGCGCTCCGCGCCGCGCCTGGCGTGGACGAAATCATTCCCATCGCCAATCCCTTCAAACTGGCTTCGCGCACCATGCGTCCCGAAGGCTCGATCATCAACCTGGGCAAAGGCGTATCCATCGGCGGCACTCAGGTCATCGTCGGCGCCGGCCCCTGCGCCGTAGAATCCGCCCCGCAGATTATGGAAGTCGCCGGACGCGTGGCCCAAGCCGGAGCAAAACTGCTGCGTGGCGGCGCGTTCAAGCCCCGCTCCTCACCGTACTCCTTCCAGGGCCTCGGTGAAGAAGGCCTAAAAATGATGCGCGCGGCTGCCGACCAGCACAATCTATTGGTGGTCAGCGAAGTGATGGACCCCTCGCAAGTCGACCTGATGGCGCGATACGTTGATGTCATGCAGGTCGGCGCCCGCAACATGCAGAATTACTATTTGCTGCGAGCTCTCGGCGAAATTCAAAAGCCGGTCCTGCTGAAGCGCGGCATGTCCGCCACGATCGAAGAGCTCCTGCTCAGCGCCGAATACATCATGTCCGGCGGCAACTACAACGTGATCCTCTGCGAACGCGGCATCCGCACCTTCGACACCTACATGCGCAACACCATGGACATCGCCGCGATTCCGGTGATCAAGCAGCTCTCGCATCTGCCGGTCATGGCCGATCCTTCGCACGGCACCGGACGCCGCGATAAAGTCGCCGCCATGGCCCGCGCCGCAGTCGCCGCCGGAGCCGACGGCCTGCTCATCGAAGTCCACGAAAATCCTGAACGCGCCCTAAGCGACGGCGCCCAAAGCCTCTACCCGGATCAATTCGACGAGCTGATGGACGAAGTCCGCATGATCGCCCCGGCCGTAGGCCGAAAAATCGCCGGCAAGTCGGCATTTCAACACGCGAACACCGCTTCGATCTAAGTCTCTATGAAATCTAAAAAAATGCGCAACGTATCTCGACCGGCCAACCGACCTAGAAATGTATTCGCCGAGCTGGGCCTTCGTAATTCCGAGGAGGAGGTTCTGAAAGCTCAGCTCACTCTGCTGATTTACCCGTTGCTCAAAGACAGCGGGATGACCCAGGTCGAACTCGCCAAAGTTCTCGCTGTGCAGCAGCCGCAGGTTTCTCTGCTGATGCGCAATCGCGCGGGGAACTTCTCGGTGGGGCGCTTGATGGAATTCCTCACGGCCCTGCGCCAGGACGTTGAAATCATCGTCCGTCCCACGCGCAAAGATCATGGCGCAGTTTCGGTAATCTCTTCGATCGCTTCGGCAGTTTAAGAATAAGCCACGCGCAGGGTCGTGTTGCGGAAGGTGGATCAGGCTTTTTGCAGCATCACTTCAGTCGACTTGACCACGGCCGCAACCGTGTCGCCGACCTTCAGTTCCATTTCTATAACGCTGCGGCGGGTAATCACGCTCTCAACCACGTGATTGCCGACTTCCACCGTCACGTGCGCCATGATGTCGCCCAGCTGCAGTTCCACAATCTTGCCAATTAGATGGTTTCGCGCCGAAATTCTCATGCGCGAAAGTGTAGCCAATTCCCGCAGACGTGTCGAGAGCACGTCACGGGCTGGATGCCTGGGAATATTCGAACACGACGGAACCCGTTAGTTTCCGGTCGCCGCATGCTCGCCGGGCAGTAAACTTTTCTTGGTGGGATCCGGCGCGCTGCAGAACTTTGCTTCACCCTCCAGTTCCGGATACTGCTTACAAAGATCCCTGAGAATAGAGGGAATACTTTCACTGGCGATTCGCTGCCCGATCGCCATCGCTTCGGGCATTAATTTCTGCGCACTTTCTAGGTAGTGCTGGCCTGCGGGCGTTTCGTAGAATGCAGAAGCGGCCTTTACATCGGCCTCGGTCGAGTATCTTGCATACACGTCGGTGATTGCGTCGGTGAAATTCTCCGATTGAATCAGGCCGGCTAGTTTGTCGATATACGTGTTCAGGATTTTCTCTCGATTCGAGGTGTTCGGCATCGCGGCCAACATGGCAGGACGCATGGTATCGAGAAACGCTCTCAGACCTGCGTCTTCCTTTTCTTTGAAATGGGTCACATCCATCAAATGCAGGATGTCTGCCTTAAGCTGCGGATCGATGGGCCGAGCTGCCGGGTCTTCGGTCGACGCGGCCGAGGTTCCCGCAGCGCCGCCATTCGGCGCTGGCCCGGCGGCCTCCTGTTTGCTGTCACCCGAAGATTTATTGCCCAGTTGAAAAACAACGGAGACCGTCGTGTCCACTTCCACGGTTTAGCCGTTCAGCGTCGTCGGCTTATAAGTCCACTGCCGCACCGCGTCGATCGCCAACTTTCATCAACAACGGGGGACCTGAGACGCATTCTACCTGTGTCATTGTCCCGTCCTTGGCGATGATGCAGTGCAAAACCACCGTGCCCGAAATGCCGGCCGTCTTGGCGACCTGCGGATAACTGGGCTGCACCATATGCGTTATGTTGGCCGAAGCTACGCGCCCGCCAACCCGGATGCGCAGCGGCTTTTCCGCCGGTGCTGCTTGCGGCGCAGAAGCAGTATCCGAGTCTTTCGCTGTGCCCGCTGCGTCCTGCCCGAACGCGCCACTCGCCGTGGACATGCTGAGCGCCAGCAATGCCAGACACAATTTTATTCGCAGGTGTGCTTCTCCGTTTGCGTGAATAGCAGTCCGGTAAATTGGCGTGAGTATACAGAAAAGAGGCTATGCCTGCGAGGGAAGTGCGGGATCATCCGATCCCGCACTTGATCCAAAACTAGACGGTGGTCTTCGCGGTGGTGGCCGGCGCGCAGAACTGCTGAAACGCTCGAGTCAAATCTTCAGCAATCGCCCGCGCGTCGCGCGATTCGATCTGGTGTCGCTCCATCATGAATTGCATCTTCCCATCGCGCAGCAGCGCGATCGAAGGCGACGACGGCCGGTACCCGGTGAAATAACTCCGGGCCTGCTCGGTCGCGTCCAGATCCTGCCCGGCAAAAACCGTGGTCAACACTTCCGGTTTCGGTCCCTGGCGCAAAGCGGCAGCGATAGCGGGGCGAGCCTTTCCGGCCGCGCACCCGCAAACCGAATTCACCACCACCAATACCGTGCCTTTCTCGTTCTTCAGCACGC
The DNA here is from genome assembly GCA_963711325.1 of uncultured Acidobacteriota bacterium. GTDB lineage: Bacteria > Acidobacteriota > Terriglobia > Acidiferrales > UBA7541 > Palsa-295. Next base: position 2,198,479 of record CAVQDR010000003.1, on the reverse strand, counting down.
CATCGACATCCGCAGGCGTGCGCAGCTCGCGAAACCCAATATTCGTCAATTCTTCCCGGATCGGCCGAACCATTTCTTCAGGAAACATTGCGCTCCTTTGCTACTCGCTGCTTGAAAATCGAATACTCCCACATTATACAGTCCACTGAAAGTTGGGACAACTTTCAGCCTTCCTTCACTTCGTCGGTAACAATCTTAAATTGTTTCAAATCCGCCGTCCCAAATGACGTCGTCAACGCCACATCCGATGCATCCCGCCCCACCGCCATCAACACCCGCCCAATCCGCGGACGATTATGCCGCGCATCAAACGTCCACCAACGGTCCTCCAGATACACTTCAAACCACGCGCTGAAATCCATGGGAACTCCATCGGGAGGCACTCCGATGTCGCCGAGGTACCCGGTCGCGTAGCGCGCCGGAATATTTAAAGCCCGGCACATCGTCACCGCCAGATGCTGAAAATCTCGGCACACTCCAAACCGGTACGTAAACACATCGAGCGCGGTCTTCGTCGCATTCGCATACTGGTAGCCGAACTTCACCTTCGAATGTACCCAGTCGCAAATCGCTTTCACCCGGCCCCAGCCCGGCGCGAAGCCGCCAAAAAGTTCCACCGCGATGTTGGACATCCGGTCCACTTCGCAGTACCGGCTGTTCAGCAAATAGCGCAGCACATCATGGGGTAATTCCTGCACCGGAATTTCGCGCGCGTTCGGAGCCACCGGATCCGGTTCGCCCGAATCGTAAATCAAAGTGGAATTCTGAATGCGAATCGGGCCGCCCGGCGCCAGAAATCGGCAGCAGTTATTCCCAAACGTGTCGTAGAAGCAATCGATTTTGACGAACGGCTCGACGGTCAACACGTCGGGCTCGCGCAGATCGCTGAACCGGGAAGGATGAACCTGCAGCAGCGCTACGATGGGAACCGGAATCGGTGTATCAAAGATAATGTCGTAGCCCAGGCGAATCAGCATGTTGAATCCTACACCTGTCGCGTGACATTGGACATACGGATAAAGCTGGAATCCAACAAGCGTCTAGCCTTATAATTTACGACTGCGCAGGTCGCTCGGAGCATGCTGGTAGCGGCTGGCGCGGTGCAACGTTCGTCGTGCCCTCAGCGGAACGCCTCAGTTCACCGTGTTGGGAGGTCGTACAATTGGCAGTACAGCAGATTCTGGATCTGCTTATCCTGGTTCGAGTCCAGGCCTCCCAGCCAATTTTCTAGCCCGTTTTTAATCTTGTCCCGCCCACTCAACACACGCGGAATTGCTGGCGTCCGCGTATAACGTGGTGCGCATGCTATGATTCGCGCCGATGGCACTCGCCTCCGACCGCGAGCGCTCCTATGAAGAAGATATTCCTTCTCATTCTGCTATTGCCCGTATCAGCGGGCTTGACGCCGGCGCAGACCATCCCGGGTCTGGGCACCGCGACATTTCCGACCTCGACCCACTCGGCAGTGGCGCAAAACGACTTCATCCGCGGTCTGTTGTTACTGCACCTGTTTCAGTATCCCGACGCGGCGAAATCGTTTGTCGCCGCCGAAACCGCCGACCCCGGATTTGCCATGGCGTATTGGGGCGAGGCCATGACCTTCAACCATGGGGTCTGGGACCAAGTAGATGTAAAAGCGGGTCAAGCGGCGCTCGCGAAATTCGGCGCCACTGCGGAAGAACGCGCCAACCGCATTGCCGATCCGCGCGAACGAGCCTACATGAGCGCGGTGGAAATCCTGTACAGCGGCAATGGCGACAAGCCTGCACGCGACGCGCAGTATCTCGCGGCCATGGAGCAATTGGCCAAGGCTTATCCCCGAGACGACGAAGCCCAACTCTTTAACGCTCTGGCGCTGTTAGGAGCAAGCGAGGGTATACGCGATGTCCCACAGTATTTGAAAGCCGCGGAAATCGCCAAGACCGTTTTCGCTAGCAACCCGCAGCATCCCGGCGCTGCCCACTACTGGATTCATGGGATGGACGATCCGCAACATGCCGCCGGCGCGTTGCCAGCAGCGCGTGCCTTGTCCAAGATCGCGCCAGACGCGGACCACGCTCAACATATGTGCTCGCACATCTTTATGGCGCTCGGTATGTGGGACGAAGTGGTGCAGGCCAACGTCGCCGCGATGAGCGTGGTCAACAAGCAGGCAGCCGTGGAAGGAAAACCGTCGAGACACTGCGGCCACTACACCTCCTGGCTCCAATACGGCTATCTGCAACAAGGCCGCATTGACGATGCGGAAAAAATGCTTGCTGACTGCCGCGACGAAGCGGCGAAATCGGTCCTGGCCGCGCGGGCGCGCGGTTCGGTAGATCCTGATGATTCGCGTGTCGGCTCATTTGTGGTGATGCGCAACCGCTATATCGTGGATACCGGCCGCTGGGACGGTGAAGTTATCGGCTGGAACGTGGACCTGGGCGGCGCGCCAATCGCGGAATTCTATTCTGCGTTCGGCACGGGTTTTGCCGCTGCCGAACTTGGCAATGTCGCGGCGGCGCAGGAATCTCTCGCATCCCTCGACGGCATGCTAGCGCAGATGCCTGTCCTCTTTGATCACGATGGGCTTCCTGCCGACGATCCCGCTCGCCGCGTGCCCCAGATTCAGAGGCTGCAGATTGAGGCGCTGAATCTCTCCGCCGAGCACCACGGCGATCAGGCCATCGCAACCATGCGGCAAGCGGTCATGGATGGTAAAGACTTGCCCTACGCGTTTGGCCCTCCAAGTCCTGCCAAGCCTTCCGAAGAACTTCTCGGAGAACTTCTCCTGAAGGCGAACAAGCCTTCCGAGGCACGGGAAGCTTTTGCCGCGTCTCTGCAGCGCGCTCCGCGAAGGGCCGAATCATTGCTCGGGCTGGCGCGAGCCCAGAGTGCGACCGGAGACAAGGTGGGCGCGGCGAATTCTTACGCTGAACTTCTCAAAATTTGGAAGAATGCCGATCCGGGTTATGCGCCAAAGGAAGAGGCGCAGCGCTATATTTCTACCGCGTCGCACGCTTCAAATTAAAGAACGGCGCATTAGAGTTTTCCTAGATACGCCGCTTACTTCTGAGCTGACGCTTTCTCGTGTTCGATCATCACGTGCGACCAAAATGTACCTGAAGCCATCACGTAGGGCATGGTGGTCCGCACCTGCCCCTCTTCCGGCAAGCCGATTTCCGCTGCGGTTTTGTAAGGAAAGTGAACCGACTGCCACGACTCGATCTCCGGCCCCACCGTGTTGCTCTCCGCCCGGTAAGCGGAAATCGGGCCGAGCATGCGGTATCCGGCAACAGGATGGTCCGGAATCGCGAGCTTCTTTGCTTTCACTTCCGCATCAATGGTCCGATAGATTTCGTCGAACTTCAGGCCACCCGAACGCAAATCGCGCATCCGGCGAACCACAGGCATGAACGACTCCTGATAGCAGCGCACATCGAACTCGGCATCGCCCGGACGAGACGCGGTGCACACCATCCCATTCGTACCCTCCCGAAGAGTTATAAGTGATAGGTCAGGAGCGTAGCCAAGCACTGTGGCGTGTTCCCGCATCACCTCAGGTAAAGGCAAGGTCGCAGCCGCGATTTGCTGGCTGGCCGAAGGCACCTGGGCTGGTTGCGCGATTGCAGATGTGGTCAACAGAGTTGAATGAGAAATCACAATCAGGAACGGGATCAACCAACCTGGCATCGCTTTTGCCTCCAATCTGCAAGCCGCACGAAATATGAATTACCTTTTTGCACGGTAGTACTTTCTTAGCCCGCTTTTTTATTTTGTCCCGCCCCAATCATCCACCACGCAAATAAAGCGCTTGCAATCGATAATCCCGCGCACAGCAGCATCATGATTCGAAATCCAAATACAAACGTCCGCGCCACATACATTTGAATCGCCGCTGCCGTCGCCGAATCCACTCCCGACGGCGCGGCCAAAGCTGCCAGCTTGCCTTCGTTCGCCTGCAGCCCGCGCATCACTTCAGCCGAAATCGTCAGCGTCTGCAAATTCGGTTCCAGCCGCGCACGAAACGCAGCCAGAATCGCCATCCCCACAATCGCCACCGCCAGCAACCCCGCCACCCGCGCCACCGTATTGTTAATTCCCGAAGCCGTCCCCGCCCGGTTCTGGTCCACCGCGCCCATCACCACCGTCGTCAGCGGCGCGACGCTCACCGCCATCCCCAATCCCAGCACCAAAAATGCCGGAAAGAAAGAAGTCCAGTAATTTCCGCCCACGCCCGGCACCGCAAACAGCGCAAATCCCACCGCCGCGATTCCTGGGCCAACCATCAACGGTAGCCGCGGCCCATAACGCGTGATCAATCCGCCCGACCACCGCGAAAGCAAAAACATCAGCAGAATCAACGGCAGCGCCGCCGCTCCCGTAGCCGTGGCCGAATAATGCTGCACCTGAATCAAATCCAACGGAAAAAGAAACAGAAAAATCCCCAGCGCCGCGTACAGAAACAACGTAATCCAATTGGCCCCGCTGAAATCCCACGAACGAAACAGTTCCAGCGGTACCAATGGCGAACTCGATTGCGCTTCGACCGCCAAGAACCCAACCAAACAAATGATCCCGATTCCAAGGGCGCCCCAAATCCTTACATTGCTCCATCCCAGATTCGGGGCTTCAATCAGCCCGAAGGTCAACGCTCCCAGCCCAACCGTGACCAGAAACGCTCCAACCCAGTCGACCTTTTTCATCCCCGCGGCCGTGCTTTCCGGCACTTTCCAAAGCGCCAGCCCAATCACCACCACCGCTGTCGGCACATTGATAAAAAATGCCCAGCGCCACGAAGCATGATCGATCAACCATCCGCCCAGCACCGGACCGACCGCCGCCGTGATCGCCGTAAATCCCGACCACGTCCCAATCGCCCGCCCGCGGTCTTTTTCTCCGAACGAAGCGCTGATGATCGACAAACTTCCCGGCACCAGAAACGCCGCGCCCACTCCCTGAACCGCGCGCGCCAGCACCAAAGTTCGAATGTCCGGAGCCACGCCGCATGCGAGCGAAGCCGCGGTGAAAAGAATCACGCCCAAAAGAAACATCTTCCGCCGCCCGAACAAATCGCCCAGCGACCCGCCAGTCAGCAGCAGCGCGCTCATGAACAGCGCATACGCTTCGACTACCCACTGCAAATCCACCACCGTCCCGCCGAGACTGGCCTGCAACGCCGGCAGAGCAACATTCACCACCGTACTGTCGATGAAAGCCATGCTCGATCCCAGAATCGTCACCGCCAAAATCCACGGTTCAGCGCCTTTCGCGCACGGCGCCGCCGCAGGTTTGAATTGGATCGCCGCTTCGCTGCAAGGTGGCTTCATGTCTTGTGAAGGTAATCCATGCCGCATTCATGCGCTGCAAAATTAAAAAATCAGTTTAGCTGGGGAATTGCCTCAGATCCAAAAACTGATATGGATGCTTTTCGTCAGGGCACGGCTTTAGCCGGGCCGTTCCCGGCCTTGGCGTTCAGGGGTTTTAGCCCCTGAGGTTTGCTCTTGGTCGCGATTGACAATTTCCACCCAGTCGTAGAAAATCTTATAGGCGAACAAAAGGCGAAGATTGCCATGCGCTCTTTTGCTCCCCCCACCCAACATGCCCGCTAACTTTTCCGCTCTGCGTGCTCAGGTTGAACAAGCCCTGGCGGGCCGCGTCGCCTCTCCGTTCGCTTATCGCGACCGCAGCATTTTCCCCACCGCTCCGGCCGGCATCCCGGAAATCGATTCGCTCACCGGAGGCCTGCCGCGCGGCGCCCTCACCGAAATTTTTGGCCCAGCCTGTTCCGGCCTCGCCACTTTTCTTTTTTCCGCGCTCGGAGCCCGTACCGCCCAGCACGAAGCCTGCGCGCTGATCGATGGTTCGGATTCATTCGATCCCTCTTCGGCGGCCGCTGCTGGCGTCGATCTGAAAAATTTGCTCTGGGTCCGTTGCCAGAATATCGATCAGACCCTTCGCGCCACCGATTTGCTGCTGCAAAGCGGCGGCTTCGGCTTCATCGCCGTCGACGTCAGCGATATCTCCCCCAAACTGGTTCGTCACGTGCCCCTCGATACCTGGTTTCGATTCCGCCGCGCGGTCGAAGATACCCCGGCCATCCTTCTTCTGCTTTCCCGCGAATCGAATGCCAAAACCTGCGCTTCGCTAGTCCTGCATCTCGACGGGCAAGCCGTCCGCTGGCTCGATCCCGCATCGCCGGCTACCCACGACACCGCCAGCAACACTCACGCCGCCGCGCGCCTATTGGACGGCCTGGAAATTCGCGCCGAACTTCTGCACTCGCGCCGCCAAATCCCGGCCCAAACATTCGCCCCCACAAAAAATGTTTTGCAGTTGAACGCCAAACACCAGAGCAGGGAATCGTCCGCAATTTTCAGCACCAAATCCAATTGGAATCAAATTTGAAAATTTTCATCACCACACGCCCAACTAAACACCCAACTAAACACCCAACTAAACAATTGACCCATGGCCTTCGCTTCCATCCACGTTCCTCAAATGATTGTCCAGGCCGTCATGCGCCACGAGCCGCATCTGCGCGCTGGATCGCTCGCGCTCGTCGATGGCACGCCTCCCCTGGTCCGCGTCATCGCCGCCAACGATTCCGCCTTGAGCCTGGGAATCCAACCAGGCATGGCCAAATCGCAGGCCGCCCAATTTTCCGGAATTGAAATTCGCAACCGGGCTCCCGCGCAGGAAAAGGCCGCCCAGGCCGCCCTGCTCGATCTCGGCTGGTCCATTTCGCCGCGCATCGAAAATACCGCGGCCGATACCATCGTGCTCGATCTCGCTGGATTGAAACCTCTATTCGGTTCCGATGAAAGTATCGCCCACGAATTGCTGCATCGCGCGTTGCATCTCGGCCTGGCGGCCAACGTCGCCGTTGCCGCAGCCATCGATGTCGCCATCGTAGCCTCCCGCGGTTTTTCTGGTGTCACCGTAATCCCACCCGGCGAAGAATCCGCGCGCCTCGGAATTCTTCCCGTGTCGGTGCTGCTGCCTTCGACTGAATTACTGGAAACGCTCGATCGTTGGGGCGTCCGAACCTGTCGCGATTTGGCCACGCTCCCCCCCTCGATCTTTCCGAGCGTTTGGGCCAGGAAGGCGTTCGTTTGCATCAACTGGCCAGCGGCCTATCCTGGCGTTCTCTGGCGTTGGCCGAACCAGGCGTGCATTTCGAGGAAGAACTCGAACTCGATACTCCCGAAGAAGAACTCGAGCCCGTATCTTTTTTGTTGGGACGCCTCCTCGATCAATTGTGCTCGCGCCTGCAAGCCCGTTCGCTCGCCGCCACCTCAATCCATTTAAGATTTGTTCTGTTCGACCTGTTCGAAAAAGATCCCGCCATAATTCAAAAAAGCTCCGCTCCCGCTGGCGATCCTAAAATCTACCAGAAGGTTTTGACTCTCCCAGTCGCCATGCGCGATTCCAAAATGCTGCTGAAGCTCCTTCGCCTCCAGCTGCAATCTGATCCACCTCCGGGCTCGATTGTAAAAATTATTCTTTCCGCCGATCCCGCTCGCCGCCGAACCGCGCAAAGCGGCCTGTTCGTCCCCAGCAGCCCCGACCCGGAAAAACTCGAACTCACCACCGCCCGCCTCGCCAAACTGGTCGGCGAAAAGAATCTCGGCTCGCCCGAACTGGTCGATTCGCATCGCCCCGGCCAATTTCGCATGGCCCGTTTCATCCCACCCACCGAAGAAAATCAAACGCCCCAGCGCAAAAATAAATCCGCCCCCAATCAACCGAACCACGCCGTAAAAAGCGCGCCAGAAAACGACGCGAATGAAAGCGATCTGCCAGAGCGCCGTTCTTCAACAGGCTTCCGTGCCTTTCGACCGCGCCTGCCAGCCACCATCGAGCTGCGCGACGAACGCCCCAGCCGCATCTTTTTCCGCGGCGCCTACGGCCAAGTCACTGCCGTCTCCGGCCCTTGGCGCACTTCCGGCGATTGGTGGACCGAAAACGCCTGGCTCCATGACGAATGGGATATCGAAGTGCGCCTGGGAGCTTCCTCTTCCTCGCCTCGAAATAAATTTTCGGCATCGCGTCCAGAAATTGTCCGAGCCCAATCGCAAAGCACCCAGCCCGCCCAAAGCTCAACCGGAATGTACTGCATCTATTTCGACTCCATCGCCCAAGCCTGGTTCGTCCGCGGGATGTACGACTGATGTACACCGAACTTCACGCTCGTTCGGCGTTCAGCTTTCTGGAGGGTTCGTCCTTGCCGGAAGATCTCGCCGTCGGCTGCCATCAGCATGGCATGTCCTCGATGGCCGTGATCGATCGCGACGGCGTTTACGGCGCCCCGCGTTTTTATCTAGCCATGAAAAAATTTTCCTTGCGCGCCCACACCGGCGCCGAAGTCACCACCCCGGAAGGCTGGCGTCTTCCGCTGCTCGTCGAATCCCGCCAAGGCTATCAAAACCTCTGCCGCCTCATCACCCGCATGAAAATGCGCTCCAAAAAAAATAAAGGCTCCGTTTCGCTTGATGAAATAGGAAACCTCGCCCAGGGCCTAGTCTGTCTCACCGGTGGCGACGAAGGCCCTCTAGCCCATGCCCTCGCCCACGGAGGAATCCCAAACGCCCGAAACTACACACACCAATTCACCGAAGTCTTCGGCCGCCACAATGTCTACGTCGAACTGCAGCGCCATTTTTCCCGCGCCCAAGAATTGCGCAACCAAGCCGCCATCGAAATTTCCAAAAACTTAAAACTCCCCCTGCTCGCCACCAATGGCGTTTCCCACGCCACCCCCGACCAGCGCGAAGCCTTGGACGTTTTCACCTGCATCCGCAATCACCGGACCCTCGCCACCGCCGGACGCCTCCTCACCCGCAATTCCGAACGCCATCTGAAATCTCCGGAGGAAATGTCGCGCCTGTTCGCCGATATTCCCGAAGCCATCGCCAATACCCAACTCCTTTCCTCGCGCCTGCAGTTTGATCTCAGCGCTCTCGGCTACCAGTTCCCGGAATATCCTGTCCCTCACGGTAAATCGGCCGCCGCTTTTCTCCGCGATCTCGCCACCGCCGGCCTGCTCTCCCGCTATGGCTCCGGAAACGAAAAAGCCCGTCTGCAGATTGAACGCGAGCTGGCCCTGATCAAAAAATTAAAACTCGAAGGCTACTTTCTGATCGTTTGGGATATCGTCCGCTTCTGCAAAGAACGCGGAATCCTCGTGCAAGGCCGCGGCTCCGCGGCCAATAGCGCTGTTTGCTATGCGATCGGCATCACTGCCGTCGATGCCGTCGGTATGGAACTGCTCTTCGAGCGTTTTCTTTCCGAGGAGCGCGGCGAATGGCCCGACATCGATCTCGATCTGCCCAGCGGCGACCAGCGCGAAAAAGCCATTCAGTACGTCTACGAACGCTATGGAAAATTGGGCGCGGCCATGACCGCCAACGTCATCACCTACCGTGGCAAATCCGCCGCCCGCGAAATCGGCAAATCCCTTTCCTTCGATGCCGAAACTTTGAACCGCCTCACCGCTCTGGTTAGCGCCTGGGAATACAAAAGCGAAAACGACACCATGACCAATCATTTTCGCGATGCCGGCCTCGACCTCCAGCATCCGCAAATCCGCAAATTTCTGGAATTGTGCGTGAAACTTCAGGATTTGCCGCGCCATCTCGGCCAGCATTCCGGCGGCATGGTCGTTTGTCAGGGACAACTCGATTCCGTCGTTCCGCTCGAACCGGCGACCATGCCCAACCGCAATGTCGTGCAATGGGATAAAGAAGATTGCGCCGACATGGGCATCGTAAAAATTGATCTGCTGGGCCTGGGCATGATGGCCGTGCTCGAAGATTCTCTAAAAATAATTCAGGACGATTACGGCGAAACCATCGACCTCGGCAAGCTGCCCATGGACGACCCCACCGTATATAAAACTCTGCAAAAAGCCGACACCGTCGGCATGTTCCAGATCGAAAGCCGAGCGCAAATGGCCTGCCTCCCCCGCCTGCTGCCCGTAAAGTTCTACGACATCGTCGTGCAGGTCGCCATCATTCGCCCCGGCCCCATCGTCGGCAAAATGGTGAACCCCTATTTAAAGCGCCGTCAGGGCCGTGAAGCCGCCACTTGCCTGCATCCTTCGCTCGAACCGGTTCTGAAACGCACCCTCGGCGTCCCGCTTTTTCAGGAACAACTCCTCCGCATCGCCATGATTGCCGCCGGATTTTCCGGTGGTGAAGCCGAAGAACTCCGCCGCGCCTTCGGTTTCAAACGCTCCGAAAAACGCATGAAAGAAGTCGAAGTCAAACTGCGTACCGGCATGGAAAAAAACGGAATCACCGGCCCCACCCAGGACACCATCATCCAATCCATCACTTCCTTCGCCCTCTACGGCTTTCCCGAATCCCACGCCGCCAGTTTTGCGCTCATCGCCTTCTCCAGCGCGTTTTTGAAATGCCATTACCTCCCGGCCTTCACCGCCGCCATGCTTAACAATCAACCCATGGGTTTTTACCAGCCCGCCACTTTGGTGAAAGATGCCCAGCGCCATGGATTGAAATTCGGTCCCATCGACGTGACCCGTTCGGATTGGCCCTGTACTCTGGAAAAAATCGGCGCGAAAGATTTTCGCCTGCGCCTCGGCCTGCGCTATGCCCGCGGACTTCGCGAAGAAGTCGGCCGCCAAATCGTCCGCGAACGTGCCTTCCGTCCTTTCACTTCTATAGAAGATCTGAAGCTGCGCGTCCCCTGGCTCCGCAAAGTGGAATTAACCGCCCTCGCCCAAATCGGCGCCCTGAATTTTATCGACGGCTCACAAAGTGTTCATCGTCGCGATGCGTTATGGCAAATCGAACGCCTCGCCAAAAATCCCGGCCCCCTGCTCGAACGCGCTGGCAGCTTCCTAAACGACGAAGATTCTTCCGCGTCCGAATGGGAAGCGCCGTCGGACTCACCGCCATCGCCAGGGCGCTCCCCGTTACCGCGCATGACCCAGGAAGAACGCGTGGTCGCTGATTTCAAAGGGACAGGCCTCACCGTCGGCCCCCATCCCATGGGCTACCATCGCCAAAAAATGAAACGCATGGGCGTGCTCACCGCGGCCGAATTGCGCAATGTCCCCGGCGGACGCCAGGTCCGCATCGCCGGCGCCGTGATTTGCCGGCAGCGCCCCGGAACCGCCAAAGGTTTTGTATTTCTGAGCATCGAAGATGAAACCGGTATCGCCAACGCCATCATCACGCCGCCGGTGTTCGAGGAATACCACGTGGTAGTTGTGCATCAACCGTTTTTGATCATCGAAGGAAAATTGCAGAACCAGGACAACGTCATTTCAGTCAAAGCGGAAAGAGTTATTCCACTCTCCGTTACTCGTGCCGAAACCACTTCGCACGATTTCCACTGAAGCCTGAAACGACCTACGAAGAAGAACTCGCGGCTTTCGAAGCTCGCCCGGACGTCGCGCCACCCATCGGCTGGCACGCCGGACACCAGAAAGTCGTCCGCGCATCAATCCCTTGCTTCCGCGATTCGATCGCCGTCCCGCACCTCCGGCACGGTTCGCCCCGCCGGTGATACACCCACAACCGCTCACTCGGATCCGACCGCCCGGTAGTCCGCCGCATCCCGTGATAGGTCACAATCTGATCGCCCGAACTTTCCAAAACATTCGCCTGCAAAAATTTGCGGGCCGTCGAAACCAGCGCCGCAATCTCGCCTTCACTCAGACTCGCTGCCAAACGGAACGGATTCACGCCGCACGCAAAGCACACTTCCGATTTGTACACGTTCCCGATTCCCGCCAGCAACGATTGCGTCAGCAGCGCCACTCCAATCTCCATTTCCGGACGCGCCCGCAGCCGTGCCGCCGCAGCCGCCTCGTCAAATTCCGCCGCGAGCAAAGACGGCCCCAGCCGGTTAAATCCCGGCCGCCGTGCCAGACTCTGTGCCGTGTGAAATTCCGCCACCGGCACGTTGAATCCCACTGCCACGAACGCGGCGGTCTCGAAAAGCATTCTCATGTCGATCGCCCGCCGCTGCCACGCTTCGCCCGGACGATAAATGTGCCAGCTCCCGCTCATCAGCATGTGGCTCAGCAAAATCAAATCGCCCGAAAAATGAATCAACATCCATTTTCCGTCCGCTTCCACTTTTTCGATCGTGCGCCCCACCACGCCCGAATCGAAATCCACTCGACTTAGTCGCGGCAGTACCGATTCGAATTTCGTCACGACCTGCCCCGCAAACGCCCGGTTCAACGTCCGCGCCGCCCGATAAATTGTGTCGCCTTCGGGCACGTTCAGGCACTCTCCGAAATTTCCGGATCGTCTTCGTCGTCCTCAGCCAGTTCCGTCGCCTCAGGCGCCGCGACCGCGCCGCCGATGGAATGCACTCGCCGCATCTGAAATCCCAGCACCGTGTCAAGGAATCCCGCCTCTTCCATACATCGCGCCAGAAAATGTTCCCGCGCCGGCACCTCGTTGATCGTCCCGATCAGCAGCCCCGAATTGTGGCTTTGCCGCCGAATCGCAATCTGCGCCAGTTTTTTCGCCACTTCCCGTGCCATCACGCTGCGTTCCGGCTCACCTTCCGGCAAAAACACCCGCACTACCGGATTTCGACGCCGCAAAAACGCCGCCAGGCACCCGTTCACCAGAATGACGCCCGCTCCCGCTGCTCGCGCCATCGCGTGATGCACCGCCAATCCCGTCTCCTCATCCGCAACCGCCGGCCACGGTAAAATGGCGCCGTAAGGATTCGCCGGATCCGTCGCCGCCATAAACACCGTTTCTGGCGTGTCCGGCTCGAGGCGCAAACTCCGCAGCATATCCACCGCCGCCGGCATCGCGAATTGCGCCGCCCCCAACCCCGCCACAAACATTCCGCGCCGCGTCCAGCCGCTTTCTTCCATGATTTTCAGCGCCGGGTACACCGTGTTGTATCCGCCTGCGATATTTTCGGCCAGCGCCGTTTCCCGCGTCACGATTCCGTTGTGCACCAGCATCTGCCGCGAAATATTCGCGCTCCACTGTGTCGGCGTCAGCTCCGAAACAATCTGTTGACGCACCAGCGACCACCGCCCTTGCGCATTTCCGCCGCCAGCTCCGCGCGATCGCAGCCGCCGCAGAAATTCCGGCGAACCCGGCCGGTCATCCGCAAAAACCGGACGATTCCGGTTTTTCTCGCTGCGCCGCGCCAGATTCCGCAACGGCTGGAAAGTGTCGTTCGTAATTTGTCCCGACCACACCAGTTCCCACAAAGCGTCCAGCGATTCCCCCGGAAATCCGCCGCCGCACGCCGCATGAATCGCCGTAAAAAACGACGCCCCATGCGCCGCCAGAAAATCCAGAATCTGCTTGGCCCGCTCCGAAACTTCCGGCCGCGCGGCCTGCAGTTCGCGCGGAGCCAGCAGCAACGGCAGCGACTCGGTCAAATACAACGCCACCCGCCCATCGCGCTCACCCAGCGCCTCCACTCCCACCCACGCAATTTCGCCCGCCGCCATCAGCTGATCCAGATCCCCGGGACGATAATCGCTGATCCGCAGCGGCAGAATTTCGCGCTCCAATTCGGAAGCCAAAACCGCCACTCCCTGCATTGCTTCCACCGTATCAAGCAGTGCGTCCAGCCCCCTGCGCGGCACGGTCACGCCCTGCCAGCGAATCGCAAAACGCGCGAACGTGCTTTGCTCCACCGGCTCAATCTCGCGCCGCAGTCGCGCCAGGCTCTTGCGCCGAATCTGCTGCAGCACGTCCGGATCGCACCATTCGCGATTCCGTCCATTCGGACGGAATTCGCCCTCCAGCAATTTTCCCTGCGCGTGCAGCCCGCGCAGCACCGGCTCGACCGCCACAGTCTCCAAGCCGTAACGCGCCGCCAGCTCATCCGCCACAAACGGTCCGTGCGTTCGCGCGAACCGCCGCACAATTTCCAACAACGGCTCGCCGGCATGTTCCAGAAAAACCTCCGCCAACCCCGGCGGCAAGGGCACGCCCAACGCGTCGCGATACCGCGCCGCATATTCCACCGGCACAAACCGGTGCTTGCCCGCGATGCGCACCCGCACCGCACGCCGCGCATCAACCAATTCGACAACCAGCGCGGCAATTTCCGCATTTACACACCGCGCGCCAATTTCCGCTTCCGAAAGATCTCCCAGCTTCAGCAGCAGGTCGTGTACCCCATCCGCGTGCCGCGCCTGGTAATCCGGCTCGAGCGACTGCAGTTTCGCTTCGACTTCATCCAGCGCCGCCGCATCCAGCAGCTCGCGCAAATCCGCATCCCCAAAAAGCTCCTCGAGCTGCGACTGATCGATGGAAAGCGCCTGCGCCCGCCGCTCCGCCAGCGGAGCATCGCCTTCGTAGATGTAATTGGCGACGTACGAAAAAAGTAGCGATGACGCGAACGGCGACGGCGTGCGCGATTCCACCATCTTCACCCGAATTGCGCCCTGTTGAATCTTCGCCAGAATCCCCGCCGCCACCGGCAAATCGAATACGTCGCGAATGCATTCGCGATAGGCTTCCAGCAAAATCGGAAACGCCGAATATCGCGAAGCCACCGCCAGCAAATCCGCCGCGCGCTTGCGCTGCTGCCACAAGGGCGTCCTCATTCCCGCCCGTCGCCTTGGCAATAACAAAGCCCGCGCCGCCGCCTCCCGGAACTTCGCCGCGAACAACGAAGTCGATCCCAGTTGCCGAATCACCAGGTCGCGAAATTCCGCCGGCTCCGGAATCAACAAGCTCGAATCCACCGGCTCTTCATTTTCCGGCAGCCGAATCACAAATCCATCGTCCGACCACATCGATTCCACTTCCCAGCCATGCTCCGCGCGCAATTTCGCCGTCACCGCGATGCTCCACGGCGCATGCACCCGGCTGCCGAACGGCGTCAGCACACAAATCCGCCGGTCGCCCAGCTCGTCCCGGCAAATTTCGATGACGATATCCTCGTCGCTCGGAATTTTCTCGGTCGCCAGCTTCTGATCTTCCAGGTAACCCAGCAAATTCTCTGCCGCATTCGCGTCCAGGCTGTGCTGCTCCACCAGCTTGGTAAACGCCACCGGACGTGGCAAGCTCATCAGCTCGCGCGTCATTTTCCCGATTTTTTCTCCAAACTCCGCCGGCCGCCCCGCCGTGTCTCCGTGCCAGAAAGGCATTTTCCCGGGCTCGCCCGGAGCCGGCGAAACCAGCACGCGGTCGTGTGAAATATTTTCGATCCGCCAGGTGGAAGCGCCCAAAATAATGGTGTCGCCCGTGCGGCTCTCGAAAACCATCTCTTCATCCAACTCGCCCACCCGCGCGCCCCGGGTCGCCCCCGCCAGGAAAACTCCGTACAAACCTCGGTCAGGAATCGTCCCGCCGTTCACCACCGCCACTCGCCGCGCGCCCTCCCGGCTGGTCAGCTGATTCCCAACTCGATCCCACGTGAGCCGCGGCCGCAGTTCCGTGAATTCGTCCGATGGATACCGCCCCGAAAGCAGATCCAGCACACTCTCGAATACCGGACGCGTCAACGCCGCGTACGGCGCGGCACTGCGAAGAACGTCGAACAACTTCGTCGCGTCCCACGGATCCATCGCCACCATCGCTACAATTTGCTGTGCCAGCACGTCCAGCGGATTCCGCGGGTAGCGCACCGATTCCACTTCGCCGTCGTACATCGCGCGCGTGATCGCCGCGCACGCCACCAAATCCGCGCGATACTTCGGAAAAATCAGCGCCTTGCTCACCGCGCCCACCCGATGGCTCGCGCGTCCCACCCGCTGCATCCCGTTGGCGACCGACGAAGGCGATTCAATCTGCACCACCAGATCGATCGCGCCCATGTCGATGCCCAGTTCCAGCGACGACGTAGCCACCAAACCGCGCAGCGTTCCCATTTTCAATTTGTCTTCAATCTCTTTGCGCTGCGCCACCGCCACGCTGCCGTGGTGTGCCCGCACCAAGACTTCGCCGGCCAATTCATTCACTGCGCCCGAAATCCGCTCCGCCAGCCGCCGGCTGTTCACAAAAATCAGCGTCGACCGGTGCGATTTCACCAGCTCCAGCAACTGTGGATGAATCGCGCTCCAGATTGAAGGCCGCGAAGGTCCCTTCGACGCCGGACCGCTCGGTATCGCCTCGATTTTGTCGAGCTGCGCCATATCCTCGACCGGCACCTCCACGCGCAAATCCAGCCGCTTCGGTTCGCTCGCATCGACAATCGTCACATCGCGAAAGGTCGGCGCGCTCGACGGCGCATCCAGATCCATGATCAGTTTCTCCGCAGATTCCTCCGGGACCAGCGCGCCCGCCGCCTGTTTCGAAACATCCACCCCGCCCAGAAAATGCGCCACTTCTTGCAGCGGCCGCTGCGTCGCCGACAGACCAATCCGCTGCAACCGCCTCCCGCACAGTTGTTCCAGCCGTTCCAGCGATAGCGCCAAATGCGATCCGCGCTTGGTCGGCACCAACGCGTGAATCTCATCCAGCACCACGGTCTCAATCGTCCGCAGCGCATCCCGCGCGTTCGAAGTCAGCAGCAGATACAAAGATTCAGGCGTGGTAATCAGGATATCGGAAGGATGCCGCATGAACCGCGCTCGCTCCGCCGGAGGAGTGTCGCCCGTGCGTATTGCAATAGAAGGCTCGAAGTGCTCGGCTCGAAGCCGCTGCGCCGACTGCCGTATCCCGACCAACGGCGCGCGCAAATTCCGCTCGACGTCCACCGCCAGCGCCTTAATCGGCGATATATAAAGGACCCGACATTTATGCTCGTCGCCCGCCGGAGTCTCAAACATCAGCCGGTGGATGCACCACAAAAATGCCGCCAGCGTCTTCCCGGTTCCGGTTGGAGCCAGAATCAGCGAGGAATCTCCGCGCGCAATCGCCGGCCAGCCCATCCGCTGCGGACGAGTCGGTTCGGTGAAAACCGCTTCGAACCAATCCCGCACCGCCGGATGAAACAGTCGCAGCGTATCGTCTTCGGGAATTGAAACAGCCTCGGGTTTTCGCTGTTTAGCCATGGGAAAAACAAAGCGGACCAACGAATCTAACCATTATAACAAGCTGGGCGGGGCTGGGAGTTGATGCCAAACGAAGGACAGGGAACGGCGCTCTTAGATCGCGCCTTCCACCTGTTTTGATGCGGCCACAGGTCGTTTCGTCGCAAACGCGATCACCGCCATCGCTATCAGAAACAGTATAGATACGAGTCCACCGAGGAGCCGGTCCCAAGTCCGCCTGAATCGCACCACGACGCGATGCGTCCCGGCAGGAATATGCAGCAGCATTTGCCCGGTTTCCGGCACCACCGAAATTCCCGCAGGCGACCCGTCAATCGTCGCTTGCCACGCGGGATAATTCAAAAGCTCCACCGCCGCAACCGCCGGCTCCGTCCCCGCGCTTGAAAACACTTTCGAATTCGCCTTCCATCGCCCAATCTGAATTTGCGTCCCGTTCGTTCCAATCGCCCCGTGATTCTTCTCGGGATAAAGCGCAATGCGCTGGGTCGCTGGCCCGGTTTCGATTTCGCCATCCGGACTCACGCCCGGCAAATCGTACCGGCTCGATCCCAGCGGCTGATATTCATCCGTCCCCTCATAACCGTGCCCGGATCGTATGCCCGCCTGCAAAACCGGAATATCCTCGCTATCCCACCACGCATCGCTGACAATCGCGCCGCCCAAGCCCGCCACCAATACAAAGCAAGCCGTCCAGCACAACCACTGACGTTTCGCATTTTGAAAAGCAGCCGCCAGAAAAAACGCCAGAACAAAAGCAAGCGTCCCCATCCACCTCCACGGAAACTGCACGAATTGCAGCTTTGGCAAAAATCGCCAAGCCAGCCCGCTCACCGGCAACATCATCAATGTCGCCGCCGATCCCAGCGCGAACAAATTCCACCACACCTCCGCACGTTCCCGCCTGCGCCGCGCCACCAAAACAGCCGAAATCCCGAAGGCTAAAATGACCCCCGCCGCAATCGTCGAAACCTTCCAGTTGAAAAAAAGAAATTCCGGATTGTCGGCGTGTGTATACAGAAAATTCTTATCCGGTCGCAGCAGGTCCGTCAGGATTTCCCCGATCTGCACCCACCGCTGCTCCCACGCCGCCGGCAAAATGTAGAACGCCGCAAGCCCGAACCCAAAACCCATCGCCGCCACGCCCGAGGTAGTCGTGCCAACGGACCGTCGCCGCACTAAATCAACAAAAATAATCAGCGTCACCGAATAAGTCGCCAAAACCGCCGCCGGCGCATTCGATAGCCAGATCGCCGCCAACGGCAACGCCAGCGCAGGCAAGCTTCGCCACCCTTCCCGCAGCACGCGAATCGTCCCCCAAATCATCAAAGGAAAAATCGCGCTGGCCAGCAATTCCGCAAAATCGCTGCGGTAATACACGTTCACCAGATTGTAAGGATTCACCGCGTAGAATACTGCCGCGCAGATGGCCTGGCGCCGCGGCAAGTATTCGCTGGTGAATCGCCACATCGAAAATCCGGCTAGCACCAGCGCCAGCCAGACAAATGCTCCGGGGACAATCTTCCAAGGCAGAATGGAACCTAACGCCGCGCCAAACATCCAAGATGCGGGCGGATAAAAAATGAATCGCGGCTCGCCGAATCCCCAGTTCGCCCATTCTGCCCAGCGCGGAAATAAAATTCCTTCGCGCCACTGGCCGGCCACGTCCAGCCAAGAAGCCAGGTGAAATTGAAAATCGTGCCCCGAAGCCTGGCCCAGCGCCAGCATCGGCGCAATCACGGCGGTAGCGGCCAGGGCCACGCACATCAGCGGGACGAACGCGGACCTTGCGCGTTGCGAATTATCTTGAGCGGCCAGCTTGTACGTCGCGGAATTAGAAATCGAAATTACCCTCGGTCACGATTCGGCTAGAGCAAGAAGCAATTGAGCTCTCGACAATACCGAAAGAACGGAGCCATACGCCAGTGCGAATCCGCACCCCAATCACCAGCGCAAACACTCCACAGATTCGACGCCCGCGGCCGGGGTTGCATCCACGTAGAAGCGCCCAACTCCGCAATCTTAATCTCGCCACCCCCGATGTATAGTCAAGAAGACGAATGCCACCCACCCTAAGCGCCGAAGCCGAACGTCTCAAAGCCAGCAGCGAACGCGAAGTCCATTGGAAGCGTTGGGGTCCTTATCTTTCTGAACGCCAATGGGGCACCGTCCGCGAAGATTACAGCGCCAATGGCGACGCCTGGAATTATTTCCCGCACGATCATTCGCGTTCCCGCACCTATCGTTGGGGGGAAGACGGCATCGCCGGCTTTTGCGACCGCCACCAGCACATCTGTTTCGCGGTCGCCATGTGGAACGAAAAAGATCCCATCCTCAAAGAACGCCTCTTCGGCCTGACCAATCGCGAAGGGAATCACGGCGAAGACGTCAAAGAGTATTACTACTATCTCGACGCCACGCCCACCAGCTCCTACCTGAAATATTTATACAAATATCCGCACGCCGAATATCCCTACGATCACCTGATCGCAGAAAACGGAAAACGCACCCGCCAGGATCCCGAATACGAACTCTTCGATACCGGAATTTTCAACGAGAACCGCTACTTCGACGTTTTCGTAGAATACGCCAAGGCCGAATCCGAAGACATTCTCATCAAGATCACCGCCTTCAACCGCGGACCCGAGCCCGCACCACTTCATCTGCTCCCCACGATCTGGTTCCGCAATCGTTGGGATTGGGGCGATGAATACGATCGCCCGCAAGTCGCCCGGCTCAACACCCTCACGCCCGGCACCGAGTTATTCGAGATCACCGAGTTTCACTACGGAAAACGCTGGCTGCTCATCGAAGGCGCGCCCGAACTACTATTCACCGAAAACGAAACGAATATGGAGCGCCTGTTCAATACCAAGAGCAAAACTCCCTTCGTAAAGGACGCTTTCCATCGTTACCTCGTCAATAAAGAAGCCGGCGTCGTAAATCCCGACCTGGCCGGAACCAAAGCCGCCGCGCACTTTTCTTCGGTCATTGCTCCCGGCCAAAGCTCCACCATTCGCCTGCGCCTCACCAATCACGACCTCACCGACCCGAACAAAAATCTCCTCGACCTCTTCGGCGCCGGCTTCGAACAAGTTTTTACCCTGCGCAAAAAAGAAGCCGACGACTTTTACTCCCGCCGCATCGATCCCAGCCTTAGCGAAGACGCGCGAAACGTGCAGCGTCAAGCGTTCGCCGGGCTGCTCTGGTGCAAGCAAAGCTATCATTACGACGTTCGCCGCTGGCTCCAGGGCGATTCCACTCAGCCCAAGCCCGATCCCAGCCGCTTCGCCGGCCGCAATCACGATTGGACCCATCTCTACAATTCCGACGTAATCTCCATGCCCGACAAATGGGAAT
This sequence comes from uncultured Acidobacteriota bacterium, assembly GCA_963711325.1. Lineage (GTDB taxonomy): Bacteria > Acidobacteriota > Terriglobia > Acidiferrales > UBA7541 > Palsa-295. The sequence continues at coordinate 2,178,177 of CAVQDR010000003.1, read as the reverse complement.
ATCCCTGGTACGCCTCTTGGGATCTCGCCTTCCACTGCGTCTCGCTCGCGCTCATCGATCCCGAATACGCCAAGGAACTCCTCGTTCTCTTCCATCGCGAATGGTACATGAGCCCCAGCGGCCAGATTCCCGCCTACGAGTGGAATTTTTCCGACGTGAATCCGCCCGTGCAGGCCTGGGCCGTCTGGCGTATCTACAAAATCGCCGGCCGCGTCACCGGAAAAGAAGATCGCAATTTCCTCGAGCGCGTTTTCCTGAAGCTGTTGATGAATTTCACCTGGTGGGTCAATCGAAAAGATCCCGAAGGAAAGAACGTCTTCGAAGGCGGCTTCCTCGGCCTCGATAACATCGGCGTTTTCGATCGCTCCAGCCCGCTTGGCCCCGGAAATTTCATCGAACAATCCGACGGCACCAGTTGGATGGCCATGTTTTGCCTGGACATGCTCGCCATGGCCATGGAATTAGCCCGCGAAGATCCCGCCTACGAAGACATCGCCAGCAAATTCTTCGAGCATTTCGTTTACATCGCCCAGGCCATGAATGATATGGGCGGCGACGGCATCGGCCTCTGGGATGACAAGGACGGTTTTTACTACGACGTGCTTCATCTCGGAGAAACCACGGTCCTGCCCATGAAAGTCCGTTCCATGGTTGGCCTGATTCCGCTTTTCGCCATCGAAACTTTCGAACCGGAAGATCTCGCGCGCGTCCCGGCCTTCAACCGCCGCATGGAATGGTTCCTCGCCCACAATCCGGACGTCGGCGAACACGTCGACATGAGCCAGCTAAACGCGGAAGGGAAGCCGCGCCTGCTCCTGTCCATCGCCAATCGCAAAAAACTGGAACGCATCTACAAATACGTTCTCGACGAAAAAGAATTTCTCGCGCCCAACGGTATCCGCGCCCTTTCCAAGTATCACAAAGACAATCCGTTCATTCTTAATGTCGACGGCAATCCGCAGATGGTCGATTATGAGCCGGCCGAATCCACCGGTAATCTTTTTGGCGGGAATTCCAATTGGCGGGGGCCGATCTGGTTTCCGCTGAATTTCCTGCTGATTGAATCCATGCAGCGTGTTCATTATTACTACGGCGAGAGTTTTAAAGTGGAATGTCCGGTCGGTTCCGGCCAGCAACTTACCCTGTGGGACGCCGCCAAAGAAATCTCGCAGCGCCTGTCGCACCTTTTCCTGCGCACCAACGGCCGCCGTGCCGTTTACGGCGACATCAAGCTCTTCCAGGAAGACCCGTTCTGGCGCGACCTGATTCTCTTTTACGAGTATTTCGACGGCGACAACGGCTACGGCTTAGGCGCGAGCCATCAAACCGGATGGACTGCTCTCGTAGCGAAGTTAATTCAGCAAAGCGGGGAATAGGCAGCCCGCAATCTACAAATCTCCAACCAACCCCAATCCTAACGACACCCGGTTGATGTAATTAAAGTATCCGACCGTCAGCACCGTCTCCCGCACCGCGTCGTCCGACCACCCGGCTTTCTTCACCGTTGCCGTATCGCTTTCCTCGATGTCGTCCGGATGCCGAGTCAATTTATCCGCGAACCGGAACAGCACCTTGACCTTCTCTTCCACCGCCGCGTTTTCGTAATCCGAAGACAGTTTCCGCGCCAGCGTTTTCTCCACCCCGAATCGCCGCAGCAACTCCATATGAAACATGATGCAGTACGCCGATGAATTGATTCCGCTGACCACCAGCCCAATTTGTTCTTTCACCACCAGCGTCAGCGCTCCGTCATTCATGATCGCGTCGTTCATCGCCAGTTGCGCCTGAATCACCTCGGGCTTGGCTCCCAGCGTTTTGAAATAGTGCGGTAGAAATCCCAGGCTCTGCTCGATTTTCGAATACATCTCTCGCAGATTCGGGTCGGCCTGTGCTTCTTCCACTTCGTTTACGAATGGCATCGAATGTCTCCAGGAAAGAAGGTGGTGCAGTGATTACAAAAATGCAGGAATTACGAAGCGCGGATTGTAACACGATTGGTACTACTGGCGCGTCCCCCAGCCGTCACAACAAGGGAACGGTCAGCGCCGGGCTTCGACCAGTTCCACCAGCAATTTTTTACCTTCGGGCGTGGCAGCCAGAAAAAAGTTCACCCGCGTATCGTCCGCGCCGGCTCGCGTAGCCGGATAAATCGGCTCCAGCGCAAATTTCTCTCGCAATATCGCCGTGGCCCGGTCGACGTCGCGCACATACAACTCAACCTGCTGAATCCCCGCTCCAAATTTCTTCAGATATCGCGCGATCGCCCCTTCCCCGCCAGGCTCCCGCGAAGTCAGCACATCGAGCTTCACCGAATCATCCATCGTCAGCTCGAATTCCCGCGCGTCCTGATCGGGTGGCACATTGGCCTGGTGCGGCGAACCATTCGCCGTCCAGATCGCCTCGAATATTTCCGGACCCGCTGCTACTCCCACCACCAGCGTCGACGGCCCGTTCTTCCCTTGTTCCTCAGCCAGCCGGCTGTACGGCAGCGTCATTTCCCGAAATTCCAGATCGTCCACCCACACATGCAGCAGCGGCAAAAATTGGTTCACGCCCTCCAGATACACCCGCAGCCCTGACTCGGTCCGCGCGCGCGCATCCAGCGCCGCCAGTCCTTCAATCCATTTCGTGATTTGAGCGGAGTCCGCCACCTGTCTCGACTTTCATTACATCGCAATCCGCTTACGGAGTGGTAGTGCGTTTTCGACGGACCGAATTGATGCCCGAGAGCGCCACGTAAGTCGTCTGCCCGATGTGCACCGTAACCGGCACGTCCCAGATTTCGCGCGTCTCCCCGGCCTCAGCTGGAATATTCAGCGAACTCAGATAGTAAGTTCCCGGTGAAATCGCGCGCATGTATCCGTTGCCGTCCAGATCCGTTGTCGCGCGTGCTGCGAGATAGCTGCCCCGTGCCAGTTCGGACGTCTCCCGCTGCAAATCGGCCTGGTCTTTCGACCGGAAGTTATCCCACTTATGTCCCGGATTTACTTCCTCCATTTCCATATCCATTCCATCCGTCGATTTCGGATGTGCCACCAAAAACGCCCGAACCGCGTCGTAATAGGCCTGCTTCAATCGTGCGTACTTTTCCGGATCCTTCACCTTGTCTTCCGGTTTGTATTTCGGCGTCGGAAACGAAACGCTGGCGTCCGTCGATTCTCTCGTCGTGTAAGCGCCAAAAAACTCCGGCACTCCCATGATGTCGTCCGGTTTCAGCTTCTTGACGAAATCTTCGCCCGACAGATCCATCCGGTGAGTCTTCTTCAGCCACGCCTTCAGTTCTTTCGAAACGTCCAGCGTATCGATAAACGCGTCGATATCCGAGCCCGGCATCGCCGCGGCCGCTTCTTTCTCAATGTCCGCGTAGCTTTTCCGCAACAAATAGAAGGGAAATGATCGTACCGGCTCGTCCACGCCGCCGGCCGGCGTAATCCGCGCCGTGAACTGCACCGAACCCGTCGTTACACCTTCGCGCTGCGCTGTTACCCGTGAGGCTCCAAACAAAATTGCGCTGCACAGGAAAATGAATAGAAGAGAGGATCTCATCGCGGCCATCGTAACAGATGCCTTCGCCTCTATAAGCCGGAACAGACTCGCGGCCGTGCGTGAGAGTTAACCTGAAATAAATAAAGGAGGGAAGCCCGCTGCGAGAAAAAATCAGTACAAATGGAAAGTAACTTCAATCGTCTGGCGCACCGGAGCCGGCCGCCCATTTGGTCCCGCCGCCGGACGGAATTTCCAGGTGCGGACCGCTTCGATCGCTTTTTCGTCCAGGCCCAGACCCAGGCCCTTCACCACGTGAATGTCGGTGGCTTTGCCGTCCGCCGTGATCACCGCGATCAACGTCACGGTTCCCTGATACTTGGCTTTCACCGCTTCGTCGGAATATTGCGCCTGCGGACAATACAAGCACGCCGGATATCCATACCCGCCGGTTCCGGCGTTGAATACTCCGCCGCCGGTTCCGCCGCCTTCGCCCGGTCCAACTCCGCCGCCGCTTCCGCTGCCGACGCCCGTGCCTTGTCCTGATCCGATTCCGTTGCCGCCGCCCGTGCCGTTCGAATCGTTCAGCACTTTGGCCAGCGGATCGCCCCACGTATTCATGTTCGGGCTGGGCAGCTTAATCTCCGGAGGTCCCAGCACGGTCGGAGTCATCGCCAGCTTCGGGTGAATATTCGGATTCACTTTCGGCGGTGTAAATTGCGTCATCGAGAATTTCGCCAGCTTGCCCACGCTCGCGGGCTGAATATCGTGCGCGCCGCCACCACCGCCGCCACCCGCCTTTTTTGCGCCCGCCGGCATTTTCGGCAGGTACGGCGAAATCGGCATCACTTCCACTTTGGTGTTCGCTTTGGTCGTCGGTGGATTCAGCAATCGCGGCAACAGTGGCACCAGGATCAAAACCAGAATCAGGACGTGCACCGCGACCGACATGGCCTGCACGCGCGTAAACTGTGTATTCTTCGACCAAATTTCCGGAACCGCCACCGGCTTGCTCGTCGTCCGCAGCGGAGGCAGCTTCGGCGGCGAAATCGTATCCTTGATGTTCTGCCAGAACCCGCCAAACCCTCCGTCCCAGTTCACCAGCAGGTCCGAATTCACCGGACCCTTCGGCGCCGGGCGGAAAAATTCCTTAAAATTGTCGTTCAGGCTTTCGCCGAATCCCGGCTGCTTGAAGACATCGGAACTGTTGGACCGAACCTTCACCGGCCGCTCAGTCAGGAATTCTTTCAGGTTGGAAACGAAGCTCTTGAACTCCGATTCGCGCACCGGTGAGGGCAACCGGCCGATTCGAAGCGTGGTTTCAGGTCCCGAAGGGACCGTGTCCTGAATATGTGGATTGAGCTCAGGCATGGAATCTGGACGAACTTACCGCGTATCTCCCTACCAACCTTAGAAGCAATACCCGAAAAAAGGATGTCTGGCCCCTGGGCGCGGCTGACACCTTCCGAAAACCATTGTAACATACGGATTGTAGGGCATCCGCGAGTTTCGACCGGCGTCGCATGCATTCCGTGCATTTGTCTGCCCGGTGCGGCCTCCGTCTGCCTGCCGAAATCCGCAACCATTTGTCCGCTACCGCGTTAGCGCGAAAAGGGCGACCCGAATCCATCAGATGGCTAAAAACGTCGACTTAAAAAGTACGCTGAATCTCCCGAAAACGGATTTCCCCATGAAGGCCAAGCTCCCCGAGCGCGAACCCGAGCAGCTCGCCGCCTGGGAGCAAATGGGCATCTACCATCGCATCCTGGAATCTCGCGCCGACGCGCCGCTCTTCGTCCTGCACGATGGCCCGCCCTATCCCACCGGCGAAATCCATCTCGGCACCGGCCTCAACAAAATCGTCAAGGACATGATCGTCAAATCCAAGACCATGTCCGGCTTTCGCTCGCCCTACATTCCCGGTTGGGATTGTCACGGCCTTCCTATCGAAACTAAAGTTGAAAAGGAACTCGGCGGCAAAACCGATAAAGTCAGCGCTGCGGAATTTCGCGCCATGTGCCGCGCCTACGCCACCCGTTACGTCGACGCCCATCGCCGCGACTTCAAACGCCTCGGCGTCTTCGGCCAGTGGGAAAAGCCCTACCTCACCATGGATCCCAGCTACGAAGCCTGCGTCGCCGGCGCCTTCATCGATTTTCTCGAGAAGGGCTACGTCTATCGCGGCTTGAAACCCGTCTACTGGTGCATCTTCGACCGCACCGCCCTCGCCGAAGCCGAAGTCGAATACGAAAACCACACCAGCCCATCCATCTGGGTAAAGTTTCCATTTGTGGCCAGCGAAAAAACGAAAGCCCTGGGCATCGGTCCCAACGTCAGCGCCCTGATCTGGACCACCACGCCCTGGACGCTGCCCGCCAATCGCGCCCTGGCTCTCGATCCCGATTTCGAATACGTCATCGCCAACACCAGCGCCGGAAAACTGCTGCTCGCCAAAGATCGCGTTCACGCGCTCACCGAAGAATTGAAACTGGAAGTCCTCGGCACCGAAGGCGGCTGGCCCGGCCGCGAATTCGAAGGCGTTCAATTCCGCCACCCGTTCCTCGACTACACCGTTCCCGGAGTGCTCGCCGATTACGTCACCCTCGATCAGGGCAGCGGCATCGTGCACACCGCTCCCGGCCATGGCGTCGACGACTTCCGCACCGGCCAGAAATACAATCTCGAAGCCTACGCTCCGCAGGATGACGAAGGCCGTTTCGTCGAAGGCCTGCCCGAATACAAAGGCAAAACCGTCTTCGAAGCCAATCCACTGATCATCGAACTCGTTCGCAGCCGCGGCATGCTCGTCGGCGAACGCAAAATCACTCACAGCTACCCGCATTGCTGGCGCTGCCACAACCCGGTAATTTTTCGCGCCACCGAACAGTGGTTCGTCGAACTCGATCACGCCGAGCTGCGTCAAAAAGCCCTCGGCGAAATCACCAAGGTGAAATGGATTCCGTCCTGGGGCCAGGAACGCATCCACAACATGATCGCCGACCGCCCTGATTGGTGCATTTCCCGCCAGCGTTTCTGGGGTGTCCCGCTGATTATTTTCAACTGCGAAGGCTGCGGCGAAATTCTTCGCGATTTCAAAGCGCTGCGTAACGTGTTGCCCATCTTTGAAAAAGAAGGCGCCGACGCCTGGTTTACCCACACCGCCGAAGAGCTGCTGCCGCCCGGAACCAAGTGCGCCAAGTGCGGCGCGTCCAAATGGAAGAAAGAAAAAGACGTCCTCGACGTCTGGTTCGATTCCGGCTCTTCGAATCTCGCCGTTCTCAGCAAAAAAGACGGCACCTGGCCCGCCGACGTTTACATGGAAGGCCCCGACCAATATCGCGGCTGGTTCCATAGCTCGTTGCTCGTCGCTATGGGTGTGCGCGGCCACGCACCCTATCGCGAAGTCGTCACTCACGGTTGGACCCTCGACGAAAAAGGCCAGCCCATGTCCAAATCGCTCGGCAATGTCATGGAGCCGAACGAGATCACCAAGAAATGGGGAGCTGATCTGCTGCGCGTCTGGGTTTGTTCACAGGACTACACCTCGGACGTCCGGCTCTCCGAAGCGATGATGACCCAGCTCGCGGAAGCCTATCGCAAGATTCGCAACACCTTCCGCTTCGCGCTCAGTAACCTTTACGATTTCGATCCCGCTCGCGATTCCGTCGCCGATGCGAACTTGCTCGACATGGACGCCTACATGCTCCGCCGCACCGGCGCCTTGGTAAAGCAATGCCGCGAGTGGTATCTCAATTACGAATTCCACCGCGTCTATCACGCGCTGCACGATTTTTGCACCGTTGAACTTAGCGCCTTTTATTTCGACGTGCTCAAAGACCGCCTTTATACCTTTGCGGCCCGCAACGTCGCCCGCCGCTCTGCGCAAACCGCGATGTATCGCATCGCCAGCGCGCTGGTGCGCTTGATCGCTCCCACTCTCGTTTTCACCAGCGAAGAAGTCTGGAAATTTATGCCCGGCGCCGCTGCGCAGCCCGCCAGCATCCACATGGCCGAATTTCCGTCCGTCGCTGAGTTCGACACTCTAAACGCTGAAGGCACCAAGGACTGGGATCGCCTGCTCCTCGTCCGCGAAGAAGTTTTGAAAGCGCTCGAACCTCTGCGCGCCGCCAAAACTATCTCCAGCGCCCTCGAAGCCCGCGTCACCTTGGGAGCCACCGGCAATTTGCTCGCAGTCCTCCGCAAAAACGCCGCCGTACTTCCCGGCCTTTTCATCGTGTCTCAGGCCGAAGTGGTGGAAGGGAAAATCGAAGGCGCGTCTCCGGCCGCGGCCATCGACGGCCTGCAAATTAAGATCGACCGCGCCCTCGGCGCCAAATGCGAACGCTGCTGGAACTATTCGACCCACGTCGGCGAAAGCGCCGACTACCCAACCCTCTGCGAACGCTGCGTCGCCGCGCTCAACGAACTCGAACAGGAAGGCCTCATCCCGGCTGGGAGCGTCAAGTCCTAATGTGGGCCGGAGCAAAACCCGGACGCCCAGTCCTGATCGCTCTAGCCGTCGCCGCTCTAGCCGCCGATCAAATCAGCAAATACGCCGTCGAAAAATTCGTCATGCCCGGCTCCCAGCGCGTAATCATCCCCGGCCTGCTGAATGTTCTGCACACTTCCAATCCCGGAGTCGCCTTCGGCCTCTTCGCCGATTCCGAAAGCAGCTGGAAGCCCGTGATCCTTATCGGATTTTCGGTTCTGGTCATCGCCATGCTCCTCTGGCTGCTCATCACCAATCGCGCCGGCGGCTCGCTAGGCCAGTACGGCATCGCCCTGATTCTCGGCGGCGCCGCTGGAAACGTGCTCGATCGCTTCCTCCGCCATCGCGTCACTGACTTCATCGATTTCTATTTTCGCAACTATCACTGGTACACCTTTAACATCGCCGATTCCGCCATCGTCATCGGAGCCGCCCTAGTCGTCATCGAACTTTTCCGCGACGGCCGCCAGATCACCCAGGCCCGCGCCTAGATAATGCATCCCATCCTCTTCCAACTCGGCGGCATCCCGGTATTCAGTTACGGAGTCCTGGTCGCCAGCGGCGTACTGCTCAGCCTCTGGTACGGCCGTCGCATCGCCCCGCGCGTCGGCATCAGCCCCGACAAACTCTGGAGCATGGGCATCTACATGGTCCTCGCCGCGCTGATCGTCGCCAAAATCTGGCTGATCTTCACCGCTTGGGACTACTACGCCGCCAATCCGCGCGAGATGTTCAGCATCACCATGTTCCAGTCCGGCGGCACATTTTACGGCGGAGTCGTCGGCGCCATCGGCACCGTCATCCTCTATACCCATTTCCAGAAAATGCCCATGCTTCCCACTCTCGATATTTGCGCCGCAGCTCTTCCGCTGGGCCACTCGCTCGGACGCATCGGCTGCTTCATGGCCGGCTGCTGTTTCGGCAAGCCCACCGACGTCGCCTGGGGAGTGAAGTTCACCAATCCCGTCGCCGCGCAACTCGCCGGCACCCCGCTCGGCGTTCACCTGCATCCCACCCAGCTTTACGAAGCCGCTCTCGAGTTCCTGAATTTTCTTTTCCTGCTCTGGCTCGGCAAACGCCAGCGCTTCAACGGCCAGATCATCGGCACCTACATGATCCTCTATGGCTTCGAGCGCGGCATCCTTGAATTTTTCCGCGGCGATCCCGGCCGCACCATGATGTTTCACGATTCGGTTTCGCTCATGCAAATCACCAGCGTGGTCATGATTCTGATAGGTTCGTTCCTGTGGTGGCGCGGCCTGAACGGTTTGTCTCCCCTCCGCTCCGCCACTTTGACCGCGGACGCCGCCCGCTAATCTCGAGCTTCGAATGCAAAATAAAAATTCCGACATCGACGAGCCGTTCGACCTGGACGAAGACGCCAGCGAAGATTCGAGCGATTCCGCTCTCGCGATCTCGCCCGACGCGCCCGCAGAACCCGTCACCGCCGGCCCTCGCGAATTCATCGTCAGCGAAGAAGAAGCCGGCCAGCGTCTCGATCGTTTCATCGCCCTTCAAATTCCCGAAATCAGCCGCACTCACGCCCAAACTCTCATCGACGAAGGCCGCGTCCTCGTCGGCGGCATCGCAAAGAAGCCCTCCCACCACCTCGAAGCCGGAGAAAGCGTCAATCTCGAAATTCCCGCACAGGTTTTGCCGGGAGTCGACCCCGAAAACATTCCTCTCGATGTCCTTTATGAAGACGCAGACATCGTTGTCGTCAACAAACCCGCCCACATGATCGTTCATCCCGGCGCCGGCGAAGATCGCGGCACTCTGGTCGCCGCGCTCCTGCATAAATATGGTGCAGACGGTTTATCGAAACTCGGCGGCGTCATCCGCCCCGGAATCGTGCACCGCCTGGATAAGGACACCTCCGGCGCCATGGTCATCGCCCGCAACGACGAATCACACGCCAAGTTAGTCCAGGAATTTCGTGACCGCCGCGTGGAAAAAACCTACATCGCCCTGCTCCACGGCGCGATCAAAGGCGACAAAGGCCGCATCGAATTGCCCGTCGCCCGCGATCTGAATCGCCGCTCCCGCATGACCGCCCGCCGCGCTTCCGGCCGCGAAGCCCGCACCGATTGGCGTCTCCGCCTCCGCCTCGATCAATATTCCCTGGTCGAAGCCAACCTGCATACCGGCCGCACCCACCAGATTCGCGTCCACTTTTCCGCGCTGGCTTTTCCGGTCGTCGGCGATACGCTCTACGGCGCGCCCCGCCAGGAACGCATTGGCAAAGATTCTCTTCCGGAGCTCGAACGCAACTTCCTGCACTCCGCCCGCATCGCATTTGCACATCCCCAGTCGGGGAATCGTATGGAGTTTCGCGCGCCCTTGCCCGTCGAACTTGTCGACTACATTCACAAACTGGCCCGCATCGTGAAGGTCAATCCCGCCTCGCTCGATGCCGCCCTGAAGGAACTGGTATGAATTTGCGAAGGTCCAGCCGGGTGTTTCGAATTTGCATTCTGACCTACGCGGTAGCCCTGTTCGCTTCCTCGGGCATCCATGCGCAACAAGCACCGCCCAGCACGGCGCCCTCAGCGCCAGCAGGCGCCGCTGATCAATCCGCACCGGCGCAAAAGTCCGAGCCACAAACTCCGCTGCCACAGCAAAAAACTCCAGCCATCACTTCCACCACCGGCCTAGTTCATCTCGTTGCCACCGTCATGGATCGCCACCGCGATTTCGTCACCGACCTCGACCAAGCCGATTTCAAAGTTCTCGAAGATGGCAACCCGCAGCAGATTCGCTACTTCGGCCGCGAAACCGATCTTCCTCTGCGCATCGGCATTCTGCTCGATACTTCGAACAGCATTCGGCCTCGCCTCGATTTCGAAAAAGATGCGGCCCTCGATTTCCTCCAGCATGTCCTGCGCCGCAATAAAGACCAGGCCTTCGTCATGACTTTCGATAACGAGCCGGACGTGATTCAGGATTACACCGGAGACCTCGCGCAACTTACCGACGCTATCCGCAAGCAACGCGCCGGCGGAGGCACCGCGCTCAACGACGCCATTTATATGGCCGCCGGAAAAATGATCAACGCCCCGGTTCCCAAAGGTGCCGATCCCGAGTTCCGCCGCATCCTGGTTGTCATCAGCGATGGTAACGACAACCTCAGCGACCACGCCCTCAGCGAATCCGTCGACGCCACCATTCGCGCCGAAGCCGTCATCTACTGCATCAGCACCAACACCGACTGGCTGGCCCTCGAAGGCGACAAACCGCACAAGCTGCACGTGGAAGGCGGCGACAAAGTTCTCGAACAATTCGCGGATCAAAGCGGCGGTCGGGTTTTCTATCCTTACAAGGTCGACGATCTGGCCCAGTCGTTCGTCGATATCGGCGAGGAATTGCGCAGCCAGTATTTCATCGCCTACTCGCCCAATAACCCGCAAGCCTCCGGCGTATACCGAAAAATTGATGTGCAGACTGATCGCAAAGGTCTCGTGGTGCGCACCAGGAAGGGTTACTACGCGACCGCAGCCACTTCGCCCTTGCAACCGAGCAAATAGCAGCGCGTCTTAGTTTCAATATTTCTAAGTACGAGGTCGTTCGAGGATTTTTAGCGGTACGGCGCGTAATACCCTTTGCGCGCCAGAATTTTCATGTCCGGCTTCATCACATCCACTCGCAGCTTCCGGAACGTCCCGTCGCGCTTGATGTTGGTCGGGTAGTAGCCCAGCACATACTGCGAACGAAGTTCCTGCGAAATCTCATCGAACGCTTTTTCCAGCGATTGCTCGTTGTGTACGTCGATCACCCGCCCGCCGGTCTCTTCGGTCATCTTGCGCGCCACCCCGCCGCCCGCGCCGGAGGTCGCTTCGCGGTCCACGATCAGCAAAATGTGAATTACCGCGTCGGCCCGCTGCGCCGCTTCCACCGCATCCTGCATCCGCAGCTTGCTGCCCGTATCCTCCGCGTCGGTCAGAATGATCACGCCCTTACGTCCGGCTTCAGTGGCTAGTTGGTCGTGGCACGCCAGGTAAATCGCGTCGTACAAATCGGTGCCGCCCATGGCGCCTTGCGGAATCGTTCCCGGAGTCACCACTCCGCCGCCGCCCACCGAATTCACCCGCGCCCGCCGGATTGCGCTCGAAAGCGCCGAAGTGTCCTGCGTAAAATCGGCCAGCAGGTCCACGTCAAAATCAAACGTCATGACCATGGCTTCGTCTTTCGGACGCATCACTTCGCGCAGGAATCGCGACGCCGCGTCCTGCTCCGCGCCAATCATCCGGTCCATGCTCGCGCTGGTATCGATCAGCAGCCCCAGGGTGATCGGCATGTTCACTTCCTTGGCGAAGAAGGCAACTTTTTGCTCGACCCCGTCCTCGAATACCTTGAAGTCGTCCTTCGTCAGGTCGGAAATGATCCCGTGGTGTTTATCGCGAACGGTGGCAAATACGTTGACGATGGTGGTCTGCGATTGCAGCGGCTGTTGGCCCGGCGCGGGCTGCTGATTTTGCCCGCCCTGTTGCTGCGAGCCGTCCTGTTGCGGGTGAGCGGATGGCGGAAGTCAAGGGCTTGCCGGCGGGGCGGGGCGGCCGTGGGTGCGGGCGACGCGGCGCCCTTAGCCAGCGGCACGGTGGTGGCGGCCACGTACCCGGTCAAAATCAAAGTGAAAACGCCCGCCGCGATGCTGCTCAGCCGCATTGTATAATCTCCCTAAGGTCGAGTGCGTGCTTGACGAATGTATTAGACGAATGCGTTTAACGAATGCGCCTAACCAACGCGTTTGATACGATGCAGCCCAAGCACCGCCGGATGTTCGTCCGCAAATCTCAGCGCCATCGGAGCCCACATTTTATGAAGGACCAAGCCGCCCTTCACCACGATGGTCCCGGCACGATTGCCTGCAACGCCGCGCGCTTCGAATCCGTCACTACACTCGGGACACGACAAACTTTCATGACACGAACCCTGCTCGCTTTCGGCATTGTATTACTTTTTTCACTGCCCGCACGCGCCCAACAACCGGCGCCCGCCGACAATACCCAGCAGCAAACCAAGCCGCCCGTGCAACCCGGGCAAACCGCGCCACCGGCGCCGAATTTGAATCCGCCGCCCACTCAGACGCCGCAGGCCCAAACCGGACAGTCGCAGCCCGCCGGGCAACAGCCCGCGCAGCAGCAGAAGAGCAAGCCCCAAAGGCCGACCGACCGTCACTCCTTGACCGTCACCACCAACCTGGTCATCGTTCCGGTCACCGTGAAAAATCGCGATGGCGTGCTGGTCGGCGACCTGAGTCGCGACGAATTTCGCGTCTACTGCGACAACGTCGAGCAGCAGGTTGTCTTTTTCACTTCCGACCCGTTTCCGCTTTCCGCGGTGGTGCTGATCGACAACAACCTCTCGATTAAATCCGCGGACCAGGTGCAAAAAAGCCTGGTGGCCATCTCCGGCGGATTCGGTCCCAGCGATGAAGTCGCGCTGGTCACCTACGACCAGTTTCCTAACACTGTCGCGGATTTCTCGTTCAATAACGATGAACTTTTCACCAAGCTGAAGCGGCTGGACCTCCAGTCGCATTACCCTGGAGCGCCGGTCGGCGGGCCGCTCACTGCCGGTCCCACGGTGAACGGGCGTTCGGCGGAAACTGGGCTGCCCACGCAGCTCGGCGTGCGCCAGGAAACGGAAACCAAGGACCTGGACGACGCGGTGTACGCCGCGGGCGAAATGCTGAAGGGCCGCGGACGCGACCGCCGCAAAATTATTTTTCTGATTTCCGACGGCAACAATTCGCGGAGCAACTCGCACACGCTGGACCAGACGCTGCAGCTGCTGCTCAATTCCGACGTTTCGGTGTATTCGATTTCGGTAGGCCACGCGCTGCTGCAGCACGAGAGCACGCGCCTGGAAAAATATGCGCAGACCACCGGCGGCGACACGTTTTATGCGGGGAAGGATCGCGGCCTCGAGAATCTGTACGCCAAGGTCACCGAGCAGGCCCGCAACCAGTACACGCTGACCTTCAGCCCGACGGAAATCGCCAAGGGCCGGGATTTCCACGGCATTGAAGTTCGCGTGCGGCGCCCGGATCTGGACGTGACCGCGCGGTCGGGTTACTACCAGAGCGGATTGCACTAAAATATCTTCGAACATCAGCCACGGCTTACCGCCGAGCGAATCGAAACCAATTGTTCGTGGGCCGGGCACAGTGGGCGGTAATCGCAGAACGTGCAGCCGAATCCGGGCTTGGGCGTGAAATCCTTGGCGCGAATTAAATCGGCAACCTCCGCGATTTTTTCTTTGGTTTCCTTCAGCGCCTTGGCGTCGCGGGTGGAAGCCACCGCCTTCGTTGGTCACCAGGTTGTAGAAAACCAGGCGCGTCGGATCCAGATCCAGCACGTCCTGTGCGGCCAGCGCGTAGACTCCCAACTGCAAATCCTTCGCGGACGCTTTCGCGTCTTTCGGCTTTCCGGTTTTGTAATCGATGATTTCGACGGCGTTGCCGTCGATGCGGTTCACCTGGTCCATGCGCCCGGTCACCACCACATCGTTTTCGAGCGCCAGCTCGAACGATTTTTCCTGGTAAATCACGTCCGCCGGAGCCGCGCTGTACGTCCGCCAGAAAGCCTCCAGCTGATCGCGCCCAGCTTTGCGGTATTCCTCTTCGTGATATTTGTCGATGTAGCCGACGCCCGACCATTCGCGGTTGTAAATGGTCAAGACCTCTTCGAACGGAACTTTCTTGCGTTCGCTGACCTGGCTGACAAATTCCTTGATGGTCCGATGCATCACGTTGCCGAAGGTGGCCATGGCGTGCGGGCCGCCGCGCACGCTCCAGACGTACTGAAACATGTAGCGCATCGGGCAGCGGTCGTAGCAATCGATGGCGGAGGAGCTCAGTTGCAGCGGCTCCGGCCGCGGTGGATGAAACGCTTTGGCCCACAGGGCCACGCGCGAATACGCGCGGGTCGGCTCGCTGCCCGGAGGAAATAATTGGTAAGGGTCCTGCGAATCGGCTTCGGGGCCGGTGGTTTCGGCCACCGGCGGCACGGCGACGCGCGGCTCGGATTGCGCCACGTCGAAATTCTTGATTTTCGCATTCATCAGGAAATCGTCGAGGAAAGGCGAGGGTTTCTTGCGCTTGTTGACCAGCGTCGAGAGCGTCAGTTGCTGCCGCGCGCGCGTCAGCGCCACGTAGAAAAGCCGGCGCTCCTCCTGAATCTGGAAATCTCCGACCGGCTGCTCCTCTTTCATCATTTCCGCGGGAAATTCGAATACCACTTTGCGCGCGCCGGAAGGGAAGTCGCTCTTCGAAAGCCGCAAAATAAAGACATTCTGAAATTCCAGGCCCTTGGCGGCATGCACGGTCATGAGCTGCACCGCGTCGTCGGAAATTTCTTCGTCCAGGCAAATATCGCCGCCCGCTTCATAAAAATAAGCCAGGTATTCGATGAAATGGCGCAGCTGCTTCTCTTCGCTTTTGCGTTCCCATTCCTTGACGAAATTCACGAAGCGGTCGAGGTAGTAGCGATCCTGATCGGAAGGCAGGGGCGCGAGCCGCAGCCCGGCGATGAGTTCGTCGACGATTTCGGTGGCCGATTTTTTTCGCGCACTGTGGCGCAGCTGACCCAGCAGGGCGACCAGCTCCTTCAGCTTCACGCCTTCGCGATCGAAGGGTGCTTCGTTCTGCGCCGTTTCGAGTTCGTCGCCCAGCGGACGCCGGTGATTTTTCTCGGCGCGCTCGGCGAGGCGCACCAGATCGCGCGGCTCGAGTCCCCAGTAAGGCGCGGCAATTACCCGGGCGCAGGCCACGTTATCTCCGGGAACGACGATCAGCCGCAGCCAGGCGAACAGATCCCGCACCATGGTGCTGGTGAGAATCGACATTTTGCGAATGACGAAGGGGATTTCGCGACGGCGCAGCGCGTCGAGCAGTTGGGTGCGATGGGCGTGCTTGCGGTACAGCACGGCGAAATTCCGCCAGTGCGTTCCGGCCTCGTGCAGCCGGATCAATTCGGAAGTGACCCACTGCGCTTCTTCTTCGGGCCTGCCGAATTCGACCACCCGAACCTTGGTCCCTTCGTTGTTCTCGGTGGTCAACGCCTTGGGCGGCAGCAGCGGCGATTTTTCGTTGTGCCGGATCACTTCGCCGGCGACCCGCAGAATGCGCTGGGTCGAACGATAGTTCTGCGAGAGCGAAACCAGATATTTTTGCGCCGCCGGACCCAGCTTCGCGTCCTTCACCTCGCAAAACCGCTTCAGAAAAATGGTGAAGCTGCCAAACGACGCCCCGCGAAAGCGGTAAATGGCCTGATCGTCGTCGCCGACGGCGACGATATTGCGGCGCTCGCCCGCCAGCAGCCACAGCAATTCCAGCTGCGCGATATTCGTATCCTGAAATTCGTCGACCAGAATGTAGCGATATTTGTCCTGAATTTGCGCGCGCAGCGCGTCGTCCGACCGCAGCAAATTCACGGTGTGCATCAATTGCGCACCGAAGGTCAGCAGGTTCCGTTCGCGCAACAGCTGTTCCGAGACGCGATACACCCGCGACAATTCCTCCTGCCGCGCGATTTCCTCTTCGGCCAGCTCCAGCGCATCCGATTCGAGCGATTTTTTGCCGGCGTCGTGCTTCGCGCGCAAGCCGCGCACGAATCGATCGTAATCGTCCGGCGTAACCAGCTCGTCCTGGCAGCGCGAAAAAAATTGCACGAAATCGCTGATAAATTCGCCAGGATCCTGCAGCCGTCGAAAATGTTTCAGGTCCAGCTGGCCGATATTGCGGCGCAGCAGAATTTTGTGGTCGATGTCGTCGAGCGCCTGCACCTCGGGATTCACCGAACGCAGGATCTGCTCCAGGCAAAACGCGTGAAAGGTGCTGAGCACCACGCCTTCGCCGCGTTCGCCGACGGATTTCAGCACGCGCCATTTCATCTGCGCCGCGGCCTTGTCGGTGAAGGTCAGGCCCAGAATATTTTCGCCGGCCAGATCGGGATTCAGTTCGAGCAGGTTGCGGATGCGCTCGATGATCACGCGGGTCTTGCCGGTGCCGGCCCCGGCGACGACCAGCAGGGGACCATCGCCATGCTCGATGGCGCGCTGCTGCGGCGCATTGAAGCCCGGGGCGACGGCTGAATTTTCTTTGCTGCTCACTCGAATTTGTCTCCGCTTTTGGTTGGTAATCCCCATGGTAACAGATTTGCGCGGAGCGAAGACAAAGCGAAGAATTTCTCGGGGCGGTTTCCGCCGGAGAGGATGGCCGGCTCGGGGGCAAGATTTGAAACTGATTTTCGGCGGGAGTCTCCCAAAAGTGACGATTAGAACCGAGGTCGAGCGTTTATTTTCAGGCATTTGCGGGCGTTTCTAATCGCGGCACGAAGTGTCGATTAGAACTCCGGCGCAGGCCGCGAACGGACGCGGCCACGGTCAGGCCTGGCTCGATTTCGAGGGTGAGCGCGGAGGAATTCGGCGCGGCCGGATCGGCCGATTCGCCTGATTCGACGGAGGTGGTAACGATGGCGGGAGGCGAATCGCGCCAGACGCCATGCTCGTCGATGTGGCAGCAGACGTAAATGGCTTTGAGTACCGCGCGGGCGTCGGGCTTGGCGGTGGAGGCATATTCGATGATTCGTTCCAGCGCGCAGGAAAGCTTGAAGCGGCGAAGGGCGTAGAGCCCAGTCGCGTGAGCGTGGCGGTAGATATATCGCGGGTGATGGAGGTTGAATTCAGAAACGATGAGCTTGGGACTTTGCCAGCGGAGGAAAGCGGCTTCGATTTCCTGGCGATTCGGATGGCGGCAGATGACGCATTTGCGGGCGTGGCGTTCGGCCCGGGTGAGCGGACGCCGACGCAGGAGATCGTTGAAACCAGCGCCGCGATTCGAGGCTTGGCGAAATTCGCGCTGCGAAAGTGTCATTTCAAATGCCCCCGGTTCACGCTAACACGCGCGAAATTCGCGAACAATTGAACGGAAGGGCAGGTGGGGGTTGGTTCCGGTACTACCTGTCCTTTTTTTGCCGAGAGGATCTGAGTGGGGCTCGCGAGGTCGAGAGATCGAATCCTGTAGAGGGGCAACCGCGTGTCGCGCCTCCGGCGCTCGGGGCTCTGTTGTGATTTTTTTTCCGGCCTTTACGGACCGGGCTAACCTATGCCGCGCCTCCGGCGCTGGTGTTGGGCGCGTGGCAAAATTCGCGGACTTGGTGCGGGTTGGCGGCAGGCCATTTGTAAGTGCAGACGAAGCGCCGAGATTTGGTCCGAGCTAGCGCAGTTCAAAAATGCGGAGATGCCTTCAGCACCCGTTAGCGAGCACTCAGGGATTTTTGCATGAGCAGGACGTCGACGGCGGCGTTGAATTTCTCGCCGACTCCGCGGAGGATGCCGGCTTCGATGAAGCCCAGCGAATGGTGCAGCGTGACTGAGGGGAGGCTGAGCGCGGGGCTGGCGATGACGGCGACCATCTCGCGGATGCCGGCGCTGGAGCACAATTCGATCAGGCGTTGCATCAGCTGGCGGGCGATGCCGCGGCGCTGGAAACGTTCAGCGACGTACACGGAATTTTCCGCGGTGAAGCGATAGGCGGCGCGCGGACGGAAGCGTCCGGCGTAGGCGTAGCCCGCAACTTCTTTTTCCATTTCAGCGACGAGGTAGGGAAGTCCGAGTTCGCGGACGGCCGACATGCGTCTGGCGATCTCGGCCGCGTCTGGGGCTTCGACTTCGAATGATGCGGTGCCATGCAGCACGTACGGCGCGTAGATGGCGGAAATCGCAGCGGCATCTGCGGGCGACGCGGCGCGGATGTGAATGGGATTTAGATTTTTGTCGAGCGCCAAGAAAGTCGCTTCCCGACTATCTGTGATTATTCGACAGCAACCCACATGGGGTCTGGGTCGAAAGAGGTGATCGTTTTCGCGACCCCCGTGGTATCCGTGCCGAGATCTTTTTGCAGCACCACGCCATCCTGGTTGATGAGGAAGGACATCACGCCCGAATTTCCGTACTCCGCGGGATACGCCAGGATCGCGAAGCCCCCGGTCATGTTTCCGTTAGCGATGTAATCCTTGGCGCCGCCGTGGGCGTGGGGGCCCTGGCTGGTCAGCATCCGGAAATAATAGCCGTGAAACGGGGCAGAACCTTGCAGGGCGGCAGAATATCCTTCGCTGCCGGCGGAATCCGCGAGTGAGTTGAGCGGGCTATCCGCACCATCTGGCGCGGCCGGCCAGTACAGTCCATTTTGTTTTCCGTCGTCACTGACGAATTTTTGGGCGTAACTGTGCGGTTGGGCGCCGTCATGCGGCTGGCTGAAGTATTGGGTTTGCGCCATGCCCATGTCGTTCAGGACGTCGATGGTGGAAAGTTCGTTGCCGCCGATTCGGCGGGCGAGAATTTCTTCCTTGGCGGAAGCGGCGTCGAAATACCATTGGCCGGCGTCGTTCTTGACCAGTGCGAACGGAAACGGATAATTTTCCGCGCCGACGTCGAGCACCAAGCGGCCGCCGGTCAATTTTCCCCAGCGATGCATTTCGTCATACCGCCGGGTGAAGGTATCGAGCGCCGCCTTGTCCTGGACGGAATCCCCGGAGAACAAAAGCTCTTTCGCGCCGGGGCCGAATATCGCGAGCAGCGCGGTGGGGTCGCCTGATTTGGCGCCGTCATAGATCGCCTGTGCGGCCGAATCAGCGGACGCAAAGGTCTTGGGAGCAGCACTGCTTTCTTCGCCCATGGCGCCTTGGTGCGCATGGCTGCATCCTGCCGCGCCGAGCAAGGTCGCGCCCAGCAGCAGAATCATTCCGCCGAAGGAAAAAATGCGTACTCGGGTGGATCGCGCGGAACTCATACTTTCTCCCTTCTGACTGCTGCTGAAACTTTGGCGAAAATCAGTTTTGGGTGTCATAGGTTTTGGGTGTCCTGAACTACGGACGACGCCCGCCTCCTCCGCCGCCTTTCGATCCCATACTTTGATTGCCGCGCGCACTTTGTGCCCGGCCACCAGCAGAGCCGGAGAACGAATCGGTACGCGCCGGTTGGGTTGCAGGCCGCGCGCTGGGCTGCTGAGGAGCGGGCCGCGTGCTTGGTTGTTGAGGAGCAGGTCGCGTGCTCGGCTGCGTAGGAGCGGGGCGCGTACTCGGCTGATTGCCAGGACGAGTGCCGGGCTTGGCCGGAAGTGTCGTAGGACCACCGTTGCCGGGACGAGTTCCTGGATTTGCGGGCAAGGTGGTTGGGCCGCCGTTTCCGGGACGATTCCCGTTACCATTTCCATTTCCGGGTCCGCCCGGCCGATTGCCGCCACCATTTCCATTGCCGTTTCCATTACCGGGCCGATTGCCTGGGTTCGGCGCTGGTAGCGTCGTAGCCGGAGGACGTCCGTATCCGGGATAGGTCGGCGGACGATAGCCGGGATGTCCCGGCTTATATCCGGGCGGACGATAGTAGCCGCCGCCGTAGTAGCCTCCGCGCCAGTAGCTATTTCCCACGTAAATGTTCCGGTTATAAATGACGGTGTGGCTGTGCCAGTTCGTACCCCAGTAGCTCCATCCCCAACCGCAGCAGCCGCCATAACTCGTTCCCACCACCACGATGCCTCCGCCGAAGGAAACTACGGCTACGGAAGGACCGCGATAGTAGTAACCGGGAACCACGATGGGCGCGCCGTATACGATTGTCGGGCTGTAAACCGGAACGTAAACGATCTGCGGATTCGCCGGCTGGATGACGATCGTCTGAGGAGCTTGCTGCTCAACCTTTATTTCCGGTCCGGACTTCAGATTTCCGGCAGCGAGAGCCTTGGCCCGCATTCTTTGTACCGCGGCCATCACGTCCGTTTGTTGCGTGGCCGAGGCTTCGCCCAGCGCGGAGGTCCACGCCAGATTCTTGGCGAGATCGTCCAAGACGGTTGGAAATTGAGTGAGCGCTTTTACCGCGGGATCCCAGGACTGCTGATCGACAGCCTTGGCGAGAGACTCACCGGTGAGGTTCGAATTATCTTTTAGCCATAGCGTTGCGGCGACGACTTCGTAAGGAAAGGTGGAAGCGCCCAGAACTTGCGCCACCAACGCGTCGGGATACAAGGCGATGGGCGCTACGAGAGAGTCCAGTTCATCGGCTGAAAGAGGCGCGTATTCCGGTTGCGACGGCGCGTTCTGGCCCGTGGGCTGGCCCGCGGCTTGGCCGGTGGCCGGTGCGTTTGCAGCGGGAGTTTGCGCGTTCGCCGGAATGGCGATGGCCGCCAGCAATGCCGCGGCGAGGGAAATCTTGCGACGATGAATCATCAAATTCTCCTTCGTGGTCCGATTCACATTTCGCGGCCGGCGCGAGCGTGCCCGCGTTCATGGCTGCGGGATTGGCTAGAGACGAACGGCCACGTACACCGTGCGGCCCTGATACATTTGCGGGCGGTAATAAATCCCGCCGACCGTATAGTAGCGCACGCCCGATACGTAGACCGTACGGTAGCCGGTCGGGATTACGGCGATGTAACCGTGTGGCATGCCCCCGTTCGCCACCACAACTGTGGTTTTGTTGGCTGGGTGTCCCGTGGCGACGACTGTCGTCTTGCTGGCGGAACCGTTGGCGCCGACCACCGTGGTCTTGCTCGCGGCCACGGTGCCGTTGGGTCCGCTGACGACCGTAGTTTTTCGCGCGACGCCGTAAACCTGCGCCGAGGCGATCGACGCGCAGCAGAACAGCACGGCGCATAGAATCGCCGCTCGCGCCACGAGCCCATTATGGTTTCGTGCAGTGGTCGCCTTACCGAGTTCGCTCATGCTTGATTTCATGTCGTTGCGATCCTTAGTGTGATGCCTTGACGGTGAGCTGCGTTAATTATTTTTGCGGCGCTGGCTTGGCGGCGTTTTCGGTCATCTGCGCTTCGGTCACCATCTCGATGTTCGCGGCGTCTGGCGGCGGCACGAAAGTGAAGAAGGTGTCGGGCGTGGTCGCGGCCAGGTTCCAATCGGAAAAGTCAGCCTGAAGCTGCGGGCTGCCGTCGCGATCTTTGAACGTCGCGACCAGCTTGCGCGGCAGCAGATCGGCGACGCCGATCCAAAGTTCAGAATCCGCCACCTCGCCGACCACGCTCAGGTGATGGCATTCCACCCCGTCGACCGTCTCTTTGCCTTGGTACGCGCTGCTTTTGATTTTGGGACTGAGCGCCGCATAGGGATCGCTGAGAATGAATTCGGCGAGCGGCGGCGTGAATCCGTAGGTGTCGTTGATCTTCGCCACGGATTCATCGATCGTGCCGGGCGTGGGCACGGTGGAATACAGCTTCATCGTTTCGTCGTACACCGAGAGGTTCTGGCCGTCGAAAATAAGCTGGCGGGCGCTGTCCTGACTTTTCGATTTGGCCAGGTACTTGCCGGGACGCGAAACGTAGATTTCGATTTGCGCGTCTTCGGGAATGTTATGGCCCTCGACCAAGGCCGCGTCCAGCTTGCGATCAACTTTGAAGCTGAGGTTATTGGACTGCGCCAGTTTGTCGGACATTTGGCGGAGCAATTGATTGGGATCATTGGTTACGGCGGCGGGTTTGGCGGTGTTGCAGCCGACGGCGAAACCCAGCAGAAAAACAATCGTTACCAAAGGGGAAAGCAGTGCGTGAGACCTGCTGCGACGAACCGGCAGTGGTGCGGCTTGCTTTCGTTTTGGGGTGTTTTTCATATTTTTAGGCCGGCAGTACCGACGCGTGCTTTTTGCTGCGCACGAATGGTCATTTCGAAATGCGCACGTTGCTCACTTTGATGTACTGGTTGCCGTAGCTCTCGATCACGTACTGGCCTTGCTTTTTGTCGAATTTGATCTTTGCGGCGGCCATGATTTCGCCGGTGCCTTCGCCCTGGGCATTGAGCTTGAGTTGAATGAAGCCGAAGGGATAGTCCCGGCTGCGGGAGTTGTTGTACAGCTCGCGGAAGGCCATCAGCCGGGTGGTGACGACAGTGATGGTGGTAATGCCATCGACGGTGCGTTTGCGGGCGACGGCGATTTCATTTCCGGTGGAAGCCACGGGCTGCACATGACCTTTGTCTTCTTTATCCAGCGCGCTAACCAGCGCATTCTGCCCGCTGGCTTTCACCAGTTCAGCAAACTTCTGGACTTCGTCATCGGTGGTGTACGAAGTGATGCGCACGTCGAACTGAACGCTTTTCCCGGCAAAGGTTCCGCCCGTGCCGATCGCGACGGCGGAGTACGCTTCCGGAAGCGGTTTGTCTTGCGCAGCGGCGGCCAATGGCAAACAGGCCAGCAGAACGGAAAGGAAAATAGCCTTGCGGGGTAGTCTTGCTTTCATAAGGAATCTCCTTGTCGCCTTAACGGGTTAACTCAGAACGCACCGGGAGGTTACTCGAGAATGTTTGCACCGCGCAAGCACGGAGGTAACTGTCAGAAGTATCAGTAGGGGCGAGTCGCGACCGCGGCGAGCTGTTGGGTTCCGACGCTCTTCCAGCTCGCAAGGAAAGGGACCGACGACGATACGGCGCTGGCGGAAGCATTGTGGTGCGATGCGGAAGTGACTCGTTACTTCGGCGGCGCGATGACGCCGGAACAGGCGCACGAGCGGCTGCGCGCCGAATGTGAACGGGAGACTTGGCTCGGATTTCAGTACTGGCCGATGTTTCTGCGCGAGACTGGCGAGTTTGCAGGGTGTGCCGGCCTGCGGCCGTGGCAGATGGACGCCAACATCATTGAGGCGGGCGTGCATCTGGTGCGGTCGGCTTGGGGGTTGCGGCTCGGCGAAGAAGGTTTGCGCGCGGCACTCGCGCATGGATTCGATACGCTGGGCCTGCCGAAGATTGTCGCCGGACATGGGATTGGTCACGACAACTCGCAGAAGATGCTCGAGCGCGTGGGATTTCACTACACGCACAATATTATGTGGGGGCCGAAGGCGATCGAGGTGAAGATTTACGAAATTGGCGCAAGTGCCTGGAGTGCGACAGCTACACGTAAAGCTGGCGTTTAGGTTTCAGTAGGACAGGCTTTCAGCCTGTCTGCACCCTACTTCAGTGGGTGTGCCTTTCGATTAGCTGTTTGACCGCTTTGGCCGGAGTACCGAAGAGTTTCGGCGGATTCGTGGATTCATCGCCGCGAATCCCGTGTGGGCAGGGTTGGGAAAGGCGACGAATGAGCCGCGGTGGTCGAGTTGTGCATCGGCGGAATATTTCGGCGCCGGAAGCACACCTTACTGAAGTGGGGTGCAGACAGGCTGAAAGCCTGTCCTACTGGGACTGTTGCAGGTTGGCGCATTTGGATTTGGCCTGGGCGTTTAGGACGCATTTGCCCAGACGAATAATTGAGTGTAGAAATAACACACCGATCAACCCGATGGCGGAAATTACAATTCGTATTTCAGACCAGGCGCAAAAAATCGCTGCCGGTTTGGTGCTTGGTATCGCCCTGCTGGCGATCGCTTTGGGCGTCTGGTCCTCCGGCGTGTTCGTTCCCAAGTATCGTTTGCGCGTTTACGTTCCGCAGGAATCTGGAATCACTACGAATTCCAAGGTCATGATTGATGGCGTTCGGGTGGGGTCGGTGAAGGCGATTACGCCCTCCAAGGAAACGGGCAGTCCTGAGAGAGCCGTAGAAATGGATTTGCGCGTCGACAAACGCTATCAGGACGTGATTCGCAGCGATTCGGTCGCCACGATTAGCCCGGTCAGCCCTGTCGCCATTCATGGAAGCCAATATCTAATTATCGGCCGTGGATACAAAGGAACCGTGCTCGCGCCTGATTCCGAGATTCCATTCAGGGCGCCGCGGGAAATGTCAGTCGGGGACATCCAGAAAATGCTGGATTGTGTTCAGCAGCTAAAGCTTTCGAAAGATAAAACGGCGCAAGCGCCCCCAAGCGTTTCCAGTAAATCGAATCCGTGACGCAAAAAAACCAGCCAGTTTCGTCAGTTTCAGTAGGACAGGCTTTCAGTGTTCGGTAGCAGGACATCCCTTACAAAGTGTTGCAGGACATCCTTTACACTCGGCGATTCGGCGGCGCCGAGGGAGGAGCGGTGCGGGCGCCCTCGCGATGGGGGGCAGGGATGGCCTGGGGAACGATGAACGTTCAAGAGCAGCGGGTGCGTTTCGTGGTGGCGGCGAGCCGGCGGGAAAAGACGATGAGCGCGTTGTGCCGGGAGTTCGACATCTCGCGGCCCACGGGTTACCAGTGGCTGGCGCGCTATCGAACCGGCGGGATCGCAGGGATCAGCGAGAAGAGCCGGCGTCCGGAAAAAAGTCCGAGGCGCACGGCGCCGGAGCTGGAGCAGCGCGTGATCCAGGAGCGGGTGAAGAAGCCGGACTGGGGCGCGCGCAAGTTGAGCACGGTGCTTCGGCGCGATCAGGGGATCGAGCTGGAGCCGTGTACCGTGCATCGGATTTTAAAACGCCACGGGATGATCGCGCTGAGCGACCAGCTGCGGCCTGCGGTGCAACGATTTGAGCGTCGGGAACCGAACCAGATGTGGCAGATGGATTTCAAAAGCCCGACAGGATGGCAGGCGCCGGTGGGACCGTTGACGCTGCTGGACGATCACAGCCGCTACGCGATCGCGCTGAAAGGAACTTGGACCACCCAGGCCGAGCCTGTAAAACAGGGGCTGATCGAAGCCTTCGAGTGCTGCGGAATGCCGGAGGAGATGTTGATGGATCACGGCACGCCGTGGTGGAACATGAAGTCGGCGACGGGCTGGACCTGGTTGACGGTGTGGATGATGAAGCAAGGGATCCGGCTGCACTTCAGCGGGTATCGTCATCCGCAGACGCAAGGAAAAGTGGAGCGCTTTCATGGTGCGCTGGATCGGGCGATCCGGCGGCGCGGAGTGCCGGCGATGGCCGGGCGGCAGGCCTGGCTAGATGAATTTCGGAATGAATATAATCAGGTGCGGCCGCACGAAGCGTTGGGGATGAAAACGCCGGCCGAAGTGTGGAAGAAAAGCGCGCGGACCTGGAATCCGAACGCGGCGCGCGAGTGGGAATACGAAGCGGGAGCGGAAGTGTATAAGCTGTCGAGCAGTGGACAGCTGCAGCTGAAAGGACGGCGCTGGGAAATCAGTCTGGCGCTGGCCGCAGAATGGGTCAAGGTGGAACGCATCGAGAAACGGGTGCTGGTGTTTTATCGCCGCAGCCTGGTCGGCGAACTCGACGCGCCGACCCAACGGTCCACCATGGTGGACCGTTGGGTTTCAACACCCCAGCACCTGTAAAGGATGTCCTGCAACACTTTGTAAAGGATGTCGTGCTACAGAACACTTTCAGCCTGTCTGCACCCCACTTCAGTGGGGTGTTCCCTTAGACCAAATGTTCGACCGCTTTGGCCGGAGTAGCCTCACCCACTCCAAGTTCGTGCACGCCCGACGACTTCGAAATAAATGCCGGCGACATCGGGTAGTAGCACGCCGTCGCACCAGCATGTCCGTGGCCCGGCCCAACGAATAAACGAGCATTGCCGTGGCATATGTTTACTTTGGTCGAGGCTACGAGTGAGCGACCCTTTACTCGCATGGCCGGCGGCCTGGGGCAGGGAGTCATCTAGATACGGTGACGCGGGGCTGTTGCAGCTTGGGGTATTTCACTGAGTTTTGAACTACTTGCCGCCGGCGGAGACGAGGACGGTTTTCGCCTGGGCTAGCTCGGGGCGATCGGAGCGGCTGCCTGCGCAATTCTTCAGCAGCTGCGCGTAGTACGTATCGGCTTTTTGTTTTTGCTTGGCTTGCGTCGCGGCTTGGGCTGCGCCGTAGAGGCCGTTGAAACGATTGGGGTCGGTGCGCAGGGAAACTTCGTATTCAGTGAGCGCTTCTTGCGGGCGCTGCAGGTCGAGCAGCATGTCGGCCAGCATTTCGCGCGCGGGGAGCGCGGTTTCGCCTTTGCCGATTTTGTCCTGATCGTCGGAGACGGCGCGCAGCAGGCGGAGCGCGTCGTCGGATTTTCCCGCCGCGTAAGCCGCCCAAGCCTGCACCATTTCGTGCTCGTCCTTCAAGCCGCTCACGAAATAGGAACGCGGACCTTTACGCGTGGCTTCGAGCTGTTCTTCGTAATTCTTCAGCGCGTCTTGCGCGGCGGCGGCGTCGTGCAGATGTCCGGCGGCGACGGCGCGTCCCCAGTAGGTGACCAACTGAACGTAAGGCGGCGCGCCCGCGCTCGGCTGCAGGGCCAGCGCTTCTTTCCACTGGCGGCGTTCGAGCGCGTACTTCACCGGGCCTTCTACCTGTTTCATCAGCAAAAAATCTTCAAATTCGGGATCCATTTTTTCCACGGGGATCGCGGCGACCTGCTGAATGATCGCCTCAGCGCTGGCGTCGTCGCCAATCTGCAGGTACGCGTATTCCAGGAAATCCATGGAATGCACTTTGTGGTGCAGGACGTGGTGATGCGCGGCCATGCCATCGGCCACGCGAATCGCCGCGAGGTTGGAGTCAATGTCGTCCTGCCAAAGTCCCAGGCGCGCGAAAATGTGCGAAGGCATATGCACGGCGTGCGCCGAAGCCGGCGCGATGCTGGCGTATTGGCGCGCGGCCGGCAGCGCGAGGCTGGCCATCGCCGGATTGTCGCAACTGTGAATGATGTAGTGCGCGATGCCCGGATGATTGGGCTGCTCGGCGTAAAGCGGATTGAGAATCGCCACGGCCGCTTTGGCATTGGTGTGATTCGGATCGCGATCGGGGCCTGACCCGAGCAGCGCGAGCGCGTAAAAAATCGCGGCTTCGTGGTCGTTGGGATTCCGTTCGTGGACGCCGCGCATCGCCGCGGCATAAGCGTCGGCGCGCTGGTCGTGATCGAGCTTCTCGGTGTCGGCGTAAAAAACGGAAAGCGCGTTGATGTAGTCGCGTTCGCGGGCGGTCGGCGGATTGAGCGCGCGAGCTTTGGCCAGCAGTTCGGCGCCTTTAGCGAGGTCTTCCTTGGTCGGGCGATCCCAGAGTTGATGGTAGAGAGTCATGGCCTGGCCCCAGTAGGCCATGGCGCAGTGCGGATCTTTTTGGGCGACTTCCTCGAATTGCGCGTCGGCGGATTCGTACTCGAACGAATAAAGCAGCGCGAGCCCGCGCTCGAATTGCGATTGGACTGCGGGAGCGCACGAAGTAGGAAAGGAGACGGTGCCGACGGCCTCCTCAGCGTCGTGATGGTGCGGTGGCTCCTGCGCGGCGAGCGAAACGGTGGCCAGCGGCAGAATGAAGAGCAGAGCAAGATGGGCGAATTTGGGCAGCATCATGGCTGAGGACCTCGCGCGTAAATCGTGCAAAGCGTAGCGACGGCGGAAGAGGATGTCAATCCGCGGCCGTTATGAAAATGGCTTTTCAGTTCGTCCGGGCGGAGTGGCGAATCAGCAAAACGGACTGGTCGTCGAGTTGAGCGCCGTGCTGCGCGACGCTGGCTTGCAGGGACTGGCAAATTACGTTTAACGGTTCGCGGCCATGCTTCTGCAATTGCAGTTCGAGTCCTTTGATTCCGAATTCTTCGCCGGCAGCGTTGGCGGCTTCGAGCAATCCATCGGTGTACAGCGCGAGCACGTCGCCTTCTTCCGTCTGGACCTCGCCGCTGGTGAATTCGCCATCGGGCATGATGCCCAAAGGAAAATTCGAGCACTCCAGTTGCGACACGGCGTTGGTCTTGGCCGAAAAGTGCAAAATGGCCGGGTGGCCCGCGGTGCCGAAGCGCAAAAGACCGTCGTGGAAGTTGACAAAACAAAAGGTGACAAACATATCCGGCCTCTTCAGCGGGTAGAGAACTTCATTCAACCGCGTCTGCAGATGCAGGCTGCTTTCGGTGGAACTCAGCAACATGCGCGAGGCGCTTTTGACCATGCCCGCGACGACTCCCGGCGCGACGCCGTGGCCCGACACATCGGCGAGATAGGCGACCCAGCGCGATTCCACGCCGACTACATCGATCAGGTCGCCGCCCACTTCATCGCTCGGCGTCGAGTATCCGTAGAATTGAAAACTTCCGAGCTGCGCGTCAATCGCGGGGACCAGCACCCGATGAATTTCCGCGGCGAGTTCCATCTCCGCGTGCACCCGGAAGTAGCGGCGCGATTCAGTGATGGTGGCATAAAGAAATAAAGCGTACCCCAGGGCGAACGGCTAGGGTGACCGCCGTTCCGTCAAACGACAGTCTGCTCTGCAGGCGCGCCAGGTCCGCAGCCCGGAGTGGCGCATCGGGAAGCATATTGTTAAGGACGTTGATCAGCGCGAAGTGCACGACGAACAGCGGAACGATCACCTTCCAGCACTGTTTGCGAAGGGCAAATCCGGCCATGGCGTAGAACACCGGGAAGAGGCCGGAGATTAAGACGTCCAACGCCAGGCGTAATGGCGGTTGGCGGCCCATCTCGGTAATGTCGCTGGCGAAGCCGATGATGCTGAAAATAAAAAAGACACCCGCCAAAAAGATGATTGAAGACGTCCGCGGGACCGTTTTCCAAAACGCTTGGTTGGAAGCCATAAGTGTAAAAATCCGCCCGAGTAGAAACATCGCATTCTCGCAGATTATTCGATTCGGCCACCAGGAAAACGCGGACGCAGAGCTGCGCCGCATCCCGGGAAAATCGCCCGGCCGAATCGGAAACGAGACTGTAAGTTTTGACGATAGCTTCCGTGAGGGTATTACGGTACGTTCTCGGGGCTTCGCACCACCCGAGCAGAACCCCATACGATCAAGGCGATGGCCGCTTTGAAACTGAAAACGAGAGTCCCTTATTTCTTTACCGCTGCGGCGATCGTTTTGGTCTTCGCGGCGCTGCTGATTTGGCTGGCATTTGTTCTGCTGCGCCCCACGCCCCCGCGTTCGGTGACCATGAGTACGGACCCCCCGGGCAGTTTCAACGCGGAAGTGGCCCAGAAGTATCGCCGGTTTTTTGCGAAGAACGGAATTGAACTGAAATTAGTGCCCTCGGCGGGCGCCGTGGAAAGTGTTGCTCGGCTGCAAGACCGAAAATCCGGGGTGAGCATTGCGATTCTTCCCGGCGGAATCACCACGCAGCAGGATTCGCCGGATCTGGTATCTCTGGGGACCTTATTCTACGAACCGCTCTGGCTGTTTGTCCGTGGCCAGCACCTGCAGACCAGCGAACAGATGAAGGGCCTGCGCATCTCCATCGGCCCGGAAGGCAGCGGCTCGCGCGCCTTGTCGGTGAGTTTGCTGGGCCAGGACGGAATCATCGACCGGAAAACCGCCACGCTGCTTCCGTCTACTCCGGCGGAGGCGATAGAGAAATTTAAGAGCAACGAAATCGACGCGGCGATATTTCTGGACGCCTGGGAAAGCCCCCTACTTCGCCAGCTTTTTGCAATGAAAGATCTTCATCTTGCTTCCGTACGCCGGGCAGACGCCTTTGTCGCCCTGCACGCATCCTTAAATAAGCTGGTGCTGCCGGCCGGCGCGGCGAGTTTAGCCGAGAACATCCCGCCGACCGATGTGCTTCTACTGGCGCCCAAAGCCAGCATGGTGGTGCGCCGCGACCTTCATCCCGCGATTCAATATTTGTTGCTGGATGCGGCGCAAGAGATTGAATCCGTACCGGGGATGTTTCACAAGCCCGGTGAATTTCCCGCGGCCGAATCGATCGACCTTCCGCTGAGCAGCGATGCGCGCCAGTTTTATCGAACCGGGCCGCCCTACCTGCAGCGTCATCTGCCTTTCTGGCTGGCGGTATTTATCCAGCAACTGTTGGTGCTGGCGCTACCGCTGTTTGGCGTGCTGTATCCCTTGCTGCGATTTGCGCCCTACATTTACCAGTGGGCCGGGCACCGCCGGATCTATGGGCTATATCTGGAATTGAAGGACCTCGAAGATCAACTCGCGGCCGTTCCGGCTGCCGGGTCTGTGAACGGCGTGATGCACAACCTGGACCAGCTGGAAGAACGCGTGCGCCGCCAACCGGTCGCCGCGTCGGTCAGGCCGCATCTGTATTGGCTAAGGTTGCACATCCAGATGGTGCGGGAAAAAGCAGCGGGCAAAATTGCCGCGGTCTAGAAATCGCCGCCTGGCGAACTGAATCTTCAAGATCCGAATTTATTTAATCCGCGTGAACGTCGCGCGGCGACTGCAGCGATTCTCCCTGGCTGGCGACCACCTGCAACGAAACCAAGCGTGCTACGAGGATGGCCAGGAAGAGTTGGCCGGTTACGGCTTCCGCTGAGCCGAGCGTATGAGCTATGGGCTCGACCGGCACGATGCCGTTGTAGCCGATGGTGGTCAGCACGCCAAAACTGTAGTTCACCCAGGTGCTCGAGAGTGCAGCGTTGGCGGTAGTGATGCTGAAAGCGGCGGGATCCAGGATGGCCAGGATGTGATAGGCATGGGCCCAGATCGACGCGACGGCCAGATACGCTGCGATCGCCCCTTGAATGCGCGCGGCCGTGACCCGGCCCGGCCGAAAAACCTGCCAGAACAAAACAATCGTAATCGTCAGGATGGCTACCAGCCCAGCCAATACGCTGCCGAGAATGAGGGTCTTGGTCGGCACAAACCAGGCTGACCAGCGAACCGCAATCGCTACCGCTGAGACCAGCGAAGCCAGCCCAAACAGCCGTCGATTCTCCCAGGCGATAGCGCACCCGAAGATCAGGACAATCGAGAACGCCACGTCCCCGTAGAGCGGAATATTATTTCTTTCGACGCCCAGCGAAGGGAGCACGAACTCAACGAGGATCAGCAGGATCAAGAAAACAGAAAGGCTGGTTCCGGACCGCCAGCTGCCGGCTGCACGTTCTCGAATATTAGAGGACATGGACGCTCCACGGATTCCTAGTTTGGCTCGACGGCAGGGGCTCGTTCGTGGGAGGAGGGTAATGCTGACCGCGGACTCCAACTATTGTCAAAAATGACAGTGCGCGGGTTTAGCCGTGGTGGCTGGAATTGTGGCCTTAAACCAGCGCTCAATCTTCGAATTGTGTGGCCGGCTGCGGAAACGGCAAAGAATTCAGAGCTGCGAGATGCCGCGGAGGCCTGTACGTTGAACAGCTGAATAAATAATGATATGCCTCACAAGCGATAGCTAACCGTATTCGGAAATGGGGGCATTCGGGAGACGGCCTGATATGAAAATACAAATCTCGAGAATTTCGATTCGCCAGACCGCGAAGATCGTCGGCGCTGTTCACGTCGTACTCGCTTCGCCCCTACTTGTGCTGGGGATGTTCAGGCTATGGACCCGTTCGATGCCTGCTATCAGCGGGATTTCGCCGATATGGCTGTTTCTCGCGCCATTTATCTATGGTCTCGGCGCCTACATTATGGCGTTCGTGATGTGTCTGATCTACAACTTCATCGCCAGGCATTTGGGCGGAGTCGAATACACCACGTCAGAAAACATGTTCGGCGAGTAAGCTACCGCGCAACAAGATGATTTTATCGAAAATATCGAGGATGCATGCATTCGATATGACGGCGGGCGCGGCGTGGCGAACGAGAGTTTAAAAGCGGAGATCAAAAAGCTTGGATTGCGAAAAACAACCAAGGAGAAGGGGCTCGACCGGAAAACAATACGTGCCGTTCTCACCGGGGAAAAAGTAAAGGTCTCAACGCTTGCGAAGGTCGTGAACGGATTGCAGTCTCAATGACAGCGACCAACGGGAGGCCGTTTTCCGGGTAGTCGGAAAAGGCCTAAATAATGTCCGTGGGAGAGTCCCGATATTCCACATGTCCGGTTACCGACGTACCAGGACGCAGCCGCTAGCGGCAGCTTGCAATGATACGATTACGCGCATGAAACTGACGAGCCGCCCGATTGCGTCTGTATTTCTCGTCATTCTCGGTTTCCTGGTTGCTCCCTCCTCTGCAGAAGTCGAAACGCCGCGGGTCCGCGTAGCCGTTGTCGTTATTCCGCCGTTAGTTATGGAGCAAAATGAGTCACTAACCGGTTTCAGCATCGAACTTTGGAATGCGATTGCCAAACGGCTCAAATTAGAGACGAGCTATCAGGTCTTGCCTGATGCGGGCGCTCTGGAGGCGGCAATGAGTTCGAAAAGCGCCGATCTTACGCCCACAATCTTCATAACGTCTGCGCGCGATGCGAATTTCGATTTTTCGTATCCAGTTTTGGAGTCAGGCCTCCAAATTATGGTGCGCGAAACGAACACTGCGGTGGCTCCCAAACCAGTCCTGGACATGCTCCGCCTGCTCTTTTCGCGAACCACCGTCGAATGGTTCGGCGTGGCCTTGCTGCTAGCCTTGATCCCGGCTCATCTGTTGTGGTTGCTGGAACGTCGTCACGAAAACGGCATCATTTCAAACCGGAACTATTTCCCGGGAATCTTTGAGGCTGGTTTTTGGGGGCTATCGACTCTGACGTTGCAGGGTGAAAGGATGCCGCGCCAATGGGCGGCACGCGCGCTCTCAATCTTGTGGATGTTCGCTGGAGTGGTATTCGTGGCGTCTTACACTGCGCGGTTAACGTCAACATTGACGATCGAGCGGATTGTGGGTTCTATCGAAGGACCGCGCGATTTGCCCGGTAAAAAGGTCGCTGTGCTAGCGAACTCCATTGCCGTTGAATATGTTCGAGATCAGAAAGCACAAGTACAAGAATTCGGGTCTGGTGAAATGTTTAAAGCGCTGTTGGACAAGAAAGTGGATGCCGTAGTCGCTCCCTCACCGCTGCTCCTCTATTACGAGGCGCATGAAGGGAACGGACGGGTGAGGTTGGTCGGGCCGGTATTTAACACTAGACCAGTCGCCATCGAGTTACAGTTGGGCAGTCCCCTACGCAAAAAGATCGACGGCGCGTTGATTGCGTTTCGTGAGGACGGCACCTATCGGCAAATTTACAACAAATGGTTCGGCACGCCCTAAGAAAATCCAGCCGGAGTCTTGCGATCGCTGCACGTCTCTCAAGTCCCGATAAACGCAGTAACCGCACAAGTGAAATCCGACCAAACGACTTGTCCTGTTACGCGACTAATCGAGAGAGTAGTAATTCGATTTCTCTCGGGCGGGCTAGTGCATCACCACTGGGGGCCCGCTGACTCGTTTCCCTTTCAAGTCGACAGAGACCTCCACACGGTCCGCGATTTTGATAAAGGGAATGCCGCTATTCATGCCGTAGTCCTTGCGGTCGAAGGCCATCGTTCCCGTGATCGAGCCTGCGCCGGTTCCTTTGCCGGTAACGGTGAACGTCAACTTTTCGGGCTTCTTTACGCCGCGAATTGTAAAATCTCCATCGAACTCAACGGTATCGGGACCGGTCTGCACCACCTTGGTGGAGTGGAAGGTGATCAGCGGATCGTGCTCAGCATCGAAGAAATCTTTGCCCTTCAGCTTGCCGTCCTTCATACCGCTCCCCGTGTTCACACTGGCCGCTTGAATCTTGATGTCCAAGACCGCCGTTTCGAGCGCTGGAGAAGTGAAAGTCATGGTGGCGTCCCACTTGTCGAAAGTACCGGCGATTGCGACCGACGCGCTCACGTTGAATTTAACGGAGCTGTCCGCTTTGTTGATTTCAAAGACTGGCGCCTGGGCTTGAACCGACGAAGACAATACCGTGGATAAGAATAAGCAAAGAATCGCTAGACGCATGGTTGCTCTCCTTTTTTGCTGAATTCACCTCAATTCTTCAAATCCTGCCGCCCGTCCGAGGAACTTGGCGGAAGCTTAGCACCGTTTCATAGAAAAGAAATGCTAGGCCGGGTTACTCGACCTTCTTCGCTCCATCCGAGACCCTGGTGGGGGTGGGGGAGGAAGCGGAGATGGCGATTGCAACCCGGACGGAGTCGAAGGAAACCCGTGCCCACCGCCAGAGCCTACTCCGGAACCGCCTCCTCCGACCCCTCAATGTTCCCTTGAGGTGAAGTATCATCACATCCCTGGGGTGCCTCCCGCTCATCACACGTTCTGGTATGTTGTGCTGGAGGACCATTCGTCCTTGAGTTTTTCGGCCGGTCCACAGATTAAGCATCCTCCTTGGGGCTACTTGGTTGAGGATAATCCCGATAACTCCCGGGGGAAGAATAGTCCTCGAGACCCGACTTACGCTCGTTACAAGTTCGGGCCTGACCAATGTTATTGTCATAATGCTGAAATTATGTCGGACTTGGCGACGGTTTTTTATAATTTAGACGAACGAAAATACAAGTATGGCCTTATTTTGGGACCGAACAGCAACAGCTTTACTCACGCACTCGGAACGGAAAGCGGGTTACCAGTAACCGACGCTGGTCCACCGGGAGCACCGGGTTGGACGTACCCCATTTCGATCGTCCCATGAAACCAGTTCCGAACGAGTACGTAAGGTCAGGGCGATTCAAGCCGGTCCGGCGGCTTATTTGCTGGTTGTGTGTCCTGGCCTTTTCTGTGCTAGCAAGCCTCCAGGAAGGCGCTGCCTGGAACGCAGGCAAACTTAACTTCGCGTCGCGTGCGATCGCTGCGGAACCTCGGCCAGAGGAATCGGTTCAGGCCGAGTTAGTTCGACTTCAGCAACAGACGGGGCTGAGTTTGGCCTCATTCGGATTCGGGCTCAAGTTAGTCTTGTTTGAAAAACGCACGCTGGTTCAGATTCCCACCTCAATTGGCTCCGCGATCGTACGAGGAACCATTTCGCGCGACGGCACGGAGTTCATAGTCAGCCGGTTCGGCTCAAGTTCATCAAAAACGCTCGAACTCCTTCGGACAGATGGGAGCGATCTGCGAGAATTACCATTCCCCCACGCCGGCAATGTGGCCAGCCACGCTCAGTCGCTTTGCTGGTCCTCTGACAAATCCAGATTGGCTGTGAGTGTCCACCGAGGTTCCCCGGAAGTAGCATTAGAAATCTTGAATTTGGCCTCGGGAGTTGATCAGACAGTCGATCCGAGTGTGAAAGGGCTGACCTCGCAATGCTGGTCGTCCGACAACACAAGGATTGTCTACGAAGCCGGCGATGGCGTGCGAACCTACGAGATTGGAAACAACAGGTCCACGACTCTCCTTGCCCCTGGAGGTCAGGACCCAACGTGGTCGCCCGACGGAAACTGGATCGCGTTCCGTGACGGTGACACGTTCTACGAAATCCATCCCGACGGACGAGACAAGAGGAAACTCCTCCATCGCAGAAACGTGTACAGCCCTCTTTGGTGGTCGCCGGATTCGCGCTTCGTAGCCTACGTAGCTACGGCGTCCTTCGCAGTCGACGACGTCTACGAGCTCCGGGTGAGGAGACTGGTGGACGAATCTGAAGCCGAGATGGCTGAGGGCCAAATCTCCGGTGAGTACCAGTGGCTGCTTAGCCCGGACTTAGTGAGGCAAGCCGGTTCCCATCCGAAACTTCATTAGGCCACGTAGCCACGGTTCGACGATGGACCTAGCAACCACTTCCGCGCCGCGTTTCGAAATCTTCCAAACGTCAAAATGGAATAAAGACGCCGCGCTGCGAGATGTAGACTCTCTCACATGGAGAATCTCAGTTTCCGATAACCGCGTTATCTCTAACGACGCCGACCGTTTCAAGAGATTTTATTTCTTATTTTTTCTGTCCACGAACACACCTGCCCCATGAGCCCGAGTTTTTGTACCAGCACGAATGAGAGAGTTTACATCACAGCTAGGGCCTGTGAACTTGAGTTTGGTGGCAATCAGAGGGCTACAGGCCGCTGGTGCTGGCGGCCTGTAGCCGAGCGACGAATGCGGCCGCCTCGTGTTGTATTCCACCCGCCACTTTTCGATCACGATCTGGGCCTCCCTCAACGAGTAAAAAATCTCTCCATTCAAGCATTCATCCCGCAACTTCCCGTTGAAGCTCTCGCAGTAACCGTTCTCCCAAGGACTGCCTGGCTCGATGTACAACGTTCCCGTCCCCACATTTCCCAGCCACTTCCGAAGTTCCGCAGCCACGAACTCCGGACCGTTGTCAGACCGAATGTTCTCTGGAACTCCTCGCCAGAGCATCACATCCGCCAACGCCTCGATCACCTCGTAGCTCCCCAGTCTTCGAGCTACACGAATCGCCAGGCACTCCCTCGTGTATTCATCGATCATCGTCAGCATGCGGATCGTTCTGCCATCATGGGTCATCGCACTCACGAAGTCGTAGCTCCACACGTGATTCGCCCGCTCGGGCCTCAGCCGCACGCAAGAGCCGTCATTGAACCAGAGCCTTCTCCGGGGCCTTTGTTTCTTAGGGATCTTCAGCCCTTCGCGACGCCAGATGCGCTGCACTCGATCTTTCCCCACCTGCCAGCCTGCCGTCCGCAACAGCGCCGTGATCCTCCGGTAGCCGTAACGGCCATACTCACTGGCCAGGGTAATAATCGCTCGCGTCAGCGCATCTTCGTCCACCTCTGGATCGGCAGGTAGCGCTGCGTTCCACGCCACTGATTCACCAGCCGGCAAGCATGCCGCTCGGAGAGTTCATGCTTCTCCCGCGCATGCTCCACCGCACAGCGACGCCGTTCAGGGCTTAGAAGTTTCCCTCCGCAATATCCTTGAGAACTTGCTTCTCCAGCGACAGCTCCGCCACCACTCGCTTGAGCTTTGCGTTCTCTTTTTCCAGTTCCTTCAGTCGTTTTGCTTGATCCAGCTTCAGGCCGCCGTATTCCTTTCGCCAGCGGTAGAACGTCTGTACCGTGATTTCAGCTTCCTTGCAGGCTTGCGGGGTGAGCTTTCCGTTCGCAATTCCCACTTCGATCTGACGCAGTATCGTCACGATCTGTTCTGCTTTGTACCTCTTGATTGGCATATCCAGCCGTCCTCCTCGTGAATTCTCTCTCACGTCGGCTGGTACAAAAAACCCCGGTCAGGTCAGCACTCCGCGGGCTTGGATGAACAAACTGCGATAAATCGTTTCGTGGGATACGCGCATGCTCTGGTCATCGCGATGCTGAATCTTCAGCCATCCGGAAATCTGTTCCGGCGACCACTCCAGAATCAGTTTACTCGCAACCACCTTTCGCAGCTTCCCATGGATGGATAACAGGCAGCGCTTGGGCCGCAACGCCGAATCCCAAGCTCGATCATCGGCTGGGCTGGCGCGATAAACCGACCGACCACCCTGGCGCTGCACTTCTCGGCTGAGGGTCGAAGCCGCTCGCTCCAGTCGTCGAGCGATCTCACGAAGCGGCGAACCAGAAGCGATCCCTCGAGAAATATCCTCGCGCTCGGCAAGAGTCAGTGCGATACGGGAACGATGACGGACGGCCGGAGGAATCCCACCGCGAGGCAACAACACACAGCGAATCGAAGTATGGGGCTTGTCAAAGGCGCGCCCAATCTCATGCAGCGTCTGGCCCGCCTTCCAGCGACGCCAGAGGTCGCTCTTCTGGAGCGCAGAAAGCCCAAACCGTTTTCCTGTCCTCATACCACACCACCTTTAAAGCAGATTTATAACAGATGGTGTTGCATCGACCCATTGAGACCACCCGCGTTACCGGACATCTCTAACAACGCCGGCTCTGTCAAATCGTTTTTGGAACGAACTCCTGCGCTCACTCCAAAGAGCGTTTGGTTTGATCTGATTTCTTTGGCCCAGTGTCGATGACCACGGCTCGTTTGTAATCTTTCGGTCGAATTTTCAGTCCGACCCATACATCTCTTCGATCCTAAACTTCAGACCATGATTATTATTTCAAACTCCCTCTTGCGAGAGAGCGGGATGCCCATTCAAGTGGACGGCGTTCGAGTGCACGCTATGTCCGGTACCGAGCTGTCCCGTGTTCGAACCGAATTTGACCCACTCTGAATATTCCCAGCCGTTGCGCCACATCCAGTACAACCGCACTCCCAGTCTGCGGGCCATGGCCACCTTGGCGATGTTCCGTTGCCGCCGCATCGCCAGGTGCAGGTACCGTGGCCTCCAGTCCGCATCACAACGCGCTGCCGCTTGCGCTGCTTCCACCAGCAAGAAACGCAACAGCGCGCTGCCTTGCTTGGTGATGCGGCCGAGCCGTTGATGACCCGCGCTGGAATCTTCCGCAGGAATCAGGCCGACATAGCTGCCGATCTGCTTGCCGCACCCAAACCTTTTCGGAGTTCCGATGATCAGAGTGAAGGCCAGCGCCGTGATCGGTCCTACGCCGGGATGAGTCATCAGACGCGTGACTTCCGTCCGTTTCCTGGCTTCTCGCTCGATGGCTCGAGTGAGTTCTTCGATCGTCGGGTTCAGGCGGTCCAGCAGTTCCAGCAGATCGTTCCGGCGCCGCGAGGCCCACGGAGCTAACGGAAGTTTTTCCAGTTGGGCCCGTCCTTGCTCGCTCCACAGCTTCCTCTTCCGGCGCTGGCCTTCGTTCATGGCCAGCGCCTGCAGCTGGTTCATAATCCGCGTCCGCATCTGCACCATGCGGTGCCGATGCCACAGCAGTTGCCGCAGATCACGGTTCTCCGGACTTGGAACCCAGATCCGAGGAAAGTTATCTTCCAGGAGCAGCTTCAACAGAAGTCGGGCGTCGTTGGAATCGGTCTTCTGCTTGCGGACTCGTCTGGTTTTAATTTCCGCTGCGTCTCCAATCCACAGTCCGATCCCCAACTCTGCCAACAGCCGCTCGAACCAGCGTGAATACCCGGTGGCCTCCATCCCCACACGCACGCTCGCCGCTCTGGATTGCAGATCCCGATAGAACTTCTCTGCTTCTCCATCACTGTGGTTCAATCGCCGTTCACCACACTCTCCTGTTTCGGTGTCAGCAAACGCGATGTACTGATCGCTCGGGTGATAATCCACGCCTATAATCAGCATGTCCGGCTCCTTTCTTCCCGAGCCTATGGTTCTCGACAAGCCACAGTCTACTCGGGTCTAAGGAGCCGGCGTTGTTATGCAATCAAGTGGCTACTGGATCGAACCTTTCCGGTAGAGTCGGGCGGCTTGGGCTAGGAGCGTTCGACCTTGGGCTTCGACTCAGCTCCCAGCGGTTCGCGGAAAGGATCCATCGGAATCGGCGCATACTCGACCTTGATGATCTCGAGATGCTCCGTCTTCCCTGGCGCGCGCAGTTCCACGAGGTCGCCGGGGCTCGCCTTCATCAGCGCATTAGCGAGAGGCGAGCGCCAGCTGATGTAGCCACGGTCGAGCTCGACCTCGTCGAGGCCGACGATCGAGACGACGTGTTCAAGGCTGGCAGCGTCCTTGTAGGTCACGGTTGCGCCGAAGAAGATGCGCGTCGCGGCTGACACCGGCCGCGCAGCGGCGGGATCGGTGACCACGGCGG
This sequence comes from uncultured Acidobacteriota bacterium, assembly GCA_963711325.1. Taxonomy (GTDB): domain Bacteria; phylum Acidobacteriota; class Terriglobia; order Acidiferrales; family UBA7541; genus Palsa-295. The sequence continues at coordinate 2,138,160 of CAVQDR010000003.1, read as the reverse complement.
CGTCAATGCGTTTGGTGAGAAAGCGAATCCGCGAATCAATCTGGCCTAACCGTCGCTTGCCGTAGAGGTAGTCGGCGTTTTCACTTCGGTCCCCGTTACTAGCAGCCCAGGCTACGACCTCTACCACCGCCGGGCGTTCGCGCGTCAGTAGGAACACATGCTCGTCTTTCAACCGCTGCAATCCGGCGGGCGTGATGTAGTTCTTGAGTGGAGGACCTGGCGGGTCGGGGCGCGGCCCTCGGAGCGGCCGCTTGTCTCGCGATTGAAAATCTTTCATGGGATTTCGTGTATTTGCGGATGCCCCAATTTCGAAAGGTCCGCGCCTCGGTCCCGATAATTCCCCGAACGGTGAACGTGACGTACCCGGACTAGGTGTCGAATGATATATCGGTCGTTCCTGAGGCACTCTTAGAAAATGTTGTGACCGGTCCGATTACATATTAAGGAGAAAAAGTGCGCGTTTCACCTACCTACGCTAACAAATTCTGCGAATGAGCTTGTGCGTGTAACCATACCTGCCGATTAACGCGCTAGCCGGACATGTGCAACATGGTCGAATCCACATGTCCGGTAACGCGACTTATCAGGAGTTGCGCTTGGCTGCTCTATCGCTTCACCAAACGCACACGACTGCACTGACCGCCAACGGCTAGTTCAATCTCAACCTTCTGCTTGCACTTCGCGCCTGGATTGGAAATTTCGAATGGAAAGTTTATTATTTACGACCCGCTTACGCTAGCTAGTTTTGGCACCGACATCGGCTGGTACAGCCCGGACCAGCCCGTGCCGGCCAAATGCAATCAGCATTTGCGCGTCCACTCGCATCCCGATAGGTGCATAAGCGCGGGACATTGTTTTCCGTTTTAGCTACCGTCCGTTGGCTTCGGCGCTGCGAAGTTAGGTAAGCGAGCTCCGCTTGCCGATGCCGCCGGTCGAGCGCGCCCAATTCATTAGACCAAGCAATGCCAATGCGAAGCCAAGAAGGAGGAGACTCGTGGGTTCCGGAGCGGTGACCGCTGCGGTTACCACCGGAGCAGGAAGGCCCTGGTCGCTGGCTCCGTTGAGAATGAAACTCGAGGGTGTCACCGCTCCCCCGGTGAGGTTGAGAATCAGCATCGCTCCGCTAGCCGCATCATCGGAGTAACACGTGGAAACCGTCGAGTCGCATAGGAACATGGCGAAGGTATCCGGCGTCCCACCCGCGAAATTGTTCGTTGTGTCCAGCACGAACGACAGCGACGATCCCACATTAATTTGCTGCTCAAACAGCGCGCTAAACCCGCTGTCGTCCATGGCAATCCCACTACCGAGATCGCCGCTCACACCTAAACCGACATAACTCGCCATTCCTTCCGCACCGCCACCGCCAAAATTGAAGTCCGAGAGCGCCACGTTGTTGTCGGCCACCCCGTCGCCATCGTTCATGCCGAACACGATGGTCTGCGTGCCGGACAAGGACGAGGTATTGACCGTTACAGCGACGGTACCGCCGTCGGCCCTTGCTGCGACCGTCGTCAGAGCGACCGCGAAACTTGCTAAAGCGATCATTTGGAGCATTCGTTTGACGCGCATTTCTTTTCCTCCCTTTTACCTTACGCCTGGCCCGGTCAGGACGCGCGTGTTGTAACTAATCGCGGCATGGCTCGGATCGGCAAACTGCAATGTGAACGAAGTTTTCTGTCCCGAGGCGAGGCTCACGTTCGCATTCACATACGGGCTGCCCGCCGGCAACTCGAACGTGTCGGTTGTTCCGCTTGCGTTGAACAACGTGGCGCCGGCGCTCAAGCCATCGAGCACCAGCGAGAGCGGGCCGGCGATCGAATTCGCGGAGTTATTGGTGACGGTCACCGTTTGCGTGTAACGCCCGGTCGCCGGGTTGAGCACGTAGCCGGAGCGCGTGACCGTGGTGATGCCACTCACATCCGCTGCGCAGCCGCACGGTACGAAAACCGCGGTAATCGTTTGTGCCTGGTTCATGATCACCGTGGTTGCGGCGCTATTCGGGGCCGCGACGCTCCCCTGCCAAGTGGAGAACTGGAAGCCGGGCTGCGCTGTCGCAGTGACGATGGTCACCGTATTTTGAATTTCCAAATTCGTGCCGGGTCCCGGCGTGGTTGTTCCTGCTCCGGATGGCGTGACGAGGATCGTCAGCGGTTCGGTTTGCACCACGCCGACAATGTTGCAATTAATGTCTCTGGCGAAATCGCAAAATTCGACCGCACCAATATCGAAGCCGCCGTCGCTCGGTCGTGGAATTCCGCGCTGGTCGGTGGACAGAGACGTCCCGGCGTCCGCCGTATTAAATGCCGCAGAGCTGGGACCAATGGACATGGTCGGCGTAAACCCACGGCTAAGTTGCAGCGGTCCCAGCAGCGGATTGCCGGCAGTCACCAGGCCGGGGCAGTTGTCGTTATTCTCGATCAGATTCCCTTCGAAAGTTCCCGCGATAGAGAAGCCGGTCACCGAACACTCTTTTTGTGTACCGATGGGATTGCCGCTGCCGTCCTTGCCGCCATTGCCGTAAATAATGGTGTTTTCGAGAATAAAAGACATGGGCTTGTCGGAAGCGGATTGATAAACAGTAATTCCGGCTTCGCTACCGGAACTAACATTGCCGCTGATGGTTACGTTTTGAACTGTGAGATGACAGTTCAAACAGAAAATCGCGCCACCAGCGTCAGCGCCGTTGGCAGCGGGGTGGCCGTCACCGGTACCGGAGTTTCCGCGCAAAACGGAATTGCCGGAAAAGGTGCTGTTTTGAACCACCAGCGTTCCGCCGGTAACGAAGATGGCTCCGCCCAGAGCGCCGCCGCCGCCTCCGTGACCGTCGGCCGTAAGCCCGTCACGATCGCTTCCATCTCCCCCAAAAGGACCGCCCTTGCCGGGGCCTCCTGACAATACGAAGGACGAGCCGCCGCCACCTCCTCCTCCAAAGCCGCCGTTGCCTCCGGAAGTTCCGATAAGGAGGAAATCAGCACTTGAAGGCTGAGCACCCCCGCCGCCACCGCCGAAGCCCCCGTTTCCTCCATTACCTAGATCGCCGCCGCCACCACCGCCACCACCGCCATAATTTCCGTTGCCTCCACTATCAAGCTCGATCAGCCCTCCTCCACCGCCGCCGGGTCCACCTCCTCCTGGGCACGGCGCGGTGTGGCCGTTAGTATCGAAAATTCCATTCGAAGGCGTTCCACCGCAGTTTAGACCCTCCGCCTCAAAGAAGACTGCGGAGGTAACAGTGCCGCCTCCACTCCCATCGGAGCTTCCGCTCCCGCGTGCACCTCCACCGCCCCCGCCGGGGGGATCGGGAAAGAGATCGATGTCGTTGCTGCCTGCGGCGCCGTTGCCACCGAGTCCGCCACCGCCCCCGGCAGTTGCGCCTTCCGCGCCGCCGTTTCCGCCCGTGGCGGCATTATTAGCGAAGGTAGAATTTTCGACAGTCGCCGACCCACCCTCCGCAACGTAGATGGCACCGCCTGCACCGAGTCCGCCACCGCCCCCGCCGAAACCCCCGTTGCCGCCTTTCGCCGAAAAGCTCCGGATGAACGCATCGCGAATCGTCAGATTGCCCCCGTTCGCCACCACAAAAGCTCGGGCGTGGGCGCTGGCGTTCCATTGCAAGATCGCGCCGTTGGCCTCGATAGTGATCGTGGAAGTAATCATCGGGGTCGCCGCTGGCCCGACGAAATTGTCCGCATCGTCCGTAATCAAGTCCAAAACCATTCCCGCGTTATTCGGAAGGATGATCGTGTCGTCGCCGCTGCCAGCGACACAGGAAGTCGGAACGAAAACCGGCACCAAAGCGGTTCCACCAGCGGTGTAGGACTTGATCGCCACGTTGTTTCTAAATCTCGACGAAAAGACCGCATCCTTCAGCGAGCAGCCTGCTGGATCGCCGATCGTATCGTTCAGCGTAGTGACGAAAATCACGTTGGCACGGCTCGGCTGCGCCAACGCCCCAAACACGAGCAACGCACAAACCCACGCCGCCATATACCAGCGCACGTTTTTCCGCATCATCCTGTTTCGCATGCTCCGCTCCATCACGCGCTCCTTCTCTCCTCGAATGTCTATCGCAAGCCGGGACCGGCCAGGACGCGGGTGTTGTAGGTAATCGCCGCATGGCTCGGGTCGGCAAACTGCAGTACAAACGAAGTGTTCTGGCCCGCAGCGAGGTTCACGTTCGCATTCAGGTACGGGCTGCCCGCCGGCAATTCCAGCGTGTCGGTTGTTCCGGTTGCATTGAATAACGTGGCGTTGGCACTCAAGCTATCGAGCACCAGTGAAAGTGGACCCGTGACCGTAGTCGCCGAGTTGTTGGTGACGGTCACCGTTTGCGCGTAACGCCCGGTCGCCGGATTGAGCACGTAGCCGGACCGCGCGACCATGATGATGGCACTCACATCCGCCGCGCAGCCGCAAGGTACGAAGACTGCGGTAATTGTTTGTGGCTGATTCATGACCACCGTGGTTTCAGCGCCATTCGGGGCGGCGACGTTCCCCATCCAGGTGGAGAACTGGAAGCCTGGTTCTGCCGTGGCAGTCACGGTGGTAACCGTATTCTGAATTTCCAAATCGGTGCCGGCTCCCGGCGTGGTCGTTCCTGCTCCGGATGGCGTGACGAGGATGGTCAGCGGTTCGGTCTGCGCCACCCCGACAATGTTGCAATTAATGTCCCTGGCGAAGTCGCAAAATTCGAACGCACCGATATCGAAGCCCCCATCACTGGGTCGTGGAATACCGCGCTGGTCCATATCCAGCGAGGTCGATGTGTCCGCCGTATTAAATGCCGCAGAGCTGGGACCAATGGACAAGGTCGGCGTGAATCCGCGGCTAAGTTGCAGCGGTCCCAGCAGTGGATTGCCTGTGGTCACCAAGCCGGGGCAGTTGTCATTGTTCTGTATCAGATTGCCAGCGCCGCTGATCGTGACGGAAGACCCGATAATGGAACACTCTTTGGACGTGCCAATCGGATTTCCATTCGCGTCTTTCCCGCCGTTGTTGTAGATGATCGTGTTATTTAAAGTGAGAGATGTTCCGTTACCCGGCGAAGTCTGAACCACTGTAATCGCGGCATCCGATCCGGTACTCAGGTTGCCGCTGATGGTGGCATCGATTACGGTCAGGTGGCCGTTCACCGAGAAAATTGCGCCGCCCGCATCGGCGCCGTTGTCGGCTGCGCCGGTGTTACCCGCTCCTCCACCGTTGCCGCGCGTTACGGTGTTACCGAAGAACGTGCTGTTACTTACGACCACACTCCCGCTGTCATTAAAAATTGCTCCGCCCAAGCCTGCGCCACCGCCGCCAAAGCCCGAATTCGCATCTCCTCCGAACATTCCCCCATTTCCAGGGTGCGACGATCCAATCACGCTCCCGTCTGCCGCCCTTCCGCCGCCACCTCCGAAACCTCCATTACCGCCGTGAGTGCCACCCAGTAAACCAGACCAGCCAGCACCACCGCCGCCACCGAATCCACCGTTGCCGCCATTTCCACCATCGGAGGATCCTCCGCCACCGCCGCCGCCATAGTTGCCATTTCCGCCGTCATGACTGGTGAATACGAGCGCGATGGGCTCACCTAGTCCTCCACCGCCGCCACCGCCGCCGGGACATGGCGCGTCCGCACCGGCGCTTCCAATACTGAACTCGCCTCCCCCATTCCCACCATTGCCACCGCAGGTGAAGCCACCTATTTGTTGGGCATTCACGAAGACCGGGCTTCTGACTGTGCCGCCACCGCCGCCACCTGATGAACCTTCGGTTTCGGTATCAACTCCTTGCAACCCATTGCTTCTAGATCCACCACCTCCACCTCCGCAAGATGTCGCAACAGTAAGACCAATCTCAGCTCCGGTAGTCGTTCCACCCGAACCACCCAAGCCCCCGCCACCCCCTCCACTGTCTGAGGCGGAAAAGCCTTGTCCTCCGACTCCTCCGCCGTCTCCACCCATTGCTGCGTTTCCATCGAAAGTTGTGTTCTCGACAGTTAGCGACCCACCCTGTACATAAATGGCGCCTCCGGCTCCCATTCCCCCGCCGCTACCAAAGACCCCATCACCGCCCAGAACCATAAAGCCCTTCAAGTGCGCATTCCTGATTGTCAGGTGGCCGGCACTGCCAACGGTGAATGCTCGAAAATGGTTGGCCTGAGCAGGTGCGCAGCTTGAGGCCGGACATCCGATCCACTGAAAGGTCGTCCCGTTCGCCTCGATGGTTATATTCGAGGCGATGACCGGCGTTGCCGTCGGACCCGTGGAATTGTCGGCATCATCGAGAATGCGATTAATCTGAAGTAAAGAGCTGGTGGGAAGAACGATCGTATCGTTGCCATCGCCGGGGACGCACTGTGTCGTTACATACTGTGGCGTTCCGTTGTCGTCATAGCCGGTGCGGGCGAGGTTGCTGTGAAGTGTCGATGCAAAGATCGCATCCTTTAGCGAGCACCCTGATGCATCGCCGATGGTGTCGTTCAGCGTCGTGACGAAAATCACGTTGGCGCGGCCCGGCTGCGCCAATGCCCCAAACACGAGCAACGCGCAAACCCACACCGCCACATACCAGCGCACGCTTCTCGGCATGATTCTTTCGTGCATGACGCGCTCGTGCATGTTCCGCTCCTTGCCTATTCACGGGGCCGCATAGGACGCTCGTGTCCTATGTAATCGGGGTGGCTAAATTCAGAATTAGGGTATTAGGCCCGTTTGCTAGGTACTTTGAACTGATCTCGTCTGTCCCGTTGCGGAGAAGGCTGGAATCCTAGCAGCGCTCATGGTAAGTACAAGTGACCTAAAAGGACCACATCCGTTCGTTCATTCTCTCGCGAAGGTAACTTCATGTCCCTGCAGTGGCGTCCCATGGAATCGAAAGATGTGGCGGAATGCAGCGCAATCATCGCCGCGCATCCGCTAATTGCTCCGCGATATGGGCCCGCGATCAAGGATTTGAGCCGAGCGTGGCACCGCTTGCTAGGCTCCGCAGCGATAACCACGGCCGTGTTTGAAGAAGTCGAAAGAGGCCGCGCCAATATTTTCGGCGTTGGCGTCGGCGTATTTGTTTCCGACGAATTCGTCCGCGAAATAAAAGCTCCGCGACAATTTTGGTACGGTCCCGAACTGGTCAAACGCGTTCTCACCGGAAAATCGCCCGTACTTTCCGATAAAGAAGTTCGCGAAGCCAATTCCGGCGAGGGCCTGAACGAACTCGTCTGGGAAACTCTTACCCTGCAGAGCCATTCAAAAAGGGCCGATGCGTATCACCTGATGGGACATGCCTACATCCAGATTCATCGCGGATTTCGCTTGAAGGAGATGATCACCTCGCAAGCCGAGAGCGAGGAGCGCCTGCTATGGGCCATCGATGCGGGCGGACTCTACTGGGATCCAAAGTCCGCGCGGTATGTGAAATCACTGAAGGATGGTTCCGGGAAATTTGTCCAGAAACCTCACATTGTCGGCATCACGCGTGAACTCGAACTCGGCCGGCCCGGCTCCTGGGTTGGCACGCTGTTCGATTACCAACCGCCGCGCTTTTATTTTAGCCCCGCCGAGCAGCGCTTGCTGAGCTGTGCGAGTTCCGACCCCACCGGAACCAATCCGACGTTAGCCAAAAGACTCGATGTTTCTCTTCCGACCATAAAAAAGAGGTGGCTCTCCATTTACGAACGCGTCTCCGAAACCGCTCCCGAATTGATTGCCGGACAAGCCAAAATCAGGGCCGAAAATAAGCGCGGCAAAGAAAAGCGCCGCCGCCTCGTCGCCTACCTCCAAGAACATCCAGAAGAACTCCGCCCAGTACTCCGCCGCGCCCCGGCCCAATGGCCCAAAAGCCACGCCCGATGAGGAGCACCGGGCGCTGATTATTTCGAAGCGCGGGCCGACGAGGTTGATACCTTCCCGTTTCAATCGTTCCTCTAAGGCTGATAGATCTCCTTCGAATCCCCCACGCAAACGTCGAACCGCCGCCTCCACAAAATCAGCAGTAATCTCGAACATCGCTTCCCATTCGGTTGCGTCAAAGCCGGGATCGGATTTCAGGGTTTGCCCGAGAAGCGGCTCCAGCCGGGGCAAACAAGCCGCGAAACCGTTCTGAGAGAATTCATGTCATCGGTGCCACAGATTGCAGCTGTCACCGAAATAGGCTCCGAGGTTCGTTTTGGGGCCCCGGAAGCAACATGTCCGATAACGCAACTTGTCAGGACTTAAGCCAGCAGATGCGGGCTGTATTCTTCCAGAACGTAAAGAAATTCGATGGTGGTTCGAGCTTGCTCAGCGCGGCCGAACACGGACAATTGTTCCAGTATCAAAATGCCTCGCCTCGTTCACTGGATAATGGTGGTGTGGATCAGAAATTTTCGAGCAGCCAAACATTTGCGTTCCATCCCTCCTCGCCGTAAGCCAGGTAACGCCCATCGGGGGAAGCGACTGGATTGTAAAAAAACTGACTCTTACCGCCTTGAATCAAAATACTGGTTTTGCCGTCCAATTCGACGCGTGCCATCGTCCCCGTGAAAGAGAGAAGCGTCGCGAGAACTGCCGCGTTATCCGACGTCCAGCCCAAGTCCGAGATCAACCATCCTTTCGGCAGCGCGACATTTTTTTCACTACGACGGCGTAGATCGACTACGCGAATCTGCTCCTTGAGCAAATCGCGACTGGCCACTGCGATTTGAGATCCGTCCGGAGAAATGCTCCACGTCAGATTCTTTGGCTCCGCCAAAGCTGTCCTCGCCAATTCCTTCCCCTGTCCTTTCACCGGATCGAATTCATAAAAGCTCAGTTGATTTTGTTTCCAAAGGCTCAAGACGCACGAACTGCCAGCCCGCGACGGGCAGTGCAGATACGTGGTTTCGTCGGGCTGGGTTTCAAGGAGCTGCTCGGGTGTGCCGCCTGCGGCGGCGACCCTCATGAGTCGCAAGGATGTCTCGTTTCCTTTCGCTTGAGAGGAAAAATAAATGATCCAGGCGCCATCAGGACTGATCTGGGGGTCCGCCTGATCGTCTGGTCCCGGAACTATGGCTTCCGGATTCCGCCCGTCCAAGTACAGACGGTAAATCTGGGCTCTCCCGGTCCGCGTTGAAAGGATGATCATCGAGCGGCTGTCCGCGAACCATGCAGCCGGGGCGTCATTACTATCTCCGAGCGTGAGATTCTTTGCACCCTCCACGCGCCGCCCTTTATTCTTAACTTCAGTAAAGAAGACATCAACCTTTGGGTGAGCCTTGATAAGCGCGATTCGTCGACCATCCGAACTGGCGCTCGGGATCGTGAGGTCATCTCCGTGCAAGTTTGTGATTTGCACTGTGCTTCCGGCGGATTTGCCGGTTCGAGGATCCATCTGCAGTCCCCATAAGTCGGTGGTCCCGCGCTCCGTGGAATTGGTTACGCCGAAGATGAGCCGTTCATCCGCAAGCCATACGAGCCCGGCCCCGTCAGTCGCCCTCGAAACAAGGTCGGGGTCTGACCGCACGACGGCGTCGGAAGCTTGCTCCAAAGACCAGGTGTGAATACTGGCCCCAGACTCTTGGTCAAGAATATATGCGAAGAATCGGCCGTCAGGCGACCACGCAATGGCAGAAACCCTCTCCGCGTCAGCACCGAGGACCTTTCTTGGGTTCTCTCCGTTGCCCTCAATAATCAAAACTTCCCGATTCAGGACCTCCCGATATGGGGCTTCGGAGGTTACGACAATGGAAGAATCGCGGGGCGATATCGCGAATGCCCAACACCCTGTTCTCAGCTTACGCGGGACGCCGCCAAATATTGACACTAGCCATATCGAACTCCCCTCGGTTCCGCGGTGAACGTTGAGTAGCATCCTAGCCCCGTCGGGATACCATAGGACACCTTCGACGCCGTCCTGTAGTTCCGCTGGCAAAGAAACGTCGTGTATCTCCCCCGTCGCGATCACGCTGATGTGCAGCCCCTTACCATCGATGTACGCGAGATTCTTGCCGTCTGGTGAGATCGAAGCGTTTAGAACACGGTTCTCGAATCCGTTGTGGGTTAGTTTTCGCTCGCTGAACGATTTTTTAGGCGCATGCTCGAAAATGCTTCGCCAGTGGGCGCCGGGCCAACCCAGCACAATCGCAACTAACACGGCAACCGCTGCGCCCGCGTAGATCCGCTTCGCACGGCGCCTAGCCGATGCTTCCGACGGCGGAACCTTGCCGGCCCGCGACGACGCGAAAATATGCGCCGAATCGGTATCACGTTTCAGCCGCTTCAAGTCCGCGCGAACCTCCGAGGCGTGTTGATAACGCACGTCCCGATCTTTCTCGAGTGCCTTACTAATGTTGCGATCAAGGTCGGGCGACAACGACGGATTCAGTTGCACCGTTGACGTAGGCTCGCGATTCAGAATTGCATCGAATATCAGGCCCGAGGTATCGCCGCGAAACGGCAGTGAGCCGGTCGCCATTTCGTACAGCACAGCGCCGAAGGAAAACAAATCGGTGCGCGAATCGAGTTCCTTACCACTGACTTGCTCGGGCGACATATAAGCCACGGTGCCCAGAGCCGAGCCGGGGCTGGTGAGATGCTCCGGCAGATCCTGGGTCGCGGCGGTCACGTCTTCCCCTCGCTCGGGATTGCCGGAAACTTTCGCCAGACCGAAATCCAAGATTTTAGCGATCCCGCGGTTGGTGATGAAAATGTTGGCGGGCTTGATGTCGCGATGAATGATGCCCTTTGCGTGCGCCGCATCTAGCGCGTCTGCAATCTCGATTCCGAGGGTCAACAATAGTTCCTGCGGCATTGCGCGGCCGTCGATGCGGTGCTTCAGCGTGACGCCATCGAGAAACTCCATGGCTATAAAAGACTGTCCGTCCTGCTCGCCGATGTCGTGAATGGTGCAGATGTTAGGATGATTCAGCGCGGAAGCGGCTTGCGCTTCGCGTTGAAAACGTGCCAGTGCGTGAGGATCGCGCGCAACTTCAGGCGGGAGAAACTTGAGGGCCACGAAGCGGTGCAGCCGCGTGTCCTCGGCCTTATAAACCACGCCCATTCCGCCACCGCCCAGCTTCTCCAGAATGTGGTAGTGGGAGATTGTCTGGCCGATGAGCGAGTCGGTCGCTGACATTTACGCGCATCTTAGGTTGGGCCAGAAGACAAGTCAACGAAGAGGAGCGTGGGTGGTCAAGTCCTGATTAACGCTGCGGGTTCAGACGGTCGATGCAACACTTTGTTGGAGTTTACTCGCTGGAGTTTGGAATCCTAAAGTTTTTCTGGGACGTTGATTCAAGCGCAGCGAGACCTGGTCGAGCTGCGCTTGAGAGTAGCCGGACAGGTCGGTGCCGCGCGGGAAGTATTGCCGCAACAGTAGATTGGTGTTTTCGTTGGTGCCGCGTTGCCAGGGACTCTGCGGGTCGCAGAAGTAGACTTGCACAGCGTGAATACCCGGTGGCCTCCATCCCCACACGCACGCTCGCCGCTCTGGATTGCAGATCCCGATAGAACTTCTCTGCTTCTCCATCACTGTGGTTCAATCGCCGTTCACCACACTCTCCTGTTTCGGTGTCAGCAAACGCGATGTACTGATCGCTCGGGTGATAATCCACGCCTATAATCAGCATGTCCGGCTCCTTTCTTCCCGAGCCTATGGTTCTCGACAAGCCACAGTCTACTCGGGTCTAAGGAGCCGGCGTTGTTATGCAATCAAGTGCGTTCCGCGCAAAACCACATGTCTGGTAACGCGACTTATCGGGAGTTACAGATAACTACGGTCTATTTTGACGGTGAATAATCGGTGACGGTCCACTTTCCGTCGTTCTTGCGGAAAGAGTAGTCGCCCTCTCTTAGTGTGACGGCAATGTGAGCGTCTCCGTTGTTAATCTCACGAAGGTCAACCGTCGTAGCATGCAATCGTGACGTCTGGGATGCGTCTATGTTGCTCAAGTGCATATCTATGTGAAATCCGCAGGAAAAGTCTCGTTGCCAGTCCGATGCCTTGCATACGTTCAAACCGTATTGTTTGAGAGTTTTGAGTAATTTCTTATCCGGGTCTTTGTGTTCTACCGAAACGCAGATTAGGTCCCTCTTCGTCCAATTATTTGCCTTAACTTCAGATGCCAGTGCGAGGGAGATAACTTCCACTTCATCGGCGTTCTTTGGTGAGTAGGTTTTCTCTGCTGAAATCGCGCTGTCGGCGAGATAGCCCAAAAGCAACAGTCCGATCGCAAGAAACTGCAGCGATTTCCCAAACGTACGCTTCGCGCTCATATCGCGGATTTTACGACAATCGAGGACATTGGGCCGAATCGTACAAGATGTGATTTCCTCGCCAGCAAGTCCCGTGAGGGGGTGGTCCCTTTTTCGCGGCCCCATACGCTATCCCCCGCGCAAATTGACCGGGTCTGGGGCGACGCCTATACTTGGATGGTGAGAATCGTGGCTTTGAGGAGAATTTCGCCGTGGAAAAACCTGTAATTCTGAGCGCGGTGCGCACGCCGATTGGAAAATTTATGGGCGGGCTCGCGCCGCTGACGGCTACAGAGCTGGGCGCGAAAGTGGTGACCGAAGTAGTGCGCCGCGCGGGAATAGACCCCGGGATCGTCGACGAAGCGATTCTGGGCAACGTGGTGCAGGCGGGCCTGGGGCAAAATCCGGCGCGGCAGGCGGCGTTGCGCGGCGGATTGAATCCGCGCGTGGCGGCGATGACCATTAATAAGGTTTGCGGCTCGGGGCTGAAAGCAGTCGGCTTGGCGGCGCAGGCGGTGACGCTTGGCGAATCGGAAGTGGTGGTGGCGGGCGGAATGGAATCGATGTCCAACTGCCCGTATTTGCTGAAGGGTGCGCGCACCGGATTTCGTCTGGGCAATCAGGAAATGATCGATTCGATGATCAACGACGGCCTGTGGGACGTCTACGAGAATTACCACATGGGCGTGACCGGCGAAAACGTGGCGGAGAAATATAAAATTTCGCGCGAGGAGCAGGACCGGTTTGCGTTTGAGAGCCACCAGAAAGCGGTGCGCGCGATCAAATCGTGTTTCTTTGGCGAACAAATTGTGCCGGTGGCGATTCCGCAGAAAAAAGGCGAGCCGGTCATGATTAAGACCGACGAATCGCCGCGCGAAGATACTTCGATGGAAGCGCTGGCCAAGCTGAAGCCGGCTTTCAAAAAAGACGGCACGGTGACGGCAGGGAACGCGCCCGGCACCAACGACGGCGCGGCGGCGGTGATCGTGACTAGCGAAGCGAACGCGGCGAAGCTGGGAAAAACGCCGATGGCGCGGATTGTGGCGCAGGCGGTGAGCGGCGTTGAACCCAAATGGGTGATGATGGCGCCGGTCGAAGCGGTGGAGAAGCTGCTGGCGAAAACCGGATGGGACCGCGACAAGGATGTCGACCTGATCGAGCTGAACGAGGCGTTTGCGGTGGCGGCGATTGCGGTGACGCGCCAGCTGCGGCTGAATCCGGAAAAGGTAAATGTGAACGGCGGCGCAGTGGCGCTGGGGCATCCGATTGGCGCTTCGGGCGCGCGCGTGCTGGTGACGCTACTGTACGAATTGCAGCGGCGGGATTTGAAGCGCGGCATCGCGGCGTTGTGTTTGGGTGGCGGGAATGCCGTGGCGCTGGCGGTCGAGCGCTTTTAGCGCGCGGATATGTTCTGTCCTGAATGCAAAGCGGAATATCGGCAGGGATTTACGCGCTGCTCCGATTGCGGTTTGGATCTGGTGGACACGCTCGACGCGCGCTCCGTCGCCGATCATGTTGCGGTCGATGCGAATGGCGCCGTCGTGCTCTGGTCCGGGGTGGACGCGCGTATCCGAGGTGAAGTGGTCAGCGCGCTCGAGGCCGCCAATATTCCTTATCATGAACGCGGGCAGGAAGTGGGCATGTTGCCCGGCTTGGCCCAAAGCGTTTCCTTTATTTTGATTCACAACCGCGACCGTGAGGCCGCGCGAAGAGCGCTGGAAGAGCCGGGTTTGCGCGAGACGATTCTGACCAGCGACGATTCGGACGAGGATGATGATCCCGAGATGGCGGCGTCCGTGGCCGCGTCCACGAATGACCCTGTCGACGCAGACACCGGCGACGATTCCGAGAACGATGACTCCGATTACGATCCTGAGAATTTCCATCCGGACGATGCGACCGCGGAAGTTTGGTCCGGTTCGGATGCCGGAGTAAGCCGAGATCTGACGATGTGCCTGAAAGAAGTGGGCATCGGCTGCGTGGCGGCAGAAGAGGACGGGCAAACTCACATCCGGGTGATGCCTGCGTCGGCGGCGCGAGCCAAGAAAATCGTTCAGCAGATTGTTGACGCTGGCCTGTCGTAAATTTCCAGTCTCTAATTTCTATTATTTTTGATGCAGCGGAGGTTTGATGTCGGCTGAGGAAATCAAGACGGTTGGTGTGTTGGGTGCGGGGACCATGGGCAATGGGATCGCGCACGTGTTTGCGCGGTCGGGTTACCGGGTGATTTTGCGCGACGTGGAGAAAAAATATCTCGATCGCGGGATGGAGACGATTGGCAAGAATCTGGACCGTGAAGTGAAGAAAGGCAAGCTGGCTGAGGGCGATAAGGCTGGGGTGCTGGGACGCATCGAAACTACCACCGATGCGGCGGCGCTGGCTGCTGCGGATTTTGTGGTGGAGGCGGTGCCGGAGCAATTGGAATTGAAGGTGCGGCTGCTGAAAGAAGTGGACGCGGTGCTGAAGCCGCAGGCGATTCTGGCCAGCAACACGTCGTCGATTTCGATTACCCAGCTCGGCGCGCAGACTTCGCGGCCGGAAAAATTTATTGGGATGCATTTTATGAATCCGGTCCCGGTGATGACCTTGGTGGAAGTGATTCGCGGCCTGGCTACTAGCGAAGAGACGTTTGCTGCGACCATGGCGTTGTGCGAAAAGCTGGAGAAAAAACCGGTGGCGGTAAATGACGCGCCGGGGTTTGTGTCGAATCGCGTGCTGATGCCGCTGATCAATGAGGCGGCGTTCGCGGTGATGGAAGGCGTGGCGACTCCTGAAGCGGTGGACGCGGTGATGAAAATGGGAATGAATCATCCGATGGGACCGCTGGAGCTGGCGGATTTTATCGGTCTCGATGTCTGCGTGAATATTTTGGAAGTGTTGCAGCAGGGGTTTGGGGATCCAAAGTATCGGGCTTGCCCTCTGTTGAGAAAATATGTCGCGGCAGGTTGGCTTGGGCGCAAATCTGGCCGCGGTTTTTATAAGTATTGAGAACTTCCTTTTACACTGCCTTCGTGCTTATTGCGCGGTGTTATGAAAATAGACCTGATTCTTGGCGACCTCGACAAGTACGCGTCCGATTTCGATTTCCCGGTCCTGGACAATGATTACGTCCAATTCGCGGCCGCTCGCCTGAGCGCTTTTCGCGGTTCGAAGGATTGGTTGATAGCCTTCGAGGTCCTTGGCTTCTCAACCAGACAAGTTGAGTTTGTCGATGACTTGTACGCGTATGGCTCGTGCGTTGGCCGTGAAGGCATTGTCGACCAAGAGGTTCCGGTCGCCTCGCTCCCGGAAAATCCGCTCTTTGATTCGGAGACGAACCAGGGCATTGCGGATTGGCGGGGCTGGTCGGTAAGGATCGGTGCCGAAAAGCTGTCCTTCTCTCCGAGTCAGGAGGAATATGCCACGGCTGGCATCGTTACGGCAGAGAGATCAGGGCCGGGAAGTTTGAGCGAGATCGAAATCTTACGTTTCCTCGTTCATCGTTTCGGTGAAAACAAACTGTTCATGAGCGACGAAGACTTGCTTCGCAAGGTTCCGGCGTGCAAAGGGCTTTCAAAATTGCTTCAGACGACTCGATGGCAGCATCCAGACATTGCGGACGGCGAACGTCCCTCCCAGAATCAGAGCGTGCGGACTTTGATCCAAGCGCTCGTGCAAGGCGATCCTTCGCTTTTTGACCCTGGGCGTCCCAACACAAACTGGCAATCGTGGGTGTGACCAGCCACTCAGTATTTCTACGAATATAAAATAAAATTCGCATGTGTTGGCGTGAGTCGGGGCACTCTTTCAGCCTCGATGAGGACGCGACATGCAGCTTGTACCGCCGCCCAGCGCTGGACGCACTACCCGCCGACGCCGAATCTCCGCGCGCGTGACGCCACCAATTCGTGAACCGTATTCAAGCTGTCCAGGCGCATTTCTAATAAAGGGATCCGCGATTAGAAATCGCCGTAACTTCCTGAAAATAAAAAGTCGGCATGGTTTCTAATCGGCATTTTTTACGTAACATTTTGTTACTTTCCCATAATGAACCGCTACCCAACAGCAAGCATTTCCAGGGTGCTTACATCGAACAAAACGTCGAGTCTAAGGCAGCAGAAGCGCCAGCCTTTTGCGTCTCGGGAACATTTATGAAAACGCTGCGGCGTGGGACGATCGTGCTTGGAGCGTTGCTCTTGCTGCTCGGGTGCCGTTGCGCGTCTGCGTGGCAAATGGGCACGACGGATTACACGAAGGCCGAGACGAAGACGATTCCACTGCGCGCGAATTTGAATTTGATTCAGATTAAAACGCCGCAGGATTTGAACAATATTCTGGTGCTTTCGGGGGATGAAGGATATCTGCTGGTGGATCATCCGGAGGCTGCGGCGCGCGATTTGGTTCGGGGGCAACTGGATTTGCTCGGCAAGCGGCCGGTGCGATTCTTGCTGAACACGCACTGGCACTGCGATCATGTGGGCGGCAACGAAATTTATGGCGGCGACGCGATTATCGTGGCGCAGGAAAATGTGCGGGCGCGGCTTTCGACGGCGCAGAAGCCGTTCTGGTCGCCGGCTCCGATTGGGCCTTATCCGGTGAAGGCCTGGCCGCGGATTACGTTCCGGAATTCGTTGACCATTCATTTCAGTGGCGACGACATTGAGATGGATCATTACGCGAACGGGCACACCGACACGGATGCGGTGGTCTATTTCGCGCGGGCGAATGCGGTGGATGTCGGCGACATTTTCAACGCGCGCGGGGAAGATTTGGCGGCTGGGCTGGATATGGCGGGGATTGCGACTTCGCTCGGGGCGGTGCTGGCGCGTATTAATGACGACACGATTATCATCACCGGGCACTCACAGCCTTCGAACAAAAAAGATTTGGCGCAGTATTTGCAGATACTGAATGCGACGATCGAGGGAGTGCGGCGGGACATCGCCGCGGGGAAAACCCAAAAAGAAATCGGCGACGCTGGCTTGCCGGCGATTTGGGCTCCGTGGTTCGCGCCACAGAAATTGCCGGGCGGCCACGGTTTCATGCGCGCGATTTACGGGTCGTTGCAGCACACCAACCCGGTGGATCAGTAGGCTTGATGATGGTGGCGGGCGTGCTAACCGGTTCGTTACCGGGAGGCGAAAAATAAGCGAAGATAGTATTTGCTTTTTGTTCGCCTTTCGGTATTATGGGCTATCGAAATGGCCGTGCCCGGGGCTGGCACTCGGTGGTAGACTCACCCCGCCTCCCCCAGGCAGCTAAATCGCAAGACTTCCTTTGAGGTGCCACACGTGAACGACGAAAAGACAAAAAACCTGGACTTAGCGATATCCCAGATTGAGAAGCAGTGGGGCAAAGGCTCGATTATGCGGCTGGGGAACAAGGACGTGCTGGTTCCCGTCAGCGTGATTCCGACCGGTTCCATTTCGATTGATTCGGCTTTGGGTGTCGGCGGCTTTCCGCGCGGACGCGTGATTGAAGTGTACGGTCCGGAATCGGGCGGTAAGACCACGCTGACTTTGCATGTGATCGCCGAGGCCCAGAAGCTCGGCGGCCAGGCGGCGTTTATCGACGCGGAACACGCGCTGGACCCGGTGTACGCGCGGAAGCTGGGCGTGGACGTGGACAATTTGCTGGTTTCGCAGCCGGACAACGGGGAACAGGCGCTGGAAATCGCGGAAGCTCTGATTCGTTCGAACGCGGTGGACATTATCGTGGTGGACTCGGTGGCAGCCCTGGTTCCGCGAGCGGAACTGGAAGGCGACATGGGCGACGCGCAGATGGGCTTGCAGGCACGGTTGATGTCGCAGGCGCTGCGCAAGCTGACCGCGATCGTATCGAAGTCGAAGACCTGTTTGATTTTCATCAACCAGATCCGCGAGAAGATTGGCGTGATGTTCGGGAATCCGGAAACGACTACCGGCGGGCGCGCACTGAAATTTTATTCGTCGATCCGCGTGGACATTCGGCGCATTCAATCGATCAAAGAGGGCGATCGGGTGATTGGTTCGCGGACGCGGGCCAAGATTGTGAAGAACAAAGTGGCGGCGCCATTCCGCGAAGCGGAATTCGACATTATTTATGGCGAGGGCGTTTCGAAAGAAGGCGATCTGATCGACCTGGGAGTTACCAGCGGCCTGCTCGAGAAATCCGGTACCTGGATTTCGTACAAGGCGGATCGTTTGGGCCAGGGACGCGACAATGCGCGCATGTTCTTGAAGGAGCATACGGACATTCGCGGGAAGATCGAGCATGAGCTGCGCAAGCAGCTCGGGCTGCCGAATCATTTGCCGAATGGGGAAGTGAGCAACGGGAAGCCTTCGCCGGAAGCGCAGAAGATGGCCGGCGGATGCGGGCAAGCAGCCGGCGGCGCCGCCGAAAGCAGCGGCAGCAGCGGCTTCGCAGGGACGCACGGGCAGGTAACAGCGACAATTTAATTTAGGATTGATGCGCGGCGGAAATTTTTCGCCGCGCATTTGTATTTTGGGGGCGCGGATTGCATCTAAGTGAGTGAGAGTCGCGCGCGGCCGGAAGCTGTCCTTGTGGACAGCCATGCTGATCAGGAAAACTGACCCCGTTTACAGTTGCGTGGTCGCGCGGCAATTCCTTACACTTGAAGTTCATCGGCTGAAGTGGGGGGATTTTCTGGCCGATACGGATCGTAATGGGTAGCCCAGCTTTCAAACAGGCATTACCAGTTTTGTGTCTATTTCTCGCAGGCGGATTCGCGATGGCTTCAGGCGCGACGCCGGCGAATACCGCCCGCACGACCACGCATACCCATCACAAGCGCACCAGCGGCATCAGCGCCTACGGCGATCCAACGAAGGGTGATGACGCGAGCTATGACGATCCGCTGATTCGGCAGATCGCGGTGAACGCGTTGGGGCACGCGAACGGATCGGTGCTGGCGATGGATCCGACGACCGGACGCATCCTGACCATCGTGAATCAGAAGATGGCGTTCTCGGCGGGGTTTGAACCGTGCTCGACGATCAAGCCGGTGATTGCGCTGGCGGGTTTGCAGGAAGGCGTGATCACGCGCGACACGATGATGAAGGTAGGGCATCGCCGGTATATGGATTTGACCGAGGCGATGGCACATTCGAACAATATGTATTTCGAAGAAGTGGGCACGCGACTGGGTTTTCCGCGCGTGCACAAGTACGCGCACCTGCTGGGGCTGGGTCAGAAGGCGGGATACAACATCGCCGAAGAACAGCCGGGGACTTTGCCGGCCGCGCCTCCTGCGTATGGCGGCGTAGCGCGCATGTCGAGTTTTGGAGAAGGCATTCGGCTGACGCCGCTGCAACTGGCTTCGCTGGTGGCGACTTTGGCGAATGGCGGGACTCAATATTGGTTGCAGTATCCGCGTACGGAGCAGACTCGCGCGGAATTCCAGCCGAGGGTAAAGCAGGAATTGGATATCGCGCCGCTGCTTCCGGATTTGCGGGAAGGCATGCTGGCGGCGGTGATGTACGGCACGGCGAAGCAGAGTTACGATCCGGACGAGCAGGCATTGGGCAAGACCGGAACCTGCAACGATGAAACGCAGGGCGGACGGCTGGGCTGGTTTGTTTCGTATGCGGATGAAGCGCATCCGAAAATCGTGTTGGTGGTTTTGATTCGCGGCGGCGGCCGGGCTACGAGCGGGCCTCATGCTTCGGAAATCGCCGGACGGATTTATCACGGATTGCGCGACCGGAATTATTTTGCGGAGTCGACGCGGAAGCAGCGGGATGCGGCTTTGACGCGGGCGGCGCAGTAGCCGTCGTTACAGAAGCGTTTACTTCAGGAACTCAACCCTTTCGATTTCCCTTCGCGGTCTTTGTTGTGCTGCGTTATTCTTTTCGCGCTGACTTCAGCTGAGGCGAATGAAAGACAAACTCCGGATTGCGGTTTGGTTGGTGATTTTGGTGTTGGGCGTGGTGTGTGTGTTTGGTTCGTACCGGGTTCGGCGCGCGGCGGAAGAGCAGTTTTCGGCGCAGAGCGGAAGCGTGGGCGAGACGGCGCGGCAGATTCAGAATGACGTGGTGATCTTTAGCGAGAAGATTGTGCCGCCGCGGCATCCTTTCAACGCGGTGCTGCAGGATTTGGGGATTACTTCGGCGAATGCGGCGCGGCTGACGGCTTCGGCGCAGTCGGTATTCGATATGCGGCATCTGCGCGCGGGGAACAGCGTATCGATTGGGCGTTCGGTGATGGGTGAACTGCGCGCGGTGAAATATCGTATCGATGCGGACCGGGTGCTGATGATTTCGCCGCAGGGGAACGATTTTCATTCGGAGATTCAGACGATTCCTTCCGAAACGGAAATGAAGGGTGTGGCTGGGGAGATTCACGGGTCTTTGTTTGAATCGGTGATCGACGCGGGTGAAAAGCCGGAGCTGGCGATGCGGCTGGCGGAGATTTTTGGGTGGGATTTGGATTTTTATACTGACCCGCGGCCGGGCGATACGTTTCGAGTGGTGGTTGAAAAGAAGATGCTGTCGAATGGCGAGATGTCTTCTTATGGAAGGATTTTGGCGGCGGAGTACGTGAACGGGACGCATCCGTACCGCGCGGTTTTGTTCCACGATCCTTCGGGAGTGCCGGCGTATTACACGCCCGACGGGAAGTCGATGAAGAAGGCGTTTTTACATTCGCCGCTGAAGTTTGCGGCGGTAATTACTTCGCATTTCAGCAACGCGCGGTTTCATCCGATATTGAAGCAGGTTCGTCCGCATTTGGGGATCGATTATGCGGCGCCGTCGGGGACTCCGGTGCAGACGATTGGCGATGGGAAAGTGATTTTCGCGGGGCCCAAGGGCGGCGCGGGAAATTTGATCGAGATTCAGCATACGAACGGGTACACGACGTACTACATGCATCTTTCGCGGGTGTTGGTACACAGCGGGCAACGGGTGGAGCAAGGCGAGCGGATTGGCTTGGTGGGAATGACCGGACTTGCTACTGGGCCACATCTGGATTTTCGGATTCAGCGGGGGAAGGACTTTTTGAATTTTGAGCGCTTGCCGCTGCCGCCTTCGGATCCGGTGGCGAAGCGAGATTGGAATGATTTTGTGGCGATGCGCGATGTGGCGATGGCGCAGATGCCGGCGGCTGGGGCGGTGACGGCTGTGGCGAAAAATTCTGTTGTGCCAACGATTCCAGCTTCCGGTGTATTGACGCCAACTGCGCGTTAAATCTCCTACCTGTTATTTTTTCTTTCCCGGGCTTTTGGTGAGGTGCCAGGTTTCGCACCAGGTGCAGAGGTACGTCTTGAGTTCTTTGGGGGCGTTGGGTTGGGCGAGTTGGTGGGCGGCGGTGTCGAGGGCTTCGCGTTCGGAGAAATATTTGCGCTTGCCGGTGACTTCGCAGTTGGCGGTGTTGGTCATGAGATTCGGCTTCAGGGCTAAAGCCCTTTGCCTGATGCGGCGCTAACGGCGGGGCTGAAGCCCCGCCCTTCCGGTGGAACTCTTGCCTCGCGTGCGAAGGTCCCGTCAAGGAAACGCGCGGCGAAAACGATTCGTCAAGCCGCGCTTCCGGCTTGCGCCGCGCGGATCGATGACAGTCGCGCGGCGCTGCGGCAAAGGAAACCTTCTACGCTTTCAAAACCCAGGTGTCGCCGGCGCGGAGGAGCTTGGCTAGATCGCCTTTGCCTTTTTTAGTTTGGACGTCGGCGATCTGCTGGTTGACCAGGTCTTCGTACTGCGGAACATTTTCGATGGCGCGGAAAACGCCGATGGGAGTGGGGAAGCCGGGCATGGTATCCATGCGGGTGATGGCGAAGGCGTAGACCGGATTTTCGTTGTGCTCGTCGTGGACCAGCAGATCTTTTTCGGTGATGCCGTTTCCGAGGGTGACGACTTCGAGCTCGAGGCCGGTCAGGCGGATGCCTTTGTCGCGATTCTTGCCGAAGATGAGCGGCTTGCCGTGTTCGAGCTGGACGACGTGCTCGCTGCGGGCGTCGCGTTCGGTAATCGAATCCCAAGCGCCATCGTTGAAGATGTTGCAATTCTGCAGAATTTCGACGTAGGCCGAACCTTTGTGGGTGGAGGCTTTTTTCAAGGTTTCGCGGAGGTGGGCCTGGAAGACGTCGACGGAGCGCGCGACGAAAGTGGCTTCGGAGCCGATGGCGAGCGAGAGCGGATTGAAGGGGCGATCGACGGAGCCGAAGGGAGTGGATTTCGCTTTCTTGCCGACTTCGGAAGTGGGCGAATACTGGCCCTTGGTGAGGCCGTAAATTTTGTTGTTGAACATCAGGACTTTGAGGCCGACGTTGCGGCGGAGCATGTGAATGGTGTGATTGCCGCCGATGGAGAGGGAATCGCCGTCACCGGTGGCGACCCAGACGTCGAGATCGGGGCGAACGAGTTTGACTCCGGTGGCGACGGCGGGCGCGCGGCCGTGAATGGTGTGGAAGCCGAAGACGTTCATGTAATACGGAAAGCGGCTGGAGCAGCCGATGCCGGAGATGAAGACCAGTTTTTCCTTGGGGATGCGCAGATCGGCAAAGACCATCTGGACGGCGGAGAGGATGGCGTAGTCGCCGCAGCCGGGGCACCAGCGAATTTCCTGGTCGGTTTGAAAGTCTTTTTTGGTGTAGATGGGTAATTCGGTTGTGGCCATTTCGATTCTCCTAAATCTTCCGCTTAACGCGTAAAGCTGAAACGATCTGGCTTCAGGGGCTAAAGCCCATGAACTAAGCTAGCTTTAACGGCGGGGCTGAAGCCCCGCCCTTCCTAACCGAGCAGTTCTTCGATCTTGTCCTCGATTTCGGATTGCTTGAAGGGCTTGCCTTGAATTTTTCCGTAGCTTTGGGCGTCGACTAGATATTTGGCGCGCAGGATCATGACTAGCTGGCCCATGTTCATTTCGGGGACCAGGATTTTTTTGTAGCGCTTCATGACATCGCCCAAGATTGCGAGGGAACGGATTCAAGTGGCGCAGATGGACGTGGCCGATCTTGCGGCCCTTTTCGCGCTGGGAATTCATGGCGGCGGTGATGGGACCGTTGGTTGAACCCCAGGCGACGATCAGCAAATCGCCGGAGGCGTCTCCTTCCGGAACGATCTCCGGAATATCCTGGGCGATGCCGGCCACTTTTTCAGCGCGGGTGCGGACCATGTGCTCGTGATTGAGCGGTTCGTAATTGATGTTGCCGGTGACGTCCTGCTTTTCGATTCCGCCGATGCGGTGTTCGAGGCCGGGCGTGCCGGGAATGGCCCAACCGCGGGCCAGAGTTTCCGGATTACGTTTGTAGGGCTGAAAACCGACCGGATCGGTTTCGTATTTCACTTCGATCTTGGGGAGCTCTTCGACGGTCGGAATTTTCCAGGGCTCGGCGCCATTGGCGAGGTAGCCGTCGGAAAGAATGATGACCGGAACCATGTACTTGATGGCGATGCGACTGGCTTCGAGGGCGATCCAGAAGCAATCGCCGGGAGTCGACGGGGCGAGGACTGGAACGGGCGCTTCGGAATTGCGTCCGAAGAGCGCTTGGAGCAAATCGGCTTGTTCGGTCTTGGTCGGAAGGCCGGTCGACGGTCCGCCGCGCTGAATGTCGCAAACAACGAGAGGCAATTCGACGGCGACGGCGAGGCCCAGGGCTTCGGTTTTCAGAGCCATGCCCGGCCCGGACGTGGTAGTGATGCCGAGCGCGCCGGCATAAGACGCGCCGATGGCGGAAGTGATGGCGGCAATTTCGTCTTCGGCTTGAAAGGTGGTGACGCCGAAATCCTTGTACATGGAAAGTTCGTGCAGGATGTCGGAAGCGGGAGTGATGGGATAGGAGCCGAGGAACAATTTCACTCCGGCCTGCTGCGAGGCGGCGACGAATCCCAGGGCGAGCGCGGCATTGCCGCTGATGTTGCGGTAGACGCCGGGTTCTAGCTTCGCGGGCGGAATTTCGTAGCTGATCTGAAAGGCCTCAGTAGCTTCGCAATAGCTGTAGCCGGCTTTCATGGCCAGGGTATTGGCGTTGACCAAGTCGGGCTTGTTTTTAAATTTGTCGTTGAGGTAGCGGAGGGTCGGCTCCATGGAGCGGTTGTAGAGCCAGTAGCACATGCCCAGGGCGAAAAAGTTTTTGCAGCGGTCCATGCTCTTGGCATCGAGACCGAGATCTTTGAGGGCGCTGCGAGTGAGCTTGGTCAGCTCGACGGAAAAGAGGCGGAAGGCGTCGAGCGAATGATCCTCGAGCGGGCTAACTTTTACCTGGGCTTTGCGCAGATCGTTATCTTCGAAATTGTCGAGGTTGACGATCAGGATGCCGTTGGGCTTGAGGTCGGCGATATTCATCTTCAGCGCGGCAGGGTTCATAGCTACCAGAACGTCGACGGCGTCACCTGGCGTGTAGACGTCGTTGGAAGAGAAGTGGACTTGAAAACCGCTGACGCCGGGAAGCGTGCCCGCAGGGGCGCGAATTTCGGCGGGAAAATCCGGGAAAGTGGCGAGGTCATTGCCGAAGAGAGCGGCGGTATTGGTGAACTGGCTGCCGGTGATTTGCATGCCGTCGCCGGAATCGCCACAGAAGCGAATGACGGCGCGGTCGACGACTTCTTTCTTGCGACCTTTGATGTCAACGAGTGTTGTAGACATTGCTGTGACGATCTCCCTGCGTGTGAGACGAATTAACTTTGCGCCGCGATCCGTACCTGCCTATTTTTAGATGCGGAGGCGGACGGTTTGGCGCGGCAATCGTTGCCAGCGCGAGTGCAGAAACGGGCGGACTCCGACTCCCGATTCGCCTGTATAGCCCCGAAGATAGGCTAGCACAAGGGATTTCCTTTTTCTCGTTGCGAGCACGGAGTGGGTGCGAAGTGGTGCTGAGCGGCTACTCCAATCGGTTGAATGGTTTAGTGGATTGCAGGGGACGCGGGGCGGCATAGAATAGGAACCAGCTTGAGGGTGTGAACGTCTAACAGAATAGATGGCCGGAAGAGTAGTTCCGCCCGGCGACAGGTGCCTTTTGTGCAATTCGACTTACAAAGCGTAGCGAAGGCGGCAGTCCCGCACACCAAGGGTCACGCGGTGCGGCATTGGTTTTTGACTTTGGGAGGGCCCGGGCTGATTTTGCTGGGGCTGCTGGACAGTTCGGTGGTGCCGATCCCGGGCAGCATGGACTTGATGACCATCCTGCTGGCGGCGCACCAGAAAACGTGGTGGGTGTATTACGCGATGATGGCGACGGTGGGTTCGGTGGTGGGGGCTTACATTACGTATCGCATCGCGAAAAAGCAGGGAGACAAGGCGATCCACGATCGGTTGTCGGCGCGGAATGCGAAGAGGGTGATCGAGACGTTTGAGAAGTATGGATTTGGGGCGATTGCTTTGCCGGCTTTGTTGCCACCGCCGATGCCGATGGTGCCGTTCGTGATTGCGGCGGGAGCGCTGCAGTATTCGACCAAGAAGTTTTTGGCGGCGATTACGGTGGGGAGGATTGTGCGGTACTGCATTCTGGCGTATTTGGGAGCGACGTACGGGCGGAGAATTTTTGATGTGGTGCTGGCGCATGGGAAGGTGGCGCTGGGAATTACGATGGGAGTGGCGGTGATGGTGGCCGCGGTGATGTTTTTGATGCGGCCGAAGAAGAAGGATGCATTGGTGGGGGCGAGGTAGCGGGATTGGTAGGTGGAGTGGAAATCGAAGAGAGATCCCTCGTCGGCGCAAACTGCGCGCCTCTGTCGGGATGACAACGAAAACCGAAGCGTGGAGATTGTACGGAGCGGAAGTTTGGGGTTGCGCGTGATCTAAACCCGCACCCTTTGCGGAAGGCGCAAAGAGTGCGGCACCCGGAAAGGCGACTGCGAAGTGCAACGGCAACTGGCCCACCTAAAGGTGGCCGCTACATAAGACTCGTGTGCGGGTGCGGATTATTTTGCGGGGTTGCCGTCCGCGTAGATTTTGTGGACTTCGCCTAAGTTTAAAGCGCGGATGCCGGGCTCGACTTTGGACATGTCGCCTACGATTAGCCAGACGAGATGGCTCGGTTGAATGTACTTTTGGGCGGTTTCGTTGGCGGTGGCTGGAGTTACGGCTTCGACTTTTTGGGTGAAGGTATTGTAGTAATCCTGCGGCAGGTCGTATTGCAGGATGTTGCTGTAGCCGCGGGAGAGTTGGGCTACGGTTTCGAAGGAGCCGGGAAGATCGAGGGTGGCGTTGGCTTGTTCGCTCTTGAGTTCTTCTTCGGTGATGGGTTTGTCACTGACGATTCCTTTGTAGTGCGCGACCAGAATGGCGAGGGCTTCGGCGGTTTTGTCGGTCTGGACGGGCGAGAAGCTAATGAACGGGCGCTGGTAGACGGCGGGAAGCAGCTGCGAGCGGACGCCGTAGGACCAGTGCTTGTCTTCGCGCAGATCCATGTTGATGCGCGAAGAAAAATTCCCACCGAATAAATCATTGACCAATTCAAGGGTGACCGCGTCCGGCGAGTTAGCCGGCGGGGCGAGCTGCGCTCCGACGATGAGACTTTGGCCCGAGCCGGGACGATCGATGAGATAGACGACGTCTTTGGCGGGATCGGGAACGTGCGGCACTTTTACTTGCGCTACGTCTGCTGCTTTCCACGAGCCGAAAAGCTTTTCGAGTTGCGGAGTGATTTGGGCGAGGGTGGTATCGCCGACGATGAGCAGCGTGGCGTTGTTCGGCTTGTAGTATTCGGCGTGAAATTTGACGAGATCCTCGCGGGTCATTTTGCTGACGCTGGGGATGGTGCCGGAGCCGGAGAGCGAGCCGGCGTAAGGATGGCCGGCCGGGTAAAGCAGGCCGGGAACGACGCGAGTGGCCATGAGATTGGGTGTGACCAGTTCGCGTTGGATGGCGGCGAGACGATCTTTTTGCAGACGCGCGAATTCTCTTTCGGGGAAAGCGGGATGCTGGATGAGGTCGGCGTAGATCGCGAGAGCCTGATCCATATTGACGGAGAGCGCGTTGAGATTGACGGTGGCGTAATCGAGATTGGCGCCGGCGGTGAAATCGGCGCTGAGGGATTCGAGTTCTTCGCCGATCTGGAGCGAATCGCGAGTGGGCGTGCCTTCCTCAAGCATGCGCTGGGCGAAGCTGGCGGTGCCGGGCGCGGCGCCGTCGGAGGCGAAGCCGCTATTGACCAGCAGCGTGAAATTCACGACCGGAGCGGTGTGGCGTTCGGCGAGGACGACTTTCAAGCCGTTGGAAAGAGTGGCGCGCTGCATGTTGGGGAGATTTAGCGACATGGCTGAGCCGAGCGCGGGAGGTTTGGAGCGATCCATCGGGGCGGAAGTTTTGTAGGTGGTCGGGTAGGGCTGAACTTCGAGAACGTAATCGCCGTCGCTGAGCCATTCCGCGGCGGCGGCTTTGACGCTGGCGGGGGTGGCGTCTTCGACGCGCTGGAGATACGTTTTGTAGCACTCGGGATTGCCGGTGAAAGTCTGGCAGCGGGCGAGGATGTCGCTCTTGCCGCCGAAGCCGCCGATGCGTTCCATGGTCCGTGCGTACTGGCCCAGGATTTGAGTTTTCGCGAGTTGGAGTTCGGCTTCAGTGGGACCATTCTTTAGAAAATTCTGCAGTTCTTGGTTGGCGGCGAGTTCGACTTTGCTCAGCTCAACGCCGGGCTTGGCCGTCAGGGTCATGTAAAACTGGCCGGCAATTTCGCTGTTGTTGTCATCAGCGGAAACGCTGGTGGCGATCTGGTCTTTGTAGACCAAGCGTTTGTAGAGGCGTGAAGTTTTTCCTTGGCCTAGCACCTGAGCGGCGAGATCGAGTTGCGCTTCCTGCGGCGAACCGTACTGCGGAACATTCCAGACACGATAGAGGCGAGCCTGCGGGACGCGGTCTTGCACGGTGCCGCGATGAGTGCCGGTGCGCTTGGCGATCCAGACTTCGTTCTTGGCGATGGGAGGACCGGCGGGAATTGCGCCGTAATATTTTTCAACTTTTTCGCGGGCTACTTCGGGAGTGATGTCACCGGCGATGACGAGAGTTACGTTGTTGGGGCCGTAGTAGGTTTTGAACCATTCCTGAACGTCGGCCATGGAGGCGGCGTCGAGATCAGTCATGGAGCCGATGGTGGTCCAAGAATAAGGATGGCCGACGGGATAGGTATTTTCCGTGAGGAGCTGACGGGTGACGCCGTAGGGCTGATTTTCTCCCTGGCGCTTTTCGTTTTGGACCACGCCGCGCTGGAGGTCGAGTTTTTTCTGGTCGAGGACGGCGAGCAGGTGGCCCATGCGGTCGCTTTCGGCGAAGAGGGTGTAATCGAGCATAGAGGTAGGGACGTCTTCGAAATAATTGGTGCGGTCGCCGTTGGTAGTGCCGTTGAGGTCGGTGGCGCCGATGGCTTCCATGGCGTTGATGTAAGTGAAATTAAAATTTTCGCTGCCGCTGAACATAAGGTGCTCGAAGAGGTGGGCAAAGCCGGTCTTGCCGAGTTTTTCGTTCTTGGAGCCAACGTGGTACCAGGTGTTGACGGCGACGACGGGCGTTTTGTGGTCTTCGTGGACGAGAACGGTGAGGCCGTTATCGAGGACGAATTTGGTGTAGGGAATGTCGGGGACAGCGATTTTGTTCGAGGTTGGTTTGGTCGCGCTGTGCGCGGGAGTTGTTGTCGCTGAGGGCTTGGGGTCGGGCGGGGCGGTCTGGGAGAAGGCAGGAGCCAGGGTGAAGAGGGCGAGGACTGTGGCGGACAGGAGCTTGGTGATTTTCAAAGGACGCCTCCGAATTTTTGGCATGCGAGCCTGCTTGGGGCCGGTCGACGGGACGCGATTTTTCGAATGAACCAGCAGGGGAATCAATGTGCTGTGTTCGACGCGCGGGAATTGTAACGGTTTCGGGGAATTGGCGCGAGGGGAACGGCGGTGGGGGGGCTTGGGGATCCTACCTGCAGGTTAAACCGTCGGGTGGCTTGTGTGAGCGCTACGTTTTGAACCCTATTCGATCCTCGGACTAACTTTGCTTCGCAAAGGCGGCGGCAAGCCGCCGCACTCCAAGGTAGGCTGGCGGGGCTTCGGCTGTGGCGGCTACGCGATTGTTTGGTTGGCGCGGTTGTACGGGGCTGAGGCCGGTTGGGGCGAGGATCGAGCGAAATGGAGATACGCCAGGGCGTTTTGGAGGTGGGAGCTAAGTCCTCTAAAAAGTACAGGTGTCCCGGAGTACCATTGACTTTCGCTTTAGATTCGCCCACAATCGGCGCTAAATTGAGCGGTCGAACTGTGCCCCTGGGGGTCGAAACAATGACACTGACAAAACGGCAGAAGGAAGTGCTGAATTACCTGGTGGGCTTCCTCAACAAGAACGGCTATTCGCCGAGCTTTGAAGAAATTGCGCACGCGCTGAAGCTGACGTCGCTCGCGACGGTGCACAAGCATCTTTCGACGCTGGAGAAGAAGGGCTA
This sequence comes from uncultured Acidobacteriota bacterium, assembly GCA_963711325.1. Lineage (GTDB taxonomy): Bacteria > Acidobacteriota > Terriglobia > Acidiferrales > UBA7541 > Palsa-295. Next base: position 2,108,643 of record CAVQDR010000003.1, on the reverse strand, counting down.
CATCCGGCGCGGTTACAACCAGAGCCGGTCGATTGAGGTGGTGCAACTGCCGAAGCCGATCCGGGAGCAGGTGCTGGACCGGCACGTGGTGGAGTTACCGCTGGCAGGGAGAATCGCGGCGGGGCAACCACTCGAAGCGGTGGAGTCGAATGAAACGATTTCGCTGGCGGATTTCGCGCGCGGGGCGGGGACGTTCGTGCTGCAGGTGAAGGGTGAGTCGATGCGCGACGACCACATTCTGGATGGCGACTATATTGTGGTGGAGCAGACCCAAGTGGCGAACCACGGAGAGATCGTGGTGGCGCTGGTGGGGGAAGACGAGGCGACGGTGAAGAGGTTCTATCGCGAGCCGGGCGGGAAAGTGCGGTTGCAGCCGGCGAATTCGGCGATGGCGCCGATCATCGTGCCGGGGCCGGATGTGAAAATTCAGGGGCGCGTGGTGGGCGTCTTGCGGAAATACAGTTAGAGGCTAGAATGGCGGCACGATGAGCGTGCCGAAGAAAGACGAAGCCGCAGCATATTATTTTACCTACATCAATCGCATCGCCGAGGATGACATTGTTGGCGTGATGGAACGTCAGCTCGGCGAGGCGACCTCTGCTTTTTTCAACCATCTCCGAAGACAAATCCTTGCACCGTTACGCGCCGGAGAAGTGGAGCATCCGGCAGAGCTTGAACCATGTGAGCGATACGGAACGGACGTTTGCGTTCCGGGCGTTGTGGTTTGGGCGCGGGTTCAGCGCGCCGCTCGAGAGTTTCGATCAAAATGTGGGAGTGGGCGGGGCGCGCGCGGACGAGTATGCCTGGGCACGGCATGTGGAGGAGTTTAGGGATGTGCGGCGGGCGTCTGTGGCTTTGTTTCGGAATATGCCGGGGGAGGCTTGGAAGAGGAGCGGAGTGGCTAGCGGGAATCTGGTGACGGTGAATGCGCTGGCTTACATTATTGCGGGGCATTGTGAGCATCATTTGGGGATTTTGAGGGAGAGATATTTGTAGAGTGTGGTCAAACAAGGCTCACGTCAGTGAGTTGTCTTCGCGACGGTTTGTTGCCTTCGGCGCGTAAAAAGCAGATCCCTCGCTGCGCTCGTGATGACAGGCTTGCTGTGGCGCGGGGACATTTACGATCGAGCGTGAAATTTGGGCGGCGTGAATTTGGGGTTGCGGCGGGTTATGGGTCGGGATTAGGATTGGGGTCCCCAGCGGTACTGCAGTGAAGTTGTCTCACCGGACACAACTGTACCATTTTGGATTTGGCAGGGATTCCGCAGGCGACTACATTCAAAGCCCGGTCATTATTATTGTTCTCTTGGGCGTGAATCGGCTTTGAGGGGGCAGGATGTGGGGCGATAAGAAACCGGTGACGCCCGCGGGTACTCCGCTTCCGAAGCAGCCGACGGCGGAAAACGATTGAGCAAGGGCAACAGAAGGCGGCAGCAACAATTCCGAGTGCAAAAGCACCGGCTTTTTCTGGGGAGGCAAAAACAATGGCACCAGGCGATGCGTTTTCGAACAGCGGTTCAGGGACGGCGCGGCTCGGATCGACTCTGCATGTGAAGGGCGAGATCACGGGCAACGAAGATTTGCTGATTGACGGCAGCGTGGAAGGATTGGTGCAGCTGGAAGACCGCAAGCTGACCGTGGGAGCGAGCGCCAAGGTAACGGCGGACGTGATCGCGCGGGAAGTGGTGGTCTACGGCAACGTGAAAGGCAATCTGCGGGCGCGCGACCGGATCGAGATCAAGAAGGATGGTTCGGTGGTGGGCGACCTGACCACGGCGCGAATTTCGATCGAAGATGGAGCGTATTTCAAGGGCTCGATCGAGATCGACAAGACCGGGGATGAAGCGGACAAGTCGAACCGGTCGAAGGTTACGGCTAGCGCGACGTCTTAACTTATTTTTTTGATTTGGGATTTAGCGGCCGCGGGCCGGCGATGGTTGCTGGTTCGCGGCCGTTTTTTTGTGGTGAGTGGTGGCGTTGATAAGCTTCGCGTTGATTGTGCTTGGACTTTACGAAAGGCTCGCGCGAGAAAGCCGCGCGAAAGGAAATTGGACGAGCGGCGTTTTTTTGGTGCGGCTGAAGCCGCACTCTGACGAAAGGCTCCGTTGTTTTGGTTTTCTTCGCGGTTGTTGGTGGCTTCGGGAGCGTGAAAAGCAGATCCCTCGCTGCGCTTCGGGATGACAGAGGTGCGCGGAGGCATGTTGGTCCGAGGAGTTGGCATCGAAGAGAGATACTTCGTCGCGAAAGGTGCTCCTCTGGATGACGGCGAAAAACGGTTTGGCGCTGGGAACGGAATTCGGCGAAGAAGGGGATCGTCTAAACCCGCACCCTTTGCGTGAGGCAGAGGCGCAAAGAGTGCGGCACCCGGAAAGGCTCTTCAAAACAAAAGCTCCACCCTTCGCGAACTGCGCGAAGGATGGGGCGCCCTCGAAATCAACTGCGGTTTTACTTGCCTTGGATCGAAACCAATTCGATGTCGAAGATTAGGGTGCTGTTCGGGCCGATGGCGCCGCCGGCGCCGCGGGAGCCGTAGGCCAGGTCGGACGGGATGTAGAGTTGCCATTTGGAGCCGACGGGCATGAGTTGGAGGGCTTCGGTCCAGCCGGGGATGACTTGGTTGACCGGAAAGGATTGCGGACCGCCGTGTTTGGAGGAGGCGTCGAATTCGGTGCCGTCGATTAGCGTGCCGCGGTAGTTGGCGCTGACGGTATCGGTGGCGGTGGGCTTGGGGCCGGTGCCGGGGGCGATAATTTTGTACTGCAGACCGTCGGGTAGAGTTACGACGCCGTCTTTGGATTTGTTCGCGGCGAGGAATGCGTCGCCTTTTGCTTTATTTACATCGCCTGCCATGGCCATCTTGGCCTCCTGTTTGGATCGCAAATCGGTGTCGAGTTTTTCGAGCTGGGCTTTCTCTTCGTCTTCGGTGAGTGCGGGTTTGGCTCCGGTGAGGGCGTCTTTCATGGCGCGAAGAAAAATGGCGTTGTTGATATCGAGCGAGTCGGACTTCATTTTCTGGGCCAGGCCCTTGCCGACGTTGGCGCCGAGGGCGTAGCTGAGTTTGTCCTTATCGGTGGTGAGGGCGAGAGGTGCGGCCGCAGGGTGGGTGGCGGCGGTGTGCGGTTTAGCGGCCGCGCTGGTTGCGGGCTTCGGAGCTGGTGCGTCGGAGCCTCCGGCTTGGGCGAAGGCGGCCGAGGCGAAAAGCAGGACGCCGGCTGCGAGCAGAGTTGCTATCTTGAATGGTTGATTGGATGTTTGAATTTGCATCCAAGAAGTTTCGCATTGGCGCCGCGGATTGGCAAATCATCGGGCGAGAATCGGCGGGTGAGCGGATGAAAGAGGATACGGCGAGCAGCACGGCTTGGGGCGTGGCGAACGTGCGGGCGTTCCATCAATTGTTGGATGATGAGCCGAAGATTTTGGCGGATCTGGTGATTTTGAAGCTGCTGGATACGAAGGCGCTCGAGGAAATTCGGGCGCGGGCGGCTGAGCGGGATGACGCACGGTTTGCGGCATTTCGGGCGCACATCGTATTGCGCAATCGTTATGCGGAAGATTGTCTGCGTGAAGCGGCATCGCGCGGGGTGACGCAGTACGTTTTGCTGGGCGCGGGGTACGACACGTTTGCTTACCGGCAGCCGGAGTGGGCGGCGGGGTTGACGATATTTGAGGTGGATCATCCGGTGACCCAGGCGGCGAAGCGGGAGTTGCTGGCGGTCGCGTGGAGTAGCGGTGCCGGAGAATTTGCGATTTGCCGGGGTGAATTTCGAATCTCAAATCTTTGAGGCAGGGGCTCGAGCGGGCGGGATTTGATTTTTCGCGGGCGGCGTTTTTTTCGTGTTTGGGAGTGCTGGTGTATTTGGACGAGAAATCGATTCAGGGGATATTCGATTTCGTTGGTTCTTTGGCGCGAGGATCGGAGATTGTTTTTACGTTTTCGCAGCCGGATGCGTCGTTGGGCGCGAAGGAATTGGAGTCACGGGCGCGGATTCACGCGACCGTAAATGAAATGGGCGAGCCGTGGCGATCTTATTTTGAGCCGGAGCGCCTGCGGGAGATGCTTTTAACTGCAGGATTTTCGGCGGTTGGATTTTTGGCTCCGGCGGAAGCGGAGGAGAGATATTTTCGGGGAAGGACGGATGCGCTTAAGGGGCCGCGGTTCGTGAGATTGGGGAGAGGGGTGGTTTAGCGGCAAAGGACCAAAGATTTAACACAGAGGACACAGAGAAAGGCGGAGAACACGGAGAATTTGGGTGCAGGGATGGATCGCGCACGCACGGCGTAAAAACCATATCCCTCTCGCCTTCGCGATAATTCTGCTTTGGCGGACCGAAGCGCTGCGCTCGGGATGACAAGTGCTTCTTGGTGATGGGTGGTGAGTGATGGATCGAGAATTTCTTTACGCGTTTATGAGCGGTTGCAGGTATGGAGTGGTTTCTAGCGTGGCGGCGGATGGGACGCCGCAGTCGGCTTTGGTGGGAATTGCGGTGACGCCGGCGCTCGAGATAATTTTTGATACGGTGAGTCCGTCACGGAAGTATCGGAATTTGGTGGCGCGGCCAGCTTGTACGTTTGTGGTGGGGTGGGCTGGGGAGCAGACGGTGCAGTACGAAGGAGTGGCGGAGTTGCCTGGCGGGGCGGAATTGAAACGATTTCAGGATGTTTATTTTGCGGTTTGGCCGGATGGGCCGGCGCGGATGAGTTGGGCGGGGATTGCTTATTTTGTGGTGCGCCCGAAGTGGATTCGATATAGCGATTTTGAGCAGCGTCCGCCGTTGATCGAAGAGATGCGGCTTCCGTAACGTCTGACGATTTAAATTTCCCACGAAAATAGGTTCTAGCGCGGGTATGAGTCTAAACCCGCACCCTTTGCTTGAGGCAAAGGCGCAAAGAGTGCGGCACCCGGAAAGGCGCAAAGCAAAGTCTCCAGCAAAGTCCAAAGCAAAGTCCCCGGCTTTTGAAGCAGGTCCCTCGCTGCGGTTCGGGATGACAACGTTCGGTGGCTGCATCCAGCGTGTGCACGCTGGGGTCCGCTGGACGCTTATTGCACGTCAATGGTGGTGACGCTGAGTGCGGGCAGCGTGACGGTGAGGGTTGAGCCGCTTGCGGGCATGGAGCCCGCGGCTACTGGCATGACGCTGCTTTGGGTTTGCGCGGTGGTGGCGGTGACTTGATACAGGGTGGCGGTGCCATTGAGGGCTTGGCCGGTGATGGCTACGACTTGGGAGTTCGGGGAGCGATTGATAGCTACGAAGACGGTGCGGCCTGGGGTGGTGGTGTCGGTGCTGGCGTAGACCATTACGTTCGCTACGTTGCTGCTGGTGGATTGGAGCGCGGTGTCGCCGAAGTTGGCGCCGGCGTTGTCGAAATCGCGGAAGGCGCGGAAGCCGGCCAGGGCGTAGGAGTAGGTGCCGTTGGGCGGCCAGAAATTCGCGGCGTAAACGCCTTGGGCGCCGAAGATGCCGAGGTTGTCGGCTTGGGCTACGGTTCCAGCGATGTGATTCCATCCGCCGCTTTCATATTCGGAGATGGAAATTTTGATGCTGGGGAACTCGGAATTTATTTTGGATTGCAGGCGGCCGAGCAGCGCGATGGGAGAGTTCCCGAGTTCTTCGTAAATCCATGGATTGCTGTTGGTGGTGGTGTCGTTAAAGGTGGGGTCCCAGAGATTGCGCGGACTTTGGACGATGAGCTGAATTTGCGCGGCGGTGAGCGTGGTGCTGGTGAGATCGAGGCTGCGGGTGCCGTTCGAATCGTATTCTTCGGCGTACCAGTGGAAATCGTAAACGTCGACGAGCGGCTTGCCGTAGGTGGCCGAAGCGCTGCTGAGTGCTGCGAAATATTTGTCGGGGAACCAGTTCGCGCCAGTGGGAGTGGTGCTGAGTTCGCCTTGCCAGTTGTAGATGCCTTGGAAGCCGTAGTGTGCGGGGCCGAAGATGATCATGTTGGGAAATTGGTCTTTCAGCGCTTTGGTTAGGGTGATGGTTTTGGAAATGTAGTCGTCGGACGAGACAGGTGTGGAGCCTTGGACTTCGAGATGAGTGGAGTTCCACAGTTCGGGTTCGTTATCGAGCATGACGAAAGTCGGATGCGTGGTGGGATTCGCGCCGAAAATATTCTGGCCGGAGAATTTTTGGTCGAGGGCCCAGGCGAACTCGTCCATGTAGACGTTGGCGTCGGTGGTGGGAGGAGTGATGGTAAAGGGAGTGCTGGTGACGGTGCTTTTTTTGTCGACGACGGTCTTGAAGCGGGAAAGATCGGGAGGATTGGTGACGCTGACCGGGCCGGCTTCGTCACCGGCGACGAGGCCTTGAAGTTGGACGGTGATCAGGCTGGCGAGATGGTTGGATTGATCGCCGGCGATGAAGCTGCGGACGGCTTCGGCCGGGACGGTGCTGGGGCTGAGGTAGTCGTCGTTTTCGTAGAGATAATCGCTGCCGGCGTTGGAGGCGTTGGTTTCCCAGTTATAGGCGGTCCAGCGATTGCCGCCGGCGCGGTCGAAAGTGAGCTGCGGCGGAGCGCCGGTGACTCCGGAATAAAAATTAATGCCGTAGATGTAGGGCGAAATGGATTTGGTTTTGGTGGGGTCGATGGTGATGGTGACGTCGACCGCTACGCTGGCGGCGGGCGTGGCTGTGGTTTGCGTGGAGTTGGCGCTTTCGCCGGCCGAATTGACGGCGGAGACGACGTAGAAATATGCGATGCCGTTTGTCACGGAAGTGTCGACGTAATTTGTGGCGGTGGGCGAAGCGAGCGTGGTCGTGAATGGGCCGCCGCTGGTAATTGATCGCTTCACGTTGTAGCTGGTGGCGCCGGTGCTGGCGCTCCAGGTGAGTGAGACTTGGGCGTTGCCTCCGGTGGCTTGGAGATTGGCGGGCGTTGGTGGCGCGGTTTGTGGGGCGGCGGGCGTGGCGGTGACTTCGTTTGAGTTGGCGCTTTCGCCGGTGGAGTTGACGGCGGAGACGACGTAAAAATATTTTGTGCCGTTGGTGACCGAGGTGTCGGTGAAACTACTGGTGGTGGGCGTGGCGATTTGGGTTTCGGCGCCAGAGGTGGTGGAGCGTTTGAGGTGATAGCTGGTGGCGCCAGTGCTGGTGGTCCAGGTGAGGGAGACTTGGGCGTTGCCGGCGGTGCCTTGGAGATTGGCCGGTGTGGGCGGCGCGGTCTGGGGAGCGACGGGAGTTGCGTTTACTTCGGCGGAGTTGGCGCTTTCGCCGGAGGAATTCACGGCGGAGACTTCGTAAAAATATTTGGTGCCGTTGGTTAGAGCTGAATCCGTGTACATCGCGGAACTCGGCGAAGCCATGGTGGTTTCCGCGCCTGAACTCGTGGAGCGCTTTACGTGGTAGCTGGTGGCACCGGAGGTGGCGTTCCAGGTTAAGACGATTTTAGCGTTGCTGGCGGTGGCAGCGAGGCCGCTGGGAACAGCGGGCGTTGGCGCGATGGGGGTGGCGCTGACTTCGGCGGAATTGGCGCTGGGTCCCGCGGAATTGAAAGCGGAGACGACGTAAAAATATTTCGTGCCATTGGTGACGCTCGAGTCGGTGAAGGTGGTGGACGGTGCCGAAGAAATTTGGGAGTAGGGGCCACCGGTGGTGGCGGAGCGCTGGACGTTATAGCCGGTGGCGTTGGCACTGAGGGACCAGTTCAAGGTGACTTGCGCGTTGCCGGCTGACGCGGTGAGGCCGGCGGGCGTGGCGGGGATCGTGGTCTGTCCGCCGCCGGGATTTCCGGGGTTGCCGATGGTACCGGCGCAGGCGGCGCACAAAAGGAGGGCGAGGGATGCTGCGCCGAGCGCGGCGGATCGTACGAAACGATGCGCGAATTCGCCACGGATTTTGCGAACGAAGGCGAAAGCGGGCGAAATTCGAACAGGAGCAAGCGGGAGGGGGAGTTTCATACGTTAAGGTTAAGAGTTGGCGGAGTCAGCGACAAGCTGGCCGGAGGGACAGAAAAGGTTCTAGTAAGGCTTGACGCTGGAGAAAGTTGAGAGCAGCACGACTCTTCGTTGACAGAAAACGGTTGATACTTTAGACTCGGAGTTTGTCTCTAGAAGGAAAGGTGTGACTTAGCGATGCGTACGTATGTGCCCAGGGGCCGAGAGGCCGAAGCTTTGATGGTAGGCGCGGATTGGTTCGTGATTGACGCCGATGGAATTGTGCTCGGACGTCTGGCGACCAAGATTGCGAGTTTGTTGATTGGCAAGGACAAGCCAACGTATACGCCGCATCTGGATTGCGGCGATCACGTGGTGGTGGTGAACGCCGAGAAGATCAAGCTGACCGGGAACAAGATCGATCAGAAGATCTATCGGCACCACAGCGGTTGGCCGGGCGGACTACGGGAAGAGCCGATCCGTCGGTTGCTGGCACGCCGGCCGGAAGAAGTATTGCGGGAAGCGGTGCTTGGAATGTTGCCGAAGAACAAGCTCCGTGCGCGAAGAGCAAAGAAGCTGCGTATTTATGCCGGAAGTGAAGGCCTCGCCCGCCACACCGGACAAAAGCCTCAGCCACTCTCGCTGTAACCTGCGATCGACCTGATTGGGTTTCTAAACTGGGTACTTGCGGAGAAATCCGTAGAGGCCCCGGTCTCGCCCGCGTGGATTGTGGCGCGGATGCACGCTGCGATGACGGAACGGAAAAGCAGATCCCTCCCGCCTTCGCGGTAGTTCTGCTTCGGCGGGCCGAAGTCGCTGCGCTCGGGATGACAATTTTGCCGTGGGTTAGGTTTTTGTGAGTTGTAGGTTAAGCAAAGTTTCGGAAGGTGAGGAGGAATTTTGAGTTCAGCTTCGAGTTCGGTAGCGGGACGCGTGAAGCAGCACTACGGCACGGGGCGTCGGCGGGAATCGATCGCGCGCGTGTACATCAAGCCGGGCCCGGCGAAGTTCACGGTGAATGGCCGGCCGGTGGATAATTATTTTACGAATGTGGCGTGGCACACGGCGGCGGTGGAGCCGTTGAAATTCACGCAGATGCAGGACCAGCTCGAAGTGAAGGCGATTGTGAAGGGCGGCGGCGTAGGCGGACAGTCCGGAGCGGTGCGCATGGGATTGTCGCGCGCGCTATCGGTGCTGAATCCGGAGCTGCGGCCGGCTCTGCGCAAGAACGGATTTTTGACGCGCGATTCACGCATGAAGGAACGGAAGAAGTACGGGCAGAAGGGAGCTCGTCGCCGGTTCCAGTTCAGCAAGCGCTAATTGGTTTTTGCTGGGATGGGCCTTTGCTGGCCCGTCCCGGCAATTGTTTCAACGTTGTTTCAGATGTGGGATTTAACTTTGGACCTGGTTTCAAGTTGTCGGGACCGGGTTACCTCACGGCCGGGAAGGACCGGCAAAAAAGGATGCTGCTCCAGCCGCGGTAAGGTGGCGGCGGAGAAATAAGCATCCCTTCAAAAAAAGGAGAAACAGTGGGAGTCGAGATCACGATGAAAGAACTGCTGGAGGCTGGAGTTCACTTCGGCCACCAGACGCGGCGCTGGAATCCGAAGATGAAGGAATATATCTTCGGCGAACGCAATGGCATTCACATTATCGATCTGCAAAAGACCCTGAAAATGTTCCGTGACGCGGCGCGTTACGTGTCCGAGCTATCCGGACAGGGCAAACGAATTCTATTTTTGGGCACCAAGCGCCAAGCGCAAGAAGCGATCGCTGAAGAAGCGAACCGCTGCGGCATGTTCTACGTGAACCACCGCTGGCTGGGCGGCACCATGACGAACTGGGTGACGCTACAGAAATCGATCAAGCGCTTCAAGCTGCTGAAGGCCATGACCGAAGACGGGCGCATGGCGGAATTCTCGAAGAAAGAAGCGGCGCGGCTGGATCGCGAACTGAAGCATTTGAAGCAGAACTTCGCGGGCGTCGAGAACATGACGACCTTGCCGGATGCGCTGTTTGTGATCGACCCGAACGCGGAAGTGATCGCGGTGCACGAAGCGCGCCGGATGGGAATTCCGGTGGTGGCGATCGTGGACACGAATTGCGACCCGAACCTGGTCGACTGGGTTATTCCAGGTAACGATGACGCTTTGCGCGCGATCCGTTTGTTCACTTCCAAGATTTCGGACGCGGTAATCGTGGGGCACCAATCCTACGAGCAGACGCAGATCGCCGATCAGAAAGCCGTGGATGGCACGGGCGAAGATGCGGTGGATTACGTCGATACCAGCGCCTACGAGGTTTACGAGAAGCAGGAAGGCGACTTCGTGGAAGGCGAGCCGGTGGCGGAACCTGCGGCGGATGAAGCAGCCGCGGTGCCGACCGAAGACGAAGTTCAACACCGCTAGACGCGAATTGTTAGACGCGAAGTTCGGGCGCGGGCAACCCCTCGAAGAACACTCTGCTTTGGGCCGGCTTCTGTTGTATACCGTCCAATCGATGCGGGTGATTGTTCAGGACTGAATTCATAAAAGAGGAATGGGCACAATTATGGCTACAGCAGAAGGAAAACCCAATGTATCGGCGCAGCAGGTAAAAGAGCTGCGGGATCGCACCGGCGCGGGATTTACGGCGTGCCGTGAAGCGTTGGTGGAAGGCGGCGGGGACATCGAGCAGGCCATCAACGTTTTGCGGAAGAAGGGTCAGGCTGCGGCGGCGAAGAAAGCGCAGCGGGCGACTTCCGAGGGTTTGGTCAGTTCGTACATTCACGCGGGCGGAAAGATAGGTGTGCTGATTGAGATGAACTGCGAGAGCGATTTCGTGGCGCGCACGGATGAATTTCAGCGTTTGTGCCATGACGTGGCGATGCATATCGCCGCGCTCGATCCGCGTTTTCTGCGGCGCGAGGAAGTGACCCAAGAGACGCTGGACCGCGAGAAGGAAATCTACAAGGAACAAGCTAAGGCGACCGGCAAGCCGGAAGCAGTGATCGAGAAAATCACGACCGGCAAGATGGAAAAGTTCTACGAAGAAAATTGTTTGTACGAGCAGCATTACATCAAGGACGAGGCGATGACGATCAAGGAATTGATCGATCATACGATTTCGAAGATCGGCGAGAACATTGCGATTCGCCGTTTTGCGCGATTTAAGGTGGGCGAGAGCGACGGAGCGGAAAAGCAGGTTGCGGCAGTGGGCGCGGCGCCGGCGGTTTCGACGACGTAAGTCTCGTTGATTTGGTCCGTTAGGGTTATGAAAAATCCGCCGCGTAATGCGGCGGATTTTTTTTGGTTTGGCGATGGCGGCGGATGGTGGCGTTGGAAGGCGTGGCTCCGCGTTGGGAGCGTGCTTGGACTGAACGAAGGCTTGCGCGAAAAGGCGGCGCAAGCGGTACGGGGACGAGAGGCGTTTCTTTTTGGCACGGCTAAAGTCGTGCCCTGACGAAAAGCTCGCGTTGCTTTGATCTTCTTCACGATAGTTGGTTGCGATGACAGCGTGAAAAGCAGATCCCTCGCTGCGCTCGGGATGACAAGTCTATGCGGGGCGGGTCATTGCGCGAGGCACGTTATATCGCGAAGAGAGTTCCAGAGTGAGAGGCGGGGAAGTCTGGTAAAATGCACGCGGCCAGGGGGCTGGCTTTGCTGCTATGACAACCGCACAGAGTGCAAAACGCAAAGGTGAGACGAATAGCGCGCCGGTGTACCAGCGGCTGGTGCTGAAACTTTCCGGGGAATCGCTTTCCGGTTCGCACGAATTCGGAATCGATCCGGCGACGATTCAGGGCATTGCGCACGAAGTGAAAGAAGTTCGCGACCTGGGAGTGCAGGTGGCGATCATGGTGGGCGGCGGGAATTTTTTTCGCGGCGCGCGGCAGGGAGAATTGAAGATCGACCGGGCTACGGGCGATTATATGGGCATGCTGGCGACGGTGATCAACGGCCTGGCGCTGGTGGATGCGCTGGAAAAAGTAGGATGCCACACGCGGTTGATGAGCGCGATTGAGATGCATCAGGTGGCGGAGCCATTTATCCGGCGGCGGGCGACGCGGCATCTGGAAAAGGATCGGGTGGTGATTTTCGGGGCGGGAACCGGTAACCCTTATTTTTCGACGGACACGGCGGCGGCGTTGCGCGCGGTGGAAATCAAGGCGCAGGTGATTTTGAAGGCGACGCGGGTGGATGGGGTGTATGACGCGGATCCGGAGAAAGTGAAGAGGCGCGAAGAAATTCGAAAAGATTACGTATCTGGATGTGCTGAAGAAAGGCTTGTCAGTGATGGATTCGACGGCGATTTCCTTGTGCATGGACAACAAAATGCCGATCATTGTTTTCGACATGGGCGTGCAGGGAAATCTGAAGCGAGTGGTGCTGGGCGAGCATGTGGGTTCGGTAGTCAGCTGAAATTCGAGCGAGGAAGGAAAATCCGCACATGAGCACGATTGCATCGACGAAAGAAGCGATAACGCAGGCGAAATCCCGGATGGAAAAAGCGGTGGAGGATTTCCGCAAGGAATTGGGCACGGTGCGGACCGGGCGCGCCAACGTTTCTTTGCTGGACCACGTGCGCGTGGATTATCACGGGACGCCGATGGCGATCAATCAGCTGGGGACCATGACGGTGCCGGACGGGACCATGATCGTGATTTCGCCGTGGGACGCGAGTGCGGTGCCGATGATCGACAAGGCGATTCGGACGACGGACCTGGGTTTGAATCCGACCAACGATGGCAAAGTGGTGCGGGTGCCGATTCCTTCTTTGACCGAAGATCGGCGCAAGGAATTGGTGAAACACGTTCATAAGGTTTTGGAGAATCACCGGACGGCTTTGCGGAATGTGCGGCGGGATGTGAAGGAAGCGGTGGAGAAATTGGAGAAGGATAAGAAGATTGGAGAGGATGACCGCAAGCGATGCCTCGACGAATTGGAGAAATTGTCGCAGGCGGAAACGAAGAAGATGGAAGATTTGTCTTCGGGGAAAGAGAAGGAACTGCTGGACGTGAAGTAGGACGTTTGGTGCGTTGCGGCTTTTTTTTGATTCGTTCGGATTCGTATTGTTGTGGTTTGTAGAAGTTTCCTTTCGCTGGACTCCTTTAAAACATAACGGCGTTTGAAGCAGGTCCCTCGCTGCGCTTCGGGATGACATCCTGGTTCGGGCGGGCTGCGGGGCGGAGGGGTGTGCATCGAAGAGAGATCCTTCGTCGCAAAAAGCGCTCCTCTGGATGACGGCCAACTTCGGAACGCGATGAGTCGGCAGCCATCGTTACCGCCAATAAGTGGTGCGCGGCTAATTCAGTGTATGGACGTTTTCGGGGAGAAGCAGGGTGAAAGTGCAGAGGCCTGCGGCGGTGCAGGCGAGGGTGCCGCGGCGGACGATTTTTGAAGGGGATGGGTCGGGAAAAACCGGACCGAAATCGATGGTGCGGAGATTTTCGGCGAAGGGGCGCAGGTCGGGGTTGCCGCTGATGAATTTTACGGCTTCAACTTTTGCAGATTTTGTTCCGGGAGCGAGCAGGACGAAGAAATCGGCTTCGGTTTTGGCGGCTAGCAATTTTCCGGCGGGGAAGGTGCGGGATTTTGCGAGCCGGGTTTTGGCTTGAGCGACTAGCGCGTCGATCTGAGAATTTTCTCCGAGTAGCAGCGTGAGGCGGGCGCGGGAATCGGGATCGGAGTGCGGCGCGGCGATGGCATCGGCGTATAGACGGATGGCGTTCTGTTTTTGGCCGCGCTTTTCGTAAATTTGGGCGAGATGATCGCCGACTTCGCCCTGTTGATTGAGCAGCCAGGCGGCGCGGACGAAGCGTTCGGCTTTATCGAGATCGCCTTTTTTGAAATTGACCCAGCCTAGCGTGTCCCAATACACACCGATGTTTGCAACCTGATTTAAATCGTCGGTGGAGAGGTGTGCGAGTTGAATGTTGCGCAGGCTGGCGTCGGTGGCGGAGATGGCCGATTCGGCGTACTGCGCGGCGCGATCGAGTTCGATATTGGCGACGGCGAAATCATAGGCGACGTTGTTCCAGATGGCCGGTGTGTGGCTGAGGTCGATGCCTTTTTGAAAAGCTTCGAGGGCCTTTTCTTTTTGGCCGCTGCCGAGCAGGGCGCGGCCCAGGCTGATTTGCAGTTCGGCGCTTTCGGGCGCGAGCACGGCGGCTTTATCGAGCTCCGGAACGGCGTCGGCGTATTTGTGCTGTTCGAGAAAAAGCGCGCCGAGGGCCGCGTGGGTTACGGGATCGAGAGGAGTGATTTCGAGCTGTTTGTGGTAGGCGGCTTCGGCTTCCGGAAATTTCTGGTCCTGCTGCAGAGTGAGACCGAGGTAATTGTTGGCGTGCTCATCGAAAGGATTCACTTCGAGCTGATGGTGGAAGGCGATTTCGGCTTCGGCGAACTGGCGGGTGCGGAGGTAGGCGAGGCCGAGATCATTGAAACCTTGTTTGGATTTGGGGTCGAGTTCGATGGCGCGCTGGAGCAGGGGAATCGCTTCGCGAGGATTTCCGGAATTGAGCGCGGCAGCGCCGGCTTCGAGGAGGTCACCGGCTTTAGCGGTGGCGGGAATTTCGGGGACGCCAATGGCGTTGTTTTCGACGACGAAGGTCTGGTTTTCGTCGGATTCGACGGCGCGAGAAAAGGCATCGTAGTCGCCGGCGCGGGCGGCGGCGATTTCGTTCATTTTAAAATTTAGAACGCGTTCGGCGGTGAAGACGTGATTTTCGAAACGGTAGACAGATTTGAATTCGGCGTAGTCGCGCGCGACGGAAACTCCTACCGGAGTTTGAGCGGTGAAATTCGCGGGGAGGGTGAGTTTCAAACTGGTAGTGATATCGAGCGGGCTGCCGAGGTGAATGGGATCGGCGGGATTGGCAGGCGGATGAGGCATTCCCAGCGAAAGCAGCGGGACCGGAACTTTGGTTTTCTTTTTGGCCCAGTCGAGATAGCTGGGCTGCTCGTAATCGAGATCGAGTTCGAAAGGTGTGGTGGTATCAGTGGGATCGCTGGGTTTCACGTTCGTCACCGTGCCGCGGATGCCGTCGAGTGCGGCGATGGTCTGGCCGAGTTGCGGCCATTCATTTTGCGGAGTGCGGCGGAACGCGAGGCGGAGAGCGACTTCATTATCGCCGCGGAGGAAGTAGCGCAGCTTGGCGGTGAGTTTGCCGAGGTCGCTGACCTGCGCATCGATTTCGACGTGTTGAGTGGAGAGGAACGGAGGATCGGCGGGAGTGACTGCGATTTTCGCCTGGCCATCGGACAAGACGATCAGAGCGGATTTGTCGCGAAGAGTGGGAATGAGCAGGCGGAAGGGCGCAACTTCAGCGGTGGAATCCATCCAGATGATTTCGGAGCCACTGTGCGCGGCGGTGATCAGGTGATCGAATTGCGCGGGTGAGGGAATGGCGGGGTCGAGCGGGCGAAGGAGAGGAATGAGCGCCGGGTCGGAGGAGATGCCGACGGACTGAAGCAGAGCGGACAAGAGGACGTCTTTGTCTTTGCAGTCGCCGTATTGATTTTTGAAAACTTCGGCGGCGGTGTGCGGCTGGTAGCGGCCGAGGCCGAAGGAAAGGCTGACGTAGCGAATGTTTTTGGCGACGTAATCGTAGAGGGACTGCATTTTTTCGAGGTCGGTCGAGCGGCCGGCGGTGAGTTCGGCAGCTTTGGCGCGAATTTCGGGAGTCGGCGCATTGCGATCTTTGGCGAGCGCGGCGTACCAGGCGGCGACTTCGTTCCAGTTTTTGAATGAGGTGATCTGAACATCGGGGATTTTCGGCGGTGGAAGTTTTTTGTCGGCGAGGTCGTCGTTGGTGACGGTGAGGTTGGCGTGGCGCCAGCGGTAGGTGGTGCGGCCATTTTCGGTCGTGGATGAGAACGGGCTTTTCTGTTCGTCGATTTGGGCGGTGGAGTTCGGTGCCAGGCGCACTTTGCGAATTTCTTCGCCAGTCACGTTGGAAAAATCGGCGGATTGGATGAGCAGGGCACGGCCTTGAGGGACGTTCACTTCGAGTTGCTCGTCGAGCACGATGGCGTGGTCGAGAAAATTCTCCTCGAACCAGAATTGGCCGGGGGCGACGGGCGTGATGATGTGAGTGGCGATTTCGTATTCGATGACGTCGCCGGCGTGCAAGTTGGGGACGGTAACGTGCAGTTCTTTGTAGTCGGTGTATTCGGGCGCGTCGCGTTCGACGGGCGCGGTCATTTCTTTTTGGGCGTCGGGCTTTGTGGCGACGACAGAGCCGTCGGGTTTGACGACGCGGACGAAGTGGACGTCGATTTTTTCGTTGGCCGAGTTGTAGCCGAAGATGAGTTCGCCGAGTTGCTGGACACCGGCGTCGCTTTGCACTTTGATGCGCGAGCGAAGAGCGCGTTCGCCGGTGCCGTCATTTTCAAAGCGGGCGGTGAGGGCGTACGTTTCAATGACGAAAGGCTCTTGGGAGAAATCCGGAGCCGGGGATTCCTTCGCGGAAGTCTGATCCGAGTTGGCGCTGGGAGTAGCGACGGGAATTGGCGATTGTTGCTGCGCACAAATCGGCAAAGAAAGAAGAAGAGCGCAAAGCGACAAGCCGATACTGCGATTCATGAAAACTCCCAAGATGGAATGAAGCGATGAGTTTAATTGCGTTCGCGAGTAGGGTAAAGCTCGCGACGGCGGGGTGTGAGCAAAGGACAACGGGCAGGAAATGAGGGGTCGAGGATGGTGAGCTGCCGAAGGAACGGTTGCAGTGACGCGTTGTTAAGTTATTGTAAAATAATGGCTTAGCTTGGAATTGGTACGGAGCTTGCATCCCAGGCATCCGTCGAACGCCGGCTGTGCACACTTAGACACAGTTCGGAAGACGGTCGAGATGGGTGGACAACCGAGAAATCCACAGGCAACGGTATCGCCAATTGGATGGATATATTTTTTGAGGGAATCGATTTGACAACGCGTACTGATTCTCTTATACTTCCTCGGTTGTAGATGGGCCGTGAGGCCCAGTGGTTGATTAGGGAAGTCTTTCGACCCCGGACAAAGAGCAATGGAACGGGAGTAGAAAGAGCGGCCGAAATGGGGCGCCAGCCCCGCAAAGCCGTGTGAGCCTCTCCGCAGAAACTGGAACGATGCAGTTCACTCCAAGTGGGTGGAAGCGTCTTCGCGGAGTACCTGGGTAAATCCATGGTTGGCGACCTTTTCTTTCATTCACTCGCATATTTCTGTGCGGGGTGCGAAAGCTGCGCGCAGAAATAGCGGGAATTACAAAACAAAATTATTTTGCGTTGAGAATTTGGACTGGAGGAAGCGTGCCGACGTTTTCACAGCTTGTGCGTCATGGCAGAGAAGCGATTCGGGTGAAGACCAAATCGCCGGCGCTGGAAGGCTGCCCGGAGAAGCGCGGAGTTTGCGTGCGGGTATACACCCAGACGCCGAAGAAGCCGAACTCGGCATTGCGCAAGGTGGCGCGCGCGCGATTGACCAACAGCGCGGAAGTGACCACGTACATTCCTGGAATCGGGCACAACTTGCAGGAGCACTCGATCGTGCTGGTACGCGGCGGCAGGGTGAAGGATCTGCCGGGCGTGCGGTACCACATTATTCGCGGGACGCTGGATGCAGCAGGCGTAGAAAATCGCAAGCAAGCGCGCTCGAAGTACGGCGCCAAGCGGCCTAAAGCCGCACAGAAGTAGGAGACGCTAAACGATGCCACGTAAGGGATGGGTTCTTCGCCGCAAGATTCCAGGAGATCCGGTTTTCGGGAGCGACCTGGTGCAGAAATTTATTTCGAGCATGATGTACGACGGCAAGCGCGCGACCGCGCAGGCCATCTTCTACAACGCGATGGACCAGGTGGCGAAGAAGACGAACGACGATTCGTTCAAGCTCTTCAAGAAAGCGATTGAGAACTGCAAGCCGGTGCTGGAAGTAAAGACGCGGCGCGTTGGCGGCGCGAACTATCAGGTTCCGGTGGAAGTGAATCCGTTCCGCAAGCAATCGCTGGCCATTCATTGGTTGGTGCTGTATTCGCGGACCCGCAGCGGCAAGACCATGACGGACAAGTTGGCGGAAGAAATTATGGACGCGGCGAACGGCCGTGGTGGAGCAGTCAAGAAAAAGGAGGACGTGCACCGCATGGCGGAAGCGAACAAGGCTTTCGCGCACTATCGCTGGTAGCACGAATCCTACAGGCCCATGCCACGTTTGGTACAACTCGATCAGACCCGGAACATCGGGATCATGGCGCACATTGACGCGGGAAAAACCACGTCGACCGAGCGCATTCTTTTCTATACCGGCGTGACTTACAAGATTGGCGAAGTGCACGAAGGCACGACGGTCATGGATTGGATGGAGCAGGAGCGCGAGCGCGGAATCACGATTACGTCCGCGGCGACGACGGCTTCCTGGACCCGCTTCGACAAGAAATACCGGATCAACATTATCGATACGCCGGGCCACGTGGACTTCACGGTGGAAGTGGAGCGTTCGCTGCGCGTGCTGGACGGCGCGGTAGCGATTTTTGATGCGGTAGCGGGCGTACAGCCGCAGTCGGAAACGGTGTGGCGCCAAGCGGACAAGTATCGCGTGCCGCGCATTGCGTTCATCAACAAGATGGACCGGATTGGCGCGGATTTCGATCATTCGGTTCGCACCATGCGGCAGAGACTTTCGGCGCATCCGGTGCCGGTGCAATTCCCGATCGGCAAAGAAGATAATTTCATCGGCGTGATCGACTTTCTGGAAGAGCGCGCCATTATCTGGAAGGACGAAACGCTGGGCGCGGAATACGAAACGATATCGCTCGAAAGTCTGTGGGATGCGGAGTATTTGGCCGCGCATCCGGCGGTCGGAGTGGCGGTCAAGTTTTCCGGCCTGACGCCGGAGTTTTACAAAGAGCATCGCGAGAAAGTGGTTGAGTACATCGCCGAGCACGATGACGCGATCATGCACAAGTATCTGGAGCAGACCAAGATTACCGCCGCGGAATTGCGCGCGTCTTTGCGGAAATCGACGATTGCTTTGAAGTTGGTTCCAGTGCTGGCGGGATCGGCGTTCAAGAACAAGGGTTTGCAGCCGCTGCTGGATGCGGTGATTGATTTCCTTCCGGCGCCTTCGGACGTTCCTCCGGTGGAAGGCAAAGATCCGAACGGCGGCGAGACTTTGATGCGCAGTGCTTCGGATGACGAGCCGTTTTCGGCGTTGGCGTTCAAGATCATGACCGACCCGTTCGTCGGGCACGTGACTTACATTCGCGTTTATTCCGGCGTGCTGAAAGCGGGGCAAAACGTTTACAACTCGACGCGCAAGACGCGCGAGCGCATCGGCCGTTTGTTGCGCATGCACGCGAACAAGCGCGAAGAAATTGATTCGATCGAAGCAGGCGACATCGCCGCGTGCGTCGGATTGAAGAACGTAACCACGGGCGATACGTTGTGCGACGAAGATAAACCGGTAGTGCTCGAGAACATCGATTTTCCGGCACCGGTCATTCAGGTGGCGATCGAGCCCAAGACCAAAGCGGACCAGGAAAAGATGGGCATCGCTCTGGGCAAGCTGGGCCAGGAAGATCCGACGTTCCGCATGCATACCGATCACGAAACGAATCAGACGTTGATCGCGGGCATGGGCGAGCTGCACTTGGAAATTATCGTCGACCGCATGATGCGCGAATTCGGCGTGCAGGCCAATGTAGGCCGGCCGCAGGTGGCGTACCGCGAGACGATTTTGCGAGAGGCGGAAGGCGAAGGGAAATATATCAAGCAGACCGGCGGACGCGGCCAATACGGACACGCGGTGATCCGGCTGGTCCCACTTCCGCAATCCAGCCACGACGACATGCACGAGTTGTCGGAAGAAGAACTCGCCGAGCTGGCCAAGAACATTGGCGGCGGCAAGGGCAGCAAGTACAGCTTCGACAAAGAGCATCGCTTGCTGTTCATCGACAAGGTCGTAGGCGGATCGGTGCCGCGCGAATTCATCAAGCCGATTGAAGACGGCATTCGCGAGGCGATGGAAACCGGAATTCTGGCCGGTTACGAAATGGTTGACGCGGCGGTGGTTTTGACCGACGGCAGCTACCACGACGTAGACAGCTCGGAAATGGCGTTCAAAATTGCGGGTTCGATGGCATTCAAGGATGCTTGCAAGAAAGCCAATCCGAAACTGCTCGAACCGATCATGCGGGTGGAAGTCGTGGTCCCGGAAGACTACATGGGACCGGTGATTGCGGATCTGAACTCACGGCGCGGACAGATGCAGGGACGCGAATCGCGCGGCGGAACCGAAATTATCAACGTGCTGGTGCCGCTGTCGACCATGTTCGGTTACGCCACGGAAATTCGCAGCCGGACCCAGGGCCGCGGAAGTTTCACCATGCACTTTTCGCATTACGAGCAGGCGCCGAACAACGTGGCCGAAGAAATCATGGGTAAGAAGAACGGCGACAAGCCGAAACGATAACTTTAGAAAGGTGACGAGCCGCAAGCTGAGAGCGGCGCGACACGGGAGCAGATAGCGAAATGGCGAAAGAGAAATTCGAGCGAAATAAGCCGCATGTGAATATCGGGACGATTGGTCACATCGACCACGGAAAAACGACGTCGACGGCGGCGATCACCAAAGTATTGTCGAAGAACAACCCGAAGGTGGCGTTCCGGGCGTTTGATTCGATCGATAACGCGCCGGAAGAGCGCGAGCGCGGCATCACGATTGCGGTGTCGCACGTGGAATACGAGACGCCCAACCGGCACTACGCGCACATCGATTGCCCGGGCCACGCGGATTATGTGAAGAACATGATCACCGGCGCGGCGCAGATGGACGGCGCGATTCTGGTGGTAGCGGCGACCGATGGTCCGATGCCGCAGACTCGTGAACACATTCTTTTGGCGCGTCAGGTAGGCGTGCCTTATATCTGCGTGTTTCTGAACAAGTGCGACATGGTCGACGATCCGGAATTGCTGGAACTGGTCGAACTCGAAGTACGCGAACTCTTGAAGAGCTACCAGTATCCGGGCGACACCTTGCCGGTGGTCCGCGGCTCGGCGCTGAAGGCACTCGAAGGCGATCCGAAGTGGGAAGCGTCGATCATCGAATTGATGGAAGCGGTGGACAAGAACATTCCGCAGCCGGTTCGTGACATTGATAAGCCGTTCGCCATGCCGATCGAAGATATTTTCTCGATTTCAGGCCGTGGCACGGTGGTGACTGGAAGAATCGAGCGCGGCAAAGTGAAGGTTGGCGAGGAAGTTGAGATCGTAGGTTTCCGTCCGACGATGAAGAAGACGGTGACCGGGATCGAAATGTTCCGCAAGCTGCTGGATGAAGGCATGGCGGGCGACAACGTCGGCCTCCTGCTGCGCGGCACGGAAAAAGATGAAGTCGAGCGCGGCCAGGTTTTGGCCAAGCCCGGCTCAATCACGCCGCACACCAAGTTCAAGGCCGAGGCGTACGTTTTGACTAAGGAAGAGGGCGGCCGTCATACGCCGTTCTTCACTGGCTACCGTCCGCAGTTTTATTTCCGGACCACGGACGTGACGGGCGACGTGAAGTTGCCGGATGGAGTGGAGATGGTGATGCCGGGCGACAACATTTCGTGCGAGATCACGTTGATCACGCCGGTAGCATTGGAGAAGGGTTTGCGCTTCGCGATTCGCGAAGGCGGACACACCGTAGGAGCCGGCGCGGTCGCCGAGATCATCGAATAATGTCTAACGGCGAAAAAATACGAATCCGTTTGAAGGCGTACGATCACCGCATTCTCGATCAATCGACCAAAGAGATTGTGGACACGGCGAAGCGCACCGGCGCGGATGTGGCGGGGCCGATTCCTCTGCCGACGGTCATCAACCGGTGGACGGTGTTGCGTTCGCCGCACGTCGACAAGAAGTCGCGCGAACAGTTTGAAATGCGCACGCACAAGCGTTTGATCGACATTCTCGAACCGACTCCGGACACGGTGGACGCGTTGATGAAGCTGGATCTGCCGCCGGGCGTGGATGTCGAGATCAAGGCGTTTGGCCGCGAGCACACGGGCAAGTAGCAAGACTTAGTTGGGTAGCAAAGGCAGTGGCTAGTCGCTGGTGGCTAGTGGCTAGAACGAAATTGAGCCGCTTTTAACTGGGGCGGAAGGAACTGGCGAACGAAATGGCGGTCAACGGCATACTCGGAATCAAGTTGGGGATGACCCAAGTTTTCGCGGAAGACGGCACGGCGGTACCGTGCACGGTGCTGCAGGCCGGCCCGTGCGTGGTGGTGCAGCGCCGGACCAAGCAGCACGACGGCTACGACGCGGTGCAGCTGGGCCTGGTGGAATTCATCAAGCCGCAGCGGGTGAACAAGGCGCGCACCGGTCACTTCAAGAAGGCGAACGTGGCTCCGCTGCGATACCTGCACGAGATCAAGATCGAAGATTCGAAGGACGAAGCCAAGTCCGGCGACCGCGTGCTGGTGGAAAATTTCGCGATCGGCGAGCTGGTGGATGTCACTGGGGTCAGCAAGGGCAAAGGGTTTCAGGGCGGCGTGAAGCGCTGGCACTTCCGCGGCGGCGACGCGAGCCACGGTTCGATGTTCCACCGCGCGCCAGGCGGCATCGGCGCGAGCTCGTTCCCTTCGCGGGTGTGGAAGGGACAGCACATGCCGGGACACATGGGCCACGAGCGCAAGACCTGCAAGAACCTGAAAGTGGTGAAAGTGGATTCCGAAGAAAATCTGTTGCTGGTGCGCGGCGCCGTGCCGGGTCCGGCCGGAGCTTACATTTTTATTCGCAAGGCCAAAGCACATCTGTAGAAGCAATTTTCGAGGCCCAAACGGCCGGTAAAGAGACGAAACGATGCCTGTTGTGGACGTGATGAATCTGGAAGGAAAGAAAGTCGGCCAGCTTGAGCTGGCGGACGATGTGTTCGGCGTGAAGATCAACCAGAACCTGCTGCACGAAGCGGTGCGGCACCATCTGGCGGGCGAGCGCGCCGGAACGCACAAGACCAAAGACAAGAGCGAAGTTTCGGGCTCGGGCAAGAAGCTGTGGAAGCAGAAGGGCACGGGCCGCGCGCGTGTCGGTTCGATCCGGTCGCCGCTATGGCGCCACGGCGGCACGGTGCACGGACCTGTCCCGCGCAGCTACGATTACGCGCTGCCCAAGAAAATGATTCTGGGCGCGCTGCGTTCGGCGCTTTCGGCCAAGTTCGCGGAACAGAAACTGACGGTGGTAGATGGCTGGGAACTCGATTCGCACAAGACCAAGCCGTTCCGCCAGGCGCTGGGCAAACTGAACGACAAGCACAATTCGTTTTTGATTGTGGAGTCGGGCGAGAATGTAAATCTCGACCGAGCCAGCCGGAACATTGCGGGCGTAACGCTGGTACCGCCGAATGCGCTCGAGCCGTACGACTTGATGCGTCACGAGCATGTGATGTTGTCGCGTGAAGCGGTAGCACGGTTGACGCGTTCGCTATCGGCGACGGCACCGGAAATGCCGGTACAGATCCAGGCAGCTCCGGCGGCGAAGAAAGAAGCGGCTCCAGCGGCGAAACCGGCAGCCAAGGCTCCGGCGAAAGCTGAAGCGAAATCAGCGGCAAAAAAGCCGGCGGCGAAGAAAGAAACCAAGTCCAAGCCCAAAGCGAAGAAGGGTTAAGCGATGGAGAACCGGGTTTATCAGATTATCAAGCGGCCGATCATCACCGAGAAAGGTCTCGGGGTGAAAGAAACGCAGCACACCGTGGTCTTCGAAGTCGCGAAGGATGCGACCAAGACCGAGATCAAAGAAGCCGTGCAGCGCGTGTTCAAGGTGAAAGTGGATCACGTGCGCACCGCGATTTTTCACGGTAAGTTTCGCCGCCGCGGGCGCGCCGAAGGCTTTCGCAGCGACTGGAAGAAAGCGTATGTGCGGTTAGCCGCAGGCGAAAAGATGATCGAGTACGCGGAGAACGTTTAGGCAGCAGCAGTTGGGACCTGGAATTACGATCGAGAATTCAAGCAGTCGAGCGCAAGCAAGGGGTAAGTAGAGGCACCGATGCCAATTAAGACATTCAAGCCGTACACACCGTCACGACGCTTTCTGACCATGCTCGATAAGAGCGAGATCACCAAGCAGACGCCGGAAAAGTCGTTGACCGAATCGCAGAAGCGGACCGGCGGACGCAATTCGCACGGCGAAATTACCGCCTGGCACCGCGGTGGCGGCCACGCGCAGAAGTATCGTCAGGTCGATTTCCGCCGCGAGAAAACGGGAATCCCGGCGAAGGTCGCGGCCATCGAATACGACCCGAACCGTTCGGCGCGCATTGCGCTGCTGCACTACGCGGACGGCGAGAAGCGTTACATTTTGCAGCCGGTGGGCTTGGAAGTCGGCATGACCGTGCTCAACGGACCGACGGCTGAAATTCTGCCGGGCAATGCGCTGACCATTCAGCACATTCCTCCCGGCACCATGATTCACAACCTCGAACTGCAGCCAGGAAAAGGCGGGCAAGTGGTGCGTTCGGCGGGCGGCGCGGCGCAGCTGATGAGCAAAGAAGGCGATTTCGCGCTGGTCAAGCTGCCTTCGGGCGAAGTACGCAAGTTCAGCATCAATTGCATGGCGACGGTGGGGCAGCTGGGAAATTTGGATCACGAAAACGTGACCTACGGCAAGGCGGGACGCACGCGCTGGCACGGACGTCGTCCGACCAACCGCGGCGTGGCGATGAACCCGGTAGACCATCCGCACGGCGGCGGTGAAGGCCGCGTGAAGGGTAACCATCCGCAGACACCGTGGGGCTTCCCGACGTTGGGAGCCAAGACCCGGAAGAAGCGGCCGAGCGACCGGATGATCGTCGAGCGGCGCAGCAAGTAAAGTTTTAGCAAGACGCGAGCAGTTGTTTCAGGAGCGAAACCGATGGCAGCCTCACGGACGTCTCGAAGATCAACACGGCGGGCAGCACGCCCGGCAACACGCAGGGCAGCGCGGGCCAGAAAAGCAGCGCCGCGGCGAGTGGCGAAGCGAGCAGCAAAGCCGGCGGCGAAAGTCGCAGCAAAAGTTTCGAAGCTGATTCCAGCGCCGCAGATTCAGTTCCGGCTGTGCCGGGCGGGTTGGGCGGTCATTGTGGAAACGACGCAGAACGCGCAGGGCACTCGATTTGTTTGCCCGTTCTGCACGGTATCGCACCGGGTTTCCGGTCCGGTACGGGGCTTCAAGCGGGTACGCCGAGCGCAGTGGATCAAAATGCGCAGGGTAGAGGGATAGGTTAGAGATGCCACGTTCACTAAAGAAGGGACCATTCATCGACGAGCACTTGCGCAAGAAGGTGGAAGGTTTGAATGCGCGGAACGAGAAGAAAGTGCTGAAGACCTGGTCGCGGCGTTCGACGATTCTGCCGGACATGATCGGCCACACGCTGGCGGTGCATAACGGCAAAAAGTTTATTCCGGTGTACATCACCGAACAGATGATCGGGCACAAGCTCGGCGAATTCGCGCCGACGCGGACGTTCAAAGGCCATGCGGTAAAGGCAGCGCTGGAGCGCGCGGCGGCTTCGGCAGCTCCGGCGGCAGCAGCGGCTCCGGCGACGAAATCGTAAGCAGGCGCTAGCGCCTATAAAGTTTTAGAAAAAGGGAAATAACAGATGGCTACGGCAATACAAGCACCGACACAGATTGAGGGGATCGCCAAGGCACGGTATTCGCGAGTCTCGCCACAGAAGGCGCGCCTGGTTATTGATTTGATTCGCGGGCGCCGCGCGGAAGAAGCGCTGCACACGCTGCGTTTCACCAAGAAGCGGGTAGCGAAGGATATCGAGAAGGTGTTGCGCAGCGCGATCGCGAACGCCGAGCGCAAGGCCGAAGATGCGAGCGAGACGCTGGACGTCGATCAGCTGTATGTGACGACTTGCTACGTGAACGAAGGTCCGCGCTGGAAGCGCATGCGTCCGGCGCCGATGGGCCGCGGTTTTCGTTATCAGAAGCGTACCAGCCACATCGTGGTGGAAGTGAGCGAGCATCAGCGGGCGGTAGCTGGGCGCATGGCTGCGGCAGTCGATGAGGCGCAACAGTCCAAGGGCGTGAAGGGCGCGATTCGCAAGGCGCGCAAGACGATCGAACAACAGCGAGCGAAGCAACAGCCGAAGAAAAAGAAGTAAGGCCGGTCTAAGACCAGGTTGGACAAGTTTAGACAAGTTTAGCGGTACAGATAACGAAGCAGCAGGAGGGCAGTTTGGGGCAGAAAACACATCCGTACGGTTTTCGGCTGGGCTACAACAAGGGCTGGAAGTCGCGCTGGTTCGCGAAGAAAGATTACGCCGATTTGTTGTACGAAGACGTGCAGTTGCGCAAGGTGCTGACCGAGAAGCTGAAGTCGGCGGGCATCAGTGGAATCGACGTCGAGCGAGCGGCGAATAAGCTGGTGGTGCGCATTTACACCGCGCGTCCTGGAATCATTATCGGCCGCAAAGGCTCGGAAATCGACAAGCTGAAGGCCGACGTGCAGAAACGCACCAACCGCGAAGTGCATATCGACATTCAGGAAGTCCACCGTCCGGAGCTGGACGCGCATTTGGTGGCGGAATCGATTGCGTTGCAATTGGAAAAGCGGGTGGCGTTCCGCCGGGCGATGCGTAAGGCGGTGGATTCGGCACTGCGTTTTGGCTGCAAGGGCATCAAGGTACGCGTGGCCGGTCGTTTGAACGGCGCGGAAATCGCGCGTAAAGAATGGTATTTGCAGGGGCGGTTGCCGTTGCAAACGCTGCGCGCGGACATCGATTTCGGAACCGCGGAAGCGCATACCACCTACGGCGTTATCGGCGTGAAGTGCTGGATCTATCAGGGCGAAAAGATTCCGGCGCGTGGCACCAAGGCAGTGAAGGAAGCAAAAGCTTCCTAAGATTTCGGTAGTGAGTTTCGCAAGATCAAGGACACGGTCGAACCATTATGTTGATGCCGAAAAAAGTAAAGTACCGCAAGCAGCAGCGCGGGCGGCGTACAGGCAAAGCCTGGCGCGGCGGAGCGCTGGCGTTTGGCGAGTACGGATTGAAGGCGCTCGAGCCGGCCTGGATTACCGACCGGCAGATTGAGGCCTCGCGCGTGGCGATTACGCGGTTCATCAAGCGCGGCGGAAAATTGTGGATTCGGATTTTCCCGGACAAGCCGTACACCAAGAAGCCGGCGGAAACCAGAATGGGTAAGGGCAAAGGTCCACCGGAGAAGTGGGTGGCGGTGGTCAAGCCCGGCCGAGTGATGTTCGAGATGGCCGGCGTGGATCTAGCATCGGCGCAGCAGGCGATGCGACTCGCTTCGCACAAGCTGCCGATCCGGACGAAGTTTGTGAGCCGGGCGGAGGAACTGTAATGGCGGATCGTAAGCCGGCAGGAATCGCGAAGTATCGCGAATTGAACAAGAGCGAGCTCGAAACGCGTCAGGGCGAGCTCGCCGAGCAGATTTTCCGCCTGCGTTTTCAGCTGTCCACGGGGCAGGCGGAAGGGTTGACCAAGCTGCGGGAAGCCAAGCGCGATTTCGCGCGGATCAAGACGTTGCTGCGCGAGTCTGAATTGAGGAAGGCGTAATGGAAAAGGAAACGGCAGGAGCGAAGCCGGCGGCGCCAGTAACAACGGCGGCGGCGACCGAAACGGTTCACGAACGCGGCGTGCGGCAGGAATTGCAGGGCGTAGTGACCAGCACCAAGATGCAGAAGACCA
Organism: uncultured Acidobacteriota bacterium; assembly: GCA_963711325.1. Classification (GTDB taxonomy): domain Bacteria; phylum Acidobacteriota; class Terriglobia; order Acidiferrales; family UBA7541; genus Palsa-295. Next base: position 2,081,145 of record CAVQDR010000003.1, on the reverse strand, counting down.
TCGTGGTGAAGGTGACGCGCGCGGTGCAGCATCCGCTGTATCACCGGGTCGTGCGGCACGCGAAGAAGTATTACGCGCATGACGAGACCGGCGAAGCGAAGGTTGGCGACACGGTGCAGATTGTTTCGACGCGGCCGCTGTCCAAGCTGAAGCGGTGGCGTTTGAAGGAAGTGCTGCAGCGCTCGACGCGCGTAGCGTAGTTCGGGATTCAAGTAAGCAGAGTTCGACTGGTTTCAAGGGGAGCAACGCAATGGTACAGATGCGAACATGGCTGACGGTGGCCGATAATTCGGGCGCACGACAGTTGACCTGCATTCTGCCGGTAGGCGGAGACGCGGGATTGACGGCGGGCCTGGGCGACATTATCACCGCAGCGGTGAAAGAAGCGACGCCGGACACGCAGGTCAAGAAAGGCACGGTAGTGAAAGCGGTCGTGGTACGGACCAGAAAAGAACAGCGCCGCAAGGATGGAACGTACATCCGGTTCGACGATAACGCGGCAGTGCTAATTAACGACGCGAACGAGCCGATTGGCACGCGCGTTTTCGGGCCAGTCGCCCGCGAGCTGCGCGAGAAGAAGTTCACCAAGATCGTCTCGCTCGCTCCGGAAGTGTGGTAGGGGCCATGAGAAAAATACAAGAAAAACCAGCGGCATCGGGCATTCGTCACGGCGATTTGGTCAAGGTGATGAGCGGGCGTTCGAAGGGCAAGACCGGAAAAGTTCTTTCGGTGAACCAGTGGAACCGGACGGTCACGGTCGAGCACGCCAACATCATGAAGAAGCACACTCGGCCAAATCCGTCGAAGAACATCAAGGGCGGAATTTTGGAGAAGGAAGGGCCGGTAAACGTATCAAACGTGATGCTGGTCTGCCCGGGATGCGGCAAGCCGACACGCGTGGGACATACCGAGCTGCCGGACGGAAAGAAAGTGCGCAGTTGCCGTCGTTGCGACAGCACGTTTGAGAATTAAGAATTCGAAGAACGAGGTTAAGGGCGACAGATGATTACGCGTTTGCATGACAAGTTCAGAAAAGAAGGCGTGCCAGCGCTACAGAAGCGCTTCAACCTGACCAACACGATGGCCGTGCCGCACGTGAAGAAGGTTACGGTGAACATCGGATTGGGCGAAGCGAGCGCGAACGTAAAGCTGCTGGATACGGCTGCGGCCGAGCTGGGACAGATCACGGGTCAGAAGCCGGTGATTACCCGGGCCAAGAAGTCGATTGCGAACTTCAAAATCCGCAAAGGCATGCCGATCGGCTGCATGGTGACGTTACGTGGCGAGCGCATGTACGAATTTCTCGACCGGCTTTCGTCGGTGGTGCTGCCGCGCGTGCGGGACTTCAAAGGCCTGCCGCCGAACTCGTTCGACGGGCGCGGGAATTACACGCTGGGATTGAAGGATCAGCTGGTATTTCCGGAGATCGATTACACGCGGGTAGACAAAATCAAGGGCATGAACATCACCATCACGACTTCGGCCCGCAACGATGAAGAAGGACGCGAGCTGCTGAAGCAGCTGGGAGTGCCGCTCCGCGCCTAAGCGCGCGAGCGAGCGGGAATAAGGAGATTCAAGAGCTATGGGACGAACCGCACAATTCGCCAAGCAGAAGAAGACGCCGAAGTTCAAGGTCCGCTGGCGCAACCGCTGCAGGATTTGCGGACGGCCGCGCGCGTTCCTGCGCAAGTTCGAGATGTGCCGTATCTGTTTCCGCGGATTCGCGCTGAAGGGCGAGATTCCCGGAGTGACCAAGTCGAGCTGGTAGTTTTTGGGATTCGAGATTCGCAGTGGGCAGCGAAAGATAAAGACGAGGAAGAATGAATACTGATCCGATCGCAGATTTGTTGACCCGAGTGCGCAACGCTTCGCGCGCCAAGCATTCGCGCGTGGACATGCCGTCTTCGAAGCTGAAGATCGAGCTGGCGCGCATTTTGAAGGAAGAAGGCTATCTGGCGAATTACAAAGTGGTGGAAGAGCAGAAAGCGAAGAAGACGCTGCGCGTTTTCCTGCGCTACACGCCCGACCGCCGCAGCGTGATTACCGACTTGAAGCGCGTCTCGCGTCCGGGTTCGCGGCGCTACGTAGGCAAGACGGACATCCGCCAGGTAGTGGGCGGGATGGGAATCTCGATTGTGTCGACGCCCAAGGGTTTGATGACCGGATCGTCGGCGCGCAAAGCCGGAATCGGCGGCGAAATCATGTGCGAGGTCTGGTAAAGCCATGTCGCGAATTGGAAACAAGATTATTCCGGTGCCTGCGGGCGTAAAGATTCAGATCCAGGCCGGCGCGGTGGACGTGCAAGGGCCGAAGGGCAAGATGCACGTGCGCGTTCCGGGCGGAATCCGCTTCGAGCAAAAAGACGCGACGCTGGTGGCCAAGCGCGATTCCGAAGATCAACGGGCGCTGCACGGCCTGGCGCGGGCTCTGGTGGCGAACGCAGTGATCGGAGTTACGACCGGATTCAAGAAGGATCTGGACATTGTGGGCGTCGGCTACCGCGCGGAAGTGAAAGGCAAGAACGTGGCGCTGGCGCTGGGGTATTCGCACCCGATCGAATTTCCGATTCCGGAAGGCATCACGATCGTGATCGAGAAGCAAACGCACATGGTGGTTTCAGGTGCGGACAAGGGCCAGGTTGGGCAGGTAGCGGCGAATTTGCGCGCGCTGCGTCCACCGGATCCTTACAAGCAGAAGGGCGTGCGCATTACCGGCGAACGCTTGAAGAAGAAGGCTGGCAAGGCTGGCGCGAAGTCCGCGGCGTAGTTGTAGACGCAGCGTAATCGGCGCAAGCCCAGAGGAGAACGAAATTGGCAGCACCTGTACGAAGGTTATCGAGGCAAGCGCACCGCCGGCGCATTCACGTGCGCACGCGGCAGACATTGGCGGGAACGACGGAACGTCCGCGATTGTGCGTGCACCGCACGTCGAAGCACATTCGCGCGCAGGTGGTGGACGATCAGACCGGACGCACGCTGGCGTCGGCCAGCTCGCTGGATGCGGAAGTGAAGAAGGGCATCAAGGGCGGCGGAAACATTGCTGCGGCCAAGGTAGTGGGGAAAGCGATCGCGGAGCGCGCCAAGGAAAAGGGCGTGGACAAGGTGGTTTACGACCGCGGCGGTTATCAATATCACGGGCGCGTGAAGGCGCTCGCGGAAGCAGCCCGAGAGGCGGGCTTGAAGTTCTAAAACGCTTATGTCGAAACAAGAGCTCAAAGACTCGTTGTCGGTCCGCCGTTCGGTGGAAACCAATCAGGCGAACCTTAAAGATCAGGTGGTATCGATCAACCGCTGCACGAAAGTCGTGAAGGGCGGCAAGAACCTCAGCTTCTCGGCGCTGGTAGTAGTGGGCGACCAGGGCGGCCACGCAGGATTCGGGATGGGCAAAGCCAAAGAAGTGCCCATGGCCATCCGCAAGGCGATCGAATCGGCGAAGAAGAACATGGTCAAGCTGAACATGAAGGGCTCAACCATTCCGCACCAGGTGCTGGGACGTTACGGTTCGGGCCAGGTGCTGCTGAAGCCCGCGCCGGAAGGCACGGGAATCATCGCCGGTGGCGCAGTGCGCGCGGTGATGGAGGTCGCGGGAATTCAGAACGTGCTGACCAAGAGTTTGGGCACTTCGAACCCGCACAACGTGATCAAGGCGACGTTCGACGCGCTGATGCATTTGAAGGATGCGGCCAAGGTAGCGGAAGGCCGCGGGAAAATTGCGGAGGAGGCGACTGCCTCCTAGGTTGTATCACTAGGGCACGCATAACGACATGAACAAGATCTCGAAGCCGAATCACACGCGGCATACGGTCAAGAAGCCGAAGGTCAAGACCGAGAAGAAAGCAGGAAAGTTGCAGATCAAGTGGGTGGTGAGTTTCATCGGCTGCCCGCGTCCGATGCGCCAGACGGTTCGCGGCCTGGGATTCCGCCGCATGCAGCAAGTTTTGGAAGTGGAAGATACGCCGTCGATTCGGGGCATGATCGCGCGCGTGCATCATTTGGTCAGGATCGAGGAGTAAGGGATGGCTGAGAAACCGACACTATCGAATTTGAAACCGCCGAAAGGTTCGCGGCACCGCAAGGTGCGCGTGGGCCGCGGCATGGGCTCGAAGATGGGCAAGACTTCGGGCGCGGGAAACAAGGGACAGCAATCACGCCGAGGATATTCGCGGCGGCCGGGTTTTGAAGGCGGACAGATGCCGCTGCACCGGCGTTTGCCGAAGCGCGGATTTTCGGCGCCGGATTCGACGACCTACGCGGTGGTGAACGTGGATATGCTGAATGCCTTCGAAGCGGGCGAAACGATTTCGCCGGAATTGCTCTTCGGCCTGGGCGTGCTGCGGGTGAAGCGCGAAGGCGTGAAGATTCTGGGCACAGGCGAATTGAAGGTAGCGCTGACGGTGCGGGCGCACGCGTTCAGCAAGTCGGCGGAAGAAAAGATTACCGCCGCGGGCGGCAAGGTCGAAATCATTCAATGAATAAGCTGCTTCTAGCAATCCGGAACATTTTCAGCACGCCCGACCTGCGCAATCGCGTGCTGTTCACGCTGGGCTTGCTGGCGGTGTATCGCCTGGGCGGACACATTCCGACTCCGGGGATTAACACCGAATTGCTGCAGCAGATGTTCCAGCAGGGGCAAGGCTCGGTGTTGGGATTGATCGATTTGTTCAGCGGCGGAAATTTGCGCCGGCTGACGATTTTCGCGCTGGGCATCATGCCGTACATCACGGCCTCGATTATTTTGCAGTTGATGGTAGTGGTGTGGCCTTACCTGGAACGCTTGCAGAAAGAAGGCGAACTGGGCCGGCGCAAGATCACGCAGTACACGCGCTACCTGACGATTATTTTGAGCTTGTTCCAGTCGTTCACGATCGCGGAAACGCTGACGCGGCAGAGCTTGAACGCGACGCCGCTGGTGTATCACCCGGGACCGCGGTTTATTTTGATGACCATGCTGACGCTGACTACTGGTTCAGCGTTCATCATGTGGCTGGGCGAGCAGATCAGCGAGCGCGGCATCGGCAACGGGATGTCGCTGATTATTTTCGCGGGCATCGTGGTGGGCTTGCCGAACGCGGTACATGATTTGTATCTGAAAGCGGTGACGCAGGAGTGGGGCTCGTTCACGCCGATTGCGATTCTGCTGCTGATTGCGCTGATGCTGGCGGTGGTGGCGTTCATCGTATTCGTGGAAGGCGGGCAACGGCGCATTCCGGTGCAGTACGCCAAGCGGGTGATGGGGCGGAAAGTAATGGGCGGGCAGATGACGTATCTGCCGCTGCGCGTGAATTCGGGCGGAGTGATTCCTCCGATTTTCGCGAGTTCGCTGCTGACTTTTCCGCAGACTTTGGCGCTGTTCTTCGCGGCCAAGTCGCCGGCGTTCACCAAGTTTGCGAACGCGATCAAGTGGGGCGAGCCGCTCTACACTTTGATCTACGTGACGCTGATCATCTTTTTTGCGTTTTTCTACGTGGGCATTATTTTCAATCCCACCGAGCTGGCCGACAACATGCGCAAATACGGCGGATTCATTCCAGGCATCCGGCCCGGGCGCAATACTTCGGACCACATCAACCGGATTTTGACGCGGTTGACGTTCGTGGGCGGCGTGTACCTGGCGATCGTTTGCCTGCTGCCGGAATGGATGATCGCCGGAATCCATTTGCAGCATTTGCCGCTGATCGGAAACTGGTTTGATGTGCATATGCCGCGCTTCATTTTGTCCGGCTTGAATGTGCAGTTTTATTTTGGCGGTACTTCGCTGCTGATCGTGGTCGGCGTGGCGATGGATACGGTGCAGCAACTCGAAGCGCAGCTGGTGATGAGGAACTACGACGGTTTCGTGCGCAAGGGCCGAGTGCGTGGGCGCCGCAGCTAACGACGTGGGATTGTCGCCGAACAAGATTACCGCGAAGCTGGCTCTGATTTTTCTAGGGCCTCCGGGAGCGGGAAAAGGCACTCAGGCCGAGCGGATTTCAGCCGAGCTGAGCCTGCCGCATCTTTCGACCGGCGACATGTTGCGCGACGCGGTAACGCGCGGCACGGAATTGGGCCTGCGGGCCAAGCCGATCATGGAGCGCGGCGACCTGGTGCCGGACGAGTTGGTGCTGGGAATGGTGGAAGAGCGGCTGAAGCGGCCGGACTGCACCAGCGGATTCATCTTCGACGGATTTCCGAGGACGATACCGCAGGCCGAAAAGCTGGACGACATTCTGCAGCGGCGGGGATTTGGCAAGCCGCTGGTGATCGAGTTCATGGTCAACCCGGAAACCTTGCTGAAGCGGGTGGCGGGCCGGTGGACCTGCAGCGTGGGCGGCGAGACGTACAATATTTACGAGCGGGCGCCGAAAGTCGCCGGGATTTGCGATAACGATGGCGGCAAGCTGATCCAGCGAGCGGACGACCGGCCGGAAATTGTGAAGGAACGATTCGCGGCGTACCAGAAACAGACTTTGCCGCTGGCGGATTATTACCGGGGCCACGGGACTTTGCAGTCGGTGGATGGCGGCGCGGCAGTGAATGAGGTAACGCGGGCGCTGAACGAGATTCTGAAGCGCGCGGCGGGAAGCGATGGTCGTCTGTAAATCGCAGTCGGAACTGGAAAAGATGTATCGCGCAGGCCAGGTGGTATACGGCGCGTTGGCCGAGATGCGCAAGATGGTGAAGCCGGGAATTTCGACGAAGGATCTGGACGAATTCGCCGAAGCCTACACCATCGAGCACAAGGCCAAGGCGGCGTTCAAGGGCTATCGCGGGTATCCGGGTTCGGTGTGCACTTCGATCAACCAGGAAGTGGTGCACGGGATTCCTTCGGCGGCGCGGAAATTGAAAGAAGGCGACATTCTTTCAATGGATTTCGGAGTGGAGCTGGAAGGGTATTTTGGCGACGCGGCGCTGACGGTTCCGGTGGGAAAAGTAAGCCCGGCGCGCGAGAAGCTGTTGCGAGTGACGCGCGAATCGCTGGAGCAGGCCATCGATAAAGTCCGGCCGGGAAACCGGTTGGGCGATGTTTCGGCCGCCGTGCAGCAATGGGTGGAAAAGAGCGGGTTTTCGGTGGTGCGGGAATTCGTGGGGCACGGCATTGGAACCAAGATGCATGAAGATCCGCAGCTGCCGAATTACGGATCACCGGGGCATGGGGCAAGATTGCAGGAAGGAATGGTCCTGGCGATCGAGCCGATGGTGAATACCGGCGGACCGGGCGTAAGGGTGCTGGCCGATGATTGGACGGCGGTAACGACGGACGGCAGCGATTCGGCGCATTTCGAACATACGGTGGCAGTTACGAAGAACGGGCCCTGGATTCTGACGCGGCCGAAAGAAGCAGCCGGGCCGGTTTGGTGAATCCCGGAAGCATCTAATAGGTAGCGGGAAACAAGATTAAGAGTTTCGGAACAGCAAGACCTGGGAGCGCATGCAAAGACGGCCAGAGCAGAAAGTGAAGAAGCCGGGCGATTCGAGCGGGAAGGAAGACGCCATCGAAGTGATGGCCACCGTGATCGAGCCGTTGCCGAACGCGATGTTTCGCGTGGAGCTGGAGAACAAGCACCAGGTGCTGGCGCATATTTCAGGAAAGATGCGGAAGAACTTCATCCGCATTCTGTCAGGCGATCGCGTGGCGGTGGAACTTTCGCCCTACGACCTGACGCGCGGACGGATCGTTTACAGATACAAGTAGACGGCCCTGCGCTATCGGACGCTGTCGTTTGCAGCAGGAACGAGGCGGGCAAGCTGGAGAAAGAAAATGAAGGTTCGGGCATCGGTAAAGAAAATCTGCATGAAGTGCAAAGTGGTTCATCGGCGCGGCGTAGTGCGCGTGATCTGCACCAACGCCAAGCACCGGCAGCGCCAGGGTTAGGGAGAAAATTATGGCTCGTGTTGCAGGCGTAGATTTGCCGCCGAACAAGCGGCTGTGGATTGGATTGACGGCGATTTATGGAATCGGCCAGGCGCGCGCGAAGGCGCTCGCTTTGAAGGCCAACGTCGACCACACTAAGAAAATCAAGGACCTGACCGAAGACGAACTGACCGCGATTCGCGCGGCGATCGAATCGGAAGGACGCATCGAAGGCGACCTGCGCAAAGAGCAGCAGATGAACATCCGCCGCCTGATTGAAATCCAGGCGTACCGCGGGATTCGTCACCGCCGCAACTTGCCGGTTCGCGGGCAGCGCACGCACACCAATGCGCGCACGCGAAAGGGTCCGCGGAAGGGCGCGGTAGCAGCGAAGAAGATCGCGGCTCGCAAGTAAGAGCCGGTAAGTAAATCGTAGTAACTCAGAATCGCAGCAGGGCAAGTCAGGAGAGAGACAGCGTGGCAAAAGAACCGAAAGACGCAGCGGCAGCGCCAGGCGGAGCAGCCGCAGCAGCGGCGGCAAAAACCTCGAAGCGCAAGAAAGAGTTTCGCAAGAAGCGCGAGAAGCGGGTCGTCCCGCACGGGGTGGTGTGCATTCAGGCGACGTTCAACAACACCATCGTGACGCTGACCGATCCGGATGGCCGGGCGGTGAGCTGGTCTTCGGCGGGTTCGGTGGGCTTCAAAGGCTCGCGCAAAGGCACGCCGTACGCCGCGCAGCAGGCCGCCGCAACCGCAGCGGGCGTGGCGCGCGACCAATACGGAATGAAATCGGTGGAAGTGCGGGTGAAAGGACCCGGCGCAGGCCGCGAATCGGCGGTGCGCGCGCTGGCTTCGTCAGGGCTGCACATTAACGCGATTAAGGACGTGACGCCGGTACCGCATAACGGCTGCCGTCCTCCCAAGCGCCGCCGCGTATAACAAGCGGGGCGAAACGAAATTCAGTAAAGAACCAGATTTGTTTTAAAGGAGAGTAGGACCTTGGCAAGACATCGTGAAGCAGTCTGCCGGCTGTGCCGACGGGAAGGGCAAAAGCTCTTTTTGAAAGGCCTGCGGTGTTTTACAGAAAAGTGCGCGATTGAAAAGCGCAACTTCGTTCCGGGCCAGCACGGTCAGGCCCGCAAGGCGAAGATGGTGGGCTACGGCGTGCAGTTGCGCGAGAAGCAGAAGGTGAAGCGCACCTACGGCCTGCTGGAACGCCAGTTCCGCAATTACTTTGAGAAGGCGGAGCGCGAGAAAGGCCCCACCGGTTCGAACCTGATGGTGATGCTCGAACGGCGGCTGGACAATGTGATCTACCGCACGGGGATCGCGGGATCGCGCGCCCAGGCGCGGCAACTGGTGCTTCACGGCCACATCCGGATCAAGGGAAAGAAGGTCAACATTCCCAGCTATCTGGTGAACGTGGGCGATGACATCGAGCTGAAGAGCAACATGCACGAAAACGCGATGGTCTTGGAAGCGCGCAACCTGGCTAAGACCCAGGGCGTGGCTCCGTGGCTCGACATCGACCCGGCAAATTTCAAGGCGAAGGTAGTAGCCATGCCACGCCGCGAAGACGTGCAGACGCCGCCGATGAACGAACAGCTGATCGTCGAACTGTATTCGAAGTAAGACAAAAATATTATCAACGTCGAAACGTGAGTTGGTCCGCCGCAAGCGGGCCAGAGGAGTGTTGAGATGTGGAAGGGCTTCCAGAAACCAAAGCGATTGGCAGCAGAACCAGAGACGCTGACCGACAAGTACGGGAAATTCTCAGCGCAGCCTTTTGAGCGCGGCTGGGGAACCACGGTTGGAAATTCTCTGCGCCGGGCGTTGCTCAGCTCGATTGAAGGCGCGGCAATCACCGCGGTGAAGATTGAAGGCGTGTTGCACGAATTCTCGCCGATTCCGGGCGTGGTAGAAGACGCGACGGACATCATTCTGAACCTGAAGCAAGTGCCGCTGAAGTTGAACACCGACCAGCCCAAGACCATCACGCTGATCGTGGATACGCCGGGACCGGTGACTTCCGCAAAGATTGAAGAAGACGCGGACATCGCGGTGCTGGACAAGAACATTTACATCGCCACCGTCAGCGAAGGCGGAAAGTTCGAATTGGAACTTCGCGTGAAGAACGGCCGCGGTTACGTCGCTGCGGATCGCAACTTCGACGAAGATCTGCCGATCGGATACATTCCCATCGATTCGATTCACTCGCCGGTGCGCAAGGTGAATTACGCGGTAGAAGCGGCCCGTTTGGGTCAGATGACCGATTACGAAAAGTTGACGCTGGAAGTCTGGACCAACGCCGCGATCACGCCCCAGGATGCGATCGGCCTGGCGTCGAAGCTGGTGAAGGACCACATGAGCATCTTCATCAACTTCGAAGAGACCCCGGACCTGCCGGACGAGATCATCGAGAACTACAGCGATCCTCGGCTGGAATTCCTGGACCGCTCGGTGGAAGAGCTCGAGCTTTCGGTGCGCTCCTACAATTGCCTGAAGAACGCGAACATCCAGAACCTGCGCGAACTGGTGCAGAAGACTGAATCCGAAATGCTGAAGACCAAGAATTTCGGACGCAAGTCGCTGAACGAGATCAAGGACATCATGCACAAGATGGGCTTGAGCCTCGGAATGAAATTCGACGAGCACGGCCGGATCATCTGGCCGCCGCTGCCGAGCCAGACGGCGCCCGCGCTGCCTGAGGGGGATGCCTCGGCTTTGTAGTTCGGAATGCCTTGGTAAACGCACATGAGACACCTTAAGTCAGGATCAAAACTCGGGAAGCAGCCGGCGCATCGTCGCGCCGTGCTGCGCAACCTGGTCACCAACCTCATCGAGAAAGAGCGCATCCACACCACCATCCTGCGGGCGAAGGCTACGCGCCGGATTGCGGAGAAGATGATTACGCTGGGCAAGCGCGATTCACTGCATGCCCGCCGGCAGGCTGCGGCGTTCCTGATGACCACGGGGGCCACGGAGAAGCTGTTCAAGGATCTGGCGCCGCGTTTTGCGGATCGTCCGGGCGGCTATACCCGCATCATTCACGCGGGGTGGCGTTTGGGCGACGGCGCGGATTTGGCGATTCTGGAATTCATCGGCTCCGAGCTGAAGAAGAAGGAAAAGCCATCGCGCAAGAAGACGCAGGTGGAAGAGCCGGAAGAAAAGGAAGTTGCAGCCGCGAAGTAAAATCGCAGAATAACCTCGAAACCTGAAAATCAGAGGCCCGCGGGTGCGATATCTGGCGGGCCTTTTTCTTTGTGCGGCTAAGGTCGCTCGGTCGCATCCGCTCTGTATGACTCTTAGGCTCGCGCCATTTCCAATAGCTTTAAAACCGTGCGCCAGTTGCGGGCGGTGCTGACGGTCTTCAGTTTCGAATCGAAGTAGGCGTTGGTGAGCTTGGAGTTACCCGCGCCATTTGGAAGCAACATGTAGATTTCGCGGCCCAATACTTTGAAGGTGTCGCCCTTGGAGCGGTTGGGATCGAGCGAGGCGATCTGCTCGGCGGTTGGCTCGGAGGGGAGAAAGCTGACGTGCATGCGCTCTTTATCCGGATCAGCTTTCGGGAATGGATTTCGGCGGATGACGGCCTCCAGTTCATCCGCGGTGCGCACGATCACCGGAACGGCGAAACCGAAGGTCTTCTCGATGCGCGCGGCAAGCGTAGCTGCGTCTAGCTTGGAATTTCCCGGCGAGCAGAACACTACATTACCGCTTTGAATGTAGGTGGCCACGTCCGAACAGCCGCATTTTGTGAACAGCGCGGCCAGTTCTTTCATGGGGACGCTGTGTTTCCCGCCTACGTTGATGCCACGCAGCAAGGCCACCGAACGTTCGATCTTTTTCGCCGCGCTCATCACGTCTGCTCCGAACTAAGAACGGGTTTTCGCTCGACCTATTTGATTCCGAGCCAGGAATTGTAAATGGCTTTCTGCTTGTCGGTTGGATTTTCCATCGGTTTGAGCGAATAGTGCGGATTCGGGTCGGTGCTCAGGGTCGCCGTGAAATCCTTGAATTCGCCGAGGCGCAGGACGGTGAGGCGAATCGAGTCGCCGGGCTTATGCATGGCGAGCTGCGGAGTCCAGGCATCGGAATCGACGGGGCGGCCATCGATGGCAAAGATGACGTCGTCATTGCTGAGGCCCGCCGTGTCGGCCGGGCTGCCGGGGATCACGTTGCGAATCTGGGCGTGATTGTCATCGGATTTTTTGGTTTCGACGCCGAGCCAGGCATCATCCGTATCGATTTTTTTAGTGACTTCGATGCCGGCGAGCGCGAAATATTTTTCGTAGGGGATGGGTTCCTTGCCGGAAATGTAGCGGCTAAACAATTCGGAAATGTCCTTGCCCGAAACTTCGTTCGCAGCGCGGATCGCGTCTTCCGGTTTGAAGCCGGGCTTGGGCAGGGCGTAGCGCGAATAGAGCAGGCGCATCCAGTCGTCGAGCGATTTTTGGTTGTTGGTGCTGTCGCGGATGGCGAAATCGAGAATGTGGCCCATCAGCTGGCCGCCGTCGTAATACGAGTAATACGTGTTCGCGAGATTGTTGGCCTGCGAGATGGACATGGGATTAGAGAACCAAGTATCCCAGCTGGTGTCTTCGATGCTGCGTTCTTTCAGGCCGGGCTTGGCTTCGTAATTGGTGATGCCCTTAGCGAGGTTATCCAGATATTGCTGCGGGGTCACCAGGCCGGCGCGTTCGACGCCGAGAGCGCCATAATAACTGGTGAGGCCTTCGGAGATCCAAAGCGAAGGCGTGTGGACCATCTGGGTGTAGTCGAAGGGGCCGAGGGGCAGGGGACGAATGCGTTTTACATTCCAGGCGTGGAAAAATTCGTGGGCGGTGACGAATAGTTTCAGGTCGTACTGGTTCATCGCGCTGTTGGGCAAGGGCTGGGTCGAATCCCAGTCGGTACCGAAATTGATTTGGGTGGAATTCAGGTGTTCGAGGCCGCCGCCGGTCTTGGGCCAAATGTGAAAAATGAAATAGTAGTCTTTGAAGGGAGCGGCCTGAGGAGTCCCGGTGACCGGCTGGAACATCGGCACTAACGTGGCCACGACTTTCTGCAGGTCGGCGGCAAATTTTGCGAAATCTTTCTTGTTTTCGACGTCGTGAACGATGAGGTGGTAGGTGGTCCCTAAAACTTCGAAGTCTTTCTCGGCGAAATCGGAAATTTCGAGCGGGGCGTCGGCGAACCAATCGTAATCGGCGGCGCGGAAGGTGTGGTCGGAGGTGTGTTCCATTCCGGTGGCGATTTTCCAGCCGAAGGGTGTGGCGATGGATAGTTCGATGGGGCGATTTTTGCCGTCGACCAGATACATCCAGAGCGAAGGGCCGCCAATGAAGGCGTGGCGCTCGTTGTACTGGGCGATGTTGTTCTGCAACTGATTGGCGAAGACCTGATAGGAAACGGTGACGGCGGTAGCTCCGGCGAGATCGATCTGCCAGGTCTGGCTATCGGTTTTGTGCCAGGTGAGTTCTTTGCCTCCGGCAGCGACGGCGCGGAAGCGTTGAACGTTCGCCGCGTAATTTTCGATGTAGTAGGAACCTGGGGCCCAATCCGGGATGGCGAATTCTGTGGTCGTGCCCTTGAGGTCCGTGGCGTGAATCGTCACGTCCATCAAATGCGTGTTGGGGCGCTCGAAGGCCAATTCGTATTGGAGCGGCGCGGCCGGGGCAGCGGCGCGGTCCGCTGCAGATGAAGCCATTGAAGATGGCGCGAGGCACAGAAATGCGCTCGCTAGTAGGGAAGCGACAGAAAAGATTCGAAGGAACATGAGTTCACCTTGAGATGATCAGGATTTACTTCGGGTCGAAACATTAGACTGAACAGCGGCCGCTTCGGTTTCCAGGCGTTGCTGCCGGATACCTTTCCACAAGACTACGAGAGAAGCCACGATTTGGGCGGCGATGCCGCCGGAGGCGTCGATCATCACGTCGGTGACGGCCGGGCCGCGGCCGGGCACGAAAATCTGGTGAATTTCATCGAGTGCGGCGTAGGCGGTGACGATGAGCACGGTGACCAGCGCCCAACGCAAATGCCAGCCTTTTTCACCCGCGCGAACGCCCCGCAGAATCAGCAGGCTCAAAATGAAGTATTCGGTGAAGTGCGCGCATTTGCGGATCAAGTGGTGAAGAATTTCGATGGTTTGGTGCGACGCGCTGGGCAGCAGCCAATGCAGGAAGGGAACAATGAAATGGCTGGTGTGCTCCGACGAGAATGAACTGGTGGAAAGCCCGGAAATGACGACGGCCCAGGCCAGAGCCGGCCACCAGCGTTTCAGCCAATTCATAGGCTGCGGACCACGCAGACGGCGACCGGTACCATAGCGGCACGAATTGGAGGCGGCTGCACTATTCGAGCCGGTAGTTGGGCGCTTCGCGGGTGATGATCACGTCGTGAACGTGACTTTCGCGCAAGCCGGCCGAGGAAATGCGAATGAATTTGCTGCGTTCGTGGAGCTCCTGCAGATTGGCTGCGCCGCAGTAGCCCATGCCGCTGCGCAAACCGCCGACCAGCTGATCGACCAGCGCGGCAAGCGGACCTTTATAGGGCACCTGGCCTTCGATGCCTTCGGGGACGGATTTTCCGCGGGCGACGCCTTCCTGCGCGTAGCGGTCGGCGGAGCCGGCTTCCATGGCGCCAAGCGAGCCCATTCCGCGGTAAGACTTGAACGTGCGGCCCTGATACAAAATGGTCTCGCCGGGAGATTCTTCGGTGCCGGCGAAGAGGCCGCCGATCATGACGGAAGATGCGCCGGCGGCGATGGCTTTGGTGATGTCGCCCGAAAATTTAATTCCGCCGTCGGCGATCACCGGAACGCCGGTGCCTTTAGCCGCGCGCGAAGTTTCGATGATGGCAGTGATCTGCGGAACTCCGGCGCCGGTGACGACGCGGGTGGTGCAGATGGAGCCGGGGCCGATTCCGACCTTGATGGCGTCGACGCCGAGGGCGATTAGGTCTCGGGCTCCTTCTTCGGTTGCCACGTTGCCGGCTATGACTTGAATTTCGGGGTATTTCTGCTTCACGGCGCGGACGGCTTCCATGACGCGAGTGGAATGGCCGTGCGCGGTATCGACCACCAGCACGTCGACCTTCTCTCGGGCCATTTCTTCGGCGCGTTCGAGGAAATCGCCGGTAGCGCCGATGGCGGCGCCGACGCGCAGGCGGCCGTGTTCGTCTTTGGTGGCGTTGGGGAATTCGATTTTCTTCTGAATATCTTTTACGGTGATGAGGCCCTTGAGGTTGAAGTCGGCGTCGACAACCAGAAGTTTTTCGATGCGGTGGCGCTGCAGGATTTTTTCGGCTTCGTCGAGGGTGGTGCCAACTGGAACGGTGACCAGGCTGTCTTTGGTCATGATGGCGCTGACCGGCTGATCGAGGTTGCGTTCGAAGCGGAGGTCGCGATTGGTAAGGATGCCGACCAAGCGCTGTCCGCGGGTGACCGGCAGGCCCGACACTTTGTACTTGTTCATGATGTCGAGAGCCTGGCGCACGGTGAGTTCGGGCGAAATGGTGACCGGATCGACGATCATACCGCTCTCGGACCGTTTCACTTTGTCGACTTCTTCGGCCTGGCGGTCGATGGTCATATTGCGGTGGATGAAACCGATTCCGCCCTGGCGGGCGATGGCGATGGCCAGGCGCGCGTCGGTGACGGTATCCATGGCGGAGGCGACGATCGGAATGTTCAGCGCGATTTTGCGCGAGAGGCAGGTGCGCGTGTCGGTTTGCGTGGGAAGCACGGAAGACTTGCCCGGGAGGAGCAGGACGTCATCGAACGTCAACGCCTCGGGAATGGGACCATCAATCATCAAAACTCCTATGATTCAAAAAAGCGCTTCAAAACGAAAAAGCCCAGCAAGCTGCGCCGGGCTGGATGAAGGTGCATGTATGGCGAATGGCTTCCATCAGGGAAGTTTATATTTTAGAGGGACAGCGGAACGAAATCAAGTTTCGGGTGGAGCTACGCATTTTTCGGCGGTTGTGCTGGCGCGGAAATTCGGATACCAATGTACGGTGCAATCCACGGACATAAAAATCAGGCAGCTGACTTCGGCGGACGCTTTCGTCTATCGCGAATGCCGGCTGGAGGCGCTGCGCAGTAGTCCTGAGGCTTTCGGCAGTACGTATGAGCAGGAATATCCGGAGGCACTCGACTGGTTTGCGGGGCGGCTGCGCAGTGCGGAGATGTTCGGCGCGTTTCGCGGCACGGAACTGCTGGGCATCGCGGGATTGCTGATGAACAAGGGCCAGAAGGAAGCGCACAAGGGATTGCTGGTGAGCATGTACGTTCGTCCAGCGGCGCGCAAGATGGGGTTGGGTCGGCGGCTGGTGGAGACGATCGTCGAATTTGCACAAGGACAGGTAGAAGTGATCCAGCTTTCGGTGGTTAGCGAGAATGAGGGGGCGATTCGGCTGTACCGGGAATTGGGCTTTACGGAATGGGGACGTGAGAAGAAAGCGTTGAAGCAGAATGGCCGCTATTCCGACGAGATTTGGATGGCCCGGGATTTAACGCGAGAATGAGCCGCGAATTTAAACCGCATATCCTGTTACGAAATCCGCACGTGATGACGATTGCTTCGAATTTCTGGCGAAGGCCGGTGCCGCTGCTGGGGCCGAGCGTGACTCGTTGGTTTGAAACCGAGCCGGGGACGAAGGTACGCGCGGAGTGCCACTGGAAGGCGAATCCGGAGCGACATCCCACCATGGTTATTCTGCACGGACTGGAAGGATCGTGCGATTCGGGATACGTCCGTGGTACGGCGGAGAAGGCTTGGGTGGCTGGCTTCAACGTGGTGCGGATGAACCAGCGGAATTGCGGCGGCACCGAAGAAACGACGAATACGCTTTATCATTCGGGGTTGAGCGGCGACATTCTGGCGGTGGTGACGGAATTGATCGAGCAGGACGGGATGCCGGAAATCTTCGCGGTGGGATTTTCGATGGGCGGCAACCTGGTGCTGAAAATGGCCGGGGAACTGGGATCAGACGCGCCGGACGAATTGAAGGCGGTGGCGGCGGTGGCTCCGGCGCTGGACTTGGCGGCGTGTGCGGATGCTTTGGCCGAGCCGCGGAATTTTATATATGAGCGGCATTTCGTGAGGCGGCTGAAAAGGCGGATGCGGCTGAAGGCCAGCCTGTTTCCCGAACTGTTTCCGATGGCGAAAATGGAAGGATTCGAGGACGTAGGTTCCGTGCGTGATTTTGACGACGTGGTGACTGCGCCTTTTTGCGATTTTCGGGATGCCAGTGATTATTATGCACGGTCGAGCGCGGCGGTGGTGGCTGGAGCGATCCGTTTGCCTACGCTGATTATCACCTCGAAGGATGATCCATTCGTTCCGTTCGGGCCGTTTCAAAATGCGGCGATTCGAAACAATCCGAACATTACGCTGGTGGCTACCGAGCACGGCGGGCATTGTGCGTTCATTTCGCAGGAAAGCGGCGCGGAACGGTTCTGGGCGGAAGCAAGAATTGTGGAGTATTGTCGCGGCGAATCGCGGCTGAACAGCGCAGGCAGGATGGAAGCTGCAGGCGAGCCACTTCAGGCGATTGGCTTTTCCAGTGAAGGCTGAAATCCCGCGGTGAGCAGTTGGGCCGGTCCCGCCTCTGAAATGACCATGTCGTCCTCGCAGCGTAAGCCGTATTCGCCCGGCACGTAAATTCCCGGTTCATTCGAGAAAGTCATGTTGGGCTGCAGAATGATTTTGCTGCCGCGGACGAGGTACGGGTATTCGTGCTCGTCGAGACCAATGCCGTGGCCGAGGCGATGGGTGAAAAATTTGTAGTTGGGGCCGAAGCCGGCGTCGGTGATCACTTTGCGCGCAGCGTCGTCCACCGAGCCGCATTCATGGCCGGCGATCGCCGCAGCGAGCGCAGCATTTTGCGCGCCGCGCACGATTTCGAAAGCGCGTTGCAATTTTTCGGTGGGCTTGCCCAGCACGCCGGTGCGGGTAATGTCCGAGTGGTAGCCCTCCAGCGTGGTACCGCCGTCGATCAGGATGCCCATGCCTTGGCGAAGAATTTGTTCCTCGTGCGTGCCGTGGGGCAGGGCAGCGGAAGGGCCGAACAGGACCAGTGCGTCGCCCTCCAAATTCATTTTCGCGAAGCCTCGTTCGAGCATGTGACCGACTTCGCGCTGGGTCATGCCTTCGCGCAGCGAAGCGAAGAGCGCCTTGTAGACATCGAACGTCGCCGAACAGGCTAGGCGCATGAGTTCCAATTCGTGTGGGCTTTTCTGCGCGCGGCACAGGTCAATGACCGGGCTCCCACTGACAAAACCGAACCCGCCGGCGGCTTGGCGCATGCGATCGAAGAAAATGTAGAAGGTGGTCTGGTCCACGCCGACTTGGCCGGAGGTTAGACCGCGGTCGGCGAGGCCTTTGGCTGCGATGGCGGAGGGATTGTCGTCTTCCTGCCAAGTGCGGATTTCGATGGGCCAGCGAAGCTGCTCGCGCAGCCGGCCCTCTTCGAACGAAGGCGAGACCAGGAACGGATCGCCGTTGCGGGGAATCAGGAAGGCGAGAATGCGTTCGCTGGGCCACCAGCGGATGCCGGTGAAATAGGCCAGCGTGGTGCCGGGTGCGATGAACAGGGCCTGAAATTGAGGTTTGGAATCGGACATCAGCTGCTGCGCGCGCGCGAGGCGCTGCTGATACTCCTCCGCGGTTACGGGTCTCACTCGGGCACCGAGCGGCTGCAGCGAATCAAAGGCCGGCGGCAAAGCGGGAGCCGATGAAGTTTGCTGCGCTGAGATAGACGTGCCGGCTGCCGCGCCTGCGGTAGCCAGCGAGGCGGCCTTCAACAAATCACGCCGGGAAATTTTCATGATGCTCCGGAAAATCAGTGGAAGTGCGAGACCAGAACCGCATCGGTAAGGCCGCGACCTTGCGCGAACAGGACCTGCTTGCCATCGGGCGAAAGAGTGAAGGCCCAGATGGTCATTTCGGCCGGGAAGCTCATGATGCGTTTCGCCGCCACATTCGGTCCGCCGGTCAGGTTGACGGGTTGAGCCCAGAGGCTAACGGTCTCGTCCTGCTCTTGCATGAGGAGGATGTTGCGGCCGTCCTTGGTCCATTCGATCTTGTGGCCGCCCTCACCCTGGTAGATCACAGTCTTGGGCAGGTCGTAGGTGGCGCGCACATCGCCGCCTTCGATTCCGATGATGGCCAGCTTGGGCGCCTGCTCAATGTCCGGGATGGTGATGGCGGCGATGTATTTTCCGTCCGGCGACACGCGCGCGGAGTAGTACTCGCCCTTGATGAGCACCGAGGGATTACCGCCGTCGATGCTGACGCGCATCAAGGCCGGCGAATCGGAATACTCGAGATATATGACGGACTGCCCATCCGGAGTGCAGTCGGGCAGCGCGCCGTAAGGCGTGGTACTCAACTGTTTCGCGCCGTTTCCATCGAGATCCGCGCGCCAGATGGAAATGGCACCTGCTTCGTTGCGCGATCCGTAGAGCATATATTTTGAATCCTGGCCGCAGGAAACGGGCCAGAACAGGTAACTCGAATTCGTCGAGAGGTCGCGAGAATCGCCGCCATCGAGACCGACCGAAGCAAGACGAACCGAACCGTTACTATAGTATTCGTACAAAATCCGGTCCGGAGTGGCCCAGGCTACGCCACCAATCCCGTCGGCGCGACCGATGCCGGAGGTAACTTGCATGGGCGACGTCAGCGCGGCGCTGCTGCCTAGATTGGCGCGCCAGAGGCTGCCGGTCCAGGTGACTTGCACGGTGGCGAGAGTCGAACCATCCGAAGTGATACTCAATCCCTGATAGAAATTCAGATCATTGGTGACGCGACGTTTTTCGCCGGAGGGATAACTGACCGACCAAATTTGAGGATTCGCGGAGATGCGAGCTGCGGAGCTGAAAAGAATCGCGGAACCGTCCGGCAGCCAGGCCATCTGCCGCGGAAACTGCCAGGTTTCGGATCCGATCTGCGTTGGCGTGCCGGAATCGGCCGCGACGGTTTCGATTATGTACTTCGAAAAGTCGCCCTTGGGCGTTTGCGCGACAGCGATGACTTTTCCATCCGGGGACCAAGCCGGGCCTTGAAAAGAAAAGACCGCGGGATCGTGGATGGTACGCAAAACCTTTTCGCCGGAGCCATCGGCATTGGCGATCAGCAGGCTGGAGGTTTTCTGCTGCGGCGCTTGGCGGCCAAAAACGAATCGTTTACCATCCGGCGAAAAACTGAGCGGGGAATCGATATCGACCAGAATTTGCGACGGCTTGCCGCCCAGGGACGGAACTTTGAAGAGCGTGCGGACCGGATTCCCCGGAGTCGCCTTGTTGTAATAGAGATAATTTCCGTCGAGAGAAAAAACGATGCCGAAGATTTCTCCGGGAGTGCCGGGAACAACCTGGGCGGTGCTGCCGGTTCCTAGCTGGCGGACCCAGACTCCGTGTCCGTTCTTTTCGTCTTGGATATAGGCCAGCCATTTTCCATCGGCGGAAATGGTGGCGGAATGGATGTTCCCGCTGGAGGTGATCGGCGTGATGGTCATCTGCGCGAAATCGGAGGAAGCATTGTCGTGATGCGCGGTGTTGCGCATGTGCAGCACCAGCGCGATGACGGCGATTAGTGCGATCACCAGCGGCGCGATTTTCGCGACGGTCCGCCAAGGGAATGAAGACGACGGCGCGCCGGCAAGCTGCGCTGACGATGTTCCGGAAGAAGGTGCGGACGCGGGCACCTGCGTCGAGCCGTAGGACGTGCCGGTTGGTGGGGCTGGCGGCAAAGTTGCGGAAGGCACGGCCGACTTCCACGAGCCGCTGGAGCCAGTGGGCACGCGCGAGGAGTCGGTGTCGCGCTTGAGCCGTTTCAAGTCGCCGCGTAGTTCGGCGGCGGTCTGATAGCGCAGGTCGCGATCCTTTTCCAGCGACTTACCGATAATTTCTTCCAATTTAGCGGGAAGGTTCGGATTCAGACTGCTGGGCGCGGGCGGCGTGCGATTCAAAATCGCATCAAAAATAACGGCGGAAGTATTACCGCTGAAGGCGGCCTGGCCCGCGGACATTTCATACAGCACGGTACCGAGGCTGAAAAGATCGGTGCGCGCGTCGAGATCTTCGCCGCGTGCCTGTTCGGGCGACATGTAAGCGATGGTGCCGATGGCCGAGCCGGGACTGGTGAGAAATAAATTGTCGGTGGTGGGCTTGGTGACGGAATTACCCATGCCCACGGTCTCCGCGATTCTGCGCGAGGTGGTCTGCTTGGCCAGGCCAAAGTCCAAAATTTTTGCTTGGCCCCGCGAGGTAATGAAAATGTTGGCGGGTTTGATATCGCGATGCACGATCCCGCGGGAATGCGCGGCTTCGAGGGCGTCGGCCATTTGCGCGCCAAATTCCAGCAGGGCATCGGTGGCCATCGGCCGGCCGGAGATGCGTTCGCGCAGGGTCTGGCCCTCAAGCAATTCCATGACGAGAAAGGGCAGGCCGTTGTGCTCGCCGACGTCGTAAATCGTGCAGATTCCGGGATGATTCAGGGACGACGCAGCACGCGCCTCGCGTTGGAAGCGTTCGAGGGACGCCGGATCCTTGGACAGATCTTGAGTGAGGAATTTAAGGGCGACTTGGCGGCCTAGGCGCGTATCTTCCGCGCGAAAGACCTGGCCCATGCCGCCGCTGCCGACTGCGTCGATGATGCGGTAATGCGAAATTGTTTCGCCAATCATTAGGGCCGGGAGTCATCGTAAACAAGTTATGAAGCACGCGCAAGAAGGCAGCGGCGAGAGGTTGCATGGGTTGCGCCGCCGGGAACGCGGGGCGAAGAAGACACGAAGCGTTCCACGATGAAACGAAGCCACAGGATTGGCTCAAGTCGGCGAGATATCGCGGTGCCACAAATTGGCACGCGCGATTTGGATTCAAAAAACTGATGGTTCGACGAAAAGATCTACAACTTTTCCGAATCGCAAGGGTTTCACTGGAAGCCAACGTAAGACCCGGCCTCGGGTCGTCTGTCAGCACGAAATAAGGAGAAATGAAATGGGGAATCGGACGAAAGCTATGGGTGTGTTCTTAGCGGGCTGCGCCGCGGTCGCGCTTTCGAGTTGCGGGGGAGGCGGAACAAATACTACGGCTCCGCAGGTTGGCCAGGCTTCGATTTATACGATCGGCACGGATGCACCACTGCCGAGCATCGTCTCGTGCGAAGTGAATGTGACGGGAATCAGCTTGAATAATGGCGGAACTGCGGTGAGTGTGCTGGCCCAGCCCGCGATTGTGGATTTCGCGCAGCTGAGTGGATTGCATCAATTGCTGGATCTGACGGCGGTGCCGACCGGCACGTACACTTCGGCGACGATCACGATTGCCTCGCCGGTGATTGGGTTTATCGATACTTCAGCAAGCCCCCCAGTAGTGAATACGATCAACGGCACACTGACGCAGTCAACGGTAACGGTGAATTTCGCGCAGCCGGTGGTGGTGAGCAACGCGGATTTGTTCGGGCTGCGCATGGAATTCGATCTGCGCCAGTCTTTGCAAACCGACTCGAACGGCCAAGTGACCGGGACGGTTGATCCGGTGTTTGAAGTGGCTTTGCTGAATGCTACCGATGCGCAAGTTTCGATCGATGACTTCCACGGCGGCGTGGTCGGCGTGACCGGCGCGAACACCTTCACCATTCAAGGCCCGCACGGGCGGCAGTGGACGGTGGAAGCGGGCGCCAGCACGGTGCTGGATGACCCGACGACGCCGATCGGTTCGTTTACCAGCACCACAATCGTGGAAGTTTCCGGAACGCTCGATCCGGTGTCGCATGACATCGTGGCGTCGGAAATCGAAGTGGTCTCCAACGATAGCTTTTACCTGGGCGGATTGTTTACGAATATCCGGCCAACTCCGGGAGCGGCGACGGAAGCGGATTTGTATGTGCGCGACGAATTGCCGGCGATCAACGGCATTTCGGACGGCCAGATTGAAACGCTGAACCTGGATGGCTCGGAAAATTATTTGATCGAGCACATTCACCTGCCGCTGACCACGCTGCTCTTCAATAATTCGGAATTGGCCGCGGGGCAGCGAGTAGGACTGGGCGGGAAAGTTTCGACCACGAACGGCGTCACGACTTTGACGGTGCATCGCGTGGTTTTGAAACGTCAGGGGCAGGCCGGCGCCTGGGTACCCGGCAGCACAGTAGTGCAGAACAACAACGCCGGGACGTTTCAGTTGAACGACAACTGGACCGCCGGCGTGCTGCTGCCTGCACCACTGACCGTGATGACCGGCAACGACACCAACTTCATCAATCTGAGCGGACTCTCGGCGCTGCAGGGAACAACGGCGCTGCGGATTCGCGTGGTTGGTTTCATCATTGTGAATCAAGCGACGGGCCAGCCGGTGATGGTGGCGCGTTCCGTGGAGCAATTGAGTTCGTAGCCTGTTACGGATTGGCAAGGATTCAGCCAATCCGCGCAGGCCGCGATGCGTTGGCCTACCGCCCCGCCGGATGTTCGGCGGGGCGTAGTTTTTTGCTTGCCACTTCAGGCGCGGCGGATACAATCGCGGCCATGAACGAACCGGAAACGTTTGCGGAGTTTTGGAGTTGTTACGTTCTGGCGCATCGGCAGCTGGCGACGCGCATTTTTCACACCGTAGGCACTTTGTCCGGATGGAGTCTGCTGATCGCGGCCATCGTGTTGCGCCGGCCGTGGCTGGTGCTCGGTGCCGTGATTGTGCCGTAGGCGTTCGCGTGGTTCTCGCACTTCTTCGTGGAGCACAATCGCCCGGCGACATTTGGGCATCCGCTGTGGTCCTGGCTAGCCGATCAGAAGATGGTGGCGATGGTTTTAACAGGGAAGATGGGACAGGAAGTGGAACGCTGCGCGTAGGGACAGAGCAGCGCGGCCGCGAATTAGCTTTTCAAAATTAGTGTTCGATCTGTACGGCGACGATCTGTTTTCCGCGCGCGGCCATCTGAATCGCGAGCGGGGGACGCACGCCGGCTCCATGCACGATCGCGCCGCGTACTTCGCCGTTTGGTCCCGGACCATATTTATCGAGGTCGTAGACGGCGCCGTTGCAGGGATCGACGATCATCGGATGAGTGGCGGAATAGTGGAATTGATTCGCGATCACCGATAGATCCGTGACGTACTGCATCTCGCAGCTGCCGAATGGCTCGCGCAGCGAAATTCCCCAATAAATATTGTTCGGAAGATGGACGACCAGCGCCGGAACGTCGTCGGTAGTCTGCGGTGCGCGGAAGACGAATTGTTTCGCGGCCCAAGGTTTAGCTAATTCAGCTGCGGTCGCGACCGGGCCCGGACCGACAGGAGTATTTTTGGCCGGCTCTGCAGCAGGCGCGGCGGCCGGAAGTGGCACGGGCATGGATGGTTCAACTTCCGCGAGCGGAGCCGTACTCTTCGCCGATGTCGAATGGCTGTGCCAGAAAAAAATCAGGCCAATGAGCAGCGACGACGGCGGCGCCAATCGCGATCAAAACTCCAGGATTCAAAAGCGGACTTGCCCCGGGACGGTTCTGATAGCTGGGACCCAGCGGGCGCGGCGGCTCTGGCGCGGCTTTAACGCGCGCAGGATTTCCGGTGACGCCGGGAATGGTCGGCTCTTGCGGCTTGAATGGATCGAGGTGCTTCGGTTCGTCAGTCATGCTGGTGTGACCGCGGTAAATTCAAGCTTGAGGGGGTTGCGGACGTTTTGCAACAGGCTATTGGACGGGGAGTTAACGCTTTCGCGGCGGGGGAAGTGCGACTCGATTTTGCATTCGATTTTTTTGCGACCGGGCTCGGCGTCAGGCCGGGCGTTCGAATTTCACGGCGTGATGCGCGACGTATTCGTGCAAGTTCGCGAGGATCAGGAGCAGCTCCAACATGCGGTCGCGTTGTTCGGGGCAGGGCTCTTCGGCGCTGTCTTCCAGATTTTTCACGGTGGCCAGCGCGTCAGACAGCAGCCATTCCAGGCTTTCCTTGCTGAGCGGCGCGCCTTCGCGGCAGCGGGTCAAAGCCTGATCGGAGCGAACGAAGGCTTCGTCCAGAAAATGATCGAGACACAACTGTGCGGTGGTGAGGGCGGCCGGAGCAGAATTTGCGCATCCGGCGCGATTGCAATGGATGGAGGTGGCGGCTGTCATTTTTCTAACCTCGAAGCTGTATGCCGACGGGGGCCGAAGGATGCGGGAGAGATTAGCACAGATTATTCAGATGCCAATGAAAGTGCGTTCTAAGTAGCAACACCCGTAGGTTCTCGAAAATTGGCGGGTGGAATTGGTTAGCGAGCCAGTACGCGGCGCGGTGCTAGGCTGTTTCGCCGTGGCATTTCTTATATTTTTTGCCGGACCCGCAAGGGCAGGGATCGTTGCGTCCGACTTTGGCGGCCGTGCGCGTGGGCTTGGGCGGCTCGATGGGAGCGGCGCCAGCCTGGAACTGCATCTGTTGCTGCTGGCGGCGTTGCTTGCGCTCGATTTCTTCGGGTGAAAATTGGGAGAGACCGCGTGGAGTTATCGGCGGCGCGCTTGGAGCGATTGGAGAACCCGCCGCGGCGCCCGATGCCTGCGTCGGCTGCGCAGCAGGAGTGCCCGGCGCGGGTTGCGGCGTTTCCGCCGGCCGCACCAGAAACAAAAAGCGCACGGCTTCGGTATCGATGCGGTTCATCAATTCGTCGAAAAGGGTGAACGCTTCCTTTTTGAATTCGACCAGCGGATCTTTCTGGGCGTAGCCACGCAGGCCAATTCCTTCTTTCAAATGGTCGAGAGTCAGCAGATGGTCTTTCCACTGGCCGTCGACGACGTCCAGCAGAATGTGGCGTTCGAGCCAGCGCAGAGTCTGCGCGCTGAAGAGTTTTTCCTTTTCTTCATAGCGCGCGTGAATTTTTTCGATCAGGGTCTCGGCCACCGTTTCGTGATTTAAAGTGGCGAAATCCATTCCCGCTGCTTTGGGGTCGAAGCCGAACTGGTTCAGGACTTCGTTAGAAAATTGGGTGATGTTCCACTGATCCGGATGCATTTCGCGCGGGCAGTAGGTTTCGACCAGTTCGTCAGCGATGGCATCGGCGCGTTCGACGACGAATTCTTTCTGGTCGCGGCCTTCGAGGAACGAGCGGCGGAGATTGTAAATGGTCTCGCGCTGCTTGTTCATCACGTCGTCGTATTCGAGCAGGTGTTTGCGGGCTTCGAAATTTTGCGCTTCGACGGCTTTTTGCGCGTTTTCGATGCGGTTGCTGATCAGGCGCGATTCGATGGGAACGCCTTCGGTCATGCCCAGGCGGAACATGAGATTCTTCACGCGTTCGCCGCCGAAGATGCGCAGCAGGTCATCTTCGAGCGAGAGGAAAAAGCGTGAGGAGCCGGGATCACCCTGGCGACCAGCGCGGCCGCGCAGCTGGTTATCGATGCGACGTGCTTCGTGGCGTTCGGTGCCCAGGATGTGCAGGCCGCCCATGGCCACGACTTCATCGTGCTGAACTTTACATTCCGCCGCGAACTGATCGTAAATCGGCTTCCACTGCTCGAGAGGCACCTGAAAAATTTTGCCTTCGATCTGGAAGAGCACCATGGCCGGATTGCTGGCGCCATTGGTGGGGGCTTCGGCGCCGGCTACCGCCGCGGCCGTGGCTGCATCGGCCTGCGCGGCTGTTTCGGTGCCCGGAGCCGTGACAATGATCGAGCTGGCCGGAGCGTAGGGCAGGGCCAGTTTATTTTTCAGGCAGTAGTCGCGGGTCATCGCTTCGGGATTTCCGCCGAGCAGAATGTCGGTGCCGCGGCCGGCCATGTTGGTGGAGACCGTGACGGTCCCTTTGCGGCCCGCCTGCGAGATGATGATCGCCTCGCGCTCGTGCTGCTTAGCGTTCAAAACCTGGTGCGGAATTCCCGCTTTCCTCAAGTGCTCCGCGATTTTTTCCGATTTTTCGATAGAAATGCTGCCGACCAGCACGGGCTGGCCGCTTTCGTAATACTGACGCACGCCGCCGACGCGCGTGCCATCTTCCTGCAGAATCCCGTTGACGGCCGCTTCGAATTTTTCGGCTTCGGTGCGGTAGACCACGTCCGAATTCTCGATACGAATCAGCGCCTTGTTGGTGGGAATGGCGACGACTTCGAGTTTGTAGATCTTGTCGAATTCGGGAGCTTCGGTATCCGCGGTTCCGGTCATGCCGGACAGCTTTTTGTACATGCGGAAATAATTCTGAAAGGTGATGGTGGCGAGCGTCTGATTTTCGCGCTCGATCTTCACGCCTTCTTTGGCTTCGACGGCTTGGTGCAATCCATCGGACCAGCGGCGGCCGGGCATCTGGCGGCCGGTGAATTCGTCGACGATGACGATGCCGTCGTCCTTCACCACGTAATCGACGTCCTTGGTGAAAAGCGTGTGGGCGCGCAAGGCCTGATAGACGTGGTGAATGATGTCCATGTGCGCGGGATCGTAGAGGTTGCCGAGGCTCAGCAATTTTTCGCACTTGGATACGCCTTCTTCGGTCAGCGTGGCGGTGCGATGTTTTTCGTCGAGCGTGTAATCGATGTCGAGGATAAGTTTGGGGATGATTTTGTCGATGCGGTAGTACTTGTCGGTGGATTCTTCGGCAGGGCCGGAAATGATCAGCGGGGTGCGCGCTTCGTCGATCAAGATCGAGTCGACTTCGTCGACGATGGCGAAATGGTGGCCGCGCTGGACGCACTGGGCCAGATCGTACTTCATGTTGTCGCGCAGATAATCGAATCCGAATTCGTTGTTGGTGCCGAAGGTGATGTCCGCGGCGTAGGCGGCGCGGCGCTGCACGTCGTCCAGGTCGTGCACGATGACGCCGACCGAAAGGCCCAGCATTTTGTAAATCGGCCCCATCCACTCCGCGTCGCGGCGAGCCAGGTAATCGTTTACGGTAATGATATGCACGCCCAGGCCGGTGAGGGCGTTCAAGTAGGCGGGAAGGGTGGCGACCAGCGTCTTTCCTTCGCCGGTTTTCATTTCCGCGATTTTGCCTTGATGCAGGACGGAACCGCCGATGAGCTGCACGTCAAAATGGCGCATGCCCAGGGTGCGGCGGCCGACTTCGCGGACCAGCGCGAACGCCGGAATCATCGCGGGCTCAGTGGCGTCGCGCAGAATCTGCTTGGCATTCGTATCCAGGGGATCGAAGTCTTGCAGGCGGCTCTGAACTTCGGCCTTGAGCTTGGCGGTCATGGCCAGAATTTCTGGCTCGGAGAGCTTTTTCATCTCCGGTTCGAGCGCGTTGATGGCGGCCACCAAAGGCTGCACGGATTTCACGTCGCGTTCGTGCTTGGTACCGATGAAACGCGCAACGACGCTATTTATAATTTTTTCGACGTCCATATTTTCAGTGTAGGCGCTTTCGAGCCCCGCAACAGGGCGCTCTTGGGATTTCCGGTTCCTAACGCGCGGAAGGCCGTGCGCGGCTGCTTAAATCTCAAAAAGTACAAATACCATTGTAGCCGCTCGGAGCGATTCCTGCAAAGCGGAGCGCGGCGAGTGTTTTCTACGATTCGGCGCCGAGAATTGGCGATTTTGGAAGGCGGCGTGGCGGCCTTGCCCGTGATTGCGGGGCAGTCTATCATTGCAAGTTGACGTGCGTCGCGGCCGACCAGCTTGTGCGTCTATTCGTCAGCCGCCGCGCCGAAAGGAACGCAATGCCTCCCGGACCAGGACATCAGCACCAGCATGGCCCAGCGCCTGCTGGAATGGAAAAGAAGCCGACGATTGAAGGCGTAAAGAATCTTGTGGCAGTGGCCAGCGGCAAGGGCGGCGTGGGCAAGACCACAGTGGCCGTGAACCTGGCGATTGCGCTGAAAACGATGGGCGCGAAAGTGGGTTTGATGGACGCCGACGTGTACGGGCCCAACGTGCCGGTGATGCTGGGTACCGACGAGCAGCCGCGCGCGATGAACGACAAGACCATCATTCCGGTGGAAGCTTACGGGATCAAGATGATCTCGATGGGCCTGCTGAACCCGGGCGACAAGCCGCTCGTCTGGCGCGGGCCGATGCTGCACAGCGTGATTCAGCAATTTTTGCGCAGCGTGCAGTGGGGCGAGCTGGATTATCTGGTGATCGATTTGCCGCCGGGTACCGGCGACGTGCAGCTTTCGCTGATTCAAAACGTTTCGGTGACGGGCGCGGTGGTGGTGACCACTCCTTCGCTGGTGGCGCTGGCGGACGTGCGCAAGGCGATCGAAATGTTCCGGCAGGTGAACGTCGAGATTCTCGGCGTGGTCGAGAATATGAGTTACTTCAATTGCCCGCACTGCGATGGGCGCATTGACGTCTTTGGGCACGGCGAGGGCGCGCATATGGCTAAGAATTTTGGCGTGCCATTTTTGGGTGAAATTGAAATCGATCCGCAGATTCGCATCGGCGGCGATACCGGGAAGCCGGCGGCTTCGCATGGCGAGGATTCGCCGGGAGCGAAAAGCATTTTTGCGGTGGCGCGGAATTTGGTGGCGCGGCTGGACGAAGTGAATGCGGCCACCGGTACGCCGGTCGTGGAGATTTTGTAGCCGCGCGTTCGCGTTTTTGGCGTGTTTTGCAATTTGCATCCAGTGTGTCCAATTTTTAATTCAGGGGAACTGGGTTGATTCGCAGCTTTCGCGGGCATATGCCGCAAATCGCGGCTAGCGCGTACGTCGATCCGCAGGCGGTGGTGATCGGCGACGTGGTGATTGGCGAAGATTCGAGCGTGTGGCCGTGCGCGGTGATTCGCGGCGACGTGCATTACATTCGCATCGGGGCGCGATCGAACGTGCAGGATGGTTCGGTGCTGCATGTGATGCGCGACACCAATCCGCTGGTGCTGGGCGACGAAGTGACGGTGGGGCATAGCGTCACTTTGCACGGGTGCACGGTGGAATCGCGCTGCTTGATCGGCATGGGCAGTATCATTTTGAATGGCGCGGTGATCGGCACTGGCAGCATTGTCGCGGCGGGGACTTTGATTCCGGAACGCACGGTGATTCCGCCGGGGAGTTTGGTGATGGGTTCGCCGGGGAAAGTGAAGCGGGCTTTGACGGCGGACGATCAGGCGTCGATCGATCGCTACTGGAATAATTATGTGGGATACAAAGCGATTACAGGATTGAGGCTGGTCTTGAGGAAAAGGGCAGTGACTAGTCGCGAGTGACGAGTGGCGAGATGAATACCGAAGCGACTAAGCCGACGCACTACAAAGAACTTATTATCTGGCAGCGAAGCATGGATTTGGCCAAGTCGATCTATCTGCTGACAGCAGTTTTTCCAGCAGAAGAGAAGTATGGCCTCGCGACACAAACGCGCCGGACGGCGGTCGCAATACCGTCTGCGATTGCGGAAGGCCAAGCGCGTTATGGGTCGCAAGAATTTCTGCATTTTCTTTCGCGAACGAGTGAATTTCTGGCGGAGTTGGAGACACAGGTATTGCTCGCCGTCGAGCTCAAGTTTTCTTCCGAGGACGCCGCTGCGGAGAGACTCACGGCGATTGGCGAGATACAGAAAATGGTGACAGCGATACGGAGGAAACTGGGGGCACCCAGCCACTAGCGACTAGCCACTCGCTACTGCATTTATGTCCGAACGAAAACAATTCCGAGCAATCAAAGGAACGCGCGATATTGCGCCGCCGGATTCGGCGCTGTGGAATTGGTTCGAGCGCACGGCGCGGGATACGTTCGAAGGCTACAATTTTCGCGAGATTCGGTTGCCGATTTTCGAGGAGACGTCGCTGTTTGCGCGTTCTGTCGGCGGCGAAACCGACATCGTGTCGAAGGAGATGTACACCTTCGAGGACCGTTCGAGTTCAGCGGACGCTGCCGCTGTGCCGGATTTGATCAGTTTGCGGCCGGAAGCGACGGCCAGCACGATGCGGGCGTATATCGAGCACGGCATGCACACGCTGCCGGGCGAAATGAAGTTGTATTACATGGGCCCGATGTTCCGGCGGGAGCGGCCGCAGAAGGGGCGCTACCGGCAGTTCTACCAGATTGGCGCGGAAGTGCTTGGGCAATCGGATGCGCCGGCGATCGATGCCGAAGTCATCGAAATGCTGATGACGTTTTTCGCGCGCGTCGGGCTTGACGCGCACGACGCTGTACATCAATTCCATCGGCGACAAGAATTGCCGGCCGCAGTATGTCGAACTGCTGCGCGAGGAATTGCGCAAGGTGAAAGATCAGCTGGGCGCGGACAGCCAGCGCCGGATCGAAACCAATCCGCTGCGAGTGCTGGATTCGAAGGTGCCGCAGGAACAGGAAATCATCGCCAAGCTGCCGAAGATTTCGGAGCATTTGTGCGAGGCTTGCCGCGAGCATTTTGCGAAGCTGAAGGAAGAATTGACGCTGCGCGGAGTGAGGTTCCAGGAAAATTGGCGGCTGGTGCGCGGGCTTGATTACTACACGCGCACGACGTTTGAAGTGATCGCCGAAGGCCTGGGCTCGCAAAACGCGGTGTGCGGCGGCGGCCGCTACGATGGGCTGGTGGAATTGCTGGGCGGCCCGCCGACGAAGGGAATCGGCTTCGCGATCGGAACGGACCGCGCGATTCTTTCGATTCAGGAATCGGGAAATCTGCCGAAGCTGCCGGGGCTGGACGTTTTCGTGGCCTGGATGGGGCTGCCGACCTATGCGACGGCGGTTGGTTTGACCAAAAAACTTCGCGACGCGGGACTTGCGGTCGAGCTGCCGGGCGAAGAAATGAAATTCAAGAAATCGCTGAATCTGGCGGACAAGCTGGGCGCGCGTTACGCGCTGATCATCGGCAGCGACGAAGTGGCCTCGGGAAATTTCACGCTGAAGCGCCTGGCCGATGCCGATCAGAAGAAGCTTTCGGAATACGAACTGCTAGAATATCTGGAATCGGAACGGCGCGGGACCCGCGGCTAGAAGGCTGTATCACGATATCCAGCTGAAAACTCCGCGCACGGAAAAGGACGAATATTTTGCTCGATACTCTGGGAAACCTGAAACGCACCAACTACGCCGGCAATCTGCGGGCGACGGACGCCGATGAAAACGTGATCCTGATGGGCTGGGTACAAACCCGCAGGGATCTGGGGCAATTGATTTTCATCGATTTGCGCGACCGCGCCGGCATCGCGCAGATCGTGTTTAATGCCGAATTGAATCCGGAAGCGCACAAGAAAGCCGAAGAGTTGCGCTCGGAATTCGTGATCGCGGTGGAAGGGAAGGTCATCAAGCGGCAGAAGTCGAATCCGGAGATCGCGTCGGGCGAAGTGGAAGTGATGGCCACCCGGCTGCACATCCTGAACAATTCGAAAACGCCGCCGTTTCAAATTGAAGACAAAGTGACGGCGAGCGAAGAAACCCGCCTGCGTTATCGCTATCTCGACCTGCGCCGGCCGAAGCTCCACAGCAACATCGAATTGCGGCACCGGATCGTGCTCGAAATGCGCAGGACCCTCGACGAGCAAGGATTCTTCGAGATTGAAACTCCGCTTTTGACGCGTTCGACGCCCGAGGGCGCGCGCGACTGCCTGGTTCCGAGCCGCATTCATCACGGGCAGTTCTACGCGTTGCCGCAGTCGCCGCAGATCTTCAAGCAAATTTTGATGATCTCCGGCATGGACCGCTATTTTCAGATTTGTAAATGCATTCGCGACGAGGATTTTCGAGCGGACCGGCAATTGGAATTCACGCAGCTGGACCTCGAAATGTCGTTTCCGCGGCAAGAAGACATTTTCGAAGCGATCGAGCGCGTGATGCAGCGCGTGCTGGCGCTGGTGGGCGTCAAGGTGGAGCGGCCGTTCCGGCACTTGGATTACAAGGACGCCTTGAAAAAATACGGCTCAGACAAGCCGGACTTGCGCTTCGGAATGGAGCTGCAGAACGTGACCGCGCATTTCGAACCGGCGCGCGAGACCTTCAAATTTGAAGGAAGCGTTCAGGCGGTGGTCGCGCCGGGCGCCGCGGCGTGGTCGCGCAAGCAGATCGACGAACTGGTCGAGGCGGGCAAGGCGGCCGGGGCGCGCGGCGTCTACACCGTGAAAATCGCCGCAGAAGGCGTCAGTTCGGCTTTGGAAAAGAATTTGGGTGCCGACGGACTGAAGAAACTCGTCGATGCGACGGGAGCAAAGGCCGGCGATTTAATCGTGGCGGTGTCGGCAAAGGATCAGATTCCGCACACCGACGCCTCACTCAGTGTCGGCGGCGCCTTGCGGCTTTACCTCGGCGACAAACTGAACCTGATCGACCGGACCAAGTGGGAGTTCGCCTGGATCACCGGCTTCGCTCTGTTCGAATGGAGCGAGCGGGATAAGCGCTGGGTCAGTGCGCAGCATCCTTTTACCGGAATTTACGAAGAAGACATCGAAAAGCTCGAAACCGCTCCGTGGGAGTGCCGCTCGAAGGGCTATGACCTGGTTTTGAACGGCACCGAGCTGGGTTCGGGCAGCATTCGAATTCACCGGCAAGACGTGCAGGCGCGAATGTTCAAGGCGCTCGGCCTTTCCGACGAGCAGGCGAATCACCGTTTCGGATTTTTTCTCGACGCGCTCACTTACGGCACCCCGCCGCACGGCGGCATTGCGCTGGGCATCGACCGGATCGCCATGTTGCTGGCGGGCGAAAAATCGTTGCGCGATGTGATCGCATTTCCAAAAACCACTAGAGCGCAAGATTTGATGTCCGAAGCGCCGTCATCGGTAGACACCGACCAGCTGGATGAACTGGGCATTGCGATTAAGCCAACCGCTGCAGCGCTCAAAAAGGACGCATGATTTCGTATCCGGGACTGATCGCCATCGCACTCACCGCGCTGGCGATTGTGTTTCTGCTGGTGCGCAGCATGCGCCGGCTGGGGTTGCGCGCACAGTTTATGGTTTTGCTGGGTCTCGGTGTGACGATCAGTTTCGTACTGCTGGTGATGGTGCAGGCGCCGCATTTTCCGGAGTGGTTCGGGGTGGGGCTGGTGGTCCTGGTATTTATCGCCAGCCTGTTCGGCACGCGGACATTTTTGCGCAGTCTGGCCGAAGATGAGCGGCAGGAAGAGGAAGCTGCCCGCCAGGAACTCTCTCGCTTCGGCTCGGAATCCGAATTTCAAAACCCGCCTCCCTTGGGCCATAACCGATGAGCCGGATTCGCATCCTCGCTGAAAACGTAGCGAACAAGATCGCGGCCGGCGAAGTGGTGGAGCGGCCGGCGTCGGTGGTGAAGGAGCTGCTGGAGAATTCGCTGGACGCGGGGGCGCGTTCGATCCGCATCGAAACCGAATCGGGCGGCAAGCGGCTGATTCGGGTGGTCGACGACGGCTGCGGAATGAATCACGACGACGCGTTGCTGGCCTTCGAGCGGCACGCCACGTCGAAATTGCGCACGGCGGACGACCTGCTTTCCATTTCCACGCTGGGATTCCGTGGCGAAGCATTGCCTTCGATCGCTTCGATCTCGCGGCTGATTCTGGAAACGCGCGACGCAGAAGATAACGAAGGCATTCGCGTGGAATTCGCCGGCGGCAAGCTGATCAGCGTGAAGCCGGCGGGCGTGCCGGTGGGAACTTCGATCAGCGTGTCGGATATTTTTTACGCGGTCCCGGCGCGGCGCAAATTTCTGAAGACTGAAACGACCGAGCTGGGGCATATCGCTTCGCTGGTCACGCACTACGCGCTGGCCCACCCCGAAACGCAATTTCCTGCTGAAAACTCCGTCACAGGAAATTCTGAATTGCGCGCCAGTGGAAAAGCTGGCCGACCGGGTCTACCAGATCTTCGGACGGCAGGCGCTGGAAGAATTGATGGAGATTCCGGATACCGAAGCGCCGATCCACACCGCCATCACCGAGCCGCCGATTGAAGCCGGAGAAAAATCGCCGACCATCCGGGTGACCGGTTTTGCTTCGCGCCCCGAAGTGCAGCGCACCAACCGCAACGGGATTTATATTTTCGTGAATCGCCGGCTGGTGCGCGACCGGCTGCTGCTGCACGCCATTAACGAAGCGTATCGCAACATCACGCCGCCGGGTGTGTTTCCGGTCGTTCTACTGTTTCTGGAGATGGATTGCCAAGAAGTCGACGTCAACGTGCATCCGGCGAAAATTGAAGTGCGCTTTCGCCATCCGCAGTTCGTGCATGATTTCACGCGCGACACGCTGCGGCACGCGCTTTCGATCGCTCGGCCGATTCCGGGCTTTCCCGCGGGACGCGCGGCCGCTGCGCAATCCGTTGGCCGCGAATTCGTTGACGCCCGGCGCTGGCTTCGGCAATGGTGACAGCGCCCCCGATGGCCCGAAGCATTTACGAACAAGACGCCGCAGCGGGCGCGCTGTCTGGTCCGCCGCGCGCCGTGATTCCCAGTTCGTTTGGTTCGGTTGCCGACAATTTCGAGCTGAGCGGCGGTCCGGACCGCCCGGTTCCGCAGCGTCTGCAATTCGGCCCGGCCGGTGATTCGGATTTTTCCTTTGGCGCGCCGCAGGCGGGCGCAGGCATCGCGGACGTCAACGCGGCGACGGCTCCCGGAACTCTGCCGCGGCCCGGACGAAATCACCGACCTGAAGCCGCTGGGGCAAGTGAGCAGCAGCTTTATCGTGGCGGTGAATGGCGAGGGGCTGTGGATCATCGACCAGCATGTGGCACACGAGCGCGTGCTTTTCGAGCAGCACCTGCGCGCGCGGCGCGAAGGCGAGATGGGCGGCCAGCGCGTGCTGGTGCCGCTGATCGTCGACTTGAATCCGCGGCAGATGGCGATTTTCGAACAGATTGGCGAGGAACTGCGCGCCAATGGCTTCGAAGCCGAGCTGATGGGCGAGCGCAGCGTGGCGATTCAGGCGGCGCCGGCGGGAATCACCAGCGGCGACGCGGAAAAACTTCTATACGAAATTCTGGATGGCATCGCCAAGGAAAATCAGGCGATCTCGATCGATTCGCTGCAGGCCAAAATCGCGGCGTCGACCTCCTGCCACGCGGCGATCAAGGTAAATACGCCGCTGGACCACACCAAAATGGAATGGTTGCTGGGCGAGCTGGCCAAAACCGAATATCCGATGAGCTGCCCGCACGGGCGGCCGGTGGTGCTGCGCTATTCGGTGCGCGAAATCGAAAAAGCTTTCAAAAGAATTTAGAACCGGCAGGCGACGGTTCGGAACATCCGCACCCATGCAAAAACTATCATCGCGATTGACGGCCCGGTCGGCTCGGGGAAGAGCACGCTAGCGCGGCGCGTGGCGGAGCTGATGGCTTACGTGTACATCGACACCGGGGCGATGTATCGGGCGCTGGCGCTGAAAGCGCTGCGCCAGCATCTGGCCTTCGAGGGCGACGATGACGCGCTGGTATCGCTGGCGCAGAAAGACCAGCATCGATCTGCACGCGGATGGCGGCACGCAGCGCGTGCTGCTGGATCAGGAAGACGTGACCGCGGCAATTCGCACGCCGGAAGTTTCACAGGCGGCTTCGAAGATCGCGGTGAACCCGGGAGTGCGCCACGTGCTGGTGGCCGAACAGCGCCGGGCGGGCGAGCGCGGCGGGGTGGTAATGGAAGGGCGCGATATCGGCAGCGTGGTTTTTCCCGACGCGCAGCTGAAGATTTTTCTTACGGCTTCGCCCGAAACGCGCGCCGAACGCCGCTGGCGCGAGCACGTACAGAAAGGCGACGCGATCGACCTGCAAAAGACGCACGATGAAATCCACGAACGCGATCAACGCGATAAACTGCGGAGCACATCCCCGCTGGTGAAGGCGCCCGACGCGGTGGTGGTGGACAGCACGGCGATGGAGCCGGAAGAAGTGGCCCGGCTGGTCGTGATGCTGGCACGCGAAGGAACGGCGCGCGCGACCAGCAAGTAGCGCCGCCGAGTAAGGGGAATCCGCGGTCCCGCCGCCGGTTCAAATTCTCGCCGGTCTCAACTCACGGTTAGCGTTCCTTCCGCCCAATTGACGGCTTCGAAATATACCGGCGAAAGACAGTCTGGATCGATTGACAGCGCTCGAGCCGCAGCGGTGACCTCGTCCCAGCAACCTCTTTCGTACAACAGGGCGAGGTCGAAGACTTCCCGGAGCGCATTTTGGCCGCCGAGCAGCGCCTCGCGGATTTCCTCGCGCAGCTTGACCTCGTTCAGCACGTGGACCAGGTCCATATCCAGAACCGCATCCATGGCCGAAAGCAATCCGAGCAGGAACAAATCGCTCGCCGCGGCGGGCCGGCGCGCAGTGGCAGCCAGCAGCTCGCAAAATCGAGCACGAATCAAGGGAAGCATCACCAGCTCCCGGGGCTTGTCGTCGCCCATGCAGGCGATGGTCACCACCGAAACCCATTTGC
Organism: uncultured Acidobacteriota bacterium; assembly: GCA_963711325.1. Classification (GTDB taxonomy): domain Bacteria; phylum Acidobacteriota; class Terriglobia; order Acidiferrales; family UBA7541; genus Palsa-295. The sequence goes on along the minus strand of CAVQDR010000003.1, from coordinate 2,044,087 downwards.
GGGTACCCGATTCACCAAGAAGCGAGACCGCATGAGGAATGGAACGAACTTCGGTAGCGAGCGGGAAGACCGGCGAATTCAAGTAGCGCAAGAGCCGGAAACTCAGCGAGGCCTCAGCTTTTATGCAATCGCAAACAAGTTTCGCGTTGATCGGTGTTTCGTGGGCGGCCTGCAGCACGCGAAGATAGTTCAGCTTGTTGGCCGGAACGTTGCGCCGCGACAACATTTCCGGCCGGCTAAAAAAGTAGCCCTGGAAATAGGTGAAGCCCCAAGACCGGCAGCGGCGGAAATCTTCGTGCGTTTCCACTTTTTCAGCCAGCAAGCGAATGTTTCGGGGAAGAAATTCGCGGGCCATCCGCAGCTGTTCGTCGGGAGAGCTGGCGAGCAGGTCGACTTTGATGAAGTCGGCCAGGTCGACCAGCGGCGCCCAGGCCGGCGAATCCTGAAAATCATCGAGGGCTAGAAGATACCCATCGGATTTCAGGCCGCGACAGGCTTCGATTACTTCGTTATCGATCTCCACCGTTTCGAGGATTTCGATGACCACGCGATCGCGGGGCAGAATTGTGGTGAATTCGCGAATCAGCGAGTTGCGGGTGCAATTGACGAAGGCGCGACAGCCGGGAATCAGGTGCTCGATGCCGAAGAGCAGCACGCTATCGAAGGTCGAAGCGGAGGCGACGTCCAGATCGTCACCGCCAAAACAGTTTTCGGGGCCGGAACGATGGAGCAACTCGTAACCGTACGTTTCGCGTTCGGAGTTGAGGATGGGCTGGCGTGCGAAAAATCGCTGCAAAGAAATATCCCCCTGCCGCGGCAACGCGGCTGGCACAGATATCGCGGGAAGGGGGATAGCAAACTGCGCGAACAAAAACCCGGCGATTAAGTCGGGCTGGACATCGACGACAGGAATTCGCCGTTGGTCTTGGTCTTCGACAAACGACCCAAAAGCAATTCCATCGCTTCAACAGTGGAAAGCGGGCTGAGCACCTTGCGCAGAACCCAGATGCGATTCAACTCGTCGGGCGGAAGCAGCAATTCGTCTTTACGAGTGCCGGAGCGGTTGATATCGATGGTGGGGAAGACGCGCTTATCGACCAATCGGCGGTCCAGGTTGATTTCCATGTTACCGGTGCCTTTGAATTCTTCGAAAATCACGTCGTCCATGCGGCTGCCGGTGTCAATCAGCGCGGTGGCCATGATGGTGAGCGATCCGCCCTCTTCGACGTTACGAGCGGCGGCGAAAAAGCGGCGCGGGCGCTGTAAAGCGTTGGCGTCGATACCGCCGGAAAGCACTTTGCCCGATGGCGGGGTCACGGCGTTGTAGGCCCGGCCGAGACGGGTCAGCGAATCGAGCAGAATGACCACGTCGCGTTTGTGTTCGACCAGGCGCTTGGCCTTTTCCAGAACCATTTCGGCGACTTGAATATGGCGCTGGGGCGGCTCGTCGAAAGTCGAGCTGATGACTTCACCCTTGACCGTGCGCTGCATGTCGGTGACTTCTTCCGGGCGCTCGTCGATCAACAGCACGATCAGCGCGACTTCCGGATGATTGGTGGTAACCGAATTGGCGATGGATTGCAGCATCATCGTCTTACCGGTGCGGGGCGGCGCGACGATCAGGCCGCGCTGGCCTTTGCCGATGGGGCAGAGCATGTCCAGCACGCGCCCGGTCAGATTTTCCTTGGTGGTCTCCAGGCGGATGCGGTCGGCGGGGTAGAGCGGCGTCAGGTTGTCGAAGAATATCTTGCTGCGCGCGACTTCGGGATCCTCGAAGTTCACCGCTTCGACCTTGATCAGCGCGAAGTAGCGCTCGCCATCCTTCGGCGGGCGGACTTGGCCGGAGACGGTGTCGCCGGTGCGCAGGTCGAACTTGCGGATCTGCGAGGGCGAGACGTAGATATCGTCCGGGCCGGGCAGGTAGTTGTATTCCGGCGCGCGCAGGAAGCCGAAGCCATCGGGCAGGCATTCGAGCACGCCTTCGGAGAAAATCAGGCCGCTTTTTTCGGTCTGCGCGCGGAGGATCTGGAAGATCAACTCCTGCTTGCGCATGCCCGAAGCGCCGGGAATGTTCAATTCCTTGGCGATCTTGGCCAGGTCGGTAATATTTTTATCTTTCAGTTCGGCAAGACTAATGGTGGTACTCATCGTGTTCATTCCTTGTTGACCTTTTCAGGTTATTTAAATTTTCTGAATGGATTGGGGCGGGCACTGGTTCGAACCTGCCATTCAATTTCAGAGGCGAAGCATTTTTTGAGACGTAAAACGGGATTACTTACAGACAAACGCAAACCTTTGGCCGGATCAAGCCTGCTGATCTAAATGTGGAAGGACCAGAGGGTTCAATTGGTTAGTTCATTGTCCTGCGCGACGTCTGCGCCGAACTTGGGTTCGACTCCTGGCACGGGTGGATCGCCAGGAATCGGCAAAGGACGTTCCAGCGCAATCTGCAACACTTCATCCATCGACTCGACGAAATGAATGGTCATCTGCGCTTTGATTTCGGGCGGAATATCCGCCATGTCCTTCTCGTTGTCCTTGGGGAAAATGATACTGCGCAGGCCGAGGCGATGCGCGGCCAGCATTTTCTCTTTCACGCCGCCGATGGGCAGCACTTTGCCGCGCAGCGTGATTTCGCCGGTCATGGCGATATCGCAGCGCACTGGAATCAGGGTCAAGGCGCTGACGATCGAGGTGCAGATGGTGATACCGGCGGACGGACCGTCTTTCGGTATGGCGCCTTCGGGCACGTGCATGTGAATGTCGAGATGGCGGTAGAAATCCTTGGGCAGACTGAAATACTGGCTGCGCGAACGGATGTAGCTCATGGCGGCCTGCGCCGATTCCTGCATCACGTCGCCGAGCTTGCCGGTCAGGGTCAGGCGGCCTTTGCCTTCCATCAAGGTAGCTTCGGTGGTTAGCACTTCGCCGCCCACTTCGGTCCAGGCCAGGCCGGTGGTCAGGCCGATTTCGTTTTTCTTTTCGGCCAGCAGGTCGCGGTACTTCACGATGCCGAGATATTCGTTGAGGTTCGTCGGAGTAACTTCGACGGCGACGTCTTTGCCTTCGGTCACGACTTTGCGCGCCACTTTGCGCGAAACGTTGGCCAGTTCGCGGTTCAGGTTGCGCACGCCGGCTTCGCGGGTGTAATTGCGAATGGTGGCGCGTACGGCGTCGTCGCTGAACTTCAGCTGCTCTTTGGAAAGGCCAGTGGCTTCGATCTGCTTGGGAATCAGGTAGCGCGTGGCGATCTGGTATTTTTCCTGTTCGGTGTAGCCGGCGATGCGCAGGACTTCCATGCGGTCCTGCAGCGGCTGCGGAATGGTATGCAGCACGTTCGCGGTGCAAACGAACATGACCTTGGAGAGGTCGTATTCGACGTCAAGATAATGATCGGTGAAGGCGTGGTTCAATTCCGGGTCGAGGACTTCCATGAGCGCCGCGGAAGGATCGCCGCGAAAATCCATGGACATCTTGTCGATTTCGTCGAGCACGAAAACCGGGTTGGTGGTTCCGGCCTTGCGCATCATCTGAATAATCTGGCCGGGCAGGGCACCGATGTAAGTACGGCGATGGCCGCGAATTTCGGCTTCGTCGCGCACGCCGCCCAGAGAGACGCGCACGAATTTACGTCCAGTGGCGTGGCCGATGGACATGGCCAGAGAAGTCTTACCGACGCCTGGAGGCCCGAGGAAGCAAAGAATCGAGCCTTTGGGATTCTTGACCAGCTGGCGGACCGACAAATATTCGAGGATGCGGTCTTTAATCTTGTCCAGGCCGTAGTGGTCGTTGGAAAGGATTTCTTCGGCGCGCTTGATGTCGCGAATTTCCTTGGAGCGCTTCTTCCAGGGTACCGCGAGGAGCCAATCAAGATAATTGCGCGAAACGGTGGATTCCGCGGACATCGGCGGCATCATTTCCAGGCGCTTCAACTCCTGCATGGCCTTTTCCTGCGGGCCTTCGGGCATGCCGGAGGTTTCAATCTTTTTCTTGAGCTGTTCGATTTCGTTGGCTTCGCCGCGGCCCAGTTCCTTCTGGATGGCCTTGAGCTTTTCGTTGAGGTAATACTCTTTCTGGGCGCGTTCCATCTGGCGCTTCACACGGGTATTGATGGAGCGATCGACGTTCAGCTTTTCGATTTCGATTTCCAGAATGTCGGCGATGCGGTTCAAGCGCTCGAGCGGCTCAAAGAGTTCGAGCAGCTCCTGCTTTTCTTCCACCGGAATCTGCAGGTTGGCGGAGATGGCATCGGAAAGCTTTCCGGCGTCTTCGACGCGCACGGCGGCGATCATGGTGTCGTAATTCAGGCTCTGCGAGAGTTTCACGTACTGCTCGAACAGGCCGGTGACGCGCTCGGAGGCTTGAGTGAGCTGCGGGGAAGGCTCGGATTTAGAATTAACCACGCGGATCGAAGCACGGAAAAAGCCTTCGTCACTGGTGATCTGAACGATTTTGGCGCGTTCGGTGCCTTCGACCAGGACTTTGATGTTGCCGTCGGGCAGTTTCACGCTCTGGACGATATTGGCCAGCGTCCCGACCTGGTAGATTTCTTCCGGTTTGGGATCGTCGATCGAAGCATCGTGCTGGGTGACCAGAAAAATCTTCTTGTCGCCGGCCAGCGCGTCTTCCAGCGCGCGCACGGAAGCTTCCCGGCCCACGATGAACGGGTGCATCATCTCCGGGAAAATAACCATTTCCCGCACCGGCATCATCGGCACGCGCCGCACTTCGGATTTTTCCTTATTGAACATCGGGCCCCTTTAAGCCAAGAACAAAACTGAAAAAACTAACCTGCTTTTTCGAGCAGGCTCCAATTGATTTCGCGGCCCTTGACCATATCCGCGGTAACGACAAAGTCGCGCAATTTCCGCTGCTGGGGCATGTGGTACATCATCTCCAGCATCAGGTCTTCGAGAATCATGCGCAAGCCGCGCGCGCCCACTTTGCGCTGCAGCGCGAGGTCCGCCACGGTTTCGAGCGCGTCATCGGTGAAGCGCAACCGCACGTTTTCAAATTCGAAGAGCCGCTGGTATTGACGGATCAGCGCGTTCTTCGGTTCCGTCAAGATGCGCACCAGCGCCGATTTATCCAGATCGCTCAGGACGCCCATGACCGGCAAGCGTCCTACAAATTCCGGAATCAGCCCGTAGCGAATCAAGTCGGTCGGCTGCGCCTGCTCCAGCATTTCGATGTTGCGTTTGCTGGCGGTGGTTACCTGGCCGTCGGCCTGGAAACCCAGCGACTTGTGGCCAACGCGGCGTTCCACGATCTTTTCGAGGCCCACAAAAGCGCCGCCACAAATGAACAAAATGTTCGTGGTATCGATCGGCGTAAATTCCTGGTGGGGATGCTTGCGTCCACCTTGCGGCGGAACGTTCGCTACGGTGCCTTCCAGGATCTTCAGCAGCGCCTGCTGCACGCCCTCGCCGGAAACGTCGCGAGTGATCGAAGGATTTTCGTCCTTCTTCGAAATCTTGTCGATTTCGTCGATATATATGATGCCTTGTTGAGCCTTTTGGACGTCTCCATCGGCGGCTTGCAGCAGCTTCAGGATGATATTTTCGACGTCTTCACCGACGTAGCCCGCTTCAGTCAGCGTGGTGGCGTCGACGATGGCGAAAGGCACGTCCAGCATGCGCGATAGCGTCTGGGCCATCAGCGTCTTGCCGGTGCCGGTCGGTCCGACCAGCAAAATATTGGACTTGGCCAGCTCTACATCGCCCGGCTGCTTATTCAGGAAGATGCGTTTGTAGTGGTTGTAAACCGCTACGGCCAGTTTCTTCTTGGTTTTGTCCTGCCCGATGACGTAGCCATCGAGGAAGGCCTTGATCTCGGGAGGCCGGGGGAGCCGGCGGTTGGCCGGGCTGGCCTGCTCGCGCTTCTCGTCTTCGAGAATCTGCTGGCAGACGCTGACGCACTCATTGCAAACGTACGAGCGCGGATACTCCGATGGAGAACTGATCAGCTTCTCCACCTGCTCCTGCGTTTTATGGCAGAAGGAACAGCGTAACGGCTCTTCTGGAGTGAACCGCTTCACTGGTTACGCCCCCTTAGGATTTGAATCACCAAACTCGACGAATCTTTTTCCCATTGTAAAACGGAAATCGCAGCGACGGCAGGGAATCATCGGTTTCGATACTAACCCTTAGGAACTCAAACGCCGGCTTGGAAGTCGACTACCGGTGCTTGCTGATGATTTCATCCACGATGCCGTAGGCCTTGGCTTGCTCGGCGGTCATGATGAAGTCGCGCTCGACGTCCCGTTCGATCTTTTCGAGAGTCTGGCCGGTATGGCCCGCGAGCAATTTGTTCAAAGACTCGCGCGTGCGAATAATTTCCTTGGCGTGGATATCGATATCCGTAGCCTGCCCGGAAAGGCCGGACATCCACGGCTGGTGGATCAAAACGCGCGAATTGGGCAGCGCATAACGCTTCTTGGGCGTCCCGGAAGCGAGCAAAACCGCCGCGATCGAAGCCGACTGGCCGACGCAGTAGGTGACCACGTCAGGTTTCACGAATTGCATGGTGTCGTAAATCGCCATGCCCGCTGAAATCGAGCCGCCCGGAGAATTGATGTACATCGAAATATCTTTTTCCGGGTCTTCGGAGGCCAAAAATAGCAGCTGGGCGGTCACCAGGTTAGCCACGTGATCGTCGATCGGCGTTCCCAGGAAAATAATGTGATCTTTCAGCAAACGGGAATAAATGTCATAGGCCCGTTCGCCCCGGTTGGTCTGTTCGACCACCATGGGAACCAAAGTTGTTGCGTACGGAGTCGCGTCGTTATTTTGTTTCATTGGAATTTTTTTGTGCTGCGCTGAGGAACCCGAACCAGCTTTTACTTTTCACTTTTGGCTGTCGTCTCGATCCGGGCGTTGCGGTAGAGCCAGTCGATTGTTTTATCACTTCGCAACTTCGATTTCATCCTATCGAGCGCTCCCTGCTTTGTCAAGCGAGCCCGGAGTGTGGTTGCCGATTCGCCACTATTTTCCGCGAGCAAATTCAGTTCTTTATCGACGTCTTCATCGCTAGCTTCGATTTTTTCCGCGGTGGCGATGCGATCCAGAAGTAATTCCGCTTTCACGTCATTGACTGCCCGATCCTGCTGGCCGGCGCGCATCGCGCGCCAGTCGACGTTCACGGTGCGGGGATCGACGCCTTGAGCGGCCAGGCTGCGGGCCGCGCGTTCCAGGCGCACGTCCATTTGATGCTCGACCAGCGCCTGGGGCACCGGGAAATCGTGCTTGGCCACCAGCGCTTCCAGGATTTTGTCCTTGGCTTGCCCGGACTGCTGCTCTTCCTTGGAGGCCTGGAGGTTCTCCAGAATTTTGGCACGCATCTCGGCCAGATTGGTCACGCCGGCCGCTTCTCCGGCAACTTCCTTGGCGAATTCGTCGTTCACTTCGGGCAGCTTCTTTTCCTTGATGGACTGGACGTCGACCGAATAGTCGTAGGTCTTGCCCTTGAGCTTGTCGTCGGGATAATCAGCCGGATACTCAGTGCGGAATTTCTTGGTTTCGCCGGCATTTGCGCCGCGCAGATTTTCGGTGAAGCTCTCCAGCGTCTCTTCGGCGCCCACGTGGCACATGATGTTGTCGGCTTCGACCGGGTCGCCTTCGCCCACCGGCGTGCCGCTCAACTTCATCAGCACGAAGTCGCCGTCTTTCGCGGCCCGGCCTTCCACTGGAACGAAGGTGGCGGAGCGCTCGCGCATTTCTTCGACGGCTTTATCGACTTGGGCTTCGCCGGCTTCGACCGGATCGATCTGGACTTCGACATTCTTGTAATCGCCCAGCTCGAATTCAGGGAGCACTTCGAAGACCGCGCGAAATTTCAGCGGCTCGCCTTCTTTGAATTCGACCTTGTCGACTTCCGGGCGCGTCACCGGAATCATCTTCTTTTCGTCGAGGGCCTTTTCCAGGAATTCGGGAACCAGAGCTTGCAGCACTTCGCCTTGAATGTCTTCAGCGAAGCGGCGGCGGATCAGCGTGACCGGCGCTTTGCCTGGGCGAAATCCGGGGATGCGGGCGACGCGCGCCAAGTCGCGAGCGACTTTTTCAGTGGCTTTGGTCACGTTTTCGGCTGGAATTTCCAGTTCAATTTCGCGTTTGCAGGTCGCTTCAGTCATAGGAATTTTTCAGAGTTCGCATCGGCGGGAAAAGCCGAGCCTCAATTAAAATCTGCCTTGCACCTGTTCCAATTGCGAGAAGGAAGCGGCAGGGAAGCGCGGCTGACGTACGCCGCGTGAACATCCAGTATAAGCAAGCTGCCTTCCGGCGTCAACGCCGCCCCGAGTCATCCGAGCATGTGAATAGTGTCGTCCGTCTTCCGGAAAGCTCGAAGCGCAGTAACCCAATAATCGGGAGTAAGATTCGCCGCAGGAGCAGTCCGATGGGAGCTTCCGAAACAGCGCCCCAGCGCGAGCCATCCAAGGCCCGAAAACGAGGGCCTGTCTGGTGGACGCTCATCATCATCTTTATTCTGGTCCCGATCCCGTGGAGCCCATGGTGGCTGACGCTAGCTTCCTTGACGGTCTGCGCTGTCTTGGGCTGGGCGCTTTTCGGACGCAAGGGAAAGAATCTGGACTAGCCGTTATTCGAGCATCCGGATCAGCTCGTTCTCGTTCTGATCCAGAAGGTAGAAGCAAATGAAGGTCAGCGGTTCGGTCGACGAAGCATTGTCGAAGCGCAAAATGGTTTTGCCGGCCGGCTCGAAGAAAGCCTCACCAGCGTGAAATGTTTTCAGCATTCCCTTCCGCCTGAAACGCAACCGAGCCGCCGGCTACGTAGCCGACGACCGGGCAGGGATGGAAGTGCAGGTCGGTGGCTTGGCCGGGGCGAAATCGATTTTCTTGATTTCGACGCGCTGAGTTGCTTTCGAAGGATCGAGAATCGCGGTGAGCAGCGGTTGGCGAACTATTTTTGTGGCAGATTTCATAGGCACACCTTCCGAAATTTGGTGGGCTGGGGAAAAAATGGTGCGGTCGAAGGGACTCGAACCCCTACGGGCTTTCACCCACCAGCTCCTAAGGCTGGCGCGTCTGCCAATTCCGCCACGACCGCAGAAAATCATTTTAACAGCAGCGCGCTACACCTCGGAGATTTTTGTGGGCATCATGCGCGGCCACCGGTCCGCTGATTGGCCCGTCAGGGATTTCCTCATTGCGTTCGATAGTTGGGTTTTGCTAGGCTTCGCGCCCAACAGGGTTTCGCTGTCCTGCGGAGGCTGAATGCCACATTGCACAAAGTGCGGAACGATGGTCGCAGACGGCGTTGCGTTTTGTCCGAATTGCGGAGCACCGCAATCGGCTGCAGCTTCGGGAGGCGCTATGCCGACATCAGCAGGATCTGGAACCAGCGGGATGTCGGAGAATGTGGCGGGACTGCTTTGTTATGTCCTGGGTTGGGTCACTGGCCTGATTTTCTATTTTATCGACAAGCGGCCTTTCGTGCGCTTCCACGCGGCGCAGTCCATCGTGGTGTTTGGCGGGTTGATGATCATCCGGATCGCGCTCAGCGCGCTGTTTATTACCGGAACTGGCTTCCACATGGGCTTTGGCCTGCTAGCGCTGGTCTCACTGGTCGGATTCGTTCTGTGGATTTTGCTGATGATCAAGGCCTACCAGGGTGAAAAGTTCCGGGTGCCGATCGCTGCGGACTTGGCTGAGCAGATTTTCGGCAAATCGTAGTCCAAGCCAGAGCCGCCGTCGGAGCCTGGCTGCCGCGAACACCGTCGGTTCGCCTATCCTTTTCTGAATTCTTCGCCCTCCGCGTCGCGGCGCAGGCCCGCTTGCCTATTGACAATAGCGGCCTCAACGTCCATCTTGGTTGGCTTTCCCCAAGGCGCTGAAACAAACGCCCGCGGGCTAGCGCAGAGGTGGCGATTTGAAAGTTCGAGTCTGTTTCCACGACAAATGTTTCGACGGGGCATCCTCTGCCGCCATCTTCACGCGCTTCTACCGCGAATGTATCGATCCGGCCGCCGACTTCCATTACACCGGGATGACCCACAAAGCCTCGCACCCATTCGAAGACGGGACTTTCGACGGCGACGAAAACGCGATTGTTGATTTTAAATATTCCAGCTCGCCGAAGCTGACCTGGTGGTTCGATCATCATCAGAGCGCGTTTCTGACGCCCGCCGACGCCGAGCAATTCCGCAACGACCACTCCGGAAAGAAGTTTTATGACCCAACTTACAAATCCTGCACGAAGTTTCTGGCGACCATCGCTTCGGAGAAATTTGGATTCAACGCGAAACCCATCGCCGAGCTGATTCACTGGGGCGACATCATCGATGGCGCGCAGTTCGAATCCGCCGAAGCCGCCGTACGGCTCAGCGATCCCGCGACGCAGCTGGCGCTGGTGATTGAAGCCGCCCCGGATCCCGATCTGGTTCCGAAACTGGTGCCGGAACTGGCGTACAAATCCCTAAGCGAAATGATTCAGTTGCCCATCGTGCAGAAATACCTCGGCCCGCTGCTCGAACGCCACCGCAAATCGATGGACGTTTTCCGCGAACGCGCCGATTCCCGCGACGGCGTTATTTATTTCGATGTGAGCGATCTGGACCTCGAGGGCTACAACAAATTCGTACCTTATTATTTGTTTCCGGATGCGATGTATTCGGTGGGCGTCAGCGCTTCGGCCGCGCGCGCGAAAATTTCAGTGGGCACCAGCCCCTGGAAAGAGCCGCCCAAGGACGTGAACCTGGCATCGCTGTGCGAGAAATACGGTGGCGGAGGCCACGCCCGCGTCGCAGCCATTTCGCTGGGCCCCGGCGACCTGGTCCGCGCACGCCAAATCGCCAAAGAAATCGCCGCCACGCTGCGCCTGCGCAAGTAAGTAAGTAATTCTGGCCTGTGCTCACCGGCTGTTCCGCGTTGGGCGCAGGAACCTCTCGTGTTACAATTTCAAGGTTTCAGTGGGCCGGTAGCTCAATGGTAGAGCAGCTGCCTCTTAAGCAGCGGGTTGTAGGTTCGAGTCCTACCCGGCTCACCACTTCTTTTCAGCAGGTTAGCTCCTTCCTGTTCGCCTCGCAATAAATCTTGCGCCTGTCTGCTACTGTAAGTTTTGACAGTTGCGTTGCGCTGCCGTTCCTTCTACATTCCGCGAAACTTGAACTTCCGGTTCAAAAAAAACTAGGCGCCGACAGCATCGCTCTCGTCGGCCACCAAACTATGAGTTCTGTCACCCTCAGTTTGATTATCTTCGCGGTGGTCTTCGGCGGCGCTTTGTTTGGAATGGCCCTGCGCGCCGTTTTACCTGAGCATCAGCTGGGCGACGAATCGAAAGACGCCGTAAAGCTTGGCGTGGGCTTGATCGCCACCATGGCCGCGCTGGTTCTAGGTCTGCTGATCGCGTCCGCCAAATCGTCTTTCGACACGCAGAACAGCGAATTAACGGAGATGTCGAGCCGAATCGTTTTTCTGGACCGCGTTCTGGCTCACTACGGCCCGGAAACGAAGGATGCCCGCGAAGAATTGCGGGTTACGGTTGTCCGTTTTACAGAATTGTTAGCATCCAATGACACGAAAAATTCGTTCACTTCGTCCGTCAGCAACGAGTCGCTCTACGACAAAATCGAGGCACTTTCCCCCCAAGACGACCGACAGCGGGCCCTCCACGCGCAGGCGATGTCAATCGTAATGAACATGGGACAAACGCGCTGGCTGCTTGCCGAACAAACCGTCAATTCGGTTTCCCGGCCGATGCTGACCATTCTGACGTTCTGGCTGACCATAATTTTCGTGAGCTTCGGCCTGTTTGCGCCACGCAACGGGACGGTGGCCGTTAGTCTGCTGGTATCCGCGCTCTCAGTTTCCGGCGCGATTTTCTTGATCCTGGAGATGTACTCGCCCTACGCCGGAATACTCCGCGTCTCCACCGCCCCGCTCAAGGCTGCGTTAACCCACCTTGGGAAGTAGGACGCAAATTGACGATTTCGGCGGCCTGCAAGACTCTGGTTTCGGGGTTGATGTACACTCTGCGATGACTTCAGGTATTTGCACCCCGAATCTTCGAAACTGTGAGAGCCGATGATGAAACTAACGACAAAAATACCGACAAAAAGTGCACGCACCTGCTGCCGAGATTTGAAAATTGCGCGGCGATCGATCAGCCTGACATTCGCGGCAGTGGCGCTCCTGGCGTTGCCTGGGGCGGCGTCCGCGCAAAATGGCGCCGCGTCGCAGACGCTGATCGTCAACGGCCAACAAGCTTCGGCGCAGATCGTCCAGGTGAAAGGGCGCGCCTATGTCGATCTCGAAGCGCTGGCTCCAGCGATCGGGGGCACGGTCAGTTACTCGGGAAATCTGGTCGCATTGTCGATTTCCAATTCGGGTCCTTCACCGAATTCGAATGGAGGCTCTGCCCCGGCTCCATCGACGCCGGCGCCGCCCTCCGCGCCCGCCTCGGATCCGGGGTTTTCAAAAGGATTTCTGAACACCGCGATCGAAGCAGCGGCCACGCTTCGCGAATGGCACGCCGCCCTGGCTAGCGCCATCCAAAATGGGTATCCGATTGCCGCGGGCTCGTTCGGGAGCTATCGGGCGCAGGCCCAAACGAATATGCGCCTGACATCAGTGGCGGCCGCGACCGATTCGGATCGCAACGCTTACCAGTTGCTCAACAACGAATTCCAGAACATGTCGAAGCTATCGGATCGTTACGTGGACCGGCGCGCGAATATGACCTACATCTCGCCAGATTCATTGCAGAATGACGGAATAAATCAACGCTTCGTGACCTGCGGACGCTCGCTGGGTGCGATGGCTGCCAGCGGCCAGTTCAACGACGACGGCTCCTGCCATTAATCATTCAACGAGGAAACCAACACAGGTGATCAAGCTTCGATTCGATCGAATTTTTCTGGGTGCAGCACTGGTTTGCGCGCTGATCCTGCCGGTCGCAAACGCCAAGGCCATCAAGCTCTTGATGTCGTGGAAGAATCCCGCCTATTCCGGCGCAACTCCTCGCAAAATTCTGGTTATTGGCATGAGTCAGAATCCGGAAATTCGCGCGGATTTCGAGGACGATCTTGCTTCGGCAATTGCCGCGGAAGGTCGTGAGGTCATCCCCGGAAACCACATTCTGTTCCGGCCGGACTCCTCCGATTTGGACCCCGACTATCTGAAAGGACAGATTCGCGACTTCAAAATCGATGCGGTGCTGGTTTCCCGGCTGGTGAAAGTCGAAAAGAAGACGACCTACTATCCCGGACACAGCTACGCCGTTCCTTACGCCTACTATCATTCGTTCTACGGTTATTACGGAACGCTCTACCGGCAGGTCTACTCGCCCGATTATTTGCGCACTGACACGACTGTGCGCGTAGAAACGAATTTCTATGCCGCCTCACCCACGGACGGAGAACTCATCTGGACGGGAACCAGCGATTCCTTCAATCCGAAATCGGCGCAGAAAGCCATCGATGGCGTGGTGAAGCTGATCGCCAAGGAATTGAAGGCTCAAAATATTCTGTAGGGCGACCTGCATCGCCGGAAGATTCAGTAACTGTCAGTTTTACCGATTCATTTTGCTGGTCATCCGGTGCATCCTTGCGCTCGCCTGCAGCAGGGAAGCGCGGACGAGTGGTTTCTTCCCGAGTAACGGAACATTGGACGGCCGAGGCAATGCCTAGAATTAAACGGAGAGGGTGGGCGAAGGCGGCGGTTGCGGCTGCATTCTTGGCCTTGGTGCCCGGCATCGCGCACGCGCAATCCTCGCCGCCGGAGTTTCTGCCTGAGATTGATACCTACATCAAAATCAGTTCCGATGTTCGATTCGTTTTCCAGGCCAAGGACACGCGAGAAGGCGGCGATCCCGATCAGGCCGAAATTGGGCCGAGCATTGAGTTTTACTTAAAGCCCCTGGTCCGGCTGAAAAAGATGACTGCCTTCGATCTGGACGACGCCAAGGCCAGACCGCTGGTTTTCGCGATCGGCTACCGGTCCGTCACCTCGCCGGGTAAGCCGCCAACCAATCGGATGGAACCGGTGGTGACGTTTCATCTGCCCACCAAGTTTCAAATCCTGCTGAGCGACAGGAATCGCGCTGACCTGGACTGGCAGGACGGCGCCTTCCGCTGGCGATATCGCAATCGAATCACCGCCGAGCGCCGCATCGCGATTCACGACTATCATCCGGCGCCTTACGTCAGCGCTGAATTCTTCTACACCAGCCAGTATCAGAAGTGGAGCACCACCGCATTGTATGCGGGGTGCCTTCTGGACGTCGGCAAACACGTTCAATTCGATCCTTACTACGAGCACGAAAACAATACCGGCAAGAGCCCCAATCAAACGCTCAACCTTTTCGGGCTCATTCTGAATCTTCATTTTTAAGAAAGCGAAACTGTCTGCGTCACGTTTTCCCGACTGGAACCGCTGCAGAGGTTTGCTGCTTAGGGCAAGGCGGGCAGGCCCACTTTCGCAATCAGGTCACGGAAGCGCGGGTCGTCGCGCAGGCTGGACAGCATCGGGTCGATGCGCAACGCTACAATTTCCGGCTCGCGCTTGGCGTAAGACTCTTCGAGATGATCGAGCGCTTCCTGCTTTCTTCCCAGGAGCGCCGCGGTTTGTCCCAAATTAAAAGCGTGTTCTTTTCCCGCCGCGCGCAGCGCCTCCTGCTCTCGCAAGGTGGTGTTCAACATCCCTCGTGCTCCGCCGCTGGCTAGTCCTTTTTCTCCCGCGGTCGCCACCGCGAGCCCTGACGAGTCATGCAGGATGTTCGCCGCTGCCTTTGACTCCGCTAGATACAGCGGGTAATTTCCACTGGAGAGGTAAATCAACGCGAGATATGTATGCGGCGAGAGAAAATTCGGCTCGACGGCTTCGAGCTGCTTCAGTTGCGCCACGGCTTCGTCGGTTCGCCCACTGTAAAAAAGGATGACGCCTTTATCGGCCAGGATCGCATTCGATTTCGGATCCAGTTTTTGCGCTTTTTCGATTTCGTCGAGCGAATCCTGGAACCGGCCCAAGTGGAGAAGGTAGGTAGCGTACCAGTGGTGCGCGACCACCGAGTTTGGATCGAGCGCTAACGCTCGCTGGAATTCACGCTCCGCGCCCGGAACGTCCCAGAACCAATAAAAATCTACAAACGCCAGCGAGCTGTGCGCGCCGGAAAGCGAGTCATCCAGAGCGATGGCGCGTTTCGCCGCCGCCGCGGCGCGTGGATAGGCTTCTTCCGGAGGCATCAAGGAATATTCGCGCAGCAGGTTGTAGCAGTCGGCCATGCCCACGTAGGCTTCGGCATATTGCGGATCGCGCACCACGGCTTGGGTGAAGTAATCCACGGCCTGATTGAGAGCTTCGGGCGTGCGCTTGTTAAAATAAAAAATGCCTTTCAGGTAGAGCTGCTCGGCTTCGGGATTGATAATTCGCGGTTTCGCGGCCGCAGCCAAGCCGCGGGCGGCCCGCACCGATGAGTTGCGCCAGGCGATGCCAACCACCACCGCCAGCGCGGCGAGCAGCACCAGCGCAATGACGGCGTAACGCAACATCGGGGATCCCTTCCAGCTTTCTGCAGGCGAAGTATCGGAGTTGGCGCTTCTGCGGTCGCTGAGCCGGCGTTCGGCGGGAAAGACCGCGCCGGATTCTGCCGCGCCACCGTTCGTCGAAGAATCCGCGGCGTTCTCGTCAAGCGCGATCGGATCGGGAAACATCGCGGCATCTGCGTCTGATCCTGGGCCCGCATCCAGACCCAGCTCGCTTCCCGCTGCGTTGCTTTTGCCTTTCAGCCACTCCGCAAGTTCGCTGGTATTGGCGTAAACGTTGGCGCGGCCGGCTCCCGGCACGCGATGCACCGGCAAGCCGCGGGTAACCTCCCAACGCTTGACCGTGCGCTCGTCGCGCCCAAAAAACGCGCCGATCTCCTTCCACGTGTCGAGCCGTCGATTGATTTCCGGAGCGCTGTCTGAAGACGTCATATCCCGATTTGCCCTGAAATGTCCCGAAGTGCCATTGCCGGTGAAATTGGTCTGTCTAATTATAACCGCCTCCGCGCAGGTCAGAAACCGGCGATTAGGCGAGTCCCGGCTGGCCACGGCGCCGGCGTGGCACACCCCTACAATAGGTGTACGCAAGAAAGCCGCAATGGGATGGGTAGACTTGAAAAAATTGGAAGGGAGGGATTTACAGACGTCCCATCAGGAACAATACGAGAAGAACCACCAGATATTAGGCCGACCGCTCCGCTGGGAAAGTATCCCCAGCTTCGACTGTGCGGCCACTTTGGGATGGAGCCTACGAGCGCGATAATCAGCACAATCGTTAAAATCAGCAAGAGCATTACGTCTCCGGCAACGGGCGGGAGCACACCCATTCGCAAACTGTGCCGAGTATGGGTCTGCAGCGTTGCACCGACAATACATAGCTGTCCCTACTGGCTGGCAGAATTCGCTGTAGTGAAATTTCGTTCGCTCTGTATTGCCAATCGCGGAAGGAACGAGGAAAATCCTACGGGAAACTTGTGCACATCCCTGAGGCGAGGTGTGTGACTCAACGGCATAACAATTCGGGTTCCGCAACGCGATGAGCACCGCGTCCGCTCCTACCGTAATCAGCCCTGCGGCTGATGAACCGATTCGCGCGGAGCTTTTCAGCGTCGAGCGCCTGGAGCAGCACGCCGAGAGTTTGGCCGCGGCGCAGGATGTGGTGGATGCCGAATCCGCTCCAGGCCGCCCGCTGCTGCCCCGCGTCCTGGAAAATGGCCGCCGCCTGCTGGAATATTACCGGGCCACCGCGCACGCCGTGGAACTCGAGCAGGGCATTACGCCCGCCGCCGAATGGCTGCTCGATAATTTCTACATCGTCGAAGAGCAACTCCGCGAAATTCGCGACGATTTGCCCGTCGGTTTTTATCGCAAGCTGCCCAAGCTGGCTTCCGGCCATCTGGAGGGCTACCCGCGAGTCTACGGCGTGGCCTGGGCCTACGTCGCCCATACCGATAGCCGGCTCGATCCCGAGGTGCTGCGCCGGTTCGTCATGGCCTACCAGCGCGTCCAACCGCTGACCATCGGCGAACTCTGGGCCCTGGCGATCATCATTCGTATCGTGATGGTCGAAAATCTGCGGCGCATCGCCGAACGCATCGTTCGCAGCCGCAATGCGCGCCTCCAGGCCGACGAGCTTGCCGATCGCGTGCTCGGCACCGGCGGCCAGCAAAGTGTTTCTCCGGACGCGGTGCTGCGCAGCTTCGGCAACGAGCCGCTGGACCGCGCCTTCGCCGTGCCGCCTGATTCAGCGCCTGCGCGATCTCGACCCTAAGGTCGGCCCCATTCTTACCTGGCTCGACGAACGCCTGACCGCGCAGGGCACCACCTCCGACGAAATCGTGCGCGCCGAGCACCAGGAACAGGCCGCGATGACCGTCACGGTCCGCAACATCATCACCAGCATGCGCCTGACCTCCGAATTCGACTGGCACACGTTTTTTGAAAGCATCAGCCTGGTCGATGCCGCGCTGCGCGACGGCAGCAATTTCGAGCAGATGGATTTCGCCACCCGCGACTATTACCGCCACGCCATCGAAGATCTGGCCCGCGGGTCGCAGCACAGCGAAATCGAAATCGCCGAACGCGCCGTCCAGCGCGCCAAGCGCGCCCGGGGCGAGACCCAAGGCAACGGCCATGCCGCTGATGCTCGGCGCACCGATCCCGGCTACTACCTGATTTCCCACGGCCGCGGCGACTTCGAGAAAGAATTGGGTTTCAAGATTCTCTGGCGCCGCGAATTGCTCCGCCAATATGTGCGCCACGCCGTTCCGGGATACCTCGGCACCATCGCAATCCTCACTGCGATTATTCTGTCCATTCCTCTGAGTCATGCCAGGTCGTTGGGGCTGCAGCTGCCGTATCTGATTGTGATGGCGCTGCTCGCGGCGATTCCGGCCTCTGATCTGGCCATCGCGCTGATCAATCGCGTGGTCACCGACCTGCTGGGTCCTCGAACTTTGCCGCGGATGGAATTTCTGGAAGGTGTGCCGGAATCCTTGCGCAGCATCGTCGTCGTGCCCACTTTGCTGACCTCGACGCAAGGCACCAAAGACAACGTCGACGACCTCGAAATTCACTACCTGGCGAATCCCGACGGCGATTTGCGATTCGCCCTGCTGACCGATTGGACCGATGCCGATGCCGAAACCGCCGCCAGCGACGACGAAGTGCTCGAAACCGCCATCACCGCCGTATCCGAATTAAATAAGAGCCACGGACCCGCGCCAGGCGGCGGCCAGCGCTTTTTTCTGTTCCATCGCAAACGCCAGTGGAACCCGCAGGAAGGGAAATGGATGGGCTGGGAGCGCAAGCGCGGAAAACTTCAGGAACTCAACCAACTGCTGCGGGGCTCGACCGATACTTCATTCATTAGCATTCCCGGGCAGGACATTC
The DNA here is from genome assembly GCA_963711325.1 of uncultured Acidobacteriota bacterium. GTDB lineage: Bacteria > Acidobacteriota > Terriglobia > Acidiferrales > UBA7541 > Palsa-295. The sequence goes on along the minus strand of CAVQDR010000003.1, from coordinate 2,025,700 downwards.
ATTCGGTTCAGGACATTCGTTATGTCGTCACCCTCGACGCCGATACCCGACTGCCTCGCGGTACCGTCAGCCGGTTGGTCGGCACCATGGCGCATCCGCTGAACAGTCCGGAGTTTGACGAAAAACTGGGGCGCGTCGTGGATGGCTACGGCATCGTTCAGCCGCGCGTCACTCCTTCGCTGCCGACCAGCCACGAAGGCTCCGTGTTCCAGCGAATTTTCTCCGGGCCCAGCGGAATCGATCCTTACGCCGCCGCAGTTTCCGATGTGTATCAGGATTTATTCCGTGAAGGATCATTCACTGGGAAGGGCATTTACGATCTGGACGCGTTTGAGAAATCGATCGAGGGCAAAGTCGCTGAAAACACTTTGCTCAGCCACGATCTGTTCGAAGGCACCTTCGCGCGCGCGGCGCTGGCCTCTGACATCGAGCTCTTCGACGAATTTCCTTCGCACTACGAAGCCGCGGCGCTGCGCCAGCATCGCTGGGCGCGCGGCGACTGGCAATTGCTCCCTTGGATTTTAGGTTTCGGCAAGAGTTCCCAGGGCGAACGCGGCCGTATCTCGATTCCGGCGATCAGCCGCTGGAAAATGATCGACAACCTGCGCCGCACGCTTTCCGCGCCGGCCATGTTCCTGACCATGGTGCTGGGCTGGATGCTGCCGCACGTTTCGCCCTGGATGTGGACGCGTTTCGTGCTGACCATGATCGCGGTTCCGCCGCTGATTCCGTTTCTGGCCGGGCTGAATCCGCGCTTCGGCGGCATTTCGAAACGCAGCTACGTGCGCAATGTCCTCTCCGATTTGTCTTTGGGCGTTAGTCAAATTGGCCTGACCGTAACTTTTATTTCGTTCCAGGCCTGGCTGATGGGCGACGCCATCGTGCGCACTTTGTCGCGCGTGTTCTTCACCCAGAAAAAAATGCTGGAGTGGGTGACCGCCGCGCAGGCGCGCCATGCCGTAAATCTCAAAATCATCGGCGTCTACAAACGCATGTCGGGCGGCGTGTTGCTGGCCATCGCCGCCGGTATCGCCGTGCGTTTGATTCGGCCCATGGCTCTCGAGCCCGCCCTCGCCTTCGGACTGCTGTGGGTCGCCGCGCCGGCCGTCGCGCGTTGGATCAGCTTGCCGCCTCCGGCGCAGGATGCCGAACCCGTCTCTTCGAGCGACACGCGCGCGCTGCGCTCCATGTCCCGCCGCACCTGGCGCTTCTTCGAGAAATTCGTCAGCGATGTGGATCATTGGTTGCCGCCCGATAACTTCCAGGAAGATCCCAAACCGGTCATCGCCCATCGCACTTCGCCCACCAATATCGGCCTGTGCCTGATGTCGAATTTCTGCGCGACGGACCTCGGCTGGATCGGCACCGAAGAAGCCGTCGAAAGATTGGAAGCTACTTTCCAAACGCTGGGGCAGCTGGAACTGTATCGCGGCCATTTCTACAACTGGTACGACACGGTGCGCCTGCAGCCCCTCGAACCGAAATATATTTCCAGCGTCGACAGCGGAAATCTGGCGGGGCATTTGCTGGTAGTGGCGCGCGCCTGCCGAGACGCGACCGAGAAACTCTCCGTCGACCCGAATTTATTTGCTGGGGTGGAAGACGCGCTGTTCCTGCTGCGCGAATCGCTGGCGGGCATTACTGACGCGCGCGGCACCCACGCCGTCAGCCGCAAGCAGCTTCGCAATGCGATCGAGGCGCTCACGGCCCTGCTCGATCCCACGCCAGTGGGAGCCCGCGACTGGGCCCGCCGGTTCGTCGATCTGCGTGAACGCGTCCAGACCGTTTCCGATGTGGCCCAGACCTTCGCCCATGAACTCGGCGAGCCGGCCGACTCGGATTTGCGGGTCTGGAGCGAAGCCGCGCGCGCCTGCATCGAATCGCACGCCCGCGACGCCCGCATCCTGCTGCCGATGTCGCGCCTCGAAGATAAATACATCCGTGCGCTGGCCGAAAGCGCCCCGGGCCAATCCCCGGAATGGGACGCGATCGAATCGTTTTTTCATACGCTGCCCACCATTGCCAGCGCGCCAGAATGTTTTGAGGAAGCTTCACGAAAGCTGGCCGATATGCGCGCGCAAATTCTGGCGGCGACGTCGCCCAATCAAGCGCTGATCGAGCGAATCGACCAATGGATTGCGGCTTTGGATGGTTCCGCGCACGATGCCGCGGCACTGTCTCGGCGGTTGCTGAATGTGGCGCACACCGCCGACGCGCTTTTCTACGGAATGGATTTTCGATTTTTGTATGACGAGCCGCGCAAGCTGTTCTCGATCGGCTTCCGTCCCGGCGACGGCACGCTCGACGCCAGTTGCTACGATTTGCTTGCTTCCGAAGCGCGCCTGACTAGTTTCATCGCCGTGGCCAAGGGCGAAGTTCCTTCGTCGCACTGGTTCCGGCTGGGCCGCGCGCTCACGCCCGTCGGCCGCGGCTCCGCGCTGATTTCCTGGTCGGGATCGATGTTCGAATATTTAATGCCGGCGCTGGTGATGCGCTCGCCGGAAGAAAGCATGTTGTACCAGACCTACGAGCAGGTCGTTTTCCGGCAGATGGAATATGGCGCGGAGCGCGGCGTGCCCTGGGGAATTTCCGAATCGGCGTTTAACGTGCGCGACATCGACTTCACGTATCAATATTCAAGCTTTGGAGTTCCGGGCCTGGGCTTGAAGCGCGGCCTTAGCGAAGATCTGGTTATCGCGCCATATGCCACCGCGCTCGCCGCCATGATCAAGCCTGCGGATGCGGTGCAGAATCTGGAACGAATCGCGAAAGTCGGCGGCCGCGGCGTCTACGGTTTCTACGAATCACTCGATTACACCAAGACGCGCGTGCCGGAAGGCAAAGACGTCGCCGTGATTCACGCCTACATGGCGCACCACCAGGGAATGTCGCTGGTAGCTTTTGCCGACGTACTGACCAACGGCGCGATGAAAAACAGATTTCACGCCGAGCCGATGGTGCAGGCCACCGAATTGCTTTTGCAGGAGCGCACCCCGCGCGATGTGCTGGTGGCGCGGCCCCGTGCGGAGGAAGTTTCGGCGGCGTCGCGTATCCGCGAAATGGTCGCGCCGGTGGTGCGCAAATTCGGGCTGCCCAACGAGCCGACTCCACGCACGCATCTGCTATCGAACGGCCGTTACGGCGTGATGCTCACCTCCGCCGGATCGGGGTACAGCCGCTGGCGCGACATCGCCGTCACCCGCTGGCGCGAAGATCCCACCCGCGATTCGTGGGGCCAATATATTTTCCTGCGCGACGAGCAGACCGGCACGGTCTGGTCCGCCGGATATCAGCCGACCATCGTCGAGCCGGATAGCTACGAGGCCGTGTTCTTCGAAGATCACGCCGAAATCATTCGCCGCGATCGCACGTTGACCACGCAGCTCGATGTGGTGGTCTCCTCCGAGGACGACACCGAAGTCCGCCGGATTTCGATCACCAACCTCGGCATCCGCGCGCGCGACATTCAGGTCACTTCCTACGCGGAGTTGTCTTTGGCGACCCAGGCGGCGGACGTTTCGCATCCAGCCTTTGCGAAACTTTTCGTAGAAACCGAATTCGCCGCGGACGTCGGCGCTTTGCTGGCCACTCGCCGCAAACGCTCGAATGACGAGGCTACAGTGTGGGCCGCGCACGTGATGTTCACCGACGGTGAGACCGTCGGTGAGCTGCAATACGAAACCGACCGCGCCCGTTTTGTAGGCCGCACGCGCTCGTTGAAAGACCCGGTCTCGGTCATGGACGGACGGCCGCTGTCGAACACGGTTGGTCCGGTGCTGGATCCGATCTTCAGCCTGCGCCGGACCGTTCACGTCCCGCCCGGCGGCACGGTGCGCTTGGTGTTTTCTACTATGGCCGCAGATACTCGCGAAGGCGCCATCGATCTCGCCGATAAATATCGCGACAGCCGCGCCTTCGAACGCACCATCACGCTGGCCTGGACCCAGGCTCAGGTGCAGCTCAATCACCTGGGCATCACTTCCGAAGAAGCGATCCTGTTCCAACGTCTCGCGAACGATGTTTTATACGTGGATTCGTCGCTGCGACCTTCGTCGGACACGCTCAGCCGCACGCCGCTCGAGATTTCCAGCCTGTGGTCCCAGGGAATTTCCGGAGATTTGCCGATTATTCTGGCCCGCGTCGATGACTCCGACGATGTTGGCATCATCCGGCAGCTGCTGCGCGCGCACGAATACTGGCGCATGAAACAGCTTTCCGCCGACGTGGTGATCATCAACGAGAAAGCAACCTCCTATATCCAGGAACTGCAGGATTCGCTGGAAGCTTTGGTGCGCGGCAGCCAGCTCCGGCTCTCTCCGGACGTAGGCGGCGCCAGCGGCAAGATTTTTCTGCTGCGAGGAGACATCGTCTCCTCGCAAATACGCACTCAGATTCAAAGCGTCGCGCGCGCGGTGCTGCTCAGCCGTCGCGGCACGCTGGCCGAGCAAATTACCCGTTCGCAGCAAGCCGAGCCTCTGGCCGGCACGGCTCCGCGCACGGCGCGCAGCGCCAAGCAGCCCGATGCTGAACTGCCCCACGAAGCGCTGAAGTTTTTCAACGGCCTGGGCGGCTTCGCGCAAGAAGGCCGCGAATACGTCACCATTCTCGGCGAAGGGATTCGCACGCCGGAGCCCTGGGTCAACGTCATCGCCAATCCCGACTTCGGCTTCCTCGTATCCGAATCGGGTTCCGGGTTTACCTGGTCGCAGAACAGCCACGAAAATCAAATTACTCCGTGGTCCAACGATCATGTTTTCGATACCCCGGGCGAAGTTCTGTACGTGAAGGACGAAGCCACCGGCGAAGTGTGGACGCCGACCGCGCTGCCGATCCGCGATGACTCGGCGACCTACATCGCGCGCCACGGCCAGGGCTACAGCGTCTTCCAGCACGCCTCGCATGGCATCACACTCGAGCTACTGCAGTTCGTGCCACCCGAAGATCCCATCAAGATCTCGCGGCTCACGGTGCGCAACGATTCGGGCCGTCCACGTCGGCTCTCGATCACGGCTTATGTCGAATGGGTGCTGGGCAGTTCGCGCGCCACCGCGCCCTATATCATCACCGAAATGGATTCGCAGTCGGGAGCGTTGCTGGCCCGCAGCGCCTGGAACAACGAATTCGCGGGCCGGGTGGCCTTTGCTGCTTTCCGCGGCCAGCAAAACGGATTCACCGGCGACCGCACTGAATTCCTGGGGCGCAACGGCTCGCTCGATTGTCCTGCAGCGCTGGGACGCACCGGCGCACTTTCCGGCAAAGTCGGCGCGGGCTTCGATCCCTGTGGCGCGTTGCAAACTTCACTCGAATTGAAGTCCGGAGCGCAGGCCGAAATTGTTTTCTTCCTGGGTCAAACCGAAAACGCCGATCGCTCCCGCGATTTGCTGAAACGCTACCGCAAAGAAAACCTTGGCGCGGTGCTCGAAGACGTCAAGCGGCGCTGGGATGACACGCTGGGCAACGTGCAGGTTTCGACTCCCGATCCCAGCATGGACGTGCTGCTCAACCGCTGGCTGCTATACCAGACGCTTTCCTGCCGCATCTGGGCCCGCGCCGGTTTCTATCAGGTCAGCGGCGCGTACGGCTTCCGCGACCAGCTCCAGGACGTGATGGCGCTGAGCATCGCGCGCCGCAGCGTGACGCGCGCACAGATTTTGCTCGCCGCCGCGCATCAATTCACTCAAGGAGACGTGCAGCACTGGTGGCACCCGCCTTCCGGTCGCGGAATCCGCACCCGCATGTCCGACGATTTGCTCTGGCTCCCTTACGTCGTCAATCAATTCATCGAAGCCACCGGCGACATGACCGTGCTGGAGGAGCAGGTTCCGTTTCTCGAAGGCGACGAACTCGCCGTGGGCCAGTTGGAATCGTATTTTCAGCCGCGCGTCTCCGAAACCCGCGCCACGATTTTCGAGCATTGCGCGCGCGCCATCGATCGCAGCCTTGCTGTCGGCGCGCACGGACTGCCGCTGATGGGCACCGGCGACTGGAACGACGGCATGAATCGCGTCGGACAGGAGGGCAAAGGCGAAAGCGTTTGGCTCGGCTGGTTTCTGCACACTGTCGCGTGGGAGTTTGCGAAATTCGCCGATGCTCGCGGCGAACATCAACGCGCGGAGAATTGGCGCATCCACGTCAGCGGTTTGAAAGCCGCGCTGGAAAGGGAAGGCTGGGACGGCGAATGGTATCGCCGCGCCTATTTCGACGACGGCACGCCGCTCGGCTCAGCCACCAATGAAGAATGTAAGATCGATGCCATCGCGCAGTCCTGGGCGGTCATCAGCGGAGCCGCCGAACGCGGCCGCGCCATTCGCGCCATGGCCGCGGTCGATCAGATGCTGGTGAAACGCCCGGAAGGCGTGATCCTGCTGCTAACTCCGCCGTTCAATCACACCCAGCACGATCCGGGCTACATCAAAGGGTACCTGCCGGGTATTCGCGAAAATGGCGGACAGTACACCCACGCTTCCACCTGGACCATGATCGCCTTTGCCGCCCTGGGCGACGGCGACAAAGCTTCCGAAATGTTCCGCTTTTTGAATCCGATCAACCGCACCAATTCGCGCGTACGCGTGCAGCGCTACAAAACAGAGCCGTATGCTCTAGCCGGCGACGTGTACGCGGAAAATCCGCATCTGGGCCGAGGAGGTTGGACCTGGTATTCGGGGTCGGCGGGGTGGCTCTATCGCGGGGGGATCGAATGGATTCTAGGCCTGCGCGTGCGTGGCATGTTGCTAACGGTCGACCCCTGCATTCCCCGGAATTGGCCGGGCTATTCGATGGAGTTCCGCTACCACTCGTCGACGTACAAAATCAAAGTCGAAAACCCTTCTAGCGTTTCGAAGGGAGTCGCTCTGACCGAACTCGACGGAAAAATTCTGGCGGGCGCCGCAAACGTGCCGCTCGAGGATGATGGCAAAACCCATCAACTGCGCGTGGTTCTGGGGTAGCAATGACGCGCGGGGAAAACCGCCCGGTTCCGGAGCGGGTATGAATGTATGTAGTTCCTCCGGAACCAAGCGCGGCATGGAATGAAGATCGGACTACGAAGTTGCTTTGCTTCCCGCCACCAGCAACACGATCCCACCGACGAGCGCCAAGCCACCGAACAAAGGAGGCAGTGGAATCGTCTTATGCTGCTCCGCAGTGGCCTGAATCGGGCCAAGGTCGATTACTTTTTTGTGCGTGGTATACGTGATTCCCTGGTACGCGAACGAAATGATCGCCAGCACGATCAGAATCACTCCAATTAGCGACAGCCCTTTCATAGAAACTCCTACGTTCCCGTCACCGGGCTAGGCCGGTGCGGCACTTCCCGCACTAGGCGCGGCTCATCAAACCCGATACCAGCGAAACCAGGAACAAAACCAAAAACACGAAGAACAAGATCTTGGCGATACCCGCTGCGGCGACGGCGATTCCGAAGAATCCCATAATCCCGGCCACCAGAGCGACCACGAAGAAAATCAAAGCCCAACGCAACATATCTCCCTCCGAGAATTCGAATTTGCGAACCAGATAACGGCGACGAACTGGCGGCTGCCGTTTACTGAGGCGAGAGTGTAGGCGTTGCGTGCGTTATCAGCCATACGGGTTTGCACCTACGCCTTCCTCCCAATTCCTGTATCTGTGATTGTCACGGTAGGGTCACAATTCGCCCTGTTGGCCGCGCGCATCCGAGCAACGACTAGTGCTATTCCTCTGCTGTGGGGCATTACTCGCGGCTCTCAAGCTATCCTGCCCGGCCACTACAGCGATTCTTGTATTGTCGCTCCCGCCAGAACGGGAATACTGGAACTTGGGTGAAAGGTTGATCAAGGCGCGGCAGTCTTTCCTTAGAACCGGAATTTATGGAAGCAGCTTCGCAACAGGGGGACTCATAAATGGCCATGATGCGAGTTTTGATCGCGGACGATCACGAGATTGTTCGCAAGGGCTTGCGTTCCATTTTGGACGCACAAAAGGAATGTGAAGTCGTCGGCGAAGCCGCCGACGGACGCAACGCTGTTTCGATGGCGAAGGATTTGGTTCCCGACGTGGTCGTCATGGACTTGTCCATGCCTTCGCTGAACGGTTTGGAAGCCACCCGGCAAATCCTCAAAATGCGGCCGCAAACGAAAATTCTAATCCTGACCATGCACGAATCCGATCCACTCATCCGCGAAGTGTTAGATGCGGGCGCGCGTGGTTATATTTTGAAAACCGACGCCGGCCGCGATTTGCTGGCCGCGATCGAAGCCCTGCGCCGCAACAAAACCTTTTTTACCTCGCGCGTGGCCCAGATGATTCTCGACGGCTTCCTGAAAGGCGATCCGCGCCCGGCTTCCGATACGCAGCCGAAAGCGGGCCGCCTTACGGCGCGCCAGCGTGAGATTGTTCAGTTGTTGGCCGAAGGGAAGAGCAGCAAGGAAGTTGCCGTCGCGCTGGGCTTGAGCGTCAAAACCGCCGAGACCCATCGCGCCAACATCATGCGCAAACTCGATTGCCACTGCGTCAGCGAAGTCGTGCGCTATGCCATCCGGAACAAAATCATCGAAGCCTAAGGCTTCGCGTTCAGCTACCAAGAAGCCAGGGACTGGGTCCCGGCCGCTCCCCAATTCGCAGCCGAAGGACGAAATGAAACAGACCCAACAGCTTCGTATTCTGGTGGTGGACGATCAGCCGTACATGCGTCGGGCGGTGAAATCACTCCTTGAATCGCATCCAGGCTGGATCGTGTGCGGGGAAGCAGCGGACGGGTTGGAAGCCGTTTCCAAGATGGCCGAGCTGCAGCCGGACGTGGTGGTGATGGACATGATGATGCCCAACCTGAACGGCTTGGAAGCTACCCGCAGGATTCGCCAGGAGTTTCCTTTCTCCCGGATTCTGATTCTCACTCTGCACGACGTTCCGGAGCTGGTCCGCCTGGCCCGCATCGCCGGGGCCAAGGGCTTGGTTCTAAAATCGGATTCGAACCGGCTGCTGATTACCGCCGTTGAGCATGTGGGCCGAGCCGACACCTTTTTCTCCCAGCCGAATTGAGTTTTGTGAATGGACTGTAAACGCAGGCCGCATTTTCTCCACCGCCTACAGGATTTTCCCAACTTCAATTACGTTTACTGCCGTATGGAACGCGCCCCGCGTTTTTCGTATTCTGCTTCTCGATGATACTTATTACCCCGTTACTACACGCTATTTCATCCACGATTTTTCTCCCCCAGAAGGGACCGTTCTAGTCTCCCCCATGAACGAACGGTCCCTCCTACCTTCCTTCTAGGCTCTTTAACTCAACGAAATCGCGGTCTTACAGCAGACGCCCGATTGCCGTCGTTGCGAGCCGTATCTATCCTGATTTCTGGTTTTATACGATTCGATTCATAGGGAGGTTTTCATGTCCGGTTCATCCACACCATTGAAAAATCTGAAGGTAGCGATCCTGGCCAGCGACGGTTTTGAACAGGCCGAATTGGAAGAGCCGCGCAAGGCCCTGGAAGAAGCCGGCGCCAAAACCACGCTGATCGCTCCGAAGGCCGGGAAAATTCAGGCCATGCAACATGACGAGAAGACCCACAAAGTACCGGTCGACATGTCTTTGAGCGAAGCGAAACCCGAGGATTTCGACGCCGTGCTGCTGCCCGGCGGCGCACTCAACGCCGATTTCCTGCGCATGGAGAAAAAGGCTCAGGAATTCGTCACGACCTTCGACCGCGAGAAAAAGCCCATCGCTTTCATTTGCCATGCTCCGTGGCTGCTGATTTCCGCGGGCTTGGTTAAAGGCCGAACTCTTTCCGGCTACCACACCATCCAGGACGACATCCGTAACGCCGGCGGAAAGTGGAAGGACGAAGAAGTCGTAATCGACGGCAATTGGGTTTCCAGCCGCCAGCCCACGGACATTCCGATATTCAACCGCGAAATGATCACGCTGTTTTCATCGAAGCAGGCCAAAGCTAAGGGCGCATAGTCTTTGAGTTCGACTTGGTGGCGCCGGGCCTCGCCTGCGGGGCCCGGTCCTGCTTCGTTCTTCCGTCCCCTGCGCCCCGTTAACTGAAAATCGCGCCTTCATCCTGAATAGTTTAATTCGCTGTCTCGTTCGTCTAACATTGTTGGGTGCGTACGAAAGATCCCAGGCCCGGCACACTCTCGCGCCGCAAACTGATGCAGCAGTTCGCTGGAGCTTCGCTTTGTGCGCTGCCGCTGGCCGGTCTGCGTCTCGGCGCGCCGGATCCTTCCTCGGGACAGATCATCGCGCCGCCCAAGCCTGAGCTGCCGCCGCCCACCTACCTCACCGAACGCGACAATGCCTTCCTCGAAGATCTGGAAAAGGCGAGTTTTCAATATTTTTGGGATCAGGCCGACCCCAAGACCGGAATGGTGCGCGATCGCTGCAACGTCCGCGCCACCGCTGCGGGGGTGCTGGGCAGCACAGCGGCCACCGGCTTCGGCCTCACCGCTTTGTGCATCGGCGAGAAGCGCGGATTCATCACCGCGGCCCTGGCTCGCGAACGGGTCATCGCCACGCTTCGTTTTCTATGGAAGACTCTGCCCAACGAGCATGGGTTTTTCTATCACTGGGCCAATATCAGTACCGGCGAACGCCTCTGGCAGTCAGAATTCTCCTCGGTCGATACCGCGCTGCTGCTCTGCGGAATTCTGACCTGCCGCCAGCACTTCGAACATTCTGAGATCAGCCAGCTGGCGCACGAAATTTTCAATCGCGTAGATTGGAAGTGGCTCTCCGAAGACACGCGGATTCTGCCGCACGGCTGGACTCCGGAATCAGGCTTCCTGCAGTACCGCTGGGACAGCTACAGCGAAATGATGATGATGTATCTGATGGGCCTGGGCTCGCTCTCGCATCCGCTGCCCGCTTCCACCTGGGACGCCTGGAAGCGCACCGATTTCGAATACGATGGAATTAAATTCATCGGCTCTAACGCGCCGCTTTTCGTGCATCAGTATTCGCAGGCCTGGTTTGATTTTCGCGGCAAGCGCGATAAGTACGCGGATTACTTCCAGAATTCAATCGTGGCCACGGATATCCACCGGCGCTTTTGCCTGAGCCTTTCCGATCGCTTCCCGGCCTACAGCAACGACCTGTGGGGAATTACCGCATCCGATTCAGCCAAAGGCTACGTGGTCTGGGGCGGCCCGCCCTCAACCGGCCCCATCGACGGCACGGTAGTTCCTTGCGCCACCGGAGGCTCGCTGCCGTTTCTTCCCGGGCCGACCATGCGTGTGCTGCGGAATATTTACAACCGTTACGGCGCGGGCACATGGAGCCGCTACGGGTTCGTTGATGCGTTTAATCCCGTCACGAATTGGTATGACAGCGATGTGGTCGGCATCGACGTCGGCATCATTCTGGTGATGGCCGAAAATGCGCGCACTGGATTCGTCTGGAATACATTCATGAAAAATCCGGAAGCACAGCGGGGAATGACGCGGGCGGGATTTAAACCGTACCAGCCCCTGCCACCGCAGGAGCTGGTTTAGGCTTTAAGATTTTGCGGTGTTACAGCCGCGCTCAGCGGTAGCTGGCCGCCTGCAATTCGAACATTTCCGCGTAGGCTCCGCCGACCTTCAGCAGTTGATCGTGCTTGCCCTGTTCCGCAATTTCTCCGCCCTTCAACACCAGGATGCGGTCGGCCATCTTCACGGTGGAGAAGCGGTGCGAAATCAGCACGGACATTTTGCCGGTGGTCAATTCGGAGAAGCGTTGGAAGACTTCATGTTCGGAACGCGCGTCAAGCGCGGCCGTCGGCTCGTCCAGAATCAGCAGCTGCGCATCGCGCAGGTAGGCACGGGCAATAGCAATTTTCTGCCATTCGCCGCCGGAGAGATCCACCGCTCCTTCGAAGCGCGAACCCAGTACCTGATCGAAGCCCTGCGGCAGCTTGCGAATGGCGTGTTCGGCCAGACTCTTGTTCGCCGCCGCGCGAATCAGGAATTGGTTTTTGACTTCTTCGATGCGTCCGACGGCGATGTTCGCCGAAGCCGTCATTTCATAGCGCATGAAGTCTTGAAAGATGACGCCGATTTGAGACCACAAGCTTTCCAGGTCGTACTCGCGGAGATCTTTTCCGTCCAGCAGGATCTGGCCTTCGGTCGGCTCGTACAGGCGCGTGAGCAATTTGACAATGGTCGTCTTGCCCTGGCCGTTTTCGCCGACGATCGCGATGCGCTCGCCGACGCCGAGCTTGAAGCTAACGTTCTTCAGCACTTGGCGCGAGCTGCCCGGATACTGGAACGAAACATTCTTGAATTCGAATCCTTCGTGGATTTTCTTCGGCACATGCAGCGCGTTGGTCATCGACGAAATCTTCGGCTTGACCGAGAAGAACAGCAACAAGTCGGTCATGAACAGCGCCTGATTCGCAATTTCAGAGAACGTCGTGAATACAGCTTGAATGTTCGAGCTGGCTCCGGCGATCGCGCCCGCCAGCAACGTCATCTCACCTATGGTGAGCACGCCACGAACGGTCTGTAATATGACGAACGCGTAGGTGCCGTAATATCCGGCCACGCCTAGAAGAGTCAGTAACGAGCCTGCGCTCAGTTTGCGGCGCGCGACCTGTAAGGTCTGTTCGCACAGCTCGGTCGCCACTTCGGAATAACGGTTCACCAGAAACGGCGCGAGGCCGAACAACTTAACTTCCTTCGCACCCTCTTTGGTACCACCCACCATCCTCAGGTAATCCAGCTCGCGACGAGCGGGTGTCTGCTGAAAACTCATGGAATAGCCGAGAAAAGCAAAATGCGTCTCGCCCAAGAACGCCGGAACCACGCAAACGATCAGAGCCACCAGCAACCAGGGAGCATAAAAAATAATCCCGACCGCCAGGCTGAGAGTCGTAACGAACTCCTGCACCAACCGCCCAGCAATTTTAATCATCTGCACGCGGTCGGTACTCTGCACCCGCGCGCGTTCCAGCTTGTCGTAGAAAACCGGATCTTCATACGACATCAAATCCAGGTTCGCAGCGTGCTTCATCAAGCGCACGCTGATATGGCGAGTGAACCGTTCGGCCAGGGCGATTTCGCAAAAGTCCACCACTCGCATCAGCAGCGCGGCAAAGGCAGCGAGGGCAAATTCGCCCGCCACGAGCCACCAGAAAAAGTGGGGCAGCGGCGTGCCACTCGACCGGAGGGCTACGATGTGATCAATAATGTGGCGCGTGATGATCAAGGCGCACAGCGGAACCAAGGCCGCCGTCACGCGCGAAGCTAGATCGCCAACCGCAATCGCCGGCGCTGCTTCCCAAACGAACTTCATAACTGGGGGAACATTCTTGAGCGCTTGCAAACGCTCGCGCCATCTAGGGGAAGGGATATCCGGGTCCTGGTTGAGGACCTCTTTTGCTACGGTGCTGGGGAAGGCTTTCGTACTCACGGCTGGGTCTCCGTTTTACTTATTAATTTTTTCTAGTGCGCTGGAACTTGCTCGCAACAAGTTCAATAACTGCAACGCATACACCAAGGGCACGTTGATGGCCAAATCTTGGAAGCCCTAACCCACTGATATAAAGACCTATAGCGAATATCTGCCGTGCGGCTTATAAGATTTTTTCCGTGGTCCTTGTAACTTCTACTTTATCATCGACCACCTCGAAAATCCTGGAATTTTCGCTCCGGCGCATCGCAGTCGTTACATACCGTCTTCTGGCTGCGATATACGGCCATCCATGTATCCATCTTTGCCGCGTCCGTGCCGTATGCTGAGGCGTGAACACAACCAGCGCCGGCGCGGCACCCACCACCCTCAATCTGTACTGGGCGAAGTTTCAACTTTTCGGCGCCAAGCTGAAAACACGATTCCGCCGGTCGGTTTGGAGATCGAAAGAAGGTTGGCGAAAGCTCACCGCTGGGATGGAAATTCACGACCTCTGGACCCAGTTCAAATCCGAAGCTCACGCCAGTTCGCGCCTGTACAAGCAAGATGTCGATTGGCACGCCGTGCAGGCCCAGAAGTCCTGGAAGCAGCCTTTCAAAATTTTCGGCTACCTCTTCACCGGCATTCTCAGCAAGCTCTCGCCCCCGCGCCGCGTTTTCCTGATCATCAATTTGGTTCTGGCCATCCTGTCGCTGGTTGGCGTCTCCTTCCTTTTTATTACGCCCGAAATTGAACTGCTGTTCGCGTTCGTGGGCATGCTGATTTTGGTAGTCATGGTCCTCGGCGATCACGTCAGCATGAAACGCGATATCGAAATCGCTCGCGAGATTCAACGCTGGCTGGTCCCGCGCGTGCCGCCGGATGTCCCTGGGGTCGACATGGCCTTCGCCACCCGCCCGGCCAACACCGTAGCCGGCGATTATTACGACGCTTTCCGCCGTCCCGGCGACGGGCCCTTGCTGATCGCCGTGGCCGACGTCTCCGGCAAGAGCGTCCCGGCCGCGATGCTCATGGCGAATTTCCAAGCCAGCCTTCGCGCTCTGGCCGGTGCGCGCAGCTCGCTCTCTGAACTCGTCACCGATCTTAATCGCCTGGCCTGCGGCAACAATTTGAATGGCCGTAGGTTCACCACCGCATTTCTGGCCGAACTGAATCCAATTTCCGGCGAGCTTTCCTATCTTTCTGCCGGGCACAATCCGCCGGTGTTGCTGCGGCTGGACGGCACCGTCGATCGTTTGAAATCCGAAAGCATTCCGCTGGGAATCGAAGTGAACGAAAAATACAAGGCCGGCACCACGATTCTGCAGCCCAACGAACTGCTGGTCATTTACACCGACGGCGTAACCGAAGCGCTCAATGAGCGCGGCGAGCAGTTCGGCGAATCGCGCCTGCTCTCCATGCTGCAACTGCGCACCGAGGAACGGGCTTCCACCACCCTGGCCGGCATCATGAAAAATCTCGATGACTTCGTCGGCCCCGCCGACCAGCACGACGACATCACCTGCCTGGTCGTAACCCGCACCTGAACGCCCGCTCTGTGGCCGGAAACCTTTCGGGGAGCGCGGGCTAAAGCAAGGTTACGAGCTAACTACTCCGTTTACCTGATGTTCCCCTACGGTCGATTCCTACAAGATTGTTTCGCGTGCAGTAATCTTCGGGACCGCGCTACAAAATTAATTTTCGAAAGAGAGACCTTATGAAAATTGGCAAGAAATTCTCGACGCGCTTGACGACGCTGGCGGCCTCGCTGCTTCTCGGCACTGCGCTCGTCGCCGCTGCGCTTCCGTTTCAGTCTCAAGAACCTGACAACACTAAGAACAATCAAGGCGACGCGTCAAAAGGCGCAACGACCGCTGATCAGCAGAAAATGAATCCGGCCGACCGCGAAACCAGCCGCCAGATTCGCAATTCGATCATGAAAGACAAAACGCTCTCCACCTATTCGCACAACATCAAGATCATCACCCAAGACGGCAAAGTTACCTTGAAGGGTCCGGTGCGCTCCGACGACGAAAAAGTCAATATCGAGGCCAAAGCTGCCGCAGTAGTGGGCGCGGACAACGTCACCAGCATGCTGACCGTGGCGCCGCCGAAGTCGTAAGCGCAACGCGAGAATTTCTTAGAGGACGAAAAGTACAAGGAGATCCACCATGGAAAATAAAAAGACAGCAGTATTCGGCATTTTTACCTCGCTAGCCAGCGCAGACAACGCCACCGATTTCCTGGTGAAGTCGGGATTCTCCGCATCCGATATTTCGGCGCTCCTTCCTGAAAATCTGGGCGGCAAGCAAATCGGCACCGAAAAATCCACCAAGGCTCCCGAAGGCGCCACCGCAGGCGCCAGCACCGGAGCAGTTTTGGGCGGGGCGCTCGGCCTTCTCGCCGGAATTGGCGCGCTCGCTATTCCCGGGCGTAGGTCCGCTGATCGCTGCAGGACCCGATCATGGCCGCGCTCGCCGGACTCGGCGTCGGCGGAGCAGTCGGCGGTTTCACTGGAGCTTTGATCGGCCTGGGCATCCCGGAGTTCGAAGCCAAGCGCTATGAAGGCCGGGTCGCGAAAGGTGGTATTCTTCTCTCCGTACACTGCGACACGTCGGACGAAATCAAACGCGCCAAGGACATTATGAAGGCCGCCGGCGCGGAAGACATTTCATCGACGGGCGAATCCAGTTCCAAATCGTCGGACATTCCTCCGGTCGGTCGCGCCGCAGGTACCGTTTAGTGCATCGCTCTAAGGCAGGGGAGGCGGCCAGCGCCGCCTCCCTGGTGCATGACCAGCAAGAAAAATCCCAGCAGGAGGAATCACATGAGCAGAAATCGTTGGCCGGAAACTATTTCGGCGTTTGTCATCGGAATTGGAGTCGGCGCGGCGTTGGGCGTTTTGTTCGCGCCGCAATCGGGCGAAGATACCCGCGACTATTTGATCGGCACCGCGAAAGATGGTCTCGATCAGGCTGTGGACTCGGCACGCGACGGCGTCGATCAGATTTCCTCGACCGGCCGCAAGTGGGCTCGCCGCGCGCAGCAGACTGTCGATGACGCCCGCTCGCACGTGCAGGACGCTGCCGATCAGGCTGAAAAAGCCTACCGTCAGGCGAAGAACGCTTAAGGGATCGTTCGCCTTGCTTTACAAGCACTCTTAGCCTCTGGGCCGGCCGCATCATGCGGCCGGCCACGGGGTGTTTCTCGTCACCAAACTTCCGTAAGAGTTTCTTAGTTTGTTCAGACCCATCCCCGTTTGAAATTTCAACTTCCAGGAGAATCGAATGACCGCACAGAAGAATGAAGGGAAGAAGGTGACTCGCGAAGACTTGATCGCGGGATTGAACGAAGATCTCGCGCGCGAATATCAAGCCATCATTTCGTACGTGATTTATTCCCAGGTGCTCAAGGGCGCCGAATACATGAATATTGCCGGCGAACTGGAAAAGCATGCGCACGAGGAACTCGCCCACGCGTTGATCGTCTGCAACCAGATCGATTATCTCGGTGGCAAGCCCGTAGCTGCGCCCAAGCCGGTGAAAACCTCGGACAAAGCGAAGGACATGCTGCGCTTCGATCTCGAGAACGAGACCGAAACGATTCGCAATTACCGCACGCGCGTCGATCAGTGTGAAGAACTGGAAGAATTCGCCGTCGGCGAGCACATTCGCGAAATCCTGCTCGACGAGCAAGATCACGCCATCGCCTTGGCCACTGCGCTGGGAATCGACGTTCCGAAAATCTAAAAAGGAAAAAAGAGAAATGAAGAGGCGAGTCGTCATGGACTCGCCTCCTTTTTTATGGCTAAGCTGCTTTACCGCGGAGTGACTGTTCTATTTCTTCCAGGCTGCGTCCCTTAGTTTCCGGAACCAGGTAATACGAGAAGATCCATGCGGCGACGCCCATCACGGCGTAGAGCCAGAACGTCAAGCTTGGGCCGAACGCCTGCACCAACAGCAGGAACGTCAACGACACCAGAAAATTCGCCGCCCAGTTTGATCCCGCCGCCGTGCCTTCCGCCAATCCGCGAATTTCCAACGGGTAAATTTCCGAAATCAGCAGCCAAAAAATCGGTCCCAGGCTGATCGCAAAAAACGCCACGTAGGCCATCAGGGTAATCACCGCCAGCCAGGCCAGTGAATCGCTGTGCGCCGGCAACCGGAAAACCAGACCCAACACGCCGAGGCATACGACCATTCCCGCAATTCCCACCAGCAGCAGCGGCCTGCGGCCCACGCGATCGATCAGCCACATGGCCACGATGGTCGCCAGCACGTTGACCAGGCCGATTCCCGCCGTGGCCAGAATCGCGCCGGACACCGATGAAATTCCCGCCGAGTGAATAATATTCGGCGCGTAATAAATGACCGTATTGATTCCGGTTACCTGCTGGAAGAAAGCCAGTCCGATGCCGATGATCAGCGCCGCGCGCACGCCCGGCTTCAGCAGATCAAACCAGCTGGCGTGGCTACTGGAAGCAGCCAGCGTCGTTTCGATCTCTTTCATTTCACCTTCTACATTTTCCGTGCCGCGAATGCGCTTCAGCACTTTCCGTGCCGTATCAATTTTTCCGGTCTTGGCCAGCCAGCGCGGCGTCTCTGGCATGTACAACATGCCCAGCCCCAGCATCGCGCCAGGAACTACCGCGAGGCCCAGCATCCATCGCCATTGTTCGCTCGCCGCGAACGCGTAATCGACCAGATACGCCACCAAAATCCCCACCGTGATCGCCAACTGAAACAGAGAAACTTGCCAGCCGCGGGCCTTGGCCGGCGAAACTTCCGAAATGTAGACCGGCACGGTCGTGCTCGAAAGCCCGATGCCCAGCCCGACGATCCCGCGCCCAACGATCAGCATATTTTCGGAAGATGCTATCGCGCACAAAATCGCTCCGGCGATAAAAATCAGCGAAGTTAGCAACAGCGTCATGCGCCGTCCGATGCGGTCGGAAAGTTTTCCGCCGACCAAGGCTCCAAGCGCCGCGCCCACCAGCACCACGCTGACCACCACGCCCTGATGCAGCACCGTCAGGCCGAAACTTTTCTGGATGAAAATCAACGCCCCGGAAATAACTCCGGTGTCGTAGCCGAACAGCAGTCCGCCTAGCGCGGCGAATGCCGCCGCGACATAGACGAAAGTCGTGCTTTCGGCATCCCGCGAGGAACCGGTAACCGATGGAATCGAATTCAAATTTTCGCTAGGCACCTGGACGATTCTCCTCCGGGGCGGCTGTTGGCCGCGAGCATTCTAATGGTTTTTCCCGCGCTGGACGCAAATATCCGCATGGGCAGGCGCATTCGCGCCCGCGCGCCGCCGCTACCTTGGCCGCAAATTCGCCCCCAGATTCGGCGCCGCAGATGGATCGGCCGCCAAGACCGAATCCGCCGGGGGATAAGGAACCGTTCCGCGGAGTTTAGAGATCTCCGCGGGGAGGAAATCCGGGAAGGGGAACACTTTCTTCTCGCGCCATCCTTCTACCGTGCGCGTCGCGTCTTCGGCATTTTTTTCATTCATGCCGGGATCGCGCGTGAAATAAACCGTCTGCGACGGATTCGCCAGGCTGGTTCCCGAAGATTCCACGATATCCAGGATCCGCAGCAGCAGATCCTCACGAATCGCGATGAACGTCGCCGCATCGGTGGTCTTGATGTAAGAAAAAATCTCCATATCGAATGAGCTCGCGCCAAACGCCACCAGCCGAATCCGCGCGCTTTCCGCTTCGATTTTCGGATGCGCATAAAGCAGTTTGCGAATCTCCGCCAAACAGAAAAGCAGCTGGTCGCGCGTCGAATCCCCTCGCAGCCCGATGGTGTTGTTGAATAGAAATTTATCGCGCTTCGAAAGATTCTCGATGTTCATGGTCGCCAGCGCTCCGTTAGGAATGGAAAGCTCCACCCGTTCGGTGGTCCGCACCCGCGTCGAACGCAACCCGATGTCTTCGATGGTTCCCACGATCGTCCCGAAGCGGCAAACGTCTCCCACCCGAATCGCCTCATCGCCCAGCACCGAAACGCCGCCAAACAAATTCTCCAGTGTTTTCTGTGCGGCGAAAGCGATGGCGATGCCGCCGATCCCGACGCCGGCCAGCACCGTAGTCAGGTTGAATCCCACCGCATCCAGCATGAAAATCGCGCCGGCAAAAATCAGCACCACCTTCAACATCCGCTGGCCCAGCAGCATCAACGACCCCACACCCGCGCGCCCCGCGCTGATTGCTCCTAATCGCAACCGCTCGCCCAGCCATTCCACGATGCGTACGGCCAGCCAGGTGGCGCCAATCAGCAGCAACACCACCACGATCTGTCCATAGTAGTGCCGCGCCAGCAACGGCAGCCCGATAAAGTGCATTCCTATGGCATGCAGCAGCGTAGCTAAGATCAGAAGCATCGGGCCGGCCGCGGCCGCCTTGAATTTGTAATCGAGTTTGCGATGGCGAATCGAACTCAGCAACGCGCGCCCGGCATGAAACAGCTGGATCAGCAGCCACGCTACGCCCGTCACCAGCGGCACCAGCAAAAGAATCCCGATCCATTGCCACAGCGGCAGCCCCACGAAAACATTTCGCACTAGAATTTGCGGCAGCTTGGATTCCACTTGCTGCGCCTCCACCTGCCCGTACAGTTCCTGCAAGCCCGCGACGGTCTCATTCGAGAAAACCCAGATCGGCCCATAAACCGGATCCGTCACTCGCGTCAAAATCAGGTCAACACTGTCGTCGTTCACTTCCACCTTGCCCACGCGCTCCTGGTCGGAGGGCAATCCTTCCTGCGGCGATCCTTCGGCAAGATCCGTGATCCGGTTGATGTTGCCGACGTAGGCGCGATCCATCAGCGATTTTAGTTCGTGCACCAGTCGCTGATCGTCCCCCGGCCGCCGCGCGCGCGAAGCCTGAAAATATTGCGCGGCTGAATCAGGATGCGCGGACTGCGCCAACTGGAGAAATCCCAGTACCGTTCCGCGCGGATTCGTCCGGCCCAGCGGGTCGACCGGAGCAGCCGGCTCCGCTTTCTCTGGCGTTGCCGGGAGCAGCGGATTTTGCGCCATCCCCGGCGCGGAAAAAAGCACAAGCAGAAGCAACAAACGCAAAAACTTCGGTGCAAACATGGGCACGGCTCCTTACGTTGAAATTGCAGCCCAATCTTTGCATAGGTGGCGGGAAGCTCGAAAAACTGTTTCGCTGCGAAAGAAATCGTCGGGAAAGAGAAGGGAAGTGTTTAGCGCAACTGATGATCTACGGCCGTGGCGATTTCGAAAGCGCGTCGGTAACCGGTTTGCCCATTTGCACCGGCCGGTCGTACCCGGTCATTTCCAGGTAGCCCAAGCCCGCGGCAGGAGCGCCGTCGCGCGTGCCGGCCAATCGGATCGCGCCTTCCCAGTAGCTCGGCGATAGCGCCGTTTTTCCGGCCAGTTCCTGCTGCTTCAGCGGCGTCGTCGCTTCCAGACTCAACTTCAGCGACGGCACGGAAATTCGCCAGCGCACCGGATACACGGCCGAATTCGATTCGCTCTTCCAAGTCTCGCCTTCGGGCTGCAAGCTAAAATCTTTTTGCGTCAGATGAGTGGTCTTACCCGCCGCATCGATGTACGTTCCGGAAGAAAATGAATCGATCGAGCCATCTTTCAGCCGCAACCGGTACAACATCAGCTCGGTGTTGTCATCCAGCTGCACGCTGAACCAATCCCAGCCAGTCTGCTCCGCGCTCAGTTGCTGAGTGAAAAATTCGTGATCCATCCAGGCCACGCCGTTGACGTCGAATTTTTTACCGTTCAGTTCGATCTCTCCGTCCGTCGCGAGCCGCGTCAGCGAAATGTAATGCGAAGCATGCCCCGCTCCCGCCGATTTCTGGCTGACGCCGTCGATCCCGTGAATCACCGGCGGTTTCTTTGATTCGAGTTTCAGGTGCAAGGTGAACGCGTCGCCGATCGCCTGCAGGTTCTGCGTGTTGCCGTGCCATTCAATCTGCCAGTTGCCGTTCCAGATCCGCCCGATCTCCGCATTCACCCCGGCCACGCCCGGCCCCGCGCGATTCAACCGCTCGCGATGATAAAACCTGCCGCCGGTGATATCGCTAAGCGCCAGGTGAGCCAGATAAGCATCTGGCGCGCTCCAATCGGATGCCTCGCGCTCGCTGCGGCTCAGCGCCTCGCGAAAAAACGTCAGCTCAAATCCGAATTCGCGCCCGCCCGCGTCTCTTAGATTTCCGGTGTAATACCACCACTCAGTTTGAAATTCCGGATGATTGAAATTGTCGCGCGGAAATTCGTAGCGGTAGCCCGGCAACGCCTCGCGATACTGCGCGCCCAGCGGATTCACGGCCAGCAGCAATAAAAGCGCCGCCAGAAACCTACTCCTCATGCACAACCTCAATCGGGTTCAGCCCCACCGCGATTCGCGCCGGATACAGTCCCGCCAGAATCGTCGAAACAAAAACTCCCAGCAGCGACCCCGCCAGCACCGCCGTAGGCCAATGGAATTGAATGGTCCAACCGAACGACTGCTTGTTGATCACGTAAATCAGCACAAACGAAAGCGCGAGACCGAGCGTGAATCCCACCAGATTCGCCAGCACTCCAATCAACCCCGCTTCTACCAGAATCAATTTCCGTATTTGCGAAGTCGCCGCGCCCAAAAAACGCAACAGCCCAAATTCCCGCCGGCGGTCAACAACGAGCGCCAGCAAAGCCCCGGCGATGCCCATCACCGCCACGATGATCGAAATCACTTCCAGCGCATACGTAATCGCAAAGGTGCGGTCGAAAATCTGAATCGCCTCGGTACGCAGCGTGCGATTCGAAAAAATCAGAATGTCGTGCCCGGCGATCGCCTTCTCTACTTCCGCGCGCACCGTCTCCAGATCCGCGCCCGGTGCAATGTAAATCGCCAGATTCGAAGGATCGGGATCGGGCAAATAACGCAGGAGCGTAGCTCGGTCCATCACGATGTATCCCGCTTCGCTCGCATAATCGTACGAAACGTCGACGATCTGGAATCGCACCTGCCGCTCGCCCATCGGCAGCGTGATCGAATCCCCACGCCGCAAATGATGCTTGTTGGCGAAGGGCTCGCTGATCACCACTGCATCGTGATTCTGTAAGTCGTCGTACACATCCGACGCGCTGCGTCCGGAGAGAAACGCGGATTTCTTGAAGGGCTGCACCGCGTGAAAATCCGCGGCGCCCAGCGTCGCCGGAAATCCTTCGTAGCTGATGTCGTACGCGCGGAATCGGTCGAGCCCGGCCACGCCAGGCAATCGCGCGAGCGTATCGGCCAGCGCATTCGGAATCGTCGGATGCTGGTCGGACGCCGGCGTGCCCGCCGGACGCAAATACAAATCCGCCTGGAGCTGATTGTCCATCCACGATGTAACTGTCTGCCGGAAGCTGCCCACCATAATTCCTACCGAAGTCATCATCGCAATCGCGGTGGAAAGCGCGCCGACCAGCACCGACGTGCGCCGCAGCGATCCGCTCAAGTTGCGCGAAGCCAGCAACCCTTCGACCCCGATAAATTTCTGCAGCGCGCCAGAAAAAGTTTGCAGCAAACGGTCGGAAATCGCCGGAATCGCCATGGCCGATGCTCCAATCAGCAGAATCGCGGAAAGGTATCCGAACAGCGGCTTGCCTGCGATGGCGTGCGGCACCGTGCACATCACGCCGCCCGCCGCGAGCCCCATGGCGATCAGCATGTCCTGCCCTTTGCGCATGCGCGCCGTGTACTCGCGCTGTCCGCGCGCCATTGCTTCCATCGGCGAAACGCGCGCCGCTTCACTCGCCGGCGAAAGCGCGGCAACAACGGACATTCCGATTCCAATCAGCATCGCCGCGGCCACAGAACCGAAAGTCAATTCGATCGCCCCGGGTCGGCTGCTCACGTACAGCGCCTGCACCGTGGCCGAAAGCAATTTCAACGCGCCGGTCGCCAGCACACGCCCCATCGCGCAACCTAGAATCGCGCCGGCAATTCCGAAGCACGCGGCTTCACCCAAAAACGCCGCGAGAACCGCGCCGCGGCTCGCTCCCAGCGCGCGCACGATTCCAATTTCCGCGCGCCGCCGCACCACCGAGACCGAAATGGTGTTGTAAATCAGAAATGCGCCGACCAGCAGCGCGATGTAGCTCAGCACTCGAAGGTTCCAGCGAAACGCCGCGAGCATCCGTTGATTTTCAGTCGTGCGGCTGCCGATTGCCCGCGTAAGAATTCCCGCAGGAAGCGCAGCCCGCAGCCGGTTTTGCCATTCAGCTAGCGGAGGATCGTCCGGCACTTTCAGCAGCACGCTGTCCACGCGTCCCGCGCGGCCCAGCTCCCGCTGCGCCGCCGCGATATCCATCACCACCACGCCGCCGCCCTCGGCGGTGTCGTCGAAAACTCCGCGCACCCGATAATCGCGCACATGATCATTCATCAGCAGGCGAATGTTCGTGCCCGGCTTTGCCTTCAAACTCGACCCGACCCACACCCCTTCCAAGTCGCCGGGATTTTTCAGCGCCTCGTCGCCATTGGAAACATTCACCACTTGCTGGTCCGCCGATTCGCCGATCAGATCGATTCCAATCAGCGGCACGGTCTGTTCCGTCGCCACCACCGTCACAAAATCCTGAATGCGTGGCCGCACGCGAATTGAATAGGGAAGGGTAGCGAGAGTTCCAGCCACTGCGTCGGGCACTCCTCCGGTGGAAGTCACTTCCAAGTCGGAGTCGCCCATCAAGGTTTCAACGGAAGAGCGGAACGAGCCGGCGGCCGCGTTTCCGGCCAAGTCGATGGCCAGCACAACGGCCACGCCGAGTGCCACGGCCAGGACCGTCAGCGCGGTACGCAGCGGCTCCCGAAAGAGGGGCCGCACAATCAATCGGTAAAATAAAATCGCGCTCGGCATTTTCTTATCGTCAGATCACTTCAGCCACGCGCCCGTCACGCATCTTTACCAACACGTCAGCCAGCGCCGCGGCCTCCGAACTGTGGGTAGCCATGAGCATCGCCGTATTTTGTTCCGTGGCGATTCGTCGCAGCAGCGTCAGAATCAAATCGCCGGTCGTGCTATCCAGATTCCCGGTAGGCTCGTCGGCCAGCAATAATTTCGGTTCATGCACCAGCGCGCGCGCGATGGACACGCGCTGCATCTGCCCGCCAGACAATTGATGCGGCATGCGATTGCCCAGCGATTCGAGTTCCACCCATTCCAGCCGCGCATTCGCGGCTTCGCGCGCATTGCTTTTTCCGGCCAGCAGCAAGGGCAGCTCCACGTTTTCGACCACACTGAGCGTAGGCAACAATTGAAACGACTGAAAAATAAATCCGACTTTTTCGCGCCGCATGCGCGTCAGCCCAGCATCGTCCAGCGACGAGGTTGCCGCGCCGTCCAGACGCACTTCGCCCGAAGTAGGGAAGTCCATCGCGCCCGCCAGATTCAGCAGCGTGGATTTTCCGCACCCGCTGCGTCCAACCAGCGCCACGAACGCACCCGCAGCGATCTCCAGCGACACGCCATCTACCGCGCGCACCGGCAATCCTCCGCTGCGATATTCCTTGGTGACGTTGTCCAGGCTGACGATCGAGGGGATTTCAGTTTCTGCTGTGCGGGGTGCGGGGCCTGAGGCGAGGTTCATCCTGACTCACACCCGCTCGAGGATCAGCGCGATGCCTTGGCCCACGCCGATACACATGGTGCAGAGCGCGTAACGCGATTTTGTCGCGTGCAGCTGATACGTCGCGGTAGTCACCAAACGCGCGCCGCTTGCGCCCAGCGGATGTCCGATCGCGATCGCGCCGCCATTCGGATTCACATTCGCCGCGTCGTCCGCCAAGCCCAAGTCGCGCGTCACCGCCAAGGCCTGCGCCGCGAAAGCTTCATTCAGCTCGATCACATCCATTTGCGAAATCGTCAGCCCAAGCCGGACCAGAAGTTTCTTCGTCGCAGGCGACGGAGCAAAGCCCATCACCCGCGGCGCCACTCCCGCCACCGCCGTCCCCAGCACTCGCGCCTTCGGAGTCAGCTTGTGTTTCGCCGCAGCCTTTTCAGACGCGAGTAGCACCGCGCACGATCCATCATTGATCCCCGAAGCGTTGCCCGCCGTCACCGTGCCCGACGGCTTCACCACCGGTTTCAATTTCGCCAGCGCCTCCAGCGTCGTCTCCGGACGCGGATGCTCGTCCGTATCGAAAATCTTCGGCTCGCCTTTTTTCTGCGGAATCAATACCGGCGCAATTTCATTCTTGAAGAATCCCGCCGCATTCGCCTTGGCCCAACGCTGCTGCGTGCGAAAAGCAAACCCATCCTGATCCGCGCGGCTCACGCCGTATTCCTCGGCCACGTTCTCCGCCGTCTCCGGCATCGAATCGATTCCGTACTTTTCCTTCATCAGCGGATTCACGAAGCGCCAGCCCAGCGTGGTGTCAAAAATCTCCGCGCTCCGGCTGAACGCGCTATCCGCCTTGCCCATCACGAACGGCGCGCGCGTCATGCTTTCCACGCCGCCCGCGATCATCAACTCAGTTTCGCCGGCTTTGATCGCTCGCGCCGCGGTTCCTACCGCGTCCAGGCTCGACCCGCACAGCCGGTTGATTGTCGCGCCCGCCACTTCCTTGGGCAGCCCTGCCAGCAGCAACGCCATGCGCGCCACGTTGCGATTGTCTTCGCCGGCTTGGTTCGCGCAGCCGTACAGCACATCGTCCACCGCGCCCCAGTCCACGCGCGGAATTTCGCGCCATCAACGCGCGAATCGGCAGCGCCGCCAGATCATCGGTCCGCACCGTGGCCAGCGCCCCGCCATAGCGACCGAACGGAGTCCGCACCGCATCGCAAATGAATACGTCGTTCAAAATCGCCTCCCACAGGGACATCAGCCTTGCGCTGCCGCAGCTCCAGTATAGCCGACCATTCCGCCTCGCACCTGCAATCCAAAATCGATCCCACCGGACGTCAATCCGCCCAAGCTAGCCAAGGAAATTCCACTTCGTGTAATCTATAACCATGACCGAGAAAATCAAAAAATCCGAAGCCGAATGGAAATCCAAGCTCGACCAGAACCAATATTACGTCACGCGCCAGAAGGGCACTGAACCGCCCTTCACCGGCGAATACGAAGACACCGAAACCGAAGGAACCTACGTCTGCGTCTGCTGCGGACAGCCGCTCTTCGCCTCCGACGCGAAATTTCACTCCGGTTCCGGCTGGCCCAGCTACTTCCAGCCCATCGCCGCCGAAAATGTCGAACTGCAAAGCGACACCAGCCATGGCATGGAGCGCACCGAAGCGATGTGCAGCCGTTGCGACGCGCACCTTGGCCATGTGTTCGACGACGGCCCGAATCCCACCGGCCTGCGTTTCTGCATTAATTCAGCGGCGCTGAAGTTGGAAGAAAAAAAGAAAGACGCGAAGTAAGCGCACAAAATAAAAAAGGGCAGGCGCTGCAACGCGCCTGCCCCAAGAAATCCTGCCTTGCGCTTGTTTCTAGTGATCGAAGTACAAAACCAGCGGATGCTCGTTATTCGGATTAGAATCTCCCGAAATTGCCCGGAAACTCGACTGCGAGACGATGTAGAAAATTACATTCGCTGGAATTCCGAGCGGCGAATTCGTGCTCATGGTCCCGCGTCCCGCCGTTCCCACATTGTAATTGCCCACAAAATTCTGCGGCGAATGAATGGTGCCGTTGTTATCGACCTCGTCAACTACACCCAGCAGGGAACCCTGCCCGGGCGAATTCAGCTGGCCCACTACATTCAGCGCCAGGGGATCTTCGGTCGAAGGCGCGCCCAGCGTGTAGCCACCCTCCAGCGACGAAGCGCTGAACGGCGCCACGCTCGTTTGCGCTTCCAGCAACCCAAACGAAACTTCCGGATTCGATCCGATCGTGAATCCGGTGTTCGCTCCGGTCAAATAAGCCACCGCGATTTTCTGCCCCGCTGTTTCCGCTCCAACCCCGGTGAACTCAATCCGGCCGTTCGTGTTGGGATCCGCAATGAACGTGCCGTTCGAACTCACGCCGTTGGTCACCGTGCCGCCGCTGTTTTCGTCGTAGGTGAAATCGGCCACGGTGTTGCCGTTCCCGGTCAGCAAGCCCGCATATACATCCGCGTTCTTCCCCGCCAATCCGCTTCCGGTCGCCACGCTCTTTCCATTCAACGCTCCGGAGTTAAACACCACCGAGCTGTCCTGCAGGATCATCTCGCCGGCCAGCCGCGGGTGGGTGGTATCCGTAACGTCGATGGCCACCAGGAAAATATCCGTCGGCGAGACAAAGTAGAAAGTATATTCGGCCTGAACCTGCGCCGAACTGGCCAACTGGTAAGTGAAAACCGCCAGCCCCTTGTTATTGCTTCCGCTCGACATGTAATTTCCACTCAAGGCCAGTGCCGGGGTGTAGTTTCCGTTATCGTTGATGTCAATCGTTCCCGGCGTGAAGAGCTCATTTCCGTTGGCGTGCACCACTCCGGCGATTACTTCCGGAGCCAGCGCTACGTCCTGCCCAAAGAATTCAAACGCGTAGTTCCCGCTGAAATTTCCGTTCGTGAGCGTGCTCGAGGAATCCGCCTTCATGATGCCCGCCCCATGCGTCTGCGGCGTGCCCACCGTATCGTTCTCGATCAGCTGGAAATTGCCGTTCGATTGCTCGACCAGCAGGTAATTCGTGGTCAGCATCGCGCCTTTCGAGTTCACGCCGATCAGCTGCATCGTGCCGCGGCCATCGTTGCCAATGTTGTACGTTCCGGTCAGCGACGAAGCGGTGAAGACTCCCGATACGCGGTTGCTGTCGAATTGCCCGCTCGAGATCACTCCGCTGCCGTTGGCGCTCATGTTGCCCGCTTCGACCACATTCCCCTGCGAATCGAATCCGGTGAAAAGGAAACTGTACGACCCACTCAGCAGCTTGTTCGTTGCGATCGAACCCGTAGTGATCGTAATGCTCAGGTTCTGCGAAGCCGGCGTCGAGCCGATCGAATCCGTCACCTTCACCGTGAAATTTGAAGTCGTGGTCAGAATCGGCAGGCCCGAAATCGCTCCGCTGGCCGGATCGAACCGCAAGCCCGAAGGCAATTGTCCCGCGGTGATCGCCCAGGTGTACGGTGCCACCCCGCCGCTGGCCACCAGCGATGCGGAATATCCGGTCGCCACCGCGCCGCTCGGCAACGTCGGCGTCACCGCTTTCAATGCTGCTGCGCCCGTCACCGTGATCGTCACCGGCTTGCTCCCCGGCGAAGTGAAGGTCTGCGGCGGAATCGTGGAATCGGTGACCGTCGGAAAGAAGCTGTAAACTCCGCCGACGGTCGGCGTTCCAAAAATCTGCCCGTTCGTCGCGTTCAAAGTCAGCCCGGGCGGCAGGGTATTGGCCGGCACGCTCCAGGAATAAGGCGGCGTTCCGCCCGAAGCTTGGATCGAGGCTCCGTAGAGGCTGCCCACTGTGGCGTTCGGCAGCACGCCCGAAGTGATGCCCAAAGCCGTCGCCGGATTGATCACCACGGTAAACACATCGGATGTCGCGGTCAGCGGCACGAAGGCATTGTCTTTCAGGCTCACCGCAAACATGTACGTTCCGGCTTTGGTCGGCGTTCCCACCACGCTTCCGGTGTTTGGGTTTACCGTCAGTCCGGGAGGCAGGCAATTCGATGGCGCGGGCGTGCAGGCCACCGCGAATGTATACGGAGTTATGCCATATTCCGCCACCACCTGCTGGCTGTAGCCCACTCCGTTAGTTCCGTTAGGCAGAACCAGCGTCGTAAATTGCGGCGCCAGATTGATGGTGATACTGACCGTAACCGTCGCGCCGGAATTTCCATTCGCGACTGCTTTCAAACTCACGGTCTGCGCCACGGTCAATCCGGTCGGCGACGTGTACGTAATCTGCTCGGCCGTGGTGCTCGAAATCACGCCGCATCCGGTCCCCGCGCAACCCGTTCCGGTCAGCGTCCAGGTGACTCCTTTGTTGTTGGTGTCCAGCCCCAGAGTGGCCACGAATACCTGAATTTGGCCTTCGTCCATTTGAACGGTGCCGCTGGGCGAAACCTGCAGCGTGATCGTGTTGTTCCCGCCGCCGCAGCCCGTCACCACCGACACCACAAAAATCGCGCACAACGCCAGCGCCCATCGCGAAACGCGCGCAAACGCCGTCATTTCCTTCCCACCCTGAGCCGATATCAACGGACAATTCTTCATTCGGGCATACGCCTTCGTTGGTTTCATATCACCTTGATGATTTCTTTTTGGATCCGCCCGATCCGGAGGGAATCAACCCCACGTCGAAGCCTTGGCTCATTAAACGAAACTATTTGAATAACAAAACGCTTGCGGCCTGTCAACGCACATCTCCCCGCCGAGAACGCCACCTCTGGATTCTAACTCGCGCCCAAGCCGCCTACCGCGCGAACTAAACTGGAATAATGCCGCGATTCACCCAGCCATATCGATGCACCGGAGAGATGAGCCGTTGCCCGCCTGCTTCGGCCGCCGTGCACCCTTGCAGGCCAACTCGCTCTTGGCCCCACGCATCAGAATTAGAGTTGCTGCTCTTTCCCGCGGACGCGCGTCTAAATTCCTGAACGCACCTATTTCGGCCCCCTAAAAATGATTTGAGCCGCCCGTTTTCAATTTCCTCCGATTTTTAGTATAAACACTTGTTTGGATGCCGCTGTTTAGCTGGTTGGTTCCGCAACGCAACGGAGGAATGCATTGATAGAAGTGGAAAACCTCACCAAGACCTACGGCGATAAGACCGCCGTCGATCACGTCTCCTTCAGCGTCAATAAAGGCGAAATCCTCGGTTTCCTCGGCCCTAACGGCGCCGGAAAAACCACCACCATGCGCATTCTCACCGGATTCATGCCCGCTACCTCCGGCATCGCGCGCGTGGCCGGCTTCGACGTCGCCACCAATTCCATGGACGTTCGCCGCCACATCGGCTACCTCCCCGAAACTCCGCCGATTTATCCGGACATGACCATCGAGTCCTATCTCGATTTCGTCGCCCGCATCAAGAACGTCCCGGCCGCCGACCGCGCCGCTCGCGTCACCGACGCCATGCGCAAAACGAATCTCGACGATCGCCGCACTGAACTCATCAAGCGCCTTTCGCGGGGCTACAAGCAGCGCGTCGGAATCGCCCAGGCTTTGGTCCACGATCCAGACGTCATCGTGCTCGATGAACCCACCGTCGGCCTCGACCCCAAACAAATTATCGAAGTCCGCAATCTGATCAAAGGTCTGGCCGGCAGCCACACCATCATTCTTTCCACCCACATCCTGCCCGAAGTCAGCATGACCTGCGACCGCGTGGTCATCATCAACAAAGGAAAAATCGCCGCGGTCGATACGCCGCAAAATCTCACTTCGCAGATGAAGAGCGGCCAGAAGATTCGCCTCGAAGTTCAGGCCCCCACCGACGTGTTGCGCGCCGCGCTATCGCAAGTTCCCGGCGTCTCGCACGTTGTGGTCGAAACGCTACCCGGGAGCGCCCATTCCATCGTCACCATCGAAACCGCGCAAGGTTCGGACGCGCGCAACGAGGTCGCCGCCACCGTCATTCGCAACAATTGGCCGCTTTTCGAATTGCGCGGCGTCAGCCTCAGCCTCGAAGATATTTTCTTGGAATTGACCACCGACGACGCCAGCCACGCCCAAGCTTCGGCTGCCTGACGTACCGGACCCAGAGAATCGCCTAACGCTCGCAAGGAGTGATCGCAAAGATGCAAAGTTTCTACGCCGTCTATCGCAAGGAAATGGGCCACTACTTCGTCTCGCCCATCGCCTACATTTTTATCGGCATCTTCCTGTTCCTCGCCGCCTGGTTCTTCAACTATTTCCTGGCCACCATGATCCAGCAATCCTTCAGCATGGAAATGCAGGGCATGAGTTTCGGCATGCCGCCGCAAATCGATGTTCCCGGCCAGGTCATGCGCGGTTTCTTCGGCCTGCTGTCCACCCTGGTTTTGTTTTTCACTCCGATCCTGACCATGGGCGTTTTCTCCGAAGAGCGTAAACGCGGCACCATGGAATTGCTGATGACCTCGCCCGTCACCGAAACCCAAATCGTGCTCGGCAAATTTTTCGCTTCACTCACTCTGTTCGTGCTGATGATGTTGCCCACTGCCAGCTACGTCATCTTTATGTGCATGCGCAGTGAGCCAGTGCCGCCCTTGCGCATGGTCGCCGCTGGATACGCGGGCGTGCTGCTGCTCGGCGCCTCGCTTATCGCCCTCGGGACTTTCATTTCGTCGCTCACCGAAAACCAGCTGATTGCCGCCGTGCTCACCTTCGCGGCTTTTCTTTTCGTCTGGGTGCTTGATCTGGGCAGCACCGCCGATGCCGGCATCGGCGCCGTCATCCAATACCTTTCCGTCATTCGCCATTACGACGATTTCACCCGCGGCGTGATCGATACTTCCGCGCTGATCTATTACTTCAGCTTCATCGCCCTTTTCGTTTTCTTGACCGTCCGTTCGATTGATTCCATGCGCTGGCGCCGCGCCTAGTACACGGCCAGTTGTTCGCTTCGCTATTTGGCATTCTTGGGAGGATTTTGCAGGATGAAATGGGATCGTAACGAAACAGCCCGGTTCATAGCCACGCTCGCCGTCGCTATGCTCATCGCCGGCTATCTCCGCTATTCAATTCAGGGTGAGTTTCTCCCTTTCAGCAAAGGCCTGCTCATCGCCGGAGGAGTCTTCTTGCTCGCCGCGATCGTGATTGGCTTCGGCGGGATCATCGCTTTTTTCTCCAAGCGTTCCGCGCAGCAGGGCGCTAACACTTCCATCCTGGCCATCGCGGTTATCGCCATTCTCGCCGTCGCCAATTTCGTCGGCTACCGCCATCACAAGCGTTTCGACCTCACCACCGAAAAGCTCTACACCCTTTCCGATCAGACCCGCCAGATTGTTTCTGCTTTGCCTAAAGACCTCACCGTCGTCCGCTTCGCAAAAACTCCCGACCCGGGCTTCGACGACCTGATGGCCGAATACCGGACGTTCAGCCCTCATTTCAAATCCCAGACCGTCGACCCCAATCAGAAGCCCGAAATCGCGCATTCCTACGGCGCCACGAAACTGGGAGACGTCTTCGTCGGCTACGGCGAACGCAAAGCGCGCGTCGAGGGCGGCGCGCAGGGCGAAGTCGCCGAACAAGACGTGACCGGCGCCATTGTGAAAATTACCAGCGACAGAGTGAAAACCGCCTGCTTCGTCACCGGCCACGGCGAACGATCCATCACCGATTCGTCGCAGGACGGTTTGGCCCAGGCCGACGCCGGTCTGAAAAAAGAAAATTACATTACCAAGTCCGTGAACCTGGCCGCTTCCAGCGGCGTGCCATCCGATTGCACGGTCGTCATCATCGCCGGCCCCAAGCAATCCTTTTATCCGCAGGAAACTGCCTGGCTCGGGAAATATCTGGACGCGGCCGGCGGCGCTTTCATCATGGTCGATCCGTCCACCGATCCGAAGCTCGACGATTTATTCCAGTCCTGGAATGTTACGTTGGGCAATAATGTTGTCATCGACGCCAGCGGCATGGGCCAATTGATTGGCGCCGGGCCCACCATTCCGATCGTGGTTGATTTCGGTGCCAGCTCCATCACCAAGGGTTTCTCCGGCTCCGCCACGTTCTTCCCGATGGCGCGCACCGCTGGAATCGCCGAAAAAGGCAAATCCATCCCCGAAACGGTCGAGCTGCTGAAAACCTCCGACCGCAGCTTCTCCATCCCTTCGCTGCCGAAGGACAACAAAATCACCTTCGATCCTAAAGTTGACGTGCGCGGCCCGCTCTCGCTCGGCGTTTCGGGAACCCGCAAAGTCGGCGACAAAAACGCCCGCATCGTGGTCATCGGAAATTCCCAGTTCGCCATGAACCCGTATTTGACCCAGCTACGCAACGGCGATTTGTTCTACAACGCCATCGACTGGCTCGCTGCCGACGAAAATCTCATCTCCATTCGTCCCAAGACCACCACCAATCGCCGCGTCAATCTCAGCGCCGCCCAGGCCTCTGCCTTGAAATGGCTCGATCAATTATTCCTTCCCGGCATCGTCGTCCTCGCCGGCATCATGATTTGGTGGAAGCGCCGCTAAATCCGTCATCCATGAAAAAGTCCACTCTGATCATTCTCGTCGCCGCCATTCTCATTGGTGCCGCCGCCTATTACTTCGATTGGAAACGCGGCGAAAAAGAAGCCGCCAAAACTCCTGACGACAAAACCAAGCCGGCCTTCAGCATTCAACCCGGCGACATCCAGTCGCTCACCATCACCTATCCCGCCGACCCAAAATCGCAAGCCGTTACCTTCGAAAAGCAAAACGGCAACTGGCAAATCACGCAGCCACTCCAGACCGCCGCGGATTCGCCCTCCATCGAAGGCATCGTCCAGGGCCTCACCGGCGCGCGCACTTCCGAATCCGAACCCGGCACGCCGGATCGCCTGAAAGTTTATGGCCTCGATCCTCCCGACGTCGGCCTGGATTTCCAGCTGAAAAACGGCGCGAAACATTCGGTCCTGCTCGGCAAAAAAGATTTCACCGGCGATTCGGTCTACGCCGTCGTCGATCA
Organism: uncultured Acidobacteriota bacterium; assembly: GCA_963711325.1. Lineage (GTDB taxonomy): Bacteria > Acidobacteriota > Terriglobia > Acidiferrales > UBA7541 > Palsa-295. The sequence goes on along the minus strand of CAVQDR010000003.1, from coordinate 1,991,821 downwards.
CGGCACCGATGTCGCGCTGCTGCCCGAATCTTTACTAGTCAGTTCCGACAAACCGCTGCAGGTCTTGCGCGATCGTAATGTCCTGCATCTCGATCCCGCCGCCGTGCGCTCCTTCGGTCTGAAAAACGCTTCCGGAGAAATTTCCGCCGCCCGCGAAACCGGCGCAGCGACCGCCTGGAATTTCACCAAGCCCGCCGTCCCGCCCCGCCGATGCCGACGCGACCAATTCGCTGATCTCCGCCATCGCCGAAGCAAAATTCGTCAGCGTCGAAAGCGAAACCGCCGATAACCTCGCCCGCTACGGACTCGTCAGCCCCGGGATCACTTTCACCGCAGCCGACGCCAAAGGCCAAACCGCCACCCTGCTCCTCGGCAAAAAAGATGGCGACGAATATTTCGCCCGCGACACCTCGCGCCCCACCATCTTCCGCATCAATCAGGATCTCTACAAAAAACTCGCGCAATCCTATTCCGACCTGCGCAACAAAAAAATCGCGAGCCTCGACCCCTCCGCCCTCACGCACGTTGAAATTCACAATTCCAGTGGAACGATTGTCTGCAGCCGTAAGGACGAGGGCGAGTGGTCGTTCGAGGAACCTGCGGATCAGAAAGGGAAGTCAGCGTCGCTGGAAAAGCTGTTTACGGCGTTGGACCAAGCGCGCGCCGATCAGATCATCGATCATCCCGGCGCGGATATTACGGCGCGATTCACCAAGCCCGCCTTCGAAGCCATCCTCACCGCGAAAGACGGCAAGAAAATCACGGTTTCGATCACCAAAGAATCCGGAGATTTTGTTTACGCGCGCAACAGCGACAGCCCGGCGGTCTACAAATTAAAGAAGCAAACTCTCGATGCGTTAAATTTCAAAGCGTCCGATCTCGCCTTCTAGCCGCGTAGTTTCGCACATTCCACTGCGCGGATTCGGACACTCCGTTTCCAAATCCGCGCTAGGCTCCGCAGCACGCAGACGCCATTTGCTCAGCCTGCGACCACGTCGCCAGCAACAAAACCTTCCCGCTATTCGGCACCAGGTGCACGTAGTACACCTCTGCATCGTTATGGATTTCGAAAAATCCCGGATGTTTCGGATCCGGCGTCAGGCTCGTGCCCCGCAACAGTAATGTTTTCAATCCGCGCACCTGCTCCGGCGTATGGTTTCTTATATCCTGCACTTCCAGATTTCGATCCCAGCGCATCACCATCGCTTCCCCCAGCACTGCTTTTCTCTTCCATATTTTATTACGCTCAACCATGGCCAAAAGTTCCACCTTCACCGGCTTTTCGTCTCTGTTTCCCGGTTTGACGTTCCTATATGCATTCCGTCAGCCAAATAATGCCCAACTTAATTTCGATGTACGGTATCGCCCCGTTAACCCCTAAGTTGTTACTTGCGCGTAGGTTTTAAAGTTGCGATAGTCTCATCGACCAAGGGGCTCCCTAACTTGACGAAGAAAACATCAAAAAAGAAAACCCTGAAAAAGACCAGCCGGATGAGTCGCGATCGCCGCCGTAAGCATCACCACTGGCAAGTCACCGTTTACTACGCCGACGGCGAAAAGTTTGCCCGGGTCTACATCGACCGCGATCGCGCCCAGAAGTTCGCCGAGCGCCAGAAGAAATCTCCGGTAGTGAAATCGACCCGCATCATGGAAGTCGATTAACCAGCAGGGAATCGCGCCGGGCCTGCACCAGCCCGGCGTTCCTGCACCGGAGGCGGCGTCGCGGATCCAGCCGCCCATCAACACGTCCGCGCGGCCGGCTCTTGTCCATGCCCCATCCTCGTGCTATAAATAACCAAGACGCACTTCTTGCCGTGCGCGGGATTCGTATAGTGGTAGTACGCGACCTTGCCAAGGTCGAGGCGACAGTTCGATTCTGTTATCCCGCTCCATCTTTTCTTTTTTGGTTTTTTCCGCGCATCGCCTTTTCTGCCGCAGGCCTTCATGCTAGATTCGGCCTCGCCCAATTCCCATATGCTCGCCTACCTGTGCGGCCCCATCGAATTCGCTGAAGACAACGGCCGCCTCTGGCGCCGCAAACTCGGCCCGTTCCTCCGCGAAACTTTGGGCCATCGCGTCTACGATCCCGCCGAAGACGAAAAGAAAAGCCTCACTCCCGAAGAACTCGCCAATTTTCGCGAATGGAAAACCACCGATCTCGAGCGCTTCCGCCGCGTCATCCGCAAAATTATCGCCTTCGACCTCGATCTCATCGAAAATCAAGCCGACTACCTCATCTGTTTCTGGGACGCGCTGGCCAAAAGCGGCGGCACTTCGGCCGAAATGACAGTCGCCTATCGCAAAGGCATCCCGGTCTACCTCATTACCGCCGTTCCCGCCGCGGAACTCAGCGGCTGGATGCTCGGCTGCACCGACCACGTATTCGCCAACGTCGACGATCTGAAGGAATTTTTGACCGCGCGCTACTCCCGAGAAAAACAAAACCAGCTCTGGAAAGATTGATAGAATCTCGCCGCATGAGCAAAATCATCGTCGCCGTCGGCAGCGCCCGCCGGCCCAAACTCAGCGCCGTCACCGAAGCCTTCTCCGCGATGTCTTTCGCCTTCCCCGACTTCGAAATCGTCGGCGTCGAAGTGGATAGCGGCGTCCGCCACACGCCACTCTCGCGCGAAGATCTCATGACCGGCGCCCGCCACCGCGCCGAAGCGCTCGTCCGCATCGCCCGCGCCGAAAATAAACCGTGGAATTATTTCGTCGGCCTCGAAGGCGGCATTGACATCGTCCCGGCCACCGATGTGATGCCGAATCTTGATGTGGTTCCGGAGTTCGATGTCGTCGCCGAAGCAGGGCACCGCTGGGTCTTCCTCGAAAATTGGGCTTATGTCACCGACGGCACCACCGGCTCCTTCGGCCAGTCCGGCGCCATCCTGCTTCCGGAAATTCTCGCGAGAATCGTCGTCGACGACGGCGTAGAACTTTCCGAAGCCATCGACGCTTTCGCCGGCCGCCACAATATCCGCGACGCGGAGGGCGCCTGGGGAATCCTGAGCCGCAATTTAGTCAGCCGCCAGGAAGCTTTTCGCGTCGCCGTCGTCAATGCGATGGCGCCTTTTTACAATCGCGAAGTCTACGCCGCTGCGGCGAAATCGGCGTAGCAGCCACAGGCGCCGCGGTCGCGACTCGTTGGCCCGGCAAAATTCTTGCGCAGTATGCTACCTTTGAGAAATCGAGGGAGGGTTCGTGGACATCGTCAAGGGCAACATGGGTTGGATCGAAGTCGTGGTTGGCCCGATGTTCTCCGGCAAAAGTGAAGAACTGATTCGCCGGCTGCGTCGCGCCGAAATCGCCAAGCAGCGCGTCCAAATCTTCAAGCCGGTCATCGACCAGCGCTACGCCAAAAACGGCATCGTCTCCCACTCCGGCCTCGAACTCGATTCCGAGCTGGTCAAATCCGGCGAAGAAATCCTGGCCAAAGTCGCGCCCCGCACCGAAGTGGTTGGCATCGATGAAGCCCAATTCCTCGGCGAATCCGTGGTGGAAAGCTGCGTCCGCCTGGCCGACATGGGCAAACGCGTGATCGTCGCCGGCCTCGACACCGATTTCATGGGCCGCCCCTTCGAGCCCATGCCGCGCCTGCTCGCGGTCGCCGAAGAAATCGTCAAGCTGCTGGCCATCTGCATGCGCTGCGGCAATCCCGCGGTTCACACCCAACGTCTAGTCGCTTCCGAAGAATTAATCGTCGTCGGCGCCGGAAACATGTACGAAGCCCGCTGCCGCCGCTGTTTCGAGCCGCATCTGGCCCACGAAAAACTCGAAGAAGAAAAGATCCACTCCGTCTCGAAAGTTCGCGCCGCCAATAGCTAGCCAGGCCCGCGCCCTGCACGGTACCGGGCCGCCCATGTCCGCGGGTCATCCGCGCTCCGGCAACCCCGCCGCCCGTTGCAGAATCCATATCACCACGCACCCGATTCGCTTTAGAATATGGTGCACCCGATTCATGTTGACCCGGACCACTCTCGTGCTCGCGGCGGCCCTTGCTTTTGGCTCAGGCTCCGATACTGCGGACGTAAACCGCTACAAATCCCCCATGCTTCCCGGCGCCGAGCCCGACTTCTCGTCCAGGCCCAGTTCCAATTCCAATTCCGAAGTTTTCCTCTCCGCCCAGCAGCAGGCCTCCAGCAAACAATCGCCGCTGCAGCCGCAATCACGCCTGGAGATCGTCCGTTACATTTCCGGCGAATTCGCCAAAGCCTTGAAGCCCATCCCCTCCGGGAAAAAAGGTTTCAGGATCGAAGTCGGGAAGAAACTCGACGAGGCCGATCTGCGTAACGCGCTGCACGGCAAGCCTCCCGCCGCGGTTCCCGGCGACACCGTCCAGATCACCTCCGTCGAATTTCATCCGAAAGCGATCATCATTGAAATCAACGGCGGTGGTAAAGGTCATTTCAATCTGCGCGACCATCTGCAGATCGGCGTCGGCCCCGGCTCGCCAAGCGCAACTCCGCCCGAAGTGGCCCAGTCGCAGACCATCGGCGCCACTTTGATTCTCGACTTCGGGCGCAACGTTCCGGACATGAGTGCCGACGACGTAATGACCGACCTTCAGGCCTTTCTCGATTTTTCCAAGGAACATTCCGGCGCCGTCAATTGGATCGACACCCTGCCTCCGCAATTCAAGCAGGCCATCACCGACCATGAAGCGCTGGAAGGCATGAATCACGAAATGGTTCTCGCTGCCCTCGGCCGCCCGGAACACAAAGTCCGCGAGCGCGACCCGGACGGCACCGAAACCGAAGACTGGATTTACGGCACGCCGCCGGCTCGCACCACCTTCGTCACCTTTACCGGCGACAAAGTGATTCGCGTCAAGCAATTTGACTGATTCGGAACGCCCTGCATTCCGGCCTCTTCCGCAACGCATTCCCCGTTGTCCGTTGACATTTTGTCGCGCACAACCTAGCATTTTCGTTTCGGAAAATCGTTTAGTTCGCACCGTACGGCTCTGTGCCGCGCGGCAATCTTCCTGGAGGATTCATGGCAATTAAAGTGGGCATCAACGGTTTCGGACGCATCGGGCGCAATATTTTCCGCGCGGCGCTGGGCGATCCGTCCATCGAAATTGTGGCGGTCAACGACATCACCGACTCCAAGACTCTGGCCTACCTGCTCAAATACGATTCCATTCTCGGCAATCTACCCAACACCGTCACCCACACCGACGACACCATCTCGGTGGACGGCAAAGCCGTGAAAGTTTTCCGCGTCAAGGATCCCGCTGAAATCGATTGGAATTCCGTCGGCGCTTCGATCGTCATCGAATCCACCGGCCTGTTCACCAAGGGCGCGGACGCCCGCAAGCACATCCGCGGCTCGGTCAAGAAAGTCGTCATTTCCGCCCCGGCCACCGATCCCGATCACACTCTGGTTCTCGGCGTAAACGATAAAACCTACGACCCGACCAAGCACGACGTGATTTCCAACGCTTCCTGCACCACCAATTGCCTGGGCCCCGTCGCCAAAGTTCTGCACGACACCTTCGGCATCAACGTCGGTACCATGACCACCATCCACTCCTACACCAACGACCAGAAGCTCCTCGACCTGCCGCACAAGGATCTTCGCCGCGCTCGCGCCGCCGCGCTTTCCATGATTCCCACGTCCACCGGTGCCGCCAAGGCTCTGCAGCTGGTCATTCCGGAATTGAAAGGCAAGCTCGATGGTTACGCCATGCGGGTCCCTACGCCGAACGTCAGCGTCGTCGATCTCACCGTCTTCACCGACAAGCCAGCCACCATCGCCACCGTCAACGCTGCCCTCGAAGCCGCTGCCAACGGCCCGATGAAAGGCATCCTGCAATTCGAAAAGGAAGACCTGGTCTCGATCGATTTCCGCGGCAATCCGCATTCTTCGATCGTCGATGGGCCGTACACCCGCGTCGTCGGCACCAATTGCGTTCAGGTTTTGTCCTGGTACGACAATGAGTGGGGCTATTCGTCCCGCTGCAAGGATCTGATCAAGTTCCTCGCGGCCAAGTTCTAATCACCAAGCAAATCGGTGCGGCCGGCAGGCGCCTTTGTTCTTGGCGCCTGCGGTGTCCGCGCGAGACCCGCCCAAGAGGCCCACAAAAGTCATCATGCCGAAACTATCGATTCGCGATCTCGAGCTTAAAAATAAACGCGTCTTCGTGCGCGTCGACTTCAACGTCCCCATGTCCGCTGGGAACGTCGACGACGATACCCGCATCCGCGAGACGCTTCCGACTCTGCGCTTGGCCATGGAAAAGGGCGCTCGCATCGTGCTCGCCTCCCACCTCGGCCGTCCCAAGGGTAAAGTCGATCTGAAATACACGCTCGCGCCGGTTGCCAAAAAGCTGCAAGAACTTCTCGGCAAGCCAGTCAAATTCTCCGCAGACTGCGTCGGGGCCGACGCCGAATCGCAAAGCAAATCGCTGCGCGAAGGCGAAGTCCTACTGCTCGAAAACGTCCGCTTTCATCCCGAAGAAGAAGCCAACGACTCCGAATTCGCGCGCAAACTCTCCGCGCTCTGCGACGGCCTCTTCGTCTGCGACGCCTTCGGCTCCGCTCATCGCGCCCACGCCTCGGTAGTCGGCATCACCAAATTCGTTCGTCAGTCCGCGACTGGCTTGCTCATGGAAAAGGAACTTTCCTACCTCGGCAAAGCCATCTCGAATCCCGACCGCCCGTTCGTCGCCATCCTCGGCGGCGCGAAAGTCTCCGACAAAATCGAAATCGTGCAAAACCTGATGAAGCTCGCCGACACTATGCTCATCGGCGGAGCCATGGCCTACACCTTTCTGAAATCGCAAGGCCTGCCCATCGGCAAATCGCTAGTCGAAAACGACAAGCTCGATCTCGCCCGTGATCTTCTCAATCAAGCCAAGCAGCGCAATTTCCGCTTCGTGCTGCCCGTCGATCACGTTCTGGCCGAATCTCTCGATTCCACCACCACCCGCGTCACCGACATCGCGCACACGCCCGACGGCTGGATGGGCCTCGACATCGGCCCCGCTACGGTCAGCCTGTTTCAGAAAGAAATCTCCACCGCGCGCACCATTCTCTGGAATGGGCCAGTAGGCATGTTTGAAAAGCCCGCCTTCGCCCAGGGCACTTTGGCTATTGCCCGCACCGTTGCGACCGCCTCGAAAGCCGGCGCAACTTCGATTGTTGGTGGCGGCGATTCCGTAGCGGCCGTAGAACAGTCCGGCGTAGCCGATCAGATTTCTCATATCTCGACGGGCGGCGGCGCTTCACTCGAATTTCTAGCCGGAGAAAAACTTCCCGGCGTTGAATCGCTCACCGAAAAAGCCTAGTCTCGAAGATCCGCGCGGCGAATTTCGCCACTGGAGAAACTGTGCGCAGGCCGGTCATTGCTGGAAACTGGAAGATGTTCAAGACTCAGGCGGAAACTCGCGCCTTCTTTGCCGCTTTCAACCCGCTGGTAGCCGGCACGCAATCCTGCGACATCATCGTCGCCCCGCCGTACACCTCGCTGGTCGCCGCCGTTGATGCCACCCGCAACACCAAAATTTCCATCGCCGCCCAGGACGCTTACTGGCAGCCCGAAGGCGCCTACACCGGCGAGGTCTCCATGCCCATGGTTGCCGATACCGGCAGTCGCGCCGTCATCATCGGCCACTCCGAACGCCGCCAGTTCTTCGGCGAATCGGACTCCTCGGTGAACCACCGCCTCAAGGCCGCCCTCACCGCCAATCTAACGCCCATCGTCTGCGTTGGCGAGAGCCTCACCGAAAGGGAAGCCGACCACACCCATTCCGTCCTCAAACGCCAGTTCGAAGGCGCCGTCGATTCGTTGACCGCTGCCGACTTCTCGCGTATTCTCCTTGCGTACGAGCCGGTTTGGGCTATTGGCACTGGCAAGACGGCCACTCCTGAGATTGCTACCGACTGTCACGAATTTCTCCGGAATCTGGTTGCCGCGCGGTTCTCGCCCGAGCAAGCTTCAGCGATTCGCATCCTCTACGGTGGTAGCGTCAAGCCCGACAACATCAAGGGTCTGATGGCCAAGGCCGAGATTGATGGCGCGCTGGTCGGCGGCGCGAGCCTGGATCCGAAGTCCTTCGCCGCGATCGTCAATTTCTGAACGTTTGTGCGTTACGCGAAATTTTGAACTAGCCCGGCAGCGGTCTGCCGGAGTAAAAATTGGAGTTAGAAATGCCAACGTGGGCAAAATGGGCTTTTTCGATGTTAGTCGCGGTCGGCCTGATCGCGATTGGCTGGCGCGCGACTTTCGTGCTGGTCAGCTTGCATATTGTCGTTTGCTTCGTGCTGATTATCGTCATCATGCTGCAGAGCGGCTCAGCTGCGGACCTTGCCGGCGCGTTCGGCGGCGCGGGTAGCCAGACCGCCTTCGGCCCGCGCGGGGCGGCCACTTTCCTTTCCCGCGCCACTACCTGGTGCGCCATCGTTTTCATGATGACCTCGCTGACACTGTCCGTGAAGCGCACGCCCACCGACCAGCTCGGCACCGGTTCGGTTCTTGAGGAAACTCAGAAATCCGGGACGCCGCCCGCGAAGCCCGCTACCACGCCACCCATTCAGTTTCCGGCGCAACCGAATCCTGCTCCAGCGCAGCAACCAGCTCCGGTGCAGCAGCAGCCGGCCCCGGCGCAGTCGCCCAAGAAGTAGTCACAAACGAAGCACTGGCCTAGAAATTCTGGCAATCGTCGTAGGAGTTTGGCAGACTTAGTCCTCGTGCTCGCTTCATCGCGGCGCGGTCGTGGCGGAATTGGCAGACGCACCAGCTTGAGGGGCTGGCGGTAGAAATACCGTGGTGGTTCGAATCCACTCGACCGCACCAAGTTCTTCCTCAGAAAATTTTCAGCTCGGTCGTCGGATTCCTTCCTGTTTTTATGTTCAGCGAACGCACCAATTGGAAGCTCGACTCTAACCGCCTCTCGGAAGCGCTCGCGCGGCGCCGCCAGTCCGGCCAGCCCATCCTCGATCTCACCGCGTCCAATCCAAGCACCTGCGGCTTCCGCTACCATTCCGGCAGCCTGCTCCGAGCGCTCTCGGATCCCAAGGCCATCGTTTACGATCCCGATCCTCGCGGCCTGGTCGTCGCCCGCCGCGCGATTGTCGACTATTACGCGTCGCATCAAGTGCAGCTCGGTATCGATGACGTTCTGCTGACCACCAGCACCAGCGAAGCCTATTCCTTTGTCTTCCGCCTGCTCTGCAATCCCTGCGACGAAATTCTGATTCCCGAGCCCAGCTATCCGCTCTTCGCTTATCTCGCCCAAATCCAGGACGTCAAACTCGTCCCCTACGCCTTGCTCTACGACCACGGCTGGCAAATCGATTTTCACGGCCTGCAAAACTCAATCACGCCGAAAACCCGCGCCGTCATCGTCGTCCATCCCAACAATCCCACGGGCCACTTCACCGCGCCCGCGGAAATCGCAGAGTTGAATCAGCTGTGCGCCGCACGCGATCTAGCCATCATCGCCGACGAAGTCTTTCTCGACTTCGCGATCAAACCCAGCGCGCCTCAAAGTTTTGCCGCAACTCGCGAAGCCCTCACCTTCACCATGAGCGGCGTCTCCAAAATTTGCGGCCTGCCCCAGATGAAGTTGGCCTGGCTCGTCGCTTCCGGCCCGCAAAAGCGGAAAGCCCCGGCGCTCGAACGCCTCGAAATCATCGCCGACACCTATCTCTCGATGAACGCCCCGGTGCAGTACGCGTTGCCCACCTTCCTCGATCGGCGCACCGAGTTCCAATCCCAAGTCCTCGCCCGCGTCCAAATGAATCTCGCCGCGCTCGACCAGCGCCTCGCCCAGCAGAAATCCTGTACCCGCCTCGAAGTTCAGGCCGGCTGGTACGCCGTTCTGCGCATCCCGGCCACGCGCTCCGACGAAGACCTGGCTCTGTTGCTACTCGAATCCAAAGGCGTATACGCACACCCCGGCCACTTTTACGATTTTCCCGCAGATGGATTTCTGGTGGTCAGCCTGATTACGCCCGAAGAAGATTTTGCGAAGGGGATCGAACAGCTTCTTTCGATGTTTACGTAAAAAAAATCGCAGCAACCAGCGTTAAACGCGTTCCAGCTGCGTCAATTGAAACGGATCGCCGACCTTGTCATGCAAATCCAGCCACAGCTGGTCCGGATGCGACAAAAACACTTCCACGACTTTGGGATCAAACTGTTTCCCCGAAAATCGCTTGATCTCTTCGCGCGCCGTGGTAATCGGCAAAGCTTTCCGGTACGGCCGGTCGCTGATCATTGCGTCCAATGTATCGGCCACCGCGAAAATTCTCGCCCCCAGCGGAATCTGCTCGCCCTTCAGCCCGCGCGGGTATCCTGAACCGTCGTAGCACTCCTGATGTGACAGCACGATTTCCGCCGCTTCCTTCAGGAAGGGAATTCGTTCCAGCACCGAGAACCCGATATCGCAATGCCGGCGCATGATCGTCCGTTCCTGGGCCGTCAAAGGTCCCGGCTTGGTCAGAATGCTGTCCGGCACGCCCATTTTTCCAATGTCGTGCAAAAACGCTCCGCGCGCGATGTGCCGCAGCAGCGCCTTATCCACTCCCATCGAACGCGCAATCGTAATCGTGAACGCCGTCACCCGCTGGCAATGTCCTTCCGTTTCCGCGTCTTTCGCGTCCAACGCCCCGCCCAGCGCTTCCAGCGTGTAGTCGTAGGATTGTTCTAGGTCCTGCAGCGCGATCGAAAGCTGCTGGGTTCGTTCCGCCACCAGCAATTCCAGGTCGCTCTGATAGGTCCGGTTCTCCATCACCAGCCGCCGATGTTCCAGCGCGCGTCGCACGCTCAGATGCAGCTGGTCCTTCTCGAAGGGTTTCAGGATGTAATCGTAGGCGCCTGCCCGAATCGCTTCCAATGCGATCGAAATGTCGTGCATCGCCGTGACCATGATCACCGGCACGTCCGGGTCTTCGTTGCGCAGCTCCGCCAGCAGCTTCAGCCCGTCCATTTCCGGCATCACGATGTCGCTCAACGCCAGATCGAACGTGTCTTTGCGGAATGCTTCCAAGGCCAGCCGCCCGTTCGCGCACACCGTGCAGCTGTAGCCCTGGGCTTCCAGTAGGGTCGAAACGACCTCGCGGATTGCCTCTTCGTCATCCACCACTAGGATTTTTTCGGCGTTCAATGTCGGCTCCAACAGGTACCTCAATTATAGGGCGGTCGGCCGTTTCCGAAATTCCTAGTTGCCGAATGTTGCACTCCCGGTGCCGGGAGAAGCAATAGCGAGGAATACGACAGCTCCGGCGAATCGTGACACCACGCATCCCCGCCTCCAGAGCCTGTTTTCACTATTGACCCCGGGTACTGACAAGGGTAGTATCGCCTCGATTACGGTGACCAGCGCCGTCGGGCCAATTCCTGTTATTCCTCAGGCCCATTCCACGCGCTGTCTAATTCACCCGGACTTGATTCGTTTCGTGCTTCGTCGTGTTTTTGGGCGGCGTGACCTGGATTTTTCGGGGGTGCGGGCGTGGAGCCATTGGATAGATTCAATCAGAACCGCGCAGTCATCGAAGAGTTCGCGGCCCACTGGCTTTCCTCGCTTCCCACCGATCTGGGCCGCCTGATCTACGTCGCCAAACTTCGCGATCTTTATACCGGTACTTATCGGCATCCATTCCTCGAAGAGACTTTCCCGAAAGCCTCGGTGGACCAGGCTCTCGTTTTCTGTCACGAAGAATTGTTTTCCAAATTCCTCGAAAACAGTTTCGAACGCCAGGCCTTCGACCTGCGCCTCACCTTGCTCGGCTTGGAACAACCGCCCGCGGAGATCGCCGCGCGCTGGCTCGAGCTCGAACTGTATTGCTCCTTCGTGCCCACCGGCGCTTCAGCCCGCTTGCGCGATCTCTTCGTCTCCAAAATTCGTTCCATGCTTGCGGCGCTGGTCGAAGATCCAGCCCGCGTCGCCGTCTAGCCACGGGCCGCCTGCAGCCTCCGGAAATCCCCAATCCCATTCGTGGCATCATAGGTGTCGGACTATGCCACTCAAAAAATTCCTGCGCGATCCCTTCAAGCGCATGCTGTTCGAACTCGGTGCCGGCTACTACGCCCGCAAGCTCGCCACCGGCCCCGAAGCCGACATTCGCCGCGACTTCCTCCACTCACTCGACCTTCCGCCCGCGTCCAACGCCAAACCCGCGCTTCGTTTTCTCGATGTCGGCTGCGGTCCCGGCCACGTCGCCCGCCAGCTCGCCCAATCCGGTTACACCGTCACCGGAATCGATCGCAGCCGCAGCCTGTTGCGCATCGCCAAAAAACTGGGAGCCAAGGAACGCTCCCTCGATTTCCACCTTTCCGGAACCGACAGTTTGCCCTTCGCCGACGGCTCCTTCGATTACACCTACGCCACTGGAGTCATCTACTGGGTCGAGCACATCCTCGCCACTCTTCGCGAAATGGTTCGCGTCACCCGGCCTTCCGGCACCGTCGCTTTTCTGGACCCGCACGCCTCCATGTCGGTTTCGAACGCCCGCGCCTACGGCCTGCGACACCGCATGCCTCCCCGCGATATTCGCAAGCTCATCACCTGGGCCACCTCCGCGCAACTCAATCGCCGCTTCGAAGAATCCGACCTGCGCCGCCTGCTCACCGATGCCGGCCTGGTCAGTCTTACTTTAGAGCAGCGTTTGGGCGGCATGGTGTGGTTCGGGAAGGGAATCGTCCCCGCTCGCGATTGAATCCGCTCGAAAATGTTATTCTGGTTTCGACCAAGACAATGCTCGGAGGATGGATGTCTCTGTTGTTCCGCAAGCTGCGCCCGGATTCGTCGTCGCTGAATTCCAAATCGCTCTCGCGCTCCGCGAAATTCGTCGTGGCTGTGCTCGCGATTTTTCTCGCCGCCGGCCTGGGCGCCTGGCAAGCCGCGTCCTCCCAGAAATCCGTAGCGCCTGCGGACACCAAATCTGCCGCGCCCGCGCCACAGGCCAACCACGCCGCCAGCCCCGAATTCATCAGCGCCGCCGACCAAGTCCTCGGCGCAGATGAGCACGATTCTTTCGCTCCCGATCAAAGAGCCGCTCAAGAAAAGCCTGCGCTCCAAACAAGAAGTCCGCGACTATCTGGTCCGCGAAGACAAAGAAGACAAAAACGACGCTGAACGCTACGCCGACGAAAAAACTCTCGAAGCCTTCGGCCTGATCCCCAAAGGCTTTCCGCTCGATTCCTTCATGCTCGACGTGCTCACCGACCAGGTCGCCGGTCTCTACGATCCCAAAGCCAAAGAATTTTACATCGCCGACTGGATTCCCGCCGACGAGCAGCGCACCGTGATGTCCCACGAACTCACCCACGCGCTCGAGGACCAATCCTTCAGCATCGACAAATGGATCAAAGCCGCGCGCCCCAATGACGACGCCGAACTGGCCCGCGATTCCGTCAGCGAAGGTTCCGCCATGGCCGCCATGGTCGATTACCAGATGCTCGATCAGCACGTCGGCGTGCGCGAACTTCCCGACGTCACTTTGATTATCCGCGCCGGCGCCATCACCGAAATGGATAAGGATCCCAACCTCTCCAAGGCGCCAATCTACATTCGCGATGAACTGCTTTTTCCGTATCTCGGTGGTACTGGCTTCACCCAGGAATTTCTGAAAGCTCACGCCGGCTGGAAAGATTTGCACCTGATCTTCGAGCATCCGCCGGTTTCCACTCAGCAGATTCTGCATCCCGATCTGTACCTGAATTTCACTCGGCCGGAAGTGGTCGAGCTGCCCAAATGGAAAGGCCTGGTGCCCGACGATTGGAAGCTGCTCGACGAAAATGTCATGGGCGAATTCGGGCTGTCCGAAATCATGAAGCAGTTCAAGGTAGGGAATCGCGACGAATCGATTTCCGCCGCGTGGAAGGGCGACCGCTACGCCGTCTTCGAGGACTCCAAAACGAAATCGACGCCTCTGGTCTTTCGCCTGGCTCTCGATAACAACGACGATGCCGCCCGCTTTTTCGGCCAGTACAGCGAATCGCTCGAGCTGAAACACTCGGCCGCGCACCAATCTCTTCCGCCGCCCCAACTTATTTTCAGTTTCAAACCGATTCGGGCGGAGTCTTCCTTCGTTGCGTCGGCACCACCTGCTTAACCGTCGAAGGCGCCACCCGCGAAACATTCGACAAAATCGATAAAGCCATCGGCTGGGATCCAGCTCCGGCTGCTCCCGCCGCGGCGTCCACGCAAACCCTTACGCAAAATCGCAGCAGCGCACCATCGCTCTCGACGCGCGGCTTCTAAACGGCTGAGTTGTTCAGTAAATTTTTTCAGGTCTAGTTGTGCAGAGAAGTTCCCGCCAGCCCCGCGCGGTGAATCACCATCAAAGTTTGATCGTCGAATTGCTTCGCGCCCTGCGCATGCGTCTGCACGTCGCGTAAACAAGCCGCCGCGACGTCGCGCGGAGCCTTTCCATGGTACCCGCCAGCGAAATTCGCCAGCCGCTGCGTCCCATACTCGATGCCCGACGTATTCACCGCCTCCGAAATTCCGTCGGTGTAAAGCAGCAAACTATCTCCAGGATTCATCCTCACGTTCTGAATCGTGTACCGGCTGGTCCCAAACATCCCCAGCGGCACGCCGGTAGAATTCACCTGCTGCACGCCGTCTTTCCCCACCACCAACGCCGCCAGATGTCCCGCGCTGCCAATTTCAATTTCGCCGCGTGCGCGTCGCCCGCCCGCAAATCAAAGTCGCGTACTGTCCCGCGATCGTGCTCCGGCAAAACACGCTGTTCGCCGTTTCCAGCAGTTTATCGAGCGGCAATCCCAGCCCCGCCAAGCTCCGAAACATCGCATGCAAGTGCGTCATCAGCAGGGAAGCGGCCACGCCTTTTCCCGCCACGTCACCCAGCAGAAAAACCAGATCGCCCGCCTCATTCGCCGGCGGAATCAAATCGCAATAATCCCCGCTGACCATTCCCGCCGGCTTGTACAAATAATGCACGCGCCAGTCGCCGTGCGTCAGATCGCTCGCCGGCAGCAAGCCGCGCTGCACCCGCGCCGCCAGCTCCAAATCCCGCTCGAGCGCCCGCTGCTCGTCGTTCGTCAAATGATCCAGGCACAAAGTTACCAGCGGATCAGCCAGCAACCGGTCGCTCTCCACCGTGTCGTGGCACTCCGTGCAAATTCCGTACGTCCCTTCATCCATGCGCTGCAGCGCGGAATCCACCTCGCCCAGCAAAGCCACCAATGGAGCCGTCGGAGTCGCCGCCGCTGCCGGCTCGGCCAGACGCCTCATTCAGCTTGGTGCGGCCGTTTCTCTAGTTGGTCGCGCAGATAAATGTTGTCCAGCCCGTTCACTTCCGTCTCCTCCGTCTCCCAGCTTCGCGCCATGCGTGCAGCCCCGCTATCCGGATTCGGCATATGAACTCCTTCGCCCCTTCCCATTCGATTCCGGATTAGACGCCCGCGACTCAACTTCGAGTGTGTCCAAAAGGCGTCTGCCCCGCCGCTTCCGCCGGCCGCCCCACTCCGCCCCAGCCGCGCCAACCGCTTCTCAAACCGCTCCCGGTACTGCCGGTGTACCGCCGCCGAAATCAGCCCCAGCCGGCTCGTCTGTGTGCAGCCCCGCCAAGGCTTCGCGCACCAGCACCGCAGCCCGCTCGGTGTCGCCCATCCGCCGCTCGTAATGCATGGCCAGTTGCTCGTAGGCCTCCAGCCCTTCTCGCGAATTTCCCCGAATGCTCTCCCACAATTCCAGCGCCAGCGGATAATCACCTTCGCGTTTCGCCAGCCGCGCCAGCGATCTCCG
Source organism: uncultured Acidobacteriota bacterium (assembly GCA_963711325.1). Lineage (GTDB taxonomy): Bacteria > Acidobacteriota > Terriglobia > Acidiferrales > UBA7541 > Palsa-295. The sequence goes on along the minus strand of CAVQDR010000003.1, from coordinate 1,976,100 downwards.
CGCCACTCGATCCGTCTCCGGAGGAAGTTCCGCCGCAATCGATTCCGCATAATGCTTCCGCGCCCGCGCCGTTTCTCCACGCCGCTCGCAAATCCGCGACACTCCAAATAATTCCAAGCCATCCTGCTCGGCGGCTTCCGGAGCCGCCAGAATCGAAAGCACCCGGCTCGCCAGTCCCGCCAGCCCGCGCAGGTCCATCTGGTTGTGCAAGAAAATCTGCACCAGCGGTTCCGGCGATCCGCCTCGCAAATAATCGAAATAAAATTGCGGAATCATCGCCGAAATCAAGTCCGCGCCCGCGATCCCAGCCCAGCACATGCTTTTCCAGTTCCGCCAGCCGCACCGAACCGAGCCGTATCCGCCACAAATTCCGCGCCGGATGCAAAAAATCCAGATGCCCGCGCAGCGTCTGGCGTCGGAATTTTGCGCGTCATCTTGTACCGCGTTTCCAGCAGCGGCCAGTCGAACGATTTCCCGTTGAACGTCACCAGCACCCGCCGCTCCGCCAGCCGCTCGGCCAGCGTCACCAGCAGCGCATGCTCCTCGTGATAATCGCGCATGAAAAACTGCTCGACTTCCAGGCCGCCCGCGTCCCACCAGGCAATCCCCACCAGAAACGGATACGTCCCGGTCCCGCCCATCAAGCCCGTCGTCTCCGTATCCAGAAAAAGCCACTGCTTCGGATCGGCAACTTCGCTCGCCGCCTCCGGAGCCAGCAAACGCAGCGCCGCCGCGTTCACTTCGCCCTCGGGCGCCGCAAACCCAATCGGCTCGGAGAACCATTTCCGCACGCTCAAATGCTCGCCAAACGAATTCGCCAGCGCCTTTCCTTCCAGCCGCGCCGCCAACTCCTCAGCTCCGTCCGGCAATCTCGGCGAAAATCCGCGCCGCACAGCACACGCTGCCGGAAATAGCGCACGCTGAAGCCGCCTTACGGCATCGGCCCGCGGCCTTTCGCCGGTCTTCAGCGCCGCCAAGCCCCGAAATCTTTTCACGCAAGGACATAAATTAATTCGCCGCTTATGCCGAAATCACGCCGCTGCCGCCGCTTCGGTCTCGCACAGTTTCGCCAGAATCGCCAACGCCACTTCCTTCGTCTTCTCGCATTTTTCGCCCGCCGGCCCCACGCACGAAGGGCATCCCTGTTCGCACGGGCACCCCGCAATCAGCTCCTGCGTCTTGCGCAACAAAATTTCGTGCACCCGATACAGCGGCTCGCTGAATCCGATCCCTCCCGGATACGCGTCGTACAAATACAAATTCGGCTCAAAAAATTCCTTCATCTCCGCCGGGTCGCTCGTCGCCGTGCTGAATTCCTGCCAGTCGCTTTCCACTCCCGGGCTGGGCGGCCGCTCACCCACCGCCGTCCCCAAATCCCGCCGGTCGCACATCAGCAACAACGTAGCCATCGATTCCAGCGCGTACAGCAACCCAAAAATCCCACTCTGCCGGTCCGAAAGCGCATACGGCAATTCCGTCAGCAACGGCCGTTCCAGCGTGATCCAGAACGCCGTCGTATGCATTTCGTTTTCCGGCAACTCCAGTTTTCCCGCGCCGATATTTTCGTTGGTGAAAAATTTGATCTTCTTGAATCCCACCACCTGCGAACGCACCAGCACATCTCCATGCACGCGCGCCGCCGGGCCCGCGATCCGCGCTTCTTCCGCCACTTCCAGCACCCGCACCTGCGTGTAACGAATCGCGTCCGTGTAGTAATCCACGTTCACCGACTTTACGTACGCTTTGCGCTGCTCGAAATCCAGCTTCTCCACGTGATACTGCTGCCCCTGATGAATGTAAATCGCCTTCGGATGCACGGTAGTCAGCGCCGAAGAAAAATCGCACTCCCCGATCACTTCCGGCTCGCCATCCTCCAGCGTCTCCGGGATGCCCGGTCGTATCGATGATGATGAAATTATCCGACGTCACCGACCGCAAGCTCACCGTATCCGCCGGATACGCCTCCTGCACCCAATGCCAATTTCCGCCGCTGCGATGCAAGAATCCCGCTTCGGCCATCCCGGCACAAAGCTCCGGCAAATCCACATTCGCCGATTTTTTCATCCGGCGCCAGCGGCAGCTCGAACGCCGCGCATTTCAAATGATTCACCAGAATTTCCAGATTGTCCGGCTGCACGTAAGCGTGCTCCGGCGACCGCCCGAAAAAATAATCCGGATGCTGCACCATGAATTGATCGAGCGGCGCCGAAGACGCCACCATCACCGCGCACGATGTCCCGTTGCGCCGTCCCGCCCGCCCCGCGCGCTGCCAGGTCGAAGCGATCGACCCCGCATATCCGGCCATCACGCTCGCATCCAGCGATCCGATATCGATTCCCAATTCCAGCGCGTTGGTCGTCACCACTCCGCGCACCCGCCCTTCGCGCAGCCCGCGCTCGATCTCCCGCCGCTCGCCCGGCAAATATCCGCCGCGATACCCGCGAATCGGCTCCGCCTCGCCCGGCTGCGGACGATTGGCCTGCTGCAAATACGTCAGCAGCACTTCGGTATGCAGCCGGCTGTTCGCGAAAACGATCGTCTGCAATTTGCGGCTCAACAATTCCTTGGCCACCCGCGTCGTCTCGTTCAAATAGCTTCGCCGGATTCCCAGATTCCGGTTCACCATCGGCGGGTTGTAAAAAACAAAAAGCTTCTCCGCCGCCGGAGCGCCGTTCTCCTCGATCACTTCCACTTTTTCTTCGATCAGCTGCTCCGCCAGTTCGCCCGGATTCGCAATCGTCGCCGAACAGCAAATAAATTGCGGCTTCGACCCGTAAAATGCCGCAATCCGCCGCAGCCGCCGCAGCACGTTCGTCAGATGGCTCCCAAAAACTCCGCGATACGTGTGCAGCTCGTCGATCACGATGTACCGCAAATTCTCAAACGCCCGCGTCCATTTGGTGTGGTGCGGCAAAATTCCGGTGTGCAGCATGTCCGGATTCGTCAGGATCACGTGCCCGCGCTCGCGAATCGCTTTGCGCGCGTCGCGAGGCGTGTCGCCGTCGTAGGTAAAAACTCCAAAGCAATCGTCCAGCCGCGTCGCCAGATCGTGCAGCTCGGTCAGTTGGTCCTGCGCCAGCGCCTTGGTAGGGAAGAGGTACAGCGCGCGCGTGTCCGGATTCTCCAGAACCGCATTCAGAATCGGCAGGTTGTAGCACAGCGTTTTCCCCGAAGCCGTCGGCGTCACCACCACGAAATTCTTCCCGGCCCGCGCCTTTTCCGCCGCCGCAGCCTGATGCGAATACAGCTGCTCGATCTTCTTCGCCCGATACGCCGCCACCAATTCCGGCCGCACCCAAGATGGCATGTCCCGGTACTGCGCCTCGCGCGCCGGAAAGTGCTTCACCGCCGTCAGCACCTCATCCGCCCGGTAACGCGCCGTCAACGCCACCAAGGCGTCCTGCACCGTATCCAGAGTCGTGCTGCCCCGAACCGCCAGCCCCGAGACACTTAACCCCGTTCGCGACGCCGCCATACCACCTCCCCGAACCACGGACCAATCAGCCCAAATTCCCAGGCTTCCGCCACTCCTTGGCAGTTCGCCTTTTGTTCGCTGAGGCTAACACGCCGCACCAACCCCGGCAATCCCTATTCGAATAAGTTTTGCAGACGGGACGTGCACACCGATGCTATTGTCCATTTCGATGGAGTCCATGATTGAGCGCGCGACGATGTCCGAGAAGGTTCTGGTCTTACTCCTAATGATTTTCTCGGCATCGGGTTTTGTCTGGCTCGCTCTCGTTCCGCAGGCACCCCCAATGTCGCACCTGCTTTCACGCCTGGGCTTCGTCGCTGCGCTTTTCGCCTGCCTTTGGCTGGCTATGGGTTGCTGGACACTCTGTTTTGTTTATCTGGGCAGGAAGCATGGATGGTCGCTAAAACCTGCCACCTTTTTGTTCGTGTTAGCGGGCGTAGTTTGGACTTTCTCCTTTCTGGGCACGAAGGCTGCTAATGCAGGCGGTCTGATCGCCGTCACTGGCGCATTGATCCCGATTCTCGCTCGAAAATTGAAAGCCCTCTGATTGCGTCACAGGACTGTGCCCCATCGAACCGCGAAACCTTCCACAGCCTCGCGAATCCAATGGAGTGGCCGCATCCTTTTAGGAGTGTTCGATGTCCAATCCTACCTTAAATAAATTTCTCAGCCGTCTTATGGTCGCTATCTTAACCGCACCTCTTGCGCTCGTCTTAGGGTGCAATTCAGTGAGCGCCACCAGTTCCAACTCAGCCATACCCTCCGAAGGAACTCCCGCCGTCCCCAAACCGGCCGTGGATGACTCGCTCGCCGCGCAAAAGGGCGAACAGACCCTCGTCCTCGCCGGAGGCTGCTTCTGGGGCATCCAGGCCGTCTTCAAGCACGTAAAAGGTGTCACCAGCTCCACCTCCGGCTATTCCGGAGGCTCCCAGGACACCGCCGAATACGAAACCGTCAGCACCGGCGAAACCGGCCACGCCGAATCCGTGAAAGTCGTCTTCGATCCGTCGCAGATCACCTACGGCCAGTTGCTACGCATCTTTTTCGCCATCCACGACCCCACCGAACTGAATTATCAGGGGCCGGACCACGGCACCCAATACCGTTCCGCAATTTTTTACCAAAACCCCGATCAGCAGAAAATCGCGGACTCCTACATCAAGCAGCTCGACGCCGCCAAAGTTTTTAGCGCCCCCATCGTCACCCAGGTCGCGCCCTTCAAAGCCTTCTACACCGCCGAAGCCTATCATCAGGATTACGCCGCCAATCACCCGCACGATCCCTACATCATGATCTGCGACCTGCCCAAGCTAAGCGTCCTGAAGACCGACTTCCCAACGTTCTACCGCGAGTAGTTTTCCAGCGGGAGTTGCTTTGTAGCGGCGGTCTTCAGACCGCCATTGTCGCAACGCCGCGATTAACGATTTCGGCGCGCCATCGATCGCCGCAAAAAACCGATGTCATCCCGAAGCGCAGCGAGGGACCTGCTTCTAACGCAGTGGAATTTGGCCGTCGCCAAGCCTTTCCGGGTGCCCCACTCTTCGCTGCTCGTGCGAAGGGTGGGATGCCTTTGAATTTCGCCGTTGCTTCGGTTCACGTTGTCATCCCGACAGAGCGCCTTTCGCGACGAGGGATCTCTCTTCGATCCCCACTTCTTGCCCAGCCTCCTTGACACATCATCCATAACCCCGCTATACACAATGCATGGCCCATGACTTCCTGATTTTCGATTTTGGCAACGATGAAGAAACCGCGCAGCAAGCTCGCCGCAAAGTAGAGAACTGGGTCCAAGGCTACCGCCTGGGCAAAAAAATAATCCTGAAGTACGAACGCGAAGACGCCGCCGCCACGGAACACGACGGCGACGAAGACGCCTCCGCCAAACCCGCCGCCTCCAAAAAGAAATCCTCCAAATCCTCCGACGCCGCCAACGTCCGCGTCCTAATCCGTCTCGATTTCTCCGGCCACGAAAAACTCTCCCATCAACGCTGGCTCGACCGCATCCCCACCGAAGAACCCTTCAAATCCAAAAAAGCCAAAATCATCCGCAGCAACGACCCGCACCACGCCGAAACCTCCGAACTCTTCGAAACCCTCACCTAACAGCTCCGGCGAAAGAATCTTCCCGCAACCATTTTTGGCGCGCGCCCCACGATTCGCTATAATGGTTATGCATCTGATTGTTCCGGCGACTATTCAAGGCGAAAAATAGCCGATGGCCACCCAGACCAAAATCAAGCCTGCCAAGTTTGACGCCTCGCGCTACCACGGCCTCGACCGCGAAGCGCTCATCCGCATCTATCGCGCGATGTTCCTCTCTCGCCGTCTCGACGACCGCGAAATCCAGCTCAAACGCCAAAATAAAATCTACTTCCAGATCAGCGGCGCCGGCCACGAAGCCGTTCTAGCCGCCGCCGGCCTCGTCCTTCGCCCGAATTACGACTGGTTCTTCCCGCACTACCGCGATCGCGCCCTGATGCTCATGCTCGGCGTCACGCCTCTCGACATGCTTCTTCAGGGAGTCGGCGCCAAAGACGATCCCGCTTCCGGCGGACGCCAGATGCCTTCGCACTGGGGTCATCGCGATTTCAACATCTTCACCCGCTCCTCGCCCACCGGCACTCAATTCCTCCCGGCCATCGGCGCAGCCGAAGCCGGCGCCTACTACGAAAAATTCCCGAAAGCTGCCGAACAAGCGCGCAAAGCTCCGCTCGGCGGCCAGACCGCGTTTCATCGCGACGAACTCGTCTACGTCTCCAGCGGAGAAGGCACCACCAGCCAGGGAGAATTTTTCGAATCCCTGAATACCGCCAGCAACAAGCAGCTGCCCGGTCCTCTATCTCATCGAAGACAACGGCTACGCCATTTCCGTCCCGGTCGAAGTCCAGACCGCCGGCGGCAGCATTTCAAAATTGGTGAAGACCTACCCGCATCTGCTACGTCGAAGAATGTGACGGCACCGACCCGCTCGACAGCTACGCCATCCTCAGCCGCGCCGCCGCCCACTGCCGCGAACGCAAAGGCCCGGCTCTGGTTCACGCGCACGTCACTCGTCCGTATTCGCATTCGCTTTCCGACGACGAAAAACTTTACCGCTGCGAAGACGAACGCTCCGCCGAAGCCCAGCGCGACCCGCTTCCGAAATTCGCCGTCTTCCTGGTCCGCGAAGGCGTCCTCGAAGAATCCGAACTCGAAGCCCTCGAAGCCGACGTCGACCGCGAAATTATCGAAGCCACCGATAAAGCTCTCGCCGCCGAAATGCCGTCGCCCGATTCCATTTACGATTTTGTCTACTCGCCGGACATCAATCCCGCGTCCAAAGAATTCGACGCCCAGCCCAAAAAGCACGGCAACCCGAAAACCATGGTCGAAATGGTTTCGGCCACGCTTCTCGACGAAATGCAGCGCGACTCCCGCATCGTCGTCTTCGGCGAAGACGTCGCCGATTGCAGCAACGAAGAACATCTCGCCACGCGTGAAAGGGAAGGGCGGCGTCTTCAAAGCCACCTCCGGCCTCCAACGCAAATTCGGTTCCGACCGCGTCTTCAATTCGCCTCTCGCCGAAGCCAACATCATCGGCCGCTCCATCGGCATGGCCGCCCGCGGCCTGAAACCCGTTCCCGAAATTCAGTTTTTCGATTACATCTGGCCGGCCATGATGCAGCTCCGCAACGAACTCGCCACCATTCGCTGGCGCTCCGGCGGCAATTTCAAAGCTCCGGTCGTCGTCCGCGTCGCCATCGGCGGCTACCTCACCGGCGGCGCCATCTATCACAGCCAGTGCGGCGAGGTCGTTTTCACCCACATCCCCGGCCTGCGCGTGGTCATGCCTTCCACCGCGCTCGATGTTTGCGGCCTGCTCCGCACCGCGATTCGCTCCGACGATCCCGTGCTCTTCCTCGAGCACAAGCATCTTTACCGCCAGCCCTACAATCGCTCCGAATATCCCGGTCCCGATTTCACCATTCCATTCGGCAAAGCCAATGTCGTCCGCGAAGGCACCGACGTCAGCATCATCACCTACGGCGCCGTCGTCCATCGCGCCGAAGTCGCCGCCGCCGAACTCGCCCGCAACGGAATTTCTGCCGAAGTTCTCGACCTGCGCACCCTCAGCCCCTACGACTGGGAAGCCATTGTCGCCACCGTGCAGAAAACCAATCGCGTTATCGTCGCCTACGAAGACACCCGCTCCTGGGGCTACGGCGCCGAAATCGCCGCCCGCATCGCCGACGAACTTTTCTATGACCTGGATGGCCCAGTGCGCCGCGTCGCCGCCACCGACACCTTCTGCGCCTATCAGCCTCAGCTCGAAGACGCCATCCTGCCCCAAACCGACGACCTCGTCCGCGCCGTCCGCGACCTCGTCGCGTTTTAACTCTCGCGATTTTATTAGAATTCAGTGCGGGGAAGCGACCTCGTCGCGGAAAGTTTTTAGGGGGTCGGAGCTTCAGCTCCGACAAAAAAGCCAACAAATAAGAATGGGCTTTAGCCCCTGAGGAAGTCAGTAGCGCATCAATACCCGGAAACTTTTTCAACCCACGGGTCGTATACTAGTTGAGGGTCGTACTGCGTCTAGGAGGGAACCATGGTCTGCAACAAATGTCAGCGCGACATCACCGAATACTCCAATTTCTGCTACTACTGCGGCGCACGCCAATCTGCCGCCGCGCCAGCGCCCGGCGTCCCCTACGTCCAAAAACGCCTAACCCGCTCTGCCACCAACCATAAAATCGCGGGCGTCTGCGGCGGCCTAGCCGATTACATGGACGTCGATCCCACCATCCTGCGCCTAATCGTAGTCCTCATCACCTTCTTCACCGGCTTCGTCCTAGGCATCGTAGCCTACCTGGTCGCCTGGCTAGTCATCCCCGTAGCCCCAGAAACCTCGACGACCGACGCCGCCCCCAACCACAGCTCAACCCAAATCGCCTGACCGGGAGGGTTTCGAAGTAGACGTTCCGGGTGCCGCACTCTTTGCGCCGTTGCTTCACGCAAAGGGTGCGGGTTTAGATCCCCGCGTTCACGCCGCTCGTTCCATAATCCGACCAATTCTCCGTGCCCTCATCCTCGCCTTACCTCTGTGCTCTCCGTGTTAAATCTGTGATCCCTCCGCGCCAACCACCGCCCCGCTTCTCCTAGCCGCAATGTCCTACCGCCCAAACCGCCGTTGGCCGTCATCCAGAGGAGCGCCTTCCGCGACGAAGGATCTCCTTCTTGCCCAGCCCCCAACCGAAGCAACTCCCATCGTCACGCCACTCAAGCCGTGAAGCCTTACTCCCGCTCCCGCCCCTTCCCCTTACCCGCTTTCCGCGGCGCCCCACCCCCGCGCCTGCCAGCAAACACCACCTGATCCAAAGAAATCAACCCAGCCCCCAACGCCGCCAACGCAAACGCCCCGACCGCGCACGCCAACGGAAACTGATAATTCTCCACCGCCATCGGATTCGAAAACATCCCATGCACCTTCACCAAAGCCACCGCCATCTCCGCCGCCAACAGCAGCCCCGCGATCCGCGTGAACAATCCCACGATCAGCAGCAACCCGCCAAAAAACTCAAACACCCCGGCGATGTACGCGAAATACGCCGGGAACCCCATGTGCATCATCCCCTGCATCGTCTCCCGCGTATGCGTGAACAATTTCGGATACCCGTGAAAAACGAAAATCACTCCCAAACCCACCCGCAGCAGCAACAGCGCCAAAGGTTTCAGCTTTTCCAATCCTTCCATCTTGATAATCCCCCAAATTCGAATCCCACACTTTTCGTTGCGATTGTATCAGACGCGAAAACCGGAATTCTCGGCGAGGATGGAACCGCGACCCCAACCCGCCCGCCGTCGCTCCTCACGACTGTTGTAGAATTCATCTTCGCCGCCGGAGTGTTCGAACGTAAATGAAAGCATCTCGCCCGAAAATTTCACCTGTTCACGACGCAGAAAATCCCGCCCGCCTCGCCGGCGGTGCCCCCCGGGGTATCCGACATTGATCCGTAAAGTTTCGCTCGGTCTCGCGCTGGTCCTGGTCATCGGGCTCGGCCTTTATCTAAATTTCCGCCATTCTGCCCCGCCTCTAGAAATCGCCTACGCCGGCAACAAACAAGTCACCGTCTGGAGCACTTCCGCCCAAGTCCGCGAACCCATCGGCACTCTCAACTTCGGCGAACGTCTCGATGTCCTCCAACGTTTTCAGGACCAAGTCAAAATTCGCACCGCCAAAGGCGAAGTCGGCTGGGTGCCCGAACACGATCTGCTCTCCGCCGATTCCTGGCAGATGCTCAAAGATCTCGAAGTCCGTTCTGCTTCCATGGTCATTGAAGCGCGCGGCCACACCCGCGTCCTCAGCAATCTTCACTTCGGCCCCGGCCGTGACACGCCGCGTGTCCGACAACTTAACAAGGACGTTCCACTCGACGTGCTCACCCGCCAGCCCGCCGAAATCAATCCCGCCGCGCCCGGCGCCAACGGAAATTCCGAAGCCGATGCCGCCGGCGCCGCTCCCGAAACCAAAAAAGAAGACTGGTGGCTGGTCCGTGCCCACACCGCCGATCAAGGCATCCTCGCCGGCTGGCTCCTTGGCCGCTTCATCGATCTCGACGTTCCCGCGCCGCTTCCGGACTACGCCAGCTCCGCCAACACGCGCATCGTTGCCTGGGACGTTCTCAACTCCGTCCTCGATCCTTCCGGCGCGCGCAAATCGCAATACCTCCTGCTCGGCACCCACGGCCCCGAAGGCCAGCCCTGCGATTTCACTTCGATGCGCGCCTACACCTGGAGCATCAAACACCAAAGCTACGAAACCGCTTTCGTCGAAAGCAACATTTGTGGAAAGCTTCCAGTCGGGTTCGTCCATTCCACCACCGCAGGCGGCGACGTCACTTTTTCCTTCGAAGATCTTTCCGCTGGCGCGCCCGAAAAACGCGATTACCTGATGCGCCAGACCATCATCCGCCGCCTGCGCGCCCCCGGCGAAGCCCCGCCGCACAAGCGCAAGAGTTAATCACCGCGCACCATCCGCGCCATTCGCCGCGCTCGCACCGCTCTGCGTGAGTTAAATTTGTACTCATGCGGATTAACCCCTCGCTCGTTACTCTCCGTCTGCTGCTCTGCAGCCTCGCGCTAACCGGCTGCTCCGCCGCCGTCTGCCAAGCCCAAAAATCCGAGACCGCCGCAAACGGGCCTGCGCTCCAGTACATCGCGCAATGGGGCATCAAAGGCGATGGCCCCGGCCAGCTCAACCAGCCTTCCGGAATCGCCTCCGGCGCGCGCGGTGACGTCTTCATCACCGATCCCGGCAGCGCCTACATCACCAAATTCGCCTACGAAGGCAAACCGATGCTTTCCTTCCAGGAAGACGGTATGAATCATCCGCAATCCATCACCCTCGATTCCGGCGGCGGCATCTACGTCGCCGATTCCGTCCGCAACAGCGTTTTTATTTTTCTTCCCAGTGGCGACCGCTACCGCGAACTTCATCTGCGCACTCGCCCCGCCGTCGGAAATTTTCTCAGCGTCGCCGTCACCTCTGACGGAATGATTCACATCCTCGATCCTGCCGCCGGAAAAATTTTCACCTACACCTCGCGCCTCCGCCTGGTCCAGACGTCCGAGCCGCGCGAAACCGTTCACGGCACCGGACACTTCGGCCCGCTGGTTCGTGGCAACGACGACAATCTCTATCTCGGCACGCCTTCGGGCGGCATCATGAAACTCACCCACGACGGCCGCCTGGTCACCGAACTCGTCGCCAGTAATGGCGCCGTTTGGAATCCCAACACCGGCTTCGCCGTCGCCTTCAATTCCGTCTTTGTCATGGATTCGAGCGGCCTCACCCTGCACATCGTCTCCACCGACGGCTCACCGAAGCTCGACGTCGATCTCGCCCCCCAACTCGGCCAGGGCCATCGCAGTCCGCCAGCCATCGCCATCAGCTCTCGCTCCGAACTCCTCGTCCTCGATGCCGCCGAATCCCGCGTCCTCCGCTACCACATCGCCTTCTGATTTCCCCCGTTCCCGCGTAAAATTTAATCCGCACCACCACGCGGAGGCATCACCCAATGGCCCTCTTCCTTTCCGAATCCGATGTGAAATCCATCCTCACCATGCCTCTCGCCCTGGAAGCCGTCGAAAATTCTTTCCACCGCCTCGCCGATGGCTCCGCTCTCCTCCACCCGCGCGCCCGCCTGCATCTCCCCGGCAAAAGCTATCTTCATTACATGGCCGCCGCCGATTCCGTCAGCGGCTACATGGGCCTGAAAATCTACACCAGCGCCAAAGGCGGCCTGCGTTTCCTGATCCTCCTTTTCAGCGTCGAATCCGGCGAACTCCTCGCCCAAATCGAAGCCGACTACGTCGGCCAGATGCGCACCGGAGCCGCCAGCGGCTACGCCACCCGCCTGCTCGCGCGCGAAAATGCCAAAACCCTCGGCATCATCGGCACCGGCCTGCAAGCCCGCACCCAGCTCGAAGCCATCTCCCACGTTCGCAAAATCGAACGCATCAACGTCTTCGGCCGCGACCAGCAGCGCCGCGAAAAATTCGCCGCAGACATGTCCGCGAAACTCAGCATTCCCGTCACCGCCGTCGCATCCGCCGAACAAGCCGTCCGCGACCACGACATCGTCGTCACCTCCACCACCTCCACCGAATCCCGTAGTCGAAGGCCGCTGGCTCTCGCCCGGCACGCACCTCAACGCCATCGGCGCCAATTTTCCCCAGAAACGCGAACTCGACGCCGAAACCATTCGCCGCTGCGACGTCATCGTCGCCGACTCCCGCGAGCAATCCAAAATCGAATCCGGCGACCTCATCCAGATGTATGCCGACGACCAGCGCCGCTGGTCCGCCGTCATCGATCTCGCCGAAATCGCCTCCGGCAAAACTCCCGGACGCATCAGGGACGATCAAATTACGCTTTTCAAATCGAATGGAATCGCGACCGAGGACATCGTGGTCGCCGGAAAAATTTACGAACTGGCTAAAGAACGCGGGGTGGGGAAGACCGTGAATATGTGGGATGCATCACGCGCTGCGGAGGCTCGCGGCGTCTAAGCTTTTGCTTTGGGTGCGCTGCGGATTTTTCCCAGATGTTTGAATAGCGCGTCGCGTAGCCGCGTCCGCGTTTCTTCCGGCAAAGGCGCCGGTTCCGAATTGCAGAAAATCTGTACCGTGTGCTTCGTGGTGTCCACCACGATCCGGCAGTCTTCGCATCCTTCCAGATGATGTTCGATGGAAGTTTTCAGCGGCTGGTCTAGAGCGTCGTCAAGGTAGTTGGATAACTCCTTGATGATGTTCTTGCAATTCACGAATTGTCACTCCGTTTGAAATACCGGTTCAATTTCTGCCGCAGCTTCAATCGCGCGCGTAGCAGCCGCGACTTCACCGCCGGAACCGACAGCCCCAGCGCCTCAGCCGTCTCTTCCGTCGATAATTCTTCGATGTCCCGTAGCTGGAAAACGATTCGGAAAGGTGGCTCCAGCTCCGCGATCGTCGTGCTCAGAATATCGCCCAGTTCGCTCTGCTCGTAGCGATCTTCGGGCGAAGGACCCCAGTCCTCCACCTCGCGCGGGATCGTGTCCTCACCCGTATCCACATCCTCATCGAGCGACACCTGATTCGGCCGCCGCTTGCGCAGCTTCATTAGCGCCTGATTCACCGCAATGCGGACCAGCCAGGTGTAAAACCGCGAATTGCCTTGGAATTCGTCCAGATGCTGGTAGGACTTCAGAAACGCTTCCTGCATTACATCTTCCGCATCTTCCTTATTCTGCGTGATGTTCTGCGCCAGCCGGAAAATCTTCCGCTCGTACCGCCCCACCAGCGTCTCAAAAGCGGTAATGTCCCCGCCCTTAGCCGCTGCGACCAGCGCTCCTTCATCATCCTTCACCACCGTAGATGGCAAAGGCGTGCGCGGCACCGGATTGACCTTCGATGAACTCATATCTGGAATCTCAAAGGTTAGCACATCTCCCCGCGCCCCGTCGCCCGCTCCGCGAGCCGCCCCCAATCGAGCCTGTACTTCGTTGCCCACATCTCAAACTTCTTTTCTCGCGCGAGCTTTCCGTTTCTACATCGTCATCCCGACAGAGGCACGCACGCCTCTCGCGCGCCGACGAGGGACCTGCTTCAAAGGCCTCTGAACGGTTTTTATCTTCGCTTCGGTTTCCGTTGTCATCCCGACAAGGGATCTCTCTAGCGCGGGCTTCAGCCCCTGAAGCCCCGTTGGGCCGCACCGAAACTCCCTCGCCCTACCTCCTTGCGGATTACCCAAATGCTGGCAGATAATCTCTCAGGCACGGGCTACATCGCAGCGTCCCAACGCCCAATGACCGTTCCGCTCATCGCCGAATCACGACACGCCGTTGCTTTGGCCTCAAACTGAAAAAGGACGGAATGCGCACACTCCCGGATTATCTTCGCAAAGGCATGAAAATGATTCTGATCGGCTCGAATCCGGGCGATCGCGCCGCTCGCGTCGGCCACTACTATGCCGGGCGCGGCAATCAATTTTGGCCCATTATGTATGAATCCGGAGTCATCCCCGAGCCCCTCAGCTACGAAGACGACCGCCGCATTCTCGAATTCGGCATCGGCATGACCGACCTGGTCAAGCGCCCCACCCGCACGCCCGAAGAAATCGAACGCCAGGAATTCGCCGAAGGCCGCGTCCTCCTCGCCCAGAAGCTCGAAGATTTGCGTCCCCGCGTCGTCGCCTTTAATGGGAAAATGGTCTACGAGAAGTTTACGGGCCGCACCTGCAAGCTCGGCTTGCAGAAAGAAAAACTCTACGGCGCGGCCGTATTCGTCCTGCCCACCACCGCCGGGCTAAAAGGCGGCAGCGAACTGGCCGTCAAGAAACGCTACTTCAAAAAGCTCGGCCTGCTTTTGAAGAGCCTCAAAGACTAGTCGGCGCATCCAACCAACGGTCGACTGAAAAAAGTTTAGGAGTCCGCCATGGGTGCCACGCAACAGCCGCAGCCTTCGTCTCAGGATCAGCAGCCCGAAAAAAAAGAATTGGTCCTGCAGGAACGCGCCGGCTCCATTCTCACCATTCGCCTCAATCGTCCTGAAAAGTTAAACGCCCTAAGCCCGGAACTCGGCGACCAGCTGGTCCACGCAATCCTGAGCTGCCGCCGAAGACAAAGAAATTCACGTCATCGTCCTCACCGGAGCCGGTCGCGCCTTCTGCGCCGGCGGCGATATCGAATTCCTCCGCGACGCGCGCAACCGCAAAGCCACCGCCGAAGTCGAAAAACTCGTCCTCTCCGGCAAAGAAATCACCAAAGCCATCGCCAACATGCCCAAACTCGTCATCGCGGCCGTCAACGGGCCCGCCGCCGGCGGAGGCATGAACCTCGCCCTCTCAGCGGACATCCGCATCTGCTCCGATCAGGCCAAATTCTGCGAATCGTTCTCCCAGATTGGCTTGTTCCCGGACTACGGCGGCACGTATTTCCTACCGCGCATCGTCGGACCGACCCGCGCCTCCGAATTGTTCTACACCGCGCAAATGCTCTCGGCCGATGACGCCTTGAAACTCGGCCTAGTCAGCCGCGTCATCCCCCAAGCCGAATTCGAAGCCGAAACCAAAAAGCTCGCCGAGTCTCTCGCCTCCGGCGCAGGCGTCATCCAGCGCGCCGTCAAGCACCGCATGCTTACCGAAGACCGCAAAGCGCTCGAAGCCGCGCTCGACGAAGAAGTTCGCATGCAAATTTACGCCTTCGAATCCGAAGACTGCCTCGAAGGCCTGAACGCCTTCGCCGAGAAACGCAAACCGAATTTTAAAGGTAAATAGCTCGCACCAACATATCGCCGGCCCGTTTCACCACTCGTTCGAAGTCGTCCGAAAGAAGGTCGCGCCCAATTTGACGCATCGCCAGGAAACCGAAACTCCCACTCGCCCTTACACCTTCAGCGAATTGATGGTGGCCGCCGCCGCGCGTGAAATTCACGATGGCGAAGTCGTCTTCGTCGGCATGCGCCTTCCGATGCTTGCTTTCCTCGTCGCTCGCGGCACCCACGCCCCCCGCGCCGTCGGCCTTTTCGAAAACGGCATCATCCGCGAAACTCCTTCCACCGAATTGCTCTACACCATGGGCGATCCGCCCAATATTTTGAACGCCACCCAATGCGGCCAGATGCTCGACGTCATGAATCTCCTACAGCAAGGCCGCGTCGACGTCGGCTTTCTCGGCGCCGCCGAAATCGACCGCTTCGGAAATCTCAATACCACCTGGGGTCACCGTAACAACGAAAGCCAGCGCCTCCCCGGCTCCGGCGGAGCCTGCGACATCGCTTGCCTCGCCCGCCGCACTGTCGTTCTCCTCGCTCACGATCGCGGCCGCCTGGTCGATCGCGTCGGCCATATCACTTCGCCCGGCTTCGGCACGGGAGCCGATTGGCGCCGCCGTCACGGCCTACCTCCCGCCTCCGGGCCTTCCGCGCTGATCACCACGCTCGGTGTTCTCAAATTTGGTCGCGATGGCGAAGCTTTCCTCGCCTCCGTTCATCCCGGCGTCAGCGTCGAAGAAGTCCTCGCCAATACCGGCTGGACTCTGCGCGTCGCCGACGAACTCGTCGAAACTCCGCCGCCATCGGAATCCGAGCTGCGCGTCATGCGCGGGCTCGATCCCAATCATTTCTGGACCCGCTAACGTGACCGCGACCACCAGCTCAAAACTTCTCTCGATGCGCGAAGCTATCGCCCAGCACGTGCCCTCCGGCGCGATGGTCCTCATGGGCGCGCAGCTCGAGCAGATGATCCCGTTCGCTGCCGGCCACGAAATCATTCGCCAGGGCCGCCGTGACCTCACTCTCGTCGGCCCCATTTCCGACATTCTTTTCGATCAGCTGATCGGCGCCGGCTGCGTCTCTCGAGTCATGGCGGCCTGGATCGGCAACGTCTCCGCCGGAGTCGGCTACTGCTTCCGCCGCGCCGTCGAACGCAATCTCCCACGCCGCCTTGAAGTCGTCGATTACTCCAATTTCACCATCGCCCTCGCCCTGCACGCCGGAGCCATGGGCGTCCCGTTCATGCCCACCTACGCCACTCTCGGCAGTGACCTGCTCAAGAAAAATGGCAACCTCCGCGAATTTTCCTCGCCGGTCAGCGAAGAAACTCTCGTCGCTGTCCGCGCTCTGCGTCCCGACGTCGCCATCCTGCAAGTCCAGCGCGCCGACGCCGCAGGCAACGCGCATCTCTGGGGCAGCCTCGGCGTCGCCGTTGACGCCATCCGCGCCTCCCGCAAAATCATTGTCGTCGCCGAAGAAATCGTCGAGCCAAGCGTCATTGCCTCCGATCCGAATCGCACTCTCGTTCCCGGATTTCTGGTTTCCGCCGTGGTCCACGAACCCGGAGCCGCGCATCCTTCGCCGGTGCAGGGCTACTACGGCCGCGATCACGCCTTCTTCGCCGAATATCATGAACGCTCGCGCCGCGCCGAAGACTTTGAAGACTGGCTGGCTCACTGGGTTTTGCGCGTTTCCACTCGCCAGGAATACTGGCAACAGCTCGGCACCGCTCGCACCGCCGCGCTCGCCGTCAAAAATCACGCATTCTCCGCTCCGGCGGACTTTGGAGTCTAATGACCGACGATCTGCTCGCCAATATCGAAATCACTCCCCGCGAAGTCAAAGACCTCCTCGCCCTCGACGATAAAATCCTGTTCCTCGACGTCCGCGAACAATGGGAATATGACACCGCGCACCTCGCTGGCTCGGTTCTTATCCCGCTGCGCGAAGTCCCCGGCAATCTCCAGCGCATCGAAAATTCCGATCAGGTCATCGTCTTCTGCCATCACGGCATGCGCAGCCTCGATGCCGCTGCCTGGCTCCGCTCCCAGGGCGTCGAATCCGCCCGCTCCATGGCCGGAGGCATCGATCGCTGGTCCACCGAAATCGATCCGAGCATTCCACGTTATTAAGTTCGCGAAAAATGTTTCTGGTAATCTGAAGAAAATGCGAGAGTGAATCGTGCCGAAAGGGAAAGCAAAAACTTCCAAATCATCCAAAACTAAAACAACGAAGAGCGCGGCGAAGCCCCGCGCCTCCGCCACTTCCAAATCCCGCGGCAGCGTCGATTTCTGGCAGAAACCTTCCTGCACCTCCTGCCGCAACGCGCGCGCCTACCTGGAAAGCTGCGGCTTCGACCTCCGCCTTCGCGACATCGGCAAGGACCGCCTCCAGCCCGCCGAAATCGAAAATCTCATCGGCGCGCAGGACCACACCAAATTCCTGAATACCCGCAACGAACTCTATCGCCGCCGCAACATGAAAGAAAATCCGCCCACCCGCGCCGAAGCCATCAAAATGATCGCCGCCGAACCCAACCTGATTCGCCGCCCCATCATCAGGGCTAAAGGAAAAATCATCCTAGGTTGGGATCGGCCCAGCATCGATCAGCTATGATCTCCACCATCGGCGTCATCGGCGCCGGACCCACCGGCCGTGCCATCGCCGCTCTCTCAGCCGTGGCCGGCTACCGCACGATCCTCGAAGCCGTTTCCCAGGAATTTCTCGACGACGCAGTCGCCGATATTCGCCGGAATCTCCATGACGCCGTCGCCAATGGCTCGCTCCAAGCCAGCCAGCAACACCGCGCCCTTGCCAATCTTGAAACCTCTCGCTCCGTCGAAGACGTCTGCCGCGAAGCCGATCTGCTCATCGAATCCGCCCAGGAAGAAATGGAAGTGAAACTCGAAATCTTCACCCTCTTCGATAAGTTCGCCTTACCCGCCGCCATCCTGGCCACCAGCTCCGAAACCATCTCCATCACCGATCTCGCCGAAATCACCTTCCGCGGCGAAAATTGCGTAGGCCTGCGTTTTCAAAACCCATACAAACACACGGGTCAATTAGAAATTATTCGAACCAGAGAAGCTTCGGAAGCAACCGTCGCAGCGTGCCTGGAAGTAGGAAAACGGATGGGCAGGGAAACGCGGATCAAACAATTCTAAGCTGCAAAACCAGTTCTAATGTCCCGGTGCCGGGTCGTGTTTTTTCAACACCGGCTTGCTGGGGTCTTCTGCCGGGTTGTTAGCCGCGGGCGCCGCCGCAGGTGTCGCCGTGCCGGTTGCGCCACTCGCCGTCGCCGGAGCCCCCTGCGAATCATCTCCGGTGTACGGTTTCTGAATGTAACGCGCGATTTCCGACTGCGCTCCCGCCGTATCGTCACCCAGATGCTGCGCCAAGCTGTATTCGTTGATCGCCCGCTCGCGCTGCCCCAACAAATCATAAATCTTCCCGATGTAAATGTGGCTCCAGACATCCGTCCACTTCGGGTCCAGATCTCCGCCCAGCGCCGCGCGAAACGCGTTCGCCGCTGCCTGATAATTTTTCTGGTAGAACATCGCCTCCGCCAGCCGGAAATGCGCTAGCGAATTGCTCGGCTGGGTGTCGAGCGCCTTCTGGTATTCCTGAATCGCCTCGTAATACTTGCCCTGCTCCGCGTATCCTTCGCCGCGCGCGATCAAAGCATGCACCCGCAATCGAGGGCTCGATTTCAGCAAATTGTTGTTCGGGTCGATCACCACCCCGTTCGGCTTCGGCCGGCCGAACGTATCGATCTCGAACGATTGCGTTGTCCCGGTCACCAGGATTTTCTTCGTCTCCGGATTTCCCTCCGTATCGATACGGATCTCCACCGGCATGCGGAACGTATCCAGGTCCTGATGGATTTTCCCCACCACTTTGAATCCCTTGCGCGTCCGGTACACGATGTATTCCAGCTTGAATTCCGGCACGCCCGTCGAATTCAGCCACTGCGAAAAAAACGAAATCAGGTTCACCGGCGGCTGCCCCTTCACCGGAGCCGGTATCTTGGTCATCGCCATTTTTTCGAAATCGTTCAGGTTGGTGGTCTTTCCTTCGTACTTCTTGAAAAACTCCCGCAGCAGCGCCGTAAAATTGTCGTCGCCCAGCTGGGTCCGCAGCATGTGAAATACCAGCGCGCCCTTGTCCGCCACGATCGACCGGTACTCGTTCGAAAAAGTCTGTAATCGCGCCGCCTGCGATATCGGCGCCGTATCTTCGAACATCAGCGCGCCCACCGCGAAATCTTCCAGCGCCTTGTGCAATCCCGCCGCGCCGTCGGCCTGTTCCGCGTACATCGCCTCCGCATAACGCGACAATCCGTCCGTCAGCCACGCATCCGAAGCCGTCTGCGGCAGCACCCGGTCGCCCCACCATTGCTCCGCCGCCAATTGCGACAGCAGCCGTTCGTTCACCCGCTGCGTCCATTGCCGCGCGCTGATCATCAATAATCCCGGCGCCGCAAATCCCTGCACCGTCCCATCCGGAATTTGCACGATCGTGATCGGATCGTATTCCTGCACGTCCAGCGGCCCGAACGCTTCCGAAAAATAAGTGAATATGTGCGAAAGGGAAGTCGCATACGCGTTCGCCGTATTGGCCTGCACCGGCGGCGTGAATACCGAAACATTAAATCCTTCCGCCTGCACCGGAGTCAGCTGCAGCGCCCCGGCCACGAAACTTCCCACCGGCGCAGGCTTGTCGCAGTGAAATACATACGTCGCCTGTCCCGCCGCTCCACGCCCGATTCCCGGCGTCATGTTCGGCGGATCCGCTTTTCCCGTTCCCACCACCGCAAAACTGTCCGGCACCGTAATTTTGAACGTCCCGGTGTACCGGTTGCTCGGATAGCTGGTCAGCGGAAACCACCGCGCCGGCAGCAGCAAATACGCCGACAATTTATCCACCGACGCAAACCGCACGCCCTTGGTCGGGCTGTCGTCCTCGCTCGAAATCGGTCCGGTATAATCGAATTCCAGCGTCGCCGTTTTCCCCGGAGCCACCGCATCCGGCAATCCAATCGTCAACCGCATCGGGTCCAGGTTGTCGCGCTCGAATTCCAGCGGCTTGCCACCCGGCACATTAACTTTATTCACCTTCAAATCTTGATGCAGCTGCACCACCACCGTTCGCGAAGCCTGCTGCGCCGTGAATTCCACCTTCGCCAGCCCGGAAATTGTCTGGTCGTCCGGATGCAACAAAACTTGCACGTCGTAATTGGTCGCCCGGAAGGGATAATCTCGCCCAGCTTGTGCTCGCGCCGGCGCGAATCCGCCCGCCAATGCGCAGCACAACCCCAGCAATGCGGAGAGCACGGCGATTCGCTTGGCCTGCATTTGGGGGATTATTTTGGACAAGAAGACTTACCTCACTGGCGTCGCTACTACCTCTGATACCGATTCCTTGTGGACAGTTGCCTTATAAAAGGTTACATCATCCCCGCAAAAATGTCCGCAGCCCGCTCGATCGCGCCGCTCGGCCCCAGCTTCGCGCGCACCTCGGCCAGCCCCACCTTCATTTCTTCGCGATCGGCCGCCGATTCCAGAATCCGCCGCACTTCTTTCTCTACCGCCTCAGCCGTGAACTTATCCTGAATCAGTTCCGGCACCACCTCGCGCCCCGCGATCAGATTCACCATTGCGATATATCGCGTGCGAATCAGCCGCCGCATAATCGCCGCCGTCACCCGCTTCACCCGGTACACCACCACCATCGGCGTGCCCAGCAGCGCCGCTTCCACCGTAGCCGTTCCGCTCGCCACGATCGCGCAATCCGCCGCGGCCAACGCTTCATACGTTTCCCCTCGCACCCGCGTGATTTTCACGTTCGGCCTCGCGTACTGCGCGAAGAATTCGTCAGTGAGTCCCTGCGCCGCAGCGTGTACGAATTGCGGCCCTCCCGGACGCGCCAGCCGCTCGCACGCCGCCGCCACCCGCGGATAGTTCTGCGCGATTTCACTCGGCCGGCTTCCCGGCAATATCGCCACAATCTGCCGCCCGGCATCCAACCCATGCCGCGCCGCAAATTCCGCACGGCTCATGTTCGATCGCACCGTATCCACCAGCGGATGCCCCACAAATTCCACCGGCACTCCCGCTTCGCGATAAATCGGCTCCTCAAAAGGAAAAATCACCACCATGCGGTTCACCAGCCGCTTCACCACCCGCACCCGTCCCGGCCGCCAGGCCCAGATCTGCGGCCCGATGAAATATCCCACCGGCACTCCGATCTGTTTCATCCGCCGCGCCACTCCCAGATGCGTTCCCGGTGAATCCACCAGCACCGCCAACTTCGCGTTCCGCGCCTTGGCCTCGCGCTTCAACCGGTTCTGCACTCCGATCACCGTCGGAATTTTGTGCAGCACTTCGGTGATCCCCACCACCGCCACCTCGTGGTAATCCGCCACCAGCTCGACTCCCGCCTCCGCCATGCGCGCCCCGCCCATGCCGAACATCGGCGCGCCGGTCCGCGCGCGCAATGCCGTCGCCAGCCCCGCCGCGTACATGTCGCTCGAAGCTTCGCCCGCGGAAATCAGAATCGGCCGCTCGCTCATCGCTGCAGCCTGCTTCCGTCCGTTGCCGAAACTCGCCTCAAATTGTAGGGGAATGTATTCCGTGCTTGGCGCCGCGTGTCGTTGCTCGCCCGCGCAGCAAACTCAATCATTCGCGGACATCGGTTGCGAAAATCCGGCGTGTCCCGAGCCGGGCAAGGCATTCTCGAATTCCTGCTCTTTATATTGCAGTTGGTACAGCCGGTAATAAATTCCGCGTAGCGCCAGCAGCTCCTGATGCGAGCCTTGTTCGCGCAGCTTTCCTTTGTGGAACACCAGAATCCGATTGGCGTGCTGAATCGTGCTCAGCCGGTGTGCGATTACCACCGCCGTTCGCCCCTTCAGCAGCCGGTCCAGCGCTTCGCGAATCATCAATTCCGTCTTGGTATCGACGCTCGACGTCGCCTCATCCAGAATCAAGAACGTCGGATCATGCGCCAGCGCTCGCGCGAAACTCACCAGCTGCCGCTGTCCCACTGAAAGTGTCGCCCCGCGCTCGGTCACCGGAGTGTCCACGCCCAGCGGCTGCGAAGCCACGTAAGGTCCCAACCCAACTTCGCGCAAGGCCGCCTCCGTATCTCCGCGGGTGATTCGCTCGGTGCCCAATTTGACGTTCGATTCCAGCGTCCCGGTAAACAAAAACGGATCCTGCAGCACGATGCCAAACAGCCGCCGCAGATCGTGCATTTCCAGCTGTCGAATATCGATCCCGTCCAGCAGAATTTCGCCGCGCTGAATATCGTAAAAGCGCAGCAGCAGTTGGATGATCGTCGTCTTTCCCGCGCCGGTATGCCCCACAATCGCCAAAGTCTGGCCCGGCTCGACCTTGAACGAGACATCCCGCAAAATCCAGTCCTTCTCTTCCGGCGTCGCCCCGCCGTGATACGCAAACCACACCTTGCGGAATTCGATCTCGCCGCGTGGCTCCTCGATCGTCCGCACCTGCGCCGGCGAAGTAATCGTCACCGGCTCATCCAGCAGCCGGAAAATCCGCTCCGACGCCGCCATCGCGCTCTGCAAAATATTGAATTTTTCGCTCAAGTCTTGAATCGGCCGGAAAAATCGCTGCGCGTACATCATGAACGCCACGATCACCCCGATCTCGATCGTGCCGTTGATCACTCGCGTCCCTCCCACCCAGGACAGCAGCGCAATCCCGGACATGCTCAGAAATTCCACACCCGGATAGAAGAACGAAAACGCGTCGATCGCATCCTTATACGCGATCATGTGCGTCCGGTTCAGCTCTTCAAAACGCGCTCGCGATTTTTTCTCGCGGTTAAAAAGCTGCACGATCGCCATGCCGCTCACGTGTTCCTGCAAATAAGCATTGATCGACGCAATCGCCGTTCGAATCCGCCGGTTCGCGTCCCGCACCCGGTTCCGGAAAAAATACGTCAGCAAAATCATGAAGGGCAGCGGAGAAAACGTCGCAAACGCCAGCGGCCGGTTCCACTTGAACAGCACCACCGCCATGGCGATCAGCAGGAAGAAATCGTTCAGCATCGCCACTACGCCCGAAGCAAACAGATCGTTCAGCGCATCGACGTCCGTCGTTGACCGCGTCACCAGCCGCCCAATCGGGCTGCGGTCGAAGAAGCTCATCGGCAGCCGCTGCAAATGCGAAAATATCTCCCGCCGCAGGTCGTACATTGTTTTCTGCCCGACCCACTGCATGATCCGCACCTGCACGTACTGCAGTCCAAAACTCGCCAGGATCGATCCAGCGTAGGCCAGCGCCACCCAAACCAATCCCTTCAGCGCTACGCTGCGCCCGATGTCTCGTTGGAATCCCGGAATAATGTATTTGTCGATGCCGATGTGGAACAAATACGGTCCCGCAATTTCCAGCGCCGTAATTCCCAACGTGAACGACAGCGCCGCCACCACCTGCACCCGGTACGGACGCAGGTATTGCATCAGCCGGTGCGTCAGCTGCGAATCGTACAGCTTGCCGAGTTTCTCTTCTTCGCGGAAATCGCTCATTCGCGAGCCAGCTCTTCTTCCAGCATTTGTTTCTGATTCAGGTCGGCGTAGTATCCGCCCGTCGCCAGCAATTCATCGTGCGTGCCGCGCTCGATGATCCGTCCTTCGCGCAGCACGATAATCTGATCCGCATTTTTCACCGTCGATACCCGGTGCGAAATCAGTATCGAAGTCCGCTGGCTCATTACGTCGCGCAACCGCCGCAGAATCTTTTCTTCCGTATCCGTGTCCACGCTCGAAAGCGCGTCGTCCAGTATCAATATCCTCGGCTGCCGCAAAATCGCCCGCGCAATCGACGTCCGCTGCTTCTGCCCGCCCGACAAAGTAATCCCGCGCTCGCCCACCATGGTCTGGTACGTCGCGGGGAAACTCTGAATCTCTCCCGACAGGCTCGCGATTTCCGCCGCCTCAAAAATACTTTCTTCCCCAGCGTCGGTCACTCCGAACGCGATGTTTTCCTTCAGCGTGTCGCTAAATAAAAATGTATCCTGCGGCACGTACCCGATCGCCTGGCGTAATTCGGCCAGCGGATAATCTCGAATCGAGCGGCCATCGAGAAATAAAGTCCCCGCCGGTGCTTCCCACAGCCGCGCAATCAAGGCCGCCAGCGTCGATTTCCCGCTGCCCGTCGGCCCCACCACTGCCAGGGTCGACCCCGCCGGAATTTCCAAATTGATGTCGTGCAAAACCGGCCCGCCGCTCGCCTTCGCATTGGCTGCCGTCGTGGGATAGGCAAACGTCAAATCGCGGAATTGGATTTCGCCGCGAATCCTCGACGCCGCCCGCGCCGCAATCGCAGCCGAAGCCGAAGCCGGTGGCTTTCGCGTTGCCACCGAGTCCGCGCCGCCGCCCAATCCATCCCGTATCCCGGCCTGCGAATTCAAAATGTAATTCAACCGCCCCATCGAAGCCGCGCCCCGCTGGAAAATATTCGTCACCCAGCCCAGCGCGATCATCGGAAATACCAGCTGCCCCAAAAACCAGTAGAACGCCCACATGGTCCCGACCGTGAACCGATGGTCGACCACGTCCGTGCCGCCCTTGCCTAGCAAAATCACAAACGTAATTCCGATCAGCGCGGTCAGGAAAGGGAAGAACAAACTCCAGGTCGAGATCAGCTTGATGTTCTGATCCACGTACTCGCGATTCGCTTTGTCGAACGCCTCGATTTCCGGCTGCTCCTGCGCGTACGCGCGAATCACCCGCACGCCCGTCAGATTTTCTTGCGCTCGCGTTGATAGCGCGCCCAGCGCCGCCTGAATCTGCTCCGACAACCGGTGAATCGTCTCGCCGAAATACCGCACCGCAAACGCCACCACCGGCACCGGCAGCAGCACCCACAGCGTCAAGCTCGGCGACAGCCGAAACATGAAGAAAATCGCCACTACCATCGTCACGATGGTGGTCGCGCTGTACATGATCCCCGGCCCCAGTACCATGCGCACCGCGTTCAAATCGTTCGTGGCCCGCGACATCAAATCGCCGGTGCGGTTCCGCACGTAAAATTCCGGATCCATTTCCACAAACTTCCCGAACAGGTCGTTGCGTAGGTCGAATTCGATCTCGCGCGATACTCCAATCAAAATCCAGCGCGACCAGAACGAGAAAAATCCCTTCACCGCCATGATCGCGACCAAGATGAGGCAGTATTTCCCCAGAGCCGTCCGGCTCAACGGCGCGTAAAACGAAAACAGCGGCGCCAGCAAAGCCCGCGCCGACCCTTGCAGCGTCGCCAAAGTCTTCGGCGATCCCGTCAAGCAATCCGTGATCGCGCCAATCACCAACTGCGGCAGCGCGCCCACCAGGCCAGTCAACGTATTCGTCACCAGCCCCAGCGCGGTCATCGCTTTATACCGTTTCACGTACGGCAGCAGCGTCCGCAGCTGGTCAAACCCCGACGGCTTCTTCACCTTCGCGGCGGTTCCAACAGCAGCGGGTTGTGCGATCGCGCTCACATCCTCACCTGCGATTCCGGCGTCTCGAGTGCCGGCAATTCGCCCAGAAAATTGGTAAACGCCCGGTCCATCGATTGGTAACGCTTCACTTTCGCATTCCAGCGCACGCCCACCGGCACCGCATATCCGCCCTTCGGCGCCACCAAGGGAGTGAAATACAAAAGCAGACCCTTGTCAGGATCCTGCTCGGCCTGCATCCGCCACCCATTCACCGGAGCCAGCGGCGCTCCGCCCAGAAATCCCTTGGGGTTTTCCAGATGCTCGTCGCAGCGCAAAATTTCTTTCCAGTTGTTCCCGTCTTTCTCCAGGATCACCGCGCGCGTAATAACATTCCCCCGCGCCACGCCCGGAGGCAGTGCCTTAGCCTTATTCACCACCAGCGCCTGCTCCGCGCCGGTCTTAGCCAGATCGCCAAATAGCAGCACGTCCGTTTCCGCCCCCAAAGATTTTTCCGCCGCCTTCTGCACGTCATCCGGAATCGCCGGCCCAGCGGGCGCCGCTGGAGCGGTCGGCGCCGCACCGCTCTCAGGTTTTGCTGCAGACGACGCGGAAGAAGCCGAATTCGGCGGCGCGCTGCTTCCGCACCCAACAAATAGCGACGCTGCCGCAGACATCACCAGCACCAAAAACGTTTTTTTCATGAAGTCCAATTCTATCCCGGGTTTGGCATTTGTAGCGGCGGTCTTTAGACCGCCATCTTTCCGCAACCTGGCATCCGCGCTTACCACCGCGATTTTCTCGCCGTTACCAAAAACGCCCTAATGCGCCGCCAGAATCTCTTCCAACCGCGCCTCGAAATTCTCTTCGCCTTCCGACCACAGCTTCACCTTCGCCACCGGCAAGGCATCCTCAATCTTCCGCACCCAAGCAAACAGGCTCTTGATGTTTTCCCGGGTCTTTTCCTGGTACATCTGTAGATTCGCCGGCTTGGCCATGGATTCCAGAAAATGAACCTCTTCCGGGCTTTGCGGCATCCGCCGGATCTGCCGGATTCCCAGCAACCCGCCATGCCCGGTAAAAAGATGCTCCAATCCGAAATTCACCTCGAAATGCCCATCCTCTTTAAAGATGCCCTCGTCGTACAGTTCGCCCGTGCACACTAATTCCACCGGCTGCGGCAATTGCTGCCATTTCGCAGGCTCGCCTTCCTGCACCCACAGATCCCAGTTGCGCCCGCGCCGTATACCGGCTGTCGCTGTTCAAATGATCCTGGGCCAGCTCCACCACGCTCGGCGCGTCCAGCGGCATCGCCCGCAAATCCTGCTCGAACACCGGAGACTCCGACGGCTCCAGCGCCCGCACCTCCAAATAAGTGAACCCCGGCCGCGCCGCCGAGAAGGGAACCGTCCCCAAAAATTTTTCGAAGTCCTCCAGCATCCGCTCTTCCGGAAAATCGCCCAGCCACACACTCAAAAACGCCTGATTGGCCATGCCCCAATTATACCGGGTTGCCCACCGCCTCCGAAATCGCTCCGCCGCATGCCCGATTTCTCATCACATCAGCGACGGTCAACGACGCCCACGCTGTCATCCCGAGCCTCGATGCTCACCACACCTACGTTGTCATCCCGAGCGCAGCGAGGGATCTGCTTTTTACGCTCCCGAAGCCACGCTCGATCGCGAAGTCCACCACAGCGGTTTCGTCAGGGCACGGCTTCAGCCGTGCCGCAAAACGCGGCGACAGCAAGCGGCTTTAGCCGCTGAGGGCGCCACGCCGCAAAATTTAAAAAATGTTAGGGAACCGTAACCGCAGGAAAGGAAAATCCACAGGAAACTCTACTTCTTATGCATCGCAGAAGCCGGAGGCAAATCATCATCCGAATCTTCCGCGCCCATCTCATCCGAAATTCCCAACAACCTCGACTTCAAAGTGTCGCCCATCCCGGCCAGCACTTGCGCGCAAGTATCCCGCAGCCGCTTCTCCGCCGCCTTGGCGATCGTATCCAAAACCGTCTGCGAATGTTGCCCCAAGGTCGTCGCCGAGGCCAACATCCACTGATTCGAAGTATTCTCCAGCCGAACCTTGTACGCCTCAATCGATTCGTCTGTCGATTTCTGCAGCCGCGACATCCACTCTTTCTTCTCCGCCTCGCGCTTGGCGTCCCACTGCTCCATCATCGGAATCAATTGCGATTGCAGATGCACGCTAGCCTGCTCCACGCTTTCCATCATCCGCGTGTCCAGATGTTTCTGGAATTCGCCCAGCGATCCTTCACGGTTGAATTCCATATCCGACCGCGCCTTTTCCAGCGCTTCCCGCGAAGCCCGCTCGAACCTCGACAAAGACTCCGTGGTCACCCGATGTACCTGGTCGCTGAAACTCGCGGTGGCCATCTGCGCGTTTTCCGCCATCTTGTCGCGCTCGCGGCCGGAAATTTCCTTGGCCGCGTCGTCGATCTGCGCGCTGCTGTGCTCCACGTACGTTCGGCCGTAATGATCCAGTTCCGCTGCCAGCAGGCTTGATACTTCCGCCGCCCGGTCCCGCAGCGCCGTACTCGATTGCTCCACCACTTTCTCGAGCGTCGACTGCATCGTGGTCTGCGCTTTTTTCTGGTACCAGTCCGAAGCCTTCAGCAGCGCGTCATACGTCGCGTGCTGCGTTTCCGTGGCTCGCTGCTGGAATTCTTCTTCGATCTTCGCCACCACCGTCCGGCTCGCTTGATCCAGCTCTACCGGAACCTTGGCCGCCTCTTCCCGCAAACGCGCCAGCGTATCCTGCACCACTTGCTCGGAAGTCTGCTGCGCGCTTTCCCGAATCGTGTCCTGCAACTGGTCGGTGCGATCCGTCGCGATCTTGATCTGTTCCAGAACTTCGTTCTGCAGATCCTTCACCGAGATCGAACTCTGCTCGATCTGCTCGCGCACTCGCGCCTGCATCTGCTCGACTTGTTCGTTAGCCTCGGCGATCCGCCCCTGCACCGTTTGCTGCACGCCCGCCAGTTGCTCGGCAGATTGTTGAATCTGCTCTTGAATGTGCGCCTGGGTGCGCTCGGCCTGTTCCCCGGCCGTCTTCATTTGCGCTACCGCTTGCTGCACTTGCTCCAAGCCCGGGCCCAGCTTCTGTTCCATCTCGGTCGAAACTCGGTTCAGCACTTTCTGCGTCGCCTGTTCCAGCGCCGGTTCGATCAGTTGCGCGCGCTCGGCGATTACCTGATCCGCCACCCGGCTCAGCTCGTCCTTCTGGTTCGCCACCAACTGGTCCAGGTCGCGCTTGGTCTGGGTCAGCAGCGATTGCGAAGCGTCGTGCAGTTGGTTCTTCGATTCTTCCGCCCGGTTCCGCTCCACCTGCAAGCTCGAACCCAGCGATTCGATCGTCGCTGCCGCCCCCGCAATCACCTCGCCCAGCGACGTCCGCAAAAATTCCGCCTTGCTGTTCGCTTCTTGTTCCGCCCGGCTCAATACCGACTTCGAAGTTTCTTCCAGCGTGTCCCGCAAAGCCTGCGCCCGGTTCCGCGCTTCCAGTTCCGCGCGCGTTACCGATTCCTGCGTCACGTCATGCAGCTGGCTGCCTAGTTTCTGCGCCGCGCTGTTCAGTGCCGTGTCGAAATCCGCGGAGAAGCGCTCGGCTACCGCCGCCGCATCCGCGTTGGCCTGCTCGATGGCCCGCCCGCGGATCGACTGCGATTTTTCTTCCAGGCTCTGCTGCCACTGGTTCAGATGGTTCTGCGCCGCTTCCGGCGAAGACAAAATTTCGAGCGACGGCGTCGACGCCGCGCGCTCCCGCAGTGCCCGCTCCACCGCCTCTTCCACCGACAATTTCAGGTTTTGCGTCGCCGTCTGCTGCGCCGCTTGTTGCGCCGCGGAAATCGCCGCCTGTTGCGCTGCCTGATCTACCGCCGAACTCACCGCGAATTCACCGCCAGTTCACCGCGTCCCGCACCTTCTCGTCCAGCTGCGCCGCCGAAGCGTCCGTCGATTTCCGCGCCTCATCTACCAGCGCCGAAGTCCGCTCCGTCGCCTGCTGCACCACCCGGCTCAGCGCCGAATCCGAAACCTTCTGCATCGAAGCTTCGATCGCGCGTTCCACCGCGGCGTTCAGCTGCGAATCCAGTTGCTTGCGCGCCGCGCTGACCTGCTCGTTCACCGCCGCCGCCGCGCCGCTGCGCAAAGTCTTATCCAGTTGCTCTTTGGCTTGCGCCACCAGATGCGACATCTGCCGCGCCATCAAAGCCTGCGAATCGCTCGGGGCCTGCGGCATCACATGAATTTTGTTGTTGGGTGGAGGCGGCGGTACAGCAGCGGCCGGCGAAGTAGTCGAAACAGTCGAAGAGGGAACTGACGCAACCGGCGCGCTCGTCATCGGCGGCGGAACCGGTATCGACGCCTTCGGCGGCGCCGGCACCACCGGAGGAGCGATCGCCGGCCGCGCCGGCATTGCTGGAAGGTTGCTCACCGGCTTTGCCGCCGGAGTCGTCGGAGAAGTAGCGGAAGTCATCGGAGTAGGCGCGCCCGCAGTATCCAGCCGGATGTCCGGCGACGCCGGAGGCATGGGCGGTGGCGGCATCGGCGGCAAAGGCTGCGGCGATATCGAAGCTTCTGGTCCCGCTATGTTACTGGCGAGCTCAAAGGGTACTGTCGGCTCCACCGAATAATCCACTGGCAGCGCATCCGCCGCCCAGTCTTCCGGGGGAAACGCGATGCCCCAGGCATTCCCCGGCACCTCGAACTCGAGTCCAATCTGAAATAGTTCGCGCACCGTCCGCGGCCGCTGCACCCACACCACTCGACCTTCGGTCACCTTCGGCTTGCTGCCCGCTTCCGGCTGCGGAATCTCCAGCTTCACCATCGAATTTTTGGGGACGTAATGCTTCGATTGATATTTGCAGCCATGGCAGTTCACCATGACCGTCGTGGTCCGCTCTTTGAACGGCTGCCCGAGCGCATCCGTCCCCGATACCGTGATCGGTACGGCCTGCACGATGCGCGTACTTCGGCGCTTCTGTGTCCCAGGTTCGTTGGACGGTAAAGACTCGGTCACGATTCCTCCGAGGAGTCGGTTTCTAAGGGTAGCATCCCCCGGCCCACCCAGCCGACAGCAAACCCCCAATGTGCGAAACGGTTACTTGGACCCCAAGGACAGGCCCCGCGATTCGATGTCCCACGACGCGAAGCGCGCAGCCCACGGCGATCGGCTCCGCGGAGCGTCGGCTGAGCAAGCCACGCCCAGCCCACTATAGAGTGCGGCGGCTCTGCCGCCGCTTTTCCAAAGCCATCCGCTGAGAAAACGCATCGAGGGCGAAGCGCCGTCTAGCAGTCTCCGTGCTCTCCCGCCTTTCTCCGTGTTCTCCGTGTTTCATCTTTAATCCGAGCCGCTCCGCCCAAATGCCCCGCTTCTCCTAGCCTCCCACTCCGCCACCCAAACCGCCCTTGGCCGTCGAATCTCCTTTTTGCCCGGCCTCAAACCGCCGCGCCCCCACCCAGACCCACTACCATTCCTGTTATTCCCCACCCAAAACTTCGATAAGATAGCTCTCACGAATGAGTACCACCAAGAGCAAATGGCCCGCCCTCGTCGGCGTAATCCTCATCCTCCTCGCCGTAGCCCTAATCGCCGCCGCCCCCTTCATCCGTCGGCAAATCCGCCAACGCACCGAATCCTATCTCCGTGCCCGCTTCCAAAGTGACGTCCAATTCACCAACTTCGACATCCACCTCTTCCCCCGCCCCCGCGTAGTCATCGACGGCCTCACCCTCCGCCTCAAAGGCCGCACCGACGTCCCACCTCTAATCCAGATCCGACGCGTCAGCTTCTCCGCCAGCCTTCCCGACGTCCTCCGCCGCCGCTACACCATCGAGCAAGTCCAACTCGACGGCCTGCAAATCCACATCCCGCCCAAGGACAGCGGCGCCCGCCTCCGAATCGCCGGCACCGACGTCGATCTCGCCAAAAAATACCCAGTCCTCATAAAAGAAATTCACGTCACCAACGGCCTAATCTCCATCCTGCGCGACGATCCAAAAAAGCCCTCGCGCGATTTCCCGCTGCAAAGCGTCCTGGTCCAAAATTTCAGTTTCGACGATCCCGCCACCTTCCACGCCCAACTCACCAATCCCGTCCCGCTCGGCGATATCGATTGCGCCGGTTCCTTCGGCCCCTGGGACGCCGACGAACCCCGCCACACGCCCGTCGACGCCAAATTCACTTTCAACCACGCCGACATGGGCACCATCAAAGGCCTCGAAGGCAAACTGCAATCCTCCGGAAAATTTAGCGGCCCGCTCGATTTCCTCAGCGTCGAAGGCACCACCGACACGCCCGATTTCACCCTGCGCATCAGCGGACATCCCGTCGATCTCCACACCGATTACACCGCCATCGTCGACGGCACCAACGGCAACGTCATCCTCAAACCGGTCATCGCCCATTTCCGGCACACCACTCTCGTCGTCAATGGTGAAGTCGCCGACCTCACTCCCGAAAAAGGCCGCACCATTGCCCTCGACGTCGTCTCCACCACCGCCCGCATCGAAGACCTGCTCTACCTCACCGTGAAATACGACAAGCCGATCATGAACGGCGATACCACCATCACCGCCAAGCTCGACATCGGCGAAGGCCAGCGCGACATCATCCAGCGCATGACCGTCGACGGCCAGTTCGGCGTCGCCAGCGCCCACTTCACCAGCCCCAGCGTGCAGGAAAAAATCGATTCCTTCAGCCGCCGCGGCCAAGGCCGCCCCGAAGATACCGACATCGAAAATGTCGTCTCCGGCCTCTCCGGAAAATTCCGCATGGCCCAGGGCGTCGATCGATTTCTCCCGCCTGACTTTCCGCGTCACCGGCGCCGACGTACAACTCGCCGGCACCTACAAGCTCGACGAAGGCCAGATCGACTTCCACGGCAAACTCCACCTCGACGCCAAACTCTCCCAAACCACCACCGGCGCCAAATCCTTCCTCCTCAAAGCCGTCGACCCCTTCTTCAAGGGCAAAAACGGCGGCTCCGAACTCCCCATAAAGATCACCGGCACCAAAGACCACCCCGCCTACGGCCTGGACTTCCACCACAAAGACGACCCCAAGCCCGCCGCAACGCCAAACAACAACTAAATCGCGCGCAGATCTCCCGGCGCCCACAATCCAAAGAGTTGTCATCCCGAAGCGAAGCGAGGGACCTGCTTCAAACGCCTTACATGTTCGCCGATTGGTTTTACGTAGCGGCCACCTTAGGTGGGCCAGTTGCCTTTGCTTTTGTCGTCGGAGTTGCCTTTCCGGGTGCCGCACTCCTTGCGCAATCGCCTTTAGCAAAGGGGTGCGGGTTTAGACCGAACACGTCGCACCCAGAAATATTTTTCCGCAAACGAAAAACACCCCGTCATCCCGAGCGCAGAGAGGGATCCGCTTTTCACGATCCCGAAGCCCCACTCAATCCCAAAGAAAACCAAAACAACGGGAGCCTTTCGTCAGGGCACGGCTTCAGCCGTGCCAAAAACGACGCAACAACGCCCGGCTTTAGCCGCTGAGGGAATCGATCCGGTCTCGCATACCGAAACCACAAGCAAGCCGTATCCGGAGGGGCGGGGCTTCAGCCCCGCCAAAAACAAACGCCTCACGTCAAACTTCCGCTTGCGCGCCTTCTGCGCAAGCCTTCCCACACTTCAAGCAAGCTCAAAACGTCGGAGCTCGGTTTTGCCGTTGCGTCGGTTTACGCTCACGCCACCGCCCGCAGCCGCGACACACCCCGGGAAATTCGCGCGAAACGATCTGCACGCAAAATCTCACCCACAATAATTTTGATTGCCCCACAACACACCGGAAGGAAAAACCAAAGAAGAACTACAAACCTACAAATCCCTTCTACCCTCCATCGCCTTGCTCATCGTCACTTCATCCGCATACTCCAAATCCGAACCCACCGGAATCCCCATCGCAATCCGCGTAACATGCACTCCCAACGGCTTAATCAGCTTCGACAAATAAACCGCCGTCGCCTCACCTTCCGCCGTCGGATTCGTAGCCACAATAATCTCTTCCGTAGCCCCGCCCTTCAACCGCTCGATCAAACTCTTAATCCGCAACTGGTCCGGCCCAATCCCTTGCAAAGGCGAAAGCGCTCCGCCCAAAACGTGATATAGCCCATCAAACTGCCGCGTCTTCTCCACCGCCTGAATATTCGTCGCTTCTTCCACCACGCAAATAATCTTCCGGTTTCGCGTCGCGCTCGAACAGAACAAACACGGATCCGTATCCGTGATGTTGTTGCAAATCGAACACTCCCGCACTTTTTCTTTCGCGTCCCGAATCGCGTCCGACAGCGCGAACGCCTGCTCCGGATCCACCCGCAACAAATAGAACGCCAGCCGCTGCGCCGTCTTCTGCCCGATCCCCGGCAGCCGTTTCAATTCATCAATCAGCTTGGTTACCGAAGGAGCGAAATCAGGCATGGAACTCCAGTGAAATTATTCGACGCGAAGGAAATTTCAAATCGAAACTTGTGCGGATTCCTGCTGCTGCTTTTACCAAAACCTGCGGTTCGGCGCGACTTAAAACAATCCGGGAATTTTCAATCCCGCCACGCCCGGCATCCCGCCCGAAAGTTCTTTCACTTGCTTCGAAAGCTCTTCGTCCACCCGGCGCGTCGCTTCATTCACCGCGCCCTGAATCAAATCCTGCAGCATTTCCTGGTCTTTGCCCTTGAACACATCAGGCTCGATGCGCACTTCGGTCAGCTGCTTCTGGCCATTCATCTTGACCGTCACCATCCCGCCGCCGGCCGAGGCTTCCACCGACACTTCCTCGATCTGCTTCTCCAGTTTTTCCTGGACCTGGCGGAATTGCGACAGCATCTGTTGCAGTGCTTTTACTTCCATAGGTCAGTTACCGCCCGGGCGCTTGACGTTTGAAATCTGGCCGCCAAATTTTTCAAGCATGGCCCTAACGATCGGATCTTGTTCGAACCGCGCCTTCAATTCCGAATTCGGAGCCGCCGGCGCTGCCCGACTTGCATCCAGTTTAACACAGACCCGCAGTGGCTGGCCGAGCACTTGCTGCAGCGCCGTGCGCAATCGTTCCATCGGATCTTTCGCCTGCAACATTTCCGAAAGCGACCGGCTGTCCGGATGAAAAAATAATCGCAGCTCGCCGTTCGCCATTTCCCAGCTGGTCACTTCATCCAGCATCGACAACAAAAATTTGCTCCCCACCAATGCCGCGCGAATCTGCGCGATCTGCTCCGCGGTCAAAACTTTCGCTCCGCCGCTCACTTGCGTCGCAACCGCTGCCGCCGTAACCACCGGTGCCGCAACTGGCGCCGCCGTCGGCGTTGCCACCGGCGCGGCACTCGCTTCCGCCATCGTCACCGCGTTACTGGCCCGATTCACTACCGGAACCGTCGTCGCCGGCTCCGCCTTCATTTCCACTGGCGCGCTCTGCGCGTTCAAATGCTTCGCAACGTCTGCACTACCCGGGAAGGGAACGGACCATCGCGATTCGCTCCCCATCTTCGACGCCGTACCTGTCGTCGCGCTCGCCGGCAAACTTCCAGCCGTCGTCAAACTCGATGCCTTCGGCTCGCTCTTGAACGCCGCCACCGGAGCCATCTTCGCCGCCGCTCCCGAAGAACTCACCGCCCGCGTCCCACCAGAACCCGGAACTGCACCGATGCCTTGAGTCCCCGGGCCGCCCGCCGAAAGTGTTTTCGCAAACGGATTCGACCCGCCGCCCGCAGCCGCTGGTTTCGCGTTCGCGCCTTCTCGCAATGTCGCCAGCACTTCTTCCAGCGGCGCCAGCCGCTTCGCATTGATCATCTTCAACAAGCCAAGTTCCAGATGCAGCCGCGGATCCGGCGCCCGCCGCAATTCCGCATCCGTCGTCATCAGCGTATTGAAAAATCGCGTCAAATCCTCTTCCGTGAATCGCGCCGCTTGCTCCGCAATCCTCGCGCGCTCGTCCTTCGGAGCCTGCACCAAATCCGATTCCGCCCCGCACACTCGCGCCACCAGCAAATTCCGGAAATGCCGGATCGCTTCGCGGCAGAAATGCTGCAAATTCTGCCCGTCCTGAATCAGCCGGTGCACCAGACTCAACGCGCCTTCCGCCGATGGCTGCGCAATCGCGTCCACCAAATCGTCCAGCACGCTCTCCGCGACCACGCCCAGCAGCTCGCGCACCTGCAAATCCGTAATCGCGTCCCCGCTGTACGAAATCGCCTGCTCCAGCAGCGACAGCCCGTCGCGTACGCTGCCTTCGGCCGCCCGCGCCAGCACTGCCACCGCGCCCGGCTCGATTTTCAATTTCTCTTCTTTGGTGATCCGCTCAATCTCTTCCGCAATCTCGCTGAACGAAAGCGCCCGAAACTGAAACAACTGCGCCCGCGATTTGATCGTATCCACCAGGTCTTCCGCCCGCGTCGTGGCCAAAATAAAAACCACCCGTTCCGGCGGCTCTTCCAAGGTTTTCAGCAGCGCGTTCGAAGCTTCATCCGTCAGTTGATGCGCTTCGTCCAGGATCACCACTTTGTAACGGCTGTTGGCCGGCGCGTACCGCACCATCTCCCGCAGCTCGCGGATCTGATCGATTCCGCGGTTCGATGCCGCGTCGATCTCCATCACGTCCAGCGAACGTCCCTCCGCAATCTCCACGCAAGACGCGCACGTTCCGTCCGGATCCGCCGTCGTCCCTTTTTCGCAGTTCAAAGCCTTGGCCAGAATTCGCGCCGTGGTCGTCTTTCCCACGCCGCGCACTCCCGAAAAAATATAGGCGTGCGCTACCCGGTTCGAATTGATGGCGTTCGCGATGGTTTTGGTGACGTGCTGCTGGCCTACGATTTCACTGAAGGTTTGCGGACGGTATTTGCGGGCAATAACCTTATAACTCATGTATTCGGGAGCCCCGTTTTGCGCTGCAAAATGAAACTCGTCCAGAGCGGCGATAAAAGGAACTTCGGGTGTTCCGCGGCACACGAAACTGACCCGTTACCGTTGCTCCCTTCCGGGCCTGGCGGGGTTCGCGGGGAATCGTTGCACAGAGCCCGAAGTCCCATCGATCGGCAGTCCAAAAATTTCTAAGTATTGGAAGACTGCGAGGCAAATTCTAACACACCGAGCATGACCCGCAAAATAATCGCGCCGCCGCGGCGGATTTTTCGCCACCGTCGATCAAATGAAATGAAAATACGCCGCAAGTGCGCAAGGGAAGAGAGCCCGCCGAACGATCCGCAGTCCCAGCAGCGCGTACCAAACGATCCGCTTCTCCTAGCAGTCCAGGCCTAAACCCAAACCGTTTTTGGCCGTCATCCGGAGGAGCGCCTTTTGCGACGAAGGATCTCTCTTCGATGTCAACTTCTTGCCCGGCCTTCCAACCGCCGAGACCTTCCCGCCCAAATTTTCCGTCTGCCTCAAAA
This sequence comes from uncultured Acidobacteriota bacterium, assembly GCA_963711325.1. Classification (GTDB taxonomy): domain Bacteria; phylum Acidobacteriota; class Terriglobia; order Acidiferrales; family UBA7541; genus Palsa-295. The sequence goes on along the minus strand of CAVQDR010000003.1, from coordinate 1,938,987 downwards.
AACCGGCGTCAAGTTCTTCCGCCGTTCCACCCACTCCTCACTCCGGAAAATCCTCGGCGTCAATTCCACCAATCTCGGCAGCAAATTAAAAACTGCCACCGGCCCCCAAGCATTTCCGGCCCGCGTCCGAAATCCCCGCTGGTTCAACTCTTCAGCCACCTTGGTGATCGAAATATCCTGAATCATCAACTCCATCACCGCGAAAAGAAACTGCATCTCCTCCGGATCCTCTTCCAGCCGGCTTCCTTCCGGCACCGCCCGCCAGCCCAACGGAGTTTCCGGCCCGCCGTGCTCCCGCGAGTCTTCTGTCGCCCGCGCGCCGCCAGCCGCAGGCGCCGCGTCACGAGCCGCATCAACCCCGCGCTCCCATTCGACGCCCACCAGCCGCCACCCCGCCGCCTCCCGCGCCTTCACATATAAAGGATCAAGCCCCCCATCACACGCCTCGCGAATGCGTTCGGAATTGGACATCGCACCCTCCCGCCGGGCTCAAATCCGGCACACAGCTACCGCCCCGCTTCTTCGCTGCAAGCCAGTAGCCGCTCCACTCGCCACAACTTCCGCTTGCCCCGCAACACTTAGCCGCAAAAAGAAACTCACCCGCCACCCACCCCTGCCCGAACGCGGGAAATCCCCTCGCCGAATCGAACACTCCTACTTGGTACTCCCCGGCGCCTCCGCATCCACCCAATAAGCCTTGCGCGCCTTCACCACCAAATCCGGCCGCCCCTTCACCGTCAACTCCAGCGCGTGCAGCCCGACCATCGGCGCCTGCGGACGAAAACTCAGCACGTAATAATTCGGCACGTCATTCGAAATCGTAATCAGGTCCCGCACCAAGGTCGTTCCATTCTTGAAAGGGAAGTACTCCCCGCCGGTCAACTGAGCCACCGATTCCGGCACGTTGCGCTGCAATCCATCCTTCGCCGCCACGTAAGCCATTCGCGCCAAACGGATTGGCGGCAGCAAATCGCTGGCGCAATCCAAAGCCTGCACCCGCCGGTTCCCGTGCGCGTCCGGATCCGCCCCCGGGTCGTGACTCATGCACCCGCCCGGAGCATACGGCTCATCTCCATAAGGGCTTCCTCCCGGACGCGGCAATTTCGCCGCTTCGTGCGCCACCGCCGCCCTGGTGCTCGAAAATCCAAAACTGTAAATCGCCGTATTCGTATCGTCCACCGCGCGGATCGCCTCCGCCAGACTCACCTTGCTCCCGCTGTCGATCGTCTCGCTGCACAACAAAATCACCCGTCGATACTCCGCCGGCTGCCGCCGCAGCAAATCAATTCCAAATTTCAACGCATCCAGAATCGCCGCTCCCCCATCGCCGGGCTGCAGATTGGCAATCATTCGCGCCGCCTGGTCGGTGTCAGGCGTGAAAATGTTGGCCAGCGCGGGCGCGCTGTCAAAATTCACCACCGCCACTCGATGCTCCACTCCGCCAATCACCGCATCCAAAACCGCATTCAAATCGCCGTAATCGCGCAAATGATCCGCGCCCAGCCCGCCCGTCTGCACAATCACCACCACGGCCACCGGCTGCGCGTCGGTATCCTGCTCGAGCCGCAACTCCTGCGGCACGCCATTGTCCGTCAGCACAAAATCCTCAGCCCGCAAAGAAAACACCACCTCCCCAGCTTTGTTTTTCACCAACGCCGGCACCAAAACAAAATTTGTAGCCACCTTCAGGGTCTGCCCGCCAGTCTGCGGCGGCAGCCTCCTGCGTCCCAGCACTCGGCGCGCCGGTCGCCTGCGGTGCCGCTGGCTGCGCCGACTGCGCAAAAGTCGCCGCCGCAGCAAAGCCAAACAACAGCCGCCACCAAAGCAAATTTGCCGAGCTTCATCACAATGGTCTTTGATCTCCCGAAGCCGCGCCGAGTTGCCGCCCGCCGTGGCGGGGCGCCCCCAGCGTATTCGATCGCGAAGGTCCCACAATCCTAACGCCGCCCAGCCCACAATAAAGTGCGGCGGCACTTTTTCAAGGAATGCCGCCGCTTTTCCGCAGCAGCCCCCCGCCCAAACGATCCAGCGCGCAGCGGCCACACAACGGATTGCGCCAAAGCTCCCGTCGACGCCCAAGCCAACGCAGTTGCAACTGGAGGCTTCGCAGTTGCAACTGGATCCAAGGTAAATGCCCCGAGGGCCCCAAAAATGACGATTAGAAATTGCGATGAGCTTTGTTCTGTGTGAGTTGCACCGATTTCTAATCGCGCGAGATTTTGTCGATTAGAAATGGGAAGTATGTTGCCATGTCCCGCGGTTCGGGCAGCGGCGCGGCCTTGCGCCGACGCGTTTGCGCCCTTGCCGCTCGTCCACCGGCCGTTTGTCCGAGTGCCAATCCTCATACCGCGTCCTCATCAAGGCCGAATAGTGCCCCGACTCACGCTAACAGATTCGCCAGAGGAGTTATATTCGTACAAATACGGATTAGAGTGTTCGGGAACCGCCGGCCACGCCGCACACGAAATGAGAGACCGGTGGCGCACTCACCATTCGGCGCACGAATGGTTTACACCATAAGTTATTGCCTTATTAGCAAAGTACCATTCCGGTTTTCTCGCGCCAGTCTCATTTTGGTCTAGCGTCCCTTGAACGACAAATTGACCAGTGAGGAAGAAATGAAAACCATCCTATCGATCTTGTTCGTGGCGGTGTTTTCCAGCGTGACGTCTGCACAGGCTCCGGACCCTTCAAGATGGATGTGCCGAAATCTCTCCGAATCTGGTGGTTTCACTTACCAAGGCGAAACAATCTTTGGTTCACAAGCTTGCCGCCCCAGCGCACAACTAGCGCCGCAAACACAGTTCGTAGCGCCAACATCCACGACCGCTACGTCGGCCCAGGCTCAACCAGCCCCCGCTCCTGCTCAGCAGTCAGATACACCTGCGCAGAACGCTCCGACCGTGAACCGGCAAACGCCTCGTGTGTTTTTGCAATCCGCAAGTCACGGTAACACCTGGAACTCACGCCGCGACCAATCGATGGAAATGAGCAAGGATTTTGAGAAAGTCTGCCCTGGCGTGCGCGTGACAGTCAATCAACAAATGGCCGACTACACCGTGCTCTTGAATCATATCGAGGTAGGTTTACTTGCGAGGGACAATCAGATGCAAGTTGCCGACAAGAATGGCGACCTCCTGCAAACCAAAGAGGGCGGCGGTATCAAGGGCGGCGTAAAAAAGGTATGCGAGCTGATTCTTGCGGATTGGGTAAAGCAGGGAGCAGCGACCAGCAGCGGAAATAAATGACAGGCCGCGCGGATACCGCAGCCTTCAACGATGGTTGCCCTTGATTAGTCTTTCGAGTCCACACACTTTGCGGTTCGGGCAAAGGGTGCGCCTCGTACAGGACCGCGCATCAGGACGGCTCCGCCGCCGCTTCGAAAGGATGGGCCACGCCCGCCCGGAAGGAAGTCGAAACTCAGTCCAGCCGCGATTGAGAAATTTCTGAAGAGCGTTCAGGTGGAGAACTGACACGAGTTTTTAAGAGGATCGTGACAATGAAAATCCCTACGATCGTTCTGGCCGGAATCCTTTCGCTGGCAGGATCAGCGAACGCCGCACCGCGGACGACTCGGGAAGCGTTCAGCCACGGAATGTGGCTGTGCAACAACGTGGCGAACGCTGGCGACTTCGCCGGAAAAGTCAACGCTGCGCAGAAAACCGGCTTGAACCTCACAGCGGAAGCACTCAACGACATCGCCAAGAACGTGATTGAGAACGACGGTAAGGACGCCTGCCTCTATTTTGAATCGGATGCGTTTAAGCCCGTCGCGTCCGACGCGAGCCATGCGCACTTCCCAAGCAACGGATGGCTTCTGATTTCAGACAGCAAGAGCAGTGGGTGGGTTAGCGTCAATCAGTACATCATTTACATGAGCTTCCACGTTGTTGTTGTGAGTAAGTAACTTCCTGCGCTCGGCCGTCATAGACTCCGACCCTTTTCGATGAAATCCTCGACGGGCGGGTGGCCCACCGTTCGCCGGCAACGCCGTAGGTTTAGTCTTTTCGGGTGCCGCACGCTTCGTTTTCTGAAGGGTGCGAATTTTTGACTCACCGCCTCAGCCTTTTTCTTTCCATCCAGCGATCGAAGAGAGATCCCTCGTCGGCGCGGCAGAGTCGGCCGCGCCTCGCTCGGGATGACAACGTGAACCGAAACGTCAAAAACGTCGTGCGCCACCGCCTACAGCATTCCCCGGTGACAAAATGAGAACATCCCCGCCGAATTTCAAGCCAACCGCCCGCCGCCCCGGAGTATCTTATCCGCCGGTGCTACCTCCGCACCTCCCGCGCGCCAGCGGATACCCACGAAACGGGTAAGGTCCGAGCTTCGTCTCCGGGCCGCCCTTTGCGGGGAAATTATTATTCCCGCAAAGGTTCCACGGAGGACTCCATGAAACGTTTCGTCTCCATCGGCGCTCTATTCGGCGTCTTGTTGTGGCTGGCCCCGGTCGTTCACGCCCAATCCATCATTCAACCCGGCACCCAGGTTCATCTCACGCTGGTCAACGGACTCACCACCAGCGTCGCGCATGACGGCGATCCCTTCACCGCCATCGTCGCCGAACCGGTCTTCACCGGCAATCAGTTGCTCATTCCCGCCGGCGCAAAAATTCACGGCACCGTAACCGACGTCACCCGCCCCAAATGGTTCGGCATGATCCGCAACGGCGCTTCCATCAACCTGGTTTTCAATTCCATGGAAGTCGAAAGCCGCATTTTCCCAATTCAATTGAGCATTCTGTCTTTTTATACCGGTGGCATGGGTTCGGGCAAAAAACGCAAGGATTTGAAAACCACCGAAGGCGTCGTCGTAGAAGAAAAGCGCGACCTGAAAGGAGCCATCATCACCGGAGGACTCGGCACCGGAGCCGGCGCTCTTACCGGCCTGATTTTCAGCAACGTGGCCCGCGGCACGGTCATCGGCCTGGTCGGCACTTCGGTCTACATCGTCGCCAAGAAAGGCAAAGACGTCGAACTCCCGGCCCAGACCGGCATGGTCGTTCGCACCGATTCCACTGTCACGCTACCAGCAGCGTTGTTTCACAACGCCGCCTACACCACCAGCGCCGGCGGCCACTAAAACAGTCGCAACCTGAACTTCGCGCAGGCGAGCGAAGCGCAGCCGCAACGCAAAACCTCAGCGCCACAAAATTAGCGCCTCGCGATCGTGCGCGCAGCAAGTCCTAACCTCGCTGCGGCGCATCCGCAAATTCCCGCTCGTCACCAACCAATTCTCCGTGTTCTCATCCTTGCCGTTCTCGGTGTCCTCTGTGTTAAATCCTTAATCCCGCACCAGCGCAACTCGAACCTGCCTCCGCATCCGCCGCTATTTTTCGCCCGCGCTCCAACCCTCGAACTGCGTCTCCTCATGCTGCAGCTTCCGCGCCTCAATCGTCCAACCCGTCGCCGCCGGCTCCCGGCGCATCGCCCGAAACAGAATCGGCCCCGGCGTCTCCCCGCCACGCCGTCCTTCGTAAATTATCCGCAAGGCCAGAATCGCCTCCGCCGCAACTTCCGTCTTCAACCGGAACTTGCATTCCACGTCGCTGGTCGCCAGCGCCTCGCTCCGCTCCGTGAAAAAACGTCCGTTGCCGTCGAGCCCGCACACCTCAATCGGAAAGCGCACCGCCCGCTGAATTTCCCGCAGCGCCCCCGCTTCCAACGTCGTCCCCGGTCGCTTCCATTCCGCAAGATGCGTAGCCATATCTCCCCCCGCTCCACAAAAAAATCCGACCACCCAAACGCAGCCGCCCGAAATTTCAGGCCGCTCCCTTAGCCGCCGCCGGTTTCGGCGTCCGCTTCAAAAACCGGTACAAACTAGTCCGCCCGATCCCCAGTACCTGCGCCGTGCGCACCCGATTGCCATGGCACATATCCAGCACCCGCTGGATATGATCGCTGCGCACTTCGTCCAGCGGCAGCGGAGCCCACGGCGCTGCCGCCGCACCCGGGCGCCGCTTCGGCTTCTGTAAATGTTCCGGAAAATCATTCAGGTCGATCAGCTCCGCGGTGGCCGTGATCGCCGCCCCGGCAATCAGGTTTTCCAGTTCGCGCACGTTCCCCGGCCAGTCGTGCTGTAGCAGGGCAATGTGCGCCCGCCGGGTCAACCCCTGCAGCGGTTTTGAATACGCCACGCTGTATTTCTTCAGAAAATGCTGCACCAGCACCGGAATGTCTTCCTGCCGCTCGTTCAATCCCGGCACGCGCAGCTCGATGCTGCTCAACCGGTAAAAAAGATCTTCGCGAAACCGCCCGGCCAGCACTTCGGCGCGCAAATCGCGATTGGTCGCCGCAATCAGCCGCACGTCGATTTTTTTCACTTCGGGAGATCCCACTCGCTGGATTTCCCGGTTCTGAATCACCCGAAGCAATTTCGCCTGCATCTGCAAACTGGTCTCGCCAATCTCGTCCAGGAAAACCGTTCCGTGATCCGCATATTCGAAAAGTCCCGCCCGCGTTTCATTCGCTCCGGTAAACGATCCGCGCATGTGCCCGAAGAGCTGGCTTTCCAGCAGCGTATCCACCAGCGCCGAACAGTTGCACACCGCAAAACGTTCCTGCCCCACCGGACTCATCTGGTGCAGCGCGTGCGCAATCAATTCCTTGCCCGAGCCGGTCGGCCCGGTAATCAGCGCGTTGGTGTAATGCCGCGAAATTTTCTTGGTCAGGTCGAAAACTTCCAGCATCGGCGCGCTGCGCCCCACGATGCCGTGAAACTGCAGCGTATCCAGAAGTTTTTCTTCCAGGTCTTTCACCCGCAGCCGCTTGGTGAAGGATTCCGCGATGTCGTCCAGCGCCCTCAACAGCCGCGGCATATCCAGCGGCTTGCACAGATAATCCGAAGCTCCCTGCTTGATCGCTTCGATCGCCGAATCCACCGAATAAAATCCGGTCACCAATATCACGTACATTCCCGGATCGCTCTGCAGCGCCTTTTCCAGAAACGCCAGTCCATCCATCCCCGGCATTTTGAAATCGGCGATGACCACCCGGCATTCGCCCGCGCGCACTTTCTTCAGAGCTTCGCCAGCGTTGGTGGTGCCGAAGGCCGGGAAGCCGGCTCGGGTCAGGTGGGCAACGGTTAATTCGACGTGATCTGCTTCGTCATCCAAAACGCAGATCGGTACGGTGCTTCTCAATTCATCTAGCTTGGGTCGTTCTTGAACGGCTGGCATAGTAATTACGTTGAGGCAAGGAAGGGGCCACGTTGCCCATCATCTGTGCCATCGCGCATCACTTCGCCCGAGTCGCGCTCGCCCCGCTTTCAAATGGCGGAGGCGGCGCGGTTTACCCCGCCCCGCTGCGAAAAAATTCAAGGCCATCGCCAGCCGCGCGCGACAGCGAACCCTCCGCGCGCCGCTCGTTACGTTTCAATCCGGCACCAGCTTTCCCGGAAGAGACCAGAACGAAACGAATCCGCCTACGCCAACATCCTCGGTTCGGTTCCGGTAAAATGCGGCGCCGTCTCCGCAAAAGCCACTCTCGGCTGCAACTGCTCGAGCGTCACCAACCCGCGCTCCCCCTGCTTGCCCGCCCCGAAGTCCACCGCCCGGTAAGCCACCGGAAATCCGCTCCCGCCTCCCAACGGCTGTATCAACCGCACGAACAGTACCGCGCCAACCCGCACCAGCGCGTTCAACTCCAGCTGTTTTCCCAGCCGCTCGGACCACACCAGCGTCGACTTCTCTACAAAGAATTTTTCGTTCGCGTCCCACCCGGAAACTTCCACCCGGTATCCGCCCGCGTGGCCATCCTTTCTCGTTTCCGAAGTTGCTGAACTTGCCGAAGTTATCGAAGTTATCGAGCGCATATCCGCACCATCTCCTCGTCCATTTTCACGACCTGAGCCAGGACCATCGCTTCAGGTCCATCGCCGCACACCCTAACCATTGCAGCAGCCGGGCCAAACCCAGCGTCCGAAGATTGTTCAGCAGGGAAGACTTACCAGCAGGGAACTGCTCCGCCAAATCTCAAAACTGTGCCGCCCGCGAATTCTGTGCGCGCCTGAAACACGCTCCTCATCGCTTAGCCCCAGTGCGACCCTGGATACAGCACGATCAGCCCGAACCCGAAAATATACGGAAAGATCTTGCCGTAGACGTACCAGGCCAGAAACAGCCCCATGATTCCGAATCCCGAAGTCCGCGACCAGTTCAGAAAACGCGCCGCCATCTCGCCGTTCATCAACAAAGTGATGCCCGTATTCCCGTCGAGCGGCGGTACCGGCAACAAATTAAAAGTCCCCAGCACCAAATTCAAAACGAAAACGATACTCAAGAACGTCGCCGCAAATCCCGCAATCCCCGGACCCACCGGTTCCACCACGTGCGTAAAGCTCACCGCATCCGGCATGGCGAACGCGTGAAAATAAATCCCCGCGCGAATCGCCAGCGCCGCCAGCAGCACCAGCGTGAAATTCGCCGCCGGCCCGCCCAGCGCCATCCACGCCGCTCGCCGCGGATATCTGCGCTGCCACTCCGGATCGTAAGGCGCGCTGGCCCACCCAATCATCCAGTTGGCCACAAAGTACGAAACAATCGGCACCACCACCAAACCAAACGGCTCGCGCTTGATGTGCGGCAAAGGATTCAGCGTTACCTGCCCGCCGTGAAACGCCGTCGAATCTCCGCCCAGCTTGGCGATCAGCGCATGCGCCCCTTCATGACAAGTCGTCGAAAACAAAAACACGATGTACCAGATCACGCCGAGAATCAGAAAATCCGGCGTCAACTCCCCCGGCCCCACCATTCCCGCAAATGAAAAGTGTCCACCCCGCGCAAAATACCCCAGCGCGACCATCGCCGCCATCATCATCATCCGCAGCATCAGCGTCATCACCCATGTGATCCACAGCATCCAGCAATCGCCGTAAGACTAATTCCTGCAACCGCCCCACGCAAGCCCAACCGGCGGAATTGGCCGACCGATTGCAGTCTCCCGGACAGTTTCAGCAGGCGCAAAATTGCAGCACCTACAATTCTAAAGGACATTCAGAACAGTAAGGGACTTCCGGACAGCCGTTTCAGGAATCAATTCCGAAACGGGCGCGAATGAGTGCCAGAGTGTACCTCGACGGCCAAATATCGGCTGCCTCCCCGCGCACTCGCCCTTTGACCCCTCGCCCGCTTCGGTTTGACCGGCTCGGACTCCCGCACTCCCAGTCCACTTCCATCAAGGATCTCTCATGAAAGGCATCGTTTTTAACCTGCTGGAAGAAGTGGTGACCCAGGACCATGGTGCGGACACCTGGGACGCGCTTCTGGAGTCCGCGCAAGTCGACGGGGTTTACACCTGCATGGGCAGCTATTCCGACGAAGAAATGAACAAGCTAGTGAGCGCGGCTTCCCGGATGTTGAAGATTCCGGCGGAGGAAGTCTTGCGCTGGTTCGGGCGCCGCTCCATGTCGGTGCTAGGGCAGCAATATCCGGTCTTTTTTAAGAATCATCAATCCACTCGATCCTTTCTTTTGACCCTCAACGACATCATTCATCCGGAGGTGCGCAAACTGTATCCCGGCGCCGATGTTCCGGTTTTTGACTTTGACAACTCCTCCGATGCCGCACTGTTGATGACCTATCGCTCTCACCGGAAATTGTGCGCCCTGGCCCACGGCTTCATCGAAGGAGCTGCTTCCTACTACCAACAATCGGTACGCTTCGAGCAAACCAAGTGCATGCTCCAGGGCGATGCGGAGTGTGTCTTCCGCATTTCGTTCGGCTAACCGGGAGTTTCGACGATGCACGAAGCTTCGCCATCTGGTGATGAGGCTTTGGCCCGGCTCGAGCGCCGGTTGGACCGCGAGCGGCGCTCCCGCAAAGAGGCGGAAAAGATCGCCGAAGATTCGCTACGGGTGCTCTATGAAGAGCGCCTGAAACTGGTGTTACTGGAAGAAACCGCCACTTCCGCCAATCAGGCCTCTTCGGTTCACGCCCTGATGCAAGCCACCCTGGACCGCGTCAGCGCCTTCACTCGCTGGCCCGTCGGCCATCTCTATTTACGCTCCGACGAAGCCAATCCCGCCCTGATGCTCTCCACCGATGTCTGGCATATCGCCGATACCGGGCGCTACGAGGAATTCCGGACGCTTACCGAAAACACGAATTTCCCCCTCGGTACCGGCCTCCCCGGCCGCGTTGCCGCCACCGGCCTGCCGGTCTGGATTTCGGATCTCACCGACGACGCCAATTTTCCCCGCGCCGCGGCCGCCCGGCGCGTCGGTTTGCGCTCCGGCTTCGCCTTCCCGGTGTTGTGCGGCAGCGAAGTGGTCGCCGTCCTGGAATTTTTCTCCGAAGCTGTTTCGGAACCCGACGCCGGCTTCCTGCACATCATCTCCCACATCGGAACCCAGATTGGCCGGGTCGTGGAACGCCAGCGCAACGAGCGGAGCAACGAGCAAATCCGGCTCTTGCTGGAGTTTGCGGTTGAAGCCATCTACGGAATCGATACCAGTGGCCGCTGCAACTTCTGCAATCCCTCCTGCCTGCGCTTGCTGAATTACAAAAACGAATCCGACTTGCTGGGAAAAAATGTGCACGATCTGATTCATCACACCCGGCCCGACGGCAACCCCTATCCCAACCACGAATGCCATATCTACCAGGCTTTTCGCCAGGGCCTCGACACCCACGTCGAAGACGAAGTGCTCTGGCGCTCCGATGGCACCAGCTTTCCCGCCGAGTATTGGTCGCATCCGGTCCTGCACCAGGGAAAAATTGTTGGCGCGGTGGTGACCTTCGTGGATATTACCGAGCGCCGGCAGACCCAGCGAGACTTGATCATGGCCCGCGACGCCGCCGAAGCGGCCAGCCGGGCCAAGAGTGATTTCCTGGCCAACGTCAGCCATGAAATTCGAACCCCGATGAATGGAATCATCGGGATGACCGATCTCGTGCTCGGCACCGAGCTCCGGCCGGAACAGCGCGAACTTCTCCGGATTGCCCGGGAGTCCTGCGACTCCATGATGGGCGTGGTCGACAATATTCTCAGCTTCTCCCATATCGAGTCCGGCAAGCTCGCCTTGGAGTACGCTGTATTCAAGCTGCGCCCGGCCTTCGAAGACGTACTCAAGATATTATCGGCGAAGGTGGCCCAGAAGAATTTGAAATGGACGGTGTCCCTCGCCCCGGATCTTCCTGAAAACGTCTGCGGCGATTCCGGCCGCTTGCAGCAAGTGGTCTTCAATCTGGTCGAAAACGCGATCAAATTCACCAACCAGGGCGAAATTGCCGTAACTGTCGTAGCCGAATCCGGCGATGCCGCGGTCGCGCAAATTCATTTTACGGTCCACGATACCGGCATCGGAATTCCGCTCGACCAGCAGGGCATCATTTTCGAAAGGTTCTCGCAGGCCGATACTTCCTTAACCCGGCGCTACGGTGGGACCGGCCTCGGCCTCAGCATCGCTTCCGAATTGGTGCGCATGATGGGCGGATGCGTCTGGGTCGATAGCCAGGTCGGTCGAGGCAGCGCTTTTCATTTCACCGCCTTATTCGCTTTGCCGGCAGCCTCTGAAGAAACGCACCCTGGTGGATTTTCAGACGCCCCGCCACCGGCCTCAATCCTCAGCGACCCGCCCCACATCCCCGCGGCGCTCGAGCCGACTGCTGCCTCGCCCCAACTTCCAGGTCCAGGCCGAGACGCCCTGCGCATCCTGGTCGCCGAGGACAACCCCGTGAATCGAACCCTGATCAAACGTCTGCTGGAAAAGAGAGGGCACACGGTCCTGATTGCCCAGAATGGACGCGAGGCCATCGACATTATCGAGGCCGCCAACTGGACCGGCATCGATGTCATCCTCATGGATATTCAGATGCCCGAAATGGATGGGATCCAGGCCACTGCGGCAATTCGCGAACACGAGCAACTCTCCGGCTCGCACCTGCCCATCGTGGCCATTACCGCGCACGTCATGGCGAACGACCGCGAAGCATGTCTGCAAGCCGGAATGGATGGCTACGTTTCAAAACCCGTCAATTCCGACTCCCTGTTCGCCGCCATCGATCAAGTTGTCCCTGGCCTCGTCGCCAACCAGATGTTGAATTGACCCGGGCGAATCATCGAGCCGCGCACCGCCAGCTCCGGATCGAGCAACTCCATTTATCGCGCCGCTCTGGGATTGGTCTTCTCCAGCATTTCGTCGATCACCGCGAAGAGCTCGGCTGAACGCAGCGGCTTCGGAACATAGGCGTCCATCCCAGATGCCAGGCACCGCTCCTTGTCCCCTTTCATCGCGTTGGCGGGTCTCGACCTGCCCGGCGCAGTGGGTGCTCGTTTCATCAATCAGTGGGAGCGAGAACGAATAGGCGCACGAATCCCGCGCGCCGCTACGATCTCGAGTCAATACTGGAAGGGAAGTCGATGATACCAGCGCGGTTTGCGCCTAACAAACAAATCATCCGCCGATGTGCTCGATACCGCTGCAGCTAGGCCCGCCAGCCAGCCGCCGCATTCGAATCGTTGCCAACCTTGCACTCCGCCATGCAACATCAACAATCAGCGGAAAAATAAAATGGCTCCGGGGCTTGGACTCGAACCAAGATTCTAGGCTCCAAAGGCCCATGTGCTACCAATTGCACCACCCCGGAACAGGGACCAAAATTGTAGCAGACACCCGCCAAAATCCCGAAGCATCACCGCACACCCTCGCGAAATCGATCGCACGCAAATTTGCCCACGCAACCCCAATTTGTTAGGCTTCTGAAGCTCCGCACGCCAGCAAAACAACGGAGAGGTGTCCGAGCGGTTTAAGGAGCACGCTTGGAAAGCGTGTGTAGGAGCAATCCTACCGTGGGTTCAAATCCCACCCTCTCCGCCATTTTTTTCAGCGGATTAAGTTCCTTCCTGAAGCTCGTTCCCAAGAAATTCTCGGCCGTGATCTTTCATCCGCGCGCTGGCGTATTTCCCCCATGAAATTCGCCGAAATGACGGGCCGCAAAGAGGCTGATCACCAGCGCGCCCAGGCCGAACGCTACGGCGTGGCTCGTCGCCCGCAGATGGAAATCGCCGACGCGCGTCACCAGCAGATACCCAACCGCCGCGTTGCAAAATCCCCAAACCACATTTACCGTGGAGGATGACAACCCTTTGCCGGACGGTTTTGCAAACGGGCTCTGAAAAGCACGTCCCATCGTGCCCGAAACAAAATGAGGAACGGCATTCGCCGCAAAAACGCCGCCAAAGAAATACGCCACCAGCCAGATCCAATTCATGATGATTTCCTTCGAAGATTAAGAGTAGACATCGGTAAAAGTTCCAGCCGCTCGAGCGAGCAGCGTCCGAATCCCAAAACTTTAAACGCGAATCGCCGCGCCAGCCTGCCGCCCAAAACCGAAATCGCTACCGCCCAGCTCCCCAGGCAGTCTCCAACTCCGGCGGCTTCACCAAGGTCTGCATCACCACGCAATACTGCTCGGTCTTCTCGCGCAGCGCGCTAAGCTGTTCCGGCGTCGCATTCGGCGCCGTAATATCAAACCGCACCCGCAACCGCTCGAAGCCCACCGGCACATCCTTCGAAATTCCCAAAGTCCCGCGCAGGTCCAAATCACCTTCCGCCGTAACTTCAATTCGCTCGACCGGAATTCCCATCGACGTAGCCACCATCTGGCAGGTGATCTGCGCGCATGCCGACATCGCTCCCAGCAGCATGTCACCGGAACACGCTCCGGTGCCCGCCCCGCCCACTCCCGCATGCGCCTGAGCGTTATAAATCGCCCGCCCAATCGCCACCGAACAAGCAATCGGCGTCTCAGTCTGCCCGCCGCGCGCCTTCAAAGTGATTTTCGACGCCCCAGGATCAGCGCGGTATTGATCCTTCAGAGGTTTTTGTACCGACTTCAAATCCATCTCGACCTCCGCGTCCGGCCCTCAACCAATGCGATCAGACCGCGAGCATTACTCATACTAGGCGTGTTAGCATCCATAAAACGCCCTGAATCGGAGGCTATCATATGCCCAAGTTTGTCATCGAGCGAGAAATACCCGGCATCGGAAACATGACGGATGCCGAAATCCGCGAGGCGTCACGCACTTCCGTGGCGGTTTTGAAGGAAATGGGTCCGGAGATTCAGTGGCTGCAAAGCTACGTCACCGGAGACAAGTTGTACTGCGTCTACCTCGCTCCGGACGAGTCGCTCATCCGCGAGCACGCCAAAAAAGGCGGCTTTCCAGCCAATCGAATTTCCGCCGTCCGTCGCCTGATCGATCCCAGCACCGCCGAATAGCGCGAGCCCAGCCAATACAGCGCGACTCCGGTCGCTTAGCTGACTGGGCAAATTCTTTTTTGCCCGGCTCAGCTGGGTCCCGCAGACGATTTCTTCAGCACGTCCTCAATCGCGCGTTCCACCGGCGTGACCCATCCCTCCAGCCACGCCGTCCGGCCCGCCGTGGTCGACACTCCTTTCCGCGCCGGCTCCAGACCGCGTTCGAGTTTGGACTGCTCGTCCGCCGTCAACGGCGCGCCAATACTGTGCCGCAGCGCCGTCGCCGCGCCGGCCAGTCGCAATCCGCGTTCCGGCTCGTTCTGTGCGGCCGCCGAACACGCGAACGATTCGAGCAATCGCGCGATCCCGCGTTTGTGATCCAGCCCGCGGAAGAGTTCCAAACTCTCGCGATAAAGCGCGTCCGCCGCGCCGTAATCCTGCTGCTCCCGCGCCAGATTTCCTAAATCCGCCAGCGACCCGGCGATGCCCCAACGGTCGCCCAGCTCGCGAAAATCTTCCAGGCTCTGCTGATACAGCGTGCGCGCCGCCGCGGACTCGCCCTGATCCCGCGCCACGTCGCCTTGATGGTTCAGCGCCCAGGCCACGCCGGTCCGATCGCCCAGTTCCTGGAAGATGGCGAGCGACTCCTCATAGAGCGCCCGCGCCTGCTGATAGTCCTCCTGCAAATTCGCAATGCCCGCCAGATTGCTCAGCCCTCGAGCTACTGCCTGTGCGTCGTGCAGCTCTCTCCAGTTCACCAGACTTTCTTCCGCCAGCGCGCGCGCGCCCGGCAGATCGCCGCGTTCGCGGGACCCGACCGCCAGTGCGTTCAGCGAAACGGCCACGCTCCGCGCATCCTGCAACTCCCGGCCGATCTCCAGGCTCTTGGTCAGAAGTTCGGTGGAAGCGGGGTAGTCGCGCTGCTCCGCAGCCAGCACTCCCGCGCAGAAAAGCGCACGCACCCGCAGGGTCGAGTGTTCGACTGCACCCGGAATGTTTAATAGCTTTCCCAGCCAGTCGCGGGCTTCGGTCAGCAGTTCGCGCCGCTCCCAGAAACGAAACAGCGCCACACCCATCCGCAATCCCCACTCCGCGTTGCCCGTTTCAATCAGCCATTCGAGTGCCGCGCGAAAATTCTGCGTCTCGATTTCCAGGCGATCCAGCCATCCGGCTTGGTTTTCTTCGGCATCCTCGGCGGCGGATTCCTCCGCCAGCACCAGGCAGTACGCCGCATGCGAGCGCCGAGTCAGCGCCTCTTCGCCACTTTCGGCCAGTTTCCCGCGCGCATATTCGCGAATCGTTTCGAGCATCACGAATCGCGTTTCTCCGTCCGCTTGTTCAATCTGCCGCGCCAGGCTCTTGTCCACCATCGACGCCATGCCGTCCAGCACATCCAATCCCAGATCCTGTTTCGTGTCGCAGACCGACTCCACTGCTTCCAGGCTGCAGCCGCCAAGAAAAACCGAAAGCCTTCGGAACAGGCGCTGCTCGGGTTCGCTGAGCAGGTCATAGCTCCAATCGATCGCTTGGC
Organism: uncultured Acidobacteriota bacterium; assembly: GCA_963711325.1. GTDB lineage: Bacteria > Acidobacteriota > Terriglobia > Acidiferrales > UBA7541 > Palsa-295. The sequence goes on along the minus strand of CAVQDR010000003.1, from coordinate 1,923,256 downwards.
GCAAAGTCTGCTGCCGCGCCGGGAGATCCCGCGCGCCTCCGGTCAAAAGCTGCAGGCTGGTGGCCAGCCGCGCGCGCATCGCCGAAGGCGAAAGCAGCTTGATGCGCGCCGCCGCGAGTTCAATCGCCAGGGGCAATCCATCCAGCCGCGCGCAAATCTCGGCGATGATTGGCGCGTTTTCTTCGGTGAGCGCAAAATTCGGTTTCACCGCTGCCGCGCGTTGCACGAACAGCGATATCGCCGAGTATTCCGACCACTTCTCCAGCGACGGCGTCGCATGGCTGTCCGGCAGCCCCAGCGGTGGCACCGGGAACTCGTGCTCGTGGTGCACGTGTAACGCTGCGCGGCTCGTCACCAACAGCTTGAGTTTGGGTGCGGCCGCTAATAATTCTGAAAGCGTTGTCGCTGCTTCCACCATGTGCTCAAAGTTGTCGACCAGCAGCAGCGCCGGAGCGCTCAACGAATGCTGCAGGTAATCTCGCAAGGTTTCGAGCGCGCTTTGCGTCGCCGTCTCGCGAATGCCGAGCGTCCGCACGATCGTGAAGGCCAGCAACCCAGGGTCTTTCACCGCTGCCAGCGGCACGAAATACACGCCGCCAGGAAATGCTTCCGTCGCATCGCGAGCCACTTCCAGCGCCAGCCGCGATTTGCCGATTCCCCCGGGTCCCGTCGCCGTCACCAGCCGCACATCCTCTCGCAACAAAAGTGCTTTGGCCGCCGCTCGCTCCTTATCGCGGCCTACAAAAGGCGAGCCGGGCGCCGGAAGATTACTGGGCCGGGCCTCCGCCCGGTTGGGCTGCAAATCCGACAACCGATCTCGAATCGCCAAAAGGTCACGCGCCAGATCGAGCGTCGAGAAATATCGTTTGTCCGGCTCCTTGGCCAGACAGCGTTCCACCACCCAGCAGAATGGCGGCGGCACTTCCGGATTCACCGAACTGATCGGTTCGACCTGCTCGTGGATCGTGGCCGCTAAAGTTTCTGCAACCGAAGCTCTTCGAAAAGGACGCTTACCCGTCAACATTTCGTACAGCACCAAACCAAACGAAAACTGGTCCGAGCGGAAATCCAATGCGCCGCCGGCCGCTTGCTCCGGAGACATGTATCCGAGCGTGCCTAAAATTGTTCCGGCGTGAGTCCGGAAGCTGCCCGTGATATCCGAGTTCAACGGCTCGTCCGCATCCAACGCCAGTTTCGCCAGGCCGAAGTCCAGAATTTTCACCGTGTCGCCGGAGACCATCAGGTTTTCAGGTTTTAAATCCCGATGGACGATCCCCAGGTCGTGCGCCAGAGCCAGGGCCTGGGCCACTTGCACCGCGATCGGAATCACTTTATGGGTGGGAAGACCGCCGGAGTTCAGCAGCTCGCGCAGCGTCTGGCCCTGCACCAGCTCCAAAACCAGAAAGTCTCGGCCTTCATGATGGCTGATGTCGTGCAGCGTGCAGATATTAGGATGGGAAAGTTTGGAGATCGCCCGCGCCTCATTTTCCAGCCGCTGGCGCTGTTCAGGGTTTTGGCTGACGCGCTCGGGCAACACCTTGATCGCAACCGTGCGCTCCAGCCGCGTATCCCATGCCCGGTACACTTCTCCCATCCCGCCAGCTCCCAGCGGTGTGAGAATTTCGAAAGGACCGAGTCTCGTGCCTAAAGCGAGGGTCATCCGTGGCGCGATTATACTCCGGAAGGTCACCCACGGTTGCCGTCACCGGCCGTGGGTTTTGCTTTTTAGGGGGTCGGAGCTTTAGCTCCGACAAAAAAGAACCGCGCGAAGCGCTCACCGCTCGCGCGGTCTTTTCGCGCGAGCCTGCGTCCACTTCAAGCACGATTTCGACGCGTGAGCCACCCAGCCCGCGGTTCGCCCAGAAGCAAGCGCCCAAAGAAAAAGGCGGGGCTTTCGCCCCGCCAAAAATAAACCTACATTGCACCGTAACTCGGCACACTAAAAGTGGCTGAACAATCCGATCAAAATAATAATCGGTATGGGCACTCCCAGCACCAGCAACAAAATCGATCGCATCGCCGCCTCCTCGAGATCTAAATTTCCTAAACTTCCACCACTCGATCGCGTTGCCGCCCGCCAAACGTCGCCGCATAACTCGCGCAAAACGCCCCCACCAGCAGCGCCAGAAACAGCCAATACAAAGAATGCGCAATTGCTTTCCGTGCCGCGTCCGCTGCCTGCTGCGCCTGCTGGAACACCTGCGTTACTCGCGCCTGCGCATCCGCCGGACTCAACCCGGTCCGCGCCGAAATCAATTGCGCCAGATACGCCGAATCATAATCCGACAAATTCCCGCGCCGGATTGCGTTCGCCAGAATCACGCCCACTTCTTCCCGCGCCGCCGCGCCATTCGTGCCCGCGTCCGCAGCCGGCGTCGCGCCGGTCGTCCGCAAAAACGCATCGACATAATATGGATTCGCTTCCGCCGCGCGTCCCACGCCGCTCGCCACGCCTTCCGCCCGCGCTTCTCCGGCCATCCGCGTCGCCGCCGATCCTAAGAATCCCGCCGCCAGCACCAGCGCCACGGCCCAAACCAGAAACCCGTGCGCCGTATCCCGGAAAAATACCTCGTCGTTATGCACGTTCACCCATTTCGTCCGCAAACGCCCCGCCAGGTATCCGCCCATCGTCGACGAAATAATCTGCATCAGGATCATCCAGATGATCGCGCCGCGCCCCACCGCCGTCGCCGATGCTCCGGCATTCGACCACGGAGAAACCGACGACAATCCAATTCCGGTTCCCAGCGCCACCATCATCAACGACAGCGCGGCGGCCACGAACCCGCCCGCGATCACCGCCGCCCACGATACTCCCGACGAGTGCGCCTCATTTCCCACCGGCTTTCCAATATTCCAACTCGGTTCGCGAACCACGGCGACTGGGGACGCCATAAATTTCTCCTTCCCATCAAACAGGGCACTTCGAATCTGGCATGGAGAGTAAACAGCCCTCCAAAACCTCGCCATACACGGAAGTCCCTAAGTGACTTACCCATATGCTGTACGGGTCGAACATCCAGCTCGAATCGGAAGTATCATGCGACTGCGCTCGCGCCGTACTTCAGGAACGAAATGCCCGAAGCCCCACAAAAATCTTCCGCCGACGATCTTCACCGCCGCCCTCAACCGCAAGATTTTCTTTTTCGTCTCGGTCCCGGCCTCATCACCGGCGCTGCCGACGATGATCCCAGCGGCATCGCCACCTATTCCCAGGTCGGCGCCACCTTCGGCTTCGGCCTCCTCTGGACCATGGTCGTTTCCTTCCCGCTCATGGCCGCCATTCAGGAAATCTGCGGCCGCTTCGGACGCATCACCGGCATGGGCATCGCCGAAAGTCTCCGCAAATGTTATCCCCGGCCGCTGGTCTACAGCGTCGTGCTCTTGCTTTGCGTCGCCAATATTTTCAATCTCGGCGCGGACGTCGCCGCCATGGGCTCCGCCGCGCAATTGGTTCTCGGCGGCAAAGCTTCGCTCTACGCCGCAGGTCTCGGCGTCTTATCCGTGATTCTTGAAATCGCCGTGCCGTATCGCGAATACGTCGTCTACTTGAAGTGGCTCACCTTGGTTCTTTTCGCCTATGTCGTCACCGCTTTCGTCGTCCACGTCCCTTGGCTCGATGTCCTCAAAGCCACCGTACTCCCTTCGTTGCAATGGAAATCCGCTTACTGGATGGCCATCGTCGCCGTCTTCGGCACCACCATCAGTCCGTATTTATTTTTCTGGCAAAGTTCCCAGGAAGCCGAAGACGTCCGTCTCAAGCACGGCGAATCCGCGCTCAAGAAAAAGCCCGCTCAGGCTCCCGCGCAATTTCGCCGCATCGCGCTCGACACCCGTGTCGGCATGGCCATCTCCAATCTCGTCGCCTTCTTCATCATTCTCACCACCGCCGTCACCCTTCACGGACGCGCCGGACAACCCGAAATCAAAACCGCCGCCGCCGCCGCCGAAGCCCTCCGCCCCCTCGCCGGCCACTTCGCCTTTTTGCTTTTCGCCCTCGGCATTATCGGCACCGGACTCCTGGCCGTCCCGGTTCTCGCCGGCTCCGCCGCCTACGCCGTCTCCGAAACCTTCCATTGGCGCGCGTCACTCGAAAGCAAGCCGCGCAAAGCCCCGAAGTTCTACGCCGTATTGGCCGTAGCCACGGTCCTGGGCATCGCTTTGAATTTTTTAGGTTTGGATCCGATCCGCGCGCTCTACCTATCGGCGGTTTTGAATGGAATCGTAGCGGTCCCGCTGATGTTCGTCCTGATGATCATGTCCACCAACGAAAAAATCGTAGGCCAATTTCGCCTGCCCCAAGGCCTCCGCATCTTCGGCTGGCTTGCCACCGCCGTTATGCTAGTAGCCTCCGCAGGTTTCCTGATCAGCCTCGCCCTCGGAATCAAATAATTCCGCCAGGTTCGTAACGCCTTCCGGGAGAGGTACCCGACACAACACCGCCCCGTTGACCCGCACGCCCTTTCCATCTAGCATTTATTTGTTAGCCCCCTTCCCGTTGTTCCGGGCCGCGCTCCTTCTCGCCGGCCTTTTCACAACGTAATTACCGCGACCCTATCTTGCCTTCGCGCCTCTCCACGCGATCGCCATCAGGATCTTTGCCCGATGACCGACACTCACCACCCGGCCGCTGCTCCCGGAAAACTTAAAATCCTGGTGACCGAGGACAACCTCGTCAATCGCGTCCTGGCCCAGAAGCTTCTCGAAAAATTCGGCCACGCTGTCACCTTGGCCACCAACGGCAAAGAAGGCGCTGCTGTCTGGAGCGCGAATCCTCCCCGCCACTTCGATGTCATCCTCATGGACATTCAAATGCCCATCATGGATGGCCTGCAGGCCACCGCCCTGATCCGCGAACGCGAACTTGCCCTCAACGCCGAACCCAATCCTGAAAATCTTCCGCCTTTCCACATTCCCATCGTGGCCATGACCGCCCACGCCATGAAAGGCGATCGCGAACGCTATCTCGCCGGCGGCATGGACGACTACATTTCCAAACCCATCCATCCTCCCGACCTCGAAAAAATTATTCAGTCGGTCATCGCTCGTCTGCGCGCGCCCGCGCCGTCCACTCCGGCCGCGGCCGCCGCCGAGCCCCATCCCGCAAATTCCGAGGAGGCCTCCGTGATTGGAATCGCCGAATCTGAAATTCTGGCCCATTTTGACGGCGACGCCGAACTCGCCCGCGAACTCGCCGAAATTTTCATCCGTGAATGTCCGAAGTTGCTCGAGGACATCCGCGCTGCCATCGACCACGCCGATCCCCAGGCCCTCCACCATTCCGCGCACGCGCTCAAAGGCTCAGTCGGAAACTTTTCGACCAAGGACGCGCATTCCTCCGCGCACCAGCTGGAAATGTTGGGAAAGTTGGGAACTACCGAGGGGGCCGCGGCAATTTTCGCGGCTCTGGAGCTTCAACTACAATTTTTCAATCAAATCCTGGCGGGCTTGGCCAAGGAAACCGCGCCCGTTCCGGCTGAATCGTCTTCCGGCGCCTGAAGAAAATTATTTCAGCTGCTTACCCCAGCAGGTGCTTCGCCATCATTAATTCCGCATTCAGGATCGCCGCGCCCGCCGCGCCCCGAATCGTGTTGTGCCCTAGGATCACAAACTTGTGCCCCAGCACCGCGCACGGCCGCAGACGTCCCACATGCACCACCATCCCGCCGTCGCGCTCCACATCCAACCGCGGCTGCGGCCGGTTAATTCCTTCCAGATAAATAACCGGCTTTGGCGGCGCGCTCGGCAATCCCAAATCCTGCGGCTCGCCTTTGAAATTCTTGAACGCCTCCAGAATTTCTTCCCGCGTAACGGTCCTCTCGAATTCGACGGAGATCGCTTCGGTGTGTCCGTTCACCACCGGCACCCGCGTCGTCGTCGCGCTCAAAGTCATCGCATGCGGCGTCACGCCGCTGCCATTCATCTCGCCCAAAATTTTGCGCGTCTCGGATTCGATTTTTTCTTCTTCGCCATCGATGAAGGGAATTACGTTCGCCGTCGCGTCCAGCGATGCCACTCCCGGATATCCCGCGCCCGATAGCGCCTGCAAAGTCGTCACCAGCACTCGCTTCGGCCCGAATTGCCGCAATGCCGCCAGCGCAATCGACAAAAACATCGTCGAGCAGTTCGGATTGGTCACAATCGCCCCACGCCGGTTCTCCCGCTTCCTCTGCGCGTCCAGCAATCCCAAATGTCCCGGATTAATTTCCGGGATCAGCAGCGGTACCAGCGGATCCATCCGGTGATTCCGCGAATTGCTCAGCACCATATGCCCGGCCGCCGCAAAATCCGTTTCGGCCTGTCCCGCAATCGAAGAATCCAACGCCGAAAAAACCAGCTTCGGCCCCACGCCCGGCCTCAATTCTTCCACCGAGAGCTTCGCCGCCGCTTCGGGCACCGTCGTCGCCAATCGCCACGGCAAATCTCCATACCGTTTTCCCGCCGACCGCTCGCTCGCCGCCAGCCAGGTCGTCTTGAACCACGGATGCCCCTCGAGCAGCGCAATAAATTGCTGCCCCACGGTTCCCGTAGCTCCCAAAATCCCTACTTCAATCTTCGCTTGGGAATGCACGTATTTTCCTGAACTCAAAATTGTGGCCCGTTCTTCAATTTTACTGGGCACTGGCCGCCACCGCCTTCACCGAATTTCGCTCCCGTTCCAGTTGCGCAAGCCCCTCGAGCAGGTCTTCAACCAAATCCTTCGAATTCTCGCAACCCGGTGACAGCCGGATCAAAGTATCCGCCAAACCAAGCTGCGCCCGAGCATCCGCCGGAATCGAAGCGTGCGTCATCGTCGCCGGATGGCAGAGCAGCGACTTCACTCCGCCCAAGCTTTCCGCCAGCGTGAAATATCGCCGCGACTTCACGAACGTCACCACGTCCGCCACCGTCCCGTCGATCTCAAACGAAACCATTCCGCCAAATCCGGTCATCTGTTTCTTCGCAATCGCGTGCCCCGGATGATCCGGCAGGCCAGGGAAGTACACCTGCCGCACCAGCGGATGCCCATTCAACGCATTCGCGATCGCCGTCGCATTTTCCGCGTGCCGCTCCATTCTCAATTCCAGCGTCTTCAATCCGCGCTGGGTCAGCCAACAATCAAACGGCGAAGGCACCGCCCCGGTCGCGTTCTGCAAAAATTTAATCGGCTCGAAAATCTTCAAATCCTTGGCCATCGCCGCGCCTTGGATCGTGTCCGAATGTCCGCCCAGGTATTTCGTCACGCTATGCACCACGATGTCCGCGCCCAGCTCGAACGGCTGCTGGAAATACGGCGTCGCAAACGTATTATCCACCACCAGCAATGCGCCCTTCGCATGCGCCAGGCGCGCCGTCTCCACGATGTCATAAATCAGCAAGCGAGGATTCGTCGGCGTCTCGATCCACACCAGCTTGGTCTTCGGTGTGATCGCCTTTTCCAGCGCTTCCAGATTCGAAACGTCCAGCTGCTTGATGGTGATGCCCATCGGCTGATAAACCTTATTCAATATGCGATACGTCCCGCCGTACACGTCCGTCGGGATCACCACCTCGTCGCCCGGACGCAGGTACGCCTGCAGCACCGCGTTCTCCGCCGCCAGCCCCGAAGCGAATACCGCCGCGTACTCCACACCTTCCAGCTCCGCCAAAATTGTCTCCAGGCGTTGCCGCGTCGGATTATTCGTCCGCGAATAATTAAATCCGCGATCCTCGCCCGGCCCGTCCTGCTCGTACGTCGAGGTCTGAAAGATCGGAGCGATCAACGCTCCCGTTTCCGGTTCCGAAGGCTGCCCTGCGTGTATCGTTTTGGTCGCGAATTTCATGTCCGTGCTCCTCAGTAGAAAATATTCTCCAAGCTCAAATCCAAAAAATCTTAGCGATGCGCACCCACCGCACTCGCTTCGCCTTCAAACCGTTCCGCTTCGACCAACGCCTGCGCGATCCGGCTCACCGTCGAATTCTTCCGCACGCTGCGAATCACCAGCGGCAATCCGCATCGCGCCGCCGCTTCGATCGCCTGCCGCTGCACCAGATTGCAGCCTTCGGCCGCCATCGTTATCGCTTGTTCGAAACTCAGGAAGGGAATATGTCGCGCGGCAGACATCTTTATGCGGATCGGCAGTGAAGTATCCCGGAACGTCCTTAATCAGTTCGCAACGACAGGCCCGCAGTCCTTCCGCCAGCAGCACCGCCGTCAAATCCGATCCGCCGCGTCCCAGCGAAACAATCTGGCTCGCCGCATTCGTCGCAAAAAATCCCGGTACCACCGCCACCCGGAAATCCGCCAGCACGCCCGACAATCTTCCGCCGTGCAAATGAATCCGTCCCGCTTCGCGCTCCGTCTCCGGCAGCAGCAATCCCGCCTCGTGAATATTCAGCGGAGCCGCCGCCACGCCCAATTTCTCCAGATGCAGCGCCAGCAGAGCCACCGACCGAATCTCGCCCGTCGACCACAACAAATCCTGCGCCGCCCCGCCGGCCGTCGCGCAAATTTTCTTCGCCACCCGCTCCAAACTATCCGTCGCGCCTTCCTGCGCCGAAACCACTACCACAAATCGCTCCGCCGGATGCGCCTTCAGCAACCCGCGCACAAAAATCGCCGCCCGCCGGTAAGCCGCCGCGTTCGTCAAGATCGATCCTCCAATCTTGACCACCGCAATTTCCCGCGCGATGCTAGCGCCCGCGCCATTCCGCTGCGCCGCGTGCGCACCTGAATTTTGGTGTGAATGATTTCCCGCCACTTCCGCCATGAACGAAACTCCTCCCAAGAAAGCGCGCCAGCCTGCGCCTGTGCCTATGCGTCATCACCGCGATCGAAAGCTCCGCAAATACCGGAACCTCGCCGCCGGAATGACCTCCCAATGGCCTCCAAAAAGCCATTGGATGTGCCTCTTCTTATAAGCTCGCATTCCGCAAAAAAAATGCGGATGCAGCTTCGCTCGACTTAAGTTGGGAGTTGAATCTTCAATAACCGGGAACCCGGTTGATCGAGGATCTTATCTCTCCCCATCGGGCAGGAATTAGCACCTTGGCGACCGCGCCAGGTTGCTGTGGCTTCGTAGGGCCTGTCCCCTCTGCCACTCTGGATAAGCGCTGCTGTGAAGCAGCAACGAAAGAATAACAAAACCAATTCCACAGTCAAGCCACTTTCATTTATGGCTGCCATATACAAAACGCGAAGCGCCGGGTGCCGCACTCTTTGCGCTCTGGTTTAGAGCAACGGGTGCGGGTTTAGACCAAACGCCAACGCGAATCTCGCCACCCGAAACTTTCGCGCCCCAAAGACGCGAAGCGCGCAGCCCACGCCAATCCTGGTCGCGGAGCGTCGCAATCGAAAAATCGCCCAGCCTACTATAGAGTGCGGCGGCTCTGCCGCCGCTTTTCCGCAGCAGCCCGCGCCACTAGACGCCCAAGCGCGAAGCGCCGCCGCAATCCTCACCCCACCAATAAACCGCCGTCATTCTGAGGAGCGCCTTTCGCGACGAAGAATCTCATCCCTGCTCCCGCGCCCAGTCCACCACCACGAAGCCGCTTTCGAAGCATGGCCCGCGCCACCCACCTGCCCAATCCCTGTCCTCGCGAACAGGTATTTCCCTCGTCGCACATCCAATCAAATCAATAGACACCCCTCCGCCTCTCCCTCACGATAACTATAGAAGTCTTACTCTCTGCACTCCTTCGTCCTGGGGGGAACTAGGCGATGAAACACCTTTCCATCCTTTTCGGCACACTTCTGTTCGCGGCTCTCTCGACCTCCGCGCAGAATAATTTCTCGCAAGTCTCTTTTGCCGCTCCGGCCTTCGGCGTAACTCCCGCCGCCGCCGTCAGTTCGCCGTCCTTCGCGCTCCCAGCCGCGCAGCCCGGCCCGTTCGCCGCTTTGGCGCCTGTTCCGGCGCTGCCCTCTCCCGAACCTGATCCGGTCCCGCAAGCCGTTCAAGGCGTTTTCGAGAAATACAGCTACGACGTCTACGCCGGCTACACCTTCTTCCGTTTCTACGAAGTTCCCGGCATCACTTCGAACATGAACGGCTTCAACGGCTCTTTCGTCTACTGGTACCGCGATCGCATCGGTGTCGACGCCGAAGTTTTCGCCACCTACGGCAGCCAGCCCGGCATCAATTCCTGGCTCACCACCGGCGGCATCGGTCCGCGCGTCCGCTGGATTAAGCCGAAGGGAATTGACCTCTGGGCCCACGCGCTCTTCGCCGGAGCCTATATGACTCCCAAAACTCCTTACGGCGGCCAAGGCACCGTCGCCGGAGTCTTCGGCGTCGGAGTCGACCTCAACGGCCACCATCGCCACATGGCCGTTCGCGTCGCGATCGACGGCGTCGCCACCCATTTCTTCGGCACTTTCCAATTCAGCCCGAAGGCCTCCGTCGGCATCGTCTACAAGTTCTAGTCGCGCTCTTCAGCCTTTCGTCAGGGCACGCCTTCAGCCGTGCCGTAGCTGCACAAAAAATAGCGGTTTCAGCCGCTGAGGTTCGCTTTTTAGAGGGTCGGAGCTTCAGTTCCGACATAAAAAATCGCGCGAAGCGCACACCGCTCACGCAGTCTCAGCTCACGCATTCGCCAGCGCAATATCAGCCCCGGAGGGGCGGCAGGGTGTGCGGCCGGGGAGATGTCTGACACTTTAGACCGGGCACATCCCTGACACTTTTTCTGGTCGGGCTTGGAGGGGATAGGGTGCAGGGGAAGGGGAGCCTTCCCCTTCTCCTGCCTCAGCCCCGGAGTAATCCTTCGCTTTCGGCAGCGGCCTGGTCAACCGTCGATAGCTATCGAACCGCGCGATCGGAAACGCGCCGAAGTACACGGTATAAAACCGCTCATCGACCGGCAACAATCCAATCTGCTCTCCGATCAAAGTCTCACTCAGAAACACATGCTGATGCTTCCAGGAAAATCTCCTCGATCCCGCACCCTCCGCACCAGCATGCGCTGCCGTATTCCGGTTCCGGCACTCGCGCCGGATATTCCCGCGCCGACCGGGTGTACACCGCGCCGGGCGTTTCCAATCCCAGCGCTTCGTGCGGACGCTCTTCGTTGTACTCCCGGCGAAAATGATCGAACGCCCGCTGTTGCGCCCGCCGGTTCGCCGCCGCCGGCGAAGCCGTTTCCTGCTTCAACGTCGATGCATTCGCTCGTGCCGTCCATTCTGTTCCGGATGACCGGCCGCGATGCGCTCCGGTACAATCCCCAACTTCATCCACCACACCGCCAGCCGCGATAGCCCGGCGATCGCGCGCGACGCAAACGGCGCGCCGTTATCGGTGCGAATCGCGCCCGGCAGGCCGCATTCGCGAAAGGCCGATTCGAAAATCGCTCGCACTCCGTTAATCCATCTTCTCCACCGCCTGGCAACGCAGCAAATAGCGGCTGCAGGCATCGGTGATGGTCAGCGGATCGATGCGCTCGCCGTCCGCGGTTTGAAACCAGCCTTTGAAGTCGGCGCACCACACTCGATTCGGGCATCGGCTGCGGCAAAAGGTTCGGTGTAGGGTGGCGCGCTTCGCGATTCTTGCGCGCCACCACCAATCCTTCGCGCGCCAGCAGCGCGCCGATGGTGCTGGTCGCCGGCCACGGTCGCAGCGGCCGCTCGCGTTCTAAAACTCGTTTCAATTTGCGCGGCCCCCAACTCATGTGCGCCCGCCGCAACTCGAGTACCGCCTCTTCGACTTTCGCCGCGGTCTGGTTCGGATGCCGACGCGGAGCCCGGTCGCGATCGTGCAGCGCCTCCAGCCCTCCCTCCGGTAACGCCGCAGCCAGTAATAACCGGTCTGGCGCGCAATGTCGTAGATCTCACACAACTCGGTCATGGTCTGCAAACCACGCGCCTGCTCCAACCAAACTGCACTCGCTCATCCATCACACTGCTCGCTTTCCAGGGCATCTCGCCGTTCTACACGCCCCAGTCGTCCGCAGTGTCAGGAATGTCCCCGGTCTAATCTGCCCAGGCCCCGCCTAAGAAGTTCCGGGTGCCGCACTCTTCGCCGTTCCCGCGAAGGGTGCGGGTTTAGACCAAACACCCATAGAAGCACTCGCACTCACCCAGCCGCCTCCGTGCCCTCCAGCCTTTCTCTGTGTTCTCTGTGGTAAATCTTTAATCTCAGCCTCACCACGAAACGCCCCGCCTTCCGCTTCCCACCCGAATCCATTATGATTTCGACATGTCCCAATCCTGGCAAACAAGATGGCATAACAAATGGTCCCTAATCACCGGTGCCACCGCCGGCATCGGCCTCGAACTCGCCAAACTCCTGGCCGGGACCGGCTCGAATCTAGTCCTAACCGCCCGCCGCACCGACCGCCTCCAACAAATCGCAAAGGACCTCGCCTCGGCCCACAACATAAAAGTCGAAATCGTAGCCGCCGACCTGACCCAACCCATCGCGCCCACAGAAATTTTCAATTTCACCCAATCCAAAAATCTCGAAATCGAATTCCTGATCAATAACGCCGGCTTCGGCGCCTTCGGCTACGCCCACGAAATCCCCGCGGAAAAAATGCTAGAAATGATCCAAGTCAACTGTTCCGCAGTAGTCCAACTGACGCGCCTCCACACCCCACCCATGGTCGCCCGCGGCCACGGAGACGTCCTGATCCTAGCCTCGCTAGCGTCCTTCCAACCCGTCCCGTTCAATTCCGTCTACGCCGCCACCAAAGCCTTCGATCTGCTCTTCGCCGAAGGCATCGCCGAAGAACTTCGCCCGAAAGGCGTGAACGTCTGTGCCCTCTGCCCCGGCAGCACCAACACCGAATTTCAAAAAGTTGCCGACCAACCCGACCGCATTTTCCGCTCCGCCGAAACCCCTGAAAAAGTCGCCCGCGTAGGTCTGGAAGCCATGGCCGCCGGCAAATCCTACGTAATCTCCGGCTTCATGAACAACCTAATGAAAGAAAGCCAGCGCCTGGCCCCCCGCAGCCTCGTAGCAAAAATGGCCGCCAACATGATGCGCCCCGATAAAACCTAACCCCGACCCAAGCCCTAACAATTCAGCGCGAAGCGCGCGCAGCCCACCCCAAAAAAAAATCGCGGAGCGTCCTCCGCGATCGCACCGCCCAGCCCATTTTGGAGTGCGGTGGCTCTGCCACCGCTTTTCCGAAGCCGCCCGCGCCAACCGCGTTCTCCAGCGCGAAGCGCCACCACGATTAACTCGGCCACGCCCTCAACGCCACCTCCGCCACCCGCCGCAACTCGGCCTTCGTCGCCCCACTCTTGGCCCGCACCGCCATTCCATGTGCCACCGTAAAAACGTAACTCGCCAGATCCGCCGGATTCGCATCCTTCGGCAGGTCACCCTCCGCCTTTGCCCTCACCAAACGCCTCCGCAAAGCATCCTCCGCGCCTTGCTGCCGCCCCGCTATCTCCTTCCGTATCGCCTCCGATTCATCTCCGCCCGAAATCGCGGCCTGCACCATCAAACATCCGGCCGGATTCTTCGCTCCCGACATCACGTCCACATTCCCCATCAGCAAATGTTCCACCACCGCCCGCGCGGTCGGCAGCTTCAACGCCTCCTCCGCAAATTGCGCGGCCGTGCACCCGTAGTGGTCCAACACTTTGCGATACAGCGCTTCCTTATTCCCAAACGCCGCGTACAAACTCGGCCGCTCAATCTTCATCGCCGCCGTCAGATCCGAAAGGGAAGTGGCCTCATACCCTTTTTTCCAAAACACCCGCATCGCCGCATCCAGAGCCACATCGCAGTCAAAACCGCGCGGCCGCCCGACCACTCTGCATTCCGGCGCCGTCTTAACCGCCCTTTTCCGTCGTCCTACGCCCTTCATATTCAGCACCATACGCTTATTGTGTACCGAGCGGTAAAAAATCTGCACCTTCGGCCCCGCCCGCCACATCTCTTACAGCACGGCCCAACAAGCGCCGCATAGGAGATCGTTCTCATGTCCAAGAAACTCGAAGGCAAAGTCGCACTCGTAACCGGCGCATCCAAAGGCATCGGCGCTTCCATCGCCAAGCATCTCGGCGCTGACGGCGCCTCCGTCGTCGTCAATTACGCCAGCAGCAAAGAAGGCGCGGATAAAGTCGTGAATGAAATCGTCGGCAAGGGCGGCAAAGCCGTCGCCATCCAAGGCGACGTCTCCAAGCAAGCCGACATCGACAAGCTTTTCGCCGAAGCCAAAAAGGCCTACAAAAAAGTCGACATCCTGGTCAACAACGCCGGCGTCTACGAATTCGGTCCGCTCGAGGCCGTCACCGAAGCGCAATTCCACAAAATTTTTAATCTCAATGTCCTCGGCGTTCTGCTCACCACCCAAGCCGCGGCCAAACAATTCGGCGAAGGCGCCAGCGTCATCAACATCGGCTCCGGCGTCAGCCGCATCACGCCGCCGAATTCCGCCGTCTACACCGCCACCAAAGGCGCCGTCGACGCCATCACCGGCGTCCTCGCCAAAGAACTCGGCCCCAAAAAGATTCGCGTAAACTCCATCAACCCCGGCATCGTCGAAACCGAAGGCACCCACTCCGCCGGTTTCATCGGCTCCGATTTCGAAAAGGGTCTCGTCTCCCAGACTCCGCTAGGCCGCGCCGGCCAACCCGACGACATCGGCGCAGTCGCCGTCTTCCTGGCCTCCGACGACTCCCGCTGGATCACCGGCGAACAGATTCTCGTCACCGGCGGCCTCCGCTAATCCGCAGCGCCACCGAAAATACGGGCTGGAACGACATCGCTCCAGCCCGTTTGACTTTTTCCAAATACATAAAATCCAAAATATCGCAGCAGGGAGATCGTCATGGGAAAACTAGAAGGAAAAATCGCTCTCATCACCGGCGGCAATAGCGGCATCGGCCTCGCCACCGCCAAAGAATTCGTCGCCGAAGGCGCCTACGTCTTCATCACTGGACGCCGCCAGCCCGAACTCGACGCTGCCGTAAAACAAATCGGCAAGAACATCGCGGCCGTTCAAGGAGACGTCTCAAAACTCTCCGACCTCGACCGCGTTGTCACCACCATCAAAGAAAAGAAAGGCCATCTCGATATTATTTTCGCCAACGCCGGCGGCGGCAGCGTCGCCCCGTTAGCCGCCGTCACCGAAGCCCAATTCGACAAGGAATTCGGCATCAACGTGAAAGGCGTCCTCTTCACCGTACAAAAAGCTCTCCCGCTCCTTCGCGACGGCGCCTCCATCATCATCAATGGCTCCATCGCCGGAATCAAAGGCATCCCGGCATTCACCGTCTACAGCGCCACCAAAGCCGCCGTCCGTTCCTTCGCCCGATCCTGGACCGCCGACCTCAAAGACCGCAAGATCCGCGTCAACATCGTCAGCCCCGGTCCCATCGAAACTCCCGGCGCCGACAATCTCTTCGCCGATCCAGATCAACTCAAAGCTTTCAAGTCCGGCATGGTCGCGGCCGTCCCCCTAGGCCGCATCGGCAACGCCAGCGAAATCGCCAAACCGGTCGTCTTCCTAGCCTCCGACGACAGCAGCTTCATCACCGGCATTGAACTCTTCGTCGACGGCGGCATGGCCCAGGTCTAAAAAGAAAGCGTGCCGCAAGGCGCGGCACGCTTCGCAGCGCAAAAAAAGGGCGGGGCCTCAGCCCCGCCCTAGCCGTTGACTCAGAATTTCCGGGTGCCGCACTCTTTGCGCCCTGCCTCACAGCAAAGGGTGCGGGTTTAGATTCCAACTCTCCGACACGCTTAACCCATTTCGCGCAGTCTCCGTGCTCTCCTGCCTTTCTCTGTGTCCTCTGTGTTAAATCTTTGCTCGCGCCGAACCATCGCCACACCCTATTGCGTCATCACCCTAACAAACAAATCCTCAAACCTCTCCTCATCCACCTCCATCTGCACGCTCGCCGGACTCAACCACGCCGGCGCCTTCAAATGCCCCTCCCACTTCGCCACATCCGGCCCACCCGGCCCGCTATAAGGCAAAAAGAACTTCGGCATCCCATCCGGCTTCTTCCAAACCATCGTGTACCCATACTTCGGCCCATGATCAATATCCACATCCAGCCACATCGTCTCCGACTTCTTAATCACCGCCGGATCGATCAACGAAGCCACCAAAACCTCATCCCACATCATCGACCACATCGAAGTCCCCGCCGGCGCCGCCGCATCCAAATAAACTTTCTTCACCATCCCCGCCAAAGGCCCGCCGCCCTTCACAATCCTCTGCATCAACGCCGCGTTCGACCACACCTGCGCCCCAGCCTCAAACGGCGTCACCACCATTTCCTTCCACGGCTCGTGCAATACAATCGACGCCGCCTCCGGATCCCACCACCAATTCAACTCCGGCCCGCCCTCCGAACTTCCGCCCATAATGTAAATCGCTTTCACCTGCGCGACGATCGTCGGATCCATCCGCACCGCTAGCGCGATATTCGTCAGCGGCCCCGCGCAATACAAAACCACCTCGCCCGGATTCGCATGAATCGTATCGATAATAAAATCCGCCGCGCGCCCGGCCCGCGCCTTCACCTTCGGAAATCCACCCGGAGGCGCCCACGTCTCGCTCGATTTCGGCGCGTCCGGATTAAACGATCCGTGCCATCCCACATACGATCCGTACAACGCCTCGCGCAATTCCGCTTCGCGCGCCGTATTCACCAGCGGATTTTCCGCGCCTTTGATCACCGGCACATCCGTCCGCCCCGCCTGCTCCGTAGCCCACAAAGCAAAAACCGTCGCCGGCTCGACCCACTGATCTCCGCTGACCGTCGTGATCCCCAGCAAATCGATCTCCGGCGCGCGCAGCAGCATGAACAAAGACAAAACATTCGTGCCCTGCGGCCCGCCGCTATCCTGATCCGCAATCACTTTTATTTTTTTCTGCTGCGCCAACAAGGAGGGAACTGCCACCACCACAAAAACAAAAACCACCGCCGCCACACTCGAAATCCGCCGCAATCCGCGCCTCAATTTTTCGCGCCAGTCATCTTCAGCGCCCCCGAATCATAAACCGTCTTCCCGCCCACCATGGTCAAAACCGATTCCGTCCTCGGTAGCCCCGGCACCGGCACCGTAAAAATATCCTGCGATAACACCGCCAGATCCGCCAGCTTGCCCACCGTAATGCTGCCCTTATCTTTCTCGGCAAATTCCGCGTACGCCGAAGTCAACGTATACGCCACCACCGCCTGCTCCCGCGTAATCGCCTCCGACGTGTGGTTCGAATGTAGCGTGGCGAACATGATGTTCAAATAAGGATTCGTCGGCCCATCCGAGCCCAGCGCCACCGGAATTCCCGCCGCCATCAAAGATTTCAGCGCCTGGCTCTCCTTGAAAAGATCTTTTTGATTGGCCAAAAACGGCACGAAATGCGAAGGATTCTGCACCACCACGATTCCGTACGCCTTCACCCGCGGTACCAAGTCCGCAAAAAGCCCGTCACCATGCTCGATCCTCACCCGCCGCTTGCCCCATACCGCCACGCCGCCGCTCGCGTCCATCGCATCCAACAGCGCTTTTGCCGAAACGTATCCAGAAACATGCACCATCAACTGATCGTCATTCTTCAAAGATTCTTGAAGTATCGCCGCAATCTCTTTCTCCGAAAAAGTCAGCGGCAAAGTCCGGAACATCACGTCAAACGGCGGCGCCGCCGGCATCTTATTTTCCCCGCGCGGCGTGAACGTCCCCTCGACCGGCACCCCATCCAGCATCCACTTCGTTCCGCTCACCGTAATCAATTCGCTCGGATGCCGCGGCATCCCTTGCCCTTCCAAAATGTCCCGCCCCGCCGCCGTCGTTCCCGGCATGCGTATGATCCTTACCCGAATCTGCACCGGCACTTCTTCGAAAAGTTTCACATCCCGCTCCGGCGGCGTCCCGTCCGACATATCCTGAATCGTCGTAATTCCGAACTTCTCCGCCTCGTCAAACGTCGGCCGTAACTGCGCCACCGCGTCCGCATCCGAAACTTTGTTCGACACATATCGCTGCATGTCCAAGCCAGCGTATTCCCGCACCACCCCAGTCAGCCGTCCCGACGCATCCCGCTCGTATCTTCCGCCCAGCGGATCCTTTGAACTCTCCTCGACTCCAAAAAACTTCAACCCCTCCGAATTCAAAATAAATCCGTGACCGGTAAACGTCTCCAGCTCCACCGGATTCGCCGGCGCCACCTCATCGAGCGAATCGCGATTCACCGATACATCCCCAAAAACCGTCCCGCCGATCGCCACCACCAGCAGCGCATGAGGCGCCGCCTTCGCGGCCGCCGCCGTAATCGCTGCATTCACTTCTGCCGCGCTCGGGTTCATCGATTTCGTCTCGACGTCCACTTCATTCACCGCATGCAAATCCACGTGATTGTGCGCGTCATTAATGCCCGGAATCACTGTGCGCCCGCCCAGATCGATCTGCTTGGTCTGCGCCCCGGCCAGCATTTTCACCGTAGCCGAATCGCCCACCGCAATAATCCGCTCGCCGCGAATCGCCACCGCCTGCGCATAGGGCAGGGAACTATCCGAAGTAAAAATCTTGCCGTTAAAAAGAATCGTATCCGCCGGCTGGTCCTGCGCCCGCAGCAACGCAGACACGCCACCGCCGACCAAGATCGCGGTGACAAAAACGCCCACCGCCATTCGCCTAATTTTCAATGGAAGCATCCTTTGAAGTTGCCGTTGTAGCGGAGGTCTTCAGACCGCCATATCTGCCGCAGCACCAATGTCTGCCGCGGGCCGAAACTATTCTTCGTCGTCCGCCTGCGCCTTCACCAACCGCTCAATCACCGCCATATCTTCCAACGTAGTTGTATCCCCAGAAACCGCGCCCTTCGTCGCCAATTCGCGCAGCAATCGCCGCATAATTTTCCCGCTCCGCGTCTTCGGCAGCAGCGGAGTAAACCTCACATCCGCCGGCCGCGCAATCGATCCAATCGTAGTCGCCACGTGATCCATCAATTTGTCCCGCAAATCCTTCGACGGCTCAAATCCCACCCGCAGCGCCACAAAACAAACGATCGCCTCGCCTTTAATCTCATCCGGCCGCGCCACCACCGCCGCCTCCGCCACCGCCGGATGGCTCACCAACACGCTTTCAATCTCCATCGAACTCAGCCGGTGGCCCGCAACCTTAATAACGTCGTCTACCCGCCCCAGCACCCAGATGTATCCATCCTTGTCGCATTGCGCCGCGTCCCCCGCGAAATACACACCCGGAATTTTGCTCCAATATTCTTTCGCGTAACGCTCATCATCCCCGTAAATCGTTCGCAGCATCGAAGGCCACGGCTTCTCGATCACCAAATATCCCGTCTCGCCGGGAGCCACCGCCTCGCCCTTCATATTCACTACGCGCGCCGCCACTCCCGGCAGCGGCAAAGTCGCCGATCCCGGTTTCGCCGGAGTCGCTCCCGGCAAAACCGAAATCATGATCGCGCCCGTTTCGGTCTGCCACCAGGTATCTACAATCGGGCAGCGATTTTTTCCAATCGCTTCGAAATACCATTTCCAAGCCGCCGGATTGATCGGCTCTCCCACCGTCCCCAGCAATCGCAGGCTGCTCAAATCGTGCGGCGTGATCCAATCCATGCCCCACGCCATAAAAGCCCGCACCGCCGTGGCGGAACTGTAAAAAATCGTCACCTTGTACCGCTCGATGATTTCCCAGAACCGGTCCTTCCGCGGAAAATCCGGCGCGCCTTCGTACATCACAATGCTCGCGCCATTCGATAGCGGCCCGTAAATCACATAACTGTGCCCGGTCACCCAGCCAATATCCGCCGTACACCAGTAAATATCCTCATCCCGCAAATCGAAAACGAGCCGCGTCGTCCAAGTCGCGCCCAACAAATATCCCGCGGAAGTATGCAGCACGCCCTTCGGCTTTCCCGTAGTCCCGCTGGTATACAAAATATAAAGCGGATGCTCCGAATCAAACGGCCGCGCGATCGATTCCTTCAGCGCCGCCTCTTCCAGTTCGTGCCACCACAAATCCCGCCCCTCCTGCCAAGCCACATCCTGCTTCGTCCGCTGCACCACGATCGACCTCTCCACCGTCGGGCATTTTTTCAGCGCCTCGTCCGCCGTATCCTTCAACGGCAGCATTTTCCCGCGCCGGAAACTTCCGTCCGCTGTAATCAAAACCTTCGCCTTGCAGTCCGCAATCCGATCCGCCAACGCCGTCGCGCTGAAACCTCCAAACACCACCGAATGAACCGCTCCAATCCGCGCGCTGGCCAGCAAAGCGATCGCGATCTCCGGAATCATCGGCATATAAATCGCGATGCAATCTCCCGCCTTCACTCCCAATCCCTGCAGCACATTCGAAAATTTGCAGACCCGCTCGTGCAATTCCGCATACGTCAGCTGCAAAGTCGATCCGTCCTCCGCCTCCCACATCAAAGCCGGCTTATTCCCGTTTTTCTCCAGGTGCCGGTCCAAACAGTTGTACGAAACGTTCAGCTTCCCGCCCACAAACCATTTCGCGTGCGGCGGATTCCACTCCAAAGTCTTGGTCGGCGCCTCGTCCCAATCCAGCAGCTTCGCGGCCTGCTCTCCCCAAAACGCCTCCGGGTCCGCCGCAGCCGCCGCGTACATCTCCCGGTACTGTTCCAGCGACTTAACGTGCGCCTTCTTACTAAACTCTTCCGGCGGAGGAACCGGTTTCTCATCCAAAACGTGCGGATCAAATTCGAGCATCAAATTCCTCCCCGGTAACAGTCTCAACAGTCCCAGCAGACTCAACACGCGCAGCTTCAGTCGGACCTACGGTATTGAAACGAATCGAATTGGTCAAGACAGGGAATCCCTCATACCGGAGCACCGGACGGGATTAGAAAGGGGGGCCGTCAAGCCGAGCTAATTCACCGATCCACTTCACCTAGCCTTATGGTCCTAACGACCAAACCGCACTTGGCCGTCGTCCAGAGGAGGCCGCCGCGACGGCCGACGAAGCATCTCTCTTCGATGTGAACTTCTTGCCCAGTCCTGCGCGTCACTCGTCCCGCAGCGCCACCATCGGATCCAAAAACGCGGCCCGTCGCGCCGGAATATAACAAGCCACTAAAGAAATCACTCCCAGCAAAACCGGCGCCCCCACCAAAACCACCGGATCAAAACTATCCACGCGATACAACAAAGTCGACAACGCCTTGCCCACCGCCACCGAAAGCACCAACCCCACACCCGCCCCCACCGCCATCAAAGCCATCCCTTCCCGCAACAACATCCGCACCGCATCCGCAGTACTCGCTCCGAGGGCCATTCGTATCCCAATTTCCCGCGTTCGCATCGCCACGTTGTAAGCCCGCACGCCATACAATCCGATCGCCGCCAGCAACAACGCCACGCCCCCGAAAATCATAAAAATTCGCGCCCCGGTCCGCACCACCCACACATCGAAACTGCTATCGAGATGATTCCGCATCGTCTTCAATGCCAGCACCGGCAAATTCGGATCCACCGCGCGGATTTCTCCGCGCACCGTCGAAAGCAATTGCGCCTCAGCCTCCGGCCCCATCGCCGCCGTCCGCAGATGAATCTGCATGTCCGACTGGTACGCCTGCCCGAAAGGCACATACACATGCGCCGGCCAGCGTTTTCCCGTCACGCCTTCCTGCACGTTGGCCACAACTCCCACCACTTCCGCATCGCCCGGCGGCTGTTGCCGTCTCCCGCTCCGAGCCGCACACTTTGGCCCACCGCATCGCCGCCCGGCCACAATTGCTGCGCCGCTTCTTGATCCAAAATCACCACGCGTTGCGCGCCGTCCGCATCCTGCAGCCGAAAACACCCGCCCGCGCTGCAACGGAATCTGCAGCGTCGAAAAATAATCGCTACCGACCACGTTGTACCGGCATTCCACTTCCGTCCCCGTCTTCGTTGCCGATCCCGCAGACGCGCCACCCGAAGCCGCCGCATCGCTCGACCGCTGCACCTTTTTCCCCAGCGACAACATCCCGAAGGGAACTGTCGCCGCCAGACTCACCGACTCCACGCCAGGAGTCGCCCGCAGCCGCTCCTCGATCGCACGATACACCTCGCGCCCGCGCGCTTCGTTGTATCCCGCCAAACTCGCATCCACCTCCGCCACGATTTCGTCGTTCACCCGAAATCCCGGCTCCAACCGCGCCGCATGCACCGCGCTCCGGACAAAAAGCCCCGCCGCACTCAGCAAAACCAGCGAAAGCGCAATCTGCCCCATCACCAGCAAATTCCTTCGTGAAAAAATCCCGCGCAGCCGCCCCGTCTGAAAATCCGAATGGTCCCCAACCTTGATGTCCCCCACCAAACTCCGCCGCGACAAATTCCACGCCGGCCCCAACCCAAATAAAATCGTGCTCAGCACGCAAAATCCAATCGTCGCCGCCAGCACCCGCACGTCCGGCCCCGCCGAATACACAATATCGAGCGGCATCAAATGCGCGAGCGACCGCACCAGCGCTCCCGTCGACCAAAACGCCAGCAACAATCCCGCCGCGCCGCCAGCCATCGCCAAAAGCAACCCCTCCACCATCAGTTGCCGCAAAATATCTCCGCGGCTTCCGCCCAGCGCCAGCCGAATCGCTACTTCTCGCCGCCGCGTAGTCCCGCGCGCCAGCATCATGTTCGCCACATTCAGCGAAGCGATCAGCAGCACGATCCCTGCCACCGCAAGCAGTAGCGTCGCCGGCAAAACCAATTCAGAATCATTCCCGGGATCGGTAGAAATTTCCATGCGCGACAATGGCCGCACAATAAAAGTCTGGTCCTTATCCTCCGCCGGATACGCGCTGGCCAGTTGCGCCGCCGCCGTCCCCAACGCCGCGTCCGCGGTTTTTTGCGTCATCCGCGGCCGCAGCCGCCCCACCAAAAGCAGCGCGTGATTGTCCCGCGCGCTCAGCGCCCGCCCGCGCCCGTCAAAATCATTCACCACCGATTCGTAAACGCCCAGCGGCAAGTAAAGCTCCGGGCTGATCATCGCCGTCGTACCCGTAAAACCCCGCGGCGTCACTCCGACCACCGTGTAGATCCGTCCGTTGATCTGCAGCGTCTTCCCCAACGCCTGCGCATCCGCGCCATTTTTCTTCCAGTACGAATAACTCACAATCGCCACCGGCACGCCCGCGCCCGGCCGCTCTTCCTCCGCCGTAAACGAACGCCCCTGCGAAAGTCCCACGCCAAACGTCGCAAAATAATTCGACGACACCATGTCCGCGAACACCCGCCGCGTATCGCCGCCGCCGTCCGCGAGGCCAACCATCGCTAAATTGTGCGCCATCAAACTGCTGAACACGGCGCCGTCGGTTCCACGCTGCGCATCGCCGCGCAACTCGGTGTAATCCGCATACGAAAACGCCCGGTACTCCGACTTCCGCGTGTCCCGGCTATACACTCCCACCAGCGCCGAAGGCGCCTGCATCACCAGCGGCTTAAACAGAAATGCATTCACCAAACTGAAAATCGCCGCGTTCGCCCCAATCCCCAAAGCCAAAACCGCCACCGCCGCGCAAGTAAACCCAACATTCTTCCGAAACATTCGCGCACCCAACCGCGCGTCCCGCAGCAAATTCCTCAAGTGAGCTCCCGTAGTGCTGCCGTCTCTAGGCTATACGCCTCCACCACCCTAAAGGTTCCCCATAGCGCACAACCCGCCGGCGCGAAACGCCACCTCGCACGTCTCCGTGCTCTCCTGCCTTTCTCTGTGTCCTCTGTGTTAAATCTTTAATCATTCCTTCTCAAACGCCTTCACCGGCAGCAAAAACTGCATCCCAAAATACCCCACAAAATAAGGTTCCCCATTCCGCGCCGCTTCTACGCTTCTCCCCGCCATCAACAACAAAATAAACGGAGGCCGAATCTTGTACCGCGCTCCAATCCCAAACGTATTCGAATGCACCGCCGGACGTAACGCGCCCACCGCATAAAACTCCGCATCCATCTCCAAATTCCGGCTGAAATCGTGCCCCGCCACCACGCCCGCTAAATAACCATCTCCGCCCAAATGCACGAAGTTATAGCCAACCTCCCCATTCAAATTGATCGGCCCCAATTTTTTCGAAAATTCCACCGGCAAAATCAAACTCGCCCCGCGCGGCGTAATCCCGCGATCCACCGAAGAATTCGGATTATTCAAGGACACCTGCGGAAACACCGAAATCGCTAATCCTTTCTCTTCGCTGTCGTAAAATCTCCACTTGAATCCCAGCTGGTCTTGCCCCAACCCATACCGCGTCCCCGCCGCCGGATCCCACACCCGCAAATAAGCATTCTCAAACGTCAGCTGAATCCGATCTCCCAATCCAAAATTAATATCCACGTCCGGCGTATGCGTAATCGACGACCCGCTGTAAAGAAACGGCATGTACCCCAAATTAATTTCCCACTGCTTATTCCCCGGCGTCCCCGGATCGTTCGTATAAAAAGGCGGCCCACCCTGCCCCCACGCCACACCACAAAAGCAAACACACCACAGAGCCAAAATCGCCGCGACGCGCCACCCCAAACGCAATCTCCCATAGATGCGAACCACAAAAATTCTCACGCCCAAAGTTTACCGCCAAAATCCCAATCCACCCGCGCCGCGCGTATCTGATTTTCCGGGTGCCGCACTCTTTGCGCCGTTGCCCCAAGCAAACGGTGCGGGTTTAAATTCAGAATATCCGAGGTGCCCAAGTCCACCGCGCCGTTTAGGGGGTCGGAGCCTCAGCTCCAATATAAAATTCGCTTCGTCGCCTTCTTCCTTTCGCGCAATGTTCTCGCGCGAGCCTTCGTAACGTCCAAGCGAACTCACCCGCGCAAAGCGCCTCCGCCCAGCCGGTGCGCTTCTCCCGCGTCAATCGCAAAAGAAAAGACGCCCGGCCGGAGCCGGGCGTCCCTCGAACCCTCTTTGGATCGATCCAACTCGCTGCTCCATTAATCGCCACCCGATTCCGTCTGCCCACCAACCACCGGGCAGCCCGCAAATTCCTTCGATGCTTCCCGCCCGTGCAGCAGCCCATCTGAATTTTTCGCGCGCAACAGGTACACCCGCTGAATCTGTTCCGCATTGCGAGCCTGGCTCTTGCCGCTGACGCAAACATAAATCCCGGCAGGACTCTCTTCCAGCACGTTCAGCGCGATCTCCGCAGCCCCTTTCGGCGCCTTCAGCACTGCTTCGCGATTGTCGATTTTCTCGGTCACATATCCGTAATCGCTCAGCGTCTTTTTGCCCTTCTCCGCTTTCGGTTGAATTGCGGCGGGCAAAGAGTTCACTTCCAGCTTCTCCACCACAAACTCGGCCACCTTCCCATTCGGGTAGGCCGTGTTGCCCTTCGCCGCCGCCCCCGAAAAACTTGCCAGAATCAAAGCCGCCACCATCATCTTCATTGTCTTTCTCCTTTTTTTTATTTCGTTGTGCTGCGTCCTTCACTTATCAAAACCGCCCTCGCCCGATTTTTATTCCACGCTCCGAAAAATAATTACGCGTATCGCGCAATCAGCCCGGAACGTTCACGCCACTGAAAAACTCGAAAGGGAATCGAAACGCCTGAAAACGTTGTAAACCGGGGAATAAAACCGCCACATCAGCAGTTACTTAAATGAAGAGGACTACAGCAACTCTCCAACCGTGCCCGAGGTGCCCATAACGCTTCTGCCGCGCCAACAAAACCAAACCGCAGCCTCAACTTCCGCCCGCAGCGCGAAGCGCGCGCCGCCCGCCCCAACCCGCATCGCGAAGCGTTAGCGACGCCAACCAAGCCCAGCCCACTTTGGAGTGCGGTGGCTCTGCCACCGCTTTTCCGCAGCGGCCCACGCTACAAAACGCCCGGCGCGAAGCGCCTCCGCAATCCACGCCGCATCACGCACCAGCCCCGGAGGGGCGGCATAGGTCAGTCCGGTCCGTAAGGGCCGGGAAAACAAAGACAAGAAGATCTCCGGAGCGCCGGAGGTGCGGCACGCCCCCGATGCCGCGCCCACAATCACTCGCCGCCTATGAAAATAATCCCCAAATCTCGCCGTGTGTACTTGAACCTACCGTATACCAACGTGTTATCATGCATCGCCACGTTGTGCAGGTGCACCAACGGACGCGGTGGCAGGAGGATCGACCGATGAACCATCCGTTTCAAGCCCGGTCCGCACGCCGTTCCACAGTCTCAGCACTCGACTCCATCCCCGACCCACACTTTCTAATCGCATCTTCTGCGATTAGAAATCACCCCAACCCACTCATAACAAAGGACCGGCATGGTTTCTAATCGGCCCTATTTTGGTTACTTTTTCACCCAATCGCATTGGGCTATCAGAAAAAGCCTAGCCCATTCCGGCCCGCCCACTCCAGTTGCAACTACCCCCGTTTCTAATCGACAATTTTTCCTCAATCTCGCGCGATTAGAAACACCACCCAACCCCAACAAAACAAACGCCGACCATGATTTCTAATCGACAATTTTTACGGCCCCCCACGCCGCCAGTTGCAACTCCGCCCCCCACCTCCTCCCAGCCGACATTTATTTGGAACTCTTCCCCTGATTGCGGAGAATATGTAACGACACGCGCGGCAGGCCGTCCAATTCACATGGCACCTGGGGCTGAAACTATCGATGACGGGCTGCTCGTCCGGCGCATGCTCGCGGGCGACGAGGATTCCTTTACGCTGCTTTATCGGCGTAAACATCCCGCTATCTATCGCTTCGCGCTGCACATGTGCGGGAATTCCGCCATCGCCGAAGACGTAACCCAGGAAGTCTTCATGACGCTGATACGCGATGCCAAGCGTTTCGACCCAGCCCTCGGCACGCTTGGCGGCTTCCTTTTCGGCATCGCGCGCAATCACTTGCGCCGCCGATGGGATCAGGAACGCGGCGCGGTCCCGCTGCCTGCCACCACCGAAGAGCTGGATGCGATCATGCTCGCGCATGTCAGCCGCAACGGCTCGGCCAACGGAAATGGAAACGGTAACGGGAATGGCCACTCGCATGTCGCCCCGTTTCCCGATCACAGCGATGAGCTGGTCTCGCGCGAAAATATCCGCCGCGTCCGCCAGGCCATCGCCACGCTGCCCGAAAATTATCGCGAAGTTGTAGTTCTCTGCGAGATGGACGAAATGAGTTACGAAGATGCGGCCGCCGTGCTGGAATGTCCCATTGGGACCGTGCGCTCCCGCCTGCACCGCGCCAAATCCATGCTGACCGAAAAATTGCGCGAAGCTGACACGGTGCCGGCGACGCGCAAGTCGGCCGTAGCCCGAGTAGCCAGGTGAACCACATGAACAATGGAAACGATGTAATGGACGAACGAGGACCTATGAATTGCGCCGAATTCCGCGAGCTGCTTCACGAACTCGACCGCCCCGGCACCCCCGGCGCGGCGAATTTCGATTCAGCCATGCTCCACGCCGAAGGCTGCGGCGATTGCGGCGTCTTGCTCGTCGAAGAAGAATCGCTGGGCTTCGCCCTGCAGCGCATCGCCCGCGAAACCTCGCGCATGCCCGCAGCCGCGCGCGTCGAAGCCGCGCTGCTCGAAGAATTCCGCAACGCGAATTCGCAAAAAGTTCGACCCACGTCGGTTGCAGTTCTGCCGCTGCGCCAGAAAATGACCTGGCAGGTCGTAGCTTTGGGCATCGCCGCCGTTCTGCTTTTGGTTTTGGGTTCGGTGATCTACCAGCGCAACCTGCCGCACGCTCCCGGCACCCCAGCGCCGAGCGTCGCCACCAATACGTTAAAGCCCGACGCACCGTCGGCAGCGTCGACCGAAAATTCAAGCGTGAACACTTCGCAAACGGAAACCGCAAACACCACGAACGCCGGAACTGGCGCGAAGACCGCCGCCCCGGCGAATCACGCGGCTGCGGCGGCCGCATCTGAGCCAACCGAGTACGCCACCGCCTACGTTCCGCTGCCCTATGCCGACGACCCATCCGCCCTTGAAGGCGGCTCGGTGGTGCGCGTCACTCTCGCGCGCTCCACGCTCGAAGCCTACGGACTGCCCGTCGACGGCCTCGAAGCCGGCGACCGCGTGACCGCGGACATGATCGTCAGTGAAGATGGCACGCCCCAGGCCATCCGCCTGGTGTCTCAGGCCGACTAACAAATTTTATTCTGTGCATGCTCATGAACGATCGGGACGAAGCGGAGGAAAAAATGCTGGCTGATTTCGGAGTGAAAGATTCGGGACGAAAAATGCGCTCGCGTGTTCTTTGCGCCGCCTGTGCGCTGGCTATCTGTGCCGTCGGAGCTTCGTCGACTCGCGCTCAGAGCGCGCCTGCCGCCTCCGCGCCGGAGCCGCCCAAGGCGATGTTCGAAAGAATGGGCCACGGCCCTATGCCGCCCGATGCCATGGAGTTTGTCGGCTTTCAGGCTGGCCTCGACGATAAAGTTGTCACCGGCGCGCCATTCAGCGCGACCATCACCACCGAATCCAAGCAAACTCTGGCCGACGGCAACGTGATTCAGCGCAGCTCCACCGGTTCACTCGCGCGTGACGCTCAAGGACGCACTCGCCGCGACATGACTTTGCCCGCCTTCGGGCCCTGGGCTGAATCCGGTAAGCCCGCTCCGCACATCGTTTCCGTGAACGATCCGGTTGCCGGCTCTCGCACGATGCTCGACGTCGATACCAAGACCGCGCGTGTCATGCCAGCCCCGGGACGCCGCAACGGTGAGGAAAAAGACCGAGCTGGAGTCAGGGAAGCGGGACAAAACGATGTCGTCACCACTTCGCTCGGCACTCAGACGATTGGTGGAGTTTCGGCTGAAGGCACGCGCTACACCCGCACCATCCCCGCCGGGCAAATTGGAAATTCCAAACCCATCGTGATCGTCACCGAGCGCTGGTATTCACCCGATCTCCAAATGGTGGTGATGACCAAACACTCCGATCCCCGCATGGGCGACACCAGTTTCACGATGTCCAATATTCAGCGTCAGGAACCGGCCGCCACTCTCTTTCAGGTCCCGGCCGATTACACGGTGCAACAAAATGGCCGCCACGGCGGTGGTCGCGGCCCAGCGCCACCGCCGCCGCCCGTCGAACAGTAAACGACGCAGCGAAATATTTTCGCAGCGATTTTTTGTTGTGAGATTTGCGGCCGGAAAGAGCGAACCCAAAAAAGAATCGTCTCGAAAGTTTTTAGGCCTTCTGCATCGCGCGATCGAGCAATTCGACGACGTGCAAAACTTCCTGCCCGGTTTTGCGCATCGCGACGCCAGCGCGCAGCTGCAAAATGCATCCCGGATTTGCCGTCGCGATAATTTCCGCGCGTGTCTGCTTCACCGAATCCATCTTCAGTTCGAGCAATTCCATCGAAGTCTTATTCTCAGTCACGTTGTAAACCCCGGCTGATCCGCAGCACTGCTCGGACATCGGCATCTCCACCAACTCCACTCCCGGAATCGCCCGCAACAGTTTCCGCGGCGCTTCGCGCACCTTCTGCCCATGCACCAGATGGCACGAATCCTGATAGGTCACACGCGCCGCAATCGGCTTCATCGCGGCAGTCAATCCCAGCTCGGCGAGGAACTCGTTCACGTCGCGCACCTTCGACGAGAACGCCTTCGCCCGCGCTTCCGCCTCCGCGTCATCAGGGAACAGCAGCGGATACTCCTTCAGCATCGACCCGCAACCCGAAGCGTTGTTGATGATGGCATCGAAGCTATCTGCACTGAACGCCGCGAAGTTCCGCTCCGCCAGTTCGCGAGCCGTGTCGCGAACACCGGCGTGCGCCGCGAGCGCGCCGCAGCAGCCCTGCGCTTCCGGAACCACCACTTCGCAGCCATTGGCCTGCAACACCCGAATCGTCGCGCGGTTCAGCTCGCTGAAGGTAACCTGCGCGACACAGCCGCCGAAGAACGCCACCCGCGCGCGACGCGTTCCCGTCGCCGGGAACGTCTTGCCCAGCTCGCCGAAGAAGTACTCGGAGTCGATGCGCGGCAGCAGCCGCTCCTGGCTCTGCAAGCCCAGCAGCCGCAGAATCCCCGACCCGCGCGCCACCGCCGCGAGCCCGGAACGCTGGTACAGCTTCAGCGCGCTCGCCGCCAGCGCGATCCGCTTCGGATACGGCAGCAGCTTTCTGTATACGACATCCCGCGCGATGCGCGTTAGCAGCGGCCGCTTGTACTTCTGCTCGATCTGCGCCCGCGCCAGTTCCAGGATCTTGCCGTACTCGACGCCCGACGGGCACACCGTCTCGCAGTTGCGGCAGTTCAGGCACCGGTCGATGTGCGTGACGAAGGAGTCGCCAATCTCGAGGCGCCCCTGATCCACCAACGCCATCTGCCGAATCCGCCCGCGCGGCGAATCCGCCTCCTGCCCCCAGAGCCGGTAGGTCGGGCAGTTGTTCGCGCACAGCCCGCAGTGCACGCACCGCGAATAGTCGGCGTATTCGGGATTGTCGACCGCAGAGAATCCGCTGAGCGTCAGCTGGAATTCGCGCTGCGCCTCTTCGTGGGATTGCGGCCCGGCCGGTTTCGCGGGCGTCACGGTTGTGGGATCCGATGGCATTCAGTCTCGTCGCTCAGCGCGCACGCTGGCTTGCTCCATTCTAACCGCACATGCGCGCCGCGTGGAGTTACTGAAACAGGGTGAGGTCGACGGCGTCGCCCATTGCCTGATACCCGGCATCACCCGGATGGAGATGGTCGCCGGAATCGTATCGCGGGTTGAAGGCCTTCGGCTTCGATGCATCGCGCGTGACCTGGTCGAAGTCGATGACCGCATCGGGCGCGCCGGAAGTTCGAATCCAGTTGTTCAGCGCGACGCGCGCGGCCTCGCCCTTTTCGGTGTATTCGTCGTCTCCTTGAAACGGGGTCAGCGTAGCGACGTACACCGTAATTCCGTGAGCGTGGGCGCGGGTGATGAGCTGGGACATGCCGACGATCAATTCTTCGGCGGAAGCGAGTTGGGTGGGGTCATCCCACTTTACGTCGTTGATGCCTTCCAGGAGGACCAGATATTTGACCCCGCTGCGGGCCAGCACGTCGCGATCGAAGCGGGCGATGGCGTTAGGCCCGAGTTCGTTCCGCAGGATTCGGTTCCCGCTGATCCCTTCATTCAACACGGAAATCTGGCTGGTCTTAGGATTTTTCTGCAAGCGAGCCGCAAAATAATCGGGCCAGCGATGATTGGCGTCCTTGGTTGAACCGTATCCGTCGGTGATCGAATCGCCGAAGGTCACGATCGCGAAGGCGTTTTTGTCCGCGATCACGTCCACGCTCTTGACGAAATTCCATTCGTCAGTCGTGCGGACATTTTTCCCCGCAGCCGCTCCGGTGGTATCGCCTTTGGTGACGTAGTTCGTCGACATGCCCAGGGCGTGGCAGGTTCGGGCCGCGATCTCCTGGTCGGCGACGTACACCGCGACCGATAGTGTGGATAACGGCGCAACCTCCAGCGGAACTTCGTCGCTGATCATCAGGCCGTTGGCCGGAATCGTTACCGAGGTCTGACCGCCAAAGGTTAAGGCGTGATCCGTGCCGGGCTTGATAGCGCCGTCTCCGGCATCGATCGCGACATGCGCGGAACCCACGGTTAGACTGCTGTTGCCGAACTCGTTGGTCAGCTGCACTCGCAGAGCTTTGCCGCCGATCGTAATCCGCATCACGTTGCGATACGTGGAATCGCCGGCGGATGGTTCGCCGGATTTTACCGGGCACGCCATAGGCGCCGCAGCCCAGGTTCCTACCCAGTTCTGGGCCGGCTTGTCGGCCCCAAACGCCGGCGCGGAAAACGCATACAAAACCGCGACAATAATAATTCCTATTTTCATGCTCAATACCTCGCGGAGTTGATAGACGCGGATTGCGGCCGAAGGGTTCGTTTAACTTTTGCGATCCGCCACACCGCTGGGAATTTCTGAAAAGCCCGAAAGGTTCGTTTCAAGCTAAATGCCGCCTACGAATCGGCCCGGACTGAGGACGTTTTGCGGGTCGAAGACGCTTTTGAGTTTTTGCATTTGCGAGACGTTGCGCGGATCCGGTCCCCAGATGTGGAGATCCTTTTTCCAGGCCGCAGGGCACCACGGGATCGTGGAGCTGCCTTCGATTTTCGCGGCGGCCTGCTGCATGGCGCCGGTGGTTTTTTGAGCCCGGGCGAACGCGTCTTGATTTTGGTCGGACGGCAGAAGCGCGAAATAAATAACGCCGACGCCTCTGGCGAGTGCGACCCAGGGCAGCGAATTTGTTTCGGCTGCCGCTTGCGCAGCGGCGAGGGCGTCCTTCATACGCGCGGGCAACACGCTCAATTTGACGATGGTCGTGGCCGGCGATGAGGCGAGAGCGATGGGAATAAATTCGCGTTTGCGGGCCCAGGCTGGGGCGAGATTCTCGGCGAGTATCGTCACGCCGGTGGCGCCGGAGTCTGCGGCGATCCGGCGCAAATCGGTTTCGTAGCGCGCCAGAATTTTTTCATTTCCGCAGTAGCCGGTGGTGACGGTCCATTCGGCACTCGACAGAATGTCGGGTGGCATCGGTTCCGGTTCGAACGTTGAAGGTGGCACTTCGCTCGCGAAGAGCTCGGCAACGCGCGGGCTGAGAATATCCAGAGTTAGCGGGGTCAGCGGCGATGTGGCGATGCGATTCCGCATTTCGCAGGCTTGTGTGGCGGAAGGGAAGCGCGCGACGAAACCGCGCGTCGCGGTAGGCAACGGAAATGTTTTGAAGTTCAGGCGAGCGATGACGCCGAGCGTGCCGAGCGCGCCGATCATCAGTTTGTGAATGTCGTAGCCCGTTACGTTTTTCACCACGCGGCCACCGCTCTTCGACGCGACGCCGTCTCCGGTGACGAATTCGATACCGAGCAGGTAATCGCGCGCGGTTCCGTAAAACTGCCGCAGCGGGCCGTCGGCGCCGGAGGCGATGATGCCGCCGATGGTGGTGCGTTCGAGAAAGGGAACGGCGAGCGGGAGAAATTGTCCATGCTTCCCAAGCGCTTTGGCCAAGTGCAGGAGCGGAATGCCGGCTTCGACGCTGAGAGTGAGGTCTGCCGGGATCGTATGAAATAATTTTGTTGAGCGCGGACATATCGAGAGCGACGTCGTATCGCTCAGGAGGAAGGCCCATTTCCAGTTTGGTGCGGCCGCCGGTGACGACGAGCGCTAATTTTTCGGATGCGGCGAACTTGATGATTTCAGGAATCTGCTCAACGGATTCGGGCCGCAGCACGACGGCAGGGTTGGCGCCGGCAATTGCGTATTGCGCGAGGCTTGACGCTTCGGTGACGACGCACGTGGGGCCGACGATGCCGGCAAAACGAGAGTGCGAGGCAGGACTCGAAACGCTCATATCGCCGCGACGCCTTGCAGCGGCAACGGCTGAACGTGGATTTCGCCGCAGCCTTTCTTCGATGGGAAAATTTTATCGGGATTCAGCAAACCTTTCGGATTGAAAGCGTCGCGAACGCGGCGCATCAGATCTAATTCCGCTTCGGAAAACAGCAGGGGCATCAGTCGGTCTTTTTCCATGCCGACGCCGTGCTCGCCGGTAATGGCGCCGCCCATTTCCAGGCAAAACTTGATGATTTCATCGGACGCGGCGACTACGCGGCGAAATTGTTCGGGGTCGCGGGCGTCGAAGAGAATCAGCGGGTGAAGATTGCCGTCGCCAGCGTGGAAGATGTTGCCGATCTGAAAGCCGTATTTTTCGCCAATCTCATTAATTTTGCGCAGAGTGGCGGGAAGTTTGGTGCGCGGGATCACGCCGTCCTGCACGTAATAAGTGGAAGAAAGGCGGCCGACGGCGCCGAAGGCGTTTTTGCGGCCCTTCCAGAGCAGATCGCGTTCGGCCGCGTCGCGCGCCACGCGAACTTCGCGCGCGTGATGCCGGCGGCAAACTTCAGCGACATCTTCGGCGTGCTGCTCGGCGGCTTCCTTTACGCCGTCGACTTCGAGGAGCAGAACCGCGGCGCAATCGAGGGGAAATCCGGCGTGGACGTAGGCTTCGACGGCGCGCAGCGTCCATCCATCCAACATTTCACAGGCGGCGGGAGTGATGCCGCGCGCGGTGATATCCGCGACGGTTTCGGTGGCGTCGTCGAGCGTTTCGAAAATGGCGAGCAGAGTTTTTACGGTTTCGGGCAGACGCGTGAGCTTCACGGTAATTTCGGTAATCAGCGCGAGCGTGCCTTCGGAGCCGACGAAGAGGCCCATCAAATCGTAGCCGGTCGGATCGAGCGCGGGACTGCCGATACGGATCAGTTCGCCATCGGGAAGAACCGCTTCGAGAGCCAGAGTGTGATTGGTGGTGACGCCGTAGGCCAGGGTGTGCGGGCCGCCGGAATTTTCGGAGACGTTCCCGCCGATGGTACAGGCTTTCTGGCTGGAAGGATCCGGCGCGAAATGCAAACCGAGATGGGCGACGGCGGCGCTGAGATCAGAATTAACCACGCCGGGCTGCACGGTGGCACGCTGATTTTCCGCGTCAATATTAAGGATGCGATTCATGCGCGAAAAAACGGTGAGGATGCCGCCGTTGCGGGCCAGCGCGCCGCCGGAAAGTCCGGTGCCGGCGCCGCGACCGATGAGCGGCGTCTGATACTGATTGGCGAGCTGAACGATGCGCTGCACTTCGGCGGTGGTACGAGGAAAAACCACGCAGGTGGGCCGCGCGATTTCGACCGAGCCATCGTATTCGTACAGCAGCAATTCTTCCGGACGATGCAGGACGGCGGCGTCGCCGAGCAGAGACTGGAGATCGCGGAGGAGTCCGGAATTCATGCCTGTGGCGCGACGGCAAGCAAGAAGCACGCGCTGGACTTGAGTATAGGTGCGCGGCGCAAGGGCCGTCAACGAGCGGCGGAGCTGAGCGCCGGCTTGACACGCCCAGAAACGTCCCGTCGCGGCGAAACTTAATTTTGATCAGAAATTTGTTGAGCGGGGTTCGCGGCGTGCGCCGGGTGGTCCGGCCATAAGAACGCGACGATTCCAACGACCCCCACAATCAGCGAACTGAGGCGATAGCGGTCCCAGGTGGTGACGGTGGGCTGCATGGAAATAACGAACTGTCTGAGGAAAACCACGAGATTGAAGGCGCTGGCGGCGATCGCCCAGGCTTTGGCCGACGACGCATTTTCCCAAGCCTCCCACAAGGCGATGGCGGAGGTAAGCATCATCGCGGAGTAGAAAATTGGTCCGGCCAGCAGGTGTCCAAGCAAGGTCCCCGCGTGAGGATAAAGAATATGGCGCGCAATATTCATCGCGCTGGTGACAATCGTCAGAACGAAAATCCAATTCATTGCGACGCGATAATCGGCGGGCCATTTCCATTTGCGGCGGTTCGAGGACCATTGGACGCGGGAGGGATGGGCGTAATCCGGACACGAATCGTTGCTGGAGAACTGGAACGGGTTCACGGGCGGATTGTGGCACAAGGGAAAAACTTATGCAGCAAGTCACTTGGAATATGAGCTGCTGTTGGTATAAGAAACACGAGTGGTAGAATCTCCGGCATTGCGATGAGAAACTTGCTGATTTGCGTGGGATTTTGCGAAATGGGTTGTTCGGCTTTGTTGTTCGCGCGGACCGCGAAGGAAAGCAATCAGAAAATGATGCAAGACGCGCGGGAACTCGAGAAGTTGAATCCGAAGGCGCCTCCGGAATTGGCGCGCTGGGCTTTTTTGGTGGGCAAGTGGAGCGGCGAGGCGAAATTGAAGCGCGAGGGTGGACGGATCGAAACTCTGCAGGTTTCCTGGAACGGGCGCTACATTCTGGGCGGATATGCGATTGAGGACGAATACCGGATGACGTCTGAAACCGGTGAGCTGGTGGTGCTGGGAATGAACATCCGGGCGTACGACGCGCAGAAGAAAATCTGGACGATGAAATGGTTGAACGCGCTGTCGGGGACCTGGACGGATTTGGGATCGGAAGAGCTGGGTGGCTGGCGCGTGGATGAAAAGACGTTCTCCTACGTTATTAAGGATACGCCGGCCGGTCCTGGGTTGACGCGCGCAACCTACACCAACGTCGCGCCGGATCACTTTACGTGGCGCGGTGAGAGATCGAGCGATGGCAAGGCGTGGGAAGAGTTTTTGATGGTCGATCTGAATCGCCGGAAGAATTGAGATGACTGAGGCGCGCCGGAAAAGCGATACGGCGTCTGCAGCGCAGCTGCAGAAGATGATTTTCGCAGCGTGGAAGACGAATAATCGCGCCACGATTTTCCTGGTCGAGCAATTGCCTTCCGATCTTTGGGATGCGGCGGTGCCGGGATCGCCGCGCCGGACGATTCGGATGATTGGCGCGCACATCCATAATGCGCGGTGCTCCTGGATCCGAACGCTGGGCACGGAATTTGGGATCGCGGCGCCGAAGAGCGTCGAGCGGAACAAGGTGAAGCCGAAGGAACTGGCGTCGGCGCTCGAACGCAGCGGGACGGGAATTTTGAAGCTGCTGCAATTTGCATGCGAGCACGGCGGGACGATTCCGCGAGCTAAAGCTTATGTGTGGCGCAACCTTCCGCTCGATGTCGGACACGTGCTCAGCTATTTTGTGGCGCACGAAGGGCATCATCGCGGACAGATCGTGATGCTGGCGCGCCAGCTGGGGCATCGACTGCCGGTCGCGGTGACGGGCGGGTTGTGGGAATGGTCGAAACGGTCGCGGGAAATTTAGAAGCGATTGTGATCAGCGGTGTTGGCGCTCGCTCCTTATTTTCGATGGTCCGTGGTGGTCCTCTGCCGTTGCGAAGTGGCGTTGGTGTGTGCTACTCAATCGAAGTGGCTGCAGGGAAGCGATACGCCGCGGGTGCGCGAGCAGTTGGCGTGTTGAAATGAGGTAACGAAGCGTGGATAGACCCAAAATTTTGGCGACGCGTTTTTTTTATCCCGCGGCGAGAAGCGTGCTGGAAAAAGCCGGGGACGTGGAATATTGGAAAGGGCCCGAAGCGATGCCGCGCGCAGAATTATTGAAGCGCGTGGAGGATAAGGATGCGCTGGTGTGCGTGCTGACCGATAAGGTGGATGCAGAATTGCTGGCCGCGGCGCCGAAGTTGCGGGTGGCGTCGACAGTTTCGGTGGGATACGACAACATCGACGTGGCGGCGTGCACGGCGAAAAAAGTAATCGCGACGAATACGCCGGGAGTGCTGGACGACACTACGGCGGATCTGGCGTGGGCCTTGATGCTGGCGATTGCGCGGCGGCTGGTGGAGGGCGACGCGTGGGTGAGGACCGGGCAGTGGCCGGGATTTGCGATCGATCAGTTGCTGGGCGGAGATGTTTACGGAAAAACGCTGGGGATTATTGGATTCGGGCGGATCGGGCAGTGCGTGGCGCGACGGGCGCTGGGGTTTGGGATGCGGGTGATTTATTCGGGATCGCGGCAGGCGCCGGCCGAGGTGGAAACAGAATTGAATGCGCGGCTGGTGAGCCAGGATGAACTTTTTCAGCAGGCGGACTTCGTCAGTTTGCATGTGCCGCTGACTCCGGCGACGCGACACCTGATTTCGAGGGAGAATCTGGACAAGATGAAGCGGACGGCGTTTTTGATTAATACTTCGCGCGGGCCGGTGGTGGACGAAGAGGCTCTGGCTGATGCGCTCGAGAATAAGAAGATTGCGGGGGCGGCGTTGGATGTCTTCGAGCACGAGCCGAAAATTCATCCGAAGCTGATGGCGCGGCGCGATGTGATTCTGACTCCGCATATCGGCAGCGCGACGGTGGAGACGCGCACGCGGATGATGGTGGTGGCGGCGAATAATGTTGCGGCGTTTTTTGAGGGGCGCACGCCGCCCAATGCGTTAAATAAGGATGCGTTGGGGTTGCGGTAACCGTGGCGCATCGCGATTCAAAAACGGCGGCGCGGCAGATTTTTCGGGAGACGCTGGCGGCGATCGATATTCCGGCGGCGATCGCGCGATGGGTGGCGGGCAGCGAGCTTTTTTCCGGTGGTTCCTCTTCTTCAGGGCAACCCGCAAGGCCATTTCGAGAAATTGTAGCGATTGCTTACGGAAAAGCGTCGGTGGCCATGGCGCGGGGATTTCAGGCCGCAGTGCACGGGCGCGTGCCGGTGCGCGGAATTTTGGTGCGGCCACCGGCGGCGGAACCGAGCGAGGACGCAGGCGCGTCTTTGCCGGGGTGGGAGATTTTTGTGGGCGGGCATCCGATCCCGACGGCGGAAAGTTTTGCGGCGGGCAAGGCGATTCTGAATCGGCTAGCGAGTTGCAACGAGAAGTCGCTGGTGGTGTTTCTGATTTCCGGCGGCGGATCGTCGATGGTGGAGGCGCCGCTTGACGCGGGCGTGAGCGTGGAAGAATTTCAGGCGTTGCATGCGGCACTGGTCACCTGCGGCGCGCCGATCGAAGAAATTAACGTGGTGCGGAAGCATTTGTCGGCGACGAAGGGCGGGCGATTGGCGCTGGCCGCTCCGCGAGCGAGGAAATTGACGTTGGCCGTGAGCGACGTACCGGGCGGATACGAATCGGCGTTGGCCTCGGGACCGACGATTCCGGATCCGACGACGGTGGCGGACGCCCATCGAGTGGTGGAGCAATACGAGTTGCTCAAGCGGTTGCCTGCGGCGATTCGGGAAATTTTCGAGCAGCGACGTTTACAGGAAACTCCGAAAGAAGGCGACGGCGCGTTCGTGAACGCGGAATTCGAAGTGCTGCTGGGCGAGCACGACCTGGTGCATCGTTCGCATCATTGCTGCGAAGCCGAAGGAATTTTTTGCATGGCGGACGATCAGACCGACGGCTGGCCGCTGGAAAAAGCCGCGGACGAATTATTGAGCCAGCTGGAGGCGATGCAGCGGGATTATCCGGGGAAGCGCGTGGCGATTTTATCCGGCGGGGAATTGAGCTGCCCGGTGACCGGAGACGGAGTGGGTGGCAGGAATTCGGCGTTCGTTCTGACCTGCGTGCCAAAAATCGCGGGGAAGAAAATTACGGTGCTTAGCGCGGGGACGGATGGGATCGACGGGAATAGTCCGGCCGCCGGGGCGGTGGCGGATGGAGATACCCTGGCGCGGGCGGAAGCGGCGGGAATGGATTGGAAAAAATATATGGAGCGGAGCGACGCTTACAATTTTTTCCGAATGTTGGATGACGCGATTGCGACCGGACCTACCGGGAATAATTTGCGGGATTTGAGGATTTTGATTTCGGGCTGAGAATTCAAACGCGTGGCCGGGCAAACTTCGCCGGCCACGTGCCTGCTGTACACTTCTCTCCAATTTACTCTTACTGCGCGGGCGGCTTTGGCGCCTGGGGATTGGCTTTTTCTGCCGCTTTTGCTTTCATCTGGTCGATTTGCATCTGGACCATGGGGCCGGTACCGAGCGCGAGGTCGCCGGACTTGACCAGATTTTCGAGGGCCGGTATGGCGTCGACATCGCCGCGCTTGGTGATGGCGAAGAGCGACGAGAATTTGATATCGATGTAGGGTTCCTGCAGATAAGAAATTAGGTCTTGGGTGATCGCTTTGTTTTTGAGATCGAGACCGGCGACGGCGCCGATGGCGGAGCTGCGGGAATCGAACGGTTTGCCGGGCGCGGCCCATTCCAACAGTAACGGGACGGCGCGATCGTCGCCGAGCGAACCGAGGCCCTCGAGAGCGCCGTTGCGAAGTTTGTCTTCGGGAGAGTCGGATTTCACGGCGGCGACCAGAACATCGTAGGCATTGGGAGCTTTGATCTGGCCGAGAGCGCCCAGAGCGGCGGCGCGAACGCGATAGGCTTTATCGTTCGCGGCGATTTGGGTGAGGCGAGGCCCGAGCGCGGGATCGGTGGTGAAATCGCCGAGCTGTTCGACGGCGACTTCGCGGACCCATGGTTTGTCATCGTTGAGGGCGGCGATGATCTGCTTTTCGGCGTCAGGACCGCCAATTTTGCCGAGAGCTTTGAGCGCTTCGGAACGAATTCCCCAGAACGAATCGTGTTGCGCGGCGTTGCCGAGCGCGGCGACGACGTCGGCATTATCTTTGATGTGCCCGAGGGCCACGACGGCGTCGGCGCGGTCCGGAACATCCTGAGCATTTTTGAGCTGATAGATCAGCGCGGGAGCGTCTTTCTTGAATTCGACCGTCTTCAGAATCTTGTCGCCCTTGTCGAAGAGGACCATCAGAGGCGCGGAAGACGCCGGGAGATTGAAGGTTTCTTCGGCCTGGGTGACTTCGATCGAGTGGGTGGCGCGGCCGGAGGCGGTGGCGATTTCGACGTCCACTGGCATATCGAAGAGGTCGACCATACCTTCGACTTTTTGAGTCTGCTTCACCAGCAATTTTATTTGGTGCGCGGCGTCGTCGTAGGTGTAGCTGACGTCGTAGGTGGGAGCTCCGGCGCGCCAGATCCATTCGTGAAAGAATTTGTCGGAGTTGATGGCGGTGGACTGGTCGACAGCTTTTTCGAGATCGGCGGTGACCACGTTCTGATTGCGATTGGTTTCGAGATAGTAGTGCAAGGCACGGAAGAAATTATCGTCGCCGAGTTTGGTGCGGAGCATTTTCAGCACCCAGCCGCCCTTGGTGTAAACGTTTCCGGCGTATTCGATGCTGTCGCTGAAATTGCGCTGCACGACCGGAACGGGGTAGAGGCGCTTCTGACGGAACCAGCCATTTTGCTCTCGCCAGAATTCGTACGCGACTTCATCAGCGCCGTAGTGTTGTTCCGCCCAATAATGCTCGAAGTAGGTGGCGAACCCCTCGTTGAGCCAGATATTGGCCCAGTCGCGGCAGGTGACCAAGTCCCCGAACCACTGAT
Source organism: uncultured Acidobacteriota bacterium (assembly GCA_963711325.1). Taxonomy (GTDB): domain Bacteria; phylum Acidobacteriota; class Terriglobia; order Acidiferrales; family UBA7541; genus Palsa-295. The sequence goes on along the minus strand of CAVQDR010000003.1, from coordinate 1,882,709 downwards.
GGGCCAGTTCGTGCGAATCGAGGCTGTCGGAGCCTTCGCGTTCTTCGGCGGCTAGCTGTGGATGAACCAGGCCGCGAGTAGTGAGCGTGGTCGCGCTGGTGTTTTCCATGCCGCCTTCGACGAAATCGTTGACCGAAGTCTGCGCGTATTGAGCCCAGGGATATTTCACGTCGAGCTTCTCGGAGAACAGCGTGATCATGTCCTTGGTGCGCGAGAAAGTGGATTCGATTTTGGATTCATCGCCGCGCGGGACGACGTAACGCACCGGCATGCCATTCCAGGAATCTTTGTGTTCGACGAATTCGCCGGCGACGACGGAGATCAAGTAGGTGGATAGCGGGAGAGACTGCTTCCAATCCCAGGTTTTCATGCCGTCGGGTTCGGTTTTGACGCCGAGCAGGTCGCCATTGGAAATCGTGATCCAGGTGGCGGGAACGGTGACCAGCATTTCGGAAGTGGTGCGGTCGTTGGGATAGTCGTAAATCGGAATGTAGTAGCGGGTGTCTTCAGCTTCTCCCTGCGACCAGACTTCTTTGGGTCGATTCGGATAATTCTTGTCGGGGAGCACGAAGTAGAGGCCTTTTTTCGGCTGGCCATCGTAACGTATGAAAACTTCGTGCGTTTCGCCGCGCTTGGAAGGCGCCTTGAGTTGTACGACGACATTATTTTCGGTGACGGAAAATTTGGCGTCTTTGCCGTCTAGCTGAACGGCCTGGATATTGAGGGCGACGGAATCAAATTGAATTTCGGTGGTGCCGTCGTGAAACATGGAAAGCGAGTGAGTGACTTCGCCGCGGACTTTGCGCTGGTCGGTATCGAACCAGAGATGGGTTTTCACGTTGCGCAGGTCGTAGTCGCGGCTGCGGGCATAGGGCTCGTCGGCGCGGCCGAGCAGCGGGAAGAGGAAGGCGGCGCCGAGAACGAGCGCGCAGGCGAAGATGGCAGAGAGCGAACGAGTGCGGCGAACACGAATCATTTATTCTCCTCAGGTTTCCGCTCAGTATTCCGGCGGGGAAATCAGGCTGCGGACAAACGCTAAATTATAATACGCGCGGCGAAAGTCCGGTTTCGTAGTTATAAGCTGGTGACGAACAGACATTCGGCTACAGCAGACCTTTGCTGAGGCCGCCATCGACCTGAATGGTGGTGCCGGTCATGGAGCTGGCGCGTTCGGAGCAGAGAAAGGCAACCAGCGCGGCGAATTCGTCGGGGCGGCTGATGCGTCCGATGGGAACGGCCGCGGCGGATTGCTTGAGCATCTGGTCGTAGCTGACGCCGGAATCCTTGGCGCGTTTCTCGAAAAGTTCTTCGAGGCGGGCGGTGAGGGTGTAGCCGGGGCAGACGTTGTTCACGGTGATTCCGTCGGCGGCGTATTCATTTGCTAGAGTTTTCGCGAGGCCCGCGACGCCCGCTCGAAGCGAATTCGAAAGCATGAGGCCGTCGATGGGCTGCTTCACGGAAATCGAAGTGATGGTGATCAGGCGGCCCCAGCGGTTGCGTTTCATGCGCGGCAGGACTTCGCGAGCGAAAAAAACATTGCTGAGCAGGGTTAGGTCGACCGCCGCGCGCCATTCGTCGAGGGAGATGTCGGCGAATTTTTTGGCGGGAGGGCCGCCGGCGTTGGTCACGCAAATATCGAGGCGGCCGAATTTCTGATCGACGGCTTGAACGAAAGCAGCGACGGCTTCGGGTTGGGTGACATCGAGCGTCTGGTAGAAAACGGGCCGGCCGTTCGCGGCCTCGATTTCTTTGGCGGTTTTCTGAAGTTCGGAGGCGGTGCGGGCGCAAATGGCAACCTGGCAGCCTTCCTTGGCGAGTTCCTCGGCGACAGCGCGCCCCAGACCTTGACTGGCAGCGGCCACGATGGCAACGCGATCTTTCAGTCCAAAATCCATTTTTTATTGTTCCTTTTTGGCGCCAGCGCGCAGGTAGGCGTCGTCTTTGCGGATCCAATCTTCGCGGCGAGGCGAGAAGAAATCGAAATCGACGGTGTCTTCGAGGGCTTCGGCGCGGTGCGGAACATTGGCGGGAATCATCAGGACTTCGCCGGGACGGACGGTGGTGTCGGAGCCGTCATCGAAGATAAATTTCAGGGCGCCGGAAAAAATCATGGTGTATTGCTCGCTACGATGAAAATGGCGCGGGACGATGGCGCCCTTCAACAGCACGAGTCGTGCGAAAGTCGCGTCGTCGCCGTTGAGCATCTGGCGGGTGATCAGCGGATTCATTTTATCGGTATCGAGCATCTCGAATTTCTTGGTGGAAGGCATCGGAATCCCCTGGGCGAATTTGCCGCCAAGAATCGTGTAACGAAACGGGGGAATCGTCAATGGCTGAGGCGCTGGTTTCACGGTCGAGGGATGGGATGCGCCGGCAGGCGGCATGGACTAAGATGCGCGGGTGACGATGGTGCGATGGATCGCGGCGGCGGTTTTGTTTTTGCAGCTGCCGGTACCTTTATTCTGGTTCGTGGTGCATCCGCAGATCCACTACTGGCGAAAACACCAGAAGGCGGTTTACGCGGTGGGATTGCTGGCGTGGCCGGCGGTGGGCGTCGCGCTGGTCGCGCTGCGGCATGATTTATTTTTGCGCGAGTATCCGGCGGCATGGCGGATGGTGGTGGGATTTACGCTGCTGATTTTTGAGCTTTGGCTTTTCCAGCGGGCGCAGCGCGATTTGGGCACGGCGCGATTTATTGGCCGAACGGAATTATCGGGCGGCGGAGAAGTGGTGTCGCAGGGAATTTACGCGCGCATGCGCAATCCGCGATATCTAGGATCGTTTTTGGCGATTGTAGGGGCGTGTTTGCTGGCGGGAACTGCGCGCTTGTGGGTGGTGGCAGCGGTGTGGACGATTTTGATGCGGCTGGCGATTGGATTTGAAGAGCGCGAGATGCGCAATCGATTTGGAGATGCTTACCTGGAATATTGCCGGCGCGTGCCGCGGTTTTTTGGTTTGAAGAACGGCTGAGGCGGCTAGGCCGCTTTGCTTGCGATAGAATATCGACGAATGGACGAGAGGAAGATTTGAGCGATTCGCGACCTTATCGAAAAATTGCGCTGGGGACGCAGCCGGAGTATTTGCATCCGGCGTATGCGTCGACGGTGAAGCGGGCGCCGACGCAGCCGTTGATTTTGCTGCCGCACACGAAGACGGAATTGTCCGGACCGGTTTTTGGACATTCGCTGATTCGCGAGCAGGATGGCGATTTAACGCGGCAGCACGCGGGCGAGCCGCTGGGCGAGCGAATCATCGTCAGCGGACGGGTGCTGGATGAAGATGGACGCGGGGTCGGCGGGGCGCTGGTGGAGATCTGGCAAGCAAACGCCGCTGGGCGGTATCTGCATAAAGTCGATCAGCATGGCGCGCCGCTCGATCCGAATTTTTCAGGATGCGGGCGGGCGATTACGGACGCGGAAGGGCGGTATAAATTTATTTCGATCAAGCCGGGCGCGTATCCGTGGGGAAATCATTACAACGGTTGGCGGCCGCAGCACATCCACTTTTCGCTTTTTGGGGCGGGATTGCTGACGAGATTGGTGACCCAGATGTATTTTCCGGGGGATTCGCTGCTGGAGTTCGATCCGATTTACAACAGTATCGCGGATGAGCGCGCGCGGCAGCGGCTGGTTTCGCGATTCGATTGGGAGATGACCCAGCCGGAGCACGCGTTGGGATATCGGTTCGATATTGTCCTGCGCGGCCGAGAAGAGACGCCGGCGGAGACGAAATGAGCGCGTCCCAGACGGTGGGGCCGTTTTTTGTGATTGGGCTGGAGCATTTGTACCGCGCCGACCTGACTTTTCCGGGAATTTCCGGGAAGGCGATCACTTTGAGCGGGCAGGTGCTTGATGGCGACGGCAAGCCGGTGCCGGATGCGGTGTTGGAGTTCTGGCAGGCGGATGCCAAAGGAAATTACAGCGAGGAAAAGTGCGAGGCGTTCGCCGCGGGTTCGGCGAAATTCACCGGCTTCGCCAGGATACCAACCGACGATTCCGGGAAATTTGAATTGCGCACAGTTCAGCCTGGAAGCGTTGCCGGAGAAGCGGGGAAGGCGTGGGCTCCGCATATCGGCGTCTTTATATTCATGCGCGGACTGTTGAAGCCGCTTTACACGCGAGTTTATTTTGAAGGCGAAGCGGCGAATGAAGCGGATGAGGTGCTTCGGGTGGTTCCGGCTGAACGACGAAATAGTTTGATCGCTCGGAAAGATGCAGTGGGGGCCGGCGGCGGGTTTCGATGGAACGTGGCGCTTCAGGGCCCAGAAGAAACTGCATTTTTTGCGTGGTGAGATTTTGAGACGTGGGCCGCGCTACGAATTTTTGGACAGGCGCTCGACGATTTCGCGCGGAAGCGGGAGCGATTTCATCGCGCCGGGTTTCGCGGGATCGGCGGCGGTCCAGACGCGGGTGATTTGCCCTTCGGCGACGAGAGCTTCCTGTTTGTAGAAATGGTGCTGGACCACAAAGCTGCTGCGGCGAAATTCGGCGACGGAAGTTTTGACCAGCAGCTCATCGCCGAAGGCGGCGGGAGATTTGAATTGGATGCGGACGTCGACGATGGGCACCCCGATGATTTTCTGCTCGGGGAACAAAGTGTGGAAGGGGAATCCGGCGGCGGCGAAGAGGCCGGAAGTGACGTCGTCGCACCAGCGAAGATAATTTGGGAAGAAGACGATGCCGGCGGGATCGCAATCGCTCCACTGCACGGTGATGCGTTGTTGATGCTGGAACATCGCAAACCTCTTTTCGGCTGACGAACGCGAGCTGGCGCGCGCAATGCGCGCTGGAATCGAGACGTTGAAGAGCCTAATGGGGTGGCGGCGCAGCGTCAAAGGAATTCGGGACACACGAAAACATGCGAACCCAGGTAGGGATTATCGGGGCGGGGCCGGCGGGATTGGTGCTGTCACATTTGCTGCACCTGCATGGGATCGAGTCGGTGATTTTGGAATCGCACGCGCGGGAATACGTGGAAGAGCGTGTGCGCGCGGGCGTGCTGGAGCAGGGCACGGTCGATTTACTGACTGAGATGGGAGTAGGAGAGCGGCTGAAGAAGCAAGGTTTGGTGCATCACGGCGTGCATTTGCGATTCGGGCGGCAGACGCGGCGGATCGATTTTGCGGATTTGACCGACGGGAAGGGCGTGACGATTTACGCCCAGCACGAAGTGGTCAAGGATTTGATTGCAGCGCGGCTGGCGAGCAGCGGGCAGATTTTATTCGAAGTGGAAGATGTGAAGATTCGCGATTTTGAAAATAGTGCGGCGGGCGCGCGGCCGCGAATTCTTTTCCGGCACGAGGGAGTCGAGCAGGAATTGGAATGCGATTTTATTGCTGGGTGCGATGGCTTCCATGGAATTTGCCGGCCATCGATTCCGGAAGGCGCATTGACGATTTTCGAGCGGACGTACCCGTTTGCGTGGCTGGGAATTCTGGCGGAGGCGCCGCCTTCGATGGAGGAATTGATTTACGCTAACAGCGAGCGCGGATTTGCGCTACTGAGCATGAGGTCTCCGACGATCAGCCGGCTGTACGTGCAATGCGATCCAGAAGAAGACATCGCCAACTGGCCGGATGAAAAGATCTGGAAGGAGCTGCAGGTGCGGTTGGCTTCGGACGACGGATGGAAACTTACCGAAGGGCCGGTGATCCAGAAGGGAATTACTGGGATGCGGAGTTTTGTGGCCGAGCCGATGCGTTACGGAAGACTTTTTCTGGCGGGAGACTCGGCGCACATCGTGCCTCCGACCGGAGCGAAGGGATTGAATCTGGCAGTGGCGGATGTGCGCATCCTGGCGCGGGCTCTCGAGGAATTTTATTTGCGAGGGAGCTCGGTGGGGCTTGATGAATACTCGGCGAATTGCCTGCGGCGCGTTTGGAAAGTGCAGCGATTTTCGTGGTGGATGACGTCGATGCTGCACAAGTTTCCGGACGAGAATGCTTTCGACCACCGGCGCCAAGTGGCGGAGCTGGATTACATCACCAGTTCGCGCGCGGGCCAGACTTCGCTGGCGGAAAATTATGTCGGACTACCCTTCGATTGAGCCGGCTCCGCTCCTCACATTTTTCGTCTACAGTTTTTCCGTTCCCAGAATAGTGATTTCTCCGGTTTGAAAAGTAACGCGTCAGGAATTATTTTGGCGATGGAGGAATTTCATGCGATCGATACTCAAGCACACCGCTCCTTTTCTACTGGCAGCTGCTTTGGCTACTCCCGTACTGATTACCGGCTGCGCCGAGCACGTTCGTTATTACGATTCCGGTTATGGCGATTACCACACGTGGAACAGCGGAGAGACGGTCTATTACTCCAATTGGGAAAAGGAAACCCATCGCGACCATGTGGAATTTAAGGATCGCAACGCGGCCGATCAGAAAGAGTATTGGGCTTATCGGCACAACCACAAGTAGAAAGCCCAAAGCACTGAAGAATTAATGGCGGAGAGGGTGGGATTTGAACCCACGGTTGGGTTTCCCCAACACTCGCTTTCGAGGCGAGCTCTTTCAACCGCTCAGACACCTCTCCGCAGGGTGATGCGTCGGCAGCTTACGTAATTAGCTTAACAAAGGCTGCGGGAGCGAACAACAGCGGCCGGTTGTTCGCTGAAGCGGGTTCAATCCATTTCGAAGGTTACATACGTGTATTTGCTGTCGCGTTCGATTTGCAGGACGACAGCGCCGCTGACGGGAATTTTCTTCAGTGATTCGCGCAGAGCGTCCAAAGTTTGAATTTTCTTTCCGTTCACGGCGTGGATGACGTCGCCGGGCTGCAGATCGGCTTCGATGCTGGCGGTATCTTCGGCCAGGGCGGCGACGATGACGCCGGAAGGGTCGCGCAAGTCTTCGAGTTGTGCCGCCAGGTCGCGATTAATTTCCACGCCAAAAATTCCCAGTTTTGAAATCAAATCTTTTTGCGGGTCGACCAGGTCGCCGAGCTGATCGACGTCGTTTTTCTGTTCGGTCACCGGAATGGTCAGGGTGAGATGGTCCGTGCCGCGCAGAACTTCGGCGCTGACGGTGGAATCGGCGGGGCGCGTGGAGATGATCATTTCGGCGAGCGGGACGCTGCCCATGGGGCGGCCGTTGAGGCTTAGAAGAATGTCTTGCGGTTTCAGGCCGGCCTTTTCGGCCGGGCCATCGGGAGCGACGTCCGCGACGATGACTCCGCGCTGCTTGCCGAGCGAAAGTCCGGCCGCGAGGTCCGGAGTAATGTCCTGCAGGACGGCGCCGATGATGCTGCGATGGACGCGGCCGGATTTGCGAAGTTCGTGGTAGACGAATTCGACGACGCTGCTGGGAATGGCGAAGCCGAGGCCTTGGCTGCCGCCGGATTCGGTGAGGATGAAGGTGTTGATGCCGACCAGCTGGCCGGTGGTATTGATCAGCGGGCCGCCGCTGTTGCCGGGATTGATGGGGGCGTCGGTCTGAATGTAAACGGAAGGAACGTCGGGATCGGCCTGACGGGCGACGGCGCTGATGACCCCCATGGAGACGCTGTTTTCGAGGCCTTCGGGATTGCCGAAGGCGAGAACGAGTTCGCCCTTTTTGAGTTTGGTGTAATCGGCGAAGGGGATTGCGGGAAGATTTTTCTGGTCGATTTTGAGGAGAGCCAGATCGATGGTGGGAGCGATGCCGACGATTTTGGCGTCGATGGGCGGGGAATGTTCGCCGAGGCCGAGACTGGCGCGGACTTGGGAATCGCCGGCGGTGACGGGCGTGAGTACGACGCGCACGCTTTGCGCGCCCTTGACGACGTGGGCGTTGGTGATGATGTAGCCGTCGGGATCGACGATGACTCCGGAGCCGAGGCTGCGCTGGCGGCCGATGACACCAGCCTGGTCGGGATTTTTTTCGTCAGTGGCCCGGTAGCCGGTGACTTGGACTTGGACGATCGAAGGTGTGACGCGCGCGGTCAGTTCCTGGAGAGAATCGTTAAATTGCGAAAGCAAATCTTTGCGGGCGTCTTCTCCGGGTTTTTCCGGAGCGGGCGTCGATGGAGACTGTTGGGCGCGCAGAGGCGCGACGGACACGACCAGCGCGACGAAAACAAAGAGCAGCAGCGATCGAACGGCGGAAATTGAAAGACTTTCAGCGGCGGACTTTCTGGACTTCAATGAGTGCTCCTTGCGTGCTGCCTGACCTTTACAAGTTTAATCAAATCGGCTGCGTCTGGCGAGACTGTGATAGAACTGGCCCGAAGGGGAAGGAACATCCGCGGCACGGCGAAAATTGCGGGTAAATCAGGGGAAAACCGTGGCAGACGAACAAGGCCAGACGAAATTGCAGGTGGGGGATGCGGCGCCGGACCTGAATTTTCTGGCGCGCGACGGCGCTGAGCGGACGCTTTCTGAAGTCTGGAAGGACGGGCCGGGGTTGGTTTTGTGGCTGCGCCATCTGGGCTGACCATTCTGCGTGGAAACGCTCGCGCAGTTGCGCGACAAGCGAAAGGAATTCGCGGATTTGGGAGTGAAGTTGGCGTGCGTGGTTCAGGGGGATGCGGACGACGCGGAAGAGCTTTGCGGACCCTATGCGATGGCGGATGTTTGCGTGCCGGACCCCCGGAAGGAAAGCTACCGGAAATTTGGTTTGGACCGGACGACCTGGCTGGCGTTGGTGAGGCCGGCGAAGGAATTGATGCGGCGCAGGAAGGAGACGCAGGCGGCGGGGTTTGAGATTAACGTCAGGCGATCGATGAAAGGCACCTGCGACATTTTGTTGTTGCCGGGTGCGGCGTTGGTGGCGCGTGGCGGGAGAATTTTGTGGACGCATCGCGGAGTGAATCCTGCGGACATGCCGAACGGGGATGCGCTGCTGGAAGTGACGCGAAGTTTTGTTAAGGCTTAGGTTCCGCGCGGCGGGCGGCAAAAAACGATTGGAGCAGGGCGACGGATTCTTCGGCGCGGACTCCGGCGGTGATTTCGGCGCGATGATTGGTGCGGTCGTGGGTGAGAACTTCGAAACAGGAGCGGACGGCGCCACCCTTGGCTTCGTCGGCGCCATAAACGAGGCGGGCGATGCGGGCCTGGAGCATGGCTCCGGCACACATGGCGCAAGGTTCGATGGTGACGTAAACCGTGGCACCCAGCAGGCGGTAATTTCCGATGCGTTGGGCAGCATCGCGGAGGGCGAGAATTTCGGCGTGGGCGGTGGGATCGCAGTGAGTGATGGTGCGATTGCCGGCGCGGGCGATGACTTGCTGGTCGAGGACGACGACGGCACCGATGGGGACTTCGCCGCGTTCGGCGGCTTCGCGGGCCTGGTCGAGAGCTTCGGACATGAAAGAAAGGTCGACGATGGGATCGTCCGGCATGGCGCAAAGAATATCACGGGGGAACGCGCAGGTTTGCGCACGCGAGGGGTCGCGGGCGGTTACGGCGCCTTTTTTGGGCCGGGCAAGAAGGAGATACTTCGTCGCGGAAGGCGCTCCTCTGGATGACGGCCAACGACGGTCGTGTGGTAGGACCGGCGGGCTAGGAGAAGCGGATCGTAGGTGTTGAGAGGCGCGATCAAAGATTTAACACAGAGGGCACCGAGAGAGACTTTAGGGCGCGGGTCGTGGAGCTAATCGGATGCGTTGTATGTTTTGCCCGCGCGCAATTCGCAGTATAAGATGGCCCGACCAACCCTTGGGGAAAGATGGAACTTCGTAAGGATCCGATTACACGCAGTTGGGTAGTAGTGGGGCATCCGGAGCGGGAAAAATCGCGGCCGGATCCGTGTCCTTTGTGCCCGGAAAATCGCATCGAGACCCATGCGCTGCTGGATTTGCCGGCGCAGGGGAAATGGCAGGTGCGGGTGTATCCGCATCTGCGGCCGCTGTATCGCATTGAAGGAGACCCGGGACGGACGGCCGAAGGCTTGTACGACCGGATGGAGCCGACCGGCGCGCATGAAATCGTGGTGGAGACGCCGGACCACACGCGCACCATGGCGCAGATGAGCGACGAAGAAATCGAGCGGGTGCTGGAAGCGTATGCGCAGAGAATCACGGATTTGAAGCGCGACGCGCGGTTCAAGTACGTGGCGGTTTTTAAAAACGAAGGACCGCAGGCCGGCGAGGATTGGACCCATGCACATTCGCAGATTACGGCGACGACTTTTGTGCCGCGGCGGATTTTGTACGAATTGCGAGCGGCGCGGGAGTGGTACCGCGAGCGCGAACGCTGTGTATTTTGCGACATCCTGAGCCAGGAAATCCGGCAGGCCAAACGGATCGTGGATACCGTCGGCGATTATCATGCGTTTTGCCCTTACGCTTCGCGGGTGCCTTACGAAATCTGGCTGATGCCGAAGACGCACAACCATCAATTCGAAGCGCTATCGCCGGGCGAGAAGCGGCGGAACATGGCGAGCCTGCTGGGGCGCACGCTGCGGCGTTTGCTGAAAATCACGCCGAACTACCACATGGTGGTGCATACCTCGCCGAATACGTTGCAGACCAAGGGCGAACTGAGCGAATACTGGAGCACCATCGCGGGGGATTACCACTGGCACTTCGAGATTTTGCCGATCGTGGAGCAGCGCAGCAAATCGTACAGCATCAAGGAAGTGTATTTTAACGGGATGTACCCCGAGCAGGCTGCCGAGCGGCTGCGGCAGATCGATCCGGGCCGATGACCGGCGAGCGTGGCGGGATTATCTTCCGGTTGCTATTTTTTATTTTCATCCTCGTGGTGTGCGCGGTGCTGTACCTCGCGCGAGTGCCGCTGCTGCGGTTTGCGGGGGAGTTTTGGGTGGTGGACGAGCCGCCGGAGACTTCGGACGTGATCGTGGTGCTGAGCGGGGACAACTACGACGCAGAACGAGCGACGCGAGCAGCTTCATTGTACAAGTCGGGAATGGCGCCGAAGGTGCTGGCGACCGGGCGGGCGTTGCGTTCGTATGCGACGACCACGGATTTGATGAAGCGCGATCTGGTGGAGCACGGCGTGCCGGAGGCGGCGATTGTGACGTTCACGCACCGCGCGGATGACACGCGGGACGAAGCCATTGCGGTGAGCCAGTTCATTGAGCAGCACGGCTGGAAGAAAATTATTTTGGTGACCTCGAATTACCACACCCGGCGCGCGCAGTATATTTACCAGCACACGCTGCCCGCCAGCGATCAGGTGACGATGGTGGCGGCGCCGGATTCGGATTACGACGCGAATTACTGGTGGAGAACGCGACCTGGAGTGAAATTGTTTTTCCACGAACTGGGCGGGTACGTGACCGCGTTGTGGGAAATGCGGAAGACCGATTCATCGGTTCCAAAATAGATGCCCTCAGTCAGCTTCGAGGGAAATCGCACTAGCAAACCCGCGGGAGGCGAATGCAGATTCCGTTCGTAGGGCATCCGGCGTATTACCACCTTTTCGTGGTGAGTTATGTGGCGTGGATCCTGTTCGAGGTCATTACTGGGCGTTCGCGGAAGATGCTGGATCCGGCGAAGAGGCGCGACCGCGGCTCGTTCTTCTTTTTGGTGGCGATGGTGTGGGTGGGAATTGCGCTGGATGTTTCGATCAGCTTCCAACGGCCCGAGGCAGGGATTCCGTGGGCGCGCACGCAGATATTTTTCCTGGGCATCGCGCTGATGTGGGCCGGGATCGCGTTTCGTTATTACGCGATGCGTGTTTTGGGGAAGTACTTCACGTTTAATGTGGCGGTGCAGGCCGGGCAAACGGTGGTGGAGACCGGGCCGTACAAATATGTACGGCATCCTTCTTATACGGGAGCTTTTATCACGCTGATTGGATTTGGGCTGGCGTTTGCGAACTGGGCGGGATTGCTGGCGTTAATGGCGTGCGCGGGAATCGGCTACGTGTATCGCATCCGAGTGGAGGAGACGGCACTGGTGGCGGCGTTGGGCGAACCGTACAGGAAGTATATGGCGCGAACCTGGCGGTTCGTGCCGTACTTGATCTGATCGATACGCGGGCCTGAGCGATCGCTTCGTGGCCGGCCGGCGCCGGCTGGCCTAGCCTAGCCGCAACAGGTGCTTGATTCGATGCATGTTGTTATTTAGGCGCCCGGGCTGCTTTCGCCCTGGTGTGGAGCTATACTATAGTTCGAGTCGCATCCTGGGAGCTCCGCACCCCGCCGCGGGGCTTCCGATCACACCTCTTGGGGGAAAATTATGTGGCGAAAAGACGAAAAACCTAATAAGCAATCTTCGAATGTGCCGGAGCCCGTGGCAACGACTCCGAAGCCGGTACAGAATGTGGCGCCCGCGGCGCCGGTCGTGCCTGCGGCTTCGCCCATTGCGCAGACCTTCGATCGACGCCGACTGCCGCCAGCTCTTCGGCGTCCCAGCGGTGAGCGCGCCCGCGGCGCGAAATTCAGCGTCGGTGATTGGCTCAGGACTGAAAATTCAGGGCGAAATTACCGGCGACTCGGATTTGGTGGTGGAAGGCGAAGCGCACGGAAGAATCCGCATGATGAATGGGCGCGTGACGGTGGCGGCGAATGGCCGCGTGAACGCGGATATCGAAGCGGTGGAAATTACGGTGGAAGGATGCGGTGCAGGGCGGATTGAAGGCCAGCGACCGGGTGCGATTGGGACCGACGAGCCAGGTGCAGGGCAGCGTGATGACGCCGCGAATCGCGATCGAAGATGGAGCACGTTTGCGCGGCAAAGTGGAAATGATTCGGGCGGGTGAAGTGGCGACACCGGCGGCGAAGACTCCGGCGGTGGCTGCGGCTCCGGCCATTGAGAAGCCGGCTGCTTCGACGCCTCCAGCGACAGCCAATGCAACGCCGGTAACGGGCGCGGCGAATACCACCGAAAAAGCGAATGCCGCGCGAGTTTCCGGGGACTAAGCGACGATGAGCTGGACGGCGAAACCACGATTGAATCCGACTGCTCCGACGGTGAAGCCAACCGGCACGGCGAAGCCCGGGCCAAAATCGGCGGTGGAAACCACGGGAAACGTGCGGGTCTCCAACGGCTTGAAGGAATTCCTGTGGCTGCTGGATGGCAACAGCCAGGGACGAATTCTGGATCTGGGCGCGGTGTTTCAAACCACGGTGATGTTTTTCATCGAGCGCGGCTACCGGCTCTCGACGGAAGACATGATGCGTTCGTGGAAGGAATTTTTGATCTCCGAAGAAGAAGGCATGCGCTCGATGAAAATTGGGGACGAAGGCGCGCGCGTATCGCAGGGCATGCTGGCTGGGAAATTTCTGGACAGCAACCTGCAGTATCCGGAAGACAATTTTCACGGAGTGCTGGCCTGGGACTTGTTCGATTACCTCGACGCGGAATTATTGCCGCGGGTGATGGAGAGGCTATATACGATTCTTCGTCCGGGCGGCGCGGTGCTGGCTTCGTTCCACAGTAAAACGCCGGAAAGATTTAATCGCTACAAGATTGTGGACGGCCAAACCATCGAATTGATTCCTTCGCCGACGCTGGCCGTCCATTCGCGAATTTTTCAGAATCGGGAGATTCTGGATATTTTCGGGAAGTTCCGTTCGTCGAAGACCTTCGTGGGACGGGATCAAGTGCGCGAAGCTTTGTTTCTGAAGTAAACCTTCCGATAGCGAAATCCCAATTTAATTTTGGACGTGGTGTGCCGCACCTCCGGCGCTCGGAGCCTTTGTCTTGTCATTTTACCGGCCCTTACGGACCGGCCTAACCTCTGCGGCCCCTCCGGGGCTGATGCGGTGATGGTGCCGTCATTCTGAGCGCAGCGAAGAATCTCATCCAGTGGTGAGTCGCGCGGGGCATTACGTCGAGGCGGTTTCGTTGTGATGGTCTGGGCGCTGCAGCATGGATGAGATTCTTCGTCGCAAAGAGCGCTCCTCAGAATGACGGCCAAGTGCGGGCGAGTGAAGGACAAAAAGGCTAGGAGAACAGGATCAAGCAGTCTCCAATCTAGGTCAGGGCCTACGTCTTTCGTTCGGTTGCCGAAGTTTGATCGCTCAGGCTTTTTGGGCGGCGGAGTAGCTTCGCCAGGCCGAGATGGCGGCGGGAATCAGGGACGCTACGATTACGCCGGCGATGATGTAGTGGATGCGCTTGTCGATGTTGGGGACGCTGCGGCCCAGGGTGTAGCCGAGCAGCACCATACTCCAGACCCAGAGGAAGCCGCCGAAGATGTCATAGGCCAGATAGCGCGGGTAGCTCATTTTTGCGGCGCCGGTAACCGGTGGGCAAAAGGTGCGCACGATAGGAATGAAACGGGCCAGGATAATGGTTCGCGCGCCGTGCTTTTCGTAGAACTCGTGAGCCCGCATCAGATAGCTCTTTTTGAAGAATCGCGAATCCTCGCGCTGGTACAGAGCCGAGCCTGCTTTGTAACCGATGAAATATCCCAGCTGATCGCCGGCGATGGCGCAGAGAGTGACCAAGCCGAGGAGCCAGAAAAGTTTGATTTGTCCGGCGGCGGCGAAGACTCCGGCGGTCACCAGCAGGGAATCCCCGGGCAGGAAAAAGCCGACGAACAATCCGGTCTCAGCGAAGACCACGATGCAGACCATGGCCACGCCGCCCCACTCGATCAAACCGCGGACATCGAAGAGGTGGTGCAGAAAAGTGCGAACGATTTCAGGCACGAATGCGATTCCTTGCGGTGCAGGGGAGTAAATTCAGGTCGAACGCCAGCTCGACAAAGATATCAGAAAACCTCGCCAGCGCCCTCCAGAAACAGCCTCCTAAGTGCTTGGTACTTTCCTCCTACCTGGTTTAGCCCGCTGTACCATTGGCCATTTCGAGCCCCGCCGTCAGACTGCAGTTGTTCGAGCACGCTTCGTAACACGGGGGAAACACATGGAAGGCGGGTACACAGTCTGGATGGGGCAACCGGTGATTCTAAGGGTAGTTGCAGGCAATTTGCGGGTCCCGCTGCGGGGCCGGCTGGTATCGGAAACCAACGAAATTGTGCGTTTGCGGATCGCGGATAGCTGGGAAGTGGACATCTTCAAGTCGATGGTTTTGGGAGTGGAGCACGATAACCCGGTCTACGTCGTCAATTAGGCGGAACGATGAGCCCGCACAGCAGCTGTAACGTGGAATTCAGCATGCGGTCACGGACCGAAAATGTAACTGAGGCAGAATCGCCGAGCACCAGCGGAATGCAGGATTGGATGTTGGCGGCTCGAGACCTGGCGGTAGTAGCGGCTTTTCAAATGATTTTGCGAGCGACGCTGATGCTGCGGCGCTGGAACTACTAAGCACAAAAAAGATCCTCCGGCCCACTGCCCCTAACCCCCCATGCCCCGAGCCTGCACCCCCAGGCTCGGGGTCCTTTCTTTGTGGCATACCCTCCAGGCACCTTACGTGACATTGCTATTGGACCCGTGTCCTTAGTACAGTAGGAGCCACGTGATCGAGGTCGTTTCTCCGCAAGCTCAGGGCGGCAGCTAAAACATCCGGAAGAGGCTGATTCGCGTACGTTATACAGAACCCCAGAAGCCAGGGAGACTGTAGGCGGCGGGAAACATGGCCGGGCTGTGGTTCTTTGGATATTTCTAATAAATGAGCGTGGGATATTGCAGAGACTCGCGATAGTATCTTGCGGAACGTTTTAAGCTTAAGCTGACAACCAGGAGCCCCATCGATGCAGATTGCTAGTGTTGCGAGCGCCTTCCCGGAGTATTACTACAAGCAGGAGGTCCTGACCGAGGCGCTGAAGCACGACTGGCGTCATCGGCTGCCGAATCCGGACATCTTGGATCGGCTCGATGAAAGTATGCAGGTGGAAGGGCGCTACCTGGTAAACCCCATCGAATTTTATTTGAATCTGAGTACCTGGGGCGAAGCGAACGATTCGTGGATCGCGCACGCGCTGGAGCTGGGCGAGAAGGCATTGTGCAAGGCGCTGCATGGCGCGGGAATCGGCGCGAAGGATCTGGGAGCGATATTTGTAACATCGGTCACGGGCATTGCGGCGCCCTCGCTGGACGCGCGTTTATCGAACCGCATGGGCATGTCGCCGAACATCAAGAGAATCCCGATATTCGGGTTGGGTTGCGTCGCGGGAGCCGCGGGAATTTCGCGCGCCGCGGATTATGTGAAGGCCTATCCGGATCAGGCTGCCGTGCTGCTGTCGGTGGAGTTGTGCTCGCTGACCTTGCAGCGCGAAGACATCACCATGGCGCATTTGATTTCGGCTTTGCTGTTCGGCGATGGCGCGGCGGCGACGATCGTGTTCGGCGACAAGCGCAAATCCGACGGGCCGGAAATTCTGGCGACCAAATCGATCTTGTATCCGCACACGGAAAAAGTGATGGGCTGGGATATTTCGGAGAAGGGATTCAAGATCGTGCTATCTCCGGAAGTTCCGGCGACGGTGATCAAGCATTTGGGCAAGGACGTCGACGCCTTCCTCGGCGAACAGGGCCACAAGCGTTCGGACATCAAGACCTGGATCATGCACACCGGCGGGCCGAAGGTTTTGGAATCGACGGCGACGGCCTTGGGAATTACGGCTGATGATTTGGCCGCGTCGTGGGCTTGCTTGCGCAAGGTCGGAAATATTTCTTCGACTTCCGTGCTGCTGGTTCTGGAAGACGTGTTCACCAACCGACGGCCGGAGAAGGGAACCTTGAGCATTCTGGCGGCGATGGGACCGGGATTCTGCTGCGAGCTGGTTTTGTTGCGCTGGTAATTACAATCTAGGACAGAAGGTTTTAAGGCGGCTGAGGAAATATTCTCAGCCGCCTTTTTTATTTAGGACGAGCTTTCGGTGAACATCAGTTCCTTGGCACGTTGCGAGGCTTTGACCACGGCTTTGATCAGCGTCACCCGCAGTTTTCCTTCTTCCAATTCGAGAATTCCATCGATGGTGCAGCCAGCGGGAGTGGTTACCGTGTCTTTCAGCATAGCGGGGTGATGGCCCGTTTCGAGCACCACGCTGGCGGCGCCGAGCATGGTTTGAGCTGCAAGCAGTGTGGCCAATTCCCGTGACAATCCCATTTTTACGCCGCCTTCGGCCAAGGCTTCGAGAATGATGTAGAGAAAAGCCGGGCCGCTGCCGGAAAGTCCAGTGATGGCGTCCATGTGTTTCTCATCGACGATGACGGTTTTACCGACGGCATCAAAAAGTTTGCGCGCGATTTCGAGATGCTCGTTGGTGGCGTATTTGCCTTTGCAAATCGCGGTGATGCCTTCGCCGACCATCGAAGGTGTATTCGGCATCGCGCGAATGACCGGAACGCTGGCGCTGAGGCGAGACTCGAAATAGGTGGTGGGCACCGAGGCGGCGATCGAGATGACCAGTTTCTGCGGCGTGACCACGTCGCGGATTTCATCGAGAACGTGGCCGACCGAAAGCGGCTTGAGACACACCAGAACGACATCGGATTTTTCGGCGGCGGAGCGGTTGTTGTTGCCCGGAGCGATTTGCGCGCTGGAAATCGTGCGGCGCTCCGAGCTGCTTTGCTGCACGGTGGCGAAAATGTGATGCGGCGAAACCAGGCCGTGCTTCAGGAAGGCTTCGATCAGAATGCCGCCCATTTTTCCGGCACCGAGAATTGCCAGCCCATGCTTGAAGATGTGATCCGCCACAAACACCCCCGCCGTATCGAGTGGAATTTCCAGATTGGAATGCGAATCGCTGGGCTTATTTTGCCACTGAAGCGGTTGGGCGACGATGGGAATCGTCGCTGAAAAACAAAAATCCACGGCGAACCAAATGATTCACCGTGGATTCTGCCAGCACAGAAGCAGCTGCTAGCGTTTCTGCTGCGGTTCGGGTTTGGGTTTCTCGTTCTTCTTTCGTTCCTCTTCTTGTTTTTGCGCCTTCTCCTCTTGCTTCTGCCGTTCCTTAGCCTCGGCCGCGGTTTCGGGTGCCGGGGTTATGGGTTGCGGACGAGCAGCTGGCGGAGGCGGCGTTTGCGGGCGAGCAGCAGGAGGCGGAGGTTCCGGTTTGGGTTGCGCCGGAGGACGCACGTCACGCTGTTCGTTTTGCTGCACGTCCCGCTGATCGCGTTGGTCGTCGTGAGAATTGACCGGCGGCGGATTTTTCGCGGGAGGCGGCGTGGGTGCGGGCCGCTCCGCGGGTGTTTCCGCCTGGCGATTCACGGGCTGCTGCGGAGCCGGCCGCGGTTGCACGGCAGGAGCCGGAGCTGGCGTAACCGGACGCGCCGGTTGAGCGGCAGCCGGAGCATTGTTGGTTGGCCGGTTGTTGTTGTTGTTGTTGGCGCGCGGCGGCGGTTGATTGGCTTTCACTGCTGCGCCCGCAGGATTGGTGTGAGCAGCAACGCGATCGCCTTTTGGTGCGACTCCGGCGCTAACAATCGGCGGAGCTGCGCGCGGCGCAACTCCGGGACGTGCCGGAGGTGCAGGCGGAGCGATGCGAGCCACAACCTTGGTCTGGGCGAACGCTACCCGGGGTGCGGCGGCTGCCGGCGTCACGCGCGCGGTGGACGAAATGTAACTGGCGCGAGTGGGCGCCAAAGGCGCTGCTTCCACCACGCGAACGCTTTGCAATTGTTGCGGCGTGACGCGGACGGCGGAAGCCGCCACGGGCCGCGCGCCAACGAACGTCTCGCGAGTAACAGCAGTTACCGCCGCGGGATTGTTCGCATAGGTGTAGTTGATCCGGTTTACGGTCACGTTATTCACCGTCGTATTGTTCACCCGATAGGTGTTGTAAACGTTGGTGACCTGGGTGACGTTGACCACCCGCGTGTTCGACACGTTCACGTTCTGAACGTAGGCCGCGCTGGTGCGATACGACGGCACGAAAACGTCGCGCGGGCCAAGAGGGAACCACGCTACGCCGGCGAAACCGCCGCCCAATCCGACCGAGGTGCCAAAGCCGGGACCGCCGCCGCCCACAAAGCCGACCAGCGCCGGAGCGTACACCGGCCGCACGGCGGGAGGACCCGGCACCCATCCCCAATAACCACCGCGCACCTGCGCCCAACGGCCGTAGTGGAATGGAGCGAAGCCCCAAGGTTGAGCATCAACCCAAGTCCAGCCCCACGGAGCGATCCAGACCCAATGGCCATCGTGATAAGGAGCCCATCCGGCGGCAACGTTGCGCGGGATCCAGACTGATCCGTATTCGGGATCGTTCTGCCAGTCGCCATTGTCGTCCAGGTCGTAGTAGCCATCCATGTCGGGTGAAACGTAACGAGCGGAGGCCGAAGCGTCTTCGCGAATATCGCGAGACTCGGACCAGCGCTCAAATTCATCGACGCCGCCCGCGGGTTGAACGTCGTAGCTGAGTTGATCGCCACCGCTGAAGGTGTACACCTGCTGCGGATTGATGTCGAAAGTTTGCCCCGCGCCGGTGGCCTGCCCCTGACCATCGCGAACCAGAATCATAGTGGAGTAGCCGTCAGGATCGGTTTGAATGCGATATTTTCCTGGCGCGTAAATGGTGAACGCGAGATTGGGCGTATCGATTTCGTAGGCGTTGTCGGTATTGTAATGGCGGATGTGGACTTCGATAGCGCCTTGCGTCAGCTGAATCTGAATGGTGTTGTCGTCGAGATTCAGAAACGAGATGCCGGTCTGCTGCGCCATGCGGATGGAGGTGCTGCCAATATGAATTTCTCCGCGCGAAGCTTCGTCGGACCAGAGATTGTCGCCGGTGGTGAGTGGACGATTGCGATCGGCCGCGACCCATTCCTGATCTTCATCGCCGCCGGGTTGATAGGAAACTGAACCTTCGATGTAGTTCAGGCGTGCCACACGTGTGGGCGGATCTTCCTGTGCCGAAGCGGAACGGGAAGTGCCGAGGAAAATGCCGAGAGTGAGAAATAGAGCGAGTAGCAGCGCTACTTTTTTGTGCATTAACGAACCCCTTTTTAAGAATTGCAATTTGGATATCAAGTTGAGATTGGTGAACCAATTTGAAGCCAGGAACCACGAAAACCACACGATGACTCGAAAGTCAGACATGTGTCACCCCTGTGGAGTGAAACACGGTCAGAAGTTTTAAGTTGTTGCGTGCGGGCCGGGAGCTGCAGCAGGTGCGATCCTGCCCCAAGGGTAACACTGAAGGCGTGGCATGTTAGATGACAATTTGAGGCAAGCTACCAGGGCTGGCTTCCGGCATGAGTGTTTGTGCACTTACCTTAGAATTTTATCCGCGCCGAAAACGAGGCCGAGAGTGAGGATGGCGATGACGATTTCTCCGAAGGCGCCGACCACGAACGGGCGAAAACCTTGTTTGCCGAGTTCGCGGATGTTGGTGCGCAGGCCGACTCCAGCGAAGGTGAGCAAGAACGCCCAGCGAGAAAGATTGGCGAGGCTGCCGAGCTGATCTTTGCTGAAGACCTGCGCCGTGGCGATAGCCGAAATAACCAGAAAGCCCAGGACGAATTTCGGGAATTTCTGCCAGAGGAATGCCGCTTTGTTGCCGACTTCCTTGTTGCCTTCTTTACGGGCCCAGTGGATGGCGTAGCCGAGTACGACAAAACCGATCATGGCGTTGCGGGCGGTCTTGGCCAGCACGGCGACTTTTCCGGCGGCGTCAGAATATAAATTTCCCGCGGCGGTGACTTCGGCGGTGTTGTCGATTCCGAGGCCGGCCCAGAGACCGTAACTCAGATCGCTGAAGTGCAGCCAGTGGCCGATCAGCGGGAAAACGAAAAGGCTGATCGCGCCGAGCGAAAGAATTGCGGCGATCGCGTAGGAAGCATCTTCATCGTCGGCGTCGATGGCGCCCTTGGTGGCGATGATGGCGGAGACTCCGCAAATGGAAGAGCCCACGGCGAGCAGGGTGGTGAGTTTGGGAGAGAGGCCGAAGGCGCGGCCGAGCCAAGTCATAAAGACCAGCGAGAGCGCGATTTCGATGACCACCAGCACCAGGCTGATACCGCCGAGTTTGGCGACGTCGCCGAGCAGAAAGCGCGAGCCGAGCAAGACGATTCCGGCTTTCAGCCAGAATTCGTAGGTGGCGATGCCGGCTTGGAAAATTCGCGGGATGCCGACGGTGTTGGCAATCACCAGGCCGATGACGATGGCCCACAGTACATATTCGATATTCGGCAGCGTCAGATGATGCGCTTTGCCGTAGGTCGCGATCGACTTCTCGATGATTTTTCCGGCGTAGCCGACGGCGACCAGCAGCAGGACGCCGGGAACCAGATCGATGAAACGCCGGAAGAATCCGCCTTCCGCAACAACGGGCTGTGCTACTGCGACAGAACTGGCCATGAACACTTGCCTCCGTAAGATGTGTGGCGATGAGACGCCGCGACTACCAGGGAACGTGTTTGATGACGCCGGCCCAGACTAAAAGCGAGAGGCCGAGCGCGAGGAAAACCGCCCAGGTATCGAGAGAAAAACGGGACGCCGGACGTTCGATTTTTTTTGCGGGCAATTCGATATTTTGGGTCACGACGCGATGCTCCTTGGGTGTTGCGGAACTGAAATGGATTGAAACGCTTCATCGACGTACAAGTTTTCGAGGGCACTGCGGGCCGCGGCGGCATCCAGCGCGCGACCGATCAGCACGATGGATGGGCTAGCGGCGGAATCAATTTCTCCCAGATTGGCGACAGTGGTCCAGAATTGCTTTTGATTGGGCGTGCTCACCTGGGCCACGACCACAGCGGAAACTTCGGGCGCCAAGCCGGCCGCGATTAGTTTTTTGCTCAGATGGCGCAGACCGGTTCCGGGCATGTACACCGCGATGGTGGCGTTTTCCTGCGCCAGCGAATTCCAGTCGGGCTCATCGGCGGGGCCTTTCGATCGGGCTTGATGGCCGCTGACAAAAATGACGCGTGCGCTTTTGTGGCGGTCGGTGAGCGAAACGCCGAGCGATGCAGCGGCGGCGTGAGCAGTGGTGATGCCTGGAACGATTTCGAAATCAATACCAGCGGAGTGGAGCGCGCCCAACTCTTCGTTGAGGCGGCCGAAAATGCCGGGATCGCCGCTCTTCAGCCGCACGACCTGTTTGCCTTCGCGGGCGCCATCGACCATGAGCGCATTGATTTCAGACTGCGTGATTTTCTTTACGCCGCAGCGCTTGCCGACGTTGACGACGATGGCCCGCGATCCGGCGGCGAGCGAAAGAACGCCGGCGCTGACGAGGTCATCGTGAAGGATCAGGTCAGCTGCGCGCAGCTGACGATGCGCCTTCAGCGTGAGCAGTTCCGGGTCGCCGGGACCTGCGCCGACCAGAAACACTTTTCCGCGCTGGCGCGCATTTGGGGCTGATTGGGGAATCATGATGTGTGCACCGTGTGGACTGAGTTGGATTGGGTTTCGATTGGTTCGGGCGCGTCGCCGCTCGCCAGGACGTGGAGTGCGCGTTTACGTGCTTCCGAAGCGGGATAGGCAGCGAGAATGTCGCGGCGAATCTGGCCGATAGCAGCGAGCCAATCGCCGAGATGCAGGTCGAGCGCATTTTCCAGCGCCCGGCGTAATTTTTGGGCGAAGGCCGGACTTTCGCCTGCGGTTGAAATCGCGACCTGCAGATCTCCGCGGCGCACCACGGCCGGAAAATAAAAATCGCAATTTGGGGGATCGTCCACGGCGTTGCAGAGGATTCCGCGGCGCTGAGCCTCGGTAAAGACTTCGTGGTTCAGCGCAAAATCCGAAGTGGCGGCGATGGCGATGAAGGCTCCGGCGAGATGAGACGGTTGATATTTCCGCTTTTCCCATACGAGCCGGCCAGTTTCGGCTAATTCGCGAATCGCGGGTTTCGCTTCGGGGGCGACCACGGTAATGCGCGCGCCAGCTTGCAACAGGGAATCGATTTTGGCCTCGGCGATTTCGCCGGCACCGACGACCAGGCAAGGCCGCCCCTCAAGTTTGATGAACGCCGAAAATAAGGGCGCGGTCATGTTAGTCGGCGACTCCGTGGGGGACCGGACCAGGGGAAAGATCGCGGCTGACGGCCACGATTTCTTCACCGGCGAGCTGACCGCGGAGTTCCGCATCCGAGTGGCGCGAGAAATAGGCGCGGAGATTTTCGTTTTCGCCGCGGTAGGTGACGTAAGAGTTCAGCAGGCGTTCGATCGCGGCCGGAACTTCGCTAGCGATGCAACGATAGCCGCTGAGGCGAGCGATGCTTTGGTGTTCGCCGACCGCGCCGCCGAGGCAGAAATAGTAGGCGTCGACCAGCTTGTCGCCGAGTTTGATTTTTTTGCCTTCGAGGCCGATGTCGGCGATCCAATGCTGACCGCAGGAATTCGGGCAGCCGGCGACATGCAGTTTCAGTTGCTGATCGAAACCCGGGACGCGGACTTCGAGTTCTTCCACCAGCCAGCGGGTGAAACTTTTCGTTTCGGTGATCGCTAGCTTGCAGAATTCAGCGCCGGTGCAGGCGATAGCTCCGCGCCAGAAGGGCGAAGCGTTTACGGCGAGGCCGGCGAAGGTCAGAGCGTCGGCCAGCGGCTGCGTATTGGCGGCGGGCACGTTGACGATGATCAGGTTCTGCATGTTGGTGGTGCGGAGGTGGCCGTCGGCGAAGCGGTCGGCGAGATCAGCCGCGGCGCGAAGCTGCTGCGCGCTGACGCGGCCGCGCAAAACCGCCGCGCCCACGGAAAAAAGCCCGGGCTGGCGCTGTGCTTCAATTCCCGAATGATCGCGGTAAACGTCCGAAGGTTTTACTTCGCGCGCGGCGGGTTCGAGCTGGAAGCCAAGACGCGCATTCAACTCGGCGAGAAAAGATTCGGCGGTCCAGCCCTGCTGGGTGAAAAGATGTTTCAGGCGCGCGCGGTCGCGGCTTTGGCGCAGCGCTTCCTGATCGCGGAAGATTTCAGTGATGGCCTGGACGGTACGCACGACCTGCTCCGGACGGACAAAAGCATCGAGCCGCACGGCGAGATGAGGATCGGCGGAAAGCCCGCCGCCCACGCGCAGCGAAAATCCAATTTCCTTCCGGCCGTTCGCAAAGCGCTCGACGGCGGTCAGGCCGATGTCGTTAATTTCGGGATACGAACACCAGACCGGGCAGCCGGTGATGGCCACCTTGAATTTTCGAGGCAAGTTGTAGTAATCGGAATTGCCGGTGAGCAAATGCGCGACTTCGAGCGACAGTGCAGACGCGTCGTAAATTTCGTCATGCGACACGCCGGCCAGAGGGCACCCAGTCACATTCCGCACCACATCGCCGCAAGCGCCCTTGGGGCTGAGGCCAACAGCGCCGAGTACTTCCATAACCTCGGGAATCGATTCGATGGTGAGCCAGTGCAGCTGAATATTCTGGCGCACGGTGATGTCGGCGACGGAGCGCCCAAAGCGTTCAGACAGATTTGCGATGGCGCGGAGCTGATCGGAGCGCAGAAAACCATTGGGCAGGGCAACGCGGAGCATGAAGTACTGCGTGGCCTTACCTTCGCCGCCTTTCCCTCCGGTGGCGCCCACTCCATCGCCTTGGGTGTAGATGCCCCACCACTTGAAATACATGTTCGCCCATTCAGGAACGACGGCGTCGCGGCCCAGGCGCGCGAATTCCTTGATCTCGTCGAAGGCGGCCCAGGGATTCTTCTCGCGCTTCAGCCGCTCGACCTTCTGGGCTTTGGTTTCCTTCTTTAGAACCTCGACCGTGACATCGCTCAAAACTTGCTCCTAAAAAGCAAAAGGCCCGTTCACCGTGCTGCGGTTGGTGAACGGGCCTGAAATCCGATTTAGTCTAAGAGGGCTAAATTAGTCGGATCGCACTCCCGCGCCAGCCGCGACAAGTACAACAGCACGGGCAACAAACACGGGCGATGTAGGAGCGATCCATATAGCAATTTGACGCTAACACGGCCAAAAGGATGCAGGCCAATTAAAAATATAAATAGGAAAGCGCCGATTTCCTAATAGGAAACCGGCGCTTTCCCGGGTCTGGCTACGGTTCAGCTGCCCTTACTTCGCTGAAGCAGGGAAGGCGAACAGTTCGAACAGGTCACTGATAGCCGGGCTGTTGGTGGGCACATAGACGTTGCCACCAGCAGTGACCGGGTTGGGGAAGTTATCGCGGCTGCGAGCCGTAACGGCCGGCAGGTTCCAGTTCCGCTCGATGAACTTGAGGATTGAAACGTGATCGGAGTAGTTGTGGGTGATCACGCCGCCCTTGGAGTAAGCCGAGACCACGATCATCGGGATGCGGGTGCCATCTCCGAAGAAGTCGACCGGCTGTACGTAACCGGAGTCGTAGTAACCGCCGCCTTCGTCGAAGGTGATGAAGATCGCGGTGTCCTTGGCCAACGTCGGATTGGACATCACGGCATCCACGATCTTCTTGGTGAAGCCTTCGAACAAATCGAGCTTGGAGGACGCCGGATGGCCGTCCACCAAACCGCTGGGCTTGACGAACGAGACGGCCGGCAAATCGCCGTTCTTGATGTCGTCGTAGAGGTTGGTCGTGTCCTGAATGTGTTGGGCCCGAACAGTGGAGTTCGCCATGATCGACGTGTCGTACTGGAACGGGTTGCAAATGTTGCAATAGTCGTCAGCGGTTGAACCGACGGCTCCGTAGTTCAACTGGTAAGGATCGGTGACGTAGCGGGTCCACTGGTCGCCGTAGTATTTCCAGCTGATGTCGTGCTTCAGCATGGTGTCGCCGATGCTGGGCACGGCTGACGGCGGAATCGTGAACACGGTGTTGGCCGGGTTGGTGTCGGTGAAGGCGTTGTTGCCATTGCCGAAGTAGCCCGGGTTGTAATTGTTCAGCAGGTAGTAGTGACCGGCTTCGCAACGGGGATCGATCGGGGTCGGCAAGGACTTGAGGTACTTTACAACCGTCGAAACGCCCGCCTGGTTGGGATCCGCGCACATGCTGTACGAACCGCCGCCATACGAAGGCGAACCGAAAGAGCCGCCACCGTAGCCGTCTTCAATGTACCAATTGTTGGTACCAGGAGCCGGACGCGGATTTTCGATTTCGTTGACCACGCCGGCATTCAGCGTACCGGGATCAACGGTAACATTCTGCGGAGGAACTTCAGCCTTGCCGTTGCCATCGGTGAAGTAGATGGCGTCGCCATGGCCGAGCATGATGTGGTTGGCACCGGTTCCACCCTGGACCGACTGGTGGAAGTTGTCGCTCATGGAGTAAGTGTCGGCGAGGAACTTGAAGTACGGTGCATCCCCGTTCTGCACGTTGTAGAAGCCCATCGCGGTTGAACCTTCACCGGTGGTTGCGGTGGTGAAATTGGCCGGTTGCTTGACGCCATTGGTGCCGGCGCCGACGGTCACTTCCACCCAAGCGAACGAGTGAGCGGTGCAGCCGGAGGGATTTTCGGCCCAGCCGTGCGACGCGGCGCAATCAAGTTGCTGATACATCTGGTAGAAGCGGTGAACCGGGCTGGCGGCGTAGGAGTCGTAGGTCAAGCCGTCGTTACCGGTCAATTGAAACGGACCCGCGGGAAGAGCGGTGACGTTGGTGATGCGTTCATCGGGAACTCGAGAGTCCTGACCGGTGCCGCCAGTGGTCAAGAAGCCGTAGTAGGCCGGGTCAAGGCCATTTTCGGACGTAAGCGCATCGGCCACGTTCGGAACATAGTTGACCCGAGGACCGCCGGTCAGTGGAGCAGGCAGAGCGTCATTGGGAAAATTGGACTTGGGGTCGGCGCTGATCAAGAACGGATCTGAGCCAGTGTCCGTGCCGGCCTGCTGGTGAGCGGCTGCGAAATTGGGGCCAGGAGTGCCGTCGGCGTTGACGATTTTTTCGGAGAGCAGGTTGTTAACTTTCTGGCCAGCCTTGGGAACGTAGGTGGCGAACACGTGATCGAAGCTGCGGTTTTCACCAATGATGACGATGACGTGTTTGATCGGCGAAGTGGTATTCCCGTCGGCGGGCGTCCCAGCCTGAACCGTGCTGGCTAGCGGACCACCAATCGTGAATTGAAAGAGCGCGAGGGTGGTAATCCCCAGGCGCAGGCAATGCAGTGCATTTGATGCGACGTGCTTCAATGACATCAAGCCTCCTGTTTTTCTTCAGATCATTTACGGGCAGAGTGGGGTGTGCCGAACAAACTCGGGCCGCAACTTAGTGATAACGTCTGGTTGTTGCCCTAACATTTTCGTTATGTAAATGGAGAAACAAACAAAACGAATACGCGAAAGAAAATCCGCAGGAAGCGGACATCGCGAGAAAAAATTGAACTGGAAATCGATACGGCGCATTGAAGTAGCGTGCCTGAAATTGAACAACGCTGATGAAATCGAGACGCATCGGTGCAACGGCGCGAGCGCAGCGGCTCGAATACTTCGAGCACGTTCGCACGCACGGCGGAGGCTGATTGTGATGTTCGTTTTTTGTATGAACCATGCGGGCTCGCCAGATTCGCGAAGCCCGCGGGTGTGAACGGTTGAAGGGCGGGGGTTAGCTTTATCCGATTTTGCTGAAGGCCCAGAACAAGCAGGCCGCCAGCGTGATGGAAGCTGGGAGCGTCAGCACCCAGGCGAGCGCGAGGTTGCGAACGGTGGACATTTGCAGCCCGGAGTGATTCGCCGCCATAGTGCCGGCCACTCCTGACGAAAGCACGTGAGTGGTACTAACCGGTAAGCCGAACCAATCGGCCGCGCCGATGGTGACCATGGCCGTGATTTCGGCGGCCGCACCCTGCGCGTAGGTCAGGTGATCCTTTCCGATTTTTTCACCGACGGTTACCACGATGCGCTTCCATCCGATCATGGTGCCCATGCCAAGAGCGAGAGCGACCGCAACTTTGACCCAGGTGGGAATGAACTTAGTGGCGTTATCGATGTGCTTCTTGTAGTTGGCGATGACGCCCGCATCGGCAGCGGAGAATGCTGGCGTGTTGTTCTTCTTCATCAGGCGCAAGGCTTCACTGACGACGTACATATCGTTGCGGAAGTTGCGGACTTTGTCCTGCGGAACGGCCTTGAGTTCGTGATATTGCGCCATCTCGGTGCCGATTCCGTTGATCAGTTCGCGCAGCGCCAGCATGGTATTCGGCGTGAACTGTTTGGTGCGGACGTAGTCGGTGACTTCCTCGCGCGGGTCGGAGATCACGGCACTGGGAGAAACGTAATGATCGAGCACTCCCGCGGTTTGGGTGGAAACGGCGACGAAGTCTTCGGTCTGCGTCGCGTTTACCGCGTGGTTGACAGCGTAGGCAGTGGGCACCGTTCCGATCAGGATGAGCATGATCAAGCCCATACCTTTTTGACCGTCGTTCGAGCCGTGGAAGAAGCTGACGCCTGTGCAGGTGAGCAGTAGCAGGCAGCGGATCCAGAACGGCGGCGGTGTATCGCCGACCGGCGCTTTGTAGAGTTCTTTGTTGGGGATGAGTTTTTTGCAAATGAGGAGAAGAGCGCCAGCGCAGATGAAACCGACCAGCGGCGAAAGCAGCAAGGATTTTCCGATGTTCGTGGCTTGGCCCCAATCGACGCCGCTGGTGCCGGTCTTCACCGACATGAGCTGGTTGGCGATTCCGACTCCGATGATGGAGCCGATCAAAGTGTGCGAGCTGGAGGCGGGAAGTCCAAACCACCAGGTGCCGAGATTCCAGATGATGGCCGCGACGAGCAAAGCGAAGACCATGGCGAAGCCGGCTTTGCCGCCGACCTGCAGGATCAATTCAACGGGAAGCAGCGAAACGATGCCAAAAGCTACCGCGCCGCTCGAAGCCAGCACGCCGAGAAAATTCCACATGCCGGACCAGACCACGGCGACGTGCGGCTCAAGTGTGTGCGTGTAAATGACGGTGGCGACGGCGTTAGCGGTGTCGTGAAAGCCGTTGACGAATTCGAAGGCCAGCGCGGTGGCTAGCGCGATCCCCAGCAGCCAGAAGGTCAAAGCCCCGGTGTTGCGCACCGTGGAAAGATCCGCGAGCAAGTGAGTGGCGGCGTAAATCAGGCCAATGACCAGCGCGACGCCAAAGATAGCCATGCCAATTTTGGCGGGACCCGTGGCCTTACCGTGCTTGTCGAGCACGTGCTCACGTTTCAGTTCGACTTCTTCGTGTCTGTCTATAGCGTCGAGCTGCGTCGCCATCCGGCACCCCATCCCAGGTTGATTTGGAAATTTGGAAATGAAGCGGTGAAACTATAGGGAGATTGTTACGGTCGCGTGACGGCTACATGAAGACTTCCGCCGGGGCCGGGTGACGCGAAATTCAGACTGAATTATTTCGCGGAGACCGTAAAGTCTTGTGACTTTTTCTCGGTGTAGGGATGGCTCAACGTTTCGCATCAGGCTTGGTGGTTCGATGATCGCCGGGAATTGCGCGGACGAGAGACGAAGCGAGGCTGTTGAAGTATGGAGCGGTGTGTCGTAATCTATTCGGACCGCATTTGCACGCCGAGGCGCCCGTAGCTCAGCTGGATAGAGCGTTTGGCTACGAACCAAAAGGTCGGAAGTTCGAATCTTCCCGGGCGCACCACTCTTTATCCCGCAATCTCTACAAGTTAGGCCGTGATACCTGGAGTGGTTTCACTCTGAATTCTAGGTATCATAGGTACCATCATCCCCGCGCCGTCGATTGGAAGCTCAAAACCGAGCCCTACTTTTCCAGCTACTTCACGACGGAATTCCAAGTCGCGATGGAGTTGCGAGTACTCATCCGTGACGGATTGCTTTGCGTGCCCGAGCCAAAATTTGATTAGGTCCTCGGGCGCTCGTTGCTTCCTCAACCACGTGGCACGGAATCTTCGCATCGCATGAAAACCCGCCTTTGATTCCCCGAGCGCTAAGAGAATCGGATGTAGGGATCGTCGGGCGAGGTTTGTCTGCGACAGCGGCTTTCCTGCTCTGTTCGAAAATACGAGACCTGAATTACGGCCTTGGATATACGAGTGGAGAAGGGAAGCCAGCTCTGGCGCAAGATCGATCTGTCGATGGGCGTTTCGGGTTTTGGGAGTTTGCAAATGTCCCTCCCATGCCGACTGCTCTACCGTTACGACTCTGCAGTCGTCGGACAAATGTTTCAGTTCGAGACCGAGAGCTTCGCCGATCCGCAAACCAGTTCCTGCAAGCAGTGCATAAAGAATCCGGTCCTGCCCGCTAGCCTGATTAATGATCTGGCTCATTGTTTTTGGGCCGAACGATGGTTGATTCTGGTGGCTCACCATTGGTAGGTCCAAGAACTCATGATTCCATTTTCGTGGAAACATTTGCTCACCTTCTCGATCTACTGCAGACGCTACGATCAACTTCACCAGTCCGACATAAGTTTGAATGCTTTTCGCCGCCAAACCCGCGTCGTTCATTTTCTGCACTAGCGGCTTTACGGTACCGTTTGAAACGCTGGCGAGTGGCAGCTCGCCCAGATTGGGAATTAGCCACTTCTGCAGAATGTTCTGCCAGGATTGAATGGTTGCGGCTTTCGCTGGATTGCGCTTCCGAGTTGTCGAATGGCTCATAAAGCAACGCGATTGATCGCTGAACGTAACGGCGTTCGTGGTTTCAACGAAAACTTGTGCGTCGTTGACTCCACTTGCCTCCACAATTGCGGTCGCACGGCGCCTTCGCTCGCCTTTGGACAAATAACCAGGAACAGAAGAATCAGCGGGGCAAATTTTCTCGCTCGCGTGAATCCTCGGCTGTCCTGCTGGATACCTCCAAAACGAACAACGAACCACTTACCACTCACTACGATGTTACCCACTTGGCCACGGCGAGCCATACATGCTCCTCGTCGCCTGCCCAGTGTCGCTGCGGGCACCTTATCACCGAGGCCGACTGCGGGCAACGGTTCCCGATCTACAGAAGGCAGGGGAGGCGTTTTGTTTGCCGTGTCGATATTGGTTTCGGGGGCTATGGATGTGGTCATACATAGGAAAAGGAAAGGCTAATTTCAAAACTAGCCTCGCTCGCCCTTTAGTAGGGGCGTGCAAACACCCGCCAAATGATGGACGGAGATGGCACCACCACAGAAGCAAAAACAGCCTAACCATTCCCATTATTAGGGGCGTACCAATACGCACTAAGGAGGCACCAACATGGAGTCGCTGATTCGGTCGAACTTTTTTATTAGTCGGGTGGAACGCGAAACCCTGCAAAAAGTGGCGCGTCAACGCGGTATTTCGTCCGCTGCACTTCTGCGGCAGGTCCTCGACTCATTTCTCGGAATCGAGCCCAGCCCGGTCGAGCCGATTACGTTCGTTCGTCCGGTCACGCGCACCAAGCAGAAGTAATGACGCAATTGAAAACGGAGTAGCAACAAAAGGCGGCACCCGCCGCTGGCAGCATTTGTGCGGGTTGGTACGACGACGGAGAAAGATTTTATGACTAAGACACTACACGGCACTATCGTCACGTGGTTTGAGAAGCGCGGGTTCGGATTCATTCGGCGGGACGACAACACCGACGAAATTTTCCTGCACCTTAGTGACGTACCCGACAGAAAACCCCTCCCCAAAAATACCAGAGTATCGTTCGAGCTTGGCTCGCTTGGCGGTCGCATCAAAGCCGTCAATGTGCGGGTGCGTCCATGAGCATCGCCGAATTCAAGGACGTTCCGCAGACCTTGCTCAACTTGCCCAACTTCGTGGTGTGGAAACACGAAACGCGAGACGGCAAAGCGACCAAGCTCCCGTACGATCCCAGCACCGGAAAACTCGCCAAGGCGAATGATCCTGCCACATGGGCTTCGTATGAGAAGGCGGTTGAAGTGGCAGACGACCCTCTAGGTGGGTACAACGGGATTGGCTTCGAGCTGCTCGGGACGAGTCTCGTGGGCCTTGATTTTGACGGCGTTATCGACGAAGAGTCCGGCGAGGTAGATCCGTTCGTTCAAAATATTCTGGTGCAATTGGGCAATCCGTACAGCGAAATAACTCCAGCGGTAGCGGAATTAGATGTTTCGTTTGCTGCGATGTGAAACTCGACCAGGGAAAGAAATTTTCCAACGGCGAGCGCTTCGGAGCCGAAATCTATTCCGGCGCGGACGGCGGACGATACCTGACCATCACGGGAAACCAAGCGGGCGGCGACGCTGTCCCGACTCTGACCCGAGAGCAATTTGAAATCCCGTACTTTTTGGTCCGGCAATTCCACAACACCAAACTTCGCAAACTGTGGATGGGCGACAGGTCGGCGTACCTGAATGATACGTCGCGAGCGGACCTGGCGTTGTGCAATGAACTGGTGCGCCTGCTCGGCCCCGACAAGGCGCTGATCGACCGTTATTTTCGAGCGTCTAAATTGATGCGCGAAAAATGGGAGCGCGATGACTACCGCAACTGGACGCTCGACAAAGCACTCGCAGTAAAAAAGAAAGAGGATGCGCCTCCAGCCCCCTCAGAAAATCCTGTTCCCTCCATGGTCGATGCCGAGCCAGTGCTCATCGAAGGCGACACCATCGTTATGAAGCGTCTAGTGTGGATGTGGAAGGACCGAATTCCCATTGGGAAACTCACGCTTTTTGCCGGTAACCCCGATAACGGAAAATCTCTCGTGAGCACGTGGCTCGCCGCGACCGTCATCACGGGGAGGCACTATCCCGACGTGTCGAACGCGACCCCACCGTCGGAGGTTTTGATGATGCTCGGTGAGGACGACTTGGCCGACACCGCCGTACCGAGGCTTACCGCCGCCGGTGCGAATGTGGGCAAGGTGCACTTTCTCGAAGCGGTGCAATTGTCCACGGGTGAAAAGCTGAGCGTTCGGTTAGATGCCCATCTCGCGGCGATTGAAAAAGTTCTGACGAGGCACCCAGCGATTCGATTGATCGTCATCGATCCGATCAGCAATTATCTGGGCAAGGTGAGCATGGTCGGAGAGCAGGAAGTCCGGCAGGTGCTCGTTCCCTTAAAAGACCTGGCAGAAAAACACAACGTAGCGGTAGTCATCATCATGCACTTCAACAAAAAGGCCGACTTGGATGCAATCGCCCGAGTCGGCGGCGCGATGGCGTTCGTTGGAGTGAGCCGTGCGTCGTGGGTGTTCATACGAGACGAGGTGCCCGAAGACGAATCCCAGTCCGCCAAGCCAACTTATTCAATGCTTCAGCTTAAAAACAATCTGGCCCCGATCTCCAAGAACGGCCTAAGTTACTCGGTCGCTGTGAAGAAGCTTGACGAACTGCAGGACCCCACGATGGAAGCGGCTTGGACGCCGTTCATCGTGTGGGGCGGTGCGGCAAAGGTGCACGATGCGGACACGGCGCTGGGCTCCAAACGCAATGATCGTGGAAGGCCCAAGAACGCTGGCAACAGCAAGACGGACGAAGCGGTTCAATTTTTGCTCAACGCGCTTCAGGCGGGTCCGCTATCCAAAGCCACGGTGGTCGCCGACGCGGGGCGAAATAACATCAGCGCCGCCGTGCTGGAACTGGCGGCGAATGCGGAGCACCTCGACGTTGAGGGGTTCTGGAAGAGCCGCGTGCGCATGTGGAAGCTGCGCCCAGTGATCGCGCCTGCCCAATCAGGGGACTTAATTGAGGTCGAGAGCCACTTTTAGCAGTTGCACCCCCCACGGGTGGAATTCCTTAGCAGTTGAGCAGTTGCGAGCGAAATCGTTCGGCCAAGGAAATTTATCGGCAGGTGTAAGGGGTATAAGAAGTATAAAGATACACTTTCTATTTCTTTCGCAGTTGGTCAACTGCTCAACTGCTAAGGAATTCCACCCGTGGCGGGGGCTTTCGCAGTTGGACCGGGATTTATTGTGCAGTTGTCGAGACAGAAGGGTGATGATTCCGACACCACGAGAGCACGACGCCGCAAGACCATCACTCGGAGTCGGAGCGGTTGTGGGTAGCAGAACTATAACTTGAGTGGTACTGTCGCTCGGTTAACTCGTCAACGTTTGCACGTTCACCCTCCTATCATCGCTAAGGGATACGCAGATGGACTTCGGAAATCTCAAAATATTTGGACAAGTGGCCGGTCTATATCGCTGGAACGATTCCAAAACGAACCCCCTATGGAGTCCTGAGGCGCAGCAGGAGCTGGTTTAGTTTCCCAAAAGGTCGATTTTTGGGAAGTGAACATTTCAATTCATCGCCGCGAATTGAAGGGGCAATTAAAATGATCATTCCCAAATTTTGTCGGCTTTCGCGTCCGTAAGTTCTTTATTCGCAGTGAAAAAATTGGGCTCTCTGAGGGTGGTTGTATGGGATGAGAAGTGGGAATAAACATTAAAAAAACGCTAATGTAATCCCACCTACCCACCCTCAGAGAGAAACCCGGGGAGGATAGTTTCTAAAGGAAGCGCGAGGAAGGGAGGGACGCGACCGATCATCACTTCTGAATCCGACGCGCAAAGTGATGATGAGACGCCGTTTTGATGTGGGGAGGGGTTCACCGGGGCACCACCTCTTTCAATCTGTTTTCTCGTGAGTCTCCGCCAGGCCACTGCTTCTTCGATGGCAAGACGGGCCCGCCGTTCACGCTCCACCTCTTGACTTAGTTGCTGCGCGAGTAGCGCGGCCTGAGATGCGCGGTCATTTACCAGTGCGATGAGCGTGCCTGAGTCTTGTCTCATGGCAGTCTCGATCTTTCCCGCCTTCGTGTGGACCCAGAACTCACCGCCCACGCCGATCCCGACCAAACCTGCGCCGAGGAGGCTGAAGGTCAAGAGCAGACGGCTAGGCCTGGCTGGGGGGTAGCGTCGGCAAATGTCGCGTGTGCTGCCGTCGAGCGCCGTAACGGCGGCGACAGGTTTTCGTGAGAAGAAGCCCGCCCATGAGGGTGCCGGTTACCACCGTTCGCGATAGCGCGTCGAAAAGAAAACCCACCCGCATCGGATTTGCTCGTACAACAGTAAGGCTTGCCAAGCTGTGGACGGGAAGGGTAGGACGAGACTGAACGCACGTCAGTGTTGGGGAGAGGTAAGGCAGACAAAGGCCAAACGGTAGTGTTCCAGCGGAGCCCGTTCAGTGGCAGCCCGCACGGTGATCTCATCCCGAGCGTCGCGAGCGGTTCTCGTGCCGATGCCTCGCAGGAGGGTGACCATTATCACTTTTCGCGTCGCCTGCGGGTCGCGTTGCCAGGCTTTTCGCCGCTCTTCCGCAAAATCAGCTCTCAAACCTGTTGCAAAATATAATTCCAGGCCCAAAACGTCGCGCTAGCCGCCTCTCTCTTGTGGTTGGGGCAAATCGAGCAGCCTTCGACCGGCAGCGAGGTCACCGCGAAGTGCGGTGCAAGTGACGAGCGACGGAACAGCCTTTTCGATCCTCAATCGAAGAACCAAAGCGAAAGCCTGTTTTGGGGAGGGATCGATGGACGCTCAAGCATTCGAGGTCAGCAAGCGCAGACAATGGGCTGGTCGAAGAGGGGGCAGAAAGGGCGGATTGGCTCGAACCAAAGCGAAAGCCGTGGCAGCCCGGGCACTCGACGCCGTCTTCGGCACTGGTGCACAGTCGACCCCCGAGAGCGGAAACGCATCAATACTGATGAACCTGCCGAGAAGTGGCAATCGTGGAATCAACAGGTTGCGGGATGATTTTTCGGAATAACGCACCACCCTGAAAGATTGATGCGTTTTCGGGACGCGCCAAGATTCGCCAAAAACAGAAAAGACCGCCAACTTCGGCGGTTCAGTCTGCGTCGGATCGCATTGGGCGGGAGGTTAGAAGCCGTTCGCGAAGGCTCGGGCGGCGTCACGGTTCGCACGGGCGTCGGTGACCTTCAAATAAACGCCAGTGCTCGCCAGGGACTTATGGCCGAGGGTCTGTTGGATGGAAGGCAGCGGAACGCCCTGCTCCACGAGGAAGAAGCCCAGCGAGTGCTTCAAACAATGGGGGTGCTGCTTCGTTTTTGGCAACCCTGCGCGTTGCGCCAGCGATTGGAACAGGCGATAGAACGCAGAGCGGTCGAGCTGTCCACCTTTCTGGGACCGGAACACAAAATCCGATTTATCGTGATAGGTCGCTCTCTCCGCAAGCCACGCCTTCATGACGCGCTTCTCACTCACCAGCGGTTGACCAGGAATGTCCAGCAGGTCCTGTGACGACTTCAGCGAACCTTTCAGCCGACGAACCACGATTGTGCCGTTCGCTAGGTCAATATCACTGACCCGCAGATCGCAGACTTCCGACGCACGCAGGCCGTGCTTGAAAGCCAGCAAGACCATAGCGTGGTTCCGCGCCGACTCGCTCGCCGCAAGTTTAAGAATTGCCACGATTTCGTTTTGATCGAGAGATTGAAGTTCGCTCATGGAGTTGCCTCCGTCGTGGACAACAGTACCGAGTAACGATGCGTCAGTCAATGGTACCTGGGTACCACGGTACCAACCGCTCGTTGCCACGGAACCCTCCGAAGCGGTCCCAGAGCGCCCCAACGCGCCCACCGAGTTCCGGAAATAATCCGGAGTGCCGAGGGGTGCGGATCGCGTTCAGTTCACACTCGCGCCGTTGGCAGAAAAAAATGGGGGGGTCCCATTGGAAACCGAGTCTGGGTTTTTTACGCCCCAAGGAGGTAGCCTGTGCCGCTTTACTTGGCAACCTCCCGATTTGAGTGTCGCCCATCCGCTCGACGCATGCCCATACCGCCCAGGAAATTCGCTACCTACCGTGGAACCCGCAATCGTCGTTTCGCGCCCCAAGATCCCGCCAATCTGACGGCCAGGCCTTCCACCCTGACTTTTAGCCTAGCGCCGGCCTTAAGTAGGGGTCATCAACATCATGCTGATCACAACCTTCGCCCAGGCCCACCGATTGGCTGTTCGACGCGACGCCTGTGGCGATTCGATCATCGTGGGAAAGTCAGTGCGCCGCCCCGAGGCGGAGAGCCACATTTGCGAGGCGTTTAACGACGGAAGGCTCGGGCTCAATTTGGTGCTCGATAGCGCACGCCACTGGAATTCGACCAAACGGAGGCTGATCGGCGTCGGAATGATTTTGTTGCATGATGGTGATTCCGAAGGCTGTCTCTCGTTCGATCCGCACGATCCCGTCCAGGCAAAATTGGCTATCAAGGAGGCTCGCATTCACCGTCGCAAGAGTTTTCGCCCAGAGAGTCTGGAAAAAATGGCCGTGCGTGCAAACCAGATGAATGCCGAGCGATGGGGACAAAAAGCGTGACGGCCAACAAACCCAAACCCGGACCGTCTCCTTTTCTGAACTGTCGCACGCGTGAAGAACTCGCCGACGCGATTCAAAAGCGTTTGGCCGTCGGTAAGCTGCGAGCCGTCGACCTTCGCGGGTTGTCATTGATCTGCCGACTCAGAAATTGGGACGAACCGCCCCGGCGGCACTTCGTCGGGGAGAGATTTTCGCAGGCCGGGGTGAACTACGTGGCGACCGCTGTCGATGGAGCGGGAGAAATTTCGGAAGCCAAGGAGGGTTGAAGTGTCATTCGACAAACAGAAACAGATTGAACCGGCGGTCAGCGTCGAGATCGGTGGCCCTGACGACCAAATAAAAGTTGTTCCGCAGGCCGCACACGGCGATGGCTTCTGGTATTGGAGCGATACGACGCGGAAGAAACTCCCCAACGAGTCCTATGAAAACTACTTCGCGACTCGCGTCACCCGTGGTCCGTTTACGGCAGAAGACATGATTCAGGAGTTGCTGATGCTGGAGCCTGTTCTTCATCCGGCGATAAAACAGAGCTTCGGTGAAGCTATTTGTGGGTGCGTCATCGTGACGACGCCCTCCGGGATGGATGAGTTTGTGCTTTGTGCTCACGACCGGACGCACACACTCGAAACGCTCAATCACATCGACAAGCTTCATTTGAAACGGCGACTCGGGGATTGGGTATGAAACGGAGCAAGCGAGCAGCCAAAACTCAGTGGCGATTTTGTTTTGCAGTACGCCGGTAACTTCGGCGGGAGGAGAATAAGGTGTCCGCACCTACGGCGC
This sequence comes from uncultured Acidobacteriota bacterium, assembly GCA_963711325.1. Classification (GTDB taxonomy): domain Bacteria; phylum Acidobacteriota; class Terriglobia; order Acidiferrales; family UBA7541; genus Palsa-295. Next base: position 1,845,118 of record CAVQDR010000003.1, on the reverse strand, counting down.
CTCGGGAAGCGTAGGCTCGAACTTCACCGTGACGGGAACGACGCTAGACGCCCTTGATTTCGCCGCCATCCATGCGCACCGAAGCGCCGGTAATCCATTTCGCCGCCGGGGATACGAGATAGCCAAGCAGGTCTGCAATTTCTTCGGGTTTTCCAAATCGACTAATGCCGGCGTCCTCGGGAAACTTTCTGATCGCTTCTTCGACGGTAAGATGGTGAGCGGGAGCCCATTTTTCAAAAAACGATTGGCGGCGTCCGGTCATTACCGCGCCGGGAACCACGCTGTTGACCTGCACTCCATCTTTAATTCCTTGCTCTGCAAACGCTTTGGCCAAGGCGATGATCGCCGCATTCGTCGCCGCCACCGCCGCGAATTCTGGCTTCGGATCGAGCGCGGCGCTTCCCGAGATGAATACCACCGACCCCCTAGAGCCTTCAATGCTTCCCAAGCTCGGATCGTCAGGCGACGCGCGCCGTGTAGTTTTAGCGCCATACCGTCGTCCCACTGCGCGTCAGTCATCTCGAATAGGTCGATCTGTGGCACGGCACCCGCAATGTTCAGAAGGGCATCGATTCTGCCGAATCGTTCCAGGGTTCCCTGGATGACCGTATCCGCCGTTTGCGGAAGCCGCAAATCGACCGCAAAAGCTAGTGCTTCGGCGCCCATCGATTTAATTTCGGAGGCTGCCGTGTCCAGGCTCTCCTGTTCGCGAGCGGCCAGTGCGACGCCAGATAAATCCCTCGCCAGGCGCAACGCCGTAGCTCGCCCGATCCCCCGACTTGCGCCGGTCACCACGGCGACGGATTTAATATCCATGGTAAAAGCACCCTTAGACTGCTTGGGCTAAGCTGCCAAAGTTTTTCGCGCCGCTTCCAGAATCACTTCGGTCACGATCGCCGGTTGCGAATACATCGGTGTGTGATCCACCCGATGTGCTTTGACTGTCGCGCCCATCCGATCGGCCATGAAATGTAGTGTCTTCGGATTGACCATGCGATCTTCTTCCGCAACCAGGAACCACGAGGGTTTCGACTTCCACAGGGGTGCCGGAGCCGGTTCTTGAATGCATCGAACCGCGATGGGCCGCTGCACAGCAGCCGCAATCTTGGCCTGTTCCGCCGACGCCATGTGCGCCACGGCCCGCTGAAATCCGCTTTCCGGCATCCAGATGAAGCCCCGGGAATCGGGAACTAACTTCGGCGCTTCAGGACTCGACGGTTCGCGGTAGAACACTTTGGCGACGGTTTCGCCCTCGTCCGGAGCGAACGCCGCGAGATAGACTAGGGACATAACTCTTTCTCCCTGCGCAGCGGCGATCACCGCGCCAGAGTAGGCGTGCCCCACCAAGACCACCGGGCCAGTGATTCGTTCCAGTGCTGAATTCAAGGCGGCAGCGTCGTCGGTTAATGACGTGAGCGGGATCGGCGCGCAAATCACTTTTAATCCGTGCAGCTCCAAAGGAAGGATGAGGTTGCTCCAGCAGTAGCCATCGGCCCACGCCCCGTGCACCAATACGATTGTCGAATTCTCCGGGAACTCGTTTTTGCCGGCAGAGCGTTTAGCCGAACTTGGACCTCTCGATATGGCGTTCTGCGCGCGAGGGAATTCCTTCAACGATCCTTCGACCGCAACACCGAACGATGCCGCGGTCGTGCTGAGAAGCTTTCGACGATTCATGCCTTTCAACCCCCTGGCTCTCGTGGGAACTATTGTGCAGCCTTGCCTGCTGCAGCTTGACCGCCTGTGTCATGCGTCTCGAGGAAGTCCCTCATCGCCGACGCAATTTCCGCGATGTGCGTTTCGGTCGCGAAGTGTCCGGTATCCAGAAACTGGATTTTTGCAGCGGGTAGATCTTTCCGAAATGCTTCGGCGCCGGCGGGGATGAAGAAGGGATCATTTTTTCCCCAGATTGCGAGCAAGGGAGGTTTTGATTTTCGGAGGTATTCCTGAAACTTCGGATAGAGCTTGACGTTGGACTGGTAATTCAAAAACAGGTCCAACTGGATGTCTATATTCCCCGGGCGTTCCATCAGGGCCATATCCAAGGTGTACGATTCCGGCGCAACGCTCTCCGGAACCGTTACGCCATGGGTGTATTGCCAGCGCGTTCCTTCCAAGGTCAGAACGTTATCGCGGATCACCTTGCGATTTTCCGCGGTTGGCTCCGCCCAATATTTCCGAATCGGTCCCCACGCATCGCCAAGCCCTTCTTCGTATGCGTTCCCGTTCTGTGACACGATGACCGTGACGCGCTCAGGATGAGCCATGGCCAGCCGGAAGCCGATCGGCGCTCCGTAATCAAAAACGTAAAGCGCATATCGATTCAGTTTCAGTGCTTCGGTGAAAGCCTTAATCGTCGATGCCAGCGAGTCAAATGAGTAGGCGTATTTTCGTTCCGCTGGCACCTCGGTATATCCGAATCCCGGCAGATCCGGCGCAATCACCCGGTAGCGGTCGGCTAGTCGGGGAATCAGCTCCCGAAACATGAAAGACGACGTAGGGAAGCCGTGCAAGAGCAACACACCCGGCGCGCTCGGATCACCTGCAGCCCGGTAGAAGACGTTGACACCATCTGCCTCAATTCTGCGAATGGACGTTAAGGGTATGGCCGCTTGCGCTGCGCGGCCGGCCATTTGCGCTGAAAGATTACGATCCATTGAATTTCCTCCTCATCGCGTCTCATCCATCCCTCACTTGCCATAGGACTGACGGTGCCCGGCGAAGGCACCAAATTGCAAGTGGAGTACCAACGGATAGGAGTTATTCAGGGGAGGGAGGCCGCGAGCTAAGTGGCTCTAGGGGCGACAGATCCTCTTGATACGCAAAACACGGGCCCGTGGCCGAATGACGAAATACTGACGGAATTCCGACAGTGACGGACTCGACTCGCTTCTTTCCACCACCTCAAGGCGAACCGTAACTGCAAATCAGCCGTGTGTAGCCAGGCTCTTCTTCTGGCTTTCAGATGCCCCTATGTCAGAACGCCTGATGCCGAGCTTCTGCATCCGGTAGACGAGAGAGGTCCGCTTCATTCCCAACCGCTTTGCTGCGCCATTTGGGCCGGCGACGACCCAGTTGCACGCTTCGAGCGTGCGCAGAATGTGATCTCGTTCCACTTCGGCCAGACCGCTGAACTCGACACTGCATCCTGGTTGGGGCGGGACCGGCTCCAATTCGCCGATTGGGGCGCGCAGAACTGAGTGAGGAGACAGAATCACCGCTCGTTCGATGAAATTCTGCAACTCCCGCACGTTTCCCGGCCAGCTATACCGTACTAGCGCGTCCATCGTCTCCGATGGAATCTGATCGACAACCTTATTCATTCGTCGCGAGTAAGTGCTGACAAAATGTCGCGTTAGCAGCGGAACGTCTCCTACCCTTTGCCGCAAGGGTGGAATTTGAATGGGAAACACCTTCAGCCGGTAATAGAGGTCCTCGCGAAAGGTAAGCTGCTTCACCATGCTGGCCAAATCGCGGTGCGTAGCCGCGATCACCCGAACATCCACCTTATGGGTGCGGTTGCTGCCCAATCTTTCGAACTCCTGTTCTTGTAGCACCCGCAGAAGTTTCGCTTGAAGCTCCAAAGGGATATCGCCGACCTCATCCAGAAAGAGCGTGCCCTGATTCGCCAGTTCAAACCGCCCTGTTTTTTGTGCGACGGCCCCCGTGAACGCGCCTCTTTCGTGACCGAACAGCTCGCTCTCCAGCAAGCCAAGCGGAATTGCCGCGCAATTCAATTTGACGAAGGCGTTTTGGTGGCGACCACTCAGATTGTGGATGGCTCGCGCGATCAATTCTTTGCCGGTCCCGGTCTCTCCCAGTAGCATGACGCTCGACTCCGTGGGAGCCACCACCGAAACCAGGTTCAATGCTATCTTCAACGCCGAACTTTCCCCGACAATAGCGCCAAATTCAGCGCGGATTTGTTCTTCGAGGTACAACCGCTGCTCAGCCTCTTTGTCTCGATCTTCCATGGCCTTTTCGTAATCTAGCGCGTTCTCAACCGCGAGAGCAACTTGGCGGGCAACCTGTTCGAGAAACGCAATTTCATCGTCGGCAAAAGCTCTCTCGGATCGACTCAGCGCCGCCAGCACACCGACCACGCCGTTTCGTCCGATCAGCGGAAGATCGCATCCAGACTCTAGTCCCTCGCCGATCATGAGCTCGTAAAATCGGTGCCCTTCAACGTCACTTGAGCTTTCCGCTTCGTAGCGCAGCGCTTCGAACCCGCTAATTTTCTGCGTTTTCCCGGTCCGGAATGCCCGGCCGCCCGGAGAAGTGTGGACCGACACGACGGCGCCATCACAAACCGCGCCTCGTCCCTCCGGATTGTAGAGAATCTTCGCGCGCAAGTGACCGCTCTCGTCCGGTAGCAGCAATGCGCAAAAATCACAGCGCGTTACGCCTAGCAAACTCGTAGAGAGAACTTCGACCAGATGTTGGAGGTCCAGCTTGGAAGTCATGCTGTTGGTCGTCTCCAGCAGCAGCCGCAGGCGGTCGCGCTCCTGACGCAGCGCTTCTTCGTTCATGCGCCGCTCGATGGCAATCCCCGTAATGTAGCTGGCATCCTCGATCAGTCGGAGGTCCGTCGTGCCAGGATTCCGCGCTTCACGATAAAGGATGGCGAAGGTACCGAGAGCCTTGCCCGCCTTTGTGAACAGAGGTCGCGACCAAACGGAGCGGACGTCATACGGCAACATCAGGTGACGGTAGTCATCCCAGAGCGGGTCGGTGAGGATGTCTGCCACATAGACCGGTTCCTTACGATACACCGCGGTGCCGCACGATGCGCATTTCGGACCGACCGTCGTGAATCCAACGTGGGAGCAAAATCCAGGAAGGCTCGGAGCTGCGGCACAATAAAGGCGCTCTCCGTCCTCGTGCGGAAGCCAGATGGTGCAAAACGTGCCCGCGCTCGGAGATTCCACAAGCTGGGCGATGATCGACAATACTTCAGGCAGCGGCGCCCCGGCAAAAATCAATCTTAAGATGCTCAGCACCGCTTCGCTGGAAAACAGCCCAGGCCCGTTTTGCGGGGATCCGACTTCGTTGCCGCCCATGGTTGTCTGCTTCCTTATGTCGTCACTTGAGGTCTGATTTGCATGCCAGTTCGTTTTCCATCTCAAGGCGTCGCTGCATAGCGCGCGAGGTTTTAGGCTCGATCTTTTTCAAAGACGTATTGGGAAGTATGTGTTTCGGCATTGGTTACGGTACGAATCCTAATTTAATGAAAAGCCGAGCGTCAAGCTTACTGTTGCGCAGTCACGTCCGTCCCTGAAACTGGAGATACCACGCAAATTGGTCACTCAGCTTGACGGAGAATTGTTGCACAGGCAAAACTCGCACCCCGTCATACACACCTCAAACCCGGGATTTTCTGTTGTGACGGAATTGCCAAGTGACATTGGACACTGGCGGCCCTCCGTCGCGTTTCCGTCACGGCTGCGAAATAGCTTGATCGCGCCTCTCTCCACCATCTCGCGATAGCTGAGCGACTTACGCCGCGTCCCAGAGGTTTTTTACATCGTCTCACTTTGGTGCGCGAGTTGCATTGTGCGTGTTGGGAATAAACCTTCTCGAACCGAAGGGATCTTGGCCAGCAAGACGTGTACCACCTGATCGGTTTAGTAGAAGCATGCAAACATTCGCAAGAAATCCATGGAGATAAGAAGGATGAAAACAAGTGTAAGCATTTTTCAGCGTACGACGCCTTTGGTTTTATTTTTCGTGATAGGGGCCATGTTTGCTTCTTCGGCTCAAGCGCAATCCGAAGCCGCTGCGCTACGCGGTTTCGAGGCTCAAGAAAGTCATCGACCTGCCTATAACCCCGATGCGCCTTCCAGATTCAAGGCAAGCGATCACGTATTTGTTAAAAGTGCGCTTGCGGTGGATTTTACCTATCGTAAGGCCACGGTCACATTGCCGCTCTACCGCGGTCTTTCTCCCGATGGTGAGCCGGTGTATTACATTTTGACCGACGCTTCCGATTTTGATTTCGCGCGTGCTCTGGGCCTCAACTACGCGCCAAAGCTACGCAAAGCAGCAGGAACTCCTGGCGCGCAGAACGTGGGCTCGTTCAAAAACGGTTTAATTACCTTCAAGGGCAACGTTGATTTTTCACCCGTGTACAAAGTGGTTCCCGGATCACCGAATCCTTTCCCGCCCTCGGTTGCAGAACCCGGCGCAGTGGCCGACGCGCAATGGTCCTCCATCGTGGTTCTGCCCAGCGGCATCGTGATCAACGCTCAGATTGTTGACAACAAAAGTGGCGCCCATGATCGCCTCAAGAGCATCGATGTAAAACGCCGCACGGTCACGCTCTCGTTGCTCGATGGCGCGCAGGGCGGCAAGCAGTATTACTATCACTTGGTCACCGATGCGTCGGCGAGTCTGCCCGCCGTCCTGGAGAAAGGAGTGTTCGCTCCGCGCCTGGCGATGTTGCCGAGCTTCGGTCACTCCGAGCCGGCGGACGATTCTGCGCTGCTTGGCTTTTCACCAAACGCCAACGGAATCACCAAGCTCGACTCGGGCCAGGAACAGGGTTTTGCCGCGTCGCTTGCCAACGGCGGGATCGATCCGATCAACGTTTTCCCACTCCAGCCGCGTAATGACGACAGTTCGGAGTCAAACAACTACAGCCCGCTGTGGGATGCGCACATCAGCTTGTGGACTCCCAAAGCAATTCAAGAGGGCAAGGTGCATCGGATTCTCTCGATGGACGAGCAGAAACAGTTGATCGCCGAAGGTTTGCTGACCAGCGCGACAGGCGACGCTTCGTCGCCGACCAACGCGTTTGTTGGTGGTCTGCATCCCTCAGACGTGATTATCAATTGCCCGGTCATCGCCCAGCCCGAGCTTCCGGCACGTTAAAATACGTAAACGGACGTCGACAAAGAAAAGCGATCGTGAGTTGCAGGGTAGACCAGCGCTGGCTCTTAGATGGTCTACCCGCGCAGCTACCGCCACGAGTGAGAATAGAGAATCGTTACTTTGTGCTTGCTCGGAACTACGTTATGAAATGGCTGTCCCCATAGGGACGCCAACGACAAGGAGTTCTCATGGCATCCTCAGTATCGCAAGCAGAGTCGCACCAGACTCACTATCGAACGGCGACCGTCAACCGCCGCAAGGTCTTCTATCGCGAGGCCGGCGACCTAAGTTCTCCCACAATTGTCCTATTGCATGGACTTCCGACGAGCAGCCAGATGTTTCGCGAGCTAATACCTGCTCTCGCCGACCAGTTTCACCTGATCGCTCCCGATTATATTGGCTTTGGCCATTCTGAGGCCCCATCGAGCAAGGATTTCGAATACAGCTTCGATAATCTTGCAGCGCATGTGCGCGGTCTACTCGATCAACTCGGTCTCAAGTCGTACATTCTCTATATGCAGGACTACGGCGGCCCGGTGGGATTCCGCCTTTTCGCTGAGAAGCCAGAGCAGGTGAAGGGGTTCATCATCCAGAATGCCAATGCATACATGGAAGGTGTAGGAGACGCGCCCAAGAGCGCGTTGATGCCGCTATGGGAGAAGCGCACGCCTGAAACTGAAAAGCCGGCGCGCGAGTTCGTCAGTTTGGAGAACACTAAGTTTCATTGGCTCGTCGGTGCGAAAGACCCCGCCGCGATCAACCCGGACAACTGGGTCTTGGATCAGGCTCTACTCGACCGGCCTGGGGCGAAGGACTATCAGGTCGATCTGCTGGAGAACTATAAATCCAACGTTGCGCTGTATCCCGACTGGCAGGCCGCGTTCCGCACGCACAAGCCCCGGACATTGATTGCCTGGGGCAAGAAAGATCCCTTCTTCGTGCCGGCCGGAGCCGAGGCGTACCTGCGTGATTTACCGGAAGCCAAGCTCGTTTGGTTGGATGCAGGCCACTTTGTGCTGGAAGAGAATGTTCATACTGTGGCAGACGAAATCAAAGCTGTTTTCGGTCGCTAACACCCTCGCGTCCTGATTCCGAATCGAGGAGTGAGAGTGGTCAGCTGCGTGATGATCAATAAGCCATCGCGCAGCATAGCCCTCATATTTCTCACCGGTGGCTGATGGGGATTCGAGGCCACGTCCTTTGATACGAGCGTTTCCCGGCATCTATGCTGTCGGAGACGTAAGAGCTACTTCGGTGAAAAGTGTTGCATCTGCCGCAGGAGAGGGCTCTGTGGTCATATCGGATAGCCACCGATACATAGCTCAGAACCGCATCGACTTCCCAGCGCAGGCGAAAGCTCACTGACAGTTGCCAGCGAGTCGTCTTTTGGCTTCTGCAAACTATGCATAACCCATGCAGGACTTCAGATGATCCGATCATGACGCAGCAGCGGGCAACACTTCAGCTTTGCTTAAGTATATATGACGAGAATTTAGGACTAATTCTCTCGCTTATGGGACTTTAACTTGAAGAGACTATACGCAGGCGTAACAAGCTCGCTTGATCAGAACTTGCTTCTGGAAGGGCCGGACGATTACCGTCGCACCAGGGCAGATCAAGTTATGGCAAAGGAGAAGGCAATGATAACACCGGTCGATATCGTACGCGATTTCTATGCGGCAATAGCAGCAGGTGACACCGGGAAGATGTTTGGCCTGATGGCTCCCGAGATCGAGTGGATCTCAGTGGTTGATTTCAACATTCAGGACAGAGGTCCCGAGGAGGTTCTGAAAAAGGTGTTCGTTCCACTCATGCAGGAGTGGGAGAGCTTCTCACCAGCTCCTTCGGAATTTCTTGTTGATGGCTCGACGGTGGTGTCATTGGGCCGTTTCGCTTGCGTACACCGTACAACGCATAAACGCGCCGACCTTGCATACGCGCATGTATGGAATATCCAGAACGGGAAAATCGAACGCCATCGTCAATACATAGATACCTTGGCGCTCGAACAAGTTCGGCGCCCCTAGCGCTGCCAGTGCATCTTCATGAAGCACCACGCTTCTATTGCTGGATGATTCGAGCAAGAAGCGTTCACAGGAGGAACATCGTGATGAACTGGATAGCAAATTACGTTCTTGCCACGGCCCTTCTCGGAGGCACCGCACAAACCGCGCCACTCCCTTCGACCAACGCTACGACGACCTATCATCGCGTGCAGGTCGACGGCGTCGAGATTTTCTACCGGGACGCCGGCCTTGAGAACGCCCCAACCATCGTGCTCTTTCATGGCTTCCCGTCATCTTCGCGTGAGTTTGACACGCTCATTCCCTTGCTCGCTACAAAATATCATCTGATCGCTCCGGATTATCCCGGATTCGGTCTGAGCGACGCGCCCTCGCCGACCGCGTATGCGTACACGTTCGATCATCTTGCCCAGACGATGAGTGATTTTCTGGAGAAGCTCAAGGTCACGCATTACACCATATACCTTCAAGATTACGGCGCACCAATCGGCTTTCGCATCATTCTGGCGCATACCGATCAACTACATGGGCTCATCATTCAAAACGGCAATATCTACCAGGCGGGCCTTGGAGCCAAATGGGCCAAAATCGAGGAATTCTGGGCGGATCCCAAAGCTCATCCTGAGGTGCTCAACGCTTTTCTTTCGTTCAAGGCCACCAAGGAGCGGCACGTCGCCGGCACATCCCATCCGGATCGCTACGATCCGGATATCTGGATCAGCGAGTATGCTGATCTGTCGCGGCCCGGCCAGAGTGAAATCCAGGGAGACCTGCTCTATGCCTACCGGACCAACGTCGCGTCCTACCCCAAATGGCAGGGCTGGCTACGCGATCACCAGCCCCCGACCCTCGTGGTCTGGGGCAAGAACGACCCTTCCTTTATCGCGCCGGGTGCGGAAGCCTTCAGGCGGGATCTTCCGAATGCGGAAATCCACCTGCTCGACGCTGGGCACTTCGCACTGGACGAACAGACGGACGAGATTGCGGACCTGATCCTCAAGTTCATGGCCAAGCATCCCGGATGAGGGCCGCGAGCATCGAGTAGGGCCGTCGCGTCGTCAGCGGCGTCGAAATCCAGGGACGGAATCCCGCCAACACGTTCGTACATTAGAGGCTTGTCGACGGTCCACGAGCTTCCATTCCAGAATGTAGGGATCGCGGACGACCATGTCGGGCGCCCACTTATTGCCGGCCTGTGAAGCATGCACCTTCATTGCAAGTTCTAACTAGTCAGATTCACACATTGCGCGAAACGGCAGCGGAGATGTTCGTAGCTTCGGTCGGCATAGTTGCGTTAAGAGACTTGGTGGATATGGTTCTTCCGATTGAGTCTGCCACCCTGGATCGCAACATCGTTAGTGAAGCGGTCATCGTAACTTTCGAGCGCCGAAGAACACATCTGTTGCCGAAAGCGCTTCCACCACCGCCTACCGAATGGCAAAAGCCGTACTGACCTGACCGGGGTTTTTTGTACCAGCCGAGGTGAGAGAGAATTCACCAGGAGGACGGCTGGAAATGCCCAACAAGAGGTACAAAGCGTAACAGATCGTGACGTTGCTGCGTCAGATTGAAGTGGGAATCGCGAACGGAAAAACCACCCCGCAAGTCTGCAAGGAAGCAGAGATCACTGTACAGACCTACTACCGCTGGCGAAAGGAATACGGCGGCCTGAAGTTGGATCAAGCGAAACGACTGAAGGAACTGGAGAAAGAGAACGCGAAGCTCAAGCGAGTGGTGGCGGAGCTGTCTTTGGAGAAGCAGGTTCTGAAGGATATTGCGGAGGGAAACTTCTAAGCCCTGAGCGACGTCGCAGTGCGGTGGAGCATGCGTGGGAGAAGCACGAACTGTCCGAGCGCCATGCTTGCCGGCTGGTGAAGCAGTGGCGTGGAACCCAGCGCTACGTGCCGATCCAGAGAGTGGATGAAGATGCGCTGACGCGAGCGATTATTACCCTGGCCAATGAGTATGGCCGTTACGGCTACCGCAGGATCACGGCGCTGTTGCGGGCAACAGGCTGGCAGGTGGGGAAAGATCGAGTGCAGCGCATCTGGCGTCGCGAAGGGCTGAAGATACCCAAGAAACAAAAGCCGAGGAGAAGGCTCTGGTTCAATGACGGATCGTGTGTGCGGCTCAGGCCGGAGCGGGCGAATCAGGTGTGGAGCTACGATTTCGTGAGCGCCATGACTCATGATGGCAGAGCGATCCGTATGCTGACGATGATCGATGAATACACGCGGGAGTGCTTGGCGATTCGAGTGGCGCGAAGACTGGGCAGCTATGAGGTGATCGAAGCGCTGGCGGATGTGATGTTGTTCCGGGGAACCCCGGAACACATTCGTTCGGACAACGGCCCGGAGTTCGTGGCCGAGGAACTTCGGAAGTGGTTGAGGAACGTGGGGACGGGAACGTTGTACATCGAACCCGGAAGTCCGTGGGAGAACGGCTACTGCGAGAGTTTCAATGGGAAGCTGCGGGACGAATGTTTAAACGGGGAGATTTTTTACTCGCTCCGAGAGGCGCAGATCGTGATCGAGAAGTGGCGAGTGGAGTACAACACCAGGCGGCCGCACTCGGCGCTGGGCTACAAGCCGCCAGCGCCGGTGACGTTCGCGCCGCAAAGGGCGGCTCTCCGGTCGCCTACGGCTCCCTGCGAGCCACCCTTTGAGGCGTGGCCCCATGAGGTTGTGATGTAAACTCTCTCACTCACCGTGGTACAAAAACTCGGTCTGGTCAGCCTGTCGGCGCGATGACCCAAGGAGGTTTTAGCAAAAACCCACTCGTCGAGGTTTCCGCAACCCGTTGAAAGCGAACCGCCTACTTTCGGCGTCTAAGGTGTCGCGGAAAGAGATTTTTTGGACGCAATCTCAGAACCATTGGCCTGACCGCTGTTTTATCGATACTCTTTCCATTCTTTTTCCATCGCGCGCGCCATCTTTTTTCCGGCTTTGCGCAGCCAATTGTTCTCGCAGCCTCTCAAATCCTTCAGGACGTTGCTGATTTGTTTCTTCGATCCCAAATGAACGTTGGCGACTTCTTTGCCCATCGCGTGAAGAAGAGTGTATTCGTCGCGCTCTTTCGGCAGTCCATCGACCTCGATGGGATTTGAGTCCGGCGAAAGCCTTCGAACCACCCATCCTTTGATTGTTTTTTGATAAGGGTCGTGAGATCGCACGGCATTCGCAATCGCCTTGTCATAATAGTGTTCCCCACTTCCGCTCTCGCCATTTTTCCAGACCATCGCCGAGGGCACGGCCGCTTTCACCTCGCGCGCGATGCATCCTCCAGCATATTCGGCGACCGCCACGAAGCGAGGCTGTCCCAGGCTGCCCATGCCGGCTTGCCGGCGGGCCACCTTGTAAGCGGCGTGCGGCGGCAGGGAATTCCTAAGAGCAGCGCGAGCATTCGCCGGCACGCCGCGGTCCGGAACGGCCGGGGCCTCAATCAGCTGCTCCCAGAAATCTTCCGCAGGTTTTATGGCCTCGATCCCCAGTCGCTCCATGTTTTTCTCTTCTTCCGCCAGGACAAAAGGGCATCCGGCCATCTTCAGTGACTTCGTATACCCTTCGAGAATCGCGTCGCAGCCTTCGCGATATTTAATCGTTAACGTCTCGGAGTCGGTGACCATCCTCACGCTGGCTGCCAGGCGCACCAAATCGTTGGTATAGGGTAGGGGATAGGCGTCGTCAAAATCGTCCACGCCCCAGCACAATCGTCCTTCCGCGTCGCGCCAGGTTCCGAAGCTTCCTACGTGCAGATCCCCGCCGCACAAGACTTTTGGCGCGTGCGTTAGCTCCTCGCAGATTTCCGGAAACAATTGCGTCCAGCGATAGTACGTGCCTCGGAAAAAATAAAACGCGTCCTCCTTCATCTGCACGTGTTTGGCCTTCAACGCCGCTTCCACCACGGTCGTGCATCCGCGTAGCCACGTCTCATAACTCACGGTCGCCTGCCGTATATCGCTCTTGATCTTCATTTGATTTTTCCTCGTTAGCCGGCGGTGCGGCCGCACCCGGCGCGCCTACGCTTCAACCGCGGTCAATCATGCTGAGCCTCAAATCGTCGCGTTCTTATCCCGTGAACACCTGAAACCCGCGCCAAAACGGCTGTACCGTATTGTAATCTCGGGTCAATCGTGCGTTTATGGGGGCTTGCGCTCGGGAGGCCGTAGCCTTGTGGATTCAGCTGTTGGTTCGCTTCATTGTTGGTGGCGTCTTCGTTTCGGCGTTCGCAGTGTTGGGCACCGTACTGAGGCCCAAAAGTTTCGCCGGCATCTTCGGCGCTGCGCCGTCAGTCGCGCTGGCCTCGCTGATTTTGACGGCCCGAACGGAAAGTCAGATGTATGCTGCGCAGGAGGCGCGATCGATGGTCGCCGGCGCCATCGCCTTCCTTATCTATGCCTGGTCGGCGATGTTCCTCCTACATCGCCACAAACCGTCGGCGAAGCTCGTCACTGCGCTTCTGTTGTTCGAATGGCTAGCCGTCGCCTTGACAATCTGGTTCTTCTTTCTAAGAACAGGCGCGTAATGCGAATCAAAATCAATATCGCTGGCGCCAAACAAACCAAGTTTTCGGAGTACGGCACTCGCTTCTTCTTAGGCGGAATCATTACGGTAGTCACCGGAGTCATTGCCAAGAAGTTCGGCCCCGGCGTGGGTGGATTGTTCCTCGCGTTTCCCGCAATTTGTCCCGCGACCGCCACGCTGATCGCCTCACACGAAAAAGAAAAGAAACGCGCGGTAGGACGCGACGGAACAACTCGGGGCAGGGAAGCCGCGGCCATCGAAGCGCGCAGCACCGTATGCGGCACCGTCGGCCTCATCCCCTTTGCGCTAATCGTTCGGCATTTCTTGCCAACGTACAACATTGCAGCGGTATTAACCGCCGCAGCTGCCGCGTGGTTGGTCGTGTCAGTTCTTCTGTGGAGCATCGCGCGGTACACACGTTTTACCCACGACCTACAGCATACGCGGGAGTGAGCCGGCCGCCCCGCTGTGATTTCATATTAATCGCGTTGTCGAATTTCATAAAACCAGCGGAAAAAGGAGCGAATATGTTCGGAAAAATAAAGTCACTTCGGGAGTTATTCGAAATCGAACTGGGCTACGCCTACGACTGCGAGAAAAAACTGGTGGAGAAAGGCCTGCCTGGGATGATCGAAAATGCCAGTTCCAGCGAGCTACGCTCGGCGCTCGAGCAACATTTGCAGGAAACTCGTGGCCATGTGACCCGGCTGGAGCGGGTCTTCTCGTCACTCGGAGTCGAACCCAAGGCCCAATCGAATGCAGTCGTGAGCGATTTCGCCAGCGCGGCGAAAGATTCCGCTTCGCACATTGAAGATTCCCCCTTGCGGGATGCGGCGCTGATCGTTAACGGCAACTTCGTTGAGCACTACGAAATGGCGCTGTATGGCTCGTTGGCGGCCTTCGCCAAAGGCTTGAACCTACCGGAAGCCACTCAATTGTTGAATCAAACTCTGGCTGAAGAAAAAGCAGCTGACGCCAAGCTTTCGCAGATTGGCGAGACGTTGCTGGGTAAACAATCCGGCGGCGTGGGTCGAGCAGCGGCGGTCTAGTTCGTTGCTCAGACTGGAAAAGCGCAATTAAGTCCAGGTGTTGGCGGGAGGAGCGATTTTCCCAACTCGTCCCGCCAACACCTCAAGATTTACGACCGGCCCGCGACCGCTGCGTGTCCGCGTTTGCCGTGCGCCGCACCTGGCTTCAGAACCACCTTCGTCCAGCCTTTCTCACGCGCGTCGAAATGTTTGTACGCTTCGGCTGCATCCTCCAAAGGCAGCTCGTGCGACACAAGGAACGACGGCTTGGCTTGCCCCGAATGAATTAAATTGCTCAGGTGGCGGTTGTATCGTTTCACGTCCGCTTGGCCGGATCCCATGCTCAGGCCTTTCTCGAAAAACTTCCCGATATCGAAGGCGATTTGTCCGTGCTTTTCTAGGCTGTCCTTCGATTTCGGGTCCTTGGAGGGGAAGACTCCTACGATGCCCAATCTTCCCGTTGGCCGAACCGACTCCACCAGACTGTTCATAGTCATGTTGGGATGCTCGTCGCCTTCCGGGTCGTGCGCTTGATAGCCAACGCACTCGCAGCCCTTGTCCGCGCCTTCCCCATCGGTCATTTCCAGCACTTGTTTTGCAGGCGAACCCTTCGAATCGTCGATCGGAATCGCGCCGATTTTTTCAGCCAGCTCCAGCCGGTCCTTCAGCCGATCCACCACCATCACTTTGCTGGCGCCCTTCAGAATGGATGAGTACGCGGCAAACAGTCCCACCGGCCCGCAACCATACACCACCACCGTATCGCCCGGTTGCACGCAGGCCAGCTCCGTCGCGTGATAACCCGTCGGCCAGATGTCCGCCAGCATCACGTAGTCATTTTCTTTTTCCTCCGCATCTTCGGGAAGGATCAAGCAGTTGAAATCCGCGTAAGGCACCCGCAGGAATTCGGCCTGGCCGCCTTCGTAGGGACCCATGCCTGCATAACCGTAAGCGCCGCCCGCCTTCCCGGGATTTACGGTTAGACAGAATCCGGTGAACCCGCGCTCACAGTTTTTGCAGAACCCGCAGGCCACATTGAATGGCAGGCACACCCGATCGCCCTTCTTGACGTTCGAGACAGATTTTCCCACTTCAATCACTTCACCCAGATTCTCGTGCCCCAGCGTTTTCCCTTTTTCCACATCGGTGCGCCCTTCATACATATGCAAATCCGAACCGCAAATGTTTGTGGAAGTGATCCTGACGATCACATCGGTCTGCTGCTCCATTTTTGGATCGTCGACTTCTTCCACCTGCACGTCTCGCGGTCCCTTGTAAACCAGAGCTTTCATGGCTTCCTCCTAGAAATGTGATGGCCAACCCACGTCATCCACCAACTTCACATTCCGGGAAATTGAAAACAATACAGCTATGCCCCTAACATGACGGGCCGCTTGGTGCGTTATCGCAGCGGCTCAACACCGGTACGCCGAAGCGACGTCCGTTCGGCAAGTCCCCGGCCCTTGCGCGGCTCCCTACCGGATTCACCCGGTATCCAGACGTCTAACATTTTTGGTTATCTAGTAACCGTTACGTATATGCGACCAACTCGCGCTCGTGCTGTTTCTAACGTTGCTCTTCCTATCGAGCTCGCCCTCGTTCTCAGTCTCATGGGGACGGGCGTGGCTCGTGCTCAAAATCAACGCCCCGCGCCGATGGCCGCTTCGGACCTCGGACGCGATAACTACAGCCGCGTTTCCGCCTCGGCCGCCGAACTGAAGTCCGTACTAATCAAAGATCCCGGATTGATGGTCGAACTGAAGCGTTGGGTGGCCAAAGATGCCACCGACCACGGCCAAGTCATCAGCGATTCGGATTTAACTAACGACGCGATTTTCGAACGCCTGGAATCGGACAGCCAATTTCGCGCTCTCGCTACTGTCACCGTCCAGAGATATGGATACCTACTCCCGCGCGTAAATCCAGATTCTGAGTTGGGCCAAGAGCGCGAACTGCTGCTCAAAGAACGCACCAAATGGCTGGCCCAGCATCAGGAAGAGGAACTCGCGGCCGCGCGCGAACGGAATTCAAGGCAATCCCAATACAACGTCAGTTGCGATCCACAGTCGATGGCGAATTGTGAAGGTGCGCAGCAAGGCTCGTCGTCCGGTCGCGATGGATCCCAATCGCCCGAGGGAACGCAGGGCGCTCCGAATCCGAATGGCAACCAGCAACAGTTGAATCAGCCCAACGCGCCGCGCGACAATCAGAATCCTCCAGATCGTGATCGCCTTCTGCAAACCACAGGGTATACCTCGAACAGCAATGATCTTCAGCCCGACCAATCGGGAGTTTCTTTGGCCGGTTCTCAACCTCCATTTCTCGACGGAATTTCTCTGGGCGGCGAATCGTCATCGGGTTTAGCGGGCCTTGGCGAGAGCGGCCAATTCAATCCGCAATTTGGTGAGAACAACCTTTCCAGTCGCGACGATGGGAATCTCGCGCTCGCCTCGGACTCTCAGGGCGGAGGCTCCAACGACTCCTCCGGTTCGGCAAACCAAAATAACAATCGCGGAACTGGCCAAAACGTTCCCTATGGGATGTTGCCCGCCGTTCCGGTGCAACAGTCGAGCAGACGGTACCAGCGGAATGCGCAGCTCGAGCCGGTCGAATTGATTCGCGCGCAAAACCCTTACGTAAACATTCCCTCGCTCTACGATATGTATCTGCAGGCCGTCAGCCGACCTACCACGCCACGCCGCTTTGGCTCTGAGGTTTTTGAAAACGGCACGCGCGATCCTCAGTTGATTCCGATGGATCTCCCGGTCGGCCCCGATTACGTCGTCGGGCCGGGCGACGGCCTGTCGATCGATTTGTGGGGAGGAGTATCCCAGAGATTTTTCCGCACCGTGGATCGGGAGGGCCGAATCAGCCTTCCCGAAGCCGGCCCCGTGCTCGTCAGCGGCAAGAGTCTGGCTGATGTGCAACAAAGCCTGCAGCAAATTCTTCGCACTCAATTCCGCGACGTCTCCACCGAAGTTTCGCTCGCCCGTTTGCGCACCATCCGAATTTACGAAGTCGGCGATGTCGCCAATCCCGGAGCCTACGACATCAGCTCGCTGTCGACGCCGCTGAATGCGCTTTTTGCCGCCGGAGGTCCCACGCAAAAGGGTTCGCTCCGCATCGTCAAGCACTATCGCGGCGATCAACTCATCCAGTCCGTCGATCTCTACGATTTGCTCCTTCACGGCGTCAGAGGCGACATGGCCCGCCTTGATAATGGAGACACGATTCTCGTGCCGCCGGCTGGGCCGCAGGTCACCGTTGAAGGAATGGTTCGCCGCCCGGCAATCTACGAATTGAAAGACGAAAAAAATCTCGCGGCCGTGCTCGAACTGGCCGGCGGCTTGCTCCCCACCGCCGCCCTGCGCCACATCGAAGTGCAACGCCTGGTCGCTCACGACAAGCAGACTATGCTCAGCCTCGATATTCCCGACGTGGCCGATTCCGTCGAAGTCACCAAGAAGCTGGAAGCTTTTGAAATTCGCGACGGCGACCGCGTCAGAATCTTTCCCATCGCTTCCTACAATCAGGACGCCATCTATCTCGATGGCCATGTGCTCCGGCCCGGACGGTATTCGTACCGCGCCAACATGCACGTCACCGACGTGATTGGCTCCTATAAGGATTTGCTGCCGGAGCCGGCCACGAATTACGCGGAAATCATTCGCCTGAATCCTCCCGACTTCCATCCCACGGTCGAGAGTTTCGATCTGGCCGCCGCCTTCGACGATCCCGCGCAGTCTCCGGTCCTGCACGCCATGGACACCGTGCGCATCTTCAGCAAATTCGATTTCGAAAATCCTCCCGCCGTCTCAGTGTGGGGTGATGTTCGCCAGCCCGGAACCTACCGGACTTCAGGCCAAATCCGCCTGGGTGACGCAGTTCACCTCGCGGGAGGCCTCGCTCCCGACGCCCAAAAAGAAGACGCGCAAGTGTTCCGCTATTTGCCGGACGGCAAATTCAAAATCTTCAGCGTCAATCTCGGCGCCGCGCTCTCGGGCGATCCCACCGAAAATATCCTGCTGCAACCGCGCGATCGCCTGCTGATTCACAAAAATGCGGACGCGGTCGAACCCGCCACCGTCTACATCCAGGGCCAAGTCTCCCGGCCCGGAAGGTACCCGCTCACCACCAACATGACCGTCGCGGATCTGATTCAGGTCGGTGGCGGGTTAAAGCCCAGCGCCGATTCCAACACCGCCGACCTGACCCAGCTTCAGTACAACGACCAGAAAGTTTTGACCGGCCGGCAGGAAACGATTTCCATTTCCGCCGCGTTGTCCAAAAGTCCCGAAACCACAATCGCCGTCCACAACGGCGACGTGCTTACCATCCGCGAATTGCCGGGCTGGAACGATCTCGGAGCTTCGATCCGCGTGCAGGGCGAGGTCAAAAATCCCGGCACCTACGGAATTCGTCCCGGAGAAAAGTTGAGCTCGATCCTGGAAAGGGCCGGCGGTTTCCAACCCGCCGCCTATCCTTACGGAGCGGTGCTGCGCCGGACCCAGGTCCGCGAATTGGAAGTGCGCAATCAGGATCAAATGATTCTGCGCGTCAAAGACGAACAATCCAATCTCGAGCTGCTGCCCGAAACCGATCCCGAGAAAAAACGCGCGAAAGACGTGGCGTTGCAACAGTGGCAAACCGCGCTCGAACAACTGAGTTCCAATCCTCCTTCCGGCCGCGTCGCCATCCGCATTTCGCCGGATCTGGAACAGTGGAAAGGTTCCACTGCGGATATCGAAGTTCGCGCGGGCGATGTGATCGAAATTCCAAAAACTCCGGGCGTCGTGATGGTTTCCGGCCAGGTATACAACCCGACCGCTGTAGCCTACCGCCGCGGAAAAAGCGCTCGTTGGTATTTGAGCCAAGGCGGCGGCCCCACGCAACTGGCCGACAAAAAAGCGATCTTTGTGATCCGGGCGGACGGATCAGTTCTTGGCTCGCGGCAGGGAGTGTGGAGCGGCGATAGCCTCAGCGCAGAACTGCGGCCCGGCGACACCGTAGTGGTTCCGGAGAAGGCGATCGGCGGCGGCATTCAGTGGCAGACGGTTTTCCTGGCCGCTCAAGTCGCCTCTTCGATTGCCAGCACAGCTTTCATCGCTGCGCACTACTAACGTGCTCGGCGTGAATTTGAATGGGGAGCGGATCGTGACGATCGGAATTTTACTGGTTTTGTCCGGCGCGACGGGTCGAGTCTGTTACGGCGCATCGTGGCAATTGGCTGACTCCCAGCAAAGTTCCGAGAGCCCCACGCAGTCGCAATCGACGCAGGCGTCGCAGAGTTCGTCGAATCTGCCCAGCAAGCCGGAGCGCTGCGGAGGTCCAGCGGGACGATGACGACAATCGGTTGCGTCCCGGGTTGGTCAAACATTTCGCCAGCGACCAGAAGGCCATCTGGACCGTGCCAGCGAGGGTGCATCTGGTCGACGTCGAATGGCTGATGCCGTTTGCTTTAGCGACGGCCGGTTTTCTGGTAACCGATACGGAATTCAGTAAGCATCTTTCCAATTCGCCGAGTCGCCTTAAATACAGCAGAGATTTTTCGAACTACGGAATCGGTGCTATGGGCGCGGCGGCGGGCGGAATTTATCTGTGGGGAGCAATCACGCACGACGATCACAAACGGGAAACCGGCGTGTTGGCCGGCGAGGCTGCGCTGAACAGCTTTGCGGTGACCTACGCGCTGAAATACACAATCGGGCGCGAAAGACCGCTCGAAGACGACTATCGCGGGAATTTCTTCAGCGGCGGGGATGGATTTCCGTCCGAGCACGCGGCCGCCGCCTGGTCCATCGCCACGGTAGTGGCGCACGAATATCCCGGCACCTTGACGCAAATACTGGCGTACGGCATGGCCTCAGCAGTGAGCGTGTCGCGGCTAACCGCGAAAGAACATTTCCCCACGGATGTTCTGGTCGGCAGCGCGATCGGCTGGCTTTCCGGCGAAATTGTTTACCGCATGCACCATGATCCCGAACTGGGCGGTTCCTCGTGGCTCACCTATTCCGAATCGCGCGACTACCTGGAGCGCGACCGCCCTCGCCAGAACATGGGCACAACTTTCGTCGAACTCGACAGTTGGATTTATCCCGTCTTCGACCGCCTGGGTGGCCTTGGGTACGTGCACACGGGCCTCGCCGGGATGCGCCCCTGGACCCGCATGGAATGCGCGCGCCTAACCGATGAAGCCACCGACGTCGCTTCGAGATCGTGACCTTCCCAACGAGCAGGTCGCAGCGCTTCTGTTCCAACTTCGCCGCGAACTTGCCTATGAACTCAGCCTGCTCGATGGCGGTGAAAACAAAACGATAGCTTTGGATTCCGTTTACGCCCGCACAGTTTCCATCAGTGGTCCGGACCTCACCGACGGCTATCACTTTGGCCAAACGGTTTCTGACGACTTCGGACGCCCCTTCGAACGCGGCACCAATGGGCAGGCCGGCGGTGCGTTCCGCGCCGCGCTCGGCCCCATCGCAGTTTACGTCCGTGCCGAATACCAGCACGCGCCCGAAGCTCCCGCGCCTTCCGGACGCAGTGCGCGACATCATCGCGCTTCGCGATCAAGTTCCCGAGCCTCCGGACGTTCCGGTTGCCTCCATCAATCGCCCGCGCCTGCTCGACGCTTATTTCGGCGTCAACCTCGACAACTGGGAAATCCTGGTCGGCCGTCAAAGTCTTTCCTGGGGGCCGGGACCGGGCGGCTCACTGATTTGGAGTGACAACATCGAGCCCGTCGACATGGTCCGCATCGTAAATTCCGAAGCGGAGCGCCTTCCCGGGTTCTTCAAATATCTGGGCCCGGCGCGCCTGGACCAATTCTTCGGGCGCCTCAGCGGGCACGACTTCATTCCGCGGCCCGTTCATCTACGGAAATAAAATCAGTTTCAAGCCCATTCCAAATCTCGAATTCGGGTTTGCGCGCACGGTAACCATCGGCGGAAAAGGCGGAGACCCGCTTACGCCCGGAAATTTCGTTCACAGCTTTTTGGGCCTAGAATCTGAACACACGGTGGACCACTCCGTTCCCGGCGATAGCCACGCGAGCTTCGACTGGACCTTCAATATCCCCAAAGTTGGAAACTACCTCGTTTTGTACGGCGAATGGTACGCGGATGACGATCCCGTTCCGTTTCAAGCGCCGCAAAGAACCGCCTTCCGTCCCGGAATTTACTTAACTCACGTTCCAGGCCTGTCGAAGCTCGATCTTCACGCCGAAGTTGCGGATACCGACGCCGGCATCATCGGCCACGGCGCCATCACCATGGGAAACCTCAACTATTACAACTCCCAATACCGCGATGGATACACCAACGACGGATTTCTGATTGGCAATACCGTTGGCCGCATGGGACGTACCTACCAGGGCTGGCTGACTTATTGGATTTCTTCTCGCAACAGTCTGCAGATCACCTACAGAAATAATTACGTCGATACCAAGTTCATTCCGGGTGGCGGTGCTTGGCAAGATTACTCGGTGAAGAACGAATTGTATTTTCGTTCCGGCATTTATCTGAAGACCCAGCTGCAGTATGAACATATTTCGCATTTTCCGATTCTGTTCAAGGGCACGCAGCAGAACGTCACCGCAATTCTGGAATGCGGATTTTCGCCGGCGTCTTCGCCGAAATAAAGTTGCTCGTTGAATCTACGGGAGCGCCCAGCCCACCCGTAACGTCACAAGAAGTGTTAGAAAGCGGCAAGATCGGAGTGAACGCTCGGCTCTAGTTTGCGTTCTTCAGGCCACTCAAAGGGGCCTTTTGTGACTGTTGGGGCGGAGCTGTATCTAGAGCCTATGTTTTTGAAGCGTCATAAGAAAAAGCCACGATGAGTAGCAGCGCAGCCAAACCATCTCCGTTAAGTTCTCGAGTCGAGATCGTCGATCCGCGGCCGGTCAGTAGTCATCTGTCTCCGCAGCCGGACGCCGCCAAACGACAGGCCGTAATCTTGCGCCTGTTATGGAATCGCCGGCGATTTCTGATGCAAGTCGCAGCGGTTGGTTTGCTGCTCGCGACTGTCGTCGCCTTCCTGATTCCCAAGTCTTACACCGCGAACGAAGAACTCATGCCTCCGGATTCGCATTCGCCCACGGGTATGGCCCTGATGGCTGGCTTAGCGGCGCAAGCGGGCGCTGGAGCGCCGAGTAGCCTATCAGGTATGGCTGGGGATTTACTCGGGCTTAAAAACTCCGGAGCACTTTTCATCGGCATTCTACGCAGCGAAACCGCGCAAGACCGCTTGGTAGATCAGTTTGACCTGCAAAAAGTGTATGGCCGAAGCTTATTGATCGACGCCCGTAACAAGCTGGACGAAAATACTGCCATCGCCGAGGATCGGAAAAGTGGAATCATTTCCATCAGCGTGAGCGACCATAATCCGCAACGCGCCGCCGCAATTGCCAATGCCTATGTGGAGGAATTGAATTCGCTCGTTGCCGAACTCTCGACTTCCGCCGCCCACCGAGAGCGCGTTTTTCTCGACGAACGCCTGGTCGTAGTCAAACACGATCTCGACGACGCCACCAATCAGCTCGCCCAATTTTCCAGCAAGAGCAATACGCTCGACATTCAGACCGAAGGCCGGGCGATGCTCGATGCAGCTGGGTCTCTTTCCGGCCAGCTCATCGCCGCCCAATCGCAACTCGAAGGTCTTCGGCAGATTTATGCTGACGACAACGCCCGTGTTCGGGCGTTGAATGCGCGCGTAACGGAACTTCGCAACCAGCTGGCGAAACTCGGTGGCACCGCAACCGATCCTGCCAAAGCCGGAGACGCCGGCTCGACCCCTACCACCGGTATGCCGTACCCCACCATCCGCAGCCTGCCTCTGCTTGGTGCCAAATATTCCGAGTATTACCGTCGCGCTAAAATCGAAGAGACCGTTTTCGAATTGCTCACCGAGCAATCCGAACTGGCCAAAGTGGAAGAAGCCAAGGAAACGCCCAGCATCAAAGTCCTAGATCAAGCGCGAGTTCCGCAAAGAAAATCCGCGCCCGCCCGTTTGCTGATCATGTTGCTCGGAACATTTCTGGCATTCACCCTGGCCGTAGTTTGGATTTTGGGTGCCGACCAATGGCGCGCCAGCGATCCCACGGATCCGCGCAGAATTCTGGCCGAAGAGGTCGCTGCGACCCTGAAGACTCCCAAGCAGTGGTTTCCTCGCGAAGCTCCCGATCGCGACACCGAGACCTAAAATGAATTTCCGAACTCCCGCGGTGCAGGTTGCTCGACGCGTTCTAGGACGCTACGTCCCGTCCCAGGCTGGCTTCCGAACCTCGGTCCAGAACAACTACGGACTCGAAATCGGCGGCCCCAGTAGAGCGTTTGGCGATGACGGCGAGCTTCCGTTGTACCGCTATTTAGCTGGTTTGGATAATTGCGTGTTTTCTACGGAGACGACATGGGAAGGAAAGAGAGCGGAGGGTACGACGTTTATTTACCATCCGAGGAAAGCCGCCGGGTTCAATTTTATTCGCGAAGCTACCGATTTAGCCGGCATTGCGACTCACCGGTACGACTTCGTGCTGTCGTGTCACAACCTGGAACACATTTCCAATCCAGTAAAAGCCCTGAAAGAGTGGATCCGAGTGGTCAAGCCGGGCGGGGCGGTTATTGTTTTGCTACCGGATTGTCGCCACACTTTTGATCATCGAAGAAAGCCAACTTCCGTGGCCCACATGCTCGAAGATTTCGGCCTCGGACGCGATGAAACGGATTTGACGCATCTCGACGAAATCCTCGAATGTCACGACGTGTCGCAGGATCCGGGCGGTCTCTCCGGCGAAGATTTTCGCCGGCGCTCCCTTCGCAATTTCGAGAATCGTTGCTTGCACCACCATGTTTTTGATCCGAGCAACAGCCGCGCCCTTCTCGAATCTGCGGGACTGACTGTCCAAGTACTCGAAACCGCCAAGCCTTTTCACATCGCCATTCTGGCTCGTAGTTCAATACAATCGGCGCCTAAGTCATGACTGATTCCACCAAGCACCTGAATCTGACCAGCGGCCGGCTACTGGCCAAAAATACTTTGTGGAACCTCGCCGGTGGCGCGCCGGTGGTGCTCGCTGTATTTTCAATTCCCATTCTGATTCGCGATTTGGGCAAAGATCGGTTCGGCGTACTGGCTCTGGCTTGGGCGCTCGTGGGATACGCCAGCTTCTTCGACGTAGGTCTCGGCCGTGCGCTGACCCAATTGGTTGCCAGAAAATTAGGAGCAGGCGAGGAAAAGGAAATTCCCGCGCTTGTGTGGACCTCATTGCTGCTGATGCTGGTCTTGGGAACGGTGGGCTGCATCGCGGTTGCCGCAATTTCACCCTGGCTGATCAGCCACGAACTTAAAATCCCCGAAGCCATTCAATCGGAGTCTCTCACCGCTTTTTATTTGCTCGCATTCTCCATTCCGGCGGTCATCTGTTCCGCCGCGCTCCGCGGGCTGCTCGAAGCGCACCAGCGTTTCATGATGGTGAGCGCTTTGCGCATTCCGCTCAGTGCCTTCGCGTTTGTGGGACCGCTCATCGTATTGCCTTTTACCCATAGCCTCGTTCCTGTGGTGGCCGCTCTTGTGGCGGGGCGCTACGTGGGTCTTCTCGCTCACTTCTGGCTGTGCTTCCGAGTCGTGCCCGAATTACGCAAAATCACCTGGCACGCGCCATCTGCGCTGCCGTTGCTTCGATTCGGCGGCTGGATGACCGTCAGCAACGTTATTGGGCCCCTCATGATCACCCTCGACCGTTTTTTCATCGCGGCCATCATCTCGGTCACAGCCGTGGCGTACTACGCCACCCCCTATGAGTTGATCACCAAGCTGTTGCTCATTTCGATTGCCGTGGTCGGAGTGATGTTCCCCGCTTTTTCAATCAGTTTCGTCAGCGATGGCCGCCACGCGGCCATGCTCTACGGCCGAGCCCTGAAATTTCTCTTCCTCGCGCTGTTTCCGATTGTCTTGTTGGCCATCGTGCTCGCCAAAAATGCGCTGACACTTTGGCTGGGCGCTGATTTCGCTCTGCATAGCACGCGCGTAGTGCAGTGGCTCGCTGTAGGAGTCTTGGCCAACAGCGTGGCCCTGGTGCCTTTCTCCTTCGTACAGGGAATCGGTCGGCCCGATCTAACTGCCAAGCTCCATCTGTTAGAGCTTCCTTTCTACCTTGGAATTCTGTATTGGTTGATCCACGCCTACGGCATCGAAGGCGCCGCCATCGCCTGGACCGCCCGCACCGTTTTCGACGCGCTCACCCTTTTCGTAATCGCAGGCCGTTTCCTGCCTGCGAACCCTCAAACCGCAGCGCGTACAAAAATACTAGCGGCAGCGGCGACAGCCACGTTATTTCTCGCTGCGCTCCCGCACAACCTAATGCCCAAAGTGGCCTTCATTTTCGCCACCATTCTGATTTTCGTGCCGGTCACCTGGTTTCTGATTCTGACTCCCCAAGAGCGATCCTTCGCCCGGGTCTACCGATGACCGCCGCCATTTGCACCACTGCCGGCCTGCCGGAAGCAGTACAAGGCCTCAGCGCGAATCCGTACGTGCCCGGCACCTGATTGTTATTTGTGCCGATCACCGGCGCGGCCGCTCTACGAAGATCTAACCGACAATCTGTTCGGTGCGTCGGGAAGCTGGAACCTTGTTCAATGTCCGGATCCAAAATGCGGTTTGGTCTGGTTGAATCCGATGCCCGTCGAAGAAGATTTGGGCCAAGCCTATGCCAAATATTACACGCACGGCGAAGCGGCCACGGGGCACTCCTGGCTGACCTCCGTGATGCGTCGCAGAGGCCAGGTACTTCGTTCGTTGTTAAATCCAGCTCGCCGCGAACGCGACAGCCTCCTGCTCATGGACTTGAGTCGAATCGTTCCAGGAAAACTTCTGGACGTGGGTTGCGGCGATGGCACTCGCATCGCCCAACTCCAAAAGCTAGGCTGGGACGTGTACGGCCAGGATCTCGATCCCGCTGCCGTCGGCTACGCGCGCGAAACTCTGGGTCTGCAGGCGTTCTTGGGCCCGCTCGAAAACGTTCCGTTCGCAGAGAATACATTCGACTGCGTAACCTTGAATCACGTCATCGAACACGTGCACCATCCCATCGACCTTCTCGAAAAGAGCCGCCGCTTTCTCAAGCCCGGAGGCCGGCTCGTCGTGATCACTCCCAACCTCGAAAGTTTCGCTCACCAGCATTTTGGCCCGGTCTGGCGCGGACTTGAGCCGCCCCGCCACCTACACCTTTTTTCGCTGCGCACTTTGTCGACCGCAGTCCTGACCGCCGGATTCTCGGGGATCTCAAGCCTCCGTACCTCTGTTGGCAACGCTCAAGTTTTCGCTCAGGGAAGTCTGGCGGTGAAAAACGAAGGACAGGTTTCTGGGGTCCGTTCAATATGGCCGCTCGCGAACTTTACAGCCTCGGTTTTCTCTACAACTGTTATTTTCAGCATCGGAAGAACCCCGATTCCGGCGAAGAAATCGTGTTCCACGCCTTGCGCTAGCCATGCCCATCAACGCCACCATGCGCGCCGCAATCTATTGCCTGTTGTTCGTGGCGGTCTTTGATCCGGTCGATCAGAGCCATCTCAAAGCTCCGCTATTCGCGGCGGTGTGGGCGCTCTTCCTGATCGACCTGATCACTTCCCGAACCGGCCGTTACCAGAGCTTCCGTCAATCTTTATCTGTTCATCACCATCTTCGTGGTTCTCTTGCCCATCGCTGGAATGCTGGTTTACCTGGTTAGAGGCGGCGGCATGGCCGACTACGAAGGATTCAAATATTGGAAATCGTATTTATTTCTGACGCTCAGTATCCCGCTTGCGATCAAACGCATCGACGTCATCCGCCCGCTCAGCATCGTTCTGACCATGCTCTCGGTCGCGACTCTTGTCCTTTATTCGCTGGCGGTCACCAACGACTTGGTCCGCGCCGCGCTCGCCGCGTTTGCCGACGCCTACGTGATTTTCAGCGTCAGCGATCGCACTTACGGCGATTTCTCGTACCAGAGCGTCTACTTTCACGGAACGCCGCTGATCGTGCTTGCCATCGGCTACTTCTGTTACCAGTCGCTGAATTCGGTCGGCAGCGCGAAAATGTGGAATCGCTTTTTTCTTGCCATCAATGTCTGCGGAATGGTGATGTCTGGAACTCGCAACAACATGCTGGTCGGTTTCCTCACTCCGCTCGTAATCCTCGGTTGGTACAGGGGAGTCAAAACCCGCATGGCTCTTGGCCTGGTGGCCTTGGTCGCGGTAGCCGCCGGTTTCGGCTCTGGCCTGTTCCAGGAAATGCTTAGCCCTGACGAGTACAGCAACGCCACGAAACTAGGCCACATTCACGACTACGGAATTCTGTTCAGCGATTGGAAGACGCTCGTATTCGGCCAAGGGTTAGGAGCCAGCTTTTTCTCGTCGGCCTGGGGAACTCGCGCCACCTTGACCGAGGTCACCTACCTGGAAGTCATCCGGAACTACGGATTGCTGCTTGCCCCGGTTCTGTTTTTGATGCTTCTTTATCCGCTCCGAGTGCTATTTGGTCCCGAACAGCGGAATTCTCACTATTTGTTCTTGGCCTATGCCGCCTATCTCGTCATTTGCACCGGAAATCCTCTGCTGCTTTCTTCCAGCGGCATGTTGGTTCTCGCTATCGTCCTAGTAAAAACATTCAGCGAGCCCAGGTACGCCGCGATGCCCAGTCCAGGCTTGCTGGTGACCGGAAATATTGCGGAGGTTTCCGGCTAGCGGCCAAAAAAACGCGCGTGATGCTTAGGAATAAAGCCACGGCCGATCGGCCTTTCCGGTTTTCGAACGCAAAGCATCGAGCAGCCCGCAAATCGTCGCGCGAAATTTTTTCCCGCGCGCGTTTTGCTCCCAGGGAATTTTGAGAATCGCAAATAGCAAAAGGCTGCTGACGCTGCGCAGCACCCACTTCGGCGCCACCGAAAAATACTGCAGGGCTACCAACAATCCGTTGCGGGTCATGTAATACCGCCGAAGCGGCGATCGATTCGTCAGCACAATCGCCAGTTTTCGATCGTCGCCAATCGACGTCAACAACGTCCCCTCACCGAGCGCATGCACCATCAGCGGCTGCGTCGAACTTAACACTCGGTACCCGAGCTTCAAAAGCCGCAGGCAATATTCATGGTCCACAAAGTCGATAAAAAAATCCGAGCGGAACCGGCCGGCTCTCGCGTAAGTGGCCAGCGAGAGAAGCGAGCCCGAAGTAATCACCGCCGTGATTTCGCGAAACACCGGCCCAATCGC
Source organism: uncultured Acidobacteriota bacterium (assembly GCA_963711325.1). Lineage (GTDB taxonomy): Bacteria > Acidobacteriota > Terriglobia > Acidiferrales > UBA7541 > Palsa-295. The sequence goes on along the minus strand of CAVQDR010000003.1, from coordinate 1,816,430 downwards.
CGAAAAACGAACCGACGGCGCCCGTACATTTTCTTCTTCGAAGTTGCAGCCGATGATCCCCACCCGCTCCGGAGCCGACTGTCGGTTGTAAATGTCGATGAGCGTGGAAACCAGATCATGATTAACCCAGCTGTCCTGATCGAAAGTGAGCGCCCACGTATAGCCCAGTTCCAAAGCGCGCGCCATCCCCTGATTCAGCGCTTCGCCGATTCCGAGATTCGCGGCGTTCGAAATAATTTCCGAATCGCCGGTGTCTCGCAGCGGCGAGGGAACGCCGGCAGCAACCCCGGTGTTGTCTACGATGATCGTTTTTGCGACTTGCGCTCGAATTCGCCCGAGTCGTTCGCCGAAAAACGCGTCGGGAAAGTACGTAACGATGATCGCGCAAATCTTCTGCGCCGCCGGTTTGCCCTGGTCGGCGAAGCCGCCTTTCGTAACCGTCATCGTTTAACCCTGTTCCCAACAGCAGCATACCTAATCATGTCGCGACCATTAGACCGTGAAAGAACTCGCTGGTCCAATGACCCACGCGGGACGAATTGATGATCGCCCGAAGCGTATGGCGAACCGCGAATCTCTACCCGGGCTCCGCCTTCGGCAAAATAGTTCGCTTGCCCTTGCGTCTGGTGCCGGCCAACCGGGAGATTCGCGTTCTCAGCGGGCCGATGCGCGGATTCAAATGGATTTCAGATTCCAGTAATGCGACCTGTTGGATGGGTGTCTACGAATCCGCGAAGCAGCAAGCCTTCATCGAAATCGTCAAGCCCGGCGACGTAGTCTTCGATCTCGGCGCAAATGTCGGTTTTTACACTCTGCTCGCTAGCCGCATCGCCGGGCCGACCGGTAGCGTCGTCTCGTTCGAACCGTCTTCGAGAAATGTTTCGTATCTGCGCCGTCATCTCCAATCAAACGCAATCGAGAATTGCCAAGTAATCGAGGCCGCGGTTTCGTCTCGGGAGGGATCTGCCCATTTCGAAATCTCCGCCTTGCCCGTCACCGGCCACATCACCAACGAGCCTTCCGCTTCCGGCTACGATGTCCAGACCGTCACTCTCGACGGACTGACCCGCAACGCTGCGATTCCCGAACCGAACGTCATCAAATGCGACGTTGAAGGCGGCGAATTCGAAGCGCTGCTCGGCGCCCGAACCACTCTGCTGAAAAGCAAACCCGTAATTCTGCTGGCCACCCACGGAGCGAAAGTTCACCAGGGCTGTTGCGCGCTGCTGAAAGGACTCGGCTACCGCCTCAGAGGCCTTGAACGAAGGCTGGATCTGCGGGCCAACGATGAAATCCTCGCGGAGCCGATTTAACCGCGGCCGGAATACCGCAAACATGACTACAGAAAACACTTACGATCTCGCGGTCGCCTATCGCATCTACCCGCGAGTCTCAAAAATTCCCGCCATATTTCCTGAAGACAAATTTCAGCTGGCTCGGGTCTGCCTGCGCTCGCTCCGCGAATCGCTTGGCAATCTCCGCGTAAAAATGTTCGTCCTGCTGGACGGCTGTCCGAAACACTTCGACGAACTATTCACCGAATGTTTCGAATCCCCAGACTTGGAACTGATCCATCTCGACGGCGTCGGCAATCGGCAAACGTTTTCCCGCCAGATCGACATCCTTCTGCAACAGCAATGCGCCGAAGCCGTTTACTTTGCCGAAGATGACTATTTCTATCTGCCGGACCAGTTCCAGCACATGCTTCGTTTTCTTCACGCGGTTCCTGGCGCCGACTTTGTTTCTCCCTACGACCATCCCGACTATTACGTTTTGCCGCTGCACGGCGCCCCACAGGACACACGCCAGTTCGATGGTCAGTCTTGGCGCACCGCCGCTTCAACCTGCCTCACTTTTCTCACCACTAAGAAGATGCTGGCCCAAAATCGCCGCCTCTTCCGCACCTACACCTACGGGAATCCCGACATCAGCCTCTGGCTAAGCCTCACCAAGCAAGCCGTCTTCGATCCTGAAATCGTTCGCAAGTGTCTCGCGCAGAGGGCGGCTCTTGGGGGATTCGTCGCCATTTCCTGGCTGTACGGCTGGCCCCAGATACTCAGCGGCTCGCAACGCAAGATTTGGGTTCCGAATCCGAGTATCGCCACCCACACCGAAAAAAGATTTCTCGCCCCCGGCATCGACTGGCAACCACTTTTCGAAAACGCCATCAACGATTTGCGGCCGCGTCCATCGTCGACCGTTGAAGAAATCTCCGAAACATCAAATTCACAAAGTATCGAGGTTCATATGAAAGGTGTCGTTCTCGCAGGAGGAACCGGCAGCCGCTTGAATCCTCTCACTCGCGTAACCAACAAACATCTGCTGCCGATCTACGACAAGCCGATGGTGTATTACCCGATCCAGACGCTGGTCAACGCCGGCATGAAGAGATTTTGCTGGTAACCGGCGGCAAAAATGCCGGAGATTTTCTGCGCCTGCTCGGCAATGGACGCGATTTCGGCTTGAAGCATCTGAATTACACCTACCAGGAAGGCGAAGGCGGAATCGCCGAAGCGCTGGGCTTGGCGGAATATTTCGCCGGAGGCGATCCGATCTGCGTCATTCTTGGCGACAACATCATTGAGAATAACGTCCGCCACGCCGTGGAAAGTTTTACAAAGCAGGAAGGCGGCGCGAAGATTCTGCTGAAAGAAGTTAATGACGCCAACCGCTTTGGCGTCGCCGAACTGCGCGGCGATCGCGTGTTCGGCATCGAAGAAAAACCCAAGCGCCCCGAAATCCAATTACGCCGTCGTCGGCATTTATATGTACGACTCCACCGTCTTCGAGAAAATTCGCCGCCTGAAACCTTCCGGCCGCGGCGAACTCGAAATCACCGACGTGAATAATTTCTACATCCAGGAAGGCAAGCTGACCTATGAAGTTCTGGATGGCTGGTGGACCGACGCCGGCACCTTTGAATCTCTTCTTCGCGCCAATACGCTGGTGGCCGAAACGGGCGCCAACAAGATGCGCCGTACCGGCCGAAATGCTTGCGAAGGTGTAAAGCGATGAAGATCTTCGTCACCGGCGGCGCGGGATTCATCGGCTCCAATTTTATTCGTCATGTCCTCGCCCGCGCCGCAGGCCATGCTGTCGTCAATTTCGACAAGCTCACCTACGCCGGAAATCTGGCGAATCTGGAATCCGTCGTCACCGATCCTCAACTACTCCTTCGTGCGCGGCGATATCTGCGATGCTCGCGAGTGGAAACCGCCATGGCCGGCTGCGACGCCGTCGTCCATTTCGCCGCCGAATCTCACGTCGATCGCAGCATTTACGAGCCGGCCCCGGCGATCCAAACCAACGTGACCGGAACTTTCACCCTCCTTCAGTCGCGCGCAGAGCCTGGGGATTCCGCGATTCGTCCACGTCTCCACCGATGAAGTCTACGGAGACATGCGACCCGGCGAATTCGCCGACGAGTCTTATCCGCTCGAGCCCAACAGCCCCTACTCCGCCTCCAAAGCCAGCGCCGATCTCTCGTTCGTTCCTTTGTGAACACTTTCGACTTTCCCGCGCTCATCACCCGGGCCTCCAACAATTACGGCCCGTTTCAGTTTCCGGAAAAATTCCTCCCGCTGATGATCACCAACGCTCTCGACGACAAGAGCCCTGCCCATCTACGGCGACGGAAAACAGGAACGCACTTGGCTGCATGTCGAAGATCACTGCCGCGGAATTCTTGCAGTCCTCGAACGCGGACGAGTCGGCGAGATCTACAACATCGGCGGCGCCGACATCGTCGAAAACCTGACCATGGCTCGCAAACTTCTGAAAGACATGGAAAAACCGGAATCGCTGCTGTCCTACGTGAAAGATCGCCCCGGCCACGACAGACGCTATGCCCTGGATTGCAACAAAATCTCGAGCGAACTGGGATGGAAACCGTCCGTATCGCTCGATGAAGGTCTGCGGCAAACCATTCGACTGGTATCGCCAAAACACGCAATGGCTCGCCGACGTCCGCGCCGGCGAATATCGCTCCTACTACGAGAAATATTACGAAAACCGCGATGAAACTCTGTTCGCACTCGCGCAATCCCCGAAGGGCTCACGATGAACAATTTTATCCAGAGTACAGAGCCTCTGATTCAGCCGCAGAGTGAAGTGGTTCGCTCGCGAAAAGATCGATCGGAGGCTTTGCAGGCCTTCGAAACAGCTTTGCCCGGACTACTCGAATTGCGCCCGAGAATATTCGCGGATTCGCGGGGATCTTTCACCGAGGCCTATCGCCGGGACCGATTGGCGGAAATCGGAATCCGCGAAACGTTTGTTCAGGACAACCTATCGCGGTCGGTGAAGGGAACTCTGCGTGGATTTCATTATCAGTTGCTGCGCCCTCAGGCGAAGTTGTGCTGGGTCGTGGAGGGCGAGGCACTAGATGTGGCGTTGGACATTCGCGCGACTTCGCCAACTTTCGGGAAAGCGGTAAGCATCCGGTTATCCGCAGAGATGCAGAACCAAGTTTTTATTCCCGTTGGATTCGCTCATGCTTTCTTGGCGCTAAGCGAAAAGGTCCAGTTCTTCTATAAATGTACGGAATATTACGATCCCCAGAGCGAATACGGAATCTTGTGGAAGGATCCGGCCATCGGGGTCGAGTGGGGGATTGAAAATCCCATCGTCTCCGACAAAGATGCGCGGTTCAAAACGCTCGCTGACGTTTCACGTGAATTCTTGCCCCGATGAAGCCAAAAATCCTGCTGATCGGAAAGAATGGGCAGCTCGGCCGGGAGCTACAACGGAGTCTGCCCGAACACGGAGACGTCGTCGCGGTTGGACGCGAAGAGCTGGATCTGACGAACTCCGGAGAGATTCGCCGCACCATCCGGGAGGTGCGGCCGGATCTGATCGTAAACGCGGCGGCCTACACTGCGGTGGACCAAGCTGAGGCCGACGAACAAACGGCGCGGAAAGTAAACGCGATGGCGCCGGGAATCATTGCGGAAGAAGCACGGGAGATCGACGCCACGGTGATTCACTACTCTACCGACTACGTTTTTGACGGAACTAAAAAGTCACCGTACGACGAAAGCGACTATACGAACCCGCTGAACATGTACGGCTGCACCAAACTGGCGGGCGAGGCGGCGATTGAAAAGTCGGGCGCGAAATATTTTATTTTCCGCACGGGCTGGCTGTATTCGATGCACGGCCGGAATTTTCTGGGGACCGTCTTGAATCTGGCCCGGCAACGGGAAGAGCTTCGCATCGTCGATGATCAAATAGGCTCGCCAACTTGGGCCAGAGAAATAGCAGACGGCACGGCCAAGGTAATAGCACGGTTGTTCAGCGACGGGACAAATTCAGTAACGAGCAGCCCGTCAGACATGAGCGGCGTGTACCACATGAGCGCCGGAGGTGCCGGCAGCTGGTACGACTTTGCTACGGCGATTCTCGAAGATGCGCACCTGATCCCGGCGTCCAGACACAGCATAGGCGGCAATATTTCCGTCGAGTCCATGGATAAGTTGATCATCGCTCGTCGGGTCCTCCCGGTCTTGACGGCCGAGTATCCATCTGCGGCGCAGCGCCCGGCGTATTCGGTCTTATCGAATTCGCGGATTTCACAATTGTTTGGTGTGCAGTTGCCCGACTGGCGAACTCAATTACAAAACGCGTTACAAAGTTAGTTCTCTATGCAAGCTCTCAAGCCCACGTTCTCAGCTCTCAAGTCCACGCACTCCCGGCTGTGTTCCAGCGCACCTGCACAACTCGACTTAGTACTGACTATGAAACTGCTTCGACCGAAAGTCTCCGTGTGCATGGCTGCGTTCCAAGGCCAGAAATTCATCGCTGCGCAGCTGGAATCCATCCTCGTCCAGCTCTCAACGGCAGATGAGGTGGTTGTGGTTGACGATTGTTCGGCGGATAGCACGCGGGACGTCGTTCGAAGCATAGCCGACAAAAGGGTCCGACTGATCGAGCATGCTGTGAATCAAGGTGTCACCAGAACTTTCGAGGATGCACTGACCCACGCAACGGGCGATTTGATCTTTCTGAGTGACCAAGACGATCTATGGGCCGCGAACAAAGTGCAATCGATCTTGGACATCTTCCAATCCAAACCCGACGTGGTGGTAGTGGCAAGCAACGCCGCGCTGATCGACCAAAGCGGAGAATCCTTGGGACGTTCTTACTACCAACTGAGAGGGCAGTTCCGGTCAGGGCTGTTGTCCAATCTCATCCGCTGCAAATTCCTCGGATGTACGATGGCTTTTCGATCCGAGCTCTTGCCGAAGGTGCTGCCGTTTCCGCAGACGTTTCAAGTACTGCACGACTTGTGGATCGGGTCGGTGAACTCTCTCACCGGGGGCGGAACCTTTTTCTTTGATCAGAATCTAGTTCTCTATCGAAGGCACTCCGGCAGTGTCACGGCTGGCAAATTGGCGAGCGGCTTGCGCCTGAGAAATCGATTGCACCACATTGGTGCAATCGGAACGTACTGGGTGACCTGCTTGATGGGTTCGCGATGACCGCGAGTCCAGCCCAAGCGCCCGCCGTGGAGTCCGGTCACGGAGCCGATAGCCGTGACGCTGCCCCTCCGATTGAATTCGGGCCGCGAAAAATCTTGCACATCGGTAAGTACTACCCGCCCCACACCGGCGGAATGGAAACTGTGTTGAGAGATCTGGTCGCCAACCAAAGCTCCAGGTTTCCAGTCAGGGTGGTGGTTTCCAACGAGGAACCGATAACCCGTACGGAGTTTCGCGATGGTGCATGCGTAACGCGCGTGGCCCGTTTCGGCGTTGTGGCTTCGCAGCCCATTTGTCCCACTTTGCCATTCCACGTCGGCGCCGATCGCGACACGCTGGTCCATTTGCACCTGCCTAACCCTTTGGCTGCCCAAGCCTATTTGTTAAGCCAACACCAAGGAAAACTTATCGTCACCCACCACGCCGACACCGAAGGGCGCAAGGTCCTGCGAAAATTTGCCGATCCCGTGGTTCGTCGCGTGATGAGCCGAGCGGCCGCGATAATAGTTACATCGAGGCGGTACCTCGAAACTTCGGAGGAGCTGAAAGACTTCAGACACAAGTGCCGCGTCGCGCCGTTGGGAACCGATCCGAACACCTGCACCGAAGACTCGCCTGAGGTCTTGAAGATTCGCGCGCGCTACGGCCAAAAAATCGTTCTCGCGGTGGGACGTTTGGTGCCGTACAAGGGGTTCGAGTATCTGCTGAGCAGCATGGTGAAGATCGATGCGACGCTTCTATTAATTGGGACCGGTCCACTGCTCGAATCGTTGAAGGAGATGATTGCAGCGCTGGGTTTGGTCGGTAAAGCGCATTTGCTGGAGCAAGTTGAGGACGTGAGTCCTTACTACAAAGCCGCGTGCCTCTTGGCCATGCCCTCTATTTCGCGCGCGGAAGCATTCGGGATGGTCCAGGTCGAAGCGATGGCGGCGGGGATTCCGGTGGTGAACACGGATATTCAATCGGGCGTGCCGGAAGTCTCACTCAATGGTGTAACCGGAATCACCATTCCTCCCAGTGATTCGATTGCTTTGTGGAATGCCATCGAAGAGCTGCTCGCGAACCCCGCGGTTCGCCGGCGTTACGGTCGCGCAGGTGAGATCAGGGCTCACGATCATTTTTCCTCCGCGCGGATGGCTGAAGAAGTTTTTCGCGTATACGCGTCCGCATAGTTCACACCCTCAGGACGCCTTCAAAGAAATCTTTTACGACACGGCAGAAAGCCACCAAGGAATTACACGCTTTGCTGTATTGAGAGCATTGACGTAGCGCTGGAACATCGCAATGGGGTTGACTTCATATGCAGCAGGTCGCAATTAATTACAAGGTCGCGTTACTGAGTGACATCCGGAGGAGTTGTTGATCGCTGGACTCTACTTTGTTTGCTTTCTCACCAGCGTTCTGACATGCCGCGATATTTTCGAGATTCGTTCGTAATCGCGCTGTAAGCCGAGGATGGGTGGATAGGTCCTCGCCTCGAGCGTCACATTCACACCACCGCGGTTCCGCGATTGGGGGGAATTGCAATCTTTGGATCGTTCGCGGCAATCAGCGTGTGTTCCATCCTGGCTGTTAGGCACTTCGGCGTCGCCACCCTGCTCTCTGGCCGAAGTTTGCTCAGCATCCTGACGTCAGGCTCTTTGATTTTTCTGTTGGGACTCTACGACGACTTAAAGGGAATTGGTCCCTACGGGAAGTTTGGGATTCAAGCTATCGCCGCAATCATTCTCTACAGCGGCGGCGTCGGAGTCCAACAGCTCGACCTTTTTTCGGACGGACACTTATTGCGAGCAGCGGTCGGCATGCCGTTGACGGTCGTGTGGGTCCTGCTCATCACCAATGCATTTAATTTAATTGATGGTTTGGATGGCCTAGCCGCGGGATCCGCTTTCTTTTCCACGATTGTAGTTTTCGCAAGTTCGCTCTTCGTTCCAAACGTAACAGTCACGCTCCTAACGATTGCTCTAGCCGGAGTAATCCTGGGCTTCCTGCGGTTCAACTTCTATCCGGCTTCGATATTCATGGGGGATTGCGGGAGCATGTTCGTCGGCTTCATGCTTGCAGCGTTGGCTTTATGCGGGTCGCAAAAAGCTCCCGCAATGATCGCAGTCGCGATTCCCATAATCGCCTTCGGATTTCCGATCGTTGACGTTGTTCTCGCCGTCTCGCGTCGATTCCTAAGCAGCAAACCTCTCTTCGGAGGAGACCGAAATCACATTCATCACCGGTTGCTAAATCGGGGGCTGTCGCAGAGAGGTGCCGTCTTAACCTTGTATGGCGTCACAGCGGGATTCGCTTTGCTGAGTCTGGTCATCCTGCATGATTCGGCCATGATCGCGCTGGTGCTAACCATCGTCGGCATCGGCGTAATCCTTGGTGTCCAATACCTCGGCTACGCAGAGTTTTCGGAGCTGCAAGATATTCTTCGGCGCACCAGCGTCCGGCGACGAGCCATCGCTAACAACGTGGAAGTTAGAGTCGCCGTCGAAGCCCTGAGTTCTTGCACCGACATGAATCAGCTGTGCGAAATCCTGAAAAAGACACTTCGCACCATCGGTTTCGATGGATTTCGTCTCGGAATTTCCCCCGCGCGCTACTACGATAACTTGCGCATTCCGCCGGAACTCACGGAAGATCGCGAGCTACAAGTGCTGTGGAATGACGGCGCGAATCCGTTCACCCCTGGTCCCCAAGAAGTCAAGCTGGCGGACGGCAATGGAAATTCCTCAATGCGCGTCGAAGCCCACGAATCAGAATCCATCTGGGAGCTTCGGCTGAACCTCGCCACGGAAACGCACAACCAAGTCGGCCATCTTAGCCTTCTGCGCGGCGGCCAGGACGCATCTGTTCTCGTAGATTTCAACTTTCTCACCAGGGAGTTTCGTTTCGCCATTGCACAAGCTCTTCTGCACATCATAGTTGGCGAAAGGTCTACCGCTACTGTACTCGTCCCAGAGCAATCCGCCATGGCGAAAGCCGCCTCCGCCGGATAAGCGGGATTAGGCTTTGACGAGTCGGTTTTTTCTGATCGTGCGCGGCACTCTTGCCCTGGCTCAGCTACGCAGTGGGAATACGAGCTAAAACTTGATGGCTATCGAACTCTCGCAGTTAAGGCCAAAGGCGAGGTTCAGCTTTTGTCTCGCAATAATAAATCCTTCAACCAGCGGTTCCCCGGTATCGTGGCGCCCAGCAGCCGACGGACGCCACCTTTGGAGAGCCTTGAGCGAATGTACCTTGAATCTCGGCTCGCTGCGTAGCAGTCAGGCGTTCCGGGTATTCCCTGGCAGGAGCGCGCGCTCGTAGACTCGAATCTTACTCGTCGCTCGTCCGAAAGAGGGCGATCGTAACAGAGGCGTAGCAGCGGCTGGGTCTTTGCTGCGCCTCTTGTAATTGGGAAGGATCTTAGCTGGGAGTGGTCCTGTATGCCGCTTTTCCCGTGGCCGATGCTGTGTTTTGGTTTCGGTGTCCTGTCTTTGTGGGCAGGTCTTTTCGCCGATTTCAGCCAGCCGGACGCGCTAAACCAAGAGGCGTTTTTGAAAAATTCGCTCGCGGTTCGAGCGGTCTCAGTTCTCACCGGGAGTTTGGCACTGTGTGTCGCGTTCTGGCTGAGATTGCAGAATTAGGATTTCTTTCTCACCTGACGGGGGAGGACAATGTTCGGATACGGCTTAATCGGGACCATAGTGATTATCTGTTTGATCGTCTGGCTGGTTCGCAAGTTTCTGTGATCGCTGGTGGGTCGCATATGAGCGCCACGAGAGGAAACCATCTCAAGACGCGTAGTTAATTCTTCTTCGGTCATTCTGAATATACGGAAGTCATTTCTTTCGCGTCGCTCGGCATACAGCGCAGTTGGTTTATAGTTTAGTTCCGTAAAATTCCAGACCACATCTTTCGCAGGTTTTCAGGCCGCGATCTTCACCGTCTTTAATCCGCTTTGCGCGTCCTGCTTTGAGGTCCGGAGGCGACTGAGGCATCGGCGCAGTATAGCGAGTTGGAAGGCGTTCCGCTTGAAAAGGCAGCTCAGCCCGGCTCGCAGTTTAGCGATACGCCTTCGCCTGGTCGATGGTGATCAGCGGCTTGTAGTTTTCGCACGCGGTCACAAAGGCCTCAGCTTTTGAATTGTCGTCAAACCAAATGTGGACCGTAATTGAGTTAAAACTGAGGCTCGTCACGTTGGAACTGAGCGCAGCATTTGATTTCGCTAGATCAACGATCGTAATCTTCCGGCGGGCAATATCAGCCGGATTCGTTCCTATGCCGTTCACTCTGACCAGGATTTCACGCACGACCAAAACCCCCGAGGAACCTTCGATTAACCGATCTCTCTAACCCGCGGGTCGGATATTAGTTCTTTGGCAGACCAGGCTATTGGCGTGATTTCAGCGGTTATCAGGCAAAAATCCATCTGAAGTAATGATCGTCAATGGCCGTGAATACCAGTATAGAATCCGAGTCGTTTTTCAATGGCATCACTTGCCGGGCTCAGCGCCTTCGGGCATCGGACCTTCGTCACGACTGGATTTAGATGAGCGGGCTCTGCGCTTAAGACCGCGTGCTCAAATTCGGATTCGTTCACCTGCTTATCGTTAATCCAGTGGCAGCAATCCTTGAAGGAAACTCGGAGATCTTGGGACATTGGTCCTCCGGGGTGGGAGTCGCACACGGGTGGGCGACAGCGAAACAAAATGGCGCCCCGCAGCCGACGCCACCTTTGTGAGAGCCTTGAGTGAATGTACTTTGAATCCCGGTCCAGCCTTACGCAATCAGGCGTTCAAGGTATTACTCGTTACATCGGGTCCTGAAAGTTGAAATGTTTCAGCATCCGCGCATCCGCACATTCGCCGCAAACCCAACAGAATCGTTGTTCAACTTTGTGCCAGGTGTAAACGGACTGAATGTGTGCAACCCGGCCGCAAGGGAGCCCATCGGTCTCGATCTCGCACAGATGGTTCTGGAGCGGTTCGACCAACCGATCCCAGCGTTTCATTCTTTACACACCTTCCTACGGCCCCTACCGAACGACTTTTCCTGCTTTGATGATGTTCGCTTTCATATCAGGAGTGAGTGCCCCGGAAGTCATTTCGGCCAGTGCCGCTTTTGCGGCATCCGCATCGTTCATCCCGGATGCGATGTAAGCGTTCGTCAAGATCGAATGTAATTTGATCAGCGAATCCATTTCCTTAGCTAATAACTTCCCTCGGTCGATCCCTTGCCTTACCGTTTCGGTTATAACACCATTGACAGTGCTGCCAAAACCGATTAATACTGCCTTGTAACAAACCCGTCAGAAACTGCAGTTTTTACGCCGTGAGGCTGTTATGTCGATGCATGAACGTCCTAAGAAATGGCAGGAATTGTATGAGGCAGCGTTGATCGAGACCGACGCCGAGAAGCTCACCGATCTCGTGAATCAAGTCGAAGAAGCTTTAATGAGGCGTACCGAGGAACTAGCCCATAGTTCAAATCATTCGGAAGAAAGGAATTCGATGGTGCAGGCTTCCGAAAACTTACTTGTAATCAAGACAGAGAAGCTAAGCTGGCCCCCGATTCGCAAATAAGTGGCGGCGGCGCTCTCGCCGAACGTGAGTTCCCGCCCCATCAGGTCCTTCGTGAATTTTCTCCTCGGTTGAAAACTACCGATTATGCGGTATTCACAGTTAAAGCTTCGGGTGCTCCAATCGGTAAACAAGCTCGGGGGCGCCCTCAAACATGACAAAGTACCGAATTCTTGTTGCTGACGATAGCGCTCATATCCGGAAAATCCTTTGCGAAATATTTTCCAAACACGACAAACTAGAACTTTGCGACGAGGCAATCAATGGGCAAGACGCCGTAGATAAAGCGCAAATCTGCGCTCCTGACTTGATCATTCTGGACTTGTCGATGCCGGTGATGAATGGATTAGAAGCAGCGGAAATAATTCACGGGTTCCTTCCAAATGTTCCGATTATTCTGTTCACAATGCACGCCACTTTGTTCGAAACGACCCACGCCAGGCCGACAGCTGTCACCCGCGTCGTCTCTAAATCGGAGATTCATAAACTTCCGCAACATGCCCTAGAGGTTTTGGCAGCCTGAAGGTGATTCGACAGGGCGTCCGCCGGCCGGCCTTCTGGCCGTTACGTCAGGTGCGGTCTGAGCCGATAAGCAATCGCATTTACACGCAGATGAGCTTGTCGTGTTCCCTGCGGAGAAATGCCAATTCTCGTGGCGTCGATTCAGCTTTCTTCTCTTGCTCCCAGATCTCGTCGAGCATCTTGTACAGAGTATTTCGCCGCTCTAAAGTAGTCATTTGCCGGTCTCTGTCCATGACGCCGAACTCGCCATCCACGAGTATCCAGGCAGTCACAGCACGATTTTCTTTTAGTTTATAAATAAGGAACGCCAGCGACTCCCAGGTCTCCAGAGATGCGAGCCTGCCGCCATACATCTTATGAAATACTTCAAATAACGCGACCCACGTCATGTATCGCAATCGTTGCATTTTATTAACACTCGTAGCGGCCACGAAGGTCAGTTTCAGTGGGGGTGAGTAAACGCCGCACTAATTTATTCGCCTTTCGCCGGGGCGGCGGCAACTGACGTCTTCATCTCACGCGCCATCTTGAGATGATCGACGAGGGTCGGAAGCGTGGCCGACGCGAACGCCTTAATTGCGGGGTCCTTTCCGTAATTTGCTTCCTCCTTGAAAGCGCCGACGTCGTGGATGTGGTCTTGGACCATATCGCGGGCGTAGGCACGATCAAAAGCGACACCGCTCAAATTTGAAAGTCGGTCGTATGTGGCCTGGTCGGCCGGTTTCACCTCAACTGTCGGCAGCGTAATGTTCGATTTCGATGCCGTGTTTTGCAGTTCCGAGTTCGCTTTGGTGTGATCATCGACCATTTTCTGGCCGAAACTCTTGACGACATCTGAAGTTCCCTTATCCACAGCGAGTTGCCCAAGCTTAACCTCAGCTAGTTCACCCGCTGCGGCTTCTCTTGCGAACTGCCTGTCGGACATGGTCTTCACCGCGGGCTTCGCCGGGACTGAATCCTGGCTTGGGTTTGGGGGATTTGCCGCATCCTGCGCGAGAGTCGTTGATCCGAAAGCTAGAAACGAGATGAAGATGGCACCTAAGAGCAATGATTTGCGCATCGGATTCCTCCAGAAGAAAACGTAGTTATCGTACTCCGCAAGATCACCTTGCAAATAACGTCAACGCGGTAAGTTCAATGTGGAATCGATGTAGGACGTTCGGGCGAGTCACTTTTTCTTGTCTGCGTCGACTGCGTGGGGCTCGGTTACGGTTAGCCCGCACCACCGCCGGCTCCATAAATGTTTCCTGTGGTATAGCTGGCGTCGTTAGCAGCGAGCTGCACGTAAATGCTCGCGAGTTCGGCCGGTTGACCCGCCCGACGTAAAGGAGATGCTTGGCCGAAATGGATCAAATGCTCTTGCGTGGCGCCACCTGATACTTGCAAGGGCGTCCAGACCGGTCCGGGCGCGACCCCGTTCACTCGGATACCCTTAGGCCCGAGTTGTTTCGCCAGAGACTTTACATAATTCATCGTCGCAGCCTTGGTTTGTGCGTAGTCGTACAGATTTGGCTGCGGGGTCGTACGCTTGCTCGGACGTTGTGCCGATGATGCATGAGCCGGGTTGAAGGTGCGGGACCGCGGCTTTGATGATCCAGAACGGCGCGTATATATTGGTCTTCATCGTTGCGTCAAACGCTTCGGTAGTGAGTTGAAGAATATCCTCGCATTGCTGCTGGCGACCCGCGTTGCAAGCCACGACATCGAGGCCGCTAAGCTCGGCGACGGCTTTCGAAACGAGCTGCTCGCACTAGCTTTCATTTCGGAGATCGCCGGGAATACGTACGGCTTTTCGCCCCTCAGCCTCAATTAGCCGAATTACTTCCTGGGCATCGGGCTCTTCGGTAGGGTAATAACTGATCGCCACATCCGCGCCTCGCGAGCGTACGCGATCGCGGCGGCGCGTCCCATCCCTGAGTCGCCGCCGGTAATCAGCGCTTGGCGACCGGTCAGACGACCCGAGCCGTTGTAACTAGTTTCACCGTGGTCTGGCCGAGGATTCATTTGGCTGGCTAGCCCGGGCCATGGCTGCGTTTGACCCGGATACGGCGGTTTCGGATATTTCGAAGTCGGATCTACAAACGGAGCAGCCGTCGTGGAGGTCCTTGACTCAGCTTGTGCGGCTGGAGGGGTGAACGTCGCGCCAGCGACGCCAGCTCCAAAGAAGCCAACAAGCTCGCGACGCGAAATCGACCTATCCTGCGGCATATTTTTCTCCTCTTCTGATGAACGATTCGTGAAATGACGCGACACAGAACAACCCGTTTCTGACCGTAAGCCGTCCGGGTAGAGCGGAAGAATCCGCTACATCCTGTATTTCACAGGGGAAAATCCGGCGCACATCGCAACTAGGGACGCACTCATCGAAGCGTAAGAGCGACGCACCCGGGCGGGAAAGCTTGTAATTACAGGATAGACCTCATTTCTCTTCTCCTGATCCTGGCGTACATAATTCGTGGCGCTCAGAGACGCCTTCTAAGATGGCCAGCGCGTAATTTCTGAGAGATGGGGCGGGCGGCCCTCCCCATCTTGTTAACTAATGTGATAGGCCGCCCACTATGCTTCAAGCCTTTGCGCTTGCCTCGCCGGTGGACGAAACGTCCTCGGCTCCCGAGTTCTTCATCACTTCTTTCGCACGCTTGATTTCGTCAGATGTGTCGCAGTGAACGGACAGTAGAATCCCACCCTCTTTAATCCGACCCTCGTAGCGTTTAGCTTCGTATTCGGGAATCCCCATACCGACGAGAGCGCCGGTAAAACCGCCTAACGCTCCGCCCACGCCAAGACCGGCCAAGGCCGCCATGATCGGACCAGCCGCAATGAGGGGCCCCACGCCCGGAATCGCTAGAGCGCCGATGCCGGCCAGTAGACCAAGGGTTCCACCGAGTACAGCACCTGCACTCGCGCCTGCCGTCGCGCCTTCTGGCGCTTTTGTGGCTTTTTCCGTTCCGATTTGTTTCGGTCCCAGATTTTCGGGCAGCAGTGCTGAAATGTCCGAGGTGGCGAATCCTGCTTTTACGAACGCGTCAGTGGCCGCGTCAGCTGATGCCACCGATTTGAAGATTCCAAATACCGCAGTTTTCTTGTTATCCATTTGTGATTCTCCTTTGGATCAAATTCCTAATCGAGCACGCTGCTATTGTGCTTTCGGTGCAACGGTCAGATCGTTCTCGACATTCCCAGCGCCCGCAACTGCAGTGGCTTTCGCTTCGATGTTGGTCTTCTCGTCGTCCGACCGCACCGGTCCCTTCAGCGTGACTTTGCCGTTTTGCGTGATGATTTTGATGTTGTGAGCGTAAGTAGACAGCGATTTATCTTTCATAATCGCCGAACGAATTTGTTTCGAGGTGGTGCGGTCGGCAGGATTCATCTTTTGCTGGTCCGCGGTTTGAGCGGCGTTGTTGGCATCACCCTGATTCGCCTTGCTGTTGTCGGGCGTTGCCTGCTGATTCTGCACTGGCGCGTTGGGATGAGCGCCCGCAAGGAGCGCAGAGAAACCGAACGTTGCAACCATGACGACACACAGACCCCACTTCTTCGAGACATTCATATGTTTTCCTCTTATTCGCAAACGACGTCGGATGCGATTGCGGCGAAACGTTACCGATAGGTGGCAAAACTGGAATGGTTATAAGCGGGGATCTTAACCGGCGCAATACAGCTAAGGGTGTAGAAACGCTAATGCGAAGCTGGGACAACCACTCTAAACCGCTGCGCTGAACCCGAGCGTGAATGCTTTGACAACAGCCGCACAATGGTTCTACAAGCGCACCAGACGGAAGCTCCACAGGAGATGACATGAGCGGATTGACCTGGTGGTTGATCGTTGGCGGAATCGCGGGCCTGCTTGCGGGCCTGGTGATGAAGGGCGGCGGCTATGGCGTAGTGGTGGACATTATTTTAGGAATTCTCGGAGCATTCGTTGGTGGATGGGTTTTCGGCCTGCTTGGTCTTGGGGCCGGCGGCGGGATGATTGGCTCTATCGTAGTGGCGTTTCTAGGCGCGTGCATTCTGATCGGCATCACGCGAATGCTAAAACGGGCCTAGCAGCGCATGGCTGAGGTCAGGAATTCGTCGGGAGCCCGTCCTTATCCGGTTGCGGTAACTCTTTGAGTTCGCCCCAACGTCCGATGTCTGCGCGACACGCGTTGCAACGGATCAAGTCTGAATCTGCAAGAAAACCCGATATTTTTCTCGGTGCACCGCATTGGCGACAAATCACGGTGACATTCATGGGAGCTCGCGGCGAGAAGGTTAAGTCAGATTTCGTGCATACCGAAGTGGTACGCCTTCCACGACCCGCAATAACGGCTGTTTCTTGCAATCTTCTTGATAAGCCTTAGCTCTCTCCACATCATCGAAATCCACCCGGAGCGTGACGCTGTCGAATTTTAACTTCTATTCGTTCGACGCGAACTGCGCCGAAGGCCTTCGCGGCTTGGGTCGCGATGGTTTTCCGGCGCCCAACTTCGCTGGGACTGGTGGCGGAGGCGTAAATTCTGAGACTTAAGGAGTCGGGCATACGTTTCCTCCTGGAGAGTATCCCGCTGCGCATTATGTCGAGAGGGGCTCGGCGCTGATAGTGTGTCGTGAACAGCATGGTAGGGTGAGGCTTCGCCTTACCGGAAGTACCTTATTCCGTCGGCGTGCCGATTGTGTCAAACCACTCTTCGAGGTGACTCGTGGACTCCAACGAGAACAAAGCAGCTAAAGAAAAAGAGAGGCTGTGCCTAAATCGGACCATGACCCGCGGGCGCATACTTATCGCCGACGAAGAGTGATTGCGTCTTGTAGCCGGCCGCGACGTGCTGCGGGAAGGCGTTCAACCAGGAGCGCTGATAACTCCTCCTGATTCGCGGCCGGTCGTGCAGCTCGTGAAGCAATACTGTTGCTTCGCTTTCGGATTCATAAATGACTGACCCAACCTTGACTCGTTCATCAGTCGGCCTCCGAAAAATGAATACCCCTCCGTGAAGACGTATCGCATGCTTTCGGACCCGACGGCGTGTCATCGCTTGCCTCATCGCGGTGAATGCGACCACTGGTGAATCACGAAAAGAAAACGCCGTTTCGCTCGAAGCCGATTTGAGCGTAGTTCACGGTTGTACTTTTCGGGTCCGATACGAAGCGGAAGCCATGACCTGTGCTTTTGGGCGTGCTTGCGGTGACAGCGATAGACACCGAGCCGATCTGCAGGAAACTGCCCGCGAACGTATTCACAGTGTCGTGGATTTTTGGGAACTCGACTGTTGCTTACCCGAAGATTTTCTTCAGGCTGGCTAAGGCGAACAGCGCTGAAGTCAGCAAGGCCAAGGTCCCGGGCTCGGGGACTGTTGCATTGGTGGTGCCGGTGGCGAGGCCTTCGAATCCTGGGCTCACATCCGCGTAAAAGCTTTCGGACCCTTTGGTATTGATTTGCCCACCACCGGTATACGTGGGAAGAAAGTTCGTGTCCTCGGTGAAACCAAACCACTGCACCGAAGAAGGCGCGGCGAGGCTGGTGACCAGGACATCAAAACCGCTCGTGGTGCTGCCCGGGTGGGCATTGGCCGGGTCCACGTTACCCAACCAAGTGTCGTTATAGTTGGTGTCGGAACCGCCGAAAACCAACGAAGGATTGAAAACAAGGCCCGGATCCGCCGGGATGAGGGCCGGACTTCCGGTGACGGGGGAGCCCGGGAGATAGACACCGAAGAAATAAAAAACCTGGTTAGGGGCGCCGACAATATTGTTGGTCACGCTGAAATCGAGCGTCCAATTTCCGGGGCCGCCGGTGATGGTGTAGGTCACGCCAAGTGGATCGGCGGAAGCTGACGCGGGATTGCCGAGAGCGAAGGCCAGCAACACTGTGGCGGCGGCGACGAACATTAATAATTTTCTGCTTAAAACTTTCATTCAACCCTCCTCTAGATTTCTGGGTCTGACTTGGCCGGCCGATTTGACTTCGGCGAAACGAGCCTTTACTGAGCGCCTGCTGGAGCCTGAGCCGCGGCCTTCGGTTCCATCGCCGCACGAACCGGCGCCGCCCCGACCGCCTGATCCGGGCCCGCGCCGAAAAATTCCGGATGCAAGTAGTGCCCTTGCTCGTTCGCGGGCTTTTCTTCTTCGGTGGGAATGCGGTGGGCGTTGGCCCAGGCATCCTGGCGAATGCCGGTGACCATCCAGGAAACTTTCACGTGGGGCTTGCTGGTGCGAATGGTGAATTTGCGATCTTTGATTTCGCTGGCGATCATGGCCTGGGAAACACTGTCCGACGGTGGTCAGCTGGTAGCGGAAATCGCTGATTCAGAGCTTCGAACCACTCCGGCATGGTGACCACCGCGTACCCCTTGGCGTTGGTGACCACGTTGCCGTTGTAGATGTTCATCATGTCCGGCGATTCGACGAAGGAGTGCGACAGATATTTTTCGGAGGGCTCGATCGGATCGTCGATCTTGAACGAGCCGCCCATCTTGGTCACGTTGCCGGTGACTCACGCGCGATGTCACGTCGCCGGCGAAATAACCTGCCTTGCCGCCCGCTGTATTCACGCCTACGACGCCAGTGCCCAAGAGCTGGAGGTGACAAAATATCCGCCGTTCGAAAGACCCGAGGTTGCGGACTGAATGCCTTCGATGGCGTTGTTGCCCGCGGTATTGGAGAGCATCCAGATTCCGGCGCCGCCTACGCCGCGGTCGACGACTTCCAAAGTGTGGCCGGGATTGGAGCTGCCGATGCCAACGTTAACGGCGGTCTGACCGATTCCACCGAGAACGATGGCGTTGCTTTCGCTGATCGATGGCTCCGGCTCCGATCGCCGTGGCGTGGGTAAATTCGTACCCGAAGCGTCTGCGTTGGCGCCGATGAAAGTATTGTAGGCACCGGTTTGGTCGGTGAGCCCGCTGCAAAACCGACCGCCGTGTTGCTGCCGCCGGTTGTTTCGAAGTTGAGCGCCTGAACGCCAAAGGCCACTGTTGTAAGAACCGGACGTGACGGCCTGGAGGGCGCTGGCACCGGCGGCGGTATTGCTGATTCCTGTTTTATTCGAAGCCATGGCGCCGTTTCCGACGGCGGTATTGGAATCCGAAGCGCCGCTGACTTCCCCGCTGCCTCCTGCGCCGCGGCCGACGAACGTATTGGTGGTGGCGCCGGCGTCACTGAGGAACGAGTCGCCGCCGATGTTGACTACGCCGTACCGAGCTGCCGCTGGTGTTGGGCAAGTTCAATTCGTTCACGTTTGTCGATGCTCCCGGAAAAAGTCTGGCCGGAGGCGAAGGTTGGATGCCGGTGCTGCTCCAGAGAAACGCCGGTGTTGATGAGTCGGGCCGCCGGCGGGGATGAAAAATAAATCGAGTTTCGATGAAGGATTCGTGGTGTTGTTGTTCGAGCGGTTCGGCGCGGAAACCGAAGGACTTGCGTGGTGCTTTTTGTTCGGAGCTGTTGATACGACGAAGCTTGGAATTGAAAGGAGTGCGATTCGAATCCGTCGCGGTAGTGGCTTCGTGGCCTGGAGGCAGCTGGAACGATCCGCGGAAGATGCTATTTCCGTTCACGTCGAGCGTTTCGGCGGGAGTGGTCGTGCCGATTCCGATTTTGCCGCCGATTCGATAATCGTGAATTGCCCAGGGCGGAGGTCGATGTCCACAGGGGAACGTAATTGGTCTTGCCGCTTCCCGTTGGCGTGGCTTGCGGTATTGCGGCGGGCGCGGCGGCTGGAGTTGCGCCGCCGATTGACGGCGCGGCGATTCGTGCGGCGTCGGTCTGACAATTGTGGTGCTGCCCGGCGTGTGATTCGCGCCGCCAAACTTTGCGTGGTGACATATGCCGACGCCGGCAAGCCGCCGAGCGTGTCCGCATCCCCAGCCTTCAAGGCGTAAGGCACGCTGGCCAGCAAGACGCGCGGCATTTCAGGCTGACGCGCAATCGTCACGCCCAGCCAGCGAGATTGTCCAGT
The DNA here is from genome assembly GCA_963711325.1 of uncultured Acidobacteriota bacterium. Classification (GTDB taxonomy): domain Bacteria; phylum Acidobacteriota; class Terriglobia; order Acidiferrales; family UBA7541; genus Palsa-295. Next base: position 1,795,938 of record CAVQDR010000003.1, on the reverse strand, counting down.
GCCGAAAAGTTCGGCGGGCATTCCGGTCGCCGTCGCGCCACCGAGCAGCGCGTTGTAATGCCCATTCGAATCCGCGATCACGTTCTGGGTTTCACTCCAAAGTGGACCCCCGCCGTCCTGCTCCGAGTAAATTGCAAACGTAACGCTCGCCGCTCCGCCACCGGACGCGCCGCCGCATCCTTCAGCGTCCCGTTAAATTGCACCAGCCGCGGGACCGATTCTCCGCTCATTCTGACACTTAGCTGTTTAGAAGTGGTTTAGAAACAGTTAAGTGGACACGGCGAACCCCTGTTTGTAGTGTGTGCCTCATCGCGTTCTGCGGTTTGCTCCTCGACGGTATCGGGCCCGTTCCATCCATTGCAAGCCTTAGGAGAATTTATGAAGAATATGGCGTTGTTGTTGGTGGTCCTGCTCGGATTGTGTGGAACTGCGCCGGTGCTTTAATGCTTGGATTGCCTCGCGCCTCCTACTTGGAGGATAAACGATTGGCTACAGCCGAAGGTCTTTGACATACTGCGCGCGGCGCATCAACGGTTAGCGGCGCGCTTTAGGCTATCTCTGCGGAAGTCTGAACGCGCCGCTTTCCTCAGGCCTCGTCTTCACCGTAAACCAGATCCAGATCTTCGATTGTGCTCTTGGTTCCCAGTTCAGGATGTTCGGCGGCTTGATGCAGCCTGAGCTTTGCGGCTGCAACGAGCGACCTCTTCCTCAGCACGCTTTCTTCAAGTTTCGCTGCCGGGGTTCGTAATCGCGAGTGGTAGGCGTCGAGCGACGCTGCTATCAGCTGACTTAGACGGTCGCATTCAGGACACTGCATCGTAGGATTCTACGCCTAACGGGAATCGACACGTCTCCTCTTCTCAACCTCCCGCTCCGCTTCAAAGTCTCTATCGAACATCGCCAGTGCCGCGCTGCATTCATTACACGCGGGCAAGTGCGCGACGAATTCTTTGGTTAGAGCCATCCGCGGAAACCTATTGCAGGGTTTTGGATCTGAGGTGTTCTGCATTTGGCTCTCCTTGAGGAAGGGGCCGATACTACGGGTCTTGTACCATACTTGGCGAGGGTTGGCGCAACGAAACCACTTGTCCGATAACGCGACTTACCGGGACTTAGCACCGCCGTCCGACGATAAGTCTCTAGTAGCCGACTATTCCTGAGGTACCTTATCTTTCGGTCTTAGGCGGTGGTTCCGATGGCAAGAAAAGCCAGCTCTCGCCCGACTTTCCGTCGATGGCCAGCGTGGCGCCGACCGTATTTCCGAGGCCGGTGAAATAGTGGAAGAAAGGAACCTGGCGGAAGCAAAAGAACCCCGTCGTGGAACGCGGTTGCACCACACTGCCAGCTCCCGTTCAAAGTTGTTGTCCATAGCGGCCGCCCAGCTCAAGGCGATAACGAGCAGCGCCAGAATTGGTCCTGTGGCTACGGCGGATGAACTAGCACGTAGACAGCGGAGTTCCTAGACCCGCCGCGTCCTGGCGAGTTCCGCCCTGTAATTTCTCCGCGTCTTGCCAACAAGGTGCATTGACGCTTCCATTGACTTGTTTGGGGCCGAATTCTAACATGCCCGGCGATGGCGGATTCCACGTCACCCCCCCAGAGGCTCCTTGGGCACTATCGTCTCGTACGCGAGCTTGGCGCGGGAGGAATGGGAGTCGTTTATTCGGCCTACGACACAATCCTCGAACGTGAAGTAGCGATCAAGGTGGTCAGCGACCGCACGCTGGCCGATACGACAGTGCGGCGACTGCTGCTGCATGAAGCCCGACTGGCTTCCTGTCTGAATCATCCCAACATCTGCACCGTTCACGAAGTCGGCGATTCCAACGGCGAAGCGTATATCGTGATGGAGCAGGTCAACGGCCAACCACTCAATGCGATCGTCGGAGTGAATGGGCTACCAGCAGCGGAGGTAGTGCGTTACGGCATTCAGATTGCGGACGCGCTGGCACACGCGCACGAACGTGGGGTGATCCATCGAGATCTAAAGAGCACCAATGTGGTGGTGACTCCGGACGGCCGCGGAAAAGTGCTGGATTTCGGGTTAGCCGCGCGACTCAACGACACGCAGCTGATGGCCACGGTCTCGTCGCGGACTCCGCTGAGCCAATCAAAAGCGCTGGTGGGCACGCTGCCTTATCTCGCGCCGGAATTATTGCGAGGAGAAGCAGCGGACGTGCGGACGGACACTTGGGCCTTGGGAGTTTTGCTGTACGAAATGGCCAGCGCCAAATTTCCTTTCTACGGCGGTACCGCGTTTGAGCTTTGTTCGAAAATTCTCAAGGACGATCCCGAGCCCTTACCGATGGGCGTGCCGGCGAGTCTTTGCGCGACCATCCTAAAATGTCTGGATAAATCACCGGCGGACCGCTATCAAAGTGCCGCAGACATTCGCGCAGATCTGCAAAACCTGAATCTCGACCTCGCCCGACCGGATGCGCCGGTGCTTGCCGTCACTGTTAACAGGGATCGAGTTGTGCGAGTTTCCGATCGATTGAAGATGCGCCGCTTCCGGCATGTACTTAGCTTGGCCGGTCTACTGCTGTTGGCGGGCTTCTTACTGAGTCGATGGCTGTCGCCGTTGCCCCCGCCAAAAGTTCTGCATATTACGCAACTCACCCATTTCGGGCATGTGGAAGCCTGGGGAAAGCTGACGACCGACGGAGCACGCATCTTATACCTGAGGCGAGAGACAGGCGGAACGTCACTGATGCAGGTGCCGACAACTGGAGGAGATTCGCAGCCGTTTCCAACGCCGTTTCCAAACGTTCGTGTTTCCGATCTTTCACCGGACCGTTCGGAACTGTTGTTGGAACGATTTTCCTTGGTGGGTTCCTCGGATATGGAACTGTGGTCGCTACCGTTGGTGGGTGGCTCAGCCCGAAGGTTAAGCAACCTGACGGGTAATGACGCCGTTTTCTCGCCGGACGGAAGCAAGATCGCGTTCTGCAAAGTTGATGGGATTTATGTTTCGGAACGAAATGGGAGCGAACCACACAAAATTATCAGCTTGCCAGGCGATTCGTTGGGCTTGGCATGGTCGCCGGATGGAAAGACCATACGATTTACGATGGAGGACAAGCAGACCTACCAATCAGCTCTTTGGGAAGTTTCCAGTGAGGGCAGTGACCTTCGCCCGGTCTTTCCTGATTGGAATGAGCATCGGCGTGACTGCTGCGGGCAATGGTCGCCGGACGGGCGATATTTTTTCTTCTCCTCGAATAAGGGCGAGCCTCCCGCGGGTCCGCTGAGCGTTTGGGCTCGCAAAGAAAGGGCGAGCGCGGACCCGTGGTCGAAACCTGGTTTACCGGTTCGGTTAACCGCGGCGCCAGTGAGTTTCGGGTTTCTTCGGGCCAGTTCGGACGGAGCGCGATTATTCGTCGCGGGCGTGGGTCACGAGCAGGTTGAACTGCTCCGTGTTTCTCCGGATCGGAAAACTCTGTCGCCCGTTTTGGGATCGCAAGAAGTTCGGGCCGCAAACGCGTCTCCCGACGGCCGGTGGCTCGCTTTGATACTGACCGATTGGTCCCTGTGGCGAAGCCGCGCCGACGGTACCGGACTGAATCAAGTTAGTGTCGATTTCAACGGATATGCGGATGTCCCGCGATGGAGCCCCGACGGCACCAGAATCGTTTTTCAAGGCAGAAAAGAGGGACGTGCGAGCAATATTTTTGTGGTGAACGCAGACGGCGGTCCTAGCGAAGAGTTGTTGCAAAGCGATCAGCCTCGCGAAAGTCCCGAATGGTCTCCAGACGGAAAATCAATCGTCTTCAACGTTCCCAGCTTCGGCAAGCGCGACGCTAAAGAAGAGACCGGAATTTACATTCTGGATTTGAAGTCGCGAAAAACATCGAAAATACCCCAGTCCGCAGGAATGGGCGCAGCTCGGCTCTCGCTCGATGGCCGGGAACTCGTCGCATTGTCCGCGGATCTAACGAGCGTGATGTTGTTCGATATGCGAACACAAGCGTGGCGTCCGATAGCTCACGGTACCTCGTTATACCGGCTGCAAAGTTCGGCAGACGGCAGATACATTTATTTCCAAGATATTTTGGGTCAAGGGGAACCGCTTTTCCGGATGCGCGACGGTGAATGGAAGCCCGAACGGGTAATGAGTTTCGAAACGATGCTTCAGGCCGACGTGGTACGCTGCCGCTTTACCGGCGTTACGCCAGACGGATCCCCGATGGTCATAGCCGTTCGAGGTGGTTATGAGATTTACTCCCTCGATTTGAGCCTTCCCTAGACTTTCCGCTCGCGAAGACTGACTCAAATAGCCATTCGGGGACGACACTTTCTAGCGCAATCGGCCTCGAGCAATTCCCTTTAGCGCTCGTACGACGAAGTATCGCGCTCCGGCAGCGAATCGCCTGAGACTAAGAAATCGGTGGTGCGTACACCTAGTTCAATGCCGGTCAGACTCCGAAATCTTTCGTCATTTTTTCGGTTTCCCATTCCGAGCGATCGGCATCGGTTTTCGCCTTGATTTTTTTCCCTCCGATTTCACCCGATGTCCCGCTCCAAATAGTCGAAACCGGGCAAGCGGTTGAGCTGCGGCGGAAAATAACGAGGGGAAGGCTCAAAAACGGTCACCATCGATTTCGGGCTATTTAACGATTTGTGGTCGTGGCGCGCTCTTTGGCAGCGCTGCTTTTGGCTGGTCTGAAGCGTAAAAAACCTGCACGGGATAGGTGCCCACCGAGGATACAACTGCCGCGCGGCCATTCGCACTCAGCTCAATGTCCGGCGCTTGGTGGCCCGGGCGGAGAGGGAGTAGAGGAGGCGAGGTTGCAATCGTTGCGCCGGTTGCTTCATCCCACAGCCGAAATCGTTGCTCGAGCGTGGTGTCAGACGCGCGGTCACCAGTAACGAGTTCATGCGGAATATATCCCAGCACCACGGCTCCGTCGCTCGAAGCCGCGACTTTACGCCGAGCGCCAAGTTTCGGGTCGGCCAGTTGAGTCAGAAGCTGTCCGGTGGTTGAATCCCAGATTTTTATCTTCGCTTGGCCGAATAATCCGGGAAGAATCATATCCGCTGTGGCAACGCGAGATTCTCCGACGAAGGCCACTCCGCCAGGCAAGTGCCCGGTTTTTACTTGCAGAGTCGTCTTTCCGGAAGTCACGTCAAGGAGTTCGAGGTTCGGAATGGCTTTCGGCCGCTGGGTTAGGTTATTCATCGGCACGTAAGTAATCGCGATCTGCGCGCCACTAGGCGAAATCGCGACGTCTCCAACCGGCGCACTGCGATGCAAGGTCCATTGCTGGACTACCGTGCCAAGATTCAGGTCAAATACTTTTACACTCACCGCATCGTCGAGTTTCTTATGCCCATCGCGACCAGTCAGACGATCTGAAATGACCATCAAAGCAAATGGGCTGTTCATCGCACACCCGACCTTCGCGCCTGCCCCATTCGGATCAACGGCGACATTCGCACCGACCGTTTTCAATAATTGGAGCGTCTGCGGATCGAGAAAGGAAATGGTGCCGAACGAATCCGCTAACATGATCCCTCGTCCGTGATCGCAGTACTGGATTCGGGTCCGCTGATTGGTACGCCAGACATTGGGGGGCGTTTCCGCGCGCTTGACGGTCCATTCCCGCGTGGCAACCGGTTCGGAGTCCCCGACATTCCAAAGTTTAATCGTGGACTTAGCGACGTCGTCGTTACCGGACCAGAACAGAGGTTTGTAAATCGCCACGACTTGCCGTCCGTCCGGCGAAACCGAGGCTCCTCCCACGTATCCACCGGTGCAAAACGGGATTTCAAACATATTTACTTGCGGCCAAGTATTACTTTGCGGAATTACGATGGTCGCGCCGCACAATGAACCGAGCAGAATCGTCAGCAATGCGAAAAGTCTCATAGGGGAGTCACTCGAAATGTGGGTTCACGCGATCGAACCGGCCAGTTAGTGGCAGACTCCGAAGTCTTTCGTCATTTTTTCCGTTTCCCAAACGGAGTCATCGGCTGCAGTTGCCCCTTGATTTTTTTGCCTTGCAACTTTACGCGATGACCCGCCGTGACGCCGGAAGAATCGCCGGCAATCGTGTAGACCGCTTTGTCGTTTTCATTGGTGATGGTCATTCCGCTCGCAGCAGAATTGACGCATCCGGTGATCGTTTTCTTTCTGGTCAGCAAATAAACCACAACCACTGTTCCAACAACGGCCCCCACCACAGCGCCCACCACCGCTCCGTCCACTTGCCCCTGCGAAGGCAGCTTCGACTGCGGTTCGACCGCAGTTGGCCTGGACTTTGCCTGCCGGTCGGCACCCACGGCTGGCCTGCCACCGAGAGTCACCATCAGAGCCACAGTCAACATTCCTGAACAGAACATCTTTGCGCTCATGTCACGCTCCTCGAGAAATTAGTGCTTTTCTTACCTCGATTTCAGCTGGGCAGCTGCTGAGGCCGGGAATGTGCTTTTCTGAATGGTACCGTGCGATTCGATATTCGAATCCATCTGGACGATGAACGCTTGTGCCGCATTCGCTTGATAAGCCGTGTAGGAAGTATTCACGGTTCCGGCAATTCCATTTCCGGAGAGCGCCAGCGGATCCAGTGTGAATCGGCCGGCATTGCTTCCATCGGCCGCTGCAGTAGCGGCGAAGGTTACGGCTGAAAATTCTCCCGGCTTCGCGGTCAGCGCTCCGAATGGATCGCTGACCGCGCCAGTTCCCGAAAACGCTCCGGCAGTTATGGTGGCCTCGCCGAGATGATCGAATCCGGCTGGCGCTGCAGTCAGGCCACCCGCTCCAAACGCGAAGGAGCCGGAGAAGTCGCCGAACGTCGTGTCCGTTTGCGGAATCAGAACTCCGGTGCCGGGAAGGTTCGCATCCATTTCGGCCAGCAAGACGCCTCCGTTGGCATTGCTCGTATCGTTGACGTCCGGCAAGTTGATCGTCGAATCCACCGCGTACAAGCCCAGCGTTACCACCTCGCCGAAGCCCGGTGCTCCGCCCGCCGCATTGAAGGTCAAGGTTCCGTATCCATTCGCGGCCAGACTGTAGCTGCCGCTGATGCTCGCGGCCGGCAAAGGCGGGTGACTTAGGTCATTTAAATCGCCCACGCCCGTGAAAGTATTTGTGCTTCCAGTTTCCGGCGAGAGGGATGTCCGGCTCCTGGCCGCCGCCACAGCATTGGTGGTCAACTCGCCGGCCGCTCCGTAAAACGCGAAGCCTTCCCCCAGGGAAAACACGGACGGGCCGATGTCACTGTTTGCAAAGTTGGGGGTCGCACCTTGGCTGTAAGCCGAGCCGACTGCGGTAGAGCCGACTTCCGTTTCGACCATGCGAAACACTTTCGAGCTCACGGTGTAGTAGTTCACCGTGCCGAATAAAATTGTGTTTGTGGTGATCGTTCCGCGGCCGAAGGCGTTGGGCGCCGATAACATTGCTCCCGCCGGAATGGACGTGCCGCGGGTGACTTCTCCGCCGTCATTGAGATCTCCCGTGCCGGTGATGTTTCCGCTGCCGTCTACGGTGAGGACTCCGCCATCAACCACCGCTTCTTCGTTGGAGCCCGACCCGGAGGCGACGAACGAATACGCACCGGTGGGTAAGGCAACGGAAGTCTGCGAGTCGAGGCTTCCGCTGGAGGTGACGCTGCCATCGAACTGCGAAATTAGCGCGTGGTTCGCGTTGCTGAACGCCACGGCAAAAGTTTCGGTGCCGCCAACGCCCAACTTTGCGTTATTGGTGATCAACGTGAGCGTTCCCAGCCCGTCGGTTTGGGTTGTAAGAGTTCCGCCAGTGATGGTGTCGCCTTGCGGTTGCGGTGACTCGATACCGTTGCCATCGCTGTAGTCTTGAACGCCGGCGGTGATTTTGCCGGAACCGTCGGTGGCGATAGAAACCGCTCCGGCGATGTCGTAGGGAGTGTGGCCGCCGTCATTGAGCGCGACGCCCAGAACCGAGAAAACGAAATTTTGGGTCTTCACCGGTGGCGGAGGCGGCGGAGTGGAGTTGCCACCGCCGCAACCCACCAAGCCAACGGAAAGAAATGCGAGAACTGCGAGCGCCGTGATTCGATTCTTCATCTCCTGCCTCTCTTCCCTCTGAATTTGAAGATTTCTTTTCGTGCCGTCGCTCTGACACTCGCTCGTCCCCGTTCGCGCCGAAGACGGTGGCCAACCAATTTTCAATTGGGTGAACGATAAAGCGTGTGATGGCCGGGCCAAATCGCTCCAACCGCCGCTCCGCCAATGCCGCCGACCACTGCGCCGATGCCAACATTTAAGCCGCGTCCCTGGGCGCCGACGCAGGCCAGAAATCCGGTCTGCGAGCATGGTCGATAGGCCGCCGCGCCCACCCCCGCGCCTACCCCGGTTCCGATGGCCGCGCCAATGGCCGTATTACGAAGGCGATGGTGATTTTCCATAAGCTTCACCGCCCGAACGTCCTCCCGCCGCAGCGTTTGCGCGCCACCGCTGGTTTGCAGCGTAATTCCCGTGTTCGAATATTCGATGAACGTGCCGCTGAGTTTTTTATGGTTGGAATCTTCCACCTGAATTTTGTTTCCGGCCGCGAGCCGGTTGAGATTTTCCCAGCCTGGTTGATCCGCAAAGACCGAAGCTGGGACCAGCAGGAGGCCGAGCATCAGGAATAATTTGAGCAGGGACGCGTAGCGTACGGACCAGGCCAGGCCCGGGGCCGCGATGTAGTCCGCGAGGCGAGCGTAGCGCCCACAAGTCTGGCGCCTCCTTGCCAGGTTTTCTGTCGCGTTGTGGAGGCCCCCAGAGATAAGTGCCTTGCCTGTCATCAACTGCACCTCGGTCGATCTCACCTTGCTGCGTGCGACTAACGTCTCAATGGCAGTTGGAGGGCCATGTGTGCGACCGCCGCCACGCGCGCAGACGCTGTGAATGGTGCTATATTCCCGGTGACAGACCCGCCTATGAATGCGAATCGTGAAAATCCCGCCCCTGACGAACTGGCGCTGCTGTATCGCGTCTCCCGAGTTCTGCTCAAAGAGGGCGAGTACGGTGAATTGCTTGCCGGACTGCTGGACACGCTGATCGAAGGCTTGGGCGCCGACCGAGGTTTCGTGGTGGTGCGGGAAGCAGGTGGCTTCCGGGCCGCGGTGGCGCGTAATTTTCGCAGTGAGGCTCTTTCGCAGGCGGAAGAAGCGTTCAGCCGGTCGATCGCCCAAGCAGTGATGGAGAGCGGAAGAGCGGTTTTAATCGGCGACGCGGCGGCGACCGAACCCTACAGCAAACGTCTGAGCATCCACGAACTTTCGGTGCGGTCGGTTTTGTGCGCCCCGCTGGTGACTAGCGACCAGGCCTTTGCCTTGATCTATTTGGAAAACCGTTTAGTCACCAATCGTTTTACCGAAGCGCAGCGAGATTTTCTGGACGAAGTCTGCGCTTTGGCGGCGCCGCGCTTGCGTGGCGCGGTGGCCATGAGCCTGGCGCAACGCCGTGCGGACGATTTGGAACATTCCCATCAGCAGTCCGACGGAATATTGACCGCCGATCCCGAAATGGAGGCCGTGCTGAAAACCGTTCATCTGGTCGCCACCACGGATCTACCGGTGCTGATCGAAGGTGAAACCGGCACCGGTAAAGAATTAATTGCGCGGGCCATTTATCGCCACAGCGCGCGGGTCAAGGGACCGTTTGTGGTTTTGAATTGCGCGGCGATTCCAGCAGCTTTGATCGGCTCTGAGCTTTTTGGATTCGTGCAGGGCGCGTTTACCGGCGCGAATAGGGACCGCGTCGGGTTCATCGCCAGCGCTCACCGCGGAACACTGTTCCTGGATGAAATCGGAGATTTGCCGCTCGACCTGCAGCCTCATTTGCTGCGCGTGCTGCAGTCCGGCGAATTTACCCGGCTCGGAAACTCGCGTACCGAGCAGGTTGATGTTCGCTTTGTGGCGGCCACTAACCGCGACCTGGAGAGCGAAGTGAAGGCCGGCAGATTTCGCGCCGATCTATTCTTTCGTCTATCCACCATCACTCTGCGCCTTCCTCCATTGCGCAACCGGCCGCACGATATCCGGTTGCTGGCGGATTCCTTTATTCGAACTTCCGCGGCGCGTTTTGGACGCGCGGTGCCGCGCATTTCTGAAGAGTGTTTATCCGCGCTGGCCGCCTACAGTTTTCCGGGCAACGTGCGGGAGCTCGAAGGTGAAATGGCCAGACTCGCTGTACTGGCACCGGCCGACGTTCCGTGCGGCGTAGATTTGCTGAGCGCCAGAATTCGAAATCGGAGCAGCGGACTCTCCGGCAATATCTCTCAGCCCGCGCCCGTTGCTCCCATGTCGCTACAGGAAATGGAACGGCAGCTGATTTTATCAGTGCTAGAACATACCGTGGGCAATCGCACGCGAGCCGCGGAGATTCTCGGCATCAGCCGCGAAGGTTTGCGGACCAAGCTTCAGAAAATGCAAATTCCAGCCGCTCTGGATTCCGTTTTATAGGCGCGGCGACGCGGTCGTTTCCGATCGCCTATAACGATGCCTACCGCGACAAATGCGCCAGCGTGTGGAGCAAGGCGTTTTCTGGCCCGCCTTAGAGGCGGAAGTCGGCAGGCTAACACTCAATTTAAACGGATGCCGTCGGCTGCAGCTCCCTGATTAACGCCGTTACCGGACATGTGGTTTTTCGCCTGTTGGCACGATGCATTGCCCACAAACCCTATATCCGAAGGCCGCCTAAGTCCTTTTGTTGTTGAAGCAAAAGTTGATCAGTTTCATTGCACACAAACAAATGTTTCTGGCCAAAGTATTGAATAATTCAACGCTCCGACGCGCTGTCCTGGAGCCATCCGATTTGGAATCAACATCTACAACATTGGCGCGGGATTTGCAGGTAGGCGTGGTGAAGGCCCCAGGGGGCAATCCGAAGGAGGAGCAAAAATCATGAAATCGAAGAAAGCGAAGGTTTCAAAGCTGCACAAGGGCAAGAAGCTGGAAGAACAAAAACCGCTGAAAGATATTTCGATCACAAGACGCGTCGATAGGCCTTCGCACTAAGCTGTGGATGGCCGACGTGAGCCGGGGCCGATTTGATCGGTGCCGGAAGATGTTTGCCGTTGCACGCTCGGACTGATACGGTCACGCGCAAAGAAGTAGTTTCACCCACGGGTCGGCTTCAGTCCATCGGGGCCGACATCAGTGGTTCGGGTGTTGCATTAAGTGTAGTGACCGCCGATGGGGGGCAACCAAAAAAAGGAGATAACCATGAAACCGAAGACAACGAGGAAACCGAGCAAGCAGTTGAAGAAGGGCAAAAAAATTGAGTCGGTAAAAAGTCTTCGAATTCACGTACGCAAAGCCGGTGAGAACCCGCTCGACTACTAAAGCGGCGTTTGTAACCACTAGATTGGCAGATTCTATAAGCAGCCGGCACGCGTTACCGGAGATGTGCTTTTCGGCTCAATTTCACTTGTACGGTAACCGCGTTAATCAGGACTTGACGTATCCACTCTCTGTACTCTTCGCCGGGATTGACCAACCCGCCTGTCGCTTTTGAGCCTTGCAAATAGGAAGCCCCTTAAGTCATATTCACCGCCAAACCTGAGACCTTACGACTTTGGGCCTTCATCAAGAACCCGATGGATCGAGCGAGGTTAGGTTCTTTCAACATCGACCAGAGGAAGAAGAACGCCGACGGCAAAGTGGATTTGTATTTCGGACCAAAAACACCGGCCGGTCTGGAAGCGAACTGGATTCCAACGGAAGACAAAGAGCCTTACCCGTGGCTCCGACTTTATGCACCCGAGGAGCTTTTCTGGATTTTCAAGATGTCCGATGTCGAGCTTGTGAAATAGCTGCAGCAATCAGGAGGAGGAAAGGACGATGCAAATGAGTTGGTCTAGAAAGATCACAGTCGCTTTCACGGGAATCGCGGCATTGGTGGGTGCAATGTCCGCCCCTAACGCCAAAGCGCAAGACAAGAAACCCAACATCGTTGTGCTTATGACTGACGACACAGGCTGGGGCGATTTCGGCCCCTACGGGGGCGGCGAGGCCTTGGGCCATCCGACTCCAAATGTCGACCGCTTCGCCAAGGAGGGCGCCGTGTTCACGAGTTGGTACGGCCAGGCCAGCTGCACGGCGGGTCGGGCTTCGTTCATGACCGGGCGCATTCCCATTCGCTCGGCGCTCTCGGTCGTGGTGGTTCCGGGTGACGAGAACTACCTTCGAAAGGAAACGCCAACGATCGCCGAATATTTCCAGAAGAGCGGCTACTCGACCTACTTCTCTGGAAAATGGCATCTGGGCGACAAACCGAGCTCTTACCCGATCGAGCATGGCTTCGATGAGATGAAAGAGTTTGCTGCCTACTACGCCGGTGCTTACACCTGGGAAGACACCTCAAAGTGGTTTCATCCGTGGTTCCCATCCTATAACCCTGAATTCAACGCGATGTTTGATGACATTGTGAACTTGGGCGAGTGGGAAGGTGTGGCCGGCCAACCTGCCAAACGGGTCGCCACGATTGACTACGCCTACATGGCGACGATGGACGAACGACAGGCCGACTATGCGGTGGATTACATCAAGCAGCACGCCAATGGCGACAAACCGTTTTTCATGGACATCAACTGGATCAAAATGCACAACCCAACCCATGCGGCTCCGGATTTCGCCGGGAAGTCGCATCTCGGTGACTACTCCGATTCGCTCATGGAAATGGATGCTGACATCGGCAAAGTTATAGATGAAATCCGCAAGGATGCGCCCAACACGATCGTCATTCTGACGGCCGACAACGGTGCGTGGCTGGACGCCTATCCCGACGCCGGAACCCAGCCCTTCCGTGGCGAAAAAGGCACCGCGTTTGAAGGCGGGTGGCGGGTGCCGGGAATCATGTGGTGGCCGAACCACATCCCCGCCGGGGCGCGGTACCACGAAATGATGTCACACATCGACTGCTGGTCCACACTTGCCGGTATGGTGGGCCTCACGCCGCCGCCGCATGGCGAATGGCACGACAACAACGGCAAACCGATCTATTTCGACAGTATCGACAACAGCGCCTATATCCTGGGCAAAACACAGCACTCCGCACGTCGGTCGTGGGTCTTTATCGATGGCGAAAATCTCAATGCTCTGCGCGTTGACATTGCCGGAGATCCCAAAGAGCCCTGGGTGAACGTCGCATGGAAATTCATGTGGACCGCGAAGGAGTCCTGGCTGGGACCCGATCAAAGCCTGAGTTTACCGGCGTTCTATAACCTCACCATGGATCCCGCCGAAAAATACGACATGGTGATGAACGGAGCCGCGCCGACCCGTGGCACCACAACATCCCCGGGAAGGTATTCAGGCGAAGAAAACTCCTGGGCCGGGGCGCTGTATGCGCCGGTGTTGGTCGACTTCGACAAGTCGATCATGAAGTATCCGAGCATCAAGCGTTCCCCAGGCGGTGCCTCGAACGACTTGATACCGAACCTTCAGCATCCGGAAAACCCAGTGCCCGCGCTCGATCCCAATAAAATGCCGATTGCCGTACCGGGCGGTGGCTAAACCATTGTTTCGATTGTGAATACCCGGACCGCCTCAACGTGAGGCGGTCCGCGGCTTCACCAGCAAAGCTTCTGCGGTCGCATCGTGAAATGGAGATTTGAATCGTTAGGTCCTGGTTAGTCGCGTTACCGGACAAGTGGTTTTGGGATCAAATCTCCGGTTACCGCCTTAATCAATGTTCCAGGCTCGATGCGCCGGTGTCTAATAGAGCGGTGCATGGTTTGAATCGGATAATCAAAACTGTCGCGTTCCTCGGCTTAATTCTGGTCATTTGTCTCGGGACAGAATTCACCCTCAACCTTCGTGCTGAGCGGCGGGCCCGGTCAGCTCTCGATGAAATACGAGCCCTCGCGGTCGGTGTGTCCACTGAAACAGAAGTTCAAAATGTCGTCGATAGAAATGGTGGCGAAGGCACGGCCACTACCAGCGGGCACTGTGGGCCTGATGCCAAGTCACACTCAGTAATGGTGGCGAGTCGCCCCTTGGACTGGCTCGGGGCGGAAAGCCCCGCCCTCCGGCTGTTTGGAGATCGGGCTTGGGCGATGGACGCATTTCTAGTCACATCAAACGGAATGCTATGTTTTAAGTCATACGACGTGCGAGCACTTCGTAGTCGATACAGCGTGATATCGGCGTCAGCTTCGACGGAGCAAGGCTTCCGAAATGCGGTTCCACCCCCGTACGTCGTGTACGTAGGTAGCCGAAGGATGATCGACTTCATTCGCGTAGAAACGACAACCGACGCGACTGAGGAGCAACGGCAGCGTGCTTTTGACTTCGACCTGTCGTGTCTCTTGCGTTTTGGCGGCTGTCGAGCACGCTGCGAATTGATGCCACATGCATGGACCGACTACCTCGCGGGTGCCAAGGAAAACGGTTGGGACATGCCGGCGGGCGAGTTGGCAAACCAGAAGTGTCATTAAGCCGTGATTTCTTGATCCTCTAATACGCAATTGCGCTTTCTCAGTGCCTGGTTAGTCGCGTTACCGGACATTGAGAACTCGGCCACGCGGCGCTGGTAGGAACGGGCGCCGCGCTGTCTCATGGGAAGCCCTCGGGAGGTGGCGATCCATGAGAAGAAAGATCCGTAGAGCAAAGTCCGTTCGATCGAAGACTAAACTCGGACTGCCCGAACTGGAATATGTCAAAACATCGGTAATCAACAGCCTGCGTTCGCTTGAATCGCAGCGAAGTTATCAGCATTCGATCAATGAGTTTGTCGATTGGTATTGCTCTTCGCCCCGCCTTTCATTCAACAAGGCAGTCGTGACCCGGTATCGTATCCACCTCGAAGATCGCCGGCTGGCTCCAGGGACCATAAATGTGAGACTCGCGGCCGTTCGCCGACTAGCCTACGAAGCTACAGATTCTGGATTGCTCAGCCCAGATCTTGCCGCAGGGATCCGCCGGGTCAAGGGGGCAAAGAAGCTTGGCTTACGACTCGGCAATTGGTTAACGGCGGACGAAGCTCGCCAACTTTGGCAACTTCCCGATCCCTCTACGCTCAAGGGCAAACGGGATCGAGCGATACTCGCGGTCTTACTAGGTTGTGGCCTGCGCCGAAGAGAGTTGACCGAGTTGAGCCTGAAGCACGTTCAGCGCCGCGAAGATCACTGGGCCATCGTCGACTTGGTCGGGAAGGGTGGCCACGTTCGCACCGTTCCGATGCCCGATTGGGTGAAACGCACGATCGATCTTTGGCTGCTCGCATCCAGCGTGGCCGATGGCAGACTTTTCCGACGCGTTTGTCGAACGGGTTCGATTTGGGGCGATGAGATGACCGAAAAAGTGGTTTGGCATGTCGTAAAACAGTACGCGGGCGTGCTTGGGCTGACCAAGCTTGCGCCGCATGATCTTCGACGTTCGTGCGCTCGCTTGTGTCACGCGTCCGGTGGCGAACTAGAACAGATTCAGTTTCTCTTAGGCCACGTCTCGGTGCAGACCACGGAAAAATACCTGGGTTGCAAACAGCGCTTTAGGGAAGCCGTAAACGACAAAATTGGCATCGAGCCTAGCCCGTGAACAACGCTCGGGCCACTTGTCCGGTTACGCGACTTATCAGGCGTTGACCCTGTAGCGACGAACGGTGGTGTCAAAAGTGATGCGACTTAGCTGCTGGGCGGCGCGTGCGGGTTGAGGTGGGCGATAAGGGCGTTCGATGTGAGGTGCATCACGCGAATTTCGTTGGGGGTTTTCGCCGCGAGTTGAGCAGCGAAGTTGAGCGCGTCCTGGTGGCCCGTTATCGCTTTTCTCCAGACGGCGGTTCCGTCGACAACTTCGAAAATATTGTACGTTCTCTCCATTCCGTAAGCTTACCGCAGTTGGATGTTCCGTTTTGCACATTCGGGCCGGTCTAGTGTCTGGTTAACGCCGTATGCGGACACGTGCCGGTCGTCCAGCCTCAATGTCCGGTAACGCGACTAATCAGGAGCTGAGAATCGGCCCTGGTTGACGGTGGTGATAATTACGTTTTCTGGTTCGATTGCAGCCTATTGAAAACGGCCCAGTTCCGTGGGCGACACTTGGTTGCGCGAGAGCGGATGTAATTGCCGGCGACGGGCTGCAAGGCGTAACATTCACTCCGCGAATGAACGATTCCTCCCCACTGATCGGCCGCACCGTGTCGCACTATCGCATTCTCGAAAAACTGGGCGGCGGAGGCATGGGCGTCGTCTACAAGGCCGAGGACACCGAACTGGGCCGGTTCGTGGCGCTAAAATTCTTGCCAGACGAGGTCGCCGGCGATCCAGCGGCTCTAGAAAGATTTCGCCGTGAGGCACGCGCCGCTTCCGCCTTGAACCATCCGAATATCGGCACGATTCACGAAATCGGCCAGGACGCGAGCCGGCCTTTCATTGTGATGGAGTACCTGGCAGGCTCGACGCTAAAGCACCAAATATCGGGGCGACCGGTGCCGGCGGAAATCCTGCTGGACGTCGCTATTGAGATCGCCGATGCGCTGGACGCGGCTCATGCCAAAGGCATCATTCATCGCGACATCAAGCCCGCAAACATTTTCATCACGTCGCGGGGTCACGCCAAAGTGCTCGACTTTGGCTTGGCCAAGGTCTCGGAAGCTGCCGGTGGCAGGATCGAGGGCACGGCTACCGTGGGCTTAGATTCGCATCAACTCACAAGTCCGGGGGCGGCCTTGGGAACCGTCCTATACATGTCGCCCGAGCAAGTTCTGGGCAAGGAATTAGATCCGCGAACCGACCTCTTCTCCTTCGCAGATGTGATTTACGAAATGGCTACCGGCGCGCTGCCGTTTAAAGGCGATAGCCCGGGCGCGATTTTCGATGAGATCCTGCACAAAGAGCCGGTGGATCCGCGGCGGCTGAATCCTACGCTTCCCGCGGAACTTTCGCAGCTGATCCACAAAGGGATGGAGAAAGATCGCGATCTGCGTTACCAGAGCGCGGCCGAAATGCGTGCGGATCTGAAACGCTTGAAGCGCGATACCAGTTCTGGGCGGGTCGGCAGCGGATCGCAAAACTTGAGTGCCGTTGCGGCCGGGGTCTCTCAGAATTCTCCGGATTTCAGTGGTGCGTCTTCTAAAACAGGTGGTCGATGGCCATTGTTCCTCGCACTTACAGCCGTGGCGCTGGCATTGGCCGCGTTTGGTAGCTACCGTCTGCTACGGCATCCGCGGAAGTTCAATCTGCAACAGACGCAAATCACAAAGATCACCGACAGCGGCAAGGTCTCGCTGGTATCCATTTCGCCGGACGGCCGCGAGATTGTTTATGTTTTGAGCGACGGCGAGAAGCAAAGCTTGTGGCTGCGAAACGTGGCGACGAAGAGCGACGCACAAGTCCTCGCGGCCGCTCAGGCGGTGTTTGATGGGCTGACTTTCTCGCCCGACGGTGACCAAATATACTTCACGCGTGCCGACAGCACGGCGGACATTCCAGACCTCTACGTTATTCCGGTTCTCGGGGGGACGCCGCTCCGTATACTTTCGCGGGTAATCAGGACCATCAGTTTTTCTCCGGATGGCAAACAAACCACATTTCTTCGCGTGCTACCTGACAACGCACCGTTTCAATTGCAGGTGGCCAATATCGATGGTTCCGGAATTCGTCCGCTGGCTTCGTTCGACCAGACTCCTTTTATTCACGGGCCAACTTGGTCGCCCGACGGCAAAACGATCATGCTTTCCTGGATTCAGCTCGGTGATAAAAGGGAAATTCATTCCGTCGTGGACAAAATCGACCTAGCGAACGGATCGGTTTCGTCATTTTATGTAAGTAACGATGAAGTGGGTCGCCCGATGTGGATGCCCGGCGGCGATTTTCTCCTGGCCACGATCGCGGCTTCGCTGAACGGACGCCGTCAAATTTGGAGCATCTCTTTCCCAGGTGCGACAATCCAGCGCTTCACCAATGATCTTTCTGATTACGAGCCGGACTTGGCGATTAGCCGCGACGGGTCTGTGGTGGCCGCAGTCGAGACCAGCCACGTTTCGCACATTTGGTTGGTGCCACACGGTCAAACATCGCAGGCAAAACAAATTACTTTTCAAGAGACTCCGGACGGCGGCGTGGCGGCCGGACCAAGTGGCCGAATCCTCGTGAATAGCGACGGCTTTAATGTTCAGCTCATCGACATGGACGGGGACCATCGAACCTTCTTGATACCGCACGTGCGTAACGTCGGAACGTTTTCCAGTTGTGGCGATAAATACGTGGTCCTCGACTCTCTCGATAACGGCCTTACCAAGATATGGCGCGTTGAACCTGACGGAACCAATCCGACGGTGCTCGCAGAGGGAGTGGTCTTCCCCAACTGTTCGCGCGACGGCAAGTGGCTGGTGTTCGCCAATACGGATGGCAGTAAGTTCTTTCGGTTGCCGGTCGAAGGTGGGGTGCCGCAGCCAATCAGCGTCCCGGCGTCGGTCGCAGCCCCGGTCTTGCGGATCTCCCCGGACGGAAGCCGACTGGCATTCTTGTACACAGACCCGGGTGCTGGATCGCGGGGTCAGATCGCGATTCTACCTGCCTCAGGAGGAAAGCCAACCCAGCTGTTTCCGCTCCCCGAGGATACGAACTCTTTCATGTGGTCCGAGGACGGCAAGGCGGTGCAATTCGTCCTTAAGAAAAACGGTGCCGCGAATATATGGGAACAGCCACTGGACGGCGGACCGCGCCGGCAGATAACGAACTTTACGTCGGGACTTATCTTTGACTTCGCGTGGACACGCGACGGCAAGGATCTCTTACTGGCCAAAGGCGAAAACAACAGCGACGTGATTCTGATGAGTAATTTTCAGTAGGATGAGTTCCGCAGCAAGCGCGCTCGCCACCGTATTCGATGGCTAACTCCTGATTGATGTCATAACGACGTCGGCCTCGCTACGGCCCGAGTAAACTGTTCGGTGTTCACCCCAACAGTGCTCGGATCGAAGGAGGCCGAGATGCGGATTATAGGATGTGATTTGCACGCTCGCCAGCAAACGTTGGCGATGCTAGACACCGCGACGGGAGAAGTTGTGAACGAGACTCTGGCGCACGAAGGCGAAAGTGTGCGGGAGTTTTATTCGAAGCTTCCCGGTCCGGTACGAGTAGGCATCGAAGCGACCGGATCGATGAAGTGGTTTTTGCTCCTGATGGAAGAACTGGGAATCGACTGTCAGGTAGGTCATCCGGCGACGATTCGAGCCGCCGAACCCCGCCGACAGAAGCATGATCGGCGAGATGCCGAGCTGCTTTTAAAGTTGCTGGTCGAAAACCGTTTTCCATCGATCTGGCAGCCTTCGAAGGAACTGCTGGATCTCCGAGCGTTGCTCTTGCACCGTCATCAGTGGGTCCGACTGCGGACCCGGATACAGAACGCGCTGCAGGCGATTGCACTGGCGAATGGTTTACGGCGAGGGAGTTCGCTGTGGAGCGAAAGCGGGCAAGCAGCGATCGCGTCATTACCGCTGGCCACGCACACCGCTCATCGGCGCAGTGAGTTGCAAGCGATGTACGCCAGATTCGAAGCGGAGATCGAACAACTGAACGAGCGAGTGCTGGAGCGGGCAGGCGAGCGACCCACACGCCGGACTGCTGATGACGCATCCCGGCGTGGGGCCGATCACGGCACTGGCGACCGATGTTTTCCTGGGCGATCCGAAACGGTTTCGCGACGGCAAGGCTCTAGCCAGCTACATCGGGATCATTCCGCGGGAAAACTCCAGCGGAGGGCGACAGCGGTTCGGAGGACTGACCAAGCAAGGCAATCCGCTGTTGCGCTTTCTGTGGTGTGAGGCGGCGGCACATGCGGTACGCCGGGATCCGGAACTGCGTCAGTTCTATCGGCGCAAATTAGTGCAGAAGGGTCTGGGAAAAGCCCGAGTCGCTGCCGCACGGAAACTCGGGATTCGGTTGTGGATCATGTTGCGAGATCAGATCGATTACCAAGAGTTCTGTCGTCGTGGACAGATGCAACAGAGAAGCGGTGCTGCCTGTGCGGGAATGCCTGGACCGCGTTATGGTGCGAAAAGTCACCGTCCGATTGATTAGGCGACCCGCCTCCCTACGGGGAGATCGCATAACTCATCATGGTCGATTGTGACCGAAGAGATGTTTGGTGGGCAACACCGAATCGATGAAGCGAAAACGGCCCGAGCGAGTTGGGGTGACACAAGTGAAACAAGGCAGCCACAGAGACGCGATCCGCGTGCCATGGGGAAGGTGTGTTCGTGGACAGAAAAAATAAGAAATAAAATCTCTTGAAACGGTCGGCGTCGTTAGAGATAACGCGACTTATCAGGCGTTGGCCCGGCCATTTCTCTATCTCAATCGAAAGGCACGGATATTGACGGCTCGCCGGGCTTTACGCGAACCTTAAAATCCATTCCTTTTACGAACTGGGCTGCGAATTCGATTCCGGAAATGCGCCATCTTATCTTTTGGAATATTAAGTCGAGTGCATATGTATTTGTCTGGTATCCATCGTTTTGCAAATCGATGGTCGGTCAGGTCGGTCAAGACCGACCTGGTTGATGGTAGCGATCGACACAGGGAAGGCCGCTGTCTTCGGGCTTAACTTTTTAGCTTTTATCCCCACTTCCAGAAGCTTCCTCGTGAGACCCACGGGGTCGTCAGTCGCGCACCAATCGAGCGGGACGAGCAAGGGTAATCTCGTTGCCTTAAGACCGGTGCCCGCCGCCTGAAAACCACAGTGCGGCACCCGGCCGCCCACCCCTTGTAAAATGGAAAAGGGGCACGCTACCCTCGGAGGTACTTCTATCTACGGGTGCGCCACTCCCTGGTCGAGTTCTGCCTAGTCCTCATCCTCGTCTGCTTCCCAGTGGTTACGCCGCGCTTTCAAGATGACACCCGCGCTGGTGCAAGTCCAATACACAGTACCGTGGTCCCCTACCGCTACGGCGTTCGGTTGCGGATCACCGAAGTGCACTAATGAGGTTTGTCCAGTGCGCAGATTATATTTGGATACTTTGTTGCTCCCACCATTCGCCCCTGACACGCCCGGCGTGGGGACTTCGGTGAAATATAGGTTCCGTCCCTTGCGGTCAATGGTGATCCCTGTCGGTTTGCTCAAACCCGTGATGAACTCGCTCACCGTTCCGTCCTGCGCGCTTCGCTTCAGGATCACGCCCGCAGAGCGGCAGGCCCAGTACAAATCACCGTTCCGCGCAACAGTAATCTCCACGGGTTCGGGCTCACCCATATGGAGCGTTTCGATGGTAACGCCGCCATCCGAGGTTTCAAACACGCCGTTCTTTCCACCCATCGGGCCGGCCACGCCCGGCGTGGGCACTTCGGTGAAATACAGCACATTTTGGCGGTCGACCGCAATGCCGCTGGGGCTGGGCAAGTGAGTGATGAACTCCGTAGTCACGCCGTTTGGGTCCCGTTTCAGAATCACGCCCGCCGAAAGACAGGCCCAATAAAGTGATCCATCACGGCCCACCGCAATATTGACGGGTTGGGGCTCGCCCATATGAAGCGTCGTGATGCTTTTGTCTTCCAAATCCAGCTGTTTCACCGCGTTCATGCCCCCGGGCACGCCCGGCGTGGGCACTTCTGTGAAGTAAAGGACGTCATCGTCGATGGCAAGTCCGGTCGGTTTGTTCAATCCGGACACCACGACTGTGACGGTATAACTTTGAGCATATAACACTTCAGGAACTAAACAAGCGCACATCAGCGCCAGAGTGACCGCGGAGAAAACCCATCGAGCGATATGTGTCATCATCTGATATCTCCTTTTCGATAGCGAATGTGTAGAGCCTGCGACTTTCAAGGTTCCTTATTGGTCTCGAACCGATGGAGAACACAACCCGACGTCGTCTATGAGCGTGCCGTTGTTGGTTAAAGTGTCTGCGTTTAAGGTTTAAGCTACGGGTTGCCCCCGTTGGGAATGGTGGCCTTCTAACAGCTTTTGAAGGTACAGCGACCTAGCCTGGGAAACGGGAATAGCAATGGAGGACGGCCCGACCAAAGTGATTACCTAGCTGCGCGGTCTGATATGCTACGTAGTAATACTCTCTGTTGAATATGTCAACTCAATTTATACCGCATACGAACCGCTGTAAGCCGCGCGTTTCCTTCAACAATGCTACGTCACCGGCTCGATACTAAGATTCGTGGCATGCCAAGCGCGTAAGTCCTGATAAACGCCGTTATCGGACATGTGAAATTCGGCCAAAACCACATGTCCGGTTACGCGCCTACACGTCCAAGTGACCGCCGCCAAGCGGGGCGAGAATAACTTCCGGGTTGCCGACAATTCACCCAGGACGGCATCGAGCAAAGTATCGGATCCTTTCCGAGCGACAGATACGCAGAAAGGTTGACTGAGACTGCTACTCTCGCCGATAGTTTTCGAATGGATAAGCTAGTGAACCAAAGCCGCCCACGCGGCATCACCATCGCTGCACTCTTAATGGTTGTTTTTGGCCTTGCGGAGGTGACGACCGGCTTCACTCACAGATTCTTTGGTCTCTCCACTGCCCAGGTCACGGTCTCTACCTACGTGGGCGCGGGTATCGGTGTTCTCTACGCCGTGGCCGGGTTGCTCATTTTGTCTATGAAGAAGCGAGCAGCGGCGGTCGCCCTTGTGCTTCTGATCGCGGATATCGTTGGGCGTATCGGTATGGTCGTGACAGGTCTGTATCCCGTTGACTCTTTCAAGCAAATCTTCGCCATCATTCTGGGCACGTCCATAGTGGCGGTTTTCGCCGTTTACATCGGACTGAAATGGTCTATGTTCAGCCGATGAGCACTTTCCTCCGACTCCATGAACAGGCTAAGTGACCGCTATAAATCCTGAACGGGCAAACCGGAACTAATTCTCAAGTCCTGGTAAACGCCGTTATCGGACATGTGAAATCAGGCTAAACCACGCGTCCGACTATACATTCACGTGAGGTCAACCGTGTAACCTCCGTTAAAGGGGAACTCTTGGAGCAGTACTTCTCACGGTCGCCTTTTGGTTCAGTTAGCTTCGCTGTGACAACGCTGCTTGTCGTATCGTTTGAATTTTGGGCGTTTTGGATTCAGGACATGATGGACGCAAAGCACCAGTGCGCGAACAGTGCCGTGCTTGAGATTGCGTTACTTCCGCTTCTTGCGTGGGTATACGCTCTGCTTCTGCATTGGGAAATGCGGAATTTGGCAAAGACGGGCGTTGACCTACCGCCGAACTCTCGGCTCCGACAACTTCATCAAAGTTTGGTGTTAGCGGTTCTCCTGCTGTCTTTCATGATGATAGAGGGACTGAGATTAACCTGTCACGGCCTCAGTGCCTGATAAACGCTATTACCGGACATCTGAAGTTCTAGTACGGCACTTGTCCTGTAACGCGACTTATCAGGAGTTAGGCGATGGTCGCAGAGGGAACCCTCAACCGAATGTCGCCCGAACAAGGATCTCCCAAGGGAGGCGAAGAACTTGAGCAGAACGGTCCGCCGTCAAGTCAAAGGGCCTCTCCCACCGTCGGAGTGAGATCGCGTGTCGTATAATCATTCCGGACACGCAATTGGCGTGAGGAAAGCGCACTGACCCCCTAAACGTTATGAGGCGTAGATCATTTCATACTGAGACGCCAACGAACGGGATTGTATATGGGAAGCGATCGTTTGCGGTTTCAGTTCTCTTGATATTACTCCAAACCGGTTTGGCCCTCGCTAAACCTGTCGGGCAGTCGGAGACAGAAATAAATCGGAATCTGTGTAGGGATTTGCGAGATCCACAGCGCACCATAACCGCTTGCTCTGCGATCATAGACGCGACCGCCAGACCCCCAGACGACATTGCTGAAGTTTTCATGGATCGAGGTTCCGGTTACCTTCAGATCGGCGACTATGATCGGGCCTTCCGGGATTTCGACCAGGCTATCAAGCTCAATCCCAGTTCTTCTGAAGCCTACGACAACCGAGGGCGGGCTCATTTCCAGCAGAAGGACTACGTTCAAGCCCTACGTGATCTCGATCAGGCTATCCAACTGAATCCAAACTCATTTGATACTTACTATAACCGGGCGCAGGTCCACGAGCAGAAGGGGGATTTTGATCGGGCTTTTTTGGATTTCGACCAAGCTCTCCGGCTCAAACCTGACTCAGTTGCAGCCCTAGTTAGGCGAGGTATGGCTCGATCTCGAAACCGTCAGTACGACAAAGCCATTGTGGATTTTAATCAGGCTATTCTGCTGAAGCCTGATTCCGCTGCGGCCTATTATGATCGCGGATTAGCCTACGAACGCAGCGGTGACTACGGTCGCGCCATTCCAGATTTTGACGCGGCCTTGCGCTTGAAACCAGGAGAACCTGATGCCCTGTACGGTCGCGGTCTGGCATTCATTCATACTGGCGACCACGTCCAGGCATTCTGGAACTTCAACCAGTCCTTGCTGGCTAATCCGAGCAATGTCGAAGCGCTAAATAGCCGTGGATACGAGTACGCCCGAAAGGGCGAGTACGAACTTGCAATTAAGGACTACGATGAAGCACTTCGCCTCGATCCCAAGTACAGCATCGCATTCCACAATCGAAGTATCGCGTATTCGCATCGGGGAGAGGTTTCCCGAGCTCTCGCCGATGCTTTTCGTTACCAGTGGCTTCGCTACGGGATTCTAGGAATCGTGATCCGGCTCGGTCTGTTGTTGGTTGTGATCGTTCTTTGGCACCGTTTTCGATTGAGGAAATCCGCGAAGTAGTCAGAATCTGGCGGGCCGCAGCCGTGCCTCAATTCGGATGGCGTAGATTGTTCCTCTCGTATTCTCCCCAACTCCTGATTAACGCTGCCAGCTCAACCGGTCAACGCAACACCATCTAATCAGTTGGCCCGTCAATGCTTCCCCCGAAGAACCGATCTGTTTGGCTGACACGACCAAAACCTAGCCAGGGCAACGTTCCGGCTGCTCTTACCTAGCCAGCGCCTTTGGCTTTTGTTTTCAACGAATGTGGTCTGAGCTGGGTGTTGCGTCGACCCATTGAGACCACCGCCGTAATCGGACAAGTGAAATCCGATCAAAGCCACCGGTCCAGTAACGCGAGTTATCAGGAGCCAGCGCAACCTTTGCTAACAGGCAACGTACGGTGTGATTCAGCCAATAAACTCTTGCGAACAGGACTACGTCGGATGCGACAGGCCTTTACGGCTGTAGTTAGGCACCGTGAAGGGACAACGCGGCGTCCCACGTTCTTTTATCCGTGATACAAACATTCAATCACAGCCCTCGATTCCTACGGAAGGGCGCCATGGTAGCTACAAATTCACAGCGGCGTTGTACCTGGCCTGCAATAATCGCAAAAATTATGTCCATTCTCGCAGCCGGGATTCTATTCGCGGTAGTCCCGGTATATGCCGGGGTATCGGTGTGTGATCTCTTCGCACACCTTAAAAGCGCTGACGGACACCAATTGGTGGTTAGCGGAAATCTAATCATTTCCAAAAATGTGGCCGTTCTCGGGGCGGCTGATTGCGACAATCGGTATAGAGCAACGTGGGAGGCCTCGGCAACATTCCCTACAGATGGCCGGTAGCCCTTTCGCTACGTCCTGCTCTTAATCTATCGCGCGCCCTGCTTCGGCAATTTGAGGAAGCGGCAACAGATGCCGACCGACTGCGGCTCGCCGGCAAGACTGTCAGTGCCTCAGGGTCGTTTCGAGGCCGTATTCAACTCGAAGCTTCAGAAGGCGCCCCAGCCGAACTCATATTCGACTCGTTCGAAAACCTCAACGTCAAGACACTGGAGGATCCTAGAACTCTTCCAGTATTCCTATCTGTAGTCTTTTTCAAAACCTTGGTGCGTGGAAGGGGAATCGCATCGCGGTTCGCGGAGCCTTGGTCAGCACCTTTGAAGGTGCTTGGATCACGGGGTCTTGTAAAGGGGCCTTTTATCACAAACGAGTACCGATGGCCGGTCGCTTTGAGTTATGCGACTCCAGCTTACTATGCCAGCGAGACCGCAAGCTTGTACGAACCCAAACGACCGCTCATGTCGAACGGCAAGGAATTGCCGTACAATACCTCATATACGGCAACTTTCGTCGGCTTCTTGAGATTGAGATCGGAGTACACGGTGAGGCGTCTTCCTAACGGCTTTTACTTAACGAACGGGTTCGGACATTTGAATGGTTCAGCCGGCGAGCTGATCGTCGAGACCATACTGGACCTTGATCTGGCACCGCCCCCGCCGACGGTAACCCCCTAGAATGCTTACTTGATAGGCAAAAGGCGTTCGGGGCGGCGACGGCTAGACGCAAGTCTGATTAACGCTCTTACCGGACATGTGAAATGCGATCAATCCACTTGATTGCATAACAATGCCGGCTCCTTAGACCCGAGTAGACTGTGGCTTGTCGAGAACCATAGGCTCGGGAAGAAAGGAGCCGGACATGCTGATTATAGGCGTGGATTATCACCCGAGCGATCAGTACATCGCGTTTGCTGACACCGAAACAGGAGAGTGTGGTGAACGGCGATTGAACCACAGTGATGGAGAAGCAGAGAAGTTCTATCGGGATCTGCAATCCAGAGCGGCGAGCGTGCGTGTGGGGATGGAGGCCACCGGGTATTCACGCTGGTTCGAGCGGCTGTTGGCAGAGTTGGGGATCGAGACTGTGGATTGGAGACGCAGCGGAAATTAAAACCAGACGAGTCCGCAAGCAGAAGACCGATTCCAACGACGCCAACTTCTGTTGAAGCTGCTCCTGAAATAACTTTCCTCGGATCTGGGTTCCGAGTCCGGAGAACCGTGATCTGCGGCAACTGCTGTGGCATCGGCACCGCATGGTGCAGATGCGGACGCGGATTATGAACCAGCTGCAGGCGCTGGCCATGAACGAAGGCCAGCGACGGAAGAAGAAGCTGTGGAGCGAGCAAGGACGGGCCCAACTGGAAAAACTTCCGTTAGCTCCGTGGGCCTCGCGGCGCCGGAACGATCTGCTGGAACTGCTGGACCGCCTGAACCCCACGATCGAAGAACTCACTCGAGCCATCGAGCGAGAAGCCAGGAAACGGACGGAAGTCACGCGTCTGATGACTCATCCCGGCGTAGGACCGATCACGGCGCTGGCCTTCACTCTGATCATCGGAACTCCGAAAAGGTTTGGGTGCGGCAAGCAGATCGGCAGCTATGTCGGCCTGATTCCTGCGGAAGATTCCAGCGCGGGTCATCAACGGCTCGGCCGCATCACCAAGCAAGGCAGCGCGCTGTTGCGTTTCTTGCTGGTGGAAGCAGCGCAAGCGGCAGCGCGTTGTGATGCGGACTGGAGGCCACGGTACCTGCACCTGGCGATGCGGCGGCAACGGAACATCGCCAAGGTGGCCATGGCCCGCAGACTGGGAGTGCGGTTGTACTGGATGTGGCGCAACGGCTGGGAATATTCAGAGTGGGTCAAATTCGGTTCGAACGCGGGACAGCTCGGTACCGGACATAGCGTGCACTCGAACGCCGTCCACTTGAATGGGCATCCCGCTCTCTCGCAAGAGGGAGTTTGAAATAATAATCATGGTCTGAAGTTTAGGATCGAAGAGATGTATGGGTCGGACTGAAAATTCGACGAAAGATTACAAACGAGCCGTGGTCATCGACACTGGGCCAAAGAAATCAGATCAAACCAAACGCTCTTCGGAGTGGGCGGAGAAGTTCGTTCTAAAAACAATTTGACAGAGCCGGCGTTGTTAGAGATGTCCGGTAAGAGCGGTGGTCTCAACGGGTCGACGCAACACCCAGCTCAGACCACATTCGTTGAAAACAAAAGCCAAAGGCGCTGGCTAGGTAAGAGCAGCCGGAACGTTGCCCTGGCTAGGTTTTGGTCGTGTCAGCCAAACAGATCGGTTCTTCGGGGGAAGCATTGACGGGCCAACTGATTAGATGGTGTTGCGTTGACCGGTTGAGCTGGCAGCGTTAATCAGGAGTTAAGACAGGTCGGCAGTGGGCATAAGCCAAACGCGGGCCGCGATCCCATCAATTCCGCGAATCGGTGCATTGCGCCGGATTCTGACTCGGAGAGCAACGGCTAGGTGTGCTCGATTCCGACCGCTCGCAGGAAGTTGCGGTCATCGGCACTGAGCGTCAGCCGATTTCTCCCAGATCGATCTCGCCGAGCTCCGACGCCTTCAGGCTTCCGCGCGAAATTTCCCACCAACGCCAAAGCACTCGCACTTGAATCGATCCACTCCGGGCTCGTTCTTGGTTGAGGGATGATTCGGTTGATCTGATCGAGGGACAGACCCATCTTGCTGAGGCGTTCGTACTCGGTGTGCAATTCTTGCATGCATGTGCGACAGACTCGCAGCAGACGATTCCCGCCGGACTGGATGTCGTGCATGTCGCTCTCGGGATGATCGCAATTTCGCATCTCACTTTTTCCTCCCGGCAACAAACTTGTGGACCGCTTGACCCAGCACGGCACTGACGGATCGTTTTTGCTTTCGTGCGAGCTGGCGAATCGCTGCGTTCGTCGACTTGGCCAATCTCATGGTCGCAGGTGGACTCACCGGACCACCAACCCGGCTTCGACCGCACCTTGCGCGACTTGCGACACGTATCGCGGTTCGCAGGCAATGGCATCACCGAACCGTTGCGTCTCGTTGTCACCGACGTTTTGGTCAAGCCAAGTTTTTCCGGCTTCGGATAATCCGCGTACCAGAAATACTGACCCGTGATTTTCAACGGAAATGTCTGCGGGACGCGATTCCGTCGCCGGGTGTTCGTTCTGCATGGTGGTGCCTCCAGTTCACTGGAGACGCCCTCAGATTCGTGAGTGGGAAGATCGACTTCTAAGGTGGGTTTTGCGGTACCCCCTACAGGTCATCGCCGTATCCTTCACAGTTTCTGAAGCGAGCACCGTGGCCTCAAAAGGGGCTCGGTAGCTGCCCAGCTGGATTCAGCCAGGTCTCTTGATATGCACACAGATTACACCGCAGGCGTGCTGGAAACCTATGGTACGAAAGTTCTGGGGATCGCAGCAGTTCTTTCGCGAAAACGACAATGCAGCTAAAGGGGCGAGTGCGAGGTACCGCTTGTTCCGAACTCAGCACATTGAACAATCTTATACTTGCCCGACCGCCTCCGTCGTCGCTAGACTCGCGTGCGTGAATCTCCTCTACTACGGCGACAATCTGGATGTTCTTCGGCGACACATCAAAGACGAAACTGTAGACCTCGTTTACCTCGACCCTCCGTTCAAATCAAATCAGGACTACAACATCTTGTTCGCCGAAAAGGACGGCTCTCGTTCAGCGTCCCAGTTCAAAGCGTTTGAGGATACGTGGGAATGGAATATGGAGTCGGTACGGGTGTTCGAAGAATTGGTTGAATCGGGAGGTAGAGTTTCGGACGTAATGCGAGCGTTCCGCCAATTCTTGGGCACGAACGATATGTTGGCGTATCTGACGATGATGGCCCCGCGCCTTGTTGAATTGCGGGGCGTACTTCAGCCGAAGGGCAGCCTTTACCTGCACTGCGATCCAACGTCGGGTCACTATCTCAAAGTATTGCTGGGATGCGGTGTTCGGACCCGAGAACTTTCGCGGCGACATCACTTGGCAGCGAACTGGGACTCATAGTGACGCAAAGAGATGGAGTCCCGTCGCGGACACGTTGTTGCACTATTCAAAAGGCGACGAATACATCTGGAACCCTTTGTTTCTACCTCACAGTGAACAATACATCGAAGATAAGTATAGGTTCCGTGATGCTGACGGTCGCCGCTACATGCTCGACAACATGACCAGCCCCAAGCCTCGACCCAACATGATGTACGAGTGGAAAGGTCATGCTTCGCCGCCGTTTGGTTGGCGATACTCCACCGATACGATGAAGGACCTAGATGCCAAGGGACTCGTTTGGTATCCAGACTCAAAGGAGAAGCGGCCAAGACTCAAGCGTTACCTCGATGAAATGTCAGGTGTGTTGATGGGGAATGTATGGACAGACATCGATCCCATAAATTCGCGCGCCGCCGAAAGATTAGGTTACCCGACACAGAAGCCGGAAGCACTGCTTGAACGGATCATTATGGCGAGCAGCAATGAAGGTGACTTAGTTCTCGATCCGTTCTGCGGTTGTGGGACCGCAATAGCTGTTGCCCAAAATCTGAAACGCAACTGGATCGGAATTGACGTAACTCATCTAGCGATTGGTCTTGTAAAAAGTCGTCTGCGGGATACTTTCGGCGACGACGTAACGAAGACGTACAAAGTTATAGGTGAACATGGATCGACGCCGTTCGGAGAGAATTACAATGAAGACCAAAATTAACTACGTTGTACTCCGATATGTGCACGATGTTGTGTCCGGAGAGTTTGTAAACTTCGGCATCGTTTTGATTGCTCCGGATGTTTTCTTCGCGAAAGCTATCTGCACACCAAAATATCAGCGCATCTCCAAATTTTTTCAGGGCGTGTCCGGGAAACATTTTAGAGACGTGAGCACATATATCCAGACTAAGATGGATCAAGTCGTTGGAAATTTTGCCACGCAAATTTCGCCTTCGAATTTCCCTGCGACGGCTCAAGAATTGATTGGAGAAGTTTTGCCGAAAGACGATTCGTCTTTTCAAGTCTCTGAGCTGAAGGGCGGTGTTGCGGAGCGTGAGCGACTCGAAGAGTTAGCCCGCGATCTCTATGAGCGGTTCGTCGAAAAATATGACAGGGTGCAACAAACGAAAGCGAAGACTGAAGAGGATGTGTGGCGATCTTTCCGGTCCGCTCTCGATAGGTCAGGCCTGACATCCGTGTTCGCTCCCCACGTAATTCAGTCGCCGCACTGTGACTTCGAGTTCAAGAAAGTTTTTCGGAACGGACGATTGCACGTCTGCCAACCGATCTCATTTGATCTTTCGTCAGAAGACCAAATATCCGAAAAGGCTCTTCTGTGGTTTGGGCGAATGGCGCAACTGAAAGAAGGACGTGAAGAATTCAAGGCGTACTTTCTATTAGGAAAGCCCTCCGAACCCGATTTGCAACGGTCATACGAGAACGCCACGGAAATTCTGGACGACGTATCCGCTGATCACCAACTATTCGAAGAATCGAATGCCGAGGAGTTCGCTGGCACCGTTCAGAGAGAACTTCAACAGCATTGAGTCATAATCGAGACAGCCTCGACTGACTATGATTGATCCAAAAATAGTGACGATAATCTATCAATCTGGAAAGCATCCGACCGAGAATTGGGATGTGATGCAGGTCGTTGGGAAATACGAGAACGGAACGGTCGCTAACTCTTACGTTCTTGCCCGTGATGCCGCTGGAACGATTCGTCGAAAGACCGACATCGTGTTAGAGCGATGGGAGATCATGACGGATTCCGAAGACCTGCGAATTTGCCGCAAGCATTTTGAAGACAGGGACGCGCTAGCAGCCAATGAATCACACCCTCCAGAAGTGACTGCTCCGACGCGTCGCGAATGAAGTTGTCCGAAAGCGATTCCATGTTCATGATCGACGGCAGCCCAAAGCCGTTCGTCTCGACCCAAATCGTTCTGCTCAACGGGGCGAAATCTCGGTGACGCACCCAGACCCGAAGGGATGGAGTCCGGTTGAGTCTTGATTGAGACTCAATGCGGCACGTGACGCTAGTTTCGTAAAGGCCATTCACGAAGTCCTAGGTATCATTGCAGGATTTAGAGTGGCTGCGTTGGTTCGTAAGCGACACCAAACAAGCCATTTGGATTTTGACCCGGACTATCTACGAACCAAAAGGTCGGAAGTTCGAATCTTCCCGGGCGCACCATTTTCCCTTAAGCTTGTAGATTCTTGCTCCCTCCGCGACGTAAACATTTCCTTTTTTTTGTGCGACCTCACGGATGCTCGTATTTCATGGTCCATACGCCGCGGTCGCCGGGATGGTATTCGTTGCCGTCCCAGGGGGAGCCGCAGATGTGTAGGTGGGCGTAGGGGGTGCCGGCGAACATGACCATGGTTCCGGCGTCGCGCATTACGGTGGAAAGGCCGGCGGCTTTGGCATCGAAGGGCCAGAGAATCATCCAGTGCGGACCGATGGGGATGGCGGGGCCGGTGGTGTCGAATGGGTCGGTAAAACTTCTCTGGGTTGCGCCGTTTAGCATGTAAACCAGGCCCGGCGAAGTATTGGTCGGCTTCGGCTTTCGGTTCATCACATCTTTGAACCAGACCAGGCCCATTGGATCCAGGACCATGTCCGGCCGGCCGACGAAATTGTCATCGCCTGGAACGCAGACCCATTCGTTTTTGCCGGGTCGAAGTACCGTCAAGTTTCCCTGATGGTCCATTTCGGCGATGGCGGCTTCTGCCGTCACGGACGAGGGACCCGCCAACATGACCCGACGGAATTTCTCGTTGTTCATTTCGCCGGCCGGGTGATTGGCATTGAGTTTTGCGGCCAGCGGGCTGAGCGCTGCGCCTGACAGGGCCGCGACGCTCATGAAATCCCGGCGCGTTACGGGCTCGGCCGTCCGATCCTGTTCGTTTGAAGCGTTTTCGTCGTTGGTCATACAGCTCCTTTTCGCTCGTTATGAAGTTTCCTTCCTCCGTTAGATAACGTTTCGGAGCAATGCGCTTCGCTTTTTTTGTGGAGCTTCGTTCGATTTCCCGCGATACAAGACGTTCTTGGTGTTCGGTGAGCTGACGTTGAAATTGCGGGCGGATTGCAGCATGCTCTTGCTCGGTTGCCCCAATCAGGGTGCTGGCCTGAACTTTGGCGAAGGAAGGCAAAATGTTTTCTATGAATAATCCCAGAATTTTTGGTGTTGAAGCGCGCGGAATCCTTGTGGGCCTGGTACTGGCTCTGGTGATCCTGGTTTCGGCGGTGGCGCGGTCGCAGGATGTGCCGGCCTCGGCTGTGTATAAGGATACGAAGGCGCCAGTCGAGGCGCGGGTGAAGGATCTGCTGGGGCGGATGACCATCGAGGAAAAAGTTTCGCTGCTCAGTGGGGCGAACTGGATGCAGACGGTGGCGATTCCGCGGCTGGGGATTCCGTCGATCAAGATGGCGGATGGGCCGGCGGGGATCCGGGCCTGGTACGGACCTTCGGCGTTGACCAATGCGGCGAATTCGAAATTTCCCAAGATCACGAGTACCGCTTTCCCTTCGGGAATCGCGATTGCGGCGACTTGGGATCCGGCCATGGCGCAGACCGTCGGACAGGCGCTGGGGCAGGAAGTGCGGGCGATTGGGCGCGACATGATTCTGGGGCCGACGGTGAATATCCAGCGGGTTCCGCTGTGGGGAAGGAATTTCGAAGGATTCGGAGAAGATCCGTACCTCGCGGCGCGAATGGGCGTGGGCTACATCAAGGGCGTGCAGAGCGAAGGCGTGATCGCTACGGTGAAACATTTCGTGGCGAACAATGAGGAGTTTGAACGGCATCGGATGGACGAGACGATTGACGAGCGGACGCTGCAGGAAATTTATTTTCCGGCGTTCAAGGCGGCGGTGCAGGAGGCGGGAGTTTGGTCGGTGATGTCCGCGTACCAAAAAGTGAACGGACTTTACTGTTCGGAGAATCCGTTCTTGCTGCAGGACGTGCTGCGAAAAGAATGGGGTTTCAAGGGATTCGTGGTTTCGGATTGGGGCAGCACCTACAGCACAGACGGTGTGGTGAACGCGGGAATGGACGTGGAGATGCCTGGCGGCGAGGTGGCGCGGACCTGGCTGAAAACCGAGGGCGCGATTAAGAACGGGAACGGCGGAGATTTTCTTTCGCCGGAGAAAGTTCTGCCGAGAATGAAAGCTGGGGCAATTTCGCAGGCGACGGTGGACGCAAACGTGTCGAGTATTTTGCACACGATGTTTGTGAGCGGAGTTTTTGATCGGCCGGAGGTGACGACCGCGGGGGAGATCGATACTCCGGCGCAGCGGGCGGTGGCGCGTCATGCGGAGGCGGAGGGGATTGTGTTGCTCAAGAACGACGGGAATTTGCTGCCGCTGGATACTTCGAAGATCAAGACGCTGGCGGTGATTGGTCCCAATGCGGCGGTGGCTCGCACCGGCGGAGGAGGGAGTTCGCTGGTTCGCTCGAATTATTCGGTTTCGCCGCTGGATGGAATTAAGGAACGGGCGGGCAGCGGAATACAGGTGAGCTATGCGCTGGGTGCGGCGATCGACGAAGAAGGAGTGAGTGGCGCGGGTTTGGTCGAGAATCTCTCGGTGGCGGGCGGCGGCGATGCAGCGGCGGCCGAAAAATTGCGCGGCGAAGCGGTGGCGATTGCCTCGAAAGCTGACGCGGTAATTCTGGTAGTGGGCGACAACGCGCGGGTGGAGTCGGAAGGCTTCGATCGCAAAACTTTGGACCTGCCGCCAGGGCAGGATGAACTGATTCAGGCGGTGGTGAAAGCGAATCGCAACACGATTGTGATTTTCAATGCGGGCGCTCCGGTGAATGTGAGCCGGTGGGTGAACGATGTGCCGGCGGTGGTGGATGCGTGGTTCGGCGGCCAGGAAATTGGGCACGCGGTGGCGGATGTTTTGTTTGGGGATGTGAATCCTTCGGGGAAGCTGCCGTTTAGTTTCGTCAACGATATGCAGGAATCGCCGGTTAACGGAAATTATCCGGGCGAGAATCTGCAGGTGAAATATGCCGAGGGAATTTACGTGGGTTACCGCTATTTCGATAAGCACAACGTTGTGCCGCAGTTTCCGTTTGGATATGGGCTGTCGTACACGAAATTCGGGTACAGCGATTTGAAAATCAAACCGGCGGGTGGGGCGAAGTTCGAAGTGAGTTTGAAGGTGCGCAATGAGGGGAAGCGCGCGGGGGCGGAGGTGGTGGAGCTTTACGTTCATGACGGACACTCGAAGGTGGATCGGCCGGTGAAGGAGTTGAAGGGGTTTCGGCGGGTGGAGTTGGGGCCGGGGAAGAGTGGGGAGGTGCGGTTTACCTTGGATAAGAGTGCGTTTGCTTACTACTCGACGGAGAAGAAGGACTGGGTGGCGGAGGCGGGTACGTTTGACGTTTTGGTGGGGGCTTCGGCGGCGGACATTCGGGTGAAGGGGTCGTTGGAATTGCGTTAGTCGTATGACGAGGCGGCGCGGGAAGGCGTTAGCGGATTTGGTGCTTGGTAACAAAAGGTTACGAAAATAGGGCCGATTAGAAAACATGCCGGGTCCTTGTTTTCAGTGATTTGCGGGGATTTCTAATCGCAGAACGTGCGATTAGAAATGCGGTGGGGCGGAGGGAGAACGGCGCCGAAATTTTGTGGGTCGGAGGCCGGTGGGCGGTGGAAACGTTTGGGTTTTGTTTCGGTTCGGGCATAAGTTTTTACCATTTTAACATTTGATAGATGAGACACCAAAATTTGAGTGTGTGGACATTGGGGGGCTCGGCGGGTGGTCAGGAAGTCAAAGGCTTGCGCGATGACGCGCGCGCAAGAGGTAGGGGACAAAGCTTTTTTTTGATGCGGCTGAAGCCGCACCCTGACGAAAGACTTGTGGTGGTTTAATTTTTTGGTGGCGGCGGGCGGTTGTTCTTTGGGCAGCGGTAGCGTGTCGCACCTACGGCGCTCGGCGTGTTATTGGGTTTGGTACCCAGCCCTTCCGGGCTGGGCTAGATTGTGGTGCAGACCGGGGACATGGCTGACAGATTAGACCGGGGACATTCCTGACACTGCGGACGACTGGGGCGTGTAGAACGGCGAGATGCCCTGGAAAGCGAGCAGTGTGATGGATGAGCGAGTGCGGTTTGTGTTGGAGCAGGCGCGTGGTTTGCAGACCATGACCGAGTTGTGTGAGATCTACGACATTGCCCGCCAGACCGGTTATTACTGGCTGCGGCGTTACCGGCAGGGAGGGCTGGAGGCGCTGCACGATCGCGACCGGGCTCCGCGTCGGCATCCGAACCAGACCGCGGCGAAAGTCGAAGAGGCGGTACTCGAGTTGCGGCGGGCGCACATGAGTTGGGGGCCGCGCAAATTGAAACGAGTTTTAGAACGCGAGCGGCCGCTGCGACCGTGGCCGGCGACCAGCACCATCGGCGCGCTGCTGGCGCGCGAAGGATTGGTGGTGGCGCGCAAGAAGCGGCGACGCGCGCCGCCCTACACCGAACCTTTTGCCGCAGCCGATGCGCCGAATCGAGTGTGGTGCGCCGACTTCAAAGGCTGGTTTCAAACCGCGGACGGCGAGCGCATCGATCCGCTGACCATCACCGATGCCTGCAGCCGCTATTTGCTGCGTTGCCAGGCGGTGGAGAAGATGGATTACACGCGAGTGCGAGCGATTTTCGAATCGGCCTTTCGCGAATGCGGCCTGCCGGGCGCGATTCGCACCGATAACGGCGCGCCGTTTGCGTCGCGCGCGATCGCCGGGCTATCGCGTTTGGCGGTGTGGTGGATGAAGTTGGGGATTGTACCGGAGCGCATCGCGGCCGGTCATCCGGAACAGAATGGACGGCACGAGCGCATGCATCGCACATTGAAGCAGGAAACGGCTTCGCCGGCGGCGGCGAACCGGCGGGCGCAACAGCGGGCGTTCGATCATTTTCGCCGGGAGTACAACGAAGAGCGTCCGCACGAAGCGCTGGGATTGGAAACGCCCGGCGCGGTGTACACCCGATCGGCGCGGGAATATCCAGCGCGCGTGCCGGAACCGGAATACGGCAGCGCCATGCTGGTGCGGAGAGTGCGGGATCGAGGAGATTTTTCCTGGAAGCATCAGCATGTGTTTCTGAGTGAGACTTTGATCGGAGAGCAGATTGGATTGTTGCCGGTCGATGAGCGGTTTTATACCGTGTACTTCGGCGCGTTTCCGATCGCGCGGTTCGATAGCTATCGACGGTTGACCAGGCCGCTGCCGAAAGCGAAGGATTACTCCGGGGCTGAGGCAGGAGAAGGGGAAGGCTCCCCTTCCCCTGCACCCTATCCCCTCCAAGCCCGACCAGAAAAAGTGTCAGGGATGTGCCCGGTCTAAAGTGTCAGACATCTCCCCGGCCGCACATTGTGGTGCGCCCGCGGCGCTGGGTCGGTTAAGGGCTGAGTTTCTCGTGGGAAATCCTTGGACGATGCCGAGAAGGCGAATTACAGAAGGGCACAGAGTTGCGTGGTTGAATTTTCTTGGTGAGTGAGGTTGCCCTCTTGGTGTAAAAAACAGATTCCTCGCTGCGTTGGGGATGACAACGTTAGGGATGGTGGAGTTCAAAGTGAGAGTTTCCGCTCTTGCAGTTTTTTTGATCGGCGTACTCGTTCAGTCTGGCGTCTTGTTTGTTCCGGAGCGCGGGGAGAATTCGGACGCGAAGTTGAAGGCGGGTCCGATCGAAGAGGTGATCGCGATTCGTTTCTTTTACAACAACGAGTCCAATTACTTTCGTGGCCCTTTGATTTTTCGAGCTGTTCCGCTGGGCGATCCAAAACTCAACACCGCCCCGATGTTAGAGGAAGGGCGCACGGCATACATTTCGCGGAACGAGATGACGACCTTAGTATCGAGACTCTCGTCGGCCGATTTGAAATGGCAAAATTTGAATCGGTCCGAGGCTCTTGGCAAAGGCACGAAAATTCCGTACCGCGGTGACTTCATGCAGGTGTTGGTGTTGGGCCTAAAGAATATGTCAAAGGGTGGAATCGAGCCGAAAGAAATCTGTCAGAAATTGGCCCCGCTCGACGCGGCGCTGGTTTCTCCGAGAGCTCGTTGGGAATTTCAGCTGCTTCGCGTTAACGACGGCTGTACGGTTCAGAACTTTGATTACGATGCATTCCCGGACCACAACTACCATTGATGCGTCTGCATTCGCGTCGCGAGCGAGGGTTGAGATGCGTGGCCTCGCGGACCTAGGGCAGCACAGTAAGCGAGAGGTTCACGCTGGAGACTGAGCCGGTGGGGGCTGTGGCGGTGACCGTCAGCGCGTAATTTCCTGGGGGGGTGGCTTGGCCGCCTGGGGATTTGGGTAGGCTGGCGCAGGCGGACATTCCTGCGGCGGCGAAAAGTAGAAGGGCGAAGGAGATGGCCCAGCGTGGTTGGGATTTTTTCTTCCAGGTAATTCCGCAGAGAGCTAGAGCCGCCAGCAGTAGAGTCAATCCTGCGATGTTGCCGCCTCCTCCCGGTAGTGGTGTCGATCCTGGAACGTTTGCGGTGCAGAAGGTGTTGAGGACGATGGCTATGTTTGTTCCTTTTCCGGTTAGGAGTACCGAGCCGGGGACGATTTGGCAGGTGATGTCGGGTGAGGGGCTGGTGCAGCCGAGGGCTACGGTGCCGGTGGTTCCGGGAGTGGCGGTGAGCAGCAAGCCGAAGACGGCGGTGCCTCCGGGGGTGGTGCTGACGGTGGAGGGCGAGCCAGGAGCGACGGTGATGGTAACCGGAGAAGTGGTGGTGGAGTTGAAGGTGGCGGTTACGGTTTGGGCTGCGGTTAGGGTGACCGAGCAGGTGCTGGTGCCGGAGCAGCCGGCGCCGCTCCAGCCGGCGAAGGTGGAACTTTCGGCGGGCTGCGCGGTCAGCGTGATTTGCGTGCCGCTGGCGAAGCTGGCGGAGCAGGTTGCGCCGCAATTGATTCCGGCGGGAGAGCTGGTCACCGTGCCGGTGCCCGTGCCGGTTTCGACGACGGACAGTGTGAAATTATTTGTGGACTGAGTGAACGTCGCGGTGACGGTGGTAGCGGCGGTGATGGTTACGGTGCAGGCACCGGTGCCCTCGCAAGGTCCGGCGGTCCAGCCGGTGAAAGTTGAGCCGGTGGCGGGCGCGGCGGTTAGCGTGATCGCGGTGCCGCTGGCGAAACTTGCGGAGCAAGTTGCGCCGCAGTTGATGCCGGTGGGAGTGCTGGTTACGGTGCCGGTGCCTGTTCCGGATTTCGTGACGGTTAGCGTGAAATTATTTGCGCTTTGAGTGAAGGTAGCGGTGACGGTTGTGGCTGCGGTGATCGTCACGGCGCAGGTGCCGGTTCCGGCGCAGCCGGCGCCGCTCCAGCCGGTGAAGGTTGATCCCGTTGCGGGCGTGGCGGTGAGAGTGATTTGAGTGCCGCTGGCGAAACTTGCGGAGCAAGTGGCGCCGCAGTTGATGCCGGTGGGAGTGCTGGTCACCGTGCCGGTGCCTGTTCCGGCTTTGGTGACGGTCAGCGTGAAATTATTTGTGGTCGGGGCGAAGGTCGCTGTGACGGTTGTGGCAGCGGCGATCGTTACGATACAGGTGCCTGTGCCGGAACACGGTGCGCCCCAGCCGGTGAAGGTTGAGCCGGTGGCGGGCGTGGCGGTCAGGGTGATGGCGGTGCCGCTGGCGAAACTTGCGGAGCAAGTTGCGCCGCAGTTGATGCCAGTGGGCGCGCTGGTCACTGTGCCGGTACCCGTTCCGGCTTTGGTTACCGTTAGCGTGAAATTATTTGTGCTGGCGGTGAAGTTGGCGACGACGGTGGTGGCGGCGCTGAGCGTCAAGGTGCAGGTGCCGGTGCCTTCGCAGGGGCCTGCGCCCCAGCCGGTAAAAGTGGAGCCCGTTGCGGGCGTGGCGGTCAGCGTGATGGCCGTGGTGTTGGAGAAACTTGCGGAGCAAGTTGCGCCGCAGTTGATTCCGGCGGGATTGCTGGTGACCGTGCCGGTGCCTGTGCCGCCTTTGGTGATGGTCAACGTTTCGTTGGTGGTGGCGGCGAAGGCGGCGGTGACGGTTTCGTTGGCGCTCATGGTGATGGTGCAGGTGGTGGCGGAGGCTGGCGCGCAATTGGCGCCGAAACCGGTGAAGGTTTGATTGGTGCCG
The DNA here is from genome assembly GCA_963711325.1 of uncultured Acidobacteriota bacterium. Classification (GTDB taxonomy): domain Bacteria; phylum Acidobacteriota; class Terriglobia; order Acidiferrales; family UBA7541; genus Palsa-295. The sequence goes on along the minus strand of CAVQDR010000003.1, from coordinate 1,756,348 downwards.
GGCGCGGCGGTGAGAGTGACCTGGCTATTTCCGGCGAAGGTGGCGACGCAGGTTGTCGGGCAAGTGATTCCGGCGGGTGCGCTGGTGACTGTGCCGGTGCCGGTGGCGGTGATGGCTAGGGATGCGGCTCCCATGCCGGAGAGACCGACGGTCTGGGTGCTGCCGGTGACCGGGGCGTTGTCGGTGATGGTGATGATTCCGGTGTAGGCAATGAATTGAGTGGGAGCGAATTGAATTTGGAGGACGCAGTTGGCGCCGACGGCGAGAGAGTCGGGACAGGGATTGGTGGCGATGGTGAAGGCGCCGGAAGAGATGTTGATGCTGGCGATGGCTAGGGGTGCGTCGCCGTTATTGGTGAGGGTGACGGGCAACATGGAATTTCCGTTGATCGGCTGATTGGCGAAGGGCAGGGTGGTGACGGAGAGGCCTACGCCGGGATTGAGTAGAACTTTACGGATGCGGTTGTTGTACAAATCGCCGACGAAAAGATTGCCTTGGGGGCCGACGACGACGCCGACCGGGGTGGCGAAGCTGGCGGAGAGCGCGGGACCGCCATCGCCGGCGAAGGCGAATTGTCCGTTGCCGGCAAAGGTTGCGATTTTTTTGGTGGCGCCGTCGACGCGGCGAATGACCTGGTTGTTGGAATCGGAGATGAAAAAATTTCCGGCGCCATTGACGGAGACGCGGTCGGGAGAATTCAAAGTGGCGCTGGTGGCGGGGCCGCCGTCACCGGTGTATCCGGCATTTCCGTTGCCGACTACGGTGGTGATGATGCGGGGCGACGCGGTATCGATTTTGCGGATGACGTTGTTGAAAGTGTCGGCGACGTAGAGATTTCCGGCGGCATCGATATCGAGACCGAGGGGACAATCGAGCGTGGAATTTACGGCGGGTTGGCCGTCGCCGGTGTAACTGCCGTTGGCGCAGCCGGTGGGCGCGGTGTTGTTGGAGCCGCCGCCGGCGATGGTGGTGATGGTTCCGGTGGTGTCGACTTCACGGACGCGATTGTCCTGGGCGTCGACGAAATAAAGATTTCCGGCGGAATCGTGGATCGCGCCGCGAGCGTCGTTGAGGCTGGCGCTGAGGGCGGGACCGCCATCGCCGCAGGGCAACGGTGTTTGATTCGGCATGGTGCCGCAGAAATTTCCAGAGCCGACGATGGTGGTGATGTCGCCGGTGGTGCCGTCGACCTGGCGGATTTTGGCGTCGCCGTCATCCGAGACCAACAACGTGCCATTGGCTTCGATGGTCACGGTGCGAGGCATGAAGAGCAAGGCGCTGGTGGCTGGTCCGCCGTCGCCGCAGACAAATTTCGGTTGGGCGCAGGGAATGCCGGTGCCGACGACAGTGGAGATGGTTTGGTCGGTTACGCTGACCTTGCGGATGCGGTTATTTTCGGCGTCGACGATGTAGAGATTGCCGGCCGCATCGAGTCCGGGAGTGCGCGGGAAATACATGCTGGCGCTGGTGGCGGCGGCGCCGTCGCCGACCTGGCCGCTGCCGATCACGGTGGAGATTTTTTTGTTGTTGGCCGGTTGGTAGAGGCGAATGCGGTTGGCCCAGTAGTCCGCGAAATAAATGTCGCCGGTGATGGAATCAACGAACATTCCGGCGGGATTGGTGAGCTCAGCGCTGAATGCGGGGCCGCCGTCGCCCGAAAAGCCGAAGGTATTGTTGCCAACGATGGTGGTGATGATGCCGGGGGGTTGACTGGCGGCGGAGGAAATTTCGCGAATTACGGAGTTGGTGGTATCGGCGATATAGATGTTGCCGGAAGAATCGACGGCCACGCCGTCAGGCTGGCCAAGGGTCGCGGCGGTGGCCGGGCCGCCGTCGCCGGAGTAGCTCTGAACGCCGGTGCCGGCGATGGTGGTGATGACTTGCGACGGGAGGTCGACGCGGCGAATTCGATTGTTGCCGGAGTCGGCGATGAAAAGATTTCCGGAGGTATCGGCGGCGACGGATTCGGGAAAATTCAGTTCGGCGGAAGTTGCGGCTCCGGTGTCGCCGGAAAAACCGGCGGTGCCGGTGCCGGCATAGGTGGTGATGTTGTTGTTGGCGTCAATGCGGCGGATGACGTTATTGCCGGAGTCGGCGATGAAGAGATTTCCGGAATTGTCGAAAGCGATGCCCAGGGGATTGTTGAGTTTGGCGCTGGTGGCGGCGGCGCCGTCGCCAGAATAGCCGCAGGCGCCGGTACCGGCGATGGTTTGGACGACTCCGCCGACGATTTCGCGGACAACACAATTGTTGGCGTCCGAGTAGTAGAGGTCGCCGTTGGCGTTGACGGCGGCGCCGTAGGGTTCAAAGGTCAAAGTGGCAGCGGCCTTGGAGCCATTGGGCGAGAAGCCGGCAGTGTTATTTCCGGCGAGGATGGTGAGGACGCCGGGGGCGGTGGTGCCGGGAGTTATTTTGTAGATGGGGCCGGCGTCGGTGACGACGTAGAAGTTTCCGGCGGGATCGCGAACGATGGATTGAGGGCCTTCGATGGGTGCGGCGGTGGGGGCGACGCCGCTGGGAGGAGGACCGCCCGCGTAGGTCGAGATGGTGTTCTGGGCTTGGGCGACGCTGGCAGACAAAAGCAGCAAGAATAAGGAAAGGATGCGAAGTAAGAATGGCACGGCGCGCTTCGTAGAATCGGTCAAAACGATCTCCTCAACAATTTCGCCAATAATTTGGGTTAACAATCACGCCAATCGAGTCCACGCCAATCGATTCGTCGAGGCGTGCACGGACGCCGGTGACGTTCAAAACCAAGCCTGCCTAGGATGTCCCGGGAGCCTAAGGAAACAGCGCTATCGCGGAGAAAGCCAAGGCAAATTCTGTGGCCCAGCATGAATCTTGGTCAAGTAATAGTTTTGCGAACTTTTTGTGTCTCGGGTCGTTTTCACGTTTGTGAGAAAAGAAACGGGTTAGCGGTTTACGCCACGATGAATCATGGGTTGAATGCGGATTCAACGCAAATGACATTCAAGGACAAATCGGGACAAAACGGGAAATCGAGGCGGAAAAGCGGAGATTGGAAAGGGTTTGCGTTCGATGGCGGAATTTATGACGCAAAGAGGCGCGAATCGCTATTGGAGCTTGGCGTATTCGGACTTGGCTTGTTTGAGGAGGGGGATGTCGGGGTCGGCGTCTTTCCAGAGGGCGAAAAAGTCCTGGTAGGCGACGCGGGCTTTGGCGGTGTCGGATTGCGCGGCGTAGGCGCGGGCCAGGCCGAGGCGGGCCAGCACTCCGGTAAAGCCGACTCTGACGATTCCGGGGTGGTCGAGGACTTTTTGAAATTCGGCGGCCGCTTCGGGAGCGCGGTGGAGAGCGAGATAAGCGAGGCCGCGTTCGTAGGAACTCAGCATAATTTTTCGGCCGGCAAGATCAAAGGGAATTGCCGGTTGCAGCAGGTCCACGGCTTTGGCGGGATTGTTCCGGTCGAGTTCGATTTCGGCGCGAAGGACGGGGAGGTCGTAGTTTTTGATCAGGGTGGCGTCAGGACGTTCCTTGGCAATTTCCCCGGACATGGTCTCGGCGCGAGCGGGGTCTCCGGCGCGAGCCAGGATGTCCGCGGATTGCAAGCGAACGTCGACCGCGGAACTGAGAGCCAGCGACGCCGCGACCTCTTTTTTTGCAGAAGCGGGATCTCCGACGGTGGCTTCGATAAAGGCCTGTTCGAGCTGCGCGCTGGTGGCAGCTTCCTTTTGGCCTGCCGCTGCAAATGCGGCAGCGGAACGCTGAAACAGGCCACGGGCTTTCTGACGATGACCGACGTAGGCCTCGGCATCGCCTTGGAATAGCAGGGCGAGCGCGGCCGATTCCGGTCCGGACGCGGAGAGAAGCGAAAGCTCGCGGGCCATGGCGGCCGGATCGTTTTGCATGAAAGCGACCAAATAAAGCAGGCGGTGGAAGAGCGGAACATCGAGCTTGCGCGCGTTGGCTTGAGTGACGGTGGCTTTGGCTTCGTCGAAACGTCCGAGGGCGACGTAACTGATACAGACTTGGCTGTAATGGATGCTTTCGTCCGGTCCCAGGCGGACGGCTTCCAGTCCCAAGCGGAGGGCTTTATCCCACTGGCCGATGAACTGGTAAGCGACTCCCAGATTATTCACGGGAATGGTGTCGTGCGGATAAGTGTCGATCCAGAGCTGGTAGACGCGAATGGCATTCTCGATATTGCCGTCTACGTTGTCGTAGTAATGAGAGTCGATGTAGAAACGCTCGACTTCGCTGGCGCGGTCGCGCAAGGCGTAAGCTTTTTTGGTGTAGTCAGCGCCAAGCTGGACTTCGCCGAGATTGGTTTCGACCTGGCCGAGGGTGGCGTAGGCCATGGCGAAATTGGGATCGTCGGCGATGGCCTGCTTGAGAAGAGGAACCGCGTCGGTTTCGCCTTTCGTGGCGCGGGCCTCTAAGGCGAGACTGTAGGCTTTTAGTGCTTCGAGCGACGAGGTGGTGGCGGCCTGGATGGGGGTATTGTACTTCTGAATGGAGGCGAGCGATTCGCCGAGCTTTTCGCGGATGTCTTCGGCGGCTTTGCCGAGGGCGCCGAGGACGTGATCTTTGTCGGGAGCTTCGGTGGAGACGGTGGCCAGCGTATCGCCGGAGGCGCAGTTGGCGGCGTTGAGGACGAGATTGTAGGTGTTGCCGATCTGGGCGATGGAGCCTTCGATGACGGCGGCGCTTTGAGTGCGCTGGCAAATCTGGCGGGCGATTTCGTTGTTGACGCGGGTGTTCGCGGGCTGGCCCATGTATTGAAGGGTTTGCTGCATCTGGCGGTCGGAGAGAATGTGCAGCAACGGCGATTGGGCCAATTGGGAGGAGAGGCCTTGGCGGAGAGCGCCGTCGAAAACGGGATCGCCGGTGGTGTTGGTGAAGTCGGCGAGGACGATGGAGCCCTGGGCGGTGAGTTTCGGCGCGCGATGCGTGACGAAGTAAGCGCCGGCTCCGACGGCGGCGAGGATCAGCGCTAGCGCCAGATAAAGTGGCGCGCGGTTGCGCTGAGCGACGGGCGTCGCCGACGCGGGAATCGAGGTGTTTGTCGAGCTGGCCGTGGATGCGGGTGCGGTGGAAGCTGGGCCGGTTGCGCTGAGTGGAGTTGCGGTGGTGGTGACCGCGGTGGACGGGGAAGGCTGGGATGCGAGATCGGGAATCGTTCCGGAAATTTGAGCTGCGGGCACGGCGGCGGAAATCCTGGTCGAGCTGGTGTCGCGTTTCAGGCGAGCAAGATCGGTGCGGAGTTCGGCGGCGTGCTGATAGCGCATGCGGCGATCTTTTTCGATGGCCTTGGAGATGACTTCTTCGAGGCGCGGAGGGATTTCGGGATTCAAGCGCACGGCGGGAACGGGAGGTTTTTCGAGAATGGCGTTGAAGATGACGGCGGTGGTGGCGCCACGAAATGGAACGGCGCCGGTGGCCATTTCGTAGAGTACGGCGCCGAAACTGAAAAGGTCGCTGCGGACGTCGAGTTCTTCGCCGCGGGCTTGCTCGGGCGACATGTAGGCGACGGTGCCGACGGCGGTGCCGGGGCTGGTGAGATCGGCTTCGGAGATCATTGGAGTATCGTGCGTCGTGGATGCGGAAGTATTCGCGGCGAGGGTTTCGTCCGAGGAATTGCGGATCTGTTTGGCCAAACCAAAATCGAGTATTTTGGCGTGGCCTCGGGTTGTAACGAATATATTCGCGGGTTTGATGTCGCGATGGATGATGTTTTTGGAGTGGGCGGCATCGAGGGCGTCGGCGATTTCGATGCCGAGTTCGAGGAGCGATTCGAGATCGAGCGGACGGCCGGAAATTTTGTGCTTGAGAGTGGCGCCTTCCAGAAATTCCATAGCGATGAAAGGCTGGCCGTCCTGCTGGCCGATTTCGTAGATGGTGCAAATGTTGGGGTGATTTAGCGCGGAGGCGGCGCGGGCTTCGCGGCGGAAACGCTCGAGCGACGCGGCGTCCTGGGCGACATCGACGGGAAGAAATTTTAGGGCGACGAAGCGGCCGAGTTCGGTGTCTTCGGCTTTGTAGACGACGCCCATGCCTCCGCCGCCGAGTTTTTCGACGATGCGGTAATGGGAGACGATACGGCCGATGAGAGGCTGGGGATCCGCCATGCGCGGACAGTTTAGTCTGCGCACGGAAGGCAAGTCAACGCGAGCTAAAATGGTGATGCCAAGAACGGCGGGAAGAGACGGGTGACAACTAAATTTGAGAATATTCACCTACAGAGATTTTCAGCCGGGTCCTACACGCATACCCCGATAGAGTTCCGGGGCGGTACACCTCTAAAATGCAGCCATATTCGGCTTTTCGATTGCAGGAAAGCTTCAGCACTCACACACGTTCGACTACGAAGTAAAGCCGCTCGATTCACGCAGCCCGCGGAACGAAAGCAACACCGGGTACGCCATGAGGGAGCCGGGGGAAGGATTCTCGATGAAAATCAAGTCGTCAATACGGAATTTGCTGTTAATGCTGGGAGCGTTGTTCTTCTTTGCGGCGCCTTCTTTCGCGCAAGTGGGAATTTCGGTTTCATTTGGGCCTCCGGCTATTCCGGTTTATGAACAGCCGGTGTGCCCGGGCGATGGATACATTTGGACGCCGGGATATTGGGCATACGCCGATGACGGCGGATATTACTGGGTTCCGGGGACGTGGATTGAAGCTCCGCAACCGAACTATTTGTGGACGCCAGGATATTGGGGATGGGGCGGAAGCGCCTTCCTGTGGCACGGCGGATACTGGGGACCGACGGTGGGTTTCTACGGCGGAATTAATTATGGATTTGGATACGGCGGGCGGGGATACGAGGGCGGATATTGGAACAGCGGACATTTTTATTACAACCGGGAAGTGACCAACGTGAACGTGAGGGAGGTGCATAACGTTTACAGCAAGACGGTGATCGTCAACAACACGCGAGTCAGCTACAACGGCGGACGCGGCGGAGTGGAAGCGCGGGCGACGACGCAGGAAGAAGCGTACGACCGGGAACACCATGAAGGACCGGTGGCGGCGCAGACCGCGCATGTGGAAGAGGCTCGGAGGAATCCGGACCTGCGCGCTTCGGAAAACAAGGGGCGGCCGCCGATCGCAGCAACGCAGCGAGCGAGTGAGTTCAAGGGCAACGGAGTGGTGGCGTCGAAAGAAGCGGGCGGAGAATACAAGGCTCCGGAGCACGGGGCGAACACGGCGGGTCATGCAGAAAACACCACGGCGACTCGCACCGAAACTCCGGCGAAGCCGACGCATGTGAAGGACATTCCGGCGGCGACGCGGACGGCTCCGAACACGGGCAATGCGGCGACGGACAAGAAATATCAGGCGCAGCAAGACAAGATGTATGCGAAGCAGGACAAAGAACGGCAACAGATGGCGAGCAAGCAGGAAGCCGATCATCAGAAGTTGACGCAGCAGAAGGCTTCGGAAGCGCGGACGGCGCAGGTGGAACAGAAACATACGCAGCAGACGCAGCAGTTGCAGCAAAAACATGAAACGCAGCAGAGGCAGATGGCGGCGAAGCAGGCTCCTCCGGCGCATTCGGAACCTGCGCATGAAGGTGGCGGCAAACCCAAGTAGTCTTTTGCTGGCGTAACGGCAGGACCACGGGCATTCGCGGAAACGCGGGTGCCCGTTTTTTTTTGTGGCTACTTATTTCTGCGCGAGGCGGGGGAAGACTATCGCGCTGCGTGGCCGCGAGAATCGCTGGAGGAAGATTCGCGGGCGCGATTGACGGCGTAGTCGGTGGTGACCATTTTTGCGCCGAGGCTGCGGAGCTCGTCGATGGCGCGCTGGCCTTCGGCGGGATTCAGGGTGGCGATGGCGTCTTCGACCAGTGAAACGCGGCGGCCGTGTTCGAGCAGGCCACGGGCGGCGAAGCGCACGCAAATTTCGGTGACCACTCCGAACATGAAAATCTCGGCTTGAGGATCAAGGCGGCTGATGAGCTCGGCGGCGTGGAGGCTCTGAAAAAAGTCGAGAGTGTCTTTTTCGAGGAGGATTTGCTGGTGGGCGAAAATATCGTCGGGCAACTTGGCATCCGCGGAGTTAGGGACGGTGGCGACTTTATCCGCCAGGGCGTGCGGGACGAATTCCGCCCCGGGGGTATCGCGAAGGCAGTGAGCAGGGAATTGCGCGAATTCGGGATCGTCTGCGGTGTGGATGCAGCCGTGGGAAATGAGCAGGACGCGGCCTTCGCGGGCCTGGTCGGTGAGGCGGATGATGTTGGGAAGCAAATGTTCGGCGCCCGGGACGTAGAGCTTGCCGTCGGGCAGCATGAAATCGGCTTGGGTGTCGACTGCCCAGAAGATGACGTCACGCGAAACCATTTGTTCATTGTATCGCGCGGGCGAGGTGGCGGAGGCGAAAAGTGGAGGGCGGAAAGATCGAAGAGAGATCCCTCGTCGCGAAAGGCGCTCGGTCGGGATGACAACGTGTTGCACGTCGATCGGCGCGAGCCTTACGCGGATTTGCGCTGGCGCTGGGGACGGGCGGGCTTTTGGGATCTGCCGGCGGATTTTTCGTTGGCCAGGCTTTTCTTCAGGGCGGACATCAGGTCGATCACTGGGGCAAGTTTCTTGCCCTTCTCGATTCGGGGGACGGACTTGCCTTTGCTTTTGTCTTCGATCAGTTGGCGGATGCGGGCTTGATAGCCATCGTGAAATTCTGTGGGCCGGAAAGGTTTTATGAGGCTTTTGGCGAATTGCTCGGCCAGGGAAAGTTCCTGACGGTTTTGAGATTTTGAATCTTTGCCGTAGCCGGGCGCTTCGTGGATGTCGTCCGGGTAATACATGGTGTGAACGGCGAGGCCGTGCTCGTAGGGGCGGACGATGACGGTGCGGTCGCGTTGGTGCATGGTGACGCGGGCGATGGCAGCGATTTTCATTTGTTGCATGGTGCCGAGGATCAGGGAATAGGCGCGGCGGCCGGCTTCCTCTGGAACGGCGAAGTAAGAAGTTTCGAAATAAATCGGATCGACCTCATCGAGTTTGGCGAATTGCAGGATTTCCATTTCGGCGGAGGACTGCGGAACGATGGCTTTCAGTTCCGCGGGATCGACGATGATCATCTTGCCGTCTTCGGTTTCGTAGCCCATGACGATTTCATCGCGGGTGACGACTTCTTCATCGTAGGGACAATAGAGCTGCTGTTGAACGCGGTGGCCGCATTTTTTGTGGACTTCGTGGAAACGGATGTGGGAGTAGCGGGCGGCGGGAAAAAGACGGATGGGAACGGAGATGAGTCCGAAGGTGATGAAGCCTTTCCAGGATGACGCGGCCATGTGTGCTCCTCGCTTGAATGATGCAAAGGTGAAATTAAGTTTTGAAAAACTACAACAGACCCATTGCGGCGCGGTGTTCGCGGCGAACTTGATCCATGGTGCAGGTGCGCGGCGATTTTTCCGTACGCCAGCGCAGAAATTTCGTGCCATGACGGAAGCGGCCGCCGGTGAAGTGGTCGAATTGAACCTCGACGACTAGCTTGGTGGCGAGCGGTTCCCATTCGAGGGAGTGTTTGGTGCTCCAGCGGCTGGGGCCTCCGGGGGCTTTTCCGGTGAAGCCGGGCTTCTTGATTAGTTTTTCGAGTTTCTTGGTGAGGGCGGGGCGTTCTTCATCGCTGATGGAGGAGCAGAAGCCGACGTGATCGAGCAGGCCCTTTTTATCGTAGAGGCCGAGCAAGAGGGAGCCCACCTGTTTGGCTTTTTCGAGGTAGCGGAAGCCGCCAACCACGCAATCGGCGGTGCGCTGGGTTTTTATTTTTTGCATGCCGGTGCGATTGCCGGATTGGTAGGTGAGATCGGTGCGTTTGGCGACGATGCCGTCGAGGCCGACGCCCATGCGAAACCATCTGCGGGCGATGGCTAAATCGATCGTGGCGGGAGAGAGGCGGATCGAGCCGTCTTCGGTCAGATATTTTTTGGCGAACTTTTCGAGGGTTGCGCGGCGGTCTCGCAGAGATTTTTTGATGAGGGATTCGCCGGAATCGTCGACGAGGAGATCGAAGACGATGAAGACGCTGGGAGTTTCCTGGCTGAGTTTCAGGACGCGGCTGGCGGCGGGATGAATGCGCATCAGGAGATGATCGAAGGAAGGATTGCCGTCGACGGGAATCACGATTTCGCCATCGAGTACGAATTTTTTGGCTTTAAGCGCGGCCAGCGCTGTGGCGAGTTCTGGAAAGTAGCGGGTGAGAGGCTTGCTGGATTTGGATTCGAGATCGATTTTGGCGCCGTCGCGAAAAGCGAGGCAGCGAAAGCCATCCCACTTGGGTTCGTATTGCCAGTTAGGGCCGGAAGGCAATTCGGCGGCGGGCAGCGCTTCCATCGGGACATAAGTTTTGGCGACCGGCAGGCTCACAAGAATTTTTCCAGGTTGGTGCGGCCTTTGGGGGAGAGCAGCGGCGCCCAGAGGTCGCCGAGCTTTTTGAAGCGCGGCAGGACGTTGAGCATGGTGAAGTCTTCGAGGCGAAAGCCTTTCTCGACTTCTTTCCAGGTGACCGGCGTGGAGACGCCGGCGGCAGGTTTGGGGCGGACGGAATAGACGGAAGCGAGAGTGCGATTCCAGGCGTTCTGGTTGTAATCGACCAGGACATGGTTTTTGGGGCGGTGAGCGACGCGATATTCGGCGGTGATGAGGCCGGGGTTGCGTTTGAGGAGTTCGTGGGAGAGCGCTTTGGCGAAAGTCCAGACCTGTTTCTGCAGCGGGCCGCGCACGATGGGAACGTAGACGTGAATGCCGCGCGAGCCGGTGGTTTTGGCGTAGCTGGGAATTTTCAGGGAATCGAGCGCGTCGCGCACGACGAGGGCGGTTTCGAGGACGCGTTCGAATTTAGTGCCTTCGACCGGGTCGAGATCGAACTGCAGGAAATCGGGGCGGTAGACGTCGTCGCAGCGGGCGTACCAGGGATTGAGATCGATGCAGCCGAGGTTGATGACCCACATCAACGAAGCGACGTGTTGGACGACGGGAAAGTCGATGACGTTGCCGGAATCGTGTTCGATGGCGCAGACCGGCACGGCAGCGGGCCGATTTTCCGGGGCGCGTTTCATGAAGAAAAACTCGCCATCGATGCCGTTGGGATAGCGCTTCATGACCATGGCGCGGTCCTTCAGGTGGGGCATCAGGTAGGGCGAGACGTCCAAATAATATTGGAGCAGGTCGCGTTTGGTGAGGCCGAGCTTGGGCCAGAAAATTTTGTTGAGGTTGGTTAATTTGGCGCGGCCGCCTTCGACTTCGATTTCGGCGTCGTTGACGCCGGGTGGAATTTGGCTGGCGGAGCCGGTGGCCTTGGCCGGCGATTTACGACGGGGCTTGGCTGTGGCGGATTTGGGCGCGGGCTTTTTCATTGCGGAGTATGAAGTATCAGAAATTCAGCCGGGAGTATAGTCGGCTATTGTTACGGAGCAGGGAATACAGGCAAGACCCGAGACGGAGCTATGCGGAACGGTAGCGCTATTGAGCGCGAACGATTTTTAGTGCGGCTTCGCGGGCAACGATTTCAGGTACGCGACGATCGCGAGCTGGTCTTCGTGAGACATGTGGTAGATGTGCATGGGGCGCTGGATGGGCTGGCCATTGGCGCCGATGCCTCGCTCGAAGATGTTGACGGCGTCGGCTTCGGAGTATCCGGGCCAGCCGGCGATGGTGGGGGCGTTCCAAGCCCAATTGGAATCGGGGCGAACGGGAGCGATCCAGGTGGGAGCGCCCTGCAGTTCGCGCTCTTCGATCAGGTTGCCGGAAGCGTCGCGGGGCGTGTGACATTCGCCGCACATGGCGACTTCTTCGACGAGATATTTTCCGCGGGCGACATCTCCATGAGATGCGTTCTTTTGGGGCACCGCGGCTGGCGCCGGCTGGCGAAAGGCTCTGGTGGAAACTCCGAGTCCCGCCAAGGCAAGAAGCGCAGCGGCACTTACGGTCGCAATGGTCTTCATCGATTTTCGGCTCCGTAGATTAATCGGTTGATGATGCTAGCGCAGTTTTCCTGCCAATCGGGAATTTTTCGTCGGGAGTTGCCGGCAATTCCAACGGAATGGCTGGATCGGCCGCGGAAGCCTTACCCGCTTGAATCCATGCTACCCGGGTGCAGAGGGAACCGGCAATGGAGGAAATTGCGGCGGCTTTCCTGAGTTTAACGCTGCGAGGAGATTTGGAACTTCCGGCGAGCAGACGAAGGATCAGAGGAATAGGACCGGAGAGCAGACCGGCGGCGCGCATCATCCAGCCGGTGCGGCCTTCGCGCAGCGGTTTGTTGACGCGCTTCTTGTTGAGTTCGATTTTAGCGCCGATGACGGTGTCGGTTGCAGCGGCGGCGAGGCTGATGGCTCGAACGGCGCGAGTGTCGTGACCGCGAAGTTGCAGGATCGAAGCGGTGGCGTTGAGACCGGAAGTGGCGAAGTGGATCGGAAGGAGTCCGACGTTTTCGTGCCAGACCGGGACGGCGGTGGCCCCGATCAGGACTCCGGTGTAAGTGCAGAGAATCAAGCCGGAGAGCATGGCGAAGAAATCTGCGGCGGCGGTGGCCCACTTCAGAACGCCGAGACCGGGAACTTTTTTGCGGAGCAAGTCCGACGCCGCGGCCGCGCCTGCGGCGCTGGAAAATACAACCAGGGTCCACGAACCCATGGACATGGCGCTGCGCCATTTGAAAACGCGGAGCATGTGCAGGAAACGCGTGGGGCGACCGAGGTCGGCGACGAGCAGCGCGGGCGAGATGGCACCGCCGATGGCGGCAATCCAGCGGGCGTCGTTCACCAGCTTTTCGTCGGCGCCAGTAATTTTGGCGATCACGGAAACGGCGGCGGCGGAGCCGGCGGCGCCGCCCACAAAGAAATAGACCGGGACTTCCCAAGTCCAGGCGGGGACTTTGAGAGTGGGCATGCCGTAGTAGCCGGTGGTGGCGGAGGCTACCGAGCTGTGCGGCATGGGAAAAGATTTTTCAGTGACCTCGGCGGTGCGCGAGCTCAGGCCCGAGCCTGCGCCTTTCGATTGCGCTTCCATTGCGGCTTCCTGGCGAATTTTTTCGAGGCGGGCGGAACGTTCATCGAAGGACGAACGGATGCGATTGGGATCGTTCTCGGTCACTCTGGATCGCTCCCTAAGAAGGCAAAGAAAGCGCCGGCAACGAGCAGGCCGGCCGCGACGGCGGCGGAGGTCCAACCTTTGCGCAGATATTTTGTGGGAACTTCCGGATTCGGCGGCAAGTTGTAGGCTTTGGGATCACCGCGGGTGATGAAGAGCGCGTGGATTCCGCCGACGCTGGTGTGCGTGGGATTGTAGACATGCACGTCGTGAAATCCTTTTTCTTCGAGATGATCCATGCGTTCCGTGGCGAGCTGCTGCATGTCGTCGAGTTTTCCGAATTTGATCGACTCCGTGGGGCAGGCGGTGGCGCAGGCGGGTTTCAGACCTTCTTTCTGGCGGTCATAGCAGAAAGTGCATTTGAAGGCGCGGCCGTCCTCGGGATTGCGTTCGACGACGCCGAAGGGGCAGGAAACAACGCAGTAGGCGCAGCCATTGCAGACGTCCGGCTGCAGAAAGACGCCGCCGAATTCGGTGCGAACCAAAGCTCCGGTGGGGCAGGCTTCGAGACAGCCGGCGTTGGCGCAGTGCTTGCAGACGTCGGATGAAAATCCCCAGGATAATATTTCGGGAGAGTTGCCGCCGAAGCCGGCTTCAAAACTATTCTCGATGAATTTCACGTGGCGCCAAGTGGAATGGCCGACGGAGCCGGTGTTGTCGTAGGAGGTGCCGCGCCAATCGAAGCCGTCGCTAGGCACGTCATTCCATTCTTTGCAGGCGACTTCGCAGGCTTTGCAGCCGATGCAGAGGGTGGAGTCGGTCAGGAACGCAGTAAATTCACTCATCGAGTTCCTTTGGCGGTGGTGTGGGGGGCGGCCATAATTTCTTCGAATTGTTCTACCGCTGCTGCGCCGCGGTCGCGGCGACCAGCCGTAACATTACACAGAAGAGCTTTGGTTTCCATGATGCGGACGTTTGGTTCCTGGGACATGGCGATGAGGTCGTTGACGACGTCGCCTTTGACCAGGCCGTTGCGACCCCAGTGATACGGGAGGCCGACCTGATGCACGGTCTGACCTTCGATCTGCAGCGGGTGCATGCGTTCGGTGACCAGGGCGCGGGCTTCGATCATGCCGCGGGCGGTGGAGATGGTGGCGTAGTCACCGGTTTTTAATCCGGCGACTTCGGCGAGTTCTGGAGAAATTTCGCAGAACAGTTCGGGTTGAAGTTCGGCAAGATGAGACAGCGTTCGCGACATGGCGCCGGAGGTGTGATGCTCGGTGAGGCGGTAGGTGGTGAGCACGTAGGGGAAACGGGAATCGGGCGAGCTGGCGTAGCGATTGTCGGGACGTTCGAGTTTTTTGCTGGCGGGATCGCTGGAGTGCCGCGGGTAGAGCGGATTCACGATGGGACCTTCGAGAGGTTCGTAGTGCGTGGGCATGGGGCCATCTTTCAGGCCGCTGGGGACGAAGAGCCAGCCCATGCCGTCGGGATGCATGATGAAGGGTTGGTCGCCGGCGATGGCGTCGTCGCCTTTGGCGCCGGCTGCGGGACGATAATTTGGCGATTTGGTGGGAGTGAAGTCCGGGACGTCATTGCCGGTCCAGGTTTTATTGGCATCGTCCCACCAGACGAGTTTTTTGCGTTCGCTCCAAGGCGAGCCGTCGGGTTTGGCGGAGGCGCGGTTATAGATGATGCGGCGGTCGGCGGGCCAGGCAAAACCCCAGCCGTGGCCGTAATAATCTCTCGGTTCGCGCTCGCGGGCGCGGTTGTAACCTTCTTTCGGGAAAATGCCGGAGTAAATCCAGCAGCCGCAGGCCGTCGAACCGTCTGCTTTTAATTCTCTGAATCCACCGACAAGTTTGCGGTCGGCGACGGTCCAGCCATTAATTTCTTTCAGAACTTCTTCGACATCGGGCTCGGCGATGGCGCCCTCGACGGGATACTCCCAAGTGAGGGCGTTCAAACCTTCGTTGCGCGGACGCGGATCGAGAGCGGCTTTGGCTTTCAGGCGGCGGCCGAGGTGATACATGAACCAGGTTTCGCTGCGAGCGTCGCCGGGAGGATCGACGGCTTTGTCGTGAAATTGGTTGAGGCGCTGGGTGTTGGTGAAGCAGCCTTCTTTTTCGGCGTATCCGGCGGCGGGGAAGAGGAAAATTTCGGTATCGATTTCTTCGGTTTTCAGTTCGCCGTTTTCGACTTCGGGCGAGTTGTACCAGAAGGAGGCGGTTTCGATTTCGACCATGTCGCGGACGACGAGCCACTTCAATTTTGAGAGCGCGGTGCGTTCGAGGCGGGAATTGGGCGCGGCAACTGCGGGATTCTGGCCCATGACGAAGAGTCCTTCGACGCGGCCAGCGGCCATTTCGAGCCAGTAACCGAAATGAGAATGGTCGCCGGTGATGCGCGGGAGGAAATCAAATCCCCAGTCGTTTTCTTTGGTGGATTTCTCGCCGTAGTAGGCTTTCAAAAAGCTGACGATGTATTTGTCGTAGTTGGCCCACCATCCGGTCTCGGGTTGATTTTTCTCCAGGTATTGTTTGAAATTTACGCCCTTTTCGCCGAATGCGGGCATAGGCAGGTAGCCGGGTAAATTGTCGAAGAGAGTGGGGATGTCGGTGGAGCCTTGAATGGAGGCGTGGCCGCGCAGGGCGAGAATGCCGCCGCCGGGGCGTCCGATATTTCCGAGGAGTAGCTGGAGGATGGCAGCGGTGCGGATGATTTGCACGCCGTCGGAGTGTTGGGTCCAGCCGAGCGCGTAACAGATGGAGGCGGTTTTGTCCGGGCCGGAGGCGCCGCAGAAGGTTTCGGCGAGTTTTTGGAAGACTTCGGGGTCGATGCCGCAAAGTTGCTGAACCAGTTCAGGAGTGTAGCGAGTGAAGTGGCGCTTGAGGACTTGATAGACGCAGCGCGGGTGCTGCAGCGTTAGGTCCTGGTGATAGGTGTCGTCCTTGACTTGGTGATCGCCGGCTTCTTTGCCGTGGCCGCCCTCGGTGTGCTCACTTGTGTTGTTGTCCACCTGGGCGCCTTCGTAGGCCCAGGTTTTGGTGTCGTAACTTTTTGTTTCGGGATCCCAGCCGGAGAAGACGCCGCCCAATTCTTCGGTGTCCTGGAAATCTTCGCGGAGAATCACGGAAGCATTGGTGTAGTGCAGGACGTACTCGCGAAAATCTTTTTCGTGTTCGAGGATGTAGTGGATCAGGGCGCCGAGCAGGATGATGTCGCTGCCGGCGCGCAAAGGGACCCAGATGTCCGCGACGGCGGAAGTGCGGGTAAAACGCGGATCGACGTGGATGATTTTGCCGCCGCGTTCGCGACATTCCATGGCCCATTGGAAACCGACCGGGTGATTTTCGGCCATGGTTGAGCCCATGATCAGAATGACGTCCGAATTTTGCAGGTCCACGGGAGCCGTGGTTGCGCCGCCGCGTCCGTAAGTGGTGCCCAGACCGGGCACCGTGGAGCTATGTCATATGCGGGCCTGGTTGGAAATACAAACCATGCCAAGGCCCCCGGTGAAAAGTTTTTTGATGAGGTAATTTTCTTCGTTGTCGAGGGTGGCGCCGCCCAGATGGGCAATCTGGGTGGTCTGCATCAGGGTCTGGCCGTCTTTCTTTTCGACGAAGGTGCGTTCGCGGGATTCCCAGATGCGATCGGCGACCATGTCCATGGCGGTTTCGAGGTCGAGATCTTCCCAGACTTTTGATTTGGCGCGGCGGTAACGCATCTTGGTGATGCGTTTGGAGTGGGTGAGAAGTTGAAAGCCGGCGGAGCCTTTGGGGCAGAGATGGCCGCGGGAGATGGGCGATTTGGGATTTCCTTCGATGGAAATGAGCTTATTGTCTTTGTGGTAGACCAGTTGGCCGCAACCGACGGCGCAGTAAGGGCAAATCGAGTGGGTGACCTGGGCGCCGGCGTTTTTGACTTTTAGGCCGAGGGTGCGGGGGCTCATGGATTCGGAGCCGGTGCCGTCGCTGCGGTGCATGATCTGCCTGACGAGAGGCCAGCGCTTTAATAGTTCGCTCAGCATGAGTGAGCTCCGGAGGTTGAACTGGTGCAGCGAGTCAACATTTATGATGCTCGTTGAATGGAGCATGGGATATCAAGTGAAATATGTACGCGAGCGGGTGTTGGGTCGCCGAGGTTTCGGAATGAGTGTTTGGGATAAAAAATTCGAAGAAGAGGCGCGGAGAATTGGCTGAGGGTTGGGCTGCTGGCTTAGGCGGAGCCTGGACGGCGTTTTGAGGCGGCTACGATCTCCTTGGAGGGAGTGTGAATGGCGTAGAATTCATTTGAGGATTGTTCGGAGAGCTGCTCGACGCGGGCGCGGGCGTCGATCAGGCCTTTAACGAAGGCGCGCCAAACGTGAGCGCCGTCGGGAAACTTTTCGAAGATGTCGTATTCTCGATCCAACGGTGACCTCCGTGGACGGCTTTCGTCCTATTGGTATTTTTAACAGCTGGGGGAAGGATTGAATGTTCCCAACAGAACAACGGAGTTGGCGGGTTGAAAGGCGCCATCCGTGCGAAAAGCGCTTCGTGGTTTGAGTTTGGGCAAGAAGGAGATCCTTCGTCGCAGAAGGCGCTCCTCTGGATGACGGCCAACGGCGGTTTGGTGGTAGGGCGTGACGGCTAGGAGAAGCGGATCGTGGCTACGATGCGGCGCTGTGAGAAGCGGATCGTGGACACGATAGAGCGTTGGGACGCGCGGGGAATGGCGAACGGAATTTTGAGAGGTTGCAATGTTTGATTCGGGTGACAAGAAGGCGCTGGAAGGCGCGAGGTGGTCGCGACGGATTTTCCTCTCGACCTGTGGTGCGGCGGTTGTGGCGGCTGGATTGTGGTACCGCCATTCGCAAAGTGTGCTGGCCGACCGGCGGCGGGCGATCGCGCTGGCTCCGCCGCAGATCATGGCGATCGTGAATTTCTCCGATGCGGGGGAGCGGCTCGGCGCGGTGCAGGTGCCTAAGATGGTGAAGACAGAGGAGGAGTGGCGGGAGGAGATGGGGCGGGGACTTTACGAGATTGTGCGGAAGGGCGACACGGAATTTGCGTATAGCGGGGCTTACTGGAATCTGGAAGAAAAGGGAATTTATCGGTGCATTTGCTGCGGGACGGCGCTGTTTAGTTCGGCGACGAAGTTTAATTCAGGAACTGGGTGGCCGAGTTTTTGGCAGCCGATCGCGGCTGAAAATATTACTACGAGAGAAGATCACAGTTTTGGGCTGACGCGCAGGGAAGTGTTGTGCGCGCGGTGCGACGCGCATCAGGGGCACGTGTTTAACGACGGGCCGCCGCCTACGGGGCTGCGCTACTGCATTAATTCGGCTTCGCTGAAGTTTGTAAAATTCGTGTGACCGTGAGGTCGTGCGGATTTTAGTGTTGCGATTAGCGTGGCTTGACTGGTGACGCAGAGCCAGACCCCGCCTTGATTGACCCAGGTGTCCGTGTGTCTGATTCGCGGCAGCAAGGTGGGATTGCGCCTTGCTGCGTTCTAGTGCGGGCACCAATTCCTAGCGATTGGTGGCGGAGGCCGGGTTGACGGCGTCTCCTGGACCGGCCTCGATGTAGGTGAGCGCGTCCATAACTGTTTTGTAGCCGCCGTGCGAGCCGAGGACGTTGGTTTCGCCCTTGGAAAACAGCGGCTTGCGATGTGACGAAAATTTCGAAGGATCGAAGGCGCCGCGATTGGTGTGGAAGACCCACACGTATTCGTGATGGCTGCTGTTGGCTTCGGATTGAGTCATGACGGCGTTATCGACGGTGGACATCGGCGTGTAGTCGGACAAGCCACTGCTATCGGTGTGGATGGCGGTGGGCATGGTGACGTTATAGAAGGCCACGTCATGAGTGAAGATCACCACGAAATCAACCATGGACGGCGTGGGCGCCGGGCAGACGCTGGGGAAGGCTTTTTTCCGGTTCTGCGCGAGCCATTTGTACTGATTGGGTGACAAGCCGTAGGCCGAGAAAAAGTGCTGGCAGGCGGCGTCTTCGCGTTCCAGGCGCGCGACTGCGGAATCTTCATCGTCGTCGGGATTCACGCGGCGAGCGGCGGGCTGCGGCGCCGCGTCGGATACCGGGCGAATTTCCGGGGCCGGCGCAGACTGCGGAACGTTTGAAGGCACGGTCGCTGCGAGCGTCGGAGTGGGCTGCGCGACAGGTGCGGGCGCCGGTTGCGGCGCGACTTTCGCAGGAGCCGGAGCCACTGCTACTGCGGCCGCGACCGGCGCTGGCGCCACCGCTGGTGCGGGGGCCGGAGTTGCGGCAGGAGCCGAGGAAGCAGTCGATAGAGTAATTTCCACTTCCGCAGGCTGCACGGGAGCGGGCGCAGGGGTAGCAGCAACCGGAGTCGGAGTCGGAGCCGGGTTGGCGACTACCACTGGTTGAGATTTCGGCGGCGCCGCGACGACCGCAGGCTGCGGTTTGGAAACAGCCGGAGCGGGCGCAGGAGTCACGTTGGACGCGACCATGGTGTTGGTCGAAGCGGTGGGCGCAGGTGCCGGAGCCGGTTTAGCGGCGGAGATGGCTGCCGCAGTCGAAGGAGAAACCCGAGGCGCCGGAGAGTCGACGGTTGGCGCAGCGGCGTGATGCGCGAGAGCAGCGACCGAAGCAGAACCTACGTCCGTTGGCTTCTCGACTGGCTCAGGGGGAAGCGCGGATTTCGGGATCGCGCTGTCGGCGACGTAGCCTTCGACGCCGCTCTGGGTCTGAACTTTTACGTAGCCCTTTACGCGGCCGGTGATTTCGACGGGTTCGCCGCATTTCAGTTTGGCGGCGAGGTTGAAATCGACGACGGATTCGTAGACCCAGACGCGATCTTCGTTCATCGCGCATTTGACGTTGGTGCCGGCAGCTTGTGCGCTGGGGATGCAACCGAGACCGATAAGAATCAAAACTGCCGCAAGCGTCCGACTCATGGTTCCTCCGCCTACATTGGCGCGCCCTGGTTTTGGCGAGGGCGTTTTATGCTTCCGTGCCGTCAGCAGAAATTTCTATGGCTTTGCGAATTTGCTGAACGTGAGCCCGGATACCTGAGGGCAGCGGTGCGCGGATGGCGAGTCGAATCGCAAGACCAGAAACGAGGCGAGAGTCGCACGGCGATCCCCAAGGTTAATCGCTCACAAATCGCAAGAAACGGCTCGTTCAGTATGAAGAAGAGCGAAATTGCGGCGCAACTGAACGAACGTACAGAAATGGGGCAGTCCAGGACAGTTCGCTTTTGTGCCGCCTTCAGACGAAGGCGGGTTTCCGCTATTTTTTGTGATGGCCGGCGCGGCGTTTTTTGTCGTAGCGGGCCAAGGCACTTTCGATGACAGGGTAGGCGGCCGAGGCGGGCTGAAATTCGTCGACTTCGACGATTTTGCCTTCGAGCTGTTTGTAATCCTGAAAGAAACGGCGAACCATGGCGAGCTTGTGCGGCGGCAGTTCGCTGGCTTCGTGGTAGGAGTTGTATTCGGGGTCGGCGGTGGCGACGGCGATGATTTTGTGATCGAGCGTGCCGGAATCAATCATGGCCATCACGCCGATGGTGCGGGCGTGCATGACGGTAAGCGGCACAACCGGGACCTGGCAGAGAACCAGAACGTCGAGCGGATCGTGGTCTTCGGCGAGCGACTGCGGGATGAAGCCGTAATTGGCGGGATAGATCACGGCGGAATAGAGGACGCGGTCCATTCTGAGAATGCCGCTGGCTTTGTCCAGTTCGTATTTGACGCTGGAGCCGGTGGGAATTTCGATTACCGCGTCGAATTCTTTGGGGACGTTTTCGCCGGGGCTGAGGTCATGCCAGGGATGCATATTTTTTCTCCAAGAGATTCAAATCAGTTCAGGGCTACGACTATAAATTTTGCTTCTTCTACTGCGGCGACGGTTGATTTACGGGCCGGTTGGTCAGCACATATTTTCCGCCTTCTTTGGCGAATACGAAAACGGTCGTAGGGTCGATATTGCGCAGCGCGGCGTCCTTCAGATAGTCCGGCGAAAAGAAGAAGACGCGGTTGGAGCCGGACCAGAGCTGCGCGAAGGACTGATCGTCGAGAAAAACGTCGGGAGCGCCGGGGAAAAACGAGCCGAACCAGAGATTGCCGTCGTGGCCATTGAGGACATAGACCTGTTTGCCGGTGTAGTAATTCATGGTCGAGCCGCGTTCGTATTTTCCGTTGATGACGATGGTGTCGGTTGGTTGCAGCTTGTCGCGGATCTGCAGTGCCATGGATTTCGAAGTCAGCTCCGGCGAAAAGATGACAAAGCCGAGATGCACGCAGTAGAGGACAACGACCATCATGGCGGTGAGGGCGATGTTCGCGGCGACGAGAGCGCCGCGGCGGCGAAAAATGAAATTGGCCACCGTACCAAGAAGAAGGCCGATGCCGATGAGCAGCAGCGGTTCGCGGAACAGGCCGAAAGATTCGACGGTAAGATCCTGCATGTGGCCGAGCGACAACTTGTACTGGCCGGGATGCGAGACGAGGACGCTGCCGATGTCCGTGCCCGCGGGGAACGGATGGGTAACGATCAGCATGGTCATGGCGGCGGCGCAGCCGAGAACACCAATTACGAGCAAGACGATGGAGGCGCGGAGGCCGCTGCGGCGTTCGGCGCTGCCTTTCGCAGATTCACGTTCGCGTTGCAACCAGCCGCCGATTAAAAGCGCGAGGGCGGGAAGAACGGGCAACGAGTAGTATTCCTGCCGCGTGGAAAAACTGAAAAACAGCATGATTACGCCGGCCCAGACTCCCAGCAGCAGATTGGCGCGAGCGCGGGTGTCCAGATTGTCGCGCCAGGTGCGGACGCGGGCAGGAATTTGTTTTAGCGCCGGGAACAGGAAAACGAACCAGGGAATCAGCCAAACGAGCAGCAGCGCCCAGAAAAGGACGAGCGGAACTTTGTCGTAATCGCGGGGGATGCGCTTATTGATGTAGCGCAGGAATTGTTCATTGATGAAATAAAACCATAGGAAGCCGCGTTCGGGGCCGGTCGGTTGAGCCGGGCTGCGGATGGCGGAAAGAATGTGCCAGGGCGCGGCGACGATCAGAAAAACGATCGTGCTAGAAACGGGATGCATTTTTAGGAGTTTTTTGAATCCGCCGGTGAGAAGCACGAAGACGAAAATGATCATTCCGGGGAAGACGATGCCGATGAGGCTTTTGGTGAGGACGTTGAGGGCGACGGTGACGGCGAAGCCCCAGCAAATCCATTGGCTCGGAATTTCCTGCTCGTAGGCGATGAGGAAAAGATAGAGGCCGAGGGTGAGCCACATGGCTACGGCGACGTCGGGAATCAGGAAGCGGGTGTAAATGTAGATTCCCGGGCCGGTGATTAAGATCAGGGCGGCATAGAATCCAGTTTCTTTTCCAAAATTGCGTTTGCCGAAGAGGTAAGCGCACCACGCCAGACCCAAGACTGAGAGGGCGAGAGGTAAACGCGTCTGCCATTCGCCTACGCCGAAGAATTTGTAGCTGGTGGCGACGGACCAATACATCAGCGGAGATTTTTCGAGGTAGCGGATGCCGTTGATGTAGAGGGTGACCCAGTTGTGGTTCAGGGCCATTTCACGGGCGGCTTCGGCGTGGATGGAATCGGCGTCGTCGAGCAGGCCGGGGTTGGAGAGGCCGGGGACGTAAATCAGAAGCCAAGTTACGACGGCGGTGGTGAGCATTACTGCGCTCGACAGAAATCCGGTTGAACTGTCATTTTTGAAAAGGGAATTCATTAGCAGGTAGACATTTATTGTAACCGAGTCGGAGCGTTGCCGCTTGAAACTTCGAATGGCAGGCTTTGCGTGTCGGGAAAAGAAGTCAAAAGCCCCACCCTTCCAAAGGCGGGAAGGACGGGCCACCCGCAAATTCAAAATCAAAGTCAGAATCAAATCAGACCGAGATGGTGCGCGACGGGCTAACGGTTATCGGTAGTTGGTGGTGCGGGCGCGAGTTGCGATGGAGAGGCGCCGCACTGCGATTCGATTTGGGCGCGCAGGGCGTCGTCGAACGTGGCACCGTTGCGGGATTTTGTGGAACAGACTTGGGCGGCGGTGAGTTGCAAGGCTCCGTGGAAATCCGCGCCGTCGAGGATGGCGCCTTGGAGATTGGCGCCGTTCAAAACTGCGCCATTGAGTTGTGCGCCGCTGAGATCGGCGCCTTGGAGATCGGCGTCGATGAAGATGGCGGTGCCTAGTTGCGCTTTGCGGAGATTTGCTCCGGGAAGTTTGGCGGACCAGAGATAACTTTGTTGGAGGTCGGCGCCTTCGAGATTGGTGTTGGCCAGGCGAGCCTCGCGCAGGTCCGCTTTTTCGAGGTTGCCGCGAAGCAGGGAAGCGTCGTTCAGGTTCGCGCTGTAGAGGCTGGCGCCGTCGAGGCGCGCGTCGGGGAGGCTGGCACCGACGAGCGAAGAATACGAAAGATTCGCTGCGCGCAGATCGGTGCGGGAAAGATTGGCGCCATCGAGTTGGGCGCGATCGAGATTGGCGTGCTGCAAATTGGCGCGGTCGAGGATGGCGTATTTGAGATTGGCCTGGCCGAGGTCGGCGTTGCGGAGATCGCCTCCGGAGAGGAAGGCGCCTTGCAGGTCGGCTTTGAAGAGATGGGCGTTGACCAGGAATATTTCGTAGGCCTGGGCGTAACGGAATTTGGTGCTGCTTAGGTGCGCGCCGCTGACCGAGGAAATTTGATCGTCGGCGCCATTCCAGTTGCTGGGGCGGCGGGAAATCGAGGCTTCGGTGAGTTCGGCATAGGGATCGTAGCCGACCAGCCAGAGGGCGCTCGAGGCCCAACGGCGGGGATCCGCGGCGAAAAATTGCGGGGCGCGCTGGCGATCGTGCGGAATGCCAGCGATGATGCCGGCGGCCAAAAGCGACATGACTACGAAAATAGTTGAGAGCAGGGTCACCGGACGAAGTGAGCGCAATTTTACGAGAATTGGGGCTGTGGCTTTTTCGTCGGTAGCCCATTTTTCTTTCGGGCGGCCGATTCTGGTGGAGCAGTAGAAGGCGACGCCAGTAGCGATCAGCAGCAGGACTTGGTGGAGAAGGGTGCCGTGAAATTCCTGGGCGGTGAGGTAGCGGGCCCAATACATCAGGAGAACGAGGGGCACGGCCCAATAGGCCAGCAGGACCGAGAAGCTTTTCTCGATCATGCGCGTTGAGTGTGCGTCTTGATCCATCCAGCGGAAATGGGTGCGTAGCAAGCCGGTAACGATGCGTGGGCCGTTGTGGCCGAGAATGCGTCCATCGGGAAAAATTGCGGGGAGTTCGAGGACGGCGTCCCACAATTCCTGGAGGCGGTAGAGAAAAAATAAAAATAGGGCGAGCAGGATGGAGGGGGCGAGCAAATAAATTTCGTCGGTGGGCATGGCGGCTGCTGCGGCCGGCGAATGCAGGACCGAAATGATGGCGGTGTCGGCCAGAAGTTGAATATCTTTGGTTTGCAAAATCATCACGAACGAGAGGCAGCAGGCGATGATCAGAGTCGCGAAAAGGCGCGCGACGCTTTTTGAGCCGGCCGAGAAATTCGGGAGTGCGTTGAATTCCAAAATTTGCGGGGGCAGGGAAGCTTCGTGCATGTTTGAGCCGGCGAGTTGGCGCGGAAGCAAGCCCATGGCGGTTTCGAGCGAAGCGCCTTCGAGATTCGCGCCTTCGAGGTTGGCGCCGACCAGGCAGGTTTCCTGCAGATTGGCGCGAACCAGGCAAGCATCGCGAAGGTCGGCGAGGAGCAGGTCGGCGTCTTTTAGATTCGCGTCCTGGAGATCGGCATAGCGGAGATTTACTCCGATGAGTTCGATGCCCTGGAGTTCTGTTTTGCGCAGGTCGGCACGTTTGCCGGTTTCGCCATGGCTATCCAGCCACTCTTTGTGATTGGCGAGAGTTTCTTCGAAGGCCCATTCGGTGGGTTCGGGCTTTCGAGCTTCGGCGGTGGATTCAGGAGCGACCAGATCGGACAGGAGATTCGTGGCGTCGATTGCGGGAGCTGCTGCGAGAATTACGTCGGCTGAATCTTCGGGCGTTTCATTTTGCGAGGCGCTTTCGGTCGTAATATTTTCGATGGCCGCGTCGACATCTTCGGCGCGAGGGAGATCGAGAGTGAAGCTTGAAGTGGATGCGTCGTCGGTGGTCGGGAGGAAATCTGAGTCGGCGTTCGACGAAGTACCCGACTGGGCTTCTTCGGTGAGGAAATTTTTGAGCAGAAATTCCTGGAGGGTGGCGTCGTCTTGCGGAGTGACGCTGGACGACGGCGGGTCTCGCTCTTCAACCTGCGGAGGCCTGGCGCTGAGCGGAGTTGGATCGGCAGCGGTGCTGAGACCCTCCATGTCGTGGGTCGGTATTGCTGGTTTAAAGAGAAACGCCATCGAGAGTTTCACAAGCCTCGCCTATCGAGATGTGCCGTTGCGGGACACAATTGTGCCCGCGGTAACGAAGATCAATTTTATTCGGAATTGAGTGGAGCTGAGGCGGATCGTGGGTGTCCGTTTCCGAAATCGACCCTGTACGAACGGGCAAGGGGATGGACAGGTTGGTGGGAGAGGTGGCTCGTAGGGCGGCGAACGGCGTTGCTTCGGTGAGGGGCTGGGCAAGAAGGAGGTCCTTCGTCGCGGAAGGCGCTCCTCTGGATGACGGCCAAGTACGGTTTGGGTGGAAGGACCAAACTGCTAGGAGAAGCGGATACCTTTGGCGGTATCCTTATATAAGGATATCTGGCTGCGCGTCCGGGCGTCGACGAAACCCCCGGGGTCGCGTGGCGCGCTCGCCAGTCAGGGATCGTCATTTTTGAAATGCGGGGAGGGTTACTTGGACGCCAAAGCGTCGGCGGTGAGCACGGCTGGGACTCGCATCGAATCGGACAGCATGGGGAAAATCGCGGTTCCGGTGGACCGGTATTACGGGGCGCAGACGGCGCGGTCGCTGATTCATTTTGATATTGGCCGGGACACGATGGCGCCGGAGTTGATTCGGGCGTTTGGCGTTTTGAAGAAGGCGGCGGCGTTGGTGAATCAAGATTTGGGGAAGCTTTCGGCGGAAAAGGCTAAGTTGATTACGCAGGCGGCGGACGAGGTGATTGCCGGGAAGCTGGACGAACATTTTCCTTTGCGGGTCTGGCAGACGGGAAGCGGCACGCAGACCAACATGAACGCCAACGAAGTGATTTCGAATCGGGCGATTGAAATCGCGGGCGGCGAGATGGGGAGCAAGAAGCCGATTCATCCGAATGACGATGTGAATATGTCGCAATCGTCGAACGACACGTTTCCGACGGCGATGCATATTGCGGCGGCTTCGAGGACGACGCAGGCTTTGATTCCGGCGGTGGAACGTTTGCGAGACGCGTTGAACGCGAAGGCGAAAAGTTTTGCGAGCGTGGTGAAGATTGGGCGGACGCATTTGATGGATGCGACGCCGTTGACGGTGGGGCAGGAAATTTCCGGCTGGGTGAGCTTGCTGGATCGCGATGTGACCCGGTTGAAGCTGGCGTTGCCGGGGCTTTACGATTTGGGAATCGGCGGAACGGCGGTGGGCACGGGGTTGAATGCGCATCCGGAATTTGCGGAACGCGCGGCGAAGAAAATTGCGGAATTGACCGGCCTGCCGTTTGTGTCGCATCCGAATAAGTTCGCGGCGCTTTCGGCGCATGACGAAATTGTGTTTGCCAGCGGGGCGCTGAAGACCTTGGCGGCGTCGCTGATGAAGATTGCGAATGATGTGCGTTGGCTGGCTTCCGGGCCGCGGGCTGGATTTGGTGAGTTGATTTTGCCGGAGAATGAGCCGGGATCGTCGATCATGCCGGGAAAAGTGAATCCGACGCAGTCGGAAGCGATGACCATGGTGGCGGTGCAGGTTTTCGGCAATGATGCGGCGATCGGATTCGCCGGATCGCAGGGAAATTTTCAGTTGAATGTGTTTAAGCCGGTGATGATCCACAATTATTTGAATTCGGTGCGGCTGCTGACCGATGCGTGCCGGTCGTTTGTGGATCATGCGGTCGAGGGGATGAAGCTTGATCTCGCGCGCATCGAAGAGAATGTTAACAATTCGCTGATGCTGGTGACGGCGCTGAGTCCGAAGATCGGTTACGACAAGGCGGCAGAAATTGCGCACACGGCGCATCACGAGCACACCAGTCTGCGGGAGGCAGCGCTAAAGTTGGGACATTTGACCGGGGAGCAATTCGACGAATGGGTCAAGCCGGAAAAAATGACTCATCCTTAAAGCCATCCTGGGAATTTTGCAGCGTAGGCCTTGCTCCGTTTCCACACAGTGTTGTTTACTTCTGCCGTTTATCGAGCGCTTAATGAAGATTTGCTTTGACACTTCTGTTAACTTTAACTACATTTCTTCCCCTTCTAATGCTTGAGGTATCTCCCCTTCCTCAGGAGAATTTCCCATGAGATTGCTGATAGCCGAGACCGACCCGTCTCTCGCGACATTTCTTAACAACGGATTTCGGCGCGGAACACTACGCCGTCGATGTGACCGACGACAGCGACAATGCCAAAAGCCTGGTTCAGGAGCACGATTACGATGCCGCGATTCTGGATCTGAATCTTCCGCAGGCCGACGGCATGGAAGTGCTGCAGCACTTCCGCAGCAAGCGGGAGCGGCTGCCGATTTTGATCCTGACCGGGCGCAACCGGCCGGAAGAGCGCGTCGAAGCGCTGAATCTGGGCGCGGACGATCTGGTGCTGAAGCCATTTTCGTTTGCGGAGCTGTCGGCGCGGGTGCGAGCGTTGCTGCGTCGCGGCGGCGCGTTCGCCGGAGTCGATGCTGCGGATGGACAATCTGGAACTCAACCGGGTGGAACATGCGGTGCGGCGCGCGGGCCGGGCGATTGAGCTGACGCCGAAAGAATTTGGTCTGCTGGAATATTTGATGCGCAACGCGGGGCAGCGCGTGAGCCGGGCGCAGATCATCGAGAACGTCTGGAATCTGTCGCACGACACGATGACCAACGTCGTGGATGTCTACGTGAATTATCTACGCAAGAAAATCGACTGCCCGGCGGAACGGAAGCTCATTCACACCGTGCGCGGCGTGGGTTACGAAATGCGGCCGGCGGAGGCCGCGCTGGCCAAGGCGGCCGGCAGTTCGTCCTAGCTTTCCCCGGCCATTTCCAGCAGCAAAATTGCGGCGATTCGGTTTCAGCGATTCTTCGGTTAGTGAAGGAGCCTTCGAATGGCAGCGGCGATCGCTTCAAGTCTTCACGAGCAGCGCGGGAATATTCTGGTGGCCAGCTCGCAGGCTGCGTTTCGGAAACGATTGATGGCACGGCTGAGTCCGGCGGCGCTGAGGCCGGTGGAGGCATTAGGTGGGGCGGACGCGCTGCTGCAATTGGCGACGAGCCCGTTCAAAACTTTGCTGCTGGACCCTTTGATTGAGGATCTGGATGTAAGCGAACTGGTGGATACGGTGCATGCGCGGTATCCGCTGATGCGGGTAGTGGTGGTAGAAAAAACGGAAACCGCGGAACAACTGGCCATCGATTTTCTGGAGCAAGAATCGGAGGCGGCAGAGGCGGAGGTTGAAGCAGAGGCCGAGCCGGAAAAAGAAGTGATCGCGCGGATTTCCGCGCCGGTTTCGGTAGCGGTCGGTGCGCTGGTCGAGGATTTGCCGGTTGCAACAGAATTGCGCGGCGCTGCCGGGAATGATTGGGACGAGTCCGCAGATGCAGAGACTGTACCGTTTGGCGCGGCTGGTGGCGCCGCGGGATACGGCGGTATTGATTGTGGGGCCGACCGGAACCGGGAAGGAATTGGTGGCGCGCGGGATTCATGAAGTGAGCCGGCGGAGTCGCGGGCCTTTTATCGTAGTCAACTGCGCGGCGATTCCGGAGAGTTTGCTGGAAGCGGAATTGTTTGGATTCACGCGCGGAGCGTTCACCGGCGCGTTTCAGGCGCGTCTGGGACGGATTCATGCGGCGCACGGCGGAACGTTGCTGCTGGATGAGATTGGGGAATTGCCGCTGAGCATGCAGGCCAAGCTGCTGCGTTTTGTGCAGGAGGGCGAAGTGCAGCGGCTGGGCAGCGCGGATTTATTTCGAGTGGATGCGCGGCTGATTGCGGCGACCAATGTGGACCTGATGCAGCGAGTGAGAGAAAAACAATTTCGCGAAGATCTGTATTATCGGCTGGCGGTTTTTCCATTGGACCTGCCGCCGTTGCGGACGCGCAGCGAAGACATTTTGCAACTGGCTCACCATTTTCTCGAGGCTTTGTGCCGGCATTCGGGGGTGGCGCGAAAAACATTCAGCGCCGCCGCGATTGGCCTGCTGCGCGAGCACGCCTGGCCCGGAAACGTGCGGGAATTGCAGCACTGGATCGAGCGCGCGGTGGTGCTGGCGGAATCGAATGAACGGATTGAGCCGGAACATTTGACGATGGGCGACGCGATGCTCCCGCAATTGACCTAAGCGAATTCTAAGAACCTCCGCTGCCGGGTGGAAGCTGCCGTGCATGGAAGTATTTGCCATGGCATCCACTGCAATCTCCCAGAAAACGAATCCGCAACGAGCGCTAGCAGCTCATAAGCTGCGTCCACAGGCTCCCAGCGCGGCGAAACGCAGCCTGGAACTGGCGTTTCGGACGTTCACGCAGGCGGCGGAGTCGCTCGAAAAATCCTACGGACATTTGCAGGGTGAAGTGTTGCGGTTGCGCGCCGAACTGGCGACCAAGAACCGCGATCTGGCGACGAGCGTGGAAGAAAACATCCGGATGCGGCAATACCAGACGCGGATTTTGCAGGGGCTGCCGTGCGGGATTTTGGTGTGGGGCCGCGACGGCGAGCTGCTGCTGGCGAATTCGGAAACGCGAAGATTGCTGGACGGGTCGGCGGGCGGGTGGAATGCTGCGGCAAATCTGCACACTGCTTTTGCGATTCCGGATGCGTTGCGCAAACTGCTGAGCACTCCGGCCGTGGTCAGCCGCGAACCCCAGGAATGTGAAATCGCGACGCCCGCAGGGCGGCGGACGATCGGCGTGAGCTGTGCAGTGCTGGGCGAAGCGCGGGGACAGGGTTCGTCGAGCGAATCGGTTTTTGTCTTGCGCGATGTGACGGAAGAGAAGCGGCTGGCGGAAGAGAGCGAAGCAGCGCGACGACGCGAGTCGCTGGCGGAAATGGCGACGCTCCTGGCCCATGAGATCCGCAATCCTTTGGGCAGCCTGGAGCTTTTTGCGGGACTGCTGGCCGACGCCACCGCGGCGAATCCGGATTTACGGCGCTGGACCGATCACATCCAGGCGGGATTGCGGTCTTTGTCGGCGACGGTAAACAACGTTCTTCAATTTCACAGCCAGCCGGTTCCGCAGTTCACTCCGGTAAATCTTGGAAGGCTGATGCGTGACTCGGTGGATTTTTTGCGGCCGCTGGCGCGCCAGGCGGGGCTGAAATTCGATCTGCAGAATGCATTGGGCGAGCTGGAAATTCCGGCGGACGCGCACCGGCTGCAGCAAGTATTTTTTAATTTGTCGCTCAATGCGTTTCGGGCAATGGCGGTAGGCGGGACGCTGACGATCCGGCTGCGTTGGGCGAATTACGAGAGTTTCGAGCAGGTGCTGATTGAATTTGAAGATAGCGGCAAGGGGATTCGGACGGAAGACCTAAGCCGGATCTTCGAGCCGGGGTTCACAAGCTGCGAAGGAAATCCGGGGCTGGGTCTCGCGGTGTGCCGGGCGGCGGTCGAGCAGCATCACGGAACGTTGGCAGTCGAGAGTCAGGCGGGGCGCGGAGCAGTATTTTCGATCATTCTTCCTCGAGGGGGCGTGGCGCGATGATGAGCAACCAGGTGTTGGTGGTGGACGACGAAGCGCCGATGCGAGCCGCGCTGGAAGCGCATTTCGCGCGCGACGGCTGGAACGTTTCGTCCGCTTACGGCGCGAGCGACGCACTCGCAAAATTCCGGCGGACGCCGTGTCCGCTGGTGGTGACGGATATGCGCATGCCGGACGGGGACGGCATGGGCGTGATGCGCGCGTTGCGCGAGATTTCACCGCGGGTGGGAATTATTTTTCTGACGGCGTTTGCTTCGGTGCCCGACGCGGTACGAGCCATTCGCGAGGGCGCGAGCGATTATCTGGTGAAGCCGGTGTGTTTCGAGCAGCTGCGCGATGTGGCGGAACGAGTGCTGGCTCGAGCTTCGACCCGGATACACAGCGTGCGCGATCAAAGCATCGTCGGCGAATCGCCAAAGCTGAAGGAGTTGCTGGAGCGAGCGCGGCACGTGGCGCGTTCGGAGATGGACGTTCTGGTGGAAGCCGAGAGCGGGACGGGAAAAGAATTGCTGGCGCGGCTGATTCATCAGACGAGCGACCGGCGGGCGCGTCCTTTTGTGGCGGTGAATTGCGCGGCTTTTCCGGAAACTTTGCTGGAAAGCGAATTGTTCGGGCACGCGCGCGGGGCGTTCACCGGAGCGATCGCGGCGAAGCCGGGAAAATTCGAAATGGCCAGCGGCGGGACGCTGCTGCTCGACGAGATTGGCGAGTTGCCGTTGCCGCTGCAGCCCAAGCTGCTGCGCACTTTGCAGGAGCGCGAGGTGGACCGGCTGGGAGAAACGCGTCCGGTGCCGGTGGACGTGCGGGTGATTGCGACCACCAATCAGCCGTTGCGCAGACTGGTGGACCAAGGAAAATTCCGGGCGGATTTGTATTACAGGCTGAATGTGGTGCCGATGACGATTCCGCCGTTGCGGGAGCGGCCGGAGGATGTAGTGCTGCTGGCCGAACACTTTCTGGCGAAGCACCGGCCGCAGAACGAACCTGCTCCGGAGTTTTCCGCGGAATTGCTGGAACGGCTGGTGGCGCACCGCTGGCCCGGCAACATTCGCGAGCTTGAAAATTTCTGCCGGCGGGCGATCGCATTGCACAACGGAAAACCGCTGGGGGCCGATTTTTTCGACGCCGGAACCTCCGCCGGAATGTCTGCCGGAAGCTCCGCCGGCGCCGCAGACAGCGTCAACCGCGAGACTGCCAGCTCCGAAGAGACGGCGTTGAAATCAGAAGCAACCGGATCGTTGCGCGAAATGGAGCGGCAGCTTCTGGAGCGGACGCTCGCGGCGCATGGGGGAAATCGTACGCACGCGGCGCAAGCGCTGGGAATCTGCCCGCGAACCATGCGCAACAAGATTCGGGAGTACGGCTTGCCGCCGAGGAGATACGCATGAGTTCCAGCCTGATTGATACGCCCGCGATTCCGTTTCTTGAACGCTATCTCGACCTAGCGACGTACCGGCAGACGCTGGTGGCTTCGAATCTGGCGAACGTCGATACGCCGGGGTATCAGACCCGGGACATCGCGATCCAGAACGAACTTGGTTATTCGGCGCTGAGTGATTTTCGAGACGACGTGCATCCGTTTGTGCGCACAGTGCAGGGACTGATCGAGCGGCCGGACGGCAACAACGTGAGCCTGGACCGCGAAGGCCTGCTACTGGCCCAGACGCAACTGCAATACAAGACGGCGATCGAATTGATCCGTTCGGAATTCCGGGAAATTCGGGGGGCCATCAACGATGGCCAGGAGAGTTAAACATGAACCTCTTTGGGATTCTGACAATCAGCGGGACGGCGTTGCTGGCCGAGCGGGAACGCGCCGAAGTCGTGGCGAGCAATCTGGCCAATGCCGAAACGACGCGCACGCCCGAAGGCGGGCCCGTACGTGCGGCAGCACGTGGTCTTTCGGCGCGCAGCGGCCGTTTTGGCATGCCATTCGGTCAGCAGCTGGCGACCATGGTCGATTTCAGCGCGCGGGGAGTGGAATGTCGAGCGATGTGGTTGCGGATAGCGCTGCCGCCGCTGCGGCGATTCGATCCGGGGCATCCGGACGCGGACGCGGACGGCTACGTGTCTTCGCCGGACATCGATCCAGTGGAAGAAGAAGTGAACCTGATGGGTGCGGCGCGAGCCTATCAGGCGAATATTTCGGCGGTGCAGGCCACGAAGAACATGATTTCCTCGGCGCTTTAGATTTTTCGACAATAGATAGACGGCTGTTGCACGCGCAATAGAGACTTAGACTACGTAGCGACGATGACGAGGTAAGCGATGGCGCACACTGGCAGGGATTTCTGCTATTCCGCCAGATCCGCAGGTCGCGCGAGCGGCGGGCACGGCGCCTAGCGGGGCAATAGCTGATTTTTTCGAGACGCTCTGAGGGCGCGATGGACAGGTGGGCGAGCGCAAGCGGACGCGCAGACGAAGGT
Source organism: uncultured Acidobacteriota bacterium (assembly GCA_963711325.1). Lineage (GTDB taxonomy): Bacteria > Acidobacteriota > Terriglobia > Acidiferrales > UBA7541 > Palsa-295. The sequence continues at coordinate 1,723,177 of CAVQDR010000003.1, read as the reverse complement.
GCCGGAGATGCTGCAGGGGAACGGGCAGGACCTGCACACGGCGATGATCGCGGTCGAAAAGGCGGACTTATCGTTTCAGCTGATGATGCAGGTGCGCAACAAAATCATTCAGGCATACCAGACCGATTTCGCAAATGCAGTTCTGATCGGCGGAGTTCAATCCCGTAACGGCCGAACGACGAATTCGCCGTGGCGAGCCGCCAGCGCGCCGTGGCAGAAGTTCGTGCAAACAGATGCATCGCGAATTTTTGGCAGCGCTCACGTCCAGCCAGAAGACGCTGCTGGCGGTAGCCGCAGTCGCTGGTGGTGGCGGTGCTTTGCGGTTTTTGTGAAATTGACGCAGAAGGCGGATTTCAAGCCGCTGTATACGGGCCTGGCCGCGCCGGACGCGCAGACGTGGCGCAGCGGCTCGCGGCGCGAAATATCGCCTACGAAATTTCGAGCGATGGCACCAGCGTCAGCGTTCCTGCGGACAGCTGGATAAGACGCGCCTGGACTTGGCTGCGGAAGGCATGCCGCAGACCGGGCGCCTGGGGTTCGAGCTTTTCGACAAGCCGAACTGGGCGGGCAGCGATTTTTCCGAGCAAGTGAATTATCAGCGCGCGCTCGAAGGCGAACTCGAGCGCACGATTCAGACGCTGGGCAATGTCGAATCGGTGCGGGTGCATCTGGTGCTGCCGCACGATTCGCTTTTCAGCGACCGCGAGCGCGTGGCCAAAGCAGCGGTCGTGATGAAGCTGCGGGGCGGCGGACTTTCGGACGATCAGACCAACGCGGTGACGCATCTCGTGGCGAGCGCGGTGGATAATCTGTCTCCCGAAAATGTCACGCTGATTGGCGCGGACGGCCGCACGCCGCTGGTCGCCAAAGGCCGGGAAGCGAGCCGCGGGGCTACGCGCCGGTCGAGCTGGAAGCGCGCTGGCCGAAAAGCTCGTGGCGACGCTCGCGCCGGTGGTGGGAGCGGATCATGTGAAGGCCAGCGTCACGCTCGGCCTACGACCAAACTTCCGGCGAGACCACGCAGGAAACTTTACGACCCGAACGCAACCCGGTGCTGGTTACCCGACAGCTGCAGGAAGAACAATTCGGCGGCGCGCCTCCGGCGGGATTCCGGGCACGGCGAGCAATGTGCCCCCGGCTCCGGCGGCGGGCGCGGGGTAAGCCACCCTGGCCCGGAGCGGTTGCGGCGGCGCCAAGCGGCCCGCGCGGAAAATCGGCAGCCGCGAATCGGTGAATCCGATTGTTCGGAAGACTCCGAAATGACGGGCAGCGCAGCGAGAGCACGCACCTTCGCAGTGAGCAAAACTGTGAAGCACAGCGATCGACCCGCCGGGCAGATCAAAAGATTGCGGCGGCGGTTTTGGTCGACGACGCGGTCGGATGATCAAAGAGGACAAGGAAAGACCAGCGAGACGCGCCGCAAGCGCACGCCTGAAGAAATGAAACAGATTGAAGATCTCGCTCGGGCCGCGATGGGATTCGATGCGACGCGCGGCGACGATGTGTCGGTGCAAAACATTTCGTTTCTAGACTCCCCGGAGAGAAACGTGCCGCCGCCGGCGAGCGGTCGAGCGCGTCGTTCGCTGGTCGCAGAAGTGGATCGGTTGGTGCGCTACGTGGGCGTTGTGCTGCTCTTCGGGCTGGTTTACTGCTTGCTCTTGCGGCCGGTGAAGAACAGGTGCTGACAGACGCTTCGCGAATTGACGGCGCGTCGCCGGAGCCCGGCGCTGGGGGCGGGAACGTGCGGGCGCCCACGGGGGCGCTGCTTACCGCCCGGAAGCAGCTGCCGTAGCCGTGCGCAGATCGCGGCGAATTCGAGGCAGAGCTTGCAGCAACCAATTCCGACGTGCGAGCGCGGTGGTCAAGCTGAAACGGCATCTGGCGAGAAGGTTAAGAAGCGAGCCGGCGCGGCCAGCCCGCTGATCCAAACAGTGGATTCGACGAAGGATCCAGAGCCTAATGCGCCACGATGTCCGGGCGAACAAATGCTGAGCGGAGCTGCAGAAGGCGGCCATTCTGATGGTCTTGCTGGGCGACGAAGCGGCCAGCGTGTCTACAGCATACTTCCCGAGGAAGATCTGCACGCGGTCACGCAACAGCATCGCGTCACTCGGACTACGTGCTCGCCCGAAGTGGCGGCGATCGGTCCTTCAGGAATATCAACCGCCTCGCGTTGACCCAGGATTATCTGGCGGAAGGCGGCCCGGCCGTTGCGGCGAGCTGCTCAAGAAGGCTTTCGGGCGAGGAAGGTCGGCAAGAGCGTTGCTGGAGCAGGTGATGGAGGAGCGAGAAGAGTCGCACGCGCAATTTCGACACGCTGCAAAAGCCGATCCGCAGACGCTTGGCGAAATTTGTCCAGGGCGAGCATCCGCAGACCATCGCGATGGTGCTGGCGCAGCTGGGCGGGAAGACGCGCGGCTCGTTGCTGATGCTGCTGCCGGAAAAGCTGCGGGGAAAGTCGGTCAAGCGTCTGGCGGAAATGCAGCAATTCTCGCCGGAAATGGCGCAGAAAATTTCGATGGTTCTGCACCGGAAATATGTCGCTCGGCGAGCAGAGCCGGCGCGCGTATGGCGGAGTAAAAAACGCGGCCGAACTGCTGAACCGGATCGATGCCGGGGATCACCAAATCGATTCTGGAGGGGGTGGAGGCCGGAAGATGCGCGGCTGGCGTTGACCATTCGCAACAACATGTTTACGTTTGATGATTTGCTGGGCGTGCCGGAAACCGGAATTCGCGATTTGCTGAGCGCGGTGGACAAAAAGAATCTGGCTACGGCGCTGAAAGGCGCGCACGAAGATCTGAAGAACCACATTTTCAAGACCATGTCGTCGCGCGCGGTGGAAATGCTGAAAGAAGATATGGAGGCTCTGGGACCGGTACGGGCGCAAGCGGTGACTGTGGCGCAGCAGGAAATTGTGCAGGCCGCGAGAGGATTGGAAGCGCAAGGCAAGCTGGTACTCAACAACGAAGCGGAAGAGGCCATGATCGTCTGACGGCGGCTGGCCGAGGCGCGGGACGATGACGGTCGCGACCATGAACTATCCACCGGCTCCGGGGTGGAGGGTTGCAGGGGCGCAGGGCGCGGCGGTGGCCGAAAGCGAAGTTCCGGGCGAGCCTCCGCCGGAAATCACCAGCGCGGCGTTGACCGGTTTGCTGGTGGTGGAGGAGCACGACGAGGCGCGTCTGCTGGTGGCCCGGCAAGACGGATACGAACGAGGCCAGGCCGACGCGCGCGCCGAAGTGGAAGGGATAAAATCCCGCAGCCGGGATGAACTCGCAAAATCGTTGCGCGATTTTGCGCAGGAGCGCGACAAATATTTCCAGGGAGTGGAGCGGGAAGTGGTTTCGCTGGCGCTGGCGATTGCGCGGAAGATTTTGCATCGCGAAGCGCAGGTCGAGCCTCTTTTGCTGGCCGGGTTGGTGCGAGTGGCGCTGGAAAAAATGGCGGCGAGCCAGCCGGTACGGATGCAGGTGCACCCTTCGCAGGTGGCGGCGTGGGGCGGGTATTTCGACGCGCATCCCGAGTGGCGAACGCGTCCAGAGGTTTCCGGCGACGAAACGCTGGCAGCGGATTCCTGCCGGCTGGAAACGGAAATGGGCCGAACCGAGCTGAACCTGGAAAACCAATTAAAAGAAATCGAAAACGGATTATTCGATTTGCTGGCGCAGCGTCCGGAATCGAAGGCGGTCACCGATCATGCCGGATGAAACTGCGTTACTCGACCCATTTTTTCGGCGGCTGCAGCAGATTCCGACCTGGAGTTCTTCGGGGCGGGTGACCAAGTCAGTGGGTTTCCTGGTGGAATCGGTCGGCCCGATTTGCTCGGTCGGAGAATGTTGCGAGATTATTTCGGCCGATGGTTCGGTGCACGCGGGAGAAGTGGTCGGGTTTCGCGGGCATACGGTGCTGTCGATGCCGCTGGACCGGCCGGACGGAATCCGTTTTGGCGACCGGGTGGTGACGCAAGGTTTGCGTCCGGCGATGCGGGTGAGCGAATCGCTGATCGGCCGGGTGATCGACGCGACTGGCGCGCCGCTCGATTCGAAAGGCGAATACAGCGCGCCGGACTGGCGAGGTTTGTATCAGGCGGCGCCGCATCCGCTGGACCGCACGCCGATCCGCGAGCCGCTGGGATGCGGAATTCGCGCGATTGATGGAATGTTGACCTGCGGGCGCGGCCAGCGGTTGGGAATTTTCGGCGGCAGCGGGGTTGGAAAAAGCACGCTGATCGGGATGATGGCGCGGGGAACTTCGGCGGATTTAACGGTGGTGGCGCTGGTAGGCGAGCGCGGGCGCGAGGTGCGCGAATTTGTGGAAGACGCGCTGGGAGCGGAGGGACTGAAGCGCGCGATAGTGGTGGTCGCGACTTCGGATCAGTCTCCCTTGTTGCGGCTGCGCGCGGCGCTGGCGGCGACCGACGTTGGCCGAATATTTCGCAGCCAGGCATGCAGCGTGTTGCTGGTGGTCGATTCGCTGACGCGGTTTGCGATGGCGCAACGCGAAATTGGTCTAGCGGCCGGCGAGCCGCCGACGGCGAAAGGCTATACGCCATCGGTTTTTTCGCTGCTGGCGCAGCTGATCGAACGCGCCGGGCATTTTGGCGCGGGCAGCATCACGGCGTTTTACAGTTTGCTGATGGAAGGTGACGACCAGCAAGACCCGCTGGTGGATGCGGTGCGGGCGCTGCTGGACGGGCACATCGTTCTCGACCGGCGTCTGGCGGCGGAAAATCATTATCCGCCGATCGCAATTCTGGATAGCTTGAGCCGGCTGGTCACGGCGGTATGCGATGCGGAGCAGTTGCGAAAAATCCAGCAACTGCGGCAGTCGCTCGCCGCGTATGCGGCTTCGTACGATCTGATTCGGGTGGGCGCCTACCAGAAAGGCGCGGACCGGGTGCTGGACCGGGCGATTGAAGTGGTGCCGGCACTGAACGCTTTTCTGAAGCAGGGTAAGGATGAGATTTCGCCGCTCGGAGATGCACGCGCGCGGCTGATGGCTCTGCCGAGTTGAACAAATGGCGTTTCAATTTTCATTGCAGTCGGTCTTGCGGCTGCGTTCGGCTTTTGAACGCATGGAGCGGCTGCGGCTTTTGGCTTTGTCCGCCGCAATCGCACGGCTGCGCCAGGAAGTTACGGCGATGGACCGGGCGAGCCGGAAGATCCGCGAGGATACGCAGTCGCAGTTGGCGGGCGGAGTAGCGGCGGCTGAAATTCATTTTTCGCTTTGGGCCGCGTCGGTTCATGTGGAGCGCAAGCGATTGTTGCTGGCTCAGATTGAAGATCTCGAGAAAAAGCGCGAGGCGCAGGAGCGAGTCTATGCGGCGGCGCGGGAAAAGCGGGAAATTGTGGAGAGTCTGCGCGAAAGCCAATGGAACGAGTATCGCGTGGAGCAGCGGCGGCGGGAGCAGAGTCGGGCGGACGAACTGTTTCTAATGCGAAGCGGAAGATTTATTGAGCCTGAGTCTGAATGATTTTGCCGCATGATTGGGCAACAGTTGCCGGTCGGATAAAATATTTCGAAGCAAAAGCACGAAACTCAAAACCGTCGTCGCTGTTTTCGCAGCGCTAACTCCCGCATTTAGATGCTCCTGACGAATCTCTTCGACCTTGGCCGAGCTTGACCGACTTTGGCTGGCTAGATGCTTTTTGGTCGATGGCCGAAAGACCGTCATGATACTCACCGCCCCACTCAATTCGAGCTTGATTCAATCGAAAGCAGCCGCTCCTTCCGACGCGGTAACGGCAAATTTCGCGCAGAGTGTGTCTTCGAAGCCGTCGATATTTTCGAAGGCTCTGGCGGCGGCGACTGCGGCCAAGCGTCCGGAAAGAGCGAAGAACGCGGGCGCGACGGACGCGTCAGCGTTGAATCTGGCGGGACAACCGATTGCTGTTGCGCTGCCGGCGGTGGGAGCCAACACGATTGCAGTGGCGAATCCGCCGAACGCGACGGAGCCGACCACGACCGGAGACGACTCTCCGGATGATCTCGCGGTTGTGGCTTTGAGTGGTGCCGGCAACGCAGCGGGGCAGGTTCCGGCGGGGTCCGCGGAGCCGGCGTTATCGAGCTTCGCGGCAAATTCCCAGACCAATGCTCAAATAAATATTCCGGCAAATACTTTGGCAAATTCTCCGGCAAATTCTTCAGCATCTTCAGCATCGTCAGCGGATTCGTTCGGGTCGAGTGTTATTGGGCGGACGGTAGGAGCGGCGACGACGCTCGCGGCCGAGCTGCGGCCAAGCATCCCGGCTCATACCGCGGGCGCGCCGGGCGGAGCCGGGACGAACAGCAGCGATGGGAAATTTCCAGCCCGTCCGCTGGCGGCGGTAAAGGCTGGATCGCCGTTTGATTCGGTGAATTCGCTTCCAGCGCGAATTGCAAATCCGGTGGCGTTGAAGAATGCGACGAGTTCGCTCGAATCTTTCGCGGCGTTGGCCGCGCCCCATGCCAGCAGGACCGTAACGGCGGCGGCGAACAATTTCGACGAGAGGATTGAAGGCAACGCGAAGAGCACGTTGTTGGGGCAGCGAGACGCGAGTCCGCAAAATCCAGCGGCAGCGAGCGTGGCCGGGTCGTCCACGGACGCGAATGCGCTGTTAAACACGCAAAACCAGCGAGTGATTTCCGACGCGCGGCAGACGCTGGTGGGACAGCTCGAATCCAAGCTGCAGAGCGAAGTGAGCGCGCCGACGCCACAGCCGGCGAATGGAGTAGGCGCGATTGATGGAAAGAATGCAGCGCCAGGACAGAGCAGCCAGCAGGGCGGAACGCCGTCGAATTCGCAGGGCGGCGCGGGGAAGAAGGGAAGCGATTCGCCGACGGATGATTCGAGCGATGGGGATAATTCCGCGGTCCCGGTAACCGGCGCGGAATTGGCGGCCGCGATCAAGTCAGCTGCGACGAGCGCGGCCACCGCGGTGAGTGCGGCACATGGTGCGGAGGGTGCGGGCGGGACGTTCGGCGCGGCTTTGGCGACGACGGTGCAGGGTTCGGTTCCAAGTTCAGGCGGAGCCAGCGTGGCGACCGCCGAAAAACCAGTGCTGCCGCAGCAGCAGGCGTTGCCACTACCTTTCGCCGAGGCGGCGCGACCGGCGGATGCGGTGAAGGCCAGCGAAATTTACCAACGGGTGGATGGATCGGAAATGCATGTGGCGATGCAGACCGAGCTGCTGGGCGCGGTGGATTTGCGGGCGACGATCCATCAAAGCGGATTGACGGCAACGATCAGCGTGCAGCGCTCGGACGTGCAGTCGCTGCTCTCGAGCGAGCTGCCGGCGTTGCAGCATGCGCTGAGCGATCGGAATCTGCACGTCGAGCAGATTTCGATACTAAATAATTCGGTGCATGAAAGAGCCGGCGGCAGCGGGACCGCGCCGCAGCAACAGAATCCCAACGGCGGCAAAGCGCCGGCGAACTCGGGAGCGTCGCAGCCGCTGCGCAGCGCCGAGGCACTGCGCGAAGAACTGAGCGCCAGCAGTCCGGCGGACGCGGCGCAGATGGGTGGCGCGGGCTACGGAAGAATCAGCATTCACGCTTAACGACTTTGGAACTGAGGAGGCTACATCATGTTGCCCATTAATACGGTCGACCCGATTTTTTCGCAGGCGCAAACCACGGCCCATGCGCCGGCGGCAGCGGCGGTGCAGCGCAACGATTCGTCGAGCAGTGGATCGACGGCGGCGCCGCCGAGCAATCAATTAACCGGCGACTCGTTTCTGACGCTGCTTTCGGCGCAGTTGCAGGCGCAGGACCCGTTGAACCCGATCGATCCGACGACCTTCGTGACCCAACTGGTGCAATTCAACCAGCTGCAGCAGTTGATCGATATTAACCAGACGCTTTCACCGACCGCGGCGTCCAGCGCGGTACAAACGGCAGGACAAACCAACGCGCAAGCGCAAGCTGCGGCGCAGACCGCGGCGCTGCAAAACGCCGCGGCCCAGATCACCGGCGGAGTTCCGGGAACCACACTTTTCTAAAGCTTTCCAAGGAGGAATGACATGGCTTCTTTTTATACTTCGCTTTCCGGGCTGCAATCGAATTCGAAGGATTTGGCGGTGATCTCCAACAATTTGGCGAATCTGAACACCGTTGGGTACAAAGGGACGACCGCATCGTTTCAGGATTTGTTCTACCAGCAATTTGGCACCAGCGGTAACGGCAACCCGCTCGAAGTCGGAGTGGGGGTGGCGGTGGGTGCAACTCCGGCAAATTTCACCGAAGGAAACATCGAGAACACCGGGGTCAATACCGACGTGGCGATTGAGGGCAATGGTTTTTTTGTGGGCACCAACGACGGGCAGCAGGTATATTTCCGCGCCGGCGACTTGTCGGTACTGGCTAACGGAACACTGGTATCAGCGGACGGCACGCAGGTGCTGGGCTATCCGGCGGTGAATGGCGTGGTCAATTCGAATGCGACGCCTGGTCCGCTGACGATTTCCTCGTCGGTAATCAATGATCCGGTGGCCACGACCTCGACGCAGCTGAGCACCAACCTGGACGCGCAGGCGGCGGTGGGCAGCACTTACCAAACGGCGCTGACGGTTTACGATTCGCTGGGAGCGGCGCATGTGCTGACTTACTCGTTCACCAACACGGCGCCAGGTGCGTGGACCTATTCGATTTCGATCCCGAACGCGGATGTGGGCGCAGCGGGAACCGGGTCAACCGTGCTGAAAACCGGAGCGTTGACTTTCGACGGGAACGGGGACTTGCTCACCCCGGCGGCTAACGTCACCGGAATCACCGCCCCGAACCTGGCCGACGGAGCGAACGCGCTGACTTTCAACTGGAATTTATACGACGCGAATAACAACAGCCTGCTGACCCAGGTGGCGACGCCATCGACCACGTCAGCGACGCTGCAGAATGGTTATGCCAGCGGCTCGCTGCTGAATTTCTCGGTCGGGCCGGATGGAACGATCGAAGGTTCGTTCAGCAACGGACAGACCCAGGCATTGGGCCAGGTGCTGACGGCAAGTTTCGCGAACCAGGAGGGGCTCGAACGGATTGGGTCGAACGATTTTGTGGCCACACTGGCTTCCGGGGCGGCGAATATTGGAGTGGCCGGAACGGGCGGACGCGGCACGCTGGAAGGTGGATCGCTCGAGCAATCGAACGTGGACATTTCGACCGAGTTCGCCAACTTGATCGTGGCCGAGAGCGGATATCAGGCGAATGCCAAGGTGGTGACCACGCTTGATACGATCGTGCAGGACACGATTAACCTGATTCAGTAGGCGGCACAGATTTGAAAATGCTGGGAGGGGTGAGTCCAGCCGCGAGGCCGGGGCTCACCTTCAGTTATTCTTCATTAGCATTCGCCAACATTCCTATCTAAATCGCGCCGGCCTCCGGCAGTTTCGGTTGCGGGGTCTGCAGCAGCACGCTAAGTGCTGCATATAGATTTGGTTCAGTTCATCGCGCGCGAATTTCCCCCGATCCCTTCGGTTCCCTGATTGCAATGAACGCCCGTGAACCATCCCACGCCATGGCCGAAGGCTCTATCTCCGCGACGCGAGTAGGACGAAGCAGCACCGGGAACTCCTGGCTCGCGGTGGTAGTGGTGCTGGGGTTGACGCTGGGGATTTGGTACTGGCACCGGGAGGCCACGGTGCAGGCAACCGACGCGGACGCGGCGAACAGCGAGGTCAAAAGCCTGCTGCACCTCGACAGTTTCGTAACCAATTTGAATAGCATTTCGGGGAACGGATATTTGCGGGTTGGAATCGATCTGGGTTTGGGCGTGGAAATGAAGGACAGCCCGGCGCAGGCCACCAATGTTTCGCGGGTGCGGGACATCATTTTGGGAGTGCTGGCGACGCGTTCGGTGGAGGAACTGCTGACACCGGAAGGGAAGAGCAAGTTGAAAGACGATTTGTTGAATGCGATTCGCGAGCGCGCGCCGGAAATTCGGTGCCGCGAAGTGTATTTCACCGAATTTCTGGTGCAGCACTGATGACCACGACCACGGCAAAGTTCACCGCGGGTGCGGACTCGAGAACGCAGGTTGAAAGTTCGCGCGAGGAGTGGGGCGAAATCGTTCTGGTCCCGGTGAAGCTGACGGCCGCCATCGCCTTCAAGAATTTGAAGCTGCGGGAGCTTTGCGAGCTGCAAGCGGGAACGGTTCTGGCTACGGCCCACGCGGCGGGTCTGGCGATACCGGTGTCGGTGGCCGGGACATTTATTGGCTGGGCGGAATTTCAAGTGGTGGGCGAGCGGCTGGCGTTGCGGATCGCGGATTTGGAATGAGCGGAAGGGGAAACCGGCGATGAGGGTGGTGGGGGCGGTGCCGATGATGACGGCGATTACGGATGCGATGCGGAGCGGCTTCGCGAGCCTGCGTCTTCTGGCGCGCGGCAGGTTTAAGCGCAGTCCAGCGAAGCTCGAAGTCTGCGAAACGCTTTCGCTGGGCAGCCGCGGTTTTCTGGCGGTGGTGCGTTGCGAGGGCCAGCGGTTTCTGGTGGGCGGAACGAGCACTTCGCTGGGTTTGCTGGCGACCTTGCCGGGCACGGGCGCGGGGCGCGAGTCCGAATTCGAGCGAAGCGATCGCGCGGCGGATGAGGAGTAAGAGTTTGCGCAGATTCGATTCAAAGCGAACGACGGTGTCGGCGGCGCTGGGGCGCCTGGCGGGGGCTGGCGCGCTTGCTTTGCTGAGTGCCGGCGTTTGTGCGGCGCGACCCGAGCCGCAGAACGGGTTGGGGGGACTGCCGTTGAAGCTGCCGGGTTCGACGGATACCACGACCTGGACAATTGTTCTGGTCCTGACGCTGTTGACGATTTTACCGGCGCTGCTGCTGTCGATGACTCCGTTCGTGCGGATCATCATCGTTTTCCATTTTTTGCGGCAGGCGCTGGGAACGCAAAACTCGCCAAGCAATCAGACCTTGCTGGGTCTCGGATTGTTTTTGACCTATTTCATCATGCAGCCGGTGGGCGTGCAGATCAGCCAGGCGGCGGTCGAGCCGCTCGAGCGCCACGAGATTACGGCGATGCAGGCGATCGAGCGCGGGTCAACACCGCTGCGGGATTTCATGTTGAAGTTCGCGCGCGAAAAAGATCTGGCGCTATTGACCGAGATCGCGCATCTGCCGCGGCCGGAAAAGCCGCAGGACCTGCCGATGCGGGTGGTGATTCCGGCGTACATCCTTTCGGAGATGAAAGCCGGTTTTCAGATTGGGGCGGTGCTGTATTTGCCGTTCATGGTGGTGGATATGGTGGTGGCGGCGATCACGACTTCAGTGGGCATGATGCAGCTGCCTCCGGTGATTATTTCGACTCCGCTGAAAATTCTGCTGTTTGTGGTGGCCGACGGCTGGAACCTGGTCGCGGGATCGCTGCTGAAAAGTTTTTACTAACGGTTTTGAGCAAAGTCGCCGAACAACGCCGGACATCGCTGGAAGAGGAGCCCTTGTGGAGATGAATGAAGTGGTGGAGCTGACCCGGCGAACGCTGGAAGTGGCGTTCATCATCAGCGCGCCGGTGCTGGCGGCGGCGATGGTGGTGAGCGCGTTGATCAGCCTGGTGCAGGTGCTGACCTCGATGCAGGACGCGACGCTTTCGACCGTGCCGCGCATCGCGGCGGTGGGGTCGTTCGCATTCTGGCTGATGCCCTGGATGACCCGAAAGCTGGTGATGTTCACCGTCGCGCTATTCGGAAATTTCCGGCACTTCGCACAATAAGTGGGCGCGTAGAAGCAATCGAACCGGAGGAGAGCTGAAACGAGATGCCGGAATTTATCAGCCACGCGCTGTTGGTCGCCATCCGGGTAGGCGGACTGATGACTTTCGCTCCTTTTTTTGGAAATACCGCGCTGCCCAGCAGCGTGAAGGGCGGGCTGACGTTGATGTTGACCATGTTGCTTTTGCCGCTGTACGGAGCGCCGGGCGCGGGGCCGGCGCCGAGCGTCAGCACCTGGACGGGAATGGCGTTGAGCGAAGCGGCGCTGGGACTGTTGCTGGGATTTACCACTCAATTTGTTTTTGACGGCATGGAGCTGGCGGGGCAGGTGATCAGTTTTCAGTTTGGATTTTCGCTGGCCAACGTGATCGATCCGAATTCGCAAGTACAGGTCACCGTGCTGTCGACGTTCCATACCCTGGCGGCGCTGCTGATTTTCATGCAGCTCGGCGTGCAGCGCTGGCTGCTGCGCGCGACGGCCATGAGTTTCGAGATGATTCCGGCGGGAAGTTTCGCGACTACGCGGGTGCCGGCGCCGCAGGTTTTGAAGGCGGCGGGAGCGATGTGGCTGGTGGGCGCGGAGATCGCGTTCCCAGTTTTGTTCGCGACCCTGCTGGCCGACGTGACTATCGGTTTTCTGAGCAAAGCTTCGCCGCAATTTCCGGCGTTGCTGTTTGGAATCTCGACCAAGGTGTTGCTGGGTTTGCTGGTGCTGTACGGGATCGTCGGGTTCTGGCCGCAACTGCTGGAACGTTATTTCTATCACGCGCTGACGACGCTCGAGAGTTTGCTTGCGGTTTCCGCGGCGCATTAGGACTTCCAAGCTATGGCTGACGACGACAAAAGCCAGCGTGCCACACCTCGCCGCCGAGAGAAGGCCCGCGAGCAAGGCCAGATTGTGCGCAGCCGCGAGCTGCCTTCGGCGCTGGGGTTGCTGGCGGTCGCGCTGTTTCTGCGTTGGGGAGTAGCCGGCTGGATCCCGGTGTGGAAGGACGTCTTTCGAGATCTGCTGGCGCGGACGGGGAACACGGATTTGCATTCGATCACTCCGTTGGCCCACGAAATTACCTGGACTGTGCTGCGCTGGACGGCAGTGCCGCTGGCCCTGGCCTGGAGCATTTCCGCCGCGGGAAACCTGGCCCAGGGCGGGTTGGTGATTGCGCCGCAGGCGTTGCAACTGAAGGGCTCGAAGCTGAACCCGGTGAACAATTTGTCGCGAATATTTTCGGTGGCGGGTTTAAGCCCGCTTTTGAAATCGCTTTTTCCGTTGTCGTTTTTGGCTTACCTGGGAATTTCGATGCTGATGCGCGAATGGATGCGGCTGCTGCATTCGTCGCAGTTCGGACTGCCGGTGGAGATGGATTGGCTGCGGGATACTTTGTTCGAATTTGCCTGGAAGGGCGGGCTGGTGCTGCTGGTCTGGTCGGGCGTGGACTACGCGTTGCAGAAAATCAATTTCGAGCGTTCGCTGCGGATGTCGAAGCAAGAAGTGCGCGACGAGGCCAAAGACCTCGACGGCAACCCGCAGACCAAGGGGCGAATCAAGAGGCGTCGGCGGGAGATCCGCCGGCGGCAGATGCTGCAGCGAGTTTCGCGCGCGACGGTCATCATCACTAACCCGGACGAGTACGCGGTGGCCCTCGAGTACATTCCGGACAAAATGGCGGCGCCGGTGGTGGTGGCCAAGGGCCGAGGGTTGCTGGCCCAAAAAATAAAACGCGAAGCGCGCTGGTACGAAATTCCGATCGTCGAGAACGTGCCGTTGGCTCAGGCGCTGTACCGCAGCGTCGAAGTTGGCGGCAGTATTCCGGCGAAGTTATATACCGCCGTCGCCGAAGTCCTGGCGTTTATTTACCGGGCGCAAGCGCGCTTGCGCGAAGAGCGCGAAGCGGCGGCTCGAAAAGCTGCGGGCCGGAACGGAGCCGCCGAGCGGGCGGCGGCGATTTAAGCGAACTCCATGGCCACTACGACTCCAACCACGGCACCCAGGCTTCCGATACCGAATCTGCGGCGCGATTGGCTGCTGCCGATCGCGGCGGTGGGAATTGTGTTCGTAATGCTGGTCCCGGTTCCGGCCGTGCTGCTCGATTTGTTGTTGGCGGTGAGCATCACCATGTCCGTGCTGGTGTTGCTGGCCGCGCTGCAGATTTTGCGCCCCGTGCAGTTTTCGGTTTTTCCGACGCTGTTGTTGCTACTGACGCTTTTTCGTCTGTCGCTGAATTTAGCCAGCACCCGAAGAATTTTGTTGCACGGCAGCGAAGGCACGGCGGCGGCCGGGCACGTGATCGAATCGTTCGGGCAATTTGTGGTCGGCGGGAATTACGTGGTGGGGTTCGTGGTGTTTCTGGCGTTGATCGCGATCCAGTACTTGGTAATCAATCACGGCGCGGTACGCACCGCCGAAGTTTCGGCGCGGTTTACGCTGGATGCCTTGCCGGGCAAGCAAATGGCCATCGACGCCGACTTGAACGCGGGCGCGATCGATGAAAAGGCGGCGCGGGCGCGGCGCGAACAAATTACGCGCGAAGCCGAATTCTACGGCGCCATGGACGGCGCGGCGCGTTTCAGCCAGCGCGATTCGCTGGCCACCATCCTGATTACGGCCATCAACATTTTCGCCGGATTTCTGATTGGTGTGTTTCAGCTGGGGATGCCGTTTCGCGACGCGCTGGCGACTTTCACGATTTTGACGGTCGGTGACGGGCTGGTGACCTTGATTCCGGCGCTGCTGGTATCGGTTGCGGGCGGAATCGTGGTGACCCGGGCAACCTCGGACGAGCCGATCGGGACGCAGCTGGGCAAACAATTATTTTCGAAGCAGCGGCCGTTGTACATCGCTTCGGGCGTGATGTTGACGCTGGTTCTGATTCCGGGCCTGCCCAAGCTTTCGTTTTTGGTGCTGGCCGCGGGGCTGGCGTTTTTGGGAAGCCGGATCAAGGAGCCGGTAGCGGCAGCGGCGAAGGAAGCGGAAGTCGATCGCAAGCCGGGGATGCAGGAACAACTCGAAGGATTGTTGAAGCTCGACGAGATCAGCGTGGAAGTCGGCTACGGCTTGATTCCGCTGGTCGATCAAAAGCAGGGCGGGCAGATGTTGCCGAGGATTCGGGCGCTGCGGCGGCATCTGGCGACGGAATTGGGATTCATTGTTCCGGCGATCCATATCACGGACAACATGCGGCTGAAGCCGCGCGAGTACGTGCTGCGTCTGCGCGGAGTGGAGATTGCGCGGGGCGAAACGTATCAGGATTGGCTGTTGGCGATCAGTTCGGAATCGGCGCCGGTGGCGCTGGAAGGGGTGGAGACGCGCGAGCCGGCCTTTGGAGTGCCGGCACGCTGGATTCCGGCGAAGTTGCGGGATGTGGCGCTGGGCGCGGGGTATGCGGTGGTGGAACAGACTTCGGTGATTGCGACGCATCTGGCCGAAGTGATCCGGCGTCACGCGCACGAAGTGCTGACGCGGCAGGAGACGAAGCGTCTGCTCGATTCGCTTTCGGATACGCAGCCGAAGCTGGTCGATGAGCTGGTCCCGCGGGTGCTGAGCCTCGGAGAGATTGAAAAAATTCTGCAGCAACTGCTGCGCGAGCAGGTTTCGATTCGCAATTTGCCGGTGATTCTGGAAACGCTGATCGATGCGGCGGCGATCAATCGCAGTCTGGTGGCGCTGGTCGAAGCGGTACGGCAGGCGCTGGGGCGTGCGTTGATTCAACCGCTATTGCAAGAGGACGGCAAATTGAAAGTGTTGGCCGTCGATGCCGGACTGGAAGATGAGATCAGCCGCGCCTTCGAGGTTCCCGGAGCGGCGGGGAAGTCGCAGGCGCTACAGACGACTTTTTTACGGCGAATTCTGGAGAGCTTGCGTCGGGTGGCCGGGGACCAGATGGCGATTGCTTCGCCGATTTTGCTGTGCGGTAGTCCGGCACGGTTTCACTTGCGGCGGCTGCTCGAGCCTTTTGTGCCGCGAATTGTGGTGATTTCGCCGGCCGAGATTCCGCCGGTGGTGCCGGTGCAGTCCTTAGGAGTCGTGCAATGAGATCAAAAGAGCTGTTGTGTCTGATCGGGTCAAAGCCAGCGCGACGCGCCATGGCTGCGGGGAGAATTTCCAAGTGAGCAATACATTGCAGACGATTCCGCCGCCGGCCACTGCGCTCGACGAATCGCAGCGTGAAAAGCTGCTGCTGGAACACCTGCCGCAGGTGCAATACATCGCGCGGCGGATACACGACCGGGTCCCGCCGCAGGTGCTGCTAGAAGATCTGGTGCATGCCGGGATTCTGGGGCTGATGGACGCAGTCAAGAAGTACGATCCGAGCAAGAACGTGCAGCTGAAGCATTACGCCGAGTTTCGAATTCGCGGGTCGATCCTCGATAGCTTGCGGCAGGTGGATTGGAGCCCGCGAACTCTGCGGCGGCAAGCGCGGCGGCTAGAGCAGGCGATTTCCGAGTGCAAAGCGACGTTCAAGCGGGATCCGACTGAGCCAGAGATCGCTGCGCAATTGGGAGTCACGCTCGAGGCTTTGCAGCATCTGTTGGGAGATTTGCGCGGGCTGGACATCGGCAGCTTGCAAGCGGAAACGAATGAAGCCGGGTTTGGCGAAGATTTTCTGCAAACCCGTCCCGGGGCCGATGAAGACGATCCCTACCATCAAACCTTGCGTTCGGAGATGACCACGCTGCTGGGCCGGGCGGTGGGCGAATTGCCGGAACGCGAGCGGGAGGTTCTGGCGCTTTACCATTACGAAGAACTCACCATGAAAGAAGTCGGGGCGGTGCTGGGGATCGGCGAATCACGGGTGTCTCAAATTCACACTACAGCGCTGCTGCGGCTACGGGCGCGACTGCACGATTTGCTCAACGCCAAGCAGCTCACTTCGGGAGTGGAACAACGCGCGACGCGGGCGCCGTTGCCGGCGTTCAAGGCGCTCGACCGCGCCATGAAAAATCCTCAGCACAGGGCCTTTGTGCCGGCGACGGCAGAGACGGGGACATGGAAGAAAACCTAAAGCCAGGGGAAAGACCTCCGACGGAAAACGCGGAGAGTGCGCCGAGAGTGATCATCGATTGCGATTTTTCGCAGTGGGCGGGCTTCAGCGTGGAACGAATCAAACAGCTTTCGGCCTTGCATCAGGCGTTTGCTACCGGCCTAGGAAATTCTCTGGGAGCTTACCTGCGGGTAGGAATCGAGGCCAAGCTGCTGGGAGTCGAACAGGTTTCGTATCGCGAATTCGTCGAGCGGCTGCCGGAACAGCCTTACGTGGTGCACCTTTCGACGCTGCCGGCCGCGGAAAGCGCCGCCATTCAAATCGACGTCGGAATATTGCTGCCGCTGATCGACCTGCTGCTGGGAGGCAGCGGAAGCGGGACGATTGAAGCGCGCGAGCTGACCGAGATCGAAGAGCAAATCGTGGAAACGCTGCTGGCGCTGATTTGCCGGGAATTGCAGGTGGCCTGGCAAGCGATCGCGCCGGTGCAGTTCCAGGTGCAAAAGCGGTTGAAGCAGAATCAGATCCCTAAATTAATCGGGGCGGAAGACAAAACGCTTTATCTGAATTTCGAACTGGTGCTGAACGAGATTCGGGGGCTGTTCACGCTGGTGTTTTCGTCGGCGATCACCAGCCGCCTATTGCGTTTACTGGGACAGGACGCGCCGATGCCGGAGCGCGGCGGGCAGCGAGCGAAAGATCAGCGGCTGCGTCAGCGGGTGCTGGACTGCCGCTTGACCGGCGAACTGAACATTCCCAAGCTGGCGCTGCGGGTGCGGGAGCTGGTGGATCTGGCGCCGGGAGTTATTTTGACGTTGCCGCATGCGGTGGGAGCACCGATGAGTTTTTCGATTAACGGGCAGCCGCTGTTTGCGGGCGCCCCGGTCAGTTGCGGAGCTTCGCGTGGAGCGGTATTGCAGCGGGCGGGAAGCGCGGGAGAAGCCGCGGGAGGCGAAAATTCATGAGTGCCGACAGTACGCCGCAAAATCCGCGAGATACCGAGGCCACGATTCCCGACGCGGGCGAGGTGGGCCGCAACGAGTCGGGAGGGCCGGCGGTTACGGGCGCGAAAAACTTTGGATTGGTTCTGGATGTCGAGGTGGAAGCCAGCCTGCGATTCGGCCAGCGCGAACTGCAACTGCGGGAGATTCTGGATTTGCATGTAGGTTCGGTGATCGAACTGGACCGCAGGCTGAAGGAGCCCGTCGAATTAGTGGTAGCCGGCCGAGTGATTGCGCGCGGTGAAGTGGTGATCGTCGATGGAAACTACGGCTTGCGGGTGGTGGAAGTGCCCTCGCCGGACAGCGCACGGGAGCGAGCGGAAAAGTGAACGAGATCGAGCCGCACAATACCATCGAAAGATTTTCGGCATTCCGCTTGCCGGAGATTTACGCCAGCGCGACCGAGCAAAAGTGTGAGAATCCAGCGTGTCCGGTGCAGGGGTTTTGGAAGAGGCTGTTGCGCAAACGCAATGGCGGCGTGCTGCTGCAGGGGCGTTGGTACTGCAGCCTGGACTGTTTCGAGCAGGCCATGGCCGCGGTGTTTGAAAAGCTGATGCAGCCGGTGGAAGAAATAATTCCGCGGCCGCACCGGGTGCCGATCGGGCTGCTTTTGCTGGGGCGAGGGGTTCTCGACGAAGGGCAACTGAAGCAGGCGTTGCGCATGCATCGGGAAAAAGCCAACGAAAAATTTGGGCGTTCGCTGGTGCGGCTGGGATTGGCTTCGGCGCAGGATATTTCGGCGGCGCTGGCGGCGCAATGGGGTTGCAGCACGTTTCCGCTGGAGTTCGACGACCGGTATCTGGGAATTGCCGGGACTTTGCCGCTGGCGTTGTTGGAGTCGTCACGGATGCTCCCGGTATGTTACGCGAGCGGAGAGGATTTGTTGTTTCTGGGATTCTCGGAAGAAATCGATCATTCGACCATTCGGGCGATCGAGCAGCTGGCGGGGCGTCGGGCGCGGGCTTGCGTGGTATCGGATTCGGCGATGGAAGCGGCGCTGCATCGAATTCGCGGGCTGGAGCGGCCGTCGGAACTGGTTTTCGAGACGATGCTCGATGCGGCAGCAATCGCGCGGACGATTCGGGACCAGGCAGCGAAGGTAGATGCCGAGGAGCTGCTGATCGCGCGTCCGCGGAGTTTCCTGTGGATCCGGCTAAAGACCGAGCGCGGGCCCTGGGACCTGCTATTTCGGGTATCGAACCGGCCCGACCCGGGGTTTTGAGCCATTTTCATGTTTCATTTCTCGACATCTACTCCTTAAGGGGTTAAAGCCAGAACGGGCCTTGCCGATAATTCTAGTGAACGAAATTCCGGCGATCCTGGTTGCGGCATGCCCCATGTGCTCGATAGTCGCGTAACAAGCAAGTTCGAAAGAGCAAGAAAGGATTTTCCGAGTGCCAGGCGGCGCGGCGGGACATCCGGATGTACCGGTGTCGCGGAAGTGTGCGATCCGCAGGCGGGGCGCGCGGAAGAAATTCGTTGGCGGTTGAATTCGTTTCTAGCGCAGAGCGCCATCGATTTGCGGCAAATCAGCGAAACGATTCGGGAGTGCCCGGAGTTCGAGTCATTTTTGCTGCGTGCGGGGACGTCGGCATCGATCTCTTCGGGGACGTTTATAACCTCGGTCGAGGAAGCGGTGGTGATTTTGGGTAAAGACCGCTTGAGAACGTTGTTGCTCGATTGGCAAGGCGATAAGGCGAGCCCGCCAGCGAATCGTTAGTTAGCTTTGCCACGCAAGATTTCTGCAGCATTAAAGACGGCACATTTTGCCGCCGGCGCGAGATTGCCGCGCAGGAATTGCGCAGCTTGCCGAGCGAGCGCGAGCCGCCTTCGCAATTCTCTTCAATCGCCCGCAAAACCAACAACTTTTCTCATGTGAAAAGCTCACCTGCTTTGGCTCGCTCCTTGCAGTGCAGCACCGCGGCGGAACCCAAACATGAACAGTGGATACTACGCGGCGTTTGCCGGGCTGGTCGCGCGGCTCGATGCACTCGATGTGATCGCGAATAATCTGGCGAACGTAAACACCACCGGATTCCGGAGCCAGCGAGAATTTTATTCGGCGGTGACTGCCAATCTGGCGGACTTGCCGCTAACGCCGCTGAATCGGGCGATCAATGATTTTGGCGTGCTGGGCGGCGCGCATCTCGATTTGACCCAAGGGAGTTTGCAAAGCACCGGAAGCAATCTGGACCTGGCGATTACCGGCCCGGGTTTTTTCGCAGTGCAGACCGCGCGGGGGGTGCGTTACACGCGCAACGGATCGTTTCATGCGGACAAGTCCGGCACGATGGTGAATGACCAGGGCGAAGCGGTGCTGGGGGCCAGCGGGCCGATCGTACTGCCGCGCGGTGAAGTATCGGTAGCGAGCGACGGAACCGTAGCGGTAGACAACGCCGTCGCGGGGAAAGTGCGGCTGGTGGAATTCGCGGGCGCCGAGGAGTTGACTCCGGAGGGCAACAGCGATTTCGCGGCGCCGGACGGGGCGGCCGCGACGGCGGCGAAGTCGACGGTCAGCCAGGGCATGCTGGAATCGGCCAACCTGAATCCGATCGAGCAGACCGCGACCATGATGGCCTTGCAGCGGCACGCGGAATTGCTGGAGCGGACGCTTTCGGTTTTTCAAAACGATTTGGACAAGACGGCGATCGAAGACATGGCCCGGGATTAGGACTCTTCGGAGGGAATGAAATGTTTCGTGCACTGTATTCGGCAGCGAGCGGAATGGAAGCGCAGCAGTTGAACCTGGACAACATCGCCAACAATCTGGCGAACAGCAGCACTTCCGGATTCCGGCGGCGTCGGCTGCAATTTGAGGATTTGCTTTATCAGAACCTGATTTCTCCGGGCGCGCCGAACACGCAGCAGACCATTATTCCGGCGGGACTGCAGATCGGGCTGGGCTCGCGTCCGGCGGCGACCGAAGTGATCCAGCAGGAAGGAAACTTCGATTCGACCGGGAACCAGCTGGACCTGGCGATTCAAGGCGCCGGATTTTTTCAGGTGCTGCTGCCGAACGGAGAGATTGCGTATACGCGGGCGGGAAATTTCAGCGTGGATAACGTGGGGAATCTGGTGACTTCGGATGGAAATCCGGTGCAGCCGGGAATTACGATTCCGCCAAACGCGCTGACCATTACGGTGGGAAGCGATGGGACGGTGAGCGTAACGATTCCGGGGCAGCAGACGCCGGCGCAGGTGGGAGCGATCCAGCTGGCGACGTTCCAGAATGCGACGGGGCTGAACAGCGTGGGACAAAATCTATTCGAGGCGACCGGAGCTTCGGGAGATCCGCTGATTGGAACTCCGGGAGGTGCGGAAGGAATCGGGACGATTCAGCAGGGCGCGCTAGAAGAATCGAACGTGAATGTGGTCGAAGAATTCATCAATTTGATTCTGGCGCAGCGTTCGTACGAGGCGGATTCACGGGTAGTCAAAGCGGCGGATGAAATGTTTCAGACGCTGAATGGGTTGACGACCTAGTGGCGGGCGTGGGCGAGCGAAGGACGAGTGTGCGAGTCAACATTCAATCCATCTTGGTGCTCTGGCTGTTGCCATGGGGCTTGGCCGGCACGGCACGCGCGGTAGAGCGCACCACGCTGCGGGAAAACGTGGTGACCCATGGCGATTCGGTGTATCTCTCCGACCTGTTGCCGCGAAGCGCTTCGGAAGAGCTCCGCACGCGCACCGCTCCATTCACGCTGGGAAATTCGCCTTTACCGGGCTCGCACCGCAGGTTCGAAAGGTACGAGATTGTGCGCACGCTGCGCGGTTCGCCCGAGCTTTTGGCGCAGTTAGTGGTGCCGGATGAAGTGGATGTGACGCGCTGGTCGCAGCCACTCGGACGGGAGCAGATTCGCCAGGCGCTCGCGGGCCAGGGCAGCGCGGGGCTGGCATCGTGGTCGAGAGAAATGTCACTCGATCAGATCGAAGCTCCGGGCGAGGTGCTGGTAACCGATCCGGCGGCGCGCCTGGAGGTTCTGCGGGTCGAGGATGCGGGCGGGCCGAATTTTCAAGTGCGCATGTGGATCCCGTCGGAGCCGAAGGTGCTGGCGTTCTGGATCACGGTACACCGGCACGCGGGACCGGATGCCGTGGCCAGGCACGTTGAGCCGGCGGTCGAAGCCCGCGATGTTGCGGAAAGCATTGCGCGGCCGGCCAGCACCAGCGATCCGGCGGACACGGTCAAACAGGGCTCCCGGCTAGAGCTGGTTTTTTTCGCAACCGGCATGCGGATTATGACTCCGGCGCTGACGCTGGATGTGGGACGAGTGGGACAAAAGATTCGGGTGCGGAGCCTGGCGACGGGCAAAGTGCTGCGCGCGACGCTGGTCAGCGCGGAGCTGGCTGAGCTTGAGAATTAGGAGGCAGGAAATGAGAGGGTGGCCGCGAAGTTCCGGAAAGTTCGTCTTGGCGCTGGCGTGGATGACGGTGTTGGCGGGCGGGGCCGGGCCCTGCCAGGCGCAGACCATCAAAAAGATAAAAGAATATCTGGGACAGCCGCAGCCGGACCGGCTCGATGCGTATTTGAAGCTGGCCCGAGCGACGGTGCCGGCCAGCGCCGGCACGACCGGAAGTTTGTGGCGGGCCAACACGCCGCTTTCGGATATGGCTGCGGATTTGAAGGCGCGGTATGTCGGGGATGAAGTGACGATTCAGCTCGCGGAATCGACCACTTCCGCGCAGCAGGGCAGCGTGCAGACCGCGCGGACTTTCTCCGCTTCGTCCAACATCACTGCGTTTCTTCGGCGCCACCGGGGCGACACCGCAATGCAGAATCTTTTCTCGCCGAACTCGGCGCAGAGCTCTCAACGGCAAAGGCCAGACGGCTTTCACCACGATCCCTCACTACGGCTTAGCGCCAATCGTGATGGAAATGCTGCCCAATGGCATGATGGTCATTCGAAGCCCAGCGCCAGGTACGCGCCACCGATCAGACCGAGACCATGACTCTTGCGCGGGATCATCCGTCCCGGCGATCTGTCACCGAACAACATCGTGCTCTCCACGCAGATCAGCCATTTCGAAGTGACGCTCGAAGGCACGGCGTGATCACCGAAGGCACGCATCCGCCGAACATCCTGGTTCGCATTTTGTTCGATCTGGGCTTTTAAGAGAATCTTCGATCATGCTTCGAAAATCAGTACGACGCGCTGGCACTTGGACCTCGCGCGTCCTCACTTCGCCGGCGCGACAGCGACGCCTCGGCAACTTGCACGTCCGAGCCGCGACGACAAACCGTCGCCGCCCACCCCACCTACGGCCCTACGTTTTCTGCCGAAGACACCAAATCTCCACGCCAGGTGCAGCTTCGCGATATTTCCACGGTCGAGGGTGTGCGCGACAACATGCTGGTCGGTTACGGGCTGGTCGTCGGGCTGAAGCGCACCGGCGACTGCCAGCAAACGCAATTCTCGACGCAAACACTGGCCAATATTCTGGAGCGCATGGGCGTGCAGATTCCGGTCGCCTCGGTGCAGATCCGCAATGTGGCGGCGGCGTTTTGTTACGGCGACGCTGCCGCCGTTCGCGCGGCCGGGACCAGCATTGATGTCACGGTTTCGTCCATTGGAGACGCCAAAATCTAGAAGGCGGCCTGCTGCTGCTCACGCCGTTGCGCGCTCGGACGGCAGACCTATGCGGCGGCGCAAGGCCCGCTGGTGCTGGCCGGCTATACCGCAGGCACGCACGGGAATACGACGACGGTGAATCATCCGACGGTCGGGCGGATCCCCGATGGCGCGATTGTCGAGCGCGATACGTCCGTGGATATTTCGCATATGACCAGCATTGCGATGCTGCTGCGCGAACCGGACTTCAGCCGTCGCGCGCGATGCGGCGGCGGCGATCAATCGGAATTTGGACGTCCGGTGGCGCATCGCGGTCGATGGCAGCCGGATGGAAATGAATGGCTCGGGGATTATGCCAGACGGGATTTCTTCATTGCTGGCGCGGTTGGGAGACGTGTCGGTGGCGGTGCCGTTGATTGCTAGGTCGTGGTCAACGAGCGGACCGGCACGGTGGTGTTGGGCAACGAGGTGAGTCTGGGAGCGTGTTCGATTTTGCAAGGCAGCCTGGCGGTGGAGATCAAGACCACCTATGCGGTTTCGCAGCCCTCGCCATTTTCGAAAGGCGGGCACACGGTCGTCGTGCCGGAAACGACGGTGCAGCCAAAGAATCGCCGGCACAGACCGTGCGCTTGAAAGAAGGCGCGACGGTGGAGGATTTGATTCGCGGGCTGCAGGCGATTGGAGCGACTTCGCGGGACATTGTGGCGATCTTGCAAGCCATCAAGGCTGCGGGCGCATTGCAGGCTGAATTGGAGGTGATCTGATGGATTTGCGGCTGGGAGCGTTTTCAACGAGGTTGGCAACGCCGAGTTCGTCGGTCGACCGGAACCACCCGGTGCACTTACATGCTGGCGCCGCTAAGCAGCCGGAGACGGCTGAAGTCAAAAAACTGCGGAAGGCGGCAGCTGAATTCGAGGCGAGCCTGATTTCGAGTTGGTGGAGCGCGATGAAGGATAGCGGGCTCTCCGGCGACGAAGATACGGACCCGGGGAAGGGTACGCTCGACCAGTTGGGGATGCAGGCGATTTCGGCGGCAATTTCGTCGGGGAAAGGCCTGGGAATCGGCGAAATGCTGGTACGTAGCTTGGTTAGCAAGCATCCAGAGATCGACTCCGGCATTAAAACCGGCCAATCCGGGGCACCAGCGGCTCAAGAGACGAGCGAGAAGGCCGATTAGCGTAGGTAAGAAGGCCGAGTTGCGGACGCGCGATTAAAGCTTTCTTACTTCCGGCCGATAAGCCGGTAGGAGTGAGCAGCAGCTTCTCAACGGGGGAGCAATAATGAGAGTTAATCCAGACCACAGTGCAGCAGAAGCGCAGGCAGCATCGCAATCGAGCGCGGTGAGTTCGTCGACCCAGGCGGCCAAGAATAATCCGCCGGCGTCTGCGAGCGTCCGGGACACGACGGACCAAGCGAATTTATCTTCCGACGCGCTGCAGCTTTCGAATTTGAGCGCGACTTTGGCGACGGTTCCAGCGGTGCGGCAGGAGCGGGTAGCGTCGGTAACGCAGGCGATACAGAACGGCAGTTTTGCGCCGACGGGCGATCAAATCGCGCATTCGTTGTTGCGCGACTTCCGCACCAACGCGACGGCAAACGGATAAAACGGCAGGGACGGGATGGCGGAGCCGACGGCGAGGATCATGGGAAGCGGCGGATTTGCAGATGCGGATTTGCCCGCGCCGCAAAGCAGAAAAGGATCGGCGAAGAGTCCGGCCAAAGCCAAAGTTGCGGAAGAAGCTGCGGACCTCGCGGCTGAAGTAGATGAGAGTGAAACGCACGAGCTGGACACCATGGCCTGAGGGGTTTCGGGCCAAAGCTGGCGGAATGTCACTGGAAATCACCCGACTTGCCGATCTGCTGGAAAGAAAGCTCAAACTGCTGCATGAACTGAGCGAAGAGTTGACCGCCTGCCGCAGCGCGTTCGTGAGCATGGACCTCGAAGCGATCTACGCACATATCAGCGCGCAGACTTTCACCTGCCAGCAACTGAAAGTGGTGGAAGACGAGCGGTCGGCGGTGTGGAGCGCGTTATCGGCCAGCCCCAGCGAGCCGATTAACGCCGGGACGCTGAGTTCCTGGATAAAGAGTTTGGATCCTGAGTCCGGGAATCGTTTGCGGAGGGTGCTCACGGCGCTGGCGGTGGCCGAAGGCGAGATTCGACATCTGAATCATTCGCACACGGTTTTGCTGGACGGCACCAAGCGAACCTTGAATATTTTGAGTAATGCGATGGCGACGCTTTCGCCGATTTACGGTCCGCCGCGGGCGCGGAACGAGCTGCAAAGCGCGGGCCGCCGGCTATGAGCTTGAGCAGCAGTTTGTATACGGTGCTGTCGGCGCTCGATACCGATCAGGGCGCGCTGGCGGTGACCAGCAACAACATCGCGAACGTCAACACTCCGGGATATTCCCGCGAAGTGGCGGAGCTGAGCGAAGCTCCGGTGGAAGATCTGGGCAACCAGGAATACGGAACGGGAGTGCAGCTCAGTGGAATTCAGGGAATTCGCGATTCGCTGCTGCAGTTGCGTTTGAATCAGGAAGCACAGACCCAGGGCCAGCTGCAGACGGAGGTCAGCGGGCTGACTCAGTTGCAGCCCGTCTTCAACGAAGCGGCGGGATCCGGTTTACAGAGCCTGATCAGCCAGTTTTTCAATTCGTTTCAAGCGCTGGCGGCGAACCCGACCGACACCGGTTTGCGCCAGGCGACCATCAGCGCGGCGCAGAGCCTGACTACGGCATTTCATCTGACTTCGCAGGCCATCACCAGCCAGCAGCAGGCGGCGGACCAGGGAGTGGTGCAAAGCGTCACGCAGATCAATACGTTGACCTCACAAATTGCGGCTTTGAATGGGCAGATTGCGGGCGCCTCGCCGGCGACGGGCGCACCGAATGAACTACTGGACCAGCGGGCGCAGCTGGTGAACCAGCTCTCGCAAATTGTGGACGTGCAGTCGATCTCCGCCGATCAGAATGGTTTGACGGTTACCACCACCAGCGGAGCGTTGCTCTTGACCGGCGCACAGTCCTTCCAACTTTCAACTTCGGCAGATCCGACCACCGGATTTCAAGACGTGTTCGACTCCCAGGGCAACGACATCACCTCCAACATTCAATCCGGCTCGCTGGCCGGGTACTTGCAGTTGCGCGACGTGCAGCTGCCGTCGATTGCCAGCGGAGTCAACACTCTGGCTGCGGACATTGCCACGGCCACCAACACCCAGAATGCAGCTGGATTTGATTTGAATGGGGCGGCGGGCGGGAATTTTTTCGCGCCGCCGACGGCGGCATCGGCGGCGAACTTGACGGTAGCGCTTACCGATCCTTCGCTGGTAGCCGCCAGCAGCGACGGCACCGTGGGAAACAATGCCAACGCGACGGCGCTGGCCGATCTGCAGAATCAAACGATCGTCGCGGGGCAAACTCCGATCAATTATTACGCGAGCCTGGTGTTTCAGGTGGGCAACTCGATATCGGACGCCAGCTCGAGTCTTTCCGGGCAGCAGTTGATTACGCAGCAACTGCAGGATCAGCAGAGCGCTGAATCCGGAGTTTCGCTGAACGACGAAGGCGCGAATCTGGTGTTGTATCAGAACGCGTACCAGGCCGCAGCGCAGGTGGCCAGCGTGATTGCCACGCTGTACCAGACGGCCATCAGTCTCGGGACGGCGGCGAGCACGGCATGAGCATCGCGATCCGAGCCAATCCGAACATTCTGCCGGACCTGCTGGCGGGCCTCGACACGGTGCAGCAGAACCTGGACACCGAGAACACGGAACTGGCTTCGGGGCAATCGATCAACGCGCCTGCCGATAATCCCGCGGGAATCGAATCGCTGATTCTGAATCACGCGGCCAGCGCGCAGTCCGACACTTTCCAGCAAAATATCGGCAATTTGACGGCGCGGCTGCAGACCGCGGATTCCGTGCTGGGCTCGGCGGTAACGGCGGTCAATCAGGCAATTTCGCTCGGCGTGGAAGCGGGGAATTCCACTTTGTCGGACCAGGATCGCCAGGCCATCGTTGCCAACCTGCAATCCATTCAGCAGCAGTTGATCGGGATCGGAAACACTTCGTACAGCGGAACGTATCTTTTTTCCGGAACGCTAGTGGATACCGAACCGTTTACGCTCGATGCCGCGTCGCCGAACGGCGTGGATTATGCAGGGAACAGTTCGGTGACTTCGGTGGAAATTGCGAATGGCGAGAGCGTGAGCGTGAATGCACCCGGCAACCAGCTGTTTTTGAACCCGGCCGGAAATTTGCTGGGGTCGCTGAGCCAGCTGATCACCGCGGTGCAAACCAATACGGGTATTGGCGCGGCGAACACCACGTTCGGCCAGGCCGCGTCGGAATTCGACGCGCAGAGAATTTCCTACGGGGCGTCGCTGAATCAATTGCAGAGCACTGGAACGCTATTGAGCAATCAGCAGGTGCAGCTGGCCACGCAGGCGTCGACGATTGGGGGCGCGAACATCGCGCAGGTGGCCACGGACTTCAGTCAGTCGGAAATCGCCTACCAGTCATTGATCGAAGCGGAGAGCAAAGTATTGAACCTGCCGACGCTGCTGAGCCTGATTAGCTGAAACTTCCCCAGGTTTTGAATTCTCAATGCGGATCGGGCAGGCCCAGGAAGGAAGGCCAGCGTCGGAAGCTAGCCGATGCGGCCCGCCAAGTCCGCCCAACCACGAATCGCCGAGAGGTTGGCGCGTTTGCGAGTCAGTTGGGATTGGCGAATCTTCAGGGTGATTTCCAATGTCGAGAGTTTTTCTTTCAGCTCAAAGAGTACCGACTGGTATTCAGCAACGGCTTTTCGCCAGGTTTCGTCCTTGGCTATGGCCGGCGGCAAACCATGAAGAAGTTCATCCACCAACCGCATGCGGCGAGCGATTTCTGCGAGTGAACACGAGGCCGGCGATGCGAAATCCGGGGAACTCTGGGCTTCATCGAGCCAAGCGCGCAGGAACGCGCTGGCCTGGCGCAAAGTTTCGAGTGGTGATGGATTCATCATCGTGCCGAGCGGAGTTTTTCGATCGAAGGCCGCGCGGAGCCGGCCATCGCGTGATGTGGCGCTAAGTCGGCAAACTCTTCGATGCTTGGCGGCGTGACTTCGCGATCGACGCGTTGCCAGGCTTGTTTCATGTTTTCGAATTCGGTGGCCAGGCTGTGCATCAGTGCGGGATCGGCCTGGGCATTGGCTTCGACCAATTTGTTGCGTGCGAGGTTGTAGAAGGCGAACAGTTCGTGCGCCAGCGGGCCGCCTTTCTCGAAATCCAGGACACCTTGCAGGTGACCCACCACGCGAAGAGCGTGGGTCATGGAGTGGACCCGCTCTTCAATTCGGCCGGCGGCGTGGGCGCGCTGGGCGCGACGAATCGAACGGATGATCTCCTCGTAGAGAATCACGATGAGTCCAACGGGACTGGCGCCGCGTACGGCGGATTCGCGATAGGCGCGGGCAGGATCTTTGATCATGAGTTGAGTGAGCCCAACTGCGAATTGATTTGGGAGAGCAGCAGCGGCAATTCCTGGAGCGTATCGTCGACCTGATCGTATTGAGCGGTTAAGGCGGTCTGGCTGGTGGCGATTTGCGTTTGAAAATCGGAAATCTGGGAAGTCAGGCCGGATTGGGTCTGGGTCAGGCCGTTGCCGTCCTGAATGACGGAGCCGGTGATGGGATCGACCAGCGAATTCAGGGTGTTGGCGAGATTCGCGCCGAAACTTCCGGTTCGAGTGGAATCGAAAAACGATTGAACCGCGGTGCTGTTGCTTTGCAAGGCGTTGGACAACTGCGAGGTGTTGACGGAGAGCGAGCCGTCATCATTGAGCGAAATTCCCAGGTCGGCCAGGCTGTTGATGGCGCTGGTGCCGCTGGTGGCGAACGAGGTGGCCGAGAGAATTTCGTTTTGGGCCAGAGCGATGGTGGAATCCGACGCGAGCGGCCCAGCCTGGCTGGTACCGCTGGGGACGGTAAATTGGGTGTTCAAATCGGCGGCCACGGTGTTGTAGGCGCTGACAAAATTGTTGATAGCCGCTTCCTGGCTCGAGACATCCGGACCGATCGAAAGAGTGACGGGTGCGCCGGCGGCGGTGGGGGATTCGAGATTCAGGGTGACGCCGTTGATGGTTCCGGAGACGACGTTGGAGGTGCTGGAGATGGGAATGCCGTCGACGGTGAGAGAGGCGTTCACGCCGGTAACGGCTTTGGTGAATTGGGGAAGGCCGCTGGAGGCGGTGATGGTGAGGTCGCCCGGAGCGCCGGAAGTCCCACTGGAAATCGCGAGACGCGAACCGGAAGCGTCGTTGATGACGGTGGCGGAAACTCCGATATTAGCGTTGTTGATGGATTGGGCCAGGCCGTCGAGGGTGTTGTTGGAGCTGTCGACGGTAATGGTGGCGGCCGTGCCCGCGCCGACCTGAATGGTCAAGGTGCCGGTACCGATGGCGGTGGAAGATGTGGCCGCCGCGCTGGAATATTCCGAAGAAGTGGTGGCCAGATTATTGATGGCGATGGTGTGCGTGCCGCTGGTGGTCCCGCCCTGGGCGGTGGCGCTGAGGGCGCCGGTATTGGATGAGGTAGCGAGAGCGGAAGTGAGGGCGCTGCCGGGGTCGGTAAGCGCGAATGAAGCAGTTTGCAGAGCTTCGATATCGGTGGTGATGCTGCTGAGCGCGGTTTGTTGGGAGGTCAGCGCGGTTTGTTGGTTTTGCAGCACGGTGAGTTCGGCGTCCTGGTTGGCCAAGGCGGCGTTAACCAGAGTGCTGACGTCGATGCCGGCGCCGAGGCCGCCGCTGGATGTAGTGGATTGGGAGCCGGTAAGAATCGAACCACCGATGCTGGTGCTGCTCAATGCATCCTCCTATTCGTGCTGGATTCGGCCGAGAAGGAAGGGCGG
Source organism: uncultured Acidobacteriota bacterium (assembly GCA_963711325.1). Lineage (GTDB taxonomy): Bacteria > Acidobacteriota > Terriglobia > Acidiferrales > UBA7541 > Palsa-295. The sequence goes on along the minus strand of CAVQDR010000003.1, from coordinate 1,693,049 downwards.
CGCCAAGGATTGCGCGATGGCGCCGCCCGCTTCGGTTCCTGTTTACGACAACAGATGCAGGACCTGCTGCTGCGCGGTATTCGCCTGGGTCAGTGCCGAAATACCGGTCTGCTCGAGAATCGAGAATTTCGACAGGTTAGCGACTACCGAGGGAATATCCGCCGAGGTGATTTGCGACTCAGCGGCCGTCAGATTTTGAATCTGGGTATTTTCGACGTTACTGGCAGCCTGCAGCCGGTTAATACCCGCGCCAAGCGTGCCGCGATCGAGAGCGACCGTGGAAATGGCGGTGTTGATCAGCGCCAGAGTCGCCTCCGGATCGGTTACGCCGCCAACACCTGGAGCGCCGGTCAGTGAAGTGCCGGCAATTGCGAGTGCCGACGCTGACAACGCGCTGACCGATACACCAATGGTGGTCGTACCTGCCGTACTCGAATCGCTCAGGAAAATCGACGTTGTGGTGGTGCTACCCAGCGCGGCCGAAAAAATGGTGGTGCCGTTGAAAGTGGTGTTGGCTCCGATGCTGGTGACTTCGGAAAGGATTTGCTGGTATTCGGCGTCCAGAGCGCCACGCTGGCTGCTGGAGACTGTTCCGGTGGAGGCTTCAGTTCCCAGAGTTACAGCACGATTCAGAAGCGTGGTGACCTGGCTCAACGCGCCATCGGCTACTTGCAAGCTGCCGATGCCGTTGTTGGCGTTGGATACGGACTGGGTCAAGGCCGTGACGTTGGCTTCCAACCCGTTGGCGATGGCCAAGCCCGCCGCGTCATCCGCTCCGCTATTGATGCGCGAACCGGAGGAAAGCTGCTGCAGGGTGGTATTCAGGCTTTGCTGAGTTGAGTTCAGGCTGTTTTCCGCAATGATCGACGGAATGTTGTTAAGAACGCTAAGCGCCATGGAATGGCTCCCTTGCTGATGTGTTGCAGGTTTCCGTTTTAGCGACGAAGCCTTTCTCACCGGCGGGTATTTCCCACTCGCCGAAGGCTGTGCACCGCTGGGACGGAAGGATTGATTACAAATTTCGAATCGGCAGGTTTGGAAGGAGCGTTAGCCATTGGTGCTGCTGGAGGCGGTCGTAGTGGGTCCATTGGGGTTGCACGGGTGAGATGTTTCAATCTCGGACAGGCTGGTTTGAAGTGTGCCCACGTCGGGAAAAATTCTGAGTCCCTTTTGTAGGATGTGGGTGGCGCGGGCCCATTCCTCGAGTTTGGCCCAGATGCTGGCGGCGCGCAGGAAATCCTCCGGGCGAGTTTGAACATTTTCTAATTTTTGTTCGGCGATGGCTGCAGCGGCGGGCAATCGATTGAGCCAGACATTGGCGGCGATCAAGCGGTCGTACAGTTCGGAATTTGAAGGGTCTTTGCTGAGAGCTCGAGCAATTTTTTTCAGGCCGCCGTGAGGATTTCCGGAGCGGGCCTGGGAAAGGCCGAGTTTGCTTTCGAGCGCGGCGTTTCCGGGATCGCGTTTTAAGCCCTGGCGGTAATGGGTGGCGGCGGCGAGGTAATCGCCGAGGTTGTAGTGCGCATCGCCGGTGGATTCGGCAAGCTGAATGGTGTGGTGTCCACAGCGCGCGGCGGTATCGAAGCAGGCCAGTGCCTCGGTAAATTTGCCAAGGCGAAAGCGGCAAACGCCGGCGAAAAACCAGGCGACTCCGAATTTAGGATCGAGCGCGCAGGCCCGGTCGATGGCTTCGAGGGCGTGCTGCATGTCGCCGAAATTTTCGAGTTCGGAAACGCCGAGTTCGAAATGAGCCTGGCTGTTTTGGGGCATGTCCTTCACTTTTTCGCGGCCCAAGTCGCGGTAGAACAGAAGCTTCTGAGCGCGCTCTTCAGCGCTACGCAGCATGCCCAGGTGATGAATTTTCAGGTTGGAAGATCGCAGTGCGCGCTGGTTCGCGAGAATCTGCCAGCCCACGGTTTCGTGCACGCGGCCGGTGAAAAATATTGCGGGATCGCGGCGGAAGAGGCGCACGTTTTCGTGGTCGACAAAGGCCGCAGCGTCGCGAGCCGGCTCGAAGGTGCCATCGTTGGCTACGGCGGGACGGTCCCAGATTTTTGTCTGCAGGCTCATCACGTAGTTTCGAATGACCACCTGATAACCGGCGACGTCACGAGCGGCCAGCAGCGCGGGAAGCACTTGTCCGGCGAGCGGGTCGAGCTGTTCGTCGGCGTCGAGCATTAAGACCCAGTCGGCCGAGACGCGCGCCAGGGACTGGTTGCGGGCCTTGGCAAAATCATTTTCCCAGTCGATCGAAAAGACGTTTGCGCCGAAGCTCTTCGCGATCGCGATTGAGGAGTCCGTCGAGCCGGTATCGGCGATCACGATTTCGCTGACCAGGCCCCGGACGCTGCCGAGGCAGGCGGCGAGGTCGCGCTCACCGTTCTTCACGATCATGGAGAGAGCCAGGGTGGGCATCGGTTGGGGCGTCAGCAAGGACGCTGGACGAACTGTGCATCCGACTTGCCAAAAAGCATTTGGTGAGGACGGAGTTGAGGGCAAGTGTTTCGAGTCGAAACACTTCTTTGGGTTTTCTGGTTAATGCCTGCCGGCCCACGACCTCAATGGCCCGGTTCGTGCAGTTCTACCGTTGCCCGAGAGCAGGAAACGAACGCCGACGCCATGATTCGATTAACCCGGCTCAATAGTCGTCCATTGGTGGTGAATGCGGACTTGATCAAGTTTATCGAGCAAGCTCCGGACACGGTGCTGACGTTGACGACTGGAGAAAAGTTGGTGGTGGGCGAATCGGTGGACGAGGTCTTGAATTTAATTCGGAAATTTCATGCCGAGTCAGGGCGGCGAATCGCGGCCGGGCCCGAGCCGGCGGCGGGCGGCGGCGAAGCCGAGGCCGCCGAGGACCGGCGGACCTAACATGGGAGGAATCGACAAGGCCAGCTTCGGAGGAATTCTGGTCGCGCTGGGCGCGATTGCTCTGGGGCTGACGCTGGAGGGCGGAAGATTCACGCAAGTGATGCAACCGACGGCGGCGCTGATCGTATTGGGCGGAACGATGGGGGCGGTGCTTCTGCAATTTCCGTTGTCGATGGTGCTGGCCGCGCTGGCCAGCCTGTTCACGGTTTTCTTTTATGTCGACGACGATCCGGTGCGGCTGGTGAAGGAGATGGTGGGCTACGCGCAGAAAGCGCGTAAAGACGGAATCATTTCGCTGGACAGTGGGCTGGAACGAATTGCGGACCCTTTTCTGAGGAAGGCGTTGATGCTGGCGGTGGATGGAACGGAACCGGACGAGCTGCGCAAGATCATGCGGCTGGAAATGGAGAATCGCACCGAGCGCGACGAGAACATTCCGCGGGTTTTTGAATCTGCCGGCGGATTTTCTCCGACGATCGGAATTATCGGCGCGGTATTGGGATTGATTCAGGTGATGCAGCACCTCGATAACATCGGGGAAGTGGGCCGGGGAATCGCGGTGGCGTTCGTGGCGACGATTTACGGGGTGGGCGCAGCGAATCTTTTCTTTTTGCCGGTCGCGGGGAAACTGAGAATCCGCTTCCGGGAGGCTGATCTGCGCAATGAAATTATCGTGGAGGGAGTGGTCTCGCTACTGGAGGGCATGAACCCGCGGATGCTGGAAACCAAATTGATGAGTTTCCTGGCTGACGATTGCCAGGGGCTGCAGCGGTCCCGATCATGAGAAGAAGGCGACGAGCGGATCACTTAAGCCACGAACGCTGGCTGGTGTCGTATGCGGACTTCATTACGCTGTTGTTTGCCTTCTTTGTGGTGCTGTATGCCTCATCGCAGGTGGATAAGCGGAAGGTGGGCCAGGTGGCAGTGGCCATTCAAGTGGCGTTCCAGAAAATGGGGATTTTCGATTCGTCGAATTCGCGCCCGGAAATGTCGCACGCCGAGCCGATGCCGTTTGCGGCGGTGCAGGTGGTGGAAAACGTGGAGCGAGTGCAAAACGTCGGGCGCATCGTAAATTCTCCGCGCGAAAATGTTTCGACTTCGCCCGAGCGGGCGGAAAGCGATGAGGTGGAAAAGAAGTTGCGGGCCACGCTCTCCGACGAAATTGGCCGGCACACGGTGTCGGTGTCCCCCACCAAAGAGGGAGTGGTGGTGAGCCTGAAAGAAGCAGGCTTCTTTGACAGTGGTTCGGCGGCGCTGAAACCCGGAGCCATTCCCACGCTGAACAAGATTGTCAAAGTCATCGGACCGGAGCAGGCGCGCGTTCGCGTCGAAGGACACACGGACGATGTTCCGATACACAGCGCACGTTACGATTCGAACTGGGAACTTTCCACCGCGCGCGCCACCGAAATCATCAAGCTGCTAATTACCAGGTTTGCGATCACGCCGAATCGACTCTCGGCTTCGGGCTACGGCCCGTATTATCCGGTGGCCTCGAATCACACGGCCGAGGGCCGATCGCAGAATCGGCGGGTGGATTTGGTGATTCTGAATTCGACGGTCGATTTCGTTCCGGAAGTTCCCAGCGTGGTACCGCCGGGACGTTCCAGCGAGGGCGCTCCGAATTAGGGAGCAGTTTCGCGTGCAGAGTCTCCAGCGGACCACGAGAAACGGCGACTATTGCTGAGACGGCGCCGGGGCTTCCGCCTGGCCCGGGGGCTGGGCTGGCGGGTTCGGGGATCGGATTTCCTTCACGATGTTGGCGGCGAGGCGTTTACTGATTCCGCAGGAAGTGTCGTTGATGCGGCATTGCGCGAGGGTAAGCCGGCATCCGCAATCGCAGCGTTCGGAATTCATGCGCCTTAGGGCGATTTTCTTTTGTTCCGGCGTCAGGCCGGTGAAGTCGACGTTGGGCAATTCGGTGGCGAGCGCCGCATTCTTCAGAAAGATCTGGCCGGTATCCTGAAAAGTTTCGATGGTGGCTTCCGAGGGCAAACCCAGCAGCAGGCGAATTTCTGTTTCGTACAATTCGCGGGAATAGAGGCCTTCGTGTTTTTGCACGATTTTGCCGTCGGGATTTACAACGAACAATGTGGGCAACGCGGGAACTCCGCCATATTCGGCGACGATCTCGCGACTGGCCATCACGATGGGATAATTAATTCCTTCGTCTTTCATGAACTGCTTTACTTCGTCGGGTCCATCGTCGAGCGAGACGCCAACGATTTGCACGCGATCCTTGTAGCGGCTGGCGAGATCGACCAGCACCGGAACTTCGGCGCGGCAGGGCGGGCACCAGGTGGCCCAGAAATTCAGCAGGACTACCTTTCCCTTCCAACTGGCGGAGGAAACGGGATTGCCGGCGACGTCGTTGACGATGAAGGCGGGCATCGGTTGCGGATTGCTGGCGAAGCGAACGACACGGCCAGCGCCATCGGATTGCGGTTTCGAAGAATTATTTTCCGGCGACGGGGCCGCATGGAACGCGGCGGCAGAAAAATGCGGGAGGGATGGCAGCGCTTTCGCGACGTTCGGTTTGCTGGTTCGAACAGCACCGAGGCCGATCGCGATGCCGGTAAGGCATGCGACCACAGCCAGAAAAAAAGTGAAGGACCTTTTCATGCGTGATACTCGCCAATTGAATTATGGGGCAGGCGGAGTGAGCGGGCAAGTTGGTTGGGTGAAAATTGTCGCAAACTTCACGCGAAGGGCGAGGCGGCGAGGGTCCGCACTTCAATGCGGGATTGGCATTCCCGAATCGGATTACTGCCGAAGAGTTATGGGTGTGGTTTAGGCCCGTCGAACAGGATAAGTACCGCCGAATGAGCGTCCGCAAATTTTTAGGCGTGTGTGGAGTTTGGGTACGTTACTTGCAATGGGTACGGCATGGGTCGCGTTCCAACACGATCCGCATCGTCCTTTAAATGGGGAGGAAGGGGCCCACTTACAGGATGGTATGGGTCGTTCCCACCTGCCTCTGAGAGGGAAGCTAGGATGGATGACCCCATGACTCGGCTACGCCTAAGCCGGGTCAACGGAACGCGATCTTTGGGGCCCCCGATCCCAAGCGGGGGCCCTTCCTTTTTCTGCGCGGTTTACCGGCGGCGTGTACGGCCTACGATTATCTGCCCGGCAATTTTTCCATTCTGATAATTTGCTCGCGCTATGTTAAGTTCTCGCCATGACTCCCACGATCGCCTTGGCACTGATGTTCCTCGTCGGAATGATTGCGGGCCTGCGAGCGCTGACTGCCCCCGCGGTGGTGTGCTGGGCCGCGCATCTGGGCTGGCTGAATCTGCAAAATTCGCATTTGGCGTGGATGGGTTCGACGGCGGCGGTGGCGATCTTCTCGATTCTGGCGCTGGCTGAAATTATCAACGATAAGTTGCCCGCAACTGGAAGCCGTCTCGCTCCGCCTTCACTGGTGATTCGATCGATTATGGGAGCTGTCGCCGGATGCGCGCTGGCGATTGGGGCAAGTCATTCGGTGCTGGTTGGAATTTTGCTAGGTGCGGTAGGGGCGCTGGCGGGGTCGTTCGTTGGATACCACCTGCGGCATCAAATCGTGGCGGGGTTGAAGATTCCGGATTTTCCGGTGGCGCTGCTTGAGGATGCGATTGCGATCGGCGGCGGCCTGCTAATTGTTTCCCGGTTCTAATTTCCGCAAGATTGGAATGCGCGCGCTACGCAACACCTGTTCGACCACGATTTCTTTCAGCCGCGACGCGTCGTAATCGAAGTGCAGGTAGCCTGTTTTTTCATCCAGCCGGAAACTTTGTAAGCCGTAGGTGTTGGCAAACTGCCCGAGAGCCATGAATTGTGCCGGCTTGAGAGGTTCCTGCAATTCGTAGGTCACGGTCATGAGTGTCATGGCCGACAGTATAGCAGGAGGATGCGGGTGGTTTCACTCGGATGAGATCAGGGATATTTGGTACTTTTTCAGCTGGGCTGGCCAATTCGTCACCAGAGTAATTGAGGAAGAGCGGGTGCGATCGACACTGAGGACCGCGAAGCGTTGGCCATCCGGGCTGACGTCGTATAGCGGGAACGAGCTGATAACGTTGGGAAAATCCATGTGAAACAAGCGGTGAATGGGATCCGCGTGGAAGCCGGCGCCGGTGTGAATCGTCGCACCCATCAAATCGTTTCCGAGCGTGGCGTAATAGATTTCATTGCGGCTGAAGCGGGCCAGCCATCCGCCGGTGGTAGAAATTTGCGATTTCGCGCCGCCTCCGGGGAAAGGCACGACGAAAACTTCCGGGCGTCCGGTTTCGTAGGCGAAGTAACAGATCCAATGGCTGTCGGCGGAGAAGCGGCCTTCGTATTCGCTGACTTTTAAATCCGCAGTTGCTGCCGGACGAAAGGCCTTGGGGTTCGGCATTGTCATCGGCAAGACCCAGTTCGAAAACAGTCCCTGGTCATCGATCATATGAATCGAAAGGAATTTTCCGTCGGGCGACCAGTCAATCGGAATATAGCGCGGATGAAGTTCTTCCGAGTAGATCACCTGTTCGGGCGTATGGCCGTCGAGCGGACGCCGTCGCAGCGAGTTTTTGCCATTTTCCCGGGCCTCGTAGACCAGTTCCTTTCCATCGGGAGACCAAACCGGGAATGAATCATTTGGTCCAAAGGTAAGACGGCTGGGCTGGCCGCCGGCGACCGGAACGATCCAGATGTCATGTTTTTCCGTGCGCGAATCTTCGATCGAGACGGCAATCAGTTTTCCGTCGGGGGAGAAGCGGGGAGTGTTATAGAGAGCTTCCTCGCCCAACTTGGAGATAACGCTTCCCAAGCGATCATAGAGCTTCAACTCCGAAGCCTCAGAACCCTCGTTGTAGGCGAGTACCCCATTGGTGGAGATCGAAAAATATCCCGCTTCTCCCAAAACCTGAGGGTCTCCGGAAAGCTTCAAGGTATTGAGGTCGAATTTTTGTGCCTGAATGTGGCTGTCCCGAATGAATAGTAAGCGCCCGTCGGCATACTTGGGCCCTGCGCCGATTCCAATTTCAACGGCTGCCTGGTCAACCTTTCCTACCTCGCCAATCTTTATTTTTCCGTCGTCCGGACTTACCCGCGTGGAATACAGAAAATGCTTGCCGTCGGGAAGAAACCAGGGCTCGTCGTCCGCTGACTCGTTCGCCGCAAACTTCGTCTCGGTTTTTACCGCGCCGCCATTGGCGGACACGCTGTAGATCGGACCCGAGTAGTTCTTACAGAAGAGAATCGTGCCATCCGGGCCCCATGAACCACGACCGGTTTCGGTGCCCAGGCCATCGGCGAGTACCTGGGCATCGCCACCCGCGGCGCGGATTTTCATCAGCCTGCCGTCGGCGCTGTACGCGAGATACTGGTTGTCGGGCGACCAGAATGGAAAGGAAGCGTCGTTGGTTCCGGCGAGGGCAGTTGCATCTATGGAATCCAGCGGGCGGGTCCATAACTGGGTGACGCCCTTCTCGTCGACTGCGGTGAAAGCGAGCGCCTGCCCATCGGGAGAAACGGCGACCGGGCCGACGTCCAGGCCGCCGGAAATTCGGAACGAGGTTCCGGGCGGCGGGGGAATGTAGGCGCGGATGGATGGCGTTGGAATCGCATTGCGCGGAATCAAAAAATACGCAAGAGCTGCGCCAACGAGCAATGCTGCTATGGCGCCAAGCGCCGTAAAAACTCTGAAATTTCTTGCCGGTAACGCCGACCTGCTGAGTGCGGCAGCGTCGAGAGCGTTGGACGGCGAACTGAGCGAGGCGGAAATTCCTTTGAGCTGAAGCCGGACGTCTTGCGCGGATTGGAAGCGTTCGTCGCGGTCTTTCGCGAGGCACGTCGTCACCAGATACTCGAGCGCCGCCGGCATGGCGGGATTTTTCGCGCGAATCGGCTCCGGCTCTTTTTCGAGGATCGAGCTGGCTACGGTGATCTGGCTTTTGCCATCGAAGGCGCGTTGGCCGGTGGCCATTTCGTAGAGTACGGCGCCGAACGAAAAAATGTCGCTGCGGGCATCGATGTCCCGGCCTTCGATCTGTTCGGGGGACATATACAGAATCGTGCCGATGATGCTGCCGACCGTAGTGAGTGGGCTGTTAGGGCTGGCGATGGGGCTGACCATGCTGGTGGTATTGGCTGCGGACAAAAGTGGCGCGGCGGAGGCAACGCCACCGCTGGGACTGGTGGGCTTGGCCAGACCGAAATCCATCAGCTTGGCTCCGGACTTGGTTAGCATCATGTTGCCGGGCTTCAGATCGCGGTGGACGATGCCGGCGCGATGCGCGACGTGCAGCGCTTCGGCGGTTTCCGTCGCGATCTTCAGGAGTTCGCCGAGCGGCAACGGGCCCTTGCGCAGGCGGTCGGCCAGCGTTTCGCCCTCCAGAAATTCCATGACCAGAAATTCGGTGCCGTCTTGCGATCCGACGTCGTAGAGCTGGCAAATGTGCGGGTGATTCAGGGAAGAAACGGTGCGCGCTTCACGTTCGAAACGCTGCTTGATTTCAGGGGAGGACGAAAGATGGGCCGCGAGAATTTTGATGGCGACGGTGCGGTCGAGCCGGGTGTCCTTGGCCTTATAGACTTCGCCCATGCCGCCCGCGCCGAGCGGCGACTGAATTTGGTAGGGCCCTAGCTTGGTGCCGGCGGGGAGGGGCATTGGTCGGCGAGAAGTATAACCCCACCGTTGGGCGAGACATTCTTTAGAGTTTGAGGTGACGAAGGCGCAGGGCGTTGGCGATGACCGAGACGGAACTGAAGGTCATGGCGGCGCTGGCGAGAATCGGGCTGAGGAGCAGGCCGAAGAAGGGATACAAAATTCCGGCGGCTACCGGGACGCCTACGGAGTTGTAGGCGAAGGCGAAAAACAGATTTTGGCGGATGTTGCGCATGGTGGCGCGGCTTAAGTTGCGGGCGCGGGAGATGCCGCGGAGGTCGCCGGCTAGTAAGGTGATTCCGGCGCTTTCGATCGCGACGTCCGTGCCGGTGCCCATGGCGATTCCGACGTTGGACTGGGTGAGGGCTGGCGCATCGTTCACGCCGTCACCGGCCATGGCTACGATTTTTCCTTCGGCTTGCAGCGCGCGGATGGCGTCAGCTTTTTTGTCGGGCAAGACCCCGGCGATGACTCGGTCGATTCCAAGTTTTCGCGCGACGGCGTCGGCGGTGGCTTGGCTATCGCCGGTGAGCATGACGATTTGGATTTTTTCACGTTTGAGCAGATCGATCGCGTCTCGCGTTGTCGACTTGACTGGGTCCGCCACACCGATCAGGCCGATGGCGTGGCCGTCGGCCGCCGCAAACATTACGGTTTGGCCGTCAGCTTCGAGGGCGCGCGCTTCTTGGTCCAGTTTCGCGAACGAGATTTTCAGCTGCTTGAAGAGTGCGCGATTTCCTAAGGCAACCCGCTTCGAATCCGCCTGGCCTGTTACACCTTTTCCGGTGACCGCTTGGAATTCGCCGACCTGGGCCGGCGCGATGCTTCGTTCCGTCGCCGCAGCCAAAATCGCGGCGGCTAAAGGATGCTCGCTGGCTTTTTCCAGGGAGGCGGCGAGGCGGAGAACGGCGTCTTCTGTTTGGCCGTCGGCTGGGACGATCGATGTGACGCGCGGTTTTCCTTCGGTCAGGGTGCCGGTCTTGTCGACGACCAGTGTGTCAACTTTTTCCAGAACTTCGAGGGCTTCGGCATTTTTGATCAGCACTCCGGCCAGCGCGCCGCGTCCGGTGCCGACCATGATGGCCATGGGGGTGGCGAGGCCGAGGGCGCAGGGGCAGGCGATGATCAGTACGGCGACGGCGCTGAGCAGTGCGTGCGCCATTTTCGGAGCGGGGCCTAGCACGGCCCACGCTATGAAAGTAACGATTGCGATGAGAACCACGGCGGGTACGAAATAGCCAGCGACTTTGTCGGCCAGGCGTTGCACTGGGGCGCGGCTGCGTTGGGCGTCGCTGACCATTTTCACGATTTGCGCGAGGGTGGTTTCGCTGCCGACGCGGTCGGCCCGCATCACGAAGCTGCCGGTGCCGTTGATCGTTCCGCCGGTGACGCGGGAGCCCGTCTGTTTTTCGACCGGAAGCGATTCGCCGGTGATCAGAGATTCGTCTAGCGAACTGTTCCCGTCGGTGATCACGCCGTCGACCGGAACTTTTTCGCCGGGCCGCACCCGCATCAAGTCGCCGACTGCGAGGGTGTCGACCGGTACGTCAATTTCCGTGCCGTCGGTACGAACCAGTCGCGCGTTGCGCGGCGATAATTTCAGCAGGGAGCGGATGGCGGTTGAAGTTTGGCTACGCGCGCGCAATTCGAGAACCTGACCGAGCAAGACCAGCGTAGTGATGGTGGCGGCCGCTTCAAAATAGACTGGGACGGCGCCGTGTTCGTCGCGAAACGCGACGGGGAAAATCTGAGGGAACAGAACTGCGGCGACGCTGTAGGCGAACGCGGCGCCGGTGCCGAGCGCGATCAGCGTGAACATGTTCAGGCTGCGATTTACGATCGAGGCCCAACCGCGCTGGAAGAACGGCCAGCCGGCCCAGAGGACGACCGGAGTTGCCAGGATGAATTCGAGCCATCCCGTGGCCGACATGGTGATAAACCGCGCAAGCGGATTGCCGGGGATCATTTCAGACATGCCGAGAACGAGGATGGGAATGGTAAGCACAACGCTGATCCAGAATCGCCGGGTCATGGAGACCAGTTCGGGATTTTCTTCGTCGACCACTGCGGTCCGCGGTTCGAGGGCCATGCCGCAAATCGGGCACGCGCCCGGCTCGTTGCGGACGATTTCCGGATGCATCGGGCAGGTGTATTCGGTCTTGGAGGTCAGTGGCGCGCCAGCGGCGCGCTCGAGAGCCATGCCGCATTTTGGGCAAGCTCCGGGGTGATCCTGGCTGACTTCGGGATCCATCGGGCAGATGAATTCCGCGGCGCCTTTCGGCGATGCCGCTGCGCGAGGTGCAACGTCAACCATCACTTGCGGTGGTAACGCCTGCTCGTGAGAGCGGTCCAGGAATTTAACGGGATCCGTGCGGAATTTCGTGGCGCATCCGGGGCCGCAAAAGAAATAATTCTTCCCGTCATGCTCCTCTTGCGCGCGGGCGCGCAAGGGATCGACCGACATTCCGCAGACTGGATCTTTTTCCATCGAGATCGTGGTCACTGCTTATCTGATGCTGAGCATGCCCCGGAAGAATCAGCGGTGAAAGCGCTCACTTGGCGTTGAGCAGGTTATCTAAGTACTGCGTCATTTCCGGGCTGCTCCAGTCCTGCGGCCCAACGATCTTGCGGTCGATCTTCCCATTCCGGTCGATGACGTAGGTGTCGGGATACATCGTCGTCCCGTACATGAGAGGTATTTGCTTGGCGGTGTCGCGAAAGGTCGGAAAAGATAACTCGTAATGTTTTACGAATTCTTCGTACGCCGATTGATCGTCATCGACGCTGACTCCCAGGACGGTTCCGCCTAGCGGGGCGATACGGCGCTGCAGGGCGTTTAGCGAAGGCGCTTCATCGACGCAGGGAGGGCACCAGGTGGCCCAGAAATTCAGCAGGACTACTTTGCCTTTCAGGTCGGAGAGGTGTGCAGGCTTGCCGTTCAGAACGAGAGGAAAGTCTTTTTCCGGGGTGCCGCGCAAGCTGGGTTCGCCCTGGCGGTAATCGGGGCGCGCAAAAAGAAAAAGAAGCCCTCCGATGAAGGCGAGGACCAGCACCGTGCTGATGTTCCGATTTAGTCCGTTAGCCAAGCAAACTATAATAAAGGTATCCACGCAACGAAGCGAGATGTTTGCCGCCTCGGGACGTTCCCAGTTCCAACAGCGATATCCGACGACACATGGTCTCCGCCATCATCCCGGCCCGCAATGAGGAAGCAGCGATTGCACGGGCGGTCGAATCCGTCGCGGCGCAAGCGGAAGTAGACGAGGTAATCGTCGTTAACGACCAGTCGACCGACCAAACCGGCGTCATTCTGGAGGAGCTAGCTCAGCGCATTCCTAAGCTGAAGATCATGAACGTGGATAGCCTTCCGGCCGGCTGGGTCGGGAAGAATTATGCGGTATCGCTCGGAGCTGAGGTGGCGCAAGGCGAGTGGCTGCTTTTTACCGACGCGGACACGTATCACATGTTGGGTTCGACGCGGCGGGCGTTGGCGGACGCGGTGGATCATAATGCCGTGCTGGTTTCGTATTCGCCGGAGCAGGAGCTCGGATCTTTCTGGGAACGCGCGCTGATCCCGTTCGTTTATTCCCGGTTGGCGGTGCATTACCCGTTTGCGCGGATCAATAATCCCGATTTTCCGGACGCAGCTGCGAACGGACAGTTTTTGATGATTTTGCGCGAAGCCTACGAGAAAGTCGGGGGACATCACGCCATCGCCGATCAGGTTCTCGAAGATGTGGCATTGGCTCGGCGAGTGAAGGGGGCGGGATTTTCGATTTATTTCACGGCGCCGATGGGAACGGTTCAAACGCGGATGTACCGCAGTTTTCCGGCGATGTGGGAAGGATGGACAAAAAATCTGTATCCACTTATGGGCGGCTCGCCGAGGCGGATGGCGGCGGAGCTGCTCGAAGTGCTGCCATGCGCGGAGATCTTCGGGCTGGCACTGTTTTGGTGGCTGCTGGTGCGGGCGCATCGCGCACCCGTTTGGTCGCAGCTTGCGCTGGCGTTTCTGGCGCTTTTATTCCGAAGCTTAAAGACTAATTTCAGTCTTTACAGGAATCCCAATCCGCTGGCGAACATCCAATACTTCATCCCTGGCGTCTGCCTCTATTCCGCCGTATTGGTATCTTCGTGGTGGAAGAACACGCGAGGGGCGGTACTCTGGAAGGGCAGGACGTACCCATCGCGGCCCTGAACGCCGATTTTGGGATTAACGCACACTGGCATTTTCGAAGGCTTAATGATCCGGATCACTCGCAGAGTTGAATTTTCGGCCGCGCATTTCTATCACAACCCGAGCCTGTCGCCGGAAGAGAACCTGCGGGTCTTCGGCAAGTGCAATAACCCGCACGGACACGGACACAACTACGCGCTGGAAGTGACGATTGCGGGCGAGCCCGACCCGACGACGGGCATGGTGCTGGATCTGAAAGAGCTGAAGGAAATTCTGCAGGCCGAAGTGATCGATCGGATGGACCACCGGCATCTGAATTACGAGGTACCCGAACTCGCCGGGCAAATTCCGACTTGCGAAAACCTTGCAGTGGCGATTTGGAAGCTGCTGCTGCCGTGCATCACGCAAGGGAAGCTCGACCGCGTTCGCGTTTACGAATCTCCGGATCTTTTTGCGGATTGCTCAGTAGGGCAGGTTCGGTCATGAAGGTTTCTTTGACGCGACGATATCGATTTGCGGCTTCGCACCGGCTGTATACCGCGCAGTTGAGCGAGGAAGAAAATCGCCAGGTCTACGGCAAGTGCAGCAACCCCTACGGCCACGGGCACAATTATTTTGTCGAGGTCACCCTTTCAGGGCCGATTGATTCGGAAACTGGGATGATTGCAAATCTGGGGTTGCTTGATCCTTTTGTTCAGGACCACGTGATTGAAGCGTTCGACCAGAAGTATTTGAACGAGCAAGTTGCCGAATTTGCGCCGGAGAAGGCGCTGGTGCCCACGACAGAAAATTTGTGCCGGGTGATTTTCCGGCGATTGACGAGCTTTCCGGGGGCCCACTTGGATCGCGTGCGCATTGAGGAAACCAGCAATAACAGTTTCGAAGTGGAAGACGAGACACAGGAAGCTGCATAAGAGCGAAAGAATCAAAGAGGCGGCGCCTCGTTGATTCAGGGATGAAAGGACGACACTGACCATGCCGAAAGCTGACGAAATTGTGATCCCGGAAACGGCCACAACCGAACCCGGGAGTATCGCGAAGAAGGTCCGCGAAATTCTCGGCGAGCTGGGCGAGAACCCTGAACGGGATGGGCTGAAGCGGACGCCGGAGCGGTTCGAAAAGGCTTTGCGCTTTTTGACCAGCGGTTATCAGCAGGATCCCGCTAAGCTGCTCAATGGCGCGATGTTCGACGTCGCCTACGACGAAATGGTCGTGGTGAAGGATATCGAGGTGTACAGCCTCTGCGAGCACCACCTGCTTCCGTTCTTCGGCAAGTGCCACGTGGCCTATCTTCCGGATAAGAAGGTCGTGGGCTTGAGCAAGGTGGCTCGGCTGGTGGACATGTTTGCGCGCAGGCTGCAGATTCAGGAGCGGCTGACCAGCCAGATCGCGAATGCCATTCAGGAGCAGCTGCACCCTCAGGGCGTGGGAGTGATCCTCGAAGCGCGGCATCTGTGCATGGTGATGCGCGGCGTCGAGAAGCAGAACTCCACGACTACGACCAGCGCGATGCTCGGCGCATTCCGAGACAATAAACAGACCCGCGACGAATTCCTGGCGCTGGTGAATTCCAATAAGGCTTAACGGCCAGCGTCGCAATCCGCTTTCAGTCGATGGGAGGCTCTGGAAAATTCCTTGGCGGTGTATTCGGGGTGTGTTAGCATTTTACGTCGAAGAAGAGACCAAGAGCATAGTGTAGGGCACGACGATTCAGGGGAGGGGTAGAGTTGAGCGCAGCCAAATCAGCATTAATTGAGCAATTCCGGGTACACACGAAGGATACAGGTTCGCCGGAAGTGCAAATCGCTCTTTTGAGCGAGCGCATCAGCTACCTCACCGGACACCTTAAGTCCCACGCAAAGGATCACGCCTCCCGTCGCGGATTGATCATGATGGTCAACAAGCGCCGGCGCCTGCTGGACTATCTGAACCGCCGCGACCCGGATCGGTACCGCGAGATTGTGGAACGACTGAGTTTGCGCAAGTAGCACGGAATCCCTGGCGGCCTTTGCAAGGCTGCATTCATTTCCTCCGCACAAACCGGCATTTTCTGGCGCCTGCGGGAGCACAGGATTCTGCAGTGCCAAGTCGCCCGAGATCGTACTGCGGTAATTTTCCGCTCCTGCCCCTCGCCTTCCTTGTTGTCGACTCCTTCGAATATCTCTCGAGAGCGTTCTCTCGTATCTGAACCAGCGTCTCCGGTGATCCGGAGCAAAAAGGATGTGAAGTGATGTTTGAACAGGTCAGTTTGGAAGTAGGCGGCCGCACGTTAACGTTTGAGACGGGCAAGATGGCACGTCAGGCTCACGGCGCGGTGGTTGCGCGCTACGGCGATACGATCGTGCTGGCCACGGCCTGCATGGACACCAAAGCAACTGAAAAGGATTTTCTGCCACTCACCGTGGATTACCGCGAGTTCACCTATTCCGCGGGCAAGATTCCGGGCGGATTCTTCAAGCGCGAAGGGCGCCCCTCTGAAAAGGAAGTTTTGACCTCTCGCTTGACCGACCGCCCGCTGCGCCCGCTGTTCCCGGAAGGCTGGTCGAACGAAACGCAGATCGTCTCGCAGGTGCTCTCAGCCGATAGCGAGAATGACCCGGACGTCATCGGAGTGACTGCCGCTTCGGCGGCGTTGTACATCTCCAAGATTCCGTTCACCAATCCGATTGCCTGCGTGCGCATCGGTCTGCTCGACGGCAAGTTGGTGGTGAATCCCTCGATCGCCGACCAGAAGATCAGCAAGATGAACTTGATCGTCGCGGGTTCCGACAAGGCCGTGGTGATGGTCGAATCGGGTTCGCTCGAAGTTTCCGAGGATCAATACGCGGAAGCGCTCGAATTCGCGCACGGCGAGATACGCAAGATCGTCGCGGCAATTCAACAGTTGCACGACAAGGTCAAGCCGGTGAAGGTCGCGACCAAGCCGCCCGCATTCGACGAAGACCTTTATAAAGACATGCAAAAGACCTACGGCGAGAAGCTCCGCGACGCCGTGGATACCGCGAAACATGCGAAGACCGATAGCTATGCTCTGGTGGACGCGATCAAGGCCGAGATTTACGCCGCGATACCGGCGGAAGACGCCGAGAAGAAGAAACTCGCAGCGCGGGCATTCGAACGGCTGCGTGAATTTATCTTCCGCGACGACATGCTGACCCGCAAGCGACGTCCGGATGCGCGCGCGTTCGATCAGGTTCGCCAAATCACCTGCGAAACCAAGCTGCTGCCTCGGGCTCACGGTTCGGCGCTCTTCACGCGTGGCGAGACGCAATCGCTTTCGACCTGCACACTGGGCACGAAAGAAGATATGCAGCGCCAGGATCTGCTCTTCGAGAAGGACGTGCACAAGCACTTCATGCTGCACTACAACTTCCCGCCGTTTTCGGTTGGCGAAGTGAAATTCCTGCGTGGCCCGGGCCGTCGCGAAATCGGTCACGGCGCCCTGGCGGAACGCGCCCTGGCGAATCTGCTGCCGACGGTTGAAGACTTTCCGTACGCGATTCGTTGCGTCTCGGACATTCTGGAATCGAATGGTTCCTCGTCGATGGCCACGGTTTGCGGCGGTTCTCTCGCACTGATGGACGCTGGCGTGCCGCTGAAGGCCGCTTGCGCCGGAATCGCGATGGGCTTGGTGGTGGAAGGCGACAAATACGCCATCCTCACCGACATCGCCGGAGCCGAAGATCATTACGGCGATATGGATTTCAAAGTTGCCGGAACGCGAGAGGGAATTACCGCGCTGCAGATGGACATCAAGGTCAGCGGCGTCAGCATCGCCATGATGCGCGAGGCGCTGGCGCAGGCCCGTAAGGCTCGCCTGCAGATTCTGGACATCATGGATAAGACTTTGGCCGCGGGACGCCCGGAAATTTCGGACTACGCTCCGCATTTGTTCATGCTGAATATTCCGACCGACAAGATTCGCGATTTGATCGGACCGGGCGGCAAGAAGATCCGTTCGATTATCGAAGTCACCGGCGTGAAAATCGACGTGATGGACGACGGCAAGGTTCACGTGTTCGCTTCCAGCGGAAAGGCGGCGGAAGAAGCTTTGAAGATGATCCGCGACGTCACCGCTACCGCCGAAATCGGCAAGACTTATCTCGGCACCGTGGTGCGTATTGCGGAATTCGGGGCGTTCGTCGAAATCTTCCCCGGCACCGATGGTTTGCTGCACATCAGTGAAATTGCGGAAGCGCGTATTAAGGCGGTCCGCGACGAACTGAAGGAAGGCGACCAGATTCTGGTGAAGGTGTTGGCCATCGAAGGGAATAAGGTTCGCTTGAGCCGCAAGGCGGTTTTGCGCGACAAGCAAGCGGCCGCTGGCGGGCAAAGCACCACCTAGTTTTACGGACTGATGTAGCAGCAAAATCAGGGAAGTTCTGCAAGATAAAACGGGAAGCGATTCGTCGCTTCCCGTTTTTCGTTTTAGCGAGAGTCGGTGACGCGTTCGATGTGGGCGCCGACGTTGGTCAGCTTCTCTTCGATACGTTCGTAGCCGCGGTCGATGTGATACACGCGGTCGATGGTAGTGGTGTTGTCGGCTACTAGTGCAGCCAGCACGAGGCCGGCGCTGGCGCGCAGGTCGGAAGCCGTTACCGGAGCGCCGCTGAGCGGAGTTGGGCCGGTTACGATCGCCAGGTTGCCGTCGATGGTGATGTTCGCGCCCATGCGGACCATTTCGCTGGCGTGCATGAAGCGGTTTTCAAAAATCGTCTCGCGCACTTTGGATACGCCTTCGGCTTGGGTGGCGAGCGCCATGAATTGGGCCTGCATGTCGGTGGCGAAGCCCGGATATTCTTCGGTGGTCACGTCGGCCGCGACCAGCTTCTTGCCGGCGCGAACACGTAGCTTGCCGTTGCCTTCGCATTTGATTTCGACGCCACATGCTTTCAGTTTTTCGATGACTGTTTTGAGGTGGCCGGGTTCGCAATTGGTCAGCAGCAGCTCGCCACCGGTCATCGCTCCCGCGACCAAGAAGGTGCCGGTCTCGATGCGGTCGGGAATGATCGCGTGGGTGGTGCCGTGCAGCTTGTCGACTCCTTGAATGCGCAGCGTCGCCGTACCCACGCCTTCGATCTTTGCTCCCATTTTTATGAGCATTTCGGCGAGGTCGGTGACTTCGGGTTCCATGGCGGCGTTTTCGAGAATGGTTTCGCCTTGGGCCAGAACCGCGGCGGTCAGGATGTTTTCCGTTCCGGTGACGGTAATTTTCGGAAAGCGGAAGGTCGTTCCGCGCAGGCGCTTGGCCTTGGCCTCGACGTAGCCGTGTTCGACTTTTGTTTCGGCTCCGAGGGCTTCGAGCGCTTGAATGTGCAGGTCGACGGGACGCGCGCCGATGGCGCAGCCCCCGGGTAGCGAAACGCGGGCATGCCCGAAACGAGCGACTAGCGGCCCTAGAGTCAAAACGGAGGCACGCATGGTCTTCACCAATTCGTACGGCGCTTCCTGCATGGACACGTTCTCGGCGCGAATGGTGAACTCGCTGGGCGGCAGGTCGGGGCTGGAAACCACGCAGCGCATGTGCGCCAGCAGCTTGGCCATGGTGATGATGTCGCGAACGCGCGGAATATTCTGCAGCGTGACGGGATCGCTAGTGAGCAGCGCCGCGGCCATCGCCGGCAATGCCGCATTCTTTGCGCCGCTGATTTGCACGGTGCCGTTTAGTTTCTTTCCGCCGTGAATGAGAAATCGATCCATGTTAGTGACCCTTGCTCCCCCGAGCTGGTTTCCGCTTCGTACTCTGCAGTTCAATTGCCTGCCGCAAATTGCCTTGCGCCGCCGCAAGTCGCTTCCTTGCATCGGCCGCGCTGGCCCCGGTCTTTAGCATCACGAAGGCGGTCGGTTGATTGTGTCCGGCGAGCCGCAAGGCGTGTTCCGCCGTAGACGCGTCAACGCGACAAACTTCCTGCAAAATTCTGACGCCACGAGCGCGCAACTTCTGATTGGTCAACGACACGCGCATCATCCAATTGTCATACACGCGGCCGAGCCGCACCATCGCTGCGGTAGAAAGCATGTTCAGAACCATCTTCTGCGCTGTTCCAGCTTTCATGCGAGTGGATCCGGAAATCGGCTCCGGCCCTGTTTCCACTGCTATCGCGATCCGCGCCGCACGAGCCAGCAGGGAATCGCGATTTGAAGTAATCCCCACCGTCATGCAACCGCGCTTTTTTGCGTATTCGATTGCGCCGAGCACAAATGGTGTTCCACCGCTCGCTGCGATTCCGACCACGACGTCCTTCTTTCGCAGCCGGGCCCTCGTTAGAACACGCGCACCGTGCCACGACGAATCTTCGGCACCCTCTACGGCGTCGCGCAACGCCTTGTCGCCGCCCGCGATAAATGCCTGAACCATTTCCGGCGGCGTTCCGTAGGTCGGCGGAATTTCCGACGCATCCAGAACCGCCAATCGGCCGCTGGTACCGGCGCCTATGTAAAAAAGGCGGCCGCCTTGCTTCAAACTGCTGACAATCGCATCGACCGCACGAGCCACCTGCGGCAGCGCGCGCCCAACCGTAGCCGCCACCATGGCGTCTTCGCGATTCAAGATTCGAACGATTTCGAGCGCGGATTTCTGGTCCAGCCCGCGCGTCCGCGGGTTCTGCTGCTCGGTCTTAGCGGATTTCAACTCGCCCTCAGTCTTCGTCTAATTATACCGGGAGGGGCGGTTCGGTTTGTGGGGTGTGCGCGAATCTGGCGAGCTTTGTGCCGAGGAAGTTATCGAGACGTAGGTACAGGTTTGGTCATGCCTAAGGACTCTAAAATCGCGTCATGGAGGGCGGGGCGGACCTGGCGGATCTGCTCGTTGGCGCGCGTCGGATTTACACGGTTGGTCAGCAAGATGACGAAAAGATCGCGGTCCGGGTCGATCCAGAGCGATGTGCCGGTGAAACCGGTGTGGCCGAAGCTGTCTGGCGAGAAATATTTGCCTGCCGAAGAAATTGGCGGCGTTGGAACGTCCCAACCTAATGTTCTGGCCGAATTGCCGACGGCCTGGCGAGCCGTAAATTTTTCGATTGTGGCGCGTGAAGCGATTCGGTGATGGGCGTAGATCCCGCCGTTGAGCATCATCTGCGCGAAAATCGCTACATCGCCCGCGGTTGAAAATAATCCGGCATTTCCGGAAACGCCTCCGAGGGCCCAGGCGTTTTCGTCGTGTACTTCGCCGACCAGCAGGCGCTTTCGAAAATCGGTGTCGTTTTCCGTTGGAGCGATTCGTGGTCGCAGTTTCCCTGCAGGGTTGTAAAACGAATTTTCCATGCCGAGTGGCCCAAAAATGTGGCTCTGCGCAAATTCGTCCAGGCCTTCGCCGGTCAGGCGCTCGATGATTTCGCCCAGCAAAATCATTCCGAGGTCGGTGTACTCGACTTCCGTGCCAGGATCGCGCACCAGCGGCTCTGCCGCCACCAGCGAGACGATGGCATCGTGTCCTTTGGCTTGCTTGTAAAAATCACGATGCGCGGGCAGACCTGCGTCGTGCAACAGCAGCATGCGAACGGTGACTTGCGAACGCCAAGTTGGATTCGGGTCAAAATTCGCCGCGCTCAGCCATTCCGGCAGGTACCGCGAAACTGGCGCGTCCAGATCGAGGCGCTTTTGTTGCTCAAGAATCATGGCGGACGTGGTGGTGACCATTACTTTGGTCATCGAGGCCACATCGTAGATCGTGTCCTCGCTGACCGCCGAAGCTTTTGCGTCGCGCGTCAATTTGCCGAACGGATGAACGATCAAATCGTCGTGCAGACCCAGCGCCAGCACGCCGCCGGGAAACGCGTCATTCGCCACGGCTCGGTCCAGCAGATCGAAGGCAGGCTGGAGCTTTGCGACCATTGCTTCCGAACTTGGCTGCAGCGCCATCGGAACCGCTGCGGACGGTAATCCATCGCCACGCTTCGCTACGCCTGGAACCGTTACCGGAATTTTTCCCTGGATCGGCACCTGGCCAAACAGCGCGCGGACGGCGGCACGCTGCGAAACGTCGTTTGTCGAAAATTCTCCAAGCCATGACGGCGCATTCGGAAAAGTCGAAATCAGATACGGGCTGCCGAACCCGATGACCACTGTGGGTTTGCCCGCGGCGATCAGTTGATTTACGAACGCGCGTTGATCGTCGGGGAAGGCCACGTTGCCTTTGCGGTCGGCGACGCGTACGAAGAGAGCTGCGATCGCCACATCGTAGGTCTCGGGTGGCGGCAATTTCAGGGTGCTCACACCGACGAACTGCATATCGGCGCGCATCGCTTTGAGAGAATCCACTCGCCAGCGAATTTCGGGTTCGATTGCTTCGCCCGGATAAGGATCGGCGTCCGCGGAAAGCGAAACCAGCAGCACGCGCATCGGTTTCGATGCATCAAGTGGTACCGCCTGATTTGTGTTGCGCAGCAGCGTGACGCCGCGGTCGGCAACATTTTGCGCTTGAGAGAGGAATTCTGGCTTGCCGAAGGCCTTATCCAGACGTTCGACGTCAGTCAGGCGATTCTTGTCGAGCCCCAATTTGTATTTCGCCAGCAGGATGCGGCGCACGGAATCATCGATGCGTTGAGTCGAAATGCGTTTGGACTTTACTGCTCGTTCCAGGCCGCTCATGGCTGCATCGGGAACTGGCGGCATCAGTAGCACGTCGGCGCCAGCTTGAACCGCGCGCACGGCGGCTTCGCCGGGAGGGAAGAGATTGGTTACGCCGCCCATATCCATGGCGTCGGTGACCACCAGGCCTTTGAACTTCAGTTCGTCGCGGAGCAGCCCGGTGAGAATATTCTTGGAGACGGTGGCGGGAATGGTCGGATCCGGCTCGAAGGCCGGCACGGAAAGATGGCCGGGCATAATCGAGCCGGAACCGGCGGCGATGGCGGCGCGAAAGGGAACGAGTTCGTTGTCCTCGAGTTGATCGCGATTTCCCGGCACGGTCGCTAGGGATAAATGCGAATCGACGCTGACATCGCCGTGCCCCGGAAAATGTTTCGGCGTGGCCAGGCCGCCATTTTCTTCGATACCGCGAATTTCTTGGGCGACGAATTCGGCAACTTGCTGAGGATCTTCGCCAAACGAACGGATATTGATGATTGGATTATCGGGATTGCTGTTCACGTCGGCGTCGGGCGCGAAAATCCAGCGGACGCCGGCCGATCGCGCTTCGAGCGCCGTAATTTTGCCGACGGTGTAGGCGAGTTTCGGGTCACCGGTTGCACCGACAGCCATCGCGGAAGGGAACGAAGTTCCTTCGTCCAGGCGCATGGAGGTTCCGCTTTCAAAATCGGCACCAATCAACAGCGCAACCTTCGCTCGTTTTTGCAGCTCGTTGGTTAAGACGGCAGTCGGATACACCTGGCTGCGTTCAATTCCCAGAGGCCCGCGCTGGGTGCCGACCAGAAATCCGCCAACGTGATTGACCTCGACCTCGTGCAATAATTCTTTGTAGGCGGCGCTGTCGGCGGAAGTAAACACGCCGAAATAATGCGGCATCAGCATCTGGCCGAGCTTTTCACGCAGAGTCATTTTCTTCAGCGTGGATTCCACCCAGGCGTTTTTCGACGCCGGAGCTTTGGCTTTGGTGGTGGGTTTTTGCGACCGGGCGTAAGGTGTCATGAGCAGGAGCAGAACGAGTATGGCCAGGCCGAATCTACGCATCGCATCCGTTAGCAGCCTTCCATGTTGACGCACGCATCCCGTCGCTGTATATAGCACACGGTCGAATGAGTCACAACGAATCCCAGACACGCGTGTTTCGTACTTGCCGACTCCCCGCAATATTTTTTTTCGCGTCCATTTTACTTAGTGCTGGCGCGGTTCACGCCAAACCTCAGGACGCGGCGCAAAATGTGGCGTCCGGTTCCGCCACCAAGCCAGGCATTGACGTGCTGGAAGGGATGAACTTCGCGCCTCTGCGGGGGAAGCACGTGGGTGTGATCACCAATCAAACCGGGTTGGATTCCCAAGGACGAAGGACGATCGACGTTTTGGCCCATGCCGACGGCGTCACCCTGGCGGCTATTTTCTCCCCCGAGCATGGAATCGCTGGGAAGGCTGAGGACAAAGTCGCGAACGCGACCGACAGCGCGACGGGATTGCCCATTTACAGCCTGTACGGCGATACGCGCAGTCCGACGGACGAGATGCTTAAAGGAATCGATGCCCTGGTTTTCGATATGCAAGATGCCGGCGTGCGTTTCTATACGTTTACCTCGACGATGGGCTACTGCATGGAAGCGGCGGCGAAACACAAGATTCCCTTTTTTGTTTTGGATCGGCCGGATCCGCTGGGTGGCGAAAGAATTGAAGGTCCCATGCTCGATAAGGGACGGATCTCTTTCACCGGCTATTTTTCGATGCCCATCGTCTATGGGATGACCATGGGCGAACTGGCCAGGATGTTCAACGCCGAAAACAAAACAAACGCGGAACTTCACGTGGTGGCGATGCAGGACTGGCGGCGCGGTGAAACATACGACCAGACCGGCATGAAGTGGATCGCGCCTTCGCCCAACCTGCGAACCCTGAATGAAGATTTTATTTATCCGGGCATCGAGACGCTTCAGCCTGGCGGCATTTCGGTCGGCAGGGGCACCGATACACCGTTTGAATTATTTGGCGCGCCGTGGGTTTTGGCGGATCCGCTGCAAAAAAATATGGAAGCCAGGAATATTCCGGGCGTTCGATTTAGCGCGGCGACCTTCACTCCGACGGCGGGTCCGTTTTCCGGCGAGCTTTGCAACGGACTCAAAATCGAAGTGACCGATCGCGGAACCTTTGACGCTATCCGTTTGGCTCTCGAAGCCGCGGACGCGTTGCATCGCTTGTATCCTGACCGTTTTGACATTACCAAGCTCACCGCCCTGCTCGGTTCCGCCACTACGGTGGACGCGTTGATCAATTACGTGCCGCCGGTGCAGATCATTTCGAGCTGGTCTCCGGACCTGGCGAAGTTTAAGGTGATGCGCGCGAAGTACCTGTTGTACGAATAATCCCGGCTCGGTGCGCTCTAACTCTTTGGTGCTGCGTCAAATTCATGCGAATCGTCTCGCTGCTTCCGTCCGCTACCGAAATTCTTTACGCCCTTGGGCTCGGCGATTCCGTCGTTGGGGTGACGCATGAATGCGACTATCCAGTTGACGCCGCTCAAAAACCGGCGCTGATCAAGCCTCGCATTGATCCCGAAGCGTCACCGGCCGAAATCGATTGCCAGGTGAGCGAACTGGTAAGTCGAGGCGAAAGCATCTATGCGGTCGACGCCGAGCTGCTCGCTAATCTGAAACCCGATCTGATCATCACGCAGGATTTGTGCCACGTTTGCGCCGCTTCGTCGGACGATCTGGCGACGGCGCTCTCGCGTTTTCACTTGCCACCGCGCGTCGTAACGCTCACGCCCCATTCGCTTGCCGATGTTTGGCAGAATATCGCCGACGTGGGCGATGCGACCCGTACGCCGGAGCAGGCGGCGGCGCTGATCGATGGCTTGAAATGCCGCGTGCAGAGGGTCGAAACTGCGGTCGCGAAGATCGAGACGCGGCCCCGGGTGGTGTGTCTCGAATGGCTGGACCCTCTCTACGTCGCTGGACATTGGATTCCGGAGATGATGGCGAAAGCCGGGGGCGTGGATGCGCTGGGAAAGTCTTTCGAGCCGTCGTTCAAAGTCACCGCAGAAGACGTGGCAGCGTCGAGAGCGGATGTGATTCTAATTACGCTTTGCGGTTACAACTCGGAAAAGAACGCGGCTCAGTTCGCTAAGAGCCAAATTCCCGAAGCTTGGAAGAACCTACCCGCAGCGAGCGAAAATCGATTCTACGCTGTTGACGCCAACAGCTATTTCTCTCGTCCCGGTCCGCGCCTTGCGGACGGCGTTGAGATCCTCGCGCAGCTATTGCACGGGGAATTCGGCTCCGCGGAGTTGCCTTCGGACGCCTGGATGCGTCTGGATTTGGCTGCAGACCGCGCCGCTCGGGCGCCACACATCAAAATCTCCGCCGGTGGCTAGCGTTGCTCCACAGTCGCAGTGCCTTTGCCCCAGGCCCGGTAAAAGAAAAGTCCGGAAAGAATCATCGCCAGCCCGATTGTCGAGCGAACGGGACGTTCGATCCAAATATTTAGAGTCAACGCGAAGGCACCGGCCACAAACAAGGCAGGCAAGACCGGATATCCCCAGGTTCGATACGGCCTCGGCAGGTCGGGCGCGATTCGCCGCAGGCGAAACATCGCGACCACGGACAGCGCGTAGAAAATCCAGGCCGCAAATACGAATAGCGAAGTCAGCTCTTCAAAGGTTCCGGTCAGCGCCATCAGGCACGCGAGTGCGCCTTGAAAAACGAGCGCTCCGGCGGGCGTGCGAAATTTTTGGTGGACCACTCCGGTGACGCGGAAGAACAAGCCATCCCGCGCCATCGCGTACGGAACGCGCGCGCCACTAAGCAAAGAGGAATTCAGGGTTCCCAGCGCGGACACGACCATGGCGAGCGTGATCCATTTTGCGGCTCCGGTGCCGGCGAAGGTTGCGACCACGTCGGAGGCAACGTGCGCCGAACCCGCGACGCTGGCGAACGGCAGCGCGTAAAAACAAACGGCGCTAAAAATTAGATAGAGCAACGCGACCAGCAGCGTGCCGCCGATCAGCGCCACCGGAATATTTCTTTGCGGATTTTCAATTTCCGATCCGACGCGGTTTAGATCTTCCCAGCCGTCGTAAGCCCACAACGCGGCGGCAAGCGCGGCCAAGAAACCGGCCATGGTTGCGGTCTTCGCGCCTGTCGGCCAGAGCGGATGGAAATGGCTCCAATCGCCGTGCCCGAACCAAAAACCTGCCGCCACGATCGCTAATACCGCCGCGATTTTCAAAATTGTCAGCGCGATTTGAACCCGGCCGCCTAACCGTACGCCGAGGTAATTAATCCCGGTAAAAACCGCAATCGCCAACACCGCAAGAGGCTGCGCCCAGGTAAATTCAAAATCGTATGGCTTGCCGGAAAATGGAACCGTGAGGTGCCAGGAAAACAACGGAAGCCCGATCGCGGGAATTAGGAAACTTGAAAATCGCGCGAAACCGGCAGCGATGGAAGCTGCGGAACTCGATTCGCCAACCGTGGAATGCATCCAGCCGAAAAGAAATCCCCACACGGGGCCCAGCCCGCGGCGTAAATACGCGTACTGGCCGCCCGCTTCAGGGAGCGCCGCGCCCAATTCTGCGAAGGACAAGGCGCCGAATAGCGAAAGTAAGCCGCCGGCAATCCAGGCAGCAAAAACAAGACTGACGGATCCGCCCACCGCCGCCATTTCACTGGGCTTCAAAAAAATTCCGGTGCCGACCATGGTGCCGACGACGATCGCCAGCGCGGCCCAGGCGCCGAGGCCTCGCACCAGATCCAACCGTTTCGCGGGTGCAGTTTGTGAGTCGATAAAAATCACCAGTAGAGCGTGTGCGATTTACTGTTTAGCGATCGAAAAGCAACGTCATCCGCATTAACTGCTCGAAACACGCGGCGATTGGCTCGTCATTACGCTCGCCAACGTTCCGCAGGCGAAGGTCACGAGCGTTCCGGCCAGGACATACCAGGTCCAGGCTAGCGGCGTTTCCAGCCGAACGACAATCATGGTCGCAATTCCCACTGCGAAGCCAACCAACGCTCCGGTTTGGTTCGCCTTTTTGTTCCATGTGCCCAGCAAGAATACGCCGAGCAGGCCGCCGTACGTGATTGATGCGATCGTTAGCCCCGCTACCAGCACCGGCCCCCATTTGATCAGGCCCAGCGCGCCCAAAACGATCCCCCACAGTGCGGTCGTCCATCGGGATCTTCGCACGGATCTGGCTGCGGCTTCCCCTGGGCGCTTCGACAAATCCAGAACGCTTGAGGAGGCGAGCGAATTCAACGAGCCGCTGGCATTGGACATTGCAATCGCGAAAATCGAGGCCAAAATTATGCCTCTGATTCCCACCGGCAAATAATGCACGATGAATGACGGATAGATCTTGTCGGGATCACCCGTCGCCGAAGTCAGCGGAATGTGCTGCGCGAATGCGAAAAGCATAACGCCAATCACCAGAAACAAAGCAAATTGAAAGAGAACCACCACTCCGCTGGCGAGCAGCGCTTTTTTGCTGTCGCGCTCATTACGGGCTGATAACAGGCGCTGAACCATGGTCTGATCCGTTCCGTGACTGGCCATGGTGAGAAAAGTCCCGCCAAACAGACCGGCCCAAAATGTGTAGCTCTGCGTCAGGCTGAAACTGAAATCAAAAATCCGGAATTTTCCTCCGGCGGCTGCGGCGACTTGGGTGATTTCAGGCCAGCCGCCAGGAATTTTATGAAAGAGCAGGAAGAAAGCCGCGATCGAGCCGGAGAGATACAACCCGAACTGGATGACGTCGGTCCAGATCACGGCCTGCATACCGCCTTCAAAGGTATAGAAAATTGTAAGCAGCGTGATGATCAGAATCGAAATCGACATGCCGGTGCCGAATGCGACGCTCACCACTTTGCCGATGGCCGAAATTCGGACGCCCTCGGCGAGCGCCCGCGTGCCGAGGAAAACCACGGCGGCCGCGGACTTCATCTTCGTTCCAAAACGCTTCTCCAGCAGCTGATAGGCGGTATAGAATTCGCCTTTGAAGTACTGGGGCACCAGAACGACGCACAAAATGACCCGAGCAACCAAGTAACCGAAGACGAGCTGCAAAAAACCAAGATTTCCGCCGTACGCAATGCCTGGTGTGCTGATGATGGTGAGTGTCGAGGTCTCGGTGGCCACGATCGAACACATGATGGCCCACCACGGCGAGGTCCGGCCGCCGAGAAAATAATCGCGAAGAGTTTGCTGTTTGCGGCGGAACCGCGCCCCGAAAAGCGTGATCGCAACCAGATACAGCGCAAGAATCGCGCAATCAATTGGGGAAATCTGAAGGGAATTCAAATGCATGCGCTCACGACTCGCAAGGTGTGCGATGCTAACCGGCGGTTTCGAAGGCTGTCAATCACGGTGAAAAGATGACCGAAAAGAAGCATCCTAACAAGCCCGCGTATTATCTGGGTTTCGACGGCGGCGGCACAAAAACCGATTGTTTCCTCGTGGATGCGGCGGGTACCGTTCTTCATCGAGCCACCGCTGGTCCTTCGAATCCCCTCCGGGCCGGTTACGCGAAGGCTTGGTTTACGCTCAGCGACGCCGCAGATTTTGTTTTGGAAAGGCAACGCCTGAAGGCTGACGATATTCGCGGAATTTGCGCGGGAATCGGCGGCGCGGGCCGCGACGCGGTTGCCCGACGCATTGCTACATTCCTCGAGCGCGCATTTCCCGAGGCGGCCGTCCTAGTGACGACCGATTTGGCGATTACTCTCGACGCCGCCTTGGGGGACTCGAAGTCGGAGGGCATCATTTTGGTGGTGGGCACGGGTTCTGCCGCGTTTGGCCGCGATGCCAGCGGAAAAACTGCGCGTGCTGGAGGGCGTGGCCCGTGGTTCAGCGACGAAGGCAGCGCTTTCGATATTGGCCGCCGCGCGATGGAAGCCGTGGTGCGAGCCGAAGAGGGCCGAGGGCCGCAGACCGCTTTGTCGAAGAAACTCCTGACCTGGCTGGGCTGTAACGACTGGACGCGCGTGATGGATTGGGTGATTAAAAATCCCGACGACGTTTTTCCCCGGGTTTTTCCATTAGTCGCGGAGCTTGGCGATAAAGGCGACGAAGTCGCTTGCGAGATTCTCAGCACTGCGGCCGCGTCACTGGCGCAACTGGCCGCGAGCGTCACTCAAAAGCTCGAAATGCACGATCGAGATATATTGATTGCCAAGTCGGGCGGCACTATCGGTCGCAGCAAGTTTTTCGACCTGGCGATCGATAATCATCTGGCAAGTCTGGTGCCGCGCGCGAAAATCATCGCGCTGCAAATGAAACCGGCAGAGGCTGCCGCCAGAATGGCGATTCATCTTGGAAAACGCAAAGCTCATGCCTAGCGAAGTCGTCTAACGGAAAATGACAGATCGAAGGCTGCAAATGCGGGTCATAACGGTGGTCGGGGCCATGCTTCTGGTCGGCATTCTCCTGTATTCCTCCATGCAGCAGACCCAAAACAAATATGAAGTGTGCATGAACTTCAAAGGCATGGTCCACTGCGCCACGGCTTCAGGCGCTACGCCTTCCGACGCGATTCGCAGCGCGCAGGACATCGATTGCTCGATGCTCGCGAATGGCCGCGATGAAACGATGGTTTGCGTAGGCGGACCACCCACCAGCGCGCGGCAGGTTAAATAACCCGCGCGCGACCGCACTTGCCGAAACCTTTCGCCCTCAAGCGGTGTCTAACAAATTTGGTTGATGCACGGCGTGGGATTTGACAGGTTTGTTGGCTCTGCATAGCATTGAAGTGTGGTCGCAGGGGAGCCGGGCCAAGAATGACTCACTGTTTGAACTGCGGAGCTGAGCGTGACGCTGACATTTGCGACGCGTGCGGGCTCAGTGGCGCTGCCGCTGAATTTTCTCTTCGCAAAAGTCTGCTCAACCGTACTGCGGTCTTCCTGGCAGGTGGAATTGCGTTTGTTGCCGCCAGCGGACGTTATCCGGCGCTGGAACTCGATCCCATTCTCATTTTCATCGGCTTACTGTTTTTTCTGACACTCGGATTAGGCATGATCGTGGAGCGCCGTGTTTTGAAGCATCAAGAGGTTGAGGTGCTGAAACGCCTGTACTACGCCTTGATTCCTGTACCGTGGCTTCTCGCACTCGTTCTGTTTGGCAACGGCGCGTTCGATTCCAGCAAACCGCAAACAGAATCCGCGCGCGTGATTGGCAAGTTTGCGATGATGGGCCCGGTGCCGAGCCGCCGCTTGATTGTTTCGTCGTGGAGGGAAGACCGCCATCTGGAGCGCGTTCCGGTGGATCGCGGAGACTTCGACCGGTTTACTTCCGGAGACGTGGTCGATGTGCAGGTCCACGGAGGCTTGATCGGAATTCCGTGGGTATCTGGTGTAAGCCGCGAGTAGATCTCTTCGCTAGATTCGCGCGGGATTTTCGCGTTTTAGGAATTGGCCAGTTCCAGCCCTTCCTACAAATTTCCCGTTCTCGATGATCATGCGTCCGCGGGATAAGACGGTTTTGGTGGTTCCTTTGACCTTGGTTCCTTCGAACATCGAATAATCGACGCGCATGTGGTGCGTTGCAACGCCAATGGTGTGCGTTTCGTTGGGATCGAAGATCACGATGTCCGCATCGCTGCCGACCGCGATGGTTCCTTTGCGCGGGTACAGGCCAAATAATTTCGCAGGCGCCGTCGATACCAGCTGCACGAACCGGTTTTGCGAAAATCTTCCGCCTTGCACTCCGCCGCTGTAAACCAGGCTCAGGCGATGTTCGATGCCGGGCCCACCATTCGGAATTTTTGTGAAGTCGTCTTTACCGAGTTCTTTTTGCTCTTTGATGCAAAATGGGCAGTGATCGGTGGAGACCACTTGTAGATCATCCTTCGCAAGTCCTTGCCAAAGTTTTTCCTGATGCCACTTTTCTCTTAGCGGAGGCGTAAAGACGTACTTTGCGCTCTCAAATCCCGGCGCGTTCATGTCGTCGAGCGAAAGATACAAATATTGAGGGCAGGTTTCCGCGTACACGCGCAACCCGCGATCGCGGGCCTCGCGAACTTTTTCCAGCGCTTCATTGCATGAGAGATGGACGATATACACGGGGGTGCCGGCAATTTCCGCGAGAGCGATTGCGCGATTCGTGGCCTCGGCTTCGGCGGTCGTGGGCCGGGTCAGCGCATGATATTTTGGGCTGCGCTTTCCTTCGGCCAGCGCGCGTTGCACGATGACGTCAATCGCGCCACCGTTTTCAGCGTGCATGCAGATCATTCCGCCGCAATCCGCCGCGGCATTCATGGTTTTGAAGATCGAGGCATCGTCGAGCATAAAAACGCCGGGGTAAGCCATGAACAACTTGAAGGAGGGAACTCCTTCGCGCACGAAGGCTTTGATTTCGTCGAGTTGCGCGCCTTCAATGTCGGTGACGATGCAGTGGAAGGCGTAATCAATCACCGCTTTGCCTTCGGCTTTTTTCATCCACTGATCGAGAGCGTGCCGCAACGTCTGGCCTTTGTATTGAATCGCGAAATCAATCAGAGTTGTGGTGCCGCCGTAAGCTGCCGCAATTGTTCCGGATTCGAAATCGTCCGCGCTTTTCGTGCCGCCAAACGGCATATCCAGGTGAGTATGCACATCGATGCCACCCGGCATCACGAGCATGCCTTTCGCGTCGATCACTTTTTGGGCGTTCTCGATGGGCAGCGCCGCGCCAATCGCGGAAATTACGCCTCCCGAAATGCCGACATCGGCGACGTAAGTATCCGTCGCGGTGACGATCGTTCCGTTTCGAATCACGGTATCGAAACGCATTCGAGGGCCTCCCTTAAAACCGTTTAGCGCTGTAGTGTACACATATTCTGTTTTGGCCGGTCGGGGAGAAATATAAGAAGCTCGCGGCAGAGGTGTTGGCAAATGTAGCCGTGCTTTGAGAATCGCCTATCTCGACGCCTTGGCTGCGATGCTAGAATGTCGCTTCTTACGGTGCCAGCGAGGCCCGATGAATTTCCGCGAAACTGCGCCCAAGCTCTCGCCCGAACAGTATGAGAAGAATTTCGCCGAGCTCCCGCCGGCGATGACTCCTCGTCAGGCGGCCATCGAAGCCGCGCGATGCTTGTACTGCTTCGATGCTCCGTGCATCGCGGCATGCCCCACGCATATCGACGTGCCCAGCTTCATCAAGAAAATCTCGTCAGACAATTTAACCGGTTCGGCACGGGTAATTCTTGAGGCAAATATTCTCGGCCACAGCTGCGGACGCGTATGCCCCACAGAAGTTTTGTGCGAAGGCGCCTGCGTAATGCATGAGAAAAATGAAAAGCCGATCGAGATCGGCCGATTGCAGCGCCATGCGGTGGATTACGTTCTCGATCGCCGCATCAAGCTGTTCCATGCCGGCGCGCCAAATGGAAGGAAAGTGGCTTGCATAGGTTCAGGGCCCGCGTCGTTAGCCTGTGCAGCCGAGCTGGCGAAGCGCGGCTATCAGGTGACAATTTTCGATCGCAACGAACTTCCGGGCGGCCTGGATACGCACGGAATCGCCGCATACAAGCTCCGTGCCGAGGATTCATTGCGCGAAATCGAATTGGTTCGCGATCTGGGAGTCGAGTTCCGTCAGAAAATGGCCGTTGGTCGTGACATCGCGTTTAGCCAAATCGAAATGGATTTCGATGCGATTTTCGTCGGAATCGGCCTGGGAGAAACCTGGGACTTGAAAATTGGCGGCGAAGAACTCACGGGCGTGATCGGAGCACTGGAATTTATCGAGGCCACCAAGACGAAATCCTTTGGCGACGTGTCCGTGGGACGGCGGGTGGCGTGCATCGGGGCGGGAAATACGGCGATCGACGTGGTTACCGCGGCAAAAAGGCTGGGCGCGGAGGAAGTACATTTGGTCTACCGCCGCGGCGAGAGCGATATGCCGGCTTTCCGCTACGAGTACGACCTGGCCAAACTGGACGGTGTTACTTTTCACTGGCACTCGCAGCCGGTGCGTGTGGTCGGCATCGACGGGAAAGTCTCGGCGCTTCAATGCGTTAAAACGCGCAATGAATCAGCGAGCCGCGGTGGCAAGAGTGTTGGGCCAATCCCCGGCAGCGAATTTCGAATCGATGTAGACATGGTGGTTTCGGCCATCGGACAAAAGCCGGTAACAGAGCTGATGAAAAGCGTTGCCGGTGTGAAGCTCCGCGAGAATGGAACGATTGAAGTGGACAATCACCACCAGACCGGCAACTCGAAATATTTTGCCGGCGGCGATTGCGTGAATGGGGGCAAGGAAGTGGTGGATGCCGTCGCGGAAGGTATGGCAGCGGCACGCGGCATCGAGGCCTGGTGCGATCGTAAAGTTACAGGATCATCGAGGTAACGAATGGCGGAGCTCGAGACAAATTTCTGCGGACTGCGCTCACCGAATCCATTTTGGCTCGCATCCGGACCGCCTACGAATACCGGCGGGCAGGTCATGCGCGCATTTGAAACCGGGTGGGGTGGAGCGGTGTGGAAGACGATTGGCGACCCCATTCGAAATACGTCGTCGCGCTATGCTTCGATCGACTTAAACGGCGTAAAAATGATGGGGCTGAATAACATTGAACTCATCAGCGATCGTTCCATCGAAACGAATCTCCGCGAAATTGCCGAAGTAAAGAAACGCTTTCCGAAGCACCTTGTTATTGCGTCGCTGATGGTCGAATCGAAACGAGAAATCTGGCAGGACATCGTACGCCGCGCCGAGGATGCGGGTTCGGACGCGCTAGAATTGAATTTCGGCTGCCCGCACGGGATGAGCGAACGCGGCATGGGTGCTGCGGTGGGCCAAGTCCCCGAATATACCGAAATGATCACGGCCTGGGCCAAGGAAGCGGCGAAGACGCCGGTGATTTCCAAGTTGACGCCGAATGTAACGGACATTACGCGGGTGGCGGAGGCTGCCGAACGCGGTGGCGCTGACGCCGTGAGCCTCATCAACACCATCAATTCGCTGATGAGCGTTGATTTGGAATCTTTCGCGCCGGCGCCGAATGTGGCGGGAAAATCTTCGCATGGCGGATACTGCGGACCAGCGGTGAAACCGATCGCTCTGCACCTGGTTTCGAGCGTGGCCAAAAAAATCAAGATTCCCATCGTCGGAATCGGTGGCATCGGAAGCTGGAAAGATGCAGCCGAACACATCGCGGTCGGCGCGACCTGCGTTCAGGTTTGCACTGCGGCCATGCATTACGGTTTTCGGATTGTCGAAGACATGGCCGATGGGCTCTCCGCTTACATGGACGAACATAACTACCGCACCATCGAGGACTTTCGCGGCCGGGCCATTCCGAATGTAATGGATTGGGGCGATCTGGACTTGAACTACAAAGTCATAGCGCACATCGACCGTGATCTTTGCATCGGCTGCCAGCTTTGCTATGTGGCTTGCGAAGATGGCGCGCATCAGGCCATCGAGCGCGCCGCTTCGCAAACCGGCGCTGCGAAGAAGAATCCTAACGGGATGGAGGTGCACGTTCCGCGAATCATCGAAGAAGAATGCGTGGGCTGCAATTTGTGTGCGCTGGTGTGCCCCGTCGACCGCTGCATCACGATGCAGCGCGTGAATGCCGGTCTCCCGCCAATGTCGTGGAAGCAACGAACCTCCTCGCAGCGTTAGCCGTGTGGAGATCGCAGGGATTTGCTAGTACAACCCTCGAAGATCAGGCGGATGCGGCAATTCGATCTGAAGATTTGTTCCGTAATCGTTGAGTTTCAGCTTGATCAATTCGGCAGGGCCCACGTCCCGCAGAGACCAGCCGTCGGTGGGAAGAATTCTTGACTGGAGAAATAAATCGCCGCTCTCAAGATCGCCGCCGTTCGGGCGCAGATCGGTGGGGGAAACCGCATACGCCACTCGCGCCTTGATATCGAGCGCAATGTATCGCCTGCCGAGCATGAGCAGCACAAGATTTGCTTCTTTCTTCTGCGTGGTCTGGAAAACGTTCCAGGCGATCGGGGTCTTGTCGTCTAGTTTAACTTGGGCGCGGTCCAGGGTTTTCCAAACGTAGTTGCCGGACTTTCCCGCGTACGCAGCCACCAGACAGAAAGACATAAGCAAAGAACACACAAAAATAGCCCTGCAATGCCGCAGAAGCTGGGCAATTATGTGTCGCTGGCGCATCGCACCCAACTACTGCTGGCTCGATTCGCGCTTGCGCCCGGTGTAATCCAGGTAGACCACTTTGGTGTCGGTATAGAAGTCCATGGCGCTGTGGCCGACTTCATGTGGACCAATGCTACTTTGCTTGGTGCCGCCGAAGGGAACGTGCGCTTCGCCGCCTACGGTTGGGGAATTGACGTGGGTCATTCCGGTTTCGATTTTGTCGATGAATTCAAAAATCTTCGCCGAGTCGTTCGAGTAAATGGAGCTAGAGAGCCCGTAGCGAACCGAATTGGCCACCTCGAGCGCCTCGTCGAAATTCTTTACCCGGATAACGCTGAGCACGGGGCCGAAAATTTCTTCCTGGGCAATTCTGCTCTCGGATCGAACCTTGTCGAAAATCGTCGGCGCTACGAACCAGCCCTTGTCGTACTTCGAACCGCTCATGCGCGCGCCGCCACAAAGCAGCGTGCCTTCTTGTTTTCCAATGTCGATGTATTTCAAAACTGTGTTCATTTGATTCTCGTCGACAGAAGGACCCATTTCGGTGCCGGCCGCCAGCGGATCTCCGGCCACAAAGGCTTTGGTTCTTTCTACCAGCATGGCAACAAATTGGTCAGCGATGGATTCTTCCACCACCACGCGGCTGGAAGCCGTGCAACGCTGGCCGGTAGAGGCGAATGCACCTCCGACGACCGATTCGACCGCCATCTTCAGATCCGCATCGGCCAGTACGACTACGGGATTTTTGCCGCCCATTTCGCACTGCACCTTTTTCTGCTGTTGCGAACCCGTCGCGTAAATCTTGCAGCCAATGTCGGTTGAACCGGTGAACGATAGCCCGTGCACGAGAGGGTTCTGCACCAGTTCGTCGCCGACATCCTCACCCGCGCCGAGCACCACGTTCAACACTCCGGCGGGCAGTCCCGCTTCTGCAAAAATCTCCGCGATTCGCAGAGCGCAGAGCGGCGTCAGCTCAGCGGGTTTTAGAACCACGGTATTGCCGTACACCAGCGCCGGGGCGATCTTCCAGATGGGAATTGCGATAGGAAAGTTCCACGGGGTGATGGCGCCGATTACGCCGAGCGGCTGACGAATGGTGTAGGTAAACGTTTTGGTAGTCTCGCTGGGCATCGTTTCGCCGTTGATGCGCCGGGCTTCGCCGGCCATGAATTCCGCGATATTGATCGCACGCTGCACTTCGCCCAAAGCGTCTTTCAGAGCTTTGCCCTCTTCGCGGGTCAGCAGGCGCGCCAGCGCTTCCTTCTGTTCTTCCATGATGCGCACAACTTTGAACAAGATCTTGCCGCGATTTGGGGCCGGGGTATCGCGCCAGGCAGGGAAGGCCGCTTTAGCGGCGGCGATGGCGCGCTTCATTTCTTCGCGCGTCGAAAGTGGAATGCGCGCGACCACTTCATCGTTATTCGCCGGATTGCGGCGCTCGAAAATTCGCGTGGATTTGGACTCAACCCATTCGCCATTTATAAAGTTTTTGCAGAGCTGATCGGTTGCTACGGCAGTGACCATAGGTGTTCCTCGCTTCAGGTTTGGCGCTACAGGCGGACTTCGCCGAATGACTTGTCGAGCAGGCGGATCCCTTCGTCCACGTCCGCTTTGGTGATGTTCATCGGCGGCGCCATGCGAATAACGTTCCCGTACATGCCGCCTTTGCCGACGAGCAAGCCGTTGGCCCGGGTACGCTCCAGTATTTGATTCGTTTCGGCGGCCGCAGGTTCTTTTGTTTGACGGTCCTTGACGAGTTCGAGGGCCTGCATCATGCCCATGCCGCGGACTTCGCCGATCAGCGGATATTTCTGCTGTAATTCTTCCAGTTTCTTGCGGAAATAGCCGCCGACTACGAAAGTGTTCTCTCGGAGATTTTCCTCTTCGATCACTTCAATCACCGCGCGGGCGGCTACCGAAGTGACAGGATTGCCTCCGAAGGTTGCGATGTTGAGGCCCTGAAATTTGTCGGCCAACTCGGCGGTGGCAATCGTCAATCCGACCGGCGTGCCATTCGCCATGCTTTTCGCCGAGGTGATAATGTCCGGGGTCACTTCCCACTGCTCGATGCCCCACCATTTTTTGCCAGTGCGGCCCCAACCCGTTTGCACTTCGTCAGAGATGTAAGCGCCGCCGTAATTTTTGACGATGCGGTGGACGATCTTGAAATATTCTGGCGGAGGAGTGATGAAACCGCCGACTCCCTGAATCGGCTCCGCGATAAATGCCGCGATCTGTCCGCTGGTGGTGGTCTGAATCACGCTCTCGACGTCGTTAGCGCAGGCCACTCCGCAAGAGGGATAGGTCAGGTGCAGCGGGCAACGATAGCAATAAGGATTCACCGCGTGCGAAATTCCCACGCTGATCACGCCGCCTTTGCGCCAGGCGGACTGCGCGGTTACCGATTTGGCCAGCGCGGAGCCACCCGAATAGGCATGGCGCAGCGCCACAATGTCGTAGCTCGGTGAAGCCATGCGCGACAACATGATCGCCGCTTCGTTCGCTTCGGTGCCGGAGCTGGTGAAAAAGCTCTTCTGCAGCTTTCCAGGTGTAATTTCGGCCAGCTTTTCCGCAAGCGCCACGATCGCTTCGTTGGGAAAGAGAGTGGACGTATGCTGCAGCTTATCCGTCTGCGCTTTTATTTTTTCGGTGACCTTGGGGTTGCAGTGGCCAACCCCAATCGTCACGATACCGCCGAAAAAATCGAGATACTTATTGCCTTCCACGTCCCACAAATACTGCATGGAGGCGTGATCGGCCACCAGCGGGCGCTGGTAATAATTCGTCACCGAAGGCCAGATGAATTGCTTGTGCTTGCGTACTACTTCTTCGCTGCGCGTCGACGTGAGTTTTGGAGTCGTGGTCATCGATTTCGTCCCTGAGCTGCTGTTGAATTAGTCCGCTGCGTCCATGTTGCGCTTGCCGGAATGTGTTCGGGTGATCTCGCCGTAGGATTCGGGCCGGCGGTCGCGGAAGAATTGCCAAGTCTGGCGTACCTTCTCGATTTCTTCCAGGTCGAGATCGGCTACCAATACTTCGTCCCGGTCACGGCTGGCCTGAGCGAAAATTTTGCCGCGCGGATTGCAAAAATAGCTTTTGCCGTAGAACTCGCCGATATTCCACGGCGCTTCGGTGCCCACGCGGTTGATCGCGCCCACAAAATATCCGTTAGCCACCGCATGCGCTGGTTGCTCAAGTTCCCACAGGTACTCACTGAGCCCCGCAACGGTGGCCGAGGGGTTAAAGACGATCTCCGCGCCATTCAGCCCCAGCACGCGCGCGCCTTCGGGGAAGTGGCGGTCGTAGCAAATGTAAACTCCGATCCGCGCGAATTTGGTCTGGAACGTCGGGTATCCGCTATTTCCCGGAGTAAAATAAAATTTCTCCCAGAATCCCGGCGCCACCTGCGGAATGTGATGCTTGCGGTATTTTCCGAGGTATTTTCCGTCGGCGTCGATCACGGCGGCAGTGTTGTAGTACAGCCCGGTCATTTCGCGTTCGTAGACCGGCACCACGATCGCCATTCCGTATTTCTTGGCCAACTTGCTCATGTGCTGGACGGTTGGTCCGTCGGGCACCGTTTCAGTCAGCTCGTACCAACGCGCCTGCTGTTCAGCGCAGAAATAAGGGCCATTGAATAATTCCTGCAGGCACAAAATCTGAGTTTTCTTTTTTGCGGCTTGTTTCATCAGCTTGTCGTGCTTGGCCAGCATCTTCTTGGCAATGTCCGCGATCGAATGCTTTTCGGGCGACCATTCGCAGTGAACCTGAATCAAGCCGCAACGCACCACACGAGACATTCCGCCGCCTCCGCTGACCACCGCACGGGAAAAACCAACGCGAAGTTTAACCCGCCGTGCGAAATGCGGCAAGGCATGGCCCTTGCAGTCAAATCTCCCGGCTGACCGATAGTCGCGCGGACCAGGTCGTTATAAGGAGGTTCAGAATGCCTGCGTAGAACGTATAATCGCGAACCAGATACGATGGACTCGTTCCTCAAGAATTTCTATCGCAGCTTAGGCCGTATTTTTCCGGACTGCCTGACGCTGAGCCAAGCCATCGCTTTCAATATGTTCCTGGCGTTCTTCCCGATGCTGCTGCTGGCGCTGGGAATTCTGAGCAGCCGGGATGCGTTTCACAACGCGCTGCGCGAACTTCCCGAGCGCCTGCGCATGATTGTTCCTTCCGGCAGCGGCGACGTCATCACCCAATATTTCGTACGCAAGGGGCAGCATCCCTGGAAATGGTTCCTGCTGGGCCTGGGTGGAACGCTCATCGCCGGCTCGCAAGTGATGGTCGGGTTCATGGAAGGATTTCGCATCGTGGAAGGCGACCATTTCCGTCCGCGGTACTGGCGGGGTCATTTGAGAGCTCTGCTTCTCCTGCTGCTAACGCTTGGGCCCGCGCTCGTGGTCGTCGTACTCACTGTGTTCGGCAAGCAGGCCCGACTCGCGCTGATACGGACTTTCGGCGTGCCGCTGCTTTTCAATGCGCTGGCTTTTGTGTTTCAGGCAGCCATTATTTTCAGTCTCTCGATGGCGGTGCTGGTGCTGCTCTATCGCGTCGGACGGCCGGAGCACCGGGAGTGGCTCCGACTCCTTCCTGGCGCGGTTTTGGCCACGATACTTTGGTGGACGGTCGACATCGTCTTCGGGTTCTACGTCCGAAGAATGCCGTACGACGTGGTGTATGGCGGCTTGGCTGCCGCGATTGGTCTGCTGATTTGGATGTATCTCACTGCACTCGTAATCCTATTGGGTGCGGCGTTTAACGCGGAGTGGTTGGCGTCCGCTAGTGAGCGCGGTGATCGACTCACGCTGATGTAAGGCAGGTGACTTGAAGGGGCAGCATCTCTCCGTCTTCATCCTTGTATCACCATCAAAACAGGGCACTTCGCTGATGCGCCGGGCTGCTACAAGTCCGCAGGTCTCGCAACTTTCACTTTCTGGCGGGGTTAAACTGGATGGAAAGTAAAGGCTGCGAAGAATTCCGCATGAGGTGTCGTCGTGACCAGCAAGTCGATTGAAACGCGCCCGCCGCTATTCTCCACGTCCACTCCCCATGCGCGGGTTGATACGGTTTCCCGGCGCTGGCTCGCCGGTGCCGTGATTGCTTCTTTGATGTTTACCGCACCTTGGTCCGTTGGCTCCGTTCGCGCGCAATCTCCCTCCAGCAAAATCAAGCTCGACAAGAAGTTTAAGGGGAAGCTGCCCATCACCGAGTTGACCGAAGATCAAGCCATCATGCATGCGATGAACCGGCTGGCGTACGGTCCTCGGCCCGGCGATGTGGATTACGTTCGGAAAATCGGTCTGGAAAAGTGGATCGATCAGCAGCTTGAGCCGAATTCGCTCGATGATTCGAGGCTGGAGAGCCGACTGCAGCGTTATCCCACGATTTCGATGTCCTCAAAACAGCTCCTGGAAAATTATCCGAACGCCGATCAGGGCGCAAAGCGCCTGGGCATCACCAAAGAGGAATTTGAGGAGCGGCAGAAGGTCAAGCAGCAGGACGCCCTGGCGCAAATCATCGTCACCGGCAACGACAATCTGGATAAGGCGCAGCAGCAACTGGCGAAACTTCAGGGACCGAATCGCATCGTCGCCGAACTCTCCATGGCCAAGCTGGACCGCGCTGTCTACAGCAATCGTCAGCTAGAAGCAGTGATGGAAGATTTTTGGTTCAACCACTTCAACGTGTTCGCGAACAAAGGCGACGTTAAATGGCTGATCAGCCCATACGTTCGCGACACGATTCGTCCCCACACGATGGGGAAATTTGACGACTTGCTGCTCGCGACCGCGAAAAGTCCGGCGATGCTTTTTTTCCTCGATAACTATTTGAGCGCCGATCCGGCGGCGGTGGCCCGCAA
Organism: uncultured Acidobacteriota bacterium; assembly: GCA_963711325.1. Lineage (GTDB taxonomy): Bacteria > Acidobacteriota > Terriglobia > Acidiferrales > UBA7541 > Palsa-295. Next base: position 1,651,814 of record CAVQDR010000003.1, on the reverse strand, counting down.
CCAGCAGATGAAAGCGATGCGCCAAGGCCGCTATCAGGGCGGCTTTGCGGGTGGCTCGATGCCAACGCCCGGAACCTTTCCGGGGCCTGTCTCGAATCCTTCAGCGAATCCAGCAAGTTCGAATGCGGCTGCGAAGGTCGCCGCAAAAAATAAGAAAGAAGGCGGCCTGAACGAAAATTACGGCCGCGAAGTGATGGAGCTGCACACAATCGGCGTCGATGGCGGCTATAGCCAGCAGGACGTCATCGAAATGGCCGAGTGCCTGACCGGCTGGACGATTCACGAGCCGCGCAAAGATCCGCAATTCTTCTTCGACGAGAAAATTCACGGTGAAGGCAAAAAAGTCGTGATGGGCCGGGCCTTCAACTACGGCGGCGAGAAAGACGGCGAAGAAGCGCTGAAAATGCTGGCCACTTCGCCCAAGACCGCGAATTTCATTTCTACGGAGCTGGCTCGGCACTTCGTGTCGGATACTCCTTCCCCGGCGTTGGTCAGCCGGATGGCGCAGACCTTTGAATCGTCGGGAGGAGATATTCGCGCCGTGCTGAAGACCATGATTTATTCGCCGGAATTTTGGTCCAAGGATGCATATCGCTCGAAGGTTAAAACTCCTTTCGAATTGGTGGCCACCACCGCCCGCGCGATGAACGCGGAAGTCACGATCACTTTGCCGATGGAGCAGTGGGTTGGACGCATGGGCGAGCCGCTGTTCCTGTGCCAGCCTCCCACCGGTTATTCGGATAAGGCCGAAACCTGGGTGAATGCCGGAGCCTTGCTCAACCGCTTGAATTTCGCGTTGACTTTCGCGGGCGACAAAATGGGCGGCACGACCGTTGATTTGAAATCGATCCTTGGCGAACAGGCGCTTCAGGATCCAGAAGCGGCCTTGGCTCAATCCATTCAGATTTTCCTGGATGGACAAATCGCGCCTTCCACCCAGCAGACACTGGAGGATCATCTGAAGGACCCGCAAATTCTGCAGGCCAGCCTGGGCGATCAAGTGAAAGAAGTGAACCAGGGCTTAATCGTTGGGTTAGTTCTAGGCGCGCCCGAATTCCAGCGGCGATGATTTTGAGATCGATGTCTCGCAGAAATGTTGGAGGAGTCTTGTGAAAATCTCCAGACGCTATTTCCTGAAAAGTGGCGGCATCGCGATGGTTGGTATGGCCGCGCTCCCATCGTTCTTGCAGCGAGCCGTCGCTGCCACCACCGGACCAGCGAAAAAGAAAATGGTGGTGCTGTTTCAGCGCGGCGCCATGGACGGGCTGAACGTCGTAGTTCCGTTCGGCGAGCCGAACTATTACCGCATGCGTCCGACCATCGCGATTCCGCAACCGAAACAAGGCGGCGCGGATGCGGCGCTCGATCTCGACGGATTCTTCGGGCTACATCCCAGTCTGCAGCCTATGCTGCCGCTCTTCCGCAACAATCAACTCGCGATCGTGCAGGCCGTGGGCTCTCCCGATCCGACCCGATCGCACTTCGACGCGCAGGATTACATGGAGTCTGGGACTCCCGGTCTGAAAGCCACCGACAACGGATGGCTAAATCGCGCGCTGCAAAGCATGCCGGAAGATAAGCCATCGCCGTTTCGCGCCGTTGCGTTTGGCCCGTACCTGCCGCGCACGTTGCAGGGCAGCGTTCCGGCCGTCGCGATCGCCGATTTGAAACAGTTCAAAATGTACGGTCCGCCGCAGACCGCCGAAGGCGGCTTCGAGACTATGTATTCGCAGACCGTCGACCACGCGATGCGCGGCGTCGGCAACGAAACCTTCGAAGCGATCGATCAACTGAAAAAAATCAATCCTGATTCGTATCAGGCGGAAAATGGAGCGCAATATCCGAAAAGCCGTTTCGGCCAAAGCCTGCAGGAAATCGCCGAGCTATTCAAAGCCGACGTTGGTCTGGAGGTCGCGTTCCTCGATAGCGGCGGCTGGGACAATCACGTGAACGAAGGCGGCGTCACCGGTCAGCTCTCCAATCTACTGAAAGATCTGGGGCAGGGAATCGCCGCGTTCCATCAGGACATGGGCGACCGCATGGGCGACGTGGTTTTTGTCAGCATGTCGGAATTTGGCCGCACCGCGCACGAAAACGGCAATCGCGGTACGGATCACGGCCATGCCAATTGCATGTTTGTCATGGGCGGAGGCGTGCGGGGCGGACGCGTCTACTCCAGGTGGCCCGGGCTGAACGAAGACCAGTTGAATCAAGGCCGGGACCTTGCGGTGACTACGGATTATCGCAGCGTGTTGGGCGAGATCATCAGCAAGCATCTGGGCGATCGCGCGTTGACCGGGGTCTTTCCTGGGTTCGCGAACGATCCTAAGCAATATCTGGGGATTGTTAAGGCCTGAACGAATCGCCGCTGGCGATTCGCTGTTTGGTTTACGCACAAAAAAGGGAGGGCTCGCGCCCTCTCTTTTTCTTGTTGCCGATAGCGGTACGAGCTACTCGGAACCCTTGATTCGCATTCCGTAGAACGACCGGTACACGAAGAAGAACGAAATGAGGAAGAACACCGCTGCCAAAACATGGGTCAAGTTCGCGTTGCGGTTTGTAAGGCTGACCGCCAGTTCGACGGCCAACAATCCAAACAGCGTGGTGAACTTGATGACCGGGTTCAGCGCTACAGACGACGTATCTTTGAACGGATCGCCGACCGTGTCTCCCACCACCGTTGCATCGTGCAACGGAGTATTTTTTTGCTTCATCTCCGTTTCCACGATTTTCTTGGCGTTATCCCACGCGCCGCCGGCATTGGCCATGAAAATTGCCTGATACAAGCCGAAGATTGCGATCGAAATCAGGTAGCCGATGAAGAAGAACGGCTCAACGAACGCAAACGCCAGCGTGCCGAAAAACACCGCGATGAAGATGTTCAGCATGCCCTTCTGCGCGTACTTGGTGCAGATGGCGACCACCTTCTTGCTATCTTCCACCGATGCTTTGACCACGCCGTCGAGTTTGATATTGGCCTTGATGAATTCGACCGCGCGATACGCTCCGGTGGTGACCGCCTGAGTGGAAGCGCCGGTAAACCAGTAAATCATCGCGCCGCCCGTGATGAGTCCGAGGAAAAACGGAGCGTGCAGCAGCGACAACTTGTCTACGTTCTCGGTGATTCCGTTGGTCAAGGCCATGATGATCGAAAAGATCATCGTCGTGGCTCCGACCACGGCCGTTCCGATCAGCACCGGCTTCGCCGTCGCTTTAAAGGTGTTGCCCGCGCCGTCATTTTCTTCGAGTAATTCCTTGGCGCGTTCGAAATTCGCGTCGATGTTGAAGTCCTTCTTCAGTTCCTGCTGGATGTTCGGTACCTGCTCGATCAGCGACAATTCATAAACCGACTGAGCGTTGTCGGTAACGGGGCCGTAGGAATCTACCGCGATCGTCACCGGACCCATGCCGAGGAACCCGAATGCCACCAAGCCGAACGCAAAAACCGGAGCGGCGATCATCAGCAAACTCAGGCCCTGCAAGCTGACCAAGTAGCTGACGGACATCAACGCCACCATTGCCAGACCGATGTAGTACGCCGAAAAGTTTCCGGCCACGAAGCCCGACAAAATGCCGAGCGACGCGCCGCCCTCTTCCGCGGAGGCTACGACTTCGCGCACGTGCCGTGACTCCGTCGAAGTAAAAACTTTCACCAGTTCGGGAATTACAGCGCCGGCCAAAGTGCCGCAAGAGATGATCGTCGCCAGCTTCCACCACTGGGTTGTATCGCCATTCAACGTGGGAATAATGAACATCGAAATGAGGTAGGTCATCGCGATGGAGATGATCGAAGTGATCCAGACCAGCGAGGTCAGCGGTGATTCGAAATTCATCTTGTCCGCGGTTCCGAAGCGGGCCTTGGCGATTAAATCGTTGATGAAGTAAGCCAGAGCGCTGGCTACCAGCATCGCGATACGCATGACGAAGAGCCAAACCAGCAATTGCACTTGAACGGTCGGACTCTTCACTCCGAGCAAAATGAAGGTAATCAGCGCTACACCGGTAACGCCGTAGGTCTCAAAACCATCTGCGCTGGGGCCGACCGAATCGCCGGCGTTGTCGCCGGTGCAGTCTGCAATGACGCCCGGATTGCGCGCGTCATCTTCTTTAATCTTGAAAACGATCTTCATCAAGTCGGAGCCGATGTCCGCAATCTTTGTGAAGATGCCGCCTGCGATGCGCAGCGCCGCCGCGCCCAACGATTCGCCGATGGCGAACCCGATGAAGCACGGACCGGCATAATCTCCAGGCACGAAAAGCAAAATGAGCAACATCATCAGCAGTTCGACGCTGATCAGCATCATGCCGATGCTCATACCCGCTTGCAGCGGAATCTGGTAAATCGCGAAGGGCTTGCCGCGCAGGCCGGCGAAAGCCGTCCGCGAATTCGCAAACGTATTCACGCGAATCCCGAACCAGGCCACGCCGAAGCTGCCGGCGATCCCCAGCAGGCTGAACGCCAGAATGATGATCACGCGGAAGGCTTCGTAGTGCAGCAACATGCCGAAGTAGAGCACGATCACCACGGCGATGAACGCTTCCAGCAGCATCAGGAATTTGCCCTGCGTGATCAGGTACGTCTTGCAGGTCTCGTAAATCAGGTTGGAGATTTCCAGCATCGAGCGATGCACGGGCAGGTTCTTCAGCCGCGAGTAAATGGTCAGTCCAAAGATCAGGCCGAAAACGCAAAACACAATTCCGAAGAGCAGGAGTTTGTGGCCGTCGATTCCGTTCAGAAAAGTGACCGAGGAAAGATCGGGCAATTTCAGGTTGGCTTCGCCGCCAACCGACTCCGGCGCCGGCTGTTGCGCGAAGGTCGCCGCCGCGAGTGCCAACATCGCGGAGGTGGCCGTGGCCAGCCTCAAACATGTCCCGCCCAGCTTGGAAAGGGAACTGAGAATTGCGTTTTGCATTAGTTGGTCACCACGATTCGCGAATTTGCACACATGTAAGCCCAAACGTCTACCGACATTCTTCCTCCGGATGAAGACTCCTTAGGTTGGGAGCCCGCCTGACATATTGCGAAAAGTACCAGGACAGAATCGTTGTTTTTATCAGGAAACGAGGCTAAGGTCAAGGAAGCATGGCCCGCTTCGGCAGATTCTAACAGTTAAGTTAAATCGCGAACTATGGCCAGGTTATTTTTGAACGGGAGGCGCGAGGGACACTTCAAAAAACATCAGCACCTTGTTGCTCGGCAGGATCACCGCGTCCGGCACATACAGCACGGCACTGTCCGAAAGGTTCATATCGTGGTTCACGTTGAAATAAACGAATCCATGGACCGAAGCTTTAGGCGCGATCGTATCGGCGTCGAGCGTCAAAGGCTTGAGGATCTCGGACAGCTTGTCGACTTTCTTATCTCCACTGGGGATGGGAAGTCCTGCGATTTTCGGCCGGGTTGGCGCTCCGGCTCCGGCGGGATGCGCGATCAGCTGGGCGACGTCCTCCGCCGCGAGCCAATCGAGGTCCTGATGGCCGCCATTTCGCAGCATCACCTGCAACTGGATCGTGCTGATATCCACGCGGATTAGATTCGGGCCGTCGTTATGCAGCGTCACCTCGACCGGCAAAATTCCTACCGGGTACGGATCCGCTTTGCCGAATTTATCCTTGGAACGAACTTTGTCGGTGTAGGGGTCAGCCTGAATAGTGAGGCCGTCATGAGTATCGTGCGGCAGTACTTTCGCCGCCTGCGCCGGGCCGCCTGGATTTTTCGCGTCGGAGCGCTGGACCATGGAGGAAGCGCTGAGACCAACGAGAACCGCAAAAGCAATTGCGCGGACCGAAACTGCTCGGCGAATCTTCATCATCCTGCTTTGCGATGCGAATCGCGTAAGGGAAGTTGTGCGCGTCTCAAACCGGTGCCACTATAATACCGGTTTCGCGCGGAGCCTAGCGGTTGGTTGGCCCCGCACTTCCTGAATGTATTTTTTCTATCGCATATTTACGGCGGCGGCCATGGTTTTCCTCGCGCCCTATTACGCCCTGCGGGGCTGGCTGCGTGGAGAATCGGCCCAGTCATTTCGAGAACGGTTGGGCCATTTGTCGCCGGAGTTTCAAGCTAGCGCCACGGCTACCGGCGGCGCGATTTGGATTCACGCGGTTTCCGTAGGAGAGGTTCTGGCTGGAAAGCCGCTCGTTGACGGTTTGAAGCTGCGGTTCCCAGGCCGTCTTATTTTTGTCTCCACTACCACCGAGACCGGTCAGCGATTGGCACGCGAGCGCTTGAAAAATGTCGATGGCGTTTTCTATTTTCCGATCGATTGGGTCGTGCCGGTTCGCCGGTCCCTGCGCGCGATTCGTCCAGCCCTGGTGATTGTCTTGGAAACAGAAATCTGGCCAAATTTCCTGCGGGAAGCGAAGAGGGAAGGCGTTCCGGTAATTTTCGCGAACGCTCGAATTTCGCAAAAATCTTTCGCTCGATTCAAACGATGGGAATTCCTGATTGGACCCTTCTTTGCCGAGACCATGGAGGACGCCGCGCTATTTTTGCCGCAAACTGCAGACGATGCGGCTCGCCTTGGCGCCATGGGCGCTTCCGAGCAGCGCATGGAAATTCTCGGCAACCTCAAATATGACACGGAGCCGCCGCCGATCAACCCATTTAACGCCTGGCTCGGCGAGGAAATTGGGAAGCAGGAACGCTGGCCGGTGATTGTTGCCGGCAGCGTTGTCGAAGGCGAAGAAGAAACCATCATTGCTGCTTACGATCAGGTGCAACGCCAGTGGCGGCGCACTTTGCTGATTCTGGCTCCGCGCAAGCCGCATCGATTCGACGCAGCCGCCGCGATTTCGGCGGAGGGCGGCTGGAAAGTCATTCGACGCTCGCGGATCGACGTTTCGCTGCCTCTCGACGAAGAGGCCGATGTTCTGCTGCTCGATTCCATCGGGGATTTAGCCGGGCTTTACTCGTTGGCCGATGCAACTTTTGTTGGTGGTTCGCTAGTGCCCTCCGGGGGACACAATATTCTGGAGCCAGCCTCGTTCGGGCAGCCGCCCGTGTTCGGCCCTTCAATGGAAAATTTTCAGGATATGGCCGATCAGTTTCTGGATGGGCACGCGGCGATCCAAGTTTCGTCCGCGGCCAGCCTGGCCAAAGTGTGGATTCAGCTGATCGAAAATCAGCCGCTGCGCACGCAAATCGGAAATGCTGCGCGAGCGATTGCGGAACGCAATCGCGGCGCTACTGCGCGCACCATCGAACGAATCGTGCCCTTTGTCGACGGGTCATCGAAGGCTGCGCGCCAGTGAAGTTCACCGAAGCGATTTTATGGCCTGCATCGCTGGTGTATGGGGCAGTCAGTCACTTGAAAGCGCGCACCTACTGGACCGGACTGCGCAAAGCGCGCCGCCTGAATGGGATTGTCGTTAGCGTCGGCAACCTAACTGTGGGCGGCACTGGAAAGACGCCGCTGGTTTTGCTGATCGCTCAAAGATGGCTCGACGAAGGCAAAAAAGTTGGAATTCTGACTCGCGGATATCGAGGAGAAACCATCGCCGGCGACTCAGAAAAACGCGCTGCGATTTCGTCGACCAGCGACGAAGTCCGTTTGCTGCAGGAACGCCTTGGGAAGCGCGCCTTGTTTGGAATCGGCGCGAATCGATTCGAAAATGGCGCGAAACTCGCTTCTCGAAGCAGTCGACCATTTCATTCTGGACGATGGCTTTCAGCATCTGCGCCTCGCTCGTGACTTCGACATCGTTTTGATCGACGGCCTGAATCCCTTCGGGGGCGGCCATCTGCTTCCGTCCGGCAGGCTACGCGAACCGCTCAGCGCGCTGGGCCGTGCTGACATTATTGTCATCAATCGAACCACGGGTCGCCGGCAATCGAAACCGTGATTCGCGCGCCACTCGCAAGCCCCGATTTTCTACGCGCAGCCCAAAATTGAATCCGTACGAATCGTAGAAAACGGCCAGCTATCAGAACGAACTTTCGACTCTGCCGAGGCGCGAAAGTCGTTCGCCTTCTGCGGTATCGGCAATCCGCAGGGATTTCTCGCGACTCTGCGCGAAGCGTCCGCGCAAGCTCGTCGGCCACAAGTTTTTGCCCGATCACCATCGCTACACGGATCGCGATGCCGCCCGAATTCAAAGCGATGCCGCCGCGGCCGGAGCGTCTGTCCTGGTTTGCACTGAAAAAGATTTCTATAATCTGAACGGTTCGTTTCGCGGCGAATCTTCCCGTTGTGTGCGTAACAATTTCGTTGAGCATTCAACGCGAAGACGAATTCTGGCATCAAATCGATTCGATCGCGAAAGCAGCGAAATCCTGGATTCTGAACGCCAAGTAACCCGAGCGACTTGGCCGCGGATTGCCGTGGCATAGCGGGTGTGTTAGTTTGCGGCGGGGAACCTCGATTCGCTTATCGGCGCGCGAAATTTTGGAGCCCAGTTGAAGGCCAAGAACGGTAAACAAAATAAGCTGCCAACCGCGCTCAGTTCCGGCAAAAGTGGCGCGTCCGGAGTACGATCGCCGGGCCGCTCCCAGCCCGATTCCAGCGTCGATATCGGTCGCTTGCTCGATCTTGTAGCCGGTTTTGCGCAGCAGACCATCTGCGTGGTCGGCGATTTCGTCCTCGACGAATTTGTTTCTGGAGAAATTTCCCGCATTTCCCGCGAAGCCCCGGTCTTAATCCTGCGTCACCGGAAAGCCGAAGCCTATCCGGGCGGAGCCGCCAATGCCGTCAACAATCTCGTGGACTTGGGCGCGCGCGTCCAGCCGGTCGGCGTGGTCGGCTCTGACGAGGGCGGGGCGAAGCTGCTGGATTATTTTCGCGCGAAAGGCGTGAGTGTTTCGCGCATTCTGCAGTCTCCTCATTGGACCACGACCACAAAGACTCGCTACCTGGCGGGCTGGACGCACACCACCGAGCAGCAAGTCTTGCGCGTCGACCGCGAGCCGGAGACCGAAGTGCCTGCGAATCTACAGGCACGGATCGCCGATAACGCCCAAAAATCGTCACGCGGCGCGGACGCCGTCCTGATTTCAGACTACGGACTGGGCGCAGCGTCTCCTTCACTCGCTCGGGGCTTGCACGCCAAGCGCGTGATGCTCGATTCCCGCTATCGCCTTCTCGAATATCGCAATGCCGGCGTCACCGCCGCCACGCCCAACGAACCGGAAATCGAAGCTGCGTATCACGCCCAAGTCGGAAATGATGTTGGAAGGCTCGATGATCTGGGGCACCGCGCGCGACGCGATCTGAGCCTCGAAGCGCTTCTGGTTACGCGCGGAAAAGATGGCATGGCCCTGTTCGAGCCAAATCATCCCACGCGCCATATTCCCATTCACGGTTCGGATGCCCCGGTCGACGTCACCGGCGCGGGCGATACCGTAATCGCCGTTTTTACTCTCGCGGTTGCCGCGGGAGCGACTTATCTGGAGGCCGCGCAGCTCGCAAATTACGCGGGCGGAATCGTGGTCATGAAACGACGCACGGCTACCGTAACGCGAGTGGAAATCGAAACAGCGCTGCGCCATGACGCCACCACCGATCTCTGACACCGAATGAATACCCGTGACAAAATTGTTTCCCGCGAAGGCCTGCACGGCATCATCGAAGAGCATCGCCAGTCGGGACGCAAAATTGTGTTCGCGAATGGGGTGTTTGATTTGCTGCACGTCGGACACGTTCGTTATTTGCAGGCCGCACGCGCCGAGGGCGATCTGCTCGTCGTCGGCATCAACTCTGACGCCGGCACGCGCAAGTTGAAGGGCGAAGGCCGTCCAATCCTGACGGAGCGTGCGCGGGCATCTCTGGTTGCCGCTCTGAAATCCGTCGATTACGTGGTTATTTTCGACGAACTCGACGTGAAGACGCTCTTGCGCGAATTTCAGCCGGATGTTCACGCGAAAGGAACGGACTACACCGCAGACACTGTTCCGGAACGCGAAATGGCGGCGATGCTCGGCATTCGCGTCGCCATTGTCGGCGATCCCAAAAACCATTCCACTCGCGATCTTCTGGCTCGCTTGCGGCCCCCCACCGATGCCCACGGAAAATGACCACCGCTTTCTTCTCCTGCGGCTGGGCTCGTTGGGTGATATTGTCCACGCGTTACCGGCGGCATCCGCGTTGCGCGGCACATTTCCCGACGCGCGAATTGATTGGGCGGTGGAGCCGAAGTGGGTTCGCTTGCTCGAAGGAAATCCTGATCTGAATACGATCATCCAGGTCGATCGCAAATCCGCGGGGGGAATCGTGGGAACGGTTCGCCAACTACGTGCCGCACGCTACACCTGCGCCGTAGACTTTCAGGGCCTGTATAAATCTGCGCTGCTGGCTTTCGCTTCGGGCGCGCCGCGCCGAATCGGATTTCGCCGGACATATGCGCGGGAGGGATTTGCTTCCTGGCTCTACACCGAGCGTCTGAACCCACGCGGCGCGCACAAGGTTGAGCACAATTTAACGTTGGCCGAAGCCGCCGGCGCCCGTCGTCTATCTCCGAAGTTTCCGATCATCGTCCGGCCGGATGAAGAATCTCTGGTCTCGGACGAACTCGGCCGCCGAAACCTTACAGACTTTTTTGTGTTGAACCCGGGCGGGGGCTGGCGCTCGAAATGTTGGCCGCCGGAACGCTATGGCGAACTTCACCGCCGGATATTCGAACAATTTGGCATCCGCGGCGTAATAAGTTACGGCCCGGGGAAGAGAGTCTTGCTGAGGCGGTGAGGGATGCGGCAGGGAACTCGTCGCCGGCAGCCATTCCGCTGCAACTCGGACCGCTGATGGCGCTGCTGCGGCGAGCGCGTTTTGTCGTTTCTGCCGATACGGGTCCACTGCACTTGGCCGCCGCTCTCGGCGCGCCGGTCATTGGGCTCTTCGGTCCCACTGATCCCGCGCGCAACGGGCCTTACATTACCGATCCTTCGCAAAAAAGCATCATAGTTCGGAAGCCGCGGCACACCGAAACGACCTATCAGCGGGGACCGTCGTACTCCCCGGCGATGCTGGCCATAACGGTCGATGAAGTTGCGGACGCCGTTTGGCAGCTATTGGGGAATAAGAATTGAACGAAGCCGTCTTGAATCAACCCAGAAAATTCTGGATGCGCTGGCGCGTCCGGGTCGGGTATCCCGTCGCGGTTTTGTATCTGCTTCTCGCTGCTCCCACCGTGCATTCGATTGCTTGGGGCGCGGCGCTGGCCGGGCTTGGCCTGCTGATTCGCGGCGCCGCGGCTGGTCACCTGCGCAAAGATCGCGAACTGGCCATCACCGGGCCGTACGCCCGCACCCGCAATCCTCTCTATCTTGGTAGCGCGTTTCTGGCGCTCGGATTTGCCGTTGCCGGGCACTCCTGGTGGGCTGGCGCTCTGGTCATGATTTACTTTTCCGTCTTCTACTACGCAGTGATGAAAAACGAGGAAGCTGATCTGAGTATTCGCTTTGGTCCGATTTTTGATGCGTATGCGCAGAGCGTTCCGCTCTTTTTCCCGAATTTTGCGAGCCGAACCTATGCTGCTCCTGCACAACTAGGGCAGGCGTTTTCCTGGGACCAGTATCTGCGGAACCGCGAATATCGCGCGATGATCGGAACAATCGGAGCGTTGGGCGTTTTGTTCCTGCGCTTGTGGGTCCGTGGGCGCTACGGAATCTGACCCGCAAGATTTTCTACCGGCTACCGCATCTCAAGTATGGACTTCGGGCAAAATGCGAGCAATATTGTGCAGGCCATTTCTGGAGGATTCTGATGAGTGATGATCACGTAGAAGAGGCGCTGGTAGTCGCCCATGTTGCCGATAACGCCACCGAAGCGCTGGTGATCCGCGGGTTGCTGCAAAGCGCCGGGATCGAATCGCCCGGCTCGGTTTCATCGGACCCGTTCCCGATTCCCGAAAATCCTGAAGGGCCGCACGGTACCGAGATCTTCGTGCTCGAATCGCAGGTCGATGAAGCGCGCAAAATTATCGCAGAGTACACCAAGAGCGACACGGTTCTGGAGCAGGAATCGCAGGAGTCGCCTGAGTAAGATTTCCGCCTTTGAACTTTTCTCATCCGTAGTAACTATTTTGGATCAGGACCTGCCGCGAACGTCCGGACCGTCAGAGTTTTTCCATCGCTGAGCGCGGTAACCTCTCCGTCTCGATCCGTCCTCAAAAATCGAACTCCTGCGGCGGCGTAGCGTTCAACCACGGCGTCCACTGGATGCCCGAACTGATTGCCGTCGCCGACCGAGACCACCGCGAATTTCGGAGCCACCGCCGCGACGAATGCATCTGTCGATGAAGTTTTACTCCCGTGATGCGGCACCTTCAGGAAATCGGCCTGGAGCGGAGCATTTTCCGCAACTAATTCGTTCTCGACTTTCTTCTCGATATCACCAGGCAGCAGAAAATTGATCACGCCGTCGTCCAGCGTCATGACCAACGAATCGTCGTTCGAAGGTTTGGTCACCGCGCTGATATCCGCGGGCCACAAGACGCGACCCTTCACGCCGTCCCAGTCGAATTGATCCTTCTGCACTCGTTGAACGATCTCGGTTCCGCGCGCTCGCGCCTCCGCTAGCAGCGACAAAAACGCGGGCGTCTCCTCGTCGCGACCAATCCATAGCTCCGAGACTCGAAAATTGGCCAGCACGGCGTGAAGGCCGTCGAGATGATCGTGATGCGCGTGCGTCAGTGCGACGACATCAAGCCGTTTGATTCCGCGGGACCAAAGATACGGTGACACGACATCCTCGCCGATATCGGGTCCGGACCGCGCTCCACTGATGGCTTCGGCGCCGGCCTGCCCGCCACCATCGATGAGCATCGTGCGGCCCGCAGGAGACACGGCGAAAATAGAATCGCCTTGACCCACATCCAATACATTCACTTCAAATTTTCCGTGAGCAAATTTCGGCGTGAAGGGAAAAATCGCGATGATCGTAGCCAGTGCGGTTACCGCCAGGGCCGCGGCGAATTCGCCCGCGCGGATTGGCCCGGGGACTTGGTTTTGAGCCGACCGATGCGAGAGCCGAACCATCACGCTTCGTGCCGCGATGGCGAGCAATGCAAACGCCACAAAAAATGCCGCGACCAGAAAAGCGGGCGAACCCGGAATCCGGTAGCTGAGTCGCGGCCAATGCGCAAACCACTGAACCGTGGTCAACAGCATGCCGACGCACAAGCTGAGCCCTCTCGCCAGAATCAGCGCCGCTCGACTCCAAATAAAAGTGAACGCCAGCGCCAGAAATCCCAACGGCACAATGATCCCGGTCAAAATCACCGCGAACAGATTGCTGACCGGGCCGGTCAGACTCACTCGATGAAAATCCCGCGCCAATAGTGGGAGCATTCCTACCTGAATTACTACAGACAGCAGAATGATTTCCCAGAGCCGAAGCCCGGCGCGAACCGGCAACGACAGCGCTCCATTCATACGCCGCGCCAGCTGCCGCGGCATACGGTTCCCGATCGATTGCGCTGCGGCCCGCATTTCGATGCGAAACTGTGCGATCTTTGGCGGGTGGCCGGCGTCGCGGGTCACATCGCCCAAATGGTTCAACCCTCGGCGGTAGGGAACGCTGCTGCGTTCCATCCACGGAATCGCCACCGCGGCAATCACCGCGGCAGCAAGAAACGAAAGCTGGAAACTCGAATCGAAGAGTGAAGAGGGTTGGAGCAGCAGCAGAATCAACCCGGCAATCGCGATCGTGTTCAGCAGATCCACTCGCCGGAACAATGGCTTGGCCAGCAGAAAAAGCGTGGCCATTAGCGCCGCGCGCAAAATCGGCGGCCGGTCCTGCACGATTCCGACATACGCAATCAACGCCAGGCAAATCAAGAAGCCCAGCACCATCGGAGGTAGCCTTAGCCGCTTCCCGATCCACAGAAAAAATACGACCAGCGCGCCGACATGCAAACCAGCAATGACCAGGACGTGATACGAAGCGGTTTTCTGAAAAGCTTGCACCACGTCGGTATCGACGAAACTCCGGTCACCGAGCAACATCGCTCGCAGAATCGCGCCGCGCTCGGGCTGCTCTGCGAACAGCGAGTCGAGTCGAGCCAGCAGATTTCCGCGGGCGCGCGCCAGACGCTGCGAAACAGTGGGCGGCGGCCGGTCGACAACTTGCAGAAGCTCGCCGCTCCGCAGGCTCCCGATCAGATCCACATGCTGCCGAGCAAGGATTCCGCGAAGGTCAACCGCCCCCGGATCCATAAAATTTCGCGGCGGCTTGGCCTTGGCCAGCGCCTCGATCCGGTCTCCTGCGCGTAAACCCGCGGGCGGCTCCGCAGCTCTGGTCCCGGAATAAAAATTCAGGCGCAATCCGCCGGAAACTGGAATGGTCTCACCGGCGACTTCCACGTGTTCCAGATCGATTTCAAAACGCTGGCCCCAGGGGAGAGTCATGGGATCTTCACGCAAGCGCCCCCGCCAACGGAATGGTGTGGATAGATCGACCTGCTTTTCGCTGAGGACGCGTGTGACTTGATTCCGGGGAACGGCCAGTCTTTCGGTGTGATACGCCAGCCCACCGAGCGCTCCCCAGGCACACAGGGCGCACGTCAGCGCTGCGACGGAATATTCGCGCCACAGAAATACGGCACTGCAGGCAATGGAGAGGATGGCGGCGATGATCCACACCTTCGGCGACGCCGGCCAGCGCATCACGATGCCGACGCCTGAAGCAAATGCCGCGAAGATCCAGACTGCCGGAAGCTTCATCGACCTCGCCGAAGTCGAACTATTGTCTCCATGTGAAAGGTCTGAGGGAACAAATCGATTACGTGTACTTCTTGGCAACTATAGCCCGCAGAAATCAGAATGGCAAGATCGCGGGCCAGCGTCGGCGGTTCGCACGAAACGTAGGTAATTCGCGCCGGAGCCATTCGGGCCAGGCGCTGCATGGCTTCCGGCGTCATGCCGGCTCGCGGCGGATCCAGCACCAGCAAATCAGGTTTCTCTTTGCTACGGGCTAGAAACCGATCGACGTCGTTGGTGCGCACTTCGATGGCGCCTTTTCCGCGCATGTTCGATTCCAGGTCGCGGGTCGCCGCCGGATTTGACTCGATCGACAAAACCTTTTCAAATTTTTGCGCCAGCGGAATTGAAAACAATCCAACGCCGGCGAAGAGGTCGAGCGCCATCCTCCCGCCATCTTCTCGGCCCACGACTTCCTGGACCAACGTCTCGGCCAGGAATTTATTCACCTGAAAAAAGGAAAAGTGGCCGACCCGGTAGCTATTTCCCGCTGCCTCATATTCGATGTAACCCGGACCGTACAATTCCATCCGGTCGCGGCTAGGATCGTGAAACAGCAGGCTGGTCGTTTCCGGCGCGATCCGGCGAAACGTTTCGGCGTGCTCCGCTGCTCGAGAAGGGAACCCTGCGAATGTCGCTGTCAGTAACAGCTGCGAATCGCTTGCGTTCACAAAGGCTTCGATTTCTCGCAACCCGCGAGGCAATTCTCCGGCTGCGAGCGCAGTGCGCAGCGCCAGCAGAGTCTTCAGCAGCAGCGGTGAAATGATCTCGCAGGTTTCGACCGCGCACAGAGCAGTCGTGTTGGCCTTGAAGTATCCAATTCCCAATCTCGTCTTTCCGTCGGGATTCGCTTCCGGCTCGGACGCTGTTTCCAGCGGGCGTACCTTCCATTGCGCGCGGTTTCGGTAAGCCCACGGCGGCGAAGCATGAGCAGTAATCTCGCCGGTCCAATCAAAATGGCCAATGCGCCGCAACGTCTCGCGCAAGATGTTCTTCTTGAATTCAAGCTGTGGCTCGTAGGCGATATGCTGGTAATCACAGCCGCCGCAAGTGCCGAAATGCGGGCAGCGCGCCGCGATTCTTTCGGGCGAAACCGTTATGACCCGATCGAGACGCGCCCGGATAAACTTTTTCTTTTGCTCGACGGGCGAGATGCTCACGACTTCGCTGGGCAGCACGAATGGAACGAAGACCGTCGCACCCTCGTGATGCGCCAGTCCTTCTCCGCCGTAAATCAATTTTTCGATCGTGACGTCAATCATGGGTGAGGTGGCAGCTTCCATCCGACCCGCCGCCGGACGAAAGCTGATGGAAGACTCCTATGTGAGATAGAAAAGACTCAGGCGCGGAATTTCAAAATATTCGAAAAGTCGCTTCTGCAAATATTGGCGTTCGAGCTGCGACAATTGTTCCGCAGACATCTTACGACGGTATGGCGCCAGCGAGCGATCCATTTCGCGCCGCAAATTCAGCAGGACTTCTTCGTCCGCGCTGGCAAAAAGCGCGGCGGAAAGTTTTTCTTCGAGAATCGTCAGCCGCCGCTCCAGATCTTCCAGATCCAAGGGACTCGGTACATCGAGCAGCGGCAGATAATCGTCCAGCTTCTGGCCGGTTTCGCTAAATCGCAAACTTAGTTCAGCGCCTCGCGGCGCCGGCAATGTTTTCTGCTTTTCGGCCGCGGCGTGCAGCCGCTTGGTGTTGCGTTCGAAGTAGCGCTTCAATTCCTCGCGCGTAAACGGCTCGGCGTTCGATCGAGACGACGGAACCTCTGGCCCCGACCCGGCGGCGGCTTCCTGCGCTTCTGTCGCCGCGTCCAGGACCGCATCAACGCAATAGGCCAGGCTTTTCATCTGCCGCCCGCCCGCGGCCCGTCGCGAACGTTCCCAGCTCTCAAAAGCGCGATCGATTCCTTTTTGCACGACGACTACGGGGATCTCGGCTTTCTGCCAGGTTTCGAGGATGGCCCAATCGAGAGGTGACACCAGCAGATGCGCGCCGCGCTTCCGCCAGAAATACTCTTCGATCTCCGTAAAATAGTTGAAGTAATTGAACGTATCCATGAAGACCGTTGGCGATTCAGAAGAAAACAATCTCGAAGCGTCTAGCGTTTGCTGCGCGGCGGCGCTGGCTTTTTCGCGGAGTCGCCGTTCGTCGCCGTTTGGTTGCGTTCCCATATCAGACGCAATCCTTCCAGTGTCAGAAATTCGTCCACCGTTTCGATATGCCGCGAGCCCGCCCCGATCAGCGCCGCCTGGCCGCCAGTGGCGATCACCTTGGTCGCCTCGCCCATTACCTTTTTCATCCGTGCCAGGATTCCATCGACCATGTCGGTATACCCGTAAAAAAGCCCGGCCTGCATCGAAGCCGCGGTGTTGGTTCCAATGATTTTGCCGGGATCTTTGATTTCCACGCGGAACAGACGAGCGGCGCGCGCGAACAGCGCATCGGCCGAAATTCCAATCCCCGGGCAAAGAACGCCGCCCAGATATTCGCCGCGCTCCGAAACCGCGTCGAAATTTATCGCTGTGCCGAAATCCACGATGATGCAAGGGCCGCCGTATTTTTCGAACGCCGCCACGCTGTTGACGATGCGATCCGCGCCGACTTCCGCCGGATTATCGTACTGGACCGGCATCCCAGTCTTGATACCAGGTTCCACGAACAGCGCCTTTCTTCCGAAATATCGATCGGCCATGCCAGCCAAGATGGCATTGAGCTGCGGCACCACCGAACTGATGATCACGCCGCCGATTTCGCGAGGCTCCAACTGTGCCAGCGTAAAAAGATCGCGCGTCAGAATTCCATATTCGTCGACGGTTTGCTCGCGCGCCGTCGAAAGCCGCCAGTTGGCCACCAGCTCCTTCCCGTGGAATACGCCGAGGACCGTGTTGGTATTTCCCACGTCGAGCGTCAACAACATCACTTAGCCTCCGCGACGTCGCCCGAAAGAATCAGTTCCAGCCCGCCGCCATCGTCGCGCATCACGCGCAGCACGCCGCTTGGTTCGAGTCCTGCAGTCGTGCCGGTGAACGTTTCGATCGACGTCGTGATCTTCACTCGTTTTCCCTGGGAGTAGCTCGAGACTTCGGCAAAGCGCCGCAAAATCGGCGCCGCGCCTTCATTGAGAAACAGATTGTAGTAGCGGACGAGGTGCCGCAGCAATCGAATCAATACTTCGAGGCGCGAATGCGAACGGCCGGTTTCCATGCGCAGCGAAGTTGCAATTCCGGCAAGCTCGGCTGGCATTTTGGATTGATTCACGTTTATGCCAATTCCGATTACCGCGTAATGCATTCGGTCCGGCTCGGCGTGCATTTCGGTCAGCACGCCCGAAAACTTTCGACCGCCCACCAAAATGTCATTTGGCCACCGGATGTCCGGAACTGAGACCAGTTCCTCCGCAACTGTATCGCGTATCGCAAGGCCAGCGACCAGCGTTAGCAAAGGCGCATGTGCGGGCGGAATTTGCGGCCGCATCAGCACGCTGCAGGAGATTCCCGCCGATTTCTCCGAAATCCATTTTCGTCCCGCCCGGCCGCGCCCCGCGGTTTGCTCTTCGGCCAAAACGACCGCGCCGTGCGGCTCGCCGGCCTCGCCCAGATTCATCGCCACCGTGTTCGTCGAATCAATCTTGAAAAAATGATAGATGCGTCGCGCAAAAGGAGTGCCGGTTAGCCGGTGACTCAGCAGTTGCGGCGCTAGGATGTCCGGCACGCGCTCGATGTGATAACCGGTCGCGGTGTGGCCTTTCACGTTCACACCCAGCTCGCGCAGCTTTTGCACCCAGCGCCAGACCTGCTGGCGCGTCACGCCGATTTCCCTGGCGATTTGCCCGCCGCTGATCACGATGGTGGCATTCTCCGCCAGCAGCGTGAGCAAAGCGTCGATACGCTGGTCAGTGATCCCGGGAAGGTTTTCGGTGCGGTTCTTGGCCATGGTGGGACTATTGCAGCTGTTTCAGCCGTTCGATCAGCTTCTGATATTCGACTTCGCGGGCGGCCAACGTCGCTTTGAAGTCAGCGATGACTTTTGCCGGCGCTTTGCTGGTGAAGGTTTCGTCAGCCAGCCGCGCCTTCTTCGTTTCGACGTCCTTGGCCAGCCGCTCGATTTCCTTCTGCACTTTTAAGGTTTCCGCACCCTTATCGATAACGTCGCCGTATGCGATGCGTAGATCGAATTGCGCCGTGGAACGCACCGCCGCATTTTCAGCCGCGAGCGTTCCGGATGAG
This sequence comes from uncultured Acidobacteriota bacterium, assembly GCA_963711325.1. Lineage (GTDB taxonomy): Bacteria > Acidobacteriota > Terriglobia > Acidiferrales > UBA7541 > Palsa-295. Next base: position 1,632,893 of record CAVQDR010000003.1, on the reverse strand, counting down.
AGTTGCAGCGCCGAAAGCGAAGCCAATCGCGTCAGGGCCTCGATGTTTTGTTCCACCAGCGCGCGCACGTCGGCTTTCTGGCTCGCGAACTCCGCCGCCACCTTCTTTTTCTGATCGACCTTCATTTCCGCGCGGATATTCCGGGCTGCTGCGATGATTTCCTGAATTAGCGCCATGTCCGCATCTGCCGCAGCGTCGTTCCACTGCTTGCGCGCTTCCGGGAAATGATCGAGGGCGATCGATCGCGCTCCAGCCGGCTGCGGCAGTTTGTGCCACAGTTCCTCGGTCAGAAATGGCATCACGGGGTGCAATAACCGCAAGGCCGCGTCCAGAACCGCAAAAATATTTCGCCAGGCTGCGACGGCAATTTCTTGGTCGGTCGAACTCAGTTGCGGCTTGACCCACTCGATGTACCAGTCGCAAAAATCGCCCCAGAAGAAGTGGTAGATCGTTTGGCAGGCCTCGTGAAAACGAAACTCATCGAGCGCCTTATCTACTTCGGCCACCGTCGCCGCCAGGCGCGAAAAAATCCAGCGATGAACCAATCCGCTTTCGCCCTTCAGCGCGTACGGAGCTGCTGCGCGGATGTCCGGCGCGGCGACCTGCTCTAGTGTAATTCCGGTCGCTTCCGCCTTTTCCAGATTCATGAACAAGAATCGCGCGGCATTCCAGATCTTATTCGCGAACGCCCGCGCGCCCAGAATGCGATCCTCGGTCAGCGCAATGTCCGTTCCTGGCGCGGCCATACTCGCCAGCATGTAACGCAGCGCGTCCGTCCCGTACTGCTGCGTCAGTTGCAGCGGATCGACGCCGGTGCCCTTGGTCTTGGACATCTTGGCGCCTTCCGCGGTGCGCACCAGCGAATGCAAATACAGCCGCCGGAAGGGAATTCGATCTTTTTCGCTCGCGCCCGGAGCCAGATGCAGTCCCAGCATGATCATCCGCGCGTCCCAGAAAAATAGAATGTCGTAGCCGCTGATCAGCAGGCTGGTCGGGTAGAACGTGCGCAGGTCTTCGGTGTCGTCGGGCCAGCCCAGAGTCGAAAAAGGCCACAGGGCGGAACTGAACCAGGTATCCAACACGTCTTTGTCTTGCGTCAGCTTGTCGCTTCCGCACTTCGGGCACTTCGACGGAATCCCGGCAGCTCGCGCATGCCCATCGCCAATCTCCACGTCCGAACCCGTCGCCGGAATCATTTCCTTGCAGCCGGCGCAATGCCAGATCGGAATCCGGTGCCCCCACCACAGCTGCCGCGAAATGCACCAATCGCGAATATTCTCGAACCACTGCAGCAGAATCGTTCGCTGGTTATCCGGAACGACTTCGATTTCCGCCGCGGGGCCGAATTCGCCGGTGACCGCTTTTTTCGCCTCATCCGCCAGCGGCTTCATCTTCATGAACCACTGGGTCGAAAGGCGCGGCTCTACAATCGCTTTGCAACGGTCGCAGGTGCCGACGTTGTGGGTGTGCTCGGTGATTTTGTTCATCAAGCCGAGCGCTTCCAGGTCCGCAATCACCCGGGCGCGCGCCACGAACCGTTCAAGCCCGGCATACGGACCCGCGTCCGCGTTCATGTGCGCGTCGTCGGTCATCACATCGATTTCCGGCAGGCCGTGGCGCTTGCCCACTTCAAAATCGTTCGGATCGTGCGCCGGCGTAATCTTCACCACCCCGGTCCCAAATTCGCGGTCGACGTACGAATCCGCAATCACCGGAATTTCCCGGTTCATCAGCGGCAGCATTACTTTCTTGCCTACCAGATGCGCGTAACGCTCGTCCTCCGGATGGACGGCCACGGCGGTGTCACCCAGCATGGTTTCCGGACGCGTCGTCGCCACTACCAAAAATTCCTGCGTGCCCGCAACCGGATAGCGGATGTGCCACAGGTTTCCGTTGCGCTCGTTGTGGACGACTTCCAAATCGCTGATAGCGGTCTGGCAGCGTGGGCACCAATTCACCATGTAGCGCCCGCGATAAATCAATCCTTCGCGGTACAGCCGCAAAAATGCTTCCAGCACCGAGCGATATAGCCCCGGCTCCAACGTAAATTTCTCGCGGGTCCAGTCGCAGGAAGCTCCGAGGCGAATCATCTGCTGCTTGATGACCCCGCCGCTCTCCGCCTTCCATTTCCACACGCGCCGTTCGAATTCTTCGCGGCCCAGATCCTGCCGCTTGATCCCTTCCGCGGCCAGCATGCGCTCCACCACAAATTGCGTCGCTATTCCGGCATGATCCATGCCCGGCAGCCATAGCGTTCTTTCGCCGCGCATGCGGTGCCAGCGCACCAACATGTCGATCTGCGTGTGCTCCAGCATGTGGCCGATGTGAATCGATCCGGTTACGTTCGGTGGGGGCAAGGCAATCGAAAAACGAGGCTGCGCGGTACCCGCCAGGCTGGGGTTTCCAGAATTCTCAGCGCGGAAAAGATTTTCTTCGTACCAGGCTTTGGCCCAGTTCTCTTCGATTTTCTGCGGCTCGTAAGCCTTGGGTATTTCCCGGGGCATCGTTCCTCTGGCGGAAATTTGCTGGAATCTGAATTAGTCAATATAAGCGGCGGGCGCACGGCGCGTCAAATGAGGAGCGACTTCACCTTGAGACAAGGCATGACGAAGAGGCAAAAAAACCGCCGCCCATAAGGGCAGCGCTTTTCCGAGTCAGATGCGCAGGTTGAATTGTTAACTTAGGCTTTCCCGTTGCGCTGCAATTCGTTCTTCAGCTCGTTCTGCAGCATGTTTTCCACCAGCGGCTTCACGCCCTGCGACAGTAATTCTTGCAGTTGCGGCTGCAGCTTTTCGAGCACACGCCGCACCACTTCATCCACCGCGGCCGAATTCGAAGAGTCCGCGCTGGACGAAACGACCGGTTCAGGCTCCGGGCGCGGAAGCAGGAACGGAATTCCCGATAGTGCCTCGCGATTCGGCGGGGGCAAAGTTGGAATTCGTTCGGCGAACTGCTCGGTAAACGATTGCGCCGGTTGATTTTCGAAGATTGTCGGCTCGGACTGATCGGCAAACGGAGTCTCGTCTAGAGTCGACTCGATCGTCTGCTGATTCCAGGAATCGGCCGGCGGCACGTCTTCACTATGGGTTTCTTCTTGCGCCGCGCGGGTACGCAACCACGCTGCAACATGCGCGGGCTCTTCTTCGATTTCGGCTACTGCGCCGGACGGCTGCTCGTGCAGATCGTTGATCATCGGCTCGATCGGCAGATGCCCACCATCCCCATTCGTCTGCACTTCGTTCGAGGCCTGCATCAGACTGGACCAGTGTTCCGGGACGGCTTCGGCTGAAGCCTCAGCTGTTGCGAGTTGCGGCAGGGAAGCGTCGTTCGCCTCCGCATGGATCTCTTCGTGGACCGGCTCTTGCGGCGCTGCTTCTTCTTGCGCCACCGGTTCCGGGTCGCTCAAGGTTTCTGAGACCGAAACCTGGTCGGCCCCATAGCTCGAGCCGCCGAGATCGCCCTGATTCGAATCGCCGGTGAAGCTTTCAAAATTCTCGACTGGTACAGCCTCAAAATGTTCCTCGGGCGCCGGTGCCGACGAAACTTCTTGTGCGAAGGGTTCGCTCTCAGCGACCGCCGGCAACTCAACTACAGCCGGTATCGCCGCGGTTTCAGCCAACTCTTCAACTTCGGCAATCTTCACCGGATTTTCGATTTCCGAAACGCTCAGCGGCGCGGACACACTTTCCTGCTCCGCCACTTTGCCCGATTGATCCGTTGACGCCAGGCTGGTCATCCAATGCTGGTCGCGTGATTCCGCCTGCGGCTCGGCCGGCTCGTCGGAGGACGACGACATCATGTCCATCCAGCCTTTCACCCGCGCCACAAAACTCGGACGATGCGATTCCTTCGAAGGTTCAGTCGCCGTCTCGGCGGATCTCTCGATCGCAACGCTTGGCGCTTCTACTTGCGGCAACTCCGCGCTTGCCACCGCGGTTTGATCCGCCACGTTCGCGCTCACCAAACTCTCCACCGCCGCTGCTCCGTGCACCGGCGCTTCTTCAGCCACGAAAACTTCCGCCACCGCCGGCTCAATCGTCGCCGGGGCAGCCGCTTCAACCACGGATTCTGCTTCAGTCGTCAATTCCCAGCTGGCCGAAGCGTCGCTCGAGGCCTGCACTTCCGGCGTCGCTGCGCTGGCAACCACCGCTTCCGGTGCCGCACTCGATTCTTCTACGTTTGGCGCCGCAGCCTGCGCTTCCTCTTCCTGACGCACATGCTTGGGCGGAACGTCCTTTTCCGAAGGGAACGTGATCGGCTCGAAATTCTTTCCGTACGAATAAATCGGATTTGCTTCGACGTTGTCCGGCACTTCCAGTTCGGCCGCATTGCGGCGCCAGTCGCTCGCCGTCACCGAGGAGTCGAACGTATCTTTTTCCTCGTCCTCTTCTTCCATCTGAACAACGGGGGTCTTCGGAGCCGCCGCGGCGGGTGTCTTCGATTTCTTGCCGGCTTGCGGATCTTTCAATCCTTGTGCGGCCTTGGATGCTTTCGATTCGGCTTCTTCATCTTCTGGTTCGTCACCGTCGATGGCTCGCACGCCTTTGCCAAATCCATAAATCATGGCGGCTTCTTCGGCGCTCGGTTCAGGGAATTCAGGTAGCGGCTTAACCTCCGCCGTCATCGGGCTTTCCGTTGCCGCCGCAGGCAGCGCCGTGATAGCAGCCGCCGCTTCCTTGGCTTCTTTGGCCTTGGCCAGCTCGGCGATAACTCGTGGATTCTTTTCCAACGCCGACATGACCATCGCGATCAAGGGGTCGGGCGGAACGAACGGCTTCTTCAGCACTCCATCCGCGCCAACGCGCCGAGCTTCTTTCTCGTCGAGGGGATCAAACGCGCCAACCAGCAAAATGACGGGGATATGCGAAAAACGCGGGTCCTTCTTCACGAATTCACAGACTTCGTAACCGTTGCGAACCGGCATGAACACGTCGGCCAGAACCAGATCGGGGTTTGCGTCGGGGATGCGGCGCACTGCAGCTTCGCCGTTGCCAACTGCTATAACTTCAATTCCGCGCTCCTGAAATGCGAGCACCACCATCTTTTGGATATTTGTGTTGTCGTCGGCGACGAGAATCCTGGGCACTGTATTCCCCTGGGTGGCGGGCCCGTGCTGAGACACGCCTAGCCCCCATTAGACCCCTATTGCAGCACCCCACGCGGGGGGCGTCAACCGACTCAAAGTACAGGAGTGCCTGAGTTGTTAGCAGGGAGTAAACAGTGGGCCGCGAAGTCTACCAGGGAATGATCTTCTTGATGCCTTTCTTCTTCTTGCTCGTGGATTCCTCGTTCGGATCGGCCGCCGGAAGCTTCGGTTTGTCAGTAGCTGCGGGAACCGCTGAGCTTGAAGACGTTGCCGCGGGGGCAGGCGTCGACGACGATCCGGTCTGTGGAGCTGTTGTCCCCGGCGCAGCCACGTCCGGCGTTGCATTGGTAGCGCCCGTCGCCGTCGGCGAACCTTCAGCCGTTGGACTTGCCACCGGTGCATTCGTGGCCGGAGCCGGGATCACAGTGGTTCCGGGCGTGTTTGTTTCAGGAGACGTCGATCCCGGGGGCGCTGCCGTAGTCGCGGGAGCCGTTGCCGGCTGCGAATCGGGACCCGTGCTAATGATTTCCACCCCCACACTCGGTTGTGACGAGCCGCCGCCAGCGCCCGTCCGGGCATCTTCGGGCGTCACGGCTTCAGTCCCAGTCTCCGCTGGCGCCGCGTCGTTCGCCCCACTTCCCGATACCGTGAACGACGGCCCTTGCGCTCCGGGCCGCAGAACATCCGTGGCCGATACCACGTCGTTGGGAGGATTCAGCTGCGGCGTTCCGCTATGCGCCGCCGTCGTAAAATCCGGATTGCCCTTGATCATGTTCATCGGCATCTTCAATGCCGTAATCTGATGATGCTGGCGCTGATACAACTGTTCCTGGGTCATCCGCGCATAGGCTCCCGGATCCACTTCCGGGATGGGCCGGCCCATGGCCTTCAGGCGATCTTTGGCTTCCGGCACATGCTTCGACAACGGATAATCGCGCACGATTTTGTCGTAGCACTTGGCGGCCAGGTCTCCCCAGTGGTTTTTATCGTCCTCGCTCTTGGATAGAATTTTGGCGTGTCCGTACACGTCGCCCAGCAGCCATAGCGCTTCGTCATTCTGGCTGTAAAGAGGATAACGATCGGTCAATTCGACCAGGCGCGCCGCTGATGCGCGATAGTCCAACTTCGCGTAGTAAAAATATGCAACCTTGAAATCGCCGTCCGCCAGCACCTCTTGCACGTCGCGCAAGTACTGCGTCGCTTTTGGCGCCAGCGCGTTGGTCGGGTACTTCAGCAAGAACGCCTGGAACGCGTCCTCCGCCGCTTCGCCCTGGGTCTTATCGCGGTCGGCCTTTTCCATCATGTGGTAGTGCGCCAACCCGATCTGCATCTGCGCGTAGGCGGATTCGTCGAGAAACGGAAAGAACGTCTGGAAGTCGTTGTACTCCTGAATTGCCTGGGTCAGGTTGGACGTTCCGCCTTCCTGGAAGTAGGAATCCGCCACCGCCAGTTTCGCTTTGGCCAGGAACTCGCTGTCGGGGTAGGTGTTGATCAGCGTTTGCAGCGCCAGGCGCCCCTCGGTGTATCGCTGATGCTTCAGATCGGCTTCTGCGCGATCGTAGAGGATCTTATCTGGCTCGGCCGAGGCATCTGGCGCCGGGGCTTTCGTCTGCGGCGCAGCTTTTTTCTGGTGCTTCTTGGTCGTGGATGTCGTCGCTGGCGCTGCGGGTTTTTCTGCCGGCGCGTCGGTTCCCGTCGGTGGGGGAGGTGGGGCTTGGCCGCTGCCGCCGGTCTGGGGCGTCGCGACTTGAGCATGGAGGCCGGGGCACGCTACGAAAAACAGACCGAGCGCGGCAATCGTAACAAACGTCTTGCTGAACTGCGAAAAATGGCGATTTGCAATAAAGCTTTCACGCTTTGCGTTTTTCAAGGCAGACCTTTCCTGGACTAAGTTCAGGCTTTTTGGCTCAGGGCTTGGGTCGCGAGCTTTTTTAATTGACGCGTCGCCGCAACTGGGTCGGGCGTGCCGAAGATAGAAGTCCCAGCCACGAACGTATTCACTCCGGCCCGGGACAATTCGGCGATGTTTTCCAAATCTACTCCACCATCCACTTCGATCCGGAAACCCGCATTATATCGCGTGCGCATGGCGCTCAACTGCCGAATCTTCTCATACGCATTAGGAATAAATTTCTGCCCGCCAAAACCCGGATTCACCGACATCACCAGCACCGTATCCAATTTTGACATCACTTCGCTCAGCATCGTCACCGGCGTCGCAGGGTTGATCGCCGCTCCGGCTTCGGCACCGTGGTCTCGGATCATGGCCAGCGCCCGATCCAGATGAACCGTCGCCTCTTGATGCACCAGCACGCGATTGGCCCCCGCCTTGATGAAGTCCTCGATAAACAGTTCCGGGTTTTCGATCATGAGATGCACGTCGAGGGGCAGGCGGGTTGCCTTGCGTAATGAGGCGAGGATCGGAATTCCCAGCGAAATGTTCGGTACGAAGTGCCCGTCCATCACGTCCACATGCAGCACTTCGGCTCCGCCTTCTTCTACCAGGCGCACTTGCTCGCCCAGCTTGGCAAAGTCGGAAGCAAGAATCGAGGGAGCGATCTCGGTGCGGGTGTAGGGCATCGTCAACGCCCTTAAGTCTAGCACACGGCTCTGACGCGGGGCTCTCGCGTTACTCGGCGATCTGCAGGTCCACTTGAGTGCCCGAGTCGATGCGCGCGCCATGCAATGGCGTTTGTCCAATGACCGTCCCATGCAGGCCGCCGGGAAGTGGAGTGAGCGTCAGTTTCGGTGATTTCATCCCGATGCCGGTGAGCCGCGACTCGGCTTCGGTTAGGGTTTGCCCCACAACTTCCGGCATCACGAAGCCCGGCGGCCTCGGCCCCAGCGACACCAACATATCCACGTGCGGGCTGGTCACGTTCGATGTTCCAGGCGCCGGATCCTGCTGCAGCACCAAATCGCTTTGCCCGCTGGGCAGGTAGAGACTCGAAATTTCCCCGGCCTGCAGCCCGCTGCGTAACAATTCAATGCGCGCGGCGCGGATGCTCAAGTCGGTCAGGATGGGAATCGTCGCCTTCTGCGGGCCCAGGCTGATAATCACGTGCGCGGACTGACCGACTTTCACTTTCATTCCCGGCGGAGGAGTCTGCCGGATCACCACATCTACGGCCGCGGGATTGTACGTGCGGTCCTCGACCAGCATCCCCACGCCTCGGCCCCGCAGCATTTCCTGCGCCTCGATTACTTTTTGGCCCACTACGGCTGGCATCACCACTTCGCGGCCCTGGATCGCAAAGCGCATCGCGGTGATCGCGCTCAGGAACGCGACTGACGTCAGGATGAACGCCAGTAAGGCCATCCGGAAAATCCACTCAAGTCGCTCGCGGAATCTCATTCGATTGATTCTCTCACCGAGCCGAGGCTAGCACGCTTCGCGCTCGTCTGGCTGTGCCGCTCGAGGCCCGCGTACGCAAACGAAAACCTCAACTATCATTCCGCCTTCCCAATCACAGCCGCGAAAAAACCGTCGGCTGAGTGCTCGCTCGGCGAAGTCCGAAAATAACCTTCCTCGTCGAAAAAGGATTTCGCGTCAACCGTCTCCATCAGCTTGTCGTTCAGGGAATTCGGCCCGACGTCGCGCCCGATCAGGCGAACGTCGCTTCTTTTTTGCAACACGTGCCTAACCACCTCTTCATTTTCTTCCGGCTCCATCGAGCACGTCGAATAGACCAGCCGTCCTCCGGGCGCGAGCGCATGGATCGCGTTTTCGAGCAACATACGTTGCAGCTGGTGAAACTCTGCAAGCTGCTCGCGCTGAAGTCGCCAGCGAATCTCAGGATGGCGGCCCAGGGTCCCGGTCCCGGAACACGGCGCATCCACCAGGATGCGATCGAACGTGACGCCAAACGGCAAATTCTGCTCCGCATCGACTTCGACCAGACGAACTTTGTCTAAACCGAGCCTCTTGAATTGCTCGCGCATCGCTCGCACTCGGTGCGCATGTCGTTCGCCGGCCACCACCAACCCGCCCGGCCCCGCGCCTCGGGCCAGCGGCGGAGTCTTGCCTCCCGGCGCCGCGCACAAATCCAGCACGCGCTCACCGGCCTGAACATCCAGTAACAACGGAACGATTTGTGAAGCCTCATCTTGAATCGAAATTCTCCCGGCGCGAAAGGTTTCGGCTCGAGCCGGACTGCCGCCACTCACCGCGAACGCAGACTTAAGCATTTCCCCCGGCAAAACTCGAAGCCCTGCCGCCTCGAGTTCCTGCTTCACCGCGGCGCTTTGGGAAAAGTCGTGAATCGCGCAGCTCAAGCGTGGTGTCCGATTGTTCGCTTCAAGCAGCGCGACGGTCCGCGATTCGCCCAATCGCGCCATCCAGCGTTCAACCATCCACGTGGGATGCGAATGCAGAATCGCCAGCCGCTCGACGTTCGACGAAATTGGCCCGAGCAGTTGCTCCGCCGGCTTGCGCGCTTCTCCCGCCGCTCGCCGCAAGACCGCATTCACCAGCGTCGACGCCGAAGCCTTTTTCGCGCTCTTTACGATTTCGACCGATTCGTTCACCGCGGCGCGCGCCGGCACGCGATCCAAAAACCGCAACTGGTATATGCCCATGCGCAGCGCAATGGCCACCGCCAGATCGAGGCGTGCGATCGGCTTCTTTGTATATTTCTCGATCAGAAGATCCAGTTGGCGGCGCCACCGCAAAACGCCCATCACGATTTCGGTCGCCAGCCCCGCGTCTTCCGGTTTGGTGTTCGGTCCCAGATCGGCGTGCAGCAGATCGCTGGCATACGCGCCTTCGGATTCCACCCGGCGCAGGATTTCGTAGGCAATTTTTCGAGAGATGCTGACGGTCATGAAGTTATTTCCGAATCTTGCCGGTGTACGCCAGATGGTTGAGGTTGAGGCGAACCTATTCGCCGAATCGTTCGCCCGGTTTCAAGTGCGCGCCGTTCAGAAAATCGCGCACGGCGACCCGGGTTTTCCCTTCGACCCGAATCGAATCGATTTCAAGAACCGTGCCGGCGCCGCACGCTGCGAAAAGCCTTCGACCGGCTTCGAACAGCGACCCGAAAGGCTTTCCATTCAGTGCGGCATGGCTGCCCACCGATCCCGCCCCCGCTTCCGCCGGCTTGCCCCACAATTGGCAAGCTTTCCCGCGAAAGCTGCTGAACGTCCCGGGCCACGGCTTAAACCCGCGCATGCGATTGAAAATCTTTTGCGCCGGGAATGACCAATCGACCTTTCCATCTTCTTTCTTCAGCGGCGGTGCAAGGGTCGCCAGTGAATTATCCTGCGGCACCGGCACCACCGAGCCGTCCGCCAGTCCGCTTATCGTAGCGGCCATCAGTGGCGCGCCCGCTTCAGCCAACCGCACGTAAAGGTCGGGCGAAGTTTCTTCAGTTCCAATTTGCGTTTCGTATTTCAGCAGCATCGGTCCGGTGTCCAATCCCGCGTCGATCTTCATCGTGGTTAGGCCGGTTCGCTTTTCGCCATTCGCCACCGCCCAGTGTATCGGCGCAGCTCCTCGATATTTCGGCAGCAGCGACCCGTGCAGATTGATCCAGCCCAGCCGCGGAATATCGATCAGCCTCTGCGGAATGATCTGCCCGTAGGCGATGATCACCACCACGTCCGGCGCCATGCGTTGAAAATATTCGAAACCTTCCTCGCTCCGGACTTTTTCCGGCTGAAAGACCGGAATGTTTTCGGCGAGCGCAGTTTGCTTTACGGGAGAACTCGCCATTTCGCCGCCCCGGCCTCGTGGACGGTCAGGCTGCGTCACCACGCCTTCAATTCTAAAATCGGGCTGCGGGATCAAATGACGCAAGGAGGGAACTGCGAATGCGGGAGTGCCGCAAAATATGATTTTCAGCGGCACCGGATTTCTACCACTCGCCGGCTTTCTTCATTTTGCGGATTTTGCGTTTGATCATGTCGCGCTTCAACATGCTCAGGTGCGTGATGAACAGCACGCCATTTAGGTGATCGATCTCGTGGCAGAACGCCCGCGCCAGCAGCCCTTCGCCCTTGCGCTCGAACGTATTTCCCTGCGCGTCCTGCGCACGCACCGTGACGTACTGCGGACGTTCCACGTAACCGCGGAATCCTGGAATCGAAAGGCATCCTTCCTCTTCCCGCTGCTGCCCGTCGGCAAATATGATTTCAGGATTGGCCAACACGATTTTCGCTTCGGGCGTCTTGCCGTTCGATACGTCGATCACCGTGATGCGCTGCCCCAATCCGATTTGCGGCGCAGCCAGGCCCACGCCCGAGGCGGCATACATCGATTCGAACATATCGTCGACCAGTTTCTGCAAATCGTCGTCGAATTTCTCGACGCGTTTGGTCGGCGTCTCCAGAACCGGATCGCCAAATTTAACAATCGGATGAATCATCGATCTCGTTCGCCCCATTTCACTGCAACTAAAAATTTCTAGAAATTATCCAGCTGCTTTTGATACCCGTCGAAATTCCGCCGCGTTTCTTCCAGCGAATCGCCGCCGAATTTCTCGACGAAGGCCATGGCCAACTCCATCGCCACCATCGCTTCGCCAACCACACCGCCCGCCGGAACCACGCAGACGTCGGAACGCTCGTACGCCGCCTTCACGATTTCCTTGGTGTTCAAATCCGCCGATTGCAGCGCCCGGCGCAAAGTCGAAATGGGTTTCAAGTAGCCGCGAACCACAATATCGCCGCCGTTTGTGATTCCGCCTTCCAGTCCGCCCGCGCGATTTGAAGTGTGTTCGAACCGTTTCTTCGCCGCATCGTAAACGATTTCGTCCTGCACTTGCGAACCTAAGCTGGTCGCATTTCCAACGCCCGAACCGAACTCCACGGCCTTCACCGCCTGAATCGACATCACCGCTCGCGCGATCCGCGCATCCAGCTTTTCGTCCCACTGCACATGCGTGCCCAGTCCGGCCGGCACTCCTCGCGCCACCACTTCGAAAATTCCTCCCACCGAATCGCCGGCCCGCAGAACTTGCTCTACCTGCGCCTTCATCAGCGTTTCAACTCCGGAGTCCACGCAGCGCAGGGGGGATTCTAGATTCTCGCATACCGTCTCGATTTCTTGCCACGTCGCATCGCGTCCCAGCCGCACCGGGCCCACTGCGATCGAATGGCTCAGCACCTTCGTTCCAAATTCCCGCAAATACAATTTGGCAAACGCGCCCGCCGCCACACGCGCGGCGGTTTCGCGCGCCGAAGCCCGCTCCAAAATGTAACGCGCGTCGTGCAGATTAAATTTTAGCGCGCCCGGCAAGTCCGCGTGGCCGGGACGCGGCGCTGTCAACTTGCGCTGCGCATCTTCCGCGCCTTCGCTATCTTCAACCGGCAGCGCCTTTTCCCAATTTTTCCAGTCGCGATTTTCGATTCGCACCGCGATCGGCGCGCCAATCGTCTTTCCGTGCCGCACGCCGGACAAAATGTCCGCCGTATCTTTTTCGATCCGTTGGCGCGCGCCCCTTCCGTAACCGAGCTGCCGCCGATGCATCTCGCGCTGAATAAATTCCAGATCCACGGGAACGCCGGCAGGCAAGCCGGAAATCCAGGCGATCAACGCCTGCCCATGGGACTCCCCAGCTGTCACAAACCGCAGCATCTTCAGTTGTGCCTTAGACGCATAAACGAAGCACGGATTCTACCGGACCCTTACCAGCGCGTAAAGCTACGCATTGCCGCGGTTGCCCGGTACGCGCACGCGTCGCTCGTGCCAGGTCTCTGAACGAATCAGAATCTTTCCAACACCGCCGCTCGTGTGCGCGCGTCCACTAGCGCTTGACCTTCCGCACACCACCCGTTACGCTTTCCATGGCTCGGCGAAATCTTTCACGCGCACATTTATCATCGTTGTTGCGCCTTCGTCCTGCGTCACCTACGATGCCGGATTCCAGCGACACCTCATCCATCCTGTCCTTTCTCGCGGACGGCATCAAACGGCAAATCCTCGCCGTTCAAGACTATGCCCAACTGGCCTTCCGCTCGCTGGCCAATCTCGCCACTTCTCCCCGGTATTGGATCGACACTCTCGAACAAATGGATTTAATCGGAGTCGGATCGCTGCCGATTGTAATTCTTACGGGCTTTTTTATCGGCGGCGTCATGGTCCTGCAGACCTCTGCCCAATTCGAAAAGTTCGGCGAAACCGCCTTGACCGGCGACGCCGTATCTCTGGCTCTTGTCCGTGAACTCGGTCCGGCCATCACCGCGCTGCTGGTTGCAGGCCGCAATGCTTCCGGAATCGCCTCCGAGCTGGGCTCGATGGTCGTCACCGAGCAAGTGGACGCCATGCGCGCCCTGGGTACCGATCCCGTGCGTAAGCTGGTCACGCCCCGCGTTGTCGCTACCGTGCTGATGCTTCCGCTGCTGACCGTCGTCTCTGACTTCGTCGGCCTCTGCGGAGGTTTTTTCGTCGCCTATTTCACTTTGCGTTTGGGCCCTGTGCAATTCTGGACCCGTGCCGTCGACGCCTTGGCGCTGGGTGATGTCGTTCAGGGCCTGGTCAAGCCTTTCGTGTTTGGCCTGATTATCGCCACCGTCGGCTGCTACGAGGGGCTTCGAGTTAAAGGCGGCACGCAAGGGGTCGGACGCGCCACCACCACCGCCGTCGTGGTCTCCTCGGTTTTCATTCTGGTCGTCGACACATTCATCACCAAGCTGATGCTCTACGTTTTCAGGCCATGAAGGGACACGCTGCGGTTTTGTGCGGCGACTCCAGCAGCCGTTTGCATCTATAATCGACGCAATGACGAGCGATCTTCCGCCACCCATTTCATCTCGCAGCCTGGATCACGTCGCACACGCGGACGGCACCTACGCTCCCCCGCGCCATCCCTTAATTGAGAAGATGGTCCCAGGCGCGCCGCTGCTCTCCTTCCAGAATATTTCGATCGCCTTTGAAGGCCGTGAAGTTCTGCAGTCGATATCCTTCGACGTGCGGCAGGGAGAAACCGTAGTGCTGCTCGGCGAAAGCGGAACTGGAAAAACTTTGCTCATGAAAATGGCCACCGGCCTGATCCGTCCGGATTCCGGCAGCGTTATGGTCATGGGTCACGACGTCACCGTCATGCCGGAGAGTGAACTGCTGAATTTCCGCCGCGAAATCGGATTCGTGTTTCAAGAAGGCGCGCTTTTCGATTCTATGACCGTCGCCGAAAATGTTTCGTTTCGCCTACGCGAAGAAAATGCGGACGAAGAGGAAATCGAATCGCGCGTCCGCGAATCCCTGCGCTTCGTCGAAATGGAGCAGGCCATCGACCGCTTTCCCGCCGAACTTTCCGGAGGCATGCGCCGCCGCGTTTCGATCGCCCGTGCTCTGGTCGATCGCCCGCCCATTGTCTTTTACGATTCGCCCACTGCCGGCCTCGATCCGGTAACCTCCCAGACGATCATCACTTTGATTCTGCGCGGCAGAGATCTGCAGGATGTGACCTCGCTCCTCGCCACCCACCGCGTGCAGGACGCCTTCGGTTTGGCCAACTATCGATTCGACCAGGCCACCGGCCGGGTCCTTCCGCTGCTGTCGAATGGAAGCGCAGGAAAATCGAATGGCTATCCGTCGCTCGCCCGGCGCGAACAAATCGCCGCCAGCGGTGCGGAAAGAAATCCCCAGCATCCGACGACCATCTTGGTCCTGCGCGACGGGAAAATTTATTTTCAGGGTCCGGCGGACGAAGTCTTGCACTCGTCCGATTCGTACCTCAAGGAATTCTTGGCATCGGCGGAATAAAAGCGGCGCCCGCTATTCTGCAAAACGTTTGGTGGTCATCGAGGAGGGAGTGTCATGGTGCAGCGCAAGCAGTTGACCTGGACCGAACTGCGGGTCGGAGTTTTCGTGCTGGTAGGACTCGCGATTCTGGCGATCGGCATCTTCTACATCACCGGAGCCGGCTCGATCGGCCCGAAGTATCGCCTGATCACCTATCTGCCTGAAGTCCAGGGTGTCACCGTCGGCGCTCCGGTCAGCCTCGACGGCGTCGAGATCGGCAACGTCGAGACCATCCGGATCAATCCCACTCCCGGCGACCGCATGCAGAATATCCAGCTGGTTCTGCGCATCAGTACAAAGTATGCCTCGGACATTCGCACGGACTCGACGGCCAGCCTGGTCACCGAAGGCTTGCTCGGCAACCGCTACGTCAATGTCACTCGCGGCCACGTGGGTCAGCAGGTCCAGAACAACGGCACCTTGCCCGGCTCCGAAGAAGCCGAGATGAAAGCCATCATGGAACGCGTCGGCGGCCTGGCCGACGATCTGCGCGCCGTCGTAACCCAGATTCGCAGCGGACAAGGCTCGGTCGGAAAATTGCTGAACGATCCCGCTCTCTACAACAATCTCAACGCCACCGCCGCCCGCCTCAATCAAATGGCCGGCTCCATCCAGGAAGGCCGCGGGAGCGTAGGAAAAATTCTCAATTCGGATGAACTTTACGCCAAAGTGGACGCCACCGTCGGCAACGTGAACGACGTCGTCGTCGCCGTGAAGGAGCAGAAGGGAACTGCCGGGAAACTTATCTACGATCCCGCGGTCTACGACAGTGCGAAGACTTTCCTGAACAACGGGAACGCCATCATGACCGACGCGCGCGCCGGAAAAGGCTCGCTCGGCAAAATTATGAACGATGATCAGCTGTACAACAATCTGCGCGACGCATCCGCTCAGGTTCGCGACGCCACCGCCAAACTCAACTCCAATACCGGAACCGCCGGCCGCATGATGACCGACCCGGCGCTCTACGATAATCTCACCGGCGCAACCGCCGACTTGCGTTTGCTGCTTGGGGACTTTCGAAAAGATCCCAAGAAATTCCTGCACGTGAAACTCTCGATCTTCTAAAAAATACAGCGCAGCGCAAAAGTGGGCAAATTCGCCCTCGCCAGTTCGCCCCAAAAAAATACCTTGACATATGCCTGTATGGGTATATATTAAGACCATGTCACGCGCTGCTACGACGACCGACGCCTTCAACGCCATCGGCGAGCCCAGCCGCCGCGAGATTCTCAACTATCTCGCTCTGCAGGAGCATGCCGTCGGCGAAATCGTCTCGGCCCTCAGCCTCGAACAGCCATCGGTTTCCAAGCACCTGCGCGTCCTGCGTGACGTCGGCCTGGTCCATGTCCGCCGCGACGGGCGCCGCATGATGTATCGCACCAACGCCGAAGCCATCCGCCCATTGCATGAATGGGCCGGCACATTCGAGCGGTTCTGGCGGAATCAGTTGGCTCGCATAAAAGAAAGAGCCGAAAGCGGGCCATCGAAGTGACGGGGAAGCGTTCCATTCGTCTAAGCAAGAGATTCGCAATTTGAGGAGGAGCTATGCAGGTGACAGCCAAATCGATCGAAGATCTTACCCTCGACCTAACCCAGGAAATCCACGTCCGCGCCTCGCTCGAAGCAACGTTCGCGGCGCTGCTGGAAGAAATAGGTCCTCAGAATCAGAACGGTGAAGGCGTGCCCATGCCGATGAAGATCGAGCCTTGGCCCGGCGGACGCTGGTACCGCGACCTCGGCGATAACAATGGCCACTTTTGGGGCAACGTTCAGGCCATCAAGCGGCCCACTCTGCTCGAAATCACCGGCCCGCTATTCTCGTCTTTGCCTCTGGTCTCCAACGTCCAGTACCGGCTCGCCGAAAAAGATGGCGGAACATTGATCACCCTGCGCCACACCGCCTTCGGTTTCATGGAAGAACAACACCGGAAAGGAGTCCAGACCGGCTGGGCCAGGATTCTGGAGCGCACGCGGAAACATGCCGAGGCGTCCGGTTCCAAAGCCGCCTCTCGAGTGCAATAAGTCAGCTTCGTCGTAGAAGGGAGGGGAAATGTGTCCAGCGTGCATTGCCGCTGCAGCACTGATTGCCGTGAAAGTTTCTTCGGCTGCGGGCCTAGCTTCGGTATTCATTCAAAAACTCGCCGCTAAAACTGAGGCACCCAACTCGACATTCAAACCATCTGCTCCGGCGCACACCGCCGAGCACTCTTAGAGACGAACCGTTAAATTATTTTCTAAGGAGAGCCATCATGAGCCTTGCCGATACCATCCTGGTCGAACTCGATCAGGAATCGCACACCACCAAACGAGTTCTCGATCGCGTCCCGGAAGCAAAACTTTCCTGGAGGCCACATCCTAAATCGTTTTCCTTGGGCCAACTCGCGCTGCACATTGCCTCAACCCAAGGTCAAGTCGCCTCGCTCGCGGCCATGGACGTCGTCGAGGATCCAGTTTTCGGTCAGCCCGAGCCCGCCGATCGCCGCGAAATTTTCGAGGCTTTTTCGCAGAGCATTGAAAAGGCCAAAAGTGCCATCGGAAAGATGGACGACGCGCGGCTCAAATCCACTTGGACCCTGACCAAAAATGGCAAAACTATCATGGCTGTTCCGCGGGCCGATCTCCTGCGATCTGTGTTGCTCAACCACGTCTATCACCATCGCGGTCAGCTTTCGGTTTATCTGCGCATGCTCGACGTTCCGGTGCCGTCCATTTACGGTCCCAGCGCCGACGAAAATCCGTTCAACTAGCTCTGATCGTGTAACTCGGTAAATTTATTTCCAGGAGGATGTCATGCAAACAGCCGTGGAACAAAAGAAGGAAACACCCAAAGTCGTCTCGCCCGCCGAATGGCTCGCCGCTCGGCAGGAATTTCTGATCAAGGAAAAAGAGTTCACCCGCTTGCGTGACGATCTCAGCCGCCGGCGCCGCGAGCTTCCCTGGGAAAAAGTTGAAAAGCCCTACGTATTTGAAGGGACAGCCGGACCGGAGACGCTGGCCGATCTTTTCGCTGGCCGCAGCCAGCTGATCGTCTATCACTTTATGTTCGGCCCCGGTTGGAAAGAGGGCTGCCCCGGATGCTCTTATGTCGTCGATCACTTCGACGGCATCACCACTCATCTCGCCAATCGCGATACCACGCTCGTGGCGGCTTCACGCGCGCCGCTGGCTGAATTCCAAGCTTTCAAGAAACGCATGGGCTGGAATTTCAAATGGGTTTCGTCGTCGGCCAGCGACTTTAACTACGACTACCACGTCTCGTTCCGCGCGGAGGACTTGTCCAGCGGTGCGGTTAACTACAACTATCGCCTCACCGAATTTCGTTCTGAGGAAGCTCCCGGAGCCAGCGTGTTCTTCAAGGACGCGGAGGGGAACGTTTACCACACCTATTCCAGCTTCGGCCGCGGGCTGGACATCATACTCAGCACCTACAATCTTCTCGACCTCACGCCGAAAGGCCGCGACGAAGCGGGCCTCCCCCGGCCGATGGCCTGGCTGCGGCACCACGATCGCTACGAGCAGCAATACGTTGGGGACAAAAACGCCGCCGGCGCGCCCTGCTGTTCCGGCGAACAGCAGCAGTAAGCTAAAAAAAAGAAAGACTGGCGACGCATCGCGCGCCGCCAGCCTTTTCTTCATCCACTCTCTTCGCTCAGGCAGCTTTCTTGCGAACGAACTTAAAAATGAGGAGCACCACAATCGCGCCAACCACCGACATGATAAATCCTGCTGCCTCCCCATCGTGATACCAGCCCAAAAATCGCCCGAGATACGTCGCCAGAAGCGATCCAGCGATGCCCAGTGCCATCGTGAGCCAAATGCCGCCGCCATCTTTCCCCGGCATCAACAACTTTGCCACCGCTCCTACCACCAGCCCGATCAGTAATATCCAAAGCAATGCGAACATGAACGCCTCCTCGCCAGAACTGGGCCTCTTCATAACACGAACCAGAACTTCGGTCGAGCAGTTACGCTTTTGCAGCCGGAATTCACTCCCGAGCGAAAAAAAATAAGGTCGGCCCCGAAAATTCTGTTCAGGGCCGGCCTTCGTGCTGCCTCAGATCCCACCAGCCGGGCGTGCGGCAACCGCGGCGCGGAAATGCGTTGCCGCTACCTCAAGGGACGGGAGACGCACCGTTCCCTCGTCAGCGCTTTCCGCGCTGCTGCTTTCACGTTTCGGCTTGTGGTCTGTGCACTCGCGGACGGCGAAGGGGATATGGTGCTCTTCGCCGCTCCTTATTCTCCGTTTTCCTTCAATACCAGTTCGAACGCCGGTTCACTCTCTTTCGAACCCCCAGGCGCGACGAACCCCGCGGCTCGCTTCGGCCCGCGTTCGCACAGCGTCCAGGCGATCTTGCCCATCTCATACAACGTCGGTACGTTCTTCTTCGCGTAGCTCGAGCATTCCCGCACCGGGAACGGAACGCTTCGCTGCGGCTCGTAAGTCGCCTGACACACCACCAGCAACTCGTTCTCGCGGTAGCCTCGAGCGATGTGCGCGCGGTCGCAGCTCTCACACAACGACGGGCCGTGCGTCGGAGTACCGTTCTTTACGTTGAAGCTCATAATGTCCTCCTTTCTGAATCGCCGAAATCGAAATCCCGGCGGCTCGAAAATCTCGTCCGTGCACACTTCTCCAAAAATATCCGGAGAGCGCCGCAAAGCGTTGCGCCCGGACGGAAATAAAAATCGCGAACCGGAAATATCCCGGCAGCGGATCAAATCGCTAGAGTTGTGAAGCTAGGGAATTGCTACCTTGAGGGATCGAAGACCATCTGGCCACAATCCCAGCGTAGCGGTTCGGCCGCCAGCCCCAACTGCGAATTGTGTTTGTCTATCGTCATTCCAGATGTTCTCCAACTGTTGCGAGTGTAAATGGATACTGGAATCTGGCGCAATTAGAAATCACCGAAGCGCAGCGAATCGTACTTGAATGGTTTTTCCCCGAAGCGAACTGCGTATTTGGGCCCTTTTTCCAGCGTCGCAGAGGTCTCGGTCGCGGGCCGCGTTAGGTGACCCTCGACTTGAAATTCGTTATTCCGCGCCCTTTTCCTCAGTCGGCACAGAATCAGCCGCCGCCGCTCCTGCTGGCGCGACGGTCTTTGCGTTCTCGCCGGTAGCCGGCGCAGCGGCGTGCGCAGCCGCTATGCTCATTTCCGGCGGCGCCCCGAAAAGTTCCGGATGCAAATAGTGCCCCTGCTCGATCGGCGGTTTCACTTCTTCGGTAGGAATGCGATGCGCATTGGCCCAGGCGTCCTGACGGATTCCGGTTACCTGCCACGAAACCTTCACCTTGCCCTTGTCGGTGCGAATCGTAAATTTTCGATCCGCCATCTCGCTCCCGACGATGGCCTGTGCGAACTGCCCGATCACTGTCAACTGATACCGAAAATCCCGGTTCAACGCCTCGAACCACGCCGGCATCTCGACCACCGCCAAACCGTCCGCGTTCGTAGTGATGTTGCCGTTATAAATGTTCATCATGTCCGGCGATTCCACGAACGAATGACGCAGATATTTCCCACCCGGATCGATCGGATCATCGATTTTGAAATCCCCGCTCGACTTGCTAACAACACCCACGGTTAGTTCGCCCGGCAGCTGTGCATTGCCAAAATTATCGACCGTGAATGTGTCGATTAGGACTCCCGAGGTGTTCCGGGCTTTGAACTGAAACTCGCCGCCTGCACCCGATCCGACGACCAACAACTGTGCGGCGGGAACCGCGGCGGGCGGCGGCGACGGGTTGAAGTTGATCGCCACCGTTGGGGTATTGAGTGTGTTCAAATTCGTTAGCGAAATCACCGGTGAAGGCGTCGCCAAGGTGTTGCCAGCGCCCGACTGGATATCGAGCGTCGCGGTTGGGGTCGGTGTACCAATTCCCACATTCACGGCGAACGTGCCGGTCCCGCCGAGAACCAAGGCATTGCTTGCTCCGACTTTTGCTCCGTAGCCCACGGCGGTTGAGAGATTTATGCCGTCAGCGGTGACGCCGGAAAAAGCCCCGAGAAAAGTGTTCTGGCTCCCGGTTACGCTGTTAACTCCGCTCTGATAACCGATGCTGGAGTTGGTTTCACCTGTGGTATTGAACGTCAGGGCTTGATCCCCGATCGCAGTGTTAAATCCCCCCGTTTGAGTTTCCTCGAGTGCTGCGATACCAACGCCCGTGTTCGCGGCGCCGGTCGTTACCATTTGTAAAGCTTGTTCGCCGACGGCTGTGTTGCTGCTCCCGGTGGTCAGCTCCTGCAACGCGCGGCTCCCCACGCCGGTGTTCTGGTTGGCGAAGGAGTTGGCGGTGAACAGGCCGACGTTCCCGCCGACGAACGTGTTGGTTGGACTGCCGAAGTCGCTTAGGAATGGAACGCCTCCAACAGTTATGACGCCAGAGGTCGCGCTGGTTGTGTTAGGCAAGATCAGTTCGTTCACGTTCGCAGAATTGCTGGAAAAGGTCTGGCCGGCCGCGAAGGTGATGATGCCGCTTGCAGCGAAGGAAAGTCCTGTGTCAGTGAACGGAGCGCTCCCGCCGGCGCCAAAAAACAAATCCAATTTCGCGGAAGGATTGGTCGTGTTGTTGTTCAGCGGCTCAGCCCGAAAGCCGAAGGCTTCAGTATTCGAGGTTGCTGTGCCGCTATTGAACGACGACGCCTGAAACTGAAACGAGTGCGATTCAAATCCGCTAGCGGACGTGGCCGGATGCCCCGGCGGCAACTGAAACGATCCGCGAAAAATGGAGTTACCGTTTACATCCAGTGTTTCGGCCGGCGTCTTCGTGTTGATCCCGACGTTCCCGCCGGTTTGAAACAGCACAGAATTGCTCAGCACCGAAGCCGAACTCCACAGTGGAATAAAATCGGTAGTGCCGCTGCCAGTCGGCGCAGCCTGCGGAATCGCAGCGGGTGCCGCGCTCGACGAAGTGCTCGCCACTTCCGGCTGCGTGAGAATCGCGGTGCTGCCTGGCGCGAGAGGAGCTGCAGATTTTACGACGTAAGCAGAAGCCGGCAAGCCGCCGAGCGTGTCCGCATCGGCGGCCTTCAGAGCGTAGGGAACGCTCGCGAGCAGAACTCGCGGCATTTCCTGCTGACGCGCAACAGTCACGCCCAGCCAGCGCGACTGTCCGGTTCCGAAAAGTTCTGCGGGCACGCCGGCGGCAGTCGCGGCGCCCAACAGAACATTAAAATGTCCATTCACGTCGGCCAGAACGTTTTGCGTTTCACTCCACAGCGCCGTCCCGCCATCCTGCTCGGCATAAATGTTGAAAGTCACGCTGGCCACGCCGGAAAGTGGGCGCACAGCGGAATCTCTCAGTGTGCCGTTGAATTGCACCAAGCGCGGAACGCTGACCGCTTGTGCGGGACGCGCGGCGCTCGATTCTTGGGCGCGCGCAGCGTGCGCGGCTGCGGAGGAGAATGCGGCTGCGAGTAGGAGCAGAGTAGCGATTCGCTTCATGTTGATTCTCCTAGAAAACGGACAGAGCCTCAGGGCCTAAGCACTCGGACTGCGTCACGGCTGGAGACGCGACTTACCGCGCAGCGTTTGGCGAAGAGCTGAGATGCACAGCGTCGCGCCATGCACCCCAGCTAACTTCACCTAACGGAACTCAGTCGGTTGCCCCGGCGGATTTCTTCGCCTGCGGTTGAGCTCCGGTTGCTGGTTGCACCGCAGCTGCGGCGTTACCCGACTTGTGGTGAGGCAACAAAGTTACGTTTTTGTCTGGGGTAGCGCCGAAAAGTTCCGGGTGTAAATAGTAGCCTTGCTCGTTGGCGGGCTTGGCTTGTTCTACCGGAGTTGGATGCGCTACGGCCCACGCGTCGTGACGGACGCCGGTAACCTGCCAGGAAATTTCGAGTCCTGGCGCGCCGCCGGCGATCTTGAACGTGTTGTCGTGGACTTTTTCGGCGACGTAGATGCCGGGACCCGGCGCCCCGACCGCGGTGAGTTGGTACTGGAAGCTGCGGTTGAGCGCGTCGAACCAGTCCGGCATGGTCACGGTGGCTTCGCCTTTTTCATCGAGCACCACGGTGCCGTTGTAAATGTTCATCATGTCCGGCGATTCCACGAACGAGTGCGACAGATACTTGTTCGCGGGATCGATCGGATCGTCGATTTTGAAAGTGCCGGCGGGCTTAGTGAGCGCTCCGTTAAACGTCACATCGCCGGAGAACACGATGCTATTACCGCCGAAAATTTCGAACGCAGTAACCAACGGGTTGTCGACGTCGCCATCTGCCTTCGTTTGGAACAGCATGTCGCCGCTGAACCCGC
Source organism: uncultured Acidobacteriota bacterium (assembly GCA_963711325.1). GTDB lineage: Bacteria > Acidobacteriota > Terriglobia > Acidiferrales > UBA7541 > Palsa-295. Next base: position 1,609,803 of record CAVQDR010000003.1, on the reverse strand, counting down.
CGTCGTCCTGAACCTCGATGCGTGCCGCCGGATTGTGTTTGCCAGAGACAGCCAACGGATTGAAGTCCATCGTGACGCTCTGTGCCTTGTCCTCATTGTCGGCGGTGTTGTTCAGCGACAACAACGTGCTCGGCGTGGTGGGATTGCTCGCCGTGGCCGTAGTCAAGTTCAACGTCGGCGCGGTGACCACGCCCACGGTGCTGAACGAAACGCCGGTGTTCTTGAAATCGGTGCCGCCATCCGGGATGTAGAAAAGATCGAGGACCGCGGACGGATTCGCGGTGTTGTTGTTCAACGGTTCCGCGCGAAAGCCGAACGCTTGAGTCGTCGACTTGCTGGTGCCGCTATTGAATGACGACGCCTGGAATTGGAACGAATGCGATTCGAATCCGCTCGCGCTGGTCGCCGGATGTCCCGGAGGCAACTGGAACGAGCCACGGAAAATCGAGTTGCCGTTCACATCCAAAGTTTCCGTAGGAGTCATGGTGTTTATTCCGACGTTGCCGCCGGTCTGGAACAACAGTGAATCGCCGAGGGTCGTAGCGGACAACCAGATGGGAATGAAATTGGTGACGCCGCTGCCCGTCGGCGTGGCGAACGGCGTGGCTCCGGATTGCGCTGCGCCCGGAACGGCAGCGGAATCGGTGATGATGGTGGTGTTTCCCGCTACCACTCCGTTACGGGTGACGAACTGCGAAGCCGGCACGCCGCCGAGCGTCTCTGCGTCTTCCGCCTTCAGCGCGTAGGGCACGCTGACCAGCATCACGCGCGTGAGTTCAGCCTGGCGCGCGATCTGTACGCCGAGCCACCGCGTCTGCCCGGTGCCGAAAAGTTCCTGCGGCATACCAGCAGCGCTGGAATTGCCCAGGACGACACTGTAATGGCCAACGGCGTCGGCGGTGACGTTCTGAGTTTCAGTCCAAAGTGCGGTCCCTCCATCCTGCTCGGCGTAAATCGAGAAGGTAACGCTGGCGGTGCCGGATACGGTGCGTGTGGCGGAATCCTTCAACGTGCCGCTGAATTGCACCAACCGCGGCACGGCCACGTTTTGCGTCGCTGTGGGATGGGTGGTAATGGCATCTGCTTCCTGCGCATGCACGGGCAGAGCTGCGCCGGCAGTAAACGCAGCTAAAACCATGGATAGAAATATATTTTTCTTCTTCATTTTTTCCCCCTTACGAAAAGCCGCCAGGAGCGAACCTTCGCGGTTAGTTAGTGCGGTTAAGGTGGCAACTGCGCGCCAGGTGCCGCGCAACTGAGAGGGCCCGGTGCAGAAAAATTCTGAACGGCGTTAGTCGGTCGCGCCTTGCGTTGTTTTTTCACCCGCAGAGTCGGTGACTGCTTTCACTTGCGGTGCATCGGACTGGGTTACTCCGGGTTTTGCAGCGGCGATGGCTTTCTCGGGTCCTGCGCCGAAAAGTTCGGGATGCAGGTAATGCCCCTGTTCGCTTGGCGGCTTGGCTTCTTCGGTGGGGATGCGATGGGCGTTCGCGTACACGTCGTGGCGAATGCCGGTGACTTGCCAGGAAACTTTGAGACCGGGTTTTCCGCCGGCGATGACGAAGCGGTTGTTGTGAATTTCGCGGGCGACGTAGAGGCGAGGGCCCGGCGCGCCGATAGCGGTGAGCTGATATTGAAAATCCTGGTTCAAAGCGTCAAACCAAGCCGGCATTTTTATGGTGGCGCGGCCCTGGGCGTCGAGAACCACCGAACCGTTATAAATATCCATCATGTCCGGCGATTCGACGAAGGAGTGCGAGAGAAATTTATTGGCGGGATCGATGGGGTCGTCGATTTTGAAGTCGCCACTGAACTTCGATATGTTGCCTTCGACGATCAGGTCGCCCATGATTTGGACTTGGCCCGCAGAAAGCTGCATCACGTTGTTGATACTCGTGCCGTTGGTCAAATCGAAATTCATCGCGTAGGCCGGCCCGTCCAACCCCGGGGCGAATGCCGTGATTCTCGCTTGCGAAAAAACGTTATCGGGCGGCGCAGCGCTATTGAAATCGATTGAAGGAATCGCGCCGGCCGTGTGCCCAGTTAACGACAGAACCGGAGAAAATCCGTTAGGGTCTGTGGCCGATACGCTGAGGTCTAAAGTCGAGCGCGGCGTAGAAGTTCCAATCCCGACGCGGACTCCGGACGTTGCGTTATTCACTCCCACGATGCTGCCCAGGACGAGCGCATTACTGGCTCCAACCACGCTGTTGGCGCCGATAGCCGTGGCGTTAGTAAAGAGGTCGGCGGTCGCCTGGCCCGAGCCGGAGCCCACGAAAGTATTGAGGTCGCCGGGCGTTTGTTGCCCCGAATTGGTGCCAACTGCGGTGTTTCCGTTGCCACTGAACGTCGCAGACAGGGCGCCCTGTCCGAGAGCCACGTTGTTGCTTCCGAACTTGTTTGTGCCGAGGGCCGAAGTGCCGAGGGCCGTGTTGCTGGCCCCTTCAGTATTGCTAAACAACGCAGTCTCCCCGATGGCCACGTTGGAGCCTCCAGTGGTGTTGAATTTGAGTGCCGAATCGCCGATGGCGGTGTTGTCTCCGCCGTTGGTGTCGGAGAAGAGGGCGTTGTAGCCGACCGCGGTGTTGGCAAATCCCGTGGTAGTGAAAGGCGCGCCGGCCGATTGACCGAAGAAGGCGTTCTGCACGCCGGGATTACTGACGAACGGAACGCCGCCCATGGTGATGACACCGGAGGTGGAGCTGGTCGTATTGGGGAGGACGAGTTCGTTGACCGCAGAGTTGGCAGGAAAGCTTTGTCCGGGCGCAAACGTGATGATGCCGTTGGCGGCGAAAGAAAATCCGGTGTCGGTGAACGGAGCGCTACCGCCCGCGCCGAAAAACAAATCCAATTTTGCTGAGGGATTCGTGGTGTTGTTGTTCAGCGGCTCGGCGCGGAAGCCGAAGGCTTCGGTGTTCGAAGTTCCAGTGCTGCTATTGAACGACGATGCCTGAAACTGGAACGAATGCGATTCGAACCCACTCGCGCTGGTGGCGGCATGCCCCGGCGGCAACTGAAACGAGCCGCGGAAGATGCTGTTGCCGTTGACGTCGAGCGTTTCGGCCGGAGTGCTTGTGGCTATACCGACGTTGCTGCTTGACTGAAACAAGATCGAATTGCCGAGGGCTGTGGCTGACGTCCACTTCGGAATGAAATTGGTGGTGCCTCCGCCGGTGGGCGTGGTGGCCTGCGGAACTGCAGCAGGCGCCGCGCTCGACGCCGAGTTTGTGATTTCCGGCGCGGCCAGAATCGCGGTGCTTCCCGGCGTTAGAGAGGCCGCGGATTTGGTGACGTAGGCAGAAGCCGGCAAGCCGCCGAGCGTGTCCGCATCGGCGGCCTCCAGAGCGTAGGGAACGCTCGCGAGCAGAACTCGCGGCATTTCCTGCTGACGCGCAACAGTCACGCCCAGCCAGCGCGACTGTCCGGTTCCGAAAAGTTCTGTGGGCACGCCGGCAGTAGTCGCGGCGCCCAACAGAACATTAAAATGTCCATTCGTATCGGCCAAAACGTTCTGCGTCTCACTCCACAGCGCCGTCCCGCCGTCCTGTTCCGCATAAATCGCAAAGGTCACGCTGGCCACGCCCGCCACGGTGCGTGCCGCGCCATCTTTCAGCGTGCCGTTGAACTGCACCAGCCGAGGCACCGACAATTGGGTGCCGCCCCGTGCGGTCAACACCCCGTGATCTCTATAAAAATCGGATGTCTGCGGACTGGCCTGCACCGCGGAGATCGCTCCCAGCAGCGCCGCGAACAAAACGAAAAATCGGTTCCCTTGACTCACTCGAACTCTCCATCCAATTCGCGCTGGGCCCCGATGCAGGTGTGCAGGAAACCGCGAATCTGTCCCTGGGTCAATCCAACCCAATGTGAACTTCTTCTGAACAGCTATCCGTTTCGGAATCAGCGGCATATGGAGAGATTTGAACTAGTTAATTTTTGCAAAGGTCCGTGCTAGACTCCCGCATCCCCGCTGGACCTGCGATGACGACTGCGCCGCACGCTACGCCGACCTACCGCTTTGGCCTCTTCGAGGTCTTCCCGGCGTCTGGCCAAATTTTCCATCAGGGCCATCGCACCAAGATTCAGGAGCAGCCGTTTCGCCTGCTGGTTGCGCTGCTCGAGCATCCGGGAGAAATCGTCACCCGCGAATCCCTGCGCCAGTTGCTCTGGTCGGGCGGCACCTTCGTCGAGTTTGATCAGAGCCTCGGCACCGCCGTTACCAAACTTCGCCAAGCACTCGGCGATGACGCCGACAATCCACGCTTCGTCGAGACCGTCCCCAAGCGCGGCTACCGTTTTATTGCCCCTGTGTACGCGGACTTAGAACAACCAGCGGGATCCATTCCCTCAGTGGAGATCCAAGTTGAATCGCTGGCGCCTCCCGCGGTCTCCTCCTCCCAAGCGTTTAGCTTGGAGAAAGCGCAGGCGCCAGATGCATCTCGCGCGGCCTGGATTCGATTGCTCACAGCGGCGGTCGTCCTCGTGGTCGTTGCCATCGCCGCTTGGCTGTATGTCCGTCACCAACGCCGAGCATTCCGCTTTACCCCGCAAGACTCCATCGTTGTCGCCGACTTCGCCAACTCCACCGGCGAAACCGTTTTCGACGACGCGCTAAAACAAGGTCTCGACGTAGGCCTCGAACAATCCCCGATGATTCACATCACTTCCGACGAGAAATCGTCCGAGGTTTTGAAACAAATGGGTCGCCCCGCCGATTCGCCTGTCACCGGAGCAACCGCGATTGAGATTTGTCAGCGCACCGGAGGCAAAGCCACCGTCCAAGGCTCGATTTCTCGTCTGGGCACCGCTTACGTGATCGGCTTGACCGCGATCCGTTGCGACAACGGCGAACCCGTGGCTCACGAACAGGCTGAGGCACTGCGCAAAGAAGATGTGATTGAGGCGTTGGGAAAAACGACGTCGCTACTTCGTACGCGTCTGGGGGAATCGCTTCCGTCGATCCAGAAATACGACGTGCCGCTCGAGCAGGCCACCACCAACTCACTCGAAGCGCTGAAAGCCTACTCGCTCGCGTTTTCCGCCGGCAACAAACAGGGTGATCAAGCTTCGATCCCGTTATTTCAAAAGGCGATCCAACTCGATCCCGATTTCGCCATGGCCTACGGTGAGCTCGCCGCCATCTATCAGAATCGCAGCGAAACGGAACTCGCCCGCGAAAATGCCGCTAAAGCCTACGAGCTTCGCGCTCGCACCACTGAATTCGAGCGCCTCTCCATCGAATCTTGGTACTACGGGACGGTCACGGGAGACATGGAGAAAGCTGCCGCCGTCCTGGAAACCGCTCTCCAGACGTACCCTTCCTCGGCGCGGGCGCTCAACGACCTGGGTGCTCTGTACGGAAACATGGGCCGGTTCGAGAAGGCCGCTGACATTTACCGCGAAACGATTAAGCTCGACTCCTCCAGCGCTACTTCCTACGGCAACTTGGCTGTTTCGCAAATGGCGATCGGCCGGACCGTGGATGCCGAGGCCACCCTCTCCGAAGCCGCGAAAAAAGAATTGCAAACCGATTACCTTCTGCAGGTGAACTACTGGAGCGCGTTTCTACGCGGCGACACGCCTGCAATGAAGCATTTGCTTTCGCTCTCTCCGGAAATTCCCGGCGCGCACTCGCTGTTGCTCGGCGAAGAAGCCGACTCCGAAGCCTACTTCGGTCATTTTGAAAAGGCCGATCGCTTCTCCCGCGCCGCCGCCACGTCCATGGAAAATGAAGGCGCAAAAGAAGCGGCGGGTCTTTTTTTGGCTCAAGCCGCAATCCGCGAAGCGGAAGTGGGGAACTCAGCGAAAGCGGACGAGCTGATCGGTCAAGCGCTGGCTCGCACGCAGGATCAAAGCGTCACCATTCTTTCTGCTTTCGTTTCGGCCCGCACCGGAAAGGTTGAGAAAGCGCGCGCCATCGCCGACAAATTAGACCAGGAAAATCCCGCAAATACTTTCGTTCAGAAATATTGGCTGCCCACCATTCGCGCGGAATCGGATTTGCAATCCCGCAAACCGGCCGAGGCCATCGCCGCACTGGCCATCTACGAACCCTTCGACCTCGCGACTCCGCCCGAGTTTTACAAAGGCACACTGTATCCCGCGCACGTTCGTGGTCAAGCCTACCTTGCGGCCGGCGACGCCCCGAAAGCCGCTCTTGAATTCCAGAAGATCCTCGATCATTCCGGAATCGTTCTCAATTATCCACTAGCCGCCTTGGCTCGTTTAGGTCGCGCCCGCGCCGAAGCCTTGAATCACGAAAGCTTCAAGTCTCGTGAAGACTACGAAGCCTTCCTGGCTCTTTGGAAAGATGCCGACCCGGATCTTCCGATCCTGATCCAGGCCCGTCAGGAATATCGCAGCACAAAATAGCGCGCCGTTCAGGCCGGTTGCTCGGGCGATTTTTCTTTCGCGATTTCGTGGATTCGCCGAAGATCCAGTTTTCCACTTCCGAGATGCGGCAACTCCTCCACCTGAAAATACTGGTTCGCGCGCGGCACCCACAAATTCGGCAAATCGGAATTTCCCAGCCGCTCGATTACCGGCTTCAATTCTTCTGGAGCCATCGTGTGCAGCACTACCAACCGCTCGCCCTTCTTTCCGTCCGGCACTCCGGTCACCACGAAAGTTTTTTCCGTTGCTCCGGCGAGTTCATGTAGTTTCTCTTCGATCTTGATGTGCGGCACCATCTCGCCGCCAATCTTGCTGAAGCGGCTCAGCCGGTCCGTGATCGTCAAAAATCCGTCCTCGTCTTCCGCCGCAATGTCGCCGGTGACGTACCAGCCGTCCTGCAAAACTTCCGCCGTTTTTTCCGGCTTGCCCAGATAACCTTTCATCACGTTCGGCCCACGCACCAGCAACAATCCCGGCGTATCCATCGCCAGTCTTTCCCGCGTCTCCGGATCCACAATCTTCACCGCGATTCCCGGCAGCGGATGCCCGATCCGGCCGCGCTTCCCGCCAACTTGCCGAAATCCCGGCGCGCGGAAATCGCGTGTGTTTACCGCAATCACCGGCGAACACTCCGTAGCTCCGTATCCCTCCAGCGGCCGAATGCCAAACCGGTCTTCGAACGCCAGCGCCAGCGCGTCCGGCAACTTCTCCGCGCCCACCACCACGAATTGCAAGCTGCCGAAATCTTCCGGCAAGCACCGCCGCGTGTATTGCTGCAAAAACGTAGGCGTCGTCAGCAGGAAAGTAACCTTGTAGTCGCGCACCATCTCGCTGACCGCTACCAGGTCGATCGGGCTAGGATGAAACGCCACTCCCACCGCCAAAAATGCCGGCAACCACAGCGTCACCGTAAATCCAAACGAATGAAAGAAGGGAAGCACGCCGAGCAGCACGTCGCCTTTGCTCAGCATGAACGTCTGTCCCATCTGCTCGATGTTTGACGCGATGTTGTAGTGCGTAAGCATCACGCCTTTCGGCTCGCCCGTGCTGCCGCTGGAAAAAATCACCGTCGCCAGATCGTCCAGCATTTTTCGTTTCCCGCCGCTTAGCACCCTTTCCAGGGTCTTGCCCGGCAGAAACCACATCAGCAGCGCGACGAACCTTTCCCCAAATCCTGGCGCCGCCGCGACCTCTTCGATCAGAATCGTCCGCCCCGGAATCGTTAGCGGAATTTTCTCCAGCAAAAGTTTAGTGGTGATCACCGTTTGCAGTTTGCATTGCTCCGCGCACGAAGCCAACGTCTCGTTCGACGCCGTGTAATTCAGATTCACCGGAATTTTGCCACTCAGCGAAGCCGCATAGTTCACCAGCGCCCCGGGCACAGACGGCGGCAGCAGGATCCCCACCATTTCCTGTCCTTCCCACGTTTTGCGCAGCCGCCGCGCCAGAAAAATCGCGCTCAGCAGCGCGCCACTCCACTTCATCCTTGGCCGTCTTTTGTCTCCCATCGCAAAACGAAATGGATAATGGTGCGCCGTGCGTATAAAAGACTCAGCCAGCGTGTGCATCCGCGCCCGGTGAAATCGGAACGCCTCGGTTTGTAATTCCTGTACCGCCGCCCGCACCTCGAACGAGCCTGCCGTCGAAGGCAACGGCTTCCCGAAACTCACCGTCACCGGATACGGAATCCGGTGCGGCAGCTTCCACAGAAAACGCCCGCGCTCGTAACTGAAAATGCTGCCCCACACTCCATCCAGATGAACCGGAATGATCGGCGCGTCGATGCCTTTCATGATCCGTTCCATCCCGCGCCGGAAGGGAAGCATCTGCCCGATGCGCGTGATCTGGCCCTCCGCGAAAATACAAACAAGCTCACCCCGCCGAATCGAATCGCTCGCTTCCCGCAGCGAATGAATCATGTCGCGTGGACGCAGTTGCGATGAAATCGGAATCGCGCGAATCATTTTTGCGAAGGGCTTAATGTAAGGCAGGTCGTAAATATCTTTGAAGATCAGGAACCGCACCGGCCTGCGGCTCGCGCCCAGCAGCAAAAGCGCGTCGACCAGTGACATATGATTCGAAACCAGCAGCGCGCCGCCGGAGAGTGGGAAATTCTCGCGGCCGACCACGCGGAGCCGGTAAATCGTGTGGGTCAGAATCCAGACGATGAAGCGGATCATTGTTCAATCATTTGGCATCGTGGTCGGCTCTCATCACCGGTTGCGAACGAGCCTGCATGTAGCAATAGATGCAAAGTACGCTCATGATCGCCGTCAAACCCGCGCCATCCAGGAACACTCCGGACGGCGTCTGGCGAAACACTGTCGAAAAAAGATAGTAAGCTCCCGCCGCAAAAAACACGCCGATGAACGACAGCAGATTCGCCGCCGCAATTACTCCGCCCTTATTCGCCGGGTCTGGCCGGTGTTGAATCAACGCATTCAGTGGCACCGCAAAAAAGCCCCCAAAAAATCCCAGTGCAGCAAGATGAGCCGCAGCGCTGTGAACGGTGTGCCCGGAAGGGTAGAGCAGCGCGCCGAAAACCGTCATGCCCACCGCTCCGATCGGAATCAATCGTATTTCGATCTTCCCTCGCGATAAATATCCCGCGGCCACGCTGCCTACGCCGATTCCAATTCCCACCGCAGCCTGCAAGTAGCTGATGTGCGCTTCGTTCACCCGCAGCGTGTCGTGCCCGTACACCACGATGGTCAGCTGCAGCAGCGCCGCCAGAAACCACAAATACACATTGCCCCACACCGCCCAATCCAGAATCCGATCCGCCCGAATGGATCTCATCTGTGCGAGCAACTCCGCCAGTGGATCCCAACGAAATTTCTTGCCCGGGTCCGCCGCCGGCACGTGCGTGATTCCAAAACTGGTCGCCAGTCCAAAAAGTGTGCATCCCAGCAGCACCAGACCGGAAAGATATTGCCGTCCCCGGAAATTATCGGCCAGATATCCCGCGGCCACCACTGCGCCGATGCTGCCGATAAACGTTCCCAGTTCGATGATCCCGTTTCCCCAGGAAAGCTCGCGGTCGGGGAGCACTTCCGGCAACAATCCGTATTTCGAAGGTCCAAACAGCGCCGATTGCGTGCTGATCAAAAACACCGCCGCGCACTCCACATACAAATTGTTGAGCCACAAACCGATGATCGTCACCGCCATCACGAAAATTTCCATGAACTTCGTGCCGATCACCACGCTGCGTTTGCTATAGCGATCCGCAAAATACCCGCCGGTCAGCGAAAACAGCACGAACGGCACCGCAAACAAAGCGCTGACGATCCACACGAACTTGTCCCGCACGTGTTTCGGGAAATTCATCTCCACGATCAGATAAATCACCAGAAACTTGATCGCGTTATCGTTGAAGGCGTTCTGGAATTGCGTGACGATCAGGCTCCAGAAGCCCAATCGCCAGCCTTTGTCGACGGAAGTTCGCGGCGCAGCAGAAGTGACCAGTTCAGACATTCATTTGGGCTCAGCGGCAAGCTAACATCTTTCCCGGCCTCGAACAATCGGGCAGGCCCGGTGTATATCCTCGTTTTTCACGCGATGACTGGCCAGTTCTCGTGCGCACAACGAGAAGCGCGAGTCGAGCCACCCGAAGCGTTTTTCTTTCTCATGCGTCAGAGTCGATAACTGCAATGGGGGCCCCATGAATTCTAATCAACGCGCACTGCCGGCCATCAAGTCAAACCCTGCGCTCGCGATTCTCTGGGCTGGCTTGATCTGCGGAGCCATGGACATCACCGCGGCTTTCGTCGTCTACGGAGCCTTTGGTTTAAAGCCGATCGGTATTTTGAAGGGAATTGCCGCCGGGTTGCTCGGGCCCAGTGCTTTTCAAGGCGGCTCCGGCGTTGCCGTCCTCGGACTCGCTTGCCATTTCACCGTCGCGTTTCTCGCCGCCGCGACCTTCGTCGCCGTCAGCCGCTACTGGAAATTCCTCGTCGACCATTTTGTAATTTCCGGCGTCCTCTACGGCATCGTCGTCTATTTCTTCATGCAGCTGGTCGTGATCCCGCTGTCGGCCGCGCATCGCTCTCCGTTTTCTTTGAAATTCACCATCATTGGCATCATCATCCATATCTTTTGCGTTGGCCTGCCCATCGCCACGGTCACCCGCAAGTTCTCCGCGCGCTGATCGCCTGGAATTCGACCCAGCTTGTCCGGTTCGAGCTCGTACCCCAATTTACTTTTTTTAATGTTGCTGCAGCAACATGGATATGTTGTACTTGCAACATGGAGACGATGATTATGACCGACCTGCTGGAGCCGATCCTCCGCCGCCGCGCCGTCAAGGTATTCGATTCCACCCCCGTGCCGCCGTCCGTCCGTGCCCAGATCCTGGCCGCCGCCCGCTCGGCCCCCTCCAGCTTCAACAGCCAGCCCTACCGTTTTTATTGGATCGAATCTCCGGACCTCAAGCAGCGCGCCGCCGAACTTTGCTTTGGCCAGAAACCCGCCGCCACCGCTGCCGCGCTGATCGTCGCCGTCGCCGACATCGCCTCCTGGAAATCCACCGCCCGCGCCGAACTCGAGTGGATGCGCACCGCCGAATTGTTCTCGGAAGAAAAAATCGCCGAGGCCGAAAAGCGCGCCAGTCTGGGCAAGTGGTTTTTCCTGCAGGGCTGGTTTGGGGTCTTCGGCGTTATCAAATGGGTGCTGCTCCGCATGATCCACCCCTGGAAAATCATCGGCACTGCTCCGGTCGCCCGGCACGGCATGTTCAAGTGGGCGGGCAAGAGCGCTGCGTTAGCCTGCGCCAATCTGATGATCGCCGCCGAAGCCCTGGGATGGAATACCTGCCCGATGGAAGGTTTTGACAGTATCCGGCTCTCAAAATTCTTGGGCCTCTCCCCACGCCGTCACGAAGTCCTGATGGTCATCGCCATTGGCAAAAAATCCGCCGAGCACATCGATCGCCCGCAATGGCGCCGCCCGCTGGAGCACACGGTCACCGTCCTATGAACGTCGTCGACAAAAATCCGATCCCGTCCGAGATCCTGAAGGACTCCGTGCTCCTTCGCCTCTACGCGGCCTATTCCTCCGTGGCGAAATCGATGGAACGCAAAACCAAATGCTCCCAAACCCGTGGCTTCATCCTGTCCACTCTGCGCGGCGGTGCCGCGTTCAATTCCAATCAAATCGCTACGCGCCTCGACCTCGACCGCACCGTCGTCCACCGCGCCATCAAAACCATGATTCGCGAAGGACTCGTCTCCGAATCCAAAGCTAAATCCGGCCGCGCACTTCTCGTTCGCCTCACCTCGAAAGGGAATGCCTATCGCGAATTCCTCATCAAGCATCGCCGTAATCTCGACGAAAAACTTGCCGCCAAACTTACCGCTTCCGAACGATCCACGCTCATGCGCCTACTGGACCGAATAGCAGCCATGGATTCTTAGCCAACAACGTTCGCCGCGTCCCACGGACCAACGCCTCTCCGATCCACCCGCCGCTCTCCGCCGCGAATAGCTTTTTGTTGCTAACTTCGCCAAAATCCGCGAGTCAGAACACCTACGATTTGAGGAGATTCCCCGGAATGGCCAACCTGACCAAATTTCTTGCGCTCGCAATCGTGGTGTCGTGCGTTACTTCCTGCTCCAGACTGAAACCAATCACCCAGGACGAACTGGTCAGCCGCACCCAGGAACTTTTTGATTCGGTGGCCTCCGGCAATCAGGCGCCGTGGCAGAAATATTTCGCAGATGACGCCATGTACTTCGACGAGAAAGGCCGGAACATGGACAAAGCCGCGCTGGTCGCCGACGTCACTCCACTCCCTTCCGGATATTCCGGCACCATCAAAGTTGTCAATCCGCACAGCCTAATCTCGGGCCGCACCGCCATCCTCAGCTACGACGAAGACGAAACCGAAATTGTCTTTGGACGGGAACTGCACGCGCGCTATCACGAGACCGACACCTGGCTGCTGCGCAAGGGCCAATGGCAGATTGTCGCCGGGCAGGTTTTGCGCTATTACGAAGATCCTGCGCCGGGAACCGTAAATCCGAAGGAATTCTCCGCCTACCTCGGCACCTATGAACTCGCTCCCGGAAATACGCTAGTCATCTCGACCAATGGCCAACAACTATTCCGTCAGCGCGGCGACCACCCCAAAGAAAATCTCATACCAGAAGCTCCGGGAGTTTATTTCAGGAAGGGAGTCGAAGGCCGCATTCTGTTTCCGGCCGATTCAAAGGGAAACGTCAGCGAACTCATCGACCGTCGCAACAATGAAGATCTGATTTGGAAAAAAGCGAACACGGCAGCGCCTTCAAAGAAGTAGCGCAAGCCACAAAAATGCGGAGTAATCTACGCTAGCACTCGCAGGGAAGGTTTCTGCGCGGCAGGATTCAAAACTCCTACTTCCGCCAGCGGATGTTCGCGCTTGTGGTATTTCGTGGAAATGTAATCCTCAACCAGCTTCTGGAACGCCGCCGATAGCTCCTCGTACGTTCCTTCCAGCGTGTTGAAATGCTTGCCATCGATATATACCGGGCACCGCGGCGCTTCGCCCGTTCCCGGCAAACTGATCCCGATATTCGACGCCTTCGATTCGCCGGGTCCGTTCACGATGCAGCCCATCACCGCCAGCTTCATTTCTTCAACGCCTTCATAATGCCGTTTCCATTCCGGCATCTTGTCGCGGATGTAGCCCTGAATACTTTCCGCCAGCTCCTGAAAAGTGGTGCTGGTCGTGCGCCCGCAACCCGGACAAGCCGTAACGCTGGGCGCGAACGAACGCAGCCCCAGCGATTGCAGCAGCTCGCAAGCCGCGTACACTTCATCGCGACGGTCGCCGCCCGGCCTCGGCGTCAACGAAACGCGAATCGTGTCCCCGATACCTTCATCCAGCAGAATTCCCATCGATGCCGAAGACCACACCAAGCCTTTCGCGCCCATCCCCGCTTCGGTTAATCCCAGATGCAAAGGCTGGTCGGTCTTCGAAGATAGATCCCGGTAAATCGCCACCAGATCGTGCGGCCGCGAAACTTTGCACGAAATAATAATCTGATCCTTGCGCAGCCCGTTTTCCAGCGCGAGTTCCGTCGATTGCAGCGCCGACAGCACCATGCATTCGTTGATAATCTCTTCGGACGTCTTACCCAGATCCAGATCCGTGTTCTCCTGCATCTTCTTCATCACTAATTCTTGATTCAGCGATCCGCCGTTCACGCCGATGCGCACCGGCTTGCCGTTATCTCGCGCCACTTTGCAAATCGTAGAAAATTGTTCGTCGCGCCGTTGTCCCGCGCCCACATTTCCCGGATTAATCCGCAGCTTATCCAAAGCCTTCGCGCAATCGGGATACTTCGTCAGCAGCACGTGCCCGTTGTAATGAAAATCGCCAATCAGCGGCACATCGCAACCCGCGTCCAGCAGCCGCTTCTTGATTTCCGGCACCGCCGCAGCCGCTTCCGGAATATTCACCGTAATCCGCACCAATTCCGACCCAGCCTGCGCCAGTTCCAGACACTGCTGCGCCGTCGAAGCAATATCCACCGTATCCGTGTTGGTCATCGACTGCACCACCACCGGCGCGCCGCCCCCCACCTGGATCTTGCCCACCTTGACGCCCACCGTCTTATGCCGCTTCTGTGTCATATCTTTTCCATTGTATCGAATCTTGGCGTGATTGAGCTAGAGCGGGAATTCTGAGTTGTGCGCCATTGGCGCGTTTACTTCTATCCACCGGGTTCCCGGAACAGTAGCTTATTCGATAATTAACTCAAAAAGATTGCCCAAGGTATGCGAATTCAATTAGCTTATCGGGATGCCAAATACCGAAATTTCATCCCTTCATCCTTCCTCGCGTGTTAAGGGTTCTCGCTTCGCGTTCTCGCTGGCGGTCTGCCTCTTAGTCGCTTCGCTGGCAGCCTGCGGCAGTGGATCGTCCACCTCCAGCGGAGGCGGCGGTACCGGCGGAGGTGGAACGGGCGGTGGAGGAACTGGCGGTGGGGGAACGGGCGGTGGAGGTGGTTCGAACGTTCCCTCGATCAGTATCGTATCGCCGTCGAAAATTATGGTCGGCGTACCTCTCGGCACTGTAGAACTGCTCGGCCAGAATTTTCAGCAGGGAGCTCAGATTTTATTCGACGGTGCGGCGGTCACCAACGCAAGCGTAGTTAGCGCCCAGGAAATAGACATTCAAATCTCGCTGGATCTGGACGCCGTCGCGCAATCTCACCAGATTCAAGTCCAACAGACGAATGGAAACTCAAACACGGCGACCTTCACTGTATACTCCCCAACGATCGGCCCCCAACCCTTCAACGCCGTCCAGGGATTTGATCCGGCTTACGCGACCTCGAACCTCTCAGCCGTAGCCGACGTGAACGGCGACGGCTACGCCGACGTAGTCATGGCCGGGCCGAACGGAACCACGTCGCTTACGGTAATGCTTGGGCAAGCCAATGGACAGTTAGGCCTTCCCAAAAATGAGCCTAATCTGATGACCGGGCAAATGGTCGCCGGCGACGTCAATGGCGACGGCTTCGTGGACCTCGTGTGCATGATAGGTTCCGCGAACACACCGCTCGTCTCCGTGCTTCTGAATGATGGCAAAGGCAATTTTACGCAGGGCCCTACCACGCCGTTCACCGGTGTTTTTCCGGTTTCGCTTTCTCTGATGGATGTCGATGGCGACGGCAAGCCTGATTTTCTTTTTGGAGTCACCGACGCCCAGTCCATCTACTACCTGCACAACCAGGGAAATGGCGCGTTCGCTGCGCCGGTTAAGATCGCTACTGCGAATGGCGCACTTGCTAACGTCGCCCTCGGAGATTTCACCGGAGATGGCAAGCCGGATGTCGCTTACGCGCTGACCGACAACTCGACCGGCGTTAGCCAACTCCGCCTGCTGGTGAATCAGGGCGGAGGCACGTTCAAGGATCAATCGGTTCCCAGCGTCGGCGCGCCAATAGGCAGTCTCATCGCGGGAGACTTTAACCATGATGGCCATCTCGATCTTGCGATCCAACCAGAGGACCCGTTCGTCACTGTCGACCGCGCGCTGCTAGCGGTCTATTTCGGCAACGGAGATGGAACGTTCAACGTCGGCCCCGTAACGGTAATCGAGACCAATGCCTTTGAATCCTACACGCTGGTCGCCGGCGATTTTGACGGCGATGGCAATCTCGATTTGGCGGGAGTCAACCAGGAGACGGAGCCGGGCCGGACCGTGATGCTCTGGGGTGATAATGCTGGAAACTTTACTCCCCAATTCATAACCGGGCCGATGGGTTTTGGAGTCGTTGAAGCCGGCGACACGAATGGCGACGGAATTCCTGATTTGATCGTTCCAGATCGTTTTGGAATCATCTCACTGATTCCAGGCAATAAAAGTAGAACTTTTCCTTCGGTGCTCCCGCTCTTCCCCAATTCCGCCGGCATGGCCTCCGCAGGCGACATCAACAAAGATGGGAAAACAGACCTATTCATCGAAGCGAATACCACCTATCTCAATCAGGGAAACGAGACGTTTACGCTTTCGGGCAATCCCAGCGCTCAGGGCATTCAGATTGCCGACATGGATGGCGACGGATTTCCAGATCTCATTGGCACCGACGGACAAAACATCCTGGTCTGGAAAGGTACAGGAGATCCGAATTTCAGCGGCACGCCGGTGGTCGCCGGCCCCGGCAACCCCGCGTTTCAGGTACAAATCGCCGACATGGATGGAGATGGACTTCCGGATATCGTGGAGTCCAACGTCATCATCTTCAATCAAGGGCATCTCACTTTCTTCCCAATGCCCATGAGTGTCGGTAACTTCAACAGCCCTTTCGCAATTGCCGATGTTGACGGTGACGGCCGACTCGACACCATTACTGGCGGATTTACGCTTCTCAACAAGGGGAACCGAAACTTCACCGTCGTCAATCCCAACAATCTGGCCGTCACCGGCGGCGCTTTCCTGGCGGTCGGAGATTTTAACCAGGACGGCAAGGCCGATGTCGTTTTTGGCGGAAACGAAATGGGCATGGTCGTCGAATATGGTCGAGGTGACGGCACGTTTTACCAGCAAAGCCAGCTGAACGTCGGGCCGCCCAGCGATTTCTCGCAGTCTCTTGCGGTTGTGGACCTGAACGGCGACGGAAAGCCCGATATTGTTGCCTGCCTTTTCCTCTCGCAGCAGTGCGCGGTATTCACCAACGACGGAGCAGGGGGATTTCAGCGATCGTATTTTGCATCTGGCGCCAATGCCGTATCGTTGCTTTCGACGGACCTGAACGGCGACGGTAAACAGGATCTGGTCATCACCAATTACACGGTCGATTTCGCGCCGCCCAATGTTAATGTCGCCTTCCACAAATAATCAGCGGCTCCAGCGTTTCTGCCGCAAGTCAAGAATCGGCCGCATTATGCTTCTTCTGGCCATCATGGCTGTCGCTGCGCCGGCCCACGCCCAAGCGCCCGCTGCAGAAGACGACTACGCGACCGAACGCGCCAAAGCCCTAGCCCTTGGCAAACAGCAGAAATGGCTCGATGCGCTGCCGCTCTACGAGGATCTCGCCAAGAAAAATCCTAACGATTCCACCGTATTGGAGGGGCTCGGTCAGTCACTGATCACCCACTCCGCGACCGTGACTGACCCGGAACTCAAAGCGAAGGAATTAATTCGCGCGAAAACTCTTCTCCAAAATGCTCAACGATTGGGCGATCACAGCCAGCTACTCGAAAACTTACTCGATGACTTCACCACCTTCCCGGCGAACGGCCAGATAAAATTCAGCACATCCGCCGCCGCAGACGCCGCAATGAAAGCTGGCGAGGCGGCTTTCGCCAAGCAGGACTTCTACGAAGCCATTAAAAATTACTCCCGCGCCCTGGAACTCGATCCCACGTCCTACCACGCGGCGTTATTCGTCGGCGATTCCTACTTTGCAGCGAAACAATTTCCCAAAGCAGCCGAGTGGTACGACCGCGCGGCCCTGATGAACCCGAACCTCGAAACCGCGTTTCGTTATCACGCCGATATGTTGACCAAGCGAGGCGATTTCAGCGCCGCGCGGCCGTTCCTCATCGAGGCCATTGTTGCCGAGCCTTACAACGCCATCCCTTGGCGACAGTTAACTGCCTGGGCCAATAGCAGTCACGTTCGGCTGAACGTAGCCAAAATCAAACCCGGATGCACCGTCACCCCTTCCGGCCAAAGCAAAGTCAACGTCGTCGTGGCTTCCGACCAGGAGCCGGACGCGATCGCCGTTTGGGTCGCTTACTGCGGAGTCAGGAGTTCCTGGCACGACGAGGAATTCAAGAAGCAATTTCCGAAGGAAGCCGCATACCGCCACTCGCTTCCAGAAGAAGCGGCAGCCCTCGGCGCGGCCGCGAAACTCTCCGGGGGAATTCTGCAAAAATCACCGGATAGTCCGATTGCCAAGGATCCGAGCATCCAGCTTTTGCTCCGCATTTACAAAGCGGAGTTAATCGAACCATATGTCTTGGTGACTGCTCCAGACCGGGAAATCGCGCAAGACTATGCGGGATATCGAGAAAAAAATCGCGAGAAAATTCAGGAGTATCTCGGGGAATTCGTAGTTCCGGAAATCCAGAAAGCGCCTTAGTGCCAGAAGTCCGGCAGGGAAGGGCTGCCAGTATTCCGCGCGGCGCGAAGCCTGGCCGGTTGCTTGATGTTCGCGCGCGAAGGCGGCGTTTCGGCGGGAAAATCATGGAAGCCCTCCGCGGACCTTCGGATCACCTCGAAATCGGTGGGTCGTGCGTCGACCGCTCGGACTCTTCGGGGGAATCGGCACGGCGTTCCCAATTTGTAACGATGACTGACGGAGGACGAACCGGGGAACTGAAATACATATAGATGCCGACGCCCGCGTCACTTAAGGCCAGACTAAAAAGCTCAATCCAAACCCACTCGTGGTATCGAGAAGCTAGCAAAGAAATGAGTGTGGGGACTCCGATGACAAGGCAGCTGAACCAGACATAAGAATAATTGGATTCGTCTTTGTACGACAAACGCTTGCGACAGCGAGGACAGCGAAAAACACTACCCCGTTTCCGATTTTTGCCCGGCTCAAAATCGGAGCCACAGCCCGGGCACCCCAGGCCGTGCTGCCAGGGTTCCAGCTAACCTCTAGAGGCGAGAACCTTGAGAGATAAAGCTCCGCAGACGCTGAAATCAAACTCAGGGTGAGGGGCGCTAAGATTGATTTTGTAGTGACGAAAAGAAGACCCGCTACGCAGCCAAACGCCGCTGCAGCCATGGCCCTTGCGACACTCGTAGCCAGGGATGGTATTCCGTACACGAACGCGACGACCAGGATACAAATAAACGCCGGAAAACCCATCTCCAGCATGGACGCGACGCAGAACGCTCGCCACACTTCGATCGCAACCGAGCCCAGAACGAGCATCGCGCATCGATGCATCAAAGACCCGTGCCGTAAGGGATCGGCCAATCGTTGTTCTGCCGTTTGCAACCGATTCAGGAGGGCGCTGAGCGCCAACGGCAGTGAGCTTACGAGAGCTCCCAGAGCAACTGCCATCTGCCAGTTAGCTTTTGTAAAGCCGATTAGGCTCGGCGTGAGGTGGGATGCGATTGAAAGTGCCACAACGATGAAGGTGAGCGCGAAATAGCAAATCTGCGTCCGACGCTCATCCGCTGCTTCGATTTTCTCTTGGGAGGAGTCAAATGCGGGATCCAGGAGTGTGTAAAGCAGGGAGACCGTGGGCAGCCCGAAGAGGATCGGATAAAGCACCAAGCCGACCAGCGTTGCGGCGCCTAACATAGAATCGAATTAAGGTCTGAGAACGGAGGACCTCTAGTATTCCGCGCGGCGCGCAGTCTGGGCCGGCGCCTTGATATTCGCGCGCGAAGGCGGCGGCAAAATCGTCGCCATCTTGCGAATCATCGCCAATACCAGTTTCTTGTCGTCGTCCGAAAGGGTAGTCGAATATTTCTTGATGTCCGCCAGGAAGCGAATTTCTTCTTCCGAAAGCTCGCCCAACATTTTCCGCGTCTCGCGGTCGCCCGCCGTATCGCTGCCGGGGAAGAAGTCCGCCAGGGAAATCTCCATGGCCTCGGCAATCTTCGCCAGCGTCTCCAGCGACGGCACCGTATGGCCGTTCTCCACCCGCGACAGATAGCAACGCAGCAGGCCCGTCCGGCGCTCGATGTCGCCTTGCGACAGCCCGCGGTCCGCGCGGTAGGATTTGATCACTTCGCCGATGTTGACCTTCGGTTTCTCTTTAGGCATGGGTGGGTACCTTTCCTCTAACTGGGGCGTATCTTACGAGTAACCCCAGAACCTCTGCAAAGGTTATTTTCCGGCAATGTTCCTGACAAGAACATCGCCCGCAACACTCTCGTCCCGACCGGCATTTGCCGCTTTTCGTCCTACCAACCGCTCATTCCTAAACAGTTGTGCATGTTGATAACCACTCGGCTTATCAATTCTTCAGCCAACCTTCACCAACTTCAGTTGTTTCTTCAGCGCATCTCCGTTATAACTGCATCGCACCAATCGCGTCGCGCGTCTTCCGGCGTAGAATTTTCATCGCCCAGGGCCATGAACGAAACCACCTGCCGTCGGCAAATCGCCCGTCTTGCCTTCACCAGAGCGTTAATCCTTTCGATTTTGCTGCTCCTGGCCTGTGCATCTGCGGCGCTGGCCGACTCCCTTTCCGGCACCGTCAAAGATCCTTCCGGCGCGGTCGTCGTCGGCGCTCACATCGAAATTTCCGGCCCCACCCTGGCCCAACCCCTCGTCCTCACTTCCGATGGCTCCGGCCGATTCATCGCCCCAGACCTGCAGCCCGGAAAATATTCCATTCGGGTCAGCAAAGAAGGCTTTGAAGATCTCATCACACCCGTCGATCTCAGCGGCTCGGCCGATCTGCCGCTCAATCTGGTCGTCGCCTCGCAACAAACCAGCGTCACCGTCACCGGTAAAAGCTCCGGCTTCGCCAATTCCGATGCAGCCTACCGCCAGCTGCGCGACATCGGCCTCGGCGAATCCTTCCGCTGCGAAAACTTCAGGCTTGCTATGGACGTCGGCACTTTCGAATTCAAATCCGGCACCATCACCGTTCTTGCGACGATCGACAAATTCGAAACCGGCGCCGTTTTCTTCGGCCAGGGCCATTTCACCCTCAAGCCCGTAGACAGATTCAATGCCCAGGAACTGATCCGCCGCACTGGCAGCCCCACCGTCGAAGAAGATTTCACCGAAATCGTTCTCCGCTTCTCTCCCGGCGAATATCCGCAAATTGGCGCAGCCTTTGGCGCGCCCGTCCCTACCCCTTCCGAAGCCGCGGCAGCCTTCCAGCGTTGGAAAGACAAAATGCGGCATCGCCACCAGATCCCGGAAAGCTTCACCCAGAGCATCCTTGAAGGCGAATCGATCGACAATGTTGACGCCGACGTTCTCGCCGCCGTCTACAACCCCGAGCACCACCCGGCATTCTTCAACGCCTACATGCGCGGCACCCCGCATCACGACCTGCGTTTTTTCATCCGCGACCGCGTCGGCGCCCTTTCCCAAATGGAATCTCCCGAAGAAGTCGGACTCATCAACTACAGCGGTGGGGAACTGGACGACGGAGTTTGGTATTCCGCTCACTTGCTAACGGAAATGAAGGCCCACACCGCGAATTCACTCGAAGACAAACGCCTGTTCGCCACCAAGCGCTACGTTATCGAAACCGTAGTCGCGAAAAACGAACACCTGCACAGCCTCGCCACCGTCACTTTCGAACCCCTCGTTCCCGGAGAACGCGTCCTCAAATTCGGACTGCTCCCCGATTTGCGCGTCACCCGCGTCACCGATCAAAACGGCCAGGATCTTCACTTCATCCAGGAAGATAAAAAGCAGGACGGCTCGTTCTACGCCGTTCTCGACGCCGCCCCGGCAATGGGCCAGGAACATTCCATCAGCGTCGAATACGCCGGCGATAAAATCCTCAACGCCGCCGGAAACGGCAGCTTCTACGTCCAGGCACGCGAATCCTGGTACCCGAATCTGAACGGATTCGGCGAAAAGGCCCTCTACGATCTCACCTTCAAGGTCCCGCCTCCCAACCTGGTCATTAGCGTCGGAAATCTCCAGGGCCAATCGTCAGAAGCCGGCTTCTCCGTCTCGCACTGGGTCACGCCGGTTCCCGTAGCGGTGGCCGGATTCAACTACGGCCAGTACAAAAAAACCGAACTTCCAGACACCATCACGCACTACAACCTCACCGGCTATTACCTCACCGACCTTCCCGATAGCCTGCGCCAATACGGAGACAGCGCCTTCCTGAATAACATGGCTCCCGGGGCCATGACCAAGTACGCCCTGGAACAAACCCGCGCGCAGATGCAGGTTTGCACCATGTTTTTCGGCAGAGGTCCGTACGAAAGTCTCCAAATCACCGAACAGCCCAATTTTAACTTCGGCCAATCCTGGCCCGGTCTGGTCTACCTGCCGATTTCCGCCTACATCGATTCCACCCAGCGCTGGCTGATGTTCGGCCGCATCGATACCAAATTCACCGGCTTCGTGCAGGAAGTTACGCCCCACGAAGTCGCGCACCAGTGGTTTGGCCACGGCGTCACTTGGGCCACCTATCACGATCTCTGGCTTTCCGAAGGCTTCGCGGAATTCTCCGCCGGATTATTTCTGCAGCAGGGCGTTGGCGGAAAATGGCAGAAAGATTATCTCGATTTTTGGGAGCGCCAGCGCGTCCGCATCCTCGAGAAAAATAATTTCGGCACCTCACCCAACGATGCCGGACCGCTCTGGATGGGATTACGCCTGGTTTCCCCGCGTACCCCGAACGCCTATCAAGGCGTCACCTATTCCAAGGGAGCCTACGTACTGCTCATGCTGCGCTCAATCATGTACGCGGATAACGTCCCGCCCGAGCAGCACGAAACCGCTTTCGTCGAAATGATGCATGACTACATGACCAGCTATCACGACCGGCCAGCCTCGACCGAAGCCTTCAAAGCCATCGCCGAAAAGCACATGCCCAAGCAGCTCGATCTACAACAAAACGGCCGCCTCGACTGGTTTTTCAATGAATGGGTGTATGGAACGCAGGTCCCGCGCTACGCTTTCAAATACGATATCGAGCCGGCCGACGGCGGCAAGGTCAAAATTCACGCCGAAATCACCCAAAGCGAAGTCGACGATCATTTCGCCATGTTCGTTCCGGTCTTCGCCGATTTTGGAAGCGGTATGCTCCGTCTCGGTCAAGTCGCTATCGCCGGGAACGCCACGCGCACCGTGAATTTTATTCTGGACGCTCGTCCGAAGAAGGTCGCATTGAATTACTACAAGGACGTCTTGGAGCGCTGAGGGCTTAGCTGAATTAGACCACGGACTGCGGGGCTGCCACCGCAGGTACGGCTTCTGCTTTCGCGCCGTTTTTGCCGGCACGCTTGTTCTCGTATAGCGCGACGTCGGCGCGTCTCAATAGCTCCTGCATGGAATCAGTCGGACGCAAATCCGTCCACCCGCTCGAAAACCGCAGCCGCACTTTCTGCTCGTCAAATTCGAAATCGAGGCCCTGAATTCTCCCCAGTACACGGTTCACTTCTTCGCACTTGCACTCCGGCAGAATCGCCATGAATTCGTCGCCACCCAACCTCACCGCCAGGTCGGACCCGCGGATCGCGCGCTGCACCCGGTCCGAAAAACTCTTGATGACCGTGTCGCCCGCAGCATGTCCGTACTTGTCGTTCACCGCTTTCAGCCCGTCGAGGTCCATCAGCAAAACGGTTAGCGGCCGCCCGTGGCGTTGCGCCCGGCTCATTTCTTCCGCCAGCCGTTGCTCGCCCGATCGCCGGTTGTACAGGCCGGTCAATTGATCCAGCGCCGCCAGTTTGTAGACCTCTGACGCCAGGCTTTCCACCTTGGCCAGCGATTCGATCTGCGTCCCGAGTTGGCTGCGCAGCTTTGAGATCTGAAACTGCTGGTAGATCAAATAGACGCTGAACACCAATACCAGGCCCACCAGCGCTCGCACCGCTTGATTCAGATAAAACGAATAGAAAGTGTCCTCGCCGCGCAGAATTCCCGGAAACGCAAAAGACGCGACGCACAACGTCAGCAGCAACACCACCGCCACCGTCGTCGAACCCAGCCACCACTGCCGCCGGTCGAGATGCTGCAAGCTTTCCCGGATGATAGCCGGCTTGTCGATTCCCAGGTGGCTAGCGCCTTGCGTTGGCTGCTCCGCGTTTTGATCCGTCATCACCAGCTTCTCATTGTCGTGTACCGATGAGGATGACAGACCCCCTTCCGCGCTGCCTATCCGTAACTTCCGCATCGTTTCCAACTGAATAACTGTACTTCTATCAACCCCTTCTTCCGCGCAATTTGCCACCGCTTTTCCGGCTCTTGCTTCGCATTCCGCGCGACTCCACCGGGCTGCTTGCTTTACCGAGCAAATTCCGGCACTTGGCCAGTTCTCTTCGCTCTTTCTTTACCTTCCTCGCGACCCTCGGGTCACCACTTCGACAGTTCAAGGAGATCGCGATGAATCGAATTTTCCGAATAGCTCTGCTTGCCGTTGTAGTTTCGGGGTTTGTCCTGCCCGCAGCCCATGCCTTCGACGGTACCCAGCCCCCGGTTCCTCCGACCAAGCCGGCGACTCTCGATGGCACTCAACCTCCCGTCCCCCCGACAAAACCGCTGCTTCTCGATGGAACCCAGCCGCCAGTGCCGCCGACCAAACCGCTGGCTCTTGATGGCACCCAACCCCCGGTCCCGCCGACGAAGCCACCTCTCGGCGCTATCCTCGGCATATCGTAGGGCCGGTCGCGCAGGATATCTCTATAGTTACGATGCAACGTGGCTATCACCGGGGAGAACTAACCGTTCTCCCCTTTTCCAAATTGTGCTAGCATCCGCTTGTGCCTTTCCAACTAATCGGCCTCAGTCTCTGGTGGGTAGGCCTTTTGCTGGAAGCGGTTATTCTCGGGCGCATGATCGTGACCAGGAATTTCAGGAACTACCCGGTCTTCTATTTCTATATTCTCTGCGTGTTTCTGGTTTCCGCTGGCCTCTACCTGCTCTACTGGAAGACCGCGGGCCCGGCCGGGGATTTGACGGCGTACACCAAGTGGTATTGGCCCACCCAGCTTCTTACGTTGCTTGTTGGCTACGGAGTGATTTTGGACGTCGCGCGTAGGTCGTTCGCCCCTTATCCCGGCGCCGAGCGTTTCGTTCGCGCCGTGGGAGTTTCGATCTTCTTTTGCATCTTCGGTATGGTGCTACTCCACCTCGGTTTCACCCGCAGTTGGTCGCAGGAAGCGCTCTACTCCGACTTAGAAAAAATCCTCCGTGTCGTCGAGGCTCTGTTCCTCGTCGGCACCCTATCCATCTTGTCTTATTATCAAATCCGCATCGGCAAGAGTCTCACCGGGATCGCCTTGGGTATGGGCATCTACGTATCTGCAAGTGTCACCCTGCTGGCTCTGATTAAGTTTTTCGGCCCGCGTCTTTACCCCGCCTGGGAGTTCCTGCAAAGCGGTTCCTACTTTACGGCTCTTGTGATCTGGACGACTGCCCTTTGGTCTGACGATGTCGCGTCACCTCCGCCCCCGTCGTCGGGGTCCGGCAATTATGAAGAGCTCGCCGGCCGCACCCGCGCCGAGTTGGAATCTCTGCGCGATTACTTTGGCGGCGGAGGCCGCTCATGATTCCTCTGCTGCTATCGCTCGCGCTGGGTATCGCTCTCTTCTTTTTGTTGTACCGGCTGGTGCGCCGCAGCCGCGCTCCCGTGGAGGGCAGCGCGTATCAATTCGTCGAAGCCCGGGGCTCGCTCCACGCGCTGCAGCGCGAATTATTGCCCCGCGACTTCATCGATCGCCTCTTCGATCGCCGCGATCTCGAATTTGTCAGCTCCCAGGCGGATGCGGACGTTAGGCGCCTGTTTCTCGCCGACCGCAAACGAATCTCCATCCTGTGGGTCCAACGCGTCCGCTCCGAAATTCTCAAACTCATGCACTTCCACCGCGGGCATTCGCGGTTTCAGAGCGAGATCAGCGTTTTGACCGAAATTCGCCTGGCCGCCGACTTCGCGGCCTTACTGATCATTTGCCGGATGCTCGAAGCCAGCTTTTATTTCGGCGGGCCGTACGCGGCGCCGCGTTTGGTGCATTCCGCGGCCGCTACCGCGGCCCGTCTGTGCACGGTTTCGGAGAAGTCTCTGGCGTTTCTGAATGCGCCGGGCTTGCGCACCATAGCCGGCGAATCTCCGCGTGGCAACGCTACAGTTTGATTTGAATTTGCTGTTTCAGGAGAAGTGAAGTTTTGAGCTCGATTCCGAAAAGAAGCGATGTCGTCGCCGCGGCCGATGACCTGCGCCGCCGCACCCTGGCGCATCTCCCGCTCACCCTGGAGCGGATGATCTACTTGGCTTCCACGCGCGATTACAACAGCGGCCTCTACCATCACGACGGCCTGGCTTCGCGCTATTCCGCCGAAGCCGCCTGCGAAGGCCTCGCCGATTGTCACCGCGAGTCGTTCTCGGAATTGCTAGCGGCCCCGCTCGAAGATCTGGTCCGCCAGCTGCAAGCCTACGCGGAAAGCACGCAAGCTCTGCCCTCCAATTTCGTTACCACTTGGGAAGAGCTTGAGCCTTATCGCGCTGCCGTTCCGGTCGGTACCGACCCGCTCGCCGCCCAATTCGTCTTTTCCAACCTCAAAGTCGCCTTGGCAATTTTTGCGAGCCGTCTGGCTCCGCGGCCGGGCGCGCCTCCGGCGTAGTCACCAGCCGCATCGCCACCGCCGTCACTTGCCCCAAAACTTCCGCTTCGTCCGGGAATACGAATTGCCGGATTGGTGATCCCGACAAAGGATGCGGCACCAGCGTCAAGTGCGATCCTTTCAATTCCGCCCAGGAACACGCATAGCTATCCCGCAGCTCCACGAAATAAATCGGTCGGTCGAACTCCGCCCTCCACTCCGTCGCATTCACCCGGTTCACTTGCCGGTCGATCTGCACGAACGATCCCGGCCGCAGCAGCGGATACATCGAATAATCGTCCATCCCGATAAATCCGTACTGGCAATGCCGCACGTCCAGCCGCTGGATGACCGAAATGGGCACCTCACCCCACAGCTCCACCATCCTCGAAATCAGGCTCGTCTTGTCGATGCTGAATCCCCGGTCGAATCGAATCGGAAAGGTAACTGGCTTTCCATAGTCCGCCGTCTCAATCGAGGCCAGATGCGTGTTTCCCAGCGGCAGTGAATCCCTCAGCCGGGCCGCGTCGCTCAATATCACGCCGAAAATCGCCAGCAGCTCGGTGAAGTTCATCCGGTAAATCACGCTAATAGTGAAGAGTTTGTAAATGCTTGGCACCGAACTCTTGTTTTCCAGCTGCGTCAGCCATGCATTCGAGATGTAAAATTCGTCATTGGCCGATTCAATCGCCACCTTGCGGCTCAGTTCTTCGACTTCCCGAGTGGTAATCCCCAGGCGATTCCGCAATTGCTTCAAGTACTCGCCAGGTCGGTATCCAGGCTCCATTTTCAACGCTCCAGGTTTCGACGAATAGTGGGCCCGGTGAGGCGGGAGCCTACGGCTTTACGACTGGTTTATCAACTAGTTTATCGCCGCGATCCCATTTCCGCGCCTCTCCGCACACTTCGATTCTTCGAAAAACACCAATCGGTGCTTCCAATTGCAAGCAGCCTGCATTTTCTAGCCGCCGCCAGAAATAACCTTATTGGTAGTTTCCCGTGGACTGGTTTAACCACGAGCGGGTCGGCCCCAGAGTCTTTCCGCTCGCTCGCCCATAATGACCTTTTCGCCATCCCAAATGCGTCCGCAAAACTACGACTACCACCCTCGCATTGCTACGCATCAGGCGGTTCCCGTCAGCTCCCCGACATGCCCGAGAGGACGGTACACTTTTCGTATCACCCTGGCCTCTCTAATCTGCCGTCCTTTCTCGCAGTGTGCCAATCTGAACCAGACTCACGCACCATGACCTTTCGTCAGGGGGTTTTTATGGGCTCCTTTTCTAGTACGCCGTCCAATCCCGGCGCGCCTTATCCCGAACATCGCGAAGTTCCTCGCTTCACTTTCATCGCCCACATCGAACTCCGCGAGCCTCGCACCGACATGCGCATCACCGGACGCATCTCCGAAATCAGCCGCAAGGGATGTTTCGTCGACGTCCTGGTCACCTTGCCGCCCGGCACCAATTTCAATCTTCGAATAACCTGCGACCAGGGAGCCTTCGAAACCAAGAGTCGCGTCGTTTACGTCCACGAAGGCATGGGCATGGGGATCACCTTTGTCGACCTGGCCGAGGATCAGCTCAAAATTCTCGACGATTGGCTCGCTCAACTTTCGTAGGTGCCGTTAGGCTCCGTTGCTGCCGAAACAACGCAACTCAAACGCGTCGAAAATTCTCTCCCGCCTGAATTTTGGTATCCCATCCGCTTGCGCTAAAATACATGCTGCTTTTTTCTCGGGGGGCCGTCTGTGGGTTTTAGTGCTAGTACTCGCCAGCTAGGCGATGTGACGATTGTCGATGTTCGTGGCCGTTTCACACTGATCGAAGGCGAAGCCGTTCACGGATTGCTGATGGATTTGTTCGAGGATGGCCGTCGCCGGATTCTTCTGAATTTTCGGGATGTAACTTATCTGGACAGTTCCGGGATTGGCCAGCTGGTTCGCGGTTTGTACTCGGCTCGAAAAAACAGTGCGGAACTCCACGCCGTCGACTTGAATCCCCGCGCCCGGGAAATTCTGCACATGACGAACTTGCACACCGTTTTCACCGATTTTCCCGATGAACAAACCGCTCTTCGCGCTTTCGCGAACGGGAACTAACTGATCGCGGCGAGGCCGCGGCGTTCGTTTTCGACTCTACTTTTGAACCACTCCGCACGCAATTCGCGCGCCCGAATTTCCCGAAGGATCCGTCTTGTAATCGTCCTGCATCGCGTGAATTACGATCGACGTCCCGCCATCCTGAAACAGCGAATTCGGTCCCTCGCTCAGCGTCACGTTCGTATCCAGCAGGGAAGTCGTCGCCTTGCCGTCCGGTCCCACTTCGATATTCGGCAGGTCGCCGTTGTGCGGGCCCGCCGGATTGTCGCGTCCATGTTTCTTGCTGGCCGGATTGAAATGCCCTCCGGCCGTCTTGAAATCCGGCCCTTCGCATTTGCCCACCGCGTGAATGTGAATCGCGTGCGTCCCAGGAGGCAATTGCGAAACGTTCACGTCCACTCGCACCCCTCCCGCTGACGGCACGAAGGTTGCTGTGCCGATCTTGTCGCCCGCCGCATTCACAATATCCGCATGAGCGCCCGTGGCCATCTGTACCGAGGATCGCAACGCCACGTTTTGCGTCTGCGCTTGTCCATTTGCCGGTGCGCAGCATACCGCCGCACTAATCGCCAAAAACACCGTGGCTACAGGTCGAAGCCTCATTGAAGTCACCTCAAGAAACGGACCGTCGGATACTTATAGTTGTGTCACCACCCAAATTGCAATCGGGAATCCACCTGATTTCGCGTGTGTTCGCTTCGAAATCTCCAGCCCGGCCATCGGCGCCGGAATAAAAATCCACCGGCGTCCCAAATTTACGCGCCCCCGTCCTACAGGCTTTCCTGTAGTGGGGATTCGCCGCGCCCGCCTAAATCCTTCGCAGCAAACACGTTCGTACTTCGCGATCGTTTTGGAATCGTTCTTGCCCCTTGGAGAATAGGACCGCAGCAGTGAACAGGAAAAATTGCCTGGGTCCCACAAATAAAAGTCTCTAACAGGGAGGCAAGGACATGAATTCCGACCAACTGGAAGGCAAATGGAAGCAGGTGAAAGGCGAAGTCCGCGAAAAGTGGGGCAAGCTAACCGATGACGACATACACATCGTAGCTGGCCGTCGTGAGCAGCTAATTGGCCGTGTCCAGGAACGCTATGGCATTGCCAAAGAAGAAGCTACCCGCCAGGTAGACGCCTTCGTAGCCGCTTTGAACAATCGGTCGGCCGCCGACTTTTCCGATTCCGACGCCGACGCGATCGGCAACCGCGCCAAAGCACGCTCCGCGGGCAGCCGGTAATTCCGCCGTATCTTCAATTTAAAAAGAAAACGGCCCGGCGCAATTTTTGCTCCGGGCCGTTTCGTCTTTATCGTCGCGCTGGCGCCGCTTACATCCGATCCCGATCCTGATATTCCGGCGGCACGTCGTCTTCCGGTACTTCCGAGGTCGTCACTTCGCCCTGGTCCGGATCCTTCGCGTTTTCCACGCCGCTGACGACCTCCGCTTCGTAGTCCTGCCCTTCTTCCGCCAATTCCGTCACGCTTTCCGAATCTGCGGTCTCGCGTTCCGATAGCCCTTGCGTGTCGCCCGATTGCCCGCCGGAAGCCGCGCCCAAACCTCGGCGCCCGCGAATCGCTATCGGATTCGTGACTTCCTGCGGGCCACGGCTCGCCCGCTTAGCCTTCCGCCGCGCCGGCTTCTTCTTGGCCGCGACCTTTTTCTTCGCGGCCGGCTTTTTCGCCGCCGCCTTCTTTTTCAATGCCGGTTTCTTCTTCGCCGCCATCTTCTTCTTCGCTGGTTTTTTCTTGGCCATGCCCGCAGTCTACCAAACGGGTACCGCAGCCACAACCCGCCCCTGCGCTGGCCCCGGCCCCGCAAATTCTACAATCCCCGGGCCGTCTGGCTCATCCAATCAGGATATGCATCTTTTCCTGGTTCAACTGCGGCCTGCTGTTGGTGCGCTCAATCGCCCCGCCAAACGCGTTATAGTGATAGCTGAATGAAAATAGGCGGCAGCGGTCAACAGAAATCCGGAATCGATAAACTCGGTTCGCGCGTCTCCCGCCAGGAAACCAAAGCTGGCAAAACCAAAACCACTAAACAGAAATTCGATTGGAGCCAGCTGCCCGACGTAATCGCGCTGCTCAAGCCGCGCCGCGGACTTATCGCCCTCGGATTCCTGCTGATGGTCGTAAACCGCCTCTGCGGCATGGTTCTTCCGGCCTCCACGAAATACTTGCTCGACGACGTGATGCTGAAGAAGCAGACCCACTTGCTGTACCCCATCGTCGGTGCCGTGTTAGCTGCCACCATTGTTCAGGGACTTACTTCGTTTTCGCTCACCCAGCTGCTCTCCAAAGCTTCCTGGCGCATGATTTCCGAAATGCGTGAAAAAGTGCAGGCCCACATCGGCCGCCTGCAAATCGCCTACTACGACGCCAATAAAACCGGCGTCCTCATTTCGCGAATCATGAGCGACGTCGAAGGCGTCCGCAACCTCGTCGGCACCGGCCTCATCGAATTCGCCGGGGGCATCATGACCGCGCTGTTTGCCCTCGTCTATTTGCTGCACACCAGCGTTCTAATGACCGGCGTCGCCGCCGGCGTGCTCATCGTTTTTGGCATCGCGCTGAATCAAGCCTTCAAGACCATCCGCCCAATTTTTCGCGAACGCCCGAAAATCAATGCCGAAGTCACCGGCCGCCTCACCGAATCCCTGGGCGGCGTTCGCGTCGTGAAGGGTTACCACGCCGAGGACCGCGAAGAAAAAGTTTTCGCCGCCGGCGCGCAGCGTCTCCTGGAAAACGTCCTCAAGACTCTCACCGCCACTTCGATCATGAGCCTGTCCGCCACCAGCTTGATGGGCGTCGTCAGCGCCATGATCATGTACCTCGGCGCGCGCCAAATCCTCGCCGGCACCATGACTCCCGGCACTTTCTTCTCATTCACTTTTTTTCTCGGCCTGCTGATCGCGCCAGTCTTTCAAATCGTCGGCATCGGCCCGCAGATTACCGAAGCCCTCGCTGGCCTCGAACGCACCCGCGAAGTCCTGAACGAAAAAATGGAGCAGGAAGATCCGCGCCGCACCCAATCGCTCGGCCGCATCCGCGGAGAAGTGCAGTTCGACAACGTGAATTTCGCCTACGACACCGGCAAGATGGTCTTGCACGACGTCAGCTTCGATTCGCTGCCCGGCACCGTCACCGCGCTGGTCGGTCCCTCCGGAGCAGGGAAGTCCACCGTCATCGGACTCATCGCCGCGTTTTACGTTCCCGCCTCCGGCCGCGTCCTCGTTGACGGCATCGATCTTTCCACGGTCAAGCTCGACACCTACCGCACCCAACTCGGCGTAGTCCTGCAGGAAACATTTCTCTTCGATGGCTCCATTCGCCAGAACGTCGGCTTCTCCCGCCCCGACGCGACCGAAGCCGAAATCATGGACGCCTGCCGCATCGCCCGCGTCGATGAATTCGCCGAAAATTTCGAGAAGGGCTACGACACCATCGTCGGCGAACGCGGCGTAAAACTTTCCGGCGGCCAGCGCCAGCGCGTTTCCATCGCCCGCGCCATTCTCGCCGACCCGCGCATTTTAATTCTCGACGAAGCCACTTCTAGCCTCGACTCCGAATCCGAATCGTTCATCCAGGAAGGTTTGCGTTACCTCATGCGCGGACGCACCACTTTTGTCATCGCTCACCGCCTTTCCACCGTCCGCCGCGCCGATCAAATTCTAGTAGTCGAGGCCGGCCGCGTCGTCGAACGCGGCAATCACGCCAGCCTCTACGACCTCCACGGCCGCTACTACGAGCTTTACACCAAGCAATACGGCCTCGAATCGAATCTCTTCCTGGCCCCAGGAGAGGGCACAGGCAATCAACCCGACGCCCCCGACGCCAACGGCAAAAATGGCTCCGCCGCAAACCCCACCGACGCAGCAGCCCTGCCCGAAGCCATCCGCATCATCCGCTCCGGCGGTTCGTAGGAATCAGCGACCCGTCTATTGTTGCGGCGGTTTCCCGTCCTCGCACCACAGCAGCAGAGTTCGATTCCCGAAATCTTCCGCGAACACGTAACAATTTTTGCCGTGACCTGAAACCACGTCCACATGGAACGGCCCCGGGCCCGTCACCTTGTACCAGGTGAACTCGCCCTCATGCGATCCTGCGTACACTCCCACTGCCAGAGCCAAAACAATTGCGCCAGCGGTTAGATAACGCTTCATGGTAGGAATCTCCTTTCGCCAAGACGAAATGAACCGACGTTTGCAAGGTGAATCGAGGAATCGCGAATCACCGGCCTGTTGCCGTCCGTCGCGGTTACAAGCTATTATCTAGACGTGCCACGCGTCGCCGCGTTGCGCGCAAAAATGCCCGGATGGCGGAATTGGCAGACGCAGAAGACTCAAAATCTTCCGGTCGCAAGGCCGTGGGGGTTCGATTCCCTCTCCGGGCACCAACTTTTCCTGAGCAGGCCTTTCGATGACAGAAGCATTGTGGACCCTGGCTTGCGCTGTCGCTGAGGTCGCAGAGCCTTTTGTAGAAATTTTCGGTGATCCGATCTACAAATCCATCATGGGGGACGAAACGCCAGATCCCGCAGAATCTGGTTCCGACGAACTGTCAAATCTGCGCAGGTCTTACCTAGACAACGTTCCTCCCTCTGAAATGCGCCATGTCGTTAACAATCACCTCCCCACAAATATCGTCGTGTTTTTGTTTTGACCCAACCGCTCCTTTGTCACAACCTACCTCGCCCCCGCGCTAGACCGTACCAAACTCCCGCCTACCTTCACCCGCATCCGATCCGTAGCAAACGCAACCGGCCCCGAATAATTCGTTCGTATCGAACCCCGCACCGCTGCCTCCTGGCCCTCCACGTCCGGAGCCGTGTGGCTCAGCAACAAACTCTTTACTCCGCTAGCCCGCGCCGCCTCTCCAATTTTCTTCGGCGGCGTATGCAAATCATAGAGCTGCTCCGGCGAACCCGGCGGATCCAGAACCGCGCAATTAAAAACCAGCAAATCCGCGCCCTTGGCCAGCTGCTCCAGATTCGGAATTGCCGATGCGTCCATGTCTCCCGAAAAAACGACGGACACTCCGCGATAGCTGATCCGGTAAGCTACCGCCGGACAATCTCCATGATGCGTCGCGATCTCATCAACGGTCAGTCCGTTCTCATCCACAATCCTCGTCTCCGCCGACTTCAGATCAATCGCCAAGTCTTTCACTTGAAATGTTTCGTTAGCGCCAAAAGTTTTTTGATAAGCCCACGCCCCGCCGTCGCCCACCAGCAAATCCACAAATCGCGAAGTCTTGGGAAAAAGTCCCGCGCCGTCCGGCCCGAATATCCGGTAGGTAATCGGCGCGTCGCTGGTTAACGCGCGCTCGTTGAAGAACGCCGCCAGATCTCCGCTATGGTCGATGTGCAAGTGCGTCAGCAGCACCGTATCCACGCCGCTCACATCCAGATTCATTTCGCCGATGCGCACAAACGCGCCCGGCCCGGCATCCACCAGGATCCGCGGCGTGCCCTCGACCATCACGATGTAACTCGCGCTGGCCCGCCCGAACGCTCGCGGACCTCCAGACCCCAACACGATCACCTCAAGCGGCGACTTCACCACCGCCGAGCTTGCCGCCAGCAGCGCCGTCGGGAATACGCAGCTGAAACCAACGAGAAAAAACACGAGAAGACATTTCATGGTTGGATTACCTCTAAGGAGCGTCCGTCGGCCGTGCGTGGTTACGTTTTGGAAGGAACCTGAAACTTCTTGTTCTGCACGATCGCGCGAAAAACCTTCCCGCGCCCCAGCAATAAATCTCCCGAGCGAGCCTCAACTTCAAAAACCAAAAATCTTCCCTGATACCCAACCAGCCGCGCCGTAGCTCGCACCGTCGCGCCTTCGTGCACCGCTTTCAGGTGATCCACTTCAATCCGCGTGCCCAGCGAAATCGCGCCAGCCGGCAGCTCCGACAGCAGGGAATTGGCCGCCGCCACTTCCATCATCCCGATCATCGCCGGCGTCGAAAACACCGGCGGCAGCCGCGGGTCGTACACCGCGATGGTCCACTCATGAGGCACCACGCGTTCAATCGAAGCTTCCAAGCCCAGCGGCATGCGCCGCTCGTCCGCGTCCTCGTACCCGCCCGTCTTCGGCTCGCCGCTCTTTCCCAAGTCGTCCGATTTCATCGCGAAGTTTCACCAGCTTTCGCCCCGGGCGCTGGAGAAAATCTCAGCCGCCGCGGATCGAACAGCGTCCGCGTAATTTCCGCCACCGTAATCCCCAGTGAATCCCAGCAGCGCTGCTTCAAACTCCGGTAATCCTGCGACCCACTAAACACGTCGCGAATCAAATCGCGAAATGCCGGAGAATAGTTCAGCAGCTGCACCATCCGCGTAGTAATCGCATTCCCCAGAAAATTCCCACAGAAAATCTTTCCCGCGATGCGCGCCGCGAATTCCAGATCCGCGGAAAAAGCATCGCGCAACTTCGCCGGATACGCTTCCGGCGCGCCCTCAGCAATGGCCTGCGCCAGCAAGTCCCCAGACCGCAGCGCGTAATACAATCCCTCGCCCGTAATGGGATCCACCGTCGCTGCCGCGTCGCCCGCCATTGCCCAGTTCCGCCCGCTGATCCGCCGGCTCCGAATCGTGTGCGCTTCCGGCGATGGCAGCACATGGCTATAAAACTGCGCCCCGGTCCGCGGAATTCTTTCGTCTTCCACGAACGCATCCAGATGCTGCCGCAAAACCTGCGTCGAATTCCGCCCCATCTTCGCGCAGATTCCCACCGACAAATGATCCGCCCGTGGAAACGACCACAAATATCCTTCAAACTCTTTCAAGAATTTCACTTTGATGATGTCTTCTTCGGTGGGCACAAAATAACCAAGCGTCACTTCCAAATCTTTCGAACCCAGCGCCGTAGTTTCCGGCAGCAATTGATTCCGCGCGCCCGCAGCCAGCACGATAAAGTCCGACCAGCGCTCCTCGCCCTGCGCCGTGAATCGCACTCGCTCGCTTTCCGTGTTCACGTTCGTCACCCGCGAACACACCGCCGTGCATCCCGCAGCAATCGCCCGGTCCAGCAGCAATTGATTCAGCACCTTGCGCGCGTAAATCACGATCGGACGGTTCATTTCGAATTGCGCCCGGTGGCCGCCGCTCGAAATCAGTTCCGCCTTGCGTACGATTCGTTTCGGTTGGGAAGAATCCAGCAGGAAGGGGTAAGCTTCGATGGCCTTGTGCGTCAGTCCGCCGCCGCACGGCTTTTCCCACGCGAGGCGTTCGTCGTAAATCGTAACTCGAAAACCCGCGCTGGCCAGCCGCTCTCCGCAGAGCGATCCCGCCGGTCCGCCGCCCACGATGGAGATTTCTTTCATGCCATCCGCTGCCGGTAGCCCGGCATTATGTGATTGGAAATAAACTCGCGACGAACCACGCGCCGAGTATAGCACCAAACAAAGCGGTCGCCGTGGCCGTCCCGGTTCGCGCCCGCAGCGCGTCGCAAGCCAGCCGCTGCAGTACCGAAAAAATTGCAAGGTACACAAAAAGAATGACTAACAGCACTTGTCCACTCGCCAGAAAGTAATAACCCAGCAAGCACGCCAGGAAAATTTCCAGCCGCAATCCCAGAAAAACCGTAAACCTCTGCGCCCGCTCCCAGCCCGTCTGAACCGGCCCCAGCACCACCTCTTCCGAGAAGAAATAAACCCACAAGAACGGCAAAATCCCCGCGAATCGCCACCACCGCGGTGCGTTCAGCCAGGCATCGCTCAATTGCCAATTCATCCATGCCGCAATCGCCAGAAACGTCGCAAAACCAAGCGCCCCCGCTCCCAAAATCCGCACCGGCTTCACCGACATATATTCCAGCGCAAATCCAAAATTCAAAATCAGCAGCACCAAGCCCACGATCAGCAGCAACGAAACGAAATAAGCCCCGCTGAACATCCGTAAAAATCCCAGCGGCACGCCGAGATTCAAAATCAGCACCGCCGCCAGCGCACCCAGCGCCACTTCAGCTAGCAGCATCGCTACTCGCGGGCGCAAACCCGGCACTTCCGGCGCGGTTGCTCCTCCAATCTTCGCGAACAACACGGCCGCGAGCGGGAACATCATCAAAATTCCAATAAATCCCAAAGCCCCGCCCGCCAGTCGCCTCCGTCCATTTCCAAAAGTCTCGTAAGTCGCCAGATCCAGATTCAAAGCAATAGTTTCCTGCGAAATATCCGGAAACAAAGTCTGCATCGCCCACTGTTCCGTGTTGTGCGCCACTCTTCGGTCCGAAAGAAGGCTGGTATGCGTCGAGTGTGGCAGCAACTGCAAATCGAACGCGCGCCGCTGCTCGAAATCTCCCGGCCTCGTCCGGTTTCCTCCAGCCGCAGCAGAAAGCCCGTCAGCCACATCTCGCAAAATTTTCAAATCAGCGCTCGCGCTGAAGACCAGCAAATTCGTCGGCATGCGCTTCGGCAGAACCATCGGTCCCGGAGAAATCGCCACCGTCGCCGCCACCGGATCGCGGTCCGCCATCCGAATCGCAATCGTCCCGCCCATCGAATGTCCCACCAGAATCGTCGTCTTCGGATCGATCGCGTGCGCCGCGGTCAAAGCTTCCACCGCCGCCGTGGCGCAACTTTCCGCTTTCGCAAACGTGAATGCGTCCCGGCTGTCTCCATGCCCCGGCAAATCCAGCGCGTAAGATTGAAAACCGTGACCCGCGAAATCTTCCGCCAGGTACATCATCAATCGTCGATTCGCCGAAAGGCCATGAATCAAAATCACGCTACCCACCGGCTGCACGTCAGGTGGCGGCTGCAATACCGTCACCGGCGTGTTGCAACCCCCCGCCGTCAGCACAATTTCCTGCTTCGACAGTTCGCCCATCCGAATCCAGTGCGCGCCTAACAAAAGCAGCACCGCACCCGTAACACACAGCATCGCCGGCCACGCCCGCCACACTTTCGCCGGCCTCATCGCGCCTTCCGCTGCGTTTCCGGCGCACATGGTAGAATCAAGAATTGCGGCTGTACTGGATTTGCCTCCCGCGGAATGCGGAAGTTGTGCCGGAGAAACCTGAGTTGGCGATCGTGTCCCAAACC
The DNA here is from genome assembly GCA_963711325.1 of uncultured Acidobacteriota bacterium. Classification (GTDB taxonomy): domain Bacteria; phylum Acidobacteriota; class Terriglobia; order Acidiferrales; family UBA7541; genus Palsa-295. The sequence goes on along the minus strand of CAVQDR010000003.1, from coordinate 1,572,569 downwards.
GATTTGATTCTCCAACGTCGTGAATGGAAACGCAACGGAAAGCGGGTCGTCTGCGCCGTTGGCGCCTTCGATTTGCTTCATCCCGGACACGTTCGTCTGCTCGAACACGCCCGCGACCTCGGCCACATTCTCGTCGTCGGCGTACAAAGTGACGCCAGCATCGCATCCTGCGGCGAGCCGGCAGCCGTGAATCCCGCCGCTGAGCGCGCCGAAATTCTCGACGGCCTGGCCGCCGTCGACTTCGTGACGCTCTACGACGAGCCCGCTCCTCGCGAATTCATCGCACGCCTCGCCCCCGACGTTCTGGCCCGCGGCGGCGAAATCACTTCGCGCGAAATCGATTTTCTCGATGACGAAGCGGTTCGCGCCGGCGGCGGCAAAATCGTCCGCATCCCGCTCGAGCCCGGGTTCTCCACCGCGCGCCTCTTGGAACGCATCAAACAAACTCCACCAGCATGATTCTGCCCATCGTCAGCGAGCTTCTCGCGCGCGTTGGCCGCCGCCCCGTGGTGGAAGCGGCCCTCGACGCCCTTCGGCGCAAGACCGGAGAAGTCCGCCTCGCCGGTCTCACCGATCCAGCCAAAGCGCTGATCATCCCGCTGGCCTTCGCCGAACTCGGCCGGCCCTTCGTCGTCCTGGTCGAAAACAATCAGCGCGCCGAAATGCTCCTCGAACCCGTTCGCTATTTTTATCGCGCCGTCACCGGCAAACCCGACCGCCGCGTTGTCCATCTCCCCTCTCACGAAGTTCTGCCCTACGAAGGCCGCTCCCCGCACGCCGAAATTTCCGAAGACCGCGCCGTCGCTCTCTGGAGTCTCGTCACCGGCGAAGCCGATATTCTCATCGCGCCCATCCAAGCCGCCCTGTGGCGCATGCGCGATCGCGATTTCTATTCCCAACTCGCCCGCACCATCTCCCGCGACGAAACCGTCGAACACGACGATCTCATCACTTTTCTTTCCAGCGCCGGCTACGACAAGCAAGTCACCTGCGACATGCCCGGCCAGTTCGCCGTCCGGGGCGGCATCATCGACATTTATTCTCCCGAATCTCTCCAGCCCGTCCGCGTCGAACTTCTCGGCGATACCATCGAATCCATCCGCGCCTACGATCCGGTCACCCAACGCTCCACCAGCCCCGTCGAACGCGCCACGCTGCTCCCACTCACCGAATTCCCGCGTCACGCCGAAATTCTCGAAAAAATGCGCGTGCATTCCGCCTCGGGAAGGGAAGACGACTCCGCGCCCGCCGCCTTTTATGCCGGCTGGGAATTTCGCGAAGTCGTCCGCGAAGACCGTCGCTCCACCCTGCTCGATCTCGCCAACGACACCATCCTGATCCAGGACGAGCCGTCGCTCCTCTCCGCCGCCATCGAAAAATATCGCGCCCAGCTCGCCGAAGCCTTCGCCGATGTCGAAGACCCGCTCGCTGAGCCTCCCGAAAAATTCATCTTCGACGCCGAAGAGTGGGACCTCGCCCTGCAAATGGTTCCGCGCTTCGCCATCGAACACCTCGCGATTGAAGACTCTCCCGCGGAATCGTCCGCAACCGCGCCCGCACCTCCCGAACTCCGCGTCATGCAAACCCAACCCACCACCCGCTATCACGGTAATGTCCCAGCCTTCATCGCCGAATCTCGCGCCCGCATCGCCGCCGGCGATCAAGTCATGGTCTCCGCCGCCAGCACCGGAGAACTCGAACGCCTCGCCGATATTTGCCACGAATTCGAATTGCCCTACCGCATGGGTGAACTCGAGCAAAACGCCACCGTCACTCGCCTGGCGCAGGAAGAAAGCAGCGCACCCGGCGCTGGAATCGTGCTCACCAAAGCTCCGCTCGCTGAAGGTGTGGTCTTCGTCGATGCCAAAGTTGTCCTCTACGGCAACGCCGACCTCTTCGAAACGCTGCCCGCTCCCTCCCAGCGCGCTAGATCGCGACCTAAAACCTCCAGCTTCTTCAGCGATTTCAGCGATCTCAAACCTGGCGATTTCGTCGTCCACGTCGATCACGGCATCGGCCAGTTCGAAGCCCTGCGCCAGGTCGCCGTCGAAGGCGCGAATGGCGAATTCATGCTGCTCAAATTTGCCGGCGACGCGAAACTCTACGTCCCGCTCGCTCGCATCGACCTCATCCAGAAATACACCTCTCTCGGCGGCGTCGAACCGCAGCTCGATCGCCTGGGCACCACCGTCTGGGAAGCTCGCAAATCGCGCGTCAAAAAATCCGTCAGCGACATGGCCGATCAGCTTCTCGAACTCTACGCCGAGCGCAAGCTCGCCGTCGGTCACACGTTTCCGCCCGACACCAATTTCACCCGCGAATTCGACGACGCCTTCGAATTCGAAGAAACCGCCGACCAGCAGCGCGCCATCGACGACGTAAAACGCGACATGGAATCCAACCTGCCCATGGATCGCCTGCTCTGCGGCGACGTCGGCTACGGCAAGACCGAAGTCGCCATGCGCGCCGCCTTCAAAGCCATCGCCGATTCCAAACAGGTCGCCATCCTCGCGCCCACCACCGTCCTCGCCTTCCAGCATTTTCAAACGTTCAAACGCCGCTTCGCCGCCTTTCCCGTCCGCGTCGAAATGATCAGCCGTTTCCGCACCGAAAAAGAACAGAAGAAAGTCCTCGAAGAAGTCGAAGCCGGCAAAGTGGACATCCTCATCGGCACCCACCGCATCCTCTCCAAGGACGTCAAATTTCAAGACCTCGGCCTGCTCGTCGTCGATGAAGAGCAGCGTTTCGGCGTCGCCCACAAAGAGCGCCTGAAAGAAATGCGCAAGAACGTCGACGTGCTCACCATGTCCGCCACTCCCATCCCGCGCACCCTGCACATGTCTCTGGTCGGCCTGCGCGACATGAGCGTCATCGAAACTCCGCCCAAAGACCGCCTCGCCATTCAAACCACCGTCGCGCCTTTCAGCGAAACTCTGGTCCAGCGCGTCATCCAGGAAGAAATGGCTCGCGATGGCCAGGTCTTCTTCGTCCACAACCGCGTCGAATCTATCGTTTCGCTCGCGGCCATGATCAATCGCCTGGTCCCTAACGCCCGCGTCGTCGTCGGCCACGGCCAAATGCGCGAAACCGAACTCGAAAAAGTGATGCTCAAATTCATTCGCGACGAAGCCGACGTCCTCGTCTCCACCACCATCATCGAAAACGGTCTCGATATTCCGCGCGCCAACACCATCATCATTAATCGAGCCGATCGCATGGGCCTTTCCGAGCTGTACCAATTGCGCGGGCGCGTCGGCCGCTCCAACCAGCGCGCCTACGCCTATCTGCTCGTTCCTCCCGATACCACTCTCAGCTCCATCGCCCGCCAGCGTCTCGCCGCCCTTAAAGAATTCAGCGATCTCGGCGCAGGCTTCCGCATCGCGGCGCTCGACCTGGAATTGCGCGGCGCCGGCAATCTGCTCGGCCGCGAACAGCACGGCCACATCGAAGCCGTCGGCTTCGACATGTACTGCCAGATGATGGAGCGCGCCGTCGCCGAGCGCAAAGGCGAGTCCGTGACCCCCGAGCGCCGAGCCACCCTCAACCTCGGCCAGGACATCCGCATCCCGCCCGAATACATCGATAGCGAGAATCTGCGGCTGCGCATCTACAAACGCATCTCCTCGGTCACCTCCGAGGAAATGCGCGTCGAAGTTCGCCGCGAACTCGAAGACCGCTTCGGCCCTCCGCCCCCCTCGGTCGAAAACCTGCTCGAATACGCGGTCCTAAAGGCCATGGCCGAAAAGCTCTTAGTCTCGACCGTCGATCGCAAAGGCGACCAGGTCGCCATCAAGTTCTACGACGACACGCCTCTAGGCCCCGATAAACTGGTCAAACTCATCCGCAAGCGCCGCGGCCTGAAACTCGACCCTTCCGGCGTCCTGTGGCTCGAATGGAAGGGTTTTCAAGGCGGCCCCATGGGAGCCACCAGAAACGTATTGCTACAACTACAATCGTAGAGATAAAATTTACAGCGAGAGACCCTCATGAATAAAAACACTTGGAACCACCTGCTTCGCGCAGCCGCCTTGACCGCCGTTACCACCTTGGCATTGACGTTCGTGCTCCCGCCTGCTGCTCACGCTCAAGCCAAAGCCGCCGTGGTCGAAGAAATCATCGCCCGCGTCAACAACGACATCATCACCGAATCCGACTACGCCAAAGCTGACGCCCAGCTTCGCGAAGAAGTCGCCCACGATTGCCAGGGCTGCGCCAAAGACAAACTCGACGCCGATTACAAAGACCAGCAGAAAGATCTTCTGCGCAGCCTCATCGATCAGTCGCTCATGGTTCAGCGCGCCAAGGACATGGGCATCAGCGTCGAATCGGATCTGGTCAAGCGCCTCGACGATGTTCGCAAGCAAAACAACTTGGGCAGTATTGAAGACTTGGAAAAAGCCGTCGAAGGCTCCGGCCTGGCCTGGGAAGATTACAAAACCCAGATTCGCAATGGCATGCTGACCCAGGAAGTCATCCGCCGCGAAGTCGGCTCGCACATCAATATCCCCGGCGAGGATGTGAAGAAATACTACGACTCCCACCCGCAGGAATTCACCCGGCCCGAGCAGGTCACTCTCTCCGAAATTTTCCTCAGCACCGAAGGCAAGAGCCCGGAAGAAATGGAATCGGTGAACAAGAAAGCCGATGACCTTCGCAATCGCGTTCTCCGCGGCGACGACTTCAACGAACTTGCCAAACGCTATTCCGAGGGCAGCACCGCCAAAGACGGCGGCGATCTCGGCACCTTCCAGCGTGGCCAGCTTTCTCCGCAATTGGAAGATGTCGTCTTCAAGCTCGATCACGGCAAAGTCACCGACGTCATCCAGACCAAGACCGGTTTTGAAATCCTGAAAGTCGAACAGCACTATGAAGCCGGCCTGCAGCCTGAAGACAAAGTCGAAAACGAAATCATGAACAAGCTGTACCTGAGCAAAATGCAGCCCCAGATGCGCACCTACCTCGCCGAGCTGCGCGAAGAAAGCTACGTCATGGTCAAGCCCGGTTACACCGATAGCGCCGCCGTTGCCGGCGCCAGCGTCATTCAGGAAGTTCAGCCTACTCCCGACGTCGCCACCAAGAACAAGGCCAAGAAAAAAGTGCCGCTGCCCAAGGTCGGCTAATGAAGTCGCATTTCGTTTCCGATTTGCAGGATGGCCAGGCGGTCTCCACCCTCTTTCTCGTCTGCGAGAAGGGAATTCGCACTTCCGCGCGCGGCAAATCCTGGCTCGAACTCTCCCTGCGCGATCGCACCGGCTCCATCCCCGCAAAAATGTGGGACAACTTCGAAGCCATCGCCAAGACTTTCGAATGTGACGACGTGGTCGTCATTCGCGGCCGCGTCAAACTCTATAACGGCCAGAAAGAAGTCACTCTCGAGCAGATTATTCCCGCTGAAGAACGCGAATACGATCTCGGCGACTTTCTCGCCCACACCAAATTCGACGTTGAAAAACTTTACGCCGAGCTTCGCGCTGAAATCGCGGCGATGTCCAATCCTCACTTGAAGCGCCTGCTGCAGAGCATCGTCGACGATCCCGCCATCGCCCCGAAACTCAAGCGCGCTCCCGCCGCCATGATGATGCATCACGCTTTCGTCGGCGGCTTGCTCGAACACCTGGTCAGCCTCATCGGCCTCGGCCGCGGCGTCATCAAGCAATATCCCGAACTCGATCCCGACTTGCTGCTGAGTGGCATCGTCCTCCACGACATCGGCAAGATCGAAGAACTCAGCTACGAACGCGGCGTGCAATACACCACCCCCGGCCGCCTGCTCGGCCACATCACCATCGGCTGCGGCATCGTTCGCGACAAAATCAAAACCATCCCGGATTTTCCGGCGCCGCTCGCTATCCTCGTCGAACATCTGATCTTGAGCCATCACGGCTCGCTGGAATTTGGCTCGCCCACTCTGCCCCAAACCCGCGAGGCCATCGCTCTCCATTTCCTCGACGACATGGATTCCAAGATGGCTGCCATGCGCGTCACCCTCGATTCTGCCGCCGGCACCGAAGAATGGACCGACCGCAATCCGGCCCTGCGCCGCAACATCCTCCGCACCGACGCCTATTTGCATCCCGGCGCAAAAACCGCGCCCAAGCCGTCCGCGTCAGCCTCGGCCGTTGCGCCGGTCAAACCGGCCACCGCGCAGCTGGATTTTGAGGCTCGAAAGCCATGACCTTGTACTTCGTGAGTCAATCTCATGGCTGAAACCATCACGCGCCTTCCGCCGCCGCGCCGTTCTGTGCTCGATCTCGCTCCGCTCGAGCTCGATTGCATGAATACGCTTTGGCCCGTCGGTCAGGCTACTGTGCGCGAGATTCGCGATCTTCTTGCGCCGCGTCGCCCCCGCGCCTACACCACCATCATGACCATCATGGATCGCCTCGCGCGTAAGGGCATCGTCGAACGCCGCAAAGTCGGCCGCGCCTACATCTACACTCCGAATCTCAGCGCCGAAGATGCCCGCCTCCAGGCTCTCGGCCAGGTCGTCGACAATTTTTTTGGCGGCTCGAAAGAAGCTCTCATCGCCCAGCTCGCTCGTCCCGGATTTTCCTCTCGCGCCTTTGCCACCTCGGCCGCTGGAATGGCTTCGCGATCGTCGTCCACCAACGGAAACGACGACCATGACTAACGCGACAAAAACGCTCGCGCCCTGGGCCAACTAAACATGTTTCCGCCCGAACTCAAAATTCGTAACACCGTCATCCAGCCCGCCACCATCCTCGCGCCCATGGCCGGGGTCACCGACACCGTTTTCCGTCGCGTCATCCGCTCGCTCGGCGCCTGCGGCTTGATCATGACCGAATTCACCAGCGCCGAAGGCCTCACCCGCAACTCCGCGCGAACTCTCCATTACCTCTATTTCGACAACGACGAGCATCCCATCGCCGCCCAGATTTTCGGCTCCGATCCCAAAGTCATGGCCTCTGCCGCCGCGCTCACCGAAGACCTCGGTTTCGACCAAGTCGACATCAACCTCGGCTGCCCCGTAAAAAAAGTCGTCAAATGCGGCGGCTCCGGCTTACTGCGCGATCTCGTCCACCTTGAAAAACTTTTCGGCGCCATTCGCGACGCGGTGAAAATTCCGCTCACCATCAAAATCCGTTCTGGCTGGGACGAAAATAATATCGTCGCCGTGGATGTCGCCCGTATGGCCGAACGCATCGGCATCGAAGCCATCGCCGTTCATCCCCGCACCCGCATGCAGGGCTACGCCGGCTCCGCGAATTGGAACATCATTCGCGACGTGAAAGCCGCCGTGAAAATTCCGGTCATTGGTAATGGAGACGTTCGCACGCCGCAGGACGCGGTGCGCATGATCGCGGAAACCAATTGCGACGCCGTCATGATCGGCCGCGCCGCCTCTTCCAATCCCTGGATTTTCCGCCAGATCGCCGACTACCTGGCCACCGGCCACTACACGGAACCCACCGACGTTGACCGCTATCATTTGCTCAACGGCTACTTCCGCAGCCTCCTCGCCGCCGAAATGCCCGACGCCGTCGGCAAAATGAAGCAATTCGCCAGCCTCTTCACCCACGGTGTCCGCAACGGCTCCGAACTCCGCCACGCCGTCCACCACTCCAACACCGGCTCCGAAATCCTAGAAAAAGTCGACGCCTTCTTCTCCCCCTCTCACACTTCCGCCGACTAAGAGCCTTTTAGGGGTTCGGAGCTTTAGCTCCGACATTCACCGAACTCAAGAAGCGGGGCTTTAGCCCCTGAGGAAAGAAGTGGGGGCGCAATCTCGCCCCACCTCAACTTTAAATAGATAGTAAACCTGTCATCCCGAACGAAGTGAGGGATCTGCTTTTTACGCCGTTACACCGAGGTCAATCGCGAAGAAAATTCCAAACAACGAGGAACCACAAAAACGCACCGCCCGCTCTACTCATCCCGCGTAATCAAAAGCTGCTTATAAGCCTCTCTCCTCGTCAACCCCCTCTCCCTCGCCACTTCCTTCAAAGCCGCCTTGTTATCCACCTTCCGTTCCTTCATCACCTGCTCCACCCGGCGCGCCAAAGGAATCTTCGCCTTCTCATCATCCGCATGATGCTGCGGCGCCCCATCCGCCGCACCAATCAGCAGTGTAATTTCCCCGCGCGGAGCCTTCTTCTGCACCGCCGCCAGCAAATCCTCCAAATGCCCCCGCACAAATTCCTCATACACTTTCGTCAATTCGCGCGCGATCACTCCCAGGCCGATTCCCCAAAATCTCAATCGCATCTTCCAAAGTATCCAGCAGCCGGTGCGGCGCCTCATACAAAGCCAGCGTGCGCGGCTCGTTAGCCAAAGCCCGCAGCCGTTTCCGTCTTTCCGTCGGCCTCGACGGCAAAAATCCCACAAACGTAAACTCATCAATGGCCATTCCCGAAGCCGCCAGCGCCGTCACAAACGCGCACGCCCCCGGAATCGGCACCACCTCAATCCCGTGACGCAAACACAAACTCACCAGCCGCTGCCCCGGATCCGAAATCGAAGGCGTCCCCGCATCCGTCACCAGCGCCACTTTCGCGCCTTGCTCCAGCTCGATAATCATTTCCGCCGCGCGCGTAATCTCGTTGTGCTCGTGGTAACTCACCAGCCGCTTCTGCAGATCGAAATGCGACAGCAGCTTCAAAGTCTGCCGCGTATCCTCGCAGGCGATCGCGTCGCACTCCTTCAATATCCGCAACGCGCGCAGCGAAATGTCTTCCAGGTTTCCGATCGGAGTCGCCACCACATACAGGCATCCCACGGCCGGTTCGGCAAGTTTGGCGGGCGGAACAGTTTTTTCTTTCACCGCCAAAGTCTAGCACACGCCGCCACCGGTCAATCGTCGCGCGATTCGCCATGCGACCACACCCTCGGTACCTGCACCGGGCTCGCAGCCGTGTTATTATTTCCTATTGGAGTTTTGCCGTTCGACGCAACCGGAGGACCCTGCTTTGCCGTTATACGAATACAAGTGCGTGAAATGCGGAAATAAATACGAAAAGATCGAAGGTTTTTCCGCGCCTGAAACTCAAAAGTGCCCGAAATGCAAAGGCAAAGCCGAACGCCAAATTTCCGCCGCGGGTATTCAATTCAAAGGTTCCGGCTGGTACGTCACCGACTACAAAGGCAAGAATTCCGACCAGACCTCGGTCACCAAAAACGACGACAGCTCGTCCTCGAAATCCAGCGACAGTTCCGACTCGAAATCCGCCGACGCCGGAACGTCCAATTCCAGCGATTCGAAATCTTCAGACTCAAAGTCTTCCGACTCGAAATCGTCTGACTCCAAATCGAACGCCTCAAAATCAACCAGCGAGAAGGGAAGCGCCAAGAAAAAGAAATAACCTTCAGCGCGTCAGAGTTCCAATTCCTTCAAATATTTCCGGAATTTCGATCCAAAACTCGGATTCCGCAGCGCGTATTCCACCGTCGCCTTCAGAAATCCCAGCTTGTCCCCGGCGTCGTGCGTTTTTCCTTCGTGCACGTGCGCCCACAGCGCGCCATTTTTCGCCAGCGTGCACAAACCGTCGGTCAGCTGAATTTCTCCGCCCGCTCCCGGCTTGGTCGTTTCCAAATATTCGAAAATCGCCGGCGGCAGCACGTAACGCCCGGAAACTCCCAAATTCGAAGGCGCCGTGCCGGTCTTCGGCTTTTCCACCAGATTGTTCACCTTCAGCAACCGGTCGCCCCACTTCGCCTGTTTGCCCGGCACCGCATCGATCACGCCGTAGAATTGCAATTCCTCCGGCTCCACTTCCTGCACCGTAATCGCCCCGTGTCCCGTCTCGTTGTAAATTTCAATCAAAGATTTCGTCGCCGGCACCGGCCCATCCATGATCACGTCGCCCAGCAACACCGCAAACGGCTCGTCGCCGACCAGTTCCCGCGCAGTCAGCACCGCATGCCCCAAGCCTAGAGCTTCGTTCTGCCGCGTATAGCTGAAATGCATGCCGCCGCTGATCGCCCGCACCATCTGCGCCTGCTCGGACTTTCCCTTCGATTCCAGGAACGCTTCCAGCTCTGGCGCGAAATCGAAATGGTCTTCAATCGCGTTCTTGCGCCGCCCGGTCACGAAAATTACGTGCTCGATTCCAGACGCGATGCATTCCTCCACCGCATATTGAATCAGCGGCTTATCTACCACCGGCAACATTTCTTTGGGCATCGCCTTGGTCGCAGGCAGAAAGCGCGTGCCCAATCCGGCCACCGGCAGTACCGCCTTCCGTACGGGTCTTCGATTAGGTGTCATAAATTCGTTTTCCGCGCCTGTTTAGGGGATTTATGCTCGCGCATCACGCGAGGGACTAGCCTGAATATTTTACTATCGAAATCGAACGATAAACGCTGTTGCTTCGCGGCGGTTCGCAATGACAACGCAGTCACTACGTCAGTTCAATTGATGATATCGCACCATTCCAGCCTTGCGTATACAATCAACTCTGTATGGCGGCGAAAGAAAAACTCATCCTCGGCATCGAATCGTCCTGCGACGAAACCGCGGCCGCGGTAGTCGCCAATGGCGAACGCGTACTCTCCAGCATCGTCGCCTCCCAAATCGAAATTCACCGCAAATACGGCGGCGTCGTCCCCGAACTCGCCTCCCGTGAACATCTCCGCCAGATCGTTCCAGTCGTTCGCGAAGCCGTCGCCCAAGCCGGCATCACTCTGCAGGATCTCGACGCCGTCGCCGTCACCCAAGGCCCCGGCCTCGTCGGAGCTCTGCTCGTCGGAGTCACCTACGGCAAAGCCCTCGCCCTGGCCCTCGGCAAGCCGCTCATCGCCGTAAATCATCTCGCTGGCCACGTGCACGCCGTGTTTCTCGAAGCCTGCGCCACCGGCGACCGCCGCCCCGAACTTCCCACCATCTGCCTCATCGTTTCCGGCGGCCACACCGTCATCTACGAAGTAAAAAATCTTTCCACCAACGGCGCGCGCCAATTCTCCTACACCCGCATCGGCGGCACGCGCGACGACGCCGCCGGCGAAGCCTACGACAAAGTCGCTCGCCTCCTCGCCCTCGGCTATCCCGGCGGCCCGGTCATCGACAAACTCGCCGCGCACGGCAATCCCTACGCCATCCGCTTCGCCGAACCCAAAATTCGCGGCAGCCTTTACGATTTCAGTTTTAGTGGAATTAAAACCGCGGTCCTCTACCACATTCAGAAGCATCCGGAATTTCAGCCCGAAATTACAGCCAGAAAAGAAGCCATCGCCCGCGGCGAACGCGGCGCCGACGCCCTGCGAAAACTCTGCACCCCGGCGACTCTCGATCTAATCGCCAGCTTTCAGCGTTCAGTCGTGAACAATCTCGTCACCAGCACGCTAGCCGCCGCCCAGCAATCCAGCGCTCGCTCCATCCTCGTTTCCGGAGGCGTCGCCGCCAACAGCGAACTCCGCTCCACCTTCGAACGCGAAGCAAAAAAACTAAACATCGAAACCTTCTTCCCCAGCCGCGCCCTCTCCACCGATAACGCCGCCATGATCGCCGCCGCCGGCTACAGCAATTTCGCCTCCGGCACCTTTTCCGACGCCACCCTCGACCCCGTCCCCAATCTCCCGCTCGTGTAACTAACGCGAACGCCTAAGCTCTAGAGAGGGAACCGTCTTTGCGGCACCACCGTCCCAAGTTCCGACGCCCTAAAATAAAATGTCATCCCGAAGCGCAGCGAGGGATCTGCTTTTTACGCCCCCGAAGCCACGCACATTCGCGAAGACGACGTGCCCGACGGCTCCCGCACAAAATCTAAATTGCCGGCGCCTCATACAAGTACCCCATCCCATCGCTAGTCACCGCATACGCCTTCGACCCATCGCCATTCCACCGCAAATCCGCGATATTCTCCGCCGCATGCTCATCCAGAATTTCCAGCGTATTCAAATCCACCACGAATAATCTTCCCTTCGCCGAATTCTTCAGCCAGGAACTGAAACACAAGCCCAGCGCCCGCTGTGGATGGCAAGCGCACAGTTCCGCGCCAAACGGCAGCGACTCCGCATCCTCCTTGGCGATGTTCAGCCGGTACGCCTGACCGCCCGCGCAGTACAAAATCTGCCGGTTGTCCGCAGTCCAGGCCAAATCCGTAATATGTCCTTGCCCGTTGAAAACGCCTTTCTTCGCCAGGGTCGCCGCGTCCACCAACACAATCGAATCGTCCGCCCAATCCCCCCGAATTTCCGCGACGCTCGCCAGCGTCCGCTCATCCGGACTGAACGCCAAACTGCCATACCCTGCGAACGCGCCTTCCTCCCCAAACTCCGCCTCGTAGGTTTGCCGTTCGAATCCATCCGGCAATCCAATCTCGTGTTGTGGCAATGCAGAACAGGGAACCGGCCCGTCGCCCACGCTCCACACCCGCAGCGCCGCATTCTTCGCGCCCGATGAAGCCGCCGCAAAATGTTTCCCACCGTTCGACCATCCCAATCGCCCGGGAAAATTCGCAAATTCCCCAAACGTCCCCGCCAACACCTTCGCGTGCAGATCAAAAATATGCAGTGCCGGAATCCGCCATCCTTGCCACGCCGCCACCAAGAACCGCGATCCCGCCGACCACGCAAACGCCGCCTTCGCATTTCCCGGCAAGCTCGCCGTTTCGTCCGGGACCGAAAGTGTTAGCGTCGGCACATTCAATTCAATATCGTAGAGCACCAATCTCTGCGGCGCGCCCTGCCCGGAATTTGGAATCGCGCAGACCTGCCCCGTGTCCGAAATCGCCACGCGCCTGCTGTATCCCGCAAAAACTTTTTTGATCAGCCAGTTCGAATCGCGCGCCAGGTCCCGCAATCCGCGCCGCACCAGCGCCGCCGAACGCACCGTCAATCCCTGCGACTCCGCGCGAGTCAGCGCGTTCGATTCCGTCGCCGTCGCGCTCCCGATTTTTTCTGCGTCGCTGACTGTAGTCATCTTTTCCGTGTCCGCTGCAAAACCCTTACCAAATCACCGAGCCGGCGCCAGCACCGCATCCAACCGCCGCTTGGCCTGCGCGATCTGATCGTCCACCTTGTCGATCATTTCTTTCAGCACGTCGCGCCCACCCTGCTGCGCTTCATCCACTCGCGTTTTCAGCTGATACAAATCCGACCGCAGCAGTTCCTGCAATTCTGCTTCAATCTCCGCCAGACGCCCGCGCGCCTGGCTGATTCCGCGAATCACCCGCACCAGCTCCGCGCCCGCGCCTTCGCCGCGCACCTGCTCCGGACTCCATTCGTATTCCGTCAGAATTCTTGCCAGCCGGGTCTCATCACCCAGCGCGTAAGCCTTATTCGCCTCCGCCATCAAAATCTGCCGCTTCGCGCGATCCTGCCGGTCCACCGTTAAATCCGGATGAATCCGTTTCGCCACGTCGCGATAAAGTCTCTTCATTTCCGGCGACGCCTCAAACGCCCGCGGCGAAGCCTCCGTAATTTCTCCCGCCGCCGACTTCGTTTCCTTGGCATGTTCGCGTGCTTCCTGCGCTGCTTGTTGCGCCCGCGAATTTTCCGGCTGCTCTTTCGCCACGCGTTCCGCGATCCCCGCCCTCAATTCATCCAGCTCCGCATAACGCGCCCCGACGAAATGCAGATACTGCTGCTCGAACGCGCCCAGCTCCGCCCGCAAATTCGCCGACCGCAGCTCGCGCTCGGCCAACTCCGTCTCAATCGCCGATTGCTCCGCGCGTTTCCGCGCCAGCTCCTGCTCCTCTGGATTCAGCGGCAATTTTCCCGAAGTCGTCACCGAAGTCTGTGTCGAAGCCTGCGTCCCTGGCTTTTCAGTTGTTTTGGATCCCACCTGGTTGGCCTCGTTAACCCGTATCACGCGATTGCGGCAGCGCAAGTCGCTACCGCAAAAAATAATCTCCCTTACCGCTCTGCTTCAGCGGAACCACCCGCATCCGCTCCATCCTTGCGCCCTTCGTCTTCCAGCGCATCCATCTGCTTTTGTAACCCGTCCTTGCGCCCTTCGAGCTCCTTGATCTGCGCATTCCGGTCCGTGATGTAAATCACTCCAGACTGCAATCCACTTTGCGGATCCACCGATACCGCGCCTTGCTTCGCGATTTCCTCGCGCAACCCCGCGATTTGCCGGTCGATCTGCGCCATTTGATCTCGAATCTGTTTTTGCCCGCCCGCGCCAATATTGTTCGCTTGCTCGCTCCTCCGCCGCAGCTCCCGCGCCGCCGTCAGCCGTCGCCACCTCGCCCGCATTCCGCTCCGCCGACGCGCCCGCGCTGCCGTCGCCCACCACCGAAACTCCATGTCCGAAAGATGAGTCACTGAGTCATCCGTGTAAACCCGCGGCGCCACCGTCTTCGGTTTCTGCGCCTTAGCTTTGCGCGCCGCCTCCGCCAGCGAATCTCCCGCCGGCCCCGACTGATCCTGCATCTGATATTGCGATTGCGGATTCGTCGTCTGCCCGTTTGCAGACAGGCGCGGAGCCGCTCGCCGCATTCGCGGGCGCCGAAGCCTGATTTTGTGTTCCATTTCGGCTGGCGTCGCCGAGTTCGACGCCGACTGCCCCTGAGCCCCAGGCATGCCGCCCAGCGTCACGATCGAAAAAATGGAAACCGCCCCGATTCGCGCAACTATCCATCGCCGTGTCATAAGGTTGACCTCCAGATCGGCACGCCTCTAAATCCACGTTAGGCGGCCCCTTTGTCATGGTCAATGGTATCGGCCCGCTAGGTATCCGCCCCGTAACCTGTCCCTTGGTACAAGCCGCGCACCACGCAAACTTGGGACACCTTCGCCTACTTTCGCCTTGGCCAATTTGGTCTCTGCCCGGCCAAACCGAGCCGCCTGCTTTCCTTTGCCCCCGCCGCCCGTCCCACTACAATCATCGCCAGCAAATTTCACTCAAAGGAGCCCTCGCACATGACCGAAACTCCGCAGCAGTACATCCAACGCATCCTCGGCCACGCCTCCGGCCACGAACCGCTGAAGGTCCAGGCCACCACGCCCAAAAAAATCAAATCGCTCATCGCAAGGCCATTCCGCCGCAGCCCTGCGCAAACGCCCCGCGCCCGATAAATGGTCCGTCGCCGAAATCGTCACCCATCTCGTCGATACCGATATCGTCGGCGGCTTTCGCATGCGCTTCATCCTCGGCTCGCCCGGCGCCGCGATCCAGGGCTTCGATCAAGACGCCTGGGCCTCGCCGGACACTACGGCTCGCGCGACGCTCACCAATCGCTCGAGCATTTCGCAACGCTGCGCGCCGCCAATCTCGCCATGCTCAAAACTCTCCAGCCCGAACAATGGCAGCACCACGGCATCCACTCCGAACGCGGCCACGAAACCATCCAGCACATCGTCACCATGTATGCCGGCCACGACCTCAACCACCTCAAACAGATCGAAGCCATCGTCGCGGCCACCAAGAAAAGCCAAGAAAACCACCCAAATCGAAGAAGAAATCGCAAGAGAAGAACAAAAAGAAATCGAAGAAACGCTAACGCGAACCGGCCGTCTTCGAATTAATGTTGCCATCCCGAAGCGCAGCGAGGGACCCCTTCAATGCCGTTATTGTTTTCGGCCTTAGGGTTTCAACGCAGACACTTCCACCGCAAATTTCCGCCTTGGCGCAGCGCATCACGACTTGTCATTCCGAAGCGCAGTCGGAATCCGCTTCTCACTGAGCGCGAAGAAAACCGTAACAACGGCGCGTTAGCTTTTCGTCAGGGCACGGCTTCAACCGTGCCGGCATGCCCGCAAAGTCGCGCGGCTTTAGCCGCTGAGGCAAGTCTTTTGCCAGCCCGCCTCAGCCGGCATCCCCAAAAAAAATGGGCACGGCCCGTAAAGGCCGTGCCCGCCAGGGCGCTTCTACCTAAAAATTTACTCCGGAATCGGAGAGGCTTCCGGCATCTGCAACTTGGCTTTTGCCAGAGCGCGTATCAGGTTAGCTTCCACGGTGGATTCGGACGTGTTGCGAACGGTCGCCAGTTCGCTCACCAACAAATACTTGGCGCGTTCCAGCATTTTCTTCTCCCGGAACGATAGCGGTTTGGTCCGGCTGAGTGCGACGAGGCCCTTCAACACTGCGGCCACTTCCATCAGCGATCCCGTGCGCATCTTGTCCGAGTTTTCCTTGAAGCGGTGTTTCCAATCGTGGTGGGAAGCGGAGCGGCCTTTTTCCAGGAACGAAATCACTGCGCCGGCTTGAGTGTTGCGGATGATGGGTCGCAATCCAACGCAATCGACGTTGGTCTGCGGCACCATCACTTTCAATCCGCTCGAAACGATCTTCAACATGTAGAACCGTTCCGATCGTCCATTTGCTGTTCCGTAACTTATCTGCTCGATCACCCCTACACCGTGGTTCGGATACACGACTTTTTCGCCTAGCTTGAATTCCATAGACATAGGTGGAAGTCCTCTCCCGGAGAAGCTATTGAAAGTTTAGGCACACTGCAACAAAACGTCAAGGAAATAGGGCTTTTCTGCCGCCGCAGAAATGTCAGAAAACCGTATGTTTTGAGGGGTTTGGCCCCGTAATTGCCCTATACTTGTGCACGTGTTGACCCTCTCGCTGGACACCTCCTCCCTCGCCGGCAGTCTTGCTGTCCTTCAAAATGACTCACTTCTCGGCGTCATTTCCACTCGTTCCGAAGAGAATTATTCCTCGCGCATGTTCCGCCATCTTGATTTTCTGCTCGCCGATCTCTCCCTCCATCTTCACGATTTCGATTTATTTTCGGTGGCCGCCGGCCCCGGTTCCTTCACCGGTCTGCGCATCGGTCTCACTGCCGCAAAAGCTTGGGCCGAGGTTTACAGCAAGCCCGTCGTCGGTGTAAGTGCCTTGGAAGCAGTCGCAACGCAATCTTTTCCCGCGCAGGATTCTGCGGCCAACCTCATCATCGTCCCGGTACTCGACGCCCGCCGCGGCCAAATTTATTCTGCCTTCTACCGCGCCTCAGGCTCGCGCTTGCTCCTCGAAGGCGATCAAGCCGTCATGACCGCGGAAGAATTGCTAAACGAAATTCAGCGCCGCCGCAAAGCCGCTACAGTCGTCCTCGCCACGCCCGAACCACAATTAATTTCCGAAGCAATGTCTCGATTTGAGAATTCCGCGCCTTCAACTCCGCCGCTCACTCTTCACACCGTCTCCGGAGTTCTCGCTCCCTCCATCGGCACCCTTGGATACTCCGCCGCCCAACGCGGCGAATTCAGCGACGCCCTGACCCTCGACGCCAACTACGTCCGCCGCTCCGACGCCGAACTTCAGTTGAAAGGGAAGTAAACCCGTGTCCATCCGTCCCCTCGAGTCTCGCGACGTCGAAGCGATTTTGGCGATCCAAAACGCTTGCCCCGAAATCGCCCAATGGAAATCCGCAGATTACGAACGCGTACCCCACGGCGAAATGCTCGGCTGGGTTTTTGAACTTGACGGCGTGCTTATCGGACTTCTCGTAGCGCGTTTGGTCCAATCCGAATTCGAAATTCTGAATTTTGCCGTCAGCCTCGACGCCCGGCGCCAGGGCGCCGGCGCCGCACTCCTCGACCACGCGCTCAACCATGCGCGTTCCTTTGCCGCCGAACGAGCCATCCTCGAAGTCCGCAGCGCAAATCGAGCTGCGGTGCGTTTCTACATGCATCACAAATTCCAAATCGTCGGCCGCCGCCGCAACTACTACAACGCCCCTCCCGACGACGCCCTCCTCCTCACCCTCCGCCTGATCTGAAACTTTAGCCGTAAGCGCGGGTTGTCATCCCGAACCGCCTTTCGGTGAGGGATCTGCTTTTCACGCTCCAACGGCACCCAAACAATCGCCAAGAAAATCCCTCAAGCGCGGGCCTGCTCCCCCGAAATCGCCTCCTTCGCCCCTACACCATCTTGCCTCTTGGCTTCCACAGCCCCGCCGTGATATTCCTTCCCTTGTCTGTACCCTAATTCCTACCTGGAGGTGAACGATGCCTGAAACATCTCAGGATATTCGTCTGACGTTGATCGAATCGAACCAGGAATACCGCAACCTCTTCGAAGAACACCCCCGCTGCGAATCAAAACTCCAGCAACTCCTCCGCAAGTCCTACTGGAAAGTCGAAGACATGGATGAAGAAGTCGCCCTCAAGCGCTTCAAGCTCTACCTCAAAGACATGATGGCCCTGATCGTAGCCCGCGAATGTAAAGGCTTCGGCGACCACTAGAAACTGCTAATTGGACGTTCTTCCATTCGCTAGCGGCGTGCAAGTCACCGTTAAATCCGTCGCTGGACTCGCGCAATATTCGTGTACACCGTAGTAGGCGGAATAACAAAAAATTTCTACATGGCGATTGTCGGGCCACTTCACAGTGACCCAGTCAATCTCACTCGCGCCAAAATACTCGAACGCCTTGAACGTCCACGGCGCGTCCACGTTCTCGATTTCAACCGTGATGACGTCTGTGCCCAAAAACCCGGGAGTGTAAGTCGTAGTCGCTTCGCGCAGTCCGTCAGGCGAACTCTCGCGCCGGTATTCGGTTTCCGGACTTCGCATTACCAGCCAAGTCCCCAAGCAAACGCCCGCAGTCAGAGCCAAAACTCCGCACACGCCCCCGGCGCGCAGCAATAATTTCAGCCAGCGTCTTCGAGTCGAATTTGCAGAAATGAATGCAGCCATCGCGGCCAGAAACACGCCGGTAGCGCTCAAGAGTAGTAAAACCAACATGATCCCTTTTAGTTCAAAGCTGCGCGTGACGCAATCGATGTCGTGAGCCGACCTCATCACAACTTACGCGCTTCTGTCGTACAATGATTCGCGCCCAAAATTTCGAATTGCTGAGGAATTTTTCGACTCGCATGGTTAAAGACGCCTACAAATTCGCTCTTCCGCCGCTAATCGCCGGCGCCCTCTGCTTGATCCCCGGCTGGAAATGGCCCGCCGGAATCCTCATCTTCCTCGGCCTTTTCGTTTTTTATTTCTTTCGTAATCCGCACCGCAATATTCCCACTGATCCGCAGCTGATCGTCTCTCCCGCCGACGGCCACATCGTCGAAATCGTCGACGAAATGCTCGATTCCGTCATGGGCCACCGCGTCACCATTTTTCTCGCTGTCTGGGATGTGCACGTCCAGCGCGCCCCCGCCGCCGGACGCATCGCTGACGTCGTCTATCGCCCCGGAAAGTTTTACGCCGCCTTCCGCTCCGCCGCGTCTGTCGAAAACGAACAGAATGTCATTTACCTTCACACCACCAACGGCAATATCGTCTTCAAACAAATCGCCGGAGCCATCGCGCGCCGCGTGATATGCTGGAAAGAAGAGGGCGAAACCGTGGCGCTCGGCGAGCTCGTCGGCCTCATCCGTTTCGGCTCTCGCGTCGATGTCTGGTTGCCTTTGAATACGGAAGTAGCCGTGAAGCGCGGTGAAAAAGTGAAAGGCGGCGAGAGCATATTAGCGAAATGGAACTGAACGGCGTAAATCCCATGGCTCAGGAGCACGAACGGGTCGTTCCTCGCGCGCTCCGCAATTCAAGACTTCGTCGCGGCGTTTACATTCTCCCCAGCGCCTTCACCGTAGCCAACATGCTCTGCGGCTACTATGCCATCCTCGCCACCCTCGAAGGTCGAATTCAGGATTTCGAACATGCTGCCGCCGCCATCGGCCTCGCCTACGTTTTCGATTCGATGGACGGCCGCATCGCTCGCTGGATGGGCACCGAAAGCGACTTTGGCAGGGAATTCGATTCGCTCGCGGATATCGTCAGCTTCGGCTTGGCGCCCGCGTCTCTCGCTTACGCTTGGGGCATTCGCGCCCTGGCTGCCGCCAACGCTCCCGAGTCGATGCATCTCACCCAGCTCGGTTGGTTGGTAGGTTTTATTTTCGTCGCCAGTTGTGCCTGGCGTTTGGCGCGTTTCAATATTCAGGGCATGGCGCCCGGAGGCAATAAATATTTCGTCGGCATGCCCACTCCCGCCGCGGCCGGCATGCTCGCCGCCACCGTTTTCTATTTTCACGGCGTGCCGATCCAGGATGTTCGCGTGTCGCTGCTGTGGCTGGGCTTGATGATCGCGCTCAGCGTGCTGATGTCCAGCACCCTCCGATTTTTCAGCTTCAAAGATATTCCGTGGACCCGCAAGCAGCCGTCGCTCGCCGTTATATTTCTCGGAGTGTTGCTGGCCTCGCTCGTTTTCTTCGCCCACATAATGCTTTTCGTCATCACCGCCTGCTACACGCTACACGGCCCCATCATGCAGATCTTCCGTCATTTCCGTCTGCGGTCGCGGCCCGCTTAGCTCATGTCCCCCGGCCGTAATCAATCCAATCGTGTCGCCATCGTCGGCGCTTCCTCGCTTCGCGGCAAAGAAGTCAAACTCGTTCTCGAAGATCGCAATTTTCCTGCCGGAGACATCGTCCTGCTCGACGAGCCTTCCGCCGTCGGCACCCTGACCGAAGCCGGAGGCGAACCCGCCTTCATTCGCGCCCTCGCCGAAACCAGCTTCGAAGACGCGCGTTTCGTTTTCTTCACCGGCTCGCAGCGCGATACCGAAGAAAATTGGCGCAGCGCTCAAAGCTCCGGCGCCACGGTAATCGATCTCACCGGTGTCCTCGCGTCCTCGCCCGAAGCAACCGTATCCATCCCGGCCCTGGCCACCGTTTTTCTCCCGCGCCCCGGAATGAATCTGTCCGCATCGCCGGCGACCGCCAAACCAATCGCCGCGAAGCTGCCCGTCCCATTTTCTTCGCCCGGTTCCGGTGTCATCATCGGCTGCACCATCGCCGCCGCGCTCGCAAAATTTTCACCGCTGCGCACCGTCGCCATGCTCTTTCCACCCGTTTCCGAACGCGACCAAATCGCCGTCGACGAACTCGAAAGCCAGACTACCAACCTGCTTTCCTTCCGCCCCATTACTCCAGGCCTTTTCGACGCGCAGGTCGCTTTCAATCTCCTCGCCGGTTATGGCGAAGAATCCAAACCCACATTTCAAGAAGTGCGCACCAGCATCGCCCGCGACGTCGCGCACTACGCCGGTGAACGCGCGCCCGCACCCGCCATCCAACTCGTCCAAGCCCCAGTCTTTTACGGCTACGCCTTCGCCGCTTACGTCGAATTCACAAAACCACCAACCACCGAACAGCTGGAATTAGCATTCGCCGCCGTAGGCGCCCGCATCGCCGCTGCCGGCGATCCGCCTCCAACCAACATCAGCGTCGCCGGAGAAAACGAAATTCATCTGGCCCGCATCGAACCTGATCCTAATGTTCCCAACGGTTTTTGGATCTGGGGCGTCGCCGATAATCTCAGGCTCTCAGCCGTCAATGCCGTACGCATCGCCGAGGAACTCGTTGCCCAACCTCCGGTACAATAAAAAATCTGTCGTGAGCCTGCTTTGCGTGGCGGTCTTCGCCGCTACTGTTCCTCTCCGCTTGCGGCTATCACGTCGCCGGACGCGCCGCCAACCTTCCCTCCGAATGGAAAACGATCGCCGTCCCGGCCTTTAAAAACGACACCACCCGCTACCGCATCGAGCAGCGCTTCACCGAAGCCGTCATTCGCCAATTTCTCCAGCGCACCAAATATCGCATTGTCCAAGACCCGAACAGCGCCGACGCCGTCCTCACCGGCGAAGTCCTCACCATCGAAACCGCGCCTGTCCTTTTCGACGCCACCACCGGTCAAGTCACTCTTTCGCTTGTCACCATCCACACCAAAGTCGTCCTGGTCGACAAGCAAACCGGAAAAACCGTTTACGAAAATGACGATATGGTTTTCCGCGACGAATACCAGATCTCGTCCGACGTGCAGAGCTTCTTCGAAGAGCAGGACCCGGCCATCGAACGCATGTCTCGCGATTTCGCCGCGCAACTCGTTTCCAACGTCACCGAGAAATTCTGATGCCCGAATCGAATCCCACTCAGCTCATCGAACGCCTGGCCAAAGGCAAACCGATCCCCGCGATCGTCCTGCTTGGTACCGATCCGTATCTTCGCGATATGTGCCGCAATGGAATTATTCGCGCCTACGTTCCAGACGCCGTCCGCGATTGGGCGCTCTCGCGCATCTCCGTCCTAGGCGCCGACTGGGAGGAACTTTTCCAGCGCGCGCAAACGCTCCCCATGCTCGCCCAGCTGCAAGTCGTCATCATCGACGGCGCCGAAACCATCGAAGTAAAAAAGCGCGACGACGATGACGCCGGGGAAGACGACGATTCCGAAGACGGCGACGACCCGCGCAAAGAAACTCTAAAAGCCTTCACTGAGTATCTCGATTCGCCCGCGCCTTTCACCGTCCTGCTTTTTGAAGTTCCCAAACTCGATAAACGCCAGCGCCTCTATAAAATCCTCAATGAAAAAGCGCTGATCGTCGAACTCACCATCGGCGATCAAGCCCCGCAGTTCGCCGCCCAAATGGCCAAGGAACTCGGCGCCGAAATCGAACCGCTCGCCGCCACCCTCCTCGCCGACATCACCAATCGCGAACCCGCGCTCATGCGCATGGAACTCCAAAAACTCTCGCTCTTCGTCCAGGGCCGAGGAAAAATCACTCCCGCCGACGTCCGCGAACTCGTCCCCAACGCCCGCAAAAATACCGTCTGGGAACTCGCCGACATGATCGCCAGCCGCCGCCGCGATCACGCCCTCCAATTTCTCGATAATCTCCTCCGCGAAGGCGAAGAACCCGTCGCCCTGGTCGGCGTCCTCTCCTGGATGTACCGCAAACTCATCGAAGCCCGCGATCTCCCCGTCACCATGCGCGGTTTCCAAGCCGCCCGCCCCCTCGGCATGCGCCCGGACGCCGCCGAAGCCGCCATCCGCAACGCCCACCGCATGTCCAAAGAAAATCTCCTGGCCGGCCTGGTAGCCTTAGCCGAAACCGACAGCCCGCCTCAAATCCTCCAACCCCGACAAACGCGCCACCATGGAATTCCTAATCGCCACCCTAACTAACACCGCGACCCACGCCGCTTCCCGCTAACATCGCTCCCGTCCAGCACGTCGTCTCCGTGCGCTCGCACCTTTTCTCTGCGCTCTCTGCGTTGAAATCTCTGCGAGAACGCACGACAACCCACGATCCGCTTCTCCTAGCCGTCCAACCCTACCTCCCAAACCGCACTTGGCCGTCATCCTGAGGAGCGCATTTCGCGACGAAGGATCTCCTTCTTGCCCGGGCCGCTAGCTGCGGAGAGCCCCAATCAAAAAAAAAGCGCCCCGAAAAAAACCGGGGCGCCTCTAAAACCCAAAAATCAAACCGCGCGTTACGCCTTCTTCTTCGCCTTCAACGCATTCAAAGCCAAAGTCAAACGCGACTTGTACCGGTTCGCCGTATTCTCCGACAACGTCCGCTTCCGAATCGCCTTATCCAAATCCGAAAATGTTGCCGATGCCAGCTTTTCCGCTGCAGCCGCGTCGCCCGACGTCAAAGCCGCGCGCATCTTCCTCACCGACGAACGCACGTGCGTCCGGTTCATCCGGTTCACCGCCGCCCGCCGTTCCGTCTGCCGGATATTCTTCAATACCGATTTCGTCTTCTTCTTATGCTTTACCGCCGCACCCTGTGCCATCCAAATCTCCTAAGTGGACTATCTCGAATCACCAAGAATATCCGACCCGCGCCGCCCTGTCAATTTCGCCTCGAATCGGAACTAACCCTATTTGGAGCGGCTGGATTTCGTTTTCCTGCGAAGCTTGGCGAGATTCAACACTCGTTCCGCTAGAATGGACTCCCGCTTGGCAGTCTTTCGCATCCGCTTGCGCGCCTTCTTGTTAAAACGAAGTCGAGTGCCCATGGACGTAATCATGCCTGAGACTTCGTTTGAGTTTCCATAAATCCCATTCAACGCGATTCCTCTGATACTGTTCTGACCAGGGCGGTCCATGTTCTGTCTCTCAAAACCCAGCTGCGAATCGATCGATGAATTCATCGCGCTTCAGCAACCCAAGAACTTCTCCTACCCAGAAGTCGGCATGTCACGGCTGACCGCACCACGTGGCTACACCGTAGATCACAACCGAATCCAGCTGCGCCAAGGCGCCCAAACGTTCCAGCGCGCCAAGCGAGCCATCAATCAGTGGAAGATGTTCGACATGCCCTGGCTCCAATTGTGCTGGCCCGAAGCCCGCATCGAACCGGGCGTTATCGTTGTAGTCCTCGCATCACATCTCGGCTTCTGGTCCATGAACGCCTGCCGGATTGCCTACGTTGTCGACGATCACGGCTCCGCCGAAAAATACGGATTCGCCTACGGCACTCTGCCAGGCCATGCCGAAATCGGCGAGGAGCGTTTCACCGTCGAATTCAACTCCGCCGATCAATCCGTCTGGTACGACCTCTACGCCTTCTCCCGCCCGGGAACCTTGGCGCGGTTAGCCTATCCGTTCTCCAGAGCGCTCCAAAAACGTTTCGCCGTCGCTTCCAAAACCGCTATGCTTCGCGCGTCGCAAAAAAGCTAATATCAGCCTCCGGTTATCTGTAACTTTTCACCCGCCCCTGCGTAGCATAGGGCAGGGAGCCACGCATGGCCAAAGACCGCGATAATCGCCACAGCCCATCCATCGCCGGCGGACTCATCGTCGTCACCGTCGGCATCATCTTCCTCGTCGCTAATCTGCAGCCCGACCTCGACATCTGGTCCATCGCCATGCGCTATTGGCCGGTCATTCTCATCGTCATCGGCCTCGGTAAAATTTTCGACGCGTTCCGTATCCGTGGCAGCGCAACCACCGCGCCCGACGGTTCAACTCCAAACCGCGACAACGGCAGCAACCTCGGCCTCGGCATCGCCATGCTGGTCCTCATCGGCTTCGTTCTTTTCGCCGTCCTCGGCGGCCATGGTCGCGTCAACATTCTTGAAACCTCGCAGTCCATCGAACTGCAAGGCGCCAAAACCGTCAACGCCAACATCGAAATTCCTTCCGGCACTCTCGATCTCGCCGGAGGCGCCTCGCGTCTGCTCGACGCCAATTTCAAATATCGCGAACGCGACGGAAAGCCCGCCGCCACCTACAACGTCAATCACGACGAAGGCAGCCTCGACATCGCCCAGGAAAATACCAGTCACGTTCATCTCGCCGGCTCCGGCAACGATTGGCGCCTGCGCTTTGCCGACGCCGTTCCGCTCGACCTCACCGCCGACATCGGCGCCGGCAAAGCCAATCTCGACCTGCGCGGCATGGCCGTGACCAACGCTGACCTGAAAGTCGGCGTGGGCCACCTCGTCCTCGATCTTGGCGGCGCCCGCAAATCTGATCTGCATGTCGATGTTCACGGCGGCGTAGGCACCGCCGTCATTCGACTCCCCCGCGAAGTCGGCGTCCGCGTCCACGCCAGCGACGGCCTCGGCAGCGTCAGCTCCGGCGGCTTGCACCAGGATCACGACGATTACACCAACGACGCCTTGGGCAAAACCCCAGCCACCATCTACCTCACCATCAACGGCGGCATCGGCCACATCACCCTCGAACAGGAAGGCTCCTCCGCCTATTAGCTTTCACTTGTGAACCCGTAACGCATCAATCTTTCCATCCGCATCGATCCACAACGTCACCATGACGACGGACTGAGTAAACGTCGCCACGTAATTTAACACCCGCAATTTTCCTTCCTGCTCGCGCCCGATCAATTTCAATGTCTGCAGCGTGCCGAGTTCCTTCACCATCTCGCTAAACCCCGCCGTCCGGGCCGGAGTCCACTTTTCCCGCTCGCTCGCGCTGAATGATTCAAGGTTCACCTTGCCCGCCGCTAAATCCGCCAGCGTGCGTTGCAACAGCGCCGTAACCTCCGGCTCTCGATCTTCGATCGCCTTCGCGGCCTTCGGACTTACCCCCGGCACATAAATCGCTGCCACTCCATGAGCGGTCTCTTCCGGGCTGGCCTCATCCAGGTTCGTCAGCACAATCACCGTTAGCCGGTCGTCGACGTATCGCGAAATCTGAGTTCTGAATCCCTGCCAAGCCCCGCCATGCTCGATCAACCGGTGCCCGTTTGCCTTCGTAATGTCCCACCCGAATCCATACCCGTAAGTTTTGCCGCCGGCCAGCGTCACCGGCGTCCACATCAAGTCGTAACTCGATTTCTTCAGCAACTTTCCCGCGTAAAGCGCCTCGTCCCACTTCACCATATCCAGCACGTTCGTGTACAACGCCCCATCCGCCGTCGTGTTCAACGTCGGCGAAACCCATTTCTGGTTTTGGATTTTTCCATCCACCAACTCGTAACCCGCCGCCCGGTTCGGAATAATCTCCGCCTCGCTGATAATCCTCGTCGCCGTCATCCCCAGCGGCCGAAAAATCCGTTCCTGCAGAAAATCTCCGTAAAACTCGCCCGTAACCTTGTGAATGATAATTCCCAGCAGCACGTACCCTGTGTTGCTGTACGACCATTTTTCTCCCGGATTGAAATCTATCGGCAGCGTAGTGAACCTCTGAAACAGCTGCTCTTCCGTATAGTCCTTGTGCAGGTCAATCACGCCACCCGGTTTCGGGTTTGCCTCGGCCGCGTAATCAGCGATCCCCGAAGTGTGCGTCAGCAAATTTCGCACCGTGACCTTCGCCCATTTCGCCGGCGTCCCCGGAAGATATTTCGAAATCCTGTCGTCCAGCCCAATTTTGCTTTCTTCCACCAGCATCATCACCGCTGCCGAAGTGAATTGTTTGCCCACCGACCCAGTCTGAAAAATCGTCTCCGGCTTCACCCGCACATCCAATTCAATATTCGCCAGTCCATATCCTTGCGCCTTGATCAGCAGCCCGTCGCGCACCACTGCCAATGCCAACCCGGGAATTTGCTGCTCCTTCATCTGCTTCTCGACGTAAGCATCCACCGCCGCACTCGTTGCGTCGCATGCCTGCGCCGCGCCCGCCACCGCGCGCTGCTCGCGCACCGGCAGGGTATCGAACCCCCGAACCGCCCGAGTCGTTCCCAACGAAAGCAAAGCCGCCGCCACTCCCAGCATCCCCAACAAAAATCTCATCGCCCGGCTCCTGTGGTCGCAAGCATCACAAGACTAAAATCCGCCCGCATTGTACTCCCGTATTTTCGGCGCGCTGCTCCCGCGCGACCCGCACCCATTGACACATTTCGCCCGCGCCATTACGCTACGCGAACCGCTGCCTGCTCACGCACTTCCGCAGGCCGCAATCAGAAGGGAATATAGGCACTACTTATGACTCGCGACGAAATCATAAAACTTCTCGAATCCGTCGGCGCCATCCGCACCGGACACTTCGAACTCTCCAGCGGCCGCCACAGCGCCACCTACATTCAATGCGCGCTGGTCCTCCAGCATCCACAACACGCCGAAAAACTCGGCAATGCCATCGCCGCCATGTTTAAAGATCATCAGGTTTCCTGCGTAGTCTCGCCCGCGCTCGGCGGCCTCATCATCGGCCACGAAGTCGGTCGCGGCCTGGGCGTCCGCGCCATCTTCGTCGAACGCGACCGCTCCGGCCAAATGGCCCTCCGCCGCGGCTTCGAATTAAAACCCGGCGAAAAAACTCTAGTCATCGAAGATGTCTGGACCACCGGCGGCTCCACCCGCGAAACCATCGGCGTAGTCGAACAAGAGGGCGGCTTAGCCGTAGCCTCCGGCGCCATCATCGACCGCAGCGGCGGCCGCCTCGAACTCAACGTCCCCGCCAAAGCCCTCCTCGAACTCGACGTCCCCAGCTACGAGCCAGACGAATGTCCCCAATGCCGCGCAGGAGACACCGCCAGCCGCCCAGGCTCCCGCTTCCAGCGCGCCCAACACTAGATTTGTTTTTCCGGGTGCCGCACTCTTTGCGTTTCACAGCAAAGGGTGCGGGTTTAGATCCTCCGTTCCAGCCAACAAACCATTCGTCACGAATCGATCCGGAAGGGCGGGGCTTCAGCCCCGCCGAAAAGGCTCCCAAAAAACCCAGGAGCTTTAGCCCCTGAAGGCACGTCGCCTCCCATGCGATAATCCTCCCGCACGCAAAATGCAAAACATAAAACTCACCATCGCCTACGACGGCTCCGATTTCCACGGCTGGCAATTCCAACCAAGCCTCCCCACCATCCAAGGCGCCCTCGAAGACGCCCTCCAAAAAATTACCCAAGAACGCGTCGCCATCCACGGCGCCAGCCGCACCGACGCCGGAGTCCACGCCCTAGGCCAAGTCGCCCACTTCAAAACTCATTCCAATCTCGAAGCCGCCGAATTTCAAAACGGCATGAACGCCATGCTCCCGCATTCCATTCGCGTCGTCGCCGCCGAAGAAGTCAGCCAAACCTTTCACTCCCGTTGGCTCGCCCAAGCCAAAACCTATCGCTACCGCATCTCCCGCGGCCCCGTCCTGCTCCCCTTCGACTACCGCCACGTGTTTTTCTACCCCTGGCCGCTCGACGAAACCGCCATGGACGCCGCCGCCGCCGAATTCACCGGCGAACACGACTTCACCACCTTCGCCGCCTCCACCGGCTCCGAAGAAGACGACCAGGAACGCGACATGGTCCGCATGATCCACTCCTCCGAATTCCGCCGCGAAATCGGCAAAAACGAAATCGAATACATCGTCCGCGGCAAATCCTTCCTCCGTTACATGGTCCGCAAAATGGTCGGCACCCTAATGGAAGTCGGCCGCGGCAAATTAGCCCCCTCAGACATCCCGAAATTATTCGACGCCAAAGACCGCAGCCGCAGCGGCCCCACCGTCCCACCAGAGGGTTTGTACCTAGTCAACATCGAATACCCCGACCCCGCCGACTCCCTAGCCAACGCCGCCCAACTCCGCCGCGCCAAACCCTAGCGCCTTTGTAGCGGCGGTCTTCAGACCGCCATCGGTGTCAGCAACGCCACGCGCCAAAACAAAAATTGTCATCCCGAAGCGCAACGCTTCGCCACGCCGGAGCAGAATTATCGCGAAGGCGGGAGGGACCTGCTTCAAACCTCGTGCATTGTCCGTGTTCGCAAGCCCTCCCCGCCGCAAAGACCCAGCCCCGGAGGGGCGGCATAGGTTAGCCCGGACCGTAAGGTCCGGGTAAAACGACAGAAAAAGCCCCGAGCGCCGGAGGTGCGACACGCCGCCGCAAACCTACCAAAATCGATCCGGCTCCGCCGCCGACCTCATGTTTCTCCGCCCAAACCGTTTTTGGCCGTCATCCAGAGGAGCGCCCTTAGCGACGAAGGATCTCTCTTCGATCCAATCTTCTTGCCCAGCCGTCTCCGTGTTCTCACGCCTTTTCTCTGTGTTCTCTGTGTTAAATCTTTTGACTCTGATTCAGCTACAATCACAAATCATGCCGCCGCAGTCCCAATCCATCCTCCCCGAATCCATCGACTCCCTAAATCCCGCCACCCAACAAATCAACGCCACCTTCCCCTCGACTCCAATCCGGGACCTCCCCAAAATCTTCGAATCCGCCCGCGCCGCCCAAAAACTCTGGTCCGCACAATCGCTCCACGCCCGCTGCGCGAAACTCAAAAATCTCCGCGACGCCATCTTCGCCAATCGCGAAAAAATCGCCGACGTCATCTCCGCCGAAGCAGGCAAGCCCCGCGTCGAAGCCATCTTCGCCGAAGTCCTCCTAGCCCTCGACACCGCCGACTTCCTTTCCAAACGCGCCCCGAAATGGCTCAAGCCCGAAAAAGTCCCGCATCACAGCGTGGCCATGAAAGCCAAATCCGGCTGGCTAGAATTCAACCCGCTGGGAATCGTCGTCGTAATCTCCCCCTGGAATTACCCGTTCTCCATCCCCATGGCCCAGGTCATCCCCGCGCTAGTAACTGGCAACGCCGTGATCCTCAAGCCTTCCGAATTAACTCCCTGGTCCGGCGCCCTAGTCGCCGAACTCTGCGCCGAAGCAAGAATTCCCGACGGCCTCGTCCAAGTCGTGCAAGGCCGCGGCGACCTCGGCGCCGCCCTCATCGAAGCCGGCCCCGACAAAGTTTTCTTCACCGGCAGCGTCGCCACCGGCCAGCGCATCGCCGAAGCCTGCGCCCGCAAACTCATTCCTTCCGCGCTCGAACTCGGCGGCAAAGACGCCATGCTCGTTCTCGCCGACGCCGATCTCGACATCGCCTCCAGCGCCGCCGTCTGGGGCGGGTTCATGAACTGCGGCGAAACCTGCATCTCCGTCGAACGCATTTATGTCGAAGCGCCCATCGCCGACCAATTCACCAAACTCTGCGTCGAAAAAACAAAAAAACTCCGGCTCGGTCCCGCCTCCAATCCCGAAGTCGAAATCGGCCCCATGATTCGCCTCGAGCAACTAAAAAAAGTCGAGCAGCAGCTCGCCGAAGCCACCACCCGCGGTGCCCGCATTCTCACCGGAGGCGTCCGCCGCCCCGACCTCGGCACGAATTTCCTAGAGCCCGCCGTGGTCGTCAACGTCGATCACTCCATGGATCTCATGCGCGAAGAAACTTTCGGCCCGGTCATCGCCATTCAAATGGTGAAAAGCGCCGACGAAGCCGTCACCCTAGCCAATGATTCGCGCTTTGCCCTCAGCGCCAGCGTCTGGACCTCCAACAATCGTCGCGGCAGGGAAGTCGCCTCCCGCCTTTCTGCGGGCTCGGTCATGATTAATGATGTCGCCAGCTACTACGGCATCACCGAAGCTCCGCACGGTGGCCCCCGCGATAGCGGCTGGGGCCGCAGTCATTCCCGCCTAGGCCTGCTAGAAATGGCTCAAGTAAAATACGTCGACCAAGACCGCCTCCCCCGCGTTCCAAAGTCCTGGTGGTTCTCTTACACCGCGGAATTAGCGGCGAGCGCCTCCGCCCTAATCGAAACCCTCTTCGCCCCCACCATGTCCCAACGCCTCCACGCCGCCACAAAAAAATCCGGCGCCCGCGGTGTAATCTTCCGTCGCCACCGCCTCTAGTCCCGCAAAATTTGGGTGCGTTGTCATCCCGAAGCGCAGCGAGGGATCTGCTTCAAATGCCATTCCGCGAAACGACCCGCTTCTCCTAGCCGGTTGGTACTTCCGTCCAAACCGTTTTTGGCCGCCATCCTGAGGAGCGCCTTCCGCGACGAAGGATCTCCTTCTTGCCCAGGCTCCCGACCCGCGCAGCGCCTTTCGTCAGGGCACGGCTTTAGCCGTGCCGAAAATCCAAGCGACTACGAGCGGCTTTAGCCGCTGAGGGAATCGCTCCACCCGTCACGCGCGTTACGCGCATCGCCCTCGTTGCCCGCTAAAAAACGGGGTGTCATCCCGAAGCGCAGCGGGGGATCTGCTTTTTACGCTCCGGCTCCGCCTCCAACCGATCCCCACGCACCCTCCGCCTTTGGCCGTCATCCAGAGGAGCGCCTTTCGCGACGAAGTATCTCTCTTCGATCCAATCTTCTTGCCGCGAAGGACTTGCTCAAACGCTGTGCACGGTTCCACGGTGTCAAATCTTTTGCCTTCGCGCTAACCCCGCCAAAGTGTCAAAATAATCTCGCGCATGAAACACGATCTCATCCACGACTGGAACACATACACCGGCCCCGAAATCCCCGCTCACCGCCGCGTCGCCCTCAACGACGAAACCCTCCGCGACGGCCTCCAAAATCCCTCCGTCCACGACCCCTCCATCGCCGAAAAAATTGAAATCCTCCACCTCATGGAATCTCTCGGCATCGCCACCGTAAACATCGGCCTTCCCGGAGCCGGCCCGCGCGCCTACGCCGATACCGAAGCCCTCGCCCGCGAAATCGTCTCCGCCAAACTAAAAATCCGCCCCAACGCCGCCGCCCGCACCCACAAAAACGACATTCGCCCCATCATCGAAATTTCCGAAAAAGTTGGCCTGCCCATCGAAGCCGCCACCTTCCTCGGCTCCAGCCCCATTCGCCGCCTGGTCGAAGACTGGACCGTCGACCATCTCCAACGCACCACCGAAGACGCCGTACAATTCGCCGTCGACGCCGGTCTTCCCGTCATGTACGTCACCGAAGACACCATGCGCACCGACCCTGCCACCGTCGTAACCTTATATACGACCGCCATCCGCGCCGGAGCCCGCGCCATCGTCCTCTGCGATACCGTCGGCCACGCCACTCCCCAGGGCGCATTCAACCTCATCAAATTCGCCATCGATGAAGTCGTGAAACCCTCCGGCCAGAAAATTCGCGTCGATTGGCACGGTCACAACGATCGCGGCCTGGCCGTCGCCAATTCACTGGCCGCCATCGCCGCCGGAGCCGACCAAGTTCACGCCGCCGCTCTAGCCCTCGGCGAACGCGTCGGCAATACCCCCATGGAATTAATGCTCGTCAATCTCAAACTCTTCGGCCTGATCGATCACGATCTCTCCCAACTCAAAAAATATTCCGAAGCCGTCTCCAAAGCCACCCACACTCCCATCCCGCCCAATTATCCCGTAGTCGGCCGCGACGCCTTCCGCACCGCCACCGGAGTCCACGCCGCCGCCATCGTCAAAGCCTATAAAAAAGACGACCACGAACTAGCCAACGCCATCTACAGCGGCGTCCCCTCGCATCTCTTCGGCCTCGACCAGATCATCGAAATCGGCCCCCTCAGCGGCCGCTCCAACGTCACCTACTGGCTCGAAAAACGCGGCCTACCCGCCACCGACGAAACCGTCGACCGCATCTTCGCCGCCGCCAAAAAATCCCAAACCGTAATGTCCGACGCCGAAATCCTCAGTCTCGTATCCGCCGCAACCCACTAGTCGCCATTGCCGCGAGGCGCGCTCCCCCGGCACGCCGTCCACGCTGGTTGTCTGCCGCAAGAGTAAGTCTGTCATCCCGAAGCGAAGCGAGGGACCTGCTTTTCACGCTGCGAGACCTCGATTGCAGATTCACCGCAGCCTGACTCTCATTGCCGCCAGGCGCGCCGCCCGCAACGCACTCCCAACTCACGCAAACCACGCCAGCCTCGCCCAGCCCAATGTAGAGTGCGGCGGCTCTGCCGCCGCTTTTCCGAACGTGGCGCCGCCACCGAAATAATCCAGCGCGAAGCGCGAGCCCAAACCGAAGTACCCCGCAAATCGCCTCGCCGCCCGAAATTCCTGATGGTGACGACAACTGCCACCTCACCGCCCCCCGTTTTTGGCCGTCATCCAGAGGAGCGCCTTCCGCGACGAAGGATCTCCTTCTTGTCCAGCCCTCAACCGAAGTAAGCCCCGCAGTTCGCCACCTTCTCGTCTTCCCCCAATCCGCGCTAAACTCAAAACCCAGAAACCCGTGAAACTCCTCCACATCTGCGGTATCGTTCTTGTGATGGCCACGTTTTCTGCGCGCGCTGCCACCGAATCCGTCGAGAAAATCGCGGACGATTCCACTTGCGCGCAAGCCCTCGCCTGGCTCGACAAAAACGTCGCCTGGATCACCACCCAGCAAATCGCGCTCTCCGAAATTCCCGCGCCCGAATTTAACGAATCCAAACGCGCCGCCTATCTCCAAAGCCTCCTCGAATCCTTCGGCCTAAAAGTACAGATCGACAAAACCGGAAACGTAATCGCCGAACGTCCCGGTGCCGACGCCGACAGCGTCATCCTCCTTGCCGCGCATCTCGATACCGTTTTTCCTGCCGGCACCGACGTCCGCGTCAAAAAAAATGGCAATCGCCTGGTCGGCCCCGGTATCGCTGATAACGGCGCCGGCCTCGCCGCCCTCATCGGAGTCGCCCGCGCCCTCTCCGAAGGCCATGTCCGCACCAACAAAACAATTATTTTCGCCGGTGACGTTGGCGAAGAGGGCGAAGGCAATCTTCGCGGCATCCGCGCCCTCATCGAAACCTATCGCCCGCGCCTCGCCGCCGTCATCGCCGTCGATGGAGCCTCCACCGAACACATCACCACCCAGGGCATCGCCTCGCACCGTTTCGAAGTCACCATCACCGGCCCCGGCGGCCACAGCTGGTCCGATTTCGGCGCGCCCAATCCCATCACCGCGCTCGCTCGCGGCATCGTAAAATTTTCCAGCCTCACCGTTCCCGAAGATCCGCGCAGCTCCTACAATTTCGGCGTCGTCGAAGGCGGCACCTCCGTCAATTCCATTCCCGCCCGCGCCATCGTCAAAGTAGACTTGCGCTCCGAAGAAGAAGCCGAAGTCACCAAAATGGAGACCTCGCTGCGCGCCGCCATGGAAGCCGGCATAAAAGAGGAAATGGCCGGCGCCGCCCGCGATTCCGCCGGAACTTTGCAAGTCAGCTTTCGCTCGCTCGGCCTGCGCCCTTCCGGCAAACTTCCCGAAAATTCTCCGCTGCTCGATTCCGTCCGCAGCGTCGATCGTTTTCTCGGCACCCGCTCGCGCCTCGAACGCAGCTCCACCGACGCCAATATCCCGCTGTCGCTCGGCATTCCCGCCATCTCCGTCGGTGGCGGCGGCAAAGCGAATGGCTCGCACACTCTCGACGAATGGTACGACCCCGCCGGCAGGGAACTCGGCCTGAAGCGCCTCTTCCTCACCACCGTCCTGCTCGCAGGCCTCCAGCAATAAAATGTTTCGCCGCGAGTCCGCACTCCTCATTGCGTTCTTAGCCCTTGCCGGCATTCTCACTGTCGTTCTCGGCAACTCCCACGCTGGCGAACGCACCCCAGCCGCAGCCTCGGTCCCAGCCGACTTGATTATCACCAACGCCCACATCGAAACCATGGACGAAGGTGACCACGCCGCAGCTAGCGCCGTAGCAATCCGCGGCGAACAAATCGTCGCAGTTTCGTACGCGCCGTCGCCCGCTGGATCAGCCACCGACGAAATCCAAAAATATATCGGCCCGCACACCCGCGTCATCGATCTCCACGGCCAATTCGTCATGCCCGGATTCAACGACGCCCATCTTCACCTCGCCAACGCTGCTTACGCCCAAATCGAAGTGGATGCCGAAGGCGCAAGATCCCTAGCCGAATTTCAGCAGCGCATCCGCGCTCGCCTCCCCGATTTCGCCCCCGGCGAATGGATCTCCGTCGAAGGCTGGGACCACACCCTCTGGCCTGAAAAAAAATTCCCCACGCGCCAGGATCTCGACGCCGTTTCTACTAAAAATCCAATCGTCGCCGAACGCATCGATGGCCACGTCTCGGTAGCCAACTCCCTGGCCTTGCAACTGGCGCATATCACCGCGAAAACTCCCGACCCTCCCGGTGGCCGCATCGAACGCGATCCGCAAACCGGCGAGCCCACCGGCATGCTCGATGAAGACGCCGCCAAAGATCTCGTCACCAATTTAATTCCGCCCTACAGCCACACCCGGCGCGCCCGGATTTTCGAAAAACTCTTCAACTACATCGCCCAGTTCGGCGTCACTTCGGTGCAAGACAATTCCGTCATCGTCGCGAACGATGCCGACAACTACGGCTGGGAAAATTTCCTGGTCTATCGAGAATTGCAGCGCGCCGGAAAACTCAACATCCGCATCACCGAATGGCTGCCCTTCGAAGTCCCGCTAGCCCGCCTCGAACAAATGCGCACCGATGGCGGTACCACCGACCCCTGGCTCAAAACCGGCGCTCTCAAAGAAGTCGTCGACGGCTCGCTCGGCTCCCGCACCGCCGCCATGCTCGCTCCCTATTCCGACGATCCGCACGCCACCGGAATTCTCCGCATCCCGCCCGAAAAACTCACCGCCTTCGCCATCGAACGCGATCGCGCCGGATTCCAACTCGCCTTTCACGCCATCGGCGACCGCACCAATCGCGTCGCCCTCGACACTTTCGCCGCCGTCCTCGCCGCCAATGGCCGGCGCGACCGCCGCGATCGCATCGAACACGCCCAGATCGTCGCCCCCGAAGATTTCGCTCGCTTCGCCCAACTAAACGTGATCGCTTCCATGCAGCCCGCGCATCTCCTCACCGATCAGCGCTGGGCCATCGACCGCATCGGCCCCCAACGCCTCCTCGGCGCCTACGCCTGGCGCACCATGGAAAAAGACAACATCCACCTAGCCTTCGGCACCGATTTTCCAGTCGAATCCATCAACCCGCTCCGCGGCATCTACTCCTGCGTCACTCGAGAACTCCCCCAAGGAGGCCCCGCCGGCGGCTGGCAACCCCAGGAAAAACTCATCATGAAGAATTGTCTAGAGGACTACACGGAAGGTTCCGCCTACGCCGAATTCGAAGAAAAAACCAAAGGCAAAATCGCCCCAAACATGCAAGCCGACCTCGTAGTATTCCCAAAAAATCTAAACACAATCCCGCCGAACGAATTGCTCACCCTGCCAGTCACCCTAACCATCGCCGGCGGCCGCATCACCTACCAAAACCCAAACGCCCCCGCCGCGCAATAATCCAACTCATCTCCAAACTCTCCGTGTTCTCAAGCTCTTCTCTGTGTTCTCTGTGTTTCAGTCTTTAAGGTTAGAATCGCACCCGCATGCTCAGCAAACGTCTCCAAGCCGACCTCGCCCTAGGTTTCACCGCCCTTATCTGGGGCGCCACCTTCGTCGTAGTCAAAGACGCCCTCGCCGACGTCTCCGTCTTCGTCTACATCGCCGTCCGCTTCGCCCTAGCCGCCGCCGTCATGTCCATTTTTTTCTGGCGTTCGCTCCGCGGTCTCACCAGACCCGCCATCTGGGCGGGTACTCAGATCGGTTTCTTCATGTTTGCCGGCTACGCCTTCCAAACCACCGGCCTGCAATTCACCACGCCCTCCAAGGCCGCCTTCATCACTGGCTCCAGCGTAGTCATCGTCCCGTTGCTCCTAGCCCTCTTCAGCAAGCGCGGCGTCAACAAATGGATTTGGGCCGGCGCCCTCGCCGCTCTCGCCGGACTATATTTCCTCACCGTGCCACCCGAAGGCCTCGGCGGCCTCAATCGCGGCGACCCCATCGTCTTCGGCTGCGCCGTCGCCTTCGCGCTGCACATGATCGTCATCAGCCGTTACGTCGAACGCCACTCCGTCGGCGCCCTTGCCGTGATCCAAGTCGCCACCACCGCTATACTCGCCACCATCGCGATTCCGCTTCTCTCCGCCGCCCACCTCGAACAGCCGCGCTGGCACTCGAGCCCCACGCTAATCATCGCCGTACTCGTCACCGCGCTCGGTTCCACCGCCTTCGGCTTCTCCGCCCAAACCTGGTCGCAGCAATACACCTCGCCCACGCATACCGCCATCCTCATCAGCCTCGAACCCGTCTTCGCCGCCATCACCTCCTGGATCGTGGCCAGGGAACACCTAGGCCCGCGCATCTTGGGCGGTGCCGCATTGATTTTTGCTGGAATTTTGCTGGCCGAACTGAAAGGCTCGTCGCCCATCGCGCCCGAATCTCCGGAACCTGAAATCCGCGCCCACCAACTAGACGATAAATAAGAGGAAGGGAACTGTGGGAAGTTTTGCTGTCATCCTGAGCGAAGCGAAGCATCTGCTTTTCCGTACGCAGCGCTCAGGCGTTAACGTCAGTTATGTCGCGCCGCCGTCGGCGTCTCCGAATGATGCTTCACATCCACGGCCTCATACATCACCGGATGTTTGTGATTCTTCTCTTCAAACGCCGAAATCTTCGGCTCATGCACCAAAGTCAGCCCAATATCATCCAGCCCCTTCAACAAACAATCCCGCCGGAACGGATCGATCTCAAACGCATAACTCATCCCCATGCCGTCCGTCACCACCTGCTTTTCCAAATCCACGGTCACCGTGTACCCGACGTTCTTCTCCGTCCGCGCAAACAGCTCGTCGATCTGCTCGTTGGTCAAAGTCACCGGCAAAATCCCATTTTTGAAACAATTGTTATAGAAAATATCCGCATAACTCGGCGCCAGAATCGCGTGGAACCCGTAATCCAGAATGGCCCACGGAGCATGCTCCCGGCTTGAGCCGCATCCAAAATTCGCCCGCGCCAAACACACCGACGCGCCCTTGTACCGCGGAAAATTCAAAACAAACTCCGGATTCGGCTTCTCTCCCGGCAAATAGCGCCAGTCGTAAAACAAGACCCGCCCGAATCCTTCCCGCGTCAACAATTTCAAAAATTGCTTCGGCACCATCTGATCCGTATCCACATTCACCCGGTCGATCGGCGCCACCAATCCCGTATGCTTGATGAACGGCTCCATTATTCGGCTCCCTCCGCCGCGCTCCACTTCCGTATATCCACGAAATGCCCTTCAATCGCCGCCGCGGCTGCCATCATCGGACTCACCAAATGCGTCCGCGATCCCTTGCCTTGCCGCCCTTCGAAATTCCGGTTCGAAGTGCTCGCTGACCGCTCGCCGCTCAGCAGCACGTCGTCATTCATCCCGATGCACATGCTGCATCCCGCGTCGCGCCACTCAAATCCCGCCGCCACAAAAATCTTGTCGAGGCCTTCGGCCTCCGCTTCAACTTTCACCGCGCGCGAACCCGGCACCACCAGCGCCTGCTTCAACGATTTCGAAACATGCTTGCCCGCCACCACTTTCGCCGCCAGCCGCAAATCTTCCAGCCGCGAATTGGTGCACGAGCCGATGAACACCCGGTCCAGCGGAATATCTTCAATCAACGTTCCCGGTTTCAAATCCATGTAGGTCAAAGCTCGCGTCGCCGCCTCGCGATCCACCGCATCCTTGAACGATGACGGATCTGGAACGCGGCTCGAAACCTCCGTGACCATTCCCGGATTCGTTCCCCAAGTTACCATCGGCGCCAGCTCGCTCGCGCGTATCGTCAAAGTGTCGTCGTATTTCGCATCTGCGTCCGTCGGCAGCGTCTTCCAGAAATCGACGCGCTCCTGAAATTCTTTCCCGCGCGGCACAAACGGCCGGCCTTCCAAATATTTATATGTCGTCTCGTCCGGCGCCACCATTCCCGCGCGCGCTCCGCCTTCGATCGACATATTGCACATGGTCATGCGCGCTTCCATCGAAAGCCCGCGCACCGCTTCACCCGTATATTCGAAAACGTAACCTGTTCCGCCGGCGATTCCGATTTTCCCAATCACCGCCAGAATCATGTCCTTGGCCGTAACTCCGCGCGGCCGCTTCCCCTGAAAATCCACCTTCATGGTCTTCGAACCAAACTGCGTCAGGCACTGCGTGGCCAGCACGTGCTCGATCTCGCTGGTCCCAATTCCAAAAGCCAACGCGCCAAACGCGCCGTGCGTCGAAGTGTGGCTGTCCCCGCAAACAATCGTCTGCCCCGGCTGCGTAATCCCCAACTCCGGTCCAATGATGTGCACGATCCCCTGGTTCTTGCTGTGCATGTCGAACAAATGCACGCCCGACTCCGCGCAGTTCTTCTCCAGCGCCTCAAACTGCCCGCGTGCGTCCGCATCCATCACCGGCAGCAGCCGGTTCTTGGTCGATACCGAGTGGTCCATCACCGCAAAAGTCAGTTCCGGCCGACGCACCTTGCGTCCCGCCGTCT
Source organism: uncultured Acidobacteriota bacterium (assembly GCA_963711325.1). Classification (GTDB taxonomy): domain Bacteria; phylum Acidobacteriota; class Terriglobia; order Acidiferrales; family UBA7541; genus Palsa-295. The sequence continues at coordinate 1,533,450 of CAVQDR010000003.1, read as the reverse complement.
TCAATCCCGCGAAGGCCTGCGGGGAAGTCCCCTCATGAATCAAATGCCGGTCAATATAAATGAGGCTCGGCTGTCCCGGCTCTTCGCGCACGATGTGCGCCTGCCAAATCTTGTCGTAAAGCGTCCGTCCCGCCATTCGATGTATTTTCCTAACCGCGAGGATAAACGCAATCCCACTATCTTCCGGCCGATTTCAGCGCGATCTTCCCGGACACTCTCATTGTAACAATTCTGTCATGGACAGGCCACTCAAGCACCCGCAAGGGAACTGACGCGTTCGCGAGCCGCTCGGTTTCGACGCAATTGCTGCAGCGCTCCACCACACTTCGGCTGCCGGGCCGAAGAGGGGGCGAAGGAAAAGGGAATTGGGGGCCGTAAAAATTGTCGATTAGAATTCATGGTCGGCCTTTTGATTCATGGGGTTAAGTGGGTTTTCTAATCGCGCGAGATTGTTCGGAAATTGTCGATTAGATATTTGGGCAGGTGCACACAGCAAAAACAAAGGCAACGGCATGCGCGAACGGCGTCTGGTAAGCGACGCGATTCGCGCGACGTGGAGGCAAGCGCTGCGCGCCGAGTTTATGTCGGAGCTAAAGCTCCGACCCCCTAAGATCGTGGGGCGAGCTCGCCGCAGAGTCAAAGGCGTGCGGAGGGACTTGGCGGGGGAAATTATGTGGGTCAAGTGCGATTGGGTAGAAAAGATACCGAAAATAGGGCCGATTAGAAAACATACCGATCCTTTGTTTTGATTGGGTTGCGGCGATTTCTAATCGCAGAAAGCGCGATTAGAAAATGTGGGTCGGGTGCGGACGGCCCCGGGCGGGCGGCCGCGTTTCGCGCTGACGATCGGCGTGACGAGTCGCGCATAAATCGCTCCTCCTGCCCGTGCGGCCGTTGGTGCGCCTACACAGAGTGGCGATGCATGATAACACGGAGGGTATAGGGAGCATAAGTACACACACGCCGCTTCAGTCACCGCACCGGTAACCGCGTTAACCAGGACTTAGCCGCAGGCTCCTCTCGTTGACTTGATTCGTCCCCGCGACCTAAGATGTGCGCCTCATGCCAGATTCGCAGTCGCTGATCGGCCGCACCGTCTCGCACTACCGCATCGTGGAAAGGCTCGGTGGTGGCGGTATGGGTGTGGTTTACAAGGCTGAAGATATCAAGCTCGGCCGCTTTGTGGCGCTGAAGTTCCTGCCGGATGATGTAGCGAAGGATCCGCAAGCTCTTAGCCGTTTCCAACGCGAAGCCAAAGCAGCCTCGGCGCTTAATCATCCGAACATTTGCACCATTTACGAGATTGACGATCAAGGCGGTGACGCCTTTATCGCTATGGAATTTCTCGACGGCGTCACGCTGAAGCATCGAATCGCCGCCAGACCGCTGCCCCTTGATGAATTGCTCGACGTTGGCATCCAGATGGCGAGCGCGCTCGATGCCGCGCATGCCAAAGACATCGTTCACCGCGACATCAAACCGGCCAATATTTTCTGCACGCGTAGCCGACAAACCAAGGTGCTCGATTTCGGCCTCGCCAAGATTCTCTCGCCGCGCCGAGTGCTTCCGGGAATGACGGCTCGGCTCTTCCGACCGTCACGGCCGAGGAGGCGCTCAGCAGCCCCGGTTCAGCAATGGGAACGGTGCTGTATATGTCTCCCGAACAAGCGATGGGAGAAGAACTGGACGCGCGCACCGACCTTTTCTCCTTTGGCGCAGTGCTTTATGAAATGGCTACCGGCGCGCTGCCGTTCGTGGGCGCGACTTCCGCGGCCATTTTCGATGCGATCCTGCATAAAGCTCCGCCGCTGCCCACGCGGCTCAATCCCGTATTGCCGGATGAATTGGAGCGCATCATCCAGAAGGCGTTGGAGAAAGATCAGCGGCTGCGTTATCAGCATGCGTCGGATCTGCGTGCGGATTTGCAGCGGCTCAAGCGCGACACAGATTCGGGACGAATCGCTAGAGCGCAGCCTAAACCGGAAATGCCGGTGCGGCCGACTGAGCCACCGAAAGATTCAGCCGCCGCGCGCGCACCTGGAAAGTTCGGCGGTGGTGGAAGCGGCGAAGCAGCACAAATTCGGTTTGGCCGCCGTCACGTTTATTGTGCTGGTGCTGATCGCGGCGGCAGGCTATGGACTCTATTCATTTCTCAGCGGCAAAGCTCATCGGCCGTTCGAAAATTTTACGATCACCCAAGTCACCAACAACGGTAAAACATTGCGGCGGCGATTTCTCCAGACGCGAAATATCTGCTCAGCGTACTGGAGGAGAATGGTAAACAGAGCCTCTGGTTTCGAAACGTCCCTACCAGTAGCGACACGCAAGTGATTGCGCCGGCCGATGCTGTTTACCAAAACCTCGCTTTTTCTCCGGACGGCGACTACATCTATTTCCTTCGCGCGGTGGACAGACTCGATGAGAGGTCACGATCTGCTTCGTGCGCCGGTGCTGGGTGGTACGCCGCAGGTGATCGTGAAAAACGTTGATACTCGGATCTCTTTCGCGCCGGATGGCCAGCGTTTTATCTTTTTGCGCGGAATGTATCCAGACGTCCGGAAAGTTTCGAACTGGTTACGTGCCAATGGAGACGGCACCGGTGAATTGACCCTCGCGGATGGCCCCGTACTCCGAAATGCCGTGTCGCCGTCGTCTGGTCGCCCGACGGCAAGCAGATCGCCACTGCAACGCCCGGCGCCGACGGGGCACTGGGAATGATTCAAATACAAGATGTGCCTTCCGGAAAAATGAAGCACGCTTTCCCGGTTCAACAACGTGCAGTTGAACGATTTGGCATGGTTGCCTGACTCGAGCGGCCTGATCGCGACCTATCAACCGAACGCGACAAGCTTGCGCGCAGTCAGATTGGTTTGTATCTGAGCCCGCCGGTCAGTTTCGCTCCATTACCAGGGATACCAATAACTATCAGACGCTTTCTCTTTCGGCGGACGGCAAAACACTTGCGACGGTCCAGCAAAAAGCTACACAAACGTTTTACTTGCTGCCTGCCTGGCGGCTTCACAGGGAATCCTCCCAACCCCGCGCCGATGAAGGTCAACAGACGCGATTTTTTTTGACTGGGCGGGTAACGGTGCCCTTTATTTCGATGATGTCGATTCTCTGGTGCGGATATCAACTGAAGGCGTAGACAAGGCAATGCTCCTGAGTGACCCCGCTGCGCAAATTATTCAACCGATGAGCTGCCAGGACGGCCGCTATATCGTCTTTATCTGGGCTGGCCATTCCGGCAGCAACAAGGCGGGTACTGTGGCGGGTTAACGCAGATGGTTCAAACCCAAAGCAACTCACTGATGGCAGAAAGGACATTGCGCCGATTTGCTCCTCGGACGGGCGGTGGGTGTTCTATGAAGACCTGCAAACTCTTCAACTCAACCGAGTGAGCATTGATGGTGGCGTATCGCCCGACATTGTGCCGGGAACGGCGTTACCCGGCGCCGTCTTCGAGCTTCGGACTCGCCATCGCGCCCGACGGTAAGTTTCTGGCGTTCGTCACGACTGGCGATACGACTGGAGACCTCGTTCATCACATCGCTCTTGTCGCCCTTGAATGCAGGTCCTGAGCCTGCAGCGGCGCATGCTGGATCCCGATCCCCGCATTGCGGCCGGCCCGCAATTCACGCCGGATGGGCAGGCCCTCGTGTATCCCATCCACGAAAACGGCACGGACAATCTGTGGTTACAGCCGCTTGATGGTTCTCATGGCCGTCAGATTACTCAGCTTCAAGTCCGATACAATTTCGTCATTCCGGTTCTCACCGGACGGGAAAAATCTCGGGGTGCTGCGTTCTCACTTCGAATCCGACGTCGTCCTGCTGCGCGATGAGGCGGCCACGCCGCGCTAACCCAGCGGCAGAGCCGCATTTCTCCCGGCGCCAGCGTGAGTGACCGCTCAAACGCGACCCGGTGGATGTCCAGGGCGCCTTTACCGGGAGACCTGAAATCCACATCTCCGGTAAGGGCGGTGGTCTCAATGGGTCGATGCAACATCACCTGATATAAATCTTTTCTGCGAGGTGATGTTTATGGCGCAAGGGCGATACGTGCAACTTTCCGAGGCCCAGCGGACCGAGGTGTGGCGCCGCACCCAACCTCAACTCGACAAGATCGCGCGGCGGCTCAATCAGCGCCCGCGAAAAACTTTGGGCTTTCAAACCCCCGCGAGTAAACTTCGCGCAACTGTTGCATCGACCCATTGAGACCACCCGCGTTACTGGACATTGGGTCGAAACGCGGGATAGGCGCCTCGACCTGGACTCCGACCCTAAGCGAAGCAGATCTATATGCAGCGCGAGTATTTTTTGCAAGGTCGACTCTGGATTCAACGGACAGACCCACCGTCAGGCGGACGGCTGGTCACGCAGCGCGCTACGTCCCCACGCCAGCAGTTCCAACGCAGCCCATATGACAGCACCATAGAAAACTATCGAAGCCGTAATCGCTATAGCAATGCCGGTCAAGGCCGAGAACACGCTGTGCCCGGACGGCGCGACCCAATCGGCGATGCCACCGCCTGGTGCTCCTAGTTTATTTACGATCCATGCGAGCTTTGGAGGCGGGAATTCGGTGCGTGTCATCAGTGCGTCCAGTGCGAGCCAAATGAAGTTTATAGCCACGGAAATTCCGCATGCGATGTAGATTCGGACAGAACGACCTGCGGTTAACCATTGCGATGGCACGTTGTCGAGCGTAGCATTCTGGTGATTCTGAGGACGTTGAATTTCGCAGTAAGCGAGCCAACTCCTGGTTCGTCGCGTTACCGGACAAATGCCGGTCTAGTACTCCACTTCTCCGTTGACCGCGTTCATCAGGACTTGAGACGCGGCAAGAGTCCAGGATCATTGACGAAGCCACATCCGGCCTACCTTCGGCAACCGGGGAATGATCAACTTACAGGGGAATTCCAGATTCAACGTCTATCGCTGCAGTATGGGTTGTGGGTTGTGCACTCTTAACCGCAGTTTCGATGCAGGGACAGGGCGGGTGGCGCACCCTTCACCATTGCTGCAGGCGATGGTCTTATCCTTTACGGGTGCCGCATCCTTCGTTTTTTGGAGGGTGCGGATTTTGACTTCACGCTCCGGATTCTCTGTTTCGATGGCTGCCGTAGTTCTCGATGGAGTGCGTCGGCTTGCTCGCCGCACTGAGATCATAAAATGCAGTTGCCGCTGGCCAGCCCGTCTTTCGAGCTGGTGCCGAGGGCGATGAAGGGTACGCTGCGCACCCTTTGCAGAACCGGCCAAGATCGGCACCCCGAAAAGGAAAATCAAAGGCAAGTCAACTGCACGGGCAACTGCCACATTGGTATGGTGAGGGGCCCAGAGCGACCAGCGGCAACGGTGGGCCACCCGCCCGAGCCCCCTAACGAAGCCCTGGGTCTTCGAGCCGCTGATCGTCGAAGTGTCCGCTCGCATACCTCCGACGCTCCGAAGCAGAGAGAGTCGCTAGTGCTTTGAGGCACTGGATCGGCCGGATCGCTTGGAGACTGCGCTCTTCGGCAATCGCGGAACAGCCTGAACGCCCGCCCAAAGCGTGGCGATCGTTTGCTCGACCACGAGAGTCTGGTCAGGCAAGTCAGGCACAACCCCTTGGATGACCATGAGCGTGGCGAGGCCGAAGATCGTGTACCACCAGGTGTGGGCTACCACCATGTCATCCTTACTCGGCAATCCTTCATCCTTGGCAACATCGAAAAAGAGCTGTACGAAACGTTGGAACAAAGGCGTGCCAATGTCGTTGATATATTGTCCAGCGCGGATGCCGTTGCGGTTCTCCGGCCCGAAGAAGACGTTGCGGAACTGCTGTGGATGGGCAGTGCAGAACTGAATCAAGCCACGTGAAGTCGCAAAAAGACGCTCTTTCGGTGCAGGATGTTCAGCGGCAATCGCGTCGAAGTTCTGAATCAGCAGCCCGATCGTCTCCCTGCTCAACTCGGCAAGAATATGCCATTTGTCAGGAAAATGCTGGTAGATCACGGCGTGCGTGTAGCCGATCTCTTTAGCGATCGCGCGAAGCGTCACGGCTTCGTAGCCGCGATCGGCAAACATTTTGCTGGCAGCCGCAAGGATTTCGCCCCGCAACCTCTCCTTACGCTCTACCCGGCGACTTGGTGATGTGGATGTCACTTCAATAGCTTAGTCTCTTTTGACGACTCTTGCGACCGGTTGTTGATTTACAACCAGTGGTATGTATAACCGCTGATTATTTTGCAACCAATGGTTTTCATGGGCATCCAATGATCAGGTCGCTCATTTGGATGGGCGGCCAAATACGAGGCAAAAGGAGAATGCGATGAAGGAGAAAACGACCATGTATTTAGTCATGGGAATTACTGGAAACGTTGGGGGCGCCACCGCGCGGCATCTGCTGAAGCAAGGCAAACAGGTGCGAGCACTTGTGCGCAATCGCGAGAAAGCGGCGAAGTGGGCAGACCAAGGCGTGGAGTTGGTGGATGGAGACTGGAACGATGCGACAGCCATAGCGGCGGCGCTCAAAGGTGTTGAGGGCGCGTTTGTTATGTTGCCGGCTGTATGGGCACCCTCGCCTGATTACAGAGAAGCAAAGGACGTGATTGCGAACTATGTCGAGGCGCTGACCAAGGCAGTGCCGCCGCGGGTGGTAGCGCTTTCGTCGATGGGCGCGAATAGAACAAGCGGGCTGGGGATGATCACGGCCTTATCGCTTTTGGAGCAAGCTTTTCGCAGCCTGCCATCTCCGATCGCATTTGTGCGCGCAGGCGGATTTTTCGAAAACTTTCTTTTCGGCTTACAGGCCGCCCAAGGCGGAACACTACCGGTCTTCTACAATCCTACAAACCGGAAATCAACAATGGTCGCGACAAACGACATCGGCGCAGAGGTAGCAAAGCTTCTGACCGGGCCGGCGTGGTCAGGGCATCGCGTTATCGAGCTCGGTTCGATGGTAAGCGCGGATGAAGTGGCGGAACAATTGGGTGAAGTCCTAAAACGCGACGTAAAAGCCTTTGCCGTCCCGCGTGCAGGGTGGGCGGAAGCGTTCGAGCAGTTCGGCGTCCCGAAGGGCCACACTGGACCTGCCGAAGAAATGTTTGAGAGCGTGAACGCGGGATGGATGGACCTCGGAATCACGGGTACGGAGCACGTAGCGGGTACGACGTCCGCACGCGATGTATTCGCGGCTGCTCAGCAGGCCGTCAAGGCGAAAGGCCATTCCGTTTGAACAGCTGCGATGCCGTCGTCAGCTCGTTGGGCACCGGCCTGAGCCCGTTCCAGCGAGGTCAGCCTTGCCTGACCGCGCAGGAACGCGTCAACGGGGTGCGCCGGTCTGTTGTGTATCAGCCGACTGTTGCAGAACGATTAAACCATTTCAACCGCAAGAAAAGGATCGCTTTTATATGAAAGATGAAAACACAATAGATAAACCCGCAGCAGGTCGAGCAACTCAAATAGCCGCGATGGTAATAACCGGCCTTCTCGCCTTCATCTGGGTGTACTTTGGAATGTTATATCTAATTCACGATCCCGGCGAATGGAGGATTGTCAATCAAGAGCTCGGATATCCGCTCTATATCATCCCTCTGATTGGCGTGACCCACATCCTTGGTGGCCTGGGCCTTCTGATTCCCAATGTGCCTCGATTGACCGAGTGGGTTTATGCTGGTCTTACGATCGATCTTTTACTCGCCTCCTATTCACACCTGAATCGCAGTGGCAGTACTTGGGATAAACTTGATCCGATTCTCGTCATGGCGCTTGTCTTTGCTTCGTATGTATTAAGACGCTGCATGCGCGCAAACAGGTGGTCGATATGAAGAGCACACTCGGCGGACAGTTTTACTTTTTCCTGGCACGTCGCGGAGGCCCAAAGAGGGTCCGGCCCAGCCGCTCATCCGAAGGCCTAAACGTACAAGTCGGTATGCAGCGGCTCGCGTGAGGAAACCGTAGCGCCGTCGCTGGCGTGCGGGGCGTGGTTCGAGGCTACGTGTTGCTGGAAGTAATCTTGGGTGGCCGGCGGTGGTCCGTCCTGAGAGGCGGACGTGCCACCGCACTCCGCGAGAACCGGTCAGGCTTCTATTTCGCCGGCAATCGCTTCACTCGGGCCGCCGAAATTTGTTTCCGCCGCGCGCCGCGATAAAATATTTCCTCCAACCAAAATGTCAGCATCAAAAACAATGCCACTCGATCATCGCCAGATCACCCGCCCCTGCCCGCTATGCGAATGCCTCCCGCGCCGCACGCTCTACCAACGCGACGGCTGGAACATCGTCCAGTGCGCCGAGCTGCGAAATGGTTTTCCTCGACGGCCAAATGAATTACGAAACCCAGCGCGACGATCACGACTGGATCGACGATTACGAAAAAGAAACCGCGCGCCGCACCCAAAAAACCCCGCTGCTCCTGGCCTTCTCCAACATCGTGAAAAAAACAAGACCCGAAACCAACCAGCGCCTCCTGGCCCAAACTACCCGCTGGAAAAATTCCGGCAAACTGATCGACTTCGGCTGTGGCGACGGTAGCTTTCTGGCCCGCGCCGCGCAGCAGTTCGATGTCTTCGGCATCGAACTCAGCCCGCGCCTGGCCGAACGCGCCCGCCAAAAAATCAGCCCCAGCAAAATCCAGGAAGGCCCCTTAACCGAAATCGCGAACAATAAATTTCCCGCCGCCCAATTCGACGTCGTCACCCAATTCGGCTACATCGAACACGAATGGCAACCACTCGCCGGCCTCCATGCCGCCTATCGCCTCCTCAAACCCGGCGGCATCACCATCCTAAAAACTCCCAACTTCGCCAGTTGGAATCGCAGCGTCATGGGCCTCGATTGGTGCGGCTTCCACATCCCCGCCCACTGCAACTACTTCACCCCCGCTACCCTGGCCGCCATGCTCACTCGCGCCGGCCTCGACCCCCTCCCGCGCCCCATCTCCGACAGCCTCCCCACCAGCGACTCGCTCTGGATCGCCGCCCGCAAACCCGCTTAAGTCGGCCCCGCCGACCAAACAGTTGAAAATCCGTTCCTGCGAGACCTAAAGATTTAACACAGAGAACACAGAGAAAGGCGGGAGGGCACAAAGACTGTGACCTCGCAACCGCGCCGCGACGGCCCTCACCGTCCTACCGACCAACGGACCTTGGCCGTCATTCTGAGGAGCGGTTTTTGCGACGAAGAATCTCATCCATGCTCCCGCGCCCAGACCACCACGACGAAGCCGCGTTCGACGTGATGACCCGCGCAATTCACCACTGGATGAGATTCTTCGCTCCGCTCAGAATGACGGCGACCGGTGAGCGCCGGACAGGCGGGGTGGGATGAACGGAACGCATGGCCTCGGAAATAAAACCAACTGAAGGTCTCGCCGCATTTCGCTTTTGAATTTTAGGGAAAAAATTACTGGCCGGCTTGCTGAGAGGCAACTTCCGCCCGCGCCACCACGATAAATCGCTTCGGCGCCGAGCCAACATAATGAAACGGGTAACACGTAATCAAACTCAAAGTCGGCACTGAAGAATCCGGCAGCGCATCCGTCGCGTTAGCATCAACAATATTCATCGACTCCACGCGATACCCAAACCGCGCCGTAGCCGAACGAAAAACAATCTCATCGCCCACGACTACTTCACCCAAACCGCTGAAATACGTATCCCGATGCGCCGCCAACGCCGAATTTCCCGCCGTCCCCGGCATGGCGGTTCCAGGAATATGTCCCACGGCTTCCCACAGCGTCGACGAATCCACGCCCTCTTCCACCACCGAAGAAATATTCAGCCGCGGAATTTCCACCACACCCAGCACTCCGTAATCTCCGGCCTCTCGCGCCACCACCTGCGCCGCACCCGGCACTGCCGCAGGATGTGAAGACATCTCCGTGAAACTAGCATTCAGCGCCGCTTTCTCCCGCCGCTGGTGCACTGCCGCGCTGGCATACGCCACCGAGCAGTATCCAATCGTCCCAACCGCCACAATCCACAAAGAAATTTCCGCACGCCGCAATATGTTTCGGGTCCGCTCCGTCTTCGGCGTTTTGAAAATGCGCGTGAAATCCGGCCTATCGACTGGCTGTCCCAGCCAGACGCGAGCCCGTCTCCCGATTTTTGCGATCCGCTCTTTCATCTCAGAACTTTTGCCGCCGCCGCCAAAACAGAAAAACGGAATTCTGGCGCTAGAAGCTCCAGCGCCAGAATTCCATCCCCATCAACCTTGCCGTACAAAATCTTACGAAGCCGCAATCGCCTTGCGCAAAATCACGATGCCCACGACCGCGAACAACCCGATCAGCAGAATCAAAGGCAGCGGGCTAGCCGTCGCCGGCAATTTCTGGGTCCGCGCCGTCATCGTTCCATCCGCTGGCTGCGTCCCTGCCGAAGCGTCTGCGCTAAAATTGCCCGCAGTTACTGGAGCCGACCAAGAACTCGCCGCATCCGGCAACGCGCTCGGATACGCATCATCTGTTCCAGTGGTCGGAATCCGCGTGTGATTCGCGGCGCCAATCTGGTCCGCCACCGTCTTCGGATACGCAAACTGTTCCACCGTCGAGTCGCCAGTGAACACAATTCCTTCCATAGCCGGAATCGTTCCCGATCCATTCGCCGGATAGGTCACGAAGTTCTGCCCGTTCGAAGCCACCTTCGGATTCGGATACGCCAGAATCGTGGTCATCAAAGCCGATCCATCGTTGCTGTACACCTGAATAATCGCCCAGCCCGACTGGCTCCCGGTCTGCTTGAAAATATAAGTTCCGGCCGCCAGCACCGAACCCGGCACCTGCTCCGCCGAGGAAAGAGTCACGTGGGTTTGCTTCGCCGCTCCGTCCGCATCCGCCCGCACCAACGGGCTCATTACGCTCGCCGCTGCTAGCCATATAAGTGCCAGGAAAATCCCGCCCTTCGTCATTTTCATTTGACCCCTCCGTCCTGCGAATTCTTATCCTTTTCTCGTTCTGAAGCTCTCGGGTAATCCGTGTACAGCTCCCAAAAATCTTCACTACAAAACTTTTGCACATTCGGTGCGCGCATTTCTACGAATGGCTCGGCCGCACTTCAATCACAATGTCTTCCTCAATCGCGATCGGTTTCCCATCGATATCGGTCGGCTTATAACGCCATTGCCGCACGGCATTCACTGCCGCCGGAATCAAAGTCGTCGGCCCGCTGATCGCCTGCACATCCGCCACGCTGCCATCCGCGCTGATCGTCGATCGCAAATGAATCGAACTGCCCTGAAATCCCTCCAGGCTCTTCGGTGCGTACGCCGGATCGATCTTGGCAATCCGATCGCCCAGATGCACGCGCTCCAGCTCGTGCGTCGACTCGTTTCCTGGCAGCGGCGGCACAAAAAGAAATTGATGCGAACGGATCAAAATATCGCGCGTCTGCAAAATTGTTTCTTCCGGCAGTACCATCAATTTCGCCGGACTTCCCGCCGACGGCGCCGTCACCGGAAAAAATGAAACCGGCACCGGGGCGTCTATTGTTTCCGGAAATCCGTTTGCCACCGCAGCCGCCGGCGCTGCGCCAACTCCAACAGGAGTTGCCGCGCTAGCCGTCACGTTGTTCCCGGTTTTTGCCGCAGTATCACGGCTCGAGGTCACTGGAGGGTTCGCGACCGGCGCGCTCCGTTCTTCCGCGCTATTCGCCGCGGGCGGCGCACTCGGCGCAGCCAACTTCGGCGCATTCGTCGCCTCCACGGCTGGCTCGTTCGTTTCCGGCGAGCCAGCGCCGCGCGCCGCATCGACGGGCAGAGTTCCCACTTCACCAGGTCCCGTCACAACTGGAATTTGCTCGCTGGCCGGCCGCACCCGCGCGCTGCTCGCGCCCTGCGCTTCCTCAGCGGCCGCGTTCGACTTCAACGACGACCACCGAAATGCTCCGGGCTGTATCGCATATCCAAGAATGAAACACATCAGCACCAGCATCACGCACAGTGCCGCAATGCTCAGCGCATCCTTCTCGGTCTTTGGCGGCTTCGCGTTAACTCGCGCGGCCTCGCGCGCCAATGGCGCGGTCCGCTCCTCAACAACTGCATCCGCGCGGTTCGCGCCGGCCTTCGGCGCCTGATACCAATCCAAACCGATCGAGCCAGCGCGCACGAAAATCTTCCGCGGAGCCGCTTCGTCTTTCTTTTCCGCCACGGGCTCGCCGGATTCTTGAACCGTCGCAGCGGCAGCCGCAGCCGCGGCCGTCTCCGGAACCCCAGCCAAGGGAACTGCTGGCTCGGGCAAAGGCGTCGAAAACGCTCGCGGCAGCTCCCAACTGGTTTCGCTCGACCGCAGCTTCTCCAATTTTTCCCGCTCGATGTGAAACTGCTCCCACTCCTCGCGCCAATCATGATTCGCAGGCGCCGCCACTTCGTTCAGCGCATCGCTCGCCGCATTCTCGGCGACCACCTCTTCCGTGTGCGGCTCGAGCGAAGCGTGAAACGCTTCTGCCGCGAGCTCCACGTCGTCGTGATCCCCGGCCAAGGTCAACGAACCTTCGCCGCGGCTAGCATCGCTTTCCATCGGCGCCGGCGAAACTGCTAATCCCGTCAGTTCCGCCTCGGAAGGGAACATGCGATCAAATTCCGCCGCCCGCGCTTCATCGCGCGCCGCTTCGGACTCTTCCTCTCCCGCCGCCTTTCGCGCCGCCCGCGAGGGCATCACCAATATCGACTTCGCCGGGCCGCTCGTGGTTGTTTCGGTCGCGCGCTCCACCGGCGCTTTCAATTCCGCCTCCACGATTTCCGCGCGAATCCAATTCCGAATCTGCGAGCGGTCCCGCTCGTCCAGATTTACAAACCGCACGCCCGCGCTCTTCTTCGAAGCGCTGCACCAGATGACTTCGCCGCCCGCCTGAAACGTCCGATCCAGCTGCGGCAGCCGAAAGCTCAGCACCGGAATTTCGTCATCGGTCAACGCCTGCGCCACCGCGATCGCCATCCCGGTTTCGCTCACATTCAACACAATTCCGCCGTTGCCTTCGCCCGCATCCAGATAAGCGATCGCCGACGGATTTCGGCGCACCCGTGTCCGTCGGTCGCTCGATTCTGGAAGCCCCGTCAGTTGTTCCGGCAAGAAATGCATGTGTGCTTTCCCCTTCAGATGTAAGCCGGCCGGGAGGCTGCTCTGCACTTCGGGCGATCCATTTCTGAATCCAATTCACCCGGGCCTGGCCGGGAAGCGGACCCTGCGTCTATTCCTGTTTCAGCGGTGAAGCCGTTGGTAACCACCCCAAAATCTGCCCAACATCCCAATACGCCGTTCCAACCCTACTGGATTGCTAAAGTTTCGGAATACCCGATTCACCCTAGGGCCGCTTCAGGATCGCAAAAAACCGTTACAACGAGGTTACTGCCGTCGCCAGTACCAGGATCTGCTGGGCTGGAAAGTCTGGAAAATCGTGTCGTCACTGTCGCGGGACTAGTATCCGACCGTAAATCTCTGCCCCACGTACTTCGGCTTTTCGATCTCGTCCAAAATCGCCACCGCGAAATCTTCGTCGGAAATTCTGCTGTTCCCCTGCGCGTCTACAATCAATTGATCCGTCGCCGTGCGGTATTTCCCAGTACGCGTTCCCGGCTCGATCATTGCCGAAGGCGACGCCGCCGTCCAATCGAACTCCGCCATTCCCGCCTTGCGAAAAACTTCCAGCGCCTCGCGATGCGCCAGCGCTACCGGCTTCCACGCCGCAGGGAAGTCCGGCGCGTCCACCAACTGCAATCCCGGTTTCACTTCCAGGCTGCCCGCGCCACTCACCACGATCAGCCGAATCGGTTCCACCCGGGTCAGCGCTTCGATCAACGAATGTGCCGCCTTTACCACCAGGCTCGCGTCTCCCGTGCCCGGGCCGTACGCGCTCACCACCACATCGTGATCTCACCGCCGCGGCAGCAATCGTTTCCGGCTTGAAAATATCTCCGGTGCGGTAATCCAGATTGGCGCGATGCTCCCCGGTCCGCGAAGTCTCCCGCACCACCGCCGTCACGTGATGCCCCCGCGTCAGCGCTTCCGCCAGAATCCGCTGTCCAATCGTTCCAGTCGGCCCGAGCAGCACGATGCTTTTCATGAGTGTTCCTTCGAGGAAAGAATATCCCTGCGCATTCGCAGCTACGAAGCTCAAGCCCCCGCAGTCCGCCTGCAACGGCACAAGGATACTCCGAATTTCGCATCCCTCCTGCCCGTCTTTTTATCTCGAATGGAAGGGAACTCTCAGACTTTCAAAAGGGAGGATGAAACTTAAATCTTGAAGAATTGCTTAAGCGCTCTAAGCCAGGGCGGCTTCAGCTTCCGGCACCGTCGCGTACACATCGAAAAGCGGCCCGATGCCCGTCAAATGCAGCACGTTCTGCACTCGATGTCCCAATCCCACCAGCGCCAGTTTGCGCCCAGACTTATGGCACGCCACAAACGCCCGCACCAGCGACCCCACTGCCATCGAATCCACGAACGGCACTTCGGTCATATCCAGATATCAATCGCTGCGAAGCCACCGCCGCAATCGCCTCGACAAATGCCGCCGCCGATGACGAAGTCATCGCGCCCTTGATCGTCAAGATGGTCTGCTGGTCGTTCGAATTCGGCTCTTGCACTACGCGAAATGGTTCGTGCGTCACGCCGTGCATCATAGACGATTTCGCCACCCCGAGCAGCCAAATTTCTACCGTAAAGATGTTAGCGGAACATCCCGGTCCACATAGGCGCTGAACGCCATGCCCTTAGTAATCTCCGCATCCTTGCCGTGCTTCAACAGCGACATTTGGCCCCACACCGGGATCAACGAAGTTTGGTACGACTCGACGGCGTCTTCGCCATCGAGCTCTTCGGATCCCTGCAGCTCGATTACGCCTCCGTTGATCGATAGTGGATCAACTTGAAACACCAGCGCGCCGGGCGCTCCGTAAATCCCGTTGTGATCCACCTGAATAATCGTCACCGTCCCGGACGTTCCTCTCGGCGCTACCACCACTCCGCCGACCGTCAAGTCCGCCACGAGCGCCACCGGGATTCGATCTCCCACCGAAGCGTTCTTCGAACTCACGCTGCCGGTGAACACAAATTCAGCCCGCGTCCCTCGGGATAAAATGGTCGCCTGCCCTCCGCCGTTCTCAGTCGCGGCGGTAACATTCGGCGTCGCCGAATTCGCCGCGCCGGTGATCTCGTACCGACCGCTGGCCACCAGACTTCGCCCGATGCCCGGCACAATCGCCATCGCCTGCAGCGTCGTCGTCGAATCGACCACGATCGGTCCGATGTACCGGTTTGAATTGATCGTCGGCGTCCACCCGTCCGTCGTGTAGTAAATGATCGCGCCGCGCGTGTCGTCGGTCATTTTGACCGTCACCGGTTGCGAATAAGTTCCGGGCTTCACCAAATAGACCGGCCGCAAGGCCGCCACCGGAATCGAGGACGTCGACACCGCAGTGTTGTTGTACGGGTAGTTGGGCGGCAGCGCCGGGCCCGTATTGGCATCCTGCGCCTCTCGCAAGTTCTTTTGAACTTGGCGAATTCCTTCGTCGTTCGCCCGCTCTGCGGAGGCGGCTGGATCTTCTTGCGCGGGAGTGCGGGTTGCGCCGGCCATCGTCAGAATTACCAGCACCACAAGAATTTTCGAAATCCGTAGTAGGGAGAGCGGCATAGGGGTGCCTCCGGAGCTATATGACGTGTGCCTACTCCTGGGCGTTACAAGAGTAGGCACAACGATCGTTGTTTATTGGGAAATCCTAAAGCCGCCGCCCGCATCCCAACTCTTGCCACCCATCTCCGTGATCTCTCACTTAATAAATCCAAATAGTCGCGCTGGTTCGAAATTGCACTCGTCGTATTGGCCACTGCCAAGTTATGAACTCGCAAACCTAATAGCGCAATGACTAGAAGCCCGCCGGCGCCGCGCCGGCCCAGTCGCCAAGACCCCGGCGACTTCTCTTTACATTCGTGTTACAATCACTTATCCGTTCGCAAGACGCATTGCCCCGCCCGCGCCTGTTGCGTGCTCGGCTTTGTTTGGCCATTTGGGTTCGCGGTGGTGCAGGGAGACAGCATGAAAAACCTCTTTGTCGGCAACATGAGTTTCCAGACCACTTCCGCTGATCTCAAAGCCCTTTTCGAGCCATTCGGCCAGCTTGCTCGTGTTCACGTTGCGATGGACCGCGAAACCGGACGCGCCCGCGGCTTCGGCTTCGT
Source organism: uncultured Acidobacteriota bacterium (assembly GCA_963711325.1). GTDB lineage: Bacteria > Acidobacteriota > Terriglobia > Acidiferrales > UBA7541 > Palsa-295. The sequence goes on along the minus strand of CAVQDR010000003.1, from coordinate 1,517,302 downwards.
GGAAATGGTCAATGACGCGGAAGCGGCAGCCGCCATCGCCGCTCTCGATGGCAAAGACATGGGCGGTCGCAACATTAAAGTGAACGAAGCCCGCCCGAAAGAAGCCAGTGGTGGCGGTGGCCCGCGCGGTCCTCGCAGCGGCGGCAATAGCGGCGGCGGTTACGACAAAGATAAAGGCAGCAGCGGCCCGCGCGGCAAAGGCGGAAAACCGGGCGGCGGCAAGGGACGTTTTTCGAACGAGGACTATAGCGAAGTCGCGCGTCAGCCACGCGAACCTCGCTGGTAATTATTTTTAAACGCGTTCCTCCTTTGCATTTTGCGGACGCGGCGTAGACGTGGTTTGATTTCCTACCTCTACCCAGGAGAGCAACCTGATGACGACCACCTTTAAGAAACGGCAGAAGGAAATGAAGCGCCAGGACAAAGCACGTTCCAAGGCCGAAAAGCGCCTGCAGAAGAAAGCGGAACCCGGACTCGAAGGCGCCATCGGCAACGACGGCATTGCCTGGGAAGACGGCGTCGGCTCGCCCCAAGATCTAGCCGAGCGCGCCAGACTCGACCTCGAAGCTTTCGACGCCGCCATGAAGGCCGAAACCGCCGAAACTTCACAATCCTAAGCGCAAAAAATAAACGCAAACCAAACAAGCCCTAATTATCAAAACACGCCGGCGAGGAAGCACCACCTCCTCCGCCGGCGTTTTCATTTCCAAAAGTTTCTACGCACCGGCCACCTTCAGGTAGGCCATTTGCCGTTGCCTTTCCGGGTGCCGCACTCTTTGCGCTTTGCTTCTCAGCAAAGGGTGCGGGTTTAGACGCTCCCTTATACCGAGCCGCCAAGTCCCCGCGCTCCTTGGGCCACAAGACGCGAAGCGCGCCGCCCGCCCCAATCCCTACCGCGAAGCGACTCACCCTGAACCGCGCCCAGCCCATTGTAGAGTGCGGCGGCTCTGCCGCCGCTTTTCCGAAGAGGCCCGCCCCACGAAACGCTCCAGCGCGAAGCGCCTCCGCAACTCATCGCCTTACCGTCAGTCCAGCCCGGAGGCGCGGCATGCGAACCCAGTTCGGTAGCCGGCACCACTCACTCCTTTTCCCGCGCCTGATTGTAGGTCCCGAACTTCTTCGCCACTGGTTTCAAGGTTGGATAAAACTGCACAAAGGTATGCTCCACCGCGGCGTGCTGGTCATGGCAAGCCCAGCAATTGCCCTTCGGCTCGCCGGCGGCGGCGCCAGCATCCGGCTGAAACTTGTAATACGCCCACCGATCAGGATTCCGCGCCGAGTCTTTCACTTCCACAGCCAAATCCGCCAGCTCCGTTTGAAAGTGTCCGGTCTTGTTGATCGAGCCTTTACTCTCGCCATTCCGTTCGTCAATCACAAACATCGAGCGCTCCGGCCATTTGCCACTCTTCAGAAATTCCTGATACGCTCAGCGCTGCACGAAGACGTTGGTGAAAAGCTCGTGGCTGTTCGGCGCCGGGCTGTAGTTCATGCCATAACCCGCCGAGAGAAATTCCCAGTCGCGATAGTCCGCGGGCCGCAGCAGATCGCCCTTCGCGTCATACTGCGGCGCGGGCAATTCAGGCGGAGCGGCCGGCAAAACCAGCGCGAACACACAGATCGCGCCCAGGCTGAGGAACGCCAGCAGGAATAAAAACCCAGGCTTCAGTTCCGTTGGCATGATGATCTCCTCTGTTCGTGGCGCCGAATGAACACGGCAACTCCATTCCGCCGTCCACCACGCTGAGCGCAACTTGAGCGTTCATTGACTTGCGATTCCGCAGCAACTTAACATGTGCCCCCATGCCTGGGAAAACTCTCGTTCTAAGCCTGCTGGCCCTTCTCGCGGTTCCGCAGAACGCGCCCGTTGCTCAAAATGTGGCGGCCACCGAAGAGCCGCATCACAAATTAGTTTTGGAAAATACGTACGTGCGCGTCTTCCGCGTCAATGTTCCAGCGCACGAAGCGACGCTCGTGCATCGGCATGACCTGCCCTACGTGACCGTGAGCCTGGGCGCCAACGATTTTATGAACGCCGTGGCCGGCAAGCCGGAAGCGGAAGTCCTGCAGAAGGATCAGCAAATCGGTTATTCCAAAGGCGGCTTCGCGCACGCGATCCGGCCCTTGCACGATTCTGGATTCAACAACATCACGGTCGAACTGCTGCTGCCGCAAGGCACGCCCAAAAATCTTTGCGTGCACATCGTGGATGGGCCGGTTGAAGATTGCCAGCCGGACGCGGATTCGCCGCTCAAGGGCGTCTTCGCCACCGACGAGATTGCCGTCGATACCATCGCGCTCGCTATCGCCGCCAAATATTCGGCAAACGCAGCCGAAGCCCCGGAGTTGATCATCGCCTGCGACCATTCCGACTTCAAAATCGAAATTCCCGGCCATGCCGCGACGGAACTTCATGGCGGCGAAGTCTTGTGGCTATCCGCCGGCACGTTGGCAAAGATCACCAGCACCGTGGCCAAGGGAACTGGAACGCTCGTGCTCATCGCCTTTCAGCGAAGCTGACAAAAACGCAACTTGAGGAGATGCGGGCTGGTCCATCTCCTCACCGAGCGTCGCAGCAGCTCAAAACAGCAGCAAATCCCCAGCACAACGCGCTTCTGAACGGACAGGATCGCGCACGCCCGGTCCGCCAGGCCCGGGTGGCGAGTCCAAGTTGATCGGCCCAGATTGGCCCTTTGCCGGCGCCGGCAAGAAAATTCAAAAAACTTGCATCCGGAGACTAACTCCGATTATCTGATGTGGTGCGGAGACAGTCTCCGTTTCAAGCCGGCCGCCGAAGCCTCTCAACGGGCCTATCTTTACGCGGACCGCCCATAGGAGGAACGCATGGTGCAAACATTCGGAGCGACATCCACTACCGACGAAGTTCTATCCGGCATCAATCTACGAGGCAAACGAATCCTGGTAACCGGCGTCTCCGCCGGAATCGGAGTCGAAACCGCCAGATCCCTGGCGGCCCACGGCGCGAACGTAGTTGGCACCGCGCGCGATCTAACCAAAGGCGAAACAGTCACCGCCCAAATACGCCAAGCCGCCACAGCAAACGGCGGCAGCTTCGACCTCATTGAGATCGATCTCGCCAATCTCGCCAGCGTACGAAAGTGCGCCGATCAGTTGCTCCGCGAGCAAAAACCGTTCGACCTCATCATCGCCAACGCCGGCGTTATGGCCACGCCCTTCAGCTTCACCACCGACAAATTCGAGATGCAATTCGGCACCAACCACCTGGGCCACTTCGTGCTCGTAAACAAAATCGCCCCGCTCCTCCGCCAAGGAGGCCGGCTGATCAACTTGTCTTCCGCCGGCCACCGCTTCTCCAACGTGAGCCTCGACGACCCCAACTTTCAAAGCACGCCCTACGATCCCTTCGTGGCCTACGGCCGTTCGAAAACCGCAAACATCCTCTTCGCCGTTGCGTTCGATCAAAGGCACCGCGACCGCGGTATCCGCGCCGCCGCTGTCCACCCCGGAGTCATCCAGACCGAGCTCGGCCGGCACATGGATCCCAGCCGCCTCGAAGGCATGGTCAAACAGATGAACGAACAACTCGCCGCGGAAGGGAAGGGACCTTTCACCTGGAAGTCGATCCCGCAGGGCGCAGCTACGTCCGTGTGGGCGGGAGTCGTCGCGCCGGCCGAAGAAATCGGCGCCCGCTATTGCGAAAACTGCCACGTGGGTAAAATCGTGCCGGACAGAATCACCATCAGCGGCGTCAGCGAAGGCGTCCGCGAATATGCCCTCGATCCCAAAATGGCGGAAGCTCTCTGGAAGAAAAGCGAAGAAATGGTCGGCGAATCTTTTCCGCGTTAAGCACGACGAACTGCGAAGGCGCTCGAAAACGAATTGAATAAGGAGATTACGATGCCAACAAAACCTGTCGCCCTGGTCACCGGAGCCAATCAAGGAATCGGTCTTCAAATCGCTAAAGATCTCGTAGCGAAAGGCTTCACCGTGCTGGTCGGCTCGCGCAATCTCGAGCGTGGCGAAGCTGCGGCCAAAGAAATTGGACCTGACGCCCGCGCGCTCCAGCTCGACGTAACCGATCAAGCTTCGATCAAAGCCGCCGCCGAACGTATTCGCCAAGAATTCGGCCGCCTCGACGTGCTGGTCAACAACGCGGCCATCTCGAATATCAGTAAGCGGACAGACATTTCTGTGCAGGAGTATGCGAAGTTGACCCGCCCGAGCAACGTGTCGCTCGAGGAAGTCCGCGCAATATGGGACACCAACGTGTTCGGCGTCCTGGCCGTCACTCAGGCGCTCCTGCCGCTGCTGCGCGAAGCGCCAGCCGCGCGAATCGTCAACGTATCGAGCACCGTCGGATCGCTGACCAGGAACTCCGACCCGGCCAATGCTTACCGCGCAATTTTTGGTCCCGGATATTCGGCGTCCAAGACCGCGCTCAACGCGATGACCGTCGCCATGGCCATCGAACTCGAGTCCACCCCGATCAAAGTCAACGCCGCCTGCCCCGGCTACACCAAAACGAATCTCAACAACTATTCCGGCACACGCACCGTCCAGGAAGGAGCTCGCGAAGCAGTCCGTCTCGCACTCCTCGGCCCAGATGGTCCCCACGGCACATTCTCAAACGACGACGGCCCCATTCCCTGGTGATGTGGTTTCGAGCGCGCTAGACGCGACGCACGCGCGCTTCATCTCGACGAACAAGTTTGCAAGACCGGCCGTCGACCTGGCTGGACCGCCCGAGTCTATTCTGAGATGACGCGGTCGGACCACTCAACCAGAGAAACGAAAACGGCGGGATTGCCGAACTTTGCATTCCAATTCGTAAGATCGTTTTCCGAGACCCCACGGGCCCGGGAGCACGCACCTCAAGCAAATACCGGAATGTGTTTAGCGACGACCTGATCGCGCAACTCGCTGAGCGGCGGCCACCCAATGGGAATCACCGCGTCGGAGGTCGCCTTGCGCATCAGATAAGTCGCGTCGGCCGTCAGAAATATCTGAACTTCGTGCCCAGCCTCTGCCAGAGCCAGGCCATGCGCGAACACGAACGACGCCCGCGTTGTATCGTCCGTCCCCCAAGAACTTCTCATCATGATCTTCAAAATCTTTTTCGATTCCTGCGCCTTCGCTTCCTGTGCCCTTGTTCCTAGCGCCAGAAATGGAAGACCCAGCAATTGCGACAAGAACTTGCGTCTGGCCATACTTTTTCCCCTGAGTTGGCGTGCACCTTGGCTGGAGGTTGGACCGAACAGTACTCCCCGCTCCTAAGCAGTGTCAAAGCTCAAATGCGCGAGGGCGAGCCATTTGTCGCGTCTCCGACATGAACTTCCAATCTCCAGCGTGAACTTCCAAGTCGCGCCGTTGCCTCGCCTTTCCCACCCCTGTGTCCATCCCCGCATTACTCCTCGCGCAACCCGCAACCACCCCCGCCAAGCCGTGTTCTTTACAGTGCTATACTACTTTTCCGGTGCTGGCGCTTCCCGCCGCCATGCCGCACGGCGCTCGGCCGTCTTGGGGTCTGCAAAGGAGCACCATCATGGGGATCGAATTTCAGGAATTATACGTCTGGATGCGCCGCCGTAAGATTTTCGCCACTCTGCTCGTCGCTCTCACTCTCGGCATCGGCATCCTGATCGGCACCATGGTCTCCGGCCACGCCCAGGCCACTCACGACCAGAGCGCCTCAGGCGCGACGCTCCTCTCGCTGCCCGATCCCGTAGCGCTTTCGAATTCCTTCTCCGCCATCTCCAAAAAAATCGGTCCGGCTGTGGTCAACATCTCCACCACCCAGATCATGGAAAAGTCCAAAGGCGAGAAAAAACCCAAAAGCGGCTTAGGCGACCCCCTCGAAGATTTCTTCGATCGCTTCCTGCAGCAGCCCGACGAAGGCCCTGACGCCGAACGCAGCCTCGGCTCCGGCGTAATCGTCGACAAAAAAGGTTTCATCCTCACCAACGATCACGTCATCGATCAAGCCACCAAAATTCAAGTCACCCTCGACGGCGACTCCGCGAAGTACACCGGCCGTGTCGTCGGTTTCGACAAAGACACCGACCTCGCCGTGGTCAAAATTGACGCCGACCACGACCTGCCCATCGCCAAGCTCGGAAATTCCGATGGCGTGCAAGTCGGCGATTGGGTCTTGGCCTTCGGCAGTCCGTTCGGCCTGAACTCCACCGTCACCGCAGGAATCATCAGCGCCAAAGATCGCTCCAACGTCGGCCACCAGTTCCAGCGTTTCCTGCAGACCGATGCCGCCATCAATCCGGGAAATTCCGGCGGTCCGCTGGTCAATATGGCCGGCGAAATCATCGGCATCAATACCGCCATCTATACCGGCAGCCGCGGTTTCGAAGGCGTCGGCTTCGCGCTGCCCTCGACCACCATCGTCGGCGTCTACAACCAACTGATCACCAACGGAAAAGTCACTCGCGGTTCCATCGGCATCACTTTCCAGGAAGACCGCAGCAACAATCCCGTGCTGATGAAAGAACTCGGCGCGCCCTACGGCATCGTGGTCGAAGCCGTCGAACCCGGCAGCCCCGCCGAGAAAGCTGGCTTGCAGGCTGGCGACGTCATCACCGAAGTGAACGGCCAACCCGTCCACAGTGGTGCCGATCTGGTCAATCCCATCGCCCAGACCGCCATCGGCGATTCCGTCAAAGTTCACTACATTCGCAGCAAGCAGGGCCACGACGCCTCGCTCGTGGTCATGGACCGCTCCAAGCTCTTCCCCCAGACCGCGCAGAGCGCCGAAGATCAGCCCGAAGATTCCGAAGTTCAGAGTCAGTTCGGCCTGCACGTCGAAGAACTCACTCCTGAACTCGCCCGCAAACTCGGCATGAGCAAAGTTACCGGCGTGGTCGTCCTCGAAGTCGACCCGGCCAGCTTCGCCGAAGATCTCGAATTCGAACGCGGCGAAGTCATCACCGAAATCAACCACACGCCCATCACCAATCTGACGGACTACAAGACCGAAATGGCCAAGCTGAAACCCGGCCAGGACGTCCTCTTCAAAGTAGCCCGCCGCGGCGACAACGACCGCGTCCTAACGCTATTCCTGGCCGGCGCCGTCCCCGCCGCGCAGTAAGCGACGGTGTGGAACTTAGGGGTGGGTGCTTTTGACTTTGGCTTTCCGGGTGCCGCACTCTTTGCGCAGTTGCCTCCAGCAAAGGGTGCGGGTTTAGATTATCCAAACCGAAACGCAGGCGACCTACGCGGCGACTCAAGGCCAGGTGCCCGATACGCCGCCAAATCACCGACGCGACTTGAGCGCCACCCGAATTCATCCATAATAAGGTCAATCAGAAGGGAACTACCGGCAACACCAGCAGCAGAAAACAACGTCCAACTCACATGTCCAACGCACTAGCAAAATTCCTAACCATCGCCCTGGCCGCAGCCGTCCTCACCACGACCGCCGCGCCCCAATCCACATCGTCCTCGCCAGCGTCCGGCTCAACCACCACCCACAAGACCACATCCAAAAAGAAAAAATCCAGCAGTCACCACCACAGCGCCCGCCGCGAACCTTTCCAAAAAGCGCCAACGGCCGACCGCATCTCCGAAATTCAAACCGCCCTGTCTCGCGGAGGCTACTTCGAAGGCGATCCCAACGGAAAATGGGACTCCAACACCGTCGCCGCCATGCAGAAATTTCAGTCCGCCAACGGACTGAACTCCAGCGGCAAAATTGACGCCACCACTCTGCAGAAACTCGGCCTGGGTTCCAGCACCGCCGGCGTCGACGCCCCCAAGCCCGTGAAAAAATCCGATACCGCCGGCGTTTCCAGCGCCTCCACACATCCGGTAACGGCAGCGAACGCGAATTCCGCGTCCAACGTCACGCCCGCTCCAGCGCGCGCCACCGCCTCCACCAAACCCCAGCGCTAAATCTCAGCTTCACGCTCAAACGGCGCGCCGAATTTCCATTTTCTATTTTCTACCTTCCGCGTTCATCATTCCTGATCCGCCGGCATTCCCGGTCCCAACTTATCTTCGTCCCCGCCTTCCTTCCGCCGGATCTCCGCAATTTTCGCCCGCTCGGCCTCGCGTATCGTTTCAATCTCGCGAAATTCTTGACGAATCCTTTCGAAGCGGGCCTCTACGCCGCTTCCCGCAGGCTCCGCCGCCATCTTCACCCGCGCCGCGCTCTCGGCCGCGCTTTCCTGGGTCCGCAGCACATCCACCGCGCCCCGCGCCGCCGCCCGCAATTCGAGCTGCTTCTCCCGCTCGACTTCGAGCTGCTCCAGCAAACGGTTGTGCCCGCTCACCACTCCCACCAGCGCGCTGGTCGTCCAGGCAAACGTAAACAATCCCGAAATCCCGATGATCGGGCTGATGTTCCGCCACTTCGGATCCAGATCCACCGCCCCATATCCCAACGTGGTATACGCATTCGCGCAAAAATAAATCGCGTCATTCGCTTTCAAGATCAGTCCCAGATGCTTCAGCATGAACGCCCACACCAGCACGCCAAAAATGTGCAGCGCCAGCATCAGAAATACCGAAGTTCCAAACAGCACCGTGGCTTCGATGGCATGCGGACGCCCCAGCCACAACCGCCGCCCATTCCGCTTGTGATACATCAAAATCCAGTGAATCCCCGAACCGTGAAACAGCACCAGACACACCAGAATCACCGACCCCAGCATCAACGCCGCCCACGGCTTGAAGTCGTCCGGAATCTGCATCAGCAACGAATGTAAAAATTCGGTCAACTCGCCCGCCCTCCCTACAAAAAATCCGAATTACCCGCCTCGGCGCCGCCATTCTAGCACCGCCCGCGACGGGGAAACCGGAATGCCGCCCCCGCGTCCAACCCGCCGCCAGTTCTGGTACCAATTTGCCCCCTACCCAAAATGTTAAAAATTCCCGAAACGGAACGGCCCAACCTGGGTTAGGGTTGTTTCCGTTTCTTTGGATCCCATTCCCTAGGCCGAGGCTCACCACCATGTCGACCCCTAAAGTTGCACTCGCACTCTTCGCGCTCATCCTTTCTGCCGCAATCTCCGGTTGTGGCGGCGGTTCTTCCAACGGCGGAGTAACGCCTGAAACCGCCACGGTCACTCCGGCCACCGCCGACCTCATCGCCGGCGCGACCCAGCAATTCACTACCAACATCAGCACCAATCCCAATCACCTGGCCTGGGCCGTCAACGGCACCGTCGGCGGCAATTCTTCCGTCGGCACCATCGACGCCAGCGGCAACTACACCTCGCCATCAACCCAGCCCACCGCCGCGGTCACCGTCACCGTGACCAGCACTTCGAATTCGCAGCTCACCGCTTCCGCCGCCGTCACCGTAGTCGCCTCCGGCACCGTCGGCAATAGCGCCAACGTCCAAGTCGCCACCTACACCATCGCGCCGCCGGTCGTCGCCACCGTCTCCATCCAATTCGGCACCGACACCACCTACGGCCTCACCACCTGGCAGCAACAATCCCCCGGCTCCGGCATGCCCATCTCCATCCTGGTCGCCGGCATGAAAGCCAGCACCCAATACCACATGCGCGCCGTCATGATGCTGCCCGACGGCAACACCCTCAACGACATCGACCATACCTTCACCACCGGCGCGCTCCCGGCGAAAAACATGCCCGTGCTCACCGTCTCCGCCACCAGCGGACTCACCCCGCAGCCCGGCGTCGAAATGCTCAACTTCCTCCAACAGGCGCCTCTGGCCGACGCCGTCGTCACCGACCTCCAGGGCAACATCATCTGGTGGTATCTGTCCGGCGGCAACGGCTACGACCTGGTGCAGCCCATAAAAATGCTGCCCAACGGCCACATGATCTTGGTCATCGCGCCGAATTCCGCCGAGCCACCCAAAGCCATTCCGCCCTCCACGCTCGACGTGGTCCGCGAAATCGATCTCGCCGGCAACACCATCCGTCAAATCTCCATGACCGACCTGAACTCCCGCCTGGCCACCGCCGGCTTCAACTACGTCGCCAATTTCTTCCATCACGACGTCGTCGTGCTGCCCAACGGCCACTGGCTCGTGCTGGTCAATCGCACCATGGAATTCACCGACATCACCGGCCATCCCGGCACCAGCGAAATTCTCGGCGACGCCATCGTCGACCTCGATACCAACCTGAATCCCGTCTGGCTCTGGGATTCCTTCGATCATCTCGACGTCAACCGCGAACCTGAAATGTATCCCGACTGGACCCACGCCAACGCGCTGCTCTATTCCCCGTCCGACGGCAATCTCCTGCTCTCCATGCGCCACCAGAACTGGATCATCAAAATCGATTACGCCAATGGCGCCGGCGCCGGCGACGTCCTCTGGCACCTCGGCTATCAAGGCGATTTCGCGCTCGCCGGCGGCACCGATCCCGTCGATTGGTTCTCCGGCCAGCACGGCCCTTCCTTCGTCAATTCCACCACCACCGGCGCTTTCGGCCTCACCGTTTTCGATAACGGCGATTTCCGCCAGCTCGGCACCAACATCAATTGCGCCAATTCCGGCCTGGCCCTCTGCCCCTACAGCACCGCCCAGGTCATGACCGTCGACGAAACCGCCAAAACCGCCACCCTGACTTTCCTCGACCAGATCGGCCAGTACTCCTTCTTCGGCGGCAATGCCGAAACCCTGGCCAATTCCAACATCGAGTACGACCTCTGCAACATCCCGACAACGCCAGCCACCGCCGCCGTCTACGAAGTAACGCCGACGACGCCAGCCCAAATCGTCTGGCAGCTCAACGCCCCCACCAACATGTACCGCGCCTTCCGCATGCCCAGCTTGTATCCCGGCGTGCAGTGGTAGGCCACATGCCGCGTGTAAAACGTCCGCCGATCGCGGCAGCCGTAAAATACAAAATCTTTTGAATCTAGATTTTCGTCTGTCATTGCCGCAGTGTGACAGTGACGCTCCCCGCGATGCTGCCTAGGACATCCCCGCGGCGCGAATGTTTGAGAATCGCTACGCAACTTGCTAGCGTAGCAATCATGAGCATCACGGTCCCGGACGACCTCCTCCCGCAGAACCGCCGCCGCAGCAAGCGCCTCCGCGCCCGCGTGCCGATCTGCGTCCGCTTCCAGGACGACGCCAAGCGCTCCGTCTCCGAGCAGACCCACTCGGTCATCATCAACGAACACGGCGCGCTGATCCTGCTCGCCACTCCGGTGCACGTCCAGCAAATCGTCCGCATCGAAAACCTGGCCAGCGAAAAAGAAGTCCTCTGCCGCGTCGCCCTCATCGGCCCCACCTTCATGGGCAAGACCCAAATCGCCGTAGAATTCATCATGCCCATGCCCCGCTTCTGGACCGTCCCCGCCACCACCAAGCAAGCCAATCCCGCGCCACTCAAACCAAAGCCCGCCGAACGCGCAGGCATCCTGAAAAAATAACCCTTTTCCATTTCCATTATTTTTCGTCGGGCGTGCTTCGGGCTTTGGCTCCCGTTTTACGTAGTGTACAACGCGAAATGCGGAACTGCGGAGTGAGGTCCCGGAGGGCAAAAAACTGAAACGTTAGTGGGTCTTCATGTTCCGACTCCGCATTTCGTCCTGACATTCCTTAAGGAGTTCCAAATCACCTGGGTCGGCAGGGCGCTTCTTAGTAATCACGTCTAGAGCCACCAAATAGAGTATGCATCGCTCTTGCTCGTCCAGTTGGAAGTTAGGCATTTCGCGAAGCGCAAGTCTGATGGCCTTTGCGATCGCCAACGGGCAGTCCCAGCGTTCGGCGTCACGTGGCAGGTCGAGTCGGTTCGTGCCGTCGCTCTCTGCGTCCTGGTGCGTCTTCGTGCTGGCCATATGAGGTCTCCTGACACTAGTCCGGCTTCCGCCAATTCGTCGAGCGACCTCGCGACTAGGCAGACTTCTGTCCCGGGCGCGGCAACGGCCGCGCCCTGCAACGCTCGGTTGTGTTAGGAGCCGAGTATGGAAGGGGGCTCATGTTTAATCCCTGTGTACGATTCTGTCAATTAGGAGTAGTACGAATAGAAAGCGAAAATCATACGGAATTGTTCTCGTAATGGGCCGCCTAAACCCTTGATAGTTCTATACCTACGTGCGCAGGGCCCAATGCGGTTCAATTCCCGAAGTGGATTCCCACAGGTTCCGTATCGGAACGATTCTGCCAAGTATGCTTCGCCTAAGTGTTTCGGTTTGAATGTTTCACATTGGGCACGGTAACTGCTTCTGTTCGAAACGTTGGAAACAAAGATAGGTTGCAGGGGAGTAAACACAGTGAGAATCGATGCCGTGGTAGTGCCACCTCTGAAAAACGATCGACTTTCGCGATTGTACCCGGCGGGACTCATCTTGGAGCAACTTCTCGACGAGGGAATCGCCGCGCCAGTGATTATCTCTCGCGTGCTCCTGGCTGAACCGCCGTCCCGGTGGAAATCCTTCGGCGCCAGTTCTTCGCTGCTCCTAATGCTTCTACTCAACGTCTTTCTGCTTCCCCTACTATTTCCCGACCGGTTTGAGCCAGTGCGACATTATCTAGCAATCGCTTTGGCTAAACCCGCGGAGGCACCTCCTAAATTCGCCAGAAGGGTGACCGCGCCTCTACGGGCAAAGATCGTAACGGCGTCTCTTGTCGAAACTGTTGAAACCGCCCCCGCTCCGAAAATCTATATGCCCACGGCCGAGCCAATCATCCGGCCAATCACTTCACACAAAAGCCAGCCGACTCCGCAGATGGTGGAGGTCGCTAGCCCGATCGAGTCTCCTCCGCCAGTGACGGTTGCATCGCTTGAAATACCTTCGCTGACCAGGCCACGGGAGGGCGTACACACCGGAATCTTCGGAGCCAACGACGAATCCGGTTCCTCGAACTCGGGAAATGAGAGTCACGGCCATAGTCGAGTGGTCAATGCCGGATTTTCAAACGGGACCGGCGGCTCCGCGAATGGGAACGGAAGAGGCCTGATTCAAGGTGAGTTCGCTGATGGCCATCCTCCTGCGTCTAAGCCGAAACCAAACAGGGCACCGACCCCGCCGATTCCGATGACCGCGGTGAAAATTTTGGCTAAGCCCACGCCGCTCTACACCCCGGAGGCTCGCAGCAAAAAGATTGAAGGTGAGGTCGTGTTGAAGGTCATTTTTCAAGCGACAGGAAACGTCCAGGTCCTGACCGTGGTCAAAGGTCTGGGATTCGGTCTCGACGAATCTGCACAAAATGCCGCGCGACGAATTCAGTTTGAACCAGCGAAACAGGGTGGCCAGCCGATCGATTTCGCTGCCGTCGTTCACATCAATTTCCAATTGGCAGAGTAAGACCCACGAAGCGCGGAGGAGACGAACATGCAGAGTGCCATGGCAATCGGTCTGATGCTTCTGTTTGGCATGCTTCAGCAAGGCAGCGCAACAACTCAGTCGGCTCATCCGGAACCCGGCGGGGTGGACGCGCCGAATAACAAGCAGCCGATCTCGGGTTCGCCGGCGACCATTGACGAAGCGATCGACCGAATCATCGCGCGCGAACAAGCGGAAGTTGTGGAGATCAAAAAACAGACTCCAATCGTACAAACGTATCTTCAGGAGGTGAAGCTCGACAAGGATTCAGGGACTATTCCGCGTCGCGATCACTATTACCTTGGGCAGGCCCGGCTCTCCAAGGCTGTTGTCCAAGAGGACTCCATGCTTTCGCCCTTCGATGGAATGCCGATGAAGGGAACGATGGCTAGCACATTTGTGTCAGCCGCATTTTTGCAAATGATCTATGTGGATCCGCATACCGAGAAATTCAACCGGCAATACTACAAATTCGAATACGTCGGACGTGAATTCCTCGGTGAAGTGCGGTGCGTTGTGTTTGATGTCACACCACTTCCGAAGAGTGGTAAAGGCAGGTTCCGGGGCCGAATCTGGGCGGAAGATCAGGATTACACCATCGTTCGTTTCAATGGCGCATACACCCCTATCGACACCAAGAATATCGGGCTGAAATTCAACGCCCACTTCGACAGCTGGCGTGCCAACGTCCAACCCGGCCTGTGGCTTCCGTTCTACATCTACATGCAGGAAATGAATGCGAAGTACATTCTCGGCGCCCATGAAAGGTTCAAAGCCGAGACGAATTTGTGGGGATACAAAATGTCCGCGTCCCACAAGGAAGCTGAGTTCGCTTCGATGACCATCGATGCGCCCACCGCCTTAGAGGACAACTCCGAAAGTCACGACCGGTCCGCGATCGAATCGAGGAGAGTATGGGATAGCGAAGCCGAGCAAAATGTCACCGAGGGTATGGAACGCGCCGGAATACTTACGCCGCACGGCAGCGTCGACAAGGTCCTCGATACCGTGGTGAACAACATCGAAGTTACCAACAATCTCGACATCGAACTCCATTGCCGTGTCGCTACGTTTAGCACTTTCGAATTGTTCGCCATCGGCAAAATGATCGTCATCAGTAGGGGGTTATTGGACGTGATTCCGAACGAGGCGACCCTTGCGGCTATACTCGCGCAAGGAATGGCTGACGCCATGAACCCGAATCCGCTGATCGATCAATACGCGTTCGGTGACTTTGCCCGGGTCCAGCCGATCGAAGCGCTCCGACGATATTCCTTCAAAGAGAAGCCGGAGGATATCAAAGCCGCAAACGAGCGAGCCGTTCAACTCCTGAGCAACTCGCCCTACAAGGACAAACTTGATTCTGCTGCTTTATTCCTCAATCAGTTGAACGCTGAATCCAAGGCTCTGACCGCCCTGATCAGCCCCCGGCTAGGCAATAGCGTGTACCTAGGCTCCGAACTAGTCAAATCGTCGTCAGCTCGGCTCGACCCCCAAAAACTCGATCAGGTCGCCGCCCTTCCGGTCGGTGGTCGAGTCAAAATGAACCCTTGGGACGACAGTGTGGAATTCCTTAAAGTGAAACCGGTTACACTATTTTCGTCTCGGGAAAAGATGCCATTCGAAGTGACGCCTTTGGTGCCTTATCTGACTTTGTACCACCCACCGAAGCCAGACAGCGTCGAAACCACTTCCTTAACCAGCGGAAATCCAAACGACGTTCCGTCCAACAGGCCATGAATTCACAATTGGCCAACTCCGAGATCCTAGAGGTTGTAACGGGCGCCAGCCAAAAGTCGGCCGAAGAGCATGCTGGGGGATTGGCCGGCTTTTGGCGCTCCGCTGCGGGCGATTTGAGGCCGTCTTGGAGCCGGCGTGATGTGACTGTCTTGGTAGTCCGGATCCCGGTTCGCATCTGCTGGACCTTCATCTTTCTGGGAGCCGTGTTCGTCGGTTTGAGCCTGGCAGCCGTCTTGGCGAAGTAGGTTACGTTTCCAAGGAGTCGCAAAGAAAACATCCGTCTCCCGCTCCAAGAAACTCGCTTCGCTGCCCATAAGATGCAGCATCTCGCGCAACCCTGGCGACGCTGCGGAGCGAGTTTTGGTAACGCACAAATCCAACAACCAAACTCATATCAAAGAATTCGAGTCGGAAGTCACACGAGGGGCAATACAAAAAAGTCCTGAGCGCCGAGCGTACGATGGGTCGTACATTTCTCGCGCTTTCATAGCTCGTTCTTTAGAATCCTTCCGCGTCCGTATTTCTACGAATAGAAACCCTCCCTCAATTCTGTTAGCGTGAGTCGGGGCACTTTTCAGCTCCACCGAGGACGCGCCATGCAAACTGGCACTCGAACAACGGGCACGCACGCGACGGCTCACACCCCGACCGCGACACATGTATCAAAACCTCCCCGTTCTAATCGACAAAAACTCGCGCGATTAGAAATCGTCGTAACTCTCACAAAACAAACACCGGGCCCAATTTCTAATCGTCACTTTTGGGCACCTCACCCGCCGCTACCTTGGACCCAGTTGCAACTCCCAGCCTCCCAGTTGCAACTCGCACCGCCGCCCAGCGCGGCCCGCACCACGCACCAACGGAAAACCTCCGCGCGCCCGACACCCCAGATCTCGATCGCATTTTCAATCCAGCCGAAACCATTTCTAATCGCAGCGGATGCGATTAGAAATCGCCGCAACCTTCTGAAAATAAAGGACCGACATGCTTTCTAATCGACCCTATTTTGGTACCCTTTCGTTACCACGAGCCAAAAGCCACGCAGGCCATTTTGGTTTCGCTGACGGCCAAATTTTCTCTTTTCCGTTTTCGAAATCCGCGCCGCGCTGCTACTCTGAGTCGCCGGAAAATGCCCCGGCATCTGATACTTTCACGCCACCACGATTCAGAACCGAATCGCGCCGGAGGGGATTTGCATGGCTACGTCTGCGGGAATTAAGTCTTACAAAAATTTTATCAATGGGGAATGGGTGGAGCCGCGGTCGGGGAAGGTGATCGAGAACCGCAACCCGGCGAACACGACCGAGCTGATCGGGATGTTTCCGGCGTCGAATGCGGACGACGTGAACGCCGCGGTGGACGCCGCGAAGGACGCCTATGACGGCTGGCGGCTGACTCCCGCGCCGAAGCGCGCGGAGATTCTGTATCGCGCCGCGGAAATTCTGGTCGAGCGCAAAGAAGATTATTCGCAGCGACATGACCCGCGAGATGGGCAAAGTGCTGGCCGAAACGCGCGGCGACGTGCAGGAAGCCATCGACATGACCTACTTGATGGCGGGCGAAGGGCGCCGGCAGTTTGGGCAGACCACGCCTTCGGAGCTGCCGAATAAATTTGCGATGTCGGTGCGCACGCCGGTGGGCGTGGCGGGACTGATCTGCCCGTGGAATTTCCCGATGGCCATTCCGTCGTGGAAAGCGATGCCGGCGCTGGTGTGCGGGAACACGGTGGTGATCAAGCCGGCGGAAGACACGCCGCTTTCCACTTACAACCTGATGCAAGCGCTGAACGAAGCGGGCTTGCCGCGCGGAGTGATGAATGTGGTGTTCGGCGAAGGCCCGGAAGCGGGTGCGCCGATCATCATGCATGACGATGTGCATCTGGTGAGTTTTACGGGGTCGACGGAAGTGGGCCGGATCGTCAGCAAGGCGTGCGCGCCGAATTTCAAGAAGTGCCACCTGGAAATGGGCGGCAAGAACATCATCATCGTGATGGACGACGCGAATCTGGATCTGGCGGTGGATGGCGCGGTGTGGGGCGGATTTGGCACCAGCGGGCAGCGCTGCACGGCGGCGCAGCCGCGTGGCGGTGCACCGCAAAGTGTACGCGCAGTTCGTCGAGAAATTTGTGGCGCAGGTGACGCGCTGAACGTTGGCGATGGTTTGGATCCTACGACCGCAGATGGGGCCGTGCATCAACGAGCAGCAACTGAATACCGTGATGAAATACGTGCAGATCGGCAAGGACGAGGGCGCGAAGCTGGCTACCGGCGGGCATCGGCTGACTGGCGGACAAGTGGAAGAATGGCTGGTTCCACGAGCCGACCGTTTTCACGGACTGTTCGCCGAAGATGCGGATCGCGCAGGAAGAAATTTTCGGGCCGGTGGTTTCGGTGATTCCGTTTGATACGTTCGATGAGGCGCTGACGATTGCGAATGGCGTGAATTATGGACTGTCGGCGTCGATCTACACGCGGAACATTAACAATGCGTTCCGGGCGCAGCGCGATTTGCAGACCGGGATCGTTTATGTGAATGCGCCGACCATTGGCGCGGAGACGCATCTGCCGTTTGGCGGAATTAAAAATACCGGCAACGGGCATCGCGAATCGGGCGAGGCGGCGCTGGATTTTTATTCGGAGTGGAAGACGGTCTACATCGACTACAGCGACCGCTTGCAGCGCGCGCAAATCGACAACGCCGACTAGCCCGGCGAAACTCGGCGCATTGGCCTACATTGTCGTGCGGCCAATATGCACTGAGACGCCGGCTGCCGGAGGAATCGATTGTCCGACCCACGCGCTGAATATTCGCGGCGCCTTGAAGCACACCTGAAAATAGTAGAAGGCCAGGAAGCGAATCATCGCCGGTTTGGAAATTTCAAACTGGCGGTGATCGCGGCGGCTATTGTGGTTGGCTGGCTTTCGCTGCATTCTGCGTTGTTTTCTCCTCGCTGGATTTTGCTTCCGGTATTGGTGTACCTGCTGCTAGCCATTTTCCACGAACGAACGCTGCGCGCGCGCCGCCGCGCCGAATCGGCCGCGGCGTTCTACCAGCGCGGCATCGCCCGCATCGAGGACAACTGGAGCGGCACGGGAAGCGCGGGCGAGCGCTTCCGCGATCCGAAGCACGTCTACTCCGAAGACCTCGACATCTTCGGCGCAGGCTGTCTGTTCGAGTTGCTCTCGACCGCGCGGCTGCCGATGGGCGAAGAGTTCCTGGCGCGCTGGCTGAGCGCCGGCTCGCCGGTGCCGGAGATTCGCGAGCGCCAGTCGGTCGTCGCCGACTTGCGCGAGAAGCTCGACCTGCGCGAGCAGCTGGCGATGCTGGGCGAAGACCTCCGCGTGCGCCTCGACCCCGGCTCGTTGTGCCGCTGGGCGGAGGAGCCGCCGCAGCTGCCGAACGTACAACTGGGGCTGCTGGCGGCGTTTCTCGCCGCGTTGTTTGCGGTGACGCTGGGCTACTACCTGGTGACTACGCGCATCTGGCCGGTGCTGGTGGTGGTGCTGCTGGAGGCGGCGATGTACCGCTGGTTGAAGCCGCGCGCGGTGCAGGTGGTTTCGGGGTTTGGCGCGAACAGCGAGGCGCTGGTTTTGTTTGCGCAGATTTTGGAGCGGCTGGAGCGCGAGGAGTTTTCTTCGCCGCGGTTGCAGAAGTTTGCGGCGGAATTGAAGGGCGAGCGTACCGCGGCTGCGTCGAGTGGCAGTGGCGTCGCGGCTTCGGCAGCGATTCGCTCGCTGGCGAAGATTGGGTATTGGGTGGACGCGCGCGGCGGGCTGATTGCGAAGATGCTGGAGCTGCCGGGGTTGTACACGGTGCAGGTGGGGCTGGCGGCGGAATCGTGGCGGCGGAAATATGGGCAGCGGCTGCGGAAGTGGGTGGAGATTACTGGCGAAGTGGAGGCGCTGATTTCGCTCGGGGCGTATTCGTACGAGCATCCGACGGATCCATTTCCGGTTTTTGTGGAGGCGGGTGCCGTGGCGGGGCGTCTAGTGTTAGCGCTGGCGCGCAGCCGGTGTTCGAGGGGGAGGAGTTGGGGCATCCGCTGATTCCGGCGGCGAAATGCGTGCGGAATTCGGTGCGGTTGAATGCGGAGACGCGCGTGCTGCTGGTGAGCGGGTCGAACATGTCGGGGAAGAGCACGTTTTTGCGGACGGCGGGAATTAATGCGGTGCTGGCTATGGCGGGCGCGCCCGTGCGGGGCACGTCGCTGCGGATGAGCCCGGTGACGCTGGGGTCGAGCATTCGGCGGGTGGATTCTTTGCAGGAGAATCGATCGAGTTTTTTTACGGAGATTTTGCGGATACGGGATGTGTTTGAGTTGACCGAGGGCGCGGCGCCGGTGATGTTTTTGTTTGATGAGTTGATGGAAGGGACGAATTCGAATGACCGGCAGATTGGGGCGGATGGGATTATTTCGGGCGTTATTGGAGAAGCGGGCGGTGGGGATTGTGACGACGCATGATTTGGCTTTGACGGAGATTACCGGGGCGCTTTCGGCGGTGGTAAGGAATGTGCATTTTCAGGATTACGTTGAGGACGGGAAGATGCGGTTCGATCATAAGTTGAGAGACGGCGTGGTGGCGAAGAGCAATGCGTTGGAGTTGATGCGGTTGATTGGGTTGAAGGTTTGAGGTGATGGCGGTCTTAAGACCGCCGCTACAAATGCGCGATGTTTCTGGGTGTTGCGTTGCGAACCCTATTCTGGCCCGGGCTTGACGTTACTTGGCAAAGGCGGCGGCAAGCCGCCGCACTCCAAGGTAGGCTGGCGGCGCGCGGTCGAGAGGCTACGCGATCGATCTAGCTAGGTTGTTGGCGGGATGTAGGGTTCGGGTTCGGTCAGGGCGATGGGAGCGACGACGGGCGGTGGCGTCCAGATTGGCTGCGTCGCTACTACCGGAGCGCGATCGCGATACCAGAGGGCTTCGCTGGCGCGCTGCCAGAGACGGGTGGCGATCCAGAAGAGCACCATGAATTGGCTGAGCAGAAATGCGGCGACTGTCGATTCAGGCGGGAGGCGCATCATCCAGAAGCGCAGGCAGAGTCCTACCACCAATACCGCAATGATGCTGACCCGCAGGTAGAGCCACAACAGCGAGAAAAAATTGCGGCGGAAAAGTCCGAAGGCCAGACGCAGGGCTTTGTGCATGCGTTTTTCGTCCTCGGCGACGGCGATGACTTGGGCCATATCAAACCAGATACGGACCACGACCATCAGGAACAAAATCACCACGACGGCGGCTTCGAAGAAATGGACGGCAGGGAAGGGCGAGATGGATTTTTCGTCGATGCGGTTGTACATCACGCCGGTTAACGCGGCGAGGCCGCCGATGGGCAGAAAAACGAGCAGCATGTAGAGCAGCAAACGTAGGAAGCGCCAGAAATGGTGGCCGCAGGCTTCGAAGAAATTGGTGGCGGTGGGCTTTTCGTCGCGCACGTAGGTGGCGACGATGCCGCCGGTAAAGAAGAGCATCAGGATCATAAAGACCACGGCGAAATGTACCGTGGTGGGGCCTTGAATCTGTAGCGGGGAATCGGGCTGGCCCATCAACAAGGCGAATTGCGAAACGTCCCAGCCGTGCACGAACGCCGTCGCTTCGGCGCTGTGGTTGAGCGCCGGGCTGAGCTTGTCGACCATGCCCTGGGTCGCGAACAGTGCGAAAATCAAGTTGATGGCGAAAATCCACCAGAGCAGCCGCTGCCATTTCCAGACCAAGCCTGCGCCGCTAAAAAAGGTTCCGCGATTGGATCGAGCCATTTCTGGTCACTCCTGAATTTCTGCCTACGAGTTCTGCTTGCGCGTTAAGTGAGCCAGGCGAGCAATTGCGAAAGCCATTCGCTGGCGAAAACCCACAGGTTGCGAAATTTGTGAACGGCGGTCGAATCGCTCTTTTCGACGTAGCTATTGTTGAAAAACCTGCGGTCCAGGCCGATTTCGTTCTCGGCATCGATCTGGGCCGAAGTGATTTGCGCCTTGCGGTCGTACTGATAGCGCATCCAGCGATCTTGACCATCCCAGTGCTCGGTGGCGGTTGAGCCGTCGTCGAATTTGACGATGAGGTCGACGGGGAAAATAAAATCGCCCTTACGGCGGACGGTGACGTAGGTGCGGTAGATGCCGTCGGCGGGTTTGGGATGAGCCATGGTGACGTCCCACCACTTCAGTGGATCGGAATGGGCGTCGTCGATGCTGTAGTCGAGGACTTGGGTGCCGTAGACCGCCTGATTGAAATACCAGTGCAGATCTTTGCCGGAGACTTCTTCGATGGTCTTGATGAAATCTTCACCGGTGGGATGGGTGAAGCGGTAGCGCATGAAATAAGTGTGGATGCCCTGGCGCAGAGTGTCTTCGCCAATGATTTTTTCGAGGGTTAGCAACATGGTGGCGGTTTTACCGTAGGTGATGCCGCCGTAGGATCCGTTGTCCTTAAACTTCCAAGCAAAGCGGGAGATGGGATCGCTATCGGCGTCGCCCAAGTAGGAGATGCGCTGCGCGCCATCTTCGGTGAGCTGGGCGAACGGAAAATTCAGCGCGGAATTTTTCCCGTAGAGCTGGTCCATTACTTTTACTTCGGTGTAGCTGTTGATCCCTTCGTCGAGCCAGGCTTCTTCGAATTCGTTGGTGGCGACCATGCCGTACCAATACTGGTGGCCGAATTCGTGCTCGGTGACGATTTCCGGGAGCAGCGCGCCTTTGGGCATGTTCCAGGCGGTGCCGCAGGTAATGAGCGTCGGGTATTCCATGCCGCCGGCATCCTGGCCGCCATGGGGCGGGTCGATCAACGTGATGCGGTCGTAAGGATACGGACCGTACCAATCGTTAAAGAGTTGCAAAGTGCCTTTGGTCACGTCGATGTAGCGCTGAGTGGAAGACGCATTACCCGGCGACATCAACACATGAATGGCAACCGGGCCGTTCGGGCCTTCCCACTTATCTTCAGCGCGAGTAAAGCTGGGGCTGGCGGCCCAGGAAAAATCGTGAACGTCTTCGGAGTGGTAGGTCAGAGTCTGAGTGCCATCGGAATTTTTTACGGTGGAAAGCAGATCGCCGCCGGCGCCGACGATTTCGTTTTGCGGGACGGTGACTTTCACGTCGAAGGTCCCGAAGTCGGCGAAGAATTCGGTGTTGGCGTGAAACTGGTGGCAATTCCAGGCGTCTTTCCACCACACGCCGACTTTCGGGAACCACTGGCCGACCATGTCGAAGTCGCGTTTGTAGCCGGTGCGTTCGACGACTTCGGGAAGCTGATCGTGAAAGGTCATGCGGAAGGTGACGGAATCGCCGGGCGCGACGGGTTTGGCCAGAGCGACCTGGAAGACGGTGCGGTCGGCGGTGTTGCCGTCATCGGGCTGAATGAATTGCATTTTGGAGGTGAGGTCGCCGCTGCCGTCGGCTTCGAGTTTATCGACGGTGATGGAACCGAGGTGCTTCGGGTCCCAGTCGGAATTTGGCCCGCTGCCGCGCGTGCCCGAGCGGCGAACTTCGGTATTGAAAGTGGATTGAGGCTGGAAGGCGTTGAGATAGAGATGGAAAGGAAAAGTCTGCTGCGGCTTGCCGGTAAGATTTTTGTAAGTCAGCGTCTCGGTGGCGTCGATGGTGTGTTTGGTGGCGTCGAGTTTGGCGTCGATGGTATAGGCGACGACGCGGGTGGAGAGGGCGTTCTTGGCGGACGCGGCGGGACTCACGTCGGAGACGTGCACCGTCATGGGTCCGGGAGGCGCTTGGGCGAAGAGCGGCGCGCTGGATACTGCACAGAACATGGCGCAGCCCGCGGCCAAAATGACAAGCTCACGTCATCTCATGCTTCCTCCCACCCAATCGCCGGCGTGCCAAGCGCTACGCAACGAAGTGCGGAACACAATATGATACGTAGGGCAGTCACGCAAGTTTCCTTTCACGAAAAAGAAGCGATTGGTGGGCGAGGAGTCCGTTGTCGCGTGGAGTGTGCGGTCGCGCACAAGCTTCCGAGGGCTGAATTGACGGTTTTGGCTGCAGCGACTAAAATGGAGGTACGGCTAACGCTCGCGTTACGTTGAAATGAGTGATTCTGAGTCTGGTGCGCGCAGGTTAACTGCGTGCAATTTGCGCGGATGGCACCATCCCGGCGAAAATATGAGCCCTACGGTCCTGCAGCTGAAACGAAACCAGCAGATTTTGACGGAATTGGTGCGCGTGTACATCGAGACCGGGGAACCGGTTTCTTCGCGCAGCGTGGCGCGGCGGCATGTGGAGGCGTTGAGTACGGCGACGATCCGGAATGTGATGGCGGACCTGGAGGATGCAGGGCTTTTGTACCAGCCGCATACTTCGGCGGGGCGAGTGCCTACTGCGGCGGCATATCGATTTTTTGTGGAGCAGGTAACGGCGCAGGCTACGGCGAGTCCTGAGGATCGGCAGTGGATCCGGCGGGAACTGGAAGCGGCGCAAACTCCGGAAGCGGTGATGGAAAAGGCCAGTCAGGTGTTGGCGGCGGTTTCGCGTGGGCTGGGAATTTTTATTTCGCCGCCGCTGGCTAGCGCGGTGGTGGAGCATATTCGATTTTTGCTGCTGCCGGACGGACGGGTGCTGGTGGTTTTGATTTCGGCGGGCAGCACGACGCGGGATAAATTAATTCGTCCGGAACGAAGTTTCCGGCAGGACGATCTGGATCGTACCGCGGAATATTTGAATCGGCATTACGTGGGCTGGACGTTGGCGGCGATGCGCGCGGATTTGCGGAAACAATTGGAGATGGACCGCGAGCGTTACGGGCAACTGGCTAATGATGCGCTGCTTTTGTGCGATCCGAGCGTTTTAGGCGACGCGGGCGAGCGGAAAATTTATGTGGATGGCGCGGCGCAGATTGCGTCGTCGCCAGATTTCGCGAATCCGGAGCAGCTGCGGGAATTGCTGGAAGCGATCGACGCCAAAGACCGGTTGATCGCGTTGCTTAGCGGCTGCATTGAATCGCCGGAGCCGGTGCACGTGGAATTGGGGCTCGACAAGATTTCAAACGAGGGGAAACATCTCGCCATCGTTTCGGCGTCATATTCATCTAAAGATCAGGCGCAGGGGACGCTGGGGATTCTGGCTCCGATGCGCATGCATTACGACCGGGTGATTACGGCGGTGGCGTTCATGGCACAAATATTTTCAGAAGAACGACAAGGGAGTTGAGACGAGTGGCGGCTCACAAACACGGACACAATAAGGATAAGGAAGCAGCGGCAACGGGAGTGGCTCGCGACGAAGTGCTGACTCCGGATACGAATCCGGATTCGACTTGCGGGCGTGGAGACGGCCGCGGATATTTTTGGCGCGGACCCGATGCAGAAGCTGATCGCCGAGAAACAGGAAATGATGAACACGCTGGTGCGGCGGCAGGCGGATTTTGAAAATTTCAAGAAGCGGGTGGAGAAGGAAAAGGTTCAGGACCGGCAACGCGGGATCGAAATGATGATCGAGCAGATGCTGCCGGTGCTGGACGCGTTCGACCGCGCGCTGGCTGGCCCCGTGACCGGCGGGAATGCGGATTATCGCAAGGGATTTGAAATGATTCGCGCGCAGATGTGGAACGGGTTGGCGAAGCAAGGTGTGGCGCGGATCGATACGGATGGGAAGGAGTTCGATCCGAATCTGCATCATGCGATTGAGAGTGTGCCGGGGACGGAGCATGCTGAGGGGACTGTTGTGGGCGAAATGCAGCCCGGGTATACGTTCAATGGACGAGTGCTGCGTCCGGCGATGGTGCGGGTGTCGGCGGGGCGAACGAATTAATTTTTCTAACCTTATACATTTGTAAGTCTGTGTTATCCAAATCCAGACACAAAGAGAAAAGCGAAATTATGGCGGCAGCGAAGAATTCGGATTTTTACGGGGCGCTGGGCGTTGAGAAGGACGCTTCGGCGGAGCAGATCAAGTCGGCGTACCGCAAAGCGGCTTTGCAGTGGCATCCGGATCGCAATCCCAACAATAAAGAAGAGGCGGAGCGGAATTTTCGGGTGGCAGCGGAAGCGTACGCGGTGCTTTCGGACCAGCAGAAGCGGGCGATTTACGATCGTTATGGCGAAGCTGGGTTGAACAGCCGCGGATTTGATTCGGGATTCAACGCGACGATCTTTGAGGAATTTCAGGACATTCTGGGCGATCTGTTCGGGATCGACGATGCGATGGGCGGCGGGCGTCGGCGCACGGGTCGCGGCCGGGCGCGGGCAGCGTGGCGCGGATTTGCGTTACGACATGACGTTGACGTTTGAAGAAGCGGCGAACGGCGTGACGTCGAAAATTAGCTTGTCGCGGCACGAGCTTTGCGAATTGTGCAAAGGCACCGGGTCGAAGCCGGGAACAGGGACGACTCCTTGCAAGACCTGCGGTGGGCGCGGGCAGATGGCGTACTCGCAGGGATTTTTCTCGATTACGCGGACGTGCCCGGCGTGCCAGGGCGCGGGGCAAGTGATTCAAGACGCGTGCACCGGATGCCGCGGGCAGGGACGCATCGAACGCGAGCGCACGCTGGAAGTGGGGGTGCCGGCGGGCGTGGATTCGGGGACGCGTTTGCGGATGACCGGGCAGGGCGAGCTGGGAACGAATGGCGGGCCGGCCGGCGATTTGTATATTTTTCTGGAAGTGAAGGAGCACGCGTTTTTCGAGCGGCGCGGGTCGGATTTGATTTGCGAGATTCCGATTAGTTTTGCGCAGGCGGCGTTGGGAACGAAGATCAAGGTGCCACTGTTGAAGGGCGACGAAGAATTGGAGATTCCGGAAGGGACGCAGTCGGGGCAAATTTTCCGGAAGAAGGCGAAGGGCTTGCCGAATCCGCATGGCGGGCGCGGGGATATGTACATCAGCGTGCGCGTGGTGGTGCCGGCGAAAGTTTCGCGGGATCAGCGAAGGATTTTGGAGCAGCTGGGCGCGACGATGAAGGTGGAGAATAAGCCGGCGGAGAGGAATTCGACGTTCTTCGATAAGGTAAAGGATATTTTCGGGTAGCGATTCAAAGATTTACCACAGAGAGCACTGAGAAAAGCCGGAGGGCACGGAGGCGCTAGGTTAAGGCGCTGTCTCCGTGCCCTCTTTTTTTTCCTCTGTGTTCTCTGTGGTGATGTTTGGACTCCTCCGGATACAATCACTGCGTGCGGCGACGATTTTTCGTAGAACAATTCGATGGGGAACGCGCGACGGTGCGCGGAGACGCGGCGGAGCATTTGGGACGCGTGCTGCGGGCGGAGCCTGGGCAGCTTTATGAATTGAGCGACGGCGCGGCGGTGTGGCTGGCGCGAGTGGAAAGCGTGGGGATGCTGAAGCGCGGGGAAAATCGCGTGGAGTTTTCGTTGGTTGAGCCGGTGGCGGTGCGCGAGTCGAAGCTGCGGGTGGATTTGCTGATCGCGCTGGTGAAATTCGACCGGTTCGAGTGGTGTTTGGAAAAGGCGACGGAATTGGGCGTGCACGAACATTTTGCCGGTGGCGGCGGCGCGGAGCGAGAAGGGTTTGGTTGCGGCGGCGGAGAAGCGGCGGGAGCGTTGGGAGAAAATATTGGTGGAGTCGGCGCAGCAGTCGCGGCGGGTGCGGGCGCCGGGGCTTGCGCCGATTGTCGCGGCGGAGAAGGCGTTTGCGGCGGCGGGGACATCGGCGGAGTGCCGGATTTTGTTGTCGGAGCGCGCGGATGCGGCGGCTTTGCGTGACGTTTTGAGGGGGAATACGTCTAATTCTGTGGCGCTGGCGATTGGGCCGGAGGGTGGATGGACGGACGCGGAATTCGATGCGGCGCGCGCGGCGGGATTTGTGGAGGCTTCGCTGGGGCATTTGATTTTGCGGACGGAGACGGCGGTGGCCGCGGCGCTGGCGAGTGTGAATTTTGCGCTGGGTGGTTGAAGGAATTCAAAAGCATCACCACAGAGAACACAGAGAGAAAGATGAGAGCGCGAGAGACGGCTCGCTGAAGAATTTGATCGGCTATTGGCGCGTTGCGGGTGGCCGTGTTATAAAGATTTGAGCAGAGAATGTCAGAAACTCCCCAGCTGGAACCCATTCCCCCGAACGAAAATAATTCATTGCCACAATTGCGGCGCGAATTGCGCAGCTGGACGCGCGATTTGGCGGTGGCCTTGGGCCTGGCGCTGGTCATTATTATTTTTCTGTACCAGCCGGTGAAAGTGGAAGGCACCAGCATGGCTCCTTTGCTGACCGATCAGGAGCGGATTTTCATCAACAAGTTTGTCTATCGGTTTGAGCCGATCGAGCGCGGCGACGTGGTGGTTTTCTGGTATCCTCTCGACCGTTCGAAATCGTTTATCAAGCGGGTGATTGGGCTGCCGGGCGAGACGATTGAGATTCGTAGCGGACGTTTATACGTAAATGCTAAGGAATTAGGCGAGCCGTACGTTCCGGAGATGTATCTGGACGGCTCGAATTACGGGCCGGTGCAGATTCCGGTGGGAAATTATTTTGTGATGGGCGACCACCGCGATAGTTCGAACGATTCGCGGGTGTTTGGTCCGGTGGGGCGGCCGTATATTTATGGCAAAGCGGTTTTCGCTTATTGGCCGGCGGATCATTTTGGTTCGCTGACGTCTTCGTACACGGTTAACGCGGCATCTCGATGACGAAAGTTGGAGGACACACTGACGCAGCAGCAAGCAGGGCGCGCGATTCTCGCGCTGGAAGACGGACGAGTATTTAAAGGCCGCGCGGCCGGCGCTCGCACGCGCCGCGGCGGAGAAGTCGTTTTTAATACCAGCCTCACTGGTTACCAGGAAGTTTTCACCGACCCCAGTTATTCCGGCCAGATTGTTTGCCTGACTTATCCCCACATTGGAAACGTTGGCTCGAATATTGACGATGAGGAATCGCCCAGGCCTTACATCGAGGGCCTGGTGGTGCGCGAATTTTCGGCGCTGGCTTCGAACTGGCGTTCGACCGAGACGACGCAGAAATATCTGGAGCGGCACGGCGTTCCGGTGATTTGGGATATGGATACGCGGGCTTTGGTGCGGCATTTGCGGCAGGTGGGAGCGCTGCGCGGAATTGTTTCGACCGATGAGACGCCGGCGGAGAAGTTAATTTTGGAAGCGAAAGCGCTGCCAACGATGGCGGGGCAGGAATTGGCGAGTCGGGTGAGTGCGACGACGAAATATGAGTGGAAGGATGGATCGATTGGGATTGCTTCGCCGATCCTCGCTGATTCTCTTGCGGATGCTGGCGGCAAGCCGCGACGGCGTCGGGTGGTGGCTTACGATTTTGGGATCAAGCAGAACATTCTGCGGTTGCTGGTGGATCACGATTGCGATGTAACGGTGGTGCCGGCGCAGACTTCCGCGGAAGACGTATTGGCGCTGAAACCGAATGGAGTGTTTTTGTCGAATGGGCCGGGGGATCCGGAGCCGATTCATTATGCGGTTGCGAATATCCGGAAGCTGGTGGGAAGGGTGCCGATTTTTGGGATTTGTTTGGGGCATCAGTTGTGCGGGCTGGCGCTGGGCGGGAAGACGTTTAAGTTGAAGTTTGGGCATCATGGCGCGAATCATCCGGTGCAGAATTTGCTGACCAAGAAGGTGGAGATTACTTCGCAGAACCATGGGTTTTGCGTGGACCCGGAATCGTTGCCTTCGAGTGAGGTGGAGATCACCCACGTGAATCTCAACGATCATACGAATGAGGGGATGCGGCACCGGAGTTTGCCATTGTTTAGCGTGCAATATCACCCGGAGGCGTCTCCGGGGCCGCATGATGCGCGGTATTTGTTTGGGCAGTTTGTGGAAATGATGGATGCGGGGAAGTAGGCACTTTCTGCTAAGAGCAACCGAAGGGCGGGGCTTTAGCCCCGCCGACAAGGGCGAAAGGAGAGAGGGGCTTTAGCCCCTGAAGCCAATTGGCGCGACCGAAACATCGCACGCAACCGGGAGCCACATATTTCGTCACGACGAGTACGTGGCAGCGACAAGGATTGTTTCGAAATTCGTCGCTGGCGGTGATCGTCGAAGAGGCGATATTTCGGTACCGTGACAAAGGAAATTATTTGCTCCACCGACACGTAGTGATGCCGGATCATCGGCATGTAATCCTAACTCCAGGTGATTCGACGACTCTCGAGAAATCTGTACAGCTGATTAAGGGCGGTTCTTCCCACGAGATTGGCAAGAGGCCCGGCCCCCATTATCCAGTTTGGGGTGTCGGCTTCACGGAACATCAGATTCGCGATCAACGGGATTTCGATGAGCACGTGAAATATATCGACGAAAATCCGCTGAAAGCCAATCTGGTTGCCGACGGCGACCAATATCAATGGGGCTCAGCAGCGGGAAAATTTGCGCTCGACGAGTGGCCGGTGGCTTCAGGGGCTAAAGCCCAAGTTAATTCCGATGGCGGTACGGCGGGGTTAAAACCCCGCCCTTCCGTTGCCGGGATTAAGGAAGGGCGCTGATTCATCATGCCGAAGCGAACTGACATCAAGAAAATTCTGATCATTGGGTCGGGGCCGATCATTATTGGGCAGGCTTGCGAGTTTGATTATTCGGGGACGCAGGCTTGCAAGGCGCTGCGCTCGGAAGGCTACGAGGTGGTGCTGGTGAATTCGAATCCGGCGACCGTGATGACGGATCCGGAGACGGCGGATCGGACTTATATTGAGCCGCTGTCGAAGGAATATTTGGAGGCGATTATTGCGGTGGAGCGGCCGGATGCGCTGCTGCCTACCGTGGGTGGGCAGACGGGGTTGAATTTGGCGGTGGATTTGGCTGAGGCTGGGATTCTGGATAAGTACGGCGTGAAGTTGATTGGCGCTTCGCTTAGCGCGATCAAGATTGCTGAGGACCGGCTGCTGTTTAAGGATGTTTGCCGGAAGTTGGGATTGGAGGTGCCGGCGTCCGAGGTGGTGACTACTGTGCCGGATGCGGTGCGGTTGGCGGACCAGCTGGGATATCCCGTGGTGATCCGGCCTTCGTTTACTTTGGGCGGGACTGGTGGGTCGATCGCTTACAACCGCGAGGAATTCGCGGATTTGATTGCACGGGCGCTCGATGCTAGTCCGGTGCATCAGGCCTTGATCGAAGAATCGGTTTTGGGTTGGAAGGAATACGAGCTGGAAGTGATGCGCGACCACCGCGACAATTTCGTGGTGATCTGCACCATTGAAAATTTTGACCCGATGGGGATTCACACCGGCGATTCGATTACCGTGGCTCCGGCGCAGACGCTGACCGACAAGGAATACCAGCGGATGCGCGACGCGGCGGCGGCGATTATCCGCGAAGTGGGCGTCGAAACCGGCGGATCGAACATTCAATTTGCGGTCGATCCGGAAACCGGGCGGATGACGGTGATCGAAATGAACCCGCGGGTTTCGCGCAGTTCGGCGCTGGCCAGCAAGGCCACCGGATTTCCCATCGCGAAAATCGCGGCGAAATTAGCGGTGGGCATGACGCTCGACGAAATTCCCAACGACATCACCAAGAAGACGCCGTGCTCGTTCGAGCCGACCATCGATTACGTGGTGGCGAAAATTCCGAAGTGGCAATTCGAAAAATTTCCGGGCGCCGACACCACGCTTTCGACGCAGATGAAATCGGTGGGCGAAGTGATGGCGATCGGGCGGACGTTTCAGGAAGCGTTGTGCAAGGCGATCCGGTCGCTGGAGCCGAGTTCGGCGTGGCGGCCTCCGGCGGAAGTGACGACGGTGCTGCTGCGCGAAAAGCTGCACGTGCCGGGGCCGGACCGTCTGCACTGGTTGTTCGAAGCGCTGGAACGCGGGATGTCCAGCGAAGAAGTTTGCGACCTGACCAAGATCGATCCGTGGTTCATCCAGCAGCTGCAGGAAATGCTGGCGATCGACCGGCGCGTGGCGGCGACATCGTTGAGCAAATGCTCGGCGGAATTGCTGCTGGAATCGAAGCGGTCGGGCGCGAGCGACGAAGAGATTGCGAAATTGTGGAACGTGAAAGCGGCGAGCGTCCGTGCGCGGCGCAAAGAATTGGGAGTGCAGCCGGTTTTCAAGCGCGTGGATACCTGCGCGGCGGAATTCGAATCGTTCACGCCTTATTTATATTCGACGTATGAAGAAGAAGACGAAGCCGCGCCGGTGGACCGGCCCAAAGTGGTGATTCTAGGCAGCGGGCCGAATCGCATCGGGCAGGGAATTGAATTCGATTATTGCTGCTGCCATGCTTCGTTTGCGCTGAAGGAAGATGGATTCGAGACGGTGATGGTGAATTGCAATCCGGAAACGGTATCGACGGATTACGACACCTCGGACCGTCTATATTTCGAACCATTGACGCTAGAAGACGTGCTGGCGATTCTGGATTGCGAGAAGCCGCAGGGCGTGATCGTGCAGTTCGGCGGGCAGACGCCGCTGAATCTGGCGCTGGAACTCAAGAAAAACGGCGCGAAGATCATCGGGACCGCTCCGGAGTCGATCGATTTGGCCGAAGACCGTCGGCGATTCGGCGCGCTGCTGGAAGAATTGAAAATTCCCACGCCGAAAAACGGCAGCGCATTTGCGCCGCAGGAAGCGGTGGCGCTGGCCAACGAAATCGGCTTGCCCGTGCTGGTGCGGCCGAGCTACGTGCTGGGCGGCCGCGCGATGGTGATCGCCTACGATCTGAAAACGGTGGAAGAGTACGTGACCCAGGCGACCATGATCGGCGGGCTTTCGGATGCGAAGCGGCCGATTCTGATCGATCAGTTTCTGGAAGACGCGACGGAAGTGGACGTGGATGCGCTGGCCGATGGCGACGACGTGCTGATCGCCGGAATCATGGAGCACATTGAAGAAGCCGGGATTCATTCCGGCGATTCTTCGTGCGTGCTGCCTTCGGTGACGCTGAAGCCTTCGATCCTGGAAAAAATTCGCGAGTATACGGTGAAGTTGGCGAAGGCGTTGAATGTGGTGGGGCTGATGAACGTGCAGTACGCGATCCAGCGCGACACGGTGTACGTGCTGGAAGTGAATCCGCGAGCGTCGCGCACGATTCCGTACGTGAGCAAGGCGACCGGAGTGCCGCTGGCGAAAGTGGCGGCGCGGTTGATGACTGGGCGAAAATTGCGCGATCTGCGTTTGCCATACACCGAGATGAATGGCGTGAAAGAACTGGTAGTGCCGAATTTTTACGCGGTGAAATCGCCGGTGTTCCCGTTCAACAAGTTCCGCGGCGTGGATACGATTTTGGGGCCGGAGATGCGGTCGACCGGCGAAGTGATGGGAATTTCGTCGACGTTTGGGTTGGCGTTTGCGAAGGCGCAGCTGGCGGCGGGGCAGAGATTGCCGCAGCAGGGGACAGTTTTCCTTAGCGTGAACGATCACGACAAGCGGCATGTGGCGTTTGTGGTGCAGGATTTGCTGGCGGCGGGGTTGAAGGTGGTGGCGACGCGCGGGACGGCGGCGGCTTTGGCCAGCGCGGGGATCGAGGTGGAGTCGGTGTACAAGGTGAACGAGGGCCGGCCGAATATTGTGGATCTGATTAAAACCGCAAAGGTCGATCTGGTCATTAATACGCCGCTGGGACGCGAATCGTTCTACGACGAGAAATCGATTCGCCGGGCGGCGGTGCGTTACAACATTCCGTGCATTACGACGCTGTCGGCGGCGAGCGCGGCGGCGCGCGGAATTCGCGCGATGGCGGGGCACGCGGTGGATGTGGCGGCTCTGCAGGATTTGCACGCGCGCAACGCGAAAGCTTCGGCCGAGAGATCGTAGAACGGCGTTCCTCAGGGGCTGAAGCCCTATTTTTTTCCCCATCTGAATGTCGGAGCTAAAGCTCCGACCCCCTAAAAAAGCTGCGAGTCATCTCCTGACTGCTGTTTGCCCTTAGCGGCCGAGTAGCGGGTGCCTCGTTACGCTTCGGGAAGACAAATTCTTCAAAATTGTGATGACCACGGGAGCGGCGCGTGGCCGGGTGGATGGGTTTTCGTGTAAAATGCCGGGCGTGAAACTACACGGGATTTTCTCTCCGCTTACGACTCCTTTTGCCGCGGATGGCAGTGTCGATCATGCCAAGATTCGCAGCAACATTGCGCTGTACAACAAGACTGGGCTGGCGGGTTACGCCTCGAATGGGTCGACGGGCGAATCGGTGCTGCTGCTGTGGGACGAAGTTTACAAAATTTGGGAAACGGTAAAGGCGGCCGCGGCGCCGGAAAAGATTCTGATCGCTGGGACTGGCGCGGAATCGACGGCCGAGACCATCGTGCACACCAACCGCGCGGCGTCATCGGGATTTGCGGCGGCTTTGGTGCGCACGCCGAGTTTCTACAAGCCGGCGGTGAATGACGATTTGCTGGCGGAATTTTATTTACGGGTCGCGGACGCCTCGAAAATTCCGGTGCTGCTGTATGCGGTGCCGATTTACACCCACGTTAAGATTGAAGCCTCGCTGGTGGCACGCGTGGCGAGCCATCCGAACATCATCGGGATGAAGGATAGTTCGGGCGACGTGGAGGGTGTGCGGCAGAACGTCGAGGCGGGGCCGAAGACGTTTCAAACTTTGGTGGGCTGGCCGACGATTTTGTTTGAGGCGCTGGAAGTGGGCGCGGTGGGCGCGATTTTGGCGGTGGCTGACGCGTTCCCGGAATTGTGCGTTTCGATTTTCGAAGCCGCGCGCGCCGGGCAGCGCGAAAAAGCCCAGGAACTGGCGCAGAAATTGGTGGCGCCGGCCAAGATATTCGGATCGCAGGCCGGACTTTCCGGCCTGAAATACGCGATGGACCGGCAGGGATATTATGGAGGCCCGCCGCGCCCGCCGCTCCTGCCGCTGAGCCTGCCCGCGAAGAAGGAAATCGAAGAGATGCTGGCGAATCTTGGGTACCAGCCAGCGCATCAGTAGAAGAGACGAATTAGCCCAAATTCAGGAGAAACGCCGGGGCTGAACCTGCGTCAAACGGTGCAAGTCCTGGGGCTGGATTTCTGCAAATGGTGTGCGAGCGCTTGTAGTGAGTAAGCAAAAACACAATTCGGGCGGTGAGTTGGCGGCTTCGGCGCTGCGGCGGTGTCGTTGTTGCGTGGCGGTGGTTTCATGACGCTGCAGATGGAGCCGCATTGTATTTCCTTCCGCGAAATTCCCCAGACGACCAAGCTTTACTCCAGTTTTCTTGACGATTTCGAGCATGTGGCGAAGTACTACGCGCATGCGCCGGATGTGGAAGGCGTGATGGATTCTGCGCGAGATGTTCAGATCGATCCGGCGGTGCGCAAGGGCGTGGTCGGGGCTCTGCGGGAGCAGAACCGGAAGTTTGCTCCGGGCGGGGTGCTGGAAGCGGCGACGGAAAAAAATCTGGAACGCTTGGCGGCGGGCGCGGTGGCGGTGGTGACCGGGCAGCAGGTCGGCCTGTTCGGCGGGCCGGCCTACAGTTTGTATAAGGCGATTACGGCGGCGTGTTATGCGGCGGAGCTGACGAATCGCGGGATTGATGCGATTCCGGTTTTTTGGGTGGCTACTGAGGATCACGATTTAGCGGAGATCAATCACGCGGCGTTCAATTCGCGCAGCGGTTTTTCGGAATTTAAGTTGGAGGCTGGCGACGCGAAGGAAGGACGGCGCGTCGGAGAGATTTCGCTGGGCGAGGGAATTGCCGCGCTGGTGGCCGAGGCCGCGGAGAAACTGGAAGGCGAATTCGCGGAGGAAGTGGCGGCGGCGCTGCGGGAATCGTACACGCCCGCGGAAACTTACGGTTCGGCGTTTGCGAAATTGCTGGCGCGGCTGCTGCGCGGGCGCGGGATTGTTTTTATCGATCCGCTGGATGTGCGGCTGCACCGATTGTCGGCGGGCGTGTACCGGCGAGCGCTGGATGAATCGGATGCGCTACGCGAAAAGCTGATGGCGCGGTCGAAGGAATTGGAAAACGGCGGATTTCACGCGCAGGTGAAGGTGGCGGCGGAGTCGACGCTGCTGTTTTACAACGTGGACGGTGTTCGCGAGCCGTTGCGGGCGCGCGAAGGAAAATTCCACGCGGGTCGCGCGACTTTCACGGCGGAAGAGCTGCGGGCGGCGATTGAAGCGACGCCGGATGCGTTTACTCCTAACGTGCTGCTGCGGCCGATCGTGCAGGATACGCTGTTGCCCACCGCGGCGTATGTGGGCGGGCCGGCGGAAGTTGCTTACATGGCGCAGGCGGAAGTGGTGTACCAGCGATTGCTGGGGCGCATGACTGCGATTTTGCCGCGGGCGAGTTTTACGGTGATCGATGGCACCATGGACAAGATACTGAAGAAGTTCGATCTGGGTTTTCGCGATGTAACGCGCGGGCGGCAGCACGTGCGGACCCGGATGGAAGAGAAATTCTTGCCGGCGGCGCTGGCTGCGAAATTCGAGCAGGACGAAAAAGCATTGCAGGAATTGCTCGCGGGATATCGCGAGCCGATTTTGAAGCTGGACGCGAGCCTGGCCGGCTCGCTGGAATTGGCGGAGCAGAAAATCCTGCATCAATTCACCACGTTGAAGGCTAAGGCGGGGCGCGCGGAAAGCATGCGCGGCGATGTGCTGGACCGCAAAGAAAAAATGATCTTCGACGGTATTTATCCGCATCACGAACTGCAGGAACGCACGCTTTCGGCATTGCCCTGGCTGGCGGCGTATGGCACGGAATTCCTGGATGGTTTGTCGCAGGTCGCGCCGATCGCGGACGCGCTGATCCATGAAAAGCATGGAGCGTTCGATCTGGCGCAGATGGGGCCGGGCGAACCGAATCCAGTGCTGGAATTTGTGGCGGCCTGCGCGAACCAGCATCACGTGATCACGTTGACGTCGTAGGCCTGCGGTTTTTCACTTCGGCACGATAGAAACAGTTATCAGCGGGAGCGGCGGCGGGATGCTGCCGGTCCATGCTAAAATGCGGCGCGATTCGACAGCTCCTATCCTGGGGAGGCGTAGATGAAAATTACTCCTGGCAAGACGAAAGGCATGACGGCGGTTTCCGACGAGCGCGGAGTGATCGCGGCGGCGGCGATGGACCAGCGCGGATCGCTCAAGAGCGCGATCGCCAAAGAAAAGGGCGTGGACAAGAAAGACGTTCCGGCGGAGATGCTGGAAGAATTCAAGACCATTGTGACCAAGGTGCTGACGCCGCATGCCAGCGCAATTTTGCTGGATCCGGAATACGGATTGGGCGCGGCCAAGGCGCGGTCGAAGAACGCGGGCTTGCTGCTGGCGTACGAAAACAGCGGCTACGACAATACGCGGCCGGGACGTTTGCCGGACCTGCTCGACATCTGGTCGGCGCTGCGATTGAAGGAAGTGGGCGCAGACTGCGTGAAGATTTTGCTGTACTACACGCCGTTTGACGCGCCGGAAGTGAATAACATCAAGCACGCCTGGGTCGAACGCATCGGCGGCGAATGCATCGCGGCGGACATTCCGTTTTTCCTGGAATTTGTGGGCTACGTGGAAAATGGCGACGAGAAGGGCATCGAATACGCGAAGC
Organism: uncultured Acidobacteriota bacterium; assembly: GCA_963711325.1. GTDB lineage: Bacteria > Acidobacteriota > Terriglobia > Acidiferrales > UBA7541 > Palsa-295. Next base: position 1,480,935 of record CAVQDR010000003.1, on the reverse strand, counting down.
AGAAGCCGGAAATCGTGGCCAAGAGCATGGAAGAATTTTCCAAGCCGCAATATGCGGTGGACGTGCTGAAGGTGGAAGTGCCGGTGAACATGGCTTACGTGGCGGGATCGAAAGCCTGCAAGGGCGAATCGGCTTACACGCGCGACCAGGCCAAGGAACTTTTCCGGAAGGCGGCGCAGTCGGCGAAGAAGCCGTTCATTTATTTGTCGGCGGGCGTGAACAACGACGTGTTTTTGGAGACGCTGGAGCTGGCGTCGGAGTCGGGCGTGGAATTTTCGGGCGTGCTGTGCGGGCGGGCGACCTGGAAGGAAGGCATTCCGGTGTACGCCAAGCAGGGCGCGAAGGCTTTGGAAGACTGGCTGAACGACGAAGGCGTGAAGAATATCAATAACGTGAATTCGCGGTTGAAGGCGGCGAAGCCGTGGTTCAGTTTTTATGGCGCGGCGTCGGCCGCGGCTTTGGGCGATTAGCGCCGGGCGATTTGCGGAAGGTTTTCGAGGCGGCGAATCGGGAGATTCGCCGCCGTTTCTTTTGGTGGTGGAGTTTTTGATGGCGCTGACATCGAAGAGAGATCCCTCGTCGGGCAAAAGGCGCCCTCTGTCGGGACGACAACTTGAACCGAAGCAGGACCAGAACCCAAATCAAGGACGAAGCAGAATCAGGGTTCTGAGGCGAACAGGTTGGTCTCGCATTCTGGCGTCCGGCATTTGAATCGTTTTCTCGAAGCGAAAGCCGATTTTCTCGAGCAGTTTTATCGAGGCTGAATTTTGTGGCTTGGTGATGGCTACGATGCGGTGCAGTCCCAGCACGGTTCGCGCATAACGCATTACGGCTTCGGCGGATTCTTGGGCGTAGCCTTGGCCCCAGAATTTTTGCAGGAAGGCGAAGCCTAGGTCGGGGGCGTCGAGCGATTCGCGTTTCAGGACGCCGCAAATTCCGGCTAACTCGCCAGATCCCCTTAGTTCGACAGCGTACAGCCCAAACCCAAATTGCTTATAGCTGGCGACTGGACCGTCCAGGATGTATGCGGCGGCGCCCGCCAAATTTCTTACTCCGCGGTCGCCGATATTCAGCAGGAACGCCTCTTCGTTCAGCAGTTCGAGCATAAAAGCGGCATCTTCGGGGGCAAGATGCCGCAGGCGTAAATGGGACGTGGATAAAATTTCGACGGGCCGGGTCACTTGCCGACGAGCGATTCGTATTGTTCGGCGGTGAGTGGGACGACGGAGAGGCGCCCGATGCGGACCAATGGCGAAGTGGCGAAGAGTTTTTTCGACTTAATTTCCTCTAGGGTGACCGGAGTCGCGATTAGTTTTCCGGCTTTAATTTCGACCACGGGCTTTTTGGGGTCGGTGACTTTCACGGAAACGACTGAAGCGGTGCCTACGGCGCGTTTCTCGTCACCGGTGTGGTAGATGATCAATCTGTCGCCGGGCTTCATTTCGCGAAGATTCTTCACGGCGGTGGGATTGGTGACGCCGTCCCATGCGGTTTGCTTGTCGCGCTGAAGGTCGGCGAAGGAATAGACCGAAGCTTCGGTCTTCAGCAGGTAATGGGACGGCATAAAGTCACCTCGATTTGGATTACGGAGACGATTTTGCCCCGACGGCGTACGAACGCGCCAGTAATAAGTGAAAAGTTCACCTCCGGGTGGCCTGAAAGAAGTTTTGCGGGGTTCCTCGCGAAACGGTATAATCAGGGATTCAGAACGCGTGCGCGAACCGCATGAGCGGCCCTTCTGTGAAGGAGGGTACAGCTCCTGGACCCTGGAAGGAATGGCCGAACAAACTGACAGAATTACTTTAACCTTCGACGCCGCAGACGAATATCGTCCGGAAGCTCCTCCGCCACCCGAAATACCAGCCTGGAAAGACGGCAGCATCCGCATTGGAATCCACACCAGCATAGCCGGAGACATTTCTGGGTCGCTGGATATTGCTCATGGCCTGGGCGCGAACGCTTTGCAGATTTTTTCGTGCAGCCCGCGCATGTGGGACCGGGGCGGAATGCGCATTGCGGAAGCGGAAGCGACGCGGTTCCGCGCGCGACGCAAGGAATTGGGTCTGGGGCCGCTGGTGGTTCACGACAATTATTTGATTAATCTGGCATCGCCGAATCCGGTGCTGCGTACGCGGTCGGTGCAGGCGTTTCACCAGGAATTGGTGCGGGCGATTGCGCTGGGCGCGGATTTTCTGGTGGCGCACCCGGGCAGCGGGCGGGAGAGCACGCCGCAGGCGGCGGTAGCAGCGATTTCGCAGGGGCTGAAGCAGGCTGCGCGCGGGCTGAAACTGGGCGACCTGAAAATTTTGCTGGAGAACACGGCGGGACAGGGCACTTCGATTGGTTCGCGATTCGAAGAATTGCGCGCGATTATCGATGCGACGCCGGGATTGCCGCTGGGAATTTGCATCGATACGGCGCATACCTTTGCGGCGGGTTGGGATCTGCGGACGGCCGAAGGGCTCGAAGCGACTTTGCAGGCCATCGACCGGACGGTTGGTTTGGACAAGGTTTACGTGATCCACATGAACGACTCGAAGACGCATCACGGGTCGCGCGTGGACCGGCACGAGCATATCGGGCAGGGAAAAATTGGGCTGGAAGCGTTTGGGCGGATTTTGAATCACAATCTGCTGGCTGGACGCGCCTTCATTTTGGAAACGCCGATCGATAAGCCGGGCGACGACAAGCGCAACGTAGCGGCTTTGTGGAAGCTGCTCGGACGCGAAGTGGAATCGAATGGGGACGGAATGAAGCCGCGGGCCAAGCGCTCCGGCGGCAAGAAAAAGAAAATGGCGGCACGAGCCAAGAGCAAGCCGCGTACAAAAACTAAGGCAAGAGCAAAATCGAAAGCAAAATCGCGAGGAAAGTAAACTTGGCGGATCCCGACCAGCGCATTACGTACGACCCGGCTCAGATCGAAGCGAAATGGCAAAAAGTGTGGGAAGAGCAGGGAGCTTTCAACGCAGTAGATAACGACGCCTCACGCCCCAAATATTATTTCCTCGAAATGCTGCCGTACCCCTCCGGAACTCTGCACATGGGCCACATGCGCAATTACACGATTGGCGACGCCGTGGCGCGTTACAAGCGCATGCGCGGATTCAACGTGTTGCACCCGATGGGTTGGGACGCGTTCGGCCTGCCGGCGGAAAATGCGGCGATCAAGAACAAGACGGATCCGCGGGAGTGGACCGAACAGAACATCGTCGAATTCCGGCGGGTGCTGCGGCGGTTTGGATTCAGTTACGACTGGCGCCGGGAATTCGCCACCTGCGATCCGGAATATTACCGCTGGAACCAGTGGCTGTTTTTGCGGATGTTCGAGAAAGGCATCGCCTACCGCAAGAAAAGCAAAGTGAACTGGTGCCCGGCGTGTTGCACGGTGCTGGCAAACGAGCAGGTGATCGACGGTTTTTGCTGGCGTCATGAAACGACGCGAGTGGAGAGCCGCGAACTGGAGCAATGGTTTTTCCGCATCACGCAATATTCGGATCAGTTGCTGGATGACATGAAGCAGCTGGAAGGCGGCTGGCCGGAACGCGTGTTGTCCATGCAGCGGAACTGGATCGGCAAATCGCGCGGGACGCGAGTGAAATTCGCGGTAGCGCAGATGCAGGGAGCGGGGCTCGAAGTTTTCACTACGCGGGTGGATACGATTTACGGCGCGACGGCGATTGTGATTTCGGCGGGGCATCCGATGCTGGATGCGTTGCTCGAAGGCGTGCCGGGAAATACGGCGATGAATTCGCAGTTGAAGGCCATGCGGCAGAAATCGATGCGCGCGGCGGATATTGCCACGGCGGAAAAAGAAGGATTTTTCACCGGGCGGTTTGCGGTGAATCCGTATTCGGGCGCGCAGATTCCGATCTGGGTGGCGAATTTCGTTCTGGCCGAATATGGGACCGGCGCGGTGATGTGCGTTCCGGCGCACGACCAGCGCGATTACGAATTCGCGGAGAAATATCATCTGGCGCTGAAGATTGTGGTGCAGCCGGTGGATGGGCCGCCGTTGCGGATCGACCGGATGAGCGAAGCCTTCACGGAGCATGGAAAGCTGGTGGATTCCGGGCCGTATACCGGGCTGACTACCGATGCGGCCATCGAAAAAATGGCGGCGGATGCGACGGCGAAAAATTTTGGCGCGAGCGAGACGACTTACCGGTTGAAGGATTGGGGAGTTTCGCGGCAACGGTATTGGGGCACGCCGATTCCGATCGTGTATTGCGAGAAAGACGGAATCGTGGCGGTGCCGGACGATCAACTGCCGGTGAGGCTGCCGGAGAACGTGAAACTGACCGGCGAAGGGCGAATCGCCTCTGGCCAGCGCGCCGGAATTCGTGAATACGACTTGCCCGAAGTGCGGCGGACCGGCGCGGCGCGAGACGGACACGATGGATACGTTTGTCGATTCGTCCTGGTATTTTTACCGCTATACCGATGCGCACAACGACAAAGCGCTGTTCGATAAGGAAAAGGCGGAATACTGGTTTCCGATCGACCAGTACGTGGGCGGAATCACGCACGCGATTCTGCATTTGTTGTACTCGCGGTTTTTCTGCAAAGTGATGCGCGATTTGGGATTGGTGAAGCACGACGAGCCGATCGCGCGGCTGTTCACGCAAGGCATGGTGCAGAAGGGCGGCGTGGCGATGTCGAAATCGCGCGGGAACGTGGTGGGCGCGATCGATATGGCGGAGAAGTACGGCGCGGATACCGGGCGGATGTATACGCTCTTTGCGGCGCCACCGGAAAAGGATTTGGAGTGGAGCGAAGAGGCGATTGAAGGCTCGGCGCGATTTCTGAATAAGGTGTACCGGCTGGTGGCCAAGCAAGCGCCGCGGCTGGCCGCGGTTCAGGTTGATTTGGCGCTGCATATTGATTTGGCCTCGGCGACGGCCAAGGAAAAGGCGCTGGTGCGCAAGGCGCATCAGACGTTGAAGCGGATTACGAGCGATTACGATGTGCGCTGGCATTTCAATACGTCGGTGGCTTTGCTGATGGAATTTGTGAATTTGATTCACGCGAGCGAGCCGCTCGATACGGAAATACGGCTGGAGATTTTGAAAAGCACGCTGGATTTGCTGGTGCTGATGCTTTCGCCGATGGCGCCGCATCTGGCGGAAGAGTTGTGGCAGATGCTGGGGCACACGACCACGTTGTCGCGGGAGACCTGGCCGGCGTTTCGTGAGGAGCTGGCGAGGGAAGAGCAGTTCGAAGTGATTATTCAGATTAACGGTAAGCTGCGCGGCAAGATGCTGGTCGATGATGGGCTGGGCGAAGCCGAGACGCGCGAGAAGGCGCTGACGGATCCGCGAATTGCGGTGCTGATTGCAGGCAAGGAAATTGTGAAAACGGTAGTCGTGCCGAAAAAGCTGGTAAATATCGTGCTGAGGTAACGAATGATGCCCAACACAGGAACGGCGGAATCGAAGGCTGGCGCGGAAGCGGCGGTCAGCACCAAGCACGGAATCGTGGTGCTGGATTTTGGCGGGCAGTACACGCAGCTGATTGCGCGGCGGATTCGCGAGCAGGAAGTTTTCTCGGCAGTATTGCCGTGCACGGCGAAGCTGGAGGAGGTTCGCGCGTACGAGCCGGTGGGCATTGTGCTGAGTGGCGGGCCGAGTTCGGTGTATGACGCGGACGCGCCGCATTGCGATCCGCAGGTGCTGCAGCTGGGCGTTCCGGTGCTGGGGATTTGCTACGGCATGCAGTGGATGACGCACACGCTGGGCGGAAAAGTCGGGAAGGCCACGCGCAAGGAATACGGGCCGGCGCATCTGGACATTACCTGCGCGTCCAAAATATTCCACGGATTTCCTTCGCGGACGAAAATCTGGAACAGCCACGGCGACCATGTCATCGATTTGCCGGCGGGATTTACGATTACGGGGAAGACGGACAACGCGGTGGCATCGGTGGAGCATGCGGAGAAGCGGTTTTACGGTTTGGAATTTCATCCGGAAGTGAATCACACCGACCGCGGCACGGAGATGCTACAGAATTTTATTTTTTCGGTGTGCGGGGCGAAGAAGAACTGGAGCCATTCGGGATTTATCGCCGCCACGGTGGAGACGATCCGCAAGCAGGCGGAGGGCGCGCGGGCGATTTGCGCGCTTGAGCGGCGGCGTGGATTCGGCGGTAGCGGCGGCGCTGGTGCATCGCGCGATGGGCGACCGGCTGACTAATGTGTTCGTCAACACCGGCCTGCTGCGCGGCAACGAATTCGAGGAAACGCTGGAACTGCTGCGCGAGCGGCTGGGATTGAACGTGATTGGCGTGGATGCGTCCGAGCGATTTTTGACTAAGCTGGCGGGCGTGACCGACCCGGAGAAGAAGCGGAAGATCATCGGCTACGAATTTATTTCGATTTTCGCGGAAGAGCAGAAAAAAATCGTGGCCGGCACGGCGGGATTGCCGGTGAAGTGGCTGGTGCAGGGCACTTTGTATCCGGACGTGATCGAGTCGGTGTCGGTGAAGGGCCCTTCGGCGGTGATCAAGTCGCACCACAACGTGGGTGGTTTGCCGGCGGATATGCCGTTTGGATTGATCGAGCCGCTGCGCGATTTGTTCAAAGATGAAGTGCGGCAAATCGGGCGCGAAATGGGATTGCCGGAAGAAATTCTGGTGAAGCATCCGTTTCCGGGGCCGGGGCTGGCGGTGAGATTACTTGGAGCGATTACTCCGGAGCGGCTAGAAATTTTGCGCGGAGCTGACGCGGTGGTGGTGGATGAAATTCGCAAAGCCGGGCTGTACGCGAAAGTCTGGCAGGCGTTCGCGGTGTTGCTGCCGGTGCAGAGCGTGGGCGTAATGGGCGACGGGCGGACTTACGGATACACGGTGGCGGTGCGGGTGGTGGATTCGCAGGATGCGATGACCGCGGATTGGACGCGGCTGCCGATGCCGGTGCTGGAAAAAATTTCGGTGCGGATTGTGAATGAAGTGCCGGGCGTGAACCGGGTGGTTTATGACATCAGTTCGAAGCCGCCGAGCACGATCGAGTGGGAGTAGTCCAGGAAAGCAGGCGGGCTCACACGAAACGTTAAGAAAACTGTAGAAGATTTTGGGAGATTGAAAGACGAACCAGTGTTGGTCGGTTTAGGAAAGCCGCGAAGGGTCGCCGCACTCCGGAAAACTTTTGGCGATGGCTGGGATCACCGCCGGCTGGGGGAAATCCTCTACCGATTGGCCATCTTCTGCGCCATGTACAGCAGCAGACGACGGTCGCCTTCATCGATACGGCCGAGCAAGCGGCGGAAACGCCCTAGAACGCGAGCGTCTTTTCCACGGGTGCCCCACGCGATATCATCGGCCGACTTTCCCTTCGGAAGGTTCGGCAGTTCGGGTGGTTCCTCGCCGTCGTAGAAGAGCTGGTAGAGTGGGACTTCCATGGCGCGCGCCAGTTTTTCCAGCGTCTCAATGGCCGGGACGGTGTGCCCGTTTTCGACGCGAGAAATATAGCAACGCAGTAATCCAGTGCGCTTTTCGATGTCGCCCTGGGAGAGTTTTTTTGTCTCACGGAGGAGACGAATGCGATCGCCGATAATCATGGGCGACATTCTCACACGCGGCGGTTACTGCTGCAATAAGAAACTCGGTGAATACGTGGCTTTGGCGACAGTAAGGGGTGTAGTTTCAATCTGAAACAGAGCCAGTAAAGTGCTTGTAACCGGAAGCTGATGACACGCGTCCCAAAGAACATGGTAGCCAGCGCCTCGGCCCTTCCGCTAGCGCTCAGCCGGCGGGAAAAGGGCGAACAAGAGAGGGAACTGGTTCGGCTCGCTCAAAGCGGCGAAGAAGCCGCTTTTGAGGAGCTGATCCGGCGGCACCAGCAACGTGTGTTCGGGCTGGTCAGCGGGATTTTGCGCCGGCGCGAAGATGTGGAAGACGTGGTGCAGCAAGTTTTCCTGAAAGTTTTTTTGTCTTTGAAGCGATTTGACCAGCGCTCGGCGTTTTCGACTTGGCTTTATAAGATTTCGGTAAATGAGTGCTGGGATTACCTGCGCAAGAAGAAAGTACGGCCGCTGACGTACGAGGCGGATATGTCGGAGGAGCAGGTTTCGCGGCTGGATGGCGCGGCGTCCGCAGTGCGTCCGCCGGAAAGTCCGGTGCAGCGGGCGGAAGTGCGGGATTTGCTGGAACACATGCTGGAAAATCTTCCGGATCAGGATCGCGCGCTGCTGGTGCTGAAGGAAATGGAAGGCTTCTCGGTCGAGGAATTGGCGGTGATCCTCGATCTGAACGTGAACACGGTCAAGGTCAGGCTATTTCGCGCCCGCGCTAAGTTGATGGATGTTTATCGCCGGCGGTTGAAGACAAATCCCGCGTTTCCGGGGGCCGGAAACACAAAGACGTAGGAGAGACATGAAGACGAGCGACGACAATATGGAATTTCGCACGACGGCTTGCGCGGCGCAGGAAGCGGCGCTGGAAGATTACGTCAACGGCGAGCTTTCGTCGGGCGGCGAAAAGCAATTGACCGAGCATTTGCAGACCTGCCAAGGCTGCACGGGCGCGTTGGCCGAAGCTCAGGTGGCGGCGCGCATGTTGCGCGCGGCGGAACCGACGGGTGATCCGGGTTCGGCGTTCGCGCGGATAGCGATGGCGCGGATTCGCGCGGAGATGGAGAACCGGGAAGAGAAGTCGATCTGGAGGCCATTCGTTTCGCTGGCCTGGAAACTTTCGGCTACAGCGGCGCTGGCGCTGGTGATGCTGGTCGGATTCGCGGCGCGGCAGCAGAACAGCCGCAGGACCCAGGATGAATTGGCGATCGTGGCGGCGAACGAAGTGCCGGGATTGCTGGCCGATGATTCGCGGCAGCCATCCAACCGGGACGAGACTTTGATCATGATGGCGGAAGAAGGCCATGCAAAACACTAAGACGCGGAGCGAAGCGGCGGTTCTGGTGATCGTAGTTTTCCTGCTCGGCGCGCTGCTGGGCGGGGTGGGCACGCACTTGTGGAGCGAGCGCGTTTCAGGAAACGTGATCGCGCCGGGACATCCGACGCGGGACCAGCTGGTTTCTTCGTTGACGCACGAATTGCAGTTGAATGCCGAACAGGAACAACAGCTCGCGGCGATCATTGACGATACGCGCGCGCAGATTCAGGTGGTATACGCGCCGGCTGACGCGCAGCGGGACGAATTGCGGCAGAAAGGCCGCAGCCGGATTCGCGCGATTTTGACTGCGGAGCAGAAGCCGAAGTTTGAGGCGTTCATGCATAATTTGGATGAGGAACGGAAGAAGTCCGAGCGGTATCACTAGTTAGGCGAGAGATTTGCGGTGATTGATGAGGAGCGGATTTTATCCGCTCCTTTTTTTTGTGATGCTGGGCGTTCCTCAGCGGCTGAAGCCGCTTCAGGTTGGCGGCTTGTCGGCACGGCTGAAGGCGTGCCCTGACGAACGGCGGGCCTTTTGGAATTTATCTTCGCGAGTGAGCGTGGCTTCGGGGGCGCAAAAAGCAAATCCTTCGCTGCGCTCAGGATGACAGAGGTTGCTGGTTATTGATTTTGCCGACGTGGCGCGATTTGCTGCGCGCGGGCGGCTGAAGCCGCTTCACGTTGGCAGCCTTTCGGCACGGCTGGCGCCGTGCCCTGACGAACGGCGAGCATTTTGGAATTTATCTTCGCGAGTGAGCGTGGCTTCGGGGGCGCAAAAAGCAGATCCTTCGCTGCGCTCAGGATGACAGAGGTTGCTGGTTTATGGATTTTGCCGACGTGGCGCGATTTGCTGCGCCGGACATTTGAAGCAGGTCCCTCCCGCCTTCGCGATAATTCTGCTTCGGTGTGGCGAAGCGCTGCGCTCAGGATGACACCCGCTTAGAGACTTCGCAGATTAGAAGGGGATGTCTTCGTCGGAGATTTCGGGGCCGGAGCCCATCGGTTCTTCGGGCATGCCGCCGCCTTCGAAATCGGGATCGGCTGAACGGCCGCCCCCACCGCCGCTAAAACCGCCCGGGCGTGACGCGCCTGCTCCTGCTCCCGCCGCGGCGCCATCGCTCTTGCCGCCGAGCATGCGGAAATTGGTGGCTACGATTTCGAAGCTGGTGCGTTTCTGGCCTTCTTTATCCTGCCACTCGCGCGACTGGATGCGGCCCTCGATAAAAATCAGCGAGCCTTTCTTCAGATATTGCTGGGCGATCTCGGCCTGCTTGCCCCACACTACGATCTTGTGCCATTCGGTGCGCTTCTGGCGCTCGCCGCTCTTGTCTTTATAGGTTTCGTCGGTGGCTACGGAAAAATTGGCTACGGCCTGGCCGCCGCCGGTAAAACGGGTTTCCGGGTCGCGCCCGAGGCGTCCCACGAGAATTACTTTGTTCACTGACATCGCAGCCCTACCTGTGTGATTAGATTCAAAACTGTGGAGAACCAGAGTATAGGCTTTGTGCTCTTTTGAGCATAGGGGAATTTCTGTATGGCCCGAATTTATTGAATTCTGCAAGTGGCGTGTGCTACGGTGGTTGCGGCTCTTTTTTGGTAAATTTTTCTCCTGGGGGAAACAATTTCTGGACTGGCTCTGATTCTTTTCGATAACCGGCTTGAGTCGCTCATCACACAAACCGGGTGGGTAGCGCGAGTCGTTCTGTGCATCCTCTTGGTCCTCTCCGTTTTTTCTTGGGCTATTATTTTTCAAAAATCCCGAGCACTCGGGCAAATCGACACCCAAACCAAACGATTTTTGCAGATGTTTCGATCCGGACGCGGTTTGCCGGACCCGAACACGTTGAAGATGGGCGCGGGCGAATCGCCGCTGGTGACCGTCTACCAGGCTGGCTATCGCGAACTGGAAGCGCAACTGGGCGCGGCGGACCACCGTCCAGTGGCTCCGGGAATGGCTCCGGCGGTAGCGCAAAGTACGGGGCGCGTGAAAAATCCCGGCGCAGTCGGCGTGCAGATGCAGGTTGCCGCGGGTGATGAAGTGCGTCGCCTGGAGAAGTGGATGTCCTGGCTGGCCACGACCGGGTCGGTGTCTCCTTTTATCGGGCTGTTTGGCACGGTCTGGGGCGTTATGGACGCGTTTGCGGGGCTGGGTGATGCGGGAAGCGCCAGCTTGCGTGCGGTGGCTCCTGGAATCGCGGAAGCGCTGATTACCACCGCGATGGGATTGTTCGCGGCCATACCGGCGGTCATCGCCTACAACCATTATCTGGGCGGGATTCGCGCAGTAGCCCAGCGCATGGATAGCTTCGCTGCCGAATTCGTATCGAAGATCGAGACCATCTACAGCGCCTGACGATTCGTTGGCCGCCCGGCCCTTCGCGAATCGAAACTGTAACCGCAACATCAACCCGAAAAACTGAGGAAGCGCAGGAAATATGCCGCAGATTCAACGCGAAACCGGGACGTCGCTAGCGGAAATCAACATGGTTCCGTTCATCGACGTGGTGCTGGTGCTGCTGATCATTTTCATGATCACCGCGCCGATCCTGCAGTCGGGGATCGAAGTGGACGTGCCCAAAACCAAAACGGTGAAAGAGCTGACCGAAGTGCGCATGGTGATTACCATTGACCGGGCCCAGCGCGTCTACCTGAACGATAAGCCGATCAACATTCACGAAATCGGCCAGCAAGTAGTCGGGCAGATGAAGGACCCGCAACATCAAGCGGTGTACATCCGTTGCGATGAGACGGTGCCGTTCGGGAGCTGGGCCACGGTGGTGGATGCGCTGCGCCAGGCCGGAATACAAAACATTAGCGTGGTGACCCAGCCGCTCAGCGAGCGGGCCCAGATTCGGTGATATGGCGTCGATTGCCGCAACTCGCGCACCAGAAACTTTAAAGCGCCCGCTGACGTTCTCTCTGGTTTTTCACGGGGCGCTGGCGTTGCTGTTTATCGGTTCGGCGATTTTTTCGCATACGGGCAATGATTGGGGCGGCCCGGGCGGAGCAGTCACGGTGGGCGTGGTGGGAAGTTTGCCGGCGGTGCCTTTGCCGACTCCGGAAGTCTCGACGCCCAGCCGGGTGGTGGACGAATCGAAAGGGCTGTACAAGACGGAGCCGCCGGAGATGCCGGTGACGCCGCCGGACGCGATTCCGATTCCGAAATTCGACAAGCTGAAGCCGCCACCGAAATATGTGACGCGGCCGTCGAAAGTTCTGGAGAATCCGAAACCGCCGCCGCCGAACGCGGTGCCGTACGGCGGAGGAGGAACTCCGACGGTGCCGACCACCTCGTTCGCGATGGGGCCGGGAACCGCGGCGCAGGCGGGCATGGGATTTGAGGGGCCCGGCGCTGGGAACTTCGGCGCAAGATTTTCGTGGTACGTCGAGGCGGTGCAGAGGAAAATCAGCGCGAGCTGGCTGCAATCGACGGTGGATCCGCGGCTGAGCTTTGCGCCGCGATTGGTGGCGACGTTCGACATTTCGCGGGACGGTTCGGTTTCGAATATTCAGATCACGAAATCGAGCGGCGACCAGTCGGTGGATACTTCGGCGGTGCGAGCGATACGCGATGCCAGCCCGATGGACCGCTTGCCGGCGGAGTATCAGGGATCGCGGGTGAGCGTGGAATTCTGGTTCGATTTTAAGAGGTAGAGCAAAGCTACGGAAGAGGCGGTATTGCGGTACACGGGACCCTTATGCACAGTGTGAAAAGTGAAAAAAATATGATTCGAAAACTGGCGATTATCTCGGCAATGGCAATCGTAGTGATGTTCTGCGCGGGCACGGCGTCGGCGCAGGACTGGTTCAAGACCGGCACTGGCCTGGGAGTGACCAAGGCGCGGGTGGCGGTTCCGGAATTTCCGGTGCGCGGGGCTACGCCTCCGGCGCTGGAAAAAACATTTCACGATGTGCTGTGGGCGGACCTGGATTACTGCGGGATTCTGGATCTGGTCAGCCCGAGTTTTTATCCGCCGCAAATGCCGAGCCAGCCGAGCGAAGTGAATTTCGCGGAGTGGGCGGCGGCGCCGGCGAATACCTACATGCTGGCCTACGGCAACATGTTTCTGGATGGGTCGAACCTGGCGCTGGCCGGATATTTATCGGACGTCCACAACCCGACGGCGCCGATCGCGCTGCAAAAAGTGTATCGAGGACCGGCGACCGACGATGGCGCGCGCAAGATCGCGCATCAATTTGCGGATGACATTGTGGCGCGGCTGAGCGGCGGAGCGGCTGGAATCGCTCAGACTCAAATTGCATTCGTCAGCACCAAGAGCGGGACCAAAGAAATCTGGGCCATGGATTACGACGGAAACAACCAGCACCAATTGACGCACCTGAAATCGATTTCGCTGACGCCGCGCTGGTCGCCGGACGCGACACGCATCGCGTTTACCTGCTACGTGCCGTTCCGCGGAATTACCTCGCCGCAAATTTGTATTTATTCCACGGCGTCGGACCGGCTGATTTCGTTTCCGCGGTATCGAGGGTCGAATAGTTCGCCGGCCTGGTCGCCGGATGGCAGCCAGATCGCGTTCATGTCCAGCCAGGGCGGAGATCCGGAGATCTTCATCAGCGATTCGACCGGCGGGGCGATGAAAAAAGTGACGTTCGCGGCGGGAGTGAATACGTCGCCGGCGTTCAATCCCAAGACCGGCAAGCAGATTGTTTTCGTCAGCGACCGCGCGGGAGATCCGGTTTTGTATCTGGCGAATTCGGACGGCACCGACGTGCAGAAGCTGGACATGCCGGACATGGGCTACGTCGTGGACCCCTCTTGGTCGCCGAATGGGCAGTTGCTGGCGTTCAGCTGGCGACGGCCGAGCGGGAATTTCGATATCTACATCATGGACATCGTGAACCGGCAGCTGGTGGAATTGACCAGGGACGCGGGGCGCAATGAGCGTCCGAGCTGGGCGCCCGACGGGCGGCACATCGTTTTTGAATCGACGCGCAACGGCAAGCGGGAAATCTGGTCGATGCTGGCGGATGGCAGCATGCCGCGGCAATTGACCTATGAAGGGCAGAACGAATCGCCGAGCTGGTCGTCGAAGTAGGGTTGGGTCAAAGAGTTTGGTCAGGGCAAGTTTATTGATGCACGCTGGGCTTTTTAAGAAGTGGAAGGGACACTCGAAGGAGGCAATCCATGCAGGCTCGTACTTCTCGTCAGATCACGTTCGCGCTGGGGTTGTTAGCAATACTGGGATTTGCAGGATGTAAAAAGCAGGTGGCCAGCTCGCATTCGACGTCCGCGCCGGCGCCGACTTCGGCGCAGCCGACGGTGACGTTGAACGCCACGCCGACTTCGGTGAAGGCGGGCGACACGGTGACGTTGAGCTGGACTTCGACGGACGCGACCGATGCGGACATCGAACCGGGAGTGGGCAAGGTGGCGTTGCAAGGTTCGACGCCGGTGAACCCCTCGACTTCGACCACCTACACGATTACCGCCACCGGGCCGGGCGGCAGCGCCACGGCGACCGCGCGGGTGACCGTGGGTGGCGGCACGATGGCGGCGCCTCCTCCGACCTCCAACAATCAGAGCATGAGCGAATTGTTCGAGCAGAACGTGAAAGACGCGTTCTTCGACTTCAACAAGTCCGACATCCGGCCGGACGCGCGCGAGGCCTTGACCCGCACCGCAGAATTCCTGCGTTCGTACCCGACGCTGCGGGTAACGCTCGAAGGGCATTGCGACGACCGCGGCTCGACCGAGTACAACATCGGCTTGGGCGAGCGGCGCGCGCAGGCGGCGAAGAATTACCTGATCTCGCTGGGCATCACCGCCGACCGCATGGATACGGTAAGCTGGGGCAAGGAACGGCCCTTCTGCACCGAGCAGACCGACGCGTGCTGGCAGGAAAATCGCCGAGCGCACTTCGTGGCGGCGCACTAACTGACTCACTTCATTTCAAACGAAACGTTTAACGAGCAGGCAGGCCGGGGAGTGCGGCGGAAGGACGCCGCACTTTTCGGCGTTTAGCAGCAAGACTCTTGGGGAGGATTTATGCGCGGACGATCGATTGCGCTGGGAATGATGGCGGTAGCGGTGGGCGTGGTGGGCGGTTCGTTGCTGAGCCCGCGGCCGACCGGCGCCGTCTCGAAGGAAATGCTGCAATTGCAGGAACAGATTGCGCAGCTTTTGCAGGGGCAGCAATCGATGCGCAGCGCGATCGACGGCAATAATGCCTCGACCCACACGCTGATCCAGCAGCAGCTGGACGCGATCAACGCCATGAACGCCAGGATGAACGACCTGCAGAAAAGCGTGGGCGAGGCGACGGCGAACGACAGTTCGAAGATCGACACCATGACTTCGCAGACGCAAGGAGTGTCGGACAATCTGCAGGACGTGCAGGCGCGGGTGGGTAAGCTGGCCGCACAGATGAACGATATTCAGAGCTTGCTGCAGAGCATCGACGGGCGGTTGGCGGGTGGCGCGACGCCTTCGGCGTCGTATCCTCCGGCAGGTTCCAGCCTGCCTGCGGCGGGACCGGCTGCGGCCGTGGATCCTTCGGCATCGGTTCCGGCGCCTTCGCGTCCGCCGGGTGGCCTGTCCGGAGCTGCTTCGGACAGCTTGTACCAGAATGCGTTGCGAGATTTTACGACTGGCAAATACGACCTGGCCCAGCAGGAATTCGCGGACTACGTGAAGAATTACGGTTCGACCGACCTGGCTTCGAACGCGCAATTCTATTTGGGAGAAATTTCGTACGCTCAAGGTGATTACAAAGATGCGGTGGCGCAATACAACAATGTGCTGAGCAATTATCCACAGAGCTACAAGCTGGCGGCTTCGCTGCTGAAAAAAGGCATGGCCGAGCTGGAATTGGGAATGCGGGCCACCGGGTCGAGAGACTTGAAAGAAGTGGTGCGGCGTTTTCCGGGTTCGGACGAATCACGGCGGGCCAGCGCGAAGCTGAAGGAATTGGGGATTTCGACGACGTCGAAATCCGCGCCGCGCTCGAATTAGGAGCGGCGGTTACGCGGCAGGATTTTGTGTGGCGGAATATGATTTGCGGCGGCGAGAAGTCTCGCCGCCGTTTTTGTTTTTAGACGCGCAAATTATCGGGTTGCCAGTTCTGAATCATCTGCTTGATGGCTTTGCGGTCGGTGATCTTGTCGTTCAGCACCTTGCGCACCAGGCCGGGCAGTTCGGCGTCACTGGCGAAACGCAGGGACACCAGCTGGGCGACGGTGAGGGCCGGAATGCTGGCCTGCAGGTCGGCAGGGAGCAAGCGCGCCAGGCGCAGCTGCATTTCGAGGCGGATGACGCGGTCCTGCACCGTAAGCGCAAAAATTCGCGAGCAGAAGGCGATCAGGATCAGGGCGATCGAAAGCAAAAACGAAACAATCGAGCTAAACGAACGAACGTGGATGGCGACTTGCAGCGTCCAAACGAAATTCAGCGCCAGAATGGGCAGAGCAACAAAATGAAACGGCGGTACGAATTTTGCGTGATTCTTGAAATTCTGAGTTTCGGGCATGGGCGAGTCTCCGTTCGGCGCGAGAAATTGTGGCAGCGGAAGTTTAACAGACGCTGCAGCAAAGCCGCAGCTTGACTGCGAGGCTCGCGTGCCTCCGAGGCGACCATGCTAAACTCTGAAAGACATGGGAAAGACGTTCGACATTGGGATCGAATCGCTGGCGGGGGGAAAAGCCGCGCTGCTGCGCGAACCACGCACCGCGCCGCTGCCTTTGCCGCTGCGTGCCGCGGCGAAGACTGTCTCGCGAGGCGTGCATCCCAGTGCGGCTGCCGCGGAAGTAGGCGCGGCAGGGAAGTCGTTCTTCATTGAGACGTTTGGCTGCCAGATGAACGATCACGATTCGGAGAAGGTCGCGGGCGTATTGCAAGGCCGCGGCTACTGGGCGGTGGAAACGCCGGGACAGGCGGATTTGGTGCTGTACAACACCTGTAGCATCCGCGAGAAGGCCGCGCAAAAAGTTTTCGCGCGCCTGGGCGATTGGAAGACGCTAGCCGACGGAAAAATCATCGGTGTGCTGGGCTGCCTGGCGCAGCAGGAAGGCGAAGAAATTTTCGAGCGCGCTCCGTGGGTCAGTCTGGTGTGCGGTTCGGCCAGCTACCGCAAATTGCCGGAGCTGATCGAGCAGCTCGAATCGGGCGGGCGCCGCGTGACCGGCCTGGACCTCGACACCGACGAAACTTTCGAGACGGAAATTACCCGGCGCGACCGCATGTTGAGCGCCTACATCACCATCATCGAAGGCTGCGATTATTCCTGCGCCTACTGCGTGGTGCCGCGCACGCGCGGGCCGGAACGCAGCCGCACCAGCGAATCTGTGCTGCTCGAGGCCCGGCGACTGGCCGACGCGGGCTACACCGAAATTCAGTTGCTGGGCCAGACCGTGAATTCGTATCGCGATCCGGGCCCGCGTGGCTGGCGTTTTGTGGATTTGCTGCGCGCCGTCGCCGATGTGCCGGGAATTCGCCGGGTGCGCTTCACCACCTCGCATCCCAACGATTTCACCCGCGAAATTGTGGAAGCGATCGAAACCGTTCCGGCCATCTGTAATCACGTGCACCTGCCGGTGCAATCGGGTTCAGATCGCGTGCTGCGGGCCATGCGGAGAACCTACACGCGCGCCGAGTATCTGGAAAAAATCGGCTGGATGCGCGAAGGCCAGCGGAACATCAGCATCACTTCGGACATCATCGTCGGATTTCCGGGTGAGACCGCGGCGGATTTCGAGGAATCGGTGACGCTGCTCGATGCGGCGCAATACGACGCGATTTTCTCGTTTAAATATTCGCCGCGGCCGAATACTTCGGCGAAAGATATGCCGGACGCGGTGCCGGAAGAAGAAAAGAGCCGGCGGCTGGCGATTCTGAACGAGCGCCAGCGCCAGATTCAGACGGCGCGCAATGAATCGCTGGTCGGCCAGACCATGCAGGTTCTCACCGATGGACATCATCCGGCGCGTGGCGTATGGGGCGGAAGAACCAGCTGCAATCGGCTGGTAAATTTCACTTCAACGCGTGATGCACTTCTGGGAGAATACCTGCAAGTCAAGATTTTGCGCGCGAGCGCGAATCTGGTTGGCGGCGAGCACGTCGAATAAAGCGACGCCGGTTTTATTCGGCGGCGAAGCAATTGAAATGCGGGAGGCCCCATGGAACTCGAAGTCAAGATTCGAGGCTTAATGATGGATCCCGTGACCAACATGCCCGTGGTGGTCCTGAAAGAAACTTCCGGCAGCGGCGTGCTTCCGATCTGGGTGGGAATTTACGAAGCGAACGCCATCGCGCTGGAAATTGAAAAAGTACAGACTCCGCGGCCGATGACCCACGACCTGCTGAAAAACGTGTTGACCGGCCTGGACGTGCGCGTGCAGCGCGTGGTGGTCTCCGACCTGAAGGACGATACCTTCTACGCTTTAATCTGGATGGAGCGCGACGGGCAGACCATCTCGCTCGATTCGCGGCCCAGCGACGCGCTGGCCTTGGCGCTGCGGCTCGATTGCCCCATTTTCGTCGAGGATGAAGTGCTGAAACATTCCAAGACCTCCTCCGCCGTGGCCGAAAAGAGTTCCAGCGAAGATCTGCGCAAATGGCTCGAAAACCTGAACGACGAGGATCTCGGCCGCTACAAGATGTAGATATGCGCACTGCGATTCTGGCCGTTTCATTTTGTTGTGTCGCTTTGCTGGCCAGGCCGGGCGCGGCCAGCGCTCAGGAAGCTTCCAAGCCTGCCGATGCTCCCGCAACAACTCCTGCTGCCGTTCCCAGTCCCGATCCCGCCTTGGGCCCACCCCCGCACATTTCATATCTGGACAAGGAAAAAACGGTCTACGTGATGGATTTCGCTCCAGCGGCGGAGCCGGCCGCGGCGCCCGCACCCGTTCCGCCGCGCGCGAACGATGAGCCGATCGATCCCGGTGCGATGGGAGCGCCGAGATTAAACGCCTCGGAGATGGACGCTCCGCGGAGCGCCTCGAACTCTGGACTCGGCAGAGTCCTGGCCGACGATCTGCAGCGCGGAATCAAGAAAGCCGGTTACAAAACGAAATTCCTGGCGGCGAAGGAGCCGGTTCCGGAAGAAGGGCTGTTGCTCACCGGAGTATTTACCCGAACGGGACCGGACGGAGTTTTGCGGCGCGTGACCGTGGGACCGGGGCAGCTGGCGGCGGATGTGCAGCTTTACATCACCATCGAGAATTTGCTGCGCACCGAGCGGCCTCTCTATGAGCCGGTGGGTAAGGGCTCGACGAAAGACTCCACCGGCGTGGCGATTCGGCTGAATCCGGAAGTTGCCACACTGAAATTCTCGATGCCAGGGAACCCCGACGCGAAAGCCGTGAAAAAGCTCTCCGACCAAATCGTCGCCGAGCTGCAGCGGTTGGCGCTGCAGGCCGAGGCGCAAGGCTTAAGCGGTTCCGGCGATCCGATCAACAAATACTCGAAACCATAGCGCGCGACGCTTTCGCTGCGCGCTAAATCAGATTTTTCGACATGCGGACAAAGTGGCAGGGCATTTTCACGCGCACGTGGGCCGGAAAAGGCTCGATCCCCGATTCGGCATAACCCATTTTGCTGTAGAGCGGAATCAATTCAGGACGAATGTTCACGGTTCGGATGTCCATCACCATGCAACCGGCGTCCTTCGCGCGCCGTTCGACCGCACTGACCAATTCTCGTCCGACACCCTGCCGCTGGAGTTCCGGCGCCACAGACAACAATCCAAAGTAGGCGCGTTCCGCGCGCAATTCGAGGTAGGCACACCCGGCGAGCTTGCCCGAAATTTCGCCCACCAGAAACTCGCCGGTGCCGAACATCGCTTCGACTTGCGTTGAATCGATGCGATCGCCTTCCACAAAAAACGCCTCGGCGCCGCTGAAGGCCACGTTTACCAAATCAACTATTTTAGGGATGTCGGCGATCGTCGCGACGCGAATATTCATCGCCAACATCGTATCGCAATCGCATCAGGGAAGCGGAGTGTGCCGGCTCGGAGCAGGCGAAATTCACAGCCAGGCCGGGCTAACTCTATTTTGTACTTGCAGATGCCCGGTAAGAGTGAGTAGAGTGACTCCCGTAGTGGAATTAGCGCCTTGGGCCGCCACATATAGGCCTGTGGTTGCCGGCCGGCGAACGAGAGGCACAGCTTGACCTGCGTCATAGCAGTCGCCAATCAAAAAGGTGGCGTTGGAAAGACTACCACTTCGATCAATCTTGCGGCCGCGCTGGCTCTGAAGAAAAAGCGAACGCTGCTGATCGACCTCGATCCACAATCGAACGCGACCATCGCGTTTTTCGATCCCGCGGAAATTCAAGGATCGATGTATGACGTGTTCGCGGATCATCCGACCGAACTGGCGAGTATCATTCGCCCGACGAAAGACCCGAATCTGTTTGTGGCTCCGGGGAAGCTCGCCCTGGCGCGGTTGGAGCAGCAGCTGGGCGGACAGTTTGACGCGCCCTTCAAGCTGAAAGACGCGCTGACGCCGATCGCGAAAGATTACGACTTCATTGTTTTCGATACGCCCCCGGCGCTGGGAATTCTGACGGTGAATGCGCTGGTGGCCTCGACGCATTTGCTGGTGCCGATTCAGGCTGCTTATTTTGCGATTGAAGGCACCGACGATCTGCTCGAGACCTACGGACGAATTCGCTCGCGGCCGAATCCTGATTTGAAATTGCTCGGCGTGGTGATTACTTTGTTCGACAAGCGCACCAATATTTCGCGCGACACGCACGAACAGATCCGCGCCGTATTCGGCGAAACGCTTTTCAAGACGCGCATCAGCAAAAACGTGCGGCTGGAAGAAAGTCCTGCCTATAAAGAAACCGTATTTTCCTTCGCGCCGAAATCATCGGGCGCCGAAGATTATAAAAAGCTGGCTCAGGAGGTCCTACAACGTGTCCAAGAGGATCGGGTTGCCCGTCACACTCAAGATGCGGCATGACGCGCATTACGTCGAGACGCTAACCAGTTACAGCGGCGCCGCAGTGGGACGCATGATCCCGACGGACAAGGTGCGTCCGAACCCCGACCAGCCACGCAAGACTCTGGGCGACTTGCGCGAATTGACAGACTCAGTCCGCGAAAAGGGCGTTTTGGAGCCGCTGCTGGTGCGCTACATTCCGCGCGAGGACACTTACTACATTATTTCTGGCGAGCGCCGCTATCATGCTTCGAAGGCTGCTGGGCTGCCGGAAGTTCCGTGCATCATCAAGATCGCTGATGACGCTGAGACTTTGGAAATCGGCTTGATCGAGAATTTGCAGCGCAAGGATTTGACGCCGTTCGAAGAAGCGGATGGTTTGCAGCGTCTTGCGGACCATTTTGACTACACGCATGACGACATCGCGCGAAAGATTGGCCGGGCGCGCTCGAGCGTCACTGAAACCATGTCGCTGCACGTGATCCCCAGCGAGATTCGCAGCGCCTGCATCGAGCGCGGAATTTTGACCAAGTCGTTGTTGCTCCAGGTGGCGCGCCAGCCCAACGAAAAGCGCATGCAGGAAATGGTGAACCGCATCTCGCAAGGCGGTCTGACCCGTGACGAAGCGCGTCGCGCGCGGCAACAGCAGACCGAATCGGCGCCGCGGCCTCAGCCGTTCTTGTTCGATTACCGCGCCGATGATGAGTCGTTTCACCTGCGGGTGCAGTTTCGCAAGAGCCAGGTGAGCCGCGAAGAGCTGGCATCGGTGCTGCGTTCGATCCTGCGCGAGGTCGAGTCCGGAAACATTTCGTCATCGGCCGCATAATTTTTCTTTGGGCTGCCACGCGATGTGGATTCTTAAGCGGTCCTAAATTCGTGCGTGTTTCTGCGCTCTGGTTTCCGTTTTATTTGCCGCACTTTCTCTATTTGCGTTCTTGCTGTAATTGATGGTTCCTGCTGCCTCCCTGCCGCATCGAAATGCTGAGGTCAAGTTGAAATTCCGCCGCACCCAACGCACACTATTACCATGAGCAATTCTTACGACGTCATTTGTATTGGCTCCGGGCCGACTGGCCTGGCTTGCGCCATCGACGCCAAGCGGGACGGCCTAAAACCCCTGGTCATCGATAAAGGCTGCCTCTGTAATTCTCTGTTTCACTACCCGACCAACATGTTGTTTTTTACCACGCCAGAACGAATGGAAATTGGCGACTTGCCGATGACCACCGCCGGCGGAAAGCCGACTCGCGCTGAAGCTCTAAAATATTACCGCCGCGCCGTGGAGCACTTCGAACTCGAGGTGAAACAATACGAGCGCGTGGATCGAGTCGAAGGTAAGGACGAGGCGTTCACCGTTCACACCACGGATAGTGCAGGCGCCGCGCATGTGTATCGCGGCCGCAAGGTGATCGTGGCTACCGGTTTTTACGACAAGCCAAATCATCTGGGCGTGACCGGTGAAGACCTGCCGAATGTTTCGCACTATTTCGACGAGCCGCATCCTTACTGGAATCGTGACGTGGTGGTGGTGGGCGGCGGGAATTCCGCGGCGGAAGCTGCGCTCGACCTTTTTCGCGTCGGCGCGCACGTGACCATCGTGCATCGCGGTTCGGACATGAGCCGCAGCCTGAAGTATTGGGTCAAGCCGGACATCGAAAATCGAATTCGCGGCAACGAGATTCGCGCCATGTTCAATACCGTGGTGGTCAGCTTCGGCCCCGATCAAGTTGTCGTGAAAAACGGCCGCAACCAAGAATCGATTCCAGCCTCGCAAGTTTTTGCGCTAATCGGCTACCATCCGGATTTTGAATTCCTCGAAAGCATGGGCATTCGTCTTGATCCCAAAACCAGGAAACCCGTGATCGACCCGGAAACGCTGGAAACCAATGTTCCAGGCATTTACGTCGCGGGAGTTGTCGTCGGCGGCCTACAAACCTCGCGAATTTTCATCGAGAATGGCCGATTCCACGGCCGCCAGATTATTGCGGCCATTGCCGGGACGGGCAGATTGTCGGATAGCGAACCCGTCGCGCCGCCAGGCGAGTAGCTGCAGGCTGCGCCGCGCGACCGCGACACCTTTCGAATCGCGCACCCCAGAAAGGGTCATCTCACCCCGATCCACACCCGAGCATTGTCATCCCGAGCGCAGCGAGGGTTCTGCTTTTTGCGATGATAGGCCACGGCCACTCGCGAAGAAGAATTCAAAAACCACCGAGGGTTCGTCAGGGCACGCCTGCAGCCGCGCTGAAAGACACGCAAATCAAACAGCTTTGCCGTTGAGCCGCCGAGTGATCGCCTTTTCTTCAAAGTGGCAACGCATCTAATCCGCAGTTTGCGAGCCCCGTCTTACTCTGCTAAAGTAGTGATCGATGGCCTCGTTAATTCAGGAAGTCGGCGAAACATTCGTAACGATGTTCAAGGGTTTCAGTGTCACGTTGCGGAACATGTTCCGCCCGACCACCACTGAAAATTTTCCGGACGTTCCGCCCAGCGTTCAACCGCGTTATCGCGGCATTCACGTACTGCAGCGCGATGAGCACGGCTACGAAAAGTGCGTCGGCTGCTTTCTCTGCGCCGCTGCTTGCCCCGCAAACTGCATCTACATCGAAGCCGCCGAAAATACCGACGCGAATCGCATCTCCGCCGGGGAGCGTTACGCCAAAGTTTACAACATCGACTATTCGCGCTGCATTTTCTGCGGCTACTGCGTCGAAGCCTGCCCCACCGACGCCATCACCCATGGCCACAGCATCGAGCTAGCCCCCTACGACATCAATTCGCTGCTCTACCGCAAAGAACAGCTCCTAGAACCCTGGCCCCCACGCGCAGCTAACGCCCCCGGAAAAGCTTCGTAAAACATCAACGCCGTAAGTAAACACCGCCTGGCGCAGACGTTGCCAGCTCGTGGACACTATTGCTAATGCCTTAGCGCCTAACAAAGCTCTCGCCGGAAAGGTCGGAGTCATTGGAATTACCTCCGTAAAGATTTACCACTACCTCTTCTTTCCCCTCGTCCCGCTCGCACAATCGTTTTACGCGCATAACATAATTCGTTCGAGAGCAGTGTCCCCACTTCCGACTAGTCTCGTCAGCATCCGCTGAATTACGTAGCACCCTCGAATCTTCAGAAAACGCGCGTCGCCGACACCTGTCGTACACCAAGCTCAGAAATCCCGCCGCCCATCAACGCGCTAACCACGTGCGCTTCATCGTCATACCAGCCGTAATCAAGTTGTTTTTAAGGAATTTTCAAACATTTCTACTCAAGCGAGACCCACAAGTTTTCCGCCCACCGGGAATTATTAGACTATGTTTTGAGGAGGGTGGGCGTCAAGAAAGTGGAGTGAAAATAGTGCGGCTTAGAATGTCATCGCGCTGCGACGAATGATTGTAGTGCTGAACTTGGTGGCGGCGAGGCTGAGCAGGATCGTGATGCGACGCGGGATTGCGGTGTGAAGATGGCTGGGATGGCGCGGAGCGATGTGAGGCTTGAGGAGCTTCGCGGGGGAACGGAGGTTGAGATGTTGATTACATCGCAAGGCTCGTTGGGATGGGAGTCTGGCTGCGGCTGCTTGAGTGGCCCGAGTAAAAAACGTGGCCGCTTCGTTTGGAGACGTAGGTCGCGAGCAGCAGCGACCCATTTGTGGCCATCTCTATTTGTGGCCATCGCGTTCGGGTGTGGCGGGCAAGAAACGTGAGCGTTTGTTCCGAAACCACGGGCTCGCGCTACCTTGGTTTGATTGGAGAATGGAAGTGGCGGCGGGCTCGTGCGGAGCGCTTGTCCCGGAGCCACGTGCTCGCGCTGCGTTGGTTTGATTGGAGAATGGAAGTGGCGGCGGGCTCGTGCGGAGCGCTTGTCACAGAGCCGAGGGCTCGCGCTGCGTTGGTTTCATTGGGGAACGGAAGTGGCGGCGGGCTGGCGCGGTTTCGGGTTGCTGAGATTGGGGAGATGGGCGGCTGCGAGATAGGTGGGGTATTTAGGAAGCCGCTTCGGATGGGTTGTGGAGTGGGCAATGGTGGGAGTTCGATTGCGTGGGCATCAGGTCCGGTTGAGGTTATGCCGCCGATTTGGGTGCGACATGCGGCGGGATACGGAGAATTTCAGGTGCTGGCGAGATGCGAGGACCCGGGCGCGCGATGCGCAACGTGGTGGTTAGGGCGACTCGCTGCGAGAGACCTGCGGGAACCGAGACGTGAGATGCGGACGCGACCCAGATGGTCTGGGCTGGAAATGCGGCGGGAGAAAGGTGAGGAGATGGAGATGGGCTCGCGCAGCACTGGTGCTGGGATGAAGGCGGGTCCGACGCTCTTGATGGGGCGTGCTGCGCCGCGCCGGCGGGGAATCCTGCCGGGTGCGGCAACTGAAGCGGAGATTACGATGCGGCGGGGAATTCGCAGAGTGAAAGCCTGGGGCGTGCTGCGGCGCGGGGACGGGCGGTCAGGCACAGAATCGCGCGTTTGGAAATTCGGTCGACCAGTTGGCGCAGCGGTAAGCCCGTTTGCTGTGGGGCTGGGCGACCTTCGTCGAAAAGCGCAAGCTGCGGCGAGACACGAATACGAAGCGGGGCGGCTGTACGTGTTTTTGCGGGCGGAGGGAGAGTTGAGCGTTTGCGATTCCGAGAGAAGTGCTGGCGCGAGGGTGTTTTTTTCTGCGCCGGTGCGGCAGACGCGAGAGGCGCAGATGGCAGACGCCCAGCAGGATCGGGCACCGCGAGAGCTTCGAATGCGAGATCGGCGACGGCCGGACGGTTGGCAGCAAGCGAACAACACGCACGCTGATTGCGATCCTTGCGGGCGAGCAAGGGAGGTACGCCATTTGTCGACGTGGCATGCAGCGCAGGCGACGGCAGCGTCCGCTGTGGAATTCCTGGTGAAGCACGAAGCGAATCCGCCGGAGCGAGAGATTCCGCTTCGGCCGCGGCTGGCAGGTCCGCGCGGCGGCCTTCAATCAGCAGGCGGGCCAGGCGTGCAGCGACCTCGGCTTCGACCCATTCCTCGTGGATTTCCTGAATCTCACGGCGGAGCTGAGAGATTTCATCGAGCCGGGCAAGTTCAAAACCTTCGAGCGAGCTTTGCGAACACGTAGCTAAATACTCAAGCGACGGCTGGGGGCTGCGCATGAGCGGGTCTCCTTTCGGGTTGTCGATGTGCCAGTTATGAGGTAACTGGTAAGTATCGTAGCAAGAAGAGTAACGGCCCTGATAGGACTGTGAGGTCAGTACCCGAGGAAAATTGTTTGCACACATTTGACATTTTGGGGGCGCGCCAGGACTTGAGCACAGGCCACTAAGGTTCGGTCCGATGGAAATCCGAAACGCACGGAGGTCCGATGGTCGAAACAATGGAATACAACGTGGATGCGGCAGCGTCGATTCATTGGCAAGACATCAGCGAAGCGCAGCGGCAGCGACGGAGGGCCCGAAACCGGGAGTACATGCGGCGGCGGCGCGCCGATCCGGAATTTCAGAAGAGTGAAAAGCGGCGGAGCCGTGCGCGGGAGCTGGCGCTTCTTTCGAGTGCGGCATCAAGCCCAGAGAGTGGCCGACAATTCGCGGGTCAAAAGTGCTGGATCTGCCGCAAACGTGCAGCGATTGAGGTGATCACTCGATTACGGCCGACGGCCGCGACGCGCAGCGGGTACGTACAAGTGCGAGTGGCGTATTGCGGATTCTGTTAGACGCTTCGAGTTCGAAGCGCAGCGAAATGGTGGGAAACGGCGCGGGATACACGCGCGCGGCGGTGGAGAGGAGTACGGAAGTTTGCGCGAGAACAATTACAACACGGGGCTGAGGGGAGTTCTATTCGAGGCGCGGCACTATGCGCGGATGGGCTCCGCTGTTTGGCTATACGGGTGGCTGATTTTGCGCCAAACACACCAAACGGGAAGCGTCGGGTGGGTACTAGGAGGCGCGCCGATTCACTATCGCGAGATCGAAGAGGAAACCGGATTTAACCGGCGCACGCTGGAGCGTTGGATGAAAGACTTGCGGCGACATGGGTACATCGAGACGACGGTAGTGGGTGGCGGAATCACAATCAGAATTCTAAAAGCGAAAAAACACACTCGCGTGACGCCGAGCGCCGCCGGCGTACGCAAAGGCGCGGGTGGTGTACGCGGAAATGTCGGGAGTGTCCCGCAAAAATGGGTAGCGGAGCGAGAGCAAAAGCAATTTGTGCAGCAAGTTGCCGGACCGATAAGTAGTTCATCGGTAGTAAGAATAAAAGAAAAAGAAGAAACGCGATTTCAACCGCCTGTGGATTTTAATTCGCCGCGAAATGAAAGGCACGAAACCTCCTGGTTAAGACAAAACCAAATTCAAACCCAACACCAGCACGAACACGATCGAGAAGCTCCGCTCCGGACCGAATCGCATCAACCACCTCCACGCCAAAAACCTTCGCCACCGGAAACGCAGTGGCGCTCCACGCAACAACCTTTCCCCTGGGAGATGCGCGAACGCATTCGCTTACTTCGGGCGGAACGCGAAGAGGCGGTGCGCCGCGAGCTGGCCGTTGGGACCGGGCCGGAGGCCGCACGTCCATGAACATCGAAAAAATGTTGCGCAAAGAAGTGACGCACGGAGGAGTGATTCCGACGGGCTGGCAACTGGCGTGGTACGAGCCGCGACGACGGGTTGGAGTGTACTACCCGGCGCCGCTGCACTGGGTTCTGCGGGTGCTGCGGGAATTGGGGCATCGGGCGCAGACGGCAATGCGCGCGCCCGGCATCGAGCGCGAGCAGATATTCCAGATGCAGCGCCAGCACAAAGAACGCGAGCGCCTGGCGGAGGAATATGCGCGCGGATATTTATCCGGTTGGCACGAATGTTTTCAATCTTGCCTGACGGCGGTGCAGGAAGAAATCTCGCACGCCGATCAGGTGTGGGACATCAGCGCTTTTCTGGCGGATGCTCCGAAGCGGCCCGGATCCAAGAACTAGCCGGCGGCGAATTCTTCGCAGTCCTGCACCGGTATCACCGGCGCGTTGCGGCGCGCCACTGGAGCCGTGATGAAAGCGACTGAAGTGTTCGATACGTGCCACGGGCGGTATCGCAGCCTGCGGGAATGGCTGGACGAATCGACCGGAAAAGTTCGCGCGGTAAATCTGGAAGCACCGTCGTCGGGATATCAATGGCGGCCGGCGCGTTCGCGGGCATGCGAGTTCGTCGCGGATTTTGAACGCATCGGGCGGCAGGCGCTGTATCGTCCGGAATGGAAGGGAAGGCTGAAGCTTTTCGAGATTTATTTTGTGCATTCGGTGGAATATCGGCAGGCGATCAAGCTCGTGGGCGTGGCGGAGGGCACTTTCGATTATTGGTTTCAGGAAGTGAAACGCGCGGCGGGAAAAGAATTCTCGCGGTGCCGGTTATATCCGCCGTCGCAGTATTTCCAGGGTTCAGCAGATCGCGCGCCCCAATCTATTCGCGGCCGAAGAAATGCTTTATGAGGCTGATGCCGCCATTGAGCGGCAGCCACAAAATGCCTTTCAGCAGGTTGCTGCGGCTTTCGATGCGATCGTGAATCAGGTCAGCTTCGGCTTGTTTGGCGGCGACTACCGCGCCGATATATTTCAGGAAATCGATGCCGCATTTTTCACATTTACCGCCGGCGCGCTGGGCGTTGTGGCAGGAAGGGCATTCGAAGCGCAGAGTGGCGTGGCATTTCGGGCAGAAGCGGGCGACGTCGCGCGCGTTGGTTCCGCATTTTGGACATTTGTACGTTGCGGCGGTAGCCTGCGCGGCTGAATCCATCGTGGGCCAGGGAATTTTCGAAGGCGCGGGTATCGATGGCTGAGACGTTTTTCCGGCTGCGGTCTGCGGTGCGTTTGGAATTTGGGCAGGATTTGGCGGCAGCGCTGAAGACGATGGCGCTGAGGAAGTCGCAACGGCTACTGGACGCGCCTCTCTTTGCACGCCTCCGCCGGCTCCGGGTTTCTCCGGGATGAACTCACTGCTCATGGTTCGATTTTAGGCTGTGCGCCGCTCGGGTAGGGGATCTGGAAGGCGGGATGCCGCGACGGCGTCACCTGTACGGACGTACAGGGACACGCGGCGGCGACGCGGTCGCGAACTATTGGCGCGTCAGGTCGGATCGAGTCTTGCGCAGCAATCCGGCGATGAGCGCCAGCAAAAATAAAACAAGGAACAAATAAAATACCAGCTTGGCGACGGCCACCGCCGCCAGCACCAATCCCGCGAAGGCAAAAATCCCCGCAATGAACGTCACCACTAGAAACACGATGGCCCACCGGAGCATGAAACCTCCTTTATTTTTTCGAAGTTGACTCGCGATAGATTTTCGATTCTTGCCCGACGATGTCGATTAGATTTCCCTGGGCTTCGTTCACGTCGATCAGGTGCAGGCCCCAATCTTTCAGCACATATCCGGCGACGACGAGATCACCAGTGATGTCGTGGACGCGCGTGCCGGAGGGATCGTCGTGCACGGTTATGGCGAGGTAAGAGCCGTGCTCGTTCGATTCGCATTCGGCGGTCAACATTCCCGGCACGCTGACGAACGGCGTCTCGATTGTTTTCGCCGGCGTGACCCATTGTGGCGGATCGCCGACGAAACCTCCGACGATAGCGTTGCTATTTCCGGATGGCAAGTACGCGTAGAGCGCGCCGCCGCCTCCGGCGAGTGCGGCGGGATTGGTGCAGCCGGCGACCATGCCTTCCATGCTGACGCGGCCGAAGCGGCTATTTTCCGGCGGCGGAGAGCTGGCGCGGAACGAAACGTAGGTAATCACGCAGCCGATTTGCGATGCCGCGTGGCACAGCGGAATGTTTTGGAACACGCCGCCAACGTCTTTTCCTTTGGGCACTGGAAGATTTGCTCCCAGCAAAATAGCGGAAATGAGACGTGCCTGCGCCGGCTTGCCGTCGATTTCGTTCTGAATCAGATGCATGAGAATGTTGGCGCCCTGCGAATGGCCGAAGAGCACCACGCCGCGGCCGTGATTATCGCGCTGCAGATAATAATTCCAGGCGTCGAGCACGTCGTTGTAGGCCAGCAGGCGTTCGGCTTGCTGCTGCTCGGGCGACGGCCCGTTGCCGAGCAGAATCGAGCGCAGCGCGGCGAGAGTAACCTGGCGATACATCGGCGCATACAGCCGGCATTGCGAAGCAAAACGCGCGAATTGGATGCGCGCCACACGTTTTTCCGCCGGGCCGACGGTCATGTCGCTATTCGGCGTAGGCTGCTGCGAAACCGTGGGGTACACGTAGAAACAATCGATAGGCGCGTCGGGATTCGGTGTGAATTTCTCGACGGTCATGGCACCTTCTGCGGTGATCACCGTGCTGGAAATGTCTACCGCGCAGAAATCCTGGCGGCCGGGAAGGCAGAGCCACGCGGCGGGATCGGAGTAATCGTTTTTTGTGGGCGATGAAGATGCAGGCGCCGTCTGCGCTCGAGCGTCAGCGGAAATAACCAGCACAAACAATATTAAGAAAAGAAGTCTGAGGAAGAGCGATCGTCGATCCATGGCGAGCAATCTTAGCGGCACAAACGAAACAAGGTCAAGGCAGCGGAAGCGTGCAGGGCCGAAAGAAGAGTCCAGCAAAAATGGTGCGAGCGCGGCTGGGTTCTCCGCGCTCGGCTTCATACTGCAAACTGTTTAGTAGGATTGTTCGTTAAACAGCTCCCGCGAATCTAGCGGCGGCGGGCTGCCTTCTTCTTGACGGTTCGCTTCGCGGCCTTCGCGCGGCGTGTGACCTTGCGCGCAGTGCGCTTGGTGCCGCGGGCGGCCTTGGCACGCGCGCCGGAAAACGTCTTGCGCGCGGACTTGGCAGTCGACTTGACGTTGCGGCGAACTGACGCAGCGCCGGACTTCACGCGAGCGCGGACTTTGCGCGTAACGGACTTGGCGCGGCGTTCAGCGGCGGCGCCGGCGCGTTGCACGCGAGTCTTGATTTCTTCCTGGCTGGGGGCGCTCTTGGTGACGCTTTCGACTTTCGCTGCAACGCTGCCGAGCGTCGATCCGATGGAGCGCGCGACGTCGGTCAGAATGCTATCGTTATCCGTGGACATGAATATTCTCCTGGGCGTGCGATTTTAGAATCTCAGCTGGAGCGCGAAAAGGAATTCTGCAGATTGCGCGATGGCTCCTACTGCCCCAAAACTACCACGAGTATCAGCGTCACCACCACCATCAATCCTACTCCAGACATCATTGGATTGCGCCGAAGTTCGGAGGCTTTGGGCCAGCCGGGGAGAATACCGGCGATGGCGATCAAAGAAATTATAATGAGAGCTGAGAGCACCATGGGTCTTTTCCTTTATTTCTGGCCGCTGCGACCGGATGGTGGCACTTGCTACCAAGTCAGTCGTAACGCTTGTGTTACCCACACATCGTACAAATCCCGGCCAACGCGGAACATAGGGGGAATCTGGTAGCCGCGCAGGAACGTTGCTTTAGGACGCGGGATTTGCGGGAAGGGAAGTAATCGGGGGCCGACCGCGCAACAGAGTGGGCGCAAATATCTGTGTGCGAAAAAAAAGCAAAGGCGGCATCGCGCCGCCTTTGCCCAAAAACAAATTGCAAACGACACACCTCGCGCGTTGCCGCTTATGCGCTCTGCGTGTGTTGCGCGACTTTCGCCAAGCAGATCGAAAGCGCGGCGCCGCCGAGCGTCTTGCACAGCGTGGTGTGCTGGGCATAAAAATTGCTGACGCTATCGACGACCGAAGGATTAACTTCCTTGGCCTTCGCCGCAATTTCCTGGATGACTTCCGGCGAAATCTGCTGCGCCTGCTCCGGAGTGACCTGCGTCGCTCCGCCCTTCAGCAAGCCCGCCAGCATACCGCCGCCCGCGATCGATGAGAGCATCGCCGGATTGACGTTGGCCAGCAGTTGATTCAATACGCCGGCCTTTTGTTCGCCGTTGGAATTGGCGAAAAGTCCGGAAAGCATGTTGCCGAACGCGGGAGTCTGATCGGAGTGGAACGCCGCCGCCAACCCCGCGGCGATGGTGCTGGCCGGAGCCGCCGAGGCCACCTGATCAAAATGCCCGTTCACGTCCTGCGCCGGCGCAGTTGCCGCAGCGGCGCCGCCCGAGGTGTACTGCTTCAGCAAACTTCCTACCTGATCCATCCATGGCATAGCGTTTCTCCTCGTTAAATTAATTCCAGATTCGTCGTTCCGCGTTTCTGAGCCTGAACCGTGCTGCCTAAGGAATGATCAGGTCCGTGCCGGCCTTCAGATGATCCGGGTCGGACATCTTGTCCTTGTTGGCTTCGAAAATCTTCATGTACTTGTTGGCGTCGCCGTAGAACTGCTTGCTGATTTTGGAAAGATTGTCGCCGGGCTGCACGTGATAAGTCCGCGCCGCGGTCTCACCGCTAGCCGCAGCGGCCGCCGCTTGGGGCGGAGGCGCATCGATCTGCGCGGTCAGGTCCGCGTAATTCGGGTCGACCAGCTTGATCTGGTTCCAGATCTTATCCTTCAATTCCGCCGTGGGGGCCGACGCGCGGATGAAGAGCTTGTCGCCCTCCAGATTCACGTTCTGCAGGTTCCCGCCCTGGGACTGAATGAAATTCAACACCGACTGGTATTTCAGTTTCAGCTGATCAAGATTTGCGGCCATTGTTGCCTCCTCGATTTAGAAATGACGAAAAGCTGGGAATCGTAAGCGCCGCTAAGCGCGCCAGAGAAAATGTCCCGCGAACGGTGGTCTCGAAGTGTTACCCGCGTGTGAAAATCAGGCTTCGATCGCGAGACGCTGAAGTGCTTGGTTCGGAGTGCTGGGGGCCGAAGAATTCGATTGCGCGGAGCATGTTACACCCCACAGCGAAATGGGGAGCAAGGATTTTCGCGTGTCAGAAAACCAGCTGTGGAAAGAAAAAGCGAAAAGTACAAATCCAAGATGTTGTTCATCGCGTGGGACAAACGCTTAGCCTGTCTGCATCCCACTCTCAGTGGGAGGTGCCTTCAGCGCCGAGCTCCCCGTCGATGCAAACTCGACCGCAGCCACCCATTCACGCCTCACCCTCATACTCGATTGTGGCGCGAATACCATGGACAGCGTATGGCGGCCAGCTAAGCCTCCGGTTATCTTGCCGCCACGAGGTCAACCGAATGCTGCGAACGCTTCTGATCGTTGTTATCGTGCTGGCGCTTCTGGGCAGTTTGCCGCTGTATCCTTATAGTGCTCACTGGGGCTATTACCCCAGCGGCGGCTTGGGGCTGATCCTCATCATATTGATTGTCGTCGTCCTGCTCGACCGCGGGGTCTAAGCCCGGTCGGCTGCCGGGCCCCGTCAAGCCCGGTCGGCACGAGTTCGCTTGGACGCGCTCAAATTTACAGGATTCCCTGTATTTGCAATCATTTACAGCTCAGCTAGAGTGCGGTGGTTCGCTGGCGGCCTTGTCTCCCAAAGGCAAGTCTTGGGGGAGTGACTGCGCACGGCGGCCCTTGCCGGGGCTTCGCAGTTTGACCGGCTTGGAAGCGGCTCTTGGCTGCCAGCGGTTTTTGTGCTATAGTCGTAGTTGAGTGTAGGGGTAGGTACCAAAAATCATATCACCCGACTGGGGGGTCGGCGCTTTCCGGCGAACCTTTCGCCCGGTTCATGCGTCGAATGAATATCATGGCTAAAGAACAACTCAAAGGTAATGGGCGGTTGGTTCCGACACGACTTACTGGTGTGGAATATAAGGTTAAGTACGGCATCGAACTCAGCGAAGAAGCCCGCGAACATGGCGGTGGCTGGGGAGCTGCGCGTGGCGGCCGTTGGACCCGTTGCTCGGTCCGGGCGGCGCACCACCATCCGATCCCGGATGGCAGCTATTTCCTGCACGCAGACGATGGCCGAGTCCACCAGTTGAAGGCGGTCAACGGCGAGTGGAGCTATCTCGCTGTAATCTAACCAGTTCGCCCTCCGGCGAACTCATACCAGCAGTATGCATTTGTAGCAAAGCAGGGCAAAAGGGCGCCACCTCCGGCGCCCTTTTTGTTTTTGGGGCGGATTTGTTCAATTTGCGTTGTGCGGTCGCGCATGCAGTATAAGTACTTATTGACCTAGATTCGAACTGTGTGACAATTTCTCAACGGCGGTTGACCGAGGAGCTGTTGCGGCGGGCCGTTCGGGGAGAACACTACATGCCATTCGTGAAGACCCTGGATGCAAGCCTGTTGGCCGACATTGCCCCAAATACTTGGGTTGCGATCTCTGAAGATCAGGAAACAGTCGTCGCGACCGCGCCAACGCTCGACGAAGTCCTGGCTCTCTCGCGCAATGCCGGAGTTGAACACCCCTTCGTGATCTTGGTTCCTGAACAAAACTCAGCACTCATCCTGTAAACCTTGACTCGATTCGCCCTTAATTACTCGCGCGAAACCGCGATTCCCTCTGCTGCGTTCCCTCACCGCAAATTGACACCCCGTCCTTATCTGGCTCTAAACCTCATTGCCCGGCCGAAATCACTTCGTTGTTACGCTCTAATAGATTCTGGCGCGGACGACAACGTTTTCCCTTCGTCATTTGCGGAACAACTTGGTTTGGATGTCACCAAGGGACGGCATTACTCGTTCAGCGGTGCCGGCAGCGTCGGTCAGGACGCATTTTTTTTCGAAATCGACATCGAAATCCTGGGAATCACTAGATTTTCCTCGCCAGTTGGCTTTTCACCGGCACTGAATAAATGGGGACACGGCCTTTTAGGGCAGAACGGTTTTTTCGATCGTTTTCCGGTGGAGTTTGATCTTCCTAATGGCCTTTTTGCTTTGCACGTCCCTTGAAAGTCTAGTTGGCAGGCGCTAGCGTTCAGTTTCTCTCTCGGGCGCGTAGATACGCTTCGATTTCGGATTTTCCCGCCGTGTTTTGCCCAATCCGCTGGCGTACCGTGCCAGAGAATATCTTTCATGTCGATGCGCGCACCGCGCTCAACGAGGAGTTTTACCACCTCGAAGTGGCCGCCGCCGGCGGCCTGATGCAGCGGCGTGGTATGTGAATGTCCGCCCACGGGGTTATAGCGGTTTGCGTCTTCGCCCGCGTCCAGCAGCATTCGCACGATTCCCAGCCTCGCCGCGATCCGCTGCAACCGTGAGCGCCAGATGGCGATCTTCGCTCGTCGCGCCGGGCAGCAACTGGCGCGCATCTTCGA
Organism: uncultured Acidobacteriota bacterium; assembly: GCA_963711325.1. GTDB lineage: Bacteria > Acidobacteriota > Terriglobia > Acidiferrales > UBA7541 > Palsa-295. The sequence goes on along the minus strand of CAVQDR010000003.1, from coordinate 1,446,044 downwards.
CGCGTCCCAAGGCTGCCGCCACCGGCAGCTCCAGCCGAGCCCCGCGCTCGAGCAGCGCCTCGACCGCCTCCAATTCGCCCAGCACCGCCGCCATTTGCACCGCACTAGCCGGATCCGCGCCGCGATCGCAAAGTGAATCGATTAGCGGAAGCTGCTGGCGGCACTCCCGCGCCACGCTCCCCGTAGCCACCAGCATCAGCGTTTCGTTCAACGCCGCGCGTTCCACCCCCGCATCGAGAATCACCTTCGTCATTTCCACGATGTTCTCCGGGCAATTTCCCGTGACGCACCGGATTCTCCGCCACAAATTCCAGCAGGGTAGGGTTGGCGAAGTAATTTCGCCCCTCAAAAATCACGCGTTGCCGCGCCAATTCCGGATGCGCCTTCAGGAATGCCCGCAAACCCGCAGCGTCTCCCGCATCCAGAAGTTCCACAGCACGCCGAAACAACGGATCTTCGATCCGTTCGTGATGCGGCAGATCCAATCGATCCGCCAACCCCGGCTTTTCAATATGCCGCTTCAGCCGCGTCCAACTGGGAAATCCAGCCTCACGCGCAATCGCCAGCTGCGCGCCGCTGAGGCTCAGCCGTGTGTCAAAAATCTCGTCGTCCGCAGCTCCTCTAAAATCCGGATGAAACTCCCGCAGCCGCTGCGCCGCATCCGAACTTCACGCGCAGCATGGCCCTTCAACAAATCCTTAGCTTGATATTTCAGATGAGTAAGATTCGGACTTGCGGGAAGAATTCGTACCGGCATGGCGAACTTCCTTTCACGCGCCCGAGGTCCGCATTTTTACGGGCAGAAAGTCAGTTCGTAAAAACACTGCACAGCAACCAGGTGGACTTCTGTCCTTTCCGCGGACCGGATGCGCCCTTTGCGCTTCGCAATCCTACCACGACCGCGCGCATCGGCCGCCCGCTTCTATTCGTTCCGCAACGCGATCATCGGGTCGACGTTCGTCGCGCGCCGCGCCGGCATGTAGCACGCCACCAGTGCCACGAAAAGCAGGAGCATGGCCACCGCGATCAACGTAACCGGATCGCCCGCGTGAACTTCGAACAGCACGCTGCTCAGATAGCGCGTCACTCCCAGCGCCGCCACAATGCCAGTCGCCACTCCCACCAACGTCAGCAGCATGCCCTGACCTACAATCATCGCCAGCACGTTGCGCCGCGCCGCGCCCAACGCCATGCGAATGCCAATCTCGTGCGTGCGCCGCGTTACTTCATACGACAGCAAACCATAAAGCCCGACGCACGCCAACGCCAGCGCCAGCGCGCCAAATAAACTCGACAACCTCGCGATCAAGCGCTCCTGAAAGAGCAACTGGTCCAGGCTCTCGGACTCCGGTCGAATATAAAAAATTGGCAGGTCGCTGTTGAAATCCCTGACCGTGCTGCGAACCGCCGGAATGATCGCCGCTGAGCTGATGGCCGTTCGTAATTCGAAATTGACGTTGCCGCCGGACGAAGGAACATAGACGGTCGGGCCCACGTCTCCGCGCAAGCTTTCGTATTTTGCATCGCCCGCTACGCCGACCACCACCAGCCCGGGTTTTTTGCGCTGTTCTGCGGTCCCGCCGGGAGATTCCGCGTAGCTGATCAGCCGTCCGAGAGGGTTGGCGCCGCCTAAATATTTGCGAACGAACGTCTCATTCACGATTGCCGCTAGAGGCGCCGCCGACGGCGTTGCCGGCTCGGCAGCCGCCGAGCCCTGCGCGGCAGAACTCAGCGATGAAGATGAAGCGTCTGCAGCCGCTCTCGCCGAAGCCGCCGCAAAATCCGCGGATGCAAAATCGCGGCCGGCGCGCAACGGCATTTTCATCGTGGAGAAAAAATCCGGCCCGACCTGCAGGATATTCGAATCGACTCCCGCCGGAGTGCCGGAACTCGGGTTCTTGAAACTGGTCATCCACAGCCCATTCGCCAGCAACTCCATCGATGAATAGCTTACCGAAGTTACGCCAGGAATCGCGCTCAATCGCTTTTGGATTTCGCCGACGGCGAGATCCGCCTGCGCGCCCTTATATCCGGCCAGCCGGAGATCGACTCCGAAGTTCACCAGATTATTGGTGTCGAAGCCGGGATCAATGCTTCGCAGATTTTGCAGCGTGCGCACCAACAGTCCGGCGCCGGCCAGCACCACGATGGTCAACGCCACCTGCGCGATGACCAGCGAATTGCCCAGGTTCAACCAGCCGCCCCGCAAGCGGCCCGCGACGGACGAACTTCCGGTGGCGTCCTTCAACGCCGGCGTCAAATCCACTCGCGAACCGCGAGCCGCATGCGCCAGCCCGAAAATAATTCCCGACAGCACGGAAATTCCAGCGGTAAACAGCAGCACCCGGGTATCGAGCGTGGCTTCAAGACCCAGCGGCCTTCGCGCTCCGCTCTCGACAAATCTAAGAATGGCGTGCGCTCCCCAATACGCGATCGCCATGGCCAGCGCGCCTCCGCACCCGGAAAGTAGCAGGCTCTCGGTCAGCAGTTGACGCGCAATTCGCCAGCGTCCCGCACCCAGCGCCAGACGCAGCGCCATCTCTTTTTGTCGGCCCGCCGCGCGCGCCAGCGTCAGTCCGGCGACGTTAGCGCAGGCGATCGCCAGAATAATTCCTACCGCCAGCATCAAAATATAAAGCGGCGTTGAGAAACGGGAACGCTGGCCAACCAGTCCGGTTTGCGCGGAAAGCAGCTGGACCCGCGGATCGTCCGCTTCCTTCGCGAATGGTTTTTCTCCGTGCAGCATGTCGTTGCGGAACAGCAGATTCACCGCGGCCTCGGCTTTTTCGCGCGAAACCTCGGGCTTCAGCCGCGCGATAATCACCATCCAAATGGAATCCGCTTCATCGTCCTTCGGATCCCAACGGGGAATCACACGGGGCCGCACGGAAAGCGGCAGCCAGGCGTCGACGATCGTGCCCGGCGTCAGGCTGGCGAATCTTTTTTCGGCCACACCGACGACGGTGGTCGGCGTTCCGTTTAAAGTAATCGTTCTCCCCAACACCGCAGCCGATCCGCCAAACTCGCTTTGCCAGTATCCGTAATTCAACACCGCCACCGGAGCGGCCGAAAGGGAATCGTCCGAGGCCTGCAGCATGCGTCCCAGCGCAGGGCGCACCCCAAGCACATCGAAATAATTTCCCGCGACCATCCGGCCGTGCGCGATGCTGGCCGCGCCGTTTCCGCTCAGATCCAGATCGACTTCGCCGCCCGCCGCCGTAATTCCGGAAAATAAATCCGAGTGAGTTGCGCGCAGCTCATCGTAAAACGGCCGCGAGAACGAGCAACTTTTCGGATTTTCAGCCCCAAACTCGGAATCGCAATCACCATAGGACATGGAACTGCGAAATTCAGCCTGGTGCCGCGCGCTCCACTGCACCACCACCAGCTGCTGCGGGTCCTGTACCGGCAGTGATTTCAACATCAGCGCATCGATCAAGCTGAAAATCGCCGTGTTCGCGCCGATTCCCAGCGCAAGAGTGAGCACCGCGACAGCCGTGAACCCTGGATTTTTGCGCAGCACGCGTAAGCCGAAGCGGGTGTCCTCCAGCAGATCCGAAATCCAGCGCGATCCCCACATCTCGCGCGTAACCTCCCGCACCAGGCCGGCGTTGCCGAATTCGCTTCGCGCACTGTGCTCCGCCTGCTTTTGATTTTCTCCGCCGCGGACGCGCTCGTCGGCCGCCATCCGCAGGTGACTCTGCAATTCTTCGTCCAGTTCCGCTTCACGCTGTTCTCGTCGCCAAAACAAAAATCTCATGCGTCACCTTCGACTTTCGCGGGATTCAACACTCCAGCGATGGCGTCCGAAAGCTGCGCCCACCGCGAGCGCTCCGAAATCAGTTGTTTCTTGCCCTTGGCCGTCAGCCGGTACACCCGCGTGCGCTGGTTGTTCTCCGAAACTTTCCATTCCGCCGCAATCCACTTCGCACGTTCCAGCCGGTGCAGCGCCGGGTACAGCGAGCCAGTATCCACTTTCAGAATTTCGCCCGAATTGGTACGAATCGATTGGCTCAATCCATAGCCGTGCCGCGGTCCCCATTGCAAGGTTTGCAAGATCAGCATGTCCAGCGTCCCCTGCAGCAATTCGATCCGGTTCTGATAACGTTTTTTCATAATCACCCCGAGGGTGTAGATGTTCTATACCAAAGCATGTAGATTGTCTATACCCTCAAACAACCAAGAGGTGTCCGCGACTTCTCGTCTGCCTGGCCTCATCATTTACGAACGGCGGTGGGGGAGTGCTGCAGAAACCCGCGGGATATTTCGTGCGCCGCGCGAGGGCCGCTGGTAAACTCTCGCGAATGGCCGACACAGCTGCTCCGCGGCACGCTCTTCTGGTTCGCCTCACCCACTGGCTTACGGCGCTGGCCTTCATCGGTCTGGTCGTCACCGGAATCGAAATCCTCATCTCCCATCCGCGATTTTATTGGGGAGAGACCGGCAACGTGAACATGCATCCGCTGTTCACCATTCCGATTCCGTCCTCCCGCGAAATCGTCCACACCGGTTATGATTACGTGCTGCCTGATCAGAACGGCTGGAGCCGCTATCTTCATTTCCAGTCGGCGTGGTTGCTGGTGGGAACCGGCGCGCTCTATTTAATTTTCGGATTTTTCCGCGGGCATTTCCGGCGGAATTTGCTGCCCACTGTCGCTGATCTCTCACCCGGAAAGCTGGCCGTTTCGATCGGGCAGCATTTGCGCTTCGAGCGCCCGGGTCCGGAAGAGGCCTGGTCGTACAACGTCCTGCAGCGGCTCACCTACCTCGCGATTATTTTCGTATTCTTTCCGCTGATCATCTGGACCGGCCTGGCCCTGTCGCCGGCCTTCGAATCCTTCGCTCCGCATGCGGTCACGATTCTGGGCGGCCACCAATCCGCGCGTACCATTCATTTTTTTGTAACCGGATTTCTGGTGCTGTTCCTGGCGGTGCACGTGGCCATGGTCGCGTTTGCCGGATTTCGCAACCGCATGCGCGCCATGATCACCGGTCGCGTTGCCAGGCAAGTCACCGAATTGCAGGAGCGCGTATGAACCAGCTCTCCCGGCGCCAAATCCTTACCACCGGACTGGCCGCCGCTGCCGGGGTTTCCGCCTTAGGCGTCGCGGCCAAGCTCGCCCATCGCTATGGTTTGATCCCGCCCGATTCGGGCGGCCTGTATGGCCCGGGCGAAACTCTCACTTACGCCGCGCAGCGGATCATGACGCGCCACACTTTGGCGCGCCAGTTTTCGCGCAGCCAAATTTCCGCCGAGCCTTTCGCTTACCCGGTCGATCCTCTCGGCGAAGAATTTCAACGCCTGCAAAATTCCGCTTTCGTCGATTGGCGCATCGCCATCGACGGCTTGGTCGCGCGCCCCGGCACTTTCTCCCTCGCCGAACTCAAAACTTTTCCGCCCAGCACCCAAATCACCATGATCGGCTGCGAAGAAGGCTGGACCTACATCGCCGAATGGACCGGCGTTCCGCTGGCCCAGGTGCTCGAACGCGCCGGCGTTTTGCCCCACGCCCGTTACGTGGTCTACCGCTCGATTCAACCCTTCGCCTGGGACAGCATCGATATGTCCGACGCGCTGCATCCGCAAACTCTGCTCTGTTACGGGATGAATGGCCGCGATCTCCCCGTCCCATTCGGCGGACCGCTGCGCATGCGCGTCCCGCGGCAGCTCGGCTACAAAAACGTGAAGTACATCAACCGCCTCACCCTCACCGACAACCTCAAACAATTCGGCAAAGGCCTCGGCTCCGGCGAACTCGGCGCAGAAGATGGCTACGCCTGGTACGCCGGAATCTGACCTGCAGCCGGCGCCCGGCTTCTTGACTTGCAACGCGCGCGCGGCTTACCATTTCCCGCCCAGCACATGATCGGAAAAACTCTTTCTCACTACGTCATCCTCGAAAAATTGGGTGGCGGCGGCATGGGTGTGGTCTACAAAGCCGAGGACACCAAGCTCGGCCGCGCCGTCGCGCTGAAATTCCTGCCCGAGGGCTACTCCAAAGATCCCGCCGCGCTCGAACGTTTCCAGCGCGAAGCCCGCGCCGCCTCCGCGCTCAACCATCCCAACATCTGCACCATCTACGAAATCGATGTGGCCGACGATAACGGCGAAACCGTCCCGTTCATCGCCATGGAATTGCTCGAAGGCCAGACGCTGAAGCATCGCATCGGCGAGCAGCCGCTGAAATTCGATTCGGTGCTCGACCTCGGCATTCAAATTGCCGACGCGCTCGATGCCGCGCACACCAAAGGCATCATTCATCGCGATATCAAGCCCGCGAATATTTTCGTCACCAAACGCGGCCAGGCCAAAGTGCTCGATTTCGGCCTCGCCAAACTCGCTCCCACGCAAACCGGCGGCGACCTGACTTCGGCTAGCATGGGCACACTAGCCACCGACCCGCTGCTCACCAGCCCTGGCACCGCGGTGGGTACCGTGGCTTATATGTCTCCGGAACAGGTCCGCGGCGAAGAACTCGACGCGCGCTCCGACCTTTTCAGCTTTGGCTCGGTACTCTACGAAATGGCCACGGCCCGCCAGGCCTTCACCGGAAATACTTCCGGCGTAGTGACCGAAGCGATTTTGAATCGGGCGCCCACTCCACCCAGTCGCGTGAATCCGGAAATCCCCGAAGAATTCGAAAAGATCCTCGCCAAGTCACTGGAAAAAGATCGCGAAATGCGCTGCCAGACCGCCGCCGAAATGCGCGCGGATCTAAAACGCGCCAAACGCGAGAGCGATTCCAGCCGTAGCGGCCACGGCTCCGGATTTTCAAAACAAGTCGCCGCGAATGCCCAAGCAGCAGCCGCCGCGAGCGCCAGCGCCTCGGCCGGAAATGAAATTCCGCGCAGCCGCGCCTGGACCATCGCCGGAATCGCCGCAGCCCTCGCGCTCCTTGCCGGCGCCGCCGCCGGATTATTTTTCGCCCAGCGCCAGCACCGCGCTACCCAGCCGCTGTATCACCAAATCTCCTTCCGTCGCGGCTCGATTTTCGGCGGCCGCTTCGGTTCCGACGGCCAAACCATTTATTACAGCGCGGCCTTCGAAGGCGCGCCCGTGGACATTTACTCCGCGCGTGCCGGCAGTCCGGAATCGGCCACGCTGAATATGCCCGGCGCCAATTTGCTGGCGGTTTCTTCCGCAGGTGAAATGGCCGTGCTGCTGCGCAGCCGGTCCGGCGCTTTCCAGATTTTCGGTACTTTGGCCCGTATGCCCATTGGCGGCGGTGCGCCGCGCGAAATGCTGGATCAGGCGAATTGGGCGGACTGGTCCAAGGATGGGTCGGCGCTGGCCATCGCCCGGGCTCAAGGCGGCGTGAGCCAACTGGAATATCCCTTGGGCAAGGTGCTATACAAAACGTCCGGATGGATTGGCGACGTGCGCATTTCGCCCGAGGGCGATCGCGTCGCCTTTCTCGAGCATCCGGTTCCGCGTGACGATGGCGGCTTCGTCGCCACCGTCGACCTCAACGGAAATCACAAAGCGCTCACCCAGAACTGGGTCAGCACCGATGGCCTGGCGTGGTCGCCGGACGGCCAAGAAATTTGGTTCACGGCTACGCCGGAGGGTTTGGGACGCGCCGTGCGCGCCGTCGACCTCAACGGCGGCCATCAGCGCATGTTGGCTCGCGTACCCGGTGCGCTCACCTTGATGGACACCACCCGCGACGGTCGCGTGTTGCTGCAGCGAGAGGTAGGCCGGCAGGAGATTAAGGCGTTTATCAACGGAGACACCCACGGCAGGGAACTCTCCTGGTTCGATTATTCGCTGGCTTCGGCTATTTCTGACGATGGCAAGCAGCTGCTGTTCGCGGAAGTCGGCGAGGCGGGCGGCGCGACCTATGGCATTTATCTTCGCGGTACCGATGGATCTCCTGCCGTGCGTTTGGGTGAAGGCAGCGCCCAGTCCATTTCGCCCGATGGAAAATGGGTCTTGGCCCTGACCCATGTTGAACCCCAACAAATGTTCTTGCTGCCCACCAAGGTCGGAGAATCGCGCACGCTCAGCAGCGATGGCATCAATCATATTGGCGCCGTATTTTCAGCCGACGGGAAAAAGATTCTTTTCTCCGGCACCGAGCCGGGCGCCCACGGCCCGCGCATTTACGTTCAGGACTTCGAACATGGCACGCCGAAAGCCATCAGTCCCGAAGGCGCGGGCGATGTGTTTTTGATCACCACCCGCGACTCGAAATACGTGGTGGGCCTGGCTGCCGATGGGACCAAATCGCTTTATCCACTCGAGGGCGGCGAACCACGCCCGATTCTGGGCGTCGAACCCCGCGAGGTGCTCGATCAGTTCTCCGACGATGGCAAATCATTCTTCGTGCACAATCTTGCCGGGCTGCCTTGCTCGGTGTACCGCGTGGATCTGGCCACCGGAAAACGCACGCTGTGGAAACAATTGGTCCCCGCCGATGCCGCCGGAATAGATTCCATCGCCGGTGTCGCCATCACCCCCGACGAAAAATCCTACGTCTACACCTACACCCGCCTGCTCTCCGATCTGTACGAAGTAGAAGGCCTCAAGTAGCCACCCGCCGCGCTGGCGCTCTCCGTGCTCTCGTGCTTCTCCCCGTGCTCGCTGTGTTAAATCTTTAATCTTTTGCGAAGGGCGAGGACTTTGCCGAAGTCTCGCGCTACAGCCGCAGGGCGCCGCGCCCGCACCACAACCACAACTCACGCTAAATTATTCGCCACGCCCAGCCCATTGTGGAGTGCGGCGGCTCTGCCGCCGCTTTTCCGCAGCCGCCCACACCACAAACGATCCAGCGCGAAGCGCCACCGACCAATCGCTCTTTGCCGTTCTCCGTGTTCTCTGTGTTAAATCTTTAATCCGCGCCGCCTCACCAAACGCTCCGGTTCTCCTAGCCTCTCAGTCCACCGCCCAAACCGCATTTGGCCGTCATCCAGAGGAGCGCCCTCCGCGACGAAGGATCTCCTTCTTGCCCAGCCCTCAGCCGAATCACTCACGCCTTTCAACAACCAAACTGCCGAAAATGATGATCCATATGCAAAAACCCCCACCGCATCCACTGAGCATCCGTCATCTCCCCAAAAAACGGATGCGCCCGCCATTTGAAATCCCGCGGCGTACAAGAAACGCGCCCAACCAAATCCCCCAACGCCCCAACATCCGCAGAAAATTCCGAAGCCTTCGGCGCCGCCCCCTTCAAAACTTGATCAATCGGCGGCATCGTTTTCAAATCCTTAGGCCACGGCCGCTGCAAATCCAAAGCCATCCAACGCATCATCGCCCGCGGCAACGGCACCTTGGCTAAAACCACCGGCCCACCATCGCCCCCCATCACGCTAAGAAACGCCTCATGCAAATGCAAAATCATCTGATGCGCACTCATCCGCCCCCACTGCCGCGGACTATCAATGCGCACCGCCTTCAGTCGCGCCAGAATTTCGCTGCGATTCGCCGCGTCGCCCAGAGTTTTCTTCATATCTCGCACCGTTCTCGAATTGCCGCTCATCGAATTACATTAGGTGCGCGGCGCGGACAATTTTAGCATCTCGTTTGAATTGCCAGCCGCGCCGGCGATGCTTTGAAAGCTATCGAACGCGCGGCTGAAGCGTCTATTTCAGCGATACAAGCCCGCGGCATTTATAAGGGGACCCATGACTCATCTCGACCAATTCTTGCAACGCAACAAAAACCTTGCCGCGCAGCAATCCGCCGCCGGCACTCTGATGCCTCCGTTTCCGCAGGCCATGCCCAACGTGCGCGCCATCATCATCGGTTGTGCCGACATGCGCGTCGACCCCGTCTACGTATTGGGAATTCAGCCGGGAGAAGCCGTAGTGCTGCGCAATATCGGCGGCCGATTCACTCCCGGCCTGCTCGAAGAACTCGCTCTCCTCGGCCGCATCGGCGAAGTTGCCGGAAAAGTTCCCGGAGGCGGCGGTGAATTTCATCTGATCGTGATGCAGCACACCGATTGCGGCATTACGCGCCTCGCCGGCGATCCCGTCAAGCTCGCGCATTATTTCCAAATCCCAGAAAGCGAAGTCGCGGCCAAGTCGGTCAAAGATCCTCGCGCCGCCGTGGCCATTGACGTGGCCGCGCTGCGCGCAATTCCCGCGTTGCCCGCCACCTGGCTGCTCTCCGGCCTGGTGTATGACGTCACCACCGGCCTCGTCGAAGTCGTCGTCCCGCCCGCACCAATTCGCGCCGCGTAAATTTGCGCAGTCTCGGCGTCTAGGTTTTAGTTGTCATCCCGACAGCGGCGCGGCCGCCGTCTCTGCCGCGCCGACGGATCTCTCTTCGATGCCGCGCCCGCACAAACCCAGCCAACTCGCCGCGACCCTCGGACATCTATTTCCGCAGCCGTGCCCTAGAAGACGTGACCTGGAAGCCGTCCGAAAATGTACGCTGCGAAGTAGAATGCACCGCCCATCCGTGTGAATTCTGTAGAGGAGGCTTGATCTGCCCATCGCCACTCTTCGTCTCGCGTTCGACCCTTCAATTTTTGCGCTGTTCCCCGAAAATTGGTTCTGGCCGTACTTCTCCGGATTCGTAGTCCTCGCCGCCGGCCTATTCGCGCGCCGCAAAGAAATCGCCGAAGCGCGCGGCCTGCAAATACTTTTCGCCCTCGCGCCCATATTCATCGCCATTCCCATGGCCGTCTTCGGCTCGCAACATTTCACCGCCGCGCAAGGCGTCTCGTCCATCGTCCCCGCCTGGATTCCATTCAAACTATTCTGGACCATCCTCGTAGGCGTCGCCCTCGAAGCCGCCGCGCTCAGCATCGCCACCCAAAAATACGCGCAGCTCGCCGCCACGCTATTCGCCGCCATGATGATCATTTTCATTCTCACCATGCACATTCCCAACATCATTTCCCAGAAGAACGTCCTCTTCGGAGCCATCGGCTTTCGCGATCTAACCTTCTGCGGCGGCGCGCTAGCCTTCGCCGCCATTCAAATGAAAACCTGGCGCGCCGGAGGCAAGCCGGCGTTCGTCACCATCGCCCGCATTTTCATCGCAGCCGCGGCCATCTTTTTCGGCCTCGCCCATTTCCGCCATCCCGAATTTCTACCCGCCATCGACTTCGATCAGCTCACGCCCGCCTGGATGCCCGGCCACGCGCTGTGGTCCTATGCCGCCGGTCTAATCTTCGTCCTCGCTGGAATCCCGCTGCTGCTGAACCAGAAGCCCCGCCTCGCCGCGCTCTGCCTCGCCTTCATGGGCCTCACCATTCTGATCTTCGTCTTCCTACCTCTAATCATCTCGATGCTCTCCAACATCGCGCTCGGCCTGAATTATTTCGTCAGCGTGTTGCTCTTCACCGGCTCGACTCTGCTCCTCGCCGAATCCCTAACCGACCCTCCGCATCGCCAGCCCGCGCCCAGTCGCGCCTAATCCGCCAACCAAAATCGATGAGTCACCAGCTTGCCTTGGAGTGCGGCGGCTTGCCGCCGCCTTTGCAAAGCCGCCCGCGCCATCAACGTACCCGGCGCGATGCGCGTCCGCGATTTTCGCGCCATCGAAAAACCGCCGTCATTCTGAGGAGCGTCTTTCGCGACGAAGAATCTCATCCATGCTCCCGCGCCCGGACCGCCACGACGAACCGGCCTGCGATGTGATGGCCCGCGCGACTTCATCACTGGATGAGATTCTTCGCGGCGCTCAGAATAGCCAAAAGCCGGCCATCGGCCACCAGCTGTCTTACATCATCGAAAGAATTTGAATCGCAGGAGGGTTTTAGCGCGCAGCGACGTTCTGCAGCTGTTGATCCAGCACCGCTTCGTAATGCTTGGCGTCATCGTCGCTGGTAGCCCGAAAAACTTCATGGCGGGAAGAATCCAGAATCATGACCAACGAGGTTTTCTCTTCATTGCCGTCGAAAAATTTGGTCAACCCAAGCTTCGCCGCCATTTCCTTCGACTTCGCGCTCGTCTCGTCCGACGTAATGTCGTAGCGCACAAAACGAATCCGCCCCCGGTACTTGTCGTTCAGCAGCGCCAGCACCGGTTTCAAATCCTGACAGTACGGGCACCAATCCGCGTACACCACCAAAACGTAAGGCCTCTTCTCCAGCGGAATCGCCGCGGTCTTCGGCCCAGATGGTGACGCCGGCTGCGCTGCTGACGCCGACTGCGGCGCGGCAGGCGCAGCCGACGTCGCCGACAGCGCCAGTGTGAGCGCCACCATCAACAGCGTGAGTGTTCTACGCATCTGCCGTTCTCGCATAAAAATCTCCGAAACATCGTGAGAATCGTTCTACAGATGGCCTGGCGGGCGTCCCGCGCATCCCTATTTTAGCCGCATATTCGCCCCGCTCCGCGCCCAACGCCGTCCCCCTGTTCCCACTTATAAACCGCCCCGGCGGCCCTGTTCTCCGCCGATCGCGCAGCCGAGTCGAAGTTTGTGGCCTCGAAGTTCGCCTCCCAGTGAATCTTTTTCTCCATGCCAGCCGTATACCGCACAGCACGGGTTTGCCTCGTCGTGGCGTGGCAGCGACGATTCGGGCGTAGCACCAGCGTCGCCCGTCTGGGAGTTGAAATGGAAAATAGCAGCGGGTCGGCGGGCGTTGGTTTTTGGGGTTTCGGGAGTATGCTCGCCATCACCATTTCGTGGAGCATTCACCATTCCATTGGGTGGATGATTCTTCACGGCATGTTGAGTTGGCTGTACATTATTTATTATTCGTTCGAGCGGTAAACGGACTGCAGATTCCGGCTTGCCGCCGCGCATCCAGCGCATCACGGTCAAACCGAACATGTGTTCACTGCGCGGCCCACCCAAATCGAACCAGGAGAATATCCAATGAAACGCAGCGTCATGTTAACTATCGCTTCGCTGCTCTCGATCCTCTTGCTCCTGCTGCACGTGGCGGACGACATCGTCCGCGGCATGGATCAGGCCGGCCCCGCCAACTTCATTGCCATCACCATCCTGGTCGTGTGGCTCTACGGCACGCTGGTGCTCACCGAACGGCGATCGGGGTACATCATCACCCTCCTCGGAGGGATCATTGCAACGCTCGTGCCCGTCATCCACTTGCGGGGGGTGGGAATCGTCAACGTGGTGAACTCCAGCGGAGGCTTCTTCTTCCTTTCAACGCTCTTCGCGCTCGGTGTGCTCGGGATGTTTTCTATCATCCTCTCCGCGCGCGCACTGTGGAACCCACAATGGGCCCAGTCCCGTGACACCCCGCGGATCGAATAGCGGTTCAAACCCATGCGCGCAAAGACTCCACCCTAAGACCGCTCAGCCTCATCGCCTCGAAGCTTCGACGTTCACCGCGCCGTCATTCTGAGCGCAGCGAAGAATCCCATCCCTGCTCCAGCGCCCAGCCCCCACGACGAATCCGCCGCCAAACGACGAAGCGCCGGGCCCGCCACGTCCCCAAAAACCCAGCGCCGTAGGCGCGGCACCCCTCCGCGGCTCGATCCGCAATGGCGGAGCGCGAACCCCGCTGCAAGAACGATCGCGCAGCGTCCACAACCCGCAAAAACTCCCAGCCCATTTTGGAGTGCGGCGGCTCTGCCGCCGCTTTCGACTCGCCGCCCGCACCACCCAAACAATCCAGTCCCGCTTCTAGCGGGACCACCACGATCCTTCCGCCACCAAAAACCTGCGCCGTCATTCTGAGCGCAGCGAAGAATCTCATCCATGCTCCCGCGCCCAGACCACCACGACGAACTCCCCACCAGCGGCAAGGCTCGCCTTCCCACTTTCACCTTCCACTCAGGGGGAAGTGAATTGGCTCAAAACCATTGATATTTTCGACGCCGCGGGCCGTACTTGACTAAAAGGTTCTTTGATTCGTTTCACTACGGGCGCGGAACCAGCGTCTCGAACCGGTGACGCAAGCGAGGAGTGAGACATGGATTCGCCGAAGCAGAAAGCGAGATTTGCAGGTTGGCTGTATCTGTTGATGTCGATCCCGGCCGGCCTCAGTCTCTCGGCGGTGGCGGCATGGGCGTCGTGTACAAAGCTGAAGATACCCGCGTGCACCGTTTCGTCGCGCTGAAATTTTCGCTCACCCAAAACCTCCGCGGTCGAGGTTGACCTCCTCGCCGGCATTGACGAAGCACCAGCCTACCTTGGAGTGCGGCGGCTTGCCGCCGCCTTTCCAAAGTGACGTTATGCCAAGTTCTGAATGGGGTTCAAATCGGGTATGCTGCGGCCACGAGGCGATTAAAAAACGGCCACATGCCGTCTCCGCACATCGTGTCTTACACCGTCAACAGACTTTGGCTCGTAGGTAGAGACTTATCAGGAGTCGAACCTTCTCGCCCGTAGACAGGACAGCGTGAACTCATCAGAATAGCGCGTCATGTTGCTCAGCTTGCTTACAGTATTTGTAATAACCGCGCTGATCCTCTGCGCCCTGAGGGTTTTCTACGTGTTTCGCACAGGGGCTATGCGCGCTCTGGCGGCTAGATGGGGCTTGCGATATGCCGGGCCCCCTGCTCCACCACAATGGTGGTTCATGACCTCTCACCCCAAGATCGGCCATACTCTGCCGGGTTGGTTTTCGAACTTCTACCCATCCGGACGACGACTGACTCAAGCGTGGAATGTAATCGAGGGCAGGCGGAACGGACCATCGTTTTTCATTTTCGACGGTCTCGTTGGGCAGAGCCGCAGTGGACCTTGCACCCTCATCGCCTGCCAAACCGAAACAAATCCATTCGCAACGCTTCGCGGTCGAGATCACGTCGTTCAGTCACATGGCTGGACGGTTCTTCATGGCGCGCACTTCCTTTGTTGGACCATGGGCACCAAGCGTCTAGATAGCTACGTGAAAGATCTGCTGGTTCACCCACCGGTCCAGGGCTAACTTTTGGTTAGCCCAGGGTTAACTCCGGACGATCTCTAAAATATAAATAAATGGAAATTGCAAACCGCTCCGCCGCCCCATTTCGCCCATCGCGCGGACGGGTAGTGGGTCGGCTTCCGATTACGCGACTAACCAGGAGTTGACTCAATAGTCTAGAATGTTTGGCAGACGGGACTGCCGCAGGAGGGTTCTTCGATGTTGTTCACGCCCTGCAAGACGTTGATGTCACTTCTCCTGCTGATGTCATGCATGACTCCCCTCGCCACTACATGCGAGGTACCTTGGCACCGCACACTCCAAGGTTCGACGCAATCGACTCCACCACGCCGTTATACTTTCCGCCCGAGCAAACCCTAATACCTTTGGCCTATCCGGCTCTAGCTTCTCTGAACGAACCATCGCTTTTTGAGGCCGCTAAAGATACGAGTGTCTTTTCCTTTCGGGTGAGCTATTTCTCGCCCGTGCCCGAACGAGAGATAGCGGTTCGGCTCGTCATCAATCCTGACGGAAGCGGTCAAATCACATCTGCCGTCTCGTCAGGTGCGGCATCAGGAGTTCGAAGATCGCAAAATGACGTTGCCATCACGGACGTCAATAAGCTGCTTCAACTGATTGCGAAGGTCGAATTCTGGTCGATGTCGAGCACCGGGGACGATGAGAAGAAAACCGACGCCGCAGGTCGTAAGTCATACGTTATGGACGGTTCGTATTGGATGGTTGAAGGTGTACACGAAGGTTCGTTCCACTATGTGTATCGTCAAAATCCAAAGGCGGGTTCCGTCACGGAAATTGCGTGTAATTTGGCGAAGGAACTAACGAAACCGAACGACTCCGGAATTTCAATCACATTGTGCACTCCTCGCGGTCACTAGAGTCACAAGTCCTGATAAACGCCCTTACCGGAAACTGACCCGCCACCCGCAGCCGCTCCAGGTTGACTGCCCCTCGCATTGCACCTAGAATTCCCCCACGTGGCCCCCGCCGACTCACGCATTGATCAAGTTGTCTCGCATTACCGCATCGTCGAAAAACTCGGCGGTGGCGGCATGGGCGTCGTGTACAAAGCCGAAGACACCCGCCTGCATCGTTTCGTCGCGCTGAAATTTCTCCCCGAAGCGGTCGCCAAAGACGATCAAGCCCTGGCCCGTTTCCAGCGCGAAGCGCAAGCCGCCTCCGCCCTCAACCATCCGAACATCTGCACCATTCACGACATCGGCGACGCCGGCGGCGAAGCTTTCATCGCCATGGAATATCTCGACGGCCAGACCCTGAAGCATTTCATTTCCAATCAGCAGCTCGATCTCGATACGATTCTCGATCTCTCGATTCAAATCGCCGACGCGCTCGACGCCGCCCACGCCGACGGCATCGTGCACCGCGACATCAAGCCCGCGAATATTTTTCTCACCAAACGCGGCCACGTAAAAATTCTGGATTTCGGTCTGGCCAAAGTCACCAATCCGCGCGGCTCCAAATCCGAAACCATGGCCACGCTGGGCGTCGATACCGCGCAGCTCACCAGCCCCGGCACCGCCATGGGCACGGTTTCCTACATGTCGCCCGAGCAATGCCTGGGCAAAGAACTCGACGCGCGCACCGATCTTTTTTCTTTCGGCGTCGTGCTGTACGAAATGGCCACGCGCTCGCTGCCATTCACCGGAGAAACTTCCGGCGTCAT
Organism: uncultured Acidobacteriota bacterium; assembly: GCA_963711325.1. Taxonomy (GTDB): domain Bacteria; phylum Acidobacteriota; class Terriglobia; order Acidiferrales; family UBA7541; genus Palsa-295. Next base: position 1,429,565 of record CAVQDR010000003.1, on the reverse strand, counting down.
CACCGACGCCATCCTGCACAAAGAACCCGCCGCCCCGGTGCGCCTGAATCCCGCGCTCCCCGCGGAATTCGAGCAAGTCGTCCACAAAGCGATGGAGAAGGACCGCGACCTGCGCTACCAAAGCGCCGCCGACATGCGCGCCGACCTGAAACGCCTGAAACGCGACACCAGCTCCGGCCGCGTAAATGTTTCGTCGAGCAGTTCAATCAGCGCAGCGAACACCGCCGCCCGCGATTCGAGCGCCAGCGCAGCATCCGCAGCGCAGGCGCAATCCTCCGCCGCGGGATTATCGGCAGGCACGACAATCGCGCCCGCCGCAGCAGGGAAGAGCGGCTCCGGAAAAATGATCGGCATCGCCGCGGTCATCCTCCTCGCGCTGCTCGCCGCGGCCTTCGCCGCCTACAAATTCACCCGCCGCCCCGAAGCTCTGAACCTGCAGAACATGCAGATCGCCAAGCTCACCGATAGCGGCAAAGCCCGATCCGTAGCCATCTCCGGCGACGGCCGCTACATCGTCTATGTCCTGCGCCAGGGCGAACTGCAAAGCCTCTGGGTCCGCAACGTCGCCACCAAAAGCGACGTGCAGGTCCTGACGCCGGACAATGTCGCGTTTGCCGGCGTCACTTTCTCGCCCGACGGCAATTACATTTTCTTCACGCGCTCCGACAAGAACAACCATCTCTTCCAGTTTCTCTATTCCATGCCGGTTCTCGGCGGCGAACCGCATCAGGTCCTGAAAGATATCGATAGCCCCGTCAGCTTTTCTCCGGACGGCAAGCAGTTCACCTTTATGCGCGGCGTGCCGGACAAAAACGACATCGAAATTCGCATCGCCAATGCCGACGGCAGCGGCGACCGCCTGCTCGCCTCGCTCCCCTCGATCGTCGTGTTTCTCTTCGGCTGCGCCTGGTCGCCCGACGGCAAAACCATCGCCGCCACCGTACTCACCGGCGGCGGCAGCATTCGCTGGGTTTTGAGCACGATTAATGTCGCGGACGGCAGCGTGAAAGAATTATTTTCCGGCACCGAGGGAATCGGCCGCCCGGTCTGGCTGCCCGACGGCAGCGCTGTGATCGTCTGCATCCAAAAGCGGCCCGAAGACCATGGACAATTGTGGTTGATTCCGTTTCCCAGCGGCGAACGCCGGCGATTCACCAACGATCTTGCCGATTACACCCCGGTCCTCGATATGACCACCGACGGAAAAATGCTGGTGACCATCTCACAATCGCGCGATTCGCATATTTTCGTTCTGCCCGGCGGCGCCACCGCCCAAGCCACGCAGCTCACCACCGGCGAAACGCCGGACGTCGACGTCGCCCAGGGTCCCAACGGGAAATTGATGATTCGCAGCAACGGCTCCGACCTCAGCCTGATGAATCCCGACGGCAGCCAGCGCACCGCGCCGCTGCCGAATCTCCGCAACTACGGCTGGATGACCAGCTGCGGCGATCGCTACATGGTTTTCGAATCGTTCGCTGACGACAAGAACCGCCTGATTCGTACCGACGCCGACGGCTCGAATCCTTTTACTCTGGCCGAAGACGTCTTCGACGGCACCTGCTCGCCGGACGGCACTTGGGTCGTCTACTCCGGCAGTGACCTCCGGCACCTCTTCCGGATTCCGATCGAAGGCGGCGCGCCCAAGGTCGTGGCCTCCTCTACCATGGGCATCGAGGGCAAAGCTTCTCCCGACGGAAAATGGATTCTGACTCGGTTTCAGGAGCCCGGCCCGGTGCCCGCCGAGAAGTACGGCGTGATTCCGGCAGACGGCGGCGATCCCGTGCATGCTTTTCCGCACCCGGTGGGCGCCTCGGAAATGGTATGGTCGCCCGACGGTAAAGGCTTTCAGGTGATTTTCACGCAGAACGGCGCGTCCAACATTTGGGAGCAGCCCCTCGCCGGCGGCCCGCCCCATCCCGTCACCAATTTCCCTTCCGGCCGCATCTTCGGTTTCGCCTGGTCCCGCGACGGCAAAAACCTCTACGTCGCCAAAGGCGAAATCCAAAACGACGTAGTCCTCATCAGCAATTTCCGCTAGCCAAGCCGCAAGCCAATCAGCACAGTAGGACAGGCTCTCAGCCTGTCTGCACCCCCCTTCAGTGGGGTGTGCCTTCCGCCGCCCACAAATAATCGCGGAGCGCCGCAAATCTAAAGCCCGCCCAGCCCACTGTAGAGTGCGGCGGCTCTGCCGCCGCTTTTCCGCAGCCGTCCACGCCGAAATCGCATCCAGCGCGAAGCGCAACCACAAATCGAACCTCACACCGCGAGTTCATCAGCGCGAAGCGCCAGCACAAATCTACGCCGCACATACAACCAGCGCCGGAGGGGCGGCATAGGTTAGCCCGGTCCGTAAGGGCCGGGAAAACGTGAGAATTAGAACTCGAGCGCCGTAGGTGCGACACCTCGCTCGCCCCGTTTCGATTCCTTCAAAATGTTTTTTAAGGTTGTCCGAGCCGAAAACAATCCCGCGCAATCATCCAATCTTCCTGCGCAGCAATCACCAAAACGCGCACCGCCGAATCCGCCGCAGCGATGTCAGCATCAACAGGGGATTGCGCATTCTTCGCATCATCCAACCGCACCCCAGCGTAACCGAACGCCTCGCACGCCGCCGCCCGCACCTCCGCAGAATTCTCCCCAATCCCCGCAGTAAAAACCAAAACATCCAAACCGCCCAGAACCGCAACCATCGCCCCAATTTCCTTCGGCAACCGATGCACAAAAATATCAAATGCCAACTTCGCCCGCGCGCCCTTATCCCCAGCATCAATAGGCAGCGCACTTTCCGCCGCGCCCGCGCCAGCCCCCTTCATCTCCAAAATAATCTCCCGCATATCCCCAGAAAATCCCGCAATCCCCAAAAGCCCCGACTTCTTATTCAGCAAATTATCCAAATCCCCGCCCGATATTTTTTCCTCGCGCGCCAAATACGTCAAAATCCCCGGATCCACCGACCCCGACCGCGTCCCCATCATCAATCCTTCCAACGGCGTAAATCCCATGGTCGTATCGACGCTGACGCCATCGCGAATCGCCGCCAGCGAACACCCATTCCCCAAATGGCAACTCACCATCCGCAACCCACGCGCGTCGCGTCCCAAAATCTGCGGCGCCCGTTCCGCGATGTATCCATGATTAATTCCATGAAATCCGTACCGGCGAATTCCTTTGCCCAACCATTCATAAGGCCCGGGATAAACGTAAGCCGCGGCGGGAAGCGTGCGATGAAAACCAGTATCAAAAACCGCGACCTGTGGCACGAGAGGAATCACTTTCCGCGCAACGCCAATGCCGTCCAGCTCCGCCTGATTGTGCAAAGGCGCAAAAGCCACAGCCGCAGTAATCGCAGCTTCCACCTTCGCATCAATCACCGCCGGCCCGCGATGCTCAGGCCCGCCATTCACCACTCGGTGCCCGACAATCTCAATTTCCTTCGCCGAGCCGATCACCTTCGTCGCCCCAGTCCAAAGCGTCGCCAGCAATTCGCGCGTAGCCTCCTCGCGCGACGAAACTTTTATTTTGGATTTCGTCTTCGCCCCAGACGAAGTAGAGACTTTGACGTCCGCGTCCCCACCCGCCCACTCAATCTCGCCCTGCCACAAAGCCTCAGGCGCCACCACCGGCAAAGGCGCCCGCAAATCAAACAGCGAACTCTTCAAGCTGCTCGAGCCGGAATTAAGCACAAGTATTTTCATTAGTGGTTAGACCAAGGCCAAAAACTTACCCGCCGATCGTTGTTCGAATATTTTTTCTGTATACTATGAGAAGGATTAAGAGAAGCCCAAGCAAATAGAGACTGATGCGCGTGTAGTTTCCCGCGTACCAGCACAGTGCGGTCGGGACGTGGCACTGAATGCCGTTGTTCTGCAGCGCCCGGCACATCGGATAACCCGGAAACCCCGCCGGTCTCCACCGCTCAAAATAAATTCCTGTTCCGAGACCCAAAAAAAGATTGACGATCGCGACAACCGTAGTCGCCTGGAAAATCCAAGGCGGACGTCCGATGTAAGCCAGCCCTGAGCTATGCCCGATTGTCACGCGTCCCTAGTCTCCAGTCACCGCGTAAGGCCACTTCCAATTCTTAATCTCCGGCATGTCATCGCCGTTCGCATAAATATATTGCTTATGCTCAAACAATTTATTCCGCAGATGCTGCTGAAAATGCGCGCTCACCTTTTGCAGCCGGGGAATCCGATCCACCGCGTCCCCCGCCAAATGAAAACGATCCAATTCATTCAAAACCGGCATATCAAACGGCGTAGTAATCGTCCCTTCTTCCTTATACCCGTGCACGTGCAACCCACTGTGATTCGTACGTTTGTAAGTCAACCGATGAATCAAAGACGGATACCCGTGGAACGCAAAAATGACGGGTTTATCGATCGTAAACAGCGAATCAAAATCCCGATCGCTAATCCCATGCGGATGCTCCGCCGGAGTCTGCAGCGTCATCAAATCCACCACATTCACAAAACGTATCTTGATGTCCGCAAAATGCTGCCGCAGCAGATCAATCGCCGCCAAAGTTTCCAGCGTCGGCACATCTCCCGCGCAAGCCATGACCACATCAGGCTCCGCGCCTGCATCATTGCAAGCCCACGGCCACATCCCAATTCCCACCGTGCAATGTTCCACCGCCGCGTTCATATCCAAATACTGCGGGGCCGGCTGCTTGCCCGCCACAATCACGTTGACGTAATTCCGGCTCCGCAAACAATGATCCGCCACCGACAGCAAAGTATTCGCGTCCGGCGGCAAATACACCCGCACCACGTCCGCTTTTTTATTCACCACGTGATCGATGAATCCCGGATCCTGATGCGTGAACCCGTTGTGATCCTGCCGCCACACGTGCGACGTCAGCAAATACGTCAGCGAAGAAATCGGCCGCCGCCACGGAATTCCGCGCGTCACCTTCAACCATTTCGCATGCTGGTTGAACATCGAATCCACGATGTGCACGAACGCCTCGTAGCACGAAAAAAGTCCGTGCCGCCCGGTCAGCAGGTAGCCCTCGAACCAGCCTTGGCACATGTGTTCGCTCAAAACTTCCATCACTCGCCCGCTTTCGCTGAGGTATTCGTCGGTCGCCAGCAGCGGCTCCATGAAAACTTTCGGCGACGCTTCGTAAATTGCTTCGAGCCGGTTCGACGCCGTCTCGTCCGGCCCCCAAACCCGGAAATTCGCCGATTCCAGATTCGCTTTCATTACATCGCGCAAAAATGTTCCCAGCACACGAGTCGCTTCGCCATCCTCACTGCCCGGCTGATGCACCGCGACGCCGTACTGCCGAAAATCCGGCATCACCAGATCGCGCAGCAAAATGCCGCCGTTGGCATGAGGATTCGCGCCCATGCGCCGATTGCCCTTCGGCGCCAGTTCCTTCAATTCCGGAAGCAGCGTGCCGTTTTCATCGAACAATTCCTCGGCCTTGTAACTCTTCATCCAGTCTTCCAGAATTTTCAGGTGCGCCGGATTTTCGAAATCCGTCACCGGCACCTGATGCGCGCGCCAGGTGCCTTCCACCGGTTTCCCGTCGACCACTTTCGGCCCGGTCCATCCTTTCAACGTGCGCATGATGATCATCGGCCAGCGCGGCATGCCCGGCGATGAATTGCCGCCCTTGCGCGCCGCATCTTGAATCGCTTTGATTTCATCCAGCACGATGTCGACGGTCGCCGCCATCTGCTGGTGCACCTTTTCCGGATCCGTCCCTTCGACGAAATACGGTTGGTAACCGTATCCGGTATAAAGCTGCGTCAAATCCTCGTCGCTCATGCGGCCAGGGATCGTCGGGTTCGCGATTTTGTAGCCGTTCAAATGCAAAATCAGCAGCACCGCGCCATCGCGCGCCGGATTCAGGAATTTATTCGAATGCCACGCCCCCGCCGCGGGCCCGGTTTCCGATTCGCCGTCGCCGACGCAGCAGGTCACCACCAAATCCGGATTGTCGAAAGCCGCGCCGTAAGCGTGCGCGATGGCGTAACCCAGCTCGCCGCCTTCGTGAATCGAGCCGGGACATTCCGGCGAGACGTGGCTGGGAATTCCGCCAGGAAACGAAAACTGTTTCATCAGTTTCTGCAAGCCCTCTTCGCTTTCCGGAATGTTCGGGTAAACCTCGCTGTAAGTGCCTTCCAAATAAGTGTTGGCCACCAACCCGGGCCCGCCGTGCCCCGGCCCCGCGATGTAAATCATGTTCAAGTCGCGCATCTTGATCGCGCGATTCATATGCACGTAAATAAAATTCTGCCCCGGCGTCGTCCCCCAATGCCCCAGCAGCCGCGACTTAATGTTGTGCAGCTCCAGCGGCTCCCGCAGCATCGGATTCCCGCACAAATAAATTTGCCCCACACTCAAATAATTCGCCGCCCGCCAATAAGCATTCATCTTGCGCAATTCTTCCTTCGACAGCGGCTGCTGCGAGCCGTTGGATTTTGCGCTCGATGCGGGCGCAGCAACTGCGGATTTCGCGGGCGGCGGCTCGGCCACCGAAACTGCAGCCGCAGCAGGAGCGGGCCTAGGCTTAGTCGGCTGCTCAGCGATCGCAGCTTTCGCGTTGACGGCCGCTTTCGCCGCCACGGCAGGCTTCGCCCCAGCGTTTTTCGCAGACGATGTTTTCTTTTCAAGTGCGGATTTTGCTGCGGATGATGACCTGGCCATAAAAAACCTCCGAGGCGTAATCGTTCGGCATGGATTATGACCCGTCCGCCGACCGCCTTCCATCCTAAATGGCCACCGTGAATAGAAGATTACGCGAAACGAGCCGCTGGCTTTCCGGGTGCCGCACTCTTTGCGCCCCTCAGCAAAGGGTGCGGGTTTAGACGATCCTCTTCTCCCATCCTCCCACTCGACCCACCCACGCTCTTCCGAACAAACTCATCTAGCCCGACCCGCCTGCTCGAACTCTCCGTGCTCTCCGGCATTTCTCTGTGTTCTCTGTGTTAAATCTTTAATTCGGCTCCCGACGCGCATCCGAAGGAAGCCAACCACTACGGCAGCAACCCAAATTCCTTCCCAAACTGCACAGCCTGCGTCCGCCGCTTAGCCCCCAGCTTATCGAACACCCGGCTAGAGTGCGTCTTCACCGTATTCTCACTAACAAAAAGTTTCTCCGCAATCTCGCGGTTAGACAATCCCTGCGCGATCAATTCCAAAATCTCAATTTCCCGCGGCGTAATCGTCAGCTCTTCGCGCTTCCGTTCGTCGCGCACAAAGGGCACCACCGCGGCCACCGCAGGCGGCCCAGGCACCAGCACCTCCACCGGCACCTCTTTCACCACAATCCGTTCCCGCGGCCGAGTCAGCTTCAGCCCCAGCCAAATTCCAAACGTCGCGAAAATCGCCGCCACCAACGCGCCATAAATCTCGATCGAATGTTCGATGACCACGAACCGGTATTCCGACCACTGCAGCGCCACGATCAGAATTCCGCCCACAATCCCAAAAATCAAAACATGCCGTTTCATAATTTCCCGCGAAATAAGAATAGCGCGAAGACTATCGCGGCCGCCGCAATTCGGGCAAGAGCGGCGCCTCGCGTCGCGCGCAACCCGGGACGCAGCATCACTTCTTCGCCGCCGTGAATTCGTTCAGCACTTTCCCGCTGGCGTCCAGAAATTGGATCACCGGATTGCCCGCCGCATCGACGCGCATCGCCAACCGCGTGTTTCCCTCCGCGTCCTTCAGTTGCAGCGAAGCGGATTTATCCGGCGCCCGGCCCAGGTAAATGCGGTTAGCGTCGCCGGTATGCGTCGCGAAAAACTTCTTCCACTCCGCGTCGCGCTGGGCTTCGGGCAGCTTGTCGATCCGCAAACTTTCATCATAGGCCTGCTGAATCGGGTAATCGCCGCGCTCGCCGATTTTCAGCGCCGAGAATTTATCCTGATCCTCGCGGCCCGAATCGATGGCGAAAATCTGGTCCTGCTCGTATTGATCGAAACTCAGGTGGCCGTGATTCTGGATCGTGCCGTCCTTCATTTTCAATCCGCCGAAAATCAGCCCGCCCATTTCGGAGCCTTCGTCATTCATGAAAATCATGCCGGCGGCATCGCGGCGATCCGGCCGCGGATATTCCTTGTTGCGCATGTAGGCGCCGGGAAACGATTCGCGATTTGAAATAATCAGCCGCGGCGTGCCGTCCGGCTCGACAAAATCAATGCGATGCACGCGCAGCACGTCGAAGGTCTGGCTGCGCGCGGCCTCGAAGCCGCCAAGCAGCGTCACCGCAAACGCTACGGTGACCACTGCGGAATAAATGACCAGAAATCGTGGATTGGAGAATATTTGCATGCTTCCCTCCGATGTTTCGATTATCGACCGCGTACGGCACTCGGCCGCTGAGCTGCCCCACGCTTAGCCGCTTCTGCGAACGGTGGGGTGCACAAGAACCCATATCACAAGTAACCCATTCTGCCGCGTTGCACAAATCCTCCACAACATCCCTCGCTGCGCCAAAAACTTTTGGAGTGCGGCGGCTCTGCCGCCGCTTTTCCCCAAGCCGCCCACGCCACAAAAAGCCTCCAGCGCGAAGCGCCACCAGAATTCCCCCACCACACAAACCCGCCGTCATTCTGAGGAGCGCCTTTAGCGACGAAGAATCTCACCCATGCTCCAGCGCCCAGCCCCCACGACGACGACGCGCCCGACGTAATGTCCCGCGCGACTCGCAACTGGATGAGATTCTTCGCTCCGCTCAGAATGACGGCCAAAAGTCTCGTCACCCAAACCATCCGTTTCTCCTGGCCTTAGCCCAACCAGTCAAACCGAACTTGGCCGTCATCCCGAGGAGCGTCCTTCGCGACGAAGGACCTCCTTCTTGCCCCGCTGCTAGCCACGAGCACATCCCTTCAGTTGCGTTTGCACTGGCTCTCTCTTCGATTGACGCCCAACTGAGCCTGACATATCTTCCTCGACGGTTTCTCCGGCGCTCATCAATGAAATTCGTACCCTTGTTAAGGAGGCCTCATGCGCCAATCTCCGGTAAAATTCCTCCGCACGCTGACGAAACAAAATACGCTCGCGCCGCTCCTTTGCAGCGCGGCCGTGATCATCGCGGTGCTCGCGATTGGCTTGCCGGCCCAAGCCCAGCAAGCCGCACCCAACAAGTCTCAGGAGGCCGTAGTGGCGCCCAACGAAAATCTGGTGGTCGAAGGAATTCCGCCGATCCCGGCGTCGCTGGCCGAGAAAGCGGACCGCTACACGAATTTTCGTTCCGCCACGTTCACTTCCTGGCACCCGCAACGCCGCGAGATGCTGGTCTCCACGCGCTTCGGCGACACTTTCCAGATTCATCGCGTGGCCGCGCCCGGCGCGGAACGCTACCAGCTCACTTTTTATCGCGACAACGTGACCTCAGCGCACTACCCGCCAAAAGGCGACGGCTCGTTTTTTGTTTTCAGCAAAGACATCGGCGGCGGCGAATTTTATCAGCTCTACCGCTACGACACCGCCAACGGCAACGTCACCCTGCTGACCGACGGAAAATCGCGCAACACCGATGAGCACTGGTCGTCGAGCGGAAAATTTATAGCCTATTCCTCCACGCGCCGTACCGGCAACGACACCGACATCTGGCTCACCGAGCCGGCGCGCCCCGACGATTCCAAAACCAATCGCATCCTCGCGCAGCTCGCCGGCGGCGGCTGGGCCGTGGCCGATTGGTCGCCCGACGATTCGCAGCTGATCGTCCAGGAATATGTTTCGGCCAACGAATCGTATCTGTGGCTGATGAATTCATCGACCGGCGAGAAAACTTTGCTCACGCCGAAGGGTGGCACGGAAAAAATCGCTTACGGCGCCGCGCAATTCGGAAAAGACGGGAAGGGAATTTACGTCACCACCGACCAGGATTCCGAATTTCAGCGCCTGGCCTACATCGATCTGGCCACCAAAAAATATACCTATCTCACCGATGCCATTCACTGGGACATCGAGAGTTTCGACCTCTCACCCGATGGCGCGACGCTCGCCTTTACCAGCAACGAAGACGGCCTGGGCGTGCTGCATCTGCTCGACATCAAGACCGGAAAAGAAAAAGCGGCGCCGAAATTTCCCAGCGGGCTGGCCTACGGACTGAGCTGGCACCCCAACAGCCGCGATCTCGCCTTCGGATTTACCGGTTCGCGCGATGTGACCGACGCCTATTCGCTCGACGTGACCACCGGAAAAGTCGAGCGCTGGACCAACAGCGAAACCGGCGGAGTGAATCCTGCGAATTTTCCGGATGCGCGGCTGATTCACTGGCCGGCCTTCGACGGAAAATCGATCAGCGGATTTTATTTCAAGCCCCCGGCGACCTTCAGCGGCAAGCGCCCCGTGATCATTGATATTCACGGCGGACCGGAAGGGCAGTTTCGCCCGTATTTTCTGGGCCGCTACAATTACTACCCGGCGGAAATGGGCATCGCCATGATCATGCCCAACGTGCGCGGCTCGAGCGGCTACGGAAAAACTTTTCTGGCGCTCGACAATGGATTCCTGCGCGAGGATTCGTACAAGGACATTAATTCGCTGCTCGATTGGATCGCCCAGCAGCCGGATCTGGATTCCAGTCGCGTGATGATCACTGGCGGCAGCTACGGCGGATTCATGACCCTCGCCGTCGCCACCAATTACAACGACCGCATTCGCTGCTCGGTCGATATCGTGGGCCCGTCGAACCTGGTTACCTTCCTCGAAAATACTTCGGGCTACCGCCAGGATTTGCGCCGCGTCGAATACGGCGACGAACGCGACCCAAAAATGCGCGCCTTCCTCGAAAAAATCGCGCCGGCCAATAACGCGCAGAAAATCACCAAGCCGCTTTTCGTGATCCAAGGCAAAAACGATCCGCGCGTCCCCTGGACCGAAGCCCAACAAATGGTCGCCGTAGTCCGCAAAAACGGCACCCCAGTCTGGTTCCTCATGGCCAACGACGAAGGCCACGGCTTCAGCAAAAAGAAAAACGTCGACTACCAGTTCTACGCCACCATCCAGTTCATCGAGCAGTTCCTGCTGAACTGAAAAGGCCCGGCGGCGTTCCGGTGCGCTGGATCAGCGCACCGCACTGCTTTTTCTTGAATTGAATCGTCGAGCTGAAAATGCATTTGTCGGATTGCTTGCAGACTATCCCTCCGCGGCTGATGCTGAGGTTGGCGTACTGTTCAGCCCAATGGTAAATCGCGCCCGTCTGAAAGCCTCCGCCACTGCCGGGAAGTTTTGCGCCGCGCGAAGTCAGAGGTGCGAGCTCGTTCTCGATCTCACTCGCAACGCTCTCTGTCATATCCATACTGCGCGGTCCAGTATCGCTGACCAGCGGTTCAGCGATTGCAGAAGTGAGCTGGCAAGCAGTCCCGTCGCTGGCATATTCGACCGCCAGACCGATTTCTGGCCGCACCATGAATCTCTCCAAATCCGACTTGCCGTATCGAGAGCGATACTCGGTCGCACTCATTGCGCCGCCGTTGCCCGTCGCGCCATCCCGCTTGTAAATGATTCCGACAGTATGAACGCAGTCCAGAACGGGAGGAGTACTGTGAGGCGCGCCCGGGCATTCAGTGTTGTGACGCATGATCGTGACGTTTTCATATTTCTCGGTGTCGCCCCAACCGTGGCCATCGTTCACTCGGATTAAGGCGCCTCGCAGGCCCGGTGGCGCGAGTTCGTCAATCAACTCTGTTGTCTGGGACTCGCTCAAGTTCAAATGGGGAAAAATTGGCTTAGCGGCCTTCGGATCCAGTGCAACGGGAACGGGCGAGATTTCAATCTCGGAACCCATTTCGTCGTTGGCATACTGAACCGTCAGATAAACGTCGGGGCGCACAACAAACCGGTCTTCATCCGATTTGCCATAAAGCGAATGAAAATCAGAAGAGGATTGCTGCGGCACCAGCGTTGCAATCGCGGCGAGCAGGACGAGACAACCAGCCATTGTGCGCATGCAGGGGCTCCTCGGCCCTTCTGACTACAGTTTATTGACGCGCGAACCAAGCTTTGGGGTCATCCAGAGGAGCGAAGCGACGAAGTATCTCCTTCTTGTCCAGCCGCCACCGGCCCCGCCGGCGAAGCGCGCCGCCCACAAGAACCAATTTTCGCGGAGCCTCCCGGTCTGCGCCCACGCCCAGCCCATTTTGGAGTGCGGCGGCTCTGCCGCCGCTTTTCCGAAGCCGCCCGCACCACAAACGTACCCAGCGCGAAGCGCAGCCTCAATTCCCAAACCATCACAAACCCGCCGTCATTCTGAGGACCGCCTTTCGCGACGAAGAATCTCATCCATGCTGCAGCGCCCAAACCACCACGACGACGCGCCCGAAAAAACCCCTCCACCAAACCAGCCCCGTAGGCGCGGCACTGAAAATCCCCACCCTTCGTAGTATCGATGAACCGCTCACCAGATGTTGTCGATCTGCGCTAGTACAACTCCGCCGTGGCGAGATCACCTTTGCCGCTGGCTCCGCCGGTGACCAGCACCGTGCCATTTTGCAGCAGCACGGCGCTGTGCGCTTCACGTGGCGCGCCCATCGACTGCGCAGCGCCAAAAGATTCGGTGGCGGGATTGTAAATTTCGGCGGTCGCGGTGATCGGCCCGGGACCCGTGAATCCTCCCGCCAGCAGAACCATTCCATCGGCGAGCAGGTTTGCGGTGTGCACGCTTCGTCCAGTCGTCAGATTTCCAGTAGCCGTGAACAAGCCGCTGGCCGGATCGAAAAGTTCGGCGCTGGTGATCGATCCGAGCATCAGCGAGTCTCCGGCCGCGATCAAAACTTTTCCGTTGGGCAGCAGCGTAGCGGTGTGCGAAACCCTCGCCGTGATTAAATTTCCCACGGTCGAGAACGCCAGCGTCGCCGGGTCGAATACTTCCGCAGCAGCAGGGAAGTCGCCATTCATCGTCTGCCCGCCGGCAACCAACACTCTTCCATCCGCCAACCGAGTAGCGGTGTGCTGGCCGCGCGCGATATGCAAATCGGAAGTGAGTGTAAACACGCCGGTGACCGGATCGTAAAGTTCGGCGCTGGCCAGATGATTGGCCGCCGAAGTCATCCCGCCGGCGATCAACACCATTCCGTTATTCAGCAGAGTCGCGGTATGGTCGTAGCGCGCGACGTTCAAACTGCCGGTGGGCGAGAACGTGTCGGACACCGGATCGTAAATTTCCGCGCTGGCCAGCGGCGTAGGCCCTCCGTTGTCGCCTCCCACCACTAAAACTTTTCCATTCTGCAGCAAAGTCGCGGTGTGGTTGTAGCGCGCCGTGGCGGGCGCGCTGGCAGTGGCGCGAAAAGTTCCGGAGCCGGGATTGTAAATTTCCGCCCCGGCGACATCTGGCGGATTGTTGTTGCCGTCGATCACCAGAACTTCACCAGTCAGCAGCAGCGTGGACGTAAACATTTCGCGCTCGGCGGCCATGTCGCCGGTAGCGATGAAGCCCGCAGGCCGAATATTCCAAGGACCGCCGGCAATAAAGGTCCCGAGCATCGCGGTGAGCGTCACTTGCGTCGCAGTGGAAGGAGAGCCGACGACTACGGCGCGCCCGGGATTGGTTACATCATTGCTGACTTGCAGGGTGGTGGGATCCGAAGACGACATGATCACCGCGTGGATCGGCGCTGGGCCGATTCTTTCGGTGAAGCCGAAACCGACGAAGCGTTTGTAGGTTCCCGGAGAAAGCGTGAGCGCTCCCTCAGTAGCTTTGGGCAAGGCCTCGTAACCGAAGGCCACCACCACCGGCGGTGTGGAGGTCGCTGGTATGAAAATTTCGGAGCTGGCGACAGCGCTGGTTGCAAATCCGCCTGCTACCAAGCAAGTGCCGTCCGTCAGCAGCGTGGAAGTCTGTCCAGCGCGCGCCGTCTCCATCGGGCTGCCGGTGAAAGTGAACGTCGGCGCCGCAGAATCATTCTGGTTATAGATTTCTGCGGTATTCAGCGGCGTGCGTACGCCGGCGTTTGTGGAATCGCCGCCGGATATGAGCACCGTAGTGTTCGGCAGCAAAGTAGCCGAAGCGCCCAGTCTCGCGGTATTCAGATTCGTGGTTACTGTAAAACTTTGCGCCACTGGATCGTAAATCTCCGCGCTGGCCAGCGCCGCAGCGCTGTTCGAATCATCGGGAGCTTCGCCGCCGACCAGCAGCACGCGGCCGTTATCCAGCAGAGTCGCGGTGTGATAATTCCGCGCAGTGATCATGGCATTCGGGACCAGCGTGAACGCGCCGGCGGTGGGATCGTAAATCTCGGCGGTCGCGAGGGTCGCGGTGCCGTTGTAACCGCCCGCGACGAAAACCGTTCCATCTTCCAGCGTGGTGGCGGTGGTCAGGCGGCGCGGCGAATTCAAACTGCCGGTCGGCATGAATGTGCTGGTGATGGGATCGTAGATTTCCGCACTGGACAAAACGCCGCTCGCCCCCGCGCCTCCGGCGAAAAGAACCGAGCCGCTGAATAAGACCGCAGTCGCTGGCAGGCGTCGCGCCGTGACCAGGCTATTCGTCGTGGTGAACTGTCCGGTAGCCGGATCGTAAATTTCCGCGCTGGATAAATAATTGGTGCCGTCGAAGCCGCCCGCGATCAGAACTTTTCCGCTGTTGAGCAGCACGGCGGTGTGCAGTTCGCGCGCGGTGTTCAGGCTGCCGGTCGCGGCAAACGTGCGCGCGACGGGATCGTAAAGCTCGGCGGTCGCGAGCGCGGCGTTGTTCGCCAGGCCGCCGGCGATCAAAACTTTTCCGTTGTTGAGCAGCGTGGCAGTGGCGTTGCCGCGTGCGGTGTCCAGATTGCCGCTGGGCAAAAAGCCGGGCGCTACGGTGATGGTGATGGTGTTGCTGGTGATCCCCAGCGCGGTGGTGGAAACTTGCGTGGTGCCGAAGGCGACGCCGGTCACCGCGCCTTCATCGTTGCCGATCAGGGCGTTGACGCTGGCCACCGCGGGCATGCTGCTGGTGAAGGTGTAGCCCATACCGATGGGATTGCCGCGCTGGTCCAGCGCCGTGACCGTGAAATTCGCCACCTGGCCCACCGTGATAGTAGGCGTGGTGGTGGCGATGGTGATGCTGACGAGGTAGGCGAGCGGAGGGCTGCCGCCGCACGAGCCGAGCGAAATGCAAATCAAAATTGCGACTGCGATTTGGGCGATGAGCGACACGGACGATGGATATCTGCGAACTCGCAAGGGGAAATCTCCGGGGCACGCGATTCTAGCGCGGCTTATAAATTTCCTGACGGACGTGGCGAGGATAGCACATCGGGAGGCCGACAAAATATCGTTGGCAGGACGTGACTAAACGTGTAACGGCGGCGCGAGGCGCGGCTCAGAAAAACGCCGGGGCGAATTCTTCAAGTTGCGCTGGACTAGCAGCGAATGGTTTTGCGTTTCTTGCCGATTTTGCCGGCCTTTTCGGCTTTGGCGATGCTTTCGCTGGCCACGCGGACGACGCAAGCGGTGTCGCCCATGTCCACCGTCACTTCTCCAATTTCTTTCGCGGAGCGTTTGGCGTGCGCCAGCAGCGGCGTAACGTAGGTGCCGACCGCGATGACGAAGCCGTTCATGTTGGCCCGCACGCGATTCGGCGCAGTGTGCACTTCTTTCGCAACTTGCTTCAGCAGGTTTTCGATTTCGGCTTGGTCCAAGGCCTCGTCAGCGAGGACCGCGACAAGTCCGGAATAAGTGCACCACCCAGCGGACGCGACGTGATCTTTTTTCGACGCGATCCATTTCGCAGCCAGCTCCCGCGCTTCGGGATGTTCCACCGCGACCCACGGCACGGTGTATTCGCAAATCATCGACATGCCCGCTGCCGCATCGGCCCAGCCATGCAGTTCTTTCGCCGACATTTTCCTGCCGTCGGCGACCATCCCCGCCAAATACATCGCATCCAGCATCCCCGTTTCGTACAGCTCCGCCGCCAGCGCCTGCTGGCCCTTGATCGTTTTAGCGATGGCCTTCAGGTCACCCATGCGCACGCCGTACGCGCGCTCCTTCGGCATCCCGTGCCGCGCATACATCTCGCGCATCTTTTCGGTCCCTTTCTTTTTCAGGAGCGTCGTAATGGAAGCCGCCGATGCCGATGCCATGCAATCACCCTCGAATCCAATCTGAAGTTTAGAAAAAAACCGCCGGCGAGACTTTGAACTTCTTGCTGAGCCGTTCGATGTGCGCTTTGTTCAGCTCGCGCTTGCCGCTCAATATTTCGGAGACAATGCTTTCAGTTCCCAACAAAGACGCGAGATCCTTCTGGCGCAAATCGTTGGCCTGCATCAATTCAGTAAGCACCGCCACCGGCGAAGATTCCCGGACGGCAAAATGTTTCTCTTCATACGCCTCGATCAGCAGCGTCAACAGTTCGGCAAAGTGCTTTTCCTCCGCCGTCATGTGATTCTTTCGTTCCAGCTCCAGCAAAGCGGCGACGTAACGCTCGTTCTGCGCGTCGGAGCTAATCACCTTCGGCGCCGAAACTCCGTCGACCAGGTCCTTTTTGTTCGCCATCGCAATCACTTCTCATCCACCTTTCGGATATTCCGAATGACTCAAAATTCGCATATTGCGAAGTCATTTGCCAGTCGATTTGCGCTACTTCCCGGGCGGCTCGACGTGTAAAATCCGCTGACACGCCGCTAGTCCCGGCGGCGACTTCAGGAGCAACGGCCCTGCCTAAATCGAAGCGCAACATTTATATGTACGCCGGCGTCGCGGCGCTGCTCCTCGCGATGTGGGTGCAGCTGGCGTTTTCGGTCCATGGCGAATCGCTCAGCTGGGACGAAGGCGATCATCTTTTCGCCGCCTACATGACGGCGAAGCATGGCGATTACGGCTTGAACCCCGAGCATCCGCCGCTGGTCAAGTTGGTCGCGGCGCTGCCGCTCTTAGCCATGCCGGACCTGCGCGAGCCGCAGCTGCAAGGCCGCAACTTCAAAGTCGAAGCCTTCCTCAGCGGCAAAGATTTCAACGCCTGGAATATCGATCGCGGAATCCTGTTCCGCGCGCGCCTGGCGGTAACAATATTCCCGCTGATGCTGGCGCTGCTGGTTTTTCTGGCGGCCAGGGAAATGTTTGGCACCAAGGCTGCATTCGTCGCCCTAACCCTGCTCGCGTTCGATCCGACTCTGCTGGCGCATGGCGCGATGGTCACCACCGACGTCGGCGTCTCCTGCTTTATTTTTGCCACGGTCTACGCGTTCTACCGTTACGCAAAATCGCCGTCGTGGGGACGCGCCGCGCTGGTCGGCCTCGCCACCGGCCTGGGATTCGCGGCCAAACACACCGGCGTGCTGGTCGTGCCGATGCTGATCGCACTGGCGATTGTCGAAATCATCCGCAACCCGCGGAGGGCCAGCGGGGAATCGACGGACTGCCGCAAAACTCTCACCGGGAAAATGCTCGGAGCGCTGACGCTCGCGGCGGTGATTTCGCTCGCCGTGTTGTGGGCCTTCTACGGGTTCCGTTACAATTCGCGCCCCGCGCCTCTGGAAATCAACCCGCCGCTGAGCGTCTACGTCGCGCAAATTTCAAAACCGTGGGAAGCCACACTTCTGAGCACGGTGGCGCGATTCCGCGCGCTGCCCGAATCGTATCTGTATGGCATGGCCGATATTCAGCAGGTCGACGACGCCTACACCGCCTATTTTTTCGGCAAAACCTACCCGCACGGCACGCACTGGTATTTTCCCGGCGTCATCGTAATTAAATCCACGCTGCCGTTTTTGATTCTGATGCTGATCGCCGCCGGTGCCATCCTCAGCGGAATCTTCCGGCCCTGGCGCGAAATTTTATTTCTCACCATTCCGCCTGCGATCTACCTCACGGTCGCGATGAGCTCGCAGATGAACATCGGCGCGCGCCACATCATGCCGGTCTATCCATTTTTATACGTCCTGGGCGCCGGGGCGGTGTGCGAACTAATGCGCCGCGAACCGAGATGGGGCCTGGTCATCACCGTTCTGCTGCTCTGGCAGGTGGTCACCACCGTGCGCGTTGCTCCGGTCTACATGGCCTACGGAAATGAAGCCTGGGGCGGCCCAAACAGCGTCCACAAATATCTGAGCGATTCGAATACGGATTGGGCCCAGCAGCTGATCGCCACCAAAAAATATCTCGACGACCACCATATCAAGGACTGCTGGTTCCTCTATTTCGCGCAAGGCGTTACCGATCCCGCGTCCTACGGAATTCCATGCAAGCTGTTGCCCACCACCGAAACTCTCTGGTGGCTGAATATTCCTCTCGATGTGCCGCCCTCGGTCGACGGCATCAATTTTGGTCAGCGACGGCGATCTGAACGGATTCGAATTCGGCCCAGCTCCGCTGAATCCCTACGAGGCCTTCAAACAGGCGAAACCCGTCGCCATCATTCAACATGGCATCGACGTATTCCAGGGCCACTACGAAATTCCGCTGGCCGCCGCGCTAAGCCACGCGCAAAAATCCGCCAATTTCCTGGCCGCGAAAAATCCCACGGCCGCCTTGGACGAAGCGCAGCAAGCCGTCGCTCTAGCGCCGGATTCCGCCTTCACCAACGCCGCCCTAGGCGACGCGCTCTCCGCCCTGGGCCGCCGCGACGAAGCCCGCGCCCCTTACGAAAAAGCCCTGCACATCGCCCAGACCGTGCAACCCGATTTTCAAGTTGGCCTAGCTGCAGACATGCAGAAAAAACTCGCCGCGAAACCGTAGCGATGCGGTGCCGGATGAATCTTCCAAGCTAACCCGCTCGCAGGCCAAAAATCAGAAAATCTCCCAAAGCACGTAGGCGCAGATCCACGCCAAAACAAAGTAAACGACGCCCCATGCATATGATCCCGCATATGAAAAACGTTCGACTCGCACTCTGAAGGAATATGCCTTCACCGCGAGGTCGCCAAGAGTAAAGCTGACCATCCCGATTATAAATCGTGCCGCAATGTTGTGACTCGAACCTGAGGCGACCCGGTGTTGCCAGTGAAAAATACTCGGTATTGACGCGACCAGCGCGCCCGCGACGCCCCCAAACCAAAGCGAAAACACAATTTCGCGCTTCGTTAATTTTCGCGGCGCTTCTTCGTCCATTTCGCGGATGCTACCCGCGAACAGTGGGGAAGTGCAAGCGTGGCATTTTGCCGGAGTGTGCATGAGCGTCTTGCGTTTGATTCGGTCGTCCATTTTGGCTCTGGCGCGCGGCCGAAATTCTGGCGACCATGTCGCCCTATGGAAATTCGCATACGGCCTGTGGGAATCGAAGACGTCGAGCACCTGGTCCATCACCGCCGGGGAATGTTTGTCGACATGGGGCACAGAAACGCGGCCGAACTCGACGGCGCCGACGTGGTTGCGCGCGATTACTTCAATGCCGCACTGCGCAGCGGCGCATATAAAGGATGGGTCGCGGAAGAAATCGCCACCAACGGGCAGCCCGGAGAAGTTGTGGGTGGCGGCGGCATCGTGCTGGTGCCCTGGGCCGGGTATCCCGGCGAATCGCGAACCCAACGCGTCTGGATCGTGAACATGTACACCGAGCCGCGCGCCCGCCGCCAGGGCATCGCGAAAAAACTAGTCAACACCATGACCGCCTGGTGCAAGGCCGAAGGATTCGCAGCAGTGTCGCTCCACGCCAGCGACGCCGGCCGCCTGGTCTACGAATCCCTGGGATTCAAAACGTCCAACGAAATGAAGTTATCGCTGCGCTAAGTTCATCCGAACATTTTCTCGATGGTCGCTGTGGGGAGAAATAACTTCAGCGGACGACTGGGAAAAACCTCAAACCCGTAATTCTTGTAAAATTGCGCGCTCGCATCGTCCTTGGCGTCAACCACCGTGGCCCAGGACGCAACCTGCCTGCTGGCTGTCATGCAACGCTGCAGCGCATCCATGAGCAGCAGTTCTCCCGTACCGCGGTACTTCAGATCTCGCGCCAGCCTGCCAATCAGTGTCGCGGGTATCGCTGCGTGTTTCGTCAGTTTGCCCACGTGTGCGGTGGGAACGTCGCTACTCTGAATCGCGTATTGAGAAAGGGTGTAATAACCCGCGATGATTTTTCCGTCCGGCGTCATGATGTACACGGCGGCAATTCTTTTGCTCGAGTCCTGCCGCGCTTGCGTCTTCAGGTAGTGATCCAAAACCGAGCTGCCACAAGAAAAAGCCGCCCGGTCATGTACAGAAGCGAGCGGCTCAAATCCAAACTTCGGTTGTTCGGTGGTGATCAACTTACCTTCTTGCCGTCTTGCCTTCGTACTTGGGACCGGTAACGAGCCACCGCGGCCTTGGCCCGCTCATTCGGCTCAGGCGGATGCGAAAGAGCGTTGAAGAATACTTTGCGATCCTCCTCGCGCAGACGGAAAGACTCGGTTTCCCGGATCACTTCACGCGCCGCCTCTTGCAGCTTGCGAACCGCAAAGTCCGTTACCGACGTACCGCTAATTTGAGCGGCCCGCTCCAACAGTTTTTTCTGTTCCGGGGTGGTGCGGAACTCCAAACGCTTCGACCTTACTTTTGCCGGTGGCATATCGAGTCTCCCAACGTATGACGAGTGTACGGCAGTTTGCCGGGCCTGTCAAAGAGTGTACGGAGTAACGCCGTACAGCAGGGTCGGCCCAGGCAACATCGGGGAACGAGGCCCATGGGCTCACCTTGAAAAAATCGGGGAACTTTTTTACCTCTTCGCCGGAACTATAGATGCAGGCCGGGCTAAGCCCGGGGCGGCGTAAGACCTTCCGGCTCGGGGCCCGAAAATAATTGACCAAAAATTTCCACCGCATCCACAGGAGAATTTCACAATGAAGAAAACAGTTTTGCTTTTGGCGCTCGCCGGCATCCTGGCCGCGCCCGTGGTGTTCGCGCAGAACGCCGACACCGCCCCGCCTCCGCCCGATTCCGCCGAACACGTACAACACATGGTCCAGCATCGCGTGGCCTACCTGACCACCGTGCTGACCCTGACCACCGCGCAGCAAACCCAGATCACCAATCTCATGACCGCTGCTATGACCAGCAAACCGGCCAACCACACCGCCATGAAAACCGCGCACGATGCGTTGAAGACCGCCATCCACTCCAACGATGCGGCCGGCATGGAAGCGGCTTCCACCTCGATCGCGAATCTGATGGCCCAGGAAGAGTTGGCTCGCGCCAAGACCGAAGCGGCCATCTATCAGCTGCTCACGCCGGAACAGCAGACCAAGATGAACGCGCTCGAAGCTGAAGGCGGTCACCAAGGCGGCCCGCGCGGCGGCCCCGGTCCCGGCCACTAAACTCGGCCACGAAACCCTGATTGTCTCAGCGCGGTGGAAAGAGGCTGCGGCCCCGCTCCCGCAGCCTTTCCAGCAAACGTCACCCCGCTCGCAGGTTTCGCCTTTCGCTGTTAATGCGGCCTCCGCGGCTGGCCGATATGTCAGTAAATCCTAAGACAACCAGTTGACGTAATTCAGTGACCTTGCATCCAACAATATGCTCAAATTCTGGGCGCGGAGCTTTAAACCGCGCCTAATTCTTTGCACAAACCGTCTCAGCGCGGGACAATAGCTCAGCCAAAAATATTCGGCCCTAATTTGCCAATCTAAATGTTTTCTTCGGGGAGAATCATGCGCAAGAAACTAATCGCCGTCGGCGCCTTCGCCGCCGTTCTGTTTACTCTGCTGGTAATAGTCCCGCGCGGCTCCAGTCAATCGAGCGCCACGCGCATGATCACCCAGCCGGTGGACGAATCGAAAATGGTCACGCTGCGGGGCAACGTGCATCCCTTGGCCCGCGCCGAATTCGACCGCGGCGCCGCTCCCGCCAGCTTGCCCATGGACCGCATGCTGCTGGTGCTCAAGCGCAGCCCGGCGCAGGAATCCGCGCTGGCCACTTTCCTCGCGCAGCAGACCGATGCGTCCTCGCCCAACTATCATCGCTGGCTAACGCCCGAACAATTCGGCGCGCGCTTCGGCGCTTCCGATGACGACGTCTCCACCGTCACCACCTGGCTGCAATCCCGTGGTTTTCAAGTCGCGAATGTTTCCCAGGGTCGCAACGTCATCGAATTTTCCGGCAACGCCGGCCAGGTGCAGGCCGCGTTCCACACCGCGATTCATTCCTACATGATCAACGGCGAGCAGCATTGGGCCAATGAATCCGACCCGCAAATTCCCGCGGCGCTCGCGCCCGCGGTCCACGGATTTGTTTCGCTGCACAATTTCAAAAAGCACGCCGCCAGCCGCACGGTCGGCTTGTTCCATAAATCGATGACCACCGGCAAGACCGAACGTACGCCTTCTCCGAATTACACCTTCGATGGCGGCTGCGGACAGAACGGCAATTGCTTCGCGCTGGGCCCCCAGGATATCGCGACCATTTACAATATTTCGCCGCTCTACAGCGCCGGCATCGACGGCACCGGTGAAAAAATCGCGATCGTCGCGGACAGCGACATCAATCCGACCGACGTCAGCCAATTCCGCAGCGTCTTTGGCTTGCCCGCCAACGCGCCCAACATCATCCACAACGGCAACGCCCCGGGATTAACCGGCGATGAAGTGGAAGCCGTGCTGGACGTGGAATGGTCCGGCGCCATCGCCCGCAAAGCCACCATCGATCTGGTGGTCTCAGCTTCGACCAACACCACTTTCGGCGGCGATCTTTCTTCCCAATACATCATCGACCACAACACCGCGCCGGTCATGAGCGAAAGTTTCGGCGAATGCGAACTTTTCCTCGGCGCTTCCGCCAACGCCTTTTACAACACGCTCTACCAGCAGGCCAACGGGGAAGGCATCACCGTAATCGTTTCCACCGGAGACACCGGCTCGGTGGGCTGCTTGCCGAATCCCGAGAGCGCCGCGGCCAATTCGTTTGGGCTGGGCGTCAATGGCGTCGGCTCCACGCCGTTCAACGTCGCCGTCGGCGGCACCGATTTCAACGACATCACTAATTCCGCGAACTTTTGGAATACAACGAACACTTCGGGCACCAACGGTTCGGCCAAAGGCTACATTCCCGAAACCACCTGGAACGATTCCTGCACCAACGCCGCGCTGGGCACCGACTTCGGCTATAGCAACAACGCCGAAGCAAATTGCAACAACACCGCCGTAAACAACACGCTGCCCAATGATGAATTGAACGGCGGCAGCGGCGGCGTCAGCAACTGCACCACGCCCAGCGGCTCAACCACCAACACTTGCGCGGGCGGTTACGCCAAACCTTCCTGGCAAACCGGCGCGGGCGTTCCGGCCGATGGCCATCGCGATATTCCCGACGTTTCGCTTTTCGCCAGCACCGGATTTCTGACCGGCAGCTTTTACGTCGTTTGCCAGCTGGACAACACCCAGGGCCAGGACGGCACGCCCTGCAATCTTTCGCAGAACGCTTTCGCGTTCGGCGGCGCCGGCGGCACTTCGGTCTCGACCCAGGTTTTCGCCGGCATCATGGCTTTGATCGATCAGAAAGCCGGCAGCGCCCAGGGTAATATCAATCCGATGTTTTACACCCTGGCCAATAGTCAGGCCGGCCAGTGCGCCACCGCCAGCCCGGCTTCCTCCTGCATTTTTTATGACGTGAGCCAGGGCACCAACGGCCAGCCCTGCACCAAGGGCGGCTCGAACTGCACCACCAACACCGGCTCGGATACCTTCGGCGTGATTACCCAATTCAACGCCGGCACCGGCTACGATGCCGCCACCGGCCTCGGCTCCATGAACGTCGCGAATCTCGTTACCGCAATCGGCGGCAGCGTCACTCCCGTAGGCAACTTCAGCGTCGGCCCATCGAGCGGCACTGCAACGGTTTCTTCGCCGGGCTCCAGCGCGACCTACGATCTCACCGTCACCGGCACCAACGGTTTCGCCGGCACCGTAAACTTCAGCTGCTCCGGTTTGCCTGCAAAAGCATTCTGCAGCGCGCCGGCCGCCACGCTTTCCGCCGGAACCACTTCGGCGAACTCGATGCTCACCATCACCACCACAGCCGCAACCGCGAACCTCGTGCCGAATCTCGGCCCCGGCTCCAGCTCTGGCTCCGGCAACAATAGCCCCGCGAATTACCGCGCCCCGCTGTTCGCCAGCGGAATGTTCCACGCGCTAACCGCGCGCACCGCCGTCAGCCTCACCCTCCTTTTCATCCTCGGCCTCGGAGCATTTTTCTTCGCCCCGCGAGCCACGTCGATCATCGGCCAAAAATCCCGCACCCACGCGTCAGGCGCCGCGTTCGCGCTCCTGATCCTCGGCCTAATCTTCATCGCCAGCTGCGGCGGCGGCGGTGGCGGAGGCACCACCGGCACCACCGGCACGCCCACAGGAACCTCAACCGTCACCGTAACCGCGACCAGCGGCAGCACCACCTCCACCACCACCTTCACCCTGACGGTGAATTAGGTAGCCTCTGTAGCGGCGGCCTAAAGACCGCCGCTAGAAAATAAAGCCGCTCGGCCCCGCCTTTAGTAGGACAGGCTTTCAGTGTTCGGTAGCAGGACATCCCTTACAAAGTGTTGCAGGACATCCTTTACACTCGGCGATTCGGCGGCGCCGAGGGAGGAGCGGTGCGGGCGCCCTCGCGATGGGGGGCAGGGATGGCCTGGGGAACGATGAACGTTCAAGAGCAGCGGGTGCGTTTCGTGGTGGCGGCGAGCCGGCGGGAAAAGACGATGAGCGCGTTGTGCCGGGAGTTCGACATCTCGCGGCCCACGGGTTACCAGTGGCTGGCGCGCTATCGAACCGGCGGGATCGCAGGGATCAGCGAGAAGAGCCGGCGTCCGGAAAAAAGTCCGAGGCGCACGGCGCCGGAGCTGGAGCAGCGCGTGATCCAGGAGCGGGTGAAGAAGCCGGACTGGGGCGCGCGCAAGTTGAGCACGGTGCTTCGGCGCGATCAGGGGATCGAGCTGGAGCCGTGTACCGTGCATCGGATTTTAAAACGCCACGGGATGATCGCGCTGAGCGACCAGCTGCGGCCTGCGGTGCAACGATTTGAGCGTCGGGAACCGAACCAGATGTGGCAGATGGATTTCAAAAGCCCGACAGGATGGCAGGCGCCGGTGGGACCGTTGACGCTGCTGGACGATCACAGCCGCTACGCGATCGCGCTGAAAGGAACTTGGACCACCCAGGCCGAGCCTGTAAAACAGGGGCTGATCGAAGCCTTCGAGTGCTGCGGAATGCCGGAGGAGATGTTGATGGATCACGGCACGCCGTGGTGGAACATGAAGTCGGCGACGGGCTGGACCTGGTTGACGGTGTGGATGATGAAGCAAGGGATCCGGCTGCACTTCAGCGGGTATCGTCATCCGCAGACGCAAGGAAAAGTGGAGCGCTTTCATGGTGCGCTGGATCGGGCGATCCGGCGGCGCGGAGTGCCGGCGATGGCCGGGCGGCAGGCCTGGCTAGATGAATTTCGGAATGAATATAATCAGGTGCGGCCGCACGAAGCGTTGGGGATGAAAACGCCGGCCGAAGTGTGGAAGAAAAGCGCGCGGACCTGGAATCCGAACGCGGCGCGCGAGTGGGAATACGAAGCGGGAGCGGAAGTGTATAAGCTGTCGAGCAGTGGACAGCTGCAGCTGAAAGGACGGCGCTGGGAAATCAGTCTGGCGCTGGCCGCAGAATGGGTCAAGGTGGAACGCATCGAGAAACGGGTGCTGGTGTTTTATCGCCGCAGCCTGGTCGGCGAACTCGACGCGCCGACCCAACGGTCCACCATGGTGGACCGTTGGGTTTCAACACCCCAGCACCTGTAAAGGATGTCCTGCAACACTTTGTAAAGGATGTCGTGCTACAGAACACTTTCAGCCTGTCTGCACCCCACTCCAGTGGGGTGTGCCTTCCGCTGCACCGGCAATCCATAAACCGCCATCGATGCGCAGTGCCCGGCTCTGGTGTGTAGGTCACATCTTCCGCTTTGTAGTTCACCGCTTTGGCTCTGACAAAACCGCGCCACCCAAACCATCGCGTAGCCGCTTCCGCCGATGGCCAACCAGCCTACCCTGGAGTGCGGCGGCTTGCCGCCGCCTTTGCCAAGTAACGTTAATCCGGGAACGGAATAGGGTTCGAAACGCAGCATCAAGACACGCCACCCGAGACTTCAGCCGCCAATTTAATCGCAGCACGCGATCTCTCTCTACGCCATCCCTTAGACCCCAATCGATGCCAGTCCTGCCGCCACTCCGCCAAGGCGGCGGCAAGCCGCCGCACTCCAAGGCAAGCTAGCGCATCATCGATCGCAGCCACGGTTTAATGTGTCGGGCCCTCCGCAACCCATTCACCCAGATGCCCTTACCCCCGCCCTTACAAATTCCTTACGGTTTACTTATTCCTCCCTAATCATTCAATGCTATTCTCCCTCGCATCCGAACAGACCTCTAAGCTTCGGCGCTGAGCGTCGTTGTCGAACCTCCAACCGCCAGCGTGGCGCGGTCCACGGGTGCGTCCCTATCCGCACAGGGAGATCCACATATGACAATTTTCAATAACCGTCCCGGCGGCAATTCCGGAAAGGACGATCGCGATATGGAATTTGTGCCGCGCCGCACCTACGACTTTTACAAGCCGCTGATTTTCGGCGTGGGCGCCTTGCTCCTGCTCATTTTGTTTCTGACGTTTTTCGTGCGCGTCACCCGCATCGAAGCCGGACACGTCGGCGTCGAAATCAATCTGGCCGGCAGCCAGCGCGGAGCTTCGGAAATTCCGGTGCGCACCGGATGGGTGGTCTACAGCCCGCTGCGTACCCAGATTTTCGAATTTCCCACCTACGTCCAAACCGTCAAATGGACCCGCGACGTCACCGAAGGCCATCCGCAGGACGAGGAGATGGATTTCAACTCCAAGGAAGGCATGGACATTCGCGTCGACGTTTCGCTCTCCTACGCCATCGATCCGCGCATGGCGCCGGACTTCTACGTGAAGTACCGCTTCTCCGATCTGGACATGTTCACCCACGGCATTCTGCGCGACATCGTGCGCAATTCGCTCAACGAAGTCGCCTCGACCTACACCGTGGAAGAAATTTACGGCGAAAAGAAGGCCGAGTTCCTGAGCCAGGTCCAGGCCATGATCGAGAAGAAAGTCGCCCCGGTCGGCGTCAGCGTGCAGCAGTTCGGCTTCATCGGCGCGCCCCGCGTTCCGGACGTAATCGCCGCGGCCATCACCGCCAAGGCCCAGGCCATTCAGCAGGCCGAACGCGCCCGCAACGAATTGGCCACCACCCAAGCGGAAGCCGCGAAAAAAATCGCGGAAGCCGATGGCGACGCCAAATCCATGGTCACCCGCGCCCAGGGCGAATCCGACGCCAACCGCATCCGCCAAACCTCGCTGACCCCGCAGCTCCTCGAGCTGCGCCGCATCGAGAACAACCAAATGCTGATCGAGAAAGTGGAACGGCCAGCTCCCCCAGGTCGAATCCGGCCAAGGCAGCGGCATGATCCTGCAACTGCCCAAACCGCAGTAGCAGGGAACTGGCCGTCGCAATCGCAGTACAACCGGCGCGGCGGAGACGACCTGGTCGCCTCCGCCGCGCCGGTTTTGGTAGGACCTGTCAGCCTGTCTGCACCGCACTTCAGTGCGGTGTGCCATTTGTCACAGTTCCCAGGCCAGTTGGTTCGTGTATCAACTGGAAATGGGCCTCGCCGTAAAAATTGTCGATTAGAATTTTGGAACTTGCTGATTGCACGGGAGATGACCCCCATTTCTAATCGCGCGAGATTGCTCGAAAATTGTCGATTAGAAAAACCATCTTTGGCACCAAAAGCGGAATGGGTAAAAAAGTTACGTTTTACCGGCCGATTAGAAACCATGCCGAACCTTTCTTTTGATGGAGTTGCGACGATTTCTAATCGCGGATTGCGTTATTAGAAAACTGCGAGTCAATTCGCCGGCGAGGGGGCGGGGTCTACGCAGATTTGCGTAGGAGGCTTGGGGACAAACGGGATGTAGCGAGGTGGGTGAAGATCGAAGTTGGACGGCACCAAGCATTCCACCTACTTGCGCCCGAGCAACGCCATTTTAACATTTTGCGGCAGCGGTAAAAAGCACACACCGCGCCCGAAGTTTAGGGGGCCGGAGCTTCAGCTCCGGCTCCTTCAGGCCTTCGACTGCAGGGGCTCTTCAGCGCCTTCGGGCGCTGCTGCTTCTTGGCTTGAAAATAAAACCATCAGCATGCCGATGATCCAAACAAAGTAACCCTCCCGCGGGTAGAGGCGATTGCGCTGAAACACGAACAAGCAGAGCGGCATCATGCCAACCAGCACGATTCTCAGCACGTTGATGAGTATGTGAAATCGCCCGGTCGTGCGTAGATACGCCGTTAGCAAAAAAATCGGGTTTATCCATCCGACCACGATGGAAGAAAAATAGCTAATCGGCTCGCCGATCGAGGGCGTTCCGTGAGTCCAGCGACTAGCTTGCGCGAAAAAGAAGTCGAGTGCGACATAGGCGCAGCCCCAGCCGGGATACGATCCTGACCAGTCATACAGACTGACGGAAGCTAGAAGAAAACTGAGGCCGTAGAGCAGCAAACCGGTCTTGTAGAGTTTCGGTTGTGCCGCCACGGCCGTCACGGTCGGGAAGGAATTGGTCGTTTCCATGGCAGCCAATAACGGAATTCTACATTATGGGGTTTGCCTTCGACTTTGTTCTTCCGGCGGCGGTGTTCAACCTAAAAACGCGATTTCCCAGGGGGCTTTAGCCCCTGAGGAGAGTTTGGCGCCAAGCGCCCACCCCTAAGTCGCGCGAATCGCGTCCGCCTCCGACGCCGTTCGCGCGCGCCGTTGCCGTTGCTTTTGCCTTTTCTTCTTTGTAGCGGCCACCTTCAGGTGGGCCAGTTGCCGGTTCCTCGCCGGGCGGCACTGTCCGAGTCACTTGCGGGTAACGCGACTTATCGGGACTTGAACCGCAAATCAAAGAAAAAAGGGCGGCCCTTTCGAGCCGCCCGCTATGAAACTCATCCCTGTTAGTTGCTGGGGCCTTTGGATGCCGCCTCAGCCTCTGCCATTCTTCTCCCCATTTCAGCTTTGATAGCGTCAAGGTTGAAGCTCGCGCCCCGCTGCATCGGCGGGTAATCGAGGAAGGTCTGGAGTTCCTTGCCCATTATCTGCTGGACGAACACGAAGCGCCAGAATTGGTACTTGAACCAATCGAAGTATTGCTGCGCTCCGTCTTTCGTCCCGTTGTTAGGCCAGCCCGTGCGCTCGAACGGATCAAGACGCAGGTTGGTGATGTAAGGAACGTCAGGATGCGTCTTTTCGCCCAGCCAGCCGGCAGGTTGGTCGATGAAGCGGTACTTGTAATCATCAATGCGGATCGCGCCCACCGTACTTTCACCGAGATAGAAAATCTCATGACGTGTGGACGGGCCCTTGCCAGTGATGGCGGCCATCTGGTTGTAGCCATCTAGATGGTTCTTGTAGGTCCGGTCACCGATCTTCACTCCCTTTAAAAGTTGATCGGTTATGTCTGGGTTACCGGCAGCGGCGGCGAACGTGGGCAACCAGTCCATGCCGGAGAAGATGCCGTTCTGCACGGAATCCGCCGGTACATGGCCGGGCCAGCGAAGGAGTGCCGGTACGCGGAAGCCGCCTTCGAGGACCGTTCCCTTGGATTGCGCGAACGGCGTCTGACCGCCATCGGGCCAAGTGAAGAGTTCTGTGCCGTTGTCAGTAGTGAACACGACCATGGTGTTGTCGTCCACGCCCATGTCCTTCAGCTTCTGCATCACGATGCCGACGTCGTCGTCTAATTGCGCCATGCCGGCTTCTTCTTCGGACCAGCCATTCTGAGAATTGCGCATCGCTTCGTACTTCGGCGAGAGGTGAGTGACGATGTGCATCCGGGTCGGGTTTATCCAGACAAAGAACGGCTTGTTGTCGCTCTTTGCCTTTTCCATGAACTTAATGGACAGGTCGCGGATTTCGTCATCCACCGTCTCCATGCGCTTGGGATAGAGCGTGCCGGCGTCCTCAATTTTCTGTTTGCCGATTTCGCCCCAGCGCGGCATCACGGTCGCGTCATTCGTGTCGGTGGCCCAACAATGAACCATGTTGCGCGGGCCAACAGCATCTAAGAGATCTTGGGGGTAGTTGGGATGCGCTGGGTCTTCCATGGCGTCGAGGTGATATAGATAGCCGAAGAATTCGTCGAAGCCGTGAACACAGGGCAGGAACTCGTTGAGGTCCCCGAGGTGATTCTTGCCGAACTGGCCGGTGGCGTAGCCCATCGACTTCAAGACCGTCGCAATGGTCACCGCTTCGGCGGGTAGGCCCGTTTTCGCGCCAGCTTGGCCGACAGTAGTCATTCCGGTCCGGATCGGTAGTTCGCCGGTGATGAAGTTCGCGCGACCCGCCGTGCAGCTTGCCTCCGCGTAGTAGTCGGTGAACAACATCCCCTCTTTAGCGAACTTGTCGAGATTCGGTGTCTTGCCAGCCATCATGCCTCGATGGTAAGCACCGATATTCCACATGCCGATGTCATCGCCCATGATGACAACGATGTTGGGTTTCTTCTCCTGGGCCGAAGCCGTGCGCGACAAAAATAAACCTAGAACCAAAACAAGACACGAAGCGGCTAAAACGAGTCTTCTAACTTGTGCCATGAACTGCTCCTTTTACTTGCGTTCGAAAGCAAAATGCCGAAGCCCCAATTAGAGATTACGCGAGCATGTGTTGGAATAGGCCGCACTGTATTGCTGCGGGTAGTGGAGGGGTACTGTCAAAACTAACAGTGGCGGTTCCGTAGACAGTAGACGCTGCAAACTGCTCGACCGAGGTCCTGTCAGCGGCTGAGGCGAAAAGTCCAAACCAGGGTGAGCGTGTCGCCGGCGTGCTCTGGCTGGGTACCAAACCCAAAAACCCCCCGAGCCCCGTAGGTGCGACACTCCTTTGCGCCCCCCCACCAGCCTGCCTCGGAGCGCGGCGGCTTGCCGCTCTTCCGCGCGCGAAGCTTAGGGGGTCGGAGCTTCAGCTCCGACATAAACAAGCCAGCGACCAGGGGGCTTTAGCCCCTGAGGAAAAGTTTCGTGCCGTAGACTGGAACGCCCAAACCGAGAGCGGTCCTCAGGGGCTGAAGCCCGGTGTAGCAATTGCGGATGATGTCGGAGCTGAAGCTCCGCCCCCCTAAAAAACCCCGAAAGTCCTACCTTTTCGTTTTGCCTTTCAGAATTTTTTCAGAGGGTCCGGGGCGAACTTCGCCTCGCAAAAACCCGCCACCCCAAAAAAAATCCAAGCGCCACCGCCCCCGTAGGACAACGCCAACATGCACAGCATTCCGGCGAGGTGGTGCCCAAAAGTCGATTAGTCAAATTCGAACTTGCCACGCTCCCGGCATGGGGGTTTGAATGGGGATAGTTGCGGGAGGGGGGATGGGGGCGGCGCGGGGAGGTACGAATCTGCGAGGCACGGAATTGCGGTTGCGGCCGATGGGCAAGTGAAATAAACTGGTCCAAACACCACCGCCGCCAGTAATCCGCATAACATTCGCCGCAAATAATCAGCACAACCACCTCTGCATATGTAGGGGCCGAGCTTCAGGGGGGTTTGTGGAAAGTTGGAGCCTTGTGGGGTGACTATCAAACCAGTCTTTGGACTTCCGAATTGCCGTTATCTCACCAATGCGTCGGGGGGGGGGGTGGGCCCCGCTTAGCGGCCGGTTCCTCCCCTACCGTCTCACCTGGTTTTACACTTTCGATAAACCGGGCGATTAAACATCACCCTGACGGTCACTGTCGGTCTCGACGACGAAAGTACCAAACGCCAGCCGAACGGGATCCGTCTGCCAAGCCCCATTTTGTGACGCTAACTAACGTCGTGTTGCATATCGTTTCGAAGTCCTCTGTAACGCCCCCACCAACCAACCGCGCAGCGCACCCACAAATCTTCACCCCTGGCACCAGCCCGGAGGGGCGGAGTTAGCCTCCGTAAGAAAAATCCGGTGGGCAGCGCCCACCTCTAAGCCGCGCGAATCGCGTCCGCCTCCGACGCCGTTCGCGCACGCCGTTGCCTTCGCCCGTGAATTCGCTTTCTAGCTTTTCGCTGTCATCCCGACAGAGGGCGTAATTCAGCCCGACGAGGGATCTCTCCCGCCTTGTTGTCTTGCCGTGCGGAATTGTTTTCAGAGGGTCTGGTGCGAACTTCGCTTCGCAAACGCCCGCCACCCCAGCAAAAATCCAATCCCAAACGGCGGGTGGCCCACCGTTGCCGCTGGTCTCTCTGGACCCCTCACCATGCCAATGTGGCAGTTGCCCGTGCAGTTGACTTGCCTTTGATTTTCCTTTTCGGGTGCCGCATCCTTGGCCGGTTCTGCAAAGGGTGCGCAGCGTAGACTTCATCGCCCTCGGCACCAGCTCGAAAGACGGGCTGGCCAGCGGCAACTGCATTTTATGATCTCAGTGCGGCGAGCCGAACCGACGCACGCCCCATCGAGAACTACGGCAGCCATCGAAACAGAGAATCCGGAGCGTGAAGTCAAAATCCGCACCCTTCAAAAAACGAAGGATGCGGCACCCGTAAAGGCTAAGACCATCGCCTGCAGCAATGGTGAATGGTGCGCCACCCGCCTGTGGCGCAGCGGTTAATAGAACTTGATCGAGCGGACCATGTGAGCTTGTTGCACTAATAATCTGTCAGATTCAGGCGACAACTGACGTGGCGATCGACCTCCAGTGTCCTCGACACAAGACGAAACCTGCTGCGTATCCCGTTTGTTTTGATGATACGGTCCGTTACACCTGAACATGCTGGGTGGCCATCGAGGTGCTTTAAGCCATAAATCGAATCCATGAGAACCCACAACAGAATCCTCGTAATTTTTGTGGTGCTGGCCACTTGCTTATCCGCACACGAAATACCCGGCCGCATTATGCAGGCGAATACCGGGCACGTGATGGCCATGCGTGACAAAGCTAGGGAAGGAGATGTTGCGAATTTATTGGAGAAGATCCGAGCCGACGCGAAGCTTCCACCGTTGACCAGAATCGTGCATCGCGACAGCCTGGAACAAATGGTTTGCACGATGGCCAATTCGGGCAAGCCCCCGACGGGGCGCTCAGGAAATCTCGCCGCCTTTTATCTAACTGCGGACCCTCAAATGGTTTCGCCGGCGCTGACCGGGGTTTCATCGTCGAATAAGCAGGGCGCGGACGGCAAGCTCGCATACCCCAGATATTCGGTGGCGGTCTGGGGTGGAAAGGACTCGAAGTCAGGCGAGGCGACATATTGGGTGGGAGTTCAACGGTACTGGAGCGCGCTTGAAGAGTTCGTTGACTATCACTTCACGGACGATATTTTCTACCACGACCAATGGAAGAAAAACGTGGCACCGCAGTGCCGTGGCAAGTAGCCGGCATGCGCGGCGATGCTGTGGGTGTGGCGCGGCGCGTGACGCGCGGTTTTTCGCGGCAGGCGACGGCGCGGTGGTGTCCCCACGCGAGGCGCTGCGCACCGAACCTGTGCGCACGCCTGACGCGGGCGAAGGACGCTCGGCGGCGGCGGGTGGCCCACCGTTGCCGCTGGTCTCTCTGGGCCCCTCACCATACCAATGTGGCGGTTGCCCGTGCAGTTGACTTGCCTTTGATTTTCCTTTTCGGGTGCCGCATCCTTGGCCGGTTCTGCAAAGGGTGCGCAGCGTACACTTCATCGCCCTCGGCACAAGCTCGAAAGACGGGCTGGCCAGCGGCAACTGCATTTTATGATCTCAGTGCGGCGAGCAGAACCGACGCACGCCCAATCGAGAACTACGGCAGCCATCGAAACAGAGAATCCGGAGCGTGAAGTCAAAATCCGCACCCTTCAAAAAACGAAGGATGCGGCACCCGTAAAGGCTAAGACCATCGCCCGCAACAATGGTGAAGGGTGCGCCACCCGCCTTCGAAGAACGGTAGTCGGCATTAAGGGTTGGGGGTGCGGGTTTTCCTCTAAAGCGTTTTCGGGTTCTTATCGCACCATTCGCGAATTGCTTCCGCCTTCACGATTGCGTTGGGAAAAGATTCGTATGCCATCCTGATCGAGCGCTCGCCAACGGTACCCGTTTCAGGATGCACTGCCTCGTTCCGTTGAACGCGGATCGATTCAAACATCGATGCCAGGTGAGTTTCTCCGCCGTCGAATAGCCCACGGGACGCCCTTCTTACTGGTGCACTCACTTCTCTCAGGCGCTCCCCGATGAACGTGAGGAGCGAATGAAGCTTCCGGCTCCCGAGAAGTCCCACGAGGTCGGCACTGTGTTTCGGGTTTTGCAGCGCTGGCACCATGGAGCTGCCGAGCAAATAAATCTCCCGCTCCGAAGCCGCACCGAGCATGACCGCGGCAGAAAAATAGTGCTGGCGGTTGAACGAACCGAGCCCTTCGGAAATATATTGCCTGATGATGGGATCAAGATTCGGCGCTATGAGATCGAGATGGCCGATATATCCCCTTACATCCTCTGGCATCGGATCCGCGCCGTTCGCCCACTCGGCACCGCGCGCCGTCCTCCAGTACCGTGTGGATGGGGTGACGCTGCCCGGGAAGCTCGACCACATCGGCAGAATGAAGCCATTGTGGAATAAATACCAGAATACCTCTTCGTAGGTCCGCGCTAGGTCGAGCGGAAAATTGCCGCCGTAGCTGAATTGAACTTGGCCGCTGCCTTTCTCGATTCGTATGGCCCCGGCTTTATCGAGCTCAATCGACAGACCGTCGACGAAGCGGAAAGCTTCGAAGCCGGGATGGCGTAAAACCTCGCAGTTCTTTAGTGCGGCACGAGCGAATGGTAGCAGCAATTCGAGAGTGTAAGGCGGTCCGAGCGTCATTGTCGGGCGGGGTCGGGGTCGAGCGTTTTGCGGCGTGCGCGTTTCATGGCGGAATTCTACCTCAGGACACGACTGCGGCGCGAAACTGTAGAGCCGTTTTTAGCGGGGGGTCTTCTGTCTTTGTCATTTCCACTAGCCTTGTTTGGCGTGATTCGGGCATTACGATAAAGAGAATCACGAGTTTCAGGCGTAAGCCCAGCCTCAATTTGCCTGAAGGCGTCTAGCGTTAATTCGACACCCCGACCACCTATTGAATCTAAGTCAAGGATGGCTTCGATTGATTTACGTCTCGGCTTATTCGCTTTTTGCCTCTCAACAATTTTGAAATTCTCATAGGCGATCAAATCGGTTGGTTGAAGCAACACACAATCTTCCCAACCCATCGACGCAATCGTAGTAAACCGTTCTCCATATCTAAATTTCTTGTCCTTAATTACTCCATTGAAGGCATCCAATAAAATCGGGTCGAACTCGCCTGCCCTGTCGTGGACGATTGAGACCCTTTCCTTCACGTACCGCTTGTCTTCAAGAATTCTTTCTCCAATTATGTTCATGAGATATTGCAGTAATAAAATATATGCAAGCGCTTTTACTTGCTTCGGCTCTTTGGCTTCAGGAAACGTTTGCTCAATGTGTCGCAAGTCACAGGCGGTAGAATTGATCGCTGCGTAACTGAGCCGAAGTACCAAAGGAAGCTAGCTGCGACGATGATCGGAAGGCCGCGTTCGTGCCAAGCGAGATCTCTGGCCAACACTTGACGCGAGCGACTGCCGCGAATCCTCCCGGTAACAATCGCCGCCCAATTAAGCCATGTTCCAGGTCGCCGCCCCCATGAGGCACGAAAGCGATGACCAGGCGGCGCCTAGAAGCCCCGCTGCCGAGACGCATGTGTATTCCACGCCTCCACCATTTGCCTGCTGTCTCCGTTCCACTGGCAGATTCTACCTCACGATGAGCCGCATCGCAGAACTTTCGTGGCAAGCGATGCGTGTGTGTACTTATCCTGCCTATACCCTCCGTGTTATCATGCATCGCCACCTTGTGCAGGCGCACCAAAACCCGCACTGGCAGGAGGAGCGACGCATGCGCGGCTGGTCACGCCGATCGTCAGCGCGAAACGCGGCCGCCCGCCCGGCGCCCCTCCCCACCAACGTCAAAATGACTCGCAGTTTTCTAATAACGCCATCTGCGATTAGAAATCGACGTAACTCCATCAAAACAAAGGTTCGGCATGGTTTCTAATAGGCCGGTAAAACGTAACTTTTCTACCCATTCCGCTTTTGGGCCGCCATACCTGCCCACTTCTAATCGACAATTTCTGGACCAACTCGCGCGATTAGAAATGCACCTCATCTCCCGCGTAATCAGCAAGTTCCAAATTTCTAATCGACAATTTTTACGGCGCTCCCCATTTCCAGTTGATACACGAACCAACTGGAACGCCCCGCCGGCCGGCGCCGCCTTTCGTAGGATAGGCTCTCAGCCTGTCTGCACCCCGGTTGACTGCCCTGCGGCGTCGGGTTTTACGCCTAAGATTAAGCAACTAAAGGCCTTATTCCGTGTCTACTACGCAACTTTTCTGCAATTAAGGGGTTCTACCCATTGCCACACGCGAGCGCTGACGCGATCATTTATAGGTAAGCCGCGCTTCAAAAACCGCAGTAGGCACCGGAACCAAGTACCAAGAACCGCCGAATATACCGACGGAGGCTTATACGTGCTGGGACATCTATATCTGGGGGACCTAACGAAGCGCAGCGCTTTGCCGCGGGGCTCTTCCGGCTCGCTCGCCATTTTCCCGGTCGTTCTAACACTGCTGCTTTCCTCGATTTTCGCGCGTCCGGCTGCCGCTGATGCCGGCGTGGTGCTGAACGAATCTCTCGATACCAGCGTCGCGCGCATCACCGGCTCGGGACACAGCGCGATTTATCTTTCGCGGGTCTGCCCGGATAATTCGCCCACCAAAATGCGGCTGTGCCGCCCGGGCGAGCAAGGTTCGGTGGTCAGCAACTACACCACGCTGGGCGAAGATCAGCCCTACGAATGGAACATCGTGCCGCTGAGCGTCTACCTCTACGGCGTGGAAGATCCGCGCAACCGGCCGCTGGTCAGTTCCAAGGAAATCAAAGCGGCGCTCGAAGAACGCTACCGCGAAAAATATCTGACCGGAATTTGCGAAGGGAAAGAATGTCGCACCAGCAACGGCGCGGAATGGCGCGAGATGGTCGGCGCCACGCTCGAACGCAGCCTGTACATCTTCGTGGTGAAAACTTCGGTGGAGCAGGACCGCGCGCTGATCGCCGAATTCAACGCCCGCCCGAATCACAACCATTTCAACGGCATGACCCGCAACTGCGCGGATTTTACGCGCACGGTGCTGAACGCTTATTTCCCGGGCGCGGTGAAGACGGATTACATCAACGATTTCTTCATCGCCACCCCGAAAGCCGCCGCACATTCTTTTACGCGTTACGGAGACGAGCATCCCGAGCTTGATTTGCGCATTTTGCATTTCGCTCAGGTCCCCGGGACCATCAAACGCAGCTACGAATGCCGCAGCGCCACCGAGGAAATTTATCGCTCCAAGAAATTTCTGATTCCGCTGGGCATTTTCGCCTGGCAGGGAATTCCCGCCGCGTTTTCGACCTACACGCTGACTGGGCGTTTTAATCCCGAGCATCAATTCGAAAAGCATGCTTCGGTCGACGCGGTCAGCCCCGACGATTTCTATTTCGACGAATCGGATGACGATTCGAAGCAGGCCACGCCGATGGGCGTGCAGTCCATCTCGATTCGCACCAGAACAATTTCCGCCCCGGGCTCGATGGAAGCAGGGGATTCGTTTTCGGGCGGCGCATCCGCACAGGATTCCGCTGCTGCTCCGGCTCCGGTGGATACTTCGCGGTTCGTGATCAGCGTGCAGGAACTGGCCGCCGAGCAAGCCCGCGAAAAATACGCGATCATCGGCACCAAGGACGAATGGTCCGAATACCAGCGCCAGTTCAACAATCTAGTCGCCGATGCAATTAGCGACGAAACGCTGACGGAGCGCGATGCGCTGAAGCACACGTTCAAGAATCTGGGCAGCGTCGCGACGCTGAGCGTCGATCCCGATGGCGCGCTGTGGATGAATTTTCCGAACCAGGAAATCGACAAGGTCGGCATCAGCGCCAGCAATATTTTCGCGGCCGGCTCGAACGAACGCTTTGCCGATCAAATTCTCCTCGCGCGCATGGATTACGAACTGAAGAGCCCGAAACACAGCCGCGAAACCATGCTCGAATTCCAATACGACTGGAACCTGCTGCAAAACGCCCGCACCAAAGGCCGCAGCGTAGCCTCCTCCGCGCCTCGCCCGATCCCGCCGCCCGCAGACTGATTCGCCGCGCAGCTCTCCACCGCGCGCCGCATTTCTCGCCGTGCGTTGTACACTACTTAGACAAAATTATTCGCGCAGCATAGCGAAAAATTCCATCGAGGACCGCAATCGTGAATCCATCTTGGTTTGGCTCGCTCGGGGCGGCGTGCACCACGCTGTCGTTCATCCCGCAGATTTTCAAAATTAAAAAACAGGGCGGCGCGGACGTTTCGTTCCTGATGCTC
Source organism: uncultured Acidobacteriota bacterium (assembly GCA_963711325.1). Taxonomy (GTDB): domain Bacteria; phylum Acidobacteriota; class Terriglobia; order Acidiferrales; family UBA7541; genus Palsa-295. Next base: position 1,391,297 of record CAVQDR010000003.1, on the reverse strand, counting down.
TTCATTTACTTGTCCGGCTGCCTGCTGTGGCTCTGCTACGGCCTGCTGATCGGCGCGCAGGAAGTGATCTGGGCCAACGCCCTCACCAGCGTGCTGGTGGTCATCGGCATCTTCATGAAGGTCACGCATCCGAATCGCCGCGCGGCGCTGGCGGCGGAGAAAACCGCCGCAGCGGCCTCGGACATTCCCGTCTTGTCGCGCACTCCGCTGTGCGCCGCCGCCGCACCTGCCGCCGCGCCGCGCAAACTGCGCATCGCGGTGGATATGGACGAAGTGATCGCCGACGCCTTCGGCAAAACGCTGCGCGCGTTCAACGAACGTAGCGGGCGCAACATCACCAAAGAGCAGATCGCACGCGAAGGCCTCGAATCTGTCTTTGCCCCGGAGACGTTTACGCCTGAGCTGAAGGCCGTATTCGAAGACATGCACCACGACCGCACGTTTTTCGCGGATCTGGAATTGATGGAAGGCGGGCAGGAGGCGCTGCGCGAGCTTTCCGCGGATTTCGAAATTTTCATCGCTAGTGCGGCGATGGACGTGCCTTCCTCTTTCGACGCGAAATACCAGTGGCTGAAACAATATTTCCCGTTTATTCCGTCGAGCCACTACGTTTTCTGCGGCGACAAAAGCATTTTGAACGCCGATTTTCTGATCGACGACCGCCCGCGGCACTTCGAACATTTTGTGGGGGCTGGAATTTTGTTCACGGCGCCGCATAACGTCAACCGCGCGGCCAAGCTGCGCGCCGACAACTGGAGCGACGTGACTCGCATCCTGCGCGAAGCGCAAGCCGCGCATGTGGCCGCTCGCGCGGAGTTTCCGCCGATCTTCTAGAGCAGAGGCTGCCGCGACGCGCTGTGAGGTGGATACGTCGCATTGGCCGTCATTCTGAGCGGAGCGAAGAATCTCATCCAGTGGTGAGTGGCGCGGGCCATCACGTCGAGCGCGTCTTCGTCGCGGTGGTCTGGGCGCTGCAGCACGGGTGAGATTCTTCGTCGCGAAAGGCGCTCCTTAGAATGACGGCAGGCTTTGGGGCGCGTGAAAATAGCGGTGGCGCTTCGCGCTGGAGAACGCGGGTGGCGCGGGCTGCTGCGGAAAAGCGGCGGCAGAGCCGCCGCACTCCAAAATGGGCTGGGCGGCGGCGGAGGATGCGCCGCTTCGAATTCGCTTGGGCGCGGGCTGCGCGCGCTTCGCGCCTGTCGCCGCGCTACTTGCCGCGAAAACTACATCTTCCGATTCTCCCAAATTACCAGATTTGCCGGATGGTCGCGGCCTCGCGGCGCCTCTAGAGTTATTCGAGCAGGAAAATCCCCGGAGGTGTACCGTGCAGCAATCGGAACTGAAAGACCTTTATATTGACGAACTCAAAGACATTTACAGCGCCGAAACGCAGTTGGTGAAGGCTTTGCCGAAGATGGCCAAGGCCGCCGCGTCCGACGAACTCCGCACTGGTTTCGAAGAGCATCTGGAACAGACCAAGGGGCACGTGGCGCGGCTCGAACAGATTTTTCAGGCGCTCGAAGAAAAACCGACCGGCAAGAAGTGCATGGGCATGGAAGGGTTGATCAAGGAAGGTGGCGAAGCGGCGGGCGAAGATTATGAAGACGGAGCGAAGGACGCGGCCTTGATCGGCGCGGCTCAGCGGGTCGAACATTATGAAATCGCGGCCTACGGCACGGTGCGAGCCATGGCCGAACGCCTGGGCGAGGACGAAGCCGTCGAATTGCTGAGCCAAACCTTGCAAGAAGAAAAAGATACGGACGTAAAACTGTCAAATCTGGCGGATCAGATTCAGGTGATCAGCGGCAGTGACGCGGAAGAAGAAGGCGACGAAGAAAGCGCGCCGGCTGCACGGAATACAAAGTCGAAAGCTGCGCGCGCGTAAAAAACGCGAACGGCTTAAGGCAGATGTAGAATTCCTCCAAGGGAACCAATCTGACGCGGGGTCCGGAACTGGCCCGGACCTGCGTCAGATTGTGCTGCGGGGGAAGATTGAATCCGCGCCGCCTGCGTCGAGGCTATCACGTCGTAATGATCTCGCCGATGCGAACTGGATGAGATTCTTCGCTGCGCTCAGAATGACGGCCGGGTGCACGGTGCTCACCTAGAGGTGGCCGCTACGCGCCGCGCGCCAGTTTTTACTCGGCTATTGTTCTTGCTCCCCGGTTCTTACTCCACCACGAACGGCAGCGTGCGAATTTGCGAATACCCGCCGCCCTCGACGTTGGCTTGAAATTGTAGTTTGTACTCCCCAGGCGCGATTCCGTCCAGCGGAATTCGCAGCGCGACCGGGATGGTCGGGCTGCCTTTCTGTTCGAAGCTGGCCATGTCCAGCTTGGTGGCCCCGGTGATGCTTTGCCCTTTGGGGTCCACTACTACGAACGAAACGCGCACGGTTGGCGGTTTTTCGTCGTTCAGTTGCGGCGCGTAAATCTGGGCGTAGAGCGCGATCTTGTCGGTCTTCTTGAAACGATCTTCGCCCGCGGGGGTGAGCTGCACGTGATGCACGATGAACGGCGTTTTATCCGCTAGCAGATCGGCTTCGATCACGCCACCGTCGTCGGTGGTGGGCTGCATCTGCTTGCTGAGGAAGACGCTGCTGACGCTGATTTTTTTGCCGTCGTAGGGATCGATGACCAGCGGCGTTTGATAGGTGGCGAATGTGTCGCCGCCTCCGCCCATGGCCACGCTCAGGCGATAGGTTCCGGGCACGATCGCGAACTGATTTTCGTAATGCATCGGCGTCTTCTGGAACGCCTCCATTTCCGGCTTTTCCAAATCGAAGGTTAGCTCGTCGCTGAAGCGCGAAGCGACCGAGCCGTCCGGCTTGTAGGCGATGCCCAGCACGTTCACGTCGGCGTGATATTTTCCTTTCACTTTTTCAAAATGCACGTCGGCGGAGGGAACTTCCATGGCCACATGCACCTGGGCTTCATTCGCCGCGGTGTAAAAATACGGGGCCTGAATCGAGCCGGCGGTCACCGTGGGAGCTGCGCCGCCGTTGGATGGCACGGCCAGCGCTGCGCGCGCTTCGAGTTCTTTTTCCATCGGCTTACCGACCAGAGGATCGGCCGGCGCCACGTTGCAGAATCCGCTGCGCGCGCGGACGTTGGTTCCGCCGCGCTCGACCTTCACTTTCAAAGTATGGCAGCTGCCTTCTTTCGAATCGGTCGGCGCGTAGCCCAGCAAATAATAATGATCCTGCTCGCGGGCGATGCGTTCCAGGCCCGGCAGCAGATCGTTGGTATTCAGAATGGTGAATCCGCCGGTGCCGCTGGCCAGTTCGTACATCACTTGCTGATTGGTGCTGGCCGAAGCTGGAAAAGAGGGAACAATGTTGCGCGCCTGATTCAGCGGATTGTTATAGTAAGGCACGGTGCTGCCACCGCCACGCGAGCCGCCGGGCGCGCCGGTTCCACCGGTGCCACCTTTTCCGCCAGTGCCGCCGCTAGTGCCGCCGCCGGTTCCAGTGCCGCCAGTGCCGCCGCCTTTGCCACCGCCGCCACTGGTGCCGCCGCCGGTACCACCACCCGTGCCGCCACCCGTTCCACCACCACCGCCGCTGTGACCCCCACCGCCTCCGCCTCCATGCTGGAATGCGGCGAAGATGGGTTCAGCGCCAGGTTGAAAAGCGGCGAGCTGAAAACTGCCGGAAGAATTTCGCGCCGCATCGGCGTTCGCTGCGGCCAGCGCGTCCCAGGCGCGCGCTACCAAAGCGGAGCTGGGCGCGAAGGGCACTGCATCCGCGACGGCGATCGCGCCTGGCGAATTATTTTCGCGCAGCTGACCCAGCGCGGGCCCGACCAGCCCACGCACGTCGAGCGGGTACACCGCCACGTTGGCTTTGTTGCAGGCATCAATCGTCGCGGTCAGTTCGCTCTGCGCTTCGTTGCTCAATTCGAAACCGCCGGTGAAGAGAATCAAGCTCTTGCGACCCGGAATCGATGCCAGATTTTTCGCCAGGTTGCGAATGGAAAGCAGCACGCTGTAAGTGCCGAACGCACTTTCCATGCTCGCGAAATTGGCCATGCCCGGATATTGCAGCGCGGAGGTGCCGCTCGAAACATTCGCGGTATCGATGTGCGAAAACGAGGTGCCTTTCACCGCCTGCATTAAGCGGTCGGAATCGGTGGTGAAATTCTGGACGACCTGCAGGGTGCCGCCGAAATTCATGATCGACATCACCTGATCGGGTCCGGCGTGGGCTTCGATGAATTTGCTGGCCGCGGCGCGGGCCCGGGGCTGATCGCTCAGATCCATGGTGGTGGTGTCGAAAAAAAGAACCAGGTAATGGCGCTGGTCGCGCGCCGGGCCGTTCGGATTGGTTCCAAACGAAAAGCTGTTGATGGGCTTCTCTTTGTTGTCTTCGTAAACCTTGAAATCCGGCTGGGTCAGGTCGGTGATGTAGTTGCCTTTTTTGTCGGTGACGACGACGTCCACGCGGACTTCGCGGGTTTCCGCCGTGATCGGATGCAATTGCGCGGCATCAGCGCCGGGCGCGGCCTGTTGTTGCGCCTGCGGCGCGGGCGCGGCCTGCTGCTGCCCCGCCTGCTGGCCCCCTTGCTGGCCCTCTTGCGGCCAATGAGCCGCCGCGGGCAAACCCACCACCAGCGCCATCGCGACGCAAGATATCGCGGCCAGCCATCCACGTTTGGCCTTGGTCGCTTTGCGCATCTTCTTGCTCAAGTTCGATCCCAGTGTCATCTTGACCTGCCTTGCGGCTGCGATTCTATGGCCGCCGCCATCGAGAATTTTACGGAATATCCACCACGCCGTTGCGCGAGGCGATCTGCGAATCTTTCGCGTCGCGCACCACCAGGCGCACCAGGTAGCCGCCGGGCTTGACGTCGAAATTTGTCTTCACCGTCACGCCGTCCTGGTGCAGCCTGTCCAGAGTCGCGTCCTTCAGCTTCATTTCCACTGTCTTCTGATCCGCCTTCAGGAAATTGCCGTTGCGATCGAACAGCGCGGCTACGATGGTCAAATCGTCGGTGTTGCGATCGCCGGCGCGTTCGAAATGAATCTGCGAAACGTCCACGTGGGTCAGCACCGAAAGCCGCGCGTTGGCGTCGTCGGTCTTGAAATATTGCAGGTTCAGCCGCACCGGGACGCCTTGCTGCTCTTCCTGTGAAAAAATCGCGTCCTCGATATCCTGTTTGGCCACTTCGTCGGGAGTTCTGCCATGCTTGGGCGCGAAAAATCCGCGGCGGGCCTGCACCGTATATTTTTCCTTGGTCAGCATTTTCACGCTGATGGTGTGAAATTTTCCGTCGTTTTTTACGTCGGCCGGCACGAAGGCCAGCAGGTAGGAAACTTCCGGCTCGGAAGCGGTCTGCAGCAGGCCGGCATCGAGATCGTTGTTATTGCGGAAATAAAATCCGCCGGTGCTGGCGGAGAGGTCGTAGAGCACGTCGCCATCCACGCGCTGCTCGTCGATGCGGTACTGCATGGCGAGTCCGGCGGTGGCGGTCGAGGCCCGGACCGGCGCGCGCTGCGAAATGTCGCTAATGGCATCGACGGTGTACAGCCCGCGCGCGTCCAGCGTATTGATAAAAACATTTTGCTGCGCCGCGCGGTCGATCACCTCCAGCACCTCGTACTCATGGGTGGTGGTCAAAAAACCGGGCGACATGAAGACCACGCTGCGCTGGCCGGGCATGGCCGTGATGCGCCGCACGATTTCATCGAGCCGCCGGACCACGTATTGAGAGGTCAGCTCGCCGGCCTGCAGTACCTGGTTCGAAACGGAGGCCACATCGGAGGTGGCCTGTATTTGAGCGACTTGCTGCGAGGCGCCGTTGTTGAGCGCGCACTGCACCGCGTCGTCATAAGCCGCGGCGGTGGCCACCTGGTCGTTTTTGTTCTGGATCAAGTCGGCCTGATAAAAACTGATTCTCAGGCAGTCGTGGGATTCTGCGGGATCGTAGGCGCCCACCGGCCGGCGAATCAGCGTTTTCAGCTGAGCTATAACTTTTTCGTGATCGTCGGTGAAATCCACCTGCGACAGGCCGGAAATGGTGTAGAGCGCGATGCGTTCCGAAGGCTTCACTGATTTTTCCACGTAACGAACCGCGGCCAGGCGCATGCTCAGCATGTCCTGCAAGGAAAGATCCGCGTCGTCCATCACCAGCGCCACGAAGCGGGTGGGCAACGCAATCGCTCCGGGTGCCGGAGCGTTGGGCGCGAGCGCGCCTTCCAGTTTGTCTCCCGGCGTGCCGCGCACCACCTGCGCCTCCAGCGATTCCGGCGTCTGCAGCGAAAAATGGGAGATGACTTGCGGCTTGCCATCCTGGCGAATTTCGAAATCGGCTTCGCGCAGGTCGCCTACGGCATGGCCGCGGCTGTCGTGCACGATCACGCGCACCGGAACCAGGTTCACGTGCGATTGGAGTGGGACTTGCGAAGTGCGAGTGACCATTTCCGCGGCGGGTTCGGCCGGGGCGGAGGAAGCTGCCGGTGACGAAGCCGCATCGGAAGAGGGCGCCGGGGTCGCGTCGGGAACTGCGGGCGATGGCGACGACGCAGAGGACGGCGTTGTGGGAGCCGGCGTTGCTGCTGATGATGCTGCCGCGGCGTCAGGTGACGGAGCTGCGCCGGTCGTGGTTGCGTTTGCCGCTGGCGCTGACGCTGGAACTTGCGCTGCAGCTCCGGTCGATGGAGCAGCAGGCGCGGTCGTCGGATTTTTTGCGTCGGCCGCCGGAGCTGCGGAGCCGCGCGGCGGGTTGGCGGCGTTCCCGGAAGGCGCGTTGGCGTCGGGAGTCTTCGAGTCGGGCGTCTTGGAGTCGGAAGTCTTCGAATCGGGCGCGGGCGCGTTGGCGTTCGGCGCATTCGTAGCAGGAGGATTCGGCGGCGTCTTCTTCAACAGGGAAGGCCGGTAACTATCATCGGTAGGGGGCGTCTGATCCGATTTCGCGGGCGGCGGGGAACTTTGTGACGAATTCTGCGGCGGCGGGTTCGACGAAGACGAATCCTGCGCGGCCACCGTGCCGGCCAGCGTCAACGCCAAAATTCCCACGGCGCAAATCGACGAAAACAGGTGCACTCGCGCACGCCTGCAGAAACCTTCGAAAACGACATTCGTTATCCGGCTCATAGCAGACTGCGCCTCATTGCGGAACCCGCGCGTCCCGCCGGAATGCTCGATCCTATGGATGGATACAGCAGCTGGCAGCAAGCTTACTCGCCTCCCCGCAAGGCGTCAATTCATGGTCTCCATGCGGCTCGGCGTGCGCTCCTGGCCTTCTTTTCACTAGAATTTCGCATCTGCCCCCGCCGGCGGCCACTCGTACTCGAACAATTTTCCGGCCTCTTCCGGCGTCATTTTGCCGCCCGCCACTTCCACGGCGTGGGCCATTACCGGATCGCGCCCGGATTCGATGTCGGCCGGCTGCGGGAACTGGACGTCGTCGGGCTTGACGCCGTGATGCTCGACGCTCTTGCCGTCGCTCATGATCACGTTGCCGATGCTGATGCTCGCGCCGTAGTCCACTCCGGAGCTGAAGAAGGGAAACCACCTGCTGGTCATCAGGTATCCGCCGCTCAGGTCTCCGATGACCGTCCCGCGCTTTTCCAGCTGGATCACTCGAGCAAAGGCTTCCGAGGCCGAAGCCGACTCGCTATCCACCAGCACGATCACTTTGCCGGGATAGTTCATGAAATGCTGGGCCTGGGCCGTAACGACATTCGTTTTCTTGCGCATGACTTCGTCATTGATCTTCACGTCGTGGTCGAAGAACATGCCGGTGAACCATTTCAGGACGTCGACGTATCCGCCGGGATCCCCGCGCAAATCGATGATCACCGTGGACGCGCCCCCGATTTTTTTGCGCATGGACTGCAATTCGTCCACGTTGTAATCGAATTCGGGAAAATGAACGATGGCTACGTCACCGTTGTGGGCCACTTGGATGCGCAAGCGGTGGCTCTCGTCCTGATTCCGCCGGTGCTCATCGTTCCGCGCTCCGCCTCCGAATTGCGCGGTCAAGGCCGGCTGCTGAATCACCTTGGCCTTCACCACCACGCTTTGTTTCTCGCCTGAGGGATATTGCAGCTCGAGTGTCATATCCTCGCGGGGATCGAGGTCTCGGATCAGATAATCGATGTCAGACACGTTCTGGCGCGTCGGCTTGATCCCGTCGAGGGTTAGGATCTCGGCTCCCGGCCGTACCTTTTTGGCCTCGGCGTCCGAGCCCGGCCGCACGCGCGTGATGAAGCAGCGGCTCCAAACGATCTGATATTGCAGCCCGTAATCGAGCTTGAAAGGCCGGTACGGCGGGATGAAGCGGGTGTGCCCGTCGTTCAGCGTGGCCACTGCGGCCGCCACCTGAGCCATCGCCCCACCCAATGAATTCGATTCTTCGATTTTTTCCCTGGCCTTAGCGCGCACCGCTTCCCAGTCGAGACCCTTGAGGTTCGGGTCGTAGTAGTTCTCCTGAATCCCCTTCATGGTCGCGTCGAGCATGCCGAGGGCGCGTTCGCGATCGGTTTTGGAGATGCTGCCGGGAACGTGCGGCGCGGGAGCCGCTGCGGGAGCCGCGGGCGGTTTGGCCGGGGAACTGGCGGGTTGCGATGGCGCGGATGCGGGCGGAGTTGCTGTAGCCGGCGCGGGTGCTGCGCTCTGGCCTGCAGCCGAGGCGGGCGGCGGCGCGGTCGTTTCTTGCGCCTGCAAAATACTCGCGGGAATGAAAATCAGGACGAAAACAAAAACCAATGCTGCTGGGCGTCGCATCGGGCCTCACGTCGAAAACTTGTGAGGGAGAGAAGTATCACATTCGCCAGCTTGTTGGCTAGCTATCAGCCGAAAACGGCTTTTGGCTGGATTCGCGGCCCGGGCCCCTACTCGTGTTTTTCGCCGATCGCGAAATCCACCACTACCGGCTCGCCGCCTTTTACTGTGACTTTTTTGGTCCAGGTTACCGGCGTGCTGTAGATCGGGCGCTTCACTTCGACCTGCGCGCCCACGTCCAGGACTTTCGCTTCGGACAAGATTTGCCAGCCTTCATGCCAGGCTACGATTTCGTATTCGCCGGCAGGGACGTCTGTCAGCTTGAAATCACCCTGGGCATCGGTCACCGCGTAGTAGGGATGCTTGACCACCAGCAGGTTTGCGTTCATCCAGACGTGGCCAGCGTTGCATTTCAATTCCACCACGCCGTTGCGGTTCAGCGTTACCGGAATGAACTGGTTCTGGAAGGGGAAGGGAATATTATTGCTGGCCACGCCGAACATCTGCACCGTGTGCAGCACCGGATCGCTCGATTTGATGTTCACCTTTCCACCCTGCGGCACCAGCAGGATATGCGGCACGTAGCGGCAGGTGTGTTGATCCAGCGTGGCGCGCGCTTCGGGCAGGTCCATGGCTTTGCCGCGGGTGACTCCGCGCAAAAAGACCACGGTATTGGCCACGCCGTTTCCTTCGGAGTTGATGATGATGCGCTCCAGGTCGCGCGTCTTTTGCGCCTCCGGATCGCAGACCTCGACGTTTTTGGTGATCGGCAGCTTGGGAATTTTCGGCTGCGGCCCGCTCCATTTCACCGTGCCGGTGATGGTCCCGCCGTTTTCGACCTTGATCGGCGTATAGTCCGCCGTCTGCGCCGGCGCCGCGCCGGGAAAAACACACCCCGCGGCCAGCAGCATTCCGGCCGCAACCAGCCCGCGAACAACTTGGTTCGTGCGCATGTGTACTCCGCTCAATTTTGGATTGAACCTGACGGTTCAAGAACGCCGAAAGACCCCGAGCCACTGCGAATCGGCCCCACGGCCTGAATCGCAGCTGGCTAACCGACTGCTACTAACCCCACCCTCAAGATACTCCCGCGCCCACTCGATGGACCAATGCCCGGCGGCGGGTTTGCCGTAACAGTACACGAACTCGTGGGGGGTGGGCTTTTCAGCTACAGCGCCAGCAGCGCGACCAGCACCAGAGCTGCGGTGACGCCGACGATGATGGCGATGACCAGCCACTCGCGCAGCCGCGGGTGGGACTTGGGCAGGCCCAGCATGTGGATAGACGGGTCTTCTTGCTTGAATATGTTGGAGGCGTTCGAGCGTCTTTGAGTCGAAGGCATCGTTCGAGGCGCGCGGCCTAATCCTTGCGGCCTTTTGGATTATGCTTCTGCCGATCCCAGATCATGCTGAATAGAATGACCAGCAGCACGACCCCTAAGCCGGCGCCAAGGAAGGTGAGGAACGGTTCAGTCATAGCCGCCGGAACTCCCAGGTAGATTTTTCTTCCGGCTCTGAAAACGATTGTCACCTTACGTGACAGTAGCGGCCGGCCCAAGACAATAGTGAGAGGCGCGCGACGGCTCCGGCGTTGGACCAGGGAGATAGTACGCACAGGCCGAGCGAGCGGATTTATTTATTTTCGCGGCGGGCGAAAAAAGCAGCCATCCGGCGCGAAGCGCGCCGCCCGCCGCCCGCCGCAAGTCGCATCGCGGAGCGCCTGCGACGGAAACGCGCCCAGCCCCATGTAGAGTGCGGCGGCTCTGCCGCCGCTTTTCCGAAGCATCACGCCGCTAAAAGTATCGAGCGCGAAGCGCGGGCAAGACCGAGCTCCGGCGCACTCTAAACCCGCACCCTTTGCTGCAACGCAAGACGCAAAGAGTGCGGCACCCGGAAAGGCAAACGCGAAATCCAAGGCCCACCCTTCCAGAGTCGGGAAGGATGGGCCACCCGCCCGCGCCACAAACGCATCCAGCGCGAAGCGCCTACGCAATTTTCACACCACCAAAAGCACGCCGTCATTCTGAGGAGCGCCTTTTGCGACGAAGAATCTCATCCATGCTGCAGCCGTCCAGGCCGCGACGACGAAGCCTCCTTCGACGTAACGACCCGCGCGACTCACCACTGGATGAGATTCTTCGCTGCGCTCAGAATGACGACCGACAGCAGAATTGCGCCGGCCGCACGGTTTTTGCCCGCGCTTCGCGCTTGCGGATTTGGGCGCCGGCGCGGCGAATCGGAAAAGCGGCGGCAGAGCCGCCGCACTCTACAATGGCCCGGGCGACTTGAAGACTGCGGACGCTCCGCGATACGGCTTGGCGCGGGCGGCGCGCGCATCGCGCCGGCGATTTGGGATCGCGGTGACGCGGTTCTCTCCGTCGCCGAATTAAAACTTCGCGGCGCGTCTGCGGCTCGGTAGAATGGCGCGAACACACGAGGAGTTCCCCGAATGGCGCGAATGCGCTCGTTTCTGAAGTGGTTTTTCCGGCTGGCGTTGCTGGCGATTCTGGCGCTGGTTTTCGTTTGGCTGGCGATTCGCATTCCGCGGGCGTATTACCGGCGGCAGGCGCTGCAGCCGCCGACCAGTTTCGTGGTGGAAAATGCCCCGGTCATTGCGCTGGTCCATGCGCGGGTGATTGACGGCACCGGCGCGGCGCCGCTCGAAGATCAAACCGTAGTGATCAACGCCGGGCGCATCGTCGCGTTGGGCGCGGCTCCGACCATTTCGGTCCCGGCCGGTGCGCGTAGCATCGATCTGCAAGGCAAAACGATTATCCCCGGCCTGGTGATGATGCACGAGCACATGTACACGACTTCCTCATCGATTCGCGCCGCGCTGCACCACGAAGCGCGGCTGCAGGCGGAAAATATTCCGTACCCGTTGATGTATCTCGCCGCCGGAGTCACGACGGCGCGCACCGCGGGCAGCATCGATGGCGAAGCCGATCTCACGCTGAAGCACGCGATCAATACCGGCCAGCGCCCGGGGCCGGATCTCGACACCACTGCGCCGTACCTCGAAGGCAAACCCGCGCTGGCCGACGGATTTTATTTCAGGCAGATGCGTCTGCTCTCCGGCGCAGAGGACGCCAAGCAATCGGTGGACAACTGGGCCGCGCGCGGCATGACTTCGTTCAAGGCGTACATGAACATCACGCCCGATGAACTGAAGGCCGCGATCGACGAAGCGCATGCCAAGGGCCTGAAAATTACCGGGCATTTGTGTTCGGTGGGTTTCACCGAAGCGGCCGACATGGGCATCGATGATTTCGAGCACGGCCTGGTCGTCGATACTGAATTCGATCCGGCCAAGCAGCCCGGCGTTTGCCCGCGCGATGCCGGCGAGAAATATTTCGACGAGACTCTGGACGTGAAAAGCGCGCCGGTGCAGGCGCTGATTCATCACTTGGTCGAAAAACACGTGGCGGTGACTTCGACCATGGCGGTGTTCGAGGATTTCTCCGGGCACTTTCAGCCTCTCGATGAAATGCGCGAGCGGGAAGAGCGGGTGATGGGCCTGCGCACCTGGATGATGTATCGTCTGGCGCGCGCCGGCGAGGCCAAGCATCCGCTGCCGCGCACGCTGGCCAAGGAAATGGAATTCGAGCGCGATTTCGTGGCGGCCGGCGGATTGTTGCTGGCGGGTTGCGATCCTACCGGCGACGGCAGCACGCTCGCGGGTTACGGCGATCAGCGCGAACTGGAATTGCTGGTCGAGGCGGGATTCACTCCGGTGGAGGCGATCCACATCGCCACCCAAAACGGCGCGGAATATCTCGGGCGCACCGCGCTGATCGGCAGCGTGGGAATCGGCAAGCAGGCTGACCTCGCGGTGATCGATGGGGACCCGGCGAAAAATATTTCAGACATTCGCAAAACGGAGGTGGTTTACAAAAACGGCATCGGCTACAGCTCAGCGAAATTGTTTGGCGCGGTACGCGGCCTCGATGGCGTGAATTGATTTTTTTGCGCAGCAGCGAGTTTCCGGCCCTGCAGGACAATTCAACTGAGGAGAACTAGACGATGAAAAATATAACTCGTGGGCTGTTGCTGGTGGCCACCATGGTCACCGTCAACGGCATGGCGCGTCTCGACGGGACGGCGCCGTATCCGCCGCCGCACATTCCACCGGCGTATCTCGACGGCACGGCGCCGGTACCCCCGACCACTATTCCGCCGAAAAACTTAGCGGCGCGTTTCGATGGCACGGCGCCCGTACCGCCAACGACCCTGCCGCCGCCCAAGCCGCATTTCCTCGACGGCACGGCGCCGTACCCGCCGCCGCACATTCCGCCGGGCAAGCCGTAAGCGACGCGCTAGACTGTACCTGCGATCCTCGGACGACGGCGTGCCGCTGCAAGCCGTCATTCTGAGGAGCGTTCTTCGCGACGAAGAATCTCATCCATGCTCCCGCGTTGGGATCATGACGACGAAGGTGCACTCGAGGTGATGGCACACATCGCCGCGACGAAGGCATCTACGTCGTAGTGGCGTGGCCGATGCAAACTGGATGAGATTCTTCGCTGCGCTCAGAATGACGGTGGGGTGCGCACCACGCGCGTCGGGTCCACGCAGGCAGAGTTGGACTTTCGCTCAGGAGCCCGGCGCGTCGATGAAGGGTGGCTACGTTTACATCCTCGCCAGCAGATCCCGCGTGTTGTATCTTCGTCGCCAAGGGCGCTCCTCAGAATGACGGCGGGTTTGTGCAGATTTGGCGGTGGGCGGGGACGGCAAATCTACGAAACGGTTTGCAGGGGTTGCGGGTCTTCCTGGTTAACGGCGGCGCGGAGTTTCTTCAGCAGGGAATCGCGGCTGAAGGGTTTCTGCAGTTGTTCGGCGTGGGCGAAGAAGGGTTCGGTGGATTCGTGTTCGAGGTAGCCGGACATGTACACGATTTTCATTTGCGGATGCGCGCGGCGCAGGCGCTGGGCGAGTTCGGGGCCGCGCATGCGCGGCATGACTACATCGGTGACCAAAATATCGATGGGCGCGGAATGTTGCTCGGCGATTTCGAGCGCGTCCAGGCCGTCTTTACCTACGATTACGTTGTAGCCGGCTGAGCGCAAAAATTCGCAGGCCAGTTCGCGGACCGCTTCTTCATCTTCGGCCAGCAGGACGGTGCCCACGCCGCGGTCGCAAATCGCCGGACGATCTTCAGCGCTGGGTAGCGGCGCGACTTCGGTGCTCTGCGGCAGAAAAATCTCGAAACGCGTGCCTTGTCCCGCCGCGCTGTCGACCCAAATGTAGCCCCCGCTCTGCTTGACGATACCGTACACGGTGGAAAGTCCCAGGCCGGTGCCTTTGCCCAATTCCTTGGTGCTGAAGAACGGCTCGAAAATTTTGGCGCGTACGGCGTCCTCCATGCCGTGACCGTTATCGGCTACGACCAGCAGCACGTAGTTTCCGGCGACGGTCGGCGCGTGGGCCTTGGCGTATTCTTCGTCGAGCACCACATTCTGGGTTTTGATGGTGAGCTTGCCGCGGTTGCTCATGGCGTCGCGCGCGTTGACCACCAGGTTCATTACCACCTGTTCGATCTGCGAAGGGTCGGCTTTCACCCGCGCCAGCGATTCGCCGGGCAGGAATTTGTATTCGATTTCTTCGCCGATCAGCATCGGCAACATTTTATTCAGGTCGCCGATCAGCAGGTTCAGATCCAGAATGCGCGGCTGCAAAACCTGCATGCGGCTGAAGGCCAGCAACTGGCGCGTCAACGCCGTGGCGCGGTCCGCCGCTTTTTTCATCTGCGCGATACTGTTCTGCACCGGGCTCATGGTGCCCAGTTTCAATTCCAGCAAATCGCCGTGGCCCTTGATGACCGTCAGCAAATTATTGAAGTCGTGGGCTACGCCGCCGGCCAGTCGGCCGACCGCTTCCATTTTCTGCGCCTGGCGCAATTGGTCGCCGAGCATTTGTTTTTGTTCTTCATTCGCTTGCAGCGTGCCGCGCAGGCGGGCGAAAGCTTCGGTCACTTCCGAAACTTCGTCGCCGGTGTCGGGTCCCAGCGGATAGGTGAAATTTCCTTTTTCCAAGGCGTGCACTGCGCCGCACAGCCGCTCCAGCGGCTGCGTAAACGTGCGCGAAATCAGGAACACCAGCAACGCGCCGATAAACACCGCGACGCAACCAAGCAGCACCAAATCGCGATTCAAGCGGTTCAAATATTCCAGCGCATCATCGGCAGGCTTCAGCACCGTCAGGGTCAGCGGCGGCGTCACTCCCGGAGTCAGAATCACCGAGCTGACCAGAAAACGCTTGCCGTCGATTTCCAGATTGCGCGAATTATTTGCGCGGCGCAGCTCGTCGGTGACCAGCCGTTCATCCACCGCCGCCGAAAACGAGCTGACCACCGGCTCGCTGCCATAACGAAAGGCAATTTCGCACAGCGCGATGCGGCCCACTTCGCGGGCCACCGCCGAATCGATTTCGCGCCCAACCACCACCGTGCCCAGATTCAATTGCGTCGAAGAACCGAGCGCGATCGGTTGCCGCGCCACTTGATACAGGTGCCCGTGAGCGAACCACCAGCCGCCTTTGGTATCGCTGCGCATCAACGCCAGCATGTCCTGCGCGGCGGCCTGCGGGAAACTAGGCCCCGTGGTATGCAGCGCCACGATTTTTCCAGTCCAGTCAGCCAGCGCAAATAGTTCGGTGTCGCTGGCGCGCCAGGCTTCTTCCGAGCTGGTTTGAATGGTGGCCGGATCATCGTCGGCCATGATCGATTTAATGGACGGCAGCGTGGCCAGAATTTCCGCGTCGCGGTTCAATTCGATCTGCCGCTCGGCCCGCACATTTTCGAAAGTCCCCACGGAATTGCGGGTGTCCTGCTCCAGCGCCCGTTGCACCTGCTCTTCGGCGGTGTGCCCGACGATCGTCAACGTGGCAAAAGTAAGGCCAGCAATAATCAGGACCAGCGAGAGGAGGAATTTGGTGCGCAGCCGCAGGTTGGGGGAGACGCGCTCGCGGTTTTTCAGCCAGCGCAGCTGTGGTTCGAGCGCAGAACCAAGGCGCGTCTCGATCTGACGCGGCAAGCTCCGCACATGTACCGGATTGATCCACTCCCTCACGTGTCTCATGCCTCCGTAAGATTACGAATTGCGTGAGGGAGAGGGAATGGGCCGACAGTACCAGTGTTTCTGGGCTGTTTGGGTTCTTCGCCTTTTCTTTGCAGCGCCGGTCTGGCCGGAAATGACTGCCAGTTCTCCAGCGCCGTCCTGGTCGTCTCGGCGCCCTAGCGACGAAGGATCTCCCTTCGATTCGTACTTCTTGCCCGGATTTCCAACCGAAGACTGCGATGATCCTCACCCTCGTGCCTAAGGTAAGTCCTACAAACGCCTACAGCATCCGGTGTATGGCTCGAAAGCGAGGGATGCCTCAGTATGGGCCTGCGGGAGAAACAAGGAATTGCCGGGAATCCTTATTACAAAATACTAAGGGCTGGGCCCGGCCGTTTACTTCTTCTCCCGCACTTTTATTTTTCCCCAGCCGCATCGCCAATTCTAAATTTCAAATTCGCAGTTCATCCTCCAGGAGAATCATGAAAACCTTCAAACCATTCGCGGCCACGCTCGCGCTCTGCTGCGTCACCGGCTTCGTCGGCTGCTCCACTGCGCCGAAATCTCCAGACGTGGCCGATGCGATTCGCCACTCGCTCGATCAATCCGGTTACAAGGACATTTCGGTCAGCCAGGATCGCGATAAAGGTGTAGTCACGCTGACCGGGCACGTCCCGGGCGATGGCGACAAGGCGACGGCGGAATCGATCGCCAGGGGTTTGGCTGGCGGACAGGTCGTCGCCGATCAAATTCAGGTGCTTCCCCCAGGAAACGAGAGTGCGGCCAAGGATGTAAGCAAAGATCTCGATGACGCGATCAAAAGCAATCTGGACGCGGTATTCATTCAGGGCGCGCTGCATAAAGCGGTGAGCTACGAGGTGAAGAACGGCGTGGTGACTTTGACCGGCGATGTGGATTCGCAAGCGCGTCGCGGCGAGGCCGAACGCATGGCTAAGGGCGTCCCGAACGTGGTGCAAGTCGTGAACGAGCTGCAGGTGAAGGGACAGAAGGCGACGTCGTCGCGCTAGCTATCATTCCGGCGAAGTTGATGCCGTCCGTTTCTGCTAGCCGTATCGTTTCGCGTGTAGCCGGCCGTTGGCCGTCATCCTGAGGAGCGGTTTCTGCGACGAAGGATCTCATCCATGGTTCCGCGCCCCGGCCACCACGACCAAGCGGCCTTCGACGTGATGGCCGGCGCAGCTCACGACTGGATGAGATTCTTCGCTACGCTCAGAATGACGGCTGACTACAGGTGAGTGGCACACACTGCGACTTGAAGAACCGGATCAACTCAGATGAAACCATCTTGTCCGGACGTCACCGCCGAACTATCGCCTCATCCACTCAGTGATTTACCTGATGGCGGGGAGCGGGGAATTGCGGTTTAATTATCAGGAATTTGGATGCACCGGATTTGGAATTTCTTGAGCAAGCATCAACGCCGCAAAAGTAAAAGGAGATTGACGATGCGCAAATTTATTACCACTGGCGCCCTGTTCCTGGCGGTTGGCCTGATTCCCGCAGCCCTGCCGACCCTCGCGCAGACTCCGCCCGATTCGCAGAATCCTCCGGCGACCGACACCAAGCCGGCGCAATCCGCCAGCATGTCCAACCCGGAAATGACCACAGTCACCGGCTGCATTCAGGCCGGGAAGAAAGAAGGCACCTACCGGCTGATGGGCGACGATGGCTCGATGTACTACCTGCGCAGCAAGAAGACCGATTTTTCGCAGCACGTTGGGCATGAAGTGACGGTTTCCGGCCACGTCATGACCGGCCAGATGCACAATGGCACGGCGAGCGGCGCGGCGGGCAGCGCAGATTCTTCGGCTAGCGCCGATCAAAGCGCAACGTCGGGCGATTCGACGATGGCGCCGAAGCACCACGGTATGCAGGGCCTGGCCGTGAAGTCGATGACCATGGTCAGTGAAACCTGCAAGTCCACCAAGTAAAGGCGCGGCACGCGAACGCGTGCTGGCTTCACCATGTGTGAGTGAAAAAAAGGCCCGGGGAAATATTCCCGGGCCTTTTTTTTCGTTCCGCCTCACGCCGCCGAGCCCAACTGTAGAGTGCGGCGGCTCTGCCGCCGCTTTCCCGCAGCGGCCCGCGCCGACCCGGCATCCAGCGCGGAGCGCCTCCGCCAACCAACCGCGTCGTCATTCTGAGTGCAGCGAAGAATCTCATCCAGTACAGTGCCGCGCACGCCGTAGCCTCGACTACGCCTTCGTCGTGGCGATCCCGACGCGGAAGCATGGATGAGATTCTTCGTCGCCAACGGCGCTCCTCAGAATGACGGCGGCTTTGCGCCGCGGCAAACTTGCTCGACTCGCGCCGTCTCTGCGCCACGACCTCACGTGGTCACGACGCCGCAACACCATGCATTGCGCCTGCCGCCATCTTCCTTTTATACAAACTCGTGAACTTCACGCGCACGAACCAATCGATCAGCAAAATGAGCGAAGCAATCGGCGGCGCGAACCAGATGGGATTCCCGCGCCACGACGCCGGGAAGACCCGCTGCTGCCCCAGAAAAAACGAAAACACCGCGATCAGAAACGCGAAACTCATGCGCCAAAGGTGCCGCACGATTCGATTCGCTCCGGCCACGCCGCCGCGAATCAGCATGCGCACGTCTCCCACCGCGCACAAAAACGCCATCGAGCCGAAGAAGAAATAAATTCCCGCCGGATAGCCGTCGGCGAGACCGGAGGGATCGTGCAAAGCGCGCCAGGCGTACAGATACATTCCCGATCCAATCGCGGCCGCCACGCCGCATCCGAGCGAATCCGCCACGCTGGTTTCCAGCTGCGTGCGCCGCGCCGTGATCCAGCCGGTGGCCACTAGATAATATACAAACGTGCCGTTGAAAAAGTTT
This sequence comes from uncultured Acidobacteriota bacterium, assembly GCA_963711325.1. Taxonomy (GTDB): domain Bacteria; phylum Acidobacteriota; class Terriglobia; order Acidiferrales; family UBA7541; genus Palsa-295. Next base: position 1,372,643 of record CAVQDR010000003.1, on the reverse strand, counting down.
GCCATCTGCCCGCCGGGCAGCCCGTGCAGATGATTCATCCAGCCCATGAACCCGCCGCTGCCGGCCATGCACAGCATGGCAACCACAAAAACGTCGCCCGCGAGTCCGTGACGCCCCGACCCTTTGCGATAAATCATCGCCGCGGTTCCAGCCAGCAAGCCCACCAGGCCGCCCACGATGTGCACCCAAACTAGATGAGGGAACTGAATCGGAACCATGGCTCGCACCTCGTGTTGCTGTGCTGTCCCGCGCGCGTCAGCGACGCACGGAATTACGGAGTCGTAAGTTTTTTCAGCGCATTCACCGAGCTGCTCATTCCCGGATCAAGCGCGACTGCTTTACCGTAGTTTTCAATCGCGCACGCTTTGTCGCCCGCATCCGCGCAGGCTTCGCCCAAGCTGTCGTACGTGTTCGCGGACTTCGGATGCGTCTCGCTATTCAGCCGCAGCACTGCGACCGCGACGTCGAGCTGACCGGTGTGCAAATACTGGTAGCCGAGGCTGTTCATCTGCTTTTCGTTTTCGTACACGCCGGGAAATCCCTGCGCGCGCACGCTGCGGAATTGCGCGACGGCCGCGTCGACGCCCTGAGTGCGAATCGCGTTCGCCAGCAAGTCGGTGGCTTTGTTGTTGTGCAGGTCCATGCGCGGAATCCATTCGCCGGAAGCGACTGCCGCGGTTCCCGCGCCCATCACCAACGTCACCAGCACCAGGGCGGCGGCCATGATCATGCGCGCCGCGGCGTTCGGCGATTTTTGCGCCAGCAAATACAATTCCAGGATGCCCAGCGGGATCAGGTAGGCACCGAACGAGGTGAAAGTCAGCAGCGGCCCGGTAAACGTCGCGGTATCGAATCCCACTGGCCCGCCCATCACGATGACCCACAAAGTGATCATCACGCGCAGAAACCAAACGCCCAGCAGCACGATGAAGAGGCGCAAAGCCCAGCGGCGATGCGCAATGAAATCGCGGGCCATCGCCGTGCGCAACGCCAGGCCGCCGAAAATCCACACCAGCGCCGCGTTGACTGTCGAACCCAAATGCTGCGGCAAATCGCCGACGCTGCCGCGAATCCAAATCATGTACATCGCCGAAACCGTGATGAAGACAGCGCCGAAGAGATACACGCGGCCATTCCAGCGGTGGAAGACGGGGAAGCGATTGCGCACGCCCGGAATTAATTGCAGGGCGCCGAGAATAATGATCAGCACCGCGCCGGAAAGATGCGCGGCCGCCGCCGAATTCGACAGCGTGTGCCCCGGCACGTAGCCCTTGGTCATCGAAGAATTCCAGGCCTGCCAGTTTCCGTGGGCCGCGGAATTGCCGTAGAAAATCGCCACCGACGCGGCGAAAACCAATTGGCCGACGATGGCCACCACGAACCAAAATCCAGCGGCAGCTTTCAACGCTTTGGTGGCAGTGACATTCAATTCGAATCCGCGGGTCATGACGGTTGTGGCCAAGACACACCTCTCCCGACGCAAATTTCTCCATCAGAATTTCGAGGGCTACGGCGCTAAATCGGCTGGCGATAACGCCGCAACTGCACCGCCGCAGCCAGAAACGCCGCCGCTACCGCCAGGCCAATCCACAGCCCCGGACTCGCCAGATATTTCCCGGGCGTCAACGCCGAAAGCGGCGTGATGATTCCGGGATCGCCGGCCCCGCTCATATCGAAAGCCGTCGAAAAGCTATCGAAGCGATGCGCCGCCATCTTCAGGAAATTCCCGGAGTGCAGCACGATGCCTTCGACCACCGCAATTCCCAGCGGAATAAAAATCGCCCACAGGAATGTATTGCGTTTGGCCCAGGCCGAAACTAGCAGCAGCCATCCGTAAATCGGCGCGTACCAGATCGCGTTGGTCAGCAAACCGTACAGCAGAACGAGTGTCATTTGCGACAGCGGCACCTGGGTCCACACCGGAGCCGCGCTCATGCCATTCATCGCCAGCACCATGGTGCTCAGCAAGCGCATGATGATCTGCACCGCCAAAATGGTGACGAACGTCACCGCCGGAATCACCAGCATCGGAATGGTGAATTTCGCCAGCACCGCGGTCAGATCCGAAACCGGCAGCGACTTCCAGAATAAAATGCTGCGGTCGCGCCGCTCGCCGTGCAAAGCATCCAGCGAATAAAATATGCCGACCAGGATGGCGACGATCATGATGATCAGCGCGGAGAAAACATAAGGCTGAGCCAACGAGGAGACTTGATCGGCGGAGTCCAGAGCTTCGGCCGCACGCACCCGAGCCGGTAGATGAGCCGCGCGGGCGAAAAAGCTGAGCAGAATTAATCCGGCCACCGCGAGCGGCGCGATGTAGATCGAGCGGTTCTCCCACAATTCGCGTCGCACGGACCAATAGAAAGGCTGCGGTGTACTCGCGAGCGCGTGAGCGCTCGGGCTTGCAGGCGGCGGCACGCTGGATGCATTGTTCATCGCGCCACTCACTTGATTGTTCGTCGCGTCGCTCATTTGATCGCTCATCGGGCGGCTCCTGGCGCAGGCGGCGGCAAATTTGGATTCGGCGGCGGCGTTCCATACGGCGCGGCCGGCGCGCCTCCCGGCGTGCCCATCACCGCCACGAAAAGATCCGCGATGCTTGGTGTATGCACTTCGCCCAGAGTCGCGAGCTTCTCGCGGTCGGCGCGATCGAAAAGCAAAATTGTGCGGCCAAAAACCTGCCGCTCGTGAATCGGCCCGAGCGCCCGCGCGGCGGCTAGATTTTCGGGAAGCACCATCACTTCCATGTAGCGCGTTTCGAATTCTTCCATGCTGCAATCCAGCATGATGCGGCCGTGGTTGATGAACATCAGGTCGGTGAGCACCTGCTGAATTTCTTCCACCTGATGCGTGGTGACGATGATGCTGCGGTTGCGGTCGAAGTAATCGTTCAGCAGGGAATCGTAAAATTGCTTGCGGTAAAGAATGTCCAGGCCCAGCGTCGGCTCGTCGAGCACCAGCAGTTTCGCGTCGATAGCCATCACCAGCGCGAGATGCAGCTGGGTGACCATGCCCTTCGATAATTCCTTTACCCGGTTTTTCGGTTTGATGTCCGTGCGCGCCAGGAAATATTCGGCCTTCTTGCGATCGAACCGCGGATGAACTCCGGCGACGAAGTCCAGCGCCTGCGAAACCTTCATCCAGCGCGGCAGCACCGCCACGTCGGCGATGAAACAAACTTCGCGCATCAATTGATCGCGCGAAGTCCACGGATTGCGGCCGAGCACGGACAGTTCGCCTTCGTAGGGAATCAAACCGAGGATGGCGTTCAGCGCCGTGCTTTTGCCCGCGCCATTCGGGCCGATCAATCCCAGAATCCGCCCGTCTTCGACGCGCAGATTCACGCTGTCGAGAGCGACCTTCGATCCGTATGTTTTGCGCAGCCCGCGCGCTTCGATGCATGCCATGGTTACTTCTCCTCCTGTTTCGCGTTTTTCGTGGCACCGTTCTTGCGCGCCGCTTCCAGCAATTCTTCCGGAGTCAAACCCAGCCGCTGAATCGCTTCGTTGATCCGCGGCCATTCCTCAGCCAGAAATTTCGCGCGTTCGCCCTGCAGCAAAAGCTGCCGCGCCCCGGCGTTGATGAACATCCCGCGGCCGCGCCGGCTTTCGACCAACCGCTCGTCGACCAGTTGCTGATAACCCTTCAAGACGGTCAGGGGATTCACGCGATATTCTGCCGCGACAGTCCGCACCGAGGGCAGGGGATCGCCCTCCTTCAGCACGCCGTCTAGAATCATCGCCACCACGCGGTCGCGCAGTTGGCGGTAGATAGGCTGATTGTCGTTCCAGTCGCGTTCCATCGTGATACGTTCCGTGATCCTCGATTCGTTCCCCGGTCCTTATATTAAGGACCAGTGCCGGCCGGTGAATCGCCGAAAGGCCAGTTCCCTTCTGCTTCGGTGTGTTAGTTAACTACAACACTGTTGCCATGGCAAGAGGTTTTTGCGTGTTGTCGCGATTTCTTCTAAATCAAACAGATAGATGGCTTTGCGGGGAGAGCGGGGAATCGGGTGGGGCTTCGATTCGAAGCGTTTGTCTTGGTGGCGTCAGTCCACGATGAAAAGCCGGGCTCCGGCGGGGGCCGAAGTGCGATGCGCCGGCGATCCATCGCCGACGTGATACGTCTGGCCGGCCTCGAGCGTGTGGCGCTGACCATCCTGCAATTCGATGTGCAAAATTCCGCTAAGGCAAAGAATCACGTGGCCTTTGGAGCACCAGTGATCGGCAACGTATCCGGTGGAATACTCGACCAGGCGCACGCGAACCTCGCCGAAATTTTGCGTCTTCCACAGCGCCACGCCGGGCGCGCCGGGATGTTCTGAAGTTGCAACCTGCGACCAATCAATTATGGACATCGCCGACGCCGGCATTTTCATCCGCGCAGTATATCGGTTCTGTCGCGCCTTCACGAACCGACCCGCCGTCATTCGGAGCGCAGCGAAGAATCTCATCTGGTTTGCATCGGCGAGGTCATTACGACGTAGGCGGCTCAGTCGCGCCGATGCGGCAGCGCTATTACTCAGCGCGCCTTCGTCGTCGTGATCTCGACGCGGGAGCATGGATGAGATTCTTCGTCGCGGAATGCGCTCCTCAGAATGACGGCGGGTTTTTGGTGGGGTGAGGGTTGCGGCGGCGCTTCGCGCTGGATCATGCGTGGTGCGGGCTGCTGCGGAAAAGCGGCGGCAGAGCCGCCGCACTCCAAAAGTTCTTGGCGGAGCGGCGGTTGCTGGGACTGGCTGGTGCGATGCCGCGGGCGAAGAATGACGAAGGTCTTACGCCGGGAGTTTTTGAGTGGTGGGGTAGTGATGCTGCTCGCGGCCAACTGCGCCGTCATATTTTTTCGTAGTTTTGAACAGCTCGTACCTTCCATCCCCCGCCCAAACTTTCACGCGATCGCGCAGTGCCTGCATCTCCGCCGCCGACATCGGCTGAAACCCGCGCGCGACTTCCAAATTTTGTTCGAGCACGGCTAAGGAATCCATCCCGCTGATCGTAGTGGCGACTGGCAAACTCATGGCGTAGCGCAAACCTTCCTGCGCCGTGACCGCGCCGCCTGTCACCATTTCTCCAGCGCCGCCCAGGCTTTTCATCCCCAGCACGCCCATGCCGCGTTGATTCGCGACCGGCAAAACCTGCGCGGCAAAGCTGCGAAACGTGGCGTCGAAAGCATTGAGCGGCATCTGCACCGTATCAAACGGAAAATTCTGCGCCAGCATCCGCAGGTGAATCGCCGGGTCTTTGTGCCCGGTGAAACCAACGAAGCGCACTTTGCCCTGCTGCTTCGCCGCCAGCAGCGCTTCCGCCGCTCCGCCCGGCGCAAAAATCAAATCGGGATCGTTGTAGTAAATCACTTCATGAATCTGCCAGACGTCCAGATGATCGGTCTGCAGCCGCCGCAAAGACTGTTCGAGCATCTGCATCGCGACATCTTTGCCGCGTCCGTGGGTGCAAACCTTGGTCATCAGCACCACCTGATCGCGTTTGCCGCGCAGTGCGGTGCCCATGCGCTCTTCGCTCAAGCCGTCGTGATAATCCCAGCAGTTGTCGAAGAAATTCACGCCAGCGTCGATCGCGCGCGCGCAGAGTTCCGTAGCTTCCTGCTGATCTTTCGTTGAACCGAGGTGGTAGCCGCCGATGCCGATGGCCGAAACCTGCACGCCGGTTTTTCCCAGCGGCCGCCGCGGAATTTCCCCACCCGCCGGCGCCGCCGGGCCAGAGCCTGTGCCAGCCGTCGCGCCGCCATGCCCAGGCTTGTCCGTTTCGCGCGCGATAGCCATGCGCGCATTCGCCACGGCGCTGGCGGTGAACGCCGCCGCGCCTTTCACGAAATCCCGCCGGGTGAAAGCCGCGCCATCACCATCGTTCCGCTCGTCTCGAATCTCGTCTGCCATTTTTCCTCGCGCATGACGCACCACCAATACTTATTAAAATTTACGGCTCCGGAATCACCGGATACGGATGCCCGCCGTTGTCGACCTCCAGCAGCCATTCCTTCACTTCGTCGGATTGCTGGTCGATGGGAAATCCGTGCGCGATGCGCGCTTCCGGGTTGTCGAACTTGATCGAAACTTTGTACAGCTCGAAATGTCCGTCGGCCGCGACCGGTTTCACGCGTTCGCGCAGCGCCTGCATTTCCGCCGCGCTCATCGGCGTAAAATTCTGGGCGATGCCCAAGTTCTGGCGCAGAATCTCCGGCTTCTCCATTCCGGTGATGGTTACCGTTACCGGCAGGCTCATCGCATAACGCAAAAGTTCTTCCGCGCTGACCGCGCCGCCTTGGATCGGCTCGCCGTGGCCGCTCATCGGCTTCATGCCCAGCGCCGCAATGCCGCGCCGGTTTAGTTCCGGAAGCACTTGCGTTTCAAAACTTCGAAACGTCGCGTCGAATGGATTCAGCGGCATCTGCACCGCATCAAAAGGGAAGCCGGTATTCAGCATCGCCAAATGCATCGCCGGATCTTTGTGCCCGGTGAATCCGAGGAAGCGCACTTTGCCGGCTTTTTGCGCGGCGAGCATGGCTTCGGCCGCGCCGCCCTTGCGCATGAAAAGTTCCGGATCGTTTTCGAATGAAACTCCGTGCGCCTGCCACAAATCCAGATGATCGGTTTGCAATCGGTTCAAAGATTGCTCGAGCATCTGCGTCGCCAGCGACCCGTCGCGGCCGTGCGTGCAGACCTTGGTCATGAGAAAAGCTTCGTCGCGCCGGCCCTTCAGGCCTTTGCCCATCCAGTTTTCACTTTTGCCGCGATGATATTCCCAGCAGTTGTCGAAAAAAGTGATGCCGCCGTCGAGCGCGTCGTGCACCAATTCGATCGCGGTAGCTTCGTCTTTCGCCGCGCCCAAATGATGCCCGCCCATGCCCAGCGCCGAAATTGTCACGTCGGCATGCTTGCCGAGTGGGCGCATCACCATGCCAGCGCGCCCGGTACGAGATGGCGACGACGAGCCGGACGCCGGGCCAGATTTGCGCTCCGCCGAGCCCACGGCGCCGGAAACAGACGCGCGCGAAGTTTCGCCGCGCTCAAAGGCCGCCGCCGGCCGCTTCACTGCGGCGCGCATCGCGATTCGCGGATCGATTTGATTGTTGCTGAACGATCGAGGCAGTTTCACCGGCTCACCTTCTCGACTTCACTTTATTCAATGCGCTAAAGAGGCTTCGCGCTGCATTTTTTTGCGGGGAAGAAACGGCGCGCAAGGCCCGAAAATTAAAAGATGAAGGACCCTGCGCGCCGTGCGGGTATGAATTCCTCGGTGCTAGGCTAGGACCGCGGACTATTCCTTCTTGCCGTAGTGCTCGGTGTGGCTCTTGGCTGCTTCATTCGCGTGGTGCATGGCCTGATTCTGGTGGCCCTGAGCGGTCTGCGCGTGGTGCGCGGCCTTTTCGTGATTGCCTGCTTCGTGCTGCTTCGCTGCTTGCTGATGTTGCTTCTGCGCGTGGCCAGAATGTTCAGCCGCGCGCGTATGATGCTCTGCAGTTTGCTTTGCCATTTGAGTCTCCTTGGATCGTCGTGGATCTTCGGTACGAGTGATTTGAAGAAGTTTTGTGCGATACCGGCGCGGAAAAATCGCCGACACCGCCTTCTTCCTTTCGATTCTCAATCGCACGCTGGGAAGTCTCAATACAGCGAAGCTGGTAATTCGGAGGCGCGAAACGCGCGGGGCGCGTACCCACCCGCCGTCATTCTGAGCGCAGCGAAGAATCTCATCCGGTTTGCATCGGCGAAGCCATTAGGACTTAGGCAGTTCCGCCACGGCGATTTGGGCTATGCAGCGGCGCCATCGGCGTCGAGCCGGCTTCGTCGTGGTGATCCGGGCGCTGGAGCATGGATGAGATTCTTCGTCGCAAAATGCGCTCCTCAGAATGACGGCGGGTTTTTTGGTGGGGTAAGGGTTATGGCGGCGCTTCGCGCTGGATCAGGCGTCGCGCGGGTGGCTGCGGAAAAGCGGCGGCAGAGCCGCCGCACTCCAAAAGTTCTCGACGGAGCGGCGATTCTTGTGGGGTTGGTTTCCAACGCCGGCTTCGCCGCCTTGGAGCAGCGCCGAACCCAGGTGGACAAGTGCCCCGCGCGGCGCTACCGTAAATAGCGGCCGCAAAAGCTGGCTGCACGCGGTCGGCATTTACGCAATTTTTAACCAAGCTGAAAATTCACGGAGGATTTATGCCTAACGGTTACAACTCACGCGCCGCGGAATTTCATGAGATGGCGGCGCACGCGCACCGCGCCGCTGCCGCGCATCACGACAAGGAAGATCATCTGAGCGGCCACGAACAGGCTCGCCAGGCGATGGAACACGCCAACAAGGCGCACGAAGCTTCGCAGCAAGCCTTCAATCAATCGCAGATCGCGGCAGGGAAGCACAAGAAAACTTGAGAAGAAACGGCGAGGGAACTTCAGGGGCTGAAGCCCTTTCCGTTGAGGACACGTTTTTGTCACGGCTAAAAGCCGTGACCCACAAAGCGACGGTAGGCCTCCGCAGCTCCAAGAAATTTTACGAGGAGGAGCGGAACGCGCGTGGCTGGCCTTCTAAGTCAGCGCTTCTTCTTCAAACTTCCGCACCTCATTCAATTGCCGCAACGCATTTTGCAAACTATTTCCGAAGGTCATACGTCCCACCAGCTCACGAAACCGCACATTGGAAGATTTCAGCGAATAGAAATAAATGCCGTAGGTGCCCAGCATCCCGGCGATTCCAATGGCCACGCCAATCCAGACCACCGAAGGAGCGTTGGCATATAAATCCGCGTGCGCCAGCCCGACCAGCAGCATGAGCAACGGGATCCACAGAAACCACCAGGAAAGGCCCGCGACCAGAACGCAAATTCCATAAGCGCGACGGACCCGAGCCAGTCCGCCTTGCACTTCCACGACTGGCGCGGCGTAGTCGATGCGGTTCAGCGCGGCGAAGACGATCGCGGCGGTCACCACGCAGCCGATGCCGTAAGCTTGCACCAAAATGCCGGCGAGCGTCACCGAGATCGCCGCAGGCTTGGTGCTCCAGAGCAGGCCGGCCAGCGCGATGAACAGCACTCCAAAAAATATTTGAAATGCCTGATTCAACTTTAGCGGCCACAGACTCCGGTTCACCGCGTACAGTTTCTGCCGGCGCAGTATCGCCAGGTTCAATTGGTTGCCGCGTTCGAGTGCTTTTTCCAGTGCTTGCCAGGTTGACTTGAGATCGTCCAGTTCCATCTTGTTCCGTCCTTCGTGCCTAGATTTCGGTTCGAATGCGCTGTTTCAGCCGGTTGATTTTGGTTGAAACGTTGGTCGGCGTGATGCCCAGAATTTCGGCGATTTCCTTTTGCGATTTTTCTTCGAGATACAGCAGCAGCAGCGCGCGTTCGAAGGGCGGCTCCCGCGCGATAATTCGCGCAGCTTCCTCCGATCCTCCACAGTAGCGCGGCCTCCGGGCGGGGCCGCGGTTTGTACGCTTCTTCCTCCGGCGCTGTAAAAAATTTTCGTTGCCGCACCTCTCGACGCACAAAGCTGATCGCCACATTCAGCGCGATGCGATACATCCAGGTGGTGAACGCGCGCGACGAATCGTATTTCGGCCAAGCTTTCCACAGCTGCGCCGCGATCTCCTGCGCCAGGTCGTCGCGGTCTTCGGCCCGCCAGCAATAGGTGTGGACCGTTTTGAAGACGATGGCCCGATGCGCCTGCAGCAGCGTTTCGAATTCTTGCGGCGTCTTGTACATCAAGTCTTAGGGCTCCTGTCCATTCCGGTTGTGGCGTGCAGGCTCGGATATGTTGCGCCGGTCTAATGCATGATTCGCCGCAGGACCGGAAATGTCACACAAATCTTGGGGCTGAGCTCCCAGGCGTCGTGGTTCCCGCTGGCGCATCCGCAGTACAATGCTCCCAGTTCGCAATTCAAAGGATGAAACATGAGCGCGCAACAGAATAGTGGCCCGCTGTATTTGGTGACCGGCGCGAACGCCGGGATCGGGTATGAGATCGTGCGCGGCTTGGCGAAAGAGCCCGGCCAGCCGCGGGTGATTCTCGCGGTGCGCGACGGTGCGAAGGGGGAAGCGGCCCGGGCCGCCCTGACCAAAGAAACCGGCAACGCAAATCTTACCGTGTTGGTGATCGATCTTTCCAGCCACGCTTCGATCCGGAAAGGCGCCGCGGAATTTCTCAAGACGCACGACGCGGTGGACGTGCTGGTGAACAACGCCGGAATGAGCTCGCCCACGCGGCAGGAAAGCGTCGACGGCGTCGAGCTGACCTTCGCCACCAACGTGGAGGGTTATTTCATGCTGACGAATCTGCTGCTCGACGCGCTGAAAAAGTCCAAGGCTGGGCGCATCGTCAACGTTGCTTCCGAAATGGCCTACGGGCTGGAACTTGAAGATGTGGAGTTCAAGAAGCGCACCTACAATCCCTCGACCGCCTATGCGCAAAGCAAGCAGGCCGACCGTATGCTGACTTGGGCTTACGCGCGGCGTCTCGCCGGAACAAATGTCACCGCCAACGCAATGAGCCCGGGGCCGGTGGATACGCCGCTGTTGCACGCGCTCGCTCCGGGAATGAAAGGCCGCACGCGAGAAAAAGGCGCGGAGACGGTCGTCTGGCTCGCGACGAGTCCGGACGTCGCCGGCGTCAGCAATAAATTGTGGTTTGATAAGGCCGAGCGGGTTTGCAAATTTCACAACGAAGAGCAGGAAGAAAAACTGTGGGCGGTCTGCGAGGAATTGGCGCGCAAGGGCTGAGATCCTGAGCGACGCGCGAGATCTCGCTCAGGATTGCGGGAACCGTCTACGGCGGGCGGTTGCTGTGGGCGGTCCGGGCGCTACAAAAATTTACGCGCCGGCGGCCATGGCCCGATCTTCGGCCTTCACGAACGCCTTGCTGGCCAGCTCGACTACCTGGCGCAAGTGCCACCATTCGCGCTCGCTCATCGCCCGGCCGTCGTTGCTCGAAAAATAAATCGAGGCATAGCCATCGGCGGACAACGGCACGCGAATCACCAGGCTGCTTTTCTGTTCTGCTGTTGGATTGTCGGACACGGCGTTCCTCCCCAAGTCAAATCCACCTATGGATTTCATCTCGACCCCCGAGATGCGCGCCCATTCTCTCTCGTTCGCCGAATTGCGGCAAGAGGCAACGGCGCGGAGCAAAGCCGTGAGTAGCGGCGGCCTTCGGATCGCCATACGGTTTAAACGGGGCCGGCGGTCGACGTGATGAGTGGAGCGGAACTGAACTGGATGAGATTCTTCGCTGCGCTCAGAATGACGACGATGGTGTAAGCATCGCGATTGATCGCATGGCCGGGGCCGACGATGTGCCAGCCTACCTTGGAGTGCGGCGGCTTGCCGCCGCCTTTGCAAAATAACGTGAAGGCGAGAATTGAATAGGGTCTGAAACGCGATGGATGAAAACGACACGCGACGGTTTGATGAGTACCGGTCTGCGGCCAGGAGCCGACACCACCAAGCAGCTCGGCCTCTTCCTACGCCGAGTTCTAGACCCCAAGCGATGACCGCCCTGCCGTTATTTTTGCAAAGGCGGCGGCAAGCCGCCGCACGGTAGGCTGGCGCACCATCGACCCTAGTTATCGATCAATCGCGACTGGGCCAGCGCTTCGGGCCGTTACTGCGCCGCCGGCAGCGTGTAATTAAATTCGTACGAATGTTTTCCGTCCGGCGCGATGATCACCAGGAAATTCCCGGTGATGCCGGTGAGCTGCCCGGTGCCGGAATCCGGCACCACGATAATATTCAGCATCGGCGTGCCGCGATTCATGGTGGCATTGTGCTGCAGCACGAAGCTTCCGGCTTTTCCGTTCAGCGTTCCGGTCACGCGCTCAATCGCCACGTAGCCCGCCGAACCTTTCACGTCGGTGCCCGCGATCAGCATGGTGCCCTTCGAGGTTCCTTCCAGGTCGCCGTGAATTTTCTTGTCGATGGACATCCGGCTCAGCGTCGAGCCTTCGGTCTTGTCGGCCTCACCCTGCGCTTCCAATTTCACTTCGAAGGTACCTTTGGCGTGCATCACGGTGGCTCCTTTCGGGTTACCTTGCGAAGTGCCGTTCGCGTCCGACGATTGACCTTGCTGCGGCGTTTGCGCGTGTCCGCCGGACTTGCGTTGCGCGGCGTTCGCAGCCGCGCCGCTCGCGCCGCTGCCGAATGATGAGGTCGAAATTCCCGCGCCGTAGATGGCCGTCGCCACTGCGCCGAGCAGCAGGCTCAGCCCGAAACTCACGGCCAGCGCGACCCGGATTTTTCCTGCGTTCGATTTTGCCGGAACTAAGAAAACAAAATTCTTCATTGGTATTTGGCCCCTTTCCGAAATGTGCAGTTTGAACAAAATTCCGTGACGAACGTGAACGCCAGGATTGTCCACCGATTTTAACTGCAGCGCTCAAGAACTTCCAAAGGCGTCCGCGCGAAAAGCGCAACGCCTCCTGACACGCCAGATGACAAAACGTCAACGCCAGACGATTTGCTTCTCCCAGCCTCGCGGTCCTACCGCCCAACGGACTTTGGCCGTCATTCTGAGGCGTGGTTTTACGACGAAGAATCTCATCCGTGCTCCCGCGCCCGGACCGGTACGACGAAGGCGCCTTCGACGTGATGGCTCGCGCAACCCATTAATGGATGAGATTCTTCGCTCCGCTCAGAATGACGGCCAACTGTGCGTGAGCGCCAAGCCCATCGACACCGGCCTTGGATCAACTTCCGCTGTGCCAACGCGAATCGCGCGCGCCTCTCCGGTCGAGCGCCACCAGCCAGCCTTGGAGTGCGGCGGCTTGCCGCCGCCTTTGCCAAGTGACGTTATGGCGTGAACGGAATAGGGTTCGAGGAGCGCGCTGTGGAAACACAGTGGGAGTGCTCAACCGGCACATTGGTCATCGAGGCCTTTGACTGACGATGTCCGCGTCAGCAGACAACGTCACGTAGCGCCTGCGCGCGCCAATGTTCAACCCCCGATCGATTACCGCGCTAGCGTCACTTGAGAAAGGCGGCGGCAAGCCGCCGCACTCCAAGGCAAGCTGGCGCGTCATCGATCCCGGCGGTGGATCCATCTGCCCAGCGCGGTGACGACATCAAAACCCATCCGTCACATTCTTTAAAATAATTGCGCCACTGGAATCCAGCGGGTTTAGGATGCGGGTAAGCATGCGGGCGAGGATGGGGGGAAGGAGCCGCTCATGATCGAAAAACACCTCTCGGGAATGAAGGCGCGAAACGGGACTCTCATTTTTATTTGTTCGACTTGCCGGGTGCCTTCCATTTTCACTTTTGGAGCGAAGGACCACGGTGTGCTGGTCTACATGATGCTCTGTCCAAAATGCGAAATCGTTTTGGCGGAGTGGGATTCGCTGGAAGCGCGGGGAAGTGAACTGAGCGAATTTGCGAAGAACCTAAAACAACGACCGATCGCGATGCGCAGCTGAAGCTTTTCGTACTGCTCGCTTCGGCTTACGCTTCGAACGACCGGCCGTCGGGCTGCTAACTTCTACCGCGAACTGCCTGTCAGCGTGTAAAACCAATAGCTCTAGGGAATCGATGGATCTCCCGAATCTTGGGTCCGCGATTCCGATTCACGCACGCGCGAACTGCGGAACCCGGTATTGCGGGTGTCGTCGTCCTGATTGTACTTCTTGTGTTTTTCCGGGCCCTTGTTGGGCTGTTGCGCCGGTGTGTTACGCACTGAATTATCTTTTTTCTCCGTCTCGGTGTTCTTATTCATGTTCGTCTCCTTTTCCAAAACAGCTGAGAAGGTTCGATGAGGCCAATTCCTCACCGGAGATCGTGCCATTTACAACCCATCATAGAAAATCGCGCGGCGGCGAACCATCCCGCAGATGCTGTAAGCGAATCCCCTAAATCGTGTGCGCAGAACGCACCCAGATATCGAATAGGCATCCAGCACGAAGCGCGTCCCAGCAGTCTCCATGTTCTCCCGCTTTTCTCTGTGTTCTCTGTGTTAAGTCTTTAAATCACTTCCGCAAGCAAATGGCAGAACGATTGCAACCCCGCCACTGCGCGCGTCATCGAACTCCACGAGAGGGAAGCTGGCTCTTCGATGCGACGTATCGGGAAATAAACGCGCTGAAATCTTAGCTTTAGGCGATACTGAGCATAGCTGGGGGGCTCGGGTGCGAATCGAAGTCGATTCGTCTCGGGGCGGTTTCGCGAAGTTGACTGAGATACGTAAGTGACAAAGTCGAGCGAGACCCAAAAAGGAATTCCGCGTTGGAAACTTCACAAATTATTCAAGCCTGGGGAAAAATTCTCAAGGGCGAAGCGCCGACACTCTCGATTGAAATTACTCGTGAATGTCCGCTGCGCTGCCCGGGATGTTACGCCTACGAAGATCAGCATCTCGGCGGCGGCAAAACCCTGCGCGAATTGAACGACCGCAAGGGCCAGGAACTCGTCGATGGCGTGCTCGAAGTCGTCGACCGCCTGAAGCCGCTGCATTTATCGATTGTCGGCGGCGACCCGCTGGTGCGTTACCGCGAGCTCGAAACTTTAATTCCGCTGCTGATGGAACGCGGCGTCCACGTGCAGCTCGTCACCAGCGCGTTTCGCGGCATGCATGCCAGCTGGGCCACGCTCGATCATCTGCACATCGCGGTTTCCATCGATGGGCTGCAGCCCGAACACGACATCCGCCGCGCGCCCGCCACCTACGATCGTATCCTGAAGAATATCGTCGGCCAGCGCGTCACCGTGCATTGCACCATCACCGGGCAAATGATGAAACGCCCCGGCTACCTGGAAGAATTCCTGAAATTCTGGACCCCGCGCCCGGAAATCAAAAAAGTGTGGTTCAGCATATTCACCCCGCAGGTCGGCGATGCCTTGCCGGAAATTCTCACCAAGGAAGAACGCGCCGAAGCGGTCCGCCAGATGCTCGACCTGCGCCAGCGCTACCCGAAGCTCGACATGCCGGAGCGCGTCATCCGCGAATTCGCGCATCCGCCGAAAAGTCCCGACGATTGTATTTTCGCCATGACCACCCAGACCATGTCGGCGGACCTCGAAACCATGATCACGCCGTGCCAATTCGGCGGCACGCCGGATTGCGCGCAATGCGGCTGCATGGCTTCGATGGGCCTCGCGGCCGTCGGCGCCTACAAACTCGGCGGAGTAATCCCAGTCGGCGGAATTTTCAAGGCCTCGCACAAAATCGGCCAGCTCCGCGCGCGCTCTCGCGGCAAATCCGCGCCCAAGCCGCCGGCCCAGAATCCGCTGCCGATTCTGCAAGCAGGCAAAACCGCGCCGCCAACTCCCGGCGCCCGCAGCGCCAACGCGTAGCTTCCTGCTCGTATCAGCCATCGCTAATTTCTATGCGTCCAATCATCGCGCCTTCGCGTTCACGCTAAACTGTGCGCCCTTTCGCGCGATGTTCGCCATCACCGGGCACAAAATCAGGTCATTACTGGATACCAACGCGGCACACGCCCCGTTATGATTCACAGGCCGTTGATGACGTTCACCGCAGCAAGAAATACAATAGGGGTGTCGTCGAGCAGGCTGCGTGGCGACGCCCGCGGGCAAGCGCTGAACCGGGGATCAACTAAAAATGGTAGAAGCGCGTGAAGAGCAATGCGGTAAATGCGGCTCCGATATCGACTCCGGCCGGCGCGTGGACTTCACCCTGAAGGACGGCACCCGCGTCTGCGAATCCTGTTTCATCAAAGCCACGCCACGCGTGACCCGCGATAAAAAAGATTGGACCAACTGAAGTAGCTCGGATCGCGAAACCGTCTTTGCGCCGCCTTACTGCCACGAAGCAAAGTCCCAAAACGATTCCGACAGCGCAAGGTATACTGCCGCCACATGTCGCAACGCCGCAAACGCGCAGCGCAAAACTCTCCGCGCGCCCAAGTCCAGCGACCGAACGCAGACGATCTATCGCCCGCCGAGCCGCTGCCGGCCCGAACCGCTAACACCACTCATCGCGCCCGAAGACGCCGCGCGTTTCTGGCCCGTCGTGGAAATTTGCGTCATCGCGTGCGTTGGCCTCGGACTCGTGCAGTTCGCCGGCGACATCTCCACGTTCCTGCAGTTTTTCCCGCACCAGAGCAGCGATCCCGCCTTCTTGCTCAACGAAAAAAGGTGGTGGGTCGGATGGACCGTGGTCGGCTTCGTCGCGCTGCCGCTCGCCTATTTGTTGCTGCGCCCGGGGCGCGGCCTTCGTCTGCGCGATTGCAATCTCGCCTGGCGCGGATTTGGCGAGCACGTCTGGATTTACGTCGCGCTCTACGCCGCAGTCTTTCCGGTCATCTATCTCGTTTCCTGGTCGCCTTCGTTTTACCAGTTTTATCCCATGTATCCGCTCGCCGGGCGCAGCCTGCACGATCTGCTGCTGTGGGAAAGCCTCTACGCCGTGCAATTCCTGGCGCTGGAATTTTTCTTTCGCGGATTTTTGGTCGGCGGCCTGGGCCGCTACCTGGGCGTGCTGGCGGTTCCCATCTCGGTGCTGCCGTACATGATGTTGCATTTCAGCAAGCCCTGGCCCGAAGCCTACGCGGCAATTTTTGCCGGCCTGATTCTCGGCTGGCTGGCCTGGAAAACAAAATCCATCTGGGGCGGGGTGTTCATTCACTCCGCCGTGGCGGTTTCCATGGATTTGCTGGCGCTTTCGCACAAAAACCAGCTGCCCTGGTGACGCGCACGCGGGTTGCGATCCGCGATTCCTTATCCAGCCGCCAAACCCAGTACGATTCGCTCCGTGCCATCGGTCGGTATCTACACGATTGGCTGTATGGGAAAGCTTGCCTTCGTCTGCTAGTTTATTGTTCAAGGGGCGACAGCTGTTATGGGTTGCGTCCGTGAAGGCCCCCATGCCGCGCTGCATCCTCATCGTCGACGATAACGTTCAACTCAGGCGAGTCATTCGCGTGCAGCTGGAAGCAGCGGGCCTGGAAGTTTGCGGCGAAGGCGTGGACGGCCTGGACGGGATCGAAAAAGCCCGCCAGCTGAATCCCGACCTGATCATCCTCGATCTTTCCATGCCGCGCATGAATGGCCTGGACGCCGCCCGCGAATTGGCCCGCATTATGCCGCGCGTTCCCATCCTGCTCTACACCATGCACGCCGATGTGATTCGCCGCAACAGCGCCATGCCCGAAGGCATCACTGCCGTGGTCGCCAAGACCGAAAGGCTCGTCCCGCGCGTGCAAGAAACTCTCTTGCTAGCCAACTAACGCGAAACTATCACCATGGCCGGAGGCGCGCCGCCCGCATCGCGCTCGTCCAGTCTCCGCAAACTTTTAACGCACCGAGCCCATTTTGGAATGCGGTGGCTCTGCCACCGCTTTTCCGCAGCCGCCCGCGCCGCAATCGATCCAGCGCGAAGCGCCGCCGACCAAGTCTCCGTGCTCTCCGGCCGTTCTCTGTGCCCTCTGTGTTAAATCTTTGATCCCCACTCACTCCAGCAAAAAAAGTACGCCCGACGAATTCAATTCCATTTCCCGTTTTTCCCGCGCTTCCTAGCAGTCCCCTCAGCGTTTCGTTTTACGATTTTCTTCGGCGCCGCGTTTTCCCAGGCCATGGCCATCGCCGCGCGCAGCTTGGTCTTCTTGGCCGCCTGCAATATCACCCGCGTCGCCCCCTTGCGGCCCCACGCGCCGTTGACCGGCAGGAATGCCGCCGGATCCGCGAGCACCACCTTTTCTTGCTGGTCCGGAAATAATTTCACCATGCCGAACGATTTATTTGGGTAGTGCAGCGTGGCGAAAATCTTTCCACCTACGCGAAAGTCCGGGTGGTCCATGTGCTCCCGCTCTTCCGCGCCGGGAAAACTAAGCGCCATTTTCCGAAACTCGCCACTCGTCATAAAAAGTTCCTCCAAGCAACCTAACAACCGCGTAGCCTCTTCCGCCCACTGCCCCGTCAGCCTACCTTGGAGTGCGGCGGCTTGCCGCCGCCTTTGCGAAATAATGTTAGGGTGGGGATGGAATAGGGTCAAAGCCGCAGTGGTCAAGACGCCTCGCGATTCTTTAGCTTGTCCACGACCCGAAGCCCTGTAGGCCTTTCGATACCCCGCGTTTCAAACCCTAACCGCTGCCCGCCTTGTCCTTACTTTGCAAAGGCGGCGGCAAGCCGCCGCACTCCAAGGTAAGCTGGCGCATCCTACACGCCTAGCTATGGGATCAACCGCGACCCCATTCACGCCCGACTAAAATTTGCTTGCCGGAAACTCACCGCGAAAGTTGCCGGGTCGCGCGCGCCTCCAGTGATAGGATGGCGGCTCCAAAACAATCTCATGCCGAAGAGCCCGACCTCTCTAGCTCCTGTGCTCGCCTTCGCGCTGGCCAGTGCCTCGGCCATGCTCGCGCTATGGGTGCTGTCCTACGGTTTCGCCACCGGCGGATTCTCCGTCCACAATCCACTCTTCGCCAGCGGCTTTCGCACCGGAATCATTTTGTCGGTAGGCGCCACCGTCTTCGCCGTAATCACTTTTACCCTAAAGCACCGCCTGCGCGCGCTAATCCTCTTCTGGTCGGTAGCCGGCCTGATCTTCTGGTCCGTCTTCGCCTTCATTCACTAAGGCTCAAAGCCGCGGAGCGCCGCAGGATTTTCACGCCACCTAGAATCCCGCCGTCATTCTGAGGAGCGCCTTTTGCGACGAAGAATCTCATCCATGCTCCCGCGTCGAGATCACGACGACGAAGGAGCAGTCGACGTTGTGGCTGGCGCGGAACTGTACTGGATGAGATTCTTCGCTGCGCTCAGAATGACGGCCTTCGCACCTTGCCGCTCCTTCCGCGAAACCTCACCCCCACCGCGCCCGTCGAACGAAGAATCAGCAATGAACAATCAAGCGAGGCACGATTGATGACTTGCGCTGCTGAAAAGTGCAACACATCGCCCGAACCTGCATCTTTTTTTCTTCCGTGATTCGCGGATACTGTTTATGCATTTGCAGGAGCACTTGGGAACGCAGCTGAATGCATTTCGCAAAAGAAAAGCGCGGGACACTCCACCAGGCGAGGTAAACATCGGATGCGACACGGGGCCATTTTATTTTTTGCACTTCTTGGATTCGGATTCGGGAGCACCGCAGCTTTCGGCCAAACTTCCAAAGAGTATTCAGCCTGCAACAGCAAAGCCAAAACTCAAATCGAAATGAACGGCTGCGCCAGCGCCGAAGCCACCCGCGCCGATAAAGAATTGAATCGCGTCTACGCCCAGGTTCTGGTGAAAGCCGCCAGCGTTTCCGAAGCCGCCGAAAAAGCCAAAGCCTCCCAGCGCGCCTGGGTCGCCTATCGCGACGCCTACATCGAGGCCGCTTATCCCGCCAAAGACAAGCAAACCGAATACGGCTCGATGTACCCGCTCGACGTCGAACTGCTGCGCGCCAAACTCACCCAGCGCCAAACCGTCGCGCTGGAAGATTTGCTGAAGCAGTACAGCGACGCCGGCACTCCAAAGTAATCGGCCTTTTCGGTTAAGATGCGGGAGATTCGAAAAGCCCGGAGGCTCGCTGCATGCGAAAAACCGCAGGCCACAGATGTGCCGCGTTGCTTGGAGCCATGAGCGTTCTGCTGTTCGCCGCAGGGCCGATCAACGGCGGTAATACCATGCCGAGCGCTGCGCTCAATGCGAGCCAAGATCCGCTGGCGAGAGTTTTGCTGCACGGCACCATCACCGACGTGGATGGCAAAGCGCTGACCGACGTGCAACTTATCGTCCACTGGGATCCCAGCGGCGCAAAATCCGGCCTGACCACCAATGTCGGCATGAGCCAAGATCGCTTCCTGAAGACCGACACGCACGGCAACTTCTACGCCGAAATTCCGCCGGGATTTTACGACGTGCTGGCCACCGCGCCCGGACTGGACCCCGTTTGTGCGAAGCTAAGGCTAAAGCCGGCCGGGAACGTGACCTACAATACAAAATTGCTAACGGATCCTGCCGTCGCCTCGGAATTGGCCGCCGCCGCGAAATAAATCGACCGATCTCTACAAATCCGCGCTCATGTCCGGTCGACCAAAGGACTTTGTCCGTCATTCTGAGGAGCGCATTTTGCGACGAAGAATCTCATCCATGCTCCCGCACCCAGAGCATCACGACGAAAACGACGTGGTGGCCCGCGCGACTCATCACTGGATGAGATTCTTCGCTACGCTCAGAATGACGGCCAAGCGCAGAAACTGCGGGGCTTTGCAGGGGGCCGCAAAAATTACTTCTCCGCCTTCGCCAACAGGCCCGTCACCTGCGTCCACGGAATCGGCCCCTGATGCATCGCAAAAACGGTGGTCACCTCCAGATTCTCCCTCGCCACCGCTGCCGCCACTTCATGCATTAACTCCGGATCGTACAAACTCCCATCGTCATTCAACGCCAACGTATCGCTGGCATACAACAAATGATGCTGCGGAAAATAAACCAGGTACTGCCGCTCGGTCGAAGCGCCGCGTATCGGATAAAGCTCCACGCGATTGGCTCCGGTGCCCACCACCGTCTTGCCTGAAACCGTGCGCCAGGCCGTGGCCTTATTCACTCGATCAGCCTGCAGCGCAATCTGTCCGCGCTCCAGCATATCCGGATCGATGGTGTGCGGCGCCGCCATCATGGCGTCCAGCAGCGGCTGATTTAGATCCAAAATAAAAACACCCAGCTTCCGCGCGCGCGCCAAACGCACGCCTCCGGTGTGCGGCCAGGAATCCGAAGTCGACAGCACGTGCCGCACCGGGAGGTCCGGATATTTTTTCGCGGCTTCGTCCAGCACGCCCTGCATGTACGCTTCGGAAATTGGCGCCTCCAGAATCAAAACGCCGTCCTCCTGCTTCACGATCGTCGAATTCCACGCGCCCGGATACAGATCCACGCCCGGCGCCAGTGCCGTTGGCTTATCCGCGCTGAAGGTCCGATTCCAGCCTATGCCGCGCACGCTGGCCTTGGCCGCTTTTTCGTCCATGGCAAAATCTTTGTCGTCGAGCGCCACGTTGAATTCCACATTCAACGCCTGGGTCGAACGCCACAGCGCGCCGTTGCGCTCTTCGATCAAATTGGTCGGATACGAAACGCCGTGATAGCGCTCGAAATTATCGAAGTACACGCGCTGGCGCACGTCGCCCCAGAAATACCAAAAATCGTTGAACTGCTGAATGGTTTCCACCGCGTCCGGCAGCGCATTGTAAGGATTGATCGAAATGCGCACCGGAATTTTGCCCCAGGAAAATTTCACCACCGTGTGCGTCGATCCGCGCAACGATTCGGGCCGGTCGTAGGCCAGATCCGCAGCGCTCGCCGCGGTCAGCAGTGCGCGCGCGGGCCCCAGCGCCAAAGCTTCGTTCACCACATCCAGCACGCTGAGCGGCGCCGGATATTGGGCGTCCTTCAGACTCACTACTCCGCCGGCCGGCCCCACAATCACCAAACTTTCCGAGTCGGATTGGCCCGCGTCCGCCTCCGGCCAGGTGACTTTTCCCGCCGACCGGTAGCGCTGTTTCGCAAAATCAATCGTAGTCGTCGCGCGTCCGTACGAAGTAATGAACGGCGCCTGCCGGTAGGATTGCTCCATCAGCTTGGTATCGCTGACGGTTTCCGTGCGAATATTTTGAATCGCTGCCAGCTTTTCGCGCCCGCCCATCGCGTCCATCGCGAGGCCCACGCACTCCTTCGCCGTTTTTCCAGCGCAAACCGAACCCGGAGCAGGAGAGGGAATCGTCGACGGCGCCGTGGCGGGAGCGTTCTGCGCCCGCGCCAACGGCGCCCGAGCCATCAGCGCCGCAGCGCCCAGAGCAAAAAGAAAGCGCGGAACCCGACCTCGCACACTCGTCAGCCGCATCATGCCAACCCCTCGCAAACAAAATTTGACTGAAAGTACCGCCGCGCTACAAATCTTCCGCGTTGGACGCGACGCGCCGCTCTCGGATAGCAAAAACTTTACAACCACAATGCGGCAGTCAACGATCCGCTTCTCCTAGCCCTTCGGTTCAGCACCGAAACCGCACTTGGCCGTCATCCAGAGGAGCGCCTTCTGCGACGAAGGATCTCTCTTCGATGCGAACTTCTTGCCCGGGCCAAAATCGAAGAGAGATCCTTCGCTTCGCTCTGGATGACGGCCAAAGGCAGGTAACCGAAGGCCCGGAAGACTAGGAGAAGCGGCTCGAACACGGAGGCCACGAAAGCGCAAAGAGTGCGGCACCCGAAACTGCCACTTCATTGCTGCGCCTTAACCCGCCGCCTTCGATCCTTGCGAGGCCGCAATCTTCATCGGCGTCAACGTAAACGTGTTCATCCCGCCCACAATCGACGGATCCTTCCGCGCCCAATTCTCCGCCTCCGCCAAATCCTCCACCTCCAGCAGGGCAATCCCAAAAGCTCCCGCCGGATCCAGCACCGGCCCATACGCCAGCACTTTTCCGGCCTCGAACGCCTGGCCCACGTAGGCCACGTGCTCCTTCATCAGCGCCAACTCCTCCGGCGTCATGCTGCCCGGAAAAACCGGACGCGGCGCGATCAGCCGCATGAAAAATTGCTGCTTGGCCATCAGCGTCATCTCCTTTCAGAACAAAATTACGAAACGCCGGCGCCAAAAGTTTCACCAGCGCCGCGCTACGAACCCGCCACCATGCCTGCCCACCACGCGGTCAAAACATTGCATCGCCATCCATCGCGCTTTAGGGTCTTCACCCTATCGACGCCCGCGCGCGGCGGCCCGATGATACCCAAGCAGCAGAAGCAACTCCAAATGAACAGGAGATGAACATGGCTCGTTACGGAAAAGCAGCGGGAAAAAGCGTGAAGAGCGCCATGCATCGCGAAAAGCGCGGCACCTTGAAATCCGGAAAAGGCGGCAAGGGCGGCACGGTGACCAGCCGCAAACAGGCCATCGCCATCGGGCTCTCCGAAGCCCGCAAAAAAGGCGCAAAAGTTCCGCGCAAACGCTCCAGCTGACGCCCGCCCTGCCATGCCGGAAATTATTGCGCGAGCTCCTTCGGATTTTTCCGCGCGTCCGCTGATTGCGCTCGCGTTTATCCGGTACCATTTGTGGTAGGATTTCGGCGCTGGTTTCCTAGCTCATCTGTGCGCGGAGAACGATAAGTGACCCGGTGGGCCCGAAGAGAACGACGTGAAGTCCTGCTGCTCCGCGCGACCCTGTGCGCGCCCGTGGTTCTCGCTCTGTTGCTGATGTCCTGCGGAGCCTCCGACGCGCCGCATCGCATTTGCGTCCAAGTCCGCCAGGATTTCAGAGGCAGGATCCACGTCTCGCCCTGCGTCGCCGGAAATCCCGCCACCAACGTCACCGCCGACGAAAACGGCACCGCCATAATTTCCGACTGCCCGCACCGCGGCGAGCCCATCGAATTCCTGATCCAGCGCGCCGGAAAAACCTTCACCGTGCCCTCCGACAAAGTGGTCGAAGAATTCACAGGCGACGGCATCGCCGTCAGCATCGACGCGCCCTCGCCCGAAGAGTAACCCGGCATCGGGTCGTCACCCAGCGCAAGATTTCTCCGCCACCGCGCGATGTGCGCGCCGCCAGCCTACCTTGGAGTGCGGCGGCTTGCCGCCGCCTTTGCAAAATAGTGTGAAGGCGAGAATGGAATGGGGTCTAAAACGCGTTGTATGGAAACGCCGCGCAATGGTTTAACGAGTTATCCGCCTTCGACCGAGCCACCACAGCACCAACCCCGTGGCCTCTCTTTACGCCGAGTTTCAACCCCCAATCGATACTAGCGCTACCGTTACCTCGCAAAGGCGGCGGCAAGCCGCCGCACTCCAAGGTAAGCTGGCGCACCATCGATCCTGCTATCTAGCGTTACATCTTGGGTTAGTTATATATTCTGTATACATATGACTGATTGGCCGCACGCGCCATCTCACCGCCTTTCTGCCAGCGGCACCTACATGGTCACCAGCGGAACCTACCGAAAAAAACCGATCTTCAATTCGAAACTGAAATTGAATCTGCTGCGAGCGACTTTGTTCGCGCGAGCTGCCGAACACGGCGCAGACTTGCAAGCCTGGGCCATTTTTCCAAATCATTACCACTTCATCGGCCAGTTCGAAGAGCCGAACAAACTTCGGGAAATGGTGAGCGAACTCCATTCCCTGACTGCGAGACGCATAAACGAAATCGACGCGGCCCCAGGACGCCAAGTGTGGTTTCAATACTGGGAGTCACAAATTACCCACCAGCGATCGTATTACCCGCGTTTGCGTTACGTGCATGAGAACGCCGTGCACCACGGCTTGGTACGAATGTCCGTGAACTACGAATGGTGTTCGGCCGCGTGGCTGGAGCGCACGGCCAGCGCCGCGTTTCGCAAGGAGCTGCTCACCTTCGGTCGGGCACGACTTTCACTCCCGGATGATTTCATCGCGGCAACCGGCCAATTCAAAGATTAGCCATTACTCGCCGCACCGCAGCCGATCGAACTGCCGGCGTCGATGGAATCATCAGCCCACCTTGGAGTGCGGCGGCTTGCCGCCGCCTTTGCAAAGAAAAGTTAGTACGGGAATGGAATAGGGTTCAAAACTCGGAGGCCACACTTCAGTTTGATCGGCATGCAGCTTTGACTGAGCCAACCTCGCGACCCAACCCCGTCGCCGCTATGTCCGCCGCGTTTCAGACCCCGACCGCTACTTGCCCTGCCGTCACTTTGCAAAGGCGGCGGCAAGCCGCCGCACTCCAAGGTAGGCTGGAGCGTCATCACGCGCCGGTGGCGGGATCAGACGTTGAGTGTCATCGCGAATCGCACTGTCCACCACACATTCCACGAAACATTTCGCCCGCGGGCCTCGTATTAGCAGACAGAGAACGTAATTGGGGCCAATACGGGCAGACGAACCGGGGGGCGTAACTGGAGTGCGTAGCCGACGTTATAACCGGCGTACGCAGCTGGGGTACGCAACCGGGTTATCTGCCCGCAGATGTAGCGCGACTCAAATCGTGACGCCGTAAAAGTAAAAACGCAGCAGGAGCATCCATGGACACTTTACTCGCCGACATTCGCTACGGACTGCGCAGCTTGCTGCGCACTCCCGGTTTTCTCATTGCCGCGACTATCACGCTCGCGCTCGGCATCGGCGCCAACACCGCCATCTTCAGCATGATCGATGGCCTGCTGCTGCGCCCGCTCCCAGTGCGCGAACCGCAACAGCTCACCATGCTGGCCTGCCAGCGGCAGGGAAGCAGCCTCCGTCCCGAATTTTCCATGGTTGAATATCGCGAGATTCACGACCAATCCTCCGCCGTATTTTCCGACGTAGTCGCCCACTCGATCGGGCTCGACGGCCTCAGCGTCAATGGCAAAGGCGAACGCATCCTCACCGATTACGTTTCCGGAAATTTTTTTCAGGCCATGGGCATCCGCCCGCAGATGGGCCGCTTCATCGAACCGGCGGATGACGCCGCGCCCGGCGCCGGCCCGGTCATCGTCATCACTGACTCGTACTGGAAATCGCGCTTCGGCTCCGATCCTGGCGTCGTCGGCCGCAGCGTCTTGCTGAACGGACACCCGGTCACCGTCATCGGAGTCGCGCCCAAAGGTTTCGCCGGCGTCTCCGCGCTGCTTGGCACGCAAGGATTTTTGCCGCTGAGCATGATCGGCGTGGAAATCCCGGCGGCGGACTACCTCACCAATCGCGAACTCCGCAGCCTGCAAATTCTGGCGCGCTTGCATCCCGGAACCACGCTGGCCCAGGCCGGCAGCGAGCTGAACGTCATCGGCGCGCGCTGGTCGCAGGATCATCCCGATTCCGAAAAAGACGCGAAGCTCCAGGCTTTTCCGGAATTGCATTCGCGGCCGCAGCCTGATCCCAACAATACTTTGCTGATCATCGGCGCGCTTTTTCTGGGTCTGGCCGCGCTGGTGTTGTTGCTGGCCTGCCTGAACGTCGCCAATCTGCTGCTGGTGCGCGCTTCCGCGCGCGGACGCGAAATGGCCATCCGCGCAGCGCTGGGCGCGGCGCGCAGCCGGCTGATTCGCCAGCTGTTGGTCGAATCGCTACTGCTCGCGGCTTTCGGCGGAATCGCCGGGCTGGTGCTGGGATATTTCGGCGGCGTGGCCTTCGCCAATATCAATCTGAACGTCGACCTGCCGCTGAATCTGAATTTCGGATTTGACTGGCGCGTTTTTGCCTATGCTTCCATCGCCGCGCTGGCCACCGGCGCGGTGGTCGGCATCGCGCCGGCCCTGCGCGCTTCGCATGGAAACCTCAACGCCATCCTGCACGAAGGCGGACGCGGCGTGGTCGGCGGAAAAAATCGCCTGCGCACTTCGCTGGTCGTCGCGCAGGTGGCCGGCTCGCTGATGATTCTGATCATCGCCGGATTATTCGCGCGCAGCCTCGGCCGCGCGCAACAGGTCAACCTCGGTTTCGACACCGATCACGTGGTCAACTTCGTGATGGATCCGGTGGAGATCGGCTACAGCGAAGCGCAGACCAACGCCTACTACAAAGATTTGCTGACCCGCGTGCAAGCGTTGCCCGGAGTCGTTTCGGCCAGCACCGCCAGCAGCACGCCGATGGGTTATTACAATCAGGCCGACACCGTTTCGGTCGAAGGCTACGCGCCGCCACCCAGCCTGGGCCTCACTCCCATTTTTTACAACGCCATCACTCCCGAATATTTCCAGACCCTGCAAATTCCGCTGCAGCGCGGCCGCGTTTTTGCCGCGAACGATGACCAAGACGCCGTACGAGTCGCGATCGTCAACCAAACCATGGCGCACGATTACTGGCCCGGCAGCGATCCCATGGGCCGCCGCTTTGTGATGAAGACGGATCCGGCGCATCCGATGGTGGTGGTCGGCGTGGTCGGTGACATGCGTTACACCGGCTTGCGCGGCGCTTATCGCCCGATGTTTTTCGTACCGTACGGCCAGCACACCACCGGAAATTCGCTGCAAGTTTTGCAGGTGCGCACCGCCGGCGCGCCCGATTCGATGATCCCGGCTGTTGAGCGCGTCATCGACGGCCTCGCGCCGCAGCTCGCCGTCTTCGATGTGAAAACCATGCGCCAGGCGATCTACACATTGAATGGCCTGCTGGTCTATCAAGTTGGCGCAGCGCTGGCCGCGCTTCTGGGCATCCTCGGATTAGTTCTCGCGATCGTGGGAGTCTACGGCGTGGTTTCTTACGCCGCCGCGCAAAAAACGCACGAGATCGGCGTGCGCATGGCGCTCGGCGCGCAGCCCGGAGATATTTTGCGGATGGTTCTGCGCGAAGGCGTGCTGATCGTCGGCCTCGGCTTGGCCGTAGGAATCGCGCTGACCTTCGCCACCGGCAGCGTCGTCGGCACTTTCCTGGTGGTGAGCGGCCGCGACCCGCTGACTTACGTCAGCGTCACCGCGATTCTGGCGATGGTCGCCTTCGCCGCCTGTTTGATTCCGGCGTGGCGTTCGACCCGCGTGGATCCGTTGGTGGCCCTGCGCTACGAATAAATTCTTTGTGGGTCTTGGTAGGGGGCGGTGGGTGTTTGGTGCTACGAAAAGCACACCCCACTGAGAGTGGGGTGCAGACAGGTTGAGAGCCTGTCCCACTGTCCTCGCGCATCCCGACAATCGATCCAGCGCGAAGCGCCGCCGAACAAGTCTCCGTGTTCTCTCGCCGTTCTCGGTGCTCTCTGTGTTCAATCTTTAATTCTTAGCGCAACGCCCGCCGCCCCACCTAGCCAAAAAACTTCGTCAACCCATCCCAATAATGGGCCTGCCACCCGGTCGCCAAACTATCCGCAGCGCCAGCCGGAAATCCCAAATGATCAAAAATAATTTTCGTCCCCGCCCCATCCGCCACCAATTCAAAATGCGCAATCGAAAACCAACCCGCCGGCCAACTTCCCGCGCGCCAGGCCTGCACCACGCGTTTTTCCGGCACGAGCTCAATCTGCCGCCCGGTAATATATCCGCCAAATAAACTGAACGCGCCGCCAGCGTCCGTACTGATTTTCGCCGGTGCTGCGTTTAACTCCTCAGCTTTCATCGCCCCGCTAGCGAGTTCGACTTTTTGAAATTGGGCTGCATCTGTCAGCGCGTCGTAAACCCGCTGCGGCGTGGCCTTGTAAGTCGTCTCCTGATGAATCGCTTCCGCCGTCCGCGAAACGCCGTTGCTAGCATCGGCGCCGCGCCTCGACACCGTGGCAAGTGTGCGCGCGGAGCCGAGGCCTCGCGCTGAAACCGAAAATCCCGTGAGCGCCGCCGCAGCCCCCGCTACCCACTGCCGGCGCGAGGGTGCCGGCCCCATCGCAAATATTCCCTGTTTCTCACCGTTGCTCATGATTCGATCCTCCACACGCGCAGAATAATTTCGAGGGCCGGCCGCGGGCCAGCCTCTCGGCGCGCGCAGCGTCGGCATGGGAACACCGAAGCAGAATATCTTCAAGGCAATTTTCCACACAGGAGGTAAGAAAGAGGCGCGCGCTCGATTTTACGGAAAGGCACACCCCACTGAGAGTGGGGTGCAGACAGGCTGAGAGCCTGTCCTACTACTTCGCCACCCGCGTATCCATAGCAACCCAATTCGCTTCCCAAGTTTTCCCGGCATCGCCGGAAAAACTTTGCTCGAACCGGTACGAATCGCGCTTAATATCCAAAAACAAATTCCGCACCACAATCATCCGCCCGCCAAATTCCTCCATATCGTAAAACTCTCCGCGTCCTCCGCTGAATTCTCCGACGGTCGGAGTCGAAAGCGTCCCGACCCGGCTGTTCGCGAAATTCAAACTCCACTGCCGCGCGACAGGGTTATAAATCCGCAACGATATTCCCTCGATCTTCCCCGCCGGCGACGAAACTTCCAGCTCCACCAAATTCGCGCGTCCGTCCCAGATTTTCCGAATCTCCGACGTCCCGTCGTACTCCACCCAAGTCGTTGACCCCGTCAACGGATGCAGCAACCGCGAAATGTGCGTATGCCACGAGCCGATTTCAAAATCGAAATCGTGCTGCCCATCACGAGCAGCGTCGCCGCTCACCCGTGCCGGCGCGATCGCGGACAACGCCGCGACTGCCGCCAAAAGTCCGGCGCATATCACTGTGGGTCGCATATATTGTGTCCTCGCCGCTACTCTTCCACCCGCGTCTGATCGGTAATCCAATTCACTTCCCAAGTTTTCCCGCCATCGGTCGAAAACGACTGCTCGAAATGTGCGGTGGTCGGCGTGATGTCCGACCACACGAAGCGCACCAGCACCATGCGATCGTTGATCGGTTCCCAGTCGTAGAATTCTCCGCGGCCATTTTTGAATTCCCCGATGGTTGGAACCCCGAACGCTCCGGTCTTCGACGTCGCCCAGTTCAAATTCCACTGATGCGCCGCGGGATTGTAGAGCCGCAGCGTCAAGCCTTCGATGTGCCCGCTGGTCGGGCTGTCCGTTTCGAATTCTTCGATTTGCGAGCGCCCGTCCCAGATTTTGCGGGTCACCGAAGTGCCGTCAAATTCCACCCAGGTAGTCGACCCGGTCAGCGGGTTCATCAGTTTTTTCAAGTGGATCTTCCAGGAGCCGATTTCGAAATCGAAATCGTGCGCGCCGTCGCGCAGCGCGGCGGGTGTTGCCTGTTTTGTTGCGGCGGCTTGCGGCGCAGACTCAGTCGTCGCAGGCGGCGTCGCCATCACAAAATATTGCGTGCGATGCGGCACATCGCCGCTGGCGTGCGCCGCAATCGCGCGGCTGTGCAGCACAAAGAGCAGGGCACTGGCTGCGGTGCAGATCGCCAAAACCTTCAAGGTGTGAATCATGATTCCTCCAAGCGAGCGCGATAGCAGCGCGGCCTGCAGGCAACTTAACCCCGGGAGTGGCTTGCCACAATAGCCACTTACGCGTGATACGATATAGCCACTTTCCGGATACGGAATGAGCCGAACATGAAGCGCGTCGCCGCCACGTTCCAGCCGCCCATCTCGCTCGCTTCGCGCGCGAAATCGCCGCTCTACCGCCAGGCCTACGATTGGTTTCGGCAGGCCATCCTCGATGGCCGCCTGCGCCCCGGCCAGCGCGTCCCTTCGACGCGCAATCTCGCCGCCGACCTGAAAATTTCTCGCATCCCGGTTTTGGCCGCGTACGAGCAGCTCCAAGCCGAAGGCTACTTCGAAACTTTCACCGGCGCCGGCACCTGCGTGGCGCGTTCGATCCCCGACGAAAGTTCCAAAGCCGCGCCGCCGATGTCGCAGTACGCCGCGCCGCGGCGCGACACACCACCGCGCGCGATTCCCATCGCGCGCAAATCCAGGCAGGCGCCGCGACGCATCTCGCGCCGCGCGATCTCCATGCAGACGCCGCCGCAATCCTGGCTCGATACCGTCGGCGCCTTTCGCGTTAGCCTGCCCGCGCTCGATCATTTTCCGGTGGAGGTGTGGTCCAAGCTGGTCAATCGCCACTCGCGCCGCCAGCCGCGCAGCGCCATGGCCTACGGCAACGCCATGGGTTATCTCCCGTTTCGCGAAGCGGTCGCCGAATATCTCGGCGCGATGCGCGCTGTCCGTTGCGACGCGTCGCAAATTCTGGTCACCACCGGCTCGCAGCAAGCGCTGCAACTTTCCGCGCAAGTTTTGTTGAACGCCGGTGACCGCGTCTGGATTGAAGAGCCCGGCTACCACGGAGCGCGCCACGCGCTGATGACCGCCGGCGCAAAACTCGTTCCAGTTCCAGTCGATCGCGAAGGGTTAAATGTAGAGGAGGGAATTCGCCGGGCGCGCCACGCGCGCGCCGCGTACATCACGCCGTCGCATCAATATCCGCTGGGCGTCACCATGAGCGCCACCCGCCGCATGTTGTTGCTGCAATGGGCCGCGCGCCGCGGCGCCTGGATTATCGAAGACGATTACGACAGCGAATATCGTTTCGGCGCGAGGCCGATCGCGTCGCTGCAGGGTCTCGACTCAAGCGACCGCGTGATTTACGCCGGCACGTTCAACAAAGTTGTTTTCCCGTCGCTGCGGCTCGGCTACGTCGTCATCCCGCGCGACTTGATCGAAGCTTTCACCACCGCGCGCGACGCCACCGACGTTTTTTCGTCCACGCTGTATCAGGCAGTCATGACCGATTTCATTCGCGACGGCCATTTCGCGAGGCATATCCGCCGCATGCGGATTTTGTATGGTCAGCGGCGTCAGGCGCTAGTCGACGCCATCGCCGAAATCCTCCCAGGAAAATTAGAAGTGGTAGGCGCCGAAGCCGGCATGCACCTTGTAGCGCTACTTCCCGCCGGAGTCGACGACGTAGCCGTAGCAAAAAAAGCCGCTATCCGAGGCGTCTCCGCCCAGCCGCTCTCATCGTGCTACGCGAAACAACCAACGCGCGGCGGCCTAATCCTAGGCTACGGCGGCACCGACGCGCGTCAGATTGAAGAAGGCCTGCGCAAACTCAAACTCTGCCTCTGAAAAATCTTCCACGCACGTGCGTCGGCGCAAGCGCCTCGACCAACCAATCCCGCCGTCATTCTGAGCGCAGCGAAGAATCTCATCCAGTTTGCAACGGCAACGCCCTTACGACGAGTGTGGTCTCGTCGTGGCGATCGCGACGCGGGAGCATGGATGAGATCCTTCGTCGCAAAAGGCACTCCTCAGGATGACGGCGGAAAACGGTTTGGGTGGAAGGACTGGACAGCTAGGAGAAGAGGATCGTTTGTTCGCCGCTGAGAACTGGTTCGGAGTTAGCGCGGCTTGGCGGGGAACATCTCGCGCACGATGCGGCTCGGACGCGGCTCCGTGATGTGATTCGCCAGTTGCGCCGCTGACGGATGCTTCACTTTCGACATGCGTCCCTCCGCCACCATCCGCCGGTGCGCCTCCGCCCACGACGGAAGCTCGGCAGTAGGCTGCATCCCATGCGCCACCGAAGCCTCATCGCACCAATCCATCAGCTTCGGCATCACCGCCTGATGCACGCCCGAAGTCCGATAGGCATTCATCGCCGCATCGTCGTCCCACGCCGTGACGGTCCAGAACGCATTGCGAGCCTCGCGCATCACCCGCCCCTGGATGAATCCCGCAGCATGCTCCATCTGCGTCATCGATTGCCCCGCACGCCAAATGAACACCGGCAAAAAAATGTACGACCGCACCCGCAACCGCGTAATCGAAATAAACGCCATCGACCCTCTCTACCCAGGATACGCCGGCGAGTCGGAAAAATAACATTGGGTCGAGTAGGACAGGCTGAGAGCCTGTCTGCACCCCACCTTCAGCGGGGTGTGCCTTCCAAGCAACAAAGCATTACCGCAACAACTATCGACCACTCTCTCGTCCTTCCAAATTACGATCGCATCTAATCTTTGCCACGTATGCTCCGCGTCTTACAACCAAGCTTTTTCGCGCGACCGACCACGCATTTTCAAACCCGGCTTGAGGATTCTCCTAAGTTGGATACGCCGTGGACGAGTGCGCACCCTCGCAACTTTGACACCCGAACGGCGCACCCCACTGAAAGTGGGGTGCAGACAGGCTGAGAGCCTGTCTTACTGAGCGTGGCGCGGCTTTTCCAGCGCCGCGCGGGACCTTGTAACCCACCCGCAACTCGCTCTAGCAGCGCAAGATACCAGTTTAGATAGAATTTAGGTCCTGTTTCATTGACGATTCGCCGGCCCGCCCCCACAGTGCGCTCAGGTTCGAAGCAAAACCGCACCAGGGAGCGAAAAAATGTCCAGTACCCGCAGTACTTCCGCAAAATTTCTAGCACTCGCGATCCTGGCAGTGGCAGTCGCCGCCAGCCCGGGCGCAGCGCGCGCGACCCCGGCGCAGTCCGCCGAAGCAGCCCACGCCTCGGCACAAATCACCACAACGCCATCGCCCGACGTTGCCTCCGCCTCCGTCCCGCGCCTGGTCCAATTCAATGGCACGTTGAAAGATTCCGCCGCGCGCACGGTCGCGGGCGTAGCCAGCGTCACCTTCGCGATTTATGCCGAGCAAGACGGCGGCGCCGCGCTCTGGAGCGAAACGCAAAACGTTCTCGCCGATACAAATGGACATTACAACGTTCTGCTGGGTTCGGCGACGGCCACCGGCGTGCCCGCAGAACTTTTCGGAACCGGACAGTCGCGCTGGCTGGGCGTGACCGTCGGGCGTCAGCAGGAAATGCCGCGAGCGTTGCTCGCGAGCGTTCCCTACGCGCTGAAGGCCGCCGATGCGGAAACGCTCGGCGGCTTGCCGGCCTCCGCGTACGTCACCACGCAAAGCCTGGCAGCGCGCATCACCACACCGAGCAGCACCACGATCATCGCGACGCCGTCGTCACAAATTTCCGCGCAACCTGCGGGAGCAACTGCCGCGACAATCGCCGCTGCCCCCGCCGCAATTCCGCAAGCCGCACCAACCGGAAGCGGCACCACAAATTTCGTTCCGCTGTGGACTTCAACTTCAGCGCTGGGCAATTCCTTGCTGTATCAAACCGGCGGAAAAATCGGAGTAGGCACCACCACGCCCACCGAAACTCTCGACGTCAACGGCAACAGCATCTTCCGCGGCTCCTTCCAACTCCCTCCAGGCCACGACGCCATCACTTCGGCCGGCTACGAATCCCACTCGTTCCAATTTCAAGCGTCGTCCTACAACAGCGCCACGAAAGCCAGCACCACGCAGAGCTTCGGCTTCCGCGCCGAGCCCCTGAACAACAACACCACCAATCCTTCCGCCCAGCTCGATCTCTTCTTCATCCCCAACGGCGGCTCCGACTTCGTCAACACCGGCGTTTCCTGGAGCAGCACCGGCATCCAAACTTTCGCGCCCGGCCAAACGTTTAACGGCGCGTCCGAAACTCTCACCGGCTCGTTAAGTTTGCCGAACACGACGAGTGCAGGTTCCGGGCTGATCTACATCGGCGGCAATCCGTTCATCAGCAACTTCGGCGGTCCGCTGAATACGTTTGTCGGCATCGAAGCGGGCGGATTTGCGGAGACGGCGACCGGGGAATCAAATACCGCAATCGGCGCCGACGCTCTGCTGCATGACACCTCCGGTGGTTCAAACGTGGCGGTGGGCGTGGGCGCGATGGAGTCGAATACTCAGGGAGGCGGTAACACCGCGGCAGGATATTCCTCATTGGGATCGAATACCGGCGGAATGACCAATACGGCCTACGGGCAATATTCCGGGTTTACCAACGTGACCGGGAGCAACAATTTATTTCTGGGCTCGGCCGCCGACGCGGAGAGATCCAACCTGAGCTATGCCGCGGCCATCGGCGCAAACGCGCAAGTGGGCCAGGATAACGCCATGGCCCTGGGCGGCACCGGGACCAGCGCGGTCAGCGTCGGAATCGGTACGGCCACGCCGCAATACACGCTGGAGGTAATCGACCGCGGCATCAATGGTGCCGGAATCGCCGGCATTTCAGCGGTAGCCGGTGACAACGCCGTCTTTGGAAATAACACCGCCACTTCCGGTTCCACGAACGGAGGGTATTTCACCACCGCTAGTTCCGCAGGTAGCGGTGTTGTCGGCGTAAACACCGCCGGAGGACTGGCCGGCTATTTTGGCGGCGACGTTCAGGTCGCCGGGAAACTGACGAAATCTTCCGGCTCGTTCAAGATCGATGATCCGATCGACCCCGGCGGCAAATATCTCTCCCACTCCTTCGTCGAATCGCCGGACATGATGAATATTTATAACGGCAACGTAGTGACCAACGCCAAAGGCTACGCCGTGGTCACCATGCCGGCGTGGTTCGAAGCTCTCAACAGCGACTTCCGCTATCAGCTCACTCCCGTTGGCCAATTTTCGCAGGCCATGATCGCCACCGAAATCGAAGACCGCAAATTCACCATTCGCACCAGCAAGCCCCACGTAAAAGTTTCCTGGCAGGTCACCGGCATCCGCCACGACGCCTGGGCCAACGCCCATCGCATTCCCACCGAAGAAGAAAAGCCCGCAAACGAGCAGGGCCGCTACATTCACCCCGAACTTTTCGGCGCCGGCCCGGAGCAGGGGATCGGTGCGAGCGCGATGGCGTCCAACAATCACAACCACTAAACACCAAGCGAGCCAGCCTACCTTGGAGCGCGGCGGCTTGCCGCCGCCTTGGCCAAGTAAAGTTAGGCCCTGAACGGAATAGGGGTCAAGGCGCGAGCGTATCGATACGCAACGCGGGTGTGAATGCAGGACGCGACGGCGTGCCTGGTATCCGCCTTGGACCACGGCCACCTCACCACCGTCTTCTCACGCCGAGCTGCAAACCCCAATCGCTGTGAGTCCTACTGTCACTTCGCAAAGGCAGCGGCAAGCCGCCGCACTCCAAGGCAAGCCGACGCATCATCGACCTCGGCAGAATGATCGAGCGCCTCAGCGCGAAGCGCCACCACAAGTGGAAATCCGCCTCAGCGCGAAGCGCGCAGCCCGCATCCACCCGCATGGCGGAGCGTCCTAATCCGAAACCGCGCCCAGCCCAGTGTGGAGTGCGGCGGCACGTTTGCATGTACCGCCGCCGCTTTTCCGTAGCCGCCCACGCCACCCGCGTTCTCCAGCGCGCAGCGCATGCACGAGTTTCTCCAGGCCCGCCATGCAGCCTTATCCATCGACTCGCCCACGGCGACTCTTCGAAGCAAGCCGCCCCGCCAGCGCTCCGCGCTCGATCACTCCGTGCCAGCGCCGGCATCTCAAAAGCGGTGGCAGAGCCACCGCACTCCAAAATGTTCGGCGAACGCGTCGGATTCACAGCCGTGAGCAAATTCCGAGCAACGCATTCCCCCGCTTCGCTGCTCTCGGGGTCCACGCCGATCCGCGCCTTTCCATCTAACTAATGATGGTGACGATGACCGCTCCATCACCGCCCAAACCGCCTTTGGCCGTCATCCAGAGGAGCGCCGTCCGCGACGAAGGATCTCCTTCTTGCCCGGGCGCCAACAAAAACGCCACCGCTTTTCCGCAGCAGGTCGCGCCACGATCCATCCATCGCGAAGCGCCTCCGCAAACCGTCGCACGATCGCAAAACCAGCCCCGGCGGGGCGGCATAAATTAACCCGGTCCGTAAGGGCCGGGAAAAAATCCGGCGCGAAGCGCGAACCGCTCGCGCGGCTTTTTCGCGCGAGCCTTCTTAACGTCCCAGCACACTCGCCCGCGCAGCCTCTCGCCTTGTGATCCAAACTTCTTGCCCGGCCCTCACCGCGGTTCGACGAACCCGCGCCAGCAGGGAACCAACCCGCGCGCCATTCTCTATCCCCGCACAACGTATCGTCTTCATCATCTTTCGCATTGCTCCGCACTCGCGCACTAAGCTATATATGCGCCGTCGCCGGCGGGCTGCCCAGCCTCTGCCGCGCGACCCGCCACGTCCGCGGAGCCGGTATCATTCGCCCGCGCGCGTGGCGCAGAAGTGTCTGCGCTCGCGAGAGGCCTATCCATGGAACTGAAAATCGCCGCTGTGCCGCAAGGCTCGCTGCACAAATACTGGCGCGCTATGCAAGCCGGAGCCGAAAAAGCCGTCCGCGATCTGCAGACCGAAGGCGTCGTCGTCCAGTTCTCGTGGAAAGCGCCCATGCGCGAAGACGATCGCGACGAGCAAACCAAAATTCTCGAAGCCGTCATGCGCCAGCGCCTGGATGGAGTCCTGCTCGCGCCTTTCGACAGCCGCACTTTCGTTCCGCTGGTCGAACGCGCCGCGGCCGAAGGCACTTCCACCGTCGTGCTCGATTCCGCGCTCGATTCCAGCCGCATCCTGACCTTCATCGCCACCGACAACGAAAAAGCCGGGGGCCTGGCCGGCGAACGCATGGCTGAAGTTCTCGGCGGCCGCGGCAAAGTCGTCATCCTGCGCTATCAGGAAGGTTCGGCCAGCACCCGCGAACGCGAAGAAGGCTTCCGCAAACGCGCCAGCCGCTACCCTGAAATGAAAGTCGTCCTCTCCGAAGAATTTGCCGGAGCCACCCGCGCCTCGGCCAAAGCCGCGTCCGAAACTTTGCTGGCTCGGCACCAGGCTGATCTCGCCGGAGTCTTTACGCCCAACGAGTCATCGACCGCTGGAATGGTCATGGCGCTCTCGGCGCGCAGCTCGGGCGACCCGATCGCCCACGTCGGGTTCGACACTTCTGATTTGTATTTCGACATGCTGCGCACCAACAAACTGAAAGGCCTGGTCGCGCAGGATCCCTTCCGCATGGGCGAACTCGGCATCAAGGCCATCGCCGACCACGCCCGCGGCAAATCCGTCCCGCGCCGCATCGACACCGGCGCCAAAATGATCACCAGCGCCAACATGGATTCCCCCGAAATTGTCGAGCTGCTGAAAAACAACGGCGCCCGCAAATAATTTCCGGTCCAAAAGCCTCACCGAGAAGCGCCTCCGCGATTTTCACGCCACCAAAAAAGCCGGCGTCATTCTGAGGAGCGGTTTTCGCGACGAAGAATCTCATCCATGCTGCAGCGCCCAGACCGCCACGACGAAACTGCGCTTGGCGTGATGGCCCGGGTGACTCGCGACTGGATGAGATTCTTCGCTGCGCTCAGAATGACGGCCAAAAGCGGGCGAATCGCGAGCCACGCCGATTAGGAGGAGTTGCTGCGTGCAGCAGCGCGACAACACTCTGTTCGCTCTACCAAAACTAAAAACGCCGCGCGAAAAATCTCGCGCGGCGTCCCCCCATTTACACAAATTGAATGGCACTGCTGAAAAACCTAATCGCCGCTGGCTGGCTCTTCGGTGAGCGGCAGTGTGTCCGGCATGGCGGCGCGCGCTGCGGCGGAATAGACGCTGTGCGCCAGACCCAGCTTTTTCAGCGCCCAGATGCCGTACCAATTGAAATCGATCTCGTACCATTTCATTCCATGCCGCGCCGACACCGGATGCGCGTGATGGTTGTTGTGCCAGCCTTCGCCCCAAGTGAGAATCGCGACCCACCAACTATTGGTGGAATGGTCGTGCGTCGTAAATCGCCGCGAACCCCACGAATGCGTGGCCGAATTCACCAGCCAGGTGGCGTGCAAACCAAATACGGTGCGCAGAAAAATTCCCCAGAGCAGCCAGGGAAGTCCGCCGACGGCCAGCAGCACCGCGCCCAAAATAATCACCGGGACATAATTGTATTTCGTAATCCAAACGTGAAATTTATCCTTGGCCAGGTCCGGCACAAAACGCGCCAGCGTGGTCGTATCGTGATGCAGCGATTCGCCCATCACGATCCAGCCCATGTGCGACCACCAGGTGCCATCGACCGGCGAATGCGGATCGCCTTCCTGGTCCGCGTATTTATGATGCATGCGATGGGTGGCCACCCAGAAAATCGGGCCGCCTTCCAGCGTCAACGTCGCGCACACCGTCAAAAAATATTCCACCCACTTGGGAGTCTTGTACCCGCGATGCACCAGCAGCCGGTGGTAGCCCATGCCGATGCCCAGGCTCATCGAAACCCACCACAGCGCCACCGCTACGGCCAGTGCGCCCCACGTAAAATAAAAAAGCGCCGCAATGGCGCCCAGATGAAACATCACCATGATCGAAGTGGTGAACCAGTTGATCCCCTGATTCATCGCCAGCAATTTCTTTTTGCTATCGATCGCCCGCCGCTTCAAATTCAACTTCTGGCCCAACTTTTCGCTCAACTTGTTGCCCAACTTTCTGTCGAGTCCCGTACCGCGTGAAAATCCCATGCAGCGATTCCTTTTGTAACTGGCCGCCCGCTCTCACAGTTCCGCTAAAACATTTCTGCTAGCCGCACCCACCGCGCAGCAGCAATTAGACCCACTACCAGTAACTACGCGAGCAGGCTAGCAGCCGGATGGGCCCGCAATTGTAATCCTTATGTAATACTTGCCGAATCGTAGGGCAGCCCGCTGCGCCAGGTGCGGGAAGGGCGCGAAGGGCGGCTAAGCATACATGAGCCAATTGCTGCGCGACATCGCCTTCGGCTTCCGCCTGCTGCTGAATAAACCCGGCTTCGCCGCCGTCGCCATCCTCACCCTCGCGCTCGGCATCGGCGCCAACACCGCCATCTTTAGCGTGGTTTACGCCACGCTGCTCGCCGACCCGCCGTATCCGCATCCGGAACAGATCGTGATGGTCTGGTCCAAAAGCCAGGGCCAGATTAACGGAGCATCCGTCGGCGATTTTCTCGACTGGCAAAAACAAAACGCGGTTTTTGATCAGCTCTGCGTCTACAACGGATTCAACATCAATCTCGCCACCAGCGCGCGACCCGAACGTGTGGCTGGACAAATTGTCACCCCCGGTTTTATTTCGCTGCTCGGCTATCCGCTTCTGCTCGGACGCGATCTGCTGCCCGAAGAAGCGCAACCGGGTCGCGATCACGTAGCCGTGCTCAGCAATC
This sequence comes from uncultured Acidobacteriota bacterium, assembly GCA_963711325.1. Classification (GTDB taxonomy): domain Bacteria; phylum Acidobacteriota; class Terriglobia; order Acidiferrales; family UBA7541; genus Palsa-295. Next base: position 1,333,470 of record CAVQDR010000003.1, on the reverse strand, counting down.
GTCTCTGGAAGACTCGCTTCGGCGAAGACCGCGGCATCATCGGGCGCCCGGTACAGATGAATGGCGAGTCCTATACCATCGTCGGCGTGCTCGCGCCCGGCGTGGCCGACCGCATGATGCAGGTCATCTACGTTCCCACCGCGTTCAAACCCGAGCAGCAGAGTCGCGATTTTCGACTTTACTCCGTGATCGGCCGCCTGAAACCCGGGGTCACCGTCGCACAAGCGAACGCTGAAATGTCCGGCATCGCCGCGCATCTCGCCACCGCGTATCCCAATTCCAACAAGGGCTGGACCATCAGCGTCGAGCCGCTGAAAAGCGCCTTCGTCGATAACGACGTGAAGCGCGCGCTCTGGCTTTTCATGGGTGCCGTCGCTTTTATTCTGCTGATTTCCTGCGCCAACGTCGCCAACCTGCTGCTGGCTCGCGGCACCACCCGCGAAAAGGAAGTCGCGGTGCGCGCCGCGCTCGGCGCTTCTCGCGCCACGCTGTTCCGCCAATTTCTGGCGGAAAGTTTTGCGCTCGCGCTGGTCGGTTGTGTTGCCGGAATCGCGCTGGCCGCTCTTTTGCTGCGGCTGATCCTGGCGCACCTGCCGAAATATATGTTGCCCTTGGACGTCGACATCCGCCTGAATCTCCCGGTTTTGTTTTTCACTGCCGGCTCGGCGCTCTTTGCTGGATTGCTCTTCGGCAGCGCCCCGGCCTTTCAGGCCACGCGCATGAATCTCAATGAAGCGCTCAAGCAGGGCGGCCGCTCGTCCGGATCTTCCGGACGCCATGGTCTGCGCCGCGGCCTGGTCGTCCTCGAAATGGCGCTGGCGCTGACGTTGCTCGCCGGAGGCGGCCTGGCCCTGCACAGTTTTTGGAATCTGCTGCGCGTCGATCTCGGCGTGCGCATCGATCACATCCTCACCTTTTACGTGCCGGTGCCCGATAACCATCTGGCCAGCGCCGATCGCATCGTGGCCTTCTACCAACAGCTCGAAGAACGTGTCGCCGCGCTTCCTGGCGTCTCCGCCGTTTCCGTTTCCGAAGGTCTCCCGGTGCAGGGCGTTTTTTTCACCATGCCATTTTTCCTGGAAGGGAAGTCGGTCGACGATCCCGCGCAGCTCCCGCAGGTCGATTTCAATATGGTCACGCCCGGATATTTCAAAGCTTTCGGCGTGCAGGTCGATCGCGGCCGCGCGCTCGAAGCATCCGACCGTTCCACCGCAGTTCACGTCGCGGTAGTGAATGAAATGTTCGTGAAAAAATATTTGCGGGGAATTGATCCGCTCACCCAGCGCCTGATGATTCAGGAAATGGTTCCCGGGTTGCCGAAACTTGGCGCCGCTGTGCCGTGGCAAATCGTGGGCGTCTATCGCGACACGCGCAATCGCGATCAGCATGGCGAAGTCGATCCGGAGATCGATGTGCCTTTCGCCCAAAGCCCCTGGCCGCAGGCCATGGTCGCGGTGCGCAGCGCGAGCGATCCCGCTGCTTTGGGCAACGCCATCGCCGATGCAGTGCTGACGCTCGATCCGAATTTGCCGCTGGCCGACGTAAAAACCATGGATCAGGTGGTTGACGAAATTCACAGCACCGACCGCTTCATCGCGGCGCTCTTCGCCGGCTTCGCCGCACTCGCGCTGCTGCTCGCGGCCCTCGGAATTTACGGCGTCATGTCTTTCGCGGTTGCTCAACGCACCCACGAAATCGGCCTGCGCATGGCCCTCGGCGCGGAACCGCGCCGCGTCCTCACGTTGATTCTGCGCGAAGGAATCCTCCTCGCGGTCGCCGGAATCGCGGCAGGCGCCGTCGGCGCCTGGTTCGTCGGCCGCAGCATGCGCGCGTTGGTGGTTGGCGTGCCCAGCGCGATCGATCCCGCAGCCTTCGCCGCAGTGGCGGCGCTGCTCCTCGCGTCGGCCGTCGCTGCGTGTTACATTCCCGCGAGGCGCGCCACCCAAGTCCACCCCATGCAAGCCCTTCGCGAGCAGTAGTGGCGTTGGCGCGTCTGGCTCCGGACGGGGTTGGGCGCGGTTGACATCGAAGAGAGGGCCTTCGTCGCGAGGGCCGGGCAAGAAGGAGATCCTTCGTCGCACAAAACGCTCCTCTGGATGACGGCCAAGTGCGGTTTTGGCGAGGTGGGGTGGTTACCGTCACCGCCAATCGATCGTGGCGCTGTTCGCGGCACCGGTCTGGCAGAGATACCACTGTGGTATACGGTACGTGTAAGTACACACGCTGGGCCTGCGTTTTTGCGCTTCGCCCTCGACTCCTTCTTAATGTGCGGTAGAATCCGCGGATGCAGCGACCTAGCGGGCGGCTGATTCGACGATGCGCGATCTTCCTGCTGCTCGCCTCCGCCGCAGTCCTATCTTCGCTTGCCGAGACGCAGGAAAAGCCGAAGCCGACCGGATCGATCAGCATAAAGGAAATTCTGGACAAGAATTTCGCGGCGATGGGTCTGGCTAAGCCAGCCTCGGTGCAAACGCTCGAAGTGAGCGGCAGATTCGCACCTCCGCCTTATCGTGCCTTTGGCTATTTCCGGTTCTTCTATAAATCCCCCGCTTCTTATCTGGCCGAACTTGATTTCATCGGCCACGGACAGGCCGCCGTGGGGCGGAATAGCGACGGCCATTTGATTCTCCGTAGGTCCGCGAACGCGTCAATCGCGTTGAACGGAGTCACGATATTTACGATGGTAGAGGCTTGGCAAACGCTCGTTCAATTCCAGAAGATAAACGCTTACGAAGAGGTTGATCTGGTGGGTTTGGAGGAAATCGATAAGGGCTGGGCTTACGCGATTCGTTTCGTGCCGAAAGCTGGAGATCCGCTGCTGAGCCACTACGACAGTGACAATTTTCTTCTCCAGCGGGTGCAGCTAGTGCAAAGGTTTCGGGATGAAAAAGATGGGCCTGATAGGGCCTACAGAATTGAGGTCGACTACCACGATTACCGATCAACCGACAACGTAACCTTGCCGCGGTGGCTGGCGATCGCTCAGGGCCGCGACGAAGTCGATTTCCACGTGCAGTCGGTGCGGGTGAATGCGCCGATTGATGATGCGAAGTTTGCGGAGCACTAACTGAACGAGATCTGATGCGCGGAGTTTTTGGGCCGGGAGTCTGGATCGATCTCGCGAATACTGTGGGAGATGAAGCGTGGGCACGCCTGAATATCAAACTGTATTTCGGCTGGGTGTTGTTTCGTTTCCGTGGGGATCTGCGTTTTCGCATGCGGTCGTGCTCATCGCTGTAGGTCTGTTGGTTTTGCGATTTACCAGAACGGATAAATGGCAATTGTTTGGCGGAATCGCGGCCTGCGCCGGACTCGCGATCGGCGGGATTGTGGCAATGAGCGTTGTACCGTATTTTTTCAGGCTGCGGAGCGCCTATGTTCATGGCCAATCTACGGTGATCGAAGGCACCGTGCATAATTTCCGTCCAGCGCCCAAATTTGGGCGGCCCACGGAAGGGTTCGCGGTCGGCGACGTCACGTTGTCTTACGACGCGATGGAAGATACTCCGTGCTTTAACAATAGGCCGCCGTTCCGGGGGCTGGTGCACGATGGAATGAATGTGCGCATTTTTTATAACAACGGGTGCATTCAGCAGATCGACATTCAAAAATGACTCGGAGGCTCAGCCCATTTTTGCGGCGGCGTCGGGCGTCACGATTGTGGGGAGCATTTGTTTCCCGCCGAAGGCGGTCCAGTGTTCGACCGAGGCGGGGGAGCCGTCGCTGAGGAGGGCGGCGAAGACGCTGCGCCAGGTGCCGGGGGCGAAGGCCAAATAGATGATGCCGGTTTTTTCGCCGCCACCGCCGTCCTTGCCGCCGTCTTTGCCACCTTCGTCTTTCGCGGCTTTGCCTTCGTCTTTGCCGCCGGCTTTCGCGTCGCCGTTACCGTTGCCTGCTGAGGCTTTGGCGTCGGCGCCTTTGGGGTGCTCGGGCCACGCGCCTGCGGGGCGTTTGCCGGCGCTGGTGAAGGTGAGCGCGCCGGTGGCATCGATTTTCATTCCGTCGGCGTGGATGTAGACCGTTTCGCCCGGAACATTAGGCTCGAGGCCGTTCAGAATTACTCCCCAGTAGTAGCTGCCGTATTCGATCGCCGCCATCGGTGCTCCTCCGCGAACGCATTCGTTTCGCGCCGCGTTCCGCATCTCGCGCTCGGTCTGGCTCAAAGTAAAAGCATAGAGAGGCACGCCAATCTTCTCCATACAGCGAATCGCGTAAGTGGGCATGGCCGAGCATGGACATGCGAACACCAAAGTCAAATGGCCCACCTAAAGGTGGCCGTTACGGACGGCGTGGAAGGTCGGAAGTGGTTGATGACGGAAAAAACGAAAGCGCCGGGCGCGGTCGATTGTTATGGCGACGCGTCCGGCGCTTAAGTGAATTTAACTTTTACAAAAAAACGACTCCAACACGGGAAAAAACCAAAACTACTGCGTGACGTTCTTGCGGCGCAGCATGGTGTAGCCAGCCAAGCCCAGCAAACCCGAAGTGAGCAGCAAAACGCTGCCCGGTTCCGGCATCGGCGTGGACTTCTTTTCGCAGCCCTTCGGCTTGTTGTTGCTAGCTTCACAACCCTGCTGGCTCTGTCCCGAAGTGATCGCCGGGGCCAACAAAGCTACTGCCAAAAATATTCCCAACATGGTCTTCTTCATGGTCCCAAGCTCCTCAGCTACCGTGGATATTTTTACGAATCGTCGGCGATGACCTGCCGGGTCAAGCAAATACACTTGAACTTGCCAAAGGTGGTGCAGCTGGAGGTCCATCCAGGGCGAGCACATGGCGATGGAAACGCGGCTGATTCTGCGCGGGATAACAAGGCGATGTTTCACTGTGGTACGCGTCGGCGCGTCGCGGCCGACGCACGCGCTGCACATTTACGCCGAAACGTTTCCGCCGCTGCGCAAAGTGCACGGCCGCAGCCGGCGCCGACGCGCGGCCTGCTTCGGCCTACTGGTTGCACATTTGCGGACGAATGTTTCCCGCGGTGTGCAAATCACGCGCCAGCGCGCGCTACTTGCGGGTTACCTGGCCGGCGCCGGCTGCAGGTAATATCCCTGGCGGGTGCGGGCTTGCAGGCCAGGCTTGTCGATTTTTATTTCGAGGCGATGATAGTCGTCGCGCTTGTCGCCGGCGGCGGGCGGAAACGCAATTTCGTAATACGGCGCCGAATCGGTGACGCATTTCTGCACCAGTCCGGCCAGGTCGCTGTTGTAATCGAAGGCCAGGCCGCCGCTTTGGATCGCGAGGACCGGCAAAGCCAAATTTCCCAGGCTGACCTGGCTGGGCTTGCTGACGCCTTTCAGGAATTCTTCGTAATAGCTCGCGCGGCTGAGCGATTCGGCGGCGCTGAACGGATTGATGCTGTACATGGTGACGCGGGCTTCGCGCAGCTGGGTGGAAATCGCGGTCACGTTGGCGAAAATTTGCTGTTGCTGCTTGGAATCGAGTTCGGTGCCGGGACCGGAAAGCAGCGGCCAGCCGGGCGAAAGCCAGATCATCAGTTTGCGTCCGGGGCGCGGGCCTTCGGTAGCCATCAGCGCGCTGAGGCCGTCGAGCGAATATTTCAGGCGCTCTTCGGCGCCGTAATATCCGGCGGAACCGTTGATGATGCGCAGGCCGTTGTCGAATTTCGCCAGCGCGGCGGAGAGCGCTTTGCCGTCGGTGGAAAATCCGCCCATCATCTGCACGCCTTTGTCGGTGATCACGGCGAGCGAAGTGGGATAGGCCATGGTGCCGCTTTCGCCGCCGAAGAATTTATCGATCTGCTGGCGCACGTAGCTGACAGTTTCGGGGCCGGCGTTGACCGCGTCGACGACCAGCAGGACTTCGACTTTGGCGTCGCGGCTACTGACTTCGCGGAACGAAGTGATGGGTTGCGGGGATTTGTTGTCGCTGATGATGAAGTCGGACTGCCGCAAACCTTGCTGCGGCGCGCCGTTTTTGGGCGAGGCGACTACGTCGAGATGGATCAGGCCGTCCGTCACCGCGGCGTTTTGTGATGCGGGAGGAGCCGGGACACGCACTGGCGCGTGGGATTCCTCCTGCACCTGCGCCCCTGCACCTGGCGCGGCCGTGAGCAGTGCCGCTACGATGCCGCAACTGAAAATAATCTCCGTGATAATTCTTGCGCTGCGGTTATGAATGTTCATGATGCCCGCTCCTTTCGAACCAAAAATCAAACAGAAAACCAATTTGAGCACGATCGATTGGGCCCATCAATCAGACGCACCCCCTCGCTGCGCAGTTTCCTCGCGGGCCGCGGTACGACGGAACTATGCGCCCCAACTCTGATACCATCCAGCCCGCGAAGAATCCATAAGCATAAACCATCAAATGCATATGAGGCACACTGCTCCCGACCGCAATACGCTCGCGCTGGCCGCCCTGCGACTGGCCATTGGCATTCTCTTTCTGATTTTCGCCACGTACAAGGTTTTCGGGCGGGAATTTATTTTTGGCGGCGGCTTTCAATTCTGGATTAACCGCTTCCTGGCGGAAGGCGCTTATCCTTTTATGGTGCCGGTGCTGCGCGGTTTTGTTTTGCCGCATGCCACCGCGATCGCGTTTATGACCGCGTACGGGGAATTGGGGATCGCTTTGGCGCTGATTCTGGGCGTTCTGCTTCGTCCGGCCAGCGCCGCTGGATTCGTGTACATGCTCACTTTGCTTTTCTCTTCGAACTATCCGGGGGCGCAGGCGCCGCTGTGGCAATATTTCGGCGCCTCGCTGGACCACTCCGTGCTGGCGTTGTGTTTCGCGGCATTTTTCTTCGCGGACTCCGATCGCGCGCTTTCGATTCGCCGCTACTTCCGCTCGCACGCTTCGAGCTGATCTCTCGCCCGCCCCGATTCCCGCTCGCCGGATGCTACACTCTTGCGCGAAAATGCTTTGCGCGCGCGAAGGCGTGCAAATTCTGAAGGAGACTTAAGCCGCACGCCGCTCATGGCCCACCCGCCTCTGATTCTTCTTGAGTCCGCGCTGGAAATCTCTCGCGCGCAGCTGCGTTGGGAGCTGCTGATCCTCGCGGTGGGGGTGATGTTGATCTCGGCCGGGGCGGCGGCGTTCGTCTCGGCGCTTTATTTCGCGCGCCGCAAGACTCGCGACTACACCCTGATTTATTTTGGACTTTTTTCCGCGATGTACGGGCTGCGGCTGCTGGCTGGGCTGCAGGTTATTCAGTCCATGTTTTCGCATCCGCCGATTTTCTGGCGCTACCTGGATTGGTTCGTCACCTGCACGATTCTGGTGCCGCTGGGACTTTTTCTGCTGCACGTCGCCACCGCGCGGCTGCGGCGCTTTTTCCAGGTGATGATCTCGGTGCAAGCGGTGTTCGCCGTGATCGGCATCACCGCGGCGCTGGCCGGTGCGAATCTCGGTGCACTTTATCTAGCCAACAATACTTTGGTGCTGGGGATCATTCTGGTCGCGGTCGTGTTTCTCGTGTGGGTCCGATTTACGTCCGGACCGCGGCGCGCGCCGATGTCCCGCGAAATCAAGGTCTCGATTTTCGGTTTTGTGGTGTGGATGTTGTTTGTGGTGCAGGTCAACATTGTCAGCCTGCAGATCGGGACGGGAAGAAACTTCGAATTCGTCGGGTTCGTGATTTTCGTTTGCTGCCTGGGGTACGTCGCCATTTCACGCAGCTTCGCGCGCGAAGAGCAGCTGCTGAATATTAATAAGGAACTGGAGATTGCGCGGCAGATTCAGGCTTCAATTTTGCCGCGCGACGTTCCGCATCTCGCCGGCCTCGAAATTGCGGCGCGTTACGTGCCGATGAGCGCGGTGGCTGGAGATTTTTACGATTTCCTTCCAGTGGATGCGGCGCGCGTGGGGATTCTGGTGGCGGACGTCAGCGGCCACGGCGTGCCGGCGGCATTGATCGCTTCGATGCTGAAGGTCGCGTTTGCGGGGCAGGCGGAACATGCCGCGGATCCGGCGCGGGTGCTGGCGGGATTGAATCGCGCGTTGTGCGGGAAGTTCGAAGATCATTTTGTGACCGCGGCGTATTTGTTCGTCGATACCGGGAAAAAACTGGCGCGGTATGCCGGGGCAGGGCATCCGGCGTTGCTGCTGGCTCAATTCGCTCGGGGCGCGAGGCGCGGCGCTGGGGTTGATGAGGCCCACGGCGGCGAAGTTGGTGATGCAGTCCGGGCCATCGAGGAAAACGGTTTCATGCTCGGCGTGTTTCCCGACGCGACGTTCACGGCCGCGGAAATTCCGCTGCGCGCCGGGGATCGCTGCTTGCTTTACACCGACGGCCTCTTCGAAGCTGCGAATACCGCCAAGGAAGAATTTGGCAGCGTGCGCCTCGCGCAATTTCTCGAAGCCCGCCGCGATTTGCCTGCTCCGCTGCTCGCCGATGGGCTGCTCGCCGAAATCGCGCAATGGGCCGGCCACTCCGAGGGCGGCCAGGACGACGACATCACGCTGGTCGTGATCGACCTGGCGCCATGAGTCACCTAGTAAACCCGCACCCCTTGCTTGGGAACGCAAAGAGTGCGGCACCCGAAAATGCGGCGCTTCGCTTTCGTCTGTGCGCGTGCGTTTCCTGTTTTATACTGGCGTCGCCATGAGCGCTTCATCTCAATCAGGACAAATTCCGCCGCCACCGCCTCCGCCTCCGCGCAAGCCGCGCGCGATTCCGGCGTTTTGGGGGCGCGTGACCGAAGGCTTGCAGGTCCAGGAACTTTGGGGCCAGTTCAAATCCGAAGCGCGCGAAAGCTACTCGCTCTATTCGAAGGACGTCGACTGGGAAGCGCTGAAAAAAGAGCCGTCGAAATTCAAGCGGATGCTGCGGTCGGCCTGGGCCATTTTCCTGGCCATGCTGATGAAACTTTCACCGGCGCGGCGCGTGCTGCTGTTGCTGGCGCTGTTTCTGATCATTTTTCGTTCCGACTATAAAATCGGCCACGAAGTTTATTATTTCGATTTCGTCCAGGTCGGCGGCCTGATTCTTTTTGTGTTGCTGGCGCTGGAGCTGGCCGACCGCGTGACCATGAAGCGCGATCTGGAAATCGCGCGCGAAATTCAGCAGTGGCTGGTGCCGAACGCGCCGCCGGCGATTCCCGGCGTGGATATTGCGTTTGCCACGCGTCCGCAAAATACGGTGGCGGGAGATTATTACGACGCGTTTTTGCGTCCGGATTCAGTCGCGCCCGGGGCGCCGCGTTTGCTGATCGCGGTGGCGGATGTGGCGGGCAAAAGTGTTCCGGCGGCGCTGCTGATGGCGACTTTTCAGTCCGGCTTGCGGGCGCTTTCGGGAACGGCTGCGCCGCTGCCGGAGATTGTTAGCGGCCTCGATCGTTATGCGCGGGCGCACAGTTTGGAGGGCCGGCGGTTTACGACTGCGTTTCTGGCGGAGATCGATTTGAGCTCGCGGCAGATGCGGTATACGAATTGCGGGCACAACGATCCGATTTTGCGGCGGGCTTCAGGCGCGATTGAGCGGCTCGGCGTGGGTGGGCCGCCGCTGGGGTTGCCGCTTTTTACCGATCATGAAATTGCTTATGGCTCGGCGGAAGTGCAGCTTGAGCCTGGGGATTTACTTTTTGTTTTCACGGATGGCGTGGTGGAGGCGGTGAACGAGCGCGGCGAAGAATTCAAGGAGGTTCGGTTGTTTGGGTCGCTGGAATCGGCGGCGCAGGCCAGCGCTGCCCAGGTTTTGGCGCGCGTGATGAACGACGTGAATACTTTTGTGGGTTATGCGCGGCAGCATGACGACATTACTGCGTTGGTGCTGCGGGTTACGGCGTAAATGGTCGATCGCCGGTTTTTGGCGGTCATGCTGGGCGGAGCGAGGAATCTCATCCAGTGATGACTGGCGCGGCCATCAGGTCGAGCGCTGCTTCGTCGCTTTGGCTCCGGCAGCATGGATGAGATTCTTCGTCGCGAAGAGCGCTCCTCAAAGTGACGGCGGTTCTGGGTGGCGTGAAGAGTCGAGCTGGCACCTCGCGCTCGTTACGTGTGCGGCGCGGGCCAAGTCGGAAAAGCGGCGGCAGAGCTGCCGCACTCTACAGTGGGCTGGGTTGGCTGCGGTTGAGGACGCTTCGCGACCCGATAAGGTGCGTGCTGCGCGCTTCGCGACGATTTTAGTGATGCTTCTTTGCGCGCCTCCCAGTTGAGTTCTTCCGCTGCGACTGTTTGCGTTTTTTGCGTATACCGGTTTCGACGCCGAGGCGGGCGTCGCGCTTCCGCGCCAACTCCACTAAGCCACTTGCTACGCTTTCGAATTCTGGGTGCATTTGCGAGATGTAGAGCCATTTGCCCAGGACCCTGTGTGGAGTTAGTGGCGGGAATTCTTTTTGCAGTGAGGCGTGATGTTCGCGGCTGGTGCAGGCCATCATGCCGTTCCAGGGTTCGGGCAAGTTTACGATTGCCAGGCACAACTGGCCATCGAGATAGGCGCCGTCGAACGAGAAAAACTTTTTGCAGAGGTAGCGGTCGTCGCCTTCCAGCGGTTCGTAGAGCCACAGTAGCGGATTGGCCTTCCGTTTCTTCCGAATTATTTCCATCGCAGTTCCTCGTCGCTAACTGATTCTAAGACTATCAATTGAGCTAAGGACCTAAAAGCCGTCCGTGCTAAAGTACGGCGATGAGTCGCCGAGAACTCGGTCGCCAATTCCGGAAGATGCGGTTGTGTTTCGCATGTAGCGTCGTGCTTCTTTGTGCAATATTTCCTCGCACAACCCGGGCGCAACAAGCGCCGGCCAAGTCGTCGGCTTCGCTGCAGACGATGGCGCAAGATCTGGCTAAGGAATTATCGTCCCACAAGAACCTGAAAGTTGTGATTCTCGATTTTGGCGCGCCGGCCAAGCGTTGGCTGCCGTTTGGAGCATACCTCGCGGACCAATTTGCCGTGGAACTTGCAAAAACTCCGAACAAATTGTCTATGATCGACCGCTCGCAACTCCCGTTGGCCCTGCACTCGTTGAATTTGAAGCCCGAAGCTGAGCTGGACCGGGTCACAACGAAGCGATTGCGAATGAGGTCGGCGCACAGTGCGTGATTGCCGCGACGTGCGGCGATTTCAAGGGCGATCTGGGAGTCACTGTAACCACGGCCTGTCCGGAGAAACGCCACTTTTCTGCTGCTGCCATAAATCGCAAAATCGAGTTTTCGCCGGAAATGGCTGCGCGCTTAGGCGCGCCACTCGAATCATTGCGGTTGGCTGCGGGCGTGGTTACGGATGCCGGCACCGCCGGGATGTCATTCCCCAGTTGCGCGTACTGTCCACAGGCCTCGTATACCAACGAGGCTGTGATTGCGAAATACCACGGAACGGCGGTTCTCACTGCTGTAATTACGGCCGAAGGCCGCGCCAGCGTCATTCAGGTCACCCCAGGGATTGAAGTATGGGCTCGAGCAGAACGCGGTGGCTGCGACCGTGAATTGGCGATTCACTCCGGCGCGCGATCCAGACGGGAACCCGGCAAGCGTGAAGCAAATAATTGAAGTCACCTTTCATTTCTTTCCGCACTGAAGCGCGCCTGCGAGGGAAGTTCGCGCTCCGCTCGACGGTTCGAATTTGACTCGCTCAGTATTCTGGACCGCACCCCGCTCAATCATCTAAACTTTAGCCGCGCATTTAAAGTCGAGGGGGCAGCCGTGGACGAATACGTGGTGGTCGGAATATTTAGCAATTATCGCGCGGCGGAAGAGGCGATACAGGATTTGGAGTTGGCGGGGATTACTGGCGGGGAAGTAGAGGTGATTCGCGATTTGAATGATGATGCGCGCGTGGCTGATACGCCGGGGGAAAAGTCGACTGAGCCGGCGAAGGCAGAATTGGTTTGAGCGGCATTTTGGCAAGGGCGGGGAACGCGTGGTGACTGCGGATTCCGGGACCCAGCCGGATTACATTGGGGATCAGGTTTTTTACGCTACGCATGTGAAGAATGGCGGGGTGATTCTGGTGATTCGCACGCCGAACGAGGCGGTCGCGAATCGCGCGGCGGGAATTTTGCATGAGCATGGCGCGCGGACTCCGGGGCAGAAGGATGGGCCGGCGGTGCGAAAGATTAGCGCGGGATTTAAGAAGTAGGCGCGATTCGAAAAAAGCCTCAACACAGGAGAGACACAGCCAGAAAAAACATGAGTTCACGGAGAAGTGGTGGCGAGGGATTCTCCGTGCCCTTTGCTCTTCTCTGTGTCCTCTGTGTTAAATCTTTTGCCTTGGGTACCGCGTGAAATTAGCGGCTCAGTTTTAGATCCGCGAAGGTGGACCACTTTCCGGTTTTGTCTTTTTGTTCCATTAGCCATTGCCAGGTGTTTTTGTCGGGGTCCCAGCGGAAGGTGGTGTGGAAGGGGCCGTCGGGATATTCGAAACTAAACTTTATGGCGTTGCCGTCTTTCACTCCGTAGCCCAGCGTTTCTGAAAATCTCCCGCCGAATTCGTCCATCAGGTGCAGGACGTAGCGTTCGCTGGTGGAGTCGTAGCCGAGAAACCAGATGGCGTCGTACTTGCGTTCGGAGGCTGGGACGGCGGCCGAAGTTTTTTCTTCGATGCGCAGGAATTGGTGATTCAGGATCCATTCGGCGTGGACGTCGTGATGCGCGGCGCGGCCCATCACGTCGCCTTCCATTTTCCAGGTGCCGGAGAGGTGGTCGACCAAGTCGTCGTGCCAGGGATCGGGGCGTTGGGCGGAGGCGGCGGTGGCCACGAGCAGCAGCGTGATTACTAGCAGCGATGGTTTGAGTTTCATTCGTGGCACCTTTTCGATTGGGATGAAGCCGCCCCGCGCGATTTTGTTTGAACCCCCATTCGATGCTTGGCCTCGCTTCGATCGCAAAGGCGGCGGCAAGCCGCCGCACTCCAAGGTAGGCTGACGGACGCGAAGCTGAGAGGCTGCGCGAGCGCGGCTGGATTATTTTGGATCCGGGACGATGTTGGTCGCGGGCCAGTGCATGGGTTGGGCGTTTTGGTTTAACGCGATCGACACGGGACCATCTGCCGGCGTTACGTCGATATTGAATCCTTCGACTTCGACTAGCGGGGCTTCGCCATTTAGATCTTTGGTGGCGGCGGTGATGGTTAGCGTTGCGGATTCGCCTCCTACCAGCGAAATATAATTGTCGGAGTAAAAAACGGGGAGGACGCGTTTGCCGCTGGTTTTTTGGTGCAGCTGCAGGTGCGTCATCAGCGCGATGTGCGTGGTGTTGTTGTGCAGCGTCATGGTGATCACGGTGTTGTCGCCATCGACGCGGCTGGTCGCTTCGGTGTCGAGCTTCACCACCGGCAAATCTTGCAGGCCGGCGAATTGATCCTGGGCAACGTGCTGCCAGTAAAAATTCTGCGAGAGCAGATTGCCGTTGCCATCGGTCAATTCCAGCTTCACGAAATAGAGCGGCGAGATGCGCGCGAAGACGGTCAAGTTTCCGGCCTTCACCGTGGTGCTGGCTGGGACGCTATCGACGCGGAAGGTTTGGTAGAGCTGGCCGGGCTCGTTCATGCTGACCGTGCCGTCAAAATTGTAAATGGTGGCGCGCACCGTCACACCATTCAGCGGCTCCGGTTTGTTGTTCACCACTTCGATTCCGAAATTGGCTTCGTTCATCTGCACGTGAATGGTTTCCGCGGCTTTTTTCGCGGCGTAAAGCGCGGCGTTCGGCTCCAGATCGTAGTGATAGAGCTGCCAGACGAAACTGGGCTGCGCCGGATGGCTCATCCAGGTAATGATTCCGGTGGTGCCCTGAAACATTTCGGGATTGCGGCCTTCGTACATGGCGCGAAAAGCTTCGTAGGTGGCGAGCTGGCCTTTGCGCGCGAAATCGGCGAGGTTGCGAATATGTCCGTAACGGGCGGCGAGCGAAGTAGGGAATTCGTTGCCGCGTTGCGCGCCCGCGGCCATATCGTGCTGGGCCCAATCGTCGTTGATGGTCTCCCAATCTTTTTCGGGCATCATGCCTTGAATTGATTCCATGGTGGGGACGGAGACGGAGCCGGTTTCGGTTTTGAAAGCTTCGTGGATCGGGTAGAAGAATCGCGGCGAGCGCCAGTAATAAGGTCCGTGCGAAGCGACTCCGCGGCCGGCGGATGAATTCGATTGGTAAAGGCGCGTGGGATCGAGCTTGTCCATCAGCGAATGCAGCGTGTCGTCGAGTTCCTTCGGCGGATAGCCTTCGTTGCGCGCGCACCAGATGGCGATGGCGGGATGATTGCGGTAGCGCAAAACCTTGTCGCTGACGTTGGCGAGATAGGTTGGAATGTCGGTGACATCCGGGCCGTCGCTGGGATTCGGCTGAAAAAATTCATCCCACAATAAAATTCCGTATTTGTCGGCCATGTCGTAAAAATCGGGATTGGTGCTCTGGCCCACCCAGTTGCGGATGATGTTGAGATTGGCGAGCGCGTGCATGTGGAATTGCGCGTCGAGGCGTTCGCGCGGGACGCGCTTCATCGCTTCATCGAGGCCCCAGTTGCCGCCGCGGGCCATCACTTTTACGCCATTGACGACCAGCGTGAGATTTTCGCTGCCGGGAACTTCGTATTCGATTTTGCGAATGCCGAATTGTTGGGTGATCGTGTCGGAGGAATTTGTGCCGAGATCGAAACGCAGGGTGAGGGTGTAGAGATTTTGCGGGCCATAACCGTTGGGCCACCAAAGCCGCGGATCGTTCAGATGCAGCTGCGGCGTGGATTTGGAATCGAGTGCGACCGGTTGGGCCGCGTTTGCGGGGATGGTGATTTCCTGGTGGAAGGTGATGTCGGACGTCGGCGCGCCCGCTGCGCTGCTCGCAGCGTTTTGGAGATGGATCACGCCGGTCAGCGTGCCGCTGACTGGCTTCGCTGAAATATTTTTCAGCGTGGCGGCGATTTTGATGTCGGCGCTGGCGTGCGAATCGGCAAGTTCGGTGGTGATGTAGGGATCTTTCACCAGCACGGGGCCGGTGGCGTCGAGAGTTACCGGAAGCCAGATGCCGGTATCGCGATCGCGCACCGCGGGGAGCCAGTCCCAGCCGATGGTGGAAAGAAAAGTGGGGCCGTCGATGGCGGTGTCGCCGCCGTTTTTGCCCACGCCGTTGGCGACGTTATGTTCGTGCGGCTCTCCTGGATGCGGTTGCGGCGCGACGAGAACCGCCACGGTGGCGCGTGCGCCCGGCTTCACGAATTGCGTGATATCGAAATCGCCGCGAATAAATGCGCCGCGCATTTCGCCGGCCTTTTGCCCGTTAACCCAGACTTGCGCGGAATAATTGATGCCGCCGAAATGCAGCCAGACGTTTTTTCCGTGGTAGTTCGCCGGCACGGCGAACGTCGTGCGATACCAGTAACTGGTTTTGTTCAGGCTTTCGGGAATGGCGCGCATGTTTTCGCCATAGACCGGGTCGGGGTAGACGCCGTTATCGACCAGCGTGGTCAGCACGGTGCCCGGTACGGTGGCTTGGTACCAGGATTGCGGCGCGAAATTTGTGGTCGAAACCGCCGCGCCGGCGTCTGAGACTTTCGCGACGTCCTGCATCTGCCAGTCGTGAATGGTGATGGCGCCGTTGAGGGCCGGGACCGCGCTCGCGCTGGCGCGCTGCGCGTTCGACGATGCGCTTTTTTTTGTAGTCTGCGCTATTGAAGCCATTGGAAGCAGGATCATTGCGAAAAACAAAACCCGGGAAATCGTGGTCATCGTGTCCCTCAGACAGCACTATATCGCAGAACTTTATCGCCACGCTAAGGCTGATGAGGCGCCACACGAAGCGCGCTGCCGATGACTCGCGATATCGCGGAGCCTCTCGATTGCGGCGCGGCCCAGGTCAATGTAGAGTGCGGCGGCTCTGCCGCCGCTTTTCCGAATCACAAAGTCAAAGCCCGAACGCTTCTGGCGCGAAGCGCATTCGCGTCGTGGCGAAGCGCGGTCAAACGCACCACCCTCCCGAGTGTTGCAAGGCTCAGCCACCCTAAAAAGCCAGGTGCGGCGACGTTTTTCGTGGCGCTTCGCGCTGGACACTTTTGTGGTGTGGGCTAGTTCGGAAAAGCGGCGGCAGAGGCGCCGCACTCTATATTGGGCTGGGCGCGTTGTCGGCTGCGGGTCACTCGGACAGATAGGGATTGGGTTCGACTGTGAAATCGTCGTTGATGTTTAAGGAGTCGCAGGGGAAGGTGAGGACCATTTTGCGGAAGGCTGCGGCCGATTTCCGCTCAAACCAGGATGCGGAACACCATTCGTAGTTTGAAGCTACGCGGACCAGACCGTGGTGCACGGCATTTTGATGCACGTAGCGCAGACGCGCGAAGTAGGAACGTTCGAAAGTCATTCGCGTTTCCCAATATTGAAACCAGACTTTGCGTCCCGAAGCGGCGTCGGCCGCGTTCGCCGCTTTCGCGGTGATCGAATGCAAGGCGCGAACCATTTCCTGCAGGTCGCTAATTGCGTCGAACGCCGCGATGAAATGGTAATGGTTGGGGAAAATCGCCCAGGCCTGCAGCCCGACGCTTTTGGCTCCAGCTTCGGCGAATAAGGTTTTGCGCAAGAAATCGAGACGACGCTTTGAATTGAAAATTGGCGTTTTGCGGTAGGTGCCGCCGGTGACCATGTAGGTGCCGTGGGCACCCAGCTGATGTGCGGGACTGTGCGGCCAGTCGGGCATAGTTATCGCGCGATTATGGGCATGAAGAGGTAATAGAGAATAGACGTTATTCCTCACCGTTCAGCGAAGTGCCGAGAAACGCGCCGCCCGCGCCGAAACCATGGCGCGCGTCTCGAGCGTTGGCCGTACGCGGGCCAATGTAGAGTGCGGCGGCTCTGCCGCCGCTTTTCCGATCGCTGGGTTGTTGGCCAAATGTTCTAGCGCGAAGCGCCGCGAAAAACTGCGACGAGCGGAGATTTCGGCGGGGTGGTGATTGCCTGCGGGTGCGGCTTGAGTGGCGCTTTGCGCCGGAGCGTTTGGGCGGTTGGGTTGTGGTGTCAAAAGCGGCGGCAGAGCCGCCGCACTCTACATTGGGTTCGGCGCGGTTCGAATTGCGGAGCTTCGCGATTTGATTCGATGCGGGCAGCGCGCTTCGCGGGCGGAGCCGGCTATGTTCTGCAGCTATTCGTAACGCAGGGCGATCATGGGGTCTACGCGCATGGCGCGTCTTGCTGGGAAATAGCACGCGGCGGTGGCTACGGCGATCAGCACAACGGCGACGGCTGCGATGGTGGCGGGGTCGTAGGAGGCTACATTGAAAAGCATGGTGGCCAGGACGCGGCCCAGGGCTAGCGCCGCTACGATTCCTGCCGCTACTCCTACGAGCGCGAGGATTACGCCTTGGCTCAGGACCATGCGCAGCACATCTTTCTTTTGTGCGCCCAGTGCTGCGCGGATGCCGATTTCGTGGGTGCGTTGGGCGACCGAGTAGGAGATGACGCCGTAGATTCCGATGCCGGCGAGGATTAGCGCGAGAGCGCTGAATAATCCGAGGAGCGCGAGCGTCATGCGGCGCGGGGCGACGGACTTGCGGACGCGTTCGTTCATGGTGGCAAAATCGTAGACGGGTTGGTCTTTGTCGACGTTGGCGACGACTGCGCGGATGGACGAGGTGAGCGACGCGGGATCGATCTTCGAGCGCAGCATGAGGTTCATGCTGCCTTCCGGATATTGCTCGAAGGGAAGATAGACTTCCAGACGCGCGGGATTCGCGAGGCCGTACATTTTGGTGTCGCCGACTACGCCGACGATGGTGATCCATTCGTTGTCAGCTTTACTGCCATCGCCAAATGTTAAACGGTGACCGACGGCGTCGCCATTGGCGAAAAATTTCCGCGCGAGCAACTGATTGATCAGGCAGACCTGCGGCGCGGTTTCGTTGTCGGCGGTGACGAAAGTGCGCCCGGCGACGAGCGGGATGCGCATCGTTTCGGTATAGCCCGGGCTGATTTTGTGCTGGTCCGGATGCGGATAATCGCCGCGCTTCATCGGGCCCATGCCTTCGACGGTGATGTCGCTGCGGTCGTGATAACCGAAGAGCGGGGGCGCGGTGCCGATGCCGGCGCTTTCGACGCCGGGAATTTCGCGCAGGCCTTGGAGAATGCTGTTGGCGAATCGGGCGCGCGAAGGGCCGTCGGGATAGGAGCGCGGCGACATATCGACGGCGGCGCTCATCAGTTGCGCCGAGCGAAAGCCGGGATCGACGGCCATTAATTTGTAGAGGCTTTTCATCAGCAGGCCGGCGCCGGCCAGCAGCACCAGGGCCAGCGCAATTTCTACGATGGCGAGCGCGCCGCGCAAACGATTTTGCGCGATGCTGGCGCTGGTGGTCCTCGATCCTTCTTTTAGGCCCGTTTGCAAATCGGGATGACTGCCTTGCATCGCGGGCGCCATGCCGAAAAGAAATGCGGCGAAGACGACTACACCTCCGGCGAAAACCAGCACCGCGCCATTTAATTCCGGTGTGGCGCCGCCGAGCATGTCGGTGGTGATGAATTTGGAGATGAGCTGGATGCCGCCGACGGCCAGCGCGACGCCGAGAATTCCTCCGCCGAGCGAGAGCAGCAAACTTTCGGTGAGCATCTGGCGCACGATGCGTCCGCGTCCGGCGCCGAAGGCATAACGCAGCGCGATTTCGCGTCCGCGCGAAGCGCTGCGCACCAGAAAAAGATTGGCGACGTTGGCGCAGGCGATCAGCAGGACGAAAAGCACGGCGCCGAAGAGCACCAGAATCGCGGGGCGGGCGTCGCCGACGAATTCATCGCGCAGCGAATTCATCGCGACGCCGAATTTGTCATTGGTGCCGGGATATTGTTCAGCCAACCGCGCGGCGATGCCGGTCATTTCGGTGGTGGCTTGTTGCAGAGTTACGCCCGGACCGAGGCGGCCGACCACCAGGGCGTCGCCGCGTTCGCCGCGATCTGCCTTCGGATTGTCGGCGAGCCACACGCCCATCGGCTCCATAAAATCCGCGGGCTCCAGCAAACGAAAATTCGCAGGGAGCACGCCGATGATGGTGAAGCCGCGGCCGTCGAGCGCGATGGTTTTGCCGACGGCGTCGGGCGCGCCGCCGAGATGCGATTGCCAGAGTTCGTAGCTCAGCAGCAGAACCGGGGCGGTGCCGGATTTCGCTTCGTCCGCGCTGAAATCGCGGCCGAGCAGTGGATGCACGCCGAGCATCGCAAGAAAATCGGGTGAGACGGCGAAGCCGCTGACGCTTTCGGCCTGCGACACCCCGGACATCGTGAAACCGACCTGAGTGACTTGAGCCATCTGCGGAAGCGTGGCGCTCTGCGCGCGCCAGTCGGTGAAATTCGGATACGAAACGCCGACGTTGCCGACTTTAGGCGTGGTTTCGCGCAGGACGACCAGGCGCGCGGCGTCGCGATAGGGAAGCGGGCGCAGCAGCACCGCATACACGACGGAGAAAATCGCGGCGTTGGCGCCGATGCCGAGCGCGAGAGTTAAAACGGCGATGGTGGTGAAGCCCGGAGTTTTGCGCAGCGAACGCAGGCCGTAGCGCGCGTCCTGCAGAAATTGTTCGAGCCAGACCAGCGTCCACACTTTGCGGGTGTCTTCCTGCACGCGAGCCACGTTGCCAAATTTCTTCATGGCGGCGTGGCGGGCGTCTTCGGCGTTCATGCCGCGGGCGATGTTGTCTTGCGTCTCAATTTCGATGTGCGCGCGGATGTCTTCGTCGAGGTCCTGCATCATTTTGTCGCGGCGGGTCATGATTTGCCTCCGGCGCTGGCACGGGCGGGTTTCAGGATGCGCGCGATGGCTCCGGCCAGGGCGTTCCATTTGCCGGTTTCGACGACGAGCTGGCGGCGGCCTTTGGCGGTGAGGCGGTAGAATTTCGCGCGGCGATTATTTTCGGAAGTGCCGGTTTCGGATGCGATCCAGTTGCGTTTGATGAGGCGATGGAGGGCGGGGTAGAGGGAGCCTTGCTCGACCTGAAGGACGTAGTCGGAGGTGAAGCCGATGGCTTTGGCTATCGCGTGGCCGTGGGTAGGGCCGAGCAGCAGGGTGCGGAGGATCAGGAGGTCCAGGGTGCCTTGCAGCAATTCGATGCGGTCTTTCTCTCTGGTAGACATACAAGGTGAGCGTAAGCTCGCTTCAGTAGCATGTCAAGGGGAAGGGTTGCTCGGCGAACGAACGGACTTGCTTCGGTTGAAGGCTGGGCAAGAAGGAGATCCTTCGTCGCGAAAGGCGCTCCTCAGGATGACGGCCAAAAACGGTTTGGAGAAAGGACTTTACGGCTAGGAGAAGAGGATCGGGGGACTTAGTTCGGCGAAACGCACTGAGCAGACAGTTCGGCGCGAAGCGCGCGTTGCCCGCGGCGGGGGCGGATCGCGGAGCCGCCTTGTCTGTCGCTGCGCCCGGGCCATTTTGGAGTGCGGCGGCTTTGCCGCCGCTTTTTAGATTGTGGCTTTATCGCGAAACGATCGGGCGCGAAGCGCTGGCAGAGGCTGCGGCTTTGTTTTGTAGGTCACGGCTAAAGCGGTGTCCTACGAGGCTCCCGTCCTTCGCGGTTTCCGCGAAGGACGGGAAATTCGCAACCGCGGGCTGATCTGAACGATTGGTGGCGGCGCTTCGCGCCTGGATGGATTTCTGGCGTGGGCGGCTTCGGAAAAGCGGCGGCAGAGCCGCCGCACTCCATAGTGGGCTGGGCGCGTTTGCAACCGAAGACGCTCCGCGGGAATTGTTTGCGGCGGGCGGCGCGTGCTTCGCACTGGTTTTACGCGCTGAGGATGGCCGCGCAGCGTTCACGTTGCGCGCGATTTGCGCTGGCACTACTTCAGGCCTTGCACGACCAACAATTGCGAGAGGCTGCGGCGGAAGCAGTAGGCATAGGATTTTGCGTCGCGGGTCATGGCTACGGCGAAAATAGTGACGACGCCGGCGGGGTCGGCGGGCAGCAGCTTCAGCACAGGCGTCCTTTGTCCGGTGGCGATGTTCACCTGGTAGACGGTGGTGGGCAGCGCAGTGTCGCGGATGTACATCGAGCGCGGGTCGAGGGCCCATTGCACGAAATGCTCGTTGGAGTTGCTGCCGGGGATGGTGTGAGCGGGGCCGCCGTTCAGCGGATACAAGGTAACGCCGTGTTGCGCATCGGTGCCGACCACGGTTTGGCCGTCGTCGGAAATTCCATCGGCCAGCACGCCGTTGGGCGTGAGCGGCGTTGGCGTGGTTCCGCCGGCGATATCCACGGCGAAAGCGCGCGTGGAGCCTTTGGTGTCCGCGGCGTTCAGCCAGAGGCGTTTGCCGTCCGGAAAAAAACCGACGTTGTCGCCGGCCAGGCGTTCGATGCCGGGCAGCGCGACTTCTTTCCCTTCGCCGGCGGCGAGTGGGACCACGGAAATTTTCGGCGGCTTGCCCAGCGTGAGCGTGGTGACCCATTTACCATCCGCGGAAAAGCGGCCGCCAATTCCATCGCCGAGGCGGGTGACCGGAGAGCCGGCCATATCGCGAATGCCGGCGCAGCAGACCTCCGTATTCGTTTGCGAAGGAATATCCTCCTCCGCCAGCAAAATTTGTTTTCCGTCGCTCGACATGTCGCCGAGCACGCTGATGTCCAGCCAGGAAAGATTGCGCTCGCGAGTGGCTCCTGGGCCGCGTCCCAGGATGGTGATGCGGTTGTTGCGCGAATCGATCAGCACGCGGCCGTCGGGCGCGACGTCTTTCACTTCGACCAGCGAGGGCAATTCGAGAAGCAAGCGGTCGTGCTTGGCCAGGTCGACGGCGCGCAGCGCATCCCAGTTCGCATTGGCGCCGCCGTACACAATTTCATCGCCGTTCCAGGCTAGGCCGCGCGTATCGTCCCAGAACTGCGTGAGCACTTCGCGTTTGCCGCTGAGATCGACAACCGAAACGGTTCCGGCGGCGTCGGGAAAAACGGTGTGATCGAGAAAGGCGATCACGCGGCCATCCGGGGAGAATCGCGGATTGCTGAGCCAGCCGCCGGTTTCGTACAAAACTTTGCCGATGGGAAATTCGAGCCGGTCGCGGCCGTTGACCACGTGCACTACGGCGAGCTGTTCGTCGGGACTCCAGGTGGCGTCGCGCACGCGGTCCAGAATTTCGCGTGGCGCGCCGCCGGAAATCGGAGCGCGAGCGAGCGTCACCGGAGTGCGATCCAGCGCGCCTACCCGGAGCAACAAGGCCATCTCGTTCGATTTGGAAATGCCGACGACGCGGACATTGTCCATGCCCGGCATGGGCTGGGCCTGGGGCGCGTCGGCGCGCCACTGGTAGAGGCGGGTGATGTCGCCGTCCCAGGAGGCGTCGAAAATAATGGTTTGGCCGTCGGCGGTGAAACGCGCCGAGCCGACGCTGCCTTCGCCGAAGGTGACGCGATCGAAGGTGACCACGGATTTGTGCGTGCGTTGGTGCCACAAAAACCAGATGGCGGCGCCGGCGAATAGCAAGTAAGCCGCGGAAAGCAGGGCCAGCGCGCGCTTTTGCTTGGAGCTCACTTGCTGCGCCTGCGCCGTGGCTGTTGCTGAGGCGGCGTCGGCCGCGGTAGTCGAACTGGCGCCGCCAATCGAGGAAATGTCGGAGAGGCTAGCGATGTTGAAGGCCACATCGCGCGCGGATTGGAAACGCTCCGCCGGATTTTTTTCGAGGCAGTGATGCACGATGCGGTCGAGCGCGGGAGGCATCGCGCGCACAGCTTCGGCCAGCGGCGGCGGCTCTTCTTTCAGGATGGCGCTCATGACTTCGACCGAGCTATCGCCGGTGAACGCACGCTTGCCGCTGAGCATTTCGTAGAAAATCGCGCCGAAGCTGAAGATGTCGGAGCGGTTGTCGGCCACTTGCCCGCGCACTTGTTCCGGAGACATGTAGCCGACCGTGCCGAGCACCACACCGGGCTGCGTGGCGGAAGTTCGGGTCATCGTTTCGGCGGGATCTTTCGCGGTTTCGGTGCCGGTGAGTTTCGCCAGGCCGAAATCGAGAATTTTTACATGGCCGTCGCGGGTGATGAAAATATTGTCGGGTTTCAAATCGCGATGGACGATGCCTTTATCGTGCGCGGCGGCCAGGCCTTTGGCGATTTGCTCGGCGTAGTCGGTGGACTTGCGCACGGAAAGCGCGCCGCCGGCCAGGCGTTCGCGCAGGGATTCGCCGTCGAGAAATTCCATGACGAGGTATTGCGAGCCGTCGACGGCGCCGACGTCGTGAATGGCGAGAATGTTGGGATGATTCAGCGCGGCGACGGCTTGGGCTTCGGCGGTGAATCGGCGCAGGCGTTCGGGATCGAGCGCGAAAGCCTGCGGCAGAATTTTTACGGCGACGTCGCGGCCGAGGCGGGTGTCCTTGGCGCGATAGACTTCGCCCATGCCGCCGGCCCCGATGGGAGCCAAAATTTCGTAAGGGCCAAGTTTTGTACCGGGAGCGAGCGGCATCGTCGCCGGGATTATAACCTTAGGGAAGTCTGAAAGCGGAAATTAGAAAATGGAAAAGCGAAAATGGAAAAGAATCGACGCCTACGGCCTCTGCGCGTGGATCACCGCTAAAGTGGCGAGGATCGCCAGCGTCAACACGTCGAAGATTAGGTGCAGAGTGTTTGGGCGCACGCCGTGACGTTCGGGGAGGAATGAATGCGTTTTGCTGTAGAGCTCTTGCTCGCGCGCGAGGTGCTTTTTTCCGACGCCGAAAAAATAGGGCAGCCACCAAGCGTAGGCTGAACCGCAGCAGGCTAGCAGGTAGAAAATCCAGAGATACCAGGTCAGCCATTCGGGGAAGTGTTGGCGGAAATAAATGCTACAGATGAGGCCGAATGCGGCTGGGATGAAATTTGAAAGGGTGGTGAAGAAAAGTTTTGAGCCGGGGAATTCGGCGCGAACGGCGTTTAGATCGTTCAGGGGGCCTAGCGGGATCCAGTTGTGCAGGGCGACGAAGGCGACGACGAAACATTGCAAGGCGATGAGGATGGTGGTGGCGGGTTGCGGCATTGTCGGGGATTATAAACCTTTCGCGGCGGTCTTGTGCCGAGGCGCGAAGCGCTCGCTCGCGCTGCCCATGGCATGCGGAGTGGCAACGAGGAGTGGGTGGTGAAGTGGCCTTACCGGCCGTCATTCTGAGCGGAGCGAAGAATCTCATCCAGTGTTGAATTGCGCGGGCCATCGCGTCGAGCGGATTCGTCGTGGTGGTCTGGGCGTGGCAGCGTGGATGAGATTCTTCGTCGCGAAAGGCGCTCCTCAGAATGACGGCGGGATTTGGGTGCGCGTGAAAGTTGCGGAGGCGCTTCGCGCGAGATCGTTTGATGGTAACGCGATGATCGGAAAAGCGGCGGCAGAGCCGCCGCACTCCAAAATGGGCTGGGCGTTGGCCTCGATTGGGGGACGCTCCGCGAAACTTTTTGGCGTGGGCGGCGCGCGCTTCGCACTGGGGGTTGGTGTGTTGCGTGGGGCTGAAACTTTGCGACGGGGGCGTCTAAACCCGCACCCTTCGCGGAGGCGGCGAAGAGTGCGGCACCCGGAAAGGCACGTCAAAGACTGTGGCAGGTGCAGGTGCAATTGTTTTTCGATTACGTTGCTGCATGATCGCGACGCGCGGGCGCTTGCGCGTGCCCGGTGGCGT
The DNA here is from genome assembly GCA_963711325.1 of uncultured Acidobacteriota bacterium. Taxonomy (GTDB): domain Bacteria; phylum Acidobacteriota; class Terriglobia; order Acidiferrales; family UBA7541; genus Palsa-295. The sequence continues at coordinate 1,308,993 of CAVQDR010000003.1, read as the reverse complement.
TGCGACCTGCGTCTAGCAGGGAATCGTCGGACGGCGATGCGGCCGTGCTCCAGCGTTATGGCGCGTTCGCCTAGGGCGCGGACTTCGTCCGCGTCGTGGGTGACGTAGACGATGGGGATGCGGTGGGCGGCGTTCCAGGCGCGAAGGTCGTCGATGATCAGGGCTTTGGTGCGGGTGTCTAGGGAGGACATGGGCTCGTCGAGGAGCAGGACGGCGGGCTCGGTTACTAACGCGCGGGCTAGCGCGACGCGCTGTTTTTCTCCGCCGGAAATTTCGCTGGGGAGGCGGTCGCCGAGATGGCCGATGCGGAAGGAAGCCATGACCGCTTCGACGCGCTCGCTGCGATCGGTTTCGGAAAGTTTGCGGAGGCCGTAGCCGACATTTTCGCGGACGGTGAGATGCGGGAAGAGCGCGAGATGCTGAAATACGAAAGCGACTTTGCGGTGGCGCGGCTCGAGATTAATTCTGCGCGTGGAATCAAAAAGGACTTGTTCGCCGACGGCGATGGTGCCGGTCTCCATCGCGGCTAGGCCGGCGATGCAGCGGAGCAGCGTGGTTTTGCCGGCGCCGGAATGGCCGCGGAGAATAGTCACTCCGGGCTGCGCGATAAAATTTGTTTCGAGCGAGAACGAGGTCTGGCCGTCGGGCGCGAGGTAGCGATGCGCGCAGCGAATCTCGAGTGGGCGAGCCGGCGCCAATTCCAGCGCGGCATCAGCGGCGTTCGTCGCGCGCGCGTGCGAGCGGCTGGCGGGCAGCGCCCAGCCGAGACGAAACCAATCCGCGAAAACGCTTAGCTGTCCCATTTTGTCGCCCTCCCCAATGGCGCGAGCACGTCCGACACGCCGGTGAAGCGATTCAAATTCATGGAAACCCCGACTGCGAGCACCGCAAGAAAGACCAGGCAGAACGCGATGGGCAGCGCTCCGGCCAGTCCTTCGGATTCAAACTTGACCCACAAAAAAACCGGCAGCGTGTGCGGATTGTAAGCCATCACCAAAGTCGCGCCGAATTCGCCGAGCGCGCGAATCCAGGCCAGGGTGATGCCGATGGCGATGCCGGGCCAGGCCAGCGGCAGCGACACGCGCGTGAAAACCTGCCAGGCCGAATCGCCGAGGGTTCCGGCGGCGGCTTCGAGTTCGCGATCGACATTCGAAAAACTGGCGAGCGAAGACGCGACGACGAACGGCGCGGCGACGAAAATCTGCACCAGCACGATGCCGACGATGTTGTTGGTCAGCGCCAGATTGTGCGCGTCGAAGGGATGACCGATGACTCCGTAGGGGCCGAACAAACGCAGGAGCAAAATTCCTCCGGCGAGATCGGGGACGACCATCGGCAGAAAAACCAAGCCGATCCAGAGGCGCTTCAGCGGCAGCTCGGCGCGGGCCAGCAAATATCCCAGCGGGACGCCGAAGACGGTCATGCACAGAATCGCGATGCCGGAAGAGAGCAGCGAAACTTTCACGGCTTGCAGCGCTTCGGGCTGATCCAGCGAGCGAAGCGCGTTGCCCCAATTGCTGCCGAGCAGCAAATTGCCGATGGGCAGCACGAGATTCAGCAGCAACACGGCGCCCAGCACGCCGAAGAGCAGCACCATGCCGTTGAGTTTGCGGTTCATGCTCACGCCCAGGCTCATGAATGAAACGCTCCGGTGATAAATCCGCGCAGTTCTGGAGGAACCTGCGCGGCGTCGCCGCCGACTTGATGCGCGACGATGCTGAAGCCGAACGACGTGAGTAGTTCGTCGGACGACAAAACGAATTTGGTGAAAGACAGCGCCGCGGCGTTGTGGCGCACCGTCGTCGGAATGGTGATGGTGAAAAGAATCGGCGCGCCGACCACATGTTCGCCGCCGGGAGTGTCGTAGCTTTCCTGGGCGTAGCTGGCAGCGAATTTCTGGTCGCCCAAATTAATTTCGGGCGGCAGCGTCAGGAACGGCAGCTTGTGCGCGACGGCTTCGTGCTTGTAGAAAATCGCGGCGTCGAATTCGCCGGCTTCGAGGCGCGCCAGCAGCACGATTTCCGGAAAAACCTGCGCGGGATTGCGCGCATCGCCCAACAGCTGCGGAATTTCCGGGCGGTGATAAAACTTTCCGGCGAGATCGAACATGAAAATGGTGCGGTAGCCTTTGGGATCGATGGTGGGATCGCCGCGTCCGAAACGCACGCCGGGAGTTTCGAGCAGCTCGTACCAAGTCATCTTGCCGTTGCGGACGTCTTCAAACTTCGCGGCAAATTTGCTGGCCGGGTTGTAGCCGAGCACCAGTTGCGAAGCCGCGACGGTCATGTACCAATTCACGAGATTGCCGTTGGCGGTACCCATCAAAACTTTATCGTTCACGGCGGGATCGGCGCTGATGTAAACGTCGGGGAAGCGCAGCTTGTCGCGAATCATGCGCGCGCCGCCGAGGGAACCTTGGGCTTCGCCCTGATAGGCGGTGCCGGTAGCTTTCGTAAACGCGGGGCCGACGCCGTTTTCCATGACTCCGGCGAGCGAGCCGGCGTACAAAACCGAAACGCCTTCTTCGGATTTGGCGGTTCGCGGCACCAGCAACGCAAACGCGAACAAAACCAAAATCGCTGCAGCGTGCAGGCCGAACAACAGACGCACGGCTCCGCGCAGCTCTGACCGGCCGGTCGCTTGCAATAAATTTTTCGTGTACGAAAAATTCTGATCCATCCCAGTCCTTGGCCGAATTTCCTGGCGCTACGGTTCGTCAGTTTGTGCAACACGCGGAGCCGGACGACCTCCGGCCCCGCGCATTGCGCTGTGCGGAAGCCCGCAGAGTCTGCGAGCCTCCGCCGGGGGAACAACCTCGAACCGAACCTAAGACTTGGTGATGGTGATCGGAGTGCCGTCAAACTTCGTGAACTGGAAGTAGACGCCGGACTCCGGGTAAGTGTTGATGACGTCAGTCAGCAGGTCGATCGCGGACTGTTCGCCGAGCAACAGCGATTGGGTGTAATCGCTGCGCCAGTGCATGCCCGACGTATCGCGCGCGACGCCGACGTTGGAGGCGAGCTTGTTCAGTTCGCCGCCGACGGTCATTTGGCTCGCGTCGGATCCGGTGTAGGGCAACAGTGTGACGCCGTCCGGCGAATACATCGGCGTCAAGCCGGCGCTGGCAAGAGTGGCGCTGTCGTTGAAGAACGCCTTCAGCACGGTGACCGAAGCGCCGCCGACGGTGGCGTGACCCGAGCCGTACGACGGATGGGTCGGCGAGCCTTCGGGGTAAGCCATGGGCAAGTAATAGGTGCCGTACTTGGTGAAGACGGACTGGGCCGCGGTGGAATTGAGCACGTCGCGCTGAATCGGGTAGGTGCCCTTGGAGCTCATCATGTTGTTGACCCAGCCGCCGAATTCCTCCGGACGCAGCGTGCGGTGCACGTAATATTTCTGGTACCACACGGTGCGGAGCGCGCGCAACGCCGCGTCAGCCATCAACGCGGTGATGTGCGGGCCGCCGTACTGCGCGAAGGCCGTTTCGTTGGGAGTGAGTGTGGCGCTATACGGTGAACCCTGGTTGGCCGGCAAGTTCGCCGCCAGCATGGCCACCGCCGCGAAATAATAATGCTGGTAGAGTTCGTCGATGTGCACCAGCGCGCACATGCTGCGGCCGTCATGCAGATACAACGGATTGGCCAGAATCTGGTTGTTGCCGAAGTCGAAGAAAATGCTGCGCGACTGCGACGGCACCGTGCACTGGCCGTTCTGCACCGCCAGGAAATTGGTCTGGTCGGTCATGTAATCCAGGTTCGGGGCGTAGGTGAAATACTGCTGCGCCGGCGCGCCCAAATTATTGTCGACCGCAAAATTTCCCAGGCCGAAAGTGGTCGGCAGCAGGAAAAATTGCGAGATGTAAGGGCCCACGGAATCGGCGGCGCTAAAACCGCGGAACAAAGTTTGCGCGGTGACCAGGCCGTTCTGTTTCGGTCCCTTGAAGTTAGTGAGTTTGTTCAGATCCGCGATGGCCGCGGTGCTGAGCGGTTCGTTGCCGTATTGCGCGAAGGGCACGTCGCGGCAAAGCGCGTGCCAGTAGACTTCGACCATTTCGCCGGAACGTTCGGCGCTGTTAAACGTCGGCGCCGGCGGAATCGCCAGTGCCGCGGTATCCGAGCCGTCCAGGTTTATGGTGAGCCCCGCTTGCGGGCTGGCGTACGGCGCCGTGCCGCCGAGGGTGATGGCTTCGAAGTCGGACTCTTTGCCGGTGGTGCAGGCCTTCAGAAAAGTTTTGTAAGCCGCAGGACTCACTTGACCGAGCTGATCGTGCGGAAGATTCTTGGTGAAGTTTCCGATGTAGAAGTCGCTGGCGTAGACCGCTTCATCGGTGTTGGGAATTTGCGCCGGAATCGGTTTGGCAAATTCAGCCAGCGCCGCTTGTTCACGAACGGCCAGCACGAAAGCTCTGCGGGCCTGGCCGCCTACCGGGAAGGAACCACTCGTCAAGGTGGCCGCGGTCGTGGTGGATGCCACGGTCGGCGAAGTCGCCGCCGACGCGGTGGTATAGCGCGAACCCAACAACGTTTCGAGCGGCACGCCAGCCGCGGCTACTGCTGCGCCGCCAGCCATCACGCCGACCTTGCCAAAAAATGACCGGCGCGAGGAGCCCTTCTTCGGTTCCTGGCCAGCCACATTTGCCTCATTCGAAATGGTCCCGGGTACAGTTGTGCTGCTTTCCGTCACACTTGGGCCGGCAATGTGCTCTTCGCTCATAGGACTCCTCTCTTTTTAGTGTGCTGACGTAGAACCGCAGTTAAGTTCGGATCGCGTGAAGCGAACCGTGAAATCGAACTTCAGGGTTTGAGGTTCGGTCGGCTGGAACGAACCAGTGAAAGTGTTTCTGACCGAGTGGAGTATCACGGCGGAGCGATTGGGAGCTAGCTGTACCAAAGGACAGTTTGGGTACAGGCCGGACGAGTCCACGGTGAAACGGGCCTGAAAACTTGTAACGTTATGCGCGGGAGACTAGCACTAATTTCTGGCGGGTGCAAAATATTTTCTGGAGCGAAAGTGCGGAGCAGCCGACCCCTTTCGCCTGGAGCCGTGAAAATGCAAACTAAAAAATAGAAAAAGGGAAAATGGAAGAGCGGGAGGCTGCCGCCGCTTCATTGTAAAATTCGGCGGCGGAGATGGCCGCTGCGGAAAAAACGGGGAAGGTGCTGCGCATGGCGAAAAAACGCGCTTTGAATTTCGAGACGGTAAGAAAAATTGGATTGGCGCTGCCGGGAGTGGAGGAAAGTACGACGTACGGGCAGCCCGCGCTGAAAGTTCGCGGGAAACTTTTGGCGTGTTTGCCATCGCATAGTTCTGCGGAGCCGGATTCGCTGGTGGTGCGGGTGGATTTCGAGGAGCGCGCGGAATTGTTGGCGGCGGCGCCGGAAGTGTATTACGTCACCGACCATTATTGGGGGTACGCGGCGGTTTTGGTGCGGATGGCGCGGGTTACGCCGGAGATTTTGCGGGATTTACTGGGGATGGCGCACAAATTCGTCACACGCACGGCTGCGTCGCGCAAAATTTCTGCGGCGAAGCGAAAATAATTTGGGCGCAAAAAAAATGCGCGCGGCGACTGAGAGTCCGGCCGTCGCGCGCATTTGCAAAAAAGTTGAAGCTTAGGCCTGCGGCGGCTTGGAGCCGTCGGTCGCGCAACCGCCCTTGCCCTTGCAGGAATTCTTGCCCTTGCAACCGTTGTCGCTGGATTTGCAGCCGCCATTTCCTTTGCAGGAATTGTGGCCTTTGCAGGCATGCTTGTCCTTCACTTGCTTGTCGGAATTCTGATCCGGCGCTTGTTCCTGCGCGTGGAACGCGGACGAAAACGCTCCCGGCAGCAAATTGGAAGCCTGCACGCTGGCGGTGGTTCCGGCCAGCAATCCCGCCAGAGCGGCGGCTGCGGTCAAAACTTTTCGGCTTTTAGTCATGGTGTGTGATTCGCTCCTCTTCGATTTTCGAATTGCGATTTTAAAGACGTGCCTGGCGAATGCGTGCGGCTTCGCGAAATCAAATAGCTGCGTTGCGCGCGAAAGACCGAAACTGGTTCGCCCCCAGGCACCCGGAGAAAAACTGGTAAGCGAACCAATTTCAATCTCAGGCGTATGATTCCGCGGTTCCAGGAAGGTTTCAGAAACGGCGGCGAAATACGTTTTAATTTGGAGCGCTGCGCAGTGCGGGATCTTCCAGGAGCGGAGTACTACGCGACGCGGGCTACTTGCCGGAAAAATCTACTTCGACGATTTCGACGGATTCTTTGGCGGAGGGCTCGTAACGCCACTGCTTGACGGCAGTGTTGGCGGCTTCGGTGAGCAACGGGCTACCGCCGAGGACTCTGGTGCTGATCACGTGGCCTTCCGGTGAAACTGTGGCGGAAATTTTTACTTTGCCGGTGACGTTGACTTGCCGCGCCAGCGCCGGATATTCCGGAGCGACTTTGGTGCGGACTTTGCGCGCGCCGGAAGAGTTCGTCGTGTTCGCGGCAGTGGACTTCGAAGTGTCGTTGGCGCTGCTCGCGCTGGCCGCGCTCGCGTTCGATAAAGCCGCGGAACCCGAGGCTTTGCTGTTCGACTGCGCGAATGCGGTCGACGCGCCACCGCAGAGCATCAGCGCAAATACCGCACACCGGAACCTCAGTTGAAATGACATTTTCGCGTGTCTCAAAGGGAAGTCCCCGGGTGGACATGGCAAGTCGCTTGCCATTCGCACCGGAGGATCAACCAAAAATGGTACACATAGCAAAGGCCTTACGCGGCGCCATTTGCCAGGGCTGGCGATTTCGTCTCAATTCGGCCGCGACGCTGAGACCTCGTCTCAAATCTGCGACAGTCGCGGACGCAAAACCTACTTGTGCCGGATGTCTTCCGGCGAGCGCTTCAGATCGAGTGGCAAAATTTCCAGAGTCCAGGTGACTGGCACGGTGGCCGGCGGGTAGCAGACTTTGTCGTCGCAGGCTTGATACTTCAGCTCGCCGTCGATTTTGATTTTGCGTTCGGACGCGAGCGCGGAATGAAATAGCTCGCGCGTCTTCGAAACGTCCACCGTCGCGTCCTGCGTGACCCGGAATTTTCCTTCGAAGACTGGAACGTGTTCCTGAATCGCCGGGAGATAGAGAATTTTCGGGTTGGGATACACGGCCGGCTCGAAATCGAGGCCGCCCGCGTCTTTCAGCACCAGCGCGATTGGTTTGTAGCCCTGCACGCCCGGCGCGTAGACGTGCACGTCCGGCTGCAGTTCGATTTCAGCGATCAGGCTGACGCGCGAGCCGGCGATGACTTGCCGGTCGGATTGCTCGAGCGTCAGTTTCAAGTGCGGAGCGTCGACGTTGGCGCTGACTTCTTCGCTGAGTTCGGGGAAGAGCCGGCCCATTACGTTGTTGGCGGTGTAGCGGACGGTGTCTTTCACCTCGACGAAATACTTTTCGCGAATCACGCCGGAGGCGTCGAGGTAGAAAAATCCGGGATGCGCCATGCCTTTGTTCATTCCGGTGGCTTCGGCATTCAAGACGCCGAACTGGCGCAGGATTTTTCCATCGGGATCGCCGACCAGCGGGAATTCAATTCCGTGGCGCTCGGCAAATTCCTTCAGAATGGCCGGGCTGTCATAGCTTACCGCGACCAACTTGACACCTTGCTGCTCGAATTTCGTTTTGGAATTTTGCAGCTGGACCAGCTGCGCTTTGCAGAAAGGTCACCAATCGGCGGAACGAAAAAATAAAACGATGGTGCCACGCGAACCGCGCAGGGTTTCGTTGGTTACCGCGTGGCCGAATTGATCCGCGCCTTCGAATTCCGGCGCTTTTTCGCCGACGGTCAATCCCGCCGCCGGGGCCGCAGCTGCCGCCGCCGGAGATGCTTTTTCGTTTTGCGCCTTTACGAGCACCGCGAAAATTAGGAACAACACCAAGGCCAGCGCGAGCCGCATTTTTCCCTGAGCCTTTGCCGTCGCCGGCTTCAATTCGAAAGCCGCGCTGAGCCTGCGCCGATGATCGCGCCCGAAGAAGGATCCTGCACCAGCGCTACGACGCGGTAATTCGAATTGCCGTCGCGGCTGAACTTCACGGTGACGTCTTTGGCGAAAGCCTGCGAACGGCCAATACTTCCCACCTGGGTCATCTCCCGCACCACGGCGACATGTTTCAGCGTGCGGCCGGAATTTTCGCCGCGGGTCACGCTGGACGTATCGCTTTCGTCTTCGACGGCGATCAGCAAGGCCGCGTCGGTCTGCGCTGCGCCGGTTTCAACGCGCACGGTGACGCTGTTGCCATCGAAACGCGTGTTGGAAAGCGTGACTGAGATTTTCTCGGCACGCGCGGCGGCTTCGATCGCGCGGACGGCGCCGCGTTCGTCGCTGCCGACGAACTGGATGCGGCCGTCGACCACCATCTGCGGCGTGTAGACGCTGCCCAGGCCGAAGTGGCCCGAGTAATCATTCTGGCGTTCGCTGTAGGCGTGCGAAGAATACGGATCGCGCCAGCCGATGTCGTTCCAGTAGTCGACGTGTTCGCTGAGGACGATCACCTGCGCGGACGCGACCGGCTGCGTGCGGTCCAATTTTTCGAGCAGGGTATCAGCAGGCGGGCAGTCGGAGCAGCCTTCGGAGGTGAAGAGTTCAACGACGACTGGCATGCGCGCGGTATCCGCGGGCGAACGCGCCGGCAGCGCGGTACCTTGCATGAAGTTTTCTACATTGCGCGCGCGTACGATCGGCAGCGCAAATTCCCCCAGCAACCCCACTGCAAGAATCCCGATCGTGATCAGCAAACTTCGCGACATTTTTCACCGCCTTTTAAACTCGATCCTGCCGCCGCACTCTAAAATGTTTTGCGCCACCCAAAAAATATTGCCGCGTCGCTAAATTCATGTGGTGCGGGCGGCGCGCCTGCGGCCTCGTTGCTTGGGCTAGTAGTCTGATGGGCGACCAGCGCGAAAGTTCCAATCCTGGCGGGGCTAACTGCGCAAAGCGGGCTGAAACCTTCGCTGGGGTTGGGAATCAAACCAAAGGGCGGCTTTCCCGCGTATCCTTATATACAGCTATACCAGCCGCCTATCGCGAGGACCCAAATGCTTTCATTCGATGCACATAAGGACCAACAGGCCGGTTCCGAGACGACTCCTTCGCTGGGGCGCCGATCGTTTTTTCTGGCCATCGGAGCCGGCATCGCGGCTTTCGTTTTCTCGCGCTTCTACCCGCAAGACCGCGGAGTGGAAGCCGCGGCCGGCGCGAATCCTGTTCCGGGCGGCCCGCCGAAGATGGTGAAGATCGTCGAATTCACCGACGCTGGCGTGCGCAAAGACGAAGTCACCGTGCCGATGATCGTGAAGACCAACGCCGAATGGCAGAAGCAGCTCTCGCCGGATTCCTTCGAGGTCGCGCGCGAAGAGGGCACCGAGCATCCGTACACCAACGAAAATCCCAACGACCATCAGCCCGGAGTTTTTCGCTGCATCTGCTGCGACACCGCGCTGTACAACGCGAATACGAAGTTCGAATCCGGCACCGGCTGGCCGAGTTTTTGGCAGCCCATCGCGAAAGAAAACGTAGTCGAAACCACGGACCATACCTTCGGCATGGCCCGCACCGCCGTTTCCTGCACGCGTTGCGCCGCGCATCTGGGCCATGTGTTCGACGATGGCCCGAATCCCACCGGCCTGCGCTACTGCATGAACGCCGTAGCGATGAAGTTCGCGAAAGCGCCCACAGCGTAATCCGTCGCGCGTAGTTGAATTTTAGGGTGGGGCTTTTGACTTCGTTTTTCGCGCCCGCAGCATCAATGCGTTTCGCAAAGCCACCTCGCCCGATCATCCAGCGCGAAGCGCGCGCCGCCCGGGCCCAAGCTTCCCGCGCAAGCTTCTCGAACTAAAACGCTCCCAGCCCATTTTGGAGTGCGGCGGCTCTGCCGCCGCTTTTCCGATCATCACCCCGCCGCAAATTATCCCAGCGCGAAGCGCCACACACCCGTGGCTCCGCGAGAGGATTTTTCGGGTGCCGCACTCTTTGCGTTTTGATTCTTAGCAAAGGGTGCGGGTTTAGATGACAAGCGAGCGAGGCGGATTATTTTTCGGTATGGTGGCGTCTAAACCCGCACCCTTTGCTGAAAGGCATAGCGCAAAGAGTGCGGCACCCGGAACGGCAAAGGCAAAATCAAAGGCCCCCACCCTTCCAGATGCGCGAAGGATGGGCCACCCTCAAAAGCGCTTGATGCGATTCGGTGAGGTTTGTCGGAGGCGTTTCGCGCCAGGCGCGTTTGTAGCGCGGGCTTCTTCGGAAAAGCGGCGGCAGAGCCGCCGCACTCCAAAATGGGCTGGGCTATGCCTCATTCGAGAGGCTTACGCGATGCTTCGGAGCGCGGGCGGCGCGCGCTTCGCGCACGATGCTGGCATCCTGCCTGATTTTTCTCTCTTAACTCCGTGAACAAATCCTGGCTTGCCTTCGTATACTTCCACGGAGGCTTGGTCCCCGATGAAAGACATCCAATACGCGTTGCGGCAATTTGCGCGCGCGCCGATTTTTACGGTTACCGCGGTTTTGACTCTGGCTCTCGGCATTGGGGCGACCACCGCGATTTTCACGCTGGTGCACGCCGTGCTGCTGAATTCGCTGCCGGTAGCCAAGCCCAGCGAACTCGTCCGCATTGGCGACCGTGAAAATTGCTGCGTCAACGGCGGATTGCAGGACGATTGGTCGCTTTTCTCCTACGATAAATACAAAACGTTTCGCGACAATACTCCCGGCTTCGTCGAGATGGCCGCGATGCAATCCGGCGGGCAGCTGACTGGGATTCGCCGCGGCGGCTCTTCCAATGCCGCCGAATCACTGCGCACCGAATTCGTCAGCGGAAATTATTTCACCATGTTTGGCATCAGCCCCTACGCCGGACGCATGTTCTCCATGCAGGACGACGCCAAAGGCGCTTCGCCCGTGGCGGTGATCAGCTATCGCGCCTGGCAAAATAAATTCGGCTCGGACCGCTCCATCGTCGGCAGTAGTTTTCTTTTTAACGGCCAGCCGTTCACCGTGGTGGGCATCGCGCCGCCGCGATTTTTTGGCGACCGGCTGCAGGACCCCGCCGCGTTCTGGATTCCGCTGGCGCAGGAACCGCTGATCGATGGCGTCAGCAGCATCATGGATTTTCCGCAGCAGGATTGGCTGGACGTCATTGGGCGCATCCAGCCCGGCGCCGACCAAAAACAAATCGAAGCGCACATGCAAGTCGAACTGCAGCAGTGGCTGCTGAGCCCCATCGCCAAACTGCAGCCCGGCGAACGCGACATGGTGTCCAAGCAAACTTTGCATCTGGCGCCGGGAGGCGGCGGAATTCAGCAACTGCGCGATCAATATCAGGCCGGCTTGCGATTGCTGATGTGGATTTCGGCGCTGGTGCTGGTCATCGCCTGCGCCAATGTGGCGAACCTGATGCTGGTGCGCGCCAGCACGCGCAAATTGCAGACTTCGATTCGCGCCGCGCTGGGCGCTCCGCCGACGCGGCAGATTCGCCAGGTTCTCACGGAAAGTATCGTGCTTGCGGTGCTGGGCGGCATCGCTGGAGTTGCGCTGGCGTACATCGGCACCAGCGCGATTCTGCGGCTCGCGTTTCAGGATACGTACGTAGCGATTCACGCGTCGCCGTCGCTGCCGGTACTGGCGTTCACGTTTGCGGTCGCGCTGCTCACCGGAATTTTGTTCGGAGTTGCTCCGGCGTGGGTCACGGCGAAATCGGCTCCGGCGGATGCGTTGCGTGGCGCGGGACGCGGAAACACCGGACGAGCCGGCTGGGCGCAGAAATCTTTGGTCATCGCGCAGGCCGCGCTCTCGCTCGTCCTGCTCTCCGCCGCTGGATTGTTGACCCAAAGTTTGCACAACATGCACAACCAGAGTTTCGGGTTCGAAACGCCGAACCGCTACATCCTGCACATCGATCCGCAGATGGCCGGATACAAACCCGAGCAGCTCGACGCGCTCTACCGCCAGCTGCACGATACGATTTCGGCGATTCCTGGCGTCGCGCAGGTAAGTTTTTCGATGTACAGCCCGATGGAGGGCGACAACTGGGGCGAAACGGTTTTCATCGAAGGCCAGCCCGCGCCTCCACCGGATTCCAATCAGAACGGATGCTCGTGGGTGCGCGTCAGCCCGGGATATTTCGAAACCCTGGGGACTAAAGTTGTGGAGGGACGCTCGTTCAAAGATTCGGATTCGCAGGCCGCGCAGCACGTCGGCGTGGTGAATAAAACGTTCGAGAAGAAATTCTTCAAGGGCGAATCGGCGATCGGCCATCACTTCGGAGACATCGCCATGCAATACGCCGGGAATTTCGAGATTGTCGGCGTCACCGAAGACACCATGTACCTCGACCCTTCTGAAAAAATCCGGCCGATGTATTTTCTGCCGTCTTCGCAGAGCACGGTGTACGACGATCCGCGGTTCGTGACCTTCGAGAATCGCTCGCATTATTTGAATGCGATCGAAGTTGAGACTCGCGGCAAAGTGACCGGGCTCGAAACCCAGCTGCGGCATTCGCTTTCGGACATCAATCAGGATCTCGCGGTGCTGGATTTCACCGCTTTCGGCAAGCAGGTCGACGACAACTTCAATCAGCAGGCCATGATCGCGAAACTGGTTTCGCTTTTTGGGTTTGTCGCGCTGATTCTGGCGTCGATTGGGCTGTACGGGGTTACGGCGTATTCGGTCGAGCGGCGCACGAATGAAATTGGCATTCGCATGGCGCTGGGAGCAGGGAAGTGGAACATTTTGAAACTGGTGCTGAACGGCGCGTTGCTGCAAATGGCCATCGCGCTGGCGATCGGCATTCCGGTGACGATTGCCGCGGGACGCGCCATGTCCGCGCAGCTTTTTGGCGTGAAACCCTACGACCCGCGCATTCTGGCGCTGACTGCAGCGGCGCTCGCCGCGGCGGCTTTTGCCGCTGCCGTGATTCCCGCGCGGCGGGCCGCCACGCTGAACCCGATTCGCGCGTTGCGCGAAGAATAAAAAAGCGGCGCTTGTTGCCAAGCGCCGCGGTCTGCATCGCGTTAGGTTCTGGGGTTACTTGGCCGATGGCGCGGAGTGATCCTCGCTGGTCGGCGGCACTAGACCCTTCAGCCGCATGTAGGTGACCAGATTCCCGTAATGCTCGTCGGTATGCGCCGTGTTCAGCGAAAAAATGGTGATCCGGGCCATCTGAAAACCCATCATCTTGGTCATCTCGGCGGCTTTCGCATCAGTCATGCTGCCGTAGGCGTTCATGCAGTAGGAAATTCCATCTTTCAGCGCGGCGATCAAATCGGCTTTCGACGTTTTGGTTTTCTCGATGTCCTTCATGGGCATGGTTTCGCCGATGGCCCGCGAGCAGAACATGTACTGCGCGTCGGCCACGTGACCGATGATCTGGCCGAAGCTGCGCACCTCTGGCGTGGGCTTGAACGAATAGTTTTCTTCAGGCATTTTCTGCGCCGCGGCGACCACCGTGCCGCTGATAAAACCGTAGAGACCTCTTTCGCTTTGCGTGATTGGATTACCCGAAGCGGTCGGAGCTTGCGCGGCAGGCATGTCCGCCGGCTTCTCCTGCGCCAGCAGGGCACCGGGAACTGCGACGAGTAGTGCGAAGGTACAACCCAGCATTTTGCTTATGAGCTTTTTGTTCATGAGGTCTCTCCTTGAGCGAAATGATGCCACAGCAAGCGCCGGCGAGTCGCGTGTTTATGCGCCGCGTGTCCTCTCGGCGCGAAGCGCGCACTGCCCACGCCGTAGCCTATCGCGAAGCGTCCCAAGCCACAGCTCCGCCCAGCCCAATGTAGAGTGCGGCGGGTCTGCCGCCGCTTTTCCGAAGCGGCCACGACGCGTGACAATCAAGCGCGAAGCGCCATCGCAACTGTCACACGACCAAGAACCCGCCGTCATTCTGAGGAGCGACTTTCGCGACGAAGAATCTCATCCATGCTGCGGCGCCCAGACTACCACGACGAAAGCGCGCTCGTCGTGGAGGCCCGCGCGACACACTACTGGATGAGATTCTTCGCTCCGCTCAGAATGACGGCTGGAGAAGACGCGCCCGACAGCTAACCTTGCAAGTCATACTTGCAAGGTATCCTTCTATGCTGCTATGCTTTGGCTATGCCGCGACCTACTCTCGATTCCGCCGTCCTTGAATTTACCCAGACCATTGGCGCATTGATCCGCCGCATCCGCGCGGCGGCCGCCTCTCACGAGCTCTCGTTGACCGAATCTGCCGTGCTTGGCCGTTTGGTCAAGAACGGGCCGGCGACGATTGCCGATTTGGCGCGGGCGGAGAGCATGAAGCCGCAATCGATGGGTACGACCGTGGCGGCGCTGGAAGAAATGGGCCTGGTCGGGCGCAAGGCGCATCCCACGGACGGGCGGCAGGTGAATATCGAAATCACCGCGAAAGGCGCGACTCTACGCGCCAGCGTCCGCGCGGCGAAACATAAATGGCTGGCCGATGCCATCGCGCAGCTCGAGCCCCGCGAACGCGAAACACTTTTTGAGGCGGGAGAAATTCTGAGCCGCCTGGTCGGCAACGAAACGGCGGCGAAGCAGGCCGCAGGGAAGTAAACGCATTTCATTCATGGGAGGAAAAATAATATGCCACTCACCGTACTTGATCCGGTAACCGCCCTGGTAATCATCGACCTGCAAAAGGGAATCGTGGTCATGCCGCTTCCGACTCCCGCCGCGGAAATCGTTGGCCGCGCCGCTGAACTGGCCCGCGCTTTTCGCCAGCGCAACTTGCCCGTCGTTCTGGTTAACGTGGTTGGCGCGCCCGCCGGCCGCACCGATACGCCGCGTCCCAATCTTTCTTCGCTTCCGTCCAACTTCGCCGAGCTGGCGCCGGAACTTGACGCGCAGCCGCAGGACATTCTGATCAGCAAGAAGTGCGTCGGCGCCTTTCAAGGCACCGCGCTCGATGCCGAACTTCGCCGCCGCGGCGTCACTCAGATCTTTCTCGCCGGAATCGCCACCGGCTCCGGCGTCGAATCCACCGGCCGCGCCGGTTTCGACCTCGGCTACAACGTCGTTTTCATTTCGGACGCGATGACCGACCGCACCGAAGAAGGGCATCGCTATAGCATCGACAAATTCTTTCCCCGCATCGGCCAGGTGGAAACCACTGCAAACGTTCTAAAGGCGCTGCATCAGGGAAAAGCGGCGGCGCAGTGAGCGCTGCGGCACCGCGCGTTTCGCTTTCACACGCTTGGCGCGCGTTGCGCCATCGCAATTTCAAACTGTTTTACTTCGGGCAGAGCATCTCGGTCATCGGCACCTGGATGACGCGCCTCGCCACCAGCTGGCTGGTCTACCGGCTAACGCATTCGGCATGGCTGCTCGGCGTAGTCGGGTTCTGCGGATACATCGCGGCGTTTTTGCTCGCGCCGTTTGCCGGCGTGTGGGTCGAACGCATGAACCGGCGCAAGCTGCTGGTCTGCACGCAGGCCGCGGGAGCCGCGCAGTCGCTCGCGCTCGCGGCGCTGACTCTGGCGCACATCATCACGCTGCCGGAAATCATCGCTCTCGCCGCGCTGCAGGGCGTGATCAATTCGTTCGATATGCCCGGGCGGCAATCGTTTCTGATTCAGATGGTCGAAGACCGCGCGGACCTGAGCAACGCCATCGCGATTAATTCTTCGATGGCCAATGGCGCGCGGCTGATCGGTCCGGCCATAGCGGGCCTGGTCATCGGGAAGTTCGGCGAAGGCTGGTGCTTTCTCGCCGACGGCTTGAGTTACCTCGCGGTCATCGCGTCGCTGCTCGCGATGCATATCGCTCCGCTGAATATTCCGCGCAAAGCCAGCACCATGCTGGAACAAATGCGCGAAGGCTGGGATTACGTTCGCGGCTACCGGCCGATTCGCACCATCCTGCTGCTTTTTTCTTTGATCAGTCTGATGGGCTATTCGTATTCGGTGCTGCTGCCGCTGTTCGCCGGGCAAATCCTCGGCGGCGGCGCGTACACGCTCGGCTGGCTCACCGGCGCGACCGGAATTGGCGCGGTCACGTCCGCAATTTCGCTGGCGATTCGCAAATCGGTCGTGGGATTGACGCGCATGGTGCAGATCGCTTCGGCCATGCTCGGCGCGTCGCTGATTTGTTTTGGATTCTCGCGCGTGCTGTGGCTCTCCATCGTATTGATGGCTTTCGTCGGCTTCGGCTTGATGCAAACGGCCGCGGCAAGTAACACCATCATTCAATCGCTTGTTAGCGAAGACAAACGCGCGCGAGTGATGAGCTACTACACCATGGCGTTCGTGGGCGCTTCGCCCTTCGGCAGCCTCTTCGCCGGCGCCGTCGCGCACAAAATCGGCGCGCCGCATACGGTGATGATCACCGGCGCGTGCTGCATCGTCGGCTCCATTCTCTTCGCGCTGGATTTGCCCAACGTGCACGCCGTGATGCTTCCGGCGTATCAGGAACAAGGCCTGCTACCTGACGTGGCACCGTAAAGCGCGCGAGCTTTGGGATAGACTCGGTGGACAGGGGTCCCATGGAAAGCGCAGACGCCAGTTCTCTGGAAAGAATGATTCTTGATTCGATGCATGCTTATGCGCGCGCCTGCGAGTCCGGATCGGATGATGAACAGGAAAAAGAGCTGAGAGACATTTACTCTGGCGTATCAAGACTATTGGGGCGCCTGCTGGAAAAGGATGACACATGGAATCGTTATTGGTGGGTCGATTCTATTCTTCCAGTCGGAATAGACGACCCGCTGAATCGCAATAATCCAGACCTGCGACTGCACGGGATAATGATCTGGGGCGACAAAGGGATTGTTACAGAGTGGGGCGAGCCTTGTTCGATTCTGCTCGCCGAAGCTTCAGGTGAACTCAAGTACGAAATACGCGTTGGCGATGCGCATCGCGGGCTTGGAAAAGTTCCATACGGTTCGCTCAGTCAGAAAACAATTTCGATGATTCCTGCCGAGTGGCAATTCGAGTTTTGTAACTGACCCTACGACAAGATCCTCGAGGCGGTGACTGCCAGGAGTGCTTATTTCAACGGGTGGGAGCCGTTGATCAAAATGTTGACGAGTCGTTTTGCGCTGGGAAGCCAGTCTGGATTTGAAGGCACGAAGGCGACGCCGATGAGCGGCAGAATAAAATCGTAAGGCTCGACGTCGCGGCGCAGATCGCCGCTCTTGACGGCGCGCTGGACCAGCAGCTCGATCGCGCCGTTGATCGCGCCACGCGAACCTTCATACAACTTCTTGGGGCCGCCCGACAAAGTGTTCAGCGCCGGCGCGATGATGTGCTTGGCTTCAAAATAATCGATGAACAGCAGCATCCAGGCGCGCAAGGCTTCGAGCGGCGGCTTCGACGCGGCATATTCGCGCGCCGCTGACGCCAGCTTTTCGACTTCCGCGTGATAGACCGCTTCGATCAGCGCATCGCGGGTGGGGAAGTGGCGATACAAAGTTCCAGGGCCGACGCCGGCTTGCTTGGCGATGTCGTCGAGGCTGGCATTTGCGCCGTGGCGGCTGAAGGCCTGCTTGGCGATTTGCAGCAGCCGCTCGCGGTTGCGCAGGGCATCGGTGCGGGGCTTGCGGGCGGCGGGTTTTGGGTTCTTCTTGGGCATTTCCTGCCTAAACCATAAAATACTTGCAACCGGAGACTGTCTCCGGTAGTCTCATAGATGCGGAGAGTATCTCCGTTTTACCAGAAGCGCCCGGGCCGCGTCAACGCCTCGTTGGTTTCAGATTTCGAGGCCGACGCCCGGCAGGCCATTTGCGGAAATCATCATCCATCATTTGGAGGAAAAAATATGCGCGTATTCGTAACAGGTGCCACGGGATTTATCGGTTCCACGATTGTTGACGACCTGATTCGATCAGGCCACAAAGTGCTCGGGCTTTCGCGTTCCGATGAGGGCGCCAAAGCTTTAACCTCGCAGGGAGCCGAAGTGCAACGCGGCGATCTTGCTGACGTAGAAAGTTTGCGCAGCGCGGCGGCCGCGTCCGATGGCGTGATTCATTGCGGGTTCGATCATTCCTGGGCGACGACCACCGGGACCGACGGGTTCGCCAGGTTTCAGGCGGGTTGCGAGCAGGACCGGCGCGCGATCGAAGCCATCGGCGATGCGCTCGCGGGTTCGAATCGCCCGTTGATCGTTACCGCCGGAATCGCGGCGCGAACCGAAGACGAATCGCCAGCCGAAGGCCCGAACCGACCGCCGCGCGTTTCGGAGCAGACCGCACTGGCGCAGGTGCCGCGCGGCGTTCGCGCCATGGTGATGCGCGTCCCGCAGGTGCACGACCGCGAGAAGCACGGCCTGGTCACCTGGCTGATTTCGCTGGCGCGCGAGAAAAAAATCTCCGCGTACGTCGGCGAAGGCAAGAACCGCTGGGCGGCGATCCATCGGCGCGACATTGCGCCGCTGTACCGGCTTGCGCTGGAGAAGGGAACGGCCGGCGCAAGATATCACGCGGTGGCGGAAGAAGGCGTGACCTCGCGCGACATCGCCGAAGCCATCGGCCGCGGATTTAAAATTCCGGTGGTGTCGAAGTATCCGGAAGAAGCCGCCGCGCATTTTGGCTGGATGTCGTTTTTCGCCGGCGTGGATTTGGTGGCATCCAGCACGCTGACCCAGCAGCGGCTGGGCTGGCGCCCGACGCAGACGACCGGAATGATTGCGGACATCGACAACGCGACGGTGTTCCAGACCGCCAGCGTAGGAAGCGCCAGATAGAAATAGAAAGGTGAAAAGGGAAGAGCGGCGGCTTCTTCAGCCGCCGCTCTGGCCTCTGTAATTTCCCCGCCGGAAATGAAGTATGATTCCGCGAAACTCGCGCCGGGGAGGTCCAGGGGATGCTCCAGATATTTTTCGCGGTTCTAGCTTTGGTCGCTGCGTCGATCCATCTGATTGTTTCCGCCAAACGCCGCAGCTCGGCGCTCCACGTGGTCGGCACCTACCTGGTCTATTTGTTTTTCATTTACGTCGGCGTGATGGGATTGTTCACCGCCTACTATCACGTGTTCCAGCCGGTCGAAGCCTCCGCGCGAATCGGCTGGGCCACCAGCCCCTACGAATACGAAGTGGGCATGGCCGACCTCACCATCGGCGTCCTCGGCGTGCTGTGTTTATTTTTTCGCGGCGGGTTTTGGCTGGCCACCGCGATCGCCAATGCGGTTTGGCTGCTCGGCGACGCCATCGGCCACGTCCGCGATATGCGCCTGCGCAGCAATCACGCCGAATATAACGCCGGCATATTCCTAATTTTCGAATTCGTGGTGCCCATCTTGATTCTCGCGCTGGTCCTCTACCATCGCCGGTTAGCGCGCACGAACTCGAAAACGTAAGCGCGCGAGAACGGGCAGTTTAGGGGGTCGGAGCTTCAGCTCCGACATTCAGCTGGCCTGAAACCTGGGGGTTTAGCCCCTGAAGAAAGACTTTTTTTTAGCGGCAAGGTCGCAAGTCGGCCCGATCGAAGTGGCGGCCCCACCCATATTCGCTACAAGAGTAGGAATAGAAAAGACCTGCCTCAGGGGTTAAAGCCCCTGATGATCGTCGTGGTCATTGTCGGAGCTATTGCTCCGACCCTCAAACTTCAGAAGCTCGTTCCACCACATTCCGCGCACGCCCTACAGCAAATGCCGTAATCGCGAGAGAGTCCTTGCATCTCCTCGTCAGCGGGGGAGAAAATCGCAGCAGGAGGTACCCATCATGGTTCGCAAAACGATCGACGGCGCCTACCCCCAGACCAACCTCACCAACGAGCCTGCCGACTACCTCGCCAAGCGCGAAGACCTCCGCCTCGCGGAAATTGAATTGATGCGCCAGCGCGAACGCGTCGCTGAGCTGCGCCGCCATCTTCCGCCGGGCGCCGCGGTGCAGGAATATGAATTCGACGAAGGCCCGCGCGACCTGCACGCCGGCGACGCCCCGGTTCACTCCGTGCGTCTCAGCGAACTTTTCACCCAGCCCGACCGCGCGCTGGTCATCTACCACTTCATGTTCGGCAAGAAAAACCCGAAGGCCTGCCCGATGTGTACGGCGTGGATCGATGGCGCCAACGGCGTCGCGCATCACCTCGCCCAGAAAATCGATTTCGCGGTGGTCGCCGCCGCCGACGTTCGCACGCTGCGCGCGTTCGCCCGCACTCGCGGCTGGGATAAATTGCGCCTGGTCAGCGCCGCCCACAGCACTTTCAAATACGATTTCGGCAGCGAGAATCGCGAGGGCGGCCAGGATTCCACTATTTCCGTTTTCACCCGCGACGCCGCCGGCCGCGTCCAGCATTTCTATACCGCGCATCCGTGGATGAGCCCGGAGATCAACGAGCGCGGCATCGACCTGCTCGCCCCCATCTGGCATTTTCTAGATTTAACCCCGCAAGGCCGCGGCGACTGGTACACCAGCCTCGACTACGGCACCAAAATAAAAGCCGCGGGTAAATAGTCGAGCAAGCGGCTACGCTTTCACGACGGAACAACCGGCTTGCCGCATATCGTGCAGGAATTGGCGCGTTCTGGAACGAAATGTCCGTTGGCGCAGCGCCGCTCCGGATTCGCGGTGATCACCGCGGTGTACAAAATGGCGAAAGCTGTGAAATAGAAAGCCATCGAGTTTGCCGAAGCTCCGCGCGCGCCCCAAGACGACGCGCCGGAGCCACTATGGTTCAGAGCTTGAAACCAGCTAAACGGAAGGTAGAGGACCGCATAAACGAGAAAACCGTACACCAGGTAGCGCATCCAATCGGGCGCTCCCTTCAATCCGATCTTCAAATATTCCTTCTGCCGGGAACTATCGACCTTCCAGCTCACCACTAGAATCGCCGGTATGCACACCACAAAAATTCCCGGGTTTAGAATCGCAAGAATTTCTTCGGGAGGCGACCATCGGCCGGCCAGAGCCGACAAGTGAAACCAAACGCTTACGGCGAACCCTCCGGCCGCCAGGATGACAAACACCCATAGAAAGTTTCTGGCCAGCGGTGAAAGGGAAAGTTTCCCGACCGACGCGAAATATTCACTGACCGCGCGCTGCGGTCGTGTTTGCAGCAACGTCTCGAGGGACGACTCGGATAAAACGGATTGGGCGGGCTTATTTGGATTGTAGCGAATCGCGATCGGCTTTCCTTTCAGATCCTGCTGAAATTCCCAAGCCTCTTCATTGCTGCTGAATCCGCGCCGGTACATCCCAGTTGCAGATTGCCCCATGGCCCAATATGAATATCCCAGTTCCACCACAAACGGCTCCGCTTTCCTCGCGGGCGTCGGCGAAAAGAAATTTCGTTTCGCTTCGCCCAGCGAAACCGATTCGATGGTCCCGGCGGTGGTCGGCCAACTCTCCGCCCGCCGCCGCTGCATCCATTGCCAGGCCGGCTTTGCCCAGCCTGCCAGAATGAAGACCAGCCAAACGTAAACCATCCACGGCCAAGTGCGCGGGTCAGACCAGCGGATCGGATCAGCCAGGAACATTTGCATCATCTTAATCACATTCGATTACTTAAGAACACTTAAAGAAGCTGAGCATATAGGAGTGGGTAACGACGCAACAGTGATCGGAACGTTTCATGAGACGCACAGCTTACTCTTGAATTTATGGATGCGAGCGAACCCTGGACGTGCCGAAGACCGAGAGCTCGATCGTAAATGGTGTTTTTTTCCAAGGCGTGGTGCGGCCGGCTGAATCCGTGACCTGGATTTCCAAATCGTACGAGCCTACGCCGTAAGCATCCAGGCGCAAACCGCGGCCGACAAAAATAAATGGGCTTTGGCCGGTCTGGTACGAAAGTGCATCCACGTTTCCTAAATCAGCTTTGGTATCGCCGGTTAGCGCATCAACCACTCGCATGTGCGCTTCGAGTGCGGTGATCGCCGGCGCCCCCGCGATTCGCGGGGCATAAATCTCGAAGTAAAAGTACAAAGAGGAAACGGCTTCAGTGGCGTACTTCGTTATCACCGCGTCGGCCACTGGGACAAATTCAGCGCCCCTGCTGCGCAAGGGACTGTACCGCCCGGCCTTGGTCTCCAGCGCGTCGGGCGCAGCGGTTCCCTTGGTTCGCACTCGCCCGCACAGCGCGATCTCGCTGATGCTCAGTTCGCTGCCCGTTAAATCCGGAACGTGCAGCGGAATCTTCCGCCGCCCGTAATTCTCACCGTCGCTCAACACCACATCCAGAACGTAGTCTCCCGGCGCCAGGCCGTCGAACTGCGTGTCGTAGCGGTCGGGAACCAGCGTGGTCGTGCGCTCATCCGGGATCGCTTCCTTGAGGGCTTTCCAGAACGAATGTTTTTGATTGCCGTAATCACAGCACGCAAAATCGCTGAAGCGTTGCACCAGCTTTCCATCCTGGCTGTGAATTGTCCCCAGCAAGCCAATGCTGGCGTAAAGTTTGTCGCCGCGCATCTCGTGTTTCAGCACTCCCGGAGGAAATTCCAGCGTCAGGTACGCGCGGCTCTCGCCATCCGGGCCGTGAAACGCGTAGGCCCGCGCGGTCGTTTCGATTGTTCCATCACCGTGTTGCGCCAGATCTTTTTCCATCTTCTGGCCGAACGCCGTGCCGTTCAGCGGGTCGGTGGCCGGATGTTTGGTGTTGCAGTATTCACTGCGAGCGAAAACCTCCAGATTCGCGCGCCCCACCGTGACCTGCACTTGATGGCAACTGCCCGGCGCCGAATACGGCGGCCAGTAGCTGACCAGATAGTGGGGAAAACTCCAGGACATAAACTCGGTGTCGGGATCGCTCCATCGTCCGCCGCCGGTGCCCACGCTTTCCAAGTGCTGGCCGCGATTGTCCTGCACCATCATCGCCGTGGGCGCTTCGAGTTTTGCGCTGACGATGGTCTGTTCCTTGCCGTCTTCGGATAAATGAAAATCGCCGGCGGCCAAATCCTTAATGGCAATGGTATCCCAGAAATGCGGGTCCTTATCGATCCGCTCGCGCAGGTCGTTCTTGTGCGCGTAAAGTTTCTTATCGAAGACCACCGTAGGGACTACGACCTGGTCCGTTTCCACCCGGATGGGTTCTTGCGCGAGCGCGACTGGAGCGATAGGAGTGACGCAAGCCAGCAGCAGCCCAGCCCGGAGCACCACGCGCGCGATTCGAATCCCGATTCGCATTTCGACTTGGATTCTAGGCGAAACTGCAAAGTAATTGAATGGAGAACACAACACACCGCATATGACGTATGAACGTTGAAAATCGGCGCGAAAATCCACGACGCGTCTCAATTTTCGGGTGCCGCACTCTTTGCGCCGTTGCTTCACTCGACGTGATGTTTCGTGGCGCCAAACAAAAAATCCGCGCCGGCGAAACCATTCACATTCCGGCGAACGCGCCGCACCAGTTCCACAATTCCGCGCCGGCTCCGGCGCGGATGTTCTGCATCTGTGCGCCCGCGGGCCAGGAGGATTTCTTCCGCCAGCTCGGCGTCGTAGTCGAAACGCGCACCACTCCTCCGCCCGCGTTAGACGCCGCCGCGTTCGCCGTCTTCCGCGAAAAAGCCGCCGCGCTGGCCCCAAAATTCCGCACCGAATTCGTAAAAGCGTAACGGCAAGATCTCAACTCCCTTTCTGCCGCGCCACGGATGTTTGATGGTGACGATAGCTGCCGCTTCATCGCGATCCGCAGTTGGCCGTCATCCAGAGGAGCTGCTGTTTGCGACGAAGGATCTCCTTCTTGCCCGCCCCATAGCGCGCCCCGCTCGCGCCCTAGCGCTTTGCGAAGCGGCCGCGATGCAAATGCCTCCCCGCCCATTGCGCGCATGCGGGCACAAATTCAACACCCCGGTGAAAATCTCAACGCCGTTCCCGCCGCCGGAGCCCTCAAACCGCCAAAAATCCCCGCTAGACCTTGGCCCCTCGCGTGCATTATCTTCTCTCGACGAGACGGGGCCTCAGCAACCTCGCCGCGCTGTACCGCCGCAGGTCAAACCGTTTTTAGGAGGCCCCAAATGCCAGGAAAAAAACGAGCAAAAGTAGCCACGAAAAAATTGCACAAGGCCAAAAAGCTCGAAGATACCAAAGCGCCGTTGACCTTCACCTTCAAGCTCGTCGCCGTAAAAAACTAAAACCAAGAATCGGCCGCCGTGTCCCGGCCGATTTCTTTTATCCGCTCAGCCATCCGTGGCTGAGCGCCGCCGCACGCATTATCTGCAACGCCCGCAGCAAAAATGAAACATCGCCGCCAGCCCGTGGCCCGTCGCGCACCCGATCTCGCGCCCACTCTGGCGCAGGGCGAAAGCCCGTTTCGCCTCGAAGTCCGCCGCTCCCGCGTCCATCGTTGGGGCGTCTTCGCGCTCGAGGCTATTCCCGCGCGCCACAAAGTCATCGAATACAAAGGCGCGCATGTCAGTCGGCGCCAGGTGACGCGCGAATGGAAAAAAACGTACGTGCCGGGAAAGGTTAGCCGCGTATCTCTGTTTCTGCTCGATTCGAACTGGCTCGTCGATGGCGACGACGGCGGCAACGGCGCGGTGATCATCAATCACAGTTGCGATCCCAACCTGCACGTCCGCCGGCTGCGCGGCCACATTTTATATTTCAGCAAACGCAAAATCCGAAGCGGGGAAGAGCTGCTGATCGATTACCGTTTCCCGGCGAACGCCGTTCGCACACCGTGCAAGTGCGGGGCCAAGAATTGCCGCGGCTTCATCAACGAACTCCCGCCGCGAAAGCAGAAGCTGGAAAAGCGAAATTAGAAAGTCGAAAAGGGAAGAGCGGCGCGCGCTGAGCCGCATTCGCAGGCTGGCCGTCGACTTTTCTTCGCATCCGTAGCGCTAGCTGTTTGACGGTGACGGTTATTGCTGCTCCATCGCCAGCCGTACTTGGCCGTCATCCAGAGGAGCGTACTTCGCGACGAAGGATCTCCTTCTTGCCCAGCCCGCCCCACCCTCCGAAAAACGCGAAGGATGGGCCACCCTTACATTCCGAACCGAAGCGCCTCCAGAGTTACTTACTCCGCGTCAGCACCACGTGCATCGCCAGCGGTGTCGCGGCGTGTTCGGTGCACTGGTAACCCAGCTTCACCAGATCGATTCCGGCGAAGAGCGCTTCGCCTTCGCCAAGAATCGCGGGCGCCACGGCGAGATGCATTTCATCGATCGCGCCAGCCTGCAAATACTGGCGAATCGTAGCGGTGCCTCCGCCGATGCGCACGTCTTTTCCGTTGGCCCCGGCGCGCGCGCGTTCCAGTGCCGCATGAATTCCTTCGGTGACAAAATAAAATGTGGTGCCGCCCTTCATCACCAGCGGCTCGCGTGCGTGATGCGTCAACACGAAAACCGGCACGTGATACGGAGGTTCATCACCCCACCAGCCATCCCAGCTCTCGGCCGGCCACGGGCCGCGTACCGGCCCGAACATATTGCGCCCCAGAATCCACGCGCCGAGGTTACGAAATCCGCGCTGCGCGAAATCTTCGCCGACCCCGGCCTCGCCGCCTTCGCGGCCCATCATCTTCCGAAACGTCGGCGTGGCAAAAGCCCATTGATGCAGCGCCATGCCGCCGACGCCCATCGGATTCTGCAAATCCTGCCGCGGCCCGGCGCCAAAACCATCCAAAGAAATTCCAAAACTTGCTACCCGCACTTTGCTCATCGGTCGTAGCCCCTCGCCTTCATCGTAAACCACCGCAGAAACTCTGGCTACCTCGGCCGCGAACGCGCGACCGGCTCCGCCCGCGAAGCGCGCCGCCCATACCAAGATGTATCGCGGAGCGTGCTAAACAGAAAATCGCGCCCAGCCCATTGTGGAGTGCGGCGGCTCTGCCGCCGCTTTCCCGAAACATCACGCGCCACCAGACGATCCAGCGCGAAGCGCATCCGCCGGCTTTCCCGCCGGTGCCACAACGCGCAACCCAAGATGCGCATTCGAGCCAGCGCTTCGCGCTCGATCAATTTCTCCCGGCGCTGGCGTGTCAAAAGCGGTGGCAGAGCCACCGCCCTCCAAAATGTTCGGCGAACGCGCTGCAGCACCTGCCGTGAGCTGAATTTCACCCAACGTGTTCCGCCGCTTCGCTCCTGTCCGGCTCGACATGCGATTTTCGCCGCAGCGCCCATTGATTGATGGTGACGGTTATTGCTGCCCCATCGCAAGCCGCACTTGGCCGTCATCCAGAGGAGCGTTTTCTGCGACGAAGGATCTCCTTCTTGCCCAGTCCGCAGCCGCCGGGTGCTCTCGAAAACGACACGCAGAATCCCTCGCCACACCGCTCCGGCCGCGCTATGATTTCCGCATTCGCAGCTCGCCTGAAACTCATCCGTCGTACGGAGGATTCACATGCTTCCACTCGAATGTTTGCCGCACCGCCGCGCCATCTTGAAATCCAGCGTCGCTTTCGCCGCGAGCTTTTCCGCGCTGGCTGGCACCGGCATTGCCGCATCGACGTTCGCGCCATCTGCCGCCGCTGCCGATGACTCCTGGGTCATCGGCCCGCGCCCGGATTCACGCCGGAAGTCGGCACGCTGGTATCGATGCTGGCGTTCACTCGCGATCAGGTCGTGCACAACGTGCAGGGCCTGACCATGGCCGATCTCGATTGGCTGCTCGACGCCAAAGCCAACACCATCGGCGCGTTGCTGCTGCATCTGGCCGCGACCGAAACTTATTACGCCGCGAATACTTTCAACGGCGCGAAGTGGGACGCCATGCCCGAAGACCTGAAGAAAAAATGGGACGTGCCCATGAATCTCGATGAGCCCGCGCGCCAAGCCATCAAAGGCCACCCGCTCGAATATTATTTGGACGCGCTGCACACTTCGCGGGAGAATACACTCGCCGGCCTCCGCAAAGTCGACGACAAGTGGCTCGCCACCGCGACCACCGAAGGCGATTTTAGTTCGAACAACTACGGGAAATGGTTTCACGTCGCCGAACACGAATCCAACCACGACGGCCAAATCAAATTCCTGAAAAGCCGCGTCCCCAGTGCCGCCAACAAACCGGCCAAAAGCTAACCAGGCCTTTGTTTTTTTAGGGGGTCGGAGCTTTAGCTCCGACATAAAAGGAACCGGAACCCGGGCTTTAGCCCCTGAGGACAGCGCGTCCTAAATCCAAAAATTAAAATCAACAGGCCCACCTGAAGGTGGCCGCTACACAAACCAAATTCCAAGCAAAAAAAAACGCCGGGGCGGAGAACTCACGCGCCCGGCGCAACACTTAGCAGCGGCTCATCTGCGGCGAGCCTGATCCGCAGCTTAGCTCTTATACGTCCACTCGATCTTGTTGTAGGGGAGACTGATAGTTCCCGTCGGCGCAGGGCTGGAGTCGTGCGGTCCAGCCGCGATCTTGGTCAACGGTTTCACCGCTTCCAGCGATTTTCCCTTGTGCATCGCCACTTTCTTTGCTGACTTCGCTTTCTTGGTCGCTTTCATGATGTCCTCCGTATTTAAGATTTCAGGGCCGGCCCACTTTTCGTCCCGGTTCGCATCCCGCTTCGAACCGGCACTGATACGATTGCACGCCGCGAGCCATTCCACCAGCCGGCTGTGCGCCGCCAGCCCAGGACCACGCAGGCCATTGCCGCCAAGCCACTTAGCTCCGCGAAAGCTTGCAGCCGCAAGATCCCGGCGCCGGGAAACAAGGCCCTCCCACGTTGAAATTTTCAACCCGTCGTTGAATTCCTCAGCGCGCCCGGCCCGGCGCCCGGCAAGCCCGTTCTATCGCCGCTGCTCGCTCGCCGGCGCCCAACATTATAGAGTGCGGCGGCTCTGCCGCCGCTTTTCCAAAGCGGCCCGCATCCGGAAAGCATCGAGCGCGAAGCGCGGGCGCAAATCTTTAGCTGTACTTCGTCTTTGAGGGTGGGGAAGTTTGCCAGCGCTTCGCGCTTGCGGCATTGGGCGAAGCGTCATCAAACGGAAAAGCGGCGGCAGAGCCGCCGCACTCTACATCGGGCCGGGCGGCGTTTCGGTCGTGGACGCTCCGCGATCGGACGAGCCGCGGTAGCGTGCTTCGCGTTGTGCCGCCGGTGGATTTTCGCTGATTTTTCCTGTGGCGAACAAAAAGCGAAGATGCTATGCTGCGCCATCATGAACGACTCACAAAAATCCACCCTCGCCCTGTGTGCTGCTTTTATTGCTGCGCCGCGCATCATGTTTCTCGATCAGGATTCCGCTGCGGCCCTTCGCGCCGTCCTCGCCGATTCGGTCTGGAAGGCGGAAATTTTGCTCGAACATATTGATGCACGCTGGCCCAACCGCCACGCCCCTAAAAACGACGCCACCGTCAACGCCTTCGCCGTCTCGATGAATCCCGCGCGCCACGATTCGCTGTAACGCGCGAGCGTTCGGCGCCTGGGAGTAGCGGCAATCGAAGAGAGATCCTTCGTCGCAAACGGCGCTCCTCTGGATGACGGCCAAAGGCGGCGCCGCGATTTGCTTCAGTAATCGTCACCATCAAGGCGTCAACCACGACGCCACGACCGAAACGCCGAGAACCGAAACAATGAATCGCACTCACGAGCAGTGCTCTACGGGTGTGCCCAGCCGCGGAATTGCGGTCGCAGCGTTCATCGCTGATCGATTGGCCGTGACGACGGATGCGGCGTTCTCGTTGAGGTATTGAGGGTGACGGCATTTGAAACGTCATCGCGGCGCCGCCCTTGGCCGTCATCCAGAGGAGCGTTTTGTGCGACGAAGGATCTCTCTTCGATGTCGCGTGCCGGCAATCATTTCACCAGACAGACTCTTGCGCCACAGGAGGGAAGTCATGCCCGACGAAGAAAATATCTACGACGCCAACTCAGCGCCGACGAGCTTCGAACTGAAGTTCATCGAGTGTACTCACGTCATCACCGTCCCGCTGCGCGTCTACCCTGACCCGCACGCGCCGAAGCCGCGTCCGGCTGCTCCGGCGCGCTACGACACCCGCGATTTTTTCTCGCGCCCGGTCCCGGTCCCGGGACGCTGCCCGGCGTGCTGCAAAGCAAGTGCCGTCACGAAAACCGCGGCCAAGGCCGCGGCTGTCGCTGCATGCGCCTCGACCGTCGCCGTGAAATCCGTTGCTGCTGGAGCTAGCGCTGACGGTGCTGCCGTAGGATCAACCGTGGCCATCGCAACGGAAGACGAACCCTCGCCGCCGCCCTAGGTTGGCCCTACAGCCCGAAAGTTTTCGTCTTACGGGAATTACCGTACAGATTCGGTTGCGAGTCGTTCGATAACCTTTGGGTGCCCCGGCTATCCCGGCCAATCCAACTCTGAGGTGAGTTCCCATGACCGAACCAACGGGCAATTTGCAAAAATCATTTTCGGCGCTAGGCCTGTCGATTTTATTTTGCGCTGCAATTTCGTTTGCTCCCGGCCTATCCACTCGCGTTCACGCCGCGCCCGCACCTGCCGCGAACGCCGCACCGGCGGACAATCCTGCCGCCGTGCAAACCTTCACCGGCAAGATCATGTCGCAGAATGGCGAACGCTTCATCCTGCGCGATGATGCGACCGACGCCTGGTATCACCTCGACCCTCAGGAAGAGGCCGGAAAATTCCTCGGTAAGAACGTGCAGGTCACTGGAATTCTCGACGGCCGCAGCGACATGATTCACGTGCGCAACATCGCCGAAAACAAGACCGACAACCACTAGCCTGCGGGACTATTTTTCGGCAGCGGGCGCGACCACATAGACGTATTCGAGCGGCGCGTCGCCGGTGTTCTTGACGTTATGGCGCGTCGCTGGCGGAATGTAGGCGATCGTTTTCTCAGCGATGGGCATGGCCGCGGCGCCTTCGATTTGCGCCTCGCCTTTGCCGTGCAGGATCACCAGCGTTTCTTCGTTCGTGCCGGTAGTGTGCCAGCCGACGGTTTCGCCCGGCGGCAGCCGCACGAAACCGCTGCGCAAGCCTGCCGTTTGCGGGAAGCCTTTCAGAAGCGGGCAATCGTTCCCGGCGCATTCGAGAGACATGGTCGCCGCCTGATGCTTGGGCGGAGTCGACGGCGCAGTCGAAACAGCCGCCGGCAGCGCAAAACCGAACACAATTATAGCCAATAATATTTTCACCGATCACCTCAAGACTTAAGCTATCCGGCGGGCTGAAAAAAAATCACAGAAGCAATCCGCGATCGCCACAGCAGCAAACCCGCCGCGCTGCTCACAGCCGCAGCATCACAGCGGCAATCCGACTTTGTGCAGCAGCGCGGCCCAGCGCGGATCGCTTTTCAGCGAATCGAAGGCCGGAAAGCGAATCACCGCGAACAGCTCGTCGTCGCGCTGCTCGTACGCGCTGTCCAAATAATGAAATGCCTGGTCTCGATCTCCGGCCAGGGCGTACGCCGCTGCCGTATTCGCGGGCAAGGTATCCCTGCCGATCGCGACAAACAGGTTCACAAAACCCTGCGCATCGGGGCTGAACGGATGCCCGGGGAGCGGAGTCAGCGCCGCCGGCCCGCTGCGGAGCAGGTCGCTAATCGCTTCGGACCAGTTGCCCTGGGTAGCCAGCATTTGCCCCAAATAAAAATAGGCCGGCTGGAAGTCCGGCTCCCGCTGAAGAATCTGATCGAACTCCGCCCGCGCTTCGGTATATTTGTGCGCGTCCGTTAGCGTCAAGGCGTAGTTGGTACGGACAATCGAGGCCAGCGGGTCCAAAGACAACGCCAGGCGATACTCGGCCAGCGCCTGATCGAGCTGATTATTGGGCATCAGGTAGTTGAAGGCGTAAAAATAATGAGCGTTGGCGCTGTTCGGGTTCAATTCGATCGCGCGTTGAAATTCGGCGCCCGCTTCTTTCCACTTCCAGTCGCTCGATAGCGTGTTGCCGCGTGCCACGTGCGCTTCGGAACTCGAATCATCCAGTTCCACCGCTTTTTTGGAAGCCGCCTCGGCCAGCGGAAGCGCTTCGCGCGGCGGAATCAGCTGCCCGTAACCGCTGGCCACCTGGTAACTGGTCGAAAGTCCGGCCCAAGCCAGCGAATAATTCGGATCGGCCGCTACGGCCTGGCGGAAAAGTTCGACGCTCTTCAAGATTCCAGGCCTCGTCCGCCCATACAATTGCGACTGCGCTTCGAGGTACAGTCGGTAGGCATCCGGATTGGTGGTGCCGGCGCTGCCCAGTTTGTCCTGCGCGTCGCCGGTCATGCGAATCTGCAATTTTTTCGCGACGTCGCGGGTGATGTCACTCTGCACCTGGGTCACGTCCGCCATTTTTCGTTCGTAGTGCGAGCCCCAGACTTCGGAGCCGTCCTCGGCGTTGACCAGATCGGCCTGCACGCTGACCGAATCGCCGTGCTGGGTGACGCGGCCCATCAGCAGGCGATTGACGTTCAGCGCTTTGCCGATTTGCTGCGGGTCGTCTTCTTTGCCTTTGAATTTGAAAACCGTGCTGCGGGCCATCACTTTCACATCCGGCAATTGCGAGAGCGTGCCGATCAGGCTTTCGGTCAGGCCGTCGCTGAGATATTCGTTGCTGGCGTCGGAGGTGGCGTTGACGAAAGGCAGAACCGCGATCGAAGTGACTTGTTGCTGCGCCGCGTGGCCGGGGCCGCGCAGAAGATAATATCCAGCGCCGGCCAAGGCGATCGCGGCGAGCGCCGCGACGCCGATCCATAATTTTTTCGAAGCGCCCGCGTTCGCTGTTGGCGCAAAAGTCTGCACCGCCGCGGAACTTCCGGCCGCAGCGACGGTCGCTGCGCTCGATCCGGCCGCGACATTTGTGCTGGATGGCAAGCTCGGCGTTCCGCCCGAGCCCGGCGCCAAACCAGAAACATTCGCCGCGCTCGAGGCCGGCCCCGCGCCCACTCCTGACAACATCTTGCGCGCCGCTTGCGCTGCCGCTGCCATCCGCCGCGTCCACGCTCACGCGCGCCGAACGCCCCGAATCCTGTTCGCGTTTCAGCCGCGCCAAATCCGTGCGAATATCCGCGGCGGATTGGTACCGCAAATTGCGGTCCTTCTCCAGCGCCTTATCAATGATGCGTTCGAGTTCCGCCGGAGTTTCCGGGATTCAGCCGCACCGCCGCGATCACCGCGCCATCCAGAATCGATTTGAAAATCACGCCGCTGGTTTCGCCGCGGAAGGGCAGCGCGCCCGTCGTCATTTCGTAGAGCACCGCGCCAAAAGAAAAAAGATCGCTGCGCCCGTCGAGTTCCTTGCCGCGCACCTGCTCGGGAGACATGTACGCCACGGTGCCCATGGTCGAGCCCGGGCTGGTCAAATGTTCGGCCGGAGTGGCCGCCTGAGTCGCTTGCGTCGCATCGTTCAAAACGCGAGAGGCCGAAGAGCCGCCGTCGGTGAACGTAACTTTCGCCAGGCCAAAATCCAGAATTTTCGCGTGCCCGCGTTTGGTGACGAAAATATTCGCGGGCTTGATGTCGCGGTGCACGATGCGTTCGGCGTGCGCCGCGTCCAGTGCGTCGGCAATCTCGATCGAAAGCGTCAGCAGGTCTTCCATGTCAACGGGGCGCCCGGCGATGCGATGCTTCAGCGTCATCCCGTCCAAAAATTCCATGGCGATGAAAGCCTGCCCGTCCTGCTCCCCGATGTCGTAAATGGTGCAGATGTTCGGATGGTTCAAGGCCGAAGCGGCCTGCGCTTCGCGTTCGAAACGCGCCAAAGCCTGCGGGTCGCGGGCCACATCGGACGGCAAAAATTTCAGCGCCACAAAACGCCGCAGTCGCGTGTCCTCCGCCTTGTACACCACGCCCATCCCGCCTCCGCCGAGTTTTTCGACGATGCGGTAATGCGAAATGGTCTGGCCAATCAGCGATGAGGGGTCCGGCATGTGCGAATGATAGTAGTGGCGCAATTCCCGCCAGTCAATTGCAGCGGGGAACTGCGTTGCGGAAGGAAGGTTACGGGCCGGTCGTCATTCTGAGCGAAGCGAAGAATCTCATCCAGTATTGTTCCGCGCCGGCCAAAACTTCGAGCGCGTCTTCGTCGTGACGGTCTGGGCGGCTCCGGAGCATGGATTGGTTCTGGAACCCAGGATGGCAAATCGCCGGATGGCGCGTCCCGAGTTACTGACAAGTACCCGCTGCTCGATGCCCGCCTCATGGGCCTCCGCTTCCATCGTATTCTGTCGTCAACGGAGTTCGAAGCTTGCCTCTCACGTCCAATTCAAGCATTACTGCTGCCGACGCTAACACAGAAAAATGGCGGAAGCGCATACCTCCGGGGATGGCCGTGGGGCTTGCGGCTGTCTGCGCGTTCGTAGTTTTCAGTTACAACTCGCCCGCGTCCCGGCACGACCGAGTTCGCTCCTATCTCCCTCCTACGCCGGGCTGGCTGATCGCCGTCGAGTGCGGGTTTATATTCCTTCCATTTTTGGGGGCCGTGATTCTGTTGCGGCAGAAGCGCAACGATGGCTGGGCCACGGCCGGAGCGGGAATCGCCGCAGGGCTCTTCGGATCCTGCCTGCTGCTCTCGCCCTTTGCTTTTCTGTCCATGTTTTTGTTTCTGGGGCTTTCGGCCAATCCGATCAATGGCCGCCTCGACCCGGGGTTAACACTCGCAGCGCTCGCGCTGATAATTTTGGTGATCAGCAGCGCCTGGATTGTGTGGTGCGCCATCGCCGCAGGCAGAAATAACGCAGCGATTTTCACCGCCGCCATCGTGGCCACCGTCATCTATCTGGGGCTGGGAGGGAGCCAGGTGCGCGGCACGGAATATCGCGTCAGCCAGCAGCGCCAGCGCGCCGGGGAAACCCGGAATAGCGGCTCGGCGCAATCCTTCTTCACCGCCCAACGTTTTCTGGCGCATTTGGCCGGCTGCTTGATCGAATATCGCGCGGCGCATTCCGACGCCGGCTTTCCGGCCGCACTCACCGACTTGCCCCCCGATCTCCATCTTCCGGACGGGTCCGGTTGCGACGCCTGGATTTCGCGCGGGGCCATCACCGGCTACACCTTCACTTACACGCCGCAAAAAAATTCGACCGGGGCCTACGATGACTTTAGGCTGATCGCCATGCCGCTGCAGAAAGGCACCCCACACCTGGATCCCCTGGCGGTGGACCGTCGCGGCCGAATCTTCGCCTACGTCGGATGGGCGGTCACCGATCGCCAGCCGGATTTCATTCCGCGGCTGATGGCCATTCCCGATGACCTGGGCGATTCACAGATCCTGTCGCTGCGCTTCGGCGTTCGCAACTTCGCGCAGAAAAACGACGGCCATCGTCCGCCCGCACTTGCGAATTTGAATTGGGTGCCTGGTCAGGCAGTCGCCGACCTGAACACGCGGCGCGTTGGTCCCTACGAAGTCAGCTACCTTCCCGAAGCCCGCAGCGAAAAGGACTACACGCTTACCGCGGTCTGCCACAGCTACGCCGTCGAATGCCTGCGCAGCTTTTTGGTCGATGCGAATGGCGAAACGCACCAGACCGCCGAGCCGCGCGCCGCCACCGCCGCCGACGGCCTGATCCCCGACTGCGAGAAATTCGCGCAGTCCTGCGCCGACTTCGACTGGCCCCTCCCGCAATAGCTCCGCACTGCAACAAATGCCGTTGCTTTGTGGGTCACGGCTTCAGCCGTGACATCAAACGCTCGATAGCGGGAGGGCTTTAGCCTCTGGAGCTCCCACAAATCCCCACCCTTCGCTAAAAACGCGAAGGGTGGGCCACCCGCAAAATCTGCGCCGCCCAGTTAGTCCTCCGACGGAAATACCCCGTTCAGGCAGATGGAATATGCCATTCCGTTTGGCGCAGCCTTGGTCAGATTCGGCACCGCGAAGTTGGTCGTGCCATCGCCACCGAACTTATTACCAATCAGAGTGAACAGCGCGGTGTTATTTTGAATCGGAAGCAGCGATCCATCCGCCAGAATTGCATTGCCGGGCGCCTTGTACTGATTCACCGACAGGATGATGTCGCCGATGTTGCAGGTCTGAGGAATTTTGAAACCAGCTGGGAGCAGAGCGATGCTGGTGCCCAGCACCGTGGCAAAGTTGGTCAGCACTTGGGGAATCGTTCCGGCCGGCCCTGGAGCTCCTTGCGGCCCTGGCGGCCCGGTCGGACCGCTCGGCCCTTGCGAACCGGTCGCGCCCTGCACGCCTTGCGGACCCGCCGGCCCCGCGGGCCCGATCAAATCGATCAGTAAAATCGCGGGATGGCTGGTGCCGGTATTTTCTTTGCTATCGATCGCGAAATTCGTCGACCCGACCGCCACAATTTCCAGCCCGTGATTGCTGCTGCTGTTCTGCACCCAGTCGCGCACCTCGGTCGTTACGTTCACTTCGATGTAATTCATGTTGCCGGCCACCGCGCCGCTGGCGGTCGCCGAGGGGGCAATCGCCGGCTTGGTCGCGAAGGTCACACTCTTCTCGCCCCAGCCCGCCGACACCGCGAAAATATTGAAATTCCCCATGGTGGTCACGGAATCCGGAAAAAGGATCAGCCGCGCGCGCGTCACCTGCGCCGCCGTCGCGCCCTGCGGCAGAATGTCGACCAGGTCGTAACGCAACAGCACCGACGTGGTGGAATTCACGCTGAGCGCCGGGATCGACCCGTAATTCGTCGCCGCCGACGCGCTATTGATCTGCGTATCCGCGTCGAGCAAAACCTGCTGCGCCCGCGCCGGAACCGCGCCCAGCAAAATCGCAAAGAACAACAAACACAAAAACACCCGTGCTGTTTTCATCGAAGCATCCTTAAATTGTGAGAGTGGTTACTTGCTGGCGTTCCGGGCTGGGGAAACAGCATGCCAACGTTGCGGGAAAAGCTATCACAGCGCCCACCGCCCCGTCATCAAGGTTTAATGCGAATCGCCAGCACAGCAGTACCAGAACCACCGCGATGTACCTCACCTCCGAATGATCCGGTTCTCCTAGCCGTTTTGTCGGCCGCTCACCCGCAGTTGGCCGTCATCCCGAGGAGCGCTTTTTGCGACGAAGGATCTCTCTTCGATTGCCGATGCTCCCAGCCTTCCCCGGAAAGTCCCAGACTCCAACTCTTCCACTACAGCGAAGCGGGTATTAGACGAATCGAGCGCAACTGTTAAGGTCGCTCCAGCGACTGAAATCGTGAACACCCCGCCGTCGCCGCCATACCAAAACATCAATCATCCACACCGAAATGATTCGCCGGCAAAAAAGGGAGCCCATGAAACGCGAGAAGCAGACCAAGAAGAATGGCTCGACGGGTGTCGAAACTCTGAAGGTCAAAGGCGGCGAGACGCATCAGCAAGCTCCCTCCTCGGCGGCGCCCATCACCACCAATCAGGGCCTGCCCATTTCCGACAATCAAAATTCACTGAAAGCCGGCCAGCGCGGACCTGCGCTGCTGGAAGATTTTATCGTCCGCGAAAAGATCACTCACTTCGATCACGAACGCATGCCCGAGCGGATCGTGCACGCGCGCGGCGAAGGCGCCCACGGCTATTTTCAATCCTACGGCTCGCTGAAGAAATATACGAAAGCCGCTTTCCTGAACGATCCCAAAGTAAAGACTCCGGTGTTCGTGCGATTTTCGACCGTCGCCGGCGAACGCGGCTCAGGCGATCTGGCGCGCGACGTCCGCGGCTTCGCCGTGAAGTTCTATACCAGCGAAGGTAATTTCGATCTGGTCGGCAATAACATTCCGGTCTTCTTCATTCAGGACGCGATTAAATTCCCGGACCTGATTCATTCCGTGAAAAT
The DNA here is from genome assembly GCA_963711325.1 of uncultured Acidobacteriota bacterium. Classification (GTDB taxonomy): domain Bacteria; phylum Acidobacteriota; class Terriglobia; order Acidiferrales; family UBA7541; genus Palsa-295. The sequence goes on along the minus strand of CAVQDR010000003.1, from coordinate 1,272,496 downwards.
CGAGCCGGACCGCGGATTCCCGCAGGCCGCTTCGGCGCACGACACATTCTGGGATTTTATTTCGCTGATGCCGGAATCGATGCACATGATCATGTGGGTCATGTCCGACCGCGCCATTCCGCGTTCGCTGCGCATGATGGAAGGCTTCGGCATTCACACGTTCCGCCTGGTCAATGACGCCGGCGAAACCCACTTCGTCAAATGGCACTGGCGCCCGAAGCTGGGCAACAGCTCGGTGATGTGGGACGAAGCCGTGAAAATTAACGGAGCGGATTCCGATTTCCACCGCCGCGATTTGTGGGAAGCCATCGACACCGGCGATTTTCCGGAGTGGGAACTGGGCCTGCAGATTTTCGATCAGAAAACCGCCGACAAATTCGAATTCGACGTGCTCGACGCCACCAAAGTAATTCCCGAGGAATTTGTTCCGTTGCAAATGGTCGGCAAAATGGTCCTCGACCGCAATCCGGATAATTTTTTCGCGGAGACCGAGCAGGTTGCCTTCTGCCCCAGCCATCTGGTGCCAGGCCTCGATTTTTCCGAGGACCCGCTGCTGCAAGGCCGTCTGTTTTCGTATCTCGACACCCAGCTCAGCCGTCTGGGTGGGCCGAATTTCCATCAGCTCCCGGTGAACGCGCCGAAATGCCCATTCGCCAATTTGCAGCGCGATGGAATTCATCAGATGAGCCTGCAGAAAGGCCGCGTCGCCTACGAACCAAATTCGCTGGATCCCGACGGCCCGCGCGAATCGATGGATCGCGGATTCCACACTTCCGCGCGGCCGGTCGAGGGTACGACGGTCCGCGTGCGATCGGAATCGTTCAACGATCATTACTCGCAAGCGCGGCTTTTTTATAAATCCATCACGCCTCCCGAACAAAAACATCTCGCCGCTGCTTTGACCTTCGAGCTGGGCAAACTGGAAACCGAAGCGATCCGCCTGCGCATGTTGGGTCATCTGCAAATCATCGACCGCGGTCTGGCCGATGTCGTGGCCGAAAAATTGGGCGCGGAAGGCAAGGCCGAAAAAATCACGCCGGCCAAAACTCCGGTGGATCTGGAACCGAGTCCCGCATTGCGCCTCTACGGAAAAACCAAACCCACGCTGCAGGGCCGCAAGGTCGGCATTCTTTTGGGCGCTGGATTCGATGCCAAGATGAAAAACGATTTGACCGCCCAGATTGAAGCCGAAGGCGCGAAAGTCGCGGTCATCGCAGCGAAGATTCAAGGCGAAATGGATGGAGACGGAAAATTGCAGGCCGCGGACATGGCGTTGCGCGCCTCGCCCTCGGTGCTTTTCGATGCGGTGGCGATTTTGGCCGGCCCCGATGGCGATAAAAAACTGACGGCCGATCCCAACGCGCAAGCTTTCCTCACCGACGCGCGGCGTCATTGCAAAGCGGTTGGATTTTCAGGCATCCCGGCGCTGACCAAGAAAACCGGCGCGAGCGAAGAACCTGGGATCATGGAGCTAACGGGTAAGGGCGGCGTGAAAGCGTTCATCGCGGCGGGAAAAACCGGCCGTTTCTGGGAGCGCGAAGAGGAAAAATAGCGTCGAAGTCAGCGCAGCTGGTTTAAATCTTGCCGAGGAGAACCAGAATCAAAACCACCAGCAGAACCAATCCAATCCCGCTGGTCGGCGCATAGCCCCAACCGCGGCTGTGTTTCCACTGCGGCAACGATCCGAGGATGGCCATCACCAACACGATTATCAGAATTCCTATGATCATTTTTGCCTCCGGAGACGCCGCCGGCCGCTGAGTTGCAAAAAAACTCAACGGCCGAATTTCGCGGCGTGACAATTTGGCTAGAGAATTACCGTGATGCCCAATCGCGCGCCCGGATAATACGGGTTGAACAGGTAGTAGCCGCCGTCGTCATATTCGACGTACACGTTGTCCGTGTAATACCAGCCGTCCGGCCACTGTTCGTTGAACCCGAAATAATATCCGCCGTACTGAAAACGCGAATAGCCTCCGACGATCACCGGCTGGCTGATTACGAAGACGTGTTCCCGGCCGAAATTCGAGCGATAACGATCGTCCGGAATGCGTCCGCTGCCGCGCGCGGTCAGCCGCAGAGCCGGAACGCTGTGCTGGCGTTGTACTTCGGCCGGAGTGCGCTGCGCGTGCTGCTGCTGGCCATTGTTCGCGTGTTGGACTTGAGCTTCTTGTTTGGCCGGCGCTTGTTTTTCGTTGTGCACCGCCTGTTCCTGCTTCACTGATTTTTCCTGCTGTGCCTCGTGCGCGGCCGGCTTGGCTTCGCCTTCCTGCTTCTCCGGTTTGGCTTGTTCTTCGTGCTGCGCCGGCTTGGCTTCCGCTTCCTGTTTTTCGGGCTTGGCTTGCTCTTCATGCTGCGGCGGTTTGGCCTGTTCTTCATGCTGCGCGGGCTTGGCTTCTTCTTCATGATGTTCTTCCTGCGCGAACGCGGGAACTACCGTCCCGACCAGTAACAAAAGCGTAGTGACGCCGATGACTCCAAATACTTTCATGTGGCCTCCGGTGGTACGAATCGAGGCGTCCGACGTGGTTCGCGTGGTTGGCGTGAATCGTCTGGCGCGGTAAAACTGAGTGATGCGTTCGGCGCGATGCAGACCAGTGCCGCGCAACGCCGAACGCGTTGAATTTCTTGGAGAGTGCTAAGCCAATCTTTGTGAGAGGGTGTTGACGGAGCTTACAGCGCGGACCAACCCAGGATATGCGTCTTGATGGCGTAGATCTTATCGGCCGCGGCGGTCATGGCGATCCGTTCCGGGTCATGAGCCACTACGTCGGACAAGTCTTCCCAGCGGTTCCACAAATCCGCTTCGGCGGCGTAGAGCAGCGGCAACATCTGTTCCACGTCGGTTTCGACGATCAATTTCTGCACCGAACGGCGCCAGGAGGCCGCCAGAAGTCCGGAATCCAGTTTGCTGAGCGCTTTCGCGCTGAAGGAATCCCACGGAGCCGGAACAAATACACTCGTACTCATATCAATCACCTCGGGCACCTCAAGCGGGCGAGAAACAAGACCTCGGACTGAGCTGAGTGGTTAGCTCTGTCACAATTTGCAAGGAGCCGTAGAGGGCGACAGCGCGGCAGGATGTAAAGGGGGACGACACAACATAGCACGTATCCGCGAGATTGTCACGTTCCGTGTCAAAGATTAAAAGCCAGTACATCTGTTTCACGTCTGGGGTGAGCCAGGGCTGGCGCCCGCGACCCTCTCTACCGCACTTCCTGCGCCGGCAACTTCACCGCAATCGTGGTCCCGGCCCCACTCGAGCGAATATCAAAACTTCCCGCCAGACTCTGAATCCGCTGGCGCATCCCGGAAATTCCCACGCCGGGCAACTGGCTGCTCTGCCGAAATTTCTCCAGCATCTCCGGAGGCATGCCTTGCCCGTCGTCGCTGAGCTCCAGCGCCAGCGAATCTCCGTCGCGCGCCAGGCGGATGTTCGCGGTCTTGCTCTGCGAATGGCGATGTACGTTGGCCAAGCCCTGCTGGATCACGCGAAACATCGCCGTCTCCACGTCCGGCGAAAAACGCGGCAGGTCGGCCGGCACATCGGCCTTCACCGTGATTCCACTGCGTTCCGCGAAACCGTCGACGTACCACGAAACAGCCGAAGCCAGTCCCATCTCATCCAGCAGCGGCGGATGCAGCAAATACGAAATCGTCCGAATTTCCGCGGAACAGCGGCTCAACAAATCCGCAGTGTCCGCGGCGCACGATTTCAATTCGTCCGGCAGCCGGCCCGAACCGTTAATGGTCGAAAGATTCATCTGCATTGCCGCCAGATATTGTCCGACGCTGTCGTGCAAATCGCGCGCCACGCGCCGGCGTTCTTCATCCTGCGCCTGCAACAGCCGCCCCGAAAGATTCTGCAGCGTGCGATGCGCTTGCTGCAGCTCGTAGGTTCTTTCCTGCACCACCGTTTCCAGCTGCGTGCGCGCCCGAAACTGTTCGGTGACATCCACCGCCAGCGCCATCAGGGCGATCGTCTCGCCCAAAATATTCCGCACCGGCTGATACACAAAATCGAAATAGGTTTCTTCCGGCTCGCGCTCCGGCCCGCGATTCAGCATGGCCTTCACGTCTTTGCCGATGAACGGCACGCCGGTGCGATACACGTGATCGAGCAATTCGAAAAATCCCTGGCCTTCGAGTTCCGGAAGCGTTTCGCGGATGGTGCGATTCAGCAACTCGCCGCAGGCCCGGCCCACCACTTCGCAGTATCCCGGATTCGCGAAAGTCCAAATATGCTCCGGCCCGCTGAGAATCGCGATACCCGCCGGCGCCTGCTGAAAAAGTTCCTGCAGCTGATTCCTTTCGAATTCGACAATCGCGCGCTGCTGCTTTTCGCGTTCGCTGGCTCGTTCCATTTCCCGCCGCGCCAGAACCTGCTCGGTCACTTCCACGGTGTGAATCAGCAAGCCTTCCACTTTTCCGTCATCGTCGCGAATCGGCTGGTACACGCAGTCGAGATAGGCCTCGTCCGGCCCGCCGCCATCGCCGCGATTGAACGTGCCTTTCAATTCCTTGCCGACGAATGCTACGCCGGTGGTATAGGCCTGATCCAAAGCATTGAAGAACGGCTGGCCTTTCAGCTCCGGATAACTTTGCCGCACGGTTTTTCCCACGAAGTCTTCGATCTTCGTGCGCCCGGCCATCGCTACCCGCGCCAGATTCACATAGGCCCAGGTATGCTCCGGCCCCGCGGTAATGCCAATCGCCGACGGCGCATGCATCAGCAAATCTTTCAGCCGGCGATTCAGCCAGGTCATGTCGGGAGTGGACTTCGCTGCTTTGGTGCGGCGTGAACGTTTCGCGGGCAGTTTTTTCTTGCCACTTTTCTGGCTAGTTTTCTCGCCACTTCGATTGCCGCGACCGCGTGATTTCGTTGCCATTCGCTCGGTTACCGTGGTCCTGAAGTCAATTCGCTTGCCGCTGGCAGCATAACATTCGCGTTACGGTTTTCGACGGCCGGCCGGCTGCGCCCGTTTCATGGACAGTAGAACCGCAACGCAGCGGGCCAGGCCTAGGATTGATTGGGGGAAGTGCTGGGCAGCGGAACTTGCGCGTAACGGATCCGCGAAGCCAGCCCTACCAGCTTGAACGCGCAGATGGTGTACCAGTTGAAATCGAATTCATGCCACTTCATTCCGTGGCGCGCCGAAACCGGATGCGCGTGGTGATTGTTGTGCCAGCCATCGCCGAAAGTGATCAGCGCCACCCACCAATTGTTGGTGGAATTGTCGCGCGTCTCAAAATTGCGCTGGCCCCAGATGTGCGAGATCGAATTGACCATCCAGGTCGCGTGCAGCCCCACCACCGTGCGCAGGAACGTGCCCCACAGCACCAGGCGAAATCCGCCGATGGCATACAAGACGCAGGCCACAATCAGCGACGGCATCAGATGGTATTTGGTCAGCCAGACGTGAACTTTGTCTTCCGCCAGATCCGGCACGTAACGCTGCAGCGTGGGTACGTCGTAGCGCAGCGCGTCACCCGTTAAAACCCAGCCCGCGTGCGCCCACCACTTTCCGTCGACCGGAGAATGTGGATCGCCTTCCTTATCCGCGAACTGATGATGCTTACGATGGGTGGAGACCCACAGCAGCGGCCCGCCTTCCAGCGCCGCCACGCCGCAAACCGTCAGAAAATATTCGAACCATTTGGGCACCGCGAAGGAGCGATGCACCAGCAGCCGGTGATAACAAATCCCCAGACCCAGACTTGCCGTGACCCAATACAAGAACACCGCGACCAGCAATCTCTGCCAGCTGAAAAAGAACAGGGCCGCAACTGCCCCTACGTGAAACATCACCAGCACCGGCGCAATCTTCCAATTCAATTGATGCTCTTCTGCTATTTGCAATGCACTCGCCACACCCACCCCGATATGGATTGCGTCCTGCTTGCTGCTCATGTGGCTCGTCTGGCGCGGTGCGCGCCGGGAGTTGCTGCGTTTAAAGGCTGATACACGTACTCAAAGGATTCGACGGAGCGGAATCACAAACTGTGCTGAGCGGTTCGCTCTGTCACAATTGGCACGGAGCCGAAGGGGGCGACGACGCGGCAGGATGCGAAAGGGGACGAAAAGACAGTAACATCAATCGGCGCGATTGGCACGTTTGGTGTCACGCGGCGTGACTCGTTCGCAAAGGCGTTTCGCGCGGCCAAATGCGGCATAGAATCGACTTGCGACCGTTGCGTGTGCTGCCCAAGCATCCGCCTATATAAAGGATAGGCCGCAAATCCGGGAGGCGAACTTGGCTGCCAAAATTTTGATGGTGATCAGCGCCGGCATCGTGTTTATTCTCGGCGCCATGCACCTGCTCTACACCTTTTCGGGGCAGCTGCTCACTCCGCGCGACCCGGCGCTGCAAGCCAGCATGGCCCAAATTTCGCCGGTCATCACCCGGCAGACGACCATGTGGCGCGCGTGGCTCGGGTTCAATGCCAGCCACAGCATGGGGCTGATGTTGTTCGGTTTGGTTTTTGGTTTTCTGGCGTTGGCTCACGCCGAGCTGCTGTTTCAGTCGCCGTTCCTGCTCGGCGTTGGTCTCGCTGTGCTGGTCGGCTACGCCATCCTCTGCAAACTTTATTTTTTTCGTTCGCCGCTTATCGGAGTCAGCCTTGCGCTGGCTTGCTACGTCGCGGCCATCGCGTTGTCGCGAAGGATCCCCTGGTCGGGTCGCTGACACGCGAGCTTGCCTTGGAGTGCGGCGGCTCGCCGCCGCCTTTGCCGAGTGACGGTACGCCAAGTTTGGACTGGGGTTTGAGTCGTGGCGTGTAGAGAGGTCCCCGGGGCGGTCGGGAGTTTGTCCTCGGTCCAAGGTAGTGAGCCGCTGCAGCCCAGATCGCGATGACTGGTTGCCGAACATTTGCGTTGCTTGTCCCTGCTCATCCGCGCCTTGAACCCTATTCGATCCTCGCCCTAACGTCACTTGGCCAAGGCGGCGGCAAGCCGCCGCACTCCAAGGTAGGCTGGCGCGGCTCGCTCGGCGCATCATTATTCCGTCTTCGTCGAGCCGTAATCTGTGGGTTGCGGCGCTTCGCCGCGAATCTGCCTGATGAACGCAATCACTTCGCCGTTCAGCAAATCCACGCGATCGATCTGCACGTAATGACTGCTGCCTTTCGCGATGATCCGCCGGCTGCGCGTCGAAAGCTTCTTCAAGTCTTCCTGCATTTCGTTCCAGGTCGCGTTCAACTGTTTTCCCACGTCCGCGGAAAAACCGCTCATTGGCGCGTGTTCCGGGTCCTGCGAGAAAATTAGAATCGGCAAATCGCCGAACGGGCCGCTGTGAATCGTCTCAAGCCCGGATTCCGGAACGCTGCGCAGTTCCTGCGCCGCGGCCGCGATTACTGACGTGCGGCATTGATCCTCGGCCACCATTTTCGCCGCGGCCTTACTGAAGCCTTCTTCCGGCGCGCAGAGGCCGAGCGGACGATTGAGGCCCAGCACCGAAGCCACTTCCAGTTCGCGCAACTGAACGGCGATGTCTTTCTCCGCCTTCTGCATTTCGGCAGGGAAGCGTTCGTCCTGCAGCGGAGTCGAGCCATCCACAAAAATCAGGCCCACCAGATTCTGCGGGTAGCGCGTGGCGTAATCGCGGATGTACATGCCCGAAATCGAATGGCCCATCAAAATGATGGGACCGTTCACGGCCGCCGCGCCGAGCAGCGCATGCAATTCATCGCTGAGGTGCCGCGCATCGCGCGCTTCCGGACGCGTCTCGCTCCACCCAAATCCCGCGCGATCGTAGGAACACACCTGCGTGATTTGCGAAAGCTCCGGCTGCACGTTGGCCCAGATCAGTCGAATCGTTGCCCAGCCCGGCATCGAGAACCACCGTAGGCGAGCCCGCGCCTGTGCAGTACAAATGCATCTTGTATCCGCCAACGTCGTAAAGTTTTCCCGGCGCCGGATGCCGCCAGAAAAAATAAGCGCTGGTCCCGGCATTGAACGCCGCGATCGCGCCGAGCGCGCCCGCCACCGCAATCACCGCGCCCAGCACCACGCGCTCGGTGACGATGCGCCACTTCGCATAATCGAGCGCGCCAGCCCGACGCCAGCGCCGCACGCACGCGACGCAAATTGCCACCGCCGCCAGCATCACCACGCCAGGCAAGATAAAGTTGATCACTCCCGCCGGCAAAATAATGTTCAGCACCATATTGGGAATCGCGCACCCCGCCGCAAATCTGCCCCGCAGTATAACGACAGAACCGCCGCAATCCACCCGATGAATCGCGCCTCCGCAGTTGCCCCACGTAGCGGCCACCTTCAGGTAGGCCAGTTGAAGTTGCCTTCGCTTTTGCCTTTCGCCGTTGCGCGCCGCCTGTACTTCCCGAATTTGGAAGGGTGGGGGATTCGAAGGTCGAATTTGCGTGCGAGCAAATTGCGGGAACTGCCCAAAAGTGACGATTAGAAATGGTCCGTGACGATTGTTTTGTGGAGGATAGGAGTGGTTTCTAATCGCAGTAGATTTGTCTATTAAAAATTTGGTAGGTGGCAATGAAAAATGGAAGTCGTCGCGCGTGCGCGTCGATGCGGGTGGGCGGAGGGGCGCGGAGTCGCGATCCGTCGTGCAGCGGCGTGCCGGGCGTGGCCCAGCGGCGGCCCAGTGAGTCATGGCGCTCCTAGTGGCGCATTTGGGGCGCAAGTCGAAATGCCCCGACTCACGCTAACATAGGTGGGAAGTGATTACTATTCGTAGAAGTACTGAGTAGGGTAGATAGAAGAACTAGCGCCACTTAACATTCGTACATCGGGTTTGCTAGAATCCCGGGCGTGCTTAACGGTGACGATAAGGAAACTTTCTATGCACTGCGGCTGCTGCGCGACCTAGTGGCGGAACGTCAGAAACCGATCATTTTATGGGCGGGCGCTGGCGTCAGTATGTGGTCTGGTTTTCCAAACTGGAAAGAAACTGCAGAGCAGGTGCTGCGCAGCTATCGAAGGTATGAGCGCGGATACGACAAAGAGAGTGGCCAGAAACTCTTCGAGCAGGAAAAGTTCCCAGATCTCTTCGAGTCATTTCTACAATCCAACCCAAAGCGATATCACCAGGAGCTAGCAGGTCGTTTCACCCTCAGGACCCCCACGCCAGTCTATAAGCGGTTTCTCGGTATCGTTAGCCAATTGCAACCGTTGCAGATTGTAACTACGAACGTCGACGAGATGCTGGAGCGAAATTTACAAGGACCAGTTGTCCTCCAGTCTTCAGACTTAGAGCGGTGCGTCGACCTTGTGACTACAAAGACCCCTTTTATTGCAAAGCTCCACGGCACGATCAGTTCGATCAAATCAACGGTCTTTGCCTCATCTGATTACGAGCGAATCGTTCAAGATCCAACCTACCTGAAAACGCTACAGGTCTTATTTAGCCAGGCGAGCGTCGTTTTTATCGGCTACAGTCTGCGAGACAAGTATGTATTAGATTTATTCATTTCGAATTGTGGCGCACGTCCTCTTTTCGGGGACGGCCCGCATTTTCTCATACAGTCGACTGATGGGCCTTCGCTGCCCGAAAGCATCAAGCTCATCCGCTACTTGCCCGAACCCTTCGTTGATCATCGCTCGGCGATGACTGTCTTAGACATAGTCCGCGTGACGCAGGACCCCAAAGTGGAGGGTTTCCCGGCAGGTCAAGATGGCCAGCCTCGAGAAGCTCAGTTCCAGAGTGGCTATTTCTTGACAGACATAATCCCGCCCGGGACGTGGGCCAGCTCGCAATCCCTGGTCTTAACTCGGCCAAATGGCGCCAGTATCAACGCGATTATCGGCCAAGGTTTCGACGATAGCGAACTTCCACAGAAAGTCTCTCCGGCAATGCACGATCTGATTGTAGGTCTGATTTCTTTCGACCGTGTACACGTACCCCTATCGTCTCTCGGCCGACTACACGAGCTCGTGGGGTCGGAGGCATTCTGGATTTTGGCCAAATCCGGCGTTTTCCACTTCATCCATTTTGAGTATGAACCCCTCGTAAACTTTAGAAGTTTAGATGTTGTAGAAGGGGGTGACTTAGGCATATTCAAGAAAACCAACTCCGACGGAAGCACATTTTTCATGCGAACAAATGATAAGGGCGCACATTCAGCCTGCTAAAGGTCACGAAGCCGAAATCGAGCCACTTTATGATGTCCTCACGAAGAAAGTTTCACCCTTCGATCACCAGAGATTTAACATCCCGGCGCTGACCCGAGGCGCACTTTTGCATCCGTCAGTCCAGAAATTGTTGGGGATGAGCGATGCGGCGCTTCCAACTAACTTTCCGCGTTGGGTCACCTTCCCGGTTATTCGGCTTGCACACACAATTATGGCGGGTTGCGTCTGCGATAACTTCAACCTTGCGTCCACAAAGCTTGGATTCGGAAGCGAGATGCTGATAGGGGCCGCATTCGCTGTTGCCGGAGCGAGAAACTGGGCAGACAGCGTCGGTAGCTACGTACTGACCAGCCAATTTAACAGCGACTTACGGCGCTTACGTGGAGTCAATTCCGTCAGTGTGGACCACGATTCTTAAGTTCCGAGATACGCAAGCAGGCGTGGCATTGAGGCGCGAAATTTTGGAGCAAGTTGCGACGAACTCTGGAAGTGAGTTTGTCGCTTCGGTGAATGCAGGGCTGAAAAAAATTGTGCCGACCGATATCATGGAAAAAGCACGAAATGAAATGACCGAGCTATTCTTGCGAAGGCCCGGTGAAAAATCAGTCGTACCGGCCGTCTGGACCAACGTCCGTAATTCCGACATGATCGCGGGATTGTGGCGGGCCAGAAGTCGCAGAGAGTTAGTGGCGCACTGCAAACTGTTCGGAATAGGAACGAGTTCTCTGTGTCCGTGTGCATCTGGCGAAAAGCTTAAGAGATTGTTGTGATAGGGCGTTGATGGCCGGCGTCTAAGACAAGCGATACAAACCGTCTCCGATCGCAATCGAATCTTGCAGCATGGGAAATCGAATGTCGAAATGGAAATTAGTGTTCCTTCGAGGTGTGGGTTTTGGTGTCGGCTTTGCGCTCATGGTCTGCGGAATCGGTGGGTCATGGCTTTGGTACAAAAGTCGGCCGCGTCCCCAAGCACCGTGGAACAAGCAAGCAATCGTGGCGGAGTTTGACTACGTGAGACCACAAGGTGAGAACAACAATCTAACGTTCCACTATGTTTTACAAAATAACACCGACTCCGATTACCGCATCGACTCTGAGGCTGACGCAGAAATCACCGCGAGATTGAAAAAAGAAAAAGGGTTTTAGTTCGTTTGCCAATAAATACATGAAGATCGATTACCCGATATTTGTGCCTGCCAAGAGCGGACTGTGGGTGTCTCTCAATGTCCCTTACCCTTATCCAATCAAAGAAAAAATAAATCCAACCGAGGACGAAGACAAGCAGTACGGGACAGATGTCGCGAAGTACGTGACTACCAAAACGGGCAATCTAGACGGGTTCGTCCTATTCGATACTTTAAACCGATACGAGATTGATTTTCCCGGCGGTTGGGAACAGAGAGCCGCCGAGTCGTCCTCGAATGATCGAACGCTAAGCGCCCCCTCGAAGTAACCCCATTTATTCGGCGCGCGAAGTTTGGTGGCTAGATCGCGCAGGATGTCGAGGCCTGCTTGGCTGCACCAGTACCCTTTTTGCGTGGGAGGGTGGGTGAAACCTACTTTGATGCATTTGGCGCGGATGGCGTCGAGTTGCGGGTCGGCGATTCGAAGCGAGGTGAAATTATCCCAGTCCCAGTCGCCGCCTTTGCCGTCGAGGAAGTTTTCGATGATCTGGGCAACTTCGGTTGGGGTTCTTTGGATGTTGGCCATCTGACGTTTCCCCTGACCAAGCTAACCTCAATTGCGGGACGGCTGCAAGCGAAGAGAGAAGTAAGCGGAGGCAAAAGCGGGGAGAGATCCCTCGTCGCGGAAGGCCCTCTGTCGGGATGACAGCGTGAGGCTAGAAGGCTTAAGGCAACGGCCGAACTTCCAAGACGTTGGAAGCAGATCCCTCCCGCCTTCGCGATAAATCTGCTTCGGCGCGGCGAAGCGGTGCGCTGCGGGATGACAACCAAAAAGTGAAAGACAAATTCAGAGGCGACGGCAACTGGCCGCCCTAAAGCGGGAGTTAGGCCCCGGGGTCGGCGAGGTTCAGGCGGCGGGTTTTTTCGGCGCGGCACTCTTCGCGTTGCAGGACGAAAACCGGATTGTGCAGGGGGCCGACGAGCTGGGAGGAGAGCCAGACGACGGAGTCGAGTTCTTGGGTGAGGCGGTCGTCGTCGAATTTCTGGATGAGGATGCGGTAGGAGCGAACGTCAAAGGTTTTGCCGAATTGGTGGTCGCGCACGTTTGAAAGGTATCGAAGCGAGTCGGCGAGGTAAATACCGCGAAGTTAGTAGGACGGGGTGCGGATGCAATTTAGAAGAGCCGAAAATTCAGAGGCTCCCATCCTTCACGCATGCGCATTTCTAAGGGGCGGAAACACCGTCTGTCCCTTCAATACCGCCTCAATCGCCGGAACCAGGTCAGAATATAATTGCGCTTTCGGCACAAACGCTTTGACCCCTATCTTTTTCGATTCTTCGATGAGCGGATCGATTTCGTGGAAGCTTTGACTGACAAGTCGCTTCAGTCAGCGAAGAAACGCTCCGCACCTGGCTCGGTTCCGGATTGTTCGAAACCGAACATTTCGCCAGGAACTCTAAGACCGGCGAGAAGACATTTTATTTCTCGCCGACCGATTTAAACCGGCTTTCGGAATTCGCCTCACGAGGGATTTACAAAATTCGAGTCGATCTCGCGGCAGACTAATTGCCTAAGTATCCGCGTTCTCCATCACTGCCCATCGCCGCGGCGGCTTAGGTGGTGGCTAGGTCTGGAGCGAAGAGGGGGATTTTTGCTTCTACGCGGGTGCCGGGTTCGGCGCGGGTTACCGTTAGTTCGCCGCCGAATTGGCGGACGCGTTCGCGCATGCCGGTGATGCCTACGCCGAGCGAGGAGGCGCGGGTGCGATCGCCGAGGCCTTGGGCGACGCCTTTGCCGTAATCGCGGACGCGGACGATGACCCATTCGGGTTGCTTATCGATTTCGACGCGGGCGTCTTTGCTATCGGCGTGCTTGTAGATGTTGGTCAGCGATTCCTGGACGATGCGGAAGACGGTGGTCTCGATATCTTTGGGCAGCCGCGAAAAAATGGGCGGCGTGATGGTCAGCGTGATTTGAATGTTGCTGCGCTTGACCATGCCATCGATGTACCAGTGCAGCGCGGCGCGCAAGCCGGCCTCGTCGAGCAGCGGCGGATGCAGCAGGTAAGAAAGATTTCGCACCGAGGTGACCGCGCCGTCGACCAGTTCGGTCGCGGTGCCGGATGGACCGAGCTTGGTCAATTCCATTTTCAGCGCGGCGAGCTGCTGGCCCAGGTCGTCGTGCAGTTCGCGGGCGATGCGGCGGCGCTCTTCATCCTGGATGTGCAGCAGGCGCGTGGATAGTTTTTGAAGTTCGAAGGTGCGCAGTTCGATGAGGCGGCGGGATTCGTCAAGCTGCGCGACGCGCTCGCGAAGTTCCTGGTTCAGGGCCTGCACCCGCTCTTCCGTTTTGCGGCGGTCGGTCATGTCCTGGGTGACTTTTGTCTTTCTGATAAAGGATAGAAGGCGCCGGTCGAGGGTGTCAAATTTAATGTGCGTAGGTCGTGGTGGTGGGGGTGGGGAGTTGGGAGGTGGCATTCGGATCTAAACCCGCACCCTTTGCGTGAAGCAGAGGCGCAAAGAGTGCGGCACCCGGAAAGTCAACGGCGCGCGATTCGGAGTGGGAGGTCGGAGGTGGGACGAAGATTGACACGTTCTAGCGGCGCTCCTATACTTTGGGGCCTCAGCTCACCGATTTCCCGTCCTGGGAGGACCCCTAATGTCGAAAAATTTGTTCGTTACATCGCTACTGGCTTCGGCGCTGGCATTGGTTTTATTTTTTCCGGCTGGCGTGGCCTCGGCTGGCGAAAATCAAAAAGTGAAGCAGCCTACGATTACTACGCAGACTTCGGGCACCACGCAATTGCTGATTGCGGTGAGTCCGGTGGATGAAAATGTAGTTTGGGCGGCGGGAACCGGCGGGACGTATGTCGTCACGACCAACGGCGGGAAAACTTGGAAGTCCGGCGTGGTGCTGGGAGCTGACGCGCTGCAGTTTCGCGACGTGCAGGGCGTGAGCGACAAGATTGCTTATCTGATGTCGATCGGCGACAACACTGGCGATTTCAAAATTTACAAAACGATCGATGGCGGCGCGACCTGGAACATTCAATTCACCAACGCGACGGTGAACGCGTTTTACGATTGCTTCGCTTTTTGGGATGCGGAACGCGGCGTGGCGCACAGCGACTCGGTGAATGGCGTGTTTCCGGACCTACGCACGTTGAATGGCGGGCACAATTGGAATTCGATCGCCAGCCGGATGCCGGCGGCGCTGCCGGGCGAGGCTTCGTTTTCATCGAGCGGAACCTGCGCGGCGACTGAAGGAATTTTTAACGCCTGGTTCGTGACCGGCGCGCAAGCCGTTGCGGCGCGCGTGTTGGCCACGCGCGATGGCGGACAAACCTGGAAGGCGTACAACACGCCGCTCGAAACTTCGGTGAGCGGCGGCGCTACTACCGTGGCGTTCCGCGATTCGCGGCACGGCATTGTGGCCGGCGGCGATCTGGCGGACAACACTTTGGCCGATGCGGCGACTTCCGATGACGGCGGGCAAACCTGGACGTTGACCAACAAGCCGCCGATTTCGGGCGCGATTTTTTGTTTGGCTTACGCGCGCGGCCGGCACTACGACGATGAAGGTCGCTACGCTCCGTTCGGCGGATTCTGGGGCGGCGGCTGGGGCTGGGGCGGCAATGAAGATTGGCAGTACGAACGCACGGTGGTCGTGACCTCCGAGCTGCAGCCGGATTTTTCGGCGGGCCCGGCGGCGTGGACTCCGGACGAAGGACAAACCTGGTACACGATTCCGAATGTGAGCGGCAATTGGGCCGTGGCTTTCGCGAATCCGCGGGCGGGGTGGTTCGTCGGCAACAATGGGCAGATTTTGAAGATTAGTTTTTAGTTTTCGTTTCGCGAAATAAAAACGCGGCGGCGGGGAAGCGTGATTTGCTTTTCTGCCGCTGCGTTGATTTTAGCGGGAGGCGCGATGACGCCTATCGAAACTGTACTGCTGTATATGGACCGCATCAATCAGCGCGACGCGGAGAAATTGGTCGAGCTGATGAGCGAGGATGCGGAGTTTGTAGATTCCCTGGGCGGCAAGATGTCCGGCCGCGCGAATCTGTTGAAAGGGTGGAAAGGTTATTTTGCGTTTTGCCCGGATTATTGGGTGACGCACGAAGAAGTTTTGGGCGACGGAAAGATCGTCGCGGTGTTTGGTGCGGCGGGCGGCACCATCGCGGCCGGCGGCGGAGCCTCCGCCGCATTGCCTGCGAATGGCAAATGGCGCACCAACGCGGCGTGGCTCGCCGTGGTGGAAAACGGACTGATCAAGCAGTGGCAGGTCTACGCCGACAATAAGCCGGTTTACGATATTCTCGCGGCGATGAAGGCCAAGTAAGCCGCGAGCAAAATCCAAAAACATAATGCAGCCCAAAAGCAGCGCGCAAAGGGCCTATGAAATACTTCTTGCGGCGCTCGCGACTGGCGCGGTGGCGCTGCAAATTATTTTGGTTCTGCGCACCCGCGCCGCGAATGGCGAATCCGCCATCCGCGGCCTGATCGACACCGTGAGCTACTTCACGGTGCTGACCAACATCGCCGTCGCGAAGGTCGCCACCGCGGCAGCGCTTCGCGCTGACCGCCTGACGAGCGACGCTAGCACGAGCGCCAGCGCGGCTAGCGCTGTTAGGAATAAAGATGACGGCGCGAGCTGGCCCATCCGCTTCTTGGCCAGCCCGGGAACCATGACGGCGGTGGCCGTCTACATCACGGTGGTCGGTCTGACGTATTCGCTGCTCTTGCGCAACATCTGGAATCCGGCTGGCTGGCAGCTCGTCGCCGACCGCGCGCTGCATGACGCCGTGCCGGTGCTTTACGTTTTGTATTGGCTGATTTTTGTGCCGAAACAAAATTTGCGCTGGGGCCAGCCGGTTTGGTGGCTGATTTATCCGCTGGCGTATTGCGTGTATTCGTTTGCGTTCGGCGCGATCACCGGAAAATATATGTATTGGTTCGTGGATCCGTTGACCCTCGGCTACCCGCGCGTTTTTGCCCACATCGCGCTCATGCTCCTGTTTTTCCTCCTGCTCGGTGAAATCGCGGTTGGCGTGGGCCGGCTGCGGCGCTGATAGCGCCGTCATTCTGAGCGCAGCTAAGAATCTCATCCATTACAGTTTCGCGCCGGCCGTAACGTCGAGCGCCTCATCGTCGCTTCGATCTTTGGCACGGCAGCATGGATGAGATTCTTCGTCGCCAACGGCGCTCCTCAGAATGACGACGGTTTTTCGGTGGCCTGTAGAGTCGTGGTGGCGTGCTAACCTTTATAACGGACAACGATGAACGACCATGAATGATTTGCTTCGATTGATTATGCAGCACGGGTACCTGGTGGTTTCGGGCGTGGTGTTCGCCGAAGCGATCGGCGTGCCGGTGCCGGGCGCGGTGGCGCTGGTGGCGGGCGGCGCCGCGGCGGCTTCGGGCGTGCTGAGCGCGCCGCTGGTGATTGTGTTCGCGGTGCTGGCCATGATTATCGCGGATACGCTGCTGTACCTGCTGGGCAAGCACACCGGCTGGACCATTCTGCGTTTTCTGTGCCGCGTTTCAGTGGACCCCGAAACCTGCGTGTTGAAGGCCGCGGAATCGTTTTACAAGCGCGGGCGCGAGACGCTGCTGGTGGCGAAATTTATTCCCGGAGTCAGCTCGATGGCGGCGCCACTGGCGGGCAGCATGAAGATGCCGTACCTGCAATTTCTGGTGCGGGATTTTCTGGGGGCGGTGCTGTACGCGCTGGCTTACGGCACGGTGGGATTTGTTTTTCGCGATTTTGTGGCGCAGATTGTCAGCGGATTTCGCGAAGCGGGGCACGCGGTCGAGGTAGTCATTATTATTGCGGTGCTGGGTTACATCGTTCACCGCGGGTGGTTGTTTTGGAAACATCGCGGCGACCGCATTGTGCCGCGGGTGCAGGTGAAGGAGCTGGCGGCGAAGCTGCAGGCCGGGCCTCCGGGAGCGGTTCTGCTGGGCGACGTGCGCAGCCACGGCTACTACACTTTGAATTCGTATCGCATCCCGGGATCGATTCGCATCGAGCCGAATAATTTGTCGGACGAGATCAAAAAGTTCCCGCGCAATGAGAATATTTATTTGTATTGTACCTGCCAGAAAGAAGCCACCAGCGCGAGCGTCGCGCACTTGCTGCGCAAGCAGGGATTCAACGCGTTTGTGATCGCCGGCGGCCTGGCGGCCTGGCGCAAGGCAGGGAATCCGCTGGAGCCGGTGCCACCGACGGATATTGTGCATTTGCCGACTTTCAGCCGGTAGTATTTTCCTCTTCTACGCGTTGCCTCGGACTGAGTTCCTGCATTCTTTTTCGAATGAAACAATTTGTTCAGTATTCGTCGGGCGGGAGCGGGCAGGGATCGATTTCGCATTTCACCGTGACGGTGAATTTTGGCCTTACCGTTGTGGCTTCTTCCTTCGTCAGCAGGCCGCGTCGGTACAAACCATCTACGGTGTCGTGAAGTTTTCGCATTTCTTGTTGGACCAACTTGCGGCGATCTTTGTCGTAGGCGGCCTTCCCGGCCCAGACGATGGTTCGATACTCTTCCGGCTGCCAGGTCATAGCGTGTGCGGGAACGCCGAGCCAGTAGGCGATGAGCTGGTGGCGCGTTCCCGGGTTGAGGCTTTGCACGATGCTGCATTGTCCCCAGGCGCGGTTCCGGTCGAAGCGCAGGGCCGTGATGCGGTCCCCGTCCAATTCAACGACAAGCAGCGCATCAATTCCGTAATCGTTTTCTGCGAGTGCGTACACATAGACCGCGGGCCAGCCGGGATCAGGTTTTAGGCCGAAAGTATCCCCGCACCCACCCTCTCCGGTGCCTCCCCCGATCCCGTTTTTTGGACGAACGGTAATCTGCAATTGCTCCTGCGAAGCAGCGACGACGGTGGCGACGAATCCGAATTCACCGTGATTCCAGACTCCGCGAGTGGCTTGCGGATTTTTGGCGAGCAGCATGGAGGCAACTCGCACGAGGTCGCGGCTTTCTGGTCTCTTATCCGTAAACCATTCGATGAGCAGCGCAACTGAATCGGACGGCGACAGGCGACTGGCGAAAATCGCCGCTTGCCCGGGGAATTGGAGTGCGATTGCGCGGAGGGCGTCAACTTGAAGCTGAGAATTTTCTTGGATCAACGCATCTAGGACCGCGGCGCCGGCCATTTGGGATTGATATCGCGCTTGGAATGAGTTCGCGGGGGCGGGCCAATTTCTGAGAAGGTCGGGCATTTCGGCGAGGATCGCGCCGTTGTGATTGCGGCGGGCGAAGTCGGCGGACCAGGCGATCAGGCGCGGGTCGCCGCTGTGCAGCCATTGATGAAGCGTCTCGGTATCGACTTTGGTTTCGGGAGTGATGTCCGGTTGCTGCGCGGGAGTGGTGCAGGCGGCGAGGACAAGCAGCGCGAGGATCGTTAGGAACTTCATGGTCGGCGCGTCCTCCCATGTGCGATGCAGTACGTTACGCGTACTGATGACCTTTGAGTTAGACCCCGGAACTGGCGGAAATGTTGCCAGGTGGGTTTGACTTTGCGGCGGCGCTTCGCGCTTGGGCGCTTTTGTGGTGCGGGCGACTTCGGAAAAGCGGCGGCAGAGCCGCCCGCACTCCATAGTGGGCTGGGCGGTGTGAACACTAAGAACGCTGCGCGATGTGGGTTGCGGTGGGCGGCGCGCGCTTCGCGCTGAATTGCTGTGGGCGACGTGACGTGCCGCTTCGCACGGTGTGAGTGCGTTCAAAAGCAAGTTCAACCGCGGCGGAACTTCGTGTACCATGCGGCGCGTTGGTGGCTTGGAATTTTAATTCGAACGGGCGAGGTGAGGCATGCGGACGAAAAAGTGGGTGGGCGTGGCGACGTTGGCGATCGCAGTGGCCAGTGGAGGGATTTTGCTGGCGCAGGATGCGCAGGGGCCGGTGGTGAATATCGATCCGCACCGGCATGGAAATTTGGCGACGGCGCAGGAATATATTGTGGCCGCATATCAGAAGATCGATGCGGCGCAGCAGGCCAATGGCAGCCATTTGGGCGGGCACGCGGCGGGCGCCAAGAACGCTTTGCTGCAGGCCGATGCGGAATTGCGCGCGGCGGCGGATTTTGCGAATGCGAACGAGCCGCAGCCGCCTCCGGAGCCGCAGGGGCCGGCGAATGCTTCGGGTTACTGGACGATTTACGCGAACAACGTAGACCAGCCGGGCGGCTCGACCAAAACGGTGAAAATCGAACAGACCGGCGGGACGCTGAGTGGGCATTTCAAGGGGCCGAACCAGTCCGGCGGGATTGAAGGATTCGTGAACGGGAATCACATCGAATTCAGCACGAAGACGCGGGACGTGCTGAATTTTCGCGGGGAAGTGGACGGGGACACGATGTCCGGAATGTACGGAGTGCATGGGCAACATGCGCCGTGGCATGCGGTGCGGTCGGATTCGGACTAGCTGAGTCGGACCGCCGTCATTCTGAGCGTAGCGAAGAACCTTATCCAGTTCAGTTCGGTGCCGGCCATTACGTCGAGGGCTTCTTCGTCGCTTTGATCGCGGCGCGGTGGAATGGATGAGATTCTTCGTCGCGGAAAGCGCTCCTCAGAATGACGGCGGTTTTTGGGTGGCGCGAAGAGTTGTGATGGCGCTTCGCGCTGGAGAAACTAGGGTGGCGGCGCGAAGAATCGTGGTGGCGCTTCGCGGTGGATGATTTTCCCGCCGCGGTCGTGACTGAGTTGAACGCGGCGGCTGGCGACGTTTTACTTTTGGCCGCGGCAGGCGCGGCCGATGACTTCCCAGATGCTGTCGCGCCATTGGTACATTTCGCGTTCGGACTCGAAAGTTTTCACTGGACTGACGCAGGTTGGTCCGGGCGTGGTGCAAAATAGCGAGGTGCGGCCTCCCGTGGCGACTTCTTCGCGCAGCACGCCTTGGCAAATTGGGCAGAGCAGCTCGCGCGGTTTGAAGATGTGGTTCACACATTCGCTGACAAAAACTACGCCGTCTTGAATTTTTCTGCTGAGCACCTGTGGTTCTCCTGGCTGGCCTGAGAATATTATAACCGCGCTGGTTTGAGTGGTTGCGGGCGATTTGGCGGCGCGGATTACTTCGGGGCCGAAGGCACACCCCACTGAAAGTGGGGTGCAGACAGGCTGAAAGCCTGTCCTACGGGATGGGGCTGCGCGGGAACTGTGCAATGGTTGTGCGGAGGCAAATTATGAAAAAAGTTTGGATGCTGGCGATGGTGGCGGCGATTTGTTTTTCGTTTGCGGCGGGTGTGGTGTATTCGCGACAGGTGGCGGCGACGACCCAGCGGATTCCGCAGTTGGAGAATGAGGACGTGAAGGTGTGGAAGTCGGTGGTGCTGCCGAATCAGCCGCTGGTGATGCATCGGCACGATCATCCGCGGGTGATTATCGCGCTGGCGGGCGGCACCATGAAAATTGTGGAGCAGGGCGGCGCGAGCGAAGAGCATGTGTGGGAAACGGGGAAGGCGTATTGGCTGCCGGCGAATGTTCCGGGGACGCAACATGCGGACGTGAATGCGGGGGAGAAAGCGATTGAGGTGATGGTCGTGGAATTGGAGAAGGAGAAGTAGGGCGTGGAGTGGGCTTGCTTCGGTTAACGACTGGGCAAGAAGGAGATCCTTCGTCGCGGAAGGCGCTCCTCTGGATGACGGCCAAAAACGGTTTGCGTGGCGAAGTCGTCATCCGGCGAAGAAGCGGATCGCCTAAACCCCCACCCTTCGCAAAGGCGGCGAAGGATGGGCCACCCATAAAATCAAACGCAGTCCTCCCAAGTCTGCGTGTTCTCACGCCGTTCTCTGTGTCCTCTGTGTTTAATCTTTCGTCGAGCAATAGTCCGCGAATTTAGGCTGCACCTTAGATGGCTGCGGGGAGTCTAAGTTGGCGTGGTGGTGAAGTCATATTTCTTGAGGAGGTCTGGACATGCCGTTTGTGAAAGCTAAGGATGGGACGGAAATTTATTTTAAGGATTGGGGGACCGGGCAGCCTTTGTTTTTTCATCATGGCTGGCCGCTTTCGGCGGACGATTGGGATACGCAGATGATGTTTTTTCTGCAGCACGGTTACCGCGTGATCGCGCATGACCGGCGCGGGCACGGGCGTTCGACGCAGACGGCGAATGGGCACGACATGGATACCTACGCAGCGGACGTCTTCGAAGTGGTCAAGGCGCTGGATTTGAAGAACGCGGTGCACATTGGACATTCGACCGGCGGTGGCGAAGTGGCGCGTTATGTGGCGAAATTCGGAAAAGGCCGCGTGGCCAAGGCGGTTTTGATCAGCTCGATTCCTCCGCTGCTCCTGAAAGGCGACAAGAA
This sequence comes from uncultured Acidobacteriota bacterium, assembly GCA_963711325.1. Classification (GTDB taxonomy): domain Bacteria; phylum Acidobacteriota; class Terriglobia; order Acidiferrales; family UBA7541; genus Palsa-295. Next base: position 1,250,956 of record CAVQDR010000003.1, on the reverse strand, counting down.
TCCGGACGGCCTGCCGATGGCGGTGTTCGATCAGTTGCGCAACGCGACTGCGTTTCAGCGCGCGCAGTTTTATCAGGACATCACCATGCCGTTTTACGGATTCAACCGGCCCGGCGCGAAAATCGTGCAGGGCATTCGGGACAATTGGTGGCGGCAGGGCATGATGGGCTCGGCGCAGGCGCATTACGAGTGCGTGCGCGTGCTGTCGGAGACGGATTTCTTCGACGATTTGAAAAGCATCGACGTGCCGGTGCTGGTGATGCATGGGCTGGACGATCAGATCTGCCCGTTCGAGGCCAGCGGCGCGCACACCATCAAGCTGGTGAAGAATGGGACGCTGAAGACGTATCCGGGATTTCCGCACGGGATGCCGACGACGCACGCCGATGTGATCAATGCGGATTTGCTGGAGTTTATCAAGGCGGAGAAGAGCGCAGGCGTGACGGCGTAGATCGGTGAAGTAGAGTAGTGAAGATCGGCGCGTGGTGCTACGGCACTGCGCGCCGATTTTTTTTAGTTGGAGCTGAAGGACGCCGATCCTATTGCCGGGGTCGATGATGTGTTGGCTTGCCTTGGAGTGCGGCGGCTTGCCGCCGCCTTTGCAAAGTGACGGAATCGGTTGGGGTTTTGAGCTTAGCGTGAGGAGACACTACGGTGCGGAGTTCGTGGTGAGGCGGGCCTGGTCAGAGGCGGATGTTGGGCGGGGCGTTGGGTCGCGTCGCGTATTCACATAACAGAGTCTTGTGTCTACGCATCTGCGTTTTGAACCCTGTCCTGGTTTCGCCTTAACTTTATTTCGTAAAGGCGGCGGCAAGCCGCCGCACTCCAAGGTAGGCTGGCGGCTCGTTGGACGGAGAGGCTACGCGGTTGAGTGGGCGGCGGCGGACTACTTCTGGGCCGAAGCACACCCCCACTGAAAGTGGGGTGCAGACAGGCTGAAAGCCTGTCCCACTGGTCGAGGGAGTTAGAAGCGGAGGCGGGCTAGGAAGGTGAGTTGGCGTGGGGGTTGGGCGGAGGTGACTTGGCCCAGGGCGGGGGAGCCGTATTGGGTGTCGACTGCGGAGTATTGGACGATGTTGAAGGCGTTGCTGGCGGTGGCGCGGAGTTCGATGCTGCGGCTTTCGCGGAGCTCAAAACTTTTCGACAACGAGAGGTTTATGCTTTGGGTGCCGGGGCCGGGGATGGAGTAACGCGAGGCGTTGCCGTAGAGCTGATTGGTATCGAAAACCGTGGTGAAGGCTGCGGTATTGAACCAGCGATCGAGATGGCCGCCGCCTTGCGTTAGTGAAACTCCCGGAACGCGATTGGGGCGGACGCTCCCGTGGGTGCCGCGTTCGACTTCGGCGACGCTGGCGGAAATGTAGGGCGTGAGCGGGAAGCCGGTGGCGAAAGTGAAAAAGGCGGAGAGCGACCAGCCCCCGATGAACCGCGACGCTACATTTTTTTCGCGCAGAAAAGTTTTGCCGGGGCCGAAGGGAAGCTCATACAAAAAGCTGCCGATGAATTGATGGCGCAGATCGAAGGCGGAATTACTTTCTTCGGCGGCGAGATCGTTGGGATTTTGCGCGACGATCGGAACGCCGGCGTTGGTCGACGAAGCGTTGTCGATGGAATGTGAATAGGTATAGACCGCCTGCAGGGCCAAACCATTTTTCAGGCGTTTGTTGACGCGCACCACCAGCGCGTTGTATTTCGAAAACGCGGTCGAATCCTCAAAATCAAAATAGGCGTTGGCGAAGGGCGTCAGATTCAGCGGGCCGGGCGCGCTGATGATGTCGAGGTTGGTGCCTTTGGAGCCGGTGTAGCCGGCGTCGAGCACGATGCCGTGCGGCAGCTCGCGCTGAATATCGAGATACCAGACCTGCACGTAGGGCAGGCGGTAGTTGGGATTTATGGCGTAGTTGCCAAAATCGTCCTGATTGCCAAAAGCGTTTTGCAACGTGAAGGCGGTGAAAACGTGCGGAATATTTCCGTTGATCTGCACGTTGGCGAAGGGCGGCTGGTAGGCCAGGTTCTGGATGAAGCTGCCGTATTGCGCGACGGTGTAATTGATGCCGTAAGCGGCGCGCAGCACGGTGTGCTTTGAAATGGACCAGGCCAGGCCGAGGTGCGGCGAAAAATTGTTGCGGTCGGGACGAATCAGGCTGCGCGGATATTTTATTCCGCTGACGCTGCCGATCTGCCCGGGCAGGACCGGCGCGACCACGGAAAAATCAGAATTGTAATCGAGCGTCGAAAGGCGATTGTCGGCCTCGATGTATGGCGAAAAATAATCGTAGCGCAGACCGGCGACGAGAGTGAGGTTCGGGAGGATCCGCCAATCGTCGCGCACGAAAAGATCCCAGACGGTTTGGCTCACGTGAGCTTTTTGCACCGGCGACTCAAGGCGCGTTTGCTGCGGCAGGCCTAGCAGAAAATCGGCGAAAGAATTTCCGGTGGTTGAGACCGGGTCAGCGGTGGGGCCGCCTTCGATGGCGGTGAATCCGCCGGTGAAAATGTAGGAGCCGGTGGCGTCGGTGCCACCGAAGAAATTAAATTCGACGCGATCGATATCGCCGCCGAAGCGGACGATGTGTTTTCCGTGGGTCCAGGCGGAATAGCCGGAGGCGCTGAGCGTTTGAGTGAGTTGCGAAACCGGCTGGGTTTCGCTGAATCCGGTGAAGCCATTGAAAAGCAGATTCGGGAGGCCGAAATTTTGCGGGTTGGTATTTACCGGCGTGAAGGGAGTGGTGGAGGTGTCGCCGAAGAGGCCGAGCTTGGTGGCGATGTCTTCGCCATTCGTATACGGATTGCGTTGCTGAATATTGTTGCGGGCGGAGGTGACGTTCACGTTGGTGACCCATTCGCCGTTGACGATGGTGTAGCCGGCGGAGAGCGCGTAGTTCTGGGTGCGTTGCTTGCCGCTGAGCTGCGGAAAAATATTGATGACGTCGGTGGTGAGTTCGCCGAAATTGAAATTAATGTTGAGGCTTTGCGGGGAAGATTGGTCGCTGGAGAGCGCGCCGAAATTGTGGGAGTAGCTGAGGCCTAGTGTGTTGCCGTGGGTGCCTTGCGGCGTGAGTAGGCGATAGTTCAGGCCGGTGGCGCCCGCGAGATTTGGCGCGGGGAGAAAATTCAGCAGGGCGATGGCGGCGGGATCGAGCGGAGTATTGATTGTGTTGTTAAGGAATGGCGTGGTGCTGCGCGGCGGGTAGATTGGAATTAGATTTCCGTTGGAGTCCAGGAGTTGCGAAAAATTCCCGGCGCGTTCGAGAGTGGTCGGGACTGTACCGTAGTCGTTGACCAGAGTGGAGGCTAGGCCGCCGGCGTAGCTGAGGAGAATGTAATCGCGGCGGCTGGGTTTGGTTAGGCCGGGGATGAATGGTTGGGCGCCGAGAGTGATGCCGTAGCCGTTGCTGCTGTAGGCGGGATTTGCGATGGGTTGGCCGGCGATGTCGAAAGGTTGAGCGTTTACCGCGGAATTGCCGCCGATCCAGAAAATTTCGCCGTGGGGTTTGGATTTGTTGGTGGTGGCGTCGGAGTTGGAGTCGCTCGGGCTGCTCGCGTCGTCGCTGGCGTTCGCGTTTTCGTTTGTGTTTTCGGACGTTTGATTTTCTAGCGTGAAGTACGGTTGCATCGGCGGGCCTTGCAGTTCGTGGCCGTCTTCGAAATCCTGGCGCATCTGATCGGCCATTTGAAAATAGGGAGTGACCACCGGGAGCTGGCCGTAGACGATGAACGTGTCACCGGAAAAAACGGGATCGCCGGTGAATTGGGGGAAGCGCGCGCCGGAGGCTCCGCCGGGATTGCTGAGCGCGGGTTCGAGGGCGATGGTGTTGGTGGCGACGGGCGGAAGGATGAGTGGTGGCCAGATGGAGGCTAGCGTGTTGGCGACGGCCGAGCCTTCGAAGGAAAAATTGAGTTGCAGGTCGCGGTGGTTGGGGCCGACACGAATTTCCTGCGGCGATGCGTTGTTGGCGCGGAAGACAGCGCGGATGGAGTAGCGGCCGTCGTCAGGGAGGGTGATGGAGTAGGCGCCGGAGCCGTCGGTTAGAGTGCTGAGGCGTTTGCCGGTTTCGATGGAGACGATGGTGACATAGATGCCGGCTAGGGGGATGGTGCCTTGGGTGGCGGTGCCGTGGATATGGCCGCCGTGCGTGGGAGTGGGTGGCTTTTGTTGGGCGTGCAGCGGAAGGGCGGCGAAGGTCGCGACGAGCGCGAGGAATGCGAGTGCGCGCAGTGTGCGTCCGCGGAAAAGTGAGAGCGCGGGAATATTTGCGAAATTCACGGAACCGTATTTTTATCACGAGCGCGGGTTCGGCGGCAGGGCGTGTCGTCCCTCCCGGGCTCGAGAAAGTTTTACGATGGTTTTCCCGGCCGTTCCGGGCCGGGTTGCACTATGCCGCCCCTCCGGGGGCTAGGTTGATGATGTACGATGGGTTTCAGTGATTCAATGATTTGTGAGGAATAGATGGTGAGAAAGACCAAGAAAAAGCCGAGCACGTATTGCTGCGAGCGAATGAAGTTCGACCTGGACCAGAAATGCAAAATGCACCCGAACCGAAGTGATTGTCCCGACTCCCTTGTCGGTATGGTGAGGGGAGGCTACGGATTATTTGTCCATTCCCCAGGTACGTCGGACGTGTCATCGGAATTAATTTTTGTCCGTGGTGCGGGAAAGCGCTTCCGAAGATTGGAAAATTCAGAATGCCGCGGGGAAAAAAGCCAGTGATCTTTAACCGCGGATGATCCGCCACCATCGGCATCAGTGGGATAGGCTCTCAGTGTTCTGTAGCACGACATCCTTTACAAAGTGTTGCAGGACATCCTTTACAGGTGCTGGGGTGTTGAAACCCAACGGTCCACCATGGTGGACCGTTGGGTCGGCGCGTCGAGTTCGCCGACCAGGCTGCGGCGATAAAACACCAGCACCCGTTTCTCGATGCGTTCCACCTTGACCCATTCTGCGGCCAGCGCCAGACTGATTTCCCAGCGCCGTCCTTTCAGCTGCAGCTGTCCACTGCTCGACAGCTTATACACTTCCGCTCCCGCTTCGTATTCCCACTCGCGCGCCGCGTTCGGATTCCAGGTCCGCGCGCTTTTCTTCCACACTTCGGCCGGCGTTTTCATCCCCAACGCTTCGTGCGGCCGCACCTGATTATATTCATTCCGAAATTCATCTAGCCAGGCCTGCCGCCCGGCCATCGCCGGCACTCCGCGCCGCCGGATCGCCCGATCCAGCGCACCATGAAAGCGCTCCACTTTTCCTTGCGTCTGCGGATGACGATACCCGCTGAAGTGCAGCCGGATCCCTTGCTTCATCATCCACACCGTCAACCAGGTCCAGCCCGTCGCCGACTTCATGTTCCACCACGGCGTGCCGTGATCCATCAACATCTCCTCCGGCATTCCGCAGCACTCGAAGGCTTCGATCAGCCCCTGTTTTACAGGCTCGGCCTGGGTGGTCCAAGTTCCTTTCAGCGCGATCGCGTAGCGGCTGTGATCGTCCAGCAGCGTCAACGGTCCCACCGGCGCCTGCCATCCTGTCGGGCTTTTGAAATCCATCTGCCACATCTGGTTCGGTTCCCGACGCTCAAATCGTTGCACCGCAGGCCGCAGCTGGTCGCTCAGCGCGATCATCCCGTGGCGTTTTAAAATCCGATGCACGGTACACGGCTCCAGCTCGATCCCCTGATCGCGCCGAAGCACCGTGCTCAACTTGCGCGCGCCCCAGTCCGGCTTCTTCACCCGCTCCTGGATCACGCGCTGCTCCAGCTCCGGCGCCGTGCGCCTCGGACTTTTTTCCGGACGCCGGCTCTTCTCGCTGATCCCTGCGATCCCGCCGGTTCGATAGCGCGCCAGCCACTGGTAACCCGTGGGCCGCGAGATGTCGAACTCCCGGCACAACGCGCTCATCGTCTTTTCCCGCCGGCTCGCCGCCACCACGAAACGCACCCGCTGCTCTTGAACGTTCATCGTTCCCCAGGCCATCCCTGCCCCCCATCGCGAGGGCGCCCGCACCGCTCCTCCCTCGGCGCCGCCGAATCGCCGAGTGTAAAGGATGTCCTGCAACACTCTGTAAGGGATGTCCTGCTACCGAACACTCTCAGCCTGTCCCACGCTGGCGAAGAATGGGCCACCCGCAAAACAAAAAATTGGATGAGCGAAGGTGCAGCGACAGTACTTCGCGTTGGCGTTGACACAATTGAAAAAAAATGAGTTTATTCTTGACCCGGCGTAGGCGGGGTGGTATTTTTCGCGCGATTCGGAAGTTTTTCTTCAGGAGATGCAAATGACGGTGCGTCGAATGACTTTGAAAGCACTTGCGATGCTTCTTCCCGCGGGCGTGTTGGGAATTTCTTCCGCCTTGGCGGCTACGCCTACCAAATCCTTCGGCGGCGGACCTGGCTCTCAGGGAAAAAACCTCCAGCGTGGCGGCGCGGCTGGGTGAAATACGCGCGGCGGTATCCGCGATCGATTTTAACGAGCCGGTGACTCCCGGCACGTCGGCTTCCGTGACTTCCGAATGGCCGAATTTTCATTTTGGCTGGGGCAATGGTGGCGGCGGCTGGCGCAACGGCGGTTGGGGCAACGGAGGCGGTTGGCGCAATGGCGGCTGGGGTAACGGCGGCTGGCGCAACGGCGGCTGGGGCAACGGCGGCCCGTGGCACAACTGGCATAACTTCTGGCATAACTGGTAAACCCGGTGGAAACCTTTCCGCAGGAAGGGCCGCACCAGTGTTCGGCGACGCAGGATTTTGCGCCGACGATCAGTATCGTAGTGCTGCAACCCACTCCTTTCTGCAATATCGACTGTAAATATTGTTATCTGCCGGAGCGCGACGCGAAGACGGTGATGCCGCTGGAAACGATTGTGGCGGCGTTCGAAAGAATTTTCGCGTCGGGCTGGGTGAATCCGCAACTGACGGTAATTTGGCACGCCGGCGAACCGCTGGTCGTTCCTCCTTCCTACTATCAAGCCGCGTTTGCAGCGATCGAGAAGCTGCGTCCGGATTTTGTGGAGCTGCGCCATTCGATTCAGACCAACGGGATGCTGCTGAACGACGAATGGTGCGCGTTGATCCGCAAGTGGCGGGTGAATGTGGGCGTGAGCGTCGACGGGCCGCGCGAGTTGCACGATGCGAATCGCGTGACGCGCGCGGGCAAGGGAACTTTCGACAAGACCATTGCGGGGATTCGTTTGCTGCGGCGGGAACATATTCCATTTCACGTGATTTCGGTGCTCGGCGAAAAATCGATGCGCATGCCGGAGGAGATGCTGGACTTTTACATCTCCGAGGGCATCGACGATGTGTGCTTCAACGTGGAGGAATCGGAAGGGCAGCACGTTTCGACTTTGCTGACCGGGAACGATCCGGCGGCGAGTTTCCGCAAATTTCTGGACCGCTTCTGGACGCTCTCGCGCGAAAGCGGGCGGATTCAATTCATCCGCGAGATGGATGGGATGATCCAGCGGATTTTCCGTCCCGAAGGCACCAGCGTGGATAACGCGCAGGTCGAGCCATTCGGCATGGTGAATATCGATTGCCACGGGAATGTTTCGAGTTTTTCGCCGGAGCTGCTGGGGTACAAGAACGCGAAGTACAACAATTTCGTGGTGGGCAATGTGCTCACCGATTCGATGGCCGAGATGCTGGCCAGTCCGGCGATGCAGGCGATGGCCCGGGATATTTCCGCGGGCGTTCAGGCCTGCGAAAAAGAATGCGAATACTTTTCGGTTTGCGGCGGCGGCGCTCCGGTGAATAAGCTGACCGAGAACGGCAGCTTTGCGAGCACGCGGACGATGTTCTGCACTCTGGTGCAAATTGTGCCGACCGATTTGATTTTGAACGCGCTCGACCGGTTGGAATTTCAATTTGAAGCCAAGCGCGATCGCGCGGCAGCCGGTGGCGGAAGTTACGCGGACCCGGTGGGTGTGGAAAAATTTAATGGCCTGCGGCGTGGCGGGGCGGCTCGTGCTGCCGGCGCCGCCGAGCACGTTACCGCGCAGGCCGGCGTTCCAAAGTTCAGGCCGGAAATTCCTGATGTTGCTTTACATCAAATTCAGCGAGGTTCGCGATGATCAAAATTATTAAGCCGATAACTGCGGTAGCCATGCTTAGTTTTGTTTTGGGATACGCCGGGCCGGCGTTGGGGCAGGCCAAGGCGCCAACTCCGCAAGGCAAACCTGCGGCGGGGGCCGCGCCGACGGGAGCGCCCACGAAAGAAGGAGAACAAGCGGAGCCTCCGGCGGCAGCTCCTGAAGAAGAGGACGTGACCGAAGCGCCGGTGCTGTGGATCACCAGCGTGGAGCTGATTCGCAGCGCGCACGAACCTTCGCTCGACATCGTTCGCGTGCGCGGAATTACCGGCAGCGAAGGCTGGGAATCCGGCGAATTGATTCCGATGACCAAGGGCAAACCGGACGACGGAATTTTGGATTTGGCGTTCGTGGCGCAGGCGCCGACGGATCCTTCGGATCCGGCGGACGGTCCCACGATTGAGGCGACGTTCACGCTGGAGCCCGGACACCCTTACAAAGGCGTGCGCGTGTATGGCGCGACGAATCGTCTGGTGCTGAAAACGCTGCCGGGTTACGTCGAAGCGCCGGCGGCGCCGAATTCCTGCAGCACCTGCGTTGGAAAAATTTTCGTGGCCAAGGGAGCGAGTGCGCCGTCGGGAGTGAGCGCCGATCAGGTGGTGCGCGAAGAGACGCTGCCGAAGACGGTGCATGTGATTACTTCGGATGAAGGGTTAGGGAAACTCGATAGCGACCCGAACCGTTTGACTTTGGTGCTGGGCGAGGGTGGAAAAATTTTGATCGCCGTTTGGGATTAGGCTCGATTCGGTCGCGGACGTAATTCACTGAGGAGAATAAAAATGATCAAGCGAATGGTGCTGACGGGCGTAGCTCTGTGCGGGGCGTTTAGTTTGGGGGTGATGGCGCGTCCGCAGGGCGGGCCGCCGCCGGTGGACGTGGGCGAAAAGCATGGAAACATGCGGGCCGCGCAAGAGGACATTCGTCAGGCCTGGCTGAAGGTGGACGAGGCGCAGCACGACAATAATTATAATTTGGGCGGGCATGCGGGAAGAGCGAAGGACCTTTTGTCGCAGGCTAGCGGAGAAATTAAGGCTTCGGCGGAACAGGCGAACCATAATCACTAGTTCGCAGCATGAGGCCGGGCAAGAAGATTCGATCGAAGAGAGATCCCTCGTCGGCGCGCCGAAGACGCGCGCCTCTGTCGGGATGACAATGTGAACCGAAGCGAAAGGCGACTTCCACGTTACCTAAATCCCAACGCTGAAGCCTTCCGCCGTACTTTGATTTCTAGCTTTTAGCTGTCATCCCGACAGAGGGCCGGCATTTGGCCCGACGAGGGATCCCTCTTCGTTTCTTCCACACCGCAGCTCGTCGCGCGCGCGCGTGAAACTTCAGTGGGACAGGCTTTCAGCCTGTCTGCACCCCACTCTTCGTGGGGTGTAAGGCGTCACGTCGAGCGCATCTTCGTCGCGTCCGCCGAGTGTGGCGTGCACGTCGCCGCCGTTCTGGGCGCAGCGAAAAATCTCATCCAGTGGTGATTCGCGCGGGCCATCACATCGAGTGCTTCTTCGTCGTGGTGGTCTCGGCGCTGCAGCATGGATGAGATTCTTCGTCGCCAAAAAGCGCTCCTCAGAATGAAGGCGGGTGCGTGACGTGGGGCTGGCGCCTGGGCAAGAAGGAGATCCTTCGTCGCTGTGCTCCTCTAGATGACGGCCAAGTACGGTTGAGTGCCGGACTTAGAGGCTAGGTGAAGGGAATCGTCGGTTGGCAGGCTTGACGACACAGCGTTGCGGATCCGGTTCCCCTAGCCTGTCTGTCCATCGCGAATCTGCATTGGGCCGTCATCCAGAGCGAAGCGAAAGATCTCTCTTCGATTGAAGCCGCGGCGAAAAGTCGCAATCGACGGGAGATCGGGCGTGGGCACAGTTAAGTGTTTTAGTGCTGGTCGGGGATGCGGAGGAGGCGGCGGCCTAGCATTTTTTCCCAGTCGCGGATTTCGGCGCGAGTCAGGTTGCCGAAGGCGGTGGGGACGAGTTCGGTGGTGCGGTCGTTGGTACGCGCCTTTTCGGCGGGCTCTGTGAATGTTGCTGGTGCTAGGGAAACGCGGTTCGCTGCGGACATGGCCGCCTCCGACCGAGCTGGGACTTTCATAGTGCGGGGCGCGACTTGGCGGGTCGATAGTACGAAAGTGCTAATTCTGGTGCGTGATGCTTTTGGCGTAGGGATGAAAAGCACACCCCACTTAAGGTGGGAGCAGACAGGCTGAAAGCCTGTCCTACCGCGGCGCGGCTAAGGATTTGGAGAAGAGCCAGGGGAAAAGTTTGGGTTCGTCGTAGGCTTTGTCCCAGCTGGCATGTTTGAGGCTGGGAAATTCGGTGTAGTGGACTTCGCCGCCGGCTTCTTTCATGGCGGCGGCCATGCGTTGGGATTCGGTGACCGGGACGATGTCGTCGTCGCCGCCGTGAAAAATCCAGACGGGAACTTTGCCGATTTTGGCGGCGGCTGCGGTGTAGCTCTGCGGTTGATCTGGCGGCGTCACATCGGCGAGACCCGGCGTATTTTTCAGGGCCTGCGCTGGCGGAATAATTCCGCCGGCGATGACGATCATGGCGGCGAAGCGGTGCGGATATTTTCCGGCGAGGTACCAAGAGCCGTAGCCGCCCATGGAAAGTCCGGTGAGGTAGGTGCGACGCGGGTCGCCGTGAAATTCCTTGCTGGCGGCATCGAGCGTGGCCATGGCCATTTCGTCCATGGGCGACTGGATCCACCATACGTTTTTTTCGCACTGGGGCATCACCACGATGGAGGGAAAAACGCTGCGATTGCTGCGGATGGCGACGCCGATGCCGACGTCGGTCTGGTTCAGGCCGTCGTCGCCGCGTTCGCCGGCGCCGTGGAGGAAGAGAATCACCGGCCATTTCTGGTGCGGGGTCCAAGTGTCCGGGACGTAGACTTGGTATTTGTAGGTGACGCCTTTGACCGTGACGGTGCGGTCGAGGAAACCGGTTTCGTATTTTTTGGCGTGAGCCGGAGCCGCTGCGAGAAAAAAGCAGAACAGAGTGAGCGCGCCGAGGGCGCGAGCCGCGATCCGCACGAAATCCCTCCTGACATTTAAACTTTAACACGGTGGCCGCGGGCCGCGACATGAGCCTGCGTATCGGCTCCGTCGTCATTCTGAGCGCAGCGAAGAATCTCATCCAGTCCTGTGTTGCGCAGCAGGCCATAACGTGGGCCGCGGGTTGTTTGCGGTGATCGATCCGGTGCGGCTTTCGTCGCAGCGATCGCGGTGCGGGAGCATGGATGAGATTCTTCGTCGCGAAAAACGCTCCTCAGAATGACCGCCGGGGCCGTCGCGTGATTGGACGACGGCGGACGGCGCCATGCGATTGCAGGGTACGTGCGCGAGAAAAATCGCGGCGTACGGTAAATCCTGTAGGGAAGTAAAGGGAAGTAACGAGTGTGGGACGCGCCCCGTCACTTTACTCTGAGGCCCTGGACAAGTGACCATGGGACGCAGGCTTGAACTCGACGCGGCGCGCGGGGTGATGTTGGTGTGGATCACGCTAACGCATCTGCCTACTGGCGCGAGCCATTACGTGAACCAGCCGTTCGGGTTTGTTTCGGCGGCCGAAGGATTTATTTTCCTTTCGGCGCTCTTTGTCGGGCGGATCTATTTTCGGCTGGCGGAGCATGACGGCTACCGCGCGATGACACTGAAGCTGTGGGGCCGGACCATTCGGCTGTATTTTTACCACGCGTTTTTGCTGGCGTTCGCGTTTCTGGTGGCGGTGCCGATCGCGATGCGCGGGAACCGTCCTGGACTACATAACCTGCTCGATTTTTATTTCATGGTGGGCGCGAAGCAGTCAGTGATCGAAGCGCTTTTGCTGATTTACCGCCCGCCGCTGCTCGATATCCTGCCGATGTACATTATTTTTCTGCTGCTCACGTCGGCGGCGTTGCTGCTGGCGCGGCGTTTTGGATGGAAGCCGATTCTGATCGCTTCGGGATTTTTCTGGTTCCTGGCGCAATTTGGTTTTCGCGAAGCCGAACACAATTTCATGATGCATTACATCCCGACGAATATTCCGATTCATGAAATGGGTTCTTTCGATCTGTGGGCCTGGCAGTTGATTTGGTTTGCGGGAGTTTGGCTCGGCGTACAGTGGGCCGAGGGCACTTTGCCGATTGAGGAATGGGCGCGGAAGTTGATTTGGCCGGCTAGCGCGATTGCGGCGATTTGTTTTGGAATGCGCTGGGTGATTGCGCGCGGCATGGAATTGGGCCGGTCGGAATTTCTCTTCGACAAATGGCATTTGGGGCCGGTGCGGCTCCTGGATTTCGCGGCGGTGGCGATGTTGCTGGTGGGTTCGCAGGATATTTGGAAGCGGCTGGCGTTTCGGCCGCTGGTGCTGATGGGGCAATCGTCGTTGCAGGTGTTTTGCGTGCATTTGTTGTTTTGTTTTGCGGGGCTCACGCTGATGGGTAACGCGTCGATGCTGAACGGCTGGCGGCAGGCGGCGCTGCTGATCGTGACCTTCGCGGCGATGTTGGCGGCGGCGAAGATTTTCTCGAAGAGCGAGGCGAAGCACGAGCGGGAGCGGAAGGCGCTGCCGGCGGGACCGGCTACGGGCGCGCCGGATGGGACTGGGACGCCGGCGGTGGCGATGAGCTCGTAGAGTCGCGCGAAAGATTTAACCACAGAGAACACAGAGAACTGCGCGAGAGCACGGAGACGGGTCAAAAGCATAGTAGAGCAGTTAGCTGCCCGCGGAGTAAGATGTGGCCCGGCCGGTATGCGGACCAACCTTCACCAGGATCGTGCCGTATTCTGCTGATTGTACTCCTCGTCTTGATTTGTGTTTTACCAGTGCGGGCGCAAGAGCAAGCTTCCCTCGCCAACTCCGCTCGCCAGCTCCACCGATGATAAGACGCAACTCGCCCGCGTCGCCGGAACGGTGGTCCGCGAAGGTACCGACGAGCCGCTGCGCAAGGCTCGGGTTGTCCTCTTCCTAGAGGGTCATGAGGGCGAAAACGATCTGGACGCGGTTACCGCGGCGGATGGCAAGTTTGTTTTCGACAGCAGTGGCGCCCGGAGCCTACGAATTGAACGTCAGCCATGACGGATACGTAACGAAAAGCTACGGCGAGGACGGGCCAGGAGACGACATCTAACGTTAGCTGCCGGGCAGAAGGTCGGAAGACTTGATCTTTCGTTTGCCGAAATGCGCGGTGATTACCGGGCGGGTGGTTGATGAAGATGGCGACCCGGTATCCGGCTTAGACGTGGAGGCGCTGCGGCAGCAAACAGTACCGGGGTAAAGTCGAAGTCGCATTGGTGCGAGATAACACCGAAACCAACGATCTTGGCGAATACCGGCTGTTCGACCTGTGGCCAGGACCGTTATGTGATTTGCGCGACGCCGCCAGATGATGCCGAAAGCCGTGAGCGCGCGTCGGTAACAGCGGGCGCCTCAGTCCACGCCAATCGCCGGGCAGTTACGTCACGACCTGCTATCCCGGCACGACGGACATCGCCCGCGCCTCGGCGATCGACGTGAAGTCCGGAGAGGAGATTCCAGGAATGGATATAACTCTTGTCCGCGACCGGACCTATAAAATTCGTGGGACAGTTATCGACCTTGCCGGGAACAGTGATGGCTGCAGACTACGAGGTAGCCGTGCGATGCCGACAGAACGAGTGGCTGGAACCGGAGCTTCGGTTCGCACGGACGTGCCGATCCCCGGGACGGCTCGTTCGAATTATCCGAACTTGTGCCGGGCAGCTACGAGTTAGTGGCGATCAAATTCGACGCACCGCGGACCGGACCATGCCTTCGTGACGGTGGAAATTATCGATGCCGATCTGGATTCGGTGAAAGATCGTGATGAAGCCGGGGGCGGACCTGCAGGGACGAATCGTGATGGAGGGACAGGCTCAGCGCCGCCTCCCTCGCTGGACTGTGGCTGATGTCCCAGAGCCCGAAGTTCCGCTTCGGTGGCGGGAACGACGCTCAAGCCGAAATCGGACGGGACTTTCTATCTAATAAATGTGCACGATGGCTCGTACGTCAGTTATGACGATGTCCGAATGCGAGGACTGCTATCTAAAATCGGCGAGGCTGAATGGCGTGGACTTGCTGGACAAGGGATTGCAAGTTGCGGGTGCGGTGAGCCAGCCGCTGGAACTGGTTTACAGCAGTCGCGGCGGAACTTTGGATGGGACCGTGGCCAAGGATGATGGCTTGCCGGCGGTGGGCGCGACGGTCGTGCTGGTTCCGGAGGTCTCACGGCGGGAATGGACCGGGCGCGTTTAAACGTGGCGTGACCGATCAGCATGGCCGGTTCGCGATTCGTGGGGTCGCGCCGGGGACTTACAGCGCGTTTGCCTTCACGAAGTCGGAAGACGCCGACGATATCGATGATCCGGAATTTCTGAAGCCGATCGAATCGCAGGGCAAGAGCGTGGAGATCGAGGAGAACGGAAAGCAGACGGTGGAGTTGAAGCTAACTGTGGTCGCGAATGGGGAGAGTTCGGGTGAGCGGTAGTGCGTTGTGGTTGCGTGACGGAAAAGATGTAAACACAGAGGACGCAGAGAAAGGCGCGAGGGCACGGAGAGTCCGAGAAGGCGCTTCGCGCTGGATGACGCGCGTAGCGCGGGGAGCTTCGGAAAAGCGGTGGCAGAGCCCCCGCACTCCAAAAGTTCTCGGTGGTTGACGACTGGGCAAGAAGGAGATCCGTCGTCGCGGAAGGCGCTCCTCTGGATGACGGCCAAGTGCGGTTGGTCGCTAGGACATTCAGACTAGGAGAAGCGGATCGATGGAGACGAGGTGGCAGCAATCGAAGAGAGCTCCCTCGTCGGCGCAAAGGCGCGCCTCTGTCGGGATGACAACGTGAAACGAAACACTTACTTTTGGGTGCTGAGCAGGTACAGGTCGGCGTGGGAGCTGGGTTGGGCGAAGACGATGGAGCTGAGGTCGTGCGCGAAATCGTAGGCGTTGCCGCCGGAGGCCAGGGGAAAGGCGTAGGGCAGCGTGACTGCGACTTGCGCCGGGCCGGTAACTTTTCCGTTGGCCCAGGGTTGGCGGAAAATTTTGGATTCGCGCTGGCCGGGAATCATATAGAGGATAGATTTGTAATCGGGTGCGAACGCGGGGAAAAAAGTGGCCACGCCGGGGGAGAGCACGGTGCATTTATTATCCGCGGGCGTGTACTGGTAGATGCCGGTGCGTTCGCCGGTCCAGATCGCGCTGAGCAGATATTTCTGATCCGGCGAGATATCCAACATCAGGCCGCAATCGGCTTCGACTTTCTGGACATTCGTGCCGTCCGGATTCATTTTCCAAAGTATGGGAATCGCCCCGCCGGTTTCGAATCCGGCGACGTAAAAGGTTTTTTGGTCCGCGCTGGCGAACACGGTAAACAGCGTGCCACTCGACCAGGGAATCTGGCGCAAGTTGCTGCCGTCGAAATTCACCACGTACAGTTTGTCAGGCTTGCCGGTTTCGGAATCGACAAAAAACAGACCAGCGCCATCCGGGAGCCAGTTGGTGGTGGCCAGGCTTTCGCCGGTCGCGATCTTCACTTTTTCGGAGCCATCGATGTTGGAGATCCATAGCTCAGTGCGGTCCCGCGCCGGTTCGGTGACGTAGGCGACTTTTTTGCCGTTCGGCGAAATCGACGGCTGCGTGGCATTTTCCGCATCAATATCGACCGCCTGTTTGGAATGGGCGTTGTAGGATTTCAACACGCCGGCGAATTTGCCGTTCACAAAGTAAATTCCTTTGCCGGCGGGATCGACCATCGGCCAAAAATCCGGGCCGGTTCCGAAGCTGATCTGGGTGTACGTTTTGTCCTTCAGGTTGTAACGCCAGAGGTTGGTCAGGCCGTTGGTGGTGCGGGAAAAGAGCACGGTTTTTCCCACGTTTTCCCAGGTGACTTCGAGGGCGTCGGCTGCGAAGTGGCCCAGATCCTCCGACGTGCCGGCAGCCAGGTCGACGTTGTAGGCGTAAACGCTGGGGAGCAGGGAAACCGGGTCGGAAGCCAGCACCATCAGGTGATTACTATCGGCGTAGGGCAAAATGGCGCGGGCGCGGAGTTTGGCCGCATCCAGAGAAAAAACTTTTTGCTCGCCCAGCGCGTATTTATCGCCGCGATAGATCCCGTTGCTGCCGCCCTTGAGATAAAAAATCGAATTGCCGTCGCCGCCCGGGACCATACCATAACCCGCCGCGATGCGCGTGGGCGTGCCACCCAGCGTGGGAATGGCCCAACCTTCGTCGGTGCCGAGCGTGCGGCTGTAATAAATTTGAGTGCCGTCGGCGGAGAAGCTGGTGGCGAATTTATCGCCGGCGTCGTTGGTCAGCTGCAGCGGTTCGCCGCCGGAAGTGAGCATGACGAAAATTTGGGCGGTGTCGGCGACTTGCGAGCTGAAGGCCACGGTGTGGCCATCGGGCGAAATGCGCGGGCGGCGAATGGGCTTATCCCAGTGGCTGATCTGGGTGACTTTTGCGGGGCCAGCGGGGGCGCGACCAACCGAAAAGTCGATGCCTCGGAAATGAAATACGGCCAGTCCCGCCGCAGCGAGAAGAATGATGGTGGCGATGGCGGCGAGCCAGAGTTTCGAGCCCGCGGCAGGTTTCACGCTGGTTGCGGCAGCGGAAGATGAGCCAGAAATTTGTGCGGCGTTGTTCGCGCCCGATGACGAAACCAACGTGGAATTCATCGCGCCGGTGGAAATCGCCGCGCTGGAACTTCCTGGCGCGCCGGCGGCTCCGGTGCTGACGCGGCCGGAATCTTGCGATTGCGTCTGCTGCTGATAGCCAGTGGCGGAAATTCGATTCGAATCGATGTCGCGGCGCAGGCGTTTCAGATCTGCGCGCATTTCGCTGGCGGATTGGTAGCGCAGGTCGCGGTCCTTCTCCAGCGCCTTATTAATGATGTCTTCGAGTTTGGCGGGTAAGTCGGGATTCAGGCGCACCGGCGCCACCGGAGCGCGATTCAGAATCGCATCGGTGATCACTCCGGAAGTTTCGCCGCGGAAGGGAACTGCGCCAGTGGACATTTCATACAGCACCACGCCGAAAGAAAACAAATCGGTGCGCGCGTCGAGTTCCTTGCCGCGCACTTGTTCGGGCGACATGTAGGCCACGGTGCCGACGGCGACGCCCGGGCTGGTGAGATCTTCGGGGCGCACGCCGCTGAGCTGGGCCTGGGTCGGGTCGCCAGTCATGCTGTGCACCGAAGCGAGGCGCGTCTGCTTGGCCAGGCCGAAATCGAGAATCTTGGCGTGGTTGCGGTCGGTGACAAAAATATTCGCGGGCTTGATGTCGCGGTGGACGATGCCTTTAGCGTGCGCGGCGTCGAGCGCGTCGGCAATTTCGATGCTGAGGTCCAGCAGCGTTTCGATTTCGAGCGGGCGCCCGCCGATCAGATGCTTCAAAGTTTTTCCGTCGAGACATTCCATGGCGAGGTAGGTGTGGCCGCCGTCTTCGCCGATGTCGTAAATGGTGCAGATGTTGGGATGGTTCAGCGCGGATGCGGCTTTGGCTTCGCGGCGAAAACGTTCGAGGGCCTGCGGGTCGCGCGCCAGATCTTCAGGCAGGAATTTCAGCGCCACGAAACGATCGAGGCGCGTGTCCTGCGCCCGGTAGACCACGCCCATGCCTCCGCCGCCAAGTTTTTCGACGATGCGGTAATGCGAAATGGTGCGGTCGACGAGCGGCTGGGAATCGTCCATGCGCGATGGATGTTATCCGCTGCCGCAAGCCGCTGTCAACGCGGGTGCTCGGAGTATTAAGCACAGCATCGAGGTCGCAGACGGAGGCACGGCCCCGGCCTTAGCTAGAATCGAAAGACCAGTCCGGCGGATATTCGAAGGTTGTTCTGTCGTCCGTTTACGCCATTGGGGAAGCGGGTGAGGTAGTAATCGGCGTCGATGGCTCGAACATCGATGTGGCGGGCGACGTGAATGTCGAGTCCGCCTCCAGCGACCAGCGAGAACGAATTGTAGGAACCCGAACCGCCGGTGAACGATGGCTCGAAAGTTCCGGTGGCGTGGGCCCCGCCGAGAAGGAATTCGCCGAACGGCTGCCAGCGATCGGAGCGGCGCAGGGTGTAGCGCGGCCCGAACAGATAGGAAAATAGGGTTAGATCTTCTCCGGAGCCGTTGACGTTTCCGGAATGCTGGGCGCTGAATTCGGCGACCGCGGTGATCTCGTTGGTCAGGCGATAGCCGCCCCAGGCATTGCCTCCGTTCATCGAAAAGCAGCCACATCCTCCCGGAGGTCCGTTGGCGCGGACGTAGTTGTAATCGGCGCCGAGCTCCCATTTACTATCCTGCGCGGCGGCCGCAGGCGCGAAGACGCCGGCCGAAAAAAATCCGAGCAACGCCAGCAAAACAAAGGGCAACAGGGTGCGGATGTTCAGGCTCCTCTTCAGGTGATTCGTCATGCGCTTCTTCATGCTCTTCTTCATGCTCTGGCCCCCTGGCAGGTTTTCGGAACGCATCATTGCACCACCACGGTGACGGTCGTCGATGGATGCAGCGATCCGCTGGTTCCGGTGACGGTGACGATGTACTGTCCGGCCGGCGTGCTCGCTCCGGCAAACCCGCCGTTGCACGCGGCCAGAGTGAAGGCTGCGGCAGAAACGATGGCAGCGAGAGCCAAAACCCGAGCCAGGCGTGGCATCCGCCGCTTGTGGAAGGTGGCGGCGACCAGCAGCACCAGAATTCCGGACAGCGGCCCGATGGGCGGGCGAGGAACTGCGGGCAGAGCGGCAGTTCGTTGCGCCGCGCTGGGCTCGAGTTGAATGGTCATGATGGTCTGCTCGCCTTCGGCTCCGGGAGTAACGGTTGGCGGATTGAAGGTTGCGGTCGCGCGCGGGGGCAGGCCGCTGGCCACGAGCGTGACTACGCTGGTGTACGAGCCTCCCAGCGGCGGGACGGTGATGGTGATTTGCACCGAGCCGCCTTCTGTAACCGGGAACGGAGTTTGCGGCGCGGTGACGGTGTAAGTGGCGCCAACCGTTTCGTCCAGGGTATCGGAGGTGGATCCCGTAAATCCGGGGGCGCCGGAATACACGGCGTAGATGTTGTTGTCTCCGACGGTGAAGGTAGTCACCGCCAGAGTTGCGGTTCCGTTGGCCATGACGGCGGATGAACCGAGCAGCGTATCGGCGCCACAGGGGTTGGGCTGACCTTCGCGAACAATCGAAGAGACGATCGGAGGTGAAGAACTGATCGGGCGCGACGAAGTGGTCGAAGAGCTGATCGAAGAACTGGCGGCGGAGCGTCGGCGGACGGACGGGCCCTCGGCTGATTCACAAAACGCGATGGTGCCCAGCGAAGAACCGGTCGGAACCGGAGCGACCGTGCCGGTCAGCGTTACGCTCTGCCCATCGAAACCCGGATTGGGCGAAGCGCTCAACGTGGTGACGGTGGTGGCTGCTCCGGCGATAGTCACAGTGACGGACGCTGAAGTGGAAGCAGCGAGCGTAGTGTTGCCTCCGTAAATCGCGGTGATGACGTTGTCTCCGGCGGCGAGAGTGGTAGTGGTGAAGATTGCCGTGTCGCTGGCGACATTGACGCTGCCGAGCAGCGTTCCGGAATCGCACGAGGATATTGCGGGCGTCACTGCGGTGCGCGGATTCCGTGCCCCGCGCCAAGCGCGCGAAGTCTGCAAGATGCTGAGTTCGGTGGGACCCAGACAGAAAGCTACGCTGCCGGGCGTGCCGCCGGTGGGCGTGGGCGAGACGGTCGCAGTGAGCACGACCGATTGCCCGAGCGCGGCGGTGGTGGGCGCAGCCGTCAGCGTGGTCGTGGTGCTGGTCAGGGCGTTGATGGTGACGGTGACGGCGGACGAGGTGGAACCTGCCAGAGTGTCGTTGCCTTCATAGATGGCGGTGATGCTGTTGTCGCCGAGGGCCAGGCTGGTGGTGGAGAAAGTGGCCGAGCCGGAAGCCACCGCGACGGTTCCGAGAAGTGTACCGCCGTTGCAGGCGGGCACTTGCGGGGTGAGTGCGTTCATGGCCCAACGCCGGCGCCAGCCGGTGCTTACGGTCCGCAGTGTGCTGGCGGTGTGCGACGAAGCGCGGATGACCGTGGGACCCGCTCCACCCAGACAGAAGTCGACGCTGCCGGGATTTCCATCGGCCGGAATTGGTGTGACCGTTGCGATCAGCGATACCGACTGGCCGGTGACGGCTGTGCTGGGCATCGCCACCAACGTGGTGGTGGTCGGCGTCAGCACCGCAACCCCGGTACCGGCCACCGGTACCGCTTGCATGCTGGCGGCGGCTGGGCCCAGGCTGTTGTCGGTCAAGACCACCTGGGTTTCGAAGCCTTCGGCGGCGGCCGGATCAAAGACGATTCCGAGAATGCAATCGAGTCCGAAGTTGAGCGTGGAATCGGTGGAGCACGAAGTATCCGGTCCGCTCAAGTTGAATCCGCTGGGCGGAACGATCATCGAAAAATCGAGCGGCTGGTTGCCGATGTTGGTTACGGTCTCATCTTGCGGAGCGCTGGCGGTGTTGACATTCTCAGAACCGAAATCGAGTCCGGCGGGAACGGTGCGGGCGAACAATAGGATTGCTTCGTTCTCCGGATCAGCCACCGCTATATTGCCGGTGGGATCGACGGTCAGGTCCGAGGGAAAAGCAGCGCCGGTCGGATAGGTGCTGATAATGCCGGCGCCATTGACGCGCCGGATCACGCCGTTGCCTTGATCAGATATGTAGAGCTCGCCCGCCGGATCCAGGCTGACGTACACCGGAGAAGCGAGTTGCGCGCTGGTGGCCGGACCGTTGTCTCCGGTGTAGCCCGCGCCCAACCCAAAGTTTCCGGCCACGGTGATGATGGTCCCGGTCAGGTCCACTCTGCGGATCACGTTATTTTCGGTGTCGGCGATGAACAAGTTTCCGGCGGCGTCGACCCGCACTCCAAACGGCGCAAACAATTTCGCGCTGGTGGCCGGTCCACCGTCGCCGCTATAGCCCGCTGAACTCGAGCCGGCGACCGTGGTGATGATTCCGCCCAAATCCACTTTGCGGATGCGGTTGTTGCTGGTATCGGCGATGTAGAGGTTGCCCGCGGAATCCAGCGCAATTCCATTGGGGCCGTGCAGTGCGGCGCTGGTGGCCGGTCCGCCATCCCCGGAAAATCCTCCGGCCAGTCCATTATTTCCGGCCACGGTGGTGATGTTTCCGTTTCGATCGACTTTGCGGATGACCCCGTTGGCGGTGTCGGCGATATAAATGTTTCCAGTGCCATCCAGGGTGAGGTCTTCGGGGTGACCGAGTTCGGCGGAACCGGTTGCCGGCCCTCCGTCTCCAGCGTAGCCACAGGTGAAGTTGCCCGCGTATATCGCGAAGTCAAATTCTTCGCCCAATTCCCAGATGACGCAGGCTTCGTCATCGGCGATGAAAATCGGACCACCGTCAAAGACGCCACTGCCAGCGACTGCTACGGCGACCGGATCGGAAAAGCCATCGTTCGGTATCGGCCCGGAAGCGAGCGGCGGAGTAAACACGGCGTTGGCCGCGTTACCCGTGC
This sequence comes from uncultured Acidobacteriota bacterium, assembly GCA_963711325.1. Classification (GTDB taxonomy): domain Bacteria; phylum Acidobacteriota; class Terriglobia; order Acidiferrales; family UBA7541; genus Palsa-295. The sequence continues at coordinate 1,229,383 of CAVQDR010000003.1, read as the reverse complement.
CGTAGATCGGGACGCTCAATACTTGTCCCAGACATTCGTCGGCGATGGCCACCGCACCGGCGCGCAAGCCCGGCGCGGTAGGCGCAAAAGTCACCACTACGGTGCAGGGCGAGGTCTCGCCACCGCAGGTTCCGCCGGACTGCGAAAAATCCAGCCCGGTGTTACCGGTGGTCAACATTCCGATGCTGGACAAGGAAATCTCGCTGGCAAATTGCAGCGTGGCGGTCTGGCTGCAAGGCGCCGGCGCGCCACTCTGGCAGACGTCGGCGAATCCCAGCGGCACGGATATGGTGCTGAATTCGATGACGTTGTTGTTGACGTTGTCCGCGATGAAGAGATCGTAGTTCGAATCCACCGTGAAATAAGTCGCCGCGCCCAGGCCGCTGGTGGCGAGAGTGGTTTGCGTTCCGGTGGAGGTAATTTCTTCGAGCAATGCGCCTTCGCCGGACTCGGCAACGTACACGTTGCCACTGGCGTCGACGGCCACGCCGGTGAGGTTCGATAGCGACGATCCCACATTCGCGCCATTGCCGCCGTTCGGCGGAAATTTCACGATGCTGGAAAGCGATCCATCGGCCAGATACACGTTGCCCGCGGGGTCCACGGCAACGTCAATGGGATCTTCCAAACCAGTCTCGAAGGTGCTGGTGGCGCCGCCGCTGGTGATTTTCACGATGGTCCCGTCTTCGTTGTCGGCCACGAATACGTTGCCGCTGGAGTCCACCGCCAAGCCATCCGGCGTGAGGACGGTGGCAAAGGCAGTCGCCGCTCCGCCGGCGACCGGCACTTTCACGACGCGGTTGTTGTTGCCGTCGGTCACGTATAGATGGCCCGCCGAATCCAAGGCCACGGCCAGCGGCGCGTTGAGCGTCAGCGGCGCCACGCTCACCACCGTCTGAGTGCCGTTCGGTGCGATCTTCACGATGCGGTTGTGGCCGGTATCGGCGATGTACAGATTCCCGAATGAGTCCGCGGCGGCCCCATTCGGGCCGCTCAAACCGCTCGAGACCACCGTCCGCTGCGCGCCCAGGAAGGTGACCTGCGCCGGCAGCGCCACCGCGCACAGCGCGGCCAAACCGATCAGACCTGCAAGTCTTCGATTTACAATTCCGAGGAAAATTTGGCTCGCAAGCGACTTGCCGGTGAATTTCACGTAATTCCCCCTGAACGATTGGCGCGTTCAAATCTCTATCGTCACGCGCCGGTGGTCCCTTGAGCACGGAACGGACCAATCGACCGGCGAGTCATGAACGACTTTTTGGGGCGGAATTAATCCCAGCGCAGATTCGATTTGAAACGCCAAGCGAAGGAATTCGGTGATCAAGTGGTGTACTTCTCAGTTTCTGGTTATACCGGTTATTCAAGATTCGAAAGCGTGGACCAGGTTGGCACCGGTCGTTAATTTTTACTAAGGCTGCAAAAAGCCCATCGCTATTAAACAAAATGTCGACCACTGGTACGATAGCCGCTCTTTCCTGACCGTTCTTCTGGATTTGGGACCGAAGATCGCGCCTATCCGCTGCCGCGAGGTTTTGGCCAGCTTTGCCGTGAGCGCGTCAATCATTTCAATTTCGTTGATGCTTCGCATTCAACTCGGGTGTCTGGTGTATAGCGCGAAGAAGCATTAGCCCCGCTACCGCAGCGACTCCGGTCTGCCATATGACGTAGACGGAGTACATCCGGACAGCCTCAGTGTAATCGTGGCCGCTGCGGATCCCCATTCGCTGGTGTTGTTCCCAGGGAATAGTGGGGTGCAAAGAGTCCAGAAGATTCCACGTGGCAACGCCGACGGACGATCGAAGGGCCCAGCCAGCGACGGCGAGTGCTCCGCCGAGCAAAGTACCGAGGAGCGTTTTCACGATGCGAGTGTTTTCGCTGGCAGCTGCGTCAACGTCGCCAATCTGCTGCTGGCTCGCGCCAGCGCGCGAGGACACGAGATGGCGGTACGACAGGCATTGGGAGGGGTTTGGGAATCTATGGAACCATTTCCTTTCTGGTCCAGGAGCAATCGCGCGAGATCGCGATTCGCCTGGCGCTGGGCGCGCAAAGGCGCGATATTCTCAAAATGGTTTTGCGCCAAGGGCTCACTCTGGCCGCAGCCGGCGCCGGCCTGCTTGCCGCGTTTATTGTTTCTCGTCTCTGGCCGGCCTGCTGTATGGAGTCTCGCCCTACGATTTCGGAACCTTCGCCGGCGTAACCGCCGTGCTCACCGCCGTCGCCATCGCCGCCAGTTATGTCCCGGCGGTGCGCGCCATGCGCCTCGATCCGATGGCGATGCTGCGCGCCGAGTAACTCCATGGCGCGGGCCTATCCTGGGTCCCAGAGAAGGGGAGCGGTTCTAAAGAATCAGACGTCGTATAATCTCGGGCGCGCCGCTGGGGGGCAGAACATTTGAACGTACGAGAGCAAATCAAGAAGTACATCGCCAGCCAACCGGAGCCAAAACGCAGTGACTTGCGAGAGCTGCATCGGCTCACGCTTCAAGCATCGCCGGGATGCAAATTATGGTTCTCCGATGGAAAAGATAGCGAAGGGCATACGGTTTCCAACCCGACGATTGGATATGGATTTTACACAATAAAATATGCCGATGGAAAACGCAGAGAGTTTTTTCAAATTGGCATCAGCGGAAACAAAACCGGAATCTCCGTCTATCTGCTTGGTCTCAACGATAAGAAGTACCTAGCCAAAACGTATGGAAAAAAACTAGGCAAGGCGAGCGTGACCGGATATTGCATTCGGTTTAAATCTCTAAAGGATATAAACATCGATACGCTTGAAGCGGCAATCCGATATCGATTTGCAGCGCAGAATGAAAAAGGCGCCTGACGAAGCAATTCCACTGTTCGTTTACCGGGCATGTGAAATTCTGGGCGCAGAATTGCGGCCGGGCGCGATATACTCCGCGAATTATGAAAAGCGCATTTACCGTTGTTCTGTTCGCCACTTTCTTTATTCTGCCCGCCAACTCGCGAGCGCAATCGGGCTCGCCACGTCCGAAGATGGCCACCGAGATACCGGCCAACATCACCACACCCGATTCCGTGGACACTTCGATCGGCACGCTAAAATTCTTCGACGGCTTGCCGGACAAAGACACCGTCACCAAGGTGTACGACAATCTGGACCTGATGCGCGGCGCCGTTCAATCCTGACGCCAAAACCAAAGCTGCAATGGAAAAGGCCGTGGTCGACGCGTATTTCTACATGCAGGCGCGCGACATGAAGATGTGGCGCACACATCCTTACTGGCCGGACCGAAAGTGGGCCGACTTTTTTGTTCCGGATGCCGACGGCGGGTTCCGATACGAGACGGCGGACGCCCTGCTATTCGACCAGCGCGCCGACACCTATCACCCCGGAACTTATTACCCCCGGAGAATTTCGGCGAAGCCTGCCACCATGTATTTGCTCGCAACCGACGACGATCAAGGGAAGCCGTTGGAAGCCGGAAAGAATTACAAACTCACCGTTCCGAACAATGTTCCGGTGAGCCAGTTCTGGTCCTTGATCATCTACGACAACGCGACGTGGGCCTTCCTCTATAGCCCGCTCGAACGTCCCGGTTTGTCCTCGCGCCAGCTCGACACCATGAAAAAGAATCCGGATGGAAGTGTGGACCTTTACTTCGGACCGAAAGCGCCGAAAGGCCTGGAATCGAATTGGATTCCGACGGAAGGAAAAGTCCCCATGCCGCTGCTGCGGCTCTACGGTCCCCAGGACGCCTTCTGGGACAAGACCTTCAAGACTGCCCGATGTGGTTGAGGTTCGTTAGAAATCTCTTTCAACTCCTGATTCGTTGCGTAAGCCCGACGGTGACGGACGGGTGACATTGGAGGAAGACCCCCGAGACATCATTGTTAAAATCTCGCAGCCATATTTGCAATTTAGTATTGCTGATTAGCTAGCCTTCAGTGAAGGTCGAGCGACCCATAAAAGTTGGCGGAGTATCACGATGAATGATTTAACGACAAGAGAGCCGGAGCTTCGGCGAGGGGACGGCAAAAAGTGAAACAGAGCAGCGTCATACCAAACGCTAAAGCCGTGGACATCTTCATGCCGAGGAGATTGCATAAAAAGCAGTGGCAATTCAATGCTTCGTTGATTCTTGCTCGCCAGAGCCCGGGTTGTTTGCGGTATCGGACAAGTGTCTTGGCCGGATTTTACATGTCAGGTTACGGCGTTGATTCGGCACTGTCTTCAGGCTTGCTGATCACGTTCCACGAATCAACTTCATGAAATATTCAATCTTTTTCGTAACCTGTGCCCGATCGGGGCCAAGATTTTGTTGCAAGCAATTTCCGCAAAAGAACGTGACGATGAGGTCAGCCAGGGATTCATTGTCGCCGGCCTTTCCACGCGCAACGGCTAGATTTTCGATCAGGAGCTGGCGGGCTTTGGTCATATTCGCGATCATGATCTGGCGAGCCTTGGGCGGAAGATCCGCAAACTCGCGCATGGAGTTCACGGAAAAGCACCCCTTCTGCCCCCAACTTCCGTAGCACACCTTCAGAAAGGCCTCGACGTTGTCCCAACCCAAAGGCTGCTTGGTCAGGGCTCCGCGCGCCGCCAGCATGTCAAAATATTGGCGCATGCTGGCGACAAACAAGTCCTCTTTGTCCTTGAACTCTGCATACAAGCCGGATTTGCGCACTCCGGTGGCCTGTTCCAGGTCCTGAACACTCGTCTCGGCCAGGCCATGCTTCCAAAAGACGGGGATGGTTTTGTTGAGGACAGCTTCTCGGGTGAACAGTTTTCGGCGTCCCATTGCCACATTATCGGTCCATTCACCCGCGGCTTGCAAATAAAGGACCAAGTGGTCCATTATCTCAATGAGAGCTTGTCCTGGAGGGACCCATGCCGCCCAGCCGCAAACAGCAGGTCCTCGATCTCCTGAAATCGCTGGAGACCAAGGATTCGGTTCCGTTCGCGTATGTCAATCCGAATAAATACATCCAACACAACCTGCAGGTCGGGCCGGGCCCGGCCGGCGTGGCCGCCCTCATCAAGAACATGCCGCCCGATGCGTCGGTCAACACGATCCGCGTCTTTGAAGATGGCGATTATGTCTTCGCTCATACGGAGTACAACTTCTTCGGACCACGCATCGGATTCGACATCTTCCGGTTCGAAGATGGCCTGGTCGTCGAGCATTGGGATAATTTGCAGGAGACCGCGACCGAACCCAGCCCGAGCGGACACACCATGATCGACGGTCCCACCATCGCGTCCGATCTGGACAAGACGGAGGCCAATAAGGCGCTGATGCAGCGCTACATGGAGGACCTGCTGGCCGGGCGTCGGGAGACCTTCGCGAGTTTCTTCAACGGAATCCAATACATCCAGCACAACCCTTGGGTCGCCGATACGATCCCGGGGCTGATTGCGGGTTTGCAGGCTCTTGCCGCCAAAGGTCAGGCGGTCGTATACAAAAGCGTGCACAAGATACTTGGCGAAGGTAACTTCGTCCTGGTCGTGGCCGAGGCTACGTTTGGTGGCGTACCCACTGGCATTTATGACTTGTTCCGCATTGAACAGGGTAGGATCGCCGAGCACTGGGATACGCTCGAAGCGATCCCACCTCGCGATCAATGGAAAAATAGCAACGGTAAATTCTAATTCGATATGAGGCAGCTCGAAATGCTTCAAGGCATGTTTGGCCAAAGATTGGCGGAACATTTTTCGTTGCTGGAGTCTTCCTCACTCGCCCTTGGTCCCCGAGGAAATTCTCAAGTGGTGTTGACGCGCATGAGAATGCCGAACGGCTTTCCTGGACCCACGCCACACATTCCCCCAGAAAAGGCTTTTTCGATATCCGTGCACCTGCGCCGTCCAGACAGCATCAAGGGTTGGGGAACCTGGCTCGACGGACGCTTTCATCGGGTCACTGAATGGGAAACCGGCGGGATTCAGATATTCGATATGGAGTCGGAGCCGGTGGCGCTGCGAACTTCAGGTTTCGACTCGGTTCACGTCTACATACCCCGGTCAGTTATCAATCGATTTAGCGACGAGCACGAGCAGAAGCGGGTTCGCAGCTTGCATTGCATTACGGGATCCAAGGATGACGTGATTCTCCATTGGGCACGGATGATGATGCCCTACTTTGATCGTGCGATGCTGCTTCCGCGCTTGGTCCTCGATGAAATGATTACGTTGCTATGCGCTCATTTGACCAGGACCTATCAGGATTCGGTTCAATTCCCGGAAGTTGTCACCGGAGGACTAGCTGTCTGGCAGCAGGATCGGGCAATCGAACTACTGCACGAGCACTTGGCTGGTGATCTCGCAATTTTTGATTTAGCAGAAGAGTGCGGTCTATCGTCAGGTCGTTTTATGCGCGCGTTCAAGAAGTCCTTTGGGGTTCCGGTACACCGCTACTTGCTTCAGAGACGAATTCAAGCCGCGAAGTCGATGTTGTTGCACTCCGATAAATCACTGCTTACGGTTGCGTTAGAAGTGGGGTTCTCTGATCAACCCGCCTTCAATCGAAGCTTCCGTGAGATTGTCGGAACATCCCCGGGGCAGTGGCGAAGAGCGAATGCGCCGATGCCAAAGACATTCAAACTGCCCGCCCAGCAGTAAGCGTCAAAACCGCCTGCCATGAAACCACTCGGGACTTTCCGAAGCATCACAAGGAATTCCTGAAGCGAAACGAAACTCTCTGCCTGCGGACCCGCCCGTTGAACCCGACGGAAACTCCAAATCGCGACAGTTCCCATCAAGACGGAATTTTAATTTTCCGAAACAATAAGAAAAGCAGGGCCATTTGGGCGGTGTAGAACCGCGCGCTCGCACTGGCGCGTGTTGCGTTCGCACGAAGGGCCTCGAAGCAAGAGAACGACTGACGCTCGAGATCGAATCACCTCTGTTGAGCGGAATGTGAAGTTGGAGGGTAAGAATGGCGAGCACCTACAGAGCCGTCGAGATTTCTTCACCGCGGGTTTTCTCCTTAGTCGAAAGAAAGATAGCCATCCCCGGCGCCGGACAAGTGCGCATTCGCGTCGAAGCTTGCGGTGTGTGCCATTCGGATGCGGCAACTGTGGAAGCGCAATTTCCCAACCTTTCTTATCCGCGCGTGCCGGGCCACGAAGTTATCGGACGAATCGAGGAAGTGGGCCCTGGCGTCACAGCGTGGAAGGTCGGCCAGCGTGTCGGAGTTGGATTTTTCGGGGGTGAAGACGGAACCTGCGAGGCTTGCCGCCGTGGTGAAACCGCCTATTGCCAAAACGCAATTATGACCGGCATCACGACTGACGGCGGCTATGCGGAATCAATGATTGCGGAGGCACGCGCGCTTGCCCTGATACCGGACGAACTCAAATCAGAAGATGCGGCGCCCCTGGTGTGTGCCGGCATTACGACCTTCAACGCGCTTCGTAACGCTGCGCGTGCCGGCGACACCGTTGCCATTCAGGGAGTGGGCGGGCTGGGCCATCTGGCGGTGCAGTTTGCGCGAAAAATGGGCATGCGCACCGTGGCGATTGGTGGCGGCCCCGACAAAGAGCATCTGGCGCAGAAATTGGGAGCGCACATCTACATCGACGCCAAGGCAGAAGACGCGGCGGCCGCATTGCAAAAGCTTGGAGGCGCCGATGTCATCCTGGCGACTGCGCCAAGTGGGGCCGCAATCGGTAGCTTGCTTCCCGGGCTTAAAACTCGAGGCAAACTTGCGGTTGTCGGCGTCTCAGGTGATGCCATCCCAATCAGCGGCGTACCGCTTATCTTCGGTGGACGCTCGGTTGTCGGCAGTCTCACCGGAAGAGCGATCGAGACGCAAGACACGCTTGATTTCAGCGTGCTCACGGACGTCCGTCCGATGATCGAAACACTTCCACTGGCAAAAGCCGAGGAAGCCTACAAGCGAATGATGGATGGCCAGGCACGCTTCCGGGTAGTGCTCACCATGAGCTGACCAAGTTCAAGGGCGTGCAGCAGCACGCGTCACAAATCGAATGTGCCCGAGGGAGACTTGGATGAATCCGTTCCAGGAAGTCTTTAACAAACAGAAAGCGTACTTCGATTCGGACGCAACCAAGTCGTACGAGTGGCGTATCGACCAGCTGACCCGTCTTCAGAATTTGTGCAACGAGAACTCCGAGGCTCTCGAGGCTGCGATGAGCAGTGACTTCAAGACCGCCAGTCAGGAAAAAGTCTTCGAGATCATGGCTCCCGTGGGCACCGCAGCTTTCGCCAAAGCTGAGTTGAAAGAGTGGATGAAGCCCGTAGATGTAATCGTTCCCAAGGCACTGTGGGAAAGCGGACACACGGCCAAAGTCTATCGAGAGCCCTACGGCGTCACGCTGGTAATCGGACCTTTCAACGGACCATTGACGCTGCTCTTCGATCCTGCGGTCCAGGTCCTTGCGGCAGGCAATCCCTGCATCCTTAAACTTTCTGAGGGGTTGCTGGCCACGAGTAAACTCTTGTTGGATCTCATACCGAAATATTTCGATCCGCGGTCCGTCACTGCCGTCTCGGGAAGCAAAGAAGAAGTTACGGAGCTGCTCAAGCTGCCGTTTGACTTCATCTTTTTCACCGGCAGCGTCAAGGTCGGCAAGGTCGTCATGGAGGCGGCTGCAAAAAACCTGACCCCTATTCTTCTGGAGCTTGGCGGACAGAATCCTGCTTTCGTTGATCCGACCGCGAACATTCCGGACGCGGCCAAAAAAATTGTCTGGGGCGCAACGGCCTGGGGCGGGCAGTGGTGCACCTCTCCCGGGTATGCCTACGTGCACGAATCGATTGCCGAGGAGTTTGTAAAGGAATGTCAGAAGGCCGTGATCGAGTTGTACGGAACCGATCCGAAGAGCAGGTCCGACGACTACTCGCGCATCATCAGCCCCAAGGCCGTTGACCGGTTCGTATCCTTAATTGATCAGAGCAAGGTTGTGGCCGGAGGTTCTGCCGACCGCGAAGCGCGCTACCTCGATCCCACGATCTTGTATCCGATCACCTGGGACGACCCGATCATGGAGGACGAAATCTTCGGGCCGATTCTCCCGATCCTCACCTATACAGACATGGATGCGGCCATTGGTGAGGTCAAGAAGCGTCCAAAGCCCCTTTCCGGTTTCCTTTTCAGCCGTGATCCGCAGGCCATCGATCATTTTCTCGCGAGCTTGTCCTTCGGCGGTGGCGCGATCAACCAGGTGAACATTCATCTGTTCATTGAGTCCATGCCTTTCGGAGGCGTTGGATTTTCGGGCATCGGCCACTACTACGGCAAGGCCGGTTTTGACGCTCTCACCCACGCGAAATCCGTGCTCATCTCGCCGCCCGATGTGGCAATCGAACATTTGTTCCCGCCCTACACGGAGGCGAAGGTCAAAGCACTCAGCCAGTGGTTTGAGTATTGAAAGGAAGGGTCGCCCGTACTTTCGATCGGAGCCGCAAACATGATTACCGTAGTGAGGCTAATTCAATCTGGCTGGGAAGGCCCCGTCTAAACTCAGCAGGCCAGCAGCTCGCTGATCGTTTTTTGAGATTTCCATTCCTGCTTGCTGTGGCGGAACGAGGTCGGGTCCGCATCAATCAATCCAACCAGCACCTCGGCCACGATCCGGCCGCCGACGGGACCGAGCAGATCACCAGCGGTGTGTACGTCGGCTTCGCGCAGAATGTAAAACCAGAGAGGCGTCTCGCCCTGCCAGCCGGAGGAAGCGATCCCAACTTGCTCGGCGGTGAGCGGCGTAATTCCCATGTATCGCGCGAGTGACTCGCCAGACGGCAGCCCGGTGCCTTGACCGCGCTGCAGATCACGCACGGCGAGCGAGTGATAGTCTTCGATCTCGCACTCGCCCGTCACCGCTTCCGGCAGCTCGATGAGCGCGCGCACCAGCTTGCCGTCTATTTTCTTGCAGCGTTGCGCAGTTGTCGCTCCGGGTGCGTCGAAAAACAGAGTCCAATCGATGGCGTGTTCACGCGGTACCGGGCGGAATCCCAGCAGATCAGGAAACAGCGGCACCGGATCCGTGTGGGAGTTGAGCCGGTAGTGGTGGCGAATTTGGGCGTGGCCGTAGCGATACGCGGCGTCGGCGAATTCGAGCGGTATAAACGCGTTAGGTCCCGGGCGAAACCAGCGCGGCCCTTCCTGCAGCACTTGCTCCGCAAGGTTCTGCCCGACCAGGCCGGGCAGAAACTCATGGAGAATGATCCATTGATGGTGCCAGCGTAAGTTGCGCGCCGCTGCTTCGAATACGTCGCCAGCCGGCGTGCCACCGAGCCGCGCTACATCCACGAACAGGTTGTGAGCTTTGAGCATCGCCAGATGCAATTGCGAAATCAGCATATGTGAATCGTTCCGCGGGTCGCCGATAATCGCGATGCCATCGGCGTTCCGTTGCACGTCAGCTCCGCCGGGACCCAGCAGGAACTTCGCCGGATCATCGCGTTGGAAAAGAAATGGATGACCGGTTGGTCCGTCGCCGTAGAGACATTCCAGGTTGAGTTGCGGGCCGCGGGCGTTGCGCAATTCCGCGGTGTCGGCGTGGCTGCGCAGAATCGAGCGGTCGGCCGTAATATCGTGAGCCACAAATTGACCGAAGATCGGCCATCCGGCCGGGGCATGGCCTAACGAATCGGGAGTGTCGTCTACATCTCCGCAATCGCAGATGCCACCGCTGCGGCCAAGCGCGCGCAAGAACTGCTCATCAGCCTGAAACGACGGCAGCTCGGGAAACATCCGGCCATACGAGGTGGGTCCCAGCGGAGCATCGATCCCTACGTTGCCTGCCACTTTGGCACGGGCCGGCGACAAACAACTTCGCGGTGCTGCGTTAGGAATATCCATGAGCTGTCTATCTTAACGCCGTCCCGGGCGGACTCGTCCCTGCGTTTTTTCAACGCCAATCGAAGTTCGGTTCCGTGTTCTTTCCTGATCGCCGCGCTTACGAGTCGAACCAGCAGCGCAGACGCGGTTGCCTCGGTGGGTAGCGCCTCAGTTTCCGAGAGTCGCGTTAATCAGCCCAGATCAACGTCCCGCTGTGAGCTATGCGATACTGCGAATGATATGCGGCTCAAGCGACGTAAAACTGATAACCAGAAGGCCGTCCGCGTTAAGCGTCATACTCGCCTCACCGACGCGGTTCTTCGCTCTGAATATGATGTGATGCTGCAAATCCTTGCCGCAGGAGACGGTCCAAACGAATTTGATGAGTTTGAAATGACGCCACTTCTTTGGGCAATTATGAGAGGAGACATTACCGCGGTCAGGATGCTCTTGGAGAACGGAGCCGACCCAAATGTACGACCGAATCCCAGCGATTCTCCGCTTTGGAGTGCAGAAGACGATTGGGCCGTCGTTGAGATTGCCGCGCTGCTTAGGTCGTACGGAGCTGTCAAATAAAACGGGTGACCCAAGAGATCGCAATCACTGAAAGCGGATTTCGCGTTTTCTCGTATCGAAGTCACACCCACGAAGGTCAGGGCATTCCCATGCTGATCGGCCCATCGCGAGCCAGGAACGGATCTCCGTTACCCGATCCGACTGTCTCAGCGCCGCGGCAGGAGCAGCAAGTCGACCGCTTCCTCAGCATCTTTGAGGAGCGTCTTGCGCGGCGCGCCTATCCGCGCACGCATGGTCAGCCCACGCGCTAAATCCGTGACTTGGACCGCGCGCACGGCTACCGGAAAGTCAGGCGGGATTTCTCCCGCGCTGATGCCGTCCCGGAGACGGCGCTCCACCAGCGCCGCGCCACCCGCGACCGCGCCTTGCAAGAACCGCTGAACCTCAGCGTCGTTCACCAGCGGCGCGACGCACACCACTAGGCAGCCCCGGGCGGAGCCTTTCTCGGTCGCACTTTCGACGGCGTACCTCAGAAAGCCCGCGATCGAAGCGCGAAGACCCGGTGGCGAGAGGAGTGCCTTCGCGGCTGCTGCGCCCTTCCGTTCGGCATAGGCCTTCAGGACGCGCAGGAATATGGCCCGCTTGTCCCCGAAGACGGCATACAGGCTCGGCCGTCCCACACCCATCCCGGCGACGAGATCGTCAATCGTCACTCCGTCGTAGCCCTTCGACCAGAATACCTGGGTCGCCTTTTGCAGCGCGTCCTGCTCGTCGAAGCTGCGCGGCCGACCCCGCGGATTAGCGCTCTTCTGAATCATTTAGTTCAAAACTCCTTGACACGTTCCATCCCACCAATATATAACCGAATAGTTCGAAATTAGCAAGCCAGCCCTGAAGCCTGGCTCGGGTCCAGGAAACGACCGCTCATTCATAACCTAAAAAAGGATAGAAAATATGAACGAAAGTATTTTGATAACCGGAGCAAATGCTGGGCTGGGGAAAGAGACTGCCCGACAGTTCGCATTGAGAAAAGAAACAAAAAAGGTAATTCTTTTTTGCAGAAATCAAGCGAGAGCAGAGGCTGCCAAAAAAGACCTGGAGGAGAAAACGGGAAAAAGGATTTTTGAAATTATTATTGGGGATGTTGCGGACGCAACTTCTGTAAGAAAAGCAGTCGAAGAAATAAAGGAACCTATTGATGCGGTAGTTTTAAATGCAGGTGGAGTCGTTGGGAAAACGGCTGCGAAATTTACGCCTTCCGGCATGAATCAATTAGCGGCCACGAATATTTTAGGAAATGTAATTCTAGTGGAGGAATTAATTAAACGGGACAAGCTAAGGAAAACAGTTCTAGCCGTCAGTGCGGAAGCTGTTCCGGGAGTAAAGATGCTCGGAGTAAAACCAGTTTCACTGAGGACTTCTTCTGTAGCTGAGTTTACTGCTGTTCTCGACGGATCATATTTTGGTAAGAAGTTCGATGCATTGCAAGCATACGCATACGTCAAGTATGCAGAAACCATGTGGACGTTATCCATGGCTAGAAAATATCCTAAGCTCAAGTTTGTGGTGGTGAGCCCAGGGAATACAAAGGGAACCCAGGCGCCAGATAGTCTGCCCCCGGCAATGCGGTTCATGTTGAAGTATTTGATGATGCCCATTGTATTCCCGTTGATGGGCGGAATGGTGCATCCGCTGGAAGTAGGTGCAAAACGCTTTGTAGATGGCATTTCGGATGAGCGGTATAAAAGCGGCGTTTTTTATGCCAGTAAAGAGGGTAAGTTATCAGGGGACATGGTGGACCAGAGCACTTTCTTTACGGATTTGAAAAATACTTCATTTCAAGATAACGCCAACGAGGCGATTCACCATTTCACGAATGGAGTAGTTCTGCATTTGTGAGTCTGGACAAGACTTTGACAAACAGAATCTTTAGGATTGCCATACTGGCTGGATCTGCTGTGATAATTCTCATTAACCAGCAAGCATCGGCGTTCGGAACCGACGTCTCGGTTTAGTTCTTCGACTCGCTGCCCAAGAAGTTCACCGGGCCAATCGAGGCGATGCGCCACCCACATTTTCACGATCGCGCCAGCCAAGAAGCCCTAGCAGGCCGTCGCCAAGATCTCCGGCAGCGATTTCTCTTCCGCAGCAATTTGAGAGCGGTGTCCTACCGTATTGTGAAATAAATAGTTCAAAAAGGTCTTGACCGCAGCCTCCGCGCCTGATTATCATACCAAACAGTTCAAAAAGTAAAAAACCCTAACCCCAACCTCGCGAGGAGAATAAACATGGAACGGTACCAAGGTAAAAAAGTGGTGATTATTGGCGGCACGAGCGGCATGGGGCTCGCGACCGCGAAGATGCTCCTCGACGGAGGCGCGCGCGTTCTGGTGACGGGTCGCTCGAAGGCTGGCCTGGAATCGGCGCAGAAAGAGCTTGGGAATGAGGCCATCGTGGTTTCGAGCGACGCGCGCTCGTTGACGGACCTAGACGCCCTCGCCGCTCGGGTGAAGGCTGAGTTCGACACTTTCGAACTGCTCTTCGTCAACGCCGGGTTCAGCATCCGAGCGCCTCTGGAGAGCATGACCGAGGCGGTCTACGACGAGATGTTCAACCTGAACGCCAAAGGGCCGCTTTTCGCGGTGCAGAAGCTCGCGCCGATGATCAACCGGGGTGGCTCCGTCGTCTTCACGACCTCGATCGCCAACGTCAAGGGCATGCCCGGCAATGCCGCATACGGAGCCGCCAAGGCCGCGGTGCGATCATTCGCCCGGACGCTCGCCGCTGAGTTGCTTCCTCGCGAGATTCGCGTCAACGCGGTGACGCCCGGCCCCATCGACACGCCGATCTTGGGCAAGATGTTCCCCGATAAAGACGCGGCCGCCCAGCTTAGGGAGAAGATGAGCGGCATGGTTCCCATGAAGCGCTGGGGGACGTCGGAGGAAATCGCGAAGGCCGTCCTCTTCCTTGCGTTCGATGCGACCTTCACGACCGGCGCCGAGCTTCCGGTCGACGGAGGATGGTCGCAACTCTAAGGTGCGGACCGCCCGGCAGGGTAGCTGGCATGAGGACGGTCTTCCATGACTCGCATACCAGTGCGCACTTGATGCGAGACCGCGCGTTCGGCCCAAGAGGAAACATCGTGTTCGGCGCGACCTTCACGACCGGCGGGGAACTCCCACGGCAAAAGGAGGAGCAACAAGATGCATGACTTGGTAGTGAGCTGTTTGTTTGTTGCTTATCTCTCAGCGAACGTATACGCCATCGTGAAGGTGCGGGTGTTTGAGTTAGCCCGTTCCCGAAAGCATCTCCTACTCTATGGCGTCCCCTTCCTATTGTGGGGCTCTCTCATCTTGTTGGGATGCAACCTCATGGAGATCATGCGCCGATTTGATGAGTGGGTTGCCTGATCGCCCATCGATTATGGCTTAGCGGACCTACGAAAATTGCGAGTGCCGGGGCACGCGCGATTTCGACGTAGCTACGGCTTCGCCATGATTTCTTATATCCTGAGGATCCGATTGCGAATAATCGGAGGATGAATGGCGCAAGTTTGGTTGGTGACGGGTAGTTCTCGCGGTCTGGGTCGCGCGATTGTCGAAGCGGGCCTGGCGGCGGGTAACAAAGTGTTGGCGACCGCCAGGGACATCGAATCTCTACGTGACCTAGCGGAGCGCCATGCTGAGCAGATCAAGCTCTTCGCGCTGGACGTGACCGACGAAGCTGCGGCGGCGAGCGCAGTGCGCGCGGCGATCGCTGTGTTTGGCTCGCTGGACGTTGTGATCAACAACGCCGGATACGGCAATCTCTCGTCGGTTGAAGACACAGCGATGGCGGATTTTCGCGCACAAATCGAAACGAATCTCTTCGGGACGATCATCGTGACCAAGGCCGCTCTTCCATACTTTCGCCAAAGGAAAGCCGGTCATTTTGTGCAGTTTTCGTCGATGGGTGGCAGGATTGGACCTCCCGGTCGCGGGCCCTATTCGGCTGCGAAATGGGGGGTCGAGGGTTTCTCCGAAGTGTTGTCGCGCGAAGTGGCGCCGCTCGGCATCAAGGTCACCATCGTTGAGCCGGGCGGATTTCGCACGGACTTCGCCGGCAGTTCCACCAAACTGAGCGAAGGAAATTCCGACTACGATTCGACGGTTGGAGCAACCGCCAGGTTTCAACGCGACTACAACGGTAAGCAGCCCGGTGATCCGAAAAAGGCGGCTCAGGCGATCGTGCGACTGACGCGGGAAGAGAAACCTCCCTTGCGACTGTTGCTCGGCAGCGATGCGTACAACGGTGCGGAGAAAAACGACCTCGCACGCCTGGAAGAAGCAAGGTCGTGGAAAGAACTCAGCCTGTCCACTGATTTCGAGTCGAAGCCCCCACACCCGGAGCGACCAAAGTAAACTTAGCTTCGCAGGAATCCGCCGCTTCGATGTGCCTCTATTCCTAACAGCGCAGCCAGCCGGAGCAATTCCGGCAACGTTTCTTTTCCTCTGGCTCGTCCCCAACCTTGCGGTCAAAGAAATCGGGAACTCTAAAATCCAGGCTTGACATCCACGGATAATGCACTACCATGCGGTTGTGAATAAGTTAGACACAACATTTGCGGCGCTGTCTGATCCTACCCGCCGGGCCATGATCGAACGACTCTCGCGTGGGCCGGCCTCGGTGCGTGGATTGACGGAACCGTTTGCACTCTCGCAGCAGATGATTTCAAAACATATTGCGTGCCTGGTGCGGGCGCGGATTGTGATCAAGACCAAGCGTGGAAGAGAAAGCGTGTGCACGCTGCGGCCCGAGGCGATCAAGACGGTCAGCGACTGGGCGATTCGCTATCGCCGATTCTGGGAAGAGCGATTCGACAAGTTGGATGTGGTGCTGAATAAAATGAAAAAAGCGGAGGCCAGAAATGGCAAAAAACACGGTTAACGAGAAAGAGCGGATGGTGATCACTCGAGTTTTTGACGCTCCACGCGCATTGGTTTGGAAGGCGTGGACCGACCCGCAATATGTGATGCAATGGTGGGGGCCGAAGGGTTTTAGCGCGCCGGTTTGCAAGATTGATTTTCGCGTGGGAGGAAAATTTCTCTGCTGCATGAAATCGCCGGATGGGCAGGAGGGTTGGAACGGCGGCGAATACCACGAGATTGTTCCGCAGGAGAAGATCGTTTACTCCATGTACTTTGCCGACGCGCAGGGAAACAAGGTGGACCCGGCGGAGCTGGGAATCGAACATCAGGCCATCGAGGGTGCGCGCGACGTGGTTATTTTTGAGGATTTTGGGAAGGGCCAGACGAAACTCACCTTGATTGGTAATGAACCCATGGAAGACGCAAAGAATAGCGGACAACTCGAGGGCTGGAACGAGATACTCGATAAAGTTGCGGCAGTTGTTGCGGGGCTAGCGCAGGCGAAATAAGATGCTGAAGGTTTGATGATCGTCGTGCGCGAGATACGCTCAGGTTGGAGGCGGAGGCTGAGTTAGAACGGGCCTCTCGCCGCTTGGCCGGATGCTCGCATTTTCGGCTAAGCAATTTAAGGAGCGAAGCGATGAAACGAATGAAATTTTTGGCGCGGTTGCTGGTGGTGGCGTGTTTCTGCGGGTTGCCGGCGCGAGCACAGGATGCTGCGAAGAAAAAGCCGGTACCGGCGCCCAGTCCTTCACAAGCTGTGCTGGAGCAGTGGAACGATATCGGGCGGAAACTGATCGAAATGGCCGAAGATTTTCCCGAGGACAAGTTTGGGTTTAAGCCGCAGGCTGAGTCGCGCACGTTTCTGCAGAATATGCTGCATGCCAGCGCTTCTATGTACTTCTTCACGGATACGGCGATGGGGAAAAAGACAAATTACTCGGACGATCCGAAGGTTCTGAATATCAAGGGCCGGGCGGACCTGGTGGCGTTTGTGAAGAAGGCCGTGGAGGACGGTGCCGCGGTAATCAAGGAAAAGGGCGATAAGGGGATGAACGAGGAAGTTCAGGCCGGCAGCCCGCACCTAGACCGGCTTTATGATCTGGCCTATGGAATGATCGAGCATTCGGGGGAGCACTATGGGCAGTTGGTGGTGTATTACCGCCTGAACGGGTTGGTTCCGCCGGAGTCCAGGCCGAAGAAGTGAATTGAAGAGGTTGACGAGGTAAAGGAAGTAAATGAGGTAAAGGATTCGAAGGCGCTTTGCTTCGGCATGGCGCCTTTTTTTTGTAATGCGCTCTGCGACCAATGTCTACCGAACTCCATTGGTCTTGAAACGCGCTAGTGCTACCGATTCATTTCCACTTGGCTGATAAGTCGCGTAACCGGACATCTCGATTGGGTTGGATTTTACATGTCCGGTAACGGCGTTTACCAGGACTTGAGTCCGACACTGGGAACCCTGCGTCTAAGAGCCATCAGAAACACTGCCGACTTTTCGGTAGTTATCGTGTGTCAGTTAGTACATTGGCGAAAATGCACGCACCGAGAACCGCCAATTTCAGATGGCTTAAAGCCTGGGGCTCGCGGCCGTCTCGGAGGCCCGCGCCAGTGCTTGCGTGTCGATATACTCCTTGATGTGCGCTATCTTGCCATCTCGAATGGTAATGTCGAAGACCCACTCGTCCCTGTACGGCTTATTCGTAGCGTAGATTTTCCCCGTAGCGACGCCGATGACCAGAACCCGGTCTCCCTGCGCCACGAATTCGGGGGGCTTGGGGTATTTCATTTCTACCTCTTTGGACGCCTTCTTAAGCACAGCCGCCAATTCCGCGTGCCCGCGGTATGTGCCGGCCAGCGGCCAGCCCTCGCCCGGAATGATCCACTCAATATCTTCGGTAACCAACGCCAGCAGATTGTGCTGATTGTAGCTGCCGATTGCTGCAAAGAAATCCTTCACAATTTGGACATTCTTTTCGATGCTCATCGAAATTTCTCCTTTTCCTTACATCAAGTGCGTGCGATCTAATCGGACATTTCGGAACCATCTTTCTCGGGCTAAATCACACGGCCGCAGATCGATTACTGCTCCTTCTTGAACAGGTCCTGGAAGATGAGCCGACCCCAGGTTTTCCCGCGTGCGTGCACCAGCGCGCCACCCTCGTTGAACTTTCCCAACTTGACGGGTGCGAACCCGAGTTGTTTGGCCAAATCTGCCACCGGAGGAATCGCGTCCTCCTCATCACTCGACAGAAAGACCACTCGATGGCCGCCCTCGACGATCGGATCGGTTGCCAAGGTGGCCGCACCTAGGTGATTAAAACCCTTCACCAACTTGGCGCCGGTGAACGACTTCGCAACGAAGGCGGAGGACGGAAGGCCGTCAAGTTCCTCAGGTGGGATTGGAAACGAATTCATCGCGTCGATGACCGACTTGCCTTTCCAGCTCGGCAGGGCCTTGGCAACCTCGCGATGTTCCCCGAACGGGACCGCCAAGATGATGATGTCTGCTTTGAGTGCATCCCGCAGCGACCCGGCGACGACCGTGGGTCCAATCGCCCGAGCCTGCGGTGCCAACGCCTCAGGGGGCCGGCGACTCGCAACGGTCACGTCGATGTTTTTGCGGGCGAAGGCGTGGGCGAGGGCCTGACCTATCTTTCCGAATCCTATAATTGTGTAGCTCATAAAGTTTCTCCGATCCATGTTGATATTGATTCCCATTCTGTGGCGACCTTCCGTAAACGTTCCGCGGTAAGTCACTTGGCGGGCGTCCGGAAGGTCAGCCGCTGGCAGAGGTCTTGAGACGTTAGATCGCCGTCATTCCGCCGTCGACGTTCAGCTCCACCCCATTCACGAAGCTCGAATCGTCTGAAGCAAGAAACAGCGCGACCGTCGCGATTTCCTCAGGTTGACCCATCGTCCCCCGCGGGATCAGGGATTCGAACATCTGCTTCGCCTCCTTGGTGAGAACTTGTTCCTGCATCGGTGTGGCGATCGGCCCCGGGCCCAGCACGTTCACCCGGATCTTCCTGCCCTTCAGTTCGTTGAGCCACGTGCGCGCGAAGGAGCGCAATGCGGCCTTGCTCGCCGCATACACGCCGAAGCCGGGAAAACCTTTCACCGAAGCAACCGATCCGGTCATGATGATCGATCCGCCATCGTTGAACAGCGGCAACGCCTTTTGAACCGTAAACAGCGTTCCGCGAGTATTGAGGTCGAAGGTCTTATCGAAGTGCTGCTCGGTAATCTCGCCCAGTGGGACGGCTTCGCCCATGCCAGCGCTCGCGAACAAGACGTCCATTTTGCCCTTTTCCCGCTTGACCGTTTCGAACAGACGGTCGAGGTCGTCGAGATTGGCCGCGTCACCGCGCACGCCGGTCACGTTCCGGCCAATCAGCTTGACGGCCTCATCGATCTGCTCCTGCCTCCTACCCGTTATGAAAACGTAGGCACCCTCTTTAACGAAGAGCTTGGCGCTCGCCAGCGCCATGCCGCTCGATCCACCGGTGATGACTGCAACTTTTCCTTCCAGCTTTCCCATAATTGCTCCCTTCGGAACGTGTGTAGAATTCCGTACACTAGAGTAGAGTTCTTTGGCGGTGGACGAGAACTGCTCGGGAGTCCTAATCTTTTGTCTATTCGTCCAAAAAGGAGGCTGGACTGGGATGTGTTGCATCTTTTGATTGAGGTGGAACGCGCGGCGCGAAGAAAAGGAGCGTAGGAGTTGTGACGCTGGAAGGAGACTTGTAACTGATGCCGCGCTTGTCCGACAGGCGAAGCTGGAGCAGTTTCGCGCAGTTCGCACAGAATACTATGGCTTTCAAGGGTAGATGGAGGCTCAGTTGGACCCGATAACCGACATCTTCAGAACGATGCACGTAACCGCTTTCGGTCAGCACCGGCTCGAAGCCACAGCCCCGTGGGGCTTAGTACAGGAGAAACAGACCGAAGAAAAAGTCACGTCTTCGTCTTCCGGTAAAAAGACTTCAGCCACAGATTTGGCGCACTTCGCCATGCTTTCGCGCGGCAACTGCTCGCTAAGTGTGGAAGGGATTCCCGAGCCGATTCCCCTCACCGGTGGTGATTGCTTTTTGCTGGCCCGGGGGACTTCGATTGTTTTGCGTGACAGCCCGCGAACACGTCCGAGGTGCAGTTTCCGCGAGGTCGGGGCCGGGGCCCACAGCAATGTCGCTCATTATGGAGGTGGTGGCGCACCGACGACCATCGTCTGTGGGTCTTTCAGTTTCGATCGCGCCAGCTTGAGGCCAATCACTCAGTTATTGCCGAGCTTCATTCTGATTAAGGCCGAGCAGGCACGCACGCTCGCTCTTCAAAACACAATGCAGGCGCTGGCGTCAGAAATGGCAGAACAGGCGCCGGGATCTGAGGTAGTCGCGACTCGGCTGGCCGAGGTTCTGTTTATCCAAGTACTCCGAGCGCATATCTCGTCGGGACCCGAACGCAACAAAGGATGGCTTCGTGCTGTTTTCGATCCTCAAATGGGAACTGCCCTGAGTGCCATTCACGCCAAAGTGCAAACACCCTGGACGGTGGAATCCCTGGCCGAAGCGGCGGGCATGTCTCGCTCCGCATTCGCCGCACGTTTTAAGGAGCTACTCGGACAAACACCACTGGAATATGTAACCGAGTGGCGGATGCAGAAGGCGATGCAGTTACTACAACAGCGTGACAAGAAGCTCATAGACGTTGCTCGGTCGGTCGGTTACGAGTCCGACGCTGCGTTCAGTAAGGCGTTCAAGCGAGTTGTTGGGGCTAACCCTGGTGAATATCTCAAACGTGGTTATCAAAACCGAGGCCCTGTCTGAATGGCGGAGGTATTTGAAGTGGAGGATTCTGACTTTGGAGGCGGCTCTGGGCATTATGGAGGCGTGTTCTTCCAACGAGATGGGTGCTCAAAACGCCCCGCATCTGGGACCAGGAGACCACGCAGCCGAACCGGCCGAAGCAGACCAAGACGAGTCCGGCAAACGCGCTTGTGTTTACCGATTGAATTTCACTTGCCTGATTTGTCGCGTTACCGGACATTGAGTCTTAGTTTCCGGTAACCGCGTCAACCAGGAGCTACCGAAAATATTTTCGGTTCTCCGTGTCGATTCTGGACCATCACGTTCGACTATGGGTAGGGCAGCAATTAAGCTGTGAACTTGAACGTCAGCCCAACTCAACCCGAAAGGACAAACCAAATGCGATTCATGGTCATCGTCAAATGCGCGGAAGAACCCGAAAACCAAGCCCCCGATCCCCAGCTCATGGCCGACCTGAACAAATTCAACGACGACCTCTTAGAAGCCGGAGTTTTGATCGGCTACGACGGTCTTCACCCCTCCTCCAAAGGCGCCCGGGTTCACTTCTCCGGCAAGAACCGCCCCACCGTCACTGACGGCCCCTTCACGGAAAGCAAGGAACTCATCGCCAGCTTCTGGTTCTGGCAGGTCAAGTCTCTGGAAGAGGCCATTGAGTGGGTCAAGCGCTGTCCCAACGAAGGCGAGACCGACATCGAGATCCGCCAGGTCTTCGAGCCCGAAGAGTTCGCGTCTGTCTTCAGCGCCGAGGAAATTCAGCAGGAAAAAAACTTCCGCGCTCGAATGGCAGCGAACGCAGCCAAGAAATAGTCACGCTTGGTCAAGGTGAGGGCGGGTGAGTTTACGGTGCAGGCTCGCCGCGGATACCTCGTGAGACATCGCAAGGTCGCTGCAGGTTGCCTAACTCCCGATAAGTCGCGTTACCGGAGATGTGCTTTTCGACTCAATTTCATCTGTACGGTGACCGCGTTAATTAGGACTTAGAACGGATTGCCAGGACGAAGCGAAGTGGTCATGTCCTAATGCGCGAGAGTGGCTATTGTGATGGACCACTCAGCGAAGTAGTTTTTCTTGTTTGCTATGCGGTACGCCGGCCAATGCTCCGAGGATGAACGGTGCGCGGAGTGAAGTGGAGTCAAGGAGGTCGCTTTGAAGATTTATCGCTGTGCGGCGGCCGTTGTGGCGTTGCTGATCTTGAGTCTGGCCATGCCTCGATTGTCGACTGGCCAGTCTGATCAAAATTCGGCGCGCGGGACAACTCGAATCGATGGTGCAACTCCCGGCGTGCATGACTTCGATTTCTTGGTGGGCGAATGGCGGGCGCATCATCGAACGCTGAAGGAGCGACTGGCTAACAGTCACGAATGGATCGAATTCGACGGGACCTTGGTCAACCAGCCGCTGATGGGCGGCTACGGCAATGTCGACGACACCGTATTCGAGAAGCCGGGCGCTCCCTTTCGTGGCGTGGCGCTGCGATCCTTTGACGCGAAGACCCAGCAGTGGTCCATCTGGTGGCTCGACAGCCGGACGCCGCTGGGACCTATGGACCCGCCGATGAGGGGAAGTTTCCGCGACGGCGTGGGAACGTTTTACACGGATGAAACCTTCAACGGGAAACCGGTCCGCACCCGATTTTTGTGGACCAAGATTACTGCGAGCTCGTGTCACTGGGAGCAGGCCTACTCGACCGATGGTGGCAAGACGTGGGAGACGAATTGGGTGCAGGACCTGGTACGAATTCGCTGAGCGCGGGATAGACCTTCGTTCCTCAGGCTTGCATACAAATCGTTTCGGGAAATTGGTCTCCGCGATTTCGAGCGAGAAGTCGATCGAGATGTACGAAAAATCGCGCTTGAGGACGGAAGTGGGACAGGCTGAGAGAGAGCCTGTCCTACTGAATGTGAAATGCTCGGAAATGGATCGGGCGAGGCCATGCGCCAGCCGCCGGGGCTCGCCGATCCGTTTTCCAGGCTTATCGACCTTCTTCGTCGAAGTCAGCCAAGCTGGTGCGGCGAACCACGCCGCGGACCGCCGACATTCCGAAATGGCCACTCGCCGGAGTGCCGAAAACCAGAGTCACGTTGGAATACGGCACGTCGGTTCCTCCATTGACGCAAACCTGCAGGCTGGAGAGCACCGTATCGTTTTTCGAAAAGGGAGCAGGTCCGCCGTTGCCGGTGATATAGGCCGATCCGGTGACCATGATTCCAGTGGTCGTGGTATTCGGCGTGGCGTAGGCCGGGCAGACGCCGGCGGCGGGAAAGCTGACCTGCGCATCCTTCATCGTAATGTGGTGAGTATGCGGAGTGCGCGTTGCGGGATCGTCAAAGGTCGGAGGGGTGGTGCCGGCGGCGATGGCATTAGCGATGGCGACTTCCATGGCGTGGTCCGATAGTTCCATGGTCATCTCCGCGGAAAAATCGGCCAGACCGGAGCGGCCTTTTAGATCGAGAGACCATTTACCGTGCATTTCCCAGGGGCCGACCACTTTGCCTGCGATCGTTTCCGGCGAATAGTCATTGATCAAACCGCTGAAGTGCCGGGGCGTCGGGTCCTGGCCCGCGCTGACGCTTACTGCAAGTAGCACGACAGCGAAAATGCTTACCGCCCACCACCAGGATTTGCTGTTCAATTTACCGTTCAAATTTTTGTTCAAGCTGCCATTCAGTTTCATTTAAAATCTCCTCGTTTGCGGCTTGGGCGTTAGCCCCGTGGGGCGGCGCTTTGCCGCTGAAACGCGCCTAGATTCGGTCATCGCCGCCCGGCAATCAAACAGCAATGAGCGGAGCGGGCCGTTTGCCGTCAAATGCGGCCTGTTGCAGTCACGAGCGGGTACGTTACAATCCGGTTATCCTTTGCCATTCTCCGTTCGGGAGACCCCATGGGCGAGTCTGCCTCCGGCACGCCGCCACGCGAGAAATCACCGGAAGCGCAGCTGGATTCGTGGAAAGAGATCGCGGCCTACCTGGGCCGCGACGTCACCACCGTCCAGCGCTGGGAGAAGTCTGAAGCGATGCCGGTGCACCGCCACGTGCACGACAAACGCAGTTCGGTCTACGCCTTAGCCTCTGAACTGGACGCCTGGCGGCAAAACCGCAAGCCGCGGCTGGATGAAAATAACCAGCTTGCGGTGGAGAACGAGCCGGCGCCACGCGCGGCAACTCTGCCTGCGCTGCAAATCCCCACGTCGCCGAGCGGCGAAAAGAATCCGGCTCGAGGCTCGGCAGTCAGGCTGGGCCGCTGGCTCGCAGTGTCGGCGATTGTTGTAGTGGCACTGATCGTCGCTTACGCCATGCTGCGCAATCAATCGACGGTGGCCGCGCGGCCCAAGATCCGTTCGCTGGCCGTGCTGCCGATGAAAAACATGACGGGCGATCCGGGCCAGGAATACCTGGCGGACGGGATGACCGAAGCGCTCATCGGGCGGCTTTCGAACATTCACGACCTGCGGGTGATTTCGCGCACGTCGGTGACGCGTTTCAAGAATCCGCAGATTTCCGTGCCGGAAATTGCCAAAGTGCTGAATGTCGACGCGATCGTGGAAGGTTCGCTGATGCGCGACGGCAATCGCATTCGGGTCACGGTCCAAATGATTCGCGCCTCGACCGATGAGCATTTCTGGTCGCAGACCTACGACCGCGATCTGCGCGACGTGTTCACGGTGCAAAGCGAGCTGGCCCAGGCCATTGCAGAAAGAGTGGAGGCCACCGCGACCGGCGCGGAACACGCGCGACTCGCCGCCGCGCGTCCGGTGGCGCCGGAAGTTTACGAGAGTTACTCGAAAGGCGAATTTGCGCTGAACCAAAGCAACAGCAAAGCCGAACTCGAGGAAAGCGTCGCTTACTTTCAGGACGCGATTCAGAAAGATCCCACTTTCGCGCCTGCTTACGTCGGCTTGGCCAATGCCTACAGAGATCTCGGGACGGTTTTTATCGGTGGCTCGCCGCAGGAGACGCGGCCGAAAGTTTTGAGCGCGGCGCAGAAGGCGCTGGAGCTGGATCCGAATTTGGCGCAGGCGCATGTCTTGCTGGCCGGCACCAAGCAAGAGCAGTGGCAGTGGGCCGATGCCGAGGCGGAATATCGCCGCGCTCTCGAATTGAATCCGAATAGCGCCGCGGCTTATGAAGGATTGGCGTTGTGGCTGGCCTGCCAGGGACGCGCGGAAGAAGCGCTGGCCTCGGCGGAGCGCGGCAGGGAACTCGACCCGCTGGGCGTTTCGTACGAGGATTTTGGGTGGACTTTATTTCAGACGCGCCACTACGATCAGGGCATTCGCGAATTGCGCGAGTCGCTGGCGGCACACCCGGATGATTTTGGCTCGCTGATGGATTTGGGATTTGTGCTGATTGCGAATAATCAACCGGAAGAAGCGATTCCGGTGCTGGAGAAGGCGGTGGCGCTATCGAAGCGCAGCCCGGGCGCGCTGGGAATTTTGGTGCGCGCGTACGCGCACGCCGGGCGCCGCGCGGATGCGCTGCGTCTGCTGGAAGAGTTGAAGCAGCGCCGAAAGGCTGGCTACGCTCCAGCCGCCGCGATGGTGAATGCCTACCTGGGACTCGGCGAGAACGAGGAAGCGTTTGTGTGGCTCGAGCAGGCCTACAACGAACAATCCAATATGCTGCAGTTCGTCAAAGTGCATCCGTACTTCGATCCCATCCGCAACGACCCGCGATTCGCGGATTTAGTCCGCCGAGTTGGGTTGGGCTAGGACCTATCCCACCGTCTTTGGCCGGAACATCTGCGGGGACTTTTGCGTATGTTTGGTAGCGAGGGAGAACCATGAGCAATTTCTGGCAGGACCTGCGGTACGGCGCGCGGATGCTGGTGAAAAATCCGGGGTTCACGGCCATCGCGATTTTGACGCTGGCGATTGGCATTGGCGCGAATACGGCGATGTTCAGCGTGGTGAACGCAGTGCTGCTGCGGCCGCTGGGGTATCAGCAGCCCAACCGACTGGTGACGATCGCTTCGCTGTGGAAGAAAAGCGGGCACCACGGGCCGGTTTCCGGGCCGGATTTTCACGACTGGCATGATGAAGCCACTGCTTTTGATTCGATGGCGTATTACGAAGACGAAGACTGCACGGTCTCGTCGGGCAATGGCGGCCAATTCTCGCACTGCGCGGTAGTAACGCCGGAATTTTTTCGGGTGTTTCGGCTGCAGCCGGCGGGCGGGCACTTCTTCACGCCGGAGGAGCAAAAAAATGGCGCTGCGATTATTTCCTATGCGTATTGGCGGGAGCGATTCGGCAGCGATGCGGCCGTGCTGGGGCAGAGCATCCAAGCTTTCGGACGCAGTTTAAATATTGCGGGCGTGGCGCCGCCGGGTTTTGGTTTTCCGAACAAGACCGACGTGTGGATTCCGTCGAATACGGCCGAGCCGGAAACGACTTCGCGCTCGGGGCACAATTACCGGGTGGTGGCGCGGCTGAAAGATGGCGCCACGCTGAACGCAGCGCAGGCGGAGATGACCACGATCGCCGGCCGGCTGGAGCAAGCGTATCCGCCGAGCAACGCGAACAAGAGCGCGGCGGTGGCTTTGCTGCGCGACGATATGGTGGCGAACGTACGGCTCACGCTGGAGCTCTTGCTCGCGGCGGTTTGCGTGGTGCTGCTGATCGCCTGCGCCAACATCGCTAACCTGCTGCTGGCCAAGGCCACCGGCCGCGCGCGCGAAATCGCGATTCGCTCGGCGATGGGCGCCAGCCGCGGGCGAATCATCCGCCAATTGCTTACCGAAAGCGCGCTGATCGCGCTGGCCGGCGGCGCGGCGGGCCTGGCGATTGCGGTTTTCACTTCGCGGATTTTGATGCGCCTGGCGCCGCAGGATATTCCGCGGCTGAACGAAGCCGGCATCGATCTGCCGGTGCTGGCCTTTACTTGCGGCGTTGCGCTGATTTCCGTCGCGCTGTTCGGCATCGCGCCGGCGTTTCAGGCTTCGCGCCTGGATTTGAATGAGGCGCTGCAACAATCGGGCGCGCGCGGAGGCGCGAGCCGCGGCGCCGGACGTTTGCAGGGCGCGCTGGTGATTTCCGAAGTGGCGCTGTCGGTGGTGTTGCTGGCCGGCGCGGGGCTTTTGATTCGCAGTTTGCACGCGCTGCTGGACGTGCCGATGGGATTTCGTCCGGAAAAAGTAGTGGTGATGAATACGGATATTCCCGCCGCGGGGCTCGAGGGCGCGCGGCACGCCACGCAGATGTACAAAAGATTTTTGGGCGAAGCGTCGGCGATTCCGGGCATCGCTTCGGTGGCGGCCACGCGCGGCTTGCCGAACGACGCCAGCTCCGACGGCGGCTACTGGATTGATACGCTGCCGCCGGTGGAGACGCTGAGCGTCAGCGCTCCGCAGGCGGTATTTTCGATCGTCACTCCGAATTATTTCGGCACTATCGGAATTCCGCTGGAGAGCGGCCGCGATTTTGCGGATGGCGACACTTACGACGCGCCGTTTGTCGCGGTGATCAATGAGGCGCTGGCCAAGCAGGCGTTTCCGAACCAGAATCCGATCGGCCATATGATTTTCTGCGGGATGGATTCCTTGCAAGGCATGCGCATCGTGGGCGTGGTGGGGAATACTCGGCAATTCGGGCCGTCCTCGCCGCCGTGGCCGGAAATATTCATGGCCTACGAACAGCATCCGCTGCCCTCGACTTCGCTGATCGTGGTGGCGCGCACGCCGCTCGAAACCGGCGCGGTGCAGGAATCGCTGCGCCGCAAGCTGCGCGACGTGTCACCGGATGTGCCGTCGCGTTTCAGCACCATGCAGGCCGAGCTGTCGGAGTCGGTGGCCGCCCCGCGTTTTCGAGCGCTGCTGATTGGAATTTTCGCGCTGCTGGCCATGGCCCTTTCGATGGCCGGCATCTATGGCGTGATGGCCTACAGCGTGGCGGAGCGCACCCGCGAAATCGGCATTCGCATGGCCCTCGGCGCGCGGCCGGGGGAAGTTTTGCAGCTGGTGCTCGGGCGCGGTCTGCGGCTGGTCGCGGCCGGGTTGGTCCTGGGGCTGGGCGCCGCGTTGATCGCCACGCGCCTGTTGACCAGTATGCTGTTCGAAGTGAAGCCGTTCGATCCCGCCACGCTGGCCGCAGCTTGCGGCGCGCTCTTCGTAGTGGCGCTGCTCGCTAATTACATCCCAGCTCGCCGCGCCACGCGCGTCGATCCGCTGGTGTCGCTGCGTTACGAATAACCGGCAGGCGTGCGTTTCGCGCTGATTGTTGAACTTGACGCGGGGTATGACTAGAAGTATGATGTGGGTATGAAGAAGGGCATACGGAAGGTGCGAACGGCTGCAAGGGGCTCTGCGAACAAGGAAAAGCGGACGTTTTCGCTATCGCGGGATGTCGTCAAATACCTGGAGACCCGTTGCGCCGAGACACAGGCGCCGTCTTTGAGTGCTTATCTGGAAAGCGTAGTGCGCGAGCTTCAAGCGAAGGTGGAAATGCAAAAACTCGAAGCCGCGACCAAGGAATATTACGACGGTCTAACTGCCACCGACATGGATGAGCAGGCGGATTGGGGACGTGTAGGCGCGGCGAGCGTAGTACAAGTTGAAGAGTAATGGCTGAACTGCCGCAGCCTCTTCGCGGGGAAATCTGGGACGTGGATTTTCCAAGTGATCCTCCGGGAAAAGGTCCACGTCCGGTTCTGATCGTATCAACCAATCTCCGCAACACGCATCCGAAGGCACTGACGATTTTGGTAGTGCCGTTTTCAACGACGATCACGGCCTACCCCAACCACATCAGGCTCTCGCCGGGACAAACCGGATTGCCCGCCACCAGTGAAATTCAGCCCGAACAAATCACCGCGGTTCGAAAAGAATATCTGCGACGAAGACCGGGAACGCGGACTCAGGCGGAAAGCGTAATCGCCGAGGTGGCGAAGTCCGTCGTGTTCGCGCTTGGATTTCAACCTAGAGACATTCAGTAATGTTTTTCATCACCGTGACCCGCCACCAACGTTCCAGGCAAGTTGCATGGTAGGTCGCAGATTTAGCCGGTGACAAAGACACTTCGGAATCTGGTGGTATTCGGTCAGTTTCCGGTGGCAGGTCGATTCAGAGTCGCCGGGGCTGCGGGTTTTGCTTCGAAAATTGCCCAGCGCCACGGGCTCGTCTCCTCTTGTCCGATGAATGTAAACGACTCGGGGGCGTAGCACGCTAAGCCGAGGAATGCCTTATGCCAGTAATATTCGAGGACGATTTGGCCTGTTTCGAGGCTGAACACCGGGAAACTGAGGCGTTGCGGAGCGCTAACGAAATCGATGCCAGTATCCGGTTCCTTCGGCAGTATGGGAAGCGCGCTGACGATTAGATCATTCCCGTTTATTTTGGGTGAACCGAATTCCAAGCCTTCCGGCCTTAGCCGAATCGTTTTGAGCAGCGCGCCAGTTTCTGAAAAAACGTATACCGGTTCGTTGGTGGTCCCGCGCATCACGTAAACGAAACCATTTGCTTTTATGGCTATTGGGTTAAAAACGCGAGTGCTCAATGCCGAGCTGCCATTGGAGGTCTTGGTTCCATCCGGGTTCAATGCGATTTTAGTCCTAAGACTTCCGTCAGCCTCGAAAATTTGGGCGATCATGAAAGTCTTGTCCTGCGAGTCCTGGCGACCTACTACGAGATATTCGTGCGACTGGAGGACAGCAAGCCCGGTTGGTCTGAAAGTTTCAGTATTTAATTTTAGTCGCACTTGAGCTTGTGCTCTTCCGCTCTGGTCATACCGCACGATCAAGTTCTCCCCGAACTTCAGCGGGGCCGTTTCAGCAGAATACGTCAGCACCTGACGCGCCAAAACGTAGACGTCTCCACTTGGCTCCACCTCAAAATCAGTGATAGTGCCGTCCTTCAGCGGCTTTAGTCCGTCGATCGAAAACGTCGTGTACGAACTTGCATCGTGGGTAAAGCGAACGATTGCGCTGATGGCGCTTCCGTATTTGCGATTGCTAGGCGAGAAAATGTGACCCTGTGAATCACAGGTCATTTCCTTTAGTAGTCCAAACGTAACCAAGTCGTCGAGATCCCCTTGAAGCAGGACTTTCTTGGTTACAGCCAATTCGACGCTCAGCGGCGCGCCGGGGGCGAATGCCAGAGCGAGGATTAGAGCCACAATGGAGAGTCTTAGCACGAATCGGGAAGGTTAACATGTCCTTGATGTTTGAGTCATGACTGCACTACTCTTCGGCAACCATGGATTTGCAAACGCGAATGCGGATCATAGACGTGCTCCTGGTCTTCACTATTCTGGTGGGAGCGCCCGCCATATCGTTCGCCATCGGCTATGCCGCGTGGAACGGTAGACCGAAGAACTTCAGCCGCGAATTGTACTGGACGCTGTTTGTTGTCACGATTTTTCTCGGCGTCGCGCTGATCTTTTACGCGCAGCGAATGCACGCCGATGTCAGGAGCTGGCAGTTCCTTGTGCAGCTGGCCTGCATGGTTCCGGGCTTCCTGCTTTTTGGAGTGGCCGGCGGTTTCATGATTGGAATATTCACCTACCGGGGTGGCGTCAAAAGTCCTGAACGACGCAGCCAGTATGCCCGATGCAATGCGCAGCGGATTGACGGAACACGCTGCCCGCGAATATCATCGCGATGGTTCCGGGATCCCCAAGCGGCCTCGTATCTCAGTATCTCGTAGCTGGTATTCCGTATTGGGCGCTGCGTCATCCATTCACGGAGGCAATCGCATGTCCGCACGACAATTCACGCAGCTGAATCTCCGGGGCGTTCTGTTTTTGCTCTTCACGCCGATCATTTTGATTGGGGCCCTAGTTAGTCCACCCGCTGCGAAAGCGCAAGGTGCCGCGGCTGCGAAGCAGCCGGTGGCGCCGGTGCGGGTCGTGACTGACGAATATTTCGGAGTGAAGGTCGACGATCCGTACCGCTACTTCGAGAATCTGCAGGATCCGGAAGTGGCGGCGTGGTTCAAGGCGCAGAATGTTTACGCGCGGCAGGAATTGAGCGCCATCCCTGGACGAGACGCGCTGCAGGCGCGGATCAAAGTGCTGAGCGAGGGCGCGCCCGCGTTGGTGGCCGACATTCGAAAATTGCCGGGCGGCGTTTATTTCTACAACAAGCGGCTGGCGTCGGAGGAAGTGGGGAAGCTTTATACGCGCACTGGATTGAACGGAGCAGAAAAGCTGCTGGTCGATCCGGCCAAATATGCCGGAGCGAATGGCGCGCATTCGGTGATGAGCTATTACGCGGTGTCTCCTGACGAGCGTTGGGTTGTGGTGGGGCTGTCGCTGGCGGGATCGGAAGATGCGTCGATCCACATCTTCGACACGCAAACCGGGAAAGAATCCGGCGAGATCATCGATCGCGCACAATTTGGCGGGCCCAGCTGGATGCCGGACAGCCATTCGTTTGTCTACAACCGCCTGCAGAAAATGGGGCCCGGCGTGAATCCGAATGACAAAGAGCTGCTGAGCCGAGTGTACCGGCACGTGCTGGGCACCGATCCCGAGAAAGACAAATTGATTTTTGGCGCCGGCGCGCCGGGAACAAAAGTCGAACCCACCGATCTTCCTTTTGTGCTGATCGTTCCGGGTTCGCCGTACGCGATCGGACTGGCGATACACGGGGTGGCGATTGACCTGACCATGTATGTGGCGCCGGTGGCGAGCCTGGCCGGCGGAATCATTCCCTGGAAGAAAATGGTCGACGTGGAAGATGACATCACCTTTCTCGACTACAAGGGCGACGATGTGTATTTGCTTTCGCACAAGAATGCGTCGCGATTCCAGGTGCTACACACTAAGCTGTCGAATCCGGACGTGGCGCATGCCGAAGTGGTGGTGCCGCAGAGCCAGGCGCTGATCAAGGGCCTTTCGGCGGCTGCCGATGGCGTGTACGTGCAGGAAGTCGACGGCGGCCTGGGCCGGCTGGTGCGCGTGCCGTATCCTGCCGGGACCGAGCGCCCGCTGGGGCAACAACTGACGCTGCCCGCTGAAGGATTTGTTTCGATCGCGGCGGCCGATCAGCGGGTCGCGGGAGTTCTGCTGACCATCGATTCGTGGACCAAAGCGCAGGTGATCTACGCCTACGATCCGGCGAAGGGCCAGGCGACCGACACCAAACTGCAGCCGCTAGGCCCGTTTGATGCGCCGGGAGATTTGCAATCCTTGGAAGTGAAAGCGAAAAGCTACGACGGCACCATGGTGCCGCTCTCCATCGTTTTCAAGAAGGGCACGAAGCTCGATGGTTCGAACCCGACCATACTTGATGGCTACGGCGCGTATGGAATTACCACCGATCCGTTTTTCGATCCGACGTCTTTGGCGTGGTTCGAGCATGGCGGAATCCTGGCGTTCGCGCACGTGCGCGGCGGCGGCGAATACGGAGAAGAGTGGCATCTGGCGGGCAAGAAATTAACCAAGCCGAACACCTGGAAGGACGCGATTGCTTGCGCGCAATATTTGATCGATCAGAAATATACAGCGACGCCAAAGCTGGCGATTCTGGGCGGCAGCGCCGGAGGGGTTTTGGTGGGGCGCGCGATCACCGAACGTCCGGATTTATTTGCGGTAGCGTTCGATGAGGTGCCGATGTCCGACACGCTGCGCGTCGAATTCAGCCCCAACGGCCCGCCGAACATACCGGAGTTTGGAACCGTGACCGAACCGGATGGCTTTAAGGCGTTGTATGAAATGAGTCCCTACGACCATATTAAGGATGGCACGCCGTACCCCGCGGTGATGGTTACCACCGGGTGGAACGATCCGCGAGTCGTATCCTGGGAGCCGGGCAAGATGGCGGCGCGGCTGCAGGCGGCCACCTCCAGTGGCAAGCCGGTGTTGCTGCGGGTGGATTACGACGCCGGCCACGGAATCGGTTCGACCAAAACGCAACGGGACGAACTGCACGGCGATATTTTCAGTTTTGCGTTGTGGCAATTTGGCGTGGCCGGATTTCAGCCTGGCGCGGCGGCGGGGAACTGACACAGGTGATGACGGACGCGTGGGGAATTACTTAGAAAGCGAATTTTGCGGATGGAGTTTGCTCAGGATTTTGGCGGCGGGAGCGTGATCGCCGTCGATGTTTGCGCGGTTGAAGAATTTCCTGGCACGCGGCAGGGAAGCTGGCACGCCGCGACCTTCGTGGTGGGCGATTCCGAGGAAGAAGAAGGCGTCGTCTATTCCTGAGCCAGAAATATTTTTTGATTTTGCTGCGGCGCGGAAACAGCGGACCGCGGCGCGCGGATTTTTTCTGACGCCTTTGCCCCAGTAGCAGTGAATCCCGATTTGAATCATTGCTTCGCCGTCGCCCGCGTCAACGCCTTTGCGGAACCATCGCACAGCCGCCTTTAGTTTGTCGTTCTCTCGATAGGTTATGGCGATATTGAGGGCAACGCTCGAGTCTCCGGCGTGAAATGCTTTTTTCAGCCACCAAAGCGTTTCCTCGACATTTTTCCTGACTCCATTTCCAGTGCCGAGTATCACTCCCAAGTTATTTTGCGCGGATATGCTGCCGTGTTCCGCGGCTCGCCGAAGCCACCGGGTGGCTTTCGCGGAGGACCGCCGCACAATTACCTTTCCTCGCTGGTCCTTGCAGCCTTCCGCATAGCGGTCGGCTACTCCCCATTCCGCTTCCGGGTCGCCATTCTTTGCGCGTGCCAGAAGGGAATTCCATTCAGACACAGACGTCTTATAGCCGTGCGACCAATTCCAATTCCTCAGCGTCACTTTCCAAGGAGATTGCGGATCGATCACGGTGTTGTGGGCTCTGAGTGTTCGATGCGTTGTCATGAAAACCGCCCCCGGACCCCCATCATATCGTGGTCAGGCAGGTGATGATGCGACCGGTTCACGTCGAAGAGAAAGCGACAGAGCCCGACCATCGGACGCCGAAATTAAGAATTTTGGACTAAGCGGGCGGGAGCTTGTAAACCGCGACGGTTTTACCGACCTTGATTGCGAGTGTTGCGCCGTTCGTGGACAACGCAGACAACTCCATGAGCTTCTTATCGACGGCGGCGACAAAGATGTGTTGGCGGGAGTGGCCATCGTAAACGAATACACTTCGAAAGCCCTTGCGTAGTCGCACCCCGTCGAAGTCGGAGTGTCTTTTATATGGAGTCAGATAAACGGCGAAGCGAGAGCCATCCATCGAGGGAATGGGCAAGCCAATATAAAATCTACGGTTCGAAACGCCGGGATCCGGTTCACCGGCCTTCCAAATCTCCGCGCCTTGCGTCGACAAGACAACGAACTGGGTATTGAGCGAGATGATGATTTCATCGTTGGTCAGGAACTCTAGATATTCGACGCCTTGGTGTTCGGGACAATACAGGTGTCGCGTGGGCTCGCCGCTTCGCTTCATTATGTCGAGGCAGTCGAATCTTTGCGCCACGATGGAATTTTCTGAAACGGTTCGGTCGCCTGGAAAATAAGTTTGAGTTCCGATTTGCTCAAAAGTATCGGAACGCAGCCAGATGCTGGCGCCGGAATCGCCGCCCTCGAACCACGAGATCGCGCCATGGTGAACTTGGGTCAGAGAAGATCCGGGCTGCACTTGAATCATGTCGCCGCCCGGCGCGCTCTTGACGCTCCACATAGCCGAGCTCTTGGCCGTGCTCGCGCGCAAGTCCAGACTCTTAAGCAAACGTAGATCGTGCGAATACAGCTGCAAGGTCGCGTTCGCTTGGACTAGAAAACCGCCACGCACTGCACAAATCGTTCCCTCGGTGTCGTACCCATCGCCCGACCATTGCTTTCGAAGTGTTTTCCAGGTGCGGTGCTCGATGAGCTTCCCGGAGTTTATGTCCACGAAGAAAACTTCTAACCGGCGAGGGAGATCACCTTCGTCGGTTTCTCGCTTTGGCCTGGTGAAATACACCGCTAAGACGGATTCGCTTACGAAGGTGAAATGGGTCAACCGGTCGGCAAAAATGTCGGTATCGCTGAATGGCTGTGTCTCGGCCGGGTAGCCGAGGGTTGCAAGATCAATCGTCAGCGCGGGTGCGGGCAGCGGGCCTTTGGATGTCGCAGCTGAAACTGCGTTAAACCCGAGAAGCACGGTCAAGATCAGAGCCAGCGTTTTTTTCATGGGTGCAATTAGCCTAGCTGCTGTGGCCAACCGCTGCGCGAATTCCCGTGACACTTTTAAAAGTGTCACAGCGTCCGTGTTGGGCGCCCGAGTGTACTCAGGATTTTGGCGGCGGGAGCGTGATCGCCGTCGATGTTTGCGCGGTTGAAGAATTTCCTGGCACGCGGCAGGGAAGCCGGCACGCCGCGACCCTCGTGGTGGGTGATTCCGCGGAAGAGAAAGGCGAGGTGCGGTCGATGCGCGCTGCGATTGATTAAGGTCACTAGCAAAGGGGCGAGTGGGCATCGGCGGATTACGTGCCGCGTCGAAGGCACATCCCACTGAGAGTGGGGTGCAGACAGGGTCCCTCACGGCGTAGGTTTGGGCGGCGAGTCGATACTGCATAGAAACGGTACGTACAGGTCTATTGACTTAACCGATAGCTAGCCGTAGTATTCCGCTTGGTCCGGGTCCGGGATTTGCTCCGGACCATTATTGCCCTCAATAAATTCAGCGAGGTCAGCCCCGATGCTGAAGTCCTTCTCGTTCGCCGCAGCACTGTTGTGTCTCGCCGCCACCAGTTTTGCGCAGAACCCGGTTCCGTTTGTGAATGCGCCACTGGTGCCGGCTACTGCCGCGCCAGGCGGAGCTGCGTTTACATTGACTGTAAATGGCAACGGATTCGTTTCGGGCGCTACGGTGGATTGGAACGGCGCGGCGCTGGCGACTACTTTTGTTTCGGCGTCGCAGCTCACGGCGTTGATTCCGGCGGCGGACATTACTGCGGCGACCACTGCGTCGGTGACGGTGGTGAATCCGCAGAACACGACTCCGTCGGCGGCCGTCTTCTTCGCTGTGGCGGCTAAATCGCCGACCGTAACGTTCGCTAACGCCGTTAACACGCCGATCAGCCTCGCTGGAAATAATCCAGACCCCATCGAACCTATAGCCACCGTCGCGGCCGACTTCAATGGCGATGGAATTTTGGATCTGGCGGTAGAAACGGAGTACGCGCCGACACCGGGATACTCGATTGCAGTTTATTTCGGAAAGGGCGACGGCACATTCACCGCGGGCCCGACGTCGGTAGTGCCGGGTGAGGTGGTGGACTACATGGTTGCGGCCGATCTGACGGGCGACGGGAAACAAGACCTGGTCATGTCCAACTTCGGTGGGAATACCGTCACCGTGTTGCTGGGGAAGGGCGACGGCACGTTCGCGGTTGCGCCTGGTTTTCCGCTGAACGCCGGGAACGGAACCGGCGCTGCGGCCTTCGGCGATTTCAATCACGATGGAAAACTAGATCTCGCCATACCGATTACGGACGATATGGAAATCGTGATTCTGCTGGGCAACGGCGACGGCACGTTCGCGCCGGCCGCGGGGTCGCCGATCCAAACGGGATTGGGCGTGTCGTCGGTGGTGGTGGGAGATTTCAACGGCGACGGTAAACTGGACCTGGCCGCGTCGAATCTCGATTTTGGCGGCACCGGACAGGTCGTCACGGTATTGCTCGGCAATGGCGATGGAACTTTTACGCAGGCCGCGTCGCCGGTTGCGCCGTACTCGTTCTCGCTGGTGACGGCCGACTTCAACGGCGACGGAAAACTTGATCTGGCGGTGATGGATTACGAGGGCAACGGCGCGACGATTTTGCTCGGCAATGGCGACGGAACGTTTGCGGCGGGAACTGCGTGCTGCGGGGCGCAGATTACCGGCAGCCACGTCATTGGCATCAATGTGGGAGACTTCAACGCCGACGGAAAGTTGGATCTGGTTTTCTCGATCTTCAATCAAAATGCCAATTCGGCTTACGAAACGACGGCGCTCGGCAATGGTGATGGGACGTTTACGGCGACCAACTTTTCGATTGCCGTCTCGGCGATCCAATCCCAGCCTGCTCTGGGCGATTTCAATGGCGACGGCAAACTTGACATCGCTACGGTGAGCGATCCGTACAGCGAACTCGCCGTGCTGTTGCAGATGCCGGCGGGTGCGCCCGCTCCCGGTTTTTCATTGGCACCGCTGAACGCTTCGGTAACCGTCCCGGCCGGAGCCGCGGGTAGCGACTACATCGGTCTGACCTCGCTGAACGGCTTCATCGGAGCGGTAAGCGCCACCTGCTCGGGATTGCCGTCGGGTGCGACGTGCTCAGTGTCGCCCACGGCGCAATTCACTGCGGATGGAATAGACCCAAGTTTTCAGTTGAATCTCGCCACCACGGCGCGGCCGGTGACGAGCGTGACCGGGCCTGCAACTTCAGGCGGACCTGGGCCGCGCGGTCCTGGAGCGGCGCTGATCGCGTTGATCATTGCCTTGACGATTGCCCTAATGCTGGCCGCGGGCTTCTCGCGGGCGGGGAAAAAACCGATGCGCGTGCGCGCCTTCGCGTTTGCGCCACTGGCGCTGCTGCTACTGAGCCTCGCGTTGCTTTCTTCCTGCGGCAGTGGCTCAGGCAGTAACTCCGGCGGAGGAGGCGGTGTCGTCAACCCCGGCACTCCGGCCGGAACTTATACCGTCACGGTCACCGGTACGTCCGGCACGCTGACCAGCAGCACTGCGGTCACGCTTATCGTTCAATAACGCCGGCAACTACCTCACATGAAAGCATACCATTTCATTATCGCGTTGCTGTTTATGGCTTTCGGAATGCCGGGCGCTTTGCGGGCCGATACGACTTACTACCTGGCCTCTCAGAACATCAATGGAGAAATCATCTCCGGCACCATCGACACCGACGGCAAGATGGGAGCATTGGGTGTCATCGACATTGACTCGTTTTCGTTCGGCCTGGCCAACACCTCAAGTGGCATGACAAGTGCTGCCGGAACAAGATGGGCAAGACTCCCGACATCAATGAAACAGGCTCTGGATTCAGTGCGACGGCGGCCGGCCTCTTTTTTGATTTTGACGCCACCGAGCCATCGACTCTGATTTTTCTGAACGCGCAGGACGGATTCGAATGGTGCATCTTTACCGACGAAGGCTGCGACCCGCCGGGAAGCGGCGAGCTGCTTTCTTTTGGCGGAACTTCTGGCACGCTGACCGGCCTGTCCGGCAATGTGATGATTGCTTCGGCCACCAATCCGGCTCCCGAGCCGGGCACATTTGGCTTGGCGCTGATCGGCCTCGCCGGCGTAGCATTCGCGATGCGCAAGCGGCTTCTTGCAGGGGATTCAGTGTCGAGCTAGGCGCGGCGCGCTCCCGTCGCAACTTATCCAGTTTGTGGCGATCGAACACTGGCCGTGCGCAGCGCATGGCCGGTGTGCCTCGCGTTTTACCTGGTGCCGTCCCGCTATTTTGCAGGACAGTGCTTCGACGCTCCTCGCCGCGGCGTGTGGTCT
Organism: uncultured Acidobacteriota bacterium; assembly: GCA_963711325.1. Lineage (GTDB taxonomy): Bacteria > Acidobacteriota > Terriglobia > Acidiferrales > UBA7541 > Palsa-295. The sequence goes on along the minus strand of CAVQDR010000003.1, from coordinate 1,190,995 downwards.
ATAGCCCATCTGGTACGGGCTGGCTGCGAAAAAATGCTTTCACACCCTTCGTATTGAGCCAGTACAGAAGAAAAACCGCCAAAATAGCTTCTGTTCCGACCATGACTCGTGCTGCGACTCCGCCTTGGTTCCAGTGGCGCAGGTTGTACAGGCTAAGCAGACATGTCAAAAGAACGAGTACCCGCGCCCAGTTTTTTCCTTTCCAGTAAAACCAGATCACAAGGTAGTTGATTGCAATCGTGATCGTAATTGCAGCGAAGATGAGGCCTGCATGAGGTTTGGACCAGTCGATTATCATCCAGCCCATCGCGTTCGTAATCGACATGAGAATCGCGGTTGCGGCGAGGCCCTCTGGGCGTTGGTCGACGCGCATAGTGCCGTACCATATACCACAACAGGCGGCTAACCGAATGAGTGACGAACAAAAGCGTTGGATGTGGTTCGCTGTTTCGCTGGTGGCGGCGCGCATTCATCTGGAGTAGGGAATGTTCAGCTGGTTGTAATCCGCGGGCGGGGCAAGTGTATTACCATGCCTGCAGAGTTTCTGTGCGCCCCGGTCTGGGTGGCCGGCGGCTGAATCAAGGAGAATCATGATGACGCGCAAAATTATGGGGCCGGCTTCGTTGGCTGCGGCGTTTGTGGCGGGGATGGTGGTGGCGACGGCGCTCAGCGGCGGCATGGCGGCGGGGCAGCAGAGCCCGGCGAAGGCTTCGCCACAGCAGCAGAGCGTGACGATTCAGCAGGGCGCCATCACTCCATCGGTCACGGACGAAGACATTGCGTTGCTGCGGCGAGATTTGCGCGCGATGAAAATGCAGGTGATTGGACAGAATATGTCGATGACGGACGTAGAGGCGCAGAAATTCTGGCCGGTCTACAACCATTACGTGCGGGACTTATCGGAAGTAAACAATGCGAAGTACGCGCTGTTGAAGCAGTACGCGGAAACCTGGGTTACCATGTCCGATCAGGATGCGCTGATTTACGTGCGGGCCTGGCTGGAAGCGGACGGCGCGGCGCAGGCGCTCCGTTTGAAGTATGTGCCGACGGTGAGCGGCGTGCTGCCGGGAAGAAAGGCGGCGACGTTTTTTCAGCTGGACCGGCGGCTGAACATGATCGTCGACCTGCAATTGTTTTCGCAGATTCCGCTGGCGCATGTGAAGGACGAAACGCCGGCACCGGATACCTCGCATCCTTAGGCCGATGAGCGCGTGGATGAGGGCGCGCTTGCTGGGCGCGGGAAATATCCCGCCACAAAACTAATGCAACGCGAAGCGCCACGGCGAATTCTCCCAACGCGATCGCTGGTTGTCTGCTGGTCCCGCCGTCTACCGACCAACCCGACTTGCCCGTTATTCTGAGGAGCGCTTTTTGCGACGAAGAATCTCATCCATGCTCCAGCATTCAGACCACCACGACGAAGCCGACCTCGACGCAGCAGCCCTCGACCCGATGGCGTGCGAAACTCAGTACTGGATGAGATTCTTCGCTACGCTCAGAATGACGGCTAACTACGGGTGACCGCAAAACGGAAGGGTTAGGCGCCACTTACGTACGGTGGTGCCGGGCACGCGCGGCGCTGGCGGCAAATTTCTTGCGCCTGCCGCGCGTCGCGGCTAGGATGCCCAGTGCCAGAAGTCGCTCACCTGTTCCGGGTGCGTGCGTCAAACCCACCAAACTTTTCATTTCGCAGGAGTGAATCCGCCGTGTCGAGACGAATGCCCATAGCCCTCAAGATTCGCGCAATCCTTTTGTTCGCGGTGACCGCCGTGCTGAGTTTTCCCGCGCTGGCGCAGGCGCAGACGCCGGTGCCGGCGGATCAACTGGCGAAGCCGCCTGCTGACGCGCAGGCGTTCACCGTACTGTCGACGTCCGGCACGAACGGAAAATCGTTTCTGTGGACCGCGGCGGACGGCAGCCGCATGTCCCGCGAGAGCATTCTGCTGCGCGGGCAGGTTTGGGAAGTCGATCAGCAGGCGCAGATCGGCGCCGACGGCATGCCGTCGGCGCTGGTGGTGCGCGGCGTGACGCCGAATGGCGACGCGGCGGAAACTTTCAAGATTTCCGGCGGCAACGCGACCTGGAAAAGTCCGGTGGACGCGGGCGAGAACCGCTACACCGCGCCGGCGTTCTATGTGGCGCAGGGCGGTACGGCGTCGGGTTCGACGCAGCTGCTGATCGAAGCGCTGCTCGCCGCGCCGGATAAGTCGATGACGCTATTGCCGGGAGGCCGCGCGCGAGCGGAGCGGCTGACCGAACTATCGGTCGGGCAAGGAGCCGCGAAGAAAACCGTCACGCTGTGGGCGATCACTGGCCTTTCGCCTTCACCGCAGACCGTGTGGACCACCGCGGATGGAAAGTTTTTCGGCCTGGTGAGCGGGCTTGCGATTCTGCCGGTTGGTTATGAAGGCGAAATCAAAACTCTGATCAAGGTGCAGGACGATGCGCTGGCCCAGCGCAGCCCGGCGCTGGTGCAGAAGCTGCGGAAAACTCCTGACGGTCCGGTGGCTTTCGTTCACGTGCGCGCTTTTCTCGATGGCACGCATTTCGCGGACGATCAGACAGTCGTGGTCGATAAAGGCGTGATCGTGGCCGCGGGCCCGGCGAGCAGCACGCCGACGCCGGCGAATGCACAAATTTTCGATGGCACTGGGAAAACATTGGTGCCCGGGCTGTGGGATTCGCACCAGCATTTCGGCGACGATTCGACGGGTCCGTTCCTGTTGTCGCTGGGGATCACGTCGATTCGCGATCCGGGAAACGATAATCAATTGACGCTGGCGCGCCGCGCGCGGCGGGCCCAGGGCGAGCTGCTTTCGCCGAATGTTTATCCTTCGATGTTGATCGATGGCAAGGGGCCGAATACCGCGCAGCTCGGCACGGTGGTTACTTCGCAGCAGGAAGCTATCGCTGCGGTGGATCGCGCGAGAGCCGACGGCTTCACCGGGATTAAATTTTACGGCACGTACAATCCGGCGTGGGTGGCGCCGGCCGCGGCCGAAGCGCACAAGCTCGGCCTGCATGTGCATGGGCACGTTCCAGCGGGCATGCGTCCCTCGCAGGCCATCGCCGCGGGCTACGACGAAATCACTCACATTTATTTTGTGATGATGGAGGCGATGCCGGATTCGATTGTCAACACTTCGAACGGGATTAATCGTTTTAATGGCACCGGACGTTACGCGAAAGACGTGGACCTGAATGCGCCGCCGATTAAAAACCTGGTGACCACCATGGCTGCGCGCAAGATCACGTCGGATCCCACGCTGGTCGTCGCCGAATCATTGTTCGTGCCGGACAATGGCGACCTCTCGCCGGCCTACGCGCCGTACGTAGGCACGCTGCCGCCCGCGACGGAAAGAAATTTCCGGCAAGGCGGTTTCATCGTGCCGGCGGATTTGACGCGCGAAGATTATCGCAAGAGTTTTGCGAAGCTCACCGCGCTGGTGGCGATGATGCACAGCGCTGGCGTTCCGATTGTGGCCGGCACCGATGGCACGGGCCTCGAGCTGGTCCGCGAAATGGAATTGTATGTCGCTGCGGGATTCACCCCGTCGGAGGCATTGGCCGCTGCGACGATCGCACCAGCGCATTTGGTCGGCGTGGATAAAAACACCGGGTCGATCACGGTGGGCAAGTCAGCGGATCTGCTGCTGGTCGAAGGCGATCCTTCGAAGCGCATCGGCGACCTGCGCAACACGCGCACCGTGATGATGGGCGGCCAGCTGATGGACGCCGACGCGCTGCGCGAAGCCAGCGGATTCTCCGGCAGACCCAAAACCGCGGACTAAAACCGCCGCCAAAAGCCGAATGCGCCAAGCTGCAATAGTAGGACAGGCTGAAAGCCTATCCTACTGACGTTTTCGAATTAGGCAGCGGTTGCCACATGCCGCAGGATTTTTCGTTGTCGCGCATGATCCATTTGACGCCGGGGAAGCAGCAGAGGCGGCGTTTGCCGGAGGCGAGCATATCGACAGCTTTTTCAATGCGGCGTGCGCGGGTTTCCGCCTGCTTGGCGGACGTGATGGAGAAAATCCAGTCGCGGCGCGCGAGGGGCGTGATGTCTTCCCAGCCGGCCTGCGATTCCGGTGCGGCGGCGAGGGCCTGGCGCAGATCCGCAGGCACGCGCATTTCCGGTTCGTCTCCGGCGCGCGTGATTTCTACAGTTACGGTGTCGAGGTCGTCGGCTCCGGCGGCATGGCGCATGGTTTTGTTCACGCTGAGGCAGTGGCTGCCTTTGCCGTCGGGTTCGAGCGCGGCGCGAAAAGGGAAGGCGTTGATCGCGCCCTCGACCATGGTTGTGCCGCGGGAGGGAAGCGCCGCGCTGGCGGTTTTGGGCAGAATGACCGCGCACGATGCGGTCTTGTCGTTTACCTTGGGCGCCTTGGGCGGAACGAACTTCGCCGTGAAGCGAATCGTTGGTTTGGGTTTTTGTCGCGTCGACGGCTTCATCGATTCACATATTACCAAAACTGTTTTGCATGGCGCGTTGATAATCGGCGAGGCTCCGCGAGAGGCCGGGGCGCGGCGGAAATCGAAGAGAGATCCTTCGTCGCCAAAACCGCTCCTCTGGATGACGGCCAACTGCGGATGAGTGCCGTACACAGGGGCTAGGAGAAGCGGCTCGATCGTAGTTGGGAAAGTGCCGGCGGATCGTCTCTTTGCCGAATGGCTCCACGGCGTGATTGATCCGGTTCTCCTAGCCTTTTCGACCAACGCCAAACCGCTTGTGGCCGTCATCCAGAGGAGCGTAGTTTGCGACGAAGGATCTCTCTTCGATTGAGACCTCACCATCAGCGTTTCTACATGCAACGCTTTTGGGGCCGCGCGTATCATTATTGGTCATGAGCGAGCCAACGAATATGCGGCGGGAATATTTTGCACATGATGGGTTGAAGCTTTCTTATTTGGATGCGGGCGGGGCGGGCGAGCCGCTGATTGCGTTGCACTCGCATTGGATGGAGGGGGTGACGTTCGCGCCGCTGGCTGCGGCGCTCGCGCCGGAGTGGCGGGTGATTGCGCTGGACCAGCGCGGGCACGGGTATTCGGATCATGCGAAGACTTACACGCGCGAGGATTATCTGGGAGATTTGGAGGCGCTTTACGTTCATCTGGGGATTCGGCGCGCGGTTTTGTTGGGGAATTCGCTGGGTGGAGTGAATGCGTATCAGTTTGCGGCGAAATTTCCGGAGCGCGTGCGAGCGATGATCATTGAAGACATCGGCGCGGTGATCAACGACGACACGAGTTTCGCGTTGGCTTGGGCCGGGATTTTTCCCACGCGCGCAGCACTCGAAGATCGAGTGGGGGTGCGGTTCATGCCGTACGTAGTGGATTCGGTGCGCGAAGTTTCGGGCGGTTGGCGGCTGGCGTTCGAGCCGGCGGAGACGGTCAGTTCCCAGCTTTCGCTGAATGGCGATCACTGGGACGATTGGCTGGCGAGCAAGTGTCCGGCGCTGTTGATTCGCGGTGGTGAAAGCCGAGTGACCAAGCCGGAACATTTAGAGGACATGGCGCGAAGGCGTCCCGCGACGGAATTGCGCGTGGTGCCAGGCGGGCATGTGGTGCATATGGATAATTTGGCGGGAGTGGTGGAGGTGGTGCGGGAGTTTTTGCGGGGGGTTTTGAAGTAGGCTGGCGCTATGCTTCGAGAAAATCGAGCGGACGATCTTAAGCGGGGCTTACGGTGCGCAGGAACTTTACGAGGCGCTCGCTTACTTCGGCGGAAGCTTCGTGTTGTACCCAGTGGCCTACATTTTCTAGTTCGAGATTCCCCACGAGGCCCGGACGCGCGGCGCGAAGTTTTTCGAACGGCGGATAAAGCGTCCCCAAGCCGTCCGCTTTTCCGCCAATGTAGAAAGAAGGCTGGGTGATCTTTGCGCCTTTGAAGGCGGCGGACAAATGGAAATAAGGTTGGGCGGCCCGGTAATAATTGAGGGCGCCGTGAAATCCGGTCCGCTGGAATTCGGCGATGTTGTGCGCGACGTAGTCAGGCTCGGCCCACGAAGGCAACGGCCCCGGCGCCGGACGATGCAGGTTTCGCGCGGGATCCATCGGGCTCCAGCGCTGATCGGCGGGAGCAGAAGCCGAGGCCCAATATAAAGCGCCCGGAATAGTGGCCGCGGCATCGGCCCAAACGTGATCCGCTTCCGGTTTCATTTGCTCGAACATGTAGAAATCGTTTTCGTGGCCATCCTTCCGCATTTTCTCGAAGATGCTCACCTCGCCGCGCGGAACGAAAGGCACGCTCAGGCAGAACACCGCCTTGAAACGATCCGGACGCAGCAGCGCGGCGTTCCATGAATGTGTGGCGCCCCAGTCGTGACCCACGATCACTGCGCTCGGAATTTTTAGCTCGTCGAACAGCCCCACCAGATCGCCTGCCGTATGCAGGGGTGTGTAGCACAGCGGATCCGCGGGAGCGGAACTGCGACCGTAGCCTCGCATGTCCGGAGCAATGGCGCGATATCCGGCGGAGGCGACGGCGTGCATTTGGCGGCGCCAAGTGTAGGAAGTATCGGGAAAGCCGTGGCAAAAAAGAACGGCCGGGCCTTCTCCTTGCTCGGTGACGTGCAGGGTGATTCCGTTGGTGGCGACGTCGTACGCCTTAACGGGGAAATCGACTGCGCCGGCATTTTTTGGTTCAGGCATTTGAGGGTGAGTCCGCAAACAAGCTTAGCGGTCTGCGCCGTGACCGGCAACGGGTTCCGAAAACTATTCATCGCTCTGCCGTCGAATTGTAACGAAGACTTGTTTTAGTGGGCGGGCATGGCCGGCGGCGCTGCTGTTTTGTGAATTTCGTCGAGGTCGGCGAGGACCTTGGCGGGGAGTTTTAGCTCCGCGGCTTTCAGGTTTTCGCGCAGGTGCGCTGCGGACGAGGTGCCGGGAATCAGCAGCATGTTGGGCGCGTGATGCAGCAGCCAGGCCAGCGCGACTTGCATGGGCGTGCTGTTCACCGCGGCTGCGGCGGCGTCGAGTTCCGACGTTTGCAGCGGGCTGAAACCGCCGAGCGGGAAGAACGGCACGTAGGCCACGCTCTGCGTACCGAGATGATCGATGAAGGCGTCGTCCTGCGCGCCAGGCCACGTTGTACAAATTCTGCACGCAGACGATCTTCGCGATTTTCGAGCTGTCCGCAAATTGTTTCGGCGTGATGTTGCTGAGGCCGATGTGCCGGATTTTTCCTTGCTGCTGCAATTCGGCCAGCGCGGTGAGCGGCTCTTCGATCGATCCTTCCTGCGGGCCCAGCGGCGGGCCAACGCGTAGATTCACGATGTCCATGCGTTCGAGGCCGAGGTTGCGCAGATTATCGTGCAGGCCGTCGGTTAATTCCTGGAGCGAGAGCGCGGGGATCCAGGATTTGTCGGGTGCGCGGCGCGCGCCGAGTTTGCTGACGATGATCAGGCCGGCTGGATAAGGATGCAGCGCCTGCTTGATCAGTCTGATTGCTGACGTGCGGGCCGTAAAAATCGGAAGTGTCGATGTGATTCACGCCGGCGGCGACGGCTTCGCGCAGCAGAGCAATGGCGGCGTCGGTGTCGGCGGGTGGTCCCCAGATCTGCGGGCCGGTAAGTTTCATGGCGCCGTAGCCGAGCCGGTTCACGGTGAGAGATGTATGCGGAAAAGTGAAAGTGCCGCCGAGATTTGCGCTGCCCTTTGTGGAAGTGGCGGATGAATTCGATAAGGTCATTCGTTTCTCCTTAGATTATGTGGGCCCATTGCGGTAGATGTGATTATGCCGGATTCGATTCAGCTTTCTTGCTCGGGTGCGGGATTAAAGATTTAACACAGAGCACACCGAGAAAGGCTGGAGAGCACGGAGACGGTGGCGCCGGTAATCGGCAACCAGAATCACGGTGGCGCAAAACAATGTAGAGTGCGGCGGCTCTGCCGCCGCTTTTGAGATTGCTACGTTGTTTCGAAACGATCGAGCGCGAAGCGCATGCGCAAAACATCGCCCGCGGGCGTTTTCGCTTTTGCGGGTGGCCCATCCTTCCTGCCTTTGGAAGGGTGGGGGTTTTGCGATCGCTTGTGGCGGCGCTTCGCGCTCGATGCTTTTGTTCTTGTGCTGGCGGGTCAAAAGCGGCAGCAGAGCCGCGGCTTTCTACAGTGTGCTCGGCGCCGGCGGTGTGTCGGACGCTCCGCGAAGAATTCTCTGCATTCTCATTGTGGGCTGCGCGCTTCGCGTCTTGACGCGGTGAACGAGACGGGTTCGCATCTAAATCCAGAAGAGCGAAGCGACGAAGGATCTCTCTTCGATGGAAGCCCGGGCAAGAAGTCTAAATCGAAGAGAGATCCCTCGTCGGCCCAAACGGCGCGCCTCTGTCGGGATGACAACGAAAGCCGAGGCGCGCCTTTACGCTTTTTTTCTTCCTCGAAGACGGTGCGAGCCAGTTCCAGGCGTTGTTTTTCAACGCGGGCGGCCTGGTCTTCGGCGCGATTGATGAGGTAGGGGAAGTCGGTGGCCTGCAGGCGAATGTCGCTGGTCGAAGCGGCTTCGAGCGCGCGCCAGAGCGCGGCTTTGCCTTGAATGCCGAGTTCGAGGAATTCCAAAGTTTCAAAAGTCCCGAAGCTGATGGTGCCGGCGTCGCTGAGTTTCAGGCGCGCGACTTTTTCGCCGAGCCAGGCGGCGGCTTCTTTCACTGCATTCGAAGGCTGGCCGATGCGCACCGCAATCTGCTGCAGCGAAGTGCGGTCGGTTTCGATGTCGAGCAGCAGCTCGGTGGCGAAGGCGCCGATGAAATCGGAGCTGTGCAAAGTACGCAGATGTTCGAGCAGCTCAAGCGCCAGCGTCGAGCCGGCCAAATGGTCGTGCAGGTACGTGCTCAGGTCGTGGCTCATAAGGGTGTGAATTATAACGTACTGCCTTCGATCTTGAATTTGAGGGTGGCCATCCTTTCGTTTTTTGAAAGGGTGGGGCTTTGAAGCTACGCAGTTCGCTCCGCGCGAACCATACCGTTCATCTGGTAGAAATTCTTTATTGCAGGGCCGCGACGGTCTTCTTAGGCAGTTCGACCTGCGGGCCGCCTTCGTGCTTGACCTTTAGGTTAAAGGTGACGTCGACGTGGTCGCCGATCTTCACGAAGGGAATTCCTTTGTTCATCCCGTAATCCTTGCGGTTGAAAACCATTTTTCCTTCGATCTCGCTCAGATGGCCTTCACGATGGGAGACGAGCAGCGTCAACTTTTCGGGTTGGGTGGCGCCGCGAATGGTGAAATCGCCGTCAACCTCGATGGTGTTGTAGCTGGTGGCCACGAATTTCGTGGAGTGGAACAGAATGGTCGGATTATTTTGGGCATCGAAGAAATCCTTGCCCTTGAGCTTGCCGTTTTTCATGCCGCTGCCGGTGTCCACGCTGTCCGCTTCGATTTTCACGTCGAGCTGGCCGGTGGTGACGTCCGGCGATTGAAACGTCAGCGTGCCTTCCCACTTGTCGAATTTTCCGGCGATGGCCACCGAAGCTTTCACCGCGAATTTGATCGAACTGCGCTCGGGCGTGATGGTAAAAGTCGGAACTCCGGCGGCGGGAGCCTGCGCCAGCGCCGCGGAAGAACAGAAGAAGGAGCAGAAAAGGGAAAATAGAAAATAGAAAATGGCGAAACGTGTCGGGCGCATGGGCGAAAGTCTAATCGAACCTGTCAGGTTGTCAACGGGGGATCGTCGCAAAAAACGCTCCTCAGAATGGCGGCGGGTTGTGGTGGGTGACGGTGGGCGGTGGCGCTTCGCGCACGGCGGACTGGGCGGCACGGATTCTCAGCTTAGAAAAAAGTGCGCGGGAGGAGCGCACCCCTTGAGGTATGCGCGCCTCCCGCTCTCCGGGGTCGGAGATTTTTGCGCCGCGCGAGCCATCGACAAGAGGCGAGCGCGGTGCATCAAGACCAACTCCGTCAATCTACGGTGATGCGTGTTCCGTACGTAGTGCCGGTCACGGTGACGATGGGCGTCCCGGTGGCGTAGACGTCGGTCGGCGGGAACAGGCGGAAGGTGAACGTGCCGCTGTAGAATTTGCCGTCGTACGAAACCGTGTTGATTTCATCGGTGCTGAAAACGGCTTTCACGCTGCCATCGGTGTTGAACATCAATCCGATGTGGTGCAATTGGACGGAGCGTTCGTCGAGCTGCTTCCAGACGCCGAAGCAGACGTTTCCGCCTTTGGGATCGAGGAACGCCTGCTCGAATTCGGTGCGGTCGCGGTGCCAGGTTTTGTAGGACTCCAGAAATTGGAAGTCCGGCGGAGTGGACGGGAAAATGCCGGGGGCGCCGACGACCGATTGGGCGGTGTAGATCAGGTGCCACAAGCCGACGATCGGATGCGGATCGAAATCTTGCCAGTCGTCATTTACCTGGGATGCCGTTTTGGGAGCGACGAACGGCGGATTCGCGGCGGCTGGCCCGGCGGCGGGCAGCTTGGCGTTGGTCAGCGGTACGGCGCAGCCGGCGTTGGCTCCAGTGGCGGCGAAGGACAAGCTGATCAGCGCGAGCAATACGAAAGCCGCGACGATGCGTGCGGAATACATGGCCTTTAGAAATTTGCTCAATGTACGATTCATCGAAATTTCTCCTTAGGTTTTTCCGGGGCGGCGAAGGCCGGGGCAGCGTTCGCCCGCGCAGCGGATTTTCGAATTTGTTTCCGGAACGAGCGCAATGTGCGCCGCCGGAGCAGGGAAGGCAATGCCCCGGCAGGCGGTCGATTTGTTCCCTGCTAAGTCCTGCCGCACCAGACAACTAGCGCGACGTGTTCTCAAATTCCAGAGGAGAGCCGGGCAGAAACCCGGCGTGGTATACTCCGCCCGAATCAGGATTACCCTCATGGCAGGTACCTCTTCACCGCAATCCACGAACGGAAACCCGCGCTTCGGCGTGTTCGAAGTGGACGTGGCGGCGCGCGAGCTGCGCAAGAAAGGCTCGCGGGTCAAGCTGCAGCAACAACCCTTTGAGCTGCTGATGATTCTGCTGGAGCATCCCGGTCAGGTGGTCTCGCGCGAGGATTTGCGGCAGCGTTTGTGGCCGGCGGACGTGTATGTGGATTTCGACCGCGGGTTGAACAAGGCCATGGTCAAGCTGCGGGAGGCTTTGGGCGATTCGTCGGATTCGCCGATTTATGTGGAGACGCTTCCGCGGGTTGGGTACCGGTTCATTCAGCCGCTAACGACGAATGGACATTCCGAGGTTGCGCTACCGGAAGTAGCGGCGCACGCGCCGGCAGTCGCGGCGGAGGTTTCTGCGCCTGCGGCGATTCTCGCGCCAGTTCCGGCGCACACCCCTGCGGCGCGAAAATTTCGTTGGCAGTTAGCTTTGGGCGCTGCGGTCGTGCTGCTCGCGGCGCTCGCGATGGGCCTCACTTGGGCGCGGCGTCATCGCGCGGCGCTGGTCGCGCCGATACGCTCCATCGCCGTGATCCCGCTCGACAATCTTTCCGGCGACCCCGGCCAGGATTATCTGGCCGCGGGCATGACCGACGAGCTGACCACCATGCTGGCGAAAAATTCGAACCTGCGGGTGGTCTCGCGAACCTCGGTGATGCAGTACAAGGGTGTCCACCGGCCGCTGCCGGAAATCGCGCGCGAATTGGGCGTCGATGGAATCCTGGAAGGCTCGATCGAGCGCGCCGGCGAGAAAGTCCACATGACCATTCAGCTGATCCAGGCGCCGAGCGATTCGCACGTGTGGGCGGAGAGCTACGACCGCAACGCGAACGACCTGGTAACGCTTCCTTCCGACGCGGCAAAAACCATCGCGAAAAACTTAAACGCCGCCGTGGTGGTCCATCCAGCCGCCGCGCGTTACGTGAATCCGGAAGCGCACGACGCTGTGCTGCGCGGAATGTATTTCTGGTACGCGAGCAAGTACGACGAAGCCGGGAAGTACTTCCAGAAAGCCACGCAACTCCAGCCCGATTACGCTCTGGCTTGGGCCGGATTATCGATGTATTACGGCGCGAGCGCGGTCTCCGGCACCAAGGACCCGCGGGAGGTGTTTGGTCCGGAAGAAGCAGCCGCAAAAAAGGCGGTCGAGCTGGACGATACGTTGGCCGAAGCGCACAACGCGATGGGCGGGTCTTACCTCTTCCACGATTGGAACTGGGACGCCGCGCTGCGGGAATTCGATCGAGCGATTGTGCTCGACCCAAAATTTGCGGAGCCCCGCTACCTTCGCGCCGTGGCATTCGCGACGCAGAACCGATTCGACGAAGCGATCGCGGCGCAAAAAGAGGCCGACGAAGCCGATCCTTTCGTGCGGCCCTGGGCGCTGGGCTACATCTACATAATGGCCCGGCGGTACGATGAAGCCGCGGTCGAAGCAGGCCAGAAGCTTTTGGCGAATCCCAATGACGCCGGAAGCCAGGGTGCTCTGGTGCTGGCTTTGCAATACTCGCGGCCGGGCGCGGAGTGGGCTCCGGCCCTGGCCAAGTTGTATGAGATGGAAGGCGAACCGCAATCGGCGGCGGCCGTGCGCGGCGCGTTTCAGCGAGGTGGCGTCGACGCGGTGATCACCTGGCAGTTGCATGTTCTGGAGAAGCGGGCGCGAACGTCGTATGTGTCGCCGGTGGACATAGCGGGGCTTCAGGTGCAATTGGGTCATCGCGAAGAAGCGCTGGCGCTGCTGGAGGAAGCATTGCAGCAACGGGCGCCGGCATTATTGTGGTTGCAAACCAACCCGCAATTCGATGCGTTGCACGGCGACGAACGGTATCGCGCGATTGTTAAGAAAGTTGGAATGCCGCCGGCGTATTGAGCTGGGCCAGAGGCTGACCACTCTGATTCGGTTTTCGTTCGCTCCCCGTACTTTATTGCCAGCCTAGACATTTATTTTGCGGAATTACCGTGCGTGGTATGCTCGCCACCATTTCTTTCCTGGGGGCGTGTCATGAATTTCTCAAACTGCATTACGCGATTTAGAATTTTTGCGGTTCTGGCGCTGGTGGGCTCGGGCTGCGCGTTTGCTCCGGCATCGCTGGCGCAGGCGACCAAGCCGGTCGTGGGTTCTTCGCTGGTAGCGACGGCCGATCCCTCCGTGGCCTCGGCCTAATACGCGGCACTGCGAAGTGACTTTGCTGACCAATCAGGCCTTCGACGATTTCAACAACAAGGATTTCACCTTCACGCCGCCGGGCGAATGCCGCGGTCCGTGGGCCAAAGTGATTCTCACCGCCGACTTCTCGATCCAGCCGGGCGTGCAGTTCGACCGCACCGGGCAGCTCTTCTTCGGCGGCGTGAATATTTATTTCGGAACCACGGCGGAGCCGCTGGCGTCTGAAACCGACACCTGGCACGTGGAACGCGACTTGACCGACTACAGCGCGCTGTTCAAGACCGCACAGACCGGTTACGCCAGCCTGGGGAATATCGTCGGCGCCGACGGGCTGAATTCGATCATCTTCGGCACGTTCAAACTGGAATTTTACGAAGCGGATTTCTTTAATCTCCGCGCCGCGCACCGCCGATCAGGTTCTGCCGGTCGAGCAGGGCGGCAATCCTTCGTTCCAGATCAATTCGACCACCACCGAAGTGACCCAGAGTTTTACGCTGCCGAAAAATGTGGAAGCCGCGTATCTCGACGTGATTGCGCAATCGCAGAACGCCGAAGAGCAGTGGTTCTTCTGCGTTTCGAACGACATTGCCGCCACGCTTTTCGATTGCGGCAACACCGCGTTCCGCGAAGTCGAAATCACCGTGGACGGCAAGCCGGCCGGCGCCGCTCCGGTGTATCCGTGGATTTATACCGGCGGGCTCGATCCGGGCCTGTGGGTTCCGATTCCGGGCGTGCAGACGCTGAACCTGCTGCCATATCGCGTGGACCTGACTCCGTTCGCCGGCACGCTCGACGACGGCCAGCCGCATACCGTGGGCGTCAGCGTGTTTAACGCTTTCAGCTATTTCACGGTGACCGCGCAGTTGCTGGTCTATCAGGATCCGCGCTCGAAGGAAATTACCGGCGCGGTGACCGAAGATACGCAGACCACGCCCGACTCCGACGGTCACCGACACGGTGGCGCTCGATGCCAACGGCCTCGGCAGCTGGCGTCGACACCGTGACCAATTCCGAAAATTTCACGATCAGCGGCTACGTGAATACTTCGCACGGGCGCGTGACCACCAAAGTCGAACAGACTTCGAACTTCAAAAGCGTGGCGGACATCACCAGCAGCGCCACCGGCTACATTCAGAACAACGTCAACACTTCGACCACGCACACCAAGGTCACTACTTCGGAAGGTCCGCTCTTCACCACCAAGGAAACGACTTTCTCGTATCCGATCACGGTGAACCTGGACGAAGAAGTTCTGGACAACGGCAACATCACCGAAGTAACCAGCGTCGATCAGAAACTCGAACGCGACGAGACCGACACGCTGCTCGGCTTCCCGGTGTTCAAGAGCACCACCACCAACGAAGTGAAGCCCACCGATTCGGCGCTGTTCGTGCTCACCGCCAATGGCTACGAACTGGGCCAGAATTCCAATCAGAGCAGCAGCCAGACCTACATCTATAAGGATTCGTTCGGCCAGTGCTACAACCGCACGCTGACCGCGGCCGCCAATGTGCTGACCGGAGTCGAAGACAAACACGTCTGCAAATAGTTTTTACGTTTCGCGCAGACTCAAAATAAAAAGGCCCGGGGAAATTTCCCTGGGCCTTTTTATGTGTGGGCTCTGGTGTGTGCGCGGTCGTCCGCCCGTGATCGCATGACCGGGTTCGATGATGCGCCAGCTTACCCTGGAGTGCGGCGGCTTGCCGCCGCCTTTACAACGTAAAGTCACGGCTGGCATGGGTTGGGGTCTGAATCCTGGCGTGTGGCGAGGATGCGGGGGCGTTGTTCAACGACGGCGATATCAAACTGCTCACCGAACCGTTGCGCGTCGTTTTTGCACTTTGCGTTTCGAACCCTATTCCGTTCCCGCCCCTGTCTTCACATCGCCAAGGCGGCGGCAAGCCGCCGCACTCCAAGGTAGGCTGGCGGCGCGTCAGTTGAGGAGGCTGCGCGATTATTCCGTGCGTCGGCGGGAATCTAGACCCACACCGTTAGAATCGGCCTCCGCTCGCTGCGGGCTCGCGATTGGGGTGCGAAATTATATTTCGCGTTTCAGCAGCGTGGCCAGGCGGCGGCGCAGGTCGTCGACCGCGTTGTAGAGTTCGACGATGCCCGGCGTTTCGAGGCCGATCTCGATCGATTGCAGGTCGAGCGAGAGGTCGTTGCAAATTTGCGCCGCGCGTTTGACGCGCTCGGCGGACATGATCGGCAGCACTGAAAACGGATCGCCGCCCGATTCATGGCTCAAGCCGATCCATTTCTGCACGGCCCAGGTGGTGTTGCGAATGTGGTCGACGGCGTTGCGAAATTCGGAGAGCACCCGCGCATCGAGATCGCCGGATTTTACGAGTTCTTCGAGTTGATGCAATTCAGCGGTGGCGCTTTCGAGTCGCGAAGTGAGCGGCGTGGCTTCGGACGAGCCGGATCCCGGATTGGGCGCGTTCATGGCGATGAATTTCTCCACAGACGGGCTGGGTCGTCGGTTGATTCAGGTTACCTGCATCAGGCGAAGAAACAAGTAAAAATCTCGGCGGGATATTATTTCGTGCGAGTGGGAGCACGCGCCTATAGGCCGCGTGCACGTGTCTCGGATGCTACGACGGCGGGAATCGTGGTAGATTCCGCGGTAACAATCCCGCGTTTTCGCGGGCGGCGCGAAGGAGCAGCTATGCCCACCGTTTCGGTTTTCTGCGGCGTCAGCCTGGATGGTTTTCTGGCCCGCGCCGACGGCTCATTTGATTTTCTGGATGAAGCCGGAAGCGAGCCGCACGGCTACACCGAATTCATGGCCACGGTGGATACGCTGGTGATTGGGCGCAACACCTACGAGGTGGTGGCCGCGTTTCCGGAGTGGCCGTACGAGAAAAAACGAGTGGTGGTGCTGAGCTCCAGCCCTATCGATTTGTCCACGGCGCGCGGGGTGGTGGAGCAAATGGCCGGTCGCCCTGCGGAAATCCTGGCCAAACTCGCGGCCAGCGGCGCGAAACATATTTACCTCGACGGCGGAATTACCGTTCAGCGTTTTCTGCGCGAAGGCCTGGTCGACCGGCTGACGATTTCGAAAGTGCCAGTGCTGATCGGCCGCGGGATTCCGCTGTTTGGTTCGCTGCCGCGCGACGTGAAGCTGAAGCACGTGGCGACGAAGAGCTACGCCACCGGCTTGGTGAAAAGCGAATACGAAGTGTTGCGCTGAGCGCACGATTTGAGCCGAGGGGATGTGAAATAGAATGGCCGGCCGACCGAACAAACTCACAGATATTTCTTGGCAACTACTTGCGCTGTGGAAGCGCCTCCTGTCGTTTTTCAAAACGAATTGGGCATTAGAGGACTATCCGATCCGCTTTTATTACACACCTCCTCCCGAACCACCGGCTCCCGGACGACTTCAACCCATTTGCTGGCGGGCAACGGTGGTCAACTGGAGCGGAATCGGTGGCAATGGCGTCACGAAGGCAGCGGCGCTCGCGGCCCTCCGCGAATCCTTCGATCATTTCAAGGAGCGCACGCCAAAGCTGCCGCGGCCCGGCCTAAAATTCGCCACCGAAATCAAATTCGCGGACACGGATCGAATCGCCACGCATCCGGAACTCGCGAAGGAATTCATTCAAAGCGTGCTTCAGTTGCCATGGGCCTTTATATCGAATGTTTCGAGCCTGTACGATTTTCACGGAGAATCGACCAATCAGAAATATCAGGATCGGATTCGCGAGCTTTATGGCGTCGACGTGTCGGACATTGAAAGCGGCAATCTCGCGGACATTCTCGAACGCATTTCATTGTTCCGGAACAAACGACCGATCAACTGAAGGGATGCGGGCTCGGATTTATCGCCTGGGCAAAAAGGAGATCCTTCGTCGCGAAAGGCGCTCCTCTGGATGACGGCCAAGAACGGTTTGGGCGGTTGGACCGGACGGCTAGGAGAAGAGGATCGTTCGGGGTTCGTGACTCCAAAAGACACAACGCGCGCGGCGTTCAAGAGAGCACGATCTCGGAAGCCCGTGGTGTTCACAGATTTTTGCGATACACGATGAATTCGGATTTTTCGCCGACGCGGTCGTAGAGCAGGCGCGCGGTGGCGTTGCCTTCTTGCGTCTGCCAGTAGACGCGGCTGGCGCCGGCGCGTTCGCCGCGGCGGTAGACTTCCTCGATCAAGGCGCGGCCTACGCCTTGCCCACGCGCTGATTCCGCCGTGAATAAATCCTGCAGGTAGCAATTCGAGAGCGGCGCGATGGTGCTGCGATGAAACAAATAGTGCGCGAGGCCGGCGAGCTTGCCATTCACGGTGCCGTCGCGCTCGGCGACCAGCGCGTGGATTGGCTCGTAAGCGTCGAAAAAACGCGACCACGTCGATTGGGTGATCGCTTCGGGCAGCGCCGTGGCTCCGGCGCGGCCGTAGAACGCGTTGTAGCCATCCCAAAGCGTTTTCCACGCCACGAAATCGTCGCGGCGCAGCTCGCGAATCAGGATGCCGCTCACGATTTCACGCGAGTCAAATCCGCTTTGAAATTGGGTTCCCAGGTTTTTCCGCCATCGGCGGAAAACGATTGCTCGAAATGATAGGAGTCCGCGGTGATGCCGGACCAGACGACGCGCACCAGAATGGCGCGGCCCTGATATGTTTCCTGGTCGTAGAATTCGCCGCGGCCGTTGGTGAATTCGCCGATGGCCGGCGTGCTGAGCGTGCCGTCGGAGCTGTTCGCGAAATTTATGCTCCACTGGTGCGCCGGCGGATTGTAGAGAAATAAAGTCAGGCTCTCGAAGTGGCCGCGGCCGGGGCCGTCGGCTTGGATTTCTTCCAGGAAAGCGCGGCCATCCCACACTTTGCGGGTGGTAACGTTGCCGGTCATCGGGACCCAATTCGTCGAGCCGATGAACGGGTGATCCAGCCGCGAAATATGGGTGGTCCAGGCGCCTGCGGCGAAATCGAAATCGTGAGCGCCGTCGCGCGGCGCGGTCATGGCGGCCACGGCTTGCGCCATGGTGGCTTTGCAGCGCACCGGTGTCGCGATGATCAGCGCGGCCAATGCTGCGGCGCCCAGATATTGTGCGATGCCGTGAATACGTGTGGTCATTTCGTTTTCTCCCTGCGCCGGCAGTTGCTCCGGTTCGCTATCCAGACTGACGTGCGGCGTGGTATTTTCATACGGCCACTTTCCATGGAATTCGCGATACCACTTTCGAGGAGGGGCGAGCCGCTGTTCCGGCAGGTTTACCGCGGCTTGCGCGAAGCGGTGCTGAACGGCACGTTCCGCGCCGGCGAACGCCTGCCTTCCACGCGCGAGCTGGCCGAGTCGCTGGGGATTTCGCGTACCGTGGTGCTGCTGGCTTACGACCAGCTGCTGGCCGAAGGATTCGCCACCGGACGCGGCGGCTCCGGCACGTACGCTTCGGCGGGCGCTCGCGAATAATCCGCGCGCCAAAGTCGCTGCCAAACGCGCGGTGGCGCTGCGCCTCTCGCGTTATGGCCGAGTCACCGCGGCGATCGCCGCCACCGTGGATTTTCCCGGGCGCCGCACCGTGCCGCTGCGTTACGACTTCGCCTACGGTGGACGCGGCGACATCGAAACTTTTCCCTTCGAAATGTGGCGGCGCATTTTGCTGCGGCACATGCGCAAGGCTCCGGTGCGCCAGCTCGACTACGGCGCAGCGGGCGGCAGCGAAACGCTGCGCGAGGCGATTGCGGCGCACGTGCGGCGTTCGCGCGCCGCGGTGTGCGATGGGTCGCAGGTCATCGTAGTGAACGGCTCGCAGCAAGCGCTGGATCTGATCGCGCGGGTGCTGATCGATCGCGGAGACGGCGTGGCCATCGAAGATCCGCAATACCAAGGCGCGCGCGAAATCTTTCGCGCGGCCGGAGCGCGGCTGCTGCCGGTGCCGGTGGATGGCGAAGGACTAGATCCGGCGAAGCTGCCGCCGCGAAGCGCGCATGGCGTTCGTCACGCCTTCGCACCAGTTTCCCACCGGAGCGATTTTGCCACCGGCGCGCCGCGTGGCGCTGCTCGAATGGGCGCGCAAGAAAAACGCCATCGTGGTCGAAGACGATTACGACGGAGAATTCCGCTACGAAGGCCAGCCGCTCGAATCGCTGCAGGGACTCGACGCCGAAGGCCGGGTCCTTTATATGGGCACGTTTTCGCGGACGCTGTTTTCGGCGCTGCGCATCGGGTATTTGATCGCCCCGAAGTCGCTGGTCCCGGCGTTCACTGCCGCGAAATGGCTGTGCGACCGGCACACCGCGACTCTGGAGCAGGAAACGCTGGCGGAATTCATCTCGACCGGAATGTACGAGCGGCATCTGCGCCGGCTGCGGCGCAGAAACGCGGCGCGGCGGGATGTGCTGCTCGAGGCCATCGAAACCCATCTGAACCGCAAAGTGAAAGTGACCGGCGGCGCGGCCGGAACGCACGTGGTCCTGTGGCCGCAGAAACGCGTGGCAGAAGAAACGCTGATCGCCAAAGCCGCCGCGCGGCAAATCGGCGTCTACGGAATTTCCGGCTACTACCTGAAGAAGCCGCCGCGCGCCGGATTGATGCTCGGCTACTCGCACATGAACGAAACCAAAATCCGCGAAGGCATTCGCCTGCTCGCCGGCGTCCTCTGAGCGAATGCCCTTTGAAAAATTCCGCTAGCCGAAAACTAATTGCTTGACGCCCCCGCTTGGCCCAGTGGAAACTCCTGCCACCAGCTCGCGCTTCATACGGCCCTGAGACATCCTTCTTTCTTAATTTAGGTTCGAACCAGCAACAACGTCTACGCCCAGCGTACAGGAGAACCTTGTGAGCAGCCCAGCGCATCGCCTCGCGCGTTATTGCGTCCGCGCCATTCCCGTCATTTTCCTGCTGGTATTCGCGAACGTCGCCCAGGGCCAGATTCTTATTGAGCCGACTACGCTGCCGGACGGAGCGGTCGGCGCGACCTACGGCCAATTCATTATCTCGGCGGGCGGAACGTCCCCGATCAGTTTCAAGATTTCCTCCGGGACGCTGCCCGCGGGATTGAAGCTGGGATCCGCGCCCAACAGCATTTTCGCCACGCTGGGCGGAGTGCCCACCGGCACGCCGGGGCCATCGACTTTTACGGTGCAGGCCACCGATTCTTCGGTGCCGCCGCAGACCGACTCGGTCAGCTACACGGTGAATATTGCCGCCGCCGACACCACCAACGATGCCGAACTGAACGGAAGCTACGCCTTTTTGTTCCAGGGATTCGACGACAGCACCAACAGCATGGTGGTGGCGGCCGCGAGTTTCTTCGCCGACGGCCAAGGCAACATTCGCGGTGGCTTCGAAGACGCTAACGGTTCCGGCGGCGCGCAGCCCACCCAGGGATTCCTCGGTAATTATTGGCTGGGCGCGGACAATCGCGGAACCATGGAGCTCACCACCCCAAGCGGAACTACGCTGATCGCCTTCTCCGCCGGGAATATTCAGAACGGACTGGTGACCAAGGCGCGGCTCATTCGATTCGACGACGTGGACGGCGTCACCGGGCACACCGGATCGGGCGTGATGTTCGCGCAGAATCCTTTGACGTTTTCGCTGAACGCGCTGAATGGATCGTACGCTTTCAGTGAAGTCGGGTCGCTGCTGTTCCCCGGTATCCCGCAGAACGGAAATCCGCAATCCGCAATCGGCCTGGCGATTTTCGACGGCCTGGGAAACTTTGTGAACGGGAGCACGGTGGACATCAATAACGCCGGAAACCTGCAGACCAGCTCGGGGATTTCCGGAACCTACGCGCTGACCGACCAAACCGTTTCCAACGGGCGGCTCACGCTCAGTCCAGTGATTGCGGGCGACACTGGAACGACCTCCGACGTGGCCTACATCATCGATGCCACCCATTTCATTTTCGTCAGCATCAACACGACCGACGAAATAATTTATGCCGGCATTTGCCGAATTGCAGACGACGCCGGGAAATTTCGGTCTGGCGTCGCTCAAGGGCAATAGCGTGATGGCCTTTCAGGGCAAACAGCCGAATGGGATATCGATAGCCGCGATCGGCTCGCTTTCCACGCCCGGCGATGGAACTTTCTCCTTCAATTACGTATTGCAAAATGCCGGCAGCGGCACTGCGCCAACCACCGGTACCGCCAATGGCGGCGTCCTGATCTCCCCGAATGGCCGCGCCCAGCTGACGTTTCCCAACGGTCCATTTAATCCGATCATTGTTTATCTCTCCGCACCGAATCAGGGATTTGCCGCCGGAACTGACACGGCCTCTTCGATCGGCCCGCTGGATGCGGGCGGTTCGGGGTTCAACAATGCCACGCTCTCCGGGTCCGGGAAATTTTTTGGCGGTTCGTTCAATCCGCCCTCGCCGCAGAACTCGAATTCGATCGTGACGATCACTTTTACCACGACGTATCAGGCCGTCAGCGATGGCAGCAGCCCCGGAGGACTTCTGGGCGCCAATGAGTCGGGGGACCCCATCGATTACACCGTGGCGTCGAATGGGCAATTCTCCGTGGCCGGCGACGCGAACTTGGCGGGCTTTCTCGCTTCCGCCTGCAAAATTGAAACGATTCTCATCGGGACGACAGGTCCGACCTTAGGCACC
This sequence comes from uncultured Acidobacteriota bacterium, assembly GCA_963711325.1. Lineage (GTDB taxonomy): Bacteria > Acidobacteriota > Terriglobia > Acidiferrales > UBA7541 > Palsa-295. Next base: position 1,169,400 of record CAVQDR010000003.1, on the reverse strand, counting down.
GCCGAGTGCCAGGGCGCGGCGGCGCCGACGAATTTCACTTTGACGGTGACGAAAGCGGGGACCGGAACTGGCACGGTGACCAGCGCGCCGGCAGGAATTAATTGCGGCGCGACGTGTTCGGCAAGTTTCGCTAGCGGCACGCAGGTGACTTTGACCGCGGCGCCGGCGACGGGTTCTACATTTACAGGCTGGAGCGCGCCTTGTTCGGGCACCGGTACGTGCGTGGTGACGCTTACGGCGGCGACGAGCGTGACGGCTACGTTTGCGCCGACAACGACGAATTTTAATTTGACGGTAGCGAAAGCAGGGACGGGCACCGGGACGGTGACGAGCGCTCCGGCGGGAATTAATTGCGGCCGCGACGTGCTCGGCGAGTTTTCGCCAGCGGCACGCAGGTGACTTTGACCGCGGCGGCCGGCGACGGGTTCGACCTTCACCGGTTGGGGCGCGCCGTGTTCGAAGGAACCGGAACTTGCGTGGTTACGGTCAGCGCAGCGACAACGGTGACGGCGACGTTCACCAAGTCGGCGACGAATTTCACTTTGACCATAACCGAGGCCGGAACGGGCACCGGCACGGTGACCAGCGCACCCGCGGGAATTTCCTGCCAGCCGACCTGCTCGGCAAGTTTTGCCAGCGGCCAAGTCGTCGCGCTGACGGCGAGCCCGGCGGAAGGTTCCACCTTCGCGGGCTGGAGTGGCGCGGGCTGCTCCGGAACCGCGGGCTGTTCGGTAACGCTGACCGCGGCGCAAACCGTGACTGCAACATTCAACAACGGAAATTCGCCGGTCACGATCACCGTCGCGCCGGGAAGTCCGACCACGGTGAGCACCATGCCGGGAGGCGGCGCCGTTTTTGGATTGCTGCTCACTTCGCTTCCAGGCACCACCGGAACGGTGACGCTGGGATGCACCAGCCCTTCGCCCGACATTACTTGCCAATTGGTGCCGGGAACGATCGCGCTGACTGGCAAGGGAACGAACGTGGCGATTGTGGTGAATACGTTCTGCACTGCGGGCGCGCCGCCGCCATTTAAATTGCCTTCAGCGCCGACGAGCGGGTTCGGAGTGCTGCTGGCGAGTCTCGCGCTGGCCTTCAGCGCGTGCGCGGCCACGAGGAAAAAGCCGAATGCGCGGCGCGCGTGGGGCTTGGCGTTCGCCTGCTTGTTGGTGATGACCGCGATGGGAATTTCGGCCTGCGCCAGCTTGCCGAAATCGCCGGGCGGACAAGCCACTCCCCCGGGAAATTATCCGCTGGTAGTGACCGCGACGGCGCCGAACGGCGCGACCTCCGTGGTAAACCTGACCCTGACCGTTTTGCCGTAGCGCGCCATCGAAAAATGTGAAGTCGCCTTTCAGGGGGGCGGAGCTTTAGCTCCGACATTACCCGCAGTAGAAAATGGGGCTTTAGCCCCTGAGGAAAATTATTTCGTTCTAGTGAACGCTGCTAAGGTTTTTCTTCCGCCGCGATTTTACGAAGCGCCAGATGGCCCAGATGATCATGAGCAGAACGATCAGCAGCACGGCGGCTTCGACGCCGAGGACGCGGTTCTGATTCATCATGATGAACTGGCCGGAGTGGCTGTAGAAACCGTTGAATTGATCGAGCGCGGCGGGCAGCGCCAGCAAATCGGCTTTCGATAATTGCAGCACGTGTTCGCGCGGATGGTAATTCACGCCCCAGGTGTAGAGTTCGCCGTCGGCGTTTTTTTCGATGTGCGTGCCGAGCACGTAAGCGACCGGCTTATCCTGCACGAAAGCGATCACGCGCGCGGCGCTGGCTTTATCGGCGGCGGTGTCTTCAATCAGCAGGCGTCCATTCAGCAGAAAATCGCCGGTAAAAAGCAGCGTGGTGTTGCGGTCGTAAAAAACCACATGCGCGCGGTGATGGCCGGGCGCGGGAATCACGTCGACGATGCGGCCGCCCAGGTCGATGTGCGCCAGGCCTTCGGGCCAGGCAGTGAAGTCGAAAAACTTTTTCACGCCGTCGAGATCGAAAGGCGCGACCTGCACGTTCGGCAGGCCCGCGAATTGCGCGTCGCCATCGCGATGGTCGGTGTGGCCGTGCGTATGCACCACCAGCAGCGGAAGTTTTCCCGCGCCGCTCGCCGGCAGCAGATCCAGCACGGTTTTGGCCACGGGCATTTGCGACGCGTCGGCAATCGCGCCGCTATCGATCAGCAGCGCTTGGTCCGAGCCGATCAGCAGAAAAAGAAAATTGCCTTCGGCGCTAAGGCAAAGATTCTGGCGCAGGATGTAAGTCGTCGCGTCGTAGCGATGCACCTGCAGCGCCGGCTGCGTATCGTGCTTGCAATCTTCCGCGCCGGGATTCCACTGCACGTCGAGCAGCGCCGGAGCCGGTTGCGCCGCGCCCAATGGAGCGGGGGCGGCCTGCATCGCTTGTGCGCGCGCAGACGGCGCGCCGCCGAGCGCCGCCAGAGCGATTATTGCCGGGAGTCGAATCATCTTGGACATGAATGTGGTTTTCATCTTCACCCTTCTTTGGCGAATTTCTCGGCGGCGTCTGGGAAGAAATACATCAGGGTGACGCCGCTGATCATCGCGATCGAGACATATGGCTGCACATAAGCCATGGGAATGGCCAGAATGTAGATCATCAACGCTAGCCAGTTGCGGCGTTGGGATCCGCGAGCCAGGGTCTGCAGTTTCTGGTCGTCGCCAAATTCGCGCACGATGGTGCCCTGCAGGAAATTAAACGAAATGGTGATCAGCACGCACATGCCGGCATAGAGCGCGGTGGTGAAAGCATTCAGCCGGTTTTCGGCCAGATAGGCGGTGACGAACGGAACCAGCGAAACGAAAAACAGGAAAGCCAGATTGGCCCAGATGACCGTGGCGCAAACGCGTTCGACGTAACGAAACAAATGGTGATGATTGACCCAAACCACGCCCACAAATAAAAAGCTGATCACGTAGCTCAGAAACGTTGGCCACAATTCGCGCAGCGATGCGACCGAAGCGTCGTGCGGCGGCTTCAGCTCCAGCACCATGATGGTGATGATCACCGCGATCACGCCGTCAGAAAACGCGTTGAGCCGCTCCGGCGTGGGATCTTTTACTTCCATGCGGAGACATTGTAGCCGAACGCGTTTCGGCCAACGCCAAGGTTTTGCGGGTGGCCCATCCTTCCCGGTTTTGGAAGGGTGAGGATCTTTGCTTTTCCTTGTGAATACCCTGGACCGGCAGCAGGCATCGACAAAAAAGCCCATCCTTCGTGGAAGGCGCGAAGGGTGGGCCACCCTCAAACCCAACTTCAAATGCGGTCTTAATTCCTTGACTCTGGCGGTGTTGGGCATATAGTCGCCCCAACGAAAGTCTCTGCGCGCTCGCCTTCCGTGGATTCTTCCGCGGCGTGCCGCTCGCGACCTGCAATCGGCCTGGCTGTCCTTACCAACAACCAATCAATCAACACAGAAAGCTTCGCCACAAAAAAGGAGAATCGTGCTGAGAAAATTCACGTTCGTATGCACCCTGCTGGCATTGTCTTTGGGATTTGCCGCCGGCGTTCGCGCCCAATCCACCACCGAAGTAAAAGAAAAACCGCCGATGTATACCTACGTCAGTATCTGGAGCATTCCGCGCGCGCAATGGGCCGAAATGGAAAAAGCCAACGCGGGAGATACGGACGCCATGGCCAAAGCCTTGGCCAGCGGAGCAATCGTTGCCTACGGCCACGACACCGCCCTGGTGCACACCGCCGACGGCCCAACCCACGACGAATTCTGGTCGTCCATGTCCATGGCCGGCCTGCTCAGCCTGCTCGAGCAGTTCTATAAAAACGGCAGCGCCGTCAGCCCGGTTTTGGCCGCCTCGACCAAACATTTCGACGAAATTCTGGTCAGCCGGTATTACAACTGGACCTCCGGCTCGTGCAAGGGCTGCTACACCCACGGCGGATTCTACAAATTGAAAGCCGATGCTCCGAACGACGCGGTGGAAACGCTCAGCAAGAGTCTATTCGTACCACTCTTTGAAAAGCTGCTCGCCGAGGGCGCCATCAAGGAATACGAAATCGACACCCAGGCCATCCACACCAGCGAGCCCGGCACGTTCTCCGTTTTCTACATCACGCCGAACGCTGAGGGGCTGGACAAAGTGAACGACGCGATTCGCGACGCCGGCAAGAACAATCCGTTGATCAGCCCGGCGATCGGGTCGATGCTGGATTCCACCGGCCATCGTGACGAACTGACCCGGACCGACGCCACCTACAAATAGCCGCCGAATTTCGCGACGGTGCAAAGCTAGGCGGGCGGCGAAGAACCAATTCGCCGCCCGCGTTTTTTGGTTTTAGGACCTCGAATAGAGGTTGAGGACGGCCCATCCTTACCGCTGGCTAGGGTTTTTACTCTTGACTCGAAGCGCCGCCGCTTACTTCGGCGTCCAGATTTTATTCAGCAGTTCGGTGTAGCGCGGATCGGAGCGCAGCTGGTCGAATCCCCGGTCGGTGCGGACACGCACCAGCCACAAATTCCGTTCCTCGCGCGCCGTATTCAGCCAGGCGAACGCCTGATCCTTATCCCCGATGGTGGCGTACATCTGCGCGATGTTGAATGCCGCCAGATAATTCGTCTTGGCCTCGCGTTGCGCGCGCAGCACTTCAATGCCTTTGCGCGCCGCGGCCGGCCAGCCTCCCGCGCGATATCCGCTATCCATCGCTGCTGCCCACTCTTGATGTTCTTTGTTTCCGGCGAGCCGCGCGTACGTTTGGAACTCCTGAATGTACTGCGCATATTGGCCCTGGGCCGAATACATCCAAGCCAATCCAAGATGGCCGACCGGAAAATCCGGGTTCTCGGCGATCAGCTTCCGGTACAGTTCCTCGGCTTTTTTATCCTGACGATCCTCAACGTAAGCTTCGGCGACCGCGAAGGCAATTTCCGGCGAGAGCGGATCGAGCTGATGCGCGCGCGTGGTCTCCTCGATCGATTCCTGCGCGCGCCCGCCGATGTAGCCCTCCAATTGCCCGAGCCATTGATGCGAAGTGGCGTCGTTCGGATCGAGCGCGATCGCTTGGCGCAATTCCGCTTCGCCGCCGGCAAAATCCCATTCGTAGCAAATTTTCACCAGACCCAGCACCGCATGCGGCCGCGCCAGCGTGGGATCAAGTTCCAAAGCTTTCAGCGCCGCGGCTTTTGCCGACGGCATCAACTCGTTGGGATCGCCGCTGTGATAGGGCAGCACTGCATAGCTATCCGCCAGCCCGGAATAGGCCTGCGCGTAGCCCGGATCTTTTTCGATGGCCTGCTTGAAATACGAAATCGCGCTGTTGATGTCTGGCACCGTGCGTTTGTTCCAGTAATAGCGGCCGCGCACGTAGAGTTGATAAGCCTCGGGATTCTGGGTCCCTTGCTTGGCGACCTCCTGCTTTTCCGCGCCGCTTAATTTCGAGCGCAGCCGCTCGGCGATGTCGCCGGCCATCTGCTGCTGCAGCGAGACGATCTGCGCGGCTTTGCCCTGATAGTGATTGCCCCAAATTTCGGTGTTGTCTTTCACGTTGGTCAGCTCGGCGCTGACCTGAATGTCGTCGCCATGCTGGGTGACCCGGCCGGTGAGCAGCGCATCGACGGCCAGTTCCTTGCCGATCTGCGGCACGTCGATGTCTTTGCCTTTATAACGGAAAACAGAGTTGCGCGATTTTACTTTCAGGTCTGGGACGTGCGCCAGGCTGGCGATCAGCGATTCAGTGATGCCGTCGCTGAGGAAGTCGGCGTCGGCGCCGCCGCCCGAATTGGCGAAGGGCAGCACCGCGATGGAATCGATCGGCGCGGCGGATTTTGCGTGCCAATACCACGCTCCGGCCGCGATGAGCGCGGCCAGCAGCACCACCGCCGCGATGGCGCCGTAGCGGCGCGCGGGATTCGCCACGGCGGGTTGGGAAGTTTGCGCCGACGCTGAACCGGTGATGGACGCATGCGCGCCGGAAGACCCGGGCGCGCCCGAAATTCCAGCGCCAGTGCCGGCCGGCAGGGAACCGGAATGTGCGGAGCCCGAATGTCCGGAATCGAGGTCGCGTTTCAACCGCTGCAAATCCGAACGCATTTCCGCCGCGTGCTGGTAACGCAGGTTGCGATCCTTTTCCAGCGCCTTATGCACGATGGCTTCCAGCTTTGGCGCCACTTCCGGATTCGCGCGCGCCATCGGCACCGGAGCGCGATTCAGAATGGCTTCGAAGATCACGCCATTGCTTTCGCCGCGGAAGGGCAGTTCGCCCGTCGCCATTTCGTACAGCACCACGCCGAACGAAAACAAATCCGTGCGCGCGTCGAGTTCTTTGGCGCGAACCTGCTCGGGAGACATATACGCGATGGTGCCGATGGTGCTGCCCGGGCTGGTGAGCTGGCTTTCGTGTTCGGCGCGGGTTGCGCCCTGCGTTGCGCCTTCGGCGATTTCGGTTTCGCTGCTTGAACCGGCACCTTTCGCCGAATTCACTTTGGCCAAACCGAAATCCAGAATCTTCGCGTGGCCGCGCGTTGTGACAAAAATATTCGCCGGCTTGATGTCGCGATGCACGATGCCTTTGGCGTGCGCCGCGTCGAGCGCGTCCGCCGTATCGATGGCCAGGATCAGCAGCGTTTCGATTTCCATCGGGCGGCCGGCGATGGCGTGCTTCAGCGTTTGCCCGTCGAGACATTCCATGGCGATGAAGGCGGTGCCGGCTTCCTCGCCGATGTCATAAATTGTGCAGATGTTGGGATGGTTCAGCGCCGAGGCGGCTTTGGCTTCGCGGCGAAAACGTTCGAGTGCTTGCGGATCTTGCGCCAGATCCTTGGGCAGAAATTTCAGCGCGACGAAACGGTCGAGCCGGGTGTCCTGCGCTTTGTAGACCACGCCCATGCCTCCGCCGCCAAGTTTTTCGACGATGCGGTAATGCGAAATGGTCTGGCCAATCAGCGACTGAGGGTCCGGCATGTGCCGCTAATCTTATGGTGCGACCTGGGTTCCGTCAACGCGACGGAGTTGCTGGTTTGTCACGCGCAAATTCGCGGTAGAATTCAGCGCGGTCATCCACCTGATTCGCTTCGTGGCCGCGAGACGCGATGTTCACCGAATATAAAGACATCCTCGGCAAAATCGCCGAGCCGCCGCTCTGGTGGGACGAAAACCGCGTGCCGCGCTACGTGGAATTCACGCCGTGGCACGTCGCCGATATTTATTCCGACGAAGCGGCGCTGGTCGAGATCGCCTGCTTCGGCTGCCTGACCATCTACAAACTGGCCTGCTCCATGCTGAATTTCGAAGCGAACGAGCGTGCCGGCTTGCCGGTAGCGGAGGCCATTCGCCGCGGCGATTTGCTGATGGGCGATCCGCCCAATCCCGGCTGCTGCCGCGACGGCCCCTCGACCGGCTGCTACAACCTGCGCGTCCTCGAATATTGGTGCCGCCGAAACCCCAGCCGTGACTGGACGCGAGACAAGACCCTGGAGATCGATCTCCCCGAAAGCAAAACCTGGCGCGGCGCGCGGGAATAAATTCCCGGCAAAACTTCGTCGGCCTGGTCATCCGGGATTCTCCAGCGCGAAGCGCTACCACGACTTTGCACGCCACCAAAAAACCGCCGTCATTCTGAGGAGCGCTTTTCGCGACGAAGAATCTCATCCAGGTTCCCGCGCCCGGAGCGAAACGACGAAGCAGCGCACGACGCAACGGCCTGGGTAGAGCGGTACTGGATGAGATTCTTCGCTGCGCTCAGAATGACGGTCGGGTAGGCGTTCGCACAGAAACTACGCCGCCGGGCTCGCTGATCGCAGCGTGCGGATGTCGCGCATGGGAGGCTTGCCGAAGAAGCGGCTGTATTCGCGGTTGAATTGGGTGGGGCTTTCGTAGCCGACTTCGAAGGCGGCGCTGGCGGCGTCGAGGCCGTCCATCAACATGCGGCCGCGCGCGGCTTGCAGGCGGAGCTGCTTGTGATATTGCAGCGGGCTCATGGCGGTGAGGGCGCGAAAATGATGATGCAGGGTGGAGACGCCCATGCCGGCCATGTCAGCGAGATCTTCCACGCGCAGCGGCTTGGCGTAATTTGCTTTGATCCAGGCCACGGCTTTCGCCGTGCGCTGGCTCTGATCGCCTAGCGTGGCGATGCTGCGCAGCCGCGCTCCTGCCGGCGCCTGCAAAATTCTATAAATAATTTCGCGTTGAATCAGTCCGCTCAAAAATGGAATGTCCGAAGGATTGTCCAGCAGGGAAACCAAACGCAAGCACGCGCCGAGCAGTTCGGCGGTAACTTCTCCGGTGGCCATGGCCAAAGTATCGGCGCTGGGTTCGCTGGCTTGCAATTCTTCGCGGCTGAGCAGCTCGCGCACCACCGGCATTTCCAGCTTGAACAAAAAACAGAAGAAGGGCTTTTGCTCGCTGGCTTCGATCACTTGGCCGATGATCGGCAGATCGAGCGAGGTCAGCAGAAAGCGCGACTCGTCGAAAATAAAATTCGTACCGCCCAGCGAGACGCGCTTTCGCCCCTGGGGCACCACGGCTAGACTGGGTTCGTACCCGCCCACGCCCGGTGGCATCGGCCGGGTGCGGCGGGTGAGCGTCAGGCCCGGAACCTCAGTGACCAATTTCTCTTCGGTACCGATGAAAGAGGCAATCTTGCGGGCAAGTTCGGCACGCAAGGCGCGGGCCGGGGCGCTTAAGGTATTCACTGTAAGGTTGTGTTTACTGGTCTTTTTCATGTTTGTGGCTTCCTTGCTTCTGAAATCAGCATAGCCGCATGGCCCGCGGGCACCAAGTGTTTTTCGCGCAGCAAGAGGAATAGGCAATAAGTCGGAAGAATCGTGCTACCGCCTGGGCCCCTCTCGGATTTACTCTCTGAATCGCAGGCAGGCAGTGCAAGGAGACGCAATGCAAAAGCGTAAGCTGGGAAAAAATCTGGAAGTATCGGCCATCGGACTGGGCTGCATGGGCATGAGCTTTTCGTACGGGCCGCCCAAAGATAAAAAGGAAATGATTTCGTTGCTGCATACCGCGGTGGATCGCGGCGTGACTTTCTTTGATACGGCGGAAGTGTATGGCCCTTATACCAACGAGGAACTGGTCGGCGAAGCGCTGGAACCTTACAAAGGCAAAGTGGTGATCGCCACCAAATTTGGTTTCGACATTCATCCCGAATGCGCAAACCGGGCGCGTTTGCGCACCAACAGCAAGCCGGCGAATATCAAAAAGGTGGCTGAGGAATCGCTGAAGCGCCTGCGCATCGACTCCATCGATTTGTTTTACCAGCATCGCGTGGACCCCGAAGTGCCCATCGAAGAAACGGCCGGCGCGGTGAAGGAATTGATTCAGCAGGGCAAAGTGAAAAACTTCGGCATGTCCGAAGCATCGGCCAAAACGATTCGCCGCGCGCACGCGGTGCAGCCGGTGGCCGCGGTGCAAAGCGAATACTCGCTGTGGACTCGCGGACCCGAAACCAACGGCGTGCTCGAAGCGCTCGAAGAACTCGGCATCGGTTTCGTGCCGTACAGCCCGCTGGGCAAGGGCTTTCTTACCGGCGCCATGAACGAAAGCACCAAATTCGAAAGCACCGACTTTCGCAGCCGCCTGCCGCGGTTTACTTCCGAGGCGCTCGCGGCGAATCAGGCGCTGGTCGATTTGCTGGCGCGCATCGCGGCCCGCAAAAAAGCCACGACGGCGCAGATCGCGCTGGCCTGGATTCTGGCGCAGAAGCCGTGGATGGTTCCCATTCCCGGCACCACCAAGCTTTCGCGGCTCGATGAGAACGACGGCGCGGCGGACGTTCAGCTCACCGCCGACGATCTCCGCGAGATCAACGATGCATCTTCCAAAATTAAAGTGGAAGGCGCACGTTACCCCGAAGCGCTGGAGAAGATGACTGGGCTGTAAACGCCAACTGCAACTGTGGTTGCGCAAACTGCGGAGTACGATCGGTTGGGTCCACGCCACGTTGCGGCACCCCGCGCGCGCTTCTCGCGGAGCGCGGTGGCACCCGCTGAAGGCGGGGACCACCGCCGGCCGGTCACCGATGGAGTTTCGCGCGCGTAGGCTCGAACAGAGCAAACGTTTGCTCCGACAGCGTTCGTACTTTTTTTCGTGGCGGCCCGGACCTGCGGCTGCTGTGGCGTATTGCTACTCGAAACGGCTTTGTTCGAGGCTAAGTGTAACTCGAAGGAAACGTTTGCGGCCGGCGGTGGTCCGTCCTGAGAAGCGGACGTGCCACCGCACTCCGCGAGAACCGTTTGAGTCTTCGATGTCGGTGGGATTCACTTCGAACTCGTCGGGGGTGCGCATTCTCGCGCTATACTCCTGCGCGATTCGATTTGTGGGTGAGGAGTTTGCGCGTTTGAGGCTGCGGCACATTCTCTCCATGTTTGCGACGGCTGTAATGTTGTTCTTTGCGCTGGCCGCGGCGGCGGTCGTGCCGCAGCAAAATAATTCCGAACCGCAGCAGGCAGTGCCTGAGGCGCCGGGCGTGCCGGGACCTCCACCGTACTGGGCGTTCACGATCAACCCGCCGGAAACAGGTTCCGGTGTCGCGACAACGTCGTCAGAAAATTCGCAAACTCCGCGGCACGTCCCAGGCAGCACCGCCAGTTTCACGCCCGCGCAGATTGCCGACCTTTTCACTCCGCCGGATTGGCATCCGGACGCGCATCCGCCGATGCCGGAAATTGTCGCGCGCGGGCGCAAGCCCGAAGTGTACGCCTGCGGCTACTGCCACCTGCCGAACGGCCTGGGCCGCCCGGAAAATTCCAGCCTCGCCGGACTTCCGGTTGCGTACATCGTGCAGCAAATGGCGGATTTCAAAAGCGGCTTGCGAAAAAGTTCCGCGCCTGATGATCTGCCGGTCGCGCTGATGATTTCGCACGAGACCCAGGCCACCGACGCCGAAATCCAATCCGCCGCGGATTATTTTTCGCAATTGAAGCCGAAGCCGTGGATCCGCGTGGTGGAAACCGCGGCGGTTCCGACGACGCACGTCGCGGGATGGATGCTGGTCGCCTCAGAACCCGCCGCGCGCGAAGCGATCGGCTCGCGCATCATCGAAATGGCGGAAAATCTGGACCGCACCGAGCTGCGCGACGACACTTCGGGATTCGTCGCGTACGTCCCACCGGGTTCCATCTCGAAAGGGAAGTCACTCGCCACCACCGGCGGAGACGGACTCACTGTACCGTGCGGCGCGTGCCACGGCCCCGGCCTGCGCGGCAAAAATAATGTGCCGTCGATCGCTGGCCGCTCGCCCAGCTACGTGATGCGCCAGCTGTGGGACGTGCAGCACCGCGTCCGCAACGGCGCCGGCGCGCAATTCATGCAAGGCGCCGTCGCCAATCTGACGCTCGACGACATGATTGCCCTCGCCGCCTACACTTCGTCCCTGCAGCCCTGAGAATTCCTCGCACACCGCCTCGGCGAATGCGAGGTCGGCATCCAAAACGCCGGATTCGACATCATGTTCAACATCAGAGGAATTAATCGAGGTTCCGCCGATGCGAATTCGCCACGTCCTCGTGCTGCTCAGTATCGCTCTCTGCCACCAAAGGATTGCGCGAGCGCAGATCATTACCGTCGAGCGGGTCGGCGATAAGACGATTACTTGCATGCATTCCGGCTTGTCGAGCGATCTCAAAGATTGTGGCACTCGCGCCGACTGGTATTCTTACGTTTTCGTCGGTTCAATTTCGACGATCGCTTCTGTCGGGGACGATGAAAAGCAGCTTCAAATTGTGCCGGAGGAGGTCTTTCTTGGCACGCCACCTATCCTGTTGACGGTGCTGACCTCGCAGGCGGACTGTCTTCCCGACCTAAAAGTCGGAGATCGCTGGCTCTTCTATCTTCGAAAAGAAATTGGGAAGCCGATCGGTCTGGACTATTACGGGAATGACAGCGTTCCGGTAGGCGATGCCGGTGAACAAATCGAAACACTCCGCCGCCTGAAGACCATCGGGAACTTTGCCATTGTGCGTGGCGATGTCGTTAGGGGGTCGTGGAGCGATCGAGAGCCCGTTCCGAATGTAAAGATCACCGCAACACGCGCGTCCGACGGCCTTCAGTTTGCTTCAACTACCGATGCAAACGGGAACTACGAATTCCAGCCGTTTCCTCCCGGCGACTATAAGATTATCGGGGACCCAGCTGCGTCATTCGAGTTCGACGAAAATGGCGTAAAGACTTCCGCCGGCGCTTGTTGGCGTGTGACGCTTTCGCGATCGCCGCACGCCCGAATCGCCGGTCACGTACGACGCTCGAATGGGACCCCTGTGCCTGGGATGGAACTTGTTTTGATTCACGCCGACGGTACGCAGTATGTGACGGACACGACCGACCCGAGCGGATATTTCTCTTTCGACTCTCGAGAGCCCGGCGAATTCGTGGTCGGGTTGAATTTCCCTCCGAGATCTGACTGGTTCAACGGGAGCGGAGGGGGAGGTTCCCTAAACTTACCTCCGGCTTCCACTTTTTATCCTGGGGGGCCAGATCGATCGAGCGCGAGCGTCATCCATTTGAAGGCCGATGAAAAGCGCGACGACATCGACTTCACCATTCCTGTTGATTAACCACTGGACGCGAAGGTAGAGGACAACGCGTTTTATTGCGGCAGCGGTGGGGTGATCGCAGGCGCAATTGGCGCCGACGAGCTGGGCCAGAGCAGATCTGCCAGCGGCGGATAGCGGGGCGCGAAGAAGTAAATCGAGTAGGCCGGGAAAAATACGATGACCGGGACGTGCACCAGCGCGATGGCGGAAATTAAAACCGTGAGCGCGATGCAGCCATAGACCACGGCCGCCGCAATGGTGACGACGTTCCAGGTCAGGCCCGCGGCTTTGGCCCCGAAGAATGCGGCGATCGCCGCGCCAGCGACGGGAATCATGAACACCAGCATCACCACCACCGCGATGATCGAAAATAAAAACACTGCGGCAATCGCCAGTACGAATTTCATGCCGACGTATCCGGCGTATCCGGCTTTTTCTGCCTTCATGCGCGCCAGCATGCGGCGCCAGCCTTCCACCGGGCCAATTCCTTCGAGTGCCATCTGCGGCACCACGAAATCCTTGGTGAGCACCTGCAGCAAAACCAGCGCGACGACCAAAAGCAAAAGCAAGAACAGGAACGTGAAGCCGCCCAGCACCAGTGCCAGAATGTGGTCGCGCGGCGTTTCAAACCAGCCGAGCCTCCAAGCTAGCAGCGCGGGGATGCCAACGACCGTTGCAAAAGCCACGAAGCTGATGGCTGCTACGCTGATCTGCCACCAGAAAAGGCGCAGGCCGATTGCTTTGCGGCGGCGCCAGCCCTGGCGCACGTGGCATTCGCGGGTCACCACGCTATCGAACAAGATGAAACGCATCACGCTGGCGAGGTAGGTAAAAACGACGGCCAGCACCAGGAAAATCACAAACACGCCGGCGATGATCGCGGCGAACCGCAGCGGATGCGCGGCTAGCTCCGGCGGAAACGCGGGAAGAAAGGTCTCCTGCGAAGTTCCGTGGCTGTGAGTCGAACTTGAGCCAGGAAAATTTACGTTGCAGCCGCCGGAACTCATTTCTCCGGCGAACATCCCGACCAGCGCGAGCCGCCACCATTGCGCGAAGCGGAATGGACGAAACAGCTGGCTCTTGGCGTGTTCGAAGGCGGGGCTGAAGCATTCCGATGCGGAACGTGGCGGCAAATTGTTCACCTCAGCGAGCTAAAGTACTTCGGGTCGAGCCGGACCTGAAAATTCAGCGCGGCGCACTGGTTCGCCGTTTCAACTCCTCAAAAAAATTCAGCAAGAAGGTGGCTTTCACCGTGGGTTGCTCGCCACCAGGCAGGGTGGAGTGAATCAGCGCGACGATGGTTTTACCGTCGGGCGAAATGTCGTAGCTCGGATCGCCGGTGGGAGAAATCAATTCGCGGTCGGACCATTGGCGCGGTTTGCTGGCCACGAACGACTGGCCGCTCACGGTGTAAGTGGTCAGCATGATGCGATTGTCCAAGCCGTCGAAATATAAATCTTTGCCGTCGCGCGACCAGATCGGACTGGTGCCGCCGTTCGCCGAGATTTGCCATTTCCCGCCGGCGTCGCTGCGAAACGGGCGCACGTAAACCTCATAGGTGCCCGATTCGTCGGAAGCATACGCGACCCAGCGGCCGTCGGGAGAAATCGCCGGCATCACTTCGTTGGCCGGCGTGCCGACAAACAATTCGGGCTTGCCCGGCTTGGGATGATCGGGGTCGCTCAAATCCAGCGGCAGAAAATAAATGTCGGAATTGGTCTGCGTCCCGGTGTGATAGGCCAGATATTTTCCGTCGGGCGAAAAGGAGCGCGGAGTCATCTGCGCTTTGGCTTCCAATAATTTTTGCGCGCCGCCCGCGCCGTCGCTGCGAATCCATTCCAGCGACTGCGTATCTCCGGACACCTGCTGATAAATGAGGTGCCGGCCGTCCGGCGCCCAGACCGGGTTGTAAGCGAGCTGGCCGCCGAAAGTCAGGCGGGTCAGCACGTCGCTCTGAAAATCGTAAACGTAGACCTCCAGGCCGCGCGATTCGATGCCCAGCGCGAGCCGTTTGCCGTCCGGCGAAAACCGCGGCGTGAAGTACGGCTGGCTTTTGAAAATTTGCGTCTGTGTTTTGTTCGACCCCGCGCCAAAGACCGCCGCGCCGGTGGGCCCGTCCCACCCGACCATCGACCACATATCCGGCGCCGCCTTCCCGCTGGCGTACAGAAAAACGCCGTTCTCCGAAAAATCGAATTGTCCCGCACCGGAACTCGACAGGCTGGCCACATCGCTTAGCACCGCCACCGGATTGCCCTGCGGAACCAGTGATTTGAGGTCGTGAACTTCGCCGCCGGCGCCGCTAATCGCTTCAGCGAAAACTGAACCGCCGTGGACGTACAGCATGATCCCGTTGGAAGTGATGCGCCCGAAATAGGCGCCGGACTGCAGCACTTTGCGCGCGCCGGTTTTTATATCGACCGCTTCCACCGACGCATTTTCGTAATCGCTCAGGTTGTCGCTGATGGTGAAAATCGCGACGCGCCCTCCGGGCAGCACCTGGGGCCAGCGATGCGTCGATTCGCCGCCGGAAAGAGTGGTCAGCTCTTGCGGCGGGGAAGTTCCGTCGGCGGCCACGCGATACAGGCCGTTGGTATTGATCAGCGAAGCGACAATGATTCCGTCTTCGCTCCAGCTTGCACCGCGCGCGTTGCGGGCTTCGGCCAGCACCACCGGGGCGCCGCCATTCACTGAAATCTTTTTCAGTTTGGTGTCGGCGAAAAATCCCAGCCACTGGCCGTCGGTGGAGAAGAATGGGTCGCGGCCGCCCTCGGTGCCGGCGATCGGCGTGGCCTTGGATTGATCCATCATGCGCATGGCCAACACTTGTTCGCCGTTTGCGCCGTGCACGGTGTAAACCAGGCGGCGACCGTCGGGCGAAATGGCCGCAAAGGTCGAGGCGTAGAGTCTGCCGAAATCGGTGCCCAAGTCGCTTTCGAAACGCATCACGGGGAGATTCGCGTTCGCGTCAGCCGCGGCGTGCGACGCGCGCCAGGCCGCAATCGATGCGCTGGCCGCGGCGAGGAACAATAATCCGGCGAGCGCCCACGGCAGCCAGGTGTTCGCTGGCGGCGCTGTTGTCACAACGGGAATTGTGCCGGCAGGCGCGTGCGCGCCTTCTTCCAGCGCGATGCGCACATCGCCAATCGCTTGCCAGCGTTTGCGCATGTCTTTGCGCAGGCAGCGCTCGACCACGAATCGCGCCGGTTCGGGCAGCGCGCTCAGGTCCGGTTCCTTGCTCAGTACTTCGACGAAAATATCGGAAACGGTTTCGCCGCTGAAAAGCGGCTTGCCCACAATAATTTCGTAAAGAACTGCCCCGAAGGCCCAAATGTCCGTGCGCTTGTCGACCACTTTGCCGCGGGCCTGCTCCGGGCTCATGTACGCGGCGGTGCCCATGATCATCCCCGCGCGCGTGGGCGAAACGCTCATCGTCGGCGAATTGCTGGGGTCGACTTCCGACTGCGCGGGATTGGAAACCGAGGCCAAGCCGAAATCGAGAACTTTTACTACGTCGTCCGAAGTGACCAGAATATTCGCGGGTTTCAAATCGCGATGGACGATTCCTTTTTCGTGCGCGGCTTCGAGCGCGCCGCAGATTTGCTGCGCGTAATTCAGTGCTGTCTCCAGCGGCAGCGGGCCTTTGATCGGCGCGCCAGGCACCAGCTCCATCACCAACGCGCGCACCCCGGCCGTGGTGCCGGTATTCGATTCTTCGATTCCGTAAATTTGCGCGATGTTGGGATGGTTCAGCGACGCGAGAACTTTAGCTTCGCGTTCGAAACGCGCCAGGCGTTCCGGATCCTTGGCCAGCGCATCCGGCAAAACTTTGATCGCCACGGCGCGATCCAGTTTCACATCGCGCGCTTTGTACACTTCGCCCATGCCACCCGCGCCGAGCGGCGCCTGGATCTGGTACGGGCCTAAATTTGTGCCGGAGTTGAGGGTCATTCGTCGGTGCGGATTATACCCGCAACGCCAACCATTGCGTTTGCTTCGATTTCTTCGTGGTTTTGATTTTGCGGGTGGCCCATCCTTCTTGCTTCTGGAAGGGTGGGGGTTTTGTTTTGATGGAGTTTGGTCTTCGGCTTGCGTTCACTTGCAGGTTGCGCGACGCCGATCGCTGCGCGCTCAGAATGACTCGGAGCCGAGGTGCTGCCCGGCGACGAGGCTGGTTGCCGCCGCGTTTGCGTATGTTTTCAGTTCACCCCGTCGGCGATGTAGATCTGATCCAGAAGACGAGTGACCGTGGTGGACACAGATTTTCCATCGGGGGTCACGGAGGTGGGCACCACCGTTGCGGCGCCCACGGGGTCCGGAGTGACCAGGTGTTTGCAGTCCGTGCGCTGGCCGGTGGCGATGTCCGTCCGGCAGTATCCGGGACCGGGCAGATCCGCGGTGAAGTAGAGGTATTTTCCGTCCGCGCTCCATTGCAAGGCGCTCTCGCGAGCTTCGAGATTGCCCGGCAAGCGCACGCACTGGGCCTCACCAGACTTGCTGTCAGGAAACCGGCATATGTTCCATTGCGACGTGTGCTCATTCAACGCGACAAAACGCTTGCCGTCCGGTGAAACCGGAATCCTGACCCGGTCGGTGTAGCCTTCCGCAATCGCCCGCGCCGCGCCGCCGCGCATGTCCTGAATATAAATCCGCTCGCCATGTCCCGGCTCGTCGCTCGTAAACAGAAACTGGTGCGAATCGGGCAACCAGCCAAAGGCCGAAATATCATTTCCCAGATTGGCGCTCGGCGGATGCAACGCCTCTCCGGGGCCAATCGGCAGCATCACGATTTCCGGCCGCTCTTTCTGCAGCAGAGCCGCGGCCCACGCGCCGTCCGGGGAAATCCCAATGGCGTTCCCTTGTCCCATGTGCACTACGGGAGAACCATCCGTACCGCGCAGCAGGACGGCATAAAGATTCCCGCTGGCCTGATTTCCGGAGCTGAAGAGGATCAGCTTACCGTCGTCAGAAAGATCGGCGGCGTAGGAAGCGTCCAGATAGGAGAGGTCGCGCGCCGGCGCGCCGTCGATGGAAGCGAACACGGAATATCTAATTTTAGAATCGGCCATTAACAAGCGGCCGTCCGCAGCAACGTCAAATAAACGCATCCCGCCCGGCCCGGCGAGGACCTGCCGCACTTTTCCGGCGAGCGTGACTGCCTGTATCGAGAAACCCGAGCCGCGCGTCGTCGCCGAAAACCAAATCTCCTTTCCAGACTTCGACCAATCCAGCCCTTGTTCGGACTCCCAACCATCGGAAAGAACTTTTGATTTTCCGGCTTGGTCGACGACCATCACGCTACCGCGATCGTCGCCCACGTAGGGATGGTTCAGAAACGCCACCATTTTTCCGTCGCGGGAGATGTGCGGTTGGGTGATCTCGCCCGAGGTGTCGAACAGCACCTTGCCGATGGGGTATTCGAGGCGCACTTTCCCATCGACCACGTGAACCACGGCCATGCTTTGCCCGTCGGGCGCCCAATCCGCGGCCGTGACATCTTTCAGCAGGTCGCGCGGCGCGCCGCCACCCATGGGCATAGTGGAGAGCGTCCCTTCAAATTCGTAATGATCCAAGGAGTGCGCTGCGGTCAAGATCGCCAGTTCGCCGGAAGGGCTGACCGCCAGGAGGACGCCATTCTTGACGTTGAGCGGCACCGATTCGGGCGCTTCTTTGCTGGCCACATATAATTCCGGAGTTCCGCCGTCCCAGGCCGCGGTGTAGACCACCGTGTTGTCGTCGGAGGCGAGGCGCGCCGAATAGACCGTGCCGCGGCGGAAAGTGACCTGCGTGAAGCCGGTTACGGATTTGGGTGGGATGGTCGCGTTGCGAGCGAACCATCCTGCGGCCAGCGCGGCCAGCACCAGCGCGGCGGTGATGACCAGCGGCCATTTTTTTGTGGTGATCGTCGCGGGCGGCGGTGGGTTCGCGGCGGGCGCAGCGATTGTCGAATTGGCCGCCGAACCAGTCGCGGTACCGGTGCTGCCGGACAAAGCCTCGAGCGCAAATCCCAGATCCGCCGCGGACTGGAAACGCTGCGCCGGTTCCTTTTCCAGGCAGCGGTGCACGATGCGCTGCAAACCGGGCGGTAGCGCCGCATTGGTTCCGGTCAGCTCGGGCGGCTCTTCGCGCAGGATGGCGGTCATGGTTTCCGCCGTGGTGTCGCGCCGGAATGCGCGGCGGCCGGAGAGCATTTCATACAGAATCGCGCCCAGCGAAAAAATGTCGGAGCGATGATCGGTCGGCGTGCCGCGCACTTGCTCCGGCGACATGTAGCCCACCGTGCCCATCACCATGCCGGGCTGGGTCTGCGCCGAGATCGGGGCGTCGCCGGTCAGCGTGGCCGCTTCGGAGGCCGCGGGAGTTTGCTTGGCCAATCCGAAATCGAGAATCTTGATGCGGCCTTCACGCGTGCAGAAAATATTATCGGGCTTCAGGTCGCGATGCACGATGCCGCGGTTGTGCGCGGCGGCCAGGCCATCGCAAATCTGGCGCGTGTAGTCGATGGTCTTGCGCACGGGCAGTGCGCCGCCGTGCAGTTCGTCCAGCTGTTCGCGCAGCGTGCGCCCGTCCAGCAATTCGGTGACGATGTAGTGGGTTCCATCCTGCGCGCCGATATCGTGCACGGCCAGGATGTTGGGATGATTCAGCGCGGCCACCGCGCGCGCTTCCTGCTCGAACCGCCGCAAGCGTTCGGCATCGCGCGCGAACGATTCGGGGAGCACCTTGATGGCTACGTCGCGTTGCAAGCGCGTGTCCCGCGCCCGGTACACTTCGCCCATCCCACCCGCGCCGAGCGGCGCCACGATTTGGTAGGGGCCCAGAATTGTTCCGGAGTCGAGGGTCATCGGCGGTGCGGATTATACCCGCAACGGCGGCCGTCCGCGGCAAATCAAATTCAGCGCGCAAGGATCACGGTAGTATCATCGGCGACGCAAGTATCGGGGAGAAATTATCATGCCATCCGCACTGATCACCGGAACCAGCAAGGGAATTGGCCTGGAAGCGGCGCTAGCCTTCGCCCGTGCCGGATATAAAGTCTTCGCCGGGATGCGCCATCCCGCGAAATCGCCGGAACTCGCGGCCATCGCCGCGCGCGAAAAATTGCCGATCTTCGTTTCCGCTCTGGACGTCGACTCCGACGAATCCGTCGCGCGCGGCTTTGCCGCCATCGCCAGCGAGCACGGCGCGATCGACGTGCTGGTCAACAACGCCGGCATCGAAGTTCGCGGCTCGATCGAGGAATTGCCGCTCGCAGGTTTCCGTTCCGCAATGGAAACGAATTATTTCGGCGTGATTCGCTGCGTCAAAGAAGTAATCCCCCAGATGCGCCAGCGCCGCAGCGGCGCCATCGTGAACGTCAGCTCGGTGGCCGGACGCGTCTCCAGCGCGCCGCTGACTTCTTATCACGCGTCGAAGTGGGCGCTCGAAGCGCTGAGCGAAGCCCTGGCCGGAGAAATGAAAACGTTTGGCGTGCGCGTGCTGCTGGTCGAGCCGGGCATCATCGATACCGCCATGGCCCAGCGCATCGGTGAAGCGCCGGCCGCTTCTCTGTATCGCCAGACCGACCGCTTCGCCTCGATGTTCGCCGCCTCGCTGAAAAATCCCGCGCCGCCCACGCTGGTCGCGCAGAAAATCCTCGAAGTCGCCACCAATGGCACCTGGACGCTGCGCCATCCGGTCGGGCCCGACGCCGAACCCCTGCTGGCTTGGCGCAAAACCATGACCGACGAACAATGGATCGCCTTGAACGCCGCGGACGACGAAATTTGGTACACCACGCTCGAACGCGACTTCGGCTTCAGCGTAAGGCCGGCGCGCTAGAGCTTTGCGGGGGATTTCGAAAAAACCATTTTCGGGCGGTCTGCATCGTGGGCCCTCATGCGGGGAATGCCGCACTTGAGGAGGAAACGGTGAAGACCAAAAAGAAACTCAGCCAAGGGAAGAAGCTTGAAGCTCAGAAGCCACTCCGGGATATAAATACCATACCGGGCGCCAAGCCCACCGACGTTGGATCGGCGAAGTAAAACGCGAACGGCGAAACAGGGAAGTGGCGTTCATCGACGGCCAGCTACGTCGATGTCATCCGCGATCGACTTCAGATAAGTCTGATCGATATTGAACTCGAAGTGGAGCCTCGTGCGTCGTTCGAAATGATTCTGAGCGACGCCCGTGACGTTGATGTGCCCTTTGCCGTCGCCCTTGAGCGTCAGTTCAATGTTGGGCTCGAGCGGATTGAGAATAGCCGGCCCGATGAGATTTGCCTGAAGTTCGCGCACCTGTTTGGCGAAATCTGCGAGGGTATCTTCCCAGAATTGTCCGCGGATGGTGTTCGAGAAACCGTCACAGCGAACCTCAATTTCGGCTTGATACCAGCCTTCCCGATCGGGACCAGAAATGATCTTCAAGGAAACATAATCGGAGCCTTTGCTTCCGATTATGATTTCAGGATTATTCGTCATCTGGCTTGTCCTCGACGAGCGTAGCGTGCGCCCCACCGTCATTCTGAGCGCAGCGAAGAATCTCATCCAGTACTGTTCCGTGCCGGCCATGGCGTCGACATCGCCTTCGTCGTCGTGATTCTGGCATGGGAGCATGGATGAGATTCTTCGTCGCCAAAAGCGCTCCTCAGAATGACGGCGGCGTGGCGCGCGTAGAATCTCGCAGGTTGACTACGTTTTGCCCGCGTGGGCAGTGGCAGGCAATCTAGAGGTGCTCGGAATTAAACGCAGCGACTATCGCTGCGCTGGCGCGTCCGGAACTTCCGCTTCCCGATAACCGAAGTATCTGCGCTGCTTGATGACTCCCGCGATTTCCGGCGGCACCATCGATTCCCACGACGCGTCGCAATCCTTGATGCGCCGCAGCACGTCGCGCGAAAAAATGTGCAGAAAGCTTTGGTCGAAATTGTCGAGCTGCCTCAGCCGGTTGCGATCGACCAGGTACGAATACAAATTCTGCAAATCCGCGGGCATTTTCAGGTTCTGCACCGTGGTGAGCTCGCCGGTCGCGGCATCGCGCACCGGATAGACGTAAATCCGCAGGTCGCGGGTGAAGAGCCGCCCGAAGGCTTCCAGGATTCCGCCTTCCAGTCCCGCGTAATATTCTTCCTTGAATAAATCTTCCAGGCTCATCAAGCCCATGGTCAGCGCGATTGGCGCGCTGGTGTAGCGCGCGAGATAGGCAGCCAGACGGTAATACTCGAAATAATCCGAGATCAGCACGATCTTGCCCACCGCCGCCAGCAAATCCGCGCGCGCCAGAAAATCGGTGAGGTCAATCTTGCCGGTGGCCAGCAAGTTCTTCATGGTGATTTCCATCAGCTCCACCACTTGGCCTTCGTCCACCTCCGGCTCGGCGCAAAATCTTTCCTTCGCGCATTTGATCATGTCGATGTTGACTTTGGTCACCGGACGGAAACTTCCGCGCTCCACCAGAATCGGCCGCTTGCGCAAAACTTCAGAAGGTTGCAGCACTTCGCCCGCGGGGCCGAACATCGCCGCGCCGCTCAGCCCCAGCTGCACCAGCTTCAAGCTCATCACCCGGTTATCGACGTAGCGATATTCGATTCCCGAAAATTCGATCATGTCGATCTCGATGCGCTTGGTCGATCAAATTATCCAGCAGCGATTCGAGCAGCTCTTCCGGCTTGTGATGCAGGAAGAACGCGCCGTACAGCAAATTCACGCCGACAATTCCCAGAGCTTCGGATTGCAAATCGTTTTCCGGGTCCAGCATGCGCACGTGCATGATGATCTGGCTGTCGTTGTCCCGCGGATGCGCCTGATATTTCACGCCCATCCAGCCGTGGCATTCGTTGGTGCCCTGATAATTGCGCGCCGCCACCGTATCGGCGAAAGCGAAAAACGCGGTGCTGTCGCGCCGCGTGGATTGCAATCGTTCCAGGTTCAGCGCGTGCTCGTGATCCAGCATGCCCTGCAGCCGTTCGCGCGAAACGTAGCGTTTGCTGTGGCCGTAAATGGCATCGCTGACCGCCATGTCATACGCCGAAATCGATTTCGCAATGGTTCCGGCGGCCGCGCCCACTTTAAAAAACCAGCGCGCCACTTCCTGGCCCGCGCCGATTTCCGCGAAGGTGCCGTAGAACATTTGATCGAGATTGATTTTTAGCGCTTTTTGGTTGGTGGTCAGCTTGGCGCGTTCTTCGGTATCCATTCCAAGGCTCCCCGTCGCCGTTGCAGCGTCCAAAAGGCTTATCGGCACACTGCCTTGCTCATATTAATCCAGGAAGAACCCCGGGCGAACAGGAGATGACGTAAGTGTTGCGTGGCCCGCGAATCCGCGTTACCGTGTGCGCACTGAACCGTTAACGTGTCGACCACTGTCCCGAATCAGATCGGTTTTGACGCCACTCGATCCGCCCTGGCTCCCATAGCCAAGCGCGGCAGCTTCCTCGACAAATATTTTTATTTTTCGATGTCGCTGCTGGTGGCCGCCGTTGTCATCTGGGGTTTCGGCCACACCGTCGGCGCGCGGCTGATCCATCCGGCGATCGCGCCGCCTAGGATCCTGTACGCGCACGCGTTCGCTTTCTGCGGCTGGGTGATTTTTTTCATCCTGCAATCCGGGCTGGTGCGCACCCGCAAAGTCGCGGTGCATCGCACGCTGGGCTGGTTCGGGCTCGCCTTGGGCTTGACCATGATCTTGCTGGGAGTTGGGACCGCCATCGTGCAGGACCGCGCGCAAGTTGTGCGAACCCATTCGACCGACGGCTCGGAATTTCTGATCGTCCCGTTTTTTGACATCACCAGCTTCGCCATTCCGTTTTTGCTGGCGATTTACTGGCGCAAAAAACCGGAATTTCACCGCCGCCTGATCCTGATCGGAACCTGGTGCCTCACCTCTGCCGCGTTTGGGCGCTTTCCGCATCTGCCGTTCGTGATGGATTACCCGCTGATCGATGTGATGATTCTGCTCGGAGTCGCGCGCGACTGGATGGTCAATCGCCGCGTGCATCCGGTGTATCTGTACGCGCTGCCGGCGCTGGCGGTCGCCCAGGCTTTCGTCCTCTACACGCTGTTCCACGGCTCGCCGTGGTGGGTGAAGATCGCCCACGCCATCGTCACTTGAAATCGGCGACACGGCAGACTCGATAGCGAGCCATAAATAAAGATAGGAGAGTAGCTATGAACATCCCAGCCATTCACGCCGTAATGGCCGAAACGCAAGCCGGCCAGCTGATTTTCCCGGAAGTGGTGCGCCGCCTGACGGAAGTTGGCGTTGAATCGTATTTTTGCGACGCCGCCGCGATGCAGGAGACTTTTTACCTTCGAGACGGGCAAACCCATACCGCGAAAATGACGCTGCCGCATCGCCCAATCGCGGAAGAGTTTTCGAAAGCCGGGATCGTCGCCGCAGTTCGCGGTGCGCAAAGCGACGCCATCCGCTACCCGGAATTCATGAAGCAGTCCGCCGCTGCCGGCGTCATCGCCTACTGGGCTTACCTCACCGGCAGAAGAGTTGTTTACTTCGGCCGCAAAGGCGAAATGCACACCGAAGAATTTCCCGACGTAAAATCCTAAGCAGTTCCGTGCGCGCGAGGCGTCGCCTACGATCAGGCGGATCGCGGAGCGCTCTCCTTCGATGCGTCGCCCGGGCCACTGTAGAGTGCGGCGGCTCTGCCGCCGCTTTCCCGAAACATCACGCCGCCCCAGAAGCATCCAGCGCGAAGCGCTCTCAGCACCGGACCATCGCACGCGTCATTCTGAGCGCAGCGAAGAATCTCATCCGTGCTGCCTTGCCAGGATCACGACGACGAAGGCGCAGTCGCAGTCGACGTTATGGCCGAGGCTGAAATGTAGTGGGTGAGATTCTTCGCTGCGCTCAGAATGACGAAGGGGTTTTCGCTTTTAGTCGGCAGTCGGAATGTTGTGCTTGGTGGAAGACGAGGATTGAAGTTTTAAAACGAGCATGATGCCCACGGCCGATGCCGCTGCGGCGAAAAGAAAAATGCGCGGGAAGCCGGCGGCGCTGGCGATCGCTCCGGCAATTGGTCCGGCCAGGCCCATCGATAAATCAATGAACGCGGTGTAAATCGCCAGCGCCGAACCTCGGCTTTCGACCGGGACTTTTTTCACCGCCTCGACGCCCAGCGCCGGAAACACCAGAGAAAATCCGAAACCAGAAATCGCCGCGCCGATTTTCGCGGCCACCGGCACCGGAGCCAGCCACAACACCGCGAGGCCCGCGACTTCGATGGCCAGCGAAACGATCGCCACCGGATATCCGCCCCAGCGTGTGATGGTTCCGGCAAAAAGCAATCGCGCGGCGACGAACGCCGCGCCGAAAAGCGTCAGCGACAAGCTCGCGTCCTGCCAGCCGCGGCTGGCGTAATACAAAGTGATGAACGCGGCGATGGTGCCGAAGCCGATGCCGCCCAGCGCGAGCACGAGCCCGTCAGCGCTGACTGTTTTCAGAACTTTCGCGAAAGCCAGCGGCGGCTTGCGATACGTCGCCACCCGCGGCAGCGCCATGGCCCACAAAACCGCCGCGATGCTGATCCCGACGCTGACCACTCCCATCACGCCCAGGCCGTAATGATTTTCCAGCAGCACGCCGATCGGCGCGCCCACCGCCATGCCTCCGTAGGAACCCACGCCATTCCACGAAATTACTTTGGCCTGCTGGCTGTCGCCCATGCGCGCGATGCCCCACAACGCGCCTCCGGTGGCGACCCAGCTTTCGCCGAAGCCGAGGATCAGCCGGCTGACGCACAACGCGATCAGGCTCGCCACCGGATCGTGCCGCAGAAAAACCGCCGCGATGAAAAGCGCGCTGCTGGCGATGATCGAACACAATCCCGAAGCCGTCGCGCGTTTCGCGCCTTTGGTGTCGCTGGTGTGCCCCGCAAACGGCCGGCTCGCGAGCGTCGCCACGTATTGCACGCTAACCGCGAGCCCCGCCACCACCGCGCCAAAGTGCAACGTCAGATGCACGAAGCTCGGCACCACCGCCAGCTGCATCCCGATGGTCAAATAGCACGCGAAACTCAGAATCGCAGTAGCAATGATCCGCAGCGTGTTAGAAAACTCGGACGGCTCGGCGGGATCTTCAGGGATGGAACTGCGAGGCGGCGCGGGCGACAAGCTGGATGCCGACGCCGACGCTTTCAGCGCAGCGTCGTCGCGAATCGCAGCGCGACTCGCAGGAGAATTTGTCTCGGCACCCGGCACACACTAATTCTCTCATGCCGCGCCGCAGCCTTTGATTACGTTTCGATTCAAACTTCTCGATGCGACGATTCGCTTTTCGTTGCGCCGGAAACCGTTGGCTGCGGATCGCCCTGATGGGTGAACCAATCAATGAAGAAGTAGCCCGCGGCAAGTTGTAATCCAGCGATCCATCGGAACTGCCGTGGCCCCAGATCGCTCACGCGATGGCTGAACATCCAGGTCGTCACGGAATACAAACTCGCAACCAGTGCCAGCGCGAGCCAGAATCGCCATCCTTTGTGCCGGTGGGCATAGCCGGCGAGGATTGCCGCCAGAATCGCCAGGCCTACCAGCACAAATTCGCCGGAGAAGCTCGTACTGCATATCCCAAATCCAGGGAATGAAGTGCAGAGTGAGGAAGACCAGAGATCCGTAGCCGAAAGCCCCGAGCAACGCCAGCAGATACGGATGCACGCCCCATGAGCTTGCGCTGTTGTTGTTGCTCGCGGTCTTGGGCGCCGCAGTGAGTTCCGGATTGTCGCCGGTCATACGTTCTGCGGATGGTATCACTTCGCGAACCTTTGCCCTCATACGGGCACGGCTCATTCGGCAACGAGAACTATCCCTCTAGGCCATTCTGAATTACCATCAAGCCAATGTTCGACACAGTTGAAAAGCCGAATACGCAGGACAGTTTCGGACCCGCCGAGTTTATCGGCGTGGGCATTGTGACGATTGGGCTTGTGCTGGTCTGGATCACGAAGAACGAAAAAACCTTCGCAATTTTGAACCTCGTTGGCTGGGCGATCGCGACCATGGGCCGGAACATCCGTGAACTACACGCGCCCATAGCCTTTGACTCTCTACTGAAGCCAGCACCAAAATCCGAGCCGAAGATTCGATTCGGCCTATTTTTCTGGCTTGGCTGTGCTTTGTTGGTGGCCGCTTTTTTCTTCTCGATGCGCCCTGAAATATTCGCGCCCCTCGAACTGGCAGGCATGACTTCGATGCTTCTGCGCCGATTTCGGCGTGCAGACCACTAGCACGTCCCCAAGCGGCCAGTTTTAATCCGCTCCAAATTTACAAAAGGCTACTGTGTAACGGTGAGTGTGAATTGGCTGGCGTGGCTTAGGCTGCCCGAGGTCGCGGTTACTGTGACGGTGTAGTTCGTCGACGTGGGCGTCGGAGTTTTTTGGGTGATGTAGCCGGCGCAGCTGGCGGTGACTAGCACGGCGGCGATGGCCGCCGAGGCCAGCAACGACCTGGCGACGTTCGCGCGGCGCGCGGACGAGCTCGGTGCGAAGGCGCGCCGCGGCTGCTTTTGTTTTTGCGCGACGGCGAAAATTCCGAACATGCCGAGGAACGCCAGCGCGAACGTGGACAGCGCCGCGGGAAGCGGCGCTCGTGTGAACGGCACCGCGATTCGCGGTGTTGGTGTAAAAGTTAGCGCGGCTCGCGCTGGCAGCAGGGAATTCGCGGCGACGCGCGCATCGCGCATCGCTTCTGCCGTCGCGACGCCCGTCTCTCCGTTGGCCGCTCCGCCTGCCAAATTTGCCTGCGCGGCGATCGCGCCCGACGCTGCGAGAGCCTGCACCGTCAGCATCGCTGACGCTGCGCCGCTGGCCGGCGTGACGCTGGACGGGCTAAACAAGCATGTCGCACCGGAAGGCAATCCCGCGCAACTGAACGTGACTGCCTGCTTGAATCCATTTTCCGGCGTCACCGTGACCGTCAAATTCCCCGAACCGCCGGCGTTTACGCCGAGCGCGGAGCCGCTCATCGACAAAGTGTAATCGGCCGCAGGCGCAGCGCCCACGGTGACATTTACCGCCGTCGAAGTCGACGCCGAATTATTCGCGTCCCCCGCGTATCCCGCGGTGAACGCGTGCGCGCCAGTCGCCAGGCTCGAAGTAGAAAATTGCGCAACGCCGCCCGAGAGCGACGACGTTCCAGCCAGCGACGCATTGTCGTAGAACATCACCGTGCCGATCGGCGCGGTGGAACCCGAAGCCGGCGCAACCGTCGCGGTGAACGTGACACTCTGCCCGCTGTTGATCTGCGAAGCCGAAGCGGAAAGCGAAGTCGTAGTCGAGATTTTCGCCGGCGACGAAACCGTCACCACCACTGCCGCCGAAACCGACGCCGCGAAATTCGCGTCGCCACCATAATTTACCGTGAAGCTGTGGCTGCCCGCGGCCAGCGAACTGCTGCTGTAGGAAGCCGCGCCAGCAACCAGCGTCGGCGACGAAATCTGCGTAGCCCCATCGAAAAGCGTCAAAGTTCCAGTCGGCGTTCCGCTGCCGGAATTCGGCGCCACGTGAATCGTCAGCGTCAAAGTCTGCCCGGTCGTCAGCTGCGTCGCCGAAGGCGAGACCGAAGTGGTCGTCGCGGTTTTCGTGGGAGGAGTTGCCGCCGACACCATCACGTAACCGCCGACGAATCTGACGCCGCAAAATTCGTATCGCCCACATACGCCGCGGTGATCGAATGCGAGCCAGCCGCGAGCGTCGAAGTAGAAAATGTAGCGACGCCAGCCGCCAAAGTCCCGGAGCCGATCTGCGTCGCGCCGTCGCTGAAATTCACCATGCCGGTCGGCGTCCCGCCGCCCGACTGCGCCGCCGCTACGGTCGCGGTAAACGTGACCGACTGCCCCGCAGTAATCTGCGTGGCCGAAGCGCCCAATGAAGTCGTGCTGGCCGCCAGTGTCGCCGACGCCGGAGTGAACACAAACACCGTCACCGAGTACGCCGGAAAATTATACGTAACCGAATTCGACGCCACCGAAACCGGCGTTCCAGCCACAATCGCAGCCAAATTCGCGTTCGAATAGGTGTAAACCGACGCCGTCGACGTCGCATTGAAATTCGCCAGCGCCAAAGAAGTCTGAATCGCGCCAGTCGTCTTATTAATCGCCACCACGGTCAAAGCGCCATCGCTCGATTGCAGCGCGCCATACACCGAAAGCTGTCCCTGATCGGTGCTTACAGAATTCACCGCCGTATTGCCAAACTGCCCGCCAGCGCCGTCGTAATTCCGGAAAATCCTGAAGCTGTACGCCAGCGGATCCGTCGGCTTCGGCACGTTCCACATATTTGCGAAATCCAAACCCTGCACACCGTAAATTCCCAGCACATCCGTTTCGGTTAGCATATCGACCAAAGGATTCGTGCCCATCGCAAAACTGTATTCCGAAATCGAAAGCTTGGTGCCGGGATAATACGTCGCGATCCAATTCCGAAAGCGCGGTAGCAAATTCATCGGCCCATCGAAATAATATTGTTCGACCCAGGTTCCGGAATTGTAGGTCGAATCCCATAGCGAACGCGTGTCGGCCAGCTCCAGCGCGTCGGTCGAGCCGCCGCCATAATAATGTTCGTCGAAATAGTCCAGGATGCGCTGGTTGTGCGCGGCGTCGTAAGCTGCCATCTGCTGCAAATAATATTGCCCGGCGTACAAATTATTCTGTTTCGCAGGCGTCCCAATCCAGCCGCCCAAAGTGAAATCCACCGGACCAAAAACTTTCGCCGAAGGATCGGTGGCCTTGACCATCGCCGCGTATCCCTGGCCCAGCGAAATAATCGTGTCGTAATCCGGCTGCACCGGTTCCACGTCGCGATGCGTGTTGCTCCAGCCGCCCGGCTCGTTGTCGAGCTGATAGTAGGGAACTCCGCCATTCGCCGCGGTGCCAAACGTCGCGACCAGATGCTGCACCCAACCCTGCTGCAGCGCGACGGTGTTGTCGATGTGATTCGCGTAAACATTTGTATCCATCAATTGCGTGCCGTCGGACGCGATGCTGTTCCCGCAATTGTCGCCATTCGGATGCACGTACGGATTCGTCGATTGCTGCGCGCCGTAAACTGAAACCGGAAAACTGCAATTCCACGCCGCGGATTTATTCACCCACGGAATAATCGGAATGGTCATCAAGGTGTGCGCGTTCGAAGCGTTCTTGTACGTCGTCACCATCAAATCGGCGGAGCCGCTGGGCGTTACGGTCGCAGAGCCGCTGCCACCCATGAAATACCAGTCGAAGCCGGCGTTGCTCGAATCGACCATCCAGTTGTAACGAGTAGTGCCGTCGCCGCCCCAACGAATATTCGGAATCTGAATTTCTTTGGCGTAGTTCGCGTCCAAACCGTAATTCGCCATCCCATAAATATCAGGATTGATCGGATGTGGATTGCCCGCAGCATCCACCGTCAGCACCGGAGTCGTGCTCTGCGCATAGACGTAGCGCGTCGGCAGGCCCACCCACATCAGCAGCGCCACAAAATACAGCGCCGCGCGACGAATCGAAACTCGGCCCAAAACACCTTGCATGGAGCGCTCCCAGGTGCGCGAAAGATCGCGGAGAAGTGCGGAGACTCCACGCTAAAAGCAGCGGGAAAAACCGTCAATGGTACGCGGGAACAGCAAAAGTACAGTTCGTGCAAGATTTCCGCGCGGCTGCCGCCAAGCGCGCCGCCCACAGCGAAACGTATCGCGAAGCGTCCGCTGTGCAAGCGCCGCCCAGCCCATTTTGGAGCGCGGCGGCTCTGCCGCTGCTTTTCCGCAGCGGCCCACTCCACCCGCGTTTTCCAGCGCGAAGCGCCGCCACAAACGAAGCCTCTCGACGCCGTGTCGTCGCGGGCAACATCGAAGAGAGATCCTTCGTCGCAAAAACGCTCCTCTGGATGACGGCCAAGTACGATGGGCCGGTAGGCCTGAGCAGCTGGAGAAGAGGGTCGTTGTGGGCTAACGGCCGAGGCAGAAAACACCGCAGGTGAACCTCAAGCGAAGCTGAACCGCAGTACCGGTGCGAATTACGAAATTCCATGGCATAAGTAATCCGACGCACCGTGTGCACTTGGTAAAATTGCCTTACCAGCCAAGGAATTCCGCATGAACGAAATGAGACGTAGCCGACGTGTCCTCGCCACCGTGCCAATCGAGATATTTGCGAATGGCGACGTGATTCCGGCTTCGACCGCGGTCATCAACCTCAACGGCGCGCTAATCTTGTCCGCGGTGAATTGGCCGCAAGGCAGCACGCTGAAATTCCGCAACCCGGAAAATGGCGTCGTGGTGCAGGGGCGCGTGGTCTGGTCCGGCGACGTGGCACCGAACGGCCTGCACAAACTCGGCGTAGAATTCGCCTCGGCCACCCCGGAAATGTGGGGCAGCCACTACGATCCCAACAGTACCGATACTCCCGAATCCGCCG
The DNA here is from genome assembly GCA_963711325.1 of uncultured Acidobacteriota bacterium. Lineage (GTDB taxonomy): Bacteria > Acidobacteriota > Terriglobia > Acidiferrales > UBA7541 > Palsa-295. The sequence goes on along the minus strand of CAVQDR010000003.1, from coordinate 1,138,514 downwards.
CGGCTGCTGAAGCTGCGCGCGCTGTCGCCGCCACGAAAAACGCCACCGCGAAGAATCCCGCTACTGCACCAGCCGGCGCCTCCGCCAACGACAAATCCCGCACACCCGTAAAACGCTAGCCGCCCGCGATCGAACCGCTTCTCCTAGTCGTCCAGTCTCACCGTCCAACCGTATTTGGCCGTCATCCAGAGGAGCGCCTTTTGCGACGAAGGATCTCCTTCTTGCCCAGCCCTCGACCCCGCTGCACGGTGCTGATTTAAGCAAGCATCGTAAAACTGCGCATGGCCCGGCCCGCGCCTCCCGTTAAAATGGATGCAATGGGTGTGAATGCAGCCGCGCTGACCGTCCTGGTCGCGGATGATTCGAGCGTTTTCCGAAAATTAATTGAACAGTCCCTTTCGGGGAAGTCTTACCGGCTCGTCTTTGCCAAAACCGGCCAGGAAACTATCGATTTGTTCGCTGAGCATGACCCGCAGATCGTCATTTTGGATTGGACGCTGCCGGACATGACGGGCGGAGAAATATGCCGGCACATCCGCGCCGCGAAGAAATCTTCTTATACCTATGTAGTCGTGGTCACCGCCAGCACTGACCGGGAAACGCGCATCGCCGGCCTCGCTGCGGGCGCCGACGATTACCTCACCAAGCCCTTCGATTCGGAAGAACTTCTGGCGCGTCTCGGCGTCGGCTCGCGGATCGCGCTGCTGCATCAGGAACTCGCCGAAAAGAATCGCATGCTGGAGGAATTGGCGCTCACCGATTCGCTCACCGGCCTGCCCAATCGCCGCGCCGTTCAAGAATGGGCCGGGCACCAGCTGAGCGCTGCCGCGCGGCATCATTTTAGTTTTTGGGTGGTCTTTGCGGACCTGGATAATTTTAAAACGGTCAACGACCGCTTCGGCCATCACGCCGGCGATCAGGTTTTAATTCACTTCGCGGATTTGCTGCGCCAGAGTTCGCGCCGCAGCGATATTTGCGCGCGCATCGGCGGCGAGGAATTTCTTTTCGTGCTGACCCACAACACCCAGGAAAGCGCCCGCGCGGTGATCGATAAAATTCGCACCCAGCTGTGGCAGACGCGTTTCGATTTTCGCGGGGAAGCAGCCTGCGTGACCGCCAGCTTCGGCGTGGCCCAATTCCGCAAAGAAGACGGCATGGATTTCGCCGAGCTGATGCGCAAAGCCGACGCCGCGCTCTTTGAAGCCAAACGCCTGGGCCGCAACCGCATCGAATTCAGCGAGTAGCGCGATCCGCTCCGGTGACGCCGCAAGGCGCGCCGCCCGCCGCGATTCGCATCGCGAAGCGTCCACGGTAATCACGCCGCCCAGCCCATTGTAGAGTGCGGCGGCTCTGCCGCCGCTTTTCCGCAGCCGCCCACGCCACCCGCGTTCTCCAGCGCGAAGCGCCGCCACGAATCTTCACGCCACCAAAACACCGCCGTCATTCTGAGGAGCGCTTTCGCGACGAAGAATCTCATCCTCGTTCCCGCGTCAGGATCGAAACGACGAAGCACGACGAGGCAGCGCTCGACGCAACAGTCCGGGTGCAACGGTACCGGATGAGATTCTTCGCTGCGCTCAGAATGACGGCGGTCTAATCATCGCGCTTCGCATTTTGATACGACGAAGCGCGGCTGCGTGCCACGAGACTTCTCTACGTCTGCGCCGCACTCGCCTTCGCCGTTTTCGCCGGCTTCTTCATCGGAGGCAGCTGCGTAATCGGCACCGCCGCGCAAGCCGAAATCAGTCGCGCCAGTTTCATGTACCGGAAAAAAGTGTAGGGCGAATAGCTGGCCAAGCTTCCGTCCTTGCCCGTAATCGTAATCACCCAGTTGGTGCCCACCTGCTGCTTGCGGATTTCCGCCACTTGATCCCAGTTCATCGAAACTTCTGCGGGCTTCTTCGGCCGGCCCACACGAAACTCCATGCCATTCGTATCGAACTTCACCCGCGCGAACCACGCGGTGCGCGCGATGCCCCAAATCGCCCAGCCCATATACACGAAGCCGAACGAAGCGCCGGCCCACTGGATCGCGCCCAGCCAGCGCATGAAAGCGGCGCCGTGCTGCACGAACGCCAGGTCAATCGCCTCGAAGACCATAAACACCCCGAGAAGCGCGGTGAATACGGCGAAAGCAAACAGGCAAGTCAAGGCGAAGCGGTTGTTGTGAAAGGTGCGCGGCTCGATGGGAGGATTGGTCATTTATATTTTCGCAAGAACTCCTTAATCCATTTGCTGCAGTTCCTGCCCAGCGCGCGCCGCAATGGCCAGCGCCAGTTTCTTGGTGCGGAAAAATTCATACGAGGACCAACCCAGCGTGGCCCCGTCGCCGGTCACCACCGAGGCGTACGCGGTATTGAACGGCATTTTGTAATTCACCGTAACGATCGAAGCGTACGGAATCGTCGTTACCTTCGGCGCTTTGGCGAGGCCCAACTGAAAACGCACGCCTTCGGGTTCCAGCGTAGCTTCGTAGAATTTCATGCTGTCGCCCTGGCCCCACAGGCCCAGACCCAAGAGTCCCACGGCCGCGCAGCCCAACACGATGACCACGCCTTCTTTGGTGCGCTGCATGGCGGATTCTTCGGTGTGAAACATCTTCCACACCGCAGCGAAGGGAAACAGCAGGGCCGCCGCCATCATGGCGAAGCCGATGAATCGGACGAACGCGGTGAACGCGCGACTGTTGCGAATAACCAGCGGCTCTCCAGGATTTTCCATCTAGCGCACGTTCTCCTGCAGCGTCCAGTTGCCGGTCCCGTTGCCGTTGGGATTGGCGTTAATGTTGTTGGTCTGTACCCGGTCGCCGGTCTCGTTCACCCAACTGTAGTTGTACGCGCTCGAATCTTTGGTGATCTGCCCGGTGTTTGGGTCGAGCCGCTTTTGCAAATCGAGCGAATAATCGCACCAATCGTCCGCGGCGCGGCTGCGCGCGTTCATCGCTTCGCCGGTACGATTCATGGACATATCGGTGCCGCGCTGCATCACCGCCAGAAAATCGTCATGCTGTTTCTGGCGCATCTGCTGCGATTGATTGAACTGATTGTACTGCGCCGCCATCTGACGGTTCGCGGTGTCCATTTGACCCTGGAGCATGGCCCCGTTTCTCGCGGCGCGGTCTTTGATCTCCTGCACCATCATGGCGTCATAGCGCGACTGCCATTCCTGGTCGATGTTGAACGATGACAGAATCGCCTTGAACGTATCCTGATTCGCGGCCAGTTGTCCTTGCGGCGCCCAGCGGCGCAGCACGCCCCCGTTGCACGAATTCTGATACTGGCCATTCGCGCCCAGCGAATTACTGTGGCAGTAGACGTTCACCTGAATCTGTTCTTCGATCGTAATTTTGTTGACCTTGTAGTTCACCGTGGCGATGGCGATGTCCACGCTCGATTGCGAACCGGGCCGGTTCTGCGCCGCCGTCTCGCGCTTGCGCTGCTCCAGCCAGGGCACCGGCTCCAGCTTCACGAATTGCACGTGCAGCACGCCGATCATGTACTGCATGAAATCCTGCGCGCTCAGCGCCTTTTTGTAGGCCAGGCAATCCGTCGCGGCGTCTTTCTGGGACAACGTCGGATTGTTGGACCACGCCCAATCCATGCGCGGCAAAGCCTTAACGCCGACCAGTCCATCGGGACGAATCGCGCGAAACACCGGAACGATGCCGCCGCCGCAGGTGGTGCCCGGAATTGCCGCGCCGTCAAAAAGCCAGCCGTCCGGGACCGCGTAGGAATAGGCCCGCATGTTGAAAATGGGATCCGTTACGCCGACGGTTCTGGTGCCGCCCGCGGGCGCGGCGTTTGCCGGCGATACCGGCGCGGAAATCAAAATCATCGTAAGACTCGCCGCCACAATCGTTCGAATAGCTTTCAAATTCATACCGCCTCTCGCTTCAGCGAACATTTTCCTGCAGCGTCCAGTTGCCGGTCCCATTGCCGTTGGGATTCGCATTGATGTTGTTGGTCTGCACTCGATCGCCCGTCTCGTTCGCCCAGGTGTAGTTGTACGCGGACGAATCCTTGGTGATCTGCCCGGTATTGGGGTCCAGGCGTTTCTGCTGGTCCAGCGAATAATCGCACCAATCGTCGGCGGCGCGGCTGCGCGCATTCATCGCCTGATTCGCGCGGTTCATCGACATATCGGTTCCGCGCTGTAGCGACGCGTCGAAATCCTCATGCTGTTTCTGCCGCATGGCCTGCGCCTGCTGGAAAGCGTTGTGCTGCGCGGTGCGAACGCGCTGCTGGTCTTCGCCGTACTGCAGAATCGCGCGGCCCGATTGCTGGATGTTATCCACCATGATCGCCGTGAATTTCTGCTGCCATTGCTGGTCCACCACCAGCGATTTGCCGATGGGTGAGAAGATGTCTTCCGACCATTTGGTTTCCGGCGCGTGTTCGCGGGTCACAAACGCGTCGCAGGAATGTTGCCGCCCCAGCAGCGCGAAGGTGGTGGTCGAGCAGACCACCGCCACGGTCAACCGGTCTTCAATCACTATTTTGTTGTTGTTGTAATGCACGGTGGCCACGGCCATATCCGCGTGCGCGAACATCGTCGCGTTGTTCTTCGATTCGATGTTGCGGCGGAACGAAGCCAGGTTCGGCGTCGGATCATCGCGCACGAAATCCACCTTCAGCACGCCGATCATGTACTTCATCACTTCGGCAGCGGACATCTCGCGTTTGTACGGCATGCAATCGCCTTTGCCGCTGGCGTTGTAGCTCGCGTTTTCCGACCAGGCCCAATCCAGCCGCGGCAGCGATTTGATTCCGGTCAGCCCGTCCGGGCTGGTCGCGCGAAATACCGCGAAGGGAAGTCCGATGCAACTCGAACCCTGAATCACCGCGCCATCGAAATTCCAGTTGGCCGGAATCGTCAGCGAGTAGGCGGTCATGTTCAGGATCGGGTCGGTGATGGTCACAACTTTTGTCCCGCCGGCGGGAGCACGTCCGCTCCCGGCGACCGTCCCCGCCGCGCTCACCGGTTCACTGCCGGCGCGCGGCTCATCGTTGCCAAAAAGAAAAGGCGCGGCCGAAGCCGCGCCCCCAGCGTGATCGGCCCGATTCGGAACAGGCGACGCCCCCGTCGCCACCCCAAACCCCGCCATCGCCGCCAAGCTCAAACCTAAGAACCCTGCGATCGAACTCCGCATTTTCATAGCCCGAATCTCCCAACGCCCCACGCGACAGCCCCTGCATGAATCATTCCGGACAGGGCTCCGCGCAGCCCACCCGCCCGCGCATCTTGCGCTATATAAGGACCAATCACCAAGAGTCAGAACAGGACAAATCGGGACATTTCGCGGCAACCGCACGCATTTAGCAGAATTTTAAGTCCAAAGCCGCGAAGCGCGCCGCCCACACCAAAACGCATCGCGGAGCGTCCGCAAAGAGAGCAGATCCCGGCCCACTGTAGAGTGCGGCGGCTCTGCCGCCGCTTTTCCGAAGTAGCCCACACAGCAAGCGCTTCCAGCGCGAAGCGCCGCCGGGCACTCTCCGTGTCCTCCTGCCTTTCTCTGTGCTCTCTGTGTTAAATCTTTGATCCTCGCCTCACGAATCAAACGATCCGTTTCTCCTAGCCGTACTGTGTGGCACCAAACCGCACTTGGCCGTCATCCAGAGGAGCGCCTTCCGCGACGAAGGATCTCCTTCTTGCCCGGCCCATCCCGAGGAGCGCCTCGCGTCACCGCGTCAAAAAAAAACAAAACCATCCAATCCAATCCTCCCTCATCCGCGTACACGCTCTGAACGGAACCCCACCAGTCCTGGGACCGCTCGCGAACATTCCAGTTTTGACCAAAACTTAACTCTGCTGCCCGGCACCGCCGCACAACCTGGGCGCACAATTTATCTCGCCCCCGCATAAATTTAAAAATCGCACCGGAAATGAAAAGGAGATCCCATGGAAAACGGAAAGAAGGTTTCAGAGGCGCTGCAATCGCCCGTCGACCGCCGCGGATTTGTGAAGAGCGTCGGCCTGGCCACCGCAGGACTCGCGGGCGCCGCAGTCGTTGGCGGCAAGCTTGGAATTCTTGATTCGATCCCGGGCATCAATCGCACCGGCCTCACCGCCCGCGCCGTCACCGCCGGAGCCATCACCGACGTCGACATTTTAAATTTCGCGCTGAACCTCGAATACCTCGAAGCCGAATTTTATACGGTCGTCACCACCGGCAAGACGCTGGCGCAAAGCGGCTTCAATCTGAACGGCACCGGAAATCCCGGCCCCACCACCGGCGGCTCGATCGTTGGCTTCACCGGTTCGTCCGGCGGAGTGGAAGTCACCAAGCAGTTGAAAGCGGTGATGGCCGAAATTACCTACGACGAACAGCAGCATGTGCATTTGCTGCGCGGTGCGCTCGGGGCAGATGCGGTCGCCAAGCCGGCCATTAATCTGGACGCGCTCGGCACCGGCTATCAGGGCTTCATGCATTGCATCGCGCTGGCCCGCGCGTTCGAAGATGTCGGCACCTCAGCCTACGGCGGAGCGGCACCGTTGATTTCCAGCAAGGATTATCTGGGAGTCGCTGCGCAGATCGCGCTGACCGAGGCCTATCACGCCGGAACGCTGCGTTTAATTTGCGCCGCGAACAACGACGCGTTCCTCTTCAAGGTCGACGGCCGCGACATTCTGCCGCCACCGAATGGCACTCAGTATTTCCCGGTCGATTACCAAGCACTGGCCCGCACCCGCACCACCAGCGAAGTCCTGGCCATCGTCTACGGGAATTCCACCTCCGGCGCCACCGGCGGCGGCTTCTACCCCAACGGCATGAACGGCAACATCACCACCGTCTAGTATTTCGCCGTTGCAGTGGAATTTTCGAGTGCCCCATCCTTCGCGCAGTCAGCGAGGGTGGGGCTTTTGTTTTTGCAGTTGAACTTCGGTGTGAAGGTGTTGCAGTTGAATTTCGCTATGAACGCGATCGACCGCGACCACGGGATCAACCGCGACTGCGTCGCCATGGATCTTGCCTATCTGGGTGGGGCATTCGACTTTCCGGGTGCCGCACTCTTTGCGCCGCTGCCCCATCGCAAAGGTTGCGGGTTTAGATTCAACGCCGCCTCCCATCCACGTTCACAGTGCGGACCATCGCTCATCTGCGGTAAAGTCTTCGCATGAAAATCGAAGCACGACGCGTGCCGGCCGAAGAAATCTCCGCGATGCGCGAAGCCTATCGCGCCGAAGCGAATTGCCAGATCATCTACGATTCGTTTTTGCCGCGCGGCCATGCGGACGCCTACGTCGTCACCATCGATGGCCAACCCGCCGGATACGGCGCGCTCGCCAATCGCTATTACCCGCGCCAGATCATCGAATATTACGTCGCACCCGCTGCCCGCATCGACGCCCTCGAAATGTTTCGCCACCTGCTGGCCGTCACTCGCGCAACCCACGTCCGCGCGCAAACCAACATCCCCTTCATGACCCGCATGCTTTTCGACACCACCAAAAATATCGCCGCTGAGAAAGTGCTCTTCGCCGATAACGCTGTGGTCGCGGCCGGAGGCGCCCCGCCGCAGCCGCGCGCGCCGCACATTGACGCCCCCGAGCACGCCACCTTCCGCCACATCACCGAAGAAGAAAAAAAGAAATTCGCGCAGGCCCAGGAAGTTCTGACCGACTGGGTGCTCGAAATTTCCGGCGAAATCGTCGCCACCGCCGGATATTTGACCCACTACAATCCGCCTTATGCCGATATTTTCATGGCCGTCGCGGATGCTGCCCGTCGCCAAGGCTACGGCGGCTATATCGTGCAGGAAATTTGCCGCGTCGCGCGCGAAGCCGGGAAAATTCCCACCGCGCGCTGCGACACCGCCGCGGAAGGCTCACGCCGCGCCCTCGAACGCGGCGGATTGGTCGCTTGCGGCCACTTGGTTTTTGGGGAGGTAGCTCCGTGAGGATCGTTCGTCGCATAGCCGCCGGAGCCGCAATTCTTGCCGCGCTGTCTGTAGCCGCGCCCGGAAATCACGCGCAAGCTCAGCCCGCCGGATCTTCGGGCGCTTCATCCAATTCATCGACGCCCGCGCCTGTTGCCGGCTCGTCAGACGCTGCTCCGTCGCCCGCCTTGAAAGGCGAACTTCAGCCGCTTTCGTTTTTTGTGCGCCACTGGGACTGCGACGGGGAATTCATTGCCTCGAAGAAACCTACCGCCGCGTATGTCGAAGTCACCTCCGATCTCGACGGCAATTGGCTGATGTTTCGCTGGGACGACAAAGCCCCGGGGAAATTTCACGCGGTGGAATTCTGGGGCTACAACAAAGCCGAAAAGCACTTTTCCAATTTCATCTACGACAATTTCGGCGGCGTGCGGCTCTTCGAATCGAAAGCAGTCGACGGCGAAACACTCACCTGGGTCGGCGACATGCTGCCCGCCGCCTCCGGCGCCGAAGCGCAAATCAATCAGCGCTTCGTCCTCGAGCGCAAATCCGCCAAGTCCTTCGTAATCTCCTATGACACGCGCAAACCCCAAGCCGACTGGGTCACCGTCGACCGCCTGACCTGCACCCAATAAATTCCGGCAAATCTATTTTTTCTTAGGGAGCAGCGCGCCGAGAACTTCCGCCATTTGTCCCGCTAGACGCCCTGTTTCGGCGATCGATTGCAGTTGGCGGTAAACATCCTGCGCGTCTCCCGCTTTACGAATCCCCACTGCGCAAACCACTACGATTTTCTCGGCAGGGTAAATCCGGTAAATCACGTGGTGACGGGCGAACTCGTGCTTCCAGTAGCCGGCTAAATCACCCCGCAGCGGCGTCCCGTATTCATCTGGACGAACGGCGAGTTTCTTGTCGATGATCTTGCGAAGGTGTTTGCGAATGCTGCCGTCGAGGAGCTTGATTTCCGCGGCCGCGTCGCGCGTATAACGCATTTCAAACGAAGCTGCCGCGAATTCAGTATTTGTAGGGGTCAGAGCAGACGCGTCTTTTTGCCGCTTGGTCATTCTCCAAAGACGTCTTCGGTCTTCAGCAGCCGGCCCGACTTCACGTCCTTATCGATCGTCTTAGACAAACTCATCAAGTGGTCAGTCAGTTTGCGGTCGGCCAGAATTTCAAGGGTAGCCAAAAACGATTCCCGCTCGTGCACCAGCGCGTCCAAAAACTCCTTATCAACCACGTACTTCGCGCCCTGGCGCCGGTTTTCCACCAGCACCACCCGGTTACGCTTAACGGATTTCAAATGTCCACGCAGGTTATCCCGCAGTTCCGTCGCGCTGATCGTTTTCACGTTCATTCGGTTAGTCGGCACGATAATCTCCGGACGCGCAACGTACGATTCAACCAACCAAGTGTACGTTACGTGCGTCCTCACCGTCAATCCTTCGTGATCCGTAAGCGCCACCTACGCTGGGCGCTGGCTCAAATCCATGGCCCGCACTGAATGAGTCAAGCTGCCAATGCTGATCACGTCGACCTCCGCATCCGCGTACACATCGGAATTGTGTTCCGTGATCCCGCCGCTGGCCTCGATCAGAATCGCGTTCCACAGGCGCAACTTGCGCAACGTGACGATAATCTGCCGCACGTCCTCCGGCATTTGATTGTCGAGCATGATCAGGCACGGATAATCGTGCACCCGAGAGCCGCCGATTTTCTTCAGCCGGTTGAATTCGCGCGCGGCGGCGATGGCGCCGTCTTCGCTGCGCACTTCCACTTCGATAAACCGCGCCCGCGCTTGCTTTTTCCAGGCCAGCGCGATCGCTGCCGGCGCCGCGCGTTCCTCAATGCGGTGAAATAGCGCCAGATGATTGTTTTTAATCACGATCCCGTCCGCTAGATTCAGCCGGTGGGTTCCACCACCGCCCACATGCAACGCGCGTTTATCGAGCAGCCCCCACGGCGTTTTGCGCGTGCCCACAATGCGCGTCGCCGGACAACGCTGCCACGCGCTCTCCTGCAGCCGCTTGGTCGTGGTCGCGATGCCGCACATGCGCTGCAGCAGGTTCAATCCCACGCGTTCGGCCGCCAGGATTTTATTCTGCGGGCCTTCGATGCGCACCAGCGCGTCGCCGGTGTTCAAAACGTCGCCGTCTTCTTTTTTCGGCACCACCTTCAGCCCCTGCTTGCTGAAGAGCCAGACATATTCACGCATTCCGGCGGCCACGCCGGGTTCGCGGGCCAGAATCTGCGCCGCGGCTTTTTCTTTCCCAATTCCCAGCGCTGCGGCGGTGGCGTCGCGCGGTTTCGTATCGGTTTCCAGCAGCGTAAATAGAATGTTTCGCGCCGTACGAAGGTACGCGCCGTTGGCGAAAGTCAGTTCCGCGCCGCGAAACAGCGCCTGCTCCACAATCCGCCGCCGTAATTCCGGCATGGGATATCGTAACGATGGCTGCATGTCGAACCACCTCCTGAAAAAGGGTTTTGTCTTTCCAGATTCGAGTACGTATTGAGGATTGGCCTTCTGTCCGATGCAAAAGCTGGTACAACAGGTTATATCGGTAGCGTCAAGTATCGATAGAAAAATCAAGCCGAAAATCCGGCTGGCCGGGAGTGATACTATCCACCTGATATTTTCATCGGCGACCCACGCGCCACGCACGGGCCGCCGCGCCACCCACGTGAAATCCGGAGGGGAACAGGTGAACATTCATCGCGAAGATCTGAATTGGGCCGCCGCAGAAACCGGAATGTCATCAGACGTCGCCGAGCGGCTTTGGCAGAAATTGACTCAGCGCGCATCGCAGCCCGGACGCGCCAGCTTCGACGTGGCTAACGTCGCCTATTATCTCGGCGCGCTGATTGTGATGGCCGCGCTCGGCTGGCTGATGAATCTCGGCTGGGAAAAGTTCGGCGGCACCGCCATTTGCGGTCTGGCCGTGCTGTACGCCGTCCTCTTCGTGTTCGCCGGACGCACGCTGTGGTTCAAAGAAAATCTGAAAGTTCCGGGCGGCCTGCTTTTCACCCTGGCCGTGTGGATGACTCCGCTCGCGATTTACGGCTTCCAGCAAGCCACCGGCCTGTGGACCCAGGGCGCACCTTCCGATTTTCGCGACTATCACATTTGGGTCAAGGGCAGCTGGATCTACATGGAACTCGGCACCATTCTCGCCGGATGCGTCGCGCTGAAATTCATTCGTTTTCCATTTCTAACTTTTCCGATCGCATTTTCGCTCTGGTATATGTCCATGGATTTAACGCCGCTGCTCATGCACCGGCCCGAATTCAGCTACACCGAGCGCCTGCGGGTCTCGTTGATCTTCGGGCTGTTGATGCTGGTAGCGGCCTATCTCGTGGACCGCCGCACCCGTGAAGATTTCGCCTTCTGGGGATATCTGTTCGGTCTGTTGGCGTTCTGGGGCGGCCTGTCGCTGATGGATAGTTCCAGCGAATTGAACAAGTTCCTCTACTGCCTGATCAATCTCGGTCTTATCTTCATGGCCGTTTTTCTCCAGCGCAAAATGTTCGTGATCTTCGGAGCTCTCGGCGTCTTCGGATATCTGGAGCATTTGTCCTCGGCGGTCTTTCGCGATTCGTTTCTATTCCCGATGGCCGTAACGCTCCTCGGCCTCGCCGTGATTTATCTCGGCGTGCAATACCAGCGGCACAGCGCCGCGATCGAGCAATCCATCCTGGACATGATCCCCGTGCCGTTACGTAAGCTAAGGCCCGTCGAGCGCTAACGCCGCGAATTCGAAATCCAAATTGGCTCGGGCCGCCGGCCCGGGTCACTCCGTACGCAAAACTCGCATCGAAGACCGCAGCGGTATACTCTCTTGCGTCAAACGACGATTGAGTTGCGCCACGCGAAGGGAAAGACCATGAACGACCAGGCGTCCAAAGCCGAAAAACTGCGCCAGCTTCATCATGGACCGAAAATACTGGTGCTGCCCAACGCCTGGGACGCAGCCAGCGCGCGCATTTTCGAAGACGCCGGCTTTCCGGCCATCGCCAGCACCAGTGCGGGGATCGCGTTCTCGCTCGGGTATCCCGACGGCCAGCTGATCCCGCGCGACGAAATGCTCGCGGCCGTTGCCAAAATTGCCCGCAGCGTGAAAGTTCCAGTCACTGCGGATCTCGAATCCGGATACGAGGACGTAGCGAAAACCGCGCAAACTGCGATTGAGGCCGGCGCAGTAGGCCTAAACCTCGAAGACATGAATCACGCGGACGGGGCGAAATTATTCTTCATCGCCGAGCAGACGGAAAAAATTAAAACGATTCGCCAGGTCGGAGAGAAACTTGGCGTCCGCCTGGTCATCAACGCCCGCACCGACCAATACCTCGCCGAGATCGGCGAGCCGGCCGAGCGTTTTGCCGCGGCCTGCGAACGCCTGCACGCTTACATCGCCGCCGGCGCGGATTGCGTTTTCGTTCCCGGCGTTACCGACGAAGAAACCCTCAGCCGCCTGGTTGCCGAACTGAAATTCCCGCTGAACGCGCTGGCCCAGCCGCCTTCGCCGACCATTTCGCGCCTGCAACAGCTCGGCGTAGCGCGCGTCAGCGTCGGAGCCGGAATCACCCGCGCCGTGATGGGCTTGACCCAGCGTGCCGCGCGAGAATTGCTGGAGTCCGGCACCTACCGCGCCATGTTCGATGGCGCGATGCCTTGGGCCGAAGCCAATAAGCTGTTCCAGAAGTAAACGTCCGCCGTCGAATGCTTCTTGAGTAGGCCACCGGCCTCGGCCCTCAACCCCGGGCACCGCATCCTTGTACAATGGTCACGTGCCGTGACTTGCGGAAATGCCCACGGCACCGATGTGAAATTACATGCGTACTCGATTCAGGGTATTGAATCTCCGCGTTGTCGGCTGCAACCTCTATTCGAGGACAGCGGCTCCTTCCACTCGCCGAGCGCCGCACTTTGTAGAATGTTTTCAATGCCGCCATGGGCCAGAAAACCAAACGAGTCCTCATCGCCGACGACAACGCTCACCTGCGCAAGGCGCTCTGCCGCCTGTTCGAAGGCCACGATTACCTGGAAATCTGCTGCGAGGTAGCGAACGGCAGGGAAGCGGTGGAAAAAGCCATCGAAATTAAGCCCGACCTCATCATCCTCGATCTTTCCATGCCGGTGATGAACGGTCTGGAAGCCGCGCGAATCCTCTCCAAGCTGATGCCCCATGTGCCAAAAATTCTTTTTACCCTGCACGCGCACGCGCTGATCAAATCCGACCTGGATGCCGCCGGCATCAGCTGCGTGGTTTCGAAATCCGACATGATCGAATTGGTCAGTCATTCTGAAGATTTGGTGAAGGCGGCGTAAAAGCCGTCTTCGCGCAACGCGCTAAAATCGCGCCGTTTGTTTGCATTTCCGCGCAGCCCATTTCCGCACCCCCTGCAAGGTTTACCTTTCCTTCGGCTGATGTATACTCGCCGCACTCTCACAGGAGGCAACGTCCTTGCGAAAATATTTGGCGGAATTTCTCGGTACCTTCGTGCTGGTTTTCGGCGGAGTCGGCAGCGCAGTGCTGGCCGGAAGCCATATCGGCTATCTCGGCGTCTCGTTCGCTTTCGGCTTGTCGCTGTTGGCGATGGTTTACACCATCGGCCCCATTTCCGGCTGCCACGTCAATCCCGCAGTCACGCTCGGCGTGCTGCTCGCCAAACGCATCGGCACGCGCGACGCGCTGATGTACGTTGTCGCCCAACTTTTCGGCGCGATCGTCGCTTCCGCGCTGATTTTGCTGATCGCCAGCGGCGCCAGCGGCGGCTACGACCTGCACGGCGCGGGCCTCGGCGCCAACGGCTACGGCCTGCATTCTCCGGGACAATACGGCATGGTCGCTGCGTTCATCTCCGAAGTCATCCTCACCATGTTTCTGGTGGTCACGGTCCTCGGCGCGACGGACGTGAAAGCTCCGGTGGGCTTCGCCGGCCTCGCGATTGGCTTGGTGCTGACGCTGATTCACCTCGTCGGAATTCCGATCACCAATACTTCGGTGAATCCCGCGCGCAGCATCGGACCCGCGCTCTTCGTGCAGGGCTGGGCCCTCGAGCAATTGTGGCTCTTCATCATCGCGCCGCTGGTAGGCGCCATGCTCGCGGCCGGCTTCTACTCCGCGATCCGCCTGCCCGATACAGTCATCACCACGCCAGCCGGCGAACGCGCCCTCGACAGCGAGCAAGCGCAGCGCCGTAAATGACACCACGCCTTCAGCAGGGAGGCGGACGCGCGCTGCCCGCCCCGCAAAATGAATCGCGGAGCGTCCGCGGCGGTGAGCGCGCCCAGACCATTGTAGAGTGCGGCGGCTCTGCCGCCGCTTTTCCGAAGCCGCCCGCGCTGTAAGCGCATCCAGCGCGAAGCGCGTTCGCAAGTCTTCCCCGCACCGCGCCTTCTGGCCGTCATTCTGAGCGCAGCGAAGAATCTCATCCAGTGGTGAGTGGCGCGGGCTACAACGTCGAGCCCGTCTTCGTCGTGATGGTCCGGGCGCCGGACCGGGGATGAGATTCTTCGTCGCGAAAAGCGCTCCTCAGAATGACGCCGGCGAGATGGCCCATTTGAGCAAAGCGCTTCGCGCTGGATAACGCGGTGGTGGCGTGTACTTCGGAAAAGCGGCGGCAGAGCCGCCGCACTCCAAAATGGGCTGGGCTGCGCTACGGCAGAGAACGCTTCGCGAGGATTCTCGCAGCGGGCGACTCGCTTCGCGGCTCGAAACATTAAGGCGATTGTGTAGTGGAATCCAAATCCACCACGCCTAAGTACAACGCACCAAACTGAAACCCCACTCCATCTATCCGCGTCATAGCTACTTTGAATTGGACGCGTTCGCTTACTCCTGCGACACTGCACTCGTCATCTACTGCGACGTAGTAGCGGATGAAGTGAAGAACCCAGAGGTTCCCTCCTAACCCCTGTTGTCCCACTTATCAGCAGTGCGGACTCCGTCGTCTGCGACGCCCAAACCCAACGTAAATCGCCGTGCGCGTAGGGTGGCGTGTGCCGCAACTCGAAAAAAAGGAGATGTTATGAAAATGTTCCGCCGCTTCGCCCAGGTTCAGGTTTTGCTTTTGAGTTTGCTCAGCTCGACCGTCGTACCCACGGCGGTTCACGCCGAAGAAGTTCACGGCCGCTTCACGCTCACTTCCGAAACGCACTGGGGCACCGCGGTTCTTCCCGCCGGTGAATACACCTACACGCTCGCCACGCGCAGCGCCATGCCGGTAATTCTGTTGCGTTCAGTGACCGGCTCCGAGTCGGCGTTCATCTCCGCCGATAGCGAAACCGGCACCACCGACAAAACGCCGAACGCCATCACCATCGCCGCCTACGGCAGCGTGAAAGCCATCACTGAACTGCACGTCAATGACGCCGGCCTGATCCTGCACTACCGCGCGCCGGCCCTGGAAACCGCCGTAGCCAAAGCCGCCGAATCCAAATATTCGGCGTCGGTAGGCACCAAGTAGGTTCAATCAGCAACCACGCAGCAAAAAAAGGGAGCCGCGCAAAGGCACGGCTCCCTTTTTCTCCGCCCGGCGCGATGTTCAATGCGACGCGCGATGCGCGCGCAGCCCACCGCAATAACTATCGCGGAGCGTCCGCAATTTGTACGCAGCCCAGACCATTTTGGAGTGCGTCGGCTCTGCCGCCGCTTTTCCGTAGCCGCCCGCGCCACCCGCGTTCTCCAGCGCGAAGCGTAGGCACAAAATGCAGTCCGGTTTTCATTTGTGATTTTGCGGGTGGCCCATCCTTCCTGATTTTGGAAGGGTGGGACGGTGTAACGAATATCGACCCTCTCGCCTGCGAAGCGTTTTTTGGCGCGGCCGACGAAAAGCCCCACCCTTTGCTGAAAGGCGCAAAGGATGGGCCACGCGTAAGTTCATCGACGGGGTTGATCGGTGTTTTTGAGAGGCGCTCCGCGCTCGATAACGCGAGTGGAGGCGTGACAATCGGAAAAGCGGCGGCAGAGCCGCCGCACTCCAAAATAGTCCGGGTGCGCCTAGTGTTGTGGACGCTTCGCGATACGACTCGTCGCGGGCGACGCGCTTCGCGCCTCCTCCAGCACAACGGGGTTTCACATCTGTACGAAAACCACCCAGCAGGGAACTACGCGGAAACCTTCTCGCTCATTCCGCCCACATCCGAACGACTCGCCCTCTTCATCTCGTCCGTCATAATCACCGCTTCAGCAATCTGCTTCATCGACTTCCTTGTCTGCCGGCTCTGCTGCTGCAGCGCCAAATAAGCCCGCTCCTCATCGAACCCCATATCGCGCTGCAAGATCCCCTTGGCGCGCTCGACCAATTTGCGTGTCTCCAACCGCTCCGACAGCGCCGTATTTTCGGTTTCCAGCCGCGCCATCTCGATTTCCGCGCCGACCAAAAATCCCACGGTGGTAATCAAACGAATGTCGCGCTGCTTATAAACATGCGGCTGCACGTGCTGCAGATTGATCACGCCCACCAAACGTCCGCGGCATAAAAGAGGCACCGACAAAAACGCCTGATACTTGTCCTCGGGCAGCTCGTTGAAGAACTGAAATCGCGGATCCTTCGAAGCATTCTGCGCAATCGCCACCACCGCGCGATTTTCGGCCACCCAGCCGGTGATGCCCTGGCCGACGCGCAGCTTCAGCTTATCAATCTGGTCCGCATGAGGATTTTTCGAAGCGCGCAGGATCAAATCCTGCCCTTCCAGCACAAAAACGAAGCACGAATCGCATTTCACCAAGCCGACCGCGCAGTCCACCACCTGCGAGAGAACTTCGTGGAAAGGATCGGCGGCGGCCATCCGGCTCCCGATAGCGTGCAGCAGGTCCACTTCCGGGCTGGCTTGCGACGCGTGTACGTTGTCCATATACAAACGTATCGGCAATAGCGCCACACGTCCAATCGCAATTTTCGATGATTAGGATTCACCCGCCCAGTACCCCTAGACCCAACGCCAATGCTCCGCCCGCGAAGCGCGCCGCCCACCGCAAAAACGCATGCCGAAGCGTCCTCAGCCGACCAAACGCCCAGCCCATTTTGGAGTGCGGCGGCTCTGCCGCCGCCCGCCGTGGCGGGCAGCCCGCGCCGTGGGCCCAACAAGCGCGAAGCGCAGGCAAAAAAGCCCTAATCACCACGCTGAGAAATCCGCACACTCCAGCCCCACACCGTCGTTGACTCTACCCACTACCCGATGTACTTTCATGCCCTCATCGCGGAGGTCACTATGGTCGTGAAGCTGATTGCGCGGTTTACCTACTGGCTGGGCCTGCTTTGCGCTTCGCTCGCGGTGATCACCCGGCTGGCCAACGCCCTGGGTTTCGAAAGCATGCGCCTGCTTACCCGCGGCAATCCCTTCGACTTCCGCAGCTTTCTGGACGCCGCGCTCCTGCTGATCTTCGCCTCGATCGCCTCGTCGGTCTACGCCCGCATCGATTCCTAGCCCAGCATCTCAACGCGCCATTCCGATTTTCGTAGCATTCGCCTGATCGCGATCGGCCAAACCGACGCCACGTTACGGCGCGCAATGCGTGGTTCTCGCGGAGTGCGGTGGCACGCCCGTCTCGCAGGGCGGACCACCGCCGGCCACTGACGCACACTCCGGCACCGTATAGGCTCGAACAAAGTAAACGCATCCCCCAGTACTTTTTTGGTGTGGCACCACGCACCGCTGCCGAGTGCAATAAAAATACCTGCTCACGCCCTCCGCCCCAGCGCGTCTATCGCGCCAAGGCATTCATCACGCCAAAGCAAAATTCAGCACCGGAGCATCCCATGAAGCGCTGGCCGACCTGCGTCTTGAGCCTTGCACTTATTCTGCTTTTCGCCGGCGCCACTCGCGCGTCACAAACGCCTCCCGCGAATCCCGCCATGGCCGCCGCGAACGATCTCTTCAATCAGTCGAAGTGGCCGGAAGCGGCCAGCGCCTACGCCGCCATCACCGCCGCCGAACCCAACAACGGCGCAGCCTGGCAAAATCTCGGCGAAAGCCAGCTGCAACAACACAAAGACGCCGAAGCCATCGCCGCCTTCGACCACGCTCTGGCGCTGCCGTATCGCCCGGTGCTCAATCATTTGAATCTCGCGCGGGCCTACGCCGATGCCAAAGACAAAACCAAATCGCTGGCCCAGCTGCAAGAAGTGCTCGACTCCGGCTACGGCGGGCAGCTCAGGCCGCTCGTGATTTCCAGCACCGAATTCAGCGCGTGGAACGATGACGCCGATTTCAAGAAGGTGGTCGAGCAGATGGCGCCCTGCCGCGGCGCCGAATATCGTAAATTCGATTTCTGGGTAGGCGATTGGGATGTGCACTCTCCAGGCGCTGTTGCGCCGGCAGGTGCGTCAGGCAATGCAGCCGCCGGCGTTTCGCTCGGCCCTTCCGTCGGCCACAATCGCGTCACGCTCGAGCAGGATGGCTGCCTGCTCATCGAACACTGGACCGCCTCCACCGGCGGCCAGACCGGAACCAGTTTCAATTATTACGACGTCCGCGATAAAAAGTGGCACCAGCTGTACCTCGACAATTCCGGAAATGCCGGCGCGTTCCCGGCCATGGCCGGCGATCTTTCCAGCGGCAAAATGATTCTGATGACGGATGCCACGCAATCGCCGGTTTCGCGTTGGACCTGGTACGTCCTCGAACCGGGCAAAGTCCGCCAGATGGCCGAGCAATCCACCGACGGCCAGAAAACCTGGAACGTCGTCTGGGATTCGGTCTACGTCAAACAGGAGTAAACGCCGCGCAAATTCGCCATCGCCATAGCGCGCCGCCGAAAGGCAATTCGTCACGCACCGTGACTGCCGCGCACCAAAATTTCAACACTAGCCGCGCGCCCAGCTCCTCTCCGCGTTTTGATTTCTTTACATCCCCACCCGTCTGGCATAGGCTCCGCCACAAGTAGTCAGGCCCCTTCCAAAATCCCAGCGGTGAAGGAATACGATGGACACCAGCACACTGCTTCCCCTGATTCTCAGTTTGATTAGCGGCGGCGTAGGCGGAAATATCGCCGGCGCTTTGCTGAAACAATTCAGCCTCGGACCGGTCGGCAATTCGATCGTAGGAATTATTGGTGGCGCGGCAGGCGGCGCCATCATGAGCCATGTTGGCGCGTTGGCCAGCACCGGCACGGCAGGCGACGTAGGCGGCTCTGCGGTCGTCGGCGCGGTTCTGACGGCCATCATCGGCGCCATCAAGAACAGCATGGCCGGCAAAGCCACTACCTAAGTGCTCTCTCCGCGAATTTAGGAAGCCCAAAAAACGCGGATGCGACGCGCGGCGGGGAAGCCCGCCACGTTCATTCACGCGCAGCACCCAGCGCGGTTCACGTTCGCTGGAGTTGCGCCCGCCTTACTCTTCCTTGGTCTTCAGCTTCAACCGGTGTTTGTTCTCTTCCAGAAACGCGCGGAGATCCGCCATCACGTCGAGCAAACGGGTCCACTGCTCGTAATACAAAGTCACCGGGAAGCGCCCCAATCCGTACACGCTAACGCCGCCTTTTTCCCCCACGCGAAATTCCAGCGCTCCAGTCCGCTTCGAACCGCCCGCCGCCTTCTTTTCCAATTCCTCGATCTTCGCCAGCAATTCCTCTCGACTTGGTTCAGACATAAAAGCCTCACGATATGTAGTGTGTCCGCAGCCAGCGCCTCAACAGCACTCGCCGCAGCAAACTCAATGTTACAACGAGACGCGAAGCGCGTCGCCCACGCCAAGAATTCCCGCGGAGCATACGCAGTGATTCGCCACGCCCAGCCCATTGTAGAGTGCGGCGGCTCTGCCGCCGCTTTTCCGCAGCCGCCCGCGCCGCGCGAAGCGCAGGTAAAAAAGCAAGAAGGATGGGCCGCCCGCAAAAACAACACACGCCCTTACGGCTTCTCCACCGGAAATTCCGCGAACGTCGTGCGCGCCCGCAAAAATCCATCCGGCGCCACATGCACCGCGCCTTGAAACGGCCGGTCGATATCCGCAATCGCCACCAGCGCCAAGGACAGCAGCAGCGTCAAAGAAATCACCTGCACGCAATGCAACTTGAAATTGTCAGTCCCAAATAAACATGCCGACATGGTCGTAATCCCGCCGCCCACAATCAGCACCAGCCACAAAACTCCCGGCAGCTTCGAAGCGCTCTGCAGGAAACGAATTCGCCGGTGCTCGGTCATGCTGGAAATTTCGGTCAGCGCCAGCTGCATGCTGGTTTGTTCCGCGAACGATGCTGGCTTCGCCTCCATCACCGCTTTCCACAATTTTTGCGTGACGTCCTGGCTCGCCGAACGATCGATCCTGCCGCGGCTCATTGCCGGCCACTCCTCGTCGATTGCGATGTCCGCATATTGTCGCGACAGCGCGCGCACTTCACTGCGCTCCGCCGCCGGCAAGCCGCCCGCCAGCCGAAACACGCTGACCAGGCAATTTGCTTCGGCGTCCGCATTCAACTCCGCCACCTGAAACGAAGTCCACACCGCGTACAACATGAATCCGATGATCACCGCGTAGGTCGTCCCCAGCACGCTGACCTGCCAGCCGATGATGTCGTTGTGCTCGCGCCGCTGCGTGGTCGGCCAAACCCATTTCAATACCAGCAAAAACAGCAGAGAGCCAATCGTGCACGCCAGAATCACCAGCAGGTCGTCGAATCCCGTCAGCACGCCGAATCCTCCTCGTTGCGCGAAACTCGTGCGTCACCCTCGCGCCCGCGCCGATTCTACACCGGCGCGACCAAACGTCGAGCGTCAGAACCGCGCCGCCGACGCCATGCTAAAATCAGCGCCTATGAGCAACGCGCCTCTCGATCCCGAACAGCTCGCCAAAGTAAAGCAGGGCATGAAAAACACCTGGAGCGCCGGCGACTTCGGCCAGATCGCGAAATTTTCCGCCGAAGAAGGCGCGAATTTTATTGCGCGCCTGCCGATTCGCCCCGGCATGGAAATTCTCGACGTCGCCTGCGGCACCGGCAACCTGGCCATTCCCGCCGCGCTCGCCGGAGCTAAAGTCACCGGCGTCGACATCGCCGAAAATCTTCTGGCTCAGGGACGCGAACGCGCCGCCGCCGAAAATCTCACCATCGATTTTCGCTACGGCGACGCCGAGCAGCTGCCCTTCGCCGATAATTCTTTCGATATGGTCGTCTCGATGTACGGCGCCATGTTCGCGCCGCGCCCGGAACTCGTCGCGACAGAACTCGCGCGCGTGGTTCGTCCCGGCGGTTTGATCGCCATGGCCAATTGGACGCCCGAAGGTTTCGTCGGCAAAAGTTTCGCCATCACCGGACGCCTCGCGCCGCCCCCGGTCGATCTACCCAAGCCAGTTTTGTGGGGCAGCGAGGAAATCGCGCGTCAGCGTTTCGCCGCGGCCAGCTGCACCATCGAAACCACCCTACGCATGCAACATTTCAAATACCCGTATCCCGCCGCGCGCGTAGTAGCTTTCTTCCGCGAGTATTTTGGCCCCACCCAAGTCGCCTATTCGCGCCTCGACCCCGCCGGCCAAGCCCGCATGACCGCCGAAATGGAAAAACTCTGGACCGACCACAACCACGGCCCCGCCGACGAATCCCACGTCGACGCCGAATACCTGGAAGTCCGCGCCACCAAACCCAAAAAATAGCCCACGTTTGCGCACGGCTGGCGACTTCGAAGTGGATCCCAGCGACCAGGAAGGCCGACCGGTTCTCGCGGAGTGCGGTGGCACGTCCGCCTCTCAGGACGGACCACCGCCGGCCACCCAAGTTTTCTTCCAGCAACACGCAGCCTCGAACGCCGCCGCTGCATAGTAGCAGCACGCCACACCAGCTACATGTCCGTTTCGCCACGCAAGAAAAGAACGAGCGTTTCCGTGGCATGGATTCGCTTTGTTCGAGCTTATGCAGGTGCCGGAGTGCTCGTGCGTGGCCGACGGTGGTCCCCGCCTTCGGCGGGTGCCTCCGCACTCCGCGAGAACCGCGCGTGACCTGTCTCAACGGGGTATCGTCTCAACCGATCGCACTCAGCTTGCTGATTTGAGCGACACGCAAACCTCGGCGGGGTCTGGCTTCGTGTCCTTACGGACAACACATCCGCCTCCGCGCAAGCCCCGTCACCGATACTGGCAAGTCTCCGGCACCGGCTTCCCGTAAGCCTGCGCCGGAATCAAAGCCCCCGTGTCCTTCACCAAAAAAGAATAAAACGCGTACTTAGTCTCGTTCACCCGCGGCATCGCTCCTTCATATTCCAAATCATCTTCCGCGGGAAAAACCCGCCACGAAAATTTCACCGGACCACAAGCCTGCACCGGGACGGTATACGTCACCTCGACGCAGCTCGCATGGCCCGCCGCCGTGCAAGGCATCCGCTGCCACTGGCCATGCGAGTACTCGTCGTAAAAAATAAAATGCCGCTTCACGATTTCGATCCCGCCAGGATCGCTCTTGGCCCGCAGCCCCACATACAGCGCCGCCGAAGCCAGAATCGCTAGCGCCACCGGAAACCACATCTTCACGTGATGCCCGTAACCCACCGCCGGCACCGCCGAATATTTCTTGCGGGCGATCTCCGCCGCTTGCGCCGCAGTCAGGTCTTCCGCCATGTTCACCGGATACCCGCACTTCACGCACAGCGTCGATTCCTCCGCCAGAACCGTGCCGCACTTCACGCAATGCAACATCCCTTCACCTCGCCACGCCGCGATTTGCGGCGCTAGAGTATTGCCGAACGCTCGACATCTTTCCAATGTTCGGACGCATCCGCATACTCCCGCGTTTCCCCACAAGCCCGCCCGCCTAGCGGGCCCGCGGCAAAAATATCCCGCATCGAATTAGCCCTCACGTGAGTCTAAGCAATTGAAGCCCAGGGTCCGGAACGCCGGACCTAAAATTCCAGCTCCAGCGAGGACATCATGGAAAAAGTAAAGCAGGGAAGTGACGTCAAGGCCCGCCAGTCGGCCGCGATCCACACGCCGAGCGGTCTGTCTTCCGCCGCCGTCCGCGATATCACCGGTTCGCTCAACGCGCTGCTCGCCGATTTTTTCGCGCTCTACATCAAAACCAAAAATTTCCACTGGCACATGAGCGGCCCGCATTTTCGCGATTACCATTTGCTGCTCGATGAGCAAGCCGACCAGATCTTCGCGGTCACCGACGACATCGCCGAACGCGTCCGCAAAATCGGCGGCGGCACCCTGAAATCCATCGGCCAGATCAAGGCCCAACAGCGCGTCCTCGATAACGACGCCGAATTCGTCACGCCTGAAGACATGCTCGCCGAACTCAAAGGCGACACCTCCGACCTCATCGCCCGCATGCGCGAAGCCCACGACCTCACCAGCGAGCACAACGACGTAGCCACCACCAGCCTGCTCGAAGTCTGGATCGACGAAGCCGAACGCCGCGCCTGGTTCCTCTTCGAAACCACCCGCCGCGCCTAAGGTGAAAAGCAGAAGCGAAAATAGAAACTAGAAGATAGAAATTAAAATCGATCCGCCGCGAAGTGTTTGACTTTCCGGTTGCCGCGCGCTTTGCGAAGTCGCTTCACGCAAAGCGTGCAGCACCCGGTCCCAAGTTCGCGCACTCCCGACCATTTTCACACGATCCCCAGCGACCCAGAAAGCTGCCCCGGTTCTCGCGGAGTGCGGCGGCACGCTCCGCCTCTCAGGACGTACCGCCGCCGGCCACCCAAGTCAGCCCCCAGCAAAACGCAGCCTCGAACCAAGCCGCCTCATAGTAGTAGCAGCCCGCTACCGCACCCGAAATGAGTTTCGCCACGCAACAAAAAACCAAATGTCGCCAGGCATGCATTTGCGCCGCGCGAGCCTGCGCGTTGCCCGGAGCGCGCCGGCGTGGCCGGCGGTGGTCCCCGCTTTCAGCGGGTGCCTCCGCACTCCGCGAAAACCGCGCGAGCGGTGCCTCAACGGAGTTCAATCGACATGGCTTCGGACTTCATCGAAACTCGCACTCCCCAAAAACGCCGCGATTGCAATCCACTATCGTTGGTGGGACCATCGCCCTAACAGTTCATGTTCAGGGCGGAACCTCCATGCCGTATGCCTTCGAGTTCGATAGCGCCAACGCGCTTTTGCAAGGACGCCTCTACGGCGCAGTCACTTCCGAAGACCTCCGAGAATATTTCCGCCAGGGCGTCCGCTGCGTAACCGCCAAAAAACCGCGAGCCGGCATCACCGACCTCACCGGCGTCACCTCCTTTGAAGTCTCGCCGCAAACCATTCGCGACCTCGCTTCTTCGCGCCCCGTCGCCCCGGCCGAAAATCTGCTGCGCGTGATCGTCGCTCCCTCGCCCGACGTTTTCGGCATGGCCCGCATGTTCGAATCGCACGGCGAAGCCACCCGCCCCAACCTGCACGTAGTGAAAACCTGCAAGGAAGCCATGGTCATCGTCGGCGTGCAGGAACCGAATTTCGAGCCCATCGACCTCGCCGCGATCGACCCGTCGCCAGGCAAATCTGCATCGTCCACTTAGCGCGAACGCCGCCCACCACATCCGCTGCCCACGATCCAGTTCTCCTGCTCGTCGGCTTTTCCCGCGCATCACGCTTGCCGTCCGCCATTGCATTCCGCGATCTCGCCGCCCCACGATCCTCTTCTCCTAGCCGTTTCGTGCAACCGCCCAAACCGCCTTTGGCCGTCATCCAGAGGAGCACCTTCTGCGACGAAGGATCTCCTTCTTGCCCAGCCCTCAACCGAAGTAAGGTTTCTCCTTCAGCACATTTCCTGTTACTTTGCTCTTCGCCGCGCATTGAGAAATCGCAGGTTCGCGCGTGCCAGTGAACCAAGGCTCAGGAGAAAACCATCGAGTGATCCAAACCCATCACACCCACCGAAAATTCTGCGCACCAACCATCGCGCTGGCCTGCGTTGCCCTACTCGCGATCGCCCCCGCCCACGCCCAATCCTCATCGCCGGCTTCACCCGTGCCAAATGACGCCCGCGCCGCAGCCCTCGCCGACCTCACCAGCCAACTCCACGTCGGCACCGAATTTTTCCTCAATCGCACCGAGACCAAAGAATCCGTCCAGAAACATTTCCGCCTGATGCACGACAACGGCATCACTCTCGTGCGCATTTTCATCATCTGGGACGATCTCGAACGCTCTCCCGGCGTCTGGAATTTTGAGGGGTATGACTGGATTTACGACGCCGCCGCGCAAAACGGCATAAAAATCGCCGCCACGCTCTGCTCCGAAGATCCCCCGGGCTGGATGGCCGAAACGCCCTTCTACCACCATCGCGTCAACCTCGATCATCCCGAATATCGCGCCGCCGCCGCCGATTACCTGACGCACGTCGTCAATCATTTCAAGAATCATCGCGCGCAGGGCGCCTGGCTGCTGATGAACGAGCCTGAAAAATATCATCTCGACCCCGACACGCTGAAAGTCTTCGGCGTGTGGCTCCAGAAAAAATACGGCACGGTCGAAGAATTAAATCGCCACCGCTTCCGCACCGTAAAAAGTTTCGACCAAGTCAATTTCACCGAAGACGACCTGCATGCCTACTGGACCGACACCGAGGAAATCGTCGACTGGCGCAATTTCACCGTCGACAACTTGATGGCGGAAATCACCTGGATTCGCGGCCAGGTCCTGGCCATCGATCCGAATCATCCGACCCATTTCAACGTCACCGAACCCACCGGCGACGCCGTCGGCCAGGATGTATGGAAAGAAAAAAGCATTCCGGACATTCTCGGCGTTTCGATGCACGCCGCTTGGGTTTTTCCGGCGTCCACTCCCGAAAGCGAGTTCGGTGAATGGTATTCGTATCGCCTCGATCTGATCGCCGACGCCAGCCAGAGCGCGCCGCGCAAACCATTCTGGGTCACCGAACTCGAAAGCGGCCCGACCATGTATACCGGACAATTTCCGCTGACCGTCACGCCGCAGGATTTGTCGCGTTGGATGTGGGATTCCTACGGCGCCGGCAGCAACGCCGTGATTTTCTGGCTCTGGCACCCACGCGATATCGGCCGCGAAGCCGGCGAATGGGCGCTGGTCGGGCTGAATGGCGAGCCGAGCGTGCGCCTGGCCGCGGTGAAAAAAGTCGCGGATGTGCTGAAACAAAATCCGTATCTCGCGCAGGCTCGCCCGCAGCCCGCGAAAGTCGCCATCCTCTACGACCGCGACGCGGCCATCGTCAACGACATCGACGGCGAAGGCCAGCATCGTAAAACCGAAGTCACCGATTCGCTCTTCGGTTGTTATTTGGCGCTGCTGCACGCGCACATTCCCACCCAATTCGTCGATATCGACCAACTGAAACGCGGCGAAGTCGATCCCTTCGCCGTGCTCTACGCGCCCGATGCCTACGCGCTCGACGACGCTTCCATCGCCGCGCTAAAAAAATATGTCAGCCAGGGCGGCACGCTCTGGACCGACGGCCTGGCCGGCTGGAAAACCGCTGCGTCCAGCATCCGCCCGTCGATTCCCGGCGGCATGACGGACCTGATCGGCGCGCAGGCCTTCGACGTGTATCCGGTGCAGCCCGCGAATCCTTACTCCGTCACTGCCGAAAACGAATTGGGCGGCGAACTGTGGCGCCTGCCGCTCGAAATCAAAGGCGCCGAAGTTGTCTTACGCGATAAAGACGGCAACGCCTTCGAACTCAAACACCAATTCGGAAAAGGCCAGGTTTATTATTTTTCGTCCGCCGTGTCGCTGGCGTATCTCCGGCGCAAAAATCCCATCGTCCAGAAATGGATCGCCGCTCCCGCGGCCGTCACCGTCGCGGTTTTGCCGGTGGTGATGCAGCAGGGAACTCCTCAAACTTTATTTCGCGGCATGGTCAGCCCCGCTGGACCCGTTGCCATCATTTCGAATTGGGGCGACACCCAGGAAATACTTGTGCGTTTCAAGCGTATTCATAAAGTGACCGACGCCATTTCCGGCCAAACCATTCCGGTGACAATCGCAGGCGACGATGCCATCGCCAGAATGACGCTCGCCGCCGGCACCTCCGCGTTGCTCAAAGCGGAATAAATCAAGGAGACCAAGTTGAACGAGCAGAACGCCTCGAACGCCGCACCAGACGCCCCACAAAACCAAAACGCGCCCGCCGGGTTTCCCGCGACCGTTTCGGGCCCGCGCCCTAACACCGGAAAAACTATCCTCACCTGGGTCGCGATCTCGTTCGTTGTTCCGGCGCTTTTTGCCCTGCTGTTCCATAAGAAACTCGAGCCCAACAGCGCCATCCTCAGCTTGACCGGCGAGTTGCCGATGAAACTGATCGCCGCTTTCTTCGTCATGCTCGGCACCTGGGTCGTGGCCCGCATGGAAAGTCGCCCGCTCGCGGATTACGGTGTGCCGCCGCAAAAAGCGTTCGGCGCGCGTTTCTGGGAAGGCTGTGTTTGGGGCTTCGCCATGCTTTCCGCAGTGGTGCTGATCATCCGCCTCACCGGGCATTTTGAAATTAATTCGGTGGCCCTTACCGGTAGCGCGGAAATCCTGAAATACGCGGTGGGCTGGGCCATCGTCTTCTGGGGCGTAGCCATCAATGAGGAATTTATTTTTCGCGGCTACCTACTTTTTCTGTACACCCGCGGCATGACCTTCTGGCAAAGCGCGCTGATTCTTTCCGCGCTCTTCGGCGCCGCGCATCTCGGCAATCCCAACGAAAACGTCTTCGGCATTTTGCAAGTCGTAGTGGTCGGCTTAATTTTCTGCCTCACCATCCGTCGCACCGGAACGCTCTGGCTCGCGGTCGGCTTCCACGCTGCCTGGGACTGGGCCCAAACTTTTTTCTACGGCACCGCCGACAGCGGCCTGATGGGCCAGGGCCACTTGCTCAATTCGAGCAGCGAAGGCCCCAAATGGATAACCGGCGGCGGCGCCGGCCCCGAGGGCAGCGTCATCGCCCTCGCCGTCCTCCTCCTCTTCGCGCTCCTGGTCCATTTACGTTTCCCGAACGCCTTGTATCTCACAGCGAAAGAAAAAGAAGCGCAAAGTCTGCCCGCCCCATCCGCGACATAGCAAATCAGCGCGAAGCGCGCGCCGCCCGCACCAATAATTATCGCGGAGCGTTCGCAGTGCCAGCGCAACCCAGCCCACTGTAGAGTGCGGCGGCTCTGCCGCCGCTTTTCCGAAGCAGCCCGCTCCACCCGCGTTTTCCAGCGCGAAGCGCAGGCACGACTCGTCAGCCGCCAAAATGCCCGCCGTCGTTCTGAGGAGCGCTTTTCGCGACGAAGAATCTCATCCATGCTCCCGCGCCCAGACCACCACGACGAAGCAGCCCTCGACGTGATGGCCCGCGCGACTCACCACTGGATGAGATTCTTCGCTGCTCTCAGAATGACGGCCGCGTGGGTGTTCGCGCTTCGCGCTTGATCGTTTTGTAGCGCGGCGACCATCGGAAAAGCGGCGGCAGAGCTGCCGCACTCCACAATGGCCCGGGCGCTGCCGACATCGATAACGCTTCGCGACCCCGCACGGCGCGGGCGACGCGCTCCGCCCTGTTGAGCACCACGCAACGGGTTGTCATCCCGAGCGAAGCGAGGGATCTGCTTTTCACGCGCTGAATTCGCAAATCAATCGCGAAGGGAACTGCAATTACGGGGAGCCTTTCGTCAGGGTGCGGCTTCAGCCGCACCAAAAACAATCGCTTTTTCGTCGTCTTGCCGCTCGCGCGGCCTTCTCACGCGAGCCTTCGCACAGTCCAAGCACACTCGCTCACGCGAAGCGCCCTCCCAGCCTCAGCCTTTCGCCTCCGCCGCCAACTGCAAAACAATCAAAGTCCGATCATCGTGCGGCTCGCTCGGCTTCCCGCTGAAAACATCCGTAGCGGTCAAAATCGCCTTCGCAATTTCAGCCGAACTCCCCCGCTTGTCCGCGCCGCTGAATTTCTTCAGTACGTCCGCCAGCCGGTCGTCTCCAAAAAGCTCCCCCGCCGGATTCATCGATTCCGTAATTCCATCCGACGCCAGCACCACAATATCGTCCGGCATCATGTGCACGGTGTGCTCGTTGTATTCGATCTCGCGAAATAATCCCAGCGGCGTGCCGTCGATTGGCACATCCGTCACTTCGCCTTCGCGCACCAGCACCGGATGCGGAATCCCACCGTTCGCAATCATCAAATGATTCAGCGTCGAATCGAAAACTGTAAACAGCAGCGCCACGAATCCCGGACTGATCCCCGAACCGCACAAGCGCCGGTTCAAAACGTCCAGCATCTGCGCCGGATTCCGGTCGGTCCGCCGCGTATTTTCGCGCAGCGTTCCAATCGCCAGCGACCCATACAAAGCCGCCGCCGTGCCTTTGCCCGAGACGTCGCCCAGCACCAGCGCCGCGCGATGCTCGCCATACGGCAGCACGTCGTAAAAATCGCCGCCCAAATCCCGCGCCGGCAAGTAATTCGCCGAAATATCCAGGCCGCGAATATCCGGCACGCCCTGCGGCAACAATTGCAGCTGCACTTCGCGCGCCGTATCCAGATCCGATTGCAAGCGCTGCTCGTGCTCGCGCGTTTCCACGTACAGCCGCGAATTTTCCAGAGCGATGGCGATGTACGACGACAAAATGCCCAGCATCCGCTCGTTCTCTTCGGTGAACGCGCCCACTTTCACGCTTTCCAGGTCGATCACGCCCACCAGCCGCTCCTGCAGCAGCAGCGGAATCACCATTTCGGAGCGCACATTTTCGGCATTGGGCATTTCGATGTAGCGCGGATCCAGCCGCACATCATCGACGCGCACCGAGCGCCGCTCGCCCGCCGCATAGCCGGTGATTCCCTTGAACAGCGGCACGCAAAATTTCGCCGGAATCGGTTCGCCGTAGACCACCGAGAAGACATTTTCCAGTTGCCCCGAGCCTTCATCCCACAGCATCACCGCAAAAAGGCAATAGTCGACGACGGTCCGCACCCGCTCCGCGATCCGCGCAAAAAGTTCTCCGCGATCCAGAATCGCAGTGAGCTCGCGGCTCACGTCATACAAAAGCCCTAAAGTGCTGTTGGGATCGAACGCCGGCAGCAC
This sequence comes from uncultured Acidobacteriota bacterium, assembly GCA_963711325.1. Lineage (GTDB taxonomy): Bacteria > Acidobacteriota > Terriglobia > Acidiferrales > UBA7541 > Palsa-295. Next base: position 1,108,704 of record CAVQDR010000003.1, on the reverse strand, counting down.
GTCGCCAGGTCGAGACGATTCGAGCGTGTCGTGCGTCGCATCCGCGCCAGGCTGCGGAGCTGCTCCGCGACTGTTCGGCGTGTCAGGTACGCCAGGTGTTCCGGGTTGTGAAGGTGTCGACATAATTTAGAAACCGAAAATACCATAACGAAATTCCCAAACTTTCGCCACCCACGATACCTAGCAAGTTTCGCGCGCGCCCGATAATTTGAAGTAATTCCCAGCGACCTCGGAGGTTCACACGATTCTCGCGGAGTGCGGCGGCACGTCCGCCTTTGGGACGGACCGCCGCCGGCCACAAAAGCTCCCTTCCAGTAACATGTAGCCTCGAACAGCGCTTCGTAGTAACAGCACGCCACAGCGCCCGCATGTCCGTGCCATCACGCATCAGAAGAACGAAAATTGCCGCGGCATGCATCAGCTGCGTTCGGGCCTACACCGTACCGGAATGCGCTTGGGTGGCCGGCGGCGGTCCCCGCCTTCGGCGAGTGCCTCCGCACTCCGCGAGAACCGCGCGTGCGGCGCCTTAACGGGGTCCAATCGTCATGGCGTCAGTTCCGTTGATCAGAGCCTTGCCCCGCGCGGCCTTCCGCCGGGGCACTGCGGTCCTACCATTCTCGTTACCGACCTGTTGTATACTCCCGCCCAACGGAGCGGCGAATCGTCGCCTCGCGCTCGTCGCGCCCGCAGGAGCAGCATCATGAAAATCTTCCGCCGCCCCATCGCTCTCGCCGTGATCGCCAGTCTCACTCTGCTGTGCCTGCCGCTCAACGCGCAAGAAGGCCGCCTCAACTGCGCCTCCAACAACGGCCGCTACCGCTACTGCCGCGCCGACACTCAAAATCGCGTCCAACTCGTGCGCCAGAATTCCAGCGCGCGCTGCTCGCAGGGCTACAGCTGGGGCTACGACTATCGCGGCATCTGGGTTGATCGCGGCTGCCGCGCCGAATTTGTCTACGGCCGAGGTGGAGGTGGAGGCGGCAATAACACCGGAGCCGCGGTCGCCGCCGGAATTCTCGGCGCCATCATCGTCGGAGCCGCCGTCGCATCTTCGAAAGACGACAGCAAGGACGACGATCGCAGCGAACGCCGCCGCGACGCTTACCAGGACGGCTACCGCCAGGGCCAGCGCGATTGGGACGACGGCGCGCAGCCCGACTACATGCGCTACAGCGGACGCATCGGCCGCGATTACGAAAGTGATTTTGCCCAGGGCTACGACGATGGTTTCAACAACCGGCGGAATAAATACCGATGAGCGCGCCGGCGAAAGGGAAGAGGGCCATGAGCGAACTGAAATATCTTCTGCGCGCCCAAATTGTTTTCGTCGCGGTAGCGCTGCTGCTCTCCGTGCTCGCGCTTCCGGCGTTCGGCCAGAATAATTCGCCGGCGAAGCCCGCGAGCCCGGCGAATTCCAATACCGATCCCAATCCGGCCGGAGCTGCCGTCGATAACGCCGATACGCCCGGCGCCGTCGAAAAACCCGGAACTGCGCGGCAGAAATGCGACGAGACCGGCGTGACCTGCGAAGGGGTTGCAGGCGTACCGCCGGAACGCCTGTCGGCGCAGGATCCCATCGGCCCGCGCACCACCGTGGACACGCTGGTCGAAATAAAAAAACGCGGCACGCTGCGCGTCGGCGTCTCCATGGTCGTGCCCTGGGCCATGCACGATAAAGACGGCAACCTGATCGGCTTCGAAATCGACGTCGCCAAAAAAATCGCCCGCGATCTCGGCGTGCAGGTCGAATTTGCGCCCGACGAATTTCGCTACCTGATCCCCGACCTGCTCGATAATCGTTTCGATCTGATCGTCGCCGGCATGTCCATCACCACCAATCGCGCCATGCAGGTGAATTTCAGCGCGCCCTACAATTATGTCGACGTCACTTTCATCGCCAACAAGGAAAAAGAAGCGAAGCTAAAAACCCTCGGCGATTTCAATTCGCCCGATGTGACCATCGGCGTCCTCGATACCAGCACCGCCGTCGACATCGCCTCCAACGCTTTTCCCAACGCGCAGCTCCGCACCTATCCCGAAAGCGCCGATATTTTTACCGACCTGCTCGATGGAAAACTCGCCGGCGCCGTAGCCGACAGCCCGCGCCCCGAAATCATCGCCAAACTATTTCCGGACAAAGTCGACCTGCCCTCGACGAAAGTCCTGGCCACTTTTCCCGCCGCCTTCGCCACCCGCCGCGGCGACATGGACTTCATCAATTACCTAAACTCCTGGATCGAAGCCCGCACCATAAACAAGTGGCTAGAAAATCGCCGCAACTACTGGTTCCACACCACCGATTGGGAAAAGCGGCTGTAGCCCGTCCCTAGGCGCCGTCATTCTGAGCGTAGCGAAGAATCTCATCCAGTATTGCTGCGCGCAGACCGGTACCTCGAGCACCTCTCCGTCGTATTGATCGTGATGGGGCGGCATGGATGAGATCCTTCGTCGCAAGAAACGCTCCTCAGGATGTGACGGTCAAAAACGTGTGAGCGCCAAGCTCGACGGCTAGGGGAAGCGGATCGCACCGCGCAAGCTCTGGCCTTTGGGGGTCGGAGCTTTAGCTCCGACATAAGAGACCTGCGCGCAGCGCGTTGCCGCTCGCGCGGCTTTTTCGCGCGGGCCTTCTTCAGGTCCAAGCACCCTCGCTCGCGCACCCTTGCCCACTCACGACGTCGCCTCGCCCGCCTTCAACCGATACAAAACATGCCGTCGTAGCGGACTCCCTTTCGTCACCCGCGGATGATCGAAATCCCCGCCCACATCCCGCGTCATCCCAATTTTCTCCATCACCCGACGCGAACGCACATTCGCCGGCACCGTGAACGACACAATCTCCTCCAGCCCGACATCCGCGAAAGCGTGCGCCGCCACCGCCCGAGCGCCTTCGGTCGCCAGGCCGTGTCCCCAATATTCCGCTGCCAGCCTCCACCCAATCTCCACGCACGGAGTGAACGCCGCCTCAAACCCCACCCGCCAGATCCCCACAAATCCGATGAACGCCCGCTCCGCCCGCAATTCCGCCGCGTACAGACCAAATCCGTGCGCGCGAATGTGCTCGTCAACCCGCGCCGCGAAATCGAAACTCTCCGCCCGCGTCAAAAGCCGCGGCAGAAATTCCATCACCCGCGGGTCCGCGTTCATCCCCGCAAAAACCTCGCGATCTTCATCGCGCCAAGCCCGCAAAATCAACCGAGGTGTGGTCAGTATCACCATAAAAGTTTCCGCCACCAGATTACCAAGAATCGCGCTCACGCCATCCGCAACCTGGCAACGAGGGTGGAGCGCGCTGCCCGCAGAAAAAGAGCATCGCGGAGCATCCAACAAACTGCCGCGCCGCGCTCACGAAACCGCGCCGCGCACCTATGCTATTCTCGCGAAGCCGCGACCATGACCGACTCCATCGACCAGCTCCTCGACCGCGCCACACAAGCCCGCCGCGAAAATCGCCCCGCTGACGCCCGCCGCGACAGCGTCGAAGCCGTCGCCCAGGCCCGCGTCTCGGACGCCGCACCCGAACTCCTGACTCGCGCGTTAAAATCCCTGGGCCAGATCGAACGCGACCTCAACCATCGCGACGCCGCGCTAGAACTTTACGAAGAAGCCGCCGCCATCGAACGCCAGTCCAGCGCCAACCCGCTGCGACTAGCGCACACCCTCCGCCACCTCGCCGACATTCATCAGGATTCCTCACGCCCCGCTCAGGCCGAACCGCTCTACCTCGAAACTCTGGCGATTTACCGCGCGCATCCCGAAACGCCCGCCCTCGATCTCGCGAACGCACTCCGCCCACTCGCACTCCTAAAAGAAACCGCCGGCCACTACGACGAAGCCGAGCCGCTCTGGAACGAGGCCCGCAGCATCTACGCCGAGCTCGAAATTTTCCCCGGCGTCGCCGAATGTGCCGGCCGCCTCGCGCTCATCGCCCACCGCCGCGAAGATCCCACCAGCGCCCGCCACTTCCTCGCCGAAGCCACCGAAGCCGCGCAAAAATCCGGCAACCCCAATACCCTCCGCACACTCAACGAAATCCGCGCCAAGATTTCCGGCTAGCCGCAATCCGCTACGTCGCGCGAAGCGGAGGTGCATCTCACTTCGGCGAAACTTTCCGATCATCCGTGTGAAAAGTGTTGTTATTCCGGGCGAACCGAGGAATCTGCTTTTCACGATGGAAGTGCGCGATCACTCGCGAAGAAAACTTGAACAACCGGGAGCCGTTCGTCAGGGTGCGGCTTCAGCCGCACCAAAAAAACGCCTCTCGTCGCTTTCTACCGCTCGCGCGGATTTTTCGCGCGAGCCTTCGTAAAGTCCAAGCACAATCGCTCGCGCGCAGCGCCCTCGCGCACCCAGCGCAAGAAGCGCGCAGGGCCGAAGCCGCACCGCCCGTCCGCGCGATTTCACCTTGACCCTCGCGCCGGCAAAGCGCACCATTTCCTTATCCAGCAATCTCGGTCACGGAGCGTACCCCATGGAACCCGAGGCCACCTACGACATCTTCCGCAAAACATCCGACAAAAATGCGACCTGGGTCGAGTCCGTCGCCGGCCTCTCCCAAGCCAAAAAGCGCATGATGAAACTCGCCTCCACCACCCCCGGCGCCTATCTGCTTTACGACCCCAGCCTAGGCGAGTTCATCGAACCCTTCGCCGACTCCGCGTAATTCGCGCCAACGCGCCGCCCGCGAGAAAATTTACCGCGGAGCCTCCGCCATTCCCGGTGCTCCGTCATTCGGAGCGAAGCGAAGAATCTCATCCAGTACTGAGTCGCGCAGGCCATTGCGTCGAGCACGTCACTCCGTCGTAATGATCGCCACGCGGCGTCACGGATGAGATCCTTCGTCGCAGACAACGCTCCTCAGGATGACGACCCGCAGGCCACGCTGTCGGCCGAGCTACCTAATTCAGCGAGCCGAAAAAAAAGGCGAGTCCCCGAACCTTCCAGAGACCCGCCTCGCAAAAAAAATCCACCGCCGCGCAAAAAACCGGGGAACTACTTCGGCGCCGTCTTATCCTCGACCTTATCCGCGCCCTCCGCCGTTTTCGACGCCGTCTTGTTCACCACTTTCTTCGTGCCCGTTTTCGTAGCGCTGCCGGTTTTCTTCGCGGCGTCCTTGGTATCCGTCCCCGCGGTCTGAGCCCCCTTCTTGGTCGCCCTCCCAGTTTTCTTCGCCGCATCCTTCACGTCGCTACCAGCGTCCTTCGTATCCTGCTTCGCGGTTTCCTGCATGGTCGGCCAGCCCGCAACGCGCGCCGACGCCGAACCCGCCATCGCACCAAATCCCGCCGCCGCCAACAAAATTCCCGAACCCACCGCCAAAATCCTCTTCATGATTTCCGCTCCTTGTATATGTATACGCCGCCGCTAACGCCCGGCCGGTGTTTCATCCACCACTTTATAATCCGCCGGCACTTCAAACATTTCCGCCGCCGGCTCGCTGCGATTCACATGCGTCACCGTTACCATCTGCTGTCCCGGTACGCGGATCGTTGTGCTTCACCAACATGTTCAAATGCAGCTCGTCCGAATACCAAATCTCATCGGTGACCACCAACGGTTTCCCAGTCCCGCTGGCCTTCGCCGAAATCGTGCGCGTGTTCGAGCTGCCCGCGCACCACCACATCCTCCATCGACTGCGTACCCAGATCCTGCACCTGCACCCCGCGCGAACTCACCGGCACGGCGCCGTCCCGCACTTGCAGTCGCTGTTTTCCGCCGGGCCAAAAAAATCGACTGCCGCGCCAATTTCGTCGACGGATCCATAAACGTATTCAACTGCGTCGTCGGATCGTAAATGTGCCCGGACATCAGCGGCGGCACGCCCTGAAAATCTTCCGCCACCATCTCGCGTCGCTCGTTGTAAATGCGTCCCTGCGAATCGCGCGCGATGTTGTCGATGGTTTTCTTGCTCACCGTTGACCCGTCGTCCAGCGTTTGCGTCGATTCGATCTCCGCCACCGCCGTCAGCGGTACATTCGGCACCGGCGTCACAAACACGCCACCCACCCGCATCTCCACCCCGCGATACGCCGGAGGAGTCTGCCGTGTAGCCGCCTCCTGCGCAAAAGCCCGGCCAGCCGCCGGCCCCCACGCCATCGCCGCAAACGCGCCCGCCGCGCATACCGCCAGCATCAAAAAGTGTGAAAGACACCCACGAGAAGAAAAACCGCGAGAAATATTCCGGAGCATGCCCAACCTCCGCCAAACGAAGAAACCGCGAGGCACAAAAAGTCTAAGTCCGCGCACCAGCCATGTCAACAAACGCAAAACAGGGCAGTAACGACTTAGTTGGGCTCAATGCGTGATCGCGTTAACGACCGCGCTTCCAGGCTCAAACCGATATACTCGGATGCTCGTCAACACCCGGGAGAAGTCATTTGACCCAATCCAACGCCGAAATCGTTCGCGCCTTCGTCGAAGAAACCATCAACAAAGGAAACATGGACGCAGCTGCGCAATTTGCCTGGGACGACGTGGTTGAACACGTTCCGCTGCCCGGCCAAGGCCCGGGCCTCGAAGGCCTGAAAGACGCGCTGCGCTCCATGCGCGCCGGCTTTCCGGATATTGTTTTCACCATCACCGAACAAATTTCCGAAGGCGACAAAGTCGCCAGCCGCTTCGAATGGACCGGCACGCACCACGGAACATTTCTGAACATTCCCGCCACTGGCAAAAAAGTCCGCGTCTGGGGCCTGGTCATCGACCGCCTGCAAGCCGGCCGCATCAAAGAAACCCGCATCATCATGGACACTCTCGGCCTAATGATTCAACTTGGCGTAATTCCACCGCCCAGTGCATGATGCGGCTGAGCCGATGAGCAAGCGTGCGTACGCCCTCGTAGTGGTGTTGTTTTTTTGCTTAGGAATTTGGTTCCAGCATGGAAGAAATGCTTTGGGCGCGGAATTTCTGACCGTATTTGTGCCCGCGCTTTTGCTTCTGAACTCGCTCCAATGGTTTCTTCTGCCGCGAAGCCCGTGGAAGGCCGGTGGTTTTTGCGGCTCTCTCCTGGTTTTCGCGGCCCTATACTTCTCTTATTCGAGTTTTGAGGGCGACGCCTTCGCAAATTTCGCCACGTTTCTTCTGCTGTTCATCGCAGCCTCAGGTCTCGCGTTCTGGCTGCTGACCGCCGATCCTGCAATCAGAAGCATTTCGCTCTCGATCAATTTGACCACCCTGTTCGTTGTTCTCCTTGGGTCTTTTCTGCACATCCGCGGAATCGTCGATTTTGGTTTTTCCGCCGCCGGCGCGCTGCTCTTGGGCCCGCTCCTTGCGCTGTGCCTGTCCGTGACCGGGGCGGCATACAATTGGCCCGTCGCCATGCAGGTTGGGTTTCTATGCACTCTCGTGCAAATCGGAGTCAGGCTCTTCGACATCGGGGAAGCCAACAATTTGCGCTGGATGTCGGTCTGCGCCGCACTGACGGGCTTCATTGCGCTGGGCTTGACGGCGTATTGGGCGAAAGACTGGAACACTGACAATATTTAGCGAACTTACCAACCCACCTGCCGCATCCGCTCCTGAATAATTTCGCTGTAGCGCGTCATGTGATCTGGACGGCGCTTCAGTGGCAGCGGCAAAATGGCCGCGAGGTTCGCCGCCTGTTGCCGGTCGATGCTGCGCGCGGACGTGTGGTAGTAGTAGCGGCTGGCCGCTTCCGCGCCATACACGCCCGGGCCCCACTCGACTACGTTGAGATACAGCTCCAGGATGCGCTGCTTGCCCAGCACCACTTCGGCCACCGGAACCAGCGTAAACTCGGCGCCTTTGCGCAGCAGCGAACGCCCGGTGCCGAAGAATAAATTTTTCACCAGCTGCTGGGTGATGGTCGAGCCGCCGCGAATCCGTCCGCCCTCGATGTCGCCTTCGGCAGCCAGCTCGATCGCGTCCCAATCGAATCCGTGATGCTGGTAGAAACGCGCGTCCTCCGCGGCGACCACCGCATGCTGAAAATCCGGCGCGATCTGCGCCAACGGCACAAATTCGTAGCGCTCGTGATAAGGCGCGCCATGAACGAAAGCCTGCAGACGCCGCTCCATGTGCACCGCAGTAGTCGGCGGGTCGATCCACCGCGCCGCCACCAGCATCAAGACGCCCAAGCACCAAAGCGCCGCCGCGAAAATCAGCAGCCACTTCACCACCGACCGAAACGTCAGCGTCCGCAGCCAAGCCCGAACCCGCACCACCAAGTTCGCCGCCATGTTCGTCGCCGGACGCGCCGCCGTGCTCACGACGGGCGCCCCAGTCGCCGTCTCCCGCGTCGCATGCGGCGCAGTCTCGAAATTTTCAGCCACGCCCCAGAATAATCGCTCGCGCAGATTTGCCCTAGCGTCATGCCAGAATTGTTTTCTGAGTATGCAAGGCGTTGGCTTGAGCAGCGACCTGCGATACCCTCGGTGCGCTGGCCTCAGTGAAGTGAACTAAACGATGAACTCTAAGCAAAAGACAACGCGATGGAAGATCCCATGGCTGGTCGGTCCGCTGGGAACGCCGTTCGTTGCGATCGGAATCGTGGCCACGATCGTTTCGCTCACCTTTTTCTTTTTCGAAGACATGTACTACCTACTAAGAGGCGATCCCGCGGTGTTTCTGGGCAGACAGTACTTCTACGTGCCTTTGGCCGCCATCGCCGCCATCTTCTGTCTCGTCTCTTCATTTACGTTCAAGCCCGGCTTTCCTCGCGTGGTGAGCGCCCTTGTCGCCGCCTCCATGGCCTCCTATGTCGTCCAGCATTTTGTTGCCATTCCACCACCGAAACTCGAAGCAATCGCAGTGGTCCGGCTTTTCATATCGCTCATCGTCATCCTGTGTTTTTTGAGCCTCCGCTCCAAGTTTCGCGATCCTTCAGTTCGACATGACCGGTGAGGCACTCATCATGAAACCCTTGCGTGCCGGCCACCGGGAAAAAAGTCCGCGTCTGGGGCGTGGTCATCGACCGTTTGCAGCAAGGCCGAATCAAGGAAACGCGCATCATCATGGATACGCTCGGGCTGATGATGCAGTTAGGCGTGATTCCGCCGGCTAGGGCCTGATTCGCCTCCCGCCGATCGCGCGGCCCTCGTGGGAGTCTCTGCGATTTCGTGCGGAGTTATCTCAGCGCGACCAGTGAAACACAATCCCGGCGCCCACCAGCACATTGTTCTGCCGGTTGTTGGTCGCGTTGGCGAATTCCGTTAAATAATAATCCACCTGAATCGCGCGCACCGCGAATCGTGGCGTTACCGGGACGTCGATTCCTCCGCCCAGCCGCAAAGCAAATTCGTAAGTGCCATCGCCGAATCCCGCCACACCGCCGCCCGCGTGCGCCGCGCCCATCAGGAATTGCCCGAAGGGCTGCGGCTTATGTTTGCCTTCGAACCACGGCTGCGGAATCGCGTAGCGCGTCCCGATCATGTACGACGTCAGCGTCAACGAACTCCCCGCCGTCGGCGCGTTGTTCGCGTGTCCCGCGCTGAAGTCCACGACCAACGACCACGGCCCCTGAAAATTCCACGATCCCGAAAGCCCGCCGCCATTCAATCCAAAGCAGCCGCACTGTCCCGGCCCGGCGTTGCTGTGCACCCACTGATACGTCGCCGCCGCATCGCCGCGAAACGAATCCTGAGCGCTAGCCGCGCTCGCCCCCACCAACAATAAAAATATTGCCAGGCCCAACGATCGCATTCGAAATTCTCCTAAACCTAAACGTAAAAACGAAACCGCCCCCACTTCAATTTGCCGGCACGGAAACCGTAGCGGACACATTGCTGATCACCGTCTGCTCGTACGATCCGCCGGTCGACGCCGTGATGTACAGATACGCCACCGCCGGAACCGACACGCTGCCGGAAATCACTTGCACGCCGTCCAGCGTGATCGTCATCTGCCCCTGAATAATCGATACAGTGTAGCTATGCGTGACCGACGTTCCGCCCACGGCCAGCGCCGGAATGTTGGTATTCGTGTTGAACCAGGGCTTTTCGAATAGCGTCGCATCGCTGCGTCCCACCCCCACGTAGGGAACCATCGGGTCGCCGCCATTGTGATAGGTGTCAAATCCAAAAACCGAACCCGGAATTCCTGAGGCTCCCAATCCCATCCCCTGGGTGCCCACGCTCGTCGGCGTCGCGCCCGTCGATGGATCTCCCAGCACCACGGTGAAGCCGTCCGCTGGCAGCGCGCTCGGATCGCTGATCGTCACCGTAAAGCTGAGTTGAATATCGCCGGTGGAAATCAGATTCGGCCACACGATCGAACCCAGCTGATCGCCCGTCGCGGAAGTCAGCTGAAAACTGCATCCCGATTCGGCCGTCGCGTCGCCCAAAGGCGACCAGGTCGGGTCGCAAAGATTCGCCACTCCTTGCAGCGGCCCAACAAATAATCCCGCCGAAGCGCTGACCACCGACGTGGATACTCCGTTGCTCACCACCACATAAAAAACCGAACCGGAATCCGTACCCGCGGTTTGCGCCTGCGTGTAGGTCGCGCCAGTCGCTCCCGGAATCGCCGTAAACGTCGAACTCCCCGGCGGCGCTTCGAACCATTGATACGTCAGCGGCAGACTCGAAACCGCCGTCACCATATACGTCGCCGGCGCGCCCAAATTCACGTACTGCGTCATCGGCTGCCCGGTAATCTGCAGCAAAATTCCGTTGCCCACCGCCAGCGGAGCCGGCTGCGAAACCGCCTGCCCATAAGCGTTCGTGACCACCACGTAATATTTGTCCTGGTCGTCGGTGGCAGCAGTGCTGGTTCCGGGCAGGGTGTAACTCGAAGCCGTCGCGCCCGATACCAAGACTCCCGCCGTTTGCCCCGCCGGAATCACGTACCACTGATAAGTGAGCGCCGGCGTACCGGAAGCAACCACGCTGTAAGTAGGCGTGCCGCCCACCGGCGTGCTTTGCCCCACGGGCTGCACGATAATCGTCGGCGCCGCATTTCCGGCCAGCACCGTCAACGTCGCCGCCGTGCTGTTGAGCGGAGTGCCCGCGCAAGAATCCGTCACCGCCGCGTAATACTGATCGCCGTTGAAAGTCGTATCCACCGGCGGAGTGATGTACGTGCTGGATGTCGCGCCGGCAATCGCTGTTCCAGCGCTCGCTCCCGACGCGATCTGATACCACTGATAGGTGAATGGCCCCAGCCCCTGCGCCGCTACCGCAAACATCGCCGTCTGCGTCGGCACCACGGTCAGGCTCATCGGGTTCGAGGTGATCGTCGATCCCACCGCCACCGTCGCCACATTCGAAGTCACGCTGCCCACTCCGTTCGTGACCGTCACCGAATAATTTCCCGCATTCGCTGCGCCCGCTGCCGGAACCGTGTACGTCGAGCTCGTCGCTCCCGGAATTGGGGCGCCATTGAAATTCCACTGGTAGCTCGTCGCGTACGTCGCGCTCACCGACAGCACGATGTTCCCGCCGGTGCAGACGTGCTGGCTCACCGGTTGCGTCATAATCACCGGGCCGCTGATCACCGCCGTCGTCGTAACAAATACAGACGGCTCGTCGACGCTGGTCGCCGTGATCGTGTACGTGCCCGGCACCGTCGGCGAAGTCCACACATTTCCGACAAACGTCCCGGCGCTCGCCGTCCACGTCAAATTATTCGTCACCCCGCCGCTGGCCGTGGCCGTGAAGCTCAACATCCCCGGCGCAAAAGTCTGATTCGCCGGACTAATCGGCGTGATGGTCACCATGGTCGGCGTCACCAGACACGTCGTCGAAACCACGTTGCCCTTGGAATCCGTAACCGTCAGCGTATAGGTCTTCGCCGAAGTCAGCAGCGGAGTCGGATACGAACCGCCGCTCACCGCCGAAGCGGTAATGTCCGAACTTCCCACGCCCATCGAACCGATCACCGCCGTCCCGCCCGAAAATGTAGGAATTAGATTCACCGAAGAGTTGTAGGGTGGCGTTGCCGAAGAGGGAACTAAACTTTTTGCTACCGGAAGCAGCACGGTCAACGTCGCGCCCATGCTTTTTACCGTGCCTTCCTGGTTCGATACCGTCACCGTGAAAACCGACCCGCTGTCGCTCAAGGCCGTCGCCGGAGTCGTGTAACTGCTGGAATTTGCGCCGCTGATCGGCATCCCGTTTTCGTACCACTGATACATGAGCGGACCGGTCCCGGTCGCCGTCACACTAAACGTCGCGGTCTGTCCCACTTCCACCGTAACGCTCACCGGCTGGGTGATCGCCGGCCCCTGCGGCGTGGTCCCCTGAAACCCGCCATTGCATCCCGCGACGCCGAAAATCACCAACCCCAGCGCGGCAACCAGCGCGAGCGCCCGCTTTGCGCGCAAAACAGAATGAAGACAGACCAGCAGAATCCGATGAGTCCCGCGAAAGGTGCCTGGCACGATTAGAATCTCCTAATCTGACTATAGCCAGTCCTCAGCCCTCCTTTTCCCAAATCGGTCCTACCCGGCTCAATCCGCTATTACCCCTTTCGCACGACAAAACCCAGCCCAGTCGACCACCGCCCACTCCAGTGGGACAGGCTTTCAGCCTCTCCTACTCAGAGCAACGATTGAATCTTGTCAAATTGCTGACCCCAGGCAATCTTCATCAGCGGGGACACGATGAGCGGAACGCCAACTTCCGTAACAGTGACTTTCGTCTTTCCCTCAGCTTCACTGAATTCAACGATAACGGTGATCTGGTCCGGCCACTGTCCAGGAACCGCTACTTGCGAGCCGGGAATTCTTTTCCCGTCCTCGGTAGCGAACGACATCGTCGACACGAGTTTCTTGTTGGCGACGACTTCCTGGTACGTTCCGGTATTCCAATTCATCTTTCCTTTGTCAGATTTCATCGCCCAAAGAAAGCTGCCACCGTCACGCACGTCGTTCTGCAAGACGAGTCCGCTATAGCCCTTGGGGCCCCACCATTTCTTAATCGATTCCGGATCGTTCCAAACTTTCCATAAGTCCGCTACGGAGCCGTTGAAGGTATGTTCCACGCTGACGGTCGTGTGGAACTTCCAGGCAAAGAGGACCACCAGAACCAACACCAACGCAATGCTGCCCAATATTTTGTAAATCATTCCGAAACCTCCGTAGATTTGGCCTGCACATTTCCCCGCAGCCGGTAAACGCTAGAGCAGTCCTTCCAGCCGGACGTAGCTCGCTTCCATGCCATGTTCCATGCCGGTCGCCAGCATCGCCGCGCGCGTCTTGCCATCGGGCAGCGTCATGCGCATGGTCATCAACGTTCCGGCTCCGTCGGCTTCAAATCTCGTTTCAATATGATTGTCTGGCGTGGGATCCGGCATATGCATGCGCTCGACGTGCACGATGCGCTTATAAGGTTGCAGCTCCACGTATTCCCCAGTGATGTGGAATCCAGCGCCTTTGCCGTTGGTCCACTCGTAACGGAACTTGCCGCCGGGTTTTCCTTCGTTGATGCAGACCGGCATCGTCCAACCTTCCGGTCCCAGCAGCCATTTCTGGATCAATTTCGGCTCGGTATGCGCGCGATACACGGCTTCCGGAGTCGCGGCGAAACGCCGGGTCACAATCACGTGAGTATCGCCTTCGGTCTTCAGCGTCATCTTGCTCATCGTTTTGCTCCTTTCTTGTGTTTTTCCATCCCCGCCAGGACTCCGTCCAGCCGGTCGTAATTTGCCTCCAGCGCTTTGCGCAACATCGCCAGCCATTGGTCCATCGCGTCAATCCCCGCCTTGGCCAGCCGGCGCGGGCGCTTGGTCCCGTCGATGCGTTGAACGATCAGTCCCGCATCTTCCAGCACCTTCAGGTGCTGCGAAATCGCAGGCTGAGTCATCTCGAACGGCTCAACCAATTCATTGACAGTAGCCTCGCCCTTAGCCAGCCGCGCCAGAATCGCCCGCCGCGTCGGGTCGGCCAAAGCCGCGAAAGCAGCATCCAGAGTGTGCATAATGACTATCTTATATAAGGAAAAGCTAATTGTAAAGCGAAATTTGGCGCGCCGCCAAGTCGAGTAGGACAGGCTGAAAGCTGTCCTACTGCTACTGACTGAAAGTGATGCTACGGCACAGCTTCCCGGCTTCGTTGACTTGCTCTTCAGCCCCACTTAAGATGTGCGCGGCGAATGCCCAGCCCCGACTCACTGATTGGTCAAACGATTTCGCATTTCCGCATCGTCGAGAAGCTCGGCGGTGGCGGAATGGGTGTCGTCTATAAAGCCGAAGATGTAAAGCTCAGCCGTTTTGTCGCTCTGAAATTCCTGCCCGACGAAGTCGCCAAAGATCCCCAGGCGCTCAGCCGTTTCGAACGCGAAGCCAAGGCGGCTTCCGCGCTGAACCATCCCAACATTTGCACCATCTACGAAATTGACGATCAGGCCGGCGAACCGTTCATCGCCATGGAGTTCCTGGACGGGACTACGCTGAAGCATCGCATCAACGGCAGCCCGCTGGAGCTGGACCTGCTGCTCGAGCTGGCCATCGAGATTGCCGATGCGCTGGACGCCGCGCATTCCAAAGGCATCATTCATCGCGACATCAAGCCCGCGAATCTTTTTGTCACCGCGCGCGGGCACGCCAAGGTCCTGGACTTTGGGCTAGCCAAACAACTGGCCAGCGCGAGCGAGGCCACCCAGGTTCGCGACGAAACCGCCTCCACCGAAGGCGCCCGCAGCGTAAGCGAGGCGGACCTCACCAGTCCCGGCACTACCGTCGGCACGGTCGCCTACATGTCGCCCGAACAAATTCGCGGCCGGGTGCTGGACGCGCGCACCGATCTTTTTAGTTTTGGCATCGTGATGTACGAAGCTGCCACCGGCGTGCTGCCGTTTCGCGGCGAGACCAGCGGAATAATTACCGATGCGATTTTGAATCGCACTCCTCCACCGCTGGTGCGTATGAATCCAAACGTGCCGCCCAAGCTGGAGGATATTCTCGGCAAAGCTTTGGAAAAAGATCCGAAACTGCGGTACCAGCACGCCTCTGAGATGCGCGCGGACTTGCAGCGGCTGAAGCGCGATTCGAGCGCCAGCGGTCGGCCGGTCTACAACGAGGATGAAGAAGAACGCGAGGCGGAGGTCAGTGCCAGCGGCGCGGTGCCGCGCGCGACGTCGGGCTCGAGCAAATCTGCCGCGAAACCTGGATCAGGAAAACGCTCTTCCACGCGAACCGAAGCCGCCACGACGCCCGAAATACCCGAGACGCCGGCTTCGCCGCTCGCGACCAATCGTCCCATGGGCAAGTGGATCGCCGGCGGCGCAGTTCTCGCGGCGCTGCTCGCCGCCGGTGGCTACTTCTACCTGCACCAAACGCCCAAGCTCAGCGAAAAAGACGTGGTCGTGCTCGGCGATTTTCTGAATACCACCGGCGACGCGGTCTTCGACGGTACGCTGCGCCAGGGCCTGGCGGTACAGCTCGAGCAGTCTCCGTTCCTCACGCTGATCGATGAAGACCACGTGCAGCAAACACTGAAGATGATGCAGCAACCCGCCGATGCGCGGCTCACCGCGGCACTGGCGCGCGAAGTGTGCCAGCGCACCAACTCGATGGCCACCATCGACAGCTCGATCGCGCAGGTGGGCAGCGAATATACGCTGATCGCCAAGGCGGTGAACTGCAACTCCGGCGAAACCCTGGCCAGCGCGCAGGCCACCGCGCCGGACAAAAATCACGTCCTCGATGCGCTCAGCAAAGTCGCCACGGACTTGCGTGCCAAGCTGGGCGAATCGCTTTCCACCGTGAAAAAGTTTGATACCCCGGTGGAACAGGCCTCGACTTCCTCGCTCGAAGCTTTGCAGGCGTACAGCCAGGCGCGCACGCTCACCGGAAACAGCGATTTCGCTTCGTCGATTCCGCTGCTGCAGAAAGCCATCCAGCTCGACCCGAATTTCGCGATGGCCTATGCCGCAATCGCGACGGCCTACGGCGACATCGGTGAGTTGAGCCTGGCGGCGCAGAACGCTTCGAAAGCGTACGAGTTGCGTGACCGCGTCAGCGAACGCGAGCGTTTCTACATTGACGCGCACTATGATCAGTACGCGGCGGGCGATTTAGCGAAGGCGCGCGAGGTGTACGAGGCTTGGGAAAAAGCCTACCCGCGCGACAATATTCCCTACACCAATCTCGGGGCCATCGATTCCGAACTCGGCGATTACTCGCAAGGGCTGGCCGACGCCGAGATGGCCTTCAAGATGAACCCCAGCGGCCTGAACTACACCAACCTCATCGGCAACTACATAACCCTGAATCGCTTCGACGAAGCGGCGTCTCTGGCCGCGGACGCACAGGCCAAGAAGCTCGACACCGGCTTCCTGCGCACTACTCTGTACATGCTGGCCTTTATTAAGAACGACCCAAAGGTTATGGCGGAGCAAGTCGCCTGGTCACGGGGTAAAGAGGGAGTCGAGGATAATTTAGTCGAACTCGAGGCCGACACGCTGGCTTACTATGGGCAGTATCGCAACGCGGCGACGCTCACCAAGCAGGCTGCGGATCTGGCCGTGCATGCCGGCGAAAAGGAAACGGCAGCATCGTACTGGGGGCAAGCTACCATTCGCGCCGGGATGTTTGGATATCCGGAGGACGCCAGGAGAAATGCCGCTGCTTCGCTGGCGCTTGGATCAGGCCGAGACCTCGGCTACCTCACCGCTCTCGGACTGGCCTTCGCCGGTGACACCGCGAAAGCGGAGGCCATGGCGGATTCCCTCGCCAAGCTATCCAGCACCGACACGGCTTTGAACTCGAACTATCTGCCAACAATTCGGGCGCAGATCGCGCTAAACAAGCACGATCCTCAGAAAGCTCTCGACGAACTCGCATCGGCGCAGAAGTATGAGCTAGGCCAGTCGGCCATCGGCAACGTCACTCCCGGTCTGTATATTCCCTACATTCGAGGGGAAGCGTATCTCGCGCTGAAGCAGGGGAAGGAAGCGGCGGCCGAATTTCAGAAGATCATCGATCGTTCTGGCGTCGTCATCAACAACCCAAACGCCATCATGGCCTACCTCGGACTCGCCCGCGCTTACGCGGTGGCCGGCGACGACGCCAAAGCCCGCGTCGCGTATCAGAATTTGTTCGCGAAGTGGAAAGACGCCGACCCCGACCTACCCGTGCTGCTCCAAGCCAAAGCCGAATACGCCAAGCTGAAGTAATCCTGTATCAGTAGGACAGGCTGAAAGCTGTCCCACTTCTACTGACTGAAAGTGATGCTGCGGCACAGCTTCTTGGTTTCGTTGACTTGCTGTTCACCCGCACTTAAGATGTGCGCGGCGTGCCCAGCCCCGACTCACTGATCGGTCAATCCGTTTCGCATTTCCGCATCGTCGAGAGGCTCGGCGGTGGCGGGATGGGGGTTGTCTACAAAGCCGAAGATATCAAGCTCAGCCGCTTCGTGGCGCTGAAATTCCTTCCTGACGAGGTCGCCAAAGATCCCCAGGCGCTGGCGCGTTTCGAGCGCGAAGCCAAAGCCGCCTCTGCGCTGAACCATCCCAACATCTGCACCATCTACGAAATTGACGACGCGCGCGGGCGAAGCGTTCATCGCCATGGAATTTCTGGATGGCGTGACGCTGAAGCACCAGATTTCCGGCCGGCCGATGGAGCTGGACCTCGCTTTGACGCTGGCCGCCGAAATTGCCGATGCGCTAGACGCGGCGCACGCCGAAGGCATCGTTCACCGCGATATCAAGCCGGCGAATATTTTCGTCACCAAGCGGGGCCACGCGAAGATTCTCGATTTCGGTCTGGCCAAAGTGCAGACGAAATCGGGCGTCGATGGCGACGCGACGCGGACGCAGCAGGAATTGGAGTTGAGCACGCCCGGCGCGGCCATGGGCACGCTGGCGTACATGTCACCCGAACAGGCCCGGGGAAAAGAACTGGATGGCGCGTACCGACATTTTTTCTTTCGGTTTGGTGCTGTATGAAATGGTCACCGGGCAGCAGGGCTTTTCGGGCGGCAGCTCGGCGGAAATTTTCGATGAGATTCTGAATCGCGCGCCGATCGCTCCGGTGCGGCTCAATCCCGCGGTGCCGGCGGAACTCGAGCGAATCATCAACAAGGCGCTGGAGAAAAATCGCGACCTGCGCTACCAGCACGCGTCTGAAATGCGCACGGACCTGCAACGGCTGAAGCGCGACACGGATTCCGGCCGCGTCTCCACCACGGGCTCGGGAGCTGTCCCGGCTGCGCACCTGTCTGCGACGCACGTGGCTCCGCAGCAGCCCAGCGGCGGCGCGGGATCGAGTTCGGCGGCCGCCGTCGCGCCGCCGGCGACGCAGCTCGCCCCGCAAATTAGCGAAGCTCCCGCGCCGCGCAACACACGATGGAAGGTTCTGGTCCCCGCAGCCGCGCTCGCACTGGTGGTAATCGCGGCGGCGGTGTGGCTGTACTACGCGCGCCACGCGCAAGCGAACCGGCTCACCGAGAAAGACACGATCGTGCTGGGCGATTTCACCAACACCACGGGCGATCCGGTTTTCGACGACACGCTGAAAACCGCACTCACCGTCTCGCTGAACCAGTCGCCGTTTTTGAACGTGCTTCCCGACAATAAAGTCGCCGCGACGCTGAAGTTGATGACCCGCCCGAAGGATACGAAGCTTACGCCGGACGTGACGCGCGAAGTGTGCCAGCGCGCCGGAAGCAAAGCCTACATCGCCGGAACGATTGCGAGCCTGGGCAGCGAGTACGTGCTGGGATTGAAAGCTGTGAATTGCCAGACCGGCGATCCGCTGGCTGAAAAGCAGGTCACCGCGGCAACCAAAGAAAAAGTCCTCGATGCTCTCGGAGACGGCGCAACCAAACTGCGCAGCGATCTGGGCGAATCGCTGGCGACGGTGCAGAAGCTGGATGTTCCGTTGACGCAGGCCACGACTTCCTCGCTGGAAGCCCTGCAAGCGCATAGCCTTGCTGTAAAAACCGCGGACGAGAAAGGTTCTGCGGCCGCGGTGCCTTATGACCTCCGAGCCGTCCAGCTCGATCCGAATTTCGCCCGGGCCTACAGCGCTTTGGGCGTCGATTACACCGATCAGTATGAGCCCGGGCGGGCCAACGAGTACTACACCAAGGCCTTTGAGCTGAGGGAACACGCTAGCGAGAAAGAGAAACTGATCATCGAGGGCGACTACTACACAAACGTCACCGGCGAGCTGGATAAGGCTGTACAGTCTGTGCAGGAATTCATTGATAATTACCCGCGGAGCGCGGGCGCGCACGGCAATTTGGGCTTGTTATACGGCTTGAAGGGAGAGTTCGACAAAGCAGCGGATGCCACACGTGAAGGCAAGCGCCTCGGGCTTTCCGTCGATGGGTACGCCAACCTCGTCAACCTTGAAGTCGCGATGCAGCGGTTCGACGAGGCGCGGCAGCTCATCCACGATGCACCGGCGCAATACAGAGACTACGGAGGCCTGCATTCCGTCCTGTACGCGCTCGCGTTTTTGAATTCCGACTCCGCAGCGATAGCCGAAGAGCAAAAGTGGTTCGCAGGCAACCCCGATTTCGAAAACAACGGGCTTGCACAGGCAGCGGATACGGAGGCCTACGCCGGGCGCGTGAGCAAAGCGCGCGAACTGACCAAGCGGTCCGTGGAATCCGCGATCAAAGCGGACAGCAAGGAAAGCGGTGCCATCTGGCAAGCGAATGAAGCGGTGCAGCAAGCCGCCTATGGAAATAGCGCGGATGCGAAACAGTCCGCGGCGGAGGCGTTGAAGCTGGCGCCGGCGAGCCAGGGCGTGCAGCTGGAAACCGCGCTGGCGTACGCGATGGCCGGCGAAGCGGCGAGAGCCGAATCGATGGCGCAGACGCTGGACAAGGCTCACCCGCTGGACACGCAGATCCAGTCGCTGTGGCTTCCGGCCATCCGCGCGCAACTGGCGCTGAATAAAAAAGATCCCGCCGCCGCGCTGAGCGCGCTCGAACCGGTTACGGCGCCGCTGGAACTGGGGCAGATTCCATTCGTGCTGAATATTTCCTGCATGTATCCCACGTACATTCGGGGCCAAGCGTATCTCGCGGCCGGGCAGGGCGCACCGGCCGCGGCGGAGTTTCAGAGAATTCTCGACCACAGCGGCATCGTGTGGAACTGCTGGACTGGCGCGCTGGCGCGGCTCGGCGTGGCCCGCGCGAATGCGCTCATCGCGAAGACTTCGCAAGGCGCCGATGCCGACGCCGCCCGCGTCCGCGCCCTCGCCGCCTACAAAGATTTCCTCGCGCTGTGGAAAGATGCCGACCCCAACATCCCCGTCCTAATCGCCGCCAAATCCGAATACGCCAAATTGCAATAGCCCCCCATCACCGTATCTAGACACTTCGCTGCACCAAAGCTGAATCCGATCGGTCGAGTCCACACCTCGTTAAGGCACACACACGCGCGGTTCCCGCGGAGTGCGGAGGCCCGTCCGTCCCTCAGGACGGACCACCGCCGGCCACGCTACTACGGAGTCGCTGACCCGTAGGCTCGAACACGTCAAACGCATGCCACGGCAATACCCGTTTGTTTGTCGGGGCCACGGGCATGCGGCCGCCGGCGGGGTGCTATTGATACGAAGCGCCTTCGTTCGAGGCTACGTTTTGCTGGAAGGAAGCTTGGCTGGCCGGCGGCGGTCCGTCCAAAGAGGCGGACGTGCCACCGCACTCCGCGAGAACCGCTCAGTTTTGTATGTCCCCGGGATTCATTTCGAAGTTGTCAGGCGTGCGCGAATGGAGTGCGCAATGCACCCCGGCCAAAGCGGTCGAACACACGGTCGAAAGGTACACCCCACTGAAAGTGGGGTGCAGACAGGCTGAGAGTCTGTCCTACGGCTCTACAGATGAAACGTTCCAGCCGCCTCACCCGTATAAATTAGCGTGAGGTAACCCGTGCAGCGCAGAGCGTTCCTGAAAGGTGCCGGAAGAACTGCAGGTGTGGTCACCGTAGCGGTCGCGGCCGGAGGCGTCTGGCGCGCCTACGACCAAGGCGTCTTCAGCATCGGCCAGGGGCCGGCCTACGAACCCTGGAAAAATTGGCGTGACGCAGATATAAACGGCAGCCCGCTCGCCCTCGTCCGGGCCGCGATTCTCGCCGCCAGCCCGCACAATACCCAGCCCTGGCTTTTCAAAGTTTCGAGCAACGCGATCGAGCTGCATCTCGACACCCGCCGCAATGTCGGCGCGCTCGATCCTTATCTCCGCGAAGAACACATCGGCATCGGCTGCGCGCTGGAAAATCTACTGCTCGCCGCAGCCGCGAACGGCTACGACGCCACGGTCACGCTCGAGCCGGAAAACTTTCGCCGCCAAGTCCCACTGACGCCCCGACCCAACTCGTCGCCCGCGTCGATCTCGCGCCAGGAAAGCTCGTCGCGAGCGAACTCTACGACGCGATCCCGCGCCGCCACACCAATCGCGCCGCCTACGACCCGCATCGACCGCTGCCGCAAGATTTTCTCGACGCGCTACAGCTCTTGCCAGGTGAAGTCGCCGTAGGGAACGCAAGCGCGGTTCATGGCGCTCCCTACACACCCGACGCGAAGATATTCCTCTTCACCGCCGAAGCCGACCGCCAGAAAATCGCCGCCGCCAGCTCCGCCGCTAACAACGAAATCTATTCTGATCCCGACGTCGAGCGCGCCAGCAACAGCTGGATCCGCCTGAAATGGTCCGCCGTCCAGGAACATCGCGACGGACTCACCGTCGACGCCTTCGGCCTGCCGCCCGTCGCCGACGCCGCCGCAAAAATGATGACCCCGCGCATGTTGCAATGGGCCGCCGCCCACGGCGACAAAAACGCCTACGTAGACCTCATGCTCAGCGCGCCAGTCATCGGTTTCATCGCCGTCCGCGACCGCTACGACCAGGCGCAATCCCTCCGCGCCGGACAAATCTGGCAGCGCGTCCACCTCCTAGCCACCGCCCGCGGTGTCGCCGCCCGCCCCTGCAACGAACTAGTAGAAATGGTCGACCACCAACGCGCCCACGAAAAGCCGCCCACGCGCCTAGCCATGTTGAACGAATTCACCGGCGACGCCGAGTGGCAGCCCACCTTCGTCTTCTACATGGGCTACCCCACCCAAACCGCCCACCCCAGCCCCCGCCGCCCCGTCGAATCCGTCATGGTCTGATCGTCATTGCGCGGGCCATTTGATGGTGACGATCACTGCCGCCTCATCGCCGAACCGCCTCTGGCCGTCATCCAGAGGAGCGTCTTTCGCGACGAAGGATCTCTCTTGGATTTTCACTTCTTGCCCAGTCCTCAATCGAAGAGAGATCCTTCGCTCCGCTCTGGATGACGGCCAACTACGGTTGAGTGCCGAACAGAAATACCAGGAGAAGCGGATTGCGTCGCGGAAACGGTTTTGCCTCCTAGAGGCGGAGCTTTAGCTCCGGCAAAAGCAATTCGCGCGCAGCGCCAAGCGAATCGTCACGCCACCGCGAACCAGCCCCGCAGGGGCGGCATAGGTGTGCGGTCGGGGACATGTCTGACACTTTAGACCGGGCACATCCCTGACACTTTTTCTGGTCGGGCTTGGAGGGGATGGGGTGCAGGGGAAGGGGAGCCTTCCCCTTCTCCTGCCTCAGCCCCGGAGTAATCCTTCGCTTTCGGCAGCGGCCTGGTCAACCGTCGATAGCTATCGAACCGCGCGATCGGAAACGCGCCGAAGTACACGGTATAAAACCGCTCATCGACCGGCAACAATCCAATCTGCTCTCCGATCAAAGTCTCACTCAGAAACACATGCTGATGCTTCCAGGAAAAATCTCCTCGATCTCGCACCCGTCGCACCAGCAGTGCACTGCCGTATTCTGGTTCCGGCACGCGCGCCGGATACGCGCGCGCCGAGCCCGCGTACACCGCGCTCGGCGTTTCCAATCCCAGCGCTTCGTGCGGACGCTCTTCGTTGTACTCCCGGCGAAAATGATCGAACGCCCGCTGTTGCGCCCGCCGGTTCGCCGCCGCCGGCGAAGCCGTTTCCTGCTTCAACGTGCGATGCATGCGCTCGTGCCGTCCATTCTGTTCCGGATGACCGGCCGCGATGCGCTCCGGTACAATCCCCAACTTCATCCACCACACCGCCAGCCGCGATAGCCCGGCGATCGCGCGCGACGCAAACGGCGCGCCGTTATCGGTGCGAATCGCGCCCGGCAGGCCGCATTCGCGAAAGGCCGATTCGAAAATCGCTCGCACTCGCGTGTAATCCATCTTCTCCACCGCCTGGCAACGCAGCAAATAGCGGCTGCAGGCATCGGTGATGGTCAGCGGATCGATGCGCTCGCCGTCCGCGGTTTGAAACCAGCCTTTGAAGTCGGCGCACCACACTCGATTCGGCGCATCGGCTGCGGCAAAAGGTTCGGTGTAGGGCGGCGCGCGTCGCCGCTTCTTGCGCGCCACCACCAATCCTTCGCGCGCCAGCAGCGCGCCGATGGTGCTGGTCGCCGGCCACGGTCGCAGCGGCCGCTCGCGTTCTAAAACTCGTTTCAATTTGCGCGGCCCCCAACTCATGTGCGCCCGCCGCAACTCGAGTACCGCCTCTTCGACTTTCGCCGCGGTCTGGTTCGGATGCCGACGCGGAGCCCGGTCGCGATCGTGCAACGCCTCCAGCCCTCCCTGCCGGTAGCGCCGCAGCCAGTAATAACCGGTCTGGCGCGCAATGTCGTAGATCTCACACAACTCGGTCATGGTCTGCAAACCACGCGCCTGCTCCAACACAAACCGCACTCGCTCATCCATCACACTGCTCGCTTTCCAGGGCATCTCGCCGTTCTACACGCCCCAGTCGTCCGCAGTGTCAGGAATGTCCCCGGTCTAATCTGTCAGCCATGTCCCCGGTCTGCACCATAGGTTAGCCCGGTCCGTAAGGGCCGGGAAAACGAACACAAAAAAACTCCGGAGCGCCGGAGGTGCGACACGCCGTTGCGCGCGGACCCAAATTTCCGGCTACAATCGTGGTGTGAGAATGTTCATGAAAAATCGCCGCCACGCATTCTTCATCACGCCCCTCGCGTTCGCCGCCGTCGCGATCCTAATCGCATCGCCCGCGCCCTCCCGCGCACAAAACAAACCCACCGAAATCGTTGCCACCGTGAACAACGAACCCATCACCCTCGTCGACTACCAAAAAGCCGAACAACAACTCCGCGACGAAACCACCAGCGACTGCAAATCCTGCCCGCCCGAGAAAATCGAAGCGCAATTCAAAGACCAGCAAAAAGATCTTCTCCGCGGAATGATCGATCAAGCCCTGATGGTCCAACGCGCCAAAGACATGGGCATCAAAGTCGAATCCGAACTCAACAAGCGCCTCGACGAAATTCGCCAGCAAAACGGCCTGGCCACCATCGAAGATTTGCAAAAAGGCGTCGAAGCCAACGGCCTTTCCTGGGAAGGTTACAAAACCACGCTGCGCGACGGGATGTTGCAGAAAGAAGTCGTCAAACGCGAAGTCGGCTCGCACCTCGACGTCACCAACGACGAAGTGAAGCAGTATTACCAGCAGCACCTGAACGATTTCGCGCTCCCCGAACGCGTGGTGCTCTCCGAAATTTCGCTCAGCACCGACGGCAAGAAAGAAGAAGAATTTCCCGGGATAAAAAGCAAAGTCGAAGGCCTGCGCTCGAGCGTCCTGAACGGCGACGATTTCGTGCAAGTCGCCATGCGCTATTCCCAGGGCAGCACCGCGAAAGACGGCGGCTCGCTCGGCACCTTCAAACAAGGTGATCTCCCGCCACAGATCGAAACAGCCGTTTTCAAACTAGGCCCCGGCCAGCTCACCGAAGTAATCCAGACCCGCAGCGGTTTCGAATTTCTGAAAGTCGACGACCATCTCCCCGCCGAAATTCAGCCCATGGAAAAAGTCGACTTCCAAATCCGCAACAGCATTTCCGCCGTAAAACTCGCCCCCCGCCTCCGCCAATACCTCGCCGAGCTCCGCGAGCAAAGCAACATCACCATAAAACCCGGCTACACCGACACCGCCCTGCTCACCGCCATCGCCGGCGCCAACTAAACGCAAATTCTTTCCAATCGCCGCGCGAAGCCCGCCTCCCACCGCATCGCGAAGCGTCCGTAACGCGTACCCGCCCCCAGCCCACTGTAGAGTGCGGCGGCTCTGCCGCCGCTTTTCCCCAGCCGCCCACGTCATAAAATATTCCAGCGCGAAGCGTCCCGCACAACCAAACTCCGCGCACACCAAGCCAGCCCGCAGGGGTCGGCAGCTAAGTTAGCTCCGGACCGTAAGGTCCGGGAATAATTCGGCGCGAAGCGCATACCGCTCGCGCGGCCTTCTCGCGCGAGCCTTCGTACAGTCCAAGCACCATCGCCCCTTCGCCCAGCCCCGCCTTTAGGCCGTCATTCTGAGGAGCGCTTTGGGCGACGAAGAATCTCATCCATGCTCCCGCGCCCATCCCACTACGACGAAGCAAGCCGCCTTCGACGTGATGGCCCGCGCGACTCACGACTGGATGAGATTCTTCGCTTCGCTCAGAATGACGGCCTAAAACGGGCGATTGCCATCGCCGCGCCTTGCTTCCGCTTCCGCCGCGGTTCTGTTACACATGGACCATGCGCCACATCCTGGTCTACGCCGATTCACTTTCCTGGGGCATCATTCCCGATACGCGCGAGCGCTTGCCTTTCGATCAACGCTGGCCCGGCGTTCTCGAAAATAATCTGAACGCTTCCGGCCAGCACGCCCGCGTCATCGAAGATTGCCTCAACGGCCGCCGCACCGTCTGGGACGATCCCTTCAAGCCCGGACGCAACGGCGCACCGGGCCTCGCCCAACGCATCGAAATTCATTCGCCGCTCGCACTGGTCATCCTGATGCTCGGCACCAACGATTTTCAGTTTTGCCATCCGTACAACAACGCCTGGTCCGCCGCCCGTGGCATCGGCGTGCTGGTAAATCAAATCCGCACCGCGCCCATCGAGCCCGGCATGCCGGCGCCGCCGATCTTGATCGTCTCTCCGCCGCGAATTCTCCAGCCCCGCGGATTCGTAGCGCAGAAATTTCACGGCGCCGAAAACCGCTGCCAAGGCCTGGCCCAAGCCTACGCCCAAATCGCCGCCGACCTGACCTGCCACCATTTCGACGCCGAAACCGTCGTCCACTCCAGCTCCATCGACGGCATCCACCTCGACCCGCCAGATCACCGCAAGCTCGGCGACGCCCTAACCGCCGTCGTCCAGCCTTTCATCACAAACTGAAACCCGCGACGACGCGAAGCGCGCTGCCCTCATCACGGCGTATCGCGAAGCTTCCTAGTCGCAGGCCGCGCCCAGCCCATTGTAGAGTGCGGCGGCTCTGCCGCCGCTTTTTCGCAGCTGCCCGCACCACCGAACGATCCAGCGCGAAGCGCCTCCGCCAACCGAGGCCCACACCGAAAACCAGCCCCGGAGGGGCGGCACAGTCTAGCCCAGCCCGGAAGGGCTGGGAAAAAGATGCCTTTCGACGCCCTACCGCTCGCGCGGCCTTCTCGCGCGAGCCTTCGTACAGTCCAAGCGCACCCGCCCGCGCGCAGCGCCTTCGACGCGCCCTCAAACCACGAGCAATCACTCAACGTTGATCTACAGCAGGAAGAAAACGAGGCCAACCATTGCCTACAACCAACAGCAAACCTACTTCATCGCCGCCTCAATCTCTTCCGCCGAGTACGGCACCCCCGGCGTCAACAACTCCGCGCCGTCCTTGGTGATCAAAAACATATCTTCCAAATAATATCCCTGCCCGCCAATCGAAACGATCGGCTCGAAATCCAGCGTAGTATTTTCCTGCAACGGCCCGGAAATATTCCCCTCCACCAAATTGATCGCGTGAATCTGCCAGAAGGGAACTCTCTCCCGTTGCGACCACTCCGCAATCGCGCGCTGGGCCATTTCGCTTTTCGCCGAATCTTTATGACGCAGAAGTTCCTCGCGCCACACCGCGAAGACCTGCTCGCGGGTCACGCCCGCCCGCAACGATTTGCTTCCCGCCTGATAGGCCGCGATAAAAATATTCCAAACTTCGCGCTGCTCGTCCGTGAAATGCCCGGAGACCGGAATCGTCCGGCCCAGATCGCCCTGATAGTGTTCCCACTCGCAACCGATATCCAGCCGCACCAAATCGCCCGCCGCCATCACCGCATTCAAATGGTCATAACGAGTGAGCGAACCAAACGGCGCAGGAAAAACTCCATTTGCGCCGGACATGGCCCAAGGCCAAAACGAAATCCCATGCGCGCCCGCGTCCCAACACGTCTGCACCACCGCCGCTTCCACACTGCGCTGCGTTTTACCCGGACGAATCGCGCGCATCCCCGCCAAAACCGCCACCACGCTCGCCTTTCCCGCCGCGCGCAAAGCCGCAATCTCTTCCGGGTCCTGCACCGTCAGCAGGTCCGAAACTTTTCGACTCGCTTCGACCAGTTCGAACGAGGGCCACTTTTCCTTGATCATCTGCGCCCACATCGGGATATGCGGCGCGCTGAATCCCGTCACGCTGGCCGGCATATTCACGCCGGACGAAAGTCCTGGGGCAACGTACAGCCGCATCGGCGACGCGGCCCGCTGCGCCAAAAAGTTTTGCAGTTCGGACCAATCCACCGCGTGATCGACGCCAAGCCGCTTCGCGGTTTCCGGCCCAGGCAATATTTCCGGCTTCAAACCCAGGAAAGAAAATGGAGGCGGCATGGAAGGAGGAAGAAAAAGCCACGACTCTTTCGACGGACCATCGATCGCCAGCAGCGCATCCGCCGTATTTTCGAGGCCGGTGAAATAATAAAAAATCGGATCCTGCCGGAATCCGTCGGCAGTCTCTTCGCCGGGAACTTCGGCGTGCACCAGCAACACCCCGTCGTTGAACGCCACCGCCGCCCGCGCCCGCCGCTGCTGCCATCGCGAAGCATCCGCCGTCATGCGCCCAGCCGCGCACAATACCGCGGCGCTCGTCAGCAGAAAAGCTAATCCCCACAAAAATCCACGCATCGCGCGTAACTTAGCACCGTTCGGCCCAGCCGCCAAAGCGCATCTTTACGGTTGCACCCAGGCCCAAAAAAATCCGGGCCGCCCCTCGTTCGAGGAAGCGGCCCGGATGTGTGATGTGAATCGGTACTCAGAGAAAAGACTAGTTTTCTCCAGTCCCCTTGTTCAGCTTCTGCAGCACCTGATCGATGCTAAAGCTGCCCGGCGCCTGTCGCGGTGGAAAATCCTTATAGGTTTGCAGGTACTGGCTGACCAGCGCGACCGCCGGCAGAATCATGAACGCGTGTTCCACGCGCCACCGGTCGTAATCGCCCGCATCGGCCTGCGCGATTTCGAATGGATCTGCGCGCAGATCGGTGAGCTTCGGAAAGCGAAGCTCGATCAGCGGATCCTGCCAGACGTTCAGCCCTTCGGCGCGTTGCTCGAGGAACAGCATCTTCCAACGTTCGTAACGCAGCGCCGCCAAATTCCCGTCGTCCGTCCAGTAGAAAAATTCCTTGCGCGGATCGTCCGCTTTTCCGGCCAGATAATCCGTCAAGTTGTAACCGTCCAGATGCACCTTGAACGTTGAATTGTTCGCGGCGTAACCGGTGAGCAATTGCTGCTTCACCGTGGGATTTCCGGCAGCCGCGACCAAAGTCGGCAGCCAGTCTTCATGCGAAACCACGCCATTGATTTGCGTGCCCGGTGCAATCACTCCCGGCCAGCGAATCATGCCCGGAACGCGATAGCCGCCTTCCCAGCTGGTGTTCTTCTCGCCGCGGAAAGGAGTCGTGCCGCCATCCGGCCACGAAAAAACTTCCGCGCCATTGTCCGTGGTGAAAATCACGATGGTGTTGTCTTCGATGCCCAGATCCTTCAACTGGCCGAGCAGCTGCCCGACCATGCCGTCGAGTTCGACCATGCCATCCGCTTCCAGGCCCAATCCGGTTTTGCCCACCGAGCCCGGCTTCAGGTGCGTGTAGATGTGCATGCGCGTGGAGTTGAACCACACGAAGAACGGCTTGTCGGCTTTGTGCGCGCGATCGATAAAATTCATGGTCGCGCCGAGAAATTCCTCGTCCACCGTTTCCATCCGCTTGGTCGAAAGCGGGCCGGTGTCTTCGCACTTCTGTTTGCCCCAGACCCCAAAGCGCGCGTCCGAAGTGGTGTCGTCGGTGGTCGTGGCGATGCACTTCAGCACGCCGCGCGGTCCGAACATGTTCTTGAACTTCTCGCCCTTCGGGTAATCCGGATTCTCCGGTTCATCCTCAGCATTTAGGTGATACAGGTTGCCGAAAAACTCGTCGAAGCCATGTACCGTCGGCAGAAATTCGTTGCGATCGCCCAGGTGGTTCTTGCCAAACTGACCGGTGGCGTAGCCCTGCGGCTTCAGCATGTCGGCGATCGTGGGATCTTTCGCCGAAAGTCCTTCCGTCGCGGCGGGCAGGCCCACTTTCAGCAGGCCGGTGCGATACGGAGATTGTCCGGTGATGAACGCGGCGCGTCCCGCGGTGCAGGATTGCTGCGCGTACAGGTCGGTGAAATTCGCGCCTTCTTTGGCGATGCGATCGATGTTGGGCGTGCGGTATCCCATCATCCCTTGATTGTTGGCGCTGACGTTCCAGTAACCGATGTCATCGCCCATAATCACCAGAATATTGGGCTTCTTCTGTTGCGCGTAGGCCGAACTGGTCAGGGCCATAACGCATAAAACTGCAATCGTTGCGAGGCCGGCACGCAACGTGGTCATACCTTTCATAGGCACTCTCCTGAGTCGTTTGTGGAACACAAAATGTTTGGAATGTGGCGTGACTGTAGCACGTATGACTATGACTGCGGGACAAATCGCCGCCGTAACACGACTGGTGGTCATTTATAAAGAGGCGTGAGGTGATTTACGAAACTTTGCGTCGCAGCCCGTCGACAAACGCCTGCTGCACGCGATTAAAACTTCTTCCGCGCACCACCGCCGTCACGATCGTGCGCGTCGCCTGCGGATCATTCAGCCGCACGTAACGGCAACCGGCGTTGCGGTCGATGGCCATTTCCGGCACCAGCGAGACGCCCACGCCCGCCGCCACCATGCCCAGCAGGCTGCTGAATTGTCCGCTTTCAAAGGCGATGTTCGGCGAGATCCGCGCGCGGGTGCAGGTATCGATGCTCAAATCCCGGAAGCAATGTCCGTCGCGCAGCATCACGAATGATTCTCCGCGCAGATCCTTCAGCGCCAACGATTTCGCCTTGGCTCGCGGATGATTTTTGCGCAGCGCCGCAAACAGCGGCTCGGTGCGCACCGGAAATAATTCCAGATCCTTGTGCCGCAGCGGCAGCGCCAGAATCGCCACGTCGATCGAAAGATCCCGCAAGCCTTCCACCAGCACCGAAGTCGTATCCTCCACGATGCGCAGCTTCGCGTCGGGATATTTCTTCGCGAAACGCGCCGCGTATTTCGGAATCAGATACGGCGCCACGGTGGGAATCACGCCCACCGCCACGCTGCCGTGCAGGTCGGAGTTCTGATCCGCCGCGCTGGTGCGCGCCGCTTCGCTCTGCTCCAGAATCGCGCGCGCCCGCGGAATAAATGCGCGGCCCGCCTCGGTCAGCCGAATGCTGCGTCCCAGCCGGTCGAAGAGCTTGGTGCCCAGCTCTTCTTCGAGCTTCAGCACTTGCTGCGAGAGGGAAGGCTGCGTAATCTGGCAGCGCTCCGCCGCCCGGCTGAAATTGCCGGTATCCGCGATAGCGCAAACGTAACGCAGCTGGTGGAATTCCATAGGGCCTGCCTATACCTAGAATGGGAGTTAGGTATTGGAACTATCTCCCACTTCGATGTTAGTTTAACTTCATCGAAATCGGTGCATCGATTTCTACGAATTTATTTGGCGGATCTTACGCCCGAAGGAGAGAACGCAATGTCTACCGAAGCGAAGTGCCCGTTCCCGCATGGAGGCAGTCCCGCCCGCACCAACCGTGATTGGTGGCCCAATCACCTGAACCTGAATCTGCTGCACGCCCACTCCTCGCTCTCCGATCCGATGAGCGACCATTTCAATTACGCCGAGGAATTCAAAACCATCGACTACCCCGCGCTGAAAAAAGATCTCGCCGCCCTGATGACCGATTCGCAGGACTGGTGGCCCGCCGACTTCGGCCATTACGGCCCGCTCTTTATTCGCATGGCCTGGCACAGCGCCGGCACCTACCGCACCTTTGACGGTCGCGGTGGCGGCGGACGCGGTCAGCAGCGTTTTGCTCCGCTCAATAGCTGGCCGGACAACGTCAACCTCGATCGCGCCCGCCGCCTGCTCTGGCCCATCAAGCAAAAGTATGGCAAGAAAATTTCCTGGGCCGACTTGATGATCCTCGCCGGCAACGTCGCCCTCGAAACCATGGGCTTCAAAACTTTTGGTTTCGCCGGCGGACGCCCAGACGTGTGGGAACCGGATATGGACGTCAACTTTGGCCACGAAGAAACCTGGATGGGCACCGACAAACGCTACTCCGGCGAACGCGATCTCGCGCGCCCCTTCGGCGCTACCACCATGGGCTTGATTTACGTGAACCCCGAAGGTCCGGAAGGGAAGCCCGATCCGCTCGCCGCCGCGAAAGATATTCGTGAAACTTTTGCGCGCATGGCCATGAACGACGAAGAAACCGTTGCCCTGATCGCTGGCGGCCACACTTTCGGCAAGACTCACGGCGCCGGTCCCGGCACGCATCTCGGCAAAGAACCCGAAGGCACCGCCATCGAGAATCAGGGCATCGGTTGGTCCAGCGCGTACGCCACCGGCATCGCCGGCGACGCCATCACCAGCGGCCTGGAAGTCACCTGGACCAGCACGCCCACCAAATGGAGCAACGATTTCTTCGAGCATCTTTTCAAATTTGAATGGGAATTGACCAAGAGCCCTGGCGGCGCGCATCAGTGGAAGCCGAAGGGCAACGCCGGCAACGGCAGCGTGCCGGACGCGCATGATCCATCGAAGCATCACGCGCCCGCGATGCTGACCACCGATCTTTCCTTGCGCGTCGATCCCATCTACGAAAAAATCTCGCGCCGTTTCTACGAAAATCCCGCGCAGTTCGCCGATGCTTTTGCTCGCGCCTGGTTCAAGCTGACCCATCGCGACATGGGACCGCGCGCCCGTTACCTCGGCCCCGAAGTTCCCAAGGAAGAATTGATCTGGCAGGATCCGATTCCGGCGGTGAATCATCCACTGGTCGACGCCAAAGACATCGCCGCGCTGAAGGAAAAAATCCTGGCGTCGGGTCTCACCGTCTCGCAGCTTGTTTCCACCGCCTGGGCCTCTGCGTCCAGCTATCGCGGTTCCGATAAGCGCGGCGGCGCGAATGGCGCGCGCATCCGCCTGTCTCCTCAGAAAAATTGGAAAGTGAATGAGCCGGAGCAATTGCAAAAGGTGCTGAAGGCGCTGGAGAAAATCCAGAGCGAATTCAACGCCGCGCAATCCGGTGGCAAGAAAATCTCGCTGGCTGATTTAATCGTACTGGCGGGCGGCGCCGGCATCGAAAAAGCCGCGAAAAATGCGGGCATCGACGTCAACGTTCCATTCCACCCCGGCCGCATGGATGCTTCGCAGCAGCAGACCGACGTGGAATCTTTCGAGGTGCTCGAACCGGCCGCCGACGGCTTCCGCTCGTACTGGAACGGCCAAGCCCACGGCCGCGCCGATGGCACCGACGAAGTCGAACTGCTCGATAAAGCGCAACTGCTCACACTCACCGCGCCGGAAATGACCGTACTGCTCGGCGGTATGCGCATGTTGAACACTAACGTCGGCCAGACCAAGTACGGCGTCTTCACCAAAAAGCCGGAAGCGTTGACCAACGATTTCTTCGTCAACCTGCTCGACATGCGCACGGTGTGGAAGGCCACCACCGACGCGAACAATGTATTCGAAGGCCGCGATCGCAAGTCGGGTGAAGTGAAATGGACTGCCACTCGCGCCGACTTAATCTTCGGCTCGAACGCCCAACTCCGCGCCCTCGCCGAAGTCTACGGCAGCTCCGACGCCCACAAGAAGTTCGTGAGTGACTTCGTAGCCGCCTGGACCAAAGTGATGAACCTAGATCGCTTCGACCTAGCGCCATCGAAGACTCAAGCCGCAGCGTAACCGGCAGCCGCGCAAGTAGCGTCGTCTTGACGACCGCCCATCCTTCCCGCTCACGCCAAACGGGAAGGGTGGGAACCTTTGCACTTCCGGGTGCCGCACTCTTTGCGCAGTTGCCTAACGCAAAGGGTGCGGGTTTAGATCATCCGCCACCCAAGCCTAAGCAAACCCAGAAATGCGATCCACTGCCGCGAAGCGCCGCCCGCCCCACTCCCAATCGCGAAGCGTCCGCGAAACCAAAAGTCACCCAACTCATTTTGGAGTACGGCGGCTCTGCCGCCGCTTTTCCGCAGCAGCCCGCGCCACCAAAGCGTCCAGCGCGAAGCGCCTCCGCCAACCGAGGCCCACACCGAAAACCAGCCCCGCAGGGGCGGCACAGTCTAGCCCAGCCCGGAAGGGCTGGGAAAAATCCGGCGCGAAGCGCCTACCTTTCGCGCGGCCTTCTCGCGCGAGCCTTCGTACAGTCCAAGCACGCTCGCTCCACGAATCGCCCCGCGTCACCGTCACCCAAAATCCAACACCCCCCGCACTCTCCGTGTTCTCAATCCTTTCTCTGTGTTCTCTGTGTTAAATCTTTCCCCGTCCGCCGCTCACACCAACCTCTCTACTCCCAACGAAAAACCTTCGCCGAAAGCGCCGTGCAAATCAAAAACACCAACCCCAACGCCGCCACATCCCCAAAATGCGCCGACCACGCATCACCCTTCCAAATCCCCGCCAACAACGACACCGCATAAGTCAGCGGCACCGCCACCGCCACCGCATGCAAAACCGGCGGCAACAACGCAATCGGCGCAAACAATCCCGACACCGCAATCATCGGATACATAATGATGGCCCCAATCGGCTGCGCAAACCGCGCCGTCGGCACCATGCTCGCAATCAAAAACCCAATCGACAAAATGCTGCACGTACTGATCAGCAGCGCGATCGTAAACGCCACCAGCGGCGGATGAATTCCCACCGGGTAATATCTTTTACCCGCCAGCACCA
Source organism: uncultured Acidobacteriota bacterium (assembly GCA_963711325.1). Classification (GTDB taxonomy): domain Bacteria; phylum Acidobacteriota; class Terriglobia; order Acidiferrales; family UBA7541; genus Palsa-295. The sequence continues at coordinate 1,074,746 of CAVQDR010000003.1, read as the reverse complement.
TCAAAGCCAAAGTCGCCGCCGTCAACAGCAGCTTCACCACCACGTGCGCCGTCAGAATCGTCTGCGGCCGCAAAGGCGTCGCGCGCAACCGCTTCAAAATCCCACCTTCGCGGTAAATCGAAATAATCGTCACCAAAGATAAAACCGCGCTGATCGCAATCAGCACCGACGCCAGCACCGGCAGCCCTACGCCGATAAAACTATTCGTCCCCGGCACGCCGGTCGAAACGTATTTGGGTCCAATCGCGCGGCCCACCAGCACGAAAACCAATACCGGAATCACGATCGTCCCGATCGCCCCCAGCGGCTCTCGCATAAAAATCTTTATTTCGATCCAGGTCAGCTTTCCCAATCCACGCAGCATCGTTTCTCCGCCTAGTCGCGAATCGAATGGCCCGTCAATTTCAAAAACACATCTTCCAGGTTCGGCAAAATCGTGCGGAAACTCGTCACCCGCATCCGATTCTCCGAAATGCATTGAATCACGTCGGTCACCAGATCGTCGCCTTTCCCGCGAATCGTAAATTCCGTTCCGCTGGTCAGCACCTCCTCCACCCGCGGTATCGCGCGAAAATATTCGGCGGCCTTCGCGTCATCCGTGGAAAGAACCACCGAACGATCCGGACAATGCTGATTCACCAGATTCAGCGGAGTATCAATGGCGATGATCCGCCCATGTTCGATCACCGCCACGCGATCGCACAACCGTTCCGCCTCCTCCATCAGATGAGTCGTCAGAAAAACCGTCTTGCCGCGCTCGCGAATCCCGCGTATCAAATCCCAAATCGCCCGCCGCGCCTGCGGGTCCAGCCCGGTCGTCAGTTCATCCAGAAACACGACTTCCGGATCGTTGATCAGTGCCAGCGCAATAAACAGCCGCTGCTTTTGCCCGCCCGAAAGATTCATGAACCACGCGTCGCGCTTTTCGGTCAGCCCCAGCTGCTCCAGCAGCCGCTCCGCGTCCGCGCGTTTTTTCCCGTACAGCGAAGCCCACAGGTCCATCGCTTCCCAAACTGTGATTCGCTTCTGCAGCTGCGCCTGCTGCAACTGCACCCCAATCCGATTCTGCAGTTTGTACACATCGCGCATCGGATCGAGTCCCAACACGGAAATCGTGCCGCGGTCCGGGGTGCGCAACCCCTCGATGCATTCCATCGTGGTCGTCTTACCCGCCCCATTCGGCCCGATCAACCCGAAAATCTCGCCGTCGTTGACCTCGAAAGACACTTCGTCCACGGCCACCAGCGAGCCGTAAGTTTTGCGAACTCCGGAAACCTGAATGACGGGATGCATGATTTTCGCGAAATTGCAGGGTCACGGAACGAGACGAGAGTCTACAACATCGGAGGCCTGCGAAGTTATGCGGCGGTTAAATCGCGAAGCGATTATTTCCGCTAAAATCATCCCGAAGCGCGGTAGACAGCTGCGAACTTTGTGACTACACTTGCCGCACTCCTTTGGCCGCCGCGCTCGAAAAAAAAGGCGATTGGCCCGCCGCCATCGACGAATACCGCAAAGCCTCGCTCTCTAGCGCCAGCGTCGATCTCCGCGGCAAAGCAATTCGCACCGATGATCTCGATCCCGCGACGGAGTATGCCAAAGCGCAGCTGCGTTTGAAGCAGCACATCGCCTGGCTGAAATCCGCGGGCAAATCTTCGGAGGCCGCCCAACTCGAAACGACCATCCATAACGCCGAAGCGAATTCAGGCCTTTCCGCCCAGCTCGATGCGGCCATGCAGGCCGGCGCCCAGGCCAATCAGAAACGAAACTTCGACGAAGCCAAGCATCATTATCAGCAAGCCGTCGATCTCGCGCAGCAGATGCAGCCGCACGATCAACGCCTGGTCAGCGCGCTCGATCATTTGGGCAACGAATATTACGGCCAGGATGCCAGCGCCGCCCAAGGTTTCTACGAACGCGAACTGAAAGCGGCGGAGGAAATCTATGGCCCGGTCTCCGGGAATCTCGCGCCGCCGCTCGAATCCTTGGGCCGCAATTCGCTTTTCGAACACGATTACGCCAGCGCCGAGAAATTCTTTTTGCACGCTGTCGATTCGAACGAAAAAGTTTACGGTGAGGGCAGCGATAAAGTCGCCGCCAGCCTGGTGGCCGCGGCCAGCGTCTATGTGGCGCAGAAGCAGTACGCCAAAGCTGAACCTGATTTGCTTCGCGCGCTGCGCAACGATCAGTCCCTTTACGGCGACGATAGTCCCGGCCTGCTCGTTCCGCTGGCCAGCCTCTGCGATCTTTACGATCGTTGGGGCCAGCCGGGAAAACAGGAACCCTACGAGCGCCAGTTGCTCGCGGTGATCGAAAAACAATTTGGCGCAACCAGCCCGCAGCTCGTCGCCGGCCTGAACCAGGAAGCCAAAGCCTTCCGCCGCATGGGCCGCGCCAAAGAAGCCGCCGAAGTGGAAACGCGCGTAGCCGCCATCCGCTCCGCCGCAACGAGCCCCAACTAAGCGCCAGCCAAGTGCCACGACTCTTCGCTTAGAAAGTAGTCGTCATCACAAGAGACGCGCGCGCTTCCATCCAAGCATTACCAGCCCGATGCATGCGCCATATTTCTCGCCCAGCGCGCAGCGCCACGCAAACACGCAACGCCATCGCCGCACCAGCCCCGCAGGGGCGGCATAGGTTAGCCCGGTCCGTAAGGGCCGGGAAGAAAAATGCCTTACGACGCCTTACCTTTCGCGCGGCCTTCTCGCGCGAGCCTTCGTAATGTCCAAGCACACTCGCCCGCGCGCAGCGCCTCCGCCACTCGGTCCACAATGCAGCGCTCACGCCAACGTCTTCGCCGCGAAACGCAGCCGCACATAATCCGCCGTCCACTTACCCTCTTCATCGCAAAGCTCTGGACGCAAAGCCTCCCGCACTTCTGCGATATACGCCGGCCGCTTATCCACCGCCAACTTGGAAGTAAAACTCTCCGCAAAAGTTTCCAGCCACCCCGTCACATCTCCCGGCAAAGGAGTCGGCCGCGGTATCAACGCGATATAACTCACTGCAAATCCGCCGCGCGCCAGCCGCTCGGAATAATCTTCCACGGCAGGGAAGTACCACGGATTCGCCGCCTCTCCATTCACGCCGCGCCGATTCAACCCCTCCACCAGCGCCTTCCGTATTTTCGCCACGCAACCATACCCGCCAAATTCCGCGACAAATCTCCCGCCGGGCTTCAGCGCGCGATGCACGCCGGCAATCACCTTGTCCGCATCGCTCATCCAATGCAGCGCCGCATTGCTGAACGCCGCGTCAAATTCACCATCGAAATCCAAATCCTCGCCGCTAGCCACACGCGCGTCCAGTCCAAGTTTTCGTGCCGCCTCAATCTGCGCCGCGCTCGAATCCACGCCAATAACCTCGCATCCCATCGCCACCAATTTCGCTGTTAGTGCGCCGTCGCCGCACCCCAAATCCAAAATCCGCTCACCCGCGACCGGCGCCAACAGCGCAACCACCGGCGCTCCCAAATCCGCCACAAACCGCGCGTTCCGCGCATACCGCTCCGGATCCCAAGTCTGCGTCTGCACCATTTCCGCGCCTCCCGCCCAAGCGCTTCTTACTCGGCCTCTCGTCAGGGCACGGCTTCAGCCGTGCCGCAAGCGACCCAAGAACAAGCGGCTTTAGCCGCTGAGGGAGTTCTTGCCTGCGCTCCCGCAGCTACGTTTTTCCCCAAAACCCAAACACCACAGCTCCCACCAAAAACAAAAACGAAACCGCATGATTCCATCGAACCTCTTCGCCCAGATAAAACCACGCGAAAACCACGAACACGCACAGCGTGATCACTTCCTGAATAATTTTCAGCTGGAACGCGGTGAACTCCCCGTACCCCAACCGGTTCGCCGGCACTTGAAAGCAATATTCGAAGAACGCAATCAGCCAGCTCACCACAATCGCCGCAATCAACGGCGCTTTGCGATATTTCAAATGCCCGTACCACGCAAACGTCATAAAAATGTTCGAGCAAATCAGCAGCAGAATAGTTTTCATAGCACTAAAAAGCCTATCACGCCCCGCAATCCACGGAAGCACACTTTTCGACGGGACAAATCTTTTCGATTTCCGCTTCTTTCCCGCCGCACATCGCGAGCCGGAGCACGACGCCCGCCCCGCGCCCATCGCGAAGCCTACGGAAGCTTCGACGCCCGGACCACTTTGGAGTGCGGCGGCTCTGCCGCCGCTTTTCCGAGTGCAGTAAGTTCGCTTATCATTCAGGAACCAGGGGAAATCGATGTTTCAAAACTTTACGGAAATGGCTCGCCGGGTCATCTTCTACTCCCGATACGAAGCCAGCCAATACGGCAGTCCGGTGATCGATACTGAACATTTATTGCTGGGACTTCTGCGGGAGCATGGCGTTTTTGTGCAGCAATTCCTCGCCGCAAAAACTACTGTCGCGGACTTTCGATCTCAGATCGAATCGCACATCACTACGCACGAGCGCATTTCAACCTCAGTCGAGGTGCCGCTCACAGGCGACTCGAAGAAAGTCCTCAATCTTGCCGTCGAGCAAGCGGGAAACCTTCGAAACCGCCAAGTCGGAGCCGATCACATTTTGCTGGGCATTCTCGGCGTCCCCACTTCGCTTGCTGCGCGCCTTTTGCTCGAACGAGGCGCTGACGCGAACGCCATCCGGCAGCAGATTGCGAAAACGCCCGCTCCGGCGAACGAAAAAGAACGAACCGCGCAGTATCGGAAGAATTGGGACTCACAAAAACTCGAAGAAGCGACGTCGATGTTGGAGAGCTTTGTGCAGCGAATGAAATCGCCCGGTCGCGGGGAACTGGCTGATTTCTTCGCTCAGAATGCGCGGTTGATTGACTCGTCGGGAAAGTGCTGGACCGGAAGTGAGGAAATTCAGAAGCAAACCGAATTGCTTTTCGCCCCGTACGCCACCAAGAACGTCAGCGCCAGGGTCGAGCGCTGCGAGCTTGGTCCAGCGGACACCGTATTGGGCAACGTTCTATGGGAAAACGTGGCCGTCGTGGGGCAACCTCAAAAGTCGCTGCACCGCATGACGTTCGTCATCGCCAGCGAAAACGACGAGTGGACGATTTATCTGCTGCAAGTCACTCCGGTAACAATCTGAATTGTGCGCGCTTCAGAACTCGACCAACACCCGCTAGCGTTTCACCCGAAACTTCAAACTCGTCCGCGCCCCAACTTCCACCACGCTGATTTTCTCCAGCCGCACCCGCTCCAGCCCGGAATTTTCAAACGCCCGCAAGCCTCCACCCAAAAACACCGGCATCACGTCCACATGCAACTCATCCACCAGCCCCTCCTCCAGAATCTGACGCATCACATTCACTCCGCCCACCACCAAAACCGCCTTCTCGCCCGCCGCGGCTTTCGCCAACGTCACCGCCGATTCCAATCCATCCGTCACGAACCTAAACGTCAGCCGCTCGTCCTGCTTCGGAGCCACCCTCGGCGCCCGATGCGTCACCACGAAAATCGGCACCTGAAATTCGTAGCTCCCCACATACGAATCCGCGTCCGCCATCTGAAACGTCCGCCGCCCCATCAACACCGCCCCCGTCTCCGCAATCGCCCCGCGCATATAATCCGTCGCGCGCAATTCCGCCAAATCCGGATACAACCTCCCCGCATTCCCCCGCGCATCCGCCACAAACCCATCCACCGAAATCGTCATCCCCACAATCACCTTCGCCAAAAGTTCCTCCACGACGGCAATACAGACTGACGTGTTTCTTACCACACTTGTCTATCGTGACGGCCCCTGAAACATCACCCGCGCCGCCGGTGTCCAATGATCAATGCGCATCCGGTTGCGTCTTCTCCTGCCAGTGTTGGCGCTCATCCCCTTCGTGCTAATTAGTCTCCAAGCTTATCGAGATGCGGCGGCAGCGACTCGCGGAAATTCAATCACGAGCATTTATTGGTTGAGAGTGCGCTTGGATTCTGCTCCGCCGAAGCCGCATTCGGAACCAGTTTGTGAGGACGCAAACAACGCGTGCGTGACGTGGGATCTTGAGGATGTCGGCCTGTGGGCTCCGCCGCCACCGCTTTTGGAGCGAGCCTTCGTGCTCGCCATTCTTCCCGCATTTGTGATCGCTGTCGCAATCACTTTTGGCCTCGGAGCACTCGGCGTAAGCGAAATCGCCACCTTCATGATCGCGACGCCTCTTCTGATCGTCGCGTGGTTTTACCTCATAGGTTTTCTGATCGACCGCAAAAAATCAAAATCAATCGTCCGCGCCAGCCCCAAGCTGCCGCAAACCCCCAGCCCACTATAGAGTGCGGCGGCTCTGCCGCCGCTTTTCAAAACCCCAGCGCTACAGGCGCATCCAGCGCGAAGCGCCACGCACAAGGCCAGCACGAGCGCGAAACCAGCCCCGCAGGGGCGGCATAGGTTAGCCCGGACCGTAAGGTCCGGGAAAAATCCGGCGCGGAGCGCTTACCGCTCGCGCGGCCTTCTCGTGCGAGCCTTCGTAAAGTCCAAGCATCCAACCATCCGCCTCCGCGCCAATCCGCATTTGAATCTTTTTGCCCGACGCGCGCGACTTGCAAACATCTCCAAGAAGAATCACCCCGCCGCCTTGCGCTCCATCGGCGAAGGCACTTTCACCGACGCCATTCCCGCCGCGGTCGCCGCGCGAATCCCAATCTCGGCATCCTCAAACACCAAACACGCCGACGGCTCAACTCCCAACCGCGACGCCGCCAGCAAAAACGGTTCCGGGTCCGGCTTGCCTTTCGCGTAATCGCCGGCGCAAACCATGGTGTTGAATTTCTCCATCAGCTTCAAAGTGTCGAGCGACTTCACCACCGACTCCCGCGTGCTCCCCGAAACCACCGCGAACGGAATCTTCCCGTACATCGCGTCCACGTGCTCGATCACTTCCGGCACCGCACGGAGCTGCGGCAGCCGCTCGTAGTATAAATTTTCTTTCCGCGCCTCGACCTCCGCCACCGGCATCGCCAGCCCACGCTCGCGATTCAGGCGCGAGATCACTTCCGCCACCGGCATCCCGCCCCAGGCGTAAAAAATCTCCTCGCTGAAATCGCACTTCCACTCCGCCAAAGCCTGCTGCCAGGCCAAAAAATGCAACGGCATCGAATCCACCACGGTACCGTCACAATCAAACAGATAAGCCCCGAACTCCCCGCCAGGTATTTTCAGTTTCAATTCAAAACGCTCCTGTATCACTCGGATCGATCCGCTTCTCCTAGCCGTCTAGTCTTACGCAGCTCCGCACTTGGCCGTCATCCAGAGGAGCGCTTCTTGCGACGAAGGACCTCTCTTGGATGCTGACTTCTTGCCCGGGCCACAGTCGAAGAGAGATCCTTCGCTTCGCTCTGGATGACGGCCAAGAGCGGTTGAGTGCCACCCAGAAATGCTAGGAGAAGCGGATTACATCGCGAAGAGTCCCTCGGCCCCGCGAAGCGCCTCCGACCTCCCACGCTCCGCGCCCAGCCGTCAAAAAACTACCAAGGCAGCGCCTCACCCAAATGAAAGAATCCGCCAGTAGGCCCATCCGGCCCGAGCGTCGCCAACTGCGCGCTCGTCTTCCCACCCTCACTCAATTCCATCGGGGCCGCCGTGCCGCCCATCTCCGTCTTCACCCAGCCCGGATGCGCCGAATTCACTTTGATCGGCGTGTCCCGCAATTCCTGCGCCAGATGCACCGTAAACGCATTCAAAGCCGTCTTCGACGCGTCATACGCAAAACCCTTCTTCGCGTAAATCGGCGATTTCGGATCCGAATGTAAAGTCAGCGAACCCAAAACGCTCGACAAATTCACAATCCGTCCCGCCGGAGCCTTCCGAATCAGCGGCAACAAAGTCACCGTCAAATCAATCGGCTGAAAGAAATTCGTCTCAAAAGTCTTCCGCAAATTATCCTGCCCCACCGAAGTCGTGGTGTTGTAAGGCGTAGTCGGATCCGCCGGACGCGCCGCCCCTTCATCGAACATCCCGGCGTTGTTGATCAAAATGTCCAGCTTCCCGTATTTCTTCGCGATGTAATCGTAGACTTCCTTATGGTCCGCGGTCTTGGTCACATCAAAACGCACCGCCTCCACCGACTTCACGCCTTCGCCGCGCAATTTCTCCGCCGCTTCCTGGCCCTTCTTCAAATCGCGTGAACCCAAAATCACCGTAATCCCTTGCTTCCCCAAAATCCGCGCCGTCTCCAAACCCAACCCGCGATTCCCGCCAGTAATAAATGCCACCTTCGCAGCGTCGCTCATAAATTCTCCCCGGAAATGTGATTGGTATTGTGCCGCACCCTTTAGATGAATCCTAATCGCGAGAAGACTCGCTGAAATCCGCTCGCTCGACCACCCTCAAACAGCGTCCCACGCCACCCAACCATCCAGCGCGAAACACAACTCAGGCCCCCACCGGCTATCGGTACGCGGTCACAACGTTGTAATCTTTACTGCGCGACGCCGATAAACACGATTGCTCGCCCAAATTATTCCCGACGCGTATGACGCCGATGGCCGCAAGGTTTTTCGGCCCGATACCCGTCGCAAGAGTGGCTTCCGGCCTACATTTCCCGTCGGCCGTTTCATCAGTCAGCCCCTTGAATACATTTGCGCCGACCTCGCGGACGTCCGACGATTCTTGTTGGGCTGCAAATATGTTTCCGACCAAGAACAGTTCGGCCGAGACGACTACTGGCAATCCCCAGAATTGTTTGAAGAGTTGAAACGGGGTGACTGCGAAGATTTCGCTTTGTGGACTTGGCGCCAGCTGCTGGCGATGAATTTCAAGGATGCCAGATTTGTGGTGGGGACTTCCGGCCGATATGGCGCCGGCCATGCTTGGGTCACTTTTGAGAAAGACGGCGCTCACTATATTGCCGAATCACTCGCCGCCCCTTGGGGCCTGAAACTGCCTCGACTCTCAGGGATTCGCTACCGGCCGAGGTTCTCAATCGGTTTGGACGGCGAAAAAATCTCCTACTACGAACACAGCTCGAAGCGATTCACACCGTCGTTCGCCGAAGGCGCATCGCTTTTCGGCGAATGGTTCTACTTCTGGCTCCGGTTCTGGCCGAAACTCGCATATCTGCTGGTCCGAGGGATCGTCAAAAAAGTTCTCGCGACTCGTCCCAAAACGACCTAGCGCTGAGCGGCCCCGGCCTCCACCCAAATCGAAAGTGCCGATAGGGAACTCAGCGACCCAAGAAAATCTAGCTCGCCTTCCGCCCCTTCTTTTCCTTCTCGATACTCTTCGGCACCGCGCGCAACAATGTCTTCGATCCAGCCCCCGCCGGTTTCCCCTTCAAACTCTGCTGCAGCGCCGACATCAAATCCACCACCGGAGCCTTCTTCGAACGCGGCGCCACCGTCAACTTCTTTCCATGCGCCTTGGCCTCAATCAATTTTTCCAATTCCGCCTGGTACGCGTCGTGATACTGCGAAGCATCAAACGGCGCCGCCAAACTCTCAATCAGCTGCATCGCCAATTTCGATTCCTGCTCCTTCACTTCCGCTTTGTTGGGCGCCGAAACGTCCGCCGCCGCGCGAATTTCGTTGTTGTAGAACATGGTGTGCAGCGTCAAACCATTCTCGCGCGCGCGAATGATCACAATATTTTCGCGATTGTGCATCGTAACTTTCGCGATTCCCGCATAACCCGTCTTGCGCATCGCATCCAACAGCAAATTGTAAGCGCGGACGCCCGCTTCGGCCGGCTTGGCGTAATACGACGCGTCGAAATACACCGGATCCACTTCCGCCGCCTTCACGAAACTCAAAATTTCCATGGACTGCGCCGAATCCGGCTCGATCTCGTCCAATTCTTCCTGCTTGAACAAAAGATACTGATCCTTTTCGTATTCGTAGCCCTTCTCGACTTCCGAACGCTCCACAAATTTGTCGCAGGTCGGACAAAACAGCGGCTGCTTCAACCGCGTGTGACAAACGGAATGCAGCTGATTGAAGCTGATGCGCTCGGTCCGCGCCGCAGGCGAAAGTTCGATGGGAATCGAAATCATCCCAAACGTCAAAAATCCCTTCCAAGATGCCGGCATACGCGAACTCCTCTAAACCGCTAGATTGACCGCAATTATGCTGATTTTGCGAGGCAATTGGAATCAAGCTCTAGCGGTATAACGCAAACGCCAAGACGAAAGAAAAGCGAAATGTTATCACCCTGCCTAATACCACCTTTCGCCCCTCATCGTCTCGATTTTTCAGCGTAGTTCACCACGATCCGCCGCGCAACGCCGCATCAATCCGCTTCTCCTAGCCGCACCGTCCTACCGTCCAAGCCGCCTTTGGCCGTCATCCAGAGGAGCGCCGTTCGCGACGAAGGATCTCCTTCTTGCCCAGTCTCCAGATCCTCGCGCGACCGTTGCCGTTCCGGGTGCCGCACTCTTTGCGCCGTTGTCTCACGCAAAGGGTGCGGGTTTAAATTCGCGACCGTCTCCGACGCAAACGCAACATCACCGCGTGTGAATGTCTGTCATTCCGAGCGCAGCGAGGAATCCGCTTTTCACGCCCCCGAAGCCACAACCATTCGCGAAGAAAATCAAAACAACGACCGCGTTTCGTCAGGCTGCGGCTCCAGCCGCACCAAAAAATTGCCTTTCGACGTTCTACCGCTCGCGCGGCCTTCTCGCGCGAGCCTTCGTTAAGTCCAAGCACCCCCGCCCGCGCGAAGCGCCGCCGCGATTCTCCCGCACCAAAAACTCGCCGTCATTCTGAGCGTAGCGAAGAATCTCATCCAGTACAGTTCCGCCCCGGCCATAACGTCCAGCGCTTCTTCGTCGCTTCGATCCTGCCGCGGCAGCATGGATGAGATCCTTCGTCGCAAAACCCGCTCCTCAGGATGACGACCAGTCCTATCGATTCGCTGCGAAGTGGGCGGCAGCCAGCAACGCAAAACGGTACAATGCTCCCGCGCGTCAAGACTTTTCAATTCGCGCAGGCCAAAACAAAAATGAAAAAACAAACCATCTCCATCCGCCCCACGCGCCACCGAGGCCGCTCCGCCCACCGCCTCGCCAACAACAAAATCGAAATGCACTGGCTCACCGGAGGCGGCCACCTCGCCAATTTCTCCTCACTCGAAGCAGGTCCGGCGGCCAATCTGAATCTCGTCTGGGCCTCCCCCTGGCAAACGATCGAACCGCAACATTACAAAGCGAAAAAGCACGCCACAAAATACGGCGGTCCCGAAGCCGCCCAAATGCTCTCCGCCTACACCGGACACGCCCTCTGCCTCGATTATTTCGGCATGCCTTCCGCCGCCGAAGCTGCTGCCGGCCTCCCGCTCCACGGCGAAGCCGGTTTCCGCCGCTGGACCGTCGCAAAAAAATCCACGCGCGCCGGCGAAATAAAATTCGTCACCAAAGCCGCCGCCCCCAGCGCCGGCCTAGCCATCACCCGCGAAATTCTTCTGCGCGAAAACGAATCCGTCGCCGTAGTCCGCGAAACCGTCCATAACAAAAATAAACGCGACCGCTACTTCCAATGGGTCCAGCACGCTACCTTCGGCCCGCCGTTCCTGAAAGAAAACGAAAGCATCTGCGTCATCCCCGGCACCCAGTCCAAAACCGCCCCGGCCACCTACGGAGAAAAAACGGGCCTCGCGATCGACCGCGAATTCACCTACCCGCATGCCCCAGCCTCCAGCCCCACTAATTCCACCGACACGATCGATCTCTCGCAGCCTTTCATCCACAAAGGAAAAGGATTCAACGTCGCCGTCCTGCTGGGGAGCGGGGAACTAGAATCGGCAGAAGCCACCGACGCCACCTTCACCTACGCCGCGGTTCTCAACTGGCGCCTCGGCATCCTGGCCGGATACATTTTCCGCCGCGCCGATTTCCCCTGGATCTCCATCTGGGAAGAAAATTGCGCGCGCCAGGAATCTCCGTGGCACGGCACCACCCAAGCCCGCGGCCTCGAATTCGGCAACACGCCCTTCCCGCTAGGCCTCCACCACGCCATCACCAACGGCCCCCTCTTCAACACGCCCAGCGTTGGCTACCTGCAAGCCCACGCCAAACAAACCGCCGCCTACGCCCTCTTCGCCACCCAAGTCCCCAAATCCTGGCGCAAAATTTCCCGCATCACAGTAGCCGCAAACGCCAGCGCCATCATCATCACCGGCCCAACCGCCGCAGACCGCATCGAACTCCCAGCCACCGTGCTGCGCGACGTCTGGCCGACGTAACGAAGTAGGATAAGCTCTCAGCCTGTCTGTACCCCACTCTCAGTGGGGTGTGCCGTTCGTTGTATGTTATTCTCAAGTACCTTGCCGCTACCGATATGCGACGAAAACGCATAATGCGCAAAACCGTGATCCTTTTCGTATTCCTATTCTTTGCCCGCGTTTTATCGGCACAACAAACCGCTCCGTCGGCCGCTGATTTCCATGCGCGAAATCCGCGAGCCTCTACGATTTTCATCCCCCAGCGCTCACCGCTGCACAAAGAACCGAAAAATCCGCCGCGATGGACAAATTCTGGGCCGCGGCCAAGGCCCAACCGGCTCTTTACCTCCCGCCCTTGCGGGCGCGAGCTTGCAGATTCCACCAACCGCGCCATTTTTTCTCTTCGACGGCGGTCAGTTGTTGCTACAAACTTTCCCAGGATCCATCCGACCAGAAAATCGTCAGCGCGGCACTGGCGCACGTCGATCTTCACGATCTGACCGCCTCTGCCTATTTTTATTTCGTGCATGACCTTGCGGTAAAGCAAAACGATACGACAGCCGCAGCTTTCAACATTCTTTCCGACCCGAAATTCCAAGTGTACGTTCCGCAGCACGCTCTGACCCTGGCGCAGAACTTCTGCTTGATTTACATGCTTTTACCCACCGATCAAAACTTCTGGGTGCAACCGGCGATCAATAGGCTCCATCAAGAAAAAGACCCAACCGCGCAAATGAGTCTTGCCCTTCTACTCTCGTATGCGCAAAGCGCGGCCGCCGATAAGGCCCTGCGGGATTGGACGAGCTATACCAACCTGCAGCCCGCGCAAATGACGAGCCTCGCGCTCTTGAAGCTATCGATGGAGAAGATGTGCGCCGTTTCGGCAAAGCTGCCCGGCGCGGAGGCTGCGACCGAACAATCTCTTCGTGAAGCATCGCGCCGCGCGGATGAAAGCAGTCAGCGATGAAGCGTTGGACGATCTCAATTCCTACACTTGCGCAATCAGGGCCAAACGCAAAGGCGTGGCCCCCTGATGACGAGCTACTCGCTTGTGCCTAACGTGAAGCGTTTACTGCGAGGATTGCTCAAACTCCTCGCGATACTGGCGACCGCGGTAGTCTTTTTCGTACCGATCCAACTCGCTGACGGACTCATCTTCATGGGCGCAGTCTTCATCGGCGTCTGCTGCCTCCTTGCCTGGAGCAAACTCGACGAAGACCCAGAAATTTCCGATCTGTGGCCTCCCCGCGAAAACCATAAGTAAGTCTGATCCTTTTCTCCTAGCCGTCCAGCATTAACGTCCAAGCCGTTTTTGGCCGTCATCCACAGGAGCGCAGCGACGAAGATCTCTCTTCGATTTCATCGCCAGCGCTAACTCCTCACTGCGCCGAAATTCTCCGTGCGCCCAAGCCTTTGCCGTTATCTGAGCTCTCTTTGCTAATCCTTCCAAAGCCTCACTGCCCAAATCCCAATCTCTTCAGCGCCGCCTGAAACCGCGCATCTCCGCGCACCGACTTATACGCCGGATCCACCTTCAGCGCCGTCAATCCCGGCGAATGCCGCGCAATCGCGCGATCCAAATTCGCGAACGCCGCATCCAGATTTCCCATCGCCACATTCGGCGCCACAAACGCAAACGGATCCACCGTCTCGTGACGTTGTTCCGCCAGCTTCAATTCTTCCATCAGCCGCCGCGCCTGCTCCGGCCTGCCCGCGCGCGCCATCACTTCCGCTTCGAGCGACAATCCCCAATCCCCAGGCTCCGTTTTCCGCCAATCCGCGATTGCCGCCACCGCCTTGTCATTGCGACCCGTCTCCAGATACGGAAACAAAATCATGTTCGCACGCGTAAAATTCGGCTCCATCTTGGCTACTTCCAGAAATTGCGCGATCGAACGCTCGTTCTGCCCCGCGTAATACAAAAACACGCCGTTGTCCGTCTTGATGATCAACGACCACGGGTCCAATTGCATCGCCCGCTGCATTTCCGCGAAGCATTCATCGAAGCGCCCCTGAAACGCCAGATGCTCCGCGTACCAGTGGTGCCCGGTCGCATAATTCGGATCTAGTTCGATCGCGCGCCGAAATTCCTTTTCCGCCGTGGCCCAGTCCCAATCGTAGTTCTGCGCAATCAATGCCAGCGACGCGTGCGCTTCCGCCGATCGATCATCTAGCGCTAAAGCCTTCAGCGCCGCCGCCCGCGCCTTGGGAATCAATTCCGCCGCCGGAGCCACGTCGTACTCCGCCATCAACGCATACGTATCCGCCAGACCCGCATACGAACGCGCATATCTCGGATCCTTCTCCACCGATTGCTGAAATTGTTTCGCCGCCTCCGCAAATCCTGCTGGAGTTCGCTTGTTCCAGAAATATCGCCCGCGCAGATAATCGTCGTAGGCCTCGAAAGTTTTCGGGTCGACCGCTCCCGCGGCCTCCGCCGCCGGCTTGGCCGTTCCCGCCGGCGCGCCCAGCGCCGTCTGAATCTCGTCCGAAATTTCCTGCGCGATTTCCACCTGCACCGCCAGCACGCTGTGCAATTCGCGATCATACTGCCGCGACAAAATGTGCGTCTGATCCGTCATCCGAATTAGCTGGGCCGTAATGCGCACATGCTCCGCGTCTCGGCGGACACTTCCTTCCAGCACATACTGCACGCCCAGCTCGCGCGCGATCTGGTCCAGCGGCTCCGCGCTGCCCTGATAATGCATCACCGAAGTTCGCGCGATCACTCCCAGCCGCTGCGGATTCAAATGCCCCAGCTGCGCGATCATCTCTTCGGTCATTCCGTCGCTGAAATAATCCTGCGACGCATCGCCAGTCAAATTCTGGAAAGGCAGCACCGCGATCATCGCCCGCGCGCCGCCAGCCGCGCCGGAGCCGCCGCTCGACACTGCGCTCGGTGTAGCCGCAACATGACGCGCGCGGTACATCGCGATCGCTCCGCCCATCAACACCAGGGCCACAACAATCGCCGCCAGCACATAACGCGAAGCCGATGAAGAAGAAGTAGCAGCAGAATTAGAAGTAGAAGCAGAAAAATTCGCGCTGCGTTCAGAAGGAAGGGAACTCGCGTCATCCACGCGCGGCAGGGAAGCCTCGCTGGAGACTTTCGCGTCCGCGAAATTCTCAGCCGCACCAACCGTCGCCGCTACCGCGCCGCCGCTCACCGCAACAACGGAGCCCGCTCCCGCGGCCTCCGCCGGCTCGATCTTCTCCACCGGCGCGATAAATCGATACCCCAACTTCGGCAAAGTCTCGATGAACCGCGGCTCGGTAGCTGAATCGTTCAAAACCGCCCGAATCTCTTTGATCGACGTATTCAGTACATGCTCAAAATCGACGAAAATCTCGGTCGACCACAGCTCCCGCCGCAGCTCCTCCCGCGTCACCACATCCCCCGCCCGCGCCAGCAGCAAATTCAGCACCCGCAGCGGCTGCGGACGGATCTTCAGCTTCGACCCGCGGACGTACAACTCCCGCGTTCGCGAACGCGATTCGTAGTCGCCAAACCGGAAAACTGTGGAGGCTGGTTCCATTCAGGACGGTTCCATTGAAAATCAACTTGAGGGATACCCAATTCTCGCCTCACCCCCCACTCAGCGCAAGGCCCAAATCGGGACAACCCCTCCAATCGCCCGATAACCCATTCGCCAAGCCCCCACCGGCGTCCCAAAACCGACCACTAAGCCTCTGCCTATCAATCACCTAGGCCTTCACCGCAATTCCACCCATCCTTCACCCCCCCTGCATTGACCGCAGCGCCCGAACCGCGTTATCACCCTTCCACGATATCCCCGCTTTGCTCATGCAGGCCATTAAGCGCAGCCCCGGCAGGTGCCGGAATGTGGTCGAAATAGCGATTTGCGCGGCTGGCAGTCCGCCCGCAAGCGCCCTATAAAGGATGGTGCGATTTGAAGCTCAGCAACTTAGCGAAATCCGCATTCCCAGCCAACCGCAAATGGTCCGCGTTCGTCCTCTTCTTCGCCCTCGCCGGAGGCGTCTCCGCCGGCGTCATCATCATCCCCAATCTTTTCCCGTTCCTCGACGCCACCGGCCTGGTCTCCACCAGCAACACCGCCGGAGCCATCCACGAAGACGGCGCCTTCTTCCAAAGCCTAGGCACTAACGGACGCACCTGCGGCACCTGCCATCAGGCCAGCGACGCCATGGGCCTCCGCGCCGAAAACGTCCGCATCCGCTATCTGACGTCGCGCGGCACCGATCCTCTTTTCGCCTCCGTCGACGGCGCCAATTGCCCCAACGGCTCGCCGCGGAACGCCGCCGACCACAGCCTCCTGCTCAACAATGGCCTGATCCGAATTTTTCTCACGCTCCCGGCGACCCCGCAATTTACCATCACCGCCGTCCATGATCCTTACGGCTGCGCCATCGTTACCGACACCACCGGCGCGCAAACCGTCTCCGTCTACCGCCGCCCGCTACCCACCAGCAATTTGAAATTTCTCAGCACCATCATGTTCGACGGACGCGAAACCATTCAGCCGCTCTCCGCGGAAGCGACCTTCGCCGCTAATCTGAATACCGACCTGACGCATCAAGCCAACGACGCCGTCATGATTCACTCCCAGGCCGTGAATCCTCCCACCGCCGACCAAGTCGCCGACATGCTGAATTTCGAACTCGGCCTGAACTCCGCGCAGTTCGTCGACGATCACGCCGGAGCGCTCGATCGCGATGGAGCGACAGCCGGCGCGCTAAATCTTTCGCAGCAGGTAAACACCTACTATCCCGGCACCAACGATTCCCTCGGCCACGATCCCAACGGCAACGCCTTCAATCCCGCCGCCGTCTTCACCATGTTCCAATCCTGGGAAAATCTCCCCTCCACCTGGAATCCGCTGCAGCGTTACGTAAACGCCCAACGCGCAAAAATCGCCGCCGGCGAAACTCTTTTCAACACCCGCGCCCTCACCATCTCCAGCGTCCGCGGACTCAACGACAACGCCGCCCTCGGCGCCGTTCCAGTCGCCCCGTTCCAGGGCACCTGCACCACCTGTCATGACGCGCCCTTCGGCGGCGATCACTCCCTCCCGCTCCCGCTCGATATCGGCACCGTCCATTCGCCCGCAAATGAAACCGATCCCCTCGTCGCCAACGGCCTCTCCCAACTCGACGTCCCAGATCTGCCAGTCTACGAAATCACAGGCTGCCCAAATCCGTTCGCCGCTCCAGCTGCGCCAGGAACCACAGCAGCGCCATACATCATCTACACCACGGACCCAGGGAAAGGCCTAGTTACAGGAATGTGCAGCGACGTAAATCGCGTGAAAGGCCCAGTCCTGCGCGGCCTAGCCGCTCGCGCCCCGTACTTCCACAACGGAGCCGCCCAAAATCTCGACCAGCTCCTAAATTTCTACAACCAGCGTTTCCAAATGAACCTAACCGACGACGAAAAATCCGAACTAAAGGCCTTCCTAAACTCCCTCTAAACCCCGACCCCCCAGGACAACACGGCGCACCCGCCCCCGGCGCGCCGTGTTTTTTTTCCCGCTGTAAGCACGCCGCGACTTTTATCGCGGAGCCCGCTATACCGCACCAACCAGTGCGAAGCACGCGCCGCCAAGATCGATTCGAAGCGTCGCCGGTCGCGGCGTCGCCCAGCCCACTGTAGAGTGCGGCGGCTCTGCCGCCGCTTTTCCGCAGCAGCCGACTCCACCCGCGTTCCCCAGCGCGAAGCGCCAGCAAAAAACCAAACCACCCCACCTCTCGATATCGCCGTTGCATCTAAGGCTGGCCCATCCTTCCCACACTTGGAAGGGCAGGGCTTTTTCTTCGCCGTAGCCTTTCCGGGTGCCGCACTCTTCGCCGCTCCCGCAAAGGGTGCGGGTTTAGATCCTCCCCGGCGCAGATCTCGCCAGAAATCCCAAATCAAACCCACGCGCGAAGCGCGCGCCGCCCGCACCATACCGCATCGCGGAGCGTTCGCAGCGCCGACTCCGCCTAGCCCATTTTGGAGTGCGGCGGCTCTGCCGCCGCTTTTCCGCAGCCGCCCACGCCACCCGCGTTCTCCAGCGCGAAGCGCCGTCACAAATCATCACAACGCACCAGCGCCGGAAACGTCGCATCCGTTGCCCAAGCCCTTCGCAAGATTTTTAGGGGGTCGGAGCTTCAGCTCCGACAAAAAAATCCGCGCGAAGCGCTCACCGCTCGCGCGGCCTTCTCGCGCGAGCCTTCGTACAAGCCAAGCACCCTCGCCCGCGTAGCCCCTCGCCTCGCATTCGCGAATCGCGCCCCCGCCAATGCTAAAATAAAAACGCACATGAAAATCCTCTCCCTCAACGTCGGCGTCCCGCGCACCATCGAATACCGCGGCGGCGAATTCATCACCGGCATCTTCAAACAACCGGTGCAGGGACGCGTCCAACTCCGCCGCCTGAACCTCGACGGCGACCGTCAGGCAGACCTCACCGTCCACGGCGGCCCCTACAAAGCCGTCTACGCCTACCCCCACGAACATTACGAATATTGGAAATCCGCGCTACGCAACCGCGACCTGCCCATCGGAATATTCGGAGAGAACTTCACCACGGAGGGCGTACTCGAATCGGGCGCCCACATCGGCGACGTCTTCGCCGCAGGCACGGCCGAAGTAACGGTCACCCAGCCCCGCCAACCCTGCTACAAACTCAACCTCCGCTTCGACGACGAATTCATGGTCAAGCGTTTCCTAACCAGCGGCCGCAGCGGTTTCTACCTCAGCGTCACCAAACCCGGCGAAGTCGGAGCCGGCGACGAACTGCGCCCGCTGAGCCGCGACCCGCAGCAAATCTCCATCGCCGATTTCAACCGCCTCTTCGTAGCCAAACACCACACTGCAGCAGACGTCGAGATGCTCGCCCGCCTCACAAAAATCCCAGCCCTCCCCCAAGATTGGAAAGACTACTTCCGCGAGCAGCTAAGTATCCAGAAGTGATACTGTGCGGATGATGAACGCGGTCGAGCAGCTCCCTCGCTGGATTCGGATCACCAGACGACTCCTGCCGTACGCCATCCTCCTCGCCCTCTCACTACTGTGTTGGGCGTATTCAGACCCCGTCGCATCGTTGCTTCTCGCGAAGTCTTACGCGCGCAAGACGCCAGAATTGTGGAACGTTCCGCAGCTCTTGCATTTGGAACAGACCCCGCCAACCACCGGCAGGACGTTTTCCTATTTCGGATACCAGTTCCAGTCGCCATGGACGGACCTCGCCGACGAACGGAAAACCAAAACAATCGTGGTGTTGGCTTTCTCTGGCGGCCAGGGCATTACGGTTTCGGACGAATCGATGATCCTGGATGATCGCACCACCCCGGGACAACCCGAAAACAAGCCGGGCAGTCTGTTTCTCAAAGCTTTATTCGGTTACACGTTTCGCGCCAGAGTTTTGAACGCAACGCCCGCGGATTTGCATTGGTTCTCATCCAGTCAGCACATGGCGCGAAGCTCTAATCTCATCGTCATGAAGGATTTGGACGCCGAGTACCTGAAAGGCGGAGTGTATTCGTTCCAGACTCCGTGGTTTCGCGGCTTCCAAATTGGCAGCCCATCGCGAGAAGAGGTCGTCTCGATTGAGTTTTATGATCCGGAAAATATCAGAATCAACCTGATCATCAGTTCCCGCCAAGGCGCCAGCAAACCTTCGCAGTCCGAACTCAATCAGATTATCTCCACCCTGCAACCGGTTCCCCCAGCAGTGACGCCGCCGGCGACCCCAGCAGGTAAATAGATAATTCGCGGCAGGGAACGACGAGGCGCGCGGCGCGCTCGATTTGAAGTCGCTTCGGTTCACGTTGTCATCCCGACAGAGGGCTGGTTTTGCCCGACGAGGGATCTCTCTTGGATGTTAGCCGCCCTACGCACCACAACTGTAAAGCGAAGCCTGAATTTGACGTGTTTCCGAACTTGGCAATCGAAGAGAGATCCCTCGTCGCTGCGGAAAACCACCGCAGCTCTGTCGGGATGACAACGAGAACCGTATCGAAAGACAAATCAACGGCTCGTCATCGCGCTACTTTGGCTGCCCGGGAAACCACTTGGCAATCAAATCCTCCCTCTTCGGATTCGTTGCCTCGATCAGCGCAATTTTCTTCTCGCGTCGCCAGCTCTTGATTTGTTTTTCGCGGGTGATGCGTTGCGGATGTCTTGAAACACTTCGAAGTAGACCAACCGATCGACGTTATATTTCTGCGTAAATCCCGGCGTTCGTTTTTCTTTGTGCTGATGCACGCGGCGCAAGACGCTGTTGGTCACGCCCGTATACAAAACGCCCGATAAGCTGGCGACGATGTAGACGTAGTACCTCTTTTCCATCGAACTCCTACCTCCCAAGCTTTTTCCTGCACGGCGACGATGAATTCGCCATGGGGGTCTTTGAAATCCTCAATTCCTTTAGCCGCTTCAGAATGTCAGATGCGTGTGGCGGGTTCTTCGAGCACGTCGTGCTGCTGCGTCACCACCAGCCCAGTACCTTCTGCGCGAACCTCCGCAGCAAAATCCCTCACGGACCATTTTGACTCGACCAGTTTCTCCGCTAGAATGCAGCACCACCTGGTTAACTGGCGAATCAGTTAGGACGGAGGCCCCTTGTACCGAACGCGGCGCGCCCTCGCGATACCCGTTTTTATTCTTCTCCTGCTCAGCGCCAAACCATCCGCCGCGAAACAAAAACCCGCTGACGAAGCGAAGCCCGCCGACTATTCCAAGGAACCCTACGTTTTCGAGCAGCTCATCTACAAAACCGTGCTGCAAGGCGATGGCACCTACTCCCTCGATGTCACCGCCCGAGTCCGCATTCAATCCCAGGCCGGCGTCCAGCAGCTTGGAATTCTGAATTTTCCCTACGCTTCAGCCATGGAGACCGAGGACGTGGTATACGTCCGCGTGCTCAAGCCCGACCAACGCGTTATCGTCACTCCCGCTGAAAATGTTTTGGACATGCCCACCGAAATCACTCAGCAAGCGCCCTTTTACAGCGATCAGAAACAGAAGCAAGTCGCGGTCAAGGGTCTCGAAATCGGCGACGTGATCGAATATCAATCTCACAATCTGGGCAAGACGGCGCTCGATCCCGGCCAGTTTTGGTTCGCTTTCAATTTCTTCCGCGCCGGCATCTGCCTGCACGAAGAACTTCAGGTCAGCGTCCCGCGCGATCGTTACGTAAAAGTCGAAAGCCCGAAGCTCCAACCCACCACGGTCGACGAGGGTGCTTACCGGGTCTACACCTGGAAGACCGCCAACCTACAAACCGAGGCCGCGAAGAAAGCTGCTCAGGCTGCCGCGACCACGCCGGAACCTGACGAATCCGAGCGGCCTGCCGTTCAGTTCACCAGCTTTCGCAGCTGGGACGAGCTGGGCCAGTGGATGGGCGGCCTGGTCGCTTCGCGCGCCGTTGTCACCCCGCAAATCAAAGCCAAAGCCGACGAAATCACCAAGAACGCCAAAACCGGTCAGGAAAAAACTCAGGCGCTCTACGATTACGTCTCTACCAAATTCCGCTACATCGGCATCGCCCTCGGAATCGGCCGCTATCAACCCCACGCCGCCGATGACGTCCTCAGCAACGACTACGGCGATTGCAAAGACAAGCACACTCTTTTCGCCGCGCTGCTCGCCGCCGAAAATATCAAAGCCTATCCCGCGCTCATCAGTACGACGTCAAAACTCGAGCCCGATTTGCCGTCACCACAACAGTTCGATCACGTGATCACCGCCATCCCGCAATCCGGCGGATATCTTTTCCTCGATACCACCGCGGAAGTTGCTCCCTTCGGATACTTGATCGCCGAACTTCGCGACAAGGACGCTCTGGTCATCCCCGACAGCGGCCCCGCCAAACTGATTCGCACTCCGAAAGAGCCACCGTTCAAATCCAAATTTGATTTCAAAACCGATGGCAAGCTGGACGACGCCGGAACGCTGGTCACCAAATCGCAGATCATCCTGCGCAGCGATCTGGAAGTAGCCTACCGCGACGCCTTTCGTCGCGCGGGCGAGGCGCAGTGGGTCCAAATTATGCAGCAGATCTCCGGCCTGCTCGGTTTCGGTGGCACGGTCAGCGACGTAACCATTTCTCCGCCGGATGCTACCACCGCCCCTTTTCAGATTGACTACACCTACACCCGCAAAACCTACGGCGACTGGGACAACCGCCAAATTGTTTCGCCATTTCCTTTTGTCTATCTTCCTGATGTTCCGGAGGAGTCTGCCAAGAAATTAAAGCCCATCAAACTCGGTCCGCCTACGCAGTTCGTATTTCACGGCACCATGACCCTGCCCCCCAAATCCGACCCGGCCATTCGAGGCTCGCTCGACCTTCGCGAGGAATTTGCCGATTATCATTCCACTTACGCCGAAAAAAACGGCGTGATCACGTTTGACCGCACGGTCATCACCAAGACCGACGAAATCGCGCCCGCTCAATTCGACGCCTATTCCAGATTCGTGAAGAAAATTGCCGACGACGAAGGAAGATTTATCCCGCTTCGCGGAGACGGCGGCTTTTCGGACCAGGGCTTCGTCGATCCCGCCGCGCGCGAGGCTTTCATGCAGGGTGGCCAAGCCATCAAAGACGATGATGCGCCTGCCGCGCTGGCAGCCTTCAAGCGCGCCACCGATAAAGATCCCCGATTTTCAGAAGCGTGGTTCTGGCTCGGCCAGGCGCAGCTCCGGACGGGCAAGAACGATGCCGGGCTGGAATCCATACGGAAAGCGATCGCCACCAATCCGCAGCAACCCACCTACTACCAGGTGCTCGCGCAACTGCTGAAGGGTTTGGGACGTCAGAAAGAAGCGCAGGCGGTTCTCGAGCAGCTCAACAAAGCGAATCCCGGCAATGCCGAAGGTGCGCAAGCTCTCGCTGTCGAGCTGGAAAAGCGCGATAAATACAGCGAAGCGATCGCCGTGCTGGAGCCAGCGCTGAAGCAAAATCCCGAAGATCCCAAACTGCAGCTCGCCCTCGGCGAAGCCTACCTCCACGCCGGAAATAAAGAACAAGCCATGCCCCTGCTGAAATCGGCGACCGATAGCCCGGTAACCAAAAACACGGCCACCGCCGACCTGGGCGATAACGGCGTTGATCTGCAGCCCGCGCTCGCACTGGCCCTCAAGGGAGTTGCCGACGCCGAAGCCGAATCGATGAACATCAAGCTCGACGATCTGCAGGCTACCGATCCGCAGGCCGTAACTCGCTTGGCCGAGGCCTGGAATCTGCTCGGCGTCCTGAAATTTCAAACGGGCCAGTTGGACGACGCCGAGAAATTTCTGAACGCGGCCTGGAACCTCACCCAAAATCCGGCAACTGCGGATCGCCTCGGGCAGGTCTACGAGAAGCTCGGCAAGAATCACGATGCCGCGCTGGCCTACGCCCGCGCGATTGCTTCCGGCTCCGCTCCGCCGGAGACCCGCGGCCGCCTGGTCGCTCTGCGGGCGCAGTCCAAAGCGCAGCCCGGCGAAGCCGCCGACCAGATCTCGCTGCAGGAGTTTCGCACCATCAAGCTCACCAAGTTTCCTGCCAAGCCCGCGAAACACGCCAGCGCCGAGTTCTTCATCCTCTTCGGCTCCGCGCCCAAAGCGACCAACTCGCAGTTCATCAGCGGCTCGGACGAACTGCGCGACGTGGGTCCTGCGCTCGCCGCGTCCAAAATCGAGCCAGTGTTTCCTGACGCGAATCCGGCGCAGATTCTGCGCCGCGGCATCCTCGACTGCGAACCCGAAATCACTGGCTGTGTTTTAGTGCTGTTCGAGCCGCGTTTTGTGAGTGTGCTGAAATAAAAAATCGGTGCGGAAGGGAAGTGTTACGCGTCTTTGTTTGGGTGTGCTACGAGGCTTTTTCTTGGGCGGCGGCGATGAATTCGCTGTAGGGGCCTTTGAAGTCTTCGATTTTTTTGCTGGCTTCGAAGTGCCAGATGCGCGTCGCGACTTCGTCGATCACGTCGTGGTCGTGCGTCACCAGCAACACCGTGCCGTCGTACTTCTGCAGCGCGATGTTCAGCGCGTTGATCGATTCCAAATCCAAATGGTTGGTGGGTTCGTCCAGCACCAGCACGTTCGGCTTCTGCAGCATCAGCCGGCAGAAAATCAGCCGCGCCGATTCGCCTCCGCTCAGCGCCGACGTCATCTTGGTCGCTTCTTCGCCGCTGAACAGCATCTGCCCCAGCACGCCGCGCAATTCTTCCTGCGTAGCCTGCGGCTTCCACTGATGCAGCCAGTCGATCGCGTTCATGCCATGCTTGATCGATTCGCTGTGGTCCTGCGCAAAATATCCGCAGGCCACGTTGTGGCCCCAGATCACCTGCCCGCCGTCGACCGGAAATTCGCGGTCCGAATCATCAATATATCCCGGCGCGGTTTTCATCAGGCACTTCAGCAAAGTGGTTTTGCCGGTTCCGTTGCGCCCCATCAGCGCAATTTTCTCGTTGCGATCCACCGCCGCCGAAAACGCCGGCCACACCTTCACGCCGTCGTAAGATTTCGCCACGCTCTTGATGTCCAGCGGATGCTTCCCGGAATTCTGCTCCACCTGAAAACGAATGTACGGCCGCGCAATATTCGAACGCGCCAGCTCCGTGGTCTGCAGCCGCTCCACTTCTTTCTTCCGCGAAGTCGCCTGCGCCGACCGCGTGCCGGCCGAAAAACGCGCGATAAAATCCTGCAACTGCGCGATTTTCTTCTCGCGCTGCGCATTCTCGCCTTCAATCCGCGAACGGATCGAAGTCTTGGCCACCACCATGTCGTCGTACCCGCCGTTGTACATGATCACCGTCTGGTAATCGATGTCCGCCGTATGGGTGCAGACGCTGTTCAAAAAATGCCGGTCGTGCGAGATCACAATCAGCACGCCGTCATAATCATTCAAATAATCCTGCAGCCAGTGGACCGAATCCAAGTCCAGGTTGTTGGTCGGCTCGTCCAGCAGCAGCACTTGCGGATGCCCGAACAGCGCCTGCGCCAGCAGCACGCGGACCTTCTGCCCGCCCTGCAGCTCGCTCATCATCCGTTCGTGCAGCGATTCTTCAATTCCCAAACCGTCCAGCAAAATCGCCGCGTCCGCTTCCGCCGTGTACCCGTCGTTTTCGCCGACGATTCCTTCCAGCTCGCCCAGCCGCATCCCGTCCGCGTCGGTCAGCTGCTCGTGCGGCTTGTTGTACAGAATTTCGCGCTCCTGCAGCGCCTTCCACAGCGGCCGGTTGCCCATGATCACCGTATCGATCACCCGCTTGTCGTCAAACGCGAACTGGTCCTGGCGACAAAATTCCCAATTTCTTAGGACGCGACACGTCGCCCTTGGTCGGCTCCATCTCCCCGGTCAAAATCTTCATCAGCGTCGACTTGCCCGCGCCATTCGGCCCGGTAATTCCATACCGCCGCCCCTCGAAGAAGGTCGTCGAGACGTCCTCAAACAGAACCCGGGGCCCAAAGCGCATCGTCACAGTGTTAATCGATATCATCGCAGACGTATTATACAGGACTTCGCACGAATTCCGAACGCGCCCGCCCGCCGAAAATGAAAAGCGAAAATAGAAATTCGAAAATGGAAATTGTCGGACGGTTTGCCTTCCGCCGTCGCATCGCTCCTCGCTGTCATCCCGAAGCTCCTTGGTAGGTCGCGGCTTTAGCCGTGACGGATCTGCTTCCAGCGCCGTTATAGGGGTCGGAGCTTCAGCTCCGACATAAAGGCGCGCTTCCCGCGCTGCCGCCACGTGGCGCGAATCGCATCTGCAGTTGATGCCGTTCGCGCCTGCCTTGCTTCCCGTTTTGGTTCCAGTTGTCACGAGTATCAACTGGCGGGGGAGGGGGTCCACAAAATTGTCGATTAGAATTTGGTCATGATGTTTGTTTTGTGTGAGTTGGATATGGTTTCTAATCGCGCGAGTGTGTCCCCGAAATTGTCGATTAGAACGGCGGTGCGTCGAATTTTCAGGCACACCGGGCGCGAACGGCATCAACTGCGGATGCGATTCGCGCGACTTCGCGGTGGCGTGCACGGGCACGCGTCGATTTTTTCCAGGCAAGGCGTGCGCGAACGGCGTCAGGAGCGGACGCGATTCGCGCCACGGTGCGGAAGCGCTGGGCAACGCGCGGCGGTTCTTTTGTGGCGATGCGGAGTGGAGCGCAGGAGCGCCCCTCCGATCGCAATGCCGCGATTCGCGCGACATGGCGGTCGTGCGGGGCACGCGTCGGTTTTTTCCAGGCAAGGCGTGCGCGATCGGCGTCAGGAGTGGACGCGATTGCGCGCCACGTTAAGGCACCGCTGAAGTCAGCGGGGTCGGTGTTTCGCTCGGACATTCGCGCTGCGCCCGCCACGGTGCGGAAGCGCTGAGTGGCGCGCGGCATTCCTTTTCGTGACGTTGCGGACGCCGTTCGCGTTGCGTTGGATTTTGTGGGTCGGTTGGCGAGGGGTGAAAAACACCCCAAAATAGAGCCGATTAGAAATTGGAGTCGCATTGTATTTTCAGTGAGTTAGCTCGATTTCTAATCGCGGATGTCGCGATTAGAATTGCGTGGGTCAGGGGGCGGGCGCTTCTTTCGTCAGGGCGAGCCCTTCCGGCGTCAGGGTAGGCGGGGGCGGATCGCGTCGGTCGTGCGGCATGAAGCATGGCGCCACCTCCTCAGCTCGCCCGTCGCTGCGTCCAGACAGAGCGGCCATGCATGATAACATGCCGGTATAGGTGGCTTGCAAGTACACACGGCGGAGTCTTTGGCTAGGAGCGGAGAGCTGGCGCACAGTCGCGCGAAGCTGAGATTTCA
This sequence comes from uncultured Acidobacteriota bacterium, assembly GCA_963711325.1. GTDB lineage: Bacteria > Acidobacteriota > Terriglobia > Acidiferrales > UBA7541 > Palsa-295. The sequence goes on along the minus strand of CAVQDR010000003.1, from coordinate 1,047,855 downwards.
GTGATTCGATGGGCATCGGCGGAACGGTTTTGTGCAGCATCGCGTGGCAATTGGGACAGACGGGGATCAAATCTGTATGCGGCGAGATCTTTGGGCTTTCTTGGCGACGGAAACCGAAACCACGTGATGTACGTGAATGAATCCCTTCCCGATTTCCCCGTAGCGCTCGGAGAAGTCCAGATCGCAGACCTTGCAGCGGGTACCGTGTGTGTCCAGACAGGCCTTGCGGGCCGCGGGATCGCGTTCATAGCGGTTAACGAGTACCGAAGTAACCGCGCCTTCCTCGAATGTTCGGTCGGAGGTCACTTCGTCTGGGTAAAGCCTGGAAATTCGTCGACCTAGGCGCCTCTCCGCAATTGAGAGTTCTTCAGGCGTGAACACATCCCGGAACTCTGGCGACAGTACAACGTTCTCAACCGACAATTCAATTAGATTGGCCTTTTCGAGTGCGATAAATCCCTTCGTGATGCCGTTTTTGTCGGGCTTATTGAGAATGCGTTTGGCGGTGGCGAGTCCGCCGTACTTCTTCAGCTCTCTTAGGAAATAGCTCGCCCAATATTTTGCCTCGTGGCCGGCTCGTTCATAGTTTTGAAAGAGCTTTTGAGTCAGCGCATCGTCTTGCATGTCGAGATAGTAACAGCCCTGCCACAGGTTTGAAGCTCGGTTCGGTGTCACCAATTCCAAGGAACTATTAACTGTAACGCTCCCGAAATGCGAGCATGCAATACCGTCAAGGCCAAGGCAATGGTTATCTATAAGATATCTACCTTGGGTTATATCACTCTAGTCTGTTGACGCACCCCATTCGTAAAGACATACTCACGTTCCAATTGAGGTTGCGCCAAGGTTGCCGCACAATAGGTTGGATCGACATGGGGATGCTGGGATTTGCATTTTCATACCCCTTCTTCGTTTGACTACCAAAACGGCGCAGTAACCAACGAAGATATTGTAAAAAGTTTGACCGAAGCAGGGATGATCGCCGTCGCAATTACCGACCACCATTTGATCGACTGCAAACGGGTTCGCAGGCTACAAGAGCTGGGCGGCGACAAGCTGACGGTATTTCCGGGCATCGAACTCCGGTCGGAACTGGGAGGGCAGGAATCTGTTCATTTGATCGGGATTTTTTCTGAGCTCAGAGATGTCGATGAAATTTGGACGAAGGTTCAAGGTCAGCTCAACCTGACTCCACAGGATGTCGCAGCCAAGGGCGATGAATCTGTTTATGTTCGTTTTGAAGTGGCCGCCAATCTTATTCATGAACTTGACGGCATTGTGTCGGTTCACGTAGGCCGAAAGTCAAATTCGATCGAAAATATCGGCAATACCTTTCCGTACAAAGCGGCCTTCAAGTCTGATCTAGCGCGCAAGTGTGTGGACCTGTTCGAGATGGGACAGGCGCGAGATGCTACCGCGTACAAAGAGATTGTCTTTCCTTCGATCGGCCAAGAGAAACCACTAATTATTTGTTCCGATAACCATAATGTCTTGGAATATAGGCGAAAGGCGAATTGCTCGGATAAAGGCGGATCCCGCCTTTAGCAGTTTCAGGCAGATAACCACCGATCCGTCGGATCGTGTGTTTGTTGGCGAAATCCCTCCAGAGCTAGAACGGGTACGCCAGAACACGACAAAGTACATGGCATCGCTTATGTTCGAAAAGGTTCAGGGTTCGCCCCTCAATGAGCACTGGTTTTCTGGGACGATCCCATTGAATTCTGGGCTGATTGCTGTCATCGGAAATAGGGAACAGGAAAGATAGTGTCGTCGAGTCGCTGGGTCTACTTGGGAATACCGACAAACACGGCAGCTTTTCTTTTTTGAATGAAGATAAATTTAAGAATCCAAAGACCAATAAGGCGAGCCACTTCAACGCAACGTTGCGTTGGCAGGACGGACAGGCTTTCAAGAAGAGGCTGTCGGACAGAGTTGAGTCGAAAGCACTGGAGTCCGTTGGGTACATTCCACAAAACCATTTGGAGACGATCTGCAACGACATTCAAACGGCTAACAACAGCTTCGACAGGGAACTTAAGTCCGTTATTTTTTCCCACGTCGACGAGGCCCACAAGTTAAAAGCAAATACCATCGATGAGTTGCTTGACTTCCTTACGCAACAAACGCGGGATCGCCTTGACGCCCTGAGAGCCGAGTTGTCGGCGGTCAATAAGAGCATTGCGGACTTGGAGAAACAGCGGTCCAAAGAATCGAAGCAATATTTGTTGAATCTGCTGGACGAGAAAAGGCGTGAACTCGACGCGCACGACAAGGCCAAGCCAGCGGAAGTTCCAAAGCCAGCAGCAGATGAAAACACACAAGTTAGCCTTGGAAAAATAGCGAGCTCAATCCAAGAGCACGGCGCGAAGCGCACGCAGCTGGAAAGCGAGACCAAGCAGCTAGATTTGGATGTTGCTTCAGCTGTCTTGAGACAGGCTCGTGCGAATTCATTTTTGCAGCGTGTGGAGAATTTTACAACCTTGTACGAGGCTTTCGTTACTGCTGCCACCCCGGACTGCATCGAACTCAAGCTGCGCGCGAGAGATGTTGTGAAGATCGAACTCAATCTCAGGGGTCCGAAGGACGTTCTAGAAAGCGCCAAGTCAGACGAGGCCGCGGCGCAAAGTCGTAGCGACCTCGCTTTAGAGGAATCTGCAGCCGCCAAGGCGGAAATCGCACGACTGACTCAGCTTCTTGACGCACCAAACATCGCTTATCAAACCTACATTCAAACTCTCGATCGATGGAAGAAACAGCGCGCTCAGATTGAGGGCGATGGTACCCAGCCCGGGACCCTTAACTATGTGCAGGTTCAAGTGACCGCTCTAGCGGACATCCCGGCGAGAATCGCGAACCGGAAACTTGCTAGAGAGTCAAAAGTAGTCGAGATCTACAAACAACTTCAGCGCGAGGTGGCCGATTACAAGTCGCTCTACGCACCCGTTCAACAGTTTATTCGGGCCCATAAGCTCGCTGGGAGCAAGTTCACATTTGAATTCGAAGCGTCTATATCATGCACTGGTCTTGAAGATGATTTCTTGTCCAAGATCAACCAGGGTAGGCGTGGTTCGTTTTGCGGTGCCGAAGACGGACTTCGACTTCTAAAGTCCTTAATTAGCAAAAGCGATTTCAATACCGAGGCTGGAGCAATAGCGTTCGCGGCGCTCTTGTTAGCGCACTTGCAGGCTGATCGCAGAACTTCTCCAAATGCTAAGGTCTCCATAGCTGATCAGTTGAAGAAAGGTGTTAGTGAGGAGGACGTCCTCGACGTAATTTTTGGATTTTCCTACTTGAAGCCCCGGTATTTGCTGCGATGGTCTGGCAAGAACATCGAAGAGCTATCCCCGGGGGAAAAGAGGCACGCTTCTTCTGATTTTCATCTCCTTATCGATCGACGCGACATTCCGCTCATAATCGATCAACCAGAAGAAAATCTGGACAACCACACTGTTTATGATTTGCTGGTCCCAGCGATTAAGATCGCGAGAAAGAGCCGCCAAGTCGTTATAGTCACGCACAACCCCAATTTAGCCGTCGTCTGTGATGCGGATCAGATAGTTTATTGCTCCATGGATAAACCCAATGGCAACAAGGTTACCTACCTCGCGGGAGCACTCGAGAATCCTGAGATCAATCGGGCTACCATAAACGTGCTGGAAGGAACGCGGCCCGCGTTTGACCATCGGGACAACAAGTACGAGGAGCCTAGCCCAAGCCTATAGCCTGAGCCGCCGTTCTGACGCTCCAGCCTCCCGCAGTCGAAGCGAAGTTTCCCCCAAACCCTCTGATAAACATTTTGATGTGGAGCAAAAGGCCGGAGAGAGGCATCGAGGACGGCGGCCCACCTTCGCGATCAAACTGCTTCGGCGGGTGAACCCTCCTTCGCGATCAAACTGCTTCGGCGGGTGAGCCCTCCTTCGCGATGATTCTGCTTCGGCGGGTAAACATGACGACGGAAGACCAGGCGACGGGGAAGTGCGACGGCATTCCGCTCAGTCGCGCGAATCGCGTCCGCTGCTGACGCCGTTCGCGCACGCCTTAACTCCAGAAATGAATGCGTGCCCCGCCACGCTACCGCCAAGTCGCGCGAATCGCATCCGCTGTCGATGCCGTTCGCGCCCGGTGTGCCTGAAATTTGGTGCCCCGCCGTTCTAATCGACAATTTTGAGAAAACTCTCGCGCGATTAGAAACCATGTCCAACTCACACAAAACAATCATCATCACTATATTCTAATCGACAATTTTTACGACCCCCTCCTCCCCCAGTTGTCACTCGTGACAACTGGAATTCAACGGGCCCAACTCAAGCTGGCCGCTACGAAACCGATGGCCAAGGCGATTGAAGCAGATCCCTCACCCGTGAACGGGTTCGGGATGACAGATAAAACCTGGGAGGCAGAGGCAACGGCAAAGGCAACGGCGAAGTGCACGGCAAAGGCTCCCACCCTTCCAGAGGCGGGAAGGATGGGCCACCCGGAAGGGCAACGGCCACGGCGATTGAAGCAGGTCCCTCACCCGTGAACGGGTTCGGGATGACAAACAAAAACTTGAACCGAGCTTACGGCGTGCTTTTGCGCAGGACGGCGCTGGAGGTTTCGGCGGCGTTCACCTGATGGAAGAAGTCGCGGACTTCGGGGAGTTTGTCGGTGGGCACGGTGATGCCTTTGATCTCGTAGGTGCGGACGTAGTGCATGACGTTGTCTTTGACCTCCACGTTGCTTTTGTAGGAGGCGTAGTCGCAGTGGGCGTCGACGGCGGGCGGGAGTTCGTCGACCACGTAGCCGGGGGGCAGGGTGATATCCAGCACGTCGGAGGAGAGGCTGGTTTCGTTCCACTGGATGGGGTATTTGCGGGGCTTCTTGGGGTCGAACAGGGTGTAGCCACTGCGGCGGGCCATGACGCGCGGGCGGAGGATGAGCAGGTCGCCGGCGGATTTGGCGTAATCGTTTTCGGTGAAATTGTAGTTGAGGGTCAGGCTCTGGGTGTAGTCATCGAGATTGCCGATGTTGGCGCCGGTCAGGGTGAAATTGTTGAGGTAGGCGCCGAGCATGCGTTCGAAGATTTTGGTGCGGTCGACGCCCTTGGCGTTGAGAAATTCCGCGCGGCTGGCGATGGCCGGGCCGCCGTAGCGCAATTCGTGGACTTCGCCGTCGAGGCGGCCGGTGGGCGAAAGTTTGAAGGTGGCGGTGCGCAGCAGGCGATTGGTGGCCGGAGCTTGCAGCGGCAGCAGGACCACGCGGCCGCCATCGGGCGCGATGAGCAGGCCGTAACTCTGCTGCAGGTAGTAGGGAATTGAGCCGAGCGGAACGTAGGTATTGGTGGGATCGAAAATCAGCAAGCGGCCGAGTTTCGGATCTTTGATCAAGCCGTAGAGCGCGCCGTCCGGGACGCTATCCGGAAGCTTGATGGCCATGATCATGTGGTCGCCGTAGAGCGAGGGGAAATCGGGATTGATGATGCCGCGGGTGGAATCGACCATCACGTAGTAAGAATCGATGCCGATTTGTTTGAGCATGGCGCTCATCAAGGTGGCTTTGTCTTTGCAGTCGCCGTATTGATTTTTGAACACGGCGGTAGCCTGGTGCGGTTGCAGGCCGCCGATGCCGATTTCGATAGCCACGTAGCGGATCTGGCGCTGCATGTAGCTGGCGATGGCCTGCATCTGCAGCCAAGGGTCGGTGATGCCGGCGGTGAGGTCGGAAACTTCTTTATCAAGCGCCGGCGAATTCTGGCGGCTGTCGCGGGTCAGATTGGCGTACCAGATGCCGATGTCGTCCCAGCTGCCGGAGGATTTGGCGCGGAGCTTGGGATCGCGCGGAAAATATTTGATGTCCATGCGGCCGGCCAGAGCGCGGAAGGGCGGCATTTCCGGTTCGGGTTCGATGGCCGGAATATTTTCCACTTCCCAGGTGTAACTGTTGCCACTGGAAGTTTTCGGTTCTTGCTTGGGGTAATTGGCCCAGCGGTCGCTGAAATCCCAGCCGTTGGGCAGCACCAGGGAGAAGCGCGAACGGCGAGTGGGAATTTCGCCCTGAAAAACCCAATCGTCCTCGAACATGTACGGACGTTTTTTCTGAACGATTTCGTAGCCGACGACGTTGCCGGGCTCGAAGGCGGAGAATTTGAGGAACTTGACGCGTAAATCGCTGTATCCCCCGAAGGCGTTTACGCTGGTTTCGGCCGCATCTTTTTCGTTGAGTTGCAGCTCGCGGCCGTCGGCGGTGATGGTCCAGGCTTTGAAGAAGGAAAGCTTGCGGTCGTTGTCGAAACCGACGCCGGCCTGGTCGTAATCCTCGGCGAGCTTCGGGGCGCAGGATTTTGTAGGCGACGCGATAGCGCGTCTCGATATCGCCGTTGTCCTTTACCGTGGTTTGCTCCTCGTGGAGCAGGGTGACCGCCACGGTCTCCTTGGGATATTCGGGCAGCGTTTCCTTCGCGGCCACCCGCAGCCAGTCCGGGGCGGTATCGGCCCAGACCTGGCGCGACGGCCGGGCGAGGATGGAGCAGAACAGCGCGGCGGAACACGCCGCGAGAAGGACGAGGCTAATTGTTTTTCGCGGATTGCGCATTCTGCAAAACGATTTGAGCGTCGTCATTCGTTTTCACCTGGTTGAAGAAACTGCGCAGGACCGGATAATTCTTGATCGGGAACATGAACCCGTCGACGACCAATGTGCGTTTCACTTCGACGGACGCCCCTTGCTGGGTGGCGGCAAGGTCGTAGCTGACCACGCCGGGGTGCAGCTGCTTGGCCGGCGGCACGGCTTCGAATTTGTAGCCGTCGGGTCCCGTGAATTTAACGGTGTCGATTTCCTCGTAGGGCGTGGGGAAATGGATGCTGTAGCGGCGCTTTTCGGGCTCGAAGGCCGTCGCTTGCCACGCGCGGAAAGCGGAGACCGGGATCAACATGCGATGTCCGGCGGAAGTCCCGAATCCAGGGATCTTGACCGTGCCTTCGACATGGACCGGCAGTTCGTCGTTATCCCAGTTGGTGATCGCGGTTACTTCAAAGTTGGAACCGGAGGGCAGTAAGTTTTTGATGTGATCGCCCAGCGATTTGCTGCGGCCAGCTTCGTCTGCCCGGCCCAGCGATTCGCGCTCCTCGGCGCCGAAGCCGCCAGTGTAGTCGACGCTCAACTTGCCGCTGGCGTTGCCGTCCTCATCGAAAGTGAGGTCGGCGGTGCGCACCAGGGTGAACTGACTGGGTTGTTGGGCGGGGATGGTGACTACCTCGCCGCCATTTTTGGTGCAGCGGATGCCGCGGGTGGAAGTTTCGTACCACGGCATGATCCCGAAAGGATAGGTGGTGGCGGAAGGATCGAGAAAATAATCCTGGGTCCCGGCGTGAACGAAGACCAGGTCGGTGTCCAGTTCGGTGACGTTGCGCATCTGCGGGTTAAAAAGAGTGACGGTTCGAGCCGCGGCCCAGACTTTGTCGGCGGTAAATCCGGCGGTGCGAGCCAGGCCGATAAAGGTGTCGTTGATCTCCGGGGAGTAGGCGTAGTTGTGGTTGAAGACGTCTTCGACGTTGTTGTTCGGCTTGATCAGTTCCTGTTTTTCTTCTTTGGAGCTTTTGCCGCCTTCCACTGAGAGGTTGCGGATTTTCTGCACGCGGGCGTAGATCTTATGCAGTTTTTCTTCCGGCGAATCGTTGGGGGAAACGGTACGGTTCAGGTCGGCTTCGAGCGCGCCTTTCTTGCCGATGAATTTATCGACTTTTTCGGCCCGGGTTTTGCCGATGCGATCCCAGAACTGCTGCTCGGTTTCGTTGGGGGGATCGTTGCGATCCTTGTAGAAGAACTCGACGCGCACCTGCAGGGCGCGCCGCGGCGGCATGAATTGTTCTTCGTCGAGGCCGGCGACGTTGTGAATGTCCATGGTGAAGTTGCCGTTGTTCTGCTTGACCGGCACGGCATCGGCGGGAGGCCATATTGCCGGTAGATGAGCGGGAGGGCGAAACCGCGACCGTCGGGCCGGATGGAGAAGCGGCCATCGCGGGTATACAACGAGCCGGTGACGATCCAGCCGAGGTTGAAATAGTAGTGGGGATCCCGTTGAACCGTGTATTTGTATTCGATGATCGAGCCAGGGTGAACGTCCGGAAGAGTGAAGGTCTTGGCCAGGAATTGCCTGCCGCCGGCTTTGACCACGGTTTTCTCCAGAATTTTTCCGTCGAAATTGACGATGGTCCCGTCCGCTTGGATGGTCCGGCCCTTAATGCCTCGGATATCTTGCTGGCCTTTTACAAATTCAATTTCAACGTTGCCTTGCCTGGTTCCTTCCTCGGTGAAGATCTTGATTCGCATGTATTCGCTGTCGGAGGATTCCTGGGCGTCGATGTCGTTTTCGCGATAGAGGATCATGGCCGGGGCTCCGGGATCGGCGGGATTGTCTTTCATGGCCAGATCGGCGGGAGGGATGGGCAGCCAGTCATCGCCGGCGGCGACCGGGCGCGGGCGGGCCAAAAACGCGGCGCACAGCGCGCAGAATACAACGGTGAGGCAAACGAATCGCTGGGTTCGATTCATGCTCAGAGTCCTCTTTTGTTTCAGGAGAAAGGGTTACCACGGGGTGCGGCTAGCGAGCCGCTGACACGGGGCCCAGTTCTCAATCGGTGAAGTGTTGCCAAGGTATCCGGAAGTGGGGGGGGAAGTCAACGGGCCGAATGGGGTTCGGTTTAGTTTCGTTTCCAAGATTGAAAGGCGGAGAGCCGGAAAATGGAAAAGCGAAAATGGAAAAGGGAAGTGCGAAACCGTGCACGGTGGCTCAGTTCTGCGCGGGCGGGGTCAGTTCGGCGTTCTGGTGACATCAACGAGAGATCCTTCGTCGCTGCGCTCCTCTGGATGACGGCCAAGGGCGGTTTGGCCGTCGGACCGTACGGTTAGGAGAAGAGGGATCGGCTCGCAGTGTTCCGGGCACGTGCCGACTTTACGGTGCGGCGTTGCAGGAATCTGCGCGCTGCAGAACGGCCGCACTGTGGTACTTTCCTCGCAGTCGCACATCAGGAAAAAGTCCTGTGATCGTTTTGTTGCTGCTGGGCGCGTTCATCGCTTTCATACTCTATATATTTTTCGTTGAGCCGCTTTGGGTTGTGCCGCTTCTGGAACGACTGACTCCGCAAGTTACCTACCGCGTGCGCACGAATCTTCCGCTGGTCGCGCTCTCATTTGATGACGGTCCGCATCCGCTCTACACGCCGCAGGTACTCGACATTTTGAAACGGTACGGTGCGCGAGCTACATTTTTCCTGATCGGCGATCGCGCGGAACGGCATCCGGAAATTGTGGCGCAAATCAAAGGGTCGGGGAACGAGGCGGGGAACCATTACTTCTACACGCGCATGGGGACCATGATGTCTCATTCCGACGAAGAGTTTGTGCGCAACCTGGAGCGCGTTGAGCGAGCCATCGGCGTGACTGGTGAAGCGACCGAGGATGCAACCGCCGGCCCGAAACTTTTTCGCGCTCCGGGCGGCATCGCACGTTCGCGACAACTGGCTCTCGCTCGTGAACGCGGCTACACCTGCATGTTGGGTTGCGCCTATCCCCACGACCCGGCGCGACCGCCGTTGTGGTACATCCGCTGGCTGGTGGCCAAGAATCTGAAGCCCGGCACTGTCATCATTCTCCACGACGGAATCAAGAATCCGACCCGCACCATCGAAGCCCTTCCGCACATTCTTCGCGAAGCGCAGAAACGCAATCTGCGCATCGTGCCCATCGGCGAGCTGCTGGCGTCGCGAAGTTAGCGGAGCGGGTGGAGTCGGTGATGTGCAGGCATCGAAGAGAGATCCTTCGTCGCTGCGCTCCTCTGGATGACGGCCAAGTACGGTTTGGGCGTCGGACTGTACGGCTAGGAGAAGAGGGTCGGCGCGAAATGTTTCGCGCAAGTCTGGTTGGCGCGACGGTGGTGGTGAAACAAAAGGCGGGAGAGATCCCTCGTCGGCACGCAAAAAAGCGCGCGCCTCTGTCGGGATGAGAACGAAGACCGAAGCGGGACGCGCTATTGGTGGGCGGTGAGGAGGAGCGGCTTTACGGCGGCTTCGATTTTGGCGGCCATTTCTTCGGCGGGGATGCGGTTGGGGGTTTGAAACCAGAGGCGGGCGGCGCCGAAGACGGCCCAGGCGGCGGTGGCGGCGAGGAGTGCGGTGTCGACGCCGGGAGCTGGGTTGTGGGTTTCGAGCCCTTGCCTGAACATGCTTTCGACCACCGGAATGATCGAGCCTTCGAGCGGGATCAGCGCGCCTTTTACCGGGCAGTTGGTGACTTCGGTCAGGTAGTCGCAGACGCCGAGGGCGATGGCTCGGAGGGCGCCGTCGCAGTCGGTGAAGGATGATGCCGCGGCGATCCATCAGCTCGCGGAAGCGGGATTCGGTCATGGCCTGCAGCAAGGCGGCTTTGTCTTGATAATGCAGATAGAAGGTGGCGCGGTTTAGGGTCGCTTCGTCGGCGATGTCCTGCACGGAAATCTGCTCGAACTCCTTCGTGAGTCAACAGCTTAGCTAGAGCGTCCATCAGCATGCGGCGGCTGCGCAGGATGCGCGGGATCCGTCGTATCGGCAGCGGATTGGGTTTCCAGGTTCATTCTAGACCTAGCTCTATCCTTATATATACCCCTATTTGACGCCGTGGCGAGCACAAACGACAGTTGTTTATTTTCTTTGAGTCGACAACTGATTACTAAGCATCAATTGTCGTATAGGAGGAATTACAACAATGACCACGTTGCTGCATGTCGATTCCAGCCCGCTTTACGGTCGTTCGGTATCCCGCGAACTGACCGCGGCGTTCGTTACCGAATGGAAGGCTTCGCACCCGAATGGAAAGGTGGTTTACCGCGACGTTAATGCGATCGCGATCCCGCCGGTATCCGCGGAATGGGTGGGCGCGGTGTACACGCCGGAGGAAGCTCGGACTCCGCAGCAAAAAGAACTGCTGGCGCTTTCCGATTCGCTGATCGCGGAAATCGATCGCGCGGATGAATACGTGATCGGGCGTGCCGATGCACAATTTCGGCGTGCCGTCGGCGTTGAAGCTGTGGATCGACCAGATCGCGCGCGTCGGAAAAACTTTTTCGTACGCGACCGGAGCGCCGAAGGGACTGCTGACCGGCAAGAAGGCGACGTTCCTGATCGCGACCGGCGGCATTTACGACGCGCAGACCCAGATGGCTTCGTTCAATTTTGTGGAGCCCTACCTGCGATCGGTTTTTGGATTCCTCGGCGTGACGGACGCGAAGTTCCTGACCGCCGGCGGCACCATGGCGCTGAACCAGGGGAAGGACCGCGAAGCGTTTCTGGCGCCGCATCGGCAGAAGGTGCAGACGCACGTGCAAACACCGCAGGGCGGCCGCGCATGAGAATCGCTGCGATCATCGCGCGCATTTTGTTGGGGCTGATCTTCACCGTTTTTGGGCTGAATGGGTTTTTCCATTTCATACCGCAGCCGCCACCGACGAATCCGCTGGCCATTCAATTTTTCACCGCGGTCAGCGCGTCGCATTTCGCGGCATTCTTTTTCGCGCTGCAGGTCGGGGGAGGCTTGCTGTTGCTCTCCGGCTATTTCGTGCCGCTGGCGCTGACCATCCTGGCGGGCGAACTCTACAACATACTCGCGTTCCATATCACGCTTTCGCCGGAGACGATCGCTCCGGCGCTGCTGGCTTGCGTGCTGTGGGTGCTGGTTTTTATTCCGTACCGCGCCAGTTTCGCCGGGATCTTCACCGCCAAGCCCGCGACGCTGCGACGAACTGCATAGCAGGAGTATCTAATAAGAGACAGGCGACCCGGCCCCTCCTGCACCAAAGGAGAATGGATCATGGCAGCGAGCGACATCGAAAGGGTTTTGACGGTAGCGGAAGGCATCGGCACCAGGCACCCGGCGCTGGCCGTGAAGTTCATGGACGCCACGAAATATAAACAACACAACCCGCACGCGGCCGGGGACATGGATGGCGTGCGCAGCTGGATCAATCATCTGCCGCGGATGAGAAGCCGGCTGCAGGTGATTCGCGCGATCCAGGACGGCCCGTATGTGGTGACGCATACGAAAGGAAACGTGCTCGGCGAGGAAGTTTTCTTCGAGATTTTCAAAATGGAAGATGGCTTGATCGTCGAGCACTGGATTTTTTCCGAAAAAGCGGCGCCGGGCGCGAACCAAAGCGGGCACACCCAGACCGACGGCCCCATCGAACCAAAAACTTCCGAAGATACCGAGAAAAATAAATCGCTGGTCCGCGATTATTACCAGACCGTGCACATCGGGGGCGACCACAGCAAAATCCCGCAGTACGTTGCGGTGGATACTGTCCGCCACGAACCTGGGGTCAGCGACGGACTCGCCGCGTTCCAACGCGACCTGGAAGTTGTGACCAAGAGCCGCACGATCGACGAGATCAAATTTGTCCTGGGCCAGGGCGACCTGGTTTTCATCGCCGCGAAAGGCACGCATGAGGGCGCGCCGTGCGTTTACATCGATCTCTATCGGGTGGCGGATGGAAAACTCGCCGAGCATTGGGGATTTCCCGAAACGATTCCGCCGCAGAAGGAATGGAAGAACAACAACGGTCTGCTCTGAGGTTTAGTGGGCGAGTTCGCGGAGCTTGGCGTCGAGGGTGGCGCGGGAATAGTAGGAGCCGGCGCGGACGACGGCGTTGATGCGGTTGAGATTTTGGGCGTTTTCGATGGGGTTGGCGTCGAGCAGGACCAGGTCGGCGTACTTGCCGACTGCGACGCTGCCCATGGTGGTTTCGCGGTTGAAGAATTGCGCGGGATTTAGCGTGGCCATTTGCAGGATTTTCAGTGGAGTGAATCCGGCCTGGGCGAATAGCGCGAATTCCTGATGCAGGTTGAATCCGGCGGCAGTGCCGGACGAGGAGTCGGTGCCGGTGAGCATCGGAACTCCGGCGTCGTCGAAAATGCGCGCCAGGCGGAGTTGAAGTTCCCAAAACTTTTCGATCGTAGCGCGCTGTTCGGGTGTGAATGTTTTTGCGAACTTGCGGCTGACGTCTTGCCAATCCTTCCTGTCTTGCTCCGGCACATATTTTAAATTTGGGTCGTCGCGGAATTCCGGGCTGTCCGGGAATTCGCTGGTGCGGAGGCGAATGAGCGTCGGCACCTGCCACTTGCCGGTCTTCGCGATCGCCGCGGCGAGGCTGCGACATTTGGATTCGTCGAAAGTTTCGACCACACGCTGCATGCGGGACATGGTGCCGGGGTCAAAGAAAATTTCCGCGAGCAGCGGATCGCGGGTGAGTTTCAGGACGAACCAGTTGACTAGAAAGTCGGGAAGCGGCGGCGGCTTTTTTTGTGGATGCGCGGCGATCTGGGTTTTTAGCGCGTCTTCGTCGGTGGAACATCCGATCAGGATGGTGCTGCCCGGGCCGAGATGTTCGACGGAGCGATAACCGGCATTCGCGGCGTCGATTGCATCGACGCCGGGCGGCAGGTGGCCTTCGTAGGGGAGGCCAACTTTTTTTGCTTCGGCGCCGATGGCATAAAACGTTGCTGGAGGAACCAGGCCTACCTTGATGAAATCCGCGCCTTGGGATTTTTGGTGGTCGACTTCGGCGACGGCGTCCGCGGGAGAGAAGGCGTTCGTTGGGAGCAGCACTGGGCCCGGAATGGCGAGCGCGCGGGGCGCGAAAATGGATTGGAAGAGACGGCCCTCGCTGCGGCGCTGCAGAAGTTCGGGCGTGCCGTTCATTTGGCGGAAGGCGGTGATGCCGTTAGCTAGCATTAGGGCTTCGTCGTCGGCGGCGCGGGGACTGGCGAGGACGTGAACGTGGGCGTCGACGAAGCCTGCGACGAGGAATTTTCCGCGGGCGTCGACGATGGGAGTGTTGTCGGCGTGGGGAGGATTTTCGTTTTGGTCGATGCTGGTGATGACGCCGGCTTTGATCGAGACGGTCATGTCGGGGAGCAGGTGGCCGTCATGCGTGTCGACGATGGTTACGTGTTGGAGGATGAGATTTTCGCCGGGATCTGAGAGTGGCTGAATTTGCGGCTGGTTGGTGCAGGCTGTGGCGCAGATCGAGAAGATAAGGACGGCGAGCAGAATTGACGCGTTGCGCCGCGACTTGGGAACTGCGGCAGCGATTTCGAAGGCGAGGCTATTCAAGATGGATTATCTTAACCGCGGATTGGGCCGCGGTGTGGGCAAGCGCGAACGTGCGGTCCATTGGGCGGGGTCAGCGGCGGTTGGAGTGGCGGTGGACGTCGGGCGGGGTCATGCCGCCGAATTCGCCGGGGGCGGAGATTTCCAGGATGGCGCGGACGCGTTGGCGACGGGTCATTTCGGCGGGCGAGCGGCCTTGCTGGGCCAGCCATTTGCGGAAGACGTCGAGTTTTACGGTGTGGGAGATGGGCACGCTTTTCACGTCGATCTGGACGTCGCCGTGGTGCGGGGTGAAATCGCCGACCCATTCGGTGCGGCCGAGAATTTTCAGGGCCATGGCTACGGCTTCGTAGAGGGTGGCGGCGGTCACGTGGACGGAGTGCTCGATGCCTTCCTGATCGTAGAGGGAAACTTTGCAGGCTTTGAGTTCCATGATTGGGGAGTGTAGCAGGTTCGCTTTTTGTTCGCCAAGGGGAATTTGGTTAGAAAAATTAAAGATTTAAAGATTTAACACAGAGGGCACAGAGAACGGCGGAGGGCGAGGGCACGGAGAATTGGTTGGAGGCGCTGCGCGCGAGCGATCGGCTTGGACTTTACGAAGGCTCGCGCGAGAAAGCCGCGCGAGCGGTGGCGCTTCGCGCCGGATTTTTTCCCGGCCCTTACAGGTCGGGCTAACCTATGCCGCCCCTGCGGGGCTGGATTTGCCGTGGCGCGCCGTTTGTGGAGGCGCTTCGCGCTGGGTGAGGGGGGATGGTGGGGATGGAGATGAGGTGGGTCTAAACCCGCACCCTTTGCTTGAGGCAGGTGCGCAAAGAGTGCGGCACCCGGACATCATTCTGAGCGGAGCGAAGAATCTCATCCAGTGGTGAGTTGCGCAGGCCGTCACGTCGAGCGCGGATTCGTCGTGGGGATCCCGATGCGGGAGCATGGATCAGATTCTTCGTCGCGAAAGGCGCTCCTCAGAATGACGGCGGCTTTCGGTGGATGTGAGGATTGTGATGGCACTTCGCGCTGAAATGTTTGGGCGTCGGAGAGGGGGACAATTGAAACGGCTTTTTTTTAGGTGGCGGCTTTGGCGGTGCGGGCCAGGTCTACGTGGCGGTGCTCGCCTGGGTTTGCTTTTTCGCCGGTGAGTTTGGATTTCAGGTAAGCGAAGAGCTGGACGGCTTTGGCGCTAGGGCTGTCCCAGTATTCGGCGGCGGTGACTTCGACGCGGAGGAGGCAGATGTTGGGGTCGCCGAGGCCTTCGGGGAACCAGGCTTTGTAGGATTCGCTCCAGAGTTCGGTCATCGTGGCGCGGTCCATGGAAATTTTCGCGGTGCCGCTGACCGAGACGAATTCCATGCTGCCGGGTTTGGCGTAGGCCAGATTTACGCCGGGATGGGCTTCGAGATCTTCAGTGCTGGGCGAATCTAATGCGGCGAAAAACCAGAGGGTACCGTCGAAATTATTTCTGTTCTGGGTGGTCATCGGGCAGCTGGTCAGGTGGCCGTCGCGGGTGATGGTGGTGAGCATGGCGAATTTGATGTCTTTGATCAGGTCGCCAAGTTTGGCGAAATCGTCAGAGGGGGTTTTGGTGGTGGGTGTGGAATTCATGTGCGCCTCGCTTTTGCTGCGGATTTGCAAACGGAGATGATGAGCTAAGGTTAGCGCCGCCGGGCGACAGGGGACATCGGGTATTTGCCTGAAGTGCGGAAGAGGGAGGCGGTATGGTGGCGCGATTGGGTTGCGTCTTCGGCGTGCTTCGGTTTAGGGCCGGGCAAGAAGGAGATCCTTCGTCGCGAAAGGCGCTGCTCTGGATGACGGCCAAAAACGGTTTGGGCGCAGGGGTGAAAGGCTAGGAGAAGCGGATCGTTTGATTGCAATGGTGAGGAGCAAAGATTTAACACAGAGAGCACAGAGAAAGGATTGAGAACACGGAGACTGCGAGGATGGCGCTTCGCGCTGAGGGTTGGATGCGGAGGTGTGGGGCCGTCGGTGTGAAACGCTGGGAGAAGCGGGGCGTCTAAACCCCCACCCTTCGCGGAAGGCGGCGAAGAGTGGGGCACCCGGAAAGGCAACGGCTCCCCCGAAAAAGCGGCGGGGCGCGACGCGGAGAATTTGTTAGGATGGCGGCATGAAATGTTTTTCGTGTGCGGAGGAATTGCCGCTGCGGGCTACGTTTTGCCCGGCGTGCGGGACGGCGGTGGATGAAAGTTCGAGCCCGACGGTGACGAGTGTGCGTCCGCTGGGCGGCGCTGGCGCGGTTCGGTTCGGGCGGGCCGGCGGCGGGTTCGGGATCCGGCGCGGGCGCGCCTGGCGGCGCTGGGTCTTCTTCCGGCTCGGGCGCTGGCTCCGGCTTCGGGGCTGGTTCTGCTGCGGGCCGCGGTTCGAGCTCGATGAGTGGCTCGTTCGGCAGCGCGCGCACGTCGGGTGAAGCGCGCACGGCGAAAAATTTCACTTCGTCATCAGGCTCGCGAACCGGAACGTCTTCCGGTTCGCATTTTGTCGCGGGCACTACGCTCGCTGGGCGGTATCGCATCGTTTCGCTTTTGGGCAAAGGCGGGATGGGCGAAGTTTTCCGGGCCGAAGATTTAACCCTGAACCAAACCGTCGCGCTGAAATTTCTGCCGGTGACCATGCATGAGGACGAAAACGCGCGCGCGCGTTTTTACCAGGAAGTGCGACTGGCGCGTGAAATCGCGCACCCGAATGTGTGCCGCGTTTTTGACGTGGGCGAAATGGAAGGGCGTTTGTTTCTGACGATGGAATATGTCGACGGCGAGGATTTGTCTTCGCTGCTGCGGCGCATCGGACAATTTCCGCAGGCCAAGGGTTTGGATATCGCGCGGCAGATGTGCGCGGGCCTCGCGGCGGCGCACGATCACGGCGTGCTGCATCGCGATCTGAAACCCGGCAACATCATGCTCGATGGCCGCGGGCGCGTGCGCATTACGGATTTTGGTTTGGCTGCGCTTTCCGGAGATTTGGGCGGCGAAGAAGTGAGCGCCGGAACGCCGGCGTACATGGCGCCGGAGCAACTGGCTGGCGTGGAAGTGACCCAGCGCAGCGATATTTATTCGCTGGGGCTGGTCATGTACGAAATTTTCACCGGGAAAAAAGCGTACGAAGCGGCTTCGCTGGGGGAATTGCTGCGGCTGCGCGAAACCAGTTCGCCTTCGAGCCTTTCGATGCTGGTGAAAGATATTGATCCGCTCACCGAGCGGGTGATTCAGCGGTGTCTCGAAAGAGATCCGGCGAATCGGCCGGCGTCGGCGCTGCAGGTGGCGGCGGCTTTGCCGGGAGGCGATCCTTTGGCTGCGGCGCTGGCGGCGGGAGAGACGCCATCGCCGGCGATGGTGGCGGCGTCTGGCGAAAAAGAAGGATTGCGCCCGGCGATTGCGTGGGCCTGCATGGCGGTGATCCTGATTGGCCTCGCGGCGCTGGCCGCGCTTTCGAATCGCGTGGGCGTGACCAATTTAATTCCGTTGCCGCTGGCTCCGGAAGTGCTGGCGCAGAAGGCCCGCGATTTGACCCAGACGCTGGGCTACGCGCAGGGCATCGATACTTCGTATGGCTTCGGGCGCTACGCCGGGTACGTCAACCATATTAATGATACGGACAAAGGCCTGCACCGCTGGGATCAGCTGAAGGCCGGCGCACCGCCAGTGATTTTGTTCTGGTATCGCGAAAGCCCGCAGTACATGGAGAATTCGGACTGGACCTGGACGCCCGGGGCGTTTCCGGAGCAGCCTCCAATGAAGATTTCCGGGATGGTGCAGGAATTTTTCACGCCGGATGGACGGCTGACGGAATTTTTGGGGATTCCTCCGCAGCTGGAGAAGGCGGAAACGGCCGCAGTGCCGGCTGCGGCGCCGGATTGGACGCCGCTATTTGCGGCGGCGAAGCTGGACTTGAAAGATTTTCAGCCGACTGCTCCGTTGTGGAACGCGCTGGTGACCAGCGACACGCGTGCAGCATGGATGGGCACCTGGCCCGGGCGTCCGGATATTCCTTTGCGGGTGGAAGGCCAGGCGTTTCGAGGCAAGGTGGTATTTTTCGGGACGTATTTCCCCTGGGATACGCCGGAGCGGCAACGCGGCGACACGCGCACCACCAGCGACAAAATTCAGGGCGCGGTTGGTCTGGGAATTTTTCTGCTGATCGTGGGGCTGGGAATCGTTTTGGCCCGGGGCAACCTCCGCGCCGGACGCAGCGACTTCAAAGGCGCGGCGCGCCTGGCGCTGTTCACGTTTTTGCTGGCGCTGACGGCCATGTCATTTTTCGCGCACCACATTCCGACCGACGGCGAAGTGGCGTTGATCATCATGATGTGCGGCTGGGCGTTGGTGGGGGCCGCGCTGGTGTGGCTGATGTACGTGGCGCTCGAACCGCATGTGCGCAAACGCTGGCCGACGTCGCTGGTTTCGTGGTCGCGGGTGCTGGGTGGGGAAATACTGGATCCGGTGGTGGGGCGCGACGTGTTGTTGGGCGTGGTGCTGGCGGTGTTTTGGGCGGTGATCGCCAATGTGGGGAATCTGCTGCCGGGCTGGATGGGTAAGACGCCGACGGCGCCGGATTCGCAGCTGGACTACGTTATTTTGGGCGGGATTCACTACACCATCGGCGACATTCTGCTGAATCTGACGCTGTACATTTTTGGTTCGCTGGCGATGTTTTTTATTTTCTTTCTGGTGCGGCTGCTGGTACGCAATCAGTGGGTGGCGGTGGCGGCCCTGGTGGTGTTGTTTGGGGTGCCGGCGATTTTTGCGCCGGATAATCCGGCGCTGCATGCGGTGGAAAATATGCTGGTGTTCGGCACCGCGCTGCTGCTGCTGGTGCGATTTGGATTGCTGGCGCTGCTGGTGGCGTTGTGCGTGAACAATGTGCTGCAGGCCTATCCGCTGACCGGGCATTTGGCGGAGTGGTACGCGCAGCCGACGATCCTGGTGTTTCTGATGGTGACGGCTTTGGCGGTGTTTGGGTTTTACACGGCGACGGCGGGGAAGTCGCGGCTGGGCGGGATTTCGTTGGAGGAGTGAGGAGCACAGGCGGTGGTGTCCGCTTCTTGTAGCCGTTTTGTTCGGCGATTAACCGCAGTGGCCGTCATTCTGAGCGGAGCGAAGAATCTCATCCAGTGGTGAGTTGCGCGGACCAACACGACGAGTGCGCCTTCGTCGTAGTGGTGTGGGTGCGGGAGCAGGGATGAGATTCTTCGTCGCAAAAGGCGCTCCTCAGAATGACGACTAACGGCGGCTGGTGCGTAGGACTGGACGGCTAGGAGAAGGGGATCGTGAGGAGCGAACAATGAGCGCGGCGTTCAAGTGGCGAGTGCGTGGGTTTGGGTGCGTGGGAGTGTTGTGCGCGATGGTAATGGTGAGCGCGGCGATTGCGCGACCGGTGTGGGCGCAGGGGACGACGGCGCCTAGCGCTGCGCCGGCTACGGCGGCTGCTTCCGGCGGGAGCGCTTTGGATGCGGCGGAGGAGCGGAAGATTGAGGAGATGGTGGCGGCTTCGGGGGCGCCTTCGGCGTCGGTGGCGGTGGTGGAGCATGGGAAGATGACGTACGCGAAGGCGTTTGGGAAGGCGGTGCTGGATCCGGCGAAGGCTGCGGATACGCACACGCGGTATGCGGTGGGTTCGATCAGCAAGCAATTCACCGTCGCGGCGATTTTGCTGGCGGCGGAGCAGGGGAAACTTTCGCTCGACGATAAAGTGTCGAAGTATTTTCCGGAATACACGCGGGCGAACGAAATCACGCTGCGGCAGTTGCTGTCGCACACTTCGGGGTACGAGGATTACGCGCCGCAGGATTACATCATTCCGGCATGGACCAAGCCGATCACGCCGGAAGAATTGCTGAATGTGTGGGCCAAGAAGCCGCTCGATTTCGATCCGGGGACGCAGTGGCAATACAGCAACACGAATTACGTGCTGGCCGGAAGAATTTTCGAGAAGGCTACCGGCGAGCAGTTGGTGGCTTTTCTGCATAAAAATATTTTGGGTCCGCTGGGCATGACTACCGCGGACGATTGCAGCGTGACCAAGACGCCGGAGGATGCGGTGGCTTACACGCGGTACGGGCTGGGACCGGCGCGGCCGGCCTTGCGCGAGGCGCCAGGTTGGTATTTCGCGGCGGGAGAATTGTGCATGACGCCTTCGGACTTGGCGAAATGGGACGCGGCATTCTTGCAGAAGAAAATTCTCAGCGCGAAATCGTACGCGGAGATGGAGCGCGAAGTCTTGTTGAACAACGGCGATTACACGCACTACGCGCTGGGGCTGCAACTGGGGCAGTTGGACCATATTCCGACGATTTACCATAGTGGCGAAGTTTCGGGGTTTTTGGCGGACAGCTATATGTATCCGACGCGGGACGCGGCGGTGATTGTGACCTCGAACCAGGACGGGATCGAGCTGATCGGGCCGCTGGAGCAGGAAGTTGCGCGTTACGTGCTGGAGCCGGAGAAGCGTAGCGCGGCGGCCAGCACCGGAGCGGCGACACCGGCGGAGATCGATCAGGTGCGGGGAATCACTGAGGGATTGCAGGCTGGGAAGATCGATCGCGCGCTGTTTACGTCCAATGCGAATTTTTATTTCACGGATCAGGCGCTGGCGAATTTTAAGGCTTCGCTCGGGCCGCTGGGAAAATTGAAAAGCGTGACGCGGAAGTCTGCCGGTTTGCGCGGAGGGATGAAGTATCGCGGCTATGAGGCGGTGTTTGAGACTAAGACGGTCGGCGTGAGTGTGTATATGACGGACGCGGGATTGTACGAGCAGTTTCTGGTGGTGGAGGAGTTTTAGGGGGCGGGAGCGTTTGAAAGATTTAACACAGAGGACACAGAGAAGGGCTTGAGGACACGGAGACGTGGCGCAGATTGATGCGCTTCTGCTAACGATGTGTTCGGCAAAGACCGGCACTTGGCCGTCATTCTGAGCGGAGCGAAGAATCTCAACCAGTGGTGAGTTGCGCGGACCACCACGTCGAGTGCGGCTTCGTCGTAGTGATGTGGGCGCGGGAGCATGGATGAGATTCTTCGTCGCGAAAGGCGCTCCTCAGAATGACGGATAAAACGGTTTGGGTGGTAGGACTGGACGGCTTTGGAGAAGCGGATCGTGTGGCGGTGGCGCTGACGAACGGCTGGCGGTCTGAAGACCGCCGCTACGAAGGCGGCGTGGCGCGAAGGAAAAGTGAAGGTCGAAACACGTTGATGCGGGTTTGCCTGCCTGTTTGAAAAGCTCAGAAAAGGCTAATGTTTTGGGGACTTTTTCCTCTTTCCTGCGTTGGGGTGTGCCGTTTTGTGGCGACGTTTTGTGGCCGGGAAAAGTTGGGACCGTCTAGGGAAAACGTCGGCCGGGCGCCCGAATTTAGGGTGGCGGAAGGGCTTTGGTTTCAATGCGGCGAATGGTCTTGCCCGTGCAATGTACTGCCGCGTAGTCGCTGCAGCCGTGGAGAGTGTGTCTCAACTTGGTACGTTGCACGGAACGTTGACGACGATTCGCATGGAGCGCAATGACTGGAACGGTTGGAACGAACGGAAATGACCCCGCGAGATTCGGAGGAAAGATGTTGAAGAAATTGGCGATTTTGGTTCTGGCGAGTGGCTGCTTTCTGATTCCGGCCAAGGCCGATAACGTGACGGTGGCGAGTTCGGCGACGAACACCACCAATAATTCGGGAAGCGCGACGCAGAACATTATCGGAAATTCCGCGTGGGCCGCGCCGCTGGCGGGTTCGAGCTGGGTTTCGTACGGCGATACGGGAGACACCTCTGACCCGGGATTTTTCGCGCCGGTGAATGGCACGGCCGTGACTTTTTCGCAGACTTTTACTTTGAATGGACCGGTGACGTCGGCCTGGCTCGACGTGCTGGCGGATGACACGAGTTCGGTGTGGCTCAATGGGACGGAAATTGCTTCGGCGGATTTGGGCGGATCGTACCCGACCTGCGCGTCGCTGCCAATCGGCTGCTTGACCGGCACGGAAGGAATGTTCAACACCTCGCAACTGGCGCCGTTCTTGCTGAATGGCGTGAACACGATTTCGTTCGTGGTTTACCAGGAAGGCGGCAGCTCGTATGGCGTGGATTATGCGGGCGGCGTTACCACGGCTCCGGAACCGGGCGCGTTGTTGATGCTGGGTTCGGGTTTGATTGGTTTGGTTGGCATGGGACGGCGCAAGCTGCTGCAGAGCTAGTTCGTTTTTCGTTTCGGATTGCTCCGTAGGGCTCGTGTTTCGTTTCTCTCTTTGTAAGCGTAATTGAAAAGCTCTGGCACAAAAAAGCCGCCCTTCGGGGCGGCTTTTTTGTTTTGGGGCGGGTTGTGATTGGGTGGGCGCAGCCGCGGCGGCGTGTCGCACCTCCGGCGCTCGACGTGAAATTCCTGCGGTTCCCGGGCCTTACGGCCCGGGCTAACGTATGCCGCGCCTCCGGCGCTGGTTCTGCGATTGCCGTTTCGCGGGTGCTTGTCGTGAATGCGTGCGTGCGCGGGGGTGGAGCTTCGCGGTGGGGGCCCGGGCTAGAAGGAGATCCTTCGTGGCAGAAGCGCTCCTCTGGATGACGGCCAACGGCGGTTTGGGCGGTAGGACTTGAAGGCTAGGAGAAGCGGATCGTTATGCGAATCGGATCGCGGGAGCGGAATTCCTAGATGAAGCGATGACGGCCGGCAGGCGGTCGACGGAACAGCCGACGACTACCGTCGCGGTGCGAGCGAGTGACCGCCAGCGCCATCGGGATTGATCCGTTTCTCCTAGCCGGATTGTGCGGCGCTCGCCCGTTGTTGGCCGTCATCCAGAGGAGCGTTTTTTGCGACGAAGGATCTCATTCTTGCCCGGGCCTCAACCGAAGCAAGGCCGCGTTCGGTTGTGACAGTACGTGGCGCTTCGCGCTGGGCGCGCTTGCGCTGCGGAGGGCTTTTGGAAAAGCGGCGGCAGAGCCGCCGCACTCTACAGTGGGCTGGGCGTGGCTACGATCGAGCGCGCACAGTTTTGCCTTGGCGCGGGCTGCGCGCGCATCGCGCGTTACGGCTTGATTCGCGCTGGAATTTACTTCGGCAGCTTGGCGGCTAGGATGTCGACTTTGGAGATGCTGGGCGGCCTCGAGAATAGGTCGGCGGCTTTGGCCATCAGCGCGGCGGCTACGGCGCCGTTGAGGTGGGCGTCGCGGCCGGCTTCGTCGGGGAAGACATCGAAGATGCCGTAGCTGGTGCCGCCCATTTTCATGGCGAACCAGGCGGTGGTGGCGGGTTCCTGATTCACCAGCGCGAGGCCGCTCTCCAGAAATTTCTCAACTTCCGCTTCTTTTCCGGGCTTGGCTTCCATGTGAACGTACAGTGCGGTTTTAACCATCGTGAAGCTCCTTTATGATAAGAACGATTTGGGCCAAACAATCTTGGCAGGTGCGTCGGCCGCGAGCAAATCTAAATCGTGCCGTGATTTTGGGCGTGTGACGGCTGGCGGCGGCACCTATCTTTAGAGTGATTGGGCGAGAAATAGTTACAGCTGAATTCATTTAGGAAATGCCGATGACCAATGCGTTCTTGAAGCGAGTGGGAGTACAAGCGGCCACGCTGCTGCTGGCCGGATTTTTCTGTGCGTGTTCCGGGCATGGGCAGACGGCGCAGACGGGCGCTGCGTCTTCGGCGTCGCTCGATCAATTCGCGACGCCAATATTTACGGATCATGGGGCGAATTCGGCGGCGGCGCAGGCTGAGCCTTACGTGATTCTGGTTTCGCTCGACGGGTTTCGTTACGACTACCCGCAAAAATATGCGGCGCCGAATATTTCGGCGCTGGGGGTGCGCGGGGCTGCGGCGCCGGAGGGGATGATTCCGGCGTATCCCTCGGTGACGTTTCCGAACCACTACACGATCGTGACGGGGCTGTATCCCGAGCATCACGGAATTGTGGGCAACGCGTTTTACGATCCGGCGCGGCGGAAAATTTACAGCTACCACGATCAGGCGGCGGAAACCGACGGCTCGTGGTATGGCGGCACGCCTTTGTGGGTGTTGGCCGAACAGCAGGGGATGCGCGCGGCGTGTTTCTTCTGGCCGGGGTCGGAAGCGGAAATTCAGGGCGTGCGGCCGACCTATTACATGAAGTACGACCAGAAATATCCGAACGACCAGCGCGTGGAGCAGGTGCTGGCCTGGCTGCGTTTGCCGGCGGAAAAGCGGCCGCATTTTATTACGCTGTATATGAGCGACGTGGATGGCGCGGGACATTCGCACGGGCCGGACAGCGAGCAGGTGCGCGCGGCGGTGGCGGAAGTCGACAAGGAAATCGGCAAGCTGGCGGCGGGTGTGGCTGAATTGAAATTGCCGGTGGATTTGGTGGTGCTGGCGGATCACGGCATGGAAAAAGTGGAGGGCGAGTGGATCGATCTGGATCAGTATTTCGATAAGTCGCTGGTGGCGACGCCGGTGGAGGCGTTTCTGTACCCTCGAAACGAAACCGATGCGGCGAAAATCTACAACGCGTTGAACGGGAAGAGCGAGAAATTTAAAGTGTATCGCGCGGGGAAGGTGCCGGCGGAATTGCATTTCGATGGAAATCCGCGGGCGGGGGATCCGGTCGTGGTGGCGACTGGACCTTATTTGTTGCGGGTTAGTGCACCGGGAGCGGCGACTGGGATGGCCATGAAATTTTACGGGCCTCCGGTGGGGATGCATGGGTATGACCCGGCGAAAATGGCGTCGATGAAGGCGATATTTTTCGCGGCGGGGCCGGATATTCGCGCGGGAGTGACGGTGAAGCCGTTTGAGAATGTGGATGTGTATCCGTTGGTGGCGAGGATTTTGGGGTTGAGTATTGTTGGGCTCAAGACGGGGGGCGTGGATGGATCGATCGCGCCTTTGGCAGGGATTTTGAAGGCGGAAAAGGGGAGTGCGGCTTCGCGGTAGGGGCCGGGCAAGAAGGAGATCCTTCGTCGCGTTGCTCCTCAGGATGACGGCCAAAGGCGGTTGGTCGATGAGACATTAAGGCTAGGAGAAGCGGATCGGCCCAGGCGACGGCTAGGAGAAGCGGATCCGTGGACGAAAAACGGGAGGTGCGACACGCTGCTTGCAAAACATCGCGGCGCGCTGAAACCGACGCGCCGCGAACCGTTGTTAGGATTTTGCCGCGGCCATGCGGGCGCGCATGGCGGCTAGGCGTTCGCGGGCGCCGGCTACGCGCTGGCGGCCGTCGGGGATGGCGTCGATTAGGGTTTCCAGGCTGCGGGCGAAGTGCGGGGCGACGGTGGCGCGAATGTCCGGCAAAATATTTTCGAGTTTGCAGAAGACGATGATGTGTTCGGCGTTGGCTTTGTCGAACATGGGCAGGCTGATGGCGCCTTCGTTGACCAGCGCGGCGGCCATGTCCCAGTAGCTGACGACCATGCGGAGATAGTGGCCGCGATCGCTCATCATGACCTGCGTGAAATCTTCGATGGTCGCGGGATTGAAGTCGCGGATGTACCAGTCGCGCGCTTTGCGCATTACCTCTTCGCGGCGGAGCTCGTAAAGTTTCAGGATCAGTGTGGCGTCTTCTTGTTTCGACATGTGCGGTAAAGCCTCCGCATCGATTATGCCTGAGTAGGGAATTCCTTCGAAATAATTTGGCGGCGGGCGGGGCGTGGTTGGGTATGCTTTCGGCATGGACATAAAAATTACGGATGTTGAAGCGCGGGTGCTGGGCGCGCTGATCGAAAAAGAAATTACCACGCCGGAATATTACCCGCTGTCGTTGAACGCGCTGGTGAACGCGTGCAACCAGAAATCGAATCGCGAGCCGGTGATGAATCTGGACGAAGACGCAGTAGTGGCGGCGATGCGCGCGCTGGAGAAAAAAGAATTTGCCGGGCCGGCGAATACTACGGACAGCCGGGTGCGCAAATACGAGCATCGGCTGCAGGAGGTTTTCAATTTTACGCGGCCGGAAACGGCGGTGTTGTGCGTGTTGTTGCTGCGCGGCGCGCAGACTCCTGGCGAGATTCGCGGGAGGGCGGAGCGGCTGCACCATTTTGAGGCGTCTGGAGGATGTGCAGCTGGCGCTAGGCAAACTGATGAAGCACGAGCCGGCGATGGCGGCGGTTTTGCCGAGGCAGCCGGGGACGAAGGAGTCGCGGTATTTGGAATTGATGTCGGGCGACGCGGGCGCGGTGGTGACGGCGGCACGGGCGGAGGCGTTTACGCCAGCATATTGAGAATGGCGCGCAGGCTGCGCGAGGCCGCGAGAGCAGCGATGGCGGGGCCAACGCTGCGGCGAGAGACGGCGGGCGCGTGGCGCGATTGGAAGCTGAAGTTGCGGAATTGCGCGGGGAAGTAGCCGCGTTGAAGGCGCAGTTCGCGGAGTTTCGGAAACAGTTCGAGTAGGTGCGGTCACTGCGCATCCTGACCTTCGTCGTAGGCAAACCAGCCATCGCCCAGATTCTCGAAAGCGTATTTTGGGTCGCCGGAAAAATCTCCGACACTGTGGCCAGCTTGTTCGTCTTGATGCGTGCACGCTCCGAAGCGACCGGATTCCGGCAAAGCATCTGAAACGCAGTGCAAATATCCGGTTGCGTGGCCCCCGTCTTCAGAAGCAGCCGCGTCGAACATGATGAAAACATCGCCGTCTCGATCGCGCTCAAATCCTATTTGTATATCGTTTCGAGAATAAATCTCCTGATATGCATCCCAACGGGCCTTTGGCAAATCCACGCGGATATAGTGCGACTGGTGCTGCTTCGGTTCGCTAGTAACTGGAAATTCTAGTCCAACGCGGTAGAAATCCTTGTCTTGATTGGCCATCGCCAGAATTGTCTGGAGATCAGCCCGCTTGGAGGGGAAGCCGGCCTTGAGTTCGCGTAGCGTTGGTGGCTGCTTGAAGGAACTTATGATCAAAGCGACGGAGAGCCAAAAGGGAATGGAAAAGACAATCGTTGCCGCGCGAACGACGAAACGAATAGCGAAGCGTTTCCGGCTGACCGCGAGCGACATGACGAAACCGATAGCCAGGACGGCGAGGTAGGCAAGGATCGCGGCGATCGGCCAGATTTCGGGGGGAGAATCGAGACAACGCAGTCCAGAAGGTAAGGCATGCCGAACAGTTTACCGTCGTATGCTTTGTAATGCAAAGTACTCTATGCCTGGTGTTGCGGGCGGCTGACGGTTTTCGTCTTCCTTTTGCGCATTGCTTGGTAAGGCGGGGCAGTTTGCGCAGGACAAAAGGGGGCGACTCGATGGCTGGATATGATGAGCAGGTGGTGGGCGACACGCTAGAAATTTCTACTACGCCGGAGGCGGTGCCGCAGCCGTACGTGCTGGTGGCGATTCCCGGAGTGCTGCTGGTGCTGATCGCTTTGTCGATCAGCATTATCTGGGGATGTTTGGCGGCGGGATTTGTGTATGGCGCGATGTATTTGCTGACGCATTCGAAACAGGCGACTTTGTATCGCACGCCGTCGCGTTTTAAGGTGACGCCGAACGCGATCGAAGTGGCCGGGAACACGATTCCGAAGGATCAGATTCACCGGATTATCGTGCGCAACCACGTGACCAGCGCGGCCGGCGATGTGATCTTGGTGGCGGACGGGCATCCGAACAGCGGCCAGCAGAATATGGTGGCGGGAATGAATTGGGCGGTGAGCAAGCTGGGGCCGATTTCGTATCGGGTGGATGCGGAGTCGCGCGGCGTGGCCACGACGCTGGCTGGCGGGCTGACCGAGACGACGGCTTTTGCGATTATGTCGGATGTGAGCAAGACGCTGGGGATGAGCGTGAGCTAGGGCGCCGCGCGACCCTGAAAATATTTTCAGGGCCGGGCTTCGTAGACGATGTTGAAGGGCGTCTGCGTCGCGCGGCGGAAACGGGTGAAGCCGGCTTGCTTTACTACTTCGCCGATGCGTTTTTCTCCGGCTTGGGCGCCCAGGCAGAGGGCTACTTCTTGCGAGCGCGAGCAAGGGGTGCAGAGTAGGGTGGAGAAGGAATAATAGACGCGGCCGACCGGGTTGAGATTGTCTTTTAAGTCGTCGTTGGCGAAGGGCTCGACGATCATCCAAGTGCCGTCTGGGGCCAGCGTGCTGCGGACGTGTTTCGCGGCGCCGACTGGATCGCCCATGTCATGCAGACAATCGAAGACCGCGACGAAATCGTAATCCTTCCCCGGATACGCGCTGGCCTTGGCCACTTCGAATTTCACGCGATCGCTTAGGCCCTGGCGTTTGGCGGCTTCGCGCGCGCCTTCGATCGATTTATCGTGGTAATCAAAACCGATGAACTGCGATTTGGGAAATGCTTGGGCCATCAGCAGGGTCGAAGCGCCTTTGCCGCAGCCGACGTCCGCGACGCGCGCGCCCGCTTCCAGTTTCGCCTGCACATCTTTCAAAGACGGAATCCAATTGGTCATCAGATTCGCGGCGTAGCCTGGACGGAAAAAACTTTTCGCAGCCGTGGAAGACGCCTTCGTGGTGTTCGCCCCAGCCCATGCCGGCTCCGGTGCGGAAGGATTCGGTGATGCGCGGAACGGCGGCGAGCGAGCCGAGCGCGAGTTCGAAGGCACCGGGAATGTAGGCGGGGCTGTCTTCATTGGCCAGCGCGAAAGCTTGTTCGGTGCTGAGGCTGAATGTTTTGGTGGCGGCGTCGTAGCTGACGTAGCCGCCGGCGGCTTGCGAGGAGAGCCATTCGCGAATGTAGCGTTCGTCGGTGTTGGTTTTTTTCGCTAGCTCGGCGGGTAGCATTGGGCCGGCGGCTAGGGCTTTGTAGAGACCCAGCTTTTCGCCAATGACCACCATGCCGGCGTGGACTGCGGCGCCGAGGTCGCCTACGAATTGGCCGATGAAGGCGTTTAGTTTGTCCATGTCGAGAGGTGCTGACGCGGGAGCGCTCATAGTGGTTCTCCTGTGGGATCGAAAGGGCCGAGGCTGGTTGGGCCCGCGATTATTGGGGAGAGTTTCGTCCGGGGGAAGGGGGAAGTCAAGGGAAGAGGCGGCGGTGGCGCTGCGCGCTTGTGGCGGCTGGGCAAGAAGGAGATCCTTCGTCGCTTCGCTCCTCTGGATGACGGCCAAAGGAGGTTTGGGCGGTAGGACTGCGAGGCTAGGATAAGCGGATCATTCGAAGCTGGCGGAGAATTTAAACCCGCACCCTTTGCTGCAAGGCAGAACGCAAAGAGTGCGGCACCCGAAAAAGCTAGTGCAAAGGCTCCCACCCTCCGCGAAAGCGGCGAAGGATGGGCCAGCCGGAAAGGCGCGCGCCGCGCACGATTTTCGAGTTTCCATTTTCTGTTTTCTATTTTCCGTTTTCTAAAACCAGCCGGTGCGTTTGAAGGCGTAGAGAAGGAAGCCGACTAGGACTGCCATGATTGCTGAGGCGATGTAGAGGCCGTTGGGATTGTGCTGTAGCGGGAGATTGTCGAAGTTCATGCCGTAGTAGCCGGTGATGAGCAGGATCGGCAGCGTGATGGTGGCGAAAAGGGTCATGACTTTGACGATGTCGTTAGTGCGGTTGGCGGCGGCGGTTAAGTGGACTTCGAGGACGCCGGTGAGAATGTCGCGATAGGTTTCGGTGAATTCGAGGGCGCGCATCAGGTGGTCGTAGATGTCGCGGAAGTAGACGGCTTCGCTGCGCAGCCAGGGTTCATCGTGGCGGAGAACCTGGCTGAGCATGTCGCGCATGGAAATGGTGACGCGGCGGAATTCGATCAGCGAGCGTTTGATGGTGAAAATATCTTTCAGCAGTTTGGTGGAGGTGTGCTCGACGGCCTGGTCTTCGAGAATTTCGATGCGGTCTTCGATGGTGTCGAGCACCGGGAGGTAGCGGTCGACCATGGCGTCTAGGATGCGGTGAAAGAGGCGGCCGGGGGCGGCGAGTTTCGGCTGGGTGGGAAAAATCGCGCGGATCTGATCGACGATGGAATTGGCGCCGATGGCGACGCTGATCAGCAGCTTGTCGCGCAGGAAAAAATCCATTTCGGAGAAGGAACATTCGTCGATGGTGTTATCGAATTTCACCAGGTTGGCCACGATGAAGAGCGTGTCGCCGTATTCGTCGATTTTCGCGCGGGTGCCGGGGACGCGGCAGTCTTCGACGGCGAGTTCGTGGAGGTTGAAGAGTTGGGCGAGCTGGTCGAGGTGCGGGGAGTAGGGATCGTCGACGTGATACCAGTGGAAGCCGTTGTGTTCGCCGTAGAGGCAGGGTTGGACGTCTTGCGGGGTGACCGTTGTTACGGGCGCCGGCGTTGCGGGCGGTGGCGGATTTTGGGTGGTGGACATTTTTAGGACGGCGCGTAATGCTCGCGCGACGAGTAGACGTTAGCGGAGACGGGTTTCGCGGTCAACGGCGAAGGCGGTGGCGTGCGGCGGCTGGGGGCTGGGCAAGAAGGAGATCCTTCGTCGCAAAGTGCGCTCCTCTGGATAACGGCCCAAGGCGGTTGGCCGGTAGGACTGGAAGGCTAGGAGAAGCGGATCGTGTGGGTGCCGCGTTGGCGAACGCTTCGCGATACGGCGCGGCGTGGGTTGCGCGCTCCGCGGCGTTGCGTTGGTTTGGAACACGTCATAATTTTTCGCGGTGGGGTGAAATGAAAAAAGGCCCGGCATCTTTTGGATGCTGGGCCTTTTTTTGTTTGGCGTTGGCGTCGGCGGTCTTTTGGGCCGCTGACGCTTGCTGCTTGCGCGCTTTAGCGCGCGGGTAGCTGTTGCGGTTTTGCCAAGTTGCGGCGCGCGTGGGCGTGGTGCGTTGCGGCTTTTTGCACCGCTGGCTTGGTTGACGTTACGCCTACCGCTGCGGGCTTCTTTACTCCGGCTTCGGAGCCCGGCAGCGTTTGCGAGGTGAAGATACCCAGCGGCGAATCGGTATTGTTCGTTTCGCCGATGATAAAGAATTGCGTCGGGCTCACTTCGTAGATGCCGAAGTCTCCGGTATTCGGGAGCACGGTGGCGGAAAGGGTGGCAGTCGAGCGGCCGTTACCGTCGCTGGCCGAAAAGTTTCCGCTTACCGCGGAATCGAGAATCGGCTGGCTATCGGAGATGGCTCCGTCGAACAGCCCGTTGGTAGTGCCGTCGACCGCCACATTCGCTTCGCCCTCAATGGCAATCTGCTCGACCTCGGCAATCAAGCCGAGACCCTGCACCTGGCCGACGACGTCGGAGGTGCCGGTCTGCGGAATCCAATCGCCGATAAACGCTTCGGGTGCGCCATCGACACCGTCGATAGCCGGGGTGGTATCGAGAAGAACGCCGGCGCCATTCGCTTCGAGGTAGAAGACCGCCGAATTGATGAAGCCCTCGTCATATCCGTCAGGGAAGGTGATGGTGCCGCGCCCGGTGGTGGGATCGAAAGTAACCGTCCCGGCGACCGGTTGTGGGACCGCATTCGGCTTGATGGAGTTGGCGGTTTTCCCGACCTTCTTAACGGCATCCGCCTCGCCGGAGTCGCACACGTCGACGCTGCCCGAGTCATTCAAATCACAGAAAACGCTGGCGGTATTGCCACCCGAAATGGTCAATTGCCCGATGGTCACGCTGGAGAACGCGGCATCTTCGCCGTCGTTGTCGCCGCCGATGAGGCCGAAGGCGCCGACGCCATTCGGGGAACTGGCGGTGAGGGAGGTGAGGGCCTGAGTGCGCGCTACGCCGACGTTCTGGAACAGAGCGTCATTGTTATTTTCCAGAATGAAAAACTTGGTAGCACTCACCGCATAGTAGGCGTAGCTGGTGCCGCCGCCTCCGGCGGCGCCGTTGAGGCTGAACGTTCCTCGTCCGGCGGAGTCGGCGACCACGAAGGTTCCGTTGATCGCTCCGTCGCTGACGCGCGCGCCCTCGTCGATATCTTGCTGATCAATCAGGCCGCTGAAAACGCCGCCGGAGCTGATGGTCATCTGGCCAGCTTCTCCCTCTCGAACGCCGGACCCGTCGGACCCGGCCCGGAAAATAAAGCTGCCCGAAGGTGTGGCACTGAACGCGGATGGAGATTGTCCGACGAGCGGGCCGGAAACGGCCGACTCCTGCGAATCGGCGCTGATAATTTCGCCGGTGTTGGTGGCTCCATCGAGGGTGAATGCAAACGTTGCGGTATTGCTGAAGCCGTCGAGCGGAATCGACAGCGTGATAATGCCGCGCAGATTGCTATCGAGGGTGTAGGTACCGGTAACAGCGAGGCCGCTGGCAACGGTGTTGTTCACGGCGAAATTGTCGTTCACGTCGATCTCGCCGGAAGTAATGTTGCCGGCGCCGTCGGAAATAAAACTGCCGGCTAGCGTCAGCGCGCCGGCGTCGCTATCAAACCCGCTGGCTGCGAAGGCGTAGCTGCCACTCAGGAATGAGAGGTTTCCGGTGGACATCGCTTGAATGGTGAAAGTGTCGGTGGCGGACTGGGTGTTATCCGCGACGGAAGTGGCGACCAGGCTAGCCGAGGCATTGGCCGGAACCGTGGCCGGCGGCATGTAGACCACGTTGGTGGAAGTGGAAGAGACGATGGTGCCACAAGCGGGCGAACATTCGGTGGTGGTGCCGCCGGTGAAGAGATCCCAGCTGACGCCCTGATTGTTGACGTCGTTGGTGACCGTGGCGTTCAGGGTCACGTTGTCCGCGCCAACCGTGATGGTGGTGATCGGATTCGTAATATTCACGCCGAGCGCGGCGGTGGCGATGGTGAAGTTGGCCATGCCGGTGGCGGTCGGCGTCGAGATGGAAGTGGCCATGACATTGACCACCGGATTTTCCGGGACGGAGGCCGGCGCGGTGTAGGTCAGCGTCAGGTTGGTGCTGGTGAAAGTGCCCGCGCCGGTGACGGCCCAGGTCACGCCGGCTGCGGTCTTGTCGTTAGTCACGAGAGCCGTGATGGTGACGGTCTGGTTCGGGCCGATGGTGGTGGGAACTCCCTGCAGGGCGACCATGACTCGGCGGGGCGGGTGGCCGGCGCAACCGGCGAGAAGAAAAATAGCGGCGAAAAAATAGGCGAGCTTAGGCGCGAAATGTTTCACAGAGTCTCCGTCAGTTAAGAAATAGGATAGCAATTCGGCTGGGGCTGGATTCGAGGCCGAAAGCTGTGGCCGCAAATGGTAGACCGAGGCGTGTTGAGACGCAACTTGTTTCTAGGGCGGGAGGGCGAGGTCAGAGGGATTTAATTTGGCGGCGCGTGGCATTTTGGTTTGGGTATTTTCACGTGGATGACACAACGTGGCGGAGCGCGAAGCCCGCCGCGGGCTGCCGCGCGAAGCGCGGGCGACGTAGTCGTCTGGGCGCGGATTGGAGTGCGGACGCTTCGCGATGCGGCTTGGGGCGGGGGACTGTTTCGGCGCGGAACGGAAGGCACACCCCACTGAAAGTGGGGTGCAGACAGGCTGAAAGCCTGTCCTAGTGCGGAACGCGGGCGACGTGGTTCACGCCGCCCGCGTTGGCGCTATTTGCTTACCATTTTACTGGTTGGGGGTTGCGGTCGAATTGCTGCTGATGCCAATACGGGTAGATGGGTTTTACGGCGCTGGCTGCGTCTAGTTTTTCTACTTGTTCTTTGGTGAGGTTCCAGCCTACGGCGCCGAGGTTTTGTTTTAGTTGTTCTTCGTTGCGGGCGCCGATGATTACGTTGGCGACGGTGGGGCGTTGCAGGAGCCAGTTCAGCGCGACCTGGGCTACGGATTTGTTTACTTCTTTGGCGACGATTTCGAGAGCGTCGACCACTTTGTAGAGATATTCGTCGTTCACTGGCGGGCCGTAGGCGCCGGTGACTTCCAGGCGCTTGCTCGGCGGCTTCGGCGTCTTACGCGTGATTTTTCCGGTGAGGCGGCCCCAGCCTAGCGGCGACCAGACTACGCAACCGACGCCTTCGGCCAGGCCTAGCGGCATCAGCTCCCATTCGTATTCGCGGCCGATCAGCGAGTAGTAGGCTTGATGCGCGACGTAGCGCGGCCAGCCGTAGCGGTCGGCGGTGCGAGGGCTTTCATCAAGTGCCAGCCGGAAAAATTGGAGCAGCCGACGTAGCGGATTTTTCCGGCGCGGACCATGGTGTCGAGGGTATCGAGAACTTCTTCGACCGGAGTGAGCGCGTCGTAGCCGTGCAGCTGAAAGAGATCGATGTAATCGGTTTTCAGGCGGCGCAGGCTGCCTTCGACCGCGTTGATCAGATGGAAGCGCGAGGAGCCGACGTCATTCGGATCCGGGCCGGCTTTGAAGGTGGCTTTGGTGGAGATCAGAACTTTGTCGCGGCGTCCGGCGATGGCGCCGCCTAAAACTTTTTCCGATTCGCCTTCGGAATAAATGTCGGCGGTGTCGAACATGTTGACGCCGGCGTCGAGGCAGACGTCGACCAGGCGGGTGGCTTCGGGAATTCCAGTCGAGCCCCAGGACGCGAAAAATTCGTTGCTGCCGCCGAACGTGCCAGTGCCCAGACTGAGCACCGGAACTTTAAAACCAGAACGACCCAGCTGACGGAATTCCATGCGTTGCCCTCCGAGGATTTGAATGTCGAGGGTTAGATGGTGCCGGGCAGGGGGAAGTTTCGCTAGGGGAAAAATTTTGCGGGGGGGTGTTGGCGGGTGACGGGATGACGACTGGCGGGCTGGCGTCTGGCGGATGACTGCTGGGCAAGAAGGAGATCCTTCGTCGCTCGGCTCCTCTGGATGACGGCCAAAAACGGGGGGCGGTGGGGATGCGACCATCCGTCACCATCAAGGGGTGGTCGAGACGTCGAATCTAAACCCGCACCATTCGCAGCGGCGGCGAAGAGTGCGGCACCCGGAGCGGCGCAATGCCGTACCATCGGCGTTATAACACTATTGACATATCCGGCCGCGCGGAACTAATAATTCCTTCCCGGACGCACAACTTACGATTCCCCTTTGCTCTTCCTGGTCCTGAGAGGTGGGACAAATGCCAACTTCTGATGGTCACTAAACCGCACTGGCAGCTGCTTTACGAAGCCGCTTCGGCCGAAACCGATACGCGAAAAACTGACTGGCCTGATCGCTCAGGTGGAGGAAGCCATCATGCAGCGGACCAGCGAGATCGCCCACAGTTCGGACCACATGATGAACGCAACGCCATGGTGCAAGCCACCGAGAACCTGCTGGTCATCAAGACCGAAAAACTGAGCTGGCCACCGATCAAAATGAAGTAACCGATCGCTCCGCTGCAGGCGTCCCCCGACCCGCCAGCCAGCTTACCTGGGACGTGGCCGTCGGTCTCATGCCGCCGCTTTCGGAAACTAAAGTTATGGCGACGAATGGAAGCTGCCCAGCCGTTCAATACGCAGGCTTGTTGGATATGCCACAAAACGATTTGCCGCGCGTTTGCCCTTGACGAATTTCACCTCACGATCCACCCCGGGCCCGCTATACCGCTGGATAAATCCAAGACTAATTCCAAATCTAGCGCACTTCGCAACCCGAGTCCAAGCGCTCGCTGCACGTTGAGATTCGAACCCTATTCCGGAATCGCGCTCTGCCTTCGAGTCGGCCACAGGCGTTTGCGATGCTGGGGCCGCATCTCAGCGGGGCGAGGCAGGTGCATCGTCGCAGCTTGTACCTGCGGCATGATTTTGCTTCGCGTTTCATTCGGTGGCCGGGCCGGCGAAGAGAATCAGATTTTCGTCTGGGTCGGATACGACGAAGGTTCAGCGCGCCCCAGGGTTCCTGTTTTAGCTTTGCTGGAAGGGAATTCCCGCGGCTTGAGTAATTCAGCGAATAATTCTTTGATTTCTGCTGCGGTCGCTACGGGATCGTTGCGGAGAGCAGGCTTTCGCGTTGCGAATATCGCCGGCGAAAACGGGCTGGTCGGACCTGCCTTGAGATTCAGGCGCGCGTGGTCGCGGAAAATTTGGGCGTAGAAGGGCGGATCGCCGTAGACGAAGGCCACTGCGAAGCCGAGCTTCTGGGTGTAGAAGTCGCAGGCTGTTTGGACATGGGAGACGTAGAGCTGCGGTTCGGCGGCTTGGAGGATGGGACGGGTTTGGGATTTTGCTGGCTGCAGTGTTTGGGTCATGGGGTCACTCCGGGCTAGGTGGAGAGATTGACGCGCAGGGTGGGGGGTTGTCAACGGTATCGCGGAGCGTGGCGCAGGCGTATCGAGCGGCGCGAGACCGTGTAGAGTGCGGCGCGATGCCGCCGCTTTTGAATGGTAACGTCGGCGATAAATGATCGAGCGCGAACCGCTTGATTCGGTGTGGGCGGCTCCGAAGAGCCGTGGCAGAGCCGCGCGCACTCTACAGTGGCTTGCGCAGCGTCTTGATTCAGGAGGCTCCGCGATACGTTTTCGCGGAGAGGATGACTTACGCCGCGGAGGCCGGCGGCGGGACCAGGCAGACGGAGGATTCGTCGAATTTGGCGATTACGCTGGTGCCGTCGGGGTTGCGGTGAATTTCGAAATTGCCGCCGAGCTGGCGGACGCGTTCGCGCATGCCGCGAATGCCTACGCCGGAGCGTTCGGGGGCGCCGTTGACGACAGCCGAAAGGCCTTTGCCCCAGTCGCGCACTTCGAGCGCGATTTCGCCCGCGCTGCGGGTGACGCAAATGCTGGCGTGGGCGCTGCCGGAGTGGCGATGCACGTTGGTCAGGGCTTCCTGCACGATGCGGAAAATTACCGTTTCGCAATCGCGGGTCAGGCGGCCCAGATGCTCGTCGATGAGGAGTTCCACCGGAATTTTGCTGCGCTTGGAAAATTCCTCGACGAACCAGCGCAAGGCGGATTGCAAACCCATTTCATCCAGCAGCGGCGGATGCAGCAAATGCGAGACGGTGCGCAGGTCGTCGGACATTTCGCGAATGATTTCGAGGCTGTCGCCGAGCACCGCCATGGATTTGGGAGTCAGCTTGGCGGCGTCCGATTTCAGCACGCTGAGATTCATACTGAGCGCGGTAAGCCAGCTGCCGGTGCTGTCATGCAAATGGCTGGCGATGCGCCGGCGCTCTTCATCCTGCAGATGCAGGATGCGCGCGGAAAGATGACGCAGGCTCATGTTGGCTTCGTCCAGCAGGCGGGCCTGCTCCGACATTTCCAAAGTTTTCTGGATCAGTTCGGTAGTGCGCTGGTGCACGTGGTTTTCCAGGTCCTGGCGGGAATGCACCAATTCCTGCTCGACCCGTTTGCGGTCGGTGATGTCGACCGACACCCCGACCATGGAAACGGGCTGGCCCTGCCGGTCGTAGAAAATTTTAGCGCGGGCGATGAACCAGCGTTTCTTGCCGTTGTCGGCGCGAATGATGCGGAGCTCGGAAGCCCAGTCCGGGCGTTTGGCGGCGAAGGCGGCTTGCAGTTCGGCTTCGACCCGCGCCAGATCGGCAGGGTCGGCGCGCCTGCGCCAGCTGTCAGCGGTGCCGTCGAAACCGGCAGGCCACAGACCGAACATGCGGATGTGATTGTCACTCCAGACGGCGGTATCGGTGGGGATGTTCCATTCGAAGCTGCCGGTGCCGCCGGCTTCCTGGGAAAGGTGCAGCAGTTCGAGGGCGCGTTCGAGGCTCGGAGCAGGGTTCGGCCCTTTGCGCTTGCGAGACGAATCGCCGGGATTTTTTTCGGCGGCCCGAGGCTTGGGCCGGTTCGATTTCAGGGTACGGGAAGTTTTCTTGGGCACGGCTGATAGAATGCGCGACCCGATTTTCGGGTTCCGTGGCGCGGACGAAATTTTACCCCGGGATTCTTCCCGGACAAGTAATTTTTCTTTGGCCAGCCGTTTCGGTGAAGATCCCATGCGACGCCTCAGGAACCGGTACGGATTGGATTTGACTGCACGCGAAATCGCGCGGAAAATTATTGCTGCGCGCCAACTGCGGTAAGCCTCCCGGAAGGTTCAGGACTTTCGGCGACGAGCAGGGGAGGCAGTCTTGTTCTTGGTTTTCTTGCGGCTGGCTGTTTTGTGGGAATGGTTGCCGTCGACGACGTGCCGCGTGCCATCCGCGGAGCCATCGTGGCTGTAGCCATCGAGCGAGGCCGAGCCCAATCCGGCCGTTAGGCCGACTCCGTCGTGATTGCGGCCGACTCCGTCGTGATTGCGGCCGACTCCGTCGTGATTGCGGCCGACTCCGTCGTGATTGCGGCCATTCCCGTCGTGCAGTCCAGCCTTACCCAGCACACGCTGAATTTCTTTGCGAAGCGCCTCGGAAACGTACGGTGCATGGCGTTCGCCGCGCGCGACGCGACTTACGTAGGAAGGGTCGACATCCAGCTGTTGCGCGACGCGTTTGAAGATGCCTCTAAAATTTGCCAGCGCTTCGAGCGAGTGCATGGTAGTATCGGGCTTGTCACGGTTCATGACTTCCTTTTCGGTAAGTAAAGGAGGTCCGATCCGGGTACAACCGCGACGACCCTAACACGGATGGTATCCCTCTAGGGTTAAGGAAAGCAAGGGCAATGGCAGTCAAGAAAAGCACATCCTCGGAATGGGTGCCCAAGATCCTGCAGTTGCGCAAGCACATGGACCTGAATCAGTCGGAGTTTGCGTCCCGCCTCAATTATTCGGCCATGGCCCTGTCCCGCTGGGAAAGCGGCACGCACGAACCCACCGCCGAAGCCTACGTGCAGATGGGCAACCTCGCCGAAGGCAAGGAATCGAATTGGTTCTGGACCCGCGCCGGCTTGAAGAGCGCCGATCTTTCGCGCCTGTTTCCGGAAGGCCGGGCACTGCTGCATAAGGTCGATTTTCCGGAATTCGAAATTGTGATTGCCGGCAGCGGCGGCAAGCGTAAAGGGGTCAAGACGAAGACCAAACTGGTAGCTATCCCGGTTCTGGCAGTACACGCTGGAACGCACGGCGCGAAAGGCGACCAGATCCTGGATCTGAATCAGGCCGAAATTTCGGAAATGATCGCGGCGCCGGCCTTGTGGTGCCCGAATCCTTCGACGACCAGCTGCCTGCGGGTGCGCGGATCTTCGATGACCCC
The DNA here is from genome assembly GCA_963711325.1 of uncultured Acidobacteriota bacterium. Taxonomy (GTDB): domain Bacteria; phylum Acidobacteriota; class Terriglobia; order Acidiferrales; family UBA7541; genus Palsa-295. The sequence goes on along the minus strand of CAVQDR010000003.1, from coordinate 1,008,935 downwards.
GATGATCGACGATGGCGATATCGTGGTGGTCGACGCTTCGCAGAATAACGGCAAGGAATTGAACGGGAAAATCATCGTGGCCTGGCACAAAAGAACCGGGCTGACTCTGTCGCGGTTTCTGATGATGAAGGGCGTGCAGCTGCTGGAATCGGAGAACCGGGATTACAAGCCGATTTCGATGGCGCGGGACCGGAACTGGCGCATTGTGGGTAAAGTTTTGTGGTGGATTCGGAAGTCGCCGTAGAAGCTTAATTTCGCGTTCAGGCCCGCACCGCGGCCTATTTGTCCTTGTCGTCCAGGCCGCGGGTTTCGATGTAAATCAACGTAAAGGTGGTCAGGTTTCCTTCCGGCTTGATTCCCACGATGTGCTGCTTCTCTTTGGTTCCGGCTTTTAATTCCGTTTCGTTCTTCTCGTGATGATCGGACTGGTCCGAATCGCAATTCAGCGTTTGCGAATCCGCAGGCGGGTTCTTGGCGTCTGCGGGAGCGCCGTCTGCCGGGCAGGTGATCACTTTGCCGTAGCGCGCCAGCGCTTTGCGGTAGAACGCGGCAACCTTCTCCGGCGAGTCGGTCGATTCCATCTTGATCAGCGCCATCTTGAACCCGGATTGCCCGCCCCACAGCCCCATGTTCAGCGCCGAGGAGTCGTCGTTCGTATCCTTGTGGCGGTGCGAGCCAGGGTAGAGCGGCAGGCCCACGTCTTTCGCGTTGGCATCTTTGCCCAGGTTGAAACCGGCGCTGATGTTGCCGTCATCGGACTTGGAGGAGCTTTGGTCGGGTGAGTTCTGATTCTGGTTTTGGGCGCGGGCGGCGGAAGGTGCGAGCAGGGCCAGCGCGAGCAGCGCGGCCGGGGCAGCGCCGGTGACGAGTCTGGCGAACGACGAATGAGTGCTGCGAGGTTTCATTTTGGGTCTCCCTGGCTCGGTCTGGATGATGTGTAAGGATACGCGGAATCGGGAGGGAAAGTTCAACCGCGCGCGGGCGTTGTCGCTGGCACGCTCCGCTAGGTGGTTAGCGCCTGGGCCAGAAGGAGATCTTTCGTCGCTTCGCTCCTGTGGATGACGCCCGGAGGCCGCCGCGCGATACGAGAAAATGTAATCCGCTTCTCCTAGCCTGTCAGGCCGCCACCCACCCGCCGTTAGCCGTCATCCAGAGGAGCGGGGTTGGCGACGAAGGATCTCCTTCTTGCGGGGCGCTTCGCTCGGGAGCGTTCGGGCGGCGGCGCCAAGTCCGGAAAATCGCCGGTGTTGAAAAATGAGAGGGCCTGTTGAAATATTCAACACCGAGGAGGGTGTTGCCGGCCACAACGGAACACGGAATTCGCGAAAAGTGGCGCAAATGCGCGGAAATCTGGGCGGGGCGGGTTCTTGTGGACATTGGCGATTGGTTTGCATATAACATTGCGAGCCTCAGCAAACGAGGCATCTTGTAGCGGAGGAAACACACACATGGCTAAGAAGACTTTGAAGAAGGCAAAGAAGCTGGAAGCGACCAAGCCGTTGACCTCGTTCAAGCGCTAAGCACGTTCCGCCGCCCAAGTTGTCGGCGGATGAATTACGGAAAATTTGTAAGGCTGCCGTCCACACCCACGGCAGCCTTTTTTTTTGCGCCCGACGATCCTGCAGTGGCGGTCCTTTCCCTTACCTTCGCGTTCAGTTTTTCGGTTCGTTTTTGGGGCAGGCGAAGATGGGGCCGGAGTAGCCCTGCAGCGCGGAATTGACGCTGTGATCGCGGCACTCGGCGTATGGGCAGTCGGCGTCGGCAAAACCTTGTTTGTACCTTCCTGCTTTCAATTCCGGAACAATTTTGGCGCCGAGGTCTTGCGCGTCGCGATCCTGCGCGGGCGTCAGCTTGGCCAGCGAGAAGTCGCTGCCGAAGGCGTCGGCTTCGACGTCGGCGGCAATTTCCCAGTATTTGGCGACTTTGGAATCGGCCAGGCCGAGAGCTTCGAAGCGCAGCGTTTCGGGATAGGGGAGTTCGTACATGCGTCGTTCGCCGCCGCAGACGGCGATGATGGTCTGGGTAGCGGAATCATCGATGGCGTTGATCTCGTCTTGTTTTTTAGCGGCGTTGATCATGCCGTCGATGTCTTCTTCGGGGTGGGCGCAGAGGTCGAATTTTCCAGCGAGATGCTGGACGGTGGTGGAAGGCGTCGTTTTTTCGATGGCGCGCACGGTGACGTGATGCGGGCAATCGTCGCTGAGCGGCGCGATACGAATCTCGCGGATCAGCACGTCCGCGCCCTGCGGGCGAAGTTCCAGGACGTGATCGACCCAGGCGGGGCCGTTGCGAAAGGTGGCTTGGGTGACGATGTAGAAGGATTCGAGGATTGGGTTCGACGGCGAGGCGGTGGAGGTTGCGGCGTGGGCGGCGGTGAACGTCAGCAGCGCGACGGCGGTTGCTAGGCCGAGGAGATTCAGGGGCGGCGGTGTGAATTTTTGCGGAGGACGCATCGCCCAAAGTATACGTGCGCGGCGGGGATTTTTGCGAGTTGAGAGCGCGAGGCAACCTGGGCGTCGCTGAAATCGAAGAGAGATCCTTCGTCGCAAAACGCGCTCCTCAGGATGACGGCCAAGAACGGTTTGGGCGATTGGACTAAACGGCCAGGAGAAGCGGATCGGTCGGTGATGCAGGCCGACTGGCGGCTACCAGGAGACGCGTTTTAGGCCGACGACGGTTTCGAAGTGGTGATCGCGAGTGAGAATGGGCAGCGCGTATTGGCGACACAGTGCGGCAATCCAAATATCGTTGGATGGAATCGGCGTCCCAGCTTTTCGGAGTTCGCCGCGCAGCGTGGCGTAGCTAAACGTGGTTTCCTCGTCGATTATGAGGACGTTGCAAGCCGGAAGTAGTTCGTCGAGCCAGCGCTCATGTTCGCGTTTGTGGCGCGACTGCGAGATGCCGAAGCGGTACTCACCGAGGACGATGACCGGGATGGCGATTTCATCAGCGCTGGTGCAGGCCTTTACGACTTTGGGTTCGCCTTCAGCGAGAGCTGAAAGCGCGTTGGTGTCGAGAACTAGATCCACTCTTCGGGCTCGATCTTTTCGAATTCTTCGTCCATCAGCTGATTGATGCGCGCGGTTTCGTGGCGGAGGTGGCGCAGGCCTCCGGCCAACTTCTTTATGGTTTTTTGGCGGTCGGCTGGCTGCTTAGGACTGAGCTTTTCGGCGACAGCCTCGGTGACGAATTGACGCAGCGGGACGTTCTGCTCCGCAGCTTTGGCTTTCGCGCGACGGAAGATGGCATCTGGGATTTCGAGCGTCGTCTTCATACCGATAGTTTCCCATATTTATGGGAGTGATTCAAGAATTCGCCAAAACAGCTGTGAATTAGCGGAAGTTGGGGAACTTGAAACTTTTCTTGAGGAGGGCCGCGGCGGCGTTGGTGGCGGGCTTTTTGCCGTTGCCGTTGCGGGATTTGCCGTTGCCGTTGCGGGTGGTTACGTTGCTGTCGCGGGTGAAGCCGCGCGTCGGATCTGGGGGGCGTTGGGTGCAGGCTGGCTGCAGGTGTTCTGGTAGCGGAGCCAGCAGGTGCACGACATGCGCGAGGCGTTCTTGTTTGTAGGGCTTGGCCATGCAGACGACCGCGCCGAGCGAGTGAGCGTTGGAATAATCGCTGGGGTAGGCGGAGCGCGAGGTCATCACCACCGGAATGTGCCGCAGGCTGGGGCTGGATTTTACGTGGGCGCAGAGATCCAGGCCGGGCAGGACGTCGCTGTCGGCGGCGCCTTCGATTTCGGCGACGATCATGGCCGGCGTGAACATGTTCAGAACTTCGCGGGCGTCGCCGGCGTTATTTACCGCGATGACTTCGTAGCCTTCGTTTTGTAGGAAAATTTTACTGGTATCGCGCAGCATATCGTCGGAATCGACAATCAACACCATTGGGCGCTTGACCGGCGGCGCGGGCGAATTCGAAAGATGAACTTTTTGGTCCTCGAGCTTGCGGCCCGAAGCATCGACCAGATGTTCGCCAATGCCGACGCCCAGCGCGATGGCTACGGCCTGGCGGCCGTCGGGCATTTCGTGCAGGCGGACGACGCGGCCGAATTGCTCGGTCTGCGCGCCGGTGGCGGATTTGTGATAGGGGAAAACGACGGCGACGTCCATGCCGCGTTGGTAGGTATCGAGCACGGTGTGGAAAAGAATGCCGTAGCGCGAGACGTCGACGGTGGTGGCGATTTCGTCGGGACCGGCGGTGGTGACGTCGATGCCGCGGACGCGGATAGGTGAGGAGATCAGCGCGCGGCGTTTGCGGCGGCGGTCGGAAGCGGGTTCAGCTTTCAGCGCAGCGGCTGCGGATTCGAGCGGGGAGCCGGCGATGGAAACCGGCGCGTCGGCTTTGGAGCTGCTCGGCACTCCGTCGGTGGACTCGGCGGGCGGCGGGCAGGGGTGGCCGGTTTGTTGTTCGCAGGCGATTTGTTCGGCGACGAATTCTTCGGCGGCGGCGTTCATTTCGGCCACGGCTTCTTCCTGGGCGATGACTTTGTCGATGGCCTGGCCCATTTGCTGCGCGGCCATTTGTTCGTCGGCGGTGGGGGCGCAGAGGCTATCGAGATCGAAAGTTTCGACCAGGTCGGCGGCGTTCTCGGCGGCGTTTTTGGTAACGCCTGCGTCGATGCCGGCCGGATCCTGGTCGATATTGTGCAGCTGCGGCGCGGCGGGCACGCTGGCTGGAAGCTGGTCGAGATTTTTCAGTTGGGGCGCGGCGGCCAGGGCTTGGGCGACTTCGAATTCCTGGGCGGCGAGCAGATCGTCGGCGAGTTCTGCGGGAGACTGGCCGGGCGCGGGCGCTTCGACTTTGGGAGTCGCTTCGAGCGCGAGCGAATCGGGTACGTGAATTTCGAAAGGCGGCGGCGGGACGTAGGCGTCAGCATTGAGATCGAGTTCGCCGGAGGCGTCCAGGATGGGCGTGACTTCGAGCGGGGCGGGCGCGACGGCGTCGGCGTCCGCGTCGGCTTGCGCATGCGCGCTGAATTCGGAATTGGAGTTGGTTGGCGATTGTTGCGAGGCGTCGGCGTTGGCGTCGACGGCGGTGGTGTTTTCGGTGGCGGGCGTTTCGGCGATTTCCGTCTCGATTTCCGTTTCGAGGGCGCGGATGTCTTCGGCGACGGCTTCGGTCGCGGGCGGATGGAGAATTATTTCGGTGGCAACGACGGCGGCGCGGAAGATGCCGTTCACTTCGACGTCGGGAATGGTTTCGCTGACGGTGAGTTGAATGGCGACGACCGGTGCGAGATCAATTTCGTCCGCGGCGGACCCAGTTTCCGTCGCGGACGATGCTTCGGCGGTTTCGATTGAGATTCCTGTTTCGACCGCGGCAGGCGCGTGCAGCGATTCGATTTCTAGTTCGGGCGTGCAGTCCGAAGTGGATTCGATCGCGGGCTCGGTCGCAGCTACATCTGCGTCTGCAGCGAGAGTTTCTGCGGCGACTTCTTCAACCGCTGATTCTTGGGCCACCGTTTCTTCCGCCACGACTGCCGGCGCTGTGAGTTTTTGCGCGAATTCTTCGGGCGCGACCGATTCCGCTGCGATTTCTTCGGCGGCAACTTCAGGAGCGGCTTCGACGCGGCCCTGGCCGACGGGCGCGTTCGCGCTCGGGTCGATGGTCTGCATCAGAATCGCGAGGGGATCGTTGATGTCGATTTCGTCTGCGGCGGGTTCGTTGCTGGTTTCGACGGCTGGCGCGTCTTCGCGGTGAAAGTGGCGGTCCATGGAGGCCAAGCGGGCGCTGGCGTCGGGATCGAGCGTCGGATGGAAGGCCGCGCCGGGTTCGGCGACGATGGCGCTGGCCTGTTGCTGGAAGCGGAAGATGGAGCCGAAACTCATTCGGTAGCGGTCCTCAGTGGTGCTGCCACGACTTCGAGATGCAAATGTAGCAACCCAATGTGGGACGCGCACTAGCGGGATAGTTTCATTCGCTCAGTACTTGCTGACCTTAGGGATTAGTACTTGCGGGGAGCGGGCGTGGCAGGGGATTGATTTTGCGGGGGTTAAGGTTGGAGGGCGATACGGCGGGGATGGGAAGTCCTAGCGCGGGAGGTTCAGCGGGTTGGGTCCGTAGATTTGCGGAGGCTCGAGCTAGGCCCGAAGCCTGAGTTGCTCTTGCGGATTATCCCGGCCGTCATTCTGAGCGCAGCGAAGAATCTCATCCAGTAGCGTTTCGCGCCGAATCGTTACGTCGAGCACGGGTTCGTTGTGACGATCGAGAGATGAGGCTTCGTCGTAGTGATCGTGATGTGGAAGCATGGATGAGATTCTTCGTCGCGAAAAGCGCTCCTCAGAATGACGGCGGCTAGGAGGCGGCGGGAAAATCAAGCGCACGCAGCTTCCTGAGCAAGACAGAGAGCGGCGGAAATCGAAGAGAGATCCCTCGTCGGCACGGCAACGGCGGGCAGCGCTTCTGTCGGGATGACAGCGAAAGCCGAGACGAAAAACAAAGACCGCACGCTTCATGTGCGAAGAGTGCGGCCTTTGGAAAACTAAACTGCTGCGACTATTGGACGTCGGTGACTTTGCCGTTGACGAAGGTGACTTTTAGATCTTTGTAGACGTAGATCTGCTTGGTGCCGAGGTTGACGATTTTTTCTGGGGGGCCGAAGCTGGCGGTGACTTGGTCGATTGTTTGGCCCAGCTGGATGCTGGCTGGCGGGGCGGCGGGTTGCGCGGGCGCTTGTTGTTGCGGGGCTTGCTGCTGTTGTTGCTGATCGCCGCCTTGTTGTTGCTGCTGTGCCCTGGTCGGCGTTGGGGTCCGGCGGAGCCAGAACCTGGCTGATTACGTCGGCGACCTGGCCGGCGTCGGCGCCGCCTTCGAGGTAGCCTTTGGGAAATTGGAACGCGACGGTGCCTTTGTAGCTGGAGGCGTCGCCGCCATTGCAGGAATCACATTCGGTGAAGTTGACGATGACTTTTTCGTCTTTGAGGTGAATGACCACGCTGGTGGGATTCACTTTCTCGTCCTTGGTCAGCGCCTTGGAATAATTTTTCTGGACCATCAGGCACATGGTGTTGCCCGGGTGCAGGGCATTGTCCTTCCAGGTGGAACCGCAGGGCGGCGCGAGGTTATTGGGCGCCTGGCCGGTGATGCCGTTTTTCTGGATGACCAGGATCGTGCCGGATTTGTATTTGGCGTTGAGGTCGTTCTGCAGCTGGGTCACGTCCTGCGCGTGAAGGGGAGCGGCGGCGAGGGCGACCAAAATCGAGGCGGCGATGAGGCCGAAGTTTCGTTTGCGGATCATTCAGCAGTCTCCTTGCGTTTCGGTATCGCGGATTGTGCCGCAAAATGTTGCGTTGCGGAATGAATTTTTACGGGCCGTTTTACTGTTGCGAACCGCCGCGTCATTCGTCGTGTCCTGACGCAAATCTGGCGCTGCAGGGGCGCCTCGAATTGGTCACGGCGGAGTGTTTTGAAGCAGGGGAGACGGCTTTCGCCGGCTCCCCGCTTCATTTGAAACGCCAGCCTAGCTGCCGGCGCCTTCGTTGGCTGCGACTTGAACTTCCTTCTCGGTGGTATCGGCTTGCGCGGACGTCTTCTCAATGTCCGACTGCGCGGTCAGATCGGGCTGCGCAGTGCCTTCCGGATTGACTTTCGCGGTGGCCGAGCCAGCCGGAGCCGCGGGCATGCCGCCGGTTCCTTGCTTCTTGGCCATTTCGCCGAGGCCGTCGTCGATCTGCTCGCGGAAGTGATTGTGCATTTCCTGCAGGTCGTTGACCTTGATGGCCACCTGGCTGCCGGATTTGCAATCCGCTTTCTGGCTGCCGCTGACCAGTACTTTCACACTCGCGTTGGAATCCGGGGTGTCTTCGATACGGGTCAGCACATCGCCCTGAGTTAGCGTGCACTGGGTGCCGTCCGGAAGATCCGGCGTGATGGAATCGGCGACGATGAAGGTGCGGTTGTTGGGATTGAGCGCGTCGGGAACGACTTCAGGAGTTCCGGCAGGCGCGGTAACTGGGCCATCGGCGTCCGCGGAGGAAGTATCCGAAGCGGGCGTCGCTGCGGCGGGTGTTGCAGCCGGCGCTTGCGGGGCTTGCGGACCACTCTGCTGCGAAGCTTGCTGCTCGGCGAGAATTTCCGCCTTCACTTCGTCGGCGATGGCTTGTTTGACTTCGGGAGTGAGCACGACTTGCGCGGATGCGGCCGGCGCAGCGCCTTGATCCTGCGCGGGCGCCTGCTGTTGCTGCTGATAGCCTCCGCCGGCGTTGGCATTCGCGTTCGCGGCTGCGGCGTTCGCATTGGCGGCTGCGGCGTTGGCGTTAGCTGCAGCGTCGTTGGCTGCTGCGGCATTCGCAGTAGCGGCTGCGGCGTAAGCGGCCTGCAAGTTCGCGGAGATGATGTAGTCCGTCAGCCAGAATGCGGGAGCGGCATAGACCGGATAGGGATTGAAATAGTAGCCGTAGTATCCGTACCAGGGACTCGCGCCCCAGCCCCAGCTCCAAGCCACCGGATTGGCCCATCCGCCGTAGGCGTAGCCATAATATCCGCCGCCGTAGTAGTAACCGGGATAGTAGTGGTTGTAGTAGTAGCCGTGATAGTAGCCGCGGCCATAGACGTGGGTGTAAGCGCGACCGCCGCGGTAGTAGGTGCGGCGTTCGTAGCCGCGTCCGCCGCGGTTGAAGCCATGGGCCACGTAACCGCCGTGGCGTCCGGCGACCACGCGGCTGCCATCGGCGCGACGGGTTACCGCGGTGCGTTGTCCGCCGGCGCCGTGGGTGATGGTGGTGTTGCCGGAATGGATCGAAGTGACTTTGCCGCTGGAATTAAATTTGGCGGTGGCGCCGCTCTTAGTGGTGACGCTCGTCGTTTTGCCGGAGGCGTTCACGTTGCGCGTGTTGCCGCCGGCGGTGGTGACGGTCTTGCCGCCGCCGGGATGCGTGACGGTGCCGGGCTTGGCGGTCGAGGCGGTCGCGGTGTGGCCGGTGGTTCCGGTGCCGGTGTGACCAGCGCTGCCCGTCGAATTGGTGTGGCCCGCGGTCGCGCTCGTATTGGTGTGCGCGGTATTGGTCGTACCGGTTTTGCCCGCGGTGCCGGTGGAGCCCGTGTGACCCGCGGTGCCGGTCGTATTGGTGTGACCGGCAGTACCGGCGGTGTTGGTGTGCGCCGCGCCACCCGTTGTGGGCGCGTGAGCGGCCGGGGCGGCGTGTGAGGCCGGCGCTGCCGCATGCGGCGCGGACGGGGCCGAACCTTTGGATTTTTGAGCGAAAGCGATGCTGGGAATGGTGAGTAACAACAAGACTGCGAAGAATTTTGCCGCAGCTGTGCCGCCGGGCTGGTGCAGTTTCATGTGCATCTCCTATAAATGAAACTATCCCAGGGGGCCTGCAAGCTCTAACCCGCCCTGGTGAAAAAAGTCGCGCCGATATTCGGGCGCGGTGTCTCTTTTTTCTGCTGCTGTGGTGTTTGGCCCATTGATCCGCAACTGCCGTGGTGCAGGTTCGTCAGGAGCCGGGCCGAAACCGCGTAGTGCTGCGGAAGGCGCGGGTTTGGAGCGGCTCTTCAATCTGCAATGCGCAAAACGGGCGAAAAAACCGTCATGGCGAAGCGAAATTTACGTGCGCGTTGGTCTTGCCCGCTTAAGCCGATGGCGCGGGAGGAATTGGAGGACTGCGCATGCGAAGTACACCTGCTTCCCGGACACCCTCCGGGAATTCGCATACCAAGCCAAAAAAAGGAGCGCGACGGAAAAACTATAGTCTGAGGGTTGGCGGGGTGTCAATTTTCAAATGGGCGGCGATGCATGATGGTCAACGGGCGGGGAAGGCCGTAGCCGTCCTCATCGTGGGCGATGCGATTCTCCTAGCAGTTTTGTTTAACGCATTCGGGGACGATCGTGTGGCCGCGGTCGGTGATGCGCTCGCTTGCCTGGGAGTGCGGCGGCTTGCCGCCGCCTTTGCGCAGAAACGTTCGAGCGAGAATGGAATGGGGTTCAGGACGCAGTGTGTGGATACGCGATGGGTAGCCTCGCCTTACGCCAGGCTTTGAACCCAATCGATGCTCGACCTGACGCGACTTGGTCAAGGCGGCGGCGAGCCGCCGCACTCCAAGGTAGGCTGGCGACGGGTTGACCGCGGAGGCTAAGCGATTGTTTGGTTGTTGCGCTGAGACTGGTGGCGGTCTGAAGACCGCCGGTACGAAAGCCATTCGGCAGCGTGTTATTTTTTGGGGCGGGAGGTGCTGAAGGCTGAGTTTGCGCTGAGCAGGATGGCTTCGGCGGGGTCCAGGGGTTCGAGCTTGACCGCGGGAGCGCCGTGGGAATTGTTGTCGGCAACGGCGCGGAAGTAGTAGACCTTGCCCGGTTCGGCGGAAAGGCTGGCGGCGGAGGCCAGCCGCGAGAGGCGTTCAAAGCTGGACTGCCATTCGGCGCAGATGCGATGGTCGCCGGGATCGACCGGAAAATAGAAATAGGAATCGCCGTGATTGGCGCCCACCCAATCGCCATCCAGACCGACGCGCACGGTGACCGAGCCGATATTGAAGCTGGCCCCGGAGCGGTAGACATTGAAGATGTAGACCAGGGCTTTGCCAGGCGCGGGCTGCGCGGTGGGACGCTGAATTCGGTCGGTCTTGACGTTGAATTCGACGTCGCTCGCGCCGCAGCCGGCGGCGCGGGTGAGCGTGGCGGCGTCTTGATTGTTTTGCGCGTGAGTGGCAATGGCTGGCGCGGCGAAAAGAAAAGCGGCGATGAAAAACTTTGCGGTCCTTCTTGCGAATCGGTTGGGCATGGACTTCTCCCGAAGGTACGTAATCCTTCTGCAATGTTAGACGGCTGGTTGCGCGCCGGCGTTTCGGATGCGTGGTGCGGTGCGCCGTGAGGCACTGCGGTGCAACGCCGCTCCGGTGCAACGGCTGGGCAAGAAGGAGATCCTTCTCGCCCGGCCCACAAACGAAGAGAGATCCCTCGTCGGCGCAAACGTCGCGCCTCTGTCGGGATGACAACGAAAACCGAAGCGAGATGCAAATTCAACTGCAACGGCAACAGCAAAACCTCTCACCCGGAAATTCAACATCGACGACAAAGACAACTGCGATGGCAGGTCCAGCAGCGGCAACTAGTGCTTTTGTATTATTTCGCGGCGGTGGCGGAATCGGTACAGTTTCGGCGCTTGGGTTGGCGTTTGGCTGGACATCTATATAGGTGGTCAAGGGAGTGGGCGTGGCGGCATCGACTTCGGCGGTGGAACTGGGTGGCGTGGCGGGAGTTACGTCTGCGGCGGGATGGCGGACGCGGGCTTTGGTGATTTTACTGGTGGTGGTGATTGCTGGGATTTTCTGGGGCGACTCGCGGTATCCGGCGCTGCTGAAGAAATATCACAGCGGGACGCAGATCAAAGCGTCGGGTGAACTGACGTTTGGCGGCGTGTACAAAGTGGATCGTACGATGCCGCTGGCTACGCGGGTGTGGCGCACTACCGTGAATTGGCTGGACGCAAACCGGGTAGGGATGACGTTTTCGTTTTTGTTTGGTCCGGCGGCGCTGGTTTTTCTGGCGACGATTCGGCGGCGGCGGACGGCTTCGCGATATTTGAATGCGCTGTTTGGTGCGGCGGCGGGAGCGCCGTTGGCGGTGTGTACGAATTGCATCGCGCCGATCGCGCGGGGATTTTACGCGTCGGGGATGAGCACGGAGTCGGTGCTGGCGGCGATGTTCGCTTCTCCGGCTTTGAATGTGGTGGTGCTGGCGATGACGTTCGTGTTGTTTCCGGCGCCGGTGGCGCTGCTGAAAATTGCTACGGTGCTGCTGCTGATTTTTGTTTTTGCTCCGGCGATGGCGGGAAAAGCGAAGGCTGAAGAGGCGGGGCTGGAATTTTCTAGCGCGGTGGAGTTTGCGGTGGAGGAAACCTGGGCGCAGGCGGCGCTGGCGACTTTGCGTTCGTACGCGAAAAGTTTCTGGTATGTGTTTCGCGTGGCGTTTCCCTTGATGATTCTCGCGGCGTTTCTAGGCGCGCTGGTGATTGAGGTTTTGCCGGCACAGGCGTTGATGATGAACGTGACGGTCTTCGGGATTGTGCTGGTCGCGCTGGTGGCGGCGTTTTTGCCGGTGCCGATGGCGTTTGATGTGGCGATTGCGTACATCGCGATGACTAAGGGCGTGCCGATGGCTTATGTGGTTACGATTTTGTGCACGCTGGGGATTATTAGCGTGTTTTCGCTGTCGGTGGTGGGGAAGACGATTTCGTGGCGCATTGCGGCGGCGGCTTATGCGACGGTGGTACTGCTGGGTAGCGTCGCGGGAATCTTGACGAAAATTTTCGGGTAGATTTTCAGTAGCAACGGCAAAGTCAAATGGCCCACCTAAAGGTGGCCGCTACGTAAGACGAAGGCACCCATCAACGGCAATACCTACTGGGCGCCTTTGTAGCGCGCGCCGCTGTGGTGCGCGGATTTTTTGCTGTGGGCGTGATGCGCGGATTTTTTGGCGGGCGGCGGGGTGGCGGCCTTCACCGGCATGTCGGAATTAAAGATGTCGGAAACAACCTTCCAGGAATTGTCGGGCTGCTTTTTCCAAACTTCCACGAATTTGCCGCGATCGATGGAAGGATTGCCGGCCGCGTCCTTGGTGGTCAACTGATAGATCCCTTGAATGTAGGCGAGGTCGCTCGAACGGGCGACTTCGACTTTATTGGCCTGCCAGGAAATTGAAGAATCGGGCGAGAGGATTTCGGACCACGCGGTGCGAATGGCGGCTGGGCCGGAGGCGATGGGCTCGTTGGGCGCGAGGACGGAGGCGTCGGTTTCGTAGTAGCCGACGGTGGCGTCGAGATCTTTCGCGGCGGCGGATTTGGCCCATTGGGCGTCGAGCGCGCGGAGGGTGGTTTCGTCGGCGGCGCGGGTGTCTTTGGGAGTTTCGCTGCAGCCGGAGAGGAGGAGGATGGCGAGAGTGCTGGCGGCTATGGCGATTTTGTGGGATGCGTTTTTCATGGGTGCCTCCGAGGCGGCGGGAAATTTTGCGTTCAAGATGTTAGGTGGAGTCGCAGAAGCAGTCAAGGCGGGAGAGGCTGCGCGGGCGAGTTGCGGCGAAACGGCGGAGTCGTTTCTGTGGCGCGGCCCGGGCAAGAAGGAGATCCTTCGTCGCGAAGAGCGCTCCTCTGGATGACGGCCAAGTACGGTTTGGGCGGAGGACAAAACGGCTAGGAGAAGAGGATCGTCTAAACCCGCACCCTTTGCTGAGGAGCGCAAAGAGTGCGGCACCCGGAAAGGCGAGATGCGGACCGAGCGCGGGATAGGCTTTCAGCCTGTCCTACGACATGTGCGCGAAGTTACTTTGCCGGGGCGTTGTCGTGGAGCAGGACGGCGTCGGATTCGGTGTGGCTGCGGATCATGCCTAGAGACTTGCCGTCGGGGGAGAAGCTCCAGGCGTTGATGAATTCTTCTTTGGTGAAGTTGGTGATTTGGTGGCCGGGGCCGTTGCCATCGATGGGTTGTTGCCAGAGGTTGCTGACGCCGTTGACGCGGATGGCGTAGACCACGGATTTGCCGTCGGGTGTGAAGTGCGGTCCGGCGGCGATGTGGGAATTCGGTTCGAGCTGGTGGATTTGCGGATTCAGGCCGGCGTCGAGTTGGACCAGCACGATTTTCTGCACGTTGGTCAGGTTGGCGCCGGGCAGTTCGACAGTGGAAAGAAACGCGACGGTTTTATTGTCCGGCGAAACTCCCAGGAAATTGGAAGCCACGATGCCGTGCGGGACGGCGGTGCCGGGAATGGGTTGCGGATCGCCGCCGGCCACCGGCACGCGCATCAATTGTTCGCTGCCGGTATTGCGGTAATACACCCACTTCGAATCGGGCGAGCAGGTGGCGGAATCCTGGCGTCCGGCGTCGAGCAGGCGCGTCAGATTCGAGCCGTCCGAATTCACCCGCCACAGATTGACTCCGGTTTTTCCGCCGCCACCAATGATGGTGGCGATCACCGTGCGGCCGTCCGGGCAAGCGGTGATGTCGTTCAGCGCCGAGGTATTGAGCAGCTCGGTTTCCTTGCCGTCGAGGCCCACGCGAAGAGTTTTGACGTCCAGCGGCATGTAAAAGCCATCGTTGCCGGCCCAGGCGAAGAACGGGCCGGTCTTGTCCGGATCGAGCACCGGAGCGGGAAGGTCTTTGCCCGCAGGGCCGGTGCCGGAGGCGGGGAAGACGTACATGCTGGCGAAAAATTTCTGCTGCACGGTGACGATGTTGCGGCTGTCGGCGGAGACGCTGAGCGAGGCGTAATTGCTGGTGTCCTTGGTGATTTCGCGAAAACCTTCTTCGCCGCCCTTGGCTGGAACGAAACCAATCTGTTCGGTGACGTAATTATTTTTCGGGCCGCGATAGAGCGCCAGCAAGCCACGGGCATCCGGCAACCATACCGCTTGAAAGATGGCCAGCTTCTTGAAACTGGCCAGCGGCGATATTTTGCCGGAAGCGATGTTGATTTGATCCAGCAGGGTGACGAAGCCGTCGGTGGACAGAAATCCTTCGGTGATATTTTCGCCGTCGGGATTCCAGGAAAGATATTGCGGGTCGCGGCCGGTGCTGCCGGTGATGATGGATTTTTCTCCGGAACCGTCGGCGCCGGCGACCAGGACGTGATATTTGCCGACGTCCGGATCATTTTCGCGGAGGTAGGCGATCTGTTTGCCATCAGGAGAAAAAGTCGGGCCGCGATCGATATCGTGGCCGACCGGTTGCGGCGTGCCGCCGAGGACGGGAGCGCGGTAGAGGGTGAAGACGTCTTGAACCTTGGTGTCCGACTTGCGGAAGTAGATGTAATTTCCGTCGGGAGAAAAACCGATAGTGGCGAAGGCTTCATCGGAGGGCGGGATGACTTGAGTGTCGCTCTTGGTGGCGACGTGATGCAGCCAGAGGCTGCTCTGGCCTTTGTCGACCACCACGGTGAGCACGTATTTGCCGTCGGGCGAGATGGCGGCGGACTGAATTTTGCCGTTGTTGGTCAGCGCATCGATGGCGAAATCCTGAAACGGCGGAGTGGTGTTGCGATTGTAGAAGCGATAGAGACCGAAAAGGACGCCAGCGATGATGAGGAACGCGCTTAGTCCGCCGACGAGGAGCGCGTGTTTGTTGTCTTTCGCGGTGGCTGCTGCCGCCGAGCTGCCGCTGCCGGCCGAAGAGGGAATCGCGGCGGAGGATGAGCCCGACCCGGAGCCGGCGGCTGTGGCGGAAGACATATTCGCAGCGGCGCTGGCGCTGGGAAACGCGCCGCTGGCGGATTCGGCGGCGGTGAGATTGGAGGCGATGGCGCTGCGGCCGGAGCGGCCGGAATCGGTGTCGCGTTTCAGGCGCTGCAGGTCGGCGCGCATGTCTCCGGCGTGCTGGTAACGCAGCTTCGGATCTTTTTCCAGGGCCTTGGCGATGATTTCGTCGAGTTTCGCGGGCAGCTCGGGATTCAGGCGCGTGGCCGGGACCGGCTCGCGTTCGAGGATTGCGGCGAAGATGACCCCGGAAGTGGCGCCGGCGAACGCCTGGCGGCCGGTGGACATTTCGTAGAGCACCAGACCGAAAGAAAAAAGGTCGGTGCGGGCGTCGAGTTTTTCGCCGCGAACTTGTTCGGGAGACATGAAGGCCACGGTGCCGAGCGAAGTGCCGGGGCTGGTGAGATTCGGATCAGATTCGAGCTGGCCAGCTCCCACGGTGACCGCCTCAGTCATATTTCGTGTAGCGCTGAGTTGTTTGGCCAGGCCGAAATCGAGAACTTTGGCCTGGCCGCGGTCGGTGATGAAAATATTCGCGGGCTTGATGTCGCGATGAATGATGCCTTCGGCGTGCGCGGCTTCGAGCGCGTCGGCCACCTGAATGCCGGTTTCGAGAATCAGATCGAGCGGGAGCGGGCCGCCGGCGATGCGATGTTTTAGCGTGGCGCCGCGCAGCAGTTCCATGGCGATGAAGGGCACGTCGCCGGAATCGTCGATGTCATAAATGGTGCAGATGTTGGGATGGTTCAGCGCGGAAGCAGCTTGCGCTTCGCGCTCGAAACGTTCGAGGGAGACGCGGTCTTTGGCTACGGCGTCGGGCAGAAATTTCAGCGCGACCTGGCGTTTGAGCTTGACGTCTTCGGCCCGGTAGACCACGCCCATGCCTCCGCCGCCTAATTTTTCGATGATGGTGTAATGCGAGATGGTGCGGCCGAGGAGGGGGGCGGATTCAGACATGCGCGGACCATCTTAGGCAAGGGGCGGAATCAAGTCAACGCGAGGGGAAGTCAAAAGATTTAACACAGAGAACACAGAGAAAGACATGAGCACACGGAGACGCAGTGGCAAGAAGTCTCCGTGCTCTCCGCTTTTCTCTGTGTTCTCTGTGTTTCCGCTTTTGGCGGGCGATGTCGTCGGAAGAGGCTGGACGCCACCTGCTAGGCTACAGCAGGCCGAGGTGGTCGGGGTAGCGGGCTTGCAGCGAAGCGATTAGGACTTCGAAGGCCGGCAGGGTGCGGAGATTTTCCAGGCACGGATCGTTGAGGAAGTAGGGCCAGCAGGCGAAGCCGGTGGCGACGCTGCGTTCGAGCCATTCGAAGGCGGCTTGTGGATGGCCGAGCACGGAGTGGACGCAGGCGATTTGATAATCGTTGTGATGCGCATGGCCGAAAGATTTGGGGTTGGCGCAGGCGGCGGCGACGAATTCCAGGGCGCGTTTGGATTTTCCGGTGCGCGCGAAGTACAGCGCTTGCAGGCTGAGGATCAGCGGCTCTTCGGGCAGAATTTCGGCGGCGTGGTCCAGCGCGCGACGCGCTTCTTTCCAATCGCCGGTGTTAATCCCCAGCAGCGCCGAAAAATATAACGGGTATTTGTTGGCCGGCGTTTCGGCGCGCCACGCTTCCAGTTCCTCGCGGGCCAAATCGTATTCGCCGCTCCACATGTAAACCTGCACGATGCTGTGACTCACCGCTTTTTGCGGATGAAATGGGCGACCCCGCTGGTACATTTCGCGGGCGCGGTCGAGCAGGCCGACGTGCGCCAGGATGGTGCCGAGCCGGTTGTAGGCGTGCGGCAAATTGGCCTGCAAGGCCAGCGCGCGGCGCAATTCGGCGATGGCTTCCAGATGCTGGAAATTTTTCGACGGCCCCCAAAGCAGAAAAGCGCGAGCGACGTGCCCTTCGGGCAAATCGGGATCGAGTTCGAGCGCGCGGCGGCAGTGAAATTCCGCTTTTTCCAGCCAGGTGCTGCCGGGGTCGAATTCGAAATGGCGCGTGGCGCAGACGAAGGAAAGCGTGGCATGGGCCAGAGCGAATGACGGATCTCGCGTGATGGCGGTGGCCAGGCGCTGCGCGGCTTCTTCGAGCGCAGCGGGATCGCCGGAGGAGCTGAGCCGAAAACCGCGAGTGAATTCAGCGTAGGCAAAAGGATCCTGGCTGTAGCGCGGGCGCCGTTCGGCGGCGAGCGAGCGCAGTGGGCGATTCAAAGTGGCGCCGATTTGCGCGGCGAGCTGGTCTTCGAGTTGAGCCACCAGCGCCGGGAGGCGGTCGAGATCGAGATCGCATTGGCGGGTGAGGCAGGCGGTCTGGCGGTGGGCATCGAACATTTCGAGCGAAAGCCGCCACTGGTCTTTCGATTGTTTGGTTGAACCGCGAATGGCTCCGCGGACCACGAAGCGGACGCCCAGGCGCGCGGCGACTTCGGCGGCGGACATTTCGGGGGGCAGCGCGAGAACGGCCGAGGCGGGAAGGACGTCGACGTCCTGCAGGTTGCCGAGGCGGGAAGCGAGCGCGTCGGCGAAGCCGAGGCTGACGCCGCGGTCGTCGGAAATGGATTCGTGCAGGAGCAGAGGCATTACCGCGAGCGACGGACGATCGATACCGGTGGCCGCAGTGCGCCCGGGCTCGTGCCTAGCACCGCCCGACGCGAAAGGCCCAGGCTGCACTTCGGCGTCGACGACACGCATCGGGCCGATGAACCGGTAGCCTTTACCGACCACGGTTTCGAGGAAGCGCGGCTTGGTGGGATTATCGCCGAGTGCGGCGCGAAGTTTGCGGACTACATTATTAATGTTGGGCTCGGAATCGATAAACAGGTCGGAGCGCCAGAGTTTCGCGATGATATCGTCGCGTGAGACCAGCTGGTTGCGGCGGGCGACGAGCAGCAGCAGCAGCTCCATCGGCTTCTTTTCGATTTTCAGGCGGCGGCCGTTGCGGCGCAGTTCGTAGCGGCCGAGGTCGAGTTCGATTCCGGCCGGGGCCGGCGCTTTGGAGCTGGGTTTTGGAGCGCTCACGCGGACATTATGCGTGAGGATTGAGGAATTTACGACGATAGACAAAAGATAGAAGAAGGATAGGCGGCCTCGATTGAAAGCGGGCGGGGAAAGGTGGATTATCGGCGGCATGGTGGCCTGGCGCCACGGGAGAAAAACATGAAGAAAAAGTTTGGTTCGGCTTTGCTGGCAGCGGGGCTCGCGTGCGTGGCGGGATTGGGATTGGCGATGGCCGCGCGTGCGACCGGCTCGGAGAAGAACGCGTTTACGCCGGCGGAGATTCCGTGGGGACCGGTACCGGCATTCGTGGCGCCGGGAGCGCAGCTCGCGGTGATCGAAGGAAACCCGATGGGGACGAGTGGAGATTACACGATTCGTTTGCAGATGCCGGCTGGGTATCGGATCGCGCCGCATTGGCATCCCAAGCGCGAAAACGTGACGGTGATTTCCGGGACGTTCAAGGTGGGGATGGGCGACGATTTCGACGAAAGCAAGATGGGAAGTTTTCCGGCGGGAAGTTTTGCGTATATGGATCCGGACATGCATCACTACGCGATGGCGGTGGGTCCGGTAGTGGTGCAGGTGCACGGGGAGGCGCCGCTGCAGTTTAATTACGTGCATGCGGAGGATGATCCGAGCAAGAAGAAGTAGTACACGGCGGGCGGCGCGTCGACGCGGGTGGGCGATCGAAGAGCGAGCGGCGGGGAACGTCCGGAGTTACTTCGGTGGAAGGCTGGGCAAGAAGGAGATCCTTCGTCGCGTTGCTCCTCTGGATGACGGCCAACTACGGTTTGGGTGGTTGGACTGAAGTGCTAGGAGAAGACGATCGTTCGGGCGCGATGCTCACACCGCCGTCATTCTGAGTGCAGCGAAGAATCTCATCCAGTATTGTTGCGCTCCGTTCATCGCGTCGACCGCGTCTTCGTCGCGCCTTCGTCGCCTCGGTGGCGGCGCGGGAGCATGGATGAGATTCTTCGTCGCGCAAATCGCTCCTCAGAATGACGGCGGTTTTTGGCGTGGCTTGAAGAGTTGTGGTGGCGCTTCGCGCGGGAGAACACGGGCGCGTCTCCGTGTGCTCATGGTTTTTTCTGTGTTCGCGGTGTTTCCGCTTTGCGCTGTTCAGCGGAGTATTTCGGCGTTAGTTGTAGGCGATGTTGAATTGGGCGGCGATGCGTTGCAGGCTGGCTTTGCATTTGAGCCAGTCGGGTTTGGCGGAGCCTTCGAGCTGGACGTCGATGAAGACGTCATCGATCTGATGCGCGGATTGGAGCACGGCGGGCAGGGTGGCGTCGACGTTGTGGCGGCTTTGGTAGGCGCTGAGCATTTCGTCGACCTGTTCCTTGAAAGTTTTGGCCAGGGCTTTGTAGATGGCTTCCTGGGTGGTTTTGCGCACGTTGCTTTTCGTAAGGGCGGAAGTGAAGGTGGAGACGAACGGCTTGGTGTCTTGCTTCAGGTTTTTCATCAGCGCTTCGACGTCGCGGTCGCTGAGGCGTTCTTGGGCCGACGCGGGATGCGCGGCGAGCAGGGTGAAAAGGATGGCGACGAGGGTCGCGGCCGGGTAGCGGAATTGGATGCGCATGAATGCCTCCGTACGAATTCTTCTTTGGTGCAGGTGGATCTGGTAAGTCTCTCGTCTGCGGCGAAATCGTATGACAAAAGGGAACGGTGGTCAAAAGCTGATCGGCGGGGGTGTGCTCTAAACGTGTTTCTTCGTCGCCGCGGTCGCGGTGCGGGAGCATGGATGAGATTCTTCGCTGCGCTCAGAATGACGGCGGCGTAAGCCTGGGCGAGGACGTTTTTGTTGCCGACGAAGTAGGCTTTGGGTAAGGCAAAAATGGGGGGCTTGTAGGGGGATCCGCTGATAGCCCCATTTCGGCGGTGGGATTAGGATGCGGTTCGTCAGAGTGTTTTAGACGCGAGATTGATTTCAGCAAGCTGAATGTACCGGAGGCTAGCGATGTTACTGCTGATTATTATTTTGATTCTTTTGTTTGGTGGTGGCGGCGGGTATTACGGGTATTCGCGCTGGGGCGCAGGCGGCGGGCTCGGGATTCTGGGCACGGTGCTGCTGATTGTCCTGGTTTTGTACTTGCTGGGCGCGGTACACGTTTAATATTTAAGGATCGTATTGGATGGAGGAAGGCGCAGGCCGCGCGAGTGGCCTGCGCCTTTTTTTGTTTGGCCGTTTTATTTGGTGTTCTTGCCGACGCCGGTGAGGCGCTGGCCGTTGAATTTGGTGAAGCTGAAGCCTTCGAAATTCTCGTTCCAGTTGTGACCCATGTCGGTGAGCATGGCGATAGCTACGGCCTCGCCTAGCGGGAGGGAATCGGCGTAATCGTGGCGCCAGTGGACGCCCGCGTGATTGCGGCCGATAGCGATGTTCGCGGCGAGCTTGTTCATTTCGCCGCCGATGGTCATCTGCCCGGCGTCCGAGCCTTCGTAGGGAACCAGCGAGAAACCATCTTCGCTGGGCTGCACGATGGACATCCCGGGAATCGAAGTGAGCGGAGTGAGATCGTTGAACCAGGCCTTGACGATGGTGGCGCAGGCTCCGGCGACGGTGCCGTGACCCTGGCCGTACGACGGATGCTGCGGGCAGCCTTCGGGGAACGCGTGCGGCAGGAAGTAGCTGCCGTTTTTGGCAAAGACTTCGGCGACGGCGTGGGAATTGAGCACGTCGGGATGCAGCGGATAATTCGCCTGGCCGGTTTTGTTCATGTGCACCAGGCCGCCGAAAGCCTCGGGGCGCAGATGGCGATGCACGAACCATTTCTGAAACCAGACGGCTTTCAGCGCGCGCTGGGCCACTTCGGCCACCAGAGTTTTCAGGTGCGGGCTGCCCCAGGTGCCGAAGCCGGATTGGGTTTTCGAGCCGACGTAAGGATTATTGGGATCGAGCGGCGCGCCGTTATCGACGAGTGACAGGCAGGCAATGAAATAGGCTTCGAACAACACGTCGACGTGCACGTAAGCGCCCATGCCGCGGCCGTTGCGCAGATGCTGCAGGTTCGGATCGGGCTGGCTGGCGGCGAAGGGCCCCTGGCCATTCTGCACCGCGAGCCAGGAAGCCTGGTCGGTCATGTAGTCGAGACCGGGCGTGTAGGTGGTGAAAAGTTGTTCGATGGCGATGGCGCCGAACGACGTGGGCTGCAGCAGGAATTGGGAGACGTAAGGGCCGAGTACGTCGCCGGGAGTAAATCCGCGGAAAAGATTTTGGGCGGTGACCGGTTTTGGCCCGGCGTAGGCGGCGAGTGAATTCAATTCGGCGATGGCCGCCTGGGTCAGCGGCTCATTGCCGTACTGGGTGAAATTGACGTCGCGGCAGAGCGCCATCCAATAATTTTCGACCGCGGTATCGGCCATGGCCTGGCTGGCGACAGAAGGCGGCGTGCCGATGGCAAGTTGATGGCAGTCGGTGCCTTCGAGGTCGAAAGCGAGGCCGCATTGCGGATCGACCAGCAGGGCGGTGCCGCCGAGCTGAATATTTTCGAATTGCTGCGGCTGGCCGCCGTGAACGGCCGCGAGCAAACTGGTGTAGGACGCGGGAAGAACTTCGCCGATGCTGTTGTGCGCCAGGCCCTTGGAAAAATTTCCGATCCGATTGGCGTAACGCTGTTCATCGCCGTTGGTGATTTGCGCCGGAATTTGCACGGCGAGTTCGCTGCGCGCGGCCGCGACGCGATTGGCGAAACTTTCCGCGGCGCGCACGTTGCCGCCGGCTGCGGCGGTGGTATCGGGCGACTGGCCCGATGATGCATTCGATGATGCATTCGACGATGCAATCGGCGACGCGTTGCTTGCGGCCTTGGCGATGGAGCCAAAGCCCGTGGCGCTGACCGCGAGCGAGGCTGCCGCGGCGCGTCCTACTCCTCCGATGAATTTTCGGCGGCTGGCGCCTTTCAGTTCTGAATCCAAGGCAATTTTTTCCGAACGCGGGGCTTTGTGGCGCGTTTGCATGCGAGGTCTCCTGTGCGTTCGATTGGATGGTGGTTCGTTTTAGCGCTAGCTGGGGGACAAAATGTTGAGAGGACAGTAGGCCGAATCATCAATCGTAACAAGGTGAAAAGAGGACAGTTTTGGTACAGGCCGGTTCGGTCGTAATGGTACGGGCGAAAAGAACCAACCGGGCGGCATGATTTTCCAAGGAACAAATTTCAAGTACTGCTCGTACCACAGGCGAACGGCGTGGTGTAGCCGGGCGTAAAGGATGGTGCGCATGGGGAATTTTGCGGGGTCAATGCGGCAGGTGGTGCGGCGGTTGCGGCGGGCGCCGATGTTTACGGCGATTACTTTGATCACTTTGGCGGCGGGGATAGGCGCGAACGCGGTGGTCTTCAGCGTGGTGAATGGAATTTTGCTGAAGCCGCTGCCGTATCCGCAGCCGGACCGGCTGATTGGGTTGTGGCTGACCGCGCCGAAGGTGGGCATCAAGGACCTTAATATGTCGCCGAGCTGCTACTTCATTTTCCGGGAGCAGAGCCAGTCGTTCACGGACATTGGTTTGTATACCGGCGATTCGCTGAGCGTCACCGGCATTGGCGAGCCGGAACAGGTGGACGCGATCGACGTGACCGACGGCACACTGCCGCTGCTGGGAATTTCGCCGGTCCTGGGACGCACCATCAGCCACGAAGATGATTTGCCGGAAAAGCCGCCGACGGTGCTGATCAGCTACGGATATTGGAAATCGAAATTCGGCGGGTCGCCGGCCGCGGTTGGAAAATTGATTACGCTCGATGGCAAGCCGACCGAAATTATCGGAGTCCTGCCTCGGAATTTTCAGCTGATGAATTACGACAAAGCGCAGCTGGTGATTCCGTTTCAATTCGATCGCGCCAAACGCGTGCTGGGAAATTTCAGCTACCAGGGAGTAGCGCGGCTGCGTCCGGGAGTGACCATGGGACAGGCCAGCGCGGATATCGCGCGGATGATGCCGATCGTGAACCGCAGTTTTCCGGCGCCGCCGGGATTCACGCCGCAGCTTTTTGAAGACGCGCAGTTTGCGCCGAACCTGCGTTCGTTGAAACAGGACGTGGTGGGCGACATCGGAAAAGTCTTGTGGGTGCTGATGGGTTCGATTGGGTTGGTGCTGTTGATCGCCTGCGCCAATGCGGCGAATCTGCTGCTGGTGCGGGTGGAAGGGCGGCGGCATGAATTATCGGTACGCGCGGCGCTGGGCGCGGGACGGCGGCAAATTGTGGGCGACCTGCTGTTCGAAAGTATTTTGCTGGGGCTGACCGGCAGCTTATTGGGATTGGGAATTGCGTATGCGGTGCTGCGGATGATCGTGGCCATGGCACCGACCGGATTGCCGCGGCTGAATGAGATTGGCATCGACTGGCGCGTGCTGCTTTTCACCCTGGGAATTTCGGTGCTGGCCAGTTTGCTGGTGGCTTCGGTGCCGATCTTCAAATACGCCGGCGCGCGGCTGAACAAAAGCCTGCGCGAAGGCGGACGAGCGTTGAGCGCGAGCCGCGAACAACATCGGGCGCGCAACGTGCTGGTGGTGGTGCAGGTGGCGCTGGCGCTGGTGCTGCTGATTTGTTCCGGGCTGATGATTCGCACGTTCCGCGCGTTGACCCAGGTGAATCCGGGATTTTCGCGCGCCCGCGAATTGCAGACCTTCCGCATTTCCATTCCAGATACGGCGGTGAAGGAGCCGGAACGCGTGGTGCGCCTGGAGCAGGAGATCGAAGACAAAATCGCGGCGATTCCGGGAGTGCAGTCGGTTGCGATGGGCACTTCGATTCCGATGGATGGCAACAACAGCTTCGACCTGGTTTATATCGAAGGCCACGATTACAAGCCGGGAGAAATTCCTCCGGTGCGCCGGTTCAAATATATTTCTCCAGGATTTCTGCAGACCATGGGCACGCCGCTCGTCGCCGGCCGCGACGTGACCTGGGACGATTTATACGGGAAGCACGACGTGACGTTGGTCTCCGAAAATACCGCGAAGGAATACTGGGGCAGCGCGAACGCGGCGCTGGGCCACCGGGTGCGGTCGAATACCAACGAGCCGTACCGGGAGATCGTAGGCGTGGTCGGCGACGTGCGCGACGACGGCGTGGATCAGAAGGCTTCTACCTCGATGTACTGGCCCATTTACATGGATAAGTTCGAGGGCGACGAGCCGATGATTCGGCGCGGGATGGCTTACGTCATTCGCAGCCGGCGCGCCGGCTCGGAAAGTTTTCTGAAGGAAGTGCGCCAGGCGGTGTGGGCGGTGAACTCGAGTTTGCCGCTCGCGGCCGAACATACTGAGGAATATTTCTACACACGGTCGATGGCGCGGACTTCGTTCACGCTGGTGATGCTGGCGGTGGCTGGAGGGATGGCGTTGCTGCTGGGCGTGGTGGGAATTTACGGCGTGATTGCGTATTCGGTGGCGCAGCGGACGCGGGAGATTGGCATTCGTATGGCGTTGGGCGCGCAGCAGGGGAGTCTGACGAAAATGTTTGTGCGGCATGGGGTGATTTTGGCGGGGATTGGTGTGGTGTGTGGGATGGTGGCGGCGGTGCCGTTGATGAGTTTGATGTCGTCGCTGCTGTTTAATGTGAAGCCGGTGGATCCGGTGACTTATTTTGTGGTGGCGGTGGGGCTGGTGCTGACGGCGTTGCTGGCGAGTTGGTGGCCGTCGCGGAAAGCGGCGGAAGTGAATCCGGTGGAGGCGTTGCGGGCGGAGTAGGCGGCGCTGCCGGGGACGATGATTGGCGCTGGGCGAGATCGCGGTCGCGGGGGTAAACTAGCCGCGGAGGGCGCGCATGAATCGTCGGCCACGATGACTCTTGCACCCCAAGGCCAGTAAGTGACGCGCGTAACCCTCGCCAGTGAGCATGATGAAGTGACGCCCGCTTCGTTCGCCGAGTCACCGTCAGCCGTTGCGGCCAACGATCCTCTTCTCCTAGCAGTCTCGTCCTAGCACCCAAACCGTTTTTGGCCGTCATCCAGAGGAGCGCCTTCTGCGACGAAGGATCTCCTTCTTGTCCGGGCTTCAGCGTGCATTTATTTCTTCTGCTACGGAACAAATCCTCGCCGGTCTGCGTTACACCTACTGAACGCCTATCCATAGACAGGCTAGGGCAGTTCGACTAAGATGCTGGCCATGGACAAGAAAACGGAACTGCTGCCTGGAACTCTGGACTTGCTGATTCTGCGGACTTTGGCGCGCGCGCCGTTGCACGGCTACGGCATCGCGGCTTCGATCAAACGGCTGTCCGACGAATTACTGAAGGTCGAGGAAGGCTCGTTGTATCCGGCGCTGCAGCGGCTGTTGCTGCAGGGCTGGGTGCGCGGCGAATGGAAGATGACGGAGACGAAGCGGCGGGCGCGGTATTACACGCTGACGGCGGCGGGGCGGAAGCAGTTGGGCATCGAGGTGACGCAGTTCGAGCAGATGGTGGCGGCGATTGGAAGAGTTTTGCAGGGCGCGTAAGGCGAGGCGCGATTCGCGTTGACTCGATCGCGGTCGATCCGTGGCCGGGGTCGATGACTCGCTCGCTTGCCTTGGAGTGCGGCGACTTGCCGCCGCCTTTGCGAACGAACGGTAGGGCAGGAATCGATTGGGGCTTGAAGCTCGGCGGCCAGAGCGAGTGTGAGGTGGTGGCCTTGATCGGGGCAGGCGAGGATCAAATTGCGTTTAGTGCGTTGCTAGCGTTTTCACGCGCCGCGTTTTGAACCCTATTCGATTCTCGGGCTAGCTTTACTTAGCAAAGGCGGCGGCAAGCCGCCGCACTCCAAGGTAGGCTGGCGGCGCGTCCGCCGGAGAGGCTGCGCGATTAGGTTGGGTGGCCCGGTTGTGGGATTGGAGGGGGCGAAGATGACGCCGATTAGCAAGATTTTGCGGAAGCTGGGGATTTTCGGGCGGGACGCGCGATTCCATCGCGAGTTGGAGGAAGAGATGGAATTTCACCGCGAGCAGAAGGAAAAAGAATTGCGCGACGCTGGAGTGCCGGCGGAGGACGCGCGGCTCGCGGTGCGGCGGGAATTTGGCAACGATTTGAAGTTGCGCGAGGAATCGCGCGACGTTTTCGGTTTCTGGTGGGAGACCACCGTTCAGGATTTTCGTTTTGCGCTGCGTCAGCTGCGCAAAAACGTCGGCTTCACCTGCACTGCGATCTTAGTTTTGGCATTGGGCATGGCCGCGGCGATTGCGATTTTTGCTTTTGTGGATGGAGCGCTGCTGAAACCGCTGCCGTATCGCGATACGGCGCGCCTGGTGGGCGTGTTCGAATCCATCGAAATTTTCCCGCAGAGCAATCTTTCGTATCCGGATTATCTGGACTGGAAAAAACGCAATACGGTTTTCAGCTCGCTCGAGGCCTATGGCGGGAACGACGTGATTCTGAAGACCGGCACGAGCAGTGATCCGGTGCATGTGGGCCGCGCGACCGACGGATTTTTCCGGACTTTGGGCGTGAGTCCGATTTTGGGGCGCGATTTTTATCAGGGAGAAGACCTGGCCTCGTCACCGCGCGCGGCGATGCTGACTTACGCGACCTGGCAGAAACGCTTCGGCGGCCGCGCGGACATTGCGGGGCAGTCGGTGACGCTGGATGGCGAGCCGACCACGATTGTCGGCGTGTTGCCGAAGGAATTTCATTTTGTGCCGGTCGAGCCGGCGGAATTCTGGGTGACCATGCACGCTTCGAGCGAATGCGATTTGCGCCGAAGCTGTCACAGTATCTACGGTGTGGCGCGCCTGAAGGATGGCGTGACCTTCGCGGCGGCGCTGGCCGACGTGAAATCGATCGCGGCGCAACTGGAGAAAGAATATCCGGACATGAACCGCGGGCAAGGCGCGGCGCTCAGTCCGCTGAGCGAAGTGATCGTCGGCGACGTGCGGCCGATTTTGCTGGTGCTGCTGGCGGGCGCGGGGTTGTTGCTGATGATTGCGACCATCAACGTGGCCAGTCTGGTGCTGGTGCGAGCCGAAACGCGGCGGCGCGAAATTGCGGTGCGCAGCGCGCTGGGCGCTTCGCTTTCGCGATTGATTCGGCAATTTGTCACGGAAGGACTGCTGCTGGTATCGACGGCTGCGGTGTTGAGCCTGGTGCTGGCCAGTTGGACCATGCAACTGCTGGTGCGGCTGATTCCGGCGGGCATGGTGGCGTCGATGCCATTTCTGCAGGAGCTGGGATTGCATCCGCGGGTGCTGCTTTTTGCCGCGGCAATTTCCGTGGCGGCCGCGATTTTATTTTCGCTGACTCCGGCATTGAGGTTGATTGCGCCGGAGATGCGTCAGGATTTGGCGGAGGGCAGCCGCGGATCCGCCGGAACTGTGTGGCGGCGGATGGGAACGAAGCTCGTCGTGATCGAGCTGACGACCGCGATGGTGCTGCTGGTCGGCGCGGGACTGCTGGGGAAAAGTTTGTACAAATTGCTGCACGTGGATATCGGCATGCGCGCCGATCATCTGGCCACGCTGGAAGTGCAGGCGCCTCCTGATCCGTACGCGAAAGATGCGCCGGCCATCGCGTTGGCCCGACGGGCAGTCGCCGATGTTGCGAGATTGCCGGGCGTGCAATCCGTGGGCTTGACCAGTCTGCTGCCGGTATCGACCTGGGGAAATACGACTTGGTTTCGAATCATCGGCAAGCCTTGGCATGGGGAACACAACGAAGTGCCGCAGCGCGACGCCAGCTCGGAATATTTTCAGACGTTGGGCGCCAAGCTGGTGCGCGGGCGCTATTTTCGCGACGACGAGGACAAATCGAAGCCGTTGGTGATCATCATCAATCAGGCGCTGGCCAAACAATATTTCCCCGGCGAGGATCCGATCGGGCAGCAGATTATTTTTCTGGATGCCGGGTCGAAGCCGATGGAGATCGTCGGAATTGTGCAGGACATCAAGGAAGGGCAGCTCGATAGCGCAAATCGCTCGGCGTTGTACACGCCGTTTAATCAGGACGCCGGGAATTATTTCATGCTGGTGGCGCGGACCGCGGGGAATGAAAACGCATTGCTGCCGGAGATGGTGGCGGCGCTGCGGCGGATCGATCCGGGCATCGCGAGTACCGAGCCAATCAGTATGAATGACCGGATCAATCATTCGTTTTCGACGTATCTGCATCGGTCGTCGGCGTGGCTGGTTGGTGGATTTGCGTTTCTGGCGTTGCTGCTGAGTGTGGTGGGATTGTATGGAGTGATCGCGTATTCGGTTTCGCAGCGGACACGGGAGATTGGCGTGCGTATCGCGCTGGGGGCGCAGACGCGCGCGGTCTACACCATGATTTTGCGCGAGGCGGGCTGGCTGGCGTTGGCTGGGATTGGCGCGGGACTGGTTTGCGCGGTGGCGGCCGCTACGCTGATGCGCAAAATGTTGTATGGCACGCAGACGTGGGACGCGCCGACGCTGCTGGGCGTCGCGGCGGTGCTGGCGGTGGCCGCGCTCGCGGCGAGTTACATTCCGGCGCGAAGGGCAGCGTCGGTGGATCCGGTGGAGGCACTAAGGATGGAGTAGGGGCGATGCTTGCGCCCGGCGAAAAGGCAGGGGGCTACGTCGGGCGGCTGCGTCCCGCGGGCAGGTCCGGGCAAGAAGGAGATCCTTCGTCGCTTCGCTCCTGTGGATGACGGCCAAATACGGCTGGTTGTCAAACAAAAGGGCTAGGAGAAGCGGATCGACATCGATGTCGCCGTCACCGTCCCGACCAACGATCCTCTTCTCCTAGCCGTTCAGTCCCGGCGCCCAAACCGCCTTTGGACGTCATCCAGAGGAGCGGTTTGTGCGACGAAGGATCTCCTTCTTGCCCCGATTTTTCACGGGAGCGAGACGCTCTTTGGCGGACGCGCTAGCTGCGTTATGCTGAAGCACTTTGATTCGGTCGCGACACGCTGAAATCTTCCGGCTTTTCATCTTTGTTCTTTTCTTATTCCTGCCTTCTCGCACTGCTCACGCGCAAGAGACCGTCTTCGACGTGCCCAGCGCGGACATTCTGGATCGCGGCAAGGTCTACGGCGAATTGGATGGGACCGTGCGTGAATCCGATCCTTCGGCGACGTTTACGCCGCGGGTGGTGGCCGGCGTCGGCCATGGAATCGAAGTGGGGTTGAATTTCGATGGCCTCGCCGCGCCGGAGGTGGGCTCGCTCGCGATTTCGCCTACGGTGAAATGGAAAATCTGGAACGACGCGGACGCGGGGTGGAGTTTTTATGTTGGCGATGATTTGTTTTTCCCGGCGACGATGCGGACGTATGACGTGGGGAATTACGGATACGCGTCGTTCGCGAAAAGCTGGAAGACGGGGACACGCGTGGGATTTGGCGCTTACGATTTTACGCATGAGGTGGTGGCGCGCGGGAATCGGGCTGGCGGGCAGTTCACGTTCGAGCAGACGCTTGGCAAACGCGTGACGCTTGCGGCGGAGTGGTACACCGGGAAAACTTCGGTGGGGTATGTAAATCCTGGCGCGGTGTGGAAGTTGACCTCGAAGCTGACGTTGTATACGGCGTATCAAATTGGAAATTCCGGTGTGACTAGGGGCAATCATCAGTTTCTTTGGGAGTTTGGGTACAACTTCAATTAACGCTGCAGGCTGCCGTCATTCTGAGGAGCGTTCTTTGCGACGAAGAATCTCATCCATGTTCCCGCGTCGGGAACACGACGACGAAGTGCACTCGAGGCGCGACGAAGCCCCATACGTCGTAACGGCCTGGCCGATGCGAACTGGATGAGATTCTTCGCTGCGCTCAGAATGACGAAACGTGCGGAGAGCGAGCGTGTTCGGTGGGGTGAACGCTAGGCTCGGCGGGCGATGGGGGCGCCGACGCCGCGCGTGCTGCCGGTGAGACGCGCGAGGAAGCGCGACAGATCTTTCGGCTCGACGAAGAGGATGTAGGCGGAGAGCACGTCCCACTGGAACAGCGGGACGTTGAGGGCGTATTCGAGGCTGAGGTGGAAGAGCACGCCGATTACTAGCATCGGGTAGCGGAATTTCTTGATCCAGATCAGCGTGCCTAGCGCTAATTCGGCTGCCAGCGCTAGCCACGAACCTACGCGCAGCAGCGCGGGATGCAGCAGGAATTGTGGCACCGGGAAGCGCTGGAATTCATCGAGATGAAAAACGTAGTAGAGCGCGGTGCCGTCGACCCACGCGCCGCCTCTGGCTTTCCACCAAAAACTGATCAGGTACATGAAGGCGAGTTCGAGTTGAATCATGCGCTGGGCCCAAGGCGCGCGCGGGCGAAGCTCTGTCGCGATTTCCTTGCCGCGACGAATGCGAATTAGGCGGTCGACCGAAAGCGCGGCGCCGGCCGGGGCGAAAATCAGGAAGAAGCCGGCGACGCGGAGGAACGTGTCGCCTCCGTGGAGGATGAAAAGATTGCGCTGATCGATGGAGGTGAGGCAGAGGTAGACGACGATGCTGCTGGCGCGGGTGCAGAAACCCGCGGTGAGGCAGAGCGCCGCGGCGAGAAAAATCCAGAAGAAGGCGATGATCGCGGAATCCGTGGCTGGGAGAATATCGAAGAGATTGATGCGCGTGCCGGGTTCGACCACGTGCATGGTCGCGGCAGTGATCCAGGAATGCGGGCCGTACCAGGCCAGCCAGTCGGCGTGCATCAGCAGGATGGTGATGGCGACGAGCGCGCCGTAGATGATGCGGAACGCGCCGATGTTCAGCGGCGATTGCGGCTCGAAGAAAAAGCGGTTCCAGGCCGCGACCGCGGCCGCGACGGGGGATTTCGGCGTCGGCGTCACTGCAAATCCTCGGGCTGCACGTCGTAGCGGAAAAAAACATCCTGGTCGAGCGGCGTGCGGGCGAAGGTGCCGTCGCCATTAGGGATGATGTTGGACCATTTGACCATCAGCAGAATCTGCTGCGGATTTTTCTCGCGGATGCCCGGCAGCCGCGCTACGTAACGCGCCACGTCCGGACGCAGCTGGGCGTTGCGCTCGTCGAGCAGAATCTCGACGAATTTGCGGTAACGCTCTTTGGAATATTTTTGCGAGAGGCTCAGTAGCTCCATGCGCGGGAAATCCCACATCTGGGTCGAGCCGTCCTTATAAATGATCACGGCTTCGAGGTACGTGTTGGTCGCCTTGGGCATGGGCGAAAACATGTCCCAGGCCTGGAACATGCCGGACCAGAGCAGGTAAGGCCGCACCAGTTCGCGGCAGTCGTTGGCAAATTGGCTGCGAAAAGGAATCGCCCACGCAGTGATGGCGAAAATGTGAAACACGATGAAAATGTTGAGCGGCGATGTATTGCCAGGGCTTCAGCCCGAAGCGCGGCGGAGGCGGCGTGGTCGTTGACGAAGCGAGAGCGGTCCCAGATTTTGCAGTGCGCGACATTTGCCACTGACAGAATACCTAAAAAGTTTGCGCGAGGAGAGGAAGGCCGGGCTTTCAGAGATATGTTTTCTCGGCCCGCTGCAACCGCCCGAATCAGGGCTTGGCCTGGGGCTTCTGGGGCGCCGGATTCGGTTCGGGTGGAAATTGTTCGAGGACCGCGTCGCCTTCCACCGATTGCATGACAAATTGAGCGTCGAAGAGGCCCATCTGACCGAAGCCCAGAAAATCAGCCCGGTCCGTGGCGGTCCTTTTCAGATGGAACTCGTGGACGTCGTCGGAGACCGCATCGATCCTTCCGGTGAAAGTAGCCGAAACGCGATAAAGAATTAATGGATCGGCGTTTTCCTGAAGGGAACGCGCGTCTTTTCTCGCTCGGGCTGCCATTAATTTCTGAAATCGAGCGAAATTTGAATCCTGCAGCCATTTGACGGGTACCGGCCGTATCAGCCGCCCCTCAGCGTCTTCGGCGCCGGGCCTTGCTCCCCCGACGACCCATGCGACCAAACCTGGAGGCCCTTCGGCGTTCCCGTAAGTAAACCAAAGTCCAGCGGAACACTGGTCCGAGCCTAGGTCCGAATATTCAAAATTCCCGGATGCATAGCCGTGAATCCGGACCAGTTTGTTGTTAAACGCGGAGGGATGCTCGAGTATGGCGCATACGCTGGTATCCACCGGTTGCTGACGGGCTGCAATTTGCGATTCCTCTTCGTTAACCGGTATCGCGCACGCCACTAAGCCCGCCTCCGTGGTCACCAGCTTGATGGGCCGAACACAAGATGTCACCCGGATCCGATTGCCGTCAAAGAGCTGCGAACGTTTTTCTGCGCCGAGGTTTAGCAAGACCCGCGAATTGTATTCAACTACAGAGACGCTCCCAGCGGCGTCGCCCGCCAGTCCGTAAGCGATTGGGCTCATCGCCATGATACCGGAAGCGAGGAAGTAGAATGGTTTGCGACCTTGAAAAGCAGCCTTAACACAGTCGGACACCTTGGGATCCGGCTTGTACCGGTCGGTGCTTCCGCAATCGGCGTCGCCGGAGTGGGCGCCAGCCAAGGATATTAATTGGTCACGAACGAGTTGATCGTCGGGATGGGATTGGTTTTGCGTGAGCGCGGGCGAGACCCAAAGGATGCCGGCGATCGCGAATATGAGGAAGGAACTAAACTTCATTGCAAGGTACCTGCCGCCGGCGATGTGTTTTGATACCGGCACTCGAATAACAGTCGGCCTCATCGCATAGGTTGTGAGTATTGTAAGCGCTTAATACCTCGCGGATAAATGGAAATCGGGGCTGATCGGGAGGGTGACGTGAAAGGGAAATTGCTGATTGGTTTGGGCGTGGCGCTGGGACTGTATGTGCTGGCGTGCGTTTTGGTTTTTGTTTTTGAGGCGCGGCTGATCTTTCAGCCGCCGAAGTTTCCGCCGGCTACGACCCCGGCTAGCGCGAATCTGGCTTTTGAGGATTTGCACATTCCGGTCGCGGCCGGGGGGCAGATTCACGCCTGGTGGGTTCCGGCGGCGGAGCCGACGCCGGCGGTGATTTTATTTTTTCATGGCAATGGCTACTCGCTGGAACGGGAAGCGGCCCACGAGGTGCCGATGCTGCACCAGAGCGGCGCGAATGTGTTGGCCGCGGATTATCGCGGGTACGGTGCGAGCAGCAGGCTGCATCCCGATGGGCCGAGCACCGCGGAGGACGCGCGCACGGCGCTGCGTTATTTGCTGGAGCAGCGGCAGGTGCCGCCGGCGGACATTTATATTGCGGGGCGCTCGATCGGCACCGGAGTGGCGACGCAGCTGGCCACCGAAACGCCTCACGCGGGCGGATTGATTCTGATCAGTCCGTTTACCAGCGTGGCGGATGTGGGCGATGAGACGTGGGTGTATCGCACCGTTTTTCGTCCCGTGCGGTGGATGGGACACGCCAACGATTTCGACAATCGCGCGAAAATCGGGACGGTGCAGATGCCGGTGCTGATCATGACCGGCACGCAGGACGAGCTGGCGACTCCTGCGATGGCCAAGATTCTTTACGATCAGGCTAAAAATCCGAAAGCGATGCAGCTGATCGACGGCGCGGATCACAACACGATCGCTATCGTGGCTGCGGTGCCGGTGGCGCAAGCGATTCAAAAGTTCATCGCATTTACGTCGGCGGAGCGCGAGCATCCCTGATTGAAAACTTCGGTGCGTAGCAGCACCAGGTGCGGGCCGGATGGGCCGCTAAGCTGAATACGCCGCGCTGCGTTCGTACGCCTGGACGTCTTCAACGTGAACGTCATCAGTGGCCTTCGTTATTGGGACAGGCTTTCAGCCTGTCTGCGGCCCACTTTTTGGTGGGGCGTGCCTTTGGTCGCAGAAGCTTGCCGGCGATGCAATCTCGAGCGCGGCCAGTCATTCATTCGCTTTGGCCGGATCTGGCGTCACTGGATGCGGGGCCTGCGTGGTTCTTGTTGGAGTTTTTGTAATTGTAAGGGAAGGCACACCCCGCTGAAACGGGGTGCAGACAGGCTGAGAACCTGTCCTACTGGCGGCGGCGGGAACTTTTTTTGCGCTGATACGTAGGTACACTTGTGAGGATGAGTGTGCGCACACGAAGGAAGTTGAGTTGTTTGCGAATGGCGATGATGGCGGCGCTTGGCTTGGCGATGTGGTGCGGGCCTGGGGTTGGCGTGGCGCGCGCGCAGGCGGCGTCGGGCGATGTGGGGAAGATTTTGGGGCAGTATGCGAAGGCGGAGGGCGGCGGCGGGAAATTATCGAAGGTGATGACGCTGCGGCTCGATGGCACGGTGACGGAAATTAACGGGAAGGCGCCGGCCAACGTGAGCGAGGCGAAGGGCGGCGGCGCGGCCGGCGGTTCGGATAGCGCGGCTGCGGGGAACGTTGCGCCGGGTGGCGCGACGAATGGCGCGACAAATGGCGTAGCGACAGCGCATGGGGCCAGCGCCGCGACGTACACTTTCGAAACCAAACTGCCGAACCGCTACTACTCCGAAATGTTGGCGGGCGAGCACGGCTGGATTGAAGCGTTCAACGGAAAATCGGCGTGGCGGGAAAATGCGCGCGGTGAGATTGGCACATTGGTGGGCCCGGAAGGGTTGCAGGTCGAGGCGGCTTCGCGTTTTTACAACACGCGGCTGTTAAATCCGAAGAAAAATCGTTTAGTGGTGACGTACGTCGGAGGCGCGCAGGTGCGCGGACGCGATGCAGTGGAACTGGAAGTCACTTCTCCCGCGGGCGCGAAGCGGCAGGTATTTTTTGACGCGCAAACACACTTGATCGTGAAAGAAACGGCGCTGGTCGGTGGAATTCAGCAGGAAATTCTCTACGACGATTATCGCGCGGTGGAGGGCGTGCAGGTTCCGTACGCGATCGACCTGCGCCGCGGCGCCGACGATTTCAAGATCACGGTGATTCGCGCGGCGATCAACGAACGCGTCGGCGAGCGCACCTTCGATTTCCCGAAGAAGGCGCAGGTGGTGCTGCCGGATTTGAAGGAACTGTTCACCAAGATCGACAACAACCAGAAAGCCATCGACAAAATGAAGGAGAACTACGCCGGCACGAAAGTCGAAACGACTTTCGAATACGAAGGCAGCGGCAAGCCCAAGGCGCCGGACGTGAAGGAGTCGACGTTTTTTTATCTCGACGGCGAGGAAGTTTCGACGCTGGTGAAAAAGGACGGCCAACTGCTCAGCGAGGACGAAAAGAAAAAAGAAGAAGCGCGAGTGCTGAAGCAGATCGAAGCGCTGGAGAAAGAAGCGGCCAAAAAGGAAAAGAAGGACGAAAAGGCGCAGGAAGAAGGGAAGGACCCGAACGAGGACGAGGAAGTCTCGATGGAGACTTTTCTGCGGGCTTGCCAGTTCGTGAATCCGCGGCGGGAAAGATTCCGCGGGGCCGACGTGCTGGTTTTCGATTTCGAGCCGAATGTCGAATTCAAGCCGCACACCATGATGGAGAAAATCATTACGAAACTGGGCGGGGTGATCTGGATCGACGAAAAAGCGCTGGACGTGGCGCGCATTGATGCGTTTTTCGTGGGCGACGTGAAAATCGCGGGCGGCTTGCTGGCCAGCGTCGAAAAAGGCACGCGGATAATCCTGGAGCAGGAATTTGTGAACAACGAAGTGTGGCTGCCGACTTATGAGGAAGTGCACGTCGACGTGCGATTTTTGATGGTGAAGGGAATACGCGCTGACGAGACTACACGCTATTTCGACTACAAGAAATTCAACGTGCAGACCATTTCGACTATTGGCAAACCCAAGGGAGCTGACGCGCCGCAGACGCCCGCTGCTGCGGACGCGCCGAAACCTCAGTAGTGTTTCTTCTGATTCGCTGGATGTAACTCCTAAGATTTAACACAGAGAACACAGAGAACTGCAAGGATGAGATCACGGAGACATAATGCCGGGGCGTGCCGGCATGGCGACACGGGTGATAAGGATGCGTAGGGGAATTGTGTTGTGCTGCGTTTTTGTTGCGGCGTTGGCGCTGGGGTTCGCCCCTGGCGTCGAGTCGCGATTCGCCGCGGCGAAGACGCGTCTCGCGCCGTCGGCGCTGGGCGCTCAAACCGCGCCGGGCGCCGATGCTGTGCCGATGCGGAAGCGGCTGGTCGTGCCGGACTCGCTGGCTGCGCCGGTGTATGGCTACACCGTTGTGGCGCGCTTGCCGCATTCGACGCAGAGTTACACCGAGGGTTTTTTCTACCTTGATGGCTTGTTCTACGAGGGCACGGGGCGCGAAGGGCATTCCGCGCTCTTGGCCATCGAACCCGAAACTGGCCGCGTGGTTAGGAAACTTTATCTGCCGCGGACGTATTTCGGCGAAGGCGTTGTTGATTGGGGCTCGTATATTTATGAATGGACCTGGACGTCGCAGATTTGCTTCGTCTACAACCGCGCGACTTTTCGCAAGGTGAAACAATTTTCGTATGAGGGGGAGGGCTGGGGCATGACGCACACCAAGGATCAAATCATTACCAGCGACGGCTCGTCGGCGCTGGCCTTTCGCGATCCGGAAACGTTTGTTGCGGTGCGGCGCATCGTGGTGCATGACGGCTTGGCCGCAGTGGAAAAGCTAAACGAACTGGAATTCATCAAGGGCGAAATTTACGCCAACGTCTGGCACTCGGACCGCATCGCGCGAATCGCGCCCGATGACGGGCACGTCATCGCCTGGATCGATTTGGCTGGCCTGCTCCCCGAAGATAAGAAAGTGGACGCCGAGTCGGTGCTGAACGGCATCGCCTATGATGCGCAACACGATCGGTTGTTTGTCACCGGCAAGCAATGGCCCACCGTGTTTCATATTAAAATCGCGCCAAAGCCGAAGGAAACCGGGATGCCGGCGCGCCCGCCCGCGTAGAATGCTGGAAATGACTCGCGAACGCTGGGCGCAGATCGGAATTACGCTGCAATTCCTTATCGTGGTGCGGACGCTCGGAGAATTCTTCCGGCTGCGCCACGTGCTGGGTGCGAGCTTTTCAATCGCCGTCGCCGCGCCGTACATCGGTGGCGCGTTAATCGCCGCCTGTTTCTGCTGGGCCGGCGTCACTTTGTATTTCTTCCGGCGTTACACGGTTGCGGCGTGGCTCGCGGTCGGCAGCATCGTCACTTTGCTCGCCTACAAAATCGCCGTCATCGGCGTGTGAACGCGCCTCGACTCGCCTCGCGAGGCTTCGAGCCATTCACCGCTGTCAGCCGGGGATTTTTTCCTTTTGGGTCAGCCGCAAACAAATGTAGCCAAGAGTGCCTGCGGCCAATGAGGCGGCGAGCACCGCGATTTTCGAAGTCGCCACCAGCGTCGGGTCGTCAAACGACAGCCCGCTGATAAACAGCGCCACCGTGAATCCTACGCCCGCCAGGATTCCCACTCCGGCGATGCCGCTCCAGGTGAGACCTTCGGTCATGCCGGCGATTTTGCAGCGCACCGCAAGGAACGCGAACAGGGTGATTCCCACCGCCTTGCCCACCACCAGGCCGAGAAATATTCCCAGCGCGATCGGGCTGGCGGTGGCGAGTTTGATTTGTTCTGCAGAAAGCGCGACTCCGGCGCTGGCCAGTGCGAACAACGGCAGCACCACGAAGCAGACCCAGGGGTGAATGGTGCGTTCGAGGCGTTCGGCGACCGAGTCGGTGCCGCGCAGCAACTGATCCAATTGCGTGAGCGTCGCTTCCGCCGCGGATTTTTCTCGCCTGGCAACCGCATCACGAAAATTCTCCAGCAGCGGCTCGGCCTGATCCGCCAATTCCTCGGGAGGTCGCTTCGGAGTCAGGGGCGCGACCAGCCCGAGGATCACGCCGGCGATCGTGGCGTGCACTCCGGAACTCAGCACGGCCGCCCAGAAAATAATTCCCAGCACGACGTAAACCGAAAGTGGCCCGCGGCGAATGGAGACTACGATCAGCAGGACCAACAGGCCGGCCGCCAGGGCCAGCGCCGACATCGAAATGCGCGGCGTGTAAAAAAACGCGATCACTAAAATCGCGCCTACGTCATCGACGATCGCCAGCGCCAGCATGAAGACCCGCAGCGCCGAAGGTATACGTTTGCCGATCAGCGCCAGCACTCCCAAGGCGAATCCGATGTCCGTGGCCATCGGAATGCCCCAGCCGGCGGCGCCCGCGCCGCCGCGGTTCAGCGCGAAATAAATCAGCGCCGGAAGAATCATCCCGCCGAGCGCGGCCATAATGGGCAGCGCCGCCTGCCGAAACGAAGACAGCTCACCTTTCACAATTTCGCGTTTGATCTCCAGGCCCACCACCAGAAAAAACAAAACCATCAAGCCGTCGTCGATCCAGTGATGCAGATCCATGGAGAACAGCGGCCGCGCGCCCAGGTTCAGCGGGTACTTCCAAATCGCGAAGTAGGAGCTGCTCCACGGTGAATTGGCCCAGATGAGCGCGACTATCGTGGCCGCGAACAGCAGTATCGAGCCAGAAGTTTCGCTGTGGATGAAACGCTCGAGCATGGTGCGCGAGTTGTTCAGAAATTTATTTTGCGCGGAATTGGAAGAAGCGTTGGCCATCGGATCCGGGTGGTTTGGATTTGTTTTCGCGGTTCACTTTTACACATGACCCGGCGCATGTCGACAACTACCGGCCTCGCGGCTTAATTGCTCCAAGAGCGGGAAGCGCAAATCCCGCGATTGCAGCGCGAGGCGGCGCGGACCCCAGTTCGAAATGATCCCGGCGCGCCTGCCAAGTCCTACGTATTTTCTCAGCGGGCTCTCGGGCACATCTGGTATGGATGCGAAACAGGCCACGCCGCAAAATGGGCTTGCTACACATTACATATTGGCTCTTTTGGAGGGTTCGATGAAAAACAGCACAAAAGATCAGGCGGAAGGATCGTTGCACGAGGTGAAAGGAAAAGTGAAGGAGCAGGTGGGCAAGACCACCAACAATCCTCGGCTGCAGAACGAAGGCGCGGACGAGAAATTTTCCGGCAAAGTGCAAAAGAAAGCGGGCCAGGTGGAAAAAGTACTGGAAGACTAGGCATTTAGGGCCGGCAGCGGGCGAGGACGGCGTCGCAGATGCGAGCGCAGCGAGGGATTGAGGATCGAAGAGAGATCCCTCGTCGGCGCAAAGAGCGCGCCTCTGTCGGGATGACA
Organism: uncultured Acidobacteriota bacterium; assembly: GCA_963711325.1. GTDB lineage: Bacteria > Acidobacteriota > Terriglobia > Acidiferrales > UBA7541 > Palsa-295. The sequence continues at coordinate 969,855 of CAVQDR010000003.1, read as the reverse complement.
ACGTGAACCTAGGACGAAGGCAACGGCTTAAGGCAACTGCTTAAAGCAAGGGCTTAAAGCGCACGCAACTTGCCAACATTATTTATGGTCGTAAGTGAGCTTCGGATACCAATCCGTGCCGCGGCCTTTCGGCGTCAAATCCAGCATCAGCCACAGGGGGTCGAGGTCCGGAGCGCCGCGTGGATCCTGGCCGGGGTCGGCCATCGAGCCGCTCAGCTCGCCGCTATACCAGTGGTAAATCTTCCCGCCGCGGCGCGCAAAAACACTAAATCCTGGAACGTCGGCGTCTTGCGCATTCACGTAGGTCCGCGTGTAATCGCCGGCCAGGTCTGAAACGAAGGGAAGGTTGGCGAAGCCACGTTGTTTCTTGTAGTCCACCAGGCGCTCGATCGGCGAACGCGCCGTCACCACTATGGCCGCCCGCTCCCGCAAATTTGCCGCCGTGCCATTCCAAGAACTTAAAAACGAAGTGCACGAAGGGCACGGCGTCTTGCGCGCCGGACCGAACATCATGCTGTAGACCATCAGCGTGTCTTTATCGCCGGACGAGCTGGACGCGCCGGAAAACTTCCCGGAAAAAAGATCGGACAAGCGAACCGGCCCATTCGCGGCGACGAATTCATAATCTTGGGGGACTTCGCCGCCCGGGGGCAAGGCGCGTCGCCGCTCAGCCACCCGCTCGAGCTGACGGCGCACTTCAATTTCTTCCGCCAGCAATTCATTGCGAGCGCGGCGGTATTCCGCACTCTCATTGGGAAAATGCGCGGTGTTGGTAGCCACGAGCACGCGTGCGGGAGTGAGCGTTCGATGGACGTCCATAATTGCCTCCAGGCTTCATGCTAACGCCACTTGGCTGCGGGCGATACTGGCTGCAGCTTTACACTCGGCCTCGCCCCAGCGGCGGCTGCGTCCTTACACAGGTAACTCGCGGCACTGGTAATAATGACGATAGCTAACCCGCCACATCGCATATACTTTCGCACGGTTGTCTCAGTCGGGCTGACCGGTTCACCTTTCTAAGCGAAGCAAGGGCTGGAGCGCATGGCGATGGGTATTTTCAAAAATTTGAGGCTGCGGCGCAGACTTGGGGCGGCCATGATCCCGCTGGTCTTGATGGTGCTCGCGGCGGGAGTCTATTCGTCGTTTCAAAGCACCCGGATCGACCAGCGCTACACCGGGTTGATCGATCAGCAGGTGAAAGCGCTGCGCAGCGTGGAGGAGGCCCGCGCCCATACCAACCGCTTCGGGTTTTATCTGTTCGAACTGGTCACGGAAACCGATGCTGATCGCAGGCAGGTACTGAACGGAGAGCTCGAAAATATCCGCGGAAACTACCACGCGGCCATGGCCAAAGCGCTGGAGGCGATCCCCGACCGCGCGGACGAGCTCAATGCCGCGTCCACCCTGTTCGATCGAGCGGAAAGCGATGCGCGGCCGGTTCGCGCGGCAGCCTTGGCCGGCGAAAATGCCAAAGCATTGAACCTCTTGCGCGGGAATCTGGAACAGGAGCTGCAAAACGCCCGCCAGGCCAACATCGGAATCATCGCGGAACTTCAGAAATACATCGACCAGCGTTCCGAGGAGCTGACCGAAAAAACTCATCACGCCATTTTGATCACCTGGCTGGTGATTGGCTTTGGCCTGCTGGCGTCTTGGGCTTTGGCTTTCTACATCGTGGAAAGCAAAGTCGTCGGCGAATTACTGGCGCTGCAGGCCGGCATTCAGAATTCCGCGGACGGACGGCTGGACCAGACCATCCCGTTTCTCGACCGGAAAAATGAAATCGGCGAGATCGCCCGCGCGTTGCGCACTCTCCAGACGGGCGCCCGCGAACGCCAAACCGCGGCCTGGGTGAAGGCCGAGGCCTCCGCCATCTTGGCGAACGTGCAGCCCGCGCAGGATTATCCTGGATTTGGAAACGCGCTATTGTCGCGGCTGGCGCAGTCCGTGCCGCTGCTTTATGGCGCGTTCTATATCGCGGACGAGAGCCGCCAGCATTTCTCCCGCGCTTCTTCCTACGCCAATACCGACGCGAGCGGCCCTGCTGAATTTGCGCCGGGCGAAGGCCTCGCCGGCCAAGCCGCGGCAGAACGCCGCATGCTGGAAGTCACCGCCGAAGACAAAGTACGCATCTCCGCCGGCATGGGCACGCTAACCGTCGGGAAGATTTATTTCTTTCCAGTCCTCAGCAAAGGCCAGACGATCGGAATCCTCGAATTGGCCACCAATGCGGCATTGTCCGACCGCCAGCGCGCGCTGATGGATTCGTTGCTGCCCTCGGTCGCGCTGAGCGCCGAAATCTTGGCCGGCAACATCGCGACTCGCGAGCTGCTGAATCACACCAAGGCGCAAGCCGAGTCGCTGGCGGTTTCCGAACGCCAACTGGGCGCTCGCAAACAGGAACTGGAAAGCATTAATCAAACGCTGGAAGCTTCGGGCGAAGCCTTGCGCCACGCCAAAGAAGTGGCCGAGGACGCGACCAAAGCCAAATCCGATTTCCTGGCCAACATGAGCCACGAAATCCGCACGCCGATGAACGCCATCATCGGCATGTCCCACCTGACTTTGCGCACCGACCTGAATCCGCGGCAGCGTGACTACGTGGGGAAAATCCGGCTGGCCGGCCAGCATCTGTTGGGCATCATCAACGACATTCTGGATTTTTCGAAAATCGAAGCGGGCAAGCTGACCGTCGAAAATATCGATTTCGATCTGGAAAGCGTGCTGGCCAACGTCAGCAATCTGATTTCAGAAAAAGCTTCGGCCAAGGGCCTCGAACTCATTTTCGATATCGATCCGGCGCTGCCCACCCAACTGCGCGGAGACCCGCTGCGCCTGGGGCAAATCCTGATTAATTTCTGCAACAACGCGGTGAAATTCACCGAACGCGGCGACGTGGTGGTTTCCGCGCGCATTCAGGAAAAAACCGACGACGGCCAGCTGATTTATTTCTCCGTGCGCGACACCGGCATCGGCCTCACCAAGGAGCAAATGGGCCGGTTGTTCCAGGCCTTCGAGCAGGCTGACACCTCCACCACCCGCCAGCACGGCGGCACCGGACTCGGACTCGCCATCTCCAAGCGCCTGGCGCTTTTGATGGGCGGCGATGTGGGCGTCGAAAGCCAGGAAGGGAAGGGCAGCACGTTTTGGTTTACCGCGCGGCTGGGCAATGGATCCGCGGCGCGTCGTCACGCGCCTCCACCGGATATTCGCGGCCGCCGCGTTTTGATTATTGACGACAATCCGCAGGCGCGCGCGGTGCTTTCCAGTATGTTGACCGACATGACTTTTGAGGCCGATGAAGCGGGAGCCGGTCTGGAAGGAATTGAGATGGTGCGCCGCGGCGCCGAAGCCGGTCGGCCTTACGAAATTGTTTTTGTGGACTGGCAAATGCCGGGCATGGACGGTTTTGAAACCGGCAAAAAAATTCGCGCCCTGCCCAACCTCACTTTGAGTCCGCAGCTGGTGATGGTCACCGCTTATGGCCGTGAAGAAGTTTTGAAGCAGGCCGAAGAGAGCGCGTTTGCCAATATTTTGATCAAGCCGGTCACCGCTTCGATGCTCTTTGACGCAGCCATGGGCGTGCTCGGCGCCGGCGAGTCGAAAAGGTACGGAGCAAGTGACGAAGCGGCCGGCGCCCCGGCCGTCGAACTCGGACAATTGCGCGGCGCTCGTGTGCTGGTGGTCGAAGATAACGAATTCAATCGCGAAGTCGCCTTGGGCCTGCTCGAAGACGCGCACCTGCAAATTGAAATCGCCGAAAACGGAAAAGTCGCGGTGCAGATGGTTTCCGAAAACAATTACGACCTGGTGTTGATGGACATGCAGATGCCGGTGATGGACGGCCTGGCCGCCACGCGCGCGATCCGCGCCAACCCGCGCTTCAAGTCTCTTCCGATTGTGGCCATGACCGCGAACGTGATGGAAAGCGACCGCGAGCAGTGCACTGCGGCCGGCATGAACGATCATCTTTCCAAGCCCATCGATCCGGATCTGCTTTTCGCGGCTCTGTTGCGCTGGATAAAACCCCACGGTGACGTCGCTGCGGGCGCCCCAGCGCAAACCGTTGTCGCGGCGAATCAGCGCGCGCCGGAACCGGCTGCGCATGCTGAAACCACTGCGATTGAGATTCCAGGTGTCGACACTCGCTCGGCGCTGCGGCGAACCGGAGGAAATCCTAAACGCTACGAGATGTTGCTGCGCAAGTTCGCCGAGTCGGCGAGTGTGCAGGAGATTCGCACGCCGCTCGCTGCCGGTGACACGGAAACTGCAGCCCGCGCCGCCCATTCGCTAAAAGGCGCGGCGGCGAACTTGGGCGCCACGGCGGTAGCGGACGCGGCCGCCGAAGTGGAGACCGCGATCAAGTCGGGAAACGCTGCGCCGCCATCTTTACTGGATGCGCTCGACGCGAAACTTCGAACGACGGTGCAGGCCATTCGCGCCGCGCTCCCGAGCGAGCAAGTTGCCTCCGGCTCCCCGGCAGCCGCTGCCGATCCCGCCACCGTCGCCGCACCGCTGAAAAAACTGGCGAAACTCTTAGCGAACGACGACGGCGAGGCCGCCGACTTCATCCTGGACGCGCAACCTGCCCTGGCCCAGGTGCTCACCGGACCCGAAATCGCCTCGCTGCAGAATTTGATAGGGAATTACGATTTTACCGGCGCCTTGAAATGCGTTTCGGAAATTGCCGGTCGCTTAGGTCTTCCCCTGGAGTGAAATAATAATGAACCAGCCCGCGCCCCAAAAAACAATTCTGATCGTCGACGACACGCCCATCAACCTGGGAGTGATTTCCGGCGCCCTGAAAGATTCGTTTGCCACCAAAGTAGCCACCAGCGGCGAAAAAGCTCTGGCCATCGCTACCGGAAAAGACAAACCCGATCTGATTCTGCTCGACATCATGATGCCCGAGATGGATGGTTACGAAGTCTGCCGCCGGCTGAAAGCCGATCCTGACACCCGCGACATCCCGGTAATTTTTCTCACCAGCCAGACCGAAGCCGAGGACGAAACGAAAGGCTTTGACGTCGGCGCCGTCGACTACATTCACAAACCGTTCTCCGCCGCCGTGGTCAAAGCCCGTGTGCGCACCCATCTGCTGCTACGCGAAGCCCACGCCCAGATTGCGCGCCAGTTGATCGAAATCAATACCGAACTGGAAATGGCTCGGCAGATTCAGCTCTCGATTCTGCCGCGCCACACGCCCAAGATCAGCGGCATGGAAATCGTGGCGCGCTACATTCCGATGACCTCGGTGGCCGGCGATTTTTACGACTTCATCATTCAGGACGACCGCCACGTGGGCATCCTGATCGCGGACGTCTCCGGTCACGGTTTGCCCGCCGCGCTGATCGCTTCCATGCTGCAGGTCGCGCTCACCGCGCAAGTCGCGCACGCTTCGGAACCTGGAAAAGTTTTGGCCGGTTTGAATCAAGCGCTCTGCGGAAAATTCCAGCAGAATTTTGTCACTGCCGCGTACGTCTACGTGGACCTGGAAAAGAAAGTTTTGAAATACGCCGGCGCCGGCCACCCGCCCGTTTTGATCTGGCGCAAATCCGCCGGCAGCGCCAGCCAGCTGCTGGAAAACGGTCTGGTGATGGGCCAGTTCGAAGAAGCTACCTACGATTCGATCGAAATTCCCATCGAAGCGGGCGACCGCTTCGTCCTCTACACCGACGGAATTCTCGAATCCAGCAATCCCGCCGGAGAAGAATTTGGCACCGATCGCTTCCTGCAATTTCTGGACAAGAACACGGCGCTCGAGACCGGCCCCTTCGCCGACGCCGTGCTGGTGGAACTGGCCCGCTGGCTCGATCAGCCCATGGGCGAAGGCCACAAAGACGACATTTCGCTGCTGGCCGTCGACTTCACCCACAGCCGATAAAAGGCGGCAAAATTAGCCCGCCACCGTCCAAATTCAAGACAAGCGTGCCCTTGACGTGTTGCCATATTTCTGCAATTAGCGAAATATGCAGACGCGGTCACCGAAGAAAAACGCCGAGCAGGTCGCCAAGTTCGCCGATATGTTCTCCGCCATGGGCACCGAGGCCCGGCTGCGCATCATGCAGCTGCTGCTCTCCGCTCATCCCGAGGGCCTGGTCGTCGGCGAGCTTCAATCCGAACTCGACATTCCCAACTCCACGCTGTCCCATCACCTGGACAAACTGAAAAACGAAAGCCTGGTGCTGGTCAGCCGCGAAAGCACTTTCCTGCGCTACACCGCGAACACCGAAGCCCTGCAGGAAGTCCTGCAATTTCTCTACGCCGAGTGCTGCACCCGAAACAAAGCCGTCGCTCCGCGCGACGTCATTCAAATCTGCAGATAGGAGCGCCATGACCGAGCCAAACATCCGTGACACGGTAAAAGAAAAATATGGCGAGGCCGCGCTGCGCGCCACCGCGGGCGGCAGCTCGTGCTGCGGCGCAACCGCCGCCTCGAGCAGCTGCGGCAGCGATCCGATCACTTCGAATCTCTACGACGCCGCGCAATCCGGCGAAATTCCAGCCGAAGCCATGCAAGCCTCGCTCGGCTGCGGCAATCCCACCGCGCTCGCCAAGCTCAACGCCGGCGAAATCGTTCTCGACCTCGGCTCCGGCGGTGGCATCGACGTCCTGCTTTCGGCCAAGCGTGTCGGCCCGACTGGAAAAGCCTACGGCCTGGACATGACCGACGAAATGCTGGCCCTCGCCAACGCGAACAAGAAAAAAGCCGGAGTCGATAACGTCGAATTTCTCAAAGGCGAAATCGAACACATTCCGCTGCCCGATAATTCGGTCGACGTGGTCATTTCGAATTGCGTGATCAATCTTTCTTCCGACAAGGACGCTGTCTTGCGCGAAGCTTTTCGCGTGCTGAAGCCGGGCGGCCGCTTTGCCGTGTCCGACGTGGTGACGCGTGGCGAAACGCTGCCCGAAATTCGCAAAAGCGTTCTGCTGTGGGTGGGATGTATCGCGGGAGCGCTCGAGGAAAATGATTATCTCGGCAAGCTCAAGAGCGCCGGATTCACCGAAGCCGACGTCGAGCCAACGCGCATCTACAACGTCGAAGACGCCCGCGAATTTCTCTCCGGCCAAGGCTTCGATGTGGACGCCATCGCGCCGCAAGTCGACGGCAAATTCTTCAGCGCGTTCATCCGCGCCCAAAAACCTGCCGAGGCCAAAGCCTGCTGCGCCCCCACCTGCTGCCCCTAGAACGAAACGATCAGAGGTGGATTTCGCTGCTGGCCGTCGACTTCACGCACAACTGATCGCGGGTAATGCACGAGGGCGGGCGCGCGCGACAGCGTAAGAAATAGCCCAGCCACGAAACAGCAATCATTCCCGCGAAAGCGGTAAACTATCGTCCGAGCCTATGGCCCTCTCTTTCGATTTCGATCACGCCAATAAAATCATCCGCTGCCAGATTGCAGGTCTGGTGACCGACCAGTCCTTGACCGATTATTACCACGAGATGTCGCGCCACGGCGCCGAGCGTCCCACCTACTCCGGCATGTTGGATATGTTCGGCGTCACCGCGCTCAACGTGAGCTCGGCCACCATTCGCAAGCTGGCCCAGCTGCCGCCCGCTATTCCTGATCCCAACGTCCCTCGAGTCATCATCGCCGGCTCGCCGCACCTCTACGGCATGGCGCGCATGTTCGATATTCAGGGCGCGGAGACTCGCCCCAATCTGCACGTGGTTCGAAACGAAGAAGAAGCGCTGGCCATCCTCGGCGTCACCTCGCCCCATTTCGAGAGCGCCTAGCAAAAACCATGGCGCGGCAACGGCCGGACGGATGTACATTTCCCGGAGTTGCCTGAAAGGAAGACCATGCGAATCACAAAAAAATAATGCGTGGAGTGGGCTGTTCGTCGTGGGCGCGCTGCTGTTGGTGATCACGATGCATCTCGGAAATGCGGGGGCCAACGTATTGGCCGCCGGAACCAACGCGCTCACAGCGATCGACATCCTGCTGGTTCCGGACGCTACGATGGTTCAGCACGTCGAGGCCAACAATGCCCGCTTGCTGAAAGTCTTTCCGAAAGGTTTTCCTCTCGATGCCGCGCACTTCGCGCACATCACCCTGATCCAACGTTTCGTGCGAACCGCCGATTTGGAAAAAGTTTATGCCGCCGCCCAACACTCGCCGGACGCCGCCGACGTGCACGCCATGCAGCTGGAAGCTTTCAAATATTATTACGCGCCGGGCGGCCCGGTTGGTGTGGCCGGGATTTGCGCCAAGCCCACGCCGGAGATTATCAAGCTGCAAAGCGATTTGATTGCCGCGGTCGCACCGTTCACCGTGGAATCTGGCCCCATCGGCGCGTTCACCGCTCCGCAGGCGGACGCCGCAACCGACGCGTTGCTGATCGACTACGTCGCCACCTTCGTCCCGAAGATGACCGGCGAGAATTACAATCCGCACGTCAGTACCGGCGTGGCGCCGAAGGAATATCTGGACCAGATGCTGGCCGAGCCGTTTACGCCGTTCACCTTTTCGCCTGCCGGCGCCGCGGTTTACCAGCTGGGTCCGTTCGGATCGGCGGCGAAGAAACTGCACACCTTCAATCTCAAAAAGTAAATCAACGCAGGTTTTTGGGTTCCGCGGGCGGTTATTCCGAGTCGCCGGTTCGCCGCATCAAGGCGTGGAGACGCGCCCGAATCTGCACGTCACCTCGTCGCATTTCGAGACTGCGTGACAAATCCCAAATCTGGGATTTGTCACGCAATAAATTAACCAATAAACGCTGTTCATCGCCGGGCTGGCGTTGTATAAAACTCGCATCCAATTTTCTGGCTGAGCGGGTTTCTAGCGAAGAGTCTTAACTCAACCCGCATCTCCTGTTTTTCCCGTTTGGCGGCGCTGCAGTCGTCAATCGTGTGGTCGATCCCGAGGCCTGTGGTTTCGGCAGCCGGCAATTCGGAGGCGGAGAATTGAGACAACGAATTCGGCATGCACGACAGAGGAGAATTACCATGTCTTTGCGACTGACGTTTGGTGCGATGATTCTGATTCTGCTGGGCTCGCTGTGCGCTCTACCGCTGCAGGCGCAGCAGAAAGGTCAGTACGTTCCCGGGCAGTACGGCTTGAACGCCGGCTCGATACCCGATCCCGGAATCACTTACGCCAACCTTACGTTGAATTATTCCGCTGGGCAGCTGAACAACTCGAACGGCAACGCCATCCCGGGCATCACCGGCACCTATTCCTTCTGGGTCAACGAGAACCTGTTCTACTACGTGCCCAAGCACAAATTTCTCGGCGCGTATTTTTTCCCGTACATCGTGATTCCGATTGCGAATGGCTCGCTGGTGGCGGACATCGTCGGCACCAACCTGAGCGCCAACGGCGGCGGCGAGGGCCTGGCCGATATTTACGTGCAGCCGCTGAACCTCGGCTGGCATTTGAAACATGTCGACTTCGCGGTGGGCTACGGATTCACCGCGCCTACCGGACGTTTCACTCCGGGCGCCTCCACCAACGTTGGTTCGGGCTATTGGGGCAACGACATCACCACCAACGCCACCGTTTACCTAACCAAGAATAAAGCCACCACCGCGAACCTGGCCACCATTTGGGAAATTCACGGGCAGAAAGACGGAACGAACATCACTCCGGGCCAGGCATTTTCGGATGAATGGGGATTCGGGCAAATCCTGCCGCTGAAAAAAGACTTCAGCCGCCTGTTGCAGCTCGGCGTGATTGGCTACGACCAGTGGCAAGTGACCGGGAACAGCGGCACCACCTCCGTTTTTCCGTACTACTCGTCGCACGCCGTGGGACTGCAAACCACCTTCATTCTGCCGGCCAAATCGCTGAGCGCGTTTTTCAAATACGAGAACGAATTCACGGCGAAAGCGCGCCCCGAAGGCCGGCTCTTCGTGTTTGGGTTTTCGTGGACGCTGCGGATCCCGAAGCCGCAGCCGCCTCCACCGCCAGCCGCGGCTCCGCCGCCGGCGCCGAAATCTTAGATTCGATGTCCACATTCAAGGTTAACGAGCCGATGAATCGATTTGTGATCATGGCAGCGGCCTGGCTCGAAATCATAGTCGGAGCCAGTTTACTGGTGATGGCGAATCTGGCGTGCCGGCTGTTGTTCGGCACTTTGCCGGTGGGCTTGGCGGTTCTGGAAGCGCACTTTGCCGGAATCGGCCTGGTAGGTTTGGGAATCGCCTGTTTACCGTCGAAGATGCCGGGACCGGATCGAAGTCCAGTGCTCGGCCTCCTTGCTTTCAATGTCGGAGCGGCCGTATTTTTGGCGTGGGTCGCCATCGCGACCGCGTACCGAGGCGTTCTACTCTGGCCCGCGGTCGTTCTTCACACCGTGATTTCGATCGGCTTGTTTCCGAATCTGCTGGCCTCAAAGCACCGCAAGCCCTGAATCGCAGCGAATCACGCCTTGAGCTATTGACACGGTTCCTTATTTCTGCAAACATCGAAATATGGCTACGAAGTGGCGGAAGAAAAACGCCGAGCAGGTCGCCAAGTTCGCCGATATGTTTTCGGCCATGGGCACCGAGCCGCGGCTGCGGATCATGCAGCTGCTGCTTTCCGCCCATCCCGAGGGCCTGGTCGTCGGCGAGCTTCAATCCGAACTCGACATTCCCAACTCCACCCTGTCCCATCACCTGGACAAACTGAAAAACGAAAGCCTGGTGCTGGTCAGCCGCGAAAGCACTTTCCTGCGCTACACCGCGAACACCGAAGCCCTGCAGGAAGTCCTGCAATTTCTCTACGCCGAGTGCTGCACCCGAAACAAAGCCGTCGCTCCGCGCGACGTCATTCAAATCTGCAGATAGGAGCGCCATGACCGAGCCAAACATCCGTGACACGGTAAAAGAAAAATACGGCGAGGCCGCGCTACGCGCCACCGCGGGCGGCAGCTCGTGCTGCGGCGCAACCGCCGCCTCGAGCAGCTGCGGCAGCGATCCGATCACTTCGAATCTCTACGACGCCACCCAGTCCGGAGAAATTCCCACCGAAGCCATGCAAGCCTCGCTCGGCTGCGGCAATCCTACCGCGCTCGCCAAGCTCAACGCCGGCGAAATCGTTCTCGACCTCGGCTCCGGCGGTGGCATCGACGTCCTGCTTTCGGCCAAGCGTGTCGGCCCGACTGGAAAAGCCTACGGCCTGGACATGACCGACGAAATGCTGGCCCTCGCCAACGCGAACAAGAAAAAAGCCGGAGTCGATAACGTCGAATTTCTCAAAGGCGAAATCGAACACATTCCGCTGCCCGATAATTCGGTCGACGTGGTCATTTCGAATTGCGTGATCAATCTTTCTTCCGACAAGGACGCTGTCTTGCGCGAAGCTTTTCGCGTGCTGAAGCCGGGCGGCCGCTTTGCCGTGTCCGACGTGGTGACGCGCGGCGAAATGCTGCCCGAAATTCGCAAAAGCGTTTTGCTGTGGGTGGGATGTATTGCCGGAGCGCTCGAGGAAAATGATTATCTCGGCAAGCTGAAGAGCGCCGGATTCACCGAAGCCGACGTCGAGCCAACGCGCATCTACAACGTCGAAGACGCCCGCGAATTTCTCTCCGGCCAAGGCTTCGATGTGGACGCCATCGCGCCGCAAGTCGACGGCAAATTCTTCAGCGCGTTCATCCGCGCCACCAAACCCGCCGAGACCAAAGCCTGCTGCGGCCCCACCTGCTGCCCCTAGAACGCGGGGATACTTATGGCCCAACACTTCAACGTGCTGTTTCTCTGCACCGGCAATTCCGCGCGGTCCATCATGGCCGAAGGAATTCTCAACGGCAGGCGTAACCCGCACTTCACCGCGTACAGCGCCGGAAGTTTTCCCTCCGGCACCGTGCGCCCCGAGGCCCTAAACCAGCTCCGCGCCGCCAACCTTCCCGCCGAAGCGGCCCGCAGCAAAAGTTGGGAAGAATTTTCGAAGCCCGACGCGCCGCCGATGAATTTTGTTTTTACCGTCTGCGATAGCGCCGCCAAAGAAGTCTGCCCGATTTGGCCCGGCCAGCCCATGACCGCGCACTGGGGAATTCCTGACCCCGCCGCCGTCACCAGCACGCCCGAAGAAATCGGCCGCGCCTTTCGCGACGCGTTTGTCACCCTCGGCCGCAGAATTAATTTGTTTCTGAGCTTGCCGCTCGCCAGCCTTGATTCTCTCGCCATTAAAAAAGAGATCGAGCGCATCGGTCGCCAGTGATGCATTCGCTTCCGCGCAAAATCGCTGCGGAGTTCGTCGGCACCGATCGCACTTCTCGCCAACACCATCGCCACCGGCGCGGCGCTCTCCGCGTTCATTCTCATTCCTGATCCCGATGTCCCCCGAGTTGCCGCGACCGACTCGATGCTGATCGACTACGTCGCCACCTTCGTCCCGAAGATGACCGGCGAGAATTATAACCCGCACGTCAGCACCGACGTGGCGCCGAAGGAATATCTGGACCAGATGTTGGCCGAGCCCTTTACGCCGTTCACCTTCTCGCCTGCCGGCGCCGCGGCTTACCAGTTGGGTCCGTTCGGATCGGCGGCGAAGAAACTCCACACCTTCAATCTCAAATAGTAAGCCAACGCAGCTTTTCAGTTTCCGCGCGTGGTTATTCTGAGTGGCCGAAAAAGCTCAGCATTCGCCAAGACGCAGCCGCGCGCCGACCTGTAAGTTTTGACAGTATCGCTGCCTGGACGCTGCTTGTACCCTCCCCGGACGTTCAGCGCGCAGGCCTGTGCCGAATCCCTGGAGACTCCATGACAAGAAAATTGTGGTCCGCGCCATCAGCGCTTCTGGCGCTCTGCTTGCTGATTGCGGGTTGCGGTTCAACCTCGAAAGTCGGTCAGGACGTGAAGACCGTCGAATCCTACGAAACCGCGAAGGACGCCTACATCTACGCCTACCCACTGGTCACCATGGAATACACCCGCCGCGCTTCCACCAACGTGGCCGTGCCCGCCGGCATTGGCGCACCCATGGGCCAGTTCGCAAAACTCCGCGCGTATCCCGACGCCACCTTCACCACCGTCACCGCCCCCAACGCGGATACGCTCTACACCGTCATCTGGCTGGACCTTTCCAAGGAACCGTGGATCATCAGCATCCCCGATCTTCATGGCCGCTACGCGCTGTTCCCGATGCTCGACGGTTGGACCGACGTGTTCCAGGTTCCCGGCAAGCGCACCACCGGCACCGGCGCACAAAAGTACGCGCTCACCGGACCGGGCTGGACCGGAACGCTGCCGCGCGGGGTCACCGAATACAAATCTCCCACCGCGCTGGTCTGGCTGCTCGGCCGGATTTATTGCACCGGCACGCCCGGCGATTACGCGGCCGTTCACGCCATTCAGGATCAAATGTCCGCTGTGCCGCTGTCCTCGTACGGCAAACCGTACAAGCCCGCGCCCGCCGGCGTGGACACTTCGCGCGACATGAAGACTGCCGTTCGCGACCAGGTCAACGCCTTGGACGGCGCGACCTACTTCAAACTTTTCGCCAATTTGCTGAAGACCAATCCCCCGAGCACTGACGACGCGCCGATGGTCGCGAAACTCGCCACGCTCGGCATCGTCCCGGGCCAGGATTTTGATGTTTCGAAACTTTCTCCGGCGGTCGCGGACGGCATTGCCAAGGCTCCCAAACCAGCCCAAGATAAAATCGCCGCGTGGATGAAAGAAAGCCTGGTCGCCGGAGACGCCAAGCTGGTCAACGGCTGGACCTTCACCACCAAGACCGGCCTCTACGGCACCAACTATCTGCAACGCGCGCTGATCACCTGGTTCGGTCTCGGCGCCAATCGCCCGCAGGATGCCGTGTATCCCACCTCCGAAGGCCCGGAGCTCGTCAGCAAATACAACGGCGCAAATAAGTACGTGATGCACTTCGATAAAGGCCAGCTGCCGCCGGTCGATGGCTTCTGGTCCCTCACCATGTACAACGCGAAATATTTCTTCGTGGCTAATCCAATTAATCGATATTCGATCAGCGCTCGGAACAGCCTGAAGACCAACGCCGACGGCTCGACCGAGCTCTACATCCAGGCCGATTCGCCGGGCAAAGACAAAGAGTCGAACTGGCTCCCCGCGCCGAAGGACGATTTCGTCCTGATGACGCGCATGTACTGGCCCAAGGAAACGCCGCCTTCGATTCTAGACGGCTCCTGGAAAATTCCCGGCGTGAAGAAGGCCGACTAACTTATCGACGCCGCAGCGAGCGCGCGAAGTCTAATTTCTAAGCGCGCTCGTTCGGCAAGCCCTTCACGGTCGTCGAATCCAACAGGCAACGATGCACAAATGTTTGACTTCGGCCGCTAACGACCCTACAACTTAGTCATGGAAAGGACCTACGACATCTTCGAAGTTCGCGACGGGACGCCCATCTGGCAAAAAGCAGTGACGGGCCACGATGCAGCGGTCGCTTTTGCCCGTAAGTTTGCGGAGAACACCACCAACGAGATTCGCGTGATGCATCTCGCTTCGAACGCCTTAATCGTCCACTTCCACCCGCACGATTCTCTTAGCAACTAAAAATCACGTCAGGATGCGTTGACTCAATTCTGCAGTAGTGACTTTTGTGCCGGATTCCCGCATGGCCCAGCCCGAATAAAAACAATTACGAGGAACGAGCTCACTCTTTTCATTCGATTTGTCTCTTACGAGGTGCGCGTGCTTGCAATGGATGCAGCTCGGGCGTCGCGGCGTCGAAGCTGCAATCTGGGACATGCCGATTTTCTAACCCCTGTGATAGAACTCTCTTACTATGATCCGCAACAGCAATCAGCCTCGCGCGCGAAAAAACCCTCCCGCCGATATTTGGAAAGAGATCGATAAGCTACTCTTTATCGACAACCCCTCGCCTCTGGGCAATCAAATCGCCAAAGACCTCAACGACTACACCGTTGCATTCGTGAGGTCAAAAAATCGCAAGCTAGAGGCCGCCGGCTCGGGGACGCTGGTTTCTTTCCGCAATTCATTTTACGTTTTGACGGCCGCGCACGTATGGCATGGGGATAAACCCAGCAACGGGCTGAAGAACGCGGATCAGATTCTAATTCCTCTCAAGGAGAAACAGAATACGCGCCTCATTATCGCCCCAGACGAAATAGAGACGGTTGGCCCTAAGATTCGACGAAAATGGAACAAGTGGGGGCCAGACGTAACAATGCTACGCCTGCCGCCCGAGCGGGTAGGAAGCATCAAGGCGGTCGGGCGCTCGTTTTATAACCTTTCTCAAAAAAAGGAGATCAACGTCGGGTCTGTAGAGACCTTTTTCTTGATGGGTGCACCTGAAGAACGCGGCGATTACACGCCAGACCGCGCGATTCCCGAGGTGCAAGCCATGCTCCTCTGGGAAGCCACTGGTCCTTATCTGAGCTTGCGTTTACCTCGCTATCTACGGCAACACATTGACTACCTCGACCTCCGAATAAACAACACCGTGCCCGGTGTCGCGAAACGGTTCGGCGGCGTTAGCGGTGGCGGACTTTGGAAGGTCTATGTCTATCCACTAAAGGGCGGCGGTTATGATTCAGTTAAGATTCTTGCTGGCGTCGCCTACTGGGAGAAGCCCCTCGGGCGCGGTCGCGGGTTGCTTGTGCGTTGTCACGGACCTCAAACAATCGGCACAGTGCTTCGGGAGGTTCCGAAGTAAGCTTCAAAGGATAGCAGCGCGGCTTCGCGCGGCGTACTGCTTCACTCAGTAAATAAGCGAGGGACTGAACGTTAATTTACGGCTACGATGCCGGGCGGCTGCCAGGTACCCTTTGCCTACTGGCAAGATGGAAGGCGGAGTTTCCTTGGGCCAGTAGAGATGCATCACCCGATAGATCGGGCCATCGGGAGCCGGAAGCCAATTCGATTCGTTGGCGGGGCCGGGCGAGTCTTTCTGAATGTGTAATGCCAGTTCCTCGATCGCTGCGAATCCCGCAGCGTTGCGCGTTAGCGCTTGCTCCTCACTCCGCCCCGATATACATTTCGCGCAACGGGACCGCAGCTTGGCCAAGGAGCACTCATGAAAATCACGCGACGGGATTTAATCAAGGTATCGGCGACCACGGCGGTGCTCGGAGCTTTCACTCGCGCGGCCGAAGCGTTCGACGATCCGCTGCCTTCCTGGAACAATACCGCGGCGAAAAAAGCGATCCTCGCTTTCGTTCACGACACCACTGAAAAATCCAGCGCGAAATATGTGGAGCCTAAGGACCGTGTCGCCACTTTCGATCAGGATGGGACGCTATGGACCGAGCATCCCTTGTACGGGCAGGCCGCGTTTGCGCTCGATCGTTTGGCCAAAATGGCGCCGGAGCATCCTGAATGGAAGAGTACCGAGCCGTTTAAATCGGTGCTGGCCGGCGACCGAGAGGCCATGTCCAATTTCAGCGAAAAAGACTGGGTGGAAATTGTGGGCGTGACCCACGCCGGAATGAGCAGCGAAGAATTTCAATCGCTGGTGAAAGCCTGGATCACCACGGCCAAAGATCCGCGCTTCGGCCGCCTGTACACCGACCTGGTGTTTCAGCCCATGCTGGAAGTGATGAAGTACCTGCGCGAAAAAGGCTACCGCACCTACATCGTCACCGGCGGCGGGCAGGAATTCGTGCGGGTTTACGCCGAGCAGGTTTACGGAGTTCCGCCCGAACAGGTGGTCGGCTCCAGCATCGTGACCAAGTATGACAATTCCTCCGGCAAACCGGTGCTGATGCGCGAACCCAAAGTTTTTTTCATCGACGACGGCCCGGGCAAAGCGGTGGGCATCAACATGTTCATCGGCAAGCGGCCCTGCGCGGCCTTTGGCAATAGCGGCGGCGACGCCGCGATGCTCGAATGGACCCAGGCCGGCGATGGCGCGCGCCTGATGATGCTGGTGCTTCACGACGACGCCACCCGCGAATACGCCTACGGCCCGGCCCGAGGCCTGCCCGATACTCACGTGGGAACCTTTTCGGAAGCGCTGCTCGCCGAAGCCAACAAAAGCGGCTGGATCGTGATCAGCATGAAGGACGACTGGAAGCGCATCTACGCCTTCGCGAAATAAAAATGTGTGGTTTGGAACAGGGCTTGGCCCAGCAGCCTGACGAAGTCGTGCCCTACAAAATTCTGCCGGTTGCCGTGGACACGGTGAAGCAGGTGGTTGCTGCGCGGCTAAGATTGTTCAAAGGTGAACGGCATTTCGCTCAAGCGAAATAATAAATAAGATTCAACGCGGTCTCAGGTTAAGTTGGCGTGCTGTCGCGATTTTCTACTTCGGGCGGCTGGCGGGCGAACTGGCGTTGCTACTCTCGGCGTGGGACTCGCCTGCGCTGGAACTGCGAAAGTCGCCGCTGCTGGAGCCGCGAGACTCGTTTCCGCTCGAGGCATTCGACCGGCTCGATTCAGACCGCCGCTCGGTTGTCCCTGATTCGCGCCGGGAAATTGCGGCTGAGTTGCGGTCTCCGTCGCGTGCGGCGGAGCTTAACCCCGAAAAGTCCCCGCGAGAATTCAAGCTGCCCACCACCACGGGTTTGGAAGTGTGCCCGGGCATGGCTATCCCGCGGCTTTCGAATGTTTGCTTGCCGTAATCGTAGGTGATCTTGGCGTTGGTTCGATCCGAAGGTGCAATTTTTGGTCCGGCCGAAGTTTCCGCGAGCAGCCGTCCCTGAATTTCCGGACGCTCCGCCTTCGCGGTATTTGCTGGGGCGACGTTACGAAATTCCTTCGGCGCCTGGGCCAGATATTTCATCTCTACTTTCGGATCGAATTTCACGCGGTCGATTTGCTGCAAGCCATCGTTCTTGGACGGGACATAAATTCCATGGCGCAAATTCGCCGGCGGCTGCCCCTTCTTGTCCAGCGGACTGGCCACTACGAATCCGGTTTTCTTGCCGACCGACACCCAGTGCACGGGATGATGCACGCGCTTCCTGCGCACCACCGCCCGGTAACCCGTGCCCTGATGGACCCAGCGAACGTAGTGACAAAGCGGGATCGACGACAGACTTCCCGTAGCAAAAGATATCATCTGCAGTTCGCGCAATTCCTCCGGCGTGCGCGCTACCTCGGTCTGTACTTGCCCGATGGCCACCGCAGCCCTCGAATTCGCCCATTGCGGAACCGGGCAGGCGTCGACCGCGCGAAAATCGAAGGTTGAAACCTCGACGGGCTGGAATGGTTTTGCGGGGCTCGCTCCGCCCGCTTGCGTCGCATCGGCTACGGCCGGTTGGGGCTGCGAACGTTGCGGCGGCGTCGGCGGCCCGCTCGGTGGCGCCGTTACCGCCGCTGCTTCCGTCTTGGGTTCCCAGCACGTTCCATAGGGAGCGCAGGGTGTAAAGGTGCCGCTCGCGAACATGTCGGTCAGCCCGACCATGGGCGACGCGAATCCTGACGCCTTGAGCGCCGCGGCGGTGTCCGCAGTTCGCTTTTCGTATCGCGCGCGCACCCAATTGTCGAAATCGTCGCTGGCTCGAAACGCTCCCGGTTTTGTGGCCCAGGCGTCGCCGCTATCCGGAATCGTTACGGTCTGACCCTTCATGAGTCATGCTCCACCGCCGGTATCGTTGCTGAATTTCGCGATCATATCCGCCTGCGGAGTGATCGCAAACCCATCCAGATACGCATCAATTCGTGCAAAAGTGCTTTGCGGGTAGCGGCTTTGGATCATGCTGGTGGGCGTATCAATTTCGAAATATTCGTCGGGAATCGGTTTCAATCCGGCGGTAACGGTGCCGGAGACCACTTCCAGCGTGGTGGTCGGCACGTCGTCCTTGGATTTCAGTTCGCGGAACAGCACCACCGAATTCTCGGCGACGTACACCACTGACCCGCTCTCAAACTCGATCTCGGCGCGCCCGTTTCCGGTGGCCAGCGCGTAGTTCTGCTCGATCGGCAGATTGGTGACCGCTTGTTCCCACGGCTGCCGGAGGTCCGCCTGCTTTTGATCACCGCGGTTGAAACGCACATCGCCCTGCACGTAGCTCAGCCGCACCAACTGCGGGATGGCTGGGTCTTCGGTTGCTGCGCAGGTTGTGAGAGGGAAATACGTCGTCAGAAGAGTCAGCAACAAAATCATTCGGAAGCCGGGCCGGGAAGCCATCTTGGGATCCCTCCATGCGGTGCATTTGGGGTTCTGTTACATGTGACGGAAGTTAACCCGGCTGCGTTTCAAAGTTAGAAGAGTACTTTCGAGGATTTGGATTGCTGCGCAGTAAACGCCTTTCCGGCGGGGAAGTGGTGTGCTAGTCCGAAGCGGTGTCGCCGTCTGGCGTGATGGATTTCTGAACCAGGTATTCACTTTTTTCCAGGGCCAGGCGGTGCTTGAGTTCCATTAGGCCGTCTTCGTCGGCCAGTAGCGCGACACGTTTTTTTTGGGTCATCGCCGCTGCTGAGGCGCGTTTTTTCTCGAGGGCGCGCTCGGCGTGTTGGATCTGCTGGGTCAGGTCTGCTACACGCGCGGCTCGTTCGGCAAGCGGCAGCTCTTTCAAGCCGATCAGGATTTTCGCGTCCTTGCTTCGCCGCGACTGAAAGAGTTTTTGCACTTTGCGTCTGTGGCCGGATTCGACTGTCACGCTGCTTCGCTCCTCTCGCTGATGCAATCTCGCACGAACCCGCAGCGAGGGCGGGGCTGCGCGTTCGTGCGAGTCGCACTCCAACTGCAAGTTCAGCCCGGCCGCGGGTCGCCCGCGCCGGTCCTGCGCGGGAATTCGCCGCGCAGTGCGTCGCGTGTGGAAATGCTAGCACGCCGTCGGTTGCGCCACACCACGCGCCCAGCACCACGCCAGGTCAAAACCACTGCACTGAGTCACGAGCGGTGCCACGTACCGTGTCACGCTAAACCCACGGCATCGTGCCAGGTAAAAACCACTGCGCCGTGTCGCGCGTTGGCCTGGTCAAGCGGCACGCGGCGGCGCGCTGCTGCGCGTTTTACGCACACGATGGCGAATCGTTTGGGCTGGTTCGGAGTAAAGAGGTAGACTAGCGCGCAACCGGGAAATCGAGAGAGCGCTCTCGGCTTGGGTTTTTCGCGCGAGCGACGTCGGAGTTCACTTCATTGTTTAAGTTCAAGCGCGTGCTTCAAATTGTTCCTGTGGTGTCTCTGCTGGGATTGTCGGCTTGCATTGGGTCGACCGTAAGCAACCTGTTCATCACCGGAGTGAAGCTAACTCCGGCGAATCCGACGATTCCGATTGGCGCAACGCAGCAGTTCCAGCTGACCGCAACGTATCTCGACGGCCAGACCACCAATGTCACGAACCACTCCACGTATGCATCGGACAACCAGACGGTGGCGACCGTTAGTAAATCCGGCTTGGCTACGCCGGTCGCGGTGGGCACGGCGAATATTTTGGCGAGCTACAACGGTAACAATACCAAGACGCTCTTGACGGTGGCTGCGGCGGTCGCGACCGTCGCTATTTCCGCGCAAGGCGATTCGCGCGTGCTGCAGGTTACGAATCTGCGTACCGGGCAGCGGATGACTTTTGCGGCGAACGCGCTGGCAGATTCGGTGACCATTTCGCGCGACGGCGAAAATAACCCGACCGAACTATCCGTGCTTCCTGAGCACGGCCCGAACTGGCTGGCCATCGATCCTTCGGGCAACTACCTCTATGTGGTGAATCAGACTTCCGAAAGTATTTCGGCTTTCATCGTAAACTGGAAAACCGGCGGGCTGGAGCCGATTGTTTCTTCGCCATTTCGAACTGATGCGAAACCTTCGAGCGTCGAGGTCGATGCGGATGGAGCCGGTCTTTCGCTGGCGCATTTTCCAGATTCGGCGATTTCCCGCTTCCGCATTGACCCCGCGACCGGGGCGCTCACAACCGACCCGCAGTGAGGCTGGCAGGCTTCATTCTTAAGTCATCGATGACTGGGAAAGTGAAGAGCACACCGGGCCGAATTAAATCAGGCGCGTGATTCGCTGCCTGGCTCGAGTTATTCGTAGCGCAGCGCGACCATGGGATCGACGCGCATGGCGCGGCGCGCCGGAACATAGCAGGCCACGAACGCGACCGTGGTGAGAACGAGAATCACTCCGACGAAGGTGACGGGATCTGCGGCGCTGACGCCGTAGATGAGTTGCGACATAAATCATCGCAACTGGCGATGGTGATGTGATCCTTCATCCTTGCGCCGCTCTCAGACATTGTTCCTCCTCAGGCGACGATCGTCTGGGTCTCCGCCGATATCGCGAGCCTCGTCGGAGACCCTGCTTGCGGCGTGAGGGTTTCACCGCCGCCACAGCCGTTGAACGATGCAGCTGTTTAGTCGGCGCCGCGAGCTATGTGTGAAACGGCGGAGGTGGCAGCCTCTTCGATGAGCTTGGCTGTTTCCTTCGGGTGAGACATGTAGGCTACGTGGCTGGAATTCACTTCGCTCCTCCTGCCAGTGCGGCCATTTGTCCTCCTACACAGAGCGGCGATGCATGATAACACGGAGGCATAAGGAGCATAAGTACACACGAGTCCTCCAACTCTCGCTTCGTAGACGCGCTGACCGTCGAAATGGCGTGCTAGGCGTCAGGCAGTTAGCACAGCTGGCGATTGAGAAAATCGTAGGTTCGCTCGTGGGCGAGTGCTGCGGCTTCGGCGTTGTAATGCGCTCCACCATGCCGGGAGAAGGCGTGATTCTGACCTGGATAGCTGTACACGGTTGCGTTCGGTTTGCCCGCCATCGCCGCCTTGATTTTGGCTTGTGCTGCCTTGGAGATGAACTCATCCTCCTCGGCCAAGTGCATCAGCAACGGCGCTTTTAGCCCGCCGACCTCTCCTAAATATTTATCAGTGTCAGCGCCGTGATAAGCGACTACAGCGTCTACGTCGGAGCGAACGGCCGTGAGGAAGGCCATAAGTGCGCCGAGACAATAGCCGAGGACGGCGACCTTCCCGGTACATTCCGGCAGCTTGGCCACGGTTCTGACGGTGTCCTGAATGTCCGTGACGCCCGTGTCCCGGTTGTAGGCCCGATAGAGGCGAATTCCGTGCTGCCAGTCGGCCTCGGAGGTGACATTGCGGAGGTCGACGCCCGGCTCCTGCCGCCAGAATAGATCGGGCGCGACCGCGAGGAAGCCTTGCTGCGCCAGTTCGTCGCAAGTCTTGCGAATGTCGGCGTTGACGCCGAATAGTTCCTGCAGAACGACGACAGCCGGAGCTGGCGACGCCTTCGGTCGCGCCACATATGCGCCGAACGCGCCATCCTTCCCCGTGATGGTGATGTGATCCTTCATCCTGGTACTCTGTTCAGGCATGTCTCCTCCTTATTCCTTCCCCCAGTCGCCAATCACGTTGCTGTGATAGGTGATTTCGAAGCGAAGACTGATTCGCGGTGCTGTAGCGCTCTCTCCGTTGTGTGCAAACTCCGCTACTCGCGCAAAGGTTGTTGAGATCGCGCCTGTAGCACCTCGGTGCGCAGCCGGCTGCACAGTGTCCATCGCTCGCGAGACAACGCGCGGCGTGAACTGATAACCCTTCCGAGCGATCGTAACTATCAAGCGGGAATCATTCGAGCTATCTCCCAGCGCCTTGCGCAGGTGAGAGATGTACTGCGTAAGGTTTCCCTCTTCGACGACGACGTCGCTCCACACGGCTTGCAGTAATTCCTCCCTGGTGATCAGGCGGTTGGGGTTTTGTGCCAGGAAGAGCAGGACGTCGAAGGCCTTAGGAGTGAGAGAAACCGGAGAACCCGCGCGGCCGAGCGAACGCTTGTCTGGGTCCAGTAAAAACTGGCCGAAGCCGTATAGTTTACTCATAGAAACCTGCACAGCTTGCAGGCGCATTCAGAATCTTTCATCTTTCTCAGTATGTTCTTAAAGACTTTCCCGCGCCCTAGCGGAACTACGCGCCCATCGGAAATCGGAATTGTTTCAGACGACGCCGATCCTGACGACATCGGCGGAGATCCTGCTCTTGGCGAGAAGCTGTAGCGCCCCAAGCGCCCTCGGATGACGAACCTGTTTAATCTGCGCCGCGAGATGCCTGTAAGACAGCGGAGTTCGCCGCTTCTTCGATGAGCTGGGCTGCTTCCTTCGGATGAGACATGTAGGCTACGTGGCTGGAATTCACTTCGACCGTCTTAGCCTTGGCGCGCTTCGCCATCATCCGCTCCTGGTCCGGGTTGATCGAACGGTCTTGGGCGGCGACCATGTACCAGGTGGGCTTGTGTTTCCAGGCGGGGTTGATCACCTTATGGGTGAACGAGTCGGTGGAGATGGGCACCTGCGAGATGGCCATGAACCACGCTTTTTCCGGCGGAATATCCGCAGCGAAATCGGCCGCGAAATGCTCCTCTTCGATCCACCAATTGTTATTGCTGTCGGGCTTGAACGCCTTGGACGCTTGCGGGAGGGCTTGCTCGATCGAGGCACAACTCTCGCCTTCATCGAGTGCAAACGCGGCGATATAAACGAGCGCCTCCACGTTTGGATGATTGCCCGCCTCGGTGATGACCGATCCGCCATAGCTGTGTCCCACCAGAACGACTGGCCCGCCCATGCGCTCGATGGCCGCCTTCGTGTACTTTTGGTCGTCGGCGTAGGACGTTTCGGGCGGCTGCGCTACCGATACTTTATATCCGTCTTTCTTCAGGATGTTGGCGACGGGTTCCCAGCCGGAGCCATCGGCGAAAGCTCCGTGCACCAGAACCACGTTCTTGATCGTCATTGTTGTTCTCCTTGGCTTTGCTTACTTCCAGAACTCGGGGGCAGCGGGACCATATCAACTACCAGCAGGGCACTCTTGAAAGGACCGACCACTTTTGAGGATTCCTGCTACAAACCTGGGGCAAAGAGCGGCGAAACGGAGGTTATTCGCGTGCTTGAAGGGACTGGCGGTGGGGTGATCCGATAGAAATACTGCGGCGTGAGTGTTCGCGCCGCCATTTTGCCGGAGTCGCACCGACGATTATTGCAAACGTCCTGGTCAAAGCGGCTTGGTCAGAAAATCCAGTCTGCGCGGCGATTTCCACCAACGAGTGATTCGTTGCCGTCAGAAGAACCTTCGCGATTTCGACGCGCCGCAGAATCAGGTACCGATGCGGAGAGGTGCCGAACGATACCCTGAATGATCTCGCAAAATGGCTGACGGAAAGCCTGCATTCCTCGGCGAGTGTGGTGAGTTTTACCTGCCCGTCCAAGTGCTCCTGTAAAAGTTCCACAACGCGACGGCTCTGCCACGGTGCGAGACCGCCTTTGATTTGCGGCGTTGCTTCACGAAGCTGGCCATATCGTCCGACGAGGTGCGAGCAAATCATCAAGGTGAAAGAATCCATGAACAACTGAGAGAACATCTCCGGCCTGTTCAGGCACGGCAGCATCAGTTGGGTCAGGTGATGGAGGACCGGATCGGAAGTTCCATAAACGCAGTGAAGGCGTTTGACGGCGCGCGTTCCGGCATCGTCGGTGAGCGCATCCAACGTTGCACGCGGAACAAGGTAGTGAATCCAGTCAATCGGGCCCGGGTTCCGAATGCTCGTATTTGACTCCAGGTCGCACATTGCGACTCCGCCCACCGGCCAAACGCCCGTCTTTGTGTACCTGCCATCAGTCCAAAGTTCCCATTCGCCGGAATTCGCATGATTCAGATGAAGCGAAACAACGTAGGCCCTTTCAGCTGGAATGGACGCGGTTCGCTCCGCAATGCCGCTCCGTGCAATCAGTCGAGTCATCGCCATTTGCGGCCTGACAATGGAAGCCACGGAATCTAGGGCGACATGAGGCGGCTGGTTCATGGTGAAATACTTCGCCATCTGCGCCCCGTGGGCGCTCGCGTGGGCTTCAGACGAGGGCACGGAATTCCGACTCTGTTCTACGCGATTGTTATTCACAGCGATCTCCAACCAAAGACGACCGGTCGCCTTACTGAAACTCGGAGGGTACTACCGTTTTTGCATATTTTTCAAGAAGCCAAAAAGCGATCGAAGCCTTCGACGCGAAGATATGCTTCTGCACTTCCATACTGTTAATTCTGACAGTGGCAGCGGGTGGCGGCGAGTGACAACATGGGGCAGGTGGAACCTGTTTGCGCTGAATTTGCGTTGAATTGGGCCTTGGATCGCACTTCGCCCCGGGTGTTTGGCTTGGCGACGCGGCTAGAACGGAGATAAGACGACAATGATCAGCAACTTTATGAAACAGTTTTTGTCTTCGGCGCTTTGCGTTCTGCTGCTGATTGGCGCTGCGCCGCTGGAAGTCACGGCGCAAACGGCGCAGCAGGGGTATGCGGGACAAGGCGTGCCGCTGACCGCGGATGAGTTGCAACAACTGGCGGCGCCCATCGCGCTCTATCCGGACGCTTTGGTGGCGCAGGTGCTGGCCGCTGCGACGTTTCCCGATCAGGTTGCGGCGGCTGAAACCTGGCTGCAGGCCAACAATTATTTGACCGGCTCGAACCTGATGGCCGTGGTCGATGTGCAATCGTGGGATCCCGCGATCAAGGCCCTGACACAATTTCCCTCCGTGCTCGCGGACATGGCGAAAAACCTGGCGTGGACTTCATCGCTGGGCGAGGCGTATCACACGCAGGCAGCCGACGTGATGACCGCCATCCAGGTGTTGCGCGCGAAAGCATACGCCGTCGGCAATTTGAAATCGTCGCCGCAGCTGGCGGTGGTGCAACAGTCGCCGCAGGTGATCGTGATTCAGCCGGTGAATCCGCAGGTGGTTTACGTTCCGATGTACAACCCCGCGGTGATCTACGGATATCCTTACGTGGTTCCGGCGTACGTGTATGTTCCGCCGCCTGCGCCTCCGGCCGGCGCGGTACTGCTCGCGTTTGGAGTGGGCATTGCGGTTGGGGCGATGATGGCCAACAACTCCTACGCCTGGGGATACAGCAGTTGGAACTGTGGATGGCACGGCAGCACGACAGTGGTGTATCACGGCGGCGCGTATTACGGAAACAGCGCATGGCACGGCGGATATTACGGCTCGAGCGCGTCGGCTTATGGTGCTTACGGCGGCAGCGCGCACGTATCTAATGGATACAATCCCTCCACCGGAACGTACGCGCGAGGCGGCACCGCCTCCAACGGTTACGGCAGCGTAAGTGGCGGTCAAGCGTATAACCCACACACCGGGGCCTCGGCCTCGACGGTGCAAGGGTCGAATGCGTATGGCAGCGCGGGGGCCTCGACCGCTTCGAAAAATGGCACCACCGTTAACAGCCAGCACCAAACGAATGCGAACGGAACCACCGCGCAGGCGCACAGCTCGACCGGAGCTTCGGCGTACGGCGCGACGGGGAAGAACGGCAACAGCGCGGCCGTGGGCCAAACCGCAAATGGTGACAAGTATGCCGCGGGTTCGAACGGCAAAACTTATAGCAACACCGGCAGCGGTTGGGACCAGAAGAGCGGAAGCACGTCGAGCTACAACAAATCCAGCTCCAGCGGCTGGGGCGGCCAGGAAAAAAGCGGCGGTTCATCGGCCATGAGCAGTGGCGGCGGCGGATGGAGTTCGCGGGCTTCCAGTGAGCGGGGATCGTCGAGCTACGGTCGTCGCAGGTAAGTCCAGGGCCATCGCAGCTGATGGAAGTGAAAGCGATTTGTCTGCGTTGATGAAGCGCTGCTATTTTAAGTTTGGAGGATCTCCGTGTCGCGAGCAACCCGCAGCACCACTATTCTGAGCCGTCTGCTGATTCTAGGGACACTCACTGTATTTGCCGGATGCAGCAAGTCCGCCAAGACTTCCTCGCAGACGTTTGCTTCACCCGACGACGCCGGTAACGCGCTATTGAGCGCGGCCAAGTCAGGCGATCCGAATGCGGTGATCGCCGTGTTTGGCCCGGACTCGAAAGACATCGTGGTCACCGGCGACCCGGTGCAGGATAAAAATACCGCCGACCAAGTCACCACGGCGTACAACACGATGCATCGTTGGCGCAAAATGCCCGATGGCTCCGAAACCTTGCTGCTGGGAGCGGACAATTTTCCTTTCCCGATTCCGCTGAAGAAAAATGCCGCAGGACAGTGGTACTTCGACGTCGCTGCCGGCAGAGAAGAGATTCTCATCCGCCGTATCGGACGTAATGAACTGGCGGTCATGGACGTTTGCATGGCGCTGGCCGACGCTCAGGGCGAGTATTACGCAATGCATCACGACGACGGCAGCACGCATGTGTTCGCCGCGAAATTTATTAGTGACGCCGGCAAGCAGAACGGTTTGTACTGGGAGGCGCCGGAAGGTCAGCCGAAAAGTCCGCTGGGACCGCTGGCGGCCTTCGCGACCAACGAGGGATACAGCCTGAAGCCGGATTCGCATGTGCCGTTCCACGGATATTACTTCCACATGCTCACCGGCCAGGGCGATAACGTGCCGGGCGGCGCGAAGGACTACGTGGTCAATGGAAAGATGACCGGCGGATTTGCCTTCGTCGCCTATCCCGCTGAATATCGCAACTCCGGCGTGATGACGTTCATCATCAATCAGGATGGCGTGCTGTTGCAGAAGGATTTGGGGACGGCTACAGGTCAGACTGCAGCTGCAATGACTACGTTCAATCCGGACCAGACTTGGTCTACGCCGCCACAGCAGTAGCGTCGTGCGGGCTGATTGCGTAAGAATTAAAAGCCCGCTGCGTGGGCCTGGTTATTTTAGTTGGGCCGTGGTTCCCAAACCTGCGTACAGATAGTTTTTCGCGTAGGCCTTCTTCAGTCGCGCGAATGCAGGCTCTCCGGTGCAATGTCCCGGGGCAATTCTTTGTACCTTCCACTTGGTCTTTAAGTTCTCCACCAACGCATCAATCTCCGGCAAAGGCGTGGTCACCAGATGCAATCCTCCGAAGACGATTTCGGTCCTGGGATCCACCGAGCTGGCCGCTTCCAGAATGGCTTCGATACCCGCGTGCGAGCAGCCGTCTACCAGCAGCAATCCGTTCGGTCTTTTGATCGCGAGCGTGAGCTCCGGCAGCTCTAGCGTTCCGGTTTTTTGCGAAACAGTCCGCACCAGGAAGATGCCTGGCGAAACTTCGGTCGTTTGATTCACCACGATGAAGTTTCCGGTGTCGTACAACCTGCCCGCGGTCAAATGCTCGGGCACACTCCCGTCGAAATAGCGCATCTTTGCCGGTAACGTGTCATCCGCGCGGAAGAACCCTTTCGGAAGCGGCGCGCCACCAAATCCATTCGCGCCATCCGCAGGCACGTACACGGTAACGTTCGGATTTAGGCTCAGCACATATCTCAGCCCCGTCGTGTGGTCGGCGTGCCGGTGCGAGATCACCACGAAATCCAGCTTGGTCAGATCGACGCCCAGCGCCTTCACGTTATGTTCGAAAATCGCGGCGTTATTTCCGGTATCGAACAAAATCCGCTTGCCGTCGTGCTCGACCAACGCGGAGAATCCCCAATCTTTTGTGAGCTGCTTCGATTCTCCGAACGCGTCATAGAGAATCGTCACTTTATCCTGAGCCCGGCAGGGAATCGCCGCCAGAGATACCAGCACTAGCAGCAAAATTCGCAATATGTGAAGTCTCAATGAACACCCTCCGGAGGGCCTTCGTCTCGATTTCAACCTTCGACCCGCGCATCGTACGCTGCTCGGGCCACCGAGACAACGCATTGGATACCCAGGCGCATGAACTACAGCGCGGCGCTCGCCGGACGAGCGACTGGCTCGATTAACTAGTCATGAGCCCTGCTACTATCTTCACGTGCCTCGTCTCAGTTTGATTTCGTGGCGGCGACCGAAGTTGGAGGCGAGTAGAATTCACGAGGTGCGGCCATGGCGCAACTAGTTTTTGAATTCTGGTCTCAACAAATAGAACCGGTCGTGGAAGCAATCACTCGCATTCTCGATGGGTGTCGTACCGTCAATAAAGCGGCATCATCCTCGCTCGAGTTTGAGCCTACGCAACAAGGATTGGACGGGGCAGCGCAACAGATGTGCCTTGGGCGAATCAGTTGTTTTGTACTTTATCCGCAAAATGGTGGCATTCGGTACGCGATGTTGGGGGGGCCAGATCCTGGCGGCACGAAACGACCCGGACATATGGGCACCATCGAATACACGCGGCTCGATTACATCCACATTTGGGACCGGCTCCTGGATATGGATGGGCTGCAGGTACTCTGCCTGGGACACGAAGAAGGAGTCGAATTCAGCGTGGACCAGTTGGTGGCTGAGACATTTCCGTGGGACGCCTCCTACTTGATGATCGCAGCCGTAAGGAGCCACGTAGGAGACAGGATGGTAAAGCACGGACCAAGTTACTTTCCTTCTGTCGGTGGATAAACGCGATTTAACGATGAGCCACAGCAAGTGGCTGCGGCGACGCTGCGCACGGAGCAGCTGAACTCGCCCTGACTGCCGGTAAGTCGCGCAATACTCGCGAAGAGATCCAGTGGTCCAGTAACGGTGTTTTAGGCGTACTGCATTTGGGCCGCGAAGCGCTACTCCTGCAGTCCATTCCAAGACCAGCGCGGGATTTTTAGGCCGCTGGGAACATCGGCGGAGGAGTGGTGGTAGCGAGACATGGTGGTGGTGGTCGCCCAGGCGAAGTAGTCGTGGAGAACTTGTCGCAGCGGGCCCGCCTCGGGTAGTCCGGCATCGGCGAGAGCCTGGTCGAAGCAGGCGATTGCGCGGCGATTCATTTCGTCGTGCTCGCCGTTGCCGCTGTGCATTTTCACTACCGTAGTCTCGTCGCCGTAGGAATCGGAGTACGCGCTTGGTCCGCCGAGGGCCTCGGCCCAATACGCGGCGAGTCGCTCGACGTGCTGCGGGTGGAAGCCGTGGCTGAAGGCGTGCTCGACCACTTCGTCTGCCATGACCCGACGGTGCCAGGCCTCGGCCAGACGGCGCAGGCCGTCCATTCCACCTGCCGCCTCGAAGACCGTTTGCATCGCTCGATAATGACAATCCTCGCGCGCCGGCGCAAGACCATCGCCGCAGCGGAACAATTTCCTGTAGCAAATCCTGCCAGGAGCGAAAGTTTTTCAGCAAGTGGTTGTACCGGGCTTCCGGCTTCGTGCGAATTTTTGCCGAATTGTGGGCACTATTACGTCCAGAATCCAGTTTCGTTCCGCTTAAAGTACGGCAAATGCGGTATCACAACCTCGGTGCAAACCTGTTCTTATAGTCCGCAGAGGTGACACCACATGAAGCGATTCGGAGCCATTAGCGCGATGGCCGCCTTCTTCTTTCTCGGAGCTACGGTTGGCACATTCGCGCAGGAAGAACACCACGAAGATGCAGCAAAGCCGGCCGAGCACGAGGAAGCGGCCAAGCCTCCGCAACAAGAACGCCAGGCGGAGCCCGCCAAGCATGAAGAATCGAAACCTGAGAAACAGGAAGAAGCAAAGCCGCCGGCCCGGCAAGAGCAGCCCAAGCCGACCGCGAAGCAACAAGAGGACGTGAAAAAACAACAGCAGGTCCGCACACAGACCGAAGAGAAAACTCAGACGCGCGAAACCAGCCGCACCCAAGAAACAAATAGCCGGTGGGCCAAGAGTGGCACGAAGGACCGGCAAGGACACGTGTACGACGAAGGCCGTTTTGGCCCGAGCCATGCCACTCACTTTGAGGCCAATGGTGGACGCTACGTGAGCGGACGCCGAGAATATTCCTACGGCGGATACTGGTTCTACGCCAACAACTACCCGCCGTGGTTTTACCAGCAGAGCGTTTATTTCGTGTTGGGCGCCGACGGGATCTGGTATGCAGTCGCGGTCAATGATCCTTCGCTGACGTTTGCGGTCGAAATCGGCTGAGAACGGTCGGTGTTGTAGATCACCTGGGAAAAGCTAAGTCACCTTGCCGGACATTGAATTGCCATTTGGCGCATGTCCGGCTGATCGAGTGGAACTAATGCGCGACCGAGGGGGTCGTTGGGTCGGGTGTTTCCGGATACAGGCGCTCAAATTCCGGGTCGCCGTGAAGAATCATCAGGTCGGGGTCGCGGCGCGTCCACACCGCGTCTTTGGAACCCGCTTCCCAAGCCTTGCGCAACGCGTCCATGGCTTCCGGCACTCTTTTCAGCAGGCAGTACGTACATGCCGCGTTGTAGAGAATCGAAGCTTCGTTAGCGCGCAACGTGACCGCCAGATTCAACTCGCGCAGCGCGTCTTGCTCGCGCCCCAGTTCGGCGCAGGTGCCGCCCAGCAAAATGCGCGCTCGCGCGTCTTCGGGCACCTGTTTCAGGTGGACTTCCAGCGCGACGCAGAATCTTTCGCTCAATTTTATTTTGGCTTTTTCGTTGCCCATCGCGCCGAGACTGTTTCGGATGGGCACATAAATGTTGTAGTCCTCGCCGCTGGCTTCGATGGCGGCTTCCGCCACGTCCATCAGTTCCTGATAACGCCCGGCGGCAAATAGGGCGCGGCCCAGTAAGTAATACGCGCCGTCGCAACCCCGGTTGCGTTCGATGGCCTTCTTGACCATGCGCACGGCTTCGTCATGGAGTCCGGCGGCGTAGAGCACCCAGGCCTGACTGACGTGCGTTTCGGGCAAATCCCAGCGCAAGGCGACGGCTCGGCCCGAAGCTTCACGCGCGCGGTCGATCCAAATCTGATCGCGGCTGAAGATGGAGTAATACATGGCGCAGGCATTGGCCGAGGACGCGTAGGCCAAAGCGAAACTCGGATCGAGGGCGACCGCGTTATCGAACATCTGCAAGGCAAATTCGACGTCCTGGCGCGTCTGCCGCCGGGCGTAGCGCTTGCCGCGGAGGTAGAGATCGTAGGCTTGCAAGTTTTCGGTGGGCTTGTCGGCCAACGCTTCCAATTCCTGCGGTGAAAGCGTGACGCGCAGGGCCTCGGCGATTTTGCGCGCCATTTCGTCCTGAACTTCGAAAACGTCCTTCATCTCCCGATCGAAGCGGTCGGACCAGAGCGGAAAATCGGTGCGAGTATCAATCAGCTGCGCGCTGATGCGCAGGCGGGTGCCGGCGCGCCGCAAAGTCCCGGTGAGGACGTAGGCCGCGCCTAACTGCTGGCCGATCTGGGCCGGGGTCACGGACTTATCGCGAAAGGCCAGCACGGTCGGGCGGGAAAAAGTGTTGAGTCCGCGGATCTTGGATAGTTCGGTGATTACATCCTCGGTGATGCCGTCGCGCAAATACTCGTCTTCTTTCGCGCCGCTCTGATTTTCAAAGTAAAGCACGGCGACGGACTTCTTCGCCGGAGCGGCGGCTGCCGGGGACACCTTCGAAACCTCGCTCTTCTCGGCCGCTGGGCGTCGGCTCGAATCCAAGTCCCGCTTGATGCGCTTCAGGTCACCGCGAAGTTCACCGGCGGTCTGGTAGCGCAGGTCCGTATCTTTCTCCAGAGCTTTGGCGAGAATGTTTTCCACGGACGTGCGGCAAGCGCGAATTTAACTTGGTGGCCGCAGCGGCCTCGGAGTGCAAAATCCCGTCGAAAATTACGGCAGACGTTGCGCCGGCAAAAGGCACCGACTCCCGTGGCCATCTCGTAGAGCACCACGCCCAGCGAAAATAAATCGGACCGCGCGTCCAATTCCTCTCCGCGCGCTTGCTCCGGCGACATGTAGGCGATCGTTCCCATCGAACTGCCGGGGCTGGTCAACTGCTCCTCGTCGATCAGCTGCGTGCGCGTCGCCATGGCCGTCACGTCGGCCAATTCTGCAGCCGACTTCAGCGTGGGCGTTAGCTTGGCCAATCCGAAATCCAGAATCTTGGCCTGCCCGCGCTCCACCAGAGAAAATATTCGCGGGCTTGATGTCGCGATGGACGATGCCCTTGGCGTGCGCCGCGTCCAGCCCATCGGCGATCTGAATCCCAATCTCCAAAAGCTGTGACACGTCCATCGGCTTTCCGCCGATGCGGTGCTTCAGCGTGCAGCCTTCCAGCAACTCCATGGCGATGAACGGGCGTCCTTCGAATTCTCCAATATCGTAGATGGTGCAGATGTTGGCGTGATTCAGTGCAGAGGCAGCGCGCGCTTCGCGGCGAAACCTTTCGATCGCTTGAGGGTCGTGAGAAATGTCATCGGGAAGGAATTTCAGCGCGACGTTGCGGCCCAGGCGCGTGTCCTTGGCTTTGTACACCACGCCCATTCCGCCACCACCCAATTTTTCCAGGACGGTATAGTGGGAAATGGTTCGGTCTAAGTACGAAGTTTCGGGCATGGGACCGTCATTCTATGTCAGCGCACTTGCTACAGCAACCGCGGAACATCTTCCGAACAATGCCCGCTACGGAAGATTCAGAGCTGTGGTTGAACAGAAGTTGGGCTCGCGACGAAGGTGATTTTTGCACGAGGCGCTAAGGCATGTACATCCAGAGGTCGCTGAGGTCGCCTTCCGAGCCGCTGGCTGCAAGACCGTAGCCACCAAAGAGCCAGAGGTTGCCATTCGCGTCGAGCCAGCCGCAGGTTTGGAAACGAGCGCCGGGTACGTTGGCCGGAGCGAGCGAACCTTTCGTTCCGTATACCCCGTATTGGTTGACCAATTTTGAACCTGAAATCCAAGTCCATTGGCCGTTGCTGAACTTCCAGAGGTCGTTGGGCACACCCTCCTGCGCGGCGGAATCCGCACCATTGCCGCCAAAAAGCCAGAAATTGCCGGACGCGTCGGTCCAACTCAACGCGTTTTGCCGCGAGCCGGGAACGTTGGCCGCTGCGGCCATTCCTTGCACGCCGTAAATGCCGGGCTGGTCAAGCTGCGAGGTTCCGGAGATCCAGGTCCATTGGCCGTTGCTATATTTCCATAAATCGTTGAGCCTTCCAGAATTTCCACTGGCGTTGTAGCCGCTTCCGCCGAACAGCCAGAGGTTGCCGGAAGCATCGGTCCAGCCGACTCCCCAGTAGCGTGCGCCGGGAACGTTGGCGGGGGCCGGCAGACCCTGCATGCCATAAACGCCAGACTGGTTTTTCACTTGAGATCCAGACTCCCAGGTCCATTGGCCGTTGGTGTATTTCCAGAGATCGTTGAGCTGGCCGCCGTTTGAGCCGTTGACGTCATAGCCGAATCCGCCGAAGAGCCAAAAATTTCCGGACGGATCGGTCCAGGTCACGGCGCCGAATCTTGCGCTGGGAATATTTGTCGCGGACGGAACAGCGAGCATGCCGTAGGTCGCGGCTTGTCCTTGCAGGTTGGAGCCGCCCATCCAGGTCCACTCGCCGTCGCTATATTTCCAAAGATCGTTCAGCGATCCACCTTGGCCGGCGGAATCAACGCCATCGCCGCCAAAAAGCCAGAGGTTGCCGGAAGCATCGGTCCAGGTGGCGGCGTAATAACGCGCGCCCGGAATGTTGGTCGCCGCCGGAACGCCGAGCGAACCGTAGGTTCCAGATGCGCTGCCGCCCGCGCTGGGGCCGCCCATCCAAGTCCATTCGCCGGACTTGAACTCCCAGAGATCATTCGCTAGCGAGTAGGTTTGATCCCCAAAAACATTGCCACCGAAGAGCCAGAAATTACCGGAGGCGTCGGTCCAGGTGGCGGGAGTTTGCCGCGGGCCGGGGTTGTTGGTGGCGGCAGGCATGCCGATGGTGCCGTACACCGCGGTTCCGCTCACGGTGTTGGGGCCGTGCGCCCAGGCCCATTCGTTGTGACCGCAGTTGACTTGGATGTTGGTGACATTCGCGGTGGCGGTACCCGAGCCATTGACCACGCCGCAGGTCTGCGCCGGAGTGGATGGCTGCGTAGCGATGGTCACGCTGTAATTGGTGTTGCCAGCGACGGAAGCGGGGAAGGTGAAAGTTCCATTGGCATTCACGGTGAGATTGTTCTGCTGGTTATCCTGCAAGACCAGGCCACCGGCGGTGCCGGCGAGATTTACGACGCTGCCGCCGACGGTGAAGGTGGCCGGCGGCGCGCCGGTATTATTGTTGCAGCCTACAAACGCGAAGGAGCCGATCGCGAGGACAGCGGCCAATTTTAATTTCGACGAGGTTTTCATGGCGGAGGTTTTGGTTCTCCTCATTTGTGCAGCCGCTGCGGATGGCCATCGGCGAAAAGTTTTATCGCTCGACGCAGCAGACGCCGCAGCAGGACACGCGCGCGGATATTAACACATCGTCAATTCTACGCGGCGGTACGTGGGTGGCGATGTGCCAAACCCGGCACGGCTCGATACCACTAACCGGAGATTGAATTGCCTGTGGGCAAATCTCTGGTTACCGCGTTTATCAGATATGCGGTTGCCTTGGGCGCAAAACGGACGCGCTGAATTGTTAATCTAGCGTTGAGGTATACTCTCACCCATGCGCCCCAGATTTGCGCGTTCGGTCCTAGGAATCGTCAGTGTTCTGTCGTGTGCAATCGGATTGGCTGCGGCGCCACAACAAGAGTTGCGGGCAAAGGCCACGTAACAATCCTGCGTACCAGACCATCCACCCACCCAAGGAAACTGCACAGAGGAAAAAGCATAGATTCCAATAATGTGGAGTTCTCGAAATCGTCAGGGAGACGGCTGACTGCGCCACAAAAACCAGAAGCGGCGCAAGCTCAATATAGTGAGGCTGGCGCTGACGAATAGAAGCAGTTTGTCACTCGTTTTGAAATTGTGGATTGTCATTCTGTCCTGCGGCTTCAGCATACACCTGCAAACAAATTCGTTTTAAACTCTCGATTGGTCGCGTAGCGGACGATTGGTTTGATAGGTTTGGACGTGGGCTGCAGGCAGGATTATATTTGCGGAGGCACGGCCTTAAAATTCACAGAACTGAAGATGAGCGCAGCGAAGGAGGGAAGCATGAAGAGTGAACGAGAGGGAATCAATTTGAACGCGAAACCGAGTGGTACGGGTTGCGTCGAATGCCTGGCCACCGGCGCGTGGTGGTTGCATTTGCGGCGATGCGCCGAATGCGGCCACATCGGCTGCTGCGATAGTTCGCCGAACCAGCATGCGTCAAAGCATAACGCGGCCACCAGCCATCCGGTCATCAACAGTTTCGAGCCCGGGGAGGGCTGGTTTTACGATTACCGGACGCAAAAAACTTTTGAGGGGCCGAAGCTGCCCAGCCCGCATTCACATCCGGCGAGTCAGCCTGCTCCGGGGCCCGCGGGCCGAGTACCTTCAGACTGGGAAAGCCTGCTGCACGAGTAAACTCGCTGTCGGACGATCTGGGGGACTCGATGGACAAAAAAGGATATTGGGTGGTGTGCTACGCGTCGGTGTCGAATCCGGCGACTTTTTCGGAATATGTGAAGCTGGCGGGGCCCGCGTTGGAAACGTTGGGTGGTCGCGTGATCGTTGGCGGCAAGCCGGCTAAGACCTACGAGGCGGGATTAGATCAGATGGTGGTGGTCGTCGAGTTTGAGAACCTGGAGAAGGCGACAGCCGCGTATGAAAGTGAAGTTTACCGGCCAGCGCTCAAAGTGCTCGACAAAGCCGCAGAAAGAGATTTTCGTATTGTCGAAGGCCGCTGACAGACTTGCCGCTAGTCGCCTGAATCAGGGGCTTAGCTCGTCAAGGGTTGCGGGGAATGAAACTGTCGGCGATCAATTTCCTATTCTGAAACCTCCCATTCGTTTCGCAGGTCGACGCACAACCGTGCTCACCTCGCCGATGCGCTCGCGTCGAATTTGTTACAACGCCAGTAACAACCAGACGAGGACATTGATGCTTCGACGCCAGGTCAGCCGAGTGCTCGCAGTTGTCGTCTTGTGCGGTGGTCTAGCCGCGGCATCCAGCGCGCCCGAACCGCAGGTTTTCTCCGGCGAGACGGATTGGGGAACGGGATCGAACGCGGCCCCGGCTTTTACTCCGGATGGCAAGACGGTCTTCTTCGTGCATTGGCATGATCAGGGCGGCAGCATTATGGTTTCTGATTTGCGCGACGGCCGGTGGTCAGCGCCGAAAACGGCGCCCTTTTCCGGACAATGGCGCGACATTGAGCCAGCCATGGCGCCCGACGGTTCCTATCTGGTGTTCTCTTCGAATCGTCCGGCGGTCGAAGGCGGGAAAGCGATCGACGGGTTTTACCAGGGAAAGACGCAACCCGGGAACGGCGGGAATTTGTGGCGGGTGAATCGGGAAGGGAACGGCTGGAGCAAACCCTTGCGCCTGCCGGATGAAGTGAATACC
Source organism: uncultured Acidobacteriota bacterium (assembly GCA_963711325.1). GTDB lineage: Bacteria > Acidobacteriota > Terriglobia > Acidiferrales > UBA7541 > Palsa-295. The sequence goes on along the minus strand of CAVQDR010000003.1, from coordinate 932,973 downwards.
AATAACGCGATTTATTCTCCTTCGGTGGCGAGAAGTGGAAATCTCTACTTCAATCAGTCCGATCCTGTTAGCAAAAAGGAGCGCCTTTGCTGGTCGCGATGGATTGACGGCCACTACACTGCGCCGGAGCCGGTTTCGTTCGACGACGGCGACACCAGAAACTTCACGGCCGCAGTGGCCCCCGATGAGTCGTTCATTTTATTTTCGGGTCATCGCCCTCCCAGTCCGGAGCATCACGCTGTAGTATTCGTGGCCTTCGCGGAAAACCACCGCTGGAAGACGCCCGTACCCTTTCAGCCCTACCTGTATGGGGAACAAGAGCGGTTGAGTCCCGATCTGAAGACGCTGTATTTCGTTTCGGATCGACCGCGCCTGGACGCTACGCCGAATCCAAATTCCAGCAAGGACGTTCCCCAGAAGATATGGCAAATATCGCTCGAAGGCTGGGATGTGTTAGGAAAGTAGGCGACGGACCGAATCAGGAGTGGCTCCTGATTCGACTTCATACCCCAAATTTGACACCGTCTCTCCAGCCCCTGAGTACTCGCGTTACCGCACAACTAATGTCACGTTGCGGCTCCGCCGGTCAGAATCCTCTCCAAGATATTTACCTCGAACGGCCCTTGTAGTAATGGCTCGACCGTCTGCTCTAAGTGCCTAAAGTGAGGACTCGCTGCGTGTTCATCGAGCGCAGCTTGGCTTTCCCATATTTCGTAAAAATAGAAGCGCCCCTTAGAGTTTGACTCGTACAATTCGTACAAATTACATCCCGATTCGGCGCGGGTAGGGGCCAACATGCCTCGCAGCAGCGCTCGCAGTTGATCTTCGCTTCCTCTTTGCGCCAGAGCTCTTGCAATCACACGCACCTCATCCATGTTTACTTACCCTCCTTTATTTACAGATGACTTGCTATGGCGACGTATTGTGGTGCTACTTCAAAGATGGGTCGATCAACGTCAAGCCGGTTTCCGGATCAAGACGCTTCTGCATCGCCACGGGATTGACCGTGACCATCACTTCCAGCGTGGGTGACACATACGCCTCCAGAACATGGCCGCCACTCGTTGTTCCGTCTGGACTCCCCACCACCATGTGCGCATGGACCACGGGCTTACCTTGATAGAGCGCGATATCGCCACTCATTCCAATCACTTCGTGCTGACCATGGATGGGAATCTTCTTGTACATCTTGCGCTGGGGATCAAACCATCCCAGGGTCGCGCCATTCAGCGCTCCAATCGCGGTGAAATGCGCGCTCGTAACGTGATACTTCTCGGCAAACTCCAGCAGTCCCGAAAAAGCCTCGTCCCCCTGGTAGAAGATGACCGCATATTGTTTGGTCGGTTCTCCAGGGTTCAGTAGTTGAACCTGCATCTTGGGAGCCTTGCCCCGCGGAGCGGCTTCCGACGGCGCCACATATTCGGCCGCCGTATCCTGCGAATGCACCATCACGGCGGTGATCCCAATCAATACCAATACGCAACCCAGTCGTTTTATTTTGATCATCGACATGCTCTCCTATCTTCCAGAATCTTCGCCAAGCCGGAGAATGTAGAAGGGACACATTTCATTTCGATTTCGCCTACTGGTGCGAGGCAGCGATGCCAATTCCAGTTGGCCCCGGCTCTGCGGAACCCAAGTGAGCGCGCTTTTCCATCTCCAGAATCACGGCAGAGAAATCCTGCTCTTGTCCTGGGGCCGATTGTGCCGAATTGATCTCGAAGGCGGCTCGGGTGGCGGGCATATCCGCACCGGCCGCCGCCGCGCGGCTGAGTATCAGGCCAAAATCCTTGTGCATAAGGCGAAGCGGAAATTGCGGGCTGTAGTCGTTCTCCATCGCTCTTTGCAGCTTGCCGACGTGCGCGGGAGCGACTACCGCCGTCTGGGACAACACGTCCAGCAAGCGATTACGATCCAGGCCAGATTTCTCGCCAAACGCAACGGCCTCGGCAATCGCCTGCATTCCAATTCCCAGCAGGGCGTTCACCACCAGTTTCATAATCGCTCCGGAGCCGTTGGGCCCGAGATAAAAATGCTTTCGCGCGATCGCGCGGAAAATCGACTCGGCCGAGGAGAAACATCCCTGATCGCCGCCGCCAAACAAGATCAGCGCCCCTTGCTCGGCGGCCGGGGTGCTCCCCGATATGGTCACGTCGAGGACGTCCACTCCACGCTCAGAACCCAGCTTGGAAAGTTCCAGCGACGTCTCCGGATTCACGGTGCTCATGTCTATAACCAGGGCGCCGCGAGGCGCATTGGCGAACGCGCCATGCGGCCCTTGGTACACGTCCAGAACCGCTTCATCGGTGGGAAGGCACGACAACACGACATCACAAGCGGAGGAAAGTTGCGCAACGCTTTCCGCGACGGTACCGCCGTAGCGAATCAGCTCCTCGGCCTTGCTGCGGTCCCGGTCATATGTGGCCACCTTGAACCCAGCTTCGAGCAAGCGCTGCACGATGGGACGGCCCATGTAGCCGACTCCGAGAAATCCCAGCTTATTCTTTTCCGCGCGTGATTGGATTCATGGCGAATCTCCTGTCGTTCGAGGCTGAACGAGTTCGTTACGACTGGTAGTCGGGTTTCGCTTTCGTCGTCTACGTACTCAATTGGATAGCCAGCGTGATGTCGGAGTCGAGTGCTAATAGAGCGGTTTGATACGTGGGCCTGCGAGTCACCACGCTGTCAAGATATGCGCGTCGCGAAGCCCACGATACACGCAACAAACCGGAATTGTAAACTGTCGAGGGCGGTCGTCCCGGCAGCGGCCCGCTGACTGCCCGATTCATCGCGTTAGCGGAGAGGTCCGGTTCGATTACCCCAAATCTCCGATAACGGCGCCAGTCTGGAATTCACCGAACTCTCGATTTTCAAGGTGCTTAGTGTTTCAGTGAGATAGCTCCGGGACTATAATCTCGCCCAGTATTGCTGCCGGCCCCATTTTCGAAATTTCTGTTTGAGCTGGGGCAAATTCTCGACCGCGTGGCGCAATTTTCATTAGCATCCGAAGGAGTACGACGATGAAGTATCGAAAACTGGGAAACACCGGACTCATCGTAAGTGAGCTCGCGCTTGGCACCATGCAGTTCGGCGGCAAGATGAACATGGGAAACCTCGGTCAGGAAGACACGACGCGAATGGTGAAGTTGGCTTTGGATCGGGGAATTAACTTCATCGATACGGCGGACGTGTACAGCCTGGGGGAGAGCGAAACTCTGGTCGGTAATGCCCTCAAAGGTGTGAGGCAGGAGATCGTGCTGGCCACCAAGTTCCGCCTCCCCATGAGCGCAAATCTCAATCGAAGCGGCGCGACCCGCGTCAACATCTTGCGCGAAGTCGAGGACAGCCTCCGACGGCTACAGACCGAATACATCGATCTTTACCAAATTCACGGTTGGGACAGCAACACTCCGCTCGAAGAAACGGTCCGGACGCTCGACGATCTCGTGCGCCAGGGGAAGGTCCGCTATGTCGGGCTTTCCAATTTTATGTCGTGGCAAGCGGCAACCGCCGTGATGCTGCAGGAGCGTCTGGGGTTGGAGAAATTCGTAACGGCGCAGATGTATTACAGCCTGGTCGGTCGCGGACTCGAATACGAGTTCCAGTCATTCGCCGAGTATTACAACATGGGCATCCTGGTTTGGAGCCCGCTGGCTGGCGGATTCCTCTCTGGCAAGTACAGCCGCGCCAACCCCACGCCCGCTGGTACACGATTCGCAGAGGCAGGCGCGTTCGTGCCCTTCGACCAAGAGATGGGCTACCGCGTCGTCGAGACTCTGCAGCAAGTGGCCAGTCGGAATAACGCCAGCCCGGCCCGTGTGGCGCTCGCGTGGGTGTTGCGACGGCCAGCCATCAGCAGTGTAATCATCGCTGCCCGAAAGGCGGAGCAACTGGAAGATAACATCGCTGCCGTCGAACTTAAGCTCTCGGACGAGGATGTTCGGCTTCTTGACGCGGCGTCGGATCCGGGTGTCCCCTATCCAAAGTGGATGGTCCTTCAGCTCGATACTGCCGAAGATCCGCGCTCGAAAGCCCTGTATCCTGAGCGCTACGCGGATGGCGGTCCTTGGAAGGACCTCCGCGGAAGCAAATGAGACCAGTTCGTAAATCGCGACCAATGGTTCGCGCTGGACTAACTGCGGATTCGTCGCGTGACCGGAGATGTTGATTCCTGTGGAGAGTCGTTACTGCAATTGCCTACGAACCTCGTTTGTGCTTCGGAGCGGAGGCTGTGGGCCGCGACAATCTCTGGTGAGATTGCACCATGGCACTTCCAATAAAGCGAATCGAGGTTGGGTGCTCGAAAAACAGAACATTCAGGCCTCGGGCTCAATGGAAAATGCGAATAGACGGGCCGCGGAATTTTGGTTAGTATCTCGGCATTAACCAGCGGGCCGCGTGTAGCGTCCCGCTCATAACAACTGCCAATTCTGATAGAACGAGTTCGAAGCCCGAAAATCAATCGATGAACTTCAGCGGCACGGAACAGGAAAGTCTGTTCGCTGCGGGCAGGCTTCAACGGAAAGCCCATGATTTCTGCGAGGTTCGCTTCAATGATCGCGTCAAATCGTCGCATCCGCTTCCATCCGCAATCAAAATCGCTTCTTCTCGCGGCGATGTTCACGGCAGTTTTTGCGGCCGGGTGCGGCAGTATGGCGCTTCCGCCGGCCGGCCCACCCGACGTACAGGTGGTGCAGGTCGTGCAGAAGGATGTCCCGATCACGCGAGACTGGGTGGCCACTCTCGATGGCAAGGTTAACGCCAACATCCGCGCGCAGGTTGCCGGCCTTTTGACCAAGCAGACCTACGTGAACGGCGCGTACGTGGCCAAAGGCACGCCGCTTTTCTTAATCGACTCCCGGCCGTTTCAAGCGTCGCTCGATTCAGCAAACGGGAATCTCAATCAAGCGAATGCCGATCTGCAGGTAGCGCAAGCCAAACAGGGCAAGACCGATCTGGATGTGAAGCGCTACACGCCGCTGGTGGTGACCGGCGCGATCAGCAAGCAGGAAATGGACGACGCCATACAGGCGGATGCCGCCGCGAAAGCTCAGGTGGAAGCGGCGAGAGCAGCGATCTCCAGTGCGACCGCGGCCGTAGAAAACGCCAAAATCAATTTGGGTTTTACTCGAATCGTGGCTCCGATCGACGGCGTCGCCGGCATCGCCAGCGCACAGGAGGGCGATTTCGTCGGGCCGCAGAGCGGCATTCTGACGACAATCTCCACAGTGAATCCCATCCTCGCGAATTTCACGGCCAGCGAACAGGAATACCTGAGCGCGATGAGGCAAATCCGGAAGGATAAATCGACCGACGACGTCGCGCTCGGACGGCTCGATTGGCGTCTGCGCCTTACGGATGGGACTTCGTACCCCTATCCTGGACGCTTTTATGCTCTGGACCGCCAGGTGGATATCAAGACCGGGGCCATCCTGGTGCAAATCGCATTTCCGAATCCCGGGAATGTTCTGCGTCCCGGCGGCTTCGGCAGCGTCAGCACGGTGACGAACACGCAAGCCGGCGCACTGCTGGTGCCGCAGCGCGCAGTGAGCGAAGTGCAGGGCGGCTTCATGGCGGCGATTGTCGGCAGCGATAACAAGGTTCACATCGAGCCGATCAAGATTGGCGCGAAGAGTGGCGACATGTGGATCGTCACCGACGGCCTGAAGTTAGGCGATCGAGTCGTCGCGGACGGAATACAGAAAGTGCAGGACGGAATCATGGTGAATCCCAAGCCGTATGTGGCTGGGGCGGCAACGGCAGAAAACAAGCAGTAGCGCGCCGCGGGATCGAGGATCGAAACGATGTCAAAGTTTTTCATCAACCGGCCGATCGTGGCGATCGTGATCGCTATCGTCATGGTGATCGCGGGCGCGGCCGCGATGTACAGTTTGCCCACCGCGCAATTTCCAAATATCGCCGACCCTCAAATTCAAATTACCGCCACGTATCCCGGTGCGGATGCGATGACCGTGGACCAATCTGTGGCGACGCCCATCGAGCAGCAAATGAGCGGCGTCGACAACATGGAATACATGTACTCGTTGAACGCCAACAACGGGCAGATGAAGTCCACCGTAGATTTCAATATCGCCACCGATCCCAATACCGACCTGATTCTCACCCAGATGCGCCAATCGCAGGCCGCGTCGCAACTGCCGGCGGAGGTGAACGCCCAGGGCGTGATCGTGCAGAAGTCGACGTCCGCGCCGCTGATGCTTTTCAATCTTTACTCTCCCGAAGGGAAATACGACTCCAAATTTCTCGCCAACTACGCGTACATCAATCTGCTCAGCCCGCTGACGCGCTCCTACGGCATCGCCAGCGTCACGATTTTCGGCGCCGGCCAGTACGCCATGCGCTTCTGGGTGAACCCGGACCAGCTGGCCAAGCTGCAGATCACCGTGCCGGAAATCATTTCGGCGGTGAAAGCGCAGAACACCGTGAACCCGGCCGGGCAAATCGGCGGCGAACCCGTTCCCGCCGGCCAGGACTATACGTACGCGGTGATCGCGCAGGGCAGGTTGGTGTCGCAGGAGGAATTCGAAGACATCGTGGTTCGCGCGAATTCCGACGGCTCGTTCATTCGGCTCAAGGATGTGGCGCGAATCGAACTTGGCACCCAGTTTTACAATCTCACCGGCCACCTGGACGGCAAACCCGCAGCGGTAATCGCCATCTACCAGCTCCCCGGTTCGAACGCCATCCAAGCCGCGCAGGGCGCGAAAGATCTGATGGCCCAAGCCAAGAAGAGTTTTCCAGCGGGCTTGGACTACGTGATCGCGCTCGATACCACGCTGCCGGTTACGGAAGGCATCCACGAAATCCTGATGACGCTGCTCGAAGCGCTCGTCCTGGTCATCATCGTCGTGTACATCTTCCTCCAAGGCTGGCGCGCCACGCTGATTCCTTTGCTTGCGGTGCCGGTCTCGCTGATCGGCACCTTTCTCGTTTTTCCGATGCTCGGCTTTTCGATCAACACGCTATCGCTATTTGGCCTGGTTCTCGCGATTGGTCTGGTGGTTGACGATGCGATCGTGGTGGTGGAAGCAATCGAGCATCACATCGAACACGGCCTGTCGCCAAAAGACGCCGCGTTTAAGGCCATGGAAGAGGTCTCTGGCCCGGTGATCGGAATCGCGATCGTACTCTCGGCGGTTTTTATTCCCACCGCGTTCGTTCCCGGCATCACCGGGCGTTTGTACCAGCAGTTCGCGGTGACCATCGCGGTTTCGGTGATCATCTCCGCGTTCAATGCGCTCACGCTCAGCCCGGCGCTTGGGGCGCTGCTGTTGCGGCCAAAAACGGAATCGAGAGGACCGCTGAAAAAGTTCTTCAATTGGTTCAACCGTTCCTTCGGCCGCGCGACCACCGGATACGTGAACTGGTGCTCAACGCTCATCCACAAAATGGGGATCACCATCGTTCTGCTGCTGGTGTTCACCGTGCTTGCCGGGATCTTTGGCGCGAAATTGCCGAAAAGCTTTTTGCCTGAAGAGGACCAAGGCTACTTGTTCGTCGCGCTGCAACTTCCGGACGCCTCATCCCTCCAACGAACTACCGCCGCGTCGCGAAAAGTGGAAGACATTCTGATGCAGACTCCGGGCGTCGATCACGTGACGACGGTGGTCGGCTACAACATGTTGAGCGGCGTTCAGAATACCTACAGCTCTTTTTTCTGGGTGACACTGAAGGAATGGAAGGAACGCAAGGCCGACGACGAGCAATACTGGGCCATCAAAATTCATTTGAACACCGCGCTACGCACCATTGCCGAGGGGGTCACGGTCGCGTTCCCACCGCCCGCAATTCCTGGGGTCGGCGCTTCAGGGGGCGTCACCTTCGTCCTGGAAGACCGAAGCGGACAGGGCGTCGACTTCCTTCGCGCGAATCAAGAGAAGTTTATGGCCGCGGCGCGCAAACGGCCTGAATTCGCGCTGGTGTTCACTACGGCGCTGCCCTCGGTTCCTCAACTTTCGGTGAAAGTCGATCGTGACAAAGTTTTGAAACAAGGCCTGGCACTAAGCGACGTCTACCAGACGCTGCAGGCATTCATGGGCGGCGCGTTCATCAATTTCTTCAATCGCTTTGGCCGCGTTTGGCAGATTTACGTGCAGGCCGAAGGCAGTTTCCGCACGACGTCGGACAACGTCGGAAAATTCTACGTCCGCAACAACACCGGACAGATGGTGCCGCTGTCCGCGATCACCACCATCTCACGCCGGCTCGGCCCTGAATTCACCATGCACTACAACCTTTACCAGTGCGTTCAAATCAACGGCAACACCAAGCCCGGCTACAGCTCCGAGCAAGCCATGAAGGCGCTCGAAGAAGTGTTTGCCGAAACCATGCCGCCGGGAATGGGCTTCGATTACATGGGCATGTCCTTCCAGGAACAGAAGGCGCAGAAAGGCGTGTCGCCGGCGGTGATCTTTGGATTCTCGATTCTTTTTGTGTTCCTGATTCTCGCGGCGTTATACGAGAGCTGGACTTTGCCGTTCAGCGTGTTGCTCAGCACTCCGGTGGCGGTGATGGGCGCGTTCCTGGCGCTCTTCTCGCGCAGAATGTTCGGCCTCGCCGTTCTGCATCGCTTTGAAAGTCTGGGTATCGAGTTCAACGTGTACGCGCAAATCGGTCTGGTGATGCTGATCGGCCTCGCCGCGAAAAACGCGATCTTGATCGTGGAATTCGCGAAGGCGGAATTTGAAAACGGAAAGCCGCTGGTCGATGCGGCGCTCGAAGGCGCCAAGCTTCGGCTCCGGCCGATTTTGATGACGTCGTTGGCGTTCATTCTCGGATGCGTTCCGCTTTGGCGCGCGACTGGCGCGGGCGCGGTTTCGCGGCAAGTGATGGGCACTGCCGTGATCGGCGGAATGGTCGCCGCGAGCGGCATCGCCATTTTCCTGGTTCCTGCGCTGTTCTACGGAATTGAAAAGCTGAGCGGAGCAGATCGCGCGCACGCGAAGCCGAAGCCCGCGCCGGAGAAGCCCGGTCTGGCGCCGGGAGACTAGTTCCAATCTGTAAGCTGGGACCACGAATTATGACGATGCGAGAATCATCGCGAACAAAATCGAGCCCACGCAGGCAGGCCAGGCGCATGCAAATTGTTGCTCGCCCACTGGCCGCGGCGCTTTCGGTCGCGATCATTCTGTCGGGTTGTGCGGTAGGCCCGAATTACAAGCGCCCGGCAGTTGATGTCCCGGCGGACTTTCGCAGTGCGGAAGGTCAGGCGCAGCAGGCCTCGCTGGCCGACTTGCCGTGGTGGGAAGTGTTCAAGGATCCCAGGCTGCAGGAGCTGATTCGGACCGCGTTGAAAAACAATTACGATCTGCGAATCGCGATATCGCGAGTCGAGCAGTCGCGCCAAATTGAGGCGCAGGCGCGTTCGCAATTTTTGCCGTTCGTCAACTATTCCACGGTGAACAGCGACGGCCGAAACGAATTCGCCGGCGTTGTTTCACCAAACGGCGGCAGCACTCGCGGAACTTTCGTTGGCGCGGCGAGCGTAGCGTGGGAAGTGGACGTTTGGGGGCGAATTCGCCGCCTAAATGAATCGGCAGGCGCGCAATACCTGGCCACCGAAGAGGCGTGCCGCGGCGTAATGCTGACGCTGGTGAGCGATGTGGCTCAGGCTTACTTCGAGTTGCTCGAACTTGAGCTTGAACTTCAAATCGCGAAAGACACTACCGCTTCCTTCGGCGATACATTGAAATTCTTCAACCAGCGGTTTGAAGGCGGTGTCGGGACGAAACTGGATACCTCCCGCGCCGCAGCCGCGCAGGCCACGTCCGCTGCGGCCATCCCCGAAACCGAACGGCAAATTGCTCTGAAGGAAAATCAGATCAGCGTTCTGCTCGGCGAGAATCCCGGCCCGATTCCGCACGACGCCAAACTTCTCGATGAGATTGTTCCTCCCGACATTCCCGCTGGACTGCCGTCCGCGCTATTGGAGCGCCGGCCGGACATCCTGCAGGCTGAACAGCAGATGCGCTCGGCAAACGCGCAGGTTGGCGTCGCCACCGCAAACTTTTTCCCCCAGATCGGCCTCACCGCGCTGTTCGGCCGCGCGAGCACTCCGCTTTCAGCGATCACCAGCGGCCAGGCCACCGTTTGGAGTATCGCGGCCAACATGACCGGACCGATCTATCAGGGCGGCGCGCTCACCGCGCAGAAGCGGCAGGCCGTCGCGGCATGGCAGCAGGCGCAGCTTCAGTATCAGCAAACGGCGCTGAATGCTTTTCAGGACGTGGCCAATGCGCTCATTTCACGCCAAAAATTCGACGCGACTTTGATCGAGCAGAAACGCTCTGTGGAAAATTACGAAGTAGCCGTGAAGATCTCGATGCAGCGGTACGAAACCGGAAAGGCGAACTACTACGAAGTCCTCGAAGCCCAGCAGCTGCTATATCCGGCTCAAAACGCGGCCGCGCAGACTGAGCTGAATCGGCGGACCATAATTGTCCAGCTTTACAAAGCTTTGGGCGGCGGTTGGAATCTCAGCGATCCGCAGTGGATGGGCGGCGCTCTCGCAGGCCCCCAAGCCCCAGCGGTGACAAAAAACCCATAAATGTTTGCGGTCTCACGTCCGGGGACGCGTCTATTGACAGCGCAACGTCCTCGCTGCAACTGCTCGTGTCAGCGGCGCAAACTCTGAGCGTTGCTTACCCCACGCCGCTGGTCTTCACGCCTATTAGTGGAAAGTCCGGCATCGCGGTGGAAAACTTTGCCAGTGGGGAGATCGAGGTTTACATTACGGGTTTCGTGCAATAGGTTTGTAGTCGGATGCGGGTTCATTTCTGCGCGCGACGATCGAAAATTCTGCAAGAGTCGGCGGCGTTGATTTCGGTTATGGCGGTTACGGTGGTAACGGAGTTGATCAGGGCTTGGGCGTTAGGCCCAGCTCCCAAAATCCTGTTCGCTTTGGTATGCGCTCGTAATTAATGATAACGACGCCTTTCGAGGTGACTGTGCTTTCGGTGACTTTGAAAGCCGCGGGGATCGCGCCGTCGACGAACAAGCGTTTGCCGCTGCCTAGCGTGATCGGAAATATCTTCAGCCAGAGGGCATCGACCAAATCATGCTTGAGCAGGGTCTGAACCAGATTGGCGCTGCCGTAAACGTGCAGGTCCGGCCCTTCCTGTTGTTTGAGTTTGGCGATTTTGTCGCTGATATCTCCGCTTACAAATACGGACGGCTGCCATTCGTGAGCGGTCATGGTATTCGAGGCTACGTACTTGGTCGCGGTGTGAACCTCGGGCCAAAGGTCGCCTTGCTGGGGCCAGATTTGGGCCCAGGATTCGAAGGTTTTGCGCCCCAGCAACAAATCGAAAGGCAGGCTCATCTGTTTGCGGATGGCCGCTGAACTTTCAGCGTCGGAATGTGGAATGATCCACCCGCCATACGCGAAGCCGCCGCTAGTATCTTCCTCCGCGCCGCCCGGCGCCTGAATCACGCCGTCGAGGGAGACAAATTCAGAAACATTAATCTTTCTCATGATTTCTGCAGCTCCTGTAACGATTGTAACGGCGTTTCATCAGGACTTCGAGACACGACTGGCGGGGTTGCTCAGAACTCTCCCGCAAAGGGCTCGGCTACAATTTGGTGCTCATCCTCGTACGTTACGTAACTGACTCGGATGGTCGTGAGCATCCGAACGGAAACGCCATGATGTTCTAAGATGGCTATCAATCGCCTGATCTGCGAGCTGTGCGCGTGAGCGGAATCTCTGAACCACGATATGGCCTTACTTTGCTTGCGATAGTGCGGTGGCTTTGAAGTGGTAAATCGTGTGGGCTTCGCCAAATTCTTGTCGAACCATTTCCCAATCTCTATCTCTTGCTGCTGCTCCTCAGACGTAAGCACCCCGCGACCACGTAGCTTGGCTATTGCATGAAAGACACCGAGGGGCTGCCGCGAATCATCGTCGATTTCAGTTACGACAAACCGAACAAACACCCGTGTGCCTCTCGACGGAAGCTTATCAGGAGTTGCGCCAGGTTTCCGGCGGGTAGATTACTTTGCACTTTTGTTTGTGGGCGTGGCCTTTTGCAGAGTCGCGAGGAGCTCCGCGGCGCAGGGTGGGACTTCGACGGCTTTGCTGAAGACGATGTCTTTCGCGGCGACTGGTTTGCCGTAGAGCTTGGTATTGCCGTCATTGTCGGCGCGGAGCGTGGAGCCGGCGAGAGAAACACCCGCGAAGATTCCCCGGGCGCGAGAATAGGAAAGGATTTCGGCGCGCATGTTGATATCGGTTTCGGCGGAAGCGGTGCGGCCAAACGGGCCAGCGGCGGCCGTAGCGTCGGCTCCCAGCTTGACCTTACTGGTGAGTATGCTCGAGGCGGAACGTGGGGTCATGAGCAGCAGCACGAAGTCCGTGGCTTCGGCTCCGAATTGCGGACCCGCGCTGATTCCGAAGAGCGACATCATGGTCGGAGCGCTCCAGGGACCGTTAAACGATTCGCCACCGCGACAGGTCATCATCCCACGGCCGAAACTACCGCCCAAACCGAAAGACGTCTTTATTACGGAAGGCAGAATGACGATGCAGTCGGCCTTGTCAAGCACCGACTGAGGAATCGTACTGGACGCCTTGAGGATTTCCTTCAAGACTCTGCCGGAGTTTTCGATGCGATCCTGCTGTTTGTGCTGGGCGAGAGCCGGACAAGCGAATGTAAGGGCCAAGATCAATCCCAACCGTATCCGATTCATAATCCTCTTTTTTGTGGTGCGACAGCAGTCCATCCGTGCATCCGTTACCCGGTGGGTGTTGATGGCGTATGTTAGGTGCGCAACCGGGGAGGAAACCATTGTCAAAACTAACAGCCGGAGATTGAGCCGAGGGTCACCCGCCGGTCGCACTCCGACAACGGGCAAGATCGCTCCGATGCCTGATCTACTGCAGGAATTCGCGCTCGCCGCAAAATCCTAGGGAATCTCTACCAGCCCGTTGCGCGAAGCGATTTGGGAGGCTTTGGAATCGCTGACCACCAAGCGCAGCAGATAGCTGCCCGATTTCACTTCGAAATTCATCTTCACGGTTACGCCGCTTTGGTGCAGTTTTTCCAGGGTGGAATCCTTCAGCCGCATGTCGAGGGTCTTCTGATCGGAGCTGAGATAGTTACCGTTGCGATCGAATAGCGCTGCGACGATGGTGAGGTGGTCTACGTTGCGACCGTCGCTGCGCTCGAAATTCATGCGGCCGATATCCACGTGAGCTAGCACGGCCAGCTTGGCGTTGACCTCATCGACTTTAAGATATTGCAGATGCAGTTGCACGGGCAGACCCTGCTGTTCGTCCTGGGAGAAGACCGCGTCGATAATTTCTTGCTTGGCCAGTTCTTCCGGCGTCTTGCCGCGAGTGGGAGCGAAAAAACCACGGCGGGCCTGGACCGTGTAGTGATCTTTGGTCAGCAGCTTCACGCTGATGGTATGAAATTTTCCGTCGCTCTTGACGCCCAACGGAACGAAGGCCAGCAGATACGAAACGGCGGGCTCCGCAGCGGTCTGGCGGAGGCCGGCATCGAGGTCGTTATTATTGCGGAAATAAAAACCGCCGGTGCTGTCCGCCAGGTCGGCGAGAACTTCGGATTGGTGACGCTCCTGGTCGATTCCGTATTGCGCGGACAAGGCCTGGGCCTGTCCGTTGCCGTGCAAGGGAACCGTCTGGGCCAGGGTGTCGCCGGAATCCACGGTGTACAGGCCGCGGGCGTCGAGCGTGTTGATAAAGACATTTTTTTGAGTGGCTCGATCGATGAGCCGGGACACCTCCCAATCGTAGGTAGAGGTGAGAAAGCCCCCAGAAATCAGGACCAGGCTGCGCTGGCCGGGCATCACGGAAATGCGCCGCACGATTTCATCGAGGCGGCGCACGCTGGCTTGGGTCCCGGCATTTCCCGCCTGCAGAACGATGGCGACGGTGGCCGCCACCATTTGTTGCGCGTCCGCCTGGCGCGCCGACGAGGTCAAGTCCGGTCCTTTGGACTGAGACGGATATCGTTCGATGTCGGAGCAAGCCGTGGCGTCGGCCAGCGCGGCGGCGTTGGCCTGCTGGTCATTATTATTTTGAATCAGGTCGGCCTGGAAGTAGGTGATGTTCAGGCAATCCGTGGAGGCCGGGCTGGCGGTGGCCACCGGACGGGGAACCAGAAGCTTGAGTTGCTCCTCGATTTTTGATTTATCGTCGGTGAAATCCACTTGCGACTGGCCGGACACGGTGAAGAGCGCGACACGCTCGTCGGGCTTTACGAATTGATTCAGGTAGCGCGTTGCCGCCAGACGGACGCGTACGATTTCGCCGACGTCGATGTGGGCATCGTCAACCACCAGGGCGACGAAGCGTGACGGCAGAGCAACGCCGGCAGCTGGCGGGGCAGTTGAAGGTGTTATCGTTTCGAGCGGTTTTTCGCCGGGCGTGCCATGCACTGCCCGCACCGCCATCGAGGCCGGCGTTTCGACCGAGAAATGAGAAATGACCTGCGGTTTTCCGTCCTGGCGTATCTCGAAATCGGACTGGCGAAGATCGCTGACGACATTTCCCCTGGAGTCGTGCACGACCACGCGCACCGGGACGAGATTCACGTGCGATTCTAACGGCACCTGTGCGGTATGCGTGGTCATTTCCGCAGGAGACTCGCTGGTTTGTGGCGGCGTTGTTTGGGATAGGGCTGATTCGGAAGCGGATGGGGACCCGTTCACCGGCGGCGCATTTGCTGCAGGGGAATTCTGGGCCTGCGAGGATTGGGCGGTAAAGATGCTGGCGAGCAGCAAGCATCCATAAGGGAACAGACCAATCGTGTGCGGACGCGCTACTTTGGCCGCGGATATCAAGATCGTTACGTTGCCTCCCGTTAACCGCTGATCCTAGTGCATCGCTCCCGTTTTTACTCCTTTTTTTTGCGGTGTCGCGCTACTGGACTCCGATTTTGCCGAGTGCTGTTATACGATGCGCGGGTAGGCACCAGGAGGCGGGGTGTGAAAATTCTGAAGGGGGCGATCGCGGCGGTAGCTTTGTTCCTGGCCACAGCAACGATGGTGACCGCGTCAGAGTGGAGCAGCGTCACGCTGCCTTCCCGACCACTCTTCATCACGGCCCAGGGCAACACAATGTGGGTTTGCGGGGCTGACGAGATGATCGCGAGTTCGAGCGACGGTGGCAAAACGTGGACGGCAGCGCATTCGGCGACGAGCGGTTTGTTGTTGAGCATGGGATTCGCGAACGAGCAGTTCGGCTACGCGGCGGGAACGGGAAACAATTTCTTGGTGGCCAAGGACGGCGGCAAAACGTGGTCGGGCCTGCCATCGCCTTCGCCGGTGATTTATGAGCTGTCGTTTGCGGACGAAGCGCATGGAATCGCTCACGGAAAGAACGCGGTGTATATCACGCCGGATGGCGGGAAGAGTTGGGCGACGGTGAAAATTGATTTGGGCGATGACGACTACAAGCGGATGTCGTGGGTTTCGACGGTGGTGGCGTTGGATGCGAAACGAATGGCGATCATCATGAGCGAGGGAAACTCCCGCGCGAACCATCAAGTGTTGTATCTGACGCAGGACGGCGGAGCGACGTGGAAAGTGACCGACATCGCGCACATCGGAATTTGGACATTCTACAGGCGTGACGGCGAGTACTGGATTACCGGCTACGAAGTGATCGAGTGGCAGAAACCCGGGGGCGGGTATGGCGTTTCACTGGTAATGCATTCCGCGGACGGAGTGAACTGGACCCATCTCGATCGTTGGGAGCAGAAAGAATTCTCGGAATGCAACGATCAGGGCTGTTTGTACTGGGACGGCGCCGGCATCGCGATACCGCCTGCCGATCCCCCGATGTATTGGACCTTTGCGGCGGAAAAGATCGTCACCTCGAAATGGGCGGTGGCACAGGGCGAGATTTGCAGCGTCAGCACCGATTTGAGGTGCGCTGCGGTGACCGCTTCACCAAAGATGCCACCGTACCTGGTGAGTTCGACTCCCATCGCTGCGCGGATATTTGCTCCGCCGTTGAATGCGCCGGCCAGGAGCGGCATTGAGTGCATTTCCTGCGACACTGAGCGGATCGTGGTGACGCAGGATTATCAGGGGCTGGCCGAGGTTGACTTGAAGCTCTTGATCGGAACGAATGGGCTGGTACAAAAGGTGGAAATTACCAAGGCGACGAATGCGGGCATTGGTGATCGCGTTGCGGCGAGCGCGCGGAATTGGATTTTCGTGCCGTACGAGCAGGATGGGGTGTTACATCCAGCGGTGATGAATACGAAATTGCAGATTCGGGCGATCAAGAGCAAGTGAGGCGCTGAGCTAGCGGCGCACATTTATCGCACAAAATCTTGGCAAATTTCTGAGTAGCCGGGTTAGCGGACATGCGGTTGTGCCGTAATAATTGACTGGCTCTCCGCTCAGGATTTAACATCCACACCCATGAATCATGAAGAGGCGGTGGTGAAGGCTTTTATTCT
Organism: uncultured Acidobacteriota bacterium; assembly: GCA_963711325.1. Lineage (GTDB taxonomy): Bacteria > Acidobacteriota > Terriglobia > Acidiferrales > UBA7541 > Palsa-295. The sequence goes on along the minus strand of CAVQDR010000003.1, from coordinate 916,519 downwards.
TCCGGCTCGACAGGAGCGGTATCTGGAGTTTCTGAAAAGCTCAAAAAATAGAAAGAAATTTACTAGTGTGCTCGCTCACTTCAAGCACTTAGACCCCAAATTTGCGACGAGAATTCCCGGTAACCAGAGCAATCCTTCGGCGCTTGTAAAATTGCTAACTGCAAAAGGCGCGGTTAGCAAATGCTGGGTTATTTCGGAAAACGCTGATGTGGACGGTAAAGAAATCGATTTGGAAACCGCATTGAAAGAGACCGTTGGAAGACAAATGGGCACGTTCATTTCATGAATTCCGGGAAAATTGGCTTACTTTGAAGACGAGGATGAGCGCTTCATCTTAGAGCGCAAGTCCTGACCGTGGCAAACTCCCGATAAGTCGCGTGGTTCGGATACAAGCGGCCTCATCGGCGGGCAACGGTGCGGGTTCAGAGGGTTGGCGTGAGGAGCGGAGTACATTCGGCGGGGTAGCCGACGAGATAGGTTACAACAGCGAAGCCGGCTGCTTCTTCGCCGACCTCCCAGCGGTAGCCGTGCGCGTCGACTGACGCGATCATTTCGTGAAGCTGCTGCGAGGAATACGCGCGCAAGCAGGACATGAGGCCGTCCCAAAACAGGGTGAAGGGAATCACCGGAAGCACGTACGTCCAGAAAAGGCGGTCCCAGCGGAAGGGACGCATGAACGGGGTGGCGACCAGAGCGCCCAGAAACATGAAAACGGTGAAGGCCATGGTGAGCGGATGGCGGCGAGCTGCTTCAAAAACTCCGATGCCTTGGCGGTTGTCGACGGCGTTTTGCAAAATGCCGATCGCTTCACGTTTAGGAAAGTGATGGAACGAGCTGAAGATAGTTCGGAACCCGACGAGGCGAGATGGAACCTGGGTAGCGTCGATCGATTCGGTGCAGTAGGTCATTGAGCCGCGGACCGATCGGTCCAGGCGCGCGATGGTTGACGCGCTTGGATACAAATCGGTAAGACATACTTCCGCAAGACGACCGTCTGAGTCTCGAAGAGTTTCATGCAACCAGGGCCACGGCCCGCTGCCTCCGGAACACAGATCCACGATGCGAGACGAGCGGGCCGCGCTGAAAGCTCGGTTCAATCGAGGAGCGCTGTGGCGATACAGACCGCCGAGATTCAAGACGGCTTGCAGGGCATCGGTGACATAGTCGCGCAGGAAGGCGGGGAACCAAGGTTGATCGTGGAGTTCGAATAGTTGCATGAAGTAACGACTCTCAAGCTCCGGCTCGAGGATTTTAAGCGAGTGTTGCAACCGCCGCGCGAACCCGTCGTCTTTATTAGGCCGCCAGTTGCAAGATGGCCAAAATTAGTTCGGCGGACATATCACTCTTGCACAGGAGCTTTACCGCTCCGATGCTGTCGGCCAGCCGCAAGGTTTCAGCGTCGTTCCACAACGAAATCGCCAAGAGTTTGCAGCCCGCGAGCTGAGTGCTGAAGAAATCAGATGGGACTTCGTTTCGACCGGCCATGTGGATGTCCACCAACAGAACATGCGGACGAAGCGCAGTTGCCGCCGCGGCTAATTCGATGAAGTTCGTCACCTCGCCGATGAGCGATATCCGTGAGTCTGCCGCTAGAAGCTGACGTATCGCCCCACGCATGACTTCGGAATCGTCGGCGAGGATAACCGTTACAGGCATAGGGGCTGCATGCGGTGTTGCGCTCATTTATCTCCCACGGCAGTTTCCCGATACGTCAGACAGCGAGGGCTTCTTTTGTCGCGCTGGCCCTTTCGTTCCATCGTTGCACGTTCACGCCTACGATCAGCAGCCACAGCATCAGCGAGACTTCTCCCAGGGCGGCGGGGAACAGATTATACGGCGCGAGATGGTCTGCTAGCGGTTTAAACAGAAACGTCAGGTAACCCAAACCGGCCAGCGCCATCAGCGCGCCAATGATGCGAGGCAGAAAAGTCGATTTGAAAATCAAGTAGCCCAGCAGCACGCAGTAAAATCCGAAAAAAACGATGAAGGCATCGAAGGCCTGCGCGCTGCATTGCAGCGACAGGTTGGCCAGCGCCTGCAACTGCTCGACCTTGAATGCGCTCAGGTACTGGGCGCCGCCCAGTATGGACAAGGGCGCGAGTTGCAGCAGGCTGCCCACTCCCATAATCGCGAGGCCCACCAGATGGATGAACGCCGCCAGCAAAGAAACGGTGCGGCTCACCGGCTCGAATAATTCATAGAAGAGAACGGTCATCGCGATCGAGAACATGATCGAGAGCAGCAGGATTGCGAATCCCAAGCGAAAGAAATTCTGATGCGCCAGGATGCGCGCGGCGGTAGCTGCGGCGTCGCCGTCGACGACCACTTTGCTTAGCACGTACATCTGGCCGAACACCGAGGTCGCGGCGGTCAGTACATAAAACACGCCGGCCATTCTGGCCTTGAAACGCGGAGATGCGTCCGAGCTTCGCACCGTTATTGCGCCTGTGCGCATGCTCGTTCCACGTGCATTACGGCTATCCATGTAGCGCAGGCCAGTTGAGTTTGTGAACCTTGAGGGCTAGCAGTTGGTCGCAGGCCGCGAGCATGTCGGCGCGTTCTTGTCGCTCAGTCTGATCGGCTTGCAATTCCTGCCAGCGCAAAAACAGAGCCGCCTCCGCCGCGTGAACCCGAGTGAGCAACGGACCGTTGTGAGATTCGCGCAGAGCGACTTTGAGACAATGCTTCCAGGAGGAGTGGCGAGGTTCCGGAACAGTCGCTCTTTTCTGAAGAGGGCCATGGCCCGTAGACACTTGGCACATCCTCGCCGCGTGGCAGGAAAGGGAAGGGCGCTGAGCGTGAGCTCTGTCAGATTTCGCACAGAGCCGTAGAGGGCGAAAGCGCGGCAGGATGCTAGTGGGACGGCGCGATGGTAGCAGGGCGGCAGGCTAATGTCACTGACCGTGCCACATTCTTAGGCTGGTTGCTCTGCATGGAGTCTGACGGAAAATCTCATCCATCAATTTCAGCCATCGCTCGCATCTGCCGATTTGCTTCGACTTACTGTGGCGAAGAGCCTAGAGTGAATCTCCTGGCCGTTTTGGCGTCATTCGCGCCTTCCACAGAATGGAGTAAGTCGAGATGGCAAGTGCAGAAGCTCCAATGCATGGCTCCTGGGTGGAGTTGTATCAAGCCGCCCAGGTCGAGCACGACCGTCGCAAACTGACCGAGCTGGTAGCCGCGGTGGAAACCGCGATTGTGCGGCGCCGAAAAACGCTCAGCAGTTGCGCGGCGGACGAAAGGGAAGCGGCCGAAATGGTTCTAGCCGCTGAAGGCATCCTGAAGATCAAATCCGACTCGCTCGGCTGGCCGCCGGTCGGACCGAGCGTAAAACGCAATCAGAGCCTGAACGATTTCGACAAGCTGCGGCGCATCGAATCGATTCATCACTGGCATCCAGGCCAAAAATAAACGGCGAACTCAGCGGTGGGCATTCGCCGTCGCCACGATTTTGCTGGACGCCAGATCCACCACCACAATTTTGTTCGAAGTCCGCGCCGCGAAGTTCTTTAGCGTTCCTCGAATGGCCTTGACGTTCAGAATCAGCGTGAGCAATTTGCTGCCATCCCGGGGAATCTTCTCGTACAAGACGAAGTAGTGAGGCATGCGTTTCACTCCCTATTCAACGTGTACCCCCAGACGGGCAAAATGGCAATACTGGCTTTTTTTTAGTACCCCGCCGGAGCCGCTGCCATGGCCGTGCCGCCGCGCCGCTTCGGGGTCGTCCGTTCCGCCGCCGGTGAGTCTGCAGACGACATTCTTTCCACACCGATTCGCGATAGAGTGCTTACCCAGCAGGACAGGAGACTGCAGAAGATGTCGCGTCTGACTCACTTACCGCTATTCGTGTTCGCCTTCAGCTTCGTGGTGATGTACCTCGCCGCGCGCTTCGGATTTTTCCTGCGCAGCAGGCGGATCGACCTGGACGAAAACTCCTACCACGACCTGGATTTGGTCGTCGCCGGCACGCTGACTCTGCTGAGCCTGATCATCGGCTTCAGTTTTTCGATGGCGGTCAGCCGCTACGACCAACGCAAAAATCTGGAAGAAGCCGAAGCCAACGCGATTGGCACCGAGTACGTTCGCGCCGGGCTGCTGCCCGCCGCCGACGCCGCGAACGTTCGCGCGCTGCTGCGCGAGTACCTCGATCAGCGCGTGCTGTTCTACCTCGATCGCACCCCAGACGAAATTCAGGAGAGCGACGCGAAAACCATCCAACTGCAAAACAGCCTGTGGCTCAGCGTGCAAGCCCCGGCCCTGGCGCAACCCAACCAACTTACCGCGCTGGCTGCCGCCGGCATGAACGACGTGCTCAATTCGCAGGGTTACACCCAGGCCGCCTGGTGGAATCGCATTCCGCCCGGAGCGTGGGTGCTGATGGTTGCTGTGGGGATTTGTGCGAACTTGCTGATTGGCTTCGATTCGCGGCGCCTGGAACGCCAATTCTCGCGGCTGCTGATTCTGCCGTTCGTGCTGTGCGTGGCGTTCTTCGCGATTGCGGATATTGATAGCCCGCGGCGTGGGATTATTCGTGTGGTGCCACAGAATCTGATCAGTCTGGCGCAGTCGCTGCAGATGCAGGCCCAGAACCAGACGCCGTCTTCGCCGCCGCTGACGGCGCCGCAGAAGCACTGACCCGCGCTAGCTGCTTCGATGCCAGTGCGGGTCAGCTTCGCGCTCGCGGGTCAGGCTCGTTTTATCATGCGCGTGATGCCAATCAGGATGCACGCGCCGATGAACGCCACCACGATCGATCCGATCATGCCGCCGCCGGCGCCAATGCCCAACAGGCCAAAGACCCAACCGCCTACGAACGCGCCGAGAATTCCCAAAACAATGTCAACGACCACTCCGTACCCGCCGCCCTTCATCACCAAGCCGGCCAGTAGTCCTGCAACTCCGCCCACAATCAGCCACCAGATCAATCCGCTCATGAATTCTCCTGTGGAGCTTCCGTCTGGAGTGCTTGTAGAACAATCGCGAAGCGTTGTCAAAGCATTCATGGCGCAGCGCGCGATGGACTGAACGCTGCGCACCCTTGGCCCAAAACGCAAAGTGCGCGGCACCGGATCAAGAAAAACCAAAACACTGCTCAACTGCAACAACAACCACCGCACCGGTATTGCGGGGCCGAGCGCCGTCAACGACCACGTAGGGTGCGCCACCCGCCTCATTGCAACTTGGAAGTGTTCACCCTGATTTCGCCGCGGCGGGTGGCAGGCCCTTCGCGGCACAAGGGTTTATCTTTTGCGGCACCTGAAAAAGATAACGACCCTCTAATGTGGAGTGCCGGGCGTCACACTCGACAGGTCTCGCACGGAAATGTCGATGCCGAAGCACTTGACCGCCTGAAAGTCTAGCGTCCGGTGTCCCCTATACGTCAGTTCTAGGTGCGTCGGAGTTAACCATTTCATCTCCACACTTTTCTCATCGTAGGGCATCTCATAATCGTCGGAGAGTTGCAATATTTCCTTCGCAGGTTGCGAACCGCTGGTCCAATTCAGGTATACACCGGTCCATATATAGCCCGTTCCGAATCCACTGCGCGCCACGGTGTGTCCTGTCGCAACCCTGCTCCCATCCGGCGATTTGGCTTCAGCTGACCAAATCTTCTCGGAACTGCATCCGGATACCACGATACAAATGCTAAGAACTAGAAATAAAGCTGCCTTGCGGAACGAGAGGAAACCAGTTGCGCGCTGATCGATCCGTACCATGCTTGCTCCAATCGAAATGGCCTTCTATTTTTCGCACTGGATACCGTTTCGCTGCCGGGTGCCGAATCCTGCCTCGCCTTATTGCAACTTGGAAGTATCCATCCTGATTTCGCCGCGCATGACTCGGGCTTCTATGTCGCTTAGGCGCAGCTCTTTGGTCTTGAATAGCCAGTAGGCGCCGAAGGAGATTACGCCTAGGGCCTCCGCCCAAAAAATGCCTTGAGGCATGCCCAAACCCATGAAGAGGCCGATGGCTGCAAAGGGGGAGACGGCCATGACGATGGCCAGCGCGCGATAGGTGTACTTGTAACGCCGGATCACGTCCGCGCGGTTCGGGATGGTGGAGGGCATCAGGCTCAGCGTCTTATCCGAACAGATCCAGATGACCAGGCCGATCAGCACGAAAAAGGTGACCGCCGCGATGTAATGGACGTGCCATGGCGTCGGTGATCCGGGCACCCAGGGCATGGGATTGGTCGCCACTACCGCCGCCAAAATTCCGGCAATGGTCAGCAGCCAGTCTTCCCACACGCTGAAGCCTTTGATCAGAAACAATCCCACGCCAATCGCAAAAAGAATGCCGACGAACCAGTCGCGCATTGGCCCGGTGCCGGTGGGCAGGGGCAGGGGATGCTCGGCATCGACCGTGCATTGTCCCGGGATGTCCAAATGGATGTCGATGCAGCCCGGAGTGGCGTGATAGTAAGCGCTCATCGAATCGGCCTGCGGAAGGTGGTAGACGATACGTCCGCCCCACCACAGCAGGAACGGGAAGATGATGCCCAGCACCCCCATCCCCACCCGCAGGTGCAAAAAAGTCTTCATCATCTGTTTCTGTATGTCGGTGAGATTCATTTTTCGCCTCCGCTGATGTGGCGCGAACTTGGTCGCGCTGCTGTGAGATACCTGGGATGGTGTGTGTGGGCCGGTAAGATGGCGGGGATGTTATCACGCATCACTGCGGGGTGAGGCGTGGGGATTTGTGGCGGAGTTCTTCAGACCGCCGGGCGTTGGGTCTGGGACGCCCAAAAAAAGGCGCGAACCAGCGGCTCGCGCCTTCTCTGGTTCAACCGCTTAGCTTGCTGCTAGCACGAGCCGTCGCAGGAAGCGCAGCAAGCCGGAGAATCGCAGCACGCTGCGTTCGCCGCCTGGACTGCACCCGCGAAACCAAGTGCCATCACTGCCATCAACACCAATGCACGTATCTTCTTCATGGATTTTTCTCCTTTGAAAAATCAAATGTGGTGGTTTGGTCGGCTGACCGCAAGGCCGTCAGCGGGAAACCGCGACAAGGTTCGGGGGATGATGTCTAGATGCGAAGCAGCTGGGTGGCGAGGAGTGTGTCTCTGCCGCTATGCCAAACCGGCGGAACAAATTCTACGCGGTCAAAAAACCGGTTCGTGGCCTGCGACGAATCGAGATCCAGCACGAACCCATGCACCGGAAGCAGATGCACCGTCGCATTGCTCGGCTTCGAAGTGACCGTGACTTCCACCGGGCAGCAGGACATCCGGCCGCCGCGCACCGGCGCTTGCTTTCTGGGAATGTTGCCGGCCGAATGATGCGGGCAGTTCGGCATGTCCGCCATCACATCCGGCTGATTTCGTTCGGCGGCAGGTTGGTAGATCGCCGTCGCGTTGCCGGCTCCGTCACGCGCCAGCATCGGAAGCGCACAGCCCATCAGACACGCCAGCGCGGCCATCCACAGCGAAACTCCCGTGGCAATTACCGCGCGAAGGTTGGGAAAAGGCAAACGCATCCTCTGCAGCTTATACCTTCGGAGTTCCTGCAGACAATTTTATTGGGCGCTCAGCAATCTGAGATTTTGCGGCGCAGAGTCGGGCGATTACTTTTTATTATTTCTTTGGGGCGGGGGCCAGGGCGGTCCAGGGGACGTTGGGGACTACGTGGGCGGTGCCGTCGATCAGGCGGATGTTGGCGGTTTGCATTAGCGCGTTGACGAAGACGACTTCGAAGGCGCCTTCGTGCTGGCTGTCGGTGACGTGGTCGCCGATTTTTGGTGCATGAGTCTTGTCTGACATGACCCCTCCCTATTGAGACGTCTACAAATGTTGCGGGCCGGGTTACTTGAAAATGTTCCTCACCGCGTGACTGAATAATTTTACCTGACGACTGCCGTTCAACTTCCGCTGGTCTTGACGTGCGCCCGAGGTGGAGTTTCCGCGGCGGCATAATCTTCCGCCGCTGACGCTGACGATGACTCTGTCGCGGCCACGGGCGGCGCAACTTGCGGCGCTGCTTGCCGTGCTGCTGGCGGTCGCGCTGAAAAAGCCGCCTTCATCTCGGAGCTGTGCCGTTCGTGCAGCTTGGTCAGACGCTCGATCGCTTTTTCGAGCCAGGCTAGTTCGTTGATGGAGCGGCGGGTGGCGGTTTGTTGCAGCTCGGCGGCGCGCTGCAGGACGGCTTGTTCCGCGCCCATGATGGCGGCGGGGCGCTTGGTTGGGTCTGTTTCTTTTAGTGCGGCTTTATAAATGGATTCCCAGGGATAAATGCGCGGCATCTCGTTCACCCAATGTGATGCGGGGCCCACTGTACTGGAAACCCAGTGCATCTCGAATTCAGAAGAATGTCAGATTCGCGGGCGCCGCGTAAGGAGAGAACTGCGGCAGGAGGCTCAAGAGACGAAGCGAGCCTAACACGTCGTGCAGGGCTTGTCATGTGGGATGTCCTCGCCGCCGGGACGCCCAGGGAGCTCGCTACTTCGGCAGCAGGGCTGGCCAGTTGGTGACGATCGTCAGTGGTTCGGCTTGGGCTGGGGCGCCGATGCTCATGACCAGGAAGCGGTTGCCGTCGGGGGCTACGTCGTAGCGGAAGATGTTCAGCGCGGAGGTTTCGCCGACGTGGAAAAGTTTGGTGACGTTGCCGACGGCGATGGAATTCGCGGTGGGTTTCAGGCTGGCGAGCATCAAGTCGCCAGCGGATGACATGTAGGAAATTTCGTCGCCCTTGGCGGACCAGCGCGGTTCGATGCCGCCGCCGGAGGAGACTTGCCATTTGCCGGGGCCGCCGGCCAGCGGCACCACGTAAATTTCGTCATGGCCGGTTTCGTTGGAAGAAAACGCCAGCCATTTTGAATCGGGAGAAATGACCGGATTCAAGACGTCGAAGTTGCCCTGAATGAAGGCGGCGGGTTTGCCGCCCGCGGGCAGCAGCCAGATTTGGCTTTTGCCTTGGGCGCCGGAGGGCACGGTGTAGGCCAGAGTTTTTCCGTCGCGCGACCAGGAGCCGGAAATTTCGGGCATGGTGCCGTCGGTCAGGCGCTGGGCTTCGCCGGAGCCGTCGGCCGGCTGCTGGTAGAGCTGATAGGTTCCGTTGCGGCCGGAAGAAAAAGTCAGAGATTTATCGTCGGGCGACCAGGCCGCGCCGCCGTTGATGCCATTGCCGAAAGTGACGCGGTTGCGCGCGCCGTGCACCAGATCGATGACCCAGATGTTGTTGCCGCCTTCGCCGGTGTCGATGCTGACGGCAAGTTTGCTGCCGTCGTGCGAAATGCGCGGGTCGGAATATTCCGCAGGATCCCCGATCGTCCCCAGAATTTTTCCGGTGCGGTCCATCCAATTCATGGTGTAGGTGCCTTGCGCGCCGCTGCCGGTGCCGAAGACCAGCAGGCCGTTTTCGGACGCGGTGACGATCCCGCGGTAGATGATGGCGTTGACTTCGGCGTGCTGGGCCAGCGGCAACGGTTCGCCGGTGACGGCGAGCGCGCGGGTGTCGAACTTCTGCGCGACCAGCACTCCGCCTTGCACGAACAGCAAGTAGCCGGGCGGCGCGTAGATGGCGCTGGAGTCGCTGTGGATCACCAGCTTGAGCGGGCCGCCAGCGAGCGAGCCGGCGAAGACGCCGGATTCGGAGGCGGAAACGTCGGAGCGCGCGAAGCAGATGAAGTGCGTGCCGTCGGGAAGGATCTGCGGCCAGCGGCGATTGGGCGAGTGCACGGCCGGGTCGAGCTTGCCGAATTTTTGGCCCACGCCGCCGGAATCGGCGACGGTCCACAGGCCGAGCGAGGGATTGGGGCCGTAGAGGATGGTGCCGTTCGGACTCCAGGCGGCGCCGCGGCCGTTGGTCGACTCGGTGATCGGGCGCGGCGAGCCGCCGGCGATGTCGACGCGATACATCTTGCCGGAAGCGAAGTAGCCGACCGAGCGAGAGTCGGGCGACCAGAAAGGTTCGGTGGCGCCGTCGGAATTGGCGATGAGTTGCAGTTTGGGATCGGCCAGCGGGCGAACCCACAGACGGCGCAGGCCTTCTTTGTTGGAGCTGACGAAGGCGAGGTAGCGGCCGTCAGGAGAAAGTTGCGGCGGGCCGGCATAATTTCCGGTGAGCGCGAAAGTTTCGCCGTCCGGCGGCAGCAGTTGAGTGACGATGGTCGAGGCCGGATGTTTGAGTTGCGAGACTTCGGTGAAGCCGAGCCAGGCGGCGAGGGCGGCGAAAAGCGCGGCGAGAACCCAGGGCAAAATGCTTGAGGAATTCGCAGCGCGCGGTGCGGCGGCGGACGCGGATGCAGCGCTCGAAATGTTGGAAGCGGAAGCTGCGGCGATTGGTTGAGGATGCACGCCGGAAGCGGTGGGGGAAATTGTGCCGTCGGGTGAATGGGCGGCGACGGTGATTTCGGCAAGGGTCTGTTCGACGGCGATGCGGCCTTCGCCGATGGCTTGCAGGCGCTGGCGCGGATCTTTTTCCAGGCAGCGGCGAATGAGTTCGTTGAGGCGCGGCGGAGTGGATTCGGGAAGTTCCTGCCAGCGCGGTTCGCCGCGGATGACGTCGGCGAGAACGTCGGAAGACGTTTCGCCGGTGAAAGCCTGTTTGCCGGAAAGCATTTCGAAAAGCACGCAGCCGAAAGACCAGACGTCGGTGCGGCGGTCGAGCGGTTTGCCTTTGGCCTGCTCGGGCGACATGTAGGCGGCGGTGCCGAGGATGGTGCCGGCCATGGTGCTCATGTAAGTGATGGTCGGAGAATTTTGCAGGTCGCTCGAAGCGGGATCGCCTTGAATGGCTTTGGCCAGGCCGAAGTCGAGAATTTTTACGACTCCGTCGGGACGGATTTTTATGTTGGCGGGTTTCAGGTCGCGATGAATGATGCCGCGATCGTGCGCGGCTTCGAGAGCTTCGGCGATCTGGCGCGCGATGGGAAGAGAGTCTTCGAGTTCGAGACGGCGGAGGCGGAGGCGTTCGGCTAGCGTGGGACCTTCGACGAGTTCCATGACCAGAGCGGGCGGAGTGCCAGCGATTACCGGAGTGCGCGAGCTGCTATTGGGATCGAGATGGACGGCGGCGGATTTGTCGGTCGAGATGGTGCCGTCTTCCATGCCGTAGACCGCGGCGATGTTGGGATGATTGAGCGAAGCGAGGACTTGGGCTTCGCGTTTGAAGCGGGCCATGCGTTCGGCGTCGGAAGCGAAGGCGGCGGGGAGAACTTTGAGGGCGACTTCGCGGCCGAGTTTGGAATCGCGAGCGCGGTAGACTTCGCCCATGCCGCCGACTCCGAGGGGGCCGAGGATTTCGTAGGGACCGAGTTGGGTGCCGACGGTTAGAGGCATGTTTGGGTCGAGCGTGCGCGCGGTTCGGAGTTTCGGTTGCGTAGCAATCGAAGAGAGATCCTTCGTCGCGAAAAACGCTCCTCTGGATGACGGCCAACTACGGTTTGGGCGATGAGGCGGAAGTCGTCGTCACCGCCAAGTGGAATGCGACGTCGGGTGTTTAGCGCCGCGCGGGATTTGTTGGTCGAGCTGCTACAAAACCTCCCACCCTTCTGAGAGGCGAAGAGTGGGGCACCCGGAAAGTCAAAGGCGCGGCGGCGGGTCATGGTTTTTTCAGGTCGGCGGACCAGTTGGTGATTAGGGTCAGGAGATTTTGTTTGGTGTCTTGGGTGGTTTTGGGGAAGAGGATGCGCTTGCCGTCTTTGGTGATGAGGTTGGCGACGTTCGCGGGCGCCGGGAGGGGAGGAAGTTGGCGGCCGCCGAAAACGTTGCGGGTTTTGAGGACTTCGAGTTCGGCGCCGTGGACGGCGACGTCGACGATGTAAAGTTTGGAATCGCCGCCGAGGTAAGCGAGTTGATTGGGCGTTCGGAGCCAGCCCCCGGTGCTCAGACCCTCCTTGGAAATCTGCCACTTGCCCTTGTGGTCGGGAAAGGAGGTGACGTAGAGCTCGTAGCGTCCGGTTTCGTCGGATATGTAGGAAACCCATTTTCCGTCGGGAGAAAAAATGGCTTCGCGAAAATTGGAATCACCGCCCAGAAAGGTGACGGGTGCAGGCGCGGCCTGCAGCGGCAGGAGATCGATGCGGAAATCGCGAGGAATCTGAGAAGCGATAGCGAGCTGCTGGCCGTCGGGGGTAACCGCGGACAAGGCGTGGGACAGATTGTCGGAAAACACCTTCTCAACATCGGAGTTGCCGTTCACGGATTTGCGCAGGATGGTGATGGGGTCGCGAAAGTTTTGAAAGTAGACGGTCTGGCCGTCGGGCGACCAGATGGGATTGTCGAACGCGCCGGCGGCAAAAGTCAGGCGTTCCGAGGTACCGCGAGCGAGATCGTAAATCCAGATGGCCCGTTCGCTGGCGATGGAGGAGCTTTTGCCGGACCAGACGACGGCGGCGGCGTGATGCTCGTCCGCGGACAGGGCGGCGCCGGTGACGCGCAACGGGTCGCCGACTTTGCTCATCTCGTTTCCGTCTTCGAGGTTGTACCAGGTGAGCTGGCGAATGCGCACGCCGGAATCCGGGGCGTAGAGCAGCAGCCCGGTGTTCGAAACGGCGAACTGTGAAGATCGGCGATAGGCGTTGAAAGCGACTTGTTGGGCAACCACGACCGGCTCGCCGCTGAGTTTCAAGCTGCCGGCGTTGAACGGCTGGGCCATCAGGTTGCCGTCGCGAGAGAAGAGAATGTAGCCGGGCTCGGCGTACTGCGCTTCGCTATCGGAATCGAGAAGTTTTTCGGCTTTCTTGGTGGTGATGTCGATGACGTAGATCGAACCGGCGGTAGTGAACTGCAAGCTGCTGCGAATGAAGAGAGCGTGCTTGCCGTCAGGAAGAAAAAAGGGAACGCGGTCGGTGCCGCTGCCGGCGTCGACGGTGGTGATGGGAGTGGGAGTGCCGCCGGTGGCGGAGACGGTGGCGAGGCCGGACTCGTTGGAGGGCGCAAAGAGAATGATGTTGTCACGGCCCCAGGAGGCGCCGCGGCCAGCCGGAGCGTCGGCGATAGTGGAGACGGTGCCGCTGGCGACTTCGATGCGTTTCAGCTTTTTATCGGCGAAGAAGCCGATGGACTGGCCGTCGGGCGACCAGAAAGGATAGGCGGCGCCTTCGGTGCCGGGAAGTAATTGCGGTGCTTCGGTATCGAGGCGGCGGAGGTAAAGATTGCTGCGGCCGTCATCGCCGATGCCGGAGAAGGCAAATTTTTGGCCGTCGGGCGCGAAGGAGAAAGAGACGTTGTACGGTTCGACGCCGAGATTTTGCGGAAAAGCGATGGAGGCGGCGAGCCTGGTTTCGGTTCTTGCAGGGTGGGACATGTAGCCGAGGGCGCCGGCGACGATGGCGGTGATGAGCGCGGTGCCGAGAATGAGCAAGGCGCGATCGCGATTGCGGCGAGACTGGGCCTTGGCGGCGGCATCGGCGACGACTTTGGCGACCTCGATGGATTCGGTGCTGCCTGGAACCAAGGCGCCACTGGCGCGGGAATTCGAGAGCAACTGGGAGCCGACTTCGCCGATGCTTTGGAGCTGAAGTTTTACGTCGTGTGCGGTTTGCCAGCGATCGTCGGGATCTTTGGCCAAGCAAGTTTTCACCAGACGGTCGAGCATCAGTGGCGAGTCGGGTTTAATGCTGGAGACGGCGGGCGGTTCGCGTTCGAGAATGGCGGCGATGACGCTGGCGGTGGTTTTACCTTCAAAGGCGCGTTTGCCGGTGGCCATTTCGAAGAAAACTGCGCCGAGAGAAAAGATGTCGCTGCGGGCGTCGGCGTCTTTGCCTTCGACCTGCTCGGGCGACATGTATTGAAAAGTTCCGACGATGGTTCCGGCTTGGGTGAGCGGACCGCTGGGCGCGGGAGAGACGAGCGGGCTGGTCATATCGGAAGGAGGGGCGACGGGCTGGGTGCTTTTGGCCAGGCCGAAATCCATAAGCTTCGCGCCGGATTTGGTGAGCATGATGTTGGCGGGTTTGAGGTCGCGATGAACGACGCCGGTCTTGTGGGCTTTCTGCAGGCCATCGCAAATTTCGCCGCCGATTTTGAGAACCTGCTCGGTGGTTAGCGGGCCTTTCAGGATGCGCGAGGCGAGAGTTTCGCCTTCGAGATATTCCATGACGAGGAAATCGGCGCCGTCTTGATGGCCGACGTCGTAGAGATGACAAATATTCGGGTGCGCGAGGGACGAGATGGAGCGGGCTTCGCGATCGAAGCGCTGCTTGGCTTCGGGATCGGCGGAGAGATGCGTGGGCAAAACTTTAATGGCGACGGTGCGGTCCAGGCGGGTGTCTTTAGCGCGGTAGACTTCGCCCATGCCGCCGGCGCCGAGCGGGCCGATGACTTCGTAGGGGCCGAGTTTTTTGCCGGCGGAGAGAGTCATGGGCGGCACCGGCGTGCAGGTGGAAAACTGAGAGCGCGGATGTGTTCGAGTGCGGTTGAGGGCATCGGTGCGCGGGATTATAGAACGGGAGTGGGTGCGTCGCAATGAAAGGTCGCGGCCGTGGTTTCGGGCTGGGGCTGGGCATGGTGGTGCTGCGGTGGAGGGGAGGGCAAGAAGGAGATCCTTCGTCGCAAGAGGCGCTCCTCTGGATGACGGCCAACTGCGGTTTGGGTGGTAGGACTGGTCGGCTAGGAGAAGCGGATTACATTTTCTTTCGTTACACAACGCGGTTGTTTCGTGGGAGTGAATTGGGCCGGGAATGCGCCGGCCCCGTTTCTCTTGGTTTGGTTTAGTGGGCTTCGGCGACGGCCAGGGCTTCATCGACGTGGTGATGGGCGCGGTCGATGTGGTCGAGGACGCGGGCCTGCAGGCCACGGGTGGTGGGATTATCTTCCTCGTGGGCTACGTCTTGATGAGCTTTGCTGAGCAAGTCGCGGGCCTGGTGCAGATGGCCGCTCCAGGGGAGGTGCGCGTCGATCGGTTCGTGCTGATCGATGTTCTTGCCGTCGTCGATGGAGGCTTTCTTGATTTCGTCGATGGCTTTGTTGATTTCCTCGATGGCTTGATGTTCTTCGGTGTGAATGGGGCTGCCATCGGGGCGATTGGTGAGATGAGCGCGGGCGTCCCGCAGATCGGAAAGGGCGTGGAGATAGGCGGGATGCTTGCCTTGAGCGTTAACATTGCGTGACGACAGCGGGATCAAGAAAGCGACGGCCGCCACGATTGCCGCGATTTTGGAAAGAGTCTTCATTCGAAGTATCACCTCAGTTGAATTGGAAATGCTTTGCAGCAGGGGAAAGATGGTGCGAACCCTATGAGGGAGTAAAACACAGGGTTGGGGATTTTGTTGCGGGGGTCGCAAGAATTGTGGGCGAAGGAGTAACCGGGGAGGCAGGGGGAGGAGGGCGGGAGGTGAGATTTAGAGCGGATGGGATGGAAATGGCACTTGTACGAAAACGTACAAGTCTGTAGAATTGTATGAAAACGTACAAGTCTGGATAGTTGTATGAAAACGTACAAGTGAGGAAAAAGGTGTTGGAAGGCCAGGAAATATGAAGAATAGACACGCGGTGCTGATTGCGGATGTGGTGGGATCGAGCGCGAGGAAGGATCTGCGCGCGACGCTGGGGAAGAGAGTGGAGCTGGCGGGGCGCGAGCATCGCAAGAAGAGATGGATTCAACTGCCGTATGCGATTACGGCGGGGGACGAATTTCAGGCGATTTTGCAGAGAGGCGCCAGCGTGCCAGAGTTGATTTTCGATTTGCGGGTGAGATTCCAGCCGCTGCAGTTGCGGATTGGGATTGGAGTGGGGAGGGTCGCGGAAAAGATACGTGGCCCGGTGAACCGGATGGGAGGGGAAGCGTTTCAGCGGGCGCGGCGAGCGATCGAAGCGATTACGGATGAACATTCGAAGTACGAGGTATTGACCGCGTTTCGTACGGGGAATGAAAGTTTCGACTCGACGGCAAATTTGATTTATGCTTTACAGGATTCGCTGTTAACGGAGATATCAAGTAAGCAATGGGAGACGGTAGCGGCGTATTATGCGAAGGGCGGAATTCGCGAGGCGGGGAGACGCCTCAAGTTGGATGAGTCGACGGTTTCGCGAAATCTAAAGCGAAGTTATTACTGGCAGCTACGGGATACGGTGGAAGGGGTGGAAAAGTTGATTCGGGCCGCGAAATGGTAGTTGTACGAAAACGTACAAGTCTGGAAAGTTGTACAAAAACGTACAAGTGGTATGAAAGGTGTTGAGATGCAGGAAATGATTCGGATCGCGCTGGTTTTGTACTTAGCGCATTTGCTGACGGATTTTGTGTTTCAGACTTCGCGGATGGTGGGGCTGAAGCGGGCGGGGAAATTCAGCGGATACCGGGAGCATGGCGCGGTGCATTATGCGGCGGCGCTGCTCTTGGGCGGATTTTTTCTGCCGGGGAGGTGGTGGGGCTGGAAATTTCAGGTGGTGGTGGCGCTGCTGACCGTGGTGCATGTGGGGATTGACTGGTGCAAGATTTCGCTGGGAGCGCGATATAAGGCGGCGGACGGGACTTGGGGATTCGCCATCGATCAGGTGGTACACGCGGGGACGGTTTTTCTGGCGGCGTGGTGGATCGCGGGAGGGCCTCCGGCGGCGGAGATCGGGCGGGTACTGGGGATTCTGCGGCGGCCGGACAATAGGATGTTGCTGCTGATGGTGGTGTATGTGGCGGTGATTTTCGGGGCTGGGTATTTGATCCGGTCCTTGACGCGGCCGTTGATGCGGGATTTGAAGATCAGCGAGTCGCACGCACAGTTGAGCAATGCGGGGATGTTTATTGGGTGGCTGGAGCGGTTTTTGATTTTATCGGCGTTGATCGAACATTCGCCGGCTACGGCGGGATTGATATTGGCGGCGAAGTCGATTGCGCGGTATCCGGAGTTTAAGAGGGAGCAGTTTGCGGAGTATTTTTTGATTGGGACGTTATTGAGCATTTCGGCGGCGATTGTGGGTGGGGTGATTTTGGTGAAGGTGATGCATGGGGGAGTGGGGTTGCCGTAGTTTGCGGGTAGTGAGGCTTACAGAAGCGAGTTGCTTCGGTTGCGGGCTGGGCAAGAAGGAGATCCTTCGTCGCGAAAGCGCTCCTCTGGATGACGGCCATGTGCGGTTGAGTGATTGGACGACAGGACTAGGAGAAACGGATCGATTGGCTCAGTTTCTGACACGCGGAATTGTGGATTGTTGTACGGTAGCAATCGAAGAGAGATCCCTCGTCGGCGCGGCAAATGCGGCCGCGCCTCTGTCGGGATGACAGCTAGAACCGAAACGAAGACAAACCGCGCTTCCACTTCCAAGGCTTTTGAAGCAGGTCCCTCGTCGGGCCACCGGCGGGCCCTCTGTCGGGATGACACCTTTCGTCCCTTGTTTGGAACTCGCGGCGCAAAAATACTTCCACTATTTTTTGATGAATTCGATGTCGAGGGTGATGGTGACGTCTTCGCCGATCACGCCGGGATATTTGGTGATGCCGAAGTCGGTGCGCTGGATGGTGGAGGTGGCGGAAGCGCCGCGGCGTTGATTGCCCCAGGGGTCCTTGATGGCATCGGTGGGACCGTCGACGGTGAAGGTGACAGATTTGGTGACACCGTGGAGAGTGAGATCGCCGGTCATGGCCAGCTTGCCATCGGCGCCCTTGGTGATGGATTTGGAGACGAAAGTCATGGTGGGGAATTTGGTGACTTCGAAGAAATTATCTTTGAGGTCTTTGTCGCGGGAATCGTTGCGGGTAAAGACGGTGGTGGTGTCGATGGTGGCGTTGACTACGGATTTGGTGGCGTCTTTTTCGTCGAGCTGGACGGTACCGGTGACGTTGGTGAATTCGCCCTGAACTTTGGAGATGCCGAGATGCTTCACGCTGAATTGGGCGTTGGCGTGGGCCGGATCGATCTGCCAGGTGGAGGTTTGGGCCGCGGCGACGTGGAGCGAACCAAGGGCGAGAAAAACGAAGGACGAAAAAATGATGGCGGTGATGCTGAACGGGGACTGCTTCGACATGATTTGCTCCATTTGGAATTGGGTTGAAATGGTGATGCTTATGCCGGCGGGAGACGGCCGGACGCTGCGCGAAAGATGATAGCGCAGTTCGAGATTGGATTCGTGGGGGCACGCGAGGATTCGGGAGAACTTAGAATTTTGCCTCAGGGGTCAAAACCTGTGAGGAGCCAGGTGAGTTATGTCGGAGCTGAAGCTCCGACCTCCTAAAGGGGGGTGCAATTTGAAATTCGGGCGAAAAGCTCAAATCGAAGAGAGATCCCTCGTCGGCGAAGAATGCGCGCCTCTGTCGGGATGACAGCTTAAACCTAAAACGTCAAAAACGGGCGGGCGGGGAGGACGGAAGCGATTTGGCGCAAAGGCGCTCGGATGTTATTAATGTATGGCTCGTTTTTGAGGCGTGAATTCCGGCGCGGACGTCTTGGGCGGGGATCTGAGGGCTCGGGCCGGGCATGGCAACCTTTCTTCATATAAGTTGCTCAAACAATGGAACTTTTTTATTTCTGGATGGAAGTAAGCGTGGATGGGTGCGTTTGGAGTTGAAAGCGGTATAGATAATGGTTAGGCCGGAAGGCCGGCGAACGCCGCTCGATGATACATTGCGCCATTTTTGAAACACACACTCAATCGTGAAATCCGCGGTGGATCAAAACAAGGGAGCCTGGTTTATGCATAAGAGAATTTCTGCCTTCGCGCTGGCGATGTTGGCAATCGCGGGCGTTTTGAGTCTTTCGGCGTGCGGAGGCGGCGGCGGAACGGTGACGGTGACGGCGCTGACGCTGAGCCCGACGACGGCGAACGTGCCGCTGGGGCAGACGAGCGAATTGACGCTGACGGTCACGTTCACGAATCCGTCGGATGCAGCCAGCACGACACCAGTGCTGACGTATCTGGTGAACGGAGTGGCGGGCGGGACGGCATCGACCGGGACGATTGCGGCATCGGTGGACGATGCGCAGGTGGCCGTGTACACAGCACCGGTAAACGCTCCGGGCAGCAACAATAATATGGTGAATATTACGGCGACGACTCCGGTGACGCCGGGATCGACGACGAATACGAGCATTGTGACTTCGAACACGGCGGTGCTCTCGCTGACGGCGGGGACGGGGCTGACGGTAAATCCTACGACGGCGATTGTTCCGGCGGGCGGGACGTATCAATTCAATGCGGTGTTTAACGAAGCGAACGACACGTCGGTGACGTGGAGCGTGGCACCTTCGGGAACGGCGAACGTGGGAACGATTAATGCGTCGACCGGGGTGTATACGGCGCCGCCATTTCCTCCGCTGGGCGGGACGGTAACGATTACGGCCACGCAGGACAGCATGACGTCGAGCGCGGTGGCGACGATTGTGTATTCGGCGTCGACGCTGACCGGACCGTTTTCATTTTCGTATTCGGGAAACGACAAGACCGGATTTTTGGCGGCGGCGGGAAGCTTTCAGGCGGATGGCGCGGGGCACATCGTGAGCGGAGTGCAGGACACGGACAGCTTTTCGACGGGTCCGTCGGCGCAGGTGCCGCTGACCGGAACGTATACGGTGCAGCAGGATGGGCGCGGGACGATCGTGTTGAAATCCGGGCAGGGAGCCGGGACGACGAATACGCTGCAGTTTGTTTTGTCGACCAACCAGCACGGATTACTGACGCGGTTCGATCCGAACTTTACGGGGAGCGGAACGCTGGACCAGCAGAATCTGGACGCGCTTTCGAATTCGGACACGGTAGTGACCGGGCCGTACGTGTTCGAGGTTGGGGGAGCGGACACCGGATTCAATCCACTGGGGCTGGCCGGAAGATTTACGAGCAACGGATCGGGGACGATTCCAAACACGGCGACGGTGGTGGATGTGAACGACAACGGGACGATCAAGTCTTCGGATACGACGCTGGCCGGATCGTATTCGTTCGATTCGCTGTTTCCGGGAAGCGGGCGCGGAACGTTGACGTTGACCAGTACCAGCAGCGGAACGATCAAGTATGCATTTTATGTGGTGGACGGCACGCACCTGCGGTTGGTGGAAGCGGACACCAACGCCTACCTGGAAGGCGACGCATACAGCGGAGTGGCGGGCAGCTCGTTCAACGCGGCGACGCTGGCGAGCGGAAATTATCCGTTTACCGAGGGCGGGAATTCTCCGACGGGATTGTATACGGCGGGCGGAATTTTCACTTCGGACGGCGCGGGAAATATTTCTGGCGGAATTTTCGACAGCAACAATGCCGGAACGCAGACGGCGACGGGCGGCGTGACCATGGGCACCTGTACCTACACCGTGAACTCCACCACCAGCCGGATCGATTTGCGTTTACAACTGGCGAGCGGGGCGTGCGGAGCGACGAACGGGCCGATGACGGCGGAATTCGTGGCGTATCAGACGGGGAAAGGGCCGGCGTTGCTGCTGGAAGTGGATCCGATCGCGGTGGCCAGCGGAGCGGCGTTCCTGCAGACGGCTGCGGTAACGGCGTTCAACGGGAATTTGGCGTTGAGCCTCTCGGGCAAAGGGATTATTCACAATAATCCTGCGGCGGTGCAGGGCGATGTTTCCGGCTCGGTTGCGCTACAGACCACGGTAGGGACGAGCGGTGCGATCGATATCAACAAATTCAACGCGGTGTATCCGGGCGATTTAATCAATACCGCGACGACTGCGATTGTGGCGCCGACGACTCCCGGGAGGGGGACGGCGGTGATTGCGGGGACGAATCCGAACGTGACGTACAACATCGTCTACTACGTGGTGAGTTCGAATTTGGCTTTGGCGTATAGCTCGGACGCGACGCGGAATATGACTGGGTTCTTGCTGCAGCAGTTCTAGGTTGTTGCAATGAGGTTTGGGTTTGGGCGGTCACGCGAACGGTGGGTGGTTCGCGTGACCGTTTTTTTTTGGCTACAGCGTGGCACGGCGCATGAGTCTTCCTTTCGCGGTTTTCATCTAAACCCACATGACCACTGAGATTCCAAATGAAAAAGCGGCGAGGTATCCGCTTTCGGTGCTGGATATTTCTCCGGTGCCATCGGGATCGTCGAGTTCGGACGCGCTGCGAAATACTTTGGATTTGGCGAAGCTGACGGACGCGCTGGGATATACGCGATATTGGCTGGCGGAACATCACAACACGGCGTTGATCGCGAGTACTTCGCCGGAGGTGATGATCGGTCATGTGGCGAACGTGACGCAGCGGATGCGCGTGGGGTCGGGCGGGATCATGTTGCCAAACCATGCGCCGCTGAAGGTGGCGGAGACGTTTCGAGTTTTGGAGGCGCTGCATCCAGGGAGAATTGATTTGGGTTTGGGACGCGCGCCGGGGACGGATTCTTTGACGGCCTTGGCTTTGCGGCGGTCGCGCGAGGCGGTTTATTCCGACGATTTTCCGGCGCAGCTCGCGGAGTTGCTGGCGTTCTTTGATGACGATTTTCCGGCCAACCATCCTTACGCGCGGGTGAAGGCGATGCCGGAGGACGCGGAGACGCCGGAAGTGTGGCTGCTGGGGTCGAGTGAATTCAGCGCGCAGCTGGCGGCTTCGGCGGGATTGCGCTTTGCGTTTGCGCATCATATTTCGCCGGAGCCGGCGATTCGGGCTTTGCGGTTTTACCGGGATAATTTCAGGCCGTCGCGATATTTGGCGGAGCCGCAGTCGTTGATTGCGGTGTCGGCGATATGCGCGGAGACGGATGAGCAGGCGCGGGAATTGGCGGGGCCGGCGGAATTGACGATGTTGCGATTTCGGCAGGGTGGCAGGATGGGGAAGTTGCCTTCGGTGGAGGAGGCGCGGGAGTATCCGTATAGTGATGAGGAAAAATTGGCGGTGCGGGAGGGGCGGGAGAGGTTGACGGTGGGGGCGCCGGAGACGGTGCGGGAGAGGTTGGTGACGTTGGCTGGGCAGGGCGCGGTGGACGAGATTATGGTGACGACGATTGTGCATGATCATCTGGACCGACGACGGTCTTATGAGTTGATTGCGGAGGCGTTTGGGATTTCAGGGGATCGCGTGGCGACGAGATCGGAGAAGGCGTAAGAGTTTGTTGAGATCGATGCGCGGCGAAGCGCGTGAGGTTGGGGCGTGGTTTCGGTGGCGTGTCGCACCTCCGGCGCTCTCCGTTTTTTTTGACTTTCTTCCCGGCCCTTACGGACCGGGCTAACCTATGCCGCCCCTGCGGGGCTGATTTGGGTGCCGCGGGAAGACTGTGGAGGCGCTTCGCGCTGGGTGCGTTTCTTAGGGCGGGCTGCTTTGGAAAGGCGGTGGCGAGCCACCGCACTCTAAGGTGGGCTGGGCGGGCTTCGGGCCTGAAGGCTCCGCGAAGCGGCTTTGCGTGCGCTACGCGCTTCGCGTCGTGGTGGCGCGATCGCGTCGCTTTTTTATTTGGGGGCGACGGCGATGGCTTCGATTTCGATTAGGAAGCCGGGGCGGACCAGGGCTGGGACTACGGCTAGCATGGCGGCGGGTTGGTAATCGCCGAGGTGCTTTTTGCGGATGGGGGCGGCGCGGATTACGTCTTGCTGGCGCATCAGGTAGACGGTGACTTTGACGAGATGTTCGGGTTTCATGTTGGCTTGTTTGAGGATGGCGATGATGTTGAGCCAGGCTTGGTCGGCCTGGGCGTCGAAGGTTTCGGGGAGTTGGCCATCTTTGGTGAGGCCGGGCGTGCCGGAGATGAAGAGCAGGCGTCCGGAGGCGGGGGCTTCTACCGCATCGCTGTAACTTCCGATTTGGCTTGCGATTCCGATATTGTGGGCGGTGTTTGCGTCGGTCATGGTGTGTCCCGTCTGGTGGCGACCAGAATATTTCTGTGCGATGCGGCTGGGGCTTCAGTCTACAACACGATTCGCGGATGTGGAATCGGAACGAGCTATGTTTTGGATTCGATGAGCTGATTACGGCGCGCGGCGGCGCGCGGTGATGCGCTATTTGGGGAGATTGTGATTTAATCTCCACCATGGGACAGGGCGTGCAACGGGGCATGGAACAGGCGGAGATTGGGGCGCGGCCGGCGGTGGGCGCGATTGTGGTGGTTAGCGGGCTGGCGGTTTCGTTTTTGTTGTGGCTGCTGTATGTGCACCGCGCGCCGGCAGATTTTGCGGGGCGGTTCACGTTTTTGCCGGCGTTAAATGCGATTTTGAATGGGGCGGCGGCGGTGGCGCTTTGTTTTGGATTTTATTTTATTCAGCGGCGCAGGATTTCTTTGCACCGGAACAGCATGATTGCCGCGTTTGCGTTTTCTTCGTTGTTTTTGGTCAGCTACATTGCGAATCATGCGATGCATGGGGATACGATTTTTCCCGGGCACGGCGGCGTTAGGAATTTGTATCTGGGGATTCTGGCTAGCCACGTCTTGTTGTCGATTGTGGCTTTGCCGATGGTGTTGACGACTTTCTTTTTTTCTTTGACTGGGCGATTTGCGATGCACCGGCGGATTGCGCGGTTTACGTTTCCGATCTGGCTGTATGTTTCGGTTACGGGCGTGGTGGTGTTTCTTTTTCTTAAGGCTTACGCGTATTGATTCAGGCGGAGTGCCTTCAGCGCAGGTTCGATCCATGAGGAACGCATAAAGATGCTGCTGTGGAACGAACCCTACTTTACGTACAACTTTGGGTCGATGGAGCAGACGCTGGAAAGCGCGAAGCGGACGGATTGTTTTGGATGGTTTCATCTGGAAGAGACCGAGCGGAAGGCGGAAAAGCCGGGAGCGGTGGTGAGGTTTCGTCCGGCGGGGCCGAAATTTCACGACCTGTGCTATTTGGATATTTTGCAGGCGACCAGCGGCGAGATGGTGCGCATGGAATTGGTTTTGCGGCGGTCGTATATAGAGAGCCGGGATGCGGCGTTCGCGCAGGATATCGTGAAGAGTTTTTTGATTGCAGCGCTGCCGCAGGCTTGCCAAAGCGTGTTGCAGGATTTTATGGGCGAGATCGCGAATCTGCCGGCACAAAAAGGCGAGACACCGGGGTTTCAGGTTTTTCGCGGCACGCGAAGCGCATGGAGCGCGGAAACCGGCTGGTCGCGACTGACGCTGGCGAATTTAAATTTGGCGGAAGGTCCGACACTGGTGGTGCAGCTGGGGCCGAAACCCAGCGCACCGAATGCGCGACTGATCCAGACATGATGGTGGTTGGGAGACAGTGATGGCGACGGGGAAGCAGAGTGCGATCCCGGCGGAGAAGTTGGAGTTGTACTTGAATATGCCAAGACGCTGAAAGCGAAGTAGATCGTTTTGTTTTTTCCCGAGTTTGAATTCCCTCAGCGGCTGAAGTCTGGTTGTGTGCGCGGGGCGTCTCCGGGGCTGGGTTTGCGATGGTGTGATGGCTTGTGGAGGCGCTTCGCGCTGGATGAGTTCGTAGTGCGGGCTGCTGCGGAAAAGCGGCGGCAGAGCCGCCGCACTCCATAGTGAGTTAGGCGCGGATGCAGTTCATGGTCCTTCGAAAAGTTCTGGTTTGGGCGGCGCGTGCTTCGCACTGGATGTTGGCGTTTGGGTGGCGCAGAAATTTTGCGCAGTGATCAAGTGGTAGCGACTAGAGGGTGGAGTTTTTGGTTTCGGGGATGGCGATTAGGCCTAGCAGGGTTAGCGCGGCGGC
Organism: uncultured Acidobacteriota bacterium; assembly: GCA_963711325.1. GTDB lineage: Bacteria > Acidobacteriota > Terriglobia > Acidiferrales > UBA7541 > Palsa-295. Next base: position 892,051 of record CAVQDR010000003.1, on the reverse strand, counting down.
GGCGGCTAGGTAGTAGCCGACGTACTGGAGGCCGTAGTTTTTGGCCAGGTACGTGGCGATGTAGGGGGCTAGGCTGGCGCCGAAGATGCCTGCGAAATTGAAGGTTAGGGAAGTGCCGGTGTAGCGGACGGCGGTGGGGAAAAGTTCGCTGAGGACGGTGCCGAGGGGGCCGTAGGTCAGGCCCATGAGGGTCATGCCCAGGATCATCATCGTGGTGGCGCCTGCCGGGCCGGCGGCGAAAAGCGGGGCGAGGATTAGGCCGAAGGCGGCGATGGCTACGGTAACCCAGATGAGGGTGCGGCGGCGGCCGCGTTCGGCGAGGATGGCGCTGAGCGGAATGAAGGCGGCGAAGAAGAGGATGCCGAGGAGTTGGATCAGGAGGAATTTGTCGCGGGTGTAGTGGAGTGCGGTGGTGGCCCAGGAGAGGGCGAAGACGGTCATGAGGTAGAAGAGGACGAAGGTGGCTAGCGAGGAGAGGATGCCGATGATCAGCGGCAGCGGGAATTTGCGGAAGACGTCGAACATGGGGATTTTGACGCGTTCCTGACGAGTGAGGGCTTCGCGGAAGACGGGAGTTTCAGTGATGGTGAGGCGGACGTAGAGACCGATGAGTACGAGCGCGGCGCTGGCTAGGAATGGAATGCGCCAGCCGTAGGCGAAGAATTGATCGTTGGTTAGAGATTTGGAGAGAAGCAGGAAGACCCCGCCGGAAAAAAGAAAACCTACTGGAGCGCCGAGCTGCGGAAACATGCCATACCAGGCGCGTTTGCCGGGCGGGGCGTTTTCGATGGCGAGCAGGACGGCGCCGCCCCATTCGCCTCCTAATCCCAAACCTTGGCCGAAGCGGCAGAGCGCGAGGAGGATGGGCGCGGCGACTCCGATTTTTGCGTAGGTGGGTAGCAGGCCGATGGCGACCGTCGAAATTCCCATGGTGAGGAGCGCGGCGACGAGGGTGGCTTTGCGTCCGACGCGATCGCCGAAGTGGCCGAAGAGCGCGGAGCCGAATGGGCGGGCGATGAAGGCGATGGCGAACGTGGCGAGCGAGGCGAGAGTGGCGGAGGCCGGGTCTTCTTTAGGAAAGAAGAGGCGGGGAAAAACCAAGACGGCGGCGGTGGCGTAGATGTAGAAATCGAAAAATTCGATGGTGGTGCCGATCAGGCTGGCGAAAAGAACCTGCGCAGGACGGTTGATGGGGCCGGGGGTGGAAGTGGCGTTCAAGATTTCCGGGACAGCTTACATGAAGCAGGGCGGAAGTTGAATGGGAAGTGATGGGAGTAATGGAACGCGAAATATTTATGTTGGAGAGCGTGATATTTGAGGCATAAGTATCACCGTTAAGTGAAGACATCCGAAGGGACGAATTTGCCCAGCCCCGACGGAATCGGTCTCTTGGGAGCGCCCTGTGAGAAAGTATGCGTTGAGTTTGAGCGTGGCGATTCAAGTAGTGATTCTGGCGGCGGCAAGCGTAGTTGCACTAGCTGCGGGTGCAGGCGGGCAAAATCTGGCCAGGCCCGCATCCGTCGCCCCGAAACAAAATCCTGGTCAGGACGAGAAGCCGAAAACGCGTCACCGGGTGCCGTTTGCCACGGAGGCGCAACCGGCGGCCGGAGCGCCGCAGCCGGATATTGCACCGTTTTTCGGCAATTTGTCGGTGGTACCGGTTCCAACGAATAATTTTGTCCTCCTTCGAAGGGAAAGCGATTGCTCGCTGACCCTGCTGAACTACACGATCGTGATTTCCGGGCAAGGCACGTCCGTCGTTCTTAATTCGCAGACTCCGCATTACGAAAAGACGATTCACGCTAATGCCTTCCTGACCACCACGCCGAATGTGTTCCCGAAAGGTTGTGTTGACTCGATTATCGGGACGACCTCGAAGAACGTGATCTTTATGGGAACGGGAAAAAGCGGAGCGCGGGAAGTGGCGGCAATGGGCGCGACTACGGTATTTGGCATTAATGTGAACACCGATGGGACGCCCGGGCCGTTTAACGTTTTGATGCCGGATATTGCGCCGGCCTCGGTGACCAGTGGGGACATGAACAAGGACGGTAACCCGGACATTGTATCGATCAACACGGATGGGATTAATTCATCCGTTTCGGTTTTCCTCGGGAATGCCGATGGCACCTACCAAGCAGCGAATAATCTGGAGCTTCCGAACATCATCGCGCAGTTCGGGGCGGTGGATGATCTGGACGGCGACGGAAACCTGGATGTCATCGTGAACAGCGGTAACAACACCTTTACGGTGTTCCTGGGCAAGGGTGACGGAACGTTCAAAGCGCCGGTAACCGTGTCGACCGGGGCCTCGATGGTATTTTTCGCCGACTCTTTCATCACGGCGGATGTGAACGGCGACAAGAAGCAAGACATCGTGACATCCGAGGGGCTGGTGCTTTTGGGTCAAGGGGACGGGATGACGTTCACGGCGGCACCGCAGAAGGCCTTTCCCGCGACCACCGGCGGGAGCGACCAGGGCCTGGGGATAGTCGCAGCAGATTTCAATGCCGACGGGAAACTGGATCTGGCCACCTGCGATGGGCGGGCCATTCGGATTTATCCCGGCAACGGCGATGGAACGTTCAAGACCGGCCAGGCGTATTCGACGATTGGAAACCGTGGGTTAATTTTTCCGACTGATCTCGATGGGGACGGAAATTTAGATTTGGTGACCGGGTTTGTGGGCAACGGGATGTATTCCGGAGACGATTTTCTTGAGAATTACACCTATGCGCTGATGGGAAATGGGGACGGGACGTTTCAGGGCGCGCCGAGTTTGGGGGTGCAGTACAACGGATCGAACTTGGCAGATTTGAACGGCAATGGACGGCCGGACCTGGTGGGGTTGGTAGGGGCCGCGCAGAATACTTTTCAAACCTATTTGACTGGGGCGAATGGGATTCCGGTGCCAGGGCCGACGCTGGCGGGACCAGTGAATTTGGGCGTCGATTCGTGGGCCCTGGGGGACGTGACGGGCGACAAGGTCCAGGACTTGGTTTTCTTCAGCGCGGCGCCGCAGGTGCAGTCGTATTACGTGGCGGCAGGGAATGGTGATGGAACGTTTCAGACGCCGACGGCGACACCGCTGCCGAGCCTGGTTCCATCGGGGATCGACATCAACCCAATCATCACGGGCTTGCAATTGGCGGACATCGATCACGATGGAAACCTGGATTTGATTTACAGCTTTTCGGATCAAGACGAAGCGTCGGAGACCTTTACGCAGGGATTCGCGGTGCAGTTGGGAAATGGCAAAGGGAGCTTCGGGCCACCGATCATCACGACGTATTATTCGAGCCAGAACGGACCGACGATTTTCTTTACGAATACTTTGAACGCGGTGGTGGATGTGACCGGTGACAATTTTCCGGACGTGTTTATTGTGGCCCCGATGACGATTGTTAACGGGACGCAGCAGGTTGAAGCGCTATCGTACGTGGGGAAGGGCGACGGGACGTTTAAGGCACCGAACACGCTGACGCTGACACCGAATATTCGGACGAAGCTGACGACGCAGGGGGCGCCGTTGACGTTTGCGGATCTAAATCACGACGGGAAGATGGACCTGGTTACTTCGGGTTCGGACAGCACGGGAAGCACGCCGATGCTGGCGATCTCCCTGGGAAACAACGACGGAACGTTCAAGACTCCGACGCTGCTGTCGTTTGACGGATTCGGGTTCGTCAACGCGACGGCGGTGGCGGATTTCGACGGCGATGGGAAGCTGGATATTTTCCTGAATAACATTATCGAGGGTACCGGAGCAGGGGTCTTGCTGGGTAATGGAGACGGGACATTTCAGACGGTATCGAATGGAGATGGAACGGTTTCGCCGACTGAACTGGTGGAGCTGGCGTTGGGACAGGGGGCCGTGGCGGCTGATTTGAAAAACGACGGCCAACAGGACGTGATTGCCGGAAACACAGTGCTACTGAATAAATCAGGGCAGACGCCGCCGGTGACGGCGGCGACGAGCACGAGTTTGACGGCGGCGCCGAACCCGGCGACGGCCGGGGCGACGGTGACTTTGACGGCGACGGTGACTTCCGGGACGGCGGGGACGATCACCGGGACGGTGACATTCCTGGACGGAGGAACGTCGATTGGGACTGGATCGGTTGGGGCGGGGGGAGTGGCGACGTTGATGACGTCCGCGCTGGCGGCGGGATCCCATTCGATCACGGCGTCCTATGGTGGAGACGCGAATTATGCGGGGTCGACGACGGCGACGGCGGTGACGCTGGTGATTAACGCATCGACAAAGGACGCGACAACTACCACGTTCACGGTTTCACCGAATCCTTCGATCAGCGGGGCTACGGTGCAATTTCTGACGAAGGTGACTTCCACGACTGCGGGCACCATCACCGGAACGTTCACGGTGCTGGACGGCGGGACTGCGATTGGGACAACGCCGGTGCAGGCCGGCGGCGTGGGGAATCTGGAAATGCCGATCACGCATGGTTCGCACGTGATCACGGTGATGTATGGCGGCGACAGCACCTACGCGGCGAGCACGTCGGGCCCGACTACGTTGGTGGTGAACCAGGCGACGACTACGACGCAGGTGTCGGCTTCGCCGAATCCGTCGATGGCAGGATCGCAGGTGACACTCACAGCTACGGTGACGCCGAACACGGCAGGCGTGGTTACGGGAAGTGTGACGTTCCTGGACGGAGCAACTTCGATCGGTACCGGGCCTTTGAGTTCGGGCGTGGCGACGTTAATGACTTCGTCGCTCGCGATGGGGTCACATTCGATCACGGCGAATTATCCTGGAGACGGAAATAATATCGGAAGCACCTCTACGGCGATTACACAGGTGGTGAATGCCGCGGTCGACTTCAGCGTGGCAGCGACGCCGGGAGCGGTGACGGTGACGGCGGGAAATGCGGGGATGGTGGGGTTGACGGTGACGCCGGCGAATGGGTCGACGCAGGCGGTAACGTTCAGCTGCACTGGATTGCCGGCTGGGGCGGCGTGCTCGTTCATGCCGCCGTCGGTGACGCTGGATGGAACGCACGCGGCGACTTCGCAGATGACGATTATGACGACAGGGCCGCGGGCGGGAGTGCGGGTGGCGAGCGCCGGAACAGCATCGGGATCTGGGTCGAAGTTGGGTCCGATGGCGGCGAGCTTTGGCGTCGGGTTGTTGGGAATTTTTGGTTTGAGTTTGTTCAGTCCGCGCAAGACGGTGCGGCGCATGGCGCTGCTCCTAGCGGTCTTGACGATTCCGGTGATGGCGTTGGTGGCGTGCTCCGGAAGCCCGGGTGGGAGTGGCGGAGGCGGAACGCCGACGGGAAGCTACATGATCAGCGTAACGGGGACGGCAGGAACGGATACGCACGCGGCGCCGGTGACCTTGACCGTCGACTGACGGGCCGGTTCGCCGGACAAAATGGAACCTACGGCACTGTTTCGCCCGAGAGGACGGCCTCGTCTACGGACCCTCGGAGCAAGGACCTCAGGTCTTGCCCGAATTTGGAGAGGGATTCGTAGGTCACAATAATTTCGAGGCGGGCCTCTTTTTTAGATTCTGGCCGGGACTGAGGCCATAGCTCTGTCGCCATTCTGACCTGGATCTTGATGCAGCCCCTCTTCGGGTCAGCCAAATAGACCGAAATTCCAACGTGTTCTTGTGCCGCTTCATTGCGGCCGGGGATCGCACCAAATCCGCCAGAAATCGATCGATGGGAATCATTCTCGGGGAGCGGAAATATCTGCAACGCTTCAGCGAAGGCTTCGAGGTCTTCGACGGCAAAATAGGCGCCGCTCTCGCCCGAAAAACCATCGGCTTGAGCCCGGACCAACAATTTGTCAGTGCCCGTCGAGCTGAGGGAAAGATTTGTGGTGGCGCTTCGCGCTGGGGAACTCGGGTGGGGCGGGCTGCTTCGGAAAAGCGGTGGCAGAGCCACCGCACTCCAAAATGGGCTGGGCGCGGCTGGGGCGTCGGACGCTTCGCGATACGGTTTGGGGTGGGCGGCGCGCTTCGCGACTCGGGCGGAGATTTTGGGGAGTTGTGGGATTTTGAAGGGATTGCGCAACGTGACAGGCCGTGGTACGATGTCGGTGCGTTTGTTGCTTATGAGTTCATTTTAGCTTGTTTCGACGAAGGCTGGCGGGCACATTGCCCGGCGGCCTTTTTTTGTGAACGGGCGAGGGTCGAGTCAGGCAGCAGATAGCTTTCGGGGTGGCGAAAAGCCGCCTTATGAATCAATTAGGAGCAGTCCAAGTGGCTAAAGAACAGGGAACAGTGAAGTGGTTTAACGCAGCGAAGGGTTTTGGTTTCATCCAGCGCCAGTCGGGCGAAGACGTGTTTGTGCACTTTTCGGCGATCCAGTCGGAAGGGTACAAGTCGCTCAACGAAGGCCAGGCCGTAGAATTCGAAGTCAAGCAGGGACCGAAAGGTCTGCAGGCTGAGAACGTCGTAGGCCTGTAACCCCGTCTGATCGTTTTCTGAAGCGCCCAATTTTTCCGCGTCAGCGAAGCGCAGTGATTGCGCTTGTGCGGACGTGTACGAACACGCGCTTCTGAACGCGCCGGCTGGCGCGGCAGCAGTGCTGCGAGTTTAGAAGAGTATGAGCCTTTGAGGGGCGGACCCAGCCTTCGCCCTTTGAAGGCAACCCAGGCGGAGGGTAAGGTGCGCGCCTGGTCCAGCGAAGAAAACGAAGCGCGGATCCGAGTTTAGAAGTGTGTTCGTCGTTCGGTACTTCAGGTCGCACGCAGGCAGTCATTCATAAGCGCGAGATTAGGAACACTCATTCGCTTTACGGAGGACATATGCACACACTGGTGGAAGGGCAGTCGATCCGGCACGAGCAGTACGGAATGGGGATCGTGACGGAATCGAATACGGAGCGGACCACGATCGATTTTGACGATCATGGTGTGAAGAAATTCGTGACGTCGATCTGGTCGGCGGAATTGATTGGAGAGCCGCCGGCAACGCCGCCGACGAAGCGCCGGGGACGGCGGAAGGCGAAGAAAGCGGCGGTTTAAGAGCGAACGGAAAATTTTGGAGTAGCGAGGTTGGGAGAACCGGATATTCGGTTCTCCCTTTTTTTTTGCAGAGTGGGTGGGGACGGAATAGGATACGCGCCAGTTTTATCGCGGGCTGAGTGAAGACCGTGGCGACGAAAGCGGTTGGTGGCGCGTTTCGAGGGAGACTCTGCTCGGGTGAGTTGGACGCGGCGTGCCGCATCTCCGGCGCTCGGGTTTTTGTTCTGATTTCTTTCCCGGCCCTTACGGACTGGGCTAACCTATGCCGCCCCTGCGGGGCTGGTGCGTTGGCGCGTGGTGGATTGTGGAGGCGCTTCGCGCTGGAGCGTTCGGCGGCCGAGTTAGGAAAAAGGCTGGCGGTGTCTTTACCGACCATGAATTGAACCCTATTCGGTCCGGGGCCCAAGGTTGCTTCGCAAAGGCGGCGGCGAGCCGCCGCACTCCAAGGTAGGCTGGCTGGGTCGGGGCCGAGAAGGCTTCGCGATTGTTTGGGTGGCGGCGTTTTGTTTGGCTGGCAGCGACGGTGGTCTGAAGGCCGGTAGTAGCGAAAAATAGTTAGGAGGGATTATGCAGGTGCATCATGTGAATTTGCTGGCGGTTTTGGCGGCTGCGGTGGCGGCGATGGTGGTGGGATTTGTGTGGTATTCGCCGATTTTGTTTGCGAAGCCTTGGGTGCGGGTGATGGGCTACGACCCAGATGATAAGGTGTCGATGGACGCGATGAAGAAGAATGCGGGGCCGGCTTATTTTGGGTCGTTTCTGTGCAGCTTGCTGACGGCTTATGTGCTGGGGTTATTTTTTCATTGGTTGCGGGTGAGTAACGTCGAGTATGGGTTGATTGTGGCGTTTCATGTTTGGGCGGGATTTGTGGCTACGGTGCAATTGACTGGCGTTTTGTTCATGAGGCAGAGCGCGAAATTGTTTGCGATGAATACGGGGTATCAGTTGGTCTCGTATTTGGCGATGGGAGCGGTATTGGCGGCTTGGCGGTAGGCGGTTTTTTCGGCGTTGTTGCGGGGATCGTGAGTGGTCGTGATCGAGTGGGCACTGGCGGACTACTTTGGCGACGAAGGCACACCCGACTGAAGTGGGGTGCAGACAGGCTGAAAGCCTATCCTACTGATCGGTGCGAGATGCGTGCGCGGGTGGGTGTGTTGGCGATGCTAGAATGATGGCGCTCGAACGTTCTGGGCCAGGACATTTATGAATTGTTGTGGGCGATGGCGGGAAGTTGGCTTGCTGTTGGCTGCGGCGATCGGCTGTGGCGCCGTTGCGGCGCAGAGCCCGGCTGCTGCTGACGATACTAGCGGAGCTGGAACGACTGAATTACCAGCGCAACAAAATGCGCAGGGGAAAGTTGGCGCGGGGACGGCTCCGGCAAGTTCGCAGGGAACTGCGCCGGCAGCAGCGCAGGGCGGGGCGCAAGCGGCTACTGCGAAGAAACCTGGCGAGGGGCGGATTGTGCATCATTTGGCGGCGGATATTTCGGTGGCTTTGGGGCCGAACTGGCAGGAATTTGATGCTGGCGCGGTACCGCCTCCCGCTTCGATTGCGACCTTTGCGCCGCCGTTTCATTTGAATGGGATTCTGGCGATGCAGAACGCGACGCAGCCGGCGATGCTGCAGTTCGCCACTTCTTCGAATCCGCTGATTGGGCATGATTCGAGCTGGCTGGACGCGCAGATGCATATGCCGAGCGGGTCGGGGATGAGCGTGCTGGATCTGATTTATTATTATTTTTTTCCGCCGTCGGCGGAGTGCATTGAGCAGGCGTTGACGCGGGATCCGAAGGCGACGTTTGCGCCGGTGCCGGCGAATGGGTCAAGCGGGGCGAGCAACAGCACGAACCCGGTGTTGCAGGTTTCGCTGGCGTGCAAGGCTCCGGCGACGATCGCGGGATTTTTCTCCTCGCAGGTGAGTAGCGGGATTACTTTTGCGCAGACGGCGGAGGGGCCGCGAGCTTATGGGAAGGTGGCGACTTTTTATCTGGCGCCGATGGACCGGGAGACCATTGGGGGCATGACCTGGTTTATTTTTGAGGCGCAGCGGACGGATCCGTTGGGGGCGAATGCGGGGGCGACGTTTAATTTGCCGGGAAATTTGCAGGGGGCGCAGTCGGATTATTTTTGGGCGATTGGGGCGATTTCGCCGTTTCCGTTTGTGAGTGATTCGGCGCGGGCGAATCAGCCTTTGATTCATGTGGCGTATGCGGGGGTGGGGGCGCAGGGGAATAAGAAAGTGGAATTTATGAATTTGTTGGCGAGGGTGCAGGTGCGGGGGGCTAGCGCGGGGGAGTAGGTTTTTTTTAGTGCGGTGCTTCGTTGGGTGGTGCCTCGTTTTTGGAGTCCTCGGAATAACTCTACGGCTTGAAAGATTTAACACAGAGAGCACAGAGAAAGGCAGGAGAGCACGGAGACGGCTGGGTGCGATTGCGACGCTCGGGCGGCGGAGCGTCTCGACTTGCACTCTTCTTTGCATTCACGTGCAAAGGCCGCGGCGCCCGGCCGCGGCGTGTCGCACCTCCGGCGTTCGAGTGCAAATCGTTACGCTGACCCGGACCTTACGGTCCGGGCCAACCTATGCCGCCCCTGCGGGCTGGTGTGACGGTTTGCGGAGGCGCTTCGCGTCGGCGCGGAAATCGAGGAGAGATCCTTCGTCGGCGCGCAAAAGGCGCGCGCGTCGTTCGGGATGACAACTCAAAGCTAGAGTGCGAAAAGCGAGATGGGCGCGCGGTGGGCCGGGCAAGAAGGAGATCCTTCGTCGCAAAAGCGCTCCTCTGGATGGCGGCCAAGTACGGTTTGGGCGTCGGACTTCAAGGCTAGGAGAAGAAGGGCGTTTGAGGAAGAGGCTGAGATCAGAGATTTAACACAGAGGGCACAGAGAAAGGCGGAGTGCACGGAGACTTCTGCGGTGGCGCTTCGCGCTGGATCATTGTGGAGTGTGGGCGGCGAGTTTCGCCTCTCGACGGAGATTGGGTGCGAAAATTCCAAGGCATTTGAAGCAGGTCCCTCCCGCCTTCGCGATAATTCTGCTTTGGCGTGGCGAAGCGCTGCGCTTCGGGATGAAGACGTAAGGCTGAGAGGAAAAACTCCAACGCGTGCGGGTTGGTTTGTGGCGGCGCTTCGCGCTGGATCGGATGGTGGCGCGGGCGGCTGGGGAAAAGCGGTGGCAGAGCCACCGCACTCCGAAATGGGCTGGGCGACGTTTGGACCTAGGACGCTCAGCGGTACAGCTGAGTGCGGGCAGCGCGCCTAGCGGCGTCGACGGAAAAGTTTGTGCAGATGTTGGGCGATTAGACGGCGGGTTCGGGAGTGGTGGGGGAGTTGGGTGGCGTGGGGGAATTGGGCGTGGTGGAGTCTTCTCTGGGGGGCAGGAAGAAGTCGCGAGGGGAGTGGAGGAATTGGGACCAGAGGGTGCGGATTAGTTCGAGGTGGTCGCGGCGGTTGACGTCTTGGGCGCGGAGGGCTAGGCGGAGGGCGAGGTAGAAGCTGGTCGTGAGATTCAGGACGAAGATGGCGGCGATGCCAAAAGCGGCCATGATTAGGGGCCATTTTCCCACTGTGGCTGCGCCCAGGGAGGCGACCGCTAAGGCCAACATGCCGGAGGAAAGGGTGACGTGGCGCACGTCGATGGGCAGGCCGAAGAAGCGGCCGAATACGGGAGCCATGCCGAGCATGTAGCCGAGGACGACCGAGCCGCCCCAGCCGGCGATGTTGCGGGAGAAAGAATTGGAGATGCGGGCTAGAGTTTCGGGCTCGAGTTTTTCGCCGAGGCGATGTTCGGCGATGGCTTCTGGCAGGCGGTGGTAGACGGCCCAATTTTCGATCCAGCCGCCGGCGATGCTGGAGATCCAGAGAATGACTCCGGTGAGGATGGCGAAGAAAATAGTTCCGCTGTGAATGGGATTTAGCGAGGTGATGGCGTGCCAAGAGGCTTCGTCGTGGAGGAAGGAGTGGCCGACCAGTTTATGCCAGAGAAGCATGAAGACGACGGAGCCGACGGCGACGGCGAGGACGTTGCCGAGAGCGGCGGCGAGCTGCGAGCGGAAGATGCGCGAGACGTATTGGAAGAGTTCGTCATTGCGCGCGGCTCCGCGGCTATTGCGGATGATGCTGGCGAGGGCGGCTCCGGTCATGGAAGGCTGCTTGGTGGCGAGGGTGAGGTGGTAATTCTGCATGAGCACGAAGCTGACGGCGTAATCGGTGCCGACCAGGAAACCTTCGACGAAAAGCGGCCAGCCGAGGTGAGTGACGATAAGTTTGATGGCGGCTGTGCCGACGGTGAGCAGGCCTCCGCCGAGAGCGGAGCGCCACATTTCGAAATACTCGGAGCGATTGGTGGTGATGTAGTGCTCGCCGGTTTTTCCGGCCCACTCGACAATTTTACGGGCGAGCAGGCGGAAGCTGTTATTGGCCAGCGCGCGCAGGCTGCGGTCGGCGATGCGGCCGTGAACGACTTCGCGCATTAGACTTTTGCCGGCGGCGTAACGCTGATGGCCGGCGGGGGCGATGAGGACGGCGATGATGGCTTCCATGCGGATTAGGCTGCGATGGATGACGTCGAGGGCGTAGACCACGTCGAGATTCACGCCGCGGGTATCGAGATGGGCGACGATGGTGCGGAGTTCTTTGTGGCAATCGCCGAGAATGACGTGCCAGGTATGGACGGCTTCGGGGACGCCGTCGCGCGTGCGGATGGCGAGGACGAGGGAGTCGGCGGCGCGCGGGAGACGATAGAAAGGAAGATGCTGGACGGGAAGCTGTTCGCTGCGGACGCGAAGATTTTCGGAAAGGCCGAGACCCTGGACGCGAGCCCCGATCAAGCAGAAGGCTCCGAGCAGAGATTCGACGACGGGATGCCAGGCGTCGGAATCTTCGGCCGGCGCGGTGAGGTGCGCGATGTGGTCCAACAGGACTGCGGGCAGGCTGAAGAAGCGGTCGACTTCTTTTTCCGAGGGGAAAATGCGGAGGAAAAGTTTGGAGAGGTCGTTGTCTTCGCGGGGCGCGGGCAAAATGCGGCTGAAGAAACGGTCGGACATTTCGGTAACCAGGCCGCGGTCGGTGGGCAGGCCAGATTGGGCGAAGAGGGAGATGCCGTTGGTTTCTTTGAGGATGGCGGCGATGCCTTCGCGGTAGCGGTCGCGGACAATTTCGGAATGTTCGAGAATGGAAACCCAAACGAGTTCGCGTTTGAGATCGGGATCGCTGTAGCGAGCGATGACTTTTTCGGCGGTGTCATCGGCGGTGGCGAGCGGTTCGGGAATGGCGCGGTCGGGTTTGCGCAGGAATTTGAAGAGGGCGACGAGGGCGTCGAGGCGCGGAGCCAGAACGTCGGCGGAAGTAAATTTTTCAGCGCGGAAGGCGAGCTCGCGCAGGGGGCCGTTATCCCGGTCGAAGGCGGGAAAGAGGGAGAGAATAATTTCGCTGGTGGACTCGGACACGGTGGCTCTCCCAGGTGAGTGTACAATGGCCGGCGGTTGGCGGGAAAACTCCAAATTCAAATTGAAGGTGGATGGACGATGAGCGCAGAAAGCGGGAAGGGCGCGCCGGCGCCGCCGCATGTGGGAATTTTGCAAATTCTGGGAGGACAGCACGTCGCCGGGGCGATTGCGTGTTTAGCGCAGATGGGAATTCCGGACTTGGTGGAGGCTGGGCCGAAATCGGCGGAAGAGCTTGCGGGCGAGATTGGAGCGCATCCAGTGGCGCTGTACCGGTTGATGCGGGCGACGGCGAGTGTGGGAGTGTTGACCGAAGGCGCGGATGGAAAATTTTCGCAGACGGCTTTGTCGGGCGTGCTGCGAACGAATGCGCAGCCAAGTTTACGAGCGTTCGCCACGATGGGCGGGCGGGAGTGGCACGGGCGAGGATGGTCCGAGCTGGAATATTGCGTGCGGACCGGGAAGCAGGCGCCGGAGAAAATTTATGGCGAGCCGGTTTTTAAGTATTTGGAACAGCATCCGGACGAGGCGAAGATTTTTAACGAGGCGATGACGGAATTATCGGCGATTGACGGGCCGGCGGTGGCAGCGGCGTACGATTTCAGCGGGATCAAAACGCTGGCGGATGTGGGCGGGGGCACGGGCACTTGCTGGCGACGATCATGGCGCGGAACCCGCAGATGAAGGGAACGCTGTGCGATCTGGCTTATGTGGTGGATGGAGCGAAGAACGGGCCGCTGAAACCGATGATGGAGCGGACGTCGATGGCGGCGTGCGATATTTTCGCTTCGCTGCCGGGCGGGGCGGACGCGTACATCATGAAGCACATTATTCATGACTGGCCGGATGAGGGATGTATCCGGATTTTGAAGGCTTGCCGGAAGGGAGTGAATCCGGGCGGGAAATTGCTGGTGGTGGATCAGGTGATTTTGCCGGGGAACGATTTTGAACCGGGGAAATTTCTGGATTTGCAGATGCTGATTTTTCCGGGAGGGTGCGAGAGGACGGAGAAGCAGTTCCGGGAATTGTTTGCGGCGGCGGGATGGAAGTTGAACCGAATTATTCCGACGCGGGTGCCGGAATCGATTGTGGAGGGAGTGCCGGCGTAGCGGCGCGACATCTATTTGGGATTTTGGCGCATCTTTTAGAGTGGATGGTTGGGTTGTTGGGGAGTCGATTCGTCGTGACGGTCTGAGCGGTGCAGCATGGATGAGATTCTTCGTCGGCCGCGGCGGCGGCCTTTTCAGAATGACGGCGGGTTTGTGGCGGGGTGAAAATTTGCGGTGGCGCTTCGCGCTAGATGATTCGTCGGCGGCGTTATGATTTGGGAAAGCGGCGGCAGAGTCGCCGCACTCTATATTGGGCTCGGTGTGGCGCGGACTTTTTGGAACGAATTGAGATTGGGGAGAGAATTACGGTCGTGACGAGGCTTGTGCGGAATTGGTGGATGCGGGGTGCGGCGGCTTGCGGGCTGGGAGCGCTGGTGCTTCTCGGTGCGCCTGGAGCTGCTTGGGCGCAGGCTGGGCCGGGGCCGATTCGTCCGGCGCCTGGGTCGCAGGGAGATTCGACGGGAGCGCCGCGTGCGGCGGTGGATGAGCCGAAGCCGCCCGACCGCAAAGATTTGTGGGGCAGCTGGAAATTAGATGTCGCGCAGAGCGACGACGCGATGGAGCAGATTAAGGAAGCGAAAACGACGGGAGCGGTGGGCAGCCCGCGCAACGGCGGCGGCAATGGCGGCGGTGGAAATCCCAATGGAAATGGGACGGGAATTCACATGGGCGGCGGGGCGTCTCCTTTTCCGGGAGGGAATGGTAGCGCGCCGCGGAAGAGTGGTTCGGCGGATGACGATTTTAATCATCAGCAGATGCAGGAGCTGACCAATCCGGCGGGGCTGATTACGCTGAGCGCTTTGGACACCAAAGAGGATAAAGGCGCGGAGGTGGATTACAGCGACGATCGCGGGAGGAAGCGGGTTTTTTATACCGACGGTCGAAAATTTACGAAATCGACGGACGATAAATTTCAGGAATACAACTCGCACTGGGAAGACTACCGGCTGGTTTCGGATGTGGAGGGCGCGCATGATGCGCGGGCTACGCGATCGTTTGAGCCGGCGCCGGGCGGAGAGAAGCTGATCGAATTCGTGCGGCTGGAGCGGACGAAGTCGCACGATTTGGTGGAGATTCGGTATGTGTATGACAAGGTGGCGGGGAGCGCGCCAAAGCAGTCGAGTTCGGCTGCGGGACCGGTTTTGCGGCCTACGGATCCGGCTCCGGTTTTGAAGCCGACCGATCCGGCGCCGTCGTTGAAGTCGGCGGATGGTCCGCCGGTGTTGGATCGGCCGACTTTGAACGCGATCCGGCGGCTAAGGCGGCGGGTGGTTCTTCGTCATCGTCTTCATCATCTTCTTCTTCGTCTTCCGACGACAATAATCAGTAGACCTCGAAATATCTGACTGCAAAAAAGTGGAGTGAACGTGCGAGGATAGGCACCGTTGCGGGTAGGTGACGGCGATTGGTATTGGTGTGGACGCCTGCTTCGGGGCAAAAAACTGGCGTGCTTGCGATCAGCGAGATGCGGAGGCGTTCGTTAGAGCTGCGGAAATTGTTGGCGGAAGGCACACCCCACTGAAAGTGGGGTGCAGACAGGCTGAAAGCCTGTCCTACTTGGGGTGCAGACGGCTGAAAGCCTGTCGAACTGATGGCGCGTTGCGAGGATGTGCGGCGATGAATGGTTTGGAATTTACCTTGGTGGTGGCGGCGGGATCGTTTGTCGCGGGGATGTTGGGCGCGCTTACGGGACTAGGTGGCGGCGTGGTGATTGTGCCGCTGCTGACTTTGGTGTTTGGGGTGGATATTCGATATGCGATTGGGGCGTCATTGGTTTCGGTGATTGCTACTTCGTCGGGAGCGGCGGCGGCTTATTTGAAGGAAGGATATTCGAACATGCGGGTGGGGATGTTTTTGGAAGTGGCGACGACCGTGGGGGCGCTGAGTGGGGCGTTTATTGCGGGATATATTTCGACTTCGGCGATTGCGATTATTTTTGGGGTGGTGCTGTTGTATTCGGCGTGGACGTCGTTTGGAGGGCCGAAGGAGCCTGCGAAGGGATTGCCGGCGGATCGGATGGCTACATTTTTGAGGTTAGACGGGACGTTTCCGGCGGATCGGGTGGCCGGGGCTGCGCCGGATGTGGCCGGCGTGGAGCGGGCGCGGGAGGCTTATCACGTGCGGAATGTTCCGGCGGGATTTGGATTGATGTATATGGCGGGAGTTTTGTCGGGATTGCTGGGGATTGGGTCGGGGGCGGTGAAAGTTTTGGCGATGGATCAGGCGATGAAGATTCCGTTTAAGGTTTCGACTACGACTAGCAATTTTATGATTGGAGTTACGGCGGCGGCTAGCGCGGGGATTTATTTGCGGCGGGGGTATATTGATCCGGCGTTGGCTTTTCCGGTGATGTTGGGAGTTTTGGCTGGGGCTTTGGTGGGGGCTTTGATTTTGCCGGGGGCCAAGGTGAAGTCTTTGCGGATTGTATTTGGGACGGTGATTGCGTGCTTGGGAGTGCAGATGATTTTTGAGGGAGTTCGAGGGAAGTTGTGAGGCGGGAGGTGCTTTGGCTGGGGGCCGGGCAAGAAGGAGATCCTTCGTCGCGGAAGGCGCTCCTCTGGATGACGGCTAACTACGGTTTGGGCGGAAGGACTGGAAGGCTAGGAGAAGCGGATCGTTTGGCGGACGGCTTGGGATCAAAGATTTAACACAGAGAGCACAGAGAAAGGCTGGAGAGCACGGAGACTTTGGGAGAGCGGTGAGCATCGGAGATGGCGGTTTATTTTTGGGGTGGAGATGTTATGAAGGCTACGGATCAGCAGTTTGAGATTTTTTTGGGGAAGTTGCTGCGGGTGGGGGTGGTGATCGCGGCGGTGATTGTTTTGGTGGGTGGGGTGGCGCTGCTTTCGCGTGGGGCGCAGGCGCGTGGGGATTATCGGGTGTTTCATGGCGAGGCTCCGGGAATGACTTCGGTGGAGGGGGTGGTGCGCGGGGCGTTGGCGATGGAGCCGCTGGGCGTGATTCAGTTTGGACTTTTGGTGTTGATTGCTACTCCGGTGGCGCGGGTTTTGTTTTCGATGTTGGGATTTGCGCTGGAGCGGGACTGGTTGTATGTGGGCGTGACGGCGGTGGTTTTGAGTTTGCTGATTTATAGTTTGGCGAATCATTCGCTACGGTGAGAATGGCAGCGGTTGGGTTGTAGGGGACGGAAGTCAGCGGCTGAAGGCGGGCGGCGTTGTTGGAGATCTTGGCACGGCTGAGGCCGTGCCCTGACGAAGTGCGCACGTTTTTTGATTTTGTCTTCGCGAGTGATGGTGGCTTCGGGGGCGTGAAAAGCAGATCCCTCGCGTTGCTCGGGATGACACGTTTTCTTCTTTTTTGAGTGCGTTGCGCAAATTGTGAGACTGCGCCGGTTCGCGATCGAGAATGGCTTCAGGGGCAAAAGCCCCGTTTTATTTACGGCTTTATGGCGGGGCTGAAGCCCCGCCCTTCCACCTTGCAGCACGACTTTCCTCGCGACAGGACTCACACGGCATTTGAAGCAGGTTCCTCCCGCCTTCGCGATGATTCTGCTTCGGCGTGGCGAAGCGCTGCACTCGGGATGACAGCGATCCGCGGGCGCATCGCGTTATAGCGATTACAAAGGTATTTCGCGTTTCGCGATCATTTTGTGGCGGGCTTGGCGGGCGCGTTTGGATCCGTCGGGAAGGCGACGTTGTTGGGGTAGAGGATCTGGGTGATGTCGCGGACGATGGAATTGGCGACGCCGGGGTCGGGGGTTTCCTGCTGGGAATTGACGAAGGCGATGATGGTGGCGCCTTCTTTTGGAAAATAATACGCGCCGGTGTTGTAGCCGGCGATGCCTCCGGTGTAGCCGTACCAACCGCCGGAGCAGCCGATGCCGAGACCGAAGGCCATTCCGTATTTGCCGATGGGCACGCAATCGAGGCGAGCTTTTTGGGTGGCGGGACTATTAGTGGTGCCGGTGACGTAGGCTTTTACCCACTTCTTCATGTCGGGCAGGTCGGAAATCATCACGCCCGCGGACCAGGTCAGCGAGGGGGAGTACGAGACGGTGACGTCGGTCCAGTTTTTCTGAGCGTCGAGTCCGAAGCCATGCGTATAGGGAAGCGGCATGTCGGGATTTTCCATGGGGAAGGTGGTGTTGTGGAGGCCGAGCGGAATGACGAGGCGTTTGGTGATTTCTTCGTTGACCGGGTGTTCGGCGACGGCTTCGATGATGAGGCCGAGCAGCAGGTAATTGGTATTGCTGTAGTTCCATTCGGCGTTGGGGGCAAAGAGCGGGGGATTGCCGGCGGAAAATGCGACGAGCTGTTGCGGGGTGAAAGTGGATTTAACGGTGATGTCCATTTTGGACATTTGCGGCGTGTTGTAGGCGTCCATCAGGCCGCTGCGCATCTGGCAAAGTTCGCGGACGGTGATGTGTTCGGCGTTGGGAACTTTTACGCCGACGTCGAATTTGCTGAGCGGATCGTCGAGCGAGAGTTTCTTTTCGTCGACCAGTTGGAGCAAGACGGTAATGACGAAAGTCTTGGTGTTGCTGCCGACGCGGAATTTGTCGTCGACGGCTAGGGGCGTTTTCGGAGTGAGATTGGAGTAGCCGAGGCCTTGGACCAGCGTCCCTTTGCCGGGGGCCCAGATGCCGAGCGCGACACCGGGGACCGGGGTATTGCCGCCGAAGGCCGCGAGTTCTTTATTCACAGCGGCCTCGATGGCTTTTTGCGTTTCAGGCGCGAAGGGTTTGCTTTGGTCCGCGGCGGCATTGGCGCGAGTGTGCAAAACGGCGGTGGCGACGATGGCCGCGAGACACAGGACGACGAGAAATCGGCTGGGTGATTTCGTTTTCATTTTTGAACCTCTGGGATGAAGGAGAATGCGCGTAGTCTACAACATCGTAGCGAAGAGTTTTGCGGAAATCGTGCCGCGCGGCGTGCGCCGGATTTTATTCGCGAGAGAACGCGAGGATGGCGCGGACATCGTGGCGGTCGGCGGCGCGCAGGGCGTCGAGGTACGCGGCGCGAATTTGCGCAGACGGAATTTTCAGGTGACGGCCCCAGGTGAATTCGGGGCGGCCGAGTTTGAGGGCGAGAACGTCGGCGAAGAGGCGCGCGTGACGGCCATTGCCATTGGCGAAAGGATGGATGACCACGAGTTCGTGGTGGGCGCGCACGGCGATTTCGTCGGGGTCGTAGGTTTGGTGGTCGATCCAATAGCGGAGATTGCCTAGAAGCAGCGCGAGGCGTTCGCGGATTTCGTGCACCGGTAGGCCCATATTTTTTTCGCTGCGGCGGTAAGTGCCGGCCCACTTCCAGGTCTGGTTGAACATTTTGCGGTGCAATTCGCGGATGTAGGGTTCGGAGACGGCATCGCGTGTTTTGATTTCGCGTCTGGTGAGAGCCCAGGTGCGGGCCATGAGAATGTTGTCACGTTCCCATTCGTTGAGCTCGTCCTGGGTGGCGAGGCTGGGGATCAGGCCTTCGAGTTCGTCGGGAGTGATGGGCGTGTCGCCGGGCTGGTCGTTCTTCATGTTCTTTCTTCAGTGTCGTGCTTCAGTAGCGTGCTTCAGTGGCGGGCGCACGGGTGCTTAGCGCTTCTTGAGGATGCGCCGGGTTTCTTCGGCGATTTTGCGTTCGACGCCGCCGGGAGCCTGAGCTTCGAGGGCCATGGTGTGCTCAACGGCGAGGATCCGTTGGGTGGCTTCGTCGCGGGCAGATTTTTCCGCAAGCTCGGCAAGAGTGCCGGATTTGGGGACGAGGGCGTAGACGAGTTCGCAGCCCATGGCGTCGGCTACGAGTCTCAGGCTGCGCAAGGTGATGCGATCGCGCGCTTCCGAAGATTCGAAGGCGGAGATGTCCTGGCGCGACCGACCGATGGATTGGCCGACTTGGTCGAGAGTGAGGCCGAGAGCTTCGCGGATGGCGCGAAGCCAGCCGCGGTTGGGGCGGGGAACGGCCCTAGCACGTTCAAAAGGAACGAGAGATTTGGCGAGCTGGCGAAGGCGCAAGAGGCGGTAAGCGGGTTGCACGATAAGAGTCTCCGTGTGTAGGTATATAGTAAGACGAATGGTGAGAGGTGTCAAGGTATAATAGGATAGAGTGTGGTGTAAAGTGAAGCTATAACAAGACGGACATCGCGATGTTGATGGGGCCGGCGGCGTCGAGAAATAATGTAACGCAAATTCTTCTTCGTTCGTCTGAGGGCGTAGTATCTTTTTCCAGTTCAGGCCGGTTCGGATTCCATTTGAATTTAAAAGTTTACGCGGAGGCGATGGTGCGACAGCTGATTGTGGGCGCGTTGACGATGTGCGCTTTGGTGGTGACGGCGGCTCCGGTGGTGCGCGGGCAGAGTGCGACGACAGCTGCGCCGACTAACGATTCCGTGGCGGCGAAACATGCGAAGCGGGGGGCGAAGACGGGGGTGGCTGGGGCGGATGCCGCGGCTCCGGCGGCGAGTTCGGTGCCGGATAAACCGGACTACGACGCGATTTACAAATTGAAGGATGAGGGATTTTCGCGGTCGAAGGTGATGGAGATTGAGGGCTATTTGACGGATGTATATGGGCCGCGGCTGACGAATTCGCCGAACATCAAGGCGGCGGCGGCATGGACTACCAAACAAATGACGGACTGGGGCCTGGCCAATGTGAAGACCGAGGCGTGGGAGCCGTTTGGGCGGGGATGGTCGAACGAACATTTTTTTGCGCAGATGACGACGCCGCGGCCGTTTATTTTGATTGGGTATCCTAAAGCGTGGACGCCGGGAACAAATGGGCTGATGACGGCGGAGGTGGTGTATGCGCCGATCACGAAAGAAGAGGATATGGCGAAGTTCAAAGGGCAGCTGAGCGGGAAGGCGGTGATGACTCAGGTGCCCGATCCGATTCTGCCGCACTTTGAAGCGGACGCGAAGCGGTATACGGACGCGGAGCTGGCGGACTTGGCGAGTTTTCAGATTCCGGGGGGCGTCGATAAGGCGCGGGAAGAGCGCATGGCGCAATTCCGGGCGCAGCGCGAGTTGCAGGCGAAGATTATGAAGTTTTTCCTGGATGAAGGCGTGGTGGCTTGGCTCGAAGATCAACGCGGAGACGACGGGACGGTATTTGCGCAGCAGGGTGGATCACGCGATCCGAAGGATCCTCCGGCGGTGACGCGTGTGGCGCTGGCGGCGGAACATTACGGGCGGCTGTATCGCTTGGTGGAAAAGAAAATACCGGTGACGGTGACGATGGATATCGAGAACAAGTTTTACGATGACGATTTGAAGTCGTTCAACATCACCGGGGAAATTCCGGGGACGGACAAGGCGGATGAAGTGGTGATGCTGGGCGGACACTTTGATTCCTGGCAGGCCGGGACCGGGGCGACGGATAACGGGGCGGGTGCGGCGGTGATGTTGGAAGCGATTCGTGTTTTGAAGGCTAGCGGATTGAAGATGCGGCGGACGGTGCGGATTGGATTGTGGACTGGCGAAGAAGAGGGACTGCTGGGATCGCGCGCGTACGTGAAGGAGCATTTTGGCGATCCGGAGACGATGAAGTTGACGCCGGAACACGCCAAGCTGGATGCGTATTACAACATCGACAACGGGACGGGGAAGATTCGCGGAGTTTATTTGCAGGGCAATGAAGCAGTGGCGCCGATTTTCAATGCGTGGATGGAACCGTTCCACAATTTGGGAATGACCACGTTGAGCATCCGGAATACGGGCGGGACGGATCATCTTTCTTTCAATGCGGTCGGGTTGCCGGGATTTCAATTTATTCAGGATCCGATGGATTACGATTCGCGGACGCACCATTCGAATATGGATTTGTACGAGCGGGTGCAGGAAGCGGACATGAAGCAGATGGCGGTGATTGTGGCGTCATTTGTGTACATGACGGCGAACCGGCCGGAGATGATGCCGCGGAAACCTTTGCCGCCGCCCACGCCGCAGATGCGGTTCTAGTCGTTTAGGATTTGGCGGCTGCTGCTTCGGTGGCTTTCTGGGCGATGTGGGCGAAGCCGCGGGATTTGGCGTCTGCGGCTAGAGCGCGCAGCGTGACTTTGCCTGCGGTCGCTTTTCCGGTGGAGATTTGAATTTCACCGAGGGCTAGCCGGATGTCGAATTCGGTTTGGAGCAGGCCGGCGGCGTGGGCGTCTTTCAGGGCTTGAGCCAGCGTGGCTAGCGCGGACTCGGCGTGGCCGGATTGGGCTTCGATGCGGGCGGCGGCGACCTGGGCGTCGAGTTTGGCGCCGGCGTCGCCGGATTGTTGGGCTAGGGTGGCGGCTTGCTGGATTTCCGTGGCGGCTGGCGCGAGCTGTTTCTGATCGAGAAGGGCGCGGGCTATGACGGTGGCGGCTGCGGATTGTCCTACCTGGTCTTTTTCAAAAGCAAGTTCGGTGGCGGCGGCGCGGGCGGTGGCTTCGGCTTCGGCAGGCTGGTTTTGTTCGAGTTGTAAGGATGCGAGCGAGATGCGCGCGTAAGCGGCGGCGGATTTCGCGCTGCTGGTATCGAGGAGAGAGAGAGCCTCCGCGTAACTCTTCGCAGCTCCCGGAAGGTCGCCTTCGGCAGCCTGAATATCCCCGTAGATGGTGAGAACTTGACCAATTCCTAGCGGATCGTTTGCTTGCCGGCGCAGAGCAAGTGATTTCTGACAGCTTTGATGGGCACTTGCCAATTCGCCGGAATCGAGAGCAATCATGCATTCGTCGTGAAGAATGTGCGATTGAGCGCCGTAGTCTTCGATTTTTTCGGCAAGAGCGAGCGCCTGCGCGAACATTGCTTTTCCACCCGCACGATCACCGGAGGCGTAGAGGTCCGCTGCAAGGCTTTCTTGAGCGATAGCCACATCGTTCAGGTCACCGCGCTCACGGGCTAAGTCGATGCTTTGACGATAGAGTTTCATGGAGGCGACTCGGTCGTTTTGCGCGCTCTTAATGTTCGCCAGATTGAGCAGTGCGCCGGCCTCATCCTGTCGGTCACCAATGGATTGAGAAATGCTCAAGGCTTCTTCATACAGAGGTGTTGCGGCTGCAAAATTCGATTGGTGGTAGTACGCGTTTGCCATGGCATTGGCGGAATTGGCGGAGGCGAGACGATCGCCGGCGGTGGCGTTGAGCTGCTTGGCTTGATCGCAAAGCGGCTTGGCTTGGTCAGGCTGCCCGAGATTGAGGTAGGCCGCGCATTGCTGGATGCGGGCTCGCGCTAGAAGAAGATTTGCGCCGATGGACGCGGCTTTTTCTGCGGAAGCGGTGGCTGCGGCGAGGGCTTGTTTGTAATCGGCGAGGCTGGTTTGCGCGGCGTTTTCGAGAAGGTCAGCTTGAGCTTGGAGGCCGACGCTCGGATTTTGCGCGCGAAGTTCCGTCAAAGTGGTGAGGGCGGCGGTGGCTTTGCCGGCGCTGATTTGAGTCCCGGCGAGAAGCAGAGCGTAGCGAGGATCGTCGCGATACTGGGACCAGAGTTGGGAATATTGTTCGATGGCTTTATCCCAATCGTGGCTGGCGGTGTAGAAGCGGGCGGCGATGAGGTCGCGGTCTTCGGTGGGAAGATCGGAACTGAGGTCCATCGCTTTTTTGGCTTCGTCGCGGGCTTTGGAATCGTAGCCGAGAGTGGTCCAAGCTTCGGCGAGCAGGCTGCGGGCCTGGGCAAATTTGGGGTCGGCGTCGAGGGATTTTTGAAGACTCTTGGTGGCGGCCAGGACGTCGAAGTTGCGAAGCTTGTCGCGAGCTTCGGAAAAATAACGCATGGCGTCGGGGTTGGTGGAGAGGGACGCGTCCATGCGGGCTTCTTCGGTGGGCGAGATGGTGACGCCGAGGGTCTGACGGATTTGACGGCCGGCGTGGAGGATCATCGGGTTCAAATCATTTTCGGTGCCGGGTAGAGGCCCGATCGACCCCAGATTTTTGTTGCCGTCGGTGCCGATGAGATGGATGTTCCAGGCGATTTTTTGGGCGCCGGGGGCGCCCTCTGCGGTGTAGGTGCCGGTGATCAAGACGTCGGCGCCGAGAAATTTCTTGATGGCGAGGACTTGATCGTTGGTGAAGGACGCGGAAGGATCGCGGAGGCCGAGGTTGGAACGCATCTCGTCGACGGTGCTGGGCGGGATGAAGCGGACCTCGTCGGTATCGAGCTGGGTCCAGAGACTGTCGGCGAGGATGTTGCCGACGGGATCGCTCGCGCTGCCGGAAAGATTTTTGAAGCCGAGGATGGCGATGGAGTGGCGTGCGGCTGATTGCACGGTCTGGGAATCGGACCTCTGGGCGGTCGATTCGGCAGTGCGATGGCGAAGCAGGAAGAATCCGGTAAGTAGCACGGCCAGCGCTACGGCGGCGATGGCGACGGCCATGACCGGGGGGCGCATGCGGCGGTCGAGAGAAACGCTGCCGCTGTAATTTTCACCGGCAGTTGAATCGCTCGCGACGACCGAGGCGACTTGCTGGCCGGTAAGGGCTTTGGCAACGTCGTCGACTGAAGCGAATCGATTCGCGGGTTTGCGCTCGAGGCAGCGGGCGATGGTGCGGTCCCAAGCTTCCTCGAGATTGGGAATGCGGGCGCGAGCGGAGGGCGCGGGCTGATTCAAGCGCTTCATCGCGGTGGCGAGAGGCGAATCGGCAGAAAAGGGAAGCGCGCCGGTGAGCATTTCGTAGATCACGATGCCGAGGGCGTAGATGTCGGTGGCGGGAGTAATCTCGCCGCCTTCGACTTGTTCGGGAGCCATGTAGGAGGGAGTGCCGACGATGTCTCCGGGTCTGGTGAGAGTGCTGCCGGGAGATTCCTGGGCGTGGGCGAGACCAAAGTCAGTGATGACGGCGCGAGAGGACTGTGAACTTTGCGGCGCGGCGACGAGCATCACATTGCTGGTTTTGAAATCGCGATGCACGATTCCGACTTGGTGCGCGGCGCTAAGTCCGGCGACCATTTGAGTGATGATGGGCAGGGCCTCGGCGGTTGACATGGGGCCGGCGCGGCGCATGCGGGAGTCGAGCGTTTCGCCGGCGAGAAACTCCATGCTGACGATGAACACTTCGCTGGGGTTGGCGGAGGTGGCGGAAGACGGTGGAGTGTGGCGGAAAACGTCGAAGGTGCGGCAGACGTTGGGATGAGTGACTTTGCGGGCGAGTTGAATTTCGCGGCGGAAGCGTTCGGTTTCGGTCGAGCCTTGAACGGTTTCGAAGCGCGCGGTTTTTACCGCGACGTGGTCGTTGAGTTCGGTATCTTCGGCTTCGTAGACTTCGCCCATACCGCCGCGCGCGATGTAGCGGATTACGCGAAAGCGCCCAGCGAGAATGTCACCGGGGACAAAGGCGGCGTTGGCAGGCGCGTTGAGGGCTTGGGTGGCGCCGATACTTGGTGGCGCGCCAATATCTGATTGGGGTGAGAGTGTCGAGAGTTTCGTCGGCTGCCGGACCGGCAGGCAGGGTGGACTCGTGAGTCGCGGGCCGGTTGGATTCGGGCTTCGAGTCGGATTTGGAATCGGGCATAGCTTGGCGACCCTGTGAATCGGGGCATTATGACACAACGACGAAATGGCTCGATTCAAGTTAGAGGGCGCGTTGCGGAAGCCGCACCGAGAGATAAAAATGCGAACACTTGGGTGGTCGCGGTACTAGGACTGGAGCCACAAATTCGGCGATTTTTATCTAAATTTCATTTGCGCCAGATGGTGGGGCGAGGTATAAACCATCGCACCAGCCGCCACAGGAGAACTACATCATGAATTTCCGAAACACAGTTTTAGCGCTAGCGGCTATCTCTGCGCTTGCGATGGCAGCACCGGCGGGCGCGAATTCGGTGCATCAACCGGCCAGGCCCGCTTCGGGCAACGGCGTGCTTTGCTCAGACACCGATCCGACTACGAATCCGTGCCAGAGCCTGACCAATAATCCAATACCGGAAAATAACTTGTTTGAAACGAGTGATGGAGCAGGTCCGGTCCGAGTTACTACGATATTTTCGCCGTGCAGGGCATCGCGGCGGGAACGGACGTGACATTCACGTTCAGCACCCCTCCGCCGGACGGAGATTTCGGCGCATTCCTCTGTGACAATTTCGTGACATCGGCGCAGGGCTCGGCGTTTAGCGCTGACGGCATTTTCATGTCGAATGCGTGCACCGGACTTCCTTCCGGATCAACCGACATTACCGGCCTGGTGGGCGGCGATTCGGTGACGAACTGGAACTTCACCGGAAACGGCGGAGTGTCGACCTGGTATTTCTTTGCGCTCTCTAACTCGAGCGGAAGCTCGGCGTACTTGCCGACGAGCGTGACGGTGACGAATGGATCGTCGTCGATGCCGGAGCCGGGGATGCTGGGATTGCTCGGTGTGGGGTTGATTGGGCTCGCGATGATGCGTTTGCGTGGGCAGTTCGTTTCATCGAACTAGAATTTGAAAAGTTGAGTTTGGGAGCTTACTGACGCGCCGGCCTTGCAGAGGGCCGGCGCGTTTTGTTTTTGGATTCGGCTATACTGCTTCTCTTCGCGGCGGAAATTCTTTTCGGGCAGAGGCGAGGGGGCGGTTTCGATTGGCGACGGCGGGGCTGGAGGGGAATTCGGAGGGGTGGGCGGCATTTCGTTATCCGGCGTTCACGTTTTATGAGGTGGCCCGATTTTTCATTGTCGCGGCGCTGGAAATGCAGACGGTGGCGGTGGGTTGGCAGATTTATTCCATCACGCACCGGGCCTTGGACCTTGGGTATGTGGGACTGGCGCAATTTCTTCCTGGAATTTTGTTGTTTCTGGTTTCGGGGCATGTCGCGGATCGATTGAACCGTTTGAAATTGATGATCGCCTGCCTGGTGGGCTTCGCGATCTGCTCGTTGCTGCTTTTGGTTTCCTCCCTGCGTGATTATCAATCCGTGCAGCCGATTTATGGCGTGATTGTGTTGCTGGGCGTGGTGCGCGCGTTCAATGGGCCGGTGGGGCGGGCTTTGTTGCCGCAACTGGTGCCGGAGGAACATTTCCAGAATGCGGTGGCCTGGCATTCGACGATTTATCAGGCGGCGACGATTTTGGGGCCGTCGTTGGGCGGAATTATTTACGGCGGTGTTTCACGGGCCTGCGGCGGTGTACGCGAGTGCGCTGGTGTGCGCGTCGATTGCGGCGTTCTGCACCATGCAGGTGCAGCTGCAGCCCGCGGTGCGCAGCCGCGAGCCAATTAATTTGAAAACGGTGCTGGCGGGAGTTTCGTACATCTGGAATCACAAGATTGTGCTGGGGTCGATTTCGCTAGATCTGTTTGCGGTGCTGTTGGGAGGGGCAGTGGCGCTGCTGCCGGTATATGCGCGGGAAATTCTGCACACCGGGCCGTGGGGATTGGGGATTTTGCGGAGCGCTCCGGCGGTGGGGGCGGCGGCGATGGCGATATTGATTGCGCACCGACCGCTCAAGAGCAGAGTGGGCGTGACGATGCTATGGTGCGTGGGAGCGTTTGGGGCGTTTACGATTATTTTTGGATTGTCGCGGAGTTTGTGGCTATCGCTGGTGGCGCTGATTTTCGTGGGCGCGTGCAGACATGGTGAGCGTGGTGATTCGGGCGACGCTGGTGCAGATTGCGACGCCGGACGCGATGCGCGGGCGAGTGAACGCGGTGGATATGATTTTTATCGGGGCTTCGAATGAATTGGGGCAGTTTGAGTCGGGACTAACAGCGCACTGGTTCGGCACGGTGCCATCAGTGGTGCTGGGAGGGTTGGGCACAATTCTGGTGACGGGATTGTGGGCGTGGTTTTTCCCGGCGTTGCGGAATACACAGAGCTTGCTGCCGGACCCGGTGGAAGCCGAGAACGAGAAGGAAGCGACGATTACGGGTTGAGGTTCTAGAACGATGCCGGATCAGCGGCCATGTTCGCCGGTGCGCAATAGAGCGAATCAATCGTGACGATTCAGGTCCGCGGCCCGCTCGGCGTCAAATTCACGGTATAAAGCTCGATCTTCGGGCAAAGTCCAAACGGCAGCAGCGGCGACGAAACTGCCGAGTATGATGAGAAGCGCCCAGGCCCGGCGGTGATATTGTTGTTTTTCCATCACGGAATTCCTCGCTTGTCACAGAAAATCGCTGGGCAACATGTATCGATGCAAACCGACCGCCGAAGGGTCGGTATTGAGTGAAGGCGGTTTATTGACCACGCGGGGCGTAAATTCTGCAGGGGAATGGTAATTTCTCGCGGGATATTCTTTTGGGATACAGGATGGACCTGAGGATTGGAAGATTGACCTAATGCTGGAGGTCCTCTAAAATTCTTCGAGCTGGTTGGTTGTTTCTTAAAAAAAGTATGGGGATCTTATGAAGAGTCAACGCAAGGGTAAGAAACTGATGCAAAAAACACTCCCGCCGGTGGTGAACCTCTCCAAGAAGGGACCGAATCAGGCGGATATCGTGAAGGTCATCGCGGCATTGCGCCGTAGCGAAGACTAAGCCCGCCGGAACGCTCCGCTTTCCGCACCACAATGCAGATTTACAATTTCCCGTGGTTCAAATCGCGTGCCGGAGTCCGTGCGTCCCGCTACGGTTCGACCAGATGTTGGCGAATAGCGAAACGCATGAGTTCGGAGAAGCTGCCAAACTTCATTTTGTGCATGATGTGATTGCGATGGCTTTCGACGGTGCGAACGGAGAGGCCGATGGCCGGAGCGATTTGCTTATTGCTCATGCCGCCGGCGAGCATCTGGAGAATCTGAACTTCGCGCCCGGTAAGCGGCGTGCCGGGGAGGGGGCGGTCTTCGGTGGCTTCGCCTTCGAAAGGATTCTGAATGAAATTATCGACCATGGAGAGGGCGAGTTTACTGGTGAAGAAAGGTTTGCGGCGCTGAATCTGACGCACGGCTTGGAGCAGGTCGGGATCGGCGTCGGATTTGAGGACATAGCCGTTGGCGCCGGAGCGGAAGGCTTCGCGGGCGACGTCTTCGGAGAAGTGCATGGTGAAAATCAGGATATTTGTTTGGGGCGAGAGGGCGCGGATTTCGCGGACGGCGTCGAGGCCGTTCATTTCCGGCATGGTGAGGTCGAGCAAGACCATGTCGGGCTTGTGTTTTTTGACGTATTCCAGAGCTTCGAAACCGTCAGAGGCTTCGTGGCAGATTTCGACACCGGGCTCGAGTTCAAGAAGATCGCGAACGCCGCGACGCACGATGGCGTGGTCGTCGGCGACGAGAATGCGGTAGGGCTTGGCGCCGGAGAGATCCTTGGGCAACAGTTTCGACGTGGTCATAATAATTCTCCTTTCTGACGATGGGGAACGCGGCACGAAGAGTAGTGCCAGAGCCGGGCGAGCTGAGAATGTCAAATTGGCCTTGAAGTTCAGCGACTCTTTCACGGAGACCGGCGATTCCGACGCCGAGCGGGCGGGGGCCGGAAGGGTCGGGAAGAACGTGAAATAGTCCGATGCCGTTGTCCTGGACTTCGACGAGCGCGGAATCCGCGCCGCGTTCGATGCGAATGGTAACCGCGGTGGCATGGGCGTGACGGTGGACGTTGGTCAGTGCTTCCTGGACGATCCGGAAAATGACGAGTTCCAATTCTTTTTCGAGCCGGCCAAAATCTTCGGCAATGTGGACGGCGACGGCGATCCGGCCGCGTTCGGCGAAAAGCTTGGAATAAGAAGTTACCGCCGTGGCCAAGCCCGTTTCTTCCAGAAGAGGCGGATGGAGAAAAGAGGAAACGAAGCGGACCTCGCGCACGGCTGCCGCAGCGAAGCTCGAGGAGGCGCGCAGCAATTCGCGAACTTTACGGTCGCCGGTGGGAACGCGGCGGCCGATCTCGGCGAGGGTCATCTTCAGGCCGGCCAAGGTCTGCGAGGTGGTTTCGTGTAGCTCGCGGCCGATGCGGCGCTGCTCCTCGGTGCGGACGGTGAGCAACTGATAGGAGAGACGGCGCAAATCGGCTTGGGTATGAGCCAGTGCGGTGATATCGCGGGTCAGGCCGATCATGCGGACGACTTTTCCATTGGAGTCGGTGACCGGGGTTCCGACTCCGTCGAGAATACGGATGGAGCCGTCCGGCCGGGTATAGGGTTCGGAAAAACGAAAGACCCGGCCGGAGCGGATGGCCGCTTCGAAACTGGCTCGAAGCTTGTCGACGTGCTTGAAATTCAGGTCTCGCCAATAGGCTTCGATCGATACGGGCCGAGCGGTAACCGGGACTCCAAACAAACGGGTGGAGTTTTTCGAGCAAACAATCTCTCCGGTAGCGACGACATATTCCCACGTAGCAAATTCGGCGTTTTCTTCGGCGTGATGGAGAAGGCGTTGAGAAGTAAAGCGGCGGGCGTCGGAGACGCTCTGAGCGGTGAGGTCGCGAAGGCGCAGCACGAAGCGAGAAGGTTCGTGGCGGAAGAGTCGGCTGCGGTGGAGTTCGGCAGCGAAACGATTCTGAGAACGTCCGGTTTCGATCGAGAATTCGAACGATCGAGTTTGGCCGGGGCGGAGGCGGCGAAAATGGGGCGCAAAAAATCTGGAAGCGGGAAGACTGAAGAGAGCGGTAAGAGTTTGGCCGAGCAGCCGGGAGCGGTAGCGAAAACTCAAGGCCACATTGGAACTCCAGATGCTTACCAACTTAAAAGCAGGATCGAACTCAAAAACAGATTCTTCGAAGCGAAGGACGATGGGGACGAGGATGGAAAGGGATTGAGGAGGGAGGGGAGAGGCTTGGCGGGAAGAGACAGTACGGGAAGTGCGAGGCGCAGAAGGAAACGCCGCGTCAGGATCGAAAGCAGTGAACATTCGCGAGGCGGAGGGCGGACGGGAGGGTGCTGATTTTTTGAGAGCGGTCGAAAGCTTTTTGTGCGCCATTTTCCGGGTGTTGCGTGAACGTTATGTAAGGTCCGCGATTGGTGCGCGAGGGCTCAGGAGATTGATGTGGCCGGGGACAGCGCATGTCCTTTTGGGACGTTACTGTACGGCTAATACCATGTCAAGAATAAAATGGGCGGAGATACTAGGACGTTGACGTAAGAGCCGCGAGGGCGCGTCGTATTGTTGCGAATTGCCAAGAAATGGAAGCGGCGCTACATTGCGCGACACATAGCTGGAAGGGGGAAGTTGCTTCTAATGAAGCAGCCCGCATCTCCCGATAAGGATATTGGGATTTGACGGGAATGGTTACCTCGCCGGGGCCGTAGAGGGCCTTACCGCACGCCCTGAAAGGCTCGCTGGCGGCTCCGGCGGGGTGATCAAGAAACCAGATGAGGAATCTCCCAAGATTTCAGGCCCGACATCAGATGCATGAAGAGTAAGAGCTTTCGCAAACTTTCAGGCGCGGCCCGCGTGTTCCGATTCGGGACAACAATTGATTAATTGTTGAAGAAGACGCGAAGCCGAGAAAAAGAGCGGAAGCGATTTCAGGACTGGTATTGATTCGCCCCCCTTCCCAAAAGGGGAAAGTATGTCTACTTCAGCAGTACGAGTCCTCGTGGTGGGTCCCACGACCTCCAGCACGAACGAAATCCTAAAAACACTGGCGCGAGCGGGATGGGGATCGCATGCAGCGGCCGGCGCGCACGAAGCCGAGACGGTGCTAAAAACCATTCGATTCAAAGTCGTGCTGTCCTCTGAGAAATTGCCGGACGGAACGGGGTACGAGTTGGCTCCAATGATTGCGCGGCAAGGCGGGAGCCTTTTCATTGGCGTGACGCTTTCGGAAACGTGTCTGTGGCTGCCGGTGATCGAGAAGGGAGAGCGGTCGCTGGGAAAGCGGGCGATGAATCCCACGATGCTAGAAGCTGAGGTGAGTGAGTTGCTGCGAGCGTTGAAAGCGACGGAGCCGGCGGCGACGATCGATTCCAGGCCGACAGGCTTGCCGCTCGGTGGCTCGAACGATGTGCGGCGGACCGCCGTGTTGTATTTCGAACGTGGAGGCATAGATTTTCTGGCCAACCTCAATCCGAACGCTGCGGCCGAAAGTGGACTCGAAAATCTGGCGACACCTGGCCGGAAGACGGCGATTCCGCCGCGAAGAAAAGTTGCAGATGGCGGGGCAGGGCCCAGGGAATTGCAGGCGGCGCCGGCGACTGCAGCAAAACCTTCGACGGTAATGCACGGGAAGACGTGGCGCGGGTAGGAGATCCGATGAAAAACCCCGCGCAAATACGAGCGACCAGCAGCCGCGCCGCGATTCCCACACAAAACCGAAAACCAGCGGGGCGGGAATCACTGCCGTTGCGGAACCTGCCGGACTGTTTGCTGGCGGCCTACGATGGAGTTTCACGGCGGGCATTTGAGAGGTTCGTGGCGCGGGGTAGCGCGGCGGGAAGCGAGATCGCGGACTGGAGATCGGCCGAGAATGATTTATTCCTTCCGATCAGCGTGGAGCTGCAGGAAACGGATGAAGCGATCTATGCTCTGGCCACGGTGAAGGAATTGACGGCGGCGGAAATTGTGGTGGCGGTGGAAGATCGCTGGCTGCTGATTTCCGGGCATGTGGAATACCGGCGGCGAGGCGACGGAAGCGGGACGGGTGGAAGCGAAGGCGGACGAGAGTCGATGCGGTGGATTGAATGGGATGATTTGTACAGCGTTTTGAAAGACAGCGAGGCGGCGCCGGAAATGCTGAACGCGGATGAGGCGGCGAAAACATCTTTGGCCACGAATGCGGAGTCGCGTCCATTTTGCGTGGTGGAATTGCCGGTGGGAGTGGATGCGTCGCGAAGCGCGGCGGTGATGGCGGATGGATTGGTGGCGGTGCGAATGCCGAAGGCTGGGGTGCGGGTGACTTCGGATGTAACTGGGGCTGAGGCGTGAGCGAGCGGCTGTAGAATTTTCTTCCTGACGAAATTCCTAATGACATTTTTACGTGAGAGAGGCTGCGCGACGGCGCGGGCGTTTGGCGTGGCGTGTGTGTCGCACCTGCGGCGCTCGACTTCTACTCCTTACGTTTTCCCGGTGCTTACGGGCCGGGCCAACTCTGCCGCCCCTGCGGGGCTGAGTTGGTGCGGGCGGGAGGGATTGTGGTGGCGCTTCGCGCTGGAGAACGCGGGTGGTGTGGGCTTCTTCGGAAAAGCGGCGGCAGAGCCGCCGCACTCCACAATGGGTTGGGCGCGTTTTCGTTCATGGAGCTTCGCGATAGGTGGTGGGGCGGGCGGCGCGCGCATTGCGCCTGCGGTGATGGATGGTGGTAACGCAGTCATCGCAGAGCTTGGGGCGGATTTTGGTTTGCTTGTGGCGTAAGTCTTCAGAGGGCGATTGCTTCGTCGGGCGGTTTTCTTCTCAGGTAGAAATAGAGAGCGATACCGATTAAGGCGGAGAGGGCGCCGGCGGCTTGCGCGTTGGAGAGGCCGAAGAAGGAGCGCGGGTTGATGCGAATGAATTCGACCAGGAAGCGGGCGATGCCGGTGAGGGTCAGGTACATGGCAAAAACCAGGCCGGGTGCAATTTCTGTGTGGTGGCTGGATTTATTTTTTTGATTTGCCGGCGATTCTGAGACTGACTGGCTGGATCCCATTTTCCAAAGAAACCAGGCTATGGCGATGGCGACGAGCAATTCGTAGATGGGCGTTGGGTGCACGCGTTGGGTGGTGGGAACCAAGCCATTGGGGAAGGCCATTCCCCAGGGTAGTGAAGTGGGGATGCCGTAGTCGCCGTCGCCGGAGAGAAAGCAGCCGATGCGGCCGAGTCCGTAACCGAGGGCGGCGGCGGGCGAGCCGGCGTCGAGTATGGTGAGGAAGGAAAGAGATTTTCCTTCCGCGCAGCTGCGTTTTACGAGACGCCAGGAAACGAAGGCGAAGGTGGCGAATCCTGCCAGCAAACCCCCGAACCAGGCGAAGCCGTAGGGGCTGAAAAGCAGGCCGAGCGGGTCGGCGAAAAATTCGGAGGGAGTTTCGAGGAGGTGGTAGAGCTTGGCGCCGATGAATCCTGCGAGGCACGGGGAAGCGACTAGAGATTCAGCTTCGCCGGATTTTGGATCGGCGATGCCGCGGCGGGCGAGGTCGGCGCGAAGGACAAAATAGGCGACGAGCATGGCACAGGCGACGGAGAGGCCGAAGGTGGGGATGGTGAGCGGACCGAGGTGCAGGAAGGGAATCATGAGGCGGAAGTCATCTCCAGTTGATTGTAGCCGAATTGGCGGGGAGAGGTTTAAGGAGCCACTCGGGGGCGAGTGATGGGGCTAAGGGCTGCTGGGAACTTGTGTTGCGGCTGATGGCGAATGGTGCAACTTAAGGATGCGGGAGGACGTCCAATACACTAGACTCGTAGAAGTTGTGATTCGGTAGACCCTTCAGTCGCCCAGTCGGGTGGAGGGAGGCAAAATGAAGTTCACCTCTTCAATTCGCGAACACCATCAGGCAGACAACAGGGAAGATTCTTCCTCTGGGCATTTTCATTCGTTCTCAAAAATTCTCGGTGGATTTGTATTTGCGGCAGTGCTAGCACTGGCGCCGCTGCCCACTTTTGCGCAACATGGCGGAGGTGGTGGAGGCGGCGGAGCGCACGGTGGCGGCGGAGGTGGTGGTGCGCACGCGGGTGGTGGCGGATCATCGGCGGGACATTCGTCTGGGGGACACGCGGCGAGCGCGCCGAGCGGAGCGGCTACATCGAGCGGTGGGAGTAGTGGTGGTTCCGGCGGCGGACATTGGTGGAATCCGTTTCATGGTGGGAGCTCGAATTCGTCGTCGACCGCGACTGGCGCGAAGGGAACTACGACTGGAACTGCGACGGGTTCGACGACCGACCGATTCGCGGCGAATAACAATACCTGGCAAGCGCCACCGGCTGGAGCAAACGGAACGGCGGCAAGACATTCTGCAGCGGGCGCGGCGTCAGCGCCGCGAGCGGCGATTGCGAGTCCGCCGCATATTCCGGTGCCGCGACGAGGTCGCGGGTACGGCAGCTATTATCCTGGTTATCCGTATTATCCCGGGTTCGGATATGGGTTTGGATATGGGGTGATTGGCTATGGCTTCTACGGGCCGTGTGATCCTTTCTGGGGCTGCTATGGATACGGGGCAGGATATTACGGCGGCGGACTCGGCTACGGATATTACGGCGGAAGTTTTTCCGGGTATGCCGGAGACTCTGGCGCGGATCTGAGTTATTCGGGAGCGGACGATTCGAGCCCGTCGCAAGAGCCGAATCCGAGTTTGTACGCCGTGGCGCCGGAGACGATGGATGGATCTGGCGGCGTGACGTCTGGACCGGCGGGGAAACACGTGGTGGCGGTGCTGTACCTTAAGGACGGCTCGAGCTACGCAGTGACGGACTACTGGTTGGAGAATGGCAAGCTGCACTACGTGGCTTCGTACGGCGGAGAAAATTCGGTGGACGAAAGCGCGCTCGATTTGCAAAAGACGGTGAACGAGAACGCGGCACAAGGTCTGACGTTCACGCTGCGGCCGGCTCCGGACAACACGCAGGCTGCGCCGGGTTCGGAAGCTCCCAAGCCATAGCGGAAAATCGGTTGCGCCATTCTGGCCGTCTACCTCGATGGGACGTGGTGGAAGAGTAGCGCGATCCGAAAAACGCCTTGGGCGAGTTTCTTGTACACACGGCGTGGTTTGACAAAGTTTCGGAATGCGCGTATAACTTTTCTTGTTAACCTCGAAAAGTGTACGAAGCAACAACGTAGCGGCCGTGCAATGCGGCCGAGTGGTTTTTCGAAGCTGATCTCGATTCCCCAACAATTCGCTAACTAAAAGTGCCGAGCGCCGAGGTGCGCGTGTTTTGTTTGTGCTTCGGCGAGCTAGACATTTTTCTGGACGTGTGCGGCTTTACGATATTTTTCATGGAGATGAATCACGATGCCGAATTACAACACGCAGAATCCTCCGTATTCAATTTTTCCGGGCGACGTGGCGCTGGCTTTTAATGCAGAGGCACCGACGGCCGGGCAGGCTAGCCAGCAATTCGCTTTGCCGAGCTACGCGGGATTTCCGGAAAACGGGCGAACGATCCGCTGGCAGGTGAGTTTTGCGACCGCTCCAAGCGCGGTGACGATACAACTGCAGACGGCGATGAATGATGTGGATGCGCAGTACGCGATACCGACGGGCGCGGCGAATATGACCACGAGCTTGACGGGCGGGGACAACCTAGTGGCTTCAGGAGTGCGGGCGAATTTCGTGCGGGCC
Source organism: uncultured Acidobacteriota bacterium (assembly GCA_963711325.1). Taxonomy (GTDB): domain Bacteria; phylum Acidobacteriota; class Terriglobia; order Acidiferrales; family UBA7541; genus Palsa-295. The sequence goes on along the minus strand of CAVQDR010000003.1, from coordinate 856,504 downwards.
AAGGTGACGGCGATCACGGGCGGGTCGGGCGTTACGGTGCAGATTCTCGGGTAGGTGTGGTTCAGAGTTTGTTGTGGGCGTGGCCGTCTTCTTCTTCCATCGCAAGACTTTCCGGTGATACCGTCTCTCTGACGGCGTTCGCGATTAGGTTGGATTGCGCGAAGGCCAACCGGAGAGGTTTTTGGCCACGCGGGTTATGAAGATTCTGGCGGCATCTGCGGTCTTGCTGGTGATGTTGCTGGCGGGCGTGCGTTTCGTATTTCATCACTTTTTGCATCGGAAGGTGATACCGGTGGGATTTAGTTTGTTCAGCGCCGAGCCGAGGGCTACTTTGCGGCACGACGCGGAGCCGGGTTGCATGGCTTTTGGTGGCGCGTTATTGGATCCGGCGGTGATTCCGGCGATTGATCCGTGCGCGGCCGGAGGGCAGTCGTCCGGCGTGGCGACTGGGACGCCGGCGCAATCGGCGGTTCATACGATTACGGTGAAATTCGATTACGACTTTACGCATGTGCCGGTGTGCTCGGGCAAGCCTAGTGAGAAATGCGTGCAGCAGTTTGTGGTGTATGACATTTCAGGAGCGAAGGCGATCAAGTTGTTTTCGTTGCCGCCGCCGGAACATGCCAAGGGCAAGATGACGGGAATTACGGCGACCAGCCCGAAGTTGTTGTTTATGGTGGGCTACCACCGGATCGGAGTGGCAGCGGCATCGAGCGCGAATACGGAATCGGTGCCATTTGACTGCAACACAGTGGTGAAGATCGATCCGAATACTGGGCCGGCGGCGACTGCACCGGTTCCGACGCACTAAGACCTGCCTTCATTTGTATTTCCCGCTTCCGGCGGGATCTCTGCAAAATAAAGCAAACATGAAAACGTGTATTGGATACGTGCGCGCGCGCGGCGGGATGAGTGCGTGGGCGCCCTGCTCGAAAGCGGCCGGGGCGAACGATCGTCTTTGCGCGGGTCATCGCGATGCGCTGGATTCGGCGATGCTAGGAATTTTGGATGTGGAGCTACGAACGGCCGCGCTGAAGAACGGCGCGGAGACGATTTTCACCTGTGCGGGACAAGCGAAGCGCTGCGGCGGCAAATCTCGACGCCCGAGCGGCTCGAACCGGACCCGGCAAGCGCGTGTCCCGCAAACCCTTTGACGCTGGAAATATTTGTTCAGGATGCGACGGAGAAAACTTGAACCAGGAGCACATGCGCACGCAGGAACCGGGACCACGGTCAGAGGTTGGGCCGGTCGAGAGGACGGCGACGGTCATCGCAACGCTAGTGGAGGTGCTGAGTGAGCCCGGCAGGCCTGAGCGGAGCATTGGCCTGGCGGAGGCGTTGCGCGAGGTGGGATTGGACGAGCGGGCGTGCGCCCGGCTGATGGCCAAGATGGTGGAGAATCTACTGGAACGACGGAAGCCGGACGGAAGCGAGAAACTACGCGCGGATTTGGTGTGGGAGATTGTGCGGCTGCTGGAGCCGTCGGGGGCAGCTCGCGGCGCGGGGGAAGAAACAGGAATGCCGGTGCAGCTGGCATTCGTGCATACGGTGCCGAGGCCACTGCATGGGCAGAACGATGATGCGGAAAATTTGAGTTGGGATTGATCAGCTGGTTTTAGATGAGCTGACGGCGGGCGTGAATTTTACCGGGAGGAACGAAATCATGAGCGCGAGCAAGACGACGATTGGTTACGGAGTGCAGCTGGGCGGAATAGGGGCGTTGGTAGTGGGCGCGGTTTTGAGCGCGCATCATATTGCGATTGCGGCTGCGTTTCTGGGTGGGGCGGCGGCGTTTTACGTTGGGGAAAAGATTCGGACGCTGAGCTAGTTGGAACGGCACCGAAGTGGGTACTGACGAGCGGGACGGAAAGAACCCGGCGGGAGCGGCGCGCGCTGCGGCGATCACAAGGATCGTGGACCTGGGGCTGAATTACACGGCGTTTCCGAAGCAGCGGAGATTTCATCTTTCGCGGGCGAAGTATCGTTTATTTGGCGGAGCGGCGGGGCCGGGGAAGACCAAGGCGCTGCTGATGGAAGCGATCGGGCAGGCGCACGATTTCCCCGGAGTGAATACGCTGTTGCTGCGGCGGACGTATCCGGAATTGGAAGGGTCGCTGCTGCAATATTTCCGGCGGGACGTGCCGCGATCTGCGTATAAAAGCTTTTCGGAATCGAAGCACCAGGTCGAGTGGTTGAACGGCTCGACGACGCGGTTTGGATATTGCGCGAATGAGAGCGACGTCTACCAATATCAGGGCGGCGGAATATCTTTTCATTGGGATCGACGAGCTGACGCATTTTACGTTGAGGCAGTGGCAATTTCTGACGAGCCGAAACCGCTGTCGCGGTTGCGGGCAGCCGGCCATCGATGGCCGGGGCGACGAATCCTGGGAACATTGGACACGCATGGGTGAAGGCGCTGTGGGTGGACGCGGCAGCCGGCGGCGGGGATGGAGCGGCCGGAGGAATACAACGCGGCTGATTATGAGTTTGTGCCGGCGCGATTTTCGGACAATCCGATTTTCGCGGAAAGCGAAAGCTACAAGGCGACGTTGAGCGCTTTGCCGGCGCATTTGAAGCGCGCGTTTTTGGACGGCGATTGGGATGTGATCGCGGGGCAGTATTTCGACCGTTTCGATTTGCGGCGGCATGTGGGACGGGCGGAAGCGATTGATTGGAAGCCGTGGTGGCCACGATGGATTTCGATCGATTGGGGATTCGAGCATCCGGCGGCGACTTATTGGCACGCGCAGGCGCCTGGGGTCGTTTCGCGGGCCGGGGCTGGTGCTGAGAGGGGAATTTTCTGGTTTCACTGACAACGCGGAACGTGGGATGTGCGAGCAGGGGCGGGAGTTTGCGGTGTCGCGGGCTGAGGCGGCGGGCGATGCGGCGACGAGGGTGGTGACGTATCGAGAGTATGTGACGCATCGGACGGCGCCGCGGGAGCTAGCGCGCCAGATCATTGCGCGGAGCGTCGGTGGACGCGGGACTTCGGACGAAGCGCGGGAAAAGATTGAGGCGATTTATCTTTCGCCGGATGCGTTTGCGCGGCGAACGGACGAGGCTTCGATTGCGGAGCAGATGGGAGATGTTTTTGCGGCGGCGGGATTGCCGCGGCCGACTCCGGCTGAGGATGATCGGATTGGCGGCTGGATGCTGATGTACCAGATGCTGGACGCGGGCGAGTGGCACATTACCGAGAACTGCAGCGAATTGATTCGAGTACTGCCGACCTTGATTCGGGATCCGGCGCGAATTGAAGATGCGGAGAAGATGGATGGAGATGACGCGGCGGACGCGGCGCGCTATGGATTGAAGTCGCGTTATGCGGCGAGGCGGGCTGGAACCGTGCGACCGCCGCTGCAGCAGCGGATCGCGGAGCGGGTGACATCCGAGGATCTGACGATTCGGGCGATGCAGGCACGCAAGGCACAGATTGAGACGAGGCCAGTGGTTCCAGTTTCTTTTGGGAGAAGGCGAAGGCATTGACTCGGGGAGAAACGGCAACGATGACTTTGCGGGAATGGTGGGGGCGGGTGACGAGTTCGAAGTATACGCGGCAGCTCGAGGCGGACCTGGCGCGGCTGCGCGGGGAGAATCGGGCGCTGCTGAATTCGATTTTGGGGATTGCGGGCGTGCCGCCGGTGGTGGTGGCTGGCGAGGAGTTGACGGCGGCCGCTGGAACTGTCGACGGTAAGGCGACCGCGGCGGCCGGATTGGATACGAACATTCCGGGACGCGCGGTGCAACGAACTCGGACTCTCACTGCGGCGGGCACGAATTCCGGCGCGGGGCCGGTGATGCGGCGAAGATCGTGGCAGCAGATTTACCGGATGCTGGAAATGGACTCGGCGCGGAAGAAGGAAGCGGGCGAAACGATTTAGTGGAGGGCGAGATGCCGTTTATTGGCGGGCGATATTATGCGAATCCGGTTGCGGGGAAGGCGATCGAGGCGGCTCGGGAGGCGGAGGCGGTTCTGCTGGCGCTGAAAAACAAAACCGGCCGGAACGCAAACGCGACGGGTAGTCGCAGCGACTCGGACAATGTGGATGCCGGAGACGCGAGCGATGAGATTGCCAGCGGAGAGGCGGATTCAGAAATGAAGACGCCGATTCATCGCGTGGAAATTGAGGCGGCGGAGTTAGTGCCTGCGCACAGCGGGCGGGCGCAGCGGGGATTCGTGGCGCGGGTGCATCGCGAAGCGATTCCTGCGGCTGGTGCGGCCACGGATTCGTGGCACACGCCGGAAGCGGGACAAATGCCGTCGCGCGGATATGCGCCGAAGGCGGAGACGCATGTGTTTGCGGGCCATGGTGATTTGCTGGACTTTCTAAAGAGCGAATTGCAGCACGCGGGGAAGTCTTAGCGGCGATGTAGACAGCGAAGAATAGTTCGGGAAACAAAGGCAGTGGCTAGTCACTAGTGGCTAGTGGCTGGCGGCGAGTACGGACTCTGGCTGATGGAACCTTACGGTATCTAGTCTCGGGAGCAATGGTCTAGAATGTGGCCAGCGATGGGAATTCGCTGAGGCTACGGATGGGGCGATCGCTGTGGGATACGGCGAGCGGACGAGATCGAAGATGGTCGAAGCGCGGGGGTGGTTATCCGGCGGCGCCGGGGTACGCGCGCGTGGTGATTATTTTGCTGGCGGCGGCGCTGGTGGGAACGCTGGCCTGGGAGGGACTTCAGGCGGTGATGCATCCGGCGGCGAAGTACCCGGCGGTGATTGCTCCAGGTAATGCGAATTATACGGCGCGGGCAGGAACGACGCCGGGAGCCCGTGCAACTCCGACGTGGCAGGCGGACGTGGCGGACGCATTGACGGCGGCGACGAAACAGGGAACGGCGGGAAATGTGACAGCGGCGGAAGTGGAAGTCGATCGGGCGGCGTCGATTGTAATGTCGGCGAGGATGCAGGGGCAAAAGGCTGGGGCGGATTTTTACGAGAGGAATTTGGGCGCGCTGGACAAGGCGCTGGCGACGGCGCCGGACAACGCGCGGATGCTGGAGCATGTAACGTTGGCGAGGATGGAGCTGGCGAATTTGCGATCGGCGGACGATGGGAAGGCGGCGAGTCCGGAAGACGCGCCGGATATGACGTCGTATCCCGGGGCTAGCGCGACACCGATTTCGAATGTGGGGCCGGACGCGGAGGCGCGTCATGCGAAGAGTGTTCCGGGGCATGTGGTGATGGCATCGCCACGGGCGGTTGGGGCGGATGCGGTGTTCGATCCGGGGATGGCGGGCGGAAATTATCTGGATGCGACGCTGATGCCGGAGACTTCGGAGGTTCTGTTGCCTCCGGCGACGCGGAAGCTGGCTGATGGCGTGAGGGTGGAAGGATTGACGATTGAAGGTGCGTCGCAGACTTTGGATGGAGTGCGCTGGCGGAACGTGACGTTCGTGGGGATGCGATTGCGATACGAGGGCGGCGAGATTTCGATGCAGAATGTGAAATTCGTGCGGTGTAGATTTGGATTTACCACGGATGAGCGCGGCGCGAAGTTGGCGGATGCGATTGCGTTGGGCAAGACGTCGTTCGAAATTCAGTAGGATTTTCTTTTCAATTTGTCCTGAAGTGTCCTGATTTTCCCTTAAAAGCGAGATACGAATGCCAATCGAGAAAGCTGCGGTTGCGGCAAATTCTGCGTTTGTGCCGGTTGAAGGTCCCGTGCCGGCGGCGGGCTCTGGAACTGGGCTGGCAGGTGGGGCGCGGAATCCGTATGGCGGCTAACAACGAGCAGCTTCCGGAACGGTTGCAGGCGGCGCTGCGGCGGCTGGTGCACCAGTATTCGTTCGAATCGGAATCGACGCGACGGCAGGAAGTACGCAGGATCAAGCAGGCGCACCAGTTCTGGCGCGGATTGCAGTATGTGTGGTGGAACGAGAAGGATCAGAACTGGCATTTGCCGTTCGAGCAGAAGCTGGCGGATGGGAGTTCGATCGAGGATTTGCCGCGGTATGAATTCGTGACGAATATTTACCAGGCGTTTGGATTGTCGCTGGTGTCAGTGCTGTCGCAGGATGTGCCGCGGGTGAGATTTTTCCCGACTTCGGCGCAGGCGGAAGAGGATGTGGCGGCGGCGAAGGCGGCGACGGAAGTGGCGCAGCTGGTGGAGCGAAATAACCGGATGGGGAATTTGATTGTGGAGGAGGCGTTCAACCTCTGGACGGATGGGAAGGTTGGGGCTTACGTGAGATTTGTGGTGGATGGGCAGAGGTTTGGGTTTCATCCGGAGACGGAGATTGCGGCGCGGGAAGTGAAGGTTGGGCGAGGATTGTATGTTTGCCCGGAATGTGGGAAGGAAAATCCAAAAGCGGGCTGCATGAGGAGCTTTCTGACGCCCCGGAACGCACCCTTGCAGACGACGCAAGGATGCGGCACCCGGAAAGTCTTAACCCCGAAGGCCGGAACGGAGTTGCGATTTTTGCGGGGCGTTGCTGACGGAAGAAGATTTTGTGGCGGCGGAGATGGTGACGGTGCCGGCGGCGGCAGACGCGGATGCGGGTGCCGAATGGGCAGGAAGTGATCACGATGGTGGGCGGGTTGGAGTTGAAGACTCCGCCGTGGGCGAACGAGATGCATGAGTATCCGTATTTGCAATGGAACATGGAAGTGCATCAGGCGCGGTTGCGGGCGGCGTATCCGCATGCGGCGGACAAGATTGGATCGCCGGTGGCGACGGGCGGGCAGGAGTACGAGCGGCTGGCGCGACTTGCACAATCGCAGGGCGGGCCGCTGACGGAAGGCGGAGACTATCAACATCAATTTGATTACGTTCCAGCGGACGTGGCTGCGGCCGTGGGCATTTTTCGCGCTGGAAGACAAGGCGATGCGCGACGAGCTGCTGGAATTATTTCCGGATGGCGCGTACGTGGCGTTTGGCGGGCGATACGTACTGCGAATCGCGCAACGAAAACATGGACGATCACTGGCGCGTGTTGCACGCGTTGCCGGGAGATGGATCGAGCGGGCGCCCGGCGCTGGGGGATTCGCTGATCAGCGTGCAGGAGCGATTCAATTCGCTTTCGAATTTGCAGATGGAAACGTATGAGTATGGAATTCCGCCGATTTATGCGGACAGCGAAGTTTTGGATTTCGATGCGCTGCAGAACCAGACGGCCGAACCGGGCGTGCATTATCCGGCGCGGGCGAAGCCGGGACAGTCGTTGGCGGCGGGATTTTTTCAGCCGGAGCCGGCGGAAGTGCCTCCGGATCTGAGCGGAACACGCGGCGAATTTGATGGGGCCGGTATCGCAATTTCTGACCGGCGCGTTTCCGGCGCTGTTTGGCGGGGCGATGGCGGGGAACGATACGGCGTCGGGCTATTCGATGGCGCGGGACCAGGCCATGGGGCGGATCGGGCTGGTGTGGCGGCGCATGAAATTCTTTCATGCGGACATCATGCTGCTGGCGGTGGATTGTTTCCGGCGGAACCGGCCGCATGACGTGGAGGTGACGCTGCTGGGAGCGGGTGCGGCGTTCGAATCGAAATGGATACGGCTGGCGGATCTGAAGGGGAATTTATTCAGTTATCCGGAGACGGACGAGCAGTATCCGACGTTGTGGTCGCAGCAGCGGGCGGTGTTGCTGCAGCTGCTGGGGAGCCCTGATCCGCAGATGCAGGCGGTTTTGGCGCATCCGGAAAATATGGCGCTGATCAAGAGACTGATCGGGCTGGAGGAGTTTGTGATTCCGGATGAGGAGTCGCGGACGAAGCAGTACCGGGAGATTGCGCAGTTGGTGGCGGAGCAGCCGTTGGTGCACCGGCAGGATGTGACGGCGGCGGTGGCGCCGGATATGGCGGCTTCGGGGAGCGGGGCGGGAGTGGATGCGGAGATTATTCTGCCGAGTATTTTGCCGGATGAGTTTGCGGACAATCATGCGGTGGAGTTGGAGATTTGCATGAGGTGGTTTTCGTCGGATGCGGGGCAGGTGGCGAAGATCGAGGCACCGTTGGGGTACGCGAATGTGCGGGCGCATGCGTTGTTCCATCGGGATTATTTGAGGAAGCAGCAGGAGCAGGCGGCGGCTGCGGCAGTAGCTGCTCCGGTTGCGGGGCGGAGTGCGCGGCGGTAGGACTGAAGTTTTAAAGATTTAACACAGAGAACACAGGGAACTGCATGAGAACACGGAGACACCGTGGACGAGTTTGTGTGTGTGCTGGAGTTTACAGATTGCGTTCGACGGTGCCGTTGGTGGCGCGGGCGTTGCCGTAGGCGCTGCGCAGGGCTGGCGGAGGAGCTACGAGACGGACTACGTGCAGGAGGCGTTCGGGTTTGAAGGGCTTGGCCATGCAGACGACCGCGCCTAGTTGATGGCTGGCAGAATAGTCGGCGGGCTGGGCGGCTTTGGTCAGCAGGATCACCGGCACGCGCTGCAGGCGATCGTTGCGTTTGATGATGAGGCAAAGATCGTGGCCGGTCATGTCGGTGCCTTCGACTTCGGCGAGGAAGGCGACTGGAACGGTGGTGCGCAGGATGTCGAGAGCTTGTTGGGCGGTGGGCACGATGATGACGGTGTAGCCGTCGTTGGACAGCACGTTGCGCATGATGTCCGCGGTTTTGGGGTCGGCTTCGACAATCAGGACGACAGATTGCGGTTTGGAGTGAGTGGCGGTGGCTGATCCTGGCGTTCCGTCGAGCGAAGCATCGGCGGCGGCCTTGGGATTTACCGGCGCGTAGTCTTTAGCGTTGATGAATTGAACGGCTACGGAGTAGTGGCCGTTCTGTTCGGTGACGCGGACGACTTCAGCATGCTGCGCGGTATTGAGCGCGGCGGCAGCGGAAGAAAACGGGAAAGTAACGTCGAGACGCTGGCCCTTCCAGTAGCCTTTGCGGGCGGCGGCGAAAAGCAGGCCGAAGCGGGAGACGTCGATACTCTTGCCAACTTCTTCGAAAGGCTCCGGGACACTCTACGCCACGAACGTGAACCTGGGCGGTGATTTTGGCGCGTTTACGGCGGCGGCGATCGATGGAATTGGTGGCGCTGGTTGCGCCTTGCGGAATTGGTGTCCCCTCTGCGGAGGTGACGGGATTGGTGCTCATAAACGAACCTCAGATTTAGGCGGGCTGCCTGCGTCCCCCGAGGACGGCATTACAGTGTCCCCCGCTGTGATTCAAATTTATACGAGGGAAGCGGCGGGAGCCATAGTACGGACGGTTCAAAAATACCAAACTAGGGGAACCGAGACTGCTGTTGTGGAGCGGGTAAAAGCCCGCAGGCGGGGGCTTTGGGCGTGGATTTCAGTTTTTAACGATTGAGGATTTGCAGCACGGCAGCCAGCTGGGATTTGGAGTCGAAGGTCAAGGCAGGGAGACTGCCCTCAGGGGCTGAAGCCCCCATGTTTCGATGGTGGGTAATGTCGGAGCTGAAACTCCGACCCCCTAAAAAAGCAAGTTCAGGGAGAGTAACGAATGGCAACTGAGACGATCTTGCAGGGGCCGGCGGTGGTGAGGCCGAGCGACGATGAAATTTTGGGAATCACTTCGAGTTCCGCACGAAAACCGGGCCGGATTCCGGCGGGGAAGGTAACGGAGGGTAACAGGCGTGGCGAATCGGCGGATCCCTTTGCGGAATTGGCGGAGGCGGATGGAGCGGCGGGGGATCGTGCGGATTTGTCTGATGCGGATGCTGGCGACGCCGTCGCGGATGGCGCGAGCGGCGATTCCGCGGAGTTGAGCGCGATTTTGGAGACGAAGCCGGAGTTGCGGGACGCTTGGAACGACGCTAAGGAGTATCGGGAAGCGTTTGCGACACCGGCGGAGGCGCGGGCTGCGACGAAATTGTTGGGAGATTTGAATCGCATGGATGCGCTGTTTTACTCGAAGCGGCCTGAGGATCAGGTGGAGCTGGCGCGAGCGGTGGCGCAGTTGGATCCGCAGGCGTTTGCGTCTTTGGCGCGGGCGATGACGGAATTGGGAAATGGGGCGACGGCGAATGGCCGGATCGCGGCGGCGTCTCCCGATCGAGGTGCGGCCAGGACCAGCGCGACGCGGACGGACGCGGCGTGGGTCGCTGAGGCTCCGGCGGCTTCAACCATCGCGGGCCTGACTCCGGCGCAAAGCGATTTCTTTCACGCCACGAATGCGCAGGCGGTGCAGGGAGTGATGGAGGCGATTGAGACGCAGGTGGAACGTCTGTTGCCGGAGGGAATTTCGAAGGCGGCGCGGAATCGGGTGGCTGGGGAAATTTATCGGGAGATGGATACGACGCTGCAGGGGAATCGGGCGTTGGGGCAGCAGATGCGGGAGGCGTTTCAGGTCTGGGGCGCTGGATGAAGCGCACCGGAAGGCGATCGTGTCGTTGGTGACTAGCCGGGCGAAGCAAGCTTTGCCGGCGGTGGCGAAGCGGGTTTTGAATGAATGGACGAACACGATTGTGTCGGCGAATCAGGATCGGCGGGCGCGACAGCGGAATGCGGAGCGGCGGGTGGAGATCAGCGGGTCGGGCGGGAATGATGGGCGGACGGGCGATTTCGTCGAGGGATATTGATTATCGGACGGATGTCTGATGGGGACATTTTGAATCTGTGAAGTGAAAATCGAGTTCGGGCGCGCTCCTGCGGTGAGCGGATGTGGGTTTGTGGCTTCGCGATCGTCTAAACCCGCACCCTTTGTGTGAGGCAAAGGCGCAAAGAGTGCGGCACCCGAGAGTCAAAAGCCCCGCCCCACTTGAGAGCAGCAGGTCATAGGGATTTGCGGCCGGTGGTGACTTTGTAGTCGTAGATGATGTGCGCTAGTTTTTCGACGAAGGTTTTGAGTTCGGCGATGGTGATGGGGGCTGGGACTTTTAGCATGCCGGAGGCGACGAAATTGTCGACGGCGGTGGAGAGGCTGGTGTCGACGGCGGTCCAGTTGACGGTGCCGTTGGAGGTTTCGGTGACGACGTAGGAGTCGATGATGCGGAGGCCGACTCCGGGGGTGAGCATGCCCATGACGCGTCGTTATCGTTCATGGCGCTGGTGAGATCGAGGGAGAACCATTCGAGGTCCTGCAGCGTGGCGTAGTCCGAAATATTGGTGAGGCCGGTTTGTACGGCGGCGCTGGTGATTTGAGTGACGGCGAGATCCTGGGCGGCTTGATTGGTGGAGCCGTTGGCGTTGGTGGGCGGCATGGCGTCGGCGATGGCGCTGGAAGTGCCGACGAGCATCAGGTAGGTGTGATGAGTTTGCAGAATGTGCGAGACGGCGACGCCGTAGGCTTCGAATTGCGGCAAGAGTCATGCCGTAGCGCGGCTTGCTGAGATCCGTGGTGACGGCGTTGGCGACGAAGCATTGGACGGCGGCGTCCTGACTGGCGGTGCAATTCGTGGATTGGCGCGGCGGCCGGCGCGGAATTCGAGAGACAAACGAAACAGTAAAAACACGTGCCGCCGCAAAGGTGGTACGTAGATGCATGAGGTATTCCTCCGAAGGTTAGTGATTCGTTGCTGCGAACTTCACCGCGGGGAGGGACGCGGGAAAAGCCCACTGCTTGACGTACTATTGCGTAAATGCTGAACCGGTGACCTGTGAGTTACGAGCTGTAGTGTGTTGCGATTTGGCATGATGCAAGGAAGCGCGGAATCTCTCAACTGGTCTGGGGAGCAGGGCCAGGTACAGCGCGGGGTGCAGTGGGCCTGCGATATAATCGAGGCCGATACAAAAACATTTTCTCGAAGTGGTCCGTGAAGGACATCCCGCAAGTCCGCCGTTCGACGATGTTGGTGAAAACAATCGGCGGTGAAAGATCCGGCGGCGAGGTGTGCGCCGCAAGAAATCCATTCCAAGGGAGAAATCGATCACATGGCACAGATGCAGAACGCACAGTCTGTTGCGCTGCAGCTTGAAAAAGTGCGCGACAAGCTGCCGCTGTTGTACGAACGCGACGATATTTTATTGACGATGATTCAGCAGCGCGGGGATGTGGAACGAGTCAGCTCGCGAAACATGCGGCTGCCGCTGCAGATTCGTCCGGGAGGCAAGGCCGGCCTGGCGAACATGGACGGCGGAGATCTGGGACGCGGATCGGGAACGGCGTACGACGTGGCGCAGGTTTCGCCGATCTTTTTCCGGCACGCGATGGAAATCACGAAATTGGTGGAATACGCGTCGAACGCGCCGGAAAAAGCGATCGAGAATGCGGCGAAGCGGGAAGTGAAGAATGCGATGGCGCAGTTCCGGGCGTTTCTGGACAAGGTGATGCAGACCAACGGGAACGGCGTGCTGGGAACGATCGCCGACGCGCTGCCGAGCGGGTATCGGCACAGTTCAACATGGCCAAGCCGCCGGGCGCGGTGCTGGTTTATTACAACCAGACGATTCAGGTGTACGACCCAACGCTGACGACGAATCGCGGATCGTGCAACGTGACTGCGGTGGATCCGTTTGATTCGACGATTCACGGTGGATTCGGTGCCGGCGGGAACCAGCGCGAACGACGTGATCGTTCACGATGGGTTGACCGGGTGCGCAGCCGACTTCGCTGTTTGGAATTCTGTATCACCAGACGAATGCGACGACTGGAACGTGGCTGAACTTGAACCGGGCGACGTATCCGGTGGAATTGGCGACGCCGACGGTGAACGGAAACAATTCGGCGATCACGCCGGGCGCGGTGCGGCTGGCGATCAACAAGGTGCGGAAGGCGTTGGGTTCGAACCAGGTGTCGAAGCTGATCGCGTATACGTCGCTCGAGCAAGAACATCAGTGGGAACAGCTGGGCGTGACGATTTCGCAGATCATCAAGGAAGGCGCGGGCGGACGCGCGAGCGATCTGGATCTGCTTTTCACCGGCGAGAAATCGATGGCGGGCGTGCCGATCAAATCGTCGATCAACGCGAACCAGACGCGAGTGGATTTCCTGGATCTTTCACACTGGGGACGGGCGGTGATGCAGGACATCGATTTCTACGATGTCGGCGGGCAAACGCGTGTTTCCGATTTACGGGACCAGCGGCGGGATTTCGGCGGCGTATATCTTTTACTTCGTCACCGGGTTTCAGGTGTGGAACGAATCGCCGCGCAGCGGGTCGTACATTAACAATTTGGCGATTCCGACTGGCTACTAGAGGCGGAAGATAGAAAACGGAAAATGGAAAAGGGCGAGGGCGGGCACGCGATGCCCGCCCTTTTCTTTGTTGTGCGGATGCTGCGTGGGGAACGTTGAGATTTGCGGACTGAATCAAGAATCGGGAATTCGGGTGACGCGGGAGACGCATGAGGCGCCGGTGGCGATTGGGGAGCGCGTGCTGGCGGCTGGCGGATGCGAATTTATATGGCGAGGCGAATTTTCGGGTGGTGTGGGGCGGGTCGCGGCTGACCTGGATGGGCGGGCGATGGACGGATCGGGACGAGAACGGAAATGTGATTCGCGAAGTGATCGAGACGCGGCGGGTGCCGAAATATTTGCCGGTGGAGCGGTGGCACATCGAGCGGTGGATGCCGGCGGACTCGTACGGGTCGCCGGAGCAGTGGTACGAGCAGACGACGGAGATTGAGGACGGAATTCGGATCGCGGCGCTGGGACCGTATCCTTCGCGTGGAGAATACGAGCACTGCTTTACTTTGGCGACGCCGACGGGAGAATTCATGGCGCTGTCGCCGGCGGCGTGCGATTGGATTGTGCGGGCGGTGGAGTGGGCGAAGCGGCAGCCGCGGCGGGAGCGCGGCGGAGCGATTGCGGCGCGGGAGGCGCGACGGGATCGGGACTGGAATAGCGCGTGCGGATGATTTGCTGGATGATGCGGTGCCGGCGTTCAGCGGGGCGCCGTTTGTCGCTGCGGCGGGATGAAGTCGGCTGTGAGATAACAAGATTGCGCGGTACAAAGGAACAGAGAGACTTGAACTCTACACATATGAGGCGGCGGCGGGACGGGCGCGGGATATTTTGGTGGATACGGCGGCGAAGGGCGATGCGGCTGCGACGGTTTCGATTGCGTCGATTTCGGAGCAGGATTGGTATATTTCGCGGACGCACGGGGTGTATCACATTCCGGCGTGCGCGAAAGGCGAGCCGTTCGCACTGCTGATGATCACGGCGCGCGGGGATGCGCTCGACCTGGGAGACAACCGGCGGTTTCCGTTCACGATTACGGCGCGGCAGATTGCCGAGGACTTGCTGCAGGATCTGCAGGACCACGGGATTTTTATTTGCGACGGCGCGCGGCCGAGCAGCGGCGGAGCTGGCGGAAGGCGACGGCGCGGCGCGACACTTTTTATCACCGGCTGATCGGCGAAGGCGGACACGATGTGGGCGCGGGGACATTCGTTCCGCGAGATTTCGGATTTGCATCGGCGGGCGGCGATCGCGCTGGGAGTGGAGCGCGAGTGGGCGTACGTGCCGATGCGGATGAACGAATGCCCGGCGTGCGGAGAGAAAGTGAAAGTGGGCGTGGCGGTGTGCAAGCATTGCAGCGCGATTCTGGACGAGGAGAAGGCGGCGAAGCACGGATTGGGAGCGGGGCAGAAGCGGTCCGGGCAAGCGGCTGAGCGCGCAGATGAATGAGGGAATCGAAGAGACTAGGACGCAGGATTGCGGAGCGTGACGCTAAAAAAAGGCAGGCCCGAAGGCCTGCCGGAAAAATGAAACGATTCGGACTGTAGATTTACGCTGCGTTGCTGCAAACTGCGCAGCTGGCGGCGCGAGAGCAGAGCCAGAGCGGCGATACCAAGGCCGAGCATCAGGAGCGCGCCAGGTTCGGGGCCGGTGACTTTGGTCGCGGTGCCGCCGACGAAGAGGTCAACGCCGAAAAAGCTGCATCCGACACAGTAGCCGCCAAGAAAATTGAATGAATGTGGGCGGGTTGAAAACATTGAAATCGTTGTCCAGCCAAGTGAAGACGACGTTGGGGCCGGTCTGGCCGATGCTGACGTCGCTGATGCCGAACGGATCGAAGACTTTGCAGAGATTGGAGACCGCGCCGTTGCAGCTGAACGAAATTCCATCGAAAGTGAAAGACGTGTTGATGAGTTGCAGAGTGGAGCCGGACTGATCGAATTCGAAGGTGCCGCTGATAGGTGCCGCCGGAAAGGTGCTGCCCGAGATGTCGTAAGTGGCGGTGGAATCGGCGCGGGTGACGGCGGGAAGCAAGATGAAAGCCGCGGCGAGCAACGCTACCGAAAGAATGCGGAAGGCGATCCCGGTGTGGTTTTTGGTCATGCTTGAATTCGACATAAGAAGCTCCTGGTACTAAAACTACACGCGGCCGAAATACACGGCTATATAAAACCCGGCACCGAAGAGAGTGCAAGCGGAATACCAAAGGCGGGGTGGTTCGTGGCCGCTACCGGGGGGCGCCTGGTAGCGGATTGGGCTGCATTTAAAGGGCTTAGCGGGGCTCAGTGTTTGCCAATTGGCGGTGTGAGCTCGCTACTGCGGTTTGTGGTACGAAATGGATTGATGAAATTGTGAAATCGGGTTCCACGATTGCGAAAGATGTTCATTCGGGGCGGGTTTCCGCAACCCTCCGCGCAGCAAGAGAATTAGAATCGGGGCGGCGGACAGCCCCTCTCAAACTTGCCTAAACTAACCGAGACGACAGGACGGATGAACACGATGGCAACGAACAAAAAGAGAATTGGCGCGGGGAAGAAATCGATGCTGGCGGTTGCGCTGGTGCTGGCGGCGGGCTTCAGTTGCCTGGCGCAGGCGGCGCAGGCGCAGGGTTCGCGTAAAGATGACATCGTGTTCGGACCGACGGGGCATCCGGTGGCGGGCGCCACGGTAACGGTATGCGCTCCGACGGCGACGGGGATTCCGTGCACGCCGCTGGCGACGATTTACACGGATGCGACGCTTACGGTGGCATCGCCGAATCCTTTCCAGGCGGACGGAATCGGCAACTACCACTTCTATGCGCCGGCGGGACGATACGTGGTGCAGATCAGCGGGCCGCAGATCAGCGGAGCGCTGACCTATCCGGATGTGATTCTGCCGGCGGACGTTTCGTCTTCGGGGAGTGGGAATAATATTTCGGCGTTCGGGCTGACGCTGGGCGGAAATTTGACGGTGGCGGGAAACGCGACGATCAGCGGGACGTTGTCTTCGACAAGTTTTAATCCCGGGTCGCTGACGCCTTCGACCTTGAGCGTGCTGGGGAATGAAACGGTGACCGGGCCGCGGCCGCGGGTGGATGTGACGGCGTACGGCGCGAAAGGCGACGACGCGACCGATGACACGGCGGCGATTCAAGCGGCGATCACGGCGGTGTGCAACAGCCACGCGAATAACGCGGGAGGAGGGAGTATTTTCTTTCCTCCGGGCGTGTATTTGATTTCGCAGCCGCAAGTGCCTTCGACGTCCGCGATTTTTCCTTTGCCGTGCAATGGGTTGCATTTCGTGGCGGGGAACGCATCGGGGCCGTCGATTGGTGGAGCGCAATTTAATCGGGCGCCGCAGACGCGGATCGTCACGCAGCCTGGTTTGCATCCCAACGCGGCGGCGGTATTTTCACTGTCGTATCCCAACGATACGGGCGGGAATACATTTGAAAACCTGACGATCAACGGCGTGAACCAGGTGATCAATATTTATGATTCGAACGAAAATACGATACGCAACGCGTGCCTGACGACGCAGGCGACCGGAATGAGCGACAACACGCCGCTGAAGATTACGAACAGCTTGTGGATCTACGTGTTTGGCGGCTGTTTGCAGGCGAACAACGGAAACGCTGCCGCCGGCCATCATGACTGGCGAGACTTCGCTGAACGGCGAGACGCCGTTGGTGGGGCTGATTTTTTTCGATGGCGTGCAGGGAATCGGCGGCAGCTTTGAATATATCCAGCGGGTGAACACGATGGGGAGCGGGCCGGGGAATTTTGTGTTTCGGAATATTCCGGCGCTGGAAATTCCGGCGTCGAGTTTTTTTTCGGTTACGAATGCAACGGGAAATCCGGGCAGCGCGGCTCTGCCAGCGATTTCGCAAATTACTTTTGACAATGTGACGACTTCGGACGCTTCCAACGCGACGAATGCGCTGCTGGAAGTGAATTCGAGCGGCACGGGCGTGGACGGCGTCTATGTGGTGAACAGCTTTGCGGGAGCGGGCGGGCAAGGGCGCGGCGATCCGCATGGATGCCGGGATGCTGAAGAATTGTCACGTGGTGGGAGGGGTGAGCAACTCGGTGACCTGGGTGGTGGATGGCAATGGAATGCCGGTGGCGGGTTGCTCGATGCAGAACGCGGACGGATTCGATTATGTGGTGAACACCACGAATCCGGACCGGCTGCGCAGCGATATTTTCACGGTGGCGAATTCCGACGGGCCGCCGTTTCGGGCAACGGCTTCGGGGAGCCGGTTTGCGAACGTGGGGATCGATCCAGCGCTGGGGTATTTGTTCAACACCGGCAACGCGTTCGGGTTCGGCGCATCGCTGGCGCAGAATGCGACTGGAACGATCGACGTGCAATTTGCAAATCTCTACGCGCCAACGGCGGTGACGGCGGCAGCGGCGACGGGCGGGACGCTGGCCGCGGGAACGTACTACGCGACGGTGACTTCGACTTCGGATAATTGCACTCATCAATCGGCGCAATCGGTGCAGAGCAGCGGGGCGGCACTTTCGGGAAGCAACAACGCGGTGCTGGTGAGCTGGACGGCGCCGACTGCGGGAATGCAATCCGTGGCGGGATATTGCGTGAACGTTTCGACCGCGGCGGACATGAACGGCGTGGCGTACTGGCAGCCGCAGCAGGTCGGTTCGACATTTGTTTCCGGCGCCGGGACGACGAGCGCGACGATGACGGCATTGCCCACCGGACAAACGCTGTTGGCGTATTCGACGTTGACGGCGGCGCACCGATTCACGCCGACTTCGCTGGGAATCAACCAGCTGAATCCGCAGTCGAATCTGGATGTGAATGGTTCGGCGACGGTGAATTCGCTGAACCAGGTGCAGAAGGCGGAGCGATTCACGGGCTCGGACATCGCGGTGAAGATCAATGCCTGCCTGACGGCGGCATCGACGACTTCGAGTTTGTGCGATGCGCGCGGGGTGACGGGCACGCTGACGGCGACGCATCACATTTCGATTCCGGCAGGGACGATTCTGTTGTGGGGCGGCGCGGAGCTGACGATCAGCGATTCGACGACCGCGGATGCGGTGGAGCTGACTGGAGACGGGGCATCGCTGATTGGCTATCAGGAAAGCGGAATCGGGACGGTGTCGCATCCGGATACGTCGGGCATGATCGCTTGCGGGATATCGGGATGCACGGTGGTGAAGAATCCGACGCAGGCCACGGCGAAAATCAATTTCGTGCATCTCGAAGGGATGTATTTGCAGGCTAACGGAGCGAATTCGAAAGTCGTCGACATGACTTCGATTGGGCACTCGGACATCGAGAACAATAACTTTCAGTTGGGAACGGGCGGCAATTCCTTCGGAGTTTTTGGGAGTTCGTCGATTGGCGGGTTCGACGGGTCGAATACGATTTTTAAGCACAACAATTTCCAGCCGGAAACGGCGGGCGATACGTGCTTCTCGCTGGCTGGGACGTTCAATGCGGTGGTGCTGGAGCAGAATGCTTGCGTGCTGCCGCCGGGGGCTTCAACGGGGTACACGTTTGCTAAAGACAGCAGCGGAAATTATCCGAACAATGATGAAGTGTACGGGAACGACTGCGAGACATCGTCGCAGGCGTTCAACCAGATTTGCTACAACATCGTGGGTGTGACGTCGATTACGTTTGGGCCTAACAACCGCTGCGAGAACGTTTACAATTGCTACCAGTTTCCCAGTGACGGCTCGGCGACCGGAATTCACGTGCTGGATCCGTATCTTTCGATCACGAACAACACGCAGATCAAGCCGAACGAGCCGGCGACGGCGATGGTGGCGATCGACAACAACGGGCATAACTGGACGCCGTCGATGCATTACGGGATGAACGACCTGGCGGGCGACAATTTAGTGGGGAACGGGAGTTTCGAGGGCTGGCAGAACACGACTTCGCTTTACTACTGGGGCGGAGTTACGGCGACCGGGACGATCAACCAGCCGGGCAGCGGGATTTATTTGCAGAACGCGTCGACGAGTTCGACGCCGGCGGTTGATTCTTACACTCAAGGCTCGTACAACGTGCGGGTTGGCGATGGCGCGACGGCGGGATTGGGTGTGAACTCCGGATGCATTCAGGTGGATTCGACGAAGGAATACACGCTGATGTTCCGGGTGGCGTCGGGGTTGACGACCAACAATTTCCGGCCGGGATTGCGATTTTATTACGATTCGAACTGCACGACGGCGGACGTGATCTCTACGATCGCGACGAATGCGCGGGTGCTTTCTCCTGCGAATTACGGCGGCTTTTCGACGGCGACGGGAAATTATCAGTCGACGAACGCGTCGATGACCTACAACAACGGGATTACGTGCGGCTGCAACGTGACTGGAGCGGACTGGCAGGTTTCTACGGCGGGATCGTGGACGCCATCACGAAACTTCGGGCTGATTTTCCGGGTGCCGAATGGATATTCGCTGAGCACGACGGTGGCACATTCGATGCGGGTGTTCCTGCTGGAAAATACGGCGGCGGCGAACAATTACGTTTATTTTGACGATGTGGTTTTGTCGCAAGGGCCGGTGACGCCGGATTTGCGGCTGGCGCCATTGCACGATTCGCAGAATCCACAGGTTTATGGATCGCTGGGGATTTCGCAGCATTTGAATCAAGGCGCGGCGAACACGTTTGCTGGGACGGTGGCGCTGGCTGCGGGGGCCGCGACGGTGACATTTCCTACGGCTTACAATTCGGCGCCGGTGTGCACGGCTAACGATACTTCGGCGATTGCGACGGTGCGGGTGCAGTCAACGGCGACGACGATTACGTTGTCGCAATCGAGCGGGACGGACACGATTGCTTATATTTGCGTGGGGAATCCGAACTAGCAGGGACATTCGTTCGAGGGCGACGGAAGTCAACTGCCCCACCCTTCGCGAAGGCGGCGAAGGATAGGCCACCCGGAAAGTCTGTTTCGTTTCGACGGTACTTATTCCTTGATGCAAATTCCGGAATCCGCGCATTTGTGGGGTTTATTTGCGGCGGGGCACGGACTCCATGTTATGAAGCGGGCGAGCTTGTCGGCGGGATCCGCGCTGTCCGGGACGAAGACTCGGATGGAGTGGCTGAGGACGAATGCGCTGGCGCTGGCGATTCGGTTGTTTGTGAATGCGGCGGCGTTTTCTTACTGGATGGCGCATCCGGCGGCGGCGACGCACGCGATCAGTTCGGTGGGGATCGCGGCGAATTTTACGCTGGAGCCGGGACATGCGACGGCGGCGATGTTTGGGCTGTCGGGAGACAGCCTGGTGGATTGGGCTGCGGCGAAGGTGCCGTTCCTGCAGAAGGAAATTCCGGCGCTCGATCACACAGCCGGGGCTTAGACGGAATTGCTTTTTCTTGTGGTCAGGCGGCTTCTTTGACCGCGATGCCTTGGATTTCGAAGCGGGCGCCCATCAGCAGCGGGCCGGAGCCGATGAAGGCGCGGGCGGGGAATGGTTGGCGGAAGAATGTGCGGTAGACCTTGTTGAATGGCGCGAAGAGCGCGACGTCGGTGCAGTACACCGTGACTGAAACCAAATCCTGCAGGGTGTAGTTCGCGCGGGTGAGGGTGTCGCGAAGGGATTCGAGAAGGAGTTGGACTTCGCGCTCGGGATCGGCGGGGACTTTCACGGAGCCGGATTCGAAGCCGATGTGGCCGGAAGTGTAAAGAGTGTTGCCGGAGATGACGGCGTTGCTGAAGGGCATATCGCCGAAACTTCCGGGAGTGGCGATGTATTGGCGCTTTTCTGCGGCGGGCATAAAGTTCTCTCCTGGTGGTAAATCGGAAGTAATCGTACCGCAGCCGTGCATTTTAACGACGTGGATTTGCGGGCATTCGTTCGACTCAAACCGTCCAATTTAGCTCTCGCCTGACTCAACGCAACAAACCGTAAGACTTCAACCGGAGGAATCATGCCTGTCGTTCCGACAACGGCGTACGCGCAAGCCGAGGACGCGCTGACGTTGACGCGCGCGCTGGTGAACGACACGGCGGGGGTGGTGTTCACCGATGCGCTGCTGATGCCGCTGCTGAATTCGGCGTATCGCGGGTTGCAGCGCGAGCTGGCGGAAAACGGCGTGAGCGTGCTGGTGGAGCAGCAGGATATCGAGCTGGACGTGGATCCCATCAGCGGCGTGACCAGCACCGAGCTGAGCGACGTATCGAGCCCGCAACTGCCCACTGATTGCCTGATGCCGCACATGCTGTGGGAGCGGGTGGCGGCGAACACCGGGGACGTTTTTATGCCGATGGAGAAATTCACCAGCGGTGGCGGGATGCTGAACCTGCAGCCCAGCCCGTTTTTGCAATTGTGGGAGTGGCGCGAGGACAAGATCAATCTGATCGGCGCGACGCAGTCGATTACGGTGCGAGTGCGTTATGAAAAGGTTTTGCCGGCGCTGACGCTGGGGACCGATCCGGTGCAGATTCGTTCGGCGACGGACGCACTGGGGTTCGCGACCGCGGCGTTGGCGGCGCGATCGCGGGGAGCACGAGCGCTGGCTATCGATTTATTGGGGACGGCGCAGACGGCGATCGAAGAGCTGATCAATCGCTATATACGGCCGGAGCAGACGGTCGGACGGCGGCGCAAGCCTTACGGCTACCGACGGCGAATTATTTATTTGTGAGATGCGCGTGGTTCTAAGTCCCGGACGCGACAATCAGCGTGCAGGTGTAGCCGCGGGCGCCGTTCTGGGCGGCACCCTGGACGGTGAGTTTGTAAGTGCCGGTGGGTGTGTAGGGAATAGTTCCGCTCGATTTCGAGCCGCCGCAGCCGGCGATGGTGAAGATCAAAAGGACTGCGAAAAGGGCGATGGTGAGGGCAGGATGACGGCGGATCATGGTTCGCTGTTTGGCGGCGATTAAAATTATCAGCGCACAGGCCAGAATAATTACGAGAAAGCGGCTGCCGGGCAGCGATCGAATCGACGGCGCCTGCGCCGTGGCTCCGCGATAAATCGCAGCGTTTCCGTTTCCGCTCCCGCCGCTTCCGTTCGACCGACCGAGCAGCAATGCGCCCAAGGATGCCTTGCGCGCGGTGCCGGTTGTTGTTCCGGTACCACCAGTGGGCGGCGTGGTCTGCAAGCCGGTCGTGGTGGTGGTCTGAATGGTCATGTTAAAGGCGAGGGGAGTGCCGGCGACGACATTTACGGTCAGCGTGTTTTGAAACGGGACGGTGACCGAAGTGCCGAGAGAGATGCCGCAGGTCGTTGGACTGCCCACCGTTAAGGTCGGCGCCGCGGGCAGGTTGGAAGGGCAGACGAGAGTTACGGGACCACTGAAGGTGCTGTCCGGAACGATCTGCAACTGAAACGTGGCGAAATTGCCCTGGACGATGGTGGCTTGATCGAAAACGCTGTCGGGAGGCACGTCGACGCAAGAGGTGGTGGTGGACGTGACGCAACCGATCTGGAAATCGTCGGCGATACCGGTGGCGGCCGCGAGAAGCGGAGTCGTCGCGCCGGTGTAACTGAGGGTGAGGACCGAGCAGCGCGAATTGCTGGTTTCGGAAGCGACGCAGGCGGTGCCGTCATTGGACTCGAACGGCGAGGCATTGGCGGTGGGGCCGAAGGCGACGTTGAAGGCGCAGCTGGAATTGGCGGCGAGCAGCGTGGTGCAGGACGAATTCGAAATGGTGAAGTCGCCGGGGTCGCCGGAAACGAATGCGGTGGAAATTCCGGAGAGTTGCGAGGTGGTGTTGTTGGTCAGCTCGTAGGATTGGGCGGCGGACATGCCGCCGACGAGCTGATCGCAGAAAATTGTGTCGGAGTCGGAGCAATCGCCGACCGGCGCGGTCAGGGTAACGCCGAGGGCGGCGACGCCGAGGCCGTTGAAACGGACCAGGTTGCGCATGCCTTGATTGGCGACGAAGAGATTGCCTTTGGCGTCGAAGGAAATGTCTCCGGGGCTGCTGAGGCCGCGGGCGGCGAGGGTTACTTTTCCGGAGAAGGCATCGAGGCGGAGAATTTGGTCGGAGGGCGCGCCGGGATCGGAATAGGCGATGAAGAGATTGCCGCCACCGTCGACGGAAATGCCAGTGGGAACGATGCGCGCGGAATTTGCAGCTTGCGTAACCGCGGTGAAAAACGCGGCGGGGTTTATTTCCGGCGTACGGATGGCGCGGGTTTGAGTGTTGATGGTTAGGATTACGCCGGTTTGCGGTGAAGACGCGAAAACATAATTTCCATCGAGAGTAACGGCGACGTTTCCGGGCGCGACCAGGTGCGCGATGGATTCGAGATGGCCGGCTTTAGGTGAGGCTGAGCCGTAAAGCACGTCGATCGCGTTCGCCGCGGAATCGGCGATGTAGAGATTGCCGGCGCGGTCGAGAGCCAGGCCCATAGGCTGCGAGAGTTCGACATTCTGGGGAGGCGCCCAGCGTCCGGCGATGCTGCGAATGATGCCGGGTTCGCTGCTTTTGGGGCCGGCGATTATGCGGATGGTGGCGTTGCCGGAGTCGGCGATGTAGATGGTGCCGTCGGGCGCGATGGCTACGCCGCTGCGCGTGGTGATGTCTGTGGTGCTTAGGTCGAGCTGCGCGGAAGTGGCTACGCCGCCATCGCCGATGGAGCCGACTTCGCCGATGCCGGCGATGCTGACCATGGATTTGGTGAGAGCAGCGGCCGCGACGGAATTTGTGGCTCCGGCCGGCGAGGTGAGAGAGAAGACGCGATCGGGTCTATCGACTGAGGTGATGAGAAGTCTTTCGGCCGTGGCTGCGGAAGTCGAAGCTGGTACGGATTTAGCAATCTGTTCGCTGGAGGGTGGCGCGACGGCCAAAGTGCGCAGGCCGATATTGGTGGCCACGATGGTGGGGGCGATGCCGTTCGAGGCTACGGGCGAGGCGACTGCTGAAGCGGCGGAAGTGGAAGGTGTCGTGGTCGAGGCTGGCGCTGCGCTGTGAGCTTGCGCGTTGGCGTTCGAGCTAGGATTTTCCAGCGCGATACTGAGTGAAAGCGCCGCAAAAATCGATACAACCAGGGCACACAGAATTCTAAATAGCCGCACTCATTTCCCCCTAAATCTTACTTGGCACAGCACATTGCACGGACTTGGCACAGAACTTCACTGGAACTTTGCAAACCCATGATTTGCTGGCTTCGACGCTCTTGGATTCAGCTGCAGGCGTTCGGGTTGCGTCAAGGACTGATCATCATAGCAGTGATTTGCAGGATGTGAAAAGGGAGCAGCGGGCGCAATCGAGGGCGGTTGGCGGGATTTAGAAGGGAACCGAAATTTCGGGAGGGAACATGGCACTGACGTTTTCTTTGGTGGACACGTGGGACGACGGAAAGCGGATTCATGTGAGCGGGACGGTGGCGGCTTCGGGAAGTTACGTAACGGGCGGAGACACTTTGGATCTGTCGCAATTTCCGGTGATTGCATCGGCGCAGGCACCGATTCAGGGCACGGCGTGGATGGATGGGCTGGCCGGATACGATTACGTTTTTTCGCCGGGCACGGCGTTGAACACCAACAAAGTGAAAATGTTTGCTTGCGCAGCGACCTTGCAGGCGGCGTTTCCGGAGCTGGCGGCGGGCGCGTATCCGGCGGCGATTACCGGGGACACGATTACGTTTTACGGAATCTTTAAAAAGCTGCAGTAAGAGGAGTTTCTCGCCGCAATGTCGATCGAATCCTTTTCGCCGCTGCCGCTGAATATTTTTGGTACCTGGGTGACGCTGCTTGATCCTTCGGACGTTCCGTCAGGAATGTCTCCGAACCTGGGGGACGTGGAATTTTTCCCGGGAGGAGTGCGCACGAGGGCGGGTTTGGTTTCGCAATTCGCGCCGCTGGCGGGAGTGCCGCAGATCAACGGGTTAAAGACCTATGCGACGACAAACCTGGTGCAGAGATTTCTAGCGCTGGATTCGTTCGGGAATATTTATAAGGAAACTTCGCCTGGAGTGCTGTCGCTGGGCGCGTCGGGCGTGGCGGCGAATTTATACATGGCGTCGACCACACAGTTTGGGCGCGAGTACATGGCGTTTTCGGATGGATTGCTGGGGCAGGACATGCCGCGGCAGTACGACGATTCGTTTCTGGATCGAGTGAGCCAGACGGGGCCGGGAGAAGGTTCGGCGGTGGCGGATTCCACGACGGCGGGAAATATTTCACCGGGTGCGCACCAATGCTCGGTGATTTTCGTGACGCGGCAGGGTTATTACACGGCTCCGTCGCCTCCGGTGACGTGGACCGCGGCGGGATCGTTCAAGGTGAACGTGACGAATATTCCCACCGGACCGTCGAATGTGATTGCGCGATTGCTGGCATTCACGGCAAGCGGCGGGGCGACTTTTTACAACGTGCCGGCGACGATGACGATCAACGACAACACCACGACTTCGCTGGTGGTGGATTTTACGGACACGATTCTGCTGAGCGGTACGAGTTGTGATTATTTGTTTAGCGAGATCGAGCTGCCGAATCAGTTGGGGGTGGCGACGTATGCCGGGCGGCTTTTCTGGTGGGGCGAGCGCTCCAAGATGGATAACTGGCGAAACGTTTCGTTCGATGGCGGGTGGGACGCGTCGGGGAACGGGCGGCCGCTGGGCTGGCAGCTCGACGGAACATTTGGGGCGGGCGGGAGCCGCGAGCCTTCGAATGCGGCTTGGGGAGACGCGTACCGGATTACCGCGGACGGAGTGACGGCTGAGCGCGGATATATTTCGCAGAATGCGATCACGGACGCGGCGGGAAATCCATTGCTGGCGATCAACACTGATTATTCGGTACGGGCGCAGGTGGCGCGGAGCTCGGGATTGACGGCGGGGACTCTGCGAGTGAATGCGTTCAGCCCAACCATGGGGCAGGTGGGAGTGGGCCTGGCGGTGACGGCCGGAGCCGCGGGAAACACTTACGTGGAATTCACGGCGGATTTATTCCCGGCGCAGGTTGCTTTGCCGGCGGATCTGACGCTGCGAGTTTATGCGGATGGCGTCCCGGCGCCGAGCGGGGAATCGTTTTTGATCGATAGCATTGAGATTTTCGAAACGAACGCGGTGCAGAACGCTTCACTGGTGCGGGCTTCGGCGACGGAAGCGCCGGAGAGTTATGACGGTGTGAGCGGAATACAGAGCATCGCCGAGAATAACGGGCAGGGAATCCGCGCGGCGTTTACGTTGCGCAACAATTTGTACTTCGTTAAGGAGCGGTCGCTGTACGTCACCGCCGATGACGGCGTGAATGAACCGGCTCTTTGGCAGGTGGAGGAGGTGTCGAACAAGGTGGGGACGCCTTCGGCGCACGGCGTGGGATACGGCGAAGAATGGGTGGTGATTGCGGGGCGGGACGGACTTTATTATTTCGACGGCAGCGCGCCGGTGAAACTTTCGCAGGAAATTCAGCCGACCTGGGACTTGATCAATTGGCAGTACGGGCAGCGGCTCTGGGTGCAGGTGGATACGCAGCACAAACGGATTCTGGTGGGCGTGCCGATGGGCAGCGCGACTGCGCCGAATCAGATTCTGGCGCTGGACTACACCGAAGGCCTGCAGGATCCGCTGGCAGGATTGCCGGTGGGGCCGGAGCGCGGGCGGAAATGGGCACCGTGGAATATTGCGGCGAATTCGTGCGCGTTGATCGAGCGGGCGAATGGAGTGGCGGAGATTTTCCTGGGTTCGAATAATGCGTCGGGGAAGATTTATTCGCCGGTGGAAGGAGCGCTGTCGGATGACGGCGCGGCGATCAATTCGTTTTACACCACGGCGTTTCTGGCGGCGACCGGACTGAGCGGACGAAATCTTTTCGGATACTTGACGGCTTACGTACAGGGCGCGGGGTCTTTGGCGCTGACTGCTTTGTGGCCGGGGTCGGTTACGCAGGTGTCGCTGGGGGCGTGGACGCTGGCTGCGCCGGGAACGCGGGACATGGAGCAATTCACTAACGTGCTCTCGGAGCGGGTGGCTTATCAATTTGGGACGAATGCGGTGGGATCGTGGTTTTCGCTGACGAAATTGGTGCCGTGGGCCAAGGCGGATCCGTTTGCGGTGGTGCGCGGAACGAATTGAGGCATTCGTCGAAGATTAGGGCAACGGGTACAGTCCGCCGCGGCGCATCAAAACAAATAATCCCCAGCAGGTAAGCACCAGGTAGCCGATTGAAAAAATGTAATAGACGATTCGAACCTTGGGCCAAATCAGCGCGGGGAGCTTGTCGGCGAACTTATCAGTCCAGGTGTCGTTGAAGCGCATCGGCATTTCCGATTCGGGGGCGCTAGATTTCCAGGACGACGCGATGAAAGTCCCGCGCAAATTTGAAAGCAGTACAACACTTAAGAGCAGTTTCCAAATCCCAAACGCGAATACAGTTTCGATGAGAAACATCACGAGAACTAGTACGGCTGCGAAGCGGCTATGTTCACGAACGCCCGCGCCCCCGATGAAATAAAAAATACACAAAAGCGCACCCGCGATTGGGTGGCCAGCAAATATCGAACTGACGAGTACCAGAACAGCCACGATGGCGCAGATCCAGTAACCCTGAGTCCCGAGAGTATCCACGTCGGTAGCTGTGGTAATCGTGGGCCAGAATAAGTTCTTTAGGCGACTTTCGGACGGCGGAGTTGAATTGGAAACGCCCAGTGTCTGCATAGCGCGGGATTAGAGCGCAGTTTGTCGGTGATGTCTAGAGCAACCAATATCTCACTGGTTAGCAGACCTGCTTGATGACGCATACGGGGATGTCATGTTGAATGTTTCGCAAATTGAGGCGCTGCGGCGGACGAATCCGCAATTGTATGAGGCGCTGAAGCGGCTGGCGCAGGCATCACTGGGGCCGAACCAGGGATGGAGCTTGGACGAGCAAGTGACCGATGGAGTGAATTTCGCGCGGGTCGCGGCCGGTGCGACGACGGCAGGGAAGATCGACCCGACGAAAACCGGTGTGTTGATGAAAGGGTCGGTGGCGCCGACGTGGTCTGGGGCGTTCACTTACGCGTCGACGACTGCTTCGATCACTTGGTCGTGGACGGGTTTGAGCATTGCGCGCGCGGATGGTTCGGCGACCGTGGTGGCGAATGGATCGCTTGCGGTTGGCGGCCTTGCTCCCGGTACGACATATTATTTTTATCCTTACTGGGATGAAACGGCGAAGGCGTTGGGATGGGTGGGTGGAATTGTGAGCAGCGCGGGATCGCCGGCGGATGCTTTTACGGCGAAGACCAATCTGGCGGCGCAGCAGCAGGCTTTGCAGGGACGAATTCCGCTGTCACAGGGCGCGATGATGGCGGCGACGACGACTTCGGGAACCGGAGGCGGTTCGGGCGGCGGCAGCGGGAGCTGTCTGCGGGTGGGGACGATGGTGCTGTCGCGCGATCGCGGGACGGTGGCCATTGAATCTTGCAAGCCGGGCGAGGTGTTGCGCTGCCCGGGCGGGACGTATGGCGAGGGCTGGACGAAGATTACGCGGCTGGAAGTTCGTGATGCGGACATGTTCATCCGGCTGCATTTTTCGAATCTGGAAGTGCTAGATGTGACGCCGCACCACATTTTTACTTTGGCGGATGGTTCGCCGATGCGGGCGGAGCGATTGTGTCTGGCGGATATTTTCGCGGGGCGGTTCGGGCGGGTCACGTTGAAGAAGATCGAGACGATCGCTGAGGATTCGCAGAAGGTGACGGTGAGCTGCGAGCCGGTGCATCAATTCTTTGCCGGGAAGTATGCCGCGACGATTCTTACGCACAACTATACGTTCAGTTCTTAAAGGCGCGAAATCTTCACGCTGCTCGTGTGCGCGGCACGCTCGCGCACCTACCTCGCATGACTGGCAAACGCTACTACATCACGACGGTGGAGGCGTGGCAGCGGCACGCCGCGCGATTCGTGCATTCGCATTGGGTGGCTCTAGGGCCGGCGGCGATTTTGGTGCTGGTCGAAGCGGACGAAGGCGCGCATCTGGCGCTGGAGGATGACGCGGCGTTTGAAGGGTTGCCGCATCCCTTGGCGCAGAAACCAATTTCTGAAGCGGCGCAGACGGCGTTGGTGGCGCACGGCGTCGGCGTGGGCGCGACCACTTTCGAAGCGGCTGAGGCGATGGCAAGAGTCCATCCGTTGCTGCGGCATCGCGTTTTCTAGGTTTTCGAGATTGTGAAAATTCGCGAATATTCCGATGCGGACCTTGCGACGCTGCGGCGGATGCACGCCAGCCAGGGATTTAATTACGAATTTCCGGATCTGCGCGACCCGATTTTTGTTTCGAAGCTGGTGCTGGAAGATGAGGCGGGGAAGCCGGCCATGGCGGCGCTGGCTCGGCTGACGTGCGAGATGTATCTGTTGGTCGATCGCGAGGCCCGAGGTGCGGAGTCGCCTTCGCCTCGTGAACGATATGCGCAGCTTTTGGCTTTGCATGACGCAGGCCAGCGCGATTTGATCGCACGCGGCTTGGATGACGCGCATGCGTGGTTGCCGCCGACGATCGCCAAGCGATTTGGACGGCGGTTGGCGCAGTTGGGCTGGATGCGCGACGACGGTTGGACTCCCTACTGCAAGCGATTCTATTCGAAGTGATCTCGGAGTACGGGCATCAATTTATCTGGAGGCACACATGTCTCGTGGAGCGGAACAAACCACACGGAATCTGACTGACCAGCAATTGGCGCAACAAAACCAACTGATTTCGCAGGCCAACCAGTCGGGCCAGCAGGATCGTTCGCTGCTGCTGCCGACGATTACGGGGCTGCTGAACAGCCAGGGCTACACGCCGCAGCAGCAGTCGGATATTACGCAGCAGAGCCTGGGCGCGTCGAATACGGCGTTCGACGCATTGCGCCAGCGCGCCGCGAATCGAACGGCGGCTACAAATAATTCCGCAGGTTACGGCGATTTGACGGCGCAGCTGGGTCGTGAGCAGGCGCAGACCGATGCTTCGCAGGCGCAGCAGAATCAAGTCGCGTTCGCGAATCAGAAGCTGAAAGAAAATTTGGCAGGCCTGAGCGCGCTGGGGCAGACGTATGGCGTCGATACGAATCTGCTGGGCAAGGCGATGGGCGTGCCTTCTGAATTGCTCGGCGTGCGGCAGCGGGCGTCGACCGGATCTTCGACCGGCGGGTTGAGCGGACTTTTTGGAGCGGGGACCAGCCTCGCGTCACTGTTTGGATAATCGCGGCACGCGGTTGCCCACACCGGCATTTTGCGGCCAGGCGCGACGGTTCCTTCACCTTGAGAGACCAAAATCTGGGAATAACAGGCGGCCATCGTGAAAGTTTTGGATACGCTGCGCGTGATCCGGGACCTGCTCGATCCGCATTGGTCGACGTTTGCCGTCACCGCGTTCGTGCAGTTCATTTTGTTTTTGCGCTGGTTGTACCGGCGGGTGCGCAACGACGAGATTGTTCGCGTCTTCGTGGAGGAAATGGCGACCTGCCATCTGCCGCACATTTACATCCTGCTGGCGCGGATCTGCGACGAGCGGGGAATCGAACGCGAAGCCGATCCTCCGATTCGCTGGATCGATTTAGATGGAACCAGCCGCTGAAGCATTTTCATGGAAAAAACTGCAAATGATCTGATCGCGCTGGCCCGCGATGGTGCAGCGCGCCATGCGCTCGATGCGGCGCTGGTCTGCGCAGTGGTCGACCAGGAATCGGCTTGGGATCCGCACGCCATGCGGTATGAGCCGGGATTTCGCTCGAGGTACGTTGCGCCTTTGCATTTGCCGCCGTCAGAGGAAATCGCCCGTTCGATTTCCTGGGGATTGATGCAGGTGATGGGGCAGGTGGCCCGCGAGCACGGATTCACCGGAAAATTTCTCAGCGCGTTGTGCGAGCCGGCAGCGGGCGTTGAATCCGGTTGCCGCGTGCTGGCCGCGAAGCTGGCCGGCGCAGATGGCGATTTGGCGCGCGGGCTGGAGCTATGGAACGGCGGAGCAAATCCGAATTACTCCGCGCAGGTTATGGCGCGCATGGCGACCTACCAATGAAACTGCACTGGAATCTTTCGGATTTCCGCGCGTGGTGGGTATCGCCGGCGCGCGGGCGATGGGTGCGAGTGATTCGATTTTCGCGGCCGCGCGACCTGGTCAACTTCGGCGACCTTCTTTAGTTCGTTTTTCTGCAACGAAGACCCCGGCCCAAGAAATTCTGTTGAACATCCAAGGAGCTGCTCACATGAAGATCAATCAATTTTCTCGAAAATCGTTCGCGGGCGTGCTAGCCGCCACTCTGGCGGCCAGCCTGCTGTTTGCAACTGCGGCTGAGGCCGCATCGATCACGCTTTCGTGGACCTTTAACTACTCAGTGGATCCAGCGTGTACCACTGCACTGACCTCCAACTGTGTGACCGGCTTTGAATACGGGACGACGCCCGACTCCGGAAAGACTCTGGTGAAAATTGGCATCGCGGCAAATCCGGCGACGACGAGCGGCATCGCGACCGGCCTGAGCGCGCAATTCACCCAGGGCCCTCCATATGGCGCGGTGGTTTACTACGCGCGCACGTCGGGCCTTGATGGAAATGGCAATGTGGTTTTCTCGGTGCCGGCATTGGCTGCGTCGACGCAAATTACGCCGGGAGCGCCGACGAATCTTACGGTCACGGTCAAGTAGGAAGACATACGCTCGCGGATTTGCACGGCGTGCTACTGCACGTTTATGGTGACGTTCGCGGTGGTGCGGCCGAACTCGTTCGTGGCGATGAGAGTGTAGGTGGTCGTCGCGGACGGGTTGACGACGGTGCTGGTGCCGCGAATCGCGCCGATTTCCGGCGTCACGATCAGGTAGGAGGCGGCGCTGCTGCTGACGTTCCAACTCAAGGTGACGGAAGTGCCGGCGGAGACCGTTGAAGAACTTGCGGTGAAGGTCGAGATCGTAGGCGCGGAACCTGCGGGTAGATTCGACTGCGTATAGATCGTGTTCATCTTCACTACGTCGAAATCCGACGCGGTGAGCTGGCCAAGATTGTGCAGGTCGTCGTTGTCCCAGCGACTGTCCGGGGCGCCGCTGATATACATGTTCGAGCCGTTGTCGGCCATGATCATTCCGTATTGCTGCAGCGCTTTCAGGATGACCTGATTCACAGTGGAGTAACCGGAAATATCGAAACTGGATTTCAGGCGCAGACGCATGCCCATGGGCGCGGCGTTCGCATTTGAAGTGGTGGCCGCCCAGTGCGAAGCGGGCGGCACAAAAGCGGCGCGACTATTCTGCAAGGTGAAACGCAGCGCGTGTTTGATTTCGCCGGCGGCGACTTCGTCGTAGCGCGCGAGGCCGGCGAAGACGGAAAGTCCGGCCGCGTCGGCGGAAGTCCAGGTGAGCGGGCGCTGGCCATCGGCTTGCAGATCCCACACTGCTGCGGACGCGGCGTTCCAACTGCCATCGCTTTGCGGATATGAACTGTACAGCTCGTATAGCCAGCAAGAATTGTTATCGACTACCAGCACGTGGCGGTCGCCATTGCCGGGATTTGGATCGCCTTCAATTTGGGCGTTGGCTGGAACCGGCATCGGGCCGGGATCGCTTTCGTCACCGTAGGCGGTGAAGTTTATGGTCACTGGCGCTTGGGTTGAATCTACTACCACGTAAGGAATTCCGATCGTCGAACCTTGATATTCGCCTGAGCCGAAATCCGGATGCACCGCATCGGCGCCGCCAATGTAGCTGATGATGGCCGCGGAATTCGGATCGACGTCGGCGCCGGCTATATCCGTATTCCAAAGATTATCGGCCGGGAAGGGAAGGAAACCATTCAAGCTGCCGCCCTGTCCGACGCTGATGCCGCTGCACGCGCTGGGATTGGGAGGAGGGTTCCCGGCCTGCGCCGTCACGGTCACGTTGATTGAGCCGGAGGCGATGCTTCCTGGGTTGGGATTGCTGACTGTCACCGCGAAAATTCCGGCGCTTGTTTCGGTACCGGTGGCGGTGAGCTTGGTGGAAGAATTGAAAGTCGTGGTGAGCGCTGAGCCGCCGAACAATACTTGCGCGCCGCTGACGAATTTTGATCCGTTCACGGTGAGCGTAAGTGCGCCCGCGGTGAAGGTGGTGGGGCTTACGCCGGAAATCGCGGGCGTCGGATTCCACAGCGAGACTGCGCTGGACGCGCTGGCGCTGGTGTCCTGCGCGGCCGTTACGCTGATGGTGACGGCATTCGGATTTGGCAGTGTGGCTGGCGCTGAGTATTGGCCCGTGCTGCTGATCGTTCCTACTGTGGAGTTTCCGCCGCTGACTCCGTCTACCGCCCAGGTGACGCTTTGGTTTGTGGCGTTGCTCAGCTGCTTGGTGAAGGCTTGCGTCGATCCGGCCCGGACGTTCGCGCTGGCCGGGCTGATACTAATTGTGACCGGCGGATTCGTTGGCGGCGTAGTTGGGGGACTGGGCTTGCTGGGCGAAGTTCCGGCGCAGCCGGCTTCGATCAGAATCATGAGGACGATTAAAGCCAGCGGCGTGGACGCGCTTTTCAACGGTTTTGCTCTCCAGTTGTGTAGGGTGAAGTGCGAGTGGACGGATTTCGTCAGTTCATGATGTCGCGGCAGCGCGGCTCGAAACAACTGGACGAAGGTACAAGTTAAGGCCAATGGCGCGACGGCTCAGGTCGGCACTGGATTGTCGATTGTGGTCAGCGCGCTGGTTTGTTGGCGACCGAGCGACGACGGTTGGCGATTGAGCCGGCTCGCATCTTGATACAAACAGGCAGGGTACTCGTGTCTATGCGCCGCATCGTTCAGATTTCCGCTGCTGTTGTCGCTGTGCTGCTGGTCGCGATGGTCTTCCATGCCTGGTTGGCCACGCATGATGAACAAATGCGGATGCAGGCCGTGATCAAAACTCAGGCCGAGCAAATTGCGGCCGCAGACGCCCGCGAACATGATCGCGCGATTGCACTCGATCAGACCCTGGCCGCGATCGACAAGTCGAAGCGCGAGACTCAAACTCCACAGCAAATTCTTGCCGACCTGCCCAAATATCTTCCGCTGCCTCAGTCGATCACGATGGATCAAACCGGCGAGTCGAATCCGGCGACTGGCGCCGGAACGACTGCTAATGAAAAGGGAAGTCGTGTGAGTTCAAAGTCGGGCCCGCCGCGCTTGATGAGTTCCCTCGCCGGAAAATTCGACTCGGTGCGGCGGGTACTTGGGGGTCGTGCGTCGATAGGAGTCAACGCCCGGAGCAAAGACGTGCCTGGTGTTTCTCGTGACCATGAGGACGCGGGTGCACGTGCGACCCGGCCTGCTGGAAGTCAGGCAGAAGAGTCGGCGCGGGACGAATCGATTTCGGGGCCAGAGGAGTCGGCGGGATCGATCGGAACTTCACAGCGTTCAATGCGCGACGGAGCCGAAACTGTTCCGCCCAAGGGCGCAGGCCGCGACAAGGCTGCCAACAAGAATTCTGATCGGGAGCTTCCCGACGATCCCAGTCACTCGACGAACAGCTCTAGAACGACGCCATCTGCGACCGACAATCCCGCCTCCGCTATCGAGCAACCTAACGGCAAACCATCCGCGGTTGAAACAGCTCGTCCTAACGCGAGCGGAGGGGACCCAGCCTCCGCCTCGGCCGAAATTCCCGCCGCCGATCTAAAACCTCTTTTTGACTACGCCCAAGACTGCCGCGCTTGCCAGGCATCGCTCTCCGCCGCAAAGCAAAACCGCCTCGATGACGCCGCGAAACTAGCCGGCCTAACCCGCGAACGCGACGCTGCGGTAACCGCGGCGAAAGGCGGCACCCTCTGGCGCCGTTTCCGCCGTAACGCCGCATGGTTGATAATAGGCGCCGCAACAGCAACCGCAGTTGCCACGGCTATCACTGCACAACATCCGTCCATCAAGTAGCCATCGGACCAGGCCGTAGTTTGCATCCCTCGCTTCACCCAAGGAAATCGAGTGAACTGCGTCCCTCGAAGTCTGTCGGCCATCGAAGTCAGTACAAAGAACAAATGCCCTTGACTTCCGGGAATTATTATTATGTTACACACCGAGGAGCGCGGTAGGTTCTGGCCTTTTGGGGGTTAGTTGGGTTGGAGTTGGGAGGTGGGGTTAATTGGGTTGGGGCTTGGAGGTGGGGTTGGGTGGGGTTGGGCGGGGTTGGGCGGCGTAGGTTAGGTATTGGGTTAGGGTGGATTTGTCGGGGCCTGGGGCTGGGCGGCCATTTATGAACAATGTTGGGGTGCTTGTTACGTTTAGGGATTCGCCTTCTTGGCGGCTTTGGTCTACGGCGGTTTTGGCTTCTTTCGAGCTGAGGCACGTTTTATAGGTGGCTGGGTCCAGGGCATCGGCTGCGGCGAATTCGTTTAGTTTGGCCCAGACGTTTTCGGCGCTGATTACGTCTTGGTTGTCGAAGATTTGGGACTGCCATTTTGAAGTAGGCGTCGGGGGTTTGGAGGTAGGCGCAGCGGGCTCCGATGGCGGCGGTTTCGGCCCACGGATGGATTTGGGTAAGAGGGTAGTCCTTGAAGACGAAACGGACGTCGGGATGTTCGGGGATCACGGTCTTGAGGGTCTCGTAGAGTTCGCGGCAGTGAGGGCACTGGAAATCGCTGAACTCGACGACCGTGATCTTGGCGTTGGCAGGGCCGAGGGTCGGGTTCCCTTCCACGGTTAGCTTTTTGCGGTTGGCGGCGAAGGGGTCGACGGCCATGTCGAACATCTCGCCGCGGAGGAAGGTCTTGCCGTCTTTGCTGACGAAGACGGTGCCGGTGTCGGTCTGGCCGCTGACGGTGACGCTGAGCGGGACGGTGTAGAAATTGGCGGAGGGAGAGGGGGCGAGCGGGCCGAGTTTGACGACGAAGTCGGGTCCCCAGGCGAAGAGGTTGCGGACGAAGGCTTCGGTGGATTTGAGGATTTGGGCTTGTTCGGGCGTGGGCGCGGCGGTTGGCGCTGGTGCGGCGGCGGTGGTCGCGGGAGACGATTGTTGAGCGGGCGTCGCTACGGCGGTGAGGATGAAAGCTAGGGCTAGCGCGATGGGGAATTTGAGTTGGTTCATGCAGGGCCTCCGCGAAGATCGCTCAGTTCCCTTCCTGGATGCGGGCGGAACGGAAGCACGGAATTGTAAAAGAAGCGGAGTGGGAAAGCGTAGAGAAATTTGGGGTGACGTGGGGCGAGTTTGTCGTTGGAGGATTCGGGCGCGAGTGTCCGGACTGTTGCAACTGGAGAGCTTCGTGTTGCAACTGGATCCAAGGTAAGGCGTCGAGGGCCGCAAAAATTGTCGATTAGAAATTGGCTCCGGCGATTGGTTTGTTTGAGTTACGGCGATTTCTAATCGCGCGAGATTTTGTCGATTAGAACGGGGAGGTTTTGTTACATGTGTCGCGTGGGTGTTTTGCGGGCGCGTTTTGTGAGTGCGGGTCGTCATGTCGCTTTGTCGTCGAGGCTTAAAAGTGCCCCGACTCACGCTAACACAGGCGGGGATTGATTTCTATTCGTAGAAGTACGGAGGGACAGGAGTAAGGCGTGGCGAGGCCCGAAGATCAAAACGGAAAGTCACAAATCCGCACCCTTCAGAAAGCGAAGAGTGCGGCACCCGAAAAAGATAGGCAAAGGCGGAACGTCGTGGAAGGGTGCGCCACCCGCCCGCGGTCACTTCCTCTCCACGGTGGTGACGTGGTGAACGGAATTGTCTGCCGAACTCAAGAGTACCCATCAAATTCGATTGCCTGTTGAAGATGAAAAGCGAGAATGCCAGAGCGAGTTCGGCTCTGCCAATGAAACCGTTCAATATTCCCGTATTCCAATAACGTCGAATGATTGCCAAGATCGAACGATGATTTTGACGTCCCTTGCCTCTCGCTCCGCCAGAATTTCGAGCGCGATGCAGAAGTGTCCGAGTCTCCCACTGAGCGCGACCAGTGGCATGATTTTGATATACCATCGTCGTTCTGCCTTGACTTCGGCCAACAGACCACCGGCCTATCGCCAAACTTGGCGTGCGGACTCTCGCCGACCCGCCGAAGAAAAACCGCGATCGCCACTGATGTAACCACAGCGATAATCGTTTTCGCTTAGATTTGCCTTTTGATCTCCATCGTCCGGCGATACACTACGCTGCGGTTTTGGGTAGAATTGAACTTGTCGTCAGGATCCGACTTTACATCATTGTGCGCGTCGCCATTGCGTGAACAGTCAGCACGTTTGAATCCACGGATGTGACGCATCTCCGTAGAGTGTCCCGAATACGCCGTACCACCCGAGAGTGCGTAGGCCGCTGTATCACCTCGTTCCGGACTGCTAACCACGTCCCAATGTGCGATCTTCAGATTCGGATTGGCTAGCTCGCCCGCGGTTGCGGGTCGCATCTTACCATCCGCACCTTTTACCTTCGGAGGTTTACCCCCTGCCCGCTTTCGCCATGTTGTGAACGAATTTGTTGCATTTGTGTGTGTTGCAACCGAATTTGTCCTTCTTGGCGGAGTACGCGTAATCCTTACGCCCGTTGCTTCGCTTCAGCATTTGCTGCAGTGTGCTTCGCTTACCTGGGCATCTTGCTGGGTTTGGTTTTGGGCGGCGGCTTGCTGCGCGGGGCACGACGTCGAACCGCCCGTAGCACAAGTGCCAGGTGTGGTTTGAACCGTGCCGAAGTGGCCGTCGAGGTCAGCAAAGGATTCTGGGTTGTCGCTGACCATGGCGTAGAGGTTTAGGGTTTGGGGGTTGGTGAGGTTGGCGTAGGGGACGGGGGTGGGAGTGGAAGACCAGTCGGCGGAGAGGAAGCGGCCGTAGGCGGAGGCGTAGGAGCGGGCGCCGAAGTCGTCGTTGTTGGTTTCGGGGTCGCGTTCCTTGCCCATGAATTTGTAATTCTGGGGGCAGGAGTTGAGGAAATCGTGTTCGCCGCCGAAGGGGTAGAAGTCGGCGTCGAAGCAAGGAGTGGCGGTATGGGAGCCGGAAGCGACTTCGGCCATGCCGCGGGCGCTGCCGACCTGGTCGGAGAAATAGTAGAAGACGTTGGATTGGTAGTCGCGGCGGGCAGCGCGCTGGCCGTTGAAGTAGATGTATTCGCTGAAGGCGGCGTTGGTGGTGCTGCCGGGCATGAGGCCGGAGTTAAGTATTAAATCCGCGTGAGTGTGAATGGATTTGAGTTCCCTGCCGCGGTGCGCGTATCGAACGGCAAAAGCAAAGGCGGAGAGTCAAAATCCGCACCCTTCAAAAAGCGAAGAGTGCGGCACCCGAAAAGGCTAGTCAAAGGCGGAACGTCGTGGAAGGGTGCGCCACCCGCCTCTTCGCCAAGCGAAAGCCGCAAGTCAAAGGCGGCGAGTCAAAATCCGCACCCTTCAAAAAGCGAAGAGTGCGGCACCCGAAAAAGATAGGCAAAGGCGGAACGTAGCGTAAGGGTGCGCCACCCGCCAATGGCGGATTGTGGAGCGAGCGCCAACCCGCGTAGTCATTTTCCAATGGGATAAGTCCGCGTCTGTCTCCGAGTTTCCCGATTTTCTAGACCGTCTGATTCGACAAGACGTTGTCGCGGTGAGGGTTGAGCTTTTCCGTGACGCCATGACGAACAAGCTGCGAAGTAAGCGCAGCATGTCCATTATTAGCGGCGAAGAGTCGCTCGTTTTCGTAGATTGGATAGACGGCCCATAGTGAAACGCCATGACCGTTCGCGCGGATCGGCGGAACGCCAGATAAGAGTTGTGGCCTGCCTAGGAATGCTGACGACATCTTGGTATCAGGCGCGAACGGCTTCTGATACGGCACTGTGTGTCCTTCCGATAGCCAAGTGTTATTTTGTGAAGGATATCGAGCCAGCATCTTCAGGAGCCTTAAGGGCCAGTAGTTGTTCTCGCTCTTAAACGCTTCCATGGTAAGAGGCCACGATTTAGGCAGGCATATAACCAACTCCGCAAAGCGCGCGTTTTCTTGTCCCCGCGGAACTTCCATGGGTCTGCGGCTCATGCCCGAAGTGAACAGCCATTGCAAACGAACGTCGCCCGTGGACCTCGCGTGATAGACATCAATGTGCTGGTCGTCTGTTGCGTCAACCTCGTGGAACACCTGAACTACTTCTCCAACGTGTCGCCTGATTAAATCACCAACCGCAACGACTGGGTCGTAACCTGACTTTTCTCGTTTCATGCGAAGAATTTACCCACAATCGGCCTCTCGATAGGCAAATCATTCATGATTAAGGTAATTCCGGATCTATAATCTCATCGTCATCGTCAGTTTGGTTGATGGGCCCGATAATTTGGCCGTATATTTCGTTGTACATTTGCTCGCCTAGCTCCTCACCAAACTCTCTTCGCAAGCTTGCTCGTCGAGCCCACCTAACGAAGTCCCCGTTTTCTTTGTGCATCCTCATGTGTTCTGCATGGTCCATAGGACGAATATTTTCAGGACTGTTATTTCCATTATCTGCCAGAGCTCGAACATGCGTCGCATCGAGGTTCCTGCCGGTCATGGGGTTTTTGGGAAAAGCTCTGCCGTAAAAGTTTTCCCATATACTTCGCATTTGTGCTGCCGACAACCTGGGAAATAAGCCCGCTCCAAAGCCGTCGGAGTCTCCCCCCGAAAACCATGACTTGAACCTGTTCCAAAATGAGGGCTTGGGCCTAACGACGACAGTTTGTGTTGCGGTTGTACAATCCTCATTTGTGCAGCGTACCTGCGCGGTTCCGGAGTTTTGCGCTGCGGCTTGCTGGGCTCCGCACGATTCTGACGTACCCGTCGCGCACGTGCCCGTGTTGCTCTGCGTGTCGGTGCCGTGGCCATCGAGATCGGCGAAGGATTCTGGGTTGTCGCTGACCATGGCATAGAGGTTTAGGGTTTGCGGGTTGGTGAGGTTGGCGTAGGGGACGGGAGTGGGAGTGGAAGACCAGTCGGCGGAGAGGAAGCGGCCGTAGGCGGAGGCGTAGGAGCGGGCGCCGAAGTCGTCGTTGTTGGTTTCGGGGTCGCGTTCCTTGCCCATGAATTTGTAATTCTGGGGGCAGGAGTTGAGGAAATCGTGTT
This sequence comes from uncultured Acidobacteriota bacterium, assembly GCA_963711325.1. Taxonomy (GTDB): domain Bacteria; phylum Acidobacteriota; class Terriglobia; order Acidiferrales; family UBA7541; genus Palsa-295. The sequence goes on along the minus strand of CAVQDR010000003.1, from coordinate 816,612 downwards.
CGCCGCCGAAGGGGTAGAAGTCGGCGTCGAAACAAGGGGTGGCGGTGTGGGAGCCGGAAGCGACTTCGAACATGCCGCGGGCGCTGCCGACCTGGTCGGCGAAATAGTAGAAGACGTTGGATTGGTAGTCGCGGCGGGCGGCGCGCTTGCCGTCGAAGTAAATGTATTCGCTGAAGGCGGCGTTGGTGGTGCTGCCGGGCATGAGGCGGAGTTAAATATTAAATCCGCGTGAGTGTGAATGGATTTGAGTTCCCTGCTGGAGGCGGAGTGGTGCGACGCGCAAATCGAAGAGAGATCCCTCGTCGGCGCAGACCACGCGCCTCGGTCGGGATGACAACGTGAACCGAAGCGGGAACCTCAAAAGCGAAGGCGGCGAGTCAAAATCCGCACCCTTCAGAAAACGAAGAGTGCGGCACCCGAAAAGGATAGTCAAAGGCGGAACGGCGTTGAAGGGTGCGCCACCCGCCGGGACGTCTCTGAAGGGTGCGCCAACCGCCTCACCCGTCGTTTCTAGTACGGATTAATCTGGTTTGTGACAATCGTGGTAAGAAGGCGCGGGAGTCGGTTTTACCCCCATTCGCTCTAATGCAAATCGAATCGAACGAGCAGAGGTCACGGGCCCCTCGAGGCAGTCGGCAGCAGGCAGCAAAGCGCGGAGTTTTGGAATCGCGGCCTTAGCCTTAAGATTTCCGAGGGCGGCAGCGGTAAACATACGCACACTGTCGCTCGGATCATCGAGGAGATCGATTAGGTCAGCCACCGTAGAATCGGAGACAGATCCCGGGCGGGCTTTGTGTGTTAGATCAGCCAAATGTTCCGCTGCATCCGCTCGCGCATTTGGTGATGTCTCCGACCGCACCCGAGCTATGGTCGCTCGCAGGTTCGAATCGAGTTGCATGTTAATTTGCGAATGCGCTCCCATATTAATCGAAAACAACAGCGCTATGAAGGCACAGCCCAGAATTTTACGATCGAATGTTACCATTATGTATGCGGCTCCTCAGTCCTGCGGTACCGTCCAAGTTCTCTCGACGGGGGCAGTAGCATTCTCGGTTGAAAGGTGCGGGTCAATAGTTGTCGATTTCAAAGCGCCAGAGCCCGGGTAGCCACCCTCTTTACCCGGGAGAAATGTATCCGGAAGTTTCGAACCGTCGTAGTATCTAGCGGAGGCATTCACGGTCGTCCCGGGTGGGTTGTTTTCCGAAGTGTCATCGTAGTCCTTGTAGACGCCCTTATCGATGAATGCAGTGTTTTGCGATCCCTTATTTACGGGCCATGCCTCCCAGTAGTGGGACGTCTGATTCCCGGACTTGTCCCTCGTGGTAATTTCTTGGACGATGTGACCACCACTCTTCGACTTATGTGACAGATGCCATTTAATCCGATGTGTACCGCTTGGAGCCTTCTTGTCGGGGACAGCTTCTAGTTTCTGCTGATTTTGGGCGGTACCGGCGTTTTGCGCTGCGGCTTGCTGGGCTCCGCACGATTCTGACGTACCCGTCGCGCACGTGCCCGTGTTGCTCGGCGTGTCGGTGCCGTGGCCGTCGAGGTCGGCGAAGGATTCTGGGTTGTCGCTGACCATGGCGTAGAGGTTTAGGGTTTGCGGGTTGGTGAGGTTGGCGTAGGGGACGGGGGTGGGAGTGGAAGACCAGTCGGCGGAGAGGAAGCGGCCGTAGGCGGAGGCGTAGGAGCGGGCGCCGAAGTCGTCGTTGTTGGTTTCGGGGTCGCGTTCCTTGCCCATGAATTTGTAATTCTGGGGGCAGGAGTTGAGGAAATCGTGTTCGCCGCCGAAGGGGTAGAAGTCGGCGTCGAAGCAAGGAGTGGCGGTATGCGAGCCGGAAGCGACTTCAGCCATGCCGCGGGCGCTGCCGACCTGGTCGGCGAAATAGTAGAAGACGTTGGATTGGTAGTCGCGGCGGGCGGCGCGCTTGCCGTCGAAGTAAATGTATTCGCTGAAGGTGGCGTTGGTGGTGCTGCCGGGCATGAGGCGGAGTTTAATATTAAATCCGCGTGAGTGGGAATGGATTTGAGTTCCCTGCTGGAGGCGGAGTGGTGCGACGCGCAAATCGAAGAGAGATCCCTCGTCGGCGCAGACCACGCGCCTCTGTCGGGATGACAACGTGAACCGAAGCGGGAACCTCAAAAGCGGAGGCGGAGGGTCAAAATCCGCACCCTTCAAAAAGCGAAGAGTGCGGCACCCGTAAAAGATAGTCAAAGGCAGAACGTTGCGGAGGGGTGCGCCACCCGCCACCTGAAAAAGACGCCCACCCGTCCCGGCAAGATGGCTCCAGAATGTCAACGTCCACGGAACCATTTGGACCTTAGCAGTCGACCCGCTCTTTTGTCTCCTCGTTCAGCTGCAACGCTCAACCATGCCTTGGCCTGCTGCAAGCTCCTCTTCACATTGTCTCCCGCGCGATAGGCAACGCCTAATTGGTAGGCTGCTTTCGAGTCGCCCTGACGAGCGGATTTTCGAAGCCATCGAATTGCTTCGCGGGATTTCCTCGGCGTTCCATCGCCGCGAGCATAAGCGATGCCAAGATTTAGTTGCGCCCATGGATCACCTCTGCGGGCTCCGCTTTGGTAAAGTGAGAACGCTCTCGATGGATTTCTCCGCACTCCTCGTCCCAGATCAAACATCAGAGCGAGATTAAACGGCGCCTGATCGTGGCCGTTACGCGCCGCCCTCGTGTACCAATAGCGAGCAGCGCGCAAGTCAGCTTTCGTTCCGCGCCGATCATAGGCGTAACCGAGATCAAAGGCAGCTTCCGCCACCGCCTCCCGCGGGCCATTCCGAATTACTCGTGCGTACCAGTGGCGCGCTAGCTCGAAATTCCGTTTCACTCCCAAACCGTTCGCCAGAGCATGAGCAGTGAGAAACTGTGAATGCAACGAACCATCTTTCGCGCCACGAAGTAGCAAGGGAAAAGCTCCGGGATAGTCTACGCGTCGGCCGATTCCATAGAACATTTCTCTGCCGATCCTGGCTTCGCTGTTATTTTTATTAGCCCGACGCACGAATTTCTCCTCGCATTGTCGCTGAGAGATAAGTAATTAGTTTGAGTCAGTATGATCGTTGTTTCTTTTCTTGTTGCCTTGATCTCCAAATTTCTTGTCCTTCCAAGTATCTCTCTTGCGGAGTTTATCTCCCCCTGGTCTGCTAGGGTGACTCTTTGTGTGTTTATCGTTGGTGTTCTTTTTCGAAGAATTCTGCGCCGCGGGCAGCATATCCTCGTCGCGCGCAACGGAAGGTGCCGCCACGGTAGATCAAAGCAACCGCGACGGTTACAACAATGGCAGCCGTTCCTAACGTGGCCGAAACGCCTTTCGCAACGTCTTCAGCGAGCGGTTCCACTGCTTTTGTTGCACTATCAATCAGCGGTTTAGCGATTTTATCGACTTCCTCCATGGCTTCCTTCGTGATTGTGGCTAACACCCCTTGGGCGGGCGGCGTCTGATTCTGCGCATTCCCAGGGTCGGGAGGAGGAGGCGGCTCGACGCACGCGTTGGTGGCTTGTGACGCCGAGCTTTGGGTATGGCAGGAATGGCCATCGAGGTCGGCGAAGGATTCTGGGTTGTCGCTGACCATGGCGTAGAGGTTTAGGGTTTGGGGGTTGGTGAGGTTGGCGTAGGGGACGGGGGTGGGAGTGGAGGACCAGTCGGCGGAGAGGAAGCGGCCGTAGGCGGAGGCGTAGGAGCGGGCGCCGAAGTCGTCGTTGTTGGTTTCGGGGTCGCGTTCCTTGCCCATGAATTTGTAATTCTGGGGGCAGGAGTTGAGTGAAATCGTGTTCGCCGCCGAAGGGGTAGAAGTCGGCGTCGAAGCAAGGAGGGCTGGCGGTGTGGGAGCCGGAGAGCGACTTCGAACATGCCGCGGGCGCTGCCGACCTGGTCGGCGAAATAGTAGAAGACGTTGGATTGGTAGTCGCGGCGGGCAGCGCGTTTGCCGTCGAAGTAGATGTATTCGCTGAAGGTGGCGTTGGTGGTGCTGCCGGGCATGAGGCGGAGTTAAATATTAAATCCGCGTGAGTGGGAATGGATTTGAGTTCCCTGCTGGGCGCATCGAAGGGCAGAGGCGGAGAGTCAAAATCCGCACCCTTCAAAAAGCGAAGAGTGCGGCACCCGTAAAAGCTAGTCCAAGGCGGAATGTCATTGAAGGGTGGGCCACCCGCCCTCTGGGAATCTGAAGAGCACTCGGACTTCCGTTAACACCGTGAAGGTGTGGGTACTGTTCGCTGAGATACTGAATACTCATTCCTGGATACGAGGGACTATCTTCGATGGGCCGCTGTCTGGTGGTAGTGACGATTGTCGGTTTAGTGAACGGCTCAGACCTGATCGGTAGAAAGTCATAATTCTATAGATCGCTGCCAAAAGCAGCAGTGCCAACGCGATTAGTGGGAGAGATGAAGCGAAAGGGTGCAGAACGTGGGTCGCTACCCGCGGGAGCACAAAGGCCAACCCAACTGGGATTAGCAGAACCGTCCAAGCTCCGATTATTGCGTACTTGAAAGTCTTCACGGGTTTCACCCTTGAGTAAGTTCGCGCCAATCTTTTCGAGTGCGAGGCAGGTAGACGATGAGGTAATAAATAAGGGCGCCATACCAGAGCCCGAGCAGCATGAGCCAGAAGGTGAAGCGCCGGAAGGCCTTCGACGATTGATCGCAACGGAGCCAGAATTGCTTCATTCCATCCCACAAGAAGAAAACCGAAACGGGTGTCACTACGCCAACACAACCCAGAAATACTTTGTGTAATAGCATCCCCTCTGTCTGCGAAAAGAAGTCGAATTCGAACGCCGCTGCCGTTACAGCGATAATCACAACGGCCGATGCCCCAAAAAGAACCTGTGCTGGCTTTTTTGTGAGCCAATCGTCACTGACCCATTTGCCGATGATAGATCCGAATAGCATGTCAGTTTTGCGGAGGGGGTGGAGGGGTGGGCGACGGAGGTGGGGGTGGCTGCAGGGCCGAATCAACGGCACCTACGAGGTCGTGGCCCGCTTCGACCAAGTTTGCGACGCCTTCGTGCGTCAAAGTGATGCCTCCTCCTCCTAAGGCCCCCGCCCCTTCTTCTTCCTCAAACCCGAGGCTGTCGCTCGTTGCGGTCGCACCTTTTTCTGTGGTTTTGTTGCCAATAGTAGTCTCAGATGTTGCCGGTTCGGGACCCCCTACCTTGTTCGAATCAACATCGTAAGATCCAACCACCTTATCATCACTATACGAGAGTCCAATCTTGCGCTTGGATTTCTTCCATCCAACGTCGGCCCCGGCGTCGGTGGACATCGACACCTTAATCCTACCTCTTGAGAACGTCAAATTGGCCTTCATAGCCAGCTCTGCCTTTGCTTTCAGTCTCCCTACCGAAGCCTTTGCGCCCCACCCCAAGCCAATTGTTGCTCGGACCGTCGCTTCCGCCAATGCAGCGTGTAAATGCTTGAAAAAGTTCGACCATCTGCCGCAGCCGGTGACCACGTTAAAACAAGAGTGTCCATCCAAATCGGCGAAACTCTCCGGGTTGTCACTTACCATCGCGTAGAGGTTTAGAGTTTGCGGGTTGGTGAGGTTGGCGTAGGGGACGGGGGTGGGAGTGGAAGACCAGTCGGCGGAGAGGAAGCGGCCGTAGGCGGAGGCGTAGGAGCGGGCGCCGAAGTCGTCGTTGTTGGTTTCGGGGTCGCGTTCCTTGCCCATGAATTTGTAATTCTGGGGGCAGGAGTTGAGGAAATCGTGTTCGCCGCCGAAGGGGTAGAAGTCGGCGTCGAAGCAAGGAGTGGCGGTATGGGAGCCGGAAGCGACTTCGGCCATGCCGCGGGCGCTGCCGACCTGGTCGGAGAAATAGTAGAAGACGTTGGATTGGTAGTCGCGGCGGGCAGCGCGCTGGCCGTTGAAGTAGATGTATTCGCTGAAGGCGGCGTTGGTGGTGCTGCCGGGCATGAGGCCGGAGTTAAGTATTAAATCCGCGTGAGTGTGAATGGATTTGAGTTCCCTGCCGCGGTGCGCGTATCGAACGGCAAAAGCAAAGGCGGAGAGTCAAAATCCGCACCCTTCAAAAAGCGAAGAGTGCGGCACCCGAAAAGGCTAGTCAAAGGCGGAACGTCGTGGAAGGGTGCGCCACCCGCCTCTTCGCCAAGCGAAAGCCGCAAGTCAAAGGCGGCGAGTCAAAATCCGCACCCTTCAAAAAGCGAAGAGTGCGGCACCCGAAAAAGATAGGCAAAGGCGGAACGTAGCGTAAGGGTGCGCCACCCGCCAATGGCGGATTGTGGAGCGAGCGCCAACCCGCGTAGTCATTTTCCAATGGGATAAGTCCGCGTCTGTCTCCGAGTTTCCCGATTTTCTAGACCGTCTGATTCGACAAGACGTTGTCGCGGTGAGGGTTGAGCTTTTCCGTGACGCCATGACGAACAAGCTGCGAAGTAAGCGCAGCATGTCCATTATTAGCGGCGAAGAGTCGCTCGTTTTCGTAGATTGGATAGACGGCCCATAGTGAAACGCCATGACCGTTCGCGCGGATCGGCGGAACGCCAGATAAGAGTTGTGGCCTGCCTAGGAATGCTGACGACATCTTGGTATCAGGCGCGAACGGCTTCTGATACGGCACTGTGTGTCCTTCCGATAGCCAAGTGTTATTTTGTGAAGGATATCGAGCCAGCATCTTCAGGAGCCTTAAGGGCCAGTAGTTGTTCTCGCTCTTAAACGCTTCCATGGTAAGAGGCCACGATTTAGGCAGGCATATAACCAACTCCGCAAAGCGCGCGTTTTCTTGTCCCCGCGGAACTTCCATGGGTCTGCGGCTCATGCCCGAAGTGAACAGCCATTGCAAACGAACGTCGCCCGTGGACCTCGCGTGATAGACATCAATGTGCTGGTCGTCTGTTGCGTCAACCTCGTGGAACACCTGAACTACTTCTCCAACGTGTCGCCTGATTAAATCACCAACCGCAACGACTGGGTCGTAACCTGACTTTTCTCGTTTCATGCGAAGAATTTACCCACAATCGGCCTCTCGATAGGCAAATCATTCATGATTAAGGTAATTCCGGATCTATAATCTCATCGTCATCGTCAGTTTGGTTGATGGGCCCGATAATTTGGCCGTATATTTCGTTGTACATTTGCTCGCCTAGCTCCTCACCAAACTCTCTTCGCAAGCTTGCTCGTCGAGCCCACCTAACGAAGTCCCCGTTTTCTTTGTGCATCCTCATGTGTTCTGCATGGTCCATAGGACGAATATTTTCAGGACTGTTATTTCCATTATCTGCCAGAGCTCGAACATGCGTCGCATCGAGGTTCCTGCCGGTCATGGGGTTTTTGGGAAAAGCTCTGCCGTAAAAGTTTTCCCATATACTTCGCATTTGTGCTGCCGACAACCTGGGAAATAAGCCCGCTCCAAAGCCGTCGGAGTCTCCCCCCGAAAACCATGACTTGAACCTGTTCCAAAATGAGGGCTTGGGCCTAACGACGACAGTTTGTGTTGCGGTTGTACAATCCTCATTTGTGCAGCGTACCTGCGCGGTTCCGGAGTTTTGCGCTGCGGCTTGCTGGGCTCCGCACGATTCTGACGTACCCGTCGCGCACGTGCCCGTGTTGCTCTGCGTGTCGGTGCCGTGGCCATCGAGGTCGGCGAAGGTTTCTGGGTCGTCGCTGACCATGGCGTAGAGGTTTAGGGTTTGCGGGTTGGTGAGGTTGGCGTAGGGGACGGGGGTGGGAGTGGAAGACCAGTCGGCGGAGAGGAAGCGGCCGTAGGCGGAGGCGTAGGAGCGGGCGCCGAAGTCGTCGTTGTTGGTTTCGGGGTCGCGTTCCTTGCCCATGAATTTGTAATTCTGGGGGCAGGAGTTGAGGAAATCGTGTTCGCCGCCGAAGGGGTAGAAGTCGGCGTCGAAACAAGGAGTGGCGGTATGCGAACCGGAAGCGACTTCAGCCATGCCGCGGGCGCTGCCGACCTGGTCGGAGAAATAGTAGAAGACGTTGGATTGGTAGTCGCGGCGGGCGGCGCGCTTGCCGTCGAAGTAGATGTATTCGCTGAAGGCGGCGTTGGTGGTGCTGCCGGGCATGAGGCGGAGTGTAATATTAAATCCGCGTGAGTGTGAATGGATTTGAGTTCCCTTCTGACGCGAGGCGGATAGGATCAGGAATATCTTACGTACAGGTGGGAGGCGCTGCCGCGAGCGAGTGTGGTTGGAGTGTGCGAAGCCTCGCGCGAAAAGGCCGTGCGAGCGGAAATTGGACGAAAGGCATTTTTGTTTCCCGGCCCTAACGGACCGGGCTAACTTATGCCGCCCCTCCGGGGCTGGGTTTCGCGTGCAGTCTCATTGGGTGAACGCGGGATTATGGCGGCGGGGGCCTCAGCGGCTGAAGCCGTTCGGTTTTCTTGGGTTGTTCGGCACGGCTGAAGGCGTGACCCGACGAAAGGCGCTCGTTGGTGGCGATTGTCTTCGCGAATGAGTGTGGCTTCTGCTTCGGCTGGCGAAGCGCTGTGCTTCGGGATGACAGTGTAAATCGAGGCGCGGAGAAGCAACGTCAGGCGCCCCACTCTTCGCAAAAGAACGAAGGATAGGCCACCCGGGACTGCGACTACAACGTCAAAGACCGAGGGACTGAAGCGTGACAGTGAGGAACGATACGGAGGTGGGTGATGGGGCGGGGGCTTGTGGATTTGAGTCATGTGGTTTACGACGGGCTGACTACTTACAAGGGGTTTCCGGCGGCGGTGGTTTGCGATTTTATGACGCGCGTCGAGTCGCGGAAATTTTATGACGCGGGGACTTCGTTTCAGATTGGGCGGATCGAGATGGTGGCGAATACGGGGACTTATGTTGATGTGCCGTTTCACCGGTTTGAGGAGGGGAAGGATTTGGCGGAGGTGGGGCTGGATTCGCTGGCGGATTTGAAAGGTTTGGTGGTGCGGGCTGCGGGGTTGGCGGGGCGGGCGGTGGGGCGGGAATTTTTTGCGGACTTGGATGTGCGCGGGAAGGCGGTGCTGGTCGAGACGGGTTGGTCGCGGCATTGGGCGACGGACGCGTACTTTGAGGGGCACGTTTATTTGACGCGAGGCGCGGCGGAATATTTGCGGGACGCGGGGGCGGCGCTGGTGGGGATTGATTCGTACAATATTGATGATACGGGGGACGGGGCGCGTCCGGTGCATACGATTTTGCTGGGCGCGGGGATTCCGATTGTGGAGCACATGTGCAATCTGGAAGCGCTGCCGGATGCGGGGTTTCGGTTTACGGCGGCTCCGGTGAAGGTTAAGGGGATGGGATCGTTTCCGGTTAGGGCGTATGCGCGGGTGTGAGGGAATTGTTCTAGCGGGTTGCAGTAGCGATCTCTTGCATCCAGGAGGCGGTGGTGGCGGCTAATTCTTGGAGGATTTCGGGGTCGGACTTTTTTGCGGATTTTAGGATGTGGAAGGAGTGGTCGGCGGTTTCGATGATGTGGAGGGTGGCGCGCTTGGATAATTTTTTGATGATGGGGCGGAGGAGGGTTAGGTCGGCCAGGGTGTCGCGGGTGCCTTGGAGGAAGAGCATCGGGATTTTTACGTCGTCGAGGTGAGTGGCGCGTTTGGTTTCGGGGCGGTTGGGTGGGTGCAGCGGGAAGCCGAAGAAGATGAGGCCGCGGACTTTGGGGATTAGATTTTGGGCGGCGGCTTGGGAGGACATTCTGGCGCCCATGGATTTGCCTCCGGCGAACGTCGGCAGATTCGGTAGGGCTTTTTGTGCGGCTTGGACTGCGGCGGCTACTGTGGCGGTTAGGATCGGCGGGCGGTCGGGGATGTGGCGGGATTCTTCCATGTAGGGGAAGTTGTAGCGGAAGGTGGCGACGGAATGGGTGGCTAGGGATTCGGAGAGATTTTGCATGAAGGGGTGGGTCATGGGGGCGCCGGCTCCGTGGGCCAGGACTAGGAGGTATTTTGGGTTTTTGGGGGTTAGGAGGAGGGCGGAGACTTCCCTGCCCTGGGTTGCTTCGAAGCGGCGATGTTTTGATTTCGGCATTTCTTGCGGATTCTAGCAGGGTTTTGGGCGGGGAAAGATTTAACACAGAGAACACTGAGAACTGCGAAAGATGAGGACACGGAGAATTGCGCGAAGCCGTTTAGTTGGAGAATTTTTGGGCTAGGGGGAAGCGGCGGCCTACGCTGAAGGCTTTGCTGGTGAGTTTTAGGCCTGGAGGGGCTTGCTTGCGTTTGTATTCGTTGGTGTCGACTAGCAGGGCGACCTGGCGGACCAAGTCCAGGGGGAAATCGAAGTGGTCGGCGATTTCTTCTGGGCTGCGGAGGTCTTCGACATAGGCTTTCAGGATGCGGTCGAGGACGTTGTAATCGGGAAGCGTGTCCTGATCGCGCTGGTTGGGGCGCAGTTCGGCGGAAGGCGGCTTGGTGATGGTGGCCTGCGGGATCACTTCCCTTTTGCGATTTATGAAATCGGCGAGGGCGTAGACCATGGATTTGGGCACGTCGGAAATTACGGCGAGGCCGCCGGCCATGTCTCCGTAGAGAGTGCAGTAGCCCACCGCCATTTCGGATTTATTTCCGGTGCTGAGCACCATCGAACCCAGTTTATTCGAGAGCGCCATGAGCAAGTTGCCGCGAATGCGAGCCTGAATGTTCTCTTCGGTGGTGTCTTCGGGCTTGCCGGTGAAAACGGGCGCGAGAGTTTTGCGATAACAATTGAAAGTGTCGGAGATGGGCAGGGTGACGAAATCGATGCCGAGATTGTGGGCGAGCTGGCGGGCGTCGCTGAGGCTGCCTTCGGAGGAATAAGGGCCAGGCATGCCCACGCCGAGAACATTTTCCTTGCCGAGGGCTTCGGTGGCAATGGCGGCGACCATGGCGGAATCGACTCCGCCGCTGAGGCCGACGACAACTTTTTTGAAACCACATTTGCGAACGTAATCGCGAGTGCCCAGGACCAGGGCACGGAAGGCGGCTTCGAGTTCATCTTCGATGACGGGGCGAATGTCGCCTTGGCCGGTGACGGTATCGAAGAAGATCAAATCCTCTTCGAAGGATTTGGCGCGGGCGGCGACGCGGCCGTCGGGCATGAAGGCTACGCTGGAGCCGTCGAAGATGAGGCTGTCATTGCCGCCGACCTGGTTGACGTAGACCAGCGGGACGCGATATTCGCGGGCGATATTTTGCAGCATGTCGTGGCGCAGGCTGCGCTTGTCGATGGTGTAAGGCGACGAAGAGATATTCAGGAGCAGGCTGCTGCCCTTCCCCACAATTTCGGAGATGGGGTCGCGATCGTAGAGCTGCTGGGGCCAGAAACTTTTATCGTTCCAGGAATCTTCGCAGATGGTGATGCCGAGTTGTTCGGATTGAAAAGGAAAAACGTGCTGGGTGTGGGCCGGTTGGAAGTAGCGCTGCTCGTCGAAGACATCGTAGGTCGGGAGCAACATTTTGCGCTGTTCGAAAAGAATTTTGCCGTTGGCGATGAGCGCGGCGGAGTTGGCTACCGGCTTGCCGGTGGTGTCCATGGCGTCGCCGACGAAGCCGACGAGCGACGGTAACGGGATTTTTTTGGCTAGGCGGACGAGTTCTTGCTGGTTGCGTTCGGCGAAGGACGGGCGTTCGACGAGATCCTGCGGCGGGTAGCCGCAGATGCAGAGTTCGGAGAAGACGGCGAGATCGGCACCGCCTTTTTTGGCTTCGGCGGCGAGTTCGAGGATGCGTTTCGAGTTGCCCTCAAAGTCTCCGATGGTGGGGTTGAATTGGGCTAGTGCGATTTTCATGGACGTGTGGCGGCTTGGCGCTCTTGATGATTTGCGATTATGCGAAGTAAAAGCATGGCTTCAGGGGCTAAAGCCCCACGTCCTTTTCGAGATTGGCGGCGGGGTTGAAACCCCGCCCTTCCGGCCCGAGCGTTACGACAAACAGCGGGCACAAAAAAACTCCCGGAGGATTTCTCGCTCCGGGAGCCGATAGGATTTGGTCGATACAGCACAGTCAGCCTTCGCCGGACCGGCGCATGAATGGCGCCGTCCGAGCCTTCGGCGAAACTAGACGCTGAAGGAGCTGCCGCAGCCGCAGGTGCTCTTGACGTTCGGGTTGTTGAACTTGAAGCCCGAACCTTCGATGGTTTCGATGTAATCGATCTGGACGCCGTCGAGATACATCTCGCTCATCTGGTCGACGAGAACCTTGAGGCCTTCGAATTCATAGACGTTGTCGCTATTTTCGTTGACGGCGTTTTCGAATGCCATGTGGTAGCTAAAACCGGAGCAGCCACCGCCGACGACGGCGACGCGCAAGCCCGTCGGGGACGGGTTCTGCTGCGTCAGGATTTCCTTCACTTTGGTGATGGCAACCGGGGTCAATTGAACCATTCTGTAATTCCTCCGCGAAAAAGGGCCGCGTGTGCAGGCCTCGAACTCATTGACAGTATATCAGATTCGGCGAAAGGCAAGATGGGTTCAGGAGAAAGGCGAGATAAGGTGCTTTGTGGTCAACGGGCTGCGGTGACGCCCGGCCCCGATTGCGGCGCATGGCCAAAGCGCGGGGGCGGTTTCTATTCCGGAGTGTTCAGGACCGGGGCGTGTCGCACCTCCGGCGCTCGGGTTCTTGTGTTTTGGTTACCCGGCCCTTCCGGGCCGGGCTACCTTATGGTGCAGACCGGGGACATGGCTGACAGATTAGACCGGGGACATTCCTGACACTGCGGACGACTGGGGCGTGTAGAACGGCGAGATGCCCTGGAAAGCGAGCAGTGTGATGGATGAGCGAGTGCGGTTTGTGTTGGAGCAGGCGCGTGGTTTGCAGACCATGACCGAGTTGTGTGAGATCTACGACATTGCCCGCCAGACCGGTTATTACTGGCTGCGGCGCTACCGGCAGGGAGGGCTGGAGGCGTTGCACGATCGCGACCGGGCTCCGCGTCGGCATCCGAACCAGACCGCGGCGAAAGTCGAAGAGGCGGTACTCGAGTTGCGGCGGGCGCACATGAGTTGGGGGCCGCGCAAATTGAAACGAGTTTTAGAGCGCGAACGGCCGCAGCGACCTGTGGCCGGCGACCAGCACCATCGGCGCGCTGCTGGCGCGCGAAGGATTGGTGGTGGCGCGCAAGAAGCGGCGACGCGCGCCGCCCTACACCGAACCTTTTGCCGCAGCCGATGCGCCGAATCGAGTGTGGTGCGCCGACTTCAAAGGCTGGTTTCAAACCGCGGACGGCGAGCGCATCGATCCGCTGACCATCACCGATGCCTGCAGCCGCTATTTGCTGCGTTGCCAGGCGGTGGAGAAGATGGATTACACGCGAGTGCGAGCGATTTTCGAATCGGCCTTTCGCGAATGCGGCCTGCCGGGCGCGATTCGCACCGATAACGGCGCGCCGTTTGCGTCGCGCGCGATCGCCGGGCTATCGCGTTTGGCGGTGTGGTGGATGAAGTTGGGGATTGTACCGGAGCGCATCGCGGCCGGTCATCCGGAACAGAATGGACGGCACGAGCGCATGCATCGCACATTGAAGCAGGAAACGGCTTCGCCGGCGGCGGCGAACCGGCGGGCGCAACAGCGGGCGTTCGATCATTTTCGCCGGGAGTACAACGAAGAGCGTCCGCACGAAGCGCTGGGATTGGAAACGCCCGGCGCGGTGTACACCCGATCGGCGCGGGAATATCCAGCGCGCGTGCCGGAACCAGAATACGGCAGTGCACTGCTGGTGCGACGGGTGCGAGATCGAGGAGATTTTTCCTGGAAGCATCACCACGTGTTTCTGAGCGAGACTTTGATCGGAGAACAGGTGGGCTTGTGGCCGGTCGACGAGCGATTCTATACCGTGTACTTCGCCGCGTTTCCGATTGCGCGGTTCGACAGCTATCGACGGGTGACCTTGCCGCTGCCGAAAGCTAAGGATTGCTTCGGGGCTGAGGCAGGAGAAGGGGAAGGCTCCCCTTCCCCTGCACCCCATCCCCTCCAAGCCCGACCAGAAAAAGTGTCAGGGATGTGCCCGGTCTAAAGTGTCAGACATCTCCCCGGCCGCACATTATGCCGCCCCTCCGGGGCTGGTGTGGCGTGGATTCATAAATCGGCGAAGGCGCGCTTCGCGCTCGATCGTTGGGTAGGGGGGTCGCGTCCTCAAAAGCGACGACGACAATTTGTTCGCGCGATTTTTTTCAATTCCCTCTTGGCTGGCGTGTACAAGGCTGGGCGAATCCCATAAAATAGTTGAACCCATGAAACATACGATTACTTTGATACCTGGCGACGGGATTGGTTTGGAAGTTTCGGCGGCGGTGAAGAGGATTATTGCTGCGGCGGGCGTGGATATTGCCTGGGAAGAGATTGAGGCGCGGGCGGAGATCGAGCGGCGGGGCCTCGATTTCATGCAGGCTGGAGTGCTGGAATCGATTCGCAAGAATAAGGTGGCTTTGAAGGGGCCGCTGACGACCGCGGTGGTGGGCGGGCCGCCGAGCATTAATGTGGCTTTGCGCAAGGCGCTCGATCTGTACGCGAATGTGCGTCCGGTGAAGAATTTGGAGGGCGTGCAGTCGCGCTTTTTGGGCGTGGATTTGGTTTTAATTCGGGAGAATACCGAGGATTTGTACGCTGGGCTCGAACATACCGTGGTGCCGGGCGTGGTGGAGAGCCTGAAAATTATTACGGAGAAGGCTTCGACGCGGATTGCGCGGTTTGCTTTTGAGTTTGCGCGAAAGTATGGGCGCAAGAAGATTCATGCGGTGCACAAAGCGAACATCATGAAGCTTTCGGATGGATTGTTTCTGACTTGTTGCCGCAAGGTGGCGGACGAATATAAGGATATCGAGTACAAAGAACTGATCATCGACAACGCCTGCATGCAGATGGTTTTGAATCCGCATCAGTTCGATATGTTGGTGCTGACGAATTTGTATGGCGACATCATGAGCGACCTGGCGGCTGGATTGGTGGGCGGATTGGGCGTGGTGCCCAGCGGAAATATGGGCGAGACGGTGGCGGTGTTTGAGGCGGTGCATGGGACGGCTCCGGACATTGCGGGGAAAGATATTGCGAATCCGACGGCGTTGTTGATGAGTTCGATTTTGATGTTGCGGCATGTGGGCGAGGATGCGGCGGCGAAGCGGATCGAGGATTCTTTGCATAGCGTGTATCGCGCGGGAAAGAAATTGACGCGGGATGTGGGCGGGTCGGCTTCGACTACGGAATTTACGGACGCGGTGATTGCGACGATGAAGGCGTGAGCGCGTTGCTTAAACCGTGTGTTGCACCTCCGGCGCTCGGGTGCCCTTTGGTTTGAATTTCCCGGCCCTTACGGACCGGGCTAACCTATGCCGCGCCTCCGGCGCTGGAGTGAGAAGCGGCGCAATTCTTGCTCGAAAAAAGAAGGATCGATAGGCGCCGCCTCTCGACACGCTACGTCTTCAAACGCTGCGTCTTGGACCCTGTTCCATCCCCGGCCTAACACTACTTCGCAAAGGCGGCGGCAAGCCGCCGCACGCCAAGGTAGGCTGGCGGCGCGTCGGATGGAGAGGCTGGGCGTTGGCGCGCGAATAGGATCGGCAAACCCCGCAGACCGCAACGAGCATCCCACTTCCCAAGTCCAAAGCACGTCCATCCTGACTAGGGTGAGTCCAGGGAGGAAATCCATGAAAATTCAAAAACTCTTGAGAGATTCCGTTTTGTGTTGCGGGATGCTGATGCTGGTATTGGGTTGCGGGTCGGCGTTTGGGCAGGCGGCGACGGCTGCAGCGAATGCTTATCCGAAGATGGCACCGGTGGAACAGTACCGGATGGAGAAGGATGCAGAGGTGGCGATGGCACGGAGTGCGGCGCCGGCTGAGATATCGAAGGACGCGTCGGTGATGGTGCTGGGAGCGCGCGGATACGAAACCGCTGCTGCGGGTAAGAATGGTTTTCTTTGCGTGGTGCTGCGGTCGTGGACGGCGGGGCCGGACGATGCGGATTTTTGGAATCCGAAATTGAGAGGGCCAATCTGTTTTAATGCGGCGGCGGCGCGGACATATTGGCCGATTATGGCGAAGCGAACCGAGATGGTTTTGGCGGGAGTTTCGAAAGAGAAGATGCTGGCCGATATTCAGACGAGCTTCGAGAAAAAGGAATTGCCGGGGATCGAAGCGGGGTCGATGAGCTACATGATGTCACGCGACCAGTATTTGGGCGATGCGGGCAAGCAGTGGCATCCGCATCTGATGTTTTTTGTGCCGGAGACTACGGATGGGGCTTGGGGAGCCGTGACGGATTCGCCGGTGCTGGTGGGGCAGGATCCGACGAATCATTTGACGGTTTTTCTGATTCCGTTGACCAAGTGGTCGGACGGTAAGACCCAGGAATCACCGGCGCCGGACGAAGCGCACAAGCACTGAGAGATATTTCGAGAGATTAACGGATTAGGCGCGAAAAGAATCTTCCAGGCTAGTTCCCTGCTTGTTTTTTGCGGCAGTCGTGGCAGACGCCGCCGACTTCGGTGCGCATGACGGTGATGTCGATCGCGCAGTCGTGGGAAATCTGTCGCTTCAATTCCTCGTATAGCTCGCCTTCAAACTCGCGCACCTTGCCGCATTTCATGCAGGCCACGTGGATGTGATCGCGTGGTCCGTGGCTTTCGTAGAAGTGGCGGTCGCCGCGGAGATGCAGCAGATCGAGTTCGTCGATTAGGCCGTGGCGTTTGAGGAGATCGAGCGTGCGGTAGACGGTAACTCTGGTGACGTTCGAATCGATTTTCTGGGCGCGGTCCAGGATTTCGTTGGCGTCCAGGTGGCGGCGGGCGGTTTCCATGACTTGGAGGATGACGCGGCGCTGTTTGGTTAGGCGGATGCCTTTGGCGCCGAGAGCTTGCTGCAAGTGGCCGGGGGTTTCGTGATTGATGCGCTCGCCGGTGGAGACTCGATGGATGGGAGTGGCTGACATTTGGGTGACAGAGACAGTATAGCAAAAAGCGAAAGGAAAGATTTAACACGGAGAACACAGAGAAAAGCTGGAGGACACGGAGACGCCGGAGTGCGGGCGGCAGCGTGCTTGGCGTGGACATCGAAGAGAGATCCCTCGTCGGCGCGCGAGATGCGTGCGCGCCTCTGTCGGGATGACAACGTGAACCGAGGCAACTACAACTGCAACGGCCAAGGCATTTGTAGCAGGTCCCTCGCTGCGCTCGGGATGACAGCGTTTTATTTTGTGGCGCGGGTGCCGGGGGCGGTTAGTGGCTTTGGACTAGTTTGAAGATGTCGCTGTAGATTACGAAGGCGGAGATGCCCAGGAGGAAGACCAGGCCGACTTGGACGAAGCGTTCTTTGACCGCGAGGCTTAGGTCGCGGCGGAGAATGCCTTCGATGGCCAGGAGCAGGACGTGGCCGCCGTCGAGAATTGGGATGGGAAGAAGATTCAGCAGGCCCAGGTTTAGGCTGATGACCGCCATGAAGAAAATCAAATCGAGCGGACCGCGTTTGGCGGCGCGGCCTGACGCGCGGGCTATGCCTACTACGCTTTGCAGCTCGCGGATTTTTACTTTACCAGTGAAGAGGCCGCCTAGAACGGTGCCGATCTGGCGAATGCCTGCGCCGGTCTGCAGCGCGGCGATTTTGGCGGAGGGCAGGAAGCCTTCGCGGGCGAAGTCTTCTTTAATTTTAGGGGAAACACCAACTTGCCAGACGGTATTGCCGTCAGCGCCCATGGCTTGCACCGGAGTGATGGCGATGGGCACGGTTTGGCCGGCGCGTTCGACGGTGAAGTTGATGGGATTGCCGTCGGAGTGGCGGATGCGATCGACGAGCTGGCCCCAGGTGACGATGGGCGTGCCGTCCATGGAAAGAATTTTGTCGCCGTCTTTCAGTCCGGCGCGGTCGGCGGGAGTGCCGATGCCGACTTCGTCGGCGACGGGCGGAAGCAGCGGATAGCCGAAGAGAGATTCAACGGTGGCCGGAGGCGCGGGCATTTTGCCGTCGAAAGTTTGTTCCGCGCCGTTACGCAAAACGGTGACGGCGACGTTGGCGCCGGGCTGAAGATCTTCAACTTGCGCGTAGACTTTCCCCCAAGTCGGAGTCTTCTTGCCATTGACGGCGACGATTTGATCGCCGGCAGTGATTCCGCTAGGTGTGACGGCGGCTTGGGTGTTCGACGTTTGCTGAACGGCTGCAACCGTGGCCGTCTCGCGGCGATATTCCTCAGAAGGCGTGCCCACGATCCAGAAAATTCCCCAGAAAATTACGAAGGCGAGGAGCAGATTCATCGCCGGGCCGGCGCAGGCGATCAGCACGCGCACCCAGCGAGGTTTGGAAAGAAATTCGTAATCGGCGCCGGTGCGTTCCTCGATGGGATTGTCTCCGGCCATGCGGACGTAGCCGCCGAAAGGAAGAGCGCTGAGGCGATAGTCGGTGTCGCCGCGTTTTACGCCGAAAAGGCGCGGGCCGAAACCGAAAGAGAAAACTTCCACGCGGATGCCGGCCAGTTTCGCGGCCATGAAGTGTCCCCATTCATGGACGAAGATCATGATGCCGAGAACCAGGGTGACGGATAAGATTGCGTAAATTGCGCTAGAAAAATTGGCCATGAATCCCCTGCTTTATTTAGTTCCTGCGCCGTTTATCAGGTTTACCTTTGATGCGGTCGACCGCGATGCGGGCCAGGCGCCGGGCTTCGCCATCCGCATTTAGTATATCTTCGATGCTGGCGGCCGAAGCGCGAGGCATCGTTTCCAAAACTTTTTCGATGACCGCCGAAATACCCAGGAACGAAAGCCGCTTTTCGAGAAAGGCGGCGACGGCGATTTCATCGGCGGCGTTCAAAGCACAAGGTAAAAGCCCGCCCTGGCGCAGCGCCTCTTTCGCGAGCGTAAGGCACGGGAATTTTTTCGCCGGCACTTCTTCGAAATCGAGTTGCTTCAGTGCGGACCAGTCCAGGGCATGAGTATTGGACGGAACGCGCTCCGGATAGGTTAGCGCATATTGGATGGGCATGCGCATATCGGTTGGTCCGAGCTGTGCCAGGACTGAACCATCCACAAATTCGACCATGGAGTGGATGGTCGACTGAGGATGGATGACCACGTGAATTTTATCGAGGCCGACGCCGAAGAGCCAGCGGGCTTCGATGACTTCGAAGCCTTTGTTCATCATGGTGGCGGAATCGATGGTGATGCGCTGGCCCATTTTCCAATTGGGATGGGCGAGGGCTTGCTTGGGCGTGATCTTGGCGAATTTGTTTAGCGCGAGTTTGCGAAACGGGCCGCCCGAGGCGGTGAGGACCAGGCGGCGGACTTCGCTCGGTTCCCCTCCCCGCAGGCATTGATGGATGGCGTTGTGCTCGCTGTCGACGGGAAGCAGGGCGACGCCGGATTTTTGGACGGCGGCCATGACGACTTCTCCGGCGGCGACCAGGACTTCTTTATTGGCGAGCGCGATGTGTTTGCCAAGCTGGATGGCTTTGTAGGTGGCGGGCAAGCCGACGACTCCGACGGCGGCGGAGACGACAATTTCGGCGTCGGGATGAGTGGCAACGCGGTCGAGACCTTCGGGGCCGAAGAGAATTTCGGGCATCGGGCCGCGGCTGGATTTCAGGGCGGCGCAGAGTTCTTTGGCGCCTGCTTCGGAGCCTACGGAGACGATGGCTGGGTGGAATTTTAGGGCTTGCTCGGCGGCAAGTTGGGTATTGGAGCCGGCGGCCAGGGCTACCACCTGGAATTTTCCGCGATGGGCTAGGACGACGTCGAGGGTCTGGCGGCCGATGGAGCCGGTCGAGCCCAGGATGGAGATGCGCTTCATCTGAAGACTATTTTATAGGCGTTCTGGGGATTATGCGAATGGAGTCGTGGGTTAGGTTTCCGATGCCCGCAAGTCCACGGTGATCGGATCGTCAATCTGTTTTGTACCTTCGTCGTTCGCGGGGCATCCAACTAGCGAGGAGACACACAATGCACACGCAGCCGATCCTCGTAAAAGCGGCGCTTGTTGTACTCGGATTGTCGCTCACGCTTCTCGCCTCGCCCCGCTCCTTCGCCCAAAGCGAAGCCATTTGCCTGCAGGTCCAGTTGAAAAATGTCCAATCCAAACCCGCAGCGCCAGGCGATGCCGCCGCCACCGCCGCCAAAATCGATCCCCGCGAAGCAGCCGAATACAAAACTTTTTTCAAGCTCAAGCCCGAGGATCTCGACCGCCGCATGCAAGCTGGCGACGCCTTCGTCCAAAAATATCCGGATGGGCCTTTCACCGAACCGGTCTACTCGCAGCTGACCACCGCCGCGTATCAGAAACAGGATTTCGCCAGAATGGAAAGCTACGCGGACCACGCCATCGCGCTGAATCCCGATGATGTCACGGTGCTGGTTTTCGTCGGCTGGGTCATCCCGCATTCGGCCAGCCCCGCTGCCGACCAGCTCGACAAGGCCGAGAAATTCGAGCGCCACGCGCTGGAACTTCTTCCCACGCTCCCTAAACCCGCCGGCATGTCCGACGCGCAACTGGCCACCGCGAAATCCGAATACGAATTGCAGGCCCACAGCGCCCTGGGACTTATCGAATATCGCCGCCAGAATTTTCAGGGCGCCACCACCGAGCTGAGCCAAGCCACTGCCGGAGCCTCGCGTCCCGACCCCGCCGATTTTTACGTCCTCGGCGTTTCGCTGAGCCGGCTGGAGCGGTTTTCAGACGCCGCCAACGCTTTCTCTCGCTGCGCCGCGATACCCGGTGGCGAACAGTCCAGCTGCAAGCAACGCGCCGACGCCGCAAAAAAGCTGGCCAGCGCCGATAGCGCTACGGCCAGCGTCATCGAACCCGGCAAGGCCGCACTCCCGCAATGACCAACAGTTGAAGATCGAAGAACGCCGATCCACGTATATCCACCTCCCGCCGCACTGCGCACCAGAGCCGTCAATTAGCGTCAAAACCTGAAGCCCAAAAAAAGAATATACCGAACCTGACGCGCCGAGCATCACAGGGGTGCAGTCTGGTATAAATCCGCGCAGCGCACGGAAGTTTCGGATTTTCGAGCTGCTTTCACCGTGTATTCGGAGGTTTTGATTATGGCGTCCGCATCTACCCCTGCTTCTGCAGCCAGCAAGCCGGCTGAACCCGTGCACGTTGCCCCGCCGCAGGCCGAGCCGGCTTGGCGGAGGTTTTTGGTTCCGTTGGTGGTGGTGCTGCTGATCGCGGCGGTGGTGTTTACGCTGACCCGGAATTGGAATGCGTGGGAAGGCGGGCGCGCGGAGCAAGTGACCGACGACGCTTACGTGCGCGGAGATTTGACGCCGCTGAGCACCAAGGTCGCGGGCATCGTGCGGAACGTGAATGTTTCGGACTACCAGCAGGTGCATAAGGGCGATCTGATCGTGGAACTGCAGGACGACGACTTCCAGGCAGTCGTGGCGCAGGCCACGGCGGCCATCGAAGCGGCGAACGCCGCGATCGAGAACAATCACCGGCAGCGGGAGCTGCAGGACACGAAGATCGAGAGCGCGATGGCGGGGATCGATCAAGCCAACGCGGAAATCGTGGCGGCGCAGGCAGGAATCGAGGCTTCGCGGGCGGATGTGACGCGCACAAAGTCCGAACGCGCGCGGCAGGAATCGCTGCTGCAGGCCAGTTCGGCGACCCAGCAGAAGCTGGAGAAGGCGGTGGCGGATCAGGAGCGATTTACGGCGCAGATGGCGAGCCGCGAGGCGGATCTGGTGCAGGCCAAAACTTTGCTGCGCAGCAATGAACTGGCGGTGGAGGCGGAAAAGCAGTCGAAAGCCGTGCTGGAATCGCAGGATGTGCAGTTGGTGGCGGACCTGCATGCGAAGCAGGCGGCGTTGACCGCCGCGAAGATGAATTTCGGCTACACGAAAATCGATGCGCCAGACGATGGGACCGTCGGCGAGAGGCAGGTGCGGCCGGGGCAGCTGGTTTCTCCGGGGACGCAGGTGATTTCTGTTCGTGAGCAAGAACCGAATGGGTGCAGGCGAACTATCGCGAGACGCAACTCACGCATACTGAAAATCGGCGACCCGGTCGAGCATTCGCATGGACGAGTATCCGGGCCAGGTGTTTCACGGGAAAGTGCTGGAAATTGCGCCGGCCAGCGGATCGCAATTCGCGCTGCTGCCGCCGGACAACGCGACCGGCAATTTCACGAAAGTGGTGCAACGCATTCCGGTGAAGATCGCGCTTGATGATTCTAACTTCGCGGCGACTTTGCGTCCGGGGCTTTCCGTGATCGCCACCGTGCGGACCAAGACATTAGGCGATGGCAGCATGGCCACTGCATCGACGTGCCTACCGCTCACCACCAACCGGCGCAGATTGCTCGCGCATGGCATCGCCGCGGCGTTCCGGCGGAACTTTCGAAGAGGCCGCTGATCGGAATCCTGGGAGTCATTATTGGCGCGGGAATCGTGACGCTGGCCGGCCGCATGATCACGCTGGGCTGGCGGATCTGAAGGGCCACGTCGGGATCAGCTTCGATGATGGAGCGTGGATGGCAGCGCGTTCAATATGTGCGCTGATGTTTATCGGGCCGTTCACTGTTTATCTGGGCGGTTTGCTGGGTCCTCGGCGCATACTTCTCGGCGCCGCGACGCTCTTCACGGTGATCTGCGCCTTTCTTCCGCTGATCCATAGCTACAGTTTGCTGATGGCGGCGCTGGTTTTGGCAGGACTGACTTCCGGAACGTTTTATCCGCTGACTCTTACGTTTGCGCTGCGGAATATTCCTCTGCGGTTTCTTCCGTTCACGATCTGCGCTTTACGCGAGCGTTGTGGATGGCGCGGTGAACATCGCTCCATCGCTCTACGGATGTTTCCGGGATCATCTTTCGTGGCACTGGATGTTCTGGAATTCGGCGCTGATTACGCCGCTGATGATTCTCTGCATTTATTACGGAATTCCGGCCAGCGCCGACCGTCGCGAAGAAACCAGGCGCGGCGCCGAGTTTCGCGAGGATTTCTGTACGCGAGCGCGGGCTTCGCGATGCTGTTTGCCGCGCTGGATCAAGGGCAGCGGCTGGACTGGTGGCGCTCGGGACTTTTCATGGCGTTGTTCGTGGGCGGAATGTTCTTTCTGGTTGCTGCGCTTGGTGCGGCGGCTGAGCAGTGCCGAATCCGCTGGTGGATCTGCCCTACCTCGCGGCAGTGGAACACGCGCTGCTTGGCGTCGCGCTGTTCTGTTCCGATTTTCGTCTGCTGTCGACGATCATTCTGGTGCCGCAGGTTTTGGCGATTCACGGGTTCGAGGCCGATCAGATCGGGCCGGCTTTGATCTGGAGCGCGCTGCCGCTGCTTCTGATCGCGTTCGTGGCCGGCGTTATCTGCTGTTGCGGGATTTGATTCGCGGCTGCTGATGGCTTCGGGTTTCGCGTGCATCGCTTTCGCCTGCGTGATGAACGCGACGCTCACCAGCGCGTGGGCGGCTTCGAATTTTTACCGCACGGAATTGCTGATGGGCGTGGGGCAGTGCGTTCGCGTTCATCGGACTGGTGGCGACGATCATTCTGCAGGCGATCTTTTCGGGAGGATTGTCGAAGCCCGCAGCGGGCGCTGACCTTTTCGGCGTTCTTTCACGTGACGCGATTGTTTGGCGGCGAAATTGGGGCGGCGTTCATGGGGCACTTCATCGCCAAGCGCGAGAAACTGCATTCCAATTTGCTGGGCTTGCATGTGCAAGGAGGAAATTGGATTACGGACGGCAGCGTGAGCCAATTGACGGCCGGTTTGTATGCGAAGTCGGCGGGGCTTGCCGCCGCTACGGGGCGCGCGGCGGATGTGGTGGGGGCGCGGGTGCGTTTGCAGGCGTTTACGTTGACGTTTATTGATGGATTTCATTTGGTGGCGTGGGCCTGCGTCGCGGCGTTGGTGCTGGCTTTGTTTCTGCGGCGGGCGCCGCTGAGTTATCGCGATTTCGACGTGGGTTGATCTTGATGGCGCGATTAGTGGCGCGTGCTGGTGGTCATATATCAGGAGGCGAAATTATGGGTTTGGGAGCGCGATTTCTGATGGCGGCGGTGGTTTTCGTTTGCGGCGGCGCGGTTGCTGTCGCGCAAAGTCCGGCGACTGCGCCGACGCGCGCCGCGGCGACGGCACGGCACCTCACGATTCAGGAAGCGGTGCAGCTGGCGCTGCAGCACAACCACAACATCAAGATCGCGGGTTACCGGGTGGAAGAAAGCCTGCACGCCAAAGAAAAGACGCGGAGCGGGTACTTCCCTACCATTCGCAACGAGAGCAGCGTGTTGAAGGTGACCGACACGCAGTTTATTCAAATCGCGGCGGGAGAGCTGGGCACGATTAACGGCAGCCCGAATCCGGATCGCTCGGTGACGATCAATCAGGGCGGGCGGACGTTTGTGACCAGCGGAACGGGTTTGACGCAGCCGATCACGACGCTGTTTACGAGGGTGAAGCCGGCGAATGAGGCGGCGCAAGCGAATCTGGATGCGACTCGCGCGAGTGCTCAGGAAACGCAAAACGAAATCGCGCTGAAGGTGCATGAGATTTATTACCGGCTGCTGATTGCGCAATCGCACCACGGGGCGGTGGAGGCGCGGATTGCGGCGGCGCAGGAATTGCAGAACCAACGCGGGGCGGAAGTGAAGTACGGCAGCACCTTGCAGGAGGATTTGATCGAGAGCACGGCGCGGACTTTACAGGCCAAGCAGGAATTACTGAGCACGGAGCTGGAGCTGGCGGATTTGACGCTGGAGATGAACGATGCGGTCGGTTTGCCGCTGAGGACCCAGCTGGATCTGGATCCCAATGTGCCGCGAGTGCCGGAGAGTTGCGCGCCGGAAGAGTGCATCAAGACGGCGCTGGCGTCGCATCCGGAGATTGTGGCGGCGCGGGACGAAGTGCGTAAAGCCGCGGCGGCCCACCAATTGAGCAAGGCGGATTACATTCCGGATGTCTCGGCGTTCGCGCGGTACAGTTACACGAACGACGTTCCGTTCTTGGCGCGGAACTTCGGCAGCTTCGGAGTTTTGTTTACCTACGATCTGTTCGATGGCGGGAAGCGGCGGGCGGAAGTGAAGGAAAGCGATTCGCAATTGGCCGAGGCCAAGGAAAATCTGGCGAAGGTGACGGAAGAAGTAGAAGTGCGGGTACAGACGGCGGCGAACAAATTGGATCGGACGCGGGAGATGATGGCCGTTTCCGAAGAGTTGCTGGCGCTGCGGGTGGAATCGCGGCGGACGTCGGCGCAGGAATTGGCGCAGGGGTCAGCGTTGAAATCACAGGCGGATGCCGCGGTGGCGCAGGAGCTGGATGCGCGGACCATGCTGCTGCAATCGCAGCTGGATTATCTGGGAGCGCATGACGAGATGATCCAGGCGATGGGACAGACGCCAGAGTAGGATTGCTGCAAACTGTAAAACGCCCTTCCCGCCCGAGGGTGCTGGCGCGGTCAGGGCACCGGCGTCGTGGTGCTTTCCTTCATCGACGCATAGAGGCTCACGGCTCGCTCGAGCGCGTCGGCCACGCTTTTTGAAATATTTTCTCCGCCAACATGCCGTTCGAATTTGGCCTGCTGCATCAGGCGAGCGGGTTGCTCGCGGGCTCCGCACAAAAGTAATCCGCGGCCGGAGGTGTGCACGGCGTCGGCGAGTTTTTCGAGAGCCTGCAAGCCAGTGGCGTCGATGGCGGTCATGTTCCGGAGACGGAGGATGAGGATCGGAGGCAGGGCCGGGATGCGGGTGAGAATTTCGTCGATTTTGTCGGTGGCGCCGAAGAGAAACGGGCCGTGGATGCGGAAGATGGCGACGTAGGGAGGAATTATTCGACCCTGCAAGCTGTGGGCGTAACCGTCCTGGAGATATTGGTCGGTGACGGCGGAGACGGTGGTGGTTTCGGTGACTTTGGTGATGAAAACGAGGGCGGCGAGGATCATGCCGGCTTCGACGGCGACGGTGAGGTCGGCGAAAACGGTGAGAGTGAAGGTGACCAGCCAGGTGCCGATTTCGAGCGGCGAAAGTTTGAGCAGCTGCGGAATTTCTTTCCACTCGCCCATGTTGTAAGAGACCACTAGAAGAATGGCGGCGAGGACCGCCAGCGGGATAAACCGCGCGAGCGGGGCGGCGAAGAGGATGATGGCGAGCAGGGTGAGAGCGTGAATCATTCCGGCTACTGGGGTTTTCGCGCCGGAACGAATGTTGGTGGCGGTGCGGGCGATGGCTCCGGTGGCCGGCAAGCCGCCGAAGAGCGGCGAGACAATATTGGCGACGCCCTGGGCCACCAGTTCGACGTTGGGATTGTGCTTGGTGTGGCTCATGCGGTCGGAAACCACGGCGGACATCAAGGATTCGATGGCGCCGAGCATGGCAACCGTTATGGCCGGCGAGATGAGCGGGCGCATCAGTTCGAAATGAAAGCGCGGAATATTCAGATGCGGCAAGCCCGACGGAATGCCGCCGAAGCGGGTGCCTATCGTCTGCACCGGAAGCTTGAAAATCACTACGATGGCGGTGGCGAGGAACAGCGCGACGATGTAGCCGGGCGCTTTTTTCACGTAGCGCATGCAAACGACGATGATCGCCAGTGAAAAAAGCGAGAGGGCGGTGGTGGCCAGCGAGAGCGTGCGGAAATTACCAGACGAGAGTTTCGATGCGGGCCAGGAATTCGCCGGGGACTTTTTCGATTTGCAGGCCGAAGAAATCTTTGATTTGAGTGCTGGCGATGATGACGGCGATGCCGTTGGTGAAGCCGACGACCACCGGGCGGGGGATGAATTTCACGGCGCTGCCGAGGCCGGTGAGGCCGAGAATGACGAGTATGACTCCAGCCATGAGGGTGCAGAGGTACAGGCCATCGAGGCCGTATTTTGTGACGATGCCGTACACGACGACTACGAACGCTCCGGTGGGGCCGCCGATTTGGGTGGAGGACCCGCCGAGAAGTGAAATCAGGAAGCCGGCGATGATCGCGGTGTAGAGGCCGGCCTGGGCGTTACGCCGGAGGCGATGGCGAAAGCCATGGCCAGCGGGAGGGCGACGAAACCGACGGTGATTCCGGCGATCAGATCGCCGAAGAATTTCTGGCGATTGTAATCCCGCAGGCACTGCACGGATTTCGGAAGCCAGTCGTGGATGGTCATTTAGCGGGACTCGGCGAGGGCGAGTCGCGGTACAGCTTGAGTATAAGGCGGAGGTGGGTACGGGAAATTCTGCTGTACCGGCGGCGAGCAAAAGATGCACCCCCGCATGTGGCAGCTAGACTATTCGAGAGCGCACGACGAGATGGTCCAGGCCATGGGCCAGAAGACGGAGCAGGAATTAGATCGTCGAGACTAATCGTCGCGCTGGCAAGTCTGGGTGATGCTGAGCCGGACGTCGACCGTGGCGGCCGTTACGTCGCGACGAATTTCGAAGGACGAAGGTGACAGGTACGGCGGCAAGGACCGGGCATTTTGTGTTAGGAAATCTTGTATCGTTTGTGGATTGAAGATGGCGCCGGGCTTTAGTTTCGATTTCAGTTGCGCTTCCATTTCTGGTGCTAACCCGAGCGTTTCTGTGCTGGCTACTCGGAATTGTTTTTGCTGGTCCATTTCCATGACCAACGAGACGCGCTGTCGAGCGGCGTCGACGTCGGTCAGCGGTGTCGCAACCATGTCAATATATCCGTGAACGGCGTACAGACGCTTTAACGCGTCGAGGCCTTCCCGGATTTTGCCGGCGTCGAGAAGGTCGCCTTCCTTCAGCGGAATTTCTTTGCGTAACTTTTCCGCCGGGAATACCAGGGGCTCGTCGGAATCGCCGGTTTGAAACTGAATGTCGCCCAGCCGAAATTGTTTGCCCTCATTAATGTGCACGATCATGCGCACGTGCGTCGTGTAGCCCTCTTCGCGCACGAACACCTGCTTCGCGCTGGCTTCCGCTTTGAAATAGCCCCGGTCTTGCCACGGGCCTACGAGCTCCTGTAGCCAGCTGGATTCGAAATTGGAGTCGTGAGGGAAATCGCGATGGGTTAGAGCCGAGACCGCTGTTTGCCGGGCTGCGGCCGGAAGGTTCGTGGGGCCGTCGAATTCAACCTGGTCGACGATGATCCGGGCCGCGGGCTCGTTGAGCATCTGGAATTCCTGGGCGACGGTGGTGAATGGTGGGCAGGTTTCTTGGTTTTGCGGAAGTTGGGCGTGAAGCAGAGCGGCGCAGAGCGTTCCACAGAAGATCGCGGTGAGGACGTAACGCCAGATGCTCGGTCGGCGCATGCTGTGAACTATAGGCTATCGTATCGCTTGATGCAATAAATCCGGGTTTACGTTTTAAGGTCCGAGAGTTTGGTGTCTTCGGGGGTGTCGGTGGCGCTTTCGAAGCCGAGGCGGTAGCCGTCGGGGTCGGTTACGGAGGTGACCCACATGTTGTTGCCGACTTGGGGATCCGAGGCGGGGAGGCCTCGGGAGGTGAATTCGTAGTAAAGGGCGACGGCGTCGCGGCATTGAAATTCGAGGGAGACGCCTTGGCCGAGTTTGCCCGGAGGAATGACCACGCTGCCGTCTTCTCTTTCGAAAGTTTGGAGCATGAGGGCGGCGCCGCCGAGTTCGAGCCAGCACCAGCGGATTCTATCGTCGACAATCCATTTCTTGGTGAGGGTGAAACCGAGGCCGTCGACATAGAAGCGGAGAGAGCGGTCCATGTCGGCGATGCCGAAGAATGGGACAACTTGCTTTACGTTGGAGGCGGTTTGAGGCTGAGGAGTTGCGGTCATTGCGGTTCCCTCCTGAGATAGTTCCCTGCCCTAGGTTCGACGCGCGGGTCGGCGATTCGATAGCGTTTTACGGCGCGACGACTCCGGCCTGCAACCACTGATACAAAATCCAGACGACGGGAGCGGCGAGGATCAGGCTGTCGATGCGATCGAGCATGCCGCCGTGGCCGGGGAGAATCGCGCCGGAGTCTTTTACGGCGGCGCCGCGTTTGTAGGCGGATTCGATCAGGTCGCCGGCCTGGCCTGCGATATTGGCGGCGACGGCGATGCCGACGAGCGTGAGCGTGTCGATTTGAATCCAGCGAGCGAAGGCGACGGCTACGAGGATGGAGGCGATGACGTTGCCGACCGCGCCTTCCCAGGTTTTCTTGGGGCTGAGCGCGGGCGCCATTTTCACGCGGCCCATGAATTTGCCGACGAAGTAGGCGAGCATGTCGCCGGCCCAGACCAGGACCAGGGTGAAGAGTACGAGTTTCTTGCCGACGGATTCGAGTTCGTTGACGCGGAGGATGTAGCTGAACGGGAGCGCGACGAAAAGAATGCGCGGCGGAGCTGATGGCGATGGCGGGCAAGACTTCGAGCAGCGGCCGGCGGGTGAAGAGGCCGATGGCGACGCAGCCGAAAATGAAAATCAGGAAGGCGGCGTCGAGCGAGAGGACGCCGGTGGCGGCGTTGCGGATGACCGAGAGGCCTTCGCTGAAGGTGTGGGTTTCGACCAGGCCCTGGGAATATTGCGCGTAAAAGATTAGCGCGGCGCCGAAGTAGGTCCATTTCTTGAAGGCGCGGAGGCCGATCTTGTCGCCGATGGCGAAAAATTCGAAGAGCGCCAGGATGGCGACGAGCGGCGGCGACGGCGGCGAGGAGCAGCCGGCGGACCCCACCAACCAGCGCGACGACGATGGGAATGAGCACGGCGGCCGTCGCGATGCGTAGGAGCATTCGGCGTTAGCCTCGGCCCCGTTTGTGCGCGGCGCGGTTCGGCGATGGCGCCGGCATCGGCGTCGGACTCGGCGTCGGATTCTTTTTCGGCGGGTTTGCGCCGAGGCCGCCGTAGCGGCGTTCGCGCTTTTGGTAATCGAGCAGCGCTTCGAGAAGACGCTCGCGGGAAAAATCGGGCCACAGAGTTTCGGTGACGTAGATTTCGGCGTAGGCGATTTGCCAGAGCAGAAAATTGCTGACGCGCATTTCCCCGCTGGTGCGAATCAGCAGGTCGGGATCGGGCAGGCCGGCGGTGTAGAGATGCTCGGAAATTTGTCTCTTCGTCGATTCCGCGAGCGCTGGGCCGTTCGCTCGGACGTGTTCGAGCATGCGCATTGAAAGCGTCGACAATTTCGGCGCGGGCCGCCGTAATTGAGGGCCACAACGAGTTTCATGCCGGTGTTGTTCGGCGGTGAGCTCCATGCCGTCTTCGATGTCGCGGCGGACGGCGTCGGGCAACTGGCTCGGAGCGGCCGATGACCATGCAGCTGGATGTTGTTTTTGTGGATGACCGGCAGCTCGCGCGAAGATATTCGCGCAGCAGGCGCATCAGGAAATCGACTTCGGCCTGCGGGCGGCGCCAGTTTTCGAGCGAAAAGGCGTAGAGCGTGAGGCACGGAAATTTCAGACGCGCGCACGATTTCGATGATTTCGCGCGCAGTCTTCACTCCGGCGCGGTGGCCGGCGATGCGCGGCAGGTGGCGCTGCTGCGCCCAGCGGCCGTTGCCATCCATGATGACGGCGACGTGCTGCGGCAAGCTCTTCAGATCGAGTTTCGCGAGAAGGGCGGCTTCGGCGGGATTGAGATCGCTAAGGGGTTCGGTGGCTTTCACTGAAATTGGCTCGGAGACGAAGCCGAAGAAAAACTAGCACAGGGATTCATGGGGCGCAAGGATGGCGGGTGCGGGTTAGTGGGTCAGTTTCCCATAACGGCGTGTATCCCTGTGCTGTTCGCCGTCGGTTAATGATATAAAGACCCGCTTGGCGAATCTCGTACAAGCATACGGCCGCCCAGATGGCCAATCAAAGAGCCAAGGGATCACACCCTACGCCGGGAACGCGGACGCCAGCGAAGCTATTCAGTCTGCAACCCAAAGTCTTTCTTGGGCTTGCCCTACTGCTGGTTGGATTGGCAATTCTGCGCTCGGCCATTGTGACCCGCCTCGACGGCTTCACCATCGATGAGGCTTATCACATCGCCGCCGGCGTCTCTTACGTGAGGTATCACGATTTCCGAATTAATCCCGAACATCCGCCGCTGGTAAAGCTGTGGGTGGGCAGTGTCATGACGGCGACCGGTTTTCGTTTAGATTCACTCCGTCAATTTAATGACAAGCCGGGAGAACGTGCGTTTGCGAACCTTGCCGTTTTTCGGCAGAACGACCCCGACTCGGTCCAGCGGCGGGCTAGAGCCGCAATGTTCGGGTTGAACGGACTGCTGTTGCTCGCTCTGGCGCTTGCACTAAAGCGTGTTTTTAACGCGGGTGTTTCGCTCGGTGCGCTTCTATTCCTGGCGATTGATCCGACCGTTGCGGCGCACCTGCCCGTGGTGATGACGGATCTCCCGCTGGCGCTGCTCTCAACAACAGCTGTGGTCTTTTCCGCCGGAGCGTTCCGCGAGTGGAGATGGCCTGACCTTGCTGTTTGTTCCGCGTTTCTAGGGCTGGCGCTGGCTACGAAACATTCCGCACCAGTGGTGGTGTTGGGCGTAGTTCTGATAGGTGCATTGCTTGCCATCATTCAACCGCGGGAAACCACAAACAATTCGAGATGGCATAAGGGTCTGAAACTTTGCGCGGTCGTGGCTGGCGCAATGCTGGTCCTGTGGGCTTCCTATTTTTTTCGCTATTCGGAAACTCCAAATGGCATCGAGTCTTTCGATCGCCCGTTGCAAGCAAAAATCAACGACGTTTCGTCGCCGCGCTATCACACCGTGCTGGACATCATGGACGCGGCACATGTGGTGCCTCGCGCCTACCTCTGGGGATTTGCAGACACGATCCGCGCCGGACTGGAGGGTAGGGAGAGTCTCCAGCTGTTTTTCGGCAGGGTGTATCGATCAAGAGCGCCACAATATTTTTTCCCCGCAATGATCGCGGTGAAAGTGCCCATCGGTCTGATTGCAGTGATACTGCTCGGTCTGTTTCTCTTTGTCAGCCGCCGCCTGCCGCCGGAGTGGACACTGCCTTGTGGATTGGCGCTGGCCAGCGCCCTGATTTTTCTGCTCGTTCTTTCGACGGGCGCGACCTACGCAGGTATCCGTCACGCTTTGCCCGTGGTGGTGCTGCTTGCCGTCTTCGCCGGAGTGGGCGTTGAAATGGCGTTATCGTCGAAAGCCTGGCAGTTTAAAAGTTTGGTGGGGCTGGCTTTCGTGGCTGCGGCTGCATCCGCACTCCCACAGATGCGGCCCTGGGAATATTTCAATGAATTCGTGGGTGGCACGACCAACGCTTATAAAACTTTCAGTGACGAAGGGGTGGACCTGAGCCAAAGGTCGAAGGAACTAGCGGGATACTACAGCCGGGAGTTGAAGCCACAAGGTCTGCGCCCGGTCTGTCTGTATTGGGTTTGGGACGAAGAAAAAGCCGCGAGGGGCGTCGACTGCTTTGGCGGTGACGAGAAACGCGACGCGGCGCTCGTTCAGTTACCGGACAGGTCGGGAACCATCTTTGCGGGGCCATCCGATTTTATTCGCAGCAGCTATTGGGACGCCGCTGCCTTGCGGGAATCCAAGCCCGCGAAGCGATTCGGAAATCTATTCATCTTTCAGGGTACGTTTCATTTGCCCGGAGAAGCGGCCTCGGACTTCTACTTTCAGGGAATCTACAAGATTTATGGCGAGAAACCCGACGAGGTCGAGGCGGAGAAAGCATTTCGTCGCTCCGTGGAACTCGACCCCACCGCATATTTCGTTCAGATTGAACTCGGGAACATATATTTGAAGCGGCAATCTCGCGAAGAATGCGTTCGCTCATACACCGAAGCGCTCCGGTACGCACCCGAGGAGCCCGGGATTCGCGCTGCACTGCGCAATCAGATTCAGCTGGTAGCCCGCGAGCCTCTGGCGGGGGTGAGTCCCCTGCGAGATCCTCACATGGAATGATGCCTGACTAAGAACAAACATCTGCGACGTGAAGGGGAGTGCAGGAAGGTGCCGACCGGGCCGGTGCTGGCGGGTTCGGTGGCGGCGGCGTAGACCAAAATTACCGTGAGGATGATCACGATGCGATTGGCTCAAAGACGAAGGCGAAGAAAAACTAGCACAGGGTTCATGGGGCGTACGGATGGAGTGGGTCCGTTTCCGGTTAGCGCTGAACAAAAGTTGGTCCGATCCCGACGATTCTGGTAATTTCGCCCGGTGGATAAGTTCACGTTCTTCAACCTTCTTCCTTATATCGCATTTTTGTCTGCGGGCGTTTACACGATCCTCGAAGTATTCTTCCCCTCGCTTCGCAATTCTGATTTTAATCGCTGGGAAGTCGATGAGGGAACCGGATCCTACATTCAAATTATGGGATGGAGAAAAGTGCTTACACCACCACGCGTCGTAGCTCAGGGTTACATGTCCGACCGCGCGGCGTGCGCCATAGCCATCGTCGCCGGCATCTTTTGTACATTAATCGGGACCTTCGGGGTTCGGCATGTGGGCGGCGTTCCCAACTTTTTGCCGGACCTGTTCGGCAGGTTCTAGATGCTTCGTCGGAATCCCGAGAGAATCGTTCAGTGGCTGGAGAAAATCGATCCCGGCATGCATCGCCGGGTCAAAGGCTTGCGGCTGGTCACGGCGTACGGCATTGCGGCGATGCTGGGAGCGCTGCTTTACAGCTCGTATCACGTCGCGGACGGCTCGTTTCTCAGTTACCTGGCCGCCGGCTTCAGCCTGTGGGCCAGCGTTTCAGAAGGGCAGGCGACTCGCTGGTTGTCGACGTCGCGATCTGGTGCTACTGAATGCCGCCGCAGTGGCGGGCGCCGCAAGTGTGATCGCCCTCGCGCCGCTTTTGCGCCATGGGCGGATGGGGCCGGAGTGGATTCTGATCACCGGCGCGTTTCTGGTCGGATATCTGAAGCGATTCGGAATTACTGGCGCCGGTATTGGCTCGCAGATTTATATCGGCCAGCTACTCGCGTATGGAACAGGGCTGACTCGAGCCGACCTGGGGATGGTGGCGTTGGCCGGAACAATCGCCACGGTCGCGTCGGTTGTGCCGCGATTGCTCAGCGGCCCCGCGGAGCATCCGGCGCTTGCGCCGGCTGAGAACGGCTCGGCCGCGGACGGACAGTTAGCGCCAGAACCGCGGATGGGATTGCAGGCAGCGGTGGCCGCGCTGGTCATCGTTTTAGTGCGCAGCGTGATCCACCTGCAAGAATCCGCGTGGGCGATTACGGCCAGCACCTACGTCATCGCCGGGTCGGCGTCGGGAACTGCCGATCGCGTGCGCCAGCGCATGATTGGGACATTGGTCGGCGTTCCGCTGGGCATTGCCTGCGTGCCAATCGCGACGCACATTCCGCCGCTGGCGTGGATCCTCGCGGCCATCGCCATGATTATTTACGCCATGGCTTTACCGGATCGCTACGACATTGCCTGCGCGGCCTACGCCTTCACGCTGATGGTCACGCTCGCGATCAGCGGAGAAACTTCGATCTCAGTGCTGGGAGCGCGCGCCTGGGAAACGGTGCTCGGCGGGTTTCTGGGAGTGGTGGCCGCGAAAGTCATTCTTCCGCTGCAGCGATCATCGACCACGCCCGGCGCGATGAGTTGAGCAGGAATATGCACGCCGCCGACCGCCACTGCGCTAACCTCTCCCCGACAGCGGGCTGAAAAGAAGGGCTTGACACTTCGCTTTTTCTTCGCCTAAGATGCCCCTGCCAACGCAACTACTTTCCTTCGAAGGAGACCCACCATGAGCATCGGCCAATCCTTGCTGCCCGAATTTGACGCTGAAATGCTGAATACCCGCAAAGTTCTCGACCTGCTGCCTGACGGAAAATGGTCGTGGAAGCCCGCTGAAAAATCCGGCACGGTCGGTTGGTACGCGCAGCATGTGGCCACGCTTCCGGGCTGGACCACCATGACGCTGAACACCACCGACTTCGACTACGCGCCGGTGGGCGGAAAGAGTTGGGAACCTCCCAAGGTTGAAAATCGCGCAGATGCCCTCCGAATTTTCGACAAGGAATCCGGCGAAGCCCGCGCGGCGCTGGCCAAAGTCAGCGACCAGGACCTGATGGCCAACTGGACGCTGAAGGCCGGCGGCCACGATATATTTACGATGCCGCGCATCGCGGTGCTGCGCACCGTGGTGATGAATCACCTGATCCATCATCGCGGCCAGATGACCGTGTATCTGCGCTTGCTCGGCGTCCCGGTGCCCGGACTCTACGGCCCCAGCGGCGACGAAGGCGAAATGAAAGCCTCGGCCTAAGAAACAAAACTCGCAGGAACCACCGGCGGGATCGTGCAGGCGGCTATCGAAACGGGTGGCCGCTTCGACACGCTGTCTGGTCATCTCAACGCGCTGGCCAAAAAGGTTCGCGCGGTGAAGGGAGGCGATACTGTGCTGCGCCCAATTGTGTTGGCTCTGTTTTGTGCGTGTGTGATTCTGCC
Source organism: uncultured Acidobacteriota bacterium (assembly GCA_963711325.1). Taxonomy (GTDB): domain Bacteria; phylum Acidobacteriota; class Terriglobia; order Acidiferrales; family UBA7541; genus Palsa-295. Next base: position 781,427 of record CAVQDR010000003.1, on the reverse strand, counting down.
GGCGGCGTCCGCTCAAACGACGGACTCCGGCTATCCCGGTGAGCTGTCTCCTTCGCTGGCGGCCAGCGCCAAAGAAATGCACTCCGCGATTCACCGGAATCTGGCGGAAGCGGCGGAGAACATGCCTGCGGATGAATATGCGTTTCAGCCGACGCCGCAGGTCCGGACCTTCGGTCAGATTGTCGGTCACCTGGCTAATGCGAACTTCTTCTTCTGTTCGCAAATTGCGGGCGAAAAATCACCGGCCACCGCGAACTATCAGAAAATCACGGACAAGGCTGCACTGGTTAAGGCCTTGAACGATTCGCTCGACTATTGCGACCGCGTGTACGCAGCAACCACCGACGCGAATTTCACTCAGTCGGTGCAAATTGCGAATTTCGGTGACAAGGGGTCGACCAAGACTCTTCGAGGCGCCATGTTGATGTACAACACCGCCCACAATAACGAGCATTACGGAAACCTCGTCGTTTACATGCGGCTGAAGGGCCATGTTCCGCCTTCGACCGCCCGAGCGCAGCAGCAAACGAATTAAGTAACACCCGAACCTGTCGCTTGCGCCCTCTCGAGGCTTACCTCTTGCGAAAAGTTATCGGACGGCCGCTTAGCCGACACTGGAAATCCGTCCGAATCGGGCAGCTTTGCCGCGCGGAATTTAGGAAATGAGGTTTTTTAGGACGATGCGCGATTCGAAGTGCGGCGCAGCGTCAAGGTGAATGCAGGAAGGTGCCGACTAGGCCGGTGCTGGCAGGTTCGGTGATGGCGGCGTAGACCAGGATTACGGTGAGGATGATCATGATGATGCTGGCGCCCCAGGCGACCAGGTTGAAGCCCCAGCTATTGGTGTGCTCGCCCATGAGTTCGCGGCGGTTGATGAGCAGCAGAATGAAAATCAGAACCACCGGGAGCCAGACGCCGTTGGCTACCTGGGAGAGGACGAGAATTTTGAAGAGCGGCGCTTTGGGCAGCAGAATGATGCCGCCGCCGACTACGATGAGGCCGGTGTAGAGAGAGTAGAAGGCCGGGGCTTCTTTGACTTTGCGGTCGAGGCCGGCTTCGAAGCCGAGACCTTCGCAGATCACGTGCGCGGTAGAGAGCGGGAGGATCGACGCGGCGAAGAGGGACGCGTTGAGCAGGCCGAAAGCGAAAAGGTAGGCAGCCCATTTTCCGGCGAGCGGAGTGAGCGCGGCGGCGGCTTGGGCGGCATCGGTGATATTGGTCATGCCATTTTTGTGCAGCGTGGCGGCGCAGCACACGATGATGAAAAAGACGATGGCCATGCAGGAGATGCTGCCGACCAGAACGTCCAGACGAGCGTGCTTCAATTGCTTGGCGCCGACGCGCTTTTCGACGAATCCGGCCTGCAGGTAGAAAAATTGCCAGGGCGCGATGGTGGTGCCGACCAGCGCAGTGAGCATCAAGAGATATTCGGTGTTGAAATGCAGCGAAGGCAGGACAGTTTCTTTGGCGGCGAGGAGCCAGTCCGGTTTGGCTAAAATCGCGGAGACGACGTAGGTCAGATAGAATCCGCAGGCGACCAGAAAGATTTTTTCCACCTGCCGGTAACTTCCCTTCACCACCAGAAACCAGACGGCGATAGCCGCCAGCGGAACCGAAACGAATTTACTGACGCCGAAAATTTGCATCGAAGCGGCGACGCCGGCGAATTCCGCGACGGTATTGCCGAGGTCGACCGCCAGAGCAGCGATCATGACGAAGAAGGTGGAGCGGAAACCAAATTCTTCGCGGATCAGGTCGGAGAGGCCTTTACCGGTGACCACGCCCATGCGCGCGCACATTTCTTCGGAGACGTAGAGCGCGATGGTCATGGGGATCAGCGACCAGAGCAGGGTGTAGCCGAATTGGGCTCCGGCAGTGGTGTAGGTGGTGATTCCGCCGGCGTCGTTATCGACGTTGGAAGTGATCAGGCCGGGGCCGACGACGGCGAGGAACAAGGCGAGCCGACGGCGGGTCATGCGCGTGCGGCGCAAGAAGCCCTGGCCGCGCGCTCTTCCAGACGGCGAGCGATCCCGAGTTGGCGGTGTCGGACATTTTCTTTTAGCCCGCCGGCATCAGCGGCGAGCAAGCGTTTCTAATTCCCTAAAAATTACATCTTGGCGTGCATGCGGCTGACCACGTCATCGACGGTGATTGCGCCGATGGGATGCTTTTCCCCGCTGACCACCGTCAGGCTACGCAGATTGTATTTGTCGAACAGGTCGAAAACTTCCTGATCGCGCGCGTCGGTGGTGACGGAAAGCGACGGCTCGAAGGCCAGTTCGGCCATGCGCTGATCGGATTCGGAAAGCAGCAGGCGCGCGACCGGAACGGTTCCGGCCATGGCCGCGTCCTTATTAATGAGCACCACGCTATCGATCTGGTCGGGCGAAAGTTCGTGGAAGCGAATGTAGTCGACGACTTCGCCGCGGGTGGCGTCTTCGCTGACCACGACGATTTCCGTGTTCATCATGCCGCCAGCGGTGTCCGGACCGAATTTCAGGAGCTGTTCGACCTCGTGCGCTTCCTTGTGTTCCATTTCCCCGAGAACTTCTTTGGAGGTTTCGGAATCGAGGTTGGCCATCAGGTCGGCGGCGGCGTCCGGACTCATTTCCTCGATGATGTGCGCGGCCTGCTCGGGGTCGAGCTTTTCGACGACTTGCGTTTGCAGGCGCTTGTCGAGTTCGGCGATGACCTCCGCGGCGGTCTCTTCGTCGAGCGAGCCGATCAGGCCCTGGCGCTCGTCGGGCGAAAGCTCTTCCATGATTTCGGCGATGTCCGCAGGGTGGAGCGCGGCGAGTTTTTGGCTGGAGAGGCGCAGCTTCACGCGACGCAGCGGGTCGGGTTCGATCAGGTTGACGAATTCCCAGCAGAATTTTGCGCGCGGGGAGTTTGCTTTGCAGGCGGCGAATGGCCATGGGCGGGACCACGCCCTGCAGCAGGCGGCGGACGGCGCCGGGGAGGCCGACGTCGACCTGGGTGATGCGCAGCTCGGTGTTGCCGTTGGTGCGCTGATCGGAGAGATCGATATCGTTCACGCGCACGACTTTTCGGCCGTTGGTATCGATGATTTGCTGGTCGAGGAGATCTTTGCCGACGGCGAGCCACGCTTCGTTGGGATGATAAAGCTCGAGGGCGGCTTCGTCGGTGGTGAGGGCGATGCGGCCGGGGGCGACGGAGGCGATCTGATCGTAGCGCGCGACGAGCGGGCGGTATTGGCCGCGGGCGATGAGCATGCGGGCCACCCGGTTGGGTTGGTCGGCAGGCTCGACGAAAATTTCCTTGATGCGGCCGACGTAATTGCCCAGCGAATCGAAGGTCCGGGCGCCGATGACTTCAGTAGCGTGCAGCATAATGAACTCCCGACACTGCAGCGCTGCTTGCGGCGGTCCGATTCGGATGCTGATGGGCGATGCGAAATTCGCTGTCGGGGCAAAAAAAATGCCCGTGACCGGGAAAGGCACCGGCCTCGGGCGCAGAAATTCGCGCAGATTAGATCAGGCCAGGCCTCGCCTCCCTGTTCCCGCTGCGTGCGCGGGTCCAGCGAACCGATACACCCCGGACGATTCCCTTGCCCTGCCGGAGCTTCCCGGCACTTCTAGGGTGAGGGCTACTGCCCGGTTCCGAATTGGACGAAAGCTCCATGAGAAGCGCTTGTGTCCCACTTGACTAGTAAATGCAGATGTAAAGATTGTCAAGCGAAGAGTGACAGGTTCAGCGGTTTTTTCGCTTCGGGAACAACATATTTTTCGGAGTGACGCCGCGGCGACGGCAATCGGCGGCGTAAAGATCCCAATAGGTGACGCGAAGATAGTCGGTGGGCGTGAAGCCGAGGGCTCTGGCGGCTTGGTCGATTGATTTTGGCGGGCCTTCGAGTTCGAGGATGACGCCTACGGGAGTTTCGTCGAGGTCGAGGTGGAGTTGGCCGCGGGTGAAGCTGGTGCGGAACTTTTCGTAGCGGAAGGCGGGGCGAAGGCCGAGCGTGGGGAGGCTTTCGATAAAGTCGGCAGGCTTGCGCAAGACCATTTCACTTTCGGCGCGCTCTTTGTAGCGGGAAGGCCTTTTGGATTTGCTGGAGACCGGCGGAGGAGCCTTCGCGGTGAGGACCGCGCGAGTGCAGCCGGGAGGTTGATTGGGCGCGGCGGCGGGAGTTTCGATGCGCACGCGGAGCAGGCGGCCGGTGCGGCGGAAGGCGGAGTCGGGAGTGTCGAAGAGCGTATTTTGTTCGAGGACGCGGCCGTGGGAGATGGGGGCGAAACGGCGGAGGCGGGCGAGAATTTCGGGGAGACTCTTGATGCGGAGCTTCACTTCGATCTCGGTGGGAGTTTTTCGGATTTTGCGCACGCAATAGTATACGGCAGGCATTTGGTTGCGCGCGGCGCGGTGGTTGCCAAACCTGCGGGTCCAACATCATAATCAGTTCGCCGCGGAACAACCTGGTTGGGAAAATCCATCGAGATGAGGATTTTGACGGCGGTGCGTCCGCGGCCCGTACATGACTGAACCCACAACTCCATTGATGCGGCAGTATCACGCGGTCAAGAAACAGCATCCGGCGGCGCTGCTGCTGTTCCGGTTGGGCGATTTCTACGAACTTTTCTACGACGACGCGGTAACCGCCTCGAAAATCCTGCAGATCACGCTGACTTCCCGGAATAAAGAGAAGGATCAGGCCGTGCCGATGTGCGGAGTTCCCTACCACGCGGCGGAAAATTACATCGCGCGGCTCATTCGCGCCGGCCACAAAGTCGCGATCTGCGAACAGATGGAGACGCCCGGGCCGGGAAAGAAAATCGTACGGCGGGAAGTGATTCGAGTTTTGACGCCGGGGACGGCGAGCGGTTCGGGACTCGTCGAGGCCAAGGAAAATAATTATTTGGCGGCGGTGGCGAGGTCGGGCGCGCGCAATGGCGCGGGCGGCGACGTGGGCGTGGGGCTCGCGTACGTGGATTTGTCTACGGGCGAGTTTCGGGCTACGGAATTTCATGGCGAGAAGGCGGACGCGAAGTTGCGGGATGAATTGGGAATTTTACGGCCGCGGGAGATTTTGCTGGCGCGTCCGGTGACGCTGTTTCCGGTGGCGGCGGCTACGGAGCTGGAAAATCTGGGCGCGGTGGAAACGCGGTTGGATGATTGGGTGTTTGAGGCGGCGTACGCCACGCGGATTCTGGAAGAACATTTCCGGGTGGCGGCCTTAGATGGGTTTGGGCTGGATGGACACGGGCTGGCGACTTCGGCGGCGGGAGCGCTGGTTCACTATTTGCGGGAGACTTCGGCGATTGGGGCGCGTTCGCCGGAGGATGCGGCGGTGGTGCCGTCTTTGCGTCCGGCGGGAGCGGGCCTGGAGCATATCGACCGGATTATTTTTTACGAGCAGCAGAACGGGTTGATTCTGGATGCAGTGACGACGCGGAATCTGGAACTGGTCGAACCTTCGAGCGGGGACGAGGCTTCGGCGACTTTGCTGCGGGCGATCGATGAGACGGCTACGGGGATGGGCGCGCGGTTGCTGCGGAACTGGATCGTGCGGCCGGAGATTGCGTTGGCCGAGATCGAGGACCGGCTGGATGCGGTGGCGGCGTTGCGGTCGCGGACGCCGCAGCGCGAGGAACTGCACAAGACGCTCGGGAGCATTTTGGATCTGGAGCGGCTGACCAGCCGGGTGACGATTGGCGCGGCGACGCCGCGGGATTTGCTGGCGCTGCGGCAATCGCTGGAGAAAGTGCCGGTGCTGCGCGAGTTGCTGGCGCAGATGGTTTCCGACGGCGCAGCTTCGGCGGGTACGGCTGCTAGCGCGCGGTTGGCGGCTTTGCGCGCGTCGCTCGACGAGATGCACGACGTGTGCGGGACGATTGCGCGCGGGATTGCGGATGATCCTCCGGCGGTGGCGAACGACCCCGGGGTGATTCGCACGGGATACAACGCAGAGCTGGATGAATTGCACACGATTATGAAACAGGGGCGGCAGATCATCGCGGCAATGGAAGACCGGGAACGGAAGCGAACCGGGATTGGGTCGCTGAAGATTCGCTACAACAATATTTTCGGATTTTATATCGAGATTACGAATGTGAACGCGCATCTGGCTCCGGCGGAGTACGAGCGCAAGCAGACGCTGGTGAATGCGGAGCGGTTTACTTCGCCGGAATTGAAGACGCACGAGGCAAAGGTGCTTTCGGCGGAAGAGAAGGTGCGGGAGATCGAGCGGCGGCTGTACAGCGAGATTCGCGAAGGGATCGCGCGCGAGGCGGGGCGGTTGCGGAATACGGCGGCGGCGATCGCGCAACTGGACGTGCTGGTGAATTTTGCGCGGATCGCGGCGGCGCGAAATTATTCGCGGCCGGAATTCACGGAGAAGGCGCTGGGGAAAAAAGGGCAAGCGCGGGATGCTGATGATTGCCGGCGGGCGGCATCCGGTAATCGAGAAGTTGCTGGAGGAGCGCGGCGAACGCTTTGTGCCCAACGATTTGTATCTGGATGATGAAGGGCAATTTCTGCTGGTGATTACCGGGCCGAACATGGGCGGCAAGTCGACTTATTTGCGGCAGGCGGCGTTGATTGCGGTGATGGCGCAGATGGGATCGTTTGTTCCGGCGGCGCAGGCCAAACTGCCGTTGCTCGACCGGATTTTCACGCGCATTGGAGCTTCGGACAATCTGGCGCGGGGGCGTTCGACATTTTTGGTGGAGATGAGCGAAGTGGCGGCGATTTTGAATACGGCGACGGGGGCGAGCCTGGTGTTGCTGGATGAAGTGGGACGCGGAACGTCGACCTTCGACGGCCTCTCGATCGCTTGGGCGGTGGTGGAATCGCTGCACGGCGGCGCGCGGCCGCGGACGCTTTTTGCGACGCATTATCATGAACTGACCGAGCTGGAGCAATTGCTGCCGGGCGTGAAGAATGTTCACGTCGAGGTACAGGAAGCGGGCAGCGAGATTGTTTTTCTGCGGCGGGTGGCGCCGGGGAGCGCGAACAAGAGTTACGGGATTGAAGTGGCGCGGTTGGCGGGGTTGCCGGGCGAAGTGATTGCTCGGGCGCGGGAGATTTTGCGGCGGCATGAGCAGAGCGAGGAGAAACTGTCGCATGAATTGTCGCCGGGAGCGGTGGGCGGCGGCGCGGTGGCGAGTGCCCTGCCCTTGCAGCAGACTTCGTTCACGGCGATTGATGAGTCGGTAGTCGAGGCGATTCGTCTGGCGAAATTGGATACTCTGACGCCGCTTGAGGCGTTGAATTTACTGGCGGCGCTGCAGAAGCAGCTTTCGTAAGAGGCCGGGCAAGAAGTTGAAATCGAAGAGATATCCTTCGTCGCGAAAGGCGCTCCTCTGGATGACGGCCAAGTACGGTTTGGGCGGTTGGACGACACGGCTAGGAGAAGAGGATCGTTGGCTCCAACGCTTGGCGATGACGGCGCGGGAACAGGCGGCGAAATCGCGGTTGTCAATCGGGCGCAGCAGCTTCTAGACTCAAAACATTCATGCGCGTCATCGGAATGATGTCCGGCACCTCGGCAGACGGGATTGACGTTGCGCTTGCCGACATTTCGGGCGCGCCTCCGCGGCTCTCCGCAAGACTTTCCGGGCACTATCATCAAGCTTTTCCTCGATTGGTCCGCGAAGCAATTCTCCGGCTGGCGAACGGCGCTCCCACGACTACTGCCGAGATCAGCCAACTGAATTTCTTGCTGGGCGAGGAGTTTGCGCGGGCGGCCACTGCGGCGTGCGCGGCTTGGCGATTGCCGATGCACAAGGTGGGGCTGATCGGGTCGCATGGGCAGACGATTTTTCATCAGAGCTTGCCTTCGAAATTTCTTTCGACGCGGCGGATTGCTTCGACGTTGCAGATTGGCGAGGACAGCATTATTGCGGAGCGGACGGGCGTGACCACGATCGCGGATTTTCGTCCCGCAGATATGGCCGCGGGAGGGCACGGGGCGCCACTGGTGCCGTTTGTCGATTACCTGCTGTATCGCAGTGAACAAATTGGGCGCGTGGCGTTGAATATCGGCGGGATCGCGAATGTGACAGTGATTCCGGCGAACGCGCGGCCCGAGAATGTATTCGCGTTCGATACCGGGCCGGGCAACATGATCATCGACGCGCTGGTCGAACGCTACACGAAGGGGCGCGAGCGATACGACCGCGGCGCGCGGATGGCTTCGCGGGGACGCGTGGTGCGTCCGCTGCTGGAGAGAATGCTGCGTGAGCCGTATCTGCGGCGGCGACCGCCGAAGACGGCGGGGCGCGAGCAGTTTGGAGCAGCGTATGCCGAGACTCTGGCGAGTCTGGGTAAGAAATTGCGCGCGCGGCCGGAAGATGTAGTGCGGACGGCGACGATTTTCACCGCGCTATCGATTGTGGACGCGTTCCGGAAATTTATTTTGCCGAAAGCCGGCGTGGACGAATTGATTGTGGCTGGCGGCGGGACCAAGAATCCGCTGATCATGGCGCAGTTGGAAGCGGCGCTGCCGGGGATTCGGGTGATCGAATCGAGCCGGTTTGGGGTCGCAGCGGAGGCGAAGGAAGCTTTCGCCTTCGCGATTCTGGCCTACGAAGCGTTTCACGGCCGCGCGAATAATTTGCCCGCGGCGACCGGCGCGCGGCACGCGACGGTGATGGGAAAGCGGGTGCATGGACGCGCGCGCTAAGAGAGGCGCTTGGGCCGCGCTGGTGCTGGCGTGCTTTAGCAGTTTCTGCGGTGGCTGCAATTCCCTTCCGAATCCGGCTGAGGCTGGCACCGTTAATTTCCTGATCGAAGCTTCCCCTACCAATCTGGACCCGCGCATTGGCGCCGACGCGTATTCCGCGCATATCGACGGGCTGATTTTTTCGAGCCTGGTGGCGCACGACGCGCAGATGAAAATCATTCCGGACCTGGCGATGAGCTGGGATACGCCAGACCCGGTGACCTATGTGTTTCACCTGCGGCCGGGCGTGAAATTCCACGACGGGCGGGCGCTGACTTCGGCGGACGTGCAGTTCACCTTCGAATCGATTCTTTCCGGCGCGGTGAAAAGCCCGAAGGCTGGCTCGTTCAAGATGGTGAGTTCGATCGAAGTGCCGGACGCGGCGACCGTGATTTTTCATCTGCGCGAGCCGTACGCGTCTTTTTTGTGGAGCTTGACGCGGCCGGCGGTGGGGATTGTCCCGCGAGGCTCGGGGCCGGAGTTGGCGCAGCATCCGGTGGGCAGCGGGCCGTTTCGATTTGTGAGCATGGCCACCGATGAAGAAATCATTCTGGCGCGGAATGAGAATTACTTTGGCGGGGCGCCCAAGATCGAAAAGCTCCGAATCCGGATTGTGCCGGACGTTACGGTACGCGCGCTCGAGCTGCGCAAAGGTTCGGCAGACGCAACGATCAATTCGCTCACTCCGGACATGGTGGTGACGCTGGGCAAGGAGCGGGGCCTCGTAGCCGAGCAGCAGCCGGGCACGACTCTCGCGTATATCGCGTTTAATTTCTCGGACCCGACGCTAGCGAAGCGCGAGGTGCGCCAGGCGCTGGCCCATGCCACCGACCGCAAGACGATCATTCAATATCTGCTGCGCGGACAGGCGCGGCTGGCGGCGAGCGTGCTGCCTCCAAACAGCTGGGCATATGACGGCGACGTGCCGCAATACGATTTCGATCCAGCGAGGGCGGAGCAGCTGCTGGAAGCGGCCGGGTTTCATCGCGGAGCGGATGGGATGCGTTTGCATCTGACGCTGAAGACTTCGACGGACGAATCGGTGCGGCTGATGAGCGAGGCGATTGCGGATCAGTGGAAGCGGGTGGGCGTGGCGCTGGAACTGCGGCCGCTGGAATTCGCCACGTTCTACACAGACATTACGCGGGGGAGCTTTCAGATGTACGCGCTGCGTTGGGTGGGTGCGAATAACGATCCGGATATTTTCGAATATATTTTCAGTTCGAAAAAGATGCCGCCGGCGGGGGCGAATCGCGGGCATTACCAGAATGCGGGGTTGGATGCCCTGCTGCAGTCGGCGCATGTGGAGATGGATCAGGAAAAGCGGAAGGCGATTCTGGCGCAAGTGCAGAAGGTGGTGGCGGAGGACGAGCCGTATCTTAATTTATGGTACGTGGATAATGTGTGCGTCCACCGGGACCGGCTGACGGAAATCGTGATGCCTCCGGGCGGAGATTATGATTTTTTGGCGACGGCGGCGGTGAAATAGCAGCGATTAGTGCAGGGCCTTATAAATTTCTTCGTCGGGGATGGCGCCTTCGCGAACGACGCGCCATTCGTTGCCATCGAGTCTCACGATGGTGGAAGCGAGGACGCCGCGTGTATCGCCCGAATCCAGAATCAGCGGCAAGCGATTGCCGAGTTGTTCCACGATTTGCCCCGCGTTCGAGCAGGACGGATACCCGGAAAGATTGGCGCTGGTGCCGGTGATGGGACCGCCGGCGGCGGCGATCAGCTGAGTGACCACGTTAGAATTGGCCCAACGCAGCGCGACGCGGCCCGTGTTGCCCGTAACTTTCAGCGGCAAGCGATGAGTGGCTTCGACCACCAGAGTGAGCGGGCCGGGCCAAAATTTATTGGCGAGTTCGAGAAAACTATCGGGAACTTCGCGGACCAGGGTCAGCGCCTGTTCCTGGGAATTCACCAGGATGGGCAGCGCTTTGGTTTCCGGGCGGCCTTTGGCGCGGAATACTCCTTCGATGGCGGAAAGATTGAAGGGATCGACGGAGAGGCCGTAGAAAGTGTCCGTGGGGATGCCTACCACTTCGCCGCGTTTGATGAAGCCGGCGGCATAATCGATGATGTGCTGTTCGGGTGAGTCGGCGGAAATTTTCAGGATTTCGACAGGCAAAGTTTGACCACTCTCGGCGGGTTGCGCCCCAATTGCGGTAAAAAAATTAACACAGGGTTCGTGGCGTTAGCAAGGAGTGTGGATGCCGAATTCACGCCGTGTGTCATCGGGCGCGTCTCGACGGCACGGCGGGCGTTTGTTAGGCTGAGGACATGGCGGAGCATCGCATGGCGCAAGACGCGGCGGACGTAATCACCAGCCGCGACAACCGGTGGGTGAAGATGTTTCGAGCCGGTCTGCGCGGCGCCGGGCCTGAAAAGGACGAAGCGATCGCGGTGGAAGGGCCGAAGTTGATCGAGGACGCGTTGCGCCATGGCCTGGAAGCCGACGCGGTGATGGTGAGCGAATCGGCGGAGCGATACATGGAGCCGATTCTGCGCGCGGCTAGCGCGAGTGAAACAGGAATATCGCGGTCGCGAGTATTTCGGACGACGGATAAGATTTTCGAGAGCATCAGCGGGACGGAAGCGCCGCAGGGCGTGGCGGCTTTGTTCCGGCAGCCAACGTGGGATTTTGAAGATTTGCTGCGCGGAACCGGCGCGGGCGCGGGTCAATTTGGCGAGCGTGGCGCGAAGGGGCTTCCGTTGATTGTGGTGATGGCTAGTGTGCAGGACCCGGGAAACGTGGGGACAATTTTGCGGTCGGCGGAGGCGTTTGGCGCGACGGGAGTGGTGGCGGCGCGCGGGACGGCGGATCCGTGGTCTCCGAAGTCGGTGAGAGCGTCGGCCGGTTCGGCGCTGCGTCTTCCGCTGCTGCGCGGGATGGCCTTGCCGGTGTTGCTGGCGCAATTAAAAGTCTCGCACGTCGCGGTGATTGCTGCAGCCGCCGCTGCGCAGTCTGACGATGGCGCAGCGATGGGCAACGAGACCCGGGCGGATTTCAGCAAGCCTTGTGCGATTTTCATCGGCAGCGAAGGCGCTGGGCTTCCGCGCGAAGTTGAGAGCGCGGCGGATGCGCGCATGGCGATCTCGATGGCGCAATCCGTGGAGTCACTGAATGCGGGCGTCGCGGCATCCATACTGCTTTACGAAGCGGCGCGACAGAGATTGGGTAAGGACCAGGTATGAGTCGCGGCAACCAATAAATCGCATCAAAGAAAACCGATGAGCCTGTTTCAACAATTGCAGCCCGAAGAAGAATCGCTGGCGGGGCGTCCGCTGGCTGACCGGATGCGTCCGCAGACGCTAGATGAATTTATCGGGCAGGAAGAATTGCTGGGGCCGGGAAAACCACTGCGGGTGCAGATCGAGCGCGACGACCTGACTTCCCTGCTGCTGTGGGGTCCTCCTGGATGCGGGAAGACCACGCTGGCGCGGATCATCGCGCGTACGACGAAGTCGGAATTTCTGCCGTTCAGCGCGGTGATGTCCGGGATCAAGGAAATCAAAGAAGTGATGGCCAAGGCGGAGGCCACGCGGCGTTACGGGAAGCGGACGATTGTTTTTGTGGATGAAGTCCACCGGTTCAATCGGGCGCAGCAGGATGCGTTTTTGCCGCACGTGGAGGCGGGAAATATTTTGCTGATTGGGGCGACGACGGAGAATCCGTCGTTCGAAGTGATCGCGCCGCTGCTGTCGCGGATGAAAGTGTATGTGATGAAGGCGCACACGAAGGAACAGGTCGTGATGCTGCTGGAGCGGGCGCTGGTCGATAGCACGCGCGGGTTGGGGGCGGAAAAAGTTTCGGTGAGTGCGGAGATTCTGGAGCGCATTGCGGTGCTGGCGAATGGTGACGCGCGCGCAGCCTACAACACGCTGGAAGCGCTGGCGATGGGAACGGCGCCGGGTGCGGACGGGCGGCGGATGGTGACGCAGGAGCGCCTCGAAGATGTGCTGCAGCGCAAACTGCTGCCCTACGACAAATCAGGCGAGGAGCATTTCAATTTAATTTCGGCGCTGCACAAATCGGTGCGGAATTCGGATCCGGACGCGTCGTTGTATTGGATCGCGCGGATGCTGGAATCGGGCGAAGATCCGCTGTACCTCGCGCGGCGGCTGGTGCGGATGGCGAGCGAAGACGTTGGCCTCGCAGAGCCGCACGCGGTGCAGGTGACGATCGCGGCGATGCAGGCGTTTGAGCTGCTCGGGCCGCCTGAGGGAAATTTGGCGCTGGCGCAGGCGGCGGTGTATCTGGCGCTGGCGCCGAAGTCGAACGCAGTGTACAAGGCGTATGGCGAAGTCAGCGAAGATTTGCAGCGCACGATGGCGGAGCCGGTGCCGCTGCACATTCGAAATGCGGCCACGGGATTGATGAAGAATCTGGGATATGGAAAAGGCTATCAGTACGCGCATGACAGCGAAGAGAAGGTCACGGATATGACCTGCCTTCCGGAAAGTCTGGCGGGACGCATATACTATCGGCCGACGGATCAAGGATTTGAGGCGCGGATCCGGCAGCGGCTGGAAGAAATCCGGAAGATACAGAAGCGGCCGGCGAGTTAGATTCTGGTGCGCAAGAATTCGAAACACTTCAGCACCATCAAGGACACTTCGTTGACGATCTCGCAGACTTCAGAAAAATCAGAATCGAGCAGGCCCCGGAGGGTTTCGAGGCCGGTCGTTGGGGCGATATTGGCGGGCGGACTGGGCGTTTTGGCCGCGGTTCTGCCTCCCCTGCTGGCGCAGGGGCTGGAGAAGCCGTTGGCGGTGATTGAGGCGGACGTGCAGGCGTTTGCCATCGCGCCGGATAACCAGATTGCGTATGCGACGCAGCGGGTGAAGCGGTACAAGAAATTGGTGGTGGAGCACGACGATTTCTGGGTGGCGACGATCGACGGTAAGAAAAAGAAAATTATCGACGGCGACAAATTTACGCCAGAGCCATTCGATAACCCGGAAGCGCCGTTAAACGCGGACAACAGTGCCGGGCCGAATATTCCGGGATCGAGTTCGAGCAGCAGTTCGTCTTCGAGTAGCTCGAGTAGCAGTTCTTCGAGTAGCAACGACGATACGGATCCGAGCGACAAAAGCAGCAAACCGAAAAAAGAGAAGAAGGAAAAACCGCCTCCGCCCCCACAGCACAGCTACCAGGTCGATACGATCACCTGGTCGCCGGACAGCCGCCGGCTGGTGGTGAAGATGGACACCTCGAATATGGCGCAGCCCCAAGGCTCGATCGTGCAGCAGCTGGACGAACAGCAGACGGTGCGGCCGAATACGCTTTTGTATTTAATGGATTCAGAGGGGCGGGACATTCCGATCGCGGGATCGAAGCTGCCGACAATTCACGACGCGTTCAATGCGGCGTGGCTGGCCGACGGCATGACGCTGGTGTACATGAGCCGGACCAGCGGCGGATTTTCGCAGATGATGGCGATGAAGCCGGCCGATGGAAAGGCCAAGGTGCTCTTCGACGGGCATCTATTCACCGCGGTTTCATGGGATACGAAGCGGAATCAGGCGTTCGCGCTGGAAGAAAATACACGCGTGGTGGGAGCGCCGAAAATCGTGCAGCTGGATCTGGTGAGCGGCGCGCGCAAGGAAATCGCCGCGGTAGACGAGTACGCGGGATTTCTTTCGATTTCACCTTCGGCGAAGAAGATCGCTTATTTCAAAGACGGCGACACGATGGAAGTACGCGATCTGGCCGCGCCGAATAAGGTGACGCAGGTGCGGGTGGCGATTGGGGAATTTCACTGGTCGCACGACGAGCAGCGCGTGCTGCTAAAGCGTGGGGAACCTTCGAAGTCCGCGGATTTGGTTTGGGTGGGCTTGTACAACAACGCGTTTGATCCGTTTTTTCATGGATTGGAATTTCATGAGTTTGAGATTGCTCCGGACGGGCAGACCATTGCCGTCACCGAACCAGGACGAAGGGATTTGACGATTTATCGGGCGCAGTAAGATCGTGGACGCGTGATGCGTCTGGCGATTATTGATGGCGGAAACGGCGGGCGTGTTCCTTCAGGATGCAGTGATCCATTACCACGACTAATCCAGCTTTACGCGCGGTTTCGGCGGCTTCAGGATTGATCACGCCTTCTTGCATCCAGACGGCGCGGGAGCCGACCTGGATCGCGGCGTTTACAATTTCCGGGACAAATTCGGAGCGGCGGAAAATATCGACGATGTCGATTTTTTCGGGGATATCTTCGAGGCGGGCGTAGGATTTTTCGCCGAGCACTTCGGTTTCCCGCGGGTTCACCGGGATGATGCGGTAGCCGGCTTTTTGCAGATATTCGGCGACGCCGAAGCTGGGGCGAAATGTACGGTTGGACAGGCCGACGACCGCGATGGTCTTGCTGGATTTCAGAATTTCAGAGAGGGGATCGCCGACCGTGGACTGCTGAGCTTCGCGAGACTCTGGCACCGAGTGGCCTGCTTTCTGAAACTGGATTTACAAACCCGCGACAAATTCCCTTGCGAATACTTGCGAGCTAGCCGCGACCTTTCGGGCGCGAGCCTCCGCCGGGACGCGACTTAGGACGTCCACCGGATGGCGGACGCTTTCCGCCTGCGAACTTTCCGCCTGGTTTTGCTCCGCGAGACTTCCCTGCCGAAGGCTTGCCTGCGCCGAATCGTTTGGAGCCGGAAGTTTTGTTGACGCGGCCGAAGGCGCCGGGCTCCGACTTTGATTTTCCGCGGAAGGCGGGGCGTGGGCGATTTTCAGACTTGCCCTCGCTACGCACTTCGCCTCGGCCTTCTCCACGCGCCTCGCGCGAGCCGTCGAAGCTGCGCGGTTTGAAGCTGCCGCTCGGCTTCCGGAATTTGCCGGCCGTCGCGCCCTTTTTTACGAAGGGGCGATCGGACTTCGGTTTGCCGAAAGATTCCTTTTCAAACTTGGGCTTGTCGAACCTCGGCTTGTCGAATTTCGGTTTCTCGAAATTCGGCTGGCCGGAAGCGATCGGATCGAACATGGGCTTAGACGGCGCTGGCGTGAATTCGGTCTTCGACGGACGTTCGAATTCCTGCGGCGCGGGCTTGTGGAAGACGCGCTCGTTCGGTCCCCATTTCGCGCTGCCTTCGGTGCGCGAAGGAAAAGAGCGCGGCGGACGCGGCGGCGCATCGGGGGAACCCGATTGCGGCGTGCCGGCTTTGGTCCCCATGAAATCGCGGCGACCGTGATCGATGCCGCCGGGCTTGCCACCCCGCGGATAAGCGCCGGCCGGCGGCTGGAACGTGGGCTTCCCTGCTCCGCCTGGCGCGCCGAAATTTGGTTTGGAATAGGGACGGTCATTCGAGCGGAATGGCGGACGACCACCGCCGCTGGAGCCCCCGCCCTGCTGTTTGGAATATGGGCGGTCATTCGATCGGAACGGAGGTTTTCCGCCGCCAATTGAGCCGGACGAGCCGCCAAAATTCGGCTTGGAGTACGGGCGATCGTTGGAACGAAATGGCGGACGGCCTTGCGGTTTCGAACCGAAGGGCGGCCGCGGCGCGCCGGAAGGTTGCGAGGTGAAGTCGCGGCTCTGGCCTTGATTCTGGCGGTCGGCGTTCGGCTTGCCGAACGGGCGCTGGTTGGGACGGAAAGTATTCTGCGCAGCGCCGGCGGCGAAATTGGTGTGCGCCTGACGCGGCGGAAGCGGCACGGACAAACGATTGCCGTCCGGCTCAGGTAGTGTCGGCTGATTTTGCGCGGGACGATGCTCGCCGGGTTTTGGTTTCGGCTGGTACGGACGCTTCTTGATGAACGGGCGGCGCTCGGTGGTGAATTGCGCGGGAGATTTGTTGACGCCTTTCTCGCCGAGTTTTTCCTGAATGGGACCGGCGGAAGCGGTGACAGCTTGCGTGGCGTTTGCTGGATCGATCATCTTGCGCAGGGTGGCGACTTCGGCGTCGGAGAGCGGACGGTACGCGCCGGGCGTGAGCGATTCGAGAGCGATGTTGCCGATTTTCACGCGTTTAATTTTTTCGACGGGATGGCCGGTCTGGAACAGGCGGTTGCGCAGTTCATCGCGACGAGCCTCGGAGAGCGTCACTTCATACCACGGCGATTCTTTGCCTTTGATGCGAACGATATGCGCGCCGGTCTGCCGCGAAAGAATTTCGACTTCCTCGAAGGTCAGCAGAGTTTTGAGTTTCAGATTGTAGGTCTGCGGCAGGTAGTGGGCTTTGAGCATCTGGTTCGCGAGTTCGCCATCGTTGGTGAGGAAGACCAGGCCCATCGAATGATATTCGAGGCGGCCAACGGGAAAGACGCGCAGCGAGACGCCGTGCAGCAGGTCGCGGAGGCAGCGGCGGCCTTCGGGATCGCTCATGGTAGAGACGACTTCGGGCGGCTTGTTCAGAATCAAATAAGCGCGCTCGGTCTCGGGCTGCAGCAGCTTGCCCTGCACCTTGATGTGGTCCTTGGTTTCGTCCGCCTTGGAGCCAAGCTCGGTGATGGTGGTGCCGTTGACGGTGACGAGGCCGGAGGCGATGAGTTCTTCGGCGTGGCGGCGGGAAGCGATTCCCGCGCGCGCGATAATTTTTTGAAGGCGTTCAAGCATAAATTATGAATAGCGTCCTAAGGGCAATAAATGCCCATACAGCTTAACGGAAAAGGTCGGCGGGAGCGAATCCGAAACAGCAATGTACTACTGGGATGCGTCGTTCTTTGCGCCGCCGGCTGTCGCCGAAGCTGCGCGAGAATTGGTTTCGGATTCCGCTTCTTGCTCACCGGAAATGTCTTCAATAGTGTCTTTGAGTGTCTCGGCGCCGGCGTCGGCGCTGACGTCGAGAGTCCTGTCCGCCATTTCGCCTGCTTGCTCGGCATTGCCTTCGAGTTCGGTAAGGGCTTCTTCGTCGGTGACGATGTGGGAGGCCATTTCGCCGAGCTGAGCGTCTTCCGGTTGGACTTCAGCGATTCCTTCGTCCGCACCCAATGCGGCTTGAGCCAGCGCTTCGAATTCTTTCAGGCTCGGCAGTTCGTCGAGATCGGAAAGTCCGAAGCGCATCATGAACTGTTTGGACGTGCGATAAAGAATCGGGCGGCCGATAACTTCCTTGCGGCCGGCGGTGGTGATCAGTTTTTTCTCGAGCAAAGTTTTGATGACGCCGCCGACGTGCACGCCGCGGATTTCGTTAATTTCCGGAACGGTGGCGGGCTGCTTGTAGGCGATCACCGCGAGAGTTTCGAGCGCCGGCATGGTCAGGCGCAGCGGCGGCTGCAGGCTCTTGATGAATTTGCGGACCACGTCGTGGTGCTGCGCTTTGGTGTAGAACTTCCAGCCGCCGGCGACTTTGCGGACTTCGATGCCGCGCCCGTCGGATTGATACGTCGCAGTGAGCTGTTCGAGAGCTTCGCGGGCCTGCGGCTTGTCCAGGCCCAGCGCCTTCGCAATCTGATCGACGGTGGCCGGCTCGTCAGCGGCGTAGATGATGGCTTCGAGCGCGGCCTGAATTTCCTGGTGCTTCGCGGCCGCTTCGGCCGGCGCTTCGGCAGCTGCGTTATCGGCCGTGGACGTAAGTTCTGCGGGCGTGTCGGCCGCGAGCCTCAAGTCGTCTTGATTCATCTCCGGATTCAGCGGCGTTTCTTCGATGGTCACAGATATTGCTCCTCAATTTTGGCCATGGCGTCGGGACCGGCGAAAACAGCTTCGAACATTTTGTGTTTGCGCAGGCGAATGTCTTCGAAAAGCTCGGACTGCACGAGTTCGACGGCCTGCATGCGCACCATTTCGAGCACGGCCAGCAGCGCGACGATCATGGCGTTCCTCGATTCACACTGCTCGAAAAATTCGGTGAGCGAGACCGGCTCGTCGGTGGCGATCAGGCGCACGCGCAGGCGGTCCATCATCTGGGCGATGGAAACCGAATCGTGGCGCAGCTCGAATTTGGGAATTTCTTTTTTGCGTTCGAGGATCTGCTGAAACGTTTTGACCAGGTCGACCAGCGAGACGACCAGTTCGCCCTGAGTTTCGTCGGTGCCGTAAAGCGATTTATCCGGGTGCGACCAGACGTGGTCTTCGACCTGCTGCTTCTGGTAGAGCAGCTGGGCGGCGTTCTTGAATTTTTCGTGTTCGAGCAGGCGATGTACCAGTTCGTCGCGCGGGTCCTGCGACTCTTCCCCAGCGAGCAGCGGATCGACGGGCAGCAGCATTTTCGATTTGATGTGAATTAGCGTGGCGGCCATGTAAATGAAGTCGGCGGAGACGTCGATGTCGAATTTTTCGATCTGGTGGAGGTAATCGAGATATTGCTCGGTGATTTTGGCGATGGGAATGTTGTGAATGTCCATTTCCTGCTTGCGGATGAGGTCGAGCAGCAGGTCGAGGGGACCTTCGTAGGCGGGTAAATTAATGCGATAGGGTGAGGCCATTCTGGACTAGGTCTCCTCTTCTATCTGGCGCGCGCGAGAGCGGGTCACTTGCGCGCTTCGTCGGACTGGAAGATGGCGTTGCGCACGCGCTTCATGGTGGTCTCGGCGACTTCCCGAGCTTTCCCGGAGCCGGTATCGAGAATATCCCATACCTGCCGCGGTTTGGCTTCAAATTCTTTGCGTTTGGCTTGGACCGGCTCGATCCATTTGATGAGGTGATCGGCCATTTGTTTTTTGCAATCGACGCAGCCGATGGCGGCGGTGCGGCATTCGCCATCGATGCGGGCCACGGTTTCGGGCGGCGAGAATAATTTGTGCCAGGCGAATACCGGGCAGATTTCCGGGCGGCCGGGGTCGGTGCGGCGGACGCGTTGCGGGTCGGTCATCATGTTGCGGGTCTTGGCGCGAATTTCGTCGGGAGGATCGCTGAGCCAGATGGCGTTGCCGTAGGATTTGGCCATGCGGCGGCCGTCGAGGCCGGGGAGGCGCGGAGTTTCGGTGGGAAGATATTTCGGGCTCGCTAAGACTTCGGCAATCGTTCGAATATCGTTCTTGCGTCGCCGCATTCGTTCCAGAAAATTCTCAACGCCGATTTCAGCGGACGCGTTTGCGAAGCGTCGGACTCGATTGAGCGCGTTCTCCGCGTCGATTCTTCCAGGAGACTTCGGCGAGGCGAGAGCGGTAGCTGTGAAACGGTGTCCTGCTCAGAGACTCGCAATGTCTCTTGCGATTCCTTTCCTGCAACAAGATCGTCTTTCGATCTTCAAAACCAAAGTGCGTGTCGAAGCGGCGGACGACTTCGCGCGTGAGTTCGACGTGCGGCGCCTGATCTTCGCCCACCGGCACGAGCAAGTCTTGTTCGGCGCGCCGTAGATGACGATGTCGGCGGATTGCAGCAGCGGATAGCCGAGGAAACCGTAGGTGCCGAGGTCGCGGCCTTTCAGGTTTTCGATTTGTTCTTTGTAGGTGGGGACGCGTTCGAGCCAACTGAGCGGAGTGATCATGGAGAGCAGGACGTGCAGCTCGGCGTGTTGCAGCACGCTGGACTGAATGAAGAGCGTGGATTTATTCGGATCGAGGCCGACGGAGAGCCAGTCGATGGCGACTTGCAGCGTGTTTTCGGCGATGGAGCTGGTGTCTTCGTAGTGGGTGGTGAGGGCGTGCCAGTCGGCGACGAAGAAGAAGCAATCGTATTCGTTCTGGAGCTTGACCCAGTTGGAGAGCGCGCCGAAGTAATGGCCGAGATGGAGGCGGCCGGTGGGGCGCATGCCGCTCAGTACTCGTTTCTTGATGGTCACGCCTTGGGTGATCTCCGAACTCAAATCTAAGACTGTCCTCAGGGGTTAAAACCCCTGTCGGCTCTCTGAGTTTAATGTCGGAGCTAAAGCTCCGACCCCCTAAAATCCTTTCACTGATCGTAAATGTTTCAGGCGCGCAACAAATCGCGCGCGATTACGGTGCGCTGAATCTCGCTGGTGCCTTCGTAAATTGTTAGGACGCGGGCGTCGCGATAGTAGCGCTCGACGTCGGTTTCGCGGCTATAGCCGCTGCTGCCGTGAATCTGCACGGCTTTGTAGGCGACGCGATTGGCCATTTCGCTGGCGTAAAGTTTTGCCTTGGACGCTTGCGCGCCGGATTTCGCGGCGGGCGCGCCGGAATCGCGCATCCACGCGGCGTAATGAGTCAGCGCGCGGGCGGCTTCGATTTCGGTTTGCATGTCGGCGAGCATCCACTGGATCGCTTGAAATTCGGCGATGGATTGGCCGAAAGCTTTGCGCTGTTTGGCGTATTTCGCGGCAGCTTCGAGCGCGCCTTGCGCGAGGCCGACGGATTGCGAAGCGATGCCGACGCGGCCGCCATCGAGCGATTCGAAAGCGATGCGCAGGCCTTGCCCTTCTTCGCCGAGGCGATTTTCGACCGGCACGCGGCAATCCTGCAGCGAAATTTCGGCGGAGCGCGACAGGCGCAGGCCCATTTTATCTTCGTAGCGGCTGATGCGGAAGCCGGGAAAATCGGGCTGCACCAGAAAGGCGGTGACGCCGCGCGAGCCGGCGTTGGGATCGGTCTTGGCGAAGACGACGTACACGCCGGAAACGCCGCCATTGGTGACCCAGGCTTTTGTGCCGTTGAGCAAATAGTGGTCGCCGTCGCGCGTGGCGCGAGTCTGAATGCCGGCCGGCGTCCGAACCGGCTTGCGGTTCGGTGAGGCAGAAGGCGCCGAGAATTTCGCCCTTGGCCAGGCGCGGCGAGATATTTCTTTTTCTGGGCGTCGGTGCCGGCTTTGAGGATGGGCATGCAGACCACGGAATTGGTGACGCTGAGCGCGACGGCGGTGGAGGCGTCGACGCGCGCGACTTCTTCGAGCATCAGCGAATAGCTGACGGTATCGGTGCCGGCGCCGCCCCATTCTTCGGGGACCAACATGCCGCAGCAGCCGAGTTCGCCAAGCTTGCGAATTTCTTCAGCGGGAAATTTTTCGTTGCGCTCGTATTCGCGCAGGATGGGGCGCATTTCCGTCTCCATGAACTGGCGGACGGTATCGCGGATCAGGATTTGGTCGCTGGTAAGTGAGAAATCCATGTGGAAATTTGCAACTGCGATGCTAGCACACCGTTCCTGCAAAACGAAAAGCGCGCAAACCGCGAATGCATCTTCCCGCCCACCCAAGTTTGCGCAAGCCCGCTCACGTTGAAGTGATCCCCAGCGACGTAGAAGGATAACAAGGTTCTCGCGGAGTGCGGTGGCACGTCCGCCTCTCAGGACAGACCACCGCCGGCCACCCAAGTTCGGCTCTTGCAAGACGCAGGCTCGAACGCCGCCGCTTCGAACACCGTAGCCTCGAACGAGGCAGCCTCGAACGCCGCCGCTTCGCAGTAGCAACAAGCCATAGCAACCGTATGCCTGCATCGCCACGCGACAAAAGAACAAGTCTCGCCGTCGCAGGCGTGTGCGTTGTCCGAGCCTACGCAGTGCCGAAGTGCGCATGGGCGGCCGGCGGTGGTCCCCGCCTTCGGCGGGTGCCTCCGCACTCCGCGAAAACCGCGAGTGTCGAGCCTCAACGGAGTATGGACTCAACCGATCGCACTCAGCCGCTGGATCGGAATGCCAGGCACGCACGCGGCCCGTTTATTGCAGTACCGTCTTTTCCGTCATCGCGGTCGTCTGATGGTGACGGAGGTTCCAGCACAACGCGTCGCCGCCGTTAGCCGTCATCCAGAGGAGCGCCCTTGGCGACGAAGGATCTCCTTCTTGCCCGGCCCTCAGCCGAAGCAAGGCCGCCCTTCTTTGGTGTGTGTCCTTCTATCGCAACTTTCGACGTGTTATCATGCATCGCTTTCGTGTAAAAACACGCCGCCACGGCGGCCAGGAGGGCGCCACTAATGCATCACGCCGTTCGACACGCCCTCCCGATCTCAGTCGAAATGACTCCCAGTTTTCTAATAACCGGATCCGCGATTAGAAACCGTCGCAACCCCCTGAAAACAAAGGTTCGCCATGATTTCTAATCGGCAAATTTTGGGTAATTTTTTCTCGCCATTTCTCCCAGTTGATACTGCCCCGGTTTCTAATCGACAATTTGGGGACATTCTCGCGCGATTAGAAACAGACTCCAACCCTTACAAAACAAACGCCGCCCATGTTTTCTAATCGACAATTTTTATTGCCCCCCTCCCCGCCAGTTGCAACTCCGCCAGCCACCTCCCTGCTTCGGCGAACGGTGGTGCGGTCGCTTACCTTGGAGTGCGGCGGCTTGCCGCCGCCTTTGCAACGAGACATTAGAGCAGGTACGGTTTGGGGTTTGAAGCCTGGCGTGTCGACAGGATACGCGGGCCAATCAACCTGCGAGCAAAAGCGTCGCTTGGAGTCTCTATGCGCCGCGTGTCGAACCCTAGACCACCTTCGCCTTAACCCTAGGTCGCAAAGGCGGCGGCAAGCCGCCGCACTCCAAGGTAGGCCGCCGGCGCGCCGGTGGGAGGGCTACGCGATCGTTCGGGAGGTTCCGATATCGCTGGGTCTTACTTGGCGTCGGGTTCGGGCGGGGGTTTTAGGCGTTCGTTGACTTCGACTTTTTTGGTGCCGGGCTTGATGCGGACTTTGTGTTGTTTGGCGACCATGCCGGAGCCGGTGAAGGTGAGATTGTAGTTGCCGGGGGCGAGGCTCTCGAAGCGGTATTGGCCGGTGCCGTCGGTGGAGGCGGCGGATTCGACTTTGGTGTCTTCGTTGAGGAGCTTGACGGTGGCGCCGCCGAGGGGCGAGCCGTGAGCGTCGGTGACGTTGCCCCAGATGGATGCGTTGGGCGAGGAGGGCGGTGGCGCGGGGTGCGTGGTGGTGGTGGTTTGAGTTTTCGCGCCGGCGTGCGCGAACGGGGTTAGCGTTGTGAGTGCAAGGATCGCGGTTGCAGCGAGAACAGTGAGCGACTGAAAGATGGCGAATGGTTGAGGTGCATGATCTCCTGTGACGTAATTCCCTGCCTTAAAGTTTCAGCAATTCGCGCAGACGTTTGGTCTGGGCGCGGGAAACGGGGATTTCGCTGGCGCGCTTGTCGTTCATTTTGAGCATGTAACTGGATTTGAACCAGGGCACGACTTCTTTGATGTGGTCGATGTTGACCAGGTAGGAGCGATGGGCGCGCCAGAATTTTTCGGAGTCGACGGCCGAAGCGAGTTCTTCGATGGTGCGGTAGTTGGAGACGCCTTCGGAGTCGCGGGTGAAGATGGTGATGGTGCCGTCCTGAATGGAGGCATAGATCAGGTCGGCGGCATCGATCAGAAACATACGCGATTGCGCTTTGAGCAGGAGCTTCGCCGCTTGCGGCGATTTGGCGGCGGCCGGCGGAGGCGCGGCGAGCTGGCCCATCAGAATTTCCAGGCGCTCGACCGGCGAGGTTTGGGCTTCGACCATTTTCTTCGCGCGCTGGATGGCTTTGGCGATGCGGCCCTTGTCGAAGGGCTTGAGCACGTAGTCGACGGCGTTTACGTCGAAAGCCTGGATGGCGTAATTGTCGTAAGCGGTGGCGAAGACGATTTGCGGCAATCGCTGTTTGCGTTCAAAAAGCTTTTTGATGACGCCGAAGCCGTCGAGACCGGGCATCTGCACGTCGAGGAAGACGAGGTCGGGATTATGTTCCTTAATGAGAGTGAGGGCTTCGAGGCCGTTCTTGCCCTGGGCAATGACGTTGATCTCGGGGAAACCTTTCAGCAGAAAGGCGAGTTCGTCGCGCGCGGGACGTTCGTCGTCGACGATCACCGTGTTCATGGACATGTTGGTGGACATGGGATGGCCTGCGTTGAGTATATGCGGTGGCGCGGGGCGCGGCAACTTTAGCTGCGGGCCAGGTCGGTGATTTGCGCGGCGCTGGGATAGAATTGCGAGCGTTAACTTTAGAGGCGAGGGATCGAGTGGCTAAAAAAAATGTGGGGCGGGTGCTTTCCAGTAAGGTCGTTTACAAAACGAATGTTTTTGAGGTGCGGCACGAGAGGGTGATCGAGCCGAGCGGTTTGAAGGTGTTTCGCAATGTGGTGGTGCATCCCGGGTCGGTGGTGGTGCTGCCGGTGTTTCCGGATGGGCGGATTTTGATGATCCGGCAGTATCGTCATGCGGCGAAACAGTATTTGTGGGAATTGGTGGCGGGACGCAAGGACCCGGGCGAGACTTTCGTGCATGGCGCGCATCGGGAGTTGCGCGAAGAAACGGGATACCGCGCGCGAAAGATGACCAAGCTGGTAGATTTGTATCCGAGCCCGGGATTTATTTCCGAGAATATGGTGATTTTCCTGGCGGAAGGCTTGAGCCTGGGCGAAGCGGAGCCGGAAGCGGACGAGAAAATTACGTCGCATGTGCTGACCGTGAAAGAAGCGGTGAGCCGCATGAAGAGCGGGAAGATTCGGGATATGAAATCGGTGGCGGGAATTTTGTATTACGCGAAGATATTTTCGAAGAAGTAGCGGTCACATCTGCCCTGTACGTTGGTCCCAATGGCGGATACGCGTCATTGGGGTCACTTCCCAATTACGGAGGTGACCGGTTGCTAGACTGGCAGTAGAGGTGCGATGTGGCGGACAACGTGTTGTTTAAGCGGCTGTACCAGATTTTGACTTGGTCGAGTTTTGCGGTGCTGCTGGTGGCGATCATTCTGGTGCTGCGCAAATCGCCGGCGCCCGAAGTGGCGGCGGATCCAGCGGCGGCGCAGCGGGCGGAACAGAAATTCGAAGCGGCGGATCGGGCTAAGGCTGCGGGGCAGCCGGGACAAGTGGCGCTCGATCGCACGGAATTGAATTCCTATCTGGCCCAGAATTTGGGATTGGCTGGGGCGCCGGGCGGTTCAGCCGCGCCGGTTGGCGCGGCGCCCGCGGGCGCGGGAAATTCTGTTGCGCCGGCCGCTAGCGGCGGCGCTACGGGCACGGATCCGGCAGCGGTGCTCTCGAGCAACGAGCAGCCGACGATCGATCAGGTGCAGTCGTCGGTGAAAGACGTGAAAGTCGACATGGACGGCGACGTGGTGAAGGCGTTCGTGATTTTCGATTTTCACGGAAAGGACATGACGCTGGAGCTGGACGGGCATTTGAGCGGCGAAAATGGATATATGAAGTTCGATCCGATTGGCGGGAAGCTGGGATCGTTGCCGCTGCCGCAGTCGGTTCTGAATGAGGCGGTGGATAAGTTGATGGCTTCGCCGGAGAATCGGGAGAAGTTGAAGTTGCCGGACGATATTAGCGGGATTCAGATTGTGAATGGGCAGGCGGTGATTCAGTACAAGTAGGATTTGCTTTTGTGCGTTGGAGCGACGGCTTCAGGGGCTGAAGCCCGTTTCTTGACGGGCGTTTTTCGGCGGGGTTGAAACCCCGCCCTTCCTTTTACCGCATCATTTTGTCGAGGATCATCCAAACCAACAGGATTGGGATGTGAGCTACGGTGGCGTGCATTAGCCATTTGGCGCGGGTATTAGTGCGCGCGCGATTGGCCCAGCAAGCTACCTGCAGCATCATGATACCCAGGATGAAGGCGCCGAAGAGGTAGGCGATGCCGTTCATGCCGACGATGGCGGGCAGCAGCGTGACGGGGATGAGCAGCGCCGAGGTGATCAGGATGACGCGGTAGGTGCGGTCGCCGGAAGGATCGACTACCGGGAGCATCAGGATGCCGGCGCGGCCGTAATCTTCGCGGTACATCCAGGCGATGGCCATGAAGTGCGGAAACTGCCAGACGAAAAGAATGGCGAAGAGTACCCAGGCTCCGCCGGAAAGATTGCCGCGGGCGGCGGCCCAGCCGATGAGTGGAGGCAGCGCGCCAGGAATGGCTCCGACGGCGGTGGCGAAGGTGGTGCGCGTTTTGAGCGGCGTGTAGGCCGCGAGATACGAGACGCTGGTGGCGAGCGCGATCGCGGCGGCGAGCGCGTTGATGGCTAGGGCGAGCCAGAGAGTTCCAGCGATGATGGTGGCGATGCCGAATACGAGGACTTCGATGGGGCGCAGGATGCCGGCCGGCAATGGGCGCGCGGCAGTGCGGCGCATGACCGAATCCATTTCGCGTTCGATGTACTGATTCAGGGCGGAGGTGCCGCCGGCGACGAGCAAAGTGCCGCAGAGAGTTTGCAGCAGGCGGATCCATTCCATCGTGCCGACCGATCCCAAATAAAAACCAGCGACGGTGGTGATGACGACCAGGAAGGTGACGTCCGGCTTGGTGAGGACGACGTAAGCCCAGGGCTTATCGTACGCTGGTAGGGCTGCGACTCGTTCAGATGCCATGCTCACCGGCCAGCACGATAGGGTGTGAAAACGGCGAATTCTTAGGATTTCTCATGCTTTCGAGCCTTGAGTACGAGAAACCGAGGCGTCCGCCGCGACCGCCACTGTAGCATTGTCGCGAATGAGGCGGAAACAGGAAAGTGTAAGCACGACGCTGGCCGCGAGCGTTAAAGCGCCGACCAAAACGTGGGCGACGGTGCTAACGATGTAAGGGGTCGAGGGTTGGGCCTCGTGGATGGCTCGGGCGACGGCCCAGTAGGCGGCCAGACCGAGCAGAATCTGAAGGCCAATTAGGGACTGGAGCAGGATGCCCCAGCGGCGGAGGTCGCGGATTTGGCCGAACCGTTTGCGGACGGTGCGTCCGGTGACGATCACCAGCGCGAAAACGACGACCGCGCCGATCAAGTGGGGGAGGATGCCGAATGCGGCGTGGCGGAAGGCAGCGCCGAGAATCAACTGGACGAAAATCGCGGCCGTGGTGAGGGCCGAGAGCGTGCGAAGGGGCGGCGACGCGGGGTCGTCGAGTTGGGGTAGATCACTTTGCCACCATCGGCTGGTGAATAGCGTGATGCTGACGATGGTGACGAAGAAGAGCTGGGCGAGAGTGGCGTGAGCCGTGGAAATTGGCGGCGGAAGGAGGAATTTTACGGTGAGGCCGCCGAGAATTCCTTGGGCGATGACCAGGCCGAGTGCGGCCCAGCCAAGATTGCGGACCCAGCGGCGAGGTTCGCTGCGGGCCAGCATCACGGCGAGAACGATGGTGAGGATGCCAACGGCGGTGGCGATCATGCGGTGGCCGTGTTCGTAGAAGATGCCGCCGACCATGGGCGGCAGCAGCGAACCGTAGGAGAGCGGCCAATCCGGGACGGCGAGGCCGGCGTCATTGCTGGTGACCAGGGCGCCGGCAATGAGCAGTAGCACGATGCAGCCGGCCAGAAAAAAGGCGAAGCGGTGCACGCTTTGCGGGACTTGGGCGGTCTTCTGAACGGCGGTTGACGACATGGCCGAAGTTTCCTCTGCGTTACGCGAACTTGTTCGCGCTAGCAAATTCAAAGATTCAGATGTTTCGAAGCGCTACTAAAATATCACACGCGGAAACGGAATTCATGCGCTGCTCCGCGAATAAATGCTAATTCCCCGGCCCGCTGGGCGCGAATTTGAAATTCAGCGGCTTCGATTCTTTCGGTCCTACTGTTACGGTCGCTTCGCTTGTTCCGTAGCGTTCCTGCCAAGCTTGGATGCTGTAGGTGCCGGGAGGGAGATTTTTAATTTCGAAGGAGCCATCGGCGGCGGTGACGGCGAAATAGGGGTGGCGGAAGACGAAGACGTAGCTTTTCATCCAGGGGTGGACGTTGCAGCGCAGCGGGATGGCGAGTTCGGGAATCGCGAAGGTTACATCGACGGGGGCGGCGCCGGGAGTTTCGGACCGATTAAATTTGGGATTGAGTTCGGGCATGGCCAGCAGGTTGTGGGTGGTCTGGTCGGCGTTCGAGATGTCGAGGGCTTGGCCGGCGCGCAGCGCGACGACGTGCGGATCGTACATGCAGCCGCGTTGGGCCAGCGTGGCCGCGGCAGCGGGCGGCGGGGCGACGATGTAGTCGGTGGGAAAATCCTTCACGAAGACGACGACATTGGCGAGATTGCCGGAAGCGTCGGCCGTGACTTGCGGGGAGACGGCGGGTGCACTGGTTGTCTTCGCGCAATTTGGTTCGGCGCTCATGTCGATGGGTTTGGCGACTGGCGGTGCGCCATCGAGAATGACTTTGCCGGTGATTGTGGCGGTGGTGGTTTGGTCGATCGGTTTCGTCGCGGCCGGTATAGATGGCGAGCTTTGAGGTTTGTTGCCGCCACAGCCGGATGCGGCGAGCGCCGCAACGAGAATCAGCGCGAGCTTACATCGCAAGAGACGCGACTCCGCTGCGGACGCCGACGGCGCGCAGGACTAGATCCGCGAGGGCGCGGATTAGCAGCGGCGAATCGTTGAGCGCGGGCATCAGGTAAAAATCGGTGACGCCGAGATGCTTGGCTTCTGCGCGGGCTTCGATATTGATTTCGTGCAGGGTTTCGATGTGTTCGGTGAGGAAGGCGACGGGAATGACCAGCATGCGTTTGACGCCGGTTTTGGCGAGGCGGTCGATGGTGCCAGTGAGCGAAGGCTGCAGCCATTTTTGCGGGCCAACTTTGCTCTGATAGCAGAGCACGTGGGGATTGGTCCAGGCGCCGAGCTGGAGGACGAGTTGGACGGTTTGCTCGATGTGTTTCGGGTAAGGGTCGCCTTGCTCGACGAGAGTGACGGGCAGGCCGTGCGCGCTGAAAACGAGCTGAACGTTTTCCGGCTCCGGGACTTCCTGTAAAACGCTGTTGATGCGTTCGACGATGGCGGCGATGTAGTCGGGATGATCGTAAAAATGTTCGATGAATTTCACCGGCGGCTTAGGGCCGGGACGTGTTTTGAGTTTGGCATTGTACTGGCGGTCCCATTCGCGCAGGCTGCTGCGGGTGGTGGCGAAAGAATAATGCGGGTAGAGCGGGAGCAGCACGAGTTCGTCGTAAGGTTCGCTTTCGAGGGCGGAGACGGCTTCGGCGGTGTCGGGATGCCAGTAACGCATGGCCACTATGGTGCGGGCGTTCAGATGGGGCTTGAGAGTTTCCTGCAGCGCGCGAGCTTGCTGTTCCGTCAGGCGGCGGATGGGTGAGTGTCCGCCGATTTCGGCGTAATGCTGGCCGACAACTTTCGAGCGGGTGGTGGAGATGAGCTTGGCCAGGGCTTTGCGGGCGAGGAAGGCGCCGGGGAAATTGATGATGTCCGGATCGCAGAATAAATTGTAGAGAAAGGGCTCGACGGCGGCTTGGCTATCGGGGCCGCCCAATTGAAACATGACGATGGCGATTCTGCTGGGGCTACTCATGCTTGCACCTCGTTCTACAACTTTCTGTTTCTATGAATGCGTTTAACGATCTTTCATCGGGCGTTCAGTTGCTGCTTCAAGCTTTCGATTTCTTTGCGCACCTGAGAGATACGGCGCGCGACGGAGACTTCGTAGACAAAGAAAGCAGCCCAGACGACCATCCAGGCGGTAAAAAGAAATTCGAAGTTTTTCATCCGTTCACCTTTCGCGATTCGATGGCAAAACGCAATTCGTCGACTTCGTTGCGGAGCAGCTCGAGACGGTAGCGGTCAATATATGCCAGCACCATGACGCAGAAAACGGCGACGACGCAGAGGAGCAGGACTTTGCCCATCAGTGGGTCGAGGCCGGAGCCGCTGCCGCCAGCAATTACAGGTTGTGGATGCTGGGTGCGCCACAGACGATTCGAGAGGTAGACGAGCGGGACGTCGAGGAACGCGAAGATTCCGAAAATGGCGGACAAGGTGGCTTTCTTTTCGGGATCTTCGAGCAGGCCTCGCAAGAGCAAATAGGAAACGTAAAGAATCCACAGAATAAAAGTGGTGGTGAGGCGGGCGTCCCAGGTCCACCAGATGCCCCAGACTGGGCGGGCCCAGAGCGGGCCGGTGATCAGGCCGATGGTGCAGCAGAGCACGCCGACTTCGACTCCAGAGACGGCGAGGGCGTCGAATTTGCGCTTGCGGGCAGTGAGGTAGGCGACGTTGGCGTAAAAAACCACGCACATGGCCGAGAACATGGCGATCCAGCTGGGCAAATGGAAATAAAAAATGCGCTGCACGGCGTGCATGGTTTTTTCGTCGGGGGCGACGAACAGCGCCGCGTAACCGGCGAAGAAGATCAGGCCGGCGACCAGGATGGTGAGTAGACCACGCAACTTCATGAAGGCTAATTCCCTCTTTCTTTAGTCCTGCAGCAAATAATCGCACAACAGCCAAGATGCGGTAATAAACACAATATCAAATCCAGCGAGAAACGCGACCCAGGTACGGTCGAGCGCCGGTTGTTCCTGAAAAAGTGACGCGGTCGATTCGACTGAAGCGATCAGCAGGGGCGTAAGAATCGGCAGGAGTAGGAGCGGGAGCAGAAGTTCGCGCATGCGAGCGTGGGCGGAGACGGCGGAGAAAACTGTGCCGGTGACAGTGAGGCCGATGGTGCCGAGGGCTAGAACCAGAATCAGGCGAGTGACGATTCCGGCCAGCGAGAGATTGTAGAGCACGGCGAAGATGGGGACGAGGACGATCTCGGCTAAGGACATGAAGATGAAATTCGCCAGCATTTTGCCGAGGAGGATGGCGAAGGGCGAGATGGGCGCGAGGCGTAAGGCATCGAGGGTATCGTTGGACTGCTCGCGGGAGAAGGAGGGGTTGAGCATCAGCGAGCCGGCGAAGAGAAACGCGATCCAGAGGAGGCCGGGACCGTAGCGGCGGGATTCGGTAGCGGTTGGATCGAAGGCGAAGCTGAAGAGGACGACTACGACGAGGGCGAAAATAGTGGTGGCGGAAAGAAGTTCGCGGGAGCGAAATTCGAGACGGAGTTCTTTACGGAGCAGGATGCCGGCGGCGTGGAAGGTCGACATCGGCTAGTTCTCCGCCCGCAAGGTGGCAATCATTGCGCGAGGGTCTCCGGTTGGGCCGGAATCCCGTTCGACGGCTCCCGCGGCGAGGACGACGGCGCGGGTGGCGAGTTCGAGCGATTCATTGCGCGCGTGAGTGCTCATCAAAATGGTGCAATGCGCGAGCTTCAGCGCTTCAAGCTTGGCGGTGAACCAGTCGAGGCCCTGGCGGTCGAGTCCGGCGGCGGGTTCGTCGAAAAGGAGCATGGAAGGCGCGTGCAGCAGGGCGCGGGCGATGGCGAGTCGTTGGCGCATGCCTCGGGAAAAGGTGCGGACCATATCGTTCGCGCGAGATTCGAGGCCGCAATCGGCAAGCGAGGCGGAGACGCGAGCGGCGGGATCGGCGAGGCCGTAGAGATTGGCGAAGAAGGTGAGATTTTCGGCGGCGGTGAGGTCGTCGTAGAGCAGGGTGCTGTGGGCGACCATGCCAATGGCCTGCTTGGCTCTTTGCCTGTCGCGGATTTTGGCTGTGGTGGATGCTCCGCGAGGACCGAAATGAATTGCGCCGCGAGTGGGATTCATCAGCAGCGCGGCAACGCGCAATAACGTGGTTTTGCCTGCGCCGTTATGGCCCAGCAGGGCGACGAATTCGCCGGGTTGGATGTCGAGCGAAATGCCGCGGAGGGCGGCGAGCGCGCCGAATCTTTTTTCGACGGACTCGAACGAAATTCCCATCGGCGAGGCGAGCGGCGATGCGGCTGCGTTGCTCATCGACGAGGGCAACGCCGGTTCGCCTAGCCCTGGACCAGGCCGCGGATGGTTTGTTCGAGGCGGGCGCGCTCGCGGGCGTAATCGTCTTCGGTGACGGTGCCGGCTTGATGGCGAAGTTCGAGGCGGAAGATGGAATCCTTGAGTTCGTCGAGGCTGCCGCGAACTTCGCGGTCGACTTGGGCCACGCTGCTCGGCGTAGCGGCTGGCGCGCTTGCGGCAGTTTTGCGCGGCGCAGCGACTTGGACTTCCGCCGTTGCGATTCCGGCGGCTTGTGGACGCATCCAGAGGTACATAAAACCCAAAACAAAAATTCCAGCGAAGCCTCCGGTCAGGATCCATTTGAGGCTATCGAGTCGCGCGGGGATGGCGGTGGCGCTCACCGAGGCGGCTCCGGCTCCGCCGTCGCCTGAATCGGAGGCGCGCGAATTTACGGAGGGATTTTGCGAATTGTCAGCGCCGTCGGCGGGCGCGTCGCCTGAATTCTGCGGCAGCGGCGCGGTGCCGGAGACGGTGATGTCGATGGGTTTGTTGGCGGCTACGTTGTCGAGAGTGTAGACGTTGAAGCCTTGGTTCTGCCCGGCGGGAGAAATTCCGGCTCCGGCGATTTGCATCGAAGGCGGCGCGGCGATGATCAAGCGTTCGGTGGAGTAGGGCGAAACGTTGCGCAACATCAGATGATTGCCGGGATAGGGGAGGCGATAGGCGAGGCGCACGCCGCTTTCACCGGGACGAAAGGGGAAAGCGATGGCCATTTTGTCTTTGCCTTTGTCGATGGTGCCCTGCACCACCGGCATGTTGGAGGCGCCCCACGCCGAGGCCTGGCCGAATTCGGCGCCGGGGGGAAGATTGAAATCGAACGAGCCGTCTTCCTTGAAGAAGGCCACGGGCGGCTGAGTTTTATTGTTGATCAGATATTCTTCGCCGACCATCAGTTCGTTGCCGTTGGTCTGCAGGATCACCGCGTGATTGGCGACGTTGAAAGCGCTGGGTTGAGTGGTGGGTTCGTAGACTTCGACGTCGGCGACGGTTTTACCGGGGGTGATGGGTTCATGATAATTCACGCCGCGATAGACGACGCGAATCAGCATGGGCCCTGAACCAAGCTGCGGATTATCGAAGTGGTAGTGGCCTTCGGCGTCGGTTTTGGTTTTGGCCACGGGCTGCATACCGCCTTGAAGCTGAATGAGGATGACGTCGGCACCGACGGCAATTTTTCCGGTGGTGCCGTTGCGGACTACGCCATCGACAGTTCCAGCGCGCGCTGCGAGCGGCGAGATCGCGAGCGCCAGCAAGAAAAGAATGGCGATGTGAATAATGGAGCGACGGCGAATCATGATTGGCGGGCCTTCCGTCTAGTCTTTTCGTTCGAGGCCTGAATCGTCGCCGGAGTCGGCGTGCCGCCCGTGAGGCGGTCCATATCGGCGAGGACGCGGGCGGCTTCGAGTTCGAGCACCTGTTTGGTTTCTTCGTAATCGGCTTCGGAAAATTTTCCGGCGCGGTATTCGAAGCGCAGGTCGCGAAGATTGTCGTAGATGGCGTCGCGGCGCTCGAGCAACTGATCGAGCATGGTGCGGTGGGGCGCGAGATCGGAAGCCTCGAGGCGGACGCGGAAAATGAAAATGATGGTGGCGACGGCGAGCGCCAGGCAGGCGGCGAAGATGTCGACGT
The DNA here is from genome assembly GCA_963711325.1 of uncultured Acidobacteriota bacterium. Classification (GTDB taxonomy): domain Bacteria; phylum Acidobacteriota; class Terriglobia; order Acidiferrales; family UBA7541; genus Palsa-295. Next base: position 747,730 of record CAVQDR010000003.1, on the reverse strand, counting down.
TACTCAAGGTCGCCCTTCCCTGCTTCGCTGCGGGCGCGAGCCAGAAATTCGGCATCGACTGGAGGACCGCCGGCCGGAGCGAGTTGCGCTTTTTTGCGCCAGCTGCGGACTACGAACCAGACTGCGATCAACGCGAGGATCGGAAGTAATACCGGCATGACCCAGGCGAGAAGATCGAAACCCTTTTTTGGGCGGTTCGATCAGGATGGTCGGGCCGTATTGAGTGACGTAGGCGGCCATGATTTCGTCGTCGGTTTGATTTTTGGCGACGCGATCATCGAGATCTTTTTGCATGCCGCGCGCGGTCTCGCAGGGGCCCGAGAACGAGCCTCCGGGATGACTGCACTGGCCGGCGGAATCTTCGCAGCCGCCGCACATGCACTTCATGCCGTTGGCGAGTTTTTTGGCGCGCGGGGCTTGCTGGGCCCGGGCGCTCGGCGCTTGAAACGTGCCGAGCAGAAGTGCGCCGGCAAATACCGCTAGGGCGATTCGCTGTCGGGCGATTTTTGGAGCGCGAATGTTGGTCGCGTTAGTCATGGCTATCGGCCCGGTGCGCGACGGCGCCTATTGCGGAAGTGGTGGCGGAGATGGCGTCGCTCCAGGAATTCTCGGTGGCGGGACGCAGGACCAGGACGGCTTTGCGATTCGGAACCAGCGCGAGCAGCGTGCCCAGCACCAGCACGATCCCGCCAAACCAAATCCATTTCACCAGCGGCAGGATGTAGGCGTGGATCACGGGCTTGTTACCTTCGGGGCTGCGCCCGGCAAAGACCACGTACAAATCGTGGATGGGCGAGGACTGCACGGCAACCATGGTTTCGGTGACCTGGCTGGCCAGGAAGAACCGCCGCTCGGGATAAAGCATCATGACCGATTTGCCGGCCTTGAAAACTTCGAGGGTGGCGCGTTCGGATTCGTAATTGTTGTTATTCACGGCGTCGAAATTCTGGCAGAGGATGGTGTAGGAGCCGATCTGCAAGGTGTCGCCGATGTTCATTTCCTTCTGGACGTCTTTGTTGAACGGGGTGCCGGCGATGCCGATGAAGACCAGGACCATGCCGAGATGGACGACGTAGCCGCCGTAGCGGCGGGTGTTGCGCATGGTCAATTCGCCGATGGCGGAGAAAAAATTGGAATTGTCGCGAGCGGAGATGACGCGCGCGCCGCGGAAGAATTCGGACGCGATGGTCAGAGTGACGAAGACGCCGAGGATCATGCACATCAGCGAATAGACATCGCGGAAGCCGTAGAAGAACGCGATGACGCCCGCGACGATCCCTCCGGCGAGGGGCCAGGCAAAATTGCGGCGCAGCGCGTCGAAGGACGTTTTGCGCCAGGCGAGGAGCGGGCCGACTCCGGTGAGGAGAAGCAAAAAGAGCGCGATGGGAATATTGACTTTGTTGAAGAATGGCGGGCCGACGCTGATTTTGTAGCCCTTGACCCATTCGGAGAGCACCGGGAAGAGCGTGCCCCAGAGAATCGCGAAGCAAGCTGCGAGCAGAACCAGATTGTTGAAGAGGAAGCTGGATTCGCGGGAGACGAGCGAATCGAGTTGATTGTCGCTGCGGAGGTAATCGCGATTTTTCCAGTAGGCGGCGCAGCAGACGACGAAAACGATGACCAGGAAGCCGACGAACCAGCCGCCGATGGAGGATTGGGCGAAGGCGTGAATCGAGCTGACCACGCCGGAGCGGGTGAGCAGCGTGCCGAGAATGCAAAGCATGAAGGTGACGAAGACCAGCCAGACATTCCAGATCTTCATCATGCCGCGCTTTTCCTGCATCATCACCGAATGCAAGAAAGCGGTGCCGGTAATCCAGGGCAGCAGCGAAGCGTTTTCCACGGGATCCCAGGCCCAGTAGCCGCCCCAGCCGAGAACCGCGTAGGCCCAGTGCGCGCCGAGCAAAATGCCGATGCTTTGAAAACACCAGGCGATCATGGTCCAGCGGCGGGTGATGTGAATCCATTTTTCGCCGGGATAGCGGCCGAGCAGCGCGGCCAGCGCGAAGGCGAACGGAACGGTGAATCCGGTGTAGCCGAGGTAAAGCATCGGCGGGTGGATCACCATTTCGGGATATTGGAGAAGCGCGTTCAGGCCGCGGCCGTCGGAAAGTTGGGCGAGGTGCATTACTCCGCCGCCGCTGAGCGTGCCGAGCATCTGGAACGGGCTGGCCACGAAATTATTCAGGGTGAGGAAGAAAATCTGGACGCCGGCGAAGACAACCCCGACGTACGGCATCAGTTCTGGGTGCTTTTTGCGGTTTAGGAAAAGCACCAGGAACGCATAAAGCGAAAGCAGGAAGGACCAGAGGATCAGCGAGCCTTCCTGGCCGGCCCAGAGCGCGGCGAACTTGTAGTAGAGCGGCAGGGCGCGATTGCTGTGTTCGGCGACGTAGGCGGAAGAAAAATCGTTGGCGAAGAAAAAATATTCGAGGCAGGCGGCGGCGACGAGGACCAGGCCGAAGACGGCCATGCCTGCGTTGCGGGCGCTTTTGGTGATCAGCGGGCGGCGAGTGACGATGCCGACGATTCCGGCGACGAAGGCGTAGACGGCAGCGAGAAACGCCAGCAGCAGCGAGACGGAACCTAGAATATCCACGGAGTCTCCGCTCTGCTCGCGCCGATGATGAAGGATTTCGCGTTCAAGACTTTCACGATGACGAATTTATTTTTCTAAACGCTGGGACTGGCAAAGTTTCAGTACCCTGAGGGCCGGGCATTGGCTCCGGTGGAGGTTTGGCCCGGCTGCGCGGCGGGAGCGGACACCGGAGCGCCGTTGGGCGTGGCTTCGTATTTGGAAGCGCATTTGGCCTGGACCTGCTCGGCGACGAAACGATTGTCGGGCATCATTTTGCCTTCGACCAGGGCCTGGGCGCCGTCTTTGAACGTATCGGGCAGCGGATCACGGCCGACGTAACTGACCGGGAGATCTTTGCCCTGCTCCGTGAGAACAAAATCGACGCGGCCGGTGAGGTGATCGATGGAACCGGCGCGAACGTTACCGGAAACGCGCATGCGCTGATGCATCGCGGGACCCTGGAGCGTCGAAAGCTCGGTGATGGTGTGGTAGTAGGTCTTGCTTTGGGTGAATCCGACGTAGGCGAGAGCCAGCAGGGTGACGATGATGATTCCCGAGCCAATTAGGAATTTAGACCGCGCTGGCATGGACGTGCTCCCAAGGCAAAATCGGCGAACGAACGGAGTCTAACACAACGGCGAAGCGGGCTGGAATGCTAATCGTGGCTCGAAGCCGATTGATTTGAGTGACTTCCGCGTTCGGAGGCGCTGAGCAATTTGACGGTTTCGGCGCAGATGGCGGCCCAGGCGTTTTCCACATGGCGGAGTTCGGTACGGGTTTGCCCCACGCAAAAACGTAGCGCGTATTTTCCGTTAAGTTTTGTATGGGAAATGTAAAGCTGACCGGAGGCGTTTAGGCGGTGGAGTAGTTCCTCGTTTAGCGCGTCGGGAGCATTCACGCGGAAGCAAATTAAATTCAGCGGAGCGGGAGCGAGGATCTCGAAGCGGTCGTCGTCGCGAACCCAGGACAGGAATTTTTGGGCGAATTCGACGTGGCGACGGACGAGAGATTGCAGGCCTTCGACGCCGTAATGCTGGATGACGAACCAAAGTTTCAGGGCGCGGAAGCGGCGGCCGAGCGGCACGTGCCAATCGCGATAGTCGAAGACGGCGCCCGACGCCGTGGCTTGGTTGCGGAGATATTCAGGCGTGACGCTGAGGCTGTGGGTGAGAGTCTCGCGGTCGGCGACGTAGAAGCAGGTGCAATCGAAATTGGTGAACATCCATTTGTGGGCGTCGAAGCAATAGCTGTCGGCGAATTCGAGGCCGTTCTGGATGTAACGAAATTCGCGGCAGAGCGGCGGCGGTGCCAGCCATGGCGGCGTCGACGTGCAGCCAGAGATTATGCCTTTTGCAGATCGCGCCGATGGCCGGGAGAGGATCGAAGGCCAGCGACGAGGTGGTGCCCGACCGTGGCGCAGACGAAAAACGGAAGGCGTCCGGCGCGGAGATCCTCTTCGATCGCTTTTTCGAGAAGCTCGGGGCGCATGGCGAATTGATCGTCGACCGGGATGAGGCGCAGGTTGGCGCGGCCGATGCCGGCGACTTTGATGTCTTTCTCGATGGACGAATGGGCTTGGGTGGAAGTGTAGGCGACGAGGTTCTGGCGCACGCCGATTTCGTTGCTTTGAAATTTGGTGGCGCATTCGCGGGCGGCGAGGATGGCACAGAGCGACGCACTGGAAGCGGAATCTTGAATCACGCCACCGCCGGCGGAATTCGAGAGGAAGCGTCTCGGGCAGCGCTAGCATTTTTGCGAGCCAGTCGAGCACGTGGGTTTCAAGTTCGGTGCAGGCCGGGCTGGTGGCCCACAACATTCCTTGTACGCCTAAGCCGGACGATACCAGATCGCCGAGGACGGAAGGCTCGGAGGCGTTAGCGGGAAAATAGGCGAAGAAATTCGGAGATTGCCAGTGGGTGATGCCGGGCATGATTTTCGAATTCAGCTCGGCCACGATGGCGTCGAAGGCGATGCCTTGCTGTGGAGGATCGGGCGGAAGGCCGGCGCGAATTTCGCCGGGCTGGACTTGGGCGAGGACCGGGAAATTTTCGATTTGGGCGTAGTAGTCGGCGAGCCAGTCGATGAGCCGCTTGCCGCTGGCGCGGAATTCTTCGGGCGTCATGTGTGCGGAGTCTTTCACGGTTGTTTTTTCGGCTAGGCGGTGCTGGAGACGGCCTTAGCGAGCTTTTCGCTGATGGCGTTGGTGAACCGGTCGGCACCCGAATTTTGGAACGGGTCGAAGGGTTGGCCGCCATCGAGTATTAGACGCTCGGTCATTCCGGCAGCGGCGAGAAGCGGGACGATACTTTGCAAGGCGCTAAAGATAGGGGCGACGAATTTCGGCTTGTACGAGAATTGAATGCGCTTGACGAGCGATGGCGCGCAGCGGACGAGAGCTGCTTCCCTTTCGGCTTCGGTTGCTTCCGGACATTCAACGACATGAGTTAGAAACAGGCCGCGGCGCTGGAATTCGGCTAGGGCTTCGGACTCGGTCGCGAAGCGCGACGGGTCCTCTCCGGTGCATTTCAGCATGGTATCGAAGAACGCCCGAGCGCCGGCGGAACGTTCGGTTCCCTTCTCGGCGGCGCGGTAGAAATAATCTTCCGGGTGAGCGGGCGGCGCGACGCCGAGGATCAGCACTTGAATGTGTATCGGCCGGAAGCGCGTGGCCATTTCCAGGCGTTCGATGCGGGCGCGGATGTGCGCGTCGTCGACTTGGGCGCCACAGCCGTCACATACGGGCATTCGTGTTTCTCCTGAAAGACGCGAAGTAAAGAATGACATGCGCGGCGAAGAAGTTGCAAGCGAGGTGGAAGCCGGGACGGATGCGAGCCGGCCGGACAAAGCTGGGCGCGAAGCAGACGCTACTGTACGTTGAGTGTAAAGCTGACGATTTGCGTTGATGTTCCAGCGGCGGCCGTAACCTTGATGGTGTAGGTCTGCGGTTGAGGCGGAGTGGTCGTGCCGCCGCCACTTCCCCCGCCGCAAGCAGCGAGCGCAGTTAGCGTGACCATGACAACGAGCAACGCTGCCACTCGCCGATAATTCGTGAGGAGCATGGCTCGGCCAGAATTAGTTTTGATCGCCGCAAGCCCGCACATGGCTAGGGCCAGCAGCAATGCGATCGGCACGAGAGCTGGAAATTGTGAAGCGCGCGTGCCGAAGACCCTCGGACCTGGGAGATCGAACGCCGATCGTCGTGCGGCGGCGGACGCAGCTGGAGCCGTGGCGATTACGCTGACGGGCGTGGCCTGCGGATTGTTCGACTCCGCCACTTGAACCATTGTGGGCGAGACGACGCAAGACGGCCCGGCAGGGACGGACGAACACGAAAACGTCACCGTGCCGGAAAAACCGGCGGTAGGCGCAAAGCTGAGCCCATACATGGCGGGTTGGCCCGGCGCTACGGTGGCGGAAGTGGCGCTGGACGGCGCGACGGTGAAAGGATTCGCGGCGGTGCCGGTCAGCGCGACCGAACCTATGCCGACGTTGCCGGTCATGGCCACGCTAGCGGTGCGTTGCCCAACGGCTTGGGGCTGAAACACCACGGTGACGGTGCACATGGCACTGCCAGCGATGTTCCCGATGCAATTGTTGGTTTCAGTGAAATCGCCAATGTTGGAACCTGCGATCGCGACAGTTGCGATGGTCAGCGTCTGGGTTCCCGTGTTGGTAATGGAAAACGTTTGCGCGTTGCTAGAACCGAGATTGGTGGCGGGGAAAGTGATTGTGCTGGTACTCAGCTGAGCGAATGGCGGGGTGATCGGTACACCCGTCGAATTCAACCTGGCCGAGTGCGGGCTGCCAACAGCGTTGTCGCTGACACTAATGTTGGCCTCTTCCGCAGCGCTGGTGCTGGGCGTGAAGACGATGCTGAACGCGCAGTTCGCGCCCGCCGCCAAAGTTGCCCCGCAGGTATTGGTTTGCGCGAAGTCGGCGGCGTTGGTGCCGGTGAGCGAGATGCCGGAGATATTCAGCGTAGCCGTGCCGGTATTCACGAGTTCGATCGTTTGCGCGGGGCTGGCGACACCCACCGTCGTATTGGTGAAGGTCAAACCGGCCGGCAAAAATCCTGCGCCTGGTGCGGGCGTTTGCGGCGGATGACCGGTTACCACGGTCAGGCTTCCAATGCCGAATCCGGGAACGGCTGGAAATCCCGGGAGCACGGTGAGCGCGCCGGTGGTTTCGTCGATCATGTACTCGGTGTTCCCGGCAAACATGAAAGGACCGATCAGGTCGGCGGCCCAGGGACCGCTGGGAAGATAGTTGTCCGGGATGACCAACTGGTCCGGGACGACGTCGCCTCCGGTAACGGAGAACGAACCGATGGCCGAGTAAAGGTAGTTTCCGGTGTAGTCGATGGCCATATTGCCGAAGAGCGGGCAGAGCCCGGTGCCGATAACGGAAAAGTCGCTACCAGGCAGCAGCGAACCGTCAGTAGCAGAAATGAACAACGGTTGGAGGTTGACGCAAGTCTCGGCGTATTCGTTGATCAAGAATTTGCCGGCCGGATCTCCGGCGAGATAGCGGGCCGAAGTGATTCCGTTATAGGGCGGAATCGTATTAACCAAATCGCCGGTCGAAGGATCGATGACGTAGCCTTGTACGGTATCGTTGACGGAACTACCGAAGTTTCCGCCTTGAAAGTAGATCCATCGACCGTTGGGATGAGCGAACACGCCGTTCGGCTGAAGCGGGGCGCCGGCGCCATCCGCGGGAGGCGTCGAATTGGGCGTGGGGGTCAGCTCGCCAGTGGCTTGATTGATGCTGTACGCGTCGATTTCGCCGCCATTCGGCAAGTTGGAGCTGGTTGTATTCCCAACATAAAGAAATTTTCCGTTCGCATCGGTGGCCACGGACACGGGATCGACGCCGAGTCCGGTGGAAAATGGGGAGTTGACCAATTCGGTGAGCACCCCGGTAGTGGTGTTAATCGAAAATACCGAGACGTTGTTAAAACTATTGCCGTTGGCTACGAACAGAAAAGTTCCAGCAGGATTCACCGTAACGGCAGTTGGTGAAAGTCTTTCGTTGAACGGCGAACCGGGAATCGAGGTAAGCGCGCCGGTCGCGGGATTCAACTGGAATCCAAATATCATCGAGCTTTGGATGGTGTAGACGAACTGGGGCGGGGCGGTTTGGGCGTCGGCCCGCGGGAGAAACAGAAGGATTGCAACCGCGATAGCGCAGGTGGCAAAGGCGGTCCGCCAACGGCTGCGGTTTCGGCGGGAGATTCGCAGAAGAAAGAGATTGCTTGAATTCATAGTTTCTAGCCTCGCGTTCGGCCGAACGAAAGATTGAACTGTCGGGCGACGGATAACAAGAAGATTCATATAACTCCCAAGATATCGTAGACGGAGTGTCGGCCGGTCAAATGAATCTGGTGTGGAGCTAATCGTTCTGGGTGTCTTCGAGAATTGTGGCGGTCGCGGCGATTTGGCCTGGGGGCGTGGTTTGTTCGGCGGCTGGGGGTGGCGCGATTTGCTCGATCTGGATCATCGGCTCGGCGGCGGGAGTGAGGGGACGCGCGCTTGCGGCTTGGCCGAGTTTGGTGCGGAGGCAGCCGACTAGTTCGGGCGCCATTTCGGTGACGTTCATGCCTTCGGAAACTAGAAATTTGCAGCTGAGGATGGGGCGGGACTGGTCATCGTCGGCGAGCTGGCAGCTGACTTTGCAATATTGACATTCCTGATTCCAGCAGAAGCGGCCGTAGGGCACCGTTTCGGGGCTAATGAACTGGAAGGCGCGCAACAGCGAGTTACGTTCCGGGACGAGGAAGGTTTTGCCGAGGATGGTGATCTCGACGAGCTTCTCGTATGGACGGAATACGTCGGCCATCAACGGTGAATTGGAATCGGACATCGCGCCTGAACCCCTGCCATGCAAACTAAAGCACTCGGCGGCTAAGGGCAATCGAAACGCGGGGTGACGTGCCTAATCTTCTAATGGCGAAGGTGTGGAGAACAGTTGATTGCGGAGCGCGTGAAGATCAGCCGGCGCGTTCGGACGATGGAACCAGGACCACCAGCGTGTAGGCTCCGAGGGCAATGCCGAGAGGGCCATTGATCAGGCCGAGGAATGCTGCGATGAGACCCATGCTGCGAGCGGCGGCTCCGCGAGACATGAGCGACAGCCCGGCAATGATAGAGACGACTCCGGCGACGATGCCGAGGATAATGGCGAAGACTAGGAAGATATGGAAGTAATCCATCAGCACAAGTGGATTTGGGACGCGGTTGAGTAGGGCTCCCCACATGAGCGTCAGGGTGGGGCTGTACATGAAAACGCCGAGTGCCATGATCAGGCGCAACAGGCCGTAGATGACCCACCCAATTCCGAGATTCCTCACGCTTCCCTCCCCGTGGAAGTAATCCGTTTAGACGGGCGCAAGATAACAACGAGGCCAGACGGGCACAACCGAGGCGTTACCCGATGTTCCTAAATCATTTACTGTAGGCGGCAGATCGAGATGCCTACGTGACGCTATCCATCTTTTATGATCCCGCGGCTTTAGGCGAAAAACTGGCCCATCTGGCGAAATTTTTGGTAGCGCTGGTCGACGAGTTGACGCGGCGTGAGCTGGGAGAGTTCGCCGAGGGCGCTTTGCAGAATGGGGTCGAGAGATTTGGCGGTGGCTTCGGGATTGGTGTGCGCGCCGCCTTCGGGTTCGGAAACGATTTCGTCGATCAGTTTCATTTCGAGTAGATTGGCCGCGGTGATTTTCAGGGCTTCGGCGGCGACTTCGGCTTTGGTGGAATCGCGCCACATGATGGTGGCGCAGCCTTCCGGTGAAATGACCGAGTAGACCGAATTTTCGAGCATGTAGATGCGGTCGCCGATGGCGATGGCTAGCGCGCCGCCGGAACCGCCTTCGCCGGTGATGGTGACGATGACCGGAACCGGCAGGCGAGCCATCTCACGTAAATTGTGGGCGATGGCTTCGGCCTGGCCGCGCTCTTCGGCGTCAACGCCGGGATAGGCGCCGGGCGTATCGATGAAAACGATTACGGGACGGCCGAATTTTGCGGCGAGTTGCATGGCGCGCAGAGCTTTGCGATAGCCTTCCGGTTTGGCCTGGCCAAAATTGCGGGCCATGCGCTGCTTGAGGTCGCGGCCTTTCTGGTTGCCGACGATCATGACCGGGCGGCCGTGAAATTTGGCCATGCCGGTGATTAGAGCGGGATCGTCGGAGAAATTGCGATCGCCGTGAATTTCGGAGAAGTCGGTGAAGAGCAGACGGATGTAATCGTCGGTGTAGGGGCGCAGCGGGTGGCGGGCGAGAAGGAGCCGCTGCCAGGCGCCGAGATGGGTGTAGAAATCGCGCTTGAGCTCGTCGACCTCCCTGCGGATGCGGGAAATTTCGCCGGATTGCTCGCCAGTGGGCGCGGTGAGGCGGCTGAGTTCGGCAACGTCGCGTTCGAGCGCGTCGATGGCGCGCTGTTTTTGTTTTTCGAGGTCGGCGGCGGGGCTGATGCTTTTCTGTACTGTGGGCTTGATCGTGCCGACGGATTTCGCTTTGGATTCGGCGCTGTGTTTCGTTGCTGGCGCTTCGATGGTGGGCGTCAGCTGCGCGATTTGAGCTGCTGTGTGAGCCGCGATTTTGGCTGCTGCCGCTTCGCGTTTGGCGCGACGAGCTTCTTTCAGGACTTTGAGTTTCTTCAAGCGCTCGCGGCGTTCTTTGCGAGTGCGAACTTTGCGGGCTTCGGCCGTGGTCAGGACTTTTGGGTCGCCCTTGCCGCCGGTGTCTTTGGTGCTCACTTGCTGGTCCTCGCTGCGCTGGGCCGCATTAGACCACCGCCACGGAATCGCTGCCGCAAATTTCGCGGACGCGTTCGAGCATCTCGCGATCGGCTTGGACTGCGCGACCGGAGTCGAGAGTGGCTTCGGTGCCGTCATTCTGCACCAGGTCGAAGGAAACTTTACAGCGGCCGGGGTGACTGCCGAAGAGTTTTTCGAGGCGATCGAGCGCGCCGGAATCGACGGTACTGAGATCGACGCGCACGCGAAGCTGGGTTGGAACTTTATCGGCGACGCTTTCGAGCAGGCGGGCGTCGGCGACGATCAGGCGAGTGCCGACGTCTTCGATGGCGACGCGGCCCTTGACCAGCAGCGGCGTATTAGTCTTGAGAACGTGTTCGAGTTTGCCGAAGGCTTCGGGAAAGGCGAGGGCTTCGATGACGCCGGTGCGGTCCTGTAGGGTGAAAATTCCCCAACGCGCGCCGCGGCGCGAGCGCATGGGACGCATCTGCACGATGATGCCGGCGACGACGATGTCTTCGCCGTTACGGCGCGATTCCATGGTGGCAAGTTCGACGGCGTTCAGATCTTTCAGGCGGCCGGCGTATTTATCGAGCGGGTGGCCGGAAATATAAAAGCCAAGGACGGCATATTCACCGGCGAGCTGCTGCTCTTCGGTCCAGTCTTCGGCGGGAGGCAGTTCGGTCTGCTGCCAGTAGGAATCACTGGATGCGGAAGAGGCGCCGGGGCTGACCAGGAACAGGCCGCCCTGGCCGACGGCTTTGGCTTGGCTTTTTTTCTGGCCGCGAGAGATGCCTTGATCGATGGCGGCGTAAATGCGGCCGCGCGACCCGCCGAGGCAATCGAGCGCTCCGGCTTTGGTCAGGCTTTCGAGCACGCGCTTGTTGATGAATTTCGATTCGATGGCTTCGCAGAAACCGAAGAAGCCGTGGAAGTCGCCGTGTTCGGCGCGAATCGCGCAGATGGCTTTGGCGGTGTTTTCGCCGACGTTCTTGATGGCGGCGAGTCCGAAGCGAATGTCGTCGCCCACCGGAGTGAAATACAAACCGCTTTCGTGAACGTCGGGAGGGAGAACGCGAATGCCCATGCCGCGGGCCTCATTGATGTACTTCACGACCTTTTCCGTGTTCCCCGCTTCGGCGCTGAGCATGGCGGCCATGAATTCGACGGGATAGTGAACTTTGAGATAGGCGGTCTGGTAGGCGAGCAGCGCGTAGGCGCAGGAATGTGATTTGTTGAAACCGTAGCCCGCGAATTCGGCCATGAGGTCGAAGATTTTTTCGGCCTTCTTGGCGTTTACTTTGCGCGCGATGCATCCGGTGAGGAATTTTTCGCGCTGGGCGGCCATTTCTTCGTGTTTCTTTTTGCCCATGGCGCGGCGGAGCAGGTCGGCGTCACCGAGGGAAAATCCGGCGAGACGGTTGGCGATCTGCATGACCTGTTCCTGATAGAGGATGACGCCCCAGGTTTCGGAGAGGATCGCTTCGAGATCGGGCAGGTCGTAGGTGACTTTTTTCTTGCCGTGCTTGCGGGCGATGAAATCATCGATCATGCCGCCCTGAATGGGGCCGGGGCGGTAGAGCGCGTTGAGCGCGGTTAAGTCTTCGAGGCGCGTGGGTTGGTAGCGCTTCAAAATGTCGCGCATGCCGTGAGATTCAAACTGGAAAATGCCACTGGTTTCGCCGCGAGCGAAGAGTTCGTAGGTTTTCGTGTCGTCGAAGGTCAACGTGGCGAGATTGATGTCGACGCCGCGGTTGTCTTTAATCATGCGGACGGCGTCGTCGAGAACGGTGAGCGTGGTGAGGCCGAGGAAATCCATTTTGAGCAGGCCAATGCGCTCGAGTGCGTTCATGTCGTACTGCGTGGTGATTTCTTCCTTGTTCGACTTGTAGAGTGGAACGATTTCAGTGAGCGGCTGGGGCGAAATGACCACACCGGCAGCGTGCGTGGACGCGTGGCGGGCTAGGCCTTCCAGTCGCATGGCGACGTCGATCAGAGCTTTGTACGGACCTTCCTTGCAGGCGGATTCAAGCTGCGGGGACTGCTTCAGCGCTTCCTCGAGCGAAATATTCAGGGTCAGCGGAATCATTTTCGCCAGGCGGTCGACGTCGCCGTAAGGCATGTCGAGGGCGCGGCCAGCGTCTTTCAGGACGGCTTTGGCGGCCATGGTCCCGAAGGTGATGATCTGGGCGACACTTTCGCTGCCGTATTTCTGGCGGACGTATTCGATGATTTCGCCGCGGCGGCGCATGCAGAAGTCGATGTCGATATCGGGCATGGAGATGCGTTCGGGATTCAGGAAGCGCTCGAAGAGCAGTTCGTACTGCATGGGATCGACGTCGGTAATTCTTAGCGCGTAACTAACCAGGCTGCCGGCGGCCGAGCCGCGTCCGGGGCCCACCGGAACGCCTTGGGCGCGAGCGTAGTGAATAAAATCCCAAACGATCAGGAAGTAGCCGGCGAAGCGCATCTTCTTGATCATTTCGATTTCGGCGGTGAGGCGGCTTTCGTAATCGTTGAGCGGATGGCGCAGGCGATTTTCTTTGGCGAGCTGCTCGAGGACCTGGGCGCGTTCGGTGAAGCCGATGCGGACTACTTTTTCAAAGTACGAGTCGGTGGTGTGGCCTTCGGGAACTTTGAATTCCGGGAAAGGATTGCCGACGCGCTGAATTTTTACGTTGCAACGATCGGCGATGGCCACGGTGCGGGTGACGGCATCAGGGATCTCGCGAAACACCTGAGCCATTTCCTCGCCGGTCTTGAAATAAAACTGGTCGGTGGCGAATTTCATGCGCGCAGCGTCACTCATGGTCTTGCCGGTCTGAATGCACATGAGGACTTCCTGCGCATGCGAGTCGGATTGGGTCAGGTAGTGGCAGTCGTTGGTGGCGACCAGCGGGATGCCACTTTCCTTCGAGAGGCGAACCAAGTCGCGATTGACGCGAATGTCTTGTTCGAGGCCCTGGTCCTGCACTTCGAGGAAGAAATTCTGTTTGCCAAAAATGTCACGGAGGCGGTGGGCGTTGGCCTTGGCCTGATCATATTTGTCGGAAAGGATGGCATCGGCGACTTCGCCGCGCAGGCAGGCGGAAAGCGCGATCAGGCCTTCGCTGTGTTTGGCGAGGAGTTCATGATCGACGCGCGGCTTGTAATAGAAGCCGTCAAGATAGCCGGTGGAGACCAGCTTGATCAGATTTTTGTAGCCGGTTTCGTTTTCGCAGAGCAGGACGAGGTGATTGGAGCGTTCGGCGCCGGTGCCGCGGTTCTTGTGATTGTCGGGAGCGACGTACATTTCGCAGCCGATGATGGGCTTTACGCCGTGGGTGGTGGCTTGATGATAAAAACTGGCGGCGGCGAAGAGATTGCCGTGGTCGGTGACGGCCACGGCGGGCATGCCGCGGCGGGCGGCCTCGGAAGTGAGTTCACCGATTTCGCAGGCTCCATCGAGGAGCGAGTAATCGGTGTGCAGGTGCAAGTGAACAAAGTTCGAGGCAGCCATTCGTGTTTATTTTAAACCAGCTCCAAAGTTTGCGTAAGTCTTCCTGTTCCCTTCCTGGCCAGAAACCAAAAACGAAATTACTTTTTTGATTTTTTCGCGGGTTTCCTGCCTGCTTGCTTGGACGCGGCTTTGCTGTCGTGTTCGGCCTTATCGTGTTTGGCCTGGGCGCGCGCGCCGATGGCGGCGGCCGCGGACTGGGTTGGTTTCTGCGGCGGCTTCAGCGGCCGGAGCTTTGCGCGGCGGATTTTCCCGCGGGCGCTGGTGGTTGCGGTTTGGACTTCCCGCCGCCCTTGGCTTCGGCCACGGCGGCCTCCTTTTCGCCACCCTTCTTTTCTTTTTTAACTTTTTCGGGCTTTTTGGGCTCGTCCTTGATGCCGGCGAGATTCTTCAAAATCTTGGTGCGGTCTTCGGGTGTCTTGCCTTTGCCGCGCAATTGCAATTCGAAGAACTGGTCGACGATCTTGTCGAATTTCGGGCCGCGTTCGACGCCGAGCGCTTCGAGTTCTCCGGCGGGTGTAGCCATGCGCAGCGGGCGCCACTTCTGCAGGTAATTGCGAATCTTGGAAAGCGCGCGCGGATTGGGCATCTCGACTTCGATGAAGGCCAGAACTTCGGCGGGCAACGAGGCGAGATAGTAGTAAGGCGTCCTTAGCGGCGTTGGTTTTCGGGCTCTTCAGAACCTTAACGACTTTCTGCGTTTCGGGAACCAGCTTGCCGAGCGCGTCAATTTCCGCGGCGCGATATTCCATGTTGCGCAGAGCGGAGGCGGCTTCGCGATCCTTCAGGCGGCCGAGGGTGTAATAGGTGACGGCCAGATGCAGGCGCGGGCGCAAGCCGTAGCCGTAGAGATTCGAACGCACGCGGGCGAGCTTGTTGAGGCTGTCGTAATCCGGCTTGCGCTTCTGCAATGCGGGATGAATCAGCTCCAGCATCTCGTGCGATTCCCACTGCTTTAGCGTGGCCGACGGATTGTCGTCGCGGGCCATGGAGCGGAGTTCGTGGCCGACGTCGCTGGTCTCGATGCGCTCGATCAAGCCGCGCTCCATGGCCAGGTCGAACCATTCCTGGGTGCGCGGCTCCATCTTGAAATCCATGCGCGCGGCATAGCGCAAGGTGCGCATCAGGCGGATGGGCTGATTGGTGAAGGCGTGAATGGAGAGCACACGAATTTCCTGCTTCTCGAGATCGGCGAGGCCGTTCATGGGATCGAGCAGCAGGCCGCGGGATTGGGTGTTGAGCGAGATGGCGATGGCGTTGATGCCGATGTCGCGGCGCTTCAGATCTTCCATGATGCTGGAGAAGCGGTACTCGGGCTTGACGCCGGGGCGCTCGTAGTGGTCTTCGCGCGCCGCGGAAATGGAACCGTCGACGTCGCCCGAGAAGATAACTTCGTGGTGGCGGATTTTATCGCTTTCCCAAATCAGCGAGGCGCCGCCCTTTTCGAGTTCGCGGACCATCTTCGCAGGATTGCCTTCGACGGTGAAATCGAGATCGCGAATGGGCATGCCGGAAATCAAGTCGCGAACGGCTCCGCCGGTGAGATAGACGTTCAGGTCCTGGGCACGGGCGAGTTCCTGCACGCGTTCCATGACGGCGCGCTGTTCCGGGGAAAGTCTGCTTTCCAGCAAGTACATGTAATCGGGCATGCTTTTTCCGCCTTTCAAATTCCGGCGCTGTGAATTCAGGCGCGCGGGTGATGTGCCTTGTAAACCTGTTTCAGCCGTTCTTCAACGATGTGCGTGTAAATCTGAGTGGTGGCGATGTCCGCGTGGCCCAGCATGATCTGCACGGAGCGCAAATCGGCTCCCCGATCGAGCAGGTGCGTGGCGAAACTGTGACGCAGCATGTGCGGCGTAAGCGCCTTGCGCAGGCCCGCTTTCTTTCCGTAAGTGCCTAGAATTTTCCAGAACGCGATGCGGCTCATGGGAGCGCCGGAGCGCGAGGGAAAAAGATAAGACGAAATGCGGTCACCCAGAATTTGCGACCGCGATTCGACAACGTAACGCTGAATCACCTGCAGGGCCTGTTTGCCGACCGGAACGAGACGTTCTTTATTGCCTTTGCCGATGCAGCGCAGGCAGCCGAGTTCCATCTGAATGTCCTGGGATTTCAGGCCGCACAATTCGGAGACGCGCAAGCCGGTGGAATAGAGCAGCTCGATCATGGCTTTGTCGCGCAAGCCGAGCGTCGAATGAACGTCCGGCTGGGTGAGCAAGCGGTCGACTTCGGCGAGGCTGAGGAATTCCGGCAGGCTCTGGCGGAACTTCGGAGACTGGATGTTGGCGGCAGGGTCTTCCTTGATTACGCCTTCGGCAAAACAGAAGCGGAAGAAATGGCGGATGGTGACCAGATGGCGCGCCACGGAACGGCTGTCGAGCTTGCTGAGGTAGAGCGAACGCAGGAAATCGACCACGTGAGAACGCTGGATATTTTCGGTACGGACCTTCTGCTTGCTCGATGAAATTCGCGAACTTCACCATGTCCCGCTGATAGGCGAACAGGGTGTTATCCGCCAAGCCTTTTTCGACCCGCAGGTAATTCAGGAACGATCGTATGTGCGCTTCCAAATTCGCTTGCCTCGCAAAAGTTTGCCCGGGCTAGACGTCGACTCCCAGAGTTACCGCTTCGGGCTCAGCACGCTGCAGCAATAAAAATAATTCAGGCAGCTCTTCGCATTTCAAGAGCTTGGCCAGGGCGAAATAAACTCCCACGCAAATCGCGATCAGGACCGCAAGCATCGCGGCGCGCGAGCCAAAATGCTCGATGGTTTCGAAGTGGGCGTAGCGCAGCGCTACCACGCAGGCCCCGGCCATGGCTGCGCCGCAGACGGCCATCTTGCCCAGCGAACTGAATATCGCGGTGGCTCCCAGGCTGCCGTAGCGCCCGCGAAAAATTACGAAGAGCGCGGCGAAATTGAAGTAGGCGGCGAGCGAACTGGCCAGCGCCGGGCTGGCGTTCCAGAGGTAGCGGCCGAAGGCGAAAAGCAGCACTACGTTCAAGCGTGACGTGCAAGCCCATCGCGTACAGGCCCACTTTGGTGGGCGTGATGGTGTCGTGCGTCGAGTAGTACATCGGCGTGATCAGCTTGATGGCGGCGAAGGCCGGAAGCCCCAGCGAATAAAACAGCAAGGCGTGAGAAGTGAGCGCCGTGGAACGCACGCCGAATTCCCCGTGCTGAAATAAAACCTGAGTGATCGGCACGCGCAGCAAAATCAAACCCAGCGCGGCAGGAATGGTGATGAACGAGACGATGCGGAGTGCGAAGCCGAAGGTCTGCTTCATTTCCTGATGCTTGCCGGCGGCGGCGTGATGGGACATAGCGGGCAGAATCACGGTGGAAAGCGCCATGGCGTAAACGCCGAGGACCAGCTCCATCACGCGATCCGAAACGTAGAGAGAGGTGATGCTGCCGGTGGGCATCCGCGAGGAGGTGGCAAAAATCGTGTCGATGAAAAAATTGAGCTGAAAGACGCCGGTGCCGAAGAAAATCGGCGCCATCAGTTTTCCGGTTTTGCGCACGCCGGCATCCTGGAAATTCACGTCGGGACGGAACTTCATGCCCAGATGGCGCAGCGCCGGAAGCTGCAAAGCCAGAGCGGCCACGGAACCGACCAGAATGCCAACGGCCAGCGCGACGGCCGGAGTGCGATAGGCCTCGGGCGCCCACTTCATGATGGGCCGGTAGAAAATGCGAAAGCGAAAAGACGATGACCACCAGATTGAATAAAACACCGGTGAAGGCTGGAAGGGCGAACTGCTGAAAGCTGTGCAAAATCGAGGCGGCCAGAGCGGAAAGGCCCATGAACAGAACGCAGGGGAAAATGATCCGGTTGAGGTAGATCGCCTGGTCCCAATGGACGTGATTGACGCCCATCAATGTAAAGATTCCGATGACTTGCTTTGAAAATACGCACCCCAGAATGGCTACGAGGGCCAGAACGACGGCCATATCCCAAAACATGCGCTGGGCGAAGGCCCAAGTGTCGCGTTGCGCTTTGTTGCGCAGATAGCCGGTAAAAACCGGAATAAATGATGCCCCCAAGGCCCCTTCGCTGGTCATGCGGCGAATCATGTTGGGGATGCGGAAGGCCAAAATGAACGAATCGGCGACGGGAGTGGTGCCCAGCAAAAGCGCCACCCGCTGATCCCGTAAGTATCCGCAAATACGACTGATAACAGTGATTAGGGCTATGACGGAGGCAGATTTTAGGAGCTTGCCTTTCTCGGTCAATCGGCGTGAACTCCGATGCTAACCCTTTAAGCACCAATGACTTGACAAAAACTGGCGCCAGAATAACATAACTCCTGCAGTCTTAGCAAGATTCTCAGCCCGAAAATGCCAGTTTCCGCCAAAGATCGCGCGCCGACGTCCACCCACAAGAAGGTGGTGGTTATGCTGTTTGACCGGACGCCGGTGAAAGGGTATTTGAATCCGGGCGAGCTGGTAAGCGACGGCAGCATCGATTTGCTGACCCCAGATGGAGCGCATCGGCCCATTTCCCTGCCGGCGGTGAAGTGCGTGTATTTTGTGCGTGAATTTCAGGATCCCTTTCAGCCGGAACGGAAGGTGTTCTTGAGCCGGCCGAAGCTGGATGGGTTGTGGGTGCGGCTGCGGTTTCGCGATGAGGATGTGATGGAAGGGCTGATTGGTAATGACCTGCTGGACCTGCTCGATTCTGGCGTACAGATTACCCCGCCCGACTTGCATGGAAATAATTTGAGGATCTACATTCCGCGCGGCTCGCTGGAAGAAGTGAAAGTTTTAGGAGTGGTAGGCGCCGCCCGGCGCACGCCTCCGGAAGGCCGGGGCGTTCCTGCTTCGCAATCCAAACTGTTTACCGAATAATTTAGATTTTTATGCATCGCGACCTATTGCGGATAGGCATACGTGCGCTCTATCCGCTGGTGTGGCGCGTGATGTACATTCGCTAGGAAGCAACCACGAGGTGAGTGATGAGACTTGGGGAAATTGCGAAGCGGCTGGGCTGCGAGGTGGAAGGCGACGCCCAGGTCGAAATTCGCGGCGTGGCCGGGATTGAGGAAGCGCAGCCGGGCGAGCTGACGTTCCTGGTGAATCGCAAATACCGGCCGGACGCTGGAGACGACGCGCGCTTCGGCCATCATCGTTTCGAAGGATGAGTCCCCTGCCGCGATTCCCATGCTGCGGTCGGCGAATGCATATCTGGATTTCGCGCGGGCGATTGAGATTTTTTATCCGGCGCCGGAATTTACGATGGAGATTCATCCGACGGCGGTGATTGCGGCGACGGCGAAGATCGCGCCGGGAGCGCATATCGGGCCTTATTGTGTGGTCGAGGACGATGCGGAAATCGGGCGCAACGCGGTGCTGCACAGTTTTGTGACGGTGTATCGCGGGGCGAAAATCGGCGACGATTTTTTCGCGCATTCGCATGTGACGATTAGAGAAGGCTGCCGCGTCGGGAACCGGGTGCTGCTGCAGAACGGCGTGACCATCGGCAGCGACGGATACGGATTTGCGCGTAACGCTGAAGGCGGGTGGTACAAGATGCGCCAGTCCGGAATTACGGTGATCGAAGACGATGTAGAAATTCAGGCGCACAGCGTGATCGATCGGGCTACGGTGGGTGAGACGCGCATCGGGCGCGGGACGAAAATTGATAATCTGGTGCAGGTGGGTCACGCCTGCAAAGTCGGCGAGGACACGATGTTGTGCGGACAGGTTGGGTTGGCGGGGACGACTAAGGTGGGCAACCGCTGCATTCTGGCCGGGCAGGTGGGGACGGCGGGACATTTGACCATTGGAGATGGAAGTGTACTGACGGCGCAGTCGGGAGTTCCCTCTGACGTTCCGGCGGATGCGGTGTATTCGGGTTATCCGGCAACGGAAACGCTGGGGTGGAGAAAATCCGTGGCAGTTTTCAATCGCTTGCCGGAATTGCAGAAACAGCTACGAGAATTGCGCGACGCGGTGGACAAATTGAGTGGAAATTAACTCTTTTCGACTCGCCCGGCAGCGTTGGCGAGCGGCTTCTGATCGTCGGGCAATCCGTCGACTACTAGGTCCTGCACGCGCTGGCGCAATTCTTCGCGTTGCTCCGTTCTGTAGGCGGTAGCATCGACGGCAGGGCCAAACTTCACTACCACTTCCCCGGGAAATATTCGCCAGTCTCCTTTGCGCATCAGATTCTGCGTTCCGGCGAGTGAAACCGGAACGACCGAAACTCCGGCGCGAATGGCCATGACGAACGTTCCGCGTTTGAATGGGAGTAAGCGGCCATCGCGGCTGCGGGTACCTTCCGGGTAGACGCAGAACGAAAGACCTTCCTTCAGGTATTTGATGGCGGTGTCAACGCTTTCGGCGGCGGCCTCGCTATCGCCACGATCGACCGGGACCAGTTTGGCCAGGCGAATGGCCTTGGAGAGCACCGGGATACGGAAGACTTCTTTTTTGGCCAGCAGCGCGACGCGCCGGGGAATCTGCGGGGTCAGCGCGATGGGATCGAGATTGGAGGCGTGATTTGAGGCAAAGATGCAAACTCCGGGCGGTACATTTTCAAGGCCTTCAACGCACACGTGAATTCCGGCGATGCGCAGGCCGATGCGCAGGCCGTACTGAACGAAAACGTGGTACATGAAATTGGCGTCGCTGGTGAGGATGGTCCAGAGCACCAGGAACGGCAGGACCAGTAGCATGGCCAGCGAGAAATAGAGCAGGACGATTAGGGTGCGGATCATGATTCAAGCGCCATTGGGCACCATCGGGCGTCAGTTGGTTTCGCCGCGGAGCCAGCCTTCGCGGATGCGTTTTTGTTTTTCGGTGGGATGCGCGGATTCGACGATCGAATATTTCTTCATTTCGATGGAGCCGAGCGCGTAGGCGACTTCGGAAGTCTTTCCGTCGCGCTGGATTTGCAGCGTGACGCGCGCGCCGGGGTTCTGGCTGGTGAGCCAGCCCGGGAAATAACGCGGGGGAGCCTGATTGTTGAGCATGAGGATGATGTCGCCTGCCTTCAGGCCGGCGGATTCGGCCGGGCTGCCTGGAACGATTTGAGAAATGGCCACGGCGCCATTTTGCGCGCGGCCCACGGTCCAGAATCCGAGGTCGGCGCTCTTGTGCAATTCGAGTTTCAGCTCGAGTCCGGCGGGTGCGAGTAGCGGGCCGTAAGGAATCTCGTCGGTTCCGGCTACGTACCGCGTGAAAAGATCGTCGAACTTCACGCCAGCGATTTTTTCGGCGACTTCGCGGATGCCGGTGCTGTCGTCGTAGTAGCGGCCGGCTTTGGCGTACTGCTCATTCATGGCGCGCATGACGTCGTCGAGAGACTTGTGGTTGTCGGTGGCGTCGCGAATGGCGAGATCCAGCAGAAATCCGTCGATTTCGCCTTTGTTGTAATACGAAATGCTGCGATCGGCCTGGCGATACTCGTCGTATTTTTCGAGCCAGGCGTCGAGGCTGGATTCTTCGACGCTTTGCCAGAGGCGCGCGGGCCGCGAATCGAGTTCGTTAATTTGCGAAGCGAATTCGGCGTAGAACTGGTCTTTGGTGAAAAGACCGCTGCGTTCGAGGGTGTACGCACCATAGGTGCTGGTGACGCCTTCGGCGAACCACAGCGCGCGGGTGTATTGCTCGCGGGTGAAATCGACCGGCTCGAGAGTCTGCGGGCGAATGCGTTTCACGTTCCAGGCGTGGAAAAATTCGTGCGCGGCGGTGACCCCGGCGGAATCAGCGGAGACCGCTGAAATCGCGGTGCAGTTGGCGTGTTCCATGCCGCCGCCACCGGCTTCGGGATACGAGCCGAAGTGGAAGAAGAAAGTGTAGGCCGGGAACGGCGCGCCGCCCATCAACTTGGTTTCGTATTCAGTGATGTGTTTTAGATAATTTTCCAGGCGATCGCGGCGGTAGTCTTTGCCGTCGACGACCACGCGAAAGTGCGCACCGTTTTCGTCGAAGCTGAATTCTTCGAAGTTGCCGATTTCGGCGGGAGCGTCGACTAGCTTGTCGTAGCTTTCGGCTTGAAAGGCGTTGGCATCGGGAACGGCCGCGAGTTGCGCAGCGACGCGCCAGCCGGCGGGAATGTCGTCGAGCTGCACGACGGTGGCTTCGCCGCGACGATCCGGGAGATACATCAGCACTTCAGCAAAATTCAGGAAAGCGTGATGGGCGTTGAGCTGCGAATTGAACGGGCCGGGATCGTCCCATTCAATCGAATAGGTGACTACGGCCGGTTTCGCGCCGGGAGAAAGCGCGCCATCCCAGGGGTAGGCGATCTGCCAGGATTGTTTGTCGAGTTTGCGCACCGGAACGCGGTCGGCGCCGGGATCGGTGGACATGCGGGCTTCGACGTCGCGCACGCGATAGGAAAAATCACGGACTTGATACACAGCGTTCCACGCCGGGATGGCGACTACGATGCCCTGCGGCGCTGGCGGAATTTCCATCTGGACGTGAAAGATGTGGGCTTCGGGATTTTTCAGCGAGATGCGGTATTTGATAGTCGCTGCCGCGGGTCTCGGCAGCGCGACGCCTGCGGAAAATAGGATAAGAAAAAGAATGGCCCGTGATTTCATCGACCCGCCTGATCTTTGGATTTGAATTTCTCGAGTAGCAGGCCGCTGAGGCCGTCGAAACTGCCGTTGGACATGATCATGACCATATCGCCACGTTTTGCATTAGACGCCAGATAATCGGCCAGCTCGGGCGTGGAATTAAAAGCTTTGGCGGGCTTGCCGAGTTTGGTGGTGGCTTCGGCGATGGATTGGGGCGACATGCGTTCGGATTCGCCGAGAAGCTGCGCGCGGCTGACCGGGCCGATGACGACGGAATCGGCCAGGGCCAAAGCTTCGGGCAAAACATGCTCGAAGATTTTGCGGCGCATGGTGTTAGATCGCGGTTCTACCGCGGCCCAGATTTTTCGTTGGGGCCAGCGGGTGCGGGTGGCTTCGAGCGTCATGCGGATGGCGGTGGGATGATGCGCGAAATCTTCGACTACCAGCACGCCGCTCTCTTCGCCTTTGATTTCCATGCGTTTGCGCACGCTGGTAAAAGTGGCGAGAGCCTGCTCGATGGATTCACATTCGACGCCGCGTCCGTAGGCGATGGCTATGGCCGCTAGCGCGTCCAAGACATTATGGCGGCCGGCGACGGGCATGCGGACGCGGGTGACTTCGCTGCCGCGATAGGCCACGCGGAATTCGGTGGCGTCGTCCTGCCAATGAATGTCTCCGGCGCACCAGTCGCAATCGGGCGTGAAGCCGAAGGTTTCGACGGGGCAAAAGGCTTTGGCGGTCACTTCTTTCAGTTCGGCGCTTTCACCAAGCATCAGGATTTTGCCACGGCGGGGAACCAGATTGACCAGGCGGCGGAATTGGAGCGAGATGGAAGCGAGATCGGGATAAATATCGGCGTGGTCGTATTCCAGCGAAGTGAGAATTAATTCGTCGGGATGGTAGTGCAGGAATTTGGGGCCGCGATCGAAGAAGGCGGTTTCGTATTCGTCGCCTTCGATGATGAACTCTTCCCCGCCGCCCAAGCCATAGCTGCGATCACCGAAATTAGGGGCCACGCCGCCGATGAGGAAATCGGGGCGGCGCCCGGCGACGTGAAAAATCCAGGCGAGCATGGCGGTGGTGGTGGTCTTGCCGTGGGTTCCGGCCACCACGATGGATGTGTGGCGCGGAATAAAATATTCCTCGAGCAGCTGGGGCATGGAGCAGTACGGAATTTTTTCGTCGAGGATGTATTCGATTTCGGGATTGCCGCGGGCGATGATATTTCCAACCACGCAGAGGTCCGGGGCGGGCTTCAGATTTTCTTCGCGGAAGCCGTTGTTATACGGAATTTTCAGTGAATCGAGCAGAGTCGAAGCCGGTGGGTAGACGTTCACGTCTGAGCCGGTAACGTGGAATCCGCGTTCCTTCAACATACCAGCTACGGGAGCCATGGCGGCCCCGGCGATGCCGAGCAGGTGGATGTGGTCCGAAGTTTTTATGGGCCGCGTAGCGATGGCGGGTCTCCCTGAAAATAATTTCGCGAAATAGATTTGTTAGTTCAGAGCTTACACGCCGGTTCCAGAATTTCGAGTTGCGGCGCATCATCGGCTCGCAGACGCGCACGCACACCGAGCGGCAAAGTGAGCATGGCGCGCGCGGTGTGGCCGATGGCTGCGCCCCAGACCACCGGAAATCCCAGAGGGCCCAAGACGCGGCGGACGACGTCGCAGACGGTTTCCGAGCCGGCGGGACCGTCACATTCCGGAAAATCGCCGAGAACGATGGCCGATACGCCGCGGAATTTTCCGGCCTGCTTTAGATGCATGAAAGCGCGGTCGACCTGCCAGGGCTTCATGCCGCGATCTTCGAGAACCAGGATTGCTCCGTGGGTATCGAGTTCCCAAGGAGTGCCCAGCGCGGTTTCGACTAAGGTGAGGCAGCCGCCGAGCAGCGTGCCGTCAGCGGAACCCGGAACAATGGCTTCGGAGCCTTCCAGCGAAATCGCCCATCCGGATTTTGTCTCGGTGATGGCGCGCATCAGGCTGGGCCGATCGTACCCGTGCTCGACGGCAGCGCCTTTGTCGATGCCTGCGGCGACCATCGGGCCATAAAGAGTGACCCAGCGAAATTTCTGCCAGAGAAAAATCTGCAGCGAAGTGAGGTCGCTGAATCCGAGCAGAATCTTCGGAGCGGCCAGCGCGACGCTGAGTCCTTCCAGCAGGTAATTCGAGCCGTAGCCGCCGCGGGAGCAGAAAATCGCACGCGTGGTGGTTTCGGTGAGAGCTTCTTTCAGCGCGGAGCCGCGTTCGGCGGCGCTGCCGGCAAAGAAATCGCCGCGAGCCAGGACGCGTTGCTCGTCGCTGACTGGACGAAAGCCAAGGTTGCCGATTTCTTCGGCACCGGCGTGCAGGCGCGCTTCATCAACCGGGCTCGCGAGCGAAAGAATGCGAACGGTGTCACCTGCTTGCAGCGGAGGAGGTTTTAGCGATTGCGGCATGTGCCGCGAATGAGAATAAGGAATTTTGCAGGGTGAGTCCAGTTGCGAGGAGCGCGGTGTTTACATCCGGGCAGGAGCAGGGGCCCCACCTAGAACAACGCGATCGAGATGCAGACGTCGCCGACGCCGCTGGCGGGCTGCGCCGCGACGGTCCCGGGAGCGTAGAACGCCGCGAAACGACCGTCGGAACTGATGGGCGAGGCGGTGTATTGGTCGACGCTGACCGAACGGATGGCGCTGGAGACGGACGAGATGGCCGCAGTGGTTTTTGCGGTAGCGCTGCTTGAAGTGGCAACGACATAGGCCCGCGCGGTACACGGCAGCGCCGCGCCGAAACAGGTGTCGCGAACCAGCAGGGCGCCTTCGGTGGACGATTCCGTCGGCGAAGCAAATGCGGAGCGGCCCTCGACAAAAGAAATGTAACGGCCGGAGGAGCTGATCGCCGGCGAGAAAACCTGGTTCTTGTCGGCCACGCCGGAAGACGCCGCGTTCAAGACGGTGCTGGAGGGCGCGCAGCCGTCGGGCGCGGTTGCACCCAAGCAGGTATCGCGCAGGAAAGCTTTGCTGGTGGCGGCAGAGTCGGTGGCGCCGGCGGCAGGCTGCGATTCGAAGACCACGAAGCGCGCGTCGGAATTGATGGAAGGCGCAATGTTCACGCCGCCCAGCAAAGAACCATCGGCCGCATAGGAAATCCGATGCGCTGAAGGCGTGCAGCCCGCGGCGGCATCAATTCCCTGACAGGTATCAGCCAGCACAACGGCGGAGGAGGTTAGCACGCTGGATGTAGCGGAAGCGCCGGACCAGGCTTCATAGGCGACGAAACGGCCGTCGGCAGAAATCGCAGGGCGGCCGCTCTGGATGCTGGACAAACGATCATCGTCATCGAGCGCGGCGGAAATGGTATGCGGCACGCAGGATTTGGTCGCGGTAGGACCCGCGCAGGTATCGCGGACGTAGACCTGCGGATGCGCCAAGATATTCTCAGTCGAAATATTGGTGGCCGAAGAAACGAAGGCGGCGAAACGTCCATCGCCGCTCAGTGACGGACTGGCGCTCGGGCCATTGGTGGCTTCCCCGTTCAGACTGGCCGAGAGCAATTCGGTGTGGGGGTTGCAGCCGGAAGGCACGTTTGCCCCGGAGCACATATCCCGCACGTAGACATTCCAGAATCCGGAGGAAACCTGCCCGCCCCCAGAAACCAAATTCGTGGCACGTGACAGGAACGCGACGAAGCGGCCATCGCCGCTGAGCGAAACTTGCCGGCCGGTTTTGCCGTTGGCCGCGCCCCCGTCGACGGCGACATCGACCGCGCGCGTGGCCGGCGTGCAGGAAGCGGAGACTCCGGCGCAGGTATCGCGTACGTAGACGTTGCCTGCCGCGCCGGAAGCCAGCAGGTTTTTCGCTTCGGAATAAAAGGCAACGTAGCGCCCGTCCGAACTGATGGCGGGCGATTCGCTGGGGCCATCGGCCGGGCCTCCGAGGGCGCTGACGGAAACGACTTGGGGAAACTTCGCATTGCCAGCGGCCGCCGCGGCGGTGACCACGTATGGAAAGGGCTGAGAAGTTCCGCCTACGCCCTGCGGATTGACCACCGTGATGGAATCGGTGCCGGCATTAGCGACATCGGCGGCCAGGATCTGGGCGCTGAGCGAGGTGGTGCTGGTAAAGCTGGTGGTCCGCGGACTGCCGTTCCATTCGACGACGGTGTCCTGCGTGTAGTTGGTACCGGTCACCATCAAGGTGAAGCCCGGGCTGCCCGCGACGGAGGTGGACGGCGAAAGCGAAGTGATGGTGGGCGGCGCAGGGTTGACGAGGAAATTAACGGCGGCGGAAGCGGCGGCTCCGGAAACGCTGATCGGGAAACTGCCGGCTTTCACCAGGTCGGTCGCCGGGATCTGAGCAACGAGCTCGGAACTGCTGATGAACGTGGTCGGCCGCATGCCGCCGTTCCACTGCACCGTCGAACTGGCAGTAAAATTCGCGCCAAAGACGTTCAAACTGAACGCGGGTCCGCCCTGCAAGCCGGTGGAGGGCGAGATGGAACAAACCAGCGGTACGCTGCCTTTGGAAACCGCGAACGAAACGCTCGGGGAATAGATGAAACCGCCGACGCCGTTGGGTGTGTAGACCGTGATGGAATTGCAACCCGCGGTGGTGATATCGGTCATCTCGATCGTCGCCGTCAATTGCGTCGGGCTCATGAAGGTCGTCGTGCGCGGACTGCTGTTCCATTCCACCATCGACCCTTGGGACTGCGCGCAAATGGGCGGACTGGCCGGGGGAAGGCAGGCAGGTGGCGGCGGATTGGTTGGCGCCACAAAGTTCGCGCCATTTCCATTGACCGTCAAAGTAAACGAAGCGCCGCCGGGGCTGGCCGTGCCGGGAGTGATGCTGGCAATCAGCGGAGTCGAGGCGACAACCGCACTGATCCGGAACGTAGCGGAATTCTGGCTGAGTCCTCCACCGGGCGCGGGGTTGGAGGCGGTGATCGTGGCGATACCGGAAGAGGCGACGTCGGATGCCAAGATCGACATCGCGACCTGATTCGTATTGGTGTTGACGATGCCGGTACGCGGTGAACCATTCCAATAGACGGTGGTAACACCCGCCGAATTGCTGTTGATGAATCCAGTTCCGGAGACGAACAGGGTGAACGCCTGGCTGCCGGCGGTGATGCTGGCGGGCGCGAGGTTGGTAATGATCGGAGTGGCGTTGGGCTGTGTTTGCGAACTCCCGCATCCCGATACCAACGCCGCAAGGATGGCGAGCATCCCGAACATGGTCCACCGCAAGTGCATCAAGCGATTCCTCCGCTGAATTTGGTACGAATCACCGCTGAATTTCGCCCGAAGAGCGCGTCACTCGGGTCTCGATTCAAAAAGGCGCAAAAAAAATCGATGAGATGCGATCTGCTGAAAGAGGAATGTCGAAGCGATGCAAACCGCGCCGTAAACCCCGACAGAATTGATAGCATCCCCACGCACACGCGTCAACTCGGATTCGGGAATGGCGTGTTTGGTTGGCCCAAACGATTGAAGGAATTCCGGTGAGTAACGCCAGGCGCGAGAGCCATTTGCGCGGTTCAACTGCGCGATGGCCGAATTTCTACTTTGGCGTTCAGCCCGGCGAATTTGGTGAGCAGTTCGCGTTCCTGCGGGGTGGTGACCTCCGCTTCGAAATCGACCACGGAGCACTCCGCGGTTTTGTGGGTTTGCCAGCGGCGGGCCTCGATTTTAGCTTCTTCCACGATGCGGTGTGCGGGAGCCAGCACCTCGGTATGCGCTGGGCAGGTCAGCTGGAAAGTCATCATGTGAGTCTGAAGGCCGAAGCGATCTTCGAGGAAGCCGATGCCGATGAGCGCGGCCAGGACCATGGCGGTGGCGAAAATTGCGGTGTTGATCATGTCCGCGCCGACGGCCATGCCGATGCTGGCCATGACGAAGATGGTCGCCGCGCTGGTGATGCCCATCACTGCGCCGCGTTCGCGGATGACCACGCCGGCACCGATGAAGCCGATACCGGGAATGATCTGAGCGGCGATGCGAGTGTGGTCGCCGGTGACTTCCCCGGCCATTTCATACGAGATGATGGTAAAGAGCGCCGCGCCAAAACAAATCATCATGTTGGTGCGGATTCCGGCAGGTTTGCGCCGCAACTGGCGCTCCAGGCCCACCAAGCCGCCGAGAAATGCGGCGAGCAACAAGCGCAATAAAATGAAGGAATTCAGATCGTGCGGCATCGCACCCCCGTGCGCGCAACGAGTGCGATTCTAGCCGAAGGGCGCGCGACGTGGGGCGAAAATTATCCGCCGTGCATGTCCTTCTTCTGGCTGACGGTATCGCCGTCGCCGCTCTTGAGCCCGCGAAATACCAGAGTGGAAACAACGGTCAGGGCGCCGAGCACGAAGAAGGCGCGGTGAATGCCTTGAATAAATTGCGCGGGACTCGAGCGGGCGTGATCCGGGATGAAAAACGCAGTGACTAAAGAGGCCGAAGCGACGCCGAAGCTGATCGACATCTGCTGCATGGTACTGGCGATGGTGCTGGCGGCGCTGGCCTGTTCGTCGTCGATTTCGGCGTAGACCAGGGTATTCATGCTGGTGTATTGCAGCGAGGTGAAAAATCCGTAGGAGAAAACTTCCATGACGATCAGCCAGACAGGAGTTCCCTGCCCGATGGTGGCGAACAGCAGAATCATCAGCCCAATGATGATGGTGTTGGAAACCAGCACGGCGCGATAGCCGAAGCGCGCCAGGATTTTTGGCATGGTGAGCTTTAGGCTCATGGCGGCGATGGCCTGCGGCATCATTAACAGGCCGGATTGAATGGGCGAGAACCCAAGGCCTACCTGGTATAGCAACGGAAACAGAAACGGGATGCCGCCGATGCCGAGACGGGTGATGAAGCTACCGCTGACGGACGCACGAAAAGTGCGCAAGCGGAAAAGCGCGAGACACAGCAACGGATATTTGGCGCGGGTGGCGTGCAGCCCGTAAGCCGCAAGCAGAATGATGGACAACGCGAGTAAGCCCAGAACCGCGCGCGCCGAGAGAGTGTGTTCGCCGAAGACTTCCAGCACGTACGAAAGCAGCGCAATACCAGAGCCGAAAAGAATCAGGCCAGTGAAATCGAGCGGGTGCGTATCTTTCTCGCGGTAATCCGGCAGGTGGCGGTAGACCAGATATAGGCCGGTCAAGCCGATGGGCAAGTTGACGAAGAAAATTAGCCGCCAGTGGAAATATCCGACGATCAATCCACCGGCTATCGGGCCGAGCATGGGGCCGATCAGGCCGGGGATAGCCACGAAGCTCATGGCGCGGACCAGTTCGGACTTGGCGAAGGTCCGCACCATGGTCAGGCGGCCGACGGGAACCATCATGGCGCCGCCGACGCCCTGCAAGATGCGGTCCGCGACCAGCACGTGAATATTGCTGGAAATGCCGCACAGAAAAGATCCCAGGGTGAAAATGCCAATCGCGGATGCGAACACACGGCGGGTGCCGAAGCGATCGGCCATCCATCCGCTGATGGGAATGAAAACCGCGAGGCTCAAGGTATAGCTGGCCAGCACGGATTTCATGTTCAAGGGCGCGACGTGCAGGGCGGCGGCGATGGTGGGAACGGC
Organism: uncultured Acidobacteriota bacterium; assembly: GCA_963711325.1. Lineage (GTDB taxonomy): Bacteria > Acidobacteriota > Terriglobia > Acidiferrales > UBA7541 > Palsa-295. The sequence goes on along the minus strand of CAVQDR010000003.1, from coordinate 717,802 downwards.
GGTATTCAGAATGGTGGTGTCCAGCGATTCCATGAAAAAGGCGACGGCGATCAGCCAGGGCAATAGACGTTTGCTAGTTTCGGCGAGACGCGATTCAGGCGAGGACGGCGGAAGAGTGGTGACACTGCCGGCGGGCGGCGGAGATTGCGGGCTGAGATCGTCGAAAGCCGTTGGCGTAGTTCTCCAGGAGAGCGTTCATCGCCACACCAAACGTTTGCTGCTTAATTAATGCTTAATGCCTCTGCAGTACGATCAGCTCCACGGTCGAAGGTTCCAGGGCGTTGGACAAATCCAAAGTGTTGCCGCTGGCGACGTGCTCATCGACCAGATCGAAATTCTGGCTGGCGCTGATGCGATAACGCCGGACGACGAAGGGGGTCTGCGGGGCCCAGGGCAAGTAATCGACGTGCAAGTTGTAACCCTTGTTGTCGCGGTAGACCACGTCTTTGCGGGGCTGCAGAAATTTTAGTCTGGAAAAATCGGGCCAGTGCGGCGCGTTTTTCATCGACGCTTCGGGCATGGCGGGCATCGCCGGTTTGTAGGCGTCGGGATTCGCGAAGTTGCTGATGAGAATTTGCACGGTGGTATTATCCGCGGAGCGGCCGGCCAGGACGGCGAAGCCAAAAGTGTCGTCGCCTTTGACTTTCAATCTTCGCGGCGTATTTTGCATGCGGCCCATGGCCTGAAAGGCGTGGGCGGTTTTGAAGTAATCGCCCTGGGCGTTGAACAATCCCATCCAGGCCGCGTCGCCACGGTAGAAGTGCGCCTGATCGATCGACGAATCCTGCAGGTAGGTCAGCACGGCCCCGACGTACGCGGCGTTGTAGGCTCCCTGCAGCACGGCTTTCGAGGCATCGGTAAAGTCCGCGGTCAAATTCCATTCGGACATAATGCTTTCGGCTTTGGGGAATTCGTAGTCGTCGAGAACCTGGCGAATTTCTGTTGCGGTCCGCACCGCGTCGTAGGGATCGGCCACCGAGGTCGAATAGTCGTGCCAGGAATAAAAATCGAGCGGCACTTTATGCTTGTAGCAGAAGTCGAGGAAGCCCTCTCGATAAGGCCCGTTATCGAAGGCGAAGGCTTTGGCCGGCCCACCCACTTTTAGCCGGGGATCAACCGCTTTGAGGCCGCGCGCCGTCTTTTCGTAAAGCTGGTAGAACTGCTGCGGCGTCCCGGACCAGAAAAGCTCGGGCTCGTTCCAAAATTCCCAGTAGCGAATGTGGTAGTGGAATCCATCGTCCCAGTTCTGGTTGTAGTGCATGGCGATGTGCTGCACTACGCTGGCAAATTTGTCGAAATCAGGCGGCGGTTCGGTGTTTGCGCCGAAGCTGCGGCCGATGCGGTAATACACTTCCGCGCCGCTATCCTGGATCGCGGTGATCACCAGGTCGGTGGGCTTGAAATTGTAACTGGCGGGAAGATTCGGATCGGCATTCCAATCCGGAAAAATGATCGCGGCGTTGCCGGCCTGTACCACTGCGGCGCGCTGGGCGGCGTCTGGAATCAGCCAAGAGAGTAAGGCTCCGTTCTGATCGAACTTTGAATCGATTTCGGTGGGGCCCATGAAATCGTGGGTCCGGACCTGACTGATATTTAGGTCCTTGTATTGACGGAGCAGTGGTGGCAGCCCGGCCACTACCGGGTAGGGCGGGCCATTCAGGCCCTGAAACGAGCGAATCGTTCCGGTGAATTTCCCCGCATCGACTTTCACCAGCCGGAAACCTGTTTTGGAATTTTCCTGTGCGAAGACTGTGGCCGCGCAGATCAGCGCCAGGCACAGTGTGTATCGACCAAACATCTTCATTCCGGCGATTCCCCCGTTCCGTTTGCCAAAAATGCGACAGCCGCCCAGCGAACTTAAATTATCGCTGATGTCGGCGCGGATTTGCACCTGCGTTCTGTGGTTTCGGGCAGCGTTTAGAGTTGGAACGAAGTGAGCCGTGAGAATAGACGCGCGCGCGCGGAAATTTCGCTGCGGGTCAGCCTCGTGAGGCGTTCGACGCCGAATTTTTCCACGCAGAAGCTGCCCATCACCGAACCGTAGACCATCGCTCGGCGCAGAGTTTGCTCGGTGACGTTCTTCTGGCTGGCCAGGTAGCCCATGAAGCCGCCGGCGAAGCTATCGCCCGCACCGGTGGGGTCGTTGACGGTTTCGAGCGGGAAGGCTGGGACGGAAAAGAGGAACTTGTCGTGGACCATCAGCGCGCCGTGTTCGCCGCGTTTGATGACCAGGGTTTTCGGTCCCATCTTGAAAATCATTTTGGCGGCGCGGGTCAGGTTGTGCTCGCCGGTGAGTTGGCGGGTCTCATCGTCGTTGATCATGAGGATTTGAATGTGCTTGAGAGTTTCTTTCAGCTCGGCGGGAGTGCGCTCGATCCAGTAGTTCATGGTGTCAAGGCCGACGGCTTTGGGTTTGCCCTTCACTTGATTGAGGACCGAGTGCTGCAGGGTCGGATCGATGTTGCCGAGGAAAATGTAGGGCGAATCGGTGTAGGACGCAGGCAGCGTGGGGCGGAAATTAGCGAAGACGTTGAGGTCGGTCACCAGGGTGGTGCGCTCGTTCATGTTCTGGTTGTAACGTCCGGCCCAGTAGAAGGTTTTGCCCGCGGCTTTTTCGACGCCGGTTAGATCGATGTTGCGGTGCTTGAGCTGGGCCATTTCTTTGGCGGTGAAATCATCGCCCACAATTCCGACTACGCGCACCGGAGTGAATTGTGCGGCGGCCAGTGCGATGTAACTGGCCGCGCCGCCCAACATTCGGTCGCGCTTGCCGTGCGGCGTTTCGATGCCATCGAATGCGAGCGAACCGACTACGAGTAAAGACATGAAGTCTCCTGAGATGAATTCCGGCAAGTGCCGGATCGAGATGAAACTAGGAAATGTATTTGCCGATGATTGGGGCCAGGCGCTTCTTGGCCGCAGCGGGAATCATTTTGCGGTCGGTGAGAATGGCGTGCGCCAGCGCCGAGCCGCATTTACAGGAACGCTCCGCGGGCAACGCGCGGACCACCTGATGGAGCACGCGCTGCACGTTTGAGGCGTTGCTGGTGAGATTCTGAATGATTTCGGCGACCGTCACCGAATCGTGTTGCGGGTGCCAGCAATCGTAATCGGTAATCATGGCGATGGTGGCGTAGCACAGCTCGGCTTCGCGGGCGAGCTTGGCTTCGGTGAGGTTGGTCATGCCGATGACGTCGAACTGTCCTTGGCGATAGTGATTCGATTCGGCCAGCGTGGAAAATTGCGGGCCTTCCATGCAGACGTAGGTACCGCCGCGATGCGCTTTGACGCGGGCTTTATCGCAGGCGTCGGCCACATGCGCAGAAAGATGGGTGCAGGTGGGCTTGTCGAATCCGACGTGGGCCACGATTCCCTTCTCGCCGACGAAATAGGAAGCGATGCGGCCGCGGGTACGGTCGAAGAATTGGTCGGCGATCAGGAAATCCATGGGCGGCAGATTGTCGCGCAGCGAGCCGACGGCACTGACTGAAAGAATACGCTCGACGCCGAGCATCTTCATGGCGCAGATATTCGCCCGGTAATTGATATCGCTGGGCGAGTAGAGGTGGCCGCGTCCGTGGCGCGCGAGAAAAGCAACGCGCTGGCCTTCGAGCGTACCGATGACGATGGCGTCGGAGGGATCGCCGAACGGAGTCTTGACTCGAACTTCGCGCGTGTCGGTCAGTCCTTCCATGTGATACAGACCGCTACCGCCGATGATGCCGATTTTTACGGTTTCGGCTTTGGTTTTGCCGCCACGCTTCGCTGCCGGTTTCTTTTTTGCTTTCGCCATTCTTAATCCACCTTTGCGGGTTCGGCAACGAGCATGCCATCCCGATCGCGCAGATACGCTGCGGGATTTTTTGCGTCGTGGCCGAAGATTGCCAGCCAGCCTTCTTTCACCACTTCCGGAATCCACTTCTTTTTATTTTCGAGCGTCGTCATCGGATACAGATCGTAGCCCATGATCCAGGGCAGGTTGAGATGCGCTTCGGTGGGCACCAGGTCGGCGAAAAAGAAAGCCGTCTTCCCGCCGCCGCTCAGCTTTACGCATTGCATATTTTCAGTGTGGCCGGGCACGCGGATCAATTCGACGCCGGGCGCGATGGCCCGATCGCCTTCGAGCTGCGAAAGTTTTCCGGCGGTGTGGATCGGCACGTAATTGTCGGGAATGTAGCTGGCGTGATCGCGTTCATTGGGGCGCTTGGCGTGTTCGTATTCGCCGCGCTGGACTACATAGCGGGCGTTGGGATACATGGCCACGACTTTATCGCCGGCCACGCGGGTGTTTCCGCCGCAATGGTCGAAATGCAGATGAGTATTGATAACGATGTCGACTTCGCTGACGTCCAGGCCGTAATCGCGCAGGCGGTTGTTGAGGAACGGACCGTCGAGGCCGTAGATGTCGCGGAATTTTTGAGATATCTTCGCGCCCGCTCCGGTTTCCACCAGAATGTTTTTTCCACCGGCTTTGACCAGCAGGCAATTCATGGCCATCTCGATGCGGTTACGCGCGTCGGCAGGCGCTTTTTTCTCCCAAAGCACTTTGGGAACCACGCCGAACATCGCGCCGCCATCGAGATAGACTTTGCCATCCACCAGAATGTGAAATTCCAGTTCCCCAAGTTTCAACTTTTTGCTCCCAGGCCCGCTTTCGTCAAGATTTGGTTCACCGCCGCGTAAGGATCCATCTGGCGAGCGGCCACCTGGCCGGCGATGCGCTCTAGTTCGGCTTCGTTGAGGTGCTCGCCTACCACGCGCTCCATCAGCCGCGATTCGAGCAACTGCAGGATCCATTCTTTCCAGTGGCCGATTTCGCGGGACTGCTTTTCGGCGGCGGATTCGAAATGCTTGCGGAACTTCTCGATTTCGGCAGCCAGCACGTCGATGCCGCGATCTTCGCTGGCGATGGTGCGCACTACCGGCGGACGCCAGCCTTCGCGCTCCGGCACCAACTGCAGAATTCCTTTCAGCTGCTGCTCGAAGCGGTCGGCCCCTTCGCGGTCGCATTTATTCAGCACGAAAATGTCGCCGATTTCCATCAGGCCTGCTTTCAGGTTCTGGACGTCGTCGCCCATGCCGGGCATCAGCACTACGATGGTGCAATCCGCGAGCCGCACGATTTCGATTTCACCCTGGCCCACGCCCACCGTCTCGATGATCACCACGTCTTTGCCAGCCGCGTCGAGCAGCAGCGTGGTGTCGCGCGTGGCCTGCGACAAACCGCCTAAAAATCCGCGGGTGGCCATGGAGCGAATGAAGACTCCATTATCCGATGCGTGGCCTTGCATGCGGATTCGATCGCCGAGAATCGACCCGCCGGTAAACGGGCTGGAGGGATCGACGGCGATGATGCCTACGCCTTTTTTCGCGGCGCGATAATGCGCGGCCAGGCGGTCGACCAACGTGCTCTTCCCAGTGCCCGGAGCACCGGTGATTCCGACGCGATAGGCTTTCCCCGTGTGGGGAAAAAGCGTGCGCAGAATTTCTTCGGCTTCGGGGGCGCGGTTTTCGATGGCCGAAACTGCGCGCGAGATGGCGCGAACGTCTCCCGCACGCACCTGCTCGGCCCAATTGTCGACAGCGGTGGTCATTTCAGATCAGGTACGGCGCAGCCCAGAGGAAGCCCAGCCAAACCGGAGACAAAGGATAGAGGAAAATGCGCGGAGAAACGAGCGCTTCTTTCAGTCCGCCCGCACCCGGGAAGAATTATTTGTTGCCCAGAATCTGCCGGGCGATGACCATGCGCTGAATCTCGCTGGTTCCTTCGCCGATAGTGCAGAGCTTCACGTCGCGATAAAACTTTTCGGCCGGATAGTCCTTGATAAAGCCGTAGCCGCCGTGGACTTGGACGGCTTCGTTGGCCACGCGCACGGCCACTTCGCCGGCGTACAACTTGGCCATGCTGGATTCCTGGGTGATGCGCGCGTCATAATTTCCCGCTGCGATGTTACGGTCGGCGAGCCAGGCGGCCTGATAGGTGAGCAGGCGCGCGGCTTCGATTTCCGTGGCCATGTCGGCGAGCTTGAATTGAATGGCCTGGAATTCGGCAATGGCCTTGCCGAATTGTTTGCGCTGCTTGGCGTATTTCACGGAACATTCGTAGGCGCCTTGCGCCATGCCGAGGCCGAGCGAAGCGATTGAAATTCTGCCGCCGTCGAGGATCTGGAGGCTATTGACGAAGCCTTCGCCTTCTTTGCCAAGAAGATTCGATGCTGGAATCTTGCAGTCGGTGAAAATTACTTCGCTGGTGTCGCTGGCGCGCAAGCCAAGTTTGTTTTCTTTTTTGCCGGGCTTGAAGCCAGGAGTGCCCTTCTCAATGATGAATGCCGAGATACCGTGGCTCTTCTTGGAGGGGTCGGTGACGGCCATGGCCACGCAGTAATCGGCGTAGTGCCCGTTGGTGGTGAAGGTTTTCGCGCCGTTGATGACCCAGCTGTCGCCGACCTTTTTGGCGGTGGTGCGCGTGCCCCCGGCGTCGGAACCTGCTTCGGGTTCGGTCAAGGACCAGCAGCCGAGTTTCTTGCCCTGCGCCAGGCCCGTCACGTATTTTTTCTTCTGCTCTTCCGTTCCGAACTTGTAAATGTGATTGGTGCACAGCGAATTGTGCGCGGCCACAATAATTCCGATAGAGCCGTCGACGCGCGAGAGCTCTTCGATGATGATGGCGTATTCGGCGTAGCCCATGCCCGCGCCGCCGTATTTTTCCGGGAAGATCACGCCGAGAAAGCCCATCTCGGCCAACTTGGGGATCAATTCCGCGGGAAATTTCGACGCTTCATCCCATTCCATGACGTGCGGGAGAATTTCGCCCTCGGCGAATTCGCGCACCGTGCGTCGTAGCTGCTTCTGCTCGTCGGTCAGCCCAAAATCCACAAATCCTCGCTTATAAGAAACGGATATACCGGACTTCGGTATTTATTTATACCACAGCCATCCAGAGTTCTGGCTCAGCTTCCAAGGGATTGCGGCGAAACCGTTTCGACGGATTACTTTTTCGCGGGAAGATACTTCGTCGGAATTGGAAAGTCGTGGTCTTCTTCCTGCCAGAAGATGGTGACGATCCACCAGCGATTGTCTTTATAGAGCAACTGGAAGCTGTTGATTCCGCGGGCGAACGGCTTGCCGTTTTTGGCACGCAACGATTCGTAGGTACTGAAGACCTGCATGATGTTGCCGTAACGGTCGGAGTGCGACGCCGATTCCCTTTCGTAGAAATCGCCATCTTTGAAGTAGGGAGTGGCATCTGCTACGAACTCGTCCACGGACAGAACGGTGGTCGTGTATTTGCCGTCCTTGTCGGGGGAAGATTGGATCAGGCGCGCGCCAGGAAGAAACAGCGATCGAAGGCGATCCCAATCGCGCTCCTGCGTGGCGGGACCGGAGATGGCGTCGTAAGCCGCGGCGAGAATGGCCTTCGGCGCGGCGACATCTGCGGGCTTGGCGGCGGGTTGCGGGCTAGCGCTGGCCGGCGCGGTCGACAGCAATTGTGGAGTCGGCTGCTGGGCGAGGGCGAAACCAACCGGCGCAATGATGGTGAAAAGGCTCAGCGCGAGGAATCGTTGAGTAGAAAGCATGTGAACCACCCCTTATGTTTGCGAGACTCGCAAGAAAAACGATTTACGGCAAAGTGTAAGCGATCAAATCGTCGGCCTGTTTTTCTTCGGTGATTTTCGCGTGACCACCGGCCGCGATCACCACGAATTGCTTTCCAGCGGGCCGCACTTGATACGTCATGGGCGTGGCGCCGCCCGCGGTGGGCAGCTGCGCCTTCCACACTTCCGCGCCGGTCTCCACGTTGAAGGCGCGGAATTCCGGATCGATTAACGTGCCGGCGATGAAAACCAATCCTCCTGCGGTGACGATCGGTCCGCCGAGGCTCGGCGCGCCTTTTGGCACGATGGATTTTGAAGGCGCCAGACTTCCCAGAGGAACTTGCCATTTGATCGTGCCGGAATTCATGTCCACGGCGGCCAAAGTTCCCCAAGGTGGCGCGATGCACGGAAGGCGGTGCGCCTTGGCGAACAAGAAGGTGCGCATCATGCCGTAGGGCGTGCCGTATTGATCCGTGTATTCGGCGTGTTCCACGGCCTCGTCCGATTCCTGGTCGAATTTGTCGCGCGGAATCAAGCGGACGTAGGCGGGCATGTTATTGGTATTCACCAAGAGTAAGTCGCGCGCCGGATCGTAGGCCGAGCCGCTCCAATTCATTCCACCGACATTGCCGGGAATACCGATCGACCCTTTCAGGCTGGGTGGAGTGAAAATTCCTTCGTTGCGCAGGCGGCTGACGGCATCGCGGCAGTAGGCGCGATCTTCGTCGGTGATGCCCCAGGCTTCGATCGGCGGAAATTTTCACGGGGTCGAGCGGCGGAGGCGCGACGGGAAACGGTTGAGTGGGCGAAGTCACTTCGCCGGGCACGTCGCTCTGCGGGCACGGGACGCTCTTCAACCGGAAAAACCGGAACGCCAGTGTCGCGATTCAAAACGTACAACATTCCGGTTTTATTTCCCTGGATGACGACTGGAACATCTTTCCCGTCGTGTTTCACCGTGGCCAGCACCGGCGGCGATGCCGTGTCGTAATCCCACAGATCGTGATGGACTAGCTGGAAACCCCAGGCCATTTCTCCGGACTTGGCACGCAGCGCGACGATCGAATTCGCCCATTTGTTGTCGCCGAGGCGCAGACCGCCGTAATAATCCGGGCTGGCGCTGCCGGTGGGAACGAATACCAAGTCGCGTTCAGGATCGACCGCCATCCCCGTCCAGGCGTTGCCCGCGCCGGTGCGCCAGATTTTTGTGGCGCGTTGCGGACCGTTGTCGCTGGGGCTTTGCGGGTCGGACGATTTTGAATCGTCGTTGGGAGGCAGCGGCTCCCAGCTCCAGATCAGCTTTCCGGTGCGCGCATTGTAAGCGCGGACCACGCCGTCCGGCATGTCCGCGCGCGAATTGTCGTCGATGGCTGAGCCGACGACCACGATGTCGTCGATGACCACCGGCGCGGACGTCATGTGGTATCTGCCGGGGCGATAACGCGGCACGTCGCGCAGGCTGACTTGCCCGCGATTTCCGAAATCCGCGCAGGGTGTTCCGCTGGCGGCGTCGAGCGCGACCAGGCGCGCGTCAAGGGTGGTTTCGAAAATACGGCGGCGGCACGGCGCGCCTTTCACGCGTTTGGGATCGAGCCAGGTCGCCACGCCGCGATTGATCAGGCCGTCGCCGTAATCGCCAACCGTGTCGACCATGGGATCGAAAGTCCAGCGTTCTTTTCCGGTTTCAGGATCGAGCGCGATGACGTGATTGAACGGCGTGGTGAAGAATAAAGTGCCGTCGACCAGAATGGGTGTGGTTTCGAAGCCGCTGCGTTTTGCGAAACCTTTACCGTCAGAAATGTCGCCCATGTGATACGTCCACGCGACGGTGAGATTTTTCACATTGTCGACATTGATCTGTTTTAGCGGCGAATAGCGCATGCCCCCGGCGTCGTGGCCGACGTAGGCCCAGTCAGAACCGTCGGATGTCACGGGAGTCGGGCGGACGGGCTTTTTTACTTGAGCCGCGGCGTCGTGCAGTGAGCCGAGCGATACGAGCCACGATTGCCGCCGCCAGCAATTGCTTGCTCAGTTTTCATTCGCACATTCTCCGCTTTCAGGAATGACGCGGGATTACCAATCGAGCTTCGCGCCGTCCTTGGCGTTCTGCTCGTCCAGCCATTTTTTGAGCGGCGCGAAATAATCGATGATGGCGGTCGCGTCCATTTTTCTTTCGCCGGTCATTTCGTAGAGCGCGTCGGGCCACGGACGGCTTTGGCCCATTTCCAGCATTTTGTTCAGGCGGGCGCCGGCTTCCTTGTTGTTGTAAATCGAGCAGCGATTCAGCGGGCCTTTGTAGCCGGCCTGGCGGCAGAGCGCGCGATGAAATTGGAATTGCAGAATGTCCGCCAGGAAATAGCGCGCGTAAGGGACGTTGGCGGCGACGTGATATTTCGCGCCGGGATCGAAATCCTCTTCGCGTGCGCGCTACCGGCGGCGCAATCCCCTGATATTGCTTGCGCAATTCCCACCAGCGCTTGTTGTATTCGGCGGGCGTGATTTTTCCGGAGAAAACTTCCCAGCGCCATTTGTCGATCATCAGGCCGAACGGCAAGAAACGCGACTTTCTCGAGCGCCTTGTGCATCAGCAGGCCGATGTCGCGAAGATTCCGGCGGAACGTTTTCGAGCAGGCCGATCTGTTTCAGATATTCCGGCGTGACCGAAAGCGCGATGGTGTCGCCGATGGCTTCGTGGAAACCGTCGTTGGCGCTGTTGCGGAAGAGCGGCGGCTGCGTGTCGTAGGCGCGCTGGTAAAAATTGTGGCCCAGCTCGTGATGGATGGTCGAGAAATCCTCGGCGGTAAGCTCGAATGCACATCTTGATGCGCAGATCTTCGACGTAATCGACGTCCCAGGCGCTGGCGTGGCAGACCACGTCGCGGTCCTGCGGCTTGACGAACATGGAGCGTTCCCAGAACGTCGGCGGGCAGCGGCGCAAATCCGAGCGAAGTGAAAAAACGTTCGCCGTAATGCACCATACCTACCGGGTCAGTCTTTTTCGCTTTTAGAATTTCGGTGAGGTCGTAGCCCGGATCGGCATTCGGCGGCGCGACCAGCGGATAAATGTTGGCCCAATCCTGCGCCCAGATATTTCCGAGCAGGTGCGCGGGAATTTCGCCGTCAGCAGGAATCACGCCGGGTCCGTATTTTTTCAGCAGCTGATTGCGCACGTAGGCGTGGAGCGAAACGTACAGCGGCCGCACCTGCTCCCAGAGGCGGTCGAGCTCGGCGGCGAATTCGTCGGGCTTCATGTCGTAATTCGAGCGCCACATCGCGCCGACGTCCGCGAAGCCCAATTCGCGCGCGCCGTCATTAGCCAGCACCACCATTCGCGAATAACGCTGCTTCATCGGCGGCGCGATGGCGTGCCATCCGGCCCAGGCATGCTCAAGCTCGGCCGGATCGCGGCTGGTGGCCATGGTGTGCTCGATATCGCTGAGCGCCATGCATTTTCCGGCCGGGCCGTCGGGGCACCACTTCCCTTTGCCGTAGTCGCTGCCTAGCGACGCGTTGATTTGCGAGAGTTCCTCCGCTTCCCTGGGATTTTGCGGCGCCGGAATATCGACGGAGAGCTTGATCAGCTTTAACTTTCGCGCGACGTCTTCGGGAAGCTGCATCCCGTCGTAGCGGCGGCTCTGGGCGGCCAGCTCAGACACGGCGCCTTTGATGGTCCGGTCGGCTTCGGCGGCGATCTGCTCGGTATCGTGGGTAATGAAAGTTTCGTGCACCCACTCCGCGCGCTGGCCCTTGATCCACAGGTCGAGCAAGCGATTTTCGGCGTCAGTCGTGAACTTGCGGGCTTCTTCGACGGTAGGAGGCTTCTGCTGGGCGGTGGGAGAGGCTTCAGTGGCCGCGATTTTTTGGGTATGAGCTGTCATCAATCCGCCTGCAATAAGAAGTGTGGGAATGCCTGCCTTGCAACACCACGATGCCAGTCGAGACTTGGGCACGTCGTTCACCTCGCACGTTGGGCGCGGAAGGTTTTCCGGCGGGCGCGAGTATACATTCGTAGAGAAGAATCTTCACGGACGAATCGCCGGGGCGTTGCGTGTTTTCCTTACGAGGCTCGTTACGAAACCTTGGCCGACGCGCGATTCGCTGTCCCAACGACAGCGGCCACCGCCCCGATGGCCTTCTCGATTCCGGCGCGATTGACGTCGCAGTGGGTCACCATGCGTACATGGTATTTGTCGGTGGATGCGCACAGAACACCGTGGCGCGCGATGGCGGCGGACACATCATCGGCGGCTTTTCCGGTGGCTTGCACATTGAAAACCACGATGTTGGTGGCGATCTTCCTGGGATCGATGGCGATTCCGGGGAGCGCCGCTAATCCTTTGGCTAGAACCTGCGCGTTTTCGTGATCTTCGTGCAGGCGCTTGGGCGATTCTTCGAGGGCGATCAATCCCGCCGCTGCGAGGGAGCCGATCTGCCGCATTCCGCCGCCGAGCAGTTTTCTGCCGATCCGCGCCTGGGCAATGAAATCTTTGTCGCCGACCAGCATCGAGCCTACCGGAGCGCCCAAGCCTTTCGAGAGGCAGAACATTACCGAATCGAATTTGCGAGTCATATGCGCAACGGATTCGCCGAGTGCGACGGCAGCGTTGAAAACGCGCGCGCCATCGAGGTGCACGCGCAGGCCGGCGGCGTGGGCTTTGTCGCAAATGTCTTCGACCGTCGCGGTGGGATACACGGTGCCGCCGCGGATGTTGTTGGTATTTTCAAGCGTCACCAGCGCAGTCTGCGAATCGTAATAGATTTTTTCGCGAATGGCGGCTTCGATCAGTTCCCAACTGAGTTTCCCTTCCGTGGCCGGTACCGGCCGCGGCATGACGCCTGCAACCGCGGACATCGAGGCCAGCTCGTACAGATTGACGTGAGCTTTCAGCTCGCAGATGACTTCATTGGTCGGCCGCGTCCAATTCATGATCGCGAGCAGATTGCCCATGCAGCCGGTGGGTACGAAGAGCGCGGCTTCGCGTTCGAAGATTTCCGCGGCGCGTTGCTGCAGGCGATTGGCGGTGGGGTCTTCGCCGTAAACGTCATCGCCAACTTCGGCGGCGGCCATCGCCGCGCGCATCGCGGGAGTTGGCCGCGTCACCGTGTCGCTGCGTAGATCGATAATCGATTGTCCTGATGCGTCGCCGTTCGTCGTCATCGTTCGTCCTTAGGTACCTTCTTTTTTCTCAGCCGAGCAGTTCGACCAGCACGCCATTCGAAACAGACAGGCGGTCAGGGGCGAGACGCAGGCGCGTGCCACTGGTTTCGACCAGGCCTTGATCGCGCAGAGTAGCGACCCGTTCCGAGAGGTCCACGTGATACGACGCTTCGATCGCGGCGAGATCTACACCATCGATCTGGCGCAGGCCCAGGAATAATTCTTCTTCGAGCGCTGCGTCTTGCGTGACGTGCTGCTCTTGTTCGCGGGTCGAAATTCCCTGCTCGATATTCGCCGCGTAGCGCGCCGAATCATGCAGATTGGCCCAGCGTTTCGCGCCATCGAAGGAATGGGCGCCGGCGCCGAAGCCGAGATACGGTTCACGGCGCCAATATTTCAAGTTGTGGCGCGACCGATAGCCCGGCAGTCCCCAGTTGGAAATTTCGTAATGTTCATAGCCCGCCGCGCGAAGAGCGACACGCGCCTGTTCGTAAGAGTCGGCGATGGCGTCATCGTCGGGAACCGCGCCTGCGCTGTAGCGTTTGCCGCCCGCAAGCGATTCCTTGCCGAGATTGCTGCCTTCGTCGATTTCCAACATGTATATGGATACGTGTTCGGGGCGAATCTCGGCGAGGCTGGCCACTGATTCTGCCCACGAAGCGGGTGTCTGATGCGCGAGGCCGGCAATCAAGTCCATGCTGATGTTGCGGAACCCAGCGGCGCGCAAAATTTCAGAAGCCGCGAAAATATCCGCGCGCCGATGCATGCGGCCGGCGGCTTTCAGTTCCATATCGCTGAACGATTGCACTCCGAGACTGACGCGGTTGAATCCCGCATCGAGCCAAGCTGCTGCTTTCTCGGCCGTGATCGTTTCAGGATCGGCTTCGAGGGTGATTTCTGGCGTGCCGGCGAGTCCGAATTCCCGTCGCAGCGTATCCAGAATTTTCCGCAGCGCGCGAGGCTCCAGTAGGCTCGGCGTTCCACCGCCGAAGTAAACCGTATCGATCATCCGAGGACTGGGTGCGCCAGCTTGGAGTCCCGCCGCGGTTTCCGCAATTTCCCGGCACACGGCGTCCGCGTACGGCGCATAGCGCTCCCGCGAAACCACGCCAGTATGAAAATTGCAGTAGGTGCATTTGGTCTGGCAAAACGGCACCTGAATGTAGGCACCGAGCGCCGTAGGCTTCGAATCCATGTCGAGATTGTACCGCAACGCGACGTTTGCCCCACCTCCGAGCCGCCCGAAGGCACGCCACATGCCTGAGTCCTCGCTTCCATTCCGCGCATCTCAATCGATGTGATTGGACGTGTGACAGCCCTAAACCCGTAGTCTTGTATTTCTGGCTTACTGCTGACGAATTCCGCGTGACGCATTACACTTGGTTCGACAAACACCCCGGAGGAAAAATACAATGACCGAAGCCGCGCAACAAACCGCGAAAGACACTCAGAAACCAAAGACGTTCACTTCCAAAGCATTTGCCGCGCAGAGCGATTCTTCGCCTCTCGGGCCGCACACCATCGCGCGCCGCGAGCCGGGGCCGCAGGACGTACAAATCGAAATTCTATTTTGCGGCGTGTGCCATTCCGATCTGCATACCGTGCGGAACGAATGGAAATCGGTGATGCCGACCGTTTATCCCTGCGTTCCGGGACACGAAATTGTTGGCCGCGTCACCAAAGTCGGCAGCAGCCGTGAAGAAATTCAAAGCGGGCGATATCGCTGCGGTGGGCTGCATGGTGGATTCGGACCGCACCTGTCCGGCCTGCAAAGCGGGAGAAGAGCAGTACTGCACCGGCCCGGCGACCTTCACCTATAACGGCCCGGACAAATTTTTGGGCGGCGTGACTTACGGTGGATATTCGCGATGGCGTGGTAGTCGACGAAGCGTTCGTGCTCGAGTGCCGGACAAGCTCGATCCCGCGGGCGCCGCGCCGCTCCTCTGCGCCGGCATCACCACCTATTCGCCTTTCCGTCATTGGAAAGTGGGCAAGGGCCAGAAAGTCGGAGTCGTCGGGTTGGGCGGCCTGGGACACATGGGCGTGAAGTTTGCGCACGCCTTCGGAGCACATACCGTGCTATTCACGACCTCGCCTAGCAAAGTCGCGGACGCGAAGCGCCTGGGTGCCGACGAAGTCGTAATTTCCAAGAACGCTGATGAAATGGCGAAGCACATCGGTACCTTCGACTTCATTCTGGATTGCGTTTCGGCCGAACACGATCTGAACGCCTATCTTGCAACTACTGAAAATGGACGGGCACATGGTGTTGGTGGGCGCGCCTCCCGATCCGCAACCGGTGCAAGGTTTCAATCTGATCATGGGACGCAAGAGCCTGGCCGGATCCGGCATTGGCGGGATCCGCGAAACCCAGGAGATGCTCGATTTCTGCGCCGAGAACGGCATTACATCGGATATCGAGGTGATTCCGATGCAGCAGATCAATACGGCCTACGACCGCCTGCTGAAGGGCGATGTGAAGTACCGCTTCGTGATCGATATGGCTTCGATCAAGTAAGTTCGCTCAGCTTACGTCGTCAGCGCAGCAAGCTTCGGAGATTAGGGCGGCGGCCGCAAGGCTGCCGCTTGAATCCTGACGAGTACTTCCCGTAGGACCTTCCCTCCTTTGAGCACCCTCCCGAATTTGCGGCGCGCTTCCCGCATGCAGTAAACTCAAAGGCTCGTTTTCATTCAGGGAGAGCTTCCATGTTGGTAGTGATGCAATCGCACGCAACCGAAGAGCAGGTGCGCGCCGTCTGCGAACGAATCGAAGAGCTGGGCTACAAAGCGCATCCCATGCCTGGCGCGGGACGCACCGCCATCGGCATCACCGGAAATTCCGGCACTTCCGATCTGGTTTCTCTCGAATTTTATTCGGGCGTCGCTGAATGCATCCCGGTCACCAAGCCGTACAAGCTGGTCAGTCGCGACGTTAAGCCCGAAACCACCGTGGTGCGCATCCCCACGCCGCTCGGCGTAGTCGCTTTCGGCGGCACGGAAATCGGCATGGTCGCCGGACCCTGCGCCATCGAAACGCGCGAGCAGGCCTTCACCGTGGCCAAACAAATTCAAGCCACCGGAGCGCGACTGTTTCGCGGCGGCGCTTACAAGCCGCGCACTTCCCCCTACAGTTTTCAAGGTCACGGCGAAGAGGGTCTGAAAATCATGGCGGCAATTCGCGATGAATTCGGCCTGGGCATCGTCACCGAAGCCATCGACAACGAATCGCTGGACCTGGTGGAGAAATACGCGGACGTGATTCAGCTGGGCACGCGCAACATGCAGAATTTTTCCTTGCTGAAACGTGCCGGCCGCGCCAAAAAGCCGGTGTTGCTGAAGCGCGGTATGTCCGCCACCCTCGATGAATTCTTGATGGCCGCCGAATACATCATGTCCGAAGGCAACTACAACGTGATCCTGTGCGAACGCGGCATCCGCACATTTTCGGATTTCACGCGCAACACGCTGGACCTCAGCGTGATTCCGGCCGTGCAGCGGCGCAGCCATTTGCCGATTGTGGTGGATCCTTCGCACGGCACCGGGCGGCGCAATAAAGTTCTGCCGCTTTCGCGCGCGGCGGTAGCCGTGGGCGCGGATGGTTTGCTGGTTGAGGTGCATCACGATCCCGACCACGCGCTCTCCGATGGCCCGCAATCGATTCTTCCCGCGGACTTCGTGCAGCTGACCGCCGAATGCCGCGCGATTGCCGCTGTGCTGGGACGCACCATCAATTGAGCGGTCGTTTCACACGTGCCGAACGCGTTACGACGCCCTGCGCCATTCGCCGGACGTGGCGGCTTTCAAAGTGACGCTACGGTTCAATTACCGGCTGGCTTTCCTGATCGTCCTGCTGGGCGCGTTCGCGGTGCGCGAAGTCGCGCTGGAGTTGCGCCCTTCCTTCCTGCGTCCTGGATTGCACATGTTCGCGTACGTGGGAAATACCGCGGACGGAACCGTCTCGGCGATCGACCTGATTCAACTGGCCCCGGTTGCGACGATTCCGGTGGGCCCCGGTCCCAGCGGCCTGCGTCCTCATCCGACGCGCGCGGAAATTTGGGGAGTGAGTTCGAGCGGCGGATACGCTTGGGTGCTCGATTGCCGGACGAATCGCGTGGTGGCTCAAATCCCGGTCGGCGCCGAACCTTATGCGCTGGATTTTTCTCCTGACGGACGGCTCGTGTATGTCGCTGCTTCGGGAGCCAACACGGTTTTAGCTATCGATACCCTTTCGCGGCGTGTCGTCGCGCGCGGACGCGCCGGGCGCCGGCCCTGGATCGCGCGCGTTTCTCCCGACGGAAAAATCGTGGTGGTTTCGAATCGCGACGACGGCACGGTTTCGATTCTGGACGCCGCGAACCTGATGCCGCTCGGAGTGGTGGGTACTAATCCGGATCCGGAGCAAATTGTGATTCTGCCCGATGGCTCGAAGGCCTTCATCACCTCCGGCACGACGAACCAAATTTCGGTGGTCGACCTGAAACGGAAAGTTCTGCTGACCAATCTGGCGCTGGGCGGGCCGCCCAGCGATCTCGTCCTCAAACCCGATGGCGGGGAGTTGTACATCCCTTCGCGCGACACGCACGGTTTGCTGATCGTAAATACCGGGACGAACGAAGTCAGCGATTTTCTGCTGCTGGGCATGTCACCGGCGGCGGCGACGTTTGAACCGGCCACTGAAACTTTGTACGTTTCGGATTTTGACGCCGACCATGTGGTTCCGGTCGCGGTGGCCACGCGGCAGGTGGGGCGACCGATTCAGGCGGGCGATGGCCCGTCCACGCTGCGACTGACCCCTGGGGCCGATATTTTGCTGGTGATTGACGCGAACTCCGACGACCTCGCCGTGATTCGCACCAAGGTTTTGCAGACCGGGCAGGCTAGCCTGACGCCGCCGCGGCCTCCGACGGGTTTGATACCGTTGGGCGGACTACCGCGCGACTTGGCCACGAAAGTATTTTAATTCCTCTAGATCTTCTCCACGCTCATTGCACAGTTAGGGTTAGCCCGATCGTGCGTGCTACTCCAGGCGACGTGGTTCCGGTGATCGTTATTGGATACGTTCCCACCGGAGTGCCGCCGGCGCTGACGGAGTTAGCGCTGCTTCCGAAGCACGCCACCAGCATTAGTGAAAATGCGAGCAGTAAGATCAGCGACTGCGCGAAACGTAGTGGCTGCGCAAAGGCCCCCAGAAACTTCCGTCGCTCCGAAGTAGCGCGCTGCGCAAACCAGCCGCCGACGAATGGGATCAGCATCATCGAAAACGCGAACACGAAGGATGGCTGAAGCCGAAGCGGATGGTCAGGCGATTTCATTCCAGCGCTGACGGCACTCCCTGTCGTAGTGACGCTGACTTGCACGGGAACCGGCGCATTCCCGGTGAACGTCACGGTGGCCGGATTCACGGTGCAGGTTCCCTGCGTGATGGTCGCGGTGCAGGTCAGCATAATCGTTCCGGTGTAGCCGGTGGCTTGCGCGTCGACCATAAATTGCGCAGTGCCGCCGGCCGTTACCGTCGCGCTGATCGCTCCCGGGGGGACCAAGCAATAATCCGTAACAGTTCCCGAGACGTTCACGCTTTGGGGACTGGCCGGATCGTTATCGAAAATTTTCAGTGCGCTCGTCTGGTTCCCGGCCGTTGAACCACACGCCGTATCCGCCGAAGCCACAGGAGGCGTGAACGTGACTCCGATCATGCAGGAACCGCCGGCCGCGACGCCGGCCTTGCAATTATTCGCCAGCGTAAAATCGCCGGCCGGCGATAGCGTCGCGCTGCTGATGCTCAAGATTGCGGCGCCCGAGCCAGAATTGGTGACGGTCACGTTCTGCGCGGTGCCAGCCGTGCCGGCCAGCTGGGTAGCAAAAGACAGGCCGCCCGCCGGCGAAATTGCGGCGGTCGCTTGCACGGCCGTGCCGGAAAGCGGAATGGTCTGCGGATTTTCCGGCGCGTTGTCAGAAATTTGCACCACCGCAGAGCGGCTCCCGGCCTGCTTGGGATTGAAAGTTACTGAAACCATGCAGGTCTGTGCCGCCCCCAACGGAAGCTGGGAACAGTTGTCGGTCTCCGAGAAATCCGCCGGATCGCTGCCGACGATGCCGACCGTCATGCTGAGCGGCGAGGTTCCGGTGTTTTTGATGTTGGCGGTCACCGGCGCGCTCGGAATTCCCACCGATTCCGGAGCAAAACTGAGGCTAGACGGCGAGATCGAAATTCCGGCGGTGCCACCGTTTCCGCTGAGCGCCACGCTCTGCGGACTTCCCTGTGCATTATCGGAAATGGTCAGCGCCGCGGTGACCGCCCCCGCAACGGCGGGAATAAAATCGACCGACAGAGTGCAGCTGGAACCGGCGACAAGTTTCGCAGTCGGGAGCGTGCAGGCATTCGCGCCTTTGGCGACGTAGCCAAAGCTGGTCGAGTTCGCTCCCGTAATCGCAAAGCTCGAAATATTCAGGTCACTGCTGCCGTTGTTAGCGAAGGTCACCAACTGCGTCGCGCTGGTGATGCCTACGGGTTGCGAGCCGAAATCGAGCGAGGTAGGAGAAATCGCCAAGACCGGTGCGGCTCCGGTGCCGATGCCCGTGATAATCACCACTCTGTTGTGTGCCAGTTTCGCCGCCGGAATTGTCCACGAATACAACTTCCGCCGTCAGCGTGCCGGTGGTGGTCGGAGCAAAATAAATCGGGACCACGCAGCTCTGCGCGGCGGCCAGGATCGAATTCGCAGCGGAAGGACAAGCGTTCCCGGCGCTGGCCGGAATGAACTGCGAAGAATTCGGGCCGGAAAGCGTTCGCGTGAATGCCAGCGGCTGATTTCCTGAATTGGTGAGCGTCACTTCCATGAACGTTTTGGTGCCGATGGGCTGGTCGCCGAAATTCACATTGCCGGGGGAAACCATGGCGAAAGGCCCAGATCCGGCGCCGACGACTGCAAGGCTTTCTGAGGTCGCGGGCGTGTTGTCGGTGACGGTGACGTAGGCTTCTTCCGGGCCTACCACCGAACCGACAAATCCCACTTCGAACGAGCATTTCCCACCGGGAGCAATCGGCCCTTGGGTGCAGGCCGAAGGTCCGAGCAAAGAAAAATCGGTAGCGTTCGGGCCGGTGAGATTTACGGCGCCGATCGTCAGTGGCGCGCCGCCCGTGTTAATCACGGCCACGGCCTGCGGCACGGTGGCCATGCCTACCGGTTGCGTCCCGAAATTTACTTTGCCGACGTTGAACGAGACGCTGGGCGTGGATGCGTCGCTGGGCACACCCTTGACCACGAACGCATCGTCGAGCGGCGGATTCTGCTGGCAGCTCGCGCAGGAAAGCTGGGCGCCATTTCCTGGCGTCCCAGCGATGGGAAAGTCCGCCGCATTGGTGGCTCCCGCGACGTAAAAATTCCCGGAAGCATCGACGGCGATTCCATTCGCTTGCGCTGTGGCGCTGGCACCGGCGGCGGCGCTGCCGCCGAGCGGCGTCGCATAGAGCAACGATGCGGCGCCAGCCGAAGTCGGATCCATCTCCACGACGAACGCATCTTGATCGCCGGTGAATGGCTGAAAATTGTAGAGCCACGGAAAATCCCAGGATTTCGCGCTGCCGGCGATGTAGATCTGGTTTGCGCGCAACATAGAAAATTCCCAGGCCGGCGTCGCTTTGCGATCCGCCCAGATAACTCGAATAGGTCAGCTTGGTCGCTCCGGTCGCTAGCTGTGCCACCACCGCGAGAAATGCGTTCCCATTTCCCTTCAAGGCGCTCTGATAGGGCGCGACCGTGCCGTTCACCGGAAAATTCGCGGACTGAGCCGAGCCGGTGACATACACCGTTCCGGGGAGACCTTTTCCTACCGCGATGGCTAGAATTTCGTCAGTGTTGCTACCGCCCAGAAAGGTACCGTAAGACAAGTCCTCAATGCCGTTCCCGGACGGCAGGATTTTCATCAGGAAGCCGTTGTAGGTTCCCCCGCCAAAGCTAGTTTGGAATCCATTGGTCGTCACCAACGTGCCCAGCGGGTCGGAGGTGTAGCCGGCCAGATAGGCATTACCCACGGAATCGACGGCCACCCCGGTCAACGTGGCCTGCGCATTGATCCCGAGGTAAGTGCAATATTTCAAATGCACCGCGGGGGAGCTGACTACCGGCTGGAAAATTGCGAAGAACCCGTCGCTGTCGCCGCCTCCGTAGGTGGCTTGAAACGGGCCGGGGGCGGCGACCGGCGCGGTAGTCAGATTCGTCGACTGCGTATCCATGGCCACAAAAATATTCCCGGAAGAATCGAATACGATTCCTCCTGGCGCGACGGTCGCTTCATTTCCATTTCCGCCGAATTGCGTCGAGTAGACCAGCTTTGCGCCGGTCGGGTCGATCTCGGTGATCGTCGGCGTCGTTCACGGCGACGCCGCCCAGATCCAGTGGTGCGCACGCTACCGTCACTCACCGGATAGTCCGGGGATGTGGTGACGCCCAACAGCCCGACGTTCCCCGCTCCATCGACGGCGATTTCGCCGCCGGACTCGGTTCCGGAGCCGCCGATGAAGGTCAAATACTTCAGCGAATCGGGACCCGTCGCGGACGGATCGATTTTGGCGATGAAAAAATCGGAATTGCCTCCGCCCGGGCCCAGCCCCGTTCCCACGGTGCTCACAAAGGTTTCGGCGGAGGTGGTCGCGCCGCCGATGTAGATTTTTCCGGAGGCGTCGAGCGCGATGCTCGCGGCGGAGTCTTCACCTGCGCCGCCCAGAAATGTCGCATAGCCGACGCTGAGCGAGGGATCGATGACCAGCGTCGCGCGCGGATCGTAATCGCCCACGCGGAAACCCACGCTGCCATCCACTTCAAGAACGTAGCCGCCGTCTACCGCTGCGTTTTGCTGGCGCAACGCGGGCTTGCGCATTTGGATTTGGGCGCCTTTCGACTTGCAATACCAAATTCCCTGCCGAATCCATACCGACTTGGTCTGCGCCGGCAAACTTCAGCCGCAGATCTGCGGGATTCGTTCCGGGCGCAACCCGCAGGTCGTATTCGAGGCGATCTTGCGCTGCCGTAGACGATAAGGTCGACTCCGGGGATCGCGCCGCGCGTTGAAGCGCTACCGAATTGAGGCACGTGCGTCCGCCACTTCGCGGGATCGTTCCCCAGGAAATAATTTGTCTCTCCCGCCAAACGCTCAGCGCCTTTCCAAACGAGCGGGCGCCTTGCTTGTGCTTGCACTCCGCGATGTTCTGACCCCGCGGCTGAGAACTTCATCGTGACGCCGGCCAGGGCCTTCGAGCGTCGCGCGTCTGGTAAGCCCACAAATTGCATCCCGTCATCGGTCAGCAGCACGGTAATCCCGCCGCCTCGGCCCACGAACTGGGCGGCGCTCGTACCACTCTTCGAGGCCGGCTCGAAGCGGATCGGCAGCGCGATGTTCGGTATATGCGAATGGGCGACGAACCTGGCGTGATTTGGTAAACGGTGACTGAAGGAAGCACGGCCCGGTGAAATCGAGGCCGCAGGTTGTATACCCAAAATGTTTTCAGGAGACGCTCGTTGCACAGGAAAACGCGCAAGAACGAAACAAGTCAGCGCGAAAGAAAAAGCCAGAAAGACACCCAAGAATAATTTCGAGCGCACGTCGCCTCCGCCGGAACCAGCTAACGTTCCTGCCTGGCGACACAACGACCGCCGTCTTCCCTGCCCTGAAATTGTGAGGAACCAAGCGAACTGCCGTAAGGGGTTGTTGCCGAATATCTACCGAAGGTATGCAAATGTCAACATGTGTTCTTTTGGCTACTGCGGCAGCCCGTCCCAGCCGCACCGTTTTGGAAGCTAAACGGGTCGGGCCGTCGCGCCGCGCTGGGCCACAAAACGCGCCCGGGCCTTGGCCGCTTCTTCCTCGCGGTTTTTCGGCGGCGCGTTGGTCTCCAGCGAGCGCAACAAATTCCCGGCTATGCCCGAGATGTTTTCGACGGCAGCCTGAAATGCCGCTTCGTTAGCTTTAGAGGGCTTGTTAAACCCTGTAATTTTTCGCACGAATTGCAGCGAAGCGGCACGCACTTCGTCCGTGGTCACTGGCGGCTCAAAATTGTAAAGCGTCTTGATATTTCTGCACATGGCCTGACTCCATCTTCGTTGAGTTCTTGAGCAGATTACTCCGAACGCAGAGCTTCGACTGCGTCGACTCCTGCGGCACGCATCGCTGGCATGGCCGAAGCAACCACACCGGCAACCAGTATTAGGCCCGCCGCGGCTAGCAGTGGCATCACCCCCGGCAACTGGACTTCCGCTACGTACCGCCCGATGCCGCGGGCGAAAGCGAATCCGAGCAAAATCCCGGCGGCGACGCCGATGCCGGCGATGACCAAGCCTTCGAGCAGCACTTTGGTAAGAATTACGCTCGTTCTGCGCGCCCAGCGCCATGCGAATGCCGAATTCGCGAGTGCGCCCGCTGACAGAGAACGCGAGTACGCCGGCGACGCCGACGATCGAGATCAGCAGCGCGACGCCCGCGAATCCGCCGAAGACAATCGCGTTCAGCCGATCCGGCGTGAGCACGGTCGCGCGAATGTCGCCGAGCGTGGCGGGCTTCTCAACCGGCTGATCGGCGGAGACGCCACGGATGGTCTGCGTGATGGTGGAGATCATCGCGTGCGGATCGCCGGCGGTTTTCACCAGGATGCGGCCGTTCCAACCTTCTTCCTGCGTATTCGGCACGTAAATCATCATCTGCGGCTGCGGGATGATGTGAACGTCGTCGATATCCGGCACGACGCCGACGATGCGGCGCGGTTTGTCGCTGAGGCCGATGAACTGGATCACCGGATCGTTCCACGAAATGTGGCGGTCGAGCGCCTGGCCGCCATTGAGCAGGCTCTTCGCCAGGCTCTCGCTGACGATTACGACCATTTCTTGGCCGCTGCGGTCGGTGTCGCGGAAATCGCGCCCGGCGAGGATGGGCATGCCCAGCGTGTCGAAAGTATCCGGGCGAGACGGCGCGGAATTGTCCGCGCGGATAGTCGGCGCCGTTCTGCGGAGTCTGGCCTTCCATGGCAAAGGTGAGCGCGATGCCGAGGCCCTGCGCGTCACGCCACGGAGCGCTGAAGCTGGTAGCGGCGTGCTCGACTCCGGGCAGCGCAGCGACCTGGGCGCGAGCGTCACGGTAGAACTGCGCGACCTGCTGCGGCGTGCGTCCGTAGTTCATCACGGGCAAGTTGATGGCGAGAACGTTTTTGGTGTCGTACGGCGCCTGGGTCTGCTCGAGCACCAGCAGAGTCTTCATCAGCGCGCCAGCGCCGGCGAGAAGCAGGAACGACGCAGTGATCTGAGTGACGGCGAACAGGCGCAGCCGGCGCGTGCTGCCGCCGGTGACGCGAACGCCGCTGCTGGTGAGCGCGTTGCCTTTCCACGCGTCGCCGGTGGGAAGCCGCGGAACGAAAGCGACGAACAGCGCGGCTAGAAGCGCGAGCAAGATTCCAATCCACATCAAGTTTGCGTCGAGCGTGAGCCCTTCAGCGCGCGCGGAGAAACGCGACGCATAGCGCGAAAGTATGGCGACCATCGGCCAGGCGATCAACAGTCCGGCGACCGCTCCGGTGACGCACAGCACGAGGCTTTCGGCCAGCAACGAACGCCGCAAGGCCCACGGAGTGGCGCCCAGCGCGGAGCGCACCGCCAGTTCCGATTCGCGGCGCACGGTGCGCGCGAGAATCAGGTTCGCGACGTTGGAGCAGGCGATGATGAATAGCAATCCCGCCGCGGCAAACAGCACCCACAGGATCGTTTTTGCTTTCTCGTTGATCTGGTCGTGCATGCGCGAGACGTCCACGCGATAGTGCGCGGCGGCGGTGTAGGTTTCCGGGATGCGCGGAGGTCATCGCGCCGTACACGGTGCGGACTTCGCTGCGCGCGGAATCGAGCGTTGCGGTGGGCGCCAGGCGCGCAAAAATTTCGGTCATGCGGTGGGTGCGGCCCTGCACCATGGTGGCGGAGAGGTGGTGCGGGCTGGTGACAACATTCGCGAAAAATTCCGTTTCCACCGGATACGGTACGGACGGCTCGACGACGCCGACGATCGTGGCCGAGCGGCTGCCTTCGAAGCTGCCGAGCTGAAGGGTTTTGCCGAGCACGTTGGGGTCGGAGTGCAGCGCGTTGCGCCAGAAAGGATAGGTCAGCACCACGGCGCCTGGAGCGTTCGGGCCATCGTCACTCGGGCCGAGCAAGCGGCCGAGCACCGGCTTCAAGCCCATCACCTTGAAATAATTTCCATCCACGACGCCCGCGCGAATCTCGCGCGGCTCGCCGAGGCCGATCACGGTGAAGTCCACCTGCGAGAACGTGCCGACCTCGGTGATGGTTTTCAGATCGTGGCTCGATGTCGTCAATTTCCGGCACGGAGAACGCGCTGTTCTCCTCGCTGTAGCCGGGCGCGCTTTGGCGGATATAGAGGAGGCGGTCTTCATCGCGATTGGCCAGCGGGCGCAGCAGCACGCCGCGCACCACGCTGAAGATGGCGGCGTTGGCGCCGATGCCGAGAGCGAGCGTGAGCGCCACGGTGAGCCACAGTGCCGGCGTTCGCGCCAAGGATCTTGCGGCAATTCTTAAATCGCGCAGGAAGGACATCTGTAGCCTCCACCAGAATTCGTTATATCACCGCGCCGGAAAATTTCCGAAAACTTTGGGCAGCAGCGCTCAAATGCAGTCTGCTTGATATTACTTTTGTATTGCAAGTGATATTTCACTGGTGCCAGGTTGGACGTAGTTGCTGATGGCTGGATAGCAGGCCTGGGAGGTTTTTCTTACTGAAGTTCCCACGCAAAATTTTCACGACCCATGGGAATATCCAGCAGGCCGTCGATCGGCAATATTTCGATGGGCAAGCCGGCCTCCCACAGGGCCACGCCGAGCAGCAGCGATTTGCGCGCGGTTAGATCGAACATCTCCTTAGCTACGCCGACCTCGATGATTTTTCCGTAACCAGCGGTGACCAGCGATTCGGGATGCAGCAGGCAGACGCCAGCCTGTTCGACCACGCAGCCCTTGAATTTTCCGTCGTTGACCTCGACCGCGATGCGGGTCTCGCGAGAATCCCAGAGCGTGACCCGCAGCTGGAAATTTGGAATCTCCGCGATGGTGGCGGGTTCGGGATCGACGCGCAGATAGAAGTGCGTATCGCTGAATCCGAAACGCAGTTCGCCCAGCACGCGTCGGCGGCCGTGCATGGTGCCGCCGCGCGGATCGGTGGCGTAAAGCCCGGAACCTAGCCATTCGAAGTAGCTCGACTCGCGCCCGTCGACCGTCACCTGCAAGTGCGTTTCGGGCGCCTCACGCCGGCCATGTTCGGGCGGACGTTTTATCGGATGAGCGAGCGCATCCGGGGCCGGCTCACCCAGCGCGGTATAAATTTCAGTGAGATGCTTGCGGTAGAGTTCGTCGAATTCGCGGTCGTTGGCCGAGCCGTGTTCCGGGCCGTACCACCAATTCCAATCGCTGCCTTCAGCGGCGAGCACCGCTTCGAACGCACGCTCGAGATCCACCACTGGATTTTTTCCGTTGGTGGCCGCACGTGCGGCCACGCGGCCGTAAGCTTCGCGCGCATCCCGCAGCAAATCCCAGGCGCGAACATCCTCGCGGTGGCCGATCCACACATCGAAATTCGCATTGATCCACGACGCCGGAAAAATCGAAGTCATCGCCGGAGCGTCGGCGTTCGCGGCAATCGCTTCGGTCGCGGTCATTGGGTGAATTTCCGGGTCGTCCTGCATGCGCCGGTAAAACTCGCGCATGAATTCCCGGCCGTTGTGCGGGTAATACTCCCAAGCATTTTCGCCATCGAGAATGATGCTGACGGTTGCGGTGCGGCCAGACGGTTCGCGATCGCCGATGGCCCGGATGCGCCGGTGCAAATCTTCGGCGGCGGCCACCGCGCCCATGCGGCTATAGACGAAGCCGACTAGATCAGAAATGTAATGGTCGCGGAAGAATCCGAAGGCCGACGTCCCTGCGCGTTCCAGCTTCCACGGCGTGTAAAGCTCCGGCCCGTTCTCCGGGTACCCCGAGGGGTCGCGCAGAAAACCGACATTGCGGGTCCGCCCCAGAACGCCTTCGTCGGTGGCGAACCACTTGAAGCCCAGCTCCATGGCGATCTCGAGCGACTCATTCGAGACTGAGCCTTCCGAAGGCCATAGCCCCGCCGGAGGCTGCCCGAAAACGCGCTGATGATACGCGCGTGCGCGAAGCAAGTGCTCGCGAGCGTCGTCGGGATAGCGGAACGCGGGTTGCGGCAGCGGCGTGTGCGGATTCGAAGTTTTGGCTACGTCGGTATCGCAAAGCAGGGGAAGAATCGGATGGTAATAAGGAGTGGTCGAAATTTCGATCTGGCCACGTTCGGCCGCCAGGCGATATTCGGGGAGAACCGCGCCAATCAGTTCGAGCTGCTTGTCTTTCAAGTCTTGCTTGTCGGCCTCGGAATATTCTTTACCCTTGGCCGAAAGCGCGTTCACCACCGGATCTTTGGCGATGTACTCCTCGTCCATCCAGGCTAGCTGGGAGAGCAACTGCAAATCGCGCCAATCGCGAACGTCGAACTGCGCGATGCAAGCCTCGGCTCCGCCGCCCGCTACGCGTGATTGCAATTCGGCGAACCGCGGCCAGCGCTGGACGAAATTTTCATTCACCTGGAAGGCGCGTTCCAGAATTTCGCGCTTCTGTTCCGGCTTCAGCCCATCGGCCGGAGCAAACGCCACTTCAAACCATGGCTCGCGAAATTTTCCGCTGGCGTATTCTTCGATCTGCTCGGCCAGCAGCGGAACAAAATTGTAGGTCGCATGCATGCCGGGAAATTCGCCCAGAATTTTGACCATGCCCCAGTAATCTTTCAGGGCGTGCAGGCGGGTCCAGGGCAGCAGGTAGCTTCCGGTGGCCGGATCGCGATACTGCGGCTGATGCATGTGCCAGATGAGAACCAGATTGACGCGACTCAAATCGTAAAACCCGCCCCCGGGGAATCTGCGGCCATGCGAATGGCCCGAATCAAAACCCGCGCCGTGCTAGAATTTCTCGTTCAACTCGATGCGCCTTCTTGATAAGTACATCGGCCGCGAAGTGGCCTCGCATGCCTTGCTGGGCCTGGCCGTCTTCACTTTCGTATTTTTCGTTCCACAACTCGTGCGTTTGATGGATCTGGTGGTCCGGCATTCCGGCGGCGTGGGCACCGTAACGTTAATTTTCCTCTGCTCGCTGACCCCGGTGCTGGCCTTCACCGTGCCCATGGCCGTGCTGGTCGGCGTGCTCATCGGCCTCGGCCGGCTTTCGGCCGATAGCGAAATCGTGGCGCTGCATGCTTCGGGAATCAGCCTGCGGCGTTTGCTGCTGCCGATCGGCGTGGTGGCCGCGGCCTGCGCGTTTGGAACTATGATCCTGACTTTCTGGATCAGCCCCGCCGCGATTCGCACCCTGCGCAACCTGGAACAGCGCGTGCTGATGTCGCAAGCCGCTTACGCCATTCAGCCTCGGGTCTTCGACGAACGCTTCCCGCACTTCATATTATATGTGCAGGACGTGGAAGCCGCAGCCACGCGATGGCAGGGCGTGTTCTTGGCGTCATCGGGCGGCGCCTCGGCCTCCAGCGTGACCTTGGCGCAAGACGCCCAAGTCATTGACGGCCCGACGCAAAATCAAATCGAGCTGCATCTCGGCCAGGGCAGCCAGCACGAATACGATCCCAACGAACCGACGCACTATAACGTAACGACCTTCGGTCAGAGCGATATTCCCGTCGACCTTTCCGCTGCGGCCATCGGCACAAAGAACACAACGCTTTCGAACGCCGAAAGCTCCATGAGCCAGTTGCGCGCCGATAGCGGCCCGAACTGGCGCGACGCCCGCGTCGAATTCCAGCGCCGCATCGCCTTTCCGGCCGCCTGCCTGCTCTTCGCGCTCCTCGGAGTTCCCATCGGCGTGCGCCCACGCCGTGGCGGCCGCGCTGCCGGGTTAGTCCTGACGCTGGTGCTGGTCGGCGGATATTATTTTGTGTTCGTCACCGGCACGCACATGGCTCAGCAAGGTTCGGTCTCGCCCTGGCTGGGTGTTTGGGGAGCGAATATCGTCGCATTGATATTGGGAATTGTTTTCCTGCGCCGCATCGAAAAAGTTCGGAAGCCAAATCCGTTTTTCGCCTGGGTCGATTCCCTGTTTCGCAAGCGGCGTCCGGCGCAACGCCTGGAATCGCAAGCCGCGCCGATTCCGATGGCCATCGGCAACGGCAAGACCGTGCGGGCCAATGGCGACGAGCCAAAATCGGCCGTCGTCGCCGCGCGCAGCGCCGCCTTGGCCGAAGGCGATACGGTTTCGTTCCCCATGCTGATCGATGTGTACCTGCTGCAGGGATTCTTCTACTACTTCCTGGTTCTGCTGGCGGGCTTCATCCTGATCTTCGACGCCTTCACGCTTTTCGATCTGCTCGGCGACATTTCGAAAAATCACATTCCCGTATCCGTAGTGCTCAATTATTTTCGTGAACTGGTGCCGCTGATGGTCTACCAGCTGGCGCCGCTCGCCACGCTGGTCGCGACGCTGGTGACGCTGGCGGTGATGGCCAAAAATAATGAGGTCATCGCGTTCAAAGCCAGCGGGATCAGCCTGTATCGTTTAGTGTTGCCGCTCGCACTTGCTGGCTGCCTGATCGCTGGCGGCATGTTTCTCCTTGACGACACGTTCCTGCCCTACGCCAATCAGCGTCAGGATGCGTTGCGCAACCAGATCAAGGGGCGCCCGGCGCAAACTTATTTTCAGCCGGCGCATCAGTGGATTTACGGCGAGAACGGCAAAATTTATAACTACGAGCTTTTCGATGCCGACCGCAACCTTTTCGGCGGCCTCAGCGTTTTCGAACTCGACCCGGCCACGTTTCAAATGAAGCGCCGCGTCTTCGCCACCCGCGCCACCTGGGAGCCGTCCGAAAATACCTGGGTGCTTACCGGCGGCTGGATTCGCGATTTCGACGGCCAGCGGGTGACCCGCTACACGCCGTTCAAAGTCGAATCGCTTCCGGAAATTTCCGAGCCGCCTAGCTACTTCCGCCGTGAAGTGCGCCAGTATTACCAGATGAACTGGCGCCAGTTGGGCGAGTACATCGTCAGCCTGCACAACGCCGGCTTCGATACCGCGCGGCTCTCCGTCCAATGGCAGAAAAAATTCGCCTTTCCGCTGATCGCCGCGATCATCGTCTGCCTCGCCGCGCCTTTCGGATTTCTGGTGGGCACTCGCGGAGCTATCGGCGGTCTGGCCCTGGCCATCGCGATCGCCATCGTCTATTGGGCCACCGCTGCTCTCTTCGAAGCGATGGGCTCGGTGGGCCAACTCCCGCCTATTCTCGCTGGATGGGCGCCCGACGCCATCTTCGGCTTTCTCGCAGTATATTTCTTCTTGCGCATGCCCACCTGACGCATCCGCGTCCGCACCCGGCACGGCCCTTTACTAAAGAATCACAAGTACTATTGGCGCGGTCCCGCGCACACGCAAAACTAGTCGTGTCGCGCCCGCTCGCATCCGCATTCCGGAATTTCGCCGCGACACCGTGGTCTCGAGCACAATGAAACTCCGATACGCAGCCGCTATCCTTATATTAGCTTCGTCATCCTCCGCGGCATTCGCGCAGGCGCCCGCCTTTTCTTTCTGCGGCACCTATGGCGCGTACGTGATGCTCTACAAAGACACCAACCAGTTCGAACAACTCGGCAAACTGCGCTGTGGCGAGAAGCTCGAAGTCGTCAGCAAATATTTCGATTACCTGCAGATCCGCACCCTCGACGGCAAAGTCGGCTGGGTTCGCGCAGCCGATGTGAGCGGCGGTCCGGCCGTTTCGCCCAACGCGACTCCGTTCGGCCTGACCAACGCGCAGGTGGCGACCCAGCATCCCGTGCTGGTGCCAATGACCAACAAAAACGTAATCGCCATGCAGGCCATGCGCATGAGTCCAGACGTCATCATCGCTAAAATTAACGCGTCGCCCACCAGCTTCGACACCTCAGCCTATGGTTTGCAAAAATTGAAAGCGGCTGGCGTGCCGGACAAGGTGATCGTCGCCATGGTTCAGGCGCCTTCGCAAGCGGCCGGGCCTGCTCCCGTGTCCGTCGCGAGCCCCGATGCTCCACCCGTCAATCCGGATTTCGTGCAAGTTAAGGTTCCGGATGGAACCGCAGTCGAGCTCGAGCTGCCCACGTCGATCTCCTCCGACGACGTCCACGAAGGCACGATCATTCATTTGAAGGTCACCAAAGACGTGATCGTAAATGGCGTGCTGGTTGTGCGCAAAGATTCCGAGGCCCGGGCACGGGTCTACGTCATCGACCCGCCCGCATTCATGGGCAAACTCGGGCAAGTGGAGTGGGCTATGGAAGACGTGACCGCCGTCAACGGCGACCTGCTTCCGGTAACCTTCGCTCCGCTCGAAGCACCTTCGGCCGCGTCATCTGATATCGCCGCCCAAGACATGGGCACGACCTGGGAATTCAAGAAGAAGCAACCGACCGTCATGGCCGCCGGGCATCGCTTGCGAGCCACCACGCACGGTGAACTCAACTTGAAGATCCCGACGGCAGTCGCGACTCAGTCTCCCGCAGCTGGTGATGCGCCGAAAAACTCCTCGGACAATCTTCAAGTGTCACCTGAAGCGTCGCAGACTGCGCAATCGAATCAATCGAACTACCCGAAGCGGCGTTTTTCGCCGATGTGAATTATCTAAAGTAGAACTTGCCCTCAGTAGTCCCTGTCACAACTTCAACGAAGCTCGGCAAATCGCTGTCGCAAAATTCAACCACTCCGCGAGCTGTCGTCCCGCCCACCTCTACATCCGGACCGCCGAAATCCTTCGCCTGGCATACGCAGAACCTTCGTACCTGTTCTAGAAACTTCCAAAAATTGGCCATTAGTACCATTGGCAGTTACTAACCCCTCCGCAAAAATGTCTTCAGGCGCAACGAACCAGTAAATTCAAGGAGCGAGGCTAGGCAGCCGCCGCTCCCGGACTTGGGAAAAAACAATGAATCTCCGATTCGCAGCAGTGGCTCTTCTGGTTGGAACGGCCGTACCCGCGTACGCCGGCACCACGACGGTCTACACCCAGTGCGGCGCGCACGATGGGTACATCCTGATGTACCGATCGACCGAGAAGTTCGACGAACTGGCCAAGCTGCGCTGCGGCGAGAAAGTAGAAGTCGTCAACCGCACCGGCGATTTTCTCCAGGTTTCGACCACGGCCGGCAAGACCGGCTGGCTACTCGAGTCCGATACGTCCGCCGACGCGCCGGCTGATGCCGTCGCCAGTGACGCCGTTTTACCCGAGGCTCCGGCGCGGCACTATGCCGCCGATGTTCCGGCGATGACCCTGACCAATCGCTCGATTCTCGACCTGCACCATGCGCACGTCAGCTCCGACGCGATCATCACCAAAATCCGCTTCTCCGAGTGCGCTTTCAACACCTCGGACTATAGCGTGCACGAACTGAAAGCGGCCGGCGTTTCCGACAAGGTGATTCTGGTCATGCTGGAATCGGCTAAACCCTCGGCGCCTTCGAATGATGTACATGAAGTGAAAGTGGTCGTGCCGGGCGGCACTCCGGTGGTCGTGGCCCTCAGCCGCGAAGTCGCGGTGGACGAACTGCACGAAGGCGCCGTCGTGAACATGACCGTGGTGCAGGACGTAGCCGTGAACGGCGTGGTAGTGATTTCGCGCGGCGCTGCAGCTCGCGCCCGGGTAATGGCTCTGCGTAAACCCGGACTCGGCCAGACCGGTGAAGTCGCCTGGTTCATGCAGGACGCCGCTACCGTAACTGGAGACTCACTGCCGGTTGCCTTTGCTTCGAAGCAGCCGAATCAGATCCCCACCGGTAAGTTCGAAGGCTACGCGTTCTTGCTCTCACAATATCGCAAAGGTGCCCCGGCTCTCGTCCCCAACGACCGCACGTTCATCGCAATCGTGAACGCCGACACCGTTGTGCGCATGTCGCAAGCACTGGCCCACAAGCCGTCGGCTTCTGGCTCGGACAAGGCCACCGCCGTAAACTTGATGGACCGCTAGTTCGTACTGAGGATAGAAATTGTCCGGCGCGGGAGCCGCTACTTCCGCGCCGGAACAATTCAAGCAGTTTCGAACCACGCCGCAGCTCTCTTCTTCTCCTACCCGCGCACACTTCAAGTAATGCATCGATTCGACAATCGTCGACGTACCGACACCTCAAGTCTTTGGTTTGATTACTAGGGCAGAAATGCGCCGAAATTTGTCGGTCGGCTTTACGTTAATCCACTACTTGAAGGCCCACCAAAGCTAGACGGCGTGAGGACCGCGAAGAATTCGCCCCGGCAAAAACAAAATTCCCTTGAGCAAGTCCAGCACGCCTTCCACGGCGATGCCCAGGATCCGGAACGGGAGCAAGATCAGCCAGACGATGGGATAGACGATCAGAGCCAGCAACGCCAGCGGCCAGCACAGAAACAACAAAATGCACCAGAGCAAGAATCGCATCGCTTCCCTCCAGCCTTCCCTATTCTATACGCGCCAAGCCCTCGCGAAGTTCCGTTTCTGGCGGCGCTTGGCCTAACCCGCTGGCAATAGCGACCGAATCTTCTGCCGCACCAAGTCGATGCCCACGTCGTTGTGCCCGCCCTCGGGGATAATCACATCGGCGTAACGCTTCGATGGCTCCACAAACTCGAGATGCATGGGCCGCACCGTGGCCATGTATTGTTCGATGACCATCTCCATGGTGCGCCCGCGCTCGCGAATGTCGCGCTCCAGCCGCCGGATAAACCGCAAATCTGCATCCGTATCGACGAATATCTTGATATCCATCAGATCGCGCAACGGTTTGCTTTCAAAAATCAAAATCCCTTCGACGATAATCGCCGGCAGCGGCTCGATTCGAACTGTCCCGCGCAGCCTTTGAAAGTTGGGAAAATCGTACGTGGGGCGTGCGATGGCCTGCCCGGCCCGCAATTTTCGTACATCCTCGGCGAGCAGCGGCGTATCCATCGAATCCGGATGATCAAAATTGATCTTGATGCGCTCTTCGTAGCTGAGGCCGGGATAATCCCGGTAGTAATTGTCCTGCTGCAGCACGACCACGCTACTGACGGAGAGCGCTTCGATAATCCGTCGCGTGATGGTGGTCTTGCCAGATCCGGTTCCGCCGCAGATTCCAATGATCAGGGGCCGCCCTGGTCCGTAGGACGATGGCGGCGCTGAGCGGTTCGCTGTCGTTGATGTGTTCACGTTCTCCGCTTCGCCTTTCTCTTCAAGTCGGTTTTTACTCCTTGTCCCTGCGCCCCGCGACGAACTTAAAGGATTTATTGAATCGACTCGGTCGTCGCCAATCCGACATATCGTCCAACACTTCAACGAATACGGATCGTCAGCTAAACCTTAGAAACTTCTTCACCACCCAGCTCCGAGAAATCCGCGACTGCAGAAAATTCTTTAAGTAAATTTCCAAGGAGCGCGATCCGGTTGGCACGCACATTCTTATCTTCAACCATAACCATAACCTTGTCGAAGAACGCGTCAATCGCCGGACTCAGCTCCGAAACAGCTTCAAGTGCTTCTCGATATTTCTTATTTTTCTTTTTGGCCCGCGACACTTCGCCGATGCGCTGCGCCGCGGCATGCAGTTCCTTTTCGGCCGTCTCCCACAACAGTTCGTCGCTTACCGGCGCGTGCGCCCGGTCGCTTCCGCCCGCCGATTTCTCCAGAATGTTCCGGATGCGCTTGAAGGACGCCGCCAGCGGCCCGAAATTCTTCATGTTCCGGATCGCCTTTACCGCCGCCACCCGATCGGCTGCATCGACCAAGTCGTCCGCACCCGCCGCGAACGCCGCATTGATCTCGTCGTACGCGAAACCGCCCTTTTCGCGCAGGATGAACTTGGCCCGTTCGACCAGGAACGCCATGACCTGCTTCTCCACTGCCTCGCTTGCCACGATTTTCGGCGCGTGTTCATGCAGCGCCTTCGCTGCGGCTGAAATTGCTGCCGAAAGCGACATCGGCAGCTTGCGCTCGAGGATAATTTTTACGATTCCCTGCGCCGCGCGACGCAAGGCATAAGGATCACTCGATCCCGTGGGCACCGCTCCCACTGCGAAGAACGCCACCAGCGAATCCAGCTTGTCCGCCAGCGCCACCGCGCATCCCGTCAAATTACGCGGCAAAGGATCGTCTAGCCCCACCGGCTTGTAGTGATCGTACACGGCCCACGCAATCTCATCCGATTCTCCCTGAGCCCGCGCGTATAGCCCACCGACCACGCCCTGCAATTCGGTAAATTCCCGAACCATCTCCGTAACCAAGTCGCACTTGGCTAGCTCCGCCGCGCGGTCCGAACCCGCTACGTCCGCATGGGTCACGCCGGCGCTGAACCACTGCTCCGCCAGCCAGCGCGCCAGCGCGCGCATGCGCTCGACTTTATCTCCGTAGCTCCCTAATCGCGACTCGTACGTCACCGCCTTCAGCTTGGGCAATTGGTCCCCGAGCTTGGCTTTCTGATCCGTCTCCCAGAAAAATTGCGCGTCTGCAAAACGCGCCCGCAGCACGCGCTCGTGGCCTGCGCGCACCAGTCCTTTGGGATCGCTCGGCAGATTGATCACCGCCAGAAAATGCGGCGCCAGTTCCCCGGTCTTTTCTTCCAGGCCGAAATACTTCTGGTGGTCGCGCATCACCGTGATCAGGATCTCGTCCGGCAGCGAAAGATACGCCGGATCGAAATCGCCGAGAATCACCGACGGATACTCATTCAAATACGTCACCATTTCCGTGAGCCCGGCGTCGTCATGAACGCGCAGATTTTTCTTTTTGGTAATGGCGCGGATTTCCATGTCGATTTTTGCGGCCCGCGCTGGCGGACGGCACAATACGAAGTTCTTCTTGAGCTTTGGCTCGTAGTCCTCGGGGCCGGTCAGCGTAATTCTCGAACTCCCCAGGAAGCGGTGCCCTTCGGTATTCGCGCCGGAATGCACATCGGCGAAAGCGCACGGCACGACTTTCCCGTCGAGCAGAGCCACGATCCAGCGAATCGGCCGGATGAAGCGCTGTTTGCCCAAGCCCGTCCAATACATGGACCGCGGCCAGCTGATTTCGGCAATCACCTGCGGCAAAGTTGCCGTCAGAATTTCCGTCGCGAACTTTCCTTTCACTTCCTGCTTGGCCGCGAGGTATTCGCCCTTCGGAGTTTGAATGATGCTCAACTTTGAAACAGGCATTCCCTGTTTTTCAGCGAAGCTCATCGCCGCGCGAGTCGGCTCGCCGACAGCGTCGAACGCAATCGCCTTCGGTGGACCAGTAACTTCCTTCACCACGTCTTCCTGTTTCAGTCGAACATTGCGCGCAATCGCCGTAAGTCGTCGCGGCGCACCGAAACTTTCAATTGAACTGTCGGCCGACGACTCTTCGAGCAACGCATTCGCCACAAAATATTTCTCAAGCAGTGCTTTAAGCTCCGCGCAAGCCCTCAGGATCATTCCCGCCGGAATTTCTTCGCATCCAATTTCAAATAGAAAATCGCCTCGTTCCCTCATGCTCTTCTTTAGGTTGGTTTTCATGCTGACACCTGCGCTTCATGTCCTGCCGCAGATGTCGGCGCGGCCACCGCCGAAGCGTTCGCGCCAGTCTGTTGTTCAAGCCACGCCGCGGCCACGCGCGTCGCCAGCTTGCGCACCCGCCCAATTATTGCCGCGCGCTCGGTCACCGAAATCGCGCCCCGCGCATCGAGCAAGTTGAAAAAGTGCGAACACTTCAAAGTAAAGTCATACGCCTGCAAAATCGGAAATCCCTTCTTCGCCGCTGGCGCTTTCAGCCCGAAATAGAGCTGCAACAGCCGTGCCGCCTCCGCTTCGGCCAACTCAAACTGTTTGCGGATCGAAACCGCGTCGGCGAAATCGAAACTGTAGGCTGAGAACTGCTGCTCTTCCGCCAGCCGCACTTCGCGGTACGTCACCGTGTCTGACCAGCGCACGTCGAATACGTTGTCCACGCCCTGCAGATACGAAGCGATGCGATCGAGCCCATACGTGATTTCCACAGTAATTGGGTCCAGGTCCTGCCCTCCGCTCTGCTGAAAATAAGTAAATTGCGTGATTTCCTGCCCATCGAGCAGCACCTGCCACCCAATTCCCCACGCGCCCAGCGTTGGAGACTCCCAGTTGTCCTCTTCGAATCGCACATCGTGCTCTTTCAAGTTGATCCCCACCGCTTCCAGGCTGCGCAAATACAAATCCTGAACATTCGCGGGCGCCGGTTTCAGAATAACCTGCAGTTGGGTGTGCTTGTAGAGCCGGTTTGGATTCTCGCCATAGCGACCATCCGCCGGGCGCCGGCTCGGCTGCGCGTACACCGCGCGGTACGGCTTCGGCCCCAGCACTCGCAGGAAAGTTTCGGGGTGCATGGTGCCGGCCCCGACTTCAATGTCGTAGGGCTGCTGCAAAATGCAGTCGCGCTGCGTCCAATATTCTTCAAGCTTTAGTAGAAGATTCTGAAAACTCAGCCCTTTCAGTTTCGGAGCTGCCTTTGCAGGTTTTACTTTCGATTTTTTCACGCCAACGACTCCAGCAGGGCTCGCGAATTCAGCTTGCGGCCAATTTGATGTTCGATCAGGTCCAGCATAACATCGGTCAAGTCGCGCGCCGCGCGCGGCGGCACCATTTCTTCGGTAATTTTGTCCAGGCGCTCGCTCAGGATTTTTCGCGACGCTGCGAGCGCCAACGCAGAAAGCGTGCGCATCCCCGGCTTCCGGCATTTGCTGCAAGCCACCGCCGAAGCGCTCGGCGAAAAATAAGCCGAATCCTTCACTTCAAATCCCCTACCGCACCGCGCGCAGCGGTCGAGCGGCGGCAGCCACCCGCCGAGCTTCACCGTCCACAGGCAAAAATAAGCAAGCGGCAACTCCGAACGCTTGCTGCGCTTAATGGTCTGCGCGGTCAGCAGCAGCAAACGAAAATTGGCATCCGAGGCTTCGTGATCGGGAAGAACCGTCTCGGTCACTTCGCTCAGAATAGCCAGGGCCACGCCCGAATCGTAATCGCTGAAGGCGCTCATGAACGATTCGACCAGCTCGCATTCGTTAATGCGAACGAGTTCCTTATTGGCCTTCTCGTAAAAGCGCATATTCACGTGCGACAAGCGCTCCAGCGTTGAGCCGAACCGGTTCTTGGTCTTGCGCGCGCCCGAAGCGACCCCGCGCACGCGACCCATCGAGCGCGACAAAAAACTTACCAGCCGGTCGGCTTCGCCCAGCGGATACGTCTGCAGGATAATCGCTTCGGATTCGTGTACGGGCATTCGGCTAGTTCGTCAGCGACGTGAATGCCGATGACGAAACGAAAATTTTTAACACAGCACTGCAGGCGGCGCAATTGCTAAACCAGTTTCGCAGATATAATCGAAGCGCGCACGCATCGAATGTTTCTCCGCGCGCTTGGAGAATTAAAGTTTGATTCCGCTGAAGGACCTGACTCCGCGCCGCACGTTCCCTACGATAACGCTGGTGCTTATACTTATTAACGTCGCGGTCTTCATCTATCAGATCACCCTGCCACCGCACGCCGCCGAAGTTTTCGTCAATACTTGGGCCGTGGTGCCGGCAAGAATCTCGCTCGCGCTGGCCGGACATCACTACACGCTCGCCCAAGCTCTAATCCCGCTCTTTACCTGCATGTTTTTGCATGGCGGCTGGCTGCACATCATCGGAAATATGTGGTTCCTCTGGGTTTTCGGCGCCAACGTGGAAGATCACATGGGATCCTTCGCCTATCTGTTCTTTTACCTGTTCTGCGGCATCGGTTCGAGCATCGCCCAAACCGCGTTCTCCTGGGGTTCGCACATCCCCGCGCTCGGCGCCAGCGGCGCGATCTCCGGAGTTCTGGGTGCCTACATCGTTCTGTTTCCTTCGTCGCAAATTTATTCGCTGGTGACGCTCTTCATTATCTGGTTCCGCGCGCGCATCCCGGCGATCGTCTTCATCGGCTTGTGGTTCGTGCTCCAGGCTCTCAGCGCTTTTGGTTCACTCGCCACGACTGGGCACATCGAACAAGGCGGCGTCGCCTGGTGGGCGCACGTCGGAGGGTTTGTCTTGGGACTCGCGCTAGCTAAAGTAATGCCTCAACGGAATCGTCGCGCGCTTTACGCCTGAGAACGTCGGCGACTCGACAGCTGAAGTCGTGGTCGAAGATGTGAAGGACCTTCAAGAAAAAGTTCGCACACCGCCGCCTCCGGATGGGTTCGATCGCACACTTCAAGCATCACTTCTTTTTCAAAGATCAGTTGCCCGGCGAACCGAATTAATGTTCTACGTGAATTAGGGAGCAACGGCCCGCCGACACTTCAATCTAATTCTCACCGGCCCTCTGCTCCTTCCTTGTCTTGCTGCCGCAGGAATTTCTCGTCGTGCCCGTGACTGCGCTGAACCAGCACTTCACCGACAACCTCTCGCTTGTCCGTAACAAATATTTCCGGCCAGCGTTATATCCAAGACGGTCGCCGCGTAATGTATATTAGTGGCAGTCAGCAAGCCTGTTACAGGAGCCCCGTTTTTCATGTCCAGCTCGACCAATCCAGTGCGGCCTGACCTCGGCGCGCTTCGTATCAACAAAGAACAACGCACCGAACGCAAGGGCGGCAAGCTGGTCGGCATTATCCTGGCTGCGATTTTAGTAATAGCGCTCGTAGCTGGTGCCGCGTATTACTCGCGGAATAGCGCACCTGTAGTGGAAGTCGCAACGGCGCAAAAAGCCGGACCGGGCGGTCCCACGGCCCTGCTGAACGCCAGTGGTTACGTCACTCCGCGCCGCCGCGCCACCATTGCCGCGAAAATTACTGGCCGCGTGATTGGCGTTTACTTCGATGAAGGCGTGCATGTAAAGGAAGGCCAAATTCTCGCCCGTCTCGATGATTCGGACGTGAAACGGGCGCTCGATTCCGCCGTCGCCGATCGCAATTCCACCCAGGCGCAGATCGCCGATTATCAAGTGCAGTTAAAGAATGCGGAGTTGCTCGTGCACCGCTCGCAGGAATTGCAGACCGCCGGCGTGCAGAGCCAGGAGGTTCTGGACAACGCCGAGACCAGCGCGGACAGCCTGCGCGCCAAAATCGCGCTAACCAAAGAGCAGGTTCTCGGTTCCGCCGCGCGCATCAATGAAGCGCAGCAAGCCGTCGACAACACGGTGATTCGCGCGCCATTCGAAGGCATCGTGGTCTCCAAGGACGCGCAAGTCGGGGAAATGGTCTCGCCGGTTTCCGCCGGCGGAGGTTTTACACGCACAGGCATCGCCACCATCGTGGACATGAACTCCAACGAAATTGAAGTCGATGTGAACGAGGCCTATATCGCGCGCGTCGAACCCGGCCAACTCGTCACCGCCGTTCTCGACGCTTATCCCGACTGGCAGATTCCTTGTAAAGTTCGTACGGTAATCCCCACTGCCGACCGCCAGAAGGCCACGGTAAAAGTTCGCATCTCCTTTATCAAGCTAGACCCGAAAATCTTGCCCGACATGGGTGTGAAGGTCACGTTTCTCGGCGAAGAACCAAAAAAACAAGCCAACGCCATCCAACCTGTCGCCGCAATTCCCTCTTCCGCACTGCGTGACGACAATGGCTCCAAGATCGTTTACCTAGTGAAGGACAACAAGCTCGAACGCCGCGCCGTCAAAGCCGGTGAGTCACGAGGGGATCAGGTAGATATTTTCGCCGGGCTCGCTCCGGGGGACGTCGTCGTGGCCAAAGGCCCAACCGGCCTGCACGATGGCGAAACAATCCAGCTAAAAAAAGGAAGTTGAGCGACCCGCTGCAGACTTAATGTCTTGCTTTAATAAGGATCGCCCGGGCGCGCGCAACAGCGCCAGCGGCAAACAGGAGCTTCCCAATGGTTCGAGTCGACAACACCGGTAATTCCGACGCCCTCATCAAAATCCGCGGCCTGGACAAAACCTACCGCCGCGGCGGTGAAGAGATCCACGTCCTGCAGTCGCTGAATCTCGACGTCGATCAGGGCGAGTTTGTTGCCTTCATGGGACCCAGCGGCTCGGGCAAGACCACCCTGCTCAATCTGCTCGGAGGGCTCGACGTCCCCTCCAAAGGCAGCATCACCGTGGCCGGCGACGAAGTCACGCACATGTCCAGCGGCAAGCTCACCGAATGGCGCGCCCGCCACGTGGGTTTCATTTTTCAAATGTACAACTTGATCCCGGTGCTCACCGCCTTTCAGAACGTCGAGCTGCCGCTGCTGCTCACGAAACTCTCGAAAGCCGAACGCCGCACGCACGTCGAAACCGCTTTAACCATTGTGGGCTTGAAGGAACGCATGAACCATTATCCCCGCCAACTCTCTGGCGGTCAGGAGCAACGCGTCGCCATCGCCCGCGCCATCGTGGCCGACCCCACCTTCCTGCTCTGCGACGAACCGACCGGCGACCTGGACCGCAAGAGTGCTGATGAGATACTTGAACTCTTGACTCGCTTCTCCAAGGAACATAACAAGACCATCTTGATGGTCACGCACGATCCGATGGCCGCCGATAGAGCTCAAGCAACACTTCACTTGAACAAAGGCGTGCTGGTCGAAAGCTCTCACGCCGGGAGCCTGGCATGAAATACGTTCCGCTGATCCTGGCCAACCTGTTTCGCAAGAAGCTTCGCACCACGCTGACGGTCGGCTCGTTTGTGGTGGCTCTCTTCCTATTCGGTTTTCTGGCCATCATTCATGGCGCCTTCAACGGAGGCTTGGACGTCGTCGGCATCGACCGCCTGATGGTCATTAACAAGGTCTCGATCATCCAGCCGCTGCCGCTTTCTTACCGCGACCAGATTCAGCGGATTCCCGGCGTGAAGTACGTCACCTATCAGAGCTGGTTCGGCGGGATTTATCAGGATCCCAAGAATTTCTTCCCCAGTTTCGCCGTTGATCCCGATACGCAACGTCTGGTTTTCCCCGAACTCGCAGTTTCAGATGACCAATGGAAAGCATTCGTAGACGACCGCGAAGGCGCCATCGTGGGCAAGAAAACCGCCGACCGCTTCAAGTGGAAACTCGGCGACCGCGTGCCGTTGCAGGCCCCGATTTACGGCGGCGTCTGGGAATTCAACATTCGCGGCATCTACAACAGTCCGCGCGACGGCGAAGACCTGACCCAATTCTGGCTGCAGAAGCAATATCTGGAAGAGCGCCGCACATTCGGCAAAGGTCAAACTGGCTGGTACACGGTGAAGCTTGATTCGCCAGACGATTCCACGCGCGTCATCAAAACCATCGATACCATGTTCGCCAATTCGCCTTTCGAAACCAAAACCGAGACGCTCGCGGAAATGGCCGCGTCCTGGGTTAAGCAGGCCGGCAACATCGAATTCCTGATCCTGGCCGTAGGCGGCGTGGTTTTCTTCACCTTGCTGCTCGTCACCGGAAATACCATGGCTCTTGCCGTCCGTGAGCGCATGGGCGAACTCGCGGTAATGAAAGCTGTAGGATTCTCCGACCGCTTCGTCCTGTTCATCGTTCTGGCCGAATCCGTTTTCGTAGCCATCGTCGGCGGAGCGATCGGCCTGGCCCTCGCAAAATTATTTACGCTGGGTGGCGATCCTACGGGTGGCGTGCTGCAGACTTTCTTTCTGCCCACCTCCTCGATAGCGCTTGGGATCCTGGCTGCCAT
The DNA here is from genome assembly GCA_963711325.1 of uncultured Acidobacteriota bacterium. Classification (GTDB taxonomy): domain Bacteria; phylum Acidobacteriota; class Terriglobia; order Acidiferrales; family UBA7541; genus Palsa-295. The sequence continues at coordinate 675,404 of CAVQDR010000003.1, read as the reverse complement.
CGGAATCGGCGTGTTGGCCGGAATCATGCCCGCCACCACCGCCATGCGCCTGCGCGTGGTTGACGCGCTTCGGAGGATTTGATTTCATGGCTATCCCCATCGTCTACAACCTGCGCAGCATGCGCGCCCGCTGGCTCTCGGCCATCGTCGCCGTGCTGGGCATCGCCGGAACCGTGGCCGTTTTCTGCGCCATGCTCGCGCTGGCTCGAGGTTTCCGCGCCACGCTGGTGCAATCCGGCTCGCCGCAGAATGCGCTGATTCGCCGTGCCGGCTCTTCCGCTGAACTCGACGGCTCAGTCGCGCTCGATCAAGTAAAGGTTATCGAAGACGCGCCCGGCATCGCCCGCGAAGATGGCCAGCCGCTGGTCAGCCCCGAAGCCGTAGTCATCGCCGGATTCAATCTCAAATCCACCGGCACCAACGCCAACGTGCAGGTTCGCGGCGTCTCTCCCATGGTTCTGAAAGTTCGCCCCAACATAAAAATTGTCGAAGGCCGTTTCTTTCAGCCCGGCCTCGCCGAACTGGTCATCGGCAAGAACGTCGCCTCCACCTACGAAAATCTCGAATACGGCAAGTCCATCAATTTTGGCGGCCAAACCTGGAACGTCGTCGGCGTTTTCGACGCCGGCGGCAGCTCCTTCGATTCGGAAGTCTGGGCCGACAGCCGCGTCCTAAACCAGGTCTACAAGCGCCCCGAAAATCTGTACCAGTCGCTCACCGTGCGCATGACCTCGCCTGATGCCTTCAACCAACTCAAGGACAATCTCACCGCTGACCCCAAGCTCACCGTTCAAGTCGATCGTGAACTCGACTACTACGCTCGCCAGTCGCAGGTGCTCACCACGCTGATCACCGTACTCGGCGGCCTGGTTGCGGTCATCATGGGCATCGGCGCGGTCATCGGCGCGCTCAACACCATGTATTCAGCAGTTTCCGAACGCTCCCGCGAGATCGCCACCATGCGGGCGATCGGTTTCGCCGGCAGCAGTATCGCCATCTCTTTCGTTTTTGAAGCGATGCTCATCGCGCTCATCGGCGGAATCCTCGGCTGCATCTTCGTTCTGCCGCTGAACGGATTCACCACCGGCACCATGAACATGCAGACTTTCTCGCACCTGGCGTTCGCCTTCAAAGTCACGCCCATGCTGCTGCTCGCCGGAATTATCTTCGCGCTGCTGATGGGCATCGCCGGTGGCGTGCCGCCGGCCGTCCGCGCGGCCCGCCGCCCCATTGCGCTGGCGCTTCGCGAACTCTAAAAATTATCAAGCGCAACTTGAAGTCGCAATTCAAGCCTCGTCCGGAGTCATACCCGCCGACGACTTCGTCGCCAGCCGACACTGCAACCAGAAGTTGAAGCTCTCCGAAATCATCGCCGGCATCAAATACGGCCATCCATGTATTCTCGTTTTCTTCTCGAAGCTCCATAATCACTCCCGCAGTCCGATAATTACTTCTTGTGTTTCTCGAACCGCAGTGCGCGCTTGAGCTTAGGAGGTACGAATGTTTTCGTCGCGATCGGTTCTGGTTTGCCCGCCGCCTTGCTGCTACTCACCGCCTGCCTGTTCCCACTTCCTGCCGTTGCCCAGAATCAGAATCAAAATCCCAGGGCCAACAGTGTTATGGGCCAAGTCGACTTCAAAGGCGTGATGAAGTCCGACAGGGAATCCGGCGTGTGGGTCGACAACCAATACGTGGGTTTCGTGAAGGAACTGAAGGGCGACAAAAAAGTATTGCTACTTCCCGGCGAACACGCCATTTCCGTCCGCCAGGCCGGCTTCCTCAATGAAGACCAGAAAGTTGTCATCGAGCCGGGTAAAACAATTTTGGTGACGGTGCGCTTGGAGAAAGACCCGAACGCGGTCTACTCCAAGGTCACGGCTCAGGTGAAAATCGACGTGACGCCCGAACGCGCCGCAGTCTTTCTTGATGGCGCGTACGCCGGCAGCGTCAGCGATTTCAAAGGCGTGGGCAAAGCGATGTTAATTGCCCCGGGAAAACACAAAATTAAAATCGGTCTCGCCGGCTATCGCCCGTTCGAGACCGATATCGATCTGCTGCCCAACCAGAAAATGACCGTGAAGACCGATTTGGTCCAGGGCAGCATCCTGCAAGCCGACCCCGCGATTAAGAGCAACTAGCGAAGTCGGCCGTTTTTTCCCGCGCGTGCCGAGGCGCTTATCGTCCCGCTGCCGCCGCACTTCCGCTGCTGAACGACTGGATGGCGCTGGCTTCGTCCGGGTGCACGTCCAGCACTTTGTGCAGCATGGTCATGTGCAGCATTTCCACCACTTTTACGCTGGGCTGCACAATCTTCAGTTGCCCGTTGGCTCTGCGAATCGCCGTGTGGGCGCGCACCAGCTCGCCGATTCCGGAGCTGTCGATGTGTTCCACGTCCTGCAGCACCAATAGCACTCGCCGGTTCCCGCCTTCCACCAGTCGTTGAATCGTCTCGCGCAACATCACGTTGCCTTCGCCAATGACGATGCGGCCTTTCACGTCGATCGCCGTTACATCTGCCGACACCTGCCGGATCCCGGCCTGCATCTTTCGCGCCGACACCGGTTGAGCGGCGATGGTCGAGGCATCCAGCACCTCAGACGCGGCGCGCGCCGTTGCCGCCGAGTCCGTGCGCACCACAATCAACGACCGCCCTTCCTTCAGTACTTCCAGGAATGTTTCGTGGTCTTCCGCGGCCTTCGCTTCTGTCGCCGGAGCCGGCACCACGTCGCCTTTTCCCACTTTTTCGCCGACGACCGTACCCGTCTGCTTGCCTAAGAATCCCAGCAGCGCCGCAGCTCCCACACCGACCGCAAATACCTGGCCGAGCCCCGGAATCAACGCGAGTGAAGCCACCACCATCCCGGCGCCGAGGCCCACCGCGCCTCCTGCCAATCCTCCGGCCGTCCCACCGATTTCCTTCCCTAACGCTACGGCTTCGCTCTCCGAACGGCTGAGGAAGACGATCTCGCGCTCCGGCACTCCATGTTCAAGCAAAGCTTTCAAAGCATGATCAGCACGATCGCGAGATGTGAAGACTCCCATTACGGTTTCCAAAGTAGCCTCCTTGCGGGGTCGATTTTGATTTAACGCGGAGCTTTACCGCCTGTTTGAGTTGCGGGGCCGACTTGCGCGGAATTTGAACCTTATATTAAGTTTTGTCAAGAAGTTTTATTTCGAGGGCAGGGCTCGCGACGAGTGCGCGCCACCTAATCAGGACGGGGTTGAGCTCTATCGCCTTATCGCTTCATCCTTTTGCCACTGCGTTTGCCACCCAATCCCCAACATCGCGCGTGCCCAGCGTCCCGCCCAGCTCCGCCGGCGTCTTCCCTTCGGCGAGCGCCGCTCGCACCGCCTTATCAATATTCTCTGCTTCCGCCTTCCATCCCAAAAACTCAAACATCATCGCGACAGTAAGTATCGAACCCAGGGGATTCGCAATTCCCTTGCCCGCGATGTTCGGCGCCGAACCGTGCACCGGCTCAAAGAGCGACACCTGCCCGGGATGAATATTCCCCGAAGGCGCCAGGCCCAAACCACCGGCCAGTTGCGCGCCCAGGTCGCTGGCAATGTCTCCAAACAAATTCGAAGTCACGATCACCTGAAACTGCGAAGGATCCCGCACCATCTGCATCAGCAAATTGTCGATGTACTGGTGAGAGGCTTCGATTCCCGGATATTCCGCGCGCACCGTCTTGAACACGCGCTGCCACAAATCGTGCCCGAACGTCAGCGCGTTCGATTTGTCGCTCATGCACACGCGTTTCAATCCGCGTTCCTCAGCGTATTCGAACGCATAGCGGATAATCCGCTCCACGCCCTTGCGCGTGTTCAGATCCTCCTGAATCGCGACCTCGTCTTCCGTCCCTTTCTTGAAATTTCCGCCCATGCCCACATACAGGCCTTCCGTGTTCTCTCGGAAGACCATGAACTGCACGTCTTTCTCCGTGCGATCCTTGAGCGGCGTAAATTTCTTGTCGAACAAAACACAGGGCCGCGCGTTCACGTACAAATCCAGCTTGAAACGCAAACCTAGCAGGATATCCGCCGCATGCACGTTGGTCGGCACCCGCGGGTCGCCCATCGCGCCCAATAAGATCGCGTCGAAATCGCGGTGAAACATTTCCACCGCATCGGATGGCAAAGTCACGCCGTCGCGCAAATAGCGGTCCGCGCCCCAATCAAATTCCGTCAACTTCACTTCGCGCGAACCGGCCGCGGCCGCTGCTTTCAATACCCTCACCGCCTCCGGAATCACTTCCTTACCGATCCCGTCGCCGGGAATCACCGCGATGCGTTTCGCCTTCCCATGCCCGTTAGAGCTCAACTTCGGCCGCACCTCGGCCAGCGAGCCCACAATCTCGTGCTCAGCCGCCACTTCCGAAGCCGCGCTCCGCCCCGGCCGCTGCTTGGTCTTCACTGGCGCTTCAATCGTCGGAGTCTTCGTTTTCATCGCCTTATCATTCCCATTTTTATATCGTCGCCCTGAATTTGATTCCGTCGCGCACCGTAACACGCCCTGCGCAAAAAGTGAAATTTGAAACTTCCGTGCGCAGGCCGCAAGCCAGCCGAACCTTCCGACGATTCGAATCGAAGTTTTCTCAGCTTCGAACCCAACTTCACGATAGACTCGTGGCGTTTTGCGCGGCACCATCGCGCGCCCTGATCAAGGAGCTGGAATGTCCAACGATACGTCTCGCAGAAATTTTCTGGGAATCTCGGCGCTGGGAATCGCCGCGGGAGTCGTGGCCAACGAAACCGCCGCGCTGGCTGCCGATCCTTCCGTGACTCACGACGACCCGAGCCCCCGCAACGGCTCGGAAATTGCGATCCACGTCACCTGCCGCGGACCAGCGCTACGCCTCCGCTCCCGCCGTAGCCTGGACGCAAATCCTCAGCTCCGCGCAGCCGCCAGCCAGATACAGCTTGAACCCGGGCACAAAATTCCAAGCCATCCAAGGCTTCGGCGGCGCTTTTACTGACGCCACCTGCTACATGTTCAATAAGCTCCCCGCCGCGGCCCGCGCCCAGCTGTTTCACGAAATGTTCGATCCCTCCGAGATGAACCTCAATCTTTGCCGCGCCTGCATCGGCGCCAGCGACTACTCCACCAAACTCTACAGCTACGATGATGGCGACGCCGATCCTGACCTCACCCGTTTCTCCATCGAACACGATCGCGCCTGGATCCTGCCCATGATCCGCGAAGCCCGCAAAGTGAATCCCGATCTTTTCTTGTTCGCCACGCCGTGGAGCCCTCCGGGCTGGATGAAATTCAACAATTCCATGCTCGGCGGATCGATGCGCTGGTCGAACCTCAAGGTCTACTCGCAATATTTTCTGAAATTTCTCCAGGCTTATGCCGCCGAGGGCGTGACGATTCAAGCCGTCAGCTCACAGAACGAACTCGACACCGATCAGGACGGCCGCATGCCCGCCTGCATCTGGCCTCAGGAATATGAAATCCGCTTCATTCGCGACCATCTAGGCCCGTTGCTCGAATCCACCAACACGCCGGTGAAAATCTGGCTGCTGGACCACAATTACAATTTGTGGGGCCGCGTGGTCGATTGCCTCGAAGACGAAAAACTGCGCAAGTATTCGAATTCGGTCGCCTGGCACGGCTACTACGGCACGCCAGACATGATGTCCAAAGCCCACGAATATTTTCCCGACGCTGAAATGCACTGGACCGAAGGCGGTCCCGACTACACCGACGCCGATTACCTCAATGGCTGGTGCAAATGGGGCCGCATTTTCACCGACGTTCTGCGCAATTGGTGCGGCTCGATCACCACCTGGAATCTGGCGCTCGACGAGGTCGGCAAGCCGAATATCGGCCCCTTCCCTTGTGGCGGCGTGGTCAGCATTCATTCCGGGACGCAGGAAATTACCCGCAGCGCGCAGTTCTGGGGGCTGGCTCACTTCTCCCGCACCATCCGCCGCGGCGCGCATCGCTTCGATTCGCAAAGCGCTAACGCCGATGTACTGCACGTCGCCTTCGAAAATCCCGACGGCAGCAAAGTTTTGGTACTGACCAACAAGGGCGCGGCCACCACCATCGCGCTGCGCCAGGGAAAAATGAACGCGGCAATCCCGCTAAAAGAAAATTCCGTTACCACCCTGACCTGGAGTTAGCCAGGACCAAGAAACGCTAGGCACTTCGGATTTCCCGCACCCCCGTGGCCGCGCTTCGCATCCAACTCGTTTCGGTTGGTTTCGCGCAATGGTTTATTCTTCGGAGGACTTATGGCAACGAAAAAAATGAAAGTGGTACAAGTCAGTAAGGCCCATGGGCCTTGGGAAATTGTCGAGCGCGACATTCCAAATCCGGGGCCGGGCGACGTGCGCGTAAAGGTTCAAGCTTGCGGCGTGTGCCATAGCGATGTGTTGACCAAAGAAGGCTTGCTCCCCGGCATCACCTATCCGCGCGTGCCTGGGCACGAAGCGGCTGGCCTGATCGATGCGCTGGGCGAAGGCGTGAAAGGCTGGAAGGTCGGCGAACGCGTAGGCGTCGGCTGGTTCGGTGGCAGCTGTGGCTATTGCGATTCCTGCCGCCGCGGCGATTTCGCCATGTGCCTGATCAACCGCGAAATTACCGGAGTATCGCGTGACGGCGGCCACGCCGAATACATGATCGCGCATTCCGACGCGCTGGCGCGCATTCCCGATGACGTGACGCCCGTCGACGCCGGCCCGCTGGTCTGCGCCGGAGTCACCACGTTCAATGCCCTGCGCAATTCAGGAGCGAGGGCCGGCCAACTGGTAGCGATTCTCGGCATCGGCGGCCTGGGCCATCTCGGCGTGCAATACGCCGCAAAAATGGGATTCAAGACGGTGGCCATCGCCCGCGGCGCCGACAAAGAGGCCTTGGCGAAAAAGCTCGGCGCGCACATCTACCTCGACAACAGCACGCAGGACATCGGCGCAGAGCTGCAAAAAATGGGCGGCGCCAGAATCATTCTGGCCACGCTGACCAGCGCCGATGCCATGACTCAATCCGCCAACGGCTTGGGAATCGACGGCCAGCTGTTGATCGTTGGCGCCGGCGAAAAACCAATCTCCTTCAACGCGACGCAGGCCATCTTTTCCCGCAGCGGAGTTCGCTCCTGGTATTCCGGCACCGCGATGGATTCGCAGGAAACCATGGAATTCAGCGCGCTCAGCGGCGTGCGGCCGATGACCCAGACTTTCCCGCTGGAGAAATATCAGGACGCCTACGACGCCATGATGAATTCCACCGTGCGCTTCCGCGCGGTCATCACTACCGGCGCCTAGCGAAACAGGAAAATCAGACGACGAACGGCCCGAAGCGCAGGCCCCCGGAATCGACTCTCCGGCACCTGTCCTTTGGGCCAGTTTATTTGGGGAAACCGCATCCCGATTTGCAATTGCCTGCCTCCCTCCGCACCGCCTACATTGGTTCTGCATCGGATGCGGCGCGCGAACCAGCACTGGCGCGGCGCCATCCGCAGCAAAACTTTCTCAAAACAATTTTCAAGCATCACCAAATTTCCGGCAGCCCATTTCGGAGGGACCATGTGGAACAGCAACAAGCAGCCTCAGAATGATTATCCGGCGCCTGCGCCGGCTCAGCCGTCGACTTTCCCCGCTGCTCCGGCGGCATCGACTTTCAATTCGTCACCTTCGACCGCGGCTCCGGCTCGTTCTACGGCGCCCTCGGCGAAGAACCTGGCGACGCTCGGCTCCGGCTTGACCGTCAAGGGCCAGATTTCCGGCGACGAAGATCTGCAAGTGGAAGGAAAGGTCGAAGGGCCGATTACCTTGAAGGGCCAGCGTCTGACCGTCGGCTCGACCGGCGAGATCGTCTCCGACGTGCACGCCCGCGAAGTCATCGTCTACGGCAAAGTTCGTGGCAACCTCTTCGCTGAAGATCGCGTGGAAGTGAAAAAGGACGGCTCGGTGATTGGCAATATCACCGGCGGCCGCGTGCTGATCGAAGACGGCGCCTACCTCAAGGGCCAGATCGAAATTCAGCGCAACAGCAGCTCGAAGTCGCACAGCCATCACGAGAAGGAACTCGAGACGGTTGGCACTTCTTCGAACTAAGCGGGCAACTCAACAAGTTTAATTCACTATCCTGACTGCAGACGGGACGTTTAGCGTGCCATGGCGGGGCGGGTTTAGAGAATTAGTGCGGCGCTGGAACTGAAAAGTTCCTGCGCCGTTTTTTTCGCGCAGTCGGGTTTAACGCAGCGATGAACGCCAAAAAAAGAGCCTCGCAGATTGTCTCTGCGAGGCTCTTTGATTTTGCGCGGACCGTATTCGGTCCGCTTAGGTCTGCGACTGCGACGTCGTCTGCACTTGCGGATCATACTGCGGTGCCGGAGCAATCGCCGGAGCCGCGCCCTGATTTTGCTGCGGCGCCGGTTGCGAACTCACGTGAGAAGGATTCGGCTTCAGCGAGAAGCGAATTCCCCGCCGCGCATTTTCGTCCACCGTGCGCTGCAGGTCGATTTCGTCCATGTTCAGCGAGCTTTCTCCGCCGTAATTCACCCGATAGTGCAGCTGGCCATTCTGCAGCCAGTAATCGCTGGCCGCGTAGGTGGTGCCGTCCTTCAGGTAAATCAATGCCGTCGGCGCCGATGCCGCCACGTTTCCGGTCACCGGATTGGTGTTTTCCGAACCGTCGTACGGCGGCTCGACGTTGTCGTTAGTCACGACGTTGTTGTCGTTGGTGATCGTTCCGGGAGACGCTACGCCCAAATTGTTATTGGCCGAGAACGAGTAGTCGCCGTTAGGGACACTTGTATTGACGTCGTTGTTCGGCGCGTAGCCTTGGTTCGAACTCGAATCACCCTGGTCGCTGTAGCTGATCGAGTAGCCCGGGTATCCGTAGTAGGGATATCCGAAGTTCGAGTAGCCAAGCCAGTACGGGTTATACCAATACGGGTTGTAGCCGTAGTATCCCGGCCAGCCCCATCCGCCCCAGCCCCAGCCTAGTCCCCAACCCCATCCGAATCCCCAACCGCCGCCCCAGCCCCATCCACCCCAGCCGTATCCACCACGCCAGCCGTAACCGCCCCAGCCGCCGTGATATCCGTAGCCGTAGCCTCCGCGATATCCATATCCGCCGTATCCGCCACGGCCGCCGATGTAATTGCCATGATAGCCCGCGCCGCCGTAGCCGCTATGAAATCCGGTCGACGTGCTGGCAAATGAACGGCTGCCACCGAACGAAGTGTTGGTCGAACCAAAATGGTTCGTTCCGAGACTGGTGTTACCGAACCGCGTGTTCGATGCCGAAGTGCTGTGTCCCAACGAGAAGCTATTAAAACCGTGCGAAGCAGAGCTGTTTGAGAAGTGCGAATTGTCGATGTGCGACAGCGCGCGATTGGTCGAAACCGCCGAAGAGCCGCGCGAGCTGGCCGAAAGCGAGTTCGTTCCGCTGCGAGCCGCGCTGGAGTTCGAATTCACTCCCGGCGTTAGGCTCGAGCTGCGCGAATTTCCCGCATTGCCCGCCGAGCGATTTCCAGCCGAGTACGAATTCGAGCCATTCACGCCGCCGCGAACCGAATTGTTCGCATTGGCGGTATTGCCTCCGCCGCTGCGACCCATGTACGGCATCGACGAGTGCGTGTTCGCTCCGGTGCTTCCGGATGCGCGATTGCCGGCGTTGTACGATCCAGCTGAGCGGGAGTTATTCGAATACGAGTTGGTCGACCGTCCCGCATTCGCGTACGAATTTGAGTGTCCAGCGTTGTTATTCGAGAACGAACGATTCTGCGCGGACGAGTACTGATTCGGCGAGCTGGAATAATGATTTCCGCCGCCGTAACTGCCGCCACGAGGTGCTGCCGCGGCCGAGTGTCCGCCGCCGGAGCTGCCGTGGAAACTTCCACCGCTGCCTCCGCCGCCGTGAAATCCACCCCCGCCACCACCACCGCCGTGGAAACCGCCGCCGCCACCGCCACCACCATGGCCACCGCCGCCATGTTGTGCAAAGGCCGAACCAGGCGCGCAGGTGAAAGCAATCGCAGCCGCCGCTCCAAAAACCATCTTCAAAAAGGTGGAACCTGTCATCTGTTTACCCTCCACCCAACACAATCTTGGTTCTGTGCTCGCAATTTCTGGGGCCGGCGCCCGATCCAGTTGAAGTACGTCGCGCCCGGGTCCTACAGATTGGACTCTACCAGATAGCAGTTGGTTGCAACCTGGATAACCGCCTAAGAATCAACAGTCCCGCGAGCCAAGGGCATTTACCCACCACATTTAACACAGTTACTTCGATTAAGTTTCGTTTGTACCCACGGCCAGGCAAGCTCTTGGTCCACAAAGGTTTATGGGTGGCTAGAATGGCTCCAGAAACGGCCCCGGAACTAACCCCTGCCGCGCTCGGCCAGGTAGACGCCAACCAGAACCAGAGCCGTCCCGATCAGCAGGTTCCGTGTGGGATGCTCGCTGAGGAACAAAACCGAGAGGACGATAACCACCACTGGCTGGAAGTAGCTGAGCACCGCGACCCGCGAGGCGGACATAAACCGCAGCAGCCAGTAAAAGATCGTGTATGCCGCAATGGAGCTGCCCAGGGCCATGTAAATCATCCCCAGCCAGCCGCCGAGTCCAACACTTTTCCAATTCAGATGAATCATCTGGTGAGCGGTCAGCGGCAGCAACAGGACGGCAGACGCCACCAGATTGAACGTGTTCATCGCTACCGCGTCATATTTCGAAACGATTCTCTTGCCCAGCACCGCATACGCCGCGAAACCAATCACTCCGAAAAAAGTGATGGTGTCGCCGAGTAGAAAGGGCGAATTGGCCGGCGAGCCGTTTTCAGTTTCCAGCAGAAATACGCCGATAAACGAAATCGCCATGCCCAGAATCTTTCCCGCAGTGAAGACTTCCAAGCCGAGCGCCCGCGCCAGCAGCAGCACAATCACCGGCCCGATCGCGATGATTACCGCCGAATGGTCGGACGTGGTGTAGTTCAGCCCCACGGTGAAGAGGCCCTGATTGAGAATAACGCCGAGAAATCCCAGGTAGGTGAAGGGCCAAATGTCGGCAGCCTTCAGCGGCGTACGTTTTCGTCGCGGCTGGGCGAAATAAATCGGGAGCATCACCAGCGCGGCCAGCACCAGGCGGAAGCAGGCCAGCGTCACCGGGTCCATCGTGCGCAGCGCAATTTTCCCGGCGACGTAGTTTAAGGACCACAGCAGCAGCATCAACACCAGCGCCGAGCCTAGAACGAAATTACTGGGGCGCGGGCCTTCGGGTGCGGATTGCGAATTGGAGGGAGAATTCAGAATCGTGCTCGAGGCGATGGGCTACTCGAGAACCTCGCGGCGTTTCGTCAGTGATTCGATCCGGTCGATGCGTGGAGCATAGCCAATACCCGGCGCAGCAGGCACACGAATCGTCCCGCGCGCCGAAACTTCCACTTCCGGCTCAATAATATCTTCGGTCCAGTAGCGTTTGCTGGCCGAAACGTCTCCCGGTAGCGTGAAATTCGGCAGCGTGGACATGGCGATATTGTGGGCGCGACCGATCCCGGATTCGAGCATGCCGCCGCACCACACCGGCACCGACTTCGCTTCGCACAAATCGTGAATTTTTCGCGCCGCAGTGTGCCCACCCACCCGGCCCAATTTCATGTTGATGATCTTGCAGGCACCCATTTCAATCGCCGCGCGGGCGTGCTCGTAATCGTGAATGCACTCATCGAGGCAAATCGGCGTATCCAGTTGGCGCTGCAGCGCGGCGTGGGAGTAGATGTCGTCGTGGCCCAGCGGCTGCTCGATCATGATCAGAAAGAACTGGTCCAGTTCTTTCAGCAGCGGCGCATCGGCCAGCGTGTAGGCCGAATTGGCATCGACCATCAGCCGAATCCGCGGAAAACGCGAACGCAATGCGCGGGCCGGCTCGATATCCGACCCCGGCATGATTTTGATTTTGATGCGCTGGTAGCCGGCAGCGAGCTCCTTTTCAACTTTAGCGAGCAAAACTTCGGTCGACGGCTGAATCCCGATCGAAACGCCCGAACTGATTTCTTCACGCGTGCCACCGAGCAATTTCGCCAATGGAAGATTCTTTTGCTTGGCCTCGGCGTCCCAGATGGCGGTCTCGACCCCGGCTTTGGCCATGTTGTGGCCGCGCACGTGAGAAAAAATATCGTGAATCTCCGACGCCGACGAAAAGTCCCTTCCCTTCAGCATCGGCCACAGGAAATCGCGAATGATGTGCCACGCGGTCTCGACGGTCTCGTAGGAATAATACGGATCTTCGCCCGCCGTCACTTCACCCCAGCCCGTGACCCCGTCCGCTTCGACTTCAACCAGCGGAATGCGCCGCAGCGTGGTGGTTCCAAAGCTGGTTTGAAACGGAGCAATCAGCGGCAAATGAATTTCGCGAAGTGTGATTTTGCTTACGCGCATCGGGCGGGTAAACCTTCAGTCCTCGAATTCTTCCGGGCGGTATTCTGGCAGACGCAACCCCGCGATGGAAGCGGCGGGCAGCAAAATATACTCCATCGTCTCGCCGTGCTTCCGAATCGCGGTGGCGACGTAACCTGCGTGAAAAAGCTGCTCGAACTCTTGTCGGATGCGCGCCTGGGTGCGCGCCGCCGAATCGCGATCGGAAACTCTCTGCCGCGGGAAATCCGCAGGCACTGAAATGACCTGCGCCATCGCGGGATTCGCGGCCGGCGCCACGCCTCCAGCCATAATTCCCTGCACTCTCGGCGAATCCAACCACCATTCGGCGATCAGCCGGTCGGTGGGCAGTCCGCCGTGTAGTTCGCTTTCCGTAATTCCGTAACAGTTGGGCACGAAGCGTCGTGCCACGGCGCCCAGCCGCATAAAATTCAGATGGGAGTTGCGAAATTCCAAGGGGTCGAAGGTCCACTCAACCAAATTGATTCCGTTTTTCAGCGCGTCGTTGCGCTGGAATTCCTTGAGCTGCCGGCCGATTCCCCGGTCGCGATATCCGGCAAGCACTCCAGTCATGTGCGAATGCAGAAAAGGCTTGTCGCCGTGATGCCCCGAAAGCGCCAGCGTGAATCCGATCATTCGCCCGTCGTCAAAAGCGCCGAGGCTGTGCCCGCCGGTATGTTCGGCCACCACAAAAATCGCCGACGGTACGGTGATCTGATCGCCAAACACGATGCGTTCGAGTTCGACGCACTGTTCGTATTCAGCAAGATTCTGGCAATGGCGAATTTCGATCGAGCCGGAATCAGACCGCGTAGTTTGGTCCAGATGGTTCACGTGGCGGTTCATTTCGCGCCGGAAGCCTTGGCCGATTTCGCCATTTCCGATTTCTTGGAGAGGTCCCACAGCGCTTCCATGCGTTCGCGGGGCAATTCCGCGAAAGTCTTTCCTTCCGCCTGCGCGGTGCGCTCCATCCATTGAAAGCGGCGCAGAAATTTTCGATTGGCATGCTTCAGCGCAATTTCCGGGTCGGTGCCGACAAATCGAGCCACATTCACCGCCGCAAACAGAAGGTCTCCGACCTCTTCTTCCAGGTGCGCCAAATCGGGGGGCGCGGGTCTGGTGTTTGGATCCACTTGGCTCTTAGTCTCCGCCGCACGTTTCGCCAGATGGTCCAAGGACTCCACGATTTCCGCCTTTTCCTCATCGATCTTCTCGAAAATGCCCCGTAGATCATCCCAATCGAAACCCACGCGCGCGGCGCGCCGAGTCAGTTGATACGTTTCGAGCGCGGCTGGCAAAGATTTCGGCACATCGCCGAGAAGCGAATCGGGCTCCACCTCCGCCGAAGTGGCTGAGCCTTTGCCGCCCGATTCCGCCTGCTTTTCCGCCCGCTCCTCGGACTTAATCTGCTCCCAGTTCTTCAAAACTTCCTTCGAATCCTTCGCCTTGGCGTTGCCAAACACGTGCGGATGCCGCCGGATCATCTTGGTGTGCACCGATTCGATCACATCGGAAATCGTAAACGCCCCAGTCTCTTCCGCCAGGATCGAATGAAAAATCACCTGCAACAGCAGATCGCCCAATTCCGACGAAAAATGCTTCGCGTCGCCCGATTCCATTGCGTCCAAAACTTCATAGGTCTCTTCGATCAGGAATTTGCGCAAGGACTGATGCGTTTGCTCGCGATCCCAAGGGCAGCCACCGGGACCGCGCAGGCGAGCCTGTAGCGCCACCAGCTTCTCGAACCACTTCCCGGCACGCCGGTCCCGCGCCGAAATCGGAATCGCGACCTTGGATCGATTCCTCGTTGCGGACTTCGCCACAACTCGGCGGCCAGCCTCTTGGCCTTGGGCTTTTTTTGTCTTTTAGCAGCGGACACTTAGCGGGTTTCGCTCCTGCGCATCACACAATTTACAGGCACCGCTCACTCCTTACAAGCGCGCCTCAACGCAGCCGACCCCGCCGTGGCTTGTGACCTCTAGGAGCGGATGTTAAACTGGCGTGTAATCTCAAAGCGCATCACACTCTATTCGCTGTAGCTAAGGACACCTACCGTGGCAGACCCCAAGCACGAAGACACATCTTCAAGGTTATCGACCGCCGCCTGTTCAGCGAGAGTGGCGAAATTCGCCCAGAAGTCGTCGAACAGGAGCGTCGCGACGACGAAGCCGCCGCCAAGAAGGCCGCCGCACAAGCCAAGGCCAACCAGCACGCCGCCCCGTCTCCCGCTCCGGCGCCCAATTTCACCGAATCACAACCCGCGAATTTTGGCGTCCCCGGAATGCCCACCGAAGCAGGAATAGCGGCCCCGGCCGGAAACGGATTTGACGCCCAGCAGCTCGCGCACGCCAGCCCGGACGATTTGGCCGCGCAGGATGCCGCAGGCGCGGAAATCAGCCCGAGTTCGCGCAGCTTCCAGATGCTGATCGATTTTCTCACGCGGAACGCAGCCGCCATGCTTGGCGGAATGGCTGACCCACGCACCGGTCAGGCCTTCGTAGACCTGGAAGGCGCGCGCGAAGTCATCGACATGCTCGACGCGCTACGCGAAAAGACCCGCGGAAATTTGTCCAAGGAAGATGACAACCTGCTCATCGAAGTTTTGGGCAGCTTGAAATTGACCTTCATGGAAATTTCCAAGGCCGCCGCCGAACAGATGGCCAAGAAAGCCAAAGCGAAATAACTCCAAGGCCCGGGCGTAGCGATTCAAGCCCGGGTTTATTTGCGGTTCGTTTTTCCCGTTTCGCGATAGCACGCCTCGATGCCCAATCTCCAACTCACTGTTCTCGGTTCCGGCACCTCGATGGGCGTCCCCACGCTCGGCTGCCACTGCGAAGTCTGCCGGTCGAGCGATCCACGCGATCAGCGCACCCGCCCTTCCCTGCTGCTTTCTTACAACGGACGCAATGTGGTGATCGACACCTCTCCCGATTTTCGGGCCCAAGCCATCCGCGAAAAAATCGGTCGCCTCGACGCCGTCATCTACACCCACGGTCATGCCGACCATATCCTCGGCCTCGACGATATTCGCCCTTTCAATCTGAAACAGGGCGGCGTCATTCCGGTCTACGCATCTGGCGATACCCAGGCCACTCTCCGCAAACAATTTGCCTACGTCTTCGACACCGCCCCCACCGAAAGCTCAGTCCCCGGCGTTGACATGCACACGATCGAAGGTCCCTTCGAATTGTTCGGCCTGGAATTTACGCCCGTTCCCGCGAATCACGGCCAGCAACCGGTCCTCGGGTTTCGTTTCGGCGCCGCTGCCTATTTGACCGATTTCAGCACCGTACCCGAAGAATCGAAACAACTGCTCACCGGCCTCGACGATTTTATTCTGGACGCTCTGCGCTACAAGCCGCACCCGATGCATTCGAACGTGGCCCAATCGCTGGCGCTGGTTGCTGAACTCAAACCCAAGCGCGCCTGGTTCACTCACATCTGCCATGATTTGGGGCACACCGACGCCAATGCGAAATTGCCCGATGGCGTCCAGCTCGCTTACGATGGATTAAAGTTCGAGGTGCAAATTTGATCGAGCAAGATCCCTTGGGAAGCGCGGAAACATCAGCTCCGGCCGAGCAGCGCAAGCCGATCGTCGTGGCTCATTCGCTTGAAGAATGGCGGCAGCGCTTCGGCGATCCCTCCGCGCCAACCGCAATGACCGTCGGCAATTTCGACGGCGTCCACACCGGCCACAAGAAAATTCTGGAAGACGTCAGACAGCGCGCGCATCAATCACATTGGATGCCGGCCGTGCTCACTTTTGACCCACATCCCGCGAAAATCCTGCGGCCGGATGCGGCTCCTCTGCAAATCGAAACGCTGGCGCAGCGCCTGGAAGGATTCTCGCGCTTCGGAATTGAGGCGGCGCTCGTGCTCCCGTTCACGACAGAACTGGCCCAGGTCAAAGCCCGTGATTTCGTGCAAACCATTCTGGTCCAGACCATGGGCGCAAAAGCCGTGCTGGTCGGCGAAAGCTTCCGCTTCGGCCACCGCCAAGAAGGCGACGTGAAGCTGCTCGAGCACCTCGGCGAGAAATTTGGCTTCGAAGTCGACGTTATCGCCCCAGTCGGCGACGGGAATAACGTGGTCTCGAGTTCCTCCATCCGCACAGCGGTGCGCGAAGGCCGCATGGAAGACGCGCGCCACATGCTGGGTAGACCTTTCGCGCTGACCGGCGAAATCCGCCCCGGCACCGGAAAAGGCCGCGAACTGATCGTACCGACGCTGAATCTCGCAGCCTCCCAGGAATTAATCCCCGGCAACGGTGTCTACGCCACCGAATCGGTAGTCGACAGAAAAACCTACCAGTCGGTGACCAACGTCGGCGTCCGCCCCACTTTCAACGGCCAGTCGCTTTCCATCGAATCGAATCTGTTCGGCTTCTCCGACACGCTGACTTCCGGGCCGATGGAAGTTCGCTTCAAGTCGCGCCTCAGAGACGAGCAGAAATTCCCGAATTTCGATGCCCTGCGCGAACAAGTCCTGAAAGACATCGAAGCCGCCAAGAAGTTCCCGCCCACGGCCTGATCGCTAGCTCGCCCTTCATCCCGGCACGCAAAACAATCTATAATCACCACCAGCGAGGGGTCATGGAAAACCGCGAAGTAGCCCGCATCCTGCGCGAGACCGCGCAACTGCTCGAAATCGATGGCGCCATCATCGGCCGCTACCGCAGCTACGAAAAAGTGGCCGAACTGCTCTTCAGCATTCACGAACGAATCGAAGACGTCGCCAAAGACCCCAAAAAGCTCCGCGAACTTCCCGGTATCGGCGAGAACATGGCCGCGCACATTGTCGAGATCCTGCAGACCGGCGATTACGCTCTCCGCGAAAAGCTGCTGAAGAAATATCCGCTCACCTTACTCGACCTACTGAACCTGCAATCGATGGGCCCCAAAAAAGTCGCGCTGCTCTACAAGAAATTCAAAGTCTGCACCGTCGAAGGCCTGGAGCAGATGGCCCGCGAAGGCAAACTCCGCGACCTGGAAGGCTTCGGCGAGAAGAGCGAAGAAAATATCCTGAAAGCCACCGCCGTAGCCAAACGCGCCTCCGGACGCTTCAAGCTCGACGTCGCCGAAAACGAAGCCAACAAGCTGATCGCCTACATCGGCCAGAAAAGCGACATCGTGGAGTTCATCACCACCGCGGGTTCCCTGCGCCGCGGCAAAGAAACCATCGGCGACGTGGATCTGGTTGTTACCCTCAAGCCGAAACGCTCCAAGCAGGCCGACATCGAAGAAGTCTCCGAGCACATCCTGAAATATCCCGGCATCGATCAGACCTTGGCCCACGGTGAAAATAAAGTCAGCATCGTGCTGGGCAATGGCCTGCAGGTCGACATCCGCCTGCTCGAAAAAGATAGCCTGGGCGCCGCCCTGCTCTATTTCACCGGCTCGAAAGAACACAACGTAGTCCTGCGCGGCCGCGCGCGCGACATGGGCTGGACCCTGAACGAGTACGCGCTAACCACACTGAAGTCCGGCCGTTTCGTCGCCGGTAAGACCGAGCACGACATTTACGCCAAGCTCCAACTCGATTACATCGAGCCCGAACTACGCGAAAATACCGGTGAAATCCAGGCCGCCGAGAATCACACGCTCCCCAGCCTCGTAAAGCTCGGGGACATTCGCGGCGATTTGCAGATGCACACCACCGCCTCCGACGGCCGCAACTCCATCGAAGAGATGGGCGAAGCAGCCCGTGAGCTGGGCTACGAATACATCGCGCTCACCGATCACTCCAAAGCCGTCACCGTCGCCAACGGCATGGACGACAAACGCACTCTCCAGCAGCTGGCAAAAATTCGCGACGCGCAAAAGCGCGTCCCGGGCATTCGCCTGCTGGCCGGAATCGAAGTCGACATCCTCAAGAACGGCAAACTCGACCTGGCAGACGAAACCCTGGCCCAGCTCGACGTCGTGGTCGCCTCCGTCCATTCCTACATGCAAATGGACCGCGCCGAAATGACCGACCGTCTGCTCGCAGCCCTCGAGAATCCCAACGTGCACATCCTCGCGCATCCCACCGGACGCCTGCTGCTCAAGCGCGAAGCCTTCGAATACGAAATGGAGCACATCCTCGACGCCGCGAAAAAACACGGCGTGGCGGTTGAATGTAACGCCTATCCCGACCGCCTCGACTTGAAAGACATTCACCTGCGCATGGCCAAAGAACGCGGCGTAAAAGTGGTGATCTCCACCGACGCCCATTCTTCCGCGCATTTCCCCAAGATGAAATATGGCGTAATCACCGCCCGCCGCGGCTGGCTGGAAAAGAAGGACGTCATCAATACCCTGGGTCTGAATGATTTTCTGGCCGCATTGCGGCCGCGCGCCGGAACAGCGCCTTCCATCGCTCCGCCCCCGGCTCTGGCACCGCCGCCCAAGGCCGCCAAGCGCAAGTCGGCGTAGAATCACACGCGGGCCGCCCAACCCTAGGGAACATATTTACCCCTCGCCGCGTATCTACGGGTGAGGAAAGCGAGTGGCTGCAGTGGCGCCCCGCAAGAGGAGCAATTGAAAATGCGAATTTCAATTTCCAAATACCTGACCGCCGCGATTGCCGTGGCCGGAATTGCTGCCGTGCTCGGCGCTGCACCGGCGCGCGCCGACGAATGGAAGAAATCCTACGCGGTTAGCGGGCGCGCCAACCTCACCGTCTCCACCGGCGATGGTGACGTCACCGTGACGGGCGGCGATCAGCGGACCATCGACGCCACCGTGACCTCCGACGGCTACAAACTCGGCCCCAATGACGTCCAGGTGGTCGAAAGCCAGAACGGCGACCAGGTCTCGATCGAGATCAAGTTTCCGCACATGAGCTGGCACATGTGGGGCGGCCATCATTCGCTGCAGGTCAATTTGCGCGTGCCGCGCGAACTCGACCTCGATGTGCGTACCGGTGATGGCAACGTCATGGCCACCAATGTTTCCGGCAAGCTGCAATTTCAATCCGGCGATGGCAACGTTTCCGCCAACAACATTCACGGCGACATCCGCATGCATACCGGTGATGGTCGCATCGATGGCCACGGCTTCGACGGCTCGCTCGACGCCGATACCGGCGACGGCAGCATGAAAATCGACGGCCGCTTCGATTCGCTCTCGCTGAAAACCGGCGACGGCAGCATCGACGCGCAGGCCGGCAGCGGCTCGAAAGTCGCCAATTCCTGGAACGTCCATTCCGGCGACGGCTCGATCACTCTGCGCCTGGCCTCGGATTTGAATGCGAATCTCGAAGCCCACACCGGTGACGGCAACATCACCCTCGACTTCCCCATTCAAGTTTCCGGCTCCCTCAGCCATTCCGCCGTCCACGGAAAACTGAACGCCGGTGGCGGCACGCTTTCCGTTACCTCCGGCGACGGCTCGATCCATGTGGAAAAGATTTAACCCAGTTTTGGATTTCGGCCTTAGACCAGATCACCCCAGGGCATCCACTCTGGGGTGATCTGCTTTGGGAGAAAACTGAAACTTCCTCCTCGACGTCTCCGTGTCCTCATCCTCGCCGTTCTCAGTGTTCTCTGTGTTGAGTCTTTTCTCCGCCCAATTCGATTTGCAAAAACTTTCTCGTTGCAGCATCATAAATTGTTTTGCTCGTGTGTTTTAAACGCGCCGTCTCGCTCGATTCGCATTAGCGCATTTCGCTGCGCCTATGCGCGGTTCGATGCGCTGCGGTTTACTGGCGAGAGCCAGTGTGGTCACATATTCGGCGAGCATCGCGCCGTAAAACTTTGCATAAATGACTGGGGGGAATAGAATGCGCAGGCCTGCAAGTGTTGCTCCGCCCAAGGGAAAGCTCGGCATCCTGACGCCCGGAATGGGCGCGGTGAGCACGACCTTCATGGCGGGGGTGGAACTGGTCCGGCAAGGTCATTCCGTGCCGGTCGGTTCGCTGACCCAGATGGGCACCATCCGGCTCGGTAAACGTACCGACGGCCGCACGCCAAAAATCAAAGACTTCATCAAGCTGGCCAAGCTCGAAGACCTGGTCTTCGGCGGCTGGGACGTATTTCCCGACGACGCTTATCAAGCCGCCCTGAAAGCCGGCGTGCTCGACGCGAAAGACCTAGCGAAAGCCGAAAAATTCCTGAAGACCATCAAGCCGATGAAGGCTGTATTCGATCAAGAGTACGTGAAGAATCTCCACGGCACACACATCAAGAAAGGCAAAAATAAATTCGACTTGGCCGAGCAGTTGCGCCAGGACATCCGCGACTTCAAAAAGAAAAATAAGTGCGACCGCCTGGTCATGGTCTGGTGCGCTTCCACTGAAGTATTTCTGAAACCCGAAGCAGTGCACAAAACGATCGAGTCCTTTGAAAAAGGAATGAAGGAAAATCATCCGGCCATCGCGCCTTCGATGATTTACGCCTACGCCGCCATCGCCGAAGGAGTTCCCTTCGCCAACGGCGCTCCGAACCTGACCGTCGACATTCCCGCCCTGGAGGATTTCGCTAAAACCAAAAACGTTCCAGTCGGCGGCAAAGATTTCAAAACCGGCCAAACGCTGATCAAGACCGTCCTCGCTCCGGCCTTCAAAGCCCGCATGCTGGGCCTGAGCGGCTGGTTCTCCACGAATATTCTTGGCAACCGCGACGGCGAAGTCCTCGACGATCCCGGCTCTTTCAAAACCAAGGAAGAATCGAAACTCGGCGCCGTCGAACACATTCTGCAGCCCGAGCTATATCCGGAACTCTACGGCAAGATTTACCACAAGGTCCGCATCAACTATTACCCGCCGCGCGGAGACAACAAGGAAGGCTGGGACAACATCGACATCTTTGGCTGGCTCGGATACCCCATGCAGATCAAAGTCGACTTTCTCTGCCGCGATTCGATCTTGGCAGCGCCAATCGTCCTCGACCTAGCGTTGTTCTTCGATCTAGCCAGCCGCGCCGGGATGCGCGGAATTCAGGAATGGCTCAGCTTCTATTTCAAATCACCAATGTGCGCCAAGGAACTCTACCCCGAGCACGATTTGTTCATTCAGCTGATGAAACTGAAAAACACTTTACGCTGGATGGTCGGCGAGGATCTCATCACGCACTTAGGCGCAGAGTATTACGATTAAATTGATGCGCGGTTTGTGACGGGCAGTTCGGAACAGGTGTTCTGGCGGCGGGGCGATGAGCCTCGCCGTTTTCTTTTGGTAAGAATCGAGGAGCGACGGCTGGCGCGGTCGCTCCCCGACCCGCTTAAAACTGGTTCCACAAAAACTGGTTGTAAACCTCGTGGTGGTATTGAACTTCCGGCACCTTCACGAACGTGCCCAGCAGACGCGAGCAGCGATCCGCGGAGCCCTGCTTCAAATCCGCGTAGCGCCCCTTGACGTCTTCGCCCAGGATTTTCGTAGTCCAGTCCGCCCCGCGAAAATCATCAATCGCCTTGTAAATGTTGTCCGGCAAGTACCGCTCGGCCTGCCGCAGATTCTTGATCTTCGACGTTTCGCCTTCCAGACCCGACCTGAAGATCGAATACATAACCATGTACGGATTCGCGTCCGGCGCGACCGACCGCACTTCCACGCGCGAACTTTTCTCATTCCCAATCGGAATGCGAATCATCGAGCCGCGATCGACCGGCGAAGCCTTGATCTGGTTCGGCGCTTCAAAATGCGGATCCAGTCGGCGGTACGCGTTCACGCTCGAATTGAGCATCAGGCAAATATCGTTGGCGTGCGTCAGAATGCGATCGATGAACGACCACCCGGCCTTGCTGAGCTTCTCTTCGCCCTTCGGATCCCAAAAAGTGTTCTTCCCTTCCTTGTTGCTGATCGAAACGTTGGTGTGCATCCCGTTGCCGTTCACGCCCACCACCGGCTTGGGCAGAAAGCTCGCAGTCAGCCCCATGCGCGTCGCGACCTGCCGGCAGATTAATTTGTACAGCTGGATCTGATCCGCGGCCGCAACCACTTCGCCGTAGCCATAGTTGATTTCGAATTGCGATGGCGCCACTTCCGGATGGTCTTTCTCGTTTTGGAAACCCATCGCGCGCTGCACTTCAGCAGTGGTGTCAATAAACATGCGCAGCGGATCGCCGGGCAGCGAATGGTAGTAACCGCCAGTGTTCACGTATTCGAACTTGCCGGTTTCGTTGTAGCGCGCTTCGGCGTCCGCGCCATTAAAAAGAAAACCTTCGATTTCGTTTGCGGCGTTCAAGGTGAATCCGTGTTTCTTGTGCGCGTCGTCCGCGAAAGTCTTCAACACTCCTCGAATGTCCGCGCTGTAGGGCGAGCCGTCCTTATCGATCACCGCACCGAAGATCAGAACTTTACCCGAACCGAAAACGTCGGAAGGCGCGTGGTAGAAAGCGCTCCAGTCCATCGAAAGGCGCAGGTCACTCTCGCGCTGCGCCGTAAAACCGCGAATCGATGAGCCGTCGAACGTCAAGTTATCCCAGCTCTTCACCAGGAATTTCTTGTCGTAGTCCAGCATATGCAGCCGGCCTTCCAGGTCGCTGAACAGAACCGTGACCGCCTTGATCCGCTTCTCGTCGGTCAGATACTTCACGCGCTCTTCCTGAATTTTATGGGCCGCAACGCGGTTCTTGCGCTGCTCCTTGATCTTCAAATTCATCTCTTCGAGTTCTTCGTAAGGAATCGCCAGAAAATTGCGAAGTTCTGCGGTCATGAGGCTCCTCATCTGAGAGTCGGTCTCGGCAAATCGGCGCGAGAAATAAGACGGCTCAGCGAACGATTGCGGTGCGTAGCGTATCGCGTGCCGCTTCCGACCGTCAAATCCCAAAATGGCGGGAACCCAACAAGACTTTGGATGGAATGGATAAAGAAAGTTTAGATATCGGGACTTACCTGATGGCCCAGTCGAGGGCCCCAAAATCCCGAGAATCAGCCTATTCGCGCTGGAACCGCCCAATCAATTCGGCCTCGGCAGTCGCATGGCCTTTGACCGCTGCCTGCACCTCTTCCATCTTGGCTTTCGGTTTCAGGTCCGGCATGTAATCGAGCGCGTACAGTTTGAAAAAATAATGGTGCACTCTGCCCGGATCCGGGCACGGACCGCTGTAGCCAATTTTTCCCGCGTAATTTTTCCCCTGCCGCGCGCCGCCCGGCAGCGTGGCTTTCTTTGCCGTATCTTCCGCCAGCGAACGTTGCGTCGCGGGAATGCCGTAAATCAGCCAATGCGCCGCCGGCGTAGCTGACGGCGCATCGGGATCGTCCACGATTAGGACGAAACTCTGCGTGTTCGCCGGCGCCGCGGTCCAAGCCAGCGCGGGCGAGACGTTCGCGCCGGAGCACGCGTATTTCAGCGGAATGGCGGAATCCGCATTGAAGCTCGTGCTGCTCAGCTGGAAAGCTGTTTCAGGCTTGGCCGCGGGCGCCTGCGATTGCGCAGCACCTGCGAGGACCCGACGCGCCCCGAAAAGCGCAGAAGTAGAAACACCAGCGAACAGCGCGAGCGCCACCAGGAAGATCTGCTGATGACGCCTTAATTTCGAAGTCCGGCCCATGCGATGCCCTCCGAATTTCAACTCCATCATGATGCTACGGGCCAGCCGAAGGGCCGTCAAGGAAGCCCGACTAGGGTTTTTGCCGTATGCGCGTTCATTAGCTGTAACGCCACCGATCCATTGCGCGCATCTATGTACCGTGGTACATTGGTACCACAATGAGCGAAATGAGACGGCCACAGTATGTAGTCGAACGGGTTCAAACCGGCGTGCGCATGGAGAAGCGCCTGCTCAAGGTCCTGAAGGCCTTCGCCGAACTGCGCGATATGACTCTAGGCGACCTGCTCGAAGGCATCGTCCTGCACGCCTTCGATGGCAAATTGCCATTCGAGCCGGAATCCCTCGAGCGCATCAAAGAACTGAAGAAGTTCTACGGCCTCCGACTCGACGCACGAGCCAGCCACCACTTACAAGAGCGCCAGCGCGCGAGAAACCGCAAATCCACAGCGCGCACGCGCCACGCCGCCGTACCGCACAACAAACAAGAAAAATCATGACGACCCCGTCACCGAATACGTCCTTGCAGCTCCTGCGCTGGACTCTCGCAATCGTGATCGCCATCGCCTCGGTTCAAACCGTCTGGCGCGCCTATCCCGAAATTCACAGCGCGGGACATCCGGGCGTGCACGCCTGGATCGCACTGATCCTCGGCAGCGCCGAAACCCTCGGGGCCATTCTGTTTCTTCTGTCGCGCACGCTTCGCATCGGCGGTTGGATTTTACTGGCTGTCTTTGCCGTCGCGATTGCATTCCACGGCCTGCAAAGCGATTTCCGCGGCGATCTGCTGATTTACGCCGCCGCGACCATCGCCTGCATGTCAGGTCTAGCGCGGCACAACTCGGAGAACGAAATTGCAAGATGAAGAGCTGCTCCAGAAATTCGAAGATATTTCCCTGCCGATCACCAGCTTCCGCCACGAAGAGCACGTCCGGGTCGCTTACCTCTATTTGCGCCGGTATCCCCTGCTCGACGTCCTGGCCCGCTTCCCGGCCAATCTGAAAAAGTTCGCTGCCCACCACGGGCAATCCGGCCTCTATCACCAGACCATCACCTGGGCCCACCTGTTTCTAATCCACGAGAGGCTGACGGCCGACCAAAGCGTTGCGAGTACCACCTGGGCTGGGTTCAAGCAACGCAACTCCGACCTTCTCGACCGAAAAGATTCGATCCTGGCAAAATATTATCGGAAAGAGACTCTCGCTTCCTCCGCCGCCCGCGAACACTTCGTCATGCCTGACCGCCTGCCCTCCAGCGAGGCTCCCATTCACGCTGCGTTTATCTCCGACCAGGCATAATTCGCCTCGCCGCCCGCGCAGGTCGCTCTTCACCCGCAGTGCGTTGGGCTAGAGCGCGCCCTACCGTTTGTGCTACTGTAATTTGTTTGCAAACGGGCACTTGCGGGCGTCTTTTTTCGCCCGCAGGCGAACTACGGGAGACCTGAGGCCATGAAGAAGTCCTACAACGGCGTCGAAGTTCCAGCGCAGGGCGCGACCATCGAATTCAGCGGCGACAACATGTTCCGCGTCCCGGACCGCCCCATAATTCCCTTCATCGAAGGTGACGGCACCGGCCGAGACATCTGGAAAGCTTCGCGCCTGGTTTTCGACGCCGCGGTCGAAAAAGCCTACGGCGGCAAACGCAAAGTCGAATGGCTGGAAGTCTTCGCCGGCGAAAAAGCTCATCGCCAGTTCAACGAATGGCTCCCGCAAGATACCGTCGACGCCATTCGCGATTTTCGCGTGGCCATCAAAGGTCCGCTGACCACTCCGGTGGGTGGCGGCATACGTTCGCTGAACGTAACTCTCCGCCAGGTCCTCGACCTCTACTCCTGCGTGCGTCCCGTGCGCTACTTCGAAGGCGTCCCTTCCCCGGTTCGCGAACCGCAGCGCATGAACGTGGTCATCTTCCGCGAGAACACCGAAGACGTCTACGCCGGAATCGAATGGCGCTCTGGTTCCGCCGAAGTAAAGAAACTCATCGCCTACCTGAACGATGAAATGCTGAAGGGCACCACCAAAAAGATCCGCGAAGACTCCGGCATCGGCATCAAGCCCATGTCTCCCTTCGGCACGAAACGCCTGGTTCGTCGCGCCATCGTGTATGCGCTCGATAATCAGCGGACCATCGTCACCCTGGTGCACAAGGGCAACATTCAGAAATTTACCGAAGGCGCCTTCCGCGATTGGGGCTACGAACTGGCCACCCAGGAGTTTCGTCCCTACGTCGTTACCGAACGCGAAAGCTGGATTCTTGGCAACAAGGACGCTAACCCGGACATCACCGTCGAAGCCAATGCCGAAGCCATCGAACCCGGCCTCGACCAGGCCACCGACGAATTTCGCAAACAGCTCCACGCCGAAGTGAAACGCGTGCTCGATACCCTGTACGAATCGCACGGCAAGGGCCAGTGGAAGAAGAAAATCCTGATCAACGACCGCATCGCCGATTCTGTTTTCCAGCAGGTTCTGACCCGCGCCGACGAATATCAGGTCTTCGCCACGCCCAACCTGAACGGCGATTACCTCTCCGACGCTTGCGCCGCGCAGGTCGGCGGACTGGGCATGGCTCCCGGAGCCAATATTGGCGACGGCTTCGGCGTCTTCGAAGCCACCCACGGCACCGCGCCGAAATATGCCGACAAGGATGTGATCAATCCCAGCTCGGTGATGCTCTCCGGCGCCATGATGTTCGAATTCATGGGCTGGAAAGAAGTCTCACAGATGATCGAAGCCGGCATCGCGCGCACCATCCAGCAGAAAAAAGTAACCTACGACCTCGAGCGCTTGATGCCCGGCGCAAAGAAACTGAAAACCTCGGAGTACGCGGCTGCGATTATTCAGAATATGCAAGCCTCGGCGGGCGCCGATTAGCTCGACAGCACCACGCAAATCTTCAAATACCAAAATTAAGGGGACGGAATGCGCAAGAAAGTGACAGTAGTAGGCGGCGGTTTCGTAGGTTCAACCACGGCACAGCGAATTCACGACGCAGATCTAGCCGATGTGGTCCTCACCGACATTCTCGAAGATGTACCAGCCGGAAAAGCACTCGATATGGCCGAATCCGCGCCGATCTTGGGCTCCAATTCGCACGCCTCGGGCATTTCCACCGCCAGCGGCGATTACGCCGGCACTGAAAATAGCGACATCGTGGTCATCACCGCCGGATTCCCGCGCAAGCCCGGCATGAGCCGCGACGATTTGCTGAAGAAAAATTATGAAGTGATCAAGGCCGTGGTCGAAGGCATCGTCAAACTCTCGCCCAACGCGATTCTCATCATCGTCACCAATCCTCTCGACGCCATGGCCCAGGCCGCCTTCCGCATCAGCAAATTTCCCAAGGCGCGCGTCATCGGCATGGCCGGAGTCCTGGATTCAGCCCGCATGAGCACCTTCGTCGCCCGCGAGCTCGGCGTCTCAGTCGAAAACGTGCATTCCTTCGTCCTCGGCGGCCACGGTGACGACATGGTTCCCCTGACCCGCTATTCAACCGTCGCGGGAATTCCCCTCCCCGAATTGATCGCCAAAGACAAACTCGACGCTATCGTAAAACGCACCCGTTCGGGCGGCGCCGAAATTGTGAACCTGCTGAAGACCGGCTCGGCTTATTACGCGCCTTCCGCGGCGGTAGTCGAAATGGTCGAAGCGATCCTGAAGGACAAAAAGAAAATCCTGCCCTGCGCCGCGTACCTCGAAGGCGAATATGGCCAGAACGGATTGTTCGTCGGCGTCCCGGTAAAGTTGGGCGCCAAAGGCATCGAAGAGATCGTCGAAATCAAATTGTTGCCCGACGAAAAAGCCGCGCTCGACAAATCATCAGCGTCGGTCCGCGAACTCATAACGATTCTCGGGGTCTAGAAACTTCGCAACCTGTTGCAGAAACGAAAAGCCGCGGTCCTGCAGCTTCATTCCGGCAGGCACTGCGGCTTTTTCTTGCGCGCACGCTTCCGAATTTGCGGCCACCAGTGATGTGGTAAAGTCTGCCCTCGCCAATCGCCGGAGCAATCATGAATTCATACGCTGCCTCCGAAGGTTTCTCTCCGAAGCTCCTCGCTAAAATTCTCGGTTGGATTGGCCTGGCCGGCATCGTCACCGGCGCATTCGACATCGGCTACGTGCAAAGCCATCTCATCGTCGCCGGGAACGCGGCCCTCACGCTCCAGAACATCGCGGCCCACGAAGTGCTCTTCCGCGCTGGCTTCTCCGCCCATCTTTTCGAACTGGTGCTAAACATCCCCGGCGAAATCATCACCTTCATTCTGCTGCGCCGCGTGAATTCGGTAATCGCCGGCATCGCCTTTTGCGCCGGCATGGTCGGGATCGCCATCGAAGCCGTCGATCTCCTCGCGGCCTATGTCCCATTGAAGCTGGCCATCGACAACGCGGCGGGATTGGCATTCGGCGCGTTCACCGCGGACCAGGTCCACGGCCTGGCAAACCTCGCCACGCACCTGCAACAAAGCGGCCTGCTTCTTTCCTGGGTTTTCTATGGAGTCGAAGAACTGTCCAGCGGCTTTCTGTTTTTCCGTTCCGGATTTATTCCGAAGATTCTCGGCGCGATGCTCGCACTCTCCGGCCTCTGCTACTTCACCCACGGATTCTTGAGTTTTCTCGCGCCCGCAGTCGACACGCGCATCTATCCCTACATCATCTATCCGTGTTTGCCGGGCGAAGGATTGAGCAGCCTGTGGCTGGCGATTATGGGAATCAGTCTTACGAAGTGGGAGGCATGGACAGCCCCGCGCCAGGCAGCATCGAGTTAGCTTTCAAAGGGGAGAATCTAAGCCAGCTTTACTTCGCGCGTTCCCAAGTCAGGCAGGAATTGCTGGCAGCCAAATCTTCCACCGGCGTCAACGCCAGCTGGTTTCCCGTAAATTTATAAGCTCGCACAAAATCCTTACCCACATCTCCAGGCCGCAAACTGCCATCCAGATGATGCGTGATGATTCCGTCGCGCTCGTTCACTTCCCAAGTCCCGTAATACGCGTAATAGCCCTTATACGCGACCTGCACTTCCTTTGCCGGAGGAAACGCCGGCCCGCCCGCCAAATCCGGCCGCGGATTCCGCATAATCTGTACCGCGACGTTTCCGTCAGCGTCGTACATCAACATGCCCACCGGGCGATCGCCAAACAGCCGCGATTCAGCCGATTCAATCGAAACCAGCCGCCACGTTCCCACAAACTGGTTCCGGATGCCGCTTCCGGAGGATGTTACGGTCGAGGGGGTATCGCTCTGCAACATTCGCACGCCTTCCGAATCGCAAGTAATTTTCTACTACCGAGTCATCAAACGTGTCAACTGGAGTGTCGCGACACGCCGATGTTCCAAAACCGACGTAGCAAGATACAACCTCGCGTCCCGCCGTTCAATACCCCGTGTCGAATCGGCAAAGTGTATCCGACATTACAAAATTCGCGGCAAACGCTCTGTTAAAATTACCGTGG
Organism: uncultured Acidobacteriota bacterium; assembly: GCA_963711325.1. Classification (GTDB taxonomy): domain Bacteria; phylum Acidobacteriota; class Terriglobia; order Acidiferrales; family UBA7541; genus Palsa-295. The sequence continues at coordinate 646,095 of CAVQDR010000003.1, read as the reverse complement.
GAGTCATCTCTCAGGCCATGGGAATTTTCGGGCGAAAGAAAGGGAGACCTGCGCGCCGCAAAGGCGACGTCAAACCGGCACGTCCGGAATCGCGTGCTAATGGCGCGCGCAAACTCGCGCCCGAAAGAACCGTCGAGCATCGCCTGACCAAAGATCTTTCGCGCGCCGAAACCCTCGCGACCATGCTGGCCCAAAGCCGCGCCGCCCAGGCCATCGAAGTCTCCGACTTGCTCGCCGGAATGTACATCTACGATTGGGAGCGCCTTTCAAAATATTGGGAAGACGAAGTCGCGATCGAAGACTACCTACAACAAATCTGCCGCATCAGCCCGCAGCGCTGGCACCACTGGATTCAATTTTACGACCACCAACGCAACGGCGACCCGCAACCCGGCCCCTGGAAATGGCTGCGCCCATCGAAGAACGTCCAAACCGTCAGCAAGGACCTCGCACCCTCCGCCGAGCTGCGCGCCATCTTTCAACGCGCCGAGGAAATCGCCCCTTCCCACGACCTGATCGAAGACCGCCTGATCCCCATCCTCACCTGCGAGTGCGTCCTGCTAGCCATGACCCAACGCACCGACTCCGAAATCGGCCACCGCCTATTCTCCTCCGGCATCGACGTGACCACTCTCGAACGCGTAGCCCGCAACCCGAAACACGCTCCACTGCACTAAGCCGCAGTACGCACTTGTAATCGCCGCCCGCGCTCGCTTCGCGTGTCTCGTCAGGCGTTCCGCCCAACGACCCTCGTCTCCTAGCCGTCCAGTCCACCGACCAAACCGTACTTGGCCGTCATCCAGAGGAGCGCCATTCGCGACGAAGGATCTCCTTCTTGCCCGGACCAAAAAGCGAAAAGAGATCTTCAACTCGGCTCAAATAATCATTTTGAATTTCGTCCACAACTCCGCCAAGGGCGCCACCGAATTCCGGCAAACGTAAACATGCACGTTCCGCTCCGCCACCGCCGCATACGAGTTCGTAATCGTCCCCGCAAACCTCGCTTCCGCAAAAAAATCCTTGAATTCGTCAGCCCGTTCCCCAAACACAATCACGCACGCGCCGGTATACCCCCGCGGACCCCAATCAAAATAACTATTGTGCCCGCTGATCGCCTTAGGCAGCCCAAGCGCCGGACCATATACATCAATCGCCCCAGCCTCGCCATAATTCCCAGCCAAAATCGCACAATTCGCGCGTTCGCCAGGAGGCAAAGTCTTGTACACGTGCGAAACTTGCAGCGCCATGTTTTGCCATCCGAACATATCCGCATAAAGCTGCGGAAGTTCGGTAGGCTCATCCCGTTCCGTTTTCACCGAACGCGCGTAAGGCAGCAAATTCGAATAACGAATGAACGTGTTTACCGGAAGCACTGGAACGCCAAACGGGAGCGTGATAATCCCGACCACGACTAGCAACGCCGCGTAAGCCACCGCCTGCCATCGCCGGCCAGCCGCCGCCGTAAAATATTTCTCGAGCGCCACGCCGCCCGCCGCCACCAAAACCGGATAAACCGGCAGCGCGTAATACGACTTCCCATCGAATGCGATAAAAATCGCCATCACGATCAGATAAGCCCAGCCCAGAAAACGAAACGCCCTCCCCGTCGCGCTGAAAAAGTACCAGCCCAGCCCCGCCAACCACACCGGCAAAGCCACCGGCTGCATAAACAAAATCTGCTCAAGAATAAATTGCCACGGCGAAATATGCAGAATTTTAAAGGCCTGCCCATTTCGCACCACTTCGATTTGCGGCCAACCATGCCGCGCTTCCCACACCAGATTCGGCAGAAATATCGCGAAAGCCAAAACACCCGCGATCCAAATCCATTTCGACGCCAACAGTCGAGCGTGCCCCGAAATCAGCAGCCCAGCCACCAGCGCAAAACCAAAAACCAGCATCGTGTGCTTATTCTGCAGCCCAATTCCAGCGATGACGCCGAACGCCAGCCAGCACCGCGGGTCCGCGCCTTTTACGATGCGAATCGCAATCCACGCGCACAACAGCCAGATCAGCGGTTCAAACGCATTCATGGAGAGGAAGCTATCGAAGGCCAGGTACGCCGGAGCCAGCAGCATCGTCAACGCCGCCAGAAATTCAGCCAGTGCTCCGCCGCCCAATTCGCGCGCCAGTCGCCCCGTACAGTAAACAATCGCCGCCCCCACCAGCGCCGGAAACAATCGCGTCGCGAACAATGAAGTTCCGAATGCCGAATCACCGAAAAGATGCCGCGCCACCCACGCGACAAGCGCAATCAAAGGCGGCTGATCGACATAGCCCCACGCTAAATGCTCGCCGCAAGCGATGTAATACAATTCATCGCGGAAGAATCCGTAATGGTTGATCCCGGCAAACTGAATCAGTAATTTGCAAATCGCGAGGAAGGAGAGGACCAGGCTGGAATTGCGCAAAGATGGGTGAAAGCCGCTGGCCGCGTCGGTTGGCGCCGCAGAAACGGAAGGTTCAGACACGCGCGCGATGTCCGAGCCTTCCGTTGCGGCAGAAATTGTGCGGAGTGTTCAATGCGCAGTTCTCGCCCAAGCCCGACAACCAGCGAACCTACGAGATCGTCGCCGACGTAATCCGGTCCAGCTTCGGAAAATTCTTGTCCAGATATTCCTTACCTAGCGCAGTGATCGATCCCTGGTCCGGCGCTTCGCCGTAGCCGCTGTGAATTTTCTTCACCACGTCCATCCCGTTGCTTACCTGCCCAAACGGCGCAAAGCCCATGCGGTCGAGCTGCGCGTTGTTTCCCAAGTTAATAAAGAGTTGAGTCGTGCGTGTGTGCGGCCCCGCGGTGGCGAAAGTAATAAATCCGGGCTTGTTGCTTTGGGTCACCGCGTCGTCTTTGATATTCGCGCTGCGCCAGTTCCCGCCAATTTTGGGGTCGGCGTGCAATCCAAACTGCACCACGAATCCCGGCACCACGCGGAAGAACGCGGCCTCATTATAAAAACCGTGTTTCACCAGATTGTAAAAGCGGTCCGCGCCCAGCGGAGCCCACGCGCGCGTCACGTGTACTGTGAAATCTCCAGCAGTCGTCTTGAAATTCGCGTCGAAAGTTTCCGGCGCCTTGTCGGTTAGTGTAGCGGGCTGGTGCAAAGTTGCTTCGGTGGCCATAGGTTCTGATCTCCTGGCGACTCGATGGTCGCAGCTGAAATGATGGCTGCAGGGGCGAACCCCTGCGATTCGTTCTAACGAATGGCGAGCCATATAAACCCGCCGAAAAAAAGAATCACTACTGCGGAGTGCTGGCCGTTACAGCCGGCTTCTTCGCCGCAGCCGCCGCATGATGCACCGGAGCCGCTGGCGCCCGCGACGTCACCGTAGCCGAAATAATGCGATCGAGCTTCGGAAAATTCTTATCGATATACGCTTTCCCTTCCGCCGTAATCTGCGCCTGATCCGGCGATTCGCCGTAGCCGCTGAAAATCTTCTGCACCACATCCATCCCGCTGCTCACTTGGCCGAACGCAGCGAATCCCATCGAATCCAGCCGCGCATTTTCGCCCAGGCTGATGAAGAGTTGAGTGGTCCGCGTATTCGGGCCGGCCGTGGCAAAGGTCAAAAAGCCGGTGTGGTTGCTCTGCGTGACAGGATCATCCTTGATGTTCGCTTTTTCCCAGGCGGCATTCACCGCCGGATTGGCGTTCAATCCAAACTGCACCACGAATCCCGGGACCACCCGGAAGAACGAGGCGTCGTTGTAAAAACCGTGCTTCACCAAATTGTAAAAACGGTCCGCGCCAATCGGGGCCCAGGCGCGCGTCACCGCAACCACAAAATCCCCCGCCGTGGTTTTGAATGTCACTTCGTACTGATCTGGCGCGGTAGCCTTCAGCATCGCCGGATGCAGCAACGCTGGATCGGTCTTCGCCGCCGCTGTCGTGTGATGCACGGGCGGCTTTGCCGTCGCTGCCGTGCCCGAACCGGTTGCGGTGCCGGTCTGCGCCGAAATGCCCGCTGGAAAAATTGCCGCGATACAACAGAACGCTAGAAAAACAAAAATGCGCTTCACGATTTATTTTCCTCCCAATTGGTGTGCCACTGCCTCGACATCCTGCATCAACCGCAGCGTGTTGCCACCCAGAATCTTCTGAATATCCGCCGGTGAGTAACCCTTGGCCAACAGCGCGCCCGTAATCTTCGGCAGGTCCGAAGCGTCTTCCATCCCGTAGGGCATGTCCGCGCCGTCGAAGTCCGACCCAAGTCCTACATGGTCCGCGCCCACCAATTTCACCGCGTGGTCGATGTGCTCGATGATCTTGGTCCAGTCGACGCGCGGCAGCTTGCCTTGCGCCACATAATCGCGCGTAATTTTATCCGCTTCGATCAATTCACACGCTTCATCGCCATTGCAGCGCTTCTTCGCTTCGGCTTCAATCTGCTTGCCCAGCTCGGGATTGGCCTTCGACGCATCCTGAAATTCCTGGCTCAAAAATCCCACGTGATAATTGATTTGAATCACGCCGCCCTTCGCCGCCAGCGCCTTGATCATGTCGTCCGTCATATTGCGCGGGTGCGTGCAAATCGCGCGGCACGACGAATGTGAAGCGATCACCGGAGCCTGGCTCACCGCCAGCACGTCGTAAAAAGTCTTATCCGCGACGTGCGAAATATCGATCATCATTCCCAGCTTGTTCATTTCGGCAATCACTTTCTTGCCGAAAGGCGTCAAGCCGTCGTGCGCCGCCTTATCGCCCGAAGAATCCGCCCACTCCGTATTCACGGTGTGGGTCAAAGTCATGTAGCGCACGCCCAGCGTATAGAACTGATCAAGCGTAGCCAGGCTGTTGTTGATCATGTGCCCGCCCTCAACGCCCATCAGCACCGCGATCCTACCCGACTTTTTCGCCGCGCGAATTTCGTCGGCCGTCGTGCACAGCACCAGATCGTTCGGGTGCCGGGCCACCGCTTCGCGCACCGCGCCAATCTGATCCAGCGCCCGCCGCGTAGCCGTGGGCCCAGTTACCGTCCCCGGAATCCATATCGAAAAGAAAATCGCGTCCAGCCCGCCGGCCTTCATCCGCGGAATATCGATGCTGCCGTCCGCGTGCCGCGCGCCCAGATCAAATTTCGGATCCAGCAGCCGTTGCGTGGTGTCGTCATGCGTGTCGATCACGATCGAGCTGAAATGCAGATCGTGCGCCTGCTGCGACACGCCCGCCTGCGTCCCACTTTTCTGCGCGCCACTAGCCAGAATCGACAGAGTTCCCCCCAGCAAAATTCCACCAACAAGCAAACCGCTACGCAGCATTAGTCCCCCAAATTCCCCTCGGGATTCTACGATACGTGGGCCGGAAACTGAATACGGACTAAACTTCTCTTCGCAAAGACGCAATCGAAGGCGCTGCTGCGATAATTTCTAGCGGCGAGCAGGCTACTTGCCGAATATGAACGACTTCACCGCATGCCGCAGCACTTGCCCGTTCACCGCTGCCAAAGATTCCGTCAGCGGAATTCCCTTGGGGCAAACTTTCACGCAGTTCTGCGCGTTGTCGCAATCCTCAATTCCGCCCGGCCCCATCAACGCTTCCAGCCGCGGCCCGGCGTGCATTTTTCCCGTAGGATGCATATTAAAGAGCCGCACCTGGCTCACAATCGCCGCGCCCACGAAGTGCGAATTTTCATTCACCTTCGGGCAAATTTCCAGGCAGTTCCCGCAGCTGATGCATTGCGAAAGCGTGTAACCCACTTCCTGCGTTTCGGCCGACATGCGCGGGCCCGGGCCGATGTCGTACGTCCCGTCGATGGGAATCCAGCACTTGGTCTTCTTCAGATTTTCAAACATCGATCCGCGGTCCACCTGCAGATCGCGAACCAACGGAAATTTCGTCAGCGGCTCCAGCCGAATCGGTTTTTCCAGATTGTCGACCAGCGCGGTGCAAGCCTGCCGCGGCTGCCCATTGATGATCATGGCGCAGGCGCCGCAGATCTCTTCCAAGCAGTTCGCGTCGTAGGTGACCGGAGAAGATTCCTTGCCATCACGCGTGAACGGCTGCTCCGCGATATCGCGCAGGCAGATGATCACGTTCATGTGCGGCCGGTACTTGAGTTCGAATTCTTCCCAGCGCACGGATTCGTCCGGCCGCTGCTGCCGCTTGATGCGAACGATGAAAGTCTTATCGGCCACGGGCCCTCACTCTCTTGCCCCTACCATTTTTGATGCGTCACAACCAACCACGAACCAAAGTTCGCCGCAAAGTTCCGCGCCTACGCCGACGCCGTGTACTTCCGCTCGCGCAACGCCAGCAGCGACGTATCCACCGCCTCGTACGCCAGCCGAATATCCCCGCCGTTGTAACTCGCAATCGTCGTCTTCAAAAAATTGGCATCATCGCGATTCGGAAATTCCGGCTTGTAATGCGCCCCGCGCGTCTCGTTCCGTGCCAAAGCACCCATGGTAATCACCTTGGCCAGCACGATCATGTTTCCCAGCTCGCGGACAAAATTCAAAGTCTGATTCGCCCACTGCGTCCGATCCTGTAAATTAATCCGCGTAAATCGATCCGCGAGCTCGTCCAGCTTCACCAACGTCTTCTGCAAATTGGCGTTATAACGAATGACCGTCACATTTTCGGTCATCACGTCACCCAGTTCACGCCAAATCGTCAGTGGATTTTCTGTCCCAGTGTGTTGGTTCAACCAAGCATCGGAAATATCCTGCTGCTTCACGCGTTCGCGCTCGTAAATCGCCGGAGGAGTGTCCACGCAACCGTGCTCCAGGCTCTGCGCATAACGCACCGCCGCCGGCCCCGCAATCCCACCGCCGAAAATGCAGCTCACCAGCGAATTTGCGCCCAATCGGTTCGCCCCGTGATACTGGTATTCGCACTCGCCCGCCGCATACACACCCGGAATATTCGTAGCCTGATTCTCGTTGTCGACCCACAGGCCGCCCATCGTGTAATGCATCGCCGGAAAAACTTTCATCGGCTCCACGTGCGGGTCCACCCCGACGAACTTCTCGTAAATTTCCAGAATCCCTTCCAGCTTTCGTTCCAGAATCTCGCGCGGAATGTGCGAGACGTCCAGATACACCGCCGGCTCGCCGACCAGCCCAAGCTTCATCTCATACACAATCTTATGAATCGCGCGCGTCGCCACATCGCGCGGAACCAGATTCCCGTACTTCGGGTACCACTCCTCAAGAAAATAGAACCGCTCATTTTCCGGGATATCTTTCCCGCGCCGCGGATCCTGCGGAGTCTTAGGCACCCACACCCGCCCGCCTTCGCCGCGCGCCGATTCGCTCATCAACCGGCACTTGTCTTCGCCCGGAATCGCCGTCGGATGCACCTGAATAAATTCGCCGTTGGCGTAATAGGCGCCCTGCTGAAATAAAGCCGACTGTGCGGAGCCGGTGCACACCACCGAATTCGTCGACCGTCCGAAAATCGCGCCCACGCCCCCAGTGCAAAAAATCGCCGCATCGCACGGGAACGTCCTGATCTCCATGGTTTTGAGATCCATGGCGCAAATGCCGCGGCACACGCCGGCATCATCCAGAACTGCGGAGAGGAACGTCCAGCCTTCAAATTTCTTCACTTTATCTTCGGATTCAAATCGCCGCACCTGCTCATCCAGCGCGTAAAGCAGTTGCTGCCCGGTCGTGGCCCCGGCAAAGGCAGTCCGATGAAACAGCGTCCCGCCAAAACGTCGAAAATCCAGCAACCCTTCCGGCGTGCGATTGAACATCACGCCCATGCGGTCCAGCAAATCGATAATCGCCGGCGCCGCCTCGCACATCGCCTTCACCAGACCCTGATTCGCCAGAAAATCCCCGCCATAGATCGTGTCGTCGAAATGCTTCCAAGTAGAATCGCCTTCGCCCTTCAAATTCTTCGCCGCGTTAATTCCGCCCTGGGCGCAAACCGAATGCGACCGCTTCACCGGCACAATCGAAAACAGTTCCACCGGCACGCCGGATTCCGCCACGCGAATCGTGGCCATCAATCCCGCCAGCCCGCCGCCCACAATAATAATTTTCGGCTGGTGTTTCATTGCACGTAGCCCCCGAGCGGAAACTTGCCGTAATGCAACCCCAGCACGATGGCGACGCCCATCAGCGTAAACGACAAGCCCACCGCGGCTCCAAACCACCCCGCTGCGCGTTGCGCGCGCACGCTCACCGCGATGCCCCACTTGCAGGCGAAATTCCAAAGCCCGTTGCCCAGGTGAAACGAAGCCGCCGCAATCCCGATCAGGTAGAACGCGACGTACCATGGATTCATCATCGAAGCCTGCACGTCGGTGTAGGCCGTCATCCCGCGCCCCACGAAGCGCTCCACGTACACATGCCAGCCGATAAACACGAAAGCGATAATCCCGGTCCAGCGCTGCAGCGTGTACATCCAGTTCGACATCCACGGATGCCCCATCACGTTCGATTTCCCCAGCCACCAGATGTACATCCCGTACAAGCTGTGAAACAGCAGCGGGATAAACAGCACCGCGCATTCCACGAAAATTCGCCACGGAATCAGCTGCAATTCGCTCGAAACAGTGTCGTAGCTCTTGGCGCTGACCAGCGCGTAGCTGTTCGACCAGAAATGTTCCGCCAGGAATGCGCCAATCGGAATTACGCCACTGAGGGATTGCAGTTTGTCGAGGATGTAACTGGTTCGGTTAGGCGAGGCTGCGACCGACATGCACGCTCCGGAGTTGAGTCACAGAAACTCCAGTATAGGCAGGAGTTGCAACGTTTGCAATACGCTCCGGCCGCGCTTTTTCGTTCGAAAATTCCGGCGCGACCAAACCATTCAGCAGAATCCGCCATCGCGCTCCGCACCAGAAGGTTTTCTCTTAGCCCAAGCCACGTTCGAGCACGCCCGATACTTTTAAAGTGATCCCAGCGACCCAGAAACCTGCCCCGGGTTCTCGCGGAGTGCGGCGGCACGTCCGCTTCTCAGGACGTACCGCCGCCGGCCACCCAAAGTTCTCCCCAGCAACACCCAGCCTCGAACGAACCCCTAGCAGGCCAGGCCCTGCAGCGGCTTAGCAGTTTGGATACATACCCTCCACCCCGCGGTTTTCGAATTTTCTTCGCATGCTAAAATCAAAAAAGTCGCCACCCAAACCAGCCCATGCCCAGCGAAAACATTGCCGAACTCAAGAAGTGGGTCGCCGAAGTCGTCCGCCAGAGCAATACCGGCGAATTCGTCGGGATGAACCGCGTGGTGGACCTCATCAGCAAGCAATTTTCGGTGCAGGCCCACGAAGTCGCCATCCTCACCATTACGCCTGACGACCGCTTTTTGCGCTTCATGGTCCCCGAAAAGCTCCAGAACGTGGGCCAGATTCCGCTGACCAGCACCAATTCCCTGGCCTCGCGCACCGTCCGCGAAAAGCGCTCGGAAGTCATCAATCACTTTGCCGTCGTGCCGCACTCTTCAGTCTTCGAAGCCGTGCCCATCGTGCAAGAAGAGCGCGGCGAACCCATTCAGAAAATCATGAGCGTAGCCATCACCCACGATAAAAAGATTATCGGCGTGCTCCAAATCTCGCGCAAAGGCCGCACTGCGGCGGAAGCGGGCGCGGATTTCACCCACTCCCAACTCCGGGAACTAAAAACCGTAGCGGACATCATGGCGCCATGCCTGCCACTGCTCACCCTCGCGCGCGTCTAGCGGCGCGTTTCCCCACCGCAACTCTTTCGACGTTTTCGTGTTGTATCGAATGCGCTGCAACTCTGCGCGCGCAGCCCTCATCTTAATTAGGGCTGACGCATTCGAAAGCGGGCCGCACGGCCGGTACGAAACCAGGCTCCGTCAACACTGAGCTGGGAGGTTGGGACCATGCAGAAGTACGTGCAGAAGACTTCGAAGAAACGCTCCACACGAGATTTGCTGGCCAAGCTGGGATTGGGCGTGCTCGTTTTCGGCATGACCTTTGCCTCGCCCTCGGCCTTCGCCCAGCAGAATCCGACAAATCAGGATAATCCCGCGCAGCCACGGGACCAGCAACCGCCTCCGCCCGATCAAACGCAGGGACAGGTGCAAGCCCCCGATCAAAATCAGAACGCGAATCCTCCGCAGGACCAGGCCGCGCCTCCCGATCAAAACGCGCCGCAAAATCAGGGACCACAAGATCAAATGGCCCCGCCTCCGCAGGACCAGGCAGCACCGCCAGATCAGCAGAATCAAAACGGCGGCCAGGATCAGGGCCCGATGAATCCGCCACCCAACAACAACGGAAATTCTTATCCGCAGAACAACGGCCCGAACCGCGACGCACGCCGCCCTCCGCCGCTCGCGCCGCCCAGCCTGACTCTCCCTGCTGGCTCCGTAATTCAGATCCGCACCACGGATTTTCTTTCTAGCGACAAAAGTCACAAAGGCGACGCCTTCATCGCCACGCTCGCGCAGCCCATCGTCATCAACGGCTGGGTCGTCATGCGCCGCGGCCAGACCATCACCGGCCAGGTTACCGACGCCGTCCGCGCCGGACGCGTCAAGGGTGTCTCCAAGCTGCAGATTGATTTGAGTCAACTCACTCTCGTCGACGGCCAGCTCCTGCCGATTCAAACTCAATTGCTCAACGCCAGCGCCGGCACTTCCAAAGGACGCGATGCCGCGGCCATCGGCCTGACCACCGGAACCGGAGCCGCCATCGGTGCCGCCGCAGCTGGCGGTCCCGGAGCCGCCATTGGCGCCGGAGCAGGATTCGTCGCCAGCGTCGCCGGCGTGTTGATCACCCGCGGCAAGCCGACCGTCATCACTCCGGAAACGGTGCTCACTTTCAAACTCGAGCAGCCGGTCTCGTTTTCCACCGTTCGCGGACTGCTCGCGTTTCGTCCCGTAACCCAATCCGATTACGCGCCGCAACCGCGCAACGTCAACGGTCGCCCGATGCTTCGCCGTCCGTATCCCTACGGATATTATTACGGCCCCGGATACCCTCCGCCCTACCCAATCGCCTATCCCTACGGCCCGGTGTACTGACGCAAATCAGAAAAATCCGTTCGTAACCGCACCTGAATTCATTTCTGAAAATAATAACGGGAACTCGAAAACCGAGTTCCCTTCTCAGTACGACAGACTTTCAGCCTGTCTGCACCCCACTTTCAGTGGGGTGTGCCTTTCGTTGCAGCCGAAAGTTACTCCAGCTTTCCGGCAAGACAAACTGTTCGCCCAGTTTTTTCACCGCGCGTTTCTCTCACCCGAATTGTTACAGAATTGTGAAAACGAATTCGAAAAATCAGTCCGCGACGATCGCCTTTGCCGCGCGCGCATCGTGAAATAGATTGACATCACCGCGTACGCTTGTTAATTTTCGTTGCGTTCAAATTTTCCGCCGTTTCTGGAGGCACCGCAGCTCGGTAACCACATGGCATTCGTCGCGAAGAAGATTTTCCTCACGAAGGGCGTTGGCAAACACCGAGAGCGGCTTTCTAGTTTTGAATTGGCCCTGCGAAATGCTGGAATCGCGGCCTGCAACATCGTCCGCGTCTCGTCGATTTTCCCTCCGCACTGCAAATTAATTTCCCGCAGCGAAGGTTTGAAGCACATCAAGGCTGGCCAGGTCGCCTTCACGGTCATCAGCGAAAATCAAACGCGCGAACCGCATCGCCTGATCGCCGCCGGTGTCGGCTTGGCGCTCCCCGCCGATAAATCCATGTTCGGATACTTGTCCGAACATCATTCCTTCGGCGAAAGCGAGGAAATTGCCGGCGAATACACCGAAGAGCTCGCCGCCGAAATGCTGGCCACCACGCTGAACGTGGAATTCGATCCTGATCTTTCCTGGGACGAAAAAAAAGAAGTCTACCGCATCTCCAATAAAATCGTCCGAACCATGAACATCACCCAATCCGCCGTAGGCGACAAGCGCGGCCTCTGGACCACGGTCCTAGCCGCCGCCATCTTAATCGGCGAAGACGACTAATTCCGTCCGGCGCATCTCCAAAAATTAAAAAAGGGCAAGAAGAACGCCCCATCGCGCATTCTCCGTGCCCCTCAAGTTTTTCTCTGTGTTCTCTGTGTTAAATCTTTCCGCAGCCCAACCCCCACATTTACTTTTTCGCAGCCTGTTTCCCGCCCGCAGCTTTAAAGTCGTATCCAATCCGCTCGAGCACCGACCCAACAATCAACGGCAAAGCGACGGTAGCGTCATCCAGCACTTCCGCAAACCGCCCGCCCTCCGCTTCCGGCACAAACTTCCCCCACGAAACCGCCTCCGTATAGGTACTCCCCGAAAGCCCGCCCCAATTCACCGGCTCCGGACATATCCGCAATCCATAGTTGTACCGCTTCAAAGGAATCTTCTCGTACCCCCGCCGAGCCAAGAGCTCCGCATAAACCCCAAACTGCTGCGCCCAATTCCGCGGCACTCCCCCGCCAATCGTAAATATTCCCATCCGCTTCGTCGCCAGCATAGTCGCCGCATAATGCTCAAAATCCAGATACGGATCGAATAAAAGCGGTTTCTTGTTTTGCTTCTTGCGCAAACGATTGAAAAGCGCCAGATCGATCCCCAATTCCGAATCCGTAAACGCCGGCACAAACACCGGTACATTGTGCTCCACGCACGACTTCAGAATTCCCCGCCCTTTCGACTGCCGCGCCAGATATTCCCCGATCGCGCGATTCAATTTCCAGCTGCACAAAGTTTCTTCCGGATCCCACCGCTCCAAAACGTGATCCACCACTTCTTCCACCGCATCAAGATTTACTTCCGGTTCCAGCGAATCGTAAACCCGGTTGTACCCCGAAAGAAAAAGCTCATTGTCTCCAACCGAAGGATCGTAACGAAAATGCGAACGCCCCGTAGCTTCCACCAATCCATGAGCCATCAACGCGCCGGTCGAAACAATCGCCTTCACGATTCCCGATTCCACCAGATCGCAAAAAACCAATCCCATTTTTCCCACGGTTAACGCGCCCGAAAGCGTCATCACCACAAAACAATCTTTGTCCCGCGCCATCGCTTCCAGCACATCGGCCGCATCGCCCACTTGCCGCGCCGTGTAGGCCGTCTGCCCCATCGCTCGCACCAGTTGGTCGAGCGTTTTGATCCTCGACAAATCCAACGGGTAAATTGGAGTGAGCTTGTCTGCGATGGGATCGTGCAACACCCGACCCGTTACGCCCTTTTTCTTTGCCATTCCGCAGCCTCGCAGGTAATGTTAGCTCCCGTGGAAATGCGGAGCGAAATTTATTCTCGCGTGCCCATCATTGATAGTACAAATGCTCGCGGCACGGAAGAAAAATCTGACTTGTAACGCAGGAGAAACTTAACGCATGTCGCGCTACACGCCACTTCCTCCGCAAAATTTCGGCGGGCTTCCCGAAGAATTTTCCACGTACGATACCGCCCGCGCCGTAATTTTTCCGGTGCCGCTCGAACGCACCGCCACCTACGAACGCGGCACCCGCAACGGCCCGGCCGCCATTCTCGAAGCCAGCCGCCACATGGAAACCTTCGACGACGAACTCGAAACCGATTTCAGCCGCGAGATCGGCATCGCCACCTGGCCGCCGATCGATACTCAAGATGGGACCTTCGAAGAAGTTCTGCGCGAACTCTTCACCGCGCAACTCGAACTCCTCGACGCTGGAAAATTCCCGGTAGCCCTCGGCGGCGAACATTCCCTTACCCCGCCGCTGGTTTCCGCCACGCTGAAAAAATTTAAAGACCTCTGCGTCCTGCACATCGGCGCCCACGCCGAACTGCGCAACGAATACCAGGGCAATCCCGGCAGCCACGTTTGCACCATGCGTCGCGTAGTCGAAATGTGTCCCGCCGTGCAAGTTGGCGTGCGCTCCTTGTCCGAAGAAGAATCGCAAGCGATTCCCAAGCTGCGCACCAAGATTTACTGGGCCAAAGATATCGTCCGCGCCCCGGTCAAAACCTGGATCGCAAAAGTCCTCGAAGATCTCGGCCCGCGCGTCTATTTGACCGTGAACATGGACGGCTTTGACTCCTCCATCGTCTCCGCCACCGGAGCTCCGGAACCCGGCGGCCTCGATTGGAATCAAGTCACGTCGCTAATTCGCGCCGTGGCCGATCACAAAAAAATCGTGGCCATGGACGTCTGTGAACTTTCCCCGCGCCCGCGCGATCACGCTTCAGATTTCCTGGCGGCCAAGCTGATTTACAAGACTTTGGGTTATATTTTCTGCCAGCAATAATTTCGGGAGGAACGCGCTACATGTTTGCGATGCTCACATTTCTGCAGGAATACCCCACCACCGAGCACGGCTGGGTGGTCTACTTCGAAACTCACGGCATCCTCGGCTGGATTTTCATCGGCCTCCTAGCCGGATGGCTAGCCGGAAAAATCGCCCGCGGCCGCGGCTTCGGCTGCATCACTGACATCATCCTGGGCCTGGTCGGCGCCGTCCTCGGCGGCTGGATCTTCACGCGCCTGGGTATAGTCACCTTCGGCTTCTGGGGCAGCCTGGCCGCCGCCACCGTAGGCGCAGTCCTCCTGGTAGCGGTAGCCCGCCTCTTCGCCGGCGGCAGTTCCGAATAACCAGCCCGTAGCGACCAGGCGGAGCGCGTAGCCCACTCCGCAAATCGCCCGCGTAAGCGCCTCGACTTCACCCGCGCCCAGCCCATTGTAGAGTGCGGCGGCTCTGCCGCCGCTTTTCCGCAGCAGCCCACACCACCCACGTTCTCCAGCGCGAAGCGCCCCCACGCCGTCTCCGTGTTCTCTAGCCTTTCTCTGTGCCCTCTGTGTTAAGTCTTTAATCCAAGCCAGGCGCAGATCCCCCCGCCATTCACCCTCGCTCGTCACGCCACGTTCACACGCTTGTGATACGATTAACCCGCAACAAAACAATTCAAAATGAGCCGACCTCAATTTTGGGCACTGCTGTGGTTCCCTTTGCCGTATGCAATCCCGTTGGGCGCGCTGATCGATAAGGCCGGACAAAAACTTTGAGTCAACAATCGTTGTGGGCCATTCCGCTAGGCGGTTTGGGCGAATTCGGTATGAACATGATGGCGCTTCGCTGCGGCGACGACATCATCGTGATTGACGCGGGGCTGATGTTCCCGGAGCAGGAACTGCTCGGCGTGGACATCGTCATCCCCGACATCACCTACCTCAAACAGCATCGCAGCAAAGTCCGCGCCATCGTGCTGACCCACGCGCACGAAGATCACATCGGCGCGATTCCCTACCTGCTTCCCGAGCTGAACGTCCCGATCTACGGCACCGAGTTCACCCTGGCCATCGTCAAGAAAAAGCTGGAAGAACACGGCCTGCTCGAAAAAGCGAAACTAAACGAAGTCAAAGCCGGCGATACCACCGTCCTCGGCCCTTTTTCCATCGAATACCTGCACGTCACCCACAGCACCATCGATTGCGTCGCGCTGGCCGTGCGTACCCCGGTCGGCGTCATCATTCACACCGGCGATTTCAAGATCGATCACACTCCCGTCGACGGCAAGCCTTTCGACATGCACGCGTTCGCGCGCTACGGCCGCGAAGGCGTTCTCGCGCTCTTCAGCGACAGCACCAACGTCGAGCGCCCCGGCTTTACGCCGTCGGAACGCGCCGTAGTCGTGCGCCTCGAGGAATTATTCCGCGCCGCCCCGGCCAAAGTCGTCGTCTCCTGCTTCTCCAGTTCCGTGCATCGCGTGCAGCAGGTCATCGACATCGCCCGCATGGTCGGGCGCAAAATCGGCTTCGTCGGCCGCAGCATGGTCGATAACGTCGAAATCGCGCACGGCCTCGGCAAATTGCGCGTTCCGGACGGCAGCGTGGTCCGCCCGCAGGATATTCGCGGCTTCGACCCGCGTAAACTGGTCGTCCTCGCCAGCGGCACCCAGGCCGAACCGCTTTCCGCGCTGTCCCGCATTTCTGTCGATAATCACCGCCTGCTTAGCATCGCCGAAAACGATACGGTGATCCTGTCTTCGCGCATCATCCCCGGAAACGAAAAAGCAATTTTCCGCATGATCGATCATTTTTTCCGCCGCCGCGTGCTGGTCTATTACGAAGGCTCCAACGCCTCGCCCATCCACGTCTCGGGCCACGCCAGCCAGGAAGAAATGAAAATCCTGCTGCAACTCGTGCGTCCGAAATATTTCATCCCGGTGCACGGCGAATACCGCCAGCTTTTCCGCCATTCCGCGCTCGCCGAACAACTCGGCGCAGTCGGCTCGCAAATTTTCCTGCTGGAAAGCGGCCAGCCTGTCGAATTCACCGCCGATGGCGGCGCCCATCGCCGCGATCCGGTGCAAGCCGGCCGCGTGATGGTCGATTCCGGTTCATTGGAAGAGATTGAAGAGGTGGTCGTTCGCGATCGCCGCCATTTGTCTGAAGACGGCGTGGTCGTCCCCATCATGGTCATCAACAAACACACCGGCCTGCTCGAAACTTCGCCGGAAATCGTCACCCGCGGTTTCTTGCCTTCCGAAGACGGCGCCGAGATCCTTAATTCCGCCCGCGAAGTGATCCTGAAAACCCTGGAAAATTCCACGCCCGAAGAAAAATCCGACTGGAGCGTCATCAAGGAAAAAGTTCGCTCCGACCTGAAGCGCTACCTCAACAAGCAAACCGCCAAGCGGCCGCTGATTCTGCCGGTCATCCTGGAAGTCTAGCCGCGTGCGTCGTGAACATCACCCTGCGCAGCTATAAACCGGCCGATTTCGAAACTCTCCATGAGATCGACCAGGTTTGCTACGAAGCCGAAATCGCCTACTCCAAGCGCGAGCTTCGTGAATATCTCCGCCTACGCGGCGCTGACTGCGTCGTAGCTGAAGCCGACGGCCGCGTCGCCGGATTCTGCATCAGTGCGCAACAAGATCACTACGGCTACATCGTCACCATCGACGTCCTCGCAGAATTTCGCCGCCACAAACTCGGCACGGCGCTCCTCGACGAAATCGAGCGCCGCCTCATCGCTTCCGCCGTCCACGAAGTCCGCCTCGAAACCGCAACCGACAACGACTCGGCGGTTGCGTTCTGGCAAAAGCATGGCTATCGTAAACGCGGCGTCCGCAAAAACTATTACCCAAACGGCCGCGACGCCTACGCCATGACCAAAACCCTGGCTCTAGGCGAAAAGGCCGCCAGTTCATAATTCGATAATTTAACTTTGCACTTCCTGGAGAACTCTACTTGAACGACTACCTCATCTCGCTAATCCTCGGCATCGTGGAAGGCCTAACCGAATTTTTGCCGGTCAGCTCCACCGCACACCTGCGCATCGCGGAATTCCTGCTGCATGTCAGCCTCACCAGCGGCTACTGGAAGATGTACACCATCGTCATCCAACTCGGCGCCATCCTCTGCCTCCCGATTTATTTCCGCGCCCGCATCGCCAAGTTCCTCTCCACCTTCCCGCAGGGCGAAAAAGGTAACCGCACCATCATGAATCATCCGCTCAGCCTGGTAGCCATCGCATTCGTGGTCACCGCTATTCCCGCGTTCCTGATGACCAAAATTATCGGCAAGCACCTCGAGAGCCTCTACATCATGGGCAGCGCCCTGCTGATCGGCGGCGTGATCATGTGGATCATCGATGCCATGAACGCCAAGTGGGAAAAAGCGGGCCCTGGCGCTCATGGCTCCCGCATTCACATCTGGCATATGGAAGATATGAGCCTGGGCCAGGCCATCTGGATCGGCGCCTGCCAAATTCTCTCCGCTGTCTTCCCCGGCACTTCACGCTCGATGTCCACCATCGCCGCAGGCCAGTTAGCCGGCATGTCGCGCGCCTCTGCGCTCGAATTTTCGTTCTTCCTGTCGATTCCAACTATGGCCGTCGCCACCCTCTATGAATTGCTTAAGTTTCTGCGCGGCAAGGGCGAGGATTCACTCAGCGTAGGCGGCATCGACACCCACGGCTGGATCATTCTCGCCATCGGCTTCGTCGTTTCCTTCATCGTCGCCTACGGCGCCGTAGCCTGGTTCATGGCCTGGGTCCGCAAACGCGGCTTCGCCCCTTTCGCCATCTACCGCATCATCTTAGGCGCGGCAGTCCTCCTCTACGCCTCCCGCCTGGTGCAGTAGCACTCAGCCCAACAAGCCAGAACGCAGCACCGGCACCCAATTCTCCGTGTGCTCATCCTTCGCAGTTCTCTGGGTCCTCTGTGTTAAATCTTCAAACCGCATCCACGTCTCAACGCGCCCCGCCATCGAGCTTTTGTAAACCCTGCTGGACAACCTCATAGAGCGCATCGCGCGAAAAATATCTCCCGTTGAGCACCACGCCAGCGATTTTCTGGGTGTTAGCGATTTCTTTCGTAGGGTCGGCATCGACCAACACCAGATCCGCAATCTTCCCCGGCTCGACCGTCCCGAAATCTTTCGTAATGCCTAAAAACCGCGCCGGATTAATCGTCGCAGTCTGCAGCGCCTGCAACGGAGTAAACCCCGCATCCACGAAACGCTGCAGCTCGCGGTGCAGACTGATACCCGGTACCACGTCTACGCCCGCAGGCGTATCAGTCCCCGCCAAAAACGGAACACCCGCCGCCTGCAGCTTCCGCACAATGTCCAGTTCGTGCCCCACGAACTTTTCCCGCACGGGCAACGGATCCGTGTCGAGCTCCTTGATGATCGATTCCGTAAAATGCGGCCAAGTCTTCTCGCGCCAGTAAGCCGGAGCGTACCGCGCATCCGGATCTTTGCTCACGTCGATGGCGTCGACCAGCCACTGCCCGCGCTCCCAGTAAAGCGTCGGACACTGCCAAGTCTGATTCTTAGCCAGCAGCGCGATCAGCGCCGCTTCCTTTGTCGGGTCATAAGTCTCCAGGAATTTTCCCGGAGTCTTGGGCGTCAGCATTTCGTCCTCAGCCGTCGAGCTCCCCTCAAACAGCCCAATCGAATGCTCGAAACTTTTTTGCCCCGCGTTGGAAGCCTCCGAAGCGCGAATCGAATCCGGCACATGGCCCACAAACGTGATGTTCTTCTTTTTGCATTCGTCCGCGATGGCAAAATACGCCTCACGCGGCACGTAAGACTGAATTTTGATGAAGTCCACGCCGCGCGACACCAACATATCAACCGCACGCCGCCCATCTTCCGGCGTAGCCACCGCAATCGAAGCCGGAAACTGCGTCTTAGGCCCATCCAGCATCGGCCCGGCAACAATCATCCGCGGCCCAATCAGTTTTCCCGCAGCGATGTCCGCCCGCGCCTGTAGGATCAAATCCAGTTCGCTGCCCATATCCCGCACGCCGGTGATCCCATTAGCAGCAAACAGCGGAATCGTAACTTCCCTGCCTCCCGGCACCCAAGTCCCGAAAAACGTGTGGACGTGCATGTCCCAAAGTCCGGGAATCAGAAACTTTCCAGCACCCTCCACGATTTGCGCACATTCAGAGCGCTGCTGGGCCGCATACGGAACGATTTGCGCGATGCGCTCGCCTGCCAGCTTGACCGTCACGTGCGTCTGTTCGGCGCCGCTGACCACGTCGATGATAGTCACGTCGAGAATGTTAATTCGCGAAATCGCAGACGGCGGGCAGGGAGGTTTCTGGCCCGCAGCAGCACCGGCCAGCATCAAAGCAACGAACACAACAATCAGAAAGTTGCGCATCCGCGGATTGTACTGCTTGGCCCGCAGCCCGTGCGGCGAATCTAGATATCTTGGCTCCCAATTCTCCATGTCCTCATCCTTGCCGTGCTCTGTGTCCTCTGTGTCAAATCTTTGCCCTCCAGCCATGACACACGCCCCGAAATATCTTTTTTATTTCCCCGAAATCGTTTGCTATAGTCCCTTCGTTGGTCGCGTTCCTCCGCCTGGGTTTCGCGCGTTAGCGCCCGCCCTATCCAGGTTCTACGCGGCGGCCTTCCCCTTTTGCTTTCTTTGAAATTTGCTCAGCCTCTGGACGCCGTGCAGCGGAGTCCCGGCTAACCTGTTCGCTTGCGCCTTCGTGTCGTTCTCCGGCACAGTGCTAAGCGGCAGCCACCGGTGAGTTTTTGCGCACTCGCTCCAGGGTAAAAAGGGGAAATCGTCGTGCGGATCCTTACACCTTCGGACAATAAGAGACTCAACGAAATGGTCGGCTTCGTCGGCTTGAGTCTCACCATCCTGCTCGCGCTCAGCCTCCTCTCCTATTCCCCGCATGACGCTTCCTTCAATGTCTCTGCGCCATCCCTCCCAGGCGGTGCCCCAGCGAGAAACTGGATCGGCCCGGTCGGCGCCCACATGGCCGACATCTTTTTCCAATTCTGCGGCTTCGCCGCTTTCCTCTTTCCGATCGGAATGTTCGTAGTAGCGATGCGCTGGTTCCGCAGCCAACTCCTGGAAGCGCCAGTCACCAAGATGGTCGGCGGCGTCATGCTCCTCGCCTCCCTGGCTTCCGAACTTTGCCTCATTCACATGCCGGAAGTCCGCGGAGCGCTCCCCGCCGGCGGCTTGCTGGGAACGGTTCTTGCCGAAGGCCTGCGCGCAGCTTTCAATCCCGTAGGCGCGCACCTGGTCTCGATCGTCACGTTCCTTACCGCCTTATTTCTCACTACTAGTTTTTCGTTCCGCGCCGCTGGCCAGTGGCTAAAAAAGCCGCTCGCAGAAGAAGGTTTCGTCGGCCAGCTGATGCTCCGCGCCAAAGAATGGCGCGAATCGAAGGAATCCGACCGCCTGCGCAAACGCGTCGAAGAAATCAAAATTGCCGGCCGTCCCGCCGTAGCCCAGCAGCGCGTCTCCACCAAAGAACCGCCGGTAAAAGAACGTGATGAGGAAGAAGAGGAAGACGACGACGAAGAACCGCGCGCCAAAGCCAGCCTGCTGAGCCGCGTCCCAGCCATCATCAAATTCCGCGACGACGAACCCGCGCCACCTAAAAAGAAGCCAACTCAGGAAATTAAAATCCAGCTAGGCAAAACGAATTACAAATTGCCGCCTCCGTCATTGCTGACGCCTGCCGAACGCGGCGCCAAGGCCGACGAAACCGAACTAAAAGAACGCGCCCGTGCCATCGAACAAAAATGCCTCGAATTCGGCATCGGCGGCCACATCACCCAGATCAATCCTGGCCCAGTCGTCACCACGTTCGAATTCAAGCCCGAAGCCGGAATCAAATACAGCCGCATCACCGGACTCGGCGACGATCTCTGCCTCGCCCTCCAAGCCGAATCGATCCTGATCGAGCGCATCCCCGGCAAATCCACGGTGGGCATCGAAGTCCCCAATATCCATCGCGAAACCATCGCCCTGCGCGACATCGTCGAAGCGCCAGAATTCAGCCACTCGCCCTCTAAGCTCACTCTGCCGTTTGGTAAAGACCTCATCGGCCGCATCCGCGCCGGAGACCTCACCCAAATGCCGCACTTGCTCATCGCCGGTTCCACCGGCACCGGCAAGAGCGTCTTCATCAATTCCCTGCTCATGGGCATGCTCTTCAAAGCCACGCCCGACGAATTGAAACTGGTTCTCATCGATCCGAAGCAAGTCGAACTGGGCATGTACGCCAATATCCCGCACTTGCTCACCCCGGTGGTAACGGACGCGAAAGTCGCCGCCAACGTCATGCGCAACGCCACTCGCGAAATGGAACGCCGCCTCAAACTGCTCGCCTCCCGCGGCGTCCGCAACATCGACCAGTACAATCGCAGCTTCGAAAAAGGCCAATCTCTCTCGCTCTTCGATGGCACCGAGGAAGAAGAACACAAGCCGCTGCCCTACCTGGTCATCATCATCGACGAACTCGCCGACCTCATGATGGTCGATACCAACGGCGTCGAAGAATCCGTCACTCGCCTGGCGCAAATGGCCCGCGCCGTAGGCATCCATTTGATTCTCGCCACCCAGCGGCCCTCAGTCGATGTCATCACCGGCCTGATCAAAGCCAATTTCCCGGCCCGCGTATCCTTCCGCGTGGCCAGCAAAGTCGATTCGCGCACCATTCTCGATGCCAACGGTTCCGAATCCCTGCTAGGCAAGGGCGACATGCTCTACCTCCCTGCCGGCTCTTCACGCTTGCATCGCATCCACGGCCCGTACGTCAACGAACGCGAAGTCGAAGCCGTCTGCGATTTCTGGAAGGATCAAGCCAAGGCCACCTTCAACGAAGAGTTGCTGAAGCCGCCCAAAGAAGAAAACGGATCCGGCAGCAACGGCGGAGCAGCCGACGGCGGCGAAGAAGTCGACGACGATCTCTACCAGGACGCCGTCCGCGTAGTCTGCGAAATGGGCCGCGCCTCCACCTCCACCCTGCAGCGCCGCCTAAGAGTAGGCTACGGTCGCGCCGCCCGCCTTATCGACTTGATGGAAAAGGACGGCATCGTAGGCCCGCCCGATGGCTCCAAAGCCCGCGAAGTCCTAAAGACCCGCGGCTGGATGAAAGAGTACGACGACTCAATGAAATGACGATGCAACGAGCATCGTCATCCTGAGGCCGGCGCCGTTGCCTCCAGCCGGCCGAAGGATCTGCTTCCATGCCCCTGCGTCTCCGTGTTCTCATCCTTTGCAGTTCTCAGTGTTCTCTGTGTTAAATCTTTCCTCGAGCCTCTCCACTCACCGATCCTGTTCTCCTAGCAGCCCAATCCTCCACCCAAACCGCCTTTGCCCGTCATCCAGAGGAGCGCCTTTAGCGACGAAGGATCTCTCTTCGATTAAATCCGCGCCTCCGCTTCCTCCGTTTTCGTTTGTCACACACCAACAATTTCCGTAGAATTAAACGCTGTACCGGTGCCGAGGTAGCTCACTGGTAGAGCGCGGCCCTGAAAAGGCCGGCGTAGCCAGTTCGATTCTGGCCCTCGGCACCATTCACATTTCCGCCGTTCCCCGCTCAGCCGAATATTCTGTCTGGAGCTATTCGGGAGTCCTCGTGCACGCTCCCTGACACTCGTCAGTCAGGCATCCGGTAGTCCGCCGCTTCGTGTGGCTTCACGCGGGCGGAAGTCTGTCACCTGCGCATCTCGGTTCCGTTAACAACGTCGTTCCGGTTGGCGGAATTACCAATCGGGGAAAAGCTTTGAAGGAAGGACCAAAGGCTTCGTGGAGAGACGCAGGTTGCATCGGCTCCGAAATTGGACGAAGAGCCGGGTGCTCGGATCGAGGTCGAACCTGTCGCGACGGT
Organism: uncultured Acidobacteriota bacterium; assembly: GCA_963711325.1. Classification (GTDB taxonomy): domain Bacteria; phylum Acidobacteriota; class Terriglobia; order Acidiferrales; family UBA7541; genus Palsa-295. The sequence continues at coordinate 623,112 of CAVQDR010000003.1, read as the reverse complement.
CCTAGACAGGTCGGTTCGTCCACCAGTACGAAGCTATTTCAACGCACGACCATGTGAATTTATTCGTCCGCCGCGAAAACCAATCTTGCCAAACAACAAAATTACAAGGCCAACGATGCATAGAAGTGTGCAAGAAGGCTCTGGAGCAGTGGCTGTCGATGTGACCAACGCTTGATATGGCCAAAACTCGTCCACCACGGTGTCGGAGCAGCCGTCAAATGACGCGTCGGCACAAAAAACGCCGGTAACGTCAAATTGCCCAACGTTGATGGCTCCCGCGGGCGCATTCGGATCCCAAGTCAATTGATACAGTCCGGTACCGGCCGCGATGCTGAACGGCGTCGTATCGGTCTGGCCGGGAGCGATGATCGGGAAATCAAATAGAGAGCCGTCAGCGGTTCCGTTGGAGAAATCTTGCGTCGTGCTCACCGATGGCTACGCTCCTTCGGCGTGCAAGTCATCGATCTCGATTCCCAGGAATGTGTCACCCTGCTCGCCGATTACATCCGCAAAAATCCCGCAGTCTGGAATGAAGACATCGGCGAGGAGTAGAGCGCGAACCGCCCGGTTCTTTGACCTGGCTCGGCATTTCGTGAGATACCATCGGCCATGTCTTCGCGCGCGGTTCAAAACGCGGTTCAACGGGTGGCCATAATTTTCTCCACGGCAATTGTTCTGATTTTATTGAGCAGCTTTCTTCGACAAAATCCTCGAGACGAAGTCGCCGCGTCCGCGCCGCCGCAGCAATCTTCCAAGTCCTCGCTGATGTTCCACTCCAAACGCCAATCCCCGGCAGACCTCGAACTCAGCGGCGACCTCCTCAACCTTCCGCCCGGCTCCGTTCGTTACCTCACCCGCAAAGAACTCCTTGCCTTGCCGCAGACCGCCTACACCGTCACCGACGATCCAAATTTCGCCAAGCCCACCAAAGTCAGCGGCGTGCTTCTCGCCAATCTCATCGCCAGCGCTTCCGCGCACCCAGTATCCGACATCGCCGTAGCCCTCTGCAGCGACAAATATCGCGCCAACTATCCACGCGATTATCTTGCCGCGCATCAACCGCTGCTTGTTTTGGAAATCGACGGCCAGCCGCCGACTGGTTGGCCCAAAGACGCCGAAACCCACACGATGAACATCGGTCCATACCTAATCTCGCATCCGAAATACTTTCCCGGCTCTGCGGCCGCGCACGGCGGAGAAGAAACACAAGTCCCCTGGGGCGTGGTGCGCATTGATTTTCGAAATGAAAAACAAGTTTTCGCTTCAATCGAACCGCGCGGCCCAAACGCCAGCAATGCGCCACTGCGCACCGGATACCAAATCGCCAAACAAAATTGCTTTCGCTGCCACAACAGGAGCTCAGAAGGAGGCGAAAAATCCGGCGTGCCCTGGATGATCCTCGCAACGCTCGCCACCGTCGCGCCCGATCATTTCGCGGCCTATGTGCGCGACCCTAAAGCCCAGGATCCCAAAGCGCAGATGCCGCCGAATCCTGACTTCGACGACCAGACTCTCCAGGCCCTGACCGCCTACTTCCAGACTTTTTCGCCGCAAAAATCGCCACGGGCAAAACCCTGATGCTCCGCCTGGCCAAAATAGCTCTGGTCTTCGCCGTCGCGCTCTACTACGCGATCGTCGTCCTCAACAATCTCACCGACTACGATTCGAATTACCAGTTCGTCCGCCATGTCCTCATGATGGACACCACCTTCCCCGGCAATCACGGGATGTGGCGAGCGCTGAATCAACCGGCAGTTCATACCGTCGCCTACCTCTCGCTCATTGCCTGGGAATTTGCTTCCATGCTGCTCTGCGCCTGGGGCGCGTGGCAGCTCGCGCGCGCACTCCGCCAAGACGCAGCGAGATTCAACGCCGCCAAACGCATCGCCGTCCTCGGCCTCGCGCTCGGCATGCTCCAGTGGTTCGTAGCCTTCATCGCCGTCGGCGGCGAATGGTTTCTGATGTGGCAATCCCGCACATGGAATGGCGAAGAAGCCGCCTTCCGCGTCTTCGCCATCCTCGGCCTCATCCTCCTGCTTCTCATCCAGCCCGACACCGCCGACCAGCCTTAACGCAATCCCGTGTCGAGCCCAAAAAAAACAGGGCTGGCGCGGCGTTTCCGCCGGCCAACCCTGGAATTACCTGCAAGATTCAATTTTACGGCGTAAGTCCGCGTAGGACCTACCTACTTTGCCGCTCCAGCCCGCACCGGCAGTTTCCAGTTCGGCCGCACAAAGTGGCAAGTATAACCGCCGGGAAATTTCTCCAGATAATCCTGATGCTCCGGCTCGGCCTCCCAGAAAGCACCCGCCGGTGCAACTTCCGTGACCACCTTCCCGGGCCAGAGTCCCGACGCCTCCACGTCAGCGATCGTTTCCAGCGCCACGCGCTTTTGCTCTTCGCTGGTGTAGTAGATCGCGGAACGGTAGCTCAAGCCGCGGTCATTGCCTTGGCGATTCATCGTGGTCGGGTCGTGGATCTGGAAGAAAAATTCCAGAATTTTGCGATAGCTGATTTTCGCCGGATCGAAAATAATCTCGACCGCCTCGGCGTGCGTTCCGTGATTGCGGTAGGTGGCGTTGGGCACGTCACCGCCGGAGTAACCCACGCGGGTGGAAATGATGCCCGGCTGTTTGCGCAGCAAATCCTGCACGCCCCAAAAACAACCTCCTGCCAAAATCGCCTTCTCCGTTTGAGTGCTCATGCTTTCGCTCCCTTAGCATTCGATTCGAACAGCTTGCGATATTCTCCGTAGCCTTCGGCTTCCATTTCTTCCAGCGGTACAAAGCGCAGCGATGCGGAGTTGATGCAATAGCGCATCCCGCCTTCTTCGTCAGGGCCATCGGGGAAAACATGGCCGAGATGGCTGTCGCCCTTGCTCGACCGCACTTCGGTGCGGGTCGTGCCATGCGAAACGTCGGTGTTCTCCACCACGTGCTCCGGATCGATGGGCTTGGTGAAGCTGGGCCAGCCTGACTGGCTGTCGTATTTGTTGACCGAGGCAAAAAGCGGCTCGCCAGAAACGACGTCCACATAGATGCCCGGCTCTTTATTGTCCCAATATTCGTTGTCAAAGGGACGCTCGGTGCCGTCCCGTTGGGTCACCCGGTATTGCTCGGGCGTCAGACGCTTTAAGGCCTCGGGGTTCTTATTATAAGTCGCCATGAATTTGAATCTCCTTCGTGCGCCCCCACCGACTTGACCGTCCCGTGGCTGAACGAGGTGACAGAATACTCGAAAATTCCAGTTGCGGGCCAGTTGCAGATATCGTTCGGTAGGATGCGTTCCTTACATTGGAGTCGGCATAGGGTCAAAAAGATACAAATTTGCGGGTGAGAGTCAGACGGAAGTGGTCCGGCTACAAAGCTCTGAATTCACGATGGATAGCGACCACAAATCCTGGCATTCCGGAATGAGCGGATCGTGGTACAAACTACCCCCATGGCCAAGGCAATTCCCTTCTTCCGCGACAAAGTCGTTCTCATCACCGGCGCCTCCTCCGGCATCGGCGAAGAAATGGCCGTCCAACTCGCCCGCGCCGGCGCCAAGCTCGTCCTGGCCGCCCGCCGCAGAGATCGCCTCGAATCTCTAGCCCAAAGCATCACGCAATCCGGCGCCCCAGCTCCGCTCGTCCTTGAATGTGACGTCACTCGCGACGGCGATCTCGAAGCCGCCGTTGCCGCCGCCGTCCAGAAATTCGGCCGCCTCGACGTCGCCATCGCCAACGCCGGCTTCGGCGTCACCGGCCCATTCAAGAAACTCACCCTGAACGATTATCAGCGCCAGTTCGATACCAACGTCTTCGGCGTCCTCCGCACCATCTACGCCGGTCTTCCCGAACTCGAAAAATCGCGCGGCAACCTCGCCATCATCGGCAGCGTCGCCGGCTGGGTCTCCTCACCCAAAGCCTCCCCCTACTCGATGAGCAAATTTGCCGTCCGCGCCCTCGCCAACGCCATCTCCCAAGAGTTGAAACCCGAAGGAGTGAAAGTAACTCTGATCAGCCCCGGCTTCGTCATCAGCGAAATTCGCCGCGTCGACAACAAAGGCAACCTGCGCCCCGAAGGCGCGCTCACCAAACCTCATCCTCTCGCCATGAAAACCGAGCCTGCCGTTTACGACATGCTCAAAGCCATCGCCCGGGGCAAACGCGAGCAGATCATCACCGGCCACGGAAAATTCTTCGTGATGGTCGACCGGCTTTTTCCGTGGATCACGCGCGCCACCGCCGAACGCATTTCGGCCCGCGCGGATAAATCCTGACGTGGAAATTTCGAGTTTCAGGCGAGTTTTTTCTGTGAGGAATACTCCGGACCAGGAAATTCGCGGCCGTTCAGTTTCATTCCAGCGTCCGGGCGGGCGCCGATGATCGGCCGGTCGCCACAAGGGCAGGGCTGCCCATCGTGTCCGGCCAGCAAATGCGAAATGAAAGCGTCGATCTTGACGCGCTGGTCGCGAGCGATTTCGCTGTCTTCATACAGCGAAACGTCCTTGCTCCAACGCAATTTCTTCGCCCCGAGAATCGACTCGACGGCTTCGCGCTTCAGTTTCTCAAGCAGCTCGCAGTGCCGGTTCGGGGCCACGGGACGCACATTCTATAGCGCGGGCCAAGCGTTGCAACGGTACTTTGGTACTAAGGCGAATCAAGTACGGTTTACAGGAGAAATAAAATGACCCGCGCCGCAAAACGCCTCGCAATCGGCTTCTTCATCTTCGCCAATCTTTTCGCCATCAGCACGCCCGCCCAATCCGCCGCGCCGTCTGTCGCTCCCCCGTCGCCTGAACCGCACGTCACCGCCATAAAAGCCGGCCACCTCATCGACGTCGACGCCGCCAAAGTCCTCGACAACCAAATCATCCTGATCCGCGATAACCGAATCACAGCCGTAGGCCCGAACGTCCCAATCCCCACCGGCGCAGAAATCATCGACCTCTCTGCGATGACCGTTCTCCCCGGCCTCATCGATTGCCACACCCATCTCGCCGACGGCACACGCGATCCCTCCGGCGATCCGCTCACTTATCTAAAACGCACCTCTGCCGAAGTCGCCTTCGAATCCGTCCCCAACGCCCGCGTCACGCTCGAATCCGGTTTCACCACCGTCCGCGACGTCGGTGTCTACCGCGCCCTCAACGACGTCGCCATGCGCGATGCCATCAACCGCGGCGACTTCCCCGGCCCGCGCATGTTCGTCGCCGGAGCTTACGTCACCATCACCGGTGGCGCCGGCGCCCTCACCGGGGCCTCTCCCGACGTTCTCCTGCCTTGGGACATGCACTACGGCCAGGCCGATAGCCCCTGGGAAGTTCGCGCCGTAATCCGCAAGCTGGCCAACCAGCACGTCGACCTGATCAAAATTCTTTCCTCCGGCGCGGTCCTCGAACACGGCAGCAACCCAAATTCTCAGGAATTTACCATGGAAGAATTGCAAGCCGCCGTCGACGAAGCCGACCATTTCGGGCTCCGCGTCGCCGCCCACGCCCATTCCAATCAAGGCATCAAGAACGCCATCCGTGCCGGCGTCGCTTCCGTCGAACACGCTGAAAATATGGACGACGAATCCATCGCGATGGCCAAAGCGCGCGGCACCTACCTCGATATGGATGTCTACGACGAGCAATGTATCGAAGATGAAGCTCGACGCGGCGCCATCCCGCAGGATTTCGTCACCTCGAACGCCGGCCTCGGTCTGAAGCAGCAGGAAAGCTTCCGCAAAGCGGTTCAGGCCGGTGTCAAAATGTCTTTCGGCACCGACTCCGGCGTGTGCCCTTACGGCCAGAGCGGCTTGCAGTTCGCCTACATGGTCAAATACGGGATGACGCCAATGCAGGCCATCCAATCCGCCACCAGCTCCGCCGCTGATCTGCTCGGCCAGAGCGACAACCTCGGCTCCATCCACGCCGGAAAATTCGCAGACCTCGTCGCCGTCGCGGGCGACCCGCTCCAAAATATTCGCCTGCTCGAAAATGTCAGCTTCGTGATGAAAGACGGGAAGGTTTACAAGCTCAACGGAATCGCGAAATGAAATAACTCTACGGCAGCGCACTAAGCAGCTTGCTGATCCTATCTCCGAATGCCGTTCCAAATTGCTTCTGCTTCGTCATATCGCCGAGGTACGGATCCACAAAAGGCCCAGCCCCATCCAGCACCAGATGATCGCCCCAGCCAATCAACCCAAATAACCGCACCAACTCCTTCGTCGGCGTCCCAATCGGCACCACGTACGAAGGCTTCAGCGAATACTGCACGCGCTTCATAGCCGTCGGAGCCAGCCGCCGAATCGCCGCATGCAATTCGCCTTCATTCTCGAACGGGCACTCCACTGCATGCGTTAGAAAAAATCCCTTCCGCCGGAATTCCGAAAGCGTTCCCTCTTCGTTTCCCGCCGCAGACATCGGCCCCATCGTTTTCGCCAATTCATCGAAGTAGGAACGCGAAGCGGGCGAGCGCACCGAACGGTTGGTAGCAGCGGCGTAGAAATAATCTTCCTTGCGAACTGGAGGCGAGGCATCCAGAAACAGAACCTTGACCTGCACCGGACGAAAGCGCGAGGCCATCTCGATGCGCTCGGCGCGCTGCGCCACGTGCGCCTCGTCCGTCCGGGTACCGCAGCCTTCACATACCGGCATTCAGCGTTCTCTCCATTTGGCTGCTATAACGATTTCGGACGAAAAGAATCGCATGGAGCGAATCGATAGGCAACTACCGTGACTACCAGCAGTCTTAGGCGATGGAACGCTGCCTTCCGCGTTTCTTAACGCATGATCAAATACCCGCACACATCACCAAGACGCGCTGGACGTGGTGGCCGTCATTCTGAGGAGCGTCTTTCGCGACGAAGAATCTCATCCCCGCTGCAGCGCCCAGACCGCACGACGCCGCCGCACGACGCCGCCACGCCGGGAAGCAGCGCCCCGAGCGAATATTATTTGGCCGGGGTAGATTCTTCGGTTTCGGTCGCCGCATCCGTGTCCGCATCGATCACATCTTCATTCACGCGCGTCCAGCTCGGATCCGGATTGTATTCCGTCATCGCTTCCGCCATCTTGTCAGTATTCGGGCCCAGGTTTTTTTGGTAGACCCGACCTTGCTGGTTCACGATGAACGTCATCACTCCCGAATTTCCCCAAATTGCCGGATACGCCACCATCCCAAACCCCGCGATCATATTTCCATTAATGATGTAACCAAATTTCCCGCCCGGCGCGCTTTGCCCCTGCCGCGTCAAAATCTTCACGTAATATCCGTGATACGGCGCCAGATCCTCGTCCGGCGATCCTTTCTTCGTCTTCGCTGCCGGATTTTGTTTGTTGTAGCCTTCTTCTTCCGCCGCCGCAATCAGCTTGCCCATCGGACTCGGATCCGTATCTTCAGGAGTCTCCCAATACAGCCCATCCTGCGCGCCCGGAGCCGAACTGATGAATCTCTGCGAATAGGTCGCCAGGCCGTCGTTGTCGCCGTAAGCGTTCACGTAATATTCCCACTGCGCCAGCACATACGCGCGGCAGGTCGCGATCGCCGACAATTCGTTATTGCCCACCCGCCGGTCCAGAATTTCGATCAGCCCGGCTTGCGTATCAAAAACCCACTTGTCGCCCTTCTTGACGATCGGAATCGGGCTAGGCCACTCCTCGTTCCCGATCAAAATCCGGTACGTCGAATCATCTTCCTGCTCGAGTTCTATATTTCTTTCCATCGCCGCTGCAAAATTGGCGGCGTCGATGTCGTCTTCCACCGGATCGCCGGAAAGCAGCTGGTCTGCCCCGGGGCCGAACATCTTTTTCAAACCCTCGTGGTCGTGCGTCTTCATGGCGTCTTCCAGCGCCTTCATCGCCGCGTCGGGAGTGTCGAACATGGTTTGATTCGCCGCAGCCGCCTCATCTTCCTTCGTGTTTTTCAACGTGTTCCGCACCGCTTGCTTCTGAATCGCCTTCGCTTCCGGCGTGGCAGCCGGGGCGCTTGCCGGTGCCGTCTCCTGCGGTCCAGCCTGCGCCGCGCATGGCGCGAACAAAATCCCCGCCGCAAAAATTGCCGTAGCCATCAGCGCACTGCCCCGCCGCAAGCTGCCTGTCGTCTGCATCGGATTCAACCTCGCTGAAATTATTTTGGCCGTCCTCATCGTGGCTTCCCGGACTGCTTCGCGCTGCTGCTACGTTGCGGCGCCTGTCGCTGTGGTGCGGCTTGTTTCGGCGCCGGAGCGGGTCTCGCCTGCTGCTTGGGCGCTGCCTGCGCCCGGCTCTGCGCCCCGCGGGCGCTCGCTTGATTCGGATTGAAATCCGTTTGCCGCGTATTAAACGCGCGCGGCTGGGTCGTCTGTGCCGGTCGCGTCGTTGGCGCGGGGCGCGCAGACTGCGTCGGCGCCGGCCGTGACGGCTGCGCCGCAGGTCGCGTAGCCGGCGCAGAAGTCGCCGGACGCGTCTGTGGATTGTCTCGCCCGCGATACTTATCCAGACTCGGGCTGCTCCGATCGATATTCCGGTCGATCACGCCGTTGTTCGGCCCGCGATTCACCGGCTGCGTCGTTACCGGCTGCGGTGCCGGCCGGGTATTTCCCGGAGCTGGCCGCGTCGTACCCGGCGCTGGCTTGTTATTGTCTCCAGGCCGCGTGCCATTGCCGGGATTCCCCGGCGTTCCGGGCCGGTTGCCATTCCCCGGATTCCCCGGACGATTGCCGTTCCCAGGATTTCCCGGCCGATTATTATTTCCCGGTCGCGTATTCGCCGGACGCTTATCCCGAATCACATTGTTCCGCTTCAAATTGTCGTAATTCACTTTGCGATGCACGCTGTTGTAGCGGTTGATGCTGTTGTAATTCACCCGGCGGTTCACCACCGTCCGATTGATCGTGATATTCGTGTAGCGATTATTCACGTACACCGTGTTGTGCACGTGGACGTATCCGCGCGAGCGCCCAATCCATCCGCCGCCGTTCCATCCCGTGTAATAAACGCGCCGGCCGCCCCAATCGCAATCGCGATTGAGCCACGCTCCAATCGCCAATCCTGTGCCGAACGTGATGAAAAATAATCCCGGCGAAGGCCGCTGGTAATACACATAAGCCGGGTTATAAACCGGCACGTACACATACTGCGGCTGCGCCGGCCAGATCTGAATGTAGTTAGGCTGGACGATCACCTGCTGCTGCTGATTCGTTTGCAGGTTTCCCTGAGAGTTTGCCAATTGTCGCAGGCGCTGCACCGAAAGCATCACATCCGTCGATTGGTTCACGTACGCCTGCCCCAGCGCCGTGGTCCAGTCGATCTTGTCCGCCATCATGTCCAGCACGGCCGGATAGTGCGCCACGGCCTTTACGCTGACGTCCCAGTTCTGATCGTCCACGCCGTTGTCGCCGTAGCTCCGCACGTAACGCGAAGCCTCGTCAATCTGATCGACGAACGTCGCCGCCGGCAGCACCTGCGCCAGCAACGGATCCGGATACAACGCGATCGGCGCCAGCAAATTGTCCAGCTGGTCGGAAGAATAATTCTCGTACGACCCGTAGCTGCCGCTGTCCTGGCTGTAATCCTGATTCTGTTGATTGGGATCCTGCGAATAGTTCTGCTGGCTATTGTCCTGCTGCTGCGCCGGATGCGTGGGCGAGGCAAACCCCGACGCTTGCACTCCGGCAGACCAAGTCAGGCAGAACATCGAAATCAGAGCGGCGGCTTTGCGCATGGAAGCGCTCCTCGGAAATCCACGGTGGAAGCTTACTGCCAGAAATTTCAGTATGAAAATTTGGTACCTGGTGCACCAACCGCATGCACCGTAGGGCTTGGCGAGGGGAATTGTATCAGATTAGCAGGCAGCGAATTCAAGCGACCCGGTCTCGATTATCCCACCGAATTCGAATTCATCATTCCCAACAGCGCCTCGGCCGTCGGATGCGTTCCCACCCCGTGCGCCGGAAGATAATCCCGAACCAAATGCGCAATCGGGTGCCGCGTCGGGTCCGCGGTATCCACGTGTCCGCGCACCTCAAACGCATCGCCTCGCACGCCGGACAGCACTTGAAAATGTAGCGAAGGAAATCCTTTGCTCCGGTACCACACCGCTCCCCCGGACTTGCCGTTCTCCGCTTTCCCGCCGCTGCGCCGTATTTTTTTCGAGCCCACCATCGACGATCCGTTCTCGCCGACTTTCATCTCAAACGAAAACGAAATCCAGTTCCCCCCGCCCACATTCACCCGCAAACTTTCGCCATCGACGCTCGCCGCCAAGCCCGTCCGTTCCAGCAGCTGCTTCACCACCGCAGCCGCGCACCGTCTCTGCCGGTCCACGACAATATCGTCGTCCGTAAGCACCGGCCCGTCAGCCCCTTCAATGTGCCCAGTTAATGTCGCCGGAAGATTTTCAGACACGCAGACACCAGGAAGGAATTTCGCATTTCATAATGTTCAGAATTTCGCGCACGAATCAATTCGCGGAACGCAAACGCGGAGCCGGACCCACCGGCAGATTCAAAATCCGCGACGCCGGCAATCCATGCGTCCGTACTTGCCGGTGCCGCTCGGCGAAATGTTTCTGCGCCCGCTTGCCCCACGATCGCACAAAATAATAATTCAAAGTCGCGGCAAATCCCGCGCTCACCACCGGCACCAGCCGCCCCGCCCATTTTTCCGCCACTTCCGAACCCATCTTGATCGCCAGCCGATCGATAATCCGCGGCACGATCATTTCCGCCGCATGCTTCCCCACAAAATCCCGCCCCAGGTCGAGCCCCGCGGCGCTCGCCGCCGCAAACCACAAATCCGTGGTCTCTTCTTCGGTCTTATACTCAAACCCGTAAATCAAACTCAGCCGCTGCAGCATGCGAATCGTAATCGCCGTCAAAATCCCCGCGTCCGGCACGATCGTCATCATCCCGCCGAGCCCCAGCCCCGCCCCTTCCAACCCCGCCGTCCGCATCGCCGACTTAATCACTCCGTCCGCCAACCGGTGCACCACCTTCTCGTCCACATGAAACATGTCCGTCCAAGTGTGAATCGGCAACCGGTCGCTGCGTTTCAATTCGCTAAGATACTTTTGCGGGTCAATCTGCAAAGTGTGATAAGCGCGCATAAAGCCCGCCCGCGCAGACCGCTGCATCAATTTCGAAAGCACGCCGGATTTCGTTCGTCGAGGCATATCAGTTAGATGCTGTCGCCGCACCGCGACAACCAGCCGCGGAGCATCCGCAAGGCCGAGCATAGCAGATTCCCCGCCGCGCCATACCTGCAGTTCCCTGCATGCACTCAAGGAAAATCCTGTAGGCTAGGACAGGCTTTCAGCCTGTCTGCACCCCCCTTTCAGTGGGGTGTGCCTTCCGTCGCAGTCCGTGCCTTTGCGCACGCCCGACCCTTGGAAACAAATCCTTACGACCTCGAAGCCTGCCCCGGTTCTCGCGGAGTGCGGTGGCACGTCCGCCTCTCAGGACGGACCACCGCCGGCCACCCAAGTTTCCTTTCAGCAACACGCAGCCTCGAACATATCCGCCCCGTACATAACGGCGGTACGCCACCGCAGATGCATTTCCGTGCCGCCACGCAACAACCAAACGACCCTTGCAAGATTTCAACCACGTTCTATACTGGCCCGCCTTGAAAATCCTAACCGCCACTTTCGTAACTACGTTCGCTCTCGCCGTTGCGCTCCTCAGCACAGCAGCAACGCAGCCAACCAACGTCCAAGCCCAAGCCAACACCCCCACCACCAAGACCGAAGGCGAAGGCTACACCTCCTACGCTCTCCCCGCCAAAAATCCCATCACGCCCACGACGCCCTCCTACGTCGCCATCCTCCTAGGCGGCCACGGTGACGTCGACCAAGCCACCCACATCTTCTGCGCCCACACCGGAGGCGGCGACATCGTCGTCCTCCGCGCCACCGAAGCCGACGAATACAATTCCGAATTCCACGAAGCCTGCCCCAACAACAGCGTCACCACCCTCGTCATCACTTCGCGCGACGGCGCCGCGGCCCCCTTCGTCACCGAAAAATTGAAAGCCGCCCACGGCATCTACCTCTCCGGCGGCGACCAATCGAATTACATCCGCGACTGGACCCACACGCCCGTCCAGGAAATTATCAACTCCACCGTCGCCCGCGGCATCCCCATCGGCGGCATCAGCGCCGGCCTAGCCGTCCAGGGCGAATTCGTTTTCGCCTCCATGATCGACACCGTCACCAGCGACGAAGCCCTAGCCAATCCCTACGACCCGCTCATGACCCTCAGCCGCGACTTCCTCGTCGAACCCGGCATGAAAGGCATCATCACCGACAGCCACTTCTCCCAACGCGAACGCCTCGGCCGCTCCATCGCCTTCCTCTCGCGCATCATTCAAGACGGCTGGGCCACCCAAATCCACGGCATCGGTATCGACGAAACCACCGCAGTCGTTCTTGACCCCACCGGTCATGCAAAAGTTCTAGGCCAAGGCGCCGCCTACTTCATGACCCTCGACCACCATCCCGAAATCTGCGAATGGCGCAAACCACTCGGCGTCCAGAACGTAAATATCCTCAAAGTCCAGGCCGCCCCCAACGCCACCTTCGATTTCAATTCCTGGACTTCACCCTCCGCCATCGCACTCGTCGCGAACGTCAGTAATGGAAAACTGTCCGTAACAGCCGCCAGCGAACATCCCCACAGCGACCCTCGCCCTAAGGGTTCAAAGTTTTTCTCCCGCTCACAAACGCGCTCCCCTGCTCGTAATACCGTAGCGGACGATGCGCCTCCTTCGTAATCCCAATCCGCACGCTAACTCCAACGCGCCGCACCCGCCGCAATTCCGACCCAATCCACAAAACTCCGCCCCCGAAAAAATCCACGCCATCCAACTTCCGATCGATCGCAAACGCCTCCGCCAATCTACCCGGCCCTCGCGCCAGATCTCGAACCGACTCCACCCCCCGCAGCAAACGCATCTGCTCGATCCCCTCCACCGGCTCCGCTGCCCGAAACAAAACTCCTTCGCCGGTCCCATGCGAACCGCTCGACATATTCAACATGAAATGATTCCCGTAAATAAAATAAACGTACGCGTGCCCCCGCTCCAGAAATAACGACCGGTTCCGCGGAGTCTCGCCGGCGAACGAATGTGCCGCTGCATCCCCCACCAGGTACGCCTCCGTCTCCACAATTCGGCCCGCCAACCGCCCCGCCGGCAAATCATGCACGAGTGTTTTGCCAATCAGATACCTGGCCAACGTCCGTGTCGATTTGGGAAGCTGCCCCCGCCGAAGCCGAACAATCTTTATCTTGCTCATAAGAATGGCCTTACCAAGCACCCCAGAAAAGTACCCACAAGTCCCCAATCGCTCGGATATCCCGGTAGTACCCTCGTCCTATTGTTGCCCGCCAGCCCAACTTCTACCTTCTAAATAACAGAGAAGGCGAACCTTCTCCCGTTGGAGGATTTTTCGATGGCTACGGCCGTTCATACCACCACCGCCACAACCGGCCCAATGCAAACGGGGAAGGATGCCCGCAACGCGCGCAAACGCGCAAGAATTAAAATTTCGCTTCCCGCCGAAGTCCGGCCCTTCGACGCCCGCTTCACCGAAATCGTCGACGTCGCCGAAGTCATCGACTTCACCCGCGATGGCATCTACTTCGCGACCTGCATGCCGCATTACTTCCTGGGCATGCGCCTGCTCGTCACCTTCCCCTTCGGCAAGAAGGTTTCGACCCACAAAAAGTTTCTAGGCTCGATCGTTCGCCGTGAAAACCGGCCCGATGGCAGCGTCGGAATCGCTGTCAAGTTTGTGCTGTAGAAACCGATTCATCAGGGGATGGGGACAAGCTCAACCCGCGCGGCGCACCGCCGCAGGAACAATATCCGCAGCCAGGCAGCCACCGGGGCCTAAAAGGAAAACGAATGCATTCGACCGTCACCAAGAAACACGGACACGTCAACAGCTACGGCAAGCCCGAAAAGGCCCAGGAAGCCGAACGCCGCATCGCCGAACGCCACATGTTCACCGCCGCCGCCGAAGTGATCGAACTGCAATCCGGCGCACGCTTCTCCACCCGCACCATGGATCTCGGCCCCGGCGGCTGCTTCGTCGATACCACCGTTCCCTTCCCAGTAGGCTCCAAAGTCCGCATCGCCCTGCAAAAAGGCAAAACCAATTTCAAGACCGCCGGCAACGTAGTTTATTCCCAAGCCGGCCTGGGCATGGGCATCGCCTTCGAAGCCCAGGAACCCCAGCAACGAGCAGCCCTGGACGTATGGATCGCCGAAGTCACCGGCAACACACCAATCGCCCACGACCATTCCCATCACGACAACGATACCGAGGTAGTAGTCCACGCCCGCGGCGCAAAAATCCAATCTCACCACCGCAGCGACGAATGGACCGCCATGGTCCGCCTGGTCCAGCTCATGATCGGCAAAGGCATCCTAACCGAAGCCGAAGGCACCTCCATCCTCCACGACCCAGTCCTCTAAATCCGCCCTTCCGGGTGCCGCACTCTTTGCGCAGTTGCCTCAAGCAAAGGGTGCGGGTTTACATCCCAAACCAAGCATTCAGTCCCGCACCACGCCGCACGTTCCTCCCCACGGATTCTCCGTGTCCTCATCCTCGCCTTTCTCAGTGTTCTCTGCGTTAAATCTTCCGTCCCAAGCCTTACTTAAGGCGAAACCCGTCCCGTGCACCATCGTGCACCTATTTCCCTAACCGGGAAGATTTTGCATCCTAAGTGTAACAATGGGAAGTCCGACACACCCATAAGCCTCCTATTATCAACAACAAGACGCATAGTTACCTTGGCTACCCTCTTGCATCTAACAGTATGTAACGTCCTGGGGGTTAGTCATGACCGAACGTCGAAAAGCGCGGAGGTACGAAGTTTACCTGCCTGTCCAAGTCTGCATGGCCAAGAAGCGGCCCATCGAATTCCACACCGGCCAACTGCGTGATGTCTCGCGCTCCGGCATCTATTTCCATTCTCACGTAGCCCTCGAAGAAGGCGCCGGCCTCGAGCTGACTTTCGCTCTACCGGCCGAAAAAGAACGCGGCGCCTCAGTCTTGGTTCGCGCCAGCGCACGCGCCCTACGCTCCTCCGCCCTACCCGGCGAAATCACGCCGCTGTTCGGAGTAGCCGCCGCAATCGACCGCATCGATTTCGTGCGCCCAGTCTCCAGCGCCGCCTAAATCCCGGCGCCGGAGCGTCTTCCAATCTTAGATCACGCCGAATTCAGCGCCGTAGTGTCCCCACCTCAAATCGTCTAGAATTTCCCCACCTTGTCCGACGATCCCCGCGTATACGACATCTCCGACGCCGAACTCAGTGTCCTGCGTTTTCTCTGCGCAAACCCAACCGCACCCGCCGCAACCCAAGCCAAATCCTCTCTATCCCACTACGCTTGGCGCAACACCGATCACGCCGTAATCTTCCAAGCGCTCACGCGTCTTAGCAGCGCGCGAACCCCAGCCGAATTACGCGAGCAACTTCCCGCGCACCTAACCCGCATGGGTTTCCCCGATGTAAGCCACGAAATATATTTTGAAGGAAAAATTCCGAAGGAAACCGAAATCCCAAATCTAGTCGACCGCCTGTTACAAGCCGACTCACCAAGATAATCGCCAAGACTTCCTCAGTACGACAGGCGTTCAGCCTGTCTGCACCCCACTTTCAGTGGGGTGTGCCTTCGGCACCGAACTACCCCTGCAGCCGAGCAGCGGGCCACCTAGCCTCCCCCGATCTCAAAGGCTCATCGATGTCTTTCGCTCGAACTCGCCGCTACTCGCTCCGCAACGCCTGCATCGGATCAATCCGCGCTGCCCGTCGCGCCGGCATATAACTCGCCACCATCGCCGTCGCAATCAGCACCGCTGCCACACAAACGAAAGTCAGCGGATCACTCGGAGTCACCTCAAACAGAAGCGATTTGATCATCGCCGTCAACGCCAGCGCCCCAGCCGCGCCAATCGCAATCCCCAAACCAGCCAGCACCGCTCCCTGCCCCAGCACCATCCCCAAAATCTTCTCCCGCCCCGCCCCCAACGCCATCCGAATTCCAATCTCATGCACCCGCTGGCTCACCGCCAACGCCATAATCCCGCCAATCCCCGCGGCCGCAATCAGCAACGCCAATCCCGCGAACAGTCCCAGCAGCGTCGCGATCAGCTTCGGCGATTCCAGCGATTCGCTGCGCGCCTGTTCGATGGTCATTTCGTGGGTCACCGCCGTCTGCGAATCCACTCCGTGAATAATGTCGCGCATTCGCCGCGACATCCCCGTCGGCTCCATCGCTGTGCGCACGATCAGCGTTCCCACATTCGGATTCTGCGCGATCGCGACGTACAGTTCGCTGGTCGGCGCGTGGTCCAGGCCAAATTCCCGCACGTCACCCGCCACCCCGATCACCGTCATCCAGTTTTTCCCGTCGTCGAACGAAACCTGCTGCCCCAGCGCATCCGTGTTCGGCCACAACGTTTTTTTCATCTGCTCGCTGATGATCAAAACCTGCGGCGCTTTGCGGTCGTCGGTATCCGCAAAGGTCCGCCCGGTCAGCAGCGGAATTCCCAGCGTTGCAAAATACCCCGGCGTGGCCGAAGCGATATTCGCCATCGGCGGCGCCTCCCCCGGCTGCAAGGTGCGCCCTTTGATCTGAAACGTGCCGGACGCACTTCCGCCCGCAATCAATTCCGCTTCCAGCGGATACCCGGAAGAAATCGCCGCGGAAAGCACTCCCGGTTCGGACTGAACCTGATCCAGCACTTTCTTGGCGACCACCGCCATGCCCTCCTCGCCGTTATATTTCGCCCAGTTGAAATTGACCTTCATCGCCAGCACGCGCTGCGGCACGAAACCCGGATTCACTTCCTGCATCTTCACCAGGCTGCGGATCAGCAGTCCCGCCCCGATCAGCAGCATGAACGAAAACGCCACCTGCGAAACAATCAGCGCGCTCCGCAAACGATTTTGCCGCGCTCCCGACCCCGCGCCCGAAGTTCCTTCCTTCAGCCCCGACGTCAAATTGGCCCGCGCGAAAATCGCCGACACCGTCCCAAATATCAACGTCGTCGCCATCGCCGCGCCCAACGCGAACAACATCACGCCCGCATCGATCCGAATCTCATGCGCCCGCGGAGTCAGCCGGCTCGCGAACTGCGTCAGCATGTGCAAGCTTTCATACGCCAACAACAGCCCCAACCCGCCTCCGGCGAACGCCAGCATCGCGCTCTCCGTCAGCAATTGACGCAGCAGCCGGCTTCGTCCCGCGCCCAATGCCGTGCGCACCGAAAGCTCCCGCTCCCGCCGAGCCATCCGCGCCAGCGTCAAATTCGCCACGTTCGCGCACGCAATCAGCAGCACGAAAACCGCGGCCGCCAGCAGAATCAGCAAAGTCGGCCGCGCGCTGTGCGTCAGTTCCTGCTGCAACGGCGACGCGTCCGCCGTGAATCCCAGGTTTTCCGGAAATGACTTTGGATACTCGACCGCCAAATGCCCAGCAATCCCGGCCATATCCGCCCGAGCCTGTTCCAAGGTAACGCCCGGCTTCAACCGCGCGAAAACATCCATCATCCGCATGTCACGGTCTTGCACATGCATCGCCGACGAACGAAACGGGCACGCCGATGTCGCCATGTACAGATCGACCTTGTCGGGATATTGCGGTGCCGGCGGCAGCACACCCACCACCATATGCAGCTTGTCGTTCATCTCAAACGTCTTCCCGATAATTCCCGCGTCCGCGCCGAAAGAATTTTTCCAGTAGTCATAGGTCAGCACCAACACTGGAGCTGCCCCCGGCAAATCATCGCCCGCCTCAAACGTCCGCCCCAACAGCGGCTGAATTCCAAACATGTCGAAGAAATTCGCCGAAACCACTCCCGTCCGCACTCGCTCCGGATCTCCGTGCCCGAATAACGTGAAGGACATTCCGTGATATTCCGCCAGAGCCGCGAGCGTATGATTCCGCGCCCGAAAATCCTCAATATCCGGCACCGAAAACTGCACGTGATCCGCGCCCACCTTCAAAGCCTTCTCGCGCACAAAAATCAGTTGCTGCGCCTGCGGATAAGGCAACGGCCGCAGCAAAACCGAATTCACCACGCTAAAGATCGCCGTATTCGCGCCAATCCCCAGCGCCAAAGTCAGAATCGCGGTAATCGCGAATCCCGGGCTCTTCTGCAGCATCCGGAAAGCGTACGAAACATCCTGCTTCAATATTTCCCAGTGCTCCCGTGGCGCCGTGCGAAAAATGCCTCCGAGCGTTTCCCACCATAGGCGCACGAAGTCGCCCGCCTTCCCGCGGCGTTCCGCCTCGCGCTTCTGCTCCTCAAACGTCCGTTCCATCTCGCCGCCGAAATTCTCCCGAAAATCCGCCGGCAGCAAACGCAGCAACCCGCGCATCGCGCGTTGCGAAAAAGTTTCGTGCGAATCGCCCATGCCGCTTCCCTCCATTTCGATTCCCGCCTATGCCAGCTTCGGCCGGCGGAACAATTTCTTCGCTCGCGCCTGCCCCAGCGCCTCATCCATCCGGTTCGCTTCCGCCACCGCCACTTCCCGCCCAAATTCCGTCAGCCGGTAATACCGCCGCCGCTCATCATCAAACCGCGATTCCGGCCGCTTCTGCGATTCCGCAATCAACCCGGACGCCACCAGCCGCGCCAGGTTCCCATACAGCGTCCCCGCGCTCAGCCGCACCTTGTCCCCTGTGCGCAAAGCCACTTCCTTCAAAATCGCATACCCGTGCTTCTCCCCATCCGCCAGCGCCAGCAAAACCTGAAACATCGCCGGAGTCATCGGCAAATACGCGGACACATCCTGAGTCTTGGTCATAACCGGTAGCCTCTATGCCGATTCTACTATAGCGCGCCACGGAATACTATATCGTGACACGGCACAGTCTCCTGCAGAAGAGTGGCCAATTGAATTTGCCGCTTTTGAGGGGATTTACAGCCTTGCAGGCCTTAACAGTGACCGGCGCCGGAGACGACCTGCCCGCTCTTGGGACAGCGCTCTCCGCTTCCGCCCATCCGGAACAGTTTTTAAGGGTGGGCCGTTGCCCTTCCGGGTGCCGCACTCTTTGCGCCGTGGCCTCCCGCAAAGGGTGCGGGTTTAGATCATCGCGAAGCCACTCCCGCTTCCTAGTTGCCTTTACTTCCCAGGCTCCCCGCCAAACGCCCGCGAGTGAAACTCCAGCGACGCGGGCAAATGCTCCGAAAAATAATCCAGATCATGCCCGCCAGGATAAAGATGAAATTCGTTCGCGATGCCTCTCGACACCAATAAATCATGAAATTTCTGCGCGCCCCGGTTAAACCCAAAATCATCATCGGTCCCGCAGTCAAAATAAATCGCCAATCCAGCCGGTTTCGGCTCAGTCCGCACGATCGTAAACGGACTCTCCCGCTCCCAATACTTCGGATCCACCGGATTCCCGAAGGACTCGCCCAAAATCCGCGCGATCCCCGCCTCCTGCTCCTGCGGCGCATCGAATTTCGGCAGCTTATCCACCAACGCCGCGCTATGCGCACTCACCGCATTAAACATCTCCGGATACTTCAACCCAAATCGCAAGGCCCCATACCCGCCCATCGAAACCCCCGTAATTCCCCGCTGCTCGCGCCCCGCCCGTATCCGGTAATGGCTCTCGATAAACGGAATGAACTCCTTGATGAAAAAATCCTCATACCGAACTTTCCCGTCGCGCGAATTAATCCAGAACGCGCGTCCGCCGGCCGGCGCCACCACCAAAAACTCGCTGATCTTCCCCGCCGCGCGCAAATCCTCAATCTCGTTCATCCCGCCGGATTCCAGCAAAACCTGCTCGTTCCCGCCTAGCCCATGCAAAAAATAAAGCACCGGATACTGCGAAGCCTTATCCGTGTCGTAGCCTCGCGGCAGAATCACGCAGTAAGCCACCGGATGCCCCAAAATCTTGCTCACCATCGACCGGCACTCCGCCCGACCCGCGTCCGTCGCAGCTGAAGCCGTTTTCGCGGCGCCAGCCCAAACCAGCAGCGCCAGCCCAAACAAAAACCGCGCCAATAATCTCGCCGGCCCGCGGACGCTACTCATACCGGAGCGCCTCGACCGGATTGAGCTTCGCCGCCCTTGACGCCGGATAAATCCCCGCCGCCAGACTCACCACCACCGAAAACACAATCGCTGCCACCGCCATCCACCACGGCACCGAAGACAAATCAATCGCCGGCAGTTGCTGCCGGTGCAAATAAACGTTGGTCCCAAACGTCAGCGCCTTCCCAATCAGCCAACCGAGAATCACGCCAAAAACTCCCCCGGCCAGCCCCATCACGCCTGCCTCGGCAAAAAACAGCCGCTGCACGTCGCGATCCTCCGCGCCCAACGCCTTCAAAATCCCAATCTCGCGCCGCCGCTCCAGAATCGCCATCACCAAAGTATTGATAATTCCCAGCGACGCCACCGTCAGCGCCAAGCTCCCGAAAATTCCCAGCAGCAAATCGAACACCGTAAAAAACAACTGCACATTCTTCGTCGCGTCGATAATCGAAAACGCCCCGAAGCCCATGGCCTTGATCGCATCTTCCACCGGCTGCACCGCGCTCGGACTTTTCACCCGCACCGTCAGGCTGTCGTAAATCGTTTTCCCATTCGCGCCGCGCAACATCGCCCGCATATCCGTAGGCTGCGCCACCCGCAACGTCTGCGCCGTTTGCAGCGGAATCAGCAACCGCCCGCGCCCCATCCCGCCAAATCCCGCCGCCGGCTCCGTCTCCACAATCCCAATAATTCGTAATCTCCTTTCCCGCGGAATCATCGAAAATCCAGTCGACATTCCCTCGTCCGCATCCGTCGCGCCGGCCTTCCCCGCCGCTTCATCCGCCGCCGGTTCCGCCGGAATCACCTGCCGCTCCGCGTACCGCAGCACCACTTCCTTCCCGATCAGCGTGTCCGGCTGCTTCGACAAATCCTTCGCCAGCTCAATCTGCAAAATCGCTTCGTCCGCATTCGCTCCAGAAAAAAAAGTCCCCTTCATATTGTCAAACGCGCCATCGGCCAGCGCCGACTGCGGAATTCCCGCCGCCATGGTCGCGTAAGGTTTTCCGTCGTACTGAATCTCCGTCTGAAACCGAACCTCCGGATACACCTCGGTCACTCTAGGGATTCCCGCCAGCTGCGTGCGCGCCGCATCATCCAGCCGCTTAACCGGCCCGGCCGGCACCGCCGCATCGCCGTCATCCCGCACCCCGCCAAATCTCCGCGAATTCGCCTTGGACACCACAAACACCGCGTCGAACAATCCACTCTTCGCCAAACGCGAGCTCGCCATTTCCTGCAAACCCACCCCAAGCGAAAGCATGGCCACCAGAGACGCCACGCCCACCGCAATCCCCAAAGTCGTCAGCGAATTCCGCAGCATCGCCTCGCGCAAATTCCGCCCCGCCAGCTCCGTCATGTCCCGCAGCTTCATGCCGTCACTCCGTCGCTGATCAATTTCCCATCGCCCATCTGAATAATCCGCTGCGTGAATTTCTCCGCGCGCGGCCGGTCGTGCGTGACCATCACAATCGTCATTTTCAGCGCCCGATTTATTTCTTGTAAGAGCCGCATGATCGCGTCGCCCGTCGCGCTATCCAGATTCCCGGTAGGCTCGTCCGCCAGCAAAATCGTCGGCCGGTTCACCAAAGCCCGCGCCAGCGACGCCCGCTGCTGCTCCCCGCCCGATAATTCGCTAGGCCGGTGCGTCAGCCGCGCCGTCAATTTCACCCGCTCCACCGCCTCACGCACCCGCCCCGGCCTCTCCGCCCGATCCACTTCCGCCAGACGCAGCGGCAGCTCCACATTTTCTTCGAGGGTCATGCGCGGTAAAAGGTTGAACGCCTGAAAAACCATGCCCACCGTATGGCTACGGTGATGCGCCAGCTGCGATGAATCCATCTCCGCCAGATTCTCGCCATGCGTAAAAATCGCGCCAGACGTCGGCCGGTCGAGGCCCGCCAGCAAATTCAGCAAGGTCGATTTCCCCGACCCCGAACTTCCCAGCAGCGCTACAAACTCGCCTTCACGAACCGTGATCGAAACATCATCCACCGCACGCACCAATGCGTCGCCCATTTGGTACTCCCGGGAGACATGCTCGGTGCGGATGGCAAAACCGTCGGAATTCCCTGTGGTCACACTCACAATGATATTACGTTTGCGCCGCCACTTAAGTTACTTTCCACAGCTGCCTTCAGTCGCCGCAATCGCCACCTGAATCGTCCCAGCGCGAAGCGCCACCGCAATCTTCAACGCCCACAAAAACCCGCCGTCATTCTGAGGAGCGCCTTTCGCGACGAAGAATCTCATCCATGCTGCAGCGCCCAGCCCCCCACCACGAAGTGCCCGCGCTCCTGTGCTAGACTTCCTCATCAAGTTCTTCCATGAAAATATCCACTCTCGCCGCTGCTCTCCTGATCGTTTGCCTCGCCCTCTGCATTCCGCACACCCTGCTCCGCGCCCAGGACAGCTCCGCCCCGAAAATCATCGAATACAAAGAACGCGTGCCCATGAGCACCGGCGAGATCCGCAAAGGCGAAGTTTGCGCCACCTTTTTCCCCGAACTCGAATCCGACGAATTTTTCAACGGCCTGCAGCGCATCGAAACCGATACCTACCGCTCCTACCGCAAATTCGATCACCCGGTAACCCTCTACCCCTCTCACCTCACCATTCAGATCGACGTCCGCATCCTGCTCTGCGACGCCGACATCTACACTCCCGCGCCCACGCCCGACTTCATGAAAACTCTCCATTACAAATTGCAGTGGAAACACGATTTGTATCTGCGCCCGGTGCTGAACTACGTGGTCCAGTCGATTCCGCTGAATTTACCGGAGGGAGGAGAAAACCGCCGCCTGCTGGTCGTCCAGATTCGCGATGCCGGCAGCATCCCGCTGACCGATCACCTGATTCTTACGATTCTTTCGCCGGAAGGAAAAATTCTCAGCCGCATGGCCGCGCACATCTGAACGAAACTCCGTCCGCTTCACGAATCAATCCCGCTGCGCCCGCCGCCGGTCCGCCACCCAATCCAAAAAAGTCTTCATCCGCGCCCGCTCGTGCCACATCAAACTCAGAAATTTCTCGCGATCCAGATTCGCCGCTTCCTTCCCGAAGTAAGTCTCTAGCCGCCACTGAATGTACGGCGAATCCCACGGACGCCAACGATAGCCCTTCGCAATGATCCAGTAATAATGCAGCGCGTTCAGCATCCCGCCGCACCACCCAACCGACTCCGAAGCGATGCTAAACTACCAACGTGAGCGAATCGACGCCCAAAACCGCCGAAGATCATTATTACGAAGGAATCGACTTCTTTGGCGCGGGAAAACTCGAAGAAGCAATCGCGGAATATACTCAAGCCCTGAAAATCGATCCCACTTTTAGTGACGCGCTCCATGGCCTCGCGCAAGCCTATCACGCCCAGCAGGATTTCGACCGCACCATCGAAGCCGCTCACCGCATCCTGGCCCTCGATCCCGATGACATCCTGGCCTGGACCACCATCTCCCGCGCCTACCAACGCAAAAACATGATCCCCGAAGCCGAAGAAGCCGGCAGCAAAGCCCGCATCCTAGGCTGGAAGCAACAACTCCGCGACCAAAAAACCAAATCCCAACCCAAGCCCGAATAACAAGTCACCAGCGACGTTAGTGCTTTCCGGGTGCCGCACTCTTCGCCGCCTCTGCGAAGGGTGCGGGTTTATACCTCCCGCTCACAACGAACACCATCCGCATCCCAGCCGTCTCCGTGTTCTCAAGCCTTTCTCTGTGTCCTCTGTGTTAAGTCTTTGAAAACGCCCCAGCGCGAAGCGCCACTACAAACCGTCAGCTCGCCACGAAACCAGCCCGGAGGGGCGGCATAGGTTAGCCCGGTCCGTAAGGGCCGGGAAAAAAATCAAAATAAAACCTCCGAGCGCCGGAGCTGCGACACGCCCCTGAAACCCAATTCACGCCGATCCTCTTCCCGCCCGCCAAACCAAATCACCCAACTAATTCGCCGCCCGCCCCTTCGCCACAGTCCTAAACAACGTCACCGCCTCCGCAATAATCTCCCCATTCCCCACCGCCAAAGTCCCGTCCGGCATCACGATGGTGTCCTCAAATCCAATCCGCGTGTCGTATCCCCGCGCCGCCGCCAACCCCACAAAATCCCAAGCCGTAGCATTGTATCCATGCACCAAACGGGGAATATGCACCTGCCCGCGATTCAAAAACGCCTCAATCAACCCGACCACCACCACCGCCTCCCGCATCTCCTGCTGCTCCGGTTCCAACAAAACCCGCAAACATCGATTCCCCAACCCACTCCCCACAAAATTCTCCACCGCCAACACGCTCCCCAACCCCGCCTCGATCCCCACCCCGTGTTTCAGCATCCAGTGGGCGATCTCCACCGCTCCAATCTCATTAAAATTAATCGAAACAAAATCCGGCAAGACCGTCCACTCACTCACCAGCCGCTGTCGCTTGATCGAATCCGCTTCAATCCATTCCGCCGTGCTCACGCCCACCGGAATTCCAGGAATCGCCGCGCTCATCGCCTCCAGCGCCGCAGCAACGTCCGCGGCGGCAATGCTTTCGTTTCCATCCGCCGCACGCACATGAAAATGAACGCTCCCCGCGCCCGCCGCCACCGCCGCCCGCGCCGACTCCGCCATCTCCGCCACCGTAAACGGAATCGCCGCATTCTCACTTCGCGCGCGAGCCCCATTAAGCGCCACTTGAATCACAGTTCTTCACCTCGCCCCAAAATTAGCCGCCACACAAACAAAAAGGGGCGGTTCCAGGAACCGCCCCTCAATTTTGTTACGAAAAACTTACAGCGCCGCGCATACCGATTTCACTTCCGTGTAATGCTCGAGCACTTCGTGTCCCATTTCGCGGCCCCAACCCGATTGCTTGTAGCCGCCAAACGGCATCGCCGCGTCGAACACGTTATAGCAATTGATCCACACTGTGCCGGCCTTGATCTTCGCCGCCAGCGCATGCGCTTTCTTGATGTCCCGCGTCCAGATTCCCGCCGCCAGGCCGTACACCGTATCATTGGCCTTCGCCGCGATTTCATCGAGGCTGTCAAACGGGCTAGCCGTCACCACCGGTCCAAAAATTTCTTCCTGCACCACTTTCATCTTATCGGTAGTGTTCACCAAAACCGTCGGCTTCACGAAGTAACCCTTATTCCCTTCGCGCTCGCCGCCAGTCGTAGCCTTCGCGCCTTCTTTCTTTCCCGAATTCATATATCCGACCACGCGGTTCAATTGTTCTTCGGAAACCAAGGGACCCATGTCGCAATCCGGATCAAAACCCTGCCGCACCCTGATCTTCGAAGCGCGATCCGAGATCCCCTCGACCACCTTGTCGAACACGTCCTTCTGAATGAACAATCGCGAACCCGCGCAGCAGGTCTGCCCCTGATTGAAGAAAATCGCGCTGGCCGCGCCCGGAATCGACGCATCCAAATCCGCGTCATCCAAGATGATGTTTGGCGACTTGCCGCCCAGCTCGAGCGACACCTTCTTCAGGTTCCCCGCCGCCGCGTGCAGAATCAATTTGCCCACTTCCGTCGATCCGGTAAACGCCACTTTGTCCACGTCGTCATGAGCCGACAGCGCCGCTCCCGCCGTTTCGCCGTACCCCGGGATAATGTTCACCACGCCGTCAGGAAATCCCGCTTCCTGCACCAGTTCGCCCAATCGCAATGCCGTCAACGGCGTCTGCTCCGCCGGCTTCAGCACAATCGTGCAACCAGTAGCCAACGCCGGCGCCAACTTCCACGCCGCCATCAGCAGCGGAAAATTCCAAGGAATAATCTGCCCCACCACGCCCACCGGTTCCCGCATGGTGTAAGCGAAAAACTTTCCCTGCGGCGATCCCGAAAAAGGAATGGTGTTCCCTTCAATCTTCGTCGCCCATCCGGCGTAATAACGGAAATGATCGATCGCCAGCGGCACATCCGCGGCCCGCGCCACCTTCAACGGTTTACCGTTATCGAGCGATTCCAGCTGCGCAAACTCTTCCAGATTCTTCTCCAGCAAGTCCGCCAGCTTCCAAATCATCCGCGCGCGCTCGGAATGTGAAATCTTGCCCCACGGCCCAGTCTCAAACGCCGCCCGCGCCGCCTTCACCGCGCGATTGATGTCTTCCTTGTCGCCTTCCGCGATATTCGAAAGCACTTCGCCTGTCGCCGGATTGTACGTAGGAAATGTCTTCCCGCTCGCCGCATCCACCCACTTTCCGTTAATCAGCATCTTGTGCGTCTTGCCCACATACCCGCTCACCTTGGGATCCATTTGGACGACCGAAGTTGCCGTTGCCATTTCGCACTCTCCTTGGAATCACTAAATGCTAAATGTTTACGAGAAATCTGTGTGCGGACGCGATGCGCATGCCACGCGCAGACCCGCGCCCAAAAAATCCCGCTCTGTAGTTGAAATATTTTCAGATGCACCGGCTGTGGGGGATTCAGCCGCTAGCCCAACTCGAAACCCGAAAAGAAGTAAAAGCTCGAACTTCATAAGACCCTAAGCCAAAACGCCGCCGCCAACCCGAACCCGCCCATCATATTCCCGCTAATCCACCAAACGCAATGCCCTTTAAAACCGTCTCCGTATCGGGGTTAATCTTTTCCGCGTGCCGCACTCTTTGCGCTTCCCAGCAAAGGGTGCGAGTTTAGACGATCCAATCACCACACTCCGCCGTAATCCCAGCCGTCTCCGTGTTCTCGTGCCTTTCTCTGTGTTCTCCGTGTTAGATCTTTAATCGAGTCCCCAAACCGCACTGATCCTCTTCTCCTAGCAGTTCAGTCCACCACCCAAACCGCCTTTGGCCGTCATCCAGAGGAGCCAAGCGACGAAGGATCTCCTTCTTGCCCGGCGCACAGCCGCCAACCAACCCGCGCCAGCCCTAGCCCGCCCCCTTCCTAACCCAAACCCTCTCCGTAGCCGGCTTCCCCAAATGAATCTTCCGCGCCCCGCGCCCGGCCACCGACAACTCCATCGTCTCGTCATACTCCCGCCGATGCACCCGCACCCGCGCCCCCGGCTGCAACTCCAACCCACCCAAAAACTCCAAAAACTTCGGATCCTTCTCATACACCCGCAAAACTTCGTACACCGTCCCAGTCTCTGCCTCCGAAAGCCTCACCGCCCCAAATGACTTCCGCAATTTCGCCATCCCACCGACCAGCGGCACTCCATGCGGACACCGGCTCTCCCGCCCAAACCGCCGCAACAAAAGCTCCGCCACTTCCGCCGAAATCCCATGCTCCAACTTCTCCGCCTCTTCATGCGCCCGCGACCACGGCAATCCAATTACATCCGTCAGCAGTTTCTCCGCCAGCCGATGCCTCAACACCAAATGCTGCGCGATCTCCTCACCCTTCGCCGAAAGCTCAATCCTTCCATCGCGCCGCACCCGCAAATACCCGCCGCGCGTCATGCGCTTTAGCGCCGCCGTCACCGCCGGAGGCGTCACGCCCAAATCCTCCGCCAACCGCGCCGCAATCGGCGTCAGCTCTTCCTGCACCAATTCCCAAATCGCCTTGAGATAATCTTCCTGCGAGACGCTAGTCTTTTCTCGGCGCATTTTCCCTTAGCCCTGCAGCAGCAATGTCAACGTACCAACGCCAATCGCCTCACCGCTGGCTTCCCCGTCCCGGCTCGATCCCATGATCCCGAATTTCCATCCGCAACTGCGCCGCCAGCAAAGTCACCCGCGCCTCGATGAGATCGCAAATCTCCCGGTGCAATTCCATGTCCTCGCCAAAAGGATCCCGCACTTCCCAATCTTCAAATTTCTCCGAGCCAAACAACGACGACCCAGGAATCCCCGACATATTGACGATGAGATGATGCGGCTTCTTCAAATCCTCACACTGCAACCCCTTCGAATATTGCCCATGCGTAGAAATCCCCTTCTGATGCAAAACCAATTTCGCAGTCTTATCAATAAACCCAAGTGGCGAAACCCCCGCGCTCTCCGCCGCAATAATATCCCCGCAAGCATGCCGCGCAATCGCCTCCGCCATCTGGCTCCGCACGCAATTCCCCACGCAAACAAACAAAACCCGCACCGGCTCGCCCATAGTCCCCAAGAATGTCACAACTAACCCGACGTTGTCAGCCCAACCAATCCATCGCGACAGTGTCAGTTCTCCAGAAGTCTCCGTGCACTCGCTTTTCGCCTTTCTCTGTGTTCTCTGTGTTAAAGCTTGAATCCTTTCCGGGTGCCGCACTCTTTGCGCTCCCCAGCAAAGGGTGCGGGTTTAGACGCCCCGCATCCTCAAACCAATCCTCTTCTCCTAGCCGCCCAGTCCAAAGGCAAAACCGCCTTTGGCCGTCATCCAGAGGAGCGCAGCGACGAAGGATCTCCTTCTTGCCCAGCACAAACCGACGACCGCCTCTTCGATTTCCGGAGCCTCCGTCACAAGTCGATCCGCGCGAAGCGCCGCACAAATCCTCGCTTCGCCACGCACCAGCCCCGGAGGGGCGGCATAGGTTAGCCCGCTCCGTAAGGGGCGTATCCTCTTCTCCGAACCGCCCAGTCCAAGCGCAAAACCGCCTTTGGCCGTCATCCAGAGGAGCGCAGCGACGAAGGATCTCCTTCTTGCCCAGACCTCAACAACGAAGGCTCCCTCTTCAATCAAACGCACTCGCCAAAGTTTTAGACTTTCACCACAGGAAGCCGCGAACTAACTCTTGCCGTTCGCAACCATCTTCACAAAATAAGAATGCACCGCGGGGTCTTCCGTCAATTCCGGATGAAACGTAGACGCCAAGATCTTTCCCTGCCGCACCAAAACAGGCCGCTTCTCAAACTCGGCCAAAACCTCGACGTTCTCTCCGATCGACTCAAAAATCGGCGCCCGAATAAACACCATCTCCACCGGCTCGTCCCGCAACGAAGTCTTCACCAACTTCACATCGCTGGCCAACTGCCTTCCATACCCATTCCGCAAAATCGTAGCATCCAGCAGCCCGAGTGACCCCTGCGCCGGCCCCCGCACCACCCGCGACAACAAAATCGCCCCAGCACAAGTCCCGTAAATCGCCCCACCACCCTCGCCAAATTGACGAAGCGGCTCAAACAATCCCTCTTCCACCATCACCTTCAAATGCGTCGTACTCTCCCCACCCGGCAAAATAATTCCGTCCAGCCCCTTCAATTCCTCCGCCGTCCGCACAAACCGATACTCCGTACCAATCCGCGAGAGCATCGCGGCGTGCGCCTCGTAATCACCCTGAATCGCCAAAATCCCAATCGTCATAAACGGAGTAAAAACCCGGAGCCGTCATTCTGAGGAGCGAAGCGACGAAGAATCTCATCCATGCTGCCGCACCGGGATCACAGCGACGCAGAAGGACTCGACGTGATGACCGGCGCGGAACTGTACTGGATGAGATTCTTCGCTACGCTCAGAATGACGGCAAAAACAACGTCTCGGCACTGCGTGCGACGACGATCGATCTGAGCGATCAGCGCCGCGTCCTTACCTACCAACCGCGCGTCTGCAGCAAATCCTTCTCTTCCATCTGCCGGATATCCAGCCCCTTCATCGCCTCGCCCAATTCCTCCGATGCTTCCAGAACCGCCTTCGCATCCTTGTAATGAGTCGTCGCCTTCACAATCGCCCGCGCCCGCACCGAAGGATCGCTCGACTTGAAAATCCCCGACCCCACGAAAACCGCCTCGGCCCCCAACTGCATCACCAACGCCGCATCCGCCGGAGTCGCAATCCCGCCCGCCGAAAAATTCGGCACCGGCAATTTCCCATTCTTCGCAATCCAGGCCACCAATTCAAACGGCGCGCCCAATTCCTTCGCCTCGTGCACCAATTCTTCTTCGCCCAGCAAAGTCAACCTTTTCATCTGCCCGACAATCGTGCGAATGTGCCGCACCGCTTCCACGATATTTCCCGACCCCGCCTCGCCCTTGGTCCGAATCATCGCCGCGCCTTCCGCAATCCGCCGCAGCGCTTCGCCCAAATTCCGCGCGCCGCACACGAACGGCACCTTATACCCATGCTTCCACACATGATGCTCGTCATCCGCCGGCGTCAACACTTCGCTCTCGTCGATGTAATCCACTTCCAGCGCCTGCAAAACCTGCGCTTCGGCGAAATGCCCGATGCGCACCTTGGCCATCACCGGAATCGACACGGTATCCATAATCTCGCGAATGATTCGCGGCGCCGCCATCCGCGCCACTCCGCCTTCCTTGCGAATGTCCGAAGGCACCCGCTCCAGCGCCATCACCGCGCATGCCCCCGCATCTTCGGCGATCTTGGCCTGCTCGGCGTTGGTCACGTCCATGATCACGCCACCCTTCAACATCTCCGCCAGGCCCACCTTCACTCGCCACAAATTATTGTTCATCAAATCCATCGCTGTTCTCCTTCGCCGCTGCCTTCTGAATTTTACGTGCTCGAAACCTTTTCCGTCGCGCCGTCTTTCGTCTCGCGCGTCCGATCCACCACTACAAACCTTCCCGTGCTCCGCGCCAAAATCTTTCCCGCCGTATCCTTAATCTCCCCAATCAAATGCAAATTCCGCCCCGCCATTTCCTTCTCGTACCCTTCCACCACCACATCCTGATCCACCCGAACCGGTGCCAGATACGCGATATTCATTTCCGCCGTAACCGCCCGCACCCCGCGAAACCGGCAAACCTTCCCCATCACTTCATCGAGCACAACAGCAATCACCCCGCCATGAATAATCCCAAACGCCCCCTGATACTCCGCCCCCAACTTAAACCGCCCAATAATCTTCCGCGCCACGTCATCCTGCTCAAACGTCAACTTCATCCCGCGCGCGTTCCCCCCGCCACACCCAAAACAAACATTCGTCGGATTCGGCTCAATCAACATTCAGATCCTTTGCACGCGCGCCGCAGCATCGCGATATCTCCGTGTTCTCATCTTCTGCCGTTCTCAGTGTTCTCTGTGTTAAGTCTTTAACCCTTAGACCAAAGCCACCCGCGTATGCAATTCTGCTCTCGCCCCACGCTGCCTCTTCCGAAACTCTACCCGCAGCATCTCCCCCAGCGTCTCCACGCCCTTCGCAATCCGCTTCTCGTCCACCGACCCAAACCCCAACCGCAAAGTATTCGGCGCCGGATTCTGAAAATAAAAATGCCTTCCTGGGACGTAAAGCACGCCGCGTTCCCGCACATGAATCAACAATTCCCCAGCATCAAATCCCGCCGGCAAAGTCACCCACACCGCCAACCCGCCCTCCGGCCGTGTCCAAGTCACCCCATCCGGCATATGCTTCGCGAGCGCGGTCTCCATCGCTTCCAACCGCCGCAAATACACTTTTTTCATCTTGGCCATGTGCCGCGTCAAATGCCCGCGCCGCACAAACTCCGCCAAAGTCGCCTGCGACAACTGATCCGTATGCAAATCCGTCGACTGCTTCACCAACCGCAATCTCTCGATCGCGCTCTCCGGCCCAATGCACCAACCCACTCGCAACCCCGGAAACGCAATCTTCGAAAAGCTATCGATCTGGATCACATTCCCATGCCGGTCCAGCGATTTCAGCGAAGGCAACGCCGTCCCGCGCAACCGCAGCCGCCCGTAAATATAATCTTCAATCACCGGCACCTGATATCGCGCCGCAATCTCCAGCAAACGCCTTCGCTCCGCCAGCGGCAAAGCCGTCCCAGTCGGATTGTGAAAATCCGGCGTAACGAAAATAAATTTCACGCGGTTCTGCATTAAAACCGCTTCGAGCCCATCAAGATCCAACCCGACATGCCCCACGCGCTGCGCGTCTGTCTCCACGCCCACCGCCAACATCCGCACCCGCGCGCCAGCAAAAATCGCCACTGCGCCCGGATACGCCGGATTCTCCAGCACCACCGAATCACCCGCCCGCAAAAACGCTTTACTCAATAAATCGATCGCCTGCTGGCAGCCATCGGTAATCAACAATTGTTCGTTGCGAACCGCCAACCCTTCGTCGCGGAAGAAATCGATAAGCACCCGCTTCAGCGGCTCGTACCCATCCGACGCGCCAAGCTGTAACACCTTGCGCCCTTCATTGCGCAGCACCGCATTGCAGCAGCGCCGAAACTCCTCCATCGGGAAAAATTCTTCGCTAGGACGCGCCCGCACAAACCCAATCGCATCTTCCGGAATGTCCGGCATCAGCCGGCTCAACCCTTCTTCCGCGCGCTCATCCGCGAAAAGCGATTCCCAGCGCATCGCCCCGCCGTTCCCATTCGTCCGCGGCGGAGGCGTCAACTGCTTCGCCTGCAACCCCGCAATATAAGTCCCCCGCCCCACATGCCCCTGAATCAAACCCTCAGATTCGAGCTCCGCATAAGCATTCGCCACGGTCGTCCGGTGCACGCCCAGTTGCGTAGCCAATTCCCGGCTAGCCGGTATCCGGTCGCCCGTGCGCAGCTCTCCCGAATGCACCAACGCCCGCAGCTGATCCCGCAACTGCACATAAAGCGGAATATGACTCTCACCCTGTAAATGCAACGGAAGCAATGGCTCCCTCCTGCAGTCCAATCTACAGCAGGAAGTTTACCTGTAAAGAGCCATTTTGTCTTGAAGGGAGAAACACCCACGGCCAAGCCAACTGCCCAGCCGTGGGTTACCGCGAAATTCTCCGTGTTCTCATCTTTGCCGTTCTCAGTGTTCTCTGTGCTAAATCTTCAATCATCCGCAAGCCCACAAGCCCACAAGCCGCCCAGCGCGAAGCGCCGCCACAAACAACGCCCGCACAAAATCCCAGCCCCGCAGGGGCGGCATACGTTAGCCCGGTCCGTAACGGCCGGGAAAAAATCACAAAAATCCGCCGAGCGCCGGAGGTGCGACACGCACCTCAAACCTCGCTCGAGCCGATCCGCCTCCGGCGTCAACCATTTCCCGCCTACCACCCCCACCGATTTCCATGCCAACCGAAATACCGAATTTGCACCGGAGGCGGCACATACCCGGCCCCGTAGTAATAATCGTAGCCGTAACCGTCGCCCGCAAACTGCCCGTAGCCATGCTGATCGACGCAGCACGGAGGATCGTACCCAAACGGAATCTTCGTCGGCGCGTTACCCAGCGGAAAGTTGGCGTAGTCTTCAGCAGTTACCGCCCGGAACGCAACTCGCCCGCGCACGGTCGACAACGCAGCAGCTTTGGTCAGCGTGAAAGTCAGCATCGATTGCGGCGGAGTATCAAGTCCAGCGGCCACCGACGAAGTTTCGATCCGCACCAATCCTCCATCGACCAAAATCAGCTGGCTCAACCGCAGCTGCACCGTCTTCTTCTCGCCATTCGCCGCATCGCCCACCACGTACTGCCCCGCCCGAGCCACCACCCACCCATCCACCACCACCGGCGCAACCAGCACTCCAATAAAATGCCCGCCGTATCCATCGTTCAACGCCGAAAGAAAATCCGTAGTGCGCAAATGCACCGCCGTCCCTTCATTCAGCGAAAGAGTGTCCGGAACAACTCCCGCACCTTGCACCGATGCGGGCGGCTGCGTCTGAGCCTGCGCCACACTGGCTCCCACCGTATCCGGCGCCGCCATCTGCTGCGCCGAAACTGAAGCAGCAGCAAATCCAATCACCAGCACCAATCCCATTACCTTCCGAAACGAAAACAATTTCTCTGAACTTGCCATAAGTCCTCCCATCACGATTGCCGTCGCAAAAAAACCGCGCAGCAACACCATTTCTACCTCTTCAGTATGGGCGTCACCTCTCTCCCCGCAATTCGAAACCTCGGCCCAACAGCAACTCATGTGCACCACGCGAAACCTACCCCCAATTTATTTCCCAGGAGTTAAAACCACCCGGCAACGCCAGCTCCGAGCGCCACCTCCTCCGCCAACCCGAATCACCTGGCGGAGCGCGGTGCCCGCCCCACGCCCAATCGCGGAGCGCCCGCAGCTATCAGCCGCCCCAGCCCATTTTAGAGTGCGGCGGCTCTGCCGCCGCTTTTCCGCAGCCGCCCACCCCAAAAAACGCCCCAGCGCGAAGCGCCACCGACCAAGTCTCCGTGCTCTCCCGCCGTTCTCAGTGTTCGCTTGTTAAATCTTCAATCTCCCACCACACCCAACTCGCCCCGCTTTTCCAAATCCGCAAGCCCACAAGCCGCCCAGCGCGAAGCGCCGCCGGCCAAGTCTCCGTGCTCTCCCGCCGTTCTCAGTGTTCGCTGTGTTCCCTGTGTTAAATCTTCAATCTCTCCCACGCCAAGCCCACGCGCCGCCCAGCGCGAAGCGCCGCCACGATCCAAACCCCGCACAAAATCCCAGCCCCGCAGGGGCGGCATAGGTTAGCCCGGTCCGTAAGGGCCGGGAAAACAATCACAAAAATCCGCCGAGCGCCGGAGGTGCGACACGCCCTGACATCCAACTCACGCCGCCTCCAGAGAAACGCCTTCCGCGACGAAGGCGCTCTCTTCGATTGCTGCCGCACCGCGCACACTACCGCCGGAGGCCGAACTCAGGAAGCCGGAACAGACGCGGAGACTTTTTCGGAATTCGCTGGTACGAGGCGTGAATTTCTACGACTTATTCAAGAAGTGACCCACCACCAAAACGCACACCGCATACAGCGGCACAAACGTGAAGGTGAAAACAAAAAACGACCCAAGGAAACTCCACCTAGTCTTCCCCTTCGCCATTCGATGCAGAAAAAAGAAAGAGACGATACCCAGCGCCCAAAGCCCAAACCCGCCGATCACTAGATATCGCTGGTCCGCGGTCAACATGCGGACCACGATACCCAACCACGGCAACGCTGCAGCAGTCATTCCCAAAACCGCAAAGATACGAGGCACCTTTGCCTCGGGCCGCTCAAGAACACTCTCTGCCATTGTCCGTAACCGCCTACGCTACTGCGCCCTCAACAAATATCTCTGTATCTTCCCCGTAGAAGTCTTCGGCAATTCATTCACAAATCGAAAATCATGCGGACACTTAAACCCCGGCATCCGCGTCCGCAACCACCCATGAATCTCGCTATCCAATCCTCCGCCGGGTCTCACCACGCTAGGCCGCAAAACAATATACGCAACCGGTTTTACCAATCCCACCGCGTCCACCTGCCCCACTACTGCACATTCCGAGACCGCCGGATGCCCCATCAACGCGTTCTCCACTTCCCCCGGTGAAACCCACATCCCCGCTACTTTCATCATGTCGTCCGCACGCCCGCAATAATGAAAACTTCCATCGGCATCGCGCGTAAACTTATCGCCGGTCACCACCCAGCCATCGCGTTTCGCCGCAGCCGTCGCCTCGGCCTGCCGCCAATATTCCGCAAACGCGCTCTCGCCCTTGACCCATAAATTCCCCACTTCCCCGTCGCTCGCCGCCACTCCTGCATCATCCAGGATTTTCACTTCGTAGCCCGGAACTTCGCACCCGCAGCTCCCCGCTTGCGCCTTCCCCGGACGCGCCGACAAAAACACATGCAGCATCTCGGTCGACCCAATCCCATCCAAAATCTCTACGCCGAATTTCGAACGAAACCGTTCAAACACCTCCGGCGGCAAAGTCTCTCCCGCCGAAACCGCCAGCCGCACAGACGAAAAATCCACATGCAATCCGCGTTCCGCCTCGCGCAGCAAAGTGGCATAAAACGTCGGCACCGAGAAAAACACGGTCGGCTTGTACCGGTTAATCGTCTCCGCAATTTCCGTCGCGTTCGGCCGCTCCGGATTCAAAATCGTCGCAGCCCCAAAGAACAACGGAAAATACATCCCATTCCCCAACCCATACGCGAAATACAATTTCGAAACCGAGTACAGCCGGTCATCCTCGCGCAATCCCAGCACGCCCTGCGCAAAATTACGTGATGTCACCAGCATATCGCCATGCTGATGCACCGCCGCCTTCGCCGCGCCCGCGCTTCCCGACGTATACAAAAAGAACGCGACATCCCCGGCCCGGGTCGGATGCGTCTGCACATCCCCCGCCTTCGACGGCAGCCAATCGTCCAAGTCCACAATCTTGCGCGCGATCCGCTCCGGCCGCGGCGTATCCGACTTCGGATCCACAATCACCAGCAAATCGAGCGCCTTGGTCGGCACTTCCGCCGCAAACTCCCCCACGGTCGAAGCGTGCACAATCGCAATCCGCGCCCCGCAGTTCGCCACGTAATGCCGGTAGTCGCTGGCCCGCGCATGAGGATTCACCGGCACCGCCACCGCCCCAATCTTCGCCGCTCCAAAAAACGCCGCCACAAACTCTGCCGAATCCGGCAACACGAGCAAGACGCGTTGCCCCGGCTGACAACCAGCCAATCGCAAGGCCTGCGCCGCTCGCGTCACATACGCCTGCAACTCGGCATACGTATACTTCCGCCCTACTCCTAGAATGGCGACCTTCTCCGGAGATGCGAGCGCCGGCCGCGCCACAAACTCATCCGCAATATTGAACTGCTTCAAAGGATCGATTTCCGCCGCCATCCCGCGATTCTACGCCGCCTCGGTTCTAGTTGTCATCCCGACAGAGGCGCGCAAGCTTTTCGCGCGCCGACGAGGGATCTCTCTTCGATTTCCACATCGCCCCAGTTGCAAAATAAAAAGGGCGCCAGAAGGCGCCCTCGGTTTGCCATTTTCGATTTTCCAGTTTCGAATTTCCGCGTTACTGGGTTGCTGACTTCTCCCCCAGCCTGCGCATTCTCTCCTGCAATTTCTTCCGCAGCGGCGCCGGCGCATTCGGATTGAACGCCACCAAGTACCACAACGGCTGCGTCCGATCCTTACTCAACCTCGAAAGCGTCGAAGCATCACTATTCGGATGCCGCGCAATATTCTCTCGAATCGCCGAATACGGATGATGCGACAAACGTCCCAGCGTCTTCGCCGTCACTTTCGGATGCTCGCTGATCAACCGCAGCAAATAAAAATCTTCCTTGGGAGCCTGCTTCGACAGTGAATCCAAAGTCTCCGGCTTCACTTCCGCGCTCAACACCACGCCGACCTTCTCGTCCCATCCCGGGTTAATCCGGTTCAATTCCTGCGTCCGCGAATGAATCAGCTGCTCAATCACCCGCCGTTCCTGTTCCAGACGCGCCGCCGGCAACGCGCTGCGCTCGACGGAATCCAGCACCCGCAATAAATGCTGCCGTTCGCCAAAGACGATTTGCGATGTTCGCACCGCCTTGCCCTTCGCCGCATTACGCACCAAATCAGACCTTCTCATTTTGCCTTCACCCCGCGTATCTCAGCGCCGCTGAATTTCCCCCAGGAACGGCCCTGGATCGATTTTCGTTTTCCAATCTGTAGCCTAAAATCTCCAGCAGACACGAAGGCCGCCCCAAAAACCAATAATTCCCAAAATATTCGCGCCTGCAGAAATATGAAAGACTCGTTCCGGACAGACCTCAGGCGTACCCACAACCTTGCGCGCATGCAAGCCGCAACGCGCCAGATTATCCAACCGCCCCCGCGCAGAGTAAAGAAAAGTCCGCCGCGTCTGTTCCTAGGAACGCAATAGATGGTCCTAGGACTAGGTCGGCCGCTTCCATCTCCGTCACACTTCTTTCGACGCTACTTCCCCTCCGCCAGACGCGCGAATTTCGCCGCGAGTTGCGCAGCACGCAACAACAAGCTACCTTCGACCTGCATTCAATTTTTCCCGGAGCTTCCGCGGATGTCAGCCTTCGACCAGCACAAAACCGAACTCGACCATTTCACTACCATGATGGGCCCTTACCGCGGCACCCTCGCCGTCACGCTCGACCTGCTTACCAACGCGCTCGTCCTGGTCGGCCAGCACGGCGTCTACTGCCACACCAACCGCGACCCGAACATTCCAGTCATGGATATCCGCATCATCCAGGCTGAAATCGGCAAAGCCAAAGAACTAATCCAAAGCGTAATGGAAAAAATGCGCGCCGAACGCGACGCCAAACCCTAGCACCGAGAATCGCCGAGTGCCCCAAGCCCAAACGCCGTCACGCCTATTCGCACCGCCCCAAAAACCGCCGTCATTCTGAGGAGCGATTTCCGCGACGAAGAATCTCATCCATGCTGCAGCGCCGGGATCACAGCCACGAAGAAGCACTCGACGCGATGGCCGGAGTGGGACTGTACTGGATAAGATTCTTCGCTGCGCTCAGAATGACGGCCGGTAGGCATCGCGCTTCGCGAAAGTGACCCACGCCAAAACATCATCCAGTGCGAAGCACCGAACACACTCCCGCCGCCGCAATTAAATCGTCGAATAAACCAACGTCGTAAAGAAGTCCCCGTTCACGTTTCCCTTGCCCCACTCGGCATCCAAATCTGCCGTCGGTTTCGCCGCCACCACTTCCGCCACTGACTTCCCCGCCGCCTTCTGTTTCGCCACGCGGTCACGCACCACCACCATCATGTCGTGATAACTCGTCAGTTGACCCTTGTTCCCCAGCGGCCCGTGTCCCGGAATAATAATCGTCTCCGCATCCACGTGCTTCAAACACTCCGCCGATCCCGCAATCATCCCATCAATATTCCCGCCCGAACTCGGATCGATAAACGGATACATCCCGTTGAACCACACATCCCCGCAATGCAGCACGTTCCCGCGCTCGTACAAAACGTAAATATCGCTATCCGTATGCGCCGGCAAAATGTGCGCCATATCAATCCGCTCGCCATCAAAATAAAGCGCAAATTGATCATTAAACGTCTGCCGCGGCCAAGCCTCCGGCACCGCCGCATCGAAATGCATCTGGAACAAAGGAATTTCCTGGGGTGTCGACAGCCGCTTCAGAGTATTTTCATGCGCGATAATCGTCGCTCCAGTTTCATGCAACCCAGCGTTCCCATCGGTGTGATCGAAGTGCCAGTGGGTATTGATCAGCAACTTCAACGGCCGATCATCAATCGCCGCCAGCGCCGCAATAATCTTCGGCACCGACCCCGCAAAACTCGAATCCACCAAAACTTTTCCTTCCGGCCCAGTCAGCGCCACCATATTTCCGCCAGGCCCTGACAACATATAAAGATTCCCGCGCAACTTGGTCGTCTTGATCGGCACCGTAGCCGCCTGCGCCCGCATCTGCGCCACCCGATCATTGCTGATCGGCGCCGCCACTCCCGACGCCTGCTGCTGCGCGCCTTGCTGTGCCCCCTGCTGAGCCTGCCCCCACGAAAAACCAGCAGCCGCGTCAGCGCTCATCGGCGCCAATCCCACAAACATCGCCCCGCCCACCAACCCCGACCCTATTTTCAAAATCTCCCGCCGCGTGCTGCGTTCAGAACCAAACCTAGATTTCATATCGTTTCTCCATATGGGTGCGTTCAAAAAATACGCCCGAAACGCCAAAAATCAAACTCCAATCCCTCGCACAAAGTCCTCGCCGAGGCCGAAGGCGTGCCGCCCGCACCACTCATTCATGCCACGCCCATTCCGCCAACGCCGCCTAGCCCATTTTGGAGTGCGG
Organism: uncultured Acidobacteriota bacterium; assembly: GCA_963711325.1. GTDB lineage: Bacteria > Acidobacteriota > Terriglobia > Acidiferrales > UBA7541 > Palsa-295. The sequence goes on along the minus strand of CAVQDR010000003.1, from coordinate 583,757 downwards.
TGGCTCTGCCACCGCTTTTCCACTGCTGCCCGCACTGCAAACGCCCCTAGCGGAAGCGCCTCCCATCCGTCTCCGTGCCCTGCGGCCTTTCTCTGTGTTCTCTGTGTTAAATCTTTTGCGGCCGTCCGTCGCCTCCCAAATAATCCGCCAACCCTGCCGTAACCTTTCCCCTCGGCGCCAGTTCTATAGTATGTACAGCGCAAAACGATCCACAGCGCCGGAGAGCAAGTTGAACGCAGTGACTGAAATCGCCGAAAAGCGGCTGATCGAGGCGGCCCAGCAGAATCCCGCCCGCTTCGGCGACCTTTACGAGCTGCATTTCGACCGCGTCTACGCCTACGTCTCGCGCCGCCTGGGCGATCGCGATGCCGCGCAGGACGTGACCTCCGAAGTTTTTCATCACGCCCTGGCCAACCTGAAACATTTCGAATGGCGCGGTGCGCCCTTCGGAGCCTGGCTGATGCGCATCGCCTCCAATTCCATCACCGACCGCTGGCGCCGGCTGCACCGCGAATCCGGAAATGTTTCGGAGCAAGAACCGGTGAGCAAGGATCCCAGCCCGGAAGAAGTCCAGCATCGCGCCAAACTTTTCGCGCTGGTCCGCACCCTACCCGACGATCAGCGCCGCGTCATCGAAATGCGTTTCGCCGAAGACAAAAGTATTCGTGAAATTGCCGTGGCACTGGGAAAAACCGAAGGCGCCGTCAAGCAATTGCAGTTTCGAGGGGTTCAAAAGCTGCGCGAAGAAGCCGGGAGCCCGCCGCGCGGCAAGATGAGTGAAACCCATGGCTAAGCCAACTCAGAGCGAACAATTCGACCTCATCCTCAACACGCTGCTGGCCAGCACCGAAGCGTCGCTGCCGAATAGCGGCAGCTCGCTCGCCGGAGCCGCGGCCATCGCCGCCGAATTGCGCGGGCTTCCGCGCGAAGATTTTAAATCCGCACTTAAATCGCAGCTCCAAGGAGGGCCGGCCATGGCCAGCAAACCAGTATCCGCACCGGAACGTGCAGCAGCACCCGCAACTCAAACGCAGCAGATCACCGCGACCTCGTTCCTCATCGTCAACGGAGCCGCGCGCGCCATCGAATTCTACAAACAGGCCTTCGGCGCCGTCGAAGTCATGCGCCTCAATATGCCGGGCGACCGCATCGGTTACGCCGAAATTCGCATCGGCAGCGCCTCCATCAAGCTCGCCGACGAATCCCCGGCCTACGGCAGCATCAGCGCCGAAACTCTCGGCGGCTCACCCGTGCGCATCCACCTCGAAGTTCCCGATGCCGACGCCTTCACCGCTCGCGCAGTAGCCGCCGGAGCCAAAATCGTTCACCCGGTCACGGACCAATTTTACGGCGCGCGCTCCGGCACCATTTCCGATCCTTTCGGCCTCAGCTGGCTGATCGCCACCGCCACCGAACAAATCTCCATGGAGGAAATGCAGCGCCGCTTCAACCAACTCATTACTGCCGGTGGCGCCGCCGACGGAGTGAAAGCAGAGCCGCAAGATCGCTCAGCAGAGGAATCGAAAGCAGAACAACAAAAGTGGTCGCTGCCCGTCCCCTACATGCGCCCGGGATTCCGCACGCTGACTCCGTATCTGCTGGCGAACGGCGCGGCCAATCTCATCGAATTCTTCAAGACCGCCTTCGGCGCTCAGGAAATCTTCCGCGTCCCGCGCCCGGGCTCGAACCTGATCATGCACGCCGAACTGCGCATCGACGATTCCATGGTCGAACTCGCCGACGCCACGCCCGAATTCCCGGCGCGCGTCTCGCTGAATATTTTTTACGTCACCGACGTTGACGCGACCCACGCCCGCGCCGTGAAAGCCGGAGCCATTTCCGTCCGCGAGCCGGCCGATCAAGACTACGGCGACCGCGACAGCGTGGTGAAAGATCCCGGCGGCAGCCTCTGGTGCCTCAGCACCCGCGGCAGCGGCTCGCACATCACCGCCGACACGCCGTCAATCGTTCCGATGTTCACCGTGCGCGGCGCCGACAAATACATCGACTTCATGAAGCAAGCTTTCGCCGCCAAGGAAATCGCCGTGTTCAAGGATCCTGCGGGCACCATCGTTCACTCTCGACTGCGCATCGGAAATTCCATCATTGCCGGCAGCGAAGCGCACGGCGATTATCAGTCTTCGCCGTTCCTGCTGCACATGTACGTGCCCGACACCGACGCCACCTACGCCCGCGCCCTGGCCGCTGGAGCCACCATCGTCCGCGGCCTAGAAGACGCGCCCTACGGCGACCGCACCGCGACGGTAGCCGACCCGGCAGGCAACCTGTGGTCGCTGGCAACGCACGTCAAAGACGTGAAGTTTTAGCGGCAGCTCATGTCGACGTGGCCGCAGGCGCGCCCCCCGCAAGCCCGCGCATACAAACGGCGATGTTCGCGCCGACGGCGCAAAACATTGTAGAGTGCGGCGGCTCTGCCGCCGCTTTTGAGATTGCCGCCACTCCGGCAAAACGATCCAGCGCAAAGCGCCTCCACGACTCCTCACGCCGCGCCAAAAACCGCCGTCATTCTGAGGAGCGATTTCCGCGACGAAGAATCTCATCCATGCGGCAGCGCCCGGACCACCACGACGAAGCCGTACTGGACGCGATAGCCGGGGCGGAACTGTACTGGATGAGATTCTTCGCTACGCTCAGAGTGACGGAGGTGTAAGCATCGCCCCTTCGCGTTTTGGCTCTTGGCTGTCGCGGTGGATTTCAAGGCGGGGTTCGGGCGGGCTGCCGCAGCAGTTCTGCAAGTTGCCGGACGCTACTCCAAGAACGGATTCTCTTCGCGCTCCGCCCCAATCGTAGTTTCATCGCCGTGACCCGCGATCACGCGCGTCGCCTCCGGCAAGACCAGCAGCTTCTCGCGAATCGAATTCAAAATTTCTTTCATCGAGCCGCCCCACAAATCGGTCCGCCCGATGCTGCCCTGAAACAAAGTATCCCCAGCCAGTAGCAAAGGCGTCACCGGCACCACGATGTTTGTCGCGGCAGCGCCAGCGCCAGCCGCGCCAGCTCCCGATGCCCGTACCAAAGCCGGCCCCCGCTCCTTCGCGCCGTCCCGCAACGGACTTCCCGCATCCGAAAATAAACTGATGCTTCCCGGCGAATGTCCCGGGGTATGAATCACTTGCGCCGTGTACCCGCCCCAGCGCAACGTATCCCCATCCTTCACATACTCGTCGATCTTCGCCACCGGCGGCATCGGCATCCCCAAAAATTGCGCCTGCACATCGAGCCGCTCGTACATCGGCATATCCGCTTCGTGAATTAGCACCGGCGCCCCAGTCGCCGCATGCAACGCCGCGAGACCACCCACATGGTCGATGTGCGTATGCGTGCTGATAATCGCCCGCACCGTCAATTTGTGCCGCCGCAAAATCTCCAGAATCCGCTCGACTTCGTCGCCCGGATCCACCACCAGCGCCTCGCGCGTCACCGGATCGCCCAAAATCGAGCAGTTGCACTGCAACCTCCCCACCGGAATAATTTCGTGTATCAGTTTTTCAGTCATCATCAGGATTTTACCATCGCCGCACCATCCCATCGCATGTCTCAGCGCACCTCTCGCCGCGCCAGCCGTCTGTTAAGATGGAACTGCATCCATGCAAACTCCACTTCTCGAACTTCACCAAGCCGCCGGCGCGAAACTCGCCGGCTATCACGATTGCCTGCTGCCCGAAACTTTCTCCACCTTCGAAGACGAATACCGCGCCGCGCGCGAGACGCTCGCCATCTTCGACACCAACTGGCACGCCATTATCGAACTCGCCGGGCCCGACCGCCTGCGCTATCTGAACGCGATCGTTTCGAGCGACATCAAAAATCTAAAAGAAGGCTCCGGCTCGCTCGCGCTGCTGCTCAATCCGCAAGGCCGCATCCTCGCCGAACTCGAAATTTACGCGATGAAAGATCGCCTGCTCACACTGTCACACGCGTCGCTGCGCCAACGCACCGTCGAAACCCTCGACAAATACATCATCATGGATGACGTCCAGCTTGACGACGCCACCGATAAGCTCGGCACCTTCGCCGTCGAAGGCCCGCACGCGGCGCGCACCCTGCAGAAAACCTACGGAATCGATCTCGACGAAATGCCCGACCTTGCCATCCGCCCCGTGCACATCGACAGCATCCCTTGCCACATCATCCGCCGCTCGCATTTCGGCTACCCCGGCATGGAAGTTGTAGCGCCGCAAAAATCTCTAAAGCAACTCTGGCAAAATCTCACTGAACTCGTTCTTCTCCGCGGCGGCCTGCCCCTCGGCACGAAAACTCTCGAATCGCTGCGCCTCGAAGCCGGGATCCCCTTCTATCCCGCGGATTTCAACGACACCGTAATCCCGCATGAAGCCGCCGTAGAAACCACCCACATCAGTTTCACCAAAGGCTGCTACACCGGCCAGGAAATCGTCGAACGCGTCCGCTCGCGCGGCCAAGTCAACCGCCGCCGCGTGCGTCTCAAATTTTCCACGCCTGAGCCACCGCAACCCGGCACCCGCCTAACCGCCGAAGGCAAAGAACTCGGCCTAGTCACCAGTTCCGCGTTTTCACCGCAAGCCTCCACCGCCATAGGCATGGGCTACTCCCGCCGCGAACACGACGCTCCCGGCACGCAACTCGACGTCGACGACGGCACCACCGCCGAAGTCATTGAGTAATCGCCCGTACCTAATACGTACAGCCTCCAACCGCTACCTCCAAGTTCGGCCATCGACCCTTTATATTGAAGCTTGTGGCCACGTGTCCTTCCGCATCAATGAACCGCCGGCACCACCTCCTAGAATCGCCGCGCGCTATCTGTTTCTCACCGACGCACTGCTCGCAGCATCCAGGCTTCGCCCCGCCGACATCGAAACCTTCCTGATCGACGAAACCGTGGCGCGTCTGGATTGGTTTTGGTTAAACGGACTGGGCGGAGTCAAAATTCTCGTAGGAGCCGACGACGCCGAAGACGCTGCGAAACTGTTGGGGCTTCCGCTACTCCCGCAGTTTGAAACTCAAAACGGCGAAATCTTCGTCCAGCCCGCATGTCCCCGTTGCAGTTCGCTCGACATCGCGTTCCGTTCCACGTACGTCGCTCGCATTCTCGCGTCCGTTCTGGCAGTGGCGCTAGGTTGGCTGCTTCTTCCCTTCACGCGCGATGGCTGGAGATGCTTTTTGTGCGGATATGCATGGAAGGGTCCGCAATTTGACGAACGCCCGGCCGAACGTGACAAAACCTAAGGCACGGAGACTGCAAGCAGGCGACGCCTCCGTGCTCTCAAGTTTCTCTGTGATCTCTGTGTTGAAGCTTTCGCCTTTGCTGGGGAAAGTACGGTTCGTCAAAACACACGTACAGAAAATCAGAAAAACTCGGAGAGAATTGTCGCGCTAGCTCTTACCGAAGTTCATCGACCGCATAAAACTTCCACGGTCATTATCAATTTTCTTCTGCAGCTGGAAAATCGCATACAACAGCGCTTCCGGACGCGGCGGGCATCCCGGCACATACACATCGATCGGGATCACCTGATTGACGCCCTGCACCACCGCGTAATTATTGAAAACTCCGCCCGACGTGGCGCACGCGCCCATCGAGATCGCCCACTTCGGCTCCGGCATCTGCGCGTAGAGCTGCTTGATCACCGGCGCCATTTTCACCGAAACGCGCCCGGCGATAATCATCAAATCCGATTGTCGAGGAGAACCACGGAAAACTTCAGCCCCAAAACGCGCGATGTCGTAGCGCGAAGACGCCATCGACATCATTTCAATCGCGCAACACGCCAGGCCAAACGACATCGGCCAGATCGAACTCCGCCGCGCCCAGTTCACCACTTTGTCCAGCGACGCGAACAGAATTCCCTCGTCCTTCAGGAAATTTGCATCCTGCCCCGGCGCTTCCAGTGTGACGCCCTTCCCGAGTTCAACGGCCATAGGCCTAAGCAGCTCCGATACAACGCAATAGAAACCCTGCTGAAATCATTTTGCCCGTTTACCCCGCCCATTGCAACGCAGCAAACGCACCCATGCGTCTCCGTGTTCTCAATCCTTTGCCGTTCTCTATGTTCTCTGTGTTAAATCTTTAATTCTCACGCGAACTAATTCGCCGCCGACTGCTCCATCACTTCCGTCCGCTGCCAGGTCGTATCCGGATCAAACGCCTTCATGCCCTTGGCCTTGGCAATCGTCCCCTTCCCCAAATCCTTCTCGTACACGATGCCATCCTGCGAAACCACAAAAGTCATCACGCCCGAATCCCGATACACCGCCGGGTACGCTACAAACGCAAATCCTTTCGTCATCTTTCCGTCCGCGACGTAAACCATCGCCCCGCCGGTCGCCTTCTTCCCCTGACGATCCAGAATCCGGAAATAATATCCGCGGAAAGGCTCCGCGCCCGTATTCGAATCCTTCTCGACTCCGCCTTCACTCCCGGCATTCGCCACCAAGGGACCAATCGGGCTGCCTTTATCCGCATCCGTCGCCGGCCAATACAATCCATTCTGCTTTCCCGCATCGGCCACAAATTTCGCCGCATACTCCCCGCCATTCTTCGCCGCATATTCCTTCTGCGAAGCGACCAATTCCTGGCAGACGCGAATCGCTGACAACTCATTCTTGCCAATGCGCCGGAACAGAATCTCCTTCTCCGCCGCTTCCGTATCGAAATACCACTTGCCCGCGCGGTTCACCAAAGGACTCGGAAACGGCCAGTTTTCCGCCCCAATATAAAGAGTCGTCGTCGCGTCCGGCTCCTCCACCAAACGATGCATCACCTGATACTTCGCCGCAAAATTGGCGCGCATCTTTTCGTCTTCTCGAGGATCTCCGGAGTTCACGATCTTCGATCCTTCCGGCCCTAAAATCTCGTGCATCATCTTTTCATCATTCTTCTGCGTGGCCGCAAACAGCGCCTGGCTCGCCTCGTCGGGCGAAGCGAAAGTCTTCTGCCCGCTGCCCTGCGCCAGCGCGGGCGTCGCCGCGCCACTCACCGCCAAAAATACAATCGCCGCGGCCCCCCAAAGGAAACCGCGGCGAACAACTCCGTCACCAACCTTGCTCAACCTTCCCATCTGCTCTCGCATGAATGCCTCTCCTGACAAATGAATTCGGGCCCGGTTCTACCTTATGAACCTCGAACTACCGTCCGTGTCCGCCGCCACCACCATGAGACCCGCCACCACCGCCGCCGTGCGACCCGCCGCCACCGCCGCCAAAACTCTGGCTGCCGCGCGAAGAATAGCTCCGGCTTTCGCCGCCGTGGTCGTATCCGCTATACGCTCCGGTGTGCACGTTGCTCTGGGTGTGCGCATCTCCGTATCCGCGCGCCGCCTGCGTGTTGCCATGAAACGGCGCCGGCGTCGCTCCCGGATGGTTGTAAACATTTCCGCCGTGATATTCCCCGGCTCCGTTGTGACCCAACGTCTCCGCGTGCTGCTCGTTAACTCCGCGGTTCACGTTGTTGGTCACCCCGTGGTATCCGCCGTTGCGGTAGTAATTGTTGCGGTTGTAAAAGGTCGTACTCCGCGAATAATACGCGTTGTGGTTGTAATAGATCGCGTGACCGCCCCAGTTGGTGCCCCAGTGATTCCAGCCCCAGCCGTAGCCGCCATACCAGCCGACTCCAAATCCAATTCCAAAATTCAAGTACGGGCCGCCGTACCAGATGCCGGGGTAGTTATACCAATACGGCCACGGCGAAACCGGATACCCGTAAATGCCCCACGGGTTGTAAGCCGGCACATAGACGATCTGCGGATTCGTCGGCTGAATTACGATCGACGAGCCCTGGTCCTGCACCGTCTGCTGATCCGTCGACTTCAGATTTCCGGCGGCCTGAGCCTTCTGCCGCATGAACTGCACCGCGTCCATCACGTCCTGCTGCTGGTTGTAATAGGCGTCGCCCAGCGAAGAGGTCCACGACAAATTCTTATCCATGTTTCCTAACACGGACGGGAAACCCGTCAGCGCCTTCACACTGGGATCCCAACTCTTCTGATCGACCGCCTGCGCCAGCGCGTCACCCTTAAGATTTGGGTTGTCCTGCAGAAAACGGTCGGCCTCCACGATTTGCGCCGGAAAGGTCGACGCCGCCAATACCTGCGCCACCAACGAATCCGGATACAGCGCAATCGGCGCTACCAGTTGCTGCAGCTGCGCAGGCGTCTGCGCGTTATACGACGGCGCCGCCTGACCCGAATTCGGGTCGGTCTGTCCTGGCGGAACGCCCTGGGTTTGCTGGCCCTGATCCTGCGAGCCTTGGTCTGGTGCGCCCTGGTCCTGCGCCATTGGACCCTGCGTGTCTTGAAAAGCGTTCGCGTTCTGCGCCGACACCGCGAACGTCAGCCCGGCCGCCAGCACAAAAGCCAGCGCCTTTTTGCCCGTTCCCGCTGCGAACCATTTCCAGCCGCGCGAATTAAGATTGGTCTTCATTTTTTTCTCCGGGGCCTTCACTTAAGAAAGCCTCCTGCTTCATTCGACGCTACCACTGCACCACTCGTTGCAATAAATCGTGTAACCCACCTGTCCACTTCGTATTAAGACAACCTAACAATTACGAATCGCGAGCCCAATCACGCCAGCTGCAAACTGAGCCTACACCCGTTAAACACCATTCGGGTTGAAAGGTTTCGCCCCGCCGCCAAGCCGCCGCGAAGCGCGCAGCTCGCGCCGTCAACGCATCAAGCGCGAAGCGTCACCCAAATCCAAACCCCGCCAAAAAACCAGCCCCGGAGGGGCGGCATAGGTTAGCCCGGTCCGTAAGGGCCGGGAAAAAAATCAAAAGAAACCGGCGAGCGCCGGAGGTGCGACACGCCCCCACAATCGCCCCCAGCCCGACCCGCCACCACCAAGAAATCAAACCGCCTGCGCCGTCAAATTCGCCGTCGACAAAAACCTCGGCGCCTTCCTCACCTTCGTCGCCTGTTCAAACGCATACGCCAACGCAATCAAAGTCGGCTCACTCCAAGACCGCCCAAAAAACGAAATCCCCACCGGCAACCCAAACACATACCCCATCGGCAAACTCACGCTCGGATAACAAGCCACCGCCGCCGCCGTCGAACTCTGCCCCGCCGCATTATCTCCATTCACCAAATCCGTAACCCAGGCCGGCCCGCCCGTCGGCGCCACCAAAGCATCCAGCTTGAATTTATCCATGGTCGCGTCGATCCCTTCCTGCCGCGCCATCCGCAGATTATTGTGCAAGGCGTCCAAATATTCCTTGGTATCGAGCCCGCCCTTGGCCTGCGCCTTCAAAAACATATCCTGCCCAAAATAAGGCATCTCCTTCTCGCGGTTCCGGTCGTTAAACTCAATCACGTCCAGCAACGTCTTCACCGGAGCCTTCGGCCCCAGCCGCGCCAGATACGCATTCAAATCCGCCTTCAATTCGTACAGCAGCACCGTCGTTTCGTTCTCGCCGGTCTTCCCAATCGTCTCGATGTCCGCCGGATCCACAATAATCGCGCCGTTCTTTTTCAACACCTCGATGGCCTGCTCCATCAAAGCGTCCACCGCTTCGTTAAACCCAAAATATTTTCGCACCACGCCGATCCGTGCTCCGGGATGGTTCGGCTGCAAATAAGAGGTGTAGTCCGCGAACGATTTCCCAGCGCTCGCCGCGGTCGCCGCATCCTCCGGATCCACTCCCGTCATCGCCCCCAATAAAATCGCCGCGTCGCGCACCGTCCGGCACATAGGCCCGGCGCTATCCTGCGTATGCGAAATCGGGATGATTCCGCTGCGGCTCACCAAACCCACCGTCGGCTTAATTCCCACCAGTCCATTCGACGACGAAGGACACACAATCGACCCGTCCGTTTCCGTCCCTACTCCCACTGCGCCCAGATTCGCCGAAATTCCCGCGCCGGTCCCCGAACTCGACCCGCACGGATTCCGGTCCAGCGCGTAAGGATTTTTGGTCAGCCCGCCGCGGCCGCTCCACCCGCTGGTAGCATGGCTCGACCGAATATTTGCCCACTCGCTAGGATTTGTCTTCCCCAGAATCACCGCGCCCGCCGCCCGCAGCCGCTGCACCACAAAAGAATCCTGCAGCGGCTTCGACCCCACCAACGCCAAAGACCCAGCGGTAGTCATCATCCGGTCCGCCGTATCAATGTTGTCCTTAATCAAAACCGGAATTCCATGCAAAGGCCCCCGCACTCCCTTAGCCTTGCGCTCCTTATCCAAAGCCTCCGCAATCGCCAGCGCCTCCGGATTCGTCTCAATCACGCTGCGCAAAGCCGGCCCGCGCGCATCGATCGCCTCGATCCGCGCCAGATATTTCTCCGCGATCGATCGCGCCGTGTACTTCCCCGACTTCATCCCGTCCTGCAGTTCCGCAATCGTAATTTCATCCAATTCGAAAGCTCGCGCCTCGGCAAACGGATTGGCATCCACGTCATTCGCGCCGTCCCGCCGCGCATTCTCGCGCACCTCAACCCGCGAAGCCGCCATCATCGCCGGAGCAAAAGCCGCCGCCGCAGCTCCCGCCGCCACGCCAGCCTGCAGAAATTTCCGCCGCGCGTTTCCCTTCGTCTCGTTTTCCATTTTCGGTGTTTTCTTCACGAACGTGCACCCCGTCCCGGCAGACCAGCGGGGAGCATAGTACGCCATCTTAGCCAACCTTGCGTCGCGGACTTCTTGCCTACCCCCGCGCCGGGACCTGAGCTAGAATCCGCCGATGGCCGGACGCAGTTTCACGAGTGTTCAAGAAGCCAAAGAGTTCATCGCCGCCGAGATCGCGGGCCAGGCGCAGCGCGACGCCACACCCCTCTCCGAGATCGAACGCAAAATGTTGCTGTTTTCAGAAGTTGGTTGGGCGCCGCCGGACATCATGGAAGTAAGCGATGAGTTCGACCGCCAGTACGATCAGGATGAATACGAGAAGAAGGTCTCGACGATCATCACGAACCTCGATAAGCGCCTGCAAAAAGAAAGCCCCGCTGAATACGACGACTGGAAATCCGCCGTCAAATATCTCAAGCCCAAAGACCACTACGTAAACGTTATGATCGGTCAGGCTGGCCTGCGCCCGCCCCACGATCAGTTAAAACTTTTCTTATGGGCATTGGTGGTCGCCGCGGCATTCGTCTGCTGGGCTTTTATCTCGGCAAAGTACAATCTGGGAAGGTATTTTCCGTCACAGAAAGTTGTGGGACGGTTCTTTATCGCCGGATGGCTGGCAGTAATCGCGATGACCATCGCGAACGCGTTGGCTCCGAGACAAACCTCGTATCTTGTGGATAAAATCTCATCAAAAATATTCGCCCGCCGTTCCTCCGAAGCCGAATAACCTCACTTCACCGTAATCGTCAGCGTCTGATTCGCCGTCTTGCCCTTCCCATCGTCAATCGTCAACGTATACGTCGTGGTCTTCTTCGGCGTCACTTGCATGCAGCGATTCGCCGAAGGCCACACGTTCGCCTCCGGAGGATCCAGCTTCACCGTCTTCGCGTTCGAAACTCCGTAGCACATATCCACCGTCTCCCCGCGATGAATCAATCCCGGCGAAGCATAAAACGCGATGATCTTGAAATCGCTCCCACCCAATTCCTCCACCGCCGCCGCATCCGATTCCCGCTGCACGCCGCCTTCGCCGCCTGCGCCTTGTAAGCCAAATCCGCGTCCTGCGTCTTGCGCGACCACATGGTGTACCCCACAAAACACAAAACAATCGCCACCACCGCCCCAAATCCCCCCCACAAATTCCGCAAAGCGTTCGGCTTCTTCTCTTCCGGCTCCATCATCATCACGTCCCTCCCTTCGCTGTTGCCATTGCCTTTCCGGGTACCGCACTCTTTGCGCCTCTCAGCAAAGGGTGAGGGTTTAAATTCCAAATCCTCCCAAACCACCCCGCCCCCCACGCGTCTCCGTGCCCTCAGGCCGTTCTCTGTGTTCTCTGTGTTAAATTTTTGAAGCCGTAATCCTCACTCCACCCGCAAAACAATCTTCCCAAACTGCTCCCGCTCCTCCAGCCTCCGATGCGCCTCCGCACATTTCTCCAAACCCAGCACCACATCGATCACCGGCTTCAGTAATCCGCGTTTCAAAAACTCCACCGCCGCCAAAAGATCCGCCTTCGACCCCATAAACGATCCCAACAAAGAAATCTGCCGCGTAAACAAATACCGAATATCAATCGCCCCGTTAAATCCCGCCGTCGCCCCGCAAGTCACCAACCGCCCGCCCGGCGTCAAACTCCGCACACTCTCATTCCAAGTCGCCTCGCCCACGTGCTCAAACACCACATCCACTCCGCGCTTGCCGGTCAATCGCCGCACTTCCACCGCAATCTTCTGCGTCGAATGATTGATCACCTCATCCGCGCCCAATTCCCGAGCCTTGGCCAATTTCGCTTCCGACCCCGCCGTCGCAATCACCCGCGCGCCCGCAGCCTTCGCAATCTGAATCGCCGCCGAACCCACCCCGCTCCCCGCCGCCAGCACCAAAACCGTCTCCGCCGGCTGCAATTTCGCCCGCGCGATCAACATATGCCACGCGGTCAACGACACCAGCGGAAACGCCGCCGCCTCTTCGAAACTCACGCCCTCCGGAATCGGCACGCAATTCACCGCCGGCACCTTCACGTATTCCGCGCACCCGCCGTCCACCGTCTCGCCCAGAATCGCGTACGACCGGCACAGATTATCGTCGCCCGCCAGGCACTTCTCGCACTGCCCGCAGGAAATCCCAGGCTGCAGCATCACCCGCTCGCCCACCTTCACATTCGTCACGCCCGCGCCCACCCGCGCCACTTCGCCCGCCACATCGCTCCCCGGAATATGCGGCAAAGGAATCTTCAGCGACGGAATCCCCCGCCGCAGCCACAGATCCAGATGATTCAAGCGCGCAAGCCCGCACCCGCACCAAAACTTCGCCCGCGCCAATCACCGGCTCCGCCACCTCGGTGTATTGCAAAACTTCCGGCCCGCCGTGCTCCGCGTAAATAATCGCCTTCAATGCCCCGCCTCCCGCATCTCGCTCCACGTCTCTCGTCAGCGCACGGCTGCAGCCGTCCCGAAAATGCACCCGCCATGAGCGGCTTTAGCCGCTGAGGCTCGTATTTCCTCACACCAGAAAAACGGTCCTGGCTTGTTACTGCCGCCCCTCCGTCTCCGTGTTGTTAGGCCACAGCCCACCGCCGGAGTCAACTCAAAACGCCGCGCCTTACCCGCACCCGGAGCCACCCGGCATTTGCAAATTTTTCGGTAGTGAATTTCGCCGCACTGCATTATGCTTCAGCGTCTTAGTTCTTCGGTATAGACGTCCGGGCCCCTAAGGTAGCGTGCGCGTCTCAGGCAGTATCGTTTTACGGAGTCCTGATGTCGGCTTCGAGAGAAATGCCCGTCTGGCTCGATCGCAATGCCGTCACCGCCGCGGCCGTGGCCGCCGGCGTGATGTTCGCCGTCAGCTTTGCCACCGATTCGGTCCTCTACGTTCTAAACATTCCCGCCGCCGCCACCATCACCAATAACATTGCCATCGCTCTCTTCGGCGCCGCCGTCGTGCTTATCTTCCTGCGCCGCCACCACCAAAGCGAAATCACCGCCCGCGCCAAAGAACGCGCCATCATCGTCGCCGAAATGAATCACCACATCCGCAACGCCATGACGCCCCTGATCCTCGGCGTCTCCTCCGACGACATCACCGAACGCCTCCGCACCCTCGACCAGGCCACCGACCGCGTCGACCACGTCCTGACCGAACTCCTACCCACCTCCGGCTCCGCCACCAAACCCCGCTACTTCCCCACCCCGCGTTAGCGAATCACATCGAGTCGCGCACCACCTAGAAGCGAAGCGGCCAACCGTTAAACTCCGCCACAACGCACGGCGAGAATCCGGCCCGCCACCCAAACATTTTGGAGTGCCGCGGCTCTGCCGCCGCTTTTCCCCAGCAGCCCGCGCCACAATCGCTCCAGCGCGAAGCGCCCTCGACCACGTCTCGTGTTCGCCAGCCTTTCTCTGTGTTCTCTGTGTTAAATCTTTGCTCTCTCACCTGACGCCCAAACAACCCGCTTCTCCTAGCCCGCCAGTCAAACGCACACCCGCACTTGGCCGTCATCCAGAGGAGCGCCCTCCGCGACGAAGGATCTCCTGCTGGCCCAGCCCCCCACCGACTCGCGTCCGATGTTCCGCCGGCGCGAGCCACTCCGCCGCCCAGACTCATCAGAAGCCCACACCACCCAACATGAAAATAAATCCCCAATGTGCTAGCTTAATCCCGAGGCACAAAAAAATTGCGGACCACATCACCAAACACCCAATCCACCCCACCCCCCGCAATTTCTAATCGACACTCCCCACCGCGATTAAAATCGCCCGTAACCCAAACAAAACAAACCCCCGACCCCAATCCTAATCGTCACTTTTGGGCACTCCTCCCGGAAAATCTCCATGGACATTCTTGAAGAAGTCGTCCGCATGCGCCGCTCCGGCGAACGCGGCGCTCTCGCCACCATCGTCAACGCCAACGGCTCCATCCCCAGCTACGAATCCTCGCGCATGTTGGTCCGCGATGACGGCTCCATCCTCGGCACCGTCGGCGGCGGCTGCGTCGAAGCCGACGTCTGGGCTGCCGCCAAAGAAGTCATCCTCACCGAGCAGCCCCGCAAAATGGTTTTCAACCTCAATAACGAAGCCGAATTCGATTCCGGCTTGATCTGCGGCGGCACTCTCGAAATTTTCGTCGAACCCGTCCTCCCGCCGCCCATGCTCTACATTTTCGGCGCCGGCCACGTCTCCACCGCCGTCGCCAACGTCGCCAGCCAGGCCGGATTCAAAATCGGCATCATCGACGACCGCGAAGCCTTCGCCAACCTCGAGCGTTTTCCCATGGCCTGCGAAATCCACACCTCCTACGCCGAAGCCTTCGAAAAAATTCAGCCCAACTCCTCCACTTACCTTTTAATCGTCACCCGCGGCCACGCCGGAGACATGCGCGTGCTCGATTGGGCCATCCGCACCGAAGCCCGCGGCTTCTCTCCGCGTTACATCGGCATGATGGGCAGCAAACGCAAAGTCATCTCGGTCTACAAAGCTCTCGAGAAAGAAGGTCTCACCTTCGCCCAACTCGATCGCGTTAACGCTCCCGTCGGCCTCGACATCGGCGCCCTCACTCCCGAAGAAATCGCCGTCAGCATCACCGCCGAATTAATCGCCGTCCGCCGCAATTCGCTCCGCCAAAATCACAAATCCATCAAACTCACTGAAATCGCCTTTCTCCAGCGCGACTGACCCGGGCATAAAATGAAAAAAATCGCCGCCGCCATTCTCGCCGCCGGAGAATCGCGCCGCATGGGCCAACCCAAAGCCCTGATCCCCTTCGCCGGCCTCACCTTCGTCGAACATCTCCTCGCCGCCACCCGCCACCCGCGCATCGAAATCGTCCGCGTCATCCTCGGCTCCAACGCCGAATCGATCAAAGCCCAACTCCCCCGCGACTCAAACACCGTCGTCATAAATGAAAACTGGAGCCAGGGCCAACTCTCCTCCATCCACGCCGCCATTCGCAGCTTGCCCGCCGGAGAAACCTCAGGCCTGCTGCTCTGTCCCGTCGATCACCCGCTGATCACGCTCCGCCTCGTCTCGCAGCTCATCGCGAAGTTCGAAATCAGCCGAAAATCCATCGTCATCCCCACGCACAACGGACGCCGTGGACACCCCGTCATCTTCGGCGCCGATCTCTACGCCGAACTTCTCGCCGCTTCGCCCGAAGTCGGCGCCCGCCAAGTCGTCTGGGCCCACCCCGACCAAATCGCCGAAGTCCCCACCGACGAAGAAGGAGTAATCCTGAATCTCAACGACCCGGAAACTTTGCGGCAAGCGATGGAGACGCGGCATGGCGACCGCTAATCACATTTCAGAGGGAATTTACGTCAGGAGGATCATCTTGCGGTGTAGCGCGGCCACCGCATCCACGCACAGCTGCGCCGCATGGAAACTCGCCGGCGGCAAACCGCCCAGCCGTCCCACCACAATCTCCGGCGTAATCTCGCGAACCTCGGCCGCCGTTTTCCCCGCCAGCAATTCCGTCAGCGCCGAACTTGCCGCAATCGCCGCCACGCATCCTTGCGTCTTAAATCGAATTTCAATGATCCGGCCGCCGGAAATATTTGCCGACAGACGCAAAATGTCACCACAGACGGGATTACTCACTTCGATCTGCGCGTTCGCCGTAGCCAAATCGCCCGCATTGCGCGGGTTTCGAAAGTGCTCGAGTATCGTTTCGCTAAACATCTTGAAGTTTTGTGGCGCTGCGGCCTCAAGCGATATTGTCCGGCCAGTCGAGTCTTTCATGTACTCACAACCTCGCCCGAAATTATGTACCTTCCTTGATGCAAACAGGATCAAGGTCGTTTCCAAAAGTTTCGCTTTAAGCTGTCAAACTCATTGACACGATGGAGCTTTGCGCTATAACTTATGCCAGTCCAGCCTCACGCTTTTCCGAAAGGGCGCGGAAAAGCGGTTCATATTTTCGCTCACATGCAACGTTCAGGAGACATAGCGATGCGACGATTTGGAATTATCATCACCCTTGCGATAGCTCTCGCGTTCAGCGCGACCGCCAGTTTCGCACAGGACGGCAAGCTCAAGCTCAAAGTGACGCCTGCCCAGGGCTATCTGTTCGTGGATGGAAAGGCCATCCGCAACGGCAGCCACTCCGTACTCGCTCCCGCCGGTAAGCACACGGTCGTGGTGGTGAACTACGGATACAAGATCTTCTCGCAGGACGTGGACCATCACTGCCGGCAAGACCACGGATTTGGCCGTTACGCTGCAAGCGTACGGCGATAAAGTTCCTGGACCGTACGGCCTGATCATGGTCGAGTTTAAGCCGCAAGGAAAGGCGGCGGTCTTGCTCAACGGCAAGAAAGTGGACTACTTCGTTGGCAACGTCGACGAATTTAACCACGATTGGTGTTGGCATCAGAACCTGATCGTTCCTCCCGGAACGCACCAGGTCACCGTGATGCGCGACGACAAAGTTCTCTACACCGGTTCGGTCACTGTCGGCCCCAACGAAAAGGCTGTCATCCACGTCACCAAAAACGGCGAAGTTACCAAGACGCCGTGGAAGCGCGGTGAAGGGTTCGCCAAGAAGGGCGGCTGCCGCGGTTCATGCGGGCTATGCCATCACGCAGGTTGTCGTCGCTCCGCCCAAAATCAACAGCTTCACCGCGACAACGCCAACATCAATTGCGGCCAGACCAGCAATCTTTCCTGGGGCACCACGGATGTGGTCGACACCTCGATTGACAACGGCGCAAACGCCGGCGCACCGAGCGGCACTGCCGCCGTCTCGCCGCACGCCACCACTAACTACACTCTGACTGCAACGGGCCCCGGCGGCAAAGTCACCTCCGCCCCGACCGTCAACGTCAACACTGTCGTGACCGGCAGCATCACCGCCAACCCGTCCGAATTGCACTACCGCAAGATCGGCGACAAGGTCATCACCGACGATAACGGCACGCTGACCTGGACCACCGACAACGCCGACTCCGTCAACATCGACCCGATTGGCAAAGTTGACCCCAGTGGCACCCAGGCGGTAAAGGCTGACCCCACCAAGACCGACATCGGTCCGGTCGACGAGAATCGCAACTACGTCCTGCACGCCACCAACGTTTGCGGCGGCTCGCTGGATCAGACTGCGGCCGTGCACGTCACTGGCTCAATCGAACCGATTCCGGACGTCGTGCTCCAGAGCGTGTTCTACCCCACGGACTATCCAGACAAGACAGCACCCGCAAGTTGGTCTCGGTGAAGAGCCAGCAAGCCGAACTCGCGACGCTCGCCGACGGCTTCAAGAAGTATCTTGAATACGATCCGGACGCGAAGCTCTCGATCGAAGCGCACGCCGACGTTCGCGGTTCCAAGCCCCATAACCAGGACTTGAGCGAACGCCGCGTCGAACGCATCAAGCAATATTTGGTTGATCAGGGCATCTCGGCGGACAAAATCCAGACGGCGGCCTACGGTAAGGATCGCCCCATGGACAAGACCGAAGTGAAGGGCCTGGTCGATACCAATCCGAATCCGGCACCGAAGGCGCGCATGAAGAACATCACCGGCGATTACTACGCATACAACCGCCGCGCGGATATCGTCCTGCTGCCCTCCGGCAAGAAGTCGGCGCAGTTCTACCCGAACAACGCTGACGACGCGGGCCTGCTCTGGCAGATCCCGAAGCCGGCGCTGAAGAAGGTCGAAGCAGCGCAGTAAATCAGAATCACATTTCACCAGCGCGCCGGAGAGCCACCCTCTCCGGCGCGTTTTTTATTTGCAGTCAAGTTTTGCGGTCCTGCTCGTCCGGTGCGCGTAGCCTCCACAGCCGAAACGCCAGCAGCTTACCTTGGAGTGCGGCGGCTTGCCGCCGCCTTTCCGAAGCACCCCGCGCTGCGATCGGCCCGGCGCGAAGCGCCACCACGAAAGTCTCCGTGTTCTCCTGCCTTTACTCTCTGCCCTCTGTGTTAGATCTTCGCTCTCTCACCTGACGCCCAAACGACCCTCTTCTCCTAGCCGTAAACTCCTTCCAGCCAAACCGCAGTTGGCCGTCATCCAGAGGAGCGCCTTCCGCGACGAAGGATCTCCTTCTTGCCCAGCTCCACACCGAAGCACCACCATTCTCCCGTGTGGCTTTGCGCTCCCGCCGCCCGAGCGCTTACACTGACAAGACATGGCCGCCGCGAACAAAACCCAACGCATCGTCTCGCTCGCGCCCAACGTCACCTCGATTCTCCTTGCGCTGGGCGTCCGCGACGAACTCGTGGGCGTCAGCCGCTGGTGCAAGGACGTCGCTGCCGTGGGCCGCCGCGCAGTCGTCGGCGACTGCTGGAAGCTCGACGTCGCCGAAGTCGTCAAGCTCAAGCCGACCATCGTCATCGGCTCCGTTCCTTTCGCGCCTGAAGCCGTCACCCAGATCCTCGCCGAGCCATTCGCCTTCCTGGCTATCAATCCTCGAACGCTCGCCGACATCCAGAACGACATCCGCACTCTCGGCCGCCTGGTCAACCGTAACGCGGCCGCACGCGCCCTAGTCCGCCACATGCAAGCCGATCTCGACGCCGTGGGCCGCGCAGCAGCCAAGCTACGCCGCGCGACGCCCCTGCGGGCCTACTGCGAGGCCTGGCCCAACCCGCGGATCAGCTCCCCACCGTGGGTCGCGGAACTTGTCGAACTAGCCGGCGGAAACTGTGTGGTGCCCACTGGCCAGCGCGTCAGCGACGATCAAGTCGCCGAAGCCAATCCGGACGTCATCGTCTTGGCTTGGGCCGCCACCGGCACCCGCGCCGAGCCCGAAACCGCGTTGCGCAATCCAGCCTGGCGGGATGTCAGCGCCATTCAGAACAAGCGGGTAGTGGTAATCCGCGACGAATGGCTCAACACGCCAGGTCCGCCGCTGGTTCGCGGCGCCCAAGAACTGCTCCGCGTCTTTAGGAAATACGCGGCGCAAAATGCGGGTCGGGTCGGGCGTGGCCGGAGCACTTTTAATCGGCAAGCGCGCGATTAAAAATCTCCGCAACTTACTGAAAATAAGCAGTCGAGCCTGGTTTTAATAGGCCCTTTTTGGGCAGTCTGCAATCCAACACCTTCGTCGAAGTTGAGGGGAAAAAACAGGAACCCTGATGCAAGACGGCCGGAGCGAAAGGGAGGAAACGCCACGATGCTGACGGTGGTCGCGGCAGTCATCGAATCCGAGGGCAAGATCCTTGCCTGCCAGCGCCGCCGCGGCGATTCCTTTGGCCTGTTCTGGGAATTTCCCGGCGGCAAAGTAAAACCGGGCGAAACGCTGGAACAGGCGCTGCGTCGTGAACTCGAGGAAGAGCTGGGGGTCGCCTCAACCATCGGCGCCGAATTGTTTCGTACGCAACATCGGTATGCTGAGATGAGCGAGCCGATCGAGCTGGTATTTTTCGCCGCAACGCTCGACGCCGGCGCGATTCGCAATCTGGCATTCGAAACCATGCAATGGACGGAGCGCGAAAAGCTGGCGGGTCTGAATTTTCTGCCGGCCGACCGCGAATTCCTGGCCAAGCTGGCCGCCGAGAGTCGCTGACCATGACGATTTCGGAGATCAGTTCAGGGCATACGCGCAGGGCTGGTCGGGTGTATTCTAATCGTGCCGAATTGCCGGCGACGCTGCGAGTTTCAGGCCGCGCGCTGCTGAGCGCTTCGCGCTGAAAGAGGACCGAACGAGGACATGGAAAACGAGCTGAGTGCGCCGCTACAGGGCCTGGACGGGCCCGAGATTCAGGAATGGCTGGAGTCGCTTGATTCAGTATTGCAATCGAGCGGGCCGGAAGTCGCTACCTATATTTTGGAACGGCTGCGCGCGCACGCCAAGCTCATCGGCATCGAGATTCCTTTCACCGCGAACACGCCCTACGTAAATACCATCCCGCACCAGTTGCAGCCGGATTTTCCGGGCGACCAGCAACTTGAGCGCCGGATTAAGAGTTTGGTGCGCTGGAACGCGGCGGCGATGGTGGTCCGCGCGAATAAAGAAGAACACAACATCGGCGGCCACATTTCCACCTTTGCTTCGTCGGCCACACTGTACGAAGTCGGCTTCAACCACTTTTTCCGCGCGCGCAATTCTGGTTTTGACGGCGACACGGTGTATTTTCAGGGCCACGCCGCGCCGGGAATTTATTCGCGGGCGTTTTTGGAAGGCCGGCTCTCCACCGAGAAGCTGGAAAATTTCCGTCGCGAGTTGAAAGCCGGCGGCGGACTGTCGTCCTATCCGCACCCGTGGCTGATGCCCGATTTTTGGGAGTTCCCTACCGTTTCGATGGGACTCTCGCCG
Source organism: uncultured Acidobacteriota bacterium (assembly GCA_963711325.1). Classification (GTDB taxonomy): domain Bacteria; phylum Acidobacteriota; class Terriglobia; order Acidiferrales; family UBA7541; genus Palsa-295. The sequence goes on along the minus strand of CAVQDR010000003.1, from coordinate 562,955 downwards.
CTGATGGCGATTTATCAGGCGCGTTTCAATCGTTACCTCGAAGATCGCGGACTGAAACCGAAGACCGATGCGAAAGTCTGGGCGTTCCTGGGCGACGGCGAAACGGACGAGCCAGAATCGCTGGGCGCGATCACTCTGGCCTCGCGCGAAAAGCTGGACAACCTGATTTTCGTGATCAATTGCAACCTGCAACGACTGGACGGGCCGGTGCGCGGCAACGGCCAGATCATTCAGGAACTGGAATCGGCGTTCCGCGGAGCGGGCTGGAACGTCATCAAGGTTTTGTGGGGCACCGAGTGGGACGCGATTCTGGATCGCGACACGGAAGGCTTGCTGGTCAAGCGCATGGGCGAACTCGTTGACGGCGAATACCAGAAACTGGTGGTCGAATCGGGCGCCTACGTGCGCGAACATTTCTTTGGCTCTGATCCGCGGCTGTTGAAACTCGTCGAACCGTTTTCTGACGAAGAACTGCGCCGCCTGCGCTTGGGCGGGCACGATCCGCGCAAAGTCTACGCCGCGTACAAAGCGGCCTCCGAGCACAAGGGCCAGCCGACCGTGATTCTGGCGCGGACGATCAAGGGCTACGGGTTGGGCGAAGCGGGTGAAGGCAAGAACGTCACCCACCAGCAGAAGAAGCTCAACGAAGAAGAACTCAAGGAATTCCGCACGCGCTTCGACATTCCCCTCAGCGATCAGCAAGTCGCGGACATCACCTTCTATCGACCCGAGGAAAATTCCGAGGAATTGGAATATTTACATGCGCGTCGTCAGGAACTGGGCGGCTATGTTCCTTCGCGCAGCACGCGCGCCAAGGCCCTGAACGCTGACAACGCCGAACTCTTCAAGGAATTTGAGAACGGCAGCGAAGGCCGCGAAGTTTCCACTACGATGGCGTTCGTCGGCATTCTGAAAAAAATGCTGAAAGACCCGGAGATCGGCAAGTTGATCGTGCCGATTGTGCCGGACGAAGCGCGGACGTTTGGCATGGAGTCCTTGTTCCGCACCATCGGAATTTATTCCAGCGTGGGACAGAAGTACGAGCCAGTGGACGTCAACACCCTGCTGTACTACCACGAGAAGAAAGACGGCCAGATTCTGGAAGAAGGCATCACCGAAGCGGGCTCGATGGGCTCGTTCATCGCCGCCGGTACCGCCTATGCCACCCAGGGCATCAACACCATTCCGTTCTTCATTTATTACTCAATGTTCGGCTTCCAACGCATCGCGGATTTCATCTGGGCTGCGGCCGATATGCGCGTACGGGGCTTCCTGCTGGGCGGGACCGCGGGACGCACCACCCTTTCCGGCGAAGGCCTGCAGCATCAGGACGGCAACAGCCATATTCTGGCGCTGCCGGTACCGAACCTGAAGGCTTACGATCCCGCCTATGCCTACGAACTCGCGGTGATTATTGAGGACGGCATTCGCCGCATGTACCACGACGGCGAGAGCATCTTCTACTACATCACGGTGATGAACGAGAATTACGCGATGCCGCCCATGCCCGGCGACGTCCGCGAAGGAATTTTGCGCGGGATGTACAAATACAAGGCCGCCGCGAATTCCTCATCGGCAAAACTGCGCGCACAGCTTCTGGGCAGCGGCGCCATTTTGAACGAAGCGCTGAAGGCCCAGCAAATCCTGGCAGACAAATATAATGTCGCCGCCGATGTGTGGAGCGTTACCAGCTACAAAGAACTCTACATGGATGGCAACGAAGCCGATCGCTGGAACCGCCTGCATCCTTCCGAGACCCCGCGCGTTCCCTACGTCACCGAGTGCCTAAAGGGCGCGGAAGGCGTGGTGATTGCGGCCACTGATTATCTTAAGACGCTGCCCAACGTGATTTCGAAATGGGTTCCGAACCGCATGGCGTCGCTAGGCACCGACGGCTTCGGCCGCAGCGAAGGCCGCACCTCGCTGCGTGAATTCTTCGAAGTCGACGCCCGTTTCATCGTGGTCGCCACCCTGAACGAATTGTTCCTCGAAGGCAAAATCAAACCCGGCGTCGTCGATCAGGCCATCAAAGATCTCGGTATCAACCCCGAAAAACTGAATCCCGCGATTTCGTAGCGGGTTCGACCGTCCAACCAACCTAAACCAGCGAGCGGCCGCCATCGACCGGCAGGATTTGGCCGGTGACGAATTTCGCGGTAGCGAAATAGAAAACGGCGTCGGCGATTTCGTCGCCGGTGCCGGTGCGATGCAGCGGGACTTTGCGGATGTAATCTTCATCTGGCGCTTCGCCGGGAAACTGAATGGTTCCGGGAGCGACGCTGTTCACCGTGATTTCGGGGCCGAACGCCCGCGCCAGACACCGCGTCAGCATGATCGATCCAGCCTTCGAAACGCAGTAGTGCGTGAAAGCCGGCCACGGCAAGATGCCGCCGAGCGACGAGATATTGATGATGCGCCCGCCGCCTCCGCGCCTCATCAGCGGCGCAGCGGTCTGGCAGCAGAGGAACTGTGATTTCAAGTTGGTGTTGAGGATGCGGTCCCACTGCTCTTCGGTAAGCTGCTCGAAGTCGGCGGCGAAGAACATGCCGGCGTTATTGACCAGAATGTCGAGGCGGCCGAATTCAGCTTCGGTAGCGGCGAAAAGTTTCTGCACGTCGGCGCGCTTGGAGACGTCGCCTTGAACGGCGATGGCGCGATTCCCCGCTGATTTGATCTCATCGACGAGTTGCTGCGCTTCGGGCTTGGAAGATTCGTAGTTGATGACGACGCTGGCGCCTTCGGCGGCGAGGCGCAGCGCGATGCTGCGGCCGATGCGTTTCGCGGCTCCGGTGACAATGGCAACCTGATTTTCGAGCGGCTTCCCGGCCATGGCGATCTCCTCGCTGCTTTCATCCGATTCGCGAAACCGATTGTAATCCGAATCCTGATTGGCCTGCTAGAATCGGTGAACAAACACGTTGGAGGAACGATGAAGATCGATTTGCTGGTGATTGCGGCGCATCCGGACGACGCGGAACTGACCAGCGGTGGAACGCTGCTGCGCGCGGCGAAGCAAGGATACGCGACGGGGGTTCTCGACCTGACCCGCGGAGAGACCGGCACCCGCGGCACTCCGGAGACGCGGTTGGAGGAAGCCACGGCCGCCGGAAAGCTGCTGAACCTGAAAGTGCGGCGCAACGCCGGCTTGCCGGACGCGCATCTGCGGGTCTGCGACGAATTCAAGCAGACCATCGCGGAGATTATTCGCGAGCTGCAGCCGCGCACGGTGATTCTGCCCTACTGGGACGGGCGCCATCCGGACCATTACGCGGCGGCGGCGCTGGGCTACGAAGCGTGTTTCATCGCCGGGCTGCAGAACTACAAAGGGTTGACGGGCGAGGCTTTTCGGCCGTTCAAGATTCTGTACGCGGCGGCGTACGAGGACGTGCGGCCGCATTTCGCGGTAGACATCACTGAGTTCTACGACCGGCGCCGCGAAGCGATTCTGGCGTACAAATCGCAGTTCGATCCGCCCGACAAGGATCGCAAGGGGAAAGTATTTCTGCCGCTCGACGAACTGGAAGAACGGATGAGCGTGCCAGGCCAAACACTTTGGGCGAATGATCGGGGTCAAATATGCGGAGGGCTATCTGACCAAGGAAATCATGGAAGTGGACGACGTGGTGAAGCTACCGGTGAGGTCGATGTAAACAGAATGCGGGCGGCTAGAAGTCGTCAGATTCCTGAGTGTAGGTGAAACCGGGGAGCATCTTGACCGGGCCGCGGTGATCGACTTTGACTTTTTCGGCGCGCTCATTTTCAGCGCCGGCTTTGCGGAGCATGGCGTAAGTGGCCAGGGCTTCGGTGTAAACCTTTGTAATCAAATACTGTTCGCCGGTCGATTCCTTCTTCCAGACCTGACCAACTTGGATTTTGCGGGCGGGCACTTAACAAATGTAGACAGAATCGGGAGAGAGGTCAATACGAGGCGCGCGGGGAGATTCGCGAGGCCAACGACCCGGAAGAGCCATGGGCAAGATGCGCGCGCGGCAAAAGGAAACTAATTTCGAGGATGTGACATCATAGGCACAGTGGCAGGGGTGCGGGGATTGGTGTTTTGGGGTGTATAATCCCGCCAGTATCCGCCGGAGGTACCGATGAGAATGAATTTGGCGGCACAATTGGGCGCGATGATCGTCGCGGCATCGCTGATCACGTCCTCCTCGGGCGTAGCGAACGCGCAGCAGCAGACCAGCGCACCGGCACCGACTCCCTCCTCGCAAAGTTCGTCATCGACTCCATCGCAAAGCTCGTCACCGACACCGCAGCAAGGATCGCAGGCGGGCGGGAGCGCGTCTGGGAGCCAGCAACAGTCGGGATCCGGGGCGGGCGCCGGCGATGTGCAGCAGGCGGATCAGACGACTGGGCAGGCTTCGAACGACCCCAACGTCAAGGCCGGCACCAAGCAGGACGTGAATGCAATTGGCAACCGGAACGTCGGGCACGGGCTGAATTTTTATTCGCTGGAACGCGAAATTGCGCTGGGCAAGCAGCTTTCTGCGGAAATCGAGCGGCAGGCGAAATTTATTAATGACCCGGTGGTAAATGAGTACGTGAACCGGGTGGGCCAGAACCTAGTGCGCAATTCAGACGCGCAGGTTCCTTTTACGATTAAAGTTATCGATTCGGACGTGGTGAACGCGTTCGCCTTGCCCGGTGGATTTTTCTACGTGAACAGCGGGTTGATTCTGCATGCAGATGAGGAATCGGAGCTGGCCGGAGTGATGGCGCACGAAATCGCTCACGTTTGCGCGCGTCACGGCACGAAGCAGGCGACCAAGAGCGAGATTACGCAGTTGGCCATGATTCCGGCGATGATTTTCATCCCTTACACGCTTGGCGGGGTACGCGATTTACCAAGGCATGCAGTTCGCGATTCCGATGGCGTTCTTGCAATTCACGCGCGTTGATGAGCGCGAAGCGGATTACCTCGGACTGCAGTACATGTACAAGGCCGGATACGACCCGAACGCGTTTGTGGCGTTTTTCGAGAAAGTGGCGGCAGACGAGAAGAAGCAGCCGGGGACGATTCCGAAGTTCTTCTCGACGCACCCGCCTACGCCGGACCGGATTGAGGCTTCGCAGAAGGAAATTGCGACGATCCTGCCGCAGCGCGACGAATACATCGTGACCACGTCGGAATTTGATGTGGTGAAGAAGCGGCTGCAGTTGATCGAGATGAATGTGAAGGTCAACGATAAGAATCCGAACGCGCCGAAGCTGAGGAAGAAGACCGGGACGAACGATCCGAACGCGCCCTCCACTGCGGGGCAATCGGATCCAAGTGCGGATCCAGACCGACCGACTTTGCAGAAGCGGACGGACCCGAATAATCCATAGTTTGGCGGTATTTTCCCTCAGCGGCTAGAACCGCGCTTCGTTTTCACCGTTTTTGGCAGGGCTGAGGCCGTGCCCTGACGAAAGATCCGTTGTTTGGATTTTCTTTGCGAACGATCTCGCCTGCTCATCGTAAACAGCAGATTCCTCGCTACGCTCGGAATGACAACTCGTTTTTTGGTGCCGGTTACGGGTATCGGCGACGGTGACTTTTTTGGCGCGCATTATCGGCGCGTCTACTGGTGTGAATGGCGGTTTACGGCGGTCGTGGCTTCAGGGGCTGAAAGCCCCTCTTGCTTGCGGCGGTTTTCGGCAGGACTGAAGTCCCGCCCTTCCCGCTCCAATTTGCCACTTGCAACTCTGACGCGCGTAAAGCAAAAACGCCCGGCTTTGGCCGGGCGCTTTTTTTTTCAGGATGTTTGCAGCGCGAAACTATCGGTGAGAACGCGTCTCTTCGCGGCGGGGGGTTTGTTCTACGCCCATGCGCTTGAGGCCTTCATCGTAGTACTTGCGGTAGGTGATGTCCCACTCTTCGGAGCCTTCCAGGATTTCTTTTTTCTGGGAGGAGATCTTGGTGCGGACTTCGGTGTCGACCTGCTCTTCGAGCTTTAGGAGCGAGGTGAAGATGTTGACGATTTCGTGGCGGATGGTGTCGCGGTCTTCGACGAAATCGACGTCGGGGCTGGCGACCAGAAAATCAAGAACACGATGAGAGAGCCGAACCGTTTTTTCGCGGCTGAGTCGCATTAGCGGAGAATGAGTTTCCTTTCGCGAGCGAGCTGGCCTTTCACTTTTTTGTACATTTCCTGATAGGAAGCGCCGGAGGTTCGCATCTCATCGGCGTACTTGGCCAGAATTTCGCGGACTTCTTCGTTGATGCGGTCTTCGATGGTGACTTCTTCAGCCATAACCTGGCGAACCTGGGTGGTGACGTTCTCCAGGCTCTTGACTTCAATCATCTTGCCGGCCACGAGGCGTTTGACGACTTCCTTGGCCATATAACCGACGTAGTCCCGGGACAGAAGCATTCAGATCAACTCCGCAGTGAAAACGAGCTTTTCAGTTTACTGGCAGCTTGCGCGGGGTGTCAAGGCTGTGCGAATGAATCGAAAAATCAGGCGAGGGGCGCAGGTGCGGGCGACGAAGGATCCTGCTGGGCGGAGGCTTGGGGATCTGGCGGCGACGCGGAGACCGGGGTGCGCTGGAGGAGTTCGGAGCGCATTTGCTCGACGCGCAGCCGGTTGAGCGACTGCGCCACGGTGCTGAGAGGATCGGGACATTCGCCACAGATCAGGATTTTCAAAGATGAAACCCCGGCACTGTACGACATGAGTCCACTGGTCCACTGCTACTACGCTACGTTTTTAGCTGTGATGCCTGGCTCCCTGCCAATGTGTTTGCGCAGAAGCGTACAACGAAGCGGAGCCAATGAAAACACCAGAAATCACGGAAAGGAGAATAACGGTCAGGCCGTCCGCTGGCGTGATGGCTACGTGGCGCAGGATGATGTACGTCCAAACGAAGGCGAGGGCGAAATAGGTGGCGAGGCATCCAGCCACGAGGCCCACGATTCCCCATACTAACGGCACACTGTACCGGGCAAAGAGCTTGATCTGTTTCACAGTTTCCCCCAAGCGATTGCTGCGTTGAGCAGATGATGCCACGGGGAGATTTTTTGAACAGGCGAACTTCCACGCAACGTGCCCATTCGAATAACGGCGGATATGCGGTTATAGGCCCGTAAGAGTACGGATTCGCAGGGTTCGGCGGGTTCTGCTATCCTTGACGCCTTGCCCGCACTTGTACCAAGCAGCAGGGGATGTGAAAACCGACTGGAGAGAGGAACTTGAAATTGACTCAGACGACGATTACTTCGGAGCGCGCCACGAATCGCGCCGCTAACTTTAATGCCGGACCCGGGGCGCTGCCCCTGTCCGTGCTGGAACGCATTCGCGAGGAATTGACCGATTACCGCGGGACAGGTATGTCGGTGATGGAGATGAGCCACCGCTCGAAGGAATTCGAAGACATTATTGCGCGGGCGGAAGCGAAGATGCGCAAGTTGATGGGGATTTCCGACGATTACGGCGTGATCTTCGTGCAGGGCGGAGGTAGCGCGCAATTCACCATGGCGCCGATGAACCTGTGCGTGGCGGGCAAGCCGATTGACGTGCTGCACACCGGGATGTGGACAGGCAAGGCGATTTCGGAGTTGAAGAAAGGAATTCCCTACCGGCTGGCGGCTTCGACCGAGGCGGAGAAGTTCACACGGGTGCCGCGCGCGAGCGAGATTCAGCTGTCGGGCGACGCTTCGTACGTCTACATGTGTACGAACAATACGATTGAAGGCTCGCAGTGGAGCACGATGCCGGAAACGGGCACGGTACCGCTGGTGGCTGATATGTCGTCGGACATTTTGTCGAAGCCGATCGACGTGAACAAGTTCGGGTGCATTTTCGGGGGCGCGCAGAAGAATCTGGGACCCTCGGGAGCGACGGTGGTCATTGTGCGGAAAGATTTGGCGGAGCGCGCGGACAAGAATTTGCCGACCGTGCTGCAGTACCGGACGCACATCAAGGAAAAATCGCTGTACCACACGCCGCCGACGTTTGCGGTGTACATCGTGGGGCTGGTGCTGGACTGGATCGAATCAGAAGGCGGCGCGGCGGCGATCGAAACGGCCAACGCAGCCAAGGCGAAGGTGCTTTACGACGCGATCGATTCGAGCAACGGGTATTACACCTGCCCGATCGAAAAGGATTCGCGTTCGAAAATGAACGTGACGTTCCGGATTGCGGGCGGCGATGAAGCGGTGGAGAAGAAATTCGCGAGCGAATCGACGGAGGCTAAGCTGATTGGCTTGGCGGGTCACCGGTCGGTGGGCGGGATGCGGGCTTCGTTGTATAACGCTGTGCCGAAGGCTTCGGTGGAGACGCTGACGTCATTTATGAAGGAATTCCAGCGGAAGAACGGCTAGGCCAGATGTCTCGGAATTAGTAACCACACTGGTGTGGCAACTACGCAACACTTCGCTTGACATGGGTAAAGTGGGCCGTTAAGGTCGAATTTCCATGTCAGGCGCCCCACATTTGCCGCGAATCAGCGATCATCGAGTGTGCCTTTCGAGTCTGAAAGGCACAGTTTCATCGTACGCGGTGTGTGTTTCATGAACGCACAGCGCTCCAAGAAGAGGCGGCAATTTTGGCTGATCGCTGGCCTCGTGGTATTGGCGCTGCTGTCAGCAGCGGTCTTTACGCTCGGATCTCTGAAAGTCCCCCTGCAGCCTGAAGAAGGCAGCACCTTTGCGGTTTTCTTCGCGCTATCCACGATTTTCGCTGCGTCGCTGCTGGTCCTCACGTTAATTTTGGCACGTACGCTGCTGCGTTTGTGGGCAGAGCGGCGCAGCGGGCAGATCGGCTCGCGGTTCAAAGTAAAGATGGTCTTGGTGACGCTGGCCATTTCTTCCCTACCCGTCATTTTTCTATTTTTCTTCAGCTACGCGATTGTGAATCGCGCCCTGATTTCGTGGTTCCCCAAACCGCTGGAAAACGCAAAACAGGAGAGCCAGGACCTGGTGGACGACCTGCGGGACGACATCGTCACGCGTTTAAACGGAATTGCGGCGAATGCGGTTGAAAGGGGAAAGCCGGACCAGACCAATCCGCAACTGGTGTGGTCGACGGACGCTTCGTGGATTCAGCCGGCAAAGGGACTGGCCTCCGGTTTGGCGTATCAAAAAGCGGCTCCGGTGGGCGGGGCGCCCGCGGGGGTGAACCTCGATCCGATCGCGCCGGTGCTGATGGAAAATCCGTCAGGCGGTCCGGAAATCTGGAAGGTGGGCAAGCAATTGTATCTGGCAGGGAGCGCGCCGCTGGGCGACGGACGCTTTTACGTCGGCCGCGCGCTGCCCAACGATTATCTGGATCGCTATTCGGAAGTCGAGAACCAAACCAACACGTATACGCAACAGAAGCAGAATTTGCGGGCGTACAAGCGCGAGATCTTGCTGGCGCTGATGCTGGTCACTTTGATTTTGATGTTCGTGACCACGTGGTCGGCGCTGTTTTTGTCGAAGCAAGTGACAGTGCCGATTCAGGGATTGGCCGAGGCTACGCGAGAGATTTCGCGCGGGAATTTCGATCATCGGATCACGGTGCAGGCGCAGGACGAGCTGGGGACTTTGGTGCGGTCGTTCAACCGGATGACGGAGCAACTGGGCGAAGGGCGGCGGCAGATCAACGAATTTACGCAGAGTTTGGAACAGGCGATTGAGGAGCGCGAGCGGCGCCGGAAATTGATGGAAGCGATTCTCGAAAATATTCCGACTGGGGTTATTTCGCTGAATTCGGCGGGAGATGTTTCGCGGGTGAATTCGGCGGTGACGGCGATTTTGGGGGATTACGCGCGCGAGGCGCGGACGCTGACGGAATTGCTGGGGGAAGACGCGGCGCGTTCGGTGCTGCATTTGATGCGGCGGTCATTGCGGATGGGCGGCGCGTCACGGGAAATTGAAATTGCGACGTCCGGGCGGCTGGTGCGGGCGGCGGTGACGGTGAGTTCGCTGGGGCCGCGGAAGTCGAATCCGGGATTTGTAATCGTGATCGACGACTTGACGGATCTGTTGCGAGCGCAAAAGGCGGCGGCGTGGCAGGAAGTGGCGCAGCGGATCGCGCATGAGATTAAGAATCCGCTGACGCCGATTCAACTTTCGGCGCAGCGGCTGCTGCGTTATCTGGAGCGGACCAAGGCGCGGCGCCCGGATCATATTTCGAATGATTTGGAGAAATTGGTAGCGGAGTGCGCGGGATTGATTGAACGCGAAGTGCATACGCTGGAGTCGCTGGTTGAGGCGTTTTCACAGTTTGCGCGATTCCCTACTGCGCGGCTGGCGCGCGAGGATGTGAATTCGATCGTATCGAGCGCGCTGCATTTGTTTCAAGGGCGACTGGAATCGATCGTGGTGAAGACGGAGTTGGCGGAACCCTTGCCGGTGGTGAAGGCGGACCGGGAATTGCTGCGGCGGGTGATCGCGAATTTGATCGATAACGCGGCGGAATCGATGGAAGGGTCTTCGATACGCAGGCTGCGGGTGGCTACGCGGGCGGAAGCGGAAGGCGATGCGGTGGAGATTATTATTGCGGACAGCGGGCATGGGATTTCGCCGGAGGATAAGGAGCGGTTGTTCTTGCCGCATTTTTCTACCAAGGAACGCGGGACGGGGTTGGGGTTGGCGATCGCTAGCCGGATCATCGCGGAGCATAACGGGACGATTCGGGTGGAAGACAATTTGCCTACCGGGACTACCTTCGTGATTCGGTTCCCGGCGGCGGAGGCGACTGTGACGCCGGCGCCCGCGGGAACGTCTGCAGGGACGCCCGCTGCTCCTGGAGTGTAGGGCCAACGGCGACAACGAAACAAGATTCGACGAGACATGAGCGAAAACCACAGCGTTTCATCCAGACTTTTTCTGGAAGGACTTCAGAAACACATCATGCAGGCATCGATACTTATAGTTGACGACGAAGCGGGAATCCGCGAATCGCTGGGAGCTTTGCTGCGCGACGAAGGTTACGACGTGGCGGCGGTGGATTCGGGCGAGGCTTGCCTGCAGATTCTGGAGGAGCGCAAGTTCGAATTAGTGTTGCTGGACGTGTGGCTGAAGAAGCTAGATGGGTTGGATACGCTCGAACGGATGCGGGCGCGCGATGACGCGCCGATGGTGGTGATGATTTCTGGGCACGGAAATATCGAGACGGCGGTGCGCGCGACCAAATTGGGGGCTTTCGATTTCATCGAGAAGCCGCTGTCGCTGGAGAAGACGGTTCTGGTGGTGCGGAACGCGCTCGAGTACTTGCGGCTGGACACGGAAAACCAGCGGCTCCGCGAGGAGTTGCAGGAACACACGCAAATTCTGGGTGGTAGCGTGCCGATGAAGGCGCTGCGGCAGCAGATTGCACTGACCGCACCGACGAACGGGCGCGTTTTGATTTACGGCGAGAGCGGCACGGGCAAGGAGCTCGTGGCGCGGGCGCTGCACGCGAGCAGCTTGCGGGGCGAGAAGCAATTTGTGGAAGTGAATTGTGCGGCGATTCCGGAAGAATTGATTGAGTCGGAAATGTTCGGGCATCGCAAAGGGAGTTTTACCGGGGCGAGCGAAGACAAGATCGGGAAATTTCAGAAGGCGGACGGCGGGACATTGTTTCTGGATGAAGTCGGGGACATGAGTTTGAAGACGCAATCGAAGGTGCTGCGGGTGCTCGAGGAGCAGCGCGTCGAACCGTTGGGCTCGAATCAAACGACCGACGTGGACGTGCGGATTATTGCTGCGACCAACAAGAAGCTCGAGGATGAGATTGGGCGCGGGGCGTTTCGCGAGGATTTGTTTTACCGGTTGAACGTGATTCCGTTTTACGTGCCGGCGTTGCGAGAGCGGACCGAGGATATCCCGATTCTGGCTGCGGCGTTTCTGGCGACATTCTGCGAAGAGTACGGGAAGAAGGCGAAGGAATTTGGCGCATCGGCGATGGAAGTTTTGCTGACGTATCCATGGCCGGGGAACGTTCGCGAGCTGAAAAATCTGGTGGAGCGGCTGGTGATTGTGTGCCCTTCGCCGCAGATTGAGGCGCATCATTTGCCGCCGGAATTATTTCGAGGGGCGTCGAAGAGTCCGCAGAAACCTTATGAGAGTTTGCATGAGGCGCGGTCGGCGTACGAGAGAGAATTCGTGCTGCGCAAGTTGGAAGAGAATCGGTGGAATATGACGAAGGCGGCACAATCGCTTGGGCTGGAGCGCAGCCATTTGTACCGGAAATTGCGCTCGCTGGGAATTTCGCCAGTGAAATCTTAGGCGAGTTTAGTCGTCTTCGACTTCGGTGGAGGCGAGTTCCTGGCGTTTGCCGAGGTCTTCGAGCTGGCGGTGCCAGTCGAGCTGGCGGACGATGTTGGAATTCTGGCGCCAGTTGGGTTGCACGTTGACGAAGAGTTCCAGAAAAATCTTGGTGCCGAGAATGTGTTCGAGTTCTTTGCGCGCCGCGGTGCCAATCTTCTTTATGACTTCCCCGCCCTTGCCGATCAGGATGCCCTTCTGGCCGTCGCGTTCGACGTAAATCGTGGCGCGAATTTTGAGAATTTTGGGACTTTCCTCGTAGGTATCGACCATGACGGCAATGGCGTGCGGGACTTCGTCATGCACGGCAAAAATGGCTTTTTCGCGGACGATTTCGGCGGCGAGGAATCGCTCGGGCTGATCGGTGAATTGGTCGGGCGGAAACAATGGCGGATTTTCGGGCAGGCGAGTGAGCCAAGAATTTACGAGATCGAGGCAGCCGGCGCCGGAGGCGGCAGAGATCGGGAATGTTTCGACGAAGGCGAATTCTTTGTTGTAGCGCTCGATCATGGGTAGCAGCAGGGCTTTATTGATGCGGTCGACTTTGTTGAGGAGCAAGTAAACCGGGCCGCGGAAGCGCTGGACCCATTCGATGGCGAAGCGGTCGCCGGCGCCGAAGTCGACGGTGGAATCGACGATGAGGCAGAGGATGTCGATGCCGTCGAGGGCGTGCTGAAGCTCGTCCATCATCATGCGGCTGAGAACGTTTTCTGGGCGGTGGATGCCGGGGGTGTCGACGATGACGATTTGGGCGTCTTCGCGGTTGAGGATGCCTTGGATGCGGTTTCTGGTGGTTTGCGGCTTGGGGGAGACGATCGCTACTTTTTGGCCGACGAGGGTGTTGACGAGGGTGGATTTGCCGGCGTTGGGACGGCCTACGATGGCGACGAAGCCGGATTTGAAGGGCATGGATTCGTTAATTGTACGCGAAGGAAAAGATTTAACACAGAGGGCACAGAGAAAGGCTGGAGATCACGGAGACTGCGCGATAGGAGGTCACTTCACGATCAATTTTAAATTGTTATTGCTGATGAGTCGGGCTGGCGGCTATGGGGCGGGCGCGGACGCGGAGAACTTTTCTTTGGTTGGCTTCGATGACTTCGAAGCGGAGGCCGTCGGCGTCGATGATTTCTCCGGCTTTGGGGACGTGGCCGACGAGGCCATTCAGCAGGCCGGCGATGGTGGTGGCGGCGGAGTGTTGCATGCCGGCGTCGAGCTGGACGCCGAAGAGTTCGCTGAGCTTGTCGAGTTGAACGCTGCCGCGGATGACGAGGGCGCCCGTGGCGTCGCGGACTACGTCTGGCGACGGGGCGCGATCTTCTTCACCGATTTCGCCGACGATTTCTTCGACCAGATCTTCGATGGTGACGACTCCGGCCATCAAGCCATATTCGTCGATGACGATGGCCATCTGCTGGCTTTTGCGCTGCATGTCTTTGAGCAGCTCGGAACCGAATTTGGTTTCAGGGACGAAGAAGGCCGGGCGCATGAGTTCGCGGACGTAACGATGGCCCGCTTCGCGGTCGGAGACGGCGAGCATATCGCGGGCCATGACGATGCCGGTGATGTCGTCGAGCGATTTGCCGAAGACGGGCAGGCGCGAGAATTTTGTTTTGACGACCAATTCGCCGAGTTCTTCGAGGGTGGCGGAATCGCGGATGGCGACGACGTCGGGGCGCGGAGTCATGACGTCGCGAACGCGCTTATCGCCGAATTCGACGACGGATTCGATGAGGCGGGCTTCGTCCTGCTCGATGATGCCTTCTTCAGTGGCGGCGTCGACGAAGGCTTCGATGGCTTGCTGCTGATCGGCGGCGGGCGTAGTGGTTTCGCCGTCTTCGGATAAGTGCAGAACGGAAATCAGGAGTTCGAGCACGGCCTGGATGGGCCAGATGAGAAACACGAAGGCGCGGGCTAGCGGAACGAACGGCAGAACCCAATTACCCGGGCCGCGAGTAAGCAGCAGCGCGGGAATGAATTGCATGGCCACGACAACTTCCGCGCCCAGAAAGACCACCATTTCGAGGGCGGCTTCCCAAGTGCCGGGAACGAAGAACAGGACGCCTCGGGCGGTGAGAGCGGCAACGAGGACCAGCCAAAAACGCGCGAGCAGGCTGAAGGCTAGTCCGGCGCGGCGGGACTCCATGTGAAAGCGCGGCTCGATTTCAGTTTCGAAAGTCTCGAGGTGACGGTGCACGCGGCCGGTGTGGACGCGGCCGAGTTCGCGGTAGACGCGGTCGAGGTAAGAGAAAAGAACGAGGCCGATGGTGAGGGCCAGGACGCCGACGGTGTAGAGAAAAATTGGCATGGACTAGAGCAATCCCAATTCGCGGCGCAGAAGACCTTCGCGGCGGTCCATCTGGCCCTGATCGGTTTCGTGATCGTAGCCCATCAGGTGCAGGATTCCATGAAGTATCAGGATACGCATTTCGGCGGTGAAGGTGCGGCCGAAGCGGCGGGCATTTTTTTGGGCGACGGCGGGAGCGATGGCGATGTCGCCAAGGTAGGGATCATCGGCGTTTGGCGTCGTCGACGCGCGGCGGCTGCGTTTTTTCGAGGTTCGCGGAGCTTCTTCCAACGGAAATGACAGCACGTCGGTGGGACGATTTTTGCCGCGGAAGGCGCGGTTCCAGCGTTTCATTTCGAGGTCGGAGACGAGCGCGACAGTGACGGCGCCGGTGGGGACGCGCAGGCGCTTTTGCGCCGAGGCGAGGAACCGGTTCAAATCCTGCACCGGAATACGAACGCGTCGCTGGCGATTCACAATCATTGCGCGCAGATCAGGACTGATGATTACGATCGCGCGGATTCGCGGAATTCGCGAAGCGGCTGTTGTGGGCGGGATGAGCGGCGGCATGCTCATCATAGGCTTTGATGATGCGCTGCACGAGCGAGTGGCGAACGACGTCGCGTTCATCGAAATGCACCATGGCGATGCCCTCCACGTTGCTGACGACTTCGATGGCTTCGATCAGGCCGGAGCGGCGCGAATCGGGAAGATCGATTTGGGTGATATCGCCGGTGATGACCGCCTTGGAATTGAAGCCGAGACGGGTGAGGAACATTTTCATCTGCTCGCTGGTAGTGTTCTGCGCTTCGTCGAGAATCACGAACGAATCGTTGAGGGTGCGGCCGCGCATGAAGGCCAGCGGGGCGACTTCGACGATGCCCTTCTCCAGGAAATTTTCGAGTTTGTCGGCTTCGAGCAGATCGTGGAGAGCGTCGTAGAGCGGACGCATGTAGGGGTCGACTTTTTCCTGCAGCGTGCCGGGGAGGAAGCCGAGGCGTTCGCCGGCTTCGACGGCCGGGCGCGCGAGAATGATGCGGCTGACCTGCTTGGAAAGGAGCGCGGTGACGGCCATGGCCACGGCGAGATAGGTCTTGCCGGTGCCGGCGGGGCCGATGGCGAAGACCATGTCGAAGGTCTCGAGAGTTTCCATGTAGTGCTTCTGATGGGCGCTTTTGGGGACGACGGTTTTCTTGCCGAGGGCGCGAGTGTGCGTAGGAGAGAAGGCTCCGCGGGAAGGCGCGTTGGTATCGCCGGTGGCGATGCGCAGCAGGGATTTTACTTCCTGGCTGTTGGGGACGCGTCCGTCGAGGATGCGCTTATTGTATTCGCCGAGAATCTGGGCGGCGCGTTCGACCTGGGGCTGCTGGCCTTCGATTTCGAGGTCGTGATCGCGGAGCTGCGTTTTGACGTGCAGCGAAGACTCGAAGAGTTTCAGGTTTTCGTCGAGGGTACCGAAGAGTTCGTTGATGCCACCAGCTAGTCGGACGGTTTGTTTCATTCGATTCGCGGAAGCGAAACCCTCCAGGGCACGGGTACAAAACTGGAGATAGCGTAGCGCGGGGATAGCGAGTGGTCAAGACGCGGGTGCCGAGCGCGCGACGAGGCAACTTTTGCTGGCGATCGAAGTACGGGCACGGATAGTGCCTGACACACATAGGGTTGGAGATAAAGTTTACGAGGCGCGGGACGATTGCTTCAGAATGGATGGGTATTTGCGTCTCAGGCAAGCTGCCTGGTTGTAGATGTAAAGTCCACGAAGGGACCATAGATGGCAAACATTAAGGATCCGCTGGTTAATCCGACTGGGCGCATATCGTATCCGGAAATCCGGCGGACGCAGCGCGTGCACATCGCGATACCGATTCTGGTGCGCGGGATGAGCGGGACGCAAAAATTCGAAGAGGCCGGGCGGACCACGACGGTAAACGCGCATGGATGCCTGATTTCACTGGCTACGCGGCTGACGCGGGGCCAACAAGTTTCGCTGATTCATCCGAAGACTGCGGAAGAATTGCCGTGCAAGGTGGTTTTCATCAGCGACCGGAGCCAGGATCGTTCGGACGTCGGCCTGGAGTTTATGGAGCCGTCGCCGCTGTTCTGGAGAATCGCGTTTCCGCCGGAAGACTGGGGATCGTCGACGGAGCGGAAACGGACTGCGGGGCCGGTGCCAGGAAAACTGCCGACGCCGGCCAGCGCGCCGGCGGCGCCAGCGAACGCGCCCGTAGCGCCAGTCTCTTCCACCCAAGAAGACCTAAGTTTTAATTTCCCCGCTGTAAGCCTGCGCGGTTTTACGGTTTCGCGTCTGGGAAGGCGACCTTGGGAACTTCACGCGAAGTCGGAGACGCCGAGAAGTAATCGTTGTTGCGCTGGAAGCCCGCCCATTTCGCGTAAAAATTCTGGGGAAACTGGCCGATGTAGGTGTTGTAGGCCTGGATCGAATCGTTGTAGCTCTTGCGTTCGACGGCGATGCGATTTTCGGTGCCGGCCAATTCGTCCTGCAAGCGCAGGAAATTCTCGTTGGACTTCAACTGCGGATAATTTTCGCTGATGGCGAGCAAGCGGCCGAGCGCGCCATCGAGTTGGCCGTTGGCGGCAATTTTGTCGCCGGGAGTCTTGGCGCCGAGCAAGGCGGCACGGGCGTTGGCGATATCGCCGAAGACGGTTTCTTCGTGAGCGGCGAAGCCTTTCACGGTGCTGACGAGGTTGGGAATCAAGTCGGCGCGGCGTTGCAGGACGACGTCGACTTGGGCCCAATTGGATTTGACCTGTTCATTGAGGGTGACCATCTGGTTGCGGCCGCTGATATAGCCGCCACCAATGACGAACGCCACAATGACCGCCACGATTACCAGAATTGCGAGACAACCTAATCCCCATTTCATCGAAAGCCTCCGAGGGCCGCATTATAGTCACGCGAGACCCAGCCGCAAGAAACAAGTTCCAGATACCAGAAAAACGAGTCGCAAATTCGATTTCGAATTGAAGGTCAGAATTCCTAGGTCACGTCCAGACGACGATCGACTTCCCCGGTGGCGACTTCGACGAACTCCACGTAGGAATTCAGGCAGCCTTCGACGTCGATTTGCCCGGTCTTTTTGGTTCCTTCGCGCAGGTCGAGGACGGCGTGAAAGCCAGTGGGGTCCGCGCCAGTAAAGGCGGCGAGGGCGGTGACGGCTTCGCGTTTGGTGGCGGGCATCGGTTGGCCGAGCGCGAAAAGGGCGTGGCGGAACAGCGCGCAAAAGGCGGAAACGGATTGGGACATGATGGCCAGATGGGCGCGGTGGCTGAGCGGCGCGGTGAGCACGGTCTGGCGCAGGCGGAGCCAGTTGGTGCGCAGTTCGCGTTCGACCTGGAGGCGATGCTGGCGCAGCGGGACGTCGAGATTGGCGAGGAAATCGTCGCCGTAGAGGATGCGATGGCTTTGCTTCATATCGAGGAGTTCGATGGCGAAGACGTCGGCGGAGCGATGCAGTTCGTCGAGGGTGAAAACGAGCGGCGGATGATTGCCCTGCTTGGTCCACCATTCGGCGGCGGGATGGAGATTTTCGAGATCTTCGGAGACGGCGCGCTCGACGATGCATAAGAGTATTGAGGTCGGAATGGCCGGCGCGAAATTCGCCGGTGACGGCGGAGCCGTAGAGGACGACGGCTTTCAGGTTCTTGCCGCCCGATTCTTTCAGGCGTTTTACGTACTCGTTGAGCTTCGCTTCCATTACTAGACCTTCCCAAGGCTGAAAGTTACTCTGGCATTACGAAGAAACACGAATCGAGATGCTAATTTCCGACTGACGGCGAGCGATTAGTAACCGCCACCGGCGCCGCCTCCACCGAACGAGCCGCCGCCGAAACCGCCGAAATCCACCGCCGCCACCACCGAAGGAGCCGCCACCGAAGCCGCCGCCACCCCAGCCGCCGCGACCCATGGTGCTGGCGATCATGGGTCCGATCCACCAGCCGCTGCCGCCGCCGCGGCCCGGAGCCGCCACCGCCGCGCTTCGCCATCATGTAAATGAAAAAGATGAAAACGCCCAGCAGCACGAGCGAGCCCGAGGCCGACAAAGTGTGAATCGTCAGTCTCGGACGGCCCGGCGCGGCGGCGGAAGGGGCTGGCCGCTGAGAGTTACACCGGAATCCTGGGCGATGACGTCGGCGACGCGGCGAGTGAGCAGGAGGATCGCGGCATCGTTGCTGCCGGATCTGAAAAGTGGAACCGCTTCCCTGCCGAAGCCGCCAACTTTGCCGTCGGGAAGGATGGGCTCGAGGCCGTAGCCGACCAGCGTGAAATATTTGCGATCGCTGGGGGACCAGAGAATCATGACGCCGCGATTGGATTGTTTGGGGCCGACGCCCCATTTGGTGGCGAGCTGCAGGGCGTAGTCTTCGGGTTCGAGGCCGTTCAAAGAATTTACGGTGACTACCGCGATTTGGGCGTGGGTTTTCTGGTCGACTTCGGTGCAGAGGGCTTCGAGTTGGGCGCGGGCTGAAGGACTGAGGGCGTTGGCGAAATCGCTGACGTAACCGGTGGGCTTGGGTAACGAAGAAGGCGCCTGCGCGGCCGACGCGATTGCAGCCAAAAGAATGAAAAAGAGCAGTGCCAGACCGCGCGACACGAATTCCCGCGCGATGG
The DNA here is from genome assembly GCA_963711325.1 of uncultured Acidobacteriota bacterium. Classification (GTDB taxonomy): domain Bacteria; phylum Acidobacteriota; class Terriglobia; order Acidiferrales; family UBA7541; genus Palsa-295. The sequence continues at coordinate 543,815 of CAVQDR010000003.1, read as the reverse complement.
TGGTAGCAATACGACTGCGCGAAATGGAAGAAAGGGCGGGCATCTACGGATGACGCGGGAATGGTAGAGCCTGAGCGGCAGGCTGTCAATGCGGGACGGAGTTGTTTCGTAGTGGCCTAGATGAAAGAAACTAGACGAAGACTTCCGGAGCAACCTCGACCGGAAATTTGACGGCGCGAGCGATAAAACAAACCTCGTGGGCGGCGTGATGGAGCGACATGGCCAGCTCTTGGTGATCGGCGCTGGAGATTTTCACCTTGGGGCTCAGGCGCACGGAGGTGAAGTCCGCGGTGCCGCCCGGCGCCTCGAGCATTGAGCCGGTGGCTTCATCGCGATATTCGAGAACAACTACGCCTTTAACGGCGCACAGGTGCAAATAGGAAAGCATGTGGCAGGAGGAAAGGCTGGCCACGAGGAGATCTTCGGGATTGAAGCGGGCTGGGTCGCCGCGAAAGGCGGGATCGGCGGAACCCAGAATAGGAGTTTTTCCGTGGGAGGCGATGAGGTAATCCCGGCGATAGGATTTGTAGGTTTTGGTTCCTTCGCCGGCGTTGCCGGTCCATTCGATTTGCACTTGGTAGTCATGGGTTTTCATGGTTGCCTCGCTCGCGGGCCAGTTGCCGCTCGATTCGGTCGCGCTCCCATTGTTGGGAGACCTCGCGTCCGCGGGAAAGGTTGTCGACGGTGAGGATGAGGTTGTGGGCGTGATCGCTGTAGAGAGTTTCGATGTTCACGCCGGCGTTGGCCATGCGGCGGGCGAGTTTGCCGAGCTGGCCGGGTTCGTCCTGGTTGAGGCGCTGGATTAGCACTTCTCGCTCGTCGAGGACGGTGAAGTCGGCGGCTTCGAGGGCGGCTCGGGCGGCGGGGCCATCTTCGAACAGGAAATGGGCGACGCGGTTGCCGGCTACGACAAAGGCGCCGCCGCCTTCGATGCTTACCCCCGCGCTGCCGAGGGCTTCGCCCATTTGAGCCAAGGCGCCGGGATGGTTTGGGAGCACGATGGTTAGATCGGTCACAAGAAAGCCCCTTTTCGCTGAGCGGCGGTTCTGGTGCGGCACCAACGTAGCTCCGTGTTGACGGTCCGTCGACTGCCAAAATGGCCGCGGGGACGCGCACGCCGTCCAGAAAACCGAGAAGCAGGCGCGGGAGGGGACCCGGCGGATGGAAACCGCGCGATTGTCGGAACGGATTGGGCGGTGCTAAACTCCGGTTCGCTAGATGTTCGCATGCGTACGCAAGTGTCCGAATCCGAACGCCGGGTGCTTACGTTTTCCCGTTTAGCCGTCTAAATCCAGCAATCCGTGCGTGGCCAGCGCCTTGCAATGGAATATACTTTTGAAACAAATGGGCACACTCGTGCGTTTGAATAGGTAGGACGATTGCGTTTTGGTTCCGCCTGTTGCGCCAGTCTGTAAGTTTTTCGGGAGAATAAAGACGATGAGGGGAAGGTTGAGTCAGTTCACGGCTGCCTGGTTGGCAGCGGCGTCACTGATTGTCGCGCCGGTGTACGCGCAGGCGCAGGAAGGCCAACAGTCTGGTCAACAATCTGGCCAACAGGCTGGACAGCAGGCGAGCCAGGAGCCGGCGGCGCAGCAGCAAAACACGCCTGCGAGCCAGAATCCTGCGGGGGTACAGCCTTCCAGCCAGCCGCAGGCGCAAACGGGCGCTGCATCGCCCGACACGGTGCGCGACTTGCGCCTGGGAGCGGGACCGGATTATTCCCGCGAGAAGTTCTTCCTGCCCAACATCGTCGATCCCTACCGGCCGGCGCACGTGGCCGAACCGATGCTGACGAACTCGACTCGGATCGACCAGCTGATCCAGGGCGGGAAGCTGATGTTGAGCCTGGATGACGCGATTTCGCTGGCGCTGGAAAACAACCTGAACATTAACATCGAAAGATTTGTGCCGTGGATTCAAGAGACGCAATTGCTGAAGGCGAAGGCGGGCGGAATTCCACAGTTTGGAAACACCCAGCAGGTGGTGCTGGGATCTTCGCCTTCGGTATCGTTCGATCCGATCGTGACCGCGGATTTTGGCTGGCAGCACGCGAACATCCCGGTGAACAACCCGTTTACGGCGGGCACCGGAACGAATGCGGTGCCGGTCGTCAATGCGAATACGGCTTTTGTGAATTTGGGGTACACGCAGGGATTTCACACCGGGACGAATTTGTCGGTGGTGTTTAATTCCGCGCGGAATACTTCGAACGAGCCGGATCTGTTTTTTAATCCGGCGATTACTCCGGTGATGACGGCGACGCTGTCGCAGCCACTGCTGAACGGTTTCGGAATTCTGCCGAACACGCGGTACATCATCGAAGCGAGAAACAACATCAAGGTGGCGAATTCGCAATTCGCGCAGCAGGTGATCGCGACGGTGACGCAGACCGCCAACGACTATTGGGAGCTGGTGTACGACCGGGAAAATGTGAAAGTGCAGGAAGCGGCGGTGGGCGTTTCGCAGAAATTGTATGGCGACAACAAAAAGCAGCTGGAAATCGGGACGATGGCGCCGCTGGACGTTTTGACGGCGGAATCACAACTGGCTACCGACCAGCAGAACCTGATCGTGGCGCAGACCAACAAATTGCAGCAGGAAACGGTTTTGCTGAACGACATTGCCAAGAATCTGCTGGCCCAGGACGTGGCCGGAATCGAAATCGTTCCGACCACGCCGATTGCCACGCCAGACGTGGTCGAAAATATTCCGCTGCAGGATGCGGTGCAGGAAGCCTGGAAGAAGCGGCCGGAATTGTTTCAGGCGGATTTGAATTTGAAGAATGCGGGGATTGAAGTGAAGGCGACGCAGAATGGGTTGTTGCCGACGCTCGATGCTTACATTCAGTACACGTCGCAGGGATTGAATGGAAACCAGCTGACCACGACGCAGGTGGGCAATACGTTCCTTGCCGACCCCGCCTCCCCGTTGGTTGATGTGAATGGAAATCCGCTGACGGTAGGAGGTGTTCCAGCCTACGCGAGCACGCCGCTGACTACGACGACGATTGGGCATGGCGGTCTGAGCGACGCGTTGAAAAACGTGTTTCAGAATGAATTTCCGACGTACGCGGTTGGGTTGAATTTGACGCTGCCAATTCGGAACCGTTCGGCGCAGTCGGATAGCGCGCGGGCGCAGCTGGATCAGCGGCAGCAGACGGTGCAGTACCGGCAGACCGAAAACACAATCGTGATCAACGTCCGGAATGCGTTGATCGCTTTGCAGCAGGACCGGGCGCAGGTGGCTGCGGCGGATAAGGCGCGCACGCTGGCGCAGCAGACTTTGGACGCAGAGCAGAAGAAGTATCAGTTGGGATCTTCTACCAGCTACAACGTGGTGTTGCGTTCGCGCGATTTGACGGCGGCTCAGGGGACGGCTTTGCGAGCGCAGGCGAATCTGGCGGAGGCGCTGGTGAATTTCAATCAGGCGATGGGGCGGACTTTGGAAGTGAACCGCATTTCGGTGGCGGATACGCTGCGCGGGAATGTGGGGCCCACACCGCTGATTCCGGGAACTCCGGAGCGCACGAACACCGCCGGCGCGAAATAAGCCAAATTGGATGTATTGGGCGGCGCGTTTCAGGAAGCAAGGGCTGAGGCGCGTGTTGCTGCGCGTCTCGGAACGGCCTAAAATGGGCACTGACGCGCGAGGCGTACGCACTACGGAGTGCCAGGAATGCCTAAGAAGATCCACGACGATCTGACTTCGAATATCAGTTCCCCTCCCGCCGCAGCGTCTCTCAAATCCAGCGCAGCTACCGAACGGAAACCTTCCGCAGCAGAATTGGCTTGGGAAACAACGACGCTGGAGCCGACGCTGAAGAAATCGCCGGAGCGGCCGGTCGAATTCACTACCGTTTCGAGTTATCCGATTCAGCGGCTGTATACCGAGGCCGACCTGCCTGATTTCCAACCTGAGCGAGATCTGGGATTTCCGGGTGAGCCGCCGTATACGCGCGGAATTCATCCCACGATGTATCGCGGGAAACTGTGGACCATGCGGCAGTTCGCTGGCTTCGGCACGGCGGAAGATACCAACGCGCGGTTCCGATACTTGCTGGGACAAGGGCAGACTGGTTTGTCGGTGGCGTTCGACTTGCCGACCCTGATGGGATACGACGCGGACCATGCGTTGTCCGAAGGCGAAGTGGGAAAGTGCGGCGTGGCGATCAGCTCGCTGGCGGATATGGAAGTTTTGTTCGATCAGATACCGCTGGCGGATGTGACCACGTCGATGACCATCAATTCGCCGGCGGCGATCGTCTGGGCGATGTATCTGGCGGTAGCGGAAAAGCAGGGAGCGGATTGGAAAAAGATTTCGGGGACGCTGCAGAACGACATCCTGAAGGAATACATCGCGCAGAAGGAATACATCTACCCGCCGGAACCTTCGATGCGGCTGGTGGTGGACACGCTCGAATTCGGGGCGAAGCACACGCCGAAGTTCAATGCGATTTCGATTAGCGGGTATCACATTCGCGAGGCAGGCTCGACCGCGATTCAGGAACTGGCCTTTACGCTGCGCGATGGAATCGAATATGTGGATTGGGCGATTCAGCGCGGAATGCAGATCGACGACTTCGCGCCGAGGCTTTCGTTCTTCTTCAACGCGCACAGCGATTTTTTCGAAGAGATTGCGAAGTACCGGGCCGCGCGGCGGATTTGGTACAAGACGATGAAGGAACGGTTCGGAGCCAAGAATCCGCGTTCGTGGGCTTTGCGTTTTCACACGCAGACGGCGGGATGTTCGCTGACGGCGCAGCAGCCGTATAACAACGTGGTGCGGACGGCTTTGCAGGCGCTGGCGGCGGTTTTGGGCGGGACCAATTCGCTGCATACCAATTCCTTGGATGAGGCCTGGGCCTTGCCGACGGAGTTTGCGGCGACGCTGGCTTTGCGCACGCAGCAGATTATTGCGCATGAAAGTGGAGTGACGAATACGGCGGACCCTCTAGGCGGTTCGTATTTCGTCGAGACGCTGACGAATGAGATCGAGCGCGGCGGCTGGGATTACATCGAGAAGATTGACGCGGTGGGCGGCATGGTGAACGCGATCGAGCGCGGGTATCCGCAACGGGAGATCGCCGAGGCTTCTTACAACTACCAGATCGCGGTGGACGCCAAGGAAAAGATTATTGTGGGCGTGAACGATTACGTGGCGCAGGAGAAAGGGATCGAGTTGTTGCAGATCGACGAGACCATCACGCGGCGGCAGTCGGAGAAGCTGAAGAAATTGCGGGCGGAGCGGTCGAGCGAGGAAGTGGCGCGACGGTTGAATGCTTTGCGCAAAGCTACGGCGGGGACGGCGAATTTGATGCCGTTTATTTATGATGCGGTGAAGGCGTACGCGACGCTGGGTGAGATTTGCGACGCGATGCGCGAGACGTTTGGGGTCTATCAGGAAGTGGCGATTACTTAACTTACCGTCCATCTTGTTGTCTCCGTGACCTCTTCTTTTCCTCTGTGTTCTCTGTGGTAAGGTTCTCGCCTGGTAACCATGGGCGACGCACAACTCACGAGCGCGATCATTGCCACCGCAATCGAAGTCCACAAATTGCTAGGACCGGGATTGCTTGAGTCGGCGTACGAAGAGTGTTTGGCGCGAGAGTTCACGTTGCGTGGAATACGATTTGAGCGGCAGAAGCCGATGCCGGTGGTTTACAAAGATGTAAAGCTGGAGTGCGGATACCGGCTGGATTTCCTCGTAGCGGGTTCGGTTGTTGTCGAGCTCAAAGCCGTTGAAAGTATTGCGCCGATTCATGAAGCGATCGTGTTGACTTACTTACGGTTGTCCGAGTGTAAGGTGGGCTTGTTAATCAACTTCCATGTTAGGGTTTTGAAAGATGGGATTCGAAGGTTTGTGTTGTGATTCCCGACGTCTAAAGATCTACCACAGAGAACACTGAGAAAAAGATGAGAACACCGAGAGTTCTGGGCCGGACTTTCATCGCGGCGTTGATTGTGAGCGGGCTGCTGGCGCTCGGTCCGCGCGCGTCCGGCAACGACAAGGGCCCCGCTAAGGAGCGTAGTGGATTTGTTACGGCTTCGGATGGCGTGAAGATTCATTACCTCGAGGCGGGAAAGCTGGCGAAGTCGGCTAGCGCGGAGGTGGGCGATCCGCTGCCTTCGGGAACCAAGGCTACCAAGGGAAATATTGCTTTGTACTCGGCGAAGCCGGCCCCTTCGATTTTGTTTGTGCCGGGCTGGACCATGCCGGCGTGGATTTGGCAGAAGCAGATTGACGGGCTGTCGCAGAAATATCATGTAGTGGCGATGGACCCGCGGTCGCAGGGCGAATCGGCGCGGACGACGGAGGGGCTGTATCCGGCGCAGATGGCGCGCGACATTCGGTCGGTGATCGAGCAGTTGCATCTGGCGCCGGTGGTGATCGTCGGGTGGTCGATGGCCGTGGTGGAAACGCTTTCGTATGTGGATCAGTTCGGGACGGGCGACGTGGCTGGATTGGTTTTGGTGGATGAAATCGCGGGTGGGCAGCAGCCGGGTGACTTGGAGATGGATTTTGGAGTTTTGAAAGGCGTGCTGGAAGACCGGAAAAACACCACAGATTATTTCGTGCGGAAGATTCAGTTTCACAAGCCGCAGAGCGAGGAGTATCTTCAGCGCGTGATTGCGGCGGCTTTGACCGTGCCGACCAGCGATGCGGTGGCGCTGCTGGTCGGACGATACGCCGCGGATTATCGCGCAGTGCTGCCGAAGATCGATAAACCGACTTTAGTGTGCGCGGCGAAGAGCCCGTTCTTCGATCGCGTGGTGGACATGCAAAAAGCGATCCCCGGTGCGCAGCTGGAAGTATTTGAGGGCGACGGCCATGCGCTGTTCGTCGACGATCCGGAGAAATTCAATGCGGCGATCGATGATCTGGTTGTGGATTTGAGATATTAAGCATCAGCGAGCCGGTTGCACTATTGGCGCGGACACACATTAGAGTATTCTGGACACGACAAAACCATGGCTGAAAAGAAAATACGAGTGCTGATTGCGAAGCCCGGGCTGGACGGCCACGATCGCGGGGCGAAGATTATTGCGCGGGCGTTGCGCGATGCTGGAATGGAAGTGATTTACACCGGGTTGCGGCAGACGCCGGAGATGATTGCTTCGGCGGCGGTGCAGGAAGACGTCGACGTGATCGGACTTTCGATTTTGTCGGGCGCGCACAATACTTTGTGTCCGCGGCTGATGGAATTGCTGCGCGAAAAAGGCATGACGGACGTGACTGTGCTGATCGGCGGAATTATTCCCGAAGCCGATATTCCGGCGCTGAAGAAAGCGGGGATCGCCGAAGTATTTTTGCCTGGAACGACGACGCAGGCGATTGTGGATTTCATTCGCGGGCGGATTCCGGTTACGCCTCATACTGCTTAGTTTTGCAATCCTCCCTCTACAGCGGTCCCTCAGCGGCTAAAGCCGCGGTTGTTGCGTAGTCTTTTGGCACGGCTGAAGGCGGGCCCTGACGAAAGGCGCGCTTGCCGCGATTTTCTTCGCGATTGAGATTGCCTCCTCTGGGTGAAAAGCAGATCCCTCGCTGCGTTTCGGGATGACACCTGTTTACATTTGCTCGAACACAACGAGTGGTGATGGAAGCTCAGCGGCTAAAGCCACTGATTTCTTTGGCTTTCGGCACGGCTGAAGCCGCGCCCTGACAAAAGGCCCCGCACCTCACATCGCCAGCGGTCGGATTAATTTGGTGCGGGTGTAGGCGGCGCGGAAACCGGAGCGTTCGATGTTGCGATGGGAGATGCTGCCGGGCTGGGCGATGCTCACCGCGAGGTCGCAGCCTTCGTGCGCCGCGACGGAGATGCGGGCGGCGAGCAATGCGGTTTGGATCCCGCGACCGCGAAAATCGGGGAGCGTGCTGGCGCCGAAGAGGCCGCAGACGCCGTCGTGAATGGTCATGGCTGCGCCGCCGGCGGGTTGGGCGCCGACCAGCGCGAGGAATGGACGAGAATTCTTGCCGTGGAAGAAACCTTCCATGACGTCGAGGATTTCCTGGGTAACGGGAAAATGCTCGGCGAAACCCTGGGCTACGGTGCGGGTCCAGAGTTTCGCTTCGTCGGGTTGCGCTGGACGGAGGGTTATGTCGGGCGACACGGCGCTGGGTTGGGCCGCGGCTTCTTTAGCGATGGTTTTGATCAAGACGTTCGAGACTTCCAGCAAGCGATAGCCGCGCGCCGCGAATTTTTCGTAGAGTGACATTTCCACGAGCGGACATATTTCCGCGGCGGCGGGAGCGTTTCGGGAATGGAAAAATTCGCCGAGGCGGTCGAAGTCGGCGTCCTCTACCTTGCCGTTCAGGCCAAAGCCGATGGCTTGGGTGACGGGCGATTCTGGGCCGGCGAAACAGGCGACGCCTCCGCCGATTTCTGCGACGGCGACGGGAAATTCCGGGTGCAAGGCGTGAAAGGCTTCGGCACATTCACGGCAGGCGGCTGCTTCGGCAAATTCGACGCGGCGAGCTAATTCCAAATTCACAAACTGCATTTGAATCTCCTTTTTTTGGCGCGTTCGTAGGAACGGCGCGCGAGAGGTTGGGTGTCAAACCTCGGCTTCAGGAGCTAAAGCCCCTGGGTAATGTGCGGCCTTACGGCGGGGCCGAAGCCCCGCCCTTCCAAAACGGCAAAACTTGTCGGTGATTGGGAAACGGAAAAATTCGCGGACCGGCCGATGAAACTACAGGAGCAGGCTCTGGGCGGACTTTTCCCGTGCAGGAAAAACGGTGTACATAGGCGCCCCCAAAAAGAAGTGGTTCACGCGGTAAGCGTGAACAGCCGGGATTCTAGCTGCAGGAACGGCGCAAGTCAAAACATTCCAGCGTGATAGAATTCCCCGCCAGACGAGATACAGCGGGGATCAGGCATCCGGCGAAGCCGGGCGGAAGCATTCGGAGAAGACCAGCGTGAGCGGAACGAAGATCGAATCGCGGATCGACGCCAAGAGCGCGGAGTTTGAGAAGAACACGCGGCTGATGGTCGAGCGCGTCACCGAAATCAAGAACGACGAAGAAACGATCGGCCAGGGCGGCGGGGTCAAGGCGATTGAGGCGCAACATAAGAAGGGCCGGCTGACGGCGCGCGAGCGCATCGCCAAGTTGATCGACAGCAAGACCCAATTCTTCGAATTGGGCGCCTTCGCGGCTTTCGGGATGTATGAGGAGTGGGGCGGCGCGCCATCGGCCGGAACTGTTACCGGTTTGGGTCGAGTCAGCGACCGGCAGGTGATGATCATCGCCAGCGATGCGACGGTAAAGGCCGGCGCGTTTTTCCCGATGACCGCGAAGAAAGTAATTCGGGCGCAGAATATCGCGATCGAAAATCATATCCCTACGATTTACCTGGTGGATTCCTCCGGAATTTTTCTGCCGCTGCAGGAAGATGTGTTCCCCGACACGGACGATTTCGGGCGGGTGTTCCGTAACAACGCGGTGATGAGCGCGATGGGAATTCCGCAGATCACGGCGATCATGGGCATGTGCGTGGCGGGCGGCGCGTATCTGCCGGTGATGTGCGACAAGATTCTGATGACCGAAGGCAGCGGACTTTTTCTGGCTGGGCCGGCGCTGGTGCAGGCGGCGATTGGGCAGAAGACGTCGGCCGAGGAATTGGGCGGGGCGCAGATGCACGCGCAGATCAGCGGGACGATTGATTTTCGCGAGCCGGACGATGCGGCGTGCATCAAGCGATTGCGTTCGCTGGTGGATAAGATCGGGCCGCCGCCGGCGCCGGCGTTCAGCCATAAGAAATCCGAACCGCCCGCGTATCCGGAGGACAGCATTTACGGCGTTTTTTCTGCGAGCCCCGGGAAGCAATACGACATGCGGGAAATCATCGCGCGGATTGTGGACTCGAGCCAGTTTGAGGAATATCGCGCGGAATTTGGGCAGACGCTGATTTGCGGATATGCGCGGATTGGCGGATGGGCGGTGGGCATCGTGGCCAACCAGAAGAAACAGGTGAACACGGTGGCTACGGGAACGGACGAGAGGCGGATTGAATTTGGCGGCGTGATTTATACCGAAGCGGCGGACAAAGCGGCGAGATTTATTCTGGATTGCAATCAGAACCGGATCCCGCTGGTGTTCCTGCACGACGTGAACGGATTCATGGTGGGCAAAGAAGCGGAGTGGAGCGGGATCATTCGCGCGGGCGCCAAGATGGTCAACGCGGTGGCGAACAGCGTGGTGCCAAAGATCTCGGTGATTTGCGGCGGCAGTTTTGGCGCGGGCCACTATGCGATGTGCGGGAAAGCTTACGATCCAAGATTTATTTTTGCGTGGCCGACGGCGCGGTACGCGGTGATGAGCGGCGACGCGGCGGCCGGAACGCTGGTGGAAGTAAAGATCAAGCAACTGGAGCGGCAAGGCAAAAAGCTGAGCGACGGCGAGAAGAAGGAACTCTACGAGACCACGCGAAAAACGTACGAATCGCAGAGCGATCCGCGTTATGCTGCGGCACGGTTGTGGGTGGATGCGATCATCGACCCGGCTAAAACGCGGGAGGCGCTGATCGAAGCGCTGGACGCGGCGGCGCTGAATCCGGACGTGGCTCCGTTCCGGACCGGCGTGTTGCAGACCTGATTTTCGTTCACGAGCGATAATGACCAAGGCAAGAGGCGGCGGAGGGTACGTCATTGCGACTTTGCTGCTGTGTCTGCCGTCGTTGTTCGCAGTGTTCAGTTCGATGGCGCTGGCGACCGGCGGAGTAGGAAGTTCAGCGCTGTGGTTTATTTATCAGGTGGCGGAATACGTCGGGATCGTCGGCATTATTGTGGGCACGGTCTTAACGCTGATTAAGGCCACGGACCATGAGATCTCGGTCTTCTATGTGGCGTTGATGGCAGTTTCCGTGATGTTGTCGGTTTTTCTTCTTTGGTATGCTTTTCACATCTACAGGAGCCCCTGGTTTTAAATATGGCGAATGAAGTCACGATAGTGGAGTGCCCGCGCGATGCGTGGCAAGGTTTGCGGGTCAACATCCCGACGGAAGAGAAAGTGCAGTATCTGAGCCGGTTGATTTCGCTGGGATTCGAGCACATTGATGCGGTGAGTTTCGTTTCGCCGAAGCATGTGCCGCAGATGGCGGACAGCGAAGCGGTGATGAAGCAGGTCAGCCTGGTGAAGGGGCCTTCTGGGAAGGCGCCGGAAATTATTGGAATCGTGGTGAACGGGCAGGGACTGGAGCGGTCGTTGGCTGCGCCGGGAGTGACGACCATCGGGTATCCGTATTCGATCTCCGCATATTTCCGGCGGGCGAACGCGAATATGTCGAAGCAGGAATCCCGCGAGTTAGTGGAGAAGATGCAGAAGGATACCAAGGCCGCCGGGAAAAACCTGGTGGTGTACATCTCGATGGCGTTCGGAAATCCTTACGATGAGCCGTGGGGCGCGGAGATTGTGGAGGACGCGCTGGTCTGGCTGAAGGATCTGGGAGTACGGACGGTGTCGCTGGCGGATACGGTCGGCAGCGCGACGCCGGAAGAAGTGGCCGAACTGTATCAGGCGGTAAAAGGCTGCGTGGCTGGAGTCGAGATTGGAGTGCATCTGCATAGCCGGCCGGAGCGGGCGCCGGAGAAGGTGCTGGCGGCTTATGAGGCGGGGTGCCGGAGATTCGACGGGGCGTTGACCGGAATGGGCGGGTGCCCTTTTGCTGGAGATGAACTGGTCGGAAATATTCCGACCGAGGCGATTCTGACGACGCTCGCGGCGCGCGGAGTTTCGACTGGCATCGATACGAAGTCACTCGCTGTTGCGTGCGCGATGACGGAAGCGTTGCGGGAGAAATATGCGGGGCTGCATGTGGATGCGGCTTTGGATTCGGCTCCGGCGGAAACGGGACGGCCGAACTAGCTTGGTCACGATATGAGCAAACGAACGACTCCCACTTATTCCACGCTGGTGTGCACGCTGGCGGGAGGAGTGCGGGCGATTACGCTGAATCGTCCGGAGCGGCGGAACGCGATCAACGGCGAACTGATCGAAGATTTGCTGGCTGCGTTGGCGGACGCCGACTCGGACGCGACGGTGCGCGTGGTGATTCTGACCGGGTCGGGAAAAGCGTTCTGCTCGGGAATGGATCTCGAGACGCTGCAGAGCGTCGCGGGACAAACGCCCGCTGAAAATCTGGGCGATTCACGGCAGATGGCGCGGCTGTTCCAGCGGGTGTACTCCTTTGGCAAGCCGCTGATTGCGGCGGTGAATGGCGCGGCGATTGCGGGCGGATGCGGGCTGGCCACGTTTGCGGATATCACGCTGGCGGTGCCGGAAGCGAAGTTCGGATATACCGAAGTGCGCATCGGATTTATTCCGGCGCTGGTGTCGGTGATTTTGCGGCGGCAAATTGGCGAGAAACGCGCGCGGGAATTGTGCCTGACTGGGCGCGTGTTCGACGCGGCGGAGGCTTATCGCCTGGGATTGGTTACGGAAGTGGTGCCCGCCGAGCAGCTGATGAAGCGGGCGCATGAAATGGCGGAAGGCTTCCTCGCTTCGAGTCCGACGAGCCTGTCGCACACAAAAAAACTGCTGCTGCATTACGATGACAGCGACGTGCAGCGCGAGATTGAGACCGCGATTCAGGCCAACGCGCAAATTCGGGGGACCGAAGACTTCAAGGAAGGGATTGCGTCGTTTCTGGAAAAACGCACGCCGAAATGGACCGGGCGGTAGCGGCGCAGCTGCCCGGCTGGAGAAACATCGGCGGCCGCGACCGGCGTGCCATTGCTCTGTTAAACTTTTCCGCTCATGACTGATTTCTCGGAATCACAAATACGGGTCCGTTACGCGGAAACCGATCAGATGGGCGTGGTTTACCACGGAAATTATTTCACCTGGTTCGAGGTGGGGCGGGTGGATTTCTGCCGGCACCTGGGATTTGAGTACAAGCAAATGGAACTCGAGGACGATAGTTTTATCGTGGTGGCGGACGCGCATTGCCGGTTCAAGAAGCCGGCGCGATTTGACGATGTGCTGACGATTCGGACGCGGGTGCTGGCTTCGCAACGGCGCACGGTGAAATTTGGATACGAAGTGATGCACGCGGCGAGCGGTGATTTACTGGCAACTGGGGAGACGATGCACGTATTTTGCGACAAGCTGGGACGGCCGAAGTCGCTGCCGGAAAAATACCGAAAATACTTCCCTGCTGTGACAACATGCTGGCGCGGCGACCACGGCGGCTCATAAATCATGAAGACGATTGTTATCGACGGCGAGCATTTGAGTTTCGAGGGGTTGTACCAGATCGTGCACGAGCACGCGCTGGTGGAGATTTCGGCGGCGGCGCGCGAGCGGATGACGGCTTCGCGCAAAGTGATCGAACGATTGATCCAATCCGACGCGGCGGTCTACGGGGTGAACACCGGGTTCGGGAAAATGGCGTCTGTGCGGATTTCGCGAGAGCAAATTGGCGAGTTGCAGGTGAATCTGGTGCGCAGCCATGCGTGCGGAGTGGGCGCGCCGCTGAACGAGCCGGAAACGCGAGCGATGCTGGCGCTGCGGGCCAATGCGATTGCCAAGGGATTTTCGGGCGTGCGGCCGGTGGTGGCGGAAACGCTGTGCGAGATGCTGAACAAGAGCGTGCTGCCGGTGATTCCTTCGCAGGGATCGGTAGGCGCGTCGGGAGATTTGGCGCCGCTGGCGCATTTGGCCCAGGTAGCTATCGGCGAAGGCGAAGCGATTTTTCAGGGCCGGCGCATCCCGGGCGGCGAAGCGATGAAGGCGGCGATGATTACGCCGCTGGCGCTCGAAGCGAAAGAAGGCCTGGCGCTGCTGAATGGGACGCAGGCGATGCTGGCGTTGCTGTCGCTGGCGCTGCGCGAAGCGGAAATCGCGGTGAATACGGCGGACGTGGCGGCGGCGTTGTCCTTGGATGCGCTGCGCGGAAGCCCGGCGGCGTTTGACGAGCGCATTGCGAAGGTGCGGCCGTATGCGGGACATGCGACCACGGCGCGGAATTTGCGGAAGCTGAATCAGGGCAGCGAAATTCGCGAATCGCATCGTCGCGGCCGACAAAGACAAGCGGGTGCAGGACGCCTACAGCCTGCGCTGCACTCCTCAGGTGCATGGCGCGGTGCGCGACGCACTGGCGGATGTGCGCGCGACACTCGAAGTGGAATTGAACAGCGCGACGGACAATCCTCTGGTGTTTGCGAGCGAGGCGGGAGGCGGCGCGGGCGAAGTGATCAGCGGCGGAAACTTTCACGGGCAGCCGCTGGCGATGGCCGCGGATCAATTGGCGGTGGCGCTGGCGACTCTGGCGGGGATATCAGAGCGGCGCATCGAGCAGATGACCAATCCGCAGACGAGTCTGCTGCCGGCGTTTTTGGTGAAAGATGCGGGACTGAATTCGGGATTTATGATTCTGCAGGTGGCGGCAGCAGCGCTAGCCAGCGAAATGAAGACCCAGTCGACGCCACATTCGGTGGATTCGATTCCGACGTCGGCGAATCAGGAAGACTATGTGTCGATGGGGATGGGCGGGGCGCGGCGAATTGCGCCGATGCTGACGAATCTGCGGAATGTGCTGGCGATCGAGCTGCTTTCGGCCGCCCAAGGAATCGATCTGCTCGCACCACTGCGCACGGGACCGGAAGCGCATAAAGCCTACGAATCCGTGACGGGAGGTTTCAGCGATGGTGGATGCGGATCGTTCATTGGCTCCTGATATTGCGAAAGTAGAGCGGGAAATCGCGCACAACGCTTTCGGTAGACTTCTGGACTAGATCTCACCGCAGCGTCTTCTTCACGTTTGTTCAATCGACCATTCACGAAAAAACTTGGACAATTTTGCCGAGCGAGGCCTTGGTGTGCCGAGGCGAAACGGCGTGCGCGGGTATTTACGCGAGGGCTTGGAAGAGGAATGTTCCGAAGCGGTACCCGACCGCGTAGCTGAATGGCGCGACTCCCATTGAATAGTGGCCGCAGGGTAACGACATGCGTCTCGAGGGGGATATTCTCGCGGCGCATGGCGTCGAGAAACTCTTGAGTGAGATCATGCGGAAAAGTGGGATCGTAGCGTCCGCTGATGGCTAGAATTTTTTTGCGGCTGCCGATCAGGCGTGGGATGTAGGGATAGGGGCTGATCGGCGACCAGAAGTGGCGAACTTCCTCGAGCGAAAAATCCTGGTGTAACGCCTCCCAGACATTGGTGGTGGTCAAGCCAGCAGCGACGACATCGCCGAAATAGGTGGAGACGTGAAGAAAAGCGCCGGCGCGAAGAGCGGGTTCGTGGGCGAGGGTGAGGAAGGCGAGGCACGAGCCGACGCTGGTGCCCATGATGCCGAGGCGGTCGTAGCCTTGGGATTCGAGCCAGCGCAGGGTGCGGCGAACATCGAGCACGGCCTGCCGATTGGCCTGCAGGGTGAGTCCGATATTGGCGCTGACGAGATGGTCGGCGCGCGGATGGCCCGGGATGGCTCGGCGATCGTGATAGGGCAGGCTGATTTTCACGGCGGTGATGCCGAGCACGTTCAGCCAGCGGCAGACATTTTGCTGTTCTTCCCAGCGCGCGTTCCATTGGGCGAGGACGACGACGGCGGGACCGTGACGGCGCGCGGGGAAAACTTGGGCGTGGACTAGATTATTGGCGGGCCAAGGGGATTCGATTTCGCTGGTGAAAGTTAGGACGCCGTCTTCGAGTTTGTAGTCGTTCGCGGGAGTGGCGGCGAACCAGTCGTCGCTTTGGGCTAGGGTTTGGGCGATGAATTGGTCGAGCCAGGCGCGAGGGTTGGGTTCAGTGGCGGAACCGCCGATGTGTTCTAGGCCCCATTCGAAGGGCAGGACGCGGCGGTTCTGCTCCTGCGCGAAGCGCATGTGTTCGTAGGCTAGGACTTTCTGTTCGAGCCAGGACATGGGTGTAAACCATCGAGTATAGGGTAGCGGCGGAGGTGGATTCAAATCGCGTACGGCGGATGGTTGAGGTGCTGGCGCTTCGCGCTGGATGATTTAGCGACGCGGGCTGCTTCGGAAAAGCGGCGGCAGAGCCGCCGCACTCTACAATGGCCTGGGCAGCGCTTGGATAGTGGAGCTTGCGCGAGACGCTTTGGGGCGGGCGGCGCGCGCTTCGCGCTGGCGTCCTAATGTGAGGTGGCTCCGCGTGGCGCTTTGCTGAGGCGCGTGTGGCTGGCGCGTTAGCAGTCGGGCACGTTGGGCGAGGGGTGGCTTGAGGGATTGGGGCGGGTGAGGCAGACTTATCATGTGCTCCCCGCGCCTGTTATCGGTGTGTTTGTATTCCTCTTTGGGCTGATTATTGGCAGCTTTCTGAACGTTTGTATTTTGCGGATTCCCGGCGGGAAATCAATTGTGATGCCGGCGTCGGCGTGCCCGAAATGCGGGGCGGCGATTCGTCCTTACGACAATATTCCGGTGCTGAGTTATCTTGATCCTGGGCGGGAAATGCCGCGGGTGTAAGACCAAGATTTCGGCGATGTATCCGCTAGTGGAGTTTTTGACCGGCGTTTTGTTTTTCGCGTGTTACTACGCCTTTGGAATTTCGGTGGAGACGCTGAAGTGGGCTACGTTTTCGGCGATTTTGATCGTGCTGATTTTTACGGATATACGCGAGCGGATTTTGCCGGATGTGGTGAACTACTCCGGATTTGGGCTGGGATTGGTTTTCAGTCTTTTCGTGCGGCCGGAAGACGGGACCGCGGCGTGGATTTCGAATCACCTTTTTCAGTTCCCTCCTCCGGCGCCGGTGCTGTCTTTGGTGGATGCGCTGGTGGGAGCGGCGGTGGGCAGCGGGCTGCTGTGGCTGGTGTCCGAAGCGTATTTCAGATTGCGTGGGCGCGAAGGCATGGGTCTGGGCGACGTGAAAATGATGCTGATGGCCGGGGCGTTTCTGGGCGCGAAGCGCACGCTGCTGACGATTCTGGCGGGGTCGGTGCTGGGAAGTTTGCTGGGAATTGCGGTAATCCTGGCGCGGCGCAAAGATGCGGACTACGAATTGCCGTTTGGGACTTTTTTAGGGGCGGGCGCTTTGTTGGTGGTGTTTTTTGGGACGCCGCTGGTCGACTGGTATCAGTCGCTGTTGATGGCGCGCTAACTGCATGAATATTTTTCGGATGATCGCTCCAACCGTGCCGCCAATCAAGCATACGGTACCCGTGCCGGCGGCGAATGTGCAGATTTCCATCGCGCTGCTGGTGATTTTGATCGGCGTGATCGTTTTGCTGGTGTACACGCTGCGCAAATTCACGCGCACACAGGCGAAGTCCCGGGCGACGACTGGGCCGAGGCGCGGGCCGACATGGAAAATCCTTCGGCGTTCATGACCGCGTCGATGCAGGGCGTGATCGAGAAAGCTGCGGGCGCAGGAAAAGGAACTGGCGCGGCTGCATTTGCTGGCGCAGGAGCGGGCGCAGGAATCGGAGCGTTTGACGGAAGAAGTAACGCGCAACATGCCGACCGGGCTGTTGCTGATCAGCGCGAGTGGGGCAATTACTACGACGAATCCGGCGGCCGAAGAGGCGCTGAATATTCGAAGTCTGCGGTATCGATCGTACAAAGAAATCCTTGGGCCTGATTCGGACTTGACGCACATGCTGACGGCTTGTATCCGCGACGGTAAAACCTTTCAGCGCGGTGAAATCGAGCACATGACTTCGGAAGGCGAGGTACGGCATCTGGGCGTGACGATATCTCCGATTTACCGGACGGTGCGGGCGCCAGTGCGCCTGACGAGCGAGGGCGTACCGCCGCAAGCCGCGGAATTGAAAGTGAGCGGGGCGCTGTGCCTGATGAGCGACCTGACGGAATTGACGGCGCTGCAGAAACAGATGCGCTGGAAAGAAAACCTGGCGGCGCTAGGAGAAATGTCCGCGGGCATCGCGCACGAATTCAAGAATTCGCTGGCGACGATTTCGGGCTACGCGCAGATGATTCGCAATGAAGTGCCGGCGGGCGACGTGCATGAATCGTCGGAACGGATTCTGGATCAGACCCGAGCGCTGACGCATGTGGTGACGGAGTTCCTGCGGTTCGCGAAGCCGCTGGAGATTTGCTACGAAACGGTGCCGATGCAGACGGTGGTGGAAAAAGTAGCGGAGGAGGTCCGTGAGACGCTGCCAAAGTGCCGTGTGGAGTGGGAAGGATCGTTCGAGGAGCTGCCGGGCGACGAAGCGCTGCTGCGACAGGCGCTGCTGAATCTGGCGCGCAATGGGGCGCAGGCTTCGCAGGGCGTGAACGAGCAGGCGCAGGTGACCATGTCCGGCACGATCGAAGAATTGGGCGGAAAGAAATGGCAGAGAATCTGCGTGGCGGACAATGGCGCGGGAATTCCCGAAGGCGATTTGCAGAAAATCTTTCTGCCGTTTTTTACGACGAAATCCGAAGGTACGGGGCTGGGGTTGGCGGTGGTGCAGAAGGTGGCTTTGCAGCACGGGGGCAGCATCGAGGCCCGGAACCGTACCGGAGGCGGGGCGGAGTTCCTGCTATGGTTACCTTTGAGGCAGGACCCTACCCCATCGCCGATTGCCTCGCGTACGGCACGCATCTAAACTCTAGGTAGCGCAGTTCCAGGTAGAGCAGGCGGTGACCCTTCCCGGGAGGTACTTTATGCGTCTTACTTTGATTTCTTTAGGCTTGTTGGCTGTTCTGGCGGCGCCCGTTTGCGTATCGGCGCAGCGGCCGGACCAGCCGCAGCAACCGCCCGCGAACGAGCCGGACAAGGTGAAAGAGCCGCAGCCTGCGGCGCAAACGACGCCTCCACCGCCACCGGTACCACCGGCGCAGATTGGCGCCCAGCCGGCAGGAGATTCGCTGGCCGTAGCGGCGCGCAAAGCGCGCGAGGCTAAGAGCGCGCAGGCGCAATCCAAGCCGGCGCAAGTTTTTGACAACGACAACATTCCGACGCAGGGCGGAGTTTCGGCGGTCGGCCCAGCGAGCGAAGGATCTGGCGCAGGCGGCGAGGGCACGGCGGCGGACGCCAGCGGCGGCTCGGGAGCTGCGGCGGGGCCAGCGGCAACGCCGGGACCAAACGATGAAAAAGCTTGGCGCGATACGTTCGCGAAGCTGCGGCATAAATTGGACCAGGATCAGGACGCGCTGAACGTGATGCAGCGGGAATTGGGCGTGCTCGACGTGCAGTATTACAACGACCCCAATAAAGCTCTGCAACAAAACCTCACTCGCAGCGACATCAACGAGAAGACCGCGAAGATCGACGCGGCGAAGGCGAAGGTTGCTGCGGACAATCAAGCGATTTCGGATGCGGAAGATCAGCTGCGACGAGCCGGCGGCGACATCGGCTGGTCGCGCTAGAACGATTCAGCGATGGAACCGGTCCTACTGGTCGAAGATAAAGCCGAGCTGCGAGCCATGCTGCGCAAGGCGCTGGAGCGTGCCGGTTACACGGTAGAAGAAGCGCCGGACGGAAACAGCGCGATCGACAAAGTGCGCAGCCGGCGGTATCAGCTGGTCCTTTCTGATTTAAAACTCCCCGGATGTTCTGGTTTGGATGTACTGCGCGAATCCCGCAAGGTCGAATCGACTTTGCCGGTGATTCTGATGACGGCGTATGGATCGGTGGAAGAAGCGGTGACGGCGATGAAGGAAGGGGCGTTTGACTTCATTCAGAAGCCGGTGGACCTGGACCATCTGAGTTTGCTGTTGCAGAGGGCGGCGCAGCAACAGGAGTTGCTACGCGAGAATTTGCTGCTGCGCGAAGAGTATTCATTGCGGTACGGATTTCCGCGGATCGTGGGCGAGCATCCGACGATGAAAGATGCGAGCCAGATGACCCAGCGGGTGGCGGCGACGGAATCGACGGTGCTGCTACTGGGCGAAAGCGGGACGGGAAAAGAAGTTTTTGCGCGGGCGATTCACCATTTGAGTTCGCGGGCCAATGCTCCGTTCGTGGCGCTGAACTGTGCGGCGATTCCCGAAGGATTGGTCGAGAACGAATTGTTTGGGCACGAACGCGGGGCGTATACCGGCGCTGGGGCGCGCAAGATCGGAAAGATGGAACTGGCGCATCGCGGAACGCTGTTCCTGGACGAAATTGGAGAATTGCCGCTAGCGACGCAGAGCAAATTGCTGCGCGTGCTGGAAGAAAAGCGGTTCGAGCGCGTGGGTGGGACGCAGGAGATTGAAGTTAACGTCCGGATATTGACGGCGACGAACAAGGATTTGCGGGCGGCAGTGGCGGAGAAGAGTTTCCGCGAGGATTTGTTTTTCAGGATTTCGGCGGTGCCGATTACGGTGCCTCCGCTGCGCGACCGCGGAGACGACGTACTGCTGCTGGCTGAATATTTCCTGGAGAAGTTCCGGCGCGAATTCCGCAAGCCGGATTTGCAGTTGGGAAAGCAGACGAGCGCGCGGCTGCTGACCTATTCCTGGCCGGGGAACGTGCGCGAACTGCAGAATGCGATCGAGCGGGCGGCGATTCTTTCGAACGGCAGCGAGATTATGGAAAGCGCGCTGCAATTGCCGGAAGCGCGGCCTTCGGCGGCGCAATTGCCGGAAGGGATGCTGGAAGAGGCGTTTTTGTGGGAAGGGCCGCTGGAGGAAGTATCGCAGCGGGCGGTGACGCACGTGGAGCGGTTCAAGATTCAGAATGCGCTGCAGGAATCGAAGTGGAACAAGACCCGGGCGGCGGAAAGGCTGGGGGTTTCGTACAAGACTTTGCTGAGCAAGATTCGAGTGCTGGGACTCGAAAACTAGATTCCCGGCTTGGTTCCTTCCTTCTTCGCGGGCAGCTGGCCGCGTGCAGCAAAACACTCCCGAAATTCCAACGCGCGATGGTCAGGTTGGTGAAACCGACTTTGCGCATCAATGCGGCAAGCTCGGCGCTGGTGGGAAATCGATCCACCGAGCCAGGCAAGTACCGATAGGCTTCGGTGCTGCCGGAAATCGCCGCGCCGATGCGCGGCAGAATTTGTTTGAAATAAAAGCGGAAGAGCGCGGCGGTAGCGCCGACTCCCGGCTCGGAAAATTCCAGGATGGCCAGTTCCCCTCCCGGCTTCAGCACGCGCGCGAATTCGCGCAAGCCCGCTTCGTAGTTCACCAAATTGCGAAAACCGAAGGCGGTGGTGATCAGGTCGAAAGTGGAATCCGCGAAAGGAAGATTCATGGCGTCGGCCGTGGTGAAAGTGGCGGAGCGATGGTGGGCGCGGGCTTTTTTCTGGGCGCGGTCGAGCATGGGCTGCGCGAAATCGCTGCCGAAGAGCGGCGTGCGATGGGCGGTGGCGTCGCGAAGTTCACGGATACGCACGCGTTCGAGGGCGAAGGTCAGGTCGCCGGTGCCGCAACAAAGATCCAGGATGCGGGCATCGGTGCGGCGCAGAATGCGGCGGAATTTGCGGGCGGTGCGGCGGCGCCAGATGCGGTCGAGCGAAAAAGAGAGCAGGTGGTTTAGGAAGTCGTAGCGCGGAGCAATGCGGCTGAACATCTGCTGCACGCGTTTGGAGGCTTCGCGTTCAGTGTTAGTTCCGGCCGGCCTGGTGCCAGGGAGCCGGGGAGGATTTTCGGTAAAGGTATTCATGGTGATTGGTGATTTATTTTGCGGAGTCGCCGAAGGGCGGCAGCGCCGCGAAAGTGCGCGAAACGAGAGCCCAAGGTAATTCCACGCCCCATTCGACTTTGCCGATGGCGCGGGGCAAGACCCAACGCACACGGCCGCCCCGAGTTTTTTTATCTCCTGCCAAAATTGTTTTTAGCTGCGCGGCGCGAACGCCCGAAATGCCGGGCAGCGGACCTACCGAAGCGATGAGGCGAATCAGCCGCGTAGCATCGGATTCCTTAAAACGATCGGTGGCGACGCCGAAAAGCGCGGCGGCGATCATGCCCCAAGCGATCGCTTCTCCGTGACGGAACCGGCGGTAGCGGGTGGCCGATTCCAAGGCGTGCCCAAGCGTGTGGCCGTAGTTTAGTATCTCGCGAAGACCGCCTTCGCGCTCATCTTTGGAGACGACGTGTGCCTTGATGCGAATACAGCGAGCGGTAACCCAAGCCAAGGCTTCCGGGTCGCGGCGCAGCAGGGCGAGCATGCGGCGTTCGAGAAAAGAGAAAAGCTCGGGGTCGGCGATTAGGCCGTATTTGATGACCTCGTAAAGGCCCGAGCGATATTCGCGGTGCGGCAAAGTGAGCAACATGGCGGGATCGGTGAGCACCGTTTTCGGCGAATAGAAGGCGCCGATGAGATTTTTTCCCTCGACGAGATTTACGCCGGTTTTTCCGCCAATGGAGCTGTCGACCTGCGCGACGAGCGTGGTGGGAATGTGGATGAGGCGCACGCCGCGAAGATAGCTGGCGGCGACAAATCCGGCGACGTCACCGACCACGCCTCCGCCAAGGGCGACGATTACGGCGCGACGATCGGCACCGGATAAAACCAGTTGGCGGGCGATGGCTTCGACGGCTTGCAGGTCTTTTGAGGATTCGCGGTCGTCGAAGAGAATGACTTTGAGCGGCTTGTGACGGGAGAGCGCACGCATGACGTTGCGGCTCCAATGCATCCAAACGTCGGGCGAGGAAAGGATAAAGACGCCGGTAACATCCGGCAGCTTGGAAACCTCGGCTCCGGTGGAGCGAAGCGCGCCTGCTCCACAGTGAACTGTGTAGGGGCCGGTTGAGGACGAAATGCGAATGGTTGGCATGAAAGCGAATCAGCGCGAGAGCGACGGACGTTGTGAGAGGGCGTTAGCCAATTGTTTTGTGACCAGCCTAGCGAAATTTCTTCTGGAGTTCGCCGACGGATTCGAGCATCACGTAACCGACGATGGCCACATTCCGCGGACTGATTTTATCGAGAGTGTCCTGCGGCGTGTGCCAGTAGCCAGCGGAAATGTAATCGTTGAGATCGATAATGTCCAGCGAGGGAGTGCCCCGCGAGAGGAACGACTGGTGGTCGTCGTCGATGCGGCCGACTTCGCGGTCGACGAAGACGTCCTTGTAGCCGAGACGCGCGGCGGTTTTCCAGACGAGATCGGCGAGCCAGCGGGTGGAATCCGATTCTTTGGGGAGCACCAGGCCATACTGGCCAATCATGTCGGCGAGGATGAGGGCTTTGACGTGTTTTAGATCGCCGGAGACGGCCATACGCGCGGCGAGTTCGCGACTGCCATAGGTGTGGTCGTTATCGACGTCCCAATTCACGAAAGCTTCTTCACCATCGACGAAAGCCATCCAGACGGAATTCGGTGCCTTCTTGCCGCAGAGATTGCGAGCCAGCTCGAGCATCATGCCGGTCGAAGAGGCGCTATCTTCGGCGCCGACGAAATCTTTTACGCTGCCGAGGGAATCGTAATGGGTCATCAAAAGAATAATTCCCTGCCCGGTGGCGGGAGTTTTGGCGACGATGTTTTTCATGGCGACGTTGCCGGTGGGCGTCCCAGCGTTGAAATCGTCTACGTCGATCTGGCAGCCGAAGCTATTCAGTTGGGCGATGAGGTAGGCCTGTACTTGGTGGATACCTTCGGAGGCGGGAGGACGTGGACCGAAGCTGACGATTTTCGCTACGTGGTCGAAAGCTTTGGCCCCATCGAATCCGCCGGTTTGATCGGCGGGCGGCGCTGGTTCTGATTTTTGCGCGGCCGACTGCAAGGCAGGCGCGGCGGTGGACGATTGATTTTGCGGCGCAGTAGGCGGCTGCGTCGAATTTCCGCAGGCGATGACACAGGAGACGAGGCCCGTGGCGACAAACATCCATAAAGTTTTCCAGCGGGCGGGCACCTGGTTAAGCCTCCACATTCGCAGCCGCGGCATTTTTGCGGCGCAGCACGACATAAGAAACGAGCACGCCCAGGAAGTAAAGCACAATCATGGGCGCCATGAAAACCAGCATGGTGGTGGCGTCGGGAGTGGGCGTGACCACCGCAGCGACGACGGTGATGATTAACATCGCGTAGCGGAAATTCTTCAGCAGAAATTTCGGAGTGACGATACCGAACAGCGAAAGAATGAAAATCAGCACGGGCAATTCGAAAATGACGCCGAGGCCCACCAGAACGATCAGGATGAGGTCGAAATATTCGTTGATGCTGATGAGCGGTTTTACCGGGCCGTCGGTGGCGAAGCGGATCAGAAAACCGAGGGTCTGCGGCAGCATGACGTAGTAGCCGAAGGCGATGCCGGCCAGAAACAAAACCATGGAAGAAAAAATGAAGCCGGCGACGGCGTTGCGTTCGTGCTTGTAGAGGCCGGGCGCGACGAAGAGCCAAATCTGATACAGCACGAAAGGCATCGCGAGCACGACGCCGAGGTACAGGCCGAGGTTAATCACCAGCCCCATATAACCGGCGGGACTGGTGAAGTAGAGGCGATCCTCCATGTGATTGCTGCGCAGCGCTTCCCGCATGGGCTGCACGATGAAAGCAATGAAATGTTTGGACATCGCGAGACCGATGCCGGCGCCGATGGCGATGGCGATGGCGGAATTGATCAGGCGCTTGCGCAGATCGACCAAATGGTCGAAGAAAGACATGCGGGCCCCGGGCTCTTCGGGCTCGGGAGTCGTAACCGGGATTTCAAGCTGGGCGGGATCAGCCATTGCGAGTGTGATCAGGTTCGGTGGCAGCGGGATCGCTGGCATGCGGTTGCTGCGATTCAAAGTCGAGTTGTTGCGGAGTCGCGGGAGCGGACTCGTGGAACGCGGACGCATTGGGGCGGGCGGACTGAACGGTGCCTGGCGGTGGCGCGAGGTTGGTGATAGTGGCGGGGATGGTGTCGGGCATGGCGTCGGGAGCAGGGTCGCTCGGCGCGCTAGCGGGGTCGACGGCGTCACTTGTTTCGGCGGTGGATAGCGGGAGAGCAGCCGGAAGGCCGCCAGCTATGGAGTTTTCGGGTTCGGTCGCGGCAGGCGCCGCAACTGCGGCCTGGGCCTCGCGAGCCTTGCGAAGATCGGCTTCGCGTTCGAGGTCGCGCATGTGAGTTTCGAAAGTCGAGCGGAGGTCGCCGGTGGCGCGGCGGAATTCGCCCATGACTTTGCCAAGGTTGCGGGCCAGGTCAGGCAGCTTTTCCGGGCCGAATACAACCAGGGCGACGACAAAAATGATGACGAGATGTGGAACGCTGAACATTGAGGTAGTTAGCGACTCACCTTACTACGATTACGCCAGGAAGTTGACTGCCGGATGCGTCTGGGGACACCGCCCGGGTAAATCATACCATTGATGAAGTCGGCGGGGCGCAGCGGGAGAGCGGCGACGCGAAAACGTGACTAAAGAAGCTAAATCACGCCAACTTCTGGCGTTTCGGTGCGTCCAATCCCGAAGCGGCGTGTGCTACAATCAGGGTTTACGACGTTTCGGGCGAAGCGAGGAATAATGGACGCAAAGGGGTCATCCGGGCGCGGTATCGTGGTTCTGGTGGTGGTTTTGGCGGTTTCCGCGATATTGGGCGGACTGTACGGCCCGTCGGTACGCGCGACGGCAGCCGGCCAAAACGACACGCAGGACTCGGTCAAAAGCTTCACGCACGTCCTATCGGTGGTCGAGCGCAATTACGCCGAGCCGGTGGATACCGACAAGCTGATCTATGACGGCGCAATCCCGGGAATGCTCCGCACGCTCGATCCGCACTCGAATTTCTTCGATCCCAAGCAGTACGCCCTCTTCAAGGAAGAACAGCAGGGAAAATACTACGGCGTAGGCATGACCGTGCAGCAACGCGAGAACCAAACGGTAGTGCTGGCGCCGTTTGTCAATTCGCCGGCGTACAAAGCGGGAATTCGCCCGGGCGATATCATTCAGAAAGTGGACGGAAAATCGTGCGACGGGCTGACCACCACGGAAGTGGCGGACATGCTGAAGGGCGCAAAAGGGACCGTGGTTCATATCTCGCTCGGGCGCGAAGGCTGGGAAAAGCCAATCGAAGTGACGGTGACGCGCGACGAAATTCCCCGCCCCGGCGTGGAATATTTCACGATGGTGAAGCCCGGCATCGGCTACGTGCGAGTCAGCACATTTAATGAGACGACCGACAGCGACCTGGCTGAGGCGCTGAAGCAACTGGATGGAACGAAGCTCGACGGACTGATTATCGACCTGCGCAACAACGGCGGCGGATTGTTGAATCAGGCCGTGGGCATGGCCGATATGTTCCTGGATAAGAATGAGATCGTGGTGTCGCACCGCGGGCGTTCGTCACCGGAACGCCGTTACATCGCGGTGCGCGGAAATCAGGGGAACGCGGTTCCCATCGTGGTGCTGGTCAATGGGCAGAGTGCGTCGGCTTCGGAGATCGTATCGGGCGCGATTCAGGACCACGACCGCGGTTTGATCGTGGGCGAGACCAGCTTCGGAAAGGGCTTGGTGCAGACGCAGTTTCCGTTGAGTGAAGATACGGCTTTGCTGCTGACCACGGCGCGGTATTACACGCCGAGCGGACGGCTGATTCAGCGCGATTACAACAATGTTTCGCTGTACGACTACCACTACAATCCGCAGCCGCCGGTGAAGCCGGAAGTGAAGCTGACCGACAGCGGTCGGCAGGTATTCGGCGGAGGCGGGATTACGCCGGATGTGGTGGTGGCGGCGCCGAAAGCAGATGACTTCCAACAGTTGCTCTATCGCCGCGGGATTTTCTATCCGCAGCAGCAAGGCGTGGGCGATTTCACGCGTTTTTACCTGGGCGAGAAGCCGGACGTGACCAAAGATTTCGCGGTGACGGATCAGGTGATCCAGGAACTGCGCAAGTATCTGGACCAGCAGAAAATCAAGTATACCGAGCAGGATATCCAGTCCAATCTGGTGTGGCTGAAGTGGCAGATCAAGCGCGAGGTGTTCACTTCCTACTTCGGTTTGAATGACGGCTACAAGGTCGAACTGCAGGACGACCCGCAGCTGGAAAAGGCCGTCGAAGCGATCCCGCAGGCGCGCGCACTGTACCAGAACGCGGAGAAGATCCTGGCCGAACGCGAAGCGGGCCAGACCAGCCGCCCGTAAGTCCGATCGGGGGTGGTAGGCAGAAAGCGCGCGGGATTTATTCGTCAAAAGTACTCAGCGAAACAGTAACTGTTGCACTCCAAAGCACGTAGATTTCAAACCCCTCCAGCCATAATCCCGTTCGCCCGTATTCTAGTGTGCAGGCAACCCCGTACGCCAGAGCATGGGCAACTCTAGTTCATATCCGAACGGACTAACTCGAAGTCCGCGAGCGATGACGCGCGCGTCGTGGATCCTCACCTGCGCGTGGATCGTGTTCGTGGGCGGCTACGTGCTAGCCGCACTGACCCAGAACAACAGCCCTAAACTGACGGCGTTCGGCGACGTGACCCAATGTCTGGTGGCGCTGTTTGCCTGCGTCGGACTCTTCGCCAATTCTCTGGTCGCGGAAAAACGGACGCGGCTGTTCTGGATCCTGCTTGGATTTGGTTGCGCGGCTTGGCTGGTGGGCCAATCCATCTGGACCTACTTCGAAGTGGTGCTGCGTAAAGATGCGCCCAACCCATTTATCGGCGATGTGATTTTATTTTTGCATCCGGTGCCCATGATCGGGGCGCTGGCGCTGCGGCCGCATGACCGGCGAGACGATCTGAACGTGCACACTGGTTATCTGGATTTCTCGCTACTGCTGGTGTGGTGGGTGTACCTGTATCTCTTCGTGGTCATTCCCTGGCAATACATCGCTCCGGACGTGCTGCGCTACGGTTGGAGCTACGACCATCTGGCGGCGGCGGAAAATATTATTCTGGCCAGCGGGTTTGCGATTCTGATGCGGCGAACCAAAGGTGGATGGCGAGAAGTATACGCGCACTTGTTTGCGGCGTCGCTGCTGTATGCGGTGGGGTCGTACATCACCAACCGGGCGATCGACCGGCTGGACTATTACACCGGCAGCGCATTCGATTTGCCGCTGGTGGCGTCCTTCGTGTGGTTCGGCACGGCTGGGATTGTGGCCTACCGGTTGAAGCCCGACCGTGAGACGGTGCCGTCCTCGCATCATGACGAGCGGCAATGGCCGGCGATCCTGGCGATGACCGCAGTCTTTTCGATTCCGCTCATGGCGCTGTGGAGCCTGTGGGTGGCGAAGAATGTCTCATACGTCCGCGATTTCCGCATCGGTGTGACCCAGGTGGCTTTGCTGCTGGTGGCTCTGCTGATTGCGTTGCGGCAGCGGATGGTGGATGAAGACCGCATTCGCCTGCTGGATGCTTCGCGACATTCACTCGAAAACCTGAAACATTTTCAGGCGCAGATGGTGCAGGCGGAGAAGCTGGTTTCGCTGGGGCAACTCGCGGCCGGGGCGGCACACGAGATCAATAATCCGCTGACTGGGATTTTGGGGTATTCGGATTTGCTGGTCGACGATCCATCGTTGGGCGAGCGCCAGCGGGTTATCGCTACAAAAATCAGGACGCTGTCGCGGCGGATCAAGACGCTGGTGACGAATCTGCTGAGCTTTGCGCGGCGGGTGCCCAGCGAGAAAGCGGCGCTGGATTTGAATCTGGTTATTGCTTCGGCGCTGCATTTGAGTAATTTGGATCTGCGCAGCGATCATATCGAAGTGATTACGCGCGCGGATGCGGACCTGCCGACGGTGCGGGGAGACGCGAACCAGATTTTGCAGGTATTCTTCAATTTAATCAGCAATGCGGTGGACGCGCTGGAAGATGTGGGCGGCGGGAAGCTGACGATTACGTCATCGCGCGACGACGAACGCATCCTGATCGATTTTTCGGACACTGGGCCGGGAATCAAATCTCCGCAGCAGGTATTCGATCCATTTTTCACCACCAAGCCGGTGGGCAAAGGCACCGGGTTGGGACTTAGCATCTGCTATGGGATCTTGCAGGATCACGGTGGGCACATTCGGTGCTTCAACCGCCCGGAAGGCGGCGCGACATTTGTGGTGGAGTTCCCCGTTATTCCGACCAGCGCTTATCTGCTCGATGAGCCGGTAACCTCCGACTCGAAATCCGCATAAAGTTTTCGCAACAGAAATTCATCGGACGAAAACAAACTGTCATCCGGGCCGCTTAGAGTTGGGTTACGATGCTGCTGCTTCAGGAGGCATCGTGCACAACAACCGCGTTCGATTCGCCGCATTTACCTGCGTGCTTTTGCTGGCAGGAGGGTTGGCCGGTGCTCGCAGGGTCGCTGAGCGGCGCGCGCAGGCGGACGGACCCGGGCTGAAAACCAGGGCCGTGGTGTTGATTGTGATGGACGGCTTCCGGTGGCAGGAAGTGTTCAACGGCGCAGCCGGCGAATTGCTGAACGCGAAGTATGGCGGCGCGCAGGATGAAGCGGAACTGAAGAAAGAATTCTGGAGAAATACGCCAGAAGAACGGCGCGAGGCGATGATGCCTTTTCTTTGGGGCGTGGTGGCCAAGCAAGGACAGATCTACGGGAACCAGAAGAAAGGCAGCGTGGCGCAAGTGACGAATGGATTCAAGTTTTCGTATCCGGGTTACAACGAAATGTCGACGGGATACCCGGACAAGCGGATCAATAGCAACGAATTCGGGACGAATCCGAACATGACCGTGTTTGAGTGGCTGAATGGCAAGGCTGCGTTTCACGGTCTAGTGGCCGTTTTTGCGACCTGGAACGCGTTCAACGATATTTTTCGTAATGGGAAGAGTGGATTATTCATTCGCGCGGGATGGGATCTCCCGTGGGCGGCGCAGTTGAACGAGCGGGAGCAGCGGCTGAAGGCTTTGTACGAGACGACCACGCGAGTGGAAGACGACGATACATTCGATTCGTTTACGCACGCCGATTTGGTGGATTACCTGAACGGGCACAATCCAAAGGCGCTGTTCGTGGGGTATGGGGGCACGGACGATTGGGCGCACGAAGGGAAATACGATCTGGTTTTGCAGGCGGCGCACCAGGATGACCAGAACATCAAGGAATTGTGGGAGCTGATGCAAGCGAACCCGGCGTATCACGATCGGGTGACATTCATCATTACCACGGACCACGGGCGCGGTAGCGGCTTGAAGCAATGGCGAGATCATGATTACAACGTGGCGGGCGCGGAGAATATCTGGATTGCGGTGATGGGGCCGGACACGGCGGCGAAAGGCGAGATGTCGAGTGTACCGCGCGTGACGCAGAGCCAGATCGCAGCAACGATTGCGGCTTTGCTGGGTGAGGATTATCGCGCGGCGGTTCCGCACGCGACCGAGCCTTTGCCGGTGATCGACTCCGCGGGTACGAAACACTAGAGCGCCCCGAACACGGCGTCGTCATCGAACACTCGATGACGGTTCAGTCGCGGATGACGAATTCCAGTTCGACGCCAGCGACTTCGATCAAGTCTCCCGAAGCAAGCTTGGTGGGATGCGTGATTTTTTCGCCGTTGACGCTGGGAATTTTGTCCGCAGCACCGATGTAATACGTATTGTCTTCTTTGCGATTGATCTGCGCGGCGGCTTTGGGCTTGAACCAGCCTTGCAGCTTTACGGTGGCCATCGCCGATTTACCCACGACGGTTAGCTTGTCATTCAGCGCGTACTCGCTGCGGTCGGTATTCCCGTTGCGAACGACCAGCGTGGGAATCTTGAGACGGCCCGGAGCGGGCTGAGCGCTCTCGCCGACGGCGGCGATTTTTTCCAGGAACTCGCGGCGGTCCTTGGTATCGAGCATCACGGTTTCATTCATTTTGGGCACGGCCGCCTTGGCTTCGGCGTAATCGAGCGAACGGGCGCGGACCTCGACCGAATCGGTGACCACGATGGTGTGCTTGCCGACGGCAATCGAATCGCCGGGCTTGAGCATGATCATCTTGACCCGCTGGCCGTTGACGAAAGTGCCATTGAGGCTGCCGAAATCCTGGAGCA
This sequence comes from uncultured Acidobacteriota bacterium, assembly GCA_963711325.1. GTDB lineage: Bacteria > Acidobacteriota > Terriglobia > Acidiferrales > UBA7541 > Palsa-295. The sequence goes on along the minus strand of CAVQDR010000003.1, from coordinate 513,085 downwards.
TCAGGCGGCCTTCTTCGGTAAAAACGCGCGCGTGGTAATTCGAGATCGCGGGGTTATCGATGACGATGCCGTTGTCGGGCGAGCGACCGATGCTGACTTCCTTCTGGCCGACGGCGATTTCCTGCAAGACTGACGACTCAAATTTTAAGACCAACTTGGACATGGGAACGCCCTCCCTATCGCGATGCTCATTCCGATTCTTTGCTGTCGTCCGGACCTTTGAACCAGCGGCCGATTTTGGCGAAGTGCCGCGATGATTTTGGAGAATTGCGCACGACGATCACGGTGATGTTGTCACCGCCGCCGGCTTCGTTGGCCAGGTCGACGAGGCGACTGGCGGCGCGCTGGGGGTCGTCGGTTTCTTCGAGGACGCCCGTGATTTGCGCGGTGGTCAGTTCGCGAAACAGGCCGTCGGAGCAGACTAGGTAGACATCTTCGTCCATGAGCAATTCTTCGGTGACGTCGACATCCACCTGCGGATCGATGCCCAGAGCGCGGGTCAGCACGTTGTGCATCTTGCTGCGGCTGGCTTCTTCGACCGTGAGCATGCCGCGGCGAACCTGTTCGGCGACGAAAGAATGATCTTCGGTGAGCTGATCGAAGCTGCCGGCGCGAAGCAGGTAGGCCCGACTGTCGCCGACGTGTGCGATGCAGACGCGGTCTTCGACGAAGCGGAGAACAACGATGGTGGCGCCCATGGTGGCTTTGTTGCCCTGATTTTTGGCGTGTTCGTAAATTTCGGTGTTGGCCAGGCGGACCGCACTGGCAATGCGATTCGAGGTGTCCGAGACGCCTTCGATGTGTTTGCCAAAATAGGCGAGAGAGGGATCGGCTTCGGCCTGGGTGCAGTGGGCGAGGACGGTTTCCACGGCGAGCTTGCTGGCTACTTCGCCGGCCTGCAAGCCGCCCATGCCGTCGGAGAGGACAAACAAGCCCAGTTCCGGGGCGAGGCGAAAACTGTCTTCGTTATTTCCGCGAACGCGACCGGAGTCGCTACGCGCGCCAAATTCCATTTGAGCCACCTTGTCCTGGCCGGCTTCGCCGAGCGCAGGGAAAATCCAAACGATGCACCCTACTGCATGGACGCCGCAGATACCTTTTCTATGCTTTTGAAACCGTCGGACTGGAGTTGGGCGGTGACGGCTTTGGCGCCATCGGCAGCGAAGGGGCCGCACAAGACCATGTAGACATTTCCCTTCACCCGGTACCAAACCTTCAGCTTACCCGGCAAACCTAAATCATGAATCTTTTTGAGCTGGTCTTGCGCTTCTCGCTGGACGAAGAAATGGCCGGTGCGAAGGTAAACTTTGTCGCTCGTCGGGGTCGATGAATCCGGATGCTTGGCTTTTGCCTCGCGCGCGCGTTCGGCAGCAATCCATTTGCTGGGGTCGGGATGGTTGCGGCGAGGGGCGACCTCCATGCGCGGAAAAACCTCCGCAGGCGAGGCCGGCTTGGGCTTGGAAACGGAATCGGAGGATGCCGCTGCGGGCTTTTCCAGCCCGGATTTCGCGGGCGGCGCGGACGGAATAGCCGAATCGTCAGGCTGGGTGGCGACCACCGCAGGAATTTCGTAAGCGAAAGCTGGTGGCACGGGCAGCGAAGGCGCGGGAGGCGGAGGAATGCTGTTGGCAATTTTGCCGATGGCAAGCGCGCGTAGTCCGGACAAGACGCCGAGGACGAGAAACGCGCCGAAAAGGATCCAGACAATCACGGGCACTCCGTTTGAGTTGCGCGGCCGAGGCGGCGGTAGACGGACGGGCGGAGGCAGTTTGGGAACGGCTGATCGAGCTTCGGGAACCCTGGCGAGCAGTGGAGGCGGTGCCGACGGCGGTCCGCTGAATTGTTGAACGGTGGCTTCGAGTTCGGCGACGTTTTGAAAACGGTTGTCGGGCGATTTTTCGAGACACTTCAGGATCGCGCGTTCGATGTGCGCGGGAATGGATGGATCTATATCGTGCGGCGGAGGCGGAGCTTCGCGCATTTGCTTCAGAGCCACGGCGATGGCGTTCTCTGCGGTGAAGGCCGGCTTGCCGGTGAACATTTCGTACAGCATCAGGCCGAGCGAATAAATGTCGGTGCGGTAATCGACCGGGCTGCCGGAAACCTGTTCGGGAGCCATATAGGCCGGGGTGCCGACCATCGCTCCGGTGTGGCGAGTGACGGCTTCCATCGAGCGGGCGATGCCGAAATCCATGATCTTCAGGTTCCCGCTGGTATCGATCATCACGTTTTCGGGCTTCAGGTCGCGGTGGACGATGCCCTGCGCGTGGGCTTCTTTCAGGCCGGAACAAATCTGTAGAGCGAGATCGGTGGCTTTCTTCCGGGTGAGAGCGCCGAAGCGATTGAGAACTGAGCGTAAGCTTTCGCCTTCGACAAACTCCATCGAAGTGTAGGCGACACCGCCGAGGCGATTGAATTCGTAGACGCGGCAGACGTTTTTATGGGTAATTTTTCGGGCGAAGAGCAGCTCGTTCTTGAAGCGGTCCATCATGGCCTGGTCGGAGGCGATCTCGGGCTTGAGGAGCTTCAGGGCGACCGTCTCGCCAGTCTCGCGGTCACGGGCTTTGTAGACATTGCCCATGCTGCCGTTGCCGGCCGCAGCCAGGATTTCGTAGCGCTGGCCCAGAGCGGCGAGGGCGTTGGTGCTGAGATTCAGATTTGCAGCGTTGGACGGACTGGCTTCGGGCGGAGCGGGCGCGGTCGGCTCTGGAAGCTCGCTGAGCAGGACGGTTTCGCGCAGGTTCGCGCGTTCGCGCGCGCCTGGAGGCACACGTGGAGAGGGGTAACCCCCGTTTTTGGTGTCGGAATCCGCCATCTTCGCCCTCTGTAGAATAGGAGAAGTTCGGGCCGGAACAGCACGGAACCCGCTTAGGGTGTAAGGAAAGAGTATCTAAGCAACGGAGACACGTGGCGCCTAGGCTGAAGTACAGCTAATGCTTTGAGGACAGCCGAATTTGCGAACTGACAGGCATGGGAGGGCGAGGCCCATACTAGAGACTGCCCGAAGGTCGCCCGGTCTCCTCCCGGACCTCTCGGTACGAGGAAACCATGGATCTGCCCAAGGGCGAAATCCGGCCCACGCCAGCCGCCGAACCCATCGCGATAGCTCCAACTCCAAACATTATTGCGTCCATGCTGCAGGCGGCGCCGAAGACCAGCGATCTGATCTTCTCGCCAGGGCGCGCGCCGCAGGTGGAAGTACACGGGCAGCTGGTGCAGTTGAAGATCAAGGGCGTCGGGGTTTTGACGGCCGAAGATACGGCGCGCATTGCCGCCGATTTGATCGGCCGGAATTCGCTGGCGGTGGACAAATTGAAGCAGGAAGGTTCCTGCGACATTTCGTATAGCCTGCCCAAAGTATCGCGTTTCCGGGTGAACATTTTTACGCAGCGCGGGACGTGCGCGATCGTCATGCGGGTGATCGCCACGGAAATTCCGAGTTTTGCGAGCTTAAAATTGCCGCCGCAGCTGGCCGAAGCTGCCGAGGTGCGTCCGGGCATCGTGCTGGTCACCGGACCCACCGGAAGCGGAAAATCTTCGACGCTGGCGGCCTTCGTAAACAAGATCAACGAAGAGAAGGCCTGCCACATCATTACGATTGAAGATCCGATCGAATTTTTGCATCCGCACAAACGGGCTACGATTCACCAGCGTGAGCTTTATACCGATACTCCGACGTTTCCACTGGCGTTGCGGGCTGCATTGCGGCAGGCGCCCAAGCTGATTCTCGTCGGTGAAATGCGGGACAAGGACACCATTGAGGTGGCGCTGGAAGCAGCCGAGACGGGGCACCTGGTCTATTCCACGCTGCATACGATCGACGCTTCGAAAACAATCGAACGAATTGTGGGAGTGTTCCCTGCTCCGGACCAGCAATCGGTGCGAGCGCGATTGGCGAAGGTGTTTCGCTACATCGTCTCGCAACGACTGATCCCGAAGCGAGATGGAAGCGGGCGCGTGGCAGCGTTTGAGGTGTTGAAGTCGACTTTGCGGACCCGCGACTACGTGAGCAAAGGCGAGAGCGAAGGAAAATCGCTGTTGGACGCGATGCGCGACGGCAGTTCCGAAGGAATGCAATGCTTCGACGACGAAATCGAGAAATTGATTCGCAACAATGAACTGGATATGGAGACCGGTCTGGCGTACGCCACCAACGAAGGCAATTTGCGCCTGATGCTCGCGGACCTACTGGAGCCGCAAACGGCCGAACCTTCGGTCGTGTCTGGCGAAGCGGCGGAAGAGGCGAGCCCGACCGAGGAAGTTTTCGAACACTAGGTTCGGGAGACGTGCGGTGTCATCTACGGTGACCCTGCTGCGCCCGCGACGCGCGCACCTCTTGCGTGTTGCCCCGTGTTACAGCAAGATGAACGGAATCGAATGACCGGTCGCGACAGTAACTCAGCCACGGACACGGCCCCCTCATCCCCGCCAGAACTCCCCAGACGCGATTACATTCTTCTTCCGCTGATTAGCCTGCTCACGATTGTAATTTTGTTCGGCGCGGCCGAAGGTTTGACGCGATGGATCTGGCCGGAACAGAAATTAATTTCGTGCGAGATTGACGATCCAGTGAACGGGGCGCGTTTCAAACCGAATTGCAGTGCGCGAGTGAAAAACGCGGAAGGGCCCTGGACGACTTATCACTTTAACGATTGTGGTTATCGAGGCAAGACTTCGTGCGCCACGAAACCCGCGGGTACAGCGCGAATCGCGGTGATCGGGTCGTCGGTGGCGCAAGCTTTGTACGTGCCGTATGACGAGACCTACTTTGGAAGGCTGGCCAGCGATTTGAACAGGATCTGCGACCGGACCGTTGATGTGCAGAACCTGGGCGTTTTGAACGTGAGCCCGATCGACACCTACCGAAGAATTCCGGAAGTGATTGGATTGAAACCTGATGTGGTGCTGTATCTGGTTGCGCCCTTCGACCTGGAAAAGCAGATCGACCCTGAGGCGCTGGCCGAACGCGACGCGCCGAGAACACATGCGGCAACTCCGGCGGCGACGCTGGCGCTTAGCCCGATGAAACGATTCCAGGAAGAGGTGATCAAGGGAAGGTCGGTGCTGGTGGCCCAGCATTTTCTGTTCGAGAACAAGGAAACTTTTCTGCGCGTTTATTTGTTGTACGGAGACAAGGCGGATTTTCTGCGCCAGCCGTTTACGTCCGCGTGGCAGAAACGATTCGCGGATGTGGACGTGCTGATTGGCGGTATGGCGGACAAGCTGCGCGCGGCGGGCATTCCACTTTTGGTCGTGGCGGTGCCGTCGAGGGCCGAATCGGCGCTGCTGAGTTCGCCGCAACTTCCGCCGAACGTCGATCCCTTCGCGTTCGGCCGGAGAATCGATGAAATCGCCGCGAAACATGGGGCGGGGTATGTCGATCTGACGGGAGTCTTCAGCGAGATCCCCGACGCGCAAAATATGTATTACGTGGTGGACGGGCACGTCACCGCAGATGGGCAGGCGGTAATGGCGCGAGCGATTTTGCACAAGTTGCAGGATGGGACAATTCCGGCCTTCTCGAAGTGCTCCCCGCACGAGAACGCGGAACGGAGGAACTAATCTGGGGACTGCCTCGTTGCAGTTTCTCGCCTACGCGTGCGCGGCGGCGATTCTTTTCAACCTGAGCCGAAAGCTGGCTTGGCGGCAGGCCGTATTGCTGCTGGCGAGCATTGGCTTTCTGGGATTTTTTTCGCGCGACGTCCGAGCCTTCGTGCCACTGATTGCATTTGTGCTGCTTGGCTTTGTGGGTTTGCGGCTGATGCAGGCGGGAGCGACTTTTCTTTTTGGGCCGATACTGGTGGTGGCGCTTGGGGCCTTCTTGTGGCTGAAGAAATACGCGTTCGTGCCGGCGTCATTTTTTTTGCAGCATCCTTATGTGACGCTGGGGCTTTCCTACATATTGTTTCGGGTCCTGCATTTGATTATTGATGCGCGGTCGCAATATTCGACGCTTCCCCGCCGAATCGGCATCATTTCCTACCTGAATTACACGCTCAACTTCACCACTCTGATTGCCGGACCGATTCAACGGTACAAAGAATTCGCGTCGATGCAGCTGTCGGAGGCGCCGCTGGAGCTGGGTTTGGCGACGAGTGGCGAGGCGCTATATCGGATCGTCAAAGGCTTTTTCAAGGTTAACGTGCTTTCGCTTTTTCTCTCGATGATGCAGAGCGCGGCGTTGAGTTCGCTGTATTCAGGAACTAGCTTTTGGACCCGTGTTCTCTCCGGAATGGTGGTTGCCAACGTATACCCTTTTTATCTTTACTGTAATTTTTCGGGGTACATCGACATCGTGATCGGCATCGCGCGGTTCCTGCGACTGAGGCTGCCGGAGAATTTCAATCGGCCATTTGCTTCTGAGAATTACATCATCTTTTGGAGTCGCTGGCACATTACGCTCTCGACCTGGATCAGCATTTACGTGTACACGCCGCTGATGGTGCGATTTGTGAAGCGTTGGCCACGGCCTACCGCGGAGCCATTTCTGGCGGCGGTGGCGTATTTTGTGACGTTCTTTCTGGTGGGATTGTGGCATGGACAAACGTTCATGTTCATTTTCTTCGGATTCCTGCTGGGACTGGGAATGAGCGTGACTAAGATTTACCAGGCCCTAATGACGGGGTGGATGGGGCGAGATGCGTATCAGACGCTCGGCCAGAACGGATTTTATAACGCTCTGGCGCGCGGTCTGACGTTTACCTGGTGCGCGTTTACGCTGGTGTGGTTCTGGTCGAATGGGAAACAACTGGATTCGATCGCGCACTCGATGAGAGCGGCGGGAATCGCGTTCGCGTGGCTGGCGATTTTTCTGGTGGCGTCGGTTGGACTTGCGGCGTGGGAAGCGGCGAGGGCGTGGCTGTTGTCGTATCAGTTCGAAGGTCAGCCCGCGCTTCACTCTCGCTACGTGAGGACTTCTTTTGCTACGGCACTGCTGGTTATCGCGCTGGCGGTGGTTTTGCTGCTGAACACGCCGGCGCCCGATATCGTGTACAAAACCTTCTGACGAAATGCCTCCCTACACCTCGGCTGGTGCGTTTGCAGGGCGGCTCGCAGCAACAGTTCCTTTGCGTGGAATCCGCGGCAGACAGAATCGCGTTATACTTTTGTCCCGCCCTTTTTTCATTCGGCTTTCCTGGAGGCACTCATGGCGAAACTGCAAGATCGCGTGGAATTGAAAGGTAGTTCGCGGCGCGCATTACCCGGCGGGCAGGACATGGGCCCGGCCAATACTGAACAACACATCGTGGTAAGCGTTTTACTGCGGCGCGGATCGAGGGCGGGCACGTTTCCTTCGGCGGCACAAATGGGAGCGCAGCTGCCGCGCGAACGGAAATATCTGACGCGAGAGGAGTTCGCGCGAGAGCATGGGGCGTCGGATGCGGACATCGCCATGGTGAAGGAATTCGCTAAAGAATATGGGCTCAAGCTGGTGAGCGAAGAGAACGCCGCGCGCACGGTGAAGCTGGGAGGAACGGTAGAAGACTTCAACAAGGCTTTTGGTGTGACGCTGCGGCGATATCAACATAGTTCGGGCGAATATCGTTGCCGGACTGGGGTGTTGACGGTTCCGGCGAATATGAAGGATGTGATTGAAGGAGTTTTTGGGTTGGACAACCGGCCGCAAGCGAGGGCGCATTTTCGAATTCGGAAAGTGCAGCCGGGCGTGAGGCCGAATGCGGCGAACGCTTCTTTTTCTCCGCTGGACGTGGCGACGGCGTATTCGTTTCCTGCGGGGACCAGCGGTAAAGGCCAGTGCATCGCGGTGATTGAATTGGGTGGCGGCTACAACAGTTCCGATCTGGATACATTCTTCAAGAATTTGGGAATTACGACGCCTAAGGTGACGGCTGTGCCGGTGGATGACGGGGCAAATTCGCCGACGGGAGATCCCGGAGGCGCGGATGGCGAGGTGGAATTGGACATCGAAGTGGCCGGGGCGATTGCGCCGTCCGCGACGATTGCCGCGTACTTTGCGCCGAATACGGACCAGGGATTTATCGACGCGGTGACGACCGCGGTGCATGACGCAACGCTGAAGCCTTCGATTATTGCGATCAGCTGGGGCGGTCCGGAAGATTCCTGGACGGAGCAGGCACGCGACGCCTTGAATTCGGCGTGCCAGGATGCTTCGACCATGGGCGTTACGGTGCTGGCTGCTTCCGGAGATAACGGAGCTTCAGATGGCAGCAGTGACGGCGCGCCTACGGTGGACTTCCCCGCAGGGAGCCCGTTCGTGCTGGGATGCGGCGGGACGAAATTGAGCATCACGAGCGGCACGGTGGTAAGCGAAGTGGCTTGGAACGAGCTTTCAGCGGGCGAAGGCGCGACGGGTGGCGGAGTCAGCGAAGTGTTTGCGCTGCCTTCGTACCAGGCGAGTGCGAAAGTGCCGAAAGCTCCGAATGCGTTCCTGGGCCGCGGCGTGCCGGACGTGGCCGGAAATGCGGATCCGGAGACGGGCTACAACGTCGTGGTTGATGGGCAGACGACGGTGATTGGGGGGACGAGCGCGGTGGCTCCTCTGTGGGCCGGCTTATTCGCCAGGATCAACGAAGCGCTGGGGGCGAATGTGGGATACGTGAATCCCCTTTTATATGCCGCGAAGCCGGAGGCGACTTTTCGCGATATTACCAGCGGGAGTAACGGAAACTATTCCGCGGGTCCCGGTTGGGACGCTTGTACGGGGCTGGGTACGCCGAACGGTACGGCGTTATTAGCGGCGCTGAAAGGGTAGGGGCGAAATCAGGTGCCGAGCATATTCAATTTCAGTTTGTGATAGCCGTGCTCGCGGGCCCAGAGGTCGAGGGGAATTGTGGCGAGTTCGTCGACAACCGGAACGGCGAGGCCGCTTTTGGTGAGGTCGACGGACTTCAGGTAGGTGTGGCAGGTGTCGCAGACGTCGACGCGGACGTGGGCGATTTCGGGCGCGGAATAGAAGGCCATTTGGGGTTCGCGTTCTTCGCCGCAGGACGGGCAATAGACGCGACGAAAGCGCCATTCGTGGGCGCACAACATGCAGAGCAGAGATTTCTTCGCGCCGTCGCCTTCGCTGCGCAGCACGCCAACGATGGGTAGCGCGCCGCAGAGCGGGCAGGTTGATGGAGTGCCATCGATTACTTCCACCTCGCGATGATCCGCGAGAAATTCCGCGTAGGGCTGAAGAAAGATCCAAGCGAGCAGAGACTCGGCGGCATTTTCCGGAGACGATTCGGCCGCTGACGGATCACCTTCGACCATCGCTGGGGTCAGTGCGTTTTCGATACCAGCGAACCAGAAGCCTTCGATTGCGCGCTGCCAGGCGGCGGGACCTTGGGCCGCAAATTCGGACGCGGCCTGCGCCAAAGGCTCAGGCGCGGAATGCTGAATCACGGACAAGAACGGCGAAAAATTCGGAAGGAGCAGGAATAAATCGAGTTCGTCGCGCAGGGGACGATCAGCGGGAGTCTTCTTGGAGCCTTTCAGCGCGGTCTGAACGTTCGCGTAGAGGCCTTTCTGGAATTTTGCGACATGTTCGTAGAAATTCAGTCCTTCGGCGGCAAAAGGCGAGGACGAAGCAAGATCGTTCGCGCGCCGGATGCGGCGATCCCATTTGGAAGGGATCATGGTTTGGAGCGGGAGCGGCCGGTTACCTCGTAATACCACTTGCGGTGGAAGGTCCAGGCCCAGGCACGCGTGACGGTGCCGTGAATCATGGAGCCCAGACTGCCTTCTTCCAGGATAGTGCTCATATAAACGTGGATCAGGAAAAGGCCAATCGTCAGCAGGGCGAAGCCGGCGTGAATCAGAATGGCCGCGTAACGCAACAGGTGAAGGCTCCAGGGCACCGACTCTACGAACCAGAGCAGCAGTCCGGAAAGAAGCAACAGCACGATGCTCCCCATCATTCCCCAGAAGAAAAGCTTTTGTCCCCAGTTGAAGCGCCCGACAGGCGGAAGCTTGTCGTCGTCGTTTTGAATGTAAAACTGAATACGGTCGGCCCAGACGCGGTCGTCGTTGTCGACGACCATATCGCTACGCCATTCCACGAAGGTCCAGAGCAGTGAGGCGGTGAAGACTAGGCCAATGATCGGATGCCAGAATCGCGCGGTGGGGCCTCCGCCGACAATCGTCGCCAGCCAGAAAAGATAAGGCGTCCAAAAAGCGAGGCCGGTGATGAGGCAGATAGGTGTAGGTCAACGCGCCGAACCAATGATTGAGGCGTTCGAACATGGAGTACCGCGGAATCAGCTCTGCGTCATAGGCGTCGGTGGCGCGGGGGCGCGGCGTGGTCTCGATAGTGCTCATGAGGGCCTCCGCTCGGGGCTGACTGGCGCGGGGGGCGGGTTGAGGCGAGCGTCACGCCGATCTTCGGGTGGAATCGATTCTTCTCTTTTCGGGCCGAAGCGCATGTAGTGGAAAGCCATGCCCAAAATGCCGCCGACGATAGCCAAATTCCCCAGCCATTTGAGCGGACCCTTCCAGAGGCGCACGGAAAGCGGAACGTGCGGATTGCTGGGCAAGCCTCCGTAGAGTTCGGGATTCTTGGCATCGTGCAGGACGTAAATCACGTGAGTGCCACCAACGCCGGACGGATCGTAGACGCCAGCGTCGGGATAACCGGAATTATCGCGGAGCTGCTCGGCGCGCAGCTCGGCCAGTTCTTTCATCTCGTTCTTGGTGCCGAAATGGAGACAGCCGGTGGGACAAGCCTTGATGCAGGCTGGCTCGAGACCTTCCGAGACGCGGTCGTTGCACAGCGTGCACTTGAAAACTTTTTTGGCCGTGGGGCTGAATTTCGGAATATTGAACGGACAACCGGTGACACAGTAGCCACAGCCGATGCAGTGCTCTTCCTGGAAATCGACGATGCCGTTGGCGTATTGCACGATGGCGCCGTCGGAAGGACAGGCGATCAGGCAGCCCGGCTCTTCGCAATGCATGCACTGATCTTTGCGCATGAGCAGCATCATGGTGCCGTCGTCGCGCTCGTGCTCGTTGAAGCGGATCAAATTCCAATAGTTCCATTCCGTATTGGGCATGGTCTGGTAGCTATTGTTGAAATGGGTGTCGGTAAAGGTGTAGCCGTTCCATTCGAGGCAGGCGACTTCGCAGGCTTTGCAGCCGATGCAGGTGGTGGTGTCGACGAGTTTGCAGACCTGGAATTCGCGATTCACGCCCAGGCCGGGCGCGGTGCCGACGTGGCCGGAGATTCTGACGATTTCGGTTGACGCCTGACTCATGACATTCGCTCCCTAGGCCTTCTCAACCTTGACGAGGAACCCTTTGGATTCGGGCGTGTGAGCATTGGGGTCGGTGACGGCCGGCGTGAGCAAATTGGCCGGCGTGCGCGCGTCGCGATCCTTGTCTTCCTGAATACCACGGAAGCCCTGATGAATCGGAAGCCCGATCTGATAGACCTTCTTGCCGTCGATCATCATCGGCTTCAGCCTGCGGGTGACGAAGGCTTTTGCGGTGTAAGTGCCGCGGGCGCTGATGACATTGATCAGGTCGGTGCCGCGAATCCCCTTCTCGTCCGCGAGTTCCACCGGGATTTCGATGAAGGGTTCGGGAATGAGTTGAACGTTCATCGGATTATTTTTGGTCCAGTAGTGGTAATGCTCGGTGAGCCGGTAGGTGGTGCAAACGATGCTGTATTCCTCGGGCGTGCCGAACTTGTCGTAGGGCGTTTTGAACTTCTTCACCAGCGGATTGTTGTTCTGGTTCGGGTGGAAGAGATTTGGGGTCGGACTCTCAATGGGCTCATAGTGTTCGGGAAATGGTCCGTCAGCGAGCACGCCGATGGGAGCGAACAGGCGGCCGATGCCTTCGGGATTCATGATGAACGGGCCCAGGTGCTCCTTGGGATGCGAGTCGGGTTTGAAATCCGGCACGTCATTGCCAACCCATTTTCCGGCTGCTTCGTTCCACCAAATCTGCTTGCGAGTCGAGTCCCAGGGCTTGCCGGCGGAATCGCAGGAGGCTCGGTTGTAAAGAACGCGGCGGTTCGCGGGCCAGGACCACGACCAGTTCGGAAACACTCCCATGCCAGAGGGATCTTCGATGCCACGCTTCTGGCACTGAGCGCCCGCCTCGGTCCAGTAGCCGGAATAAATCCAATTGCCGCACATGGTGGTGCCGTCGTCTTTGAGCCAAGCGAAGCCAGGTAACTGCTGGCCGGCTTTGATGACCTGGCCGCTGGCTGGATCGGTGATGTCGGCGAGGGCCTTGCCATTGAGTTCCATGGCCACCTGCGAGAGCGGCGGATGGGCAGCGTCGGCGTAAGCCCAGCTGAGATTGAGAATCGGATCCGGGAATTTGCCGCCTTCTTTTTTGTAGAGGTCGCGCACGCGCAGGAAAATTCCAGCGACGATATCCTGGTCGAGCCGGGCCTGGCCCGGAGGCGGAACCGCGGCGTATTTCCAGGTGACCCAGCGCGCGGAATTGGTCATGCTTCCGTCTTTTTCGGCAAAGCCGGCGCAGGGTAAGCGGTAGACCGTGGTATTGATGGTTTTTTGTTCGGCGGCGGTAATTCCGGGAGCGCGCCAAAATTCGCTGGTCTCGTCCTCGTAAATCTCACCCACGACAAGCCAGTCGGCCTTCTTCAGGGCGTTGATATTTTTGTTGGTGTCCGGGCCGATCATGACGCCGTTCATGCCGAAGGCCATCATGCCCTTGATCTTGCCGTTGTACATATCGTCCCAGATGTGAGTCCAGGAGCAATCCTGGCCAGGTTTCGGCAGGTAATCGAAGGCGAATCCGTTCTCTTTCGTGGCGGCGTCGCCGTACAGCGATTTGAGCAGCGAGACAAAAAACTTCGGAGTGTTCTGGTAATAGTTCATCGAACCCCAAGGCGCGGGCTTCGAAGCAGTGGGCGTGACGCGTTTGAGATAGGAGGCCAGATCGGGATCGGTCGGAACTGGCGCTTTGAGGTAGCCGGGCAGGCTGTCGTAAAGCCCGGCCATATCCGTGGCGCCTTGAATGTTGGAATGGCCGCGCAGTGCGTTCACACCGCCGCCGGCGCGGCCAACATTGCCGAGGAGCAGCTGAATCATCGCCGCGGTTCGAATGATTTGGGTGCCGTTGGTATGCTGGGTCCAGCCCACAGCGTAGATGATGGTCCCAACTTTCTTCATATCGCCATCCTTGCGGATGGAGGTGTAGAGGTCGACGGCCTTGATGAACTGATCTTTGGGGATGCCGGTAATGCGTTCGACCATTTCTGGCGTGTAGCGCGAATACTGCTGCTTCATGAGCTGAAAGACGCAGCGCGGATGTTGAAGCGTCAGATCGTACGCCGTATTGAGCGGCAGCGCCGGGGCCGCAGCAGCAGGCTTCCCTGCCTGCGGATCGGGCGCATGGCCAGAATTGGCTGCGGCATTGCCGTTTTGCCCAGACGCCGCATGCGCGGATCCGGATTGGGAGGCCGCAGTCTGTGCCACGCCGGACGCGGACGCGGCTTTGCCGCTGAGGTCGCCGCCTTCCTCATAATTCCAGGTGGTTTTGTCGTAGGTTCCGGTGGCGGCATCGAATCCGGAGTAAAGGCCGTCTTCGGGCAGTTTGAAACCTTCTTTGACGATGAAGGCGGCGTTGGTGTAGTTAACGAGGTACTCGTGGGCGATGCGATTATTTTCGATGGCGTAGCGAATCAGGCCGCCGAGGAAAGCGATGTCGGCGCCGGCGCGAATCTGCACATACAGATCGGCGGTAGAAGAGGTGCGGGTAAAGCGCGGATCAACGGAAATCAGTTTGGCGTTGCGATTGCGCTTGGCCTCCATGGCCCATTTGAACCCGCAGGGATGGTTTTCAGCGGGGTTGCCGCCCATGATCAACATCATGTCGGTATTCTTGATGTCGATCCAGCCGTTGGTCATCGCCCCGCGTCCGTACGTTGGTCCCAAACTTGAGACCGTGGGGCCGTGTCAAACACGGGCTTGGTTTTCTAAATACACCAAGCCCAGACCTCGCATTGCTTTCACTACCAAATAATTGAATTCGTTGGTATCGGTGCAGCCACCGATGAAGGAAATTCCCTCGCAGCGATTTACGGTGTGGCCGGCGGCATCCTTTTCGACGAATGTGGCGTCGCGGGTTTTCTTGGTCCAGCCCGCGATTTCATTCAGCGCCGTGTCCCAGGAAATATCTTCCCATTGGGCGGCTCCGGGCCGACGGACCTGAGGCTTGGTCAGGCGGCGGGGGTTGAGCATGTCCTGCTCGAGCGAAGAACCTTTAGGGCAGAGCGTGCCGCGATTGGTGGGGTGGTCCGGATCGCCTTCGACGTGGATCACTTGCGGGGTGACGTTTTTGGCCTTGTCGCCGATTGTGTAGATCAGGACGCCGCAGCCGACCGCGCAGTACGGGCAGGTCGATCGCGTCTCACCCGCGCGCGCAATCTTCAGTTTTTTCAGTTGGGCGTAAGCAGGCTTGAGGTCGAATCCGAAAACGGTGGCGGCGACACCGCCGACTGCTGCTACTTTGAAGAAATCTCTACGCGACGTCTGCATCGAGAGCCTCGCAAGTTAGAGAATCGGCGACGAATAGGTTTTAGAACGGTAGCTGATTGGTTGTCAAGTTATATGCACCAAAAATGTTACGGAGTGTCGGCAGTCCTGTCTAGCGTTCAACATAGGCCACCCACTAGCTCCGATTGTGCACGAACTGGGCCCAACCGAGAATAAGACGCCAGAGCAGCGGTAAAGGATACAAACAAAAATGAGGAATCATCCGGAGGGATAAGTGTAGTGGTGGACGTGACAGGGATCGAACCTGCGACCTCGTCGTTGCGAACGACGCGCTCTCCCAGCTGAGCTACACGCCCACTGCGGGATATATTCTAGCAAACACGCGAGGAGCAACCAAACCACTTCCGCGCGAGCGGTTCTTAGCGCGCCAGACAGAAATTCGGCGCGGTCAGGAGTTGCGCACGATTTCGGGTTTACGCTGAGGCATTTGGCCGCGGGCCGTCTGCACGAATTTTACGAAGCGGTGCGCCAGAGTGAAGATGCGGTCGGCCTGGCGAAGCCGAATGGCTTCCTTGGGGATCAGTTCCCCGCCGATGCCGAGGGCGGAAGCTCCGGCGTGGATGAAATTCGCGGCGTTGTGCTGATTCACGCCGCCCGAGGCGATCAAGGGCAAATCGGGAAAAGGCGCTTTGAGGGCTCGAATGTAATTCTCACCGCCAATTAGCGCGCAGGGGAAAACCTTCACGAAGTCAGCGCCGGACTTCCAGGCACGAGTGACTTCGGTGGGGGTAAGCGCTCCAGGCAAGACCACGACGGAAGCGCCCAGCGCAAATTCGACGATACGAACATCGAAGCCGGGACTGGTGAGAAACATGGCGCCGGCATCGATGCACTCGCGCGCGACGTCGGAGTCGAACACGTCACCGGCGCCGACGACCATCTTCGGGGCATGCTTGACGAGATGGGAGATCACCTCGATGGCGCCGGGAACGGTCATGGTGATTTCCACGAGCGAGATTCCACCACGGGAGACGGCTTCAGCGGCGAACAGAGCGTCTTCAGCCGAAGACAGACGGACCGCCGGAATGATTCCGACCTCTTCGATGCGAGCGCGGACTTCTTCTTTTTTCATTGTGCGAAATCCCTGGAGCTGCGGCCGGATGCGATGGCTCTTCCGGCGATTCTATAGGAAGACGAGTGCCGGCTAAATTGAAAAGAAATTACGATACGCAAGAGGGACCGGCCGAAGGTCTGCGGCGCGGTCGCGACTACGACTCGAAGGTCTCTTCGAGCTCGGGCAATTTGTCTCCATCGCGGGCGATCCAGACGTACATCGTCGGGAGCAGGAAGATGCCCATGACCAGCGCGGAGATGAGGCCGCCGACGATTACGATGGCGAAGGGCCGCTGCGAATCCGAGCCAATGGCGCGCGAAACGGCGGCGGGCAGCAATCCGAGAGTGGCAACGAGCATGGTCATCAGGATAGGCCGCAGACGAAGGACGGCGCCTTCAATCGCCGAATCTTCGATGGAATGGCCGCGGACGCGGAGCTGGTTGATGTATTCCAGCATGATGACACCGGTTTCGACCGACACGCCGAAAAGCGCGAGAAAGCCGATGCCGGAAGAGACGCTGAGGTGTGTTCCGGTGGCGAGTAACGCGAGCAACCCGCCGATGGGAGCAACGGCAACGTTGGCGAGAATCAGGCCAGCCCATTTGGCCGAACCAAACATGGTGTAAAGAATGATGAAGATGACGAGCAGCGTGATGGGCACGACGATCATCAGGCGCTTCTGCGATCTTTTCTGGCTTTCGTACTCGCCGGCCCAATCAATGTGATAGCCGACCGGAAGTTTGACGCGTTCGTGGACCAGCTTCATGGCTTGTTCAACCGTGCTGCCGAGGTCCCGGCCGCGAACGCCGTACTTGATGGCGACATAACGGGAATTTTCTTCGCGAGAGATGGCGGAGGCGCCGTCTTTGACGTCAAGTTTGGCGAGTTGGGAGAGCGCGACGCGTTCACCGGTCGGAGAGAGTAGACGAATATTCTCGATGGCTTCGCGGGTATCGCGATACGGCTCCTGGTAGCGAACGACCAGATCGTAGCGCTGCTCGCCCTGCAGCACTTGGCTGATCGCCTTGCCGCCGACCGCGGTCTCGACGGCGTCCTGCACGTCGGAAACATTAATGCCGTAGCGCGCGGCTGTTTTGCGATCGATGGATATATTCAAGTTGGGCTGGCCCAAGACGCGGAAGAGGCCTAGATCCGCGACGCCGGGAATGCCGCGCATGACGTTCACGATCTCATCACCTTTTTCCTCGAGGACTTGAAGATCATCACCATAGAGCTTGATGGCGAGTTCGCCTTTCACGCCGCTGACGGCTTCCTCCATGTTGTCCGAAATGGGCTGCGAGAAATTCCACAGGATACCGGGCATTTTGCTAAGTTCGCGATCCATGGCGGCGATGAGCGCGTCTTTGTCTTCGTGAAATATGGGACGCCATTCTTTCTTGGGCTTGAGATCGACGAAATATTCGGTATTGAAGAAGCCGGTGGCGTCGGTCCCGTCGTCCGGGCGGCCGACCTGGCTGGTGACCACGGTGACTTCAGGAAAAGACGCGAGGGTGACGCGAGCCTGATTAGCCACGCGCACGCCTTCGGTGGGTCCGGTGCTGGGGGCGAGGGTTCCGCGGACCCAGACCGCGCCTTCGTCAAGGTGGGGCAAGAATTCGGAGCCGATGAAGCCGCTGACCATCAGGAAGACGGCGCCTACGACGGCCAGCGCGCCCACTCCAATGGTGATTACGCGGTGCTCGATGGCCCAGCGAACTGCGAAGCGATATTTCGCGGTGAGGAACTTCATCACCGGGTTGGGCCATTCCTTGACGCCGTGGCTGAAAACCATCAAGGCCAGGACGGGCGCAATAACAATGGCGAAAATCAAAGCACCGAGCAGCGCGAAGGAGACGGTCCAAGCCATGGGCTTGAACAAACGGCCCTCGACGCTTTGCAAAGTGAAAATCGGGAGGTAGGCGGCGATGATGATGGCGCGGGCGTAGAAAACGGGCCGCAAGACTTCCATCACCGCGTCGCGGATATGCTCCATCGGCGTTTTGTGCGAGGTGGCAGCGGTATTGAAGTGGCGGACGATATTCTCGATGATGACCACACTGCCGTCCACAACCATGCCGAAATCGAGCGCGCCCAAGGAGAGCAGGTTCGCGGGAATTTTATTGAGATCGAGACAAATGGAAGCGAACAGCAAGGAGAATGGAATCGTTAGGGCAACGATGAATGCGCCGCGGGAATTCCCCAGGAAGAAGAACAGAATCACGGAGACCAGCAGGACTCCGACGGTCAGATTCTCCATTACCGTGCGGGTGGTGACGTGAAGCAGGTTGCTGCGGTCGAGGAATGGCACAATTTTAACGCCGGGCGGGAGGATGTGGTCGTTGAGCTCGTTGACTTTCGCGTGAATGGCCGCGAGAGCTTCATCGGCATTGGCGCCCTTACGCAACAGGACGATACCTTCCACGACGTCGTCGTCATTTACGACTTTTCCGTCGGAGGTGTGAATCGCTTTACCGATTTGCCCGAGGCGAATCTTGGAGCCTTGGGTCACGGTGGCGATGTCTTTCAGGCGCAGCACCGTGCCGTTTTTCGCGATGACCGGAGTTTGCTCGATATCTTCGACGTTGGTGTACAAACCCAATACCCGGACGTTGATTTGCTGCAAGCCGGATTCGACGAAGCTGCCTCCGGCGTTGGCGTTGTTGTTCGCGATTTGCTGTTCGACCTGGGCGATGCTGAGGCCGTGGGAGACGAGGGCGTTCGGGTCTAACCGAACCTGATATTCGCGCGTGATGCCGCCAAAGCTGGAGACGTCGACGACGTTGGGCACGGACTTGAATTGCTTCTCGAGCGTCCAATCCTCGATGGATTTCAGGTCCATCAGATCGTATTTGGGATTGGTGCTTTTCAGCGTGTACCAGTAAATCTGACCGACCGGACTCCAGTCGGTTCCCATCTGCGGCTGCAAGCCATTCGGGAGCGTGACTTGGGACAGTCGTTCCAAGACTTTGGCGCGATTCCAGTCGTCGTTCGACTCGTCATCGAAGATGAGCATTACGCTGGAAAGGCCGAAGAGCGATTGCGAGCGCAGATGGGCCAGGTGCGGCAGACCGTTCATCTGAATTTCGATGGGAGTGGTGACCTGTTGTTCGACTTCTTCGGCGGCGCGTCCGGGCCACTGAGTGATGATCTGAACGTAGTTGTTGGCCACGTCCGGATAAGCTTCGACCGGCAGGTTGTGAAAAGAAATTGCGCCCCAGACCAGCAGCAGGATGGCGAGCGCCATGACCATGAAGCGGTTATTGAGCGCGAAATCGATCAGGCCGCGCATCGGTTCACCGTCGGACGGAATCGGTGCAACTGCACTATTGCTCCACCGTATTCTGGAGGACTAAGGCGTCTCGCACGACCTGGTCGCCTGGCTGCAGGCCTGATTTAATTTCCTGCGTCTTATCCGGTAAGCTGGCGCCGGAAATAACGGGGACGCGTCGGAATTTATTTCCTCCGTCCGGGATATAAACCCAATCGCGGTCGTGCAGATGGAGAATCGCGGAGGATGGAACGGTGGCGTACGATTCCTTTTTCTGGCCTTTGAAGGTCGCGGTGGCGAACATTCCAGGCCGCAACTCGCCATCGTTCTTCACTTCGATGCGGACTTTGGCGGAGCGCAGGGCGGGGTCGAGGACTGCTCCGATGTTGCTGACTTTTCCCTTGATCACCTGGCCGGGGTACGCGTTGAGGCGCACGTCGGCGGTGTCCCCCAAGTGAACCTGCGGCATATCGTTTTCATAAACGTCGCAAACAATCCAGACGCTGGATAGATCAGAAATGGTGAAAGGATTTGCCGCAGACAGGCCCTGCACGCCGGACGCGTTGGTGACTTGCTGGTCGGTGATTACGCCGGAGATAGGCGCGACGATATCGACGATGCCGGATGGGTGATCGACCGAGCTACCGTACACGCGCAATTTCTGGCTGGCGGTTTCGACGTCGACCTTGGCTTTATTTTGGGCGTCTTCGGCGATCTGAAAGTCGTTGAGGGAGATGGCGCCGTGGTCGTAGAGGCCTTTGGCGCGATCGTACTGCTTGGTGGCGAGAACTTCATCGGCGACGGCTTTTTGATAATCCGAAAAGGCGCCGGAAATGTCGCTGCTTTGAACGCGCAGCAACACCTGGCCTTTGCGCACGGCGTCGCCCAGGCGAGCGCGGATATCGACCACGCGTCCTGAGGCCACCGAGATTACCGGCACGGTTCGCGAAATATCCGGCGTAACGACGCCGGTCGCGGTCAGTTCGGAGGCAGATTTGTTTTCGCCGGCAGTCGCCAAAGGAAATTGGTTGGGGTGATCGACGGTCACGTGGCTCGGGTCGCCTGCATTTTCTACTTGGACGGGCGGAGGAGCTTCCGCGGAGGCGTCTTTTTCGCCGGCCTTTCCGCCTCCGCAGCCGGCCACGAGCGATGACGCTACCAGCCACAGGGCTACGCCGAATTTGGCCAAGCCTTTCATCGAGACCCTCGCAAAAGGAATTGCCCAATACCTGAATATCAAAACGCCATAAAGAACGCATAAGGACGGAATCAGAATTTCCTAGTGACCCGGCCGCCTGGGTCGGAAAAAATCCGAGCGGCTGAACGAAGCCAACTCTGCCATCGCGAATTACAGGGAGAAATCAGGTGGGGCGCGTCCGGCAAGCGAAATGGGAACGGGAGCCGCGAAATGAAAATCATCGCCGCCAGAAGACAATGCGGTGAGCGAAAAAACAGGATCGACGGCCGGGTGATCCAGGATTGCGAACGTCGTGGCTAAATGCGCCGGCGGAGGGTGATGCGGACAATCGACGCAAGTGGTGTGGCGGCGGCTCGCCGAAGATTCCTCGTAGACGACGAGTTCCGAGTGCAAATCGTCGGTGAGCGAAACCATAAAGAAAAGCAGGATCAAGGCGCAGACAAAAGCAGTCCATTGACGCCAGGGTGCGTGATCGCTTTGGTGGGGCTGGCGGGCCCAACGCACCCGCCAGAGGTACAGGCCGCATACGGCCAGCACGACCCACAGGAAATTGAGAAACGACTCCATTCGCGCGAGATCCTCAGGAAATACCAAGCACGGTTGCCGGCTACGTGCCCATAGCGCGGCGCCAGCCAATAATTTACTATGCGGGCAGCAGACGCGCAATCGCCGATGACGCGGCTAGTTCGGGGGAAGCAGGCGCTTGGCCCGTTCGATGGCGGAGGCGGCGTCTGCAGGATTTGGCAGGTTGCCCTGAGCGAAGTTGCGGTTCCCTCCCCCTTTCCCGCCAAATTCTTTGATGCTTTCGCGCAGCAGCGCGCCCAAGTCGACGGTTGACGGCAGCGCGCCGGGCGTTTGCGCAAATACGACGTGGCCCGCAGCGCGACTGGCGAGCAAGGCGACGACATTCGATTCAGCGACGAGCTTGGCGGCGAGAATTCCCAAGTAGTTCGCGCTGGACCCTTCCAGGACCGCGGCGATCAAAGCTGGACGTTTTGATTCGTCCTGGGCCGTTATGGCGCCATGCTGTGCGAGCAGTTCGCGAGCTTCGAGCTGGGCTAGGCGGTCTTCCATTTTTTTGGCGCTGCTTTGCGCGGCGCGACGTTCTTCCTGCCACTTGGTAATTCCGGCGGGAACCTCGGGGAGCGCGCAGGTGAACACCGCGGCAGCCTGGGTCAGTGTGGCGAAATCGGAGCGCGCGGCGACAAGCGCGCGGTAGCCGGCAACGTATTCAATTCGCCAGAGAGCACGGCTGCGTTCGAGTTTGCGGATCAGCAGCAGGCCGGCTTGGCCGGTGCGTGCGAGGTGCGTGCCGCCGCATGGTTGGCGATCGAATCCGGCGATGTCGATGGCCCGCAGTACGCCCTCGCGTTCGACAGTCTTGCGGATTCCTGCTTCGGCCAGTTCGTGCGCGGTTCCAAAACGCACGACCACTTCACGGTCTTCGAAAATAATTTCGTTGGTGCGGCGCTCGGCGGCTTCGAGGTGCTTGGGCTGAATGGAAGGCGCCTCGATATCGATCGTCGAGGTGGCCGTCCCGAGGTGAAATGACTTGGTCTGAAAGCCGAAAAGCTCGATGAAGGCCGCGGACAGCAAGTGTTGCGCGGTATGTTGCTGCATGTGGTCGATGCGGCGCTGCCAATCGATCTTTCCCAGGACCGGTCCGGGCGGCAGCTCGGCGGAAGTGTAGTGCACGATTTCGTCGGCGGAGGATTTCGGCGCGTCGACCTGATCGCGCAAGTCGTCGATAACTTCCAACACCTCGACGTCGCTGAGGCGTCCGGTATCGTGAGGCTGGCCCCCAGAAGATGGATAGAAAGCGGTGCGGTCGAGAATGACTTTCCAGCGATCACCGTCGCGCTCGCAGGAGACCACGTTGGCTTCGAATTCTTTCTGAAACGAATCGTGATAGTAGAGCCTGTCGGTCACGGCAATTCTCCGCGGTCAATGGACCGCTGGCGAGAATACCATGCGGCGCGTGGCGAGTGGCCGGCGGCCCCGAGGACCTAAGGTAGAATATGAATGTGGCAATCAAACTTATTGCAATGGACATCGACGGCACACTGCTGGACAGCAAAGCTCAGCTGCCGGCAGAAAATCTGCGTGCGGTGGTGGAAGCCGCCGGCCGAGGAATCGAAATCGTTTTGGTGACGGGCCGGCGATTCGATTTTGCGTTGCCGATTGCGCAATCGATTCCGTGCGAAGTAGACCTGCTGGTGAATAACGGGGCGCTGGCGAAATCGAAAAATGGAAAAACGCTGATGCGTTCGATGCTGCCTCGAATGACGGCGCGCGAAATTCTGGAAACAACGCTGGAGTATCGCGATTTCGCGGGAGTGGTATTCGATCGAAATGACGGCGCGCGGGTGATTCTGGAAAAAGTGGACTGGGACGACCCTTTTCGCGGCGGATATTTCCGGCGGAATCGCGAGCACATCGGAATTTGCTCTCCACTGACGGATTGTTTGGTGGACGAGGATCCGATCCAGGTGATGTACACGGGCAATTGCCGCCCGATGCGGGATGCGATGGAAAAGCTGGAAACGGTGGCTAAAACATTTGGTTTCGCGATGTCGCTCACCGAATACCTGGAGCGGAATCTATCCGTATTGGACGTGCTGCGCAGCGATGTAAGCAAAGGCTCGGCGCTGCGACGATGGGCGGAGCTGCGATCGATCAAGCGCGAAAGCGTAATGGCCATCGGCGACAACTGGAACGATCTGGAGATGCTGGAATTTGCGGGACGGCCAGTGGTGATGGGCAATAGCGTGGCGGGATTGAAGGAGCGCGGCTGGGCGGTGACCGGATCGAACGACCAGGCCGGGTTGGCTGACGCTATACGCACATACGCGCTGGATGGGGCGGCCGAAACGGTATAATGGGCTTAGCAATGAAACAGACACTTCTCATAGCTTTCGCCCTGGCGGGCGGGTGCGCCTTCGGCACTGCCGCGCGCGCCGATTACGCGGTGTTGAAGACCGGCGTACGTCTGCATATTACGGGCTACGAGCAGACGGGCGATCAAATACGGTTGACGGTGACGGGTGGGACGGTCAACGTCGCGGCCGCGGACGTGGTTTCGATCGAG
Organism: uncultured Acidobacteriota bacterium; assembly: GCA_963711325.1. Lineage (GTDB taxonomy): Bacteria > Acidobacteriota > Terriglobia > Acidiferrales > UBA7541 > Palsa-295. The sequence goes on along the minus strand of CAVQDR010000003.1, from coordinate 489,979 downwards.
CCCGAAGATGATTTCACGGTGCTGCCACCGGCTTTCAGCGCGGCCAAGGGTCCTTACGGAAACCTGATTCGCGCGGCAGCGGAAAAGCACGGCGTGGATGAGCATCTGATCACGCATGTGATCGCGGTGGAATCGAATTTCAATCCGCGAGCGACTTCGCGCAAACAGGCGCTGGGATTGATGCAGCTGCTGCCTTCGACGGCGGCGCGCTTTTCGGTGACGAATATTTTTGATCCGGCGGAGAATATCGACGCCGGGACGCATTATCTGAAGACGCTACTCGCGCGATACAGCGGAAATGTTTCGCTGGCACTGGCCGCTTACAACGCCGGGCCCGAAGCGGTGACGCGCTTCGGCGGAATTCCTCCCTTCCCCGAAACACAGAAATACGTGCGGACAATTACCTCGCAGCTGGCGCTAGACAAGCCGAAGAATTAATCAGAATATTTTTTGCCGCAACGACTAGCAGTCGATTACTGCGGAGGGTTTTGCGGCTGCGAAGGTTGTTGCCCGCCTGAGCTCGGCCCAAACGAACTACCATTATTTCCACTGCCGCCGAAAGTCAAACTGCCACCAGGATTGGTTGTGCCACCGGCAGCGCCAGTTGCTCCCGGCAAAGTGCCGCCGAGAATTCCGCCTTGCCCCGACTGCGCCTGCTGCTGTTGCGCGGCCGCGGCGTCTTCCAGCGGATTCCAGATAAACTCCCACTCGATGTATTTTTTCCCGCCGTGGTAAACCTTCTGCGATTTCGTATCTCCGGTGCAGGCCACGCCGGTCAGGAACGCGCCGAGCACCGGTCCGTCGACCGGGCCAGTCGGCTTCAGCTGAGCAAGAGCGGCGAGGTTCGTTTGTCCGAGCGCGCCGGTCTGCAGACCCGTGGTGGAAGTGGGAGCCTGGCCGCCCAAGATGCCGCCGGCTCCGCCGAAAGCGCTTCCCCCGGGATTTAGTCCTGTGGGATTGGCACCTGTTGGTGGTGACTGACCAGGATTGGTTTGAGACGGATCCTGTGAAGGCGGCGTCTGGCCGCCCGGAGAATTCGGATCTGTTGCGCCGGTTCCGTTAGCAGTTCCGTTTGTCGAAGTTGAACCGGTTCCCGAAGTGGGAGCCTGGCCCTGAGAGGAGTCGGAATTTCCTCCGGAATTCGATAAGGCCGAAACCGGTACTCCCGGCTGGCCGGGAATTTGCTGCGTTCCGGGTAGCACTCCACCGTTCAAATCAAGCAGGGCCATTTGCTGCAGCGTGGCAAAGCGGGTGCTGCCAATGATCTGACCAGCTTGATTGACGTAAATGAAGCGCCACGCGCCTTCGGCCGGATCCATCGGGTTTTTGTAGGCCTGGCGAAGGAAATGAAGTTCGGGAAGCCCTTTGGTCAGGTCGTCGAGTGTCTGCGGATAGCGGCCGGTCTTGTGATAGTAGAGGCGAATGCCGCGGAGGTATTGATTGCCGCGCCAGATGGTTTCTTCTTCTTTCGCGCGACGCGCCTGGGTGGCGCCTTCTTCGAGAACAATCGCAGTCAGGACCAGCATTACGCCCATCACGGCGAGGGCGAAAAGAAGCGCAAATCCGGATTGAGAATTCCGTCCACGAGCCAGGCGAGCCGACTTCCGTTGCGCAGTTTTGCGGCGGGAACAAACGGACAATCTCCGCACGACTTGGAGAAACGACTTCATTACAACCCCGGGCCGGGATTCGGCTGCGTAGGATCTCCGCCGCCCCCGCCTGGACCGCCGTTGGCACTTGCCGGGGCTGTCATCTGGACGGTCACGTGGCGCTGCGAAGAAATTTCCTCGACGTCGGCAGAGTCGTTGCCGATCTTATCGAGACGAAAACGATTCAGGAAAACGGCGCCTTCACTGACGACCAATACGTCATCGCCATCGAGGAAAAATGCCACGCGCCTCCCGCTTTGCGGCATGGAAGCGAATCCGAACAGCGTTGCCCCGACATTCACCGGCGGCGGGGGTTGGGGCACCTGGGGGCCGTAAATTTTGTGCTCGAGCCGCTCTCTCTGAGCCTGGGTCATCGGCGGCGGAGGCGGCGGGCCGAATGAAAAAATATTGCGGTGTGCGCCTTCGTACTCGTCTTGTTTCAGCTTTTCGATCAAGTCGATGCGCAACTGCGGTTCGTCGACGTTGATCGGAGTGAACTTCGTTTCCGAGGCGAGCACGCCGGGCAGGCCCGCTCCAGGATCCTTGGGAAACACAAAAGAATAGGTGAAGTACGCCAGCAGCAGAATCAGCGCACCGAGGATGTAGGTTTGAGTTCGTTTAGACATGTCTCAAGACCTGAAATACGTACGCAATTCGAGATGCAGCCGGATGACCGAGCCGGAAGCAATCGCCCCACCTGTTTGATTGGTCGTGGCGGAATCGAGTTTCAAATCGCTCAAGAGATAAAAGTATTTGGATTGCTCGAGTCCGTTGATGAATTTCAAAATCGAAGGATAGTCGCCCTCGACCGTATCGCTGATGCCGATCTGCTGGACCCCGCGGCCTTTCACCTCTTTTTGTTCGAAAGCCACGCCGGAACTTTTCACCCCTGCTTTCGAAGCGAGCCCGCCCAGATCGGCTTCGATCTTGGAATAGCCGTCGGTGGTGCTCTCGAAATCGGTGCGATAGAAGGTGTCGTATTCCTTGGTCACACCGCCCATGGAATCGCGAATGCGCTCGCCGCGGGCTACGTCGCCCTTCAGCTGGCCGGCCAGCAGTTTCAACCGATCGCGCTCGGCGCGCATGGACTGTTCGCCTTCGCGGGTGTTCTGCCAGCTGAGGTAGACCAGGCCCATATCGGCCGCGAACAGCACGATCAGCGCGCCGATGATCCACTTTTTGAGAGTGCGCCAGGGCATGGTCATAGTCAGATGGTCGCGTACCAGGCGGTCAGATCGACGGTGATGCGGTCGGGTAGATTGGGTTGGTCCTCATTGCGGTCGGTCTTCACCCGAATGTCCGAAAAAACTTTGGACTTCTCCAGCGCCTGCAAAAATTGAATCTTGCCTTCTTCGGTTTGGGCTCCGACGGTCAGCTCGACCGTGGCGCGGCCGTTATCCAGCTTCGGCGATATTTTTATGACGCGCACGCCGGGCGGCAGCGTTCGCTCCAGGTCCATGAAGATCTTGGTCCAGGGGAAGCTGCGCTGGCCGATTAGCGAATTTAAAAAGGCTGCGCGGTCGAGCACTTCCTTGGAGGAGGGCGTCTGAAAGAAAGCCTCGAGAGCGGCCTGTTTCTGGCGGTTGGTTCGAATTTCGGATTCCCAGTGCGATATATCGGCGCGCAGTTCGCGATTCGCGCGCCAGGAGGTATAGGCTGCGTGAGCCATCAACAGGAAGATCAAAGCTCCCACGGCGCCCAGCACCGCGGTGGCGGCGACAAACGGGCGCTTGTTCTCAATCGGCGTGGTGGAAAGATTTAAGCGGAGTTTCATGATCGAGTTTTCAGGGCGCCGCACTTGGCCCGACGAACGCTAGCCCTCATTCAGCATCCAGCCGACCAGAGGATCGAGATCGTGCTGCAACAAATCTTTCGCGCTCGCCTCCAGCAGCAGAGCATTTTCAGAATCCGCGAGAGAACCTACCGGGCATTTTAATTCTTCGCCGAGGGCGCGGCGGAATACTTCTTCGCGCGCACCGAAACCGGTAATGCGGGCGCGATCCGGCGAATTCCCCCAGGTATCTTGATAGAAAGCGACGGCCGGGAAAATCTCATCGAGCATGGACTGGATATCGAGTGCGGCGGGATCGGCCGCCATCTCCGTGGAGCGATAGATGGAGAGATTGCTGTCGCGGACAATGACGGTGGTCATGGTTCTGCCGCTCATGCGCACGAGTAAAGTGGAGCCGGAGGCCGCGAGCAGCGGCAAAGTGGAAAGAGTCGAGCTCAAAATCACGCGGGACTTGAGGTCCAGGGGCTCGACCAGGTCCTCGTACTCGCGCACGATTCGCTGGCGGGCGACAGCGGTAACGATTTCGAGCGTGTTTTCCTTGCCGGTCTGGCGCATCCAGGAAACCACGGTTTCGTCCACGTCGAACGGAACGCTTTTCTTCAGGCGCCAGCGGAGCAAGGGCAAAGCTTCGTCCGCGCTGCGCGGCAGAGTTTCAAAAGGGAGAATGAAAACGCGAACCACGGGATCGGGAATCAGCAGAGCTATGGGCGCTCCGCGCGGGGGCACGCGGTTGAATACCTTGCGCAGCGCTGCGCGGACGGCTTCGGGCTGAATGACGTTGGCATCGACCGGCGAAGCCATCACCGCGCCAACGGGCAGCGGCTCGATGGCATGAGCTTCGAGGTGCCCGCCGACTTTCGACCATTGCGCGGCGGCGACATGAGTCGGAAGAAATTTCAGCGACCAGCGATGGGTGCGGCATGGCGTTGAGCCAGCGGTCCAGTGCGGCGCACCGGCCCCAGGTTGAAGAACTGGGTGGCGATGGAGGGGGCGGCGCTAGTCAAGGAACGTCACCTTGTTGATTTCGCGCAGGGTGGTGACGCCCGCGCGGATTTTGGCCAGGCCTGAATCGCGCAGGAACGACATGCCCTCTTCGCGGGCGACGCGCTTGATTTCGGAAGTGGGCCGGCGGTTGATAATCATTTCGCGAATGTGATCGGAAAGGTCGAGAAGCTCGGTGATCGCGGAGCGGCCGCGATATCCGCTGCCGGAACATTCCAGGCAGCCGGCCCCTTCGTAGAACGAGACATCGGCCCATTCGGCGGGATCGAGCGCGGATTCTTTCAGCACCTCGGGCGCATAGTGCACCTGCTTCTTGCAGCTTTCGCAGATCACGCGGACCAGGCGCTGGGCCATGATGCAGTTCAAGGCGGAAACGAAGTTGTAAGGCTCGACGCCCATGTTGATGAAGCGGCCGATCACGTCGGTGACGTTGTTGGCGTGAACCGTGGTGAAAACCAAGTGGCCGGTGAGGGCGGAGTTGATGGCGATCTGGGCGGTTTCCTGGTCGCGGATTTCGCCGACCATGATTTTGTCCGGGTCGTGGCGCAAGATGGAACGCAAACCGCGGGCGAAAGTCAGACCTTTCTTTTCGTTCACCGGAATCTGGGTTATGCCGCGGACCTGATATTCGACCGGATCTTCGATGGTGATGATTTTGTCTTCGTCGTTCTTGATTTCGTTGATCGCCGCGTACAGCGTGGTGGTTTTTCCGGAACCGGTAGGCCCGGTGACGAGCACCATGCCGTACGGCTCTTGAATGTATCGGCGGAAACGGACTTTGTCGGGACCATCGAAGCCGACGACGTCGAGAGTCAGGTTGCGAAACTTCTCGCTGAGGGTTTCTTTGTCCAGGACGCGAAGCACGGCGTCTTCGCCGTGGACCGAAGGCATGATCGAAACGCGGAAGTCGACGAAGCGGCCTTTGTAGCGAACGCGGAAGCGGCCGTCCTGCGGGACGCGGCGCTCGGCGATGTCCAGTTCGCTCATGACCTTGATGCGCGAAAGAATGGTGGCGTGCCATTCCTTGGCCAGCGGCTGCATGGCGTATTGCAGCACGCCGTCAATGCGGTACTTCACCACCACTTCGGTGCTGCGAGTCTCGATGTGAATGTCACTCGCGCGGCGCTCGAGCGCGGTGAAGATGACGGTATCGACCAGGCGGACGACGGGGCTGACGCCGGAATCGCGCGTGAGCTTGTCCATGGAAATGTTTTCGTCGCTGTCTTCGTCGTCGTGAACCACCTGCAGCGTGAAGCCTTCGGTGGCCTGGTCCAGCACGCGCTGGGACTGCTCGGTGCGCTTGAGCAGGTCGTCGATCTGCGAGGCGGTCGCGACTTTGATTTGCAGTTTCTTGCCCAGCAGCAGAGCCAGTTCGTCGGTCAGGTGCAGCTGGCTGGGGTCGGCCATGGCGACCATCAAGTGCGTTGTCGCGCGCTTCCATCGGCACGAATTTGTAGCGGAACATCAGTTCGGCGGGGATGCTGCGAAAGAGTTCAGGGTCGATGCGCTGTTCGCGGAGATCCACAAAGGCGCAGCGATAGCGTTCGGCCAGCTTTTTGGCCTGGTCGCGTTCGACGTCCGTCGCCACGGCCGGAACCGCCGGCACGACCGGATTGTTTGTGGATGTAGCCATAGAATTCTAACCCCCGGAGCCCACTTGAAGGGAGAACATCGGCAGATACAGCGATATCAAAATGAAGCCTACCACAACGGCCATGACCACCAAAATCGCCGGCGAAACCCAGATCAAGGTGCGCTGCAGGCGGGTGCTGACCTCTTCTTCGTAGAATTCGGCGACGCTGGTCAACATGGCGGCCAAAGCGCCTGAAGCTTCTCCGACTTCGATCATTTCAAGAGCCAGCTCCGGCACCAGACGAGTTTCAGCCAGACTCTCATGCAAGCGTGCGCCCTTCCCGCACGCGCGAGGCGGCGGACTGAACCGAAGTGGCAATCAGGCGGCTATCGATGGCCTGCGCCGAAGTTTCCAGGCCGGCCACCAGCGGCGTACCGCCGGCCAGCAGCGTTGAAAGGGTGCGAACGAACTGCGCGATCTGCCCCTTCAGCCAAATATCGCCCATGATCGGAACCTTGGGTTTCAGCCGATCGATGGCCAGCGCGCCCTGGTCGGTGCGGGTCCAGATGTAAAGCACGCGCAACGATGGCTACGATCCGCAACGAGCAAAGAAGATGAAATAGTTGCGCAGCGGGACGGCGATATCGAGCATGAACTGCGTGATGGGCGGCAGCGAGATGCCCAAGTCCGAATACAGCTTCGCGAATTGCGGCATGGCAAAGGTCATCAAGTAAGTCAGCGTGACGATGACGGCGATAATCAAAATGCTGGGATAAATCAGCGCAGTGATCAGCGCTTTCTTGAAACCGGTGCTGACTCGCAGATAGGAAATGTACTGCTCGAGGACGCCGGACAGGTTTCCGCTGCGCTCGCCGGCGGTGATCGCCGTGACATATACCGGCGGAAAGACTCCCTGAGCGGCGAGCGCTTCGGAAAGTAGCGCGCCCTCGCGAACTCGCTGGCGAACATCCTGCAGAATGGGCCGCAGACTTTGCGCCGCCGCGCGTTCGGCCAGCAGATCGAGCGCCCGCAAAATGGGCAGGCCGGCTCTGATCAGGGTGTTGAATTGCTGGTTGAAGATCAGGAAATCGTTCAGGTTGAGCTTGCGCGAGCGGGAGCGGCCAAACTGCGAAATAATGTTGATGTTGCCTTTGACCGAAAAGACGTGCAGGCCGCGATCGGAGAGCTTCTGGCGAGCCTCTCCTTCCGATTGCGCCGTCTCCAAATGCTGGAAGATCCGGCCGTTGGTGTCTCCGACTTTGCAGATGTACTCGGCCACGTGGGTTAGACGGACCTCCCCAGGGGAAGTCTTAATGAAAGTTTACCATATCGAAGAATGGGGGCGGCCGGGGCTTGGCTAAACCCTTCCTAATGTTGCTACAACCGCCTAGTGGATGGATCCGGCTAAATCCGATTCATCCACAATCGAGACGCCCGGAGGCGGGGCGAAATGAAATTTCGTTTCGGCAATCGGGAGACCTTCTTCCCAGGAGCCGAAGCGGAATTCGGTGGTCAAATTTCCGGGCTGACGGATCAGCACGCGGACCAGATGCGCGGTGGGATCGGATTCGAGCAGAACGTCGCGAATTTCATCGCCGGTATCACTCGATGGGGCGCGCGGAACGCAGCGCAAGACTGAATTCGCCGGAGCACTCGGCGCTTCCGCGGGATCCGCGCCGGCTTTCGGCGGCAGAATCTCCAGGCTCCTGCACAGATGGCTGAGGTCGGATTTGCCGGTAAGAAACGCGAGCGGCGTGCGCCAGTCAGTGCTTTTGCCGATTTTCGCGCGGCTCGCGGTGTGATCCGCCGGAATGTAAAACCAGACATTGGTGCCGTCCACGATGAAAAGCTTCTCTTCGGGCGACTGATACTCCCAGCGCATCCGGCCCGGCTTGGAGAAGTAAACGACGCCCGACTCGCCCGCTCCCCCTCCCTTGCCGTCCGAGTATTGCTGCAGGAAAGTGGCCTTGAGAGTGGAAGCGTGGTGATAACGCGCTTCAAGCGCGCGCACCACCGCTGCGGCATCACGCGAAGCGTCAGGCGCGGGCGAAGCGGAAAGTGCGACCAGGAGCGCAAGCAGCGCCGGGAACATGTTAGGAGTTTAGCAAGGAAAGACGGGGTTGTACGGCGGCGCATTTCTGCCAGATCCAGAAACAAGCCGATGCAGCGCAGGATTTCTACTGGATCGCTGGGAGCGCGTCGCAGGCTCCCGGGCTCGCAATCGCCGTGCCCAGCGTGTTGTAGTGAATCACGCCGGGTTCGTCGGCGCAGTAGCTGTCGGTGCCGGAGTAGACGCTCAATGGAACCGCGGTGACGAAGTTCGCGGTGTAACCCGCGGTACAGCCTGGCGGCGGACTGGTAACCGGTATGCCCTCAGGGGTGTAGCCGAAGGTGTAGCCGCTCTTGGTGTTAGGAGCCGTAGCAATCAGGGTGTCGATTAGAACGGATGAGTTGCAAGTAGCCGGAACGACGCCACCTAAAGCTGCAAGGTTCGGGGGAAACCCGTTGCCCCAGGTGGTGGAATACACTTCAGAGGCAGTGGTGATGGTCCGCACGGTTTCGACGGCAGCGGCCTGATTGGCTGAAATCTTGGCTTGCAGAAAATTGGGGATGGCAATAGCGGCAATGATCAGAATGATCGCGACCACGATCAGGAGCTCGATGAGCGAGAACCCTCGCGCACTGGCGCGCCGCCGAACTTGATTTCGTAGGTGAGTTGACTTGAGCATGGCCACGTCAGTCTCTTATTTGTAACGATAATCCAATTCCCGCTACTGCCCCCCGAGAAAAAAAACGCTGGTGCTTACTGCAGCACCAGCGCTACTGCCACACAGGTTCCCTTCCCGGTACCGATGGCAACGCCCGTCAGGTTGTAGTGGATGACGCCCGACTGATCCGCACAGAAAGCGCGCTGGCCACTGGAGCCAACGTTCTGCGGGGTGGCATTAACTTCAAATCCCGTGTACGGAGCAACAACCGTGCCCGCGCCGGTGTTCGGCACGTCCACGAAATTGTATCCGCTCTTCGCACCAGTCGTCAGAATCGGATCGATTAAGCAAGCGTTGGCATAGGCTGCCGCGCAAGCTCCCACGGGGCTGCCCAGATTCGCCAAAGCCGGCGCGAAGCCCTGGCCGTAGGTGGTGTAGAACTGGGTGTTGGTCGTCACGATCGTGCGCGTGGAACCAACCGCCGACGCTTCGTTGGCCGCGATGCGGGCGCGAAGCAAGTTCGGAATTGCGATGGCCGCGATGATCAAAATGATCGCCACAACGATCAGCAACTCGATGAGTGAGAAACCCTTCTGGTTCTTCTTCATTTCTATATTCTCCATTTTTTTGGCCCAATTCGTTCTGGTTCGGCTTGACGTGTCTTGCTGCGTATTTCGAGCTGGTTCTAAAAAAAAGGGAGGAAGCAGAGCTTCCTCCCTTCGGAGAGCCGAACCCTACAACTACTGGAGCACCAGCGCTACCGCGGTGCAGGTTCCCGCACCGGTACCGATGGCAACGCCCGTCAGGTTGTAGTGGATGACGCCCGACTGATCCGCACAGAAAGCGCGCTGGCCGCTGGAGCCAACGTTCTGCGGGGTGGCATTAACTTCAAACGCCGTGTACGGAGCAACAACCGTGCCCGCACCGGTGTTCGGCACGTCCACGAAATTGTATCCGCTCTTCGCACCAGTCGTCAGAATCGGATCGATCAAGCAAGCGTTGGCATAAGCTGCCGCGCAAGCTCCCACGGGGCTGCCCAGGTTCGCCAAAGCCGGCGCGAAGCCCTGGCCGTACGTGGTGTAGAACTGGGTGTTGGTGGTCACGATCGTACGAACCGATCCAACCGCCGACGCTTCGTTCGCCGCAATGCGGGCGCGGAGCAAGTTCGGAATTGCGATGGCCGCGATGATCAAAATGATCGCCACAACGATCAGCAACTCGATGAGTGAGAAACCCTTCTGGTTCTTCTTCATTTCTATATTCTCCTTAGAGCTCGTGTTCCTAATTTCTCTCGTACGCCCTGGCGGGGTACGCCTTCCTACATTGCAAGCCTACTGCCAAGATGCCGACTGCCTGGTTACTATCTGGTACCAATCTTCTATTCCATTATAATTCAATCAGTTACGAAGATGTCGACGTTTGCTGCTTCGTGCTTTCCTGGCCAGCAACCGCCTGCGGACTCGAAAGGTTGCCGAATAGTGTCACTCTGAATTGACTGAACTTGGCGTCCTTCGTGAGCCTCATATGCCGTATTTCTTGGCGTAGTGCCGAAACGACCGATAGGTCATCTTTAACGTATCGGCCGCCCGGGTCCGAACTCCACCCGAGCGTTCCATAGCAGCCAATAGAAAGGAGCGCTCCAAGTCCTGGATGTATTTCTCAAGGTCGAGGCCTTGTTCGGGCAGCATTGGGCCATTCGGCTGGCCGTGGCCGTTCCCGTTGGCGTGGCCATTGCCGTTGCCGGATTGCTTGGCCACGGTTTCCTGGAAGTGGTCGCGAATGCGGGCCGGCAAGCCTTCGGCGGTGACTCGCCCCGAGCCTTCGAGAGCCACCGCGCGTTCGATGGTGTTTTCCAGTTCCCGGACGTTGCCCGGCCAGTCGTAAACCTCCAGGCGGCGCATGGCTTCGGGATCGATTCCGTCGATCTTTTTGCCCATGGATTTGGTGTAGCGGTCCAGGAACGAGCGGACCAGCAAAGGAATATCTTCCCGGCGTTCCCGCAGCGGCGGCAGGTGAATCGGGATGACACTGAGACGATAATAAAGGTCCTCGCGAAAGCGGCCTTCGGCGATTTCCTTGGCAAAGTCTTTGTTGGTGGCGGCAATCACGCGGACATCAACATTGCTTTCTTCGGTGCTGCCGAGCGGGCGGATTTTACCTTCCTGGAGAACCCGGTAGAGCTTGACCTGCATGGTCAGGCTCATGTTGCCGATTTCGTCCATGAAGAGCGTGCCGCCATCCGCGGCTTGAAATAGACCGCGCCGGTTTTCGTTGGCTCCGGTGAACGAACCGCGCATATATCCAAAAAGTTCGGATTCGAGCAGCGTCTCGGGAAACGCGCCGCAGTTGATGGTGACAAATGGAGCCTTGGCGCGGGCGCTATTTTCGTGAATGGCGCGGGCCACCAGTTCTTTTCCGGTGCCACTCTCGCCGGTAATCAAGACGCGGCTCGATTGGGGCGCGATGGTTTCGATCAACTCGAAGAGGTCACGCATTTTCGAGCTGGCGCCGATGATGTGATCGAAGCCGGTGAATTTGCGCAACTGGCGGCGCAACTCGCCGGCCTCTTTCTTGACCGCCTGATTTTCAGCGATGCGGCGCACCGCGGGACGCAATTCATCCAGCAGCCGGTCGCCTTTAATCACGTAACGGTCGGCGCCAAAATTCACGGCGTCGATGGCGGTATCGACGGTGGGCACGCCCGTAATAAGGATAAAGGTGGTGGCGGGCGAAACTTCTTTCGAGTACTGCAGCAGCTCGACGCCGTCCATATCCGGCATGCAGATATCGGAAATCACAATGTCGAAAACTTGAGTGGCCAGGCGGCGTTTCGCGGCCTGCCCGTTCGAGGCCACCTCGACTTTATGCCCTTCCTTGCGGAAGCTGATTTCGAGTAGCTCGCTGATGGACGGTTCGTCGTCGACGACCAGGAGATGGGCCATGGCTAGACCTTCCCCACGGTGCGCAGATTTTCAACGGAGTGCATCGATTCGGGAACCAGCAAATTGCGCGAAGGCTGCGGCCGGACCTGAACGGCGCGCGGAATCTCGACGATAAATTCGGCTCCCAGACCTTTTTCGGTCTCGACGCGGACCCGGCCGCGGTGAGCCTGCAAAATCTGGTACACGATGGCCAGACCGAGGCCGGTGCCGCCGGTGAAGCCGGACTGAAACGGCTCAAAAATGCGCGAGGCCTGGGCCGAATCGATGCCGACGCCGGTGTCGCGGATGGAAATGCGGACCCAGGAATCGTCAGCGTCCAGCGAGACCGCGAGCGTGCCGCCTTCGGGCATGGCGCGCAGGGCGTTGTTACACAAATTCCAGAAAACCTGCTTCAAAGCGTCGCGGTCGGCGCGGGCCCGCAGGCTGCGCGAAGCAAAGCTGCGGACGATTTTGAATTTGCCGCGCGCGATGGCGTCGCGTTCGAGAACCAAAAGAGTTTCTTCGATGACCGGAACCACGTCGATTTCAGCGAAGGCGTAGGTTTTTTCACGTGAGTAATTCAGGAAGTCGGTAATGATCTGGTTCAGCCTTTGTGATTCGCGGCTGACGATGTGCACGAGTTTCTTGTCGTCATCATCGAGCGGAGCCAGGCGCGCGAGTTCTTTCAGCGCGCCAGTCATGGCCGTAAGCGGTTGGCGAATTTCATGAGCGATCGCGGCCGAAAGGCGGCCCAGCGCCGCCATGCGTTCCTTGGTGACCACTTCCCTTTCGAGCCGTTTCAATTCGGTCAAATCCTGAAAGTTATAAACAAAGCCGGTGTTCTGATTCTGCGAAGTGCGCAGCGGCGAAACCGAGAGGCCGAGATAGCGCGTGGCGCCGCCCTGAATTTTGAATTCGATTTCCTTGCGACTGGCCAGCGGATTGCCCTGCTCGTCGACTTCTACCGGCCAGAAGCCCGGTAGACGATCCTGCACTTTATCGCCGCGCATCAAGCCAAGCCCCGAACCCGTAATCTCGGCGCCGGCGCGATTCATTACCAGGATCGTTCCCTCCAGGTCGGCGGTAAGCAGCCCGCCGCGCATCGATTCGATGATGTCCTGATTGAAAGCTTGGAGATCCTTCAGCTCTTCGTTCTTTTCGGCTAGCTCGAGGCCCTTGCGACGCAAGGTCTGAGCCAGCAGGCTGCCGAGATAGGCGACGGCGAGAAACGCAAAGCAATTAATTGCCAGCCAGGAATCGAGCGCGCTCAGGTCGGGCGGCGCGGAGGAAGTTCGCGGAATCACGCCGTAGTAGCTGAGTTCGATGACCCCGCCGAGCAAAGCCATGCTCGAAGCCATAACCACGAAGATGCCGCGGCGCGAGAGCAACACGCTGGCCATCAAAATCGCGAGAAGATACAGCGAGACGAAATAGCTGTCTTGTCCACCGGTGGTATAGACCACGCCGGTAATCATCAACAGGTCGCAACCGATTTGTAGCGGAGCATGCCAGCGGGCGTTGGGAATCCAGCGCTGGAGAATGACGTAGAAAATCGCGAGCGTGTACCACAGAACCAGTAACTGGACGAAGGAACGCAGCGACACCGCCGCCGGGGTTAAATGCCGCGCAGCGATAATGATGCCCACCAGAAAGGTGATGGCCAGGAAACGGACGCGCCCCAGCCACGGCAACCATTCGCCGATGGCGACATTGGGAGCCAGAGCGGGCGGTTGACCCGATTCTTGATCGCGTTCACGCGAGCTGCGATTGGTATGCGGCATGGAAGGCTTCGGTCTGGCCCGGTCGGGGCTCGCGGAGAATTCGCTTTCGAAATCCGCGAGCCGGCCCGACGGCAAGAGTTCTAGTGGCCTGCGAGTTTGCCGATCAGCGAGAAGAGCGGCAGGTACATGGAAATGACAATGCCGCCGACGACCACGCCCAGGACCACGATCATGATCGGCTCCATCGCCGTCAAAAGGTCTTTGACCGCTGCGTCGACTTCATCTTCGTAAAAGTCGGCGATCTTCTGCAGCATGGCGTCCATCGCGCCGGTCTGTTCGCCGACGCCGATCATCTGGGTGACCATGCCGGGAAACACGCCGGTTTCCTTCAACGGATCGACCAGGGAACGCCCGGCTTCGACCGCTTTGCGAGTGGCGTGAATGGCCTTCTCGACGACCGCGTTTCCTGAAGTGCGCGCGGTGATGTCCAGACCTTCCAGGATGGGCACGCCGCTGGAAATCAGCGTTCCCAGGGTACGGGTAAAGCGGGCCACGGCAATCTTGCGAAGCAACGGGCCGACCAGCGGAATTTTCAGGACGATAGTGTCGAGCGCCATGCGTCCGGAGGGCGTGCCGTACCAAAACTTGACGGCGAAGACCGCGCCCACCGCGAAAGCCGCGATGACCAAGCCGTAGATGCTGCCGATGAAATTGCTCATCATGATCACGATGCGGGTCGGCAACGGCAGGTCGACGCCCAAGCCGGCAAACAGCGTGGTGAAAATCGGCACCACCTTCCACAACAGAAGGATGATGACGCCGACGGCGATGGAGATGACCGCGACCGGATAGATGGCCGCCGACTGCACCGCGCGCTTCAGTTTGACGTTCTTTTCGATGTAGCTCGACAGCCGTTGCAGAATGGTGTCGAGAATACCGCCCGTCTCGCCGGCTTCGACCATGTTGTAGTACAGCGGGTCGAAGACCTTGTCGTATTGCTTCATGGCGACGGAGAGCGTCGAGCCGCCCTCGACCGAGGCGCGGGTGCCGTTCAAAACCTTTTGAAAGGTTTTGTTGTCCTGCTGGCCCGCAAGAATCTCCAGGCACTGCACCAGAGGCAAGCCCGCGTCGATCATGACCGAGAACTGGCGCGTGAAGATGGCCAGTTCCTTGGACGAGACGCCGCTGCCGCCAAACGAGGGAATATTGAATTCCTTCCCTTTTTCGGACAGCTTGCTGACGCTGATCTGTTCGCGGCGCAGCGCGGCCGAGAGTTCGGCCTTGCTGGCTGCGGTGCGTTCTCCCGCGACGGTGTCACCCGTCTTGTTGGTTCCGCGATATGTGAATACCGGCATGATCTGTTCCCTCCTGTTCCTTCAGCGCTTAGCGCCGGACTGGCACTTTGGAGCCACCTGCTGGCCCCGAAGTGACCCCTCGATTGATTAAATCTTGCAACTCGTCTGGATGTGAAGAGCGCGCAATAGCAACTTCCAGGGTGATTTGCTTCTGGAAGTAGGCGTTGGCGAGACTCTGGTTAAACGTTTGCATGCCGGACGCGCCGGTCCCGGTCTGCATCGCTGAATACACCTGGTGAATCTTGTCTTCGCGAATTAGGTTACGTATCGCGGCGGTCGGAATCAGAATTTCCATGACCATCGCGCGGCCCTTGCCGTCCGGCTTAGGCAGCAACGATTGGCAAAGAATTCCTTCCAGCACCATGGAAAGCTGCGCGCGTACCTGAGGCTGCTGGTGCGCGGGGAAAACGTCGACGATACGGTTGATGGTCGAAATCGCCGAGTTGGTATGCAACGTGGCGAAGGTCAAGTGCCCGGTTTCGGCGATGCGCAACGCCGATTCGATGGTTTCGAGGTCGCGCATTTCGCCGATCAGCACCACGTCGGGGTCTTCGCGCAACGCGGCCCGCAGCGAATTCGAGAACGAGTGCGTGTCGGAGTGGACTTCGCGCTGATTGACCAGGCACTTTTTGTGGTTGTGCAGGAACTCGATCGGGTCCTCGATCGTAATCATGTGCTCTTCATGCTCGTTGTTGATCTTGTCGAGCATGGCGGCGAGCGTCGTGGACTTGCCTGATCCGGTCGGTCCGGTGACCAGCACCAGTCCGCGCGGCTTGTCGCACAGCCCGCGCACTACCGGCGGCAGGCCCAGGGCGTCGAACGATTTGATTTCCCACGGAATGGTACGGAAGACAGCCGCGACCGCTCCGCGTTGATGGAAAATGTTGCCGCGGAAGCGGGCCAGGCTCTTCAAACCGAAGGAGAAGTCGAGCTCGAGATTTTCTTCCAGGCGGTGCTTCTGCACGTCGGTCAAGACGCTATAGGCCAGCGCCTTGGTATCCGCCGCGGTCAGCGGAGGCATGTCCAACGGCCGCAATTTGCCGTGAACGCGCACCCGCGGCGCGCTGTTGGTCGAAAGGTGCAAGTCGCTCCCGGACATCTCGATCATCTTCTTTAGGAGCTCGCTTAATGTAATGCCAGCCATCTTTTCCTCCGCTTACAGAACTGTCTCGCGTACTACTTCTTCTAAGGTCGTCTGGCCCAAGGCCGATTTGGTCAGGCCGCTGCGCCGCAGTGTAATCATCCCCGCCTCGATTGCCTTCTTCTTCAATTCGAGCGCCGAGGCTCCCACCAGAATCAGTTCGCGCAGGTCGTCGGTGATTTCCATGACTTCATAGAGACCGACGCGGCCTTTGTAGCCCGTGTTATTGCAGGTGCTGCAGCCGCGGCCATGCTGCACGACGGTGGTTTGCGCTTCTTCCGGCGTGTAACCGGCTTCGACCAAAGCTTCCGGAGTGATTTGCAGCGGCTCTTTGCAGCCCACGCAAATGCGGCGCACCAAACGTTGGGCGCAAATCAGGTTCACCGAGGTGGCGACCAGGAAAGGTTCAATCCCCATGTTCATCAAACGGCTGATGGTGGAGGGCGCGTCGTTGGTATGCAGCGTGGAAAGCACCAAGTGGCCGGTCAGCGCGGCTTTCACCGCGATTTCGGCCGTTTCAAAGTCTCGAATTTCGCCGACCAGAATGATGTTGGGGTCTTGCCGCAAGAAAGCGCGCAAGGCCGAGGCGAAGTTCAAGCCGATTTGTTCCTTCATCTGGACCTGGTTGATTCCGGGCAACTGGAATTCGACTGGGTCCTCGGCAGTCATGATGTTGGTCTCGTGCGTGTTCAGGCGCGCGACCGAGGAATATAGCGTGTTGGTCTTACCGGAACCGGTCGGGCCGGTGACCAGCACCATGCCGTACGGCTTCAAAATCTGGCGTTCGAACTTGGTGAGTGATTCCTGCTCGAAACCGAGCTTGGTCATATCCAAACGCAGGTTTTCTTTGTCCAGCAAACGCATCACGACTTTTTCGCCGAACAGCGTCGGGACGGTGGAGACACGGAAGTCGAGCTCTTTCTTTTTGCCGTCTTTCAAATACTTGATCATGATGCGGCCGTCTTGCGGCAGGCGCTTTTCGCTGATGTCCAGCTTGGCCATGATCTTGATGCGGCTGGTGATCGCGTCCTTCAATTTCAACGGCGGCGCCATCACGTTCTGCAAAATACCGTCAATGCGGAAGCGGACGCGATATTCCTTTTCGTAAGGCTCCACGTGAATGTCGCTCGCGCCGCGCTTGACCGCGTCGGTCAGAATCAAATTGACCAGCTTGATGATCGGCGCTTCTTCGGCAGCCTTTTCGAGCGTGGCCAGATCCATCTCCGCGTCTTCTGCGGACAATTCCAGGGAGGCTTCCTCGCCGGCCAGGTCCTTCATGACCTTGTCGAGTTCGCCGACACTTTCGACATCGCCGTAGAACTTGTGGATCGCTTCGGCGATTGCGGTTTCGGAGGCCACCACCGGCTCGACGTTGAAGCCAGTCATGAACTTGATATCGTCCATGGCGAAAACGTTGGTGGGATCGGTCATCGCGATGGTCAAGGTAGAGCCCACGCGCGAAAGCGGAACGATCTGATAGCGGACGGCAGTCTCCTGCGGGACTAGCTTGATGACGGCGGGATCGACTTCGTAGAATTTCAGGTTGATGGAGGGCACGCCATACTGCCGGGAGAGCACGGCAGTGATGTCGTCGTCATTCACGAGGCCGAGCTTCACCAGGCAGGTCCCCAAGCGGCCGCCACTCTTCTTCTGGTGCTCGAGGGCCTGCTTAAGCTGATCTGCGGTGATCAGGCTGTCTTTGACCAGTATTTCGCCAAGTCGTGAAGACATGATTGTCCGGGAGTGGTACTAGAACCACTCGATGAGCGAGCGTAGCATGTCACCCCGTGACAAAATGCGCGGGGTGCGGCGCTCGTAGTGAATCAGCTAACATCCGTTACGCAGCCCAAAACCTGCACTATGGGACAGCCCTTTTTTGGCACCTGTACTTCCGTACAGGTATATGACTAGTAACGACTTATCTTCACTTTCCCTTCGTATGAAGTATCGGAAAAATCGAGAAAAATCTTCAACGGAGAAATGAACGCCTGAAGCGGATTCGGCGCGGAGTTAGGTGCCGGTTCAGCCCGGGAAAATGACGAAAAAACGACTCCGTATTACCCGATTTTGGCGGTTTCTGTTACGATACGGGCTGAAATCGGGCGGTTAGCTCAGCGGTTAGAGCGTCCCGCTTACACCGGGAAGGTCCGCGGTTCAAATCCGTGACCGCCCACCACCCACCCCCGCAAGGAATCGACCGTAGTGGATTTGTGGAAGGCAAAATCCTCACCCACGCACGGGTAGCGGAGCGTTCAACATGGAAAATGATGAACTGATCTTCTTGGGGGCAGCGATGCTCCTGGCTCACGTAACCGGCCATAGCGACACGGTGCCGGGTCGCGAGAACGAAACGGCGATCCGAAAAGCCCGCGAGTTGTACGCGGAACTCAAGACCACGAAAGACAACCCGGACGACGAACTTGGATTGCAAGAGCACGCCAGGAAATCAGGGCTGCTGTAGCGCGCATAAATTTTCGATCCGGCCGTCTGGTTTCGAGAGACTTATCAACATTGCGGTGCTGTGCTATAGTTTCTTGGTTCGCGCTTACAACGGGAAGGTCTGCGGTTCACATCCGTAACCGCCCGCCAAGCTTCAAACCTGTTTCACCCCACGCGGGGGACGTAGTTCAGTTGGTTAGAACGCTGCCCTGTCACGGCAGAGGTCGCGGGTTCGAGTCCCGTCGTCCCCGCCATTTTTTGCAGATTGGTCCCCTTTCCTTCGCGTCGCTACGCTTTCCAGCCACCATATACACGCTTCCTCAATTACCGCCAAATCCAGAAACGTCGCGGTCCCGCTGTGGTACAGTTCGGCGTTCGAATTCAATTTGCGATTCACTTGAGGCGATCATGGCCAAAATTTTGCGAATCCGTTTAATTGTGGCGGCGGTTTTCATCTTCGCAATGTGCGGCGGAAATGCATTCGCGACCAACGCAAACGCCGCTGACGCACGTGAACGAGCCACTCAGGCCGAGCCTACAAAAGTTGAACTGATGACCCTCGAAAAGGGTGCCTACGAGGCCTGGAAGTCCAAGGACGTGAAGTTCTGGGCTACATTTCTTTCCGATACGTTTGTCGGATGGGGTTCGTTTGGCAAACTCGATAAGGCATCAGCCACCAAGGAATACACCGGTACGACTTGCGAGATTAAAAGCTACTCTCTGACCGACGAGCACCTGAGCTCGCTGGGTAGCGACCAGGCACTCATCACCTATCAGGTGACTCTCGACGGGGCGTGTGATGGACAACCGCTCCCGGCCAATACCCGGGCAGCATCGATATATGTTCGCGAGGGCAGCAAATGGAAGGCAGCCTTTCACGCTCGAGCAGCGATTGTGGATCCAAAAGCGACTGCTGCGAAGTCGAGTGACGGGCAGCGGGCGCTCCATCGGGAAAACAGTCAACCGTCCAATAGAGAGGCCGGCACCGGCACCGACGCCTTGCTCGCGGCCGAGAAGGATGTCTGGGAAGCCTGGCGAACACACGATGCTAAAGAATTAACAGACCTGACAGCTCAGGATATTTCATTCATCAATATTTTTGGTGTTTACCTCGCAACCAAAACCGATGCAATACGGGACTGGTCCGGTACCTATTGCGACGTGAAAAGCATCAGTCTCACCGATGCTGCAGCCACGATGCTCTCGCCGACGGTCGGCATCCTGACATTTAAGGCCAGTGCGGACGGCACGTGCTACGGGCAGACGATTGGATCTGTTTGGGGTTCGTCGGTCTATGTCCGGCACAGCGATGCTTGGAAATGGACCTTCGGCATTAATTTACCCGCACGACCTTGACGGCAATTTGAGATTGCTCCGCACGCTAGGGAATTTTCCAATCCAAATTCCCTTGTCCTGGTGCGGCTTACTTGACGTTGCGCCGAAAAGCCATATCGGGCAGCCACAAGTGACTCGAGAAAAAACGCGCGGCTTAGGAATAAAGTCGCCGTATTCTTGCGCCAACAAAATTTGAGGTGAGGCCGTGGATACGCCGAAAGAACTAAACGAAATCGTTCTGCCCCAGCCGGTGGTCGGTCCGCTGACCCGTGCGGCCATCTTCTTAGTCGTATCCATTCGTCCGGATCAAGACAACCGGGATGCATTGCGGTCGTTTTGTGGAGACTTGACCGGCCTGATACGCGCGGTTGAATTTCGCAATGTAGAAGCGGGACTCACCTGCGTAGTTGGCTTCGGGTCGGATGCGTGGGACAAACTTTTCGGCGCGCCGCGCCCGGCGGAGTTGCATCCCTTTCGCGAGATTATTTCTGGAGGGCGTCACGCGGTTTCTACTCCGGGCGACATTTTGTTCCATATCCGCGCCAAGCGCCACGATCTGTGTTTCGAATTAGCCGCGCAAATTATGGATAACATCGGCGAGTTTGTTTCGGCGGCGGATGAAGTCCAAGCCTTCCGTTATTTCGACGATCGCGACGTAATCGGCTTCGTCGACGGCACCGAAAATCCGCGAGGCGACGCCGCGCGCACCGCCGCCGTGGTTGGGGACGAAGATCCGAGCTTCTCCGGCGGCAGTTACGTCATCGTGCAGAAATACATGCACGACATGAAAGCTTGGAATGCCCTGCCTGTCGAAATGCAGGAGAAGATCATCGGCCGCAAAAAACTTTCCGATATCGAACTGAAGGATGCCGAAAAGCCGCCGTACGCCCACAATGAACTGACTTCGATTGAGGAAAACGGAAAGGAACTAAAGATTCTCCGGGACAACATGCCTTTCGGTCGGCCGGGGCACGGAGAATTCGGCACCTATTTTATCGGCTACAGCCGCACGCCGCGAATTACCGAAACCATGTTGCAGAATATGTTCGTCGGCCGCCCGCCGGGCAATTACGATCGCCTGCTGGATTACAGCCGTCCGGCTACCGGCAGCCTGTTTTTTGTGCCGTCGTCCACTTTCCTGGATACGCTCGGCGAGGATTAGCCGCTTTCGATTATGGCCAAAGAGACAAATAACATTTTTGCCGGGACTTCGGGCTGGGCCTATGCCACCTGGAAGCCAGGGTTTTATCCCGCCAAACTGGCGTCGAAGAACTTTCTGCCGCATTACGCGACGCGGCTGAATTCGGTCGAGGTCAACTATACGTTCAGGCGGCTAGCGAGTCCGTCACTGCTGCAAGGCTGGATTGCGGCGACCGGGCCAGATTTTCAGTTCGCGATCAAGGCCCACCAAACCATCACTCACATCAAGCGACTGCGCGGCGCGGAAGAAGCGATGAGTAAGTTCCTCGCATCGCTCGAACCGTTGCGCGAAGCCAAGAAACTTGGACCGGTTTTGTTTCAGCTTCCGCCGAATTTCAAATGCGACGCGGAGCGCTTGCGCGAATTCCTGGCAACCTTGCCGAAATCGCTGCGCGCCACGTTCGAGTTCCGTCATGAATCGTGGTTCAACGACGAAATCTACGATGCCTTGAAAAAGGCCGGGGCCGCTCTCTGCCTGGCCGAAAGTGAAGATCTCGAGACTCCCGAGGTCACCACCGCCGATTTTCATTACCTGCGATTACGCAAGGCTGCCAACGACCTGCAAGCGGCCCGCAAGAAAGTGCGGAAGCTCGCGAACGACGGTCCGGTCTACGTATATTTCAAACACGAAGACACGCCGGAAGGCGCGCTGCAAGCGGAACAACTCCCGCTGCAGAAAAAGTAAGCCCGCCGGTTCCTCTCGAATTAATTCCCTATTAACTCAAGACGACATTTTACTCTGCAGCACCTTGAGCAGCTTGTAATCGAGCTGATGGCCGTGCCATTTCTTAAAATCGGTCCCGGCGCGTCCGGTGTCGAGAATTCCGAATGGTCCGCGAAAATTCCACAAGCCCCAGCCCGCATGCAGGCCGTTGATTACGTCCAGCGAATCGTTGAACCAGGCATTCACCACCTCGGGCGGCGTATCCTTATAGCAACCCATTTCTCCAAAGTGTATGGGGACGCCCTGCTTGGCCGGCTCGGCCCACGGTGCGAACTTGTCGACTAGAGTCTGTTTGCTGACGATCACCGTGCCGCTGGCATCTTTTAGCGGCCAGGTGGGCAGTGGAATGTTGTCGCCATAGGGCCTCGCCCACGGATTGTGATAGTGGGTGACTTGCACCGGAAAATAATCGTGGCAGCTTTGAATAATTTTGGTGTCGTACAACTCCGGGATCGGGTCGCGACCGACGTTGTAGCCATCGGTGACGATGACGCGATTGGGATCCTCGGCTCGTATAGCCGCGATGGTGGCCCGAACCACGCGCACGTAATCGACAGCGCTAGGTTGAGCGGATTGGTCCAGGCCAAGCGTGGCGGTATCCAGGTCCAGAGGTTCGTTGACCAGGTTGAAACTCAGCTCGTCGTTCGAGATTCCTTTGTAGCGGCTCGCGAAAAAGGCCCACTGGTGGGCGAAAGCGTCGAGCGTGGCCTGGTCTTTGTAAACGCTGGTCTTTTCCTTAGTGATATGGATGCCGGTGATTTTTTCGTCCATCACATCGAGAATGCATTCGCCGGGCGCGCGGTGCAGGCTGATGTTGACGTGAACTTTATGCTTCTGGCCCAGACGGATGGCCCGGTCGATCGGTGCGACACGCTCGTCGTTAATTTTCATCAAGTCGCCGGGATCGGTCCAAAAGCGGTAATCCATCGGGAGCCGGACCCAGTTGAAACCCCAGTCGTGGATCCACTTGAAATCGTCTTCCTTGAACTGGCCATCGTTCTTGTACGGAAAATATTTCATCCAGTCGGTATCGGTCGAGAAATATTCCAGCAGATTGAATCCATACCATCGCGGATTAATGGAGTTCGACATTTTCCAGTATTGGCTGGTCGCGGGCGCAGCGAAAGGAAACGTGCCGAGCGCGGCTCCAGCCACCAGGGATTTCAGAATCGTTCGGCGATCGATTTCGATCGACTGCCCTTCTCGTCGGCTATCTGACATTCGAGGTCTCCTGAGGACGGACTTTCAACACCAAGAATTTCCAACTACCTTAGCTCTCGCTTTTCGCTTCGTGGTCGGCACTGACCGGGGTGGGGCGGTAGGCGGAAACCAGCCGGGCGACCACTACCGCAATATAGAAGATACCGGCCATGCTTTCGAGCGCGGCGATCAAGCGCACGTACGGATTGACGGGAATGATACCGCCGTAGCCGACGCTGCTGAGGGTAACCATGCTGAAATACAAAAGCGTGCCGCTGTGATTTTCCGGAATCACCTGATTGAAAGGATTCGCTACGAAGCGGCTGAGGACCCAATACAGCTGGGAGAACGCGATCGCGATGATCAAGTAGCTGATGAAGGCTTCGGCGATGGCGCTGGTCGGAACGCGCGGAACCGAATTGAAACGTTCGAAGATCGCCCACAAAATCGATACGGAAAGCGCCAGCCCCGCAATCGGCGCAAGATGGGTATACCATCGGCCCGCGTCACCAAAAGCCTCGAGCGCTCGGGCAAAAAGCCATATTCCAACGATCGGCCAAACCACCAAGCGGACGGTTCGCCTGTGCGCCATGTAACTGGAGGCCGCGAGCAGCCCGAGTACGATCAGCAGAGCCAGTGCGGCTCCAGCCAGCGGGTGATAATCCGCCGCCGGCGAGGCGATGATGTCGGCGATCAGGACACACATCAGAAGCTCGGAACGGTGCCTCACCAAAAAACCGATGACCGGACTTCCCTTCCGCATGCGCGACTCCGTCCAGATAAAAACCTTTGCCTTTTGCGAGACCGCGCCATTCTAGTGCAACTCGCGACGGTTGTGAGCGCTTTTTGACGAGCACGAATGCGTGATATTCTCGGCCCATGGACACCATCGAAAAAAATCGCGGCGCCGAATTGCTGCAGGCACAAATAAAAGCAGATCAGCTATTCAATGCGGTCGAGAGCAAAGGCATCATTCGCCCCGGCGTTCGAGAGACCCAGATCAATCAGGACATCTACGATCTGGCGGAACAAATGTTTGGAATTTCGACCTACTGGCACAAGCGCATCGTCCGCGCCGGAACGAACACGCTCGCTCCTTACGATGAAAATCCGCCGGACCTCATGGTCTCGGGCGATGACATCGTATTCCTTGATTTGGGGCCAGTTTTTGAAACTTGGGAAGCGGATTTTGGCCGAACATTCGTGGTGGGTTCGGATCCTGCAAAGCTGAAACTGCGCGACGACATTGCCAAGGCGTTCGCGGACGGAAAACAATACTTCGATGAACATCTGGACATCACCGCCGCCGAACTTTTCCATCATGCGGAAGATCTAGCGCGCAAATATGGATGGGAATTCGGAGGCGCGATCGCGGGTCACCTGATCGGCCAATTCCCGCACGAGCGGATTCCCAAGGATAAGGTCAGCCTCTACGTGCATCCGGACAATCCCATGCGCATGCGCGATCCGGACGCGAATGGCCAGGAGCGGTATTGGATCCTCGAAATTCATTTCGTGGATCGCGTCCGGCAGATCGGCGGCTTTTACGAAGAACTTTTGAGCGTCGGCTAGGTTCCTGAATCCTTCCCAGCAGCAGATAGCGCGGTTCGTCAGGAGAGCTGTTTTTTAATCAGAGGCGCGACCTTGGTGCCCAAAATCTCGATCGCGCGTTTCATTTTTTCATGCGCGACGGTCGAGACGCCCATCTGAAACGTAATTCGAGAAATCCCGCCGAGTGCCTCGTTAACGTAGACAATCTTTTCCGCCACGGTTTTTGCGTCACCTATGATTAAGGCGCCTGTAGGGCCGCGGGTGGCGTCGAACTGCGCGCGCGTCGTGGGCGACCAGCCGCGTTCCTTGCCGATTTCGGTAAAGGTGTGGGCGTAGCCAGGAAAGAAATCGTCAGCAGCCTGCTCGGTCGTATCGGCGAGGAAACCGATCGAGTGCAGCCCGACCTTGAGTTTTTCCGGGGCGTGACCGGCGCGCCTTCCCGCCTCGCGATATAAATCGACCAGCGGCCGGAAGCGCGCGGGTTGGCCGCCGATGATCGCGACCATCAGAGGCAAGCCCAAGACTCCAGCCCTGACGAACGAAGCAGGCGTGCCGCCGACTCCCACCCAGATGGGCAACGGATTTTGTAGCGGACGCGGATAAATTCCCTGCCCGGTGAGCGCCGCGCGATGCTTGCCGGACCAGTGGACGTTGATGTTCTCGCGAATC
Source organism: uncultured Acidobacteriota bacterium (assembly GCA_963711325.1). Taxonomy (GTDB): domain Bacteria; phylum Acidobacteriota; class Terriglobia; order Acidiferrales; family UBA7541; genus Palsa-295. Next base: position 464,999 of record CAVQDR010000003.1, on the reverse strand, counting down.
GCGAGCAAAAGTTCGAGCTTCTCGGCGAAGAGCGAGTCGTAATCTTCGAGCTCCAATCCAAATAGAGGATAGGACTCGACGAACGAACCGCGGCCGGCCACGATTTCCGCGCGGCCTTGAGAGATGAGATCGAGCGTGGCGAACTCCTGAAACACACGCACCGGATCGGCCGCGCTGAGAACCGTAACCGCGCTCGTTAGCCGGATTTTCTTGGTGCGAGAAGCGGCGGCGGCCAAGATGATCGCCGGAGCCGAATCCAGAAATTCGGCGCGATGATGTTCGCCGATTCCGAAAACATCCAGTCCGACCTGATCCGCCAATTCCATCTCGGCGAGCAAGTCCCGCAGTCGTTCGGCCGGGCTGAGCGTTAGGCCGGTCGCCGGGTCGGAAATTGCCGCTGCGAAACTGTCGATACCAATCTCCACAGCTTACCTCCAGGTCCTTCACTTTCGAGCGCGAAGCAACTTAGATGCGGGGCCGCGAGCTTCGACTCGTTTTGAATGTTCCGCTCGGTCCGAATGTCTCAACCTTCTCAGTTGCCAGAGCGAAGCGCTCTGCCGATAATACTTTGCGAGTGCATTCACAGGTCGGTGGGAGTCGGCATGACTAGACAACGTCGAAAATATTCAGGTAATTTGCTGCCATTTGTCTTTTTGTTTTTGGCCGTGATGGCTTGGCCTTCACGCACGACGGCCCAGGCCCTTCATCCAGACGATTTCGTGCAACGCGATGGGACCAAACTGACGCTGGCTGGCAACGCCTTCCGTTACAGCGGTCCGAATATCGAGTGGCTCGGTCTCGAAGGATACGGCCCGCACGATCCTATGGGGCCACGCTACCCCAGCCAGTTTGAAATTGACGACGCATTCGCCACGGCCGCGGAAATGGGAGCCCGCGTGGTTCGCTCGCAGACCATGGGTGATACGGTAGGCTGTCCTCTCTGCATCGAGCCGGAGCTTGGAAAATTTAACGAGAGTGCGTTTCAAGCTTCCGATTACGCGTTGCTAGTGGCGCGCCATCGCGGGATGCGCATCATTGTTTCGTTGATCGGCGATTGCGCCACCTGCAACCTGGGCGGAATCGGCCAGTATCTCGCGTGGAATAAAAAACAGAACCCCCAGGATTTTTTCACCGATCCCACGATGATCGCAGCCTACGAAAAGCACGTCGACACGGTTTTGAATCACTTCAATCCACTCACAGGCATTCGCTACAAGGACGACCCCACGATTCTGGCCTGGGAAAATTGCAATATGTGCGGACTTGTCGCGTTGCTGACCGGCGGCGGCCCGGCGGCGCTCGGCCAAGTTTCCGATTGGGTCGAAACCATCGGCCAACACATTAAACAACAGGACTCCCGCCATCTGTATTTAGATACCACCGGAATTTTCCGAGCGTATCCAAAGGTCATGGATAACAAATCGTCGGACCTGGTGACTTTCGAATATTACCCCCACTGGGATGCGCTTCTTGGGACGGGCGAGGTCACTACGGCCGCCACCTTTACCCGCGACGCGGCCAGGGTGACCGGCCACGGCAAGGGCTACATCGTCAACGAATTTGGCTGGGATCGCACCGATTGGAAGAGCCGCGACGACTTTCAAACTGTGCTGGACACACTGGCCAAAGATCCCAACGTTTCCGGTGACGATTTCTGGGCGCTGCAAGCGCACCTCGATAATTTCGGCTTTCAACCGATTCCGGCGGATGCCCACGATCCAACCTACGCGGAACGTGGGGAGTGCGGCGAGTGGTGGGCTTTGTATTACCCCGGCGTGAAGACGCTGGCGAATTCCGCGGATGATATGGCGGCACGCGCTCAGCAGTTGCGCGCACACGCCTACGCGATGGCCGGCACAGCCGTGCCGAAACACCTGATCCCGCCGAAGCCGGTCATTACCTCCGTTGTTATCGGCGGACTGATCGTATGGCGAGGTTCGGCCGGCGCGGTGAATTATTCGATCGAAAGGCTCGATGCGGGCGCCAAAGAATGGAAAACGATTTGTGATCGGTGCGCAACGGACAGCACCGACCCGTGGCCGGATCCTCACGCTACGCTCTTCGGAGGCCATTACCGCGTTACGGCCTACAACGCCGATGGAGCGCCGGGCGAGCCATCAGACGCTCGCTGATAATTGGGATGGGCGTTTAACTCGGCGGCGGGATATCGACTCGTGCGTTACAGCGTGCCCAGCCTTGGCCAAGACACTTCAGTGTGATGGTGCCCGCGCCAGTCAGCGACGCGCCTTTGCCTTTTTCCAAATTGCCATTGAAGCCGGGCGCTGCCACGCTACAGATGGGCGGCGGCGCAGTGGGCACGTCGGAAACCGTACCGACGCACGTGATCGTTGCCGGCCCGGTGATCGTTGCGGTATCGGGATGCTGAACGCCCTTATCCAGGCTTGCGGACATGGAACGCACGGTGCCGTGCCGCGCTCTCTGCGCCAAGCCAGGAAACGCGACCCACAGCGCTGCGACGGCGAGAGTGCAGTATCGAAACGCGCGATTTGGAGTCATACCCGAACCTCCTGCCTAATTCTGTTTCCGGAATCTACACCATCCAGCGGCGGAGCAGCAATATCCGGTGTGTAGGAGTGGGCGTCCAAGGCTGCTTTCCTTGGCGGCGCATCGATGCTACTTTCCAAGTCCTGTGACCCTTCGTCCCGCTAATTTCGTGATTCATGCCTGAGCGATTCGTCTTCGCTGACCTCCGCGAGCTGCTGGCGAAGGCGAATGAGGAGAAGTCTGGCGATCAACTGGCCGGCATAGCGGCTCGATCGGAACGCGAAAGAGTGGCGGCGAAGCGCAAACTCGCGGATTTGCCACTGGTTGAGATCGTGCGACAACCGCTCATCGACCCGGACCAGGACGAAGTTTCGCGTCTGATTCTCGAGACATTCGACCAGGAAGGCTTTCGCGCGATCGAGAGCCTCACCGTTGGCGAATTTCGAGAATACATTTTGGACGACGCCACAACGGAAGAGCAGCTGAAGCAAATCCACCGAGCAATCATTCCCGAAATCGCCGCAGCGCTGGTCAAGATCATGAGCAACAAAGATTTGATTCTTGCTGCAGCGAAAATTCGCAGTGTGACGCGGTGCCGCAATACGATGGGCGAGCGAGGCGTCCTCGGCATTCGTGTACAGCCCAATCATCCGGTGGATGACCTCGGCGGAATTCTGCTGGCGGCCTTCGAAGGGCTTCTCTATGGGTGCGGGGATGCGGTAATCGGGGTAAATCCGGCCGCGGATTCCATCGACACCGTAGAAGGAATTCTTCGCGCGCTGGATCGATTGGTCGAAGCGTACCAAGTGCCGACTCAGACCTGCTGCCTGGCCCACATCACCACGCAGCTTGCCGCGATGGAACGCGGAGCGCCAGTCGATCTACTCTTTCAATCGATTGCGGGCACCGAAGCTGCCAATCGGAGCTTTGGAATCAGCCTGGCAACGCTCCGTGAGGGTCGCGAGAAGGTGCTCGAACATCACCGTTCGCGCGACGTCGCCTGGGTTGGCAACCAGGCCATGTATTTTGAAACCGGCCAAGGAAGCGCCCTTTCGGCCGAGGCGCATCACGGCGTCGATCAAGTCACGCTGGAGGCGCGCGCGTACGGCGTTGCGCGTGCCTTTGATCCCTTCATCGTGAACAGCGTGGTCGGGTTCATCGGGCCGGAGTATCTCTACGACGAACGGCAAATCATTCGGGCCGGGCTGGAAGATCATTTCATGGGCAAACTGCTGGGTCTGCCGATGGGCTGCGATGTTTGCTACACCAATCATGCGGCGGCCGACCAGAACTCGGCCGACAATTTGCTGGTGTTGCTGGGAGCAGCCGGCTGCAACTATTTCATGGGCGTGCCGGCTTCGGACGACGTGATGCTCAACTATCAGTCCACCAGTTATCACGACGCACTAGCGGTACGCAGGATTTTCGGCCTGCATCCGGCTCCCGAATTTCTGGCGTGGCTTGAAACCACCGGCGTCTTCCACAATAACCAGCCGGCCGCGCTCGAAGCATCGTCGCGGCGAGATTTGCTCCGGCGACTGGAAAGCTCGTTAGGGGACCTGGCTTGATGTCGGACGATGCGAAGCAGCTTCTCAGTGACGCGGGCGACCTGCCGGACTTCGTTCGCAAAGTGCGGGCGCGGACGCCGGCGAGAATTCTGGTTGGCCGCGCGGGCGCCGCGTATCGCACCGGAACGCAGCTGGATTTAAGAGAAGCTCACGCGGCAGCACGCGACGCGGTGCGCGCGGAACTGCACGCGACTGAGGTCTTCGGCGCTAGCTTCGCGTCGAAATGGAAGCTGGTCGAAATTTCCACGGAAGCTAAATCCAAAGAGGAATATCTGGTGCGGCCGGACCTAGGACGACGGTTTGACATCGCCTCACGAGCGGAAATTCAACAACGCTGCACGCCTGAAGCGGACCTTCAGATTGCGATCGGCGACGGACTATCCGTTCCTGCGGTAGCTGCGCAGATCCCGGCGCTTCTTCCCCTTCTTCGCGCGGGCGCTCAAGAACGAAACTGGGTCGTCGGCACGATTATGATCATAAGGTATTGCCGCGTCGGAATTCTTAACGCGATCGGCGAAATTTTGCGGCCGCGCGTTGCCGTCCTGCTCATCGGCGAACGGCCCGGGCTAGCCACCTCCGAGAGCCTTTCCGCTTACATGGCATATTGCCCCACGGCTAACCATTCCGACGCGAATCGCAACCTGTTCTCTAACATTCACCGTAAGGGCCTCGATTCGCAGACCGCCTCCACTCGGATTCTGGGCCTGGCGGCGCAGATGATGGCGACTGAAGCGAGCGGTTTCACTTTGCGCGAGGCACCAAAATCACTCGAGGGCCACTGAGTCAAAGTTGGGGCGAGGCCTGGTTAACTTTTTTGTGGCTTATTTTGAGACGGTTAGGATATACTCCCGCGCGTTCGGGGCGTTTTCGCCAACTGCGGTCGTCGACGGCAGGTGACGGCGCATCGGCAGCAGGCCAGAGGCAGTCGGACCGAGAAGAGAACGAGTTGACCCGAAGTTATGCAAAGTGTTGCATATTGAGAAAGTCGGGCGCCAGATGGCCCTCTCCAAGCTACTGTAACTAATGCTCTTAGATTTTCGACTCAGAACGGCGAACGGCAGGGAACGTGCAGAGTACACAACAGTTACAAATGCGCGGAGGTGCGCGAATGAAGTTTTCGAGACTATTTGGAACGGCGGCTTTGATCCTGTCGCTGGGAATGACGGCTGCAGTAGCCCATGCTGACGGAGCCGATCCGACCGTAAAGATCAACAAGCCGGTCGGTGGCACCGATCCGTCGTGCTCCGACGCGCAAGCGGCTGATCCGACAGTGGTTTGCATCACGGACGGTGCCACGGTGGCAATCAATCTGGACACCACCACCACCTTCGACGTCGGCGGCACCACTCCCATCACCAATTTCGAAATTACGTTCCCGGGCGTGGTAGGTAATTTCTACAACTGCTTCTCGGACATCTTCACGAACTGCTACAGCGTGAACACTGGAACAGTTACGGAACTGTTTTTGTTCATGGGCGGTCCTGGCCCTTGCGAGAATAACGGCAATGCCGGCGGCCAGTGCGATGGCTCGATTGACCCGGGCTTTGAATTTACGGTTCAAGGCATTGGCTTCCCTGACGGAGCAACGGCAACTCTGCAGGCCCCCGAACCGAGCACGATTGTGCTCTTCTTCGGCGGCATGCTGGCGCTGTTGGCCTTCAGCCGGAAGCGTTCGACCGCGATGCAGTCCTAAACCGGTTACCGTTTCGCATTTGCTTTTCACGGCGTCCCTTCGGGGACGCCGTTTTTTTGCTCATACGTCGGGAGGGTTCGTCCGCGTTTGGAGATCGCGTGACCGGTCAGGAAGGCCAAGTGCCCGATGCCAGTTGTTCGCAACAGGTGGAATCAACTTTCAGAGTGTGACGCGAACTGCGGTTCTACGCTGGCTGCTTCTCTGTGACGAGGTTTCGTTAGGGCTTCTTTACTCCGTATTTCTGCATTAACTTCTGGAACTCCGCCTCTTTCTGCAGCGGCCCAAGCTCGGGGTCACCGACCGCGTACTCGGCTGGATAGTGTTTCTCCAGTGCCTCCTGCAACGATTTCAATGCCTCGGGAAACCGCTTGGCGATCGTATGGATTTCCGCCTGATCGTAAATGTACTGGATGTTGTCTTTATCGACGCCCCGCGCCTTCTTCATGAAATCGTCTGCTTGTTGAATGTTCCCGGTCTTCGCGTAGGACAACGCAATCTGGGCCATGACGTCGGCGCTCTGTGGGTTGGTCTGCAACTCCTTAAATCCTAGCGCAAGCGCCTTTTCGTACGTCGCACGCGCCTTGTCCGCCTGATCCGACCAGCGGTAGGCATCAGCCAGGTTTACCATCGTCTGGGTATCGTTCGGGGTCAGCGCCACTGCCTTCTCGAACATTCCGGCGGCATTCGGATACTGTTTCAAGAAAAAGTAGGCGGTACCTAAATTCGAATACGTTGAAGAAATCGGCTCGATTTGCAGCGCCTTCTGGAAATACGGAATACACTCTTCGTACTTTCCCTGCGTGAGTAAGACGTTCCCGACATTCTCGTAGCCCGCATCGATATCGGGCTCGAGCACCGTAATCTGTTTGAACGATTCCAAAGCCTTCGGGTAATTCCCCAGCTGGAAGTAGGCGTTGCCCAGTTCGTCCTGATTGACCCAGAAGTACGGGTTCAGCTCAACCGCCTTTTGGAAATTGGCGATCGCTTGCTGGGAGTTGCCGCTCACGAGATACGTATCGCCAAGCCGGCGGTACGATTCGTCGGAATTCGGCGCAAGCGAGATGGCCCGCTGCAACTCCGCAATCGCTTCCGCGTACTTCCCGGTCGTATTGTAAACGCTACCCAAAGTGGAGTGGACCTCGGGAAGATTGCCGTTCAATTGTTCAGCTTCCTGGGCGGCGCCAAGCGCTTTTTGCGTCCAGAAACTTTCCTTGGTCGATCCGTACATTCTCAGGCTCGCGTCGGCGATTCCGGTATAGGCCAAAGCGAATTTGGGATCTTGTTTCAGTGCTTGGTCGAAGAAATCAAGCGAGCCCTGAATACTCTTCTCGTCGTGGCCGCGTAGCGAACTTCGTCCGCGCAAGTAGAGGTCATACGCGGCTACGTTCTGCGTCGGCCGCACCGAAGCGTTGGCGGTTTCCTCGTTGGTCGGATTGATGTCCATGGCCGTGACCACCTGCGCATAGATCGAGTCCTCTAAAGTAAACAGGTCGGCCGGCACGCCATCAAATTGCTGGCTCCAGACGCGCTTGCCGTTGGCCACGTCCTCCAGATTTAAAATGATGCGTATCTTGTCGCCGTTGCCCTGCACCATGCCCTGAATCAACATATTCGCGCCCAGGCCACGCGCTATCTTTTGCAACGATTGTTTCTGATCCACCTTGCTCGCGGCATCCGCGGAGGTGACCCGCACGCCCTTCAACTGAAACAATTTCGCTGATAGCGCTTCTTCAATGCCTTGCGCCAGATATCCCAGCTGGTTTTGATCGCCGAGAATTTGCAGCGGCAATATGGCCACGAACCGCCCGCTGGAAATAGGCGGAATTCCGGATGTGCCAGACGTGTCGCTCGCGCTCGTGCCGGTTTTCCCCAGTCCAGGGATTAAATGGCGTATAGGCGGAATGGCAAAAACCAGAATCAAAAGCGCGACGACACCACTGACCACCCATACCCATTTTCGATTGGCGAATTCCGGAATTTGGATAATGACGCTTTGCGAGCCGCTCCTCGAAATGCCGCTGCGCGACATTCCAGACCGCGACATGTTCATCGAATTCGAGCCCTGCAAGTCCGCCAGAATTTCGTACGCGTTTTGGTAACGCGCATCCGGCTCGCGCTCCAGGCAGCGCATAATCAGCCGAACTAGCCAGTTGGGCAGATCCGGATTCAGCACTTTAGGACTTTTCGGTTTTTCTTGAATCCGCTGGTACATCACTTTCAGCGTCGATTCGCCGGTGAACGGGACGTCGCCGGTCGTCATTTCGTAGATGATCAGTCCCAGCGCGTAAAGATCGGCGCGCCCATCGGCTGGCTTACCTTCCACCTGCTCCGGCGACATATAGCGCGGCGTGCCCAGAAAAGCCCCGGTGCGCGTCATGCCGATCGCGCCTTCTTCAAACGACTTCGCGAGTCCGAAATCGCAGACGAAAATCTGGTCGTTCTTATCGACCAGCAGGTTTTGCGGCTTCAAATCGCGGTGCACCACGCCCTCGGCGTGCGCCGCCGCCAAAGCCTCCGCGATCTGCTGCGTAAACTTCAAGATGCGCTCCATCGGCATCTTGGGATTGTCGCGAATGACGTGTTGGAGATCCTGGCCTTCGACGTAAGCCATGGAAATGAATCGCAAGCCGCCCACGTCACCCATGTCGTGAATGCGCAGAATATTTTTGTGGGAAATCTTGCTGGCCAGAACCAATTCCTGCTTGAAACGCTTCAGCGCATCAGACTGGCCGATGGCGCCTTCCCGCACGACTTTAATCGCCACGGTGCGATCCAGATCCTTGTCGTAGGCTTTGTAGACCCGGCCCATGCCACCCTGGCCGAGCAGCGCGTCAATCCGGTATCGGGGCCCAAAATCGCTCCCCGGAGCGATGACGGTCGCGTCGACCATCTGAATCGTTTCGGATTCGCCCATAGGCATGGGCGTCCCGCAGCGTGAGCAGGATTCCGCGAAATCGGGATTGACCGTGGTGCAGTGAGGGCAATTGATCAAGAAAAGCCGCCTAAACGGCTGAAAAACATCCCCAGAACGGGATTATCCGGCATCCTGAAAGGCCCCGCAACTACTAACTGAAAACGTGTGCGATAAGGTGCTTTTTTCTCCCTCACTGTGCGGTTAGACTCGTCGCCACGCTCTGCAGCGCTCTCGATGCTAGGCACCCCTCTCCATTTTTGGATCATCTTTCTCGCGACGGTCGCGGTCGCTCTGGCGCTCGACCTCGGAGTTTTTCATCGAAAGTCCCACACCATTCACCTGAAAGAAGCGCTGCTCGAAAGCCTGGGATGGATCACCGTATCGCTGATCTTCAACGTCTGGGTTTACTACTCGCAGGGCCACCAGGCCGCATTGGAATTTCTAACCGGCTACCTGGTGGAAAAATCGCTCAGCTTGGATAACATTTTCGTATTCCTGCTTATTTTTCAGTCTTTCCAGATCCCCGCCAAATCGCAGCACCGTGTTCTTTTTTATGGAGTCATTGGCGCGCTCGTGATGCGCGCGCTGTTCGTCATCGCTGGCGTCGAATTGCTGCAATATTTTCATTCCGTGATCTACGTGTTTGGCGCGATCCTGTTGTTTACCGCCGTTCGAATGGTCTTGCCGAGCGGCCGAGCGACCAAGCCGAATCAGAATTGGCTAGTGCGACTGGCGCGTCGGTTCATGCCCTATGCGGAAGATCCCTCGGCGCCGGGATTCTTCGTCAGACAAGGTGGCCGCTGGAACGCGACGCCGCTCTTCATGGCTTTGGTCGCGGTGGAGGCGATGGACATCGTGTTCGCGGTCGACTCGGTTCCGGCCGTTCTCGCCATCACCCGCAATACATTTATCGTCTACTCCTCGAACGCGTTTGCGATCCTCGGCCTGCGTGCGTTGTATTTTGCGCTGGCCGGGCTCTTGCCACGCTTTCGATTCCTCCATCAGGGACTCGCGGCGATTCTATTTTTTGTGGGAGGGAAAATGGTGCTGAGCGAGTGGGTGACGATTTCCCCGCCGTGGTCGCTGGCAACCATCGCGGCCATTCTGGCTGCCACGGTCGCGGCGTCGCTGCTTTTCCCTGCCGCCAAAGCGGCGGCAGAAATCAAATAGTCGCCGCTCAGTTGTGGAGTGCGGCTTCTAGTTTCGCTTCGGCGACGCTGGCGATCGCAGCTTCCAGCACGTTCAATCCTTCCGCCAGTTGTTCATCTGAAATGATCAATGGCACAAGAAGCCGTAAAACATTGCCGTAGCTTCCCGCCGAGATGAGGATTAATCCGTGACTGTGGCAGTAGCGCAGAATCTTCTCGGTTTCTTCCTTAGCCGGTTCCTTTTTGTCTCGGGAACGAACCAACTCAATGGCGCGCATCGCGCCCAGGCCTCGGACTTCTCCGATCAGCGGCCACCGCTTAGCCCACTTTTTCGCGCGCTCTTCGAAAATCTGACCGATCTTGACGGCGCGCTCGGCCAGGTTTTCTCCCTCCAGCGTTTCAACAGAGGCTATCGCAGCGGCGCACGCGAGTGGGTTCCCGCTGTACGTGCCTCCGAGCCCTCCCACGCCGGCGGCATCCATTACTTCCGCACGGCCGGTGACTGCCGCCAGCGGCATTCCCGCAGCTAACGATTTGGCACTCACTAAAATATCGGGTGTAATGCGGTAGTGTTCGCTGGCAAACATCGTGCCGGTCCGGCCGTATCCGGTTTGGACTTCGTCGGCGATCAACAGAATCTTATGACGTGCACAAATCTCCTGAATGATCTGGAAGAATTCCTGAGGAGGCGCGACAAACCCACCTTCTCCCAATACCGGTTCCACAATCACAGCGGCAACGGATTCAGCGGCCACCACGCGCTTAAACGCGTCTTCCAAATGATTCGCGCAGAATGTTCCGCACGACGGATATTGCAAGCCGTAAGAACAGCGGTAGCAATACGCGTAAGGGATTCGGTAGATTTCAGTTGCAAACGGCTCAAATCCCGCCTTATACGGATGCGTCTTGCTGGTCAAAGACATGGCCAACAAAGTACGGCCGTGGAATGCGTCTTCAAAGCAAATCACCGCCGGGCGTCGAGTGTACGCACGCGCGATCTTGATGGAGTTTTCGATGGCCTCGGCGCCGCTGTTCACCAGCAGGGTCTTTTTCGGAAAGTTCCCAGGCGTTAAAGAATTCAGCTTTTCAGCGAGTTCAACATATTTCGCGTACGGTGCAACGCTAAAGCAGGTATGAATGAATTCGTCGAGCTGCTGGCGAACGGCCGCGACCACTCGCGGAGCGCGATGTCCTACGTTCAAGACGCCAATACCACCGGCGAAATCGAGAAAACGGTTGCCATCCACATCTTCAAGCACTGCGCCCTCGGCGCGCGCCGCAAAAATAGGCGTGGCATGAGAAACGCCTCGCGGAATGGCCGCTTCCCTGCGCCGCATCAGCTCCAGCGATTTTGGTCCAGGGACTGCCGTTTTCAGTTGAATGGATGACATTTCAGTACCACCCGATCGGCTGTTCGTTCAGGTTGATGTGCACTTGCTTGGTTTCGAGGTATTCGTCGATTCCATTCGGGCCCAACTCACGGCCAAATCCAGATTGTTTGTAGCCGCCCCACGGCGCCTCGACGTAAGTAGGCTGCATGTGATTGACCCAGACGATCCCCGCCCGCAGCGCCTTCACCACTCGGAAGGCCTTGAAGATGTCGCGGGACCATACCGCCGCGGCCAGTCCGAACTTGGTGTCGTTGGCGATTTTGATCGCATCGGCTTCGTCGGTAAAAGGGATGACCGTCGCGACCGGGCCAAATATTTCTTCACGGGCAATGCGGGCGGAGTTGTCTACGTTGTAAAAAATTGTGGGTTCGACAAAATAACCGACGGGCTGCTTCGCCACTCGATTGCCGCCGAACGCGACTTTCGCTTCTTTCTTCCCGATTTCCTGGTAGGCCCGGACTCGGTCAAACTGCTCTTTGCTGACCAGCGGCCCCATCTTGGTTTCCCGTTCCATGGGCGGGCCGAGCTTGATTCCTTTGGCCTTCTCGGTCATTGCCTCTACAAATTTGGGATAGATTTTCTTCTCGACCAGAATGCGGCTTCCTGCCGAGCACACTTCTCCCTGATTGATGAACACTCCGAACAACGCGCCATCGATGGCAGACTCAAAATCCGCGTCGGCGAAAAAGATATTCGGGGATTTACCACCCAGTTCGAGGGTGACCCGCTTCAGCGTGTCTGCCGCCGCTTTCACGATCATCTTGCCGACTTCCCCGCTGCCCGTGAACGCAATCTTGTCCACGTCGGGATGCTTCACCAGTGGCGCTCCCACGCTCTCGCCAAACCCAGTGATGATATTCACCACCCCGGGAGGCAGCCCGGCATCGGCGAGATAGGACGCAAATTCAAGGACGGTAAGCGGAGTCTGCTCCGCGGGTTTCAGCACACAGGTACAACCCGCGGCAATCGCCGGTGCCAGCTTCCAAGCGGCCATCAGTAGCGGATAATTCCACGGAATAATTTGAGCCGCGACGCCAATCGGCTCGCGTAACGAAAGGCTCAACGCGTTATCCGGCACCGGATTCACGTGGCCCAAAACCTTGGTGGCCATGCCGGCGTAGTATTCAAAACAAGTCACCACGTCGGCGATATCGTATTCGGCCTCGACAATCGGCTTGCCCGAATTGCGGCACTCGATTTCAGCCAGATGCGCCGCCTCTTTCCTAATTCGCTCCGCTAGGCGGAACAGTATTCGACCTCGATCCTGTGCAGTAGTTTGGCGCCACGGGCCGGAATCGAAAGCCTGCCGCGCTGCAGCAACCGCGCGATCCACGTCCTTTTCGTCGGCGTCGGGGACTTCGGCGATCACTTCTTCGGTGGAAGGGTCGACAACTGAAAAATATGCGCCGCGGTGGCCCGCCACAAATTCGCCGTTGATATACATCTTGTACTTCTTCGCCGCAGCCGAACCTTTCGCGGCGCTCGAATGTTTTGCCTTCAGTTTCGTAGCCATAATTGCCTCCACCAAAAATCTACTTCAGCGCGCCACCGCGACCGGCGCCTTGCGACTGCCGTAAACATAGAAAAAGAACACCGCGAGGCCGATAAAAAACAGCGTGCCACCGAACATCCACATCTCGTACGAGAGCAGTGATCGAATCTGTTGCGCCGGAAAAAACGCCAGGACGATTCCAAGAATTGTAGTGATCAGCCCGCTCGTTCCGGCCAGCAATAGCGTGGTTTTTCTGTACAGCCCCGGCACGAAGCGCGGGTTGGCGGCGATTTTGAGCAGCGCGCCGAACATGTACAAAAAAGGAATGAGCTGCAGAACCACGGCGAGCGACAGCAGCCGCTGAAACGTTTCCTGGACGCCGGAACCGACCGAGTTAACCACCACCAGAATCATCGAGACCACGCCCTGCACGATCAAGGCGGCGTAAGGCGTCGCAAAACGCGGGTGCGTCTTGCCCAGCCAGCTCGGCATGTAAGAATCGAGACCGGCGACAAACGGAATGCGCGCCGATCCCGCGAGCCAGGCCGAACCGATTCCGGCGATCGAAATACTGAGCATCAGCGCAAACGGGGCCACGATCCAGTCGGCGTGAACGCGTCCAGCCATGTGGCTGACCGCCTGCACGATTCCCTGCAACACATTGATGTCACTTTTGCTGACCGCGATCAGCAAAGTCAGCGTGGTCGCGATGTACATCAGGCCGGAGAGGATTCCGCCCCACGCGACCGCGCCGGGAAGAGTTTTTTGCGGATCCTTGATTTCGTCACCCATCACTGAGGCGAGTTCCAGGCCGACCAGCCCGAAGCAAATCACGCCAAACGAATTGAGGACAAAGCGCGGATTCGGCGGGATCTGAAAATCAGCAGCGGTCACCGTGGTGCCGAAGCGCGCAAACACAATAACGCCCAGCCCGATCAGCACCGCTGCCGCGATTCCAGTTCCTATGCCGCCAAGATTGTTGATCCACTTCCCTACGCCCAGGCCCACGATATTCAGAATGACCAGCAGCGCCATCAGGCCAACCGACGCAACCACGGTGAAGACTTTGTTATCCGCGAGCCCCGCGTGCCCCGGGCCGAGAACAAAGACAGAAACGCCCACGAAATAAAGCATCACGGTCGGAACGTACATCATGTTGTTGGTCCAATAGCACCAGCCCGAAAGAAATCCGTGAAAATCGCCGAACACTTCCTTGGCCCATAAATAAACGCCGCCCTCGCCGGGGTAGCGATGGGCCAATTCGATCACCGCGATTCCTTGCGGCCAGAAAAACAAAACCAGTGAAATCAGCCAGAGCCAGACCGTTACGCCGCCATTGGCAGCGATACTCGGAACGACGTTTAGGTTGAAGACAGCCACCACGAACAGCGCGATTAGGTCCCAGCGGCCGAGCGAGCGCTTCAAGTGGACGGTTTCTGGAAGCGATGTGAGTGGTTCGGCCAAACGATCTCCTCAAAGTTCGCCATGCAGAGAGCGCGACCGGGCCGCTTTGAGGCGGCCCGGTCATCCGACGGGGCAGCGTCTTCTTTTCGGCTTAGTGCGCGGAGAGAGCCGCTAGGTGCGGCTCTTTCTGAGCCTTGGCCAGGGCCGGCGCCACTTCGGCGAAAGTCGCGATGTGCTTGTCGATGTCCGCTTCGGTGTGCGCGACGGAGATGGTCCATTGCTCGTCCCACCAATAGGGCTGGGCCATTACGCCGCGATTGACCATGGCGAACCAGTAGTGTCGCCACAACTCCGTATCCGCGTTCAGCCAGTCGCGATAATTCTGAATCGGCTTGTCGAAGAACATCAGCGCGCCATTCGCCCCGGCGCTGACCACATAAGCCTGCAGGCCGCTGCTCTTCAGTTCGCGGTTGTAGCCCTCGACCAGCTTCTTGTTGAGCTTGGTCACGTGGGTGTAGGCGTCGCGCGTCAGCACTTCCCTGAAAGTCGCGATGCCGGCAGCCATCGCCACCGGATTGGTGTTGTACGTCCCGCCATGGAAAACTTTGTGGTCGGAGATCAGCCCCATCACTTCACGAGTCGAGGCAAAGGCAGCCAGCGAAAAGCCTCCGCCGATGGATTTCGCCAAACAGACGATGTCCGGCTTGATGTCAAAATATTCGCACGCGCCGCCGTAAGCCAGCTTCGCGCCCGTTTTCACTTCGTCAAAAATCAGCAGCGCTCCATTCTTCCTGGTGATTTCGCGCAACGCCTTGTGATAGCCCTCGTTCGGCATCAGGATGCCGACATTCATCATGATCGGCTCCACGATGACCGCGGCAATTTCGCCTGGGTACTTGGCGAACAAGCGCTCCACGCCGGCAACATCGTTGAATTGAGCGATCACGGTATTCTGCACGGTCGCCTTCGGCACTCCACCGCCGCCCGGGACGGAGTTGGGAAACTTCTCATCGCCGACTTCCGTCGCCTTCGGCTTCAGCGAAACCAGAACCGAGTCGTGCAATCCGTGATACCCGCCTTCCATCTTGATAATTTTGTCGCGGCCGGTCGCGGCTCGCGCCAAACGAACCGCGTGCATGGTGCATTCCGTGCCGCTATTGCTGAACCGCACCATCTCCACCGGAAACCGTTTGCAGATTTCCTCCGCCAATTCCCACTCCAGATCGTGCGGCATGCCGAACATCGTTCCGGTGCCGAGTTTGGCCTGCACTGCCTTGACCACTCCGGGATGGCAGTGCCCGGCCATCAGCGCGCCGAAACACAGATTGAAATCGATGTACTGGTTGCCGTCGATGTCGTGGATGTGTCCGCCCTTGCCATCACGCACAAAAATTGGATACGGATCGTAGGCGCGGTAATTGCTGGCGACTCCCAGCGGCAGCCGAGCCTCCGCGCGGGTGTGCGCGGCCTTCGATTTCGGCGTGCGCTTTTCGTAAGTGGCGATCTCGTGCTGTAGTCCTTCGTGCATAACTTCCTCCAAATGCTGTTACTGTGGCCGACGCACGGCCCTGAGATTTAGCGCGACATCCTATGATTTCACATTCCAACGACGGAAAGTGAAACCACGCTTCTTCAACTCCCGGAAAAAAGGTTCGGGCGGCACTGCATTTTCCGGTGCCTGAACTCCAACACCCGGAATTTCACCACGCCCATGCATCACGGCGGCAATCGCAGCCGGAAAGCCCGTATCGCGCGCCACGGCCGATAGCTGCGGCCGCGGCGTATGGTCCGCCCACATCTCCATGGCCAGGCCCAGCGGCATTCTCTTGCCATTTTTTCGCGCCTGGCCCGTGACCACCACGCGCAGCGCTTCCACATCGAGCGGCGGCTTGGCCGGCGCTTTCTTTTGCAGCAGCGCCAGCAACACCGAGCGCGGGACTACCTGCTTCCCATGCACCGCGACGGGTTCCCGGCTAGTGAATCCAGCATCCACGAGGTTGCGGACCAGTTCGACCAGCTTCGGGTCGTAGTTAATCTTGAAGAACACTTCACGCACGCCTTTTTTACGAAAACTCTCAGCCAGCGTTCCGAGTTCAGAATGAATCGAGTGGCGCAGCGTAATTTTCCCGATCGGAGCAGGAAACGTTCCGGTCTCAGGCTCGGACAGCATCGCTTTCTCCACATATTTGCCACCAATGAAGTGAACCGGTGACGTGGTCAACTCGTCCAGAATGGTCGCAATCGAAAACGAATAAGCGATCGGCGAATCGTATTTCTGCTGGTCTGCTCCCGCGTTGTACACCCGAATCGAATCGACGCGGCCCATCCGGTCAGCCAAGGACCGGGCCATCACGTTGGTGATTCCAGGAGCGCCGCCCATCCCCGGAATGGCCAGCTTCCCGATGCGGCGAAAATCTTTGTTCAGCGCAAACTGCTTCTTGGTCATGTGATACAAACCGCCGAGATCCATGTAATGAACCTTGGCGGCAACCGCCGCGCGCATCACGTCGAGATTCCAGTTGTACTGGGTGCAGTTCACCACAATGTGGCAACCGGCCAGCACTTTGGCCAGCCGCGGCACATCCCGCACATCAGCTGTCACGGCGCGTGCTTTGCCGCGGCCAAACTTGGCCGCGACCTCGCCCGCCCGACCGCGGTCAAAATCCGCAACCACGATCGAATCTACTTCCCGCGCTTTCGCCAAGTCATGCACGACCGCGCGGCCCATCAAACCCGCCCCCAGCAAAACGATTTTCATATCTACTTGGCCCCGTGAAACATTGGAATTTTTTGCGCTACGCAACAAAGCGAGGGGCCTCAAACTGAGGCACCCTCGCTTGCCAGCAATACAATTATCTCGCGATTAGAAGAAAAACTTCAAACCGAATTGCAACACGCGAGGATCCTCGCGCGTTCTCAAGATCTGCCCGAACGTGGAATCTGCGAAGGCGCCGTCCGGATTGTTGAATTGCGTGTGATTGAAAGTGTTGTAGAACTCGGCGCGGAATTCCGTATTCCAGCGTTCGTTGATCGCCGTCTTTTTCGAAATGACCAGGTCCGTATTGCTGATCGCCGGCCCGCAGCAAAGCGAATGCGGCGTATTTCCAAAGACGCCGTAATTCACTCCGGTTACCGTCGGGTCCGTGAACGTAGTCGGATCGAACCAGAATGCTCCGTTCGTTTTCGGGTTTAGGAAGTGGACCGGCGCGGTCGCCGTTGGCGTGTTGGCACCCTCGAAAAATTCGCTGCTCTGCAGTTCGCTGTCGTTGGTGTCGTCCACACGAATCGGGAAACCGCTTTGATAGGTAATGATCGCGGAGACGCCCCATCCATCAGCCAGTTTTCCCTTCACGCCGTCGTACTTCGGAATTGGC
The DNA here is from genome assembly GCA_963711325.1 of uncultured Acidobacteriota bacterium. GTDB lineage: Bacteria > Acidobacteriota > Terriglobia > Acidiferrales > UBA7541 > Palsa-295. Next base: position 447,510 of record CAVQDR010000003.1, on the reverse strand, counting down.
AGCACCCACACCGGCGAAAACACAAAGCGGTTCTTGGCATCCAGCAAAGAGACGCCCCGGGTCGCGTTGTAGTTCAAAGGATTCAATTCGTTTTCGAACGACGCGCCCTGATCGATAGCCTTGCTGAAGGTGTAAGACGCCTGGAACAGGAATCCGTGCGAATAGTTTCGTTCCACCGAAATCTGGAGTCCGTTGTAGTTCGAATTGCCGATCGTGTCTTCAGCGAAAATATTACTGAACACCGGCACCCCGTCTCCCGGACATCCCGTGGAATTGGCGCCGCTTAATGGCTGGCAATTGGGCGACGAATACGGGCGCGTGCCAACCAGCAAAATTCCATTCGGGCCGACGGTCGTTCCGGCCGGAACGCAATTGCCTCCGGAACCCGCGTTGTACGGCAACGGAAGTCCGACGCACCCGCTTGCCTGCGTCTTGAAGGGCTGAGTGGGCTGGGCAGTACCCGGAATCACCGTCCCGGGCTGGATGTAGTATTCGCTGTCCGCGCCGAATGGACCGCACGACGTCGGGTTGCCGCCAGGACTATCGAGAACGTTGTTGGGGTTGGCATTCGAGATGTCGGTCACCGCCAGGCATGTTTGAATATTTCCCGCGTTGAGATCGTGCGACGAAAGCAGGTGATGCGCCTGGGTTCCCACGTACGAAACGCGCAGCAACATATCTTTGGTGAGCTGGCGCTCCAAAGTCAGATTGTACTGCTCGGCATACTGCGTTTTCAGGTGCGGAGCGAATTCGCCGAACAACAATAGCGACCGGAACGTGGACCAATCGACGCATCCGTTTGGCCCGCCGGTATCCACCGCGCAAGGCGTATTCGGCGTTTGGTTGATGACGCCACCGAAGGGGTTTGGGCTGACCGAGCCGGACTGCGACAAATACGGCGTGCTGAATAGCGGGCTGGATACAAAGGAGCTGCCACCGAACGGCGGCTCCGCGCTGAATTGCTCCAGCACCAGCTGCTCGATCGGATTGTAGAAAATTCCGTAGCCGGCGCGGATGCTCGATTTCCCCGGTCCCCCGAAAAGTTTTCCCAGGAAGCCGTCGGTCGCGCTCGGGCTGTAGGCGATACCGATGCGCGGCGCAAAAGCCTTCCAGTCCGTCGAGGTTAGGCCTCGCGGGACGCCCTTGTCACCCGGAAACACCAGGCCGAGCGGGAAAATTGCATTGTTCGTTCCGGTGTCTTGTCCGCAATTGCCGGGAGCCAAACCCAGATTTGCAGCGTTGTCCGCGGAAAGGTAGCAGGGATACTGCGTCGTCGCCTGGCCCGGGCGAAAAGTCTGCAGCCGGTTCCCGTTGTCATAGAACGGCGTGTTCAATTCCCAGCGCAAGCCATAATTCAGCGTCAGATTCGATTTGAGTTTGTAGCTGTCCTGCGCGAAGAGGTACAGCGACGTATTGCGGTCGTTTTCACCCTGAGCCGCGCCTTGCGAATACGAATTGGGCGTGCCCAGGAAAAACGCCGGGAACGAATCGTTCGCGCCGATCTGGTCAGATACGGCGCTGGCCGTAAAACCATAGTCGCCGTTGATGTTGTAGTAGAGAAACTGATTGAACTGCGCGCGTCGGACATCCACTCCGAATTTCACGGTGTGCTTGTCGAAGGTGCGCGTGTAGTTGTCGGTGAACTGAAACGTATTTCCCGCTTGCGGCAGTTCGCCTTCCGTATTGTTGCCGATGACGAATCCGTCCGTGGCCACATACGGAACACCCTCGCGGCCGGGCAGGTTCGTGGTGATGCCGATCGGCTGGTTGGGAGCGATTCCGATTTCGTTCGCGATCGTATTGTTCGCGTCCTGAAAACAGTCTGAAGCCGGCACGGCCGAACCGCACGCCGTGTGAATGCCGCCCGGAAGAATATTGGTTGGATGGTTCAGGCTGCCTTGGCCTTCGCGGAAATAGTTGAACCGCGCTTCGTTTACCGCATTGGTGCCGATCGTCCAGGTATGGCCGATATTCCATTGCTGAATGCGCGTCTTGAAAAGGTCGCCGAAGCCCGGAAGGTCCGCGCCTGCCCCCTGAAACGTGGAGTACGGATCGATACGGGAGTCGTCTTCGAAATAGTAGTAGATGCTGAGTTGTTGAGTGTTCGTCAGCTTGTGATCGAGTCGGACGGTGAACTGATTGGTGGTCAGGTTCAGGTTATCCAGCACCGCAACCTGTGAATTCCCATTGGCAATCTGGCTGAACGGTTTAACGTACTGGTTATAGAGCGAGAGCGTATTCGGATCATAGCAAGCGGTCGGTATCTGGCCGTTTTGAAAAATGTCGGAGTAGTTGCTTCCCACCGCGATCGGAGCGGATCCAGGAACTGCCGCGACGGCTTGAGCGCACGTTTGCCCGCCGCCAGTATTGCGATTGGCCAAAATCGTGGCAAACGCCGGATCCACAATCGAGCCGTTGATCGCGTCACCCGAAAAATCTCCGCCGGCTTGACCGAGCGAAGGAACCGCCACCAGGCCTGAGCTAATTCCTTGAATTTGCCGGTTGCCCTCATATGACAGAAAAATAAACGTCTTGTCCTTCTTGATCGGAGCCCCGAACGTGGCTCCAAACTGGTTCTGCTTGTAGTCCGGAACCGCGCTGTCAAAATATCCGCGCGTATTCAGCGCGTCATTACGAAGGAATTCGTAAAAGTCGCCGTGAATGTTGTTGGTACCGGATTTGGTCACCACGTTCACCACCGAACCCGAGTTTCGTCCGTATTCCGCGTCAAACGTGTTGGTCAGCACGCGAAATTCTTCAACCGCGTCCGGCGAAGGCTGAATCGCCGGCGAATTGACGAACAGGTCGTTCCCGTCGCCACCGTTTACCATGTAATTGTTGGACCGGCCACGGCCTCCATTCACCGAGACGACGCCGGCATTATCGCTGCCGTAGAAGAGGTCAGCGCCGAGCTGGGATTGGACGCCAGGCTGAAGCTGCAGCAATTGGTAAGTGTTGCGGGTATTGAGGGGCAGCTCGCGAATCGAGGTGTCGGTCATCACGCCGCCCAACTGCGAGCTGGTCGTTTCGACCTGCACCGCGTTGGCCTCGACCGTAACCGTGTCAGCGGCGCCGCCGATCTGCAGAATTACTGTTACGAAATTGACGTGACCGATGGTCACCACCACATCTTTGGTGACAAATTTCTTGAAGCCTGGCGCTTCGGTGCTAACTTCGTAGCTGCCCACCGGCAGCTCAGGGATGCTGAACGCGCCATCTTTATCGGAAGTCGCGGTGCGAACAGCCGCGGTTCCGGTCAAGGTCGCGGTAATGGCAGCGTTGGGTACCGTCGCGCCGGAAGGGTCATTCACTGTGCCGCGAATTTCACCGTTGGTCTGGCCCCAAGCCGCCCCAGAACCGAACAGGAACGCAAACGCCAGCAGGTACACCCCGAACCACCCCGTCCGCTTCATAGCCGCTCCTTTGAAAAAAGCTGGCGCCGCCCACTCCCCCCGGACGCTCAACTTTGAATTTTTGGTTGCAGCTTGCGAAAAAACCTTACTATAATCCGCGAACGTTAGGCGATGGCCTGTAAGTTGTCAAGGGGAAACTGTTTTGCCGAGCACCCGCAAGCCGTCATCGCGCATCTCCCAGTCCCGAACTTACCTGCGCATCAGCGACGTCGCGCAAATCGTCGGCGTTTCTCCTTCCATTCTTCGCGGCTGGGAGAATCTGGGCCTGGTCTCGCCCAAACGCACCGCCAGCAAATACCGCCTGTATTCCGCGCGCGACGTGCGCGTCTTGAAACGCGCCCAGTTTCTCCGGCGCGCTCGCCGCATGAACGCTCCCGCCATCGTTCATTTGCTCAAAAGCCAAGGGCTGCTCTCCGCCCGCTCCTCGCCGCTCGCCGCGAATTCGATTGGCCGCCGTCTGCGCCGCCTGCGCCTGCAAAAATCGTATTCCCTCAACCAGGTAGCCAGCGCCGTCGACGTTTCCATTGGGTTCTTAAGCGCGATCGAACGCGACCAGATGACTGCGTCGGTCGCTACTTTGCGACGGTTGGCGCGTTTTTATCAAATCAAAATTCTTTCTTTGTTCAATCCGTCGGAAGCCAACCCAGGACGCGTAACTCCCGCCGAAAGAAAGATCCTCGATGCCGGCCCGGGCGTGCGCATGGAGCTGCTTTCCTGGGGAAATACCATGATGGAACCGCATCTGTTCCGGATCGCGCCCTCGGCAGGCAGCGGCGAATCCTACGCCCACGAAGGGGAAGAATTTCTCTTTATGCTCCGCGGAACGTTGGAACTCTCGATTGCCGACGGCGAAGTCCTGCGTCTGAACGAGGGCGACAGCTTTTATTTTGAGAGCAGCGACGAGCATCGCTGGAAAAATCCAGGAAAACGTGAGGCGCTGGTGCTCTGGATCAATACGCCTCCAACCTTTTGACGAGCACATGCTATTGGCTTGGAATAGGCACGTGGCGACACGAATATCCGAAACAGTGGAGGTAGAGTGAGAAAAGTCTTGATTGCGACCGGTGCGCTACTGATTGCGGTTTTGCTCTTTGGATGCGGCGCCAAGACGCCCACGCTGAGCCTGCTGGTTTGGGAAGGTTACGCCGATCCTTCTTTCGTGCACGCCTTCGAGGAGTCGCATCATTGCAAAATAAAAGCCGCGTACATGGGCTCGAGCGACGAACTGGTCGCCAAGCTGCGCGGAGGCAGCGCCAGCAATTACGACGTGATCTCGCCTTCCAGCGACGTGGCCACAATGATCGCCAGTGCCGGACTGGCCGCTCCGCTCGATCTTTCCAAGCTGCCCTCCTATACGCAGCTGTCGCCTAAGCTGCGCGAAATGCCGCTGGTTCGAGTAAATGGAAACGTATACGGCGTTCCGTTCGTCTGGGGACCCAATCCCCTGCTCTACGACACCACGTTTTTTCCCAAGGCCCCGGCGTCCTGGGCCGACCTGTGGGCTCCGAACCTGAAATCGAAGATCTCGCTGTGGGACGAGCTTTCCTCCATCTGCATGGCCGCCCAAGTGCTCGGTTACGACAAACCCGATCCGGATCACATCTACAACCTGAGCGACGCTGAACTGGATCAGGTTAAAAAGAGATTGATCGAGCTGAAACCGAACATCCGCAAATTCTGGTCCACCGGCGGCGAGCTGACCAATCTCTTCCAAAATCACGAAATCGTCGCGGCCATGGGCTGGCCGCTGATGACCAATCAGCTGCGCGCGCAAGGATTTCCCATCGGCGAAACGATCCCCAAGGAAAACACCACCGGATGGATCGACCACCTGATGATCACTTCCGCCAGCGAAAACAAGGAGCTGGCCACCCAGTTCCTCGAATACATGATTCGAACCCAAACGCAGAAGCAAGTGGTCGACGTGACCGGCTACGATCCGGCAAATAATCAGGCCGCCCCGCTGCTGACCGAGGCCCAGCGGAAATCCCTGCACCTCGACAATGTAGACGAATACATGACCCACATTTATTTTTGGCAGAACTATCCGCGCCGCGACAAATACAACGAAATCTGGAACGAAATTAAGGCGGCGCAATAGTGATGGCCATCCTACGTGCGTCGGTCGAGCCGATGAGCCAATCAGTGACCGCTCCGTCTCCGGATTCTCCGTCCTCAAATTCCGCGCTGCTTTCCGTGCGCAACGTCTCAAGCGCTTCGGCGCCGCGGCCGGTGTTGCGCGGAATCACGCTCGACATCGCCTCCGGCGAATTCCTGACCATCCTCGGCGAAAGCGGCTCGGGCAAGACCACCCTGCTGCGGCTGATCGCCGGATTCGAAAATCTGGATGGCGGCGAAATCTGGATGGACGGCGCACGCCTCGACACGATTACCGCGCATAAGCGCCAGGTGAATACCGTCTTTCAGAGCTACGCGATTTTTCCGCATCTTTCGGTGACGGAAAACGTCGCTTACGGGCTGCGCGCCAAGAAAACTCCGAAGCAAGAAATCCCCGGATCGCGTTTCGCAAGCACTCGCGATGGTCAAAATGTCGGAGTTCGCGCAGCAAGCGCCCGCGCGATTGAGCGGCGGCCAGCAACAACGGGTGGCGCTGGCACGAGCCTTGGTAAATCGTCCGCGAGTCCTGCTGCTCGACGAGCCGCTTTCTGCCTTGGATGCCAATCTCGCGTCGTCAAATGCAGATCGAGCTGAAATCCTTGCAACGCGAAGTGGGCATCACTTTTATTTTCGTCACTCACGACCAGGAAGAAGCCCTCGCTCTCTCCGACCGCGTAGCGTTGCTACGCGCCGGACACCTCGAACAAATCGCCGGACCCCGCGCGATCTACGGCGAACCGTCGACCGCCTACTCCGCCCAGTTCATCGGACAGACAAACTTGCTGCGGGCTGAAGTCCGCGATGGAATGGCCAGCGCCGGTTCGATCGTCTGGCGCACCTTCGGGCCAGCCGGCAAAGCGACATATTCCCTGCGCCCCGAATGTATCCGCCTCGCACCTGCCGCGTCGGGTTTTGCTTCGGCGCACGACGTCTCCACCGCACGTTTTCGCGGCAAAATTCACAGTCAGGCGTTTGGCGGCGCCATGGACATCCTCGAAATCGATTGCGGCCAGCGCCCTAACAATTCGCGCCCGCATCGCCAATCCCGGCCCGCTTTCCGGCGAGCATGAATTTGAATTTCAAGCCAACGACGCGGTTCGTGTCCGCGAAACGGGTGACGACTAACCATGTACTCGCGGGCCTACAAAGCTGCCGTCGCCATTCCGCCCATCGTATGGGTGACCGGATTCCTGCTGATCCCGTACGCGATTCTTTTTTGCTACAGCTTCTGGTCCGTCTCCTACAATTCAAACCATCGTTCACAACTGGAATCTGCAAAATTATTTTGAATTGGCCCGCAACCCGCTTTACCGCGATGTGCTTTTCCGCTCCATGCGCATCGCCGCCTCGGTAACCATTTTCGTGCTGCTGCTCGGCTACCCGCTGGCGTATTACCTGTCGTTTTACGCCACCAAACGCAAAGAATTGCTCTACCAACTCGTCATCATCCCGCTGTGGGCCAGTTACCTGGTTCGCGGCTATGCCTGGAAAACAATTCTGGGGAACGACGGCGTGCTGAACGGTCTGCTCCATTTCACCCACGCCACCGATGTGTTGTTATGGATTCAGAATCATGCAAACGCCCATCTCGCCGCAGGACATCAGATCATCCTGGTTCCGTCTGCCCTTCCTGCTCTACAGCCCATTCGCCGTGGTGCTGGTTCTGACCCACATCTACACGCCGTTCGTGATTCTGCCGATCTACGCGTCGCTCGAACACATCCCCAGAAATCTGGTCGAGGCCTCCCACGATCTGGGAGCTTCACCCTGGTCGACCTTTCGCCGCGTGATTCTCCCACTCTCGCTTCCGGGAGTAATCGCCGGAGCCACCTTCGCGTTCGTTCTCAGCCTCGGAGATTTTCTCGCCCCGCTGCTAGTCGGCGGCTCCAGCGGCATCATGATTTCGAACATCGTCGCCGGACTATTCGGCGCCGCTTACAACTGGCCACTCGGCGCCGCAATCGCCTTCTGCATGATGGTCATCGTCATGGCGTTGCTCTTCGCCACCGAACGCCTCGAAAAAAGGCTGAAGGGCGCGTGAACTCATCGCGCACCAAATCCGGCCGCGCTCCGTTTCTCACCGCCTACACCTGCGCTGGTGTACGCGTTTCTCTACTTCCCGATCGTCGTTCTGGTCGTTTATTCCTTCAGCGGTTCCGGCACCGGAGGCTTTCCTCCATCCAGCTGGACGCTCTCCTGGTATCAGCAACTCTTCGCCGACGGCGCTCTCTGGGATTCGGTCTCTGAATAGCCTGATCGGTCGCCGCCGCCGCAGTCGCAATCGCGCTAGGGCTGGGTCTGCCGGCAGCGCTGGCGCTCGATCGCGCCGACTTCCCCGGCAAGTCTCTCTTCCGCCGGCTGGTTCTCCTGCCGCTGATTCTTCCCGGCATCATCACCGGACTTTCTCTACTGATGCTCTTCGTCGCCGTAGGCCAGCACCTCAGCCTCCTGACCGTCACCCTCGGCCACGGCACCGCACTAATCTCAGTCGCGACCACCGAGCTTTTCGCCGGATTGCAAAAAATGGAACGCGCGCAGGAAGAAGCCTCGCTCGATCTAGGCGCCAGTCCCTGGAGCACCTTCTGGCGGATCACGCTGCCAAATCTCCGCGTTTCATTACTTGCCGCGGGCTTATTGATTTTCACCCTGTCGCTCGACGAAATCGCCGTCAGCTTCTTCCTCATCGGACGCGACAACACGCTGCCGCTCGAAATCTGGTCCCGCCTGCGCCGCGGCATCACGCCCGAAATCAACGCGATCTCTACACTCATGCTGCTCTTTTCCATTTTCACCATCCTGATCTGGTACCGCCTGCGAACCCGGTCGCAACGCGCGGATGCTCGCTCGTCCGAACCACTACCCGTCACCGGCGAAGGAGGAATCGCATGACCGATTCGCGCAGGGATTTTCTGAAATTCGTCGTGTCGGGATCGGTGGCGGCAGGCTGTCCCATCAATTTCTCGCTGCTCGCCGCAGAACCACCCGCACCTGCGAAAGTCGATGGCGACCATTTCCAGATCTGTCACCAAGTCCGCGACGGAAAATCCTTCGCCGAGCAGCCCATTACCAAGCGCTACGGCGTAGTCATCATCGGCGGCGGGGCCAGTGGACTCAGCGCTGCCTACGCCTCGCGTGACCAGGATTTTCTGCTTCTGGAAAAGGAACCACACTGGGGCGGCAACGCCTACCGCGAGGAATACCATGGCCAGGGCTTCGCTACCGGCTCGGCCTTCGACATCAAAGGTTCGCCCAGCCAGCAACTCGCCGAGCACCTCGGCCTCACCCTGTTGCCGATCAACAATCCCGATCCCTCGATCATCGAAGGAAAATGGATTCCCGACCTCTGGCGCGCCGGGCTCGACCAGTTGCCCTACTCCGCTTCCGTCCGCGAAAGCTTTAAAAAGTTCCGCGCGGATATCCAGAAGCTCGACGCCGAAAAAAACGCCGCCCACCTCGACAGCCTCTCGCTGTCTCAATATCTGAAGGACTACACGCCGGAGATCAAGCAGTGGTATGACGCCTACGGCCCGTCAAACTGGGGAGCCGACGCCGACAACACTTCGCTTTTCATCGTGGCCGACGATTTTCAGTACCTCACCGCCGATGAAGACCTGCGCCGCACGCTCCCCGGCGGCAATGGAGCGCTCACCGCCAAACTCTCCGCCACTCTGCAATCCACGCACGGCGAACGCATGATCGCAGACGCCACCATCGTCTCCGTCGTCCCCGGCAAATCAGAAGTAAGGATCACCTACTTCGCCGCCGGCGAACTCCACACCGTAGCCGCCAAGTTCGTCATCATGGCCACCCCGAAGTTCATCACCGCGCGCCTGGTGAAAGAAATGCCAGACGCGCAGCGGGAAGCCATGCTCGCCTACCGCTACTGCCCCTACCCCGTGATCAATATGATTTTCGACCGGCCGGTCTACACCCGCGCCTACGACACTTGGGCTCCCGGAAATTCGTTCAGCGATTTCATCGTCGCCGATTGGGTTTTGCGCCAGCAGCCCGGGTACGTCGCAAAAAATAATATTCTGACTTTCTACACGCCCATTCACGAATCCGAGCGCCACACTCTGTTGCAAATTCCCGAATGCCAGCAGCTGGCCGCAAAGGTCCTCGCCGATTTCCGCAAGGTGCAACCGGAGTTCGCCTCGGCCGAACCATTCGAGGTCCATCTCTACCGCCGGGGCCACCCCATGTTCATGCCGGTGCCGGGCAATTTCACGAAAGTCATGCCGGTTGCCAGCCAGCCTCTCGACCGGATTTATTTTGCCAATACGGATTCGATCAGCCCGGTCTCGGACATTGGAGGAGCAGTGGAAGTGGGACAGCGCGGTGCGGAATGGGTGAAGAGAAGAATGGCGGGCGCTTCGGCCAGCGCGGCTGCCGCGGTCGCGGAGCCGTCCAAGTAGATCCGAATCGGGTTCACGGCCTAGCTTAGCGCCGCCGGGCCGCCGCGGACTGCGCCTCCAAACCGCTGGCGACGTTCAGATTGTGAACCCCTGAAAATATCGAGATTCCCGCACTCAAAGTCTGCGGCATCCACCAAACTTTACGCACTAGCGGGTACTCGCTGCGCTGCATATGCCGCGCCAGCAAATCAAAAAGCACCGGCCCGACCTGCGTCGAAGCATAAATCGCCGCCGAATGTGCGAACGGCCTCATCAACGGATCTTCTTCCACCGCGCCATGTCCCACCGCGATTCGTGTTGAATAGGCATCGAAACCCGCTGCCCCATGCTCGACGAAAGCCAGGGCCATCCATTGCCGCTTCGAGGGCGTTTGAATCGCGCGCTCGATCCGGTTCTCGTTCGACAAATTCGGGTCCGGAAGGTGAATCGTGGAAAGCGTCTGCCCGTTCTGCGAATTATCGAATGACACCGGGCGCACGGTGGCGGCCTTCGGGTACGCGGTAACCAGTTTTACGGAAGTTACATTCAGCCGCGATGAAGAGGTGTCTGTGTTCAAAGTAACGTAGTCCGGGGCGGGCGAGCTCGCGGACGCTGTCGATGATGCATCCGCGGAAAGAGATTTTGGGGTGTTAGTCGCGGGAATTGTGTCGACGCTCGAAAGCGTCGCCGGAAACGCGTGGAGCTGAAGCAACAGGGCCGCTACTGCAAGAACCATGGAAGGGGGTCTCCTCGTCGTCGCCAAACGACGTAGGGGAAATAGCAAGGGCAGTACCATCCTTCCTATCCGGCCTAAACCCCACATCCATGGGGTTTAGCGGCCTTTTGCCAGATTTTGTCCTGCGAGTGCGGGGCCAGTTGATAGGCTTACGAGGAAAAGCGTTTCCCTCCAATGGCACAGGAAAGCCCGATGAAAGTCGATGCAATCGGCGCGCGGAAACGCTTTCGCAGTCTGTTCGCTTCGCGGAACTTTCGCTTTTTCAGTAGCCGCGATCGAGAAGTTTTTAGAAACGCAGTGATTGTCAGCGAAACAAAAGCGGCGGGATCTAAGCAGATTGCAACGCAGCAAGACTTTCATGCGCCGCGGCAATCGTCGCGTCGATATCAGCCTCAGTGTGGGCAGCCGACACGAATAACGCTTCGTATTGCGATGGCGGGAGAAAAATCCCCCGGCGGAGCATTTCCTGGAAGAAGACCTCGAACCGTTTCGTATCCGTTTTTTTTGCGTCAGAATAATCGCGGACCGGACCAGCCGTAAAAAACATCGTCAGCAAAGAGCCGGCAACATTCACGACTCCGGGAACACCAGAATCTCGCAGGGCCGAGCGCAGTCCGTCAGCCAGTCGCGCCGTCTTCCGGTTCAAATCCTCGTAGAATCCGGGCGCCTTCAATTTCGGCAGCATCGCCAATCCCGCCCGCATCGCCAGCGGATTTCCCGCCAGCGTTCCAGCCTGGTAGACCGGCCCCAGCGGCGCGACGCGCTCCATAATCTCGCGCCTTCCGCCATACGCCGCGACCGGCAACCCGCCACCGATAATCTTGCCCAGCACCGTCAAATCCGGGACGATTTTGTAAACCTGTTGCGCGCCGCCGTAAGCGACGCGAAACCCGGTTATCACCTCGTCAAAAATCAGCAGCGCGCCTTCCCGCTTGGTAATTTCGCGCAGGCCTTCCAGAAAGCCCGGACCGGGCGCTACCACGCCCATGTTCGCCGCCACCGGTTCCACAATCACCGCCGCGATCTGGCCTGGATGATCGCGAAACAACTTTTCCACGCCCGCAAGATCGTTGAAGGGCGTATTCAAAGTGAGCCGCGCGAAAGCCTCCGGAACTCCAGGGCACGCCGCGATTCCCAGCGTCGCCAAACCGGAACCCGCCTCGGACAGGAATCCATCCGAATGTCCGTGATAGCAGCCTTCAAACTTAATGACCATGTCGCGCCCGGCGAATGCTCGAGCCAACCGCACGGCCGACATCGCCGCTTCCGTCCCCGAGCTTACAAAACGCACCATCTCCACCGAAGGCACAGCGGCGACGATCAATTCGGCCAGCTCGATTTCGAGCGGAGAAGTCATGCCGTAACTCGTTCCCTTCGCCGCCTGATCTGCCACCGCCGCAACAACGTCCGGATGTGCGTGCCCCAGAATCAGCGCGCCCCAAGAACAAACGTAATCGAGATATTCCCGCCCATCGACGTCGTAAAGTCGCGTCCCCGCAGCGTGATCGATAACGAGCGGCGTGCCGCCCACAGCGCGAAACGCGCGCACCGGGCTATCCACTCCGCCCACCAAGGTCTTCGCGCCTCGCTGAAAGATCTCCGCCGATCGCGGACGCGCGTCGCTATTCATTTTTTCGCCCGGGCCTTTTGCCGTGCCGCTCGCCATAATTCCGAGACCTCGATTCCTTTACCGTAGTTTACGCTTTCAACCAGCGCGCCGCGTCCTTGGCGTGGTAAGTCAGAATAATCTCTGCACCCGCGCGCCGAATTCCAGTCAAAATCTCCAGCACCACGCGCCGCTCGTCGATCCAGCCGTTTCGCGCCGCGGCCTTCACCATCGAATATTCCCCACTGACGTTATACGCCGCAACCGGCACATCAAACCGCTCCCGCACTCGCTGAATAATATCCAGATACGGCATCGCAGGCTTGACCATAATGATGTCCGCACCTTCTTCCAAATCCGTGGCCACCTCGCGTAGCGCTTCCCGCGCATTTCCCGGATCCATCTGGTAGCTGCGCCGATCGCCGAACTGCGGCGCCGATCCCGCCGCTTCGCGAAACGGCCCGTAGAAGCCCGAGCAGTATTTCGCCGCGTAAGACATGATCGCCACATCTTCAAAGTTATTCTTGTCCAGCAGCGTGCGAATGGCCGCGACGCGCCCGTCCATCATGTCCGATGGCGCCACGATGTCCGCCCCCGCGCGCGCATGGGAAAGCGCTGCATCCGCCAGGATCGTCAGGCTCGGATCATTCAATACATCGGTGCCATGAACCACTCCGCAGTGCCCGTGACTGGTGTATTCGCACAAGCAAACGTCAGTAATCACCAGCAAATTCAATTTCGCTTTGCGAATCGCCTCGACCGCGCGCTGCACCGCGCCGTGCGCATCAGCTGCTTCGCTGCCCAACTCATCTTTCTTCTCCGGAAGTCCAAAAAGTAAAACCGCTGGTATGCCGAGGTCGGCCACCTCGCGACAATCTTCCACCACTTGATCGACCGACTGCTGGTAGATCCCCGGCATCGAACTCACTTCGGTGCGTACCTTGACGCCCGGGCACGCAAACAGCGGGTACACCAAACTGCTGACCGCAAGTTTCGTCTCGCGCACCAGACTACGAATCGCTTCGTTGCGCCGCAAACGACGCGGCCGATGGATGGGAAAGCTCATGAATTCCTCGTGGTCGCTGGAGACTTCTCGTAAAACTCGGCAATCGCGCCGGCCATGCCAATCGCTGACGACTCGTCCGATTCGATATCGACGGGCAAACCCGCGGCGCGAATCGCCTGTGCCGTAGTCGGTCCGAGGGCCGCCAACTGTGTTTTGCCAGCCAGCAGTTTTGCCTCGCCAGTTCCGATCACCGTCACAAAATTGCCGACTGCCGAAGGGCTGGCGAACACAATCACGTTGGCCGAACCTTCTTTGATCGCATTGATCACTGAAGAATCAAAAGATTCCGGCATCATCGTGCGATACGCCACCACTTCCTCGACATTTGCTCCCGCGCCTCGTAGCGCCGCGGGCAGCCGCTCATCCGCCCGATCGCTCCGAGGCAGCAAAACCCGCGCTCCAGACATCGCGTCTTTCAATTCCGCCGCCAACCCCTCGCCGGTCTGGGTCGTAGCCACCACCTTGATCCGAATATCCAAATTCCTGGCCGCTTGCGCGGTCGCCGCGCCAATCGCCGCAAAGCGCGGACCACCGGATGAGGATTGCAAAGTTCCCCTCGTCTCCAACCGGCAGCCTCGCTGGAAAAAAAATCGTACCGCATTTTGGCTGGTGAAAAGAACCCAATCGAAATCGGCCAAATGTTCCAAAGCTGCGTCTAACTTCGCCGAGTCTTCCGGCGGAGCGAAACCAATCATCGGAAGCGCCTGAACGCGCGCGCCCAGAGATTCAAGCGCATCAGAAAGCTCTCGCGACTGATCGAGCGCCCGGGTGATCACCACGGTTTTGCCCTGCAGCGGCCGGCTATGCCTGCCCAACGGATCGCCCCGCAAGTTGCAATAGTCGCTCAGCGCCGGCGCCAAGAAGTTCATCTCCCAACCGGTCGCCCAGAGCCTCCGCGTCCATCGTCGACTTCACGATTCCCTTCGCGCGCCGCCGAATGCTTTCAGAACCGTCCGCAGCCAAAACGCAGGCGTCGATGATCATGTCTCCGGCGTCGAACCTCGCCCATGCGCCCAAGGGCAAGCGGCAGCCGCCTTGTACCTTCTTCAGCAACCCGCGTTCCGCTTGCACCGCCCACATCGTATCGGCGTCGACCAATTTTTCCACCGCCGCTAAATCATTTTCGCGCGATTCGAGGAATTCAACACCGAGTGCGCCCTGGCCCACCGCAGGCAGCACGATCTCCGGCGCGAGAATTTCAGTGATGCGGGACGAATAGCCAAGCCGGTCGATTCCCGCTTTGGCCAAAACGATCGCGTCATATTCGCCTTCCGCGACCTTGCGCAATCGCGTGTCAACGTTCCCGCGAATTTCGATGATTTGCAGATCCGGCCGAAACTGCAGGAGCTGCGATGCGCGCCGCAGACTGCTCGTTCCGATGCGCGCGCCGGAGGGCAACTTCTCCAGCCGTTCCCCGCCGTGCGATACCAACGCATCGCGGGGGTCTTCTCTCTTGAACACGGTCGAAACCTTGCAGACCGGCGATATTTCCGTCGGCACGTCTTTCATGCTGTGCACGGCCAAATCAGCGCGGCCATCAAGCAGCGCGTCTTCGAGTTCTTTGGTGAAAATTCCGATCACCCCAATTTGCTCGACTGGCGCGGTCGCAAATTGGTCGCCCGAGGTCTTGATCACCACAATTTCCGCAGACAGGCCGCAACAATTATCCATCCCCTCGCGCACGTGATTCGCCTGCCACAGTGCGAGCGCGCTGCCTCGCGTGCCAATGCGCAGCGCGGTCATTTCTTCTCTTCGTCCAGCCCGAACAGATGGCGCATCGCCTCGAGTCCGGCCAAGCGGCCGCGCATTCCGCGACCGTGTTTCATCTTCTGTTCCGGCTGAGCCAGCAGGCGTTCGATCAACTGTTCGGTAATGTGCGCGATGCGGTCGCGTTCCTGGGGCGAAACTTCGTTCATATCTTTCAGTTGCTCGCGAATCAGCGCCTCGCGCTGCTGGTGAAACTGGTCGCGCAGATCGCTAACGATTGACCCCGCCTCGAGCGCACCCCGCCAGGCTTCAAATTTGTCGATGTGTTCGGAAATAATCGCTTCGACCCGTGGAATCTCCGATTCGCGGGCTTTTTTGTTCTGCACCACGACGTCGCCCAGGTCATCGATGTTGTAGAGATACAAATTGTAAAGACCGGCGGCGTCTTCAGCGACATTCCGCGGCACCGCCAAATCAATAACGAACATCGGTCTGCCGGAACGCAGCGCCAGCGCGCGTTCCAGAATCGCGCGCGTCAGCACCGGCCCCGATGCCGTCACCGAAGTCACCAGAATGTCCGGCATGCCCAGCGCCGATTCGAGAGACTCCCAGGAAATTGCTTCGCCGCCAACTCGCTGCGCCAGTTCAGCAGCCCGGTCAAACGAACGATTCACCACGCGAAGATTTCCGATCCCGCGCCCGCGCATGTGTTCCACCACCTGCTCCGCGACGGCTCCGGCTCCGAGGATCAACGCGGAGTGCCCTTTCAGGTTTCCAAACACCCGCTCAGCCAGCTTCACTCCAGCCAGCGCCACGGACATCGGACGCGCTCCCACTTCGGTCTCACTGCGCACCCGCTTCCCTACTTCGAGCGCCCCCTGAAACATCCGATTCAAGACTGGCCCAGTCGCACCGTGATCGAGCGCCTGATTGTACGCGCTGCGCAACTGCCCCAAAATTTCAGCCTCGCCCAACAGCATCGAATCGATACCGGCCGCCACTCGGTATAAATGCCGCACCGCTTCCGGCCCCGACCAGCGATACAAGCGGCCATGCAATTCGCTACGAGGAATTTGATGAAACGACGTGAAATATTCTTCCATCGCTTCGGTCGCGGCCGGCGACGTTTCCCCCGGCACGCCGTACAGCTCGCTGCGATTGCACGTCGACAGCACCACCGCTTCTTCCAGAATTCCCTGGTGACGCAGCTCGTCCGCCGCCTGCAGCGCCTGCTGGGTAGAAAAAACGATCCGCTCGCGCAATTCGACCGGCGCGGTCATGTGGTTGCAGCCGATCAGCGCCACCTTAATGCGAATCGGATTTGCGCGCGTGTTTTCAGCCGTGGGCATCAGAGGAACTTGTGAAACCGGGTGAGATACAGATTCACGAACGTATAGCTAAAAAGAACGACCACGAAATTCAAGGCGCACAAAAGAGCCGCGCGAGCCCCGCGCCAATTGGCGTTGCGCGCGAGCCACAAATACGCGAGATAAACTCCCAGGATTGCGACCGTAATCAAGACCTTGGGATCGCCCAGCGAATAGCCGCCGCTCAAACGATGCTCCCAAACCAATCCCATCGCGACGCCCGCAATCAGCGCGATCAAGCCGACATACACGCTACTGCGCGCCATGCGATCCAAAACATCCAAAGCCGGAAACCGCCAGAACGCCGCGCCCAATCTCCGCGAACGCAACAATCGATCCTGAATCAGGTAAATCAGGCTCAACACAAAGGACAACGCAAACGCCGCGTAGGCCCACGTATTCAAAGTGACGTGAAACGCGAACATTGGACCACGCGGCACGGACACCACCGGCAGCGAACGCGGCGTCAGCAACCGCAGCGCGGCAATCCAAGAAATCAAAAGCAACGTAACAAACGCGCCCACCGATCGCTGCCGGTGCACGAGTTCCAATCCAAGGTAGGTTAAGCCAAGCAGCCAAGCGAACAGCGACATCGACCCATACAGATCATCGTAAGGGACCGTGTGCAACATCACGGAACGCTGATACAGATAAAAATACTGGACCAGGATTCCCAAGGCCAGAAGCAGCGACGCAGTTCGGCCCACCCACAGGTTCGGAACATACAGATTCCACGCATAAAAGGCGAAACTCGCCGCGTAGAGCACCAAACTCCAATAGCCTAGGTGATGCATGAATCTGAGCCTCTCGACCCCGAAAGCCAGCTTACACTCGATTATAGCGCCGAACGCAGGTCATAGCGCCGCCCGGCGCCGCTGATTGCCAGAACCCGCGACCAGAGCGCTTCAAATACCCTTCTGCTATCATGGCATAGAACTCATGTCGCCCGAATCAAGCGCCGTCGAAAATCAAACCAGCGGAGCGTCCGCTCTCAATCGCAAGGAACTCTTCTTGCGCGCCTGCCGCTGCGCACCCGTGGAACGCGTCCCGGTTTGGATCATGCGTCAAGCCGGCCGTTACCTGCCGGAATATCAGGAAGTTCGCAAGACGCACACGTTTTTGCAGATCTGCAAGACTCCCGATGTCGCGGCCGAAGTATCTCTCCAGCCTTTCCGCATCATCGGTGTCGATGCCATCATCGTTTTCTCCGACATTCTGATCGTCGCCGAAGCCATGGGCCTGCCTCTCGACGTGCCGGATTCGGGTCCCGTGCTTTCGAATCCCGTGCGCGACGCCGCCGCCGTACGAAAGTTACGTGACTTCGATCCGAATCGCGACACTCGTTTCGTCGGCGACGCCATCCGCGCGATTTGCAAAGTCGCAGGAGCCACGGTGCCGGTGATTGGTTTCGCGGCTGCGCCCTGGACTCTGGCCTGCTACATGATCGAAGGTCGCACTCGTGGCGACATTTCCCACGCCAAAGCGTTGCTGGCCGCCGAGCCTGCACTCGTGCGTGAATTACTGGAAAAGATCGCACGCGCCACCGCAGCGTATCTGAAATCTCAAATCGAAGCCGGCGCGTCGGTGATTCAGCTGTTCGATACTTGGGCCGGAGAATTGACCGAAGCGGAGTATGCGGCCTACGAACTTCCCGCGACGCAGATGGTTTACGATCTCGTTGGAAACGAAAGCGTCCCGAAGATTCTGTACGCCAAAGGATCGAAACATCTGGTGCCGCATCTCGGGCGCTCCGGCGCAAACGTAATCAGCGTCGACTGGCGGACGGACTTGGCGGAAACTCGCAAGATACTCGGCCCCGGCTTGGCGCTCCAGGGGAATGTCGATCCCACGACCTTGCTCGGCAGCGAATCAGGCGTGCGCGAAGCAGCGCGCGCAGCAGTAGCGGCCACTGAAGGTTTCGGCCACATTCTAAATCTGGGCCACGGGATTCTGCCGACCACTCCCGTCCAAAACGCGCAGGCCTTTGTCGAAGCGGGAAAATCCGCTGGAGTTTCAGCCACTCGAAACGGAAAGAATAATCAGAGATCAAAATGCCGGACCCAATCACCAACTCGCCTGATTCCCTCGAAATCGGCCAGATTACCGACGCGGTCCTCGAGAAATACAATCGTCCCGGCCCTCGCTACACCAGTTATCCCACCGCGCCAGTGTGGAAAGACGACTTTGGCCCGGACGATCTCGAAAGCTATTACGCGCGCGCGAATGAATCAGCGGCCCCGGTCTCGCTCTACATGCACATTCCGTTCTGCGAAAATCTCTGCCTCTTCTGTGCCTGCAACGTCAGCATCCAAAAAAATAAAAATGTCGCGATCCCCTACCTTGCAGCTCTCAAGCAGGAAATCGAACATGTCGCGGCTCGGGTGTCGCGCGAACGCGAAGTGATCCAATTCCACTGGGGCGGCGGCACTCCCACCTATCTAACGCCGGCGCAGATGGAAGATCTCTTCGGCTTCGCGCGCGAACGATTCCGCTTCGCCGAAGACGCCGAAATCGGAATCGAAATCGACCCGCGGGTCACCACTCGCGCCCACTTGGAATCGCTGCGCAGGCTCGGATTCAATCGCCTCAGCATGGGCTTGCAGGATTTTGAGCAGAAAGTGCAAGAAACAATCCACCGAGTTCAGCCCTATGAAATGACCCGCGACCTGATCGTCGCGGCCCGCGAGCTTGGCTTCGAAAGCTTGAACGTCGACCTGATCTACGGCCTCCCGCACCAAACCGCCGGCACTTTTGCCGCGACCATTGACAAGACCCTCACCCTCGCTCCCGATCGAGTCGCGATGTTCAGCTACGCGCACGTTCCGTGGCTGAAAAAACAGCAAGGCGCATTTCAAATGTACTTGCCCGAGGGCATGGAAAAATTCCGCATCTTCCGCGCCGGCCTCGAGCATTTCCTGGGCGCGGGTTACACCTATATCGGAATGGATCACTTCGCGCTACCCGGCGACGAACTCGCGGTCGCCCAGAAAAATCGAACGCTGCATCGAAATTTTCAGGGCTACACCACCAAAGCTGGTGCCGATCTCTATGGCATGGGCGTCAGCGCCATCAGCTCCGTCGCCGGAGCCTACGCCCAAAACCGAAAGGAAGTTGCGGACTACCAGAATACGGCCGCCCAGCGCGGTATCGCGACGGCACGCGGCTATCGCCTCTCCGCCGACGATGTCCTGCGTCGCGCAGTCATCAGCCGACTTCTCTGCCATACCGTAATCCCCAAGCAGGAAGTGGAAAAAGAATTCCAGATCTCTTTCGACGAATACTTCGCTCCCGAACTCGAGCAACTGAAAGACTCCCGCGACGAAGGTCTGGTCATCCTCGAGCCCAATCAAATCCGGGTAACTCCGCTTGGCCGCATTTTCATCCGCAACGTCGCCATGGTCTTCGATCGCTACCTCCGCGAACAACAAATGGATCAACGTCCGCTGTTCTCCAAAACGCTTTAGCCCATTCATGCCCGATGCTCGTCAACGCGTGATCGTGATTGGCGGCGGAATTTCGGGTCTGGCCTGCGCCTATCGCCTGCAGCAACTCGGCATCAACGTCACAGTATTCGAAAGTGCGGGCCACTCCGGCGGCGTGATCGATACTGATTCACCCGGAGGCTTCCTCTTCGAATCCGGTCCCCAAAGTTTTCAAGGCACGCCGCAGGTTCTCGCACTGGTCCGCGAGCTTGGCCTTGAGCCGGACTTGCAAGTGGCGGATTCGAAAGCGCCGCGATACATCGTCCGCGGAAAGCAGTTGCGCCGGCTGCCGATGTCTCCCTCGGCGCTCCTCACCTCATCGTTCCTCGGCCCGCGCTCGCGATGGAAACTCATTTCCGAAGCCATCGGCAGCACCAATTCGCCCCCCGAAGATGAATCCATCGCCGCTTTCGTCCGCCGCAAATTCGGAAGTGAAATTCTCGACTACCTTGTCGCGCCCTTCGTTTCCGGCGTCTACGCCGGCGATCCGGAACAACTCAGCCTGCGCGCATCCTTCCCCTCGATGGAGCAATGGGAACGCGAATACGGGAGCGTAGTCCGCGGTGCCATCAAGTCCCGGCCCGAAAGCCAGGAAAAACCAACCAGACCCGCGCTTTGCTCGTTTCGCCAAGGGGTCGCGGAACTGCCTCGGGCACTCGCAGCCAAAATCGGAGATGCTTTTCACTCCGCAACCGCCGCATCCTCGATCTGCCGCGTGACCTCGCAAACCGGAACGCTCTTCGACGTGCAGCGCACCCACCAACAAACCGACCAGCCAGATTCAGCTGCCGCCGTAGTCGTCGCTACCCCCGCTTATGTCTCGTCTCAATTATTAAGACCGATTTCGCAATCGGCCACTCAGGCTCTACTGGCTATCGCGTACGCGCCCGTGGCAGTAGTCGCCAACGCCTACAAACGCGACCAAATCAACGATCCGCTCTTCGGTTTCGGTTTTCTGGTTCCGCGCAAGGAAGGCATCCGCACCCTCGGCACGGTCTGGAATTCGTCGCTGTTCCCCGGTCGCGGTCCCGAAGGCACCGCAGTCATGACCAGCTTCATCGGCGGCGCAACCGACCTCGAAATCATCAAACATTCAGAACGCGATATTTCCAAAATCGTGGAGCAGGACAACGCCGCACTGCTCGGAATCCATGGCGCGCCGCTCTCCACAAAAGTCTGGGTCTACCCGCGTGCGATTCCCCAATACAATCTGGGCCACGCTCAGATCGTCAATACGATTCGCAGCTGTGAAACCGAGAACCCTGGAATTTTCTTTGCGGGCAACTACCTGGACGGGCCGTCGTTGGGCAATTGCGTCGAGAGCGCCTACAAAACGGCGGAGTCCGTCAAACGCCTCCTCGATCATCCGCGAGCCCCCGCTGCGGGCTTGGCCTAGCCAACGTCCCTCGCTATAATGGTCCGCGTCCCGATGCCGCCAACCCAAAAAACACGCCGAGAAGTCCTGGAACAGTTCGTCGCCGAAAAACCCGACGACGCCTTCGCGCGCTACGGCCTGGCCCTGGAATGCACGAAGTCCGGCGACGACGATGCGGCCACCGAACATTTTCAGAAGCTGCTCGAATCAAATCCAAAATACGTCGCGGGTTACTTTCAGTTTGGCCAGCACCTCTCGCGAATAGGAAAAAATGAACAGGCGCGCAAGCTCCTGTCGGAAGGAATTCTGGTCGCGCAGAACGCCGGCGATATGCACGCCCGCGACGAAATGCAAGCCCTGCTGGCGCTGATGCGCTAGATCACAAGTAGAAACAAAAATGATCGCCCAGCCATGAAGCCAATCCGGATTCCAATTTTCCCGCTGAACGTCGTTCTGTTTCCGGGCACCCGCCTTCCTCTTCACATTTTTGAACATCGCTATCGCGTAATGGTTCGCCGTTGCCTCGGCGAAGAGCTCGAATTCGGCATCATCCTGGCCACTGAAAACGGCGTGGCCACCGTCGGCTGCACTGCCGCCATCACCCAGCGCCTCAAGGAATATCCGGACGGCCGCCTCGAAATCCTCACCGAAGGCCGCTCCGTCTTCCGCGTGGTGGAATTGCTCGAAGAGCGGGAATATCGCGAGGCCATCGTCGAATATCTCGCCGAGGACATCACTCCCGTATCGAAAAGCGAGCTGCAGCGAAAAGAAAGCTCCCTGCTCGGCGTTTTCCAGGAATGTCACTCGCTTCTCTACGACCAGCCCTGGGTCACCACCACCGGCGAAAAAATGGGCGACCTTTCCTACCGCATGGCCGCCCGCTTGCCTCTGCCTCTGGAAGATCGCCAAACCATGCTCGAAATGCGTTCCGAACCGGAACGGCAAGATTTTCTCATTCAATGGATGACCGAGCTGGTTCCGCGTCTCACTCAGCAACACCGCGCCCGCCACTCCATCGCCAGTAACGGCCATGGGCACGGATCCAACTAGCTCAACCCTTTTTTTCAACCTCGAAACGAAAGTATCGCCGCAGCCTCCCTTGTCCTATAATGTCCGAAGACGCACGAAGTATCGCGCGTGGCGTCGCTCGAAATATCTGGGGCCCTCATGACTTCACTGCCGAAAAATCTCGGCGACCTTCGCCGGAGCCAGTGGTCGGAAGAAAGAATCGCAAAAAGATCGGTCCGGCAAGAGTTGCGCGAGAATCTGCTGTGCAAGATGGAAACGGGCGAAGCCCTGTTCCAGGGCGTCCACGGCTACGAAGACACCGTGCTTCCGCAGATCATCAACGCCGTCCTGTCGCGCCACCACTTCATCCTGCTCGGCCTCCGCGGACAGGCCAAGTCGCGAATTTTGCGCGGCCTCGTCGGTTTCATGGACGAGCGCATCCCGTATGTCGAAGGCTGCGAAATTCACGATAATCCGTACGCTCCGCTGTGCCGCGCCTGCCGGGATCGCATCGCCACCGATGGCGATGCCACTCCGATCGCCTGGCTCGCGCGCGAACAGCGCTACGTGGAAAAACTGGCCACGCCCGACGTGACCATCGCCGATATGATCGGCGACGTTGACCCGATCAAAGCCGCCCGCAGCGGCAAAAATCTTTCCGACGAATTGACCATTCACTACGGCCTGCTCCCCCGCGCCAATCGCGGCATTTTTGGCATCAATGAATTGCCCGACCTCGCCGGCAAAATCCAGGTCGGCCTTTTCAACATCATGCAGGAAGGCGATATCCAGATTAAGGGTTACCCGGTGCGCCTGGCTCTCGACGTCCTGATGGTCTTCACCGCCAATCCCGAGGACTACACCGCTCGCGGCAAAATCGTCACGCCGCTAAAAGACCGCATTGGCTCCGAAATTCGCACGCACTACCCCGCGACCGTAGCCGAAGGCATGTCCATCACGTCTCAAGAAGCCTGGACCAAGCGTGACAGCAAAAAGCGCGTCGGGTTGCCCCAATACATTCGCGAGGTCGTAGAAGAAGTAGCTTTCCAGGCCCGCGAAGACAAACGCGTTGATCGCCGCTCCGGCGTCAGCCAGCGCCTGCCCATCAGCGCCCTTGAAAACGTCATGAGCAGCGCCGAGCAACGCGCGATTCGCAGCCGCGATTCCGCCATTGTCGCCCGCATCTCAGACGTCTACGCCGCCATTCCTTCCATGACCGGCAAATTCGAACTCGAATACGAAGGTGAACTGCGCGGCGCCGATAACATCGCCCGCGAACTAATCCGCGCAGCCGTAGGCAAGACCTACGCCCAGTACTTCACCGGCGCCAACATGCAACCGGTGATCCAGTGGTTTGAGCTCGGCGGCGAACTTAAAGTTCCGGTCAATGCCTCCAGCGCCGAAGTTCTGGCTCAGCTCAAAAAAATCCAAGGCCTCTTCGACAATCTGAGTGTTCTCGACGTCAGCCAGAAGGACGACGCCGCGATCGTCACCAGCGCTGCCGAATTCATTCTGGAAGGCCTCTGGGCTCACAAGCGAATCAGCCGCACCGAAGAGCGCGGCTATTTCGCCGATGCACGCAAGTCCTCGGAGCCGCGCGAACCGCGCGAGCCCTCGGGCGGCCGCACGCCGCGTCGTCAGTTTAACTAGTCGGTTTCACATGCAGCGATCGGCTCGAAGTTTGAGCGGGTCCCTGTCGTGGCAGTTGGGTCGCACCCAGACCCGGGGTTCCCATGAAATTCACCAAGTATTCGAAATACGCTCCTGACGCCTCCGAAGATATCGACCTACAGGAATTGATGAGCCGGCTCTCCGACTTCCTGCTGCAAAGCGGGTTCGAAAACCAGTACGGGATCTACGAAATGGATCCCGAACGCTCCCGCGAAAAAATGATGGAAGAATTGCGCGAGGCAATTCTGCGCGCCCTGCAAGAAGGCGACCTGCTCCCGCCGGAACTGATGGAGCAGATGCTCAAGAATCCCGAACTTTCCAGCAATCAGGAATTGAGCGACGTCATCGACCAGATCGTTCAGCGCATGGAGCAGGAAGGCTACATCTCTCGCCCCGGTCAGCAGCCGCAAGTCACTCCGCCGCCGTCGCAGACTCCCGGCGGCCAAGCCGGCCAGCCCGGCCCCAACGTTGAAGCCCGCTTCGAAATTACCGACAAGGCGCTCGACTTCCTCGGTTTCAAAACGCTGAAAGACCTGCTCGCATCGCTGGGCAAAAGCAGTTTCGGACGGCACGACACGCGCGACCTGGCCACCGGCGTCGAATCCGGCGGCGCTTCCAAACCCTACGAATTCGGCGACACGCTGAATATGGACATCAGCGGTACGCTCTTCAACGCCGTGCAGCGCGACGGCGCAAGCATCCCCATCGAAATCGACTATTCCGATTTGATGGTCCACCAGTGCGAATACCAAAGCTCCTGCGCCACCGTCCTGATGCTCGATTGCAGCCACAGCATGATTCTCTATGGCGAAGATCGCTTCACCCCCGCAAAGCGCGTCGCCCTCGCGCTCTCCCATCTAATTCGCACTCAATATCCGGGAGATTCCCTGCACTGCGTTCTCTTCCACGACAGCGCCGAAGAAATTCCCCTCGGCAAACTCGCCCGCGTCCAGGTCGGCCCGTACTACACCAACACCCGCGAAGGCCTGAAACTCGCGCAAAGAATCCTCGCCCGCCAGAAAAAAGACATGCGCCAAATCATTATGATCACCGACGGCAAGCCCTCCGCCTTGACTCTCGAAGACGGCCGCATCTACAAGAACGCCTTCGGCCTCGATCCCCTGGTCGTCACGCAAACCATGGAAGAAGTCGCCAAGTGCAAGCGCGCCGGAATCCTCATCAACACTTTCATGCTCTCCAGCGACTACAGTCTCGTCCACTTCGTCCAGAAAATCACCGAACTCTGCAAAGGCAAAGCCTATTTCACCACTCCCTACACCCTGGGCCAGTACCTCCTAATGGATTACGTAGGAAAGAAAACCCGCAACATCCACTAGAAATTACCATTCGCACGCGACCGATGTTCGGAACCGGTTTGATCCCGCAACTCACATCTCGTAACGCTTCCACCCCAATCCTGTCCTCGTACCAATCCATCCGCCGATACTCTTCTCCTAGCGGTTCGGTCCAATCACCCAAACCGCTCTTGACCGTCGCAGCTTAGACGCCGCCAGTCCCAGAATGCACCCGCTTACCGTAACGTCTCCGTGCCTCTCGCCTTTCTCTGTGCCCTCTGTGTTAAGTCTTTGGTCCTCACGTCGCCCCACTTCTCCTTCCGCGACGAAAGATCTCCTCCTTGCCCGGCCCTCCATCGTTGTACGCCAGCTTCCCCGAATCCACCGCAGTGTAAACACATCAAATCCTCAGTAGGCCCAGCGACGCCCTTCAAGCCCTGCTACGATACGAAATCAATGAACCTGAAACGCCAATTCCGCGAACTCTTTGGAGCCCCCAAAATGTCTATCCTCTCTCCCGGAAAAACCGCTCCACCAATTGCGTTGAAAACTCTCGATGGCGGCTCAGCCAACCTGCAGGACGCGCTGAATAAAGGCCCAGTCGTCGCCGCGTTTTTCAAAGTGAGCTGCCCCACCTGCCAGTTCACTGCGCCGTTCCTCGCACGCCTCCACGAAACTTATGGTGGCGACGGTTTCACGCTATGGGGCATCTCCCAGGACGACGCCGCCGACACCCGCGAATTCTGCCAGGAACTCGACGTCGACTTCCCCATCCTGCTCGAAAATCCGGGCTACGCCCTCTCAAACCAATTCGGCATCACCACGGTCCCATCAATCTTCGTCATAAAACCAGACGGGAAAATCCAGACGGTCAGTGAGGGTTTTTCCAAAGCAGACCTCGAGGGGATCGCAGCAGTCGGCGCGCAAGCAAAAGGAGTCGCGCCTTCTCCACTCTTCAAGTCGAGCGAACACGTCCCCGCCGTGAAACCCGGTTGAGGCTCCAAAAACTAGGCTCCGTGCGAGCCGCCTCATTCAACGTACCCGCGCGAAATTCAGTGCCTCGTTCCTCGGTGCGCTGCCTCCGGACTCGTTCTCGTATTTACCTCGGTGTACGCGTAACCACCAAAGTTCGCCGCCATCGAGATGACCTGCGGCAACCACCACACTCGATGAAACCGCGGCGATTCCCGCAGCCTCCATCCCAGATAATTCACGCCCGTAGCAAGCATGAATCCAGACGCGTAATACAGAGGTCGCGGCAAAAGCAGCAAAGGCCGCGCCAACGGATCCCGTTCCTGAAAATTCGGCAATGAAGACTGTGTCTTCGCCATATCCATGAAGCTGGCGGTATAGACCCCAGCCGACAAAACCGTAAACGCATTCACGCGCGACCCCACCCAAGCTTTCCGCGGATTCCATTCCCGATCCTGCGTGCTCGACACTCCGAACGAAGCTCGGTACGCGCGAATCTCCCCCAGCAGTATGGCGACCGGTATCCCTTCCGTCTGCGCCCGCGCACCAGAAGCAGCAGCTCCGCTCACGACGATCCCTAGGGCGAAAAAGCAAATGCGAAGCATCCAATTCGTTTTCATGCCTGAACCAAAAGCACGAAATGTTCCGAACGAATACACCACGCCCAAACTTCGAAATCACTTCAATCACAATGGTTTAACCGAGCAGAGGATCCAACGAGGATTTTCGACCGTTCCAAATTGAACCGAATCCAAATCCCAAAATACCAATCTGGTCCGCACAACACAGTAGGACAGGCTTTCAGCCTGTCTGCACCCCACTTACAGTGGGGTGTGCCTTCGTCTACTCTGCGTCCCCGTCCAAAATCCTCTTCTTATGCTTCACAGCCTTCCGCCGCTTATCCGGAATCATCCGCCCCACCGGCGGCATCCCCACCCCCAACCGCGCCAAACGCCGCGCTTCCTTGTGCACCCGCAACCGATCTCGCTTTTTCTTAGCCATATGTACCCAGCCTCAAAAATACCACAGCTCGCCGCCTACCACCGTCGACCAAGCGCCGCAGCGACAAGCCAACGAACGCCTTGCGTCCAAGCCGCCCCAAGGTAAGCTATTCCACGATGCTCAGACGCCTCTCCAGCACTGCCCAATTCCTGTACACCGTCCTCTTCGTCGCCCTAGCAGACCGCCTCTATTTCCTCTACACCTTCCAGCGCGACCACGTCCGCCAAGCCGTCAGCGTAATCCCCTTCCTCTTTGAAGTCGGCAACATCGCCCACTCGCTCGCCCTCGGCCAAGGTTTCGCCAATCCGTTCCACGTCGAATCCGGCCCCACCGCTTGGATGACGCCCCTGTTCCCCATATTCCTCTCCGCAATTTTCCGAATTTTCGGCAGCTATACCTTCCACGCCTGGCTCGCCGTAGTGCTCTTCAATATTTTCTGTTGCGCAGCAGTCACGATCCCATTGTTCTTCGTGGGCCAGCGCATCGGAGGCAAATCAACAGCAGTAGCGGCAGCCTGGCTCTGGGCAATTTTCCCCAACGCGATCCTGCTCCCCGTCGAAAGCATGTGGGACGCGTCCTTCTCCGCGCTCCTCGCCATCACCATTCTGTGGGCGACCATAGCCCTCGACGATTCAAACCGCCTGAGAAATTACTGCGCCTACGCTTTGCTCTGGGGCCTAACCCTCATGACCAACGCAACGCTCGGCGCCCTGCTCCCCTTCCTGCTCGGATGGCTCGCCTATCGCGCACACCGCAGAGCCGCTCCATGGTTCACGAACGCCGCGGCAACGCTGCTGATCGTCGTTCTCTGCTGCGTTCCGTGGACCATCCGCAACTACCGCGTATTCCACACCTTCGTTCCGCTGCGCTCCGTGATGGGCCTGCAGCTCTGGCTCGGCAATAACGACCGCACCCAGGATATTTTTCGCGGCGACTTACACCCGATCTTCAACTCCGACGAGCGCGCCCACTACATTGAACTCGGCGAAATTTCCTACATGGAAGAAAAGAAACAGCAGGCCTTCGAATACATCCCCGACCATCCGGCCCGCGAAGCGCACCTGATCTTCCGCCGCTTCGTCGCCATCTGGTCCGGAGGCACCCCGTTTCCGCTGAAGGATTTTCTGGAGTCGTCGTCTTGGTGGTTTCGCTACGTCCTCACCTTCAATCTCTTCGTCGCGTTCGGCACGCTCGCGGGAATCGTCATACTCTTCAAGCAGCGCAATCCTTACGCGTTCCCCGCGGCTGTCTTCCCGCTGATCTATCCTTGCGCCTTCTATTTGACCCTGGCGATTCCGCGCTATCGCCTGCCCATCGATCCGGTGGTCATGCTTTTGACTGCCGCAGCGTTGGCGTATTCAATTCGGTCGTTCCGCGAAAAGAAATCCCTCGCGCCGGCACCCGAACCCGTCGCACCGCAGCGCACCAAGCGATCTCGCGCCTAAGCTCCTTGATGCGCCTGTGAACCGGTGGCCAGCATTTCCACCGCGTCTTCCGGATACGCCAGCATCCCAAATTCCGGAACATCCAACCCGGTCAGCTCCACTTCCTTACTGACCCGCATCGAACGCACCGCGTTGACCGCCTTAAACACTACGAAAGTAATTCCAAACGCATAGACCGCCATCAAGCAAGCCCCGCCCAGTTGGATCAAGAACTGCGACGAGTCGCCGTGAATCAAACCGGTCACTCCCTGCCCCGCTTTCCCCAAATAGTTCACCGCACCTACGCCGTTCCATCCCGCGCCATACGTGCCATCCGCAAAAATTCCCAGCGCCACCGCACCAAAGAAACCGCAATACCCGTGCACCGAGATCGCACCGCACGGATCGTCGATTTTCAGGTACCGCTCGTTGAACAAAACTCCCAGGCAAACCAAAACTCCCGCGATGATTCCAATCACCACCGATGACGTCGGCGAAACGAACGCGCACGAAGCCGTGATCGCCACCAAGCCGGCCAACATCCCGTTACACGCCATGGTGATGTCCGGCTTGCCGAACATGAAATACCACAGCAGCATCGCCGCCGCCGATCCCGCCACCGCCGCCAGATTCGTATTGATCGCCACCACCGAAATCCGCAGATCCGTCGCGCCCAAAGTCGATCCCGGATTAAATCCCATCCACCCAAATAGCAAAATAAATGTTCCAGTCACCACGAAAACGATGTTGTGCGCCGGAAAAGCCCGGGGCTTTCCGTCCGGCCCATATTTCCCCAGCCGCGGACCCAATATCACCGAGAGCGCCATGGCGCAAAATCCGCCCACCCCGTGCACCACGCTCGACCCCGCAAAATCCACGTAGCCATGCCCCATGTGCATCGTCGAGCCCAATTGTGAAAGCCAGCCGCCACCCCACACCCAGCACCCGAACACCGGATACAAAAATGCGCCGATGAAAAGCTCGCAAAGCAGAAAAGCCCCGAACGTGATGCGCTCGCAAATCGCGCCCACAATGATGTATCCCGCCGTCTCCATGAAGACCACTTCAAAGAGCGCCAGGCAATTGCTGCTCGCATCGTAGGCCGGGCCCACCATGAAAAAGCCTTTACCGCCGAGAAAACCCCATTGTCCACTGCCGATCAGAAAATGATTCAACGTCAGCGCCCCGCCGATGTTCGTCGGCGACGCGTTCACCGCCACCGCCCCAAATTGAAATGCGTAACCCACCGCGTAGTAGGCCAGAAACGCAAAAACATAAGCCGCGAAATTCAGCATCATCAAATGGCCGGCGTTCTTCTTACGCACCAAGCCGCAAGTTAACAGTGCGAACCCAGCCTGCATGAACAAGACCAGATACCCGGTCAGCAAGGTCCACGAGAAATTCGTCCCGACCTTGAGATGCCCGACGCTATCCGCAACTTTCATAGCCAACGGCTCTTTGGCCGCCTGCGTCTGATACTCGTCGTAATCGCGTTTCGCCTTGACGTAGTCCGGCGCAGTTTTGTCAGTTGGCTCCGCCAGCACAATCGGATTTCCCGCCGCGTCAACCACCGCTGTGCGGTCGCCGGTATTAGTTCCCGCGGGATCGGTCTTCACTTCTTGCGCGAAGGCGCTAGCCAACGTTCCGGCGCCGGCATTCAGCAGGACCAGCGCGATGGTCGCCTTCAGAATCCAGGTTCGGAAGTCCTTGCTCAACAAATCGAACATTCGAAGTCTCCTATCGATGACTTTGAAATGAGAACCAGCCAACTTTCCGTACCATCTCAGCCGTCCAGAATCCTAAATCGCGCCCGGCCCTCGCTCGCCAGTCCGTATCCGGATCACTTCATCGAGCGATGTAACAAATATCTTCCCGTCGCCGATCACCCCGGTACGCGCGCCCTGCAAAATCGCCTCCACCACCGGCTCGACCAGGTCCTCAGCGACGATAATGCTCAAATAAATTTTCGGCAGAAAATCCACCGTATATTCCGACCCGCGATAAGTCTCCGTATGTCCTTTTTGCCGTCCAAATCCCCGAACCTCAAACGCCGTCATGCCCGTCACTCCCAGCCCCGTCAACCTCTGCTTCACCTCGTCCAATTGCGAAGGCCGAATCACCGCGTCGATACGCTTCATAAGAAGTACTCCTTTCGTTTCCACACTGTTAGCGGGAGAGTCTACATCACCAAGGCGCAGCGCAAAGCGTTTTTGACGCACCCCGGTCGATGCATAAATCCTATCGAACCAATACCGCCAAACTATCGGAGGTCCCACAAAGAACAAGACAAGCTGTCGTCAGAAGCGAGGAGCTTAGCGTCTCACGACGCGCAATCCGACGGCGGGAGCGCGGATCCTCCGCAAAGCGGCCGCCATAACCATCGACAACAATGCGACGCGAGGTGCTACTCCGAGCGCCATGATCCACAGAAGCATGCATGCTGGCGAGACCTTGAAAGACTTGGCGAAGTGGTGCCACATATGAGCGCACGAACGAAATCTCTGACAATCCGCGGTGTTTTGATGCTGTTCTCGCTTGCAGCACCAGCGAATGCCCAACTGAGCGACCAGGCAGCACGGGATCGCACCCGTTTTGCTGTTCGTTCGCAACTCGATCTTAAGTCTGATCAATTCTTGAGTATGCAGCGGGACGAAAAGCTGGAGCAGGAGCGCGTTCGCTTTTAGTGGGTTACGGTGACCGATGCCACGGGGTTTTCGCCACAGCTTCCCGGTCATTTTGCCGGCCCGTCAGAGAACAATTGTCCGGCATGGCGTTAATCGGGCATGAGCCAAGAACACAGGTAAAAAGCAAAAAGGAGCTCGGCCAGCGACGGAGTTTTTCCAGCGACGAGTTAGTAGGGTGTGGGGCGAGCCGGGGCGGAGCGCATTTGGCCCAGTGCCAAGGGCCTACATTGTTGTTATCCCGATTTCATGAGCCTTCAAGTTTTGAATCGATTCTTGTTAATTTTCAGCGACTTGATTTTTGATTCCAGCGTGGAGCGCGGGATGCCCAACTTAACGGCGGCTCCGGTGGGTCCTGAGATGCGCCCACGGGCATCTTTCAGGGCGGCCTCGATCATGCTCTTTTCCTGGGCCAGGAGCCGGTGAGGGAGTTCAGCTTGCTGCGACTCTGGGATCAGAACCGCGGGCCGCGGTAACCAGTTTCGGTCGATCGAGAAAATTTCCGTATCGCAAAGAATGACTGAACGCTCGATGACGTTCTGCAGTTCGCGGATGTTTCCCGGCCACAGGTACGACTGCAGCAATTCCAGGGTCTTCTTGTTGACCCGCTTTATGTTCTTGCCGGCTTTTCTGGCATAGCGATCGATAAAGTACTCCACCAGTAGAGGAATATCCGTTCCTCGTTCTCGAAGAGAAGGAATCTCGATGGGGAAAACATTCAGGCGATAAAATAAATCACTACGAAAAGACCCAGAGCTGATCGCGGCGGGCAGGTCACGATTGGTGGCGGCAATCACCCGGACGTCGGCGCGAATTCGGCGCATGCCGCCGACGCGTTCAAACTCGTGTTCCTGCAGAACACGAAGCAGGGCAATCTGGGTCTCGGCGGGAAGTTCTCCGACTTCGTCCAGGAACAGCGTACCGCCATTGGCTAATTCAAACCGACCCAGGCGCTGCTGAGTGGCGCCGGTGAACGCGCCCTTTTCATGGCCGAACAACTCGGAGGCAATCAGATCACGAGGGATTGCCGAACAGTTCACGCTAATGAAGGCACGCGAAGCGCGGTCGGATCGCCGGTGTATGGCGCGCGCAACCAGCTCTTTGCCAGTGCCGGTTTCACCGGTGATGAGGACCGTGGAATCACTGGGCGCGACTTTGGAGATCCGCAAGAGAACACTTTTCAAAGCGGAAGACGTTCCCACGATTTCTTCAAACATCGAAGCTTTGTCGATTTCTTCACGCAGAGCCACGTTTTCCCGGCGAAGCCGGTCTTCTGCCTGCTTGCGGTCTTCGATGTCGATCGCGCAAGAATACCAACGCGTGATCTGTCCCTGTTGATCCCGCAACGGGTTAAACCGAGCCAGGAACCAACGATAACTTCCATCACGTTTGCGTATTCTGAACTCCAACTCGTCAGCGGTGCCACTGGAGAAAGCCCGATCCGCGTAAGTGACGAGGCGTTCCGAATCGTCAGGATGAGCAAAAGCCGCGAAGCTCGTACGCCGCCATTCGTCAAGGCTGGCGCCAAGGTAATCGAGCGAGGTACGGTTGGCGTACAAGCGTTCATGGTTAGCGCCGTAAACCCCTATAAGTTGAGGAGTGAAATCCAGCATCTGCCGGAGCTCCGCTCTTTGTTCCCGGATCGTGGCTTCTGCACGCCGCTGCTCGCTAACGTCGGTCACAGCGCCCACGAATTCGAGGTTGCCGGCACTATCCCGCGAAGGATGCGCGGTCACGCGGATGTGCTGGATAGAACCATCAGGCATTTGCAGCCGGTTCTCAAAATCAAAAGCTTGGCCGTCACGCGAAGAATGCTCGATTTGTTGCCGGACCCGTTCGCGGTCCTGCGGATGAACCCGGTCGATGATGAATTCCAGGGTTGGTGCGGTATTCGGGTCGCACTGAAAGATCCGGAAAGTCTCGTCGGACCAGAGGATGGCCCCACTCGAAACCCGCCAGCCGAAGCTACCGGTGTGACTGAGCCGTTGAGCCTCGGTCAGGTAGGCTTGGCGCTGGCGGAGTTCCTGAGTGAGGAGTTCGTGCT
Source organism: uncultured Acidobacteriota bacterium (assembly GCA_963711325.1). Lineage (GTDB taxonomy): Bacteria > Acidobacteriota > Terriglobia > Acidiferrales > UBA7541 > Palsa-295. Next base: position 414,149 of record CAVQDR010000003.1, on the reverse strand, counting down.
CGGTAACGTCGATGGCGCTGCCCACGTAGTTTTTCAGGCCTTGATTTTCGGGAGCCGGAGCGCTGATACAGCGAATGTAGCGGATCTCACCGTCGGGACGCACGATGCGCTTGGTGAAATCGAGGGGCAAAGCCGTCGCCAGCATTTCTTGGATCAAGTCCGCCGCGGACTGGCGATCCTGGGGATGAACGCAGTCCAGATATTCCTCAACACTTGGCGGTTTGCCGGACGGATCGAGTCCGTGCATCCGAAATAATTCGGGAGACCAATAATGGAAGCCGGTGGGACCGAAAGCCCAACTGCCCATGTGGGCCACGCGTTGCCCTTCGGCCAGATAGAACTCGCTGCTTTGCAGCTGCTCCGCGTTGCGGCGAGACTGTTCTTCCGCAGTCTTTCGTTCCTCAATATCCATGCTGGAGCCGTACCACTTAACGATGTTGCCGCTGGCGTCGCGCAGCGGCACCTTGCGGTGGAACATCCAGTGGTAATCACCATTCGCCCATCGGACCCGCGTTTCGTACTCGAATATTTTTCCGCTGGCCAAGCAGGATCGCCATTCGGCCAGAATGCCGTCGACGTCTTCGGGATGAATGAAGGCAGTCCAATTCCAGCCGGCGACCTTGTCCAAAGTGACGCCGAGGTATTCCAGCCAGCGTTTGTTGAAGTAATCGAGGTAGCCGTCGGGCCTGGCGGTATGGATGAGGGCAGGGATCGAGTCGACCAGGACCTGAATATCCAGCGATTCGGATTCCGCTCCTGGATTGAGTACGACGCGCACGGTTCACCTGCGTAATCGGTCTAGAAAAAAAGCCGATTCAGTTGAGATTTCTTAAACTTCTCCCCATCGGTCCGCTTCAGGGGCACCGCCGCACTGGAAGGCCGTCCCCGAACCGAACGTTATCAGCCTTCGATTCACTGGGCGATCTTTGGGTGCCTTCTTTTTTCTCGCGAAACGGCAGTTTCGTTGGCGAAGCGTTTTGTACCGGCGCTCGCCAATTGTCGAGACTTCGGCATCGACCAGGATCGGAATCGTTATTGTTTGTACCAACTTACGTTTGGAATATCAATTGCGTTAGACCGTCCGTGGTTGTGATCTCCATGGGGCAGCCGATGCTGAGGATCACGAAAGAAGGTAACGGCGAAGTGGTGTTAAAGGTCAGCGGTAGACTGACCGCCGAAAATGTGGCGGAGATGGAAGCGGTGATCGCGGCCGAAGCGAAAAGCAGAAAGCTGGTCCTGGACTGCGCGGATTTAAGGTCCGTCGATGCCGAGGCGGTTAAGTCTCTGGAGAAGTGGGAAGCCGGCTCAATCCAGCTGAGCAACTGCGGCTTGTACATTCGGGAACTGATCCGCCGGGAGCGGCGGAAAAGAAAATCTCGCAAGGGTCCGGCGAGATAAGCGACGAACGCGTCCTGCCCGGGCGGTTACGGTCGAAGGAGCATTTATGAGCGCAGCTTTTCATTCAGTAATCCAAATTGACAAGAATGCGGGAGCCATGCCAACGAACGCCGTAATGTTTCGCAGGGACCAGCTCCGCGCTGGTAAAGAGGATCGCGCCGAGATTCCGCTGGCAGAGACCATCGTCGGTCGAAATGGAGGTCTGCGGGGCATTCTCTCTTTGATTGAAGCGGTCGCGCCCACGAATATGGCGGTGCTGATTGCGGGCGAGACTGGTACCGGAAAGGAAGTCATCGCTCACGCGATTCACGAACTCAGTCCTCGGCGGAAACAGCGCCTGGTGAAGGTGAATTGCGCGGCCATTCCTGCCGGCCTGCTGGAAAGCGAGCTTTTCGGACACGAACGCGGAGCTTTCACCGGCGCGGTCAACTCCCGCGTCGGCCGTTTTACGTTAGCCGACCGCGGCACACTGTTCCTCGACGAAATTGGCGATCTGCCGCTGGAACTTCAACCCAAGCTGCTCCGCGTGCTGCAAGAGCGTGAGTTTGAGGCGGTCGGAAGCACACACACTACACGAATTGACGTCCGGGTGGTCGCGGCGACCAATCAGGATTTGCAGCAGATGGCGCGGGAACGTGAATTCCGCGAAGACTTATATTACCGGCTGAATGTTTTCCCCGTGTATCTGCCGCCGCTCCGCGAGCGGAAAGCCGACATCCCGGAACTTGTCGAATATTTCGTGCGGCAATTTGCCGCTTCCATGGATAAATCGATCCGCTCGATTCCGCCGACGACCATGCGCTCGCTGGTGCAGCACCACTGGCCCGGCAACATTCGGGAGCTGCAAAACTACGTGGCCCGCGGCGTCATTCTCTCGAATGATGGCGTTTTTGAACCGGGCCCGCTCGAATGCGAGCAGCATCCTCTGGAGTCCGAGATTTCAAACCCGACGCTCGAAGATAAAGTCCGTCGAGAAATCCTGCTGGCCTGCCAACGTTCCAATTGGAAGCTGGGCGGTCCGCGCGGCGCCGCGGCCAAACTTGGCCTGAAGCGCACGACTCTGTTTTACAAAATGAAGCGTTTGGGAATCAGCTCGCCCGCGGATCACTTGCAGGAATAATCGCCAAACTCACCAGCACCGATCATCTGCGCCGACAATTCAGCCGCTCAAACCATGGTTCTGGACGCCGGACGCCCCAAAGTTCGCTTCGTTTGATCAAAGACCTGCCGTTTGGCGCGAAACAGCCGCGCCTTATACGTCTCCGCCGGCAAATCGAGCACAGCGCAGGCTTCGGGGCCTGACAATTCGTCGAAGTAAGTCATGGTGAACGCCTGCCGAAGCGCGGGCTTCATTTTTCCCAAAATGCCGTCGACCACGTGGAGGATCTCCCGCTCGGCGTGAATCACTTCCGGATCAGGCTCCGAGGCCGGAAGATTTTCCGTCCATTCTGCGTCATCCCATTCGTTGTTGGCCGCGGGTGACTGAATCGTCAATCGTTTGCGTTTGCGTTGAATCATCAAAGCGGCGTTCAGCACGATGCGCGTAAACCAGGTACTCAGCGCGGAGCGGCCTTCGAAGCTCCGCAAATGCAGATACCCGGAAAGAAATGAATTCTGAACGGCATCTTCGGCGTCTTCACGATTGCGCAGAATGCCGCGCGCCATGGCCACGAATTTCGGACGCGAAGCCACAAACATCTGTTCGAATGCCTCTCTCCCCGCGGTGTCCACGTGAGTTTCAATAGCCTGGTGCGCGTCGCGGCCTGGCAGCTCGCAGGAGTTTGCGCCCGCGTTTCTGCTTCTGGCCCTGGAGGCGGGCAAAGGCCTGCTATTTGTTCTGGTCTTGGCGCGTCCCACAAAACTTACGGCTGTGCTCACTGGCAGTCTCCGGTTTCCCTCATTTCCAAAAGCAAGTAAGGGACCAAGGAAGGCCGCGCCGGGAAGTTTTAGCCAGGCGTTTTGTTTTCAATGCGAAGGAGAAACTGGGGCTGCGCTTTGAGAGCCGCGAAATTCTGGTCGGCCGCGATCGGCGGCGGAGATTTGACGGTAACGTCGAGTCTGTGACGGAGAGCTTTCGGCTCGATTCTATTCAGATCGCGTCGCAAAGGCTGCCGCACCTTCGGCAGCCGGTTCCCACTACTCTCGTATCATGATTGTTCCATTCTCCTCGCCCGTCAGAGCCTCGGCATTTCCGTGAAAGGTTTGACAGCAGTTCTGTGGCGTCGTCAATCGCGAACCAACAACGCTCGTGTTTTCAGCGGCGCGCACCAAATGCATCGTTGGCCAACGGCGTGCTTCTACTCGGCTTCGAGACGTGTTGCAAGTCACGGCCGAGCAAGCCGACGAAGATGGAAGGGATCGTGGCTGATCATGACTCCTTTCACGCCGTCGAAGAGAGAGGCTTCGCAGAATCATGGCCACACTAGCCTTGGATCAAAAACAGCCCGGAAGCCAGACGCGCGCGTTCGCCATCGCCTGGGCGTTCACGACCATCTTTTATTTTCTCGAATATGCGGTGAGGTCCAGTCCGGCGGTGATGATTCCACAGTTGGAAGCCTCATTTCATACTACGGCGCTCGGCATCAGCGCGATTCTCGGAGCCTACTATTACACCTACTCCACCATGAGCCTGGTTGCGGGAGCGGCCCTCGACCGTTTGGGAGCCAAGCGCACCGTTCCGGTGGGCGCCGCGATCTTGGGTATCGGTTGCCTCTTCTTCAGCGGGGGTTCGGTACTCGCAGGTGATGTCGGCCGATTGCTCCAAGGCGCCGGTTCAGCCTTCGCTTTTACCGGTGCCGTTTACCTCGCCTCCCACGGATTCTCGTCCCGCTACCTGGCCACGGCGATTGGCGCCACCCAATGCGTTGGCATGCTCGGCGGTTCAGCCGGGCAATTCGCGGTTGGACCCATGATCGAGCATGGATTGGCCGTGCATACCATCTGGATCGGCCTCGGAATCGTCATTCTGGCCAACGCGGCGCTTTTGTATGTCACCACTCCGAAGGAGCAGTCCGCCCCCCGCACGCAAGAGGTAGGATCTGCGTCGGTCTTGAAGCCGTACAAGATCGTCTTCTCGAATCCGCAATCGTATCTCTGTGGACTGATTGCCGGGCTGCTGTTCGCGCCGACTACCATTGGCGACATGATTTGGGGCGTAGCTGCGTTTCAAAAAGACATGCAATTTTCCTATCACAACGCGGTGATCGTCGCCTCTATGGTTCCGCTCGGCTGGGTTTTTGGGTGCCCGTTGCTGGGATGGCTTTCGGACCGCATCGGAAGGCGCAAGCCGGTGATCATCGGGAGTGCGGTGGTCATGATTCTGGCCGCGACTCAGCTGGCTCTAAAGTTCCTCCCGGTTCCGCCGCATTTGGCCATGTTTGTATTTGGCGTCGCGTCCGGCGCAGCGATGATTCCTTACAGCGTGATCAAAGAAGTGAATCCCGACAACGTGAAGGGCAGCGCGACTGGCGGAATTAACTTTTTGGTTTTCGGGATTACCGCATTCCTCGGGCCGGTGTATGCGAAGCATATCGGACGGGGCATCGGAAACACCGCGGACCTGCATCTGCATTTTCAGAAGGGCGCATTTTTCTGGATCGTTTGTTGCGCGGCCGCAATCGTGGTGAGTTTTTTCTTGCGCGAAACCGGGCCGGCCGGGCAGGCGCATGCGCCGGCGAAATCGGTTTAGATCGCGGCGGGACCTGTGCCCTTCGGGGCTCGAGCGGAGTCTATCTTCTTACGGCGGGGCAGGAAAAATAAGGGAGGCAGAACAAATGCCACACAGAATTGCAGACGAATTGATCCGCAGACTGGCCGAAGCGGGCGTGGAAAGGATTTACGGCGTCGTCGGCGACAGCTTGAATCCGGTGACGGATGCATTACGGCTGAACAACAAAGTGAAATGGGTCCACGTGCGCAACGAAGAAGCCGGCGCGTTCGCGGCCGGCGCCGACGCGCAGCTTACCGGCAAGCTCGCCGTCTGTGCGGGCAGCTGCGGCCCTGGCAACCTGCACCTGATCAATGGCCTGTTCGACGCTCACCGCAGCAATGCTCCGGTGCTGGCCATCGCATCGCATATTCCCAGCAGTGAAATCGGCACGGGCTATTTTCAGGAAACACATCCGCAGAATCTGTTTCAGGAATGCAGCCATTATTGCGAGTTGATCACGAATCCCGCTCAATTTGAGCGCGTGCTGCATATCGCCATGCAGAGTGCGATTGGAAAAGGTGGAGTAGGCGTGGTGGTACTGCCCGGAGACGTGGTCGGGCTGGACATGCCCCCCGAGACTGCTGCACGTTCGCTGGTAACCCAGCGGCCGAGCATTCGTCCTGGTCAGAAGGATCTGGCGAAGCTCGCGGATCTAATCAATTCTGCAAAGAAAGTGGCGCTGTTCTGCGGAATTGGATGCGAGGACGCTCACGATGAAGTGGTCGCTCTCGCCGAAAAAGTGAAAGCTCCGGTGGCACATTCTTATCGAGGCAAGCCGTTCATCGAATACGACAATCCGTATGACGTGGGCATGTCCGGAATGATTGGTTTCGGCATGGCTTACGAGGCGACGCACGAATGTGACCTGCTGCTGCTCCTCGGCACGGATTTTCCGTACGACAAATTCCTGCCGACCAAGTGCAAGATCGCGCAAATCGACATTCGCGTGGAACGTTTAGGGCGCCGTAGCAGACTCGACCTGGGAATCTGGGGCGACGTGAAGGAGACGCTGCAGGCGCTGATGCCGATGCTCGAAGGCAAGCAGAGCCGCGATTACCTGCAGACCGTGCTCAGCAAGCACAAAGAAAAGCTGAGCAAAATGAATGTGTATGTGGATCACGTGGGAACCCGCACGCCGATGCACCCGGAGCCGGTGGCCGCAGCGCTCAGTGAGCTAGCGGCGCCCGACGCGATCTTTACCGCGGACACTGGCATGTGCAATGTATGGTCGGCCCGGTATCTCAAGGCGACCAAGGACCGGCGGATTATCGGTTCATTCAACCACGGGTCGATGGCCAACGCGCTTCCTCAGGCCATCGGCGCACAGTGTGCTTATCCCGGAAGACAGGTGATCTCCATGTCCGGAGATGGCGGATTCGCCATGCTGATGGGCGACCTGCTGACCATTACGCAGTACGACCTGCCCATCAAAATCCTCGTGTTCGACAACGGCGCTCTGGGAATGGTCAAACTCGAAATGGAAACTGGCGGATTTCCGGACTACCAAACCGATCTGAAGAATCCAAACTTCGCGAAGCTGGCCGAATCCGTCGGGATGATGGGCGTACGAATCGAAAATCCTGCCGATTTGACGTCGGGGCTCAAGAAGGCGCTGGCACATAACGGACCCGCGCTGATTGACGTCGTCACCGATCCGAACGCTCTTTCGATTCCTTCACACGCCGATAAATCGCAAGCCGTGGGCTTCGCGCTGGCCCTGGGGAAGATGGTGCTCGCTGGGAACCTGGACGAAGTGATGGACACCGTGAAAGGCAACATCCGACATTTCGGCGAGTCGATCGAGTCGATCTAAACCAACAACCGAACCCGGCTTTGCCGTTGCAATCTTGGTCGAACTGCAACCTGCGGGCTGGTGTGGGTGACCTCTTCGTCGGAGCGTCACCCTCGGATTACCTTGAGGTTTACAATGCGAATTTTTTTGCGAAGTGTATGGCTCCTGTTGCTGGCACCTGGCCTCGCGTGTGGCCAGACGGCATCGCACCAAGCCGATTCTTCCGCGGGGACGTCGGACGTTGAGACTCAGCTCGACACTCTGCGCCACGCTCTGCTGCAAACTCAGCAACAACTAGCGTCGCAGCAGCAAGAGATTCAGGTGCTGAAGGCGGAATTGAAAGGCAGCCAACCCGGCGTTGCTGCACTGGTAACGACTTCCGAAATCGTGCGGCCTACTTCGCCAACGCCGAGCAAGAATCCGCCAAGCTCCTCGCTCGATATCCCAAATGGCGTCGCTAGCGCCGTAACTCCAGTAGCTGATCCGCAGCCGCAGCAGGCCGAACCCCAATCTCCGGCAGGCACCATCAAATTGGGCGACGCCGTTCTGACCCCTGGAGGATTCGTCGATTTCGAGAATGTATTTCGAACCACCAACACCCAAAGCAATATCGCCACTGCTTTTGCCGCCATACCCTTCAGCAACACGGCTCAGGGACACAGCAGTGAATTTCGCAGTACGGCCCAGTTCTCCCGCCTCAACTTCAAGATCGAAGACCATTTCAGAGGCACGGATTTTATGGGCTACGTCGAAGGCGACTTCAGCGGGAATAGCGCGCCCAACGTGTATCAAAGCGTGAACGGTCTGACGAATCGGTTGCGGCTCTACTTCGGTTACGCCAGGCGCGGCAAATGGGTCGTGGTCGGCGGACAAACCTGGAGCTGGCTGACCCCGAACCGCGAGGGCATCGGCCCGGTCCCGGCCGATTTGGCCCTCACGTATAACGAAGATCAGAATCTCGGAGTCGGAGTGGCTTACACGCGCGCGGCCGAATTTCGAGTCGGCTACCACGTCAACGACCATTGGGCCTTCGGAGTAGGAATTGAAAACTCCAATCAATTTATTGGCAACTATGTCGCTCTTCCGGCGGGCTTCAGCTCGGTTGGCACGCAGTTCGATAACAATGCCAACGCCGGAGCGGCGAATCTGATGCCGGATATTCTGACCAAAACCACCTACGACACAAAACTCCTCGACCGGCACTTTCATGTGGAAGCGACCGGCTTTCTTACCGGCGCGCACGCTTCCGTGCTGCCGACTGGATCGACGGACTTCAGGTCGCACAAGGCGTTTGGCGGAGGGGGGACAATCGCCGGGAACTACGAATTGCTGCCGAACAAACTGGTGTTCCTGGCAAACGTATTTTGGAGCGATGGCGGTGCACATTATTTGGTGGGAACCGGGCCGCAACTCGTGGTTCGCCCCAATCTCGCCGGTACCGACTTCAACCTTTCCATGGTTCATGCTGGAGCGGGTTCTGCCGGTTTCGAGTGGAGAGCGAACGAAAAGCAGGCATTCGCGGTTTATTACGGCGCGGACTACTTCGGCCGCAATTTCTTCCCGGACACGACGAACACCACCGCGCCTGGAACGATCATCGGTTATGGCGGCCCGGGCTCGCCGAATACCAATAATCGTTTGATCCAACAAGCCACGTTCGATTGGCTGCTGACTTTTTGGAAGAGCCCAAGATATGGCGCGTTGCAGTATTACACCCAGTATTCCTATCTGAGCCGAGCGCCCTGGTTTGTTGCTCCCAACGATCCCAAGAATGCGCACCTTAGTATGGTCTACGTCGGCATCCGGTATGTTTTGCCGTCAACTTCAGGCACCCTGCTGCGCGTGCCGTACCCGAACTGAGAACCCGGAGAGTTTGGCCGCGTTAAGGACACGAACGCTTTCGTTTTGATTGAAGTGATATCACGCAATTCATTTTTGGAGTTTGGCGTATTCGGTTTTGGCTTGCTGGTAGATGGGAATATCCGGATCGGCGTTCTTCCACAAATTCAAGAAAGTTTCGTAAGACTTCCTCGCGGCGGCTTCATCGCCCGTCATTTTTTGCGCGCGAGCAAGCTGGAGCCAGGCCAAGGGCCCGGTGACATGCCGGACACTAAAGCCGGGATTGTCGATTAGCTGTTGAAACTGGGCCGCGGCCGATTGGCCGTCGCCGAGCGCCAGATACCCGAGTCCGCGGATGTAGGCGGGATATAAATAAACGGTTCCAGTAAACGCCAGATCGTACTTGGCAGTGTCGCGGAGCAAATCGATGGCTGCCGTCGGATTATGTTGTTGCAATTTGATCGCGGCCCGGATGGTGGGAACGTGGTAATGCTGCATCAGCGTGTCCTCGGGCCTTTCCGCACTGAGCAGGTCAGCGAGTTTGCCGGCTTCCGCCGTTCGTCCTGATCGTGCGAGCGCCAGCGCCAGGATGATTTGGGTGCTGCGATCGGTCGGCTTTCCAGCAACATTGCTTTCATCGCCTTGGGCTTGCGCGTCCTTTCCGACTTCGGCATCCTCCAACGCCGCGAGGATCAATAACCAGTCCGGCTCGCTGGCCTTCGGAGTTCGGTCCACAGCTTGCAGTCGCAGGCGCGCGGCGGACTGAAAACGGCCGCGCTGAATCTCGATCAGCGCATGTTCATACAGGAAGTCTTCTCGATACTTGCCTTGCTCCTCGTCCTTCAGGATTTTTTCAACGTTTTCGCGGTCGCCGGTGGCAAATGCGACGATCAGCCTCTCCCGCCGGATTAACGAATTGTCGAATCTAAGGGCGTCCGCTTGGGCCAGCCAGGACTTGGCCTCACTGAACCGGCTAGCGAACCTGATGGACTGAATCGCGCTGCCGAAATAATAGGCGCTCGGCCGCAACCGCGCGACCTCGGCTGCTTCATCAGCTGCCCGGCCGGGCTGCCCGAGGTGCACGAATGCTTCCCGGAGGTTGGCATGGCCGAACGCGTCGCGGGAGAATATTTCCAAGAAACGAAGGACGGTGGAATATTCTTTCTCCCAGTCGCCGATCACACTGCTGAAGTAGGTGATTTCAGCATTCAACCGCCCCTTTTCGGTCAGCCGGTCGCGGAGTTGATACGCGCGCGTGTACGCCGCTTCGGACAACTCCGTGTTACCGAGGAAAAGGTAGGCCGCGCCCATGCGCGCATAGGCCATGGCAAAGTTTGGATCCAGTTCGACCGCTCGTTGATAGAGCTTGAGCCCACCTGACGCGTCGCCGGCGAGGGAAAATTTGAGCCCTTGAGTAGCGGCTTGCACCGCCTCGAGCGAAGGGCTCAGCGCCATTTCCAGCGGCTGATTGTAGTGCGCCAGCGAATCGGCAGGCTCCCCCAGCTTCGCGCGAAGCCGCGCGGCAGTGTTTCCCAATTCGTGGACCACCTCATCGCGCCTACGGATGTCTGCCTGCTCGCTGGCCAACGTAGCCCCCGAGCCGCAATCGAGCGCTCGCACTTGTAAATGGTAACCATTGCCGGCGTCACGGATCGATTGGGATATCACCAGCTTGCTGTTGGTCTTGCCGCAGGCCTGGCGCGCCACGTTGGGCGTCAACTTGGTCGCCGGCGGAAGATTGAGCTGCGCGAGAGTCCCGAGGACTTTGTCGACGCCCAGAATGTTCAGATAGGGCGTCTGGTCCATTTCGTAACGCATACCTGTGTTCAATGCATCGTCGAAAACTGGATCGCTGGTTTCGTTGGCGAGGTCGGCGAGAACAATGGTGTCCGTCGCGGAAAGCGCCACTCGGCGTTGGTGAGTCCGGTACCACCAGAAGGCCGTGGCAACAACGGCCAACAATACGGCTGCGACAAGCCATTTGCCCCAGAGGGCAGGCGATCGCGGTGAATGGATGGCGCTCACATTGGCCGAAAATTCGACGGGCCGCGGGTCAACTCTTGAAGTTTCAATCGCGCCAGCCTGAGCCGCTGCGGGTTTTGGGTTTTCTTCCGCCTCGACGACGGTGACATGCTCGGTGAACTGGTAGCCCTTTCGAGCAATCGTCACAATCAGCCGCGCGTCTTCCGAGCTGTCATCCAGCGCTTTGCGCACGTGGGAGATGTACTGCGTCAGATTGCCTTCTTCCACGAACGCGTCGCCCCATACGGCCTGTAGCAGTTCCTCTTTGGTGACCAGGCGGTTCGGGTTTTGCGCCAGATAGAGCAGCACGTCGAAGGCTTTCGGGGTCAAGGCAATGGACGAATCCGCGCGATACAGCGTGCGCCTGGCTGGATCGAGCACAAATTGCGAGAATTTGTACAAGTTGCTCATAGAAGCCCGGTTAGCTTACAGGCTATTCATAGTTTTTCATCTTTTTTCAGGGTTTCCTGAAGGACTTCCCAAAGCGGGACGCCGAGAATACGGGCCTGAGGCGTCCGCAAAAGGCGCCTTTCACTAGGGGGCCCGGATTTATGGCGACATCAACGATACCTTTCCGAGGTAGTCAGCGGCGGAACGGTAACCTCAATCAGCATTTACCGGGTGAACCCCTCCAAAATTCTGTCCGTTCCTCCGAACGCATGGACATTCGCGCGGCCATGGACTTGGTGTTGGAATTCGTCCGGACGGCCAAGATTGACGATTTAGAAGAAGCCATTTCGGACGCGGCCGAGCATCGCAACGCAAAGGCCACCCGGCAATCGACGGTTGAGGAATTAGAGCTCTTAAGGGAGCAGCTCTGCAGGGAGAATCTGGCTTTACGGGACGAAGTGGATCGAGTCTCCATGCTCGAAGAAATTGTGGGAAGCTCGCCGGCGTTGGAGGCGGTGCTTTCGCGGGCGCTCAAGGTAGCTGCTGGCGATTCGACAGTGCTGATCACCGGCGAAACCGGAACGGGCAAAGAACTCGTTGCACGCGCCATTCATGGTCAGTCAAGCCGGGCCTCACGTCCCTTCGTTGGCGTGAACTGTGCCGCGATCCCGCGCGATCTGATCGGATCAGAATTGTTTGGTCACGAAAAAGGCGCGTTCACCGGCGCGATTCAGCAGCGCCTGGGCCGCTTTGAACTAGCAAATGGCGGCACGCTTTTCCTCGACGAAATGGGAGAACTCCCGGCCGCGACTCAGATCGCTCTGCTTCGTGTTTTGCAGGATCACGAGTTTGAGCGTGTCGGCGGGATGCGCCGGATACGAGTTGACGTGCGCGTAATCGCAGCGACCAACCGCGACCTGCCGGCCGCCATCCATGCCGGCACTTTCCGCAGCGATTTATTTTATCGCCTGAACGTTTTCCCGATCGAGGTGCCTTCGCTGCGGGAGCGGAGAACGGATATTCCTCTGCTGGTGGAATACTTCATTGACCGCTATGCCAGAAAAGCTCGCAGGAAGATAAAGCGCGTCGACAAGAAAACGTTGGAATTGCTGCAGTCCTATCGCTGGCCGGGAAATATCCGGGAACTGCAGAACGTCATCGAGCGTTCGGTCATACTATGCGAAACAGAAACTTTCTCGATCGACGAAAGCTGGCTGCCCCAAACGCCGGCGCCGCCCACCGAACCGAAAACGCACGGCGAACTCGCCCACAAAATCCTGACCCAGGAAAAGGACATGATTGAAGCCGCGTTACAAGAAACGCGCGGCCGCGTCTCCGGACCCTCCGGCGCGGCCCTCAAGCTAGGCATCCCGCGCTCCACGCTCGAATCAAAAATCCGATCACTGAAGATCAACAAGAATGTCTTCATGGCCTAGGTAGGAAGACCCGCGCTCGCAATACGGTGTGAAAGTTTTTGCTTAGCTGTTCAACATCAGCCCCGGGAGTTGAAATCAGCCGAAGTGCAGGCTAGGGAGTAGCGATGGCGCGTCGAACGAGACTTACTAGGGTCTCGACTCCTTAGTCGGGCGATCTGCCGCGGTACCGGTGGAACCCGGCGCCGGCGGCGGCCGCACAGTATCTAGTTTTTGGATGCGCGCAATAATCGCACCCCAGCAAAGCTCCGGTGGCTCTTCTGCGAGGTCCTCCAATTGGCGTTCGTAAAACTGAAAACGATTCAGTGGTTTCGTCGTGAGCCTCCGTAGCGCGATTTTTTCTTCTCGTTTGTATGCCAAGAAAGGTTGGGCGCAACTTGGGAGCAAAACAGCCCGTTAGCGGGCCTGTCTTCAGATTTCGGGCGTGGAAAAGCAGCAGAATCAGCAGGCCTTTGGCGGAAGCGTGTGGGAGTCGAACCCACCATCCTGGCCGCGAAGGACAGGATCAATGGCTTTGAAGGCCACGAAGATCACCGGACCTCATTCGCCTCCGCTTGGAAGTATAGGGGTGCTGCGAGGTGGCTTCAACTCTTGGGAGCAATCGTCGCAAACTTCTTCCGCGCCAAATCCAGCAGCCGCGCGTCCGTGCATACTTCGTAGTACGGCCGGGTGCCCTGCGCGCCAATTTTCGCGCCGCTCAGCAATTGGTGCACGAATCCCTTGCGGATCACCACCGGTTCCAGCGTCTCGCCAAACGGAACTTCGCCCACATACAGCTGAACGCGTTCCTTGCCCCACGGCATCGGAAACGTCCCGGCCATCGCGGCCATCGACACTTCCGAGCTGAGTTTCTGGAACGCTTCCTCGTTCATCTCGATTCCATTCAAATTGAAGCGCACCAAAAGCTCTTCGCCCTCGTCTTCGGCAGCGTCTTCCATCAAGGGCTGCAAGACGAACACATTGAATGGCGAAGGATTATTCTTGAACAGCCGCTTGGTAATTTTTGTGCAGCTCGACAATCGGTCAGATAAATTCAAGGCGCGCGAAATCATAATCTTCGAAGTGCCATCCATCCATAACGACGGCGCCGAATCCTGAAACGCAACCCCCACGCCAATTTCGAGCGGCGGCAACTCGGTTGTCTTGGCCCGAGTGTTGTAAGCCTGGGTCACCGCTAGAATTTCCCGCGCCAGTACGCAAGCCCGGCCCACCGCGCGTTTCGTGGTCCGCGACGATTCGGTCTCGTCAATCGCCAGGATAATCGCGTCGCCTTCGATGAAAACCGTCGCCGCCCCGTAGCGTTCCAGCATCTTCTTGACCGGCTCATGCAGGTTCATGCTGAAATGCGAAGCGGGGTTCATGCCTTTGGCCAACAAATCCTTGGTGATCCCAGTCGAACCGCGCACGTCGGCCTTGATGATCGTGTGATTGATAACCGGATCGTCTTTCTTCCGGCGCTCCTCGGGATGCAGAAACTCGTAAAGGCTTTTATTCGCGCGAGACAATTCCCGCGCTCGTTCGGAACGCACCAGATTGATCCGCTCCATCCACGCCACCACCTGGTGGTAGTTCCGGCGGTCCCGGCGCAACCGCATAAAATCCTCGACAAATTGCAGCGCCGCAGAGAGCTGCTCCTCGTGCGTGCGCCGGCGAATCACCCGCGAAGCTTCATCCAGCCGCTTCATGGAGATTTTGCGCGCCGGAAATTGCTCCAAAATCGCTTCGACGCGCTTGATTTCGTCCCGGCTGACCAAAGCCTTTTTCAGCGCCTGCAAGTGAACCGGCGGACAATAATCGGCGGAAATTTTGCGAACCTCATACCCCGCCAAGACGTGTACCAAAAGTTCGCGCTCTTCCAACCGGTGTAGCCATTCTTCCAACAGCTGCGAAGGCGTGTGCGCGCCCGGTTCCGCTTCAGCCTTCGAGCCTTGCTCCTCGAACAAGCACCGCGCGTTTTGCGGCCGATTCAAATAATCACCGAGCCGGCCGCGATATTCCTCAACCAAGAAATCCATGCGCTGTTTGGCAGCTTCGATCGGCGGGCTCAATTCCTCCAAGCTTTTCTCCAGCGAATCGAATTTCCTCTGCAGGTTCGCGATCTCCCCTTTGGATTCGGGCGTCGGACTTGCGGGCCCCTTGCGCTTGAAAAACGAAGGAAACAAGCCGTCGCCATCGCCCGCGCGGCTGGAGGCTTCCTCGATTTCCTGTTCGATCCGCGCCAGCTCCGACCGCAACAATCGCGCCTGCTCCAACAGCCTTTCGTGAGCCTTCCGCGCCTTACTCAGATCGTCGACGTTGTCCCCGGCCAAAATAAAATCCCGCACAAAATCCAGCAGCAGCGAATCGAAAATCTCAAATCGATCCGGGTCGTTGACGAAGTTTCCGAGGAGAACGTAGTGTTCGAGGAAAAGATGATCGTCGTTACCGTTTTCGACGAAAAGAAATCTGTTTTGCAGTAGCTCGTAAGTTTCCGTGAAATCTTCACCGAACAGCGCCCGCCTCGACTTCGAAAGCGTCGTCTCATCCACTTCCCGCCAAATCCGGCAAAGCGTCTCGCCCACCATGCGATAAACATTTTTCTTGTCGGCTTGAATTTCGGCAATCTTCGCGCGCATCACGTGCGCCTGCTGGCTATGTTCAAATGCCTCGCCGCGCGCGCGGATCCAGTCCTTGCACTCCACAATCAAGCTGGAGAATTCGACGCTGATTTCGGAGGTCAGGTGCTTCAGGATGGCCAGCCGATGCAGCAAATCCGTTTCAATCGACTGTTTGAATTTCGCGTCGGTCAGCGAAGCCTGCAGAATATCAGTCAGCATTTTCCGGAAAGCCGCATGCTCCGGACTTCCCGACTGTTTCCGGTCCTTCCCATAAACCAGGCTGATGTTTACGGTCTGCCGGACCAGATCCAGCAGATATTTCCGCGTGAATTCGACGAACCTTGGGCTCAGAAAAACGTCATAATGAATATTGTCGACGCCCAACGCCACGTCATTCAGCTTGATTTCGGCGCAATACGGCTCAAGCTTCATCCGTGATGGATGGACGGTGGGATTTTCGGTTCGGATCTCGTTCATTGCGAGGCCGCGGACGAGTTTTTAGGGTACTGAGGCAAAATGCCGGAAGCAATGGACCGATTCCTAACCGTTAATGATTTTCCGGCCAGCGGCGACGAAAGCGATGATTTCGAAGCGCCACGCGACGTTCGTCGTGAATTGCCCACCTCCGACGACCTCTTCCCAGCGGCGGTCCGGACCCAAAACCGAGAACCTCGCGTTCACGGCTTTTGCCTGTACTTTGGGCCGCGCGGCGAGCGTTGCACCCGTCCGGCCGCCGAAGGCGGCTTTTGCCCTCGCCATCAAGCCGATGGGCCAGCTGCGGACTCGAATTCCCGGCCCGTTGCCGGGCGAGTCATCACCGGATTCGGCGTTCTGGCGCTGGTGTTGCCGATCCTGCTCGACGTTCTTCGGGCCTTGGCTCGCTGGCTGGACTCCCACTGACGGGTCGTCGTATCTTTCGTATCTAAGGTGAAGACTCAACGGAAGATAGCGCCGCAATCGGGATTTCCGGTAGAATGCCCATCTATGCCGAATCTCCTCACAAACAAGACCGTCATCATCTTGGGCGTCTGGAACAAATGGAGCATCGCCTACGCTATCGCCCAAGCCTGCATCCGCGAAGGCGCCACCGTGCTGCTCACCTACCAGAACGAACGGGCCAAGCCGACCGTCGAAGAACTCGGCAAGGAACTCGGCGCGCACGCCTTCTACCCCTGCGACGTGCAGCAGCAGTCGGACATCGATAACGTCGCCGCCTCGGTCAAGCGCGACGGCCACAAGCTCGACGCCGTGGTGCACTGCCTCGCGTTCGCCAATCACGAAGACTTGAACCAACCGTTCCTCGATACTTCTCGCGATGGATTCAAGCTGGCTCTCGACGTCAGTGCGTTCTCGCTGGTCGCCATCTCCAAGGCGTTGTCACCTTTGATGACCGACGGCGGCGCGATCATGACGCTCACTTATCTGGGTTCGACTCGCGTAGTGAAGAATTACAACGTGATGGGCATTGCAAAAGCAGCGCTGGAAGCTGAAGTTCGTTATCTCGCCGCCGAATTGGGCGCCAAGAAAATTCGCGTCAATGCCATCTCCGCCGGCCCGATCAAAACCATTTCCGCCCGCGGCATCAAAGACTTTTCAAAGGTTCTCGATTTCGTGCAGGAACATTCGCCGCTGCGGCGCAATACCGACATCGCCGAAGTCGCCGACACCGCGGTTTTCCTGGCCAGCGATCTGGGCCGCGGGGTCACCGGCAATTGCATTTACGTCGATGCCGGCTTCCAAATCATGGGCCTCGAACCTCCGGTCCCGCCCAAGCAATAAGCACGCACCAAGCTGCTATTCACTGCGCGCTGTGATCGTGCGCGCTTCCTCCGCCACGTGTTCCAGGCCGATTCGAATTACCGGCCAACCCACCGGTGGCACCATGCGGTCCGGCCATTCCACGATCACGATCGCCTGCTCGTCGAAAATATCGTCGAGTCCTAGCGTGGCCAGATCTTGCGCTCCTTCGATGCGATAGAGATCGATGTGGTAAATCGAAGGCGAGTCCACGCCTGCCGCGGGCACGGAACCAGCGTATTTGTGAATGAGGGTGAACGTCGGGCTGGTGATTTCTTCTTCGCGCGTCGCGCCCGCGCCGCTGACGATGCCCTTGGTCAGCGTTGTTTTTCCCGCACCCAGTTCGCCGGTCAGAAATATTCAGGACCGGAGCTTTCAGTCCGGCCCCAATCTGCCGCCCGAATGAAATCGTCTCTTCGGTGGATTTCGATTCGAAGCGCCGCTCAGTCACGGCCGCCACTCTTCGTAGAACTTCCGGTACGCCGCCGGCAGATGCAAAATCAAATCGGTGGCCATCAACGGAGTCTCGCCGCTCTCACGATAAGCAACGTCGCCGGCCAGCCCGTGCAAATACACGCCGAACGCCAGGACCCGCAACCAATCTTCGGTTCCGAACTGAGCAGTCAGGCCCGCCAGCATCCCAGTCAGCACGTCACCGGTACCGGCCGTGCTCATTCCGGGATTCCCGGTGGAATTGATGTACGCGCGGCCATCGGGTGCCGCGACCACTGTGTATTGCCCCTTCAAGATCACGAACGCGTTCCAATCGGCAGCCGCTTTCCGCGCCAGCCCGAGCCGATCCGCCTGAACTTCCGGGATCTTGCAGCCGAGCAACCGCGACATCTCTCCCGGATGCGGCGTCAGCGCCAGATTTCCTGCGGCGTTTTTCAGTTCGGACGCGCGTCCGGCAAACGCGTTCAATCCATCCGCATCCAAAACAATCGGCAGCACACGCTCCCCAACCACGTCGCGGACGAACTGCTGTGTTTCGCTGTTGGTCGTAAGCCCCGGCCCGATCCCCAGTGCCTTCTTCCCTTCCAAGATTTTCGCGAATCGGCCGTTCTCGAAGCTCTTCAGCGAAATGCTGCCTTCAGAAGTGGCCGGCAGCGGTTCGGTCATAATTTCGGGGTTGCGTGCGGCGACGATGGTCAGCGCCGGCTCGGGAATCGCCACCGTAACGAGCC
Organism: uncultured Acidobacteriota bacterium; assembly: GCA_963711325.1. GTDB lineage: Bacteria > Acidobacteriota > Terriglobia > Acidiferrales > UBA7541 > Palsa-295. The sequence continues at coordinate 395,988 of CAVQDR010000003.1, read as the reverse complement.
CAGCGCCGACTCGAAGCGCGGCCCACGAAGCCATGATCGCCGCGCCGCTCTTCCCGTAAGAGCCTGCCACGATCAATGCGTGGCCGTATGAACCCTTGTTGCTGTCCGGCTTGCGGCGTCGCGCGAACGCCGCGAACTCCGAGGCCTCGCTCCAGTAGCAATTCCACTTGCCGACTTCGTCGATCAGCGCGCGAGGAGAACCGATGTCGTTGACGATCAAGTCTCCGAGAGTTTCGCCGGCTTTCCCGGCGAACATACCGATCTTGGGAGCTGTGAAGGTGACCGTGTAGTCCGCTTTGACTACCGGACCTTGGGTCTTTTCGCCGTCAGCGGGAAGACCGGAAGGAATATCAACCGCGACAACCGGAACCTGTTGCGTGCCCAGTGCATTTACTTCCCCGATCGCCTCCGCGATCAGGCCTTCGACCGGGCCGCGAACGCCGGTGCCCAGTAGCGCATCTACGATCAGGCCGGCTGCGACAATCGCTGGCTTTTGCCTCAGCCATTCCTCCGTCGTCGCGACCGAACGAATCATTCCTCCCGATTCTCTCCAGCGCTTGAGATTCTCTGCTGGGTCGCCTTTGAGGTCTTCGGCCTTGGCGAACAGGTAGGTCTCGACGTTTGCGCCGGCGTCGCGCAGGTACCGGGCCACGACGAAGCCGTCGCCGCCGTTATTGCCTTTGCCGCAGAGCACTACGATCTTCAGCGTTTTGAATTTTGGAAAACGGCTGGTGATGAAATTCGCCATGCCGGCGCCGGCGGTTTCCATCAGCTGCAAAGAGGAGATATTTTCGCGCGTGGAGGTCAGGCGATCCACTTCGCGCATTTCCGCTGCGGTCAGAATTTTCATGATCGAAAATTCGCTGCGCGAGAAAACATTTTATTAGACATTCAAGCAGGGTAACAACCGCTTGGTTGTGGCGTCAAACGAAGTGGTGTGGACGCTGCTTGATATCCGGCGTCAGGGTTTCGGCGCCGGTTTCGCCGTGCCGTTCGCCAGGGCTTGATCAATCAGGGCATTAATTTCGGCGCGTGCTCTTTCCGTGGCTTTTTGTTGCTCCTGGCTCAGCTGCGCTTGGGCGCGGCCGAGTTCGAACTGGTGCTCGCCCAATTTTGCCTGCTCCGCGGAGAACTTGGCCATTCCTTCGGCTATGGATTCGCGGGCTTTGCTCATGGCTTCGTTCATGGCCGCCGTATCCAGGCCTTGGGTGCTCGGGTGTATCTGCGCTTCGGCCATTTCCTTGCTGGCTTTGGCGATATCGGCGCGCATCTGCTCCATGTTCGCTTGCAGCTCGGCCATTTCCTTTTTGCTGAGGACTTCACTTAGCTCTTTGGAGTGCTCCTGAACGGATTGCAAGTCGGACGAGATGTCGGGCATTTGAATTTTGATATCGCCGAGGTTCGTCTGCACCTGCTGCATGTCCTCACTCAGCTCTCCTTGCTCCTCTCCGAGCACGCCCTGCAATTCGCCTAATGAGCCAAGCTGTTCGCCGATCTCACCTTCTTTTTCTCCGAGCATGGATTGGGCGGCAAAGGCAGCCTCGGCGCGCTGCACCGTTGCGGGATCGGTGATGATGTAGGACTTTCCATCGCGCTCGAACCAGATGAAGTCGGTATTCAGCTTCCGGTGCAAAGCTTCGAAATCGCGGAAGGCGCCGCTGGCGAAAAATCCGCTCGCCCTGGAAGACTTGCCGGTAACGATGGCGTAGGAATCCCCGTCATCGGTCGAGAACGAATAGGATGACGACGAAGGCGGAGCAGGCGGCGCCGCTTGCTGCATCGGCGCGACAGACGGAAGCACGGGTGGAGCCGGTGCGATCACCATCGTCGAGACTTTCACTGCGGGCATCGCGCGCGGCGCTGGATGCGCGACCACTACCGGATCCGCGACAATCATGGGCATCGTCTCCGGAGCAACATCGACGATGACAGCCGGCACCGGGGCGGGCGCAGGAACGGCGCGCGGAGCTGGTGCGGGAACAACGGCGGGCAACGGCGCGACTGCCGGTGACGACGCAACCGAAGGCGACTCCTGCGACGAAGCCGACTGCTGTTGAATCCGCGACGAGGGATAGTGATTAATTTCAATCTGACGCCCCAAGAGACGTGGTTGCAACGACGCGGCCAGCAAGATGACGGGAACACTTGCGAATGCCACCAGCGCGATCAACGGCTTATTGATTTTATTGGTCATGATCATCCTCCCCTGCAGAATACGATCGAGGCGTTTTTCAGCGCGGCCGGCCTGAGCCATTGCCACTCCCTGCCAGTTCACGCGTTTGGAGCCGAGACTTAAATCGTTCAAGAACCCCAAAAGAATTTCGGCGTATTTCGAAGGTTCGGTTCCGGCGGCGAGCGCGGCTTGATCGCTGGCTTCTTCGGCCAGGTCGGCCAGTTGCCGGGGCAGCCACCAAGCCAGCGGACTGAACCAGAAAAAGATGCGATGGACCAGCGCGAGGCGTTCGGTGAGCGCGTCGCTGCGAGCGACGTGGGACAGCTCGTGCGCCATTACGGCGTCCAAGGTTTGCGCATCCCAATCGCGCCAATCCGCGGGAAGCAAAACTGCCGGGCGCGCGACACCGCAGGCCAGCGGAACAGCGAGCCGGTCCGACGCCGCGAGATCCGGCGCTTGACGGAGACCAAACGAAGTGGCGAGCGATTTGAATCGCTGATTCACGCCGCGATCTTCAATCGCTTCCGAGAATCGGCGCAGCCTTTGCGACAAGAACCATCCCAAGGCGAAGCGAAACGCGAGGAGCGCAACGATCCCGAGGTAGACAGCCTTCGCAATTCGGAGCCAGGGGATCGAGGCTCGCTGAGACCGCGGAAATGCTGGAGGTGCGGCGACTTTTTGCGATGTTACCTGCGCAGCGACAGGGCGCGTGGGCAAGAGACTATGCTTCGCAGCGACGGACGCCGTGCCGGTTGCTTGAGTCTCGGTGCGGCGCGCCAGGATGTTCTCGAAACCGGGGATGCGGTCTGCGAACGGCACGGCAATCTGCAGCGGCGGCATTGACACCGCGAGAATCGGCATGGCCAACGCCGCGCAGACTACGATTTTCCAGGCTGAGAGGCGGAGCGAAACATTCTTCGTGCGAGTCAGCAGCAAGACCAGCGCAACCATCGCGCCGAGCGCGAGCGAGCGAACCGCGGGATCGATTAAGTGGGCGAGCAATTTCGGGCTCATATCTGGAATGGAGTAGGCAAACACGGTCGCCCAGGTTCCGAAGGTCATTGGCCACCTTCCTTAGTCTTCCCGGCTTCATTCGACTTGCGCCGAATTGTTTTGTCGCTTTTTTTCTGCTCGGTAATGCGGCGGGTCAGGCGCTCGAGTTGTTTGCGGTCGAGGACTTCGTGGTCGACCATGCCGATCAGGAGTTCTTCGGCGGAGCCGCCGCAGAAGCGGTCGATGATGCTTCGGACGGCGCGGACAGCGACGTTTTGGCGGTCCTGTGAGGCGCGAAAAATAAAGGTGCGGCCCTCGGTGGTGTGCGACACATAGCCCTTTTCTTCCAGGCGGCGGAGGACGGTGCGGACAGTGGATTCCTTCATCGGCCGAGTGTCGGCTAGAGCGGCGCGACAGTCTTCCGCGGAACACGGTCCTTTGGCCCAGACGTGTTCGAGGACGGCCTGCTCGACTTCGCCGAGGTTCTTGGGGCGCGGGTTTGGGGTGCGAGTCATTGTAACGTTACACGTTGTAACAGTTGAGAGTGAAGTTCGTCAAGGGAAATTTTCATGTTTTTCTTACCTCCGGATTGCGGCGCTTGTATCGTGACGCGCGGCAATGTTGAAAAGTCGGATCACAGCATCCACCCGCCGGTGACGTTCAGGACCTGGCCAGTGATGTAATCCGCGGAGTCGGATGCGAAAAATTTCACCGCGGCGGTGATGTCTTCGGACGATGGCGGACGACCCGCCGGGGAACGCGCGTCTTTGATTCTGCGGGCTTCTTCTACGGTCAGCTCGCGGTCGTCGATATTGGCTGGGTTCACTACGTTCACGGTGATTCCGTTTTTGGCTTCTTCGATCGCCAGCGAGCGAGAGAAGGAAACGACGGCGGCCTTGGCCGCAGCGTATGCGGAGATGGTTCCCTGCCCGAATCCGCGTTCGGCGCCTACTGCGCCGAGGCTGATGATGCGTCCCCAGTGTTGGCGGCGCATTACGGTGAGGACTGCTTTGCTGGCATAGAACGCGCTGAAGAGATTTGAGGCGACAACCTGTTCCCATTCTTTCACGCCGGTTTCGGCGACGGTCTTCCAGTTAAATTCGCCGACGTTGTTGACCAGAATGTCGAGGCGGCCGAAGCGTTCGACGACTTTGTCGACGAGGAATTGGATTTTGTCGGCGTCGGTGGCGTCGGCTTCGACGGCAAAACATTCGACGCCGAAGGATTGCACGCTGCGCAGGGTGGTCTGGGCGGCCGCTTTATTGTGGCGATAGGAGATGGCGATGCGGACGCCTTCGCGGGCGAGGCCCTGGGCGATTCCCTTCCCGATGCCGCGGCTGCCGCCGGTAATGAGCGCTACTTTGTCGCGAAGTGGCACGAAGCAATTCCCTCCAATGTGGAGACAGTATAACCGCAGGGCTGAGGATTTAGACACCGGGATGGTGGGTGGGGGCGAGTATCAACTGGGATGGCGGGGGGCCGTAAAAATTGTCGATTAGAAACCATGGTCGGCGTTTGTTTTGTAGGGGTTGGAGTGTGTTTCTAATCGCGCGAGTTTGGGTTGAAATTGTCGATTAGAAACGGGGTCAGTATCAACTGGGTTTGGGGAGCATCGAAAATAGGGCCTATTAAAACGCATGGCCTTTCTTTGTTTTCATAGGGTTAGGGCGATTTTTAATCGCGGGCTTGCCTATTAGAAAACTGGGAGTCATGCGGAGGGCCGGTTGAATCGCGTGATGCATGGTGGCGCCCCTCCTGGCCGCTGTGGCGGCGGGTTTTTGCACGAAAGCGATGCATGATAACACGATGGTTTGATGGCAGGAAGTACACACATGAGGGGTGGCACATTTTGCGGATCGGCGGATCGGTGTGCGTGCGGGTAGGGCGGGGTGTCGCACCTACGGCGCTCGATGATCTTTTCGGGATTCTTTCCCGGCCCTTACGGACCGGGCTAACCTATGCCGCGCCTCCGGCGCTGGGTGGGTGGCGGCGGGGATGCGTTGCTGATGGTGGAGTGGATGGAGAGGCGGCAATCGAAGAGAGATTGTTCGTCGCGAAAGACGCTCGCTCGGGATGACAGCGCGAGGACAGTAGGCAAAAGGTTGAGGGCTGGGCAAGAAGGAGATCCTTCGTCGCAGAAGGCGCTCCTCTGGATGACGGCCAAAGGCGGCGCCGCGATTGTGCGGGAACCTCCGTCACCATCAGCAAGCATCAGCCCATGCGGGCCACTACTACGGTGATGTCGTCGGCTTGTTCTGGGGAGCCGGCCCATTGTTCGGCGGCGGCGATCAGGTTTTCGGCAATGCGGTCGGGGATGTTGGCGCGCTGGCGCATGATTTCTTCTTTGAGGCGTTGGGAACCGTACTCTTCGCCGTAGACATTTTCGGGTTCGGTTAGGCCGTCACTGAAGGCGACGAGGAGGCTGCCGGGTTCGACGTGGATGGTTTGCTGGGTGTAGGCAAATTCTTCGAACAGACCCACTACTGTGCCGCCTTCGGTTAGTTCTTTTACGGTGTCGCCTTCGACCAGGAAGGGGCCGAGGTGGCCGGCGTTGGTGTAGGTCAGGCTGCGGGTGTTGGCGTCGTAGACGGCGTAGAAGAAAGTGGCGTAGCGGTCGTCGGAAGTATTGCGGAAGAGATGGCGGTTGAGCTTCTGGACCAGTTCGGCGGTGCCGCAATTGGTATCGAGCGCGGCCTGGCTGCGCAGGGTGGCTTGCAGGCTGGCCATGAGCAGCGCGGCGAAAATTCCCTTGCCGCTGATATCGGCGAGGGCGATGCCGACGCAATCTTTGCCGGTGAGAATGAAATCGTAATAGTCGCCGCTGACTACGCGGGCGGGACGGCAGATGGCGGCGAGTTGCAGGCCGGGGACGGAAGGCAGCGTCTGAGGAAAGAGTTGGGATTGGACTTCGCGGGCGATGACGATTTCGTTTTCGAGTTTTTGGCGTTTGGCTTGTTCGTCGATGAGTTCGGAAATGGAGCTGGTCATTTCGTTGAAGGAGCCGCCCAAGGCGCCGAGCTGATCGCGTTGGTGGACGCGAATGCGGGGGCCAAAATCTCCGTTGCGGACGCGGACGGTGGCTTCGTAGAGATCGCCGACGGCGCGGGTGATGGTGCGAGTCATGACTACGCCGGTGGCGAGCGCGGCCATTTCAATCAAGCAGAAAAACGGCACCGACGGCGAGGAGAACGGTGATGAGGAGCGGGCCGATGGCGCCCACGGTGGTGAACAGGCGGCGATTCAAGGCGGATGGCCGTAATGCAAAGGAGGCTAAGCACCGGGACGGTGCCGGATTCTTTGCCGCCTTCCATGTAGGTGGCTTCAAAAACGGAGAGGCCGCTGACTTTGAGATCCAGCAGGCCGGTCGACGCGCTCAGCGTGCGGGAGCGGCTGAGGATCCGCTGGCCGGCTACGTAGCTGCGGTCCGAACCGGTGTAGCGTAAACCGCCGGCCGGATCGTTGGGAGTGGCGGGACGCCAGAGCACGACTTCGATGGGGCCGAGTTCGGAGCGAAAACTATCGAGGAGTTCGGGCGTGACCGGGCGCGGAGACGATGAGGGTGAAGGATCCTTTGTTGGTCTCGCGCTTCTCGGCGGCGGCAAACCACAGACGATTTTCCTGCTCGGCGAGCCCGGAAAATCGATTGCCGTTCGCGGCCTGCAGCAGACGCTGGCCGCCGTTCAGGCGCACGCGCAGATCGGGCCAGTAGGTTTTGGCGGCCATGATGGATTCGGCGACGCCGGGGCGCTGGAGGATGGATTCGTCGGAGGGAGAGGCTCCGGCGTCGTCGGCTTCGTGAGCGATGGCGTTGGCGATGGATTCGGATTGGGTGGCGATGATGCTGACGCGTTCCTGCAGGTCGTCGTGGAGCAGGTGAGCGCCGAGTTCGAGATAGAGGAGGTAGGCGCCGACGCCGACCATGGTCAGGAGCAGGATGACCGGCACGACGGCGATGAAAACGTAAGCGACGATGAGGCGATTGCGCAGGGTCCACATGAAGGTGTTGCGGACCCAGGGAATGAGGCGAACGAGCAGGTAGGCGGCGGCGAGAAAACCTAAAAAGCCGACGAAGCCGGTGAGCGGGAGCGGACGGCCGATGAAAGCGGCCAAGCGCAGGACCGCGTAGATGAAAAGGACCGCGAGTGCGATTCGGTCCAGCGGCGAAATGCGCCGAAGAAAATTGCAACCCGGCGAAAAGAAAATGGAGTCACGAAAATTGTTCCTGAATTATTGAGGGACTGATCGGGCACAGAGGCAACGCTGCGCTCGGAATCACGCCCGGTACGGCTCGCAACTATTCGCGGCCGTTTTGCTGCACCCGGCTATGGTGGCGGCTGTACGCGAAATAGATTACCAGACCAATGGCCAGCCAGATGACCAGCCGGGCCCAATTGGCTTTGCCGAGGTTGACCATCATGTAGAGGTTGATGGCCACGCCGAGCGCCGGGATCAGCGGAACCCACGGCGTACGGAACGGGCGAGGCGTATTGGGACTGGTGCGGCGCAGAACGATGATGGCGATGCAAACGATGACGAAGGCCAGCAAGGTGCCGATGTTGACCATATTGCCGAGCTTATCGATCGGGGTGACGCTGCCGACGATTGCGGCCAGCACGCCGACGAGAATGGTGGTCTTGTAGGGCGTACGGAATTTGGGATGAATCGCGGCGAAAAATTTGCGCGGCAGCAGGCCGTCGTTGGCCATGGAGTAGAGCACGCGGGTCTGGCCCAGCAACATGACCAGCATGACGCTGGTGAGTCCGGCGAGAGCGCCGGCGGTGATGACGGTGGAAGCGGTGGTCAGGCCGTGATCGAGAAAGGCAACGGCGAGCGGAGCTTCGATATTGATGGAGCGCCAGGGCACCATGCCGGTGAGCACGAAAGCCACCATGATGTACAGGATGGTGCAGGCCACGAGCGAAGCGATGATGCCGATGGGCAAATCGCGCTGCGGGTTTTTGGCTTCCTGGGCGGTGGTGGAAACGGCGTCGAATCCAATGTAGGCGAAGAAAATATAGGCGGCGGCTTTCCATATGCCGCCGACGCCCATAGGGGCGAATTCGGCCCAACTGTGGCCGATGTTGGTGCTGTCCACGTATTTCAAACCGAGGATGATGACGAAGAGCACGACGCTGACTTTGATGATCACGATCAGCGCATTGAAGTTGGCGCTTTCCTTGATGCCGACGGCGAGGACGGCGGTGATGACCAGAGCGATGAGGAACGCCGGGAGATTGAATCCGAAATCGAAACCGAAAATATGCGGAGCGGCGACGAGGTCGTGGGCCTGCTGGACCAGAGCCGGGGAGGGCACGTCAAGCAACCCATGCACCAGATCGGAAAACGCTTTGGAGGTGACGGCGAGAGCAGGGTTGGCGGCGTGAACCTGGGCGCGAGCTAAGGCGTTTTCGGCGGTAGCGAGCGCGGTCCAGTGATCGTAAGCGAGCCAGAGCGGCATCTTCAGGCCGAAAATATGGAGGAGTTCGACGAAGTGGTTGGACCAGCCGGAGGAGACGGTGCTGGCACCCATGGCGTATTCGAGGGTTAGGTCCCAGCCGATGATCCAGGCGAGGAGTTCGCCGAGCGCGGCGTAGGCGTAGGTGTAAGCGCTGCCGGCGAGCGGAATCATGGCGGCGAATTCGGCGTAGCACAGACCGGCGAGGACGCAGCCGAGTCCGGAGACGATGAAGGAGATGGTGAGCGCGGGGCCGGCGTAGGTGGCGCCGAGGCCGGTCATGACGAAAATTCCCGCGCCGATTACGGCGCCGACGCCGAGGGCCGTTAGCGAAAGCGGGCCGAGCGTGCGTTTGAGGGTGTGTTCGCCGGTTTCTGCTGCTTCGCTAAGCAGCACGTCCATGGGTTTCTTTTTGAATAGCGGATTGCCCATTCGCAATCTCCTCCCTTAAATGAACGCGCACACGTTCGCCGTGGTTAGTCGGCGGCTGGTGACGACTTCCCTGCTTGTTTCCACAGCAAATAAACCGGAACGCCGAGCAAAACGATGATCAAGCCCGGCCAAGTGTACTGCGGCTTGTAACGCAAAAGTTGAATTTCGATGAAGACGGCCATCAGCAGGTAGAGCGCGGGAAGAAACGGGTAGCCGAAGGCGCGGTAGGGGCGTTCCATGTCCGGGCGTTTCCAGCGGAGGATGAAAAGTCCGCTGAGGGTGAGGATGTAGAAAATCAGGACGGCGAAGATCAGAAAATCGAGGAGCTGGCCGTAGGTGCCGGAGAGGCAGAGGACCGCGGCCCAGATGCATTGGACGATCAGGGCGGCGGAGGGGACGTTGTGCTTATTGACCTTGCCGACGGCGCGGAAGAAGAGCTTGTCTTTCGCCATGGCGTAATAAATACGGGCGCCGGAGAGGATCAGGCCGTTGTTGCAGCCGAAGCCGGAAATCATGATGGCGATGGCGACTACGATTGCACCGGCAGAACCTAGCGCGACTTCGGCTACGGCGGTGCCGACGCGGCCGTCGGCGGCGAATTCTATCCCGCGGGCGATGGCGGTGGCGCCGTGCGGGTCGCCAGAGATTGGCAGCACGCGGAGATAGGCGACGTTGGCGAGGGTGTAGAGCAGAATTACGATTCCGGTGCCGAGGGCGAGCGAGAGCGGCAGGTTGCGGCTGGGATTTTTAACCTCGGCGGCGGTGAAGGTGATGTTGTTCCAGGCGTCGGCGGAAAAAAGAGCGCCGACCATGGCGACCGCGACGATGGTGATGGTGCCGATATTCCAGAGTGGATGGTCGGCGGGATACGGATGCATGACCCAGAGACCGGCGTTGCGCCAGAAATTCGTGAAATTAATTTGGCGGGCGATTTGCGTCGAAGACCAGAAGCCGATGATGACCAGGCCGGCGAGCGAGCCGACTTTGGCTACGGTGAAAACGTTCTGAACAATTTTTCCGGTGCGCAGGCCGCGGGTGTTGATCCAGGTGAGCAGGACGATGGAGAGAATGGCGAGAAAGTTCTGGTGGTTGAGGCCGACGTTGTAGGGGCCGAGGGCGCCGAACCAGAATTGCCAGGGGCCGATGGTGCCGAGGCGCCAGATCCAGGCTTCGGCGCTGAACCACGGAATCAGGACGGCGGTGAATTTGGCGAAGGCGATGGCGACGGCGGCGATGGTGGCGGTTTGAATCACGAGGAGCATGGTCCAGCCGTAGAGGAAACCCCAGAGCGGGCCGAGCGATTCGCGGAGGTAGACGTATTGGCCGCCGGCTTTGGGCATGGCCGCGGCGAGTTCGCCGTAGCTGAGGGCGCCGATCAGAGTCATGAGGCCGGTGACGAGCCAGACGGCGAGAAGCAGCGCCGGGCTTTGGACTTGATGGGCGATGTCGGCGGAGACGATGAAAATGCCGGAGCCGATCATGGAGCCGCAGACGATCATGGTCGAATCGAAAAGGCCGAGGCCTTTGACGAGTTCGGCTGATTCTGTTGTGGCGATCGCGGTTCGCTGATTTTCCGGCATGCACCTCGCCTTTGTACGTTTACGAATATGCTTTAGGAAACTGCGTTACGGCTTTTCGCGCGCAACGGTGCGGGCGATTTCCAGATATTCGCGGGCCCGCTCGCCCGGATCCGGGGCGGCCCTTAGATCGCTGATGACGGCAACAGAATCGGCTCCGGCACGAAAGACGTCTGGGGCGGACTGTACTGTGATGCCGCCGATGGCTACAAGGGGTTTTCGGGTTAATTTGCGGGCGGTGCGCAAAAAGTCCAAGCCGACGACGGGGTCGGGATTTTCCTTGGAGGCGGTGGAGAAGATGGGGCCGACGGCGATGTAGTCCGCGGAAGTGGCGTCGGCGGCGCGCAGCTGTTCGATGGTGTGGGTAGAGACGCCGACCCACTGCGGAATGGGGCAGATTTTGCGCGCGGCTTGCACCGGCAGATCGGTCTGGCCGACGTGGACTCCGGCGGCGCCGGTCATCGCGGCGATGTCCGGGCGGTCATTGATGATAAAAGTCGCGGGCGGGAGCGCGCGATTTGCGGCTTCCACGGCTGCGAATCATTTCGGTGAAGACCTGGGCGAGTTCGTAGATCTGGCGCGAAGATAAATTCTTGGCGCGAAGTTGAATCAGACGCACGCCGCCCTGCAGCAGAGATTTGGCGAACGCGAGGGTGTTGGCGCTGGTATCGGCTGGGGTGGCGTCGACGATCGCGTACAGGCTGGGGAACAACCGGAGGCTCCGCGCTACTTGGATGCCACCGTGACGCGGCGGTCGAGAAAATGGGTGTCGAATTTTCCGGCGATGAAATCGGGATCGGCCAGGATGCGCTTGTGCAGCGGGATGGTGGTTTTGATTCCTTCGACGACGAAGCCGTCGAGGCCGCGATTCATGCGGGCGATGGCTTCATTGCGGTTGTCGCCGTAGGCGATGATTTTGGCGATCAGCGAATCGTAGTAGGGCGGAATCACGCAATCGGAGTAGCAGGCGGTATCGACGCGGATTCCGGGACCGCCGGGGACGCGGAAGGCGGTGACGCGTCCGGCCGAAGGAGTGAAGGTTTCGGGATCTTCGGCGTTGATGCGGCATTCGATGGCGTGGCCGCGGAATTCGATGGGGGACTTTAGAATGGTCTCGAGTTTTTCGCCGGCGGCGACGCGGATTTGCGCTTTAACCAGGTCGACTCCGGTGACCATTTCGGTGACGGGATGCTCGACTTGAATGCGGGCGTTCATTTCGATGAAATATAAGTTGCCGGAATCTTCACGGAGAAATTCGACGGTACCGGCGCTGTGATAGCCGAGCTTGGTGAGGGCGTCGACGACCTGCTTGCCGATTTTTTTGCGGGTGGTAGCGTCCAGCGCGGGCGAAGGCGATTCTTCCAGGACTTTCTGGTGGCGGCGCTGGAGCGAACATTCGCGTTCGCCGAGGTGGATGACGCTGCCGTGCTTGTCGCCCAGGACCTGAAATTCGATGTGGCGGGGTCGTTCGATCAATTTTTCCATGTAGACGTTGGCGCTGCCGAAGGCCTGTTCGGCTTCGGTGCGCGCGGTGCGGAACATGGGAATCAATTCGTTTTTGTCGCGAACGATGCGCATGCCGCGGCCGCCACCGCCTTCGGCGGCTTTGATCATGATGGGATAGCCGATTTCGGCGGCGATGCGTTTGGCGGAATCTTCGTCGGGAACGATGCCGGGGCTGCCGGGAATAATCGGAAGGCCAGCGGCGCCCATGGCTTCGCGGGCTTTGTCTTTTTCGCCCATCAGGCGGATGGCGTCCGGGCCGGGGCCGATGAAAGTGATGTGGGAGGCTTCGCAGACTTCGGCGAAGTTGGCGTTCTCCGAAAGGAAGCCGTAACCGGGATGAATGGCGTCGACGTTAGCGATTTCGGCGGCGCTGATGACCTGCGGAATATTCAGATAGCTTTCGCTGCTGCGGGGCGGGCCGATGCAGATGGCTTCATCGGCGAAGCGAACGTGCAGGGAGTTGCGGTCGGCTTCGGAATACACGGCGACGGTCTTGATGCCGAGTTCCCGGCAAGCAGACAGAATACGAAGAGCAATTTCGCCGCGATTGGCGATTAGAATTTTTCGGAACATTGGGCTCGGAGCAAGCTACTTCTTACGATTGGAGCGAACGCCAAACAGCGATTCGCCGTATTCGACCGGCTGGCCATTTTCGACGAAGATGCGCACGATTTCGCCGGCCACGTCCGATTCAATTTCATTCATGAGTTTCATGGCTTCAATGATGCACAGGGTCTGGCCGGAATCGACTTTGGTTCCGACGCTGACGAAAGCTTCGGCGTCCGGCCCAGCGGCGGCATAGAACGTGCCGACGATCGGCGATTTGACGATATGCAGGTTTTCTTCGGAGCGCGGAGCAGCGTCGGCCGGCGCCGTCGTCGATTCGGCTTTGGCCGCCGCAGCTTCGCGCCGCGGCGCAGCCACGACGATTTCGGGCGGCGGCATCTGGGCGTAGGCTACGGGAGCGTGCGCTGAGGGTTTCTTGAGCCAGATGCGCAGGCCTTTGCGTTTGTATTCGAATTCTTCGAGGCCGTGCTTCTCCATGAATTGGAGCAAGCGTTCTACTTCAGCCAGGTCTACGCCCTCGGAAATGCTGGCCGAGCGCGCGCGGGTGACGATCGGTGCTGCTTCACTTTTCGGTTTTTTTGCCATTTATAGTTCGAGAAAATCCCTGGTAGTGCTGGTTAAGTCTTCTGCCCCGTCGGCGGTGACGACGACATCGTCTTCGATTCTTACGCCGCCCAAGCCTTCGAGGTAAACGCCAGGCTCGACGGTAACGACCATATCCTGTTCCAAAACGAAACGCTCGCCCCGCGCTAACCGAGGCATCTCGTGCACTTCCAGTCCTAAGCCGTGGCCGGTGCTGTGCGTGAAGTACTGGTCCAGCTTGTGCCGTCGCAGCGTATCGCGGGCCGCTTTATCGACTTCGCCGGTGGTGACACCCGGCTTGATGACGGATTTTGCGGCTTGCTGGGCGTCCAGAACGGCGTGATAGAGCCGCCTGACACGATCGGAAGGCCGGCCCAGGAAGACCGTACGCGTCATATCGCTGCAGTAGCCGCGCAGTATAGCACCCTGGTCCATCACGACCAACTCGTTTTTCCTGAGTAGCTTGGACGTAGCCCGGGCGTGGGCCCAGGCGGAGCGGGGGCCGGAGGCGACGATGGTCTCGAACGAAGGACCGGCCGCTCCGGCCAGCTTCATGGCGTATTCCATCTCGGCCGCGACGGCGAGTTCGCTCTTCCCTACTTTCATGGCGGCTACGGTCTTGGTCCAAATGTCGCTGATCAACTTGGCCGCGTCGCGCATGCGGGAAAGCTCATGTGCGTCCTTCACGGTGCGCAGGCGTTCGACCTCGCTGGCACCAGCGGACCAGCGAACCCGGGGTCCAGCGGTGGTGCCCAGCATGCGCTTCTGGGCGACGCTGACCTGCCCGGCGGAGTAGATCAGCTGGGTGGTGCCGCGCAGGCTTTTCAGGCGATCTCCGACCGCGCGCACCAGGCCGTGAGCGGCGATGTGGACTTCCGCGCCGGAGACTTCTTCGCGGGTTTGATAGGTGTAGCGGCTATCGGTGAAGAGCGTGGCGCGCTGCTGCTCGACCAGCAGGATGCCGGAGCTGCCGGTGAATCCGCAGAGGTATTGGATATTGGGAAGATGGGTGACCAGAATGGCGTCGGCGCCGGAGGCGGAAAACAAAAGCCGGAGTCGACTGAGTCGACCCCGGCTGGTTTTCAATTGAAGAGAGCTTTTATTCACGTCCTGCTTAACGCCCCTCTACTGCTTCTTGAAACTATCCCGGCAGGATGCGCGGGGTCAAGAAGAAGAGCAGTTCCTGGGCCGTCGAGCTGACCGTGGTGTGCTTGAACAGGTTGCCCACGACCGGCAGGCTGCCGAGGAGCGGCACCTGCTGAACGTCGGTACGCTGTTGAGTGACGATAACGCCGCCGATTACGACGGTGCCGCCGTCCGCGATGAGCACTTTGGTGTTGGATTCCTGAGTGTCGATAGCCGGGATGCCCTGAACGCGCGGGATGGAAGAATCGATCGCGTCGTTCTTGACGTCCACGTCCATGTAGATGGTGCCATCCGCGGTGATCTGCGGGATGACGTCCAGTTCCAGGACGGCGTCGACGAACTGCACGGAAACAGTATTGTTGACGATCGTCTGCACCGGGATTTTCGTACCCTGCTTGACCACCGCCTTCTGGTTGTTCTGGGTGATGACCTTGGGCTTGGAGATGAGCTTACCAACGCCGCGCTCTTCCGCGGCGGTGATGATTTCATCCAAGGCAAACTGGCCGTTCTGGAAAGCGTAGCTCAAGCCGCTGGTTGGCGTGGCAGCTCCCAGGTTGGTCAAGAGCGGCATCGGGGCCGAGGACGGAGGCAAGCCGTTGCTGGGCGCTCCTACATACAGTGGAGGAGCCGGAGTGTGGGTGATCGGGCTGGTGCCGACCGCCGACGCGCCGCCGACGATGCTGTGGCCGGAGGCCAGAGCGAGAGCCAACTGGGTGCCGATTTCACGCGAGAACGAACGGTTGGCCGCGACGACGCGGGCTTCGATTTCGACCTGTTGCGATTTGCGGTCGAGCTGGCGAAGCAGGTTGTCGAGAACCGGGAGAACGTTCGGCACGTCGCGAATGATCAAAGTGTTGGAGCGGCTGTCGGCCAGAATGTCGCCACGGGAAGAAAGGAACTTCTTCATGGTGGGGACGAGATCTTCGGCCTTGGCATAGCTGAGGACGCGAGTGGTGGTGACCACGTCGGCAGCTTCGGCCTGGGCACGAGCGAGTTCGCGATTCTGGTCGGCTTCTTTCTTCAGCGTATCTTTGGTGGCGATGCGCAGAACATTGCCGTCGAGCTGTTTGTCGAGGTCGTTGTTCTTGAGCACGATGTCGAGGGCCTGATCCCACGGTACATCGTCGAGAACGATGGTGAGAGAACCCTTGACGGCTGGGTCGACGACGACGTTCAGGCCGCTGATTTCGTGAATCAGGCGGAAGAAGTCGCGCAGATCGACGTCCTTCAAATTGACGGAGATGGGTTCACCGGAGTAGCGGCCGGCCGGAGGAGGCGTGGCCGCTTGCTGCGCGGGTGCCGGTCCGGGAGTGGTGGTGGCGATTACCACGTTCGGTGCGGGAGACGATTCGGTCTTCGGTGCAGGTTGGGCGATTACAGGCGAAGCCAGAGCCGTTCCGCTGCCGGTCAAAGCCGCGGGCAAGGAAGCAACCGGAGCGGGAACGACTACGGCCGGTGCCGGTGCCGGCGCCGCTTCGGTCTTGATGGTGGCCTTGGTAATCGTGGCAGTTACTTCGGTCGGCTGCGCTTCGGGCGTGGATTTCGCTGCTCCGCCGTTGGCGCTGGCCGTCGCAAAGGATACGGTGACTGCATTTCCGGAAGCGTTGACGTTGTAGTGCGCGGGCGAACGGAGGTCGATCACCACGCGGGAAACTTCCGGAGTAAATTGAGCCAGGCGAACTTCGCGAACCGGATCGAGATTGCTGGCGATGTTCTTTTCGGTGGTCTTCAGATGCGCGCCGGAGAAATCGAGCACGATGCGATCGGGATTGCTCAAGCGGGTGACTTTGTAATCAAGCTTGCCGCTGCCGGTGATGTTGACTTCGGTCTTGTCGCCATTCTGCGCGAGGCTGACCTGTTTGATGGCTTCGAAGCTGGTGGTAGCGGACGCGGCCGGGGCGGTCTTGGTGGAGGCCGGTTTCATGGCAGCCGGCGGTGCCGCTTGCGGCGCTGCCGGCGCGCTGGTGATGGCGACCGGCTTGGCCGAGACATCGGCGTTGCCAGTGGCGGAAACCAGCAGCATCAATTCGTGGTTGTCCGTGCGTTGCAGGCGCGGCTCGACGCCGGGCCGCAGCAGGATTTCGACGCGCACCACGGGCTTCTGGCCCGCGGAGTACGAGGTGACCCGGTAGCTCTTGACGAATTCCGAGGGCACCACTTTGGCTCCGGTGGCATCGCCCGCCGAAACTCCGCTCAGATCGAGCACGTACAGGCTCTCGCTGGGGCGATAGGTGGTGTATTCGAAGGTGCCGGTGGACTGAGCTTCCAGCGTCACCGCACCGTCCTTGACCACCGCTTTCACATGCACGACCGGGGCATCACTGGCTGAAAGTGAGCCGCTCGTCAACATCAGGGCTGCCGCAAGTGTCGCAGTAAAGCCCCACGCCCTCCGCATAATCCTCATTGCTGCTCTCCTGCACTCGGATAGATTCGTTTCGTAACCGTGCGTTCGACCTGCTTACCGAAGGCGTCTTTGGAATTTTCCTTGAACGTCACTCCGTCCAGACCAATCTTTTCGACGTCTCCGTCATACAACTTGTCGCCTTCACGAAGGAAGTACACTCGCTGATCGGGATTGGAGACGACCGCGAGCATTCCGCTGGGCGAGCTGACCGTCCCGTCGACGTGCACGGTGGCCACCTGCAGTCCGGCTTTGCCCGGAGGCAGAGGAGGCCCGCCGGTTTTGCGGTCGTTGACCAGCGGCAAGAATGGATCACGCTTGCCGGATTCCGCGATAACCGGTTTGGCTGCGCCGGCGTCCGCTGCGGGTTTCGCCGCGGGCGCTGCGGATTTCTTGTGAGCCTTCTTCGTCGTCGCCGAAGCTGGAACGGTTTGCGCTCCGGTAGCGGCAACCAGGCAAAACGAAAGCGCCAGGCCGACGAGAAGTTTTGCCGAATTGTTTGCAAGTTTCATCGTTTTTGCCCTATCGCTTTGCTGGCGCGCCGGCCGGAGCAGTTGTGGCGGTTGACGTTGCCGTGCTGGACGACGCCGCATCGGATGCCTTTGAAAAGAAGGTGGTGATGTTCATGGTACCGGTAACGGAACTGGACGGGCTCATGTGAAAAGCGGTGTTGGTCTTGGACGAAATGCCTTTCAATTTCAAATCGCCCACATTGATGATGCGCGAGAGCCGGCCGAGCTTGGAGAAGAAGTCGAGGACCGAGAAGTACGGGCCATCGGCTTCGACTTCGAACGGCATCTCGAAGTAATACTGTTTGCTGGCGATCGGCAGCGCCTTCATCCGGCGAATGGAAACTCCGGAGCTGGTGGCCGCGCTTTGAATCATGATGATGAACTGGTCGGTCTGCTTATCTTCCGGCACGATGGTCTGCAGGGTGGCGAGCTGCTTCTGCAAAGCGTCCATCTGCGATTGCAGTTCGGCGCGGCGCTGTTTGTAGACTCGCAAACCCGCTACTTCGGCCTGCAAAGGTTTCTCGGTCTGTTGAGCCTGTTCCAGCTCATTGCGGACGGAGGCCAAGGGCGAGCCGGGCATGTACAAGCCGGCGGCGATCAAGACGACCGCGAGTCCCAAGAAGAACAATGCTTGAAGTGGCCAGGGCCAATCACGGAATCCGGTAGCCATCGCTAGCTCCTTCCCTTCGCCGCAGGCGCAGGCGGCGGTGTGGGAGTTGACGTCGCCTTGGTTTGCGGCGTCGCTTCCGGCGTGGGAGTCTGAGCCACGTTCGCGGTCATGGTAAATCCGTAAGTGGTGACGGACTTCACTACGTCGTCTTCTTTCGCCTCTTGAATTTCGATCTTGTCGAAGTAGCCGGAGCGCTTCAACTGGGTCATGAAGTTGGCAACGGAGTTGATGTTGCCCGCTTCGCCGCCGATGGAGAGCGAATCACCATTGCGATCCAGCGAAGTGAGCCAGAGCTGATCGACGCGGACCACGGTGTTGGCGACCATCTGGAGCAATTCCTGAGCGCCGGTACGATTCTTCTGCAGGCCTTCGATCACGTCGATCTGGGTCTGCAAAGCTTTCTTCTGCTCTTCGAAGCGGTCGACGTCCTGCTTGACCTGCTGCAGGCTGGCCTTTTCCGCGCGCAAGGAAGCGATGCGGGCGTTGGTATCGTCGAGTTGTTTTTTCTGCGAAAGGTACATGGTGAAGAGCACGATGCCGGCGATAACCACGGCCGCGATCCCCAGGATGATGGGCAGGCCGTTCTGTATGGGAACGGACTGCTTGGTGATTTTTGGCCGGTTCTGGCCGAGTAAGTTAATCCGAATCATGGGGTATCAAAGCTCCTCAGCGCCAGCCCTACTGCGATAGCCAAGCGCGGCGCCAACTCGCGGATCTGGCTTTCATCGTGACGCGCGGGATTGATGGCAATCTTGCGGAACGGGTACAACTCCTCGACCGGCATCGCAAACTCTTCTTTCAGCAGGTCGAGCAACCCCGGAACGCGCGCCGTGCCGCCCGCGATATAGATCCGGCGGATATTTTCGCCGCTGGCGGTGGCCCGGAAGAAGTCAAACGTTTTCTGAATTTCCAGAATCAGAATGTCGGACACCGAGCGGAGGATGGCGGTGCGCTGCTCTTCGTTGACTCCGGCGAGCGTGCCACCCATCTTCAACTTTTCGGCATCTTCGAAGCTGAGGTCCAGTTCCTTTTGCAGCGCATCGGTGTACTGGTTACCGCCGACCGAGACGTCGCGAGTGAAGAGCGGGGTCCAGCCACGAACGATGTTGATGTTCATGACGCTGGCGCCGACGTTCAGCAGGGCAACGACCTGCGAAGGATCCGGTTCGTAGTTCACTTCGAAACAGTTCTGCAAGGCGAAGGCGTCGATGTCGACGACCACCGGAGATTTTCCGGCCTGGGCGAGAACGTTCGTGTGATTCAGAATTTTGTCTTTCTTGACGGCGACCAGCAGCACGTCCATCTGGTTTTCGGTGGCTTCCAGAAGTTGGTGGCTGAGGTTGACGTCGGCGATGTCGAAAGGAATGTGCTGGCTGGCTTCGGCTTGGACCCGGTCGTACAGTTCGTCTTCGGTCATCAGCGGCATGCTGACTCGCTTGACGATGACGGAGTGTCCGGAAACCGAAGTGGCCACGTCTTTGGCTTTGATCTTTTGGCCGTCGAAGATCGAGATGATTTTTTCCGCAACCGAAGGAGCGTCCATGATGGCCCCGTCGACTACGGTGTCCTGCGCCAAGGTCTCGATCCCGTAGCTGACCAGCTCGTAGCCGGCTTTGGTTTTCTTCAGCTCGACGGCTTTCACCGAACTCGAGCCGATGTCCAGGCCGATCAAAGATTTTGTTTTACCGAGATTGAACATCGTGCGGCCCCTCACTCCTCACCCGCCCCGCTTCGCTGGACGGACACGGCTTGGTCTGCTGCTTTAAAGATTTCAGGATTTTATTTCTGTCGCTTGCTGCTTGCGCCCATCACCCCGGAGCGCTGGAATTCATGGGAGGGCACCTCAGTACTGCTACGCCCGGTACCCTCCGCTTTGAATCGTTTATTACATCCACGACGTAGAGTGTCAAGCGAGCTGTTTCCTTGGTGTGCTATTGGTAAAAACCGTACGGAAGGACAGGAAGGCGAAAGGTACAGGTGAAAAGGACAGGTAGGAGGGCGCTAAAAGGCTCAAATAACGCGAGAAACAGCGTTTTAGGCGAACAAAAACAGATTCGCCCGGGCTTTACTTTTTCTTCGGATTTTCGATCTTTAACTGTTGCCAAATTGCGTCCACTCTTTTTTTTGTGCTTGCGTCCATTTTTATCTCGTCAGGCCAACGTCCGGCGAAACCTTCTTCGGGCCATTTGCGGGTGGCGTCGACGCCCATCTTCGAGCCGAAATCCTGGCGGCGCGCGGCGTGGTCCAGGCTATCGACCGGGCCCAGAACGAATTGAATGTCGCGCTCCGGATCGATGGCGCAGAGAGCTTTCCAGACAATCTCGCTGTTATTTTTGAGGTCGACGTCGTGGTCGACGACGATTACGACTTTGGTGAACATGGCTTGGCCCAGCGACCAGATGGCGTTCATGATTTTTCTGGCTTGGCCTGGATAACTTTTTCGAATCGAGACAATCATCAAATTCTGAAATATGCCTTCGGCGGGCATGGCGACGTCGACGATTTCGGGATACTGCATTCTCATCACCGGCATGAAGATGCGTTCGATGGCGTGGCCCATGAAATAGTCTTCTTGCGGAGGCGGGCCGACGATGGTGGTGAGGTAGAGCGGGTCTTTTTTGTGGGTGATGCATTGGATGTGGAAGACCGGGTAGTTCCCTTCCAGCGAATAGAAACCGGTGTGATCGCCGAAGGGGCCTTCGACTCTGGTCTCGCCGATTTCGACGTAACCTTCGAGACGATTTCGGCGTTGGCGGGGACTTCGAGGTCGACCGTTTTGCACGGAACTAGATCGACTGGGTCGCGGCGGAGGAAGCCGGAGAAAAGGAATTCGTCCATGTCGGGCGGGACTGGGAGAATGCCGGCTAGAGCTGTCGCGGGATCGGCGCCGATGGCTACGGCTACTTCGAGGCGGCCGTTTGGATTTTTGCCGCGGCTGTTGCGGTAATGATCGGCGCCGTGTTTTTGGGTTTGCCAATGCATGCCGGTGGAGCGTTCGTCGAAAACCTGCATGCGGTAACAGCCCACGTTGCGCTTGCCGGTGTCGGGATTTTTGGTGATGACCATGGGCCAGGTGATGAAGCGGCCGCCGTCCTGCGGCCAACATTTGAGGATGGGGAAATAATCGAGCGAGAAACCTTCGGTGCGGACGACTTCCTGGCAGGCGCCACTGCGGACGATTTTGGGGAAGAACGAGCCGATCTCGGCCAGCTTCGGCAGCATTTTTATTTTTTCGAAAATTCCCTGCGGGGATTGCAGGTCGATGAAGGAGTGGACGCGGTCGGCTATTTCCTCAAGCGAGTCGACTTCGAGGGCCAGGCACATTCTTTTTTCGGTGCCGACGAGATTGGTTACGACCGGGACGCGGGAACCTTTGGGCTTTTCGAAGAGCAGAGCTGGGCCGCCGACTTTTACGGTGCGATCCGAAATATCCGTGATTTCGAAGACGGGATCGACTTCGATGCCGATCTTGCGCAGTTCGTCTTTTTTGTCCAGCGTGTTCAGGAAATCTCGCAGGTCTCGATACGCCACTTCCCCTCCGCGCGCATTCGGAAGAATGCAGCGCACAACTTTATCACGGAGGGTTGCGGCGGCGACACGGCGAAGGCTTTTGAATCAGGCGACGGAAGTTTCGGTGGGAATGAATGGAACGAACCAGCCGGGGATTTGCTCAGCTTGGGCACGCGGTTGGGGCGCGTAGCCGGAGATCGTAGCGTGCGTCGCTTCAGGCGGAAACGAGCGCGGCTGAGGGTTCGCAGGCCGGGCGCGGATCTTCGGCTTGGGGATTTACCAGTTTCGCCGCCATGTCGCGGTAGCGCGCGACCAGAGGATTGTTGGCGACGGCGGTCAGGGGGATTCCCAGGCTGACGGCTTCGCTGACTTGGCGGTAATCGTTGGGCAGGCGGACGAAAAACGTTTGGCCGAGTTGGCGTTCCTGTTCGGAAATTATGGAGTCGTCATTCTGGCGGGAGCGATTGACGACGACCTGGAATTGAGAGCGGTCGAGACCGGCGGAGTCGACTGCATTTAGATAACGTTCCAACATCCCCATCGCGAGGGCTCCGGGCTCGCAGATGAGCAACAAAGTGTCCGCGCCGTGCATGACGCGGGCCCATTCGGCGGCGTTGACGAAGCCGAGGTCGACCACTACGAAATCGAAAACGTTGCGGGCGAGTTCGAAAATTCGGAGCAGGCCTTCGAGGGTTACGGTTTGACGCTGTTCGGCGCTGAGGGCGAGGTGCCGCGGACCCATCATAATTTCGACGCCGCTTTTGTGCCGGGTCATCAGACTGGGGAGCAGGGCTTCGTCGAGGCGCGCGGCGCGTTCGAGGGCGTCGAGCAGAGTAAAGCGAGGTTCGGCATCGAGCATCAGCGCGATCTGGCCAAAGGGCCGCGCGAATTCGAGCAGGGCGATACGTTTTTTGGTCAGGCGCGCCATGTGGACTGCCAAGTTCAGCGCAACGGTGGTGGTGCCCACGCCGCCCTTCGATCCCGTCACCACGATCGATCGTTCGCTCACGCGAAAATTCCTCCCGTCGGCGGACCGCTGCCGTTGGTGCCCCAGATACTCTGAACTATCGGCAGGATGCGGTTTGGACTTCAGTCTGGAGCGAGGTGACTGTATTTATAGCGTCTGCGCGCAGAACGTAACCGGCTTCGGGCGGGTGCGCTAAGCCCTTTCCGTCCCAGATTGCAGTTGTGTATAATCGCAGCCAGCACCGGTGAGCGGGCGTCGTACAATGGCAGTATAGAAGCTTCCCAAGCTTCGGACGTGGGTTCGATTCCCATCGCCCGCTCCATAAAGCCTGTTGATGCAGTTGGCCTTACTGCTTTCCCTTGTCAAATTCCCCGCCGAAGTATTCAGTTTGTGCGGGTTGAATTGATCCATTTGTCCGGTTACTGCGTTAAACGCGCTCGCGCCCGCTTCAGACCAATGACGAGCCGCTTGCTGTTTTGCGGCGCTCACTTGAGGTCTTTCCCGGTGCTGGTGATAACCAGTTGCCCGTGTTTGACGCCGCGCAAACTGAGAATGCGATTCGAGAGATCGCGGATGGCACCGCTGCGACCCTTCATGATCACCACCTCCAGACAATTGTGATGGTCAAGATGCACGTGGGTTGCGGCCAACACTTGACTACCGGCCTGATGCTGAGCGTCCACTAATTTCTCGGTGAGATTCGGACGGTGATGGTCGTACACAATTGTCAGCGTCCCGGCGACGACTTTATTTTTGTCGGCCTCCTCGGAAACCAGATGGTCGCGCATTAAGTCGCGAACGGCCTCCGAGCGGTTCTTGTAACCCTTACCGGAAATCGCCGCGTCAAATTTCGCAAGCAATTCGCGATCAATGGAAAAACCGGTACGTGCTAAGGCCGCCATAAAGCTCCTTTGCGTCGGTCGCGCCAAAATCCGAACCCTATTTATAGCGTAGCGGATGTACCGCCGGCGAATTTGTAGCGCCGGGCGTTCGGGCTCGGGAATGCGTGATAGCACGTTTTTACAGAATGTGCTACAAGTAGCCCGCCAGGATGTAGCACGAATTACGCATTCGTATGTGGAGGCGTCTTGCGATTCGGGCGCTCAACGGGTTGGCTGCACACATGCGCGGTGCCTCTGATCATTCTGTACTGTTTGATTGCTTCGACCTGGGTAGCTGCAAATGCCCAAGGACTCACTCCGCTAACAGGAACCGTAGTTGACACCTCGGGCGCGGTGGTCGCCGGGGCCACTGTGCAGGTTCGAAGCGCAACCGGTGTCCTGCAAAAGACGGCTCAGTCGGACACCTACGGCTCCTTTATTGTTTTTGGGCTCGCCACCGGTAACTATCAGCTCGTTGTCTCCAGCGCCGGCTTTGAAACCAAAGAAATTCCCGTCACTATCGGAGCCACCGGCCCACCGCCCCCGCTGCGCATCGCCCTAGCGGTCGGCTCGGTGAACACCACCGTAAACGTCCAAGGCCGGCAAGATAGCCTGATTGGAATTGCCGAGTCCGCCACTCAAGGCACGGTAGGCGCGACGGAAATCCAAGACCATCCGATTCTTCGTGCCGGAGAAATTTTGGAGACGATTCCCGGCGTGATCATCACGCAACACGCCGGCGGTGGAAAGGCCAACCAATATTTCCTGCGCGGCTTCAATCTGGATCACGGCACGGACATCGCCATTGGCATCGACGGCATGCCGCTGAATCTGCCCTCGCACGCGCACGGCGAGGGCTACGCGGACATGAACACGGTGATCCCGGAATTGGTCGAGCGGGTGGATTTTCAGAAAGGTCCATACTACGCGGACGTCGGCAACTACGGCTCAGCAGCTTCAGCTGATCTGGTGTTTTTCAAGACCCTTCCCGAAAGCTTTTTCCAGGTCGAAGGCGGCATGTATGGTTTTGGGCGGTTCGTTTTCGGCGTATCGCGAAAATTTTTCAGGGGCAATTTGCTCTATGGCGGTGAGGCCTATCACGACAACGGCCCGTGGACCACGCACGAGGACAACTATTACAAATACAACGGCCTGGTTAGCTACAGCCAGGGCGGCGAAAGCAATCGTTTCAGCGTCAGCGCCCGCGCCTACCGGGGCACCTGGCACTCCAGCGATCAAATCCCGGTTACCGCGATACCGGTGGTTGGTTTTTTCGGCGCGCTGAATCCCACCGACGGCGGCGAATCCCAGCGTTACAGCCTGCAGGGCGAATGGCACCATCAAGGTGAAAATTCCGAGACCAAAATCTCGGGCTACGGTTTTTATTACGATCTGGATTTATTTTCCGACTTCACCTATTTCCTCGACGACCCGGTCAAAGGCGATCAGTTCGAACAGCAAGACCGGCGCTGGGTGGCCGGCCTGGACGCGCGCCACGCGATTTTCGGTAATTGGTTTGGGCACAAGGTGGTCAATACCTTCGGTCTGCAGGTCCGCAACGATTGGATCCACAACGGCCTGTTCCGCTCGGAAAACCGCGTGCGCACCGACAAAAACGACGTCAATGCCTGCAACGACCAACCCATGCCCGAATGCGTGACCAATCCGAATCTGATCGCCCTGCTCCCCGCTGATACCGATTTGAATACGTTTACCGACACCATGATCGGTTTTTACGCGGAGAATGAAATCCAGTGGACCGAAAAATTCCGCTCGGTCCTGGCCATTCGCGGTGACGAAGCCATCTACAACGTGACCAGCTTGACTCCGCCGTACACTGCGAGCGAATTGCCGGGCAGTCCGGTGATCAATTTCTCGCAGCTCAATTCCGGCTCGGCCACTAAGTTTTTGCCCAGCCCCAAAGCTAGCTTGATTTTCGGTCCGTGGCGCCAGACCGAGTTCTACATCCAGGGAGGCTTCGGTTTCCACAGCAACGACGCGCGCGGCGCCACGCAACACGCGCAACCGATTTCGCCGGACAATCCTTTCCCAACGCCAAGCACTCCGATTGCTGCGCTGGTTGCCACCAAAGGCGGCGAAGTCGGCGTGCGCACCACGGCAATCCCGCATCTGCAAAGCACGCTTTCGCTCTGGTATCTCCACAGCAATTCTGAGCTGCAGCAGGATGGCGACACCGGCGGCACGGTAGCGTCAGCCCAGCCGAGCAATCGCTATGGCGTGGAGTGGGCGAACTTCTACACTCCGACGGACCACTGGTCTTTTGATTTTGATTTCGCGGAATCCCGCGCCCGATTTACCGAAATTGATCCGGAAGATGCGGCGTACGCCAACCCGGGCGGCGGTCTGTACCCGGTTCCAGGGCCAGGAGGCTTTCGGGTGCCGGAGGCGGTCGGCCTGGTGATTTCCTCAGGCGTGACCCTGCACGATTACAAAGGTTTTTCGTCGAGCCTGCGCCTGCGCTATTTCGGCCCGCGCGACTTGACCTCCGACGGAATTTATCGTTCCGATTCCACGGCGTTGCTCAACGCCCAAGCCGGCTATCAATTCAACAAAAGCTGGCGCCTCTCCGCCGAATTCCTAAACCTGCTAAACCGCCGCGACCACGACATCGACTACGCCTACATCTCCCGCATCGCGCCGACAGGCGACGCCGCATTCACCGACGTTTTCCATCCAACCGAGCCATTCCAGCTCCGAGTCTCGTTACAATTTCGGTTCGAGTAGCGACGCCGAGTTTGAATTCGTGCGTTGCTAAACTTTAGGCTCCTCCCGTTGGTATGCTCGGCGAAGCTAGATTACCGGCGATTGGACACGCGGCGGGATTCGAAATATTGGAGGTATGCGTCCAGGCCTTCGCCGGATTTTGCGGAGACGGTTAGGATGTGCATGCCGGGACGGACGGATTCGATGCTGTGAATGGCGGCGGCGTGATCGAATTCGACGGCGGTGGCGAGGTCCATTTTGGTGATCACGGCTACGTCGGCGGTGTTGAATATGGTCGGATACTTGAGCGGCTTGTCCTCCCCTTCGGTTACGGACATCAGCACGACGCGCAATTCCTCTCCGAGGTCGTAGGAGGACGGGCAGACGAGATTGCCGACATTTTCGATGAAGAGGAAATCGAGGTCGTTTAGATTCCAGTCTTCGAGCGCGGATTCGATCATGGCGGCTTCGAGGTGGCAGAGAGTGCCGGTGGTGATTTGTTTCACGGGAGCGCCGCTGCGGGCGAGGCGGACGGCGTCATTTTCGGTGGCGAGGTCTCCGACGAGCGCGGCGACGCGATATTTTTGTTTCAGAGCGGCGAGAGTTTTTTCGAGGAGGGTGGTTTTGCCCGTGCCGGGGCTGGAGACCATGCTGATGACGAAGACGCCGGCGTCTTGAAACCTCTGGCGGAGCTCGCGAGCGAGCAGGTCGTTCTTTTTTAGGACGTTCTGGCGGACTTCGACCAGGCGGGTGACCGGATTCATTCCTCGACCTCCAACGAAACCACTTCGAGTTCCTTGCCGCTGACGATTTCGGATGCGAGCGAGCCGCAGGCGGAGCAGCGAAACCATTCTGAGTTTTGCACCGGACGTCGCGCGTTGCAGGCCGGACAAAACACGATGCCGGGGACGTCTTCGATTTCCAGCCTCGAGCGGGTGAGCGGTGTTTCTTCGCAGGCGAGTTGGTAGGAAGACAGTAAAGCGTTTTTCACCACGCCCGCTAGCGCACCGAGACGGAGACGGACAACCGTGACGCGCAGGCCGCCCTGGCGCTGCGATTCTTCTTCGGCCATCTCGACAATGCTCATGGCGATGGAGAGTTCATGCATGGGCGGCCTCTTCAGGAGCTGTTTGGCACCGACCGAAGGCCGCGAGAGCGGCTTGGCCGAGGCTGATGCCACCGTCGTTTGCGGGAACATCGCGATTGGTCCAAATAACGAGGCGACTTCCCTTCAGCTCGGTGTTCAGGTCTTCCAAGAGAAGTTGATTTTGGAAGACGCCGCCGGACAAGACCAGCGTGTCGATATCTTGCGCCTCGGCGAGATGAACGATTGCGTTGGCGACTCCTCGCGCGATTCCGCGCTGAAAGGCTCTCGCGATTTCCTGGACGGAGCGGCGGGTGGAGCGGTCTTGCACGACATTGCGCAGCAACGGGCGAAAATCGATTTCTTTTTTGTCGAACGGAAATTCATAGGCGTCTTGGTTGGCGGCGCTGCGAGCTTGTTGCTCGAGCCAGATGGCGGCCTGACCTTCGAAACTCACGCTGTGGGTGAACCCGAGAAGCGCGGCAGCGGCGTCGAAAAGGCGGCCCATCGAGGTGGAAGTAAAGCTTCGGACGCCGCGTTTCATGAGTTGCTGAGCGTCGTCGAAGCGCGATGGAAAAGAAAAAGGCGGGGCACTGAGGTCCGGCAGGTCCGTAATTTGCGCGAGGAATCCGGCGGCGGCTTGCACGGGAAATTGCGCGGCTGCATCGCCTCCGGGCAGAACGGCGGGACGCAGGTGCGCGACGCGCGCAAAGCCGTCTTTCACGCTGCCCGCGAAAATCTCGCCGCCCCAGATGGTGCCGTCGTCACCGTAACCGGTGCCGTCAAAGCTGACACCGATCACGCGTTTCTCCCACGCGTGACGCTCCGCGAGTACGGAAGCGATGTGGGCGCGGTGATGCTGCGCACTGACGCGTTCGGCAGCTTCGATGGCGGCTGCTTCGAGAGAGGACGCGTATTGCGGATGGCTGTCGCTGACGACCAGAAGGGCGTTGCGATCCACGTCGTACATGGCCAGCAAGTCGGCGATGGTTTCCTGAAAGGCGCGAAGGGATTGGAAGTCACTCAGATCGCCGATGTGCTGGCTGACGAAGGCCTGGCCGTCGACGACCAGCGTGATTGTATTTTTTAGATCGGCGCCGAGCGCAAGAATGGGGCGGTTGCCGGGATGGTGGTGACGGCGCCGGGAGCGTAGCCGCGGGAGCGGCGTAGGATCGCGGGGCCGAAGGCGCCGATGCGTGGCGACGGAATCGTCTACGCGGCGGGCGATGGGACGCTCGCCAATGAGAAATGCGTCTGCGATCGACGCGAGACGCGCGAGTGCGTCGTCATCTTCATAGGCGATGGGTTCGCTGGAGCGGTTCGCGCTGGTCATCACCAGAACTTCGGGCGCGCCGAAGGCGAAGAGCAGATGATGCAGCGGGAGTGTAAGGCAGCATTACGCCGAGCTCGTTTGTGCCCGGCGCGACGCCGGGCGAACTGCTCGGCGGCAGGAGCGAGGACGATGGGGCGAGCGGCCGATGTGAGCAGATCTTCGGCGCCGGCGGATATCACGGCGATCTTGCGCGCGACGTCGAGGTCGCGGGCCATGACGGCGAACGGTTTTTCTTTGCGATATTTTCGTTCGCGCAATGACTGAACGGCTGCGGCGTTGCGCGCGTCGCAGGCGAGGTGGTAGCCGCCGAGGCCTTTTACGGCGACGATTTTACCGTCAGCTAGAAGCTGGGCGGCGCGGCGAATGCTGGCTGCGCTGCCATGAACCGTTTCATTGCCGTGCTGCAGGAAATATTCCGGCCCGCAGGCAGGGCACGCGACGGGCTGCGCATGAAACCGGCGATCGGCGGGATCGGCGTACTGGCCGGCGCAAAAATTACATCAAGCGGCCACGCATTCATCGTGGTGTTCTGGCGATCGTACGGTAAACGCTGGGTGACGCGTGTAACGAGGGCCGCAATTTGTGCAGTTGATGTAGGGGTAGTGAAAGCGGGCATCGGCAGGATCGAAAAGTTCTCTCAGGCAATCGTCGCAAACCGGCAGATCCGGCGAAATTCGCGTGGTGGGGCGGTGCTGATGGCGGCTTTCGCAGAATGCTGAAACCGGAGACGCCGACCGGGGCGGAAGCGCTGACTTCGATTTCGGCAGATTTGCGCGGCGGCGGGCGGCGCGATTTTCAGTTCGCGAACGAAAGCCTGGAGGCGCGGGATCGGCGCCTTCGAGAAAAATCTCGACGCCTTCGTCTCCGTTCATCACCCAGCCGGCGAGCGTGTTGGCGCGGGCGAGGCGGAAGACGAAGGGCCGAAAGCCCACGCCCTGCACGACGCCGCGAACTTTGATGGAGCAGGCGCTCATTCGAAATTACTCTCCGACGACGCAGCCTCGTCCCTGCCAGCCGATCTGCACAACTTTGCCGTCGTCCACCAGCACCGGGACGGTGCGCTGGCCGCCGGAAAGAGCGCGCATGCGTTCGCGGGCGTCGTGGTCGGCTTCAACGTCGTACTCGACGAAATCGTCGCCGCGCCATTCGAGCCACTCGCGCATTTCCTGCGTGTGCGGGCAGCGTGCTGGTGCCGAATAGTTCCAGCTTAGCCACGGCTGAGAACCTCCATCGTTTCGCGGATCACGTGGTAGACGGACGCCTGCACTTCCTGAATGCGCGGAATGTAATCGGAATGAATCACGATTGGGAAATCGGCGAGGCCGCGGCGAAGAATTTCGCCGCCGTCGTAGCCGAGAAGCGCGACGGTGAGCATGCCCCGCTTGCGGGCTTCCTCCAGAGCGATGACGATGTTGCGCGAGCCGCCGCTGGTGGAGATGCCGACGGCGACGTCGTTCGGTGCGGCTTGAGCGATGAATTGGCGCAGGAAAATCAGCTCGGTGCCCACGTCGTTGGCGATGGCGCTGATGTTGGCCGGTTCGAGCGAAAGAGAAACGGCGGGAATGGGACGGTAGTCCGACGGGCGGCGCGATGCAGTCGATGGCCCAGTCATTGGCGTCGGTAGCGGAGCCGCCGTTGCCGAAAATGATGAGCTTGCCGCCGCTGCGCACGCGCTCGCACATTGCGGCCGCGGCGTTGCCGATTTGTTCGGACTGCTCGCTGCGCGACTTGTTCGCGCAGCTTGGCGTCGTCGGCAACCTTCATCTGAATGGAGTTTGCGACTTCGACCATCGCGTCGGCAGTGCCCTGCTTTTCCTGGCCGAGGAAGGGATAGAGAAAGCCGGCCGCGCCAACGTCGTGACCGAGTTCGCGATGCTCGAAGAAGACGTGCACGGTCTCCCAAAGCGTGTGATAGAGAATTTCGATCAGTTCCTGATGCATGAAGGGATCGGAGGTGTGCGGGCCAATGGCGTAGGAGCCTTCGAGGCCGGGAAGAGCGAAGGTCATGGCGCCGCGAGCGCGGGCGGATTCCAGAGCGGCCCAGACTTCAGGATCGCCTTCGGGAGGGCCGAAGCCCATCACGATGTCTTCCGGCGTGACGATGGCTTCGAGCCAAGGCCGAAAATAGATGGAAAGATCGAGCGCGGGGAGGGCGCGCTTGCCGACAATGACGGGATGAACGAATTCGACCGAGACGTGCTGGGCGTCGGTGGCGTACGGCCCGCGGCCGAAGGCGAGCAGGCGTCCGCCGCGCAAGAATCGTTCGGACATTTCGCGGCAGGCTTCGGCGAGGCGTCCGGCTTCGCGGGCAAAAAAGCTCTCGAAGAGCTGATTGCGCGCCAAGAGGCGCTGCTCGATTTGATTTCGCGAGTGCGCACTTGAGTGGCCATCGTCGGTTCTCAGCAGATGCGCGGCAGTGGATCGCCGACGAGCATGTCGACGATGCGCGTGCCGCCATATTGCGTGGTAACGAGCACGGAGCCGGCAGGCTGCTCCTGCATTTCGCCGATGATGCGCGCTTCTTCTCCGCCGGGCACGTGCGCGGATGGCCTGCAAGAGCTTGGTCGGCGGACTCGGCGGCGACTACGGCGAGGAACTGGCCTTCGTTGGCGATGTGGAGCGGATCGAGGCCGAGCAGCTCGCAGGCGCCGCGGACGGCATCGCGAACGGGGATGGCGTCCTCCTGTAAGACGACGCCGAGGCCGCAATCGCGCGCAAGTTCGTTGAGCGAGGTGGCGACGCCGCCGCGAGTGGGATCGCGCATCCAGCGAATCGACGGAAGCCGCTACGCGCGCCAGCGCTTCGACGAACGGCAACACGGAACGCGTGTCGGAGCGAAGATCGGCTTCGATATCGAGTTCGCCGCGGGCGAGAAGAATGGTGATGCCGTGATCGCCGATGGGACCGGAGAGAAGAACCTTGTCGCCTGGGCGAACGGACGCGGGGTTGATTTCGATGCCGGGGATCGGCGCGCCGATGCCGGTGGTGGAGATGTACATGAGGTCGGCTTTGCCGTGTTCGACGACTTTGGTGTCGCCGCCGACGATGCGGACGCCAGCCTCGCGAGCGGCATCGGCCATGGCTTGCAATTTCTGCTTGCAGTATTTCGGTGGGCAGGCCCGCTTCGAGAACGAAAGTGATGACCAGAGCTTCGGCACGTGCGCCAGAAACGGCGAGGTCGTTTACGGTACCATTGACGGCGAGTTCGCCGATGGAGCCGCCGGGAAAGCGCAGCGGATTCACGACGAAGCTATCGGTGGTGATGGCGACGCGGCGCGCCGTTCGATATTCAAATGCGCGGCATCGGCGAGTGGTTCGGTGGAAGCTCCGCAGAGCAGCGGCGCGAAGAGGCCTTCGATCAGGCGGCGGCTGGCTTTGCCACCCGCACCGTGAGCCATTTCGATCTGGGGCTCGCGAAAACGAATTCTGGGCGCGACGATGACCGGGCGCGCGGCGGCTGGTTGCTGCAATCCATTCGACGTTTCAGGAGCGGCGCTCAAGCCGGCACGCTGATGCTCGTCAGTTGCGACGCTTTCCGGTGTTCGTAGTTGTAGTATGCGGCGCATGATCCTTCCGAAGAAACCATCAGGCACCGACCGGATGTTCCGGCGTGCACTCATTACCAAACAACTTGCACTGCGCGGGCTTCAGCACGCCCTTGAAAACTTCGCCGCACTGCGCGGCTTTGGGATCGGTGACGCGAATGCCGGGGACCTCGAAACGGCGCTCGGCGTCCCATTCGCGCATACTCCTCGCGAAGCCGGAGGGCGGACTGAGAAATAAATCCGAGGCCGCGCCATTCAAAATATGGGCGGAGCTGGAAAACGTCAGCCATGGCGCGCAGGGCGGCGGGATTTCCTTCCCAGGGCACCACGCGCTTGTACTGATTTTCGACTTTGGCTTCGCCGGCGCGCAGCTGGCGCAGAAGCATCACGATGGATTGCAGCAGATCGAGAGGCTCGAAGCCGGAAACGACGATCGGCTTTTTTTCGTTCTTGGCGATCCATTCGTAGGGGCGGCAGCCAATGACGGTGGAGACGTGGCCCGGACCGATGAAACCGTCGAGGCGCATGTCCGGCGAATCGAGAATCGCGCGGATGGCGGGGATGATGGTGACGTGATTGCAGAAGACGGAAAAATTGTGGAGTGCCTTCTTTTTGGCGCGCTGCAAGGTGAGGGCGGTGGAGGGAGCGGTGGTCTCGAAGCCGATGGCGAAAAACATCACGTGCTTGTCGGGATTCTGCTTTGGCGAGCTTGATCGCGTCGGAGGGCGAATACACGATGCGGACATCCATGCCGCGGGCTTTGTGTTCGAGCGGGCTGCCGTTGGTGCCGGGGACGCGCATCATGTCGCCGAAGGCGGCGAAAATCACGTCGCCTTTCGCGGCGATCGATAGCCCGTCGTCGATGCGGCCCATGGGAAGCACGCAGACCGGGCAGCCGGGGCCGTGGATCAGTTCGATATTCTCGGGGAGGATGTCTTTCAGTCCGAAACGATAGATGGCGTGGGTGTGGCCGCCGCAAACTTCCATCAAACGATAATGGCGATTGGGATCGGCCAGGCGGCGAATTTCTTCGGCCGTTTTGCTGATCAGTTCCGGTCTTCGGAATTCGTCGACGTATTTCATTTCGGGCCTCGAACTACGAACTCTGGGAAGTTGCCGCTTTGGCGGCCGAATTTTCCGTCGCAACGGAGCTTTCCGCTGCGGGCGGGTCTTCGAGGCCGTAGCCGGTGACTTCCTCGATGGCGGCTTCGCTCTCGCCGAGCATTTCGAGGGTGCGCATCTGATCGGCAGCGTCCTGTTCGCTGATTTTGCTCATGGCGTAGCCCACGTGGATCAGAACCCAATCGCCGGATTTCGGCTTGGTCGTCTTCCAGCAGGCCGAGATCTACGTGACGGCGGACGCCCACGACTTCGACCAGAGCGAGGTTCGAATCTTCAGCGGAGATCTCGACAATCTTTCCTGGAATCGCCAAACACATGTGACATCCTCCGCCGGAATGCGGCGCGCTGTTTAGGTCCGGCCCTGCGTTCGGGCTTGATTCACTGTGCTGCATGTCTTCACGCCTGACTGCGCATGGTGATGTCGAATGTGCATTTCACCTCGTCTTTCACTTTCAATGCGCCACCCGCCACAGAGACGAGACGAATACCGAAATCGGTCTGCTTGATGGTGAATTCGCCGTAGCCGCGAACCGTGTCGCCGCTGAGAGAGACCTGACAAGTCACGGACTGGGTCTTGCGTAGCTCCGTGGAGCGTCAGGTTACCGGTTAGATTCGCGGCGTACTGCGTATCACCCATCTTCGTCGCAGAAATTCCGGTGCTCTCAAAGGTAATTTCCGGAAACCGGGATGTCTCGAGCACTTCCTGCTTCATCTTGGTTTCGATTTCGCTTTTATCTTTTTGGCTCACGTCGTCGGTTACTTCGAGCGAGTCGGGCTTGGCGGTAACGCGCAAGGATGCGCCGTCCAGGGTTTCTGGCGTTACGGTGGCTTCGCCAGAGAAACTGCCAACGGCGATGGTGGGATTGTGGCCCATCGCGGACAGCATGCCCGAGGCGGTGACCTTGATCGTCAGCCTGCTGGGCCCCGGATCAATTTGATAGCGCAAGGCTGCAGCTTCCGCCGGCATTTGTACTCCCAACGCGCCAGACATCTCGATTCCTTTGCCTTTCGCAAATTCGCGGAAGGATAGCAACTACATCGAGCGCAGTTTCAAGTAGCGATCCAGGTCTGGCATCAAATCTTTGGCGATATTGCCGACGCCGAGTTGGCTCATGTATTTTCGGACGTTCGGGTTGGTGAGAATCAGTCCTGCGCCGAATACGGCGAGTGCGACGCCGCCCAGCAGGAAGAGCGTGTTCTTGGTGTCGTCTGAGTACTCGTTTCCATTTCGTCGAATCACTTGTGTATCCATATCTTCTCCTTCTCCCCCTAGGGTTCTGCTTTCAAAGGCCATTCACCACCCAGCAACCGATTCATTACGGATTCGAGAAGCGGAACGGCGCGCTCGACAGCCGCAGCGACCGGTTCACTCAATCCCATCTGACCCTCTTCGGGGCCGAAAGTTTGCGGCTCGCAGCCGAGCAAGAGGATTTTTTTAAGCGGGCCGCCCATCGCCTGCGCTACGCGAAGCACCGCCATCGGATTCATGCCGTGAGCGTCCACGGTCGCGGGTGCTTGCTCCGCAGCTGAATTATTGAGATCAGGCTCGATGACATACAAGTCGCCGGGGGTGCCGCCTCGAGGACAGGCATCGACGAGAATCGTGACGTCCGCGCCGTCGATGAGAGCGTAGGTGAGGTCGAATCCGCGAATGCCGAAATCAGTGACCCGAACACCGGAGGGCAATTGGCGATTCGCGAAGCGGCTTACGACTTCGACGCCGAAGGCATCGTCGCCGAGAAAAATATTGCCAATGCCGGCGATTAAAATGGTCGGCGTGGTCACAGCGGCGGTGGCCGGCTTCGCTTCCGCGGGCAGCGGCTGCTCCATGGTTTCCACTTCGGATACGGCAAAAAAGAAGCGGTGGCCGGGCTGACGCATCATCCCGATGTCGCGTCCGGGATCGTCATCGATGACGACGCAGATGTGCGAGCCGCCTTCGTAGTCCTGCTCGATCGATTCCACAGTGGCGACTTTTCCAGCGAGCGCGATATCGAAAATGTCGCCGCCCTTCCGCGGTCGCAGGCGGACGCGGTCGCCCGGCTTCACTTCCACACCGTCGACCAAGACGCTGATGGTGGCGGGCTTGTCTTCGAGCAGATTGAATTCCCACTCGTTCATCGTTCGTCCTCGCGAGCAAGTTCGCTGGTGACGCTTACATCCGCCGGGGTCATGCCGCGCAAGACGCCGTGCAGTTTCATGAAATGTTCGGCAGGCATGGACTCGGTGCGTTCGAGCACCTGGCGGGCGCGGGCATCGCTCTGGCGAATCTCGCGCTTCTCATCGTCGCTCAGGGTGAGAATGCGGAGCGCCAGGATTTCGTCAATCTCGGTGCCGTCAAAAAGGTCGCCCTGGCTCTCGGGGGCGATCTGCGGGTAGTCGTACAAAATAATCGGGGATGAGAGCATGGCGTCGCGGGCGGTCTCGTCGCCGGCCAATACAGGCCAGGTACCGACATTTCGACATTGGCTGGCGGCGAGCTGCAGTTCGGCGGGCGGATCGATTTGAGATATGAATTCGCCGTCCGCGACTCCGAGAACGGTATGAGCCGAGAGGAAGGATTTCAGCAGGACATCTTCGCGGGCGTGAGATTCGGGCGAGTCGAGCGGCGTTAGATTCGCCAGCACGGCGGTTAGCCGGAACACGCCAGCGCGCGCGACTTCAGCCGAAATTTCGAGGCGTCCGCCGATCGCGTCGCGGTCGCGAACGATCAAGGCTTCCACGTCGCCTAAGTCATCTTTTATCGCTTCGCGGTCAGTGCCGGCGGGAAAGGCGAAGGTTTTGCTAAAAGGTTGGCGGAGCAGGTCAGCAATCCGCAGCGCAGGCAGCGCGACGTCGCATTCGACGGCCTCCTGCCAGGATTGCAGCTCATTGCCGCCCACGCGCAGTGCTTCGACGACTTCAATATTCGCTTCGGACAGGTCGGCTAGCGGATGAATCGGACTGAGCAGCCTGCCAATCCGGCGGGCAATGCACCGCAGGAAGCGGACTTTGACTTCGACTTCGGTTGCTTCCGTGCCGCGGACGAGACATTCGGTCTGCATCAGGCAAATGTCCGTGCCTTGCTGAATTTCGCTGTAGGCCTTGGGATACACGACGCCGAAGTTCCAGCGCTGCTGATTCTTCACCGACGAATGGCGATAGGGATACAGCATGTAGCCTTCGTACAGCACGGCGTTCGCGATGCTCTCGATCAGCTTCGCGTTCATGGCTTGGCGGTTTCCTCCACGGAGTCGAGCACGCGCTCCACGGTTTGCTCCCAGGTGGGAATGCCGCAACGCACTTTGTATTGATACAGACGGTCGAAGACGTCTTTGCGCAGGCTGAGCCAGGCGCTGTTCGGGTAGTAGCTTTCGATCAGGTCGTGCCAGGTTCGAACCGGCAGCCGGAATTTCGCTTCTTTGTCCCAGGATATCGGCGCCACTTGCATCGTGCCGGTTTCGTCCTGGTAGAAAACCGTGCCGCTGAACAGAAAAATCAGAGGAAGATCGCCATCCTGCAGAGCGTGGAAATACTTGGTGGCGGCCACATTGAAATCGAAGGTGCAGGGCACCGGCAGGTCAGCAAGCGATTCGCCGGTAAAACCGGGCAGAACAACAATCGCGTGGGTCCAAAGCATGGTCTTGAGGGTGTGGCTCCAGCGGTCGGGATCGCCGAAAAGGTCTACCAGCTTTTCCTGTTCGGCGGGGCTGTAGTGGCGTCGGGTGGATTCGATCTGGATCTGCGCGCGAAGCACGACCGTGTGAATCACTTGTGCCGGCGGGATGTTGGTGACGCGCAGCTTGAAGGCGATGGTGGGAACGGCGGCGAACGGGACCGATTCGGCGCCCTCGATTTTGAAATTCAGCTCAGGCACGGGCGGCCTCGCGCGGCACGGAAGACTTGGCTTTCAGCTCGGTGAAAAACTTTTTGATCTCGCGCCACATCTCGGTGCCGCCGGAAAGACCGTGCCAGTAGAGACGAATCACGCCGACGAGCTTGTAGCACTCATCGATGGGGACGATGAAGTACTCCGGCGCGACGCCGTTGGCTGCGCCCACACGATTCACGAGCAAGGCCTCCACGTCCGGAAGCATTTTTTCGAGGATCGGATTTTCCTTCACAACTTCATCCCAGGTCTCGAAGGCGAGAAGCGATTCCGTGGCGCCCGCCGGACTGGGATAGAAGGCGACCATGCGGTCGAGCGGCGAGCTATTGAAGAAGAAAGCCATTTCGATCGGGATCATCAAACTATTCCACTGCAGGTCGGTGAGCTGAAAATTAGGGAGATAGCGGGAATGACGCGGAACGCGGCGCAGTTTCGTACCGGCCTGGGTGGTGAACAGCAGCGCGCATGCGTCGCAGGCGCAAATCAGCTTGCGCTGTTCGGGCTCGATCAGATGTTGATGTTCGGGAGCGAGTTCCTTGCTGCACATTTCACAGCGCTCGACGATGGCTCGACGGCGAGCAAAATCGCGCAGGCTGACCGAAGGCCCAGGCTTCGCGAAGGCATTCGACGAGGACATCGTTAAACGGCGCTCCTCGCGCGGGACAGCACGGCAACTTTCGCGCGGCCGTTTTCCCTCAGCAGCGGGATGGGCTGTAAATGGAGCGGCGAAATATCCACGGCGCGTCCGGCGTGGACCAAGTCGTATTTCTGCAGGCAGATGGGGCAAGCAAGAATTGCGTTTTCGAGGTGGCCGCCTTCGAGCGGCTGGCCGCAGCCAGGGCAGGTCATCCCGTACGCATATAAGTCTTCGTTGAGTTGGCAGAAAAGAACGGGTTCGCCGGCGACGTCCTGTTTGCGGAGAATGCCCGGCGGTAGCGCGTCTAGGCCGAACACGTCTTCCCATTCGGTCTGCGTCGCCGAGCCATTACCGGCGCCGTGCGCGTTTGCGCTGGCTTGCAAGCTCGCAAGGGGAATAAAACCGCCCGCTACTGCCGGCTCAGCCACAACGCCTTCGACCGTAATGCTCGTCACATCGGGCGCCGCGTCGTAGATGGCCTGCTCCACCGTCGATTGAAGAGTAACGGCGGACGACGGGCAGCTGTGGCAACTTCCCTGCAGTTTCAGCGTCACCGCGCCGGACTCGTTCACGGAAACGAGCTCCACGTTGCCGCCGTGTGATTTGAGGTAAGGACGGCTCTTCTCGAGCGCTTGGACGACGCGGGCTTCGAGATCGAGTGGATGCAGCCCGTACAGCAGAAGGAGGCTGCTGACGAGATCGTCGCGGCCCATATCGTCGATAATTTTCTGTCCACCTGCGCCGCTGTGATGGGTAATTTCGAGCATGCGCTCGAGGCCCATCCCGTGCAGATCCATTAGCGACTGAACGAGCTG
The DNA here is from genome assembly GCA_963711325.1 of uncultured Acidobacteriota bacterium. Lineage (GTDB taxonomy): Bacteria > Acidobacteriota > Terriglobia > Acidiferrales > UBA7541 > Palsa-295. The sequence goes on along the minus strand of CAVQDR010000003.1, from coordinate 357,488 downwards.
CTTGGACAGACTTTGCACGGCGGGATCGGAGACCTTCTCGATTTCGCGAACCAGTCCCTCGATCGACTCAATGCGTCGCTGCACGTCCTTGTGTTCGGACATCAGGCCATCCCCGGTGCGTAGTTTGAGCAAAATAGGGAGCAGAGAGACGAGCGATCGACTCCCTGCTCCATGCATTGCCGGTCGTGCGATCCGGCAACTTTCTTTGCGTTGCGCCCCTTAGGGTTGAAGGCCAAACATCGGCGAGTGATGCGTTTCAATGGTCTTGCCGTTACCGAGATACATGTGCACGCCGCAGGGCAGGCACGGATCGAAGCTGCGGACAGCGCGCATGATGTCGATACCCTTGAATTTGTCGGGGCCGTTTTCCTCGAAGATCGGGGTGTTCTGCACCGCGTCTTCGTAAGGACCAGGCGTTCCGTAAATATCCCGCGGATTTGCGTTCCATGGAGTGGGCGGGTACGGGTGGTAGTTTGCGATTTTGTGGTCTTTGATAACCACGTGATGCGACAGCACGCCGCGAACCGCTTCGTGAAAACCGCAGCCGATGGCCTCTTCCGGGACCTTGAAGTCGGTCCAGGTCTTGGTGCGTCCGGCGTGGAGTTCTTCGAGAGCCTTATCCACAAAATGCAGCGCAGCTGCTGCGGCGTAGGCCTGGAAATAGGTGCGGGCGCGATCGCGTTCGATGGCGTTGCTCCACTTGGGAATCTTCCACTCGAATTCAACTTCGGGGAGCGAAGTCGTCTTCGGCAGGAAAATTTTCACGCTGTGGCCGGTGGCTTTGATGTAACCGATGTCCACGATCCCAGCCAGCGCCGTGGCCCAGAAACGCGCGATCGGTCCGCCGCCGGTGTCGAGGGCAAGATGGTCGCCGGTGCGCTTGTCGAGCCAGCGCGGGGACATAACCCAAGTGTACTTTCCGCCGAAATCGCGCTTTTGCGGGCGCGGAATGGTGGTTTGGTTCCACGGGTGATTCTGATCGACGGGATTGCCGAGCGGATCGTTCTTGACGAATGTTTCCTGATTCTTCCACTCGTCGTAATACGAGCTGCCGAGCAGGATCCGGATATTGAGGTTGATGTCCACCAGATCCGTGGTGACGAGCTTGCCGTCCACCACGACGCCTGGGGTGACGAACATCCCGCGGCCCCAATCTTTCATGTTCTTGTAGGTGTAGTCGCAGACGGCAGGATTGTTGAACGAACCCCAGCAAGCCAGCAGGATGCGGCGACGCCCGACTTCTTCATAACCGGGCAGAGCTTCGTAGAAGAAATCAAAGAGGTCGTCGTGGAGCGGGACGACTTTCTTCATGAACTCCACGTACTTCATCAAGCGGACCACGTAGTCGGTGAAAAGTTGAATGGTCGGGACGGTTCCGACGCCGCCGGGATACAGCGTGGATGGATGCACGTGCCGGCCTTCCATCAGGCAGAACATTTCACGGGTCATGCGGCTCATCTGCAGCGCTTCGCGGTAAAACTCGCCGGTGAACGGATTGAGCGCGCGCATGATGTCGGCGATGGTGCGGTAGCCGTGCAGGTTGGAATGCGGAGCGAGTTTCGTTTCCGCTTTGGCCAGCACGGAAGGATTGGTTTCCTTCACCATCTGTTCGCAGAAATCCACGCCGACCAGATTGTCTTGATAGATGTTGTGGTCGAACATGTATTCGGCGGCTTCGCCGAGATTCACGATCCACTCGGCGATCGCGGGGGGACGGATCCCGAAGGCCATGTTTTGAGCGTAGGTGGCGCAGGTAGCGTGGTTATCGCCGCAGATTCCGCAGATGCGGCTGGTAATGAAGTGCGCGTCGCGCGGATCCTTGCCCTTCATGAAAATGCTGTAGCCGCGGAAGATCGAAGAGGTGCTGTGGCATTCCGCGACTCTGCGGTTTTCAAAGTCGATCTTGGTGAAGATGCCCAAGCTTCCGACAATTCGGGTAATCGGATCCCAATTCATATCCACGAGCTTGCCTGACTTCTTCGGAGAATCTTTGAGTGTTCCCGGTATGGTAGCCATGGTCTGTCGACTCTCCTCTTAGTAGGTCTGCGGGTGGTAGCCCGTAGTGAGCTGGCTGCCTGGGTGGCGCCATTTCGGTTCTTTATTCACTGTGGAGTTGGTGATCGAGCGGAGAGCGCGAATGGTCCGCCCGTAAACGCCGATGGTGCCGGCCGAGACGTGCGAGCCTGGAGGTGCGTCCATAAACGGCATGAATTTATCCGGGAAGCCCGGCATGGTGCAGCCGATGCAGATGCCGCCCACGTTGGGGCAGCCGCCGATGCCGTTCATCCAACCGCGCTTGGGAACGTTGCAGTTCACCACTGGTCCCCAGCATCCCAACTTCACGATGCACTTGGGCGAACCGTAGACTTCGGCGAAATCGCCCTGCTCGTAGTAACCGGCGCGATCGCAGCCTTCGTGAACGGTCTTGCCGAAGAGCCAGGTCGGGCGCAGTTGATCGTCGAGGGGAATCATCGGAGCGCGGCCTGCTACTTGGTACAGAAGGTAGAGCAGCGTCTCCATGAAGTTGTCCGGCTGCACCGGGCAGCCTGGCACGTTCACGATTGGAAGACCGGCGACGGACTTCCAATCCCAGCCGAGATAATCCGCGAGGCCCATGGCTCCGGTCGGATTTCCGGACATGGCGTGGATTCCGCCGTACGTGGCGCAGGTTCCGATGGCGACAACGGCCAAGGCTTTGGGAGCTAGCCGGTCGATCCACTCGTTGGTGGTGATGGGCTGGCCGGTTTTGGTGTCGGTGCCCAAGGCGGCCCAATAGCCTTCCTTCTTAATTTTTTCGTTGGGTATCGAACCTTCGACCACGAGCACGAAGGGATTGAGTTTTCCTTCCGCCGCCTGATACCAGTATTTAAGGAACTCGTCGCCGACTTCGTAGGCGAGTACAGGATTGTGCAGATGAACTTTCGGAAGGCCGGGAATCGCGCCTAGCAAGACGTCTTCAATGCTGGGCTGCGTGGCGGCGGTGATTGAAACCGAATCACCGTCGCAGCCGAGCCCCGAAGTCATCCACACGATGTGGATGTCCGAGACCGGTGACGGTTTCTGCGTCTTTTGGCCGTAAGGGACTTCTGCCATGGCGGCAATCTCCTTTCTGGCTAGCGTTGAATGAAACTTTTTAGCGACTGCTGAGACATTTTCGAACTGTTATTGGCTTAGTGGCCGGTACGTGTCGGGCGGAACAAAACGAATTGCGAAAGGCAGTCATCGAGTAGCCCGTTCCTTTTTGATACAACCGATAAATATAACTTTGGGATTGGGGGCTCAAGCAGGTGGATACGGTATTCGGCTGCGGGTCTTCTCCTACGCCCTGCATCGGGGATTCCCTGATGGCGGGAAGTGTCAGGGGGTTGCCGCAGCCAAAACGAAGCCGGTGGGGGAACCGATCAGTTCCCTTTTTCGGTGACGGTCCATTCAATCGCGTGCTGTACGAGTTCCCGGGCGTTGCGGAGGTAGAGCTTTTCTTTGATGTGCGCCTGGTAGGACTCGACCGTTTTTACGCTAATGTGCAGTTCGTCGGCAATTTGGCGCGTGCCGTGGCCTTCGCCGATCAGCCGGAAAACTTCGAGTTCGCGGTCGCTCAAATTTGCGAGCGGCGAGTCTTTGGAAGAAACAGTGCCGCTGATGAAGTGTTGCAGCATACGGTTGGTCAGGCGATCGCTCAAATAAACTTCGCCGTGCAAAATTCTGCGAATGGCGGTGAGCACTTTATCCGTCGCTTCTTGTTTCATGATGTAGCCGTTGGCGCCGGCCCGCAGAGCGCGTTCGGCGTAGGTGGATTCGTCGTGCATGGACAAGATGAGCACGGGAAGTGTGGAATTCTTGATGCGGAGGGTTTTAAGCAATTCGATGCCGTCGGGTCCGTTCAGCGAGATATCGAGTACCAGAATATCCGGACGCAGTTCGCCCACCATCTGCAGCGCGGCAAAGCCGCCGTCGGCTTCCCCGCAAACGGCAAGGTCGGCCTCGCCATTAATCAAAAGCGCCAGACCTTGCCTGACGATCGGGTGGTCGTCCACGAGAAAGACCTTACCCTTTCTCGGGTCGGGTGCCGTTTGCGCTTTGGTGGACATAGCGTCTCCTTCCTTACACTTCGTTCCTGATCGGAAACAAACAAGTGACCCGGGTTCCGCCTTTTTCGTGCCGCAGCACGTCACATCCACCGCCAATCATGTTGGCGCGATAACTCATGATGCGCAGCCCCATCCCGGATTGAAGCGGAAGAGGATCGGGCAGGCCGGGGCCATCGTCGCGCACTTCGAGCGTTCCCTGATCGTAGATCGCAGAAAGTGAAATGGTGATGTGTTTGGCGTGACCGTGCTTGATCGCGTTGTTCACGGCTTCTTGCGCGATGTGATAGAGGTGGGTGGCGGTATTCACATCGCGGAGGGTCACCGGTTCGGCGCAGACGAAGCGGCAGCTGGTGTGGAACAGATCTTCCACTTCTGCCGCCATCTGTTGCAGCGCGAACATCAATCCTTGCGCGCCGGCCATCACCGGAAGCAGCCCGCGGGAGAGTTCGCGCGTTTTGTTGATCGCTTCGTTGACGAGCTTTACGATTTTTTGAGCTTCGGCGGCTTCCGCCAGATTCTTATCGGTCAGCTTTTGCTCGAGGACCTTGCTCATGAAGGCGATGCCGGTGAGGTGCTGACCGAGGCCGTCGTGGAGGTCCTGGCCGATTCTGCGCTGTTCCCTTCCGCTGATTTCGAGTATCGCTTTTTCGAGATGCTTGCGCTCGGTGATGTCGATGCCCGTAGCGATGATGTGCTGGACCTGACCGTTTTTGCCTTCCAGCACAGTCGTGGACCAGGCGATCAGCCGCGTGGTTCCGTTCCAGGTGAGCCAGGTACATTCGAACTCGGTCGGAGTGCGGCCGGATTTCAGCTCTTCAATCATGCCGAGGAAACCATCGCCCTCTTCGGTGTGCACGAACAGATCGGGCAGGAATTTTTCACGCACTTGGGCAAATGCAAAACCGGTGGTCCGTTCGCAAGCGCGGTTGAAGCGGACGATGCGGCCTTGTGGATCGAGGACGACAATGAGAGCGCCAACCGTGTCCAGAATCGCGGAGAGCACGTTGCGCTCTTCCTGCAGAGCCTCTTCGGCGCGCTTCAGATCGGTGATATCGAATCCGACGCCGTGCATGAACCACGGCTCGCCGTCCTCGCGGCGAATCATTCGGGCTTCGCACTGAAACCATAAAACCCGTCCGTCACGCGCGATCACGCGATAGGCCGAGCGCAAAGTGCGCCCGGTGACGAACATCTCCGCGGCTTCGTCGCTCCAACGCTGCTTGTCTTCGGGATGAATCTGGCGGTACCAGCGTACCGGATCTTCCAGCCACTCGCTCTGGGAGTAGCCCAGCGCCGCCTCAATTTGCGGGCTGACGTACGCTTCGCCAATTCCCTTTTCGAGGTAGGCCATGAAGACGACGGCTGGAATCTGCTCGACCAACGCCCGGTATTTCGCTTCCACGTTGAGCGATTTGAATCCGGGAATGGATCCTGCCGTGCCGGCGGCCAGTTCGCTCAGTACGCGCGAAGCGACGGTTTGGTTCTCGAGCCGTACCTCGGCTAACTCGCGGAGCGCGGCCTCGGCTTCTTCCAGTTCGGTGAGATGCTTCTCCACCAGCACAGTCTGAGACTGCGCTAGTTCACGCATCCAATCCCGTGATTCAGGTGATCTCATTTTTACCACTCGAACGCAGAAGCCATCTCGTCACACTTGCAGCGTGCTTAGCCCGTTAACGTCCGTCTTCGGCCAATTTCTTGGCGGCTCGCCGGCGCCATTCAGGTTCCTTATTTAATGATGCTTGGGTGAAGCGTCTAAGCGCGTGGATTGCTCGCCCGTAAGTGGCTACGGCGCTGGAGGAAAGCAGCGAACCGGGCGGTTGATTCATGAACGGCATGAACTTGTCTGGGAATCCCGGCATGGTGCAACCGATACAGATTCCGCCAACGTTAGGACATCCGCCCACTCCGCCCATCCAGCCGCGCTTGCCCACGTTGCATTGAACGACGGGTCCCCAGCAGCCGAGCTTCACAATGCACTGAATCGCTCCATACTCTTCGGCGAATTCGGCCTGCTCGTAGTAGCCGCCACGGTCGCAACCTTCGTGAACGGTCTGGCCAAAAAGCCAGGTCGGCCGCAGAAGGTCGTCGAGCGGAATAAGAGGAGCGCGCCCCGCCGCCATATTTAAGAGATACAGCAAAGTCTCCGTCATGTTGTCTGGCTGAACGGGACAGCCGGGGATGCAAACCATCGGAATGCCGGAGTGGGACGTCCATTTCCAGCCCAGATAATCCGCGAGCCCCATCGCGCCGGTGGGATTGCCTTCCATCGCGTGGATGCCACCGTAAGTGGCGCAGGTACCGGCCGCGATTACGGCCCAGGCCTTCGGGGCGAGACGATCAATCCAGTCGCAGGTGAGAATGGGCTGACCGGTTTGCTGATCGGTGCCGAACGAAGCCCAGTAGCCTTCCTTCTTATTCTTCTCGTTAGGTATGGATCCCTCGACCACGAGAATGAACGGTGCGGGGTCCCCTTCAGCGGCTCGGTGGAATCTAGCCATGAATTCGTCGCCGTTTTCATAGGAGAGAAACGGATTGTGCAGACGGACTTTGGGAACCCACGGATAGGCGCCGAGGATGAGTTCCTCGATGCTGGGCTGCGTAGCTGCCGTCATGGAGATAGTGTCGCCGTCGCAGCCAAGCCCGGCCGTAATCCATAACACGTCGAGTTCAGTGGGAGGAATTCCGTTCGGTCCTTTGGGGATTGGCTGGAACGAGGGCTTCGACATGGAAGGGTGCACCGTCCGGCGCGATTGTACCCAAACCGACGGGGGCGCGTACCTATATTCCTAGGCGAAGTATGTTTCAGGAATAAGGGCTTCACCGTATTTCCACCGGCGATACGGTTTCGTATCGTTGAACCAGAAAGGCTATTCGCGAATGCAGGGTGTAGACTGGCCGCGCCGTCGACGTTGCGATGCACATACAGAGGGACGAACTAAAGAGAACGGAAACCGGTACAGAGGCGCTGATGCACGCGAACAGACGGTCCACGGATATTGCCGGAGAAGATTACAGCTCGCTGCGACGTCGCAACATGCAGATCCAGCCCAATTCAGGAGACAACATGCCTGCAAGCTACTACGTGATCGGTGCGGTCGGAGTGCTCGCGATTATCGTCGCGATCAAGCTCACGCCGGATTTGATCCGCTACATGAAAATACGCGCGATGTAAATTTCGCCGAGCTTCACTTTTAGTCATCCCCCAACGGACTGATGAGGTCCGGTTCGCCGAAGACCCACGGATTTTGTCCAACCCCTAAGCGAGAGCTAAATAGCAAAAAAAAGGGAGCCCAACTTATCGCGGGCTTCCTTTCCCCTTGACTTGCCACGCCGCGATTCCACCGGGATGATGGTCCTAGCTCGTGCGACGCGCGATTTTAGGATCGGTACTCGTAGTGGAAGACTCGCCGGCGAGGATCGAATGGTTTCGCGAGCACGTGCCGCACGCGATTATTGCGACCAATCCGGTTGACGCGGTCAGCGCCTTGGCACACGCGCCGAACACGGTGTTCCTCGATTTCGATTTGGGGGCGGCGAACAGTCTGGGAGTCGCGCAGTTGCTTGCGGATGCGCCGCCAAAACTCTGCGTAATTCACTCGGCAAACGAAAAGGGCGCGGCCGCGCTGAAATCTCTGCTTCCTTCGGCCCTGGTATTGACGTTTGCGTCATTCTCGATCGAGGCATCGGAAATTATCTGGCACCTCGGGTGACGGAGAGTTGTAATTCGCGTGCTACGGGACGATCGGTAGATTGATAAAGCTGGCCTGGTCTGGGGCGCGCCAGATTCGTTGGGTGGCTTTTTGGTAGTCGCCGGGCTTGGCGTCGAAGATGTTGGGGACGTAAGTTTGGGGGTTGCGATCGTAGAGTGGGAACAGGGTGGATTGGATCTGGACCATGATGCGATGGCCTGGTTGGAAGACGTGGTTCACCGTGGGCAGGCCAAATTTGTAAAGGAGTGGCTGGTTCGGCGTGATCGCGGCGGGATTTTCGAAGCTGGTGCGGTAGCGGCCGCGGAAAATATCCAGCGAGATGGAGAGTTCGTAGCCGGCCATGATGGGGCGCGACGGGTAGGTGCCCGGGTAGACGTCGATAAGTTTGACGGCCCAGTCGCTGTCGCTGCCGGTGGTGGAGGCGTACAGGTTTACTTCGGGCACGCCGCTGACGCGCACCGGGGCGGTGAGCGGTTCGCTTTCGTAAGTGATCACGTCGGGGCGGCCATCGACGATGCGCTGGTCATCGACCAGCCATTCGCGCCAGGCATCGCCGCCCATGGGCGACACGGGCCGGAGCAGATACGGCACGGGCTTCGCGGGATCTGAAACAAATTCGTCGTACTGCACAGCTCCGTCATGTGGTGTAGACATTGCGCCAGACGCGGAGACTGGTGCAGGCACGCCTGTGACGTTCAGTGACAATCCTCCGTTGGCGGTCAGATAGAGCGGCTTCGGCGTGTTGGCGCAGCCCTGCTGGCAGCTGAGCGGCCAGGATTTCAGCCGGTCCCAGCGATTTTCGCCAGTGTTGTAAATAAAAACTGGGGGAGTGTCGGCTTTCGGCGCGCCATCCAGCAAATACTGATTGAAGAACGGGAGCAGCACGTCGCGCCGGAATTGGTAGGTGGTATTTCCGTCCCAGAGCAACGGTCCCAGGGAATAGCCGTCGTAATTCACCTGGCTGTGGCGCCAGGGACCCATGACCAGAAAATTTTTGTCGTTGTGGGTGTCTTTCGGTTCCACGGCGGCGTAGGAGTGGATCGCGCCGTACATGTCTTCCTGGTCCCACAAGCCCTGTTCCCACATGATCGGCACGTCGAGCGGCAGCGTGGCCATAATTTTGTCGAGCGCCTGGCCTTGCCAGAAGGCGTCGTAGGCGGGATGGGTTTCGAGTTTGTGCCAGAACGGAAGTTGATCGAGTCCGCCGGCGCGCGCGAAATCTCCGGCGGAACCTTTGCGCAAGTAATTGGTGTAGTCGTCGTTGGTTTCGCGGCCGATCGGTTCGCCCTGGCCGCGGGCGGAAGTTTGTTCTGCGGTGTAATCCAGATTATTTTGGCGGAAGGCGCCGTAGTGGAACCAGTCGTCGCCCATCCAGCCATCGATCATCGGGCTCTCGGGGGCGGTTACTTTCAGCGCCGGGTGCGGATGAATCAGCGCCATGACTACGGTGAAACCTTCGTAGGACGAACCCAACATTCCTACTTTGCCATTTGATTGCGGCAGATTTTTTACGAGCCAGTCGATGGTGTCGTAGGCGTCGGTGGTGTCGTCGATTCCGGTGGAATTGAGCGGGCCGATGGGCGGCGGCGTCATGAGGTAGGCGCCTTCGGAGCCGTATTTTCCGCGGACGTCCTGAAAGACGCGAATGTAACCGGCGCCGACGAAGACGTCGTCGCCTTGTGGCAGAATGTCGAGCATTTTGGAGGATTCATTGCGCTGCGCGCGGTGGGCGGCGTTGTAGGGCGTGCGGGTCAGCAGGATCGGGGCGTGCGTCGCGCCCTTGGGAATCACAATGACGGTGTAGAGTTTCACGCCATCGCGCATGGGAATCATTTCGACGCGCTTCACGTAGTCGTAATTCGCTAACGGCGCTTTGAAGTCCGTGGGAATGTCGGATTCGGGCGCGGGTTTCTGCTGCGCGAACGAAGGGAGGCACAGCAGGGTGCAGGCGAAGGCGGCAACGGCGGCGCGGCGAAATGAAATCATCAAGTTTCCTTTGGCACCAGAGAAAGAAAGCTATCTCATTCAACGAATATCAGCGGCGAACGAAAGACTACATCAAGGCCCGGAAATTGTGCAACGCTTAGGCCGCGGGCGACGGCCGCTGGATGCCCATCGCTTCCGCAATCACATCGGTGTACTTCAATCCTGCGCCGGTATTGAACAGCACCACGCGATCGCTCGGTTTCAGGAAACCCGAAGCCAGCAAGCGGTCGTAGGCCGCTGTTGCTGCCGCGCCCTCCGGCGAAAGAAACAGTCCTTCGTTTTTGGCCCAGTCTAATAATGACGCCAGGATTTCGGCGTCGGGAATCGCCAGCGCCAAGCCTTCGGACTCGCGCAAAATTTCCAGCATGATCGAATCGCCATAGGGCTTCGGTACACGCAAGCCGGAGGCGAAAGTCGAAGCGTTGGTCCACATTTCGCTGACTTTCGCGCCAGCGTCAAACGCCTTGGCCATGGGAGCGCAGCCAGACGACTGCACCGCGATCATCTTCGGACGCCTCCCTGGCCGCACCCAGCCCAATTCTTCCAGCTCGGCGAAAGCTTTCCACATGCCGATCAATCCCACTCCGCCGCCGGTGGGATAAAAAACCGCGTCGGGATATTCCCAGCCGAGTTGTTCGACCAGTTCGTATCCCATCGTTTTCTTTCCTTCTACACGGAAGGGTTCCTTCAAGGTGGAGATGTCGAACCAGCCTTGGGTTTTGCTGCGCTCCGCGACGATTCGTCCGCAATCGGAAATCAGGCCATCGACTAGCGTGACGTTCGCGCCATAAGCAATCGCTTCGAGGTAGTTGGCGAACGGCACATCCTTCGGCATGAAAATATTTGCTTCGATACCGGCCGCGGCGGCATAAGCTGCGAGCGCTCCGGCGGCATTTCCGGCCGACGGCACAGCCAGTTTCTGAAGCCCGTAGTGGCGGGCCATGGTTACCGCCAGCGCGAGACCGCGGGCCTTGAAGGAACCTGTAGGGTTGGTGCCTTCGTCTTTCAGCAACACTGCGGGATGCCGCTTGCTGCGCAGCATGGGGGTCCAACCTTCGCCGAGCGTGACCGGTTTCACTTCGGGCAGCACGGCCGCATAGCGCCACATTCCGGGCCAGGTGGACTTGCTCGAATCGAGCGCGATGACGGCATCGCGCGCTGCTGCTCCGCGCAAATGCTGCAGGTCGTAGCGCACGTACAGTGAACCTTGGCACTTCGGACAAAGCGTCTGCGGCGTTTCGGCCGAGATGCGTTCCTGGCAGCGGGAGCATTCCAGATTTTTTATGTTGGATAATTTAGGCATAAGGTACGAAGATTAACAGATGGCGCAAAAGCGAAATAGGTTTCGACAATCTGCAAAAAATCGTTAGTATCACCGCGCTGCGGTAAGGCGCGCTGGCAATTCCGAATGGACCCGACAACCGAGAAGATTCCCGACGAAAAAAGCGGCAAGCGATTGCTGCGGGCGCTAACGCTCGTCGGCGTTGTTTTGTTCGTGGCCGGCGCGTTACTTCCGATTTCCGGGGGTGCGGCGGCGTTGATCCGCTGGCTGGGTCTGGCCGCTATTGCGGCGGGAGGCCTGCGAAAATCGTCACTGACCTACTGGATTTTTTTTGCGATGCTGGCCGGCGGTGAAATTGGTTTCGACCGGCCGCACGTCGCGGAGCATCTGCGAATCCTGAGTGACATTTTCCTTCGGCTGATTACGGTGATCGTGGCGCCGTTGATTCTGGGCACGCTGATCACCGGAATCGCAGGTCACGGCGATTCGAAAGGCGTCGGGCGGATCGGGTTGAAGAGCCTGATCTATTTCGAAGTCGTCACCACGATCGCGATCTTCATTGGGATCGCCGCGATCAATTTCAGCAGGGCTGGAGTTGGCGTGATTGCTCCGGCCGCGCTCGCGGGCCTTCCTGCAGGCGCGGTGCCCAGTGCTCCGCCGCTGCGCTGGGACGATTTCCTGCTGCACATTTTTCCCGAAAATCTCGCCAAGTCGATCGCCGAAAATCAAATTCTGCAAGTTGCGGTATTCGCAATCCTGTTTGGCTTGGCGCTTGGGCGGCTTTCTGAAAGTAAACGCGCGCCGTTGATGCGTTTCTTCGAATCGCTGAGCGAAGCGATGTTCGCCTTCACGAACATCGTGATGTACTTCGCGCCAATCGGTGTCGGCGCGGCCGCGGCGTATGGCGTTGGTCATTTGGGAATTGGCGTATTGCTGCCGTTGGGAAAACTTCTGCTCACCGGTTACGTCGCGCTCATCGTTTTTCTGTTATGTGTTTTGCTGCCCGTTGCCAAAATCGCGCGGCTGCCGCTGAAACGTTTTTTGCGAGCCATCGCCGAACCGGCGCTTATCGCGTTCGCGACCAGCGCGTCCAGCGCCGCGTTACCACGAGCGATGGAAGAAATGGAAGCGTTCGGCGTGCCGCGGCGGATTGTGGCGTTTGTGATTCCCGCCGGTTACAGCTTTAACCTCGATGGATCGTCGCTGTATTTGGCGGTCGCTTCGGTTTTCGTCGCGCAAGTGGCCGGCATGCACATGGGCTGGACTGCGCAACTCTTCATGGTTTTTACGCTGATGCTGACCAGCAAAGGCGTGGCCGGAGTGCCGCGGGCGGTGCTGGTCGTGCTGCTGGCTACGGCCGGGACATTTCACCTGCCGACCGAGCCGATTTTGCTGATTCTGGGTATCGACGCGGTGATGGACATGGGGCGTACGGCGGTGAACGTGATCGGAAATTGCCTGGCCTGCGCGGTTATCGCGCGCTGGGAAGGCGAGCTTGGTTTGCCCGATGCGCTTCCGCCGGCGTAGGTGCGCTGCGCGAACCGGCGAACGACGGTGCGCCCGTTGAGTCATAAGCCACAGTTATGCGAAATGTTCAAAACATTGATTTGCGATTTGGGAGCCCGAGGCTTAGGCTTTACGTATGTCATCGGCCCTTCACTACTCGACGACGCAAGCCTGTTGTTGTACGACAGGGTGTGTGTGTCGGGATGCGGGTGAGCTGATCGACTAGAATCGCAATCGCAACTACGGTTCTGGTTTTTGAAGCCCACCGCCCAGGTAAACGGCAGGTGGGTTTTTTATTTTGGGGCAGTCTTACAAGCAGCGGAGCCGCAGTTGCGGTTGGGTTCGTTTTTGTTCGTTTCGTGCTGAGGCGCGGTCGCCAAGTGGTAAGGCAAGAGTCTGCAAAACTCTTATCGGCGGTTCGATTCCGCCCCGCGCCTCCAACTTTCTGAAACCGGCCGATACTTGGACGCGGCATATTCGCTGCCGGCATTTCGGTCTCCTCGCATCCTTAAATTCCATTTGAACCTCCGTGGATTTACGCCACAATACGCCGCGCAGTGAATTCGAGCCGTTGAAAGTCCGTGAATTGAGGCCACCCATGAACCGTTTTTTGCTGGTTACGTTTGTCCTGATTTTTTCGTTTGCTGCGGCGTATGCCACCGCTACGGCACCTTCCGCGAGGGTGCAAGCCACGGCTGCGCAAACTGCGCCGGACACGCAAAGGACGCTGGTCGTTACGGTGGATGATTTGCCGGGGGCGCTGCCCGGGAACGACTACGCTATTGGGGATCTGAAGATGCTGCAGAAGATCAACCGCGGAATTCCGGCGACGATCAAAGCGCACCATGCTTGGGCGGTGGGCTTCGTCAACGAGCGCAAGCTGCAGGTTTGGGGCGAGCGCGACGCGCGCGCGGAATTGCTGCAGATGTGGCTGGACCACGGACTGACGCTGGGAAATCACACGTACGAGCACAACAGCTTCAATTCCACAACCTTGCAGAAATTCGAGGACGAGACGATTCGCGGCGAAGTGGTGACGCGCGTCTTGATGAAGAACGCCGGACAGACTGAAAAATATTTTCGTCATCCGTATTTGAATACGGGTTCGACTGCCGCAGACAAGGCGGCGTTCGAGCAATTTCTGAAGGATCGCAATTACATCATTGCGCCGGTGACGATCGACGACGGCGACTACGCTTTTAATGACGTGCTGGCTTACGCGCGGGAGAAAAAAGATAAAAAACTCGAAGCCAAGGCCAAGCAGGGGTACCTCGATTACGTCGATCAAAATTTCGATTATTTCGAAAAGGAAGCGCTGGTCGATTTCAACCGGCCGATTCCGCAGGTTTTTCTGGTGCATGACAACGAGATCAACCTGGAATTGCTAGACGCCATACTGACCAAGCTGGAAAAGCGCGGCTACAAATTTATTTCGCTGGACCAGGCGCTGGCCGATCCGGCTTATGCCACGCCCGATTTGTACGTCGGCGAAGGCATGGGCTGGCTGGACAAATGGAAAATTGCGTTGAATTTAAAGATCGAGAAAGACAAAGGTCCGGACCTGCCGGACTGGGTGCAGAAGATTTTTGATCAGATGCGGAAAGAGCAGCAGAAGAATAATTATTAGGTGGCTGGCGCGGGCGCTGCCGCCAGGAATTTTTCAGGCTATGGCTTGCGGGATGGCTTGTTTCCAGCGGCCTTGGGCTTTCAGAATTAATTCGACGACTTCGCGCGCTGTGCCTTCGCCGCCTGGAACTGTGGTGATGTAATGGGCGGCGCGTTTTACTTCCACTACGGCGTCAGCGACTGCAACAGCCAGGCCTACGCGTTGCAGAATCGGAAGATCGGGCAAGTCGTCGCCGATGTAGGCGACTTCCTCGTCGGTCACGCCGGCGCGCAGCAAGATTCCCTTGTAGGACTCCAACTTCTTCGGCTGGCCTTGGGCTACGAATTCCATGTTAAGTTCGCGCGCGCGTCGTGCGGTGGCCGGCGAATCGCGTCCGGTGATTACGCCGGTGCGGATGCCCATAATTCCGGCGAGCTTGATTCCGGCGCCATCGTGGGCGTTGAACATTTTCATTTCGGCGACGCTGTTGTCGGGGAAGGTTTGGAGACAGACGTAGCCGGGAGTGATGGTGCCGTCGACGTCCATCAGGAGGACGCGGATGTTCTTGGCGCGGCGGAGGACTTTGGGAGGAAATTTGATTTCGCGAATCGGCATCGGACGCTCACGCCCTCGTTTTCACAGAATACACGCGAACTGCACGAACTAAAAAAGTTGCAGCGTCCACAAATCGTGGACGTGGACTACGCCTTCGAGTCTTCCCTGCTCGTCGACCACTAACACGGACGTAATCTTCTTTTCTTCCATGCGGCGCAGGGCGCTGGCGGCGAGTTCGGTGCGCGGCAGCGTGACTGGATTTTTGGTCATGCAGTCCGCGGCGGTCAGCTCCAGAACATTTTCTTTGCGCTGCTGCATCACGCGGCGCAGATCGCCGTCGGTGATGATGCCGAGGAGTTTGCCTGACGCGTCGGTGACGGCGGCGAGGCCCAGGCCTTTGCGGCTCATTTCGTAGATCACGTCCGGCATTTTTGCGGTGGGCGCGACGCGCGGTGCGTCTTCGCCCGAGTGCATCAGCGATTCGACGCGGCGCAATTTTTTGCCGAGTCGGCCGCCGGGATGGAGGGCCGCGAAATCGTCTTCTTTGAAACCACGGCGTTCGAGGAGTGAAATCGCGAGGGCGTCGCCCATGGCCATTGCCGCAGCGGTGGAAGCGGTAGGCGCGAGATTTAAGGAGCAGGCTTCTTCCTTCACCGCAATATCGAGGACGATGGTGCTGGCGCTGGCCAGCGTTGATTTGGCGTTGGCCGTCAGCGTAATTAATTTCACGCCGAGGCGTTTTATGGCTTCGACGAGCTCGATTAGTTCTTGGGTTTCGCCGCTCGACGATATCGCGACCAGCACGTCATCGCCCGTGAGCATGCCGAGGTCGCCGTGCAGCGCTTCGGACGCGTGCAGGAACAGCGAGGGAGTTCCGATGCTGGCGAAGGTGGCGGCGGTTTTGCGTCCGATCAGGCCCGACTTGCCCAGGCCGGTGACGACGACTCGGCCCTTGCAGGTGTAGAGAAGTTCGACGGCTTGCTCGAAACGGTGGTCGAGGCGTTCGATCAGTCCGGCGATGGCTTCGGACTCGATGCGCAGGACGCGCTTGGCTACGGACAGGCTCATCGCGCGTCCCATTCGCGGGCGAGCGCGGCGAGGTGCTGAATTTTTTGGAGCAGCGGCTTGAACTGAGCGAGCGGCAGGGCGTTGGTCCCGTCGCTGAGGGCCTTCGCCGGATTTTCATGGACTTCCAGGAACATGCCGTCGATTCCCGCCGCGGCACCTGCGCGCGCGAGCGACTCGATGAATTCCGGCTGGCCGCCGCTGGATTTGCCTTCGCCGCCGGGGAGTTGCACGGAGTGAGTGACATCGAAGACAACCGGGTAGCCGAGCTTGCGCATGATCGGAAACGAGCGCATATCGACGACGAGATTCTGATAGCCAAAGGAAGCGCCGCGCTCGGTGAGGATTATTTTTTCGTTTCCGGTGCTGGCGATTTTCTCGGCGGCGTTGGCAATATCCCACGGCGAGAGAAATTGGCCCTTCTTGACGTTGACCGCGCGGCCGGTGCGTCCGGCGGCGAGAAGCAGATCAGTTTGGCGGCAGAGGAACGCGGGAATCTGCAGGATGTCGCAGACTTCGGCGGCGGGGCCGACCTGGGCGATATCGTGGACGTCGGAAAGTATGGGCAGGCCGGTGCGTTCTTTGATCTTGTTGAGGATGCGAAGGCCTTCTTCGATTTGCGGGCCGCGGAAGGAGGTGCCGGAGGAGCGATTGGCTTTGTCGTACGAGGCTTTGAAGATATACGGAACGCCGAGGTCAGCGGTGATCGCGCCGAGTTTTTCCGCCATGGTCATGGCGTGTTCTTCACTTTCGATCACGCAAGGGCCGGCGATGAGGAAGAGCGGCGCGCCGCCTCCCAAGCGAATTTTGCCGATGGAAAAACCGTGTTGTATGGGCATGTGCGAGTAAGTCGGCCTTAGCGAAGGAACAGACTATTAGGGAACGGTTGGGTTTTCAACCGCGCAATTTCTCGATCAAGCTGCGGTCGGACCGCCGCGTGGCGTCTCTGCACGCCACGTTTTGAACCCTATTCCATGCACGGCCTGACTTTACTTCGCAAAGGCGGCGGCAAGCCGCCGCACTCCAAGGTAGGCCGCCCGCAGGTCGGAGGTGGAGGCTGCGCGATCGTTCGACTGGTGGCTGCGGTCGAAAGTTCTAATCGGTGGCTGGATCGGCGGCGGCGACGCGTTTTTCGGCGGTTACGCCTTGGCGGCGATGGCGGTGTTCGGTGCTGGCTTTGATGAAGGCGGCGAAGAGCGGGTGCGGGGCCAGCGGCTTCGATTTGAATTCGGGATGGAACTGGCAGCCGACGAACCACGGGTGGTCCGGGGCTTCGACGATTTCGACATACACGCCGTCCGGAGTGCGGCCGGTGATGCGGAAACCGGCGCGGGTCAGAGTCGGTTCGTACTCGCAATTGAATTCGTAGCGGTGGCGGTGGCGCTCGGAAATTTCGGTCTGGCCGTAAGCTTTCTGCGCGAAGGAACCGGGTTCGAGTTTGCAGGGCCAGGCGCCCAGGCGCATGGTGCCGCCCATTTCGTCCACGCCCAGCAGTTCGCGCAATTTATAAATCACGCGATTGGGAGTGGAAGGATCGAATTCGGTGCTGTCGGCGTGTTCGACGCCGGAAACCTGGCGCGCGTATTCGATGGTGGCGCACTGCATGCCGAGACAAATGCCGAAGAACGGAATTTGGCTTTCGCGGGCGTAGGTGATGGCGTGAACCATGCCGGCGATGCCGCGTTTGCCGAATCCGCCGGGGACTAGAATTCCGTCGACGTGGCGCAGGCGTTGCTCGGCGGCCGCGCGCGAATCAATTTCCTCGGCTTCGACCCACTCGATGACCACGCGCTGACGATTGGCGAGGCCGCCGTGGCCCAGCGCTTCGCGCAAACTTTTGTAGGCGTCTTCGAGCTGCACATACTTGCCGACCACGCCGATGCGAACTTCGCCCGCCGGATGCTCCAGCGTTTCGAGCATGGCCAGCCAGCGGCTCAGATCGCGCGGCGGCGCTTCTAAATGCAGCAAGCGCAAAACCTGTTCGTCGAGGCCTTCGGCCGCGAGGGTCATCGGGACTTCGTAGATGTTGCTGACGTCCGGCGCGGAAATAACGCAGGACTGAGCTACGTTGCAGAACAATCCGATTTTCGCTTTCAGCTCCGCGGGAAGCTGGCGGTCGCTGCGGCAAATCAAAACGTCGGGCTGGATGCCGATGCTCAGCATTTCTTTCACGCTGTGCTGGGTCGGCTTGGTTTTCAATTCGCCGGCGGTGGGGATGAACGGCACCAGAGTGAGGTGCACGAAAATGACGTTTTCGGCGCCGAGTTCCAGGCGCATCTGGCGGATGGCTTCCAGAAACGGCAGCGATTCGATGTCGCCGACGGTGCCGCCGATTTCGACGAACACGATGTCCACGCCTTCGGCGACTTTGCGGAAGGCGGATTTAATTTCGTCGGTAACGTGCGGAATGACCTGCACGGTCTTGCCCAGATAATCGCCGCGACGTTCTTTGGTGATGATCGATTCGTAGAAGCGGCCGGTGGTCCAGTTGTGATCGCGCGTTAAATGCGCGGAAGTGAATCTTTCGTAGTGGCCCAAGTCCAGATCGGTTTCGGCACCGTCGTCGGTGACAAAAACTTCACCGTGCTGATAAGGCGACATGGTGCCGGGATCAACGTTCAGGTAGGGATCGCACTTCTGGAGGGTAACTTTGAGGCCTCGGCTTTCGAGCAGGCAGGCCATGGAGGCGGCTGCCACGCCTTTGCCGAGAGAAGAAACCACGCCACCCGTCACAAACACATATTTGGGGGCGGTGCGCAAGTCGCTCGAAATCCTCCGGGCTTGACTGGGTACAAATCATTATGGAGAGAAACTCTTCGACTGTCAAACCGCGAATCACGGTCTGAAAATTTTTCTTTGAGGTGATACGCGGGGCGATGCTTCGCTTCGTTCGCAAACGGCTGCGCATGTTTGCATCGGCGCGACGAAGCGAAGCACGTCGTCAGGGTCTGGCCGAGGCAAGCTGGATGAGATTCTTCGCTGCGCTCAGAATGACGTGTGCGCGCTGTGGCGTTTCGGGGAGTCGCGAACTATACTGCGCCGCGACGAGCTAAATTTTCTGCGATCCGACGAACAAAACTCCTCCGCATCGGCGCTGCACCCGGCACCCCAACGCCGGCTGACTTTATTCGGCCTGATTTGCATCGCGTACTTCACCACGTCTGGCGGAGCTTTCGGAATTGAGCCGCTGGTCGGGCAAGTCGGCGCCGGCTGGGCCATCGCGCTGATCCTGCTTTCCCCTATCGTTTGGAGCCTGCCGATGGCGCTGATGGTGGCGGAGCTGGCGACACTGCTGCCGGACGAAGGCGGCTATTACATCTGGGTGCGGGAATCGCTGGGTTCATTTTGGGCGGTGCAAGAGGCGTGGTGGACGATGGGTTATGGGATCGCGCTTGCCGCCATTTTCCCGGTACTGTTCGTGAGCTACCTGACATTTTTCATTCCGTCGCTGGGTTCGAGCGCGGGAGGCAGCGCCGCTCTGATTCGCTGGTTGGTAGCGGTGCTGGTGATCGTCACGGCCACGGCGGTGAATCTGCGCGGGGCGGTGGACGTGGGCGCGTGGGCCATCGGCAGCGCGATTTTCATTCTGGCTGCTTTGTCGTCCTGCTGCTGGTGTGGGTGGCGCACGGCTCGGGACCGGCGGTGGCGATCGGCGCAGTACGCGCGGATCTTTCTCGCGGACGTCCCGAGGCGCTGCTGTTGGGGCTCTCGACCATCGTGTTTAATTTTGGCGGGTGGGACAACATCTCGCCTTTTGCCGGCGAGGTGGAGCAGCCGCAGCGAAATTATCCGCGCGCTTTGGCGGCGGTGATGATCACGGTGGTGTTGGGTTATTTGCTGCCGGTCATCGCCGGCGTCAGTGTGACCACCGAGCCGGCGGTGTGGAGCGCGGAGCAAGGATTTCCGGTGATCGCGCAATTGATTGGCGGGCGCTGGTTGGGGAGCTTGATCGCGGCGGCGGGGCTGGTCTCGATGTGGAACCTGTTCAACTCGCAGATTCTTTACGTTTCGCGTTTGCCACTGGTGATGGCCAGGGACGGCTGGCTGCCGAAAATATTCGGCAAGGTTTCAGATTCGGCAGCGCCGAACGCCGCCATCCTGGCGATCAGTGGCCTGGCGGTGATTTTTGCGGCGCTATCATTTGGAAGTTTGGCGTTGATTCAGTGCTTGCTCTACACGGGAGCGCTGGTGCTCGAATATCTGGCGCTGATTGTTTTGCGCATTCGCAGACCGCAGGCGCACCGCACTTTTCGAGTGCCAGGAGGATGGTTGGGTCTATCGTATGTGTGCCTGGTGCCCTGGGCGGCCAGCGCGCTGGTGGTCATGACGACGTTGCGCGAATGGCGTTCGTTCCCTGGACAGATTGCAGTGGTGGCAGCGCTGGTGATGAGCGGTGTGGCGCTGTACTTCGTGCGACGCAAGAACGTGATGATTGCGACTAGCAGCAGCGACGGCGGACGCCTCTAGGTTTTTAGCGCGGAAAGAAAGCCTACGAGGCCGTTGAGCGTTCGCGGAGAATTTTTTCTACTTTTTCGATGTCCGCCGGGACGTCGACACTAACTGGATCGTATTCGGTTTCGACCACGCGGATGTGAAAACCATTTTCCAGCCAGCGAAGTTGTTCGAGCTGCTCGATACGTTCCAACTCGCCCGGCGGCAGAGTGGGAAATTCCAGTAAGGTGTCGCGGCGGTAGCCGTACAGGCCGATATGTTTCCAGAAGCTGGCAGCAACGCGCGAGCCAGTGTCGCGCACCCAGGGAATCGGCGCGCGAGAGAAATACAAACCGTTGCCGTCGAAATCGCGGACGACCTTCACCACGTTCGGGTCCATGATGTCGGATTTCTGGGTGATCAGCGAACACGGCGTGGCCAGCTGGATGGAATCGTCTTCGAGCATCGCCGCGGCGACCGCGTCGACCGTCGCCGGATCGATCAGTGGTTCGTCGCCCTGCACGTTGATATAGATGTCGGCCTCGATGTGAGCCGCGACTTCGGCTACGCGGTCCGTACCAGTACGGTGATCGGCGCGGGTAATGACCGCTTCCCCTCCCGCTGCTTCCACTGCTGCCTTAATCCGTTCGTCTTCGGTGGCGACCACCACTCTCGCGGCGTTTTCGGCCTGCCGGGAGCGTTCGAAGACGTGTTGAATCATCGGCTTGCCCATGATCGGGGACAGGGGCTTCCCGGGAAACCGCACCGAAGCGTACCGAGCCGGAATTACGATCAAGACCTTCGGATTTGCGGAATTCGTCATGAGGCCCTCAAACCTTTTCGCGCCAAACCGAATCCTATCATAACGGCGACGGCCGGTTATTTTCGCGTGCGGCACCCAACGCATCGCGCTTGCTTTGACATTTTCGAGTGGTACAATCCTCGCAATATTTTTGAACCGCTGCCCGGAGCAGTTCGAAAATTGCAGCAGGGGTGGGGGTCACATGGAACTCCGTGCGCAGCGTCCGGAAATCTCAGGGGCTTGCGTGCGAACCTGCGCCCTTCTTCTTTTCGCTTCGACTTCCCTTTTTGTTCCGGTTTCTTTCGCGCAGACTCCCACCGTCGGACCCACTCATAACGACAATGCCCAGCGCATCGAGAAAGGTAAATCGCTTCACGCCGAGACGGATATCGCGCTGGTGAACATTTCGGTCACCGACCCTTACGGGCGCCTGGTGACCGGCCTGGAGCAGGATAATTTCCGCGTATTCGAAGATAACGTCGAGCAGGAAATCGTGCGCTTCTCGAGCGAGGACGTACCCATCTCCATCGGCGTGATTTTCGATATGAGCGGCAGCATGGCCGACAAGATTGAAAAATCGCGTATGGCCGCCGTGCAATTCTTCAAGACCTCCAACCCGCAGGACGAATTCCTGCTGGTCAATTTCAACGACCGCGCCGAGCTGATGAACCGCTTCACCCCCAGCGTGGAAGAGCTGCAGAGCCATTTGATGTTCACCTCCGCCAAAGGCGAAACGGCGCTGCTGGATGGAATTTACCTGGGGCTGAGCGAAATGAAGGGAGCACACAACGCAAAGAAAGCGTTGCTCATCATATCGGACGGAGGCGATAATCACAGCCGCTACTCCGAAGAAGATATTCGCAAATATGCCAAGGAAGCGGGCGTCCAGATTTACGCCATCGGTCTGTACGAACCCGGCGGCGGCGCCACGCCGGAAGAAAAACTCGGCCCTGATTTGCTGGCGGAACTGACGCTGCTGACCGGTGGACGAACCTTTGTGGTGGGCAGCCTGAAAGATTTGCCGGATATTGCCACCAAGATCAGCATGGAGCTGCGCAACCAATATGTCGTTGGATACCGGCCGAGCGATCACGCGCACGATGGCAAATGGCGCAAGATTAAAATCAAGCTGCGGCCGCCAAAGGGTCTTCCTCCTCTCACTGTTTATGCCAAAAACGGATATTACGCGCCGGGCCACTAGTTCAATTCTGCGCAAACTTTTGCTTGGTTTTTTTATGGCTGCGATCGCGGCCTCGTGCGCGTCCGCGCAGATTCAGTACCCGAATCCCCCGCCCCCTCCCCCGCCCGCGGGAAGCCCGGAAGCTGCGGCGCAGGCCGAACAGAGCAAACACCTGAAATCGGTCGTCGATTTGGTCGTTCTGCACGCGACAGTGCTGGATGCGAAAGGCCAGTTCGTTCCCGGATTGAAGCAGGATAATTTTCGAGTCTTCGAAGATAAGGTCGAGCAGAAAATTTCCGTTTTCTCCGCCGAAGACGTTCCGGTGACCATGGGTCTGGTAATCGACAACAGCGCCAGCATGAAAGACAAGCGTCCGCAGGTAAATGCGGCGGCGTTGTCTTTCGTTCGCACCAGCAATTCGGCGGACGAAGTGTTTGTCGTGAATTTCAACGACGAATATTATTTGGATCTGGATGAAGATTTCACCAGCAACCAGCAGGAACTGCACGAAGCTCTGGAAAAAATAGATACGCGCGGCAGCACGGCCTTGCGCGACGCTATCGTGGCTTCGCTGGATCATTTGAGGAAAGGGCATAAGGACAAGCGGGTTTTGCTGGTCATTACTGACGGCGACGACGATGCCAGCAGCAAGAGTTTTCCTTACACTTTGAAGGCGGCGGTGGATTCGAATGCCGTGATTTACGCCATCGGCGTTTTCAGTGATGACGACCGCAAGAACAACAAGAAGATGGTGCGGAAATCCAAGAAGGATTTGACCGATCTGGCGGAAGCTACCGGCGGTTTGGCTTTTTTTCCTGATCGGCTCGAAGATGTGGATCCGGTGTGCGTGCAGGTGGCGCGCGACATTCGCAACCAGTACACGCTGGGCTACTACCCGACGAACACGGCGACCGACGGCACATTTCGCGCGGTGAAAGTGGATCTGGACGCGCCTAAAGGCGATGGCAAGCTTTCGCTGCGGACCCGCAGCGGGTATTACGCAAGAAAATCGGCGCCGGGCAACTGAGTCAGAATCGGCGCTACTTCCCTGCTTTTGATTTCGTCAGCAAATCCAGAAAACTTGTCCCGTGCGGAATTTTCGTTCCGAAATTTTCCGCTACCGTTTGGCCCATGTCGGCCAGCGTCTCGCGCGTTCCCAGGTTTACGCCGTCAGCGGTTCCCGGGCTGTAGGCCACGATCGGCGCGTATTCGCGTGAATGATCGGTGGTGGGGTTCACCGGGTCGGGATCGCAGCCGTGGTCGGCGGTTAGCAGTAGCAAGTCGGTCGTTTCCAGTTCATCGAGCATCGGGCCTAGGAGTTCGTCGAACTCTTCTAGCGACTTGGCGAAGCCTTCTACGTCCTTGCGGTGGCCGTAGAGCATGTCGAAGTCGACCAGGTTCACGAAGATCAGTCCGGTCGGCCGCGACTTTAGGGCGTCTCGCAGCTTGGCCATGCCATCAATGTTGTTTTTGGTGGTGACGTAATCGTCCACGCCTCGCCCGTTGTAAATATCGTGAATCTTTCCAATGCCGAAGACCGGAACTTTTTTTTCGGCTAGCACGTCGAGCAACATGGGCTTTGGCGGTTCTACGGCGTAATCGTGGCGACGTTCGGTCCTTTTGAAATTGCCTTCGGAGCCGGTGAACGGGCGAGCAATCACTCGGCCAACGCGGTTCGGGCCGTCGAGGAGTTTCCGCGCGATTTCACACATGCGATAGAGTTCCGCGACGGGAATGACGTCTTCGTGCGCGGCAATCTGAAACACGCTGTCGCCGGAGGTGTAGACGATTGGAAATCCCGTTCGCACATGCTCGGCGCCGAGTTCCTTCAAAATTTCTGTTCCGGATGCGGGCTTGTTGCCCAGAGTCTTCCGTCCGATCTGCCCTTCGAATTCCTGAATCAATTCTCGTGGGAATCCTTGCGGGTAAACCGGGAAAGCCTGATCCAGCCAGATTCCGGCCATTTCCCAGTGCCCTGTCGTGGTGTCTTTCCCTGGAGAACGCGTCGCGCCTTTGCCGTAAGAGCCTAGAGATTCCGCGGCCGGCGTCAGATATTCGAGCGGCTTGATGTCCGCGAGGCCCAGGCGCACCAGATTCGGAATATTCAGCGGGCGCGAGCGCGCGATGTGGCCGAGCGTGTCGCGCCCCACGTCTCCGTAATCCGCAGCATCCGGAAGTTCGCCGATTCCGACGCTATCGAGAACAATCCAGATGACGCGATTGAAGTGTTTTGGCGTTTCGGACACGCGATCCCCCAGGCAATCGGCGGCAATTCAGGCGCGTCGCACGATTTCAGCCCGATTGTACCGCAACTCGATTTTTCGCCGTCTGACGGAGCGCGTTCGAGCGATTTGCCGGGGCTTGACGCGAAGCGTATAATTTTTGGTTTAGGCACATGCCGACGAAACCCACAGAGAACGTGCGCCCCGATCTGCCGTCCGTTGTCGCTCCCGCTAAGGTTCTGCCGGGAGACATCGAGGAAATCCGCGTCCGCGGGGCGCGGGTGCACAACCTTAAGAACATTGATTTCGTGATTCCGCACAACGCCATCACCGTGGTCAGCGGCGTGTCGGGTTCCGGCAAATCGAGCCTGGCGTTTGACACGCTATACGCCGAAGGCCAGCGGCGGTACATCGAATCGCTTTCGGCTTATGCGCGGCAGTTTTTGGAACGCATCGAAAAGCCCGACGTCGATGAAATTACCGGGATTGCTCCGGCTATCGCCATACGGCAAAAGAATTCCACGCGCAATCCGCGCTCGACCGTCGCGACTGCTACTGAAATTTATGATTACCTGCGGCTGCTCTTCGCGCGCATCGGCCGGACTTTCTGCCTGCGCTGCGGCGAAGAGGTTCGCAAAGATACGCTCGACGAAATCGCTGCGAAAGTTCTGGCGCTGCCGGAAGGCCGGCGCTTCTATGTTCTTTACGAATTGAAATTGTCGCCGGAGCCCGTGCCCGACGCGACCAATGCTCCGCAGGCGCCTCGGGCACGCAAGCCGATCAAGCTGACGCAGGAAGCGGTCCGCGAATCGTTAATCAGCCTGCGCAAGCGCGGCTTCAATCGCCTTTATCAGGGTGGGCGCATCTTCGAATTCGCCACGCCGGAAGACCTGCTCGACGTTAACTTCAGCAAACCGGTTTACGTGCTGGTCGATCGACTCGCGCTTTCGCCCGAGGTTCGTTCACGATTGATGGATTCCATCGAGATTTGCTACCGCGAAGGCCGCGGCGAGGCCATTCTGGAATTCGTTCCCGATTCTCCGGACCAGGCGCCCGAACGCATGGTCTTCAACGAGCGCTTCGAATGTAAGAAATGCGGGTCGATCTACCAGGAACCAGAACCGCGGCTGTTTTCGTTCAACAATCCGTACGGCGCATGCCCACGCTGCCAGGGTTTCGGGAACACCATCGATTTCGATCTGGATCGCGTGGTGCCGGATAAGAGCAAATCGCTCGCCGATGGCGCGATTGAGCCGTGGACGAAACCGCGTTATCGCCAGCTGACCATGGAGATGCGCAAATTCGCGCGGACCAAAAATATTCCGGTCGATATTCCTTATCGTGACCTGACCATCACCCAGCGCAATGCGATTCTCGATGGCGACAAAAAAGAAGGCTACGAAGGTGTTAAAGGTTTCTTCAACTGGCTTGAACGCAAAAAATACAAACTGCATGTCCGCGTTTTTCTGAGCCGTTACCGCGGCTACGCCACCTGCCCGGATTGTGGAGGCACTCGTCTGCGGCCGGAAGCGCGCGCGGTACGAGTGGCCGGGCGTTCGATCACCGAAGTCTGCCACTTGACGGTGAAAGACGCGCGGCCATTCTTCGACGGGCTGAAGCTGACGGAACTTGAAGCGGCCATCGCCGAAAAGATTCTGGAAGAAATTCAGCAGCGGCTGCGTTTTCTCGACGAAGTCGGCCTCGATTATCTTTCGCTGGACCGCCTGACCTCCACGCTCTCCGGCGGCGAGACGCAGCGCATCCAGCTGGCGACTTCGCTGAGTTCACGTTTGGTTGGCGCGTTGTACGTGCTGGATGAACCTTCCATCGGCCTGCACCCGCGCGATACCAACCGGCTGATCGAAATCCTGAAGGGCTTGCGCGACCTGGGCAATACCCTGCTGGTGGTGGAGCACGATCCTGACACCATCATGGCCGCGGATTACGTGATGGATTTGGGTCCCGGCGCCGGCGAACACGGCGGCAAATTGATTTTTTCCGGTACACGCGACCAGATGCTGAAGGATCCTTATTCGCTTACGGGACGCTATCTTCGCGGCGAACTGAAAATTCTGGTGCCGCCGCGGCGCCGCAAGCCGCAGGGGAAATTCATCAAGATATTCGGCGCGCACAGCCACAACATCAAGGGCCTGGACCTGATGATTCCGCTGGGAGTTCTGGTCGCAGTCACCGGCGTTTCGGGTTCAGGCAAATCGACGCTGGTCTACGACGTTTTGTACAAAGCGTTGCAGGCGCGGCGCACCGGCGGAAACTGGCGCGAATTCTGCGACCGCCTGGAAGGCGACAACAACGTGACCGCGGTGGAAATGGTCGACCAATCGCCGATCGGGCGCACGCCGCGCTCCAATCCCGCGACCTATCTGAAAGCGTTCGATTGCGTTCGCGAGGTTTTTGCCGGCACGCCGGAAGCGAAGAAGCGCGGATTTACGCCCGGGCACTTTTCGTTCAACATTCCCGGCGGCCGCTGCGAAGCTTGCCAGGGCGACGGGACGGTCACGGTCGAGATGCGTTTCCTGGCGGACGTCGAGCTGATTTGCGAGGAATGTCGCGGGACGCGCTACAAGAGCAGCGTGCTCGACGTGCACTACAAGGAAAAGAATATTCACGAAGTGTTGCAGATGACGGTGCGCGAAGCTCTCAGCTTCTTCGCACCGAATCCGAAAGTGACGGCCAAGCTGCGCGTTCTGGAGGAGGTCGGCCTAAGCTACCTGCGGTTGGGTCAGTCCGGCACCACGCTTTCCGGCGGTGAGGCGCAACGCCTGAAGCTGGCCGCGCATCTCACCCGTTCAGAAAACAACGGAATTCTCTATATTTTCGATGAGCCGACGACCGGCCTGCACTTCGACGATATTCAGAAGCTGCTGACGGCGTTTCGGAAATTGATCGACGGCGGCGCGTCGGTGTTGATCATCGAACACAATTTGGACGTCATCAAATCGGCTGACTGGGTGATCGATATGGGCCCGGAAGGCGGCGACGAGGGCGGCAAGGTGGTGGCGGTCGGCACTCCCGAGCAGGTGGCGCGGAATTCCCAGTCGCACACCGGAAAATTCCTGGGGAAAATATTGAACGGTCGCAACGGTTCTGGCTCGAATCACGCGGCTGCATCGCTGCCGCCAAAAACTCCGGCTGCTGCGGATCCTTCGACGGTTGAATGAAAACCAGCGCGAACCCGCGTGGCGTGTGCTCTATCGTTGCTGCCTTTCTCTGCGTCTCAACTGCTGTCTCGGCCCAAAGCGCCGGCTCCGGCTCCGCTCACAAACGAGTTCCTGAAGACCCCGCTGCAATCGCGTTGAGCAACACCCTGGGCGAAGCCCAGGCCGCCCTCGACAAAAAAGATTACGAAACCGCGGTGAAAGACTATCAGGCCTACCTGGAAAAGAAGCCCGATGACGCCGCGGTGCATTTTCAGTTGGGATATGCGTTCACTGCGCTGCAGAAACTGGACGACGCCAAGGTCCAATACCAGAAAGCCATCGAGTTAAATCCGAAAATGTCTGAGGCCTATTTGAACCTGGGGCTCACTCTACTGGATTCCGATCCGGCCAGCGCGATTGCGCCGCTGCAAAAAGCCGTGGAGTTGCTTCCGAAACTGGCGCGCGCGAAATTCGCCCTCGGCGTGGCCTACGAACGCTCTGGAAAAACTGCGGAGGCCACCGCGGCTTACCAGGACGCCGAAAAAATCGATGGCAAGGATTTTGAGACGCACTTCGCGCTGGGCCGCTCGCTGCTCCGCGCCAATCGTCCGGCGGAAGCGGAAACCGAATTCCGAGCGGCTCTGGCGATCCAGAACGATTCCTTGCCTTCGCAGCTGGGTATCGCTCAGAGCCTGGTGGCGCAGAAAAAGCCGGACGCCGCAGCCGACGCTTTGGACGCCTATCTCGAAAAAGTTCCCGGCGATCGCCAAGCCCACATTGAACGGGCTTCGCTGCTGTTCGACGCCGGGAAGTACGACGATTCCCTCGCCGAACTCGACCGCGCGGCGAACGGCGGCCCAGAGGCGCTGGCTGCGTTGAAACTGCGCGCGGCAAATTACGGGCGGAAGAAACAATTTGCCGAGGCCGTTCCGGTCCTGCAGAAAGCGATCGCGCTGGACCCTCGCGATCCGAACCTGCCGGTGGAACTGGGCCATGCTTACCTGGGGAAAAAAGACTACGCGAACGCGGTGCAGGAATTAAGCGTGGCCATCAAGGCCAACCCTACTTCGATTGACGTGTTGACCGACCTGGCCGCCGCGGAATATCTCAGCAAAAACTACAGCGCTGCACTGGCTCTGCTGGACATTCTTTCCAAACACGAGGATCTGCCGTACGGAAGCTGGTTCGTTCGCGCGACCTGTTACGATAAACTCGGGCAAGCGGCGCCTGCGCTTGAAGCCTATAAGAAATTTCTGTCGCTGAACAAAGACGAGAATAGCGATATGTATTTCGAAGCGGCCGCGCGGGCTCGAACCCTTACGCGAGAATTGCAGAACAAAAAGAGGTAGCTGACTTGATCTGGTTCCGGCTAACCGGCGTGGCTGTGCTGGCATCCATGATAGGGAGCGTTGCGGTCGCGGATGACCACATTGCGGAACTTCGCGCGCGATTCACTAAGGAAGCCGATGCGGTGCACAAAGCCAAACTGCTGGGCCCGCTTTCCGACGCCGAATTTCACGCGATTCAGGCCTTGGTCACGGCTGGAAATCTGAGCGACGCGGCTCCGCTGGCGAATGAACTGGCGGACGAGGCGGAGGTGGCGTTGAAGGCGCTCGACGCCCGCGGCAAAGATCCAGAGAAGCATCCGGAAGGCTATAAGCAGGTGGAAATTTCGGTCCGCGGTTCGCTGCGACGCATGGAGAATGTGCTGGTGGAGCTTTCGGCGGACGATCAGACGGCTTTTCTGGCGGTGAAGAAGCGCTTGGATGCAGTCGAGCATCAACTGATTCGCGACTTGTTCCCTCATCGGCCGGATGACCCGGCTCAGCCGAATCACGCTGGCGTTACTGCTGGCATCAAAGAAATAGGAGAAACAATATGCCCCGCCGGCTTCTTGTCTTGCTTGGCCTTGCCGGAATAACGATGGCTGCGGTGGTCAGCGCACCGCGCGCTGCCGCGCAGGAAGAGAAGAAGGATTATCTGACCGAAAACGAAGCCGACAAAATTCGCGACGCCGCGCTGCCCCCGGATCGTATCCGGCTGTTTGTATCTTTCGCCGACGATCGTCTGAAGAAATTTCAATACGAATTGGCCCGCACCACTCCCGAAGGACGCCGCGCCGAAATTCTGAACAGTTTGCTGAATGCGTATTCCGGATGCATGGATGATGCGGCGGACCAGATCGCGCTGGCCCGCGAAAAACAAATCGACATCCGGGGGCCATTAAAAATAATGCAATCGAAGGGCAAGGAATTTCTGGAAACGCTGCAGAAGCTCGACAAGGGCGGCCCGGAATACGATACCTACAAGGAAACGCTGCAGGATGCGATCGAAGGAACCAAGGATGCGCTGAACGATGCGGACGCCGCGGCCAAGGAATTGACGCCGGTCCCGGTGCGGAGGAAGCCTTCGTGACGGCACGCCGCATAAAAAAGCAGGTTCCGGGCGGCGAAAAACTCTTTCAGAGGATTTATACGCGGCTTGGCTGCGAGGGGCGCCCGCCGGCTTTCGTGGTGGAATTTCATCCCTACACGGATTTGACCCATACGATTCGCTTGCGGCAGGACACGGCCTACGTGCGTTTGTCGGACGCTTTGGACGACGCGCCCAATGCGGTGGTGGAAGCGGCCGCTGCGATTCTGCTGGGCAAATTGTATCGGCGTAAACCTCCCAAAGATTTGCTGCACGCGTATCGTGAATTTTCATACGCTGGCAGCACGCGCAGCCGCATGTTGGAGCTTCGGCAGAAACGCGCGCGGCGCACCGAGCATCGCCCGGCCGGGACGCATCACGATCTAGATGCGATGTTCGAATCGCTGAACATTCGCTACTTTGAAAATGTGTTGCCGAAGCCGACTCTGGGCTGGAGCAAACGGGCGTGGCGCGGATTGCTGGGCTGCTTTGATCCGGCATTGCACCAAATTGTCATCAATCGACAGCTGGATCGCGAGACGGTGCCGCATTTCGTGGTGGAATACGTCATGTACCACGAAATGTTGCACGTCAAGCATCCGATGCGATTCGAACGCTGCCGGCGAAAATCGCATTCACCGGAATTTCGGCGTGAAGAAAAGAAATACGCGGAGTACGGACGGGCGATGAAGTTTCTGGACCGTTTTCCTACGCGCTGACCCGCTTCGGTCGATTACTTCTTGGAGTTGGATAGTTTTTCGATCTTCTCGCGAACTTTTTTCGCGTCCGGCGCGTTCGGCAAGACCTGCAGATATTCTTTGTAGTAGCGCACGGCTTCCTGTTTGTCGCCTTTCTTCTCGTAGGTCTCCGCCAACAGCAGGCGCGGCTTGGCAAAATTGGCGCGCAACTGCACGGCCTCTTCAAAACGCGCGATGGCGGCGTCCAGGTCGCCCTTGTCCAGATAAAATTTGCCGATGTCGACGTCCTGCTGGGCGTGAAAAGGATCCCAGGCCGGATCATCTTCCGGAGGCAGCACGCCGGGCTTGGCGCCTTTCGATTTTGCTTTTTCGTCGGCGGGAGAATCGGGAATCGGCGGCTTCTTCGATGAAGACTCGTCGGGAGAATCCGGAATGGGATCTTTCTTCGACGAAGATTCCTGATTAGGATCGGCCGGCGGCGCGCTGGAAGACTGGCCGCTCTGCGGTTGCGGCGTTTGGCTCGGCGGATTTTGCGACTGCGCGAAACTCGGCTGGACGCAGACGGAAGCAACTAGAACGGCCAGGACGAAAAACACATCCTTGTCGCCGAATCGAATCTATGTGCCTGCGCGTCATTCGTAACTTTTCCATGTCTGGATGCGTTTAGATTGCGTTTGCTATGATTGAGTTGTACCTCAGGTGCTGCGTCTCTCCGCCGCCCTGATTGCTTATTGTAACTCTCCGCCATGGATCTCCGCGAAAAAGTCGCGCAGCTGCCTACTCAGCCCGGGGTGTACCTGTTTCAGGACGTCACCGGGAAAATTCTGTACGTAGGAAAAGCCAATTCCCTGCGCAGCCGGGTGCGTTCGTATTTTCTGGAATCGAACTGGCAGAACGCCAAGACCGGTTCGCTGGTTCGGGAAGCGGTCGACGTCGACTACATCATCGTCGACAACCAGAAAGAGGCGCTGGCGCTCGAGAACAACCTCATCAAGCAGTACAAGCCGAAATTCAATGTTCTGCTGCGCGACGACAAAACCTATCCCTACATTCAGTACACGGCCTACGAGAAGTTTCCGCGGATTTATGTGACGCGGCGGCTGAAAAAAGATGGCTCGTTGTATTTCGGGCCGTACTTCCCTGCGCGGCTGGCGTATCAAATGGTGCATCTGGTCCACAAACATTTTCTGGTGCCTTCCTGCACGGTGGACCTGACGCGCAATCATGCGCGGCCCTGTCTGCAATATTACATTCACCGTTGTCTCGGGCCTTGCGTGGCGGGGTTGGTCACCGACGAGCGTTACGCCGAAGCGGCGCGCGATGTGCGGCTGTTCCTCGAAGGCCGCCGCAGCGACCTGACCGAAAGCTTGGAAGTCCGCATGAACGCCGCTGCGGAGCGGGAAAAATTCGAAGAAGCGGCCGGGTATCGCGATTTGCTACGCACCATTACGGAAATGGAGGAGCGGCAGAAAATCGCTTCGGCCGCCGGAGACGATACCGATGTACTGGCCTGGTATGCCGAGCCGCCGCAGGTGGCGGTGAATCTTTTCCACATTCGCGGCGGGCGCGTCGTGGATCGCCGTGATTTTTACTGGGAGGATCTCGAGGAATTCGACGCGGCGGAGTTTTTGCCTTCGCTGTTGAAGCAGCTTTATCTCGATGCGGAATATCTGCCGCGGTACATTCATACTCCGTTTGGCTTTGACGATTGCGAGCTACTGGAAGAAGTGCTGAGTGAAAAGGCCGGGCACCGGGTGGAGATTCTGAATCCGCAGCGCGGGCAGAAGCACCAGTTTCTGGAATTGGTGGAGAAAAACGCGCAGCAATCGTTCATCACCCGTTTTCGAATTTCCAAACCGAGTAAAGATGCGATTGTCGAAGCACTCGAAGCCGCGCTGGGTTTGCCGGAGCCGCCGAAGCGCATCGAGTGCTTCGACATCTCGCACATTCAGGGTTCGGATACGGTCGCGTCGATGGTGGTGTGGGAAGACGGCAAGATGAAAAAATCGGATTATCGCAAATTTATTATTCGCGGCGAGGCGATGCCGGAAGGCGGCGAGAAAGCCACCGGAATATTGCGCGACGATTTTGCTTCCATGCAGGAAGTGGTGGAACGACGCTATCGCCGCCTGCAGGCGGAAAACAAAGCGCTGCCGAGCTTGATCCTAATCGATGGCGGCTTGGGGCAATTGCACGCGGCGGCCAAGGCGCTGGATAAGCTAGCGATCATCAACCAACCGATGGCCAGCATCGCCAAGAAGGAAGAAATTCTGTACGTGCTGGGCAAGGAAGATGAGCCGGTGATTCTCGACCATCACTCGCCGGTTTTGCACCTGATCCAGCAGATCCGCGACGAAACTCACCGTT
This sequence comes from uncultured Acidobacteriota bacterium, assembly GCA_963711325.1. Classification (GTDB taxonomy): domain Bacteria; phylum Acidobacteriota; class Terriglobia; order Acidiferrales; family UBA7541; genus Palsa-295. Next base: position 324,420 of record CAVQDR010000003.1, on the reverse strand, counting down.
TTGCCGTGACTTTCCATCGCCAGCGGCGTGCGAGTAGCCGGCTGCGGACCTCGTTGACGGATATCGCCGGCGTCGGAAGGGGCACGGCGCAGAAGCTGCTGCGGCGGTTTGGCAGCGTCACGCGGCTGAAGGAATTGAGCGTCGACGATATCGCCGCCGAAGTTCCTCGGGCGCAGGCGCAGCGAGTGTATGACGCGCTGCATGACATAAAACCTGCGACCGCGCCGGACGTTCCGGCGAACAACTTGTAGTTACTTTGTGGGGCAATCCGCGCATTGCTTGCCTGCTTTGCAAAGCCTGTGCTACTGTGATTTTAGGAGGTGATTCATGGGCGAAGATAACGGCGGATCGAAGGCTAGCATTTTTCTGGTGGGACTAGGACTGGGAGCACTTATAGGCGTGCTGTTCGCGCCGAAATCCGGCGAAGATACCCGCGATTATTTGTCGGGCAAAGCCGACGAAGGCCGCGATTACGCGCAGCGTAAGGCGCGCGAACTCCGCGAACGCGCGGAAGATTTGCTGGAACGCAGCAAGGAAATCATGGATCGCCAGAAGGATGCCCTGGCCGAAGCAGTCGAAGCCGGCAAGGACACCTACAAGCGCGAATCCCGCGCCTCGTAAGCGCAGGAGTTTCCGAGCAGGGTTGGCGCGCAGGTTGTAGTTCAGGAGTTCTATGTCAGGCTGGGTGGAAGCATTCATCGTGATTGCCGCAGTCGCCATCGTCATTCAGATGGGGGTGATGGTCGGCATGCTGTTATCGCTGAAGAAATCGCTCGAGCATTTCACCCGGGTGTCTACCGACCTGCAGGCTCGTATCGACCCGATCCTGACGCGCGTGAACCGCATCCTGGAAGATTCCGAGGGGCGAATTTCCAGCGTGATGGGCGACACCGCGGAGATCACGCGCTTGGCGCGTTCGCAGGCGCAAAAAGTCGATCGCATTTTCACCGACACCATCGAGCGGCTGCAGATTCAGGTGATTCGCGCCGATCAAATTTTGACCGGGGCGATGGAAGTCGTCGACGAAGCTGGGACCAAGTTTCGGAATACGCTGTGGGGACCGATTCGCCAGGCTTCCGCGGTGATGAAAGGCATTAAGGTTGGTTTGGATATGCTGCGCCGGCAACAGGGCGGCGGCGTGGTCGAATCGGAAGTCGCCTCGCAAGACGAAGAACTCTTCATCTGAAGCTAGGGTCCCTGCAGATTCATCCTTCATGGTTTTTCTTGATGTAGGAGTTCGTTTAGCGGATCCATCCGCCGCCGAGAACCATGTCGCCGGAATAAAATACGGCGGCCTGGCCGGGGGTGATGGCGCGTTGCGGTTCGTGAAACGTGACGCGAGCGGTGGTGGCGTCCAGGGCGACGACTTCGGCGGCCGCGGGCTCGTGGCGATTGCGAATGCGTACTTCAGCCTGCACCGGCCCGGCGGGCAGCGCGTACGGAATCCAATTCACGTTGCGGACTTCACAGGTGGCGGAGCGCAATTCGCGGTCTTCGCCGACCACCAGACGATTTTGCGCGCGATCGAGTGACACCACGTACATCGGATGCGCGGTAGAAATTCCCAGGCCCTTGCGCTGGCCGACCGTGTACTGGTGCAATCCGCTGTGGCGGCCCAAAACTTCGCCGGTAGTGGTGACGATGTCGCCGGGCTCCTGCGGCAGCGCGCTGCCCTGCTCCTTCAAATATCCTTCGATGAACTTGACGTAATTTCCGGTGGGCACGAAGCAAATTTCCTGGCTCTCCGGCTTGTCGGCCACCGGAACCGCCAGCTCGCGGGCGATGTCGCGCACTTCGTTCTTGGAAAGTTCGCCCAGCGGAAAATCGGTACGGGCCAACTGTTCTTGGGTTAAGCCGAAAAGAAAATAGGTTTGGTCCTTCGATTCGTCCACGGCGCGCAGCAATTCGTAGCGGCCGGTGGTGGCGTTGTGGCGCACGCGGGCGTAGTGGCCGGTGGCGATGCGTTCGGCGCCAATCTGGCGCGCGGTGGTTAGCAACTGATCGAATTTCACGTGGTTATTGCACATGGTGCACGGAATGGGCGTGCGACCTTCGAGGTAATCGTTGACGAAAGGCTTGATGACGTTCAGCTCGAATTCGCGCTCGAAATTCACCACGTAGAAAGGAATACTCAGGTGTTCGGCGACGCGGCGCGCGTCGTAGACGTCGTCATGCGAGCAGCAACGATGCTGCGCGGGGCCGCCGATATTCTGCAGCTCGGGCAGGCGGCGCTGATTCCATAGCTGCATGGTCAGGCCGACGATGGCCTGCTGGCGATGATGCAGGATGGCGGCGACGGTGGAGCTGTCTACGCCTCCGCTCATGGCCACCGCGACTGTGTTGGCGGTCGCGACTGGCTGGGCAGGGCTGCGCGTTTCGAATTGGGTCAGTGTCGACATTTCTTGGTGAGTATCTATCTTACCGCGGATGCGCCCACGTTCAGAGGAGAAAGCGCGCGCAGGCGCTCGACTGCCTGAGGAATGATGCGGACGGCTTCATCGATTTCATGATCGGTTGTGGGGCGTCCCAGGCTGAAGCGCAGGCTGGAACGGGCCTGATCTGGAGACAGACCGATCGCGGTTAGCACGTGCGACGGCTCCACTGCGCCGGAAGAACATGCGGCTCCCGAGGAGCACATCACGCCTTGCAGGTCGAGCGCGATGACCAGCGCTTCGCCGCCCGCGGCTTCGAATGACAAGTTCGAAGTGTTCGGCACGCGGGCGCGCGTGCTGCCATTCACTCGTACGCCGGGAAGCGCGAGGAGAGCATTTTCGAAACGGTTGCGCTGCGTCGCCAGGCGCGCGGCGTCGGAATTTAGATTTTCCATGGCGAGTTCCGCTGCTTTGCCCATTCCTACGATGCCTGGAACGTTTTCGGTGCCGGGTCGGCGGTCGCGTTCGTGGTGGCCGCCATAGAAAAGCGGGCCGAGTTCGGTGCCGGTGCGAACGTAGAGGGCGCCCACGCCTTTCGGTGCGTAAAGTTTGTGGCCGGAAATAGAGAGCAGGTCCACACCGAGAGCTTGCACGTCGATGCTCATTTTTCCGGCGGCCTGCACCGCGTCGCAATGGAAGTAGACGTCTTCTTCGGCGGCGATCTTGCCGATTTCGGCGATCGGCTGAATGGTGCCCAGTTCGTTGTTGGCCAGCATCACGCTGATCAGCACCGTTTCCGGGCGAATCGCTTCGCGAATGTCTTCGGGGTCGACGATTCCCTCTTTCGAAACCGGGACGTAGGTCACGTCGACGCCCGTTTTTTCCAGGGCCTGGGCGGTATTCAGGACTGCGTGATGTTCGATGGCAGTCGTGACGACGTGCTTGCGAGGCTGATCGCAAGGATTCACGATGCCGAAAATCGCCAAGTTGTCCGATTCGGTCCCGCCGCAGGTGAAGACGATCTCCGACGACTTGGCGCCGAGCAGCGCGGCCACTGATTGCCTGGCCGCATCGACCGCGGCGCGCGCTCGTTGACCAGCCGAATGGATCGAATTGGCGTTGCCGAAATTCTCGGCCAGGAACGGCAGCATAGCCGAGAGGACGGCGGGGTCGACGGGAGTGGTCGAATTGTAATCGAGGTAGATGCGCATGGCTTTTAGCTGGGTTAATTCAGGATAACGGCACGTCGTGGGCCGGTCAAGGAGCCGCTCGGCTCCGTGCCGGGGTGCTTCGAAATGGCTGCGTAACCATGAAGCACGGGGTCGTGGACGTTGCGTTGACACCCTGTGGAGAGTTGGTTAGCGTCGAATGAACGGCATGCGGGCTGATCCTTACGGGCGCCCGGCGAATTTATTCAGGAGAAAACCTTGGCGCGGCCAATTATCACTTTGACGACGGATTACGGCACCGGGGATCACCTGGTCGGCGTAATGAAGGGCGTGATTCTGAGCATCAATCCCGACGTACACATCGTCGACATCACGCATCATGTGCTGGCCCACGACATTCTCGACGGCGCGGTGACCATCGCGCAGGCCTACAATTATTTTCCGCCGAAGACGATTCACCTGGTGGTGGTCGATCCCGGAGTGGGGACGCCGCGGCGGCCGATTCTGGTGGCCAGCGACCAGCATTATTTTGTGGCGCCAGATAATGGCGTGCTTTCCGGCGTGTACGACCAGACCGAAGCGCTTTACGTCTGGAACATTACGTCCGAACATTATTTTCGCAATCCGGTGAGCAGCACGTTTCACGGCCGGGACATTTTCGCTCCGGTGGCGGCGTGGCTTTCGAAATCGTGGCAGACGGCGGCATTTGGCGACGCGATCGAGGACTTCACGCGCTTCAGTATTCCCGAAACCGAAGGTCGACGGGAATACATTTAAGGGCATTGTGCTGAAGGTCGACGCGTTCGGGAATCTGATGACCAATTTAAAGATTGCGGATTTTCCGGCGCTGCTGGTTCCAGAGGCGAAATTCACGATTCGCGCGGGAAAAGCGGAGATCAAAAAGATTCTGCCGACGTTTGCTTCCGGGACGGCCGGCGAACCCTTCGCCATCGTGGGCTCCAGCGGCTACCTGGAATTGAGTGTGAACAAGACCAGCGCTTCGCGAGCTCTGGGGATTGGGCGCGGAGCTGAAGTTAGCGTGCTGGTCGAGTAGAGACGAATTTCGCGGCGCGCAGGATATCCCGCGGTAGCGAATCCATTCAGCGTACGTAATTCCTCAACGGCAATCTAAATTCTGCGTTAGCGCGGCGATGATCAGGTGTGAGCGCATGCGCGGGTCGAGCCAGTCGCGCAACGCATCGCCTAGAAGATTGAAGGCCAGTACGGCGGTCATCACCGCCAGCGCCGGAAAAATCACCAGGTGCGGCGCGTCGAAAAGATGGCCGCGCGCGTCATTCAGCATGGCGCCCCAGCTGGGCATCGGCGCCAGCACTCCCACTCCCAAAAAACTCAGCGTGGATTCGGCGAGGATCGCTCCGGCCATGGCGATGGTGGCCTGCACCAGCACCGGTTGCAGAATATTCGGCAGCAGGTGCCGGATCAAAATGCGCGCGTGCGTCGCGCCCAGCGAACGCGCCGCCAGCACGTATTCCATTTCCTTGGCCTGCAGAATTTGCGCGCGCGCCAGGCGCGCGTAGCCCGCCCACCCGGTGACGACCAGCGCCAGAATTACTTTGCTGATGCCCGGACCTAAGAACGCCGCAAAGGCGATGGCCAGCAATATTCCCGGGAAGGACAAGAACGCATTGATCAGCACGATGTTGATGAAGCGATCAAACCAGCCGCCGAAGTACCCGGCCACGGCGCCGATGGCCAGTCCGATGATTCCCGCGCCGAACACCACCGAAACGCTGACCAGCATCGAGACTCGAGTGCCAAAGATGATGCGAGAGAGAATGTCGCGGCCAAGTTCGTCGGTGCCCATCCAATGATGCGCAGTGGGCGCGATCAGGCGGGCCGGCAGATCCTGCGCCGTAGGACTGTAGGGCGCGAGCCAGGGCGCGGCTACGGCGACGAACAGCAGAAGCGCGCAGAGTGCGAAGCCGACGCGTCCAGGTCCGCTGCGGCGCAGGAATTCTGAGCTGGCGGCGAATGCTCGCTTCATGGGCGCTCACTCATTGCAGGCGCACCCGCGGATCGACGACTGCGTAGATGAAGTCAGTGAGCAAGTTGACGAAAACGTAGGAAACTGCGATCAACAAAATGCAGCCCTGCAGCAAGGGGTAATCGCGCGCGCCGATGGCTTGCACCGCAAGACGTCCGATGCCGGGCCAGGAAAAAATCGATTCGGTGACGATGGTCCCGGCGAGCAGCGTGCCGAATTGCAGGCCCATGATGGTGAGGATCGGAATTAGGGCGTTGCGAAAGGCGTGGTGAAACAAAACCGCGGATTCGGGCAGGCCCTTGGCGCGCGCGGTGCGGACGTAATCCGCGGAAAGCTCTTCAATCACCGACGTCCGCACCATGCGCGTGAGAATGGCCGCTAGCGCCGCGCCCAGAGTGAACGCGGGCAAGACCAGATGCGAAAGACCTCCGCGGCCGGACACCGGTAGCCAACCGAGGATCACGGAGAAAACGAGAATCAAGATCGGGCCGAGCGCGAAATTAGGAATGGAAAGACCGAACAGCGTGAGTACCCCGACCGCGTGATCGGTGCGTTCGCCACGGCGATGCGCCGCCAAAATTCCCGCCGGGATGGCGATGAGGGCGCAGATCAGCAGCGCGACGATTGAAAGTTCCAGCGTGGCTGGATAATGCGAGGTCACAACCTGCAACACCGGCTGCTGAAATCGAAACGATTCACCGAGGTTGCCGTGCAGCACGCCGGTGATGTAGCGGCCGTACTGGGTCCACAGCGGCAGATCGAGGCCGAGCGCGTGGCGAAGCTGCGCCAGGTCTTCGACGCGCGCGCCTTCTCCGAGCATCTGCGCGACCGGATCGCCGGGGACGATGTGCGCAAGCAGGAAAACCATGGTGACGATGAGCCACAGTGCGGGAATCGCGTAGAGCAGCCGTTGGCCGAAGTAGCGGACGAGATTCATCGTTAGCGGGGAGCCTTGGCTGGCCGCGAAACGGGCGCCGGTGGGTGGTCTGGTGCGGCGACTGGCTTCACCTTGTTAGCTTTGCCCGCACCCGCCGGAGCAGACAGGGCGTCTTTCGCGATTGCCTGGGCCGCTTCCTTCGCAGTTCCCCGCTCCGCATTCTGTGGCGTTTCTCCTGGCGCGGGCTCGGCCAGTGCGCGCGGAAGCAGCTTTATTTTGACACGCGAGACGCGGCGGTGATCCATCTCCATCACGGTGAAACGAAACCCATCCGCTTCGAAACTCTCTCCGCCACGCGGAATGAAACCCAGACGATTCAGCACGAAGCCACCGATGGTTTCGTAAGAAGGATCCTCGGGAACCATGATGTTGTAGCGCGCTTCGAGTTCGCGAATTTTGATGGCCGCGTCGAAAATCATGCCGCCGTCGGGCAGCGTCAGCGGGCGCTCGACCACGTCAAACTCGTCGTGAATTTCGCCGACCATTTGTTCGAGGATGTCTTCGAGCGTGGCCAGGCCGAGGATGCTGCCGAATTCGTCGACCACCATGGCGAGGCCGGTGCGGCGCGAACGAAATTCCAGCAGCAGCTGGCCTACAGGCTTTGATTCCGGGACGATCAACACGTCGCGAAGGACATTGCGCAAACGAAAGTCGGGTTGCGGCTGGCCTTCTTCGGCGCGGCGGGCGCGTTCGAGCAAGACCCAGATCATGTCCTTGATGTGCACGAAACCCAGAATCTGATCGAGCGAAGTTTCGTACACCGGAATGCGCGAGCGCTGAGTGGTCGCGAACATGGTCATGGTGTCGTCCAGGCTGGCGGAGGCCGGGAGCGCATGAACGTCCGGGCGCGGGACCATGACTTCGCGGACCTGCACCTGACCCAATTCCATTGCGGCTTGAATGAATTTCACTTCAGTGGCGGGAAGCAAGCCGCGGTCGCGAGCCTGCTGGACCATCACCTGCAGTTCTTCGGTGGAGCGCACCAGTGTGTGGCTATGGGGCGCGACCACGCCGAGCGCGCCAACAATTTTTTCCGCGAAGCTATCCAGAAAATCGATGGCCCAGCGAAAGGTATTCAAAAACCACTGGAAGGGACGCGCGACGAGCAGCGCGACACGTTCGGCGCGGGCCAGGCTGAGGCTTTTCGGCACCAGCTCTCCGAGCACGACTTGCAGAATGGTGAGCATGCCGAATGCGATGATCAGAGCGATGGTGTGCGCGGCGATGGCGGCCCACGGGCTGGGAATCGCCAGCAACAACGGGCTGAGGATTCCGGCGAGCGTCACTTCCCCGAGGTAACCTAGCGAAAGGCTGGCGAGGGTGATGCCGACCTGCACGCCGGAAACGACCTGCGAAAGATCGCTGAGCAGGTGCTCGACGATTTTGGCGCGAGCGTCGCCCTTTTCGACCAGCTGGCGGACGCGCGACTGGCGCACCGCGACCAGCGAAAATTCCGCGGCGGAGAAAAATGCGTTCACGCAAACCAGCGCAAGCACGGCGAAGAGCTGCAGGGCGATCATCGAGAAAACGCCTGCGGCGAAGGGAGTTCGGATGCGGCCAGCACTTGGCGATTTTAGCAAGGCGCGGGGCGGCGCGGGTGAAAACTACGGCGGGGATTGCATGAGATGCAGCGGCCTAGTTGTGCGTCAGGAACATGCATAAGAGATGGTGACGGTTTGCAACGTGCGTTAGAATGCTGCCTTCGCGAGTACGGCGCGTGAACGCGCAATCGAGGAACCATGAGTCCTGTACCAACGAAACCGGCGGCCCCGGCGGCTGAACCGGCGAAGAAAGGCGATTTCGAAAAGTCGCTGGCGCGGCTGGAAGAAGTAGTGAAACGGCTGGAAAGCGCGGACCTCTCGCTCGACGAAGCGATGAAACTTTTCGAGGAAGGCGTGAAGCTTTCCCGTGAGTGCCAGAAGCAACTGGAAGAGGCTGAAGGCCGCGTCGAAATTTTGCTGAAGAAAGCGGACGGGAAAATCGCGGCCGAGCCGTTTGAGGCGAACGACGACGCGTCTTAAGTCTCAGAAATCGCAATCCTCGGAAGTCCGACCTGGGCGGGTCGCTCTGAATCGATGAGCATTCCGGAATTTTTCGAAAAAGATCGCGCGGAGGTGGAGGCGGCTTTGCAGCGCCTGCTGCCCGCGGAACTGACGCTGCCCGTTTCGATTCACAAGGCGATGCGCTACAGCGTGTTCGCCGGAGGCAAACGTATACGGCCGATTCTGTGCCTGGAGAGCGCGCGGATGTTTTCCTCGCCCGCGGAAGGCGCGCTCGAAGTTGGCTGCGCGCTGGAATTCATTCACACCTATTCGCTGATTCACGATGATCTGCCGGCGCTGGATAACGACGACCTGCGGCGCGGCAAGCCGACCAATCACAAAGTGTTTGGCGAGGCCGTGGCGATTCTGGCCGGCGACGCGCTCCTGACGCTGGCGTTTCAGACTTTGGCCATGGCTCCGGTCGAACCGCACCGTCGTTTGGCGCTGCTGGCGATGATCGCGGAGGCAGCGGGAACCGACCGCGGCATGATTGGCGGCCAAGTGGCAGATATCGAGGCGGAAGGAAAACCGGGCGACAAGGGAATGCTCGAATATATTCATCGCGCCAAGACCGCCGCGCTGATTCGCGCTTCGATCGTGGCCGGAGCGATTGCGGGAGGCGCCGACCGCACGGATCTGACCAAGCTGATGAGTTTTGGCGAAAATATCGGCTGGGCGTTTCAGGTGGTTGACGACATTCTGGATGTGGAGGAATCGTCGGAAGCTTTAGGCAAAACGGCGGGCAAGGATCAGGCGCAGAAGAAGGCGACATACCCAGCACTGCACGGCCTGGAAGTTTCGCGGGATATCGCGGCGGACCTGGAAACCAAGGCGTTGCAGGAGCTGGAACCTTTCGGCGAGCGCGGCGCGAGACTGAAGGAATTAGCGAAATTCCTGGTGGCGCGCAGGGCTTAGGATTTTTGCTGGCGCTGGACCGGTTTTGTTTTTTGGCTCGTTCACACCCATGACTCCGCAGAAGCCTCCTCGCGAACCTGTCGCGCACGGAAAATCCGCAAAGAAAACCAAAGCAGGGAAAATCAGACTGGACGTGTTGATTACCGAGCGCGGCTTGGCGCCTTCGCGGGAGCGCGCGCAGGCGATGCTGCTGGCCGGAAATATTCTGGTCGAGGGGCAGAAGGCCACCAAGCCCGGCACCCAGGTGGCGTCCGATGCGCGCGTAGAGGTGATTGGCGAGGCACAGAAATATGTGGGGCGCGGCGGATTCAAGCTGGAGGGTGCGCTGAGCGACTTCGGCGTCTCGCCCGCGGCCAAAATCTGCATGGATGTGGGCAGTTCAACCGGCGGATTCACCGATTGCATGCTACAAAACGGGGCAAAGATGGTTTTTGCCGTGGATGTTTCGATTGATCAGCTGGATTGGAAAATACGGCAGCATGCGCTGGTGGTGAAGGTCGAGCGCAACGCGCGGTATTTGAAAGCGGAAGACCTGATTACGATGGACGGGCCGACTCGGCCGGAATTCGTGACCATCGACGTGTCATTTATTTCAGTGACGAAAGTTTTGCCGGCGGTGATGGCCGCAGCTGCACCCGACGCTGAGTTCCTGGTCCTGATCAAGCCGCAATTCGAGCTAGAGCGCGGCGAAATTGGCAAGGGTGGGATCGTCAAAGACGCTACGTTGCATCAGAAAGCGATCGACCGGGTGGAAACGGCAGCGCGCGAAGCCGGGTTAGAACTGCTCGGCGTAAAACCCAGCCGGTTGCCGGGAACGGAAGGCAATCTGGAGTTTTTTCTCCACGCCCGCGGACGCGGGTAGAGTAAAATCCGTGGCTCACACATGATTCGCAGCGCAGGCATCATCTGCAAACCAGTTCCGGAAATGGTGGCGACGGTCGTTCCGCCGCTGCGCGAATGGCTGCGCACGCGAAAGATTGAGACGTTCGTCGACGAGCGAACGGCGACGATGGTTGGCGGTAACGGCTCCTCGCAAACGCGCGAGGAGATGGCGGCGAAGGTCGATTTGCTGATCGTCCTGGGCGGCGACGGAACGCTGCTGGCCGCGGCGCGCGCACTGCACGGGCATGCAATTCCAATTTTGGCGGTGAACCTCGGCGGCCTGGGATTTTTGACCAGCGTCACGCTGGACGAACTCTATCCAGTGCTGGAAAGCGTGATCGACGGCAAGCACCGCACCACGAACCGCATGATGCTGGACGCAGAAATCGTGCACGCGAATAAACCTTCCGAAATGCAGTGCGCGCTAAACGACGCGGTAGCGAACAAGGCCGCGCTCGCACGTATGCTGGATTTCGACGTCGCCGTGGACGGCAATCATGTCGGGCGCTATCGCGCGGACGGGTTGATTGTGGCCACGCCGACGGGTTCCACTGCGTATTCGCTGGCCGCGGGCGGGCCGATCATTCATCCGGCGCTCGATGCATTTGTAATTACTCCGATTTGCCCGCACATGCTGACCAACCGGCCGTTGGTGGTCCCGGACACGGCCAAGGTGGAGTTGGATTTTGTCGAGCTGGGCGAGCCGGTATTTTTGACGCTCGATGGGCAGGTGGGATTTCAGCTGGAGCCGAAAGACCGGGTAATCATCACGAAGTCCGCGTCCAAGGTGACGTTCGTAAGCCCCCCGCGATTAACCTACTACGAGATTCTGCGAAGCAAACTACGCTGGGGAGAACGCTAGTCCAAGATCGGCAGTCCGCATGGTAGTCATCGCAAGGAGAGCCATCATGAAAGCAAAGTTCTGGTTCGGCGCCGTGGCGCTGGCAGGCACATTTCTGTTCGCTCCAACGTTTTCGTCGGTGGCACGCGCGCAGGCCACCGAAAGCGCACCGCCCGTGGCCACCACGCCGCAGGCGGCGAACGACGAAGCTACTCCCATGCCGCGCGTCGCACCGGCTTCCTATCCAATTCAGGAAGGCTACATCGATTCGCGCGGCGTCTTGATTTATTACAAGACGATCGGACGCGGAGCGCCGCTGGTGATCGTCCACGGAGGTCCCGGGGGCTCGCACGATTATTTTCTGCCTTACCTGCTGCCGCTGGCGCGGCACAACCGGCTGATTTTCATCGACGAACGCGGCTCGGGAAAATCGCAGAAGCTCGACGATCCCGCTGGCTACACGGTCGAGAACATGGTGGAAGATGTGGAGGCGGTTCGGCAGGGCCTGGTGCTGGGCAAGATCAGCCTGCTGGGCCATTCCTACGGCGGGGTGCTGGCGCAGGCGTACGCTTTGAAATATCAGAACAACCTCACCCACCTGATTTTGTGCAGCACGTTTCCCAGCACGGCGCAGATGAATCAAGTGTTCGTCAAAATGAAAGAAAAAATGACACCGGAATTGCGGGATCGCATCGATGCGCTGGAAAAAGCGGGACTTTTCGGCCACGGTAAGGACTATCAAAAGAACCGTTACACCGATGACTACATGATCGCGGCGTGGGGCGAAGGTTATTTCCCCTACCTGAACCAGAATCATCCGGACCCGAATTTCGATCCCATCGCGATGGGAAATACCTCCTGGGATTTATACCGGGAGATGTGGGGCTCGAACGGCGAATTCGTGATCGACGGAAATCTGAAATCGGTTGAGTACGTGGATCGCTTGCCGGGCATTCACGTTCCGACGCTGATTTTGGTCGGCGATCATGACGAATGCGATCCATCGCTGTCGCAGGAAATGCACGAGAAGATTGCCGGCTCTGAAATTGTGATTCTGCCGAAGAGCGGGCACATGACTTTCGTGGATCAGCAGGGACTGTTCAATACTTCGGTGATCGATTTCCTGCACCCGAATCTGCAAAAGCGCCCCGCGGCGAAAGCTGGACAATAATTTATGGACGCGGGCGTCCAGACGCGCTACTTCACTTTCAGCACGACCAACGTGCGGTCGTCAAATGGATGCGCGCCTCCGGTGAAGGCGTCGACCGCCTCTAAAATGTGGTCGGCGATGGCATCGGACGATTCGGTGTGGTGGTCGGTGATGATTTGCGCCAGACGCTGGTGGCCAAAAAATTCCATCCCAGGATTCTGGCTGTCACCGATGCCGTCGGAATGAAAAACAACGACGTCGCCTTCGTCCAAGATGTAGCTGCGCTGGTCGTAGGTTGATTCTTCCAGCATGCCCAGCGGGAATCCTTCCAGCATGATGCGTTCGCAGCGGCCGCCGTGGTAGAGAAACGGCTGTTCCTGTCCGGCATTGGCCACGCGCAGTTTTTTCCGACCGCGATGCCAGGTGGCGAAGCATAGGGTCATGAAGCGGCCTTCGATGCGGCGCTCGCCGAGAAAACCATTGATGGCGCGCAGCATTTCAGCCGGCCGGTGTTTCTGCGGACCCAGGCTGCGCAGCGTGCCGATGGCCACTGCGCCGTATAACGCCGCAGCGCTTCCCTTCCCGCTGACGTCGCCGACGGCGATGGCCAGCTCTTGCGGACCGTAGCGCAGAAAGTCGTACAGATCTCCGCTGAGTTCGCGAGAAGAGACAACGCGGGCGGCAATTTCCAAGCCAAATTCCGGGCCCGGCAAGCGCGGCAATAACGCGCCTTGAATCCGGCGAGCGGCGCTGAGGTCGCGCTCCATGCGCGCTTCGTCGCTAGCCACTTTTTCGTAGAGGCGCGCGTTTTCAATCGAGACCGCCAGATGCGCAGCCAGAATCGAAAGCGCCTGCACATGGTCCGGAGTGAAGTAGTTGAGTTGCGGACTTTCGAGGTCCATCACGCCGATGACGCGGTCTTTGCTCAGCATCGGCACAGCCAGCTCGGAACGCGTCTCCGGATTGATACGCAAATAGCGGGGGTCGAGCGTCACGTCCGGGACTACGACCGTTCGTTTTAATGACGCGGCGGCGCCCACGATGCCTTCGTGCGCCGGTACTGCAAACTTTTCCTGCACCCGCTGGCCGAATTTTACCGTGACGCGATGGCGGAAGGTGTTGCTGGTGTCGTCGTAAAGCAAAATGCTGAAAATCTGGTAGTCGATAAGGCGCTTGGTCAGCTCGGCCGCGCGGCGCAAAACTTCCTCGACCGAGAGCGTGGAGTTGGCTTCGCGGCCGACTTCATTCAGCAACAGCAGCGTTTCGGCCTGGTTGCGTTCGTGCTCGAAGAGCTTGGCATTCTCGATGGCAGTGCCGATGCGGGAGGCGACGAGCATCAAAATATTTTGCTGGTCGCGGGTAAAGTAATCAGGCTGCTTGCTTTCGATATCCAGCACGCCGATCACCTTGCCACGCACGATGAGCGGCACGGCGAGTTCGGAACGCACACCTTCGACGGCGCTGAGGTAACGCGAATCGGCGTGCACGTCGCCGACGCGAATGGCCTGGCCGGTCGCGGCCGCGGCGCCGATAATTCCTTCGCCGATGGGAATGCGCCAGTGCTCGACCACTTCAGGGCGGTGCCCGATGGCAAAACGAAAATACATCTGCTTGGTGCCTTCTTCGGGGAGCAGGACGGCAAAAATCTCAAAGTCGATGAGGCGCTTGATCAGTGCCGCAGCGTTGGGCAGAACTTCGTCGAGGTTCAGGGAGGAATTAATTTCCTGGCCAATTTCGGCCAGGATGGAAAGCGTCTCCGCCGGCACGTCAGTCGTGTTGAGTTTGATTGAATCCATTAAATTCGATTAACGCTCCCGGCCCCAAGCCGGGACGTTTTAGAACATTTCCACAAAAACGGCGCGTGAGGCGGCTGCTTAATCCGGCAGACTCACGAATTGCTTTCCCACATTATAACAGGCGCGCTGGCGAGGCTGGCACGAAGCGGTGTGGCCCCGGCGACTAGTAGTTGCCGCTCGGAGCCGCAGAATTTGAACTGGAAGCGGAATTCCCGGCGCGCGCCTGCTCCACAATTTTCACTCCGGCGCTGGCGCCAATGCGCGTGGCTCCGGCTTCGACCATTTTGAACAGGTCTTCGAGGGTGCGAACGCCGCCGGCGGCTTTGACGCCGGTGCCGGGGCCCACGGTTTCGCGCATCAAGCGCACGTCGTCGGGCGTGGCTCCGGCGGTGCTGAAGCCGGTGGAGGTTTTAACGAAGTCGGCACCAGCACTTTTCGCCGCCAGTGTGGCACGGATTTTTTCGTCGCGATTGAGCAGGCAGGTTTCGATGATGACTTTGCAGATGGCGCCGCCGGCGTGGCTCGCGTCTACTACTCCGCGAATATCGGCTTCAACCACAGCGAGCAGGCCGGACTTCAGCGCGCCGATATTGATGACCATGTCGATTTCCTGGGCTCCGTGATGGATGGCGCGCTCGGTTTCAAACGCTTTTACTTCGGGAAGCGTCGCACCCAGCGGGAATCCAACCGTGGCGCAGGTGCGGACTTCACTGCCGCGCAAGATTTCGGCGGCCTGCGCAACATTCCAGGGATTCACGCATACCGAAGCGAAATTATATTGCAGCGCCTCGTCGCAGACTTTCTGGACTTCGTCGCGGGAAGCGTCAGCTTTCAGAATGGTGTGATCGATCAGGCGGGCTATTTGTTCTGGCGTAAGGCTCATTCTGGTTTTTCCGGTGGCAAAGTTAGAACGCATACATCTTTCAGGTTGCGGTAGCGTTCAGCGTAATCCAAGCCGTAGCCGACTACGAAGTCGTTGGGAATGGTGAAGCCGACGTAGTCGCCTTTTACATCTTTGATGCGGCGCGAAGGCTTATCAAGCAGCGCGGCGATCTTTAAGGTTTTGGGTTTACGTTGCTGCAGGACGCGCAGCAGGTAAGTCAACGTCACGCCGGTATCGAGAATGTCTTCGACCACGACGACGTTCAGTCCTTCGATGCTGCTGTCTAGATCTTTCAGGACGCGCACTTGCCCCGACGTCTGTTTGCCTTTCCCGTAGCTGGAGACCGCGATGAAATCGATAGAAGTATCGAGATTAATTTCGCGGGCCAGGTCCGCCAGAAAAATACAGGCGCCTTTCAGTACGCCGACCAGATGAATGCGTTCGCCTTTGAAATCGCGGGTGATGGCGCGGGCGACTTCGACCACGCGTTTCTGGATCCGTGCGCGGCGAATCAGAACTTTCAGTTTGTCCTGCCCGACTACGACCGGCATCGGCGTCAGCGCTCCGTGAGCGCGTAACTCTATCGCAGGGAAATGGAGATGACAAGCGAGGTACACGAACAAGTCGAAATGGCCGCTGGACAAGCGAATCACCAGCGGCCGATTGTTTTAGCGCAGGTAGCCCCAGGTGTGCAGGCGGTCGCTATCTTCCACCCAGCGGTCGCCGATGTCGGTGCGGTAATACATGTTGGGAATCAACACGTTCTTGATGCGCGAGTAGACCTGGGCCTGGGCCTGCTTCATGGTCTGACCCAATCCAATGACGATCAGAATTACGCCCGAGGTGCCGGCGATCAGCCACTGGCCGTTGACGATTTTCACGTCTTCAATGCGCATTTCGTCGACGGGCGGCTTCTTGAACACGATGACCGCGTTTTTGGAAAACGAATCGAAGGTTTCATCGTCGTCGAACGGAAACGGCGGGACCACGATGCGCACGCCGATTTGAAATCCGCTGCGAACTTTCAGTTTTGGGTCGAGGCCGCTGGCCAAGTCCCAGAAAAATTGCCCGATGGGAGTAATCATTCCGGCTTGCTGGATGCTGATGGTCGGGTAGCCGAAGCGCGAGGTGAATTCCAGCGGGTAGATGCCGTGGTGATTCACGATGCAATTCAGGTCCATGTAGCCGATGTAGCCTTCCTCGGCCAACTTCGGTTCCATTTTCAGCAGGGTCTCGTCGAAGAGGTGGTTGGGCTCGCTCCAAAACATGGTGGTGCCCATTTCTCCGGTGGGAGGACCATTTTCGCCAGGGAAAAGTTTCTTGTGCTCGAAATTGATGTTGATGGGATGCACGAATTTGGTGCCGTTGAAAAAAGCGCCGACGGCGACTTCGACCCCGGTGACCCGGCGCTGCAACTGGAAAACTTTGATTTCGTCGGAGAGCGCTTTTTTGTACGCCTCCAGCATGTAGATGACGTCCTGGCCGTCGTCTTCTTCGCCAACGAACAGGCGGCGCTTGTTGTTCTGCGCTTCGCCGCTGGGCTTGATCACGTAACGCGCCGGATTTTCGCGGACGTGGTCGATCGCGTCATCGAACGATTCGAATTCGCGGTAAGGAATGATGCCGACGCCGGCTTTTTTCAATTCTTCCTGGCCAAACGAACGATCATCTTCCAGACGATCGGAATAGGCGGTACCGCCGATCACTTTCTTCCCTTGCGCGCGCAGCGCCGCGGCTTTTTCGCCCTGACCCAGAGTGTCGTCGAAAATTAGAATATCGGCCCACTCGGCATCTTTTTCCCAGTCTTTGGATTTCGCGACGAAACCGTCGGCAATGTCGCGCTCTTTCTTGTCAGCGATGTAGTAGCGGACTTCGTGGCCCTCTTTGGAAACCTGCCAGGCGATGTCGCTGATCAATCCACTCAGGGAAACGAACAGAAAATTTCTCTTTTCCATCCAATGGCCTCTTTGTCAGATTCACGGCAAACAACACGGACGATTGCGGTTAGCAGATTACGAGAGTACTCGCCGTCTGTTACAACAACATGAATGAGGATAACGCAGAAAATCCCGGTGGATCGTAAAAAATCGGGAGCGAAACGCGCGAGTAACCGCCAGGACATCGCCCCGCGCAGCGGACTCTAATGCTCCGCGCGGTTGCTACCGATAATTCCTAGTGGAGAGCTCCATGTCACTGCTGGAAAGCCCGGAAATTCTGCGTTCGATCCTGGAAACGATGCATACCGGCGTTTATTTCGTGGGCCGGGATCAGCGAATCCAGTTCTGGAATGAAGGCGCGGAACGCATCACGGGCTACCTGCGCCAGGACGTGGTAGGTCACTTTTGCCGGGATTTTTTCCCGCCAACCAATGACGAAGAACTGACCGGATACTGCGATATCGGCGGCGCTCTGGCCGACGTGTTGCGGGACGGCAAGGCCACCTGCTCGGACGTTTCCATCCGGCACCGCGCCGGACATCAGGTTTTACTCCGGGTGTGGGCCGCGCCGATTCGTGACGGCGATGGGACCATTGTCGGGGCCGCGGAGGGACTCGAAGAAGATCGCTGGTCGCTCGATTCCGATCGCCGGCAACGCAAGCTCGAAGAATACGGCTGCGTGGATGAAACGCAGGGGGTATTAAGCCGCGGGTATCTGCGGACAATTATGCATCAGCAGTTGGTGACCTTCGTGGCGCATCGGATGCCCTTCAGCGTGGCCGGTGTCCGGATCAGCCGCGCGATCGAACTGCGCTCGCAGTATGGCCCAGCGGCGATTCGCGAAATTCTGCAGGTCGCGGCGCAGACCACTCATCATCAGCTTGCGGCCAACCGATTCACTGGGGCGGCTGGACGATGAGACGTTCTTGGGAATATTGCCGGAATGCAGCGGGCCGGATGCGGAACGCCTGCGGATGCGGCTGCAAACCATCGCGAACAACATCCGGGTCAAATGGTGGGGCGACAGTTTTTCGGTTGCGACCCAAATTGTCGTCGCCACCGTG
This sequence comes from uncultured Acidobacteriota bacterium, assembly GCA_963711325.1. Taxonomy (GTDB): domain Bacteria; phylum Acidobacteriota; class Terriglobia; order Acidiferrales; family UBA7541; genus Palsa-295. The sequence continues at coordinate 306,427 of CAVQDR010000003.1, read as the reverse complement.
GAACCCGAAGACACGGCCGACCTTTTGATCCGCCGGGTCGAGGGCCGGCTGGCGGAGAAAACCCGAACGAGCGGATCACCCTCGACGAAATAGCGCGGCCCGGCACGCGCGGCGAGAAACGCCAGGCTGCATCACAGAAAAGATTTTTACAGATGCGACGGGGAGCCAAGCGGGATGTTCACGATTATTGGGATCGTCGTAGTGTTCGGGGCCGTGGTTGCCGGCTACCTGATGGAAAAGGGCAACTTGAAAGTCTTGATGCAGCCGGCCGAGCTGATCATCATCGGCGGCGCCGCGATCGGAACCGTGCTGATCGCCAATCCGCTGCACATTCTGAAAAAGATGGTGGGCGGTTTGGGCAGCGCCTTCGGCAGTTCGAAATACAGCAAACCGAAATATCTGGAGACCATGAAGATGATGTTCGAGCTGTTCACCCGCGCGCGGCGCGATGGGCTGATGGCCCTCGAAACGGACAGCGATAATCCGGAGCAAAGCGCGATATTTTCCAAGTATCCGAAATTTTTGAAGGACCATCACGCGCTGGCCTTCGTCTGCGATTCGGTGCGCATGGCCTCCAGCGGCGGCATCGAGCCCTTCGATGCCGACCAGATGATCGAAAGCGATATGGACGTGCATCATCATGAGGCCACGCTGCCCATCACGGCGCTCTCGACCATGGCGGATTCCCTGCCCGGCCTGGGCATCGTGGCCGCGGTGCTGGGTGTGGTGATCACCATGGGCGCGCTGGGCGGGCCGCCGGAAGAGATCGGACACAAAGTCGCTTCGGCGCTGGTTGGCACGTTTCTGGGAATTTTATTGTGTTACGGGTTGGTGGGACCGGTTGCTGCGAATATGGCCAAAGCCGTGGACGAGGAACACGCCTACTACCAGGTGCTGCGCGTGATGATCGTGGCCTTCATGAAAGGAACCGCCCCGACCATGGCCGTCGAAATCGGGCGCCGCGCGATTCCCGGCCACGTGCGGCCCAGCTTTCAAGACGGCGAAAAATTCATCAAGGATAAAGGCGAAGCCCCGGCGGCGTAATCGCCGAGGCCTTGGCCGCTGATTCCGTGACCACTCAACGACCCATCATCGTCATCAAGAAAAAAGGAGGCCACGGCGGCCATCACGGCGGCGCGTGGAAAGTCGCTTACGCCGACTTCGTGACCGCCATGATGGCGCTGTTCATCGTGCTCTGGCTGCTGAACAGCAGCAAGCAGGTGCAGGACGCAGTCGGTGGGTATTTCAAAGATCCCACCGGAACATCCAAGAAAGTCGGCAGCGACATGGTCGGACAGGGTGAGAATTTCGTGCTGTCGAAAGACAACATGGAAGCGCTGAAAGAGCAGCTGCAGAAAGCGATCCGTGAAGTTCCGAATTTCGACAAGCTGCGCAACCATATCGATATGACGGTGACCAACGAAGGGCTGCGCATCGAGCTGCTGGAATCGGCCAAGGGCACGTTCTTCGATATCGGCAGTCCGGAATTAAATTCGGACGGCCAGGACCTGGTGATCAAGCTGGCGCAGGAGCTGGGCAAGCTGCCCAACAAGCTGGCCATCGAAGGCCACACGGATTCGAAGCCATATTCCAAGACCGGCAAATATAGCAATTGGGAACTTTCCGCGGATCGCGCGAACGCCGCGCGGCGACTGATGCAGGTGAACGGAATCGGTCCCGACCAGATCACGCAGGTCCGCGGCTTTGCCGATCAGCGCTTGCGCAAACCGGACGCGCCACTCGATCCGATCAACCGGCGAGTATCGATGATCGTTCAATATCTGGTGAAGCCGCCTGGGGATGATGACCCGCCGAAAGCGGAAGGGGCGCCGGGCGGCAAGGAAAATGCTCCGGGAGCAAAACCGGCTGTGCCGTCGCCCGCCGCACCGGAAACAAAACCGGCCGAGCCTGCTTCGAGCCCGCCGCCGAAATAGCCCGGGCTTCATTTCGAGACTTCCGTTTTCGTGCGCGACCTTCACGCTATTCAACGTCCGGCGGTTGCGGTATTTTGGAACCGGAGACCAGGCAATGTCTGAAACGAATCTGCCGGAACCGTGGCTGCGTGGGACCTTGCAGGAAGTTCCGGCCGTGCATCGCGCGGTGTTGCATGCGCTGGAACTGGCCGAGATTGATTTGCACCACTGGTGCGACCCGCTGACCGATGACGAATTCAACCAGCACTACGATGGCATCGCGCCAGTCGCATTCCACCTGCGGCACATTGCCCGAAGCATCGATCGATTGTTGACCTATGCGGAAGGACGAGCATTGGACGAAGCACAAATTGCCGCGCTGAAGAGTGAAAGCGCAGCAGGCGCGCCGCGCGATGAGGTGCTGGCCGAATTAGACACGAGCCTGGCGCGTGCGGCCGAGCGACTTCGCGCGATCGATCCCCACTCGTTGGAGGCGTTTCGCGTCGTGGGCACGAAAAAACTGGCGACTTCCGTGGGCGGATTGCTGGTTCATGTGGCCGATCACACCCAACGGCACACCGGCCAGGCCATCACCACCGCGAAATTCGTTCGCGCTCGGCGCCAATCCTGAAACAAAGACTACCTCGCGCCTGCTTTCTGTACCGCAGCCTTGACCGTGACTTCATCCGGCAGTTGCGTATAGTCCGGAAAATTTCCAAACAACTTTTCTCCGGCGGCGCCCTGGGTGACGGCCTCGACCAGGTAGCGCCCTCCCACGAAACAGCCCTTCCACGATTGTCCGATGCCGCCGAAGACCTCTTCGCGGTCTCCGCGCGAGCGAACTGCATTCCACCCCACCTTGAATCCGCGTAACTCCGAGATGACTTTTTTCGCGGTATCGGCTTCATCGCAAGCCAGGGACGAAACGAGGCTGCCGTTGGAAAGATTCATTTCCGAAACAAGTTCTGCCAGGTGGTCGACCACTACGATGGTATCGATGGGTCCAAAAGGCTCGCTGTGATAGAGCTTGGTGTTGCGTGGAATGTTCAAGAGCGCCGAGGGCGGCAGGTACGCTGAAATATCCTGGTTGGGCAGCACTTTGTTCTTGGCGATTGCTCCCTCGAAGACACTGACCGCGCCCTTGCCCAAGGCCTCGGTATACAGCACGCGCAGTTCCTCGACCTTTTTGCTGTTAATGAGCGGACCGAAATCGAGCACCGGTAAGGGGTCCGATTCGTTTTCGACCATCACCGGATTTCCGTATTGCAGGCTCTGCATCACGCCCAGGTACATCTGCAGGAATTGCGGAAACAATTCGCGCTGCACTACGAAACGGACATAGGCGGTGCAGCGCTGCTTGCCATAATCGAAACCTTTGCGTAGCTGCGCGGCCAGCGCCGGCCAATCCGAATATTGCCAGACGCCGTAAGCGTTCACTCCTTCCATTTCAAGCATGTAGCGCTTGCGATCGTCGTACAGGCTGGAAGCGATCACGCCGCCATTGGTTTTGCCTCCCACAAACGCCAGGCAATCGACGTGTTCGTTGCGCACCAGCGCTTCGCTCAATTGACCACCCGAGCCACTGACCAACGAAAGTGGCAAGCCGCAGCGCCGGGCGATCGCGTGCGCCAGAGTGAGCGCGTACAAGCCGCCGTCTGTGGGAGTTTTGGAGATGATCGAATTCCCGGCTAGCGCCTGCACCAGAACGGCGTGCATTAAAACCGACATCGGATAATTCCACGAGGCGATGTTGGAAATCAGACCGATGGGAGCGCGCGTCCCGAGCAGCCGATCGATGTTCTCGACATACCATTCGACGCCGCTGATGCAGCGGTCGATATCGGTCAGCGCCTGCGCATAGGGCTTGCCGATTTCCCAGATCAGCAGCAGTGCAATCAGTTCGCGCTCCTGGCGCAGACCGGCGAGACAGTCGGTGACGCGCTGCTTGCGCTGGTCCAGGCTCACCTTGGACCATTCCTCCGCTTCGGATTTCGCGAAGCGCACCGCGCGCAACGCCGTTTCCAGGTCGATCATCGGAATCCGCCCTAGGCTGCGGCCATCGACCGAAGAGGTGTAATGGCGTCCGAAACCGGGATCCTTCCATTCGCCTTCCATCAGATTCAAAACGCGCTGGTCGGACGTGAATGCTTCCGGTGCGGCAGCGTTCAAGCGGCGCATCAAGTTGTCCCACTCGGCGACGGCAGCGACCACGGACATGTATTCCCCCTGGCGAACCAATTCTTTGCCCAGCAACAAAGTGAAAGGGGCGGACTCGGTGAGCCGCCCCTTCTTTACTTAACACGAAACACTTTCTCTCGCGATGTTTTGCCTTCTTCTAACGAGCGGCTATCGCTACCTGTGCCTGTGGCGCGTGTCCGTTCGAGGCCGTCACCTTTTTGTCGTGGTTTTTGTCCTGGAACTGAGCTGCCTCGGTGGAACCGGCCAGCGCAGTGGTGGAAGACGTTCCGCTGGTGATCACCTGCTGCACGCTGTCAAAATAGCCGGTGCCGACGAATTTCTGGTGCTTCACCGCTTCGTATCCGTTTTCCTTCTCGCTGGCGAATTCCAGATCCTGCAAACCGCAGTAGGCGGTCATTCCGTCGCGCTTGTAATTCCGGGCCAGCTCGAACATTCCGTGGTTCAGCGCGTGGAAGCCGGCCAGGGTGATGAACTGGAATTTGTAACCCATCGCTCCCAGCTCTTTCTGGAATGTCGCGATGGTCGCGTCGTCGAGATTCTTCCTCCAGTTGAATGACGGCGAACAATTGTAGGCCAGCATTTTCCCCGGGAATTTGGCGTGAATCGCTTCGGCGAACTCGCGCGCTTCGGCCAAGGACGGCTTGGACGTTTCGCACCACAGCAAATCGGCGTAAGGCGCGTAAGCTAGGCCGCGGGCGATGGCGGTTTTCAATCCGCTGCGAATCTGGAAGAAACCCTCGGCCGTGCGTTCTCCGGTGAGGAATTCCCGGTCGCGAGGATCAACGTCGGTGGTCAGCAGGTTTGCGCTGTCGGCGTCGGTGCGCGCGATGATCAACGTCGGCACGCCCATCACGTCGGCGGCCAGCCGCGCCGCCACCAGCTTCTGAATCGCTTCGGAGGTAGGCACCAAAACTTTTCCGCCCAGATGCCCGCACTTTTTCGCGGAGGAAAGCTGGTCTTCGAAATGCACGCCGGCTGCGCCGGCCTCGATCATCGCTTTCATCAGCTCGAAGGCGTTGAGGTTCCCGCCAAAACCGGCTTCGGCATCAGCCACAATCGGCGCGAACCAGTAGGTGTCGTTCTGACTTTCCGCATGATGAATTTGATCCGCGCGGGTCAGCGCTTGATTGATGCGCCGCACCACGTTGGGCACGCTGTCCGCCGGATAGAGGCTCTGATCGGGATACATCTGTCCGGCGTTATTCGCGTCGGCGGCAACTTGCCAGCCGCTCAGGTAAATGGCGTTCAGGCCCGCGCCCACTTGCTGCACGGCTTGATTGCCGGTCAGAGCGCCCAAGGCGGCGACGAAGGGCTCGGCGTGCAGCAAATTCCACAAGCGTTCGGCGCCGAGGCGCGCCAGGGTATGTTCAACGCGAATTGAGCCGCGCAAACGATCCACATCTTTTTGGGTGTACGGGCGGGTGATGCCGTTCCAGCGGGGGTCAGCGGCCCAGGTGTTTTCGAGCGTCTGATGATTGCCGTTCGTGGTCATGCGTATTCTCCTTGCGATGTGTGCAGCTGGGGCTCGCCAACGAGGGGCAGTGTGGCTTGGTACCGGCAATCAGTCAAACGAATTGCCATTATCGCCTTGATAGATTATGGTTATCAGGACGCCTAGTACGCTGGGACCACGCTGGGCATTGCAGCAACGCGCTTTAGCGCCGTTGGCTTTAAGGCCAATTAGTACCTCGACGTAAAAGAGGCACCAAGCACATGGAAATCGACCAGATCGAGACCTTTTTAGCGGTAGGCACCTACGGAGGATTTCATCGGGCAGCCGCCGCATTACGCATCAGCCAGCCGGCAGTGAGCGCGCGGATTCGCGCACTGGAAGACTCGCTGGGCGTGAAATTGTTCACGCGGACGAAGGGCGCGCTGTCCGTCTCCCCTGCCGGAAAAGCGCTGCGGCCGCACGCGGAACAATTACTGCGAGACGTAACGAAAGCACGGCAAGCCGTTCACGGGTTGCAGCCATCAAGCAGCGGTACCTTGAGCATCGCGGCGGCGCTCTCGGTCTGCACTTATTTTCTTCCCGACGTGATGAAGGACTACCAGGCCGCGCATCCGAAAGTGATGGTCAGCCTGCGTTCGGGAAACTCCGTGCAAGTTTTGAAAATGGTGCTCGATGGCGAAGCGGAAATCGGCGTGGCGCGTTCGCTGAACCATCCGGAAGTAGAAACCATGACCCTGCGGGACGATCCCTTGATACTGGTCGGGCATCCCAAACATCCAGGCACCCAGCGACGCCACGTGCGGCTGGAAGACGTGGAAACCATGCCGCTGATTTTCTTCGACCGCGGCTCAAGCGACTGGACCCTGACCCAAAGCCTGTTCCGGCGAGCGGGCCAGCTACCCAACACGGTTCTGGAAGTGGAAACGATCGAAGCGGCCAAACGCATGGTGGAACGCAAGCTGGGCTTAAGTTTCCTGCCGCAGATCGCAGTGATTCACGAATTGCGCAAGGGCAAGCTGGCCGCCGTGCAGATTACCGACGCCGAAGTATTGCAACGCAATCTGGACGTGATCTACCCGCGCCGCAGGCCGCTCACGCGCGAAGCGCAAATGCTGTTGGCCCTGCTGCAAGCTGCGGCCACGGCGAGTACTGGAGCACCAAAGCGGAGGAAGAAATCGTAGATCGAAACCGCCAGCTTTTCAGAAGGTTTGGACGCCGCTCTTGCTCACATACCAGCAGGCTCGATAACCGGCATGAGGAAACAAACTGTGCACGCAAGTTTCGGTCATCGGCTGGTCGGTGAAGATTTCCTCCCGGCCGCTTTTCGTGCCGGTTCCGTAGAAGGAAGTGACGGTTCCATACGCGACAGTCCGATCCGGATTCGCTATTTTGCGGCTCAGCAACGCGTAATCCACCAAATAAACGAAAATCAGCAGGCCGACGAGCGTTAAGGCGATGCGCGTGGATGGCGCAAGAGTTCGAGACGCTACTTCTTCTCGAGGCATGGCATCAGAATCAACAAATCCGCCGGATTCACTTCATGCGTATCGGTAATATCGTAGACGCCCACGTTTCTCCACTTGTTCGAACCTTCCGAAGGCTCGCTGAAATGAAAAATCGCATCGTTGTAGGCGATCTTGCGTTCGGTGGCGATGGCGATGGGTTTATCGCTCAGCGGCTTGCCGCAGCGCTCGATCAGATCGTCGGGGCTGATGGCGGTCACCACATGCGCGACGCGCGCTCTTTCGCCCACCGCAACTTTCGCCGACACCTTGGCGAAAAGTCCCACGCAGATATAGGCCGCGATGGCTCCCAAAAACACACCGACAGCGATTCTCCAGATGGACATGAACCCTCCAAGGACCGAGAGAGTAGTACCGCAAGCGCGGCAGGTCAAGCAATGGTGAAGGGCGATGGCGGTGGCAAAAGTGATGGCGGTCCCGGGAACCGGCCGAGAGCTACTGCGCGCGGCCGTGGTGATGAGAGGGCCCGTTATTTTCGCTGTTGGGCAAAGCGATACGCATCGCCGGATCACCAAAATAATTCCAGGTGCGGCGCACGTCGGGATCTTGAATTCCGGATTTGGCTTTGAGTATCGCCTGGCCGATGCTTTGCCCGGGATTGGTGTTCAGCGTGTTCAGCAGCGCCTGGTCCATGGTGGCCTGTGGCGGAGCCGTGGTGAAGCCCGAGGAAGCCCAGACGCCCACCGCTCCTCCATTCGGAGCAAACAGCAGGGCGGACGAAAGGCTCTCTTCGTAGACGTCCTGGAAGAAGCCGTTCAGACAATCCATGATCAGGAAAACGGGCAAGCGATTGCCATTGGTCAGCGCCGTGGCGGAAGTATTGTCCAGCAAATCCGAAAAAGACCACTGCTGTTCGGAGCCGTGTCCGGTGTAATTGACCAGCAGCGCTCCGGAATTGATGGCCGCGATGATTTGTTGCGAGGCCGTCGCGGGATCCAGGCCATCGGCCAGAATTTTAGTGGTGGTCAGCGAAGACGGCAGAACCAGCCCGGCGGAATTCGCTTCGGCGGTGAAATCGACCCCCACGTTCTGATCGGCGACAACCAGAGCCTGCTGCGCCCAGGTACCGGTCGTGGCGCCCGTTTCGTAATTCACGATCTTCGAAATCACCAGGCTGGCATCGGCGGCGGTGCGAGCCGGAATTCGGCCAGTCGGGATGGTGCCAAATCCGCTTTCGTTGAAATCCGTGAACCAATCGTCGGACGCGGTCTTGAAGGCAGCGGTTTCGATCAATCGGGTTGGAACGAAATCAGAATCGCCGAATCCGAGATAATTCCGCGGGTCGAGAGACGCATCGCCGAGCAGCAGGACCGACTGCGGCGTCTCGCGTGTCGCGGTGGCGGCGTTCTGCAAATAAGAACGCAGCGCAAACGGGCTGCGCTCGCCGAAATTGTAGGCGTCGTAGAGTTCGTCGGTGCTGACCACGATCGCCGTCGTGTTCTGCGACTTGCGCAGGTCGACCAGCGGCGCCAGCGTCGATTCGAAATCGGGATGGGTGATGATGATGATCGGCGCGCTGGCTCGGTTCTGCAGCAGCGTGCTGGCCGGATGAAACGCCAGGCCCGACGGCGCGGCGATCTGATCGGACGAAAACGCCAGCAAAGTGTGCGCCGCGGCCGCTGAAGCTCCCGGCACCACCACGGTCATCGAAGAGCCCGTGTTCCCGGCGGCAACCGGGCCGGACAATTGTTCGATCGCTTGAGGATCGGTGATGTCGAACACCTCAATCTGCGAATTCGAAAATCCGCTGAATTGCACGCGCGACCCGCCCGGCGCTGAAGCCCGCAGCCAGTTGGAATCTGCAGAATATGTATGTGCGAAGTGCAGGGTGATGGATTGCACCAGGCTGATGTCGTCATCGCCATCGAGCGCAGCGAGTGTGACCGTATTGGTTCCGTTCAGCACCAGTCCCGGAGGCACGCTGAATGTATTCGTGATATTCGCCTGGCTGTTGAAACTCATCACGCCCAGCGATGAGCCGTTCAAGGTCACGCTGACGCTGTGGGGCTGGCCTTCGGTCGCGCCCTGCAGCGTTACATCTAGCGCGGCCGGAATCGAGGAGGTCGAATCGAGATTCGCAACGGCGAGCGACTGATCGACCGGCTCGGAATTCACCACGGCGCCAAAGAAATTGTCGTTGTTCTCACCGTTGAGCAGCGCGGCGAAGTAAGTGGTGCGCTGTTCGAGCGTCACCGTATCGGAGAAGCTCGAAACATTGGGAGTTTCCGCGCCGTTGGTGGCGACGGTAATTCGCTTCCCCGCCTGCGAGCCATTGATCAGCCAGTAGACGCGAGTGCCGGAGAACGGAGTATCGATGCCGGTTCCGTAGAAGGCGATCGAATCCGCGGGCCCCAGGTTGCCGTTCTGCTTGGCGCTGATCTGCAGCGGCTGCTCCGCCCCTTCGGCGTAAAGCCGCAGCATGCGCGGGTCGCCGGCGCTGAATCCGGCAGCGGAAAGTTGCGCGCCCGAAATCGAGTACCAGCCTTCGGCCTGAATCGAAATTTTCGCGGCCGGTTTTTCGTCCAGGAACGCGGACGAAACTTCCGGCCCGCCGTTTCCGAAATTGATCGGCCCGCCGCGAGTATGTACCGGCGCGCTAACCCTCGAAACCTTGCTCCGGTTGATCTGGCTGAGCAGCATGGCTGGAACGATGGCCGCAGATTGCGTTGCGGTCGAATCCGGGCTGACGGGTCCGTGCTGCAGGCGAGTCCCGTTCAGGTCCACGTCCTCCAGGACGTAAGAAGACTGCGCGGTTCCCTGCGGATCAACCCATCGATACGTTCTGGCCGCGTGTTGCGGCTGGCCGCCGCGCAGGAACAGCGCTCCGCCGGCGATCAACGAAGGATTCACTTGATGCCGTCCCGTGGCATCCTCGCGGTAAATATGGAAACCGAGGTTGCGCAATTCTTCGCGCGTGCTCCATTCCAGAACGACTCCGCCTCCGGCAAGATTCCGCGCGTGGAATGATGCCAGCTGTACCGCCGTAGGCGCGGCAATCGCCGTGACGGTGGTCGAGAAATTGTTCAGCGGGTTCGGGTCGCTGGTGCTGGAGGTTACTTGCGCCGTATTGGTGGCCATCATCGTCGAACTGAAGGTGGTGGCATTTGCGTTGATGGTGACCAGCACCAAGCCACCTACGTTCACCGTGCCGATGCTGCAGGTAACGGTCCCTCCGGATTGCGCGCAAGTTCCCTGGGTAGTCGAAACCGAAGTGAACGTGATGTTGGTCGGAAGCGGATCGGAAACCTGGACGCCCTGAGCGACCCCCGGACCGTTATTCGAAACTTGCAACGTGTAAGTAAGATTGGTGCCTTGATCCACCGGATTTGGCGCGGCGGTCTTGACGATTGCCACGTCGGATTGCGTGGGCGACCCCACAACAGTCGAGGCGCTGCTCGTGTTGTTGGCGGTATTGATGTCGTTGGTAGTTGGGGCAATGCTGGATGTATTGGTGATGGTCGTTCCCGAAGCAGTTCCGGAATTGACTTTCACCACCAGCGGAAATTGCACACTCGTTCCGGACGTGATGGTTGCGGTGGTGCAACTGATGCTTCCCGTTCCGCCAACCGCTGGAAGCGTGCCGCAAACCCACCCAGCCGGAACGCCCAGGGAAACAAAAGTTGTATTCGCCGGGATGGTACCGGTAAAGACCGCGAGGTTTGCCGTGTTGGGCCCAGCGTTGGTGACGGTCTGAGTAAAAGTAATGTTGTTCCCCGCGGTCACCGGATTCGGAGTGGCCACGCTGGTGTCGATCAAATCGAATTGGTTGGCGCCGGCCACGCTGACCACCGCAGTCGAGCTATTGGTATTCGGATTCGAATCGTTGGTGCTCGAAGTCGTGGCGGCCGTATTCGAAATAGTGGAACCGGATGTGGCGCCGGCGGCAACCTTGACCTTCAAGGTGAACGTGGTGGTCGCGCCGGAGGCGAAGGAAGCCAGCGTGCACTGCACCGCGGTCGTCGGCGTTGGGCAAGTCCATGCCGTTCCGGTCTGGGTGAGACTCGTGAAGGTCGTATTCGCTGGGATGGTATCGTTCAGCGTATCCGTCGCGGCCGCAGACGGCCCGTTATTCTTCACCACGATCGTGTAGGTAATCGTGTTACCGGTCTGGACCACACTCGGCGTCGCCGTCTTGGTGACCATCAGATTCGCGGTGCCGGTAACACCGACGGTGGTTTGGGTGCTGGCTGAATTGTTCGCCAGAGACCGGGTCGGGCGTTCCAGATGTGATGTTGTCGGTATCGACGATCTGCGTTCCGTACGTGGTGCTGGCGTTCACCGCAACGCTCACGGTGAATGTGGAGGTCGCCGCCTTAGCTACGTTCGGATCGGTGCAGGTGATCGTTCCGGTTCCTCCAACGGCCGGCGCGGTGCAGGACCAGCCCGTGGGAACGGTGATCGATGTGAACGTTGTGTTCGCCGGGATCTGTTCGGTGAAGACCGCGTTGACCGCGGCGAGCGGACCATTGTTGGTGACTTTTTGGGTGTAAGCGATGGCCCCGCCGGCCAGAACTACGCTCGGCGCGCCGGCGTTGGTTACCGCCAAATCGGCGCTGGAGCATTCGGCGCCGGGTTGCGCGCCGGGAGTTTCATTGATCGTAAGACTATTGCTGATGGCCCCGGCCAAACCAGGCGTCGCGCCGTAGGCGTCGGTGGCCATGGTCGAATATCCGTTGGCGCCGCCGGCTACGCTGGAGGACGCCGGAGCGGCAGACAAATAAATCACGCCGCCGCCACCGCCGCCACCAGGCCCGTGCCGGTTTCCCGGGAAGGGAGTCCCTGGCGGGTCGGTGAGCCAGGTATCGCCGCCTTTGCCGCCATTGGCCTGCACCGTCAAACCTGCCAGCGAACCGCTGCCGGAGAGCACTTCGATCGAACCGCCGGCCCCGCCACCGCCGCCGCCGTCGTTCAAAACATCAGGCGCCGTCAGTCCGTTGGCAGTAATCGAACCGGTGCCGGTGATCGAGCCCGCGTGCACGATTACGATTCCGCCGCCTTGCGCTCCGCTGCTGAAAAGTCCGGTGCCGTTGCCGCTGGTTGCGCCGGAAACGTAGGTTCCATCATTCGTGGTTCCGGCGCCACCGCCACCGCCCAGAGCCAACGCGTTGGTCGAAGCCGGAAATGGCGAGCCGCCGAAGCCGCCGACGATGCCGGCGCTGTTCCAGCCAAAGCCGCCGTTGCCGCCCGACCCGCCGTTGCCGCCTGCGCCGCCACCCGAATTTTGATCGTTCGCGGCCGGATGTGCGTCAGTTGCGCCGCCGCCGGCGTTCCCCGGAGCGCCGCGCGCAAAGCTGCCATTCGGCAAGCCTTCCAGCACAACTTGCCCCGTGCTGGTGGCCGAGGCTGTCACGGAAAATCCCGGGGCTGGCGCCACATAGTGTGGCGTCCCGGCAATGCTTTCGCCCTTCGAACCGTTCGCCCCGTTGGTGCTCAGCGTCACATAGTCGGTCGCGGCTCCGGCTCCACCAGTCAATTTCATGCCGCCGCCGGCCCGGAATCCAGCGCCATCGAGTGACACCGTGCCACCCAGTGTGAGTTGCGAGGAGACGTCGATAGCCAGCACGCCGCCGGTTGCTCCATTCCAGGAAAGCGCGGCGAGGCCGGAACCGAGCGTGGCCGAAGTGTATTGCGGAACGCGAATCACCTGGAACGTGGCCTGCCCCTGCGTGGTGGTCGCGATCGTATTCGTATACGAATTCAGCAGGCCGTTCGACGCGCCCGCACCTTGAAAGTTCAACGTGCCGCCGCCCACCGCGACCGCGCTGGTAGCTACGACAAATTCGAACTGCCCGGAGTTATTGACGGCCGTGAATCCGGTCGCGGGATCGCCCGCGGTGCCATTGCCGTAAGAACTGGTATTCGTGGAATTGATCGTCGCCGCCTGCATCTGGATAACCAGCAGCAGATCGCCAACCGCGATGGCTTTTTTAGCGCCGCCGGTGGTAGCCGCGTCCAGCAACACCGACGTGCTCCCGGCCGCCAGACTCGTCACAGTGATGTCCGGAGGGTAATACGCGTTGACGATGCCGGTCAGCGTGCCGCCCGTTCCGTCGTTGCCCGGCAAAGCGCAGACCAGAGGCTGCACCACCGTAATGGCCGTGGCGGAATTATTGGTGCTGACTGGATCGGTCGGCACGGAAGCTGAAATCTGCGCGGTGTTTGTCAGGGTCGAAGCAGTTGCCGGAGCTTTCACCGTTATCGTAATCGTATCGGTCGCGCCAACGGCCAGCACGCCGAGCGTGCAGGTCACCGTAGCCGTTCCAGTGCAAGTAACGCCCGCCGGCGTGGCCGACGATGAAACAAATGTGGTCGTGGCCGGGATGGTGTCGGTCAGAGTCGCGCTGGTCGTCGCGACCGCGCCCAAATTCTGCACCTGAATCGTATAGACCAGCGTGCTCGAAATAAAAACGGGCGTGGGCGCCGCGGAAATCGAAACCGCCAGATCGGCATCTCCCGCAGGCTCAACCAACACTGAACTGGTGGTCGCATTATTCGATGGCGTCGGGTCCGAGGTGGACGACGTGGCGTCCGCTGTATTCAGAATTGTGGTGCCGGCCGCGACGCCGGCCGCGACATTCACCACATACGTAAAATTCGCGACCGAACTGTTGGCAAATGAGGCGGTGTCGGTGCAAGTCACCGAACCGGTAGCTCCGGCTCCGGGCGAGGCCGCAGTCCAACCCGTCGGGCAGGTAATCGAATTAAAAGTGGTGTTAGGCGGTGTCTGTTGGTACAGGACGGCGTCGTTCACTGCATTCGGGCCGTTATTGGTGATCGATTCCGTGTAGGTGATGGTGCCGCCCGGCGAAACCACGCTCGGCGCGGCAGTTTGAGTCAGCGCTAGATCAGCCTGCGCCGCGGCCGGAGCCGGCGAAAGCAGCAAAAAGATTCCCGCGACAATTCCGAAAAATCCTGCGGAGGCGGAATTGCGCAGGCGCAGTGAAACCGATGCTCGAAGCCGATGCGCGACGCGACCCATCGTAGCTCGCCAGAAACTGAATCGCGAATCATGTCTCAGACGCGCTGCAGTTCCGTTCGATTCGGAAAAAGCGACGCGCCCCAGGATTTCGCTGGGACCGACCGGGTGGCTCGACCAGCCGGCATCTCCGCGCGTTTCGAATTTCGTATGGTTGTCGGCGTGAATTCACGATTCGGTGCGCCTTAAAACCGCCGCCTTCGCGCGTCAAAACCACATTTCCGCGGCGCACGTTTGACGGCTCAACTGGCACGACCGTAAGAAGTTCGTCGTTCTTCAAATTCGGGCGCATGCTCTCGCCTTCCGCACGAAAGCGTACTGGCGTGCCGCTGGCCAGAAAATGTTCGGCCAGCGCGCCAAACAGGCGCGAATCACGCCGCGTGAGTTTTTCCGAGAGCTTCACGGAGCAAAACCTCCACGGCAGTAAAATCCGGCACGAACGAAAATTCGAAACAAGGAACCTGGGTGGTAATGCGGCTGAACAATTCGAGAATGAACGCGACCGCATCGGAGGAATGGTGTGGAACGAAACTGCGCGCGTACAACTCCGCCGACGCTTCGGTGCGGGACAACGGTCGCAGCAAATTCTGCGGCGCTTGCGCCAAAACGAAGATTCCATCGAGCGGCCAGCGCTCCGCCTCGGCAATTCCGGCGTCGCCGTGCCACGGCGTTCCGTACATCCAGACTCGTCCGTTTTCGCGACGCAAAATGATGCGATCGTCGCTGAGCACTCGCGCGCCTTTGCTTTTCGCCCACAGCCGCGACGAAGTACTTTTTCCCGCGCCGGAGTGTCCGGTCAGAAGCAAGCCGCGGCCGTCGGCGGTGACCACGCCGCAACCGTGAACTTCGACACCTTCGCCGAGCGACAGCCGGTGAATCCACAACAATTCATCCAGCGGATATTCGATCGGGTTTAGCGCTTCCGTTGCTGAGAAATATTCGCGGGCCAGTTCGATGCGGCCGGATTTGAAATCGGGAGCGACCACAACCTGCTTATATGGAAGCCGACCTACCGTCTTCGAAGTAAGCTGAAAGCAAAAGCCCTCGGAATTCCTGTAAAGCTTCCATAACCCCAAAGAATCGAAAATCAATTCGCCGGGATTCGACGCGAAGCGATCGCTGAAGCGCGCTTCCAATTCGATATCGCAAATATTTTGGTGGATCAGGAAATCGGTTAACTGTTCGTCCGCGGCCAAAAGCGGTCCGTTCGCGGAAGACGTAACTCCCAGCGAAATTCCGCCGATGCGCGCGGCCATCCGCGAAGCGCCAACGACGAAACGCAATTCTTCCGGTTGTATGAGCGTCTGCATCAATGTCTCGTCAGGATCCAAACGAACTGCAACCGCCCACCGCGACGCCGCAGCCCGTAGCCGCCGGCCCCGCCGACGTCGGAATCTTGCAGTGTCCCAGGACCGCTTCATCCGGACGCAAACTCACCCGGATAATTTTCGGAGCCTCGTAGGGCTTCGCTACTATTTCCGTGTTTTTAATCTGGTCAGTCATGATCGCAACTCAGGTCTCACGCGTGGACTCCACAGGAACCGCATCCGCTGCCGCACGCGGAAGACTGCTGCAGGACGGGCAGCGCGGCGCTTGATTGCATTGGGGTCCACGAACCAACATTCACTTCGCCATTCCGAATCCGCTCAGCGGAGCGTTCCAATTTCGCGTGTGACGAACCGCCGGCACAGCATTCACATTCGCCGTGGGTTGGGATTTTCACATCCAACGCCATCGCCCGCAGATGTGCCACTTCGCATAGAAATTCCACTGGCGATTCGGCGTCGCCATTTTCCAATTCGCCATTTGCCGCGCACATCCCGCACAACGAGTGAATCCGGCAGGAATCGCACTTGGTCTGCCGCGTTTTTTTCTTACTGCGCACGGTCCCAAGGAATTGGTCCCATCCGGCGCCAAAATCTCCCGAGCGCCAGTCGTAGCTTTCCTGGTGCGAAAGCACGCAAATGCTGATCTGGCCGTAAGGATCGATGGCGCAGGAAGTCACCCCGCCGCCGCAGCTGTAAACGTTTTCAGGGCTGAACGAATTGGCTGGCTGCGCCAAATCGCGATCGACCAATTCTTTGTAATCGTGCCGCCGGCGCGGATCGTGAAAATCGAGCGCCACCGCATCTTCAGGGGTCAGCCGCACAGCAATCGGGCTTTGCGAACAATCGGTTCGCGGATTCACCAGCGGATCAAATTTGAAGTCGACACCAAAATCCTGCTGCGCCATGCGCTGCATTTCGTAGACTTCGTGGCGATTGACCGTGGTCGGAACCGTTTTCAGCTTCAACGGCAGCTTGCGGTCGAGCAGCAGTCGAATCCCGCGCATGCACTTGTCGTAGGAGCCGGGAATCTGGGTCAGCGCGTCGTAGGTCTCGCGCGTTGCGCCATACAAAGTAATTTCAATCGCAAACGGCCGGTAATCGGCCAAATAATTCGCGATGCGCTCGGTCACCATGGTCCCGTTGGTGAACAGCGTGATCAGGAAACCCTTCGATTTCGCGTACGCGTAAATAGTCCAGAAAATCCGCGCGCGCGAAAATCTCGCCGCCGGTAAAAAGAATCCAGAAAGTCCCCGCCGCGGCAATTTCATCCAGCAAACGTTTATATTCTTCGAGCGACAGCTCGCGATTCTTGGCGGCTTTATCCGCCATCGGAAGATTGTTGTAGCAATGCTGGCATTCGAGCGGGCAGCGGTGCGTCAGCTCGATGGAGACTTCCATCGGCGTACGCTTGCCCGACGACCGTTGGTGCACGGCCAAACTGAATGCGCTGTATGTAGTTTCGTTCATTCCCAAGAGCCCAGGTGCCTTGCCCGAACTAGCTCGCCACTCGCTGCCTAAGCGGGTTCGACGAGTCCTTCCTTCGACAATTCCTCCAGGAACGCATTTGCATCGAGCGTCGCCTGTTCCACCGAAAGCCCGTATTGGTGCTGGAGATGCGAAACCAAGCCGGCAGGATCGAGCCCCTTCTCAATTAAGGACCAGAGGGTGGTCCCGGTCTCATTGAAGGTGTAGATGGAATCGAGGTCAGCTGCGCCACGGCGAATCGGGACCACAATCGCTTCGTCCGCCACCACTCGAGAAACTACATTCGAGCTGCGGCGCACCCGTCCCGATACACCATTCCCCAAGAAAGCCATACACACCCCAAGAACCAGTCTGCTTGCTACATCGTTTGCCTAAACGAAGTGCAATTGCCTGCTGTTAACTTAGTTGGCATGACGGGGCGTCTCAATCGGTTTCTGGCAGGTATGGTGCCTAAATGTCAACGGCTGGCGGGAGTAGTGGCGAGTCCGACAACTCAAAAATGAGGCTTGCCCGCCAAAGCGGGAGGGTGATACGGACGGACCAACGCAGTTATCTCTACTAGGAACCGAGGACCTGGCGGCATTTTATCAACTCGTCAAGCGACATATTCCCGCCGCACATCACCAACACCACGTGGTGCTCCTTCGTAAATTTATGGCGCGTGCGCTCGGCCGCAGCCAGCGTGCAGGAAGCCGCCAGCTCAGGCGTGATTTTTTCGCGATCCAGCAGATACTCCAGTTCGGTGAAGGCTTCGCGATCCGAAACCACGGTAACTGACTCTAAGAGCAGCCGGGTCGCGGCCAGCGTCCGCTCGCAAACGGACGGCGCTCCTAGAGTCTTGGCCAGGGATGTCATTTTCTCGATCTCCACCACGCGTCCGGCCTGCCAGGCGCGGGACATCACCTCCGCGCCTTCCGTTTCTACTCCCCACACGCGCACGTCCGGCTTTTGCGATTTGACCGCGGTCGCTAAACCAGTCGCAAGGCCTCCGCCTCCGATGCTGACGAAAACGTCGGTCGCCTGCGGCAGATCTTCCAGAATTTCGAGTCCCACAGTGCCCTGCCCGGCGATGATCTCCGGATCGTCATAAGGATGAACGAGCGTCCAGCCTTCGGCTTCGTACGCCGGAGCGCGGCCAAACGCGTCGACCATGTTCCGGGTTAAGACCACGTCCGCGCCGTAGCGGCGCGCCGCATCCAGAAAATTCTGAGGAGTGTATTCCGGCATCAGCAGCAGCGATTTCAGGCCGAGCGTCTGCGCCGCGTAGGCCACCGCCTGGCCGTGATTCCCGCCGCTCACGGCCAGGACGCCGCGCGTCAATCCTCGTCCGCTTTCGAGCACAGAAAGAATCTTATTGAACGCACCGCGCACCTTGAACGCGCCCGTCCGCTGAAATAATTCAAGCTTCAGATAGACGTTCGAGCCGAACCTCTCGCTCAGGCTCTCACTGCGCACCAGCGGAGTGCGGCGAACGAACGGCGCGATCCGGGCTTGCGCCGACAAAATATCCCGCAGCGCAGTGGCTGGCGCCGCAGCCGGCGTTACCGCACTTAACGAATCGCTCGCGACCGATAAACCTTCCGCCGTCGTCGTTTCCATGATGCTCCTGTCATTTCCGTTGTTTCGTCGATCCTGCGAATGCGAATTCCCTACACGGCCCACAAATACTGGTCGGGGTCGTAATGCACGTTTTGATCGTCCAGAAACGCCGCCGGGCCTGATGGCGTGTTTTGGTCCAGCGCAGCCTCCGGCGGGTTGGTGCGCACCGTCACGAAAGACGCAGTCTTCAACGCGACCGCCGAATATTTCGTATGCGGCGGTACGGACAGCATCTGGCTCGCCCGCAGGGTGACCACCTCGTCGCGCACCTGCACGCGCAACGCGCCCTGCAAGACCAGAATCACCTGCTCGGTCTGCTGCGAACGCGCCTCGGTTTGCGCGCCTTCCAGCAATTCGACCATGGCCACGTTCAGGTTTTCCGCGTCGAGCGATTTCTTCCACTGTGAAGACGTCACTTCTTCCGCTTGGATGTGGTTCCAGTCCCAGAACTTCATTTCAGGCCTCCCTAAGCAAAAATTGCACCGCTAAAAACGAAGAGGCCGTTATCCCTTTCGGGGGATAACGGCCTCTGGCGTTTTGAGATTTTGTTTCGCCGGCCGCTATCCGCTCCCCATCGGCATAATAATTCGAATAATAAGGCTAATAATAATGAGGGAATGGAGGGCGACGACGGCGGAGCGGACCGACCAAGCCTTCGTAACCGCGCCGATGCCGCGCGCGTTCAAGAACCTGTTCCGAAGATGGACCATTCCGTTCACGATTACAGGAATAACACTCCTCACGAACTTCCGGCCAATAAATATTGCTTATGGTTGCCTAACCCGCATCCTTATTGATCGTTCAGCATGCTGAATTTAAACCACGGACTGCTGCGCGGCACGGGCAATTTCAGGCTCGAGAGTGGCCCCGGCTTTCACGGCGGCGCGGTGGACTCCGTCGAACCGCGATAGAAACGGCGCCCAGGTATCTTCCAGCGCGCACGGCAGCTTCACCGGCTCCAGGCGAACCAACGGAAGCGAGGACGGGCTGCGCAGGAATCGCTTCGCCTGCGGACTGCCGGTCAGGCGCAAATGCTCGCCGAGCAACAGCCGCAGCCATTCATCTTCCTGTTCGCCAATTCCAGCGATGCGCATGAATTCGTCATTGAAGTTGCGCTCGGCAACCGCGTCTTCCAGCATGTAGGCCAAACCGCCGGTCATGCCCGAGCCAAAATTGCGGCCGGCTTTTCCCAGAACCATCACCACGCCCGCGGTCATATATTCGCAGCCGTGCTGGCCCAGTCCTTCGACTACCGCAAACGCTCCGCTATTGCGCACCGCAAATCTTTCGCCGGCGCGTCCGGCAATGTATAGCTCGCCGCTAGTCGCGCCGTAGAGCACGGTGTTGCCCGCCAGCACATCGCCGCGTTGCGAAGCCGCCGCTCCGGCGGTGATGGCGATCGTGCCGCCGCTCAGACCTTTGCCCACATAATCGTTTGCTTCGCCGGACAACCGGAAATGCACGCCCTTCACCAGAAACGCGCCAAAACTCTGCCCCGCCGAACCGCGAAAATCGAAACGCGCCGTGCGTGCGCCAAGTCCCGCGAAATTTGTTCCGCGCAGGATGTGGCCGCTCAGATGAGCGCCGATACTGCGGTCCGAATTGCAAATGGTGAAGGAATTCTGGCTCAACGCATTCGGCTTGGCCAGCCGGTCGGTCGCTTTCTCCAATTTGTAGTGCAAGTCGACGCCAACTTCGCGCCGGCGCGCTTCGCTCGGGGTCGACGCCAGATGTTTTCGCGGCATGCGGTTCTGCGACCAGTGCAACAACGAACCTAACGATCGCGCCGCGCTTTCCGTCTTCGGCCGCAGATTGCTGATGCAGCCGACGATGTCGTTCAACGAGCCGGCGCCAAGCATCGCCAGAATTTCGCGCACTTCGCCCGCCACGCCGCGCATGTAGCTCATGATCATTTCCGGCTTGCCGGTAAATCGCGCGCGAAGTTTTTCGTCCTGCGTGGCGATGCCCACCGGACAAGTATTCAGGTGGCATTGCCGGGCCATGATGCAGCCGACGGCCAGCAGCGCCGCCGTGCCAAAACCAAATTCATCGGCGCCGAGTAGAGCCGCAACCACCACGTCGCGCCCAAATTTAAATCCACCGTCGACCCGCAGCCGCACGCGATCGCGGAATCCAGCGCGCAGCAAAACCGTATCCGCATCGCGCAGTCCAATTTCCCACGGCAGTCCGGTATTTTTTATGGACGTCAGCGGCGAAGCGCCGGTGCCGCCGTCGAAACCGGCGATGGTGATCACGTCGGCGCCGGCTTTAGCCACGCCCGCCGCGATGATCCCAACGCCCGCGCCCGAAACCAGCTTCACGCCGATTCGCGCGCGCGGATTGATCGCTCGTAGGTCATAAATCAACTGCGCCAGATCTTCAATGCTGTAAATGTCGTGATGCGGCGGCGGAGAAATCAGCGACATGCCCGGAACCGCATGCCGCAGCCGCGCGATGTAGTCATTCACTTTCATAGCCGGAAGCTGCCCGCCTTCACCCGGCTTCGATCCCTGCGCCATCTTGATTTCGATTTCTTCGGCGCGAACCAGATATTCCGCGGTGACGCCGAAGCGCGCGGAACCAATCTGCTTCACTTTGTTGCCCGCTTCGGGCTCGAAGCGATAGATGTCCGGATCTTCTCCGCCTTCGCCGGTATTGCTGCGTGCGCCGATGCGATTCATGCCGATCGCAATCGCGCGATGCGTTTCGGGCCCCAGCGCGCCGAGAGACATGGCCTGCGCGCAAAACCGGCTCATGATCGCGGCTTCGGATTCCACGCGGCCCATCGAAATCGCGTGGCCCGGAACAATCTCAAGCTGATCGCGCACCGCGACCGCCTCGCGGGTGTGGGCCAACTCGGCGAAGCTCGCATAATTTTCCGGCGTTCCGGCTTTGATGTAGCGATGCATCCGCCGCACCAGCTCCGGAGAATTCGAGTGGCGCTCGCCCGCGTGCCGAAAACGGAAGAGCCCCGCATCCTGCAGCGTGGCCGATTCGCTGGCGAACGCGCGGGTGTGCGCGGCCAGGCTGTCTTCCAGCAGCTGATCGAGCGTCTTGCCGCCTAGCTTGGCTGCAGCGTCTTCGAAAAACTCCTCGGTGATTTCCTTGTCCAGGCCGATGGTTTCGAAAAGGTGGCTGTTGCGGTAGCTCGCAACTGTAGAGATTCCCATGCGCGCCAGAACTTTGCGGAAGCCCGCCTCGACCGCAGTACGGTAATTCGCCGCGCCATCAGGTTCAGCCGCAGCCGCCAATTCCATCGCCAGATACGGATAGACGGCGCTCGCTCCCACGGCGATCAGCAGTGCGATGTGATGCGTTTCGATGACCTGCCCTGATTCCACCACGATGGGAATCCGGTGCCCGCCCGCGCGAACCACTTCTTTCCACGCCGCTGCAACCGCCAGCATCACCGGAACCGCCGCGCGTTTTTCGGTAGCGTCGCGATCGGTCAGCAAAATCATCGCCGGCTCGGTGATCATCGCTTCCGCAATGTCATCGCGAATCCGTTCGAGCGCCGCCTGCGCGCCCTGCACGCCATCCGCTGCGTTGAACGTCAGGTCGACAATCAGCACCGGCCGCAGCAACAAATTTTCCAGCACAGCAGTCTGCCCGGCATCGAGAATCGGCGAGTCGATGACCAGTTCCCCGCCCAGGCAAACATCGAGCGACATCACGTGTGCTTCGCGCAGCGGATCGATCGGAGGATTCGTTACTTGGGCAAAGCGCTGCTTGCAGTAATCCCACAGCGCGCGCCGTGAACTCGAAAGATACGCCGGAGGCGCGTCGTCGCCCATGCTCCAGATCGCTTCCTTCGCGTCGCGAGCCAGCGGCTGAAACAAAAGCCGGAATTGATCGTCAGTCCAGCCCATCGCCGCCGCCATTTTTTCGGCGGGAATCGCGGAAGTGTGCGCGGTGGTCAATTCGCTCGAGACTCGCGCCACGTTGCGGCAAGTTCGCCACGGCGCCGAAGGATCGCCGCCCAAGCGGTCGGCCAGTTCACCCGCTCCGCGAAAAATTGAGCCGTCGGCAGAATCCAGCAACAGAATTTCTCCAGGGCCAAGCCGTCCGCGCTCAATCACTTTTTTCCCGCGCAGATCGGTGAGTCCCACTTCCGAGCCGCAAACGAGAAGACCATCGCTGGTCAACATGTAACGCAAGGGCCGCAGACCATTGCGGTCGAGCTTTGCACTGACCATTCGCCCATCACTGAAAACCAAAGCTGCCGGACCGTCCCACGGTTCCTGATCTCTCGCGCAGCGGGAGAGGAACGAACGCAACCTCGCCGGCATTTGCTCATCCGATTCCCACGCGGGCGGCACCAATCGCAGCAAAGCCTCGGCCAGCGTGTGGCCCTGGCGCAGCAGAAGTTCGACCGCATTATCGAGGCTAGCCGAGTCGCTGACATTTTCTTCCAGCGCCTGCAGGCAGTCGTCCTCGCCGAACTGTTCCCACATATCGTGTTCGCGCGCGCGCATCCAGCGCCGGTTCGCGCTGATCGTATTGATTTCCCCGTTGTGTGCGCCGACGCGGAACGGCTGAGCCAGCTGCCAGGAAGGACTGGTGTTCGTCGAATAGCGTTGGTGAAAAATGGCAAAAGGAGCGGTGAACTTCGGATCGGCCAAGTCAGGATAAAAAGCGCGGAGTTGCAGCGGCGTCAGCAGGCCCTTGTAAACGACAATCCCGGACGACAGCGAACAGAAGTAGATCCCCGACTCATCCTCAGCCTCGAGCCGCTTGCGCATCAGGAAAAGCTGGCGTTCCAAGTCGGCGAAGGGGTCAGCGGAAGCGAAAAAGCACTGTTCGATCACCGGCATGGTGCCGGAGGCGCCCGGACCGAGCAGCGACGCGTTGGTCGGCACCACCCGCCAGCCCAGGCAGCACAGCTCAACCGCCTTCGCCGCAGCTTCGATCGCCGCCCGCGAAGCATTCAGGTTGTCCTGTGGCAGGAACGCCATGCCCATGCCGAATTCCTCAGGCAGTTCCACGCCTGCGGCGAGCATGCTTTTGCGTATAAAGTCTTTAGGGATGGGGGTTAGGAGGCCGGCGCCATCGCCGCTGGAACCATCGGAATCCACTCCACCACGATGCGAAAGCCGCGCCAGCGCGGTCAGCGCGCGCTCGACCACGTCCCGCGTTCCAGTCTGGCCCACCTGCGCGATAAACCCAACGCCGCAAGCGTCATGGTCGACGAGCTGCTCGTTTTCCCGCTTAGGGCGACACACCCGCATGGTAGATAAGTAAGCCAAGCGAACGCCTAAGTACAATTCAGAAACTGGATGCATCGCATAGGAAATTCGTTCTAATGCCCTGCAATGCAAATGCGGTCGATAAATTTTATTTGTGAGCTGGAAAGGCCCGCTACTGTTACAGTTCGCGCATGTCGGCAGGCCTCGCCCCCAGCGTCAACCATGGTCTCTTCGAAGGCTACGAGCCGGGCGGCTTCTATGACGAGATGTTTTCGAGCCCCGGCGTCCCGCGGCCGCACTACGCCAAGCTCTTCGAAAAGCTGGCCACGCTGGTGCCCAGCCAGTTTGAAGAGCGCCGCAAACTCGCCGATCTTTCCTTCCTGCTGCAGGGCATCACCTTCACCGTGTACAACGACGGCCGCGGCACCGAACGGCTTTTTCCTTTCGATCTGATTCCGCGCATCCTGCCGAATTCCGAATGGCAGCGCATCGACAAAGGTTTGAGCCAGCGCGTCATCGCGCTGAATCTTTTTCTGCGCGACGTCTACGGCAAGCAATGTATTTTCAAAGACAAAAAAATTCCCCGCCCGCTGGTTTACTCCTCCTCGCATTTTCGCCGCGAAATGATCGGCATCGAAGTTCCCCACGGAATCTACACTCACATTTGCGGCATTGATCTCGTCCGCGATTCCAAGACCGGAGACTTTTGCGTTCTGGAAGACAACGTCCGCACACCCAGCGGCGTTTCTTACGTCCTCGAAAATCGCATGGTCATGATGCGAACGTTTCCGGATGCCTTCACGGCCTGCGACGTTCTCCCCGTGAATCACTACACCGCCGAACTATTCAAAATCCTGCGCAGTCTCTCCCCGCGTGGTGAATCGGAAGCAGAAATCGTTCTGCTCACTCCCGGGATTTACAACAGCGCCTACTTCGAACACAGCTTCCTGGCGCAACAAATGGGCATCGAGCTGGTGGAAGGACGCGACCTGATCGTCGACGGCGGGATCGTGTACATGAAAACGATCTACGGCCTGAAACGCGTCGACGTCATCTATCGCCGCGTCGACGACGAATTTCTCGATTCGCTGGCCTTCCGCGTCGATTCCTTCCTCGGCGTGCCAGGCCTGATGGGCGCTTATCGCGCCGGAAACGTCGCGCTGGCCAACGCGGTCGGCAACGGCATCGCCGACGACAAATCCATCTACGCCTACGTTCCGGAATTTATTCGCTACTACCTCGGCGAGACGCCGATTCTGAACAGCGTCGAAACCTATCTCTGCTCGCGCGAAGACGAAAAGCAATACGTGCTCGAACATCTCGCCGAGCTGGTCGTAAAGCCAGTCGGCGAATCCGGCGGCCACGGAATGTTGATCGGCCCCGCCGCGGATTCGAACCAGATTGAAGAATTTCGCCGCCGCATCCAGGCCGACGGTCGTAACTACATTGGCCAGCCGGTCATTCCACTCTCGCGCGTTCCGTCCTACGATACGCCTTCGCAATCCGTCGCCGGTCGTCACGTCGACCTGCGTCCCTACTGCCTTTACAACGGCGATACCGTGACCACAATTCCCGGCGGCCTGACGCGCGTCGCGCTGCAAAAAGATTCGTTGGTCGTGAATTCTTCGCAAGGCGGCGGCAGCAAAGACACTTGGGTTCTTTGCGGAGAAGTCTAGAATGCTTTCGCGGATCGCGGAATCGCTCTTCTGGCTGGCGCGCTACATCGAACGCGCCCAGGGCACCGCGAGACTCCTCGACGTGAATTACCACATGATGCTGGAGCAGTCGCAGCAGCCCTACCGCCTGCGCTGGGAACCGCTGATCGAAATGGCCGGCGAACAGGTCCGCTTCCACGAACTCTACTCGGAAGCCAATTCCGAAAACGTTTTCGAATTTCTAGCCTTCCGTAAAGACAACCCCAGCTCCATCGTGCAATGCATTTCCAAGGCCCGCGAAAACGCCCGCGGCATTCGCGACCGCATTTCCCGCGAAATGTGGGAAGACATCAACGGCCTGTTCTTCGCCGTCAGCCGCTTCAATGCCGAAGAGGAAATCGCCGCCGGCCCGCACCGCTTCTGCGAAAAGATAAAATTCGGCACGCACCGTTTTCATGGCGTCACCGACGCCACCCTGCCCCACGACGAAGGCTGGGAATTTCTGCGCATCGGCTGGTCGCTGGAAAGCGCGGAGATGACCGCGCGCCTGGTCGACGTGCAGTACCACAATCTTCTCGACGCGCCGCCCATCGGCGGCTCGCCGGATAATCACCAGTGGATGGCGGTGCTGCGCTCCGTCGGCGCGTTCGAGGCCTATCATCGCCAGTACCGTTCCGCCATCGAGCCGCAAAAAGTGGCGGAGATGATGATTTTGCATCCGCTGCATCCGCGCTCGATTCGTTTCAGCGCCGCCGAAATTCAAGCCGGCCTGCGCGCCGTCAGCCACACCGGAGCCGGCTCCTACGCCAACGAGGCCGAACGCCTCACCGGCAAAGTTCTCGAACGCCTGCGTTACGACAAGATCGACGAGATTTTTGAACAGGGGCTGCATTCGTATCTCAGCGATTTGTCCCGGATGTTCGGAGCAATCGGCGAAGATATCGCGCGCGCCTACTTCTATTATGCGGTGGTGGCATGAACCGATATCATCTCGTGCATACGACCCAGTTTCAGTACGACGGCCCCGTTTCGGAAAGCTACAACGAGGTTCGGCTCCGACCCATCCAGGATGACAAGCAAAGTTGCCTCTCGTTTCGCCTTACCACCACTCCCGGCGCGCGCATCACCGCACATCGCGACGGCTTCGACAATTGGGTTCACCACTTCAGCATTCTTCCCGAGCATCGCCAGCTCAAAGTCGAAACCGAGTCCGTCGTTTTGGCCCATGACGTGGCCGAAGTGCCGCCCGACCCCACCACGCTGCAGGAATTTCGCGCGATGCGCGAGGAATTTGCCGAAGAGAATTTTGATTTCATCGCGCCCAGCACTTACGTCCCGCATCTGGGCGAACTGGCGGCAATCGCCGACGCCGCCGAAGCGCGCAGCGGCGGCACGACTGAAGGTTTCGTCGAAACCGCGTCGTCCCTGATTCACGATCAGTTTCGTTACGTGAAGGGCGCGACCCACGTGCACTCATCGATCAAGGATTGTTTGGCGCTCAAAGCCGGAGTCTGCCAGGATTTCGCGCATTTGCTTCTCGGAGTCGCGCGCATGCGCGGCCTGCCCGCGCGTTACGTTTCGGGCTATTTGGTTCCGGGCGCAGCCGCGTCGCCAAACGCCACGCAAGAAGAAGTCATCGGCGGCCATGCTTCGCACGCGTGGGCCGAAGTTTGCCTCCCGGTAAACGGCTGGACCAGCTTCGATCCCACGCTCGGCGCGCCGGTCGGTCTCCGCCATGTGCGCGTCGCCTACGGACGCGACTACGGCGATGTCGCCCCAG
This sequence comes from uncultured Acidobacteriota bacterium, assembly GCA_963711325.1. GTDB lineage: Bacteria > Acidobacteriota > Terriglobia > Acidiferrales > UBA7541 > Palsa-295. Next base: position 279,330 of record CAVQDR010000003.1, on the reverse strand, counting down.
TTCGTGGCGTATATAAAGGACACGCCGGCCAGCGCCTCTCGGTCGATGTCCGCGTGCGTCCCGCGCTCGACGACGAAGGCCACGAACAACTCAGCAAACTCACTTCCGCCCAGCCCGACGCGCCCGCAATGGTCGAACGCCCGCAGCAGCCGCACCAGCAGTAGCGATGGCAACAGCGATTCGGGGATCGCTGGCCAGCGGGCCAGCGGCGTGAATGCTCACTTCATCTTCCCGCGATATATCGCCATTCCCACCGCCGCATCCATCTTCAATTTTTCCAGCGCCAGCACTTCCCTTTGACTGCAAATTCCGCCGGCAGCCGTGATCGGCAAGTCAGTTACTTTGCGCAAATCGCGATAGAAATCCAGGCTCGTTCCGCGCATGGTTCCTTCGTTGTCTACATAGGTGCACAAAAATCCGGAGCAGTAGACTTCGAGCTGCGGAATCACCTCGGCGGGTCGCAGTTTGAGCCGTTGCTTCCACCCACGAATCACAATGCGGCCGCCATCGGAGTCTAGCGCGATGATGATTCGCTTTTTGCCCACGACCGCATTCAGCCGGCGCAGAAATTTCAAGTCGACCGCGCCGTCCTTGAATGCCGCGCTGCCGATGATGATCTTCTCCGCGCCCCACCCTGCGACCTTCTTCGCGTGAGCCACGCTGCGAATCCCGCCACCCACGCGCACCTTGCGCTTTGCACGCCTGCAAAGTTCCTGGATCAGCTTCGCGTTCGATCCGCGGCCCATTGCCGCGTCCAAATCGATGACATGCAAAACTGGATGGCTTTTGAATCGATCGAGCAGTCCAAAAACATCCTCCACTGTCAACGCCAGCTTCCGGCCACGAATCAATTGAACGGCGTGCCCGCCCTGTAAATCGATGCACGGAATAATCATTGCAGACGCACCGGAACGCCGCGCTCATTGAGGTAATTTTTCAATTCCGCAATCGATTCGCTCGCGGTGTGAAAAATCGAAGCAGCCAGCGCCGCCTCCGCGCCCCCCGTCGAGAACACTTCGTAGAAATCGCCAAATGTCTTCGCGCCGCCTGACGCAATCACCGGCACAGTAACCGCCGAGGCTATCGCTGCCGTCATCTCACAATCAAAACCGCTCAGCGTACCGTCGCGATCGATCGCGGTCAGTAGAATCTCGCCCGCCCCGCGCGCGACACCCTCACGGGCCCAGGTCAGAGCTTCCAATCCAGAGGATTCTCTTCCGCCTCGAACAAACACTTCCCACGAATCGGCCGCCCGCTTCACATCCATCGAAAGCACCACAGCCTGCGAACCAAACTGCCCCGCCAATTCCGAAATCAGTTCCGGGCGGCGCACGGCAGCGGTATTAATCGTCACTTTGTCCGCGCCAGCCAGAAAAACATCATGCGCTTCCTGCAGAGTGCGAATGCCGCCGCCGGCGGTCAAAGGAATGTTGGTCTCCTCGGCCACCCGCCGCACCGTCTCCAGAAATGTCGATCGCCTCTCGACCGACGCCGAAATATCCAGCATCACGATTTCATCCGCACCCTCCCGGTTATATCGCGCCGCCAATTCCGCCGGATCGCCCATATCGCGCAAGGACTTGAATTCAATTCCCTTCACCACTCGCCCGGCATCCACGTCGAGACACGGAATAATCCGCCGCGCCAAAGTCATCGAGCAGCATCCAGAAAATTCCGCAGAAGCCTTGAACCCGCCGCACCCGACTTCTCCGGATGAAACTGCACGCCAAACAAATTCTTAGATTCGATCACTGCCGCGAACGCAAATCCGTGCTCGCACACGGCCACCGTGTGCCCATTCGCCGGAGCCGCAAAAGAGTGTGCAAAATAAAAATGCGCACCGCCCGGAATTCCATCCAGGAGCGTTCCCGGATGGACCGCCCGCACCTGATTCCACCCAAGGTGTGGAGACTTTACCAGCGCGGGCAGCGAACGAACTCCACCGTGCAGGAAACGTAGTCCCGCCTCGTTCGGAGCTTCTTCGCTCGAATCGAAAAACGCCTGCAAGCCCAGACAAATCCCCAGAATCGGCACGCCACGCGCGAACGCATCGCGAATCGCCGAAGTCAAATCGCGCGCGCGAAGCCCTTCAACGAAAGCTGAAAAGTGCCCCACGCCCGGCAGCACCAGAATTTCGCCTTCCGCCACTTGCCCCGGTTCCGATGCGCGATCCGTCGCCGCGCCCAGCGCAGTAAAGGCGCGCTCGACCGAAGGCAAATTTCCAGCGCCGTAATCGACGATCGAAACCTTCACAACATCCCCTTGGTGCTCGGCAGCACCCGCCTCAACTGCCGGTCCTTGGTCACCGCAAAACGCAACGCCCGCGCAAAAGCCTTGAACATTGACTCCACCTGATGATGCGACGACCGCCCATACAGGTGGCGCAAATGCACGTTCGCGCCCGCCGCCTGCGAGAACGCCTGAAAAAAATCCTCCAGCAGTTCAGTTTGAAAATCACCGACGCGCCGCGCCAGTGGCTTCCATTTGCACACAAAGAACGCACGCCCGGAAAAATCGATGGCCGCCATCGCAAGCGTCTCGTCCATCGGCATCAGAAAATATCCAGCTCGCAGAATTCCCTTCTTTGAACCCAGCGCCTTGCGCACCGCTTCGCCCAGCGCCAGGCCGCAATCCTCCACGGTGTGATGCTGGTCCACGTCCAAATCTCCGCGCGCAATCAATTCGAGATCAATCGCCCCGTGCCGCGCGATTTGCTCCAGCATGTGATCGAAAAACCGGACGCCCGTCTCGATTCGTGCTTTGCCTTTTCCATCCAGGTTCACGCGAACCTTAATGTCCGTCTCGTTCGTCTTCCGGTGTATCGCCGCCCTTCTCATAGCGCCGCCTTCAGTTCTTTCAGCACTCGCCACGTCTGCGCCAGGGTACCCACCGTGATGCGCACGAATCCTCGCCCGCCGAAATCACTCGACCTGTCGCGAATCAGAATTCCTCGCTCAGCCAACCGAGCCACAATCCTCTTCGCGTTTTCTCCCGCGTCGAACAGCAGAAAATTCGCTGCGCTGGGAAATGGCCGAAAATCTAAACGGGCTAGTCCGCGTTCCAATTCCACCTTGCTGGCCTTGAATTCACGAAGTGTGCTCGTAAGAAAAGCACGGTCTGCCATCGCCGCCTGGGCCGCGATCAGCGCGGCTGCATTCACCGGATACGGCGACTGCGCTTTGCGCATCGCAGCGGCCACGTCGCGATGGGCGAAAACGCACCCAATACGCAGCCCAGCCAGTCCCGCGGCCTTCGAAAATGTTCGCGTCACGATCAAGTTACGGTACTTCCGGATCCAGGGCAAAACCGTAACCCCCGAATACTCGAAGTAAGCTTCATCGACCACCACCATAGTTCTCTTGGCGGCCGCGAGTATTTGCCGCAACTTCGCCCGCGCAACAATCCCTCCCGTCGGATTGGTCGGATTGGCCAGGAAAAATATCTTGGGTTGCAGCTTCAATTCCTTCAGAGCCTCCGCCATGGGAAATTCCATCGTTTCGTCGTAGCGCAGCGCTTTGATTCGCGCTCCAGCCAACTCGGAATAGAATCGGTACATCGCAAAAGTTGGCTCGACCAGCAAAACCGTGTCGCGATTTTCGACGAACGTGTTCGTAATCAAATGCAGCGCTTCGTCCGTGCCATTGGTCAGCAGCAATTGATCGGCTGCCACGCGAAACATCGCGGCTAGCTTCCATCGCGCCGTTTCCTGTTCCGGATAAATCGAAATGGCCGTCGTCCCGATTCGCGCCAGCGCACGGCGCACGCGCGACGAACAGCCCCGCGTATTTTCATTGAAGTCGAGACGCAGCTTTCCACCGCGGCCTTCCAGCGGCGGATGATACGGTCGCATCTTCTCGACGGCTTTGCGCACCGGCACTGGCAGTTTCATCGCCGCGCCTCCACCGAACGCCCGTGGGCCACCAATCCTTCCGCAGCCGCGAATTTTTCCGCGCGTGGAGCTAGCCTGCGCGCGCCCGCCCGAGAAACTTGCTGCACGGTAATGCATTTCACAAAATCCGCTACTGACAAGCCACCGCGGGCGCGAGCCAACCCTCCCGTAGGCAGCACGTGATTCGTCCCGCTCGTGTAATCGCCAAACGCTTGCGCGCTCCAATCGCCCACAAAAATGCTCCCCGCCGCGTGTATTCGGTCGAGCATCGACGCGCTCACCGCTTCGATCGTCAGATGTTCGGGCGCAAAACGATTTACGAACGCAATCGCATCGGCCATCCCACGTGCCACCAGAATCGCCCCATTTCCGCGAATCGATCGATGCGCCGCCGAATCCGCTGGCAGGCGACTCAGCTGAATATCAAGTTCCCGCGCCACAGATCTGGCGAATTGCGTCGAAGTGGTGACCAACACCGCAATCGCCTCCGAATCGTGCTCGGCCTGCGCCAGTAAATCTGCGGCGATGAATCGCGGATTCCCTCGCGAAGCCAGAATCAGCGCCTCCGTAGGGCCCGCCAGCATATCGATCGCGCAATCCGCGCTGACCAACTGTTTCGCCGCAGTCACGTACCGGTTTCCCGGCCCGAATATTTTGTCCACCCGCGGAATCGCGCGCGTCCCGTAGGCCAGCGCCGCAATCGCCTGCGCCCCGCCGACCCGCAACATTCGCCGCACCCCCAGCATCTCCGCCGCGGCCAGAACTGCCGGCCCCGGCTGCGGACTGGCCACGATTATTTCCGTCACTCCCGCCACCTGCGCTGGAATCACGGTCATTAACAGCGTCGAAACCAACGAAAATCTTCCGCCCGGCACATAACAGCCCGCCGCCTCAATCGGCCGCACAATTTGCGAAATGCGCACTCCCCTCTCAACCTCGAACGCCCACTCCTTCGGCTTCTGCCTTTCCGCCACCGCGCGAATATTCCGCGCAGCCGCTGAGATCGCCGCCAGAAAATCGCGGCCAACGTGGCGCTGCGCTTCTCGCATTTCTTTTCGCGAAACCCACATATCCCGCGCGCGCAACTTGGTGCCATCAAACCGGTTCGACCACGAAAGCACTGCCGCGTCCCCGCGGCGCCGCACATCAGCCACAATGCGCGCGGCCGCGCGCACCGCGTCGGCATTGGCGTCACCGGATCGACGCCTGTCCAGAATTTTCCTTTCCGCCTCGCGCGTAAGTTTCAGAATTCGCATCAATACACAATCTTGTTGAGCGGATACTCAACAATCCCCTCGGCCCGCGCGACCTTCAGCTTCGGGATCAGCGTGCGCACCGCCTTTTCTTCCACGATCGTATTGATCGCCACCCACTCCGGATCGCTCAACTGCGAAATCGTCGGATTGCGCAACGCCGGAAGCGCGGCGACCACATTAGCCAAATCTTCGCGCCGCACATTCAGCATCAAACCCACGCGGCTATACGCTTCAATCGCCCCGCGCAGCAGCAACACCAGGCTCTCGATCTTCCGCCGCTTCCATTCGTCGCCCCAACTATCGCGATTGGCGATAAACCACGGCGCCGATTCCAGCAGCGTATCCACCACCCGCAGATGATTCGCACGCAACGACGCCCCCGTCTCGGTCACCTCCACAATCGCATCAGCCAGCTGCGGAACTTTCACTTCCGTAGCGCCCCAGGAAAATTCCACGCGCGCGCGCACCCCGTGCCGCTCCAGATATTTTTCAGTCATGCGCACGGCCTCCGTAGCGATGACCTTCCCTTCCAAATCCGCGACCTTCTGAATCCCCGAATCTTCCGCGACCGCCAAAACCCAGCGCACGCGCCCGAGACTCGTTTTCGAATAAACCAGCTCGGCCACTTCTTCCACTTCGCTCCCGGTTTCGAGGATCCAGTCTTTGCCGGTGATTCCCGCGTCCAACGCGCCGCTCCCCACATACCGCGCCATTTCCTGCGCACGAACCAGCATGCATTCGATCTCCGGATCATCAATCGCCGGATAATAACTTCGCGAACTAGCCGTCACCCGCCAACCCGCGCGCGCAAACAGCTCGACGGTTGAATCCTGCAAGCTTCCCTTCGGAATTCCCAGTTTCAAGCGCGCCACTATTTTTTCTCCTTTTGGTAGAGCTGCTCCGGCGTCAACAGTCGCTCGGCAATCACGGTTGCTTCGCCCTCGGCGCCCAGGCTGCGAAAAAAACAGCTGCGATACCCTTCGTGACATACCGCTTCGCCGGCCAATTCCACCAAAACCAAAATCGCATCAAGGTCACAGTCGACGCGCATTTCGCGGAGAATCAGCCGCTGCCCGCTGCTTTCTCCTTTGGTCCAAAGTTTTTTCCGTGACCGGCTGTAGAACGTCACGAATCCGGTTTGCGATGTTTTTTCCAGCGCTTCGCGGTTCATGAATCCCAGCATCAGCACGTCCCGGTTCGCAGCATCTTGCACGATCGCCGGAATCAATCCATTTTCCTTGGCAAAATCGAGATCCATGTTCCCCTCCGAATTTTCAGTCCCCAAAAAACAAAAAACCCGCTGGCGGGTTTGGCGCCAGCGGGCTGATGAGAGCAGCTATGTTTTGCTTAGCTAGTCACACCACCGCGAGCGCGGGTAGGTGTGATGATGATGGAGACCCATGGACTTCGCTCGCAATTGCATCGCAACATTGAAGTTAGGCGAGAACGAAAACATTGTCAAGCGTCTCAGTTCGCCGGCCGAAGACGATCACCCGCAAAAAATCGCCCGCACATATATTTTCGGCCTACATTCTCCAGGTTCATCTGCGTACAATTCGGTCGAACCGCGCAGGATCCAATTCAGCGCGGCTCGACCGGAGGGAAAATGAAAAGTTCCACGCAGGCGCGGTTCCGCGGAATTCGGCGTCTGATTTTGCCCGCAATATTCCTGGCTGCGCTCGGCACTTTCGCGGCCGGCGTCTCCACGCCCTTCGCCGCATGGAAACGAGGCTCCGAGACTCCGATCCTCTCCCCGCAGGGTGACGGTTTCGAATCCGCCGGCACATTCAATCCCACCGTCATAAAAAAAGACGGCGTCTTCGTGATGCTGTATCGCGCCCAGGACCGCAAAGGCACCTCCTCGCTCGGCTACGCTACCAGCAAAGACGGCGTGCACTTCGAACGACGCGCCGCTCCGGTGCTGTCCGCGCAGGAACCTTACGAAAAAGGCGGCGGAGTCGAAGACCCGCGCCTGATCCAATTCGGCGACACCTACTACCTCACCTACACCGGATACAACAATGTCGACGGCATCGGCCCGCGCCACCTGGATGCCCAGCTCTGCCTCGCCACCTCCAAAGATTTGATCCACTGGGATCGCCACGGCGTAATTCTTCCCGCATACAAAGGCCGCTGGAATACCAACTGGACAAAATCCGGCGCCATCGTTCCCGAAAAAATTAATGGAAAATACTGGATGTATTACTTAGGCGACGCGCGCGGCCCCAAACCGCAAGCTGGCATCGCGACTTCCGATGATTTGCTGCACTGGAGCGACGCGTCTGACCAGCCGGTCCTGCCGGCCCGTCCCGGAAAATTTGATTCGCTGGTAGTCGAACCGGGTCCCGCGCCGGTCATCACTGACCAGGGCATTCTGCTCACTTACAACGGTGCAGATGATAATCAGGTTTACAAAACAGGCTGGGCGCTCTTCGACAAAAATGATCCAAGCAAACTCATCGCGCGTTCCGACGAGCCAATCTTCGCGCCCACGCTCGAATGGGAAAAAGCCGGACAAGTTCCAAATGTAGTCTTCGTCGAAGGCCTGGTTCGCGACGGCCAGCGCTGGCTTTACTACTACGGCGGCGCCGATAAATATATCGGTGTCGCAACGACTGGGCCGCTACGTTAGCCACGCACGACAACGAACCGGCCCGCTCATCGCCGAGGAGATCTTCCACCGCCGCCGCTAGACCCGCGGCCTGCGCCACGACTGGCTCCGCCGCTGCGGCCCTCTTGTTCCAGTTGGTCGCCGCGTGAGCGCGAGCCAGAATCTTTCTTCAGCTGGTTCATGGTGTTGGATGATCCCGCGCTCCCCGCTGCCGTAGAAGGAGTGGTTTGATTCTGCCGCCCCTGCGCTCGCGATCCCGCATCCCCGGAGTTCGCGCCTGGCGTCTGATTCTGCGTGGCGCCGCTCAAATTCCCGTTCTGGCCTTGGCCCTTCTGATTCTGGGTAGCGCCACTCAAATTCTGGTTTTGGCCTTTCTGATTCTGCGTAGCTCCGCTCAAATTCTGCGAAGACTGCTTCTTGGTCTGCGCCGCGCCGGTCGAGGGATCCACCGGAGTCCAACTGCCGTTGTCCCACTTGCTCCAATCGCCGTTCGAATCTTTCTTGTAAACGTTTCCGTCCGCGCCCGCATACACGTTATTGTTGTTTGCGTCTTTCGCCACGAACGCGCTGTTGCCATTTTTTCCGGTGACTCCCGCGCCTTCGCTGCCCTTCGAAGTCTGAAACGATCCCGCTGTTCCATTCGCGTTGGTGTAATGCTGCGCCTCGGCCCAATTATTTCCGTTGGTCACCACCGAACTGCCCCACTGCGCATATTCGTTGTGTCCTTGGGAAGTCGCGGCATATGTTCCGGTCCACGGATTGTAGACCGACGCGTAAGTATGTCCGCCGTAAGCGTTCTGGGTGGTCACCGCGTGGCCGTACATTCCGGTAGTCGGGTTGTACCACGCGGCCGTTCCCACCGATCCATACGGACCGTACACCGCGCGGCCCACTCCATAAAATCCCGTGTACGGGTTATAGACCGCGGCCACTCCGTAGGTATAAGGATAGGGATAATAAATCGGATAGTGCGGGCCGTAATAAATGTAGGGCGGATAATACCAGCCGGTCCCGTAAACCACCGTCGCGCCCACCGCCATCCCCAAAACAAAAACTCCCAGGTAGCCGCTCGAATAGCTCGTCTCCACCGTCGTCGGCGTCGGATTCGAGACGATGACGTACGTCACGTTGTACACCGGAGAGCTGGGCGGAATCGTATAGATCACCTGCGGCACCAAATCCGCGGTCTTCCACGGGCCCTGCGGGCTCTTGGCGATAAACCAAATTCCCTTGTAGCAAAGATAATACGCATCGCCGACGCGAATCACTCGCTCGGGAGTATTCACCGCGTAAAACATGGTGGTGCTTTCGATTGCCACAAATTGCGGCTCGCCCGCGTAGGCGACTTTCACCGCCGCTTCCGCCTCGGCACGATTCACGATCGCCGTGGTCGGAACCTGCGAGAGCAGCACCGCGTCACTGGCCTGCTGCGTTCCCGGCACCGAAACAATCGCCGCCGAATACGCATGGCCCTGCGGAATTTTCGCGAAGTCCGCGGGCAGATCGTTTCCAGCGTAGACCCACGGCGCTTGAATGTTCCCGGCGCGGAACCAGCGGCCTGAAATCAGCGCGTAGACCTGATTGTCCGGCTTGTGTTGGAAGACCGTGCTGTCCGTATTCGTCGCCACCGAAAGCGTCGTTCCCGGAATCAGTTCGTATACCGGCGGTCCACGGAATACGATCAGCTCCGCCGGGCGATCGGTGAAAACAACTTTCGGCGCCGGACGCGCTCCCGCCGGAGGAGGTATGGCTTTCAAAACATCATCCCAATTCTGTCCCGCGGGCAATTTCGACATCGCCGCCGGTAATTTCGTCGTCGCGGTCCAAGGCCCGGCAAGTTCTTTCGCTTTCAGCCAGGTCGTGCCATTCAGCAGGTAATAATCGGATTTATCGTAAAAAAGATCCCAATTCGTATTCACCACGTACTGCAATTCCGTTCCCGGAATCGGCGCCAACACTGGTTTTCCATTCACCAGCAGCACCATCGCCGGCGTAGTGCTGACCAAAATCTTCGGCACCTCCGGGCTCACCGCGATCGATTGCACCGGTGTATTGGCCTTCTGCAGGCTGGCGATCATGCGATCCAGGCTGATGGTCAGCGTCACCGTCGGATACACCTGATGCATGCGCAGTTCCATCTCGGTTTCCTGTGCCGGTGGCAACGACGGAAACCGCGAACTCAACACCTGAATATCTCGAATGAAAACCGTTCGCGTGCTGACATTCGTAATCGTGTCCGCCTTCCACGAAACCACGCCCAGAATTTGTTTTTGTCCCGCCGGCGTGATGGAAATCGCGCTATCCGCGACCAGCGTCCGATAGTTTTGCCAGCTTCGCACCTGCGGCTGATACACAATCACGTGCGCGCCATCGCGATCAATCACTCGCGGCCAGGGCGGAGGTGCCGGGACTGCGGCCGCGGCCACGGATGGACTCGCGGCCGGCGTTCCCGCCTGCATTGGGGCGGTGGGAACCACGCCGGAAATCAGGCACACCGAAACCATCAGAGTCAGCAACGACTTCCACTTTTTCATGTTAGCCCCGTTTTGAATCGGTCGCGCTCTTCCAATTCATGGATTGAACTGCCTGGCGGCAGCCGGCACCGCAAACGGACGCAATCTTACATCCGTTTTGCCGATTGGCAATGCTAGGCGCTTAATCGCCGGCCTATCGTGACGGGGAGACGCGTTTCGAACTGCTGACGCTTGGTGCCGCAACGCGAACCGAATTCGCCGCAGCAGCAGCGGTGGTCGTGGTTGGTCCAGCCTGCTTCGCCGCCGTGTCCGCGCTAGCCGTTACCGCGTTTTGCAGAATTGCGAAAAACTGATTGTTGTAGTGGTTGCTGGTGTCGGATCCCGGACCAATCAGAATTCCAATGTCCGCAGCCAGAAACTCATTCGAAATAATGTGATTGTTTTCACCCTGCAGCGCCACGGCCGCTTCGTCACTTTGCACGATCGAATTGGAAATCGCCACGTCGCCATTCGACTGCAGCACCACTCCATCCAGCACTACGGAATTCGAAATGTGATTCGATTCGATATGCGTGTTATCGCCATTCGTGAAAACGCCGATGTTGTTGTTTCCCACCGAATTTGAACCGATCACCACGCCGGTGGATTCAAAAATCAAAATGCCAGTGGCGTTGGTATCGCACTGCGTCGCCGAAACGCAAGGTGCCCATACATGATTCGAAATCGTATTGCCGGTAATGGTTCCGGCGGCACCAAACCCGATTTGCACGCCGTTCTGTGCCGCGCCGCTGGTCGAACCGATTCCGGTAACCGTATTGCCCTCGATTTTCGCGCTCGATCCCGCTTCATTGGCCGTGATTCCATTTTTCTGGTAATCGTCGACGCTGTTGTCGTTGATCGTCACCTGCGAGCTCCCGCCCGCGCTGGTTTCAATCTCGATGGCGTTGCCGCTCTGGCACCCCGCCAACGAGGAGTTCAGCCGGAAATGCCGGATGGCATTGTGCCCGACGAATCCGGACGCATCCTGAAACAACACGCCAACCAGACGCGGCGAGCAACCAGTCAGGCCGTTGGCCGATCCGTCGATTCGAAATCCGGTGACGTGTACTCCACTGGCATTCTTAACCAGGATCGCGGCGGCAATGTTGTCTCCGCCCGCTCCATTCGCATTCTCGGTTAGTCCCGAAGGGGTTAAAATTACGCCATCGTCCGCCGCGAGCAGCACGGTCTTTTGTATGTTGAGCTGCTCGGCATAGCTCCCGGCGCAAACCCGAATTTGCTGCCCCGGACTGGCCGCGTCGATTGCCGCCTGAATTGTCGAAAACTCGGCCGTCGGACATTGAACCTTATCGTCGTCGACCAGCAACACCGCCGAAGGCCCCTGTGCCCTCGCCACGGGCGCTGAAATCATCACCAGGAGTCCCGCGAATACGATTGATTTCGCACTTTTCATGACGCCACCTCCGGGTCAAACAACCGCCTACAATCTGTTCCAACCCTGTCCAACATTCAAACAAATTTCCGCGCGGAGACCTTTGTTCCCAACTGGCCCTTCGCCTGTCCCACACGCGGGCTGCGCTGCGGTGCCCGATGTACCAAAAGCAACCACACCCCCACCCTTCCCCCGCTCTGCCCATCTGAACAATCTCACCCAACAAAACCCAGAAAACAGTTCCAGTTCACCGCTTCGGTTGGTATTGTGTCATTCCATTTAGTCCTGCCGTTTAGCTCCGGCCCAGACGGGCGATTCTTTCGCGGTTCCGGCTTTTTGTTTTGACGCGAGTACAGTTTTGAGTTCTTTCGGGGAGGTGTTGTGGGTTCGACTTCAGTGACCTCATCTCTGGGGAACACCCTGAAGATGCAGATTTACGTGCTCCAGGATTATTCGGAGCTCGCGTTCCAGTCGCTGCGCTCCATCTTCGCCAATACGGTCGAGTCGGTTGACGTCCTCGAACAGATGGACCAGGTCGGCGTCGGTTCGCTGCCGATCATCATCGTGGCCATGATCTGCGTCGGCGGAGTCATCGTCTTGAACGCCGCTTCCCAGTTCTCGCGATTTGGCGAAACCGTGCTCACCGGCGACGCGCTATCGCTCTCGCTGCTTCGCGAATTAGGACCGGTTTTCACCGCGCTGCTGGTCGCCGGCCGTAACGCCACCGGCATGGCCTCGCAGCTGGGCTCCATGCTGGTTACCGAGCAGGTCGACGCGATTCGCGTTATGGGCGTCGATCCCATCCGCAAGCTCATGGCTCCGCGAGTCCTGGCCACTGTGCTGGTTGTTCCGCTGCTCGCGGCCGTCGGAGACGCCGCCGGACTTTTGGGCGGCTTTCTGGTCGCCAGCCTCACGCTGCACATCAACGGAGAGGAGTTCTGGACCCGCGCCATTCGCGCCCTCGCCGTAGGCGACTTCATAATCGGCTTCTCCAAGCCGCTGGTTTTCGGATTTATTATTGCGACGGTGGGCTGCTACCAGGGACTGCGCGTGCAAGGCGGCACCGCCGGAGTCGGCCGCGCCACCATTATGGCGTTCGTCGCCGCCTCCGTCGGCGTGCTGGTCACCGACCTGTTCATGACCAAGCTGCTGCTCTACGTTTTCAAACTGTAAAGCAGCGCCTAAAAACCTAGAAAATAAATCTGCGCAACGTTATTGCGGCGTCAGTTTGATGTAATCCCACGAGAGCGAGTAGCTGCTGCTCGCCGCATTCTTGCCCGTCACCGTGAATTTGAATACCTGGTTTCCTGCCGTGAGCGCCACGTTCCCCATATCGAACTCGACCCACGTATCGTTGGCCAAATATTGATCCGTGGCCGGACCCAGATTCACGCCATTCACCGCGAGCTGTGAAATCCCTCGCGTGTTGTGAGCCTTGATCGCGTATTTCACGTCGTACGTTCCGGCCATAGGAACGTTCAGCGTGATCGCCACGTTGTTTCCCACCGCCGTACTGTCCAGCGTGGTTCCGTTTCCGTTGGTGAAGCCTGTCCACGCAAACGCACGATACGTCGGCCCTGAACTCACACTCGAACTGAGCAGATTCTCGGTCTCGAATTGCAGCGGAGTTTTCGTCGCTGGCTGGCCGGGGGTGTACGTCCACGAAATGATTTCCTGCGTAGCCGTCGACCCGCCTGTTCCGGCCGTGAAGCCCACCCAAGCCGTCGAGCTGCCCACCACCGTAGGAATATTTACCATCCACGACGTCGAGAAACTCTTTCCCGCCGTCGCGTCGGTGATGGTCATCGCCAATGTGGTCCCGTCATACGTGGTGTGCACGGCCATCACATCGCCACTATGCAGATTTACGCCGGAGCTGGTCATGTCGGTGAACGGAGTCGTGGGCGATGCCCCGTTGGTATATTCGCCCGTGGAATCGACCCCTTCTCCACCGTTGTTGTACAAGTCGAATTTCACCGCTACGCTTTTGCCGATACCCGCCGCTCCGCCGGTGCTGTCCGGGCCATAGCCGAGTCCGCCGCCCGAAGGTCCAAGCGCCGTCGCCGCCGTGTTCTGAATCGTGAACGTCATTCCGTCCGCGTTCGGCGTGGTCAGTTGGAAACTGAAATCGTTGGTGAAGGCCTGCACGTTCACGGGCGTGGCGTAGAAGAAGCTTCCAGCTTGCGTGCCGTTGGCTGCATTCGTCAGCGTCATCCGTTTAGTCGTTGGGTTCAACACGGTCGTGCCGTTTAATTGCAAACCGGTCGTCGCGCTGAAGCCCGATCCGAAACTGATCGTGGACGAGGCGGCTTGCACGGTATAAGCCGTGCTGGCCACCGGACTCGTCGCGAATCCGCCGCCGCTCGCAATCGCTTTCACCGTCGCCGAAGCGGTCAGCGCAAAACTCGCGCTGTATTGCTTCGTCGTTCCCGCTCCCGGCGCAGGCGTCGTCCCGTCGGTCGTGTAATAGATCAACGCCCCGCTCGACGTGTCGGTAATCGTCACACTCACCGAAGTCGTGTAAGTCCCCGCCGCCGGAGTAATCGCCGGAGTCGCCGCCGGCTGCTGCACCGTGTAAGCGGCGCTCGCCACCGCACTCGCGGCGTATCCGCTGGCCGTCGCAATTGCTTTCACCGTCGCCGAAGCGGTCAGCGCGACCGGCGCCGTATATTGCTTGGTCGTTCCCACCCCCACTGCGGGCGTGCTGCCGTCCGTCGTGTAGTAAATCGCCGGGCTGGCCGTCAGATCCGAAATCGTGATGGTCTGCCCCGCCGTGATCGTTCCGGCCGCCGGGGTGAACGTCGGCGTCGCAGCAGCCTGCAACGTATAAGCCGCCGAAGCCACCGCGCTGCTCGTATCGCCCGTCAGCGTGCCGATCGCCTTCACCGTCTCCGTCGCGGCCACCGCAAAGGTCGCGCTGTACAATTTTGTGGTGCCAACGCCAGGCGCGGGAGCCGTCCCGTCCGTCGTGTAATAAATCGCCGCTCCGCTCGTCGCATCCATCAGCGTGACATTGATCGACCCGGTAAAAGTTTCCGACGCCGGAGTGATCGTCGGTGTCGCCACCGTCGCCGCCACCGGCGGCGTTGAGACAAACGTCCAAGTTTCGATTTTTTGGCTCGACGTTTCACCGCCCGTGCCGCCGGTGAATCCCACAAACGCCAGATTCCCGCCAACCGTACCCGGAATATTAATCGCCCAGCTATTTGTGAATGTTTTGTTGACCACGTTGTCGGTCAACGTCATGGTCAGCGTCGTCCCGTCGTAGGTCATGTGCGCGGCGATGGTGTCGCCCTGATCCAAATTAATTCCCGAAGGCGTCAGGTCGACGAAAGGAGTCGTCGGCGAAGCGCCGTCGGCGTACAGCCCAGTCGAATCGTCTCCCTCACCGTTGTTGCTGTAGATGTCGAATTTCACCGCGATGCTGTTGCCGATTCCCGGCGTGCCGCCCGGCGTATCCGGGCCGTAGCCCAAGCCGCCGCCCGAAGGTCCGAGCGCCGTTGCGCCCGCTGTGGAATTCTGAATCGTAAAGGTGATTCCATCCGCCATGGCATTTGAAAGCTGGAACGAAAAATCCGTGGTGAAATTCCGGATGTCCATTGCAGTGGTGAAGAACGCGCTGCCCGCCTGGTTGGCCAGGCCGCTGGTCAATTGCAAGCGGCTGTCGTCCAGATCCGTGCTGCCGTTGAATTGCAGCCCCGTCGGCGTGCTGAAGCCCGCGCCGAAATTGATCGAAGTGCTGGCGCTGGTGTTGATCGTGTACGTTCCGCTGGCCACCACGCTGTCCGTCAACCCGGATTTCGAGCCGATCGCCTTGATCGTCTTGGTCGAAGCAACCGGAATCGCCGCGCTGTAGACCGCCGAATTGTGCGTCGGCGTAGTTCCGTCGGTGGTGTAATAAATTGTCGCGCCGGTATCGGAGAGAACGACCGACTGCGCTGAAGTATAGCTTCCGGGTGCCGGAGAGAACCCCGGCGCCAGAGTCTGCGTAGTAATCGTATAAACCGCGCTCGATGTGCCGCTCTGCAGGAATCCCGTCGCGGTCGCGATCGCATTCAGCGTCGTTGTCGAAGTGATCGAAATCGGCGCGGAGTACTCGGTCGAAGCCGTCGTCGGTGCCGATCCATCCGTCGTGTAGTAAATGGTGGCACCCGACGTGGTACTCGAAAGGGTCACGCTCACACTCGGCCCGTAAGCCCCACCGGCCGGACTAAACGCCGGCGCCGCCGCATGTTGCTGGCTGCCCAGCAATCCAAAAACATCCACTTCCTTCTGCGCTCCCACATAAACTTTTCCGTTGGTCACCACCGGCACCGCAAATTTCACCGCCGGACCCAGCGTGTCGGGGTTGCTGGTCACGTTCGAAGCGTAAAGAAGATGCGAGACGTTGGTCGCGTCATACGCGCGCAAAATCGCCGGCCCGCTCGACCCGTACGCATCCGTCTCCGCCGCCCACACAATCCCGTTGGTCGTCCCGTTTGCCGAAATCACCGGCGTCGCGCCGGGAAATCCATTCGTCTCCGCCGATTGCGAAGTGGGCGACGCCGACAGCGCGCTCGCCGAGAAAGTGAACGCCTTCAGGTGATCGCCATTCCCCCAGAAATACATGTTGCCGTTCCAATACGCGGGCATGGACCACAACCCGGAAATCGTGTTCGACGTCGCAATCACTTCCGGATCGCTCGAACATCCGTTGCAGAAATGGCTTCCGTCCGAAGTCATCTTGTCGCGATTCACGATGTACAGCCGCCCCTGCTTCCCAGCTTCCACCAAAACATCTGGGAACGGCCCGCCCTGCGTCGGCGGAATAATCACGCCGCCGGAACCCAGGTCGGTGTCCGCGCCGTCCAAACTCGCCGTGTTGTAAGGAGTAAAATAATCCGTCGGTGTGATCAGCCCGGTCGACGACAGCGTCAACTGCACCAGGCTGTCACCAAAATCGACGCTGGCCGAAGGCGCTGGCGCTGGATTCGGCACCACGTTGCTGGTCACTGGGTAATCGCCGTTGCCAGTCGCCACAAAAATCCGGCCGTTGCCGCTAGTGTCCGCCGCCAGTCCCGCACCCGAAGCCCACAGTCCGCTTCCGATTCCATTCGGCGACGTGCACCACGAACCCGAAGGCTGCAAAGTCGAAGCCTTGTAGCTCAAAATCCAGCCGTGCCACGGACCGTTGTCGCCATGCGCCGCAAATCCCACGTACACATATCCGTTCAGCAGCAAAAGCCCCGGCCGCTGATTCTCCCACTGCGTGCTGAATGGCAAAGATCCGCTCGTGCTGCCGCTGCCAGTGCCGGAGACTGTCGCGCTCATCACCACCGGCCCGCCGAATTTCTCCGCGCCTGAAGTGATGTCAATCGCATGCAAGCGCAGAAAATACGCGCCCGATTCCAGCGTTTTGCTCACCACATACAAAGTATTCGTTGTCCCATCGATGGTCGGCGTTCCGGTGATTCCGATTTCCGGCACGATGTCGCCCGTGCTCACGTTCCCGTTGGGCACCGTCGAACCGCCATTCACGATGAAACTCACCTGCCACAACGGCGCGCCGCCCGTATCCGCGTCGAACGCATACAGGCTGTCGTGTTCCGTCGCCACGTACAGCACGTTATGCACGCCTTTCCCCGAAATCGTCACGCCCGGCACATACAACGGTTGCGCGTAGACGTAGCCATCCACCGGCAAAGTAAATAATTTTCCGAAGTTCGTCGAATTGACGTTCGCGGTAGTCAAAATCGTCTCGCCGGTGTTCTGTCCCGTGCGCCCGTTGTCGTAATGCTGCGTCAAAATGGGCGTCTGCGCCAGAAGGCTCGGCGCGCCAAGCAAACAGAAAGCGACCCAGAACAAAACCGTCGCTCGATATTGATTTCTGTTGCGCGGCGTGTTCGCGAGCTTCAGCGATGCAACCAAGCGGAGGAATTCCATGTTCGGCGCCTCACTCAAGGAGACTCAGATTTTTTTCGATTCAGATGTTCGGAAAGGCCAGGTGCCGTAACTTAGCACGGGATAACAGAAACGCCAGCGAAATTTTCGGCTCGCGTTGGACGTTCGCGTTTGTTTCGTACTAGTGTTTTGTTTGCTCCGCAGCCGCCAGACCAGTCGCCAGACTTGGCTGCACGCGCGTTTCCCAACGCAGCGGAATTTCTAATCCTCATCAGACGACTTGTATCAGCGGCTTGCCCTGCGGCAGAATTTCTCCAACGATGGTGGCGTCTCCGCCCATTCTCTTCAGCGTATCGACGTAACGATCCGCGGCTTCCGCCGCGATGGACAGCAGCAAACCGCCCGCCGTCTGCGGATCGTACAGCAAAATTTTCGTCGCCTCGTCCACACCGGGCCCGTATTCGACCATGCACTCCGCAAAATCGCGATTCGCCTTCAATCCTCCAGGCACGAAACGCGCGCGCGCGCATTCGATCGCGCCCGCCAGCATCGGCACCTTCGCCGCGTCAATCCGCATGCTGACTTTTCCCGCCAGCGCGATTTCCCGCGCATGTCCGATCAATCCAAATCCGGTCACGTCCGTCGCCCCGTGAACGTCCGCACCCAATTCCGTCGCCACTTCCGCAGCCAACTTGTTCAGCGTAGTCATCGACTTCGTCGCCGCTTCGATCCACGACGGCTGCGCTTTCTCCGCTTTCAGCGCAGTTGAAATAACGCCGGTCCCCAGCGCCTTGGTCAGAACCAATCGATCGCCCACTCGGGTCCCGCCGTTCTGCAAAATCCGGTCGGGATGCACCGCCCCGGTAATCGAATAGCCAAATTTCGTTTCCTCGTCGCGAATGCTGTGCCCGCCAATCACCGTGCAACCGGCTTCGATCATCTTCGAAAGCCCGCCAGCCAGAATCTGCCCCAGAATTTCCAGGTCGGCCTTTTCCGGAAAACACACGATCGCCAGTGATGTCAGCGGCCTTCCGCCCATCGCATACACATCGCTCAACGCATTCACCGCCGCAATTTGTCCGAACGTAAATGGATCGTCCACAATCGGCGTGAAAAAGTCGACGGTCTGCACCAGAGCCAGCTCGGGCGAAATTTGATACACCCCGGCGTCATCGGCTGTCTCAAAGCCGACCAGCACTTTAGGATCGTGCTGTCGCGTCAACGTTGCTAGCACCGAGTCCAGCGCCGCCGGACTTAATTTCGATGCTCAACCAGCCGCTTTCACCGTTTCGGTCAGCCGCACTTTCTTGGTCGTGCTCATGAACACAATTGTACATGCAAGCCTGTGGGGGAATTGCCGGATTACGTCGATTACGCTTCGCGAGGATTGAGTGATCGCAGCAGCTGGCCCGCTTGTCCATCGACTTTCACCACGGCCAGCGCAGCATAATCGAAATCCAGCGCCGGAGGCCGCGCGCCTTCCGGCTGTAGCAGAGCACCAACAAAGTCTCCGAGATTCAAGTCGTGCCCCACAATCAGCACCGTCTCGCGACTTCTGTATCGCTCGAACATCCGCAAAAATTCGTCAGCCGTAGCGTCAGGACGCAGCGCGGTATCGTCAAGCACGCCGCAATCACTACCAGTCGCCTCGCAGATCCGCGCCGCAGTTTGCTGCGTCCGGACAAACGGGCTAGCTACGATCGCATCGAAGTGGATGCCCGCCGCACGCAGCGCCGAACCTAACGCGCCACATTGCGCGATTCCCTTCTCATCCAATTCGCGTTCTTCGTCCTGCGCAAAATCCGCCGAAGCTTGCCCCGCGCTCGCGTGCCGCATGAAATAGATCAGCATGGTCACTGCTTCGGCGGCGCGACGCGAAAAACCAGGAAGTAATCCTCTTTATCGCCTTTCACAAAATCATATTCCTCGATCTTCTGATACCCGGCCTGCGCCGCTTCCGCAACCACCACCTCGCGCGCCAGCCCATGGTCTTCCCCATTGCCATTGCGGTCGATCACCCCCACCCGAGCGCCCGCACGCAAAGATTTGCGCAGGTTCTCCAGCAGGACCACCGGATGTGCGATCTCATGATAAGTCTTCAACATCAGCACGCAATCCACGCTATCCGCCGGCAACTTCGGGTCATCCGCACTCCCCAGCACAGTATGAACGTTGTGAATTTTCCCCTGCTCGGCGCGCCGGTTGATGTAAGCGATCGCCTCCGGATTGATGTCCACCGCGTAAACGACGCCTTGCTCCCCCACCCGCTTCGCCGCGCGCACCGTGAACCAACCCGAACCGGCACCAATATCTGCCACCCGGGCTCCTCGAACAACGCCCAGAATATCCATCACCCGCTGCACCTGCAGCTTGTCGTCGCGATCTTCGCGCTCGAAAATTGAAAGGTCCCCGGTGTACGGCGTACTCGTTTTTCGCGGTTCTGCAGTTTGTTGCGCCTTGGCCGGTACAGCAGCCTGCGCTGGCGCCTGAGTGGCCTTCGAAGAACCGCACGCCCATTGCGACGCCGATACCACCAGCATCGCCACCAAAATCGCCCCATTCCATCGCCGGACGCGCGTAGCCTCGTTCATTCGACGCGAGCCTCCGTGGCTCGAACATCCGAAAGAAGTCATCCTTAATACTATGGCCCGTTCGCCCTACGCCCGGACCAGATTTTTTGTATCTTTACCCCGGCCAAAGTCGTCTCATTGTCATTGAAATCGAAGCGCTAGCCGCGCTGGTCCGGCTGCAACTGACATGGACCAGCGAGTTAGCCCGAACTTGAGTTAGAGTAGCTCCACATCTCGCGCCTCACTTCAATCGAGATGCTTCAGTCCCCGTATAGCAGTAATGTGCAGAACCAAAAATGAATCGGAGGGCACGGTGAGCAGTCGCCAATCGCTGACGAAGTCCCCAAACTGGAAAATTCCTCAAGTCATTCTTCTCGCGCTCGCAGTATTCGCCACACTGACCATCGGTTGCGGCCATACCGCAAAGGACACTCGCCCAATCTTGCGTATCAGCATGGTCCCGACCACCGATCCCGGCAAAATTGTCCGTGAGAGCCAGCCCTTCGTGGACTACATCGAGAAACACACCGGCGCCAAAGTCGAACTGACCATCCCCACCAACTACGCCGCCGTGGTCGAAGCCGTCACCAACGATCGCGTCGACATCGCCTACCTCGGCGGCTTCACTTTCGTGCAAGCCTCAGCCCGCGCCGGTGTGCTGCCGCTGGTTCAGCGCGATCAGGATCAGGCCTTCCACAGTTTGTTCATCACTCAGCCGAAATCTCCCATTCACACACTGAAAGATTTGAAAGGCCACACCTTCGCCTTCGGCGACGTCAATTCCACCTCCGGCCATCTGATGCCCTCCTACTTCATGCAGCAGCAAGGCGTCGATCCCGCCGTCACCGAAAAAGCGATCTACACCGGCGGCCACGATGCGACTGCTCTCGCCGTCGCCAACGCGAAAGTCGACGCCGGCGCGATGGACGAATTGGTCTACGCCCGAATGGTCAAAGACGGAAAACTCAACGAATCGCAGATCCGCATTTTTTACACCACGCCGCCTTTCTTCGATTACGTCTGGGTTGCGCGCAAAGGTCTCGATCCCGCCGTCGCTCAGGCTTTCGCCAATGCCATGCTGGCCCTCGACCCCGGCACGCCGGATCAACAGGCGGTCCTGTCTCTGCTCAGCGCCAAAAAATACGTAAAGGCTGAAGATGCCAGCTACGACCCGCTGCGGAAGGCAGCCAAGGACGCCGGACTGCTGAAGTGAACTATTCGATCGACTCCGTCAGCAAGCAGTTCTCTTCTGCTCGCGGAGCCACGCCGGTTCTCGAAAATATTTCGCTGTCCCTGCCCGCGGGAGACCACGTTGCCATCCTGGGCAGCTCCGGCGCGGGAAAAACCACGCTGTTCCGTTTGTTGAATGCCACGCTTCGTCCCTCAACCGGCGCGGTCAAAGTCGATGGACGCGATCTCGGGGCCATGTCCAACGCCGACTTGCGCGCCACCCGCCGCCGCATAGGCACCATCTACCAGCAGCACAACCTGGTCCCGTCGCTCACGGCGATGCAAAACACTCTGTGCGGGTGCCTCGGCCGTTGGTCGCTGGCGCAGACCTTCCGCAGCATTTTCAGCCCGGCGCGTCCCGACGTAGAACAAGCCATCCACGCCCTCGAACTGGTCGACCTCGCCGATAAAGCAACCGCGCGCGCCGACGAATTATCCGGCGGCCAGCAACAACGCCTGGCCATCGCTCGCGTGTTAATGCAAAAACCCGAAGTGATCCTCGCCGATGAGCCGGTCGCCTCGCTCGATCCCACGCTCGCCGACGAAATCATCTCGCTGCTCATCCGCGTCGGCTCCGAAGCCAATTGCACCCTGGTCGTCTCCCTCCACAAAGTAGAAATGGCTCTCGAATATTTTCCGCGCGCCGTCGGCCTGCGCACCGGACGCCTCCAGTTCGATCTCGCGTCCTCCATCGTGAACGAGAATCTTTTGCAGGAACTGTACGGCAATACTTTTCAAGAGGCTCGCCGCATCCCGAATGAGAATCGTTTCCAACGCGAACTCGGCTGCCGTTAGCGCCGCCGACTTTTCCGAACGCCTCTGGACCCCGCGACGCGCCGCGGCAGTTCTGGCCGGCGTGCTGGTCCTGTCTATTTGCTGGCAAATCGACGGCGTGCGCCTCAGCACGGTTTTCCGTGCCGAAACCGCTCAAGCATTCGCAACCTTAATAAGGGGGCTTTTTCCTCCCGACTTTTCTCCGTCATTCCTGCGCGTCGTATTCCGCGCCATGCTCTCCACTCTAGCCACGGCCATCGCCGGAACAGTTCTCTCAGTGATCATCGCGATTCCTCTCGGCGCGTTCTCCACGCCCATCCTTTGGCGACGCGGAATTTTGGCTGGCGCGGAAAATGGCCGTCTCGGCGCGCTCTTACGTTCCTCCGCGAGCCGCGTGGTCTTCGCTTTCCTCGGATTTCTGCGCGCCGTTCCGGACCTGGTCTGGGCGCTGCTATTCGTCACCGCGGTGGGCTTGGGTTCTCTTCCCGGCACTTTGGCCCTCGCCGTCGCCTACGCCGGTGTTCTCGGCCGCGTGTATGCCGACGCGTTTTCCGACGTCGACCCTCGTCCGCTCGAAGCCCTGCAAGCCACCGGCGCCACCCGCTTGCAAATTTTCCTGCGCGGCATTTGGCCCCAGGCGCTTCCCAACGTCACCGCCTACACCCTCTATTCCTTCGAATGTTGCGTCCGCGCCGCCTCGGTTCTGGGTTTCGTCGGCGCCGGAGGCATCGGCTACGAGATCAGCCTTTCCATGCGACTCTTCGAGTATGGCCAGGTCATGACGCTGATTCTCGCCTTCGTGGTCCTGCTCGCCACCACCGACGTGGTCAGCCGCAAACTCCGCGAACGACTACAGTCCGCTTCCGACCGCGGCCCAGGCTTCGGCGCCGCTTTCGGTTGGGGCGGCGGCTCGGACCTCATTTCGCACAAAAAAAATGCGCACTCCAGCGCGTTTCGAAAATCCTGGCCGATCGCCCGCTTCGTATTGCTCGCTGTGGTTCTGTTCGCGAGCTTCTACCTCGCCGGATTTTCCCCCGATCGCCTCGCCGGCGACAACATTCTCCGAAACATTTTCCGATTCTGCGCGGCGATGGTCCCGCCCGATCTCGCACGCTCCTTCGTCCTCAGCCTGGGACCTCTCATCGCCCAGACCATCGCGATCTCGGTTCTCGGCACGCTGATGGGCATCGTCATCGGCGCAGCATTAGCCATCCCGGCCACCTCCACTCTCACGCTCGTCCGCCGAAGTTCGCCCGGCTCGCATCCTGCCAGCGAACGCGGAATCCGCTGGAGCATTTTCTGGTCCGCGCGCCTTCTCCTGAATTTCCTGCGTTCGATTCCAGACTTGGTCTGGGTTCTGGTCTGTATTCTTCTCGTCGGCATCGGACCTTTCGCCGGAACTCTAGCCATCGGCCTGCACACTGCCGGCGTTCTCGGAAAACTTTACGCCGAAACTTTAGAAGAAGTTCCGCAACGCCCGGTAGAAGCTCTGCGCGCGCTCGGAGCCGGTCCATTCCAATTGCTAGTCTGGGCGCTGTGGCCCCAAGCCAAAGGCATGCTCGCGAGTTACACCGTAGTGCGCTGGGAAATGAATCTGCGCATCTCCGCGATCCTCGGGCTGGTGGGTGGCGGAGGCTTAGGCCAAGCCATCTATAACAACGTGCAACTCGGTTTTTACGCGCGCCTCGGAACTCTCCTGCTCGTCATTTACGGCCTGGTGATTTGCTCCGACTGGCTCGGAGACAATGTTGTCCGGCGAACCTACCGAACCTAAAATGGCGACCATCGAAACAGACCGGTTCAAAGGCGCGGAAAAATACGAAGCGTACTTGCAGACTCCCTCGGGCATGTTGCGCTCGGATTTATCCTGGAAGAATCTGCAACAGCATTTCCCCAACACAATTTCCAATCTTCGCGCCCTCGATATCGGCGGCGGCACGGGCCTCCTCAGCGTGCGGCTCGCGAGAGCCGGTTTCCAGGTTGTGTTGCTCGATAGTTCAGCGGACATGCTGGCCATCGCCAGAAAATCCACCGAAGCCGAGCGGCAGACGCCCCAGATTACCCTCGTTCATGCCGGAGCCGACCAACTGGGCGCCAATCTCGAAAATTCCAGGTTCCACATCGTCGTCTGCCACAACGTCCTCGAATTCGTCGACGATCCCGCCGCCGTGATTCGCAACGTCGCGCGCGTACTGGCACCGGATGGCCGCGCATCCTTCCTAGTTCGCAATCGCGCCGGAGAAGTCCTAAAAGCCGCCATAGCCTCAAACGATTTGAGCCGCGCCAAAGAAGCGCTCAATGCATCAACCGCCGTCGATTCCCTCTTCGGCCAAACCATGCGCGTCTTCACTCCAGAAGAAATGCGCGACACGTTTAAAGCCGCCAATCTCGAACCACTTGCCGAATATGGCGTCCGCGTCTTTTCCGATTACGTAAATCTCGAAAACATCGATTCCGCGCATTACGCGCAGCTCCTCGACCTCGAATCCACACTAGGCGCCAAACCCGATTTCGCCGCCATCGCCCGCTATTCTCAATTCGTCGTCCGGCGTACCGACAAATCACCAGGAACCGCGCAATGACCACGCCACCGGACACGCTAGCGTTCCCCGCCGTTTTCACTCGCCCGCTCACGCCCGGAAGTTTCTCCATCGGCCTGGGCCTGACCAACGAATGCAATCTCTCCTGCTCCTTCTGTTACCGCGATCCCACCCGAGTCGATCGTCTGGATCTCGCCCAAGTCAAAGCCGCCCTGGCCAGCCTCCCGGTCCGCTCCGTGAATCTCGGCACCGGCGAAAACGGCATGCATCCGGAATTTCGCGAGATTCTTTCCTACCTTCGCAGCCTCCCGATCAAATTGACCATCACCTCCAACGGCCACAGCGCCGCCGTCCTCACCGACGACGAACTTCGCGCCTTCCACGACGTCGAATTCTCCCTCGACTACGCCACCGAAGAAAAGCAAGACGCCCAGCGCGGCGCCGGAAACTGGAAATTAATCCACGAACAAGCCGCGCGCTGCAGAAAACTCGGCGTGCCAGTCACCGTCATCGCCGTGATGATGAAAGCAAATTATCTCGGTCTCGCCGCGGTCGCCCGCATCGCCAAACGCTACGACGCCCCGCTGCGCATCAACGTGTATCAATCCGTGCGCTCGGACATCTACGCTTTGAGCTACGAAGAATATTGGAAGGGTTTCCGTGCGCTCTTCGCAGAAACCGACGTGATCTCGATTGGCGAACCGCTCGTTCGCGCCATGGCCGGTCTGCCAGCGCGCGTCGGCGGCTGCGGAGCCAACACCGTCCGCGTCACTCCGCGCGCCACCACGCAACCCTGCGTCTACTGGCCCGGCTCCGGCGAACCGCTCTCGCTCCTCTTGTCGCTCGGTCCGCAAATCGTCGAAACCGCGCCG
The DNA here is from genome assembly GCA_963711325.1 of uncultured Acidobacteriota bacterium. Lineage (GTDB taxonomy): Bacteria > Acidobacteriota > Terriglobia > Acidiferrales > UBA7541 > Palsa-295. The sequence goes on along the minus strand of CAVQDR010000003.1, from coordinate 253,802 downwards.
TTCGTCGCGGCTCGCACCGTTCCCCAAGCCTGCCGCTCCTGCGCGTTTCTTGAATCGTGCTACGGTGGATGCGCCGGACGCCGCCGCATCCAAAACGCCCTGGACCAACCCGATTTTTATTGCCCAATCGTCCGTGGAGAATTAGAAAAGCTGGAGATTCGCATGGCGCCCAAGCGCGATCTTCCTAAAGGTGAAAGCGCCTGCACCACCATCGTGATTGCCCGCGATGAATAAAATAATGACTAAAAATAAAATGCTGCTTCGACGCCGCATCAAGCATCAGAAACCAGCAACGATAAGCCGTCCTTAAATCCAAGAACAAGCGAGAAAAAATAATGAATGCGACTGAATCAACGTACGAATCATCCGGCCTTCCTCCCCAACCCACTGCCCGTTACGGACTGGCGATCGTGCGCCTCACCATCGGCGCCATGTTTGTCTCGGTGTTTTTCGAAAATCTCGGCAAAGGCTTGTACACGGCGTCGGGCTACCAGGGTCTGATCAACTATTACATCCAGCACGACCACGCTCCCGCCATCTGGAAATCCGTGATGGCCCTCGCCGCCAGCCACGCTTCGATGGCCGCGCCCATGCAGGGTCTCACCGAAATTTCTCTCGGCGTCTTGCTGACCCTCGGACTCTTCAACCGGCCCGTGGCGCTAGTCGCCTTCGGCTTGCTCACCAGCCTGTGGGTTTCCGAATGGGGCACCAGTTGGATTTGGGAGCTGCTCGTTCCCACGCTGGCGTCGGTAGGTTTGTTCGTCGGACGTGCCGGCCGCACTTGGGGCATCGATGCGATTCTCGCGCGCCGCAATCCTTCGTCGATTTGGTGGTAGATGCCGCCAGCTCCAAATCATAAACCGCGCGTCACGGTGGTGATTCCCACGCGCAATGAATCCGCCTCGATCGGCCTGGTGCTCGCCGATTTGCCGGCGAGCGTCGTCACCGAAGTTATCGTGGTCGACGCCAATTCCACCGACGGCACGCCCGCAATCGCGGCCGCCGCCGGCGCGCGGGTCATCAACGAATCGCGCCGCGGCTACGGCCGCGCCTGCCTCACCGGAATCGCCAACGCCGCGAATCCCGACATCATCGTTTTTCTCGATGGCGATTACAGTGACCGTCCCGCCGAGCTCCCCATCTTGCTCGCCCCGATTCTCGAAGGCCGCGCCGACATTACGTTGGGCTCGCGCCTCGCGGGCCAACGCACCGCCGGCGCGCTGCCCTGGCACCAAGCCTTCGGCAACCGGCTAGCCGCGCGGCTGATCGGAATTTTGTATGGAGTGCGCATCACCGACCTCGGCCCGTTCCGCGCCGCCCGCGCGGAAACTCTCCGCGCGCTCGCCCTTGAGCAAACCACCTACGGCTGGGCCGTCGAAATGATTCTCAAAGGCGCGCTTCAAGGCTTTCGCATCGTCGAAGTCCCGGTCAGCTATTTTCCGCGCATCGGAAAATCCAAAATCAGCGGCACGTTTCGCGGCACAGTCGGCGCCGGATGGTTCATTCTTGGCTTGATCGTGCGATATTCATTCCGTCGCCGCCAAATCGCAGCGCCACAATCTGCATGACGGTCAGCATGACAATCGGTCCAGCCATCTAATGCCATCCCTCCGCGCTAAAAATAATTCCTCGCCCCATACGCGCGGCACCCTCGTCATCATGGCCAAAGCGCCGCGCCCGGGCACCGTCAAAACGCGCCTGATTCGCGATCTTCCCGTCGATCAGGTCACCGATTTCTACCGCTGCCTTCTCGACGACACCATCGCTCTCGCGCAATCGCTCGACGGAATTGAAATCACTCTGATGTGCCCGGAACCCGACGCAGAAGAACTCGCCCGCGCCACGCGCAACATCGTTCCGGTCGTCCCCCAAACCGGAATCGGCCTCGAAGCCGGCCTCGATTCCGTCTTCCGCCATTTTTCGCCAAACGGTCGTCGCCCCGTCGTCGCCTTCAACAGCGACACGCCACACCTACCCGCATCGATTCTCGATAACGCATTCCGCGCGCTCGCCGATCATGACGTCGTCCTCGGACCCACTCACGACGGCGGCTATTATCTCGTCGGGGCCACCGCATCTCATCCGGGTCTGTTCGCCAAAGACGCCATGGGCACCACCAACGCCCTGGATTCCGTCCTCGCCCACGCCAAAGCGATGAAGCTTTCCGTCCACTTCACGGACCGCTTCTACGACATCGATGAAGCCGCCGACCTGCACCGCCTCGCCGATGAACTGCAGCAGAACCCGTCGCGCGCGCCACGAACCGCCGCTTGGCTGCGCATCTGGAACAGCGCAAAAACCCGCGCCGCCGAAAGCGGCACAGAACAATGAAGCTTACGCCGGCGCGCAGGCTCCTCGCACTCGGCGCCATCATCCTTATCGCGATGGTGATTTGTTCCCGCAGTTCCGGCGGTACCGGAAGTCCGTCGTTCCTGATTCCATTGCTCGTCGCCGGCGTCGCATATCTCGGGGCCGTCCGCGAGTTCTTTCACACCGCGCATTATTCCCGCCGCGTAGTCTTTGCGTGTCTCGCGCTCTCCGTGCTGTGGCAAATCGCCTTCTTGATAACGCCGCCTGGCCCCGATGATGACGTCCACCGTTACCTCTGGGATGGCCGCATCCAGCACCTCGGCTACAACCCCTACGAAGTAATTCCCTCCGATCCCGCGCTGGCCTCGCTGCATACTCCCGAAACCCGCGGCCTCAACAATCCCGAAGTCTCCAGCCCTTATCCAGCTGCTGCGCAACTTTTCTTCCGCGCCGTCACCTCAATTCACGAATCCATCTTCGCCTTCAAAATCGCCTTCGTGGCCTGCGACATCGCCATCGTGCTCCTATTATTCAACCTGCTGCGCCGTAACGGCGAAGCCGAGCACTGGATCCTGGCCTACGCCTGGCATCCTCTTCTCGCCACCAACGTAGTGGCAAGCGGCCACGTCGATATTCTCGGCGTCTTGCTGCTGCTGATTTCCGTCGCAGCCCTCTCCCGCCGCAGGCGCATGACCGCTGCCATCGCCTTCGCCCTAGCCGTCGCCGTGAAATTTATTCCGCTGGTCCTCATTCCTCTTTACTGGCGGCGCGTCCGCATCCGCGACGCGATCGTCGCCGCCATCGTTTTCGTGGGTTTGTATATTCCATTTCTAAGAGGCTGGAGCATTTCGAACTGGCACATTCCACTCGGCGGGATCGGAACGTTCGTCCAGCGCTTCCGATTCAACGATCCAGTTTTCGGCGCGCTTCAACACCTGCTGAGTCCGCAAATCGTCGCCGCCATTGCGTTGGCTGCGGGCCTGGCTACTGCGGCATGGTTCCGGCGGCGAAAAATGCAAACGAATGAAGCAGACCAATGGGCCTGGCCCATGGCCGCGTCGCTGGTCTGCGCGCCGGTCATCTATCCTTGGTATCTTTTGTGGTTATTGCCGTTCGTGCGTTCGACTTCGACCGTCCCGCTGATCGTTTGGTCGATCAGCATTCTGCCGACGTACATCGTGTGGTATCAGCGGACGCAGGGCTATCAGTGGTATGTGCCCAACTGGGCTTTGCTGCTCGAATATGGTTCCTTCGCACTAACCGCGGCGTTCCTGCTCTTTCGTCGAACGCCAACATCCTTCATCATGCAAACTTCTTCCGCCACCGCGCTGCCTGCATCCGCAGACCCGGACAACGCGGCGGCGAAAAAAACAGTCTGATTTGCTTACTTCGCGTCCACCCAATTGTCGGATCCGCCCGTCTTCACCGCCACGCCCGTGAAAAACATCCGAAAAGGATTTCCGTCCGCCGTCCCAGGGTGATCCGTCGCGATCAGCAAAGGCCCAGCCTTCTTGTAATCCTTCCAAGTCGCAATCACCACGCTTGGTTTCGTCGCTCCGCCGCGGCGATATACGAATGCCTTAGCCACTTTGTCCGGACCCACGAAAAGTTCCCAGGTATCGCCCGGCGTGTATCCCACTCCATCCGGATATTTCGCCACCACCCAATCCGCCGTCCCCACTCCGATCGGCATTTTGTGCTGACCTCGATCCTCCACAGTCACGCTGCCATCCCACACCAGATGCAACGGAAACGTCAGCCAATACATGTCATTCATAAAACCGGGATCAACCTCGTCCTTCACCACCGCCGGCTGGTTCGCCAAATCCGACCGCAGATACGTCACCTTCAACGGCTTCCCGTCCTTGGTCATCCCATCGAACGAAACCTTATTTGTCTTTGGCTCCCACACCCAGGATCGCGAAAGTTTAATCGTCGGCCCAATATGCACGTTGAACGTGTACCGGATTGCATCAATCTGCGCCCACTGATCAAGACCGTAGGCCTTGGCAATTTCCTGCGCGATAGGCGCCTTCTCCTGCGCCGGCAAACCCACCGCCACCAACAACAATGCTCCCAACACCAACATCGGCACCACTGCAAGACGCCAGCTCTTCCTCATCGATCGATTCCCTCCTTCTTGAAATAAGCACATCGCTCCTTGGATGATTCGCCAAGAGCAAGAGATGCAGAGAGATATTCTCCGGCCACCCGCGATTCCCGCCTTAGTCTTTGGCTATTCGGCGTTCCCAACGCGCTTGAATTACAAAATTATTTCAACCAGCCCCCGCGGCCTCCCAGCGTCACCGTGATCCCGCTGCGAATCGTGAACGGCAGCGCCGGATAACCGAACGCGCCCTCATAGTGTTGGCTGAACAGGTTTTCGATTCCGGTATACACCTTCAAATACGGAGTGATCTTGTAGGAGCCGCTGAGATCGAATTTCTGGTAAGCCCCGGACAGGTTGCGGTTAGGCAACAACAATGTGTTCCCGAAATTCGCATCCGTCAAAAACGTGCTGTCATCGCGCCGGCCCACCAGCGACCCGCTGAAAACCGCGCTCCACTTATTGTGGGCATAGAACAACGCGAGACTGCCGGAGTGCGGCGCCTGCCGAAACGGCCGCGCGCCCTCCAACGGTGAAAACGCGCCGATCGGAATCGTCGGGAACAGCGGATTGAACGAAGGGTCACCGAAAGCCTTGGTCACCACGCTATCCAGATAGGTGTAATTCCCCTGAAATAAAAATCCGTGCCCCAGGTCCATCTTGTAATCGACCTCGGCGCCCTTCGCGCGCTCCGAAGTCGCATTCACATAAGCCCCGCCGATATTTGTGTTGTTGGCCACGTCGGGCGGAACTCCAATCGAAATCAAGTCACCGGGGCTCAGGAAGGAAATCAAATTGTAGAAATCGTTGTAGAAGAACGTCACCGCCAGGATGGAGCGTCCGTTGAACAATCGCTGTTCCGCGCCGAAATCAAAAGTCTTGCTTCGTTCCGGACCAATCGGCTGCACGTTGAACTGCGCGATTTGCTGCGGGGTCAATAGGCTGATGAGCGCCGCTGACTGCTGTGAGGTGCTCGCCTCCTTGATCCCCTTGCCAAAATTAAATTTCAGCTTAGTCTCGCCGAACACTCCGGCGTTGCTGGGTTTCCGCAGGTAATACGCCATCGAAACTCGCGGAGTCCCGGCGAAACCGAAGAAGGAGTTGTGCTCCAGCCCGACCCCGAACGTCGCGAAGAACCGGTGCGCGATGCTGCCGTGGCCTTCCAGGAACGTGCTGTAATTATTTCGGGTGAACCCGTCGCCATTCTCGTGCTCGTAACGGAATCCAAATATGCCGGTCCAATCCTTGAAGAATTGGTAGTCCGACTGGGCGTAGATCGAGCGGCGGGCTTGATAGTCCGGAAAGATCTCCGGATAGGTCCCGCCAAAATCCAGAATCGCCTGCCCGCTTACGCTGTAACCATTCGCGCCGCGGATGGTGACCAGGTTGCCCAGGAAGTTGCCGCCGGAGGGCTCGCCGGTGGGAGAGGGATTCTCGAAGACGTTGCTGAATTGTCCAAAGGCGAATTGCACCGAATTGTGCCACTTGGAAGTGGTTTGCTGCTGCAGGGTCACGCCGGCGTAGGTGTTGTGATTGTTCTCCCAGGAATCGTCCGCGATTCCGTACAAAGCAATCGCGTTCGGATTTCCCACACCGGTCGCAATGTGCCGGACGGTGCCGCGAATCTCCGTGGTCGAATTGATCTGGTAGCCGAAGTTCGCATCGACGGTGGCGTTGTGAAAATAGTTGTTCGGCAGGCTGCCCTGGGTATCGAAACGCGAGAATTCGGAGTAGTAGTCAAAGGCGTGAAATAAGCCGCCCAGCGAGACGTCCTGATGCAGCGTTCCAAAATTGCCGCCGTCGACCGAGTAATTCAGTTCCGGCGTCTCGGTGGTGCCGCGCGCAGAGGTGATGTTCACTACGCCGGCCAGCGCGTCGCTTCCGTACAGCACGCTGTTCGCTCCGCGTAAGACTTCCAGGTTCGAAACTCCGGTGTTCGACTGCTGCGCGAAATCGAAGCCCCCGCCAATTTCGTTCAACGGAATTCCGTCTATCAAAATCTTGTTGAAGTCGGACTGGCCTCCCCGAATAAAAAGAGAGGTGACCGCGCCACGCTGTCCGGACTGGACCACTTGAGCTCCGGGCACCAGACGCAGGTTTTCCAGCACATCGAGCTTGTTCAGAGCCTGAATTTGCTGATCGTCGATAACCGTTATCGAAGCGCCGACCTGGGCTTCGGGAATCGCGGTGCCGGTGGCGGAAACCACGATCTGTTGCGGCAAACTGCCGATCTGCAGCGAAATCGAAAGTTGCTCCGTTTTGCCCTCAGCTAAAGCGATTTCGGGCAACGTCCGGGTGACGAACCCTGCGGCTTCCACCCGCAGTGTGTACCACCCGCTGGACGAAACGGTCAGCAGATAAGAACCATCGGCCTGGGATTTCCCTCTAACAATTTCTTTTCCGTTTTGCAGCAGCACGATCGTGGCATCGGCAACGGTACTTCCCAACGGATCCAAAACCTCGCCACGAAGAGTCGCCAATGATTGTCCCTGCAGCGGAAATGCGGGCAACAGCGCGAGCAACAACGCAAAAAGCACCAAACGAAACGGACGCACCAATGAAACGGACATGCAAGTCCTCCTTCGCCCTGGAAAGAGCGGACTATGGGCTTGGCGAGATCGGTCTCCTGACTTGCGACTTACTTCTTTGCGGCTGCGCCTTCCCACCCGTTGCCGGGCAGTGGCTTCGTGCAGCCGAACGACAGTCGCTTACAGTTGCGGGGCAGTGGCGGATTTTCACCGCGCTTCCCGTGCATCTCGCCAGCGAACTACTTTTTGTTTGGCCTGCGCTTCTGGAACAAATACCTTTCAGCAATGCTGCCGTTACTTCAAGATCGAACAGCACTGCCCCATGCGTCATTCGTTTCCTTCGTTCGCCTCTGCGACGAAATAAAGGACACGAAAAGCGCCGGCTTCACCCACATCGAGTCGACACGAAAAACCGGCTGGAATGAACCAAGGGAACGAAGGACCAACTCGCCCGTCGCCAACCTTACAAAAAAAACTCTGCGTTTGGTCTAAATCAGAATCGTCATCGACTCTCCCTCCGAGGTCGATTCGAATCGAGGTGAACTCAGTCGGTCTCCTGGCTCGCGCTTCTTCGGAACGAAACTGCCTTCCCAGTGCATCGCTGCACCAGTGGCAAAACTCGTTTCATTCCTCGGCGCTTACAGTGGCGGGGCCGCTCCGGTCTTTCACCGGATTCCCATACAAAACTGAGTCGCAAGAGTTATACGGCATCGCAGAGAAACGAGTCAAGCCCAAGACTCACCCGCGGCCGCTCCAAAAGTAAATTGCGTTCGCGCCGGTTCGCGCGCCCGGTCCTCGCGCGCGCCTTTTCATGCGGCCCGCATCGCCGCGCATTTGACCATCACTTCGCCCTGTGTTAACTGTGATGTGAGCCCGTCGCCGACCGGCAGGAGGTTTTCTCAATGAGCATTTCTACCAAGCGCGGTGACGCCGGCCAGACGGCTCTCGCCGGCGGTGTTCGTGTTTCGAAATCTTCCCTGCGCGTCGAAGCCTACGGCACCATCGACGAACTAAATGCCGCGCTCGGCCTGGCCCGCTCGTTCTGCGAGAACGAAGAAATCCGCAACACCACCGCCACCATCCAGCGCGAACTCTTCCGCGTCGGCGCCGCTCTCGCCACGCCGCCGCAAAGCGCCAAACCAGACGCGCAGGCCCCAGTCACCTCGGAGATGGTCGACATCCTTACCGCACACGTTCACCGCATCGAAGCCATCGAAGGAGTTCTCTCCGACTGGTCCATCTCCGGCGAACACACTGCCGCCGCGGCCTACGACGTCGCCCGCACCATCTGCCGTCGCGCCGAACGCAACATCGTTCGCCTCGTCGAATCCGGCGAACCCGTCGATGCCCACGTCCTCGCCTACGTGAATCGCCTATCCGATCTCATCTGGCTCTTCGGCCGCAAACTCGAATTCGACGCCGGAGTAAATAGTTCCCTTCGCACCGCAAACAACAAATCCGGCGCGCGCTGGTCCCGCGCCTGGTAAACACTCCGCATCAATAAGCCTTCATCACCGACGGAACTCCCAACGTGTCAGACCAAGCTCTCGGCATAACGAAAATGAAGTCCCGGCTCGGCCGCCGTCGCCGCACTCAAGCTCGCCGCAGCGATGTTCGAAGCGGGATTGACCTGAAACTTCTTCGGCAGAATCGGCGCAAATACGCTCATGAACCGCAGCGCAATGCCCTCCCTGAAGCGCGGCTCATCTCGTTCGCCGCCGATAAGACTCGGCCGAACGATGGTAAGTGACTTGAATCCCACCAGCGCGATGTCTCGCTCGATTTCGCCTTTGATCCTTGGATAGAAAAATGGCGAGCGGACCGAAGCAACACTCGCCGAGACCAAAACGAAAGTCTGCGCCCCCTGCTCGTGCGCCGCTCGCGCAAACACTAACGGCAGCACGTAGTCCACCTCACGAAATGCTTCTTTCGATCCAGCCTTGCTGATCGTAGTTCCCAGCGCACAGATGACGGTATCAATTCCCCGCGCTACTCCGCCGGCCAGCAGCGACTCCAGCTGATCGGTCACCGGATTTATAAGCTTTGCCTGCGCAACCAGCGCTCGGCGCGTCGGCGCGATCACGCTGCTAATCGCAGGATGCGCCAGAGCCTGCTCCAATACATTCTTCCCCACCAAACCCGACGCTCCCAATAACAGTAGCTTCATCGTCGAACCCACCTCGTCAGCCATTGGCAACCGCCCTCAGTTACGCTACAATACTATTCCATATAGAATAGTTCCACATTAAACTATCGCACCGGCTTGTCAAGGGAAAATCATGCATGGTTGGGACCTGCTGCAGTTGCACCACCGGCTCTACGAACGCATCACCCAAAATGCGGAGCGCGCCCTGGCCGCTGATAAACTCGACGTCAAAAGCTTTTTCTTGCTGGCCTCCATCGAAGAGCTGAAGCATCCCGCCGCCCTCGCCAAGCGCCTGGTCTTGCCCAAACCCACCGTAACTTTCCTGATCAAGAAACTGGAGCAAGCCCAGTACGTGAAAAGGAAAACCGTAGCGGGAGATTTGCGGCGATTTGAAATCCAGCTGACCCCGCTGGGACGAAAAGTCTGCGAACGAGGCCGCAAAACCCTAAGCGACGCCTTCGACGCCAGTCTAGGCCAACTCATCTCCAGCGAAAGGGCGCAATATAGCGACCTGTTGCGAAAATGCGTGAAATCAGCCGAGGTAGGCGATAGGGATTAAGCGGCAAGTAAAGCGCGGAAACAAATCTGGTAGGGGCGGTGGGGATCGAATTTATCAGGCCGCAGAATCTAAAGGGATTCCGCGGAATGTGTTGTAGTCGTAAGTCTCGTGCTGTCTTAGGTCGGAACTACTGCTGCCCCCGGATTGCCCCCGCGTTTTTGTGAGCACTTTCACGCAGTTTTACTCTCGGGCAAAATCATTCGAACAACTTTGCTATTCGCTTCACGCAGTGCCGGTGAGACCGTGTGCGTATAGATATTCATCGTCGTCCGAATGTCGGAGTGCCTCAGCAGTTCTTGTTGAACCTTCATGTCCGTTCCGTAGGCATGCAATAGCGTCGAATAGGTGTGACGAAATGTGTGCCAACCGACTCGACCGATCCCTGCCTTCTCAGCAGCCGGCCGGAGGTGATACCGCACGAGCTTGTGCGCCCACCACGGCTTGCCGGTGAAGGGACTCGCGAAGACCCAACCCGTTTTCAATAATTCATCGGGCATCTTCTCCCGATGCCGACGAAGAATGTCCGCGAGGTTCGAATCCAGAGGCAACCACTTTTCTGAGCCTTCGGTTTTTACTGCCTCAATTCTGCCGTAGACCCACGCCCTCTGAATCTTCACTCGCAAACTTTTCCAGTCGAAGTCTTCCCAACGCAACCCAAGCAATTCACTTGCCCGAAGCCCTAACGATGCGTCCACCATGGACATTGTTCGAGTATCTTCATCGAGATGCGCCCAGAGCCTGTGAAGTTCCTCAACCGACAGAGCACGAGGCTCTTTTACTCGCCTTGTGAGTCCTTTGAGTTTCATCAAACTCATCGGATTGCGGTTGTACTCCATAAGTTCCCAGCGCATCGCCCACTCAAACAAAATATGCATCACGCTCCGAACATGGCCCTTGCTCTTTGGTGCCAGGTTCAATCCCTTAATCCACATCTCTACCGCCAAGGGTTTGACCATTGAGAGAGGCACTGCTTCCCATCGTGGATTTATGTGATTTACGATCCACGAACGGTAACGACCGGCAGTTCCCTTCCGCTCTGGCAACGCTTCCTTTAGAAAGCGATTGATAAGCCCACCAAACGTCACGAGATCTGATTGGACCGGGTTACCCACAGCCAAGCGAACGGCCTCAGCAGCTTTCCATGCCTCTGATTTCGTCGGATATTTCGATACATCTCCGACGACGATCGCGGGCTTGGTTCCCGCACTGCCGCGAACATCCGCGTGGTAACGCCAGACCCAAACCTCAGGACCTCGTTTCCTCTTTCGTTTCTCCAACCAACCGAATTGATGTCGTGCTCGCTTGAACATGGAAAATTCTCCTTAGATGTTCTAGCGGCACGGGTGACCTGACGAATGTAGCTCCGTTCTCATCCACGAGTCCAGCTCTGACGCGTAGAAGAACCAACGACCAAAACGAAAATGACCGGGAAGTTCTCCAGTGCGAGCCATCCGCTTAACCGTCTTCGGGTGCACTCTTACAAAAGCAGCGGCCTCGTCGCAAGTTAGAGGACGCTCGACCTCTAGCTTCTGAGGATTGCGGGGCACTTCCAATGATGTGGTGGCGCTGTCTCTATCCTCTGTGGCCCTGTTCCGGTCGTTGCTTCGCTGAGATCGCGACGATGCAACCTCTCCAGAAGATACAGGCGGACCAGAGCGTACGATATCGGAGGTATGGGGTTGAGTGCGAGAAGGCTTCATGTTCGCTACACGCTTTTCGCAACGGCTCGCGGTTGGATAACCTCGACCTCGGGAACAGGTGGTTGTCGGTCTAACCAATCCCTAAAGTCGCCGTCTTTGCGGAACAGCAGCTTCAAAGCTTCACTGACGACATACGATTCCGATGAGCTGAGGAACTCCGCGTATCTGCGCAGTTTCATTTTGATTCCTTCTTCTACCCGGAGTTGAAGCGTTTCGTTCTTTGCCACCTTCGGGGGCGACTTCAGAATTGGCATCGGGATTTCCTCCTCGGTTTCACAGGAACCAAAGCTCAGCTATAGCCTAACGACGGCCAGCATTGGTCTCTTGGGCCGCACGTGGCGGGCCTTTGGAGCGTCTCAAGGATACGACTGGCTGCTCTTTGGAGAAGCCACCGCATGCCTTCTTATTACCTATTCAGTGTTGGGTGGGGAAAATTGTGTCGGAACAATCGGAAAATATCTTGGAGGAGAACTATCGCGGGAGGATTTGGAATGTCCGGAATGCAGGAGTAATTTGAAGATTGGGCTTACTGATTCTTGTCGATTGCCTCAGGCGCACCAAACAGCACAGCCAGCATCGAGCTAAGACAAGATGTCCGATAACGCGGGTGGTCTCAATAGGTCGAATGCAACACCCAGCTCAGGCCCACATTCGTTGAGAACAAATGCTAAAGGCGCTGGCTAGCTAGATCAGCCGGAACGTTGCCCGGGCGAAACCCCTAGTCAGTAGCACGCGCCGTCCATCGTGGAGTGCGATGTCATTTGCAGCCCAGATGCGGTGTTGTTCGTCATGTGGGTCGCTACGTCCAGACTTCCTGCGCTTCTCAAGCGGTTCAAATTTCCATCAGGTGTTCGGTGACCAATGTTTCAAAAAGGCGGACGAATTCTGAGGCAAGCCTTACATCCCTATGCTTTTCCGGCTATGCAGGCCGGGCGCAGTGGGACGCTTGTCTCGATTACGGAGACGCCGTGTCTTATCAGACTTCGCATCGGGATTTTCGATGCTCGCCTACAGAAGCGCCGACGCCGGAAAACCCTAGGCTGACGTCGCAAAATCTATTAGAAAAACCTAGTGCGGAAACAGCGACAGAAGAACGCTATGCCTAAACACATATCTTAGAGGGAACACCTTTGCATATAGCGCGATAGATTGAACGAGTGCTGGGTAGCACAGTATTGCTCCGAGGACGAACTGAGTGTATCCACGCGCTCCAACTAGGTACGCCACCCCAAACGCTAACACCGAAGCAAATGACTTCATGATCCATCTTTGCCACCATATGCAAGTGATTGCAACGGAGCAATAGAGGCAGTCTGTGTACGGGGGTGGATTCCGATGGACGTGGCAAGGTTATTTGAAGCACGCAGGGCAAGCAGACGAAGCAGTGTTTTCGGATGTGTTGCTCAATTCGGTACTCGAGTCTACCGTAATTGATTGCAGCGCTGCTTTATCGCACCTACTTCCTTCCCAGCCATACCCGTCACGAAATGAAATTCGCAGCCGGAAAAAGGAACGCAGAACAAAGTTAGCCTGAGCAGCGAAGCTCGAAACCAAAATCGGGCAGAAAAATATTTCGAACCGCGTATGGGAGAATACTGGGATAAATCGGGGTTCACCCAACAGTTTATCAGATGGCCTAATTATCTGGCTTCTGAACATCGGAACTTCCATCGCCACGTTCTCCAGTCGGCCGCGAGGGATTCGACCACACCTCACACCTTTGGATGTCCTTGATCGTACCGCCTTGCGTGGGTTCTCCGACGGCGGCATGTTCAGCTTGGAACATGCCGGTTATGGTCACGTACTCCCGATCAAGCCTCTCCTTTTGCCGAATCATTTCTGGACTCGGAACCACAACCACGACATTAGACATCAATCCGTTTTTCGCATCCTCCTGATGAAGGAATAAAAAGACCCGGTTGGGACTGTGTGGCTTCTCTTGGTAATACTGTAAAAAGCCCTGGACGTTGATCAGTTTACCGTCGAATTTTTCTGGACTAGCGATCAGTGCGACAACACTGGCTGGGCGGGGTCTCGACTGACCATATGTGATCGCTGAAAGAAGCGTCAAAACTATCGCAAAACTGGTCAAGCGTTTCATTCAATTTACCTCTCTCCTCAGGGGCAACTAGGAACCTCCACCGCGCTTTCTCCAGGGGCGATAGAGACGGGCGTTCCGATGAGAACGCATCCGTTTGGGAAATTGGCGCTTTGCGCGGGGTCGTATACTTCGATACGGCCACCGGGCGTCGCCAGATAAATCGGGAAGCCTTGATTTTGCGACGAATCGCCAATACCGATGTCATTGCCGGGTCCAGAGAACATCTCATTTAAGGCTCCCGCGTCGTATGCCCCGTGAGAGTGATAAAAGCCCGCATAGGAGGTGCCGTCGGGAATATCGGTCGGAGTGAAATCCGAAGTGTTCTCATCTCCGGGGTCGCCGGGGGTAAATGAATATTTTCCGTTGCTGTCGATTTGATGAGCCCACCAAACGTCACAAGATCTGAGCAGACCGGATTACCCACTGCCAAACGAACGGCCTCAGCAGCCTTCCATGCCTCTGATTTCGTCGGATATTTCGATACATCTCCGACGACGATCGCAGGCTTGGTTCCCGCACTGCCGCGAACATCCGCGTGGTAACGCCAGACCCAAACCTCAGGACCTCGTTTCCTTTTTCGTTTCTCCAACCAACCGAATTGATGCCGTGCTCGCTTGAACATGGGAAATTCTCCTTAGATGTTCTAGCGGCACGGGTGACCTGACGAATGTAGCTCCGTTCTCATCCACGAGTCCAGTTCTGATGCATAGAAGAACCAACGACCAAAACGAAAATGACCGGGAAGTTCCCCAGTGCGAGCCATTCGCTTAACCGTCTTTGGGTGAACTCTCACAAAGGCAGCGGCCTCGTCGCAGGTTAGAGGGCGTTCGACCTCTAGCTTCTGAGGGTTGTGTGACAGTTCCAATGATGTGGCGGCGCTGTCCCTATCCTCTGGGGCCCTGTGCCAGTCGTTGCTTCGCTCAGATCGCGACGATGCAATCCTGCCAGAAGATACGGGTGGACCAGAGCGAACGACGTTGGAGGTATGGGGTTGAGCGGGAGAAGTCTTCATGTTCGCTAGGCGCTTTTCGCAACGGCTCGCGGTTGGATAACCTCAACCTCGTGATCGTGTGCTTGTCGGTCTAACCAATCCCTAAACTCGCTGTCTTTACGAAACAGCAGCTTCAAGGCTTCGCTGACGACATACGATTCCGATGAGTTGAGGAACTCCGCATACCTACGTAGTTTCATTTTGATTTCTTCTTCGACGCGGAGTTGAAGCGATTCGTTCTTGGCCACCTTTGGGGGCGACTTCAGAATTGGCATCGGGATCTCTCCTTGCTCACGAGGCAACAGGCAGTTAGGCTCTAGCGACAGCCCGCATTGGTCTCTTGGGCCGCACATGGCGAGTCTTTTTGGTATTTCAAGGACGCGACGTAGCTGCGCTTGGCGAAGCACCGCAAGCCCTCTAATTACCTATTCAGTGTTGACGGGGAAAATTGTGTCGCACCACGTGGAAAATATCTTGGAGGAACACCCTGTCCGGAGGTAATACCCTTCGATATCTCAGAATGTCCGGAATGCAAGACTGGTCTGAGATTTGGAGTTGGGAGCGACTGATTTCTAGAGATTGCCTCATTGTCGCCAAACGGGACAAGTAGCATCGAGCCAAAAAGCAAGATGTCCGGTAACGCGGGTGGTCTCAATGGGTCGACGCAACACTTTGTTGAAGTTTACTCGCAGGAGTATGAAAATCTAAAGTTTGTCGTGGGCGTTGATTTAAGCGCTGCGCTACTTTGTTCAGATCCGACTGGGAATAGTCAGTGAGGTCTGTGTTCTTCGGGAAGTATTGTCGTAAGAGCCCGTTGGTGTTTTCGTTCGAGCCGCGTTGCCAGGGACTCTGCGGATCACAGAAGTAGACTTTCACATCGGTGGCCACCGTAAAGTCCTTGTGTTGGGCCATCTCCAGTCCCCGGTCCCAGGTCAGCGAGCGTCGCAGGGTAGCGGGAAGTTTACGAACGTGTTTACTCAAGGCCCCCACAACCTCCGCCGTATCTCGGCTGCGTAGCTTGACCAGCAGGACAAAGCGCGA
Organism: uncultured Acidobacteriota bacterium; assembly: GCA_963711325.1. GTDB lineage: Bacteria > Acidobacteriota > Terriglobia > Acidiferrales > UBA7541 > Palsa-295. Next base: position 238,319 of record CAVQDR010000003.1, on the reverse strand, counting down.
ATGGCGTTCCACCAAGGTCGCGATGTGACTGTTTGCTGAGCCGCGCAACAGATCGCCCTCCCAGTGACCCGGAATGGCACGGTCCTCCACTTCCGCGGGCCTTTGGCGGATCGAGAGGGCCTCCGGGATTTGACCGCGCCGGTCTTTAAAGATACGAGAGTGCTGCGAGCGGCGTATGCGGCGCTTGGATCGCAAGTGCTCCAGCAGCTCCTTCTTCAGCGCTCCGCGGGCTTGAATGAACAGGCTTCGGTAAATGGTTATCTGCTGATACCACCGGGCTACAGCGAGCCGCTCCCCGACGGCTATTTTCGCGTCCAGTCGAGCACCTTCCGCATTGGGATGGCGTTTCGTTCCGTGCCTGCCCCGTCCGCATCTGACGCAGATGCCTACGCCTACAGCAAGACGCTGAAAATTTATCCGTTGTCCCAGGCCTCGAATCCCGCGCCGACGCGGTTCGTGAATTTGCTTGATGTCCATCTCCATACGCTGCCCTTCTACGACATTCGCGCGCTGCAGGACATCCACGACATCATTAGCGTCGAGCCCGTGCGTCCGCAAGACAAAGTGATGATGGGCATGCTGGCGACGATTGGAATCGAGCCTGGAAAGCCATTCAATCCTCAGGGTCAGCTCAAGGCCGCGATGGAAAAGGGCATCGTCGATGCGTATTTCTACATGCAGCAACTCGATGAGAAGCTGTTTGCGTCGAGCCTATATTGGCCAGACCGTCATTGGAGTTTTGTGATGGTCCCCGACGAGAAACGCGGGTTCGAGTTCATCACGGACGATGCCGTGCAGATCGACAAGCGCGCTGCGGCCTGGTTCTTCTTTACCTGGTACCCCAAGTTGCTGACCGAGCACGCGGGCACCGTGTATCTCGCCCCGACCGCCGATCAGACCGGGCAACCGCTTGAAGCCGGCAAGACCTATCGTCTGCGCGTACCTAAGGACGTGCCCGCCAGGCAGTTCTGGTCGCTCACGATGTAAGACAACGCGACATGGTCTTTCGTCATCAATCCTTTGCACCGGCCCGGTTTGTCCTCCTTGCAGAAGAACACCATGAAGATGAACGCCGACGGGAGCGTCGATTTGTATTTCGGCCCGAAAGCACCGGCTGGCCTCGAAAGCAACTGGCTTCCTACGGAGGGGAAGAAACCATACCTTTGGTTCCGGCTCTACGCCCCGGGAGAAGCATTCTGGAACAAGACATTTGAGCTGCCTGATGTCGAGCTGGTGAAATGAAGAAACCAGGGAAGCAGAGGGAGCACGCGACTATGAAAACACGTCTCTTCGCCGTCGCACTAGTCGGCGTGTTCGCGGGGTGCTGCTGTGCACCGCAGATCCTCGCGCAGGACAGCCGCTATGACAAGCTCGCCAACGCGCCATTTCCGGGCGGATACCCGGCAAAAGAATCGGTCGAGCCGCTTGAAAAAGAGCTGCTCTTCCAGGAGGCCTCGCAGTCCTATATCTGGTCGCTTCCGGCCGTCAACATGTGGGCGATGAAAGAAGGTTCCGAGAAGGTGTTCGGTGCCGGCTACAACGTTCTGCCGTACTGGCCCAAACGCCTAACCGCGAAGACGCTTGTGACCACGCCGAACTCAGACGTGATCTATGCGATGAGCTACCTCGACCTCAAAGACGGGCCACTCGTGGTGGAAGCTCCTCAAGGAGTTCAAGGTTTGTTCGACGACTTTTGGCAACGCCCTTTGATCGGGCCGACCGTTGACGGTCACACGTGGATTGGCGATGTCGGACTTGGCCGGCCCCGACCGGGGGAAGGGCGGAAAATATATTCTGCTGCCGCCGGATTACAAAGGCGAAATTCCAACAGATGGTTTCGTCTATCGCTCGCGCACTTACAACGTGTTCCTGTTCTGGCGCTCGTTTTTCCGCGATCCCAACGACCTCTCAAAAGCCGATGACACCATCAGGCAGACCCTCGTCTATCCGCTGGGGAAAAAAGATCAGGCGAAGCCGATGCAGTTCCCAGATGCCAATGCACAGCCTGCAGACATGCTCTTTCCGCAGGACGGCAGCTATTTCGATATGCTGTCGCGATTCATCGATGCCGAATACGCTGACCCGTCCGACGAATACATGCTCACCGTCTTGAAGATAATCGGAATCGAGAAGGGCAAACCTTTCCATCCCGATCCGGCCACCAGGAATCTCCTCGACCAGGCCGCGAAAACCGCATTCAAGATGACCCGGGTGATGGCCAACGACATGAGCACGCACGAGCCGAAGGGCATGTACTACACGGACCGTCAATGGGTGAACGTACTTCCCGGTGAAGACCCGTTCTTCCGTGGCAACCTTCTCGAGCGCACTCTATATTTCACGCTGGCATACGGGATGAGCCCTGGGATGGCGGTAAGCATGGTCGATAAGGGTGCCAAGTATCCGGGCGTCTTCCGCGACAAAGACGGCGATTACCTCGAAGGCGGCAAATCCTACAAGCTGCACCTTCCCGCGAACGTCCCGGCTGCGAATTTCTGGTCCATCACCCTCTACGATGCACTCACTGCGTCGGGCCTCGACAACGGCCAGCCGTTCCCCTCACTCAATTCGATGGACAAGCCAACCCAGAACGCCGACGGCTCGTTCGATCTCTACTTCGGGCCGACCGCGCCTGCTGGTGACAAGAAGAACTGGATGCGCACGGTGCCCGGAAAGGGCTATTTCGTTCTCTTGCGGCTCTACAGTCCGAAGCAATCATTCTTTGACCAAACGTGGAAGCCCGATGACGTCGTCAAGGTGAAGTAAACAACCGAGAGAGCGCAGAGAACGGATTGACTCGTTCGATGGAATCGCACGAACTGTTCATTCAATCGGACAACGAGTGTCAGTCCACGTCCGGATTCGTTACTAACCGGGACTTGGCGACCAATTTCGGGTACCATCGGGCCGCTTTTCATTCACTCGCGAGAGCCAAATGACAAAACTAAAGAGAATGTTTCTAGGCGGAGCTGGTGTCGCCGTCGTCATGTTCCTTATTGTTGGATGCGGGAGGAACGACGCCATCAATCAAGCGGAGAAAAAGGACGCAGTTAATGGTATTCCCGTACCCAGCCTCGCCGAGACCAAAGATATAGCCGAACAGGGTTTCATCTACGGCCTGCCTATAGTGATGAACTACGCGGTCATGTATGAATTTTGCGTGGACAAGAACTCTGGCCAGTATAAGGGACCGTTCAACCAGATATTCAACGAGCATCGGGTATTCACGTATAAGGACACAGCCATAGTCACCCCCAATAGCGACACACCGTACTCGATGCTTTGGGTTGACCTGCGCGCCGAGCCAATAGTGTTGTCAGTGCCAGCGGTACCAAAGGACCGCTACTATTCGGCGCAGCTCATCGACGGTAATACATACAACTATGGGTATGTCGGCAGTCGCGCCACCGGGACCGCGCCGGGCAACTACCTGATCGTGGGCCCAGACTGGAAAGGAGAAGCGCCAGCAGGAATAAAGCAGGTCTTCCATTCGACGACATTCTTCGGCCTTACGCCTTTTCGCACACAACTCTTCAACGCAAAAGACATGCCGAACGTCCAGAAAGTGCAGGCAGGCTACAAAGCGCAGACACTCTCCGTCTATTTGCACCAACCTCCGCCGCCAGCCGTCCCCGCCATCGACTTTCCGAAAGTTGACGCCGAGTTGGTAAAGAGCAACTTCTTCGAGTTCCTCGATTTCGCATTGCAGTTCGATCCTGCAACACAGGACCAGGCGGATATCCGCGCCAAGTTGGCGAGAATTGGCATCGGTCCCGGCAAAAAGTTTGAGATGAAAGACCTTTCACCTGAGCACAAGGCCGCAATTCTTCTTGGTATGAAGAGTGGGGATTCGAAAATTGAACAGTACTTGGTTACAGGGCAAAAGAACATCAATGGCTGGAAGATTAGTTCTCTCTTCGGCGACCGAACGTTTTATAACGGCGACTGGTTGAAGCGTGCCGCTGCCGCTAAGGGAGGTATTTACGGCAACGACGCCGTTGAAGCCATGTATCCGATGACCAGAACAACAGCGAATGGAGAAACTCTTGATGGCAGCAAACACAATTACACTGCTGACTTTCCCGAGCGGGCAGTTCCCGCCTGTCAACGCCTTCTGGTCGGTGACCATGTACGACGGGAAGACGCAGCTTCTGATTGAAAATCCCATCAACCGCTATCTCATCAACTCGCCAATGCTGCCGGGAATGAAAAAGAATTCCGACGGGTCGCTAACGCTCTACATCCAGAAAGACTCGCCGTCCGCCGACAAGAAAGCAAACTGGTTGCCCGCGCCTGACGGCCCGATCTATCTGGTGATGCGCTTGTACTGGCCGAAGGAAACGCCGCCATCAATACTTCCGCCCGGCGAAGGCACGTGGCAGCCGCCAGCGGTCATGCTGGCGCAATAGCTTTTTATGGGGAGATCATGAAACAGCACAAAGTGAACTCGGTTTTATTGTTTGCGTTTGCGGCTATGACGTTGACCGCTTGGGGCCCTGCGCAGGCGCAGACAACGGGCGGACAGAATGGACTTACGCCCGACGAAACTCGGCAAATCTCGAAGGACGCCTTTATTTACGGCTTCCCGCTGGTTGACAACTACCTGACGATGTACAAGCAGGCTATCGACACGAACGGTCGTGCCTACGAAGCTTCATTTAACACGGTTGCTCGCTCAAAAGGCGTCGCCACGCCGGAAGACACATTCGTAGTCACGCCGAACTCCGATACGCCGTATTCGTTTCTCTGGATGGACTTGCGTGCGGAACCGCTCGTGGTCACTGTGCCGAAAATTGAAAAGGGGCGCTATTACACTGGTCAGATGGTGGACCTTTATACCTTCAACTTCGCCTATCTGGGCACGCGCACGTACGGCAACGATGGAGGCATATACCTCGTCGCCGGTCCCGGATGGAACGGCGAAACGCCCAAAAGCATCAAAGCTGTGATCCACTGCGAGACAGAGTTCGCGTACATCCTATTCCGCACGCAGCTATTTAGTCCGGCCGACATGGTGAACGCCGCTGCAATCCAGAAGGGCTATACCGTACAGCCACTCAGCAAATTCCTTGGCCAATCGGCTCCCCCTCCCGCCGCAGCAGTGGACTGGCCGAAGCCTACGCCGGAAATAGAAAAAACGCCTGCTCTCTTTCCCTATGTCAATTTTCTCTTGCAGTTCTGTCCTCAAAACCCATCTGAAACGGCACTCATGGCACGCTTCGCCAAGCTCAACATCGGGGCAGGGAAGACTTTTGATTTCTCAAAGCTGTCTCCCGATAATCAGAAGGCCATGGGCGATGGGATTGCGGATGCGTGGAAAGAACTCGAAGGCGTCGTGCATCAAATCAACGTGGACGCGATTTCCAGCGGCCAATTATTCGGAACCCGCGAAGCGTTGAAAAACAACTACCTCTACCGATTCGTAGGAGCGAAGTTGGGGCTTTACGGCAATTCAGGAGCAGAGGCGATTTATTTTGGATACTTCGTGGATGCCGATGGGAAGCCACTGGACGCTTCAAAGGCCAGCTACAAACTGACTTTCCCAAAAGGACAGCTACCCCCGGTGAAGGCGTTCTGGTCTTTGACCATGTACGACGGCAAGACACAGTTGTTGGTCGCAAACCCATTGAAGCGTTACCTGCTCAATTCCACCATGCTCAAGGCGTTTAAGTGGGACAAAGATGGGGGCCTAACTCTAGACATCCAGAAAGAATCGCCGGGCGCTGCACAGCAATCCAACTGGCTGCCAACGCCTGATGGTCCCTTCTACGTCATTCTTCGTCTCTACATGCCGGACGAGTCCGTGCAAAACAACACCTGGAAGAAACCGTCGATGCAGCCCGTAGCCACAAAATAAGCAATGGCCATCGTACGAATGGTGCAACGGCAGACGGCTAGGCCCGTTGCCGATTAGCCAGCAACTCGGGAGTTGTGGCAAAAAATCTCGCTAGGTCCCGGTAAGGACCGTTCAGCGGGCGTGGAACCTTAGTAGGCCTCGCCAACACCGAACTCAAGCCTGCTTGGGAAAAAGGCGATGGGCCACAGGTTCAGGCAGCTATGACGACGTTCGTCACGAAGTATTGGAAGGATTTCCTGGTGCATGCTCCGTACGCGACCACAGAAAAAGCGGAATACCGATCTTGGCTCCAACAGTTTGCGCATTGGCTCTACAGTACGGACCACATCAGCGTACGGTACGAAATAGAATACGACCGCGTTGATATCCGCAAGTTGTCGCCAGGTACGCGCGGAATTGTCCTGTTGCTTCTCTATCTTGCGCTTGACGATGCCGATGATCGACCTCTCATCATTGACCAACCGGAGGAGAACCTTGATCCAAAATCAGTTTTCGAAGAACTAGTCTCGCTGTTTGTTTCGGCTAAGGCGAGGCGACAAGTCATCATCGTTACGCACAACGCGAACTTGGTAATCAATACAGATGCAGATCAGATCATTATCGCTAACGCTGGGTCCCACACAGCCGGAGGTTTGCCACCTATTACCTATACGGTTGGCGGCCTGGAAGACTCGAACATCCGTAAAGAAGTGTGCAACATTCTGGAAGGAGGCGAAGAGGCATTTCGCGAGCGCGCTCGGCGACTCAGAGTACGCCTCGAGCGATGATAAGAGGGGCTGACTGAATCCAATGATGAAGCTCGATTTGGTCTCAGTGATCTCCGATTAGATGTGCGATTGAAAGCTTTGCTCGCAGCGATGACGGGGTCAGCTCGCCACGTTGTCTTCAAATCTGCTTCGATCTCCTCCTGGCGCGAGAATGTCCACCGGGTGTACAAGCGTTCCGGTAAGCGTATGTCGCCGTGGCCAAGAAGCACTGATACCCTGTCTAAATGAAAGCCTGCAAGTAGCAGCTCTACTGCGAATGTGTCGCGGATGCGATGTGCGTGGCCGCCGACTATGCCAGCTAGTTCAGACAGTAATCCTAAACGCGGACCTGGTTCGTGGAATTACGAAGTTTAGGTGACGCTTTTAGAATCGGCATGGCAGTTCTCCTCCCTGTGGGCCTGCTATGCGGGCCTTAATACGAAACTCATTTGGCTCGTAATGTGTGAAAAGTCCGGACGATCAACAGGGTGTGGCTTGAGCCCTTTGTTGCGAAATGGGGCTGCCTAAGAACCAAAACGGGCGGGAGCGACCCCCAAGAACCTTTCTGGGCGGCTGAAAGCCGAGAAAGTGGGGTCGCTCCCGCCCGCTTTAGTAGTTTGCTGGCTGCTGCTTTGAGGTGTTGCCCACCTGCAACTAGCCCGTATTGAGCGGTCTCCAAGTCAAGCAGGTGAAGACCTTGGTACAGGGGAAGTTGAAGGAGGAAATTTCTACATTCTTCACCGCTAGCTTTACTGTGGGTTCGTCGGGTCTTGCGGAATAGGGCGCTCGGCTTGCCGCTGTGAATCAGATGTTCTCGCCACGTTCATTCCTGACGAAGACTCCGAGCTGCTTAAAGTCCCCGGATTTCCAGTCGCTCAGGTCCCCTTGCTCGATAGTTAATCTGGTAGTGATCTGCCAACAGAGCTCGGTCCGGTCCGTGAAACGGACGTTGAGATACAACCGCCCGTCTTCAAACGCATGTTCTACCCAGTCCACAACTTTTCCCCGCAGACCTGGATATCTGTAGCCAGGGTCGAGATTGGCACGCGTCTGGGCGAGTGGTTTTCGTCTTCTCATCATGGCGTTTCTGCCTTGCCTCCTCCTCGGTTGGTCGTGGTGTTTCGGCGCTTGGCGCCTTTGGAATGCAAGTTCTTATGGTTAGTGTCGCGTCTTTTGGAGCGTCTGCTGTCGAGTCGGTCTTCATCGGACATATCCCAATTCGGCAGGAGAATCACGCGAGGCGCAAACCTTTTCGCTTTCGTCTTTGTTCCGCGTCTCGGACCTCGAGATAGATGTCGTCCCGATCCTTGAGCTTCTCGTCAAACCGGCGCTGGAATCGGTATGCCCATTTCGCATCGTCCTCGACGATGTTTTCGAAATTGTCGAAGAACTCGCGGTTGGCATAAACACGAGCAATTTCAACGTCGGAGCGAGCGTGCCGGATGAGATCACTCTGGAAGAATCGAACAGACTCCAGCTTTTCAAGGCCGCTCATCAGTCGATCGAACGAAATGTTAACTTCAACAATTTGTTGAAAGAGATCGAGTTTCATTGTTCGTCCCCCGCGCCGCGAGTGCCCTCACGCAAGTACTCGGTTCGTGAAAAGAGAACTACCGAACTGTAGGAGCGACTTGGGTGAAAAAAAACTGGACTGAGGTTGGACGAAGCCGATTCTTATGTGACCGACGCAACCGGGTTGCGCCTGATAAGACAAACCGATAGCTTGTTCAGCGGCCATTGTTGCACCTCAGACGTGCACCTTGGTTAGAGACGCGTTCGTGTAGAAGCACGAGCGCGTCTCGTGACTTCAATTCTTTACGGTTTTGCCTTGTCTGCCGCGCCCTTTTCTGTAGCGCGCTGCTTTATAATCTTTCACGTTTTCGACATCTTCCCTAGACCACACACGAATTCTCATCTTGCCTAGCGTCTGGACCGGCGGCGCGGCCACTTGATTCTCTCTAATCCAACGATGTAATGTCCCAGAAGTGATCCCAACAAGCCGAGCAACTTCGAGAGTGGAATAAGTCTTCATCTAATATGATGCACCCTGCACCGTATTGTCAAGAGAAAAAACTGCCTCGAGATTTCTGCACGCTCGTCCTGGGCGCTGGAAGAATATCTCATTTCGGGGGCCCAAACGCGAGACGAAGGCTGGAACCCGCGACACCCGACGCCCTAAGGGAGGGGTCTCTGGCCTCCGATACCGGGGCCGTTGCCACAATGGCAATGCATCGGCTTTATGCACGGAGACGAGGACGTAACGCAGTGCTGGCCCCGCGAAAGTCGCAGGTGAGCCTGTAAGCCGGATAGTCTTTTCGGCTATTGAAAATACGTAAGTTGTTTGTTCTCGGACATATTTTACAAAACGGACTACGAAAATTGTCAAATATGTCGGAATTTCTGGTTAGACAGCGGTTAGGCAGCGCCCCTACGCATCCGGCGCCGCGGTCTATTTTTCGAATGATTTTCGGTCCGGATCGATCGCTTGCAACGCATGATCGATTGCGTACCCGACGAGAATTCCGGAATTAACCAGTACCTCCGTATCTTGCGGAACTCCGTTGACGATGATGGTCGTTCGCGCGCCCTCATTCTTGAAACCTTGTACGACGCCGAGAATTCGATAGGCCTGAGCGGTCCCAACCTTGCGATCTAGTTATCGCTGCTCTCAACATTGGCGGGTGCCGAACTTCTGAGGGAACTGCACCCGTCGCTCCGATCCTAAAACTTCGGATTCCTTCGAGCTACGATCCCGCAACGCCAAGCATCGGGGCGTGTGGAAAAGTTGTCAAGAAAAATTCATATGCGGACCGCAAAATCTTCCGCTCTTGGTGTCGGTTTCGTCTATCTGTAGTGGTTGCTATACCGACGCAGCCAAGCGCGCTTACTACCAATGACGAAAAGACCTTCCATTTCGAAGCTCACCCCGGAGCAAAGCGACATAGCGGTTTCGTTCTACGACATGGCCGTAGATTACCCGCGCGAGAATTTTGTCATGATTGCGAAACGCGTGCTGCCGAAAGGGTTCGGCAAGTCCAAGACGGCCACAGCCTTTAAGAAGGAAGCTGAGTAGATGTTTGATTTGGCACGTCGCTAATCCTTTTCCCATTCAATGCCACGAAAGCATCACGTCGCCTCACGGCTGTGAATTCATGTAGAAAATTTATTTCTTCCGAGTCGCACGACAGACCGCGCATTTCGTCTGGAGTTTGGTTCCGTAAAACTCCAGCCCGCATTTTTCGCAGGTCTTGAGGCCGCGATCTTCTCCGTGACTTTTGATTTTTCTTGCGCGTCCTGCTTTGAGGCGGGGAGGGGCTTCGGGGGTCATGCGCGATTATACGGGGTTCTTCGGGATTTGAGTCGGGTATCGGCAGGGTCCCTTCGCGATTTCTTTCGTTAGGGCGTCCACCAAATAGACTTCGTGACCCGACCGCTGCGCGAACTTGCGCAGTACCTTTCGCCTGAGTTTTCCGAGGGGCACGAAACCGAGGAACTTGTCTTTACCCTTCGCGATCTCGCCGCAGATGAATTGGCTGCCATCCAGTACCGAATAACGTACATGATTTCCAGTACAGCGCGTTCGCCGATTGTGAAGGATACTGTCATCAATCGTGACACGCATTCTCATCGCCGACGATAACCCAAGGATTCGCACTTTAGTACGTGAGCAGCTTGCAGAAGCCGGCGTTGAGAATTGCGTCGAAGCAAAGGACGGAATCGAAGCGATCGAGAAGTCGTCGGAACTCAGGCCAGATTTGGTGATTCTCGACGTAACGATGCCTCGTCTAAACGGAATGGATGCAGCAAGTCGGCTGCGCAAACTTCATCCTAAAGTCATCATAATTCTTGTACACCTTGCACGCAGCTGTGATTCTTTCTCAAGGGCTGCCGCAAGACATTAGTGACGTCGTCCAGAAAGGCGAGCCCTTGGTGCCACGGCTGAAGGTGTGGCTCGACCACTTAGCTAAGAGCGCTGGAGCGATCGGAGGTTAACACCCGGCCAACCCAACTTTTCCGTCTTAATCACAAACAACTGTTTGGAAGCTTCAGCGATCTCAGCGCGCTCGGTTGAGCCGTCAGCGCTTTTGGCCAATTCTTCCAAACGAATCGTCAAAGCGACTTCTAGCCGGCTGATTGATTCGGTTAATTCGTCATAGTCTGATTCGACCAGTACTACCTGATATAGCTCCCGCCATCGCTGCGAACTTTCGGAGTTTGACATAGCCAACCTCGTCCACTGCCAGGATGGATTTCGGCCCTTTAAAAATTATTAATCCTGAAATAAGGGGCTGTCAAGAGCGATGAAACAACCGGTTGAGGAATTATTCCACGCCGATTCTAGACGGGATCTTTGCCCACGAATGGCGTAAACGCGTCAGTGCATTCTTTGCATACCCAGCAGAAACGCTTCTCGGTCGGATGCCAGGTATACACGGATTGAAAATAAGCGTCCTGGCCGCACGGGTGCCCGTCCGTTTCAAGCATGAGAATGCTGCAAAACAGCCGCGATTTCAATGTGAGTTGGAGATGGTGCGGGGTGCCCGGTTGGCGGGCGTTGAGTTCAAATCCTGTGGACTAGACGAACGCGGATATGCCGGTGATGCGTTCGCCGATAATCAGCTTGTGGATGTCGTGCGTCCCTTCGTAGGTGAAAACCGATTCGAGGTTGGCCATGTGCCGCATCACGCAGTAGTCGTCAACGATTCCATTCGCGCCCAGAATCTCCCGTGCGCGACTCGCTGTCTCTCGCGCCATCCACACGTTGTTCATCTTTAGCATCGAAATGTGCGAAGGATGCACGCGCCCGGCATCTTTCAGCCGTCCGACCTGCAGCGCCAGAAACTGTGCCTTGGTGATTTCGGTGATCATCCACACCAGCTTTTCCTGCACCAACTGATGGGAAGCTATCGGCTTGTTGTCGAACTGCTTGCGTTCTTTCGCGTAACGCAGCGCCGTGTCGTAGCAAGCCATCGCCGCGCCAATCCCGCCCCAGCCGATTCCATAGCGCGCCTGATTCAGGCAGGAAAGCGGCCCGCGAAGACCTTCAACGCCAGGCAGAATATTTCCAGCGGGAATTTCGCAATCGGTCATCGACAATCCCGAGGTTACCGATGCGCGCAGCGAATATTTTCCGTGCACATCCCAAGCCTTAAATCCCGGTGTGCCTTTTTCCACCAAGAACCCGCGAATCTTGCCGTCTTCGCACTTAGCCCAAATCAACGCCACCGCCGCGAGCGACCCGCTGGTAATCCACATTTTTTCGCCGTTCAAAACGTACTTGTCGCCCTTCTTCACCGCTCGCGTCAACATCCCACCCGGATTCGAACCAAACTGCGGCTCGGTCAGCCCAAAACATCCGATCGCCTTGCCCTGCTGCAACAAAGGCAGCCATTTTTCTTTCTGCGCATCGGACCCAAACGCATAAATCGGATACATCACCAACGCCGACTGCACCGAAACAAAGCTGCGCAACCCGGAATCTCCACGCTCGAGTTCCTGCGTGACCAGCCCATATTCCACGTTCGACATTCCCGCGCAGCCGTAACCCTTCAGGCTAGCCCCAAACAATCCAAGCTCCGCCATGGCCGGCACCAACTGCATCGGAAATTTTCCTTCGCGGTTATATTCCTCGATGATCGGCATAATCTGCTCATCGACGAACTGCCGCGTCGTATTCCGCGCCAGCTTCTCTTCGTCCGTCAAAACCGAATCGAAATCGAGATAATCGACCCCACTGAAAGAAGGCATTCAAAATCTCCTGGAAGGAAAAGTAAGGAAAAACTGGAAGACCGCGCCGATCGAAAGCAGAACGTTCATAGCCTGAACCTAATTGCTCGAATCTGGCGCGCCCGAATCCTCGGCGGCCTGAAACGCCTTGATGATGCCCCGGGCGATGACCAGCTTTTGTATTTCGGTGGCTCCTTCATAAATTCTCAACGGCCGGATTTCGCGGTACAGCCGTTCCACCGGTTCGCCTTTCATCACACCCAGCGCGCCGAAAATTTGGACTGCATCGTCGATCACGCGCTGCGCGGTTTCCGTGGCAGTCATCTTGGCCATCGCGGCTTCGGTCGTCACCGAATGTCCAGTATCGCGCAGCCAGGCTGCGCGATAGGTAAGTAAAGCCGCGGCGTCGATTCCTGTGGCCATGTCCGCCAGCTTGGCTTGAGTCAGTTGAAAGTCCGCCAGCACCTGATTGAACATTTTGCGCGATATGGCTCGCGTCAATGCGAGTCGCATCGCGCTGCGAGCAAATCCGGTCGCGGCCGCCGCGACCGACGTCCGAAAAACATCGAGCGTGGCCATCGCGATCTTGAAGCCCTGCCCCGGCGAACCAAGCCTCTGTGCGGCCGCCACGCGGCAATCCTTGAATATCAGACGAGCCAGCGGGTGAGGCGCCATCACTTCATTCCGTTCGGCGATTTCGAATCCTGCCGTACCGGCGTCAACGATGAAGGCGGAGATCCCTTTCGCACCTGGAGCTTCGCCGGTTCGCGCGAACAATACGTAAAAATCGGCGACGCCGCCGTTCGATATCCAGGTCTTCTCGCCATTCAGAATGTAGTTGTCGCCGTCGAGACGCGCTGCGCATCGCATCGCGGCGACGTCCGAGCCCGCGTCGGTTTCGGAGATTGCGAACGCGGCAATGGCGTCGCCTTTGGCCACGCGCAGAAGGTATTTCTTTTTTTGTGCTTCATCACCGAAGAGGCTGATCGAGCCGGAGCCCAGGCCTTGCATCGCGAAAGCAAAATCCGCGAGCCCGGAGTACTGCGCGAGTCCCTCCCGCATGAGACAAAGCGACCGGGTGTCGATTGCGTCGTTCAACCCACCGTAGGTTTTTCCGGCGACGGCATAACGCAGCCAGCCGCCGTCGCCGAGTTCGCGAACCAGCTTTCGGCAGGCTGCGGCCAGATCGGTTTCGTCATGGTGTTTCAGATGCAGCGAGGACCATTTGCTCAAATCGGCGGCGAGACTTCTGTGGCGATCTTCGAAAAACGGCCAGTCGAGATGGCTGGGCGATGCCATTACTTATCAGCCTGCGCGTATTTGGCTCGCAGATCCTTCTTCAACACTTTTCCGGTGCCGGTCTTGGGCAGGTTCGGCAAAAATTCTACCGAGCGCGGCACTTTGAATCGCGCGAGGCGGAAGCGGCAGAAATCGATCATCTCTTCTTCGGTGGCGCTGCTATCCGGCTTCAGAACGATCAAAGCCTTCGGAACTTCTCCCCATTTCTCGTCGGGCACTGGGATGACCGCCGCTTCCGAAACGGAAGGATGCGATAGCAAAGTGTTTTCGAGTTCGAGCGACGAAATGTTTTCTCCGCCGCTGATTATAAAATCCGACATGCGGTCGACAATGAGCAGATATCCGTCCTTGTCGATGACCGCCATGTCTCCGGTGTAGAGCCAGCCATCGTGAATGGCTTTGGCGGTGGCTTCCGGCTGATTCCAGTAGCCAGCCATCACGCCGTCGCTGCGCGCAATAATTTGCCCGACGGTCGAGCCGTCGCGCGGGATGTCGTTTCCTTCGGCGTCGACCACTCGAACTTCAGCGCCGGGAATTGGGAATCCGGTCATGGCTTGTTTTTCGAGACGCGTCTCCGCGTTCCACCCCGTGTCGTGCTTGACCAGCGACATGGTGAGCGACGGCGACGCTTCGGTAAGGCCGTAGGCGCAAAAACAATTTCCGCCCAGAAATTGTTCCACCTCGCGAATCAGCGTCGGCGAAGGAGGCGAACCGCCCACGCGGATGCGCTCCAAGCTTTTCAAATCATATTCCGCGCGGTCAGGAGCCTTGATCAGTTGCGCCGCCATGGTGGGCACCAGATTGATCGAGGTGACGCGTTCTTGCTCGATCAGGCGGAAAACTTCCGTGGGCCGGAAGCGCGGAATCATCACGTGGACCGCGCCGAGGTAGGAATAATGCACGGTTCCCCACCCGTTCACGTGGAACAACGGAATCGTGTGCAGATGAACGATCAACTTTCCGGGATTCAGCGTGAGGCAGTAATTGACGGCGTGCAGGTAGACGTTGCGGTGCGTCAGCATCACGCCTTTCGGCTTCGCCGTGGTGCCGCTGGTGTAAAACATCTCTGCTACGGAGTTTTCGTCTACTTCGAGGAGTTCGGTGTGATACGGCGTCGCTGCGGCCAGGAGCTGCTCGTAGTTTTCCGGCAACTGCCAATCGTTCTGATGGGCAGTGCCGTCGAGCTGCACGAATTTCTTAATGCTCGGCACACCGGCGTGGAAAGCTTCGACCGTTTCGAAAAAACTTTCCTCGAAGAAAAGAACTTTAGCGCCGGCGTCGTTCAAGATGTAGGTGAACTCGCTCGGAACCAGGCGGGTATTGATCGGCACGAAGATGGCGCCGACTTCGGGGACTGCATAGTAGGCCTCAAGAAACCGGTGACAATTCAGACTGAGAAACGCGACACGATCGCCTTTTTGCACGCCCATGGCTCGCAACGCGCCGGCCAGGCGGCTCACACGGGCCGCGAGTTGTTCGTAAGTGAATCGATCGTTGTCGCACACCACTGCCGTGCGCGATGGAAATTGATCCCGCGCGTAACGCAACAACCGAATTGGGGTAAGAGGAATATTCAAGGCCCGACTCCCGTGACTCCTCCTGCGACGATGCGTCCGAACGCCTCAAGCCAAGCCATGGCGGCTTGAGGCGCTCGAACGAAATATTTGCAACGCGCGCGGACTAGATGTCGTCGTTCGAACGATCGCGACGCATCATTTGCCCCATGCCGCCTCCGTTGCCCCACTTCCCTTCTTCCTTGTCGAAAATCATAATTCCCAGGCTGCGCGTTTCGGAGATGAAAACATTCTCCCGCGTGTAGCGAATGTATCCACCCAGCGAGTGAGCTTTTTCCGGACCGGCATGCAGGATTTTTGAATCGGCCAGGTCCTTGGTGTAGCCATATTTGCCGACCGCGCCGCCGGCCATGGCGTAAAACCAGCCAGGCTGGCCTTTGCTGGTCACGATGTTTGACACGTTCAGGCCGCGTTCGTACTTCGCGATCGGATCGTTATCCGTCGAAAGCGCGTTGATCGCGGTGCCGTCCGGACCGCTGACGCTCAGGCGGCTCATGCGGCCCTTCGAGTTGTAAGGCTGCGTCGGCTTGCCGGCCCATCCGGAAAGGAAAAATGTTGTCGCTCCCGGAGCGCCGGTGACGCTGGCGACTTTACGTTTGGTGTCGCGGCGGCCGGCGCCCCAACCGAGATGGGTGAGCAGGTCGTAATCGTGATCGCCGAACGCGGCCATCGAAGTGCGGCCCTGGCGCAGATGGGATTCGAGGGCGTCATCGAACTTATCGCCGATGTATTCCGTGGGCGTAAAGATCACCGAGCTCAGCTGGATTCCCCATTTGCCGTCGTTATTCGTGATTGCATAAATTCCCTGGTTGATGCCGATGCGGTAGCCGTCGGCGCGATAGCGGGTGTAGCACAGTTCGAGGCCGACGTTCACTGGATTGAAGGTCTGCAGGGTCAGCTTATCCATGATGTCGTAGGAGCCGGGACGGAGTTGGCTGTCTGGTTTGGTGCTGACCGCAATCGACGGCGGAGGATTATCGATAAATTCCTTCGCGGATTGATAGATGATCGGGTCGGTGTCTTCATACGTCGCATACGGGAAATGCAGCGTGTCAGCAACGGCCTGCATGTCTCGGTCGTTGTAGGCCGCAAAATAATTCGTCAGCAGGCCCATCGCTTGGGGAACGGAGGTTTTGTAATATGCGGAAAACCGTCCGTCGAGCATACCGGGGGCGCGCAACGTCTTGGGCGTCGGAATTTCTTGTGTGGACTGTGCGCGCATCTCCAGATCTTTTTTGATGTCGTCTTCGATGCCGGCCATCATGTCCTGACGCAATTGCTCGCGCGTTTCCAAACCCGTGCCGGATTGGGCGGCAGTAGCCGTCTGGCCGAATACCGTGGGTGCTACGGCGCCGACGACGCCCGTTACGGCTGCGCCTTTCAAGAATTTGCGCCGGTCGGCGATGGACTCGTTTTCCACGCGATCATTTTCGTCTGTAAAGAGAGTCTTGCGCATCTGTCGCTGCCTCCTGGATTGATTTCATTTTGCGAATTTGTGAATGCTCGTCCCCGAATTCTGTTCTACGAATGAACGTCTCCGGTGCGGTCGTGATACATCATGATTCCCAGCGCGCCGGCAGTTCCCCATCGCTCATTTTTATAGGTCACGATCTGCAGCACGTGGCTCTCGGAAGTGACGACTCCGTCTTTGGTGTAGCGCACGTAGCCGCCGAACGAATGAACCTTGTTGACGCTGACGTGAAGCGCGCGCGCTGCGGGAAGATTCAGGGTGTAATCCCAAGGACCCACGCCGCCGCCGGCCCAGTTTGAAAATTCGGGAAAATTCGCGTCCATCTTGGCGACGCTTTCGGCGGTGACGTTCGAAACGTGCAGACGGCTTTTCACACCCATGGTGCGGTAGCCGTCCATCGGCTTTCCGTTGCGGGCGTTGCCGGCATTGCTGCGCGGCTCGGGAGGCGAAAGATTGGCCTGCGGGCCCAGTTGGTGCGTGCTGTTCAGCACGGATTGATCGCGCAGGCTGTAGCCGAGCATCCAGTTTTCTTGCAGACGCAGGGTGGCTTCGACTGCGTCTTTGTAGGCGACGTGGGTCTGATCCGCGGGCGTGAAGATGGTGGACATCAGCTCGATGCCCCACTTGCCGTCGTCGTTGGTGATTCCGTAGATGCCTTTGCACTCGTAAATTTTCTTGCCGTCAACGCCGAAACGGCTGTAGCAGAGCGAGAGGCCCACGTTCACGGGGTTGTAGGTGTGCAACTCGATGCTGTCGAGCATGTCGTACGAACCTTTTTCGATCAGCGTGGCGCCCTGGCCCGTGACGTTCATCGAGAGCGGAGGGTTGGCCATCAGCGCTTCCCTGCTCTCCACGACAACTGGGTCCGTGCCTTCGTAGGTCGCGAATGGAAAATGGAGATATTGGGACATGCCCGCGAGGTCGCGAGCGCTTAAGGCGCGGAAGTAGGACGTGAGCAGCGTCATCGCCTGTGGGACCGAAGATTCGAAAGTTACGGGAAAGCGCGAATCCAATTGTGCGAGTGGGTGAATGCCGTTGGGGGGCTGCGGATCCTGCATTTCCGCATTTGTCGCGGCGCCTTCCTTTGCAAACGCGGTTGCCGGCACAAGAGCGAGGGCACCGGCGAATCCTGCGGTGGCGGAGTTCTTCAGAAAATTGCGGCGTCCGGATTCAACGGGCGATTGTTGCGTCGATGTCGTGCTTTCGTTTGTCTTAGGCTTGCTCATTTAAATCTCCGAATACAAAATTCTGAAAATCACTCCGCTGCGGTAAAACCTTTTCCGCGCGTCTCCGGTCCCAGCCAAACCGTCGTTGCGATCAGAAGCCCCGCGCAGGCAATCGAGACGCCCATCGCATGCGGCAAAACCGTTCCGCGATCCTGTAGCACGCCGATGAACGCGGGTGTCAGCGATCCGAAAGCGGCGCCGGCGTGATAGGAAAATCCGGGGCCGACGGCTCGGGCAGCAGTGGGAAATCGTTCGGTCAGGTAAGACGGCGCCATGCCCCACGCGCCCAGGCCGCATCCGCCCATCAGCAGCGCGCCCAGAACCAGAAACAGATGGCTGTGCGAGAGGAGATAGATCGGGATGGCCGTCACGCCGCATAGGGCTGCAGCTGCGATTGCTCCGCGGCGGCCCATGGCCGTCTCCGAAATTCGACCCCACAGCGCCGTCCCGATGATTCCGCCTACGTTCAAAGCGATCAGATAATTCAACGGCGCAATGTGGGATTCCCGCAGAAATGTCGGATACCAAAACGAAATGGAGTAATACGAAAACATAAACGCAGCCATCAAGATGGTGGTCTGCGCCGTCACTCCGATCAGGTCGCGTTGAAAAATTCTGACGATCGACAAACGGTCTTTTTCGGAATTCTTTTTCATCTCCGCGCGGTGCGCGAGCCACACCGGGCTTTCTTTTACATAGCGCCAGATCCAGAAGACCAAAACCACGGGCGTGGCCGCGATCCAGAACAGCAGGCGCCAGCCGGAATTCGGATGGCTATTCACGAAAGGCGAAGCGAGTTGAAACACGACCGCGGCGACCATGTAGCCCCAGTTGAATCCGCCCATCAGCATGCCGGAGGCGACACCGCGCAGATTTTTGGGCCAGTGTTCGAGCGCCAGCGGCAAGCCCGAGGCCCAAACGCCGCCCATTCCGATGCCGAAAAGCGCGCGGCAGGCGAACAGCATCGCGTAGGTCACCGAAAATCCGCTGAGCAAACTAAAAAGCGAAATCCAGACGATCGAAAGCATCAGCGGAGTCTTTCTGCCGAAACGATCCGCCGCGGTTCCCGAACTCATTCCACCAATCAGGCGGAACATCAAAGTGACGGTGCCCAGCGCTCCGGCCAGCGCCTTATCGACGGTGAAACTGTGTTGAATATCGATCAACAGAAACGTCAGGATCGAGAAATCGAACCCGTCCAGCAGCCAGCCTAAAAACGCCGCGAAAAACGCGTGCCACTGATCCGTCGTAACTTCTCGGAACGAGACACGGCTCACACCAATTCCGGCGCCGTCGACGGCTGCAGAGACTTCACTCGTCACGAATTCGATCCGCCTTTGAGGTCGGCCGCGCTGGTTTGGTCCATTTTATGAATGACCTTGGCGAAAACTTGGACCTGGCTGTAGAGCAAATCTGAATTGAGCTTTTCGATGCAGCCGTTGGCCGGCCCAGCCAGCAAATAATTCGGTTGGGGAATATAGCCGATGGTCGGAATTCCGGCCTTCGCTAGAGCCGAGCCTTCTCCCAGCCAGCCGCCGTGCACTGGATTCACGACGCCGGTGCGACGGTCGCCGCTGCCCTGCAGCGCGTCTACCAAAATTTCGGCTACACCTTTCGATTCGCTGATCGCGACGCTCCATTCAATTTCGCCGGTCGGTTTGTATTGGAACGCGGCGTTGTCCATCCATTCCATGCATCCGAGATGCTCGATGGTCAACGCGGAAACTGCCTTCTTCATCGTTTCGGGATGTTTTTCGACGAAGCCGCGGATGGATGGCACCCAAGGTCCGGCAAAATGACCGGTGGTGAGTGGGAAGACCAGAGTCCTTTTGCGTTGCGCTACTGGAATTCTGGAAAAATATTTCGCCAGTGCGACGATGGCTGCGCCGCCGTTTTCTTCGGTCGCATTGGGGCCGTCCGTGTGGGTATTGACCACGATCACTTCGTCGGACGAAGTTCCGGGAAGAGTTGCGATCAGCGTATCAGTGGGCGTGTCCGGAGTGATGGCTGCTTCCAAGACCACGGTTGCTTTCGTTCCGGTGCCGCAAAGCGCTTTCAATCGAGCGCCCGCTTCACGTCCAACATAAACGCCGGGAACGCCCTGGGGCGGACGAGAAAATGGCGTGTACTGGTCGGCCGCGTTCGCGTCGGAAACGTCGGTCCACACGAGAATGACCGCGACAGCGCCGGCTTTTTGAAATTGGGTGAGATCGTTGACTGCTCCGCGGGCCGGGCGCAGCACCGAAGGAAATTGCGCGTCCGCGGGATAAATACCCCAGGGCTTGTACATGGTCGCGAAGTCGCGCGGCCTAATTGCAAAATCGACGAGAACGATTTTTCCCTGCAGGCCATCGAGTTTGAAATCGGGATTCGCTCCCGCGTAGACGAGGTCTCCGGTGACGCCGCCGGGTGGCGTTTCCCCCGAGTAGGGGAAATAAGACGTCACCGGAAATTTTGTCGGACCGCCGGCCTGCGGAGTGGCGGTAATTTCCCAGCGCTTGGCATCCCAGCGCGGGAATGAATAGTGATCTCGCTCGACCTGCAGGCCGCTCGATTGCAGTTGGGTCGCCAGCCAGTTTACGAATTCCATGTGGGCTGGGTTGCCGGTGTATTTCGGACCCAGCTTGGCCATCCATTCGAGCGAAGCCCAAACTTCTTTTTGCGAGGGCAGCAGCTCGGGATGAAACGCCGGAATTTCGCCGGGGCCGGAGGCCGCTCCGTGCGCATCACGGAATAGAGGCACCAGCTTCGCTCCCGCTGGCCCGGAAACCGCCAAGGTCGAAAGCGTTGCCGCCCACTTCATGAAACTGCGCCGCGAAACGGACATGCGCCCCATCCTTTTTTCAAAACCGAGCTGCGCTGCGAAATATCCCGCTTTAGAACGAATACTTCAACGCAAACTGCAGAATGCGCGGGCCGACGGTCGTGCTGGAAATAACTCCGAACGCCGCCGTGCTGACGGCCGATCCCGGATTGGCGAAGTCGGCGTGGTTGAAGGCGTTGAAAAATTCCGAACGGAATTGCAGGGTCGCATTTTCGTTCAGCCCGCCCACCACCGTGTCTTTGATGAAGGCGAAGTCCCAGTTGAATTGTCCCGGACCCAGCAACACCGCGCGTGCAGTGTTTCCGTAGCCGGTCGCTCCGCCAACGCCGCCCACCACGCCGATGATCGGAGGCGCGCAGAACGCCGAGGCGTTGAAGTAGCCGTTCAATCGCGAGCGAACACCGCCAGAAGTAAGCGTGTCGCCGTACGTTTCTCCTGGGCACAACTCCGCGCGCGAGGAGGAGAAGCTGCCGTACACTGCACCGCCGCGCGGGTCGGTGAAGGTGATCGGCTGCCCGGTTTGCACGGTCGTCAGACCGGACATGGACCAGCCGTTGACCAGCTTTCTGGCAACGAAGCTGTCACGATCCCATTTCGGAAAGGCGTAAACGTAGCTGATGATGAAGCGCTGCGGCCGGGCGAAGTCGGACGGGCCGTACTGCTGGGTCAGGCTGTTCGGATCGTTCGAATTGACCGTGCCAGCCACGCCACCCTGCAGGTTTACACCGACGACGTTGGTGAAGGAGCGTCCGTAGGTGTACGAGGCCTGAAGTTGCAAGCCGTACGAAAATCGCTTGCGCAAGACGGCTTGGAGCGAATTGTAATTGCTGTATCCCCAGTTTCCGGCGTCGCTGAATCCGCCGGGCGTGATGCCCAAAACCGGCGTGCGCATTTTCGCGTTCGCGGAGGTATTGGTGGTAATGCAGCCGGACGGAGCGTCGCAATTCACCGGGTCGGTGTCGGTCGCCAGAATTGGTTCATTGAAGGCGCGTCCGGTGACGGTGTTGATGGTGCGCGAACCGGCGTAGCCGATTTCCGCCACCCAGCTGGGCTTGAATTCGTACTGCAGTTGCAGGTTGTAGCTTTGCGTGTACGGAGTCGTCAAATGCGGATCGATGCCGCGCTGGCTGATCGAAGAGGTCGGAGTGCGATTGAAGCTGGCGAAGCCCAGCGTGGGCAAAGGATTGAACGGAGCCGCAAAATTCGCGAGGGCGTTAACCGGGCCGATGTAGGTCAGCGGCGCCGTCGACGGCGGATTGTTGTTCAGCGTGGTTTCGAAAATATTTCCCATCAGCACGTTGTAAAAGATTCCGTATCCGCCGCGAACCACGAATTTGCCGGAATCGCTGAAGGGCTGCCAGGCAAATCCGATTCTCGGCGAAAAATTGTTGAGAGGCTGATGTCCGTAGGTAAGAATGTCGGTGTTGCGCCGCAGGACTCCATCCGGCACCACGCCTGCGTAGTTGTGGGCCACGGTGTAGCCGACAAAGGTACCGCCGGCCGGCGGGATTGGCACCGTCTGGTCGAGGGCGAAGACCGGATTGGTTCCACCGTTGATGGGATTGTTCAAGTCGTAGATCGTTCCGTCATATTCCCAGCGAAGGCCCAGATTCAAGGTGAGGCGCTTGGTGACCTTGTAGTCGTCCTGAACGAAAGCGGCGATTTCGTTCGCGCGGTTGTTGTTGATGGTGCCGGGTTTGGGCTCCTGAATCGTCGCGCTGGATTCGAAAGATGTTGCTCAGAGTTGTGCCGTTATCCGCGGCGCTCATGACCTACCAGGAAATCCGCGAAAGTTTGGAAGGTGAGCGTGCCGCGGTTGAATCCCGGTACGTTTTGCGACCACTTCACGTGCTGTTCGTCGTAACCGGCACGAACCGTGTGTTTCCCGTGAGTCCAGGAAATCTGGTCGGCCCATTCTGTAATACCGTTGCGGAGCGCGCGCGACGTCTACCGTGGATCCGCCGAAGGTGAACAATCCCGTGAACGCGATAACCGGGATCAAATCGAAATACGATGGCGCCGCGCTTTGGGTGCCGACCGACGAAGCAGTAATTGGATCGTTCGAATCGATCGAGGCGCGAATGTAGTAAGTGGAGAAGCGAACTTCGTTGACCAGATTATGGTGATCGGTGGTGGTCAGCTTGCCGATTCCGAGCTTGATCGCCGCTCAGCACTCGATATTCCGCTTCCAGGAGGCTGGCCATTCGCATTCGCGAACGTCCTGAGTTTGCGGCGCGTAGGCGTAGAAATATCGGCCCGACAGTGTATTCTTCGGATTGATCATGTAGTCCAGATTGAAGAGCGCCTGATTTTCCGTAAACCGCGCCGGAATGGAGAACGATGAAAATCCAACCGCATTGGTCGTGCCGGGATTCAGAATCGTCTGGGGTGCGGAATGATGAACGTGCCGTTCGGCAGCTTCGCATTGAGAATATTCAGTGCCACGGGATTGATGTTCGATCCGTCGCAAGCGACTTGGTCGGATGCCGGATTCGCCATGCCCGTCGGATTGAAGGTGAACGCGTATCTTGCGCCCGGGCCTCCAACCGGATTGTTCGCCGGACAAAACGCGGCGCCAATTGCCGCCGCAGTTCGAGTATCGGTCAGCTGTTCCGGCAAGGTGACTGTCGAAGAACCCTGCGAAGCCACGCCGTTAATTTGCTTGGTTCCTTGGTAAGAAGCGAACCAGAACAATTTGTTCTTCTTGATGGCGCCGCCGATCACTCCGCCGAATTGGTTCTGCTCCAGTTTTCCGCGCGGCTGCCCGTTTCGGTTCTGGAAGTAGCCGTTCGCGTTCAGCGCATCGTTGCGAAAAAATTCAAAGGCCGCGCCGTGCAATTCGTTCCCACCGATTTTGGTGACCATGTTAACGTTGCCACCGGGATTGCGCCCGAAGCCGGCATCAAATTGCGAAGTTTGGACTTTGAATTCCTCGATCGCGTCCGGGCTAGGAATTGGAATCGCGCCGTAGAAACTGGCTGGGTCCTGCGGTGTGGCCGAAGCGTAGTTGCTGATCGAAATTCCGTCTTGCTGGTAGTTGTTGCTGATGTTGTCCAGGCCATTGACGTAAGTTGGTTGTGAACCGCGGCCCAGGGTCGTCGCGTTGTAGACGTCGGCCGTTACACCCGGAGAAAGTCCCAAAATCTGCGTGTAGTTGCGGGTGACCAGCGGCAATCCGGTGATCGACGTTCCGCTTACTACGTTGCCCAAGGTTGCGCTTTCCGTTTGCACGATTTGGGTTTCCGCGGTCACCGTCACTTGCTGATCGACCGAGCCGACTTCGAGGCTTTGGGTCAAAACGTGCGTTTCGGTTACGTCCACGGTGATCGAAGGAATCGTGAGGCTTTTGAAACCCTTCGCCGTGATCGTAATTTTGTAGGCACCGGGAGGCAGCAGGGTGAAGGTGTAGCTTCCGCCGGCGTCGGTGGGCTGCGACTTGGATTCGCCGGTAGACACGCTCGTAACCGTCACGGTGGCGCCGCTCACGGCACCGCCGCTCGGATCGCTGACCTGCACCGTCAATGCGCCGGTGGCGCCGGTCTGCGCAAAAAGAGACGGCGCAATTACCAGCGACAACACGCCCAGCAGAACAATGCAGACGAAGCGCGATGTACTTCATTCTTCCTCCCTGACCGAATCTTTCCAGTGCGCCAGTCCGAAAATGTCTCGGCGCGCGATTGCGCAATTGAATCCACATCATCAAAATTTGTGATTGATGCAGACCGCTTATCACATATGTGTTAAGGCGGGACAATTCGTTTATTTTTAACGGAGTCTTAACTTTTGGCTAACTTCGTGGCATTTGGGGGACAGCTTTTCGATGTGGGGCTGGAATCAGATGGCCCGGCTTATTCAGCGGGATCCGCTGACTCAGCATCAGCAACCAGCATGTGAATGAGGTCTACGGCGAAGACAGGCAACGCTTTAACGTCTCTCACGCAGATCAGGAGTTTTCGAACCGCCCATTCGTCGGTCAACTCCACGATCTTGATTCTCATGCTTTTCGCATACCGGCGGGCGGAGGGTTCGGGCAGCACTCCCACGCCGACGTTGCCTTCAATCATTCGACACAGAGCTTCGAAATTTCCCACCTGGATTCGAGTCCGTAGAGTTTTGTGGCACTTGTGCGCGGCTTCTTTCAGGAACGCCTGCATCACCGTGCCTTCGCCCGGGCCGATGAAATCGTGTTCGAGAACTTTCTCGAAGCTGACTCGTTCTTCGCCGGCCAGAGGATGAGTCAGCGACGTCGCCAGAACGTGGCGGTAATTGCGGTACGGATAAACTTGCAGAGTGCCGGTCGGCACCACATCGGCAACGATCCCGATATCCGTGGAGCCTTCGGTTATGGCGCGAACGATGTCCTGGCTGAGGCGTTCGCGCAGGTCGACGTTCACATCCGGATGCCGCGTCAAATAATCGCGCACCACCGGCGGCAAAAATTCGGTGATCGACGCGGTGCTGGCGAAGAGGCGCAGATGGCCTTTCACGCCCTGCGAATATTCCTGCAAATCGCCGCGCAGATGCTCGATCTGTTGCAGCACCAGCCTGCCGTGAAAGAGGAACGTTTCTCCGGCGGGCGTCAAATCCACACCGAGGCGGTTGCGATACAGCAGCTTCAATCCCAGGCGGTCCTCAATATTCTTGATCCGCGTACTGGCCGCCGGCACTGAAAGAAAAGAACGCTCCGCCCCATGCGTGAGGCTCTTGGTCTCCGCAATATTGATGAACAGAGCGATGTCGACGAGATCGAAGTCCAGATTCATGGTGATCGCAAAACTTTAAACAACCGGGTCGTGTTTCCTGTGGCCGTTCAGAAGCGTAGTCCGGGCGAGCATATCGCCGGAACGACTTCCGAATCTAGCACATTCAACTTTTGGATTCTCGCGTCCGAAAACTCTCGATATTTCGCGGCAGCATACCGAATTCTTCTCTGAATCACCGTTAGTCTTAACCTAAGTACCCGTTAGGATATTTGGAATTGTCCAGGGGAAACTCCTGCTATAACGGTGATGCTCCGGTCGCGGGAGATACCTCGCGACCGCTTCCATTTGTATCTTTGTACTGACTTCCGAGGAACAGATGCCCGGACCGCTGCTCGGCGTGCGCGTGATAGACCTCAGTCGTGTGCTGGCCGGGCCTTGGGCCACGCAGAGCCTGGCCGACCTGGGCGCGGAAGTCATTAAAATCGAGCGGCCGGAAACGGGAGACGACACCCGCAGTTTCGCGCCCTTCGTAAAAAAGGAAGACGGCTCTGCGGGCGAGAGTATTTATTTTCTATCCGCGAATCGCGGCAAAAAATCCATCACGATTGATTTGGCGCGTAAAGAAGGTCAGGAACTGGTCAGGCGGCTGACTGACATGGCCGACGTGGTGGTCGAGAATTATAAGGTTGGCAACCTTGCGAAATTCGGGCTGGACTACGCCACGCTCTCCGCGCGCAATCCCCGCCTGGTTTATTGCTCCATCACCGGATTCGGGCAGACTGGCCCCAACAGCGGCCGCGCGGGATATGACATCGTGATTCAGGCCATGGGCGGTCTGATGAGCATTACCGGTGAAGCGGGCAAGCCACCGATGAAATCCGGTGTGGCCATCGCGGACATTTTGACCGGCTTGTACGCCACGCAAGCGATACTCGCGGCACTGTATGAACGAACATCGAGCGGCCTCGGGCAGCATATAGATCTCGCGCTGCTCGACGTGCAGATTGCCGCGCTGGCGAATCAAGGCGCCGAATATCTGATGACTGGCGAAGTTCCCACGCGTCACGGCAACGCGCACGGCAGCATCGTGCCCTATCAAGATTTCCAGACCAGCGATGGACGGATCATCATTGCCGTCGCCAACGATTCTCAATTCGCGCGGCTGGCGCAAATTGTGGGCATGCCGCAACTCGCAGCTGATCCGAAATTTGGAACGAACGCTGAACGCGTGCGCAACCGCGAGGAGTTACTCCCGCGGCTCAGCAGTCCGCTGGCGCTTCGCCCTTCCGCGCATTGGATTTC
Source organism: uncultured Acidobacteriota bacterium (assembly GCA_963711325.1). Lineage (GTDB taxonomy): Bacteria > Acidobacteriota > Terriglobia > Acidiferrales > UBA7541 > Palsa-295. The sequence continues at coordinate 211,590 of CAVQDR010000003.1, read as the reverse complement.
CGATCTCGATCGCGAAGGTATTCCTGCAGGAGCCATCAATTCGCTCGACGCAGTTTTCAGCGAATCGCAAATCGCGGCGCGGGACTTGATCGTCCAATATCCTGGCGCCGAAGCAAGCCCAGTGCGCGTCGTCGGCAGCCCCATCAAGCTTTCGCGCACGCCTGTCTCTCATTCCATCCCGCCTCCTGCCCTTGGCGAACACACCGACAAGACCTTGGCCGACCTCCTCAAAGAAGATCCCGCCATCATCCGCAAGCTCCACCAAGACAAAATCGTCTAGAAATATTTCTTCATGTTTTCCCTCAGAAAAGATGGCACGTCGGGCCGAGAATGGATGCCAGGCACCCGGGAGCCCTCTAGCGACGCTCTTAAAAAAACGAAGCGTGTTGCCCGAAAGCGTTATCTAACCTGCTCAACCCTGGTGTATTCGAAACAATAGTCAAACCGAAACTCGACGAATGCTTCGCCGGAAAGATCGTCAAATTCGAGCTTGATTACGATTATCCAGTGCTCGGTCGAAGAGACCTTTCGATCACATATCTGCCGATGTGGGTTCGCCGGAGAGTAGAAAGAGCCGTCTGCGTTGTTCACGATGTGACTAAAGTCAAAGCGGATGCTGTTGCGATTGGAGATTTGTCTGCCCGTCTTCTGACAGTTCAAGATGATGAGAGGAGAATGTTGGCCCGAGAACTCCACGACGGTCTTGGTACGTACATTTCTGGTTTGAGCCTAGCACTCGGCAAACTGCGCACGTTTCTTGATGACACGAATCCTGAGCATCAGGGCGCTCTCTAGGTGCCGTGTGCTTTTGGCTGAAGCGGGCGATGAGATAAGGAGTATTTCGTACTTGCTGCGGCCTCCCGTATTGGAAAACGCAGGGTTAGCAAGGGCGCTAGAAAGACTAGTAGCTGGCTTATCGGACCGAAGCACCCTCTCAATTAAACTCTCTATTGGCCCACGCATTGGCAGGCTTCGACCCGAAATCGAATTGACATTATTTCGGATCGGACAAGAAGCGCTAAATAATATCTACCGACATTCCAAAAGCCGATCGGCGGAACTTCGGTTATTCCGTAGGCCTTGCGGGTTGGTGCTGGAAGTTCGTGACCGGGGTAAGCGTTCCAAGAGAAAAGCTGGGTCGAGTGGACAGTTCACTATCGGAGTTTCGAGCATTAAGGAACGCGTTGAATCGCTCGGTGGCAGATTTACCTTCAAACTCGCTGCCAACAGCGGTTCGTTAGTCCGAGCCGAGATACCGCAAGAGGTCGTCAAGCGAGCTGACTGATAACAAGGAATTCGATTAAATGTCCGGTAACGCGACTAATCAGGATTTGAACCTGCTGCAACGGTCGCAAACGAGTGTGCTAACGTCGGAGAAGCTAAGCAGTCTGACCTGATAGGAGGTAGCGATGCTCTCCCGGTGGATATGCGCCGCTGCGGTGGTCCCTGCCGTTATCGTTGGTTTTCACTTCGGAAGTCCCGACCTTTCTTTCAGCGCGCCCTCCGCCCCGTACAGAGAAATGGCAGCACGCGGGTCACTGCGCGCCATTTCGCCGATGCTTGAACCGCGTTCCGGCCACGCTGCCGTGCTGCTTGGCGATGGCAAGGTCCTGATTGTGGGAGGCATGCGGCGCAATCAAGATTTTTACCGCAGCGCCGAACTTTACGATCCGACGACCCAACGATTTTCGGCGACGGGATCGCTGAGGATTGGACAAGTCGGCATGGCGGCCGTGCGGCTTCCTTCGGGTAAGGTGCTGGTGACCGGTGGATGGACAGGCCACGACACGACGGATGAAGCCGAGATCTACGACCCTGCCACGGGAATTTTCGCCGACGCGGGACGCATGACGACGAAGCGCGGGCGGCCAGAGGCGACGCTTCTGTCTACCGGTGATGTGCTCGTCACGGGTGGTGCGGACCGCGACAGTCCAGGTGGAATTGCGTCTGCCGAACTTTACCATCCTGCCTCCGGAAAATTTGAACCCATCGCACCAATGCACACAGGACGCCTCTCGCACACCTCGACGCTGTTGCCCGACGGTCGAGTGCTGATTACGGGCGGACGGGGTGAGAAAGTAAATTCATCCGCGGAGATCTACGATCCCGCCGGTAAAACATTCACGCTGACGGGTGACATGATCACGCCGAGGTACAAACATGCAGCCGGAATTTTGCCTGACGGCCGTGTACTCGTAGCAGGGGGGGCGGGGCCGGGCGACTGGCACGACCAGCTTGCGTCTGCCGAAATTTACGACTTGGGCACCGCCAAGTTCACGGCTGCGGCGGAGTTGACAGACGTTCGATACAAGCTGCCGGACGAAGCGCCATCACTTGCGGATGGGAGCTTGCTATTCGCGGGCGGCAGCAGGACGCTTGACGTGTACGATCCAGGGACGAAGAAATTTCTTCCTGTCGCCGACCGCCTACCGGACGCGCGGCACTTCATGTCAGAGACGAAACTCGCTGACGGCGCAGTACTGCTCACTGGCGGCTACCCGGAAGATGACAAGTCCACGGCGGCCGCGTACCTCTATCGCCAACGCTGAAAATCCATCCTAGGGATCGCCGACATTCTGGACCCGATTGCGCGAAAGTCCTGATAAACGCTCTTACCGGACCAGTGGATTTCTGGGTGTCCGGGGAACGCCACTGATCGGGATCGGACCGCTGCTCAGGAAAGCCAAATAACATCTTGCGTTTTATCGAGCAGCCCCGCGCTTGTGTTAGTAGTTACCATTTGTGGGCAGGGCACTGGGGAACTTACAGTTAAGAAGGGAATGAGGCAAATACCTTAGCCAATTCGTACCATGGACCAATCACGGCTTCAGGCGAAAGATGTTCGCTGTGGAGGCATCCAAGCATGGCCAGCGCGACAAGTGAGTCATTGCAAGCCGCACAGCAACAAGCCAACCCTGCGGAGAAGTCTGAAGAGCCCAAGCGGTTCGTAACGTCCTTCGGCAACCTGACGCCCAAAGAGATACTCGACTGGGAAAAAATGCTCGGTAAGCGTTTACTAAGGTTGTGAATGCCGAACGACGCCGTGATGTGAAATCTATTTCTTCCGAGTCGCTCGACAGGCCGCACATTTCGTTTGCAGTTTCGTTCCGTAAAATTCCAGACCGCATTCTTCGCACGTTTTGGGCGAGCGATCTTCCCCGTCTATTTTGATTTTCTTCGCGCCGCTTGCTTTCAGGCGGGGAGGGGCCTCGGGCATCCAACGCGGGCGAGGCAGCGAAGACTCACATTACTGCTAACGAGAAGTCGAGACGATCCACGCTACATTGATTCCACAGGTCGCGCCTTCACGGAGAAAAAGTTCGGAGACTCTTGCTGCCAGCGCCTGATCAGTCGCGTAAATCGGAAACCAGGATTTCACTTCTCCGGTAACCGCTGCCAGCTCAACCGGACATTGGAAAATCGTTGATCGGCACAGCATCGCGATGGCCCTGCGACTAGGGATGGCACTTGATTTCGACGCGCAAAAGCGGCGGCTCGCCCGGTACGGGCAGCGCGCTCTTCGGGGTTTCTACAACCTCAATCGCATGCATCGGCTCAGGCTTCATCCAGTGAATGCTCCAGGTTCCTGGATGTGCAGGCGCTTCTTTTGCTGGACTATCGCTAACTGTACCGTCGCCGCGATGATAACGAATATGAGACGAGCCACCCCCGGTGTCCCAATTAAGAAAGAAGCTGGGCCAATGGTGATGATGCATCGGTTCAGTTGTGCCAGGCTGGGGGATCCTGACCTCCAGCACGCGCACGAATTCATTTTCGAAGATTACCTTGTGACTGTTGGGAGCGACTTGCACGGCGTCGAAACCATCGGGGAACCCGGATTTGTCCTGCCCGTACAGGTAAAAACGACCGCCAAGCAACGCCACTGAACCCACGAGCGCGATGGTGAGAAATGCTGCTGACCGTCGAATGCTGAATGCCGTTCTTGTTCGGCTCATGAGGCGCAGTATACCGATGCCAGTCGAATCTATCCAACTGCGAGTTGGTCGCGTTACCGAAGTAGGATTCGTAGTTTCCGATAAGGGCGGTGGTCTCAATGGGTCGATGCAACACCATCTGTTATAAATCTGCTTTAAAGGTGGTGTGGTATGAGGACAGGAAAACGGTTTGGGCTTTCTGCGCTCCAGAAGAGCGACCTCTGGCGTCGCTGGAAGGCGGGCCAGACGCTGCATGAGATTGGGCGCGCCTTTGACAAGCCCCATACTTCGATTCGCTGTGTGTTGTTGCCTCGCGGTGGGATTCCTCCGGCCGTCCGTCATCGTTCCCGTATCGCACTGACTCTTGCCGAGCGCGAGGATATTTCTCGAGGGATCGCTTCTGGTTCGCCGCTTCGTGAGATCGCTCGACGACTGGAGCGAGCGGCTTCGACCCTCAGCCGAGAAGTGCAGCGCCAGGGTGGTCGGTCGGTTTATCGCGCCAGCCCAGCCGATGATCGAGCTTGGGATTCGGCGTTGCGGCCCAAGCCGTGCCTACTGGCCCTCCACGTGAAGTTGCGGAACGTCGTTGCGAGTAAACTCATTCTGGACTGGTCGCCCGAACAGATTTCCGGGTGGCTGAAGACCGAGTATCCGGGCGACGAGAGCATGCGCGTGTCTCACGAAACGATTTACCGCAGTTTGTTCATCCAGGCCCGCGGAGTGCTGAAGAAAGAGCTGCTGGAGCACCTGCGGTCGAAGCGGCGCATGCGCCGCTCCCGGCACGCTCGGATCTTCAAAGACTCCCGCGGTCAAATCCCCGATGCCATCTCGATTAGGGCAAGACCTGCTGAAGTTGAGGACCGTGCGGTTCCTGGTCATTGGGAAGGCGATCTGCTGAGCGGCTCAAAAAACAGTTACATTGCCACGCTGGTCGAGCGTCATTCGCGCTTTGCCATGCTGATCAAGGTGCCCAGCAAAGAGACCGAGGCGGTGGTTGCGGCTTTGAGTCAGCAGGTTCGTAAACTCCCCGCCACGCTGAAACGCTCGCTGACTTGGGACCGCGGACTGGAGATGGCCAAACACAAAGACTTCACGATAGCCACCGATGTGCAGGTCTACTTCTGCGACCCGCAGAGTCCCTGGCAACGCGGCACCAACGAAAACACCAATCTACTGTTGCGGCAATACTTCCCGCGCGGCACCGACCTGTCCGGCTACTCTCAAGCGCAGCTCGACCAGGTCTCGCTGCGCTTGAATCAACGTCCCAGAAAAACTTTAGGATTCCAAACTCCAGCGAGTAAACTCCAACAAAGTGTTGCATCGACCGTCTGAACCCGCAGCGTTAATCAGGCATGTGGTGCGCTAGACCGGAGTACGTTGGTGATCCTCGACATCTTTAAAGAGTTTGTTTATCCAGAAGGATTTGCAGCGTGGTGTCTCAGGAAGAGTGAAAGGCGGGCTTGAGTTAGTCGCCCTTTTGATCGGTCAAAGACTGTACGCCAGCGGATGCTTGGGCTCGTAAAGCATGATGTCGTCCGCGCCGGGCACGGCCATCATGACCACGAGTCCGTACCCGTGATCATGAACTTCGCCGTGGAACTCCGCTCCTTTGCCCTTCAGTTCGGCCACCGTCTGTGAGATGTCGTCGCACATCAGGGAGATCAGATGGTGCCGCGGCGATTCGAACGTCTTGCCTTCGTAGACGCTATGGGTCGGGTGCACGCCCATCTCACTACGCCCACTCCTGAAAATCAGCCAACCCGCCCCTCCGCCCTGCGCATCCTCGACGCAGGGCCAGCCGAGGACCTCGCGAAGGAAGGCGCGCGTTGCGGGAGCATCGTCGGAATAAATCAAGGTGTGGATGCTGGTAATCATCAAACTGGTCTCCTCAAATCGGCTGAGATTTTGCTATTTCGGTGAATTGCCAATCAGCGGACCGCTATTTTCTACTGAGGTGCGAGGCCTTCGACAATAAAAATCCGGCTCTTCGCCGCGCGTTGGCGGATTGGCCGAATGGCCGCATAAGCTGGTGAATCGTACCACTCGCGCGCCTTCTCTACGCTGTCGAAAGCGATCACGACGATACCGTTGGGCGGTTCACCCTCCAGTGATTGGGTCTTGTCGCTGCGAACCACATAGTGATGATTAAAGGGGGCTAGGGTCTCCGGCACCTTCTCTCCATATTTCTGCATGGTAGCGGGGTCGGTTACCGTGACTTCGGCGATGACGTAACCCGGTAGCGTTTTCGCTTGCTGCGCGTGAATGGTCCCACCGGCAACGCCAATCAAGACGCCAACGAATACTGCTACCGAAAGTTTGTAGTTTGTCTTCATCGGTTGATTCTCCTTGAGTTTGTGAAGTCGAAAGACGCGACAGGGGTCAGGCCTTCTCAGGCATGGGCACAGCCTCTCAGAACTCGCGCGGCGGTGTCTTGTAAGAATGTGAACTTCGTCCGGGGAGTCGTTCAATCGATAGGTGGGCGATTCGCAACCGTTCGCCCGCTTGCCAGGTAGGCAGCGGGTGAGGTGCCGGAAAAATCGTGGAATTCGTGAACCAAATGCGACTGATCGCAATAACCCCCGGCTAGTGCTACGTCCGCCCAGTCTACTGGCGCACCTAAGGCAATCTGTCGCAATACGCCTCGAAACCGATGGAGCCGGCAGAACAGCTTCGGCGTGAGACCGACCTGTTCGCGGAATAACTGGGCCAAGCGACGGCGGCTCAGGCCAGCTTCTTTCGTGACCTGAAGAACGCTACGGATGTGCGGCTCTCGTGCAAACTCTCCTAGGGCATAGCGAACGGCGGGATGCAATTCGCGTCCCCGCTTCACACGCTCAAGAAGAGCGATTTCCAAGACACGGAACTTTTTGGCTGCGGTTCTTGCTGCTCTCAGTCGGTCGCGCAATTCGCCGGCCTGGCAGCCCCACAATAGGTCCAGCGGAACGCTTTCGTTGTAGAACGCGTCAGCTGGCGAATCAAAGAAAACTCGCGCACCGCCTGGGCGAAAAACCACGCCCATTGCGGATTGCAGCACGGCCGTGTGAATTACGCTGTAATGCGATCGTATTCCCAGCACCAGTGATGGCGCGAGTTGGCCCCACTCCTCGGTCGGGCTGCCCGGCGCCCGCAGTGGCCCTTCTGCCAGGCTGAGTACCAGTTGAAATTTTCCGTTCGGCAGGACACGTTCTTTGCGATGTACTCCCTGATATCCGTCGCAGTACCAGAGCTTCTCTACATACGACGTTAGCGGTGCTGCGGGCTGGTGCGCTAGTAACATGAGGACGTCATGGCAACACAAGCTTACACCTGGAATCAAGGGCAACCGTCGAAGGAAGAACTAGTCGTCGGCTGCTCGAAAGTTATCGTCGGAAGAGACGACTAAGTCCTGGTAAGTCGCGTTATTGGACAAGTGCGGATAGCCGCCTGAGAGCGAGCTTCGAAGAAGGACTGGTCGAACTCTGAGATTGGGTGCGTCCGGTTGTCACCCGTGCCGCTGAAAAAAGAAACGGAACCGGATCATCGGCCTAATCTGCCCCTTTTTGCCCCCGCGTGTTTTTGCTAAGTGCCTACCGGCCAGAAGGATGGTTGGTAGGGGCGGTGGGGATCGAACCCACGACCTTCGGCTTAAAAGGCCGCTGCTCTACCACTGAGCTACGCCCCTACAATTGAGCTATCTATCTTACCTGAAAACCATCCGCGGAACATGCTCGAGTGCGGCGTGAATTTGGGCCAACATCTTCCATTCGCGCACAGCATTATCGGCTCGAACATACTTCAGGGCGAGTTCGTAGCTGATTCCCCCGCGCGCCTGCGACTTCTATCTCGAACGATGCGCGCTGCTACCGAGGTGGCTTCTTGTCACCGTTAGATTCGTCCGTAACCGACGTTCGCCGCTCACCGTTGCTAAGGCTTCGCACATACTGAACCAGGCTCCAGATGTTCTTCTCGCTCTCAACTCTGCCAAATGCCGGCATCCCGCTGAGCCGAATTCCGTTTTTTACAATCCAAAACAACTCGACGTCCGAATATTCCCGAATCTCCTCGGATCCCAAATTCGCGGCTCGGGGATACATCCATCGCCCCGCGTCCGACGGTTGGGTTCCCTCGATTCCATGGCAACTGGCGCACTCCACTCCGTATAGCTTGTCGCCCTCAGCTACGCTTGCTCCCAGGTTCGAAGCGGCCGGTTGCGTCACTTGTCGGCTGCCCCGATAAACCAGGAAATGCTTCAGCTTCTTCGCCAGATAGATTTCTGCCTTTCCAGGCTCTGGAATCGCACTGATCGTAATGCCTTGAGCCGCAAACAAACCTCCCAGGACCGCCACGAGCAGGATACTGGCTAGGGCCACGGAGCGGAGCTTCATGATTCGTCTCCCGCTGGCCAGCTGGCGGCCTCGGCGCGCGCCTGTGATATCCGCAGCGCGTGTTCGGTGGCTTGGTTCTGCGTTGAAATGGTGTAGGCGCCTACAAATCCCACCACCAGCAGACAAAGCACATAAAGAGCGCTGACCGCGATCTGAATCTGTAACTCAAGTGCCGCGGCGATTCGAGACCACACCGTCTTGGTGCCTCCTGCAGCTTTCCCGAATTACCACCTGCCGCCCGAAGGCCCCAACCGCCAGCCAGAAATCGGGTGACTTCCATCGAACAACAAAGGGCGCAGTTTCGGGTCGGCGCACACTCTTCAAACCGGCCTAGCCCATGTCGGGGAATAATTCCCAAAATGGTCAGTAGTCCTCGGCAACCTATCTTGAATTAGTGACTTTCTCCCTGTACCACCCGCGTTGCTCCTTCAAAAAATTCGCAATCGTGCGGCCGTTAATGCGTCAGCCCCGCACTTAGACCAACCTGGTTATGAAGTTGTAGGTAAGGTGCGTGGGCAGCCTCTAGCGCGGCTGCTCAGCCTGCACGCGCCATCCGAAGTGTCGTCCATCAACACGCCACGGCGAATCGCATTTTCCGTAAGCCGCCAATGCTGCTATTCTTCCCTCCGCTCGCATGCTTATAAAATTCTGCGCGCCATTCATCGCCGAAGGCGTTCTTTGCTCGCTAAAATAAATACCAAAACTCTTTTTTTCCTCGGCCTGATCTGCGCCGCCAGCGGATTCCTGTCTCCTCCGATCGCCCTCGTCATCGGCTTAATCTTCGGCCTCACTTTTATCCATCCCTACCAGGCCGACAGCGGCGAACTCGCCAAATTTCTGCTCAAAGCCTCGGTCGTAGCCCTCGGCTTCGGCATGAATCTCCACGAAGTCCTCAAAGCCGGCCGCAGCGGTTTCATCTACACCGCGCTCGGCATCACCTTCGCCATGATTCTCGGCCTTCTCCTCGGCCGGATTTTCAAAGTCCAAAAAACCGCCGCATTTCTGATTACCGCCGGCACCGCCATCTGCGGAGGCAGCGCCATCGCCGCCGTGGCTCCCATCGTGCAAGCCAGTGACGAAGAAATCGCCGTCTCCATGGGCACCGTTTTCATTCTCAATTCCGTCGCGCTCCTACTCTTCCCGCCCATCGGCTCCGCCCTGCATCTTTCTCAGGAACAATTTGGCCTGTGGGCCGCTCTCGCGATTCACGACACCAGTTCCGTCGTCGGCGCCGCCGCCAAATATGGCTCCATCGCCCTCATCGTCGGCACCACCGTAAAACTCGCCCGTGCCCTCTGGATCGTTCCCCTCGCCATCGGCACCGCCGCCGTAAAAAAAACCAAAGGCCAGATTCAATGGCCCTGGTTCATTTTATTTTTCTGCCTCGCCGCCGTCGTGAACACCTACGTCCCGTCGCTGGCAAAATTCACCACTTCGCTCAGCATCCTCGGCCGCCTCGGCCTCACCGCCACGCTGTACCTGATCGGCACTGGCATCTCCCGCGCCACCATTCGCGAAGTCGGCCTGCGTCCCTTCCTCCAGGGTGTCGTCCTCTGGATTATCGTCGGCAGCCTCACCCTGACGCTGATCCTCCGCGGCATCATCGCGTTCTAGACACTTTTCGCCGTACGCCAACGTTCTCAGCTTTTTACCGTGATTGCCGTATATCCGCATTTCACCGCCCTGCGTACCATCAAGGCGTTGTTTCGAGCTGCACAACCCGGCTCTGCGCCTCGCACCAAGAACGAGTTTTCAAAATGTGAGGCGCTACGAAGAGGAGGCAACATGCTTTACTACGCGTTGGTATTTTTGGTGGTGGCCCTGATCGCAGGATTCTTGGGATTCGGCGGCGTGGCTTTCGCCGCGGCCGGCGTCGCCAAGATTTTGTTCTTCGTATTCCTGCTTATCTTCCTCGTCACCTTAATTTCGCACCTCATGCGCGGCGGCGCAGCGCGCCTCTAAAAGGCGCGTTTGCGTTGGTCACGACTCAAATTCTCAGGAGAATCTCGTGAAAAAGTTAATCGCCCCCTTGGCAATTGCATTCTTGCTGCTCTCTACCGCCAGCCGTGGAGACGACCAGGTAAAAGACGAAGACCGGCTCACCAACTGCGGCACGGTCCTCACCGAAATCATGAATATTCCCGACAACATTCCGCAGGACGTCCTCGATAAGGCCGACTGCGTCGTCGTTTTTCCTTCCGTGTTGAAAGCGGCGTTTATCGTCGGCGGCAGCTACGGCCGCGGCGCGATGACCTGCCGTCACGGAGGGAATTTCAACGGCAAGTGGAGCGCTCCGACCATGATGGCTTTGGAAGGAGGCAGCTTCGGATTTCAAGCCGGCGGCCAAGCCACCGACTTCGTCTTGCTGGTCATGAATGACAAAGGCGCGGACGGAATTTTGAGCAGCAAAGTGAAACTCGGCGGCGATGCTTCGGCCGCGGCTGGCCCCGTGGGACGCAATGCCAGCGCCGAAACCGACGCGACCATGCGCGCTGAAATTCTCAGCTACTCGCGGGCCCGCGGTTTGTTCGCCGGCGTCTCTCTCGAAGGCTCGACCATCCGTCCCGATAACGACGCCAACGAACGCATTTACGGCTCGAAGATCCCGGCCAAAGAGCTGGTCCTCACTCGCGACGTTCCAGTTCCCGCAGCGGCGCAAGGCATGGTCTCGATCCTCAACACCAGAACTCCGGTGCCCAAGCGCTAACCCCGGACCGAAGAGTTAGCTCCACCCCGACCGCCGTTTCCGGCCTAAACCGGAAGCGGCGGTTTTATTTTGCGCGCCACGACGATCGCGCAGCACTGTAGCGAAAGACTCGCTCTAAATCTCTAACCATAGGAACCCAACTTGTCGACCAGCTAGGAATCGCGGCCGCCGCGCGCCGTTTTCACTTTCGGTTCAGCCGGCTTGAACCGCGCCTTTTTTATACCGATGATCGCCAAAGCCTCCCGCTCGTTGCGCACCACGTGTAGGTTCGGCCGCGTGTCGCTTCCTTCAAACGCAAACATTCTCGCGGTGCTGAACATCGCAAACGAACCCGCCACAATGCATCGCGGAATTTCCGGATCCGGTATGGCCGGCGGCAGCCTGGCCAATTCGAGAATGGTCCTGGATGAAAAGGCCAGGAAAGTGATTCCCGTCATATCGCAAATGCTCGAATATTCCGGATGCAGTCGACCGTACGCCGAGAGTGCCGCGTAATATTCCTTCAAAGTCTCATCCGTCGCCACCCCCTCGCACCGGCAACGAATCACCTTATTCTCCAAATCAAAATCAAATGTGTGTCCCACCGAATCTCCTCTCCCCTTTTGCCGTCGCCGTTGCCTTTCCGGGTGCCGTACTTTTTGCGCCCCCCAGGAAAAGGTGCGGGTTTAGACCCCACCCCACCAAGCCGAAAAAATAAAGCACCCGTAATCCCGAGTCCCGCGCCGAAATCCTATTTCTTATTCTTCCCAGAAAGCGACTCATGCACCGCAACCAATTCCTCTTCCCCCGGTTTCAATCGTGGCCAGAAAAATCCCCGCAACCCGTCACCCTTCGTCCGCGGCACGATATGCACATGCAAATGCGGCACGCTCTGGCTCACAATATTATTCATCGCCACAAAACTCCCCTCCGCCTTCATCACCGCCTGCACCACCCCCGTAAGCCTCTGCGCGTTCACAAAAAACGGCCCCACCAGTTCCGCCGGCAGATCCGTCAACGTCGCATGATGCGCCTTCGGAATCAGCAGCACATGCCCAGGAAAAAGCGGCCGGTGATCCAAAAACGCCAGCGAAATCTCATCCTCAAAAACGATCTTCGCCGCCACTCGATGCGCCGCGATCTCGCAGAAAATACACCCAGGCTCGACCTCGCTGGCAGCTTTCTTCTTCATGGCGCCCATTACCGCTCTACTCCGCCCGCGTGATTTTCAGCGAAAAACACACCCCGACCACCATGCGCATTTCAAATTCGATTAGAGCAAAAACCCTCGTCGCGTTATCTAAATCGGAGTTAGTCGGAAGACGTCGCGTCGCTCGGCTGCAACACCGTCGGCAACGCGCGTTTGCGTTTCCACACATAATCTTTGCGCAGTTTCTGCTGGTGCTTCTTCACCTGCGTTTCCAATTCCGCGAACGCGCCTTTCGTTGCCCCTAATGGCGACGTTCCGGCCGCCGTCGCGTGCAGCGTCCCGGTCGGCAGCGTCAAATTCACCGCGTAACGGAATTCCGGCTTATGAGGAGTCTTCTCGAGCGAACCATGCAGGTGAACCAGATCAACGGCGTAGTGTTTCAGCAGGCGGTTTAGTTTTTCAGCGTGGCGTTCCGTTTCATGTTCAATATCAACTCGATATTCCAATTCGATGTGACTGTACGTGATTTTCATTTTTGCACCCTGGGAAAACTTGGTTTCGAAATGAAAGAAGTCTTTGCATCGAGGCATTTTCAGCATAGTCCTCTACTTCAAGACTTGCAACCAAGACCGAAAAAATCACGCAAACCCGTAACTCCGCAGCTTACAACCGCCAGATGCCATACCGCATCGGCACAGCGCAGCCCGCTCCAGCCTACCTTGGAGTGCGGCGGCTTGCCGCCGCCTTTACCAACAAAAGTCAGCGCAACCAAGCGCATAGGGGTAAAGAGCAAAACACGACGAGAAGTCACATACGGGTTTGAGCAACGAACCCCAGCAAATCAAATTCCCGCAAAAAATCGCTGCAGCAAGATTTGACACTCCGCAGCGCAACAAATACGCTTTCCATGCCATCAAAAATTTCCATGCCACCACGAAAACCACAAACCCGCCCGCCTCACGCGCCCGGACTCTACGTCGGCCCCGCCGGCTGGTCCTACGCCGACTGGAAAAAAATCCTCTACCCCGACCCCCGCCCGAAAGATTTCCACGAAGCCACTTTCCTCTCCGAATTTTTCGACACCATCGAAATCAACACGTCCTTCTACCATCCCATGCAGCCGGCCCACGCCGAACAATGGATCGACCGCATCTCCGCCAACCCGCGCTTCCTCTTCACCGCCAAACTCTGGCGCAAATTCACCCACGAAGACTCCCCCGCCACCGCTGCCGCCGATATCGAAATCGTCTCCGCCGGCCTCAACGTTTTACAAAACGCCAAACGCCTAGGCGCCGTCCTGCTCCAGTTCCCTTTCTCCTTCCACCACACGCCCGAAACCCTCGACCGCCTGAAGCGCCTCCTCGATCAATTCCAGTCCTACCCGCTGGTCGTCGAAGTCCGCCACGCATCCTGGGCCAAAAAAGAATTCTACGAATTTCTCCACCAGCGCGGTGTCGGCTTCTGCAATATCGACCAGCCGGTCATCGGCCGCTCCATCAAGCCCAGCGAACGCGTGACTTCGCCCATCGGCTACATTCGCCTCCACGGCCGCCGTTACGACACCTGGTTCACCGACGATCCCGCCTCCCCGCCTTCCGAACGCTACAACTATCTCTACTCCGAAGCCGAACTCGAGCCCTGGGCCGAACGCATCGAACACGTTTCCGCATCCGCCGGAAAAACTTTCGTCGTCACCAACAATCATTTCCAGGCCAAAGGCATCGTCAACGCTCTGCAGCTCATGAATCTCCTCACCGGCGACAAAATCAAAATCCCCGAGCCTCTCCGCAGCCATTATCCCGAGCTCGAAAAAATCGCCGACGCCCCCGCCAAAGAACCCACCCTATTCCCGCTGTTGCCGAAATAACGCCGGATTAACCCCTAAAGCCCCAACTGTCGTCATCCTGAGCGAAGCGAAGGATCTCATCCATGCAACCGCGCCCAGTCCACGACGACGAAAACTGCGCCCAGTCCAGGCACACAACGACACCGAATCATCTTCCCCATGGAATTCCAGATCAGCCGTTGACGGAAGGAATTTACTTTTTGAAGAGGTCTTCGAAGGCCTTTCGCGCGTCGTTCGGACGCCCCGGATTCACCGTCGCCGGTACCGCCGCCGCATACTGAATCGGAGAAGTATCTTTCTCCACCGTCATCCGAAACTCATAAAACGGACAATCGTTCTGCGCGTCCTTCTTCGCGATTCGCACCAGAATCGGCTGGGTGCATTCGAATTGCCGCCCGGTATCGAAATTCGCGCACTGCTTGCAGCAGTGCAGCGCCGTCTTGCACCGCGGACATTCGCCATTCGGATCGAATCCGGCCATCAATACGCCGCCGCAACTCGCGCAGCGTCCGCGCATCACCGTTCCCACCATCCGCGGAGTCCTCGGCCCCATCGCATCTTGCTTGGGCCGCGGCTCGCCGCTCGGCGGACGATCCGGCCGATCCGGCCGGTCTCTCTTTTTATCCTGCGCATCGCGGTCGCTATAACCGCGCTGCCTGTACTTTCGTTCCATGAATCCTCCTGCAGCTTCCTGATCTGATCTGTTAAGGCTGGAAGTGCGCACTCCGCATCGTGCCGTTTGCTCCAGCACGCTCACGCGCGCAAGCCAAACTCACTGCATCGCGCCATCCGGGCATAATTCTCGTCCGTTCAAAATGCGCGGGCGCTCTTCATCCAACGGGAATCGTTCGCGAGTGTTGAATCCGTTCGGTACGCGCCGTTTCGATTTTTTTCTTGGTAGAGACGGCTGCCACCCTTGCCGGGCGGTACTTGCGAAACACACTGGCTGATATCGGGTATTTCGACGGGAAGGAAATCAGCGTGCGTGCCGCAATTACGGGGCTGCCAGTACATGCCGCCGTCTTCTATATAGAATACCTCTCTTCAATAAATAGCAATACGCATTTTCGCCCCGAGCGCTTTTTGCCAACATTGCAGCGACCGCCCGAGCCGCAGACGCTCGCTCAGGCCCGCGCCCGCCGGACTCACGTCCGCCGCCCGTTCGCTCGGCCGGCCCACATCTTGCATAGACCTTCGAAAGGCAAATCCGGCTGCAAGAAAGTTTTCGGCGTTCCCCACCCGGCCAGCAAAGTCTCCGCCGCCAGATACCCGCTGCGCACCGCGCCTTCCATCGTCGAAGGCCATCCCGTCCGCGTCCAATCCCCCGCCAAAACTAAATCCCGCACCGGACTCTGCTGCGCCGGGCGATAGCGATCGATCCCCACTCCCGGCGAAAACGTCGCATTCACTTCCTTCACCACCGTAGCCTTCACTAACTTCGCTTCGCGCGTCGCCGGCAGTACCTCCCCCATCTCGCGCACGCACAAATCAATAATTTCCTGTCGTGATTTTGGTACCAGGTCATAAGACGCGCTGATCACGAGCTGCAAATATTGCCCGCCATCTTGCGAGCCAGCCTTCGCATGCTTGTCGTGCTCCGACAACTCCGTCTTGTTGAACACCCACTGCGTCGTATGGTCCAGCAAAGTCAAAAACGGCTCGTTCATCACTTTGCGGTCGTACCACAAATGCACCCCGGTAATCGGCGAAGTCTTGATCTGCCGCACGCCCTCCAGCGCCGCGCCCGGCTTCCCATATTCTTCCGGCAGCAATTCCAGCAATTCATTCTGCGGCACGGCGCAAATGCAACCGTCCGCCGCCATCTCCGTCCCGTCCGCCAAAGCCGCGCCTGCAAAACGGCCGCCCTCGACCCGTATCGCGCGGACGTTCCCGCGCATCTTCACCTCGCCGCCCTTATGCACAATCGCATCGCGGCAGCCATCATACAAATCCGCCAGCGGCACCAGCGGAATCCCCACGCGATACCCGCCGCGGCTCCCCAAAAACGCCTTCCAGAAAACTTCAATCCCGTAGCGCGCATCCGTCGCTGCCAATTCTTCATCCAGCGCACTCACCAGCACCACCCGCCAAAATCTTTCAATCGCAGCGCGCGTCTGCTTCGTGCGCTGCAGCCACTCCAACATCGAAATCCCTTCGATGTTCGGAGGATTTCCTCCCGCCGTCGCGATCGCCATCATCGCGTTCGCGATGCCCAGCTTATCCGCCAGCGTCAGCGCGCCAAAAAATAAAAACGACGGCAGCATGTGCAGCGGAGGAGGCAGCGCCGCGGCTTCGATCGTCGACCTCTTCCCCACCTTGTCGACGAAATACAATTTGTCGTAGAAACGGATTTTGTCGCCGGCGCCGACGCGGTTGTAAAAATCGGCGAGGTTCGTGCAACAGCCCAGCGTCACATGCTGGCAGTTGTCCACCTCGCTGCCGTCCGGCAGCGTGTAGGAAGTTGCTCGGCCGCCCAGGTGCGGCCGTTTTTCGATCAACCGGACCTGCAGTCCTGCGTCAGCCAACGCGACGGCGGACGATAGCCCCGCCAGCCCGCCGCCGATCACCAGCACGCTTTGCGAGGGCATCCTTCTTCCACCAACCCGTCATCCCCGCCGTTAGGAGAAATTGGATTTTTTCGGCGCTCGAAGTCGAAATCCGCGAACTAAACACATCGAACTCGCGCTCTTCGATTCGTGCCAGCAACGTGCTGTACGTGCGAACCAGCGCCCACAACGTGGCCCGGCTGTCCGCGTGAATCATTTTCACCAGCGGCGCGCCTTCCGCATACAAACGCCACGCCCGGTCCGCCTCGAATTCCAGCAGCTCCCGCATTTTTTCCGTAACCGGCCCGCCCAGTTCCGCTTCGCTGATTCCAAATCGCGCCAAATCTTCCTGCGGCAAATAGACGCGGCCCATTTCGTAATCGCTTCTCACGTCGCGAATGATATTCGTCAGTTGGAACGCGAGGCCAAGCCGCTCCGCCAGATCCGGCGCCTTCGGATCTTCAAATCCGAACACATGAATGCACGTCAGCCCGACGGTGCCAGCCACGCGGTAGCAATATTCCGCCAGCCGGTCGAACGTAGCATAGCGCGTCACCGTCAAATCCATTTCCGCGCCCAAAATCAAATCGTGAAAATACCGCGTCGGAATTCCGAACCGCGAAATCGTATCGCCTAGCGCCGGCAAGACCGCATGTCCCGCCGTTCGCCCATCCACCCCGTCATCCAACATCCCACGCCACCGCGCCAAACCCTGCCTCTTCGATTCCAGATCCCCAGGCTCGTCCGACACATCATCAATCAGCCGCATGAACGCATACAGAGCGCACAACGCATTCCGCTTCTCTTTGCGCAGTCCATAAAACGCCAAATAAAAACTGCTCTTCGAAGCCCGCGCAATCCGGTTGCACTCCGCATAAGATTCGCGCACCGCATCCGAATACGGCAGGTCCTTGGCGTTTCCCGCATCGAAACCGTTGGCGGTCGAAAGGCTTTTAGGGGGTCGGAGCTTCAGCTCCGACATATCGCTCGAACTTAAGCCAGAGGCCTTAGCCCCTGAGGACAGGTTTCCTTTTCCCCGCGAAAACGCCGTCACCGCCAACGTCTGCACCAGCAACTTCGCCTGCGTCAACTTACTCACCGACGGCCGATGCTCCAGCGTGTTGTACCCCGACGCCTCAATCGCATCCAGAATCGCCAACCCGCCACGAGTAAACATCTCCAAATCCGTCCGCAAAAACGGCTTCACCGTCCCAGCCAGCGGCCGCCCTTCGGCAAACAACCCGCGCGTCCGATCAATCAACGCCTTCATCAGACCCACGTAACGCGAATCGAACTTCTTCCCGACAATCTCCGCCTCACTCAACCCATGCGCCTTCAATTCATCCACCGGAATATAAATCCTTCCCTTCTCCAAATCCCGCGAAACGTCCTGCCAGAAATTCGCCAGCTGGAGTGCCGTGCAAGTCGCGTCCGACATCTTCTGCCGCGCCGCATCCCGGTAATCGCACAAATACAAAACCAACCGCCCTACCGGATTCGCTGAATACACGCAGTAGTCGTGCACCTCAGCCCAATTCGCGTAGCGCTTTACCACTTGATCCCGCCGAAACGCCCGCAGCAAATCACTAAACGGATCAATCGGAATATCCTTCGCCCGAATCGTCTCCCGCAAAGCAATCAGCACCGGATGCGAAGGCCCCGCGCCCTCGGCATAAATCAGCCGCAGCTCGTCTTCCCACGCATCCAAAAGCTGCAAAGCCCGCGCCGAGTCCGCCACTTCATCGCCCAAATCGTCCGACCACCGGCAATAGGCGTACACATTGTAAAAATGCTGATGGAGTTCGCGCGGCAACAACCAGGAAACTACATTGAAGTTTTCGTAGTGATGCGTCGCCAGCCAGCGCGTATACCGCTCGGCTTCGGACGCAGAACAATTCTCAGCAGGAAGATTACGCGCGATTTCCAGTTCTGGTGTCGGCAGCATGGCGCCCGGAGACAATTCTCGTCAGGGAATAACCGCGGTCTTCAGTTCGCCGTTGCGGTTCTTCATGTCCAGAAAAACCTGCGGCAACTCTTCCAGATGCACTTCGCCGGTCACGAAATCGCTCGCGCGAATTTCGCCCCGCGCAATCGTCTCCATCGCTTCGCGAATGAATTGCGGCGTGTGGTGAAACGTCGACTTGATGGTGATTTCCGCGTAATGCAGCGCCGCCGGATCGATCTTCACTTCCGTTCCCGAAGGGCACCCACCAAACAAATTCACCGTCCCGCCCTTGCGCACAATCTGCAGCGCCCATTCCCAGGTCTGCGCCCGTCCTACCGCTTCGATCACCGCATCCGCGCCGCGCGCGCCTTCGGTCAGTTGACGCACCGCCGCGACCGGATTTTCCACTTCGGCCACGTCGAACGCAGCAGTCGCGCCCAACCGCCGCGCGATATCCATCTGGCTCTTCCGTTTCCCGATCGCGATCACCCGCACGTTCCGCTGCGCCAGAATCCGAATGAATTTCAGCCCGATCGCGCCGCAACCGATCACCACCGCCGTGTCGCCGGCCTTGATGCCCGTCTCGTAAATCCCGCGCAGCACGCAGGCCAGCGGCTCGGCCATCGCCGCATCCGCAAAAGAAACCCCGTCCGGAATCTCCAGCATGTTCTGCCGCACGATCCTTCCCGGAATGCGGATGTACTCCGCGTAAGCGCCGTTATTGAACAGCAGATCTTCGCAGAGGTTCGGCTGACCCTTCTTGCAGTAGAAACAAACGTTGCACGGCGCCGAATTCGCCGGAAACACGCGCATGCCTTTGCGCACGCCCCCGTTCACTCGCTTGCCGGTTTCTTCGATGATTCCCGCCAGCTCGTGCCCGAAAGGCGCGGGCGGCTTGATCATCCGCGCGTGATACCCGCGTTTCCACACCTTCAAATCCGTGCCGCAGGTCAATGCCACCTTCACCCGCACCAGTACTTCGTCTTCTTCGATTTTTGGGATATCGACGGTTTCAATCTTCAAATCTTCGACGCCGTACAGAATCGCCGCCGACATGTGCCCGTTTCTTTCTTTATCAGTGCTCATGCGTGAGTGATCACCACTTTTAGCGTGTCTTCCGCCGGATGCGCAGCAAGTTCCAACGCTTCAGCAATACGCTCGAGCGGGAACCTATGAGATATGAGTTCGCGTACGGGTAGACGACGCTCGAAAACAAGCGCCGCGGATTCCGCTTGATCGTCCACGGAAGCGCTGTAGCTCCCCAGGATTTCCTTCTCTTCCACTCCCACCGTCGCCGCCGGAAAGCCCAGCTGCATGACCGGATCGTTATGTGCAAAGAGTAGCACGCGCCCGCCGGGACGCGCTATCGCCAGCGCCTCCGGCACCAGTGCCGGGCTGGGCACCGCCACCAGCACCACATCCGCTCCCCGCCCGCCGGTCCGCTTCCGCATTTCTTCCTGCAAATTTTGCTTCGTCGGATCGAAAACTTCCTTGGATCCAAACTTCAAACTCGCCGCCCGCCGCCCCGCCATCGGGTCGCTCGCATACACGTCCGCGCCTTCATACTTCGCCAGAATCATCAGCAGCATTCCAATCGGCCCCTGGCCAATCACCAGAACCGTCTCGCCCTTCGCCACACGTGCCTTGCGCACCGCTTTCAAGCAGGTATTCACCGGCTCGACGAACGTCGCTTCCTCGAAACTCACGTCATCCGGCAACGCAATCATCCCGCGCTCCACAATCCACGGCATGGCCCGGACATACTCCCCGAATCCCCCGCCATTGGGATCGCCATACCCCGCGGTCAATCCCGTCTTCTTATAACCCGCGCACTGCGAGAAAAGTTTCTTCTCGCAGTAAAAACAGTTGTCGCACGGAATATGATGAAAGCTGACCACCCGGTCGCCCACCTTGAATTTCGTAACCCCGCGACCGACCTTCACCACCGTCCCAGCCAGTTCGTGCCCCAAAACCTGCGGCGCCGCCACGAATCCATGATGAATCTTCTTGATGTCCGTCCCGCAGATCCCGCACGCCGCCACCCGAAACAAAAGTTCCCCTTCGCCAATCCCCGGAATTGGCAAAGTCTCCACCACCACCTGTCCCTTCCCCCGATACACCCCGGCCCGCATCTTCCCGGCGCCCCGCGCCGCAACCTGCCCCGCCAAATTTTCGATGGTCCGGCTCATGTTCTCTAATTATGCGTCACTTTTTCGAATCCAACTTTTGCCGAGTCGCTCTCGGGCGCCGCAAGCCGCTCGATGTAGCTCTCCAAAAATTCCGCCAGCCGCCCTGCCGCCGCCTGGCTTTGTTTTCCCAAGCGAATCAGCGCTGGAATCTTCGAAGGGTCGCTCGCAATCTTTCGCGCGAGCTTTCCTTTCAACACGTGCCCGCACTCGTCGATCGTTCCGCTAAAATCTATGGGCAGCTTCTGATCGAATCGATCCGAAATCGCCCGAATCGCCACCGCTGGAACCTTGTGTTGCGCCGCCACCGCTAAAACCGCATAACTTTCCATCTCGACCGCATCCCCGTATTCCGCCAGTTCTCGTTTCTCTTCCGGCGTTCCGGCCACACGATCGACGCTTACAAAACGCTTGGCCTCAACAGCGCAGTTGGTGCGTAACGCGTTTTCCACCAATGCCGCGTCACTTCTAATTGTATTGGGGGTTCCAAACTGGCCGACCGCAGCCGCAACCAACACATCCGCGATCGCGTACTCCGGTTTCAGCCCCCCGCCGAAACCCGAAGAAATGCACGCATCATGCTCTGCTGACAACACAATTTCAGTCGCGCGTCGCGCGTTCGCCGGTCCCATCCCGGTCAGGATCACATCCACGCTCACGGCGCCTATTTCCGCGCGATAAGTCGGAACGTCAACCAAGCTGCTGGCCGCAAACCTTCGCAATTTTCGCCATGGCGCGAACTCAGCTTCTACCGCGAATGTTACCAGAATCTTCACCGCACCTAAGCCGCCGCCGGATGCGCCACTCGTTTCCCGCCCGCGCGTCCCGCCACGTAACCATTATCCTCGTACCACCGCACCGCGCGCTCCAGCGCCGCCTCAATCTTCCCCGGCTTATAACCTAACTCCCGCGCCGCCTTGTCGCTCTCCACAAACATCTTGTGCCGCGACATCTTCACGCCTTCCACCGGAATCTGCGGCTCGCGTCCCGCTATCCGCGAGTACATCTCGTCGGCATACCCCGCCGCTAAAGCTACCACATGTGGTAGTTTCACGCGCGGTGCGCGCTTCCCGGTGATCGCCGCCAGCGCATCCAGGATTTCCTTCAACGTCATATTCCGTCCGCCCAAAATGTAACGCTCGCCGGCGCGCCCTTTTTCGGCCGCCAACAAATGTCCCGCGGCCACGTCTTCCACGCCGGCCACATTCAATCCCGTATCCACATATGCCGGCATCTTCCCACGCAGAAAATCCAGAATAATTTTCCCCGTCGGCGTCGGCTTCCAGTCTCCCGGCCCCACCGGAGCCGTCGGATTAACAATCACCACCGGCACGCCGGCCTTCGCCGCGTCCACTGCCATCTGCTCCGCCAAAAATTTCGATTTCTTATAGTGCCCGATCATTTCGTCCAGCCGCGCCTCGGTCGCTTCGTTCGGCAGCGCTCCATGCCGCGGCACCGCAATCGTCGCCACCGTGCTGGTGTACACCACGCGCTCCACCCCTGCGCGTTGCGCCGCGGCCAGCAATCTCCGCGTCCCTTCCACATTGCTTTCGTAGAGTTCTTCCGGATGCGCGGTCCACAAACGATAATCCGCCGCCACGTGAAACACCCGCCGCACGCCTTGCATCGCGCGCTCGATCGACGCCCCATCCCGCAGATCGCCTTCCATCCGCTCCACGCGCAGCTCTTCCAGTAGCTTTAGATTACTCGTGGGACGCACCAGGACTCTTACGTTTTCGCCGGAGGAGAGAAGTTGCCGCGCTATGTGGCTGCCTACAAATCCCGTTGCGCCGGTGACCAGCGTGGTCATCGAACCCGCATCACCGTGTTTTCCGCTCGCTGCCACATGGTTTTCACCAAGCCTCAGAATCGCAAAAAACCGAAAAGCCCGCGCCAATCCTGCGCGCGATTTCTCACGGGTGGAATTTCTGCCGCGAATCTTTACCGGTGGTCAGGGTCGGCCGCCAGCTTTACATCGCTCGCGGGAATTTGTACGCCCATAAACCTTCGGCGGCCTTTGCGCAGGTTGTCATAACGCGCCAGCGCGTACAGGGGAAACGCGTTCCGGTAGATGTGATACTTCAGGTAAAACACGCACGGAAATCCCGTACCGGTAAATTCGGCCTCATCCCACGATCCATCCGCTTTCTGATTCTCCACCAGCCAGCCAATCGCGCGCTCCACGCTCGGATCATTCGGCCCCACCACCGCCAGCAACCCAATCAATCCCCAGGCCGTCTGCGAAGCCGTGCTCTTGCCCTTCCCTTTCAGTTTCTCGTCGTAATACGAAAGAATCGATTCGCCGAATCCACCATCCGGATTCTGCACCGACTTCAGCCACTTCGCCGCGCGCTGCCCTTCCGACCCCAGTCGATTGCCCAATCGTTTCCATCGCCCGCAGCACGCCGCTGGTTCCGTAAACGTAATTCACGCCCCAGCGCCCGAACCACGCACCCTCGTCCGTCTGCTCATGCCGAATAAAAGAAGTCGCGCGCTGCACGATCGGATGTTCCGCCGGCCAGCCCATCTGCCCTAAACACTCCACCGCGCGCGCCGTCACGTCCGCCGTCGAAGGATCCAGCATCGCGTTGTGGTCCGCGAACGGAATGTGATTCAAAAACTGCAAATTGTTTTCGTGGTCGAACGCGCCCCACCCGCCATCCGCGTTCTGCATCGACAAAAACCACTCGAGGCCCGCGCCGCATCGACCGTCGCAGCGGCTCCACTTCCGGATCCGCCACGCGCCCCAAGGCCATCAGCACGAACGCCGTGTCGTCCGTGTCCGGATAATAATCGTTCTTAAATTCAAACGCCCACCCGCCCGGCGCCGCATCCTTGTTCTTCACCTGCCAGTCGCCAGGTCCCAGAATCTGGTTCTTCACCACCCAACGCTCCGCCGCAATCAACGACGGATGCGCCGGATCAATTCCCGACTCTTCGAACGACACCATCGCGATCGCCGTATCCCACACCGGAGAAATGCACGGCTGCACTCGCAAAGTATCGCCTTCTTCAATCTCATATCGCGCCAGGAAATTAATTTCGCGCGCCACCAGCGGATCGCTCGGATCCGCGCCTTCCGCCAGCAAAGCGAAAATCGAATTCATCATCGCCGGATAAATCGTGCCCAGCCCTTCGCTGCGCTCCAGCCGCTCCACCATCCACTTCCGCGCCATCGAATGTGCCAGCTCGCGAAAAGGCTTAAACGGCAGCCGCTCGTAAACCCGCAGCCCGCGGTCCAGCGCCAAAAACAAATTCTTCCAGGAAATTATCGCTGGCGTCCCACTTGAACGATTTCGGCTTGCTCGCCCGGCTCGCTTGAAAAGTTCAGTCGCCGTCACGCCTTCCGGCAAACGTCCAGTCCGGCTTATGCGCGTAGATCAACGCCAGCGGAATCACAATCCCGCGCGTCCAGGAAGACATTTCGTAAATGTTGATCGGAACCCAATCCGGCAGCAGCATCAACTCCGGAGGAATCGCATGGCACGATGCTCCAAGCAACCGCGCCCACCATCGCCAGATAAAAACGAACGTAAGAATTCGTCCCCTCAATCCCACCCAGCTCGATAACTTTATCTTTCGCCCGCACCAGATCCGGATGCGAAGCCGGCTGCCCCGCCAAACGCAGCGCCATGTACGCCTTGATCGTCGCGTTCAACTCCGAAGGCCCGCCCTCAAAAATATTCCAGCCGCCGTCCGGAAGCTGCTTCTTACGAATGTAGTTGGCCAGCTTCGCCGTCTTCGGCGATTCCAGTTGATCCAGAATGTGCAGGTAGAGAATGTAATCGGATTCGAGCGTCGTGTCGGCTTCCAGCTCCGACCACCAGTAGCCCTCTTGCGTCTGCGTCGACAGCAGATAATTCCGGCTGTTCGCGACCGCTTGTTCTACTTGGGAGTCGATATTCCGGCTGCGCGCTGTGGCCGTGCCCATCGAACTGGATTCCATGGCCACGTTAGCTCGCCGCTTTGCTTCGGGTGTCATCTATAGCGTTCCTCAGGAAGTACCCACTACTCCGGCCCCTCTGCGCGGGGCGAAACTCATGCGAAAATCTCAATGAAGCGGTTCCCCAATAAAAATCGCTCGCATCCCTATCGGCTTGTCCGGCACATCCCAGCCAATCCTGCGAAGCGAGCCTTTGCTTAACTTTTGTCTTTCGGAACCGTGGCCTTGGACCTAACACTTCTATTATCTTTGGCTTTCGACTTAGGGTCAATCGGAAATACCGTTCGTTCCATCAGCCGAAAGGCCCTCAACTCACCCGCCGCAGCCATCTCTCGCCACCAGCCACTAGAAACTAGCCACTGCCTTAATCTTTAACCGCACTTTCACCGTACCGTAAAGCCAGGCCCAAACGCCCCAGCACCTTCTGCTCTCCATGGGATGTCCGAATTCGCCACCAAGGTTTGCCTTTTTTTGTCCCCACCATGCCTCATCCCTTAACGCCTTCCTCCAGTTTCCGTATCCGCGCCGCCAAGTCCGGCAGCCTGGAAATCCACCCATACTGCTCCTTGAACCGCTCGATCGGCCGCGCTGGCGTTCCCCATACCATCTGCCCAGCACCCCGAATCGTCTTTCCCGTAGGAATCCCCGCCTGCGCCCCAATAATCGCCCCACTCTCCAGCGTGCAATGGTCCGCGATCCCGACCTGCCCGCCAATCACCACGTTCTCCCCGATTTCCGTGCTCCCCGAAACGCCCACCTGCGCCGCCACCACCGAATTCCTCCCAATATTCACGTTGTGCGCGATTTGCACCAAATTATCAATCTTCACCCCCGCGCCCACCACCGTCGCGTCCAGCGACCCGCGATCAACGGTAGAATTGCATCCAATCTCCACGTCATCGCCAATCTCCACCGTCCCCACCTGCGGAAATTTCACATGCTGCCCTTCCCCAAACACATATCCAAACCCATCGCCCCCAATCACCACGCCCGTATGCAATTCCACGCGATCCTTAATCTTCGCCCCAGCATACAAAGTCACCCGCGGATGCAACCGGCACTCCCGCCCCACGCTAGCTCCGCGTCCCAAAAAACAAAACGCCTCAATCTCCGTGCCGTGCCCCACCTCCACATCCTCTTCGATCACCACATAAGGCCCCACCCGAATCCCAGCAGCCAACCGCGCCGAATCCGCCACAATCGCCGTAGGATGAATCTCCACGCGCAGCGCCGGACGCTCCGCGAGCCACCCCGCCGCCTTCGCAAACGCAAATTTCGGATGGCGCACCGCAATCGTAGTCTTCCCCGCCATCTCCATGCCCTCGGGAACCAGCACGCACCGCGCTCGCGATTTCAGCGCGCGCTCCAAATGCTTAGCCGCATCAACATAAATCAAATCCCCAGCCGCCGCCGCATCAGGATTCGCCACTCCCGAAACTTGCACGTCTCCATCGCCGCTAATCCCCGCCCCCAAAAATTCAGCAAGCTCTCCCGCGCTCCGCATCTTCGTCGCCTCGTTTTACCGTGAAATAAAATTGCACTGCGCTCGAAGGCCGCCCCGTCCAAGTGGGACAGGCTCTCAGCCTATCTGCCCCGCTCAAGTAGGACAGGCTTTCAGCCTGTCTGCACCCCACCTTCAGTGGGATGTGCCTCCGGCAATCAACTACTCCGCCGACTTCACACTCAACCAGCTCCACGAATCCGCCGTTGCTTTTGAAGTCCGCCGTTGCCTTTGCCCCCGCACCAAACCAAATCCGCATCCCCTAAAACGAATAAATCGGCGGATCCCCCACCGGCCTCGTCTTCCACCGCTTATGCACCCACAACCACTGATCCGGATGCCGCCGCACCTGCTCCTCAATCACCTTTGTAAATCTCTGCGTATTCTCCCGAACATCCGCCTCTTCATCCCCCGTCCGCGAAAGCTCCACCGCCGGCTCAAACCGCAACCGATACTTCCTCCGAGCCACATCCCAAATCAAAAATCCCGGCACCACCGCCGCCTCCGTCCTCAAAGCCAACCGCGCCAACCCAGAAGTCGTCGAGGCCGGAATCCCAAAAAAATTCACAAACACGCCCTCTTCAATCGCCGTGTTGTGATCCATCAAAATCCCCACCGTCCCCGCGTCCCCCAACGTCTTCAAAATCGCTCGCGCCGATTTATTCTTCTCAATCGGCCGGTTCCCCGACAAACATCGATACCGGTTAATCAGCGCGTCGATCCGTCCATTCGAAACCGGCCGCACCAAAAAATGCAGCGGATACCCATACAACGCATGTGCAAACGACGAAAGCTCCCAAGCACTCATATGCCCGGTAAGAAAAAGCACGCCCTTCCCCCGCCGTTTCGCCGCATCAAAATTCTCAAAGCCGTCAATCACCACAACTTCTTCAATATTCGTCCGGTTCAATTTCGGCAGCTGCGCAAACTCCCCAGCCATCCACCCCACCTGCTGGATCATCCTCCGAATTACTTCGCTACGTTTCGCGACACTCCACTCCGGAAACGCCATCGACAAATTCTGCTCCGCCGCCCGTCGCAAAGGCGGCCGCAGCCGATAAGCCACCGCCGCAAACGTAGCCCCCACCCACCTCGCCACCGGACGCGGCAAAACCCCAAGCACCTTCAACCCAATCCACGCCGCCGCATACTCAATCCATTCCCGCATCGGCGTCATTATGCAAGACCCGCAAAACCGACGCCAGCGCCACCTCCTCCAAATTCCTCCACGCCCACACGCTGTCATCCCGAAGCGCAGCGAGGGATCTGCTTCAAAAGCCGTGGAATTCGCCGTTGCCATTGCCATTGCCTCGGTTCACGTTGTCATCCCGACAGAGCGCCTTTCGCGACGAGGGATCTCTCTTCGATTGCCACATCACCACTCAGCTGCGCCCTCGCCGTTGCCTTCCCCAATCCTCAGAGCTAAACTCCCCACGCGATTTCTTCACCGCGAGGAATCCTAAATCATGTCCACCATCCCGCTTCTCGCCGCCACCTTCGACTCCACTTCGTCGAGGCCCACCGAAATCAAATCCGCAACCGCCTCCATACTCACCAGCAAAGTCCCTCAAGTCGCCCTAGCCTTCTGGGTCGCCAAAATCCTAGCCACCACCCTCGGCGAAACCGGCGGCGACGCTCTCTCCATGACGCTCAACCTCGGCTACGCCGTAAGCTCCCTAATCTTCTTAGCCTTCTTCGCCGTCACGCTCATCGCCCAACTCGCCACCCGCCGCTACCATCCCGCCGCCTACTGGGCCGTAGTCGTCGCCACCACGACGGTCGGCACCACCACTTCCGACTACCTCGATCGCACCCTAGGCCTCGGCTACGTCAAATCCTCCATCCTTCTTTTTTCCGCCGTCATCGCCGTACTCCTCGCCTGGCGCTTCACCACCGGAGCCATCCGCGTCGACCAGATCACCACCCGCACCGACGAAATCTTTTACTGGCTCGCCATCCTGGTCTCCAACACCCTGGGCACCGCCCTCGGCGATTTCACCGCCGACAATGCCGGCCTAGGCTTCGAACGCGGCGCCCTACTCTTCGCCGCACTCATTGCCGCAGTAGCCGCAGCCGCCTACTTCACTAAAATCTCGCGCAGCCTCCTCTTCTGGGCCGCCTACATTCTCACCCGCCCCCTGGGCGCCACCTTAGGCGACACCCTAACCAAACCCCACACCGAAGGCGGCCTGGCCCTAGGCCGCATCGCCTCCTCCGCAGTAATCGCAGCAGCCATGATCGCCGTAATCGCCGCCACCAATCTCCGCCACCGCACCATTTCCACCACCTCCGCGTAGCGCCGCGCAGTCAGCCGCGCGAACTGCAGCTGCCGCCACCTCACCCTTCGCGTTTGCCTTAGCCGTTGTAGTTGGTTCTACGTAGCGGCCGCCTTCAGGCGGACCATTTGCAGTCGCCGTTGAATCTGTTTTTCCGGGTGCCGCACTCTTTGCGCCTCTGTTTCACGCAAAGGGTGCGGGTTTAAATCCAACTCCCCCGGCCACCAAGCGAATCATCGCCAATCCCTTGCTTTTGAATTTGCTCGCAGTTTTTCGTTGTCATCCCGAGCGCCGCGCTTCGCCGCGCGGAAGCAGAATTATCGCGAAGGCGGGGGGATATGCTTCAACGCCGTTGATTCCGTTTCACGTTGTCTTCCCGACAGAGCGCCTGCCGCGACGAGGGATCTCTCTTCGATCTCCACTTCTCGCCACAACCTTAAGACCCCATCTCCGCCTCTTAGGGGGTCGGAGCTTTAGCTCCGACATAAAATCTCGCGCGAAGCGCCTACCGCTCGCGGTGCCCTTCCGGCGAGCCTTCGTCAACTTCAACCACCACCCGCCCGAGCAAGCCTCTCCGCCGTTGCCTTGGGCCAGGCCACGGCCTCAGCCGTGCCGAAAAGCCGCACAAAAACCAGCGGCTTCAGCCGCTGAGGGACTCGGCCCGGTCTCGCCGCCGAACAATAAGCAAGCCGCAAGAGGAACGGCGGGACTTCAGTCCCGCCAAAAAAAAATCGCCTCTGGTCCCCCTCCCTCTTGGCGCGCCTTCTGCGCAAGCCTTCCCATCGCGCAAGCCAGCACCCTCACCCACCCGCCGAGGCGCCCCGCACGCTGCCCACACCACTCCGTCCACAAATCAATTTCAAATGTTAAACTCAACGCGCCTTGACCGAATCGAACCAACCCTCGTCACCAAAACCAAATCCCCTCGCGATTTTTTCGGCCGCCGCAATCATCGCCGTCTGCCTCTTCACCCACCTAGGCGCCTTCGGTCTCGTCGGTCCCGACGAACCCCGCTACGCCTGGATCGCCCGAGCCATGGCCCAAACCGGAGACTGGGTCACCCCGCGCCTCTACAACAGCCCCTGGTTCGAAAAGCCCATCCTCTATTACTGGGCCGCCGCCATCGGCTTCACTATCCACCTTCCCGCCGAATGGGCCGCGCGCCTACCCTCCGCTTTCGCCGCGCTAGCCGCTGCATTCGCCCTCAGCTGGCTGGGCTGGAAATTTTACGAGCCATCGCAAACGGATACAGCGACCAGCATCGCCGCCGCGCTCGCACGCCCGTCACTACTCGCGCCCATCATTTTTTCCACCAGCGTCGCCGCCATCGGCTTCGCCCGCGCCGCCACCCCCGACATGCTTTTCAGCGCATCCATCGCTCTCGCCATGGCCACAGCAGCAGCCATCCTGCGCGACGCCGGCGCCCTCCGCTCCGCCGAACCCGGATCGTCGCCAAAACAAAATTCATCCACGTTCACTTTATTTTTGTTCGGAGCCTTCCTCGGCCTCGGCGTCCTGGCCAAAGGCCCCGCCGCCGTAATCCTCGCCGGAGGCGCCCTCGGAATCTGGGCGCTCGCGGCCAAAAATCTTCGCAACACAGTCCGTCTAGCTCATCCGATCGCCATCGCCTCTTTCTGCGTCGTCGCCCTGCCCTGGTACCTAATCTGCGCCCGAAGAAATCCCGATTTCCTCCACGTCTTCATCTTCCAGCACAATTTCCAGCGCTACCTCACCCCAGTCTTCCAGCACATCCAGCCCTTCTGGTTTTTCCTGCCCATCACCGTGCTCGCGATTCTTCCCTGGGCCGCATTTTCCTTTTTCGCCCTGCAGCAAAGCCGCGACGCCCTGCGCGTAAACACCTGGAAAAATTCTCCAACCTTCTTCTTCGCCTGCTGGGCCATCTTCCCGGTTTTATTTTTCAGCGCCTCACAATCCAAGCTCCCCAGCTACATCCTGCCCGCCATTCCGCCGCTGGCCCTCGTCCTCGCCGCCACGGCGAGAAATGGATTTGCGCGAGCGCGCCGTCTAAGCATCGTCGTGGGAACGCTAATAGGAATCACCTGGCTGGCCTTAGGCATGGGCGCCGCTCAATATTTCCTGCCGAATCCACCAACCGCTACGTCAGCCAAAATCGTCCTGCTAATCGCGTGCGTCGCATCCCTTGCATCCGTCGTCGCCGGTTTCAAACTCAACTTAGAACTTCTAGTCGTAACCACCGCCGTAGCCGCCGCCATCACCGTAGAAATCGCCGGCCTCTCCCTGCTCCCCGGCATCGATCCCGACATTTCCGCCCGCCAACGCGCCACCTGGATCGACGCAGCAACCGAAACGAACCTCTACACCTTCCACCTAACCCGCTCGATGAATTACGGCGTGGCCTTCTACGCCGAGCGCCCCATCACCGAATGGACGCCCGAAAATTCCGGCGCGGCCTCCATCCTCACCACCTCAAAGGGTCTGATCGAATTGAAAAAACTAGGAAGGTTCAACGGCGCGGTAAATCCACAAGAACGCGGAATTCGTTACGTGAAGATCGATCCAGTCCTGCGCTAGTTCTTTGCCGGAGGAGCGGCCGCAGCGGCCGCAGCAGCCGACGACGCGGATGCCGTCGGCGGCAAATTCTGCAGGAAAAATCCCACCACCTGCGTCTCATAATTCTTACGCGAATCGTCGGACATCACCGAATACGCCGTATTCGTCCGCGTCACCGTCTTCGGATCCGGCGCCCGGTTGTACATATCCATCGTCTCGGTCGCCAGCACCTGACGATCCTCCGACACAATAAAAAGTTTCGGCACGCCCTTGGTCTTAATCAGCTGCCCGGTCACCGGCGGCTGCGACTTGAACTGGTAATTCAGCATCCGAAATCCAAAATCCGAAAACTTGTCCACCAAGGGCAGCACGGTCAATCCAGACCGCTTCACTTCGCTCTGCACCAGAATCCGCGGATCCGAATACGCATCATCCACAATAAAAGCCTTCACCCGCGGATCAGTCGTCGCTACTTCCAACACCACGTACCCGCCCATATCCACGCCCCACAATCCAAATCGATTCGGATCCACATCATCCCGCGTCGCAATCGTCTGCATCGCCGAACGCAACTCCCCCACTTCGCGATAACCCAGCGTGGTCCCCGGAGGATTATTCCCATGCCCCGCAAAATCAAAAAGAAAAACATTGAACTGCTGATCCTGCAGCGCGCTCACCAGAGTCAAAACGTCCGACCGCTGCGATCCGTATCCATGGCAGACAATAATCGTCGGCGCCCCGCGCAAACCCGGAAAAAAGAATCCCTCGCGCACGCCGCCACCAGCCCCGCCACCCTCCACCGGAAACGACAGCGTCACCGGATGCCCCATCATCACACTCAAATCGTAAGAAGCCGCCGCCCGCGCCGGCCGCACAATCTGGTACACCAGAAACCCGGCCACCGCCGAAATCGCCACAAAGCAGAAAAGCGCCACGGCCAGCAGCCCGGATAGCAGCTTCGCCAAGGTAGAAGTCGGGTAGCGTAAGTCTTGAAGGGCAGCCATGCTGGGTGTGCGGGCGCAGCGCCTCTGTCCCGCGTCGAAGTAAATCGTAGCACGAATCTTTCGCGCCTTTTCCCGCGCATCTGCTGACCCCGTTATGTTTAGGGCAAGTTGCAGCCATTGGTAATGCCGCAGCGCGCGTCTATAATGATCACTGGTTCCCCAACTCTTGACCCAAATCCTCGATCTTCGCCAAATCCAGTCCCGCTCGCTTGAGCCATTATTCCAGGAAGAAATCCGCCACTGGCGCGACGAACTGCATTGGGATTACCGCCCCTCGGTCGAGCTCATCAAGAAGTTCATCGACTCGCGCTCGCTCGGTGGCTACGCGGCCATGGAGAACGGTCGCCCCGCCGGCTACGGTTTCTACGTCCTCGAGGACCACAAAGGACTGATCGGCGGCCTCTACGTCTCCTCGCAATTTGAGCAGGAAGCCATCACCCGCAAGCTGGTGACGGAAATGGTCGCCGCGCTGCACGCCACGCCGCGCCTCGAGCGCGTCGAAGCCCAACTCATGCCTTTCGGCACCCGCCTCGATCCCATTTTCCTCTCCCAATACTTCAAGCTGCACGATCGCCAGTTCATGTTGCTGCCGCTCGAAAAAGCGCGGCTCACCACGCAGCAGATTTCGGGGGGATTGAAACTCGAACCGTGGAGCGATCGCGCCTTCGAACCCGCCGCGCGTTTAATTCAGTTGGCCTATGCGAATCACGTCGATGGAGAAATCAACGACCAGTACCGCAGCGAAGCCGGAGGAATGAAATTCCTCCGCAACATCGTGCTGCTGCCCGGCTGCGGGCAGTTTCTTCCAGAAGCTTCGTTCCTCGTGCGCCCCGCGACCGGCGACCGCCCCGTCGGCATGGTCCTCACTTCCACCGTCGCCGAAGGCGTCGGCCACACCACCCAAATCTGCGTGATGCCCGGCCATCAAGGCAACGGCATCGGCCGCGCCATGATGGAAAGCTCCATCCAGGCGCTGCGCCGCCGCGACTACAAATCCGTGTCCCTCACCGTGACCAGCATCAACACATCCGCCGTGCGCCTCTACGAACACCTCGGATTCCGCACCATTAAAAAATTCGCCGCCGGCGTCTGGAACGCCAGCTAGTTTTTCGTTTTTGTAGCGTCCTTTGTAGCGCCGGTCTTTAGACCGCCATCGATCCCCGCCGCGTCACAAATGGCGGTCTAAAGACCGGCGCTACAAAGGCGAGCTCTCCGTGTTCTCAAGTTTTTCTCTGTGTTCTCTGTGTTAAATCTTAAAGCTGAAACACAGAGACGAACGGCGGAACGCACGGAGACATCACGCCGCGCATTTATTTCTTAATCGCGCGGTCCTTCAGCAATCCCTTCAACTCATCCATAAATTCCTTCACGTCCTTAAAATCCAAATACACCGACGCGAACCTTACATACGCCACCTTATCCAATTTCTTCAACTTGCCCATAATGTGCTCGCCGATATCCTTAGTCGTCCGCTCGCGCTCCGGCGAATCGCTAACAAACTGCTCCGCCTCATCGACAATCGCCTCCAGCTTGGCCACCGGCACCGGACGCTTCTCGCAAGCCTTCAACAACCCCTGCAACAATTTATGCCGTTCGAATTTCTCCCGCCGGCCATCTTTCTTGATGACCATGTAAGGAATTTCGTCGATGCGCTCGTAAGTAGTGAACCGCCGCGAGCATTTCAAACACTCCCGCCGCCGGCGAATCAAATCCCCGGTCCGCGCCTCGCGCGAATCAACCACTTTGTCATCCAGGTTGGTGCAGAACGGACACTTCAACTCGGCCTCTCTTCAGATTTTTCTTTCCGCTGCCATCAGCGCTTCCGCCGCGCCATCGCCGCGCATCAGAAAATTCGCGGCTTCCGCTTCCGCGTCGCGTTCCATTTTCACTTCCGCATCCCGCCGCGCGCCCGTAGCCATTTCGCGCAGCTCGCCCATCGACCAGCCTTCGATAAACAACAGCGGCAAGCCCACCAGCGAGCACGACGCAAACGTAATCAGCCAGATCAGAATCGAAGTGGTCGCCGCCGGAACCTTTTCTACTCCAAAGACCAGGGTGAAGACAAGAAACGTCGCCACCTGCGCGCCCCCGCCCACTCCGGGCAGCTGCATGGTCGAACCCACCACCGAAAACGCCAGCACCAGCATCGCGTCCGAATAATCGAGCGTCAGCAGTTGCCCGCCCAGCGCGTGCGCGATCCACAAATAACACGCCACGATCAACGCCCAGTGCACCGCGGTCAATGCCGACAGCACCACCAAATCCATCGCGCTGCGAATTCCCTGCAGGCCTTCGCTGAAGCCCTCCAGCAGCGCCACGATTTTCCCGCGCCAGCCTTCGCGCCAGGAAGATTGCGCAAAACGCCCGGCCAGCCATTCCGCCCCGTGATAGCGGAAGTAAACCAGAAACGAAATCATGCACAGCAGGCCGACGATCAGCAGCGCTCCGGCAAAACGCGCCTTATCCATCAGCGGAATGTGCACGCCCGGAATTTCCTTGCGTTGGAACAGCAGCAGCGCCGAGCCGGCAATCACCGCCGCGGCGGCCACGTCGAAAACCCGTTCCAGGACGTATACCCCGAACATGTTCGGAATCGGCAGCCAATTCTTTTTGCCGATCAGCACCGGACGAATCGGCTCGCCCGCGCGTCCCAGCAGAAAGGTGCAAGCAAATCCAGAAAGCGTCGCGCTGTAGGTCGGCCAGAACGCCGTCGGCCCAAACGACCGCGACAAAATGTTCCAGCGCACCGCCCGAATCGCGAAGCACCCGTATATCGTCACCAAAGCCAGCAGCAGCAAGCCCAGATTGGCCTGCCGCAGCGAAGCTCCCACCGTCGACCAGTGAAACCCTTCAAGCGTGATGGAATTGCGGAACTTATAGAAGAAGTATCCGAGGGCACCAAGTGCTACAACCAGGATGGCCAATCGCCGCGCAGTACGATCCATTCGTTCCCGACCGTACCAGTAAGCCCCGCAAAAATCCACCCCCGTCCACTTCCGCCCAGATGAAAATACCGTGAACGCCCCGCCGTCGCCGTTGTTGTTCTGTTCTGGGTGACCCATCCTTCCCGCACTTGGAAGCGTGGGAGCGTCGGCGTCGGTTTTTGCCTTTGCCTTTGCCTTTACTTTTCGTTTTGCTTTTGCTTTGCGCCTCTTATCTTTTCGCTGTCATCCCGAACCGCTTTAGCGGTGAGGGACCTGCTTCCAACGCCTTGGAATTCGCCCGTCACCTTTTATCAGGAGCTAAGCACGATCCCATTTTCGCTTGATCGCAGCTCTCAAACTCATCATCGGCGCAGCAGTAGCGTATATTCACGTTGCTTTACTTCCTTAGTTAACCTCAGTTAACATGGAAGCCATCGAGAGCTACCGATGACATTGCGTACCATGCTCAGCGCATCTGTTTTCGCAGGCTTGCTGCTGTCGATTAGCCCCACGCGCGCGCTGGCGCAGGGAGAAACGACGAGCGCGATCGTGGGCCAGGTCGCCGACGCAACCAACGCGTCCATTCCCGGCGCTACGGTGACCATCACCAATCGCGAAACCGGAGCCCGGCGTAGCGCGAAGACGGATGAGGATGGCCGGTTCAACTTTCCGCAGCTAAAACCGGGAGCGTATTCGGTGGGCGCCGCGGCGGAAGGTTTCGAGCCGCGGCAGAATAACAATGTGTTTGCCGGTTTGGGCGAGAAGCAGACGGTTAATTTCACACTTCCCGTGGCGCATTCCAATCAAACCATCGAGGTCAGTGGAACAGCTCCGCTGATCAACCCCGAAAATCCCAACACGTCCACGAATTTGAATGCGCCGGCCCTGGAAAACCTTCCCAATCCAGGCGGCGATTTAACTTACCCGCTGCAATTCGCACCGGGCGCGCTGGTGAATACGGCGGGCAGCGGCAATGATTTCGTGGGCGGCACGAACGGGTATGGGAACGTCGAGTTCAACGGACTTCCGGCGCTTTCGAACGGTTACATCGTCGATGGACTCGAAACGAACGACCCGCTGACGAATCTGAACAGCGGGCTTTCGACCAACCTGGTGCTGGGATTGAACTCGATCGCCGAAGTGACGGTGAATACCCTTTCCTACGCCGTGGATCAGGGGCGTTACGGAGCCTCTCAGGTCAATTACGTCACGAAATCAGGAACGAATCAGTTTCACGGAAACGTGTACGAGCTTTGGAACGGCTCGAGGTTCAACGCCGCCGACTATTTCACCAACGCGACCGCGGGAAATCACAAACCGCGATCGACCGTGAACCATTTCGGGGGCAGCCTGGGCGGTCCGATTTTGCACGACAAATTATTCTTTTTTTTCGACAGCGAATGGGTGCGGATTGCGCTGCCCATCGTTACAGCGACTACCGTTCCAACCGCGGCATTTCAGAATTTCGTACTGCAGCAGCTGCCCTTGGGCGGCGCCGATTCGCTTACAGGCTCGATCTATCCGGCGGCCCCGCAGCTGGTTCCGTTCTATGAGCGGATGTTTTCTCTTTACCGAAACACAAACGGGACGCCGCTGACCGTGCTGGGCTGCCCTTTCGATGTTGGCGGAGGTTCACCGGCGGTGGCGAACGATGGCAACGGTTGCGCCAATCGTCAGAGCGTTTCGCATTCGAGCGACGATCATGAACAGGTGCAGACCGTCCGTATCGATTACAACCTGAACGAGAACAACACCACTTGGTATCGCTTTCAGACCGACAACGGGCTGCAGGCCGCGTATACCGACCCGATCAACCCCATTTTCAACGCTCTCTCGCCGCAGCCGCTGTATTCGTTTGCCGCAGGTTACACCCACGTCTTTTCGCAGAGTCTGGTGAATTATTTCAATCCTGCTTTTTCCTGGTACGGCAGCTTGTTCGGTCCCGAAGATTTACAGAAGACGCTAGCCGCATTCCCGATCGTGCTGCAGGGGAGCGGCGCGAATGCACCGTTTAGCACGGTCGGAGGTTTAGACAACACCTGGATTCAGGGCCGACGAGCTTCCCGGTTTTTCATCAACGACAACCTCGAGTGGAGCCATGGCGCGCACGAACTTCGATTTGGAACCAATACGCGTTTCCTGTGGCTGAACGATTACGACTTCGGTGAAGGCTCGGTTCCGACGGTCATCTACACCAGCCTGCCGCAATACATTTATGGCGTGGCCTCCACCGCGACCAAGACTTTTCCTACTTCGCCGAATGAACCTTTCAACTTCGTGAATCTGGATCTATATGCGCAAGACACCTGGAAAATCTCGAGAACGCTGACCTGGACGCTCGGCATTCGCGACACCTTCAATTCGAATCCGCTCAATCCTCACCATCAGATTGCCCGGCTGCGCGGCTCTTTCGCTTGGGTCCTGCACGATGTAAATCAGCCTCTGGAAGCCGCCATCCAAACCGGGCTCGGTAACGTATTTTCATCGACGCCTGTCGCCATCCTGCAACCGCGTACCGCGCTGGCCTGGCAATTTGATTCCAAGTCCGTGCTGCGCGCCGGCTTCGGCGTTTTTAGCGACATCTTGCCCGGAAGCATCGCCGACGTGGTCGGGGTCAACCCTCCGTATGTGAAAACATTTCAAGGCGGCCTGCTGGGAACCGCAGGCAAAGCGGGATCCTCGGGTTGCAATGCCACGCTCGGCTGCACGGCGATTGCACCGGGAGTTGCTAACAGCGCGATTGACGCCACCATCGCCGCCAATCAAACCTTCAGTTCAGGATTCGCCGAGGGTCAGCTTTCCTGCGCTTCCGCGCAATCGGACCCCGCAACATGCCTTCCGCCCGTCGCCATCTCCGCGGTGCCGGATGGGAAACTTCACGCACCGTACTTTCTGGAATGGAGTCTTGGTTTGGAACGTGAGTTGGGAAGCACCGTGAGCATCCACGCGCAGTACGTGGGCACCCGCGCCGTGAACCAGCCTTACCTGACCCAGGTAAACGGCTATCAAACCGTTTGCGATGGTTGTTTCGCACCGTTTCCCTTCGCACGTGCCACCGATCCAAGGTTTGGCGCCGTGACCCAATTTTCCACGGGCGCGAACAGCCACTACCACGGGCTGCAAATGTCCGCGATGAAACGCATCGGCCACGGCCTGATGGGACAAATCAATTACACGTTCAGCCGCTGCATGGACACGGTTTCAAACGGCGGGTTCCTGCAATTTTCGGCCGGAGGAATTCTGTCGCCGCTGCCGGGCGATCTGCCGCGCGACTACGGCCCCTGCGACTACGACATCCGGCACAACCTTAATGCGCAATATGTCTATCAGCTTCCGCTCAAGGTCAGGAACGCGATTCTTGGGAAGGCGTTGAACGGCTGGCAAGTGTCGGGTACCGCTTTTTGGCACAGCGGGATTCCGTTTTCGGTGCTGAGCACGCCATATTCGGCGGATGGAGATGGCATTGTGAATGGCAGCGGGCCGCAATTCGCCAGCGCGGTTCCGGGCGTGCCGCTCTACGAACACAAGTCGATTCCCGGAGTTACGCAGCCGGGCACGGTGCAGTGGCTCAATCCGGATGCGTTTATCTCTACCGTGGACCCCAGCACCGGGGCCTGCGTTGGCGGCGACAGTCCGCAGGATTGCCAATTCGGCAACCTGGGCCGCAACGCGCTCCGCGGTCCCAATTTTGCCTGGAGTGATTTCTACCTGACGAAGTCGTTTTCCTTGACCGAGCGGGTGAAACTGCGATTCGACACGCAATTCTTCAATGTATTCAACCATCCGAATTTCGCGCTACCGAGCATGGTGCTGGCCGGGGTTCCAGGCAAGCCCACCACGCAAACCGGATTCGGAGCGCTGACCTACACGACGTCACCACCGACGGGATTGCTGGGTGTCGGCCTAGGTGGTGATAGCACGCCCCGCATGATCGCATTCCAATTACGACTGGAATTCTGACAAGCTGATTTCGCTAGGGGATCTGATAACCACGGACGCATCCCTATGCCGGATAAACGCCGTTGCCGAACAACGGTAATCGCCGAGAGGATGAAGGTTTCGTTGCAGAGGGTTCGCCCGCCGAGGATCGATCTGAAACATGTGTGTACTTATGCGCCCTATACCCTCCGTGTTATCATGCATCGCCACTCTGTGTAGGCGCACCAACGGCCGCACTGGCAGGAGGAGCGATTCATGCGCGGCTCGTCACGCCGATCATCAACGCGAAACGCGATCGCCCGCCGGGCGTCCGCCGCACCCGAGCCCCAATTTCTAATAACGCAATCCGCGATTAGAAATCGCCGCAACCCGCTCAAAACAAAGGACCGCGATGCTTTCTAATAGGCCGGTAAACGGTAACATTTTTACCCATTCCCAAAACGGCACCACAAAAGTCCCCGCCCAATCCCCTCTCCTGGGCTTGTCGCTTCGTCGAACTCGCCGCACGACGTTAGGGGGTCGGAGCTTAGCTCACGGCTTCAGCCGTGACATAACTCGTCGACGCGCCAGCGCCCACCTCTACGCCGCGCGAATCGCGTCGCCCCCCAGACGCCGTTCGCGCACGCCTCTGCCTTCGCGGCGCATCCGCCGCACGGCCTCGGAAGGTCGGAGCTTTAGCTCCGACATAAACGTCGCGCGCAGCGCCTACCTCCACGTCGCGCGAATCGCGTCGCCTCCCAGACGCCGTTCGCGCACGCCTTTGCCTTCGCGGCGCATCCGCCGCACGGCCTAGGGGGTCGGAGCTTTAGCTCCGACATAAACGTCGCGCGCAGCGCCTACCTCCGCGCTGCGCGAATCGCGTCGCCCCCCAGACGCCGTTCGCGCACGCCTTTGCCTTCGCGGCGCGTCCGCCGCACGGCCTCGGAAGGTCGGAGCTTTAGCTCCGACACAAACGTCGCGCGCAGCGCCCACCTCCACGCCGCGCGAATCGCGTCGCCTCTCAGACGCCGTTCGCGCACGCCTTTGTCGTTTAATTTGCTCTTAGCTTTTCGTTGTCATCCCGAGAACCACGAGGGAGCTGCGTCCAACGCCGTTGCCGTTGCTTTTGTAGCGGCCATCTCCAGATGGGCCAGTTTCCGTTTCTCACCCGGCGGCAGTGTCCAATTCACTTGTCGGCAAAGCGACCCATCAGGAGTTAAGACCGCGCCAACTTACGCGTCGGCGATTCTGGAATTGGCTTCGCCGCTCGGCCAGGCGTCGCCGAGCTGTTCGTCAGGC
The DNA here is from genome assembly GCA_963711325.1 of uncultured Acidobacteriota bacterium. Lineage (GTDB taxonomy): Bacteria > Acidobacteriota > Terriglobia > Acidiferrales > UBA7541 > Palsa-295. Next base: position 171,535 of record CAVQDR010000003.1, on the reverse strand, counting down.
GACGGGCGAATTTCCGGATTCTGCATGATCAGGCGGGCGCAGGTATTCCAGCGGAGGATGGCGGAATCATTTCCTGGAGGGCTTAGTTTGGAAGCTGATTCAAAGTAAGTCATTGCCGAGCGTAGCGCATGATAGGCCGCAGCACCGCCTCCTTTGCCGCCGTGGTGGATGCCTGCATGGCCCATGCGTTCCCAAATGATGCCGGAATAGTATTGCCGCTCGTATTCGCCCTTAATTTTCGCCAGAACGTCCTGAGCGGTCTTGGCGTTGGCGTGCGACTGAAATTGATCGGTCCGCGCCAGCAGCAAAGCGATCAGCGCCTGCTGATGATCGGGCGCGACTTCCAGTATGTCCAGGCAAATGCTTTCGGCCAGGTGCGGCTCGTTCAAAAGCCGGTACCGTTCGACTTTCGCCAGTGCTTCCGGGACGCTCTTCGCGGAGATCGATTTCAGTTCGAAACGCATGAAATCTCCTATGCTTCTTGATGGCCGAATATCCTGAATAGTTTGCTAAGTGGATCGAAGAACCGATCGACCACCCGCTCTTTGAGCGGAATGATGGCGTTGTCGGTGATGGTGATGTTTTCGGGACAGACCTTGGTGCAGCACTTGGTGATATTGCAGAGGCCGACACCAAAGTCGTTTTTGAGTTGCGGAACGCGATCCACAGTATCCAGCGGATGCATTTCGAGGGCTGCGGCATAGACCAGGAATCGCGGGCCGATGAATTGGTCGTGCATCTGGTGGTCGCGCAGGACATGGCAGACGTCCTGGCAAAGGAAACATTCGATGCATTTGCGAAATTCTTGCACCCGGTCGATATCTTCCTGGGCCATGCGCCAGCTGCCGTCCGGCGCGTCCGGTTTGCGCGGCTGAAATTTCGGGATGCGCTGCTTCACCGTGTAATTCCAGGAAACGTCGGTGACCAGATCCTTGAGATGCGGAAAGGCTTTCATCGGTTCGATGGTTACGGGTCGGTCGAGCGGCAGCGTATTCAAGCGGGTCATGCACATCAATTTCGGCATGCCGTTTATTTCGGCCGAGCACGAACCGCATTTTCCCGCTTTACAGTTCCAGCGCACGGCCATGTCGCCGGCCTGTTCGGCCTGTATTTGGTGCACGGCGTCCAGAACCACCATGCCGTCGGCGATTTCGGTCGCGTAATCCTGAAATGTTCCGGCGCCTTTCTCACCGCGGAAGATGCGAAACGTTGCGGTCGCCATCACTTCATCTCCTGAATAATTTGTTTCAAATCGTCGCGCATCGCGGGAATGGTTTCGCGGGAGATCTGCATTTCGCCGCCGGGACGTTTTCTTACCACGATGTTGAAGGTGCCGAAGTTGTCGTCTTTGTTGGGAAAGTCGTCGCGGAAGTGCGCGCCGCGACTTTCTTTGCGCTCGAGCGCTGCACGCGTGACGATTTCCGACACCGTCAACAAATTGGTCAGGTCCAGCGCGGTGTGCCAGCCGGAATTGTATTCGCGGTGTCCGCCGACGCCGACCCGCTCGGCTTTGGCGGCGAGCTGCTTAATGTTTTCGAGTGCCTGCAACATTTCCTGCTCCTGCCGCACGATACCGACCAAATCCTGCATCATCCCTTGCAAGGCATGCTGCACCGCGTAGGGATTGTCGGCGCCTTCGCGTCCGAAGGGTTCGAGCGTCCATTTTTCGGTGGAGGCGAGTTCGCCAGAATTTATGGCTCCTTGCGGATTCTTCTTCGCGAACTCCGCGGCGTATTCTCCCGCCCGCTTGCCAAAAACCAGCAGGTCGGAGAGCGAATTGCCTCCCAGCCGATTCGCTCCATGCAGGCCCGCGGCACATTCGCCTGCGGCAAACAGGCCGGGGACGTCGGACATTTGCGAATCAGCGTCGACCTTAACCCCGCCCATCATGTAATGCGTGGTGGGGCCGACTTCCATCGGCACCTGGGTGATGTCGATATCAGCGAGCTGCTTGAACTGGTGATACATGCTGGGCAGCTTTTTCTTGATGTGCTCCGCGGCGTTGGGAATTCGTTCCTTGATCCAGGCGATGTCCAGGAATACGCCTCCGTGCGGGCTGCCGCGGCCTTCGCGCACTTCGCGGCGAATGCACCGGGCCACGTGGTCGCGCGTCAAAAGCTCCGGCGGACGGCGCGCATTCTTGTCGCCCTGCGTGTAGCGCCAGCCTTCTTCCTCCGAGTCCGCGGTTTGATTTACGTAAGCCGGCGGAATGTCTTTGAACATGAAGCGCTCGCCGTTCTTGTTGCGCAGCACTCCGCCTTCGCCGCGCACGCCTTCGGTAACCAGAATGCCCCGCACGCTGGGCGGCCAGATCATTCCGGTGGGATGAAATTGCACGAATTCCATATCCATCAGCGACGCGCCCGCGTGATAGGCGAGCGAATGCCCGTCGCCGGTATATTCCCAGCTGTTGCTGGTGATGGAGTAGGCCCGGCCGATGCCGCCCGTCGCTAGCACCACCGCCTTCGCCCGGAAAAGATGGAAGCGTCCGCGTTCGCGGTCGTAGCCGAAGGCGCCGGCGATGCGCTCGCCATCTTTGAGCAGCGTGACGATGGTGTGTTCCATGAACACGTCGAGCCCCAGATGAATGCCATGATCCTGCAGGGTGCGGATCATTTCCAGACCGGTGCGATCGCCGACATGCGCCAGCCGAGGATAGCGATGCCCGCCGAAATTGCGCTGCAGGATCCTCCCGTCTTTGGTGCGGTCAAAAACCGCGCCCCAGGCTTCCAACTCATGCACGCAATCCGGCGCTTCTTTGGCGTGCAGTTCGGCCATTCGCCAGTTATTCAAATACTGCCCGCCGCGCATGGTGTCCGCGAAATGCACGCGCCAACTATCGCGGTCGTCGACATTGCCCATCGCGGCGGCGATGCCGCCTTCGGCCATCACCGTGTGCGCTTTGCCCAGCAGTGATTTCGAAATGACCGCCACTTTTGCCCCGGCCGCCGAAGCCGCGACCGCGGCTCGCAGCCCCGCGCCGCCCGCGCCGATGATCAGTACGTCGTGGTCATGGGTGATGTAATCCGGCACTAGAAAATCCTCCAGTCGCTCCACACGCCCATCGAGCACAACCGCACGTACAGATCACTGAACATCACCATGAACAGGCTGCACCAGGCGAAGAGCATGTGACTTCGGTTCAGGCAGCTCACGCAGTCGTAGGCTTTTTTGCGCGTGGGCGCGCCGGCCAGCCGGTCCCGAGCACCCCCGATCAGATGCCGCAGCGAATGGCAGCCCAGCGTGTAACAGCTCAGCAGCGTGACATTCGCCAGCAGCACCAGCGTGCCGACGCCGATTCCAAAGTGGCCATTGAACCAGCACGCTTGCCACACGTCGTGCGCCAGCAACAGCAAAAAGATCAGCGCCAGATACAGAAAATAGCGATGGATATTCTGCAGGATCAGCGGAAAGGAACGTTCGCCCCAATAGGACTTGCGCGCTTCACCTACCGCGCATGATGGAGGATCGGCCCAGAACGCTTTGTAGTACGCGCCGCGATAGTAGTAGCAGGTCACCCGGAAGCCGCCCGGCGCCCACAGGATCAACACCGCCGCCGTGACCCAGGCCGGCATCCACGTGGGTTTTGCGCCGAACCAGGCCTGCCCCGAAGGTCCAAATAATTCCGGCGAATAAAATGGGGATATGTAGGGGCCGAAGCGGTAGTGGTCGCCTTGCAGTGCGGCCCAGGTGGCGTAAACGATGAATGAGGATAATCCGAGGAATACAAAAAGCGGTTGAACCCACCAGTTGTCCGCGCGACGCGTTCGCCCGAAACCTGACGGCGACAATGGGACGTCAATCTGCGACATCGCACCTCCCCAGACCTGCTGTTACCCATCAAAGCTCAGACGAATGCCGATCTGTAGCGGTTTCGACTGCAAACATTACTCGCTCGGGATAAGGAGCGCCAGCAGCATTGCGATCGAACCGTTGCGTTAGGTATCACGGGGTGAAATTCATTGTCAATCTGTAAGGTGTGCCGTGCGAAGCACCGGCAATCTTCAATCCGCCATCGACGCGCCAAGAGCAAGCACCCAGCTCCCACCGCGCCGCTTTCATTTCTCCTTTTTGCCCACCGCCCGCAAAGCGAAGCACCCGTAAATCGTCACCAAAGCCAGCAGCAACAAGCCAATATTGGCCTGCCGCAGCGAAGCTCCCACCGTCGACCAGTGAAACCCTTCAAGCGTGATGGAATTGCGGAACTTATAGAAGAAGTATCCGAGGGCACCCAGAGCAACAACCAGTATGGCCAATCGCCGCGCAGTACGATCCATTCGTTTTCGACCGTACCAGTTAGAAGTGTAAAAATCCACCCCCGTTCGATTTGGGCCGGATGAAATTCGGGTAAACATCCAGCTGAACTCGCACGTTAAGGCCGACCTAACTCAAGCGTTCGTTTAGGATTCATCAATGGGGGGCAAGTTTTCAATTATCTTCGCGCTTTCGACGCTGACTGTTATGACCTTAGCGATAAGCCGCAAGATGAATTCCTCATCTTCAATCCGATTAGGGTCTGTCACAATTTCGCCGTTGTCATCGCGGCCCACGCGATACTGATCGATAACCCATTCAAGTGCACTGCGATTGCCCAGCCGATAGCGGAAAGCCTCAAACGGAATGCCATGCAGAGTCAAAAAATCGTTATAGAAAAGCGTTTCTTTGTCCTTACTCAACTTCATGGCCTCGACGCGCCAGTCTAGCTTTACTCCCTTGTTTTCTTGCCGCTTGAGCTTAAACTCTTTGGCCGATTCATAGTCAACGTGCAGCCCAGCAAGTTTTCGACCTGACGCAGCCATGGCGTGGAATAGTTCGGCGCTCTTGTCTGGGTCATGTTTCGCGTCGCCCCCAGTCAGTAATCTATCGACCTCGGAGGCCGGGGAGAAACTGGCCGGGGCGTCCGCCTCCGCTCCCGCGAGAACACAAACAAAAGGGATGTGGGGAAGGTCTCGCTTGAAGTTCTCGGCGTACCGGTGTCGATAAGCAAAATGATGCATCAGCGCGTACACGTAATAAAACACGTGTTCACGGGAGATCTTGGTGTCATCGTAGAAATGCCGAAAACAGTTGAGCGCCTCAATCGTAATGTTGTCATGACGCTTACCTTCTGGCGAATATGTGTATAGAGAGAAACACTGAAAGCCGTCGGTACTAGCGCAGAGATGAAGATCTGGCATGCAATTTGTCATTAGACAGCTGAAGGGGGAGCGGAGCCCAGCGTCAGACACGCAAATCATACGATTCTCAATGTGACTTTTCGCCGTGGGAAAGGTTTCGCCAATATTACCTGGCCGGTCGGTAATCGAGTGGTCCGCGTACAACCGTCTTTTCGAGAAGGGGCGGTAGAGCACGTCCCGAAGAGCCTTGGAGTCATACTCGATTTCAAGCCCTCGAGCCAATTTCAGTTTTAAGTCTCGACTCCATTTTACTTTCAGGTAACTAACGAAATCGTCGACGTCCTCTGGACGTCCCTTTTTTTGCCAGCGTAAAAGCTCTGAGTTGTAGTCTTCGATGAATTGTTGGACCCTCTTAGTAAGTCTATTGTCGTCAAAATCGTACACGACGTCATCGCGGTTACTCGAAACGCCAAGCGAATACGTGTGGAAAATTGAAAGATGCGTTCCACCTGCGGCCCTGGCTTCTTTGCTGCCTATGGGAATAAAAGACTCAAACTCCTCGTCTGTATTGTTTGTGATCCAGTTGCTTCTACTGTCGGGCGTAAGCTTCGTCCACCCCAGCTCAGCGACGGAACCATGTTCCCTGAGAAATTCGTATTTTTGTTGCCTTCGCCAGTCTTCACCGACAGCATGATAGTAAATTCTAGCTTCTCGCTTCGCTCCCTCGGGCTTTGGAAGTCTGACAAACGAATTGATGCTAACTCCGACCTGTATGCCAAAAACATTGTGAGTCGTGCCCGATAATTTTGGGTTTTTCCGAACGTTCCCACCGAGGTCCAAGACATATATCAGATCAAAATCTTTGACCAGCTCTCTCCGCATAGCATCGAACGTCCTCTCCGTGATAAAGCTATTGTTATTCACGAAGCAAATCACACCACTCTCACCAATCCGGTCCGTAGCATAACGAATCGCCTTCACGTATGGATCAGAGAGCTTGCGAAGCAAGGTGGCCTTCGAAGCCCTTGCCATAAGTGGCGCTTACCCGGCGATCCAGTTCGGGATATTTTCGATTCTTATTGTTATCGTTTTCGTTCACTTGGCCGGCGTTATACGGCGGATTTGCGATGACAACCCGGATCGGGGTTTTCTTCTGTCTTTCGACACGAGCGGAATTTCTTTCGTTGAAAAACCCCAAAACGCCTTGTTCTTTTTCGGCTGTTTGGAACGTGTCCACCAAGCAAATACCCTCGAACGACTGGTAGCTGCCCGTCGCTTCGTAGTAGGCGTGCTCAATATTCATCGACGCGACGTAATAGGGCAAAAGCATCACCTCATTACAATGAAGCTCATCCGCAAACTTACGTGGCAACGCCGACTTCGGAACGTGGCGCATAATGTTGACGATAAAATTGCCAGTGCCGGTGAACGGGTCGAGGATGTGAACGTTTTTATCTGCCAGGGAAGTCTTGAATTGGGCTTTCAGGACGTGCTCTACACTCTCAACCATAAAGTTCACTAAAGGCTGTGGCGTGTAAACTATGCCATGTGTGTCGGCGACTTTGACTGAAAAGCCCTGAAAGAAACGTTCGTACACCGTATTAAGGAAAGTTTGTTTTTCTTGAAAGTCAACAATCGTGGCGGCGGCGTTTTCAATTGCTCCGTAAAAATGCTCAAAGACTCTTGCTGAAGTCGTCACGACTGAAAGACCGAGAGTTGAGCGCAGTTATAACGGTCTCGATTTCAAGTGCAATCACATTGCGCTGCGTAAAATCGGCTACGGAAAAAATCTTTCGAAAGATGCGCTCCGTGAGGATGTGTTGAATAATCATTTCCTCGACGGCTTCGATCGAGATGTTTGGATTGAGCGTGGTGCGACACAGTGAGCAAAATCCCTCAAAAGCGCTAATGAATTTCTTGTTGGTCAGGCGCTCTTTGTCGATGAGAAGCTTTAAGCTCTGTCCGATCAGTGGGACTTTATCTCGAAATTCCTTGACCGCCCTTTCCCATTCGGCAATCGCAGGGGGCGCAAACTCGAGAAACAGCGAAAGGGCCTTAACCAGCTCCTCGGGTTTTGTCAGGTCGGCTGAGTAAAAATGCTCGCCATTTTGGTAGAGGACTGCCCTATCGGGCTGCCAGAACAAGATATTTTGCTTAGGGTACCCGATTTCAAATTTTCTTTTAATCTCCTTATTCAGGTCGTCATCAGAATCCTTAGCCTCCCAAAGCCCATGATTAAGGCCATACAGATCGAGTAGGGCTCCGTCGACTGTCGCGTCCGGCTTTCCTTTGCGCTTGATGGCGTATTCGGGAACCAGCTTCCATCCGAATTGACGCGCACAATGTTCCAGGAGTTCTTGAAAAGCAGAGCGGACGGCACCCTCGTGTTTCACTCCAAGTTTTTCAAATTGTGCTAAGGCCTCGTAATAAATAACGACAGCTTTGTGAGTCGGTTTGAGATTAAGAATAGTAGAAGGAAGACTGACGTTGGTTGTCATTCTGGCAGAGTGTAGCTGCGCAAGTTAATGCAGAACAAGTAGAGATTGCGAACGCGCTAGAGTCGGTGTCCTTCGATACAACGTTTGTGGAGTTCTGTGACAAACGCCCCGAGGATCGGGGCGCAGAATTGCGCTACTGAGCAGGTTTTGCCGTCTTACAGCTCTTGAATGTGTGTACTTATGCTCCTTATACCCTCCGTGTTATCATGCATCGCCACCTTGTGTAGGCGCACCAACGGCCGCACGGGCAGGAGGAGCGACGCATGTACGGCGCACCAACTCGACCGTCATCGCGAACCGCGCCACCCACCCGCCCGGCCCACTCCGCACCCGACCCACATTTTCTAATCGCACCAAATGCGATTAGAAATCGCCGCAACCCTCTCAAAACAAAGGATCGGCATGTTTTCTAATCGGCCCTATTTTGGTACCCTTTCCACCCACTCGCAGCGGACTATCATAATTTCCCCCGCCCAATCCCCCCGCCCGCGCCACCCACGTTCGTCGGTGTCATCGCTGCGGCGACCTCGCCGCACCGCCCTAGGGGGTCGGAGCTTTAGCTCCGACATAAACGCGCCGCACAGCGCCTCCCTTTACGTCGCGCGAATCGCGTCGCCCCTCAGACGCCGTTCGCGCACGCCTTTGCCGTTGCCTTTGCCTTTGCGCGTTCGCCTTTGTCTTTGTCTTTGCAGTGCCCGCATGTCCCAAATTCTAATCGACAATTTCCCACCAAACTCGCGCGATTAGAAAACACACCTAACCCCATGAATCCAAACGCCAAACGTGAATTCTAATCGACAATTTTTACGGCCCCCAATTCCCTTTTTCTTCGCCTCCCCTTCTCCCCGGGGCACATCTTGGCATCCGCCAAGCGAAAGGGTTGGGGTTGATGTGGTGTTACTCTTCTCCGCGCGAGGAAAACCTATGAAAACTCTGGCGATCAGTTTGGTGGCGTGTTGCGTTTTGTTGGCGGTGCCGGCACGGGCGGCGGGGCAAAGCGCTGCGGCGCCGCAGGCGTCCGGGCCAAAGACGACGCTGCCGAGCACGGCAGAAATTTCGGACTCGGTGACCGAGCAGCTGACGCCCTTGCTCGACGAATTGCAGGCCGCGGCGAACGCTCATGACACGGACCGGTTCATGGCGTTGTATAGCAAGGGCGAGGGGCTGGTGGCGGTGTTCAATGGCGCGGAGATTCGCGGGTGGGACAATTTGTACGCGCAGCAATTGAAGTGGTGGAACCACGGCAAGAGCGACGTGGTGTACACCGAGCGCGGTGCTCCGGACATTTTGGTGCTGGGGCCGGACGCGGCGGTGGTGACTTTGCTGCTAGATTCGACGCGGACGGCGGCGGACGGGACAGCCGGCGAAGAACGAGTTTGCGATTTCGATGGTGTGGAAGAAATTCGTGCAGGGTGGATGGAAGATTGTGTACAGCCATGAGTCGACGGTGCACTAGAGGCGGAAACTTCGCGTTGGGAGCCCGGGCAAGAAGGAGATCCTTCGTCGCGAAAGACGCTCCTCTGGATGACGGCCAACGGCCGTTTGGGTGAGGGAGTGGGAGGCTAGGAGAAGCGGAGCGGGGGGGGTTGGCGCAACGAACGGCAACGGCTAAGGCCGAGGCACAGCGAAAAACAAATTCCAAGGGCTTGAAGCAGGTCCCTCCCGCCTTCGCGATAATTCTGCTTCGGCGGGCGAAGCCCCGCGCTTCGGGATGACAACGAAAAACTAAACGTAAAACAAAACGAAAACAAAATAAAAAAGCCGCCCGATTTTTTGGGCGGCTTTTTTATTTTGGTGTGACGCAAAACTTTTTACATGCGATCGCGCGTGGCGGCGTTGGGCATCGCGTTGTACGTGGCGTGATCGTAGCCGTAGTAGCGCGAGATGTCTTGGCCGAAGGCCGGGTCGCTGAGGTTGGGCCAGTTGTTGCGGTCGAAACCTGGCGCGTTCTTGAGCAGGCTCTTGTCGATGTTGAGCACGGCGCGGTTGTTGGGCGCGTCGAAGGCGAAGGCGTTGAAAGGGATGGCGAAATCCTTGTCGCCCAGGCCGAGAAAGCCGCCGAAGGAAAGTACGGCGTAGGAAATGCGGCCGGAAGCATCGACGATGAGGTCTTCGATCTTGCCGAGGTCTTCGTTTTGGGGATTGACGACTTTGGTGCCGATGATGTCTTTATTGGCGCGAACGAAATTGGTGGTGCGACGTGCGGCTGGCTGTGCCATGGATGGTCTCCTTATAAATGCTGCGGCTGCGGATTTTGGTGCGCCGAGGAAGAGTGGCTGACGGGGCGTGAGGTTTCGGCAAAGTCAGTAGAACAGTTTGTCACGGCCGAGGACATCGGCTGAATGCTGTAAGTTTGCGGGACGAGTGCATTAGGCGGGCGCAGATAAAGGTCACGAAACGTGACATGGCGGCGGATGGTTCGCGCGGGGCGTGCGGATTGAGCTAGTATCGGCGGAATTGCGGCGTGCGCGGAGGAATGGAAATATGTGGCTGAAGATTTTGGTGGGGTTGGGGATTTTGGTGTTGTTGGTGGTGGGGGCGATTTTGGCGCTGGTGACGAGGCAGCCGGAGTCGCTGCGGGTGTCGCGGTCGGTGGTGATTGCGGCTCCGGCGGCGAAGGTATTTGGGTTGGTGAACGACTTCCACAACTGGAAGCAGTGGGCTCCGGGGGATAAGGACGATCCGACGTCGAACCGGACATACAGCGCGGCGGAGGCTGGGGTGGGGGCGGTTTCGAGCTGGCGCGGGAATGGGAATACGAATTCGGCGCGGATGGAGATCACGGAGGCGGTACCGGATAAGCGGGTGGTGGTGACGGTGGATTTTGCGGCGCCGTTTGTGGCGCACAACGTGAATACGTTTACGTTGGAGGCGGCGGGCGGAGCGGCTGGTGCGACCGCGACGCGGGTGACTTGGGATTTCGATGGGCAGAATGTGTTCATGATGAAGGTGATGGGCGTGTTTGTGAATATGGACAAGATGATGGGCAAACATTTTGAGGATGGTTTGGCGAATTTGAAGGTGGCGGCGGAGAAGGCGGAAATTGGAAAATAGAAAAGGGAAAATGGGAACGGCAACGGCGGGTTTTTAGCGCTGCGGGGGGCATTGGTCGAGCGGCTACAAAACCTCCCACCCTTCTGAGGGGCGAAGGATGGGGCACCCGGAAAGACAACGGCAAATTCCAAGGCGATTGAAGCAGGTCCCTCACCCCTAAAGGGGTTCGGGATGACAACCAAACCCTAAAAAGGCGAAGTTCAGAGGCAAACGCAACGGCGAAGGCAACGTCAATCGGCCCACCTGAAGGTGGCCGCTACACGAAGACAACAACGTAAGGACTTGGTAGGGCTTGTGTTGGCTGGTCGAAGGTATATAAGATGCGTCGCGATGGGCGTGACTTGCGGGGGCGGGGCGCGTTCTTTTAGGGATGGCGGTGGTGCGCGCGCTTTAAGTGCTGGCTGGGGAGCTGGTTGGAGCAGGTGCGCGGAAATGGGACATGGGGAACATTTTGGCCTGAGGATGCGTTACATAGGACGAGGCCGAAAGGGGATGCAAGTTCAGAGGCTGAAAGGGATTGGAGCCCGACGCCCAACTGGTGCAGGAATGTCTCAGGGGGGATGGGCCCTCGTGGGAGGAGCTTGTGCGGCGGCACGCGCGCAGGGTTTTCAATTTGTGCTACCGGTTCACGGGGAACGCGACGGACGCGGACGACTTGAGTCAGGAAGTTTTCCTGCGGATTTACAAGACGCTGCCGAGTTACAAGGCGACGTCCGGGGCATTTGCGACGTGGCTGACCAGCGTGACGCGGAATTTGCTGGTGGATCATTATCGCAGGACGCGGCGAGACCGGCTGACGGATTCGATCGACGACGAGAACGCGCCGCAGCTCGAAGAAAAACATTCGTCGGCGCATACTCCGGATAAGATTGCGGAGCTGGGCGAATTGAGCGCGCAGATTCAAGTGGGGCTGGCGCAGCTTTCGCCGGAATTGCGGGAAGCGGTGATTTTGCGGGACCTGCAGGGATTCGAGTACGGTGAAATACAAAACGTGCTGCAGGTACCGGAGGGCACGGTGAAGTCTCGGATTAACCGGGGACGGATCGAGCTGGCAAAGATTTTGGGCGACATGGGGCTGCGACCGGCGTAAGCCGGGAATTCAACGGGCGGCGAAAATTTATGGAATGGAACTGCACATTAACGGAAGACCGGCTGAGTGACTACCTCGACGGGGCGCTGACGCGGGAAGAAGCGAAGGCGTTCGAGGCACATGCGGCGAGCTGCGCGAAGTGCGCGAAGTTGGTGGCCGAGGTGCGTTCGCTGGTGACGCGGATGGAGGGGCTGGAAGAACTTCCGGTTCCGCCGATGTTGGTGACGCGAATTATCAATGCGACGAGCGGACCGCGGAAAGAATCGCGAGGATTTAAGAATGTGCTGGCCTGGCGGCCTGCGGTGGTGCGGCCACGTTTTGTGATGGGTCTGGTGACGGTGGCGGCGACGATTTTGATTTTGTTGTACACGACGGGGATGACGCCGCAGCATTTGAAACATGCGGATCTGAGCCCGTCGACGATGGTGCGGTCGGCGAACCGGCAGGCGCATCTGACTTTCGCGAAGAGCGTGAAATTCGTGAACGATTTGCGAGTGGTGTACGAGATTCAGACGCGGCTGCAGCCGGAGCAGGAGCCTTCGCCGGCGCGGCCGACGTCGGAAGAAAATACGCCGACGGGAAAGCCGCAGGAAAAGTCGCAGACGACCCCGCGTCCGGGACACAGCCAGGCGCGGAGCACGGCGCTGTTCGCGATGGCGGTGGGAATCGGCGCGCCGCAAGGATTTTTGGAATAGGTTAGGGATGCGAGTGAAGAGGAGCAAGCGATGAACTGCGCGGTGCATACCAATGTGGAGGCGACCGGTTTTTGCCGCAATTGCGGCAAGCCGATGTGTCCGGAGTGCGCGCGCAACGTAAGCGGCCAATTGTATTGCGAGCCGTGCCTGGCGGCGAAAGTCGGAGCCGGGCCGATGCTGCCGGCGGAGGCGCCGGGCGCTTCGAATCCGGGGCTGGCGCTGCTGCTGGGATTCGTACCGGGACTGGGCGCGGTTTACAACGGGCAGTATCCGAAGGCCGCGATTCATGTGCTGATTTTCGGCGGAATCATTGCGGCGCTGAACACCGAACTGCCGAGCGGAATCCAGGCGTTTTTCATCGTCGCGCTAATCGCGTTCATTTTCTATATGCCGTTCGAGGCGTACCGTACGGCAAAAGCGCGAAACCTGGGCCAGCCAGAGCCGCCGAGCCTGATCGACGCTACCGGACGCAAACCGGTAGGCGCGTTCGTGCTGATTGGAATTGGAGCGCTGCTGTTGATGGGAAATTTTGGATGGTTGCAGCGCGACTGGTTTGAGAAATCGTGGCCGATAGGGTTGATTATCATCGGCGGGTGGTTGGTTTGGGATCGCACGAGGAACCCCAGGTCCTAGGAGATTTCCATGGCCGATCAGACTCCCCCATTTCAGTCAAATCCAGCGTCGTTGCCGGCGACAACACAGCCGGTGCAACCGATTCCGCCGCCGGTGGCGCAACGCTTGGTCTGCCATTGCGCGTACTGCCGGATTAAGGCGCTGTTTGGTCCGGTAATGATTATCACGGTGGGCGTGCTGTTTCTGATCGCGCAGTACGGGCCGTATGGATTTGGACAGCTTTGGCCGTTTCTGCTGATCGTGGCCGGCATTTTGAAAGTCGCGGAAGCGGTAGCGCCGCGAGATGGCCACCCCGCCTCGTGAGGATCGCGTGAGCAACGACGGGCAGACACGCGGATCCATCTTTAGTGGCGTACTACTGATTCTGCTGGGCATTCTGTTTCTCGCCGCACGTTCCAATCCCGATCTGCGCATCTGGCACGCCTTCTGGCATTACTGGCCGGTCTTAATCATCCTGTGGGGATTCGCCAAGCTGATTGACCATGTGAGCGCGCAGCAGTCCGGGCGGACGCGGCCGCCTTTGGTGACGGGACCCGAAGCGGCGTTGATGGTGCTGGTGGTTTTGGTGTTGGGCGGGATGGGAATTTATTCAAAGATTCGCGAACGGAATCCGGACCTCGAAATTAATTTGAATATGTTTCATGAAAAAGCCAGCCAGATCGTAGACGTTCCGGCGAAAAATATTCCGGCCGGATCGCACATCACGCTGACAACTTTGCGAGGGGATATTACCTGCCACGCGGGCGACGGCGAGGAATTGCGAGTGAATGGAAACGAGATGGCGGAAGAAAACAGCGAGTCGGCATCGCGGGACCGGCTGCGCGATGTGCGAGTGGTGATCGAGCAGACGCGCGACGGATACTCGGTGCATCCGGTGAATCAGGAGCAAGGCGGGTCGGTGACGGTAGATTTGGATATCACGCTGCCGAAAAATGTTTCGGTGACGGCGACCACGAATCACGGGGACATCAGCATTTCGGGAATCACGGGAAAAGTAACGGCGACGACGCAGCACGGCGACGTGGAAATTCACAACACGAATTCGGATGTTAGCGCGGAACTGACCAAGGGCGCGGTGCGGATTAACGACATTGCGGGGAACGTACACATCAGCGGAAAAGGCGACGAAGTGGATGTCAGCGACATTACCGGGGACATGAGTATCGATGGTGAATTTTTTGGGCCAGTGACGATACGCAACGTGAGCAAGACGACGCGATACGTTTCGCAGAAAGCGGACATCACGCTGGAGCATATGACCGGGCGGCTGTCACTCGAATCCGGGCAAATTGAAATTTCGGACGTGACGGGCGCGGCGAAGATCCGGACCAGCAATAAGGACCTGGATGTCGAGAACGTGGGCGGGCGGTTGGAAATCGCTGATGTGCATGGGGACATCAAAGTAGGCTACGCGCAGGCGCCGACCCAGGAAATTTCGATCAGCAACGAATCGGGCGAAGTGGAATTGACGCTGCCGAGCAAATCGAACTTCCAGATTTCAGCGACATCGAAGGGCGGCGACGTGGATAGCGATTTCGACGGGTCTTCGGATACGGACGGCGACACGCCTCGATTCAACGCCAAGATCGGCACGGGAGTGCCGAAGATCACAATCACCACGACTTTCGGAACAGTTCATATTCGCAAGTCTTCGTAGTGGTTCATAAGTGCGTGAATCTATACCCTCAGCGGCGAAGAGTCGCAGCTCAAGCCCGGCGTCACCGCGGCCCAGGCCCAGGCTGAAATGGATACACTCACTGCCAGCCTGCGCCGCGATCATCCCCAGAATTATCCGCCCAATCTCCGTGGCCGCGACCTGCTGCTTTTCATCCGGCCGAGGTCACCGCAACCAGCGGTTCCTGCGTGCTAAGCTTCTCACGTATGAACTACTTTCGGGACAACCCGCCAAGTGACGGACTGGAACTAATAAAGCGGCTGAAGGACATCGTCGTCCAACACACAACTGGCAACTATTTTAGCTCGAGCGCCGAATACACTGAACTCCGTCGCATCGCGGCCACCGACCCGAGCTTGAAACAAGTGCTCCCCCAAATAATCAAAGACTGTGGCAACCTCGGCGAAGTATATAGCGTGATGAAGGGAAAGTTTCCGACATATCGAGAACGCCGTGAGTATCTGCGGACTGAGTTTCTGCCGCTGATTCAAAAACTTGAGGCCGTCGCCAGTGGCGGCGACGGCGCAACTACCGCCGCGCTGAGCAAGGTAGATTGGGATCACGTGCAATCGGCTTGGCAGAAGGCGCTAGCGCGACGGGAGACCGACCCAGAGGGTGCGATTACGGCCGCCCGGACAATGCTTGAAACGGTTTGCAAGCACGTTCTAGATTCGCAGGGCCTTCGATACAACGACAGCGGTGACCTTCAAAGCCTCTACACTGCGGCGGCGAAAAGTTTGGATCTCGCGCCGACAGCGGCGACGGAGTCTGCACTCCGCCACATCCTGAGTGGCTGCATAACGGTAGTGAACGGAATGAGTGCCCTTCGGAATAAGTCGGGCGACGCGCACGGAAAAGGTCTAGCGGACGATGCTGCCGAGCGACGCCATGCCGAACTTGCCGTGAATATAGCGGGAGCTGTTAGCAGCTTCTTAGTCCGGACGTACTCGGCAACCAGATCGAAATAATCTAACGATATGGTTACCGCAAGCGGTTAACCAATCGGTTGGTAAATTGCCTAAAGAGGTGTTTCGCTTTGACTCGAAATTCCGATCCTGCGGTGAATTTAAATCTTTGGAAGAAGCGGCTGGGCGTGGTGCCGGAATCTGTGTGGGAGCAGACCGCGTTGGAGACTTTGGTGTTGGCCGATAACGAGCTGACGGAAATTTCGCCGAGGATTGGGGCGCTGAAACAATTGCGGATATTGGATTTGGGGCACAACTTGTTGAGTGCGGTTCCGGAGACGCTTGGGGAGTTGAGCGGGTTGACGGATTTTTTCTATTTGCATGATAACCGGCTGACTGCTTTACCGGCGGGATTGGGGAAGCTGATTGGTTTGCAGTATTTGAATATTTCGGAGAATCCGTTCGGGGAGTTTCCGGAGTGCGTTTGCGCGATGACGGGGTTGATCGAGTTGCGGGCTACGGATTGTGGGTTGCTGGCGGTGCCGGGGTCGATTGGGAACTTGGCGCGATTGCGGGAATTGCATCTGTGGAATAATCGCTTGAGTTCCTTGCCCGGCGAGATTGGGCTTTTGCGGAAATTGCGGTTGCTGGATTTGCGGGGGAATCCGATTACTTGTTTGCCTCGCGAGATTGGTGAGTTGCCTAAATTGGAGAAATTGGATCTGCGGTGGGTTGCGGGGCTGGAGGAGCCGGAGTGGTTTGAGGATTTGGAGGGGTTGGGGGTGCGTGATTTATTGGTGAGTTTCTGTGACCTGGACTTGGCCTACACCGATGGCGGTCTGAAGACCGCCGCTACAAAGCCGTGACGTTTCCACGGTGAAGGTCATGGCTAAAGCCGTGACCTACAAATCCCCACCCTTCGCAGAGGCGGCGAAGGATGGGCCACCCTAAAAATCAAAATCCAATTCAAAAACGGCTGGCGGTCTGAAGACCGCCGCTACGAAAGACCTATCGTTTTTGTAGTCTGCGAATTTAACCCTGTTCCGTGCCTGCGCTAACGTTACTTCGCAAAGGCGGCGGCAAGCCGCCGCACTCCAAGGTAAGCTGGCGGCACATCGGGCCGAAGCGGCTGCGCGATCATTTGTTGGCTCAGGGTTGGGCGTCTTGCGATTTGGCGTCGCGTAGTCTTTCCAGCGTGGTGAAGAATTCGGGGAAGGAGACGCCGACGCATTCGGAATCGCGGATTACGGTGTCGCCTTCGGCGCCCAGGGCGGCGACGGCCAGGGCCATGGCTATGCGGTGATCGCCTTCGGGATTGATTTTTGCGCCGCGCAATTTTCCTGCTGACTTCCCTGCTACACGCATACCGTCGGGAAATTCTTCGACTTTGGCGCCCATGGATTTCAATCCGGCACTGATGGTGGCGATGCGGTCGCTTTCCTTGACGCGCAATTCTTTGGCGTCGTGAATTTCGATGCCGTGCTCGGTGTAGGGGCCTAGGGCGGCGAGCATGGGTAGCTCATCGATCATTTCGGCGACTTGGGGGCCGGCAATGGCGCCTCCGGTGAGCTTGGCGTAGCGGATGGAAACGTCGCCGATGAGTTCGCCGCCGCGGAGCTGGACGGACGCTAGATTTATGGATGCGCCGATGCTGATGAGAAAATCGAGAACTTTGGTGCGAGTGGGATTCAGGCCGACGTTGTGCAGCATGACGGAAGATTCGGGCAGGACCAGCGCGGCGGCGATGAGAAAGACCGAGCCGGAGAGATCGCCGGGGACGATGAACTGCTGCGGCAACAGTTTGGGCCTGGGATGAATCTGAATTAGGCCCTTCGAAGTTTCGACACGCGCGCCCATTTCGCGCAAAGTGATTTCGGTATGGTCGCGGGTGCGGACGGATTCGCGCAGGGTGGTGACGCCGTCGGCATAGAGGCCGGCGAGCAGGACCGCGGATTTTACCTGGGCGCTGGGAATGGGCGGAGTGTAATCGATAGCTTTTAGCGCGGCGCCATGGATTTCGAGCGGGGCGCGGTCGCCATCTTTGGCGCGAATTTCGGCGCCCATCTGGCGGAGAGGTTCGACCACGCGGCGCATCGGGCGGCGCTGGAGCGATTTATCACCGGTGATGGTGGTGGCGAATTTTTGTCCGGCGAGAATGCCGGACAACATGCGGATGGTCGAGCCGGAATTTCCGGCGTCGAGGGCGCGTTTGGAAGGTTTCAGACCGTCGAGGCCGCGGCCGGCGACGCGGACGAATTCTTTGGTGATGTTGATCTCGACGCCGAGCTTGCGCAAGCATTCAATGGTGCTGAGGCAATCGGCCGAGGACGAATAATTGCGGATTTCGCTCGGGCCTTCGGCGAGCGAGGCGAGGATGGCGTAACGATGCGAAATGGATTTATCGCCGGGAAGTTCGACGACTCCGGTGACGTTGCCGCCGGGAGAAATGGTTTTTTTGGCCACGCAGGATTCTAACATGAGGCGATTTGCTTCCCCTGAAAGCGGCGGGTATCATCGAAGTTCGATGCCACTCGGCCGCCTGAGACGTTTCCTTCCTGTTGTTTCTTCGCTTGTCCTGCTGGTCCTGATATTTGCCTTGCCGATGCGCGGGGATGACGCTACGGCTACTTTTCCTTTGAAGGATGTGAAGGCGGGGATGAAGGGCGAGGTGTATACGATTTTTGAGGGCGACACGATCGAGAAAGTCGATCTGGTCGTGCTGGGAGTGCTGGAAAACGCGCTGGGGCCGAAGCAAGACATTATTTTGGTGCAACTGCTGGGCGCGAAAGTGGAGCATACCGGCGTGGTGGCGGGGATGAGCGGGAGCCCGGTTTATTTTGAGGGCAAATTGGCTGGGGCGCTTTCGCTGAAGTTGGGCGCGTTCACGAAGGAAGCGATTGGCGGGGTGACGCCGATTGAAAATATGTTGAGTGTGATTGACTCGCCGCATCCGGTGCCGGGGGCGGCACAGGCGGGCGCGACAGCGCAGGCGACGGGCGGAAATGTGGGCGGCGTCGGATTCAGTGAGCGGGTGGCGTTGCCGGAGAGATTCGCGAACACAGTCGGCGCTGGCGGCGGAGAATTTCTGGTGCCGATTGACACGCCGCTAATTGCTAGCGGGATTTATCCGGACACGATGGCGGAATTCAGCAAGGAATTGGCGGGCTGGGGGATGTCGATGATGGCGGGCGGGACGGCGCCGGCGTCTCCGGATGATGCGCGCTTGAAACCCGGCGACATGGTGGGCGTGGAATTGATGCGCGGCGATTTGACGATTACGCCGGGCTGCACGGTGACGACGGTGGAAGCGAACGGCAAAGTGCTGGCCTGCGGGCATCCGATTTTTTCGTTTGGAAATGTAGCGATGCCGATGGCGCGGGCGCATGTGATTACCACGCTAGCTTCGGCGCTGGCTTCGACGAAAATTATTTCGACGGGCGGAACAATTGGGACGTTGACGCAGGATCGGGTGACGGCGATTGGTGGACAGCTGGGGCCGGAGCCGCCGATGATTCCGATTACGGTGGAGCTGAAAACGCCGACGGAAGAGCGGAAATTTCATTTTGAAGCGATTGAGAGCCCGCAACTGACGCCGACTTTGGTGGCGCTGGCGACTTATAACGGGATTGTGGGGAGCACGGCGTACGGCGAGGGGTTCACGCTGAAGCTGGACGGAGAAATTCAGGTTCAGGGGCACACGGCGGTGACGCTCGACGATTTGTTTGCTCCCAGCGATGTTCCGGTGCCGACTGGATTTTTCGCGGCAGGGACGGTGCAGGCGGCGTTCGTGAAAATTTATTCAAATCCGTACGAGGTGCCGCATATTTCGGACATTCACATTCGGGTGACAGCGATTCCGGAGCGGCGTTCGGCGACGATCGAGAATGCGTGGATCGAAAAGAACGAACTGGCGCCGGGAGAAACGGTGAAGGTGAAGGTGCAACTGCGGCCGTATCGCGGAGCATCGTTCATTCAGGAAATTCCGGTGACGATCCCGGCGCAGGCGGCGCGGGGAAATTTGCAGCTGGTGATCAGCGACGCGGAGACGGTGAATCGCACGGTGGAATCGGCGGCGGCGAGCTCGCAGGGGCAGCTTTCGGGATTGGAAGAGATGATTATTTTGATGAATCGCGACCGGGAAAATAACCGGTTGTACGCGACTTTGCTGCAGCCAACGGCTACTTTGTTGGTGGAGGATAAAATTATGCCGAACGCGCCGACGTCGGAGATCAGCGTGATGAATCACCGGCAGAGTAACGGGGCGGTGCGGGTTTCGAATCAGTCGACGGCGGGAGAATGGTCGGTGGATATGAAGCAGGTGATTTCGGGCGAGCGAACGCTGGCGATTACGGTGAAGTGAAGTTGTCTGGCGAAATTAGAAGGTCGGGAGAGCGGGATTGAGGAATCGCGGCGGGTTGGCGGGACGGATGAACGGCGGGAGAATTTTGGCGGGGACTCTGGCGCTGGCGTGCGTCATTGCGTGCATCGGGCCGGCGCTGGTGTATGCGGAGCATACGCGGATGTGGCGCGAATCGTCTTACGCGGATTTCGAAAGAGGGACGGCCAACGGGGTGGCGATACGGAGCGACGGGAAACTGGCGCCAGCGCCGAAATTTGCGGCGTATTCGGATCCGAATTTGGCGTATTTGTGGAATTTGCGGGCGGATTCGCGCGGCCGAGTGTATGGCGCGGGAGGGTCGGACGCGAAAGTGGTACGGTTTGACGATCCAGCGAAGCCGACGACTGTTTTTGAATCGCCGGAGCTTTCGGCGCAGGCGATCGCGTTTGATGCGCATGACAATCTTTTTGTGGGGACTTCGCCGGACGGGAAGATTTATAAGGTAACGGCGGACGGGCAGAAGAGCGTTTTCTTCGAGCCGAAGACGAAATATATCTGGGCGCTGGCAATGGACGCGCAGGGCACGCTTTTTGCCGGGACGGGCGACGATGGGAAGATTTTCGCGATTGGGGCGGACGGCAAGGGCGCGGTTTTCTATCAGAGTGATGAGCGGCACGCGCGGTCGTTAGCTTTTGATGCTAAGGGAAACTTGCTGGTGGGGACGGATCCGGATGGATTGATTTTGAGGATTGAAATCGCACGCAAGGGTGGGGCGACATTGCCCACTGCTGGCGCGACGTTCGTTTTGTACGAGACGGAGAAGAAGGAAGTGACGTCGCTGGTGGCGGACGCGGCGGGGAATATTTTTGCGGCATCGATTGGAGAGAAGCAGCGGGTCACACCGCCATCGACGGTGCTGAGCGGGGTGATTACGACGCAGCAGGGCGCTCCGGTGGTGGCGCAGCAGAGTTCGCAGACGCTGACTTTGCAGGCGCAGCCGTCGCAGTCATTGGGTGGCGCGGCGCCGTTTTCGTTTTTTCCTTCGACGACCGGCGGGTCGGAAGTGGTGAAGATTTCGGCGGAGGGCGCGCCGGAGACGCTGTGGACGTCGCGGGAGGAATTGGTTTTTGCGATGACGTTGGAGGAGAACGGGAACGTCCTGCTGGGGACTGGAAATAAGGGGACGATTATCGAGCTGGAGAAAAACCGGGATTACGCGAAAGTGGCCAGCACGGCGGCGGCGCAGGTGACGAGTTTGATTGCGATGCACGACGGGAGAATTCTGGCGGGCACGGCGAATCCGGGGAAAGTTTTTACGCTGGGGCCGGGATACGCGACGGAAGGCAGCTTCGAATCGGACACGTTTGACGCGCGGATTTTTTCGCACTGGGGACGGATCACCTGGATGGGCGACGGGAATCGTGCGGCCGGGCCGAATGTGGCGTTTTATGTGCGGTCGGGGAATACGTCAAGCCCGGAGAAGAATTGGAGCGCGTGGTCGGGACCGTATAAAAACGGCACGGGCGAGACGGTGACCTGCCCACCGGCGCGGTTTGTGCAGTGGAAGGTGGTTTTTAGCAACGCTGCGGCTGCTGGAGAGAGCTCTTCGCGGATTTCTTGGGTGGACGTGGCTTACCAGCCGGAAAACGTGGCGCCGGTGTTGGATGAGATTGCGGTGCAGGATCCGGGCGTGCGGGTGCAGGGATTTGCGGGGGCGCCGGGAATGCCGGCGAGCCCTGCTCCGGTGCAATTGAGGATTCCGCAGCGGCCGGGCGTGCCGGTATTGCCGAATTTTGCGGCGGTGTTGCCGGGGAAAATCGATGCGGTGCCTCAGGGATTCACGGACAAGGGATATGCCAGCGTTTTGTGGGCCGCGCACGACGATAACGATGATGATCTCGTTTACTCGGTTTACTATCGCGGCGAGGCAGAGGCTAGCTGGCACTTGTTGAAGGATAAATTGACGCAGCGATTTTATTCCTGGGATTCGACGACGATGCCGGATGGGGCTTACTACCTGAAGGTGACGGTGTCGGATTCGCCTTCGAATCCTCCGGCGCAGGCTTTGGGCGACGAACGGGTGAGCGAGCGGTTTGAAATCGCGAATACGCCGCCGCGGATTGAGAATATGCGGGCGGATGCGGCGGGGGTGGATGCGGTGAAGGTTAGTTTTGATGCCATCAGCCCGGCGGTGACGATTGCGCGGGCGCAGTACAGCGTGGATGCGGGGGACTGGCTGACGGTGTTTCCGGTGGGACTTTTGTCGGATGCGCCGAAGGAAAGCTACACGATTGCGCTGAACGGGCTGGCGCCGGGGCAGCATATTATTTCGGTGCAGGTTTTTGATCGGTACGAAAACACCACGGCGGCGAAGGTTTTGTTTACGGTGCCGGGGCGTGCGGCGAAATAACGCGCCCGATGCGGTGCGACGATTCTAGGCGCCGTTTGTCGCGGCATTCGTGATGTGGCTGACACCGATGGCGGTCTAAAGACCGCCGCTACGAAAGACGATCGCGTTTTCCCGGCCCTTGGCAACGGCGGTCCCTGCCCTTTCTAATTTCCCCAGACTCTTGCGGAGGTGATGCGTTCGAAGCGTTCGATATTGGCGCCGACGCTGGTGAAGCCGTGTTCTTCGTGGTGATCGACGTGGACGACTCTCGCGGTGCAGCGGACGTCTTCGGGGATGCGGCCGGTGAGTTCGGTGGGCAGGGTGAAATAAATTTCGATGGATTGGCCCAGGCCGACGGTTTGTTTGGATTTGAACTCCATGCCGCGTTCGGACAAATCCACGGTGACTCCGTCGTGGGGCTGCATAGGCTTGGCGGTGCCTGGCGATGCGGGTCTTTCGGCGACGGCGGCGTGCGGAACGGAGCGGCCGGCGTACGCGAATTCTTCGGTGAGGACGACGAAACGCATGGGCATGGAGTAGGGCTTGCGCGGAACGACACGGCGATCTTCGTAGGACACGGGAGACAACTTGGCGGACGGCATGGGCTTCCTCCTCAGGAGCGTGACAATTTGGATGTTGCTTCTGATTCTGGAAGGGGTAGGTTGAGAATCGCACCGGGAGCAGGCGGACGTCAAATTTATAAATGGGCGGCGTGCCTGAACGGGCAGCAGCGCAGGTGCGCTACTGGTGATTGGCGCGGGAGTTGGGCGGGTGACGATGAAAGTCGAGAGCGAAGTCGCACAGAGAGTGGCGACGACGGTGACGCTGCGAGACATTCGCGCGGCGCACGCGCGGATTGCAGGCGCGGATTCATCGGACGCCGGTGCTGACTTCGCGGGCGCTGGATGAGATTGCGGGCAGCCATTTATTTTTCAAGTGCGAAAACCTGCAGAAGACCGGGTCGTTCAAGATTCGCGGGGCGACGAATGCGGTGTTTTCGCTGACGGATGAAGAAGCGAAGAACGGGATCGTGGCGCCTTCATCGGGAAATCATGCGGCGGCGGTGGCGCAGGCGGCGCGGTGGCGAGGGATTCCGGCGTACATCGTGATGCCGAGCAATTCTTCGGAGACGAAAAAGGAAGCGGTGCGGTTTTATGGCGGCGAGATCACGGAGTGCGAGCCGAATGTGGCTTCGCGTGAAGCGGCTGCGGCGAAAATTGTGGCGCGGACCGGGGCGCATTTGGTTCATCCCTACAATGATGCGCGGGTGATTGCGGGACAAGGGACGGCGGCGATCGAATTGATCGAGGAGATTCCGGATCTGGATGTGGTGATGACTCCGGCGAGCGGCGGAGGGCTTTTGAGCGGGACTTCGATCGCGGCGCATGGCTTGAATCCGGCAATTCGGGTGGTGGGTGGCGAGCCGTTGAATGCGGATGATGCTTACCGGTCGTTGCAGTCGGGGAAGATTGAGGAGGCGGCGGCGGGAGAGACGATGGCAGATGGGTTGCGGGCGACTTTGTGTCCTTTGACGTTTTCGATTTTGCGGGAGCATGTGGCGGAGATTTGCAGGGTTTCGGAAGAGGAAATTGTGGAGTCGATGCGGATGATTTGGGAGCGGATGAAGATTGTGGTGGAGGCTTCGGGGGCGGTGGCGGCTGGGCCGGCGCTTTTTCGGAAGGTGCCGGGCGGTGAGGGGAAGAAGATTGGGATTATTTTGTCGGGGGGGAATATTGATCTGAGGAAGTTGCCGTTTGGGTAGGGCTGGGACGTTAGGGGATCGTTTGGGTGGAGGTGGTGGGAATTAAAGATTTAACACGGAGAACACAGAGAAAGGCACGAGAGCACGGAGACTGCTTGGACGGCGCTTCGCGCTAGAGGCTTATGCAGCGCGGGCAGCTTCGGAAAAGCGGCGGCAGAGCCGCCGCACTCCAAAATGGGCTGGGCGGCGATTGGGCGGGACGCTCCGCGATCATGAGTGCTGTGGGCGGCGCGCTTCGCGCTGTTGGAGAAAAGCATTTGTGGGATGCGAGTAACGCTGCGATGCGGGCTGCGCTGCTTGTTGGGTTAGAGGTCGTCGGGGGCGCGCCAGTCGGCTGGGGGGAAGGCTATGTGCCAGAAATTTGGGCTCGGGGTTTCGAATTCGATTGGCGTGTGGAAACCTTCGGGCATGGATTGGGCGCTGCGGATGACTTTGCAGGGGACGCGTTCTTTGGTGCCGGCGTGTTCGAGGACCAGGCGAGTATCGGTGGGCATGTTTTGTTTCACGATGATCATGGCGCCGTTGTGATTGACGCTGACGGTGGTGGCGTCAAAAGTGGTGGGCTTGCCCTGCACCGCGACGTGAATGCTGGCGCGGACGCGAAGGAAAACGCGCTGGCCGCGGCGGCGTTCGTCAGTGGAAACGCCGGCGGACTGCAGAAGCGGCGGCGGGCTTCATCGGCGGAAGCGGCTTGAGCGCGATCGGTTTCGCGGCGCCGGCGGCAGGGCTCGCGGAATTCATGGGCGTTGGTGTGGCGTTGGAAGCGGACTTCGCTGCAGGGACCCTAAAGGATTCGAGTTTCAAAGTTCGACACCCCAGAAATCGTAGTCAGTTGCTTGTAATTCCACTCCGACATCCCAGCCATCGGCGCGTTCGGCGCCTTTCCAGACGACCAGCGCATCGGCCGAGCGGCGCGTGCCGACGTTGGTGACCCGCAGGCGTTGATGGAGCTGCGGCTCCGATTTGCTGACCAGCAAACATCCGTGCGGGTTGATGACTCGGGTGAAACCGGATTCGCTGTGCAGCGCACCGGCATTGCCCGCCCACTGAATGGTTACCGGAATTCGCGAGTTCATCCGAGGACCGCGGCGTTGCCGCCGGGAGCGCATATCTTTCGGCAGGTTCGCGCCAAACGGCATGTCTGATTGACTCCCGCAAAGCCGGGGTAAGGCGGGAAACCAATCCCAGGATGCGAAGAACGCCGATGAAGGCGTTACTGTCGCTCGCAAAATCATGTTAGAGAGCGGGAATTTTTGGGTCAATGGTACGAAGTGACAGGTACTTTTTTATTTTTGGTACAGGGCGAAAGTGTGGGGCGAAGATTGGGATAAAAAGTCAGACGAAGAGAAAGGGAATCTTTTCGCGGGGATGATTTTGTGTGCGTGGCGGAGATTGTTGACGGTCAAATGCGGTTTTGGAGCTGCGGAGGACAGCGGCAGAGCCAGATCGGCGCCGGTGAGCTTGCAGTAGGCGTGTCGCACCTCCGGCGCTCTGGTTTTTTTGATTGTGTTCCCGGATCTTACGGTCCGGGCTAACCTATGCCGCCCCTGCGGGGCTGGATTCTTGGTGCGGCTTGAATTTGTGGAGGCGCTTCGCGCTGGATGCGGTGTTGGCGTTGGCTGCTTCGGAAAGGCGGCGGCAGAGTTGCCGCATTCTACAGTGGGCTGGGCACGGGGGAGTTGGCGCGCGACTCCGAAAGCTTGATGCGGGCGGCGCGCCTGCGGCTCGGGCGGAAAATTCTGTGAGGGTGAGCGTCTAAACCCGCACCCTTTGCGAGAGGCAGAGGCGCAAACAGTGCGGCACCCGGAAATTCAACTGCGCAGTGCAGAAGTTTTCTAGAGGGAGGCGGGGGCGTCCAGGAACCAGAGGAGGCGGCCGTCGGTGGGGTGGATGCGAGCGGCGGGATATTGGCTTTGGAGTGGGTTGGTTTCGGCGCGAAGGGCGTCTAGGATTTCTTTTTTTTCTGCGCCTGCGGCTAGGAAATAGGTGTTGCGGCTGGCGTTGAGGACCGGGAGGGTGAAGGTCAGGCGGTTGGGGGGCTTGGCGGCTACCGTTACGGCTTCGACCCATTTGATTTTTTCGTTTAGGGCTGGCGAGTTTGGAAACAGGGAGGCGGTGTGACCTTCGGGGCCGATGCCGAGGAGGGTGACGTCGAAGGCGGGGACGCCGCCGGCGAAAAATTTGTGAAGGTCGGTGTCGTAGGCCGCGGCGGCGGCTTGCGGGGTGGCTAGGGTGGTGGGAGCGGGGTGCACGTTCGCGGGAGGGATGGGGACGTGGGAGAGCAGCGCTTCGCGGGTCATGCGGTAATTGCTGAGGGGATCGTCGGGGCCGACGAAACGTTCGTCGCCCCAGAACATAAAGACCTTATCCCAGGGAGTTTCGGTGCGATATTTTTCGTTCTGAGCCCAGAGCGCATACATTTTTTCGGGAGTGTGGCCGCCGGAGAGGGCGATGGCGAAGCGGCCGCGGGCTTTGATGGCGTCGCGCATGTCGGAGAGAACTTGTTCGAGCGCGTCGCGGCTTAGGGATTCGATGTCGGGAGAAACGCGGGTATCGAGTTTCATTCGGCGGCCTTTTTTGGTTGCGGTAGTTTCCTGCTGGAACTTTTCGTTGGTTAATTCGCGTTCAGTCGGCGGTGATATTTAATTTTTCCAGATCGCTTTTCATCTGGGTGAAACTTTTGACTTGGATGGTGTGCATGCCGAGTTCTTTAGCGGTTTCGAGATTGAGGCCGCGGTCGTCGATCATGACGCATTCGGCGGGCTCGCGTTGGGTGATCTTCAGGGCCAGCTTGTAGATTTCGACGTTCGGTTTGCGCAGGCCGAGGTAGCAGGAGCTGAAGAAGGCTTCAAAATAATCGCGCAGGCGGAAAGTGTGGATGCGGTATTCGTTGAGTTCGAGCGATTCGTTATTCAGCGAGGCGATGGTGTACTGGCGGGTCTGGGCCAGTTTTTTGAGGTAATCGAGCGCGTCGGGAAAGGGCTGGGACTGCACGAACATGAATTTTTTGAAGTCGTCGACGGTGAAAGTGTGTTCGCGGTAGAAGACCACGCGGCGGAGATATTCGTCGAGCGTGATGCGTCCGGTTTCGAAATCGTTGAGCATCAGCTCGTGACGATCTTCGAAGTCGGCCCAGTCGAGTTTGAATTTATCGACGGCCGCGCGGCGGGAGGTGCGGTCCCAGCCGTTCGTGAGAATTACGCCGCCGTTATCCCAGAAAAGAGTGCCGACATCGGGCATCAAGGTCCTCGTGGTCCGGCGGAAGCGCGCCGGAGAGAAACATTATCCTTAAGTAGGGGGCTGGGTCGAAGCGAAATTCGCGGGCGGTGATAGAAATTAACACGGATGCAATATTGTCGCGAGCGTGGTCGCGTCGGCGGGCTCGGGATGCGTCGGCGAGGGCGGATCGGCCCGGGCGTTAGTGCAGCGGCGTGTCGCACCTCCGGCGCTCGTGGGTTCTTCGTGATTTTTTCCCGGACCTTACGGTCCGGGCTAACCTATGCCGCCGCTGCGGGGCTGGTTTTTTGGCAAGGGCGCGGTCGATTGCAGGGCTTTACATCGAAGAGAGATCCTTCGTCGCGAAAGGCGCTCCTCTGGATGACGGCCAAACGCGGGTGGGCGTTGGACTGAAAGGCTAGGAGAAGCGGAGCGATTGGTTGGAGAGGCGGGCGTTCAAAGATTAAACACAGAGTACACAGAGAAAGGCAGGAGAGCACGGAGACTGCGAGGATGGCGTTAGTGCATGGGCGGGGCTGCGGCGGCGTGTTTGGGTGGGCGTTTCATGATGAAGGCTAGGGGCGCGAGGGCGCCGACTACGATGGCCATTACGGAGACGACGTCGCCGTAGGCGAGGGTGGTGGCTTGTTGTTGGAGGAGGGCGGCGACGCGGCCATGGGCTTGATGGGTCGCATCGGCCATGCTTAAACCTTGGGTGTGCAGGGTGGCAGTGAGACCTTCGAGCATCTGGCGGTAGCGCGGGTTGGCCGGATTCATATTGCCGGAAAGATACGTTTGGCGCTGCTGGGCGGCGCGGGTGATGAAGGTGCTGATCAGGGCGATGCCGATGCTGCCGCCGATATTGCGGATGAAACTGATCATGCTGGAAATTTGATTATTTTTTTCGCGAGGGACGTCGACGTAGGAGAGGACGTTGGAGGGGACGAAGATGAAGGCGAGCCCGGCGACTTGATAGACGCGCAGCATGGCGGCGGTGCGGAAATCGATGCCGAGGGTCATGTGGGTGGACATGTAATAGAGCGAGGCGGCGGTGATGCCGAAGCCGAAACACATCATGGCGCGCTGATCGAGTTTGCTGACCAGGAAGCCGGAGATGGGCATCATGAGCATCATGACGAAGCCGCCGCCGGCGAGGGCTTCTCCGGCACTGACGGCGGAGTAGCCGAGCAAGAGCTGCAAGAATTGCGGGATGATCACGGTGGTGCCGTAGAGCACCATGCCGAGGACGAACATAAAGAACATGGCGGTGCGGAAATTGCGTTTTTTGAGCAGGGTGAGTTCGACGATCGGATTCGGATGGCGCCATTCCCAAACGACCCAAGAAACCAGCAGCAGGATGGCCAAGACGAATACGGCGGTGAGCCAGTGGGTGGAGAACCAGTCGACTTCCTGGCCTTTGTCGAGCGCGATTTGCAGGGCGCCGATGCCGAGCGCGACCAGGCCGAGGCCGATGTAATCGATGCGGATGCCCTTTTGGCGTTCGCGTTCTTTTTGAAGGTAGGGAGGATCTTCGACCAGCTTGTGCGTGAGATACAACGAGATGATGCTGACTGGGACGTTGATGTAGAAAATCCAGCGCCAGGAGAAATTGTCGGTGATCCATCCGCCGAAGGTGGGACCGATAGCCGGAGCGACGACGACGGCCATACCGTAAACGGCGAAGGCCATGCCACGTTTGGAAGGCTCGAAAGTGTCGGCGAGGATGGCCTGCTCGCTGGGCTGCAGGCCGCCGCCGGCGGCACCTTGCAAGACGCGAAAGAAAATTAGCATGCCCAGGGTGGGCGCCAGGCCGCAGAGAAAACTGCTGCCGGCGAAGAGCGCGACGCAGGTCATATAGAAACGCTTGCGGCCGAAACGCGTGGCGAGCCAGGCGCTGATGGGCAGAATGATTCCGTTGGAGACGAGGTAGCTGGTGAGGACCCAGGTAGATTCGTCGGAGCTGGCGCCGAGTCCGCCGGCAATGTGCGGGAGGGCGACATTGGCGATGGAAGTATCGAGAACTTCCATGAAGGTGGCGAGGGTGACGGTGATGGCGACCAGCCAGGGGTTATGGGACGGGCGCCACAGGACACCTTCCGAAGGTAACGCGATCGAAGCCAGAGCCTTAGTCTCCCTTGCTTAGCGGACGGTTGTATTATATACATGCATGTATGTATCTGTAAAGAGAGGCACGAAAGCGGTGCGTACCAAGATGAAACAGGTTGCGACAAAACAATTGGGAATGCGGGCGGCGCGGCTGGATGGAGCGCGACCGGACGCTCGCGCGCGTTCGCGGCAGCAGGAGCGGACGGATGCTACGCGACGGAAGCTGCTGGCTGCGGCGGAACAGATTTTCGCGCGCAGCGGGTTTGAGGCGGCGCGGCTGGAGGACATTGCGGCGAAGGCCGGGTACACGCGCGGGGCGTTCTACGCGAACTTCGACAGCAAGGAAGATATTTTCTTTACGCTGATCGAAGGGTGGGTAACGGACACGATTGGTTCGCTGGCAGCGAGCCTCCAGATGCACGAGACCCGCGAAGCGCGTTCGCGGGCACTGCGGCAACATTACGTGGAGATTGCCAAAGACCGGCGGCTGGTGCTGCTGTCGCTTGAATATAAATTGTTCGCGGTGCGGCATCCGGAGGCGCATGCGCGGGTTCGGGCGCGGCAGGACCGGCTGAAGAAATCCGCGACGAAAATTCTGGCGATGGTTTCTACAGGGCCACGGCCGGGGGGAATTTCCAACCGAGCGATCGGCACGGCGCTAGGAGCTCTGTCTCAAGCATTGCTGCTGGAGCGGCTGGTGAATCCGGGCGTAGTGAGTGAGAAAGAAGTGCGAGCGCTGCTGGGATTATTTTTTGATGCTTTGATTGCGCCTAACGATTAGGTTTCGGTCTTCCCTTCCTTTCACACCTTAGTTTTTGAACCCTATTCCATTCTCGACCTAACGTTACTTGGCGAAGGCGGCGGCAAGCCGCCGCACTCCAAGGTAGGCTGGCGGCTGGCGGGCTCAATGGCTACGCGATCGTTTCGTGATTTTCTGCGGGTGTGGTTGGTTGAGTCTGCGGCGACGGATTACTTTTGCGCTGGAGGCACACCACACTGAAAGTGGGGTGCAGACAGGCTGAAAGCCTGTCCTACAGAAGAAATTAGGGGATGTCGCGGGCTTCGCCGGGATCCAGGGTCCAGAAACGGAGGCGTTCTTTTTCCTGGTCGAGGGCGCGCTGGAGTTCGGTGACGGGTTCGTCCTCGCCGTCGTCGGCGAGGTGGAAGGTGCCGAAGTGAACTCCGATGCTGGTGGCGGCGCCGACCTCTTTGTGTGCGCGGACGGCGTCGGAGGGCGAAATGTGGACGGGGCCCATGAACCATTGGGGCCGGTACGCGCCGATCGGAATCAGGGCCAGGCGAATATTCGGGAAACGCTCGCGAATTTCGGCGAAGTGCGGGCCGTAGGCGGTGTCTCCGGCAAAGAGAATCGTGCCGGATGGAGATTCAATGACGTAGCCAGCCCAGAGGGTGCGATTGCGGTCACGCAGGCCGCGGCCGGAAAAATGGCGAGCCGGGACGGCGGTGATGCGAATGGAATCGGAAAATTGGGCGGGCTGCCACCAGTCGAGTTCGGCGATTTGGGATTCGGCGGCGATTTTTTTGGAGACGAGGCGCGGGGCAACGCCGAGCGGCACGGCAAAATTCGGTTTCCACTGCGCGGCGATGCGGCGCAGGGTGGGAACGTCGAAATGATCGTAGTGATCGTGACTTTGCAGGACCAGGTGAATTTTCGGGAGATGCTCGAAAAGAATGCCGGGTGGGCGATGGCGCTTGGGGCCGATGAAGGAAAGCGGGCTGGCGCGTTTCGACCAAATGGGATCGAGCAGGACGTTGAGCCCTTCGAATTGCAGCAGGACGGTGGAATGGCCGATAAACGTGGCGCGAATGGCGCCGTTATCGACTCGCTCGGGCGGGATGGGGCCGGGCGCGGCGTCCACCCATTTGCGCCAGGGGCCGGGCTGGCGATTGGCTAGCCATTGGAATAAGCCGGCGCCGACGCGGGGCTGGCCGATGGGAGGATTGTAAAAATGCTCGCCGTTGAAATGATCGGACGGAGGGCCGCTATAAAATTTCATGCGTATGAGAATTATAGAGTCGAGTCATCTGCAATTTTGGATGCGCGAGGGAGGCCGGCCGACTCTAGGAGGTTTTGGAGGGCAAACGTAAGGTGCACCGGGTCAGGGCGGGGGCGGGAGCCGAAAACGCCGCTTCTTATTTTAGATGGGTGCGATTATGCTAGGACGCTTCGCGGGCATCCGCGGCGGAGGAATCCGGGTTTGGACCCAATTGTCAGTAGCCAGGTGTCGTTAAAAGTAGCCGATGGTTCGACGATGAATGCGTATGTGGCGCGTCCGGCGCGCGCGGCGAAGCATCCGGGAATTCTGGTGATGCAGGAAGCGTTCGGGGTGAATGCGCACATTCGTAGCGTGGCGGACCGGTTCGCGCAAATAGGCGTGGTAGCGATTGCTCCGGAGCTGTTTCATCGCACGGCGGCGGGATTTGAAGCGCCCTATACCGATTTTCCGGCCACGTTGCCGCACATGCAGGCGATGACCTACGAAGGGAATATTGAGGATGCGCGGGCGGCATATGAATTCCTGCGTAACGACCCGGGAGTACAGCCGGATCGCATCGCGAGCATCGGATTCTGCATGGGCGGGCGGGTTTCGTTTTTGGCGGCGACGACTTTGCCGCTGCAGGCGGCGATTTCGTTTTATGGAGGCGGGATCGCTCCGGCGCTGCTGCCGCGGATTCCGCAGTTGAATGCGCCGATTTTATTTTGCTGGGGCGGGAAGGATAAGCACATCCCGAAAGAGCAGACCAAGGCGATTGCGGACGAGTGCAATAAGCAGGGGAAGGCGTTTGTGAATGTGGATTTTTCCGACGCGGATCATGGATTTTTCTGCGATGCGCGGGCGAGCTACCATGCGGCCTCGGCGGCGCTGGCGTGGAGTTTGGTGGAATCGTTTTTGTATTTGCATGTGAAAGAACCGCAGCGCCGATCGCGCGTGCGGTAGAACATTCCCTCGAAGCGTTTCCTGCGGGTACGAGCGGCGTGTCGCACCTCCGGCGCTCGACTTCTACTTCTTGCGTTTTCCCGGCCCTTACGGACCGGGCTAACCTATGCCGCCCCTTCGGGGCTAGTATTTTGCTGGCGTTTTTGTATTTGCATGTGAAAGAACCGCAGCGCCGACGCTCGTGCGGCAGGAATTCCCTCGAGGATTCTGATTCTTCTTCTGACTTGCTGTGGTGTCTATCCGAGGGCTGCGAGATGCAGCGCTGATTTTTCCTTCCAGATGCGGCGCGGCGTGGTGCCCAATTCCCTTTTGAACATGGCGATGAAGGCGCTGGTGCTGGAGTAGCCGACGTCGAGGGCGACGCTGGTGACGGAATCGCCCGAGGCGAGGAGGCGCAGGGCTTGAATAACTCGAACGCGCTGGCGCCATTGCTGGAAGGAGACTCCGGTTTCGGATTTGAAGAGGCGTTCGATGGTGCGTTTGCTGGCGCCGACCTGGCGGGCGAGGAGGCGCAGCGATTCGGAGGCCGCGGGAGTTTGTTCGAGCAGTGCGGCGACACGTAGTGCGCGGGAATCGGTGGGAGTCTTGAGCTGCAGCGGGGCTTCGGCGAGGGCGTCGAATTGGTCGAGGATTACGGCGATCATGCGAGCCTGCGCGGGAATGCTTTCATCCAGGATGCCGAGGCGGATGGTGGCGAGGATCAATTCGCGGAGCAGCAGAGTGACATTAACGGCGGTGCATTCGCGGGGCATGGATTTCGCGAGTTGCGGGACGAAGAAGAGCGAGCGGGCGGCAACGGGGCCAGACATGATTTCGGTGTGTTCGATTCCGGCGGGAACCCAGACGGCGCGGTGCGGCGGGATGACCCAGGTTCCTTTTTCGGTTTTTACGGTGAGGACGCCGTGGGTGGCGTAGGTGAATTGGTCCCATTCGTGGCGGTGCGCGGGGACGGTGAGGCCTTGGGTCCAGGTGACGCCGTAGGTGCGGACGAGGACCGACCCGTCGAACCTTCTGAGTTTGGGCGATTTGGTGGTTTGGCGCTTTCTCGACATTATTTGGCAGTATAGAGCAAGCCTGCCTCGGGCTCGAAAGTCTATTCTTCGCCCGCTGGCCATTTTCTGGAGTTGAGGAGGAATCTTAGTATGCCGAATGTCAGGCACTATTCGATCAACGCGGACGATTTGAAGCGCGCACAGAAGTTTTATGGCGGCGTTTTTGACTGGAAGTTTGAACCGTGGGGACCTCCGGGGTTTTACATGATCAATACTGGCGATGATTCGAGCCAGCAGCTCTTGGGTTCGCTGCAGGGGCGGCGGGAACTGGTCCCGGGGCAGAAGATGACGGGATATGAATGCACGATTGCGGTGCCGTCGATTGCGAAGGCGATTGCGGGGATCAAGGAGAACGGCGGGAAGTTGGTGATGGAAAAGACGGTGATCGCGGGCGTGGGGAGTTTGGTGTTTTTTCAGGATACGGAAGGCAACGTGGCAGGTGCGATGCAATATGACAAGAATGCGGAATCGCTCGTCGGGTAGAGGAGGAGAGTGCGAAGGCTGTGAAGAAGACTCCGGCGAGGTCTACGGCTAAGAGCGATCGGACGGCGCCATCCGAGGCCGAAAAGAAATTGCAGAGCTTCATCGACAAATTCGAGCCGAAGAATCAGGCGTTGATTCGCGCGGTGCGAAAAGCTCTGCGCAAGCGGCTGCCCACTGCGAACGAATTGGCTTATGACAACTACAACTTTTTCGCGTTGGGCTACTGCTCGACGGAACGCCCGGCGGATTGCGTTGTATCCATTGCTGCGGCGGCGAACGGAGTAGGGTTGTCGTTCTACTGGGGAGCCACGCTTCCGGATCCGCACGGAATTCTACTGGGGTCGGGAAATCAGAATCGTTTCATTCGGCTGGAGTCGGCAAACGTATTGGCGCGTCCGGAGGTTCAGGCGCTGATCGCGGCTGCTGAGGCTCAGGCGAAAATTCCGATGCCGGCCAGCGGCGGCGGAAAGTTGATCATCAGGTCTGTTTCGGAGAAACAAAAACCGCGACGGGGAGCCGGGAAATAGCCCGTCGGTCCCGCGATCAAGGCAACTATTGCGGCGCGGCGGAAAATAGCCTGGAAGAAAAAGGCAGTGGCGAGTGACTAGTCGCTAGTGGCTGGATTTACGCGGGCTGTGACTTCTTGGTAGTCGGGGACGAGTTCGCCGGTAAGCCAGGCGGCGAGCATGGCATTGACGGCTTCGGGAGCTTCCTGCTGGATCCAGTGGGAGATGCCGGGGAAGACGCGGAAGGTGAGGTCGGAGACGTAGTTCTCGGTGCCTTCGGTGGTGCGGAGGTCGAGGGCTACGTCGGCGTCGCCCCACAGAAATAGAGCGGGGATTTTGATTTCTGGAAACCTTGGGGGTCGCGCGGCTGCTCCTGATTCCGCATTTCTTGGTTCCTTTCTGCGCTGAAAAAAGGCGCGATACCAGTTCAACATGGCGGTTAAGCCGCCGGGGCGCAGGGCGTTTTTGCGATAGACCGCGATGACGTCGTCGGGAAAGCGCTCGGGATGGCGAGTACCGCGATACATGCGGCCGATCAGCTTCGCGCGGTCGCGGCCAAGAAGATATTCGGGCAGCTTCGGAATCTGAAAGAAAAACATGTACCAGGATTTGCGCAGCTGGCGGGCACGTTTGAGTTCGCGTTCGAAGCAGGCGGGGTGCGGAACGTTCATGATGACCAGGCGGCTGATGAGTTCGGGGCGGCGCATGGCGAGAATCCAGGCGAGCGCCGCGCCCCAGTCGTGGGCGATGAGCACCACTTGTTTCGCGCCGGAGGCGGCGATCAGGGCGGCGACGTCGGCGACGAGAATATCGATGGCGTATGCGGAAATTTCCTGGGGCGAATCGGTCGAGCCGTAGCCGCGCAAGTTGGGCGCCCAGACACGGTAGCCGAGTTGCGCGAGCAGCGGCATTTGGTGGCGCCAGGAGAAGGCGTGCTCCGGGAAGCCGTGGAGGCAGAGGGCCAGGCGATCTTCTGATTTCGCGGCTGCCGCGCCCGCGGCGGGCATGGTGGCCACTTCAAATTGAATTCCGTTCGCGGGGACGCGAATCATTTGCACGCCAAGCCAGTTCATGCGTTGTAATCCCTCATTAACATGCCGCGCTTCTTCCTTTCTTGACATTCGCGCGCGGTGATTGTATCTGGGTGGCTGCCGCCGGCGGCTTCGTGTCGCGCCGAGCTTCAGCTTTCCGGTCTCCGCTGCACGAGTTCATAGAATAGTCCCGAAAGGTTTGCAACAGATCTTCCGCGCGAGGTCCGACGATGAACTGGACGCAAGTATACGATCCGCTGGGTCACTGGTGGCTTTCGACGCTGGTGGCGGCGTTGCCGATCGTGGTGCTGCTGGGATTGCTGGCGGGAATTAAATTGCGGCCGCACTGGTGCGCGATCGCGGGCGCGACGACGTCGGTGCTGATCGCGATTTTTGTTTTTGGCATGCCGGCGCGGCTGGCAGTGACCAGCTTTCTGTATGGCGGGGCGTTTGGACTGCTGAAAATTGTGTGGATCGTGATTGCGGCGGTTTTTCTTTACGACATATCGGTGGAGACTGGGCAGTTCGAGATTATGAAGCAGTCGGTGGCGACGATTACGCCGGACCGGCGGTTACAGCTGCTGCTGGTGGCGTTTTGTTTTGGCGCGTTCATCGAAGGCGCGGCGGGATTTGGAGCGCCGGTGGCGATTGCCGGGGCGTTCATGATTGGGTTGGGATTCAAACCGTTTCATGCGGCGGCGCTGAATTTGATTGCGAATACGGCTCCGGTGGCGTGGGGCGCGATTGGAACGCCAGTGCATACGCTGGCGGCGGTGACGGCGCTGCCGGAAAGCGATTTGAACGCGATGATCGGGAGGATTTTGCCGTTCACGGCGGTGCTGGTTCCGTTCTGGCTGGTGCGGACCATGGTGAGCTGGTCGGAAACGTTCGAGGTGCTACCGGCGATTCTGGTGGTGGGCTTTTCGTTTGCGGGCGTGCAATTTTTCTGGTCGAACTATATGGACAGCAATTTGGTGGACATCGTCGCGGGCGTGACGTCGATGGTGGCGACGATTTTATTTTTGCGGGTGTGGAAGCCGAAACGAATTTGGAGATTTGATGAGGACGGCGTGGGTGGAGGTTCGGCCGCGAAGGCTGTACGCGGTGAAAGGCGGGCACGGTGCCGGTCGTGGAAGACACGATGGGCGAGGAATGGGATGTGCGCAAGCTGCAGTCAACCGAACCTTTGACGGTGAAGCATACGGGAGCGCAGGTGGCGAAGGCCTGGCTGCCGTTTGCGATTCTTTCGATTTTCGTGTTGCTGTGGGGATTGCCGGCGGTGAAAGGCGCGATGGGACGCGCGACGACTCCGGCGTTCAAGACTGGAGGATGGGAAGTTCCCTACCTGCACAAGGCGGTGTTCCGGGCGCAACCGGTGGTGGCCAAGCCCACGGCGGAAAATGCGAAGTTTGATTTGAACTGGCTGACGGCAACGGGGTCCGCATGTTTTCTGGCGGCGATTTGTTCGGGGCTGATTCTGGGCGTGCCGTTTGGAAAAATGTTCCGAATATTCGGGCAGACGCTGCATCGACTGCGATTCGCGATCGTGGCGATGACGTTCATGTTGGGGCTGGGTTACGTGACGCGGTATTCGGGGATGGATGCGGTGCTGGGACTGGCGTTCACTCGCACTGGATGGTTCTTTCCATTTTTCGGGACTTACATTGGGTGGCTGGGCGTGGCGCTGACCGGGAGTGACACTTCGTCGAATGCTTTGTTTGGAGGATTGCAGCGGATTACGGCGGAGCAGCTAAATCTGAGCCCGATTCTGATGTGCGCTTCGAACAGCGCGGGCGGAGTGATGGGTAAGATGATCGACGCGCAATCGATTTGCGTGGCGACGGCGGCGACGAATCAGGTGGGTAACGAAGGAATTATTTTCCGGTTCGTGTTCTGGCATTCGGTGGCGCTGGCGGCGATTGTGGGTGTGATTGTGATGATGTATGCGTATGTGTTTCCGCATTTGATTCCGCATGGGTTGACGTTCGTGCGCTGATTGACGATTGTTCGAATTACCTTTGGGCGGCCTCTGCGTGGATAAGAGGCCGCTCTTTTTTTTGGCGATGATTGCCGGGTTGAGAGGATCGTGGGAAACTGGGCGCGCTTCGCGGGCGTGTTGGCGCGAGGCGCGTTGTTTGGTCCGGGGTTCTTCTGACTCACGACGAAATTGCCAATCTTTCTTCTGTACCGCGGAGGCGCTGGCGCATCGCGTTTCTGCTCTCGCTGGGCGTGCTGGTGAATTTCTTCGATCGCGTGAACCTCTCGGTTTCGCAGGACGCGTTGCACGCTTCGTTTGGAATTTCGATGGTGGGGTTTGGGATTCTTTCGAGTGCGTACAGTTTGACCTACGCGATGATGCAGATTCCGAGCGGTGTGCTGCTGGATCGCCTGGGCGTCCGGCGGGTGGGGTTGGTGAGCACGCTGCTGTGGAGCGCGGCTTCGTTTGGCGCGGCGATATCGAGCGGGATCACCGGATTTTTCGGGGCGCGGCTGCTGCTGGGGATCGGCGAAGCGCCGACGTTTCCGGCGAATGCGAAAGCGATTGGGTACTGGTTCACGAATGGCGAGCGCAGCCTGGCGACCGCGATCACCGATGCGGCGGCGAAATTTTCCACGGCGATTGGGGTGCCGTTTTTGGGGTTGCTGTT
Organism: uncultured Acidobacteriota bacterium; assembly: GCA_963711325.1. Classification (GTDB taxonomy): domain Bacteria; phylum Acidobacteriota; class Terriglobia; order Acidiferrales; family UBA7541; genus Palsa-295. Next base: position 133,376 of record CAVQDR010000003.1, on the reverse strand, counting down.
GCTGCGGTTTGGGTGGCGGTGGAGTTTTGCGGTGACGGGGTTTATAAGCTTTTTGTATTTTGTGGTTTTTTATTTTACGTATTTCAATCCGCGGGAAGATAAGGGACTTTCGCGCGAGGAATTTGAATTCATGCAGCGCGGAGGGGTGCAGCCGGAGGGCGCTGCGGAGCTGAAAGATCGCGGCGCTATGATTGGAAAAAGCCGCGGCGCGACGATCGGATATTTGTTGCGGCAGCCGAAGGTGTACGGGCTCGGGCTTGGGTGGGGCGCTTACAACTACAGTTTTTATCTGCTGCTAACCTGGTTGCCGACTTATCTTTCGTTTTCGCATCATGAGGATATGCTGCATTCGGTGATGTACACCAGCGTGCCGTGGCTGGTGGCGACGGCGACCGATCTGGCGGTGGGCGGTTGGCTGGTGGACGAGCTGATTCAACGCGGATTCGACGCGAGCCGGGTGCGGCAGACGGTGCTGATCGTGGGAACGGCATTTGGTTTAGGTATTTTGGGCGCGGCGCATGCGCAGTCTCCGGCGATGGCGCTTTTTTGGATCAGCATGTCGTTGGGAGGACTTGCGGCGGCGGCGCCGGTGGCGTGGACGGTGCCATCTTTGATTGCTCCGCGTGAGAGCGTGGGGCGGCTGAGTGGGATCGTGAATTTCTGCGGGCAGGTGGGAGCGATTTCGGCGCCGATTCTGACTGGGTTTGTGGCGAAGATTACACATTCGTTTTCTTTGGCGTTTATCGCGGCTACGGGAATTTTAATGTTGGGGATTGGCGGGTATGTTTTTCTGTTGCGGCGGATTGAGCCGATACCGGAGCCGGCGGAGCTGACGGTTTAGGCGCTTGGGTGGTGCCGCGACAATCGAAGAGAGATCCCTCGTCGCGAAAGGCGCTCGCTCGGGATGACAGCTTAAAGCAAGGAAGACTCAGACGACATTCGCCATTTGGCGAGAAAGGTGGTTTGGATGAATCGAGGCGGGCGGACTACTGGTTGGTGGCTGAGTTTGGTTCTGGTGGCGGGGCTGCTGGGCGTTTTTGCTCCGGCCGCTGCGGCGCAGAAATATTTTGTTTATATCGGGACGTACACCGAGCATGGCAGCGAAGGAATTTATGTTTGTGATTTTGATGCAGCGACGGGGAGGCTGGGCGCTCCGGTGCTGGCGGCAAAGAGCGTGCAGCCGTCTTTTTTGGCGGTGAGCGCTGACCGGAAATTTATGTATGCGGTGAATGAGGCGGACAAGTTTGGGGGCCAGCCGGGCGGAGGCGTGAGCGCATATGCGAGGGGGTCGACGGGGCAGTTGAGTTTGCTGAACGCGGTATCTTCGCGCGGAGGCGGGCCGGCGTTCATCGCGCTGGACAAGACCGGGCGCTTCGCGTTGGTGGCGAATTACGACGGCGGGAGCGTTGCGGTTTTTCGGTTGCTGGCCGACGGAAGGGTTGGCGAATCAACGGGGTTCGCGCAGCATGCGGGGTCGAGCGTGAATAAGGAACGGCAGGAAGCGCCGCACGCGCATGCAGTTGTAATGTCGCTGGACAATCGCTTTGCGATTGTTGCGGATTTGGGGCTGGACCAGTTGTTCGTTTATCCCTTCGACGCAGCGGCCGGAACGCTGGGCGCGGCGCGGGTGGTGAAGACCGAGGCGGGAGTGGGGCCGCGGCATCTGGTTTTCAGTGCCAGCGGAAAATTCTTGTATGTGGTGAACGAATTGAGTTCGACGGTGACGGCGTATGCCTACGATGCGGAGGCGGGCGGGACGACTCCGGTGCAGACGATTTCTTCCGGCGCTTCGGGACCGAAGAACACGGCGGGCGAAATTCTATTCGATCCAGCGGGCAAGTTTCTTTACGTATCGAATCGCGGGGCGGTGAACAGCATTGCGGTATTCAACGTGGACGCTGGCAGCGGCAAATTGAAATGGATTGAATCGGTACCGACCAACGGGCAGACGCCGCGAAATTTCGCATTCGAGCCTTCGGGGCGCTGGTTGATCGTCGGGAATCAGGACTCGAAGAGCGTTTACACGTTTAAGGTCGACAGGAAAACTGGCCGGCTGAAGCAGGCCGGGCCGCCTTTGACGATCGATTCCCCTGCGATGGTGGATTTTGTGCCGCGGCCCTAGCAAAACGGAGCGAACCGCCGCGCGGCGAGAACTAATTCAGCAGGCCTTTGATGCGGGTGCCGAGCATTTCTTGCGCGGTTTTCTCCGGAATGAATTTGTTGAGCATGCCGAGATCGGCGTCGATGAGAATTTGGGTGTCGGTGACTTCGACGGTGCCTTTGATCGGGGTGCTGAGCAGGCCCATTTTGGCGGAGAGCACGAAGGTCAGGACCGAACCCTTCCAGGATTTTTCCTTCACCGCGATTTTTACGGGCAGCCCTTCGGCTGCAAACATATCCTGAAATGATTTGTCGACGGCATCCATAATTTCTTTCTTGGTGCGATGATGTTCGAGCGCGACTTTCATAGTTCTCCTTCGGGCCTGATTGCTGATTCTATCGTACCGCGAACCGGGAGATTCGGGCTGCTTTGGTGACTGGACATCGCGCGCGCGGACGGGGAGAATCAGGGCCGCGATATTTCGATTGGCGAGTGATCCGGATTCACAAATGAGGCGCGCGATTTTTCTATGAAAGAAACCTGGCGGTGGTTCGGTCCGCAGGATCCCATTTCGCTGACGCAGGTGAGGCAGGCAGGGGCGACGGGAATGGTCACGGCGCTGCACCACATTTATCGCGGTGAGGCGTGGCCGCTGGCCGAAGTGATGAAGCGCAAGGCGGAGATCGAAGCGGCGGGACTGGAGTGGTCGGTAGTGGAAAGCATTCCGGTACACAATTCGATCAAGTTGCGTATTGGGCCTTTCCGCGAATTTATTGAGGCGTGGAAAAAATCGCTGGCGGCGGTGGCGGCGGCTGGGGTGAAGGTGGTTTGTTACAACTTCATGCCGGTCGTGGATTGGACGCGGACGGATTTGAAGTGGCAGTTGCCTTCGACGGGATACGCGTTGCGGTTCGATGCGGTTGACTTTGCGGCGTACGATTTATTTGTTTTGCGGCGCAAGGACGCGGAGACGCAATACAGCGCTGCGCAGATTGATGCCGCGCGAAAGCGTTTTGAAGCGATGGACGATGGCCGGCGCGCGCAGGTGGAGAACAATATTATCGCCGGGCTGCCGGGCGCGGAGGCTTCCTACGACCGCGCCGCATTTCGGCGGCAGCTGGCGGAGTACGAAGGGGCGACGCCGGAGGATCTGCGGGCGAACCTCGGCGACTTTTTGAAAGAGGTTGCTCCGGTGGCGGCGGAACTGGGGTTGCGGATGTGCATTCATCCGGACGATCCGCCGTGGCCGCTGTTCGGGCTGCCGCGGGTAGTCTCGACCGCTGAGGATGTGCGGGCGATTTTTGGCGCGACGGATACGCCGGCGAACGGATTGACGTTCTGCGTGGGATCGTTTGGCGCTCGGAAAGACAATGATCTGGTGGCGATGGTGCGGGAATTCGCAGCGCGAATTCATTTTGTGCATTTGCGGCAGGTGGCGCGCGAGGCGGATGGATCGTTCTATGAGGCGGAGCATTTGAATGGCAGCTCGGATATGGTCGGAGTGATTCGCGCGCTGCTGGCAGAAGAGGCGCGCAGGCGCGGAGCGGGTCGTGAAGATCATGAGATTCCGATGCGTCCGGATCACGGGCATTTGCTGGCTGACGACATCGAGAAGAAAACGAATCCGGGATATTCGTACGTGGGGCGGCTGAAAGGTTTGGCTGAATTGCGCGGCGTGGCACGCGGACTGAGCTACGCCTAGAATTTTCGATTTGGCAGGAAGCGCAAAAAAAATACAAATGGGGACCTACATGAAGGAATTCGAAGGCAAGGTTGCGATTGTTACCGGCACAACTGGAATTGGAAGGGCGATCGCGAAACGATTTGCGGCGGGCGGGGCCAGTGTGGTTTCGCTGGGCATCGACGCGGCGGCGAACAAAGAATTGCAGGCGCAGGCGGATGCGGCGAAGTTGAGTTTGCGCGTGGAATTGTGTGATGTGAGCCGGCCGGAACAGGTGCAAGCGGCGGTGGCGAAGACGGTGAGTTGTTTCGGCGGATTGGATTTTATGGCGAATTCGGCGGCGATTCATCCGTTCGGGACGGCGCTCGAAACCGATCCCGAGACTTGGAATCGTTGCCTGGCAATCAATCTGGGTAGCGTGTATTTGACGGCGCATTTTGGGATTCCGGAGATGAAGAAGCGCGGAGGCGGCGCGATTATCGTGGTCGCGTCGGTGCAGGGGCATGCGTGCCAGCGCGGAGTGGTGGCGTATGCGGCGTCGAAGGGCGGGCTGTTGAGTTTGACGCGGGCGCTGGCGCTGGATCATGCGGCGGATGGGATTCGAGTGAATTCGATCAGCCCGGGATCGATTCGAACGCCGATGCTGGAAAAGTCGGCCGGACATTTTGCTCCGGGAGTGCCGGTGGATGAAGTGGTGAAACGTTTTGGCGCGCAGCATCCGATGGGGCGCGTGGGCACGGTGGAAGAAGTGGCGGAGCTGGCGGCGTTTTTGGTTTCGGATCGGGCATCGTTCTCGACTGGTGGAGACTATTTGGTGGACGGCGGATTGCTGGCGGGAATTGGAGTGCAATGATCGAGAAGTGTGCATAGAAGCTTGAACGGCCTTCGCGTGACTGAGAACTGAGGAGGTCCCCTGGTGAGTCGGAAAATTCCGGCGTTGTGGATTGCTCTCTGCTTATTCGGATTCTTCACTATGGGCAAGGCCAGGCACAGCGAAGGCAACGAACCTTCTTGTTCCGCAGGCGCCGAGAAAGCGTTAAGAAATCGGGAGAAGCTTAAGCCGGGCATGACAAGGCACGACGTTGAACAAATGTTTACCGAAGACGGCGGGATGCAATTTCCGCGCAGCACAATATACGTGCTTCCTGATTGCGGGTATATCAAGGTCAGAATCGACTTCGAACCAGTGGCGAAGGGAAAATTGTTCGCACCCGAGGATGTGGTTACGAACGTGTCGCCGTTGTTTATTGCCTACCCGAGCATGGATTGAATCACCCCGCGAATTCTTGGCGGGGATTGGAGCGCAATGATTGGAGAAGTGATTTGCGCGGCGCCTACGGGCGACGTTTGCGGCGAAGGCGCGGTGTGGCATGCGGCGGAGAGCGCGGTGTATTGGGTGGACATCAACCGGTTTCTGATTCACCGGTTTCTGGTGGCGGACGGATCGGTGCGCAGCTGGATTTTCGATGAGGCGGTGACTTCTCTTTCGTTGACGGATCGCGATGAGGTGCTGGCGGTGGTGCTGGGCTCGGGAGTGATTTTGTGGGAGCCGGCGACGGACACGCGGCACGATCCGATTTTCAAGCTGAGCGGCTGGCCGGCGGTGCGTTTAAATGATGCGCGGACGGATCCGAGGGGATCGTTGTGGATGGGCTCGATGCGCAACAACGTGAACGCGGATGGTTCGGCGGGCGAGGCTGGCGGAAAAGACGGAATGCTCATGCGGCTCGATCCGAATGGAAAAATGAGCGTGTGGCGCGAAGGGATTGGAATCGCGAACACGCTGGCATGGAGTCCGGACCGGCGTCATTTTTATTTTGGCGACACGATTGCGAATGTGATCTGGAGTTACGACTACGATTTTGCGAGCGGCGCGATTGCGAATGAACGACCTTTTTTGGATGGATTTTCGCGCGGGCTGCCGGATGGTTCGACCATGGATGCGGAAGGTTATTTGTGGAACTGCCGGTTTTATGGGAATTGCATTGTGCGGGTGGCTCCTGATGGAGCGATCGAACGCGTGGTGGAAATGCCGGTGAAAAATATTACGACGTGTTGTTTCGGCGGCGCGGACCTCTCGACATTGTTTGTGACGACGGCTTCGGCGCAAGCGCCGGCTGGAGATCGTCTGGCGGGAAGTTTGTGTTCGATTCGACCTGGGGTGAAGGGGCAGGCGGAAAACCGGTTTCGCTGGGACGCGAAGTAAATCACTCAATCCACTTTGATATTTGGCAGGTGTTTGAAAGCGTCGCGGAATTTGTCTTTGGAGACTCTGCCGGCGCCGGCGGCCAAGGCGGCTTTGGCGGCAGCTTGGAGCCGGCCGACGGTAGCTAACTGGACGTTGCAGGATTTGCAGCTGACCATTGAGGAATTAGTGGCGTTTTCGGGGGCGGCGAAATCGCTGGAGCCACAGACGGCACAGGTTAGGATTTTGGGTGAGGTCATTGGCTTGCGCCCTCCTTTGGCGGCGAACTTATATCACGAATTCGCTCGCGCGGAATCGAGAATCACCCGGATTCCGGCCCAGATCAGTAGGCATGCAAGAAATTGTCTTTAATGATCCGCTTGCATCTGATTTCGCCTGAGACGCAGGGTTGCAAGCGAAGCGCCAACCGGCGGTGATGAATATAGGGCTTTGTGTGCGTACTGGCGGCGGTGGTGTCGAGATAACGACACGGTGTCGCCCGGAGGCACGAACCTCGGGCGCGATGCGCGCCTAGTATTTTCGCATTATTGCTGAGCGAGGTGAGCGAGTCCAGTATGTCGGCGACGCCGTTGAATGAGTTCAAAACCGATGCCGATACCGATACCGACCGAACCAATTGGAAGTATTCCGCGACCTGCGAGTCTGCTGGCGGCGATGCAGGGCTACGCCGGCGAAAAGATTTCGGGCGAAGAGCTGCGCGCCGCGGAAGAAATAGCGCTGCGCGACACCATCGAGCGATTCGAAGAAACGGGTTCGCCGGTAATCAGCGATGGGGAGCAGACCAAGCCCAGCTTCGCGACCTATCCGGTCAGCGAGCTCAAGACTCTAGCCGCTGGCGGCGTGGTGATTCCCTTTGCCGACGGGCATAGGCGGGAACTGCCGAAGTTGACGGCGGGGCCGTTTCGATACACCACCTATGCCTCAAAGTTTTTGAAAAACGCGCAGCGTTACGCGCGCCGGCCGGTGAAGCAGGCGGTGATCTCCGCATCGGCGCTCAGCTTGCTTTATCCCCAGAGCGGAATTCCTAATTATTCACGCGACGCTTTTCTGGATGATCTGGTTCAAGAAGCGCGGCGAGACATACGCGAGTGCCTCGATGCAGAAGCGGCGTGCGTTCAAATCGATTTCACCGAGGGGCGTTTGGCGCTGAAGCTCGATCCCTCGGGCGGACTTCTGAACGCATTCATCGAATTGAACAATCGAGTGCTGGATGATTTCAATCCCACCGAGCGGCAGAAAATTGGAGTGCATTCGTGTCCTGGCGGCGACCGGGATTCAACGCACAGCGCCAACGTGGATTACGCGAGTTTGTTGCCGTCTCTTTTTCGGCTGAAGGTGGGGAGGTTCTACATACAACTGGCTAGCGAATCGGAACCGCGGCGCGTATTGGCCGAGATTCAGAAGACGCTAAAAACGGGCCAAGTGGTGTTTGTGGGAGTCACCGATCCGATCGATCCGAAAGTGGAAACGCCGGAACAAGTGCGCGACCGGGTGATGCAGGCGGCGGAATTCATCGCGGTGGAGTCGCTGGGAACCACGGACGATTGTGGATTTTCTCCCTTTGCCGATGACACTTCCACTTCGCGCGAAGTAGCGTTTGCCAAGATTCGAAGCCGAGTCGAAGGTACGCGGCTGGCCTCGGCAGTTCTCAAGAGTTAACGACCTGCGTTCGTCCGCATCGGATTTCTTCTGGCAATGCCCTGCCCCGTCAGTTTTAGCCGAACGTAAACGCAAGGGCTTGGACGCGGGGATTCAGGAATTGGATTTCGAAGGTTCTGTCTTCCACGGCGTCTTCCTGGCGGAGCTCTGACCTGTTGCGCTGCGCCGTTCGCGTTCGCCGGCGCACCAGCTCGGTCTCATCCTATACTTGCTTGTCGGCCATCCGTCGTTTAGGTGCAGGCGATTGTAGTGAAGCGGAGGATCATGCGTCCGAAGTCTTTGACGGTTCGTGGAGTCGACCTCGATTCGCAGACCCGGTGCGCGCATTATCACGGGCCGACTGACATTATTGCGATCAAGATGAAATGTTGCGCGGTCTATTTTGCCTGCAAGGATTGCCATCTGGAGTTGGCCAATCACGCGATTGAAGTTTGGCCGCGGAATGAATGGGACGAGCTAGCGGTGCTGTGCGGCGCGTGCGGCAAGGAACTGAGTATCCGGCAGTATATGGAATGCGAATCGCAATGCCCTGCTTGCGGCGAGCGGTTCAACCCAGGATGCCGGAATCATTATCAGTTTTATTTTGAAGCGGAGGCGCCGGCTGGACCGGAATGAGCATCGTGCGAGAGCGACGGAATCTGATTTGGTTTTAGGAATCGTTCAAGGGTGACACTCGGGGGTTTGCATTGCCCGGCACGCGCAGCAAGGTTGCTGCGCGTGCCGGGTCTGCGTCAGTTTCTGCTGCTGTTTACTTCGTCACTGTAACGACCAATGGAATCGTCTTGGCGGCGGTGCCGGGGCCTGCCGAGGCGGTGACGTTGATAACGTACGTTCCGGTTTGATTCGTTGGAGAACTTGAGGAACTCGACCCGCCGCAACCTACCGCGTACGCTGCCAGCATGACGATCGCGATTATCCCGAACGAACGCTTCAGCTTCTTGCGATTGCCGAGTGGCAACAAGAGTCCCACGAAAGCAATGGCCGAGACGGCGCCCCAGGCATCCGTCCTGACTGCCTTAGCCGCAGTAACGGACCCGGAGGTAACGGTGACTTTCACTGCGGTCGGATTGACTCCGTCGAGCGTGACCATGGACGGCGCAATGGCACAGGTGAGGCTGGCCGGCACCGCTCCGCAGCTGAACGAGACCGTCTGGGTGGAACCGCCCAGAGGAATCGCATTGATCATTGACGAGCCAGATTGTCCGCCGACCAGCGCGATGGTCGCGGGTTGCGCTTGCACGGTGTAGTCGAAAACCATTTCGGTGATGGGGCCGCCGGTGGATGCGGTAAGAACGGAGTCGCCAGCATAGTTGACCGAAAGACTGTGCGTGCCGGCCGCAAGCGAACTGATTGCAAGATTTGCGGTACCGGTTCCGTCGAGTTTCGCGGTGCCGATGGTGGTAGCGCCGTCGAGAAACATTACGGTGCCGGTTGCGGTGTACTGGCGCACGTCCGACTGGACCTGAGCAGAAAGATTAATCACACCACCGGCCATGGTGCTGGAAACGTCCGCAGTGAAATTGACGTAAGGAGAAGTGTTGGCGTTCACGGTCAAATCCCCGCTGGAACTCGATCCGTTCACGTTGCTGTCGCCAGAGAAAACGGCTTTGAGGAGATGCTGGCCGGCGGTTTTGAACGTGGTGGGGAAAGTGAACGAGTCGCAATACTGCGAGCTGACGGTGACGGCCGGGCCCAATGACACGGCCGTGCCAGAAGTGTAATCGCTGATGGACACGGTACCGCCGTAAGGTGCGCAGTAGTTATTGGAGAGAACGATCTGCCCCTCGATGACTACGGGAATGTTGGGCACCGCCGTGCCTACGAAGAAAACGTCCACAATGAGCGAGTCTTCCTTGGTGACGTTCATGGTGTAGGCGGCCTGGCTGGCTTTGAAACTGTTGTCGCCCGGATACGAGGCCTGCAACTGGTGCGCGCCGACCGTCAAACCTGGAGCAAGATTTGGCAGCACGCTGGATTGGCCGGTGAGTTTGGTGCCATTTCCAAAAACGGTTGAGCTTTCACCATAGTTCAAGGTGAGCGTGCTGGGAGTCTGAAAATCGGAAGTGACGGTGTTCGCCGGATTTCCGTCGACGAGCAAATTGATCGTGCCGGTGGGATGGCCTACTTCCGAAGTACCGGCAACAGCAACCCACAGAGTGATGGGGGCGCCGTATCCAATCGAGAGCGGACCCTGGATCGAATAGCCCGGGATCATTCCGCCCATTTGCATCTGGCTGGCTTCGGGAGTGACGGTGACGTTCAAAGCGTTCGACGAGCTGGAATAATATTTTCCGTCACCACTGTAACGAGCGGTGATGCCGTAGGCACCGCCGGGAACGTTGGGCGACGCGATGGTGGCCAGGCCTTCGGTGCCGGAAGGTGTAAGTTGGGCGGAGCCAACGCCGAGAACATCTCCGCTGGAGGTGCCGGTGGAGAGCAAGGAGACTGCGCCAGTCGGAGCGGAACAGTTCGAACCGGTGCAGCTGACGGCAGTTTTGAAAGTGATCGGCGTGCCGTGCACAACGGTAGTGGCCTGACCATTTCCGAGAGCGAGAGTGGTGGTGGAACCGGCGGTTGCCGAAGCGGCGGCCCAATTGTTAACCAGCGCGTTGGCGTCGAAGGATCCGAGTCCGGTGGCCAGGTCATATCCCGGGCCAGCGGAATAGCCGACGGTGAATTCCCCGTTGGTGTCCGGAACTTTATTGTCGCCTTTGATGATGTCGTGATACACGCCGGACGTGGCCGCCAATTTGTAAAACACATAGTTGGCGAGGCCCTGTGGTTGGCCGCCCGCTTTCTGCAGGACTAGCGCCATGATGCCGGCCACCGAAGGGCTGGAGGCAGAGGTGCCACCTACCGTATCGAGACCAATGAATTCGGGATCGCTGCAGCTTGATTCGAAACACAGCGCATAACCGGTGTGGCCAGCGGCGGCCAAGGAAATATCCGGCAGGTCGCGTTTGCCATCGTTGGGAACGCCCGTCGCGGATTGCCAATTGGGCTTGGCGTAGATGGTGCTGACGCCCCCGCCGCCAGCCCAGAGCGCGACGGAGCTTGCCGAAAACGGATCGGCACTGCTTTCGTTCCAGACAATTTCCGGGATGTAGCTGATCGCGGATTGCAAAGTAGTGGGATCGGCGTTGACGGTCCAATACGCGTCGTTATTCGCGACGTCATCGAACTGCGTGCCACCGACGGCCACGTTGTACGGCGTGGAGCCGATGCCGTTGACGGCGAGGCCGTGCGAAGCCGGCAGGCCGGTGCTGGGCGGGTCGCAACCAGCGCCGCCACTGTCGCCGGCGGAAACGAAAGAAGTGATCCCCTGCGCGGCCGCCTGCATCCAAAGCGAATTGTAAAAAGCGGTGCCGACCGCGCCCATATCCTGTTCGCAGTCGCCGAAGCTGGTGCTCATGATTGGCGCGAGGTTGTGGTCGACGATGTAGGCGGCGGAAATATCGACACCGTCCGCGAAATTGCTTTGCGACGCGACGGCGACGATGTGCGCGCCCGGCGCGACCGCGCCAGCCCAGGTGATATCCAGCAGGGCTTCGATGGTGTCGTCGAAGGACTGCACCTGCGGATCGTCGCCATTGACGATCATTTGCGGATCGTTGGGAGGCAGACCCATAACGTTGCGAAAATCGCGAATGTCCTGAATGCCGTCGATGCCGTAGTTGGCGTCGACCAAGCTACTGCGGCTGACGATCGCGATGGTTTCTCCGGTGCCATCGATGCCTGCGGCGTAAAGCGGCTTCAGATTATAAATGGTCGCGAAATCGGCGGGGCCGAGGTAATGCTGGCCGTATTCGCCTTCGATTTTTCCGGTCTTCTTGTTGACGGTGATTTTCGGTCCCATCTTCAGATTTGGTTTGCGCGGATCGCTATTCAAGCGGACCACGCCCCGTACCACCTGCGCCAGGGCCGCGGGAATTTGCACATCTCTGGAATTGGCGACGAATTTATTCTGGTTGTAGGTGTAGCTGTGCATCTCGGTGGAGAACGCCTGTTCGACCTGGCTAACGTTGCCGCTGAAAACGATGAAGTGGCGGCTCTGCGATATTTCGTGGACGGTGAGGCCCTGGGTTTGCAGCCAATTCTGCACAGTGGTGGCGTCTTCGGCAGCGACACCAAATTTCTCGCCGTACTGCGCCGGGGTCAGCCACTTGTGAAACGAGGGCGAGGCGGAATCGTGCAGCGCGGCGACTATACCGGCGGCCTGCTGATCCTGGTCGGGCGTGGGCGAAAGCATCAGGAGCATGCGGCCGAGATTCTGGCTAGCCGGCAAGCGTCCGTTGTCGACGCTGAGTTTCACTAAAGGCGAGGTGGAACCTGCGACCGTGGTGCGCTGGTCATTTTGGATCGACGAGAGAATGCGCGACTGGGGTTGCGTCTGCGCGTGAATCGCACTGGCTCCCAAAAGAAGCGCGGCGATTGCGAGCACGGTTCTGAACTGTTTCAAACTGGGGCCGGTAAACAAGGGAAATCCTCCTGAATGATGGGTCACCGGCTGTCTTCGCAGACGGCACGGACCGAAAACATGCGCAGTCTTTTCAAATTAAAAAGCGCGGGCACAACAAATCAGCTTTTCGAACAACGATTTTCGATGCGAGAGATTTTCATTTGTGACGATTCTTGTCGTTGCGCTGGCGCAACTATCTCGGTGGAAAAAGCGGATGGTTACTTCGGAGGGCAGGTTCAGACGGTTCTTAAGACCAGATGCGCGGGCGAACGCAGCAGAATCTTGCCGCGTCGTTTTACCAGAGTGCGATTCTTTTGCCACTCGCTCATCAGCCGGCTGGCGGTGTAGTGGGTGATATTTGCGGCGTTCGCCAGGTCTTCATTGGTGACCTCAATTTCGATGCCGTCGGAAGTTTTTTGCCCAATGGCGCGGGCCAGCCCAAGCAGCACAGTCGCAAGCCTTTCGCGCGCGGTATGGCTGCTGAGCGCGACATGGGCGGCCATATACCATTCGACGTATTCCCCGGCGATGGCCAGCGCGTTGTGCATCATCTGCGGAAATTTTTGGGTAAAGCCGCGGATGGTCGGGCGATCCCAGACCAGAACTTTGCTTTCCTTGACCGTTTCGCAACTCACCATGTACGAGCGGCGGTCGGGCACCAGCGAGAGGCCGCCAAATACTTCGCCAGCCGCGACCCAGACGAGCAGAAACTTTCGCCCATCCGGCGTGGTGTAAAAGAAGCGGACGCAGCCACTGAGCAGCATGTACGCGCGATCGGCAGGAGTTCCCTGCCTGGTAATGATCGTGTCCTTGGGAAATCGCCGAACGGTGGCGGCGGCGAGTACTTGTTCCTGATCTCGCGGACTTAGTCCGTCCAGCAATTTGAATTTGGGATAAGCGGCGAGACCTGTGGCGAGAGCACGGGGCATGTGGGATTTCTCCGACCAGATTGGAAGGTTCTTGGTTGCCCGGTAGTCTATCAAAGATGGCTTTGCGCCGGTTGCCGCAGGAATTACTTCGGGATCGTGACCACCAGCGGCGTTGGCGGATCCGGAGTTGTGGGATTTTCAAGAACTGCGTTTACGACCCCGCCCGCGAGTAGGGCAATTCCGCTGAGGTAAAACCACAGAAGCAGAACGATGACGGCGCCAAGTGAACCGTATTCTGCGCCGTAGGAGCTGGAGTAGCGAAGATAGATTCGCGAGCCGATGGAGACGACTACCAAAAAGAAAATGCCCACTACGGTTCCCGGGGTAATCCAGTGCCAGTCGCGCTCGTCCACATCCGGAGCGAAGTAATAAATCACTTCAAAAGTTATGGCGAGCGTCGCCAGACCCATCGGCCATTTGGCAATTCTCCAAATCTGCAGCGGGAGATTCCCGTTGGATAGCGCGTCGACCACGTCATCGCCGAACACGGCTACCACCAGCGCGGAAATAATTATGGAGGCGACGCCGGCGGTCAGCGCGATCGCGACGACATACTGCATAAATAACGAGCGGGTTTCTGGTGTCTTGTAGGCTGCGTTCAAGGTGCTCATCACGGCGCCCATGCCCATCGAGGCCGCCCAGAGGGACGCGGCGATGCCCAGAGACATTTTGAACGGTCCGCTAGCTTGAATAATCTGATCGATGGTGGACCCGATGAGCTGAAAGGCGGGCGGGGGTACGAGACGCCCGGCGACTTCGAGCAAGAGCAATCGTCCGCGATCGGCAAAACCAAAGACACTGAGGCTGGCGATCACGCAAATCAAGAAGGGGAAAAGCGCGAGAAAAAAATAGTAGGCGAGTTGAGCGGCGCGGCCGAGGACGTCATCCGCGCGAATTTCCAGCGCTACGCGCTTGACGATCGCCGTCAGCGTGGGTTCCTTCGAAGTGACTGGAGTTGGGTCCATCGAGTGCCGTGCCCTTTATGGTAAAGCGCAATTCGTCGCCGGGAAATATAATTCATGAGGGAAGAGGTTCCGCCGCAATTGCGGGAGGATTATTAGTGGTGGCCAGGCAGGAGATCATTCCTCGAGGCCTCGAATCGCTTCGAGGCTCCAGTTGCCTACCCGAGGGTCGCGGCAACCGGCTCCGGTGAGCCTGCTGCGAGCGGGATCGGCCAGCCCTCCCATCCTGTTTCACCTTGCTGCACACGGGGTTGGCCGCGCGCCGGACCTCGTCCGTGCTGTTGCTCCGCCACAGGCCCAGCCTGGGGCGCCTCGGCGGGGTTGGCGATTGAACTGATTACGCTTGGGTGACATTACCGAAGGACGCCCCGCAAGTGAGCTAATGTCCAGGTTCTCCGCGACGATTAAATTCCTATAGCTGCGTCCTGCGCTTCTGGAGAACGGCTTTGAAACTTCGGCAAAAGGTGCTGCTGGTTTTCGCCATCACCCTGGTCCTGGGGGTCGGGTTGGTGTACGTCACGTCGCGAAGGATCGAGGTGTCCAGCTTTCGACAGCTGGAACATCAGCAAATGGAGGGCGACGTCGAATTTGCCATTTCCGGCCTGGACCTGGAATTCCGAAATCTGGCGGACAGCGCGAATGATTACGCGTATTGGGACCGCATGTACGAATACATGTTGAACCCCAAGAAGGCGGATATCAGCGGCGAATTCCTGGACAACGAGATGGCCCAGCTGAATTTCAGCCTGGTGGTCATTCGGAATACCCAGGGCGAGATCGTGTTCTTGCACAGCTACGACCCGAAAAACTCCGGGCAGGATGGCCCGTCGCGCGAATTTCTACGTGGCATTTTCGCTTTGGAGCCTATGGGATCCGCAGCGATCGCGACGAGGCCCGAGGACGGCCTGATCGAATTTCCCGATGGGCCCTACATCGTATCGTTGCGCCCGATTTTGACTTCGCGACGGAGCGGTGAATCCCGGGGGGTGTTCATGCTGGCCCGGAAATTTGAAGAGGGGGAAATCGGACGGCTTACCAGCCTGACCCGCACCTCGATCAGCTTCGAGCCGATTGACTCGCGCGACTCGTCACCCGATTTTTCTCGGGCCCGCGCCGAACTACGCGACAGTGACCGGGAGGTGGAAGTAATTCCATTGTCGGAACGCGTGGTCGCCGGCTACGCGGTGCTGGCCGACATTTTCCGCCAGCCGTTATTACTGATGCGGGTGGAAACGCCACGTCCAATTTACGAACGGGGAAAACTGGACCAACGTTACCTGTTCGGAACGATCCTGGCCGGAACCGTGATGTTTTCGGTGGTCATCCTTTTTTGCATGCAGAGATTTGTGCTGTCGCGGATCGGGAAACTAAACCGCGACGTCAATAATATTGGCGAGCATCGCGGCACGTTCGAACGCGTAGAGGTGAGCGGCCGCGATGAACTGACCGGCTTAGGCAACTCGATCAACGCCATGCTGGACGAGCTGCGCACGGCCCACTTCGAGCTGGAGGCGCGGGTGACGCTGCGCACGGCGGAACTGGCCGAACGCGGAGAGCTGGTAAAACTTCTGCTGGATTCCACGCCCAGCGCCATGTATGGCGTCAATATGAAAGGTGTTTGCACCTTTTGCAATCCCGCGGCATTGCGTTTGCTTGGTTATGACCAGGTGGAAGAAATTCTGGGAAAGAACATCCATACCCTGATGCACCATGCCCGGCGCGACGGATCCGCCTATCCCGAGCAGGAATGGCCGATTATGGCCAGCCTGCAGGGTGGCGAGGACGCGCACATTGTCGAGGAGACTTTCTGGCGCAAAAACGGCGAATCTTTCGTCGGTGAATACAGCTCGCGGCGGATTCGCCGCAACGATTCGGTGGTCGGCGCGGTGGTGACCTTCCTGGACACCACCAATCGAAAACACCGCGAGATCGAAGCCAACCACAGCCAGAAATTGGAGGCGGTGGGCCGCTTGGCGGCGGGAATCGCCCATGAAATCAACACCCCGGTGCAGTTCGTGAGCGACAATGTGCGCTTTTTGCAGGATGCGTTCAAAGAGCAACTCGGCCTGATCGAAAAATACCAACGACTGCTGGCCGGCGCAGCGGAAAGTCTGGCGAATCCGGCGATGATCACCGAAGTCGCCAAGCTCGAACACGATGCGGATTGGCCCTACATGAAAGAAGAAATTCCTCGGGCGATCGAACAGGCCACCGAGGGCCTGCAGCGGGTGGCCACCATCGTCCGCGGGATGAAGGAGTTCTCGCACGTCGATCGCAGCAATGAGAAAACGGCGGCGGACATCAATCGCGCGCTGGAGAGCACTTTAATCGTGGCGCGCAACGAACTGAAGTACGTAGCGGACGTCGAAACCGAGTTCGGCGAGTTGCCGCCGGTGATTTGCCATCTGGGCGATCTGAATCAGGTGTTTTTGAATCTGCTGGTCAATGCGGCGCATGCCATTGAAGACGTAGTGAAGGGCACCGAAACGCGGGGGAAAATCCACATCGTGACTCGCATGGACGGTGACTGGGTCGAGATTGCGATAGCGGATTCTGGTTCAGGGATACCGGAAGAAGTACGGCATAAGATATTTGATCCTTTTTTCAGCACCAAGGAAGTGGGCAAAGGAACCGGTCAAGGACTGGCGCTGGCGCGCAACGTAGTGGTCGACAAGCACGGTGGGACGCTGACCTTTGCCACCGCGATCGGCAAAGGCACCACTTTTTTGGTTCGGCTGCCGATCCAGGCTGCGCTGGTTCCGGCGCAGACTTAGGACGAAGATCCGGATGACAGATCCTGAGGAAATACTTTTGAGGGCTGCTTTCTGCTGAACGCTTAAAAACCGATCGTGTCTCGGGCTGGCGGCGATTTACGTCAGCCTCCGGTGAGCGGTGTGAACGATATCAACAAAATTAGCGGGCGAGTCTGTAAGCCGGAAAACGAATTCGTGAGAGTAAACAACGTCCAAAATAGTTCCGCCGACCTCTCCGATTTCAATGTCGAAATGATCTGCGCCACCGTGAACAGGCGTGATCACCTCGTGCACTCCAAGTACTCGCTGGCCATTTGGTGACACAGCCTGAATTAGCGGAATATCTTTTGATTCGCCCTCTTTGGCGAAGTAAACCAAAAACGCGACTGTAGCTAGGACCGCTAGCCCGGCCACGCTGACGACTATAAGGAGGCATCCCCTCTTTTTCACTGCTTGCAACCCATGGACTGCCAGACGAGCCCATTGTGAACCGCCATGTTCTCGTGCTCGCCGACTTGATCTCCGTAATTTAGGAGGCCATTCGACGCCATCGCCGGCGACAATGGAGATCGGACTTATGGCTACGATGCGAGCGGTAGCGGCACGATAAACGTCGGCCGCCGAACGTCGATGACCGAAGCCAGCGGGGGCTCGGAGACCTGGATCTATAGCCTCAACAAAAGCACGAGTCCAAAAGGACTTCTCGTTACCGATTCCCGCACCACGAATGGTATCAATCTTTCTCTCGTTTACCAATATAACTATGACGGTTCGATTGGCTACGTAAAGTATCCGAGCGGCAGGGTCGTAACTTATACTTACAACTCGGCCGCTCAAGCGACGGCCGCCGCCGACAATGCCGATTCCATTCCGTACGTATCGAACGGTCACACCTTCGCGTGCGACATGCTCGCTCGCGGGGCATCAATTTACGACGTGGCGAAGATGCTTGCTGACACCGTTCAGACCGTTGAACGCTGCTATGCGCAGTTCCTACCTGCAGCCAAAGACGCGGCTCAACACCGAATGGATACCGGGATCGGGATTGAAGAGCGGGCACAACTGAACCAACAGAGCGGTGAGAAAGTAATCGAGCTGCCGAACCGCAACGTTGGTTAGACATCGCGGTTAGACAGTCGTTAGACGCGTAAAAATCACTCAAAAAGCCAATAAAAGTAGCGGGTGAGTCTGTAAGCCGGATTTTGTACGCTGCGCTTGCGCGCGGCGTGACGATCATTCCTCTAGGCCTCGAATCGCTTCGAGGCTCCAGCAGCCTACCCGAGGGTCGCGACAGCCGGCTCTTGCGAGCTTGCTGCGTGCGGGCTGGGCCAGCCCTCCCCTCCTATTTGGCCTTGCTCCACGCGGGGTTTGCCGTGCCCCGGATGTTGCCATCCGGGCGGTGGGCTCTTACCCCACCTTTTCACCCTTGCCAAATGAGTCGACCGAAACAGGCGGGCCATTGGTTTCCCGTTGGCCTGCCGCCGAGGTGCGAACATCACCGGCGGTTTTATTTTCTGTGGCACTTTCCGTGACCGCGCATTCATTTTGCAATGAAGGCGTGACCCCCTGGCGTTACCAGGCGCGTTGCCCTTAACCCTGCCGCTTTTGAGGGCGGCCGGGAGTGGTCCGATGCTCTTGCGAGCTGAGGACCATGGGAGTCCGGACTTTCCTCCCGTTTGCGTTTCTTGCGAAAGGCAAACCGGCGATCATCCAACTCACCCGCTGATTGGATTATAGCTGAGGAGTCTAGGTCGGAGTATCGAGGAGTTGTGGGAGGTGTTGCGGAGGATCGTCGGGCGAGAGTTCCTGCGGATCAAAACTCGCTTCTATTTTCGGCGGGAAGAAACGAAACAGCACGAGAGCGATCATCAGCCAGAGGAGGACTACGGTCCAGCGAGACGAGAAGCCACTGAAGCCCGACATGAGTAAAAAATTCGAGAAGCCGTGCGCCAGCCCTGCGGGCAGGACGGATTTAGAACGAAGTGCCAGCCACGAAAGCGCAAAGCCCATAACGACGCAGTCTAAGAGACGCCACCCCGAGTGAATCAGCACGTCGGAGAAGGCCGTTCGCCAGTAGGAATCTAGCGGAAAATGAAAGACGGCCCACACTATGCCGACGAGAAAGATTCCGCGGTACAAGCCATAGCGTGAAATGAAACGCGGCTGCAGGTATCCGCGCCAAGCAATTTCCTCGACCAGCGCACTGAAAAACATCATGAGGTAGAGCCAGCGCGGCAACGGCGAGAAATAGCTCAAGAAAACGGGTGGTGGAAAACGGTAGAAATCGTACGCGGCCCAATGGATACGATCGAAAAGGTACTGAAGTGTTGGAAGCGCGGCCCAAACGATTGTCGGTAGCAGAATTCCCAATCCGGTGTAGAAGATGGACGGAATTCGCAGGCTCTGTTTCAAGCTTTCGCGCCGAGTAGGACCCATCGCCACGTACACGAGGGCGAAGATAGTGACCGCCTGCCAAAGTTGGCCGCTCACGTACAGGAGTGACCACGACGCCGTCAAATTCGACGCTTCATGGCGAAGTGCACCGTGAATCCAGGAGACGATGTAAAAGTATGGCAAGTCGGTGAACGCGACGACAAAAGGAAGAGCGACCATCATCCAGATAAATCTATTTACTTGGCGATCCGGGAGAGTATCCGGCCTCGCGGAGAATTCTGGGGCGAAATGAACCGGTAGTTCGGCGCAGCCGGACCGAAAGCGCGAATCAGCGTAAAGCACCAAAACAATTCCGAAGAGTGCAGCCCAAATTCCGTATCCGGCCGCGTGCAGGATTCGGAACAAGGCGCCGAAGTTCCGCGGGAGGGGTTCACCGTCAGGCCAAGACATCGGGGGGCCCAATTTAGCTAGATGTATAACTGTCACGACATTCGCGGCCAGGCCTATCGCAAGCGGAAGATAGACCCACCGCGCGAGCCGTTTGGCGGGATTCGATCCGGGGAAAAAACAGACGTAGAAAGCCGAGACGCCAGCGAAGTAAACGGGAAACATCGTCAGATTCAATAGTGACGACGCGTAAGCAACGAATACCCGGGAGTCAGGAGCGTGTGAGCGCACGATACACTGCAGCCAGGTGCTCCATGATCCGAGGCTCCGAGCCATCAGCAGTAGAATCGAACCGACCAGGAGCGCGACGAAGGCGCGGTCGGCGGGCCAGACGGATTTTGCGAAGTTCGCGAGGCGTTGCAGCGGGGTTGGGATTTGGATGGGCAAGAATGTGGTGGCGCGGGCACACTCTACCGAAAGCGGCGGCGAGAAGTAACTCTACTTGAGGAGCTTTTCGAATTCGGCTTCGGTTAGGGTTTTGACTTTTAGGGCTTCGGCTTTGGCTAGTTTGGAGCCGGCGTCTTCGCCTACTACTACATAGCTGGTTTTTTTGCTGACGGAGCCGCCGATTTTGGCGCCGTGGGCTACGGCCAGGGCTTGGGCTTCTTCGCGGGAGTGATTGGCGAGGGTGCCGGTGAAGACGAAAGTCATGTCCGGCGAAACGCGTATCGATCAGCGCTTTGCGTTTTTCGATCATGTTTACGCCGACATCGCGCAGATCGCCGATGAGTTTGCGGTTCGCGGATTCGGAGAAGAATTCGCGCACGCCTTCGGCGACTTTGGGGCCGACTTCCCCGACTTCCTGCAGCTCTTCGGCGGTGGCGTCGGCGATTTTATGCATGTCGCCGAAATGGCCGGCGAGAAGTTGCGCGGTGCGTTCGCCGACGAAGGGCATGCCGAGCGCGTAGACCAGACGCGCGAGGCTGGCTTTTTTGCTGTCGGCGATTTCGTCGAGCAGATTTTGCGCGGATTTTTCGCCCATGCGATCGAGATTGCTGAGCGTTTCGAGATCGAGGCGGTAGAGATCGGCGTAATTTTTGACCAAACCTTTTTCGAGCAGCTGGATGACGATTTTGTCGCCGAGGCCGTCGATGTTCATGGCGTGGCGCGCGGCGAAATGGAGCAGCGATTCGCGGGTGCGCGCCGGACAAGAAACATTGACGCAGCGGTAAGCGGCTTCGCCTTCGGTGTGATGCACGTGCATGCCGCAGACCGGGCACTTCTCCGGCATCTGAAATTCTTTTTCTTCGGTGCCGTGCTTGACGACTTTCAGCACGTGCGGGATGACTTCGCCGGCGCGTTCGACGAGAACGGTATCGCCGGCGTGAATGTTGAGGCGGCGGACTTCATCGAGATTGTGCAGCGTAGATTTGACTACGGTGACGCCGCCGATTTGCACCGGCTCGAAAACCGCGAAGGGAGTGAGGACGCCGGTGCGGCCGACGCTGATCATAATTTCGCGCAGCAGCGTGGTTTCCTGGTGCGCCTGATATTTGTAGGCGATGGCCCAGCGCGGCGCTTTAGAGGTGAAGCCCAGTTCATTCTGCAGGCCGACTTCGTCGACCTTGATGACGATGCCGTCGATGTCGAAGCCGAGCTTTTCGCGCTTGGTGTCCCATTTGGTGATGTACTGCTCGACCTGCGGCAGGCCGTTGCGGAGTTCCCAATCGTCGCTGACCTTGAAACGCATTTCGCTGAGGGCTTCGAGAACTTCGGAGTGGCGTTTTTTCGGGACGCGTCCATTGACCAGCAAGTAGTAGGCGAAGAAGCCGAGATTGCGCGATTTGGTGATGTTGGGATCGAGGACGCGCACCGAGCCGGCGGCAGCGTTGCGCGGATTGGCGTAGCGCTTGGCGCCGATGGCGTCCTGCTGCTCATTCATGGCGTCGAAGGCTTTGCGGGTCATGATGGCTTCGCCGCGAACTTCGAAGGAGCCGGGCAGGCCGGCTTTCTTCAGATGTTTTTCGTCGACCCACAGCGGGACGGCGCGAATGGTGCGCACGTTGGGGGTGACGTCCTCGCCGGTGGTGCCGTCGCCGCGGGTGACGGCGCGAACCAGAGCGCCATTTTCGTAAACCAGGGACATGCTGAGGCCGTCGAATTTATGTTCGGTGACGTATTCGATTTTTTCCCGGCCGGTGAGTTCGCGAACGCGGCGATCAAAATTGGCGAGTTCCTCGAAGGAGAAGGCGTTGTCGAGACTGCCCATGGGCGTGAGGTGCGTGACGGTTTGAAAACCTTCGCGGGCGGCGCCGCCGACGCGCTGGGTGGGCGAATCGGGCGTGATTAATTTTGGATTTTCCTGTTCGAGCAGTTTTAGGCGATTGAGGAGCTTGTCGAAGGCGGCGTCGGAAATTTCGGGAGAGTCTTCGACATGGTAGAGGTACTCGTGGTGGCGGATTTTTTCGCGGAGGCGCTGGATTTCGGCGGCGGCCTCGGAGATTTTGCCTGCGGCGCTGCGAGTTGCGGCGGGCTTTGCGGCTTTAGCCGGCTTCTTCGGTTGCGTCTTACTTCCCTGCTTTGATCCATTCCTAGCCATGAACTCTCCGCGCCGAAGCCGACGGTATAAGTGCGGCTGATATTATACAATGCGCGTTCGACGGTGATGGATACCCGGTAATCGGTAGACGGCGGGAGCTTTCCTCAGGCGCGACTGCGGATACGATGGCACACGGATTAAAAAACGCGCTGCTGATTTACAACCCGACCAGCGGCGGCAAGCGGCACCGGCGATTTCAGGAAATCGAGCAGGCGGTGCGCATCCTGAAGGAAGCGGGAATCACGGCGGAGTTGGCGCCGACGTCCGACGCTGGGCACGCGCAGGAAATTGCGCGGCTGGCGGTTGGCGCACGCCGCGAAATGGTGATCGCTTGCGGCGGCGACGGCACGATCAACGAAATTATCAATGGACTGGCGGGAAGCCAGCTGCCGATGGCGCTGCTTCCGGCCGGCACGGCGAATATTTTGGCGAAAGAACTCGGAATTCCCTGGGACATTCCGCGCGCGGCGAACCTAATTTCGGAAGGCGTGATTCGGAGGATCGCGCTGGGCGTGGCGACTCGCGCAGGCGACAACGGGAACGGTTACAGCGCCGCGATGCCGGAACAAGGCCGTTATTTTTTGAGTGTGGGTGGCGCGGGCCCGGATGGCGCGATTGTGAATGGCGTTGATGGCGCGCTGAAGAAAAAAGTGGGCGTGGTGGCGTATTGGGTGGAAGGCATGAAGCAGCTGGTCAGTTACGATTTTCCGGAGATGCGGGTGCGGTCGACGGAACCGACCATCTGGCTTCGATTATTGTGGTGGGACGAACTGCGAATTATGGCGGGCCATTTAAAATTACGACCGGCGCGACTTTGTTTGAGGATTCGTTTGAGTTTTTGACCAATTCGACGCGGAGCCGATTGCAGTATCTGGCGTGCCTGCCGGCGTTGTGGCTGGGGAAAATTCGCGGGATGCAAGGCATCAAGATGTGGAAGGCGACCGAAGTGGTGTGCGAATCGGCGGGCGAGCAGACGGTGTGGGCGCAGGTGGATGGCGAGCCGATTGGACCGCTGCCGCTGAAATTTCGGATCGTGCCGGACGCGCTCTCGCTCGTGACGCCGGCGACGTTGCGGATGAATCCGTCGTCGACTTAGTTTTCCTTTTCTCTCTGGTTGGAAAACAATCAACTCTATGGAACCGATTACCCACGCGCTGACTTCGCTGGCGTTGGCACGCGCCGCGCGGGAGCGGCTGCCGCGCTATGGCACGGCGATGTTGATTGTCGCGGGCGTTGCGCCGGATCTGGATTTTGCTGCGTATCTTGGTGGACCTGCTACATTTCTGAAATTTCATCGGGCGGTACTGCATTCAACCGTTGGGCGGACTTATTCTGTGCTGCTGCATTGCGGCGGCGTTTTATTTTTGGGACCGGCGGGTCGCGCGGCGGAATTCCGAAGCGGATGGACGTCGGTTGAGATTTCTGGCGGCGCTGGCGGTATGCGCCGTGGGCGCGGGCGTGCATGTGTTGATGGATGTGGCCAGCGGAATAGGCGTGCGATTGTGGTGGCCGCTTCGCGGTGGTTGGGTGGCGTGTGATCTGCTGGCAAATTTCGATGTTTTTATTTTCGCGCTGCTAGTCGCTGGGCTTGCTGCTGCCACATTTCACGCGGATGGTCAGCGAGGAAATTGGCGAGCCTGAACGTCATGCTCGCGGGACGGCGTGAGTGCCGCGATTGCTTTGATTCTGCTGGCGCTGTATGTGGGCGGGCGCGGTTTTTTTCACTCGCGCGCGGTCGATATGCTGCTTTCGCGCGATTACCACGGAGAGCCGCCGCAGAGGGCTGGGGTGTTTGCTTCGTCGTCGAGCCCGCTGGACTGGCGCGGAGTGGTGGCGACGCCTCGACTACACTGGAGGAACTGCGACATTTCGTTGTGGGGCGGCGCGGCGTTCGATCCGGACCAGGCGGTGGCGCACTACAAGCCGGAAGATTCGGCAGCGATCAGCGCTGCGCAAAATACGGACGATGCTAAATTATTTTTGAGTTATGCGCGGTTTCCGCTGGCGAGCGTGTCGCCGCGGGACGACGGATTCGAGGTCGAGCTGCGCGATTTGCGATTCCCTGCCGGCGACCATTCGGCGGACAACGTGTTCGTGAGCGTGCGGGTCGACGGCCATTCGCAGGTGAGTGACGAGAGTTTACGATACGCGCACCGGCGGCGTTGAGCGCACACTGAACAAGCGTCTTCAGGCTTTTGCGATTGGCTTGTGCATCAGAAAGTGCGAAACGAGATAGAGCAGCGCGAAAGCCACCACCATTCCTATCGCAAACGCTGCGCCGTGGGCCTTCAGGTAGACCAGCGCGAAATCGCCGTAACGCACCGCGAGAATTCCTTCGATGCCGTAGCGCAATCCCCTGCCCAGTAAAATCGCCAAAATAAAAGTGCGTGCTGGGACTTGGAAGACGCCTTCAGCGAGGACGAAGGGCTTGAATGGAAATGGAGGTGGCAGTAGGGCGGGAACAAAGGCGCTCAGGAACGCGTTGCCTTCGACCCATTCCTTGATTTTTTCGGCTTTGCCGCCGGCGTGTTTGTGAAAAAAAGCTTCGCCGCCTTTTTTGGCGAGGAGGTAGAGCAGGATGCAGCCGGAGAGCGAGCCCAGCGCGCCCATTAGTGCGTAGTACGGCATGCGCGCGGGATTGTTGACGCAGAGCTGGATGAGCATGGCGTCGGGAAAAAACGGAAAGGACAGGACCGAGGAATCGAAAAAGGTCACCACGAACAGGCCTGTTCCACCGAAGTGCAGCACCAAGCCCTGCAACCACGCGAATATTTTTGCCTTGCGACTCACCTGTATCAAGAAATCCGCCCGGAAAATCGAACGATTGTAACAGAGTTTCACGCGCCCCCACGGGACACGAAATTCCGCGACGGAATCGAAATTTGCCGATTCGCGTCGCGTCCGTTAGAATTCGATCTGCGATTTTATTTCGCCCCGAGATTTTTACTCACCCATGGCACTCCTCGACAAATTAAACGAAGCCCAGCGCGAAGCTGTGCTGACTACGGAAGGTCCGCTGCTGGTGCTGGCCGGCGCCGGCACGGGCAAGACGCGCGTGATTACCTATCCGCGTGGCGCACCTGATCGAACTGGGCGTGCCGTCGGACGCGATTCTGGCGGTGACCTTTACCAACAAGGCCGCGGGAGTGATGAAGGAGCGCATCAACGAACTGCTGCGGGTGACCGGCCGCGACGGTTCGGACGTGTGGGTTTCGACTTTTCATTCGTTTTGCGCGCGACTGCTGCGGCGCGAGGCGAGGCATCTGGGGCTGCCGCGCGATTTTGCGATTTACGATGACGACGATCAGAACGCGGCGGTGAAGCGCGCGCTGGCGGCGCTGGATTTTTCGACCGAGGATTATCCTCCGCGTGCGGTGCGGGCGCAGATCAGCCACGCCAAGAACCACGGCATCAGCCCGGACGATATGGCGGAAGTCGCTTCGCAGGCGCGCGACGAGAATCGCAAGGACGTGGCCAAGATTTTCAAGATGTACGCCGAGATTCTGCGAAAAGCGCGCGGCGCTGGATTTCGACGATTTGCTGTTGAAGGCTGTAGAGCTACTGCACGACAAACCGGAAGTGCGCGCGGCGTGGAATTCGCGGTTCCACTACATCATGGTGGATGAATTCCAGGATACCAACCGTTCGCAGGAAGATCTGGTGCGGATGCTGGCGGGCGAGCGGCGGAACATTTGTATCGTGGGCGACGAGGATCAATCGATTTACGCCTGGCGCGGCGCGCGGGCGGGAAACCTGAAGAGGTTTACGCAGGATTATCCGGACGCGAAGGTCATTCGGCTGGAGGAAAACTACCGCTCGACGCAGATCATTCTGGATGCGGCCGCGGCGGTGGTGAAAAACAACTCCGACCGGCTGGGAAAAACTTTGCAGGCCACGCTGGGCGAGGGCGACCGGCTTAAATTTTACGAAGCTCCGGACGCGATGGCCGAGGCGGAATATATTTGCGCGCAGATCGCGGCGCAGGTGCGGAACGATCCAGATGCGCGGCTGGCGGTTCTGTACCGCACTGGCGCGCAATCGCGATCGTTTGAAGAAGTGTTGCGGCGGCTGAATATTCGGTACCGCGTGGTGGGCGGCTTCAGCTTTTACGATCGCGCGGAAGTGCGCAACGCGCTGGCTTACGTGCGGCTGATTTTTCATCCTGAAGATGACGTGGCGCTGCTGCGGGTGCTGAACGTGCCGCCGCGCGGGATTGGCGCGGTGACGGTGGCGGCGCTGGAAGCGAAGGCGCGCGACAATTCGCAATCGCTGTGGGACGTGATTCGCTCCAGCGAATTTTTGACTGGTAAGAAATTCAGCGGGGCGCTGCGGTCGTTTGGCAAGCTGATCGAAGACTTGCAGATTGAGTGCAAGGAGCTGGCGCCGGCGCAATTGATCGAACGGGTGCTGGCGCGTACCGGGTATCTCGATTGGGTCGAGCAGCAGGACAATCTGGAGCACACTTCGCGCGGGGAAAACCTGCGCGAACTGGCCAACGCGATGGCCGAGGCGACCGAACAGGGGCAGACACTCGAAGATGTGCTGGACGCGGCGGCACTGGCCAGCGATGTGGATCAGTATGACGATACGATTCCGGTTTCGTTGATGACGCTGCACAGCGCGAAGGGACTGGAATTTGATTCGGTTTTCTTGGCGGGACTTGAAGAAGGCGTGCTGCCGCACAGCCGGTCGTTGAATTCGGGAAACGCGGAAGTGGAAGAGGAACGGCGGCTTTTTTATGTGGGGATGACGCGGGCCAAGCAGGTGCTGGTGCTTTCGCGCGCGGTGTACCGGCGCAGTTATGGCGAAGAGCGGCTGCGCGCTTCCCTGCCTTCGCGATTTTTGGCGGAAATTCCGGGCGATTTTATCGAGGCGGCGATTGGGGTCGCAGTCCGAGCCGGGCGAATCGCGGCGTTACGAGCCGGATCCGGATTACGTGGCGAATTATTCTTACCGGCAGAAGACGCGGACGCCTTATGGATCGGCGTACGGCGTTATCGGGTCAGGCGTACGGCGAAGCCGGCGGGCGGCGGACGTCGAAGGATCCGCTGGTGGGAACGCGGGTGCGAGCATTCGAAATATGGAGTTGGGACGATTATTGGCGTCGAGGGCGAGGGAGAAGAGCGGAAGTTGACGGTGAGCTTTCAGGATTATGGGGCGAAGAAATTGATCGAGCGGTATGCGAATTTGCAATTGGCGTAACAGAAAAAGATTTAACACTGAGAACACAGAGAAAGGCTTGAGAAAGGCGGGAGACTTGATTGCAACGCGGAGAGTGACGACGACGGACCGACCGTGGGCGTATCAGGTTGCGCGGAACCCCTGCGCAATGTAGATTCTTCTCGCTTTCTACCGGGAAGGTGATGATTGGGCGCACAGCTCTTCCGCACCAAGAATATCGATCAGCTGATTTCCGATTCGGAAGAGCCCGGCAAAGAACTTAAAGAAATCGCTGGGCTGGCTGAGCCTGACGTCGCTGGGCATCGGCGCGGTGATTGGCTCGGGAATTTTCACCATCGTAGGCACGGCGATCGCCGGGCAGAAACTTGCAGTTCAGTTCGGTCCTGAATGCGCCGCTGCTGGAATACCTGATTTACCATTCCGCTTCGTTCGGGCGGCCGGGCGCGGGTCCGGCCATTGCGCTTTCGTTCGTGCTGGTGGGATTTGTGTGCGCGTTCGCGGCGCTGTGCTACGCGGAACTGGCGGCGATGATTCCGATCGCGGGCAGCGCGTATACCTACACGTACGCGACGATGGGCGAACTGATCGCCTGGATCATCGGCTGGGATTTGATTCTGGAATATGCGGTTTCGAACATGGCGGTCAGCGTGGGATTTTCCGCGCACGTGGTGAACCTGCTGGATTGGTTCGGAGTGCATCCGGATTTGCGCTGGATTACTCCGGCGTATCTGCCTTCGGGGCTTTCGGATCTGCAGGGCAACACTCTGTACGCTCCGGGCTGGCATTTCGGGTTCAACTGGCCGGCGTTCATCATCGTGATGCTGCTGACGGTGCTGCTGGTGCGCGGGATTCGCGAATCGGCGGACGCGAACACGGTGATGGTGGCGCTGAAGATCATGGCGATCATGGTCTTCGTGATTTTCGCCTCGCGGATGATTCATCCGGCGAACTGGCATCCCTTTCGCGCCGAATGGTTGGCCGGGAATTTTGACCGGCGGCTCGATCATTTTTTTCACCTACATCGGATTCGATTCGGTTTCGACCGCGGCGGAGGAATGCAAGAATCCGAAGCGCGACGTGCCGATCGGAATCATCGCGACGCTGGTGGTTTGCACTATCCTTTATATCGGGGTTGTAGTGGTGCTGACGGGCTTGGTGCCGTGGCAATTGCTGCTGGACGATGCGGCGCCGGTCGTAAACACGCTGAAGCGGCTGCATATGGGAAACATCCAGCTGATCGTGCTGATCGGCGCGCTGCTGGGGATGATTTCTTCACTGCTGGTTTTTCAGCTGGGCCAGGCGCGGGTGTGGTTCGCGATGTCCCGCGACGGTTTGCTGCCCCGCGTATTCAGCCGGCTGCATCCAAGAGTTCAGAACGCCGGATTTTTCGACGATTGTGGCGGGATTTCTGGTGGGAATTCCGGCGGGACTGCTGGATATCGGGACGCTGGGAGACCTGGCAAATATCGGGACGCTGTTTGCGTTTGCGCTGGTGGCGGCGGGAGTATTGATTTTGCGCTACAAGCAGCCGGATCGGCCGCGCGCATTTCGCGCTCCGGGTGGTATTCTGGCACCGGTGATCACGATCCTGACGTGTTTGCTGCTGATGGCGGGATTGCCGATCACGAATTGGATCCGGTTTTTCGTCTGGCTGATTATCGGCCTGTGTTTTTATTACGGCTACGGGCGCAAGAACAGCCAGCTTTGCGACGCGAATATCGCAGCGCGGGCCAGCGCAAGATTCGGAACGTAAAGATCTAAGGAGCTTCGGTTTTCCTGATGCGGCGATCGGCTCAGGGCGCGCTCGCGCTTTCGGCTGGAATTCTGGTGTTGGCCTGGCCAGCGCGTATGGCTGGGGCTCGAACGCCGATCGATTGGTGACGAACAAGGCGGTCGATACGCTGCCCGATGAGATGCTGCCGTTCTTCCAGGCCAACCGGCAATTCCTGGTGCAGCATGTGACGCTCGAGGATCCCGGCGCGCGGCCGGTGGGCGAGCATCACAACGATTTCATTCAACTGGATCACTACGGCCCCTTCCCTTTTGCGCTGCTGCCGCGGGAATACAACGCGGCCATTTCGAAATTCAATCGCAAAACGCTGGAGCTGTACGGTCTGCTGCCCTGGGAAATCGGGGTGTACAGCAAGAAGCTGACCGACGCTTTTCGCGATCACAACTGGGGCGAAGTGAAACTCGCGGCGGCGACGCTGGCGCATTACGTGAATGCGGCGCACGATCCTTTCAACACCACGATCAACATCGACGGGAAACTTTCGCTGCAGCCCGGGGTTAATGACCGCTTCTCGACCGGCCTGGTGGATCGCTACCAGCTGTTTTTCTTCGTGAAGCCGGACGAAGCGGTGTACATCCACGATCCGACCGGCGCACGCATTCGATTCCTGCCTGACGGCGCATTCGTGGCTGGAAAACGTGCTGCTGGCGGACCGGCGGGCGCATGACGCGACCGGTGGATACGCAGAAGAATATTACGACCGGTTCTATTCGCACGCCGGCGCGGTGCTGGTGCGGCAACTTTCCGATGCCGCGACCGACGTTGGTTCGTACTGGATGACTTCCTGGATCAATGCCGGCCGGCCCCAATTGCCCTCGCAATAAATTAGGCAGCGAGTGAAATGATCGACGTCACACCAACAAATCGAAAGCCGACCGTCGTCGACACTCTGCCGAAAGCCGAACTGCATTTGCATCTGGAAGGCTCGATTCGTCCGGCGACGGCGGTGGAGCTGGCGGCGCGGCACGGCGTGAGCCTGACCATCGAAGAGGTGCTGGCGCGCTACCAGTATTCGAATTTCAATGGCTTCATCGACACCTTCAAATGGCTGACTTCTTTCCTGCGCGACCCGGATGATTACGCGCTGATCACCAAAGCAACTGGCCGAAGAATTGATTCGCCAGAACGTGGTGTACGCCGAAGTGACGATTTCGGCGGGCGTGATGCTGCGGCGCATGCAAAATCTGGAAGCGAACCTGACCGCGATTCGCGATACGGCGAAAAGCGTGCCGTTCAGCCGGCTGCGTATGGCTTTTATTTTGGATTCGGCGCGGCAGTTTGGCCCCGAGCCGGCGATGGAAGTGGCGCGCTGGGCGGCGAAGCTGCAGCCGCTGGGAGTGGTGGCTTACGGCATGGGCGGCGACGAAATGGCCTACCCGACGATTAATTTTCGCGCGGCGTTCGATCACGCGCGCAGCGAAGGCTTGCGCATCGTATGCCACGCCGGAGAAATCGGCGGGCCGGACTCGGTGCGCGAAGCGATCGATCTGCTGGGCGCGCAACGCATCGGGCACGGCATCGCGGTGATGCGCGATCCGGCGTTTGCCGAATCGCTGGCCACGCGACGGATCGTGCTGGAGAATTGCCCTTCGAGCAATCTGTGCACCGGCGCGCTTGGCGCGGCAGCTGCAGAAATCCGAGCGCCACGTTGGAGGATCATCCGCTGCCGGATTTTCTGAAGAAAGGGATTCTGGTCACGCTTTCGACCGATGATCCCGGCCTGTTCCACACCGACCTGCTGACCGAATATTCCAAAGTGGCGGCGCTGGGACTGACTGACGCGCAATTGGTGCAACTGGCGGAGCAAAGTTTCCACGCCGCGTTTTTATCGCCCGAAGACAAGCGCACGCTGCTGGTTGATTTTCGGGCCGCCGCAAAAACCGCAGGGCTGATATAATTCCGCGAATGAAAGCACATGTTTGGGTGATGTTGAAGACGACCGTACTCGATCCGCAGGGCCAAACGATTCAACGCGCTTTGTCGTCGCTGGGACATGCCGAGCGTGAAAGAAGTGCGGCAGGGGAAATTTTTCATTCTGTCGCTGGACGGGCTTGACCGGGAGAAGGCCAAGGCGGAAGTGGAGCGCATCGCCAAGGACGTGCTGACCAACCCGGTGATCGAGGAATTCCGCTTCGAAATTCTGGATTAACGCCGAGTGGCGCGGTTCGCATGCTCTTTTCCGCAACAGTATAACGCGGCGCCGGCAGATGGTTGCGTGGTCTGTGCTAACCTTAATTAGGCTGTTTCCTCTGATTTTTTGATTTTTTCCTGAGGCGCGGCTTCCAGGAGCAAATTCTCGTGTGCGGAATTGTGGGTT
Organism: uncultured Acidobacteriota bacterium; assembly: GCA_963711325.1. Lineage (GTDB taxonomy): Bacteria > Acidobacteriota > Terriglobia > Acidiferrales > UBA7541 > Palsa-295. Next base: position 101,956 of record CAVQDR010000003.1, on the reverse strand, counting down.
ACATCGGGAAGAAGCCGGTCGTCCCGCTGATTTTGGATGGGCTGCGGCGGCTGGAATACCGCGGGTACGATTCGGCCGGCATTGCGGTGGTGGACGCGCAGGGCAAGCTGCAGGTCCGGCGCGCTCCGGGCAAACTGCGCAACCTGGAAGAATCGATTAAGGATTACGCCGCTCGAAGGGCTGTACGGCATTGGCCATACGCGCTGGGCCACGCATGGGCGTCCTACGGAAGAAAACGCGCACCCGCACCGCGATTGCAGAGGCGAAATCGTGGTGGTGCACAACGGAATTATTGAGAATTACCTCGAATTAAAACACCAGCTGACCGCCGAAGGGCATAAGTTCGTCACCGAAACCGACACCGAAATCATCGCGCATCTGATCGAGAAATTTTCGGCGGAGAAAAATACTCCGCTGGAAGAAGCCGTGCTGAAGACGGTGAAGGTGATGACCGGAGCGTACGCGCTGGTGGCGCTTTCCACGCGCGACCCGCAGAAAATCGTGGCGGCGCGCTTGGGGCCGCCGATCGTGATTGGACTGGGCGAAAACGAATACTTCGTGGCCAGCGACATTCCGGCCATTCTGCAGCATACCCGTGAAGTATTTTTCCTAGGAGATGGCGAACTGGCGGTGCTCACCACGCAGGGCGTGCAGCTGATGGATTTCCAGCGCAAGCCGGTGACGCGCAAGCCGCAGCACGTCACGTGGGACCCAATCATGGCCGAGAAGGGCGGCTACAAGCATTTCATGCAGAAGGAAATCTTCGAGCAGCCGCGCGCGGTGCGCGATACCCTGCTGGGCCGCATTTCGCAGGAAACCGGAAAAGTGTTTTTGGACGAAATGGAAATCACCGAGCAGGAATTCAAGAATTTCGAATCAGTGAAGATTATCGCCTGCGGCACCAGCTGGCATTCGGCGCTGGCCGGGAAATTCATGATCGAGAAACTGGCGCAGATTCCGGTGGAAGTGGATTACGGCAGCGAATTCCGGTATCGCGATCCGATCGTGGCGAAAAATACGCTGGTCATCGCCATCAGCCAGTCGGGAGAAACGGCGGATACGCTGGCGGCGCAGCGCGAAGCGCGGCAGAAAGGCGCGAAGATTCTGGGCATCTGCAACGTGGTGGGTTCGATGCTGACTCGCGAAGCGAACGGCACGATTTACACTCACGCTGGGCCGGAAATTGGGGTGGCTTCGACCAAAGCGTTTACCGGGCAATTGACGGCCCTGATTTTGACCGCACTGTATTTGGGCCAGGTTCGCGGAAAGTTGACGCCGGAGGCCGGGCAGGCTTTGATGCGCGAGCTGACCCGCATCCCGAGCAAGATTGAAACGATTCTGCAGCAGGACGCGAAACTGGAAGAACTGGCGAGAATTCTTTTCCGCCACACTGATTTTCTTTATCTGGGGCGAGGGATTCACTACCCCATTGCGCTGGAAGGCGCGCTGAAGCTGAAAGAAATTTCCTATATTCACGCCGAAGGTTATCCCGCGGGCGAAATGAAGCACGGGCCGAACGCGCTGATCGACGAGAATCTGCCGGTGGTGGTGATCGCCACGCGCGACGTAACCGATCCGGCGTCGCTGACTCGCTACGAGAAAACCATTTCGAACATGCAGGAAGTGAAAGCGCGCGACGGAATTGTGGTGGCGGTCGTTACCGAAGGCGACACGCAGGCGCGCGAAAGCGCGAACTATATCGTGGAGATTCCCGCCGCGCCGGAAATTCTGGCGCCGATCCTCGAAATTGTTCCGCTACAGATGCTGGCCTATCATATCGCCGTGCGCCGCGGATGCGACGTGGATCAGCCGCGTAATCTGGCTAAGTCCGTTACCGTGGAATAGCGGTACTGGATTTCGCTTTGCCCTCGCAGTGAATTAGAATCTAGCCATGGCGCAGGCGATTTTGCGACGGAAACCGGGCTCGCACCCTAGAGCACGCTTTTCCCTTCGCGCACCTCTACTCGCAACTTTCCTATTGATCATTTCCCCACTGGCTGCGGCTCGGCCGCTGGCGGCCTCGCCGCAAGCCGGCAATTCGCGTCTCGATGCCATCGAGGTGACCGGGTCGCGTTTCGCTTCAAAACAAATTGTGGAGGCTGCGGGAGTGCGGACCGGCAGCGTCATCAACCGCGATGGCCTGCAGCAAATCGCGGACAAGCTTTCCGCGCTGGGAGCTTTCGCCACGGTGCGCTACCACTTCAACACGTTCGGGGCTGGGGTGCGCGCCACTTACGAAGTGACCGACGCGCCGGCGATTCCGGTGACCTTCGATAATTTTCCATGGTTCAGCGACCAGCAGCTTTCCGACGCGCTGAAAAAGTCGGTGGTGCTGTTCGACGGTTCGGCGCCGGCGTCGGGCGCGCTGGTGGATTCGATGGACGACGCGCTGATGAAATTTCTGGACGCGCAAGGCATCCACGCGCAGGTGACGCACAAGGCTGTGCCGCTGACCGATAAGGACGGGCAGGTGCAGCAATTCCGATGTGGACGAAGGCTCGTTCCTAGTGCAGGCTGTGGAATTTTCCGACCCGCTGGCAAAATCTGATCCGCGCATCCAGGATCGGCTGGTCGACGTAGTGGGCCAGCCTTATTCGCGCAGCAAATTCGAAATCTTCGAATACGAGCAAGTACGGCCGGTGTATCTGGCGCACGCATTTCTGCAGGCCAAGTTTGGCGCGCCCGCGGTGCGGTTCGCGGCACCGCCGGCCAATCCACTGGTGGGAGTGGTGATTATCACGGCGCAGATCGATCCGGGCCCGGCGTACAAATTTGGCGGGATTTCCTGGATCGGAAATTCCGGCGTGACCAGCTCCGACCTCAACGGCGTGGTGCAAATGCAGGCGGGCAGCGCGGCCGACGGAAACGAAATGGAAGCGGTCTGGAAGCGGGTGCTGGACAAGTACGAGCAGAGCGGTTATCTGGGCGCGGACATTCATCCCACGCCGAATTTCGATGCCAAGGCCGGAACGGTGAGCTATGCGGTGAACATTACCGAAGGCCCGCAATATCGCATGGGCAATTTGGTGCTGACGGGGCTTTCAGTTGAAGGCGAACGGCGCATCCGCAAAGCTTTTCCGATTCCCGCCGACGCGCTTTTCGACAAGGTGGCGTATCAGGTCTTCATGGAGAAAGGAATGAAGGCAGCTTTCTTTGGCTTGCCGGTGCACTACGACAAGATCGGAAATTTTCTGCAACTGGATACGCCGAACGCGAAAGTAGATGTTTTACTGGATTTTCAATGATCCGAAGCCGGCTATACTCAAAGACGATGCACTCGGTGAAGTCATGACCAGCCAGCAATTTCCAATTCTCGCGAATCGCGCTCCGGCCGCTATTGTTGCCGAACCGTTCGATGCGGCGCGGGCACTGGCCAAGCAGCAGGCGCTTTTCGCGAACCTGCGGAAGCTTGATGCGGTGCTGGTGGCGCTTTCGGGCGGCGCGGACTCGGCGTATCTGGCCTGGGCCGCAGACCGCATTCTGGGAACGCGAGCCGTTTCGATCACCGCGCTCTCCGCCAGTTTTTCCCGCCACGATCGCGAGCAAGTAGAAAAATTTATCGCGGAAAGCGGCATCCGCCACGAATTCATCGCTACCAACGAATTCGCGAATCCGGAGTACGTGGCGAACAACGCGGACCGTTGCTACCACTGCAAGGACGAGCTGTTCGAGCAGATGGATCAACTGGCGCGCACGCGCTCGGTTGAAGCCATCGTCTACGGAATCAACGCCGACGACACGCGCGATTTTCGTCCGGGGCATCGCGCGGCGCATGAGCATCATGTGCTGGCGCCGCTGCTCGACGCGCAGCTGAGCAAAGAAGAAATTCGGTTCCTCTCGCGCGAAGCGGGTCTCGCCACTTGGGATCGTCCGGCGTCGGCCTGCCTTTCGTCCCGCGTGCCGTATGGCACGGCGGTGACGGCCGAGCTGATGGATAAAATTGACCGCGCCGAATCGGCGCTGCGCGCGCTGGAATTCCGGCAGTTTCGCGTCCGCGCGCACGGCGAGCTGGCCCGCATCGAACTGGCGCAGGATGAGCTGGCGCGCGGCTTGGACGCGGTCGATGACCTCCCGAATCGTCGAAGGCGTCAAGCAGGCCGGCTTCGCGATAGTGACAATCGACCTGGAAGGCTATCGGCAGGGTTCGCTCAATTCCCTTCTCAAAACCAAGTAGTGCCGGCCAGGCCGCTAGCCCGCCGTTCGCCCGAGGCAAAATCTCGCCCAGCGCGGAACTTCGGGTTGCGCGCCTTCGTATATCTCTGGTAGGAAGGGTTGCCGGAATGGCCTTACACTTCATGCCACAGGGACGCCAAACTCAGATGACGCTATCGCCAAATCGATTGGGAATTGCGGCAGTGCTGCTCGCGGTGGCGTTGGTCGCGGCCGGTTGCGGCTGCGGCTCGCAGCCCACGGCGGAAGGCAGCTTCGACAAGACGCTCACGGTGAGCGGACCGATTCGCATCGAGCTGAACAACGGCAGCGGAGATTCGCGCGTCATCAGCGGGGCCGGCGGGCGAAGTGAGAATTCACGGCGAGATTCAAGTGCGTGCCTGGTCGGAGAAAGCGGGACAACGCCGCGTGGACGACGTGCAGTCGCGGCCTCCGGTGCTGCAGGATGGCAACGTTGTGAGAATCGGCGGGAGCACCAGTACGCACGACCTATCCATCGATTACACCATCACCGTTCCGGCGGACTCGGAAATTCGGGCGACAACAAATTCGGGAGACCTGGAAGTCAGCGGTCTGAAAGGTCCGGCGAATTTCACCGGCGGCTCCGGCGATTTGAAAATCTCGAATATTTCGGGCGACGTGCAGGTAATGGGCGGAAGCGGTTCGATCGATTTGAGCCAGATTCAAGGGCAGGTCGGCGCCAATTCCGGCTCCGGCGATATCACGCTCGATCGAATTCATGACGATATCCGGCTGCAAACCGGGTCAGGCTCGATCGAGATCACCGATCCGGCGGGAAAGCTGGAAGCGAATACGAGCAGCGGCGATGTGACCATCCGAGGCGCTGCGGATGATATTCGCGTGCGGACTTCTTCGGGCGATGTGACCGTCGACGGAAATCCGGGACCGGGCAGTTATTGGGATTTTCGCACCAACAACGGAGACGTGGAGTTGACGGTGCCGTCGACGGCCAGTTTCCGGTTTTACGCGCGATCGAGTTCGGGCGATATTTCCGCCGAAGTTCCGGTGACGATGGAAGGCACCTCCGGTAAGCATGAATTTCAGGCGCGGATTGGCGATGGCAAAGGACGCGTCGAGGTCAAGTCCTCCTCGGGCAGCATCTCTTTGAAATAGCAAAGAGTGATAACATCAGGATTGAAATGCGTTTTCGCCCGCTCGCACTCTCTGCCGCGCTGTTGGTCCTGATTTTTCCGTTTTCCTCTCCACTGTTCGCTCAGAAGAGCGCCCCCGACCCCGCTCAATCGAATTCGCAATCGAAGAATTCCCCGGACGCTATTTCCAAAAAAGATGCAGATCCCGGAGATCGCACTGCAAAAAGCAATCTCCGACGCAGGAAACGACCGCGCCGCGATTGTCCGCAACCTGAAGGCTTATCTGCAGAAATATCCGGACGCGCCACGCAAGGGCGCGGTGTTCCGCGCAATCGTGGAATCCTGCGAGCAACTGGAAGACAACGCCTGCGCCCTCGAATATTCCGAGCAGTTGGTGGCGCTGCATCCGGACGATTCGGAAATGATGATGCTGGCGGTAGGATTGCTGCAGAAACAAGGAGACGACGCCAGCCTGGTGCGCGCTTCGGGCTACGTTTCGCGCGTATTGGACCGGATCGAAAAGTCATCAGCGACGGAAAAACCGCCGCGTGTTTCGCTAGCGGACTGGCAGCACCATCATAACCAGCTGATCGCGGCGCTGTACAGTTTGCGCGGGCAAATTGAAAAGTCGCAAAAGAATTACGACGCGGCGATGCAGGACCTGCAGAAAAGCTACGCGACGAATCCGAATCCGCTGGCCGCCGAACAGATCGGCGAGATCGCCGAATTGCGCCACGACCTGCCGAAAGCCATCGACGAGTATCTGATCGCGTTCGTGCTGCCGGACGACGCGACTTCCGGAAAAGTCGATCGCCGCGAAGTGCGCATGAAGCTGGGCAATGTGTGGCGGCAGGCGCACGGCAGCGAGCAAGGCCTGGGCGAGGCCATACTGAACACGTACGACCGGCTGGCTACGGCAACGCCAAAACCCGGTACCGAACCGCGCAACCATGAGGCCAAGGATGTTTACGATTTTCAGCTGCGGAAGCTGGATGGAACTGCGCTGCCGCTGGCGCAGGAAAAAGGCAAAACGCTGGTGCTGAGTTTCTGGGCCACCTGGTGCGGGCCATGCCGCGAACTGGAACCGGAGTTCGCGCAGGTGGCCAAGAATTACGCGGGAAATGCGGCCATCGATTTTTACGCGGTTAATACGGACGAGGATGAATCGGCCGTGGCTCCATTTCTGGCACATGAAAAATGGAACGTGCCGGTAGCTTACGCTGACGGGCTTGATGAATTCATGAAGGTGGAATCGTTGCCGACCGTGGTGATCCTGGATCGTGCGGGGAAAATCACTTATCGCGCGGATGGGTTTATGCCGGAGGGATTTCAGGACGCGCTGACCGCGGCGATTCAGTCTGCGTTGGCTCCGGCGACTCCCTAGCCATATAAGCGTGGCTGGGCGTGCCTTTTTTCCGGAGTAGCTGCGGCGAAATCTTTTGGGGGCTGTGGTACTCTTTTTGACGATGCGTCGCGCTCGAATCATTCTGGTCATCTTGGCGCTGGTATGCGCGCCGTTGTCGCTGCTTTTGCAGCCGGCGAGTGCGGACATGTCCGCTTGCGGCGGCATGTGTTGTCTGCCGCATCACGGTTCGCATCACCCCATGAATCATGCGCCCGCGCCGCAAAAGCCAGACCATCACGGTTCAAACTGCGAGCACGGTGGCGGCGCCCAAATGCCGAGCTGTGCGTTCCAGTGCGGCGACATGCAGACCCAGCATGTGTACGTCGCGCCCGTCGCGCCGACCAAACCATCGAACTTGGTTTCGATCGCGGGCCTGAGCCTGCCCAAGACTTTCGAGCTTCAACCGGAAACGCGAAACGCGGCTTCCGGCTTCCTCGCCGAACCCTTCCAACCCCCGCGCGCGTAAAGCTCGCCTAGCGGTCCCAGAAATAAAAAATCCAAGGCGGAGGTTTTTATGCGCAGAGCCGGACTCTGTGTGTTTTGCTTGTTTTTGTGGTGTGCGTCGATGGCCCAAGCGACCATCTTCGGAAAAGTGCAAGGCATTGTCCACGATCCGCAACATCGGCCGATCGTGGGCGCGACCGTGGTGCTGAAAGCCACCACGTCGGATTTTACGCTCACCGCGCAGACGGATGGCGACGGGCAATTCGCCTTCACCGCGATAACCGTTGGCGATTATTCCGTGACCGTGACGGAAAAGGGATTCGATTCCGCGACCCAGGAGGTTACGGTTACGTCGGGCACGGCTCCGGTGCTGCATTTTCAGCTGAGCCTGACCTCCGTGCAGCAGACCACTACCGTCCTTGCACAGATCGACCGGGCGAATACTGATTCGGTGACGCCCACGACGCTGATCGACCGCAACGACATCGCGCAGACTCCCGGAGCGGATCGCTCGAACAGTTTGCAGATGATTACGGATTACGTTCCCGGCTCCTATTACACGCACGATCAGCTGCACATTCGCGGCGGACATCAGGTGAGCTGGCTGATCGATGGAGTGCCGATCCCCAATACGAATATCGCCAGCAATCTGGGCCCGCAAATCGATCCGAAGGACATCGATTACCTGGAAGTGCAGCGCGGCAGCTACGACGCCAGCCTGGGCGACCGCACCTACGGCGAATTCAGCGTGGTGCCGCGCTCCGGATTTGAACGAAATAACGAAGCGGAATTGGTGACAACCTTTGGGAACTGGTTTCAAACCAACGATCAGCTCAATTTCGGCGGACACACCCAAAAGTTCGCCTACTACGCGCAGCATCAATGGCAACCGCAGCAATCTGGGGCTGCAGACACCCATTGGCCAGGTGTTTCACGACGCGGAAAACGGCTACGGTGGGTTCGGCACGCTGCTCTACAACCTGGACGCGAAAGATCAGTTACGTCTGGTGGCGCAACTGCGCCGCGACTATTATCAGATTCCCTACGACCCCAATCCGAATTCGCAGTACGACAGCAGCGGGCTGCGTGATGGCCAGCACGAGACTGACGGCTTCGCCGCCTTCACCTGGGTGCATACGATCAATTCCGAATGCGGTGCTGACGGTTTCGCCCTTCTACCATCGCAATACCGCGAATTACGAAGCGAATCCGAACGACACGCCGCAGGCGGCGACCGACAACCGCACCTCGAACTATGCCGGCGGCACAGTCCACGTTCAGTGCGACCATCGCGCGGAACAATTTTCAGGTGGGCTTATACGCCTTCGCCCAGAACGACAGCGAGTACTTCAACCTGATATTTAACGATGGTTCGGGGTCACCCACCATCACCGACCGCGAAAGTCCTTCGGGCTGGCAGTTCGCGGGATTCGTCGATGACCAGTTCAAAGTGACTTCCTGGCTGACGCTGATTGCCGGGATGCGGCCAACGCATTTCGTCGGCGCGACCTATGCGGATCCCGACCGTGCCGCAAGTGGTGGAAAACACGATCAACCCGCGATTCGGCGTGGCTTTCCGCGTCCCGCATACACAAGTCATTTTCCGGGCGTTCTACGGGCACTACTATCAGGCGCCGCCGCTGAATTCGCTGACCGGTCCGTTGCTGACGGCGATTCAGAATGGCGATCAATTGTCGTTCGTGCCGCTGCGCGGCGAACGAGACGAAGAGCACCAATTTGGCGTCACCATTCCCTTCCGCGGCTGGATGCTCGATGCCGACACCTTCAAAACCCGGGCGAACAATTTCTTCGACCATAACAACATCGGCGAGTCGAATATTTTCATTCCGGTGACGATCGACGGCGCTCTGATCAACGGGTGGGAATTGACCTTGCGTTCGCCACGCATCTGGAATCGCGGGCAATTCCATCTGGCGTATTCAAATCAGGTGGCCGTAGCGCGCGGAGCAATCACCGGCGGACTGATTTGTTTTCCGCCGACCGATCCGAGTTGCGCGCGCCGACCATAGCTACGGCCCACTGGACCACGACCAACGCAACACTCTGAATGTGGGATTCAACGCCACGCTACCGTGGAATTCGTTTGCTTCCACCAACGTGTACTATGGTTCGGGTTTTACCAACGGCATCGCCGGACGCGCAGTTTCCGGGCAGCGTACTTGCCGCAGCACACCACGTTCGACCTTTCGGTGGGCAAACATTTCGGGGAGAACTTCAGCGCGTCGGTGACCGCGTTGAATGTGGCGAATCGCCATTTGCTGATCGACAACAGCCTGACCTTCGGCGGATTTCATTACAATGATCCGCGCGAAATTTATGTGCGAGATTGCGCTGGCGGTTTCACTACTAAGGATGTGGATACTCGGCAGGAATGCCGCTTGAGACCGAATACGAGATGAACGCGTTGCGCATGTTGGTTTTGCTAGTGGCGATTTTGGTTCTGCGTGGCCGGCGCCGGACTTTTCTGGACCACTTCGACGGGAATGTCGGCGCGGGCCAGACCGGGCGCGGTGGAGAGCTGTCTGGCGCCAGACGGTGCGGAACATGTCAATCCCGAAAGACACGCGGCACATGCAAAATCCGATGACCGCGTACGCCGGAAATGCTGGCTCGAAGGCGCGCAGGCATTTCGCGGATCACTGCGCGAGTTGCCATGGGAACGACGGTCGTGGCGCCACCGAGATGGGACGCAATATGTACCCGCCGGCCCCCGACATGACTCTGGCCGACCACCCAAAACCTGACCGACGGCGAGCTGTATTACATTATCGAAAACGGAGTGCGCTTTACGGGAATGCCGGCCTGGGGCGCAGGCGGGCCCAACGATCACGATACCTGGAATCTGGTGCTGTACATTCGCCATCTGCCGCAAGTGTCGCGGCAGGAATTGTTGGATATGGAAAACAACAATCCGCGAAGTCCAATGGAAATGAAAGAAGAAGAGCAGGAAAACGAATTTCTGAATGGCCCGTCGAAATAGAAAATAGACGGGCTACGATAGTTCCGGAGAGGACAACCATGAAGAAACAATTTTCGATCGCGATCGTATTTCCTGATGCTCGCGGCGGCGCTGGCCGCGCACGGAACCTACACGCACGTGATGGGCACGGTGACCAAAATCACGGACGACGCGAAATGACGGTGGAAACGACCGACAAGCAAATCACAGTGGTAAAAATTGCGCCGAATACTTCGTTTTTGAAAAACGGCGACGGCGGCAACGCTGAAGGATTTGAAGGTGGGAGATCGCGTGGTGATTCACGCCAAGCCGATTGGGCCAGATCTGGTGGCGCACGAAGTTCGCTTCGGAAAAGCCGCGCCGACGGCAGGCGCCGCGCATTAGTTTCAGTCGCGGCGGTTTAATTTTGGCGTTCGAGGATGAAATCAGGGATGGCGAGCAGCGCGCGGCGGATATTGCGTATCGGGCAGTGCGTCGAGGCAGGCTTTCGCGTTCTGCACGTATTCGCGAGCCAGTTTGGCGGAACGCTCGAGCGCGCCGGTTTCCTGCACCAGTCTAGTAATCTGCTCCGGGCGCACGGTGCGAAAATCGCGCTCTTCCAGAACTTTTGAGACCAGCTTGCGGCCTTCGCCGTTTCCGTTGGCGTGCGCGTGACCGTTGCCGCCGCCATCGGAGCCGTGATGCGCGTTCTGGCTTTCGAGCGCGAAAATCAGCGGCAGCGTGACCTTCCCTTCTTTCAAATCGCTCAGCACCGGCTTGCCGAGCTGTTCCGGCGAAGCGGTGAAGTCCAGCAGATCGTCGACCAGCTGAAACGCCAGGCCGGCGTTGCGGCCGTAGTCGGCGAGCGCGTCTTCGATTTCTTTGGGCTGTTGCCCGAGCACGGCGCCCAGGCGCGCGCATCCGCTGAACAGGCAGGCGGTCTTGCGGTAGGCGAGCTCGGTGGCTTCGGCTTCGTTCAAGTCCATGCGGCCGAGGCGCGTCAACTGCAGCAGTTCGCCTTCGACCATGTTCTGGGTGAGGTCGATCAGAATATCGAGAACCGCGAAATTGCGTTCGCGCAGCGCCATCTCGAACGACTGCATGTAGAGCCAGTCGCCGGCCAGCACGCTCATGTGATTGCCCCAGCGGGAATTGGCGCTGGGCCGGCCGCGGCGGGTGTCGGCGGCGTCGATCACGTCGTCGTGAATCAGCGTGGCGCTGTGAATCATTTCGACGACGGCGCCCAGGCGAATCGCGCTCTTGCCGCGGTAGCCGGCAGCGCCAGCCGCAAGCAGCAGCAGCGCGGGACGCAGGCGCTTGCCGCCGCCTTCGGGCAGATAACTGGAAATCTGGCAGACGGGTTCGATGGCCGCGCTATTCTCGGCGGCAATTTCCTGTTCGACGAGCGCCAAATCGTCGCGAACCAGGTCAAAAATGTTTCGTGCGGTTTGGACAGCGAAAGCCATCCTGAAAGGGTCACCTTGGCCGGGCTGGATTTACGAAGCGCCAAGCCTGAAAAAACGCCGAAAATTCGCCGCCGTCGTCGCAGCTATTTCTTCGGCGCCTAAGTTTCTCACACTCCCAAGCGTCTGCGCTACCTCCGCCACATTGGCCGGCTCGTTGCGTTTTCCGCGCTGGCCCTGCGGCGGAAGAAACGGCGAATCGGTTTCGGTGAGCATGCGGTCGAGCGGCAAGTCGCGGGCCACGTCGCGCAGATGCTGCATTTTGGGGTAGGTCACGTTGCCGGCGAAGGAAATCATGAATCCCATGTCGATTCCGGCCTGGCGGCTTCGGCGGCGGTGCCGGTGAAGCAGTGAAAAATTCCGCCGAGGCCGGTGGGCGCCAGTCCTGCTCGAGATCGCCAGGCAATCGTCCCAGGCGTCGCGGCAATGAATGACGATGGGCAGTTTCGCGGTGCGCGCGCCTGGCGAGCTGGCGGCGAAAAACGGCCTGCTGCATTTCGCGCGGCAGGTTGGTCGTAGTGATAGTCGAGGCCGATTTCGCCCCAGGCGATCACTTTGCGGATATTTGGCCAGCTCGTCGAGCTGCGCGTAATGTCTTCGGTGGCGAGTGCCGCATCGTGCGGATGAATGCCGACGGTGGCGTAGATCCAGTCGTAATTCGCGGCGACGGACATGGCCGCATCGAGGCGATCCGGGCCGGAGCCGCCGCTGCCGATGGCCAGGATCGCTTCGACGCCAGCGGCTTTGGCGCGCGCCAGCATCGCGGCGCGGTCCGCGTCGAAGTCGGCGGATTCGAGATGCGCGTGAGAGTCGACGATTTGCAATTTGATTCTGGGTCGTCTCGATCGTAGTCGACGGATGCTTGCGGCAATCGTGAGCGAAATCGCTTCGGACCCGCGCCTACGGATTGGCGGCTGACGGTTCGAGAGCATGACGTCGCGATGCCGGATGACGACCTTTCGTCACTTTCGAGCCGACGGGAATGTCTTCGGCGAAGGTGCACAGGACCGGCTTGCCGTCGGCGCCGGCCGACGCGGCGAGCATCATGCCGTTCGATTCCAGGCCGCGCATTTTTCGCGGCGCGAGATTCGTGACGACCACGACTTTGCGGCCGACCAGTTCTTCCGGCGTGTAGCCCAGGGCGATTCCGGCGAGGACCTGGCGGACTTCGTCGCCGATGTCGACCATCAGCTTCAGCAGCTTGTCCGCGCCTTGAATGCGTTCGGCGGATTTCACTTGGCCGACGCGCAGCTCGACCTTGGTGAAATCTTCGATGCCGATTTTGGCTGGCTCGGCTGGTGCTGCGGCGGCGCGCAGGTGCTGCGGCGGCGCGCCGGCTTGGGCACGTCGGCTTCCGTGGTGGCCGGCGCGGATGGCTTGGGTTCAGCCGGCGTGCCGAGCCGGGATTGCGTATTTCGTTTTCCATGGTTTCGATTTTCTCCAGAGTTTCTTTCTTCTCGACGCGCGGAAAGACGCCTTCGACTTTTCCAATCTTAGTTCCGGGCTTCAAGCCGCCCCATTCGAGCTGATCGATTCGCACGTCTTCGAGCCTGCCGTTTGTCCGAGCTGCTTCCAGATTTTCTGCGTCGCATCGGGGATCACCGGATGCGCCAGGACCACGGCAATGCGCAGAGTTTCCGCGGCGCGATACAGAATCGCCTGTTGGCTGTGAACTTCCTTCACTCGCCCACGGCTTCGCGATCGCCAGAAACTGATCGACTTGCGAGACCAGCTGCCACACCGCGCTGACGTAGGCGGAAAAATCGAATCGCTCAAAGGCGTCCTGTGCCACGCGGACCGCTTCGGGCGCGTGATTCTTCGAAAGCGTGACACCCAAATCGTCTTTGCTCCACAGCGTGGATTCCGCCGGAGCTTCGATGGCCGGAATCACGCCGCCGAAATAGCGCTCGATCATCGCCAGCGTGCGGCTGGCGAGATTGCCGAGGCCGTTGGCGAGATCGGCGTTGTAACGCGTGATCAGCGCTTCGCGGCGAGAAATTTCCGTCCTGGCCGAAGACCACTTCGCGCAGCAGGTAGTAGCGCAGCGCGTCGTTGCCCAGAGTCTTCACGATGGGCTCGGGATAGGCCACGTTGCCCTTCGACTTGCTCATTTTTTCCTGCTCGAAGAGCAGCCAGCCGTGCGCGTGAATTTTCTTCGGGCAGCGGCAGGCCGGCGGCCATCAGAAACGCGGGCCAGTAGACGGCGTGGAAACGAATGATTTCCTTGCCGATCATGTGCAGGTCGGCAGGCCAGAATTTCTTGAAACGCGGATTCGCTTCCCCGTCCGCGCCTTCGCCGTAGCCGATGCCGCTCATGTAGCTGGTCAGCGCGTCGTACCAGACGTAAAAAACGTGCTCGGGATCGCCCGGCCACGGAATGCCCCACTTGATCGTCTTGCGGCTGATCGAAACATCTTTCAGGCCGCTTTCGACGAAGCTGCGGACTTCGTTGAGGCGAAAATCGGGCTGAACGAAATGCGGCTGCGTTTTGTACAGCTCGAGCAGGCGGTCCTGATAAGCCGACAGCTTGAAGAAATAATTTTCTTCGGAGATCAACTCCGCCGGGCGGCCGCAGATCGGGCAATTGGCCGGCTCGGGCGTGTCGGTGACATAGAGATTGTCGTAGATGCAGTAGCGGCCTTCGTATTTCGCTTTGTAGATCGAGCGCTGTTCGGGCGGAGCTGCGCGTCGCGGTCCATCGTGCGGCGAACCAGCGTTTGCACCGCGCGAGCGTGTTCGTCGGAGGTGGTGCGCACGAAATCGGTGATGCTGATGCCCAGCAGCTTCCACAGATCGCGGAAGATCTTCTCGTTTTTGTCGACCAGCTCCTGCGGCGTGATGCCGGCCTTTTCCGCGGCGCGTTCGATGTTGACGCCGTGCTCGTCGGTGCCGGTGAGGTAGGCGACGTCATAGCCGCACATGCGCTTGTAGCGCGCGATCACGTCGCAGACGATCGTGGTGTAGGCCGAGCCGACGTGCGGGCGCGAGTTCGCGTAGTAGATCGGCGTGGTGAGGTAATACTTGGGCTTGGATTCATGCATTTTTGGCTGGTTTTATTTTAGCAGGGGGTGGGGGAGAAACCGTGCGGCAATTTTGGGTTTGGCAGCGAGGCGGATCTAAACCTGCAAGACTTACCACAGAGAGCACAGAGAAAAGCACGAGATCACGGAGACTGCGCGGTGGTGCGGCAAACTACCTGTGTGGCTCGTGCTGCTTTTGGAAGGCGAAAGTCGCGGCGGCTAGGACGTCTTTGAGTGGGATGCCCTTCTCCGCGGCGATGCGGCGGCAATCGTCGAATTCGGGCGTGGCGTTCAGTATCGAACCGTTCAGGCGCGAGAGCTTCATGCGGACTGCGCCGAAGCGCGTTTCCACCTGCAGGAATTCGCGGGCCAGGGTGCGGCGTTGTGCTTCGTGGATGCGCACGCCGATGGTGGTCGTCTCTTTAAATAATAACCCGGTCAGTTGGGTGATTTTGGCGGGCTCACACAGAATCGTGACCAGCAGGCCGGGCCGGTTTTTCTTCATCTGCACCGGAGTGGAATAAATATCCAGAGCGCCGGCGGCGAGGGCGCGTTCGACGAAGTAGCCGTAAATCTGCGGGCTCATGTCGTCGAGGTTGGTTTCGATGACGGCGATGGGCGCGTCGCCGATGTGGTGCGCCGATTTTCCCTCGGCGCGCGATTCCGATTCCCCGATCAGCAGGCGCATCACGTTGGCTTTTTCCGGCAAATCCATGGAGCCCGCGCCGTAGCCGATCGCTTCGAGCTTCATCTCCGGAATTTTTGAATAGCTGGTGGAAAGAGTGGTGGCGATGGCCGCGCCGGTGGGCGTCACCAGTTCTTTCTGGATGCCGCTGGTGTAGATCGGCGCGCCCTTCAGCAAATCGGCGGTGGCCGGCGCCGGAACGGGAAGCAACCCGTGCGCGGTTTTTACCTGGCCCGCACCGACGTCGAGCGGCGAGCAGGAAAAATCATCGATACCCAGGAGCTCGAACCCTACACAAGCGCCGACGATGTCCACGATTGAGTCGACCGCGCCGACTTCGTGAAAATGAACCTTCTCGATGGGCATGTTGTGGACTTTGGCTTCGGATTCGGCGAGGCGAGTGAAAATGCGGCGGGCGCGTTCGGCGGCGCGGGGCGCGAGCTGCGCTTTCTCGATACGGTCGAGAATGATCGAAAGGCCGCGGTGATGATGGCCTTCGCTGGTAACGACGTTCACGTGCGTCGCGAAAATCTGGCCACGTTGCACTTTTTCGGCGGAGACGCTCCAGCCTTCCAGGCCCAGCTTGCGCAGCTCGGATTCGATGGCGCCGAGATCGGCGCCGGCGTCGACCAGCGCACCGAGTACCATATCTCCGCTGATGCCGGAGAAACAGTCGAAGTACGCAGCGCGGGTGAAATTCATAAAGTTGATTGGAACTCAAATGCGGGCTGGAACGAAGTCGATACTAGTCCGCGACGCTGAGTGTGTCAACGAACGCGCGAAACGCGCCCCAGCGCTATGACCCACTTCGCCTGCGTCACGGTCTAGAGCCTGACGACCCCGCAAGCCGGACACGAAACTTTTCCATTCAACGTCAGCAGCGGCGTATTACAAAAAGGACAAACGCTGTTGGTCGTCGGCGGGACCATCTTGAAGCGCTCTTTCCAGGACGGATTGGAGGGAGTTCTGAGCAGGTAAATTAAGGTAAGGAGCGCACCCAGGGGTCCGCCGATGCGTAAAACCCAGATCATAATGCGGGAATCCGGTTCGATCGGGGCGAACCACGAAATCGAGCCCAGGAAAATCAGAACGGCCACGCCGGCCCATTTGAACGATCTTCGCGTTTTGACTGCCACATTCACTTCGCGTCCGCATGCAGCACAGATCCAACGTTTCCAGATTCCTAGCGGAAAAACAGGGATCCAGAAAATATGCACGACGTCGAGCGTACACATGCGCACCGAGGCGCGAGGTTGCTCGCACGCAAGGCAGTAGTCGTTGCGAAACGCGATGCGTTTTGGACGGAAGTGATAGACGCCGCCGGTTATGAGCATGCAGTTTGGCACATACTATCGCATCAGTGACTTCGCGCCGAATCCCTTTGTCCGAGTTCAGGCGTTCACGACTGCACTTTGACCCGCTTCGCTGCGTTCCCTATAATTGCGGGATTCATTCCATTCGATCGGCGAAGGAGACTTGTGTACAAAGTTGTCGAAGAGCGGTTTCGCAAGGCGCTGCGGCACCATATTCATGATCGGTACAAGACCGATGTGCCCATCGTCACCGAGCGGCCGCCGAAGCTTTCCATGGGCGAAGCGGCTTCGCCGGTGTGTTTCGAGTTGGCCAAGCGTATGAAGAAAGCGCCACGGGCGCTGGCGCAGGAAATCGCCAATTCGCTGAAGCCGATCAAGGGCATCGCGCGCGTGGAAGTCGCGGGCGGCGGCTACTTGAACGCGTTTTTCGACCGCGCCACTTTTTTCCGCGCGGCCTGCGCGGAAGCGAGCGACGAATCGGCAGCCGATGCTGAACCGGTGGCGCCGAAAGCCGACGCGCTGAAGACCATCGTCGAGCACACCAGCATCAATCCCAATAAAGCCGCGCACATCGGGCACCTGCGCAATGCGGTGCTGGGCGATACGTTCGCGCGCGTGCTGCGCCACGCCGGGCGGCGCGTCGAAGTGCAGAACTACATCGACAACACCGGCGTGCAAGTTGCGGATGTGGTGCTAGGTTTCCTGCACATCGAGAAAAAATCCGTGGCGGAAGTGGCAGCGCTGGCCGCGGCGCCGAAATTCGATTATGTGTGCTGGGATTTGTATGCGCGGGTGACGAATTTTCTGGCCGAAGATAAATCGCGCCTCGAGCTGCGCAATCAGACGCTAAAGGACATCGAAGAAGGCCACGGCGATGCGGCGGCGATGGCCGAAGTGGTTTCGACGGCGATCAATCATTGCCATTTGCGCACGCTCGATCGCTTGGGAATCGATTACGATTTACTGACCCAGGAAAGCGACATCCTGCGCCTGAAATTCTGGGACGCGGCGTTTCAGATGCTGAAGCAGCGCGGCGCGGTAGAACTCGCGGCATCCGGCAAGAATGCCGGATGCTGGATCATGCAGTTGCCTCCGCGAACGCACAGCGGCCACGGCCGCCGGCGCCGCCGCTGACGCAGGCGCTGAATCCGCGGAACCTGCAGCCGAAGAAAATCCGGAAGAAGCCGACGCCAAAGTGATCGTGCGCTCGACCGGAACCGTCACCTACGTCGGCAAAGACATCGCGCTGCACCTCTGGAAATTCGGGCTGCTCGAGCGCGATTTTCATTACCGCCATTTTCACAAGCATCCCGACGGCCACGAAGCCTGGGTCACCAACAGCGATAGCGACGATGCCGGCGCGCCGCACTTCGGCCGCGCACACGAACTTTTCAACGTAATCGATTCGCGCCAAGCCTACCCGCAGAAAGTGGTGGTAGCGGCTCTGCGTGCGCTGGGCTACAACGACGAAGCCGATCATCTGAAACATTTCGCCTACAACGTGGTCGCGCTAACGCCGCGCTGCGCCATCGAAATGGGCTACGAAATTCCCGAAGAAGACGCCAAGCGTCCCTACATCGAAGTGAGCGGGCGAAAAGGCCAGGGCGTAAAGGCGGACGACCTGCTCGATCAAATGGAAGCGAGCGCGCTGAAAGAAGTGGAGACTCGGCAACCCGAAGCTTCCGCCGCCGAACGCCAAGCCATCGCGCACGCCATCGCCATCGGCGCCCTGCGTTATTTTCTGCTGCGCTTCACGCGTTCGACGGTGATTGCTTTCGATTTCAAGGACGCGCTGAGTTTCGAAGGCGAGACCGGCCCGTACGTGCAGTATGCGGTGGTGCGCATCAACGGAATCTTGCGCAAAGGGTCGGAGCTGGATCCGGCGCTGGCCATCGAGGACGCGACCAACATCGCCAGGCTGCGCAACGGCGAAATCGATGCGACGAAATTCTTAACTGGAGCGGAGAACGACGATATTTGGGATCTGGTGGTGCTGGCGGCTTCGCTTGATGCGCGGCTGGAGGTCACGCTCACTTCGCTGGAGCCGAATTTCCTCACGCGCTTTGCGTTTGAGCTGGCGCAGATGTTCAACGTCTTCTACCACAAGCATCACATCTTGAAAGAAACGGACCAGGAAAAACGCGCATTCCTGCTGCTGGTAACGTCGCTGGTGCGCGAGCAGTTGGTGACCACGTTGGGGATTTTGGGAATCATGGCGCCCGAAAAAATGTAGGGGCGCCGTAATTCGCCTTCGATACCTCAGAAAGAAATTACAGCTTCATCGCGAAATCAATGATGGAGCGAATGGCCACGCCCGTCGGGCCTTTCGCCAGCCAAGCCCTTCCCTCTTCCACCCAGCAGGTCGAAGCAATATCCAAGTGAATCCACGGGGTGTCCTCCGCAAATTCCTTGATGAACCACGCGCCGGTGCTGGCGCCGCCACCCTTGCCGCTGCCGGTGTTGCGAATGTCGGCGATGTCGCTCTTGATCATTTCTCGATATTCGTCGTCCATCGGCATGGGCCACATTTTTTCGCCGACGGCTTTCGCGCTATCGAGAAACTGGTCGAGGTAATCGCGCGGCACGCCGAAAGCGCCGACGTGCACGTTGGCCAGTGCAACGCCGATCGCGCCGGTAAGCGTGGCGGCGTCGATCAAATGCGTCGCGCCCAGCTTGCGGGCGTAGATAAACGCCGTCAGCCAAGACCATGCGGCCTTCGGCGTCGGTGTTGATCACTTCGATGGTCTTGCCGGACATGGCCACCTGCACGTCGCCGGGTTTCTGCGCCCGGCCGCCGGGCATATTTTCGGTAGCGGGAATCACGGCGATCACCGAGATCGCGGGTTTGAGGTAAGCAATCGCGCGCATGGCGCCGAGCATGGTGGCTCCGCCGCCCATGTCGTACTTCATCAATTCCATGCGGTCGGCGGGCTTGATGGAAATTCCGCCGGTATCGAAGGTGACCGCTTTACCGACCAAGCCCAGCACCGGCGCATCGGGACGCACATTCGCCGGCGTGTAACGCAAGACGATGACGCGCGGCGGCTCGACGCTGCCCTGAGCCACGGCGATCAACGCGCCCATCTTCAGTTCGGAAATTTTCCGCTCGTCGAGAATTTCGACGCCCAGGCCGACTTCCTTGGCCATGGCTTCGGCCTTCGATGCCAGCATGCGCGGAGTGAGCCGGTTGGAAGGCTCGTTGATCAAATCGCGCGCGAAGTTCTGCGATTCGGCGATCACGCGGCCGTTGTCGATGGCTTCCTGCAAGTTCTGCGCGGAGTCGAATCCGGCCAGCAGCACGGTCTGGATCTCCTGATCTTTTTTCTTTTCGGTGTGGTATTTGTTCGATTCGAAGTCAGCGGCGACCAGACCCTCGACCACAGCTTGCACCGCGGCGGTTCCGCGATCACCTTCGCGCGCCAGAAACACAAATTTCTTTACGCCGCGCGTCTTCAAGTAACGCAGCGCCGCGCCGGCGATTTTGCGCAAGTCGCCGGGCGTGAACTTGTCGGCTTTTCCCGCACCGACCATCAGCAGGCGCTTGGCGTCCATGCCTTCCGGGAAATGAACCAGAACCTGCTGCAGCGACTTGCCAGTAATTTCGCCGCTGGTTACCAGCGCGGCGAAGCGGCCGTCCATTCCGGAATCAATGTCGACCAACAGGCCATCGACTTTTTTGTCCTGATCGAAAATATAGGTGACAAGTGCATCGGCGTGAATTGAAGCGTACGGCTGATTTTCAAGTTGGATCTGCATGGCTCCCTTTCGAATAAGAGTTCGAGATACTTACGGCAAGAATTTTCTAATCGTCCGTTTCCAATGTTCGTTCTAATATTCCCGGCGCCTGGAACGGGCGATAGCCTCATTGGCTTCGCGCTTGGCTTCTTTTTGCTTTTCGCTTTCCCGGCGATCGTGGAACTTTTTACCTTTGGCCACCGATATTTCGCATTTGGCGATGCCATCCCGAAAATAAATCTTGGTGGGGATGATGGTCATGCCTTTCTGCTGGGTCTGGACCAGCAACCGGTCGATTTCCCGGCGATTCAGCAGCAGCTTTCGCTTGCGCAGCGGGTCGTGATTGCGCGCCCCGCCAGGCAGATATTCCGGTATATGGCAATTAATGAGCCAAGCCTCGCCGCCTTTGATCTCGGCGAAAGATTCGCGAATACCGCCTTTGCCTTCGCGCAGGGTTTTGACCTCGGTGCCAACCAAAATGATTCCCGCCTCGAGCGTGTCTAAAAGCTCGTAGTTATAGGAGGCGGCGCGATTCTGCGCAACAATCCGGACGCCCGTGTGTTGGTTCTTATCGGTGTTCGATTTTGCCACAAAACTATCATAGCTGTGGCAGCGGAGATGCTGCAAGTCTCGGAATCGGAAAGATTTCCGGTTCAAATCAGGAAACTTCACGGAATTGTAATTGGATTGCATGAGGCACTTCTGTTTTATCGACGTCTAACTTCACGCTACGCACATTTTAGGGGATTCCTTGCCGGGTCTAGGACCGGATGCTAGACTTGGAAGGATTTAGGAAACCCTGCGGAGGCTTTCTTTTGCATCGTTTACGATATGTTGCGCTTCTGGCGCTGGCGTCGCTCGCGCTGGGAGGATGCCCCAAGGGGAACACCGACCTTAGTGAAGGCAAGAAAGCGGAAGCTATCCAAGATTATGATACGGCGCTAGTTCACTACGAACGCGCGCTCCGTTCCGACCCCACCAACGCCGAATATAAGCTCCGCGCACAGCAAGCCCGGTACGACGCGGGCCAATTTCACGTCCGGCAAGGGCAAAAAGCGGTGAAAGCCGGTGATTTGCAGCTGGGATTGGCTGAATTTCAGAAGGCGCAGTTGATCGATCCTTCGAACGTGGCTGCCGACCAGGAAGTGAAGCGCACCATGGACGCGATGCTGGCCGCGAGCAATCCTCGTGCTGAAGCTCCGGCAGCGGTTGACGAGCAAGTGCTTTCCGGGCCTCCGGAACTGAAACCGCTTTCGCGCGAACCTATCAATTTGAAGATGACCAATGACGCGCGGGTCGTGTACGAAACCATCGCGAAACTGGCCGGCCTCAGCGTCATTTTCGATCCGGATTTTACTTCGCGGCGCATCACCGCGGAACTGCCGAACGTGACCCTGGAGCAGGCGCTGGACGCGGTTTCGCTCGAGAGCAAAGCGTTCTGGAAGCCGATTACGCCCAGCGTCATTTTTGTCGCGCCGGACCAGCCGCAGAAGCGTAAGGACGTAGAAGACGAGGAAGTTAAAACTTTCTACCTGGCCAACACGCTGACCCCGCAGGATCTGACCGAAATCGTCAACGGCTTGCGCCAGTTGCTCGACCTGCACCGTCTGCAGCAGGTGAATGCGCAGAACGCTATCGTCATCCGCGACACGCCGGACAAGCTGGCGCTGGCCGCGAAAATTATCAGCGATATCGACCGCGCCAAGCCCGAAGTTCTGATTCACGTGCAGGTGCTGACCGCGAGCGTCAACCGCCTGCGCGACCTGGGCGTGTTGCCGGGCCAGAGTATTTCGGTAGCGTTCACGCCGCGCTCTGCCTTCCAGCCGAACTCGACGTCAACGACTTCGACGACCACCACCACCAGCACCACCTCGACAACCAGCAGCTCGCCGCAAATCACCCTGAACAATTTGAAAAACATCGGCTGGCAGGATTTCTCCATCACCCTTCCCGGCGCGCAGGCCAACGCGATTCTTACCGACGACCGCACGAAAATCATTCAGGATCCGGAACTGCGCGTCACCGACGGACAAAAAGCCACGCTGAAAATCGGCCAACGCGTCCCGGTTGCCACCGGCAGCTTCCAGGCCGGCGTCGGAGTCGGCGTCACCGGCAGCTCGGGCGTGGTTAACCCCCTGGTCAACACCCAATTCCAATACATCGACGTCGGCGTGAATATCGAAGTCACGCCGCGCGTGCATCCCGATGGCGAAGTCAGCATGAAGCTAACCGTGGAAGTTTCCTCGATCATCGGCACCAGCAACATCGGCGGCATCAGCCAGCCGGTCATCAGCCAGCGCAAGATCGAACACGACATTCGGCTGAAAGAAGGCGAAGTCAGCGTGCTGGGCGGATTGATCGAGCGCACCGACACCAAGAACATCAACGGCATTCCCGGCATCGGCGAAGTTCCGCTGATGAAGTATTTCTTTTCGGACAACAGCACCCAGGTTCAGGAAGACGAAACGCTCATCGTGCTGACGCCGCACATTCTGCGCCTGCCTTCGCTCACCGCGCAGAACCTGAAGCCCATGGCAGCTGGAACCGATTCCAACGTGCGCGTGTATCGCGAAGACGCCAGTGTGGAAACCACTCCGCCGCAGCCGGTCGCGGTGGCCGCTCCGCGACCGGCGCCCACGGGCGGATTGCCGGCCATCTCGGCGACTTCCATGCAGCAAAACGCGGCGCCGCCGGTCATGCCCGATTCCGGCTCACCCGGCGCGGCGGCCGTACAGCTGCATTTCGAGCCTTCGGTCACCAGCATGAAAACCGGAGACACGGCGACGCTGGGTCTGGCGATCTCCAACGTCAACGATCTCTATTCGATTCCGCTGATGATTCACTACGATCCCGCAGTCATTCGCGTGGAAGAAGTGCGCAACGGCGGATTCCTTTCCGGCGGCACGCAGGAAATCGCCATCGTGCAGCGCATCGACCAGCAAAAGGGCGAAGTGATCGTCTCGGCCACTCGCCAGCCGAATACTCCCGGAGTGAACGGCACCGGCACGGTGCTGGGCTTCGTGATTCACGCCGTCGGACCCGGCACTTCGCACCTGCAGATCCTGCAAGTGAACGCGCACAATTCGCAGCAGCAGCCGATACCGATCGTTTCGGGCGAAGCCACGATTCAGGTGAAGTGATTTATGAACGTGCATGGTGATCGCCGGTTTTTGGGCCGGCGCGGCTTTTCCCTCTTGTTTGCAGCGCGCGCGCCGCAGCGCGGCAAAGCAGCAGGCACCACGCTTTTGGAGTTGATTGTGGCCTGCGCTATTTTGCTGGTGCTGGCTACCGTGGCCGTGCCACTGGCACGCAATCAGATTCGCCGCACGAAGGAAAATCAGCTGCGCTGGGATCTGCGCCAGATGCGCGATGCGATCGACCGCTACAAGGACACCGCGGACAAAGGTTTGATCCAGGTGAAAGCCGGAACCGAGGGTTACCCTGTCGACCTCGACACGCTGGTGAAGCCGACGCAGCTGACCGGCGCTACCGACAAACGGATTCGCTTCCTCCGCGAAGTTCCGGTCGATCCCATGACCAAGAACAAGGATTGGGGCTTGCGTTCGGTGCAGGATGATGCGGACGCGACCGGCTGGGGCGGGCAAGACGTGTTCGACGTGTACAGCAAATCGTCGGGCACGGCGCTCGACGGAACGAAATATTCAGACTGGTAGTTTTATGGTCCATGGCAGTCGTGCAAAACGATGACTATATTTTCCAATTTGTTGACAGCGCGAAACCGCAACGCACGCGGCGGCGAAGCGGGCTTCACGCTGATCGAAATGATGGTGGTCATGGCCATCATCGTCATCCTGATGACCATTGCCGTGGCCCGCTACGATATGGTCATCACCAAATCGCACGAAACCGTGCTGCGCTCCGATTTGCAGGTTCTGCGCAAAGCAATTCAGGATTACACGCTCGATAAAGAATGCGGCCCGTCGTCGCTCGACGATCTGGTGAACGAAAAATATCTCGCCAGGATTCCCACCGATCCGATGACTCACGGGCAAGACTGGGTGACGGTCGAAGATGATGTCTCGCTCAGCCCGGAACAGACCTGTAATGGCATTTCGGACGTTCATTCCGGCGCCGAAGGCATGTCGCCCATCACCAACGACGCCTACAGCTCCTGGTAAATTTTTTTCGCAAATCCCCGCGAACGTTGACCGCACGCGCCGCATCCGCTATGATGTTTCTGCGGGGTGGAGCAGTCTGGTAGCTCGTCGGGCTCATAACCCGGAGGTCGTTGGTTCAAATCCAACCCCCGCAACCACTTTTTTCCTTCCGTGTCTCGCGTATTAAACAAACTCCACTTCCTTTACGTATTGTGGAGCGACGTCCGCTCGCCGTTTCTAAATCGGGTATCAGTGAAGATGTGAAAACGAGTTTGGCGCTCTCGGCAGAACGAATCCGTTTCTCCTCCTGTTAGTTTTGACAATGGTCCGCGGTCGAACCTGCGGCTAGGCTTGGCTGTGAAATATTTCGGCCATCGCGAAGGTTATGGGTCTGTTAGAAGAGGCTGGCTCAGCGTCTGCGCCAGGATTGGCGTGCTGCTCGTATGTTGCGGTGCTTTGGCGATGGCCCTGTGCGCCATGCAGCAATCGCCCGCTGCCCCTCCGAATCAATCCCCTGCTGGGACCCCGACGGTTGAAGCGAAAGCGCAGGAAAAACCCGCTTCGACGGAAACGTCTCCGAATCCCGCCGCGACCGGAAAGAAAGTAAAAAAGAAAAAACGCGGCGCAATCGTGGTCGCGCCTCTGCCAATTTCAAGTCCGGCCATCGGCTCCGGGATCGTTCCAGTGCTCGCCTATATTTTCCCGTTCAACACCAAAGACAAGATTTCCCCGCCCTCGGTAATTGGAGGAGCCGGTTTGGTCACGGACAACGGCAGCCGTGGCTTTGCCCTCGGGGCCCAGCTTTACCTGAAAGAAGATCGCTACCGGATCACCGCCGGCTTCGGACGCGGCAACATCGATTACGACATTTATGGTTTCGGCCCGGCTTCCGGCTCGCATCTGCCGCTCAACCAAACGGGCCAGGTTTTCAACGGAGAATTTCTGCGGCGAATCGGTTGGGGGTTCTTCGTGGGCCCGCGGCTGATCACCGGCCACTCCATCATCGAGGTTCGGCCCAACAACGGCAGCACGGTGCCCATACCGCCGGGGACCGGTTTGCACACGACGCTCACCTCGCTGGGACTTCGCGTCACCCGAGATACCAGCAAGAATCGTTTCTACCCGACGAACGGAACGTTCTTCACCTTCACCTCGGACTTTTTCTCAGAAGCTCTCGGCAGCAAGTACTCCTTCCAGGCCTACCGCACGCAATTTGACAAATACTGGAGCTTTGGCGACAAACAGGTCCTGGCTGCCGATTCGTATTTCTGCGCCACCGGCGGCGATCCGCCTTTCTATGGAAATTGCATCTATGGCACCAGCAACGAACTTCGCGGTTACATCGCGGGACAGTTTTTCACGCGCTACATGGCGACGGCGCAGGTGGAGTACCGGCTGATGTTGCCGAAAAGATTTGGGCTGGTGGTCTTCGGCGGCCTGGGCGGTATCATTCCGGGTTCCCAGCAACTTTATGGGAGCGGGAAATTTCTTCCCGCGGGCGGAGGCGGCCTCCGTTATGAGCTCAGCAAGGTGTACCACGTCAATCTCCGCGCGGATATCGCGCAAGGCACCACCGGCCACACCTTTAGTCTTGGCGTCGGCGAAGCGTTCTAAGTTTTGCGGCCTCGCGGCCGTGTCGAGAAACAAAACCCCAAAACATTCCCGTCTCCAGCGCCAGTTTAATAGCTGGCAAAAAATCCGAACCGGGATTTGCTATGCTCAGGTTCATGAACAGGCGAGAACTGCTTCAGTCTGTAAGCTTGCTGCTGGGCTACTCGTCCGTGAAGCGGCTCGCCGGCGCAACTGAAATCCAAGACGCGGCCATCCCGCGCACCAACTGGTCCGGCAACCTGCACTACAGCACCGACAAAGTGTTCGCGCCGACAACCGCCGAGGAAGCCGCGTCGATTGTGCGCTCCAATTCAAAAATAAAAGCGCTCGGTTCGCGCCATTGCTTCAACAACATTGCGGATAGCACCGATGCCCAGATTTCGATGCGCGCGGTGAAAGGGATCAAAATCGACGCGGCGAACAAGACGGTGACCGTGGGCGCCGGCACGGCCTATGGCGAGCTTGCTCCCGTGCTGGATCAGGCTGGTTTCGCGCTGGCGAATCTTGCTTCGCTGCCGCACATCTCGGTGGGAGGAACCATTGCCACCGCAACGCATGGTTCCGGGGTCGCGAATCAAAATCTTGCAGCGGCGGTGCAAGCGCTGCGATTGGTGAAGGCTGACGGTTCGGTGATTCATCTTTCGAAAGCAGAAGACCCGGCGCGCTTCCCGCTATCGATCGTTCATCTCGGAGCGCTGGGCGTGGTTACGGATGTAACGCTCGGCATTTTACCCCGATTTGACATGTCGCAAGTCGTTTACGAAAACTTGTCGTTCGATCAGCTCGAAAAGAATCTGGACCCGATCATGGGCACGGCCTACAGCGTGAGCCTCTTCACCGACTGGCAGCACAACCGCGCAACGCAAGTCTGGATCAAGCGCAAAGTGAATCCGAACGAGCCTGAGCGCCCGCTCGCGCCCGACTTCTATGGAGCGACTCTTCAAAAAGTGAAACTGCATCCGGTTGCCGGACTTTCCGCCGAGCCGTGCACCGAGCAATTGGGCAGCGTCGGTCCCTGGTATCTAAAGTTGCCGCATTTCAAAATGGAATTCACGCCATCAGCTGGCCGCGAGCTGCAAACCGAATATTTCGTCCCGCGCTCAGAGGCCTATCGCGCGATGCGAGCCGTGGAGCAACTCCGCGATCGAATCACTCCCCTGCTCTTCATCACCGAGATTCGCACGATTGCCTCGGACCAAATGCCGATGAGCATGCATCATGGCCGCGAATCGCTGGCCATCCACTTCACCTGGAAGCCCGATGAACCGGCGGTGCGCCAGCTGTTGCCGACCATCGAGGCCGCGCTAAAACCCTACGGAGTAAGGCCGCACTGGGCCAAGATTTTCGAGATCGAGCCAGCCTACCTCCGCGCGCAATATCCCCAGATGGACCAATTTCGCGCGCTGGCAAACGCCTTCGATCCCAACGGCAAATTCCGCAACAAATACCTCGAACGCAATATCTTTGGATAGCGTGACGGAAAGTGTGAGGCGATGAAAACTGTTCAGACTTCCGTTCTGGAAATCGCGTACGAAGACCAAGGGCCGCAGAACGGTCCGGTCGCGCTTTTGCTTCACGGCTGGCCCGATTCTGTGCGTGGGTGGAACGCCGTGGGATCGCGCCTTCGCGACGACGGCTGGCGAACCGTCGCTCCGTATCTTCGAGGTTCCACGCCCACCCGCTTTCTTTCAGAGTCCACGCCAAGATTCGGCGCGGGGGTGGCTTTGGCCCAAGACGCCATCGATTTGGCGGATGCTCTGGCGATCAAAAGGTTTGCCGTGGTCGGGCACGATTGGGGAGCGCGTGCGGCCTACACCCTCGCGGCGCTGTTTCCGGAGCGCATCTCGGCGGTGGTCGCCTTGGCGCTCGCGTTTCAGCCACACGCCAAGTTCTCCATTCCAGATTTCGCGCAATCGCGGCGATTCTGGTACCAGTGGTTCCAATGCACCGAGGGCGGGATGGAGGCCGTCCGCGAAGATCCAGTCGGATTCGCGCGCATCCAGTGGGACACCTGGAGCCCTCCGGGATGGTTTGAAGAAAACGAATTCTCCGTCGTGGCTGCAAGTTTTCTGCAGCCGGACTGGGCGGCGATCACGCTGAATGCCTACCGCTCGCGCTGGCTCAGCGGCGAAGTGTCGGACCCGCGCTACAATCTATCGCAGGAGCGCTTGCGCCAGATCGAAACTCTTTCCACCCCAACGCTGATGATTCAGGGCGAATCCGATTCTTGCGACGCCCCGAAAGAGTCCGAAAACCGCGAAAAATATTTTTCAGGTGAATATCATCGGGGACTGCTAAGAGGCGTCGGACATTTTCCGCATCGTGAAGCTCCGCAGGAAGTTTCTAGCGCTGCCATCCAGTTTCTTCGAAAGAATCTTTAGCGAGGCAGCGGCCTTACGCGTCCGCCTGGCGATGCAAGGGGATCATCATGAAAGCAGCGGTCATCACCAGACCCAGAACAATTCCGGTATACGGAAATTTCGAAGAGCCTGCGGCTCAGGCCGGCCAGGAAATTATCAGCGTGAAAGCTGCCGCGCTCACCCACCTCACCAAAGGACGCGCTTCCGGAGAGCACTACAGCTCCGATCATGTCTACCCGAACATCGCCGGCGTGGACGGAGTGGGCCAGACTGCCGACGGACGCCGCGTCTACTTCGCTCTACCCGCTCCGCCCTTCGGTGCCATGGCCGAAAGAACACGCGTACGCGCGGCCCAGTGCGTCCCAGTGCCCGATGACCTCGACGACGTCTTAGCCGCAGCTCTCGCGAATCCTGGGATGTCCTGTTGGGCCGCATTCGCAGAACGTGCTCGGCTCAAACCGGGCGAGACAGTTTTGGTAAACGGCGCGACCGGGGCTGCCGGCCGCCTTGCCGTGCAAATTGCCAAATACATGGGCGCAGGACGCGTCATCGCCGCGGGCCGCGGCCGAGGGGCGCTCGAAAGCCTGAAACCCATCGGCGCCGACGCCATCATCCCTTTCGATTTGGATCTTTCTCGTCCCGACGCCGCGCACGAACTGGAAGAAGCGCTCAAACCGCAATTTTCTGCGGGCGTGGACGTCGTGATCGATTACCTATGGGGCCAAAGCGCGGAGATCATGCTGATGGCGGCCGCCAAGCACGGCCGCGAAGCCGTTCCGATGCGCTTCGTCCAAGTCGGCGCCATGAGCGGTGAAGATATTCGGCTTCCCAGCGCGGCACTTCGCTCTTCCGCCACGGTATTAATGGGCAGCGGTCTCAACAGCGTTCCGATGGAGGGTTTGCTCAACGCGATCCACAAAGTTTTTCAGGCCGCGCGCCCGGCCAACTTGCAGGTGAACACCCAAACCGTCCCGCTTTCTGAAGTCGAAAAAACCTGGAACGCAAATACGGGCGACTCCCGCGTGGTATTTGTCATCGACTAGCCAAGGCGCCGAATTATTCGTCATTTCTTTACATCTCCGACCTCGCCAAGGGAATCAACTAGAAGTACCGAACTCCTCGCTTCGGCGAAGTCCCGGCTTGATGGCACGCTGTTGATAGGCGAATCGAGGAGCACGGAAAAATTTAAACAGCCCCCAGGGAGAAATTATCATGGCTAAGAAACTCGAAGGGAAATCGGCACTTGTTACTGGCGCTTCGCGCGGGATTGGCGCGGCCATCGCCAAGCGTCTGGCTGCAGACGGCGCGAGCGTCGCCATCACTTACACTAAAGGCGCCGACGCAGCTTCGGCGGTAGTCAAAAGCATCGAGGGCGCGGGCGGAAAGGCCCTCGCGATTCAGGCGGACGCTACGGACGCCGCCGCCGTCAAAGCCGCCGTAGAGAAAACTGTCGCGACCTTCGGTAAGCTCGACATTCTGGTCAGCAACGCCGGCACCGCCATTCCCAAAAAGTTCGAGGACGCCACCATCGAGGAACTCAACAACGTGGTCAACCTGAACATCCTCGGCGCATTTTACGCCACGCATGCGGCGCTGAAGCACATCGGCAAAGGCGGCCGCATCATCATGATCGGTTCGTGTGTCGGCGAACGCATGATGACTCCTGGCCTGGTTCCCTACTCCGCCACCAAAGGCGCCGTAAAAATGTTCGCGCAGGGCCTCTCCCGCGAAGTCGGCGGTCGCGCCATCACCGTGAATAACGTCCAGCCCGGACCGATCGACACCGAATTGAATCCGGCGTCAGGCGACTGGGCCAAGCCGCAGATTGCAAACACCGCGCTGGGCCGCTACGGAACCGTCGACGAGGTTGCCGCGCTGGTCGCGTTCGTCGCCAGCCCTGAAGCGTCCTACATCACCGGAGCAAATTTGACCGTCGATGGCGGGACGAACGCGTAAAGGAAGCGTTCCGCTTCCCTCAGTCACGAGTCGTGCCACAACCTGCGCGAACTCCGCACCACAAAGTTCACGGTTGGAGCCGGTAGCAAGCTATACTCCCGCCGGAATTTTGGGAGTTCGCGCGTGTCGACAAAAACTCAGCCGGAAGTAATCATTCGCGTTGCCACACCTGCAGACGCTGCGATCTGCGGCCCGATTTGCTATCACGCCTTCGCCGCCATCAGCGGGGCGCACGGCTTTCCGTCCGATGTTCCCAACGCCGAAGCCGCCACCGGCTTGCTCTCCATGATGTTTGGCAATTCCGGATTTTATTGCGTGGTCGCCGAAAGCGGAGGCCGTGTCGTCGGCAGCAATTGCCTCGACGAGCGTTCGCTCATTGCCGGCATCGGCCCAATCACCATCGATCCCGCTGTGCAGAATTTAGGCGTTGGCAAAAAATTGATGCAGGCGGTCATCACTCGCGCGCACGAGCGTGGCTTCGCCGGAATCCGACTGGTGCAGGCCGCCTTTCACAATCGCTCGCTCTCGCTCTATTCCGCACTGGGCTTCGATATCCGCGAGCCGCTTTCCTGTCTGCAAGGGCGAACTCGCGAACGAAGTATCGCCGGTTGCTCCGTACGACCCGCCGCCAAGGCGGATCTGGATGCCTGCAATGATTTGTCGCGGCGCGTGCATGGCTACGACCGCAGCATCGAACTGAGCCAAGCCATTCAAGAACAAACCGCAATCGTGGTCGAGCGCGAAGGACGCATCACGGGCTACTCCACAATTCTCGCGTTCTTCGGCCACACCACCGCGGAAAGCAATCAGGACGTGTGTGCTTTGATCGCTTCGGCGGAATCTTTCCTTGGTCCGGGAATTTTGGTGCCGTCGCGGAATAGTGGGTTGCTGCGTTGGTGCTTGGCAAATGGACTGAAGGTAGTACAGCCGATGACGTTGATGAGCATGGGACTTTACAACGAGCCGGCCGGCGCCTGGTTGCCTTCGATCGAGTTTTGATCGCGCTCGGACGCAAGCGCCTATCTCGCGCTCGGGGATTATCGAGACTTCGGCTGGGGCAGACGCGTAAATTCCATCGTGCCGTCGTTCACCAAACCAAAGCGCAGCGCCATCAGATCCAGCGCGTAGTTTTGGTGCAGCTTCCACGGCTTCTTCGAACCTTGCCGCGGCAACATTTCGCTTGAACGTCGCAGGTAACCGGACGTCAGCGTAATGGCCGGCTCTTCCGTGATGGAAGCGTCGCGGCGTTTCGGCGTGCAGTACGCGTAGCCCTTGGCGTCCATGTAATTCAGGAGCCGGCACAGATATTCGCCGGTCAGATCCACTTTCAACGTCCACGAAGCGTTGGTGTAGCCGAACGCTGAAGCCAAATTCGGAATTTCGCTGTACATCATTCCTTTGTAACTCAGCGCCTTCACCGGTTCCACACGCGCGCCATCGACCATAATCTCAATTCCGCCCAGCAGCTTCAGGTTCAATCCCGTCGCGGTCACGATGATGTCGGCGGGAAGTTCTTCTCCGGATTTCAGCCGCAGCCCCGATTCGGTGAAGCTCTCAATCTCGTCCGTGACGATCGCCGCCTTGCCTTTGCGAATAGCACGAAAGAGATCGCCGTCGGGAACCAGGCACAGGCGCTGATCCCAGGGGTTGTAGCGCGGAGTAAAATGCTTGGCCACGTCGTAATCGGGCCCCAGATATTTTTGGGCGAAGCCAACGATCGTCTTTTTTGTTTCTTCCGGCTTGCGCCGCGCGACGCCGTAAAAATAAATTCCCAGCAGCACGTTCTTCCAGCGGATCAGTCGGTCGCCCACGCCAGCAGGCGCGTGTTCGTGCAGCCATTTCGCGATTCCATCTTCCGAAGGCCGCGCCACAATATAGGTCGGCGAGCGCTGTAGCATCGTCACCTGTTCCGCCGTTTCCGCCAGCGTGGGCACCAGAGTTACGGCCGTCGCGCCGCTGCCAATCACCACGATTCTCTTTCCGCCATAGTTCAAATCCTCGGGCCATTTCTGCGGATGAACGACCGTCCCGCGAAACCTTTCCATCCCCGGCCAGCCCGGCATGTAACCTTTCGCGTAATCGTAATAGCCGCTGCACAGATACAGAAAATTGCAGGTAAATCGCGCCGGCTTGCCCTCCAGCCCATTCGCGTCAATCGTCCACAACCCCTGCGTGGAGGACCACGATGCGCGCGTGACTTGATACCCGAATCTGATTTTCTGATCGATGCCGTATTGGCGTGACGTTTCGCGGATGTAGCTGAGAATCGAAGGTCCGTCGGCGATCGCTTTTTCTCCGCGCCACGGACGGAAATTGTAGCCCAGCGTGTACATGTCCGAATCGGAGCGCACGCCAGGATAGCGGAACAGATCCCACGTGCCCCCAATGGCATTGCGGCTTTCGAGAATGACGAAACTCTTCCGCGGACACTTGGACTGTAAGTGATACCCCGCGCCAATGCCGGAAAGGCCTGCCCCGACAATCAGGACGTCGAAATGCTCAATGTGTTTGGAGTCCGGCAGCCCAGCTGGAGCGCTCTGAAGGGAAACTGACATTTTGGTCTGCCGACTATCTTACATCCGGGGCGCAAAGGAAAAGAATTTCGCACGGGCCTTGCCGCCGAAATCCTATTGTTTCGCCGGCTCTTTTCCCGTCTCGCGCTCGACCTCTTCGATTTCCACCCGCTCGCGCTTAATCTCTAGCCGTAGCCTGCCGAAAATACTCATATAAATGTTCGCCACCCACACCAGCGAAAATCCCGAGATCAGGTAACCGCGCCAGTCCGGGAAGAGTAGCTTGTAGCGGGTGAGGAACAGAAACGCCACCGTTACGTAGTGGCTGAAGCAATATTCGCAGGTCACCAGGTAGAAGAATTTCCGTTCCAGAAAACTTTTGCACGCCTGGCTTTTCTTCGCGCACCAATCACGCGGCTCGCGAAAGATCTCTTCGTGGGTCACCGTCCACGCTACGGACGCCACCGGAATCGCCAGAATGAAAAGCGCGACGATTTGCTGCGAGAGCGGCGGCATCAGGCCTGCTTCTTCTCTAGAATGGCCCAGCGCGAATAGAGGTCGTCGACGGTCCGCTGCGCGTCTTCGGCCTGAACGTAAGCCGCATGCAGCCGCGAAGCGTCAGTCGAAATTTCTGGATCCTCGAGGACCGCGCGCTTGGCGCGCAAATCCCCTTCGGCCTTGGCCAGTTTCTTTTCGAGCGAGGCCAGTTCGCGGGATTCGGTATGCGACAGCTTGGCTTTCGCTCCGTTGCCCGCGGCAACAGCGGGCGCAGCGGCCGAGATTTGCGCCGCCTTCGTCGGCTTAGCGGCCGCTGCCGACTTCGCTACCTTCTCCGGACGCTTCCCTTTCCGCGATCGCTGCCAAACTTCCCACTGCGAATAATCCGCAAATCGCTCGATATCGCCCAAGCCATCGAGCCCCAGCACCACGTTCGAGACGCGGTCGAGCATATAGCGGTCGTGCGTCACCAAAATCAGCGCGCCGCGAAATTCCAGCAGGCTCTCTTCCAGAATTTCCAGCGTCGGAATGTCCAGGTCGTTGGTCGGTTCGTCCAGCAGCAACACGTCTGCCGATTGCAGCATCAGCTGCGCGATCAGCACGCGGGCCCGTTCGCCGCCGGAGAGTTTGCCCACCGGCCGGTTCAAATCCTCATTGGCAAAAAGAAATCGCGCGGCCCAGGACGCCACGTGAATCACGCGGTCCTGATAGGTCACTGAATCGCTGTCCGGCGCCAGCGCTCGGCGCAACGAAACATCCGGATCGAGTTCCCGATTCTGGTCGAAATAAACAATCTTCAACGAATCAGCCTTGTTGATTTTCCCGGTGGTGGGCTGAATATCTCCGCGCACCAAGCGCAGCAGGGTAGATTTCCCGCTGCCGTTCGGGCCTACCAGGCCGACGCGCATCTGCGATTGCACGATGAAATTCAAATTCTCGAAAAGTGTCCGCCCGCCCAGCGCGCAACCAAGACCATCCATCGTTATCAGCTGCTTGGTCTGCCGGTTACTCGCAGAAAAATCGATTTTCGCGGTGACGTCGCGGGTCCGCTGGTTCAGATCGGCCAACTCCCCAATCATTTCATGTGCTTTATCGATGCGCGATTTCGACTTGGTGGTCCGCGCTTTGGGTCCGCGGCGCAGCCATTCAATTTCGGTATGCACCAGATTGGCCAGCGCATCCTGACGCTTCCCCTGCGCGTGCAGATACTCTTCCTTGGCCTCCAGAAATTTCGTGTACGTACCCTTGACCCGCAAGAATCCGTCCGAATACATGCGGCTCAGTTCGACGATATCGCTCGCAATATTTTCGAGGAAATAGCGGTCGTGGCTGACCACCACGCAGGCGAACATCGCGTTCTGTAGCAAAGTCTCCAACCACTTAATCCCGGCCAGGTCGAGATGGTTGGTCGGCTCGTCGAGCAACAGAATGTCCGGCTCCTGCACCAGCGCTTCGACGATCGCCAGGCGCTTTTTCCACCCTCCGGAGAGCGAATCGGTAGTCGATTCGGGATCCGCGAAGCCGGCCCGGCTCAGCGCTTCTGACGTCCGAAAATGATGATCGTCGTGCGCGACGCCTGCGCGTTCGAGCGCTGCTTCAATCACCGAGCTGCAAGTAGAACCTCCCGCGAACTCAGAAATTTGCGCGACGGAAAGTAGTCGTGTGCCCTTGCGCACGGCCACCTCGCCGCTGTCGGGCTTGGTCGCCCCGCGCAGAATTTCCAGCAATGTCGATTTCCCGGATCCGTTGGGGCCAATCAGGCCGATCCGGTCGCCTTCGGAAATCGTGAACGAGATGTTTTGAAACAGCGGCGCAGCGCCGAACCGCTTCGATAGGCCTTGCGCGTTAATGATGGGTGGCAAATGGTCCGTTTCTCCTGACTCCAATTTTACCCTTGAATCGCCCGGCGGCGCAAAATCGCCTGCTAGAATGCGGGGAGATGAATTGCCGGATCACTGCGACCCGATGACGCCCTCGCCTGCCGTTCCCGCCACCTCCGCCATCCAGCAAGATTTCGACGTTATCGTCATCGGCGCGGGCGCCGCGGGCCTGATGTGCGCGATCGAAGCCGGGAAGCGCGGGCGCCGCGTGGCAGTGCTGGAGCACGCCGAGCGCGCCGGCAAGAAAATCCTGATCTCGGGTGGCGGCCGCTGCAACTTCACCAATCTCTACTGCCAGCCGGAAAATTTCATTTGCGCCAACCCGCATTTCGCCAAATCGGCCCTGGCGCGCTATACCCCGCAAGATTTCACTGCGCTGGTCGAAAAACACGGAATCGCCTACCACGAAAAAACTCTAGGCCAGTTGTTTTGCGACCGCTCCTCGAACCAAATCACCGGCATGCTCGAAGCGGAGTCCCGCGAAGCCAACGTTAAACTAATTGTCGGTGCGAGAATCAAAGCGGTCCACCACGCCGATTCTTTCGTCGTATCGACCCCGACCGGAGACTTTCAATCGCCGGCCTTGGTCATCGCCACCGGGGGCCTCTCCATCCCCAAAATGGGCGCAACGGCTTTCGGCTACGAGATCGCCCGCCAGTTCGGCATCAAAATCCGTAAAACAAATCCCGGTTTGGTCCCGTTTTTACTAGACGCCAGAGACCGCCAAAACTATTGCGACCTCGCCGGCGTCGCGACCGAAACCGAAGTTTCCTCCAATGGCATTCACTTTCGAGAGGCCATGTTGATCACGCATCGCGGCCTCAGCGGCCCGGCGATCCTCCAAGCCTCTTCGTACTGGCACAGCGGAGACTCCATTCACCTCGACCTCGCGCCCGGCCGCGACGTTTTCGCGGCGCTACTGAACGACCCCGCGCGAAACGCAAATCAAGCCCGCTCTGCGCTGCAGCAAGTCGTGCCAAAACGCCTGGCCAACCGCTGGCTGGAACTTCGCGAGCCCACTGCGTGGAGCAACGCTGCCATCGAACAACTCGAAAGCGAATTGCACGCCTGGAAGATTCAACCCGCCGGAACCGAAGGCTACGAAAAAGCCGAGGTCACCACCGGCGGCGTCGATACCGACGAACTTTCCAGCAAAACCATGGAAGCCAAAAAAGTGAAGGGCCTCTTCTTCATCGGCGAAGTGGTGGACGTCACCGGCCACCTGGGCGGCTTCAATTTTCAGTGGGCCTGGGCTTCCGGCGCCGCCGCCGGCCGCGCCATCTAAAAAACGGAGTGAACTAGCCAGGTGTAGTCCGCCGCCAGTTGGAGTATGGTGGGCTGTAACATAACTGTTAGCACGAAACAGTGAAAGACCGTCGGCCAAGGACCCGCATGACCGCCCAGAAAAAAAACGAAATCAATTTCCCTTCCCTGCTCCCGTCTTCACGCACCATTGAGTACCCGGCCAACGGCACCATCTTCGTCCAGGAAGACCGCTGCTCCGATGTGCATTACATCAAGCACGGCGTAGTGAAGCTGATGCTCGTGTCCCGCGGCGGCCGCAGCGGCATTCTCGGATTTCTGGGCAGAGGCGATTTTTTCGGCGAAGGCTGCATCGGCGGCCGCGCTTCTTACCTCACCTCCGCGATCGCCCTGGTCCCCACCACGGTCAACGTCGTTCGTCAGAAGCAAATGATCGAACTGCTTGGTAAAGAACCGCAGGTCTGCTCCCGCTTCATCAATTATCTTTTGTCGCGCAATCACCGCATCGAAGAAGACCTGATCGATCATCTTTTCAATTCATCGGAAAGGCGCTTGGCGCGTACCCTGCTGCTCCTGGCGCAGTACGATAAAGGCGGCACCGAGGCGCTGGTGCTTCAGCAACTCACGCACGACACCCTGGCCGAAATGATCGGCACCACCCGCTCGCGCGTGAACGTTTTCATGAACAAATTCCGCAAAATGGGTTTCATTCACTACAATCGCACCGGCCAACTGAAGGTCTACCAATCCCTGTGCGCGGTTCTGGAAGAATGAATTCGGTCCGGGCGCTTTTGCTGGGCGCGGGGGCGGTTCCAGGGCACAAAAACCGCGCTCCCTCTTGTCATCGCCCGATTTGAGGATGTAGGATAGGCAGTGCTCTAGAGGGTATTTATAACGGAGATAGGGTGTGACCGAATCAGCAGGCCATTGGGGCGTTCCAACCACCGGCAATTTGGACTTTCTTTTTTCCCGGGCGATTTTCAGTTCCCACTCGGAAGAAGTTTCCAAGCCGCCACTTTTCAATTCAGCTTCGACTGGCAGCGACCCTTCCCCCTCCGGGCGTAAACGCTTCAAAATTCTGATCGCCGACGATCACGAAGCCGTCCGCCGCGGCCTGCGCTCGGCCGTAGTCGCAGCGGGATGGGAATTGTGCGGCGAAGCGGTGCACGGCCAGGACGCTGTAGAAAAAGTTCAGGCTCTGCAGCCCGACTTGATCATTCTCGACCTGAGCATGCCGGTAATGAACGGCCTCGATGCCGCGCGCGAAATCCGCAAGAAAGCGCCGGGCGTAAAAATTGTCGGCTTCACCATGCACGAATCCGTTCAGGTGCGCGAACAAACCACCATGATCGGCTTTCATGCGCTGGCCGCGAAGTCAGCGCCCTTGGGCAATCTGCTCGCCACAGTGCGCTCCATCCTCGAAACGTCGTAGCTCCACGACGTAGCGAAAACACCGATCCACATTTCCAAAATTCTGAATGATTACGCTTCGACGATTTGATTACGGATGGCGTAGCGAACCAGCTCGCTGACGGTATGAATCTGCAGTTTGCGCATGATGTTCGCGCGATGGGTTTCCGCGGTTTTCACGCTGATGTTCAGTGAGGATGCGACCTCCTTGCTGCTTTTCCCTTCCGCCAGCAATTGCACAATTTCCCGCTCGCGCGTAGTCAGCCGGTCGCGCAAAGGCTCGCCTTCGTCATGCTTCGGCCCGCCGTCGCTGAAACTGGTTAGCATCACCTCGGTGGCACGCGAGGTAAAAAACGGTTTTTTCTTGGCCAACGATTCCACCGCAATCACTAGATCGCGATCCGAATCCGATTTCACCACGTAGCCGCGCACGCCCGCTTCCAGAATTTCGCGGATCAACTGATCCGAATAGTGCGCCGTAAAAATCAGCACCTCGGTATCCGGCGAAGCCTTCTTGATTCGCTTCGCCGCGTCCACGCCGTTCAGATCCGGCATGCTGATATCCAGAATCACCACGTTGGGCTTCAGCTCTTCGGCCTTGACCACCGCTTCCCGTCCGGTCGTCGCCTCGCCGCAGATTTCCCAGCCCGGATGCGCCTCCAAAAGCGTACGCACACCTCGGCGCATGATGTCGTGGTCGTCGGCAATCAGGATGCGGACCGTCTTCATCTACCCTCCGCAGGGAACCGGAGCAGCTTCCGTCGAACCAAGCCGCTCGTTTCAAAATTCTGTTTAGCTGTGGCTATATACATCACGGGAACGGCGTTGTCAAAATTCCGGCAGCCGAAGGCTCCCCGGAAGCGCGTCAGAACGTGACATCCTGGCTTCGGTCCTGACCAACCCGCAAACTGTTTGTCGAATTATAGCAGCTTCTGAGGCTGACACCTCTCGAGGCTGATTCAAAAGGGCTTGCGTAAGATTTACGCTCCCTCGAAAATTTTGCGCCCGAACGACTGCATACCGCCCGCACCGTATCCCTAGCTAATTCATTCCACACGACTTAGGCGACCGAGCCCCTGCTCGATGTGGCCATCGGCTTGCATTTACCCGCTTCGAGAGGCGATGAGGCTATGAAAGCCGAGAACTCCAATGCGGAGGCCGAGATGAAAACGAGCTACGATATTTTCCAGCGATTTTCGGGCGACGGGCCGATTTGGATCGAAACCGTCCAAGGTTTGGACACGTGCAAGTCGCGTTTGCTCGATCTAGTGCAACACAATCCGGGAGATTACTTCGCTTTCGATCCCCTTCATTCGCGCGTGGTCGCCAGCAGCTCCGATCATTCCTTGCTGTCGGTCAGTTTGTAAGCTTCCGGCATCGTAACTTCCTTCGCGGCTTTGTCGTCGCGCAAGCCAAGAAAAACGGCCTGCCGCACCCGGCCGTCCGCGGTGATTTCGCTGTACAAAACCTGCGCCACCAGTTTCGGTTCGAGGAACGAAACTCCTTTCTCTCGCGGCAAATCCACGAAACTTGAAGCCGGCTTCACCAGCGGCAACATCTTACGGTGCAGCGCAGCCAGTCTGCTCTCATCGAATCCCGTCCCCACCTTCCCCACGTAGTACAACTTTCCAGCTTTATACGCTCCCAGCAGCAGCGAGCCGAAATGATTGCGCGAGCCTTCCGGCTGCGTGAATCCCCCAATCACGAATTCATCTTCCTGATGCACTTTCACTTTCAACCACTGGTTCGAACGCGATTCGGAGTAGGTGGACGAAAGATCCTTGGCGATCATTCCTTCCAGGCCTTTGCGCGCTGCAATCTTGTAAGCCGCGAGGCCGTCGGCAGCAAGCCGCTGCGAAATGCGCAGCACACCCTTTTTCACAGCCGGACCAAGGACCTTTTCCAGCAGCGCCCTGCGCGCGGAGAGCGGCTCCCGACGCAAGTCTTTGCCGTTGAGAAATAAAATGTCGAAAGCGACGAAGACGGCATCGCCCGAGGTGCGCTGCAACAAT
Organism: uncultured Acidobacteriota bacterium; assembly: GCA_963711325.1. Lineage (GTDB taxonomy): Bacteria > Acidobacteriota > Terriglobia > Acidiferrales > UBA7541 > Palsa-295. The sequence continues at coordinate 62,029 of CAVQDR010000003.1, read as the reverse complement.
TGAAATCGCGAAACATGCCCGCGGTCGAAGACCACCGCTTCACCGTCCAGCACCAGAGTCTTCGCCTTCAGCGCGGCAATCGCGGCGGCGATATGCGGATATCGCGCCGCGCGTTCGATCGCGTTGCGCGAAAAAAGCTGGACCTGCTTCCCCTCTTTGTACGCCACGATCCGGTAGCCGTCATACTTTTCTTCGAAGACCCAGCCTTTGCGTTGAAAAGGCTCGCGAGCAAGCGAGGCCAGCATGGGCGAGACGCGGAACGGAATTGTGGCGGGCATGTGAGGGACGGACGCGCGCGTTGCGAACCCGCGGCTGGTCAGCTCGCTTTTTTCTTTGCGCGCTTACTTGCACTTGCAGCTTTCGCAGGTTTTGCAGCTGCAGATGCGCGACGGGCTGAAGGTTTTGCTGGGCCTCCCGCGGAAGACTTGGCCGATGGTTTTGCGGCAGGCTTCGCCGCAGGTGCCTTCCCGGCTGCCGGTGGATCGCCAGTCGCCGCTTTCGCGATATCGCCACCGCCGTCCTTGGCGATTCCCGCTAGCAAGCGATTGCTGACCACCGACTTCGGCTTGTCTAGAATGATATCTTCAGTCGACGCGTATTGATCCCGATGCTTGATCAGCAGCCAGGATTTTCCGTCGTCGCGACCATACCCGCGCGTGCGCACCAGCACCCACGAGCCTTTCAGCTTTTTCCCGTGCAGCGTCATTTTCAGATCGCCCTTGGCCAGCGCCCCGTCCACGTCGTCCTGTTCCGGAGTCCACGTGCCTTGATCCCAGACCATAACCGTCCCGCCGCCGTATTCGCCTTCGGGAATCACGCCTTCGAACGTCGCGTAGTCGATGGGGTGATCTTCCACGTGCATCGCCAGCCGCCTCACCGTCGGATCAAGCGCCGGCCCCTTCGGCACCGCCCAGGAAAGCAGCACGCCTTTCCACTCGATGCGAAAATCGTAGTGCAGCGCGGTGGCGCGATGTTTTTGAATCACGTAGATCAGCGGCCCGTGCTTCGCTTTCGCACCGGGTTTGCCGGAGGGCTCCGGAGTTACTCCAAAATTCCGCTTGTTGTCGTAATCGATCAGGGACATGGCGTTCCTCGCTCGGTTTCCAACTTGGGCCACAAAATCATCAGGCAGGATTCAACAGAAGTGCGTCGGAGTCAACTGGGTCGATGCTGTAGGCTAAGTGCGCGGGCCGGTTCAGTCCGCAACGCGTGTGGTCGGGTCGCGACGCGAAATCTGCTTGCGCGTTGGATTGCGCCACTCGCGACCTTCGCGGCGCAAGAGCTCGGTAGCCGCATCCGGCCCCCACGATCCCGCGGCGTAATTCGGAAAATCGCGCGGCGGCAAAGCCTTCCACACATCCAAAATCGGCTGCACCACCGTCCAGGCCGCCTCCACCATGTCCGCGCGCTGGAACAGCGTCGGGTCGCCCATCATGCAATCGTAGAGCAGCGTCTCGTATCCAGTCGACGGCGTAGTCCCGAAATAATCCGCGTACTGAAAATCCATGTTCACCGCGCCCAGCCGCACCACCGGCCCCGGAACTTTCGCTTCAAAGCTCAGCGAAATTCCTTCGTTCGGCTGGATGTTCAGCACCAGTTCATTCGGCGGGATCTTCTCCACCGAAGTCTTGCGGAACAACATAAACGGCGGCCGCCGGAAACGAATCACGATTTCGGTCAGCCGCTCCTTCATGCGTTTTCCGGTGCGCAGATAAAACGGCACGCCCGCCCAGCGCCAGTTATCGATATTCAGCGCCAAGGCCACAAACGTTTCGGTCGTCGACCCCGGACTCACCCGCGGCTCGGTGCGATAGGCCGGCACATGACGGCCATCCACGCTTCCCTCGCCGTACTGGCCGCGCACCGCGTGGTCCAGCACCCGCTCCGGATTCATCGGCTGGATCGCGCGCAGAATTTTGGTTTGCTCGTCGTGCACCGCGGCCGCGTCGAAAGAAATCGGCGGCTCCATCGCCGTCAGGCTGATCAGCTGAAATATATGATTCGGCACCATGTCGCACATGGCCCCAGCTTTGTCGTAATAATCGCCGCGTAGTTCGACGCCCAACTCTTCCGCCACCGTGACCTGCACGTGATCGACGTACCTTCGATTCCACACCGGCTCGAATATTCCATTCGCAAAGCGGAATGCCAGAATATTCTGGACCGTTTCCTTGCCCAGATAATGATCGATGCGGTAAACCTGATTTTCCTGCAGTACTTTCCCAATTTCGTGATTCAGCGCGACCGCCGTGGCCAGATCGTGCCCGAAAGGCTTTTCGATCACCACCCGCCGCCACTTGCCGTTCACTTCATCAGTCAGATGCGCGGCGCCTAGCTGCTTCACCACGATGGGGAAAAAAGTGGGGCTGGTCGCCAGATAGAACAGGCAATTCCCCTGCGTTTCCTGTTCTTTTTCCACTTCGGCCAGCAGCGCTTCCAGCTTCTGAAATAGCTTGGGGTCCTGAAAATCGCCGGAAATGTAGTACAAGCGCTTCGCGAACCAGTCCCAGGTTTCCCGGTCCAGATTCGTGATCGTGTATTCGCCCGCTTCCGGTGCCATGCGCGAACGAAATTCGTCGACGGAATATTCTTCGCGGGAAACACCGACGATCGCAAACTGATCAGGAAGAAGTTTGCTTTTCGCCAGGTTGTACAGTGCGGGGATCAGCTTGCGCTTGGTTAAATCGCCGGCGGCGCCGAATATCACCATCACGCACGGGGGCGCAGGTCGGCCCTGCGCGCCCAAGATCGCGTCGGCTGAATCGAACGTTCCCATCAATTCCTTTTCCGGCGGTTTCCGTCACGCGAAAGAACGGCGCAAATCAAACGCCGCTTCCGACGGTTCGCTAGCAGCTTAGCCCAGCGCTTGTGCGATCGCGTTTTGCAGCGTGGTCAATCCCGCCGCCAGATCGGAGCCCAGATGAACACGCAACGCACGCCGGCCACGGTCCGCCAGCACCTGAAAATCGCCGCGCGCCTGCGCCGCCTTCACAATGCCGAACGTGTACGTCTGCCCCGGCACCGGAAGATCCGCCGCATCGTCGCAGGTAATCTGCAAGAACACGCCGGAGTTAGGTCCGCCTTTGTAAGCCTGCCCGGTGGAATGCAGGAACCGCGGGCCAAAACCAAGGCACGTCGCGATTTTCTTCTTGTCGCGAATCGCATGACGCGAAACCTGCAGTTGCGCCTGATGCGCGTCGTTGCGTTCGATGTACGCCAGCAGTCCCAGATAATCGCCCGTCTTGATGCGGCCAAAATGCGCCTTCAAGTAGCCGACTAGGCTCACATCGCTGCCCACCGCCGCCTTCAGCGCTTCGGTGTTCTTGGGGTCGCTGAATAATTTCAATCCGCCGCCTTCAAAGAACGGCGTCTCCGCCGGCAGCGAGCCAACTTTTTCATATTGGTCAGTCAGCTTCCGCGTTTCAATCTTGCTGGCTTCCACGTCCGGCTGGTTGAAAGCGTCCACGCCAATCACCGAACACGCCGTGGCGATCGCAATTTCCCAGCGGAAAAACTCCTGGCCCAGATCGTACTTGTCCGCCACCGCGATGCGCACCACCGGCTGCCCGGCCTTTTCCAGCGCATCCACGTCCGCGTCCAGTTTCGCGTCCGAACTGCCGTCCAGCCGCACATAGACGAAAACGCGATCGTTGCCGTAAACGCCCGAAGCCCCAATCGCTTCGCGGTCCACCGGAATCAGGCCTTTACCTTCTTTGCCAGAAGATTCCGCGATCAGCTGCTCGAGCCACGCGCCAACATCGGAAATTCCCGCGGAGGCGAATAGCGTCACTTTATCCCGGCCCATTTTTTGCCCAGTGCCCAAAATCGCACCGAGTATCGCGCCCGGATTTTTATCCGCCGGCACCGCAGCGCCGCAGCCCATCACCATCTCTTCCGTGCGCTCCAGAAATTTCTGGATGCCCACGCCTTGAATCGCAGCCGGCACCATCCCGAAATTCGATAGCGCCGAATAGCGCCCGCCGATGCTGGGCACCCCGTAGAAAATGTTCCGGAATTTGTCCGTCTCGGCCACTTTCTGCATATGCGAACCCGGATCGGTAGTAGCGATAAACCGCTTCCCGGCCTCGGCAGCGCCCACTGCTTGAGTCACCTTGTCGTAAAAGAACTGCTTGAAGATATTCGGTTCCAGCGTGCTGCCCGATTTGCTCGCCACAATGAAAATCGTCTTGGCGATGTCGATATTCTTTTCGACCGTGCGGATCTGCGCCGGATCGGTCGAATCCAGCACATGCATCTGCGGCCGCCCGGGCTCGCGCCCGTAGGTCTTGGCGAAAACTTCCACGCACAGGCTGGAACCGCCCATGCCCAACAGCACGCAATGTGTGAATCCGGCCTTCTCGATCTCCAGCGCGATTTTCTTCAGCTTGTCGTGCTGCGCGATCTGCTCGGCCACGATCGTCAGCCAGCCCAGCCATTTGCTTTCGTCGGTGTTGGTCCACAGCGAAGCGTCCTTGGCCCATAGCCGCTTCACTTTGTCGTTTTTCTTCCAGTCCTCGATGGTAGCCGCCACGGCCTTGGCGAAATCGTCCGGCAGCTTGTAGGTCAGCGTATTCATTATTTCTTCACCGCCGCGCCGTTTTCGCCGCCGGTGTGTTGAGCCACTGCCGCCAGCAAAGTCTTGAACGCGTCCGCGAATTGCTTCACGCCGTCTTCGGTCAGTTTGTCGGTCGCCGCCTTCATCGAAATTCCCGCCTTCTCCAGGCCTTCCATGGTCTGGCGCGCGGCGTCCACGTTTTCTTCCAGGCTGGCGCGCGGCTTGCCGTGATCGCGGAACGCGTCGTAGGTCGCCGGAGGAATCGTGTCCACCGTATCTTTGCCGATCAGTTCTTCCACGTAATAAATGTCACCGTACGCCGGATTCTTGGTGCTGGTGCTGGCCCACAGCACGCGCTGCGTCTGCGCGCCTTTGGCTGCCAGCGGTTCCCACTTCGGCCCGCTGAAAATTTGCTTGTAACGCTGGTAAGTCAGCTTGCCATTGGCAATCGCCACTTTGCCCAGCAGATTCTTCAGGGCCGCAATGTCCGCCGGATTTGTGGTCGTCTTGATCTTCGCTTCAATCTCGCTATCGACCAGCGTATCGATGCGGCTGATGAAGAAGCTAGCCACGCTCGCCACCTTCGAAGGATCTCCGCCGGATTTCACGAACGCCTCGACTCCCGCCACATACGCTTCGGCCACCTTCACATACACATCAAAAGCGAATAGCAGCGTCACGTTCACGTTGATGCCTTCGCTGATCAACTGCTGAAACGCCGGAATCCCTTCAGGCGTTCCCGGCACCTTGATCATTACGTTCGGCCGCCCCACCGCCTTCCACAAACGCCGCGCGTCGGCCAGCGTCTCCTGCGTCTTGTGCGCCAGGTACGGCGAAACTTCCAGACTCACGTAGCCATCGTGAAATTTCGATTGCTCGTACACCGGATCGAAAAATGTCCGCAGCATCCTGAATGTCTTTGATCGCCAGAATTTCGTAGCGTCCCATCGCGTCCAGGTCCTTGCGCGATTCCAGGCCCTTCAGCGTCTCGGCATAGAGCGTGCTGCCGGTGATCGCCTTCTCGAAAATCGAAGGGTTTGAAGTCATGCCGCGCAGGCCGTCGTTGTCGATCATTTTCTTCAGCTCGCCGGTGGTCAGCAGGTCGCGGCGAATGTAATCCAGCCAGACGGACTGCCCGAAACTCAGCAATTGCTTTCAGCGGATTTTGCGTCGCGCTCCCCGATTTCGATGCGGGCGTCGTATTCACGGTAGTGCTCATGGTGAAGCCTCCTTCAAAGAAACGTTCAAAGATAGCGGTAGTTACCGGGCTGGGGTCCTATAGAAAAGACAATTCTACATCAGGACGAGCCGCGCGGGTGTGAATGGCAAATTATTTCGCCCGCCGAGCTGCGTCCACCTAGGTTAGAGGGCTCTCATCTCAATTCGGTTCAGTTTTTTTCAATTCCCAGCCCTAAATCCCGGATTTAAAATCCCTTGGACCCGCGCTCCTGAACGGATACTCTTCCGCCTATGAAAGCCCCTCGCCGTTCCCGCGCATCGCGGAGCGGATCAAAGAGCGAATCAAACACCGCAGGCCGCGAGCAGGTTCTGGCCCTGTTCGTAAACGACTGGGCGATTGAGATGCTTCAGGCGCTCGACCGCGGCCCCAAATTGTATCCGCAGATCGAACACGAATTTACCGCCGCGTCCCACGCCGCCCTGGCCGAAACGCTGCGGAACCTGCAGGAAGCAGGCCTGGTCTGGCGCAAGGCGTATCCCACTTCCCCGCCACGCGTCGAATTTTCTCTCACCTCGCTGGGCAAGAGTTTTATCTCGCCGCTCGAGGTTCTGTGCGAATGGGCGATAGTCCACGAACGCGAATTGAGCGCGGTAGCTGCTCGCCGGACCAAACAAGCCAATCGCAAAACGAAAAAAGGCAAACCACCGGCAGGATCAAAAGCCTAAGCAGGGAAAAAGTACGAGACTGAAGCTATTCCGAAGCGCGAAGACTCGTCCGCAACGGCCGGTAAATGAATCGCGTCCAGCGTGAAGTCCGGGCCAGAATCTTCCCCAGCAAAGTTTGCGAGAACGATTCGAGATCGATGTGGTGTTTGCCGCGGTGAATGCGTATGGCGCGCCCCACGAATTCCTTGGCTGATACCGGCGCATCCGACCGATCCAGTGCGTCGCCCTTCACTACCAGAAAACTGGCGTTTCCACCGATAGCGGGCCTGATGATTTGCTGCACCACCCGATGCACGAACAACCGATTCGCCCGCTCGTACAAAATCACGTCGCCCGGACGAACTTGCGAAAAATCGTACCTCCGCACGAAAACCTGATCGCCCGGACGCACCCACGGATACATGCTCCGTGCCACAATGCGAATCGTCGCCGACCCGCCGACGCGAACCTTCTCCGCCACCGATTCGGACGCGAGCGGATTCGCCGGACCGCGGCGCGGTCCTTGCTCAACCGGAAATGACGATAATGCGGAAGCGGCGCTCACTGGAACTTTGATGTTCCCTTTTGCACGTCGGATGCGAAATGTTTACTCGGGCCGAGAGGAAAGCGGTTCATCGTAGCCAAATTGATGAACCCGCAACAGCGGAAATTGTTGCGAATGTGCTGCAAATGAGAATGGCTAGGCCGTACGGGATGCTGGATGAACTACGCCGCCGGCTTGGTCGCTGGCTTGGCAGCCGGGCGTCGCGCCCAACCGTATTTCCGAATCAAACGCAGCGGCCGCAGCGCAATGTACAGTGGCGCCAGAGCCTTCGGCAGCCTCATCATCAGCCAATCTTCCTCGGCGGGAACCACCGAAAGCCGCAGCGCGTAGCGCCAGCCTTCGCCAAATCCTTCCATCATCCGCCGCCGGTAATGCCAACGCCCCGCCGCATCGAGCGTCTGAAATTTTCGCTGCATATGCCGCTGCAGAATTTCCGCCGCCAGATCCTGCGCCACCCGGTCCTCAGCCACCGCCACCGCGATACTGGCTGGCAAGCGCGCATCCAGCACCGTCGTGGCCAGCGTCAAACCCAAACGCAAGATCCGAGCAGCGTGAACCGAATCCGCCACCGCCAGCGTCTTCTCCCAATCCATCTGCGGGCAAGCCTGAATCAGCTCCGCCACGTCGGCCATCCACGAAAAACGTTCCCAGAAGTCCTTCGAGCCGTGAATGCACAGCATGGGCAGCAGATATTCCGGCGCGAAGGTCGGCACCGTGCGTCCGGCCACTTCCACTTGTATCGTATTCCGGAAAAATTCGTCCAGGTTCGGCGGCACCGGAAAATGCCGCAGCGTCCGCTCGGTGTGCAGTTCGACCATCGCCCGCCGCTCGATATCGCGATAGTTGTACTCGCCGGGAACCAGCGCCGCCGAAGCTCCCGGCGAAAGAATCCAATCGAATTTCGGTTTGTAACCCAGGCTCAGAATCACTTCATGCGCGCCCGGCAAATCCCGCTGTCGCAGAACCACATCCACGTCCTCAAACTCGCGCAGCCCCACGTCACCATAAGCCTGTGCCGCGAGCACCGGCCCTTTATAGGAAGCCGCTTCGATTCCCTTCTCGCGGAATAGCTCCAGTACTCGAATCAAATCCGCGGTGAGATAAAGATTTCGAACCGTGTTCGCGCGGCAGGTTTTCGTCAGGCGTTCGTTAGCGGAGGGCGGCGCGGCCTCTGGCGCAAATTCCGCCAGATGCTTGGCCAGCAAAGGAGTGATGGAATTTTCTTCGGCTTCGTACAGCAGGTAATCCCAATCGAGAGGCACCGCGGCAAGCTCGCGGATTTTTTCAGCCACTTCAGGAGATACGCGGGTCCGCGCGCAGCAGATCAGCAGCTGTTTTTCGCGGCTGGCGGTGTCTTCTCCGGCGGATATCATCCATTTCCCATCGCGTGCATTCGCGCGCCAAAATCATTCCTGCGCGATGAGAAATTCTACGCCATGTCCCGGCAGCCGGATAGCGCGTGACCACTCCCGCTACGCACCCGGCACTACGCGCCCGCCACCAGGCGTCGGACCAGCCGGCGCCCGATCGCTATGCCGCCAGCGGAAACTTCAACGTTCCCTCCATCTGCACCTTCCGCCCAATCTTCAGCAGCCGCGCCCGGAAATCCTGCCAGTTCAGCCCCGCCGCGCTGCACACCATCTCGAAATCCTTGTCGCTATCGAATAGAAAGTTCTGCGCTTCGCGCCGGGCGCGCAGCGTCCCGTTGCGCCAGTCTTCCACCGCATGCACGATCACCGCGATCCACAATCGGCGTTCGGAAATTACGTCGTGCGTCGCGCTCTGGTACGAACTGCCCTGAAGTTCTGCGCTAGTCGTGCCCATTTTCGTATTCCCCCTTGCCTCGTTCAGATTTCGTCGCCGCGTTGCGGCAGCAACTACGGAATTGCATTCGGAAGGCCACACGCGCGGCAAGCAGGGATTTACGACGAACCGGTTCAAATCGATGTAAACGCTAGGCTTCCGAAGCGGCCAACAGCATGAGCAGACGCTACCAAAGAGCGCGCAACATGCGTTCAATGCTCCGATCACGCGCACACGTACCGCACGGGAACACTTCAGCACCGGGAAAAATTCGAGGAGGCGTTACAAAGTTACTGTGTTGGACTCAACGGTCCAGCTTCAACACCTAAGATTTCTCTCAGTTTCAGCGCCAGCGCGTTCAACGTGAACGGCTTTTGTAACAATACCGCGTCCGTTTCCAATATTCCGTGATTCACTACCGCCTGGTCTGTGTATCCAGACATAAACAGCACCTGAATATCGGGCCGCACGGACTTCACCCGCTCCGAAAGCTCTCGCCCGCTGATTCCCGGCATCACCACGTCGGTCATCAGCAAGTCGATTTTGCCTTGGTGCATCGCGGCCAGTTCCAAAGCGCTATGCCCGTTCTCCGCCTCAATCACGTTGTACCCGATCATCTTCAGGTATTCGCGCGCCAGCTCGCGCACGCCCTTTTCGTCTTCGACCAGCAACACTGTCTCCGACCCGCGCGGATTGGCGTGGCCCTTCGCCGGGACATCCAAGTTCGACAGCGCCACTTCTTCTTCGATGCGCGGCAAATACACTTTGAAACTCGTGCCGCGCCCCGGCTCGCTGTAAACCCAAACGTATCCGCCGCTCTGCTTCACGATTCCGTACACGGTCGCCAGGCCCAACCCAGTTCCCTTGCCTTTTTCCTTGGTGGTGAAAAACGGCTCGAAGATGTGCGCCTGCGTTTCGGTATCCATCCCGACACCATTGTCGGTCACCGCCAGCATCACGTATTTTCCCGGAGTCAGCACCGCCGGAGGATGGTGCGCGAAACTCGCATCCAGTTCCGCGTTCGCCGTTTCGATCGTCAGCCGTCCGCCTTCCGGCATGGCGTCGCGCGCGTTCACCGCCAGATTCAAAATCACCTGCTCGATCTGGCTGCGGTCGGCTTTCACCAGATCCCAGGTCCGGCGCGCTGCTGGTTTCCAGCTGCACGTCCTCGCCAATCAGCCGGCGCAGAATCTTCTCCATGTCTGCGACCACGCCCTGAATATTCAGAACTTTCGGCGCCAGCATTTGCTTGCGGCTGAACGCCAGCAATTGCCGCGTCAAAGATGTCGCCCGCTGCGACGCCGTCTGAATCTGTTCGGCGTTGCGACGCAACGGATCGCTTTCCGGCAAACGCTCCGCCAGTAAATCCGCGTAGCCTTGAATCACCATCAGCAAATTGTTGAAGTCATGCGCGATTCCGCCGGCCAGCCTTCCCACCGCTTCCATCTTCTGCGCCTGACGCAACTGCTCTTCCAATTGCCGCCGGTCGCTGATGTCCAGCGCCATGCAGATCGCGCCTTGCAGCTCTCCGTCTTTATTGCGCAACGGTTCCACGTGGCAGGTGTACGATCCGCCTTTCCATTCCGCGTGAAAAGTCGTCGGCTTCGCCCAAGACCGCGCGGCGGTGCGCCGCGATCGGCAAAAACGTCGGATCCACCGTCCCGAAATATTCCTGCAGTGACAATCCCGCCACCGAGTCGTGCTTCAATCCCAGCTTCGTCAAGCCCGCGCCCACTGCGGAGGTAAAACACAGATTCTTGTCGATGGTCCACAAACCGGCCGGCAATTGCTCCACCAGCACCCGCAGCCGTGCTTCACTTTCCCGAATTTTTTCTTCCGCGCGCTTGCGTTCGATGGCCAGCGCAATCTGCCCGCCCACCGACGACAGGAACTCCACGTCCCGCTCCCCGTAGGCCGTTTCGTTCTCGTAATTCTGCACGACGACCACGCCGATGGTTGCCGCCGGCGTGCGCAATGGCGCGCCCAACCACGACGGCGAAGGCGTGCCAACCAATTCCACTTCGCCTTCGGCTACCAGCCGGTCGAAAACCGATTGCGGTATCAGCATCGCGCGCCCGGTCTTGAATACGTGCGCCGTACAACTGCGCCCCACCTGTTGCGGTGGCGGAGCCTGGTCGTATTCGTCCACGAAAAACGGAAAATGAAACATGCTAGAGCTGGGCTCGTACAAAGCCACGAAACAATTGTCCGCGTTCAACACTTTCTTCAGCGCCTGGTGAATCAAATACAGCAAATCGTCCAGATTGTCGGTGACATTCACGCTGCGAATAATCTCGAATGTGGCTTGGCGCTCGACTTCCGCGCGCTTCAGATCAGTGATGTCCTCCATCGTTCCTTCGTAAGCCACCACCGTCCCGGAGGCGTCGCGCACCACCCGCGCATTTTCCGAGACCCAGATCTTGCTGCCGTTTTTCCGCTTCAGTTGATATTCAAACCGCTCCACCGCGCCGTTGGCCTGCATCCGCCGCGTGAATTCCTCTCGCGCCTTTGGTTCTGCGTAAAAATCGACGCTGACGTCCTGCCCGCTCGCCACCATGTCTTCGGCTGAAGCGTATCCACACATCCGCGCCAGCGCCGGATTCACGCTCAGCAAATGTCCATCCACCGACGCCTGGAAGATTCCTTCCACCGCGTTCTCGAAAAGCATCCGCAGCCGCCCTTCGGCCTGCCTCCGCGCCCGCTCCGCCTGGTTCCGTTCGGTGATGTCTTCGTACATCGCAAAGCTGCCGCAACATTTTCCATTCACCACCAGCGGCACCGCCACGATCTGCACGTCGACCAGCGTGCCGTCCTTCCGCCGTCGCTGCGTATTCGCGCGCACCGTTTCGCCCGAAGAGGCTCGCGCGCTGAAGCGCAGTGCCTCTGATTTCATTTCCGCCGGGGCGATCAGCTCATCCAAATCCATTCCGATAATCTCTGCCTGCCGGCACTGAAACACACTTTGAAACGCCGGATTGCACATCCGGATCCGCCGGTCCAGGTCCACCACCACGATCGCGATCGGATTGTTCTCCATGATCGCCCGCAGCGATGCGGTCTGCTCCGCCGCCTGGGTCTCCGCCGCGAGGCGCGCCGTGATATCGATGGCGCAAACCAGCATGGCTTCGCGCCCACCGAACTCAACGGTCTGCGACGTAATCTCGGCGTCAAATGTTTCGCCGTCTTTCCGCCGGTGCCTCCAGACGCCCTGCGACGACACCGTCCCCGGATGACTGCGCACCGCTTCCTGCAGCCGCGTCAAATCTCCCGTCGGACGTATGTCCGACAATTTCATATTCAGAAATTCTTCCCGCGAGTAGCCGTACTTCTTCACCGACGCCGCGTTCACTTCCAGAAATTCCAGGGTCTGCCGGTCGAAGATGTACATCGGATTCGGGTGGCGGGAGAACAACAGCGGATAATTGAGATCGAACTCTGTCAATGAAGACGAAATCGCGACATGGCCGTTCCCTGCCGCGCCCGTGCGCAGGGATTCTTCTCCACCATTCAGTAATGTGGCGGCATCTTTGTACATGTGCGGAGAACCCAGGCGCGCACGCCCAGGCGGAGTCACCCCTCTAAGCTAGATATAAAGGTCAGGCGGGCCGCGGCAAATGGTACTTCCGTACCAAAGCCGCTTATTTAGTGATGTTTACGAATCATGGGGGAGAACTAGAACCGAAGACCTCAAGAAGACCTGAAGAAGACCTGAACGAGACCTGAGGAACACTGGAAGAAGACGCGAGTGGCCCCCAGGCACCTGCCATCGCTGGCAGCGGGTCGGCCCGGAAACGCAACCGAACCCGCCTCCGACGCGAAAACGCAGCTAATCTACTTCTTCTTCGGCCGTGATTCCGGCGGCACCAGATTGCTCGCCCGGTAGTACGCCACCAGCAAACCGTAGTGCTCGCCCATGTGCTCGGTATAGCCGATCCAGTCGCTGAGGTTCTTCACCACGCCGGCGTCGCCTTCCTTCTGAATTTCCGCCGCGCCGTCGTCGATCGACTTCTTCAGATACGCAATCACCGCGGCCTTGGTCTTGTAATCGCTTTCCGCCGGATCGTTGCGCCCGTCTCCCATCTTGGTTCCGGTCAACCGGTTCAGCAAATCGTAATTCGAACCGGCGATGTGCAGCAGCACCGCCGAAAAGCTGCGCTGCGCGGGCGTCTGCTTGTAAGAATATTTATCCGCCGGCCAATCCTCGGCCATCGTCAGCAGCCGCTTGCCAATGTCGTTCCAATTCTCCAGCACGGCCTGCGAAGGAGTCTTCGCCGCGGCCGCCGCTCCCTGGGTCTGAGCCGTTGCGCCCCACGCGCCGGCCAAAACCAGCGCCGCCAGGGCGAGCGTCATTCGGAACATTCGTGTCATTAGAAAATCTCCTTCAGGTTAGTCCCCGCTTACGCCCCATGGACCGCGGCTAGCCTATCCACGTTCTCCTCCCAAGTCCAGCGCGGAGCCGCGCCAGCCATTTTGGTCAGTAGTTGGCGTTGCCTTAACGCTCCGGTAAGATTGATTCGGTAAGCTAAAGACCCTATTCCTGCTGCAGCGGCGAACCGCTATCGTTGAACTTCATGGACAAGCCCAACACTAAATCGGAAATCGTGCCAACCGCTGAAAAAATTGTGTCCGCGGAACTCGAACTCATCGCCCGCGGAGAACATCCCGATCCATTCCATATTTTGGGCCCGCACTGGGTCGGCGGCCCGGCCACCTGGTCACTCGCGATTCGATTCTTTCGTCCCGGCGCCTTGCAGGCCGCCGTCCTCTGGCAGAAACCACCGGCCACTTATCCCGCGATTCAGATTCATCCCGCCGGGATTTTCGAAGTCATCGTCCCCGTCGATCGCGTCGGTTCCCCGGCTAGCCAAGCCGTCAAGCCCAACGCCTACCGCCTCAGCTTCACGTTTCCCGACGGCAAACGTTTCGACACTCTCGACCCCTACGCCTTCCCCCGCGTGCTCACCGATTACGACCTTTACCTGTTCGGCGAAGGCACCCATTATCTGAAATACGAAAAACTAGGCGCCCACGTCCGCGAAGTCGAAGGCGTGCGCGGCGTGCACTTCGCCGTTTGGGCTCCGAACGCTCAACGCGTCAGCGTCGTCGGCGATTTCAATTTCTGGGATGGCCGCGTCGATCCCATGCGCCAGCTGGCCTCCAACGGCATCTGGGAAATTTTCATCCCCGAACTAAACGACGGCGCGGTCTACAAATTCGAAATCCTCTCGCGCTTCGCTGGCTACGTCGGACTCAAGTCCGATCCTTATGGTTTTTCCGGCGAAGTCCGTCCCAAGAACGCTTCCATCGTCCGCTCGATTGATGGCTACAAATGGACCGACCAATCCTGGCTCGACCAGCGCGCCAAACGCGATTGGCTGCATTCGCCCATGTCCATCTACGAACTTCACGCCGGCTCCTGGCGCCGCAATCCCGCCGAAGGCAATCGCTGGCTCACCTACCGCGAACTCGCCGCCGAGCTGATTCCCTACGTTAAGCAAATGGGCTACACCCACATCGAACTCCTCCCCATCATGGAGCATCCCCTCGATCTTTCCTGGGGCTACCAAACCGTCGGCTACTTCGCGGTGACCAGCCGCTACGGCACGCCCGCCGACTTCATGTACTTCGTCGACCGCTGCCATCAGGAAGGCATCGGCGTCCTGCTTGATTGGACGCCCGCGCACTTCCCGCGCGACGCGCACGGCCTCGGCTTCTTCGACGGCACGCATCTCTACGAACACGCCGACCCTAAGCGCGGCGAACAGCCCGACTGGGGTACCTTCGTCTTCAATTACGGCCGCAACGAAGTCCAGAATTTCCTGATTTCCAACGCGCTGTTCTGGATCGACAAATATCATCTCGATGGACTGCGCGTTGACGCCGTCGCTTCCATGCTCTATCTCGATTATTCCCGCAAGCCCGGCGAATGGGTTCCCAACCAATTCGGCGGCCGCGAGAATCTCGAAGCCATCGCCTTCCTGAAACACCTGAACGAAGTCCTGCACACTCGCCATCCCGGCGCGCTGACCATCGCCGAAGAATCTACCAGCTGGCCCGCTGTTTCGCGGCCCACCTACGTCGGCGGCCTGGGCTTCGACTTGAAATGGAACATGGGCTGGATGAACGACACCCTGAAATATTTCGCCTACGATCCGCTCTACCGCCAGTATCACCACAACGAACTGACCTTCTCCATGATCTACGCCTTCCACGAAAATTTCGTGTTGCCGCTCTCCCACGACGAAGTGGTTCACGGCAAACGCACCCTGCTGGAAAAAATGCCCGGCGATAATTGGCAGAAGTTCGCCAACCTCCGCTTGCTCTTCGGCTACATGTGGGCCCATCCCGGCAAGAAACTGCTTTTCATGGGCAGCGAACTCGCCCAACGCGATGAATTCTGGGAAGAAGGCAGCGTCGACTGGTCCCTGGAAAATTCTCCGCCCCATCGCGGCGTGCAACGCCTGATGAGCGACCTAAATCATCTCCACACCGGTGAGCCCGCGCTACACGAAGTCGATTTCGAATGGGCCGGCTTCGAATGGATCGATGCCAACGACGCCCAGGACAGCATCCTGTCCTTCATTCGCCGCGCCAAAAATACCGACGACTTCGTCGTCGTGGTCTGCAACTTCACCCCGGTCGTTCGCGGCGATTATCGCGTCGGCGTTCCCTCCGCCGGCTACTACCATGAAATCCTGAACACCGACTCCGCCTATTACGACGGCAGCGATGCCGGCAATGCAGGTGGCGTCCGCGCCGAACCCATCCCCTGGCACGGTCGCCCGTGGTCCATCAAGATGAAAGTCCCGCCGCTGGCCGCCGTATACTTCAAGCCGCAGCGCGACTAACTCGCCGGGCTGAGGGCTGAGCGACCGTCGGGCCGCGTAACCAGCACTATTTTTCGCCGACTCCACGGAACATTCCCCGAGGCCTCTCCGTATCTACGGGCAGGAAGAGCATCGGAGGCTTCCCAAAATGCGAAAACCAATTCAGGTTTTTGGGGCTGTGTGTCTGCTGGTGGTTTCAATGTCCGGAATGGCCGCGGGCGCGCTGGCCGCTCCAGCGCCAACGCCGGAGCGTTACCTGCACGTGAAGGTCGAAGATTCCAAAGTCGGCGAAAGCGTGAACGTCAACCTTCCGCTTTCCATCGCCGAAAAAATGCTGCCCACCATCAACAAGGGCAACCTGCACAACGGCACCGTCACCATCGGCAGCGCCGACATGAATGGCATCGATATCAAAGCCCTACTCGATGCTATCCGCACCGCCCCCGACAATGAATTCGTAACTGTGAAGCAGAAGGATCAGGACGTCCGCGTCGCAAAATCCAATGGCAACCTGGTCGTCCACGTCCGCTCCAGCGAAGGTGAAAAACAGAATGTCGATGTCACCATTCCGCTAAAAATCGTCGATGCGCTCTTTTCCAACGTCAAGAACAACGAACTCAACATCGTCGCCGCCCTGCACGAACTCAGCTACGCCGGTGATGCCCTGCTCATCACCGTTCAGGACACCACCCAGCACGTCCGCATCTGGGTCGATTCACGCACCACTTCGGAATAGCTCGCGCCGAGCAAGGAGAGACGCCAATGGTGCTTCTAGGAAAAATCGCTCTCACCCTGACCGGGACGATGTTGGCCGGAGTGGGCGTTATCTGCAGCGAAGGCATGATCGAAGTCAACGTGGTGGAGAAATCGCCGGAAGTGCATCACGTCTACGTCATCGCCCCCGCCATGCTCGCGCCCATCGCCGTGCATTTCATTCCGGGCGATAAGCTCGGCGACGCCTCGCGCCAGCTCGGCCCGTACATGCCCGAAATTCGCGCCGCCCTGGGCCAGCTCCGCGACACCGAAGATTTCGTCCTCGTCGACGTCAAAGACCGCGAACAACATGTCGAAGTCCAGAAAATCGGCGGCGACCTGATCGTCGATGTTCACGACGCCAACGAAACCGTGCACGTCTCTACGCCCATCCGCGCTATCGCCAGCACCATCGAGCAGCTGGCCGAAAAGCGCGGCGAAACCGAAACCACCCAGTAGTTTTCCATTGTTTGGATACCAAGGACGGGCATCGCTCAACACGCGGTGCCCGTTATTTCTTTTTAAGCCGAGCCAGCGGCTAAGCGTCAGTCCGCCGCTTCCTTATCAGCGACGAGGCAACGCCACGCGCCGTGGCGCCGAATGAATGATGGTGACGGTCGCTGGTGCCTCATCGCCACTCGCCGTTGGCCGTCATCCAGAGGAGCGAAGCGACGAAGGATCTCCTTCTTGCCCTGCCCTACACCGATGCAAGCCGCTTTACCTCAAGCCTGAGCTTCTTTCGCCGGTATCCAGTAAACTTCCTGCCGCACCGAATTCTTATCAAACCCGCAGCGCCTCAAAATTCCATCCCCCAACTCGATCATCTGCGGATGCCCGCACAGATATCCGGTCGTATCCGCCACATTCAGGTTCCATTTGTCCACATACTTCCGAATCACGTCTTCCACCCGCCCCGTCTCTCCCTTCCACGACGGGTCTTCCCACGGACGGCTGATCGTCGGCACATAAGTCAGCCACGGAACTTCCGCCGCCATCTTCTCCAATTCCTCGCGATAGCCAAACTCCCAAGGCTTGCTCGCCCCCTGAATCACGTACAAATGCAAATCCGCGGGAAAACGATTCTCCTTCCAGTCCGCATAAAGCGTCCGCGCATACGACACATAAGGCGCCACGCCAGTCACCGTAGCCAGCAGCAAATGATTGTGATGTCCGCTTTTCAAATCCAGCGTGAACCGCCCCTTGGCGATCCGCCGCATCATCACTTCCATCCCCGCTTCAATCGGGAACAGCAGCGGAGTCAGCTCGCCCTTCTCCACCAGCTCGAAAAAAAACTCCAGTTCCTTCTCGTACGGGGAAGACACCAGCGAATACGCCCGCTCGATCCTCTTCCCGTCCTTCTCCACGCCTAGCGTCGCGTACTGCCCCGCCACGTACTTGAACCCTTCGCCCGGATCCAGCCGAAAACGCCACAAATCGTCCGAAAACTTTTCCCGCATCGTAACGCGGCCGCGCGTGAATTTCTCTTCGTCCGTTCGCATTGGAAGATGTCCTCTGTCGGTCTTTCGACGGCGAGTATAGTCCCAGACCACACAGCCTAGTCCACAAAAAAAGGAGCGCCCATCCTGCGAGCGCTCCTCGATAAATCCTGCCGATGCGGTTCCCGCCTAGTTCGGTCGCCCGCCCATAGCCATCGGATTAAACGGCACCGGCGTCCCGGTGATTTTGTCTTTGGCGTCGGTCTCTACCTTGGTCAGCACCATGGAATTTTCCTTGCCATCGAATTTCACCATTCCGAATGGGCCAGCTTTGTCCGCCACCCAAACGTCGCCCGAACCATCCTTCATCTTGTAATGGGTCGTGGCGAAGGTTCCGGCCGGCGTCGTTACCGATTCCGGCCCGACTTCATCCGCCAGTTGCCGGATATCCGCCGGCTGCTTTTGCTGCCGCGCTTGAGTCATCTGCGCCGGCATCTCCATCGGCGGCCGGTCTCCCATCTGCATGATCATTTTGGTGCTCATCATGTTTTGGTCATCGCGCACCGTCAGGCTTTTCATGATCATGGTTCCCATCTCGGTGCCCGGGATGGTCACTTCAAACCAGTAGGCGTCCTTGCCGTCGACCGATTCCTTACCGACGATCGCCATGTCCATGGTAGTTTTGCTTCCATCTTTTTTCTTGGTCACTTCGTACGTTCCGCCCGCGCCCACCACCGGATTCCACACGCCCCGCCACGAAGGCGCTGCCCCGCGGCCAAACATCTGCGCCGAAGCCGCCATCGGCAGCATCGCCAGCACCGCCGCCATCATTCCAAACCTAATGCTTCGCTTCATCGGCGTCTCCTTGGTTAAACCTTGGCAAAAACTACAGATCCGGTCCCTGCACGTCGCTCATCTGCTTCGGATTGAACGACGCCTTCAGCCAGATTCCTGGCGTGCGCAAATTAAAATCGATCTGCTTCTCGTCCGGCTCGATCAACGCAGCGCCGCTCTCATCTTTCTTCGGGAAACTGAATACCGCGCCGATCACCTTGCCGGAGGCTCGCTGGAAGGTAACATCGGTCGGTTTGAGCTTCTTTTTCGCTTTCTTCAGGTCGATGAAAGCGCCGTCCTTCAACGCGTCAGCGCCGCGCGCTTCAATCGCCGCCATGTTCGGCGCGCTCACCAGCACCTGATACGTGTCCGGAATCCCGGCCACTGACTTCTCGGCCGCTTCCGCAGTGGTCTGGTTCTTCAGCACGGCTTGTCGAGCCAGGGCTTCGCGAATCGTCCGCGCCGACCACCAAAACACGTTGTAGGTTTTGATATCTCCCGCTGCGGCCGGAGCGTCGATGTCCGGCGCCGGAGCAACCGTCGCCGTCGCTGGATTGGTGCGTCCCGTCGCCGGCGCCTGATTGCTGTCCACCGGCGCGCTCGAAAGTTGCGCGGAAGCCAAGTCGGGAAGATTCAGCTTCACCCACGGCGACGCATGCAGCACCGCCGCCACATCCTTCTCATCCCACTGCGTGTAAGGTTTGGTCTTCCAGGCATCACCCGCGGCGTAGAGCGCGGCGGCTGCAAATACGATCAGGAATGTATCGAGGAGTGCGGTTCGAAAAATGGCCCGGCGGCTCGTGCGTATTGGTTCCGTCATCGACCTCATTCGCAGATTGTCCTTGGAAGACTTACGCGCGGGTGGAGCGTATAGAAGTTGAAGCCACGGCTCTCGGTTGCTGCCCGCGTCCCGCGCCGGCCGCAGCTCCGTACCCCAGCGCATTCCCCTGGACCAATTCGATCCGGTACATCGGATTTTCGCGCGATTCGAAATGCGTCCGAGTCAGCAGCTCACCGATCAGCCCTACCGCCAAAATCTGCACGCCGAATAGGCATAGCATCCCGCCCAGCACCAGCAGCGGTCCGTGTTCCACGAAAATCGCTTCGTGAAACAACGCCTTCTTCGCCATCAGCCCAGTCAGGATCAATCCGCCAGAGAATATTCCCAGCAGCCCCGGAGGCCCGAAGAAATGCAAAGGCCGGGTCATATACCGCATTAGAAAGCGAATGGTAATAATGTCGAAGAAAACCCGCACCGTGCGCGAGATGCCGTAGTGCGACTTCCCTTCCGGCCGCACGATATTTTTGATCGGCACTTCCACGATCTTCGCGCCATTCCACGAAGCCAGCGCCGGAATGAACCGGTGCATTTCGCCGTACAGCGGCACGTCCTTGATCGTTTCCCGCTTGTAAACCTTGAACGTGGTCCCAAAGTCGTGAATATCCACGCCCGAAAGCTTGGCCATCATCCAGTTGGCCACCCGCGAAGGCAGCCGCCGCATAATGTAGTTGTCCACCCGCTTCTGCCGCCAGCCGCTGACGATGTCCGCGCCGGTCGTTTCCATCGTTTCCAGCATCATCGGAATCTCGGCCGGGTCGTGCTGCAGGTCCCCGTCCATCGAAATGATAATGTCTCCGCTGGCGAAGTCGAACCCCGCCGCCAGCGCCGTGGTCTGCCCGTAATTCTTTTTCAGCCGCAGGACGGCCACCCGCAGGTCTTCCTGCGCGATCTTGGCCAGCAATTGCGGGGTTGCGTCCGAACTTTGGTCGTCGACGTAGATGAATTCGACCGGTTCGAATCGCCCGGTCATCACTTCGCTCAACTGCCGGTGCAGCTCGACCACGCTCTGTTGTTCGTTGTGGAATGGCACGACCAGCGAATACTTCGGGGTCGCAGCCGATGGTTCACGCATA
The DNA here is from genome assembly GCA_963711325.1 of uncultured Acidobacteriota bacterium. Classification (GTDB taxonomy): domain Bacteria; phylum Acidobacteriota; class Terriglobia; order Acidiferrales; family UBA7541; genus Palsa-295. Next base: position 41,458 of record CAVQDR010000003.1, on the reverse strand, counting down.
ACGCTAGTTTAACTCCCGATAGCTGATGAAGTGAATCCCTCGTTCTAAGAATGCCTGCCGTACGCCGCCGTCCAGTAACCCGGCCATTTCCGTTTCGCGCTGCTGCTGCAGCCGCGAACCGGAAGCCGCCAGCTCCGCGTCGCGAATCCCCGGATGCAGCATGATCTCCGTGCTGCCGTCTTCAATCGTGTCCGCCATCCGCCGCAGTGCCGCCGGGCCCAGCTGCCCGGTCATCGCCAGGCCCAAGAAATAATCCGGGCAGGTAAGTTTATATTTCTCAACGAACGCCTCGAATCCCGACGCTACCACCCGCACCACTCCCGCCGCCGCAATTTGTTTCGATGTGCCGGAGGCGTCCTTCCGCGTCGATTCCCAAGAACTCCGCAGGTTCTCCACCGGCCGCCGGATTTTCGTGATTCCAAATTCCTGCGCCACTTTTCCCACCACATCCATCACCTTAGGATGCGCATGCGTATGTTTGTGCGAATCCAAATGGGTCAGAATCACCCCGGCGTTCTGGATTTTCTGGATTTGCGCCCGCAATTCCCGCTCGATCTCATCTTTCTTGATCAGTCCGGCGCTCACCCGCGCCACAAATTCCGGCAAGGAGTCCGGCAAATTCCCTTTCGCATCGACCAGCGAAGGCACTTGCCCCGCCGGCGCCACCGGTTTCCCGCCTACCAACACCAGATGGCAGCCCACTCCCAACTTGGGATTTTCCGCGGCCTTTTTTACCGCATCGGAAAACGCCAAACCATTCGCCATCAACGTCGTGCTGGTCAAAACGCCGTCGCGGTGCGCGCGCACGATTCCCTCGTTCACTCCATACGTCATCCCGAAATCGTCAGCGTTTAGAATTAATTGTTTCATTTCGTTCGAGTTATCTGCGGCAGGAAGAAATCATATCACGCGCTGGCGACAGGCTTAAGCCTCAGCAGCCTGGCCACCAAACGAAACGCCAGGAAATTTTCTGACTGCCAGTCGTCGGCAACGGAAAAAAATAATTCGACGCTGCAATTCCAAACCCAATTGCAAACTAAAAATTTCTACAAATGTGAACGGTGTGTGAAAGTTTTCAACAGTTCTGTTGAAAAGCGTGTGGAAAAGGACCGCCGTGAATTCAAATCGCTCGTGCGGCGTGCAGCTTGCGCTCATTGCACAATTTTAGTGCAATCGTTTCGCGCCAGCGTCACCCTCGCGCCGGTTGCTGCCACAAATAAATTTCCCGAAGATTTTTTCTGCCAAACCAGGAGGAATTAGTACCAGTGCGGAGGTTTTTCCAGTTTGATCTCAATCGTATCTGGATCTTTACCGATGTCGTACCACTTCCCGTACGTATGTAGCCCCTTTGCGATCACCTGAATCAGTATTTTTCCGATCGGCACCGGTGGAACTTTCACCGTGCCATCGTCATTCGTCTTGAAACTCAGTTCCGCCAGCTTCTCTTTGTGCAGAAAACCTCCCGCTTCGTTGAATCGCACGTAGACGCTGGCGTTGCCCACCGGTTTATCGTCGCTGCTGGTCACCACAATTTTTAGCCGTGTAGTATTTGGATCGTCGGCCGTCTTGTCCTTCGCGCCTTGCCCCGCCGCGCCGCCCCGCCCGCTCGGCCCGCTCCCATTCGGCCCGCTCGACGAACCCGACTGCGCCCGTGGCGGCGCGCTCGAACTTCCCGATTGCGCCCGACAGGTTCCCGCCGCCCCAAGCAATCCTGCGGCCACCGCGCCTGCCAGTATGCACGTTGGCAAAAAATCTCGTCGCGAATGAAAGAATGTTGTCACAGCTCTGTTGTACTCCATTCTCCAGCCTCGCTCAAGCGCGACCAGCCGACACACTCACGGCCGCGATCCGCCGCGCAATCCATCGTTGCTGAATAACCACAACCTCGCCGCCCCACCATGCGCGAATTCCCTCCATAACGTATGATGTGGAGTCAAATAATTGCCGTTTCGCAGTGCTGTTCTGCGCTCGCACGCGCACGCCACACCTGCAAATTCCTCGGAGGCAGACTGATGGGGTTTTCGACAGACGCAATTCACGTGGGCCAGGAACCCGACGCCCTCACCGGCTCCATCGTGGCGCCGATCTACCAGACGTCCACGTACGTCATCGAAGCCATGGGCAAAAGTTCCGGCTACGACTATGCCCGCACCAACCATCCCAATCGCAAAGCCCTCGAACGCACCGTCGCCAAGCTCGAAAACGGCCACGCCGCCTACGTTTTTTCCTCCGGCATGGCCGGCATCGATGCCGTCTTCCGCCTGCTCCGCCCCGGCGACCACGTGGTTCTCTCCCAGGCCGTTTACGGCGGCGTCTACCGCCTCTCCACCCAATTTCTGGTCCAGTTCGGCCTCGAATTCAGCTACGTCGATACCAGCAGCCTCGACGAGATCAAAGCCGCGATAAAACCAAACACCAAGATGCTGTACCTCGAAACGCCCACCAACCCGACCATGACCCTCACCGACATCGCCGCCGCCTCGGCCTTAGCTCACGAAAAGAAAATGATCGTCGTCGTCGACAACACTTTCCTCAGCCCGTATCTCCAGCAACCGCTCGCGCTTGGCGCCGATATCGTCGTCCATTCCATGACCAAATATCTCAACGGCCACAGCGACTGCACCGGCGGCGCCGTCATCGTCAGCACCCAGGCCCAAGCCGATGCCATTTACTTTCTCCAACGCTCCGTCGGCGCCGGACTCGCGCCCATGGATTGCTTCCTCGTCTCCCGCGGCATCAAAACTCTCGCCGTCCGCATGGATCGCCACAACATCAACGGCCTCGCCGTCGCCAAATATCTCGACTCGCACAAAAAAGTGAAGCGCACCATCTATCCCGGCCTGCCTGCCCATCCTCAACACGAACTCGCCAAACGCCAGCAACGCGGATTCGGCGCCATGATTTCCATCGACCTCGGTTCAATGGACGCCGCCGTCGCCATGCTCAATCACGTCCGCCTCTGCTCGCTGGCCGAAAGCCTCGGCGGCGTCGAAACCCTGATCTCTCATCCGCCTTCCATGACCCACGCCTCGGTTCCCGCGGACGTTCGCGAACGCATCGGCATCGTTCCCGGCCTAATCCGCCTCTCCGTCGGCATCGAAGACGTCGAAGACATCATCGCCGACCTCGATCAGGCGCTAGCCAAGGTCTAAGACTTGCATTACCATCGCCCCTGACGTTCATCAGCCGTTAGTTTGTATTTTTATTTTCGGGAACTCGCGCGGCAGGAGGCCTTCAATGTCCATGTGGGATTTATCAGGCGGAGTAGCCGTCGTCACCGGCGCCGGCTCCGGCATCGGCCGCGAACTCGCCAAGCTCCTCGCCCGCGAAAAAATGTCACTGGCCATCGCCGACGTCAACGCCGACACCCTGCAGGAAACTTTCACCCAGCTCGGGAGTCCATCAGCCCCGGTCTCGACCCACGTCCTCAACGTCGCCGACCCCAAGCAGGTCGAACAATTCGCCTCCGACGTCCTCGCCCAGCACAAACGCGTTACCTTGCTGGTCAATAACGCCGGCGTCGCCATGCACGGCACCTTCGAAGAGCTCTCCATCGCCGACCTCGAATGGCTCATGGGCATCAACTTCTGGGGTATGGTCTACGGCGTCCGCAATTTTCTGCCGGCGCTCAAACGCGAACCCCGCAGCCGCATCGTCAACCTCTCCAGCATTTTTGGAATTATTTCCCCCGCGGGCCAGACCGCCTACTGCGCCAGCAAATTCGCCGTCCGCGGTTTCACCGAAGCGCTGATGCACGAACTCGAAATGAACACCAACGTCGGCGTCACCTGCGTTCATCCCGGCGGGATCAATACCCCAATTTCCCGCAACAGCCGCCTCGGCGCCCACGCCGACGCAGCCGTCGCCAGCGCCAGCGTCTCTCTCTTCGAAAAACGCCTCGCGCGCACCTCGCCATCCACTGCCGCCGCCAAAATTCTCGACGGCATCAAACGTGGCGAGCCTCGCGTCCTCATCGGCAAGGACGCCATCCAGCTCGACCGCATGCAGCGCCTCTTCCCCGTCCGCTATTGGGCCATCATGATGAAAAACCTGAAGAAGGTCGCGGCCCACGGAGGTTTTCAGCCCGCCGCGCGCAAATCGACCACCTGAGGATTCCCGCAGCACTCACACGTTGTCTTCAATCCACTTCAAATACTCCCGCGACCCATCTTCAATCTTCAGCGCGATAATTTCCGGCACCTCGTAGCTATGCAGCTTCTTCACCATCGCGCTCACCGCCGCGAATCTCGCCCGCGTGGTCTTGATCAGCATTAACATCTCGTTCGCGGACTCGACCTTCCCCTTCCACCGATACGTCGAACGCACCCGCCAGCCAAATACCTGCGCGCACGCCGCCAGCCTGCCCCTCGACTAACGCCTTCGCAATCCGCTGCGCTTCCCGCCGCGACCCGCACGCCACCAACACCACAATTTTTTCGCTCATATCCGCTCTTTACTCTTGCGACGCATTTCGTTCTTGCGTGATTTCAACCCGCCGCCCACGATACAATGTCAGACCGTGACCCAACAAATTATCCATTTCGGCACATCCGGCTGGCGAGGCGTCATCGCCGACGATTTTACCTTTCCCGGCGTCCGTCGCGCCTCCAAGGCCATCGCCGAGCACGTCGTCGCCGGCAACAAGAAACCCACGATCATCGTCGGCCACGATACCCGCTTTTTTTCTCCCGAATTCGCCCGCACTTCGGCCAGCGTCATGCGCGACAACGGCTGCAAAATCGTTTTCTGCCCCGATCCCACGCCCACTCCGGTCCTTGCCCACGCCATCATCTACAACAAACTCGACGGCGGCGTGAACATCACCGCCAGCCACAATCCCGCGGCCTACAACGGCCTGAAATTTTCCGGCCCCGATGGCGGCCCGGCCCTTCCCGAAATCACCAAGGACATCGAGGCTCGCGCCGCGAAGCTTCAAGACGACAACGTTTCGTTTCACGACATCAAAGACGACTTCGACCGCCTCGATCCGCGCCAACCCTATTTCGAACAGCTCAAGAAAATGATCCGCTTCGATGTCCTCACCAAAGCCAAAGGCAATTTCGCCTATGACGCGGTCCACGGCTGCGGCGCCGGCTGGCTCGACCGCATCCTCACCGACCACGGCATGACCGTCGAATCGATTCGCACCAAGCGCGACGTCCTTTTCGACGGCAGCGGCCCCGATCCTTCCGAAGAAAATCTCGCGCCGCTCAAAAAACTGGTCATCGAGAAAAAATCTCTTGCCGGCCTCGCCACCGATGGCGACGCCGACCGCTTCGGCATCCTCGATCGCGACGGCACTTTTATCCAGCCTAACCATATTCTCGGCCTGGTCTTTGATTACCTGCTCGAAACCCGCGGCCTGAAACTCGGCGCCTCGCGCAGCGTCGCCACCACGCATTTGATGGACGCCGTCGGCAAATTGCACGACGTGAAGGTCTACGAAACTCCGGTGGGATTCAAATACGTCGGCCCGCTGCTCCGCGCCGGAAAAATTATCATCGGCGGCGAAGAAAGCGCCGGCATGACCATCCACGGTCACCTGCCCGAAAAGGACGGCATCCTGGCCTGCCTGCTGGTCGCCGAAATGATCGCTGCGCGCAACAAATCTCTAATGGACCAGCTGCGCGATCTTTTCAAACGCGTCGGCGGCGAATACTGGCCCGTGCGCATGAACCTGCATCTCCCCGACGAACTTCAAAAATCTCTGCCCGACCGCCTGCGCGAAAATTTCAACGACTTCGCCGGCCACCGAGTAGCCAAGACCGACCGCACCGACGGCCTGAAGCTTATTTTCGACGACGGCTCCTGGATTCTGATGCGGCCTTCCGGCACCGAGCCCGTCGCCCGGATCTACACCGAAGCTTCAACCGAGGCCGCTGCGGAAAAACTTGCTGAGGATGCCAAAGCGTGGATCACCAAGTAACAAACTCCGCGCCCAACCGGCCCGCGCTCATCGTCGAGCGCCAGCCTTTCACCGAACAACTGCGCGCCTTCTTCCGCCGCAACGCCTTGGTCTTTCTCGTTCTCGCCCTGATCTGGCTAATCGTCCAAGACATCTTCGGCACCCACGGCGTTCTCGCCATGCACCGCTCGCAACTCGAACGCGACAAGCTGCAAAGTGAAATCCAGCAGATGACACCGAGAACCAAAAGTTACAGGACAACGTAAAAGACCTGCAACCTGATCCGACGACCCAGGAAGGCGCAGCGCGCGAAGACCTCAGTCTGGCCCGGCCAGGTGAGCACGTCTTCAAAACCGAACAGAAATTCCCCGACGTCGCCCCAGCGCCGCCTGCTCCCGCCAAGCATTGGTATTTCCTCTACCTAAAATAGCGCCCTCATCCCTGAATTTAAGAAAATTGCCGCGGCGCCAGCCTACCTTGGAGTGCGGCGGCTTGCCGCCGCCTTCGCAACTCGCAGTTAGGCCACGTATCGAATAGGGTTCAAGACGCAGCTCGACCCATCGCGCCTTTCCGGGTGCCGCACTGTTTGCGCCCTTGCCTCACGCAAAGGGTGCGGGTCTAGACGCCCCGCTTCTGCTAGCCTCCGAGGCCTCCCACCCAAACCGCCTTTGGCCGTCATCCAGAGGAGGCCGCCGTGGCGGCCGACGAAAGATCTCTCTTCGATCTACCCGCGCCTCGACTCTCACTCCAACCTCAAATCCCAGCCGCCACCCTAACTCCCCTAGTCCCCTGACCACGCCGTTTCCACCTCAGCCGCAGATAAGCCAGCACCACCATCGCCGCCGTAATCAACACAATCCCCCAAGTCGCCTGCCCGATGTTTGCTCATGCTTCGGCAAAATCGATAAATGCCCATAAACAAAAACAATATGCACCCAATACACCAGCAACGAAGTCTCCCCTAGCCACAACAAAGGACGAAACCTCGCCGCACCCAATCCCCACCGGCACCACGCATAGCTCAAAGGAAAAAACACCAGCAACACGCCCAGCGCGCGCCAGAAAAAAACTAGGACTCGTATGCCAATAATCGTAAGCGCATAAAAACGCGCGCCGATCCAATCCACCGGCACAGAAATCAGAAAAAGCGCCGCGCCCAAAACGCCCAACCACCCAATCGTCTTAGCCACATGCTCGGTAGCCCACTCATCAAAAAGAAAACACCCCAGCGCCAACCCCGCAAACGCAAACGCCGTCCAAGGAAAAATCGGAAACAACCAGGTCTGCGGCGTATCAAACGTGTGCACGCCATTGATGTAGCTCTCGATGTACCAAGGCAGCCAGCGCGGCCGCATCGAAGTCCACAACAACGGAGTCGCCAGCACAATTGCCGCGCAAATCGCCGAGCGACGCGATCGCCGTTGTCCGCCGGTCCTTGCAAATCCTCCACAGCACCGCCATCAACATCAGCGAAACGCCGATCACGTTCAAAATGTCCACGCGCAGTAGATCGGTCCACACTCGCAGTCTTGTAACCCATCACGAATTCCTGCAGCCGCAACAAATACCCCAGTCCCACGATTTCCAGGCCGCGCCACGCCAATCGCCGCTCCACCTGATTCGGCGTCGCGCCTTTCAACTTCATCCGGTCGCTTACCAGCGCCAGCGAAGCCCCCGCCAAAAACAAAAAAATCGGCGCGGCGATCGTTCCGCTGAATTGCGACAGTCGGTAGAAATTCTTCTGCCGCAGCGAATCCATCAGCCACGAATCGTAGCCGTGCACCTCGAACATCAGCAGGCAGGCAAATCCCCGCATCCAGTCGATGTAAGCGAATCGCTCCAGTTTTGGTGGGTTAGGCACTTTGAGCGGCCCAAGAATCGCCGAGCCGCAAACTCATTGCAAGTTTTTCTAGGAGGCGTGCGCAAACTCTCGCGGTAAAATTTAGCAGTCGTGAACCCGAAATCAAATCTCTGGCGCATGAATCTGCCCACCGCCGCCGCGCTATGGTCCGCCGTCGTCATCTTCGTAGCTTTCTACGGCATCCACCTCGGCCTCAGCGGTCCGCGTTTCGCGCTCTCGGTCGGAATCGCCGCCGTCCTTTTCGCCTTCGAGCTCTTCATCGCCGCGCCACCCGTCCTCGATTCACTCCGCCGCCACTTCGGCGAATCCCTGGGCGTCCTCGCGCCCCTCGTTCCGCTCTTCGCCATCCTTATTTACGCCATCGCCGTCGCCGGAGGCTGGCGCTCCGCGCTCATCGGCGCGGCTTACGTCGTTCTTCCCTCACTCTTGGTCGCCACCGGCTCCGGAAAGCCACCCGGCACAATCAGCGATTACGCCGCCGTCGCGCTTCTCTGGCTCCCCGTCGAATTCCGCTGGATGTACGCGCTGTTTCCGTATCCCGCACAACTGACCCACACGCTGACCATTCTCCTCGCCGTCGCCACCGGCATCGCCGCCTTCGTCCTGCTCCGCCGCCTCGACGGCGTCGGCTACGCCGTCACCCTCAACAGAAACGACGCCTGGATCATCCTGATCCACTTCGCCCTGTTCGCGCTCATCGCCGTCGCCCTCGGCACCCGCATCGGATTTCTCTCCTACGATCCTTCAGTCGTGCGCCTGCACCCCATTCCGTTGGCGCTATCAGTCGTGGGAATTTTGCTGTTCACTGCCTGGCCGGAGGAATTTCTCTTTCGCGGTATCCTGCAGAATCTTTTTTCGCGGAGTTTCAAAAATCCGTGGGCGGGTCTGGCGCTGGCCTCGCTACTCTTCGGCCTCTCCCATATCTTTCACGCGCCCTACCCCAACTGGAAATACGTTTTTCTGGCCACCATCGCCGGCTTCTTCTACGGCCACACCTGGATGAAAACCAGTTCGCTCTTCCCTGCCGCCATCGTCCACGCGCTGGTCGATATTCTCTGGCACATTCTCTTCCGCTAGCGGACCACGCCTTCCAGCGGGCTCGAAGCCGACGCGTACAATTTCTTCCCGATGCGTCCCGCCAAAAATGCCTTGCGCCCGGCATCCACCGCCGAACCCATCGCCTCGGCCATCAGCACCGCATCCTGCGCTTCCGCAATCGCCGTATTCATCAGCACGCCGTCCGCGCCCATTTCCATCGCCACCGCCGCGTCCGAAGCAGTGCCCACGCCCGCATCTACAATCAGCGGCACTTCCGTAATCCGTTCCCGCAAAATTCGTAGGTTGGTCAGATTCTGAATCCCCATCCCCGATCCGATCGGCGCTCCCAGCGGCATTACCGCCGCCGCTCCCGCATCCACCAGCTTACGCGCCACGATCAGATCGTCATTGGTGTACGGCAGCACCACGAATCCTTCTTTCACCAAAATTTTCGTCGCCACCAGCAATCCTTCCGTATCCGGAAATAAAGTCTGCTGATCCCCGATCACTTCCAGCTTCACCCATTCCGAAAGTCCCACTTCGCGCCCCAGCCGAGCCGCGCGCACCGCTTCATCCGCCGTGTAGCATCCCGCCGTATTCGGCAGGATAAAAAAATTCTTGCGGTCGATGTAATCCAGCAGCGATTCCTTGCTCTTATCCGTCAAATTCACCCGCCGCACCGCGACAGTGACCATGTCCGCGCCCGAAGCCTCATGCGCCCGCCGCATTTCCTGAAAGCTGCGATATTTCCCGGTACCCACAATCAACCGCGAATTAAACGTCCGCCCCGCAATCACCAGTTGGTCGCCCATTTGCTTCTCCACTTCCCGCTCCCGTTTGCGTTAAGCCCGGCTCCGCGCCCTACTCTCCTCCGATGCCTCACCTCTACAATGGTTACGCCCGCGCCTGCGGTTTTGGATCTTCCACATCCGCATACAACCGCGCGATCACATCCTTATATCTGTCCTCGATCACCCGCCGCTTCATCTTGAGCGTATAGGTCAGCTCGCCGCCCGCATAAGTAAAATCATTCTCCAGGATCGCGAACCGCTTCGGTTTCTCGTATTGCGCCAGATTCGCCGTCAGCCGCTCGATCTCCCCCTGCAGCAAATCCCGCACCCAAGGATCGTTCAGCATCTGCGCCGGCGAAGCAAAATCATGCCCTTGCTCTTTCGCGTGCGACATCACCACCGGCGCATTCGGCACCACCAGCAGCGAACAGAACTTCCGTCCATCCCCCACCACCATCGCATTCAAAATATACGGCGAACCCTTCAACGCATTTTCAATCGGCGCCGGAGCTACATATTTCCCGCCAGCCGTCTTCAGCAGTTCCTTCTTCCGATCGGTGATGATCAAATATCCATCTTCATCGATTCGCCCGATGTCTCCGGTAGCCAGCCAGCCCTCCGGGCTCAAAATGGCCCGCGTCGCTTCCGGCTTGCCGAAATACCCCTGCATCACGCAAGTCCCGTGCACCAGAATCTCGCCGTCCTCCGCGATCTTCACTTCCACCGTCGGAATCGGACGCCCGACCGTTCCCACCTTGTGATCCCCCGGCCGATTCGAAGTCACCACCGGCGAAGTTTCGGTCAGTCCGTATCCTTGATAGACCTGCACGCCAATCGACCAGTAAAATTCCGCCAGCGCCGGAGACAACGGCGCTCCGCCTGAAACAAAAGTCCGCAGCCGCCCACCCAATCCTTCGCGTATCTTCGAAAAAACCAGCTTATCCGCGATCGCCCACTTCATCTTCAGTCCCGCCGAAGGCGTCTTGCCATAAGCCTTCCACGGCACCGCATCCTGCGCCACACCGAGCGCCCAATCGAAAATCTTGCGCTTCACTCCCGACTCGCGCCGCCCCTTCTCGATAATCCCCGCGTAAATTTTCTCGAACAGTCGCGGTACCGCCGCCGCCATCGTCGGATGCACTTCCAGCAGCGCCTGCCCCACCGACTCGATGTTCTCCACGTACGCGATCGAAACCCCGCGGCTTAAATATCCATAGGCCACCGTGCGCTCGTACACGTGCGAGAGCGGCAAAAACTCCAGCGCCACGTCATCCGGCTCAAACACGTGATACTTCAGCGACTCGATCGAATTCGAAGTCAGATTCGCGTGCGTCAACATCACGCCCTTCGGCTCGCCGGTAGTCCCCGACGTATAGATGATCGTGGCCAGCGCATCGGTTTTTACTTTCGCCGCCCGTCGCCGGTATTCCGCCACGTCCGCCTCGCCCGCCGCCGCGATCAAGCTGTCGTAGTTCAAAATTTCGCCGCGCAGGTCTGCAGGCGGAGCCACGCAGATCAAATGTTCCACCGTCGGCATCCGCTCGCGCGCTTCCGCGGTCTTCCGCGCCTGCGCCTCGCCCGCCGTAATCATGATCCGCGCGCCCGAATCGTTCATGATGTACACGAAACGATCCGGCGCCTCGTTGAAATAAATCGGCACGCTCGCCGCGCCCAATCCTGTAATTGCAAAATCCGCGATATGCCATTCCGGGCAATTCGGCGCGAACAATCCCACCCGATCTCCCGCCTTAATCCCCAACTCCGCCAGCGCCTTCGACAATCCCGCCACCCGCCGCAGCATTTCCTGCGACGAGATCGATTTCCAACCGTCCGCCGTCCGGTACATTTGCGCTTTTGGATTGCTATGCTGGTCGACTGCGGTGAGGAGCAACGTGTTCAGCGAGGGATATTCCATTGGCCTTCCGCAACTCTATCCCATCGCGCGCGGACCACGCAATGTCGCAAGCCGCTTCATTCCCGAAAACGCCCGGGTGTCTCCGCCGCCCTCAATTGCGTTAAGATGGCCCCGGAGGAATTCCGATGTCGAAACTCGCCACCGCCGATCCCACCGCCTACCAACCCCAACGCGCCCCGCGCGGCTCCGCGATTTCCTGCAAGGGCTGGCCCCAGGAAGCCGCCCTGCGCATGTTGATGAACAATCTCGATCCCGAAGTCGCCGAAAAGCCTGAAGACCTGATCGTCTACGGCGGCCGCGGCAAAGCCGCCCGCAACTGGAATTGCTACCAAGCCATCGTCAATTCCCTCCGCTCGCTCGAAAATGACGAAACCCTCCTCGTCCAGTCCGGCAAGCCCGTCGGAATTTTCCGCACCCACACCTACGCCCCGCGCGTGCTGATCGCCAATTCCAATCTCGTCGGCCACTGGAGCGACTGGAAAAATTTCGACGAACTCGATCGCGCCGGACTGATGATGTACGGCCAGATGACCGCCGGCAGCTGGATTTACATCGGCTCCCAGGGAATTTTGCAGGGCACCTATGAAACGTTCGCCGCCGCCGCGCGCCAGCACTTTGACGGCGACCTCGCCGGCAAACTCGTGGTCACCGGCGGCATGGGTGGCATGGGCGGAGCCCAGCCTCTCGCCGCCACTCTGAACGGCGCCGCCTTCCTCGGCATTGACGTCGATCCCGAACGCATCAAACGCCGCGTCAACATGGGCTACTGCGACGTGATGGTCAACGACCTCGACGAAGCTCTGCGCATCCTGAAGAACGCTGTCCGCACCAAGGAAGCCACGTCCGTCGGCCTGGTTGGGAATTGCGCCGACGTGATTCCCGAGCTCGCCCGCCGCGGCATCGTTCCCGACATCCTCACCGATCAGACCAGCGCGCACGATCCCATCGGCGGCTACATCCCGCAGGGCCTCGACGTCGCGCAAGCCGACGAATTGCGCAAGAAAGATCCCGCCACCTACGAAAAGCGTTCGCTCGAATCCATGGCCAAGCACGTCGAAGGCATGCTCGCCCTGCAAAAACTCGGCGCCGTCACCTTCGATTACGGCAACAACATCCGCACCTTCGCTTTTCAGCAAGGCGTGAAAAACGCCTACGATTTTCCCGGCTTCGTGCCCGCTTACATTCGTCCGCTTTTCTGCGAAGGCCGCGGGCCTTTCCGCTGGGCCGCGCTTTCCGGTGAGCCGTCCGACATTCACAAAACCGATCAGCTGGTGCTCGATATGTTCCCGCACGACGAAATTCTTTCGCGCTGGATCAAGCTCGCCCAGAAGCGCGTCCGCTTCCAGGGCCTGCCCGCGCGCATTTGCTGGCTGGGTTACGGCGAACGCGATCGCTTCGGCGTCGCGCTCAACGACCTCGTCGCCAAAGGCGAACTGAAAGGTCCCATCGTCATCGGCCGCGACCATCTCGATTGTGGCTCGGTCGCTTCCCCCTATCGCGAAACCGAAAAAATGCTCGACGGTTCCGACGCCGTCGCCGATTGGCCCCTGCTCAATGCCCTGCTCAATACCGCCAGCGGCGCCAGTTGGGTTTCCATTCACAACGGCGGCGGAGTCGGCATCGGCTATTCACTCCACTCCGGCCAGGTCACCGTCGCCGACGGCTCGAAAGAAATGGGCGAACGCATCCAGCGCGTGCTGACCAACGATCCCGGGATCGGCGTCGCCCGTCACGTCGACGCCGGCTATCCCGAAGCCGAAGCCTTCGCCAAAAAGAAAGGCGTAAAAATTCCCATGGCCTAAATCCGCGCTAGCCCGCCCGCGGATTCGCGCAACACGTTCGCAGCTTGTCCCACGGAGGATTCATGATCGTCGTTACCGGAGCATCCGGCAGAACCGGCGCCGCAGCAGCACGAGCCCTGCTCGCCGCAGGACAAAAAATTCGCGTCGTTGGCCGCGACGCCGCCAAACTCCAGCCCTTCGTCGACCAAGGCGCTGAGCTTTTCCTCGGCAACGTCGAAGACGCCGCCTCCATGACCAAAGCCTTCCAAGGGGCCGACGCCGTCTACCTCGTCGTCCCCGAAGACACCACTGCCGAAGATTTGCGCGCCCATCAGGAAGCCACGACCGACGCTTTCGCCGCGGCCGTCGCCGCCGCGAAAGTTCCTTACGTCGTCGCCCTGAGCAGCGTCGGCGCCCAGCACCCCGATAAGACCGGACCCATCGTCGGCCTGCACAACCTCGAACAAAAACTAAATAAAATCTCCGGCCTCAACGTCCTCTACCTCCGCGCCGCCTACTTCATGGAAAATCTGCTGCAAAGCATCAGCACCCTGCGCTCCATGGGCATGCTCCCCGGCGGCATGAACGGCGATGCGTCCATGCCCTGGATCGCCACCAAAGATATCGGCGCCTACGCCGCCAAACGCCTGGCCGCCCGCAATTTTTCCGGCAGCTCGATCCAGGAACTCCACGGCGAACGCGACATCACCATGAAGCAAGCCGCGACGGTAGTCGGCAACGCCATAGGCAAACCAAAACTCAGCTACATGCAAGTCCCATTCATGATGCTCGAACCCGCGCTCGTCCAAATCGGCCTACCCAAACGCACCGCCGCGCTGCTAATCGAAATGTGGAAAGGCGCCAACGCCGGCCTCATCAACCCACTCGAACCGCGCACCGCCGAGAACACCACCCCCACCAGCCTCGAATCTTTCGTCACCGAAACTTTCGTCCCGGCCTACCAAAAAGCCGGCGGCTAGCAACGCGTGAAAACCTAAACGCCTCAAGACCGCTGTCGCGGCGCAACTTCCCTTTCACGCAAAACAAAACAACGTGTCATCCCGAACCGCTTTAGCGGTGAGGGATCTGCTTTTTACGCTGCTGGGCCACGATCTCTCGCGAAGAAAAAGTACGATAAGCGCGGCCCGTCATCCTGAGGAGCGCCTTCGGCGACGAAGGATCTCATCCATGCTCTCGCGCGCAATTCGCGACGACAAAGCCATGCGCGACCGCACCGCGCGCCGATGCACGATTGCGCATCCCCAGTAGTCTTTCCTCCGCCTCGGCGTTAGTATCGCTGCGTCGTGCCCGACTGGCTCATCACCGGCTGCTCGCAGTTGCTCACCCTGCGCGGCTCCATTCCCCGCCGTGGCAAAGCCCTCAACGACCTCGCCATCATTCGCGACGGCGCAATCCTGGTCCACGAAGACCGCATCGCCGCCATCGGCACCCGCCGCCGCATCGAAAATCATCCCAAAGCGCGCCAAGCCGAAAAAATCGACCTGGGCGGCAAAGTCGTCCTCCCCGGCTTCGTCGATTCCCACACTCACCTGATTTTCGCGCGCAGCCGCGCCCATGAATACGAAGACCGCATCTCCGGAGCCACTTACGAACAAATCGCCCGCAAAGGCGGCGGCATCCGGTCCACCGTAAAACACTGCCGCAGCGCTTCGGTCGATTCCCTGAAAGCCCGCGCCTTATCCAATCTGAATATCTTCGCCGCCCACGGCACCACCACCATCGAATCCAAATCCGGCTACGGCCTCGACTGGAAGTCCGAGCTAAAAATTCTGCTCCTGCTCGCCGCTCTGCATCAGGAACATCCCATCGACATTCACCGCACCTTCCTCGGCGCGCACGTGATTCCCGCCGAATACAAAAAGCGCCCCGAAAAATATATCGATCTCTTGGTCGATCGCTGGATTCCCACCGTGGCCATCACCGGACTCGCCGAATTCTGCGACGTCTTTTGCGACCGTGGCGCCTTCACCGTCGCCCAATCCCGCAAAATCCTCATGGCCGGACGCGCTGGCGGCCTGGTCCCGCGCATCCACGCCGAGCAACTTGCCAATACCGGAGCCTCCCGCCTGGCCATCGAAGTTTCCGCCGCCAGCGCCGACCACCTTGAACAAATAAACGCCAACGATATCCGCCAGCTCGGCGCATCCAACGTCTGCTGCACCCTGCTGCCCGGCTGCTGCTTCCACCTGGGCCTCGAGCATTACGCGCCCGCGCGAAAACTCATCGACGCCGGAGCCATCCTCGGCCTCGCCACCGATTTCAATCCCGGCACCAGCCCGACCCTCAGCATGCCCATGATTCTCTCGCTGGCGTGCACCCAAATGCGCATGACGCCCGCCGAAGCCATCACCGCCGCCACCATCAATCCCGCCTATTCCCTGCGTGTTCATGACCGCGTCGGCTCCCTCGAAGTTGGCAAGTTTGCCGATCTCGCCGCCTTTGACGTGGCCGACTATCGCGAAATCCCGTATTATTTTGGGGTGAACTTCTGTTCCATGACCATGAAGCGCGGCGCCATCATCCACTCCAAAAAATCCTAAGTTTTCAGGAAGCGTACTAAATCTATGAAGCGCATCGTTGAGTGTGTTCCGAACTTTTCCGAGGGCCGCGATACCGCCAAAATTGACGCGATCATCGCCGCCATGCGCGAAGTTCCCGGCGTCTATGTCCTCGATCGCGAAAGTGACTCCGATCACAACCGCAGCGTCGTCACCTTGGCCGGAGAACCCGAGCCCGTCGCCGAAGCCGCCCTGCGCGGCGTGGGCAAAGCCGCCGAACTGATCGACCTCACCAAACATTCCGGTGCGCATCCGCGCATGGGCGCGACTGACGTAGTCCCCTTCATTCCGGTCGAGGGCGTTTCCATCGAAGACTGCGTGGCCCTGGCCAAAAAAGTCGGCCGCGAAATCTGGGAGCGCTACAAAATTCCCGTTTATTTCTACGAAGCCGCCGCCCAGCGTCCCGAGCGCGCCAATCTCGAAGCCATTCGCAAGGGTCAGTTCGAAGGCCTGCTCGCTGAAGTTCCCAGGAATCCGAATCGCGCGCCCGACATTGGCAACGCCGCGCTGCATCCCACCGCCGGAGCCACCGTGGTCGGCGCCCGCAAATTTCTGGTGGCTTACAACATCAACCTGAATACGCCCGACCTCGCCATCGCCCAAAAAATCGGTAAGAACATTCGCTTCTCGAATGGCGGCCTGCGCTACGTCAAAGCCATGGGCGTCGATCTCCGCGCCCGCAACCTCGCGCAAGTCTCCATCAACATGACCGATTTCGAGCAGACCCCGCTGCATCGCGTCTTCGAAATGGTCAAACGCGAAGCCGAACGCTACGGCGTCTCCATCGTCGGCAGCGAAATCGTCGGCCTCATTCCCAAACGCGCCATCGAACTCACCGCCGACTTTTATCTCCAACTCGAAAACTTTTCCCCCGCCCAGGTGTTTGAGAATCGTATCGCAGCCTCGCTCAGCGGCTCGGCTCCCTTGGAAGGTCCGGGAAAACTTGCCGCGCTCGCGCTGCCTTTTCTTGATGCTGTCGCCGAACCCACCGCCACACCGGGCGGCGGTTCCGTCGCGGCTCTCGCCGGAGCCCTCGGCGCCAGCCTCGGCCAGATGGTCGCCAGTCTTTCGCGCAAAAAGAAATCGCAGGCCGCTTTCGTCGACCAGCTCGGCGAACTAATTTCGAATTTGCAGGCCGCATCCAAAATGCTTTCCGAAGCCATCGACCGCGATTCGGCTTCCTTCGACCACGTCATGGCCGCTTACAAGTTGCCCAAGGAAACGTCTAACGAACAAGTGCAACGCGATGCCGCCATCCAGGCTGCCATGCAAGGCGCCGCCACCGTTCCCTTAGAGGTCGCCCGCCGCAGCGCCGAAGTTTTCGAGCTGCTCGGCCGCCTCGAATCCATTTCCAGTCCGTCGATGTTCTCGGATATTAAAGTTGGCCGCCTGATGGCCGCCGCCGGTGCTAAGGGTGCTCTCGACAACGTCGCCATCAACCTCGAATCGATCACCGATGCCGCTTTCGCCGCACGCTTGCGCACTGAATCGGCGGCTATCGCCGCGCGCGTGGCCTGACAAACGGTTGCTAATGTGCATCAGAGAATTAGGTAAGAGTTTGTAAAACAGAGCTAAAGATCGACAATCGATCTGGTAGGGACCGCACCCTTACTTAATGTTAGAAATTTTTAACTGAGGACACCAAAAATGAAGCAACGCCTTTCTCGTTCCTTTCTTTCGATCATCTTGACCCTAGCCATCGTCTTCGCCGCCGTCACCGCCGTGCCCACTCCATCCGTCGCCGGTTCGCTCAGCACCGCCGTCATCGGCATGTTCCCCAAAGACTCCGGCGAATTCGCCTACGCCGACCTGAAATCCGCCCGAAAGTATCCCTGGTTCTCGCAGCTCAACGAACAGCTGCTTCCCCCGCGCTTCCACCAGTTCGAACAGTTCCTCGCCACTTCTGGCGTCGACCCTAATTCCCAGGTCGAAGAACTCGCCTGGGCCAGCGAAGCTAACGGCAAGGGCGACAACATCGTTGGCATCGCCCTCGGCAATTTCGATCCTTCCGCATCCGAAGCGAAACTCAAATCCCAAAAAGTTCCCGTTTTTGAATCGCAGGGCTATCGCATGTACGCGTTCGGCAGCGGCATCGCCGCCGGAGACATTCTTTTTCTTTTCCTCGATACCAACACCGCCGCCTTCGGCAATCGCGCTTCGCTCGAAAAATTGATCGACGTCCGCATGGGCGGCACGCCCAGCCTGCTCACCAACGACGCTCTCTTCCCCATGGTCGCCGAAGCCAACGGCAGCGGCATCGTCTGGGCCGTCCTCGATAAAGCCCACACCGCCATCGCTCTGCAGCAACTTGTTCCGCAGGCTAGTCAGTTTCCGCAAGTCACCGCCATCACCGGACGCATCAAAGCCATGATCATCAACATCGACGCCGACGACAAACGCATCGACGCGCACCTGCAAGCGGTATGCGCCACCGTCGATGACGCCAATCTTCTCAGCGCCGCTTTCCAGGCCGGACTGATGGCTCGCCGTTACCAGGAAGCTTCCACCAATCCCGCGCTGGCCAAAGCGCTCGACGGCGTCAGCGTCACTCCCACCGGCGACCGTCTGAAAATCAACGCCCCGATCACGCAGGAACAAATGACCACACTGATTCAAAGCAAATCGTTCCTGCCGCCGACCAACTAGCTTTCTTGGGATTGCATTTCAGTTCCTAGGAATAAAAGGGAAGAAGTACAAAAAAGAAGATCGAAACTAGGCGACGGTTTTCTTCCCGCCGTCGCAATATTTCACCAGCGTCATTCGCGATATTCCCGATTTCGTCTCGTACTGCACCCGGTCGACGCTCGTTTTCTGCAGCGCCCCGCTCAACCCCGCATCCGTGCCCGCCACCGCGTCGCCCACAAACGTATCCAGTCCCGCCGTCGGCAGCGCCTCGCCGTTATGCTCGATCGCCACTTCCACCCGATCCGTGTAATCCGTGACGATCACTTTCACCGCCGGATCCTCATCCGCCCCCGCCGATTCTTGCAGCAGCGGAAAAGTTTCTTTGCACGCCGCAATCGAAGCCGCCGCTAGTCCCTGCTGCGCTTCAGTCGAAAGCCCACACCGCAACGACGCCTGAAATACGATCGGCTCGATCGCAGCCAGCAGCCGCTCGTCGTCATTCACCATGATTTCAGTTCGGGCGGGATCAGTGGTCATCTCTGTCGGCCAGTGCCACGTCGCAGGCTTCTCTGCATTCCGGGCAATAATACATCTTATCGACGGCCAGGCGAATATCGTGCTGCGACTGGCAAAAACAGCAAAATTTTTCGCAGGTACACTGCATTTCCGGCTTGTCGCACTGCGAGCACAAAGTTACCGGCATCGTCGCCTCGCCCTCTCATACCTAACAAGACCCGCGGATTCGCCTTCAACCCATACTAGGTCAACCTTCAACCCGCCACAAGCACCGAAGTCGCCGCGATTCCCTGCTCCGCCATACCTGTTCTGGTTAATTGCGTTGCATGTAACCGCGCGCGAAAAGTGACGCGCAGCCGCGTTTCTTGACACCCCAAAATCACCATGCTAATTTCGATGTTTAGCCACCATGATTCGAATTTCCCTGTGACCACGCCGGCCATCGCTGAAATCCGCAAGACCGCTCTCAACGCCGTCCACCGCCGGCTCAACGCCCGTATGGTCAACTTCGGCGGCTGGGATATGCCTCTCGAATATTCCGGCATCCTCGCCGAACACGACGCCGTCCGCAATCGCGCCGGCCTTTTCGACGTCAGCCACATGGGCGAAATCGAAATCACCGGACCCCAGGCGCAGTCGCTGGTCCAGTGGGTCAGCTGCAACAACGTCGCAAAACTCGTCGTCGGCCAGATCCAGTATTCCGGCTTGATGACCTCCCGCGGCACTTTCGTCGACGATCTGCTCGTTCACAAAATTTCCGACACCCATTACATGCTCTGCGTCAACGCCAGCAATCAGGACGCCGACTTCGCGCACATCGTCGCCAACAATAAATTCGACGCCAAAGTAGAAAACTCCAGTCCGCGTTACAGCCAGCTCGCCGTCCAAGGCCCGCGCGGAGCGGAAATTCTGCAGAAACTCACTCCGGTCAATCTCGCGCCCATCCGTTATTACTATTTCACCTTCGGCCAGGTCAGCGGCATCGATTGCCTCATCGCCCGCACCGGCTACACCGGCGAAGACGGTTTCGAAATTTATTTCGCGCCCGAACATTCCGAAAAATTGTGGTCCGATCTCATGACCGCCGGGGCGCCCCTCGGCATGATTCCCGCCGGTCTCGGCGCCCGCAACACCCTGCGCCTCGAAGCAGGCATGTGCCTCTACGGCCACGAAATCGACGACACCACCACGCCCTGGGAAGCCGGCCTCGCCTGGATTTGCAAAATGGAAAAGGCGCCGTTCCTGGGCAGCGAAGTTCTCGCCTCCCAAAAAGCCAACGCCGGCGGCCTGCCGCGCAAGCTCGTCGGTTTCGAAATGCTCGATAAGCGCATCGGCCGGGACGGCTATCCCGTCGACGACGCCCACGGCAAAAAAATCGGCCACGTCACCAGCGGCTGCCCTTCGCCATCACTAAAGAAAAATATCGGCATGGCTTACGTTCCGCCCACTGCTTCCGCCGTTGGCACGGATCTCGCCATCGATATTCGAGGACAAAAAGCATCAGCGCGCATCATTCCGTTGCCATTTTATAAGCGACCGCAGTAACGAGATCGCATCCAATTTAGGAGAGCTATGTATCCAGCCGACTACCGCTTCACCAAACAACACGAATGGGTCAAGATCGATGGCGCCCACGGCATCATCGGCATCACCGACTACGCCCAGCAGGAACTCGGCGACGTGGTCTTTGTTGACATGCCCAAGGCCGGAACAAAAATTTCAGCCGGCGCCTCTTTCGGCACCGTCGAATCCGTCAAAGCCGTCAGCGAAATTTTCAGCCCGGTTTCCGGTGAAATCACCGAAACCAATCCGCTGCTCTCCGACGCGCCCGAAAAAATTAATTCCGACCCGCACGTCACCGCCTGGCTCGTAAAAATTAAACTAGACGACCCCAAGGAACTCGCGATTCTGATGGACGCCGCCGCCTACACCGCCTACGTCGCCGAAGCGGCCAAGGATCACTAACCAGAAATGCGCTATCTGCCCAAAAGCCCGTCGGAACGCCAGGAAATGCTCGCCGCCATCGGCGCGGGCTCCATCGACGATCTCTTCAAATCCATTCCTGAAAAATTTCGCCTGACCAAGCCGCTCGATCTTCCCGGCCCGCTTTCCGAGAGCGAAATCATTCAGTACTTCAAAGCGCGCGCCGAAGAAAATTCCCGCGGCTACACTTCCTTCCTCGGCGCCGGAGTCTATTCGCATCTCCGCTCCGTCGTCGCCGACGCCCTCATCCAGCGCGGCGAATTTCTAACCTCCTACACTCCCTATCAGGCCGAATTCGCCCAAGGCACGCTCACCGCCATTTTTGAATTCCAGACTTTGATGTGCCAGATCACCGGCCAGGAAGTCGCCAACGCTTCCATGTACGACGGTTCCACCGCCCTCACTGAAGCTGTGCTGATGGCCGAACGCCTCACCGACCGCGACTACGTTCTCGTCGCCCGCTCCGTGCATCCCGAATATCGCCAGGTCCTGCACACCTACGCCAAAAATCTCGGCCTGCACGTGGAGGAAATCGGCTACACGCCGTCCGGCCAGATCGATCTAGCCGCGCTCACTCCTGAAAAACTAAAAAAAGCCGCGGCCGTCGTCGTGCAGTCTCCAAATTTCTTCGGCGTCCTCGAAGATTTGCCGTCGCTCGCCGAAGCCGCTCACGCCCACGGCGCACTGCTCGTCGACACCATCACCGAAGCCGTTTCCCTCGGCATCGTCCGCCCGCCAGTCGAAGCCGACATCGTCGCCATGGAAGGCCAAGCCTTCGGCATTCCTCCGAGCTACGGCGGCCCGTACGTCGGCGTCATCGCCACTCGCGATAAATTCGTTCGCCAGATGCCCGGTCGCCTCGCCGGCGAAACCAAAGACGCCGAAGGCAATCGCGGTTTCGTTCTCACTCTCGCCACCCGCGAACAACACATCCGCCGCGAGAAAGCCACTTCCAACATCTGCACCAACGAAGCGCTCTACGCCCTCGCCGCCACCATTCATCTCTGCCTCATCGGCAAAGAAGGCATTCGCGAGCAGGCCCTGCAGAATCTGGCCAAGGCCCGCTTCGCCAAAGCCGAACTCGAGAAAATTCCCGGCGTGCGCGCTACTTTCTCCGGCCGCACCTTCAACGAATTCACTCTCGAATTTCCGCGATCGGTAAAATTGATCAATCACGAATTGCTCAACGAAAAAATCGTCGGCCCTTACTCGCTCGGCGTCCACTACCCCGAGCTCACCAAAAACGCCGTGGTCTGCGTCACTGAAACCACCAGCCGCGCGGAAATCGAACGCTTCGCCGCGGCTGTTCGCAAAATTCTGGATAAACCTCTATGAGCACCATCTTGAATCCCAAAGCGCCCGAAATAAAGACGACCGAACCCGAAGCCGCCGCGCATCACGTCGGCAAAGTCCGCTCGCATCCCAGTCAGAACGAAGGCTTGATTTTCGAGCATTCCCTTCCCGGCAAGCGCGGCATGGAATTTCCTCCGCTCGATGTTCCGGCCGTCGATCCCGTTACAGCTCTCGGCGCCGAATTCGCGCGTCCCTCGGTCGAAGGCTTTCCCGAAGTCAGCGAGATCGAAGTCATCCGCCACTTCACCCGCCTCTCCACTTGGAATTACGCCATCGACCTCGGCATGTACCCGCTCGGGTCCTGCACCATGAAATACAATCCGCGCGTCAACGAATTCGTCGCCCGCCTCGAAGGCCTCGCCACCGAGCATCCTTCGCAGCCCGCCGAACTTTCCCAGGGATGCCTGCGCATTCTTTACGATTTGCAGACATGCCTGCTCTCCATCACCGGCATGGACGCCGTCACCCTCCAACCCGCCGCCGGAGCACAAGGCGAATTGACCGGCTTGCTGATGATTCGCGCCTACCTCGAAAGCAAAGGCAACGCGCGCAAAAAAGTGCTGATCCCCGATTCCGCGCACGGCACCAACCCGGCCTCCGTGGTCATCGCCGGCTATGAAGTTCAGAACATCAAATCAAACGCCAGCGGCCAGATCGATACCGACCATCTCCGCGAATTCGTCACCGACGACGTCGCCGCCCTGATGATCACCAATCCCAGCACCATCGGGATTTTCGAACCGCGCATCGCTGAAATTGCCGGCATCCTTCACGAACGCGGCGCCTTCCTTTATATGGACGGCGCCAACATGAACGCCCTCGCCGGCGTCACCCGTCCCGGAGACTTTGGCGTCGACGTCATGCACCTCAACCTGCACAAGACTTTCTCCACGCCGCACGGCGGCGGCGGTCCCGGCGCCGGGCCGGTGATGATCAAAAAAATTCTCGAACCGTTCCTGCCCACGCCAGTCGTGGTGCAAAAAGCGGACGGCTCCTACGCGCTCGATTCCAATCGCCCGCAATCGATCGGCCGCGTCCGCGCCTTCGCCGGAAATTTCGGCGTGCTGCTCCGCGCGCTAGCCTACACCCTGGCCTACGGCCCCGGCATTCGCCAGGCCACCGAAGACGCCGTACTCAACGCCAATTACATCCGCAAGAATCTCGAAAAGTATTTCGACCTGCCCTACGATTTGCCGTCCATGCACGAAGTCGTCTTCAGCGACGCCCGCCAGAAAGCCAAAGGCGTAAACACCATGGACATGGCCAAGCGCCTGATCGATTACGGCTTCCACCCTTACACCACCGCGTTCCCGTTAATCGTGCCCGGCGCCATGATGATCGAGCCGACCGAATCGGAATCCCGCGAAGAATGTGACGTCTTCATCGACGCCATGCGTTCCATCGCCCGCGAAGTCGACACCAATCCCGAAATCGTCAAGACTGCGCCGCATTCCACTCGCGTCGGCCGTCTCGACGAAACCACTGCCGCGCGCAAGCCCATCCTTCGTTGGAAGCCGGCCTAGCGCATGTCGAATTCAGGTTCGGATTCGAAGTTGCCCGAAGGAGCGCACCCGATGAACTCGACGACTCCGACGAATCCATTCGTGAGCATGACGCCGGAACACGCCGCGTTCGCCGCCTCCGTTTTTTTGCCCAGCGTGGAGAAGGAATATTTCACCACCCGCCGCGTCCTCCGCGCCGTCCCGGAGGCCAAAGAAGGTTTCCGCCCGCATCCCGTGGCCCGCACCGCCATGGAACTCGCCTGGCACCTCTCCTCCTCCGAAATTTGGTTTCTCGATGGATTCCTCAACGCCAAATTCGAAATGGAAGATGATTCCATGCCCGGCGATCTCAGCGAAGTCGCCGACATCGTGGCCCTCTACGAAGAACAGTTCGAAGAAAAATTCCCAGTGGTCTCCAAACTCTCGCCCGAATTTTGGGCCACGCCCATCCCCTTCTTCGGCATCTTCGATTACCCCGCCGTCCTCTATCTCCAATTCATGCTCAACCACGCCATCCACCACCGCGGCCAACTCTGCGCCTACATCCGCGAAATGGACGGCAAAGTCCCCAACATCTACGGCGGCAGCTTCGACGAACCCATGCCCGCCCCGCCCCCCCACGAATAACCACGCAAGCGTCAGCCGCCATTTGCGAAGCGCGCGCGGCACGCACCCGAACGGATAGCGGAGCCTCGCAGAATCCCAAAACGCCCAGCCCGATGTAGAGTGCGGCGGCTCTGCCGCCGCTTTTCCGGAAGCCGCCCGCGACTCAAACGCACCTAGCGCGAAAGCGCATGCCTGACGTCTCCGTGCACTCGTGCCTTTCTCTGTGTCCTCTGTGTTAAATCTTTCGCCGCGCCCCTCTCCGCCCAAACGATCCTCTTCTCCTAGCCTCCAGTCCTCTCGACCCAAACCGCCTTTGGCCGTCATCCAGAGGAGCGCCTTCCGCGACGAAGGATCTCCTTCTTGCCCAGCCCCCACAAAAAAAAAGGCGCCGCAGCAAATCGCCACGGCGCCCAAATCCCAAAACAACTCAACACCGCGCTACTTCTTGTCGTTCTTAGCCTTCTCGATCGGCAATCCCCGCGCCGCCACCGGAGTCATCCTCTGCACTCCAGTAACATCCACGGTATTCGCCGCAGCCGCCGGGAAAAGTACAGACCTCCCGTCCGTGCTGGCCGCCGCCGCATCCGCCATCCGTTCCGTAGCCGGAGCCGCCATCGGAATCAAAGCGCCTTCAGCTTCCTTGAGGAACTTCAAGCTAGCCTCTTCCCCGCCATGCCAATCAATCGAAATCACGTCGCCGAGAGACACCTGCTCAGTCGACAACAGACTGGCCAAGGGATACACGACATGCCGCTCAATCGCCCGCTTCAAATGCCGCGCTCCGTACTTCAAATCCGTTCCTTCCTTCAACAAAAATTCCCGCGCCGGCTGCGTCACCCGAAACAAAAATCGTCCCTTCGCCGTTTCCAAAACCCGCTGCTGCACCATGCCCAGCTCGATATCCAAGATCTGATCCAGCTGTGCCGACCGCAACGGATGAAACACCACCGTCTTGTCGATCCGGTTCATGAACTCCGGCGCGAACTTCCGCTTCGCCGCTTCCGCCGCCGTGTTCTTAACCTTCTCGTCCAGACCTTCTTTGTTTTCCGCACGCACCTGCGGCGCAAATCCGAGTCCGCCGTTCATCAACTCGGTAATTTCCACGCCGCCCAGATTCGACGTCATGAAAATCATCGTCTGCGAAAGGTCCACGCGCCGGTTGTCGCCGAGAGTCAGCGTCGCCTTGTCCAAAATGCCCAGCAGCAACTGCCACAACGCATCGCTGGCTTTTTCGATTTCGTCAAAAAGCAAAAATGAAATCTTCAGTTTCTCGGTGTGATATTGCGCCAGCGCTTCCTGCGTAATCAGCGGATGCGTCTCGCGGTGGCCCAAATATCCCGGAGGTGAGCCAATCAATTTCGCAATTTCATGCGAGTGCTGAAACTCGGCGCAATCCACTTTGATCACCGCTCGCGGATCGCCAAACAAAACTTCCGCCGTAGCTTCCACCACACGCGTTTTTCCCGCACCGGTCGGCCCCAGAAACAAAAGGTTCCCCACCGGACGCCCCGGCGAATTCAGTCCGGCGCGAAATACCTGATACAGGTCCACCACCGCCTGCACCGCTTCATCCTGCCCCACGATCTTGCGTCGCAGTCCCGCTTCAAAATCCCGCGACTCCACGCTGCGCTGGCTCGGATCCAGTTGTAGTGCTTGCGCGCCCACGGTGATTCCCCCTACCGGAACTTTCTGCCGCTTTCTAAGCTTCGCGATCCTGAACGCTCGAATTGATCCAGCTTGTTATCCAGCGTTGACCGCAACAGCCTCAATTGCGTGACCAGTTCCCGGCTCGAATTGGCTCGATCTGCCAACAGCAACATCGGCGGCGACAGGTCGGCCAGGTCCAGGTTAAGGTTGCGTAACGAATGCATCAGGTTCTGCACGTACGGCGACCGGATATCGAATAACTCGATCCGCCCGTTGACCTGCTCGCGCAAGTCCGACCAGTCCAGATCGAGCAACGGATGATTTCGCGATACCTTGCGAACCACATCGTCCGTGATACGCGGCCGTTCCCCCAGACGCGCTAAATGCAACTGCTGCACTTTTCCCGCCCGGCGCACGTTGTGCACCAGGAAGTAGGTGTTGCCTTTGCGCCGAACGAAAGCCACAACGATCGCCTCCTTCTCGGGCTTGGGCAGTGCCACTACAAAGAACACCTTGCCACAGCAATTGTTGCGTAGTGTAGGCAGGGTCCACTACAGGGTCAATGGTACGCGAGTTCACGTTTATGGATTTTGTATCGAATCCGTCATTACTTACGTGGAATCGCAAAATACCCCCGGGCCCCACCCCTTTTCCTCGATTCTGCGGCACCTGCCTCGCAACTCTCATTCAAAAATCTGATATGTAAAATCAGTTAAGATAGGGGCATGTCCTGGGACCGCGTGTATCGCGTGGTGAAACAAATCCCGCGCGGCCGCGTAACCACTTATGGAGCCGTCGCTAAGGCTATTCGCGAACCCGGCGGCGCCCGCGTCGTCGGTTACGCCATGTCCGCCACGCCCGCCGGCCGCGGCATTCCCTGGCATCGCGTGCTCAGCGCCGGCGGCAAAATTCGCATGCCGGAACCGCACGCCTCCAAGCAGCGCCGCCTCCTGGCCTCCGAAGGCATCGAGGTTGGCTTGCACTCCATCGACATGAAAATTTACGGCTGGGTACCGAAGCGGCCAAAATCTAAAAAACGGAAGAAAATCACAAAAAAGAAAAGGAAGAAGACGACAAGCAAAAATTCCAGAAGCCCTAAATAACCAGCTTTTGAGGGTGGCCCATCCTTCGCTGCCTTCGCGAAGGGTGGGGCTTTTGTGATGAAAGCATCGCGACCCTGCTCTCACACCGCGCGATGTGATACAAACGATGTCTTCATAAATGCATTAAACGCAAAGAGGACTGATTCGTTGTCAGAACCCATCATTCAAGTAGACGATCTCTACAAAAATTACGGCCCAGTCGAAGCCGTCCGCGGCCTCAGTTTCGTCGTCCAGGAAGGAGAAGTCTTCGGCCTGCTCGGCCCCAACGGCGCCGGAAAAACTTCCACCGTCGAAATTCTGGAGGGCATGCGCACCCCCGACCGCGGCACCGCCCGCGTCTGCGGCCTCGATCCCGAACGCGCCGGCTCCGCCTTCAAACAGAAAATCGGCGCCGTCCTCCAATCCACCGCGCTTCCCGATAAGCTTCGCGTCAAAGAAGCGCTCGACCTCTTCGCCAGTTTCTACAACGACCGCGCCACGACCGAAGGCCTGCTCAAACGTTTTCAGCTCGAAGAAAAACGCGACTCGTTCTACAAAGATCTCTCCGGCGGCCAAAAACAGCGCCTCGCCCTGGCTATGGCCCTGGTCAATAATCCTCAAGTCGTTTTTCTCGATGAGCCTACCGCCGGCCTCGACCCGCAAGTCCGCCGCGAAATCTACGACATCATCGAAGAACTCCGCCGCGAGAAAAAAACCGTCTTGCTCACCACCCATTACATCGAAGAAGCCGAACGCCTCTGCGACCGCGTGGCCATCGTCGATCACGGCAAAATCATCAAGACCGGCACGCCTCGCGAACTCAAACAATCTTCCGCCGGCACCACTCGCATCGAAGTCCGCCTGGCCAAACCCGCCACGCGAAGCCGATCTCCGCGCCCTCGAAGGCGTCGCCGATTTCCGCATGTTCGGCGATGTCTACGTCCTCTACGCCTCACGCGCGCCGCAAGCCATCGTCTCTCTCGTCAAGCATCTCGAAGCCGATAACAACGAGCTCCAAAGCATGGAAATGTATTCGCCGTCGCTCGAAGACGTTTTCATCGAGCTGACCGGCCGCAGGCTGAGGGAATAATCAGTGGCTTCCAATCCCATTTCGAATACCTGGTCGCTCACCAAAATCCGCATCAGTCTGGCCATGCGCAACAAAATGTTCCTGTTCTTCAGCCTGCTCATGCCCCTCATTTTTCTCTTTCTCTTCGTCATGCTCTGGGGCAAAGGCTCGCCTGAAAAAATTAATTTCATCCTCGGCGGCATTCTCACTCTCACCGTCATGGGCGGCTTCTGGGGACTCAGCGTCCAGCTCGTCACTTTCCGCGAGCAGGGCATCCTCCGCCGCTTCCGCCTCGCCCCGCTCGGCGCCGGACCCATGCTCGCCTCCAGCATCGCCGCCAATTTCATCCTGGTCGTGCCCTTCGTCTTCTTCGAAATGCTCATCGCCAAATACATTCTGCACATGCAAACCTGGGGCAATGTCCCGGCGATCCTCCTGCTCGTCTTGATTGGTTCCGCCACCTTTTCCGCTTTCGGTCTGGTCGTGGCCAGCGTCACCAATACCATGCAGGAAACCCAGATCATCAATCAGCTGATCTGGATGGTTTTTCTTTTCCTCTCCGGCGCCACCATTCCGCTCGCCGTCTTTCCCGAATGGATTAAACGCATCACTCTGTTTTCCCCGGCCACCTATCTCGCCGTCGGCCTGCAGAGCGCTGCCACCAATCAAGACGTCGCCTCCGAAATCGTCACCGAAGCCGTGGCCTTAATCCTCGGCCTGCTCGTCGCCTTCGAAATTTCCCGCCGCATTTTCCGTTGGGAGCCCGAAGCCAAAGTCCCCACCCGCGCCAAAGTCTGGGTTCTCGCCGCCCTAATTCCCTTCCTCGCTTTCGGCGCCTACGAAAATTACACCGGCAAAATGCTCAAGCGCGTCAACACCATGATGTCCTACATCGATCGCCCCGCCCCCGGCGCCGCCAAAACCGATACGGAACAATAAATCCGCAACATCCGTCGCCCACCTCGCCACATCCAATCGCCTTGCGCGACCCCATTTCAATTTTTGCCGCCAACACAATATGATGTTCCGACGCGCCGCACCCGTATTCGCCGTGAACCATAATTAAGGAGACTCAATGCAACGCACCGCCACCGCCGTCTGGACCGGCACCCTCAAAGAAGGCTCCGGCAGAATTTCCACGCCTACCAGCGGCGTCTTGAAAGACGCGCCCTACTCTTTCCTCACTCGTTTCGAAAATGGCAAAGGCACCAATCCCGAAGAACTCATCGGCGCCGCCCACGCCGCCTGTTTCGCCATGGCCTTCTCCGCCCAACTCAGCACCATGAATTTCACGCCCGAAAATATTCAAGTCTCCGCCAACGTCTCCCTCGAAAAACTCGACGCCGGCTGGACCATCTCCAAAATTCATCTCGATCTTCACGCGCGCGTCCCCGGCATCAGCCAGGCCGCCTTCGAATCGGCCGCCGCCAGCGCCAAAGCGAATTGCCCGGTCTCGCGACTGCTGCAAGCCGAGATCTCCCTCACCTCCCTTCTCGAGCAGGCCGCGTGATCTACACCATCGTCCGGCGCGTTCATCGTCGCCCTCATTCTTCTCGAAGCTTTCGAGACCATCATTCTGCCCCGCCGCGTCACCCGCCGTTTCCGTCTCACCCGCCTCTTTTATCTTTCTACCTGGAAGCCCTGGCGCGCCTTCGCTCATCTCCTCAAAGGCAAAACCCGCGAGAATTTCATCAGCTTTTACGGCCCAGCCTCGCTGCTTTTTCTGTTCGCCACCTGGGCTTCGCTCTTGATCGTCGGCTTCGGATTTCTTTTCTACGCCGCCGCCACCAACGATCCCACTCATCCTCCGCTGCAAACCTGCTTCTACTTGAGCGGCACCACTTTCTTCACTCTCGGCCTCGGTGACGTCACTCCGCACACTTCCGCCGAACGCATCATGGCCGTCTTCGAAAGCGGCCTTGGCTTGGGATTCTTGGCCCTGATCATCAGCTACCTTCCGGTCATCTATCAGGCCTTCTCTCGCCGCGAAGTCAGCATTGTCCTCCTCGACGCCCGCGCCGGCTCCCCGCCCACCGCCGCCGAATTACTTTCCCGCCACGGCGGCCAATACGGCGTCCAGGCCATGCAAATTCTTCTTCAGGATTGGGAACGCTGGTCCGCCGAACTGCTCGAGAGCCACATTTCGTATCCCGTCGTCGCCTACTTCCGCTCCCAGCACAGCAATGAATCCTGGCTCGCCGCGCTCACCGCTATTCTCGATACCACCGCGCTGCTCGTCGCCACCTCCGATAGCAACGCCGCCCGCCAGGCGCGTCTCACCTTCGCCATGTGCCGCCACACCATCGTCGACCTCTCTCAGGTTTTTCACGCCATTCCCAACAATCAAAGTCCCGATCGTCTTCCGCCCGAAGATCTGGCCCGCCTCCGCGCCTCGCTCGATAAATGCGGCTACCAGCTCCGCGAAGATGACGCTTCCACCGAAAAGCTGCGCGAGCTGCGCAAAATGTACGAACCCTACCTCCACGCGCTCGCGCGCTATTTATTCGTCAGCTTGCCGCCGTGGATTCTCGAGAAAAAAATTACCGACAACTGGAAGACCAGCGCCTGGGGGAAAATTTCCGGAATCGCCGGCCACACCACCGGAGACGATCATTTCTAGAAATATCTGCAAGTGAACGCTAGACGACGGAGACACTTCGAATGGGTATGCACATCGAACGTGCGAAAAAATGGCTCAGCGGCGAAACTCCTCTGCCCCCCATCGCCCAACTCATCGGCTTCCGCCCCATCGCTCTCGATATCGAGAAAGGTGAAGTCACTCTCGAATTCGAAGCCACCGAAAAGCACACCAATCCCATGGGCACGCTCCACGGAGGCGTACTCTGCGACGTCGCCGATCTCGCCATGGGCATGGTCTTCGCCGCCAGCCTCGAAGACGGCGAATCCTTCACCACCCTCGAACTGAAAATTAATTTCTTCCGCCCAGTCTTCAAAGAAAAAGTCCTGGCCACCGCCAGAATGGTCAAGCGCGGCAAAACCGTCGGCATGGTCGAATGCGACGTCAAAAACGAAACCGGCTCCCTGGTCGCCCGCGTCTCCTCCACCTGCATGGTCCTCCGCGGCCAACAAGCAAGCGGCCGCTAACCGCAAGCGCGCCAAACATCGCGACGTCCGCATCGGCCACAAACGCCGCCCGCCCCAGCCCACCTTGGAGTGCGGCGGCTCGCCGCCGCCTTTGCGACATAACGTCAGGCCGCCGCTGGAATATGGGTCAAAACGCGGCGTTCCAATACGGCCCAACGACGCAGAGTCAAAAACTGCAACCACAAACCTCGGCGCAATCCGGAAGGGCGGGGCTTCAGCCCCTGAAGCCATCCTTCCTCGTCAACGCACGGCTTCAGCCGTGCCGTAAATGAATTGCGCAAATGTGGCTTCAGCCGCTGAGGGAATCGGCCTTGCGTTGGCTCCACCTTTAGTAGGTCACCTTTTGATTACGTAACTTGTCAGCACTTGAGGGAATTCAGTCGCTAGTAGTATGCTTCGCGAACTGAGGTAACCCTTTGCGACCATTGAGACTTGTCGCTATTTTCGGTTCGATTCTGGTGGCTTGTTGGCCCGGCCACAGCGGTGAGTTGTACTCCGCCAACGAAAATTCCGAAAAGCCGATCGCCGCGCAATCTCCACCAAAGGAATCGGTTCAGGCTGAATTAGTTCGAATCCAACAAAAGACGGGGCTGACGCTGGCCACGTTTGGCTGGGGGTTCAACGTCGCCTTGTTCGACAAACGCACGCTGGTTGAGATTCCCATATCAACCGGCTCGCTGCTGGTCACAGGAAGTCTCTCTCGCGATGGCGCCGAGATCATAGTCAAGCGCTTCGACCCAAACGCATCAGATTCCCTTGAGATTCTTCGGACGGATGGGAGCAACAGGCGGGAATTACCGCTCACGCACGCCGGTGAGGCCAAGGACAGCATTGAGTCGCTTTGCTGGTCTTACGACGAATCCAGATTAGCGGTGGGTGTCCACCGAAGTTCGCCGGAAGTAGAATTAGAAATCTTGAATTTGAACTCGGGCGCCGACGTCAGGGTCGCTTCAGGTGTTAAACGGCTAAGCTGGCAGTGTTGGTCGCCCGACGGTAAAAGCATTGTGTACGAATCGGGCGATGGCGTTCGGACCTATGGAGTTGGAAACGAGAAGTCCTCGGCACTTCTTGCGCCAAGGGGAAAGGCACCCACGTGGTCGCCCGATGGAAACTGGATCGCCTTTCGTGACGGCGATACGTTCTACGAAATCCGTCCCGACGGACGAGACAAGAAAAAACTGTTCCATCGCAAAGAGGTGTATAGCCCACTCTGGTGGTCTCCCGATTCGCGCTTCGTCGCCTACGTATCTTTGGCACGCTTCGCACTCGACGACGTCTATGAGTTGCGCGTAAGGCGATTGGGTGACGAATCTGAATACCGGATAGCTGAGGGTCAAATTTCCGGAGACTACCAATGGCTGACTAGCCCTCAGTTGGTGGCGCAAGCCCGCGCGTTACCGCCGCAGTAGCCTAATCGGCCCGCGATTCTAGCTGTCTGCTTTTGGGATTCCGTCCCATCACCAAACGCCTTTCAGCCCCACCACCGAACACGCCCAAAACAAATACCGAATTCCATCCCGGCCCTGCTAACACAAACCGTCCCTCATCCGTCTGAACCGACAACAATCATCAAAGATGCTCCGCGCTCTCAGCGCATCACGGGAGACAGATAAATGGGCTCCTTCCTTCGAGACGTTCGCTACGCCTGGCGCACACTGGCCAAAAATCCAAGCTTCATGGTCGTCGCGATTCTCACTCTCGCGCTCGGCATCGGCGCCAACGTCGCCATCTTCAGCATTGTTTACGCCATCCTGCTCCGCCCGCTCCCCTTCCCCCATCAGCAACAACTCGTCCGCGTCTTCGACGATCTCCGCGGCCCCAACGTTCCCAACGTCGGCATGTCCGAACCCGAACTCGTCGACCTCCAAAATCGCTCCGGCGTCTTCCAGGATATTTCGGTAGTCTGGCCCATCAACGCCGACCTCAGCGGCGGCAATCGTCCCGAACGCATCGAAGCTCTCGCCACCAGTCCGAATTACTTCACTCTCCTCGGAGCGCAGCCGCAAATTGGCCACCTCTACACCCAGGCCGATATCGTTCCCGGATTCCTCAACGCCGTGGTCCTCAGTGATGGTTTCTGGCGCCGCCAGTTCGGTGCCGATCCCAACATCATCGGCAAGAGCCTCCGCATCGACAACGATCCCTATCAAGTCGTCGCCATCATGCCGCCGGATTTCCGCCATCCCGGCCGCACCATTCGAAACCGATGTCGACGCCTGGATCGCCGCCGGCTACGAAGCCGATCCTTTTCCGCATCCGCCCGTACGCGGCCTCCGCATGTTTCCCGGCGCCATCGCGCGCCTGAAGCCCGGCCTCTCCGTCGCCGCAGCCCAGGCCAAACTCGAAACTTTCGCCGCGCAGTTGCGCGCCGAATATCCGGTCGACTATCCGGAGCCCGCCCGCTGGACTCCGCGCCTCGTCTCCATCCAAGAAGATCTCGTCGGCAACGTGCGCACCGAATTGCTCGTGCTCTTCGGCGCCGTCGCCTTCGTGCTGCTCATCGCCTGCGTCAATCTTGCCAATCTGCTTCTCTCGCGTTCGGCCGGACGCCAGCGCGAAATCGCCGTGCGCCTCGCCCTGGGCGCGGGCCAGCGCCGCCTGATGATCCAAATGCTCACCGAAAGTCTTGCTGCTCTCCACCATCGCCGGAGCCGTCGCGCTTCTCACCGTCGTCTGGATGAAAGCCTCGCTCCTGCGCTTCGCGCCCGCCAGTCTGCCGCGCCTCAGCGAAGTAAATTTCGGCGGCGGCGTGCTCTTCTTCGCCTTCGCGCTGTCCATCGCCACCGGAATTCTTTTCGGTCTGGTCCCCGCGCTGCAAGCTTCCAACATCAGCCAGGTCGCCAGCCTTCGCGAAGGCAGCCGCGGCTCCGGTTCCAGCCGCACGCCAGGCGCGCCTCTCGCGCTGGCTCGTCGTTTCCGAAATCGCGCTCTCGCTTATTTTGCTAGTCGGCGCCGGTCTGTCTTCTCCGCAGCTTCTGGCGCTTGCTCGAAGTCCAGCCCGGCTTCAACCCGCACGGCCTGGTCACCGCCCAGATCTGGATGCCGGTGCCGAATAATCCCGGCACCGATCCTTATCGTCACGCCGGAAAAACGCGCGCGCCTTTCTCCGCGAAGTCGTTCGCCGCGTCGCCCTGATTCCCGGCGTCGAAGCCGCCGCCATCGGCGGCACCAACAGCCTCCCCATGGGCGGAGGTCGCAACGGTTTCCCCTTCGTCATCGAAGGCCGCCCCAACGATTCCCGAACCACGCCCGTCGCCGAATTCGCCGGCGTCAGCCCCAACTATTTCGACGGTCCTCGGCACTCCGCTGATTCAGCGGCCGCGCTTTCGCTCGATTCCGACGAGCCCGAATTCACAGCTCGTCGCCGTCATCGATCAGACCCTCGCCAACCGTTACTGGCCCGGCCAGGATCCCCTCGGCCGCACATCCAGTTTCAACGGCCCAGGCCCGCAATCCAGAACTGGGTCACCATCGTCGGAGTGGTTGGTGACATGAAATCCGACAGCTTCGAAGCTCCGCTCGCCCCGCACATTTATCTCCCCGTCTTTCAAGGCCCGCCGTACGCCTCGGTTTTATTTTTGCGCACTCACGCCAATCCCGGCACGCTCAGCGACCAAATTCGCACCGAAGTCCAGTCCGTCGATTCGAATCTCCCGCTCTTCAGCGTCCGCACCCTCGACGAAGTCGTCGCCCGCTCCATGGCCGAGCGCCGCTTCGCCCTCGAAATTCTCGCGCTCTTCGCCGGCGTCGCGCTGCTTCTCGCCGCCATCGGCATTTACGGCGTCATGTCCTACGCCTTCAGCCGCCGCATTCACGAACTCGGCATTCGCATCGCCCTCGGCGCCCAACGCAGCGACATCCTCCGCATGGCCCTAAGCGAAGGCATGAAGTCTAGTCCTCTTCGGCCTCGGCGTCGGCGTCGTCGGCGCCATTCGTCCTCACTCGCTTCCTCCGCACCCTGCTCTTCAACGTCACCGCCACCGATCCGCTAGTCTTCATCTCCATCGCCGCCCTTGCTAGCCGCCGTAGCGCTCGCTCGCCTGCTACATCCCGGCGCGCCGCGCCACGCGCGTCGATCCCCTAGTGGCCCTGCGCGAAGAATAATAAGTAGCACACGCTCTCAGCCTTCTGCACCCCGCGCTCAGTAGGATGGCCGTCAGCCAATCTGCCACCACAATCCCAGCCGTCTCCGCTGCTCTCCGCTTTTTCTCTGTGCTCTCTGTGGTAAATCTTTTTGATCCTCGCCACTCCCACCACACCCTGCTACCAATTTGGTATTTGTGTAACCGCAGCATTCCCCACGCGCTCGATTGACAGTCCCTCCACCCTGCCCTACTCTGACGCTGTAAGCGTTTTCTTCAACTTCGCGACGGAGCAGCGAATGCCCCACCCAAAAACCGAAAAGATCTGGCACAACGGAAAATTCATCAACTGGGACGACTCCAAAATTCACGTCCTTTCCCACGTGGTCAGCTACGGTTCCGCCGTCTTCGAAGGCGTCCGCGCCTACGACACGCCGCAAGGCATCTCCGTTTTCCGCCTGCGCGAACACGTCCAGCGCCTCCTCAATTCCGCCTACATCTACAGAATGGAAGTTCCCTACAACAACGAAGAACTTTGCGCTGCCACGCTCGATCTCGTGCGCACCAATAACGTCGGCGCCTGCTACATTCGCCCCATCATCCTGCGCGGCTATGGTGAAGCCGGAGTCGATCCGATCGGCTGCCCTATTGAGGTTTACCTCGCCTGCTATCCCTGGGGAAAATATCTCGGCGAAGAGGGTTTGAGCCAGGGCGTCGATGTCTGCGTCAGCTCCTGGAATCGCCCCGCGCCCAATACTCTTCCGCAAATGGCCAAGGCCGCCGCGAACTACATGAATTCGCAGCTCATCCGCATGGAAGCGCGCGCCAACGGCTACGTCGAAGGCATCGCCCTCGATACCAATGGCTACGTCAGCGAAGGTTCCGGCGAAAATATTTTTGTCGTCAGTGGCGGCGCCGTCATCACTCCGCCCGTTTCCAATTCCGCGCTGCCCGGCATCACCCGCCACAGCGTCATGACCATCTGCCGCGACCTCGGCATCCCGGTCGTCGAACAAATCATCCCCCGCGAAATGCTCTACATCGTCGACGAAATTTTCTTCTGCGGCACCGCCGTCGAAGTCACTCCCATCCGCAGCGTCGACCGCATCAAAATCGGCATCGGCGCCCGCGGCCCCATCACCAAACGCATCCAGGACGAATTCTTCGCCCTGGTCGAAGGCAAAAAGCCCGACCGCCACAACTGGCTCTCCCCAGTAAACGTCCCAGCCGCCGTCGCCCGCTAATCGCGGCACGCGGCCGCCTCTGACTTTCCGCAGGTGCCGCACTCTTTGCGCCCTGCCTCACGCAAAGGGTGCGGGTTTAGATTAGCCACTTTCCCGCCTCACGCCGCGCGAAGCGCCGCCACGAAATCGATCCGCGTCTCCTTCCGTCCAGTCCCACCACTCAAACCGCCTTTGGCCGTCATCCAGAGGAGCGCCGCCGCGCGACGAAGGATCTCCTTCTTGCCCAGCCCAAAACAAAAACGCCGAGGGCCCGCTCTTCGACGCCCACTCTTTTGACCATTCCCCGCGAATTCAGTAGAATCGCGCCCGGCCCAAATCGTTTTCCGTCGTAGAATCACGCAGCCATCCTGGAGACGCGTGTACACCCTGACCCAAAAACTCTGCGCCGAATTCATCGGCACCTTCGCCGTCATCTTCTTCGCGATGGGCGCCATCTGCGCCGATGAATATCTCCGCTCCACCGGCCAGGGAGCCATCACCACGCTCGGCCTCGCGCTCGCCTACGGACTCGCCGTCGGCGTCATGGTCACCGCCGTCGCCCACATTTCCGGCGGCCACCTGAATCCCGCCGTCACCATCGGCTTCTGGGTCACCAAACGCCTCAGCACCACCCTCACCGTCCTCTACTGGATCGCGCAACTTCTCGGCGCCATCGCCGCCGGCTACTTAATCTCCGCCCTCATTCCCGACGCCGCCTGGCGCCTCGAAGCCATGAACGCCATCAATCCCTGCGCTCGCGCCCGATTTCACCCGCCTCCACGGCATGCTGCTCGAAGGCATCATGACTTTCTTCCTCGTCTTCGTTTTCTTCGCCACCATGGTCGACGTCAAAGGCGCCTTCAACAAACTCGCCGGCTTCGGCGTCGGCTTCGCCGTCACCATGGACGCCGCTCTTCGGCTACCCGCTCACCCACGCCGCCCTCAACCCCGCCCGCGCCTTCGGCCCCGCCCTCGCCACCCGCCACTGGAGCAATCACGGCGTCTACTGGGTCGGCCCCCTCCTCGGCGGAGTCCTAGCCAGCGTCATCTACGACCGCATCTTCCTAGTCGACCAGCCCCCGCTGTAATTAGCGCGTCTCCGCACACCCGAAAATTCCACTACGGGAGTGTTGTCATCCCGAAGCGAAGCGAGCGATCTGCTTTTCACGCTCCACCACCACCCAACATTCGCCAAGAAAATCTCAACCAGCACAGTGCCTTTCAAAACGGCAACGTCCTCAGCTCCGCCGTTGCCCCACATCGAACCACCTGTCCCAAAGTTCAGGGTGTCCAATTCGCACCACCTTCGCTCGCAAATCTTGCGCCCCTCCCCATCCATGCTAGTTTCGGTAGAACCTCTTCGCATCCAAGGACGTTTGAATGGCCATCAATATTGACGATCTCCTGCGCCGCGCCGTCGAAAGCCGCGCCTCCGACTTGCACCTGAAAGTCGGCAACCACCCGTACCTTCGCGTTGACGGCATCCTGAACCCGCTCAACGACGTGCCGCGCATCACGCCTGAAGAAATGCTCTCCATGGCCTTCAGCATGATGACCAATCGTCAAAAACAAAAGTTCAAGGAAACCGCCGAACTCGACATGGCCTACGGCGTCGCCGGCCTCGGACGTTTCCGCGTCAACGTTTTCCAGCAACGCGGCAACGTCGGCATGGTCTTGCGCGTCATCCCCACCAAAATCCGCACCATCGAAGAACTCGAACTCCCGCGCATCCTCTCCCAGGTCTGCGAAGAGCAGCGCGGATTGATTCTCACCACCGGCACCACCGGTTCCGGTAAATCAACCACGCTCGCCGCGATGATCGACCGCATCAATTCGCTGCGCTCCGAGCACATCATCACCATCGAAGACCCGATCGAATATCTGCACCGCGATAAAAAAGGTTTCATCAACCAGCGCGAAGTCGAAGTCGACACCGCGTCGTTCTCCACCGCGTTGCGCGCTGCTCTGCGTCAAGATCCCGACGTCGTCCTGGTCGGCGAAATGCGCGACCTCGAAACCATTTCCACCGCGATTCTCGCTGCCGAAACCGGCCACTTGGTTTTGTCCACCTTGCACACTCTGGACGCGACCGAAACCATTCAGCGCATCATCGCCGTCTTTCCGCCACCCGAACAAAAACAGATTCGTTTGCAGCTCGCCGGCACTTTGAAAGCCGTCGTCAGCCAGCGCCTGGTGCGCAAAGCCGATGGCACCGGCCGCGTCCCCGCCGTCGAAGTCATGATCACCACCGGCTACATCCGCGATTGCATCATCAACCCGGATAAAACCCGCATGATTCGCGACGCCATCGCCGCCGGCACCAGCCAGTACGGCATGCAGACTTTCGATCAATCGCTCTTCGATCTGTATTCCCGCAACCTCATCACCTTCGAAGAAGCGATCCTCCGTGCTTCCAATCCGGACGATTTCCGTCTCCGCGTCCAAGGTGTCCGCTCCTCCGCCGACTCCGCCCGCGAAGACATGGAACGCGCCATGTCCGAATTCGACCGCACCGGCGGCGCCCGCTCCTAGCGCTTTCCGCGCCCGGAACGTCGCTCTCGGCTGCGTCGTCCTGCAGAATCGAGCATCCTCGCCACAGCGCTGTCATCCCGAGCGCAGCGCTTCCGCCACGCCGGGTGCCGCACTCTTTGCGTCTCTCAGCAAAGGGTGCGGGTTTTGACTCCACGCCGACGCCGACTCGATCCGCTTCTCCTAGCCGTCTAGTCCTGCCATCCAACTGTTTTTGGCCGTCATCCAGAGGAGCGCCTTCCGCGACGAAGGATCTCCTTCTTGCCCATGCCGCGCCTCTCTGCGCAAGCGTTCCTACCGCCCAAACGCAAACTCAAACAACAACCGCCCAACGATCCGGAGGGGCGGGGCTTCAGCCCCGCCATAAAAACGCCTTCAAGTCCCCTACCGCTCGCGCGGCCTTTTCGCGCGAGCCTTCGTAACGTCCAAGCAAAATCGCCCCACCCCGCGCCAACCCGCCGTTGACTTCACGACACAACGCGGGCTCCTTTACCCCGCCGTCCCACTCAACTATCCTCCTCCCATGCGTTCCCGCGCCCCCGCCCGCAAACTCTCCACCAACACCCAACTCTACATGTCCGCCCAACGCGCCCTGATGCGCCGCGCCTTCTCCATTCACGAAATGAAGCAGCACCTCGAACGACGCGCTGAAGAAAAAGATCTCGTCCCCCCAGTCATCGCCCGCCTGCGCGAACTGAATTATCTCAACGACGAAAAATTCGCCTTCGACTACGCAGCCCAGCATGCCAAACTTCGCCGCCAGGGGCGTTTCCGCATCACCCGCGAACTTCGCGCCCGCGGCGTCCCCGACCGCTACATCGACGACGCCCTCGCCAAAGTTTTCGCCGACACCGACGAATCCGCGCTGCTCCGCACCCGCATCGATCGCCGCCTCTCCAGCCTCCGCGGCCCACTCGACCAAAAGAAAACCGCCTCCATCTACCGCAGCCTGATGGCCGCCGGCTTCTCCGCCGAACTAATCCGCAACGAACTAAAATGCGCCACCGCCAACCGCCCCACCACCCAAGATGACGAGTCCGAATCCCTCCCAGACGTCGACCCCGACTCCGCCGAGTCCGAACGCTCCGAGTAACGCGCCACGGCTTTCCGGGTGCCGCACTCTTTGCGCACCCCAGCAAAGGGTGCGGGTTTAAATCCAGCAATTCCGACGCGAGAATCTCCGTCGACTCCACGTCGAATTCCAGCGCGAAGCGCGCGCCGCCCACACCAAAAAAAGATCCCGAAGCGTCCGCAATCGAATCCGCGCCCAACCCATTTTGGAGTGCGGCGGCTCTGCCGCCGCTTTTCCGAAGCAGCCCACGCTACGCGCCTTCGCTAGCGCGAAGCGCCACCACCGTCCCCACCCCACCAAAAACCCGCCGTCATCTAGAGAAGGCCGCCGTGGCGGCCGGCGAAGAATCTCATCCATGCTCCAACGCCCAGACCACCACGACGAAGACCGCAGCAGACGTAATCACCCGCGACCATCAAAATCACACTCCCGCGTGATGACATTTCCCACCACTCACGTCTAAACCACCCAGCGAACAATTTTCAGGGGCGTGACAAAAACCCAATATCCATAGGCCTTTTCGTCGCTTTCGTCCGCGAACGAACAGCCCGAGCCAAAATTTTATGATACCGAACACTCCACCAACGAAAAGGAGATCCACCATGAAAAATCTATTCCTAGCCGCCGCAGCTTTCACCCTGCTCATCTCCCCAGCCTTCGCCGCAAAAGACCGTCAACAACCCTCCACCCCCGCCGCCCAGTCCGCCGATAAAACCGCTCCCAGCTACGACCTCAAACCCCAAGCCCTCCTCGACTTCGACGACATGCACAAAAAATTCGTCGACCTAGCCACCGCCACTCCTCAGGAAAAATACGCTACCGTCCCGCCGAAGGCGTACGCTCCACCGGCGAAGTCTTCCTCCACATCGCGCTAGCGAATTACAACATCCCCAGCCTGATGGGCGCCCCGCTCCCCGCCGGCTTCGACGCCAAAACTTTCGAAAAATCCACCACCGACAAAGCCGAGATCATCGACCAGCTCAACAAATCTTTCGCCAGCGCCCGCGCCGCCATCGAAAAAATGACCAACGCCGATTTCGCCAAGCCTCTACCCAAACTCGGCCCCGACGCCAACTACGGCGACGTCGTCTACCTCCTGGTCACCCACGCCCACGAACACCTAGGCCAATCCATAGCCTACGCCCGCGTCAACGGCATCATCCCCCCCTGGACCGCCGCAGCCGCCGCCAAAAA
>CAVQDR010000002.1:0-67393 GCA_963711325.1 uncultured Acidobacteriota bacterium | reverse complement strand
GTGGACCTATTCGCAGGGATTCGAGCCTGCATGACGCCGGTGCTAATTGGCGTCGGTGTTGGAGAGGCTGGAAATCAATTTGTCGGCTTCCTGCATGGAAGCGTCGATGCTGGCGATCAGGGCGGTGACGTCGGTGTTGATGCTGGCCGAAGTGCCTTTCAAGGAACCGATGGCCCGGGCATTCAGATTGTGTTTCAAGTAGAGGACCTGGTCGTGGAAGGCGGTCAGCACCGGAGTCATCTGTGTTTCGGTGCGGTTCATGGCTTTCATATAAGTGGCTTGGCGGACTTTTGCGTCCTGCAGCAAGGCCGAGCTGCGTTTTTTCAGGCCGGCGTTTTGCATGCTGTTGATTTCGGTCTGCCATTCCGCGAAAAGATCGTTGCTGACCTGATCGATGGATTTGATGCGGTCGTGCAGCTTGTCGGCCTGCGCCTGCGAGCGTTCATATTCGCTGTTGAGTTTCTTGTAGGATTTTTCGAGAGAACCGCCCTGAAAGCCGGTTAACTCCTGAAACGATTCCATGGTGGTCTTCAACTGCTCTTTGGTTTGCTCCTGATCCTTTTTCGTATCCTTCACACGCTGGACCAGAATGTCGCGCTTCTCCTTCCCCAGCTTCTCCATCGCCTTGTAATAGGTCGAGGTGCACCCACCCAAGAGCAAAGTTCCGGCGATGAGAACGGAAAGGGAAAAGCGAACCATGTTTCCTCCGGCGATTGGACGCGACGCCGGCAAAATTGTACGCCGAGCACCCAGGTTTACGTAGCGGCCACCTTCAGGTGGACCAGTTGATTTGGCCGGTGCTGGTCTCGGGCGAGTATCAACTGGGACGGCGGGGGGCCGTAAAAATTGTCGATTAGAAAACACGGTCGGCCTTTGTTTTGTTGGGGTTGGAGTGTGTTTCTAATCGCGCGAGTTTGGTTTGAAATTGTCGATTAGAAACGGGGCGAGTTGCAACTGGATGGGGAGCATCGAAAAAGGGCCTATTAGAACGCATCGGCGTTGTTTGTTTTCATTGGGTTAGGGCGATTTTTAATCGCGCGCTTGCCTATTAGAAAACTGGGAGTCATTTCACCTGGGATGGGGCGCGCGTAGTGCATGGTGGCGCCCTCCTGGCCGCCGTGGCCGCCGTGCCGCCGTGGCCTTATTTTCATACGAAAGCGATGCATGATAACACGACGGTATAGTGGAGGGAAAGTACACACACGAGCGACGTCACGTTTCGCGGATGCGGCGGATGAGCTTTTCGGGATTCTTTCCCAGCCCTCCCGGGCTGGGCTAGACTATGGTGCAGACCGGGGACATGGCTGACAGATTAGACCGGGGACATTCCTGACACTGCGGACGACTGGGGCGTGTAGAACGGCGAGATGCCCTGGAAAGCGAGCAGTGTGATGGATGAGCGAGTGCGGTTTGTGTTGGAACAGGCGCGTGGTTTGCAGACCATGACCGAGTTGTGTGAGATCTACGACATTGCGCGCCAGACCGGTTATTACTGGCTGCGGCGTTACCGGCAGGGAGGGCTGGAGGCGTTGCACGATCGCGACCGGGCTCCGCGTCGGCATCCGAACCAGACCGCGGCGAAAGTCGAAGAGGCGGTGCTCGCGTTGCGGCGGGCGCACATGAGTTGGGGGCCGCGCAAATTGAAACGAGTTTTAGAACGCGAGCGGCCGCTGCGACCGTGGCCGGCGACCAGCACCATCGGCGCGCTGCTGGCGCGCGAAGGATTGGTGGTGGCGCGCAAAAAACGGCGACGCGCGCCGCCCTACACCGAACCTTTTGCCGCAGCCGATGCGCCGAATCGAGTGTGGTGCGCCGACTTCAAAGGCTGGTTTCAAACCGCGGACGGCGAGCGCATCGATCCGCTGACCATCACCGATGCCTGCAGCCGCTATTTGTTGCGTTGCCAGGCGGTGGAGAAGATGGACTACGCGCGGGTGCGAGCGATTTTCGAATCGGCCTTTCGCGAATGCGGCCTGCCGGGCGCGATTCGCACCGATAACGGCGCGCCGTTTGCGTCGCGGGCGATCGCCGGGCTATCGCGGCTGGCGGTGTGGTGGATGAAGTTGGGGATTGTACCGGAGCGCATCGCGGCCGGTCATCCGGAACAGAATGGACGGCACGAGCGCATGCATCGCACGTTGAAGCAGGAAACGGCTTCGCCGGCGGCGGCGAACCGGCGGGCGCAACAGCGGGCGTTCGATCATTTTCGCCGGGAGTACAACGAAGAGCGTCCGCACGAAGCGCTGGGATTGGAAACGCCCGGCGCGGTGTACACCCGATCGGCGCGGGAATATCCAGCGCGCGTGCCGGAACCAGAATACGGCAGTGCACTGCTGGTGCGACGGGTGCGAGATCGAGGAGATTTTTCCTGGAAGCATCAGCACGTGTTTCTGAGTGAGACTTTGATCGGAGAGCAGATTGGATTGTTGCCAGTCGATGAGCGGTTTTATACCGTGTACTTCGGCGCGTTTCCGATC
Source organism: uncultured Acidobacteriota bacterium (assembly GCA_963711325.1). GTDB lineage: Bacteria > Acidobacteriota > Terriglobia > Acidiferrales > UBA7541 > Palsa-295. Next base: position 64,916 of record CAVQDR010000002.1, on the reverse strand, counting down.
GCGCGGTTCGACAGCTATCGACGGGTGACCTTGCCGCTGCCGAAAGCTAAGGATTGCTCCGGGGCTGAGGCAGGAGAAGGGGAAGGCTCCCCTTCCCCTGCACCCCATCCCCTCCAAGCCCGACCAGAAAAAGTGTCAGGGATGTGCCCGGTCTAAAGCGTCAGACATCTCCCCGGCCGCACACTGTGCCGCGCCCGCGGCGCTGGGGGTGTGGAGGCGGGGATGCGTTGCTGATGGTGGAGTGGATGGAAGAGCGGCAATCGAAGAGAGATAACCACGGCGGTATATTGGCGGGCACAAGTCCACACGGCGGGATTTCGTGAGCGCCGGAGGCGCGGCATTAGGTTAGCCCGGTCCGTAAGGGCCGGGAAAAGTCGGCGGAGAATCTTCGAGCGCCGGAGGTGCGACACGCGGTGTCATGGTGCGTAGGCGGTTGAGGGCTGGGCAAGAAGGAGATCCTTCGTCGCGAAAAGCGCTCCTCTGGATGACGGCCAAGAACGGTTGGGTGGTGGGACTGGGCGGCTAGGAGAAGCGGATCATTTCGTTGCTGAGGCGAATCACAAAGATTTAACACGGAGAACACGGCCAGAGAAAGGCTTGAGGGCACGGAGACGGTTGGGCGGTTCGGGACTCGTGGGAAAGCGTTGGCACTAAACCCACGCCCTTTGCTGAGAGCGGCAAGAGTGCGACACCCAAAAAGCAACGCAAAACCTCCCACCCGGCGCAAAAACAACGGCAAAGGCAACTGGCCCACCTGAAGGTGGCCGCTACATAGCCCGAACGGGATTGCTAGAGTTTGCGGGGTGTGCCATAAGACTGAGCGACGGAGGGGACGGGTTGATCTTGGCGATCGATGTGGGCGGGACGAAGGTCGAGGCGGCGCTGATTGACGCGCGCGGGAAGGTGATCGCCACGGAGCGGCGTGCGATGGTGGTGCAGCGGAGCGCGGCAGAGGGGTTGCGGTCGGTGCGGGAAGCTGTCGATGCGGTTTTGGTTCGCGCGCCAAGGCGTAGCGTGAAAGCGATTGGGGTATCGGTGCCTGGTTGGGTGGACGTAGAGAGAGGCAGGGTTTTGCAGACTGCGAATCTTCCTTGTTGGCGCAACTATGACCTTGCGGAAAAGCTGCGCGGCGTTTATGGCCTGCCGGTTCGATTGGAGAACGACGCGAACGCGGCGGCGCGGGCGGAAGCGGAATGGGGAGCGGGGCGCGGCTACCGGCGATTCTTTTACGTGAGTTTGGGGACCGGCATCGGCACCTGCATGGCTTACGCGACGAAAGATGGATGGCATCTTCCGCCCAGCGAGGGCGGTCATATGACCATCAACTTCACGGGCCCTTGGTGCCCGTGCGGGAAGCGCGGGTGCATTGAGATGTACGCGTCGGGGAAAGCGATCGGGCGAGCGGCGCAGCTCGGATTGCCGCAGGCGGGCGCAAAAGCCAGAGTACTTAGGAGTATGCTGCAAGAAAATTTGAGTCCGCTGAACGCCGAGTTGGTGGCCCGAGCTGCCCAACGCGGCGACCGGCTGGCCCAGGAAATTCTGGATACGGCCTGCGATCGGCTAGCGGTGTGGCTTGGAAATGTTTTCGATATTTTGGAGCCAGACGCGATTGTCTTCGGGGGCGGCCTCGGGAAAGTTTTCACGGCACGCAAGGCGCGAATCGAGAAGGCGCTGAAAGCGGGCGCGAGCCGCCCGCAGGCGGGCCGGGTGAAAATATTGAGCGCGCAGTTCGGTTCGCAGTCGTCGCTGATCGGAGCCGGGGCGCTGTGGTCTGGGCAGTTGCGGCGACGGGCCAAGCTGACGAGTTAGAATTTCCGAGGAGCGAGGATGAAAACCACAAATCGCTGGGGAATCGCGCTGGCCGGCGTTTTTATGCAGATTGCGCTGGGCGCGGTTTACGCCTGGAGCGTTTTCCGAATTCCACTGGCCAAATTGTTCGGCTGGACCATTCCGCAGGTGACGCTGACCTTCACGATTTGCATTCTGGTGCTGGGGTTCTCGGCGTTCTTCGGCGGGTTGTGGCTGAACAAAAAAGGACCGCGCATCGTGGCCCTGACCGGAGCGGTGCTGTACGGCTCGGGAGTTTTCCTGGCGAGTTTTTCGCACAGCTTGACCTGGCTGTATCTGAGCTACGGGGTGATCGGCGGGATTGGGCTGGGCTTCGGATACATCGTCCCGGTCGCCGTGCTGTTGAAATGGTTTCCGGATAAGCGCGGCTTGATTACGGGCGTCGCGGTGGGAGGATTTGGCGCGGGCGCGCTGGTGACGGCGCCGGTCGCGACGCGGCTGATCCAGCATGTCGGCGTGCTTTCCACTTTCGCTTATCTGGGCATCGGGTATCTGATTGTGACGCTGGCCGCGGGATTCTTTATGCAGAATCCGCCGGCGGGCTGGACGCCGGAAGATTGGTCGCCCACGGCTTCGGAAAAATCGCACCGCACGGCCAAGGATTACACGCTGGGTGAAGCGGTTCGCACCTGGCAATACTGGGCGCTGTGGCTGGTGCTGTTTCTGAACACCTCCGCCGGGATCTCGCTGATCTCGCAGGAATCTCCGATGTTTCAGGAGATCGCCAAAGTCACCGCAGTGGTGGCGGCGAGCATGGTGGGCATCGTCAGCATCGGGAATGCAGTGGGCCGGGTGTTCTGGGCCTGGGTTTCAGATTTCATCAGCCGGAAAGCGACTTTTTTTGTGATGTTCCTGGTGCAGGTGGCCCTGTTCTGGTTCTTCCCCAGCTTCACCACGGCTACCGCGCTGACGATTGTGGCCTTCATAATTCTGATGTGCTACGGCGGCGGATTCGGAACCATGCCGGCATTCGCGGCAGATTATTTTGGGCCGACCAACGTGGGACCGATTTATGGTTTGATGCTGACGGCGTGGGGATTTGCCAGCGCCTTCGGCCCGCTGCTGATTGCGTATTTGCGGCAGTCGAGCGGTTCGTATACCGGTGCTTTGCATGTGATCGCCGGGGTGACGGCCGCGTCCGCCATCTTGCCGTTGTTGTTGCGGCCACCGAAACCTTCGTAGCTTCTGGGCGCTTCGAGCTGGGCGGGCTTGCGGCCCAGCGCGAAGGGTGCCGGCGGCAACCTCGCATGAAACCAAATGGGCGTCTGGCTCGTCGGAATGTAGTGCGTATAAAATCGCTCCGATCCGAGGGTAAGGCGAGAAGCCGGTTATAGCCGACATGGCAAGGCGACCCGCGCCGCAGATGAAACGTCGCATGCCTGAAGAAGTCTTGCTAACCAAAGCCGAGCCAATCAACGGATAATTGAATCGTCTGCCGGCCTCCCCGAGGAACATCGCGGGTTTCTAACCCGTGTTGACAGCAGAACTGACTTTGATCAAGAGGACTACCAGTGGCCGAGAATTTTCAGAATTTGGCGAAACCCGATAGCGCGACGACGACAACGACCGGGGCGCCGGTAACACCGACGGCAAACCGTCCGACCCACACGACGCCGGTGGAACCCGCGCGGCCGAAAAGCCACGCCTGGATTTGGATCGTGCTGCTGTTGCTGGTCGGCTTGGTGGGCTTCCGGGTGTATCAGAACAAGCAAAGCGCGGCCCAGGCGGCCAAGGCCAAAGCAGCGGCGGCGGGGCGCGGCGTGCCGATTTCGACGACGACCGCGACGCAAGGGCCGATTGGCGTCTACATCAGCGCGCTGGGAACGGTGACGTCGGTTTATACCGCAACGATTACCAGCCGGGTGGACGGGCAGATCGTGAGCGTGAATTATCGCGAAGGCCAGATGGTGCACAAGGGCGACATCCTGATTCAAATCGATCCGCGGCCGTACGCGGCGGCGCTGACCCAGGCGGAAGGCACGCTGGCGCATGATGAAGCGCTGCTGGCCGAAGCGCGCATCGATTTGAACCGGTATCAGGAAGCGTTCAACCGCAATGCAATCGCGAAGCAACAACTGGACGACCAGACCCAGACGGTGAAGCAGTATGAAGGATCGGTGAAGAACGATCAGGGCACGGTGGCAAGCGCGACGACCAATGTGGATTACGCCACGATTCGCGCTCCGATTGATGGGCGTGTGGGGCTGCGACTGGTGGATCCGGGAAACATTGTGACGGCGGGGAGCACGACGGCGCTGGTGGTGATCGCGCAACTACAGCCGATCACGGTGATTTTCAGCGTGGCGGAAGATTATCTGCCGCAGATTCAAAAACAGATGCGCGCGGGGCACAAGATGTCCGTCGATGCACTGGATCGAGATCAGCAGACCCAACTAGCGACGGGTTCGCTGCTGACCCTGGACAATCAGATCGATACCTCGACCGGCACGGTGAAACTGAAAGCCATTTTCCAGAATGGGGATCTGGCCTTATTTCCAAACCAATTCGTAAACGCCAGGCTGCTGGTAGATACGCAGGAAAACGCGACGCTGATTCCTACTGCGGCGATTCAGCGGAACGCGGCGAGCGCGTTTGTGTATCTGATCAAGCCGGATCAGGGCGGGTCGGGTCAGGGTGGGTCAAGTCAGGGCGCGTCGGGACAGGGCGCGTCGGGACAGAGCGCGCCGAGCGGTACCGCATCGGTGCAGCAAGTTACGGTGGGTACGACCGACGGGAGCACTTCCGCGGTTCAGGGGATTCAACCCGGGAATGTGGTGGCGTTGACCGGTTTTGACAAGTTGCAGGATGGAGCCAAGGTCACGATTCACAATGGAAACGGGTTAGGAGGCGGCTCCAAAGGAGGCGCCCCGGGATCGAACGCGTCTGGCGCCGCCACCGGTTCGAGCTCGAATTCAGGGGCGATCGGTTCAGGAGCGCAACGCTAGTGAATCCTTCCCGCGCATTTATTCTGCGGCCGGTCGCGACCACGCTGTTGATGTTCGCGATTCTGCTGGCGGGAATGGTGGGCTATTCGCAATTGCCGATTTCGGCGTTGCCGGAAGTGGACTACCCGACGATCCAGGTGGTGACGTTTTATCCGGGCGCGAATCCGGACGTGATGGCTTCGGCGGTAACGGCGCCGCTGGAAAGGCAATTCGGTCAGGTGCCGGGGCTGAACCAGATGACGTCGACAAGTTCCGACGGCAGCTCGGTCATTGTTTTGCAGTTTTCGCTTTCGTTGAATATCGACGTAGCCGAGCAGGAAGTGCAGGCCGCGATCAACGCGGCGCAGTCGTACCTGCCGGTCGATTTGCCCACGCCTCCGATCTACAGCAAGACCAATCCCGCGGATACGCCGATTCTGACGCTGGCGCTGACCTCCAAGACGATTCCGCTGGCGCAGATAGAAGATCTGGCGGATACGCGGCTGGCGCAAAAGATTTCGCAGCTGCCGGGAATCGGCTTAGTGAGCATTAGCGGCGGGCAGAAACCGGCGATTCGGGTGCAGGTGAATCCCACGGCGTTGTCTTCCTATGGAATCAACCTGGAAGACGTGCGATCGGCGCTGCAGCAGACCAGCCTGAATTCCGCTAAGGGAAATTTCGACGGGCCGCAGCAGGATTACCAGATCGACGCGAACGACCAATTGCTGGCGAGCAGCGATTTTAAGAAGGTGGTGGTCGCTTACCACAATGGTTCGCCGGTTTTGCTTTCGGACGTGGCCAATGTGATCGACGACGTGGAGAACGTCAAGCAGGCGGCGTGGATGAATTTGACGCCGGCGGTGATCGTCAACATTCAGCGGCAACCAGGCGCGAACATTATTCAGGTGGTGGACCGGATCAAGACGATATTGCCGTTGCTGCAATCGAGTTTGCCGGCGGCGGTGAACGTGATCGTACTGACCGACCGGACCACGACGATTCGGGCGTCGGTATCGGACGTGAAATTCGAATTGGGACTGACTGTTTTCCTGGTGATCATGGTGATATTCCTGTTTTTGCGGAATATCCGGGCCACCATTATTCCCAGCGTGGCGGTGCCGTTGTCGCTGGTGGGCACGTTTGGGGTGATGTACCTGGCGGGATACAGCCTGAACAATTTGACGCTGATGGCGTTGACGATTTCCACCGGATTCGTGGTGGACGACGCGATCGTGATGATCGAGAACATCGTTCGCTACATTGAAGAAGGCGAGCGGCCGCTGGAAGCGGCGTTGAACGGTTCGCAGCAAATTGGTTTTACGATCGTATCGTTGACGATTTCGCTGATCGCAGTGCTGATTCCGCTGCTATTCATGGGCGACATCGTCGGGCGGCTATTCCGCGAATTCGCGATTACCTTGAGCGTGACGATTCTGGTTTCGGCGGTGGTTTCGCTGACGCTGACGCCGATGATGTGCGCGAGATTGCTGAAGCACGATCCGGAGGCGCAGAACGGGAAGTTCTACAAACTTTCCGAGCGCGGTTTTGAGGCGGTAATCAGTTTTTATAGCCGCACGTTGAAGTGGGTGCTGCAGCACCAGACGCTGACTTTGATTGTGGCGGTGCTGACGCTGGCGCTGACTATTTTCCTGTACATCATTGTGCCCAAGGGATTTTTTCCGGTGCAGGATACGGGGATTATTCAGGGAATTTCGGAGGCATCGGAATCGATTTCGTTTCCGGCGATGGCGGAGCGGCAGCAGGCACTGAGCGCGGTGATTCTGAAAGATCCGGCGGTGGAGAGCCTGTCGTCTTTTATCGGCATCGATGGGACGAATACCACGCTGAACAACGGTCGGATTCTGATCAACCTGAAACCGCTCGGAGATCGCGGGATTAACGCGACGGCAGTGATTCACCGGCTGCAATCGGAATTGGCGAAGGTCGACGGGATTACGCTGTACATGCAGCCGGTGCAGGACTTGTCGGTGGAAGACCGGGTCAGCCGGACGCAGTATCAATACACGCTGGAAGATCCGGATCTTAACGAATTGAATCAGTGGACAACCCGGCTGATGGAAAAGCTGAATCAGCTGCCGCAAATTCAGGACGTGGCGACGGACCAGCAGACCAGCGGGCTTTCGGCGGCGCTGGTGATCGATCGAGTGACGGCTTCGCGCATGGGAATTACGCCGACCAGCATCGATCAGACGCTGTATGACGGATTCGGGCAGCGGCAGGTGTCGACGCTGTACACGCAGCTGAACCAGTATCACGTGATCCTGGAGACGCTGCCGGAGTTTCAGAAGACGCCGTCGAAGCTGCAGGACATTTACGTGCGTTCGGCGCTGGCGCCGACGGCGTTGACGACGGCATCGGCGTCGGGGAACAACGTGGTTACTTCGTCGACCGCATCGGGGAGCACGGGCTCGTCTTCACCGAGCCCTTCGGCGTCGAAGTCGGGGGCGAGCACGGGATCGCCGAATCCAACGGCGGTGACGACGCCGAATGGAGCCGCGGTTCCACTGAGCACGTTCACGCATTTCGAATCGCGCAGCGCGCCGCTTTCGGTGAACCATCAGGGACAATTTCCGGTGGTGACGATTTCGTTCAATTTGGCGCCGGGAGCTTCGCTGGGCGAGGCGACGAAAGCGATTACGGAGGCGCAGCAGGGTTTGAACATGCCGCTGAGCGTGCAGGCGGCATTTCAGGGAACAGCGGCGTCGTTCCAAATTTCGCTGAGCAACGAGCCGATTCTGATTCTGGCGGCGTTGATCACGGTTTACATCGTGCTGGGCGTGCTTTACGAAAGTTACATTCATCCGATCACGATTTTGTCGACGCTGCCTTCGGCGGGAGTGGGCGCGATTCTGGCGCTGATCATTTGCGGGCAGGAGTTGAGCATTGTCGCGCTGATTGGAATTATTTTGCTGATCGGCATCGTGAAGAAAAACGGAATCATGATGATCGACTTTGCGCTGGAGGCGGAGCGCAAGCACGGGAAAAGCTCGGAAGACGCGATTTACGAAGCGTGCTTGCTGCGGTTTCGTCCAATCATGATGACCACGATGGCGGCGCTGCTGGGCGGCTTGCCTTTGGCGCTGGGATCAGGGATTGGTTCGGAGCTGCGGCGGCCGTTGGGCATCGCGATGGTGGGCGGTTTGCTGTTGAGCCAGGTTTTGACGCTGTACACGACTCCGGTGATCTACATCTTCTTCGATAACCTGGCGAAGAGAGTGGCTGCGTACCGGACGGGCGGAAATCAGAACCCGGAATCGGTTCCGGCGGATTAAGCATGAGTATCTCAGCGCCATTCATCCATCGACCGGTAGCGACGACCCTGCTGACGATTGCGATCGCTTTGGCAGGCGCGGTGGCTTTTCGGGTGTTGCCGGTGGCCTCGCTGCCGCAGGTGGATTTCCCGACGATTTCGGTGGCAGCGACGTTGCCGGGGGCGGCGCCGGAAATCATGGCGTCTTCGGTGGCGACGCCGCTGGAGCGGCAATTCGGGAGAATTGCCGGCGTGACGGAGATGACGTCGTCGAGTTTTTTGGGGACGACGAGCATCACGATGCAGTTCGACCTGAGTCGCAACATTGATGGCGCGGCGCGCGACGTGGAAGCGGCGATCAATGCGGCGCGCAGCTATTTGCCGGCGAATCTTCCGTCCAATCCCACCTATCGCAAGGTCAATCCCGCGGATTCGCCGATCATGATTATAGGGATGACTTCCACGGTCTACGACCGCGGGCCGATGTACGACGCGGCCTCGACCATCGTGCAGCAGCGGCTTTCGCAGGTGGACGGCGTGGGCCAGGTTTCGGTGGGCGGCAGTTCCCTGCCGTCGGTGCGGGTGGAATTGAATCCGACGCAGCTGAACAATTTTGGTTTGGGGCTGCAAGACGTGAATTCGATGTTGAGTTCGCAGAATGCGAACCTGGCCAAAGGGCAAATCACCAACGGGCAGATCACCTCCGACATCGTGGCCAACGATCAGCTGTTGAAGGCGGAGTACTACAAGAACTTGATCGTCGGCTACAACAAGGGCGCGGCGATCAAATTGTCAGACATCGCCCAAGTGGTCGATTCGGTGGAGAACATTCGGGCTGCCGGATTTTTGGACGGCAAGCCCTGCGTGGTGCTGATCGTGTTCCGGCAACCGGGCGCGAACATCATCGAAACGGTGGACCGCATCATCGACTCGATTCCTTCGCTGGAAGCGTCGGTGCCGGCGGGGATTCAGTTCACGGTGGTGCTGGACCGCACTTCGACGATTCGGGCGTCGGTGAAGGACGTCGAACGGACGCTGGTGATTTCGGTATTCCTGGTGATCCTGGTGGTTTTTGTGTTTCTGCGGAACGTGCGCGCGACTTTGATTCCGGGCGTGGCGGTGCCGGTTTCACTGATTGGAACGTTCGGGGTGATGTATCTCTGCGGATTCAGCATCGACAATTTGTCGTTGATGGCTTTGACGGTGGCTACCGGATTCGTGGTGGACGACGCGATTGTGGTGATCGAAAACATTACGCGCTACCTCGAGCAAGGCATGAGTCCGATGCAGGCGTCGTTGAAAGGCGCCGCGGAAATTGGGTTCACGGTGCTTTCGATCAGCATTTCGCTGGTGGCGGTATTCATTCCCATCCTGCTGATGGGCGGCATCGTGGGGCGGTTGTTCCGCGAATTCGCGGTGACGCTTTCGGTGGCGATTCTCGTCTCGCTGGCGATATCACTGACCACGACGCCGATGATGTGCTCGCGGCTGCTGAAGAATCACGAAGGCGAGCAACACGGAAAACTTTACAACCTGAGCGAGAAATTCTTCGAGGGGATGTTGTCGTTCTACGAGCGAACGCTGACTTGGGTGCTGCAACATTCAGGGATCACGCTGGCCGTATTGATTCTGACGATTATCGTGAACGGGGTGCTGTTCTACATCGTGCCCAAAGGATTTTTCCCGGAACAAGACAACGGCAGCGTCTTCGGCGGGATTCAGGGGGCGCAGGATATTTCGTTCCAGGCGATGCAGGACCTGACGCTGAAGTTCGTGCAAAAGATAAAAACGGATCCGGCGGTGCTGCACGTAGCCGCGTTCACCGGGGGTTCCGGGGCGGTGAATACCGGCCAGGTGTTCCTGGCGCTGAAGCCGCTTTCCGAACGCAAGATCAGCGCCAGCCAAGTGGTGGACCGGCTGCGCCCACAACTGGTTTCAATTCCCGGGGCGACGGTATTTTTGCAGGCGGGGCAGGATCTGCGCATTGGCGGACGATCGAGCAGCGCGCAGTATCAGTACACGATCCAGAGCGACAGCCTGGACGACCTGGTGAAGTGGGGGCCGGTGCTGCTTTCCCAGATGAAGAAGCAGCACATGCTCACCGATGTGAATTCGGACCAGCAAAACAGCGGCCTGCAGGCCTCACTGGTCTACGATCGAGACACCGCATCGCGCCTGGGAATTACGCCGCAGATGATCGACAACACGCTGTACGAGGCGTTTGGACAGGCGCAGGTTTCGACGATGTACACGGCGCTGAATCAGTACCACGTGGTGATGGAAGTGGCGCCGCAGTTCTGGCAAAACCCGTCGTCGCTGAACGACATTTATGTTCGACCGTCGGTGGGCAAGGAAGTTCCGTTGAGCGCGATTACGCACTACGCGCCAAAGACCGCGCCGCTCTCGGTGAATCATCAGACCCAGTTTCCGTCGGTGACAATTTCGTTCAATCTGGCACCGGGAGTGGCACTGAGCGACGCTTCGGCGGCGATCGGTCAAATGCAAACGGCGATGGGCATGCCGAGCACGATTAAAGGGATGTTTTCGGGAACGCTGGCGGCGTTCCAATCCTCACTTTCGAGCGAAGGATATTTGGTCATCACGGCGCTGGCGGCGATTTATATCGTGCTGGGGATGTTGTACGAGAGCTTCATTCACCCGATAACGATTCTATCGACGCTGCCTTCGGCCGGGGTGGGAGCGGTGCTGGCTTTGCTGATCTTCCATATCGACCTGAGCGTGATTGCAATCATTGGAGTGATCCTGCTGATCGGCATCGTGAAGAAAAATGCGATTCTGATGATTGATTTTGCGCTGGCGGCGGAGCGGATCGATCACAAAAGTTCGGAAGATGCGATTTTTCAGGCCTGCATCCTGCGGTTCCGTCCGATTCTGATGACCACGATGGCGGCGATCTGCGGTGCTGTGCCTTTGGCGTTTGGAACCGGGACGGGTTCGGAGCTGCGCCGGCCTTTGGGCGTCACGATTATCGGCGGCTTGATCGTCAGCCAGATGTTGACGCTGTATACGACGCCGGTGGTTTATCTGTATCTCGACCGAATGCGGCTGCGCTGGGCGAACCGGCGTAGCCGTCGTGGGATCGCAGCGGCTCCGCAGGAGAATCTGGGTTGATTGTTTTGAATACGAATCGTCATGGAATTGTTCTTATGATGAAAAGCTGCAAGAAAAAGAGGATGGGCACGGCGGTGCTGGTCGCGGCCTTGACCTTTAGTGGATGCACGGTTGGTCCGAAGTATCAGAAGCCGACGGTGCAGACGCCGCAGGCTTACAAAGAACTGACGCCGGCGGATTTCAGCAAGACGGACGGCTGGAAAGTTGCGCAGCCGCAAGACAACGTCCTGCACGGAAAATGGTGGGAAGCCTTTAACGATCTCCAGCTGAATGCGCTCGAGGAGCAGGTGAACATCTCGAACCAAAACATTCAGTCGGCAGCGGCGACTTATTTTGCAGCGCGGGCCCTGGTGAAGCAGGCTCGCGCGGCGTATTACCCGACGGTGACGGTGGGGCCGGCGATCACGACGAGCCGGCAGCCGGCAGAAGCGGGATTGTCTGCGACGGCAACTGGGGCGGGGACGAGTTCACTATTCGATTTGCCTTTCGATGCCACCTGGGTGCCCGATCTTTGGGGCCGGGTACGAAACACGGTGCGCGCGCAAGCTTCCGCGGCGCAGGCCAGCGCAGCGGACCTGGAAAACGTCCGGCTGACGGCCCAAGCGGAAGTGGCAGCCGATTATTTTCAGCTGCGTGGGCAGGACGACCTGAAACAACTATTGGATTCGACGGTTATCGCTTATCAAGAGTCGCTGAATCTGACGAAGGCGCTTTACGACACGGGAATCGATTCGGACGAATCCGTGGCGCAGGCGGAGACGCAACTGGAATCCACGCAAGCGCAAGACACCAACCTGGGAATTCTGCGCGCGCAATACGAGCACGCCATCGCGATGCTGGCCGGGCAACCGGCTTCTTCGTTTTCGATCGCGGCGGAACCTTTGAAATCGAATCCCCCGGCGATTCCCTTTGGCGTGCCATCGCAACTGCTGGAGCGGCGGCCGGACGTGGCCGCGAACGAGCGGCTGATGGAGCAGGCTAACGCGCAGATTGGAGTGGCGCTCACCGCGTATTATCCGACGTTGACCCTGAGCGCGGCGGCGGGCCTCGAATCACATTCGTTTACGAGCTGGTTCACCTGGCCGAGCCGATTCTTCGCGGTGGGCCCGGCAGTTTCCGAAACAATTTACGACGGCGGATTGCGCAAGGGTACGGTGCAGCAATTCCGGGCCCAGTACGACGTGACCGTGGCGAATTACCGGGAGACGGTGCTGACGGCGTTTCAGCAGGTGGAAGATAATCTGGCGGCATTGCGGCTGCTATCGATTGAAATTCAGCAGCAAGATACGGCGGTAAAATCGGCAGAGCGCACGCTGAAGGTGGCGACTGACCGTTATAAATTGGGGATCGATCCTTATCTCAACGTTTTGACGGCGCAGACTTCGTTGCTGAGCAACAAACAAACGGCGGTGGACTTGCGCATCCAGCAGATGACCTCGAGTGTGCAATTGGTCGAGGCCCTGGGCGGGGGTTGGGATGCAGCGCAGCTGCCTTCGCAGAAACAAGTGGCGCAAGATCCAAATACGACGGCTCCGGCGGCTCCCACCAACCAATAGAGCTGGGTGCGTTCTGCAGGGGACCAGCTTTGCGCTCAACGCCCTTTTGCTGAGAAGCGAAAGCGGCGGCCTGCCTCCGAATTTTGATATGGTATTGAGCAGATTCTTGGTGGGCGCGCGGTGGCTGCCTTAAGCTGAGCGCGCGAACTGGTGGATCCAAATCTCCGTGAGAATATTTCAAAACTATGTGAATGGGCGCTTCGTTCGCGGCTCGCGTGAATTCCCGGATATAAATCCCGCGAACGGTACGATCATCGGCCAAGTCTCGGAAGCTGATAAGGCCCAGGTGGACGAGGCGGTGCAGGCCGCTCGGCGCGCGCACGATGGCGAATGGGGAAAATTCTCCGTGGCCCGGCGCGCGGCACTGTTGCAGAAAATCGCCGACGGGGTCGAAGCGCGATTGGACGAATTTGTTTCCGCGGAAGTCGCCGATACCGGGAAACCGGTGTCGCTGGCTTCGCGGGTTGATATTCCGCGCGGCGCCGCGAATTTTCGGGTGTTTGCGGATTTGGTGAAGACCGCGCCGCTGGAATCTTTCCGCACGGAAGCGGCTGATGGATCGGCGGCGCTGAACTATGCGGTGCGCAAGCCGCTTGGAGTGGTTGGAATTATCACGCCGTGGAATTTGCCGCTGCTGCTGCTGACCTGGAAGGTGGCGCCGGCCCTGGCGTGCGGAAACAGCGTGGTGGTGAAGCCTTCGGAGGAAACTCCGGCAAGCGCCACATTGCTGGCGGAAGTGATGCAAGCGGCGGGCGTGCCGGCGGGCGTATTTAATTTGGTGCACGGATTTGGAAGCGATTCGGCGGGGGAATTTCTGACCTCGCACCCGGGAGTCGATGCGATTACTTTTACGGGCGAATCGAGCACCGGCGCGGCGATTATGCGCAAGGTGGCCGATAGCGTGAAGCCGGTTTCGTTCGAGCTGGGCGGCAAGAATGCGGCGATTGTATTTGCGGACTGCGATTTTGACGAAACGGTGGCGGGCGTGGCGGAAGCAGTTTTTATGAACACCGGGCAGGTGTGCCTGTGCGCTGAACGAGTCTATGTGGAGCGTGGCATCTTCGATCGATTCGTGGCGGCGCTGAAGACGAAGGCGGAAGCGCTGCGATTGGGTTTGCCGGCGGACAAGGCTACGACGACCGGGCCGCTGATTTCTAAAAACCATCGAGAAAAAGTTCTGGGGTATTACGAATTAGCGCGGAAAGAGGGAGCTACGACTATTACTGGCGGCGGAGTGCCGCGATTTGGAGACGCTCGCGATAATGGGTATTTTATTTCGCCGACGATTCTGACGGGACTTGCGGAATCGGCGCGCTGCGTTCGCGAAGAGATTTTTGGTCCGGTTTGCCACATTGCGCCGTTTGATTCGGAAGAGGAAGCGATCGCGAAAGCGAACGATACGCGTTACGGGCTGGCGGCTTCGGTGTGGACCAGCCACATCAAGCGCGGTCATCGGGTGGCGGAGCAGTTGCGCGCGGGCATCACCTGGGTGAACTGCTGGTTTCTGCGCGATCTGCGCACGCCGTTTGGCGGCGTGGGGCTATCGGGGATTGGGCGCGAAGGCGGGATGCATTCACTGAATTTTTATTCCGAACTCAACAACATATGCGTTAAGTTGTGAAGAACGACGATGAATACCGAAAGTAAGACGGTTGCCGGCAAGGCTGTTCCGCGCGGGCGATTTCCGCATCTGAAGCGGGCGGGAGATTACCTTTTCGTTTCCGGGACCAGCTCGCGACGCTTCGACAATTCGATCGCGGGAGCCGAGCCGGATAAAGCGGGCGGCATGGAGCTCGACATTCGGGTACAGACGCGCGCGGTGATCGAAAACATTCGCGACATTCTGGCCAGTGTGAACGCCGACCTGCGGGACGTGGTGGAAATTTGCAGCTACCTGGTGAACATGGACGATTTTGTGGGTTACAACCAGGTGTACGCGCAATTTTTTGATGAAGAAGGTCCGACTCGGACCACGGTAGCGGTGCACCAATTGCCGCACCCGCATTTGCTGATCGAGATGAAGGCGATTGCGTACAAACCGATTCCGAAATCTTAAGGAGCGTTAGATGCCGTCAATCAAATCGCTGAAGGCGTTCAATTTTCAGGGGTGGATTGATGCCAACCGCGACAAATTGAAGCCGCCGGTGGGAAACGCGCAGGTTTGGGACGATGGCGACATGATCGTGACGGTGGTGGGCGGGCCAAACCAGCGCGTGGATTATCACGACGATCCTACTGAGGAATTTTTTTACCAACTGAAAGGCGATATTTTTATCCGAGTGATGGAGACGCCGGGAAAACCTCCGATCGAAATACCGATTAAAGAAGGGGAGATTTTTCTGCTGCCGAAACATGTGAGGCATTCGCCGCAACGGCATGCGCACGGGACGATTGGGATGGTGGTGGAAATGCCGCGGGCGGAGGGCGAGAAAGACGGATTCGAGTGGTACTGCGAGAAGTGTCACCATCTGGTGCATCGCGCGGAAGTTTTGTTGAAGAGCATCGTGAAAGATTTGCCGCCGCTTTTTGAGAATTTCCATAACAACGAGAAGCTGCGCGTCTGCCCGAGTTGCGGAACGGTCCATCCTGGCAAACCTGCTCCGAGGTAAGTGGTTTTTCCCTGACCCATGAAAGCTATCGACATTCATACGCATTTTTTTCCTGAATCCTGGCCGGATTTGGCGGCGCGGTATGGCACGCCGGATTGGCCTTGGATCAAGCACACCGAGCCGGGCAAGGCGGTGATCATGCTCGGAGACCGGGAGTTTCGGAAAATTACTTCGGCGTGCTGGGACGTGAAGGTCCGGCTGGACGATATGGATCGAGATGGGATCGATCAGCAAATTGTTTCGGCGACGCCGGTGCTTTTTGCTTATGGGCGTGAGACGAAGGACGCGCTGGATTGCGCGCGGTATTTTAATGACGCGGCGCTCGAATTTTGCGGACCGAGTGGAGGAAGGCTGAAATCGCTGTGCCAGGTGCCGCTGCAGGATATTGACGCTTCTTGCGCGGAGTTAACGCGCTGCATGCGAGCCGGGCATGTGGGTGTGCAAATCGGAAATCACGTGGGCGAAAAGAATTTGGACGATCCGGGGATTCTGGATTTTCTGCGGCACTGCGCGAAGGAAGGCGCGGCGGTACTGGTGCATCCGTGGGACATGATGGCGGCTCCGCGCATGCCGAAGTACATGATGCCGTGGACGGTGGGGATGCCGGCGGAGACGCAGCTGGCGGTGGTTTCGTTGATTGTGAGTGGAGCTTTCGATCAATTGCCGGAGAATTTGCGAATTTGTTTTGCGCACGGCGGCGGGAGTTTCGCGTTTTTGCTGGGACGGCTGGAAAACGCCTGGCGGCATCATCCGGTGGCGCGCGGCGTTTCGAAATTTGAGCCGAGTCATTATCTGGATCGTTTTTTTGTGGATTCGGCGGTTTTCGACACGGCGACGCTGCGGTTTCTGGTGGAGAAAATGGGGGCGGATCGCGTGGTGCTGGGCTCGGATTATCCGTTTCCCTTGGGCGAGCAACGGGTGGGGTCGCTGATACGAGACAGCGGCTTGGCGACGGAAGTGAAATCAAAGCTGCTAGTGGCGAACGCTACGCGGTGGCTGGGTAAGGCGCCGGCTGCGACTTTGGCTGCGTCGCCGGCGGTTGCGGGCGATCGCGCGGTGGCGGAGGTTTCTGGGGCTGGTGCTGGTTCCGGTTGCCCGGTGGGATTCTCGTCGCAGCCTTCTGACGCTGCTGGAGGCCCTGCAATCGGTGAGTCGAGGTCGAAATTAAATTACAGCTCGTACTTGAAGGTTCCGGAACTGCTGAAATTGCAGAAGCCGGAGTCATCGCCGGAACATCATGATGAATTGCTGTTCATCGTGGTGCATCAGACGTACGAGCTGTGGTTCAAGGAATTGCTGCACGATCTCGATGCGGTCGTGGCCAATCTGAAGGTCGCAGCCGCGCATCCTGAGTCGCGCGATGAGGTATACGAGGCGGCGCGACTGCTGCGGCGGTGCACCGAAATCATGCGGGTGCTGGTGGAGCAGTTTACGATTTTGGAGACAATGCTGCCGACGCATTTTTTGGCCTTTCGGGAGAAGCTGGCGCCGGCCAGCGGGTTTCAGTCGGAGCAATTTCGGGAGATTGAATTTTTGTGCGGGCTGAAGGACGAAAAGATGCTGCGTTATCACGAGCTGACTCCTGAGACGCATGCAATTTTGAATCGTCGATTGCATGAGGCGTCGTTGCGGGATGTTTTTTTTGCGGCGCTGAAGGCGTTGCGGCTGCTATCTGGTTCAGAGTCGAGCGAGCCTGAGACTTTTGAAACGCGAGCGCGGGCGATTCATGCTTTGTATGCGGATGAGAAAAATCATCGCGACTGGATCGATGTGTGCGAGCGCTTGACCGAATTCGACGAGTTGGTGGTGAGCTGGAGACTGCGACACATCCAAATGGTGGAGCGGACGATCGGAATTCGCAGTGGGACTGGCGGGAGCACCGGGTCTTCGTATTTGAAACTTACGCTGGACAAGAAATTCTTTCCCGAATTGTGGGAAGCTCGAACATACCTGCAAGGATAGATGTGCGCCTGCTGAATGATTTGACCTGCCGGTGTTCACCATGAATCGTGCTGACAAAATCGCTTTGGTTGGGGCTGGGTTGACCGGGCCGCTGTTAGCGGTGTCGCTGGCGCAGCGCGGATTCGAGGTCGATATTTACGAGCGGCGGCCGGACATGCGGACGGCGCGGATTCGCGCAGGGCGATCGATCAATCTGGCGATTTCGACGCGCGGGATTCACGCGCTGCGCGAAGCTGGATTGTGGAACGATTTGCGACACTTGGTGATACCGATGAAGGGCCGGCGGATGCATGCGGTGGACGGGAAGATATCGTTTCAGCCGTATGGGAAAGATGAAAGCGAAGTGATTCATTCGATTTCGCGGGCTGACTTACATATTGGGCTGATCAATGCGGCGGAAGCGCTGGGCGTTGGGTTTCATTTCGAACAGCGGTCCATCGGTGCGGATCTGAACGCTCCGGCGCTGATGGTTCGCGACGAACGGGCGGCGACGGAGAGTGCGATTGAGGCGTCGGTCATTATCGGGACGGACGGATCGGCTTCGGCCATTCGGGATGAAATGATGAAGGAGGGCCAGTCTAAGTTCTCCCAGGAAATCCTGGATTATGGATACAAGGAACTGACGATACCGGCTGGGCCGGATGGTTCTCATGTGATGGACCCGAACGCTTTGCACATCTGGCCGCGCGGGTCTTACATGTTGATCGCTTTGCCGAATCCTGATGGAACATTCGGATGCATTTTATTTCTGCCGTTCGAAGGGGAGCAGAGTTTCGCGAAGCTTGGTTCGGAAGAGATGGTTCGCGAGTTTTTTGAGAGCTACTTCGGTGATGCCGTTCTGCTGATGCCGCAGCTGACGGAGCAGTTTTTTGCGAATCCGCTAGGTTCGATGGTGACCATCAAGTGCGAGCCTTGGCATCGCGGCGGAAAAGCGCTGATTCTGGGTGACGCAGCGCACGCCATTGTGCCGTTTTTTGGGCAGGGGATGAATTGCGCGTTCGAGGACTGTACGGTATTTCTGGAACTGCTCGATCGGCATGGCCCGGACTGGGCAGTGATTTTTAAGGAATTCGAGGCGGCACGAAAAGCGAATACGGATGCGATTGCGGATTTGGCAAACGATAACTTTGTGGAGATGCGCGACAAGGTCGCCGATCCGCGCTTTTTGCTAAGGAAAAAAGTGGAATTACTGCTCGAATCAAAATTTCCCGGTGTTTTTGTGCCGAAGTATTCGATGGTTACGTTTCACCGGATCCCCTATTCGGTGGCCTTGTCTCGCGGGGCGATTCAAGACCGCATGCTCGGCGAACTCTGTGATTCGATTCGCAGCGCCGATGAACTCGATTGGGCCAAGGCCGAAACTTTGGTCCGCGGCAAGCTGGCGCCTTTGGAGCTGGTTTAGTGGCCGCCGAAACTTTCGAAGGGACAAAGGCATTCGCGGCGCGTTTGGACGCTGGCGATCCTCTGGCCGCGTTTCGAGATCGCTTTCATATTCCCAAGAAAGCGGATGGTTCCGACGCGATCTATTTGTGCGGACATTCGCTGGGCTTGCAGCCGAAGAGCGCTCGCACATTTATCGAGCAGGAGATGCAGGACTGGGAAAAGCTGGGGGTGGAAGGGCATTTTCAGGCGGCGAATCCGTGGATGCCTTATCACGAATTGCTGGCGGATTCGACGGCGAGGCTGGTGGGAGCGAAGGCCGGCGAAGTGGTGGTGATGAATTCGCTGACGGTAAATCTGCATCTGATGATGACGACGTTCTACCGGCCGACGAGCCAGCGTTACAAAATTCTGATGGAGGCGAATGCGTTTCCTTCGGACCGATATGCGGTTGGGTCTCAGTTGCGGCTGCACGGGCACGATGCGGAGACGTCGCTGATTGAGCTGGCTCCGCGAGCGGGCGAGACGTACGTTCGGATCGAAGACATCGAAGAGCGAATTGCGGCGGAGGGCGAGAGCATCGCGCTGATTCTTTTTGGCGGGGTAAATTATTACAACGGACAGGCTTTTGATTTTGCTCGGATCACGCGCGCGGGACATGCTGCCGGGTGCGTGGTGGGCTTTGACATGGCGCACGCGGCGGGAAATTTGCATTTGCGGCTAAACGAATGGAATGCGGATTTTGCCATCTGGTGCAGCTACAAATATTTGAACGCCGGGCCCGGGGCGATCGCCGGATGCTACGTGAACGAGAGGCACGCGAAGAACACTGCGCTGCCGCGTTTTGCCGGGTGGTGGGGACACGACAAGGAATCGCGTTTCCGGATGGGGCCGGATTTTCAGGCAATTCCCAGCGCGGAAGGCTGGCAACTGAGCAATCCGTCGATCCTGTCGCTGGCGGCGCTGCGCGCTTCGATGGAGATTTTCGATGAGGCTGGAATCGAGCGGTTACGGGCGAAGAGTGAACGCCTCACCGGTTACCTGGAATTTTTGTTGAAGCAGGATTCGTCGAAACGTTTTGAGATCATCACGCCGAGCGATCCGGGACAGCGCGGAGCACAGCTTTCGTTGCGAATACCGAATGACGGAAAACGGGTTTGCGACCGGCTGGCCAAAGCTGGAGTGATTTGTGACTGGCGAGAGCCGGACATTATGCGCGTGGCGCCGGTGCCGCTTTACAACTCATTTATGGATTCTTACATTTTTGCGGAACAGTTCTTCGAAGCGTTGTAGACACCTTTTTATTTACTGGGCCCACCTTCAATTAGATCCAGCGACAGACGGCCTAACGGGCTAGCGCGGTCCGCGATTTCAGAGACGATATCGAAATGGTTGGCGGCGGGAACTTCCAGCGCGGTGACCGGGAAATTGGCGCTCTGTAATCTGGATGCGAAGGATTGGCTCTGGCGCTTGAACTCGCTGGGTTCGTTTTCGCCCCAAGCTACGATCACGGGAACCGGCGGCCCGAGTGGCTGGTGAAGCGGGCTGAGTCGCGTGGCTTCTTCCTGATTGAGATTTAAAGCTTCGTTTATGTAGGTCGGGACTAGCGGAGCGAGGTCGTAGACTCCGCTGAGCAGTATTGCGCCCGCGATTCTTTCTGCTCCTGCTTCAGAACCCTTCTGCCAATCATTCAAGAGCATCATCGAGGCCAGGTGCGCGCCAGCGGAGCTGCCGGCGACGAAAAGCCGGGACCGATTGAAACCTAGCTCCTGGGATTGGTTGTGGATCGCTCTGACTGCGCGGCGGCATTGGTCGACGATGCCGGCTACGGTGATGCTGGGCGCGAGAGTGTAGTCGACGGAGGCGTAGGCGATACCGTTTCGCACGCAATCGGTGGCGACGAAGAGGACATCATTTTTGGAATGTTCCTGCCAGTAGCCGCCGTGAAAGAAAACAAGCAGGGGCGCGTCGGGGGAAGCGGCGGGAAAGAAATCGAAAAGTTCGTCTTCGCCTTCGCCCCACTTTAGGTTCGCGCGGTGCGGGAGTTCTTTGGCGGCGGCTTCGCTACGTGAGACGTAGGCTTCCAGAAATGGAGTGATCGATGGCACACAGCTGCTGGGGGAATATTCGCGCTCCAGGCGTTCGAGCGGCCAGAGCTGCCAGGATTCGCTGTTGGAAGATGGTTTGGTCAACTGGCTGCCATTTTTCTAAAGGAAGGCCTCATCGGTATCAACCGCGCTGCGAGCCATGCGCGACGAGCGTTGGTCAGGCTCCTGGTTCCAAGCAGCGAGCAGGCTGCCGAAAAAATAATACCAATAAACGTCCGGAACGGCTCGACGGAATAGCGCGATGATTTCGTCGGCGGCAGTTTTTTCGCCGGCGGACATGGTGAGGAAGGGCGAAAAGTCGAGGGCGTCGATTCTTTCCAGCTGCTTTACGGTAGCTTCGATTTCCTGGCTGCGACCATCGATTATCGAATGCCAGGTTTTGGCGGCCTCGGCATCCAGCATTCCGAAAGGCGAAGTGCCGTCGCCGAGCAGAGCGGGATGCTTGCGAAGCAGCGCCAATTGCGTGGGGCCGTACGCTTCGGCGCGGCGGATGAGATCAGCAACGGTAAACGGCAGATGCTGGTGGGTGGCAATGGCCTCCGGGACATAACGCACGCAAAAACCTTTTCGTCCGAGACGCAAACCGAGATCCGAATCTTCGGCCACGCGCAATTGCGGATCAAAAGATCCGACGGCGAGGACTGCCTCGCGGTCGATGCTCAAATTGCAGGTGATGAAGTAGGTGTACTCCCAGTATTTTCCCGGACGAAGAGAATTCTGAGGAAAGAGAAATGGGCTGATGCCGAGAAAACGAGTGAGGGCGCGATTCGAGGCCTCCGGCGGAAGCTGAAACTGGCCCAAGACCGCGGCTCGATCGCAGGGTGAGTCGAAATGAGCGTTTTTATGGGCCTGGAGCAAATCGGGGCAGGCGATCGAATCGTCATTCAGGAAAAGAAGAAACGTACCGCGGGCGTGGCGCACGGCACGGCGTCGGGCGGCACCGGCACCGGCGTTCAGCTGGCGCATATAGTGAAATTCGAATTGCGGGTTGAAGTTTTTGCAGAAGGCTTCGGTCGAGTCGGAGGAACCGTCGTCGACGACGATGATTTCGAACTCGTGGGAACTGATGGATTGGCGCTCGAGAGCCTGCAGGCACTTTTTCAAGATTGGCTGGCGGTTGCAAGTGGGGATGGTCACCGAGAACAGCGGCCGGTGATTGGCGAGATTTGCAGATGGCCTAGCGACGTCACGATTTTTCGCCGAGGGCGCCGTTTTGTTCCAGAGATGGCGAGCAGCCTTTTGGTGATAATCGGCAGCGGTCGGTGCGTCGGCGAGCCGGCGGTAGCAATCGGCCAGGAGATCGAGCGCGCGCAAATTTGGCCCGTTCACGACGATGCGGCCTCTAACCATCGCGAAAATGTGGCGGAGCTGGGCGAGGGCGCGCTGGGGCTGGTCGGCGGCAAGAAATTCTTCCGCAAGGACGAGGTAGCGAGCAGTGCGCAGATCGCCACGGACGGTGGGCGGCGCGCTGGTTAAGATCTCGGGAAAGCGATCTTCAACAATGCGATAGGACCATTGAAAATCGGTTGGTGGGGCTTTGGTTCGAGAGTGCGAGCCTGGTCGATCAGGGCGCAGACGGATTCTTTCATGCGCTGCCGGCTGAAGTTTTGGGTGATGAGCTGACGGCCGTTTTCGGAGAGGGCGTGCCATTGGGTTTCGTTGGTGTAGGCGCTGACAACTGACGCTGAAAAATCGGCGGCAGAATCGGCGATCAGAGCTGTTTGGCCATGGCAGAGGCTGAGACCGTCGGCTCCGACGGTGGTGGTGGCGAGAGGCAGGCCGTGAGCGAGGGCTAGAAGATTCTTGGTTTTGATTCCGGTGCCGAAGCGAACAGGAGAGGCGGCGACGCGGCACTGGCCAAAGATTTGCGAGAGATCGGCAACATATCCGACGCGACGGATTCCGGACTGGGTGGTGCCGAGTTTCGGGGGGAGATTGTTTCCTACGAGCGCGAGATTCGCGGCGGGAAGATCTTTGCGGATTTTGCGGCCAAATTTCGCCGAGCATCCAATCGACGGCGTCGCGATTGGCAGGATTGTCGAAATTGGCGAGGAAGAGAACGTCTTTACGAGATTCGAACGGAAGGCCGGCGGGGCCGGTGGCGGCAATCATAGGCATGGGGCCGGTCCGGAGATTCGGATCGGCGCGGAGGAAGGCTTGGCGATCGTCTTCGGAAATGGTGAGGAGGACGTCGGCGCGGCGATAGACTTCCATTTCGCGAGTGGCGAAATCGTGGGACCTTTCGTAGTCGGCCCAATATTTGGTGAGGTTGGCGAGTTGCAGTTCGCGAAGGCCTTGCTGGTCGTCGGTGAGGACGGCGATGAAAGTGTCGGGAGAAAGATGGCGGATATCTTCGAGGTAATGTTCAGGGATGGAAATTCCGTTCCAAAACCAGTGGAACAGGATGGCTAGATCGAAATTATTTTTGGTTAGAAGATCTTCGAGGGACCATTCGTGGGGAAAATCGAAACCGAGGAAGTGGAGTTTTTCGGCGTCAGGCGTTAGCACTCTGATTCCGAGGGCTTCGAGGGGAGGAGCGTAGCGGGCGCGATTTACTCCGCTGCGGGCGATGTGAGTGATTTGGTGGCCTTCGGCGCGCAGTTCTTCGAGCATTTGCATCCATTGCAGGTCGGCGCCGTGACGATCGGGATGCGGGAGCATCTCGTGGATGGCGAGGACGTTGAGCGGGCCGGACTTCGCGCGAGTGAAGCCTGGGTTGGGCATGGGTGTTCTTGATGTGCAATCGAGTTTCCGAAAGGATGTGGAGAAACTGGTCAGCGGAGAAATTGGTGGGAAGTTTTCGGGGATTTGGGCGTCTGAGGATTGGAAATTACTAATCTCGACGGAGCTTTATGGTGCGTGGCTGTTGTTGGGTGAGGCAGTGAAGGGTGCCGAAGCCCCAGACGAGATCGACGGCGTGAATGCCGACGACGGGGCGGTCGGGGAAAAGTTCGGAGAGAATTCCCAGCGCTAGGCGATCGTTGGGATCGTTGAAGGTGGGAACGAGTACGGCTGCGTTGGTGATGTAGAAATTTGCGTAGCTGGCGGGCAGGCGGACGCCGTCGAAAACAAGCGGCGATGGCATGGGAAGCTCGACAGTTTCTAATTTTTCGCCGTTTTCGAGGTGGGCATCTTTGATGCGTTCCCAGTTTTCTTCGAGGGGGCGGTAGTTCGCATCCTTTTGATTTTTTTCGCGGATGAGGACTGACGGTGTGGGCGTTGACGAAGCGGCAGAGATCGTCGACGTGGCCGTGGGTGTCGTCACCGGCGATGCCTTTGCCGAGCCAGATGATATTGGTGACCCCTAAATTTTCTTTTAGCGCGGTTTCGGTGTCCTGGCGGCTGAAGCCGGGATTGCGGACTTGGCGTTTTTGGTCGAGGAGACATTCTTCGGTGGTGAGGACTGTGCCGCGGCCGTTGACATCGATGCTGCCGCCTTCCAGGACAATTTCGCGGGCACCGAGGATGGCGGGGATGATGGGAATTTTTAGTTTGCGCGCGACTTGCGCGGGGATGGCGTCGTCTTTTTGCCAATCTGGGTAGCGGGCCCAGGCGTTGAAGCGAAAACGGGCGATGGCGATGGCGGGATTAGGAATGCCACGGGTGAGAAAGATGGGGCCGAAGTCGCGAGTCCAGCCACGATTGGTTGGGAAATGAAAGAACTGAACTTTTTTTAGACGGCGCGCCGACGAGGCTGAGAATTTTGCGGACTTGCTTCTCGTGAGCGGCGGAATTTACGAGAATGCGGACGAGTTCGCCGACGGCGATTTTGCGGACGATTTCGGCGTAGACCCATTGGATGGGTTCGAGTTTGCCGGGCCAGTCGGTGGGATTGTGGGGCCAGCCGAGCCAGGTGGCTTCGTGGGGCGCCCATTCGGCAGGCATAGAGAAACCCTGCGCGGCGGGAGATGGCGTGAGGGCGGCGCTGCTTTGGCTTGGCGGCGTTTCGGGGCTTCAAGATTTTTCGTCGAGGAAACGCTTCTCGATTCCTTGATAGGCGTCGATGCGGCGATCGCGGAGGAAGGGCCAGTTGCGGCGGACATCTTCGAGATGGGCGAGATCGACTTCGCCGTACAAAATTTCTTCTCGATTGGTGGAGGCTTCGGCGATGACTACGCCCTGCGGATCGCAGAGGAATGAAGTGCCCCAGAATTCCAGGCCGTCGCCGCCTTCGGTGGGAGTTTCGTGGCCGACGCGATTGACGGCGGCGACATAGATGCCGTTGGCGATGGCGTGGCCGCGTTGAATGGTGCGCCAGGAATCGCGCTGGGCTTCGCCGTTGGCGGCTTTTTCGGCGGGATGCCAGCCGATGGCGGTGGGATAAAAAAGAATCACGGCGCCGTGAAGCGCGGCGAGGCGGGCGCCTTCGGGATACCACTGGTCCCAGCAGATGAGCGTGGCGATTTTTCCGGCTTCGGTGTCGAAGGCGCGGAAGCCGAGATCGCCGGGAGTGAAATAAAATTTTTCGTAGTAGGCGGGATCGTCGGGGATGTGCATCTTGCGGTAGATGCCGGCGATTTTGCCGTCGGCGTCGATGATGGCGGCGGTGTTGTGATAGACGCCGGCGGCGCGGCGTTCGAAGAGCGGCGCGATGACGACCACTTTGGATTTCTGGGCGACGCGGCCGAGGGCTTCGGTGGTGGGACCGGGAACGGCTTCGGCGAGTTCGAAATTTTTGGTGTCTTCGCGCTGGCAGAAGTATTGGGATTGAAATAGTTCGGGCAGGCAGACGACTTGGGCGCCGTTTTTGGCGGCTTCTTCGATGCGTGCGGTGGCTTTGGCGAGGTTTTCTCGCGGGTCGCGGCTGACGGACATCTGGACCAGGCCGACGCTGAATTTTGATTTGTTGGTCACAAATAAAAATTTACACGAAAATCGGCGGGAAGGCTATCGGGGTTCGGGACGAATCCCCAGCTATATCAGTGACTTGGAAAGGCGCGTTGGGGCTGGATTTGGACACGAAAGGTGAGTCTACGGTTCACAGGAAGCATCGAATCCGGTAAAATTGGAGTCTAAGTCAGAAGCGCCGGCACAGGCTTGGGCGCGGAGTGATAACTGAATGGCTGTACCGATTTCACAAATGTGGACGACGGCGTCGTACGTCATCGGCCAACGGCTGAAGGGGCGTAAGCAGTATCCGTTCGTCCTGATGCTGGAGCCGCTGCTGCGGTGCAATCTGGCTTGCGCCGGATGCGGGAAGATTCAATACCCCGCGCACGTGCTGAAGAAGCAGCTGAGTCCCGAAGAATGTTTCAAGGCGGTGGATGAATGCGGGGCGCCGATGGTGAGCATCCCGGGCGGCGAGCCGTTGATGCATCCGCAGATCGCGGAAATCGTGAAGGGCCTGGTGGCGCGCAAGAAATACATTTATTTGTGCACCAACGCGCTGCTGCTGAAAGAAAAACTGCATGAGTTTACTCCCAGCAAGTATCTGACGTTTTCGGTGCACATGGACGGCCAGCGCGAGGAGCATGATTTTTCGGTCTGCCGCGAAGGGACTTACGAAAAAGCCGTCGAGGCGATTCAGTTGGCGCTGCAGAAGGGCTTTCGAGTCACGACCAATACGACGCTATTCGATGGAGCGGATCCGAAGAGCGTTCGCCACTTTTTTGATGACATGATGGAGCTGGGCGTGGAAGGCATGATGCTTTCGCCCGGTTACACCTACGACAAAGCTCCGGACCAAGAACATTTTCTGAGCAAGAAGAAGACGCGTGAATTGTTCCGGCAGATTTTGAGTAACCGGCACGACAAGTGGCGGTTCAATCTGAGCCCGCTGTTCATGGAAATGCTGATGGGCAAGCGCGATTACAAGTGCACGCCGTGGGGCATGCCGACCTACAACATTTTTGGGTGGCAGAAGCCGTGCTATTTGCTGCAGGACGGATACGCCGACACGTTTGAAGAATTGCTGCGCGAAACGAATTGGGATCAGTACGGCACCGAAAGCGGCAATCCGAAGTGCGCGAACTGCATGGTGCATAGCGGGTATGAAGCCAGCGCCGTGGACGATATGTTTGGAACGATCGGCGGATTCCTGGCTACCGTGCGTGCGACCTTCTTCAACAAGTATAACGATCCTGATGCGATGGGCGGCGCGAGCGGCAAGCCGAGCAATTCCGGACAGCTGGTGCAGATCGCAGCTTCGCCGAAGGTTTAAGTACATCTCTCATGTCTGAATCGAATTCCCTACCGGCTGCAAACACTGAAGAGCGCTTGGGCGTGGTACACGAGAATCTGGAAGGCTGGATTCCGGCGATGGCTTCGGTTTCGGAAGTTCACGAGGCGTTGGAGAAGGCTTTCGATTATCGCGGCGATCTGACGATTACGCTGAAAGACGGGCAAGAAGATCGAAGGTTACGTTTACGATCGCAAGATCAAAGGGCCGGCGCTTTCTGATTGTTTGATTCGGGTGATGCCGAAAGACAGTCCGGAAAAGCTTTCGATTCTTTATTCGGATATTGCCGCGCTGGCTTTTACTGGACGCGACACTGCCGCGGGAAAAAGTTTTGCTGCGTGGGTCAAGAAGTACAACGAAAAGAAAGCGGCCGGCGAGCAGAACATAGGAATTGACGCGGAATCGCTCGATTAAACTACGCTGGCGCCCGCCAGCTGTTCCTGCCTAGTGGTTTTCTGGTGCTGGTATTCATTCCAAGTCAGCAAAATAATCAAGACATCGAAAATAGTCAGGATTACGAGCGCCCAGGAATGGGTGTGCGTGAAGCGGAATACCTGATAGACCGCGAAAGCGCTGAAAACAGCGATGGTCAGCGGGTAGGCCCACAGCTTGTCCATCCAAATGCAGGCAACGAGCAACGCTTTCACTAATCCGTGGGACAGAAGATAGAGCGCGGCAAATTTGGTGCTGCTGCTGGTCATGTTCTGGGAGGCGTTGAACATGTGGATGGCTACCGCGCTATGCGGGGCGCGGGCCAGCAAGTGTTCACAGATTTTGCGCACGATATCGTTCATCTGGGTGGGCTTCATGAAGAAAATGATCGCGCCGCCGAAAAATTCCAGCAGCCCGTCGAAACCCTTCATGGCGATGCCAACTTCGAAAGATTCGTGGAGGAATGAGGTGTCGCGCTTGGCCATGTCCTTAATTGACGATAACACGGTGCCGGGTTTGGGGAAATTCAGTGTGCGTGGACAGTTTCCGGCGTGAAATGCCGCGATGTTTCGAGGCAAGTTGAAACTTGATTACGGGCTGACGGCTTTCGGCAGATTCCAGTGGTGCGATACGGCGATGACGCGCACGAGGAAACAAACAGTGCCACCCAGAATCGCGGCCCAGACTGGAGGAACTTTGGCCTTGCGGCAGGCGACCAGGACGATGGCGCCGACCATGGCTGCGGTGGCGTAGACGTCGGAATTCAGCACGCGCGGAACTTGGGCGAGAAAAATATCGCGAATGGTGCCGCCGCCCACGGCGGTGATGGTGCCGAGCAGAACGGCGATGAATGGGCTGAGTTCATACTCCAAAGCCTTCTCGGTACCGGCGACCGCAAATAAAGCCAAGCCCATGGCGTCGAGGTCGATCATCACGTTCGGGGGAATGCGGAGCAAGAAGCGGTAGAGAAAAAAGACGAGCAGGCCGCCGGCGAAGGCAGTGGCTGGATAGCGCCAATCCCTGAGCGACGCGGGCGGGACGGCACCAATCAGTAGGTCGCGAATAATTCCGCCGACGAGCGCGGTGGAAAAAGCCAGGACCATAATTCCCAAAAAATCGAGATTGCCGCTGACGGCGGCGGTGGCGCCTTCGATGCCGAAGATGAGGGTGCCGGCGAGGTCTGCGACCAAGAGAAGCCGGCGAGGGTTGTAACGGAGCAATGGATTCGGCATCTGCGATTTTTTCCCGGTTAGCGAATCTCGATCAAGAACAGCGACTTGGGTGGCAGCGTGAGTGATATGGATTCGTTCTTGATATTTTCTTTGCGCGGCGCGGGAAGCTGCGCGGCTTTTTTCAGTTCGGTGTATTGCTGCATGGTGGGAGACGCGGGATCGCCCATGGCGTGATAGGCCGGAAGCGGAGAACCGTGGTCGGGATCGACCTGGCTGATTTCTATTTTGCGATTCCCTTTCAGGCCGGCGAGATGGATCGTGACGTTCTTCGTTTGGCCGGGATCATCGGGGAGCGAAAGATTCCAGACGGCGATGGCTAGCGAACCATCGGCGCGTTTTGTTACCAGCATCGAATCGGAAGTTACGTCGAGTCGTCGGTCGCCGAGGCGGTGCAACAATTCGAAGGCGTTGAAGGCCGGCTTGGGGATTCCGCCTTCGGCGAGCAAGCCGAAGCCGCCATAGAACGGAGTCTTGATCACACCTTGTTCTTCGAAGACGTCGGAAAAACTCCAGTAGCTCATCATCTCGGTGAGGCCATCGCACTGGCGGATGGTATCGGCAAGCCAAGGTCCCATAAAAGCGGAGTCGGTGACTTTGGTCTGGTTGTCGTAGACTGCGTTAAATTCGGACCAGATCAGCGGCAGATTCGGCTTGGCGGAAGCTTTGATTTGCTGGCTGACCTTGGCAACGGCTTTGCAGACCATCTGATTCATGGGGATGAATTCGGTGGTGCCGAAGACATCTTGCGCTTTGTCGTTGCCGTAGACGTGAGTGGATACGAAGTCGGCTGGAATGTTGTTATCTGAAACGTGCTTGATGAATTGATCCGCCCAGGCGGCTTGCGCGGTGGCGGGGCCGCCGATGCGCAGGCGCGGGCTGACGGATTTGAGCGCGACGGCAGCGGCATCGTACAGATGGAAGTAGGTGGCCCGGCGAGGATCGCCGGCCCAGAAATCGATATTTGGTTCGTTCCAGACTTCGAAATACCACTGGGAGACCTCGTCGATTCCGTAACGATCGATGAGATGTTTGGCGAAGGCGGAAATCAGCGCGGACCAGCGCTCGTAATCCTTGGGAGGAGCGACGACCGGCTTGTACCAAAAGGCTTGGCGAAGATCGGCAGAAGCTAGCTTGGCGGGCATGAAACTGAGCTCTACAAATGGACGCACGTGATTCTGCAGCAGGCCGTCGTAGATTTGATCGACGTAGGAAAAGTTGTAGATGGGCTGGCCTTTGGAATCTTCGTCGTAAACGCCGACTTCGTCGTTAAGGATGGCGTGAAAGCGAATGTATTTGAAGTCAGTGGCGGATTTCACTTCGCGGAGGTCGCTGCGATAGCTTTCGCGCAGGCTGAGAATGGCGCGGCCGGAGCCGAACATCTGCTCCCAGAAGTGCGGAAAGGGATGCGAGGGGGCGTTGACGTTGACTTCGAGAGTTTGCGGCGCGCCGGCGTTCTGCGCGGAGGTTCGAACGGGATGCAGAAGGATTGCGGCGGTCAGGATCAGCCAGGAATAATTTCGAAGATATTTCACGGAGTTCCCCTCACGGATATTGTAACGATTTCGGGGCTGGAATTGTTTGCGAAGGAATTAATCGGTCTGGCCGGAGCGGCGGCGTGCGCGGCCAGCCCAGGGCTTTAGAACATTGTAGTGCGGCGTGGCCGTGGCGTTGGGTTTGGTGACTTCCAAGAGCCGGCGGCGAACCAGCCAACCGACCGCGGATTGCGCCGAACTTTTCGAAACACCGACACCCTCGGCGAGTTCCTGATAGCTGATTCGGACACTTCCTTCGCAGCGCTCCTGCTCGGCCGAGAGCCACAGATACACCAAGAAGCTGACCGGGCGGCGGTCGTGGCCGACGAGATCGCGCATCAGGACCTCGGTAAGGTATGGATCGAAGGTCGGCATCGCTATACCAATGGTTAATATAGGAATTACTGGCTGATTGCAACGGTGAAATGACGCGGGATATGCTGCGTGCACGGCAAACAGGAGGGGCGCAAAATGATTCGAGGACTGAAATTTGTGAGTGTTCCGGTGCGAGATCAGGATGCGTCGTTGAAATTTTTCACTGAGAAGCTGGGGTTCAAGGTGGCGACCGACCAGTTTTTCACAGAAACGCAGAGGTGGATTGAATTGCTGATCCCGGGGGCGGAGACCGGACTGGTGCTCTTCACCCCTGAGGGACACGAAAATCGCATCGGCGATTTTCAGCCGCTATCGTTCTGGTGCGACGACGTATTCGCCACGGCCAAGGCGATGAAGGCCAAAGGCGTTGAATTCGAAAAGGACCCCAAAAAGGAAGATTGGGGAACGGCCGCCATTTTTAAAGACGTGGATGGCAACAAATATGTGCTTTCGAGTAAGTAGGAATGCTTAGGCGGCCTGCGCGCAATTGATGATCCAGGGCGTGCCGAAGCGGTCGACGGTCATGCCGAAGAGCAGCGACCAGAACGTTTTCTGCAGGGGCATGGTGATTTTGCCGCCCTTGGAGAGTTCGTTGAAGATGCGTTCGGTTTCGGCCGGGTCTTTGGCGGTGATGGAAACGTTGAGACCTTGGGGTGCTTGGATAATTTTGCGGGGGAGCGTCGCCGCCCATCAGGACCTGATTACCGACGACCAGACGGACGTGAATAATTCGGTTGTGCATTTCCGGGGGGAAATGCGAGGCCATGGGGGAGCCTCCGTAGGTCATGATTCCTTCGATCTTGCCGCCGAGAATTTTTTCGTAGGATTTGAAGGCTTCGTCGCACTGGCCGTTGAAACCGAGATACGGAGCGATTTCCATGATGGTCTCCTGTTTTTGGGTGAGGCTAGGATTGCAGGCTGCTTTTTATTGACGCCGGTCGGCGCGTTTGGTCTCGCTATGGTCACGAAATATTAGACGGGACAGTCTGGCGATATCACTTGTTAAAAGCAAGTAAGAACGTGCTATTCTATTGAAAATGCTGAAGAAAAAGGCGGATTTAGCGCGAAGGTCGGGGTGTCCTCTGAATGCATCGGTCGAGGTATTGGGTGACCGGTGGTCCTTGCTGATTATTCGCGACATGATGTTGCGCGGATTTCGGACGTTCAAGGAATTTTTGGGTTCGTACGAAAAGATTGCAACGAACATTCTGACGGACCGTTTGCGCCGGCTGGAAGAGCACGGAATTATTCGCGCGTATTCGGATCCGGCGGACGGGCAGGCGATTGATTTACCGGCTGACGGAGAAAGGCATTGATCTGGCGCCGGTGCTGACGGAGATGGTGTTGTGGGCGGCGGCGCATGAGGAAACGGATAATCCGTCGCTGGTAAATACAATGCAGACGAAGCGGGCGGAATTTCTGGCGGGGATCCGGCGGAGGTGGGAAGAAGAAAACGCCGCCATGGCTAACGGCAGGAGTGGGAAAAACTTGCGGGTGGCGTCTTAGTTCTAGTTCTGGTTTTAGTTTTTAGATGTCAGGGAAGAATCGGGAAACCGATGGATTGCAGGTCCTGCCTTAGAAGTTCCACAGACTGATACCGAATCGCATGAATGCCGATGGCGCGAGCTTCTTTTAGATTTTCCTCACGATCGTCGATAAAGATGGCTTCCTGTTGGGTCAACTCCTAAAACTTTCATGGTGTGCAGGTAGATGGCGCGGTCTGGCTTGATGGTGCGGACTTCCGCGGAAAAAATGTGGTGATCGAATTCTGAGAGCCAGGGAAAAGTTTTGCGGACGTGGTCGGCCATGTCGGTGGGCATGTTGGAGAGGATGGCGGTTTTGAAACCGGCGGCGTGAATTTTAGTGAGCCAGTGGATCATGGGTTCGTTGGGGCGGCTCCACATTTGATTGTCGACGTCGCGGAGCTTTTGGATGGTGGCGTCGTCGACGGTGACACCGGCTTGTTGCGCGAACTGGCGCCAGTATTCCTGCGGGGCGATATCTCCGCGATCGTAGGGGCCGCGGGTTTTTAAGTACATGGGCAGGAATGTTTTTGGGTCGGATTGGAAAGTTGCGGAGAGGAAATCGATGTTGTCACTGGTGGGCAAGTGACACAGGACTTCGCCGTAATCGAGGATTACGGCGCGGATGGCGGACGCGGGATTTTTCTGCTCGGTCACGATCGATTAGGAAGCTGCTTCAGAAGGACCGAGTGCTAGATCTTCGCCGGTTAGTTTCAGATGGGATTGCAGGATTTCGACGACCATCATGTGGTCGTCGCGCTGCGGGAGACCGGAGACGGTGATGGTGCCGACGCAGCCGGTGCCGGCCAGGAGAATGGGAAAGCAGCCGCCGTGGGGCGCGAAATCCTTTAATTCCAAACCCGCTCTGTTCTGGAGCGTGGTGCCTAATTTTTCGTGCCGGAGGCCTACGGAGTAGGAACTGCGGTGGTAGCGGTTGACTACGTTTTTTTTGCGGCGGATCCAATCGAGATTGTCGGGCGTGGTTCCGGGCATGGCGTAGGAAAACAGCGGATGATTGCCGAGCTGAATATCGATGGCGACGGAGACGCCGCGCTTTTCAGCTTCGGCTTTCAGTGCCGAGCCGATCTGCCAGGCAGTGGCGGCGTCGAATTTTTGGAATTGGAGCTTCTTTTCCTGTTGGGCGATCTTTTCTAGGTCTTGATCGATGGTCATGAGATTCCTGGCTGCGTCGCTAGTTTTTCCTTCTGCAGAAATCATAGCCGATTCGAATTTTATAATTTGATGGGGACGAAGGGTAGCTCGGTCCGTTGGTCGGAACTTTTAATTGCGGTTTCGATGACGTTGATGACTTCCATGGCGTCTTCGGCAGGGACGGGGTTGGGCGCGCCATTGGCTATGGCGTCGCGGAGACCTTCGTAATAGCCGAGATAATTTCCTGCTTGGTTGGGGATTTGGCGCGTTTCGAAACGGTCCCCGGATTTGACGATCAGGGTGCCGGCTTCGGGATCGTGGCCCCAGCCGGGGCTGCCGGGAGTGTCGCCGCGTTTGAAACCGTCTTCCTGAGTATCCATTCCAAATTTGGTGTAACTGCCGAGCGTGCCATGAACGGTGAAGCGCGGGCGTGCCGGCTACTACGAGCAAGCCGCCGTGGAGGATGACGCGACGAGGGCCGTAGCGGAGGAGGACGTGAAAGTAGTCGACAGCCTGACCGCCGGGGCGCTGGATGCCGAGGTCGGCAAAGATTGCTTCCGGGAAACCGAACAACTGAAGGATCTGATCGACTAGGTGAGCGCCGAGATCGTACCAGATGCCGCTGCCGGGGCCGGGTTGTTCGCGCCAACGTTGGCGCGGTTCGGGGCGGTAGCGGTCGTAGTGAGATTCGAAGACGGCAACATCGCCGAGAGTTTTTTCGGCGAGCAATTTGCGGAGGGTGAGGTAGTCGCCATCCCAGCGGCGGCTTTGGAACGCGGAGAGCAGGCGTTGGGCGCTGCGGGCTTCTTTGATTAGCGCGGCGGCTTCGGCGACGGTGTTGGTGAAAGGCTTGTCGATGACGACGTGCTTGCCGGCGCGGAGGGCCTGCTGCGCTAGTGGGAAATGCGTGTCGTTGGGGGTGGCAAGGACGATGACGTCGATATTCGTGGTTGGCGAAGGCGTCTTCGGGTTTGGGCAAGACGGAAATGTTGGGATGGTCCTTGTGGACTTTGGCGGCGGCGCTGGAAACGATGTGGCTGAGGCGCAGGCCCGGGACGTTGAGCAGGAGCGGGGCGTGAAAGGTCTTGCCCACGAAACCATAGCCGACCAGGGCGACGTCTAAAGGCTTGCGGCTGGCGTGATCATCCAAAGTGCGATCTCCCATGGGCAGCAACGGGACGGGATTGAATTGCTATGAATTGCTTGCAAGCCCGAAATGCATTCACTATCCTTCGTCGGGCTCAGCTGGCCAAGCCCGGCGGAACATTCTACTTGAGGTGCCCTTAAATTGAGTAACTCCCGACGCAGCGTTTCGCGGATTTGGCAGTCGATGGGATTGGTGGTATTCGCCCTTTTGTCGGTGGCTTTTCGGGCTGACGCCCAAGCTACTTCGCATCCTCTTGACGGCAAGTGGGAATTCCGGGCGGTGAGCAAGACGGATCGCGCCGACTTACAGGACTGGCATCCGGCGCAGGTGCCGGGCGTGGTGCAGACCGACCTGCTGACGAACAAACTGATCCCCGACCCGTTTTATCGGGACAACGAAACGCGGCTGCAGTGGATCGGGTTGACGGACTGGGAATACCGGACGACGTTTCAGGCGGATGCGGCGACGTTGGGGCATGACCATGTGGATTTGGTTTTCGATGGCTTGGACACGTATGCCGACGTTTACGTGAACGATCAGGTGGTGCTGCACGGAGACAACATGTTCCGGCGCTGGCGCGTGCCGGTGAAAGGAATTCTGAAAAGCGGGCCGAATACTTTGCGGGTGGTTTTTCATTCGCCGATTACGTCGATGATTCCGAAAGTGAAGGCGCTGCCGTACATGTTGCCGGCGATCTCGACGGCCATTAATTCCGGAAATGAAGAAAATGTGGCGACGTCACCCTATACGCGGAAGGCGCCCTATCAATACGGGTGGGACTGGGGGCCGCGGTACGTCACCGAGGGGATCTGGCAGCCAATCCGAGTGGAGACTTGGGATGCGCTGCGGATTGAAAATTTTCACGTGCAGCAACAGACGATCAACAAGACGGATGCGGCTTTGAGCGCGGAATTGAATATCGAGGCGAGCCGGGCAACTACGGCGAGCGTGGAATTTACGTATGGGCCGCTTGCTGGAGCGGCGTTTCCTGTGGTGCGGCAGAGCGTGCAGCTGGTGCCCGGGCGTGAACCGGATCAGTGTGCCACTGCACATCGCGAATCCGAAATTGTGGTACCCGAATGGCTATGGGGCGCAGGACCGATACCAGTTCGCGGCTGTCGTCCGGACCGGGCGCGACGTGGCGGCGAATGCGGCTCTGAAGACGGGGCTGCGGTCGATTGAATTGCGGCGGGAAGTGACGAAGACGGGCAAGAGCTTTGAATTTGTGGTGAACGGGATTCCGGTTTTTGCCAAGGGCGCGGACGTGATTCCTTTCGACAGCTTTCCGAATCGCGTTACGCCGGAAATTCACCGGCAGATCCTGGAAGCGGCGCGCGACGCGCATATGAACATGGTGCGGGAATGGGGCGGAGGATATTACGAGTCTGACGATTTTTACGATATCTGCGACGAACTGGGGATCATGGTGTGGCAGGA
The DNA here is from genome assembly GCA_963711325.1 of uncultured Acidobacteriota bacterium. Lineage (GTDB taxonomy): Bacteria > Acidobacteriota > Terriglobia > Acidiferrales > UBA7541 > Palsa-295. Next base: position 29,118 of record CAVQDR010000002.1, on the reverse strand, counting down.
ATTCATGTTCGGCGGCGACATGGTTCCGGGTGGCGCGGATTTTCAGAACAGCGTGAAGCAGGAGGCGATCGATCAGGTCACGCGGCTGCGGGATCATCCGAGCATCGTGCTGTGGTGCGGCAACAACGAGATCGAGACGGGTGGGTGCACTGGGGCGACCGGCAGATTTTCAAGGAGTCGGTATCGGCGGCGGACCGCGAAAAAGTCTGGACTGATTATGTAGTGCTGTTTCATGGGATTTTGTCGGGGGTCGTAGCGCAATACGGAAATCCGGTGCCGTACTGGGCGAGTTCGCCCAGTGCGAATTTCGAGAATCCTCCGGACAGCCAAACCGACGGCGACATGCATTACTGGCAGGTGTGGCACGCGCTGGCGCCGATCGAAATGTATGAGAAACAGTTTCCACGGTTCATGTCGGAGTATGGATTCCAATCTTTCCCGGAAATGCGGACGATTCGCGCGTTCGCCACGCCGGAGGATATGGATATCCGCTCGGTTACGATGCGGGACCACCAGAAAAATACCGGCGGCAACGAACGGATTTTGAGTTACATGCTGCGGTGGTATCCGGAGCCGAAGGATTTTCCATCGTTCGTGTATCTGAGCCAAGTGCTGCAGGCGGAAGCGATCAAAGTCGGGGCCGAGCATTTGCGGCGGCAGATGCCGAACACGATGGGTTCACTTTACTGGCAGCTGAACGACTGCTGGCCGGTAGCTTCGTGGGCGAGCATCGACTATTACGGGCGTTGGAAGGCGCTGCAGTATTACGCGCGGCGATTCTACGACGACGTGATCGTTTCGCCGCACGCGCACGATGGCAAGGTGGATGTGTATGTAGTGTCCGACAAGCTGACGCCTTTGAGCGGAACGATTCGGACGCGATTGCTCGATTTCACTGGGAAAGTGTTGAGCGAGAAGACGCAGGACGTGCAGATACCGGCGCAATCGAGCGCAGTGTATTTCACGTTAGACGAAAAAGAACTGCTGGGAAGCGCCGACCCGAAGAAGTGTTTCCTGGTGTTTGATTTGGCGATTGCGGGACAGCAGACTTCGCGCAACTTGGTGTTCTTTGACACCATGCACAATCTGGATTTGCCAACGCCGGTGAAGGTGGACGCTTCTGTGGGGGGCGCTGCCGGATCGTACTCCGTAACGTTGCGTTCGCCGGTACTGGCGCGCAGCGTATTTGTTTCGTTCGGCGATCTGGAGGTGCAGACGCTGGACAATTACTTCGACCTGCTGCCGGGCGAAGCGGTGACGATCAAGCTGAAAGCGCCGGCATCCGTGTCGCTCGACCAAATGAAAAGCGCGATGCAAGTGATTTCACTTACAGACGCTTTCCCGGCCGCCGAGACGATGCACTAGAGCCGGCGCTCGCTCGAAAGCTAATTCCCTACTTGACGACCGTTCCGGCCGGGAGCGATACCGTTCCGCGCAATTGAATGTCCTGGCTGGAGCGGCCCACCAAAATCTGGTATTCGTCCGGAGCCGCGACCCATTGCTTGGAGGCGGTGTCGTAGTAAGAGAAGGCGCGACCATCGAGCACGATCGTCGCGGTCTTCGTCTCACCGGGCTTCAGATTAATTCTGGAGAAGCCTTTCAATTCCTTGGCCGGCCGCGGGACTTTGGAATTGGGATCGGAGACGTAAAGCTGAGCTACGTCCGCGCCTACTCTTGAGCCGGTATTGGTGACATCAAACGAGACCGCGTAGAGCGGCGCGGAAAGTTCGTTCGCCTTCACGCTGGCGTCCGCAGGCTTGATGCTGAGATTTCCGTATTTGAACGTGGTGTAGGAAAGACCATAGCCAAACGGGAACAGCGGCTTGGTATTATTTTTTTCGTAGCCGCGATAGCCGACGAACACGCCTTCCTTGTAAACGACCTTATTGGTTCCCGCCTGTGGATAGTAGGTATCGTGAACCGGATTGTCTTCCCAGCGGCGTTCGAGAGTCGCCGGTAGACGGCCCGATGGATTGGTATCGCCGAAGAGAATTTCGGCGGTAGCTTTGCCGCCTTCCTGACCGGGATACCAGCTGTGCAGCAAGGCCGGAACGCTATCAACCCAGGAATTCATGTCGACGTTGCCGCCGGCGTTGAGCACGACGATGGTGTTCTTATTCGCGGCGACCATGTCCTGGATTAATTCGTCCTGACCTGGCGGCAGGCGGAAGGTGCGATCGGCGCCTTCGCTTTCGGAATCCGGATCGAACCCGACGGCAACGATGACGACGTTGGCTTTGGCCGCCATGGCTTTCGCGGCGGGAAGAACGTAGCTGCCCTGGCGAGTGATGCCCAAATGCAGGTGACCGCCGAGCCAATCGGAGCGGCCGTGATGTTCGAGCACGATTTTGTGCGGCGTGGCGTCGAGCGAGAGGGTGGCGATACCGAGAAGTTCTTTGGAAGTGGTCCAATCGTCGAGGACGATTTTGTCGTCGACGTAGAGGCGGTAGTAGCCGCCGTCCTCTCCAGTGGAGGAAACAAAAAGATCATGCTTGCCGGCGGTGGCCGGCACGAAGTAGCCGGTCCATCGAGAAGAGAGGGCTTGCGCGGGCAGATCGCCTTTGGAGTTCGAACCGAGATTTACATTGACCTCGGTGCGCGAGAGGAAAGGCTTGCCCTTCAAATCAGCGGTGGTGAAATGCTCGGCGTTGAGGCCCGGTTTTCCACCCTTCGCGGCGGTGGAAAAAGTCGTGGCTTCGGCCATTTCTTCGATGGTCGGCAGCCCGGGACTGTAGAGAACGTTGCCTGAACTTCCCACATAATCGCTGACGCCCTGAATCAAGCTTACCGCTTCAAACGGCACACTTCTGGCGCTGCCGCCGCCAACCGGCACGGCGGGATAGGCGTTCGGGCCGACGACCAAGACCGACATGCTTGGATCTTTCTTCAACGGCAAAAGATTATTGTCATTCTTGAGCAGGACGGCGCCTTCGCGTGCGGCGTCCAGAGCGACGGCGTCGCCTTCGCGGTTGTAACGGGAAATCGCGAGATCCTGCTGTTCGCGATCAAGCCATCCGAATTGAATGGCGGTGCGGAGGATGCGGCGAACTTTGTCGTCGATGGTGGCGACGGTAACTTTGCCGTCCTTGATCAGCGGCAGTAAGGCTTCCCGATTGAGATATACGCCCTTGGGCATTTCCAAATCCATGCCGCCATTGGCAACGCCGAGGGTGTCATAGGTGGAAGTCCAATCCGACATCAAAATGCCGGTGAAGCCCCATTCGCCTTTGAGGATGTCGATATTCAGGTGCGCGTTCTGGGTGGCGTGGCTGCCGTTGATCAGGTTGTAGGAATCCATGACCGAGCCGACGTGGCCTTCCTTCACCGCGGCTTCGAAGGCGGGAAGATAAATTTCGCGCAGGGTGCGTTCGTCGACGATGGCGTCGGTGTTGTGCCGATCGAATTCGGAGTTGTTGACGTCAAAATGTTTCACCGTAGCGCTGACGCCCTGGGCTTGCATGCCTTGGATATAGCCGACCGAGATCTTCCCGGCGAGGTACGGGTCTTCACCCATGTATTCGAAGTTCCGTCCGTTCATTGGAGCGCGGTAAATATTGACGGCGGGGCCGAGCATGAAGTGAACGCCTTTGGCGCGCGCGTCTTTACCAATTTCAGCGCCTTCGCGCGCGGCGAGCGCGGGGTCCCAGGTAGCGGCGAGCGAAATACCACCGGCCATGGTGGTTGCGGGGCCGCCGTGGCGGACGCCGATGGGTCCATCGGCCATGCGCAGGCGGGGCCAGCCGAGCGCGGGATAGGCGCGAATATAGAAGTCATCCTCGCCGCCGATGAGATCGATCTTCTGCTCGAGGGTCATCTTGCTGAGAATCGATTCGACACGCTGCTCGACGCCGTCCGGAGCCGAGATCGCTGAAGGCACGATAGCGACGGTGAGCGCGAGGAGGCAGAGCAGCGCCACCATTCGCATCGCACCCAATTTGGCGCGGCCATTTTTGTTTTTCGCAAACAGCTTCATGAGTTCTCCCTTTTTGACATCCGCACGCACGTGCCTGATGCTTTCAATACTGGTCGACCGGCTGCAGTTTTACTTTGACGACGAATCTTCGGCTCTGCCTGCAGCGCTCTGCGCCTGACGAAACAAATCCATTTCGCGATCGGCGTCGGTTGTCTTGCCCTGTTTACGATAGATGCCCGCGAGACCGAAATGGGTTTGGGCGGCGATCGATGGATCGATTTGCAGGGTGAGAAGGTGCTGCCAGGATTTCTGGGCCAGCGTATCGTCGCCATCGCTGCTGGCGGCTTTGCCGAGCAGGTAGAGAGTTTCGGGCATGTCGTGGCGGAGCTGATCGGATTTCTGGAGCGCAGCGAGGGCGTCGTGAAATTTTCCGAGCTGCATTTGCGCTTCGCCGAGACGGTACGCGGCTTCAGCGTTGCCGGGCTGCAATTCGGTCTCAAGGCGAAATTGTTCTTCGGCTTTATCCCACTGCTGCGAGCGGGCGTAGAGATAGCCGAGATCCATATGCAAGCCGGAAGTTTGCGGACGCAAGCGAATGGCTTCATTGAATTCACGTGCGGCGCTGGGAACTTCGCGGAGGGCGGCGTAATCCTGGGCCATCATCTGGTGGGCGCGGGCCGAATCCGGGAAGCGCGATTCGAGAGTGTCGAAAACTTGCTTGGAGAGCAGGCCGGAGGCGCGTCCGTAGTAGTAGAGAAGATTGGGATCGTCGGGATTTTTGGCTACGGCTTTTTGCAGGACGACGGAGGCTTCTTCGATTCGGCCGGCGTCGAGGAGGGCGATACCCAGGGCGCCGTCGTCGTGGGCTTTTTCGAGATGCGGGATGGCATCGCTGGCGTAGCCCTGCGCTAGCAACGCGTAGCCGAGAAGGCGATGGCCGTTGTCGATATTCGGATTTAGTTCGAGGGCGCGTTTGAGAGGCGGGAGAGCGTTCGCGTATTCGCCTTTTTCGAGGAAGGCTTCGCCGAGATCGAGGAAGGCCAGGGCGAGCTTCGGGTCGGCATCGATGGCTTTCTGGAATTCGGCGATGGCGGCATCGAGATGGCCTTGCTTGTCGGCTTCGACACCGGCGTGAAGATGGGTGAGCGCCGGGCTGGCGGCGGATGACTGGAAGGCCATGAGCGCGGCGATGAGGAGAGTTGCGATCATTTCTCCGGCTCGCGGACTTCCAGGAACTGGTTGGCCTTTACGTTTTCGAGAATTTGATGAGCGCCGGAGGGCCAGTGAATTTCGACTTTCGCTGATTCCGCCGAGCCCAAACCGAAGTGCAGGCGCTTGTCGCTGGCGGAGACGTAGCTTCCGGAAGTGGTGGCGAAGCGGGTCTGGTTGTTGACCTGGACGCGGGCGCCAATGCCATCGCGATTGCTGTGGGTGCCGCGCAGGGTGAGCGTGAGCCAGTGGCCGGCGCCGCCGCGGTTCATCAGGACCATTGGTTCGCCGCCCAGAGTGCTGACCACGACATCTTGCCAGCCGTCGTTATTGAGGTCGCCAAAGGCCACGCCACGCCCGGCAATCGCCATTGTGACGCCGGAATCGCCGCGTTCGAAGCGGCCGTCTTTATTGAAGGCGAGGAGCGGAGTTTCTTTGTAATGGAGCATGTGGTCGATCGCTTCGACGTTATCGAGGACGTGGCTCTGGGCGACGAAGATATCTTTCCAGCCATCGTTATTGAAATCTTCGAGGCCGACGCCCCAACCGGAGCTGGCGGCGGAGAGTAGACCCAGACCGGCCTGCAGGCTGCGGTAGCTGAAGAGGCCGTTGCCATCGTTGTGGAAGAGGGCGTAGACCTCTCGGGGGAGCACGGTGACCAGAATGTCGGGGCGGCCGTCGTTGTCGTAATCCTGGAAGACGGTGCCCATGCCAGAGATTGGCTTGCCGGCATCGGTGAGGGCGGCGCCGGCTTCGAGGGCGCGTTCGGTGAAGGTGCCGTCGCCATTGTTGTGGAAGAGGAACTGGCGCATGCCGTCGTTGGCCACGAAGACGTCGGTGAAGCCGTCGTTGTCGTAATCGGCGAAAGAGACTCCCAACGAGCGGCCTTTTATGGTGCCGATGCCGGAGTGCTGGCTAACGTCTTCAAAAGTGCCATCGCCGCGATTGCGGTAGAGGATGTTGGTGGTCTGCGGAAATTCCCCCGGAGGGCAGTAGGTTTGCCACTCCTGACCGCAGATCTTGCTGGTTTGCGTATCCCAGAGCATGTAGCGGCTGACGAAGAGGTCGAGATGGCCATCGTTATCGAAATCGAAAAAGCCGGCGGAGCTGGACCAGCCTCCGGCTTCGACGCCAGCCTTGGCGGTGACGTCGGTGAAAGTGCCATCGCCGTTGTTGTGGTAGAGGACGTTCTTTCCGTAGCTGGTGACGTAGAGATCGGGGAAACCGTCGTTGTCGTAATCGCCGACGGCTATGCCGATGCCGTAGTTGCCGTCGCCAGCGTTGGAGAGACCGGCTTCCTTGGTGACGTCGGTGAAGGTGCCATCGGGATTCTGGCGGTAGAGGCGATTCCAATTCTTGGGGGCCTGGCGATTGAACTTTTCCGGCAGGTGCATGGGGTTCGCGAGATCGCCGCTATTCACCAGGAAAATGTCGAGGAGGCCGTCGTTGTTGTAATCGAAGAGGGCGACGCCGCCACCCATGGTTTCGATCAGATATTTTTGGGGCGTGGGGGAATTCACGTGCTTGAAATCGAGGCCGAGGGGATGTTTGACGTCGAACATCGGAGCGGACTGCTGGTCAAGATGGTCGAGGGGGAGGGGGAGAACGAGGCCCATCGCGGCCAGGGTTTCGAGGAAGTCACGGCGTGAGATGGGGTTATTCATTCGAGCTCGAAACTATTTTAGATCGTGAAATCGAAGGTTAGGTTAGCAAAAAGCAAATTGAGCCTGAACCGCTTCTGGAGCTACCTACACGGATTCGCCCGACCATCAAAAGTGACGAGGGACGAAAAGAGACTACCGGGAAACACAAGCTGAGGAGGGCCGGGCAAAAAAAATTGAGGGACGAAAGTGGCCACCGGGGGGCGGCGACCACCTTCGTCCCTCATCTGCGTTAGAACTGGAACTTCAAACCAAACTGAATCAAACGCGGGTTGTTGTTTTGAGTCGTGACGACACCGAAGCCACCAGCTCCGAATGCGGTACCCGGAAATCCGAGTTGCACGCGGTTGAAGGTGTTAAAGAACTCGGTGCGGAACTCGAGGCCGAGTTTGTTGTCCGGTCCGAACTGGGTACGCTTGAAGATAGCCAAGTCCCAGTTGTTGATACCGTCTGCGCGAAGCGAGGCATCAACACGAGGTTCCGTGCCGTAGCCGTAGGCTGGCGGCGCTTCGAAACAAGACGTGTTGAAGTCCTGGTTGATCTTGTTGACAAATCCGCCGGAAGGCGCGGAAGTGTTGCAACCAGCAATGACGCTCGGCCGGATGTTCGAAATGCCCAAGTTCAGGCTCTCGAGAGGAGTGGTGGTGGCGTTGCTGAACTTCAGCGGAAAGCCCTTCTGGAAGGTCGTGATTCCGTCCACGCCCCATCCAGATACGAGCTTGTCAACGACGCCGGTCGAATCGCCCATGAACTTCTGGCCATGGCCGAACGGCAGGTCGTAAACGTAGCTGATGACCAAACGCTGCGAAACGTCCTGGGAAGACAGCGAGCGCTCGCCCGCCTTATTGTTGTAATCCTGAATCTGACCGACGCCGCCGGTAGAACCTTCCAGCCAGCTGGTCAAGCTGTCCGTGTTGGTCATCAACTTGGCGTTGGTGTAGGCCGCTAGCAAGGTGCCGCCGCCCTGGAACTTCTTGGTGACGGTGGCTTGCAGCGAATTGTAGGAGCTGCCATAACCGCCTTGTCCCGCGAGAGCCAAGCTCTGGTATTGCGGGTAAGGACGATCCAACTGTCCCGCGACGATGGTGGGCGTGACGGCCGGATTCAAAGCGGCGTTCGGGCTACCGACCAAAGGATTGGCAATCGGTACCGCGATCGAAGGAGTGCAACCCACCGGCGGGACGCTGCCGGGGCACTGGGCGTTGGCTTGGGATACAAACGAATCGGGAATCTGGTCAATGTTGGTGCTGTACTGCTCCAGATTCACACCGTGCGAGCCAGCGTAGGCTACGTCGACAAACCAACCGGCCGGCAACTGACGCTGCACGTCCAAGTTATATTGCTCGACGTATGCTTCTTTCGGCTGGAAGTACGGCGCGAGAGTGGGGTTTCCGTTCGCAGCAGCAAACGTCGACACATTCGGCGAGGCGTTTCTGCCAGGTGCCAACACGATTCCCGAAGGGCCGAATGGGCCAGGGGTCGCGCAGCTGAAAGTAGCGAATGAGGTGCCAGCCTGGGTGCAAGTGCTGGCATCCAGGGTGCTGGTGGGCGAGATCAGCCCGTTGGTGGTGGCGGTGAACGGCGTGTTGGCCAGAGATACCAGGTCGTTGTCAGGATTCAAGCCGAACGAGATGAAGTTGGGAACCCAGAAGATTCCGTAGCCAGCGCGGATAACCGTCTTCTGATCCAAACTGTAGGCCGCTCCAATGCGGGGCGACCATTCATTCTTGTCGAGCGGCAAGTTGTTGCGGCTGCGATTGCGGCCGGTGGTGACCAAGAAAGCGTCGCCCTGGCAGGGACCGGTGCCGCCGTCGCAACCGGTAACAGTCGCGTTGGTGGCCGTCGGATCCCAGTAGGTCAAGCCGTTGAAGCGTTCCGACCACGTGCCCTGCAGTTCATAGCGGAGGCCCAGATTCAAAGTCAGCTTGGAAGTGACTCTCCAAGTGTCCGCCACGAAGAAGGCTCGGTAATCCTGCTTGCCGGCAGTCTGCGCCGGAACCTGTGCAACGCCTTCGGTCTGGTTGACGAAGTGTCCTTGATTTTGTGCCAAGCCAAGAACGTAGTCGGCGATGGGGAAACCCGAAACGCCATCAGGTGACTTCGGGTTATTCGAGGTCCAGCTGCCGTTGAAAGCGAAGCCGCCGGTGCCGATGTTGGTCTGGAAATAATTGTCGTAGCCCACTTCAACCTGGGCGCCGAACTGAATGGTGTGCTTGCCGCGAATCAAGGTCATCTGCGGCGAGAAGTTGTATTGGCTGTTGTGGTCGCCGATGGCGCTGCCCGGTCCTTGCGAAATACCTACGTCATTGGCAAAGGTGAAGGCAGGCGTCGGAGGCGTCCGGAAGGAGGACGGCACGTCGTTATAGCTGGCGGGCCAACCCAACTGTGTGAGGTCGTAGTCAGAATTGATCGGAGCGCGGGCGTAAACGAAGCGGCTCGCGGCAACGTTAAAGTCGAAAATGGTGGTAGCCGAGAACTGGTGGTTGATGTCGATGGCCAGAATTTTGGAATGATAAAGTTCGGTACAACGGTCCTGGCAGAAGCCCGTCTGATACGGATCGGTCGGCAGGTCGGTAAGACCGTAATAGCCGAAACGTCCAAACAGGCGGGTCGTGCTGTTGATGTTCTCATCGACGCGGGTGAGGAACTGATTGGTATTGCCACCCTGCGAGGTGTTCGCGGTGAAATTGTTCTCCCCGAACTGGGTCGGATCGCCCGCATTCTGAGGCGCGGGGTAAACCTTGGCAGCAAGTACGCTGGCTGCGTGGCTTAGTTCGGCGGTGGGGATCTGGTTGTTAAAATAAGGCGTGCGCTGACCGCTCGCAGTGGCGGTGTACGGATCGTAGAGCTGAACGTTGGAGGTGTTGCCGGGCACCGCTCCGGTGCACAGACCCGCCCCGTTAAATCCGGAGGGGCACAACACCGAGAAGTCTCCCGAAAGTTCTGCCGCGGTCGGAACGGTCGAAGGGACCGGGTTACCACCTTGGCGCAGACGGAACTGCTCCCAGCTGACGAAGAAGAAAGTCTTGTCTTTGATGATCGGGCCGCCGAAGTTGCCGCCGTACTGATTCTGCACATACGGAGGGTTGACGCCGGGTGACGGGTTTGCGGTCAGCGCGGAAAAGTTATACGGAGTCGCGTTGAGTACCTTGTTGCGCAGGTATTCGTACGCTTCACCGTGGAAATTGTTGGAACCGCCCTTGGTGCTGAAGTTCACGATACCGCCGGAGAACTTGCCCCATTCGGCGCCGAGGTTGTTGTACTGCACCTTGAATTCAGCGATCGAATCTTGGACCGGAATGAAAATCGGGAGGTTGATATAGCCGATGTTCAGGGGCTGACCGTCGAGATATTCAGCGCTCTGGTTACCGAACGAACCGGCAACCTGATAGTTGCCCCAGCTAAAGGGGTTCTGGCCCACCGGGGTGCCGCCCGCGCCGCCCTGCGCGATGGCGCCAGGGGACAGGGTGATGAGGTTGAAAACGTTGCGGCCGTTGAGAGGAATTTCGTTGGTGGCGCGTTCATCGATAACCTGACCAAGGGTCGTGCTGGTCGGCGTAAGCAACGGTGTTTCGCCGGTTACTTCGACGGTCTGAGTGACCGAGCCGACTTCCAGGGCGGGGTCAATCCGGAACGCCTGCTGAACCTGAATGGTCACGGGTTCGCGCCGGAAGTGCTTGAAACCATCCTTCTGCACGTCCAGGCGATAATCACCGGGATTCAAGTTCACGAAGTTGTAAAGGCCGTCGCCGCCAGTAGTCAGTGACTGTGAGGCACTGGTAGCGAGGTTCGTCAGTGTGACCTGCGCGTCGGGAATGGCGGAACCCGACGAGTCCGTCACGGTTCCGGAAAGCGAACCGAACGTGGACTGCGCAGAGAGGGGCGCGCCCGTCAACATAGTGACGAGGCAAATGCAAAGCCCAAGTGCGAGAGCAACCAGAGACCGTTCAAACGACTTTTTCATAACTGACCTTCCTCCCCCGAAAAAACACGTAACGCCTAAATTGGCCAATATGCGACAGGCCATTACATCAACAATCAGCGGAAACTGTGCGAAAAGTGGCAGGTCGATGGGCGAAAAGGTTACGTCAGCCAGAACCCCGTGCGCTGGCCGCAAGAACCCTAAGAAACCGCCTTGTAGATACAAACCATCGAATTTTTAGATGCCACCCCGGCTGGGAAGCATTTAGCTTCAAGTGCGGATTTCTGTCAAGATAAAAATATCGATTTTCTAGAAGCTTTTGGGCCTATGTGACAGATGTGCTATCACTCCTAAGCGCTTTCGCAGTAGTATGCGGCAGGGCAGACGTGCCCTTTGCAGCGCCCGTTCCGGGCAATCCTGGTAATTTGCATCCTGAATCAGGCTCAGTTGTTATTTGAATACGAGCCGATAGACAGCCTAATGCAAAGTCAAGACAAAAAGCATGACGATCGGAAACTCCGCGTCGTCACTTTAAAATCCGTTGCGGACCATGTGGGCCTGACGCCCAGCACGGTTTCGGCGGTGCTGAACAATTCCGCGGCAGCTCGCTCCGTTCCGGCACACACCAAAGAACGCATTCTGGCTGCCTCGCGTGAATTGAATTATCGTCCGAATTATTTGGCGAGGTCGCTGCGGGTACAGCGCACGTACACAATCGGCGTCATCGCGCGCGACTTGGCTGACCCTTACGCGGCCATGATAATTAGCGGGATCGAGCGTTTCTTACGGCAGCAGAATTTTTTCTTTTTGACGGTCGCACACCATAACGATCGCAAGCTTCTCGATACCTACTCGCAGATATTGTTGCAGCGCGGGGTGGAAGGATTGATATCGGTCGACACACTGCTGGGCGAATCGATGTCATTGCCTACCATCGCGATTGCCGGGCACCGACCGGTCGAAGGGGTGACGAACATTCTTCTCGATCATCGCCGCGCGGCCCTGCTGGCGTTGAAGCATCTGGTGGAACTCGGGCACCGCGAGATTGCGTTTATGCAGGGGCCGCAGTACAGCGCGGATTCGTCGGATCGCTGGAAGGCCATTCTGGATGTGGCTCACGACCTGGAGATTGTGGTGCGGCCGGAGTTGGTAATTCATCTGGAAGGGGATCTTTCGACGCCGGAAGTCGCATATCCCGCGACCAAATCATTTTTGAACCGGCACCAGCCTTTTACGGCCCTTTTCGCATTCAACGACAATTCGGCGCTAGGCGCGATCAGCGCTTTCCAGGAGGCCGGCCTGGACGTGCCGCGCGACGTATCGGTTGTGGGCTTCGACGACATCAAGATGGCTCCCTACATTAATCCAAGCCTGACGACGGTTCGCCAGCCATTGCTGAAGATGGGCGAAATCGCGGCGCGATCGCTATTGAACCAGATCAAAAACGGCGAAGAGTATGTGGCCGAAATACTGATCGAGCCCGAACTGGTGGTGCGAAAGTCGACGACAGCGGCACGCCACAAGTACGAGCACGTAACCTTCTCCACCTGAGCTCGTCATTTATTTTTATTTCCATCCTTTGCTATTCGTGTACATTGCTTCGTCATCAGGCGATGGATTGCAGCACCGACAATTCAGCTCGAGCATTCGACCGCTTGTACGGAGCTTTCTGATTCACCTATGACCCGGGACTCGTATTCGATTGGAGTGGATCTTGGCGGCACGAATCTGCGCGTGGCCGCGTACAAGGCGGATGCGGGAATTCTGGAAACAAAGCAGATACCGACTCGGGTGCAGGTGGGACCCGAGGCGGTGGTGGCGGATATGTGCGCGGCGATTCTGCAGCTGCGCGATAAATATTCTACGAATGCAACGCTGCGCGGCATCGCCATTGGCTCGCCCGGGCCGCTGGAACTGCCGGAAGGCCGGATGAGGAATCCTCCCAACTTTCCGGGGTTCGATGGTCTGGAGTTGCGAGCGGCGGTGGGAGCCGGGTTAGGACTGGCGGTGGTGGTTGAAAATGACGCGAATCTGGCGGCGTACGCGGAATGCATGGTCGGCAAAGGCAAGAAACTTGGGGTGAATTCCCTGGTGATGTTGACGCTGGGAACCGGCGTGGGCAGCGGAATCATTCTGAACGGCAAAATCTGGGACGGAATGAATGGGATGGCCGGAGAAATTGGACATAACACGATCTACGCGGATGGCGATTTGTGTTCGTGCGGGAACCATGGGTGCTTGGAAGTGCTGGCTTCGGCAACCGCGGTGCGACGGCAAGCGGTCAGGATGATCGCGTCGGGAAAAGCGGTGGGCTTGGCCGCGCTGCAGCAACGCAACCCCGATTTTATGCCGCGGGAAATCGCGGAACTGGCGACTGCCGGAGATGCAGACGCGCGGCAGATTTTCGCGGACGTGGGAAGAGCCTTGGGCATCGGGTTGGGGGACGCAGTGAACTCTCTGAATTTGCCCTTATACGTTGTAGGTGGCGGGCTGATCAATGCGTGGCCGTTATTCGCGCCCACATTGTTTGAAGAGTTGCGGCACCGGAGTTATGTGTATCGCTTGACCGACCCGGAGCGGTCGGTAGAGGATGGCGGCTCGCCCTCCAAAACTCAGGTGCAGCCGGCGGAACTCGGATCCGATGCCGGGCTTTTGGGGGCTTGTCTGCTGGCTTATTCATCATCTATATAAGGACACGGAAGCTGCGCAGGCCGGTTGAAAGGGCTTTGATGGGCTGGGCGACGAAAATCTGCGGTCAGGATGCTGAATGAAACTAAATTCGTATCTGTTGAAGGCTAGCATCGTCGGGGCCATTGGCGGTTTTTTGTTTGGCTTCGACACGGTGGTCATCTCCGGCACGATCCATGGGCTGACGGAAGTATTCAGCCTGACTCCGCGAGCGCTGGGATTTACAGTTTCGATTGCGTTGTGGGGTACGGTGATCGGTTCGCTGAGCGCGGGGCTGCTGGGCCAGCGACTGGGTGGACGGAATGCATTGCGGATCATGGCGGTTTTGTACCTCGTCTCGGCCCTGGGCTGCGCCCTGGCATGGAGCTGGTATTCGCTGCTGATCTTTCGCTTCATCGGCGGATTGGGAATCGGCGGGTCGTCGGTGCTGGCGCCGGTGTATATCGCCGAGCTGTCACCGGCTAAATTGCGCGGACGGTTAGTCGGCTTGTTTCAAATCAACATCGTGGTGGGGATCCTGCTGGCGTATTTTTCGAATTACTTGATCGGTACGCTGGGGTTGGGACTTGGCGAGTGGCGGTTGCAGTTGGGTGTGGCGGCTGTTCCGGCGCTGGTATTTCTGATCATGTTGTTCGGAATTCCGCAAAGCGCGCGCTGGCTGGTGACGCAACAACGCGTGGATGAAGCCCGGGAGGTGTTGCGCCGGCTGGGAAATGAAAACTACGAAACGGAGCTGAAGGAAATCGTCGATTCGATTCACCTGCAAAGCTCGCAGGGATCCGATTCGCTCTTTTCTTTTAAGTACCGCTACCCGATATTCCTGGCGATCACGATTGGCATGTTCAACCAGCTATCCGGGATTAACGCCATCCTTTATTACCTGAACCCCATTTTTGCGGCGGCGGGCTTCAGCAAAATGTCAGGCGATTTGCAGGCGGTGGCTATCGGAGCGATGAATCTGTGCGCGACACTTTTTGCGATGACTTTGATTGATAAGATCGGCCGCAAAACGCTGTTGCTGATTGGCGCGGTCGGCATGGTGGTGTGCTTATCCGGAGTGGCGGGAATTTTCTTCACGCACCAGCACCAAAGCTGGCTGGTCTTGATTCTGGTTGGGTATATCTTCTTTTTCGCGATTTCGCAGGGAGCGGTGATCTGGGTTTATATCGGCGAAGTCTTTCCCAACGTGGTGCGATCCAAGGGGCAGAGCCTGGGAAGTTCGTCGCACTGGATTATGAATGCGCTGATCGCCGGGATTTTCCCGGTGCTGGCGAAATCTTCGGGAGCCTACCCGTTCGTTTTCTTCGCGGTGATGACTGCGGTGCAATTTTTCGTGGTGCTGTTCTTCTATCCGGAGACGAAGGGGTTCACGCTGGAGGAGATGCAGCATCGATTGGGGATCAACTAGCGCTGGGCGTTGCGTTGCGCCGCGACCGGAAGGTTCAATCGACCCAGTCGAACGAGCGGCTGACGGCTTTTTGCCAGTTCTTGTAGAGGCTCGCGCGAGTCGTTTCGTTCATTGCTGGATTCCAAGTTTGATCGACCGACCAATTCGCCCGAAGGTCGTCAGTGTCCTTATAGTAGCCAACCGCTAGACCCGCCGCGTACGCCGCTCCCAGAGCCGTGGTTTCCTGCATGGCTGGGCTCACTACTGGAATATTCAAGATGTCGGCCTGAAATTGCATCAGCAGGTCATTCGAGACCATCCCGCCATCGGTGCGCAAAACTTTGAGACGAATTTTCGAGTCTTTCTCCATGGCTTCCAGGACTTCGCGGGTCTGGAAGGCGGTGGCTTCGAGAATTGCGCGGGCGAGGTGGGCTTTATTGGCGAAGCGGGTTAGGCCGGCGATTACGCCGCGAGCCGTGGATTTCCAGTAGGGGGCGTAAAGGCCGGAGAAGGCGGGAACGAAATACACTCCGCCGTTATCGGCTACGGTGCGCGCGAGCGACTGAATGTCTTCGCTTTTCTGAATGATTCCTAGATTGTCGCGGAGCCATTGGACCAGCGCGCCGGCGATGGCGATGCTGCCTTCGAGGGCGTAGTGCGCGGGCTGGTTACCGAATTTGTAGGCGACGGTGGTGAGTAGGCCGAATTGGGAATGGACAATTTGCGGGCCGGTATTTTCGAGCATGAAGCAGCCGGTGCCGTAAGTGTTTTTGGCTTCGCCCGGGGCGAAGCAGGTCTGGCCGACCAGGGCGGCTTGCTGGTCGCCTAAGATTCCGGCGATTGCTACATCTTTTATCGAGTCGAGCTGGGCGTGGCCGTAAATTTCGCTGCTGGAAGCGATTCTAGGAAGCACGGCGCGCGGGATTTCGAAGATGGTCAGGAGTTCGTCATCCCAGTCGAGGGTTTTCAGGTTTAGAAGCTGAGTGCGGCTGGCGTTGGTGACGTCGGTGACGTGAATTCCGCCTTGCGGACCTCCCGTTAGTCGCCACGTCAGGTAACTATCGACGGTACCAAAAAGCAAATCGCCGGAATCGGCGGCGTCTCGAGCGCCTGGCGTATTTTTCAGGAGCCACCGGATTTTCAGGCCGCTGAAATAGGTCGCGAGGGGCAGACCGGTTTTCTCGCGGAAGCGGTCCTGGCCTCCGGCTTTAGAAAATTCGGCGACTTCGTTTTCGACGCGGGTGTCTTGCCAGACGAGAGCGTTGTAAATGGGGCGGCCTGTTTTGCGATTCCAAACGATTGTAGTTTCTCGCTGGTTGGTGATGCCGATGGCTGCCAGGTCTTCCGGTTTCAGATTGCCGGATTGCATGGCTTGGTTGACGACTTCCTGGGTGTTGCGCCAGATTTCGTCGGGATCGTGTTCGACCCAACCGGGAGCGGGGAAAATTTGTTGGTGTTCCTTCTGCGCGACGGAAACGATTCGGCCGGAGCGATCGAAGATCATGAAACGGGTGCTGGTGGTGCCTTGATCGATCGCTCCAAGATAGGATTTCACGCGCGACGCTCCTTTTTACAGATGGCGACGCCGCTAGGTCGCGGGCGCCGCGGTTTTCTCGGATAAGCCGGCCAGGTTTTGCAGCCTGCGAATTTTGCTCTCGTATTCGTCCACGCGAGTTTTGATTTGGTCGGGCGTCCAGCCCAATTCCGCGGCGAGAAGATCGCCGGTGCGGGCCGCGGCGGTGATGGCGGCTTCCCAGCTGTAGAACTGGAGGCCGGTGCGACGCATGAGAACGTCTTCGATGGTGGTGGCCATCTCATTGCGGGCGCAGTAGACCACTTCGGCGCAAATCGGAGCAAAACCTGGAGCGAGCGGCTCCAACAATCGCGGCGTTTCTTTAGTAATGAGCAGTACGTGATTCGCGGCGGTGCCAAATTTCTGGACCAGATGTTTGGCGGCGGTCTGCGAGATTCCGTAGTCGCGCGAGAGCGACTGCGAGTACTCGGCTGAATATCCGGTGGAACCGTAGAGCGGATGATCGATGGTTATTCCCGGCGTTTCGGCGAGGTCGAGTGATTTTTGAACGGCGTTGATGGTGTCTTCGGCCATGGCGCGGTGGGTGGTCCATTTGCCGCCCATGATGCTGATCAAGCCGGTGGGGCGATCGATTTCGACTTCATGATCCCGCGCGAGTACTTTGGTGTCGCTTGAGCCGGCGGCGCTAACGAGAGGTCGAGCGCCCGCGAATCCGGCCACGATTTGGTCGGGGCGAATGGCGGTCGCGAAGTATTTGTTGATGTGGCGAAGCAGGTAGGCGACATCGTTTTTTGAGAGATACAGTTCGTCACCGGGCGCGACTTCTTCTTCGGTAGTTCCGATCAGCAGGCGGCCAAACCAGGGGACGGCGAACATCACGCGGCCGTCTTCTGTTTTTGGAACCAAGAGCGCATCGATCGTGGGGAAAACCTCGAGCGGGAGCACGATATGCGCGCCTTTGCTGAGACGCATGCGCTGGGGAATGCCGGGCGTCGCCAGAGTGCGAATCGAATCGGCGCCGGGACCGGTGGCATTCACAAAACATTTGGCACGAACCGAAAATTGTTCTTGAGAAATTCGGTCTTGCACCTGGGCGGCGCTGATTTTTCCTACGCCATCTTTTTCGAAGGCTGTTACTCGAGCGTAATTCAATGCGATCCCGCCTACTTCGGCAAAACTATTGACCAGCGCCATGTTGTAACGCGCGTCATCGAATTGGCCGTCGGCGTAGGCGATGCTGCCGATCAATTGGCCGGTCGCAAGGCCGGGCATGCGTTTTAATGTTTCGGGCTTGGAGAGAAAGTGGCTGGGGAAGAGGCTGGCTTTGCCGGCGATCCATTCGTAAAGCTTCATGCCGAAGCCCAGGTAGGCGACGTCGAACCAATTTTTGCAGGGGATGAGGAATTCGAGGGGATGCGCGAGGAACGGCGCGTTGTGCAACATACGAATACGTTCGTGGAGCGCGCGATTGACGACTTCGTATTGCTTTAGGTCGAGACCTTTCACCGCTTCTTCGAGATAGCGCACACCGCCGTGAATGATCTTGGTGGCGGCGGTGGAAGCGCCGCTCGCAAAGTCGCCGGCTTCCAGAAGAACGGTCTGAAGGCCTCTGAGTTGCGCGTCCAGAGCAGAACCTGCTCCGGTGGCTCCGCCGCCGATTACGCAGAGGTCGAATGTTCGCTCCGGAATGATTTTCAAAGTCTGCTGGCGGGTGATCATGAGCTGCGTCTGACGGAGAACGTCCGCATCGAAAGCATTTTTAAAATTGGAAAAAACGAACCATGGAGCCGGCGATCGCTGCGCCAACCAGTGGCGCGACAACCGGCAACCACGCATAGCTCCAGTTCGAACCACCTTTTCCCGGAATTGGCAGAATCGCGTGGGCGATTCGCGGACCTAAATCTCGCGCCGGATTGATGGGGTAGCCTTCGGTTCCGCCCAAACACAGTCCAATGGCCCAGACCAGGCAAGCGACGAGAAGAGGGCCCAATCCTACCGCGAGCCCGACGGGTGAAACCGCTTTGGAGAAAATTGCGCCGAGCACAAAAACGAGCAGCCAAGTGGCAATAACCTGGCTGGTGAAATTCGTGGGCAGATTTCGGATGGCGGGGCCGGTGGCGAACACGGCCAGCTTGGCGTGAGGGTCTGGGGTTTCTTTCCAGTGGGCGTAAAAGAAAATCCAAACCAAAATCGCTCCGAGAAATGCACCGAGCAATTGGGCGGGGACGAAGGTTGCCAACCGGCTGTAGTCGCCAGATGCGACGGCAAATCCCAGCGTGACCGCTGGATTCAGATGTGCGGCGCTGCTGCCGCAAGCCACCGACGTAAAAATCCCACAGAGCACGGCGAAAGCCCATCCGGTGGTGATGACCATCCACCCTCCGCCTTCGGCGTAGGATTTCTTGAGCGAGACATTGGCCACTACTCCGTCACCGAGCAAAACCATGACGGCCGTTCCCATGAATTCGCCAACCACGGGTGACGCCATTCTCAGGCTCCTGTGCATTCGTGCCAACTGGGTTTGGAAACGGTTCCGCTGGTGAGTTCTATCACTCTTTTCCGGTTTGGGAACTGAAGAAAATTGGAAGGCGACGGTGGGAGCGAAGGACTACTTCTTCTTGCCGAAAATAGAAGTAATGGACTTGGTTTTCTTCTGAACGATTCCACCCACGTCGGCCGTGATAAACGGATCGTCGGGCGTGCCGGTGATATGCAACGGCACGCCCGATGCATCACCCGAGCCGTTCAGCTTTGAAATCAGCCCGACTCCCACTTTGCCGATGCCGGTGGCGGAAGCGACTTTCACGAGAAGGTTGAAATCCAACTGATTCGCCGGCGAGACGGTCCCGGCGCCGGTTAATTCGCCAAACGCAGGAATCACCGCATCGATCTTGTTGGCGGCGACGCCGGCGTCGGTGATGTGGACGTTCACGCGCAATCTTTCAAATTCGGTGGTGTCGCTGGTTTTCATCCCGCCGAGCGCAGCGATGCCGTGAATTTTCGAGCCGATATCGAATCCGACGAGCTTGACGTTGTCGAGCGCGATGGGGCCGCTGATCACGAGAGCTTTTACCTGGCCCTCGACTGCGAGATTTAAGGACGCGGTTCCGCCCTGGAGCATCGAACCATTCGGCAGACGCACGCCGGCAGCGGTCATCAGGCTCTGGAGCTCATCGACGGGCAGACTTTGGCCAGCGATCTTTAAATTCAGCAGCGGGTCATCCGCGCCATTCGATACCGGCTGGTAGGTACCGGCTACGTGAATCGCGGAATTTCCGATTTTTACAGTCGCGTCCTGAATCGTGCCGGAATTTTCCTTTAGCTGGTGGGTGCCGGTGTAACTCAGGTCGATCGGGTGCGGAGCCGCGGCACTGCCTTTGCGCAATTTCAAACCCTGCAAGTGGAAGGTGCCGTCGGTGGAAAGGGTCTGGCCGTCGGATTTTGCGTGGAGTTCGATATCGGCAAGAAAGGCAATGCCGGCGCCGGGGTTAAGAAAGCCGGCGGCCACCGGATCGAGGCCCGTTACTGAAATTTGGACGTCTGCTGGGCTGGTGGCTGCGTCGCTGCGGTTGAGCGGCCCGAAATGGCCGTCGAGGCTGAGCGTTCCACCGGCGGGCAGGGCCACCGAAACCTGAAAAGGAAATTGTGAACGTAAGGAAAAATCGCGGGCGCGAAGGTTCACATGTTCATAGACGGTGGGTGTTCCGTGCGCAGAAAGCGCCGCGACGGCGATTCGCCCGTCATTAATAAGGATGCTGCCGACAAGAAGGTCGGAAATCTCTGGCGCGGAGACTACGGGTGCTGGAGCGCCGTTCGCGGATGCGGGAGAGGCGGAACCGGAAGCAGCCTTGCCGATGCTCGAAAAATTCCAGGTTCCGTTGGCGGCACGAATGACGTTGATCTGCGGCGATTGAATCTGAAAGCTGCGGACGTCCAGCTGGTGAGAAAAAATCAGCGGCCGGAGCGAAACTCCGATGCGGAGTTCTTGGGCGGTAAGGAAAGGCGCCGGGCTGAACGCCGGGTCGTCGGATATGCTGAGGTTCCTGGCCACCAGGCTTCCGGTAAGAAGCGAAAGTTTCAGATCCCCCATCGCGACGGTGCGACCGAGAGCGGCGCTGAGCTGCTTTTCGATGGCCGGACGAAACGTATTGGCATCCACAAAAAGCCGGATCGCGGCCGCCGCCACCAGGACGATGCTGATGACTACGAGGAGTATTTTGGTCCAGCGTTTCACGGGGCCCTGGTGAGCGGGTTGCTGCAAGTCGAACTACGCCGGCAACCGGATCACATTTTAGCAGACGATGCGGCGGAGATGAGACGAGCCTAACGAATGTACGCTCTGTGTCTAACGGCACGGTGTGGTAGAACTGACGCACTTCGAGGCGATTGTTCAGCTGCTGTGTTTGCGCCACTGGCATTTTTGCCAATGTCCACCGACCGAGATCTAACCGAATATGGCGGCGACCGAATTGAACTGTGACAAAAGAGAGGCGACGGTGAAACGGAAAGCGCTGCTGGTCCTGATGCTGGTCGCGGGACTCTCCACGATGGGGTTCAAGAATTCGAAGCTGCTATTTACGTGGACGAATCCGAGCTATGCCGGAACGGGGTTCAAAACAATTATGGTGCTGGCGATCAACGGACGGGCCAGCATTCGCGCGGAGTTCGAAGACAAATTGTGCGCGGCGGTTACGCGCCCGGGCCTGCAGGCAATTCCGAGCTATTCGTTGTTGCCACGACCCGACGCCACGCCGATTGATATGGCCCAATTGCGAGACGTGGTGAAGGGACAGAACATTGACGCCGTGATTGCGTCGAGGCTGGTTAAATCGACGACCAAGACGACTTACATTCCGGGAGAGGTTTACACGCCCTATCCTTATTACAATACGTTTTATGGATACTACGCGGCGGTGTATCCAGTGGTTTACGTGCCCGGGTATCTCCAAGTGGACAAGACGGCGCAGATTGAAACGAATTTTTATTCGACGGCGACGGCGGACGGCGATTTGATATGGACCGGGACCAGCGATACCGTCAACCCGCGGACGCCCACGAAAGGCGTGGATGAGCTGGCGAGAATTCTGGCGCAGGAAATGGAAAAGCAAAAGATCATCTGAGGTTGCTGAAAAGAGTGGCTCCCCGGGCTAGATTCGAACTAGCAACCCTTCGGTTAACAGTTGAGGGGGGCTAAGTCTAAACGCCCTATCTGGTGTCGCTTACAAGAGATCGGAGCCATTCTTTCCTTTCTTAACAGCACCCACTTGCGCACCCACGAAAGCACAATTGCGAGACGATAGGTGTCCGCGACAAATACGTTGCACGGCCCCCGATAGCGCCTATCTGCTCTGATGGCCGCGCATACGGCCAATTTAATTTGTGACTGCTCGTTTGCCCATAGTACGAGTGTGTGAAGGTTACTGAGAACCGCGACGATCCCGCTTAACTCCTGACTAGTCGCGTTACCGGAAACTAGGAGAAGCATATGCTGCTGTGGTCAAGACCCAGACAGGGCAACGTTCCGGCTGCTCTATCCTGACCACCGCGTTAATCAGGAGTTTGAATGCTTTCCAGTACCGTGGTGCTATTGGCGTAGCCTTCGAAAACTTAAGACAATCGACCAGGCATCCAAAAGCGCCGATCCGTTTTCAAACAGTCGGGATGACCACCGGTCACATGAAATTCCGTTTGCTATTCGCGTTTGCGCTCTTCTGGCCTACGACCACGCCCGCTCAAGTGAGCGGAAAGTTTTTCTTCCGCAAGGAAGCGTTCGCGCCCAGGGAGCCTGTGTTTTTGTACTTCGAGGCGACGAACACAGGAACTGAGGCGCAGGACCTAGCTCGATTGGACAACTACTCTGCTTGTTCAGACTACCGGATTCGGGTTTCCAGCGACCCGGACCCTAAGACATCTTGGGAGCTAAGCCCTATCGCGGGCTCTTGCCTCTCCTTTCTTCTGAGGCTTGCTCCAGGTGAAAGCCGGACGCAGCGCGTTATTCTCAATTACGGACACAATATCGATTCGGATGGGGTTTACGGGGTCGACGTTGTCGTGCAGGCACCGGACGACGAAGCTTCGACCGAACTTCGGCAACATCTTCAGTTTCGTGTTGATAAAGGAGCGGAGCCCGACCCGGAAGTGATCCCTGAATTGATTGCACAACTGAAATCGTATGACTGGGCCGTACGCGAGGAAGCTGCGGTGGCGTTGACGAGCGCTGCACCGCCATCGTTAGAAAACTTGTTCTCGAGTTTTGCTGGCGATGCCGAATTCAGAAGATGGGCTCCGTTGGCACTCTACAAATTAAACACGCGAAGCAGTCTGGAAGCGATGGCGAATTTGCTGCGAGCGTCTGAACCGGGGTCAGAAGAGAGCTTGCGAAGTGCGCATTTTCTGGCGAAGACGGGCGACCCGAAATGGTATCCGTTGCTGCTGGAGTTCGCGCAGAAAAATTCCAAAATCGCCAATTATGTTAGCTACGCCGCTGAGAGCGGCGGCGACGCAATGTTGCCCGAATTATTTAAACTGATGGGCAGTTCTGACCGTGAAACCACGCAGGTGAATGCGATCAGCGCGTTGGCCTACACCGGTTCCCGCGCCGCCGTACCGATCCTGATAGAACTGCTCCGGGATCCTTCTCCTTCGATCTCCGAGAGCGCTCTCATCGGATTGCGAGAACTATCGCACCGAACGGTCGGGCGTGAAATTCGGAACGACGATTCCCAATCGCAATATGCAGCTTGGGTTAGGTGGTGGGAGCGTGAGGGATCGACCGCCTTCATCTATAAACCGGATGAATTCGGAGAAGGCGGGCCTTTGAACTAACATTTGCGCGCCATTAGCCTTGTGACCGTGGTTGCCCTAAACGAATCAATTAGGAACCGTCCCGTTGCAAGATTGTCGCGAATCGCCACATTCCGGAGCCACTTCGATTCCTACCTCCTGATTAGTCGGGTGGTCTCAATAGGTCGATGCAACATCACCTGATATAAATCTTTTCTGCGAGGTGGTGTTTATGGCGCAAGGGCGATACGTGCAACTTTCCGAGGCACAGCGGAGCGAGGTGTGGCGCCGCTGGAAAGCGGGAGAGTCGCTGCACAGGATAGGACGCGCCTTCGACAGGCCGCATACGTCGATTCACTGCCTGTTGGCGCATCACGGCGGGATTGTTCCAGCGTTCGCCGACGTTCGATCCTCTCGCTCACCGCGGTTGAGCGAGAGGATATTTCACGCGGGCTGGCTTCCGGTTCCTCGATTCGTGACATTGCGAAAGGTCTGGAGCGTGCCGCGTCCACGGTAAGCCGCGAGGTGGCACGTCATGGCGGCCGCCCTTTGTATCGAGCCAGTGACGCGGATCAGCGCGCCTGGAACTCCGCGCTGCGGCCCAAGCGCTGCCTGCTATCCATCCATGTGAAGCTGCGAAAGGTTGTTGCGAGTAAACTGATTCTGGATTGGTCGCCGGAACAGATTTCCGGATGGCTGAAGATTCAGTATCGCGATGACGAGAGCATGCGCGTATCCCACGAAACGATTTATCGCAGTTTGTTCATCCAAGCCCGCGGAGTGCTGAAGAAAGAGCTGATCGGCCACCTGCGATCCAAGCGGCGTATACGCCGCTCGCAGCACGCTCGGATCTTCAACGACTCCCGCGGTCAAATCGCAGATGCCGTCTCGATCCGGGAACGCCCCGCCGAAGTCGAGGATCGCGCTGTACCCGGTCATTGGGAAGGCGATCTGATCGCTGGCACAAAAAACAGTCACATTGCGACATTGGTGGAGCGACATTCGCGTTATACGACCTTGGTGAAGGTACGAAGCAAAGACACCGCAGCGGTCGTTGCCGCATTGAGCCGGCAGATCCGCAGACTTCCCACAGCGCTGCGGCAATCGTTGACCTGGGATCGCGGACTGGAGATGGCCACACACAAAAACTTCACCGTAGCGACGAATGTGAAAGTCTACTTCTGTGATCCACACAGCCCCTGGCAACGAGGAACGAACGAAAACACCAACCGCCTGCTGCGACAGTACCTGCCGAAGAAAACCGATCTCTCCGGCTACACCCAACCTCAACTCGACAAGATCGCGCTGCGGCTCAATCAGCGCCCGCGAAAAACTTTGGGCTTTCAAACTCCCGCGAGTAAACTTCGCACAACTGTTGCATCGACCCACTGAACCCGCAGACTAATCAGGCGCTGGATTGCTGCGCGTTGACTTGATTCACCCTGGCAACCTAAGATGTGCGCCTTATGAGTGATTCGGAGCCGCTCATCGGCCGCACCGTTTCGCACTACCGCATCGTGGAAAGGCTTGGTCGCGGCGGTATGGGTGTCGTTTACAAGGCGGAAGACATCAAGCTGGGCCGCTTTGTGGCCCTGAAGTTCCTGCCTGACCAGGTAGCGAAAGATCAGCAAGCGCTTAATCGTTTCCAACGCGAAGCAAAAGCAGCGTCGGCGCTCAATCATCCGAACATTTGCACCATTTACGAGATTGACGATCAGGGCGGTGACGCCTTTATCGCTATGGAATTTCTCGACGGCGTAACCCTGAAGCATCGGATCGCCGCCGGTCCACTGCCTCTCGACGAATTGCTCGACGTTGGCCTTCAGACGGCCAGCGCACTCGATGCGGCGCATGCCAAGGACATCGTTCACCGCGACATCAAACCGGCCAACATTTTCTGCACGCGCGGCGGCCAAACCAAGGTACTCGATTTCGGCCTCGCCAAGATTCTCTCCTCGCGCCGGGCGCTTCCGGGAGCGACGGACTCGGGCCTTCCGAGTGTCATGACCGAAGATGCAATCAGCAGCCCCGGTTCAGCCGTGGGAACAGTACTGTATATGTCTCCCGAACAAGCGATGGGAGAAGAACTGGACGCGCGCACCGACCTTTTCTCATTTGGCGCAGTGCTTTACGAAATGGGAACCGGCGCGCTGCCGTTCGCGGGCGCGACTTCCGCGGCCATTTTCGATGCGATCCTGCATAAGGCTCCACCGCAGCCCACGCGCCTCAATCCCGTATTGCCGGATGAATTGGAGCGCATCATCCAGAAGGCGTTGGAGAAAGATCAGCGGCTGCGTTATCAGCATGCGTCGGATCTGCGCGCGGATTTGCAGCGGCTGAAGCGCGACACAGATTCGGGACGAATCGCTAGAGCGCAGCCTAAACCGGAAATGCCGGTGCGGCCGACTGAGCCACCGAAAGATTCAGCCACCGCGCGCGCCCTGGAAAGTTCGGCGGTGGTGGAAGCGGCGAAGCAGCACAAACTAGGTTTGGCCGCCGTCACGTTTATTGTGCTGGTGCTAATCGCGGCGGCAGGATATGGACTCTATTCATTTCTCAGCGGAAAAGCTCATCGGCCGTTCGAAAATTTTACGATCACCCAAGTCACCAACAACGGTAAGACAGTTGCGGCGGCGATTTCTCCAGACGCGAAATATCTGCTCAGCGTACTGGAGGAGAATGGTAAACAGAGCCTCTGGTTGCGAAACGTGCCTACCAGTAGCGACACGCAAGTGATCGCGCCCGCCGATGCTGTTTACCAAAACCTGGCTTTTTCTCCGGACGGCGACTACATCTATTTTCTTCGCGCGCTGGACAGACTCGATGAGGGCCACGACCTGCTTCGCGCGCCGGTGCTGGGTGGTACGCCGCAGGTGATCGTGAAAAACGTCGATACTCGGATCTCTTTCGCGCCGGATGGCCGGCGTTTTATCTTTTTGCGCGGAATGTATCCAGACGCCGGAAATTTCAACTGGTTACGTCCAATTCGGACGGCACCGGCGAATCGACTTTCGCGGGTGGCCCCGTATCCGAGCTCCCGTTCGCCGTGGTCTGGTCTCCCAACGGCAAACAGGTTGCCGCGGCAACGTCCGGCACCGATGGGGCACTGGGACTGATTAAAATACAGGACGTACCCTCCGGAAAAATAATCACACGGTCACAGTTCAAAAACGTGTTGTTGAGCGATTTGGCGTGGATGCCCGACTCGCGCGGCCTGCTGGCGACGTATCAAGCGAATGCGACGGGCCTTGCGCGCAGCCAGCTTGGCTTTATATCTGAACCGGCCGGTCAGTTTCGCCCAATTACCAGGGATACAAATAGCTATCAGACGCTTACCGTGTCGGCGGACGGAGAAACACTGGCGACGGTTCAGGAGAGAGATACACAAACATTGTACTTGCTGCCGCTGGCGGTTTCGCAGTGGATCCCCCAACCGCAGCGCCGGCCCAGATCAAGGACGCGACTTCTTTTAACTGGGCCGGCAACGATAACCTTTATTTCGGTGGTGCAGATGCTCTGACACGGATATCGACCGACGGCGCATCCAAGACCACGCTGCTGAGCGACGCTGCCGCCCAAGTCATTCAACCGGCAAGCTGCCAAGACGGGCGCTACATTGTCTTTACCTGGGCTAGCCATGCCGGAAGCAACAAAGCGAATATCTTTCGGATTAATGCCGACGGTTCAGCCCCCAAGCAACTGACCGACGGCCTCCTGGACGTCGCGCCAAATGCTCTCCGGACGGGAAATGGGTGTTCTATGAAGATGCGCAGGCGCTGCAAATTAAGCGCGTGAGCATTGATGGCGGCGTATCGGAGATTGTGCCGGGAACGACGTTAGCTGGCGCGTACGTCGAGGGTGGATTCAGCATCTCGCCCGATGGTAAGTTTCTGGTATTCGTTACGACCGGCCAAACTGGTGTCCTCGTGCATCAAATCGCTCTAGTGCCCTTGAATGCGGGCCCCGAGCCTGCCCGACGGATGCTACGTCCCGATCCACGGGTTTCGGCCGGAGCGCAATTCACGCCGGATGGACAGGCTGTCATATATTCCATCCTCGAAAACGGCACGGACAATCTGTGGTTACAGCCGCTCGATGGCTCTGGCGGCCACCAGATCACTCAGTTCAAGTCCGATAGGACTGCGTCGTTCCAGTTCTCGCCGGATGGAAAAATCTCGGGGTGCTGCGTTCTCATAACGAATCCGACGCGGTCCTGCTACGCGATGAGGCGGCCACGCCGCGCTAACCCAGCTTCAGAGCAGCATTTCTTTGCTGCCCCGCGTCAGTAATCTCATGGCCAAGTCCTGATAACTCGCGTTACCGTACATCTGGATTTGATCGGATTCGACTTATGGTTTAGCCGCGTTAGTCAGGCGTTAAAATTCATTCTGCTTAACGTCAGAGGGTCCTGAGAAAGGCAATCAGTGCTTTGCGGTCTTCGTCTGACAGATCCAGACCGAAAGGATGACCCTTCACAGCGAAAGTTTTTGCGCCGTACGGCTTGAAACCGGTGGGGACGTAATCGTCAGATTCGCGGCGCGGGTTAAACCAATCTTCCAGCGTTGCGCACCAGCCATCGTGACCGAACATGCCTCGATACCAAACGCCTTTCAGTGAAGGCACTTTGTAGTATCCCGTACCGCGGCGGGTCTTCATGGTTAGATTCGGGTCGGTGCCAACGCTCATCGGGAGAATGTCGTATTTTTTTCGAGCGTCCGGAGGGACGCTGAAGCCGAGGGCCGGAGTTAGCTTGTTGCTGGTATAGAGGGGCGGGGTGTGACACATAGAACAACTCTCGCTTTCGAAGACTTCTTTTCCGTGGGCAGCCAGCGCGTCAAATTTATTGGGATTCGGTGGTGGCTGTTGGGCGTAGATGAATTGCGCTAGCGCGTACAGTTGCTCATCGCTGTAGCGATCCTGCGTGTCGGCTGCTGGCAACTTTTTGAAACTGGCGAAGTCGGCCGGAATGAAACCGTCGAAGCTGGCGAAGTCGTCTCCGCCTTGGTTGAGGGCGGCATAACGCATCAGGTCGACAATCGAGCGCTGCTGTTGCAGGCCGGTGCGATCCAGATACTTGCGATCCTTTACGCCGATCAAATCGGGAACTTGTGCGGGTGCGAACGGACTCGTTCGATGACGCGCAACCACTCCCGGCGGAACACTGCGGTGAACCTGAACGATTTCGTCGAGCGACATGCGGTCGGTCGCTGGAAGCGAATCGGATCCGAGCCAGGGGGTCGCGTACAGCGAGCGTTCGAGCGCGTGCACGTTGTCGAGCGGGGTCCCCGCGTGGAGATAGTCGACAGCCAGAACGCGGTCGAACGGAAAATTCCCTTGAGCCCCTTTTAGGATGGCTCCATCCGGCATTACTCGGGAATGGCACATTCCGCAAGCCAGCGCGCCGATTTCAACTTCACCTTTTTTCTTCACGACGTAACGGAAAAACGGCAAAGTACCGTCGCGCCCGACAGGAGTATTGGTATCGCTCAGAAATTTTGCTTCCCGGACGTAAAGGTCCTTCGCGTCGGAGCCACCGATGCCTCCATAGCTCGTCGGCGAATCGAAGACCAGTTCACCAGCCGCAATCCAGTCGCCTGGCGTTTTCAGCTGCGGGCGGTGACTGCGATCGTCCCAGATAATTTCTGGCTCGCGCTGTTTGAGTGACTCGATATAGCCCTGCGGCTCGTGCCCGAAGGCGTAAACGGGATAGCTCTTGTAGATTGGCCTAACCGGGATGCTGTAGTAATAACTCGAAGGAGCATGCTTTGGCGACCCGGTTGGGTTAGCCAGCGGAATTTCAAGCGTGGCCATTTCCTGATCGTCCCAGGTTTTGGGTATCGACGGTGCGGCGGAGGACGGAGTTGGTTGTTGAGCGTCGTGAGCTCCGCCCGAGATTTGCGTCAACGCGAATACAAACATGGCCGCATAGCCGATTCGTTTCATCGGGCACCCCCGCACGCTCGCAGCTGCCCAATCTAGAACCTATTCAACGTGATGTCGATTGAAAAATAGTCCGCGCTA
>CAVQDR010000001.1:0-836153 GCA_963711325.1 uncultured Acidobacteriota bacterium | reverse complement strand
CTAGCCCAGCCCGGGAGGGCTGGGAAAGAATCCCGAAAAGCTCATCCGCCGCATCCGCGAAACGTGACGTCGCTCGTGTGTGTACTTTCCCTCCACTATACCGTCGTGTTATCATGCATCGCTTTCGTATGAAAATAAGCGGCCACGGCGGCCAGGAGGGCGCCACCATGCACTACGCGCGCCCCATCCCAGGTGAAATGACTCCCAGTTTTCTAATAGGCAAGCGCGCGATTAAAAATCGCCCTAACCCAATGAAAACAAACAACGCCGATGCGTTCTAATAGGCCCTTTTTCGATGCTCCCCATCCAGTTGCAACTCGCCCCGTTTCTAATCGACAATTTCAAACCAAACTCGCGCGATTAGAAACACACTCCAACCCCAACAAAACAAAGGCCGACCGTGTTTTCTAATCGACAATTTTTACGGCCCCCCGCCGTCCCAGTTGATACTCGCCCGAGACCAGCACCGGCCAAATCAACTGGTCCACCTGAAGGTGGCCGCTACGTAAACCTGGGTGCTCGGCGTACAATTTTGCCGGCGTCGCGTTCAATCGCCGGAGGAAACATGGTTCGCTTTTCCCTTTCCGTTCTCATCGCCGGAACTTTGCTCTTGGGTGGGTGCACCTCGACTTATTACAAGGCGATGGAGAAGCTGGGGAAGGAGAAGCGCGACATTCTGGTCCAGCGTGTGAAGGATACGAAAAAGGATCAGGAGCAAACCAAAGAGCAGTTGAAGACCACCATGGAATCGTTTCAGGAGTTAACCGGCTTTCAGGGCGGTTCTCTCGAAAAATCCTACAAGAAACTCAACAGCGAATATGAACGCTCGCAGGCGCAGGCCGACAAGCTGCACGACCGCATCAAATCCATCGATCAGGTCAGCAACGATCTTTTCGCGGAATGGCAGACCGAAATCAACAGCATGCAAAACGCCGGCCTGAAAAAACGCAGCTCGGCCTTGCTGCAGGACGCAAAAGTCCGCCAAGCCACTTATATGAAAGCCATGAACCGCACCGAAACACAGATGACTCCGGTGCTGACCGCCTTCCACGACCAGGTCCTCTACTTGAAACACAATCTGAATGCCCGGGCCATCGGTTCCTTGAAAGGCACTTCGGCCAGCATCAACACCGACGTCACCGCCCTGATCGCCAGCATCGACGCTTCCATGCAGGAAGCCGACAAATTGATTTCCAGCCTCTCCAACACCGACGCCAATTAGCACCGGCGTCATGCAGGCTCGAATCCCTGCGAATAGGTCCACAAACCGCGTTGACACAACTCTTCATGACCCCTAAAATCTCGGCACACCGGAACCAGCCTTCTGGTGCGAAGTCCATGCCGGTTCTTTTTCAAGGGGATTCCTCATCTCTGCCGTTTCGTCGAAACCGAAAATAGCCATCGTCGATGATGATGTACCGCTGCGTTCCAAAATTGCCTCCGCGCTGCGCTCCCACTTCGAAGTGCTGGAAGGCGGCGACTACGACGAAGCCTACAAACTCCTGCAGGAATCCGAACTGGATGTGTTGCTGCTCGCGCTGCCCATGCGCTCGGGCGGAGTCAAAGAATGTACCCACCTGCTGGCGCGCCTGACCAGCGGCAACATCGATACGCTGGTCATCGTGCTCAGTTCGGACGAGACCAAGTCCACGGCGCTCAAGGTCATCGACGCGGGTTCCTACGATTACTTCATCAAGCCGATTGATACCGACGTGCTGCGCCATCTGCTGGAACGCGCGGTGGAGAAGCTGCACATCCAGCGCGAGAACCGGATTCTGCGGGAAGAGATTACCCGCAAGAACTCGCTGGGCGATCTGATTGGCGCGACCGATTCGATGCGCCACGTTTTTGAATCGATCAAACGCATGGCGCGCGCCAGCACCAACGTCATTATTCGCGGCGAGAGCGGGGTGGGCAAAGAGCTGGTGGCCCGCGCGCTGCACGAGGAAAGCCCGCGGCGCAATCGCGACTTCATCGGCGTCAACTGCGCGGCTTTGCCCGAAGGCCTAATCGAAGCCGAATTGTTCGGGTACGAACGCGGGGCCTTTACCGGGGCGGTGGCGACCAAGGAAGGCCGCATCGAGCTGGCCCACCAGGGCACGCTGTTCCTCGACGAGATCGCTACCTTGACTCCATCGCTGCAGAGCAAGCTGCTGCGCGTGCTGGAGGACCGCTCCTTAACGCGTCTCGGCGGCAAGAAGTCGATCAAGGTGGATTTCCGGTTGGTCAGCGCCACCAATGAAGACCTGGAAGAAATGGTTCGACAGGGAACGTTCCGCGAAGACCTTTATTACCGCATCCACGTAGTGCCCATCTTTGTCCCCAGTCTGCGGGAACGCGTAGAAGATATACCGGTGTTGGCCGAATACTTCGCCAGCGTGTACTGCGCCGCGAACGGCTTTCCGCTGAAGCGGATTGATGATGAAGCCATGGCTGCTTTGAAGCGTTATCCGTGGCCGGGCAACGTGCGCGAGCTGGAGAACGCGCTGCAGCGGCTGGTAATCATGACGGACGGCGACATCATCACCTACAAAGACCTGCCGGCGGACATGACCCACGGCAGCCCGCGCAATGCGCGCAACGGATTTCGCATTCCGCCGTCCGGCATTCACCTGGATAAGGAAATCGAAGCCTTCGAGAAGCGCTGGCTGGAAGAAGCTCTGGAGCATGCCAAGCAAAACAAGACCGAGGCGTCGAAGATGCTGGGCGTGGATCGAAATCGGCTGAATTACCTCTGCCGAAAATATAATCTGTAGCCGGATTGCATTTAGAAGTCTCGCAGAAGGTGAAAAATTCAACCATCCGGCGGAATTTTCAACACTTTCAAGATCGGAGAGGGTTGGTGCGTGGGGTTCGCTGGGCGCGAAGCTCTTTATTCCTATAGATGTAGAAAATTGCGCACTGAGAATTTCTTTGGCCGTACAATTGCAATCGTTCATTCGTAAAGCAACACCAAGTTCCTGCGGTAAAAAAAGGAGAAACAAAATGGCAAAGGCAAAGACAGTCAAGAAGGGCAAGAAACTCGGAACCGTGAAGCCGTTGTCGCGCCCTCGGTAGTTTTTTCAGATTTCGGTTTTCAGAGGGCCGCGCCCAATAGGCGCGGCCCTTTTTTTGTGCCCCGAGGTTGAATCCCCGCACTGTTGAAAACTTCAACACCTCGCTGCAAATTTCAACATCCCGCATCGCATTCTTCATAGGTTGGGCAGCGAGTCGCTAATTCGAAGTGCAGTATCTGCGCGAGATACAGGATTTTGACCTCGGGAACGGCCATTGGCCAGCGGATTGCAATTACATATTTCGAACGCGCAAGACCGAGATCCTAAATTCAGAAAAACGGAGACTTAAGACCATGGCAAACGCACCGGTAAAGGCGATCAAGAAAGGCAAGAAGCTGGGAGCGGTGAAGCCGCTGATGAGCCAGCGTCCGTTGTCGTCCGTTCGTCCTCTGCTGCGCGCGAACTAAGCGCCGCAACGAGCCCGAATGTTTTGAGTTCGCCGCGCCGGACCCCAAAATCCGGTTGCGGTCGAAGTAGCACCTTGAGAGCCGCCGTCCCAGGAACGGCGGCTCTTTTTTTTTCGCTCATCCCCCCAACCCCTGCCTCTGGAGACCCCGAGAATTTCACGCACGGACGCTATCTGAATGTTGAAAAAATCAACGAGGGACCTTGAATTTTCAACACCGGCGCACGAGCGCTGAGCGAGGACCCGATCCGCCGTGAACGGTAGCTGGCTTATTTTCATGGGTTTACCGCGAGGCCTGTCCACGGGAGAGTTTGGCGGCGTGATTGCACTTAGGGAAGGTGCGGACGTAACACCAAGTCCTAAAGTTCAAAACGGAGAAAACACATGACGAAAGCGAAGCCGGTAAAGAAAGGCAAAAAGCTGGGAACGGTGAAGCCGCTGATGCGTGGCGCGATGCCTTCGATCAAGCCGCTGATGAAGCTTAACTAGTTTTGAGTTCGTTATGCGCGGACCCCAAAACCCGCGTGTGATCGAAGTAGCACCTCGAGGGCCGCTGTCCCAGGAACAGCGGCCCTCTCTTTTTTTGCCCGCCGGAGTTTCCGCTCCACTCACCAGATTTGCGACTTAGCCCATCGCCACGCTGCGCGGCAAAACTGCGCGCCCAGCGGGGAGTGCTTGCCGGCGATGCGAGCCGTGCCGGTCATGCCCTCGCGCAGGGAGCCATCCGGGTTGGGAAACTGCATTTCCACGGCGAAATAGTTGGTCAGTTTCTGTCCAAGGCGCTCGAGGTCGGCGGTCTGGGTGATCGGGCGATCGAGGGCGGCGGCCGGGAGGATTTTTTCAACGCTACCGGCGAATGTGCGGAATGGGAGCGGCGTTACCTTGACGCTGACGGCGGCTCCGTCCTGGACGTCTTCGAGCTCCCAATCGCGGACCAAGATGCGCGCCTTCATTTCACTGCGGTCGACAACTCTGCCGAGATCTTCGCCGGCCTGGACAAAGGCGCCGGGCTTCTGAGCCAGATCGTCGGCTACGACGACGCCATCGATGGGCGCACGGACGTTGAGCAGGTCGACGTTTCGTTGGGCGATGTCCAGTTCTTGCGACAGGCGATTGCGGTCGCGGGCGCTGCTGGCCGTTTTGTCGTAGTCCGAGCGCTCCTGGCCGTTGCGAACGTCACTGTTGGCGAGAGAGAGCTGGTCTTTGAGGGTCTGGGTGCCGGAGGACAGGTCGGAATTTTTGAGCGTGGCGATAACCTGGCCGGTTTTTACTAGGTCACCGGTTTTTACGTAGACTTCGGCGACCTGGCCAAGAATCTGGGCGCGAATGGGAGCGCTCTTGCCGGCTTCGAGGACCAGGCCGGTGGAGACGCGGGTGCGCACCGGCGGCAGAATGAGCAGCAGCGCGAGGCCGACCATGCTGACTTGCTGCCATCGTGAAACTTTCCAGGCCATGTAGTCCTCCTTCTTTTGGCGGAGCCAGCCGCGCACGGTGGGAACGGATTCGCGGATTCCCTGGCGCGAGAAGAAATAAACCACGCCGAGCGTGGCCAGATAGCCCCAATCGCCCAGCTTCGAAACCAGAACATTTTTTACGAAAAGCAGAACGATGATGAGCAAGGAAGTGCTGTAGACGACGGCGGAAACTCCGAAGAGAAAAAATATGCGGCGTTGACGTTTGGTGGCCTGCGGGAGTTCGACATCCTGGAAGAGGAGATATTTTCGGGTCCAGGCGCGCAGGAATTCGAAGGAATCTTCGCGCAGGTTATCGATATCGAGGAACTGGGAGAGCGCGTAGTAGCCGTCGGCTTTGATGAGTGGATTGAGATTCAACAGGGCGCCCTGGATGCCGCTGAGCAGCATCATTTTGTAGGCGATGTCGTTGGTGACGGAGCCGGCGGGAGTGAAGTGCCAGACTAGCGCGCACAGACCGCACAGCACCATTTCGATCCAGATGCCGGCGAAGATGACCCATTGGCGTTGGGAGCCTTTGGTGAAGAGCAAAATGTCGGTGGTATCGGTGTAAAACGCGGGAGTGAAATAAATGAGGAGAAAGCCCATTTGATGGACGTCGCCGCCGAAATGCTTGCAGGTGAGGCCGTGACCAAATTCGTGGATGCCGCCGAGGAGCAGCAGCAAAATCCAGAAGATCCAAATGTCGTAGGCGCTCTTGTCGGAAAAATTGTAGAGCGCGCCGGTATCCTGCTGCACGCGGGTCCAATCGCCGGCCAGCAGATAGCAGGCGACGGCGAAGATCACCAGCGAGAAATAAACGAAGCCTTTGGTGAACATCCAGCTGAGGTACGGGTCGAGTTTTTCGAGAGTTTTATTGGGATCCCAAGCTTTGAAGCTGATGTAGAGAACGCTGGACTGGTCGACGCGGCCTTTGCGCTCATCGCGGATGCGTTCGAGGACGGCGAGATTTTTTTCGCCGAGCGAGCGTTCCCACATGGCGGGCTCGATACTTTCGATAAATTCAAGGGCGTCAGTTTCGCCGAGCGGCGAATCCGGGTGGCGGCTGGTCATCTCCTCGGCGATTTCGGTGTAGGTGCGGGTGCCGTCGCAGAGCTGGAGAAGTTCGTATTCGGTGCTGCCGTAACGGTTGTAGGAATTGGTTTCGAGATTTTTGATGACGTAGCTGGTTTCACCGGCGACGGTTTGCTCGCTGATGCGGAGGTCTTCGCGGAGCTTCGGACGTTTTAGTCCCTTGGCCAGAACGCTGGAAACCTGCAGGCTGGTGGGGCCGAATCGCATGGGTCGCTAGGGCTTCGAGTTGGCAGGCCAGGCTACTTTTACGGCCATGCCTGGGCGCAGATCGGAAATGCCGGATCCGGTGAGCTGGGCGAGGACATCGTAGCTATCACTGGCGGCGTCGATGGTGGGGCTGATTTTGATGATGTGCGCGGTTAATTTTCGCGCGGGCTCTTCGACCAGCGACAATTCAACCGGCGCGCCGCTGGCGGGGCGATGGCCGGAAGATTCGGGGACTTGAAATTGAACTTGCAGCGGGGCGAGCTGGCTTATGCGGAAACATTTGTCGCCCTTGGAAATGGCCTGGCCTTCGCGTATGTAACGCCGCACTACGACTCCAGAAAATGGCGCGTGGATGCGGGTCTGGTCGGCTTCGAGTTCCAGGCGCTTGATTTCGGCGTGGCCGCTTTCGACCAGGGCTTCGTAGCCGCGGAGATCGTACTCGGCGGCCTTTTCCTGAAATTCGGCGGCTTCGAGATCGGCGTCGCTGGATAGACCGAGCGCGCGGAGCTGCTGCTGGCGGTGATAGGCGGCGCTTTTGGCTTTTAGTTCAGCTTCTTTGTATTTGCGATTGTTGTCTTCGACCTGCAGGTCGTCGTTCGCTTTGATCAATTCCATTTGCAGGCTGCGGTCGTCGAGTTGGGCCAGAATTTCGCCGGTCTTGACTGCGGCTCCTTCGTCTTTAGTGATTGAGGTGACGACGCCGTCGCGTTGCGCTGCGACGTCAACCTGGTGTTCCACCGTGAGCACGCTGAGGATTTCGCTGGGCTTGTTGCGGTCGGGCGTCGATGGTGGAGCGACTGGAGCAGGAGACGAGCTGGGGGCGTTTGATGACGGGCGAGGTGGTGCGGTGTTGTTCGATTCTACGGAGGAACCGCCGCAGCCGGTGATAGCGAACGGCGTTGAAATAATCGCCGCAGCGATTGCGATCCTGAGGCCGCCTCTCATCATTTTCCATCCTTCTCGACGAAGTGCTTCGCTCATGGCATCAGCGCCCAGGCCTTCTGCCAGGCCCACTGGAAAGGCGAACGCAACAAGGTATAGCCGACCGGATACCAGCCGCTATTAAACCAGCCGCCGCCGGCGCGAATGCGCGCGCGGCCGACCATGCCGGTGCGCGCCAGCGAATCGCGATTGGCAAAAATGGCGCGAACAATAAAATATTGGTCGCCGGCTTCGGCTTGGGTTTGGGCGCCGATGCGCTCGACTTCGCCATCAAAAGTGGTGGTGGGATAGGCGTTCAGCTTCAGAATGATTTTTTTGCCGGGCTTGACCAGTTCGAGATCGCCTTCGGGGACGCTCATTTCCGCGGCCATCTGATCCTGCTCAACGATTTCGACGAATGCTTCGCCAGGTTTGACCATCGAGCCGGTTTTGTCTTGCACCTTGGCGGTGATCACCATTCCGGCGATCGGTGAATGCAACTGCGAATCGGCTACGCGTTGCTGCTCGAGGTCAACTTGAGCCTGGTGCATGTCGCTGCGAATTTTGGCTTGGCCGGCGGCGGAGGGATCGTTGTGAAATTCAGCCTCGGCGAGTTCGCGGCGCGCTTGCGCCAGGGCGGCTTCGGCCTCGGCCAATTTCATTTGATCGTCGGAGGCATCGAGCTGGCCGAGGACCTGACCGACCTGTACGCTGTCGCCTTCGTGAACGAAGACCCGTTGGACCACACCGCCCTCAATCGCGCTGACCACGCGGCGCTG
This sequence comes from uncultured Acidobacteriota bacterium, assembly GCA_963711325.1. Taxonomy (GTDB): domain Bacteria; phylum Acidobacteriota; class Terriglobia; order Acidiferrales; family UBA7541; genus Palsa-295. The sequence goes on along the minus strand of CAVQDR010000001.1, from coordinate 828,238 downwards.
CGCCGGAACCACGGTTGCGTCGGTGCTGACGCGCATGGGCCAGGGAAACAGAATCAGAAAAGCCAAAACGGCGGCGGTGCGGCGGGCGTATTCGACCCAACGGCTAGCCGGCATGGCCGCGATGAATTTCTTTTTGCGCTGGGAAAAGGGCTGCAGCAAATTCGCCAGCGGCACTTGCTGGTAGAGCTGCGCGTTGCGAATGGCGACGGTGGTTTGGTTGGCGAGGATGGCGACGGTTTCGCGGTTGCTGTCGGTGAGGAAGTCCGCATCGCCGCTGAGGAGAGCTAGCACTCCAAGGCGGCCTTGGTCGTCGCGCAGGGGCAGGGCGTAGAAACCATTTTCCTCATGCTCGTGCAGGAAAGGGGTAATTTGCGCGCGGGCGTCCTCGGGCGTGGAATGCCAGCCGTCTTCGTACAAATCGGCGGAGACCGCGCCTTCTTGCTGCGCGACCCATTCGAGGCGGCTGCGCAAATCTTCCATCTCGCGGGATTTGGGAACTTCGGTTTCGCCGGATACCGCGCCGAGGACAAATTTGCCGCGATCGAAGAACCCGATCACGCAACGATCGAAGGGCACGACGGAGGAGGCTTGATGCACGACGGTGGAGAGGACGTGATCCAAGTCGAGGGTCGATGTGATTTCCTGGGAAATTTTCAGCAGGGCATCGAGGGCGTGAACTTTGCGTTCAGATTCCAGCAGGTTCGCGTTATGCAGCGCGACGGCGGCTTGCTCGCTGACGCTCGAAAGCATGAACAGGTCGTCTTCGGTGAAGGCGCCGCCGTCGGTGCGGTTCACCAGCTCGACGACGCCCAACACTTCGTCGTCTTTTCTTAGCGGAGCACCCATCCAGGATTGAAATTCGAATTCTCCGCCGGCTTTGATGCGCTCTTCGAGTCCGGATTCTTCGGCGGGCGCTTCGACCAGTTTCGCGCTGGCCTGCTGAGCGATTCCGCCAAGCAAACCTTCGGCGAGCGGCACGCGCGCGCCTTCTTCGACCGACGGATCGCTGCCCACCTGCTTCGCCAGGTAGAGGTCGCCGGATCCGCCGTCGGCCAGCCACAAATTGCAGACGGCGCCGCCCAGCAGATCGCGGATTTTTACGGCAACGATGGGCAGCAGCTCGCTTAGTTCCAGCGTGGAGGTGAAGGTGCGGCCAAGATCGTACAGCGCGGTGAGGCGTTCCAGGGTGGAAAGCTGCGTATGGCGCTCGCCTTCGATGGCGCTGAGGTTGGTGAGGGCATAGCCCGCGAGGCGGCAGGCTTCTTCCAGGAAATGCATATCTTCCGAATTAAAATCGCCGGCGCGTTTGTTGAGAACTTCCACGACGCCAGCCGGCGCGGCGTCTCCGGGCAACGAAGCGAATAGCGCGGATTTCAGGCGGGCGCGGGTGGCTTCGTCGAGATGTTCGAAGGATTCAGGTTCGATTTCGCCGGCCGATAATTTTCGCGATTCGGCGGCCTCGTAAATCTCGCTGAGCATTCCGTCTTCGGTTTCACCGGAAAGGCTAAAGCGTTCGCCGACTTCGCTCCAGCGCATGCGGCAAATGAGTTTTCCGCCATCGCCGTTGTTATCGGCGAGGCCGGCGTTGGTCCAGACGAAGACGGCGCGCGCGCCAAGAGCTGCGCCGACACGAGCGGCAAAGGCCTTCAGCAGGGTATCTTGATCTCGACAGGCTAAGGAAACGCTCGCTAATTCATAGAGCGCCGACGATGCTTCCATGATTCTCCCAGGAAGGGACTACGGCCCCTGATGCAGTTCTACCCACATTCACATCGAGGGGGACAGGGGCGCAGCCTAACAAAAGGGACGCGGGCGCGTCAAGGAATGGAGCGGGCTGGCTTGCGGTGAGGAAGTTAGTCAGGTGTTTGGCGACGACGGCCGCTTACGCCAAGCGATCTATGGCACGGTCGCGGTCGGCTCTGGATTTTCGCTCCTTATCAAACAGTTCTCGAATCTTTTCTGTGCACCGCCCATGTTGGCACGCCCAATTCAGCCAAACATCGAAGGTATTTCCAAACGGGTGGCATTCCAATGATGCACCACGACTTAAAAGGAGACCGACAAATGATGGATGGCCAGCGTGTGCCGCTAACGAAAGCGCCGTATCTTGAAAATTGCTTCGTCGATCCAAGTCAGCGCCATGCTCTATGAGCAGGGAGCCGATGGCAGTGTCTCCCTCCAGCGCAGTAACCATCAGCAAGGTCCATTCATACTGATTCGTCAGGTTGGCGCTAAGTCCGTCCTGTAACTGCTCTCGGAGACGGATGATGTCGCCCTTCTTGATTAGCTTGCTGGCTTCGTCGAAATTCATTCGTTTTACGCCGAAGTTTGCTTTACGAACGCGGGCGCGTCACGGAATGGAGATTTGGGGACGGGAACGAAAGGCACACCCCACTGAAGATGGGGTGCAGACAGGCTGAAAGCCTGTCCTACTGCCCGCCAGGTTACCTTCGTTGACCACTCTAATATGTGCGCGACGTGCCCAGCCCTGATTCGTTTGTTGGTCAAATTATTTCGCATTACGGCATTGTCGAGAAACTCGGCGGCGGGGGCATGGGCGTGGTTTACAAGGCTGAGGACACTACGCTCGGCCGTTTTGTGGCGCTGAAATTCCTTCCTGACGATGTCGCCAAAGATCCGCAAGCGCTGGAACGCTTCCGCCGCGAAGCGCGCGCTGCTTCCGCGCTGAACCCTCCCAACATCTGCACCGTCTACGAAATTGCCGAAGACGGCGGACGATCAAGATGCAAATTTGGCGTGGGCTCACGCCATCCCTCAGGGATAGTCCAATTTCCTGGTACCCCTGGACGAATGTTCCCAACCGGTGCCTACTCAACGATTTCTAAAGTATTACCCGCCCTAACCGATGAGCATTAAAAGCGCTGCATTAGGAGCGCCTCGTTCCAGGACCTACCGTGACCTTGTTCATCAAAGCGACTGCCGCCTGCGCGCTGATCATTCTGGCTTGCGTCGGTACGCTCTCGTTCTGGAACGAACTCCGCAATGAGGAGGACCGAGCGTGGGTCACCCACACCCTGTTTGTGGTCGAGAAGCTACAATCGGTTCGTATCGACATCACTCAGGCGGAGACCGGTCAACGGGGTTTCATCCTCACCGGACAGGACCGACACCTCGCACTCTACGAGGATAGTGTCAGCCAGTTGAACCAAGATCTGAAAGACCTGGCGCATCTCACGGGGGATAACTCGGCGCAGGAGGTGACGATCGAAGGTCTGAATCCGCTCATCGCTGACCGACTCACGGAGCTGGCTGAAGGGATTGAGATTCGCAAGCGCCGCGGACTTCAGGCTGGAATCGAAGCGGCGGCCCGCGCGAATCACGGCGCAAAGTCCATGGAGGTGATCACCGCGCAGATCGACGAGATGCGGAAGCGAGAAGAAAAATTATTGACCAGGCGGTTGGATACGGCGGCGGCAAGTACGCGGAAAATGAAGATCGTCATTGTTGGTGGAAATGCTTTGGGCATTCTGGTGCTGTTGGTGGCGGGCGTGGTGCTTAGCCAGGAGACCAGCCGGCGCAACCTGGCAGAGCAAAATCTGAAGCGATCGAATGAAAGCCTGGAACGCCGGACCGGAGAGCTATCGGAAACAAATACTGAGCTGGAGAGTTTCACATACTCCGTGGCCCACGACCTGCGGGCGCCGCTACGCCACATCGCCGGGTTCTCCAATCTTCTGCTCCAGAACTACGGGCCACGCCTCGATGCGGAGGGTCTACGCTTAATATGGAAAATCGAGGAGGGTGCCCGCAAGATGGGCAATCTGGTGGACGACCTGCTGCGCCTGTCAAAAATCGGGGCGCAACAGCTTTCGATTCAGGACACGTCACTGGATTCGCTGCTGGCGCAGGTGGTGGAGGATTTCTTGCCGGAATGCAAAGGCCGGGAAGTCGAGTGGCGGACCGGAGAATTGTTCAGCGTGGAATGCGATCCGGCATTGATGAAGCAGGTGTTCGTGAATCTGCTGTCGAATGCCGTGAAGTATACCGGCAAACGAGAACACGCCGTGATTCAGGTGGGACAGACCCAGCAGAACGGGGAGCGCGTTATCTTTGTCCAGGATAACGGAACAGGCTTCGACATGCAGTATGCCGCAAAGCTTTTTGGAGTCTTTCAGCGCTTGCACAAGGCTCGCGATTTTGAGGGCACCGGAGTGGGCCTGGCGATTGTGCAGCGCATCATTCGGAAACACGGTGGCCGGATTTGGGCGGAAGCAGCGCTCGATCAGGGCTCGACGTTTTTCTTCACCATCGGATCGCCCGAGGAACCGGCCAGCAATCAGACCAAAATTAAGGCGGCCGAGGAGCAAATACATGTCGCATGAAGTTGAGATTCTGTTGGTCGAGGATTCGCCGGAGGATGCCGAGTTGGCGATTGGAGCCTTGCGCCGGAACAAAATCGCCAATGAGATTCGAGTCGCGGAGGATGGCGTCGAGGCCCTGGACTTCCTGTTTTGCAGAGGTGCGCACGAGGATCGGACGTTCGTCAATCCCCCAAAACTCGTGTTACTGGATTTGAAACTTCCCAAAATTAGTGGCCTCGAAGTGCTGCGGGCCATCCGGGCGGATGAACGAACGAAGGCCATCCCGGTAGTGGTGCTCACTTCCTCCATCGAAGAAAGAGATCTGATCGATGGTTACAAGCTGGGAGTAAACGCTTACGCCCAAAAACCGGTTAACTTCGAGCAATTCAGCGAAACCGTCCGGCAGATCGGAATGTTCTGGATGCTCGTCAACGAGGCGCCTCCGTCGGGAGCGTTTACCGTAAACACTGCGCCAGCAGCGGAGTCACGTTTGTAGTTGGTCTTCGTTGACTTGTTTCTGGGGCCACTCTAATATGTGCGCGACGTGCCCAGCCCTGATTCGTTTGATGGTCAAGTTATTTCGCATTACCGCATTGTCGAAAAACTCGGCGGCGGGGGCATGGGCGTGGTTTACAAGGCTGAAGACACCACGCTCGGCCGTTTTGTGGCGCTGAAATTCCTGCCGCCAAAGCAGAATACGCCAAGCTGCAGTAGTCCTGCTGCCCTGAAGCGACGTGATTCGAACGGTCCTCGTAGCATTTCGTTAGTGGCTGCCTGCGGCTGCTCGGGTTCCGGGTTGAGCCAGCCAATCATCGAATCGAGTCTTTCCGAGCTTGGCGTTGTCTTCGGGAACGAGCGTGCACTCCGTGACTACGATGCCGTAGTAGCGAGATTGCGGGTCGGCGACGACTTCGCGCGGATCTTTGCTTGCGGCCAGGCCTTTGGCCACGAATTCATTGAGGCGGAATTTCTCCGGGCCGCCAATTTCAAGTATGCCTTTGACCGGTTGGCCGATGGCAACCTGGGCTACGGCCGCGGCAACATCGTCAGCAGACATGGGCTGTATGAGGACTGGCGGCAGTTTCACTTTATTGCCTTCGGTCGCGGAGGTGTCGGCGATGCCTTTGGCGAATTCAAAGAATTGGGTGGCGCGGACAATCGAATAGGGGATGGACGAAGCCTGGATCAAATTTTCCTGGGCGATTTTTGCGCGGAAGTATCCGCTTTCGAGCATGCGCTCAGTCCCAACGACGGACAACGCGACGTGATGGCCGACGCCGGAGGCGGCTTCCTGTTTGAGCAGGTTTTGGGAAGAGGTCTCGAAGAATTTCAGCACTGCTGAATCTTCCCAGACAGGCGAGTTCGAAACGTCAACAACAACCGACGCGCCTTTCATTGCTTCGGCGAGGCCCTCGCCGGTGATGGAGTTGACGCCAGAATTGGGAGATGCGGCGATTGCGTCGTGGCCCTGTTCGCGCAGTTTGGTGACGACGCGAGATCCGATGAGTCCGGTGCCGCCAATGACGACGATGTTCATGATTTGCCTCCAACGGCTTTAGACTGCGGATGCTGTGGTTTGGGTTTTTGGAAAATTCAATGAGCCTGAGAAGGCCCGGTGGTCTGCGGTTAATCGGAGTTCGAGTCTCGAATGCGGTAAGGGACGCATAAGCGTTTGGTACGCGGCCCGACTCCGGTAGTTACGCTATTGCAGAGATGATGTCAACGACGAACTGTGCGGCCGAGGTTGGCGATTGTCGGTCTCTACTTGGGTATTTCCGCTGGCGCGCCCGGTACGGTTTGGGTGTGCTTGGTCATTTCGGCGCCGGTGATGATGGCGGTGCGGATTTGGCTGAAGATGTCGGTCAGGGTGTTGGGCGTGTGCGGGATGAGGATGGTGTTGGTGTGGTCGTTAGCGGCGACTTCTTTTAGGGTGTCGAAATATTGGGTCATTAGGACCAGCTGCATTACGTCTTGCGGAGTGGAGCCGGGGACGGTTTTGGCAAAATCTTCGACGGAATCTTTTAGGCCGGCGATGATGGCTTTGCGTTGGTTGGCGATGCCTTCGCCTTGAAGGCGTTTGGATTCGGCTTCGGCTTCGGCTTGCTTGACGAGGAGCAGCTTGTTGGTTTCGGCGCGGGAGACGGTGGCTTCGCGTTCGCGCTGGGCGGCGTTGATGTCGTTCATCGCGGCTTTCACTTTCTGGTCTGGAACGATGTCGGAGATCAGGACTTTGACGATGGAGTAGCCGTATTCCTTCATGGAGGCGTCGAGGTTATCGCGCAGGTCGCTGGCGATGTCGGCTTGATTGAGAAAGGTGTCGTCGAGCTTCATTTTCGGGACGTGGCCGAGGACGACGTTGTAGACCATCGATTCGATCTGCTTCACCGGGTCGGACAGTTTGTAGAAAGCGGATTCGACGCCTTCGGGGATGACTTTGTATTGGATCGAGACTGGGATTTGGACGAAGACGTTGTCCTGCGTTTTGGTTTCGACCTGCACTTCGAATTGCTGGACCTTCATGCTCATGCGCTGGACGACCGTTTCGAGGTAGGGCGTCTTCCAATTCAGGCCGGGGCCGGCGATGCGCGCGAATTTTCCCAGGCGCTGGACGATGGCGACCTGGGCGGTCTGCACGGTAAAAAACGAACCCAAGAAAATGCTCAGCGCGAGGAAGGCGATGACTGCCAAGAGGATCAACACAAACCCTGCCATGCGTATTCTCCTTTCGTGGAAGCCGAGACATTAGCATCGGGGGTCGGGCAAATCAATGTGCCACGTTCCCAACGCGGCAAGCTTGGGCGGAGACTTGACTTCGAATTTGGGATGGTCCAAACCCTTGATTGAGGGGCATAATTCGGTTAGCTTTGCACATCGCAGTGAGGGACATGTGAATATCGGCATTCGTAAAGCAGGCCACGCCACCATCCTGGACCTTGATGGCGCTCTCAAACTGGGTGACGCGGAAGAGGCGTTCCGCAATAAAATCCAGGAATTGGTCGACGGCGGTTCGACGCGCATCGCGGTGAATCTGGCTGGAGTAACCGAGCTGGACAGCTCCGGGATTGGGGCTTTGGTGCGGGCGTTTACTACGCTGAAGCGGGCCGGCGGGAAGGCGACTTATTTTGCGCCGACGAAGCGCGTGATGATGCTTTTGAAGATGGTGCGGCTGGATACTATTTTGGATCTGGCTGATGACGAAGGGACTGCGCTGGCGAGGATTTAGATTTCTTCTTTAAACCTGAAGTTCCAATTCTATCTGCGGTAGTTCTGAACGGTTCGTCCGAAGTGTGTCGGTCGCCGGGTGTCGCACCTACGGCGCTCGGCGTCTTCTCGGGTTTGGTTACCCAGCCCTTCCGGGCTGGGCTAGACTGTGGTGCAGACCGGGGACATGGCTGACAGATTAGACCGGGGACATTCCTGACACTGCGGACGACTGGGGCGTGTAGAACGGCGAGATGCCCTGGAAAGCGAGCAGTGTGATGGATGAGCGAGTGCGGTTTGTGTTGGAGCAGGCGCGTGGTTTGCAGACCATGACCGAGTTGTGTGAGATCTACGACATTGCGCGCCAGACCGGTTATTACTGGCTGCGGCGTTACCGGCAGGGAGGGCTGGAGGCGCTGCACGATCGCGACCGGGCTCCGCGTCGGCATCCGAACCAGACCGCCGCGAAAGTCGAAGAGGCGGTGCTCGAGTTGCGGCGGGCGCACATGAGTTGGGGGCCGCGCAAATTGAAACGAGTTTTAGAGCGCGAACGGCCGCAGCGCCTGTGGCCGGCGACCAGCACCATCGGCGCGCTGCTGGCGCGCGAAGGATTGGTGGTGGCGCGCAAGAAGCGGCGACGCGCGCCGCCGTACACCGAACCTTTTGCCGCAGCCGATGCGCCGAATCGAGTGTGGTGCGCCGACTTCAAAGGCTGGTTTCAAACCGCGGACGGCGAGCGCATCGATCCGCTGACCATCACCGATGCCTGCAGCCGCTATTTGTTGCGTTGCCAGGCGGTGGAGAAGATGGACTACACGCGAGTGCGAGCGATTTTCGAATCGGCCTTTCGCGAATGTGGCCTGCCGGGCGCGATTCGCACCGATAACGGCGCGCCGTTTGCGTCGCGCGCGATCGCCGGGCTTTCGCGTCTGGCGGTGTGGTGGATGAAGTTGGGGATCGTGCCGGAGCGCATCGCGGCCGGTCATCCGGAACAGAATGGACGGCACGAGCGCATGCATCGCACCTTGAAGCAGGAAACGGCTTCGCCGGCGGCGGCGAACCGGCGGGCGCAACAGCGAGCCTTCGATCATTTTCGCCGGGAGTACAACGAAGAGCGTCCGCACGAAGCGCTGGGATTGGAAACGCCCGGCGCGGTGTACACCCGGTCGGCGCGGGAATATCCAGCGCGCGTGCCGGAACCGGAATACGGCAGCGCATGCTGGTGCGGCGGGTGCGGGATCGAGGAGATTTTTCCTGGAAGCATCAGCACGTGTTTCTGAGTGAGACTTTGATCGGAGAGCAGATTGGATTGTTGCCGGTCGATGAGCGGTTTTATACCGTGTACTTCGCCGCGTTTCCGATCGCGCGGTTCGATAGCTATCGACGGTTGACCAGGCCGCTGCCGAAAGCGAAGGATTACTCCGGGGCTGAGGCAGGAGAAGGGGAAGGCTCCCCTTCCCCTGCACCCCATCCCCTCCAAGCCCGACCAGAAAAAGTGTCAGGGATGTGCCCGGTCTAAAGTGTCAGACATCTCCCCGGCCGCACACTGTGCCGCGCCTACGGCCTTGGAGCGTGCGCGAAGTTCGCGTTGGTTGCCCAGACCTTCCGGGCTGGAACTAAGTGGGTGTCGCGCCTGCGGCGCTGGTTCTGTGTGACGCGACGGTTGGTGGGGTGGTTTGTGGTGGCGCTTCGCGCTGGACGATCTGGCGGGGCAGGCGGCTTCGGAAAAGCGGCGGCAGAGCCGCCGCACTCTACAATGGGCTGGGCGTAGATCGCGCTGTGAGGCTCCGCGAATAATATTGATGCTGGCAGCGCGTGCTTCGCACAGGATGACCGGTGCGAGACGGTTCCGTTAGGTGTTAACGGCGATCGAGCGCGGGGTGGCGGACGTCGCGGCCGGCTACGAAATAGATTACGTCTTCGGCGATGTTGGTGGCGTGGTCGCCGATGCGTTCGAGATTTTTTGCCACCAGAATCAGTTCGAAGGCGGCGAAGACTTGGGCGGAATCTTCCATCATGTAGGTGAGGAGTTCGCGGAAGAGTTGATCGCGGAGCTTGTCGACCTGATCGTCGCGGCGCAGGACGCTTTGCGCGAGATCTTGGTCGCCGCGCACTAAGGCGTTCAAGCTGTCGCGGACCATGGCTTCGGCGAGTTCGCTCATACGTGGCAGGTCGACGTAGGGCTTGACCTGCGGATGACGCAGGATGCGCATCGCGGATTGGGCGATGTTTACGGCCTGATCGCCGATGCGTTCGAGGTCGCCATTGATGCGCGAGACGGCCAAGAGCAGACGGAGGTCGGCGGCCATCGGCTGATTGAGAGCCAGGACGCGTTGGACGCGCTCGTCGATTTCAATTTGCATTTCGTTGATGGCGTCCTCTTCCGAGAGCACAGTTTCGGCCAGGTGTTCTTCGGCGTCCAGAACGGCGTGAACGGCCTGATGCACCGCGCGCTCGGCGAGGCTTCCCATCCAGAGCAGGCGTTGTTTCAATTCATCGAGATCGTGTTCGAAATGTCGTTCCATGTTTCCTCAGTTAGAAAAACAAACTACAAAACAAGGGCCCGGGCGCTGCGATTCGTTCTAGCCGAAGCGGCCGGTGATGTAGGCTTCCGTTCTCGGATCCGTTGGCGTCGTAAACAGCTTGGAAGTGACGCTATGTTCGATCAGCCTGCCATCCAGCATGAAGGCGGTGAAATCACTGGCCCGCGCCGCTTGTTGCATATTATGCGTCACGATGGCCATGGTGCAGCTGTCCTTTAGCTGAAACATCAACTCTTCGATCTTCGCGGTGGTTACCGGATCGAGGGCCGAACAGGGTTCGTCGAGCAGCAAGACTTCCGGATCGACGGCTAGCGCGCGGGCGATACAAAGCCGCTGTTGCTGCCCGCCAGAAAGTGCAAAGGCGGACCGCTTCAGAACATCCTTCACTTCTTCCCACAGTGCTGCGCGGCGCAAACTTTTTTCGACGAGATCGTCGAGGCGGCCCTTGAATCCGTTTATACGCAATCCGTACGCGACATTTTCGTAGATCGATTTCGGAAATGGATTGGGGCGCTGGAAAACCATGCCCACGCGGCGGCGCAAGCCGACCACGTCCATATCGTGAATTTCCTGGCCGTCCAGCAGCACTTTGCCTTCGACCCGAGTGTTGCGGATGGTTTCATTCATCCGGTTTAGAGTTCGGAGGAAAGTGGATTTGCCGCAGCCTGACGGACCAATCAAGGCGGTCACCTTGTGCGTCGGAATTTTCAGGTTCAATCCGAAGACGGCCTGTTTCGGGCCGTAGAAAAAATTCAAGTCACAGATGTCCAGTCGAATGGACTGTTCGGTCGGTTGGGTCGTTGTTTTTTCCATATGCACCGCTTCCCGAAACGGCTTCACTGACAATGCAGGTTGAGGGGCTCCACTCACGCTGTCCACCTTTGCCTCGTTAAACCGCTTTGCTTTTCGCCAGAATAAATCGAGCGCCCAAATTCGACAACAATACCAGCGCTAACAAGACCAGACCGGCGGCCCAGGCTTGACGGTGCCAATCGTCATACGGCGAAATCGCATAGGTATAAATCATAACCGGCAAGGACGCGATGGGCTGGCCCCAACCCTGGCCCCAGTACCGATTGCCAAACGCCGTGAACAACAAGGGCGCCGTTTCACCGGCGACGCGCGCCAGCGCCAGTAACATACCGGTCAGAATACCGCCGCTGGCGGCCGGGAGCACTACGGTGGTGATTGTTTTCCATTTGCTGGCGCCGAGGGCCATGGCTGCTTCGCGCATGCTATTGGGCACGCCGCGCAGGAATTCTTCGGTGCTACGCACGGTGATGGGAATCACCATGATACCCAGCGCCACGCCGCCAGCCAGCGCCGAAAAATGTTTCACCGGCAGGACCACCAGCGCGTAAGCGAAAATCCCGATGACGATGGACGGGACGCCGTTGAGCAGGTCGGTGACGTAGCGCACCACGAACGAAAACGTCTTGCCGCCGAATTCCGCTAAGTAAATTCCCGCCAGCAAACCGACCGGAAGTCCCATCAGAGCAGCCAGCAACAGAAGTTTCAAACTTCCGACGATGGCGTTGGCCATGCCGCCGCCGGTTTCGCCTACGGGCTTGGGCAATTGCGTAAAGAAATTCAAATTTAGCGAGTGGCCGCCGTTGAATATCAGGTAGCCCAAGATCAAAAACAGCACGCAGACCACGCCGAAAGCGGCCACGCCGGTCAGCGTGAGCATCACGGCGTTGATGCCTTTGCGCCACATGATCCGCGGATCGCTCATGCGGGGCGCCCGCCTCCGCGTTCGGTGGCTACGATCAGCAGGCGGGCCAGGCCGTTCAGGATGAAAGTCATCAAGAACAAAACCAGGCCGAGTTCGATCAGGGCGCTGAGATATAAGTCGCCGGTGGCTTCGGTGAATTCATTGGCGATGACCGAGGCGATGGTGTAACCCGGAGCGAACAGCGACGCGCTGATTTGTGGATTGTTGCCGATAACCATGGTGACGGCCATGGTTTCACCCAGCGCGCGGGCCAATGCGAGGAACACGGAGCCCATGATGCCGGTGCGGGCCCAGGGCACGACTACTTGCCAGGTGGATTCCCAGCGGGTGGCGCCCATGGCCAGCGCGGCTTCGCGCTGCTCGCGCGGCACGTTGAGCAGAACTTCGCGGGAGACGGAAATAATAAAGGGAACAACCATGATGGCCAGGACGATTCCGGCGGTGAGAAATCCTACGCCGTAATTTGGGCCGGAGAAAAGCGGGGTGAATCCCAGAACTTTTTTTAGCGCAGGACCGATGGTGGTGCGCATCACGGGGACGACGATAAAAATTCCCAGCAGGCCGTAGATCACGCTGGGCACGGCGGCCAACAAATCAATGAGAAACGAAACGATGTCGCTGAGGCGGCGCGGGGCCAGCTCCGAAAGAAATATCGCGCTGGCGAGGCCGAGCGGTACGGCAATGGCGAGAGCCACGGCGGAAGTTACGAGTGTGCCGTAGATAAAAGGGCGCGGCGCCGAAATTATCGAAGTTGGCATCCCAAACTCTGGTCCAGAAAAACATCCAGCCAAATTTGGCGCGGGATAGCTGTGAGGTACGCCACAACTCTAGAACCAGGAGAGACGTGATCAGGATGATGCCGGAGGCGGCGATCAAGGTGATCAGGTGGGCGATTTCGTCGCCGCTTTTGAAGCGGTCGACGAACGCACGAAGCCCCGATTTTGGCGGGACCTCGTGCGTCATCGTAGTGGAAGCGGCCGACATGTTTACTGGATCAGTGAAATGGCCTTCAATTCTTTTTCGATGACCGGCTTGGGAAGCTGCGCGTAGGTCAGGCCTTCGTTATATTTCTGGCCTTCAGTCAGCATCCATTTCAGGAAATCCTTGATGGCGTCGCGCTTGGCGGGGTCCTGAATTTGAGCCGGAATCAAAAGCCAGGTGAAGCTCGAAACCGGATAGGCGGTGGCTCCCGGCGCGTTGGTGATGGAGACGCGGAAGTCGGCGGGCATATCTTTGGCAGCGCCTGCGGCCGCGGCCGTGACGCTGGCCAAATCGGCCTTGATGAACTTTCCGGCGGCGTTCTGAACTTTGCCGAAAGCGATGCCGTTCTGTGCAGCGTAAACCAATTCGATATAGCCAATTGCATTCGGCGTCTGCTTCACCAGCCCGGAGACTCCTTCGTTGCCTTTGCCGCCCAAACCAACCGGCCAATTGACCGAGGTTCCTTTGCCTACTTTGTTTTTCCAGTCATCGCTGGCTTTGGAGAGGAAATCGGTCCAGATGTAGGTGGTGCCGCTGCCATCGGAACGGTGAATGACGACGATGTCGTTGCCGGGAAGGTTGACGCCGGGATTCGCTTTGGCGATTTCCGGATCATTCCATTTCGTGATAGAGCCGAGGAAAATTCCGGCCAACGCTTTCTGGGTGAAGTTCAGTTCGCCTGAAACTCCGGGGATGTTGTAGCTGGGAACGTCCGCGCCGAGAACGGTGGGGAAATGCAGAATCTTGAATTTCGATGCCGCCAATTGATCGTCGCTCATGGGGCCATCGGAAGCGCCGAAGTCTACAGTTCCGTTCTGCAGCTGCCGAATTCCGCCGCCCGAACCGATCGATTGATAGTTGATCTGCACATTCGGGTGGGCCGTGTGATACACGTCAAACCACTTCGAGTAAATGGGATAAGGGAAGGTCGCGCCTGCGGCATTCAGAAGTATCTGTCCACCCTGTGCGGCGGCCAGCGCGGCCGTGCCCAGGAGGAGTGACACCACTACGAGCGTCTTTTTCAAGTTCATGATTTTGGGAGTCTCCTTTTCGTACCATTTTTTGTCTCTATTGTTACCGCTGTGTTACATCGAGGCGAATTCGAGGTGAATTAACCGGCTGTGGGGGGACTGGAGGCGCAGCCCCGGGGGTGTGGTCGAGCTGCGCCTCGCAATTGGGGGTAGGATTTGCTGCCCTGCATCCGGCGCAAGCCGTTATTGCGCTGGACTTTGGCGGCGTTCGCGGACCAAACCGGATTGAGAATGGTAAACGAGCGCCAATGGCTTGAGGTTAAATCCGGCGCGTGAGCGCAGGATGATAAGAGTGTGAAAACAGCGTTACATTCCGGCGGCGGCTTCTTTGCTGTTTTCCGCACGTTCCATTTGCCGCGCCCGGCCGTGGCGCACTTCAAGACCGCGCACCCAGAACAAAATGTCTTCGGCGATATTGGTGGCGTGATCGGCGATGCGTTCGAGATGCCGCGAAGCGAGAACGTAATGCAGATTGGGCGCGGCGACGCTGGGATCTTTGGTCATACCCGCGAGCAGCGCTTCGAACACGCGGTCGCGGTACTGATCCACAACGTCGTCGCTTTCCAGAACTTGCGTGGCCAGTTCCACGTTCTTGTAAATCAATGACCCCAGGGACTTTGAAACCATGGCGCGGACCGCAGTGGTCATCGGTTCCAGATCCGCCGGGGTTTGCACCGGGCCCATGGTGGAGAGCGAAATAGCGCGCTCGCTGAGGTTCACGGCCAGATCGCCCATGCGTTCGAGGTCGTTATTGATTTTCAGCGTGGCCACGATCAGCTGGACGTCGGAATCGAGCAGATTGCCCTGGCGCAACATGCGGATGGCGTGCTCGTCGATGACGATTTCCATTTCGTTGATGCGCGGTTCGGTGAGAAATACTTCGCTGGCCAGGCGTTCGTTTCGTTCGAGCAGAGCCCAAAGGGCGCGGTTGACCGAAGCCTCCACCGTTCGCGCCTGGGAGACTAAGTAATTTACCAGCACGCCTTGCAAGATGCCGTCGGAGCTAGCTTTAGGTGAAGGCATGGGCACTCTCCTGGAAGCTGGATAGCTGAGACAAAAGAACTTCCATTACATGGTCTAAGGGGCAGATTGCAAGGCGTTCAATGGCAGATAAATGTTAGGAGACAACGCCGGTGACGGCGTGTGCGGGTGGTCCTAAGCGGCTATCGGGATGGAAAACGAGAACTTAGAGCCCTCGCCGATTACGCTATCGACCCAGAGATGGCCGCCGTGCGCTTCGACAATATGTTTTGCGATCGAAAGACCCAGGCCGGTGCCGCCCGCTTCACGGGAACGTGCCGCATCGACTCGGTAGAACCGCTCGAAGATGCGCTCTTGATCGGAAGTGGGAATTCCAATACCGGTGTCGGTCACGGTGACCACGGCTTCCCGGTTTCGCAAATCTGCGCTGACGCGAATGTGGCCGCCTTCGGGCGTGTATTGAATCGCGTTGTCCAGCAAGTTTTGCAACACGTCGCGCAACAGGCCGGCGTCACCGCGGACCGGTGGCAGGCCTGGAGGGACTTCGATCTCCAGCGTAATTTGTTTGCGGCTGGCCTTCAGCAAAGTGGTTTCGGCGCAGCCTTCGATCAGTTCGATCAGGCCCACCGGGAAAAATTCGACTTCGAGTTTTCCGGCTTCGATGCGCGCGAGTTTCAGCAAGTCGTTGGTCAGTCGCGCCAGGCGAACAGCGTGGGTGCGGATAATTTCGAGAAACCTGCGATTGCTGGTCGGGTCGTCGAGCGCGCCGCTCAAAAGCGTTTCGGCGAATCCCTGAATCGCGGTTAGCGGCGTCTTGAATTCGTGCGAGACGTTGGCCACAAAATCCTGGCGCACGCGTTCCAGCCTGCGTAGCTCGGTCACGTCGTGCAAAACGACGACGGCTCCGGAAGGTTTGGCGCGATCGGCGTCGGACGCTCCGTTTGCGGTTTCGAGCGCCATCACCGGAGCCGCGGTGACCGAGAAATTCTGCATCTGCACGATGCCCATCGAAATATCGCTTTGCAGACCTTCTTCGCCGCGCAGGGCTTTGCGAATTAGGCCAACCAATTCCGCATTGCGCACCGCTTCGATCAGCGGCCGGCCTTCGGCGCTCGAAACCGGAACATTGAAAATTTCTGAAAACGCCCGGTTGTAGAAGACTAAACGTTCCTGGGCGTCGATTACGGCGACGCCCTCCACCATGCTTCGCAGAATCGCGCTGGAACGGTTTCGTTCGCCGCTCAGCGTGCGAATTTCCTGATCGAGACGCGCGGCGGTTTGATTCATCGAGTCCGCAAGATCGGAGAGTTCGTCGCGAGGTCCTTCGCTCAGCAGCGGCCGGAAATTTCCCTCCGCAATGCGCTGCGAGAAATCTTTCAGCCGGCCGACGCGCGCGGCGAACATCCGGGTGAAGGCCAGCGAGGCAATTCCGCCGATGAGCAGCATCACGACGGAAGCGATCAGCAGCCGGTCGCGCAATTCCTTCACTGAGAGATCGATCTCCGAAAGCGGTACGGCCAGGCGAATCACGATCGATTGCCCGTCGGGCTCCTGGTAGCGCACGGCTTCGTATACCAGCTCGCGACCGAGCGTGACGCTGCGATGCACGGATTGTCCGCGACCCTGAGCCATGGCCTCGGCGACTTCCGGACGATTCGCGTGATTTTCCATCGCGGCCGCATCCGCCGCGGAATCCGCGAGCACCTGTCCGTTGCTAGCGATGACGGTGACGCGTGCGCCGCTTTTGGCCATCCACGCGGTCCAGGTTCGTAGATTTTCGGGATCGCTGGTTTGGGGCGGACGGGTTTGAGCGACGTTCAGGAGGGAAGTGAGTTCAGAGTACGCGGCTCGAATGGCCTGGCTGCGGATGACTCGGGCTGAATACAATTCGACGGCGATGAGAACGGCGAGTAACAGGGCCACATAAGTGAACCCTAATCTCCAGAAGAGCCTAGCTCGCACGGGTTTCGAACAAATATCCTGCTCCGCGAACGGTTTTCATGTGCACCGGACGCTGGGGGTCGACCTCGACCTTCTCCCGCAGTCGCCTTACGTATACATCCACACTGCGCGGCGTGACAAACCGTTCGGTGCCCCAAACGGCGTCGAGAAGTTGGTCGCGGGTAAAGACGCGGTTGGGCCGAGCCGCCAGGAAGTATAGTAGCCGAAATTCTAATGTGCTCATCGGGACAGGTCGAGCGGCGCGGGTGACCCGGTAGGCGGCAGGGTCAATGCGCAGAGTCCCGATCTCGATCGGTTTTTCGGATGGCGTGCCGGGCTCGGCGCGGCGCAGCAGCGCTTTGACGCGGGCGGTCAGCTCGCGCGGGCTGAAGGGTTTGGTGACGTAGTCGTCCGCGCCCAATTCGAGGCCGACCACGCGATCGGCTTCTTCGCCCTTGGCGGTGAGAATCAAAACCGGCAGGCGATTCAGGCCGACGTCCTTGCGGACTTCCTTGCAGATTTCCAGACCCGACAATTTGGGCAACATCAGGTCCAGCACCAGCAGGTCGGGCGGGGCCTTGCGAATTTGGGCCAGGCCGGTGGCGCCGTCGGCGCTGGAGGTCACCTGATAACCGTCTTTTTCGAGGTTGTAGCGGACCAACTCGACGATGTCTTTGTCGTCTTCGATAACGAGAACGCGTTTCATTTCACCTTTGAAGTAGGGCTTGCGTGGTGTCGTTGAGCAAGATACGAGAACGAGGAGCGGGAAGCAAGGCGAAGGGAAGTGTTCCGGAGTTTTTTAACAGAGCATTCACAACCGTGTCAGATTGGTACTCCGCGTCCGTGTTGCAACACGAGTTCCGATTTGGGTTTTTCTTCCGAGTATGACTGCCCCGGTAGGCCACTGATTCAACGTGCTTTGTATTAATCCCCGTTAAGGCGGATTGGCCCCCGGTCTGCTGTTTTCGTGTCGTCGGTCGATACAAGAGTAATACCGACAGAAACGTCCCGCGGGGGGACCTTATGAATGCTTCGACGGGCCGTCAACTGAATCCAAGCCAGCGCAGCGTAGAGTCGCGGGATTTTGAAGCGGGGCTGCGACGCAAGATCGTGGGGCAGGATGAAGCGGTGCAGGCGGTGGTGGACCTGTATCAGGTATTTCGCGCCGGACTGAATTCGCCGGGGCGTCCGGTGGGGAACCTTTTGTTTCTGGGGCCGACCGGCGCGGGAAAAACGCGTGTGGTGGAAGCTACGGCGGAAGTTTTGTTTGGCGATCCGCGAGCGGTGATCAAAGTGGATTGCGCCGAGTTTCAGCACTCGCATGAAATTGCGAAATTGATTGGCTCGCCTCCGGGATATTTGGGCCACCGCGAGACGCATCCGCTGATTACGCAGGAAGCGCTGGCGCAATATCACACCGAGAAACTGAAGATTTCATTTTTGCTTTTTGACGAAATCGAAAAAGCCAGCGATGCGTTGTGGCAGTTGCTGCTGGGCATTTTGGACAAGGCGACGCTGACTCTCGGCGACAACCGGCGCGTGGACCTTTCGCAGACGATGATTTTCATGACGTCGAATCTGGGCGGCGTGGAAATTACCGAGTTGATGAACGGCGGACTCGGATTTGCGCCGCAGGTGCGTGCGGAAAACAAAGAAGGTCTGGACGAGAAGGTTAAGAACACGGCGGCGGAAGCGGCGAAGCGGAAGTTCGCGCCGGAGTTCATGAACCGGATCGACAAGACGGTGGTGTTTCATCCGTTGCGGTCGGCACAGCTGGATCAGATCTTGGATATCGAGCTGGGCATGGTGCAGCAGCGGGTTTTGGAAACGGCGAAGGGACGATTTTTGTTTCGGGTGACGCAGCCGGCGCGGGAATTTTTGTTGAAGGAAGGAACGGATTTGAAGTACGGAGCGCGGCATTTGAAGCGGGCGATTGAGCGGCATGTCGTGTATCCCTTGGCCAGTCTGTTGTCGACTGAGCAGGTGTCTCTCGGCGACGTGATTTCGATTGATTGGCAGGGCGAGGACGAGAGCCTGAAGTTCCTGAAGGAAGCTGAAGGCGCTTTGATTCCGATGGCGGCGCGTCCGGCGACGCGCCATGCGGAGGCCGCAGCTGCCGGTTCCGGTGGACAATCCACGCTCGAAACGCGGGAATTCGGAATCGCCGAAGCCTTGCCGGTGCGACCCATTCGTTAGCGAGCGAATTCAGCCGCAATAGGACCCCATGGTAATCGCTGCAAGCTTCGGAAGTTTACATTCGCGAGTGCCGGGTCGACGTTCGGCCTAATCCAGATGACCTCGCCCGCCGAGACGGAACTCCGCGCAATCGAAGGTCGACCGCTGCCGTCGAAGCTTCGGCTTTGGCTGGGGTCGCTAGATCCCTGGCGGGTCGGGGCAGGTTTCGTCTTTCTGATTCTGCATTTCGCGCTGGATCGGATGACCGTTGCTTTCCAGATGTGGACGGGAGTGAGCGCGTGGTATCCGCCGGCGGGCCTGGAAGTGGGAGTATTTGTCGGGCTGGGATTTGCGTATGCGCCGGTGGTGCTGCTGGCGAACTTCATTTCGTCGTTGGTGAATTACCACATTTCTCCGGCGACCTCGACCTTTTGGATCCAGAACCTGGTCATCACCGCGGGATACGCCGGCGGCGCTTTCATTTTGCGCCGGGTGATGCCGAGGAATTTTTTCTTTCAGTCCGTTGGTGACGTCTTTCGGTTTTTGTCGATCACGATTACCACTTCTATTTGTGTCGCGGCCCTCGGCGCGCTGGCCCTGACCTGGAATTACCCAGCGCTGCTTGCTGACTATCCAAAGTTGGTATTGAACTGGGCGGTTGGCGATTCGATTGGCCTGACGTCCTTCACGCCATTCATTCTGGTTCATGTAATTCCCTGGTTCCGGGAAAAAGCGGATCGATACCAGCGGCCCGGCCTGGCAATTTCGACCGTGGTTCCGGCGAAGACCGGAAGCGCGCCGCTCTTCGAATCGCTGGAGTTCGTGGTTCAAATGCTGGCCATCGCATTCACGCTCTGGGTCGTGTTCGCCGCCAAGATCGGCGAGAGCTACGACCTCTTTTATTTGTTCTTCCTGCCGATTATCTGGATGGCGGTCCGGAAGGGCATGCGTGGGGTTACCACCGGCATTCTTTTTTTAAATGTGGGCACCATGGTGATGCTCTGGTTAAAGCCCGAAGATTTGCATCATCTGGCCATGCTGCAATTTTTGACCCTAATCGTCTCGCTGACCGGCCTGAGCCTGGGAACGCTGATCGCGGAGCGGCAGTTGAGCGAAGAAGGTCTGCGCAACAGTGAAGCGCGGCTGAAGGCGATTGTGGACGCGATTGACGAAGTAATTTTTGAGTTCGACAGCGACGCCACGGTAAGGAACGTGTGGACCACCGACGAATCGGTGCTGGCGGTCCCTCGCGAAAACATGATTGGCCGGCGCGTCTCGGATTTACTGGGTGAAACGCATGCTGCTCAGTTTTCCGATGCGTTCGCGCGGGTAACGGGTTCGGGGCGCGGAGAGAGCATCGAATACTCGCTCAGTTTCGCGACGGAAAAGCGCTGGTTTCTGGCGCGGGTCAGCCCGATTTATTCCCCGGAAGGATTGTGCCGGACCGTGTGCATGACTTCCCGCGATATTACGACGCGCAAGCAGAACGAAGACGACCTGCGGGCTGCGAAAGAAGCGGCCGAAGCGGCGAGCGAAGCGAAGAGCGAATTTCTGGCCAACGTCAGCCACGAATTCCGGACTCCGATGAACGGAATCCTGGGCATGACCGGATTGGTTTTGGATACCGAGGTCACTTCCGAACAGCGCGAATACCTGGAAATGGTCAAAGCCTCCGCCGATGCGCTGCTGGGCTTGCTGAACGACATTCTCGATTTCTCCAAAGTGGACGCGGGGAAAATGGAATTGTCGCCGGCGGAATTTAATTTCGGGGTCGACGTGGGCGAGATTGTGAAGGTCATGCAATTTCGCGGAAATCAAAAAGGCGTGAAAGTTTCCTGGTCGCTGCAAGCCGGTATTCCGCAAATTCTGGTGGGCGATTCGCTGCGGCTGCGCCAGATCCTGATCAACCTGATGGGCAACGCGAT
Organism: uncultured Acidobacteriota bacterium; assembly: GCA_963711325.1. Classification (GTDB taxonomy): domain Bacteria; phylum Acidobacteriota; class Terriglobia; order Acidiferrales; family UBA7541; genus Palsa-295. The sequence continues at coordinate 807,403 of CAVQDR010000001.1, read as the reverse complement.
CAAGTTCACCGAAGCCGGAAGCGTGCGGTTGGAAATCGAGCGCGAACGCGAAACACCGGAAGAATTGCTGCTGCATTTCAAGATTCAAGATACCGGCATCGGGATCGCGCGAGACAAGCAGGCGGTGATTTTCGAGGCTTTTACCCAGGCGGACAGTTCGGCGACCCGCAAATATGGCGGCACCGGGCTGGGATTGGCGATTGCGAGCCGGCTGGTCGCTTTGATGGACGGGAAAATCTGGGTCGAAAGCATTCCGGGCCAGGGCAGCACGTTTCACTTCACAGCAATGTTCGGGCTGGCGCTGCACGAACCGGCGCTGGCCACGCGCGTCCACCTACATCGTGAGGGAATCCAATGACTCCACCAGAAGGATTCAAGAAAAGAATTCTCGTTGCCGAAGACGATCCAGTTTCGCGGCGTTTGCTCGAAGTGTTTCTGGTCAAGTGGGGTTTTGAGGTCGTGCTGGCCACCACTGGATCCGAAGCTTTGCAGTTGCTGGAGCGCATGGACGCTCCGCGCCTGGCGCTGCTCGATTGGATGATGCCGGGAATGGAAGGCGTGCAAGTTTGCCAGAAGCTGCGCGAATTCAAGGATCGTCCCTACGTGTACGTGATGCTTTTGACCGCGCGCACGCAGAAAGAAGATCTGCTGCAGGGTCTCGAGTCGGGCGCGGATGATTACCTGACCAAGCCGTTTGATTCGCAGGAGCTTCGGGCGCGCTTGCACGTGGGGCAGCGAATTCTGGATCTGCAGGACAAGCTGATCGCCGCGGGAGAAGAACTTTTATTCCGGGCCACGCACGACAATCTAACCGGCATCAGCAACCGCGGAGTCATTATGGATATGGTGCGCCGCGAGCGTTTCCGGCAGGACCGCGGCGGAACCGCCTTCGCGATCGTGCTGGCCGACATCGATCATTTCAAGTACGTCAACGACACCTACGGACACCTGGCGGGAGACGCCGTGCTGCAGCAAGTGGCCCGCTGCATGACCAATGTGATTCGGCCTTACGATACGGTGGGCCGTTACGGTGGCGAGGAGTTTCTGATCGTGGTTCCGGCCACGGATACCATGGGAGCGCTGGGCCTGGCCGAACGAATTCGAAAGAGCATCGAGGGAACGCCGGTTCTGGCGGAAGGAGCCAGTATCACGGTCAGTGCCAGCTTCGGCGTGGCGGCCAGTACACGCCGGGCAGATGCTCGAGCCGCAGGAAATGTTGCGGCTGGCGGATGATGCTCTGTATCGGGCGAAATCGAACGGGCGGAATCGGTGTGAATTGGCGTCGCGGCAGGATTTGCTGACGCACGTCGCATCCGCGGTGGATCCCGTGGCGCCGGAAAACGCGGCGAAATTGAGGTCGCGATAACGCTCCCGCAGTCCGGGCAGGCTGTTCCGGGCGTTTCGCTCGGAATCGTCCGGCCTTTTGAATATTTCGAAAATTCAGAAATTGCGCATTGCGTTGCGTTGCACGGGGCTGCGGCGGATGATGATTGAGATCGTCGCGCGTACTGCTTATCGCGAATCGTTTCCTACTTCGCGGCGCGAGCGATGCTCCTCGTGGCCACAATTCCTGAAATTCGGGTTTCTGCCTGCAACACTGCGCCAGTTCATCCGGCGGCGGATTTTGTTTTGTACTGGATGATCGCGTTCCGTCGGACGCACTGGAATTTTGCGCTGGATCGCGCCGTGGAATACGCGGTGCAGCTCAAAAAACCGCTGGTGATTCTGGAAGCGCTGCGTTGCGACTATCCCTGGGCCAGCGATCGGATGCATCGTTTCGTTCTGGAGGGCATGGCGGAGAAGGCGCGCGGGTTGGATAAAATTGGAGTTACGTATTACCCGTACGTCGAGCGCGCTGTTGGAGAAGGGAAGGGCTGCTTGCGGCTTTGAGCCGGCGGGCTTGCGTCGTGGTGACTGACGATTTTCCCTGTTTTTTTCTGCCGAAGATGATTCGCAGCGCGGCCGCACAAGTGCCGGTGCGTTTGGAAAAAATTGATTCGAACGGTTTGCTGCCGCTGCGGGCGACCGAGCAATTATTTTCAACGGCATATTCGTTCCGGCGTTTTCTGCAGAAGAATCTTCCCGCGCATCTGGAGCAGGCTCCAAAGCCCGATCCCCTTGGGCGTCTTCATCTGCCAAAGGCCGAGCCTTTGCCGAAAGCAATCAACACAAAGTGGCCGCCTGCTTCGCTGGCTTGGCTGGAAAATCCCGTCTCGGTTGGCGAGTTGCCGATCAATCACAAGATCGTGCCAGCCGAAGGGGCAGATGCGTTTCCAGGCGGAGAGGCGGCTGCCGCGAACGAGTGGCGCCAGTTCCTGGACAAAAAGATCTCCTCGTATCCGGACCTTCGCAACGAGCCGGAGGAAAACGCTACCAGCGGACTATCGCCCTATCTTCATTTCGGACATATTTCCGCGCATCAGATTTTTCACGAGCTGATGTCGAAGGAAAAGTGGTCCGCGGCGAAACTCGCGCACCGGACGGATGGGAGCCGGTCGGGATGGTGGGGTGTGCGCGCGCCGGTGGAGCAATTCTTGGATCAGCTCGATGACTTGGCGCGAGGTCGGGTTCAATTTCTCGAGTCATAGCGAGAACTACGATCGCTACGACTCGCTTCCTGAATGGGCTCGAAAAACTTTAGGGAAGCACGCGCGCGATGAACGGCAGCTACGTGTATTCGCTGAAAGATTTTGCTGCGGCGCGCACGCACGATCCCTTATGGAATGCGGCGCAGCGGCAACTCTCCCGCGAAGGGCGGATGCACAATTACATGCGCATGTTGTGGGGCAAAAAGATTTTGGAATGGTCGGAAACGCCGGAGCAGGCGCTGGAATATTTGATCGAACTGAACAATCGCTACGCGGTGGACGGGCGCAACCCGAATTCCTACAGCGGAATTTTCTGGTGCCTGGGCCGCTACGACCGGCCCTGGGGACCGGAACGGCCGATTTTCGGAAATATTCGTTACATGAGTTCGGACAATACCGCGCGGAAGCTGCACGTGAAAAATTATCTGAAGAAATATGGCGAACAAGCAGCTCTTTTCGGCGACAACGAAGATTGACGCTCCGGCGGAGGAAGTATTTCTCTGGCATGAAGAACCGGGCGCGCTGGAGCGACTTACCCCGCCGTGGGAGCCGGTTGAAATCGAACAGCGCGCCGCGGGAATTCGCGATGGTGCGCGGGCAGTCCTGCGCGTCGGAATCGGGCCGTTCAAAGTGCGCTGGGTGCTCGAACACCGCGATTACATCGAAGGCCGCCAATTTCGCGACGTGCAGTTATCGGGGCCGTTTCGCTACTGGCAGCATACTCATCTTTTCACGCCGGACGGAAACGACGCGAGCGTGCTCGAAGACCGCATCGAATATGTCCTGCCGCTGGGCCTCACCGGATCAATTTTCGGAAATTGGTTCGTGCAGCGAAAGCTGCGACGGCTTTTCGAATACCGCCACCGGGTCTCCAAGGAAGCGATGGCGGCCCGTCCGGCCTCGGCATGCGACATTTCGCGCCCCAAAACGCCGGTGAACGGCTAGAATCACACGGTTAGAAACCAACCTGCGCGACCACAAGAGGAAAGTCATCGACGAATGAGTACGAATCCCGATGTAGTGATTGTTGGCGCGGGCCTGGCGGGGCTTTGTTGCGCGCGCAAGCTGCAGGAAAAAGGAATTTCATTTCAGATTGTGGAAGCTTCGGACGCAATCGGCGGGCGGGTGCGGACCGACAACGTCGATGGCTTTCTGCTTGATCGCGGATTTCAGGTTCTACTGGAAGGCTATCCCGAAGCGCGGCAGGTTCTGGATTACGCCGCGCTCGATCTGAAGGCCTTTGATCCCGGAGCGTTGATCTGGTTCGCGGGCCGCATGAATCGTTTCATCGATCCGTGGCGCAAAACGGGTGAATGGCGCGCCGCGTATGATTCTCCGGTGGGATCGTTCATCGACAAACTTCGACTGGCCCGCTTGCGCATGAAGCTGAAGGGCAATTCCATCGAGAAGATCTTTGCGCGTCCCGAAAAATCGACGATGGCGGAATTGAAGTCCGTGGGATTTTCACCGGCGATGATCCAGCATTTTTTCGAGCCGTTTTTCGGCGGGATCATGCTCGACCGCGATTTGCACGCCTCGAGCCGCATGTTCGAATTTGTGTTCAGCGTGATGTCCAATTCCAGAGTCTGCGTGCCGGCCCGCGGGATGGCGGAAATTCCGGCGCAGCTCGCCGCGAAACTGCCGGCGGACTCGATTCGCCTGGGCGCCCACGTGGAATCCTTGCTCAGCAATACTTTGACGATCGGCGAAAGTGAAAAAATTACGCCGCGGGCCGTGGTGGTGGCGACGGACGGTCCCTCCGCCGCAAAACTGCTGGGCGAAATTCCTCTGGCTGGCTCGCGCAGCGTCAGTTGCTTTTATTACGCGGCCGATACTCCGCCTGTGGCCGAGCCGATTTTGATTCTGGCCGGCGCGCGCGGCGGAACCGTAAATAATCTTGCGGTGATGAACGCGGTGGCTCCGGCGTACGCGCCGGCGGGGCAGCATCTGATTTCCGTTTCAGTCATCGGCGATTTTCCGCTGACTGACGAACAGCTCGGCGGCTTCATCATCGCGGATTTGAAGGGCTGGTTCGGGCCGGTGGTGCGTTCCTGGAAATTTCTGCGCAGCTACCGGATTCCGCACGCCCAGCCGGCGCAACCACCGGGAGCGCTGGAACCGCCGCAGCGCCCGGTAAGAATTCGGCCGGGGGTCTATGTCTGCGGCGATCATCGCGATAATGCCTCCATCAACGGCGCGATGGCTTCGGGGCGCCGCGCGGCCGAGGCATTAATCTCCGACCTCTCGAAGTGAACTTCGAATGCTTGCATCACACTACCTTTCGTTGATTGTGTCGCTGGCGATTTGCTACGCGGCGGCGTGGGTCGGCTCCGCTGTGACGCGCCCGGCGATTAAGAACTGGTATGCGCATTTGGCCAAGCCGTCCTGGCGACCGCCGAACTGGGCTTTCGCTCCGGCCTGGACGATCATTTTCACGCTGATGGCTTTTTCGGCCTGGATTGTCTGGAACCGGCACGAGACGCTGTTCGTCCTACCAGCACTGTGCCTTTTCGGCATTCAACTCGCGTTGAATATGGCGTGGTCCGCGATTTTTTTTGGGCTGCGCAGGCCAGGACTGGCCTTGATCGAGATCGTCTGCCTGTGGGTAGCTATTCTGGCGACGATCATTCAGTTCTGGCGGATCGCGCCGGTGGCAGGGTGGTTGCTGGGTCCGTATCTGGTTTGGGTGTCGTTCGCCTTGGTCCTAAATTTCGCGATATTCCGGATGAACTCGAGGGAAGCAGCGGATGTCCAGGCGGTGCAACATGATAGAGCCTAGCGATTCCGACAATACGCAGGCGTATGGAATATCCGGACATCTACCACATGGGCGAGAGCAGCGCAGTGGTTCAACCATACGTCACAGTATGGTTCGCGTTGCCCAGCCATTGCTCTTTGTCGCAAACCATTTCCTCCGTTTCGGCGATTTGGTGTACATTCAGAAGGTAAGTGAACCGCGGCGAGTTAGCTCGCGCGAAAGGTATCCCGCATGAATCCCACAAAGACAGATTCGGTAGCGACTCCGGACTCCGCGACCGCGACAACTCGAGACACGCTCTCGATTACCGACAATCGCACCGGGCAGAAGATCGAAATTCCGGTGAAGCACGACACCATTCGGGCGATCGATCTGCGTCCGCTGAAAGTGAAGACCGACGATTTCGGCTTGATGACCTACGATCCGGCGTTCACCAATACCGCTTCGTGCCAGAGCAAGATCAGCTTTATCGATGGGGACAAAGGGATTCTGCGCTACCGCGGATATTCGATCGAAGAGCTGGCGGAAAAAAGCACCTATACCGAAACCGCGTACCTTCTGCTGCACGGGGAACTGCCGACCAAGGCGCAGTTGGCGGATTGGACGTATCACATCACGCACCACACTTTCATTCACGAGAGCATTAAGAAATTCATCGACGGCTTTCACTATGACGCGCACCCGATGGGCATGATGATTTCCACGGTCGCCGCGCTTTCCGCGTTTTATCCGGACTCGAAAGACATCTTCAACCCAGAGTCGCGCCGCAAACAAACGTACCGGCTGATCGGCAAGATGCCGACGCTGGCGGCTTTTGCCTACCGTCACAGCCTGGGCATGCCGTTTGTGTATCCGGACAACGATCTGACCTACAGCGGCAATTTTCTGAATATGTTGTTTCGCACCACCGAAGCGAAATACCGGCCCAACCCGACGCTGGAACGCGCGCTGGATATTCTTTTTATTCTGCACGCGGATCATGAACAGAATTGTTCGTCAACGGCGATGCGCTTGGTTGGCAGCTCGCATGTAGATCCCTACTGCGCCACGGCCGCTGCTACCGCGGCTCTGTATGGCCCGTTGCACGGCGGGGCCAACGAAGCGGTTTTGCGCATGCTGCTCGAGATTGGCTCGATTAAGGATGTTCCGGCGTACATCAAGAGCGTGAAGGGCGGAGAAAAGCTGCTGATGGGCTTCGGCCACCGGGTCTACAAGAATTACGACCCGCGCGCGCGCATCGTGAAAAACATTGCTTACGAAGTTTTCGATGTGATGGGGATCAATCCGCTGATCGAAATTGCACTGGAATGCGAGCGCATCGCGCTGGAAGACGAATATTTCGTGAAGCGCAAGCTGTATCCCAACGTGGATTTTTACACCGGGCTGATCTACCAATCGATGGGCTTTCCGGTGACCATGTTCCCGGTGCTGTTTGCCATTCCGCGAACTTCGGGATGGATTGCGCAATGGGAAGAAATGCTACTGGATCCGGAGCAGAAGATTTCGCGGCCACGGCAGGTTTATTTGGGCAGCGATCTACGCAGTTACACTCCGATGGATGGACGCAAGTAGGTTTCACTCACTGCGCGGAAAACTCAGCCGTCGTATTTTTCCCGGCGGCGTCCAACGCCCACCCGCGAATATCTTTTCCTTCCAGCACCGGCTTCGAATACCCGTGTTCGGCCACTCCGATCATGGCTTGCGCCAATTCCTGCGTGGTGGTCGCGTAATCCGGCGCGATTGCTCGAATCAATGGATATAGCGGTCGCACCACGGCGTACACCGCGCTGTAGAGTTTGGTCTTGGACTTGATGCCATCGAGCGGCTGGATGAATCCGGGACGAAACATATAAGCGGCTTTGAACGGCAGGCGGAGCAGAGCATTCTCGGTCGCGCCTTTCACTCGAGCCCACATGGTGCGTCCTTTTTCGGAACTGTCCGTGCCGGTGCCCGAAACGTAGATGAAGGTCATGTTTGGATTCAATTTCGCCAGCGTCTGCGCGACGGACAGCGTTAGATCGTAGGTGATGCGCCGGTAATCCTGCTCGTTCATTCCCGCCGAAGAAACTCCCAAACAGAACAGGCAAGCGTCGTAGGGATGAAGAACATTTTCAATGTCGGAAAGGTTGAAGAGATCTTTGCGGACGATGTCTCGAAGCTTCGGGGCGTTCAGGCCGGAACCCGTTCGTCCGATCGAAAGAACGCTGTCGATTTCGGGGTCGAGCAGACATTCGCGCAGGACTCCTTGACCCACCATTCCGCTGGCTCCGAACAAAATGACCTTCATGCGATGATCCTCACCCTATTGATGTACCGAATGAGCCGGCTTGGTGCATTGGAAAATTCTTATCGTCCTTATCATGCGCAAACGAGCGGCAGCATATCCATATCGTTCTTTCAGACCTCTAATCAATCCTTTCGCCGGAAGCTTGAGCTTAGCCCAGCCTACGTTTCGCTTTGGTTTCCCTGCATCCATCTGCCCTCCGGGTGCGTACAACTTAAAATTGATTGCATCTGAGGGGAATCTCTGGCAAAACTCTCTATCCCCCTATTGGGGTCGGCCTCATGGACATCTCAACCCGCCAATCCGGAGTCGCTACTATTGTGGACATCGTCGGGGATATCACACTCTATAATTCCCCTCAAGTGCGCAAAGTGTTGCTGGATTTGCTGAAAGACAAAAAATCTCCGCGGGTGATCGTGAACCTGGAAAAGGTTCGGTACATTGATAGCGCGGGAGTCGCTTCGCTGGTCGAAGGCTTGAAAGTTTCGCGGGACATGAAAAGCACTTTCGCGATGTTCGGCTTGAGCCGCACCGCGCGTGAAGTGCTGGAACTGACTCGGCTGATCAAAGTTTTCGAAGTGTACGACAACGAAGCCGATGCGTTGCGCGGCGGCAGCACCAACGTGGCCCCAGCGAGGTAAAGTTCCGGGCGGCACGAAGCGGGAGCACGCCTAGGCCCTCTGTCCGGATTCTCAGATGCCGTTCACCGAAACAATTGGCGCCGCCACAATCGATGGTTTGGCTTACGTCGGCGGCCTGGCACGCCTGACCGGCGGTGCGGCCCGCGCGGTTTTCATCGCTCCCTTCCAAGGCAAGAAATTCCATATTGGCCGCGCGGTGCACCAAGCCATGTCGGTTGGCGTGGAAGCGCTGCCGATCACTTCGCTGATTTCCTTTTTCGTCGGTACCATCCTGGCGCTGAACGCGGCGTACGAACTGCGTAAGTTTGGCGCGCTGCACTTGGTGGCCAGCGCTGTGGCTGTTTCGGTGACGCGCGAATTGGGCCCGTTGATGACCGCCATCGTGGTCATCGGGCGTTCGGGTTCGGCCTTCGCGGCGGAAATCGGCACCATGAAGGTGAACGAAGAAATCGACGCCATGGAAACTATGGCGCTCGAACCGGTGCCGTTCCTGGTGGCTCCCAAATTCCTGGCGATGATTCTGATGGTGCCTTGCCTGACCTGTTGGGCGGATTTCATGGGCGTGCTGGGCGGCGGCCTTTTCGGAGTGATGACCGCCGGGTTTACCTGGATGACTTATCTGCAGGCGACGCTCGACTCGCTCATCATGCGCGACATCGTGACCGGCCTGATCAAAGCGATGATGTTTGGGCTGGTGATTACCGCGGTGGGTTGCCAGGAAGGATTTTCGACCGGGCTTGGTTCGGAACAGGTAGGGCGTTCCACCACGGAAGCGGTGGTGAAATCGATTTTCATGGTGGTCATGGTCGATCTGGTTTTCACGACTCTTTTCTACATCACGGCGGCCCACTAAAATATGTCATCGCCGCCCAAAACCCTGCTGACGCCCGCCAAGACCTCCAGTAACGCCGCCATCTCCGTCCGCAATTTGCGAGTGAAGTACGGCGAACGCGAAATCCTGCACGGCATCAATTTTGAAGTGCCGTCGGGCGAAACCATGGTGATTCTGGGCGGCTCGGGATCCGGGAAGAGCACGCTGCTGCGCACTTTGGTGGGTTTGGAGAAACCGAGTTCCGGCGAGATTTGGATTCAAGGCAAGGACTTCGCCAACGATTAACGAGAAAGATCGCGACGAACTCCGCAAGAAAATGGGGATGTCGTTTCAGGGCGGAGCGCTGTTTGGTTCCATGACCGTGGGCGAAAATGTGGCGCTGCCGTTGCGCGAGCATACGCCGCTGGACGAATCGACCATCGAAATCATGGTCCGCTTGAAGCTCGATCAGGTGGGCCTATCTGGGTTTCGAAAATTACATGCCCGCGCAACTGAGCGGCGGCATGAAGAAGCGCGCGGCGATCGCGCGCGCTCTGGCGATGGACCCGGAAGTGCTGTTCTTCGACGAGCCGTCCGCCGGCCTGGATCCGATCATCGCCGCCGGCATCGACGAACTGATTCTCAAGCTGAAGAAAGCCTTCCGCATCACGATTGTGGTGGTCACTCACGAACTTGGCCAGCGCTTTTCTGATCGCCGACCGGATGATCGTGCTGGATAAGGGCGTGATTGTCGCCGACGATACCTCCGCAGAATCTGCAGAAGAGCACGCAGCCGCGCGTCCGCCAATTCTTGGATCGCGTGCCGGAGCCGGAACTGACCGGCGAAATCGATTATCTGCAAATGCTGACCGGGGACATTCCGCCGCAACGTCAGTAATGGCGTCGGTAATACGTAGCGTAGTTTTCGTGGGCCATCAATTTCGCGCGACTCTTTTACGCAACTCTGGTTAAGCAGAATGGACGTGATATACTCCCCCGAACCTGAGGGGTAACCGCGCGGGTCACCGTGCGGATTCATCGAGGATACGGATGGATTCCAAGAAGGAACAGGCAATCGTCGGTTTATTTGTGGTCGTGGTCGCGACTTTACTGATCGTCACGACCTTTCTTCTCTCGGGGACCCTCGATAAGGCCGACACTCCGTATCACACTTACTTCAAGAACGCCGGCGGTCTGGCACCTGGCTCCGAAGTTCGCTACTTGAACGGTCCTCCGGTCGGCCGTATCGGCAAAGTCCACTTTGACGAAAAAGATCCTTCCCGGATGCAGGTCGATTTCACCGCGAAGCCTGACCTTCCAGTGAAGACCGACAGCATGGTGGCCATTACCAGCAGCAGCCCGCTCGGCGAAAATTATCTCAATATTCTGGCCGGCTCGGTCTCCGCCGCGAAAGCGCAACGGGACGCCACGCTGCGCTCGAAGGAACCGACCAGCTTTTCTGACATCGCCGACCGGATCAATGAGCTGACGCCGCAGGCGAATGAACTGATTCACAACCTGAACGACCGGGTCACCGAAGTAAAGGTCACACTGGCCCGGGTCAATGATCTGCTGAACGACAAGAATCGCGACAATATCTCGGCCAGCCTGGCGCACGTACGCGGTATGTTGCAGGAAGACCGCCCGCTGATCCATTCGACGTTGGAGCATGTGAACGATGCTTCGGCGAAAATTAATCCGCTGATCGATAAATTCCAGAAGGCCGCGACCCAGGCCGACGAAACTCTGCAGAAACTGGATGGCATGCTTTCCGACAATCGCGCCGACATTCGCGCGGCGATTGTCGATTTGCGCCAGGCCCTGGCCCAAGCCAACGTCCTGGTGGGCAACCTGAACGGCACGCTGGACGCGAACTCCGAGAACATCGACGAAATTATCGATAATTTGCGGCACACGACCGAAAACTTGAACGACTTTACGGAAACGATCAAGACGCGGCCTTACACCTTGCTGCGTGATTCTTCGCCCAAGAATCACAAGCCTGGTTCGGCGCTGCCCAAGTAGTGCAGCAAAAAGTTTGGCTGTATCGCGCGGATTAGCGAGAAGGAGCGAAGAGTGACCAGGCGCCGTCTGCAGTTGATTGCAATTCTTACCGTGGTCGCGAGTTTTGTCGCCGCCTGCGGCGCTCCCCGCCCGGTCAAATATTACGTGATCGACGTTCCTCCGGCGCCGACCCAGGCTTCCGCCACTCCGCTGCCCGTCAGTCTACTGGTCGGGCGCTTAACCGCTTCGCATTTGTATCAAGACGACCGGCTGGTCTACGGTTCCGGGCAAGTGCAACTCGGCACTTACGAGTACGATCGCTGGGCGGAAAACCCGGCGGACATGGTGCGAGACGCGCTGATCATGACGCTGCGTAACAGCGGCCAGTATGCGGCCGTGTCGCGGGTGGCGGCCAGTGTCCGCGGTAACTACGTGCTTCGCGGCCATCTGCTCCAGATGTACGGAGTTGACCAGCCCGCGCTGGTCGCGCGTTTCTCGCTGCAACTCGAACTTTACGATCCCGCAAACCGCGCCATCGTCTGGACCCAGGTCTACACCCACGACGAGCCGGTGGCGGATAAAACCGTCCCGTCGATCGTGCTGGCCATGGACAAGAACGTAAACGCCGGCATGCAGCAACTGACCGCGAGTCTGGCGCAGTATTTTGTGGCGCATCCGCCGCAACCTGCCGCCGGCAAGTAGCAGCAGTTCGGCGGTCGAGGCCATCCTCCAACCGGCGGATTCCATTTCGATAGCACGGTGTAGCCCTCATTAGAAATTTCTATTCTTTGTCGGCAGTTACAGTTTCGTCCGCATAGCCCCTTGCTCTTCCATCCGCCACAGAAGTCTTTCGACAAATCTCCGATAAATCACTTACACGCATTTGCCTGTCGGCAGACCTAGCGTTTTTCTCTGGTCGGAGCATGCATGGACTTCTTGCGCCAGTTATTCGGCCCGGGCGATTTCATGCCCCACGGCTACTGCTACATGTGGAATCCGGGATTGGTGTGGCTCAACGTAATCTCTGATTCGCTGATTGCCATCGCGTACTTCACCATTCCGGTGGGGTTGCTGTGGTTCGTCCGGAAGCGCCGGGATTTGCCATTCGGATTTGTGTTTGTGCTTTTCGGGACGTTCATCGTGGCCTGCGGCCTGACCCACGTGATGGAAGTCTGGAACCTTTGGCATGCGGACTACTGGCTGGCCGGCGGGCTAAAAGCGGTCACGGCGGTTGCGTCGGCGGCCACCGCCTTGGTGCTAACGCGCTTGCTTCCCCAAGCTGTTGGTTTGCGCAGCGTGGCGGAATGGAGCGCCGCGAATGCGGCGCTCGAGAAGGAGATTCAAAGGCGCCGTGAACTGGAAGACGAGCTGCGCGCCGCGGTGGTGACCTCTCGCGAACGATCCGAATTGCTGGAACTGATACACGACGCGATTTTCGTGCGCAATCTGAATAGCGAAATCACATTTTGGAATGGCGCCGCCGAGCGACTATACGGCTGGACGAAGGCCGAAGCCGCGGGACGCACCACCCACTCGTTGCTGGCCACCCAATTTCCCAACGAATTGCCACTGATCGAGGCTGCGGTTCTTAAATCCGGTTATTGGGAAGGAGAACTGCAGCATCGTACCCGCGATGGCCGCACGGTGGTCGTTTCCAGCCGCTGGGCCTTGCGCACCGACGAGCATGGCAATCCCATCGGCGTGCTGGAAAGCAATCGCGACCTGACCAAACTGAAAGCCGGAGAGCGCCGGTTCGAAAACCTGTTGGAAGCCGCGCCGGACGCGATCGTGATCGTCAATCGCAGCGGGCTGATTCAGATTGTGAACGCGCAGACCGAAAAGCTATTCGGCTATTCTCGCGACGAGCTGATCGGCATGCCGGTAGAGATCCTGGTGCCCCGTAGTGCCCACGGCAAGCATGCCACTCATCGGGAGGCTTATTCTCAAGCGCCTCAACCGCGCTCGATGGGCGCGGGGCTGAATCTGCACGGCCGGCGCAAGGACGGCTCCGAATTTCCGGTGGAGATCAGCCTGAGCCCCATCGAAACCCCCGACGGCACCTTGATTTCGAGCGCGGTTCGCGATGTCACCGAACGCAAGAAATTCGAACTAAAGCTGCAGGAAACCGAACAACGCTTCCGGTTGCTGGTGGAGGGCATTAAGGACTACGCCATCGTGAGTCTTGATCCGCAAGGGCTGATCTCCACCTGGAATCCGGGAGTCGAGCGCATAAAGGGGTACACCGCCGGCGAAATCATCGGCAAGCACTTTTCATGCTTCTACCCGCAATCCGACGTCGCCGCCGGCACGCCCGCCGAGTTGCTTCGGCGCGCCGCGAAGGATGGGGTGGTCGAGCAAGAGGGATGGCGGGTCCGGAAGGACGGCTCGCAATTCTGGGCCGATGTGGTGATTACCGCGCTACGCGACGAGGCCGGAAAGCTCACCGGCTTTGCCAAGATCACCCGTGACGTCACCGAGAACCGCAACCTTGAACGGGATCTGCGCAACGCCAACGAATTTCTCGAACACCGGGTGTCCGAGCGAACCGCCGAACTGGCCACCGTCAATTCGCAGCTTCGTCACCGGCAGGATGAAATCTCCATACTCAATTCGACCCTGGAAGATCGAGTCACGGAGCGCACTGCCGAATTGATCCGCATCAATAATGAACTTGAATCCTTCAGCTATTCGGTATCGCACGACTTGCGAACTCCTCTTCGTCACATTGATGGATTTGCGCGGATCTTGAACGAGGAATACGTGGCCGAGCTGCCGGAGGAGGCCCATCGCTACCTCGACCGCATTCTCACCTCCGCCAATCACATGGGGCACCTAATCGATGATCTGCTGAACCTGGCTCGTATTGGGCGCAAGGAGATTAGCCGCAAGGACGTCACCATGAGCGATCTGGTCCGGCAGTCGGTGGAAGACTTGCACAACGAAACGGAGCGGAAGATCGAATGGCGGATTGAGACGCTACCTGTTTTGAATTGCGATCCCGGGCTGATCAGATTAGTTTTTACCAATCTGCTGTCGAACGCCTCGAAGTTCACGCAGACTCGTCCGGCCGCGCTGATCGAGGTGGGATCGCTGGTGACCAATGGCGAAACCACGCTCTTCGTTCGCGATAACGGAGTGGGCTTCGACCCGCAGTATGCCGATAAGCTATTTGGAGTGTTCCAGAGGCTGCATCGACAGGAAGAATTTGCGGGGACCGGAATAGGGCTGGCGACGGTGCAAAGAATCATCCACCGCCATGGGGGCCGAATCTGGGCCGAATCCGCGCTGGATCGCGGCGCAACTTTCTATTTCACGCTTGGCCCGCAGGTCCATTCCGCAAACTCGGTAGAAACGGTGGAGAGCGATCATGTCTGATGCGGGCGAAATCGAAATTTTACTGGTTGAAGACAACATGGCGGATGCCGAACTGGCGATGCACGCCTTCAAGAAGCATAAGATCGCCAATCGAGTGCTGCACGTTAAAGATGGAGCGGAGGCTCTCGATTTTTTATTTTCGCGCGGCACGTATGGCGATCAGAAGCGGACGGAAAATCCTCGCCTGATTCTTCTGGACCTGAAGCTTCCGAAGGTCGACGGTTTGCAGGTGCTCAAGGAATTGAAAGGGAATGCCGCCACCAGGGCCATCCCCATCATTCTGCTGACCTCCTCCAACGAGGAGCGGGATATGGTGACCAGTTACCAGTTGGGCGTAAACAGCTACATTCAAAAGCCGGTAAACTTCACCGAGTTTCAAGAAGTGGTCCGCCAGCTGGGCTTGTACTGGCTGGTGGTCAACAAGAGACCGCCCACTGCTGCTTTTACGGTCTCCTAGCATGCCGTCCCCAGCCAAGTCCGCCGAGGCCGACCTTTCGGCCATCGTCTCCGGGACGCTGCGTATCCTGGTGGCCGAAGATAACCCCGACGATCTGGAACTCACTCTTCGCGAGCTGAAGAAATCCGACCTGCAGCTGCAGATCAAGACCGTATCGACTCGCGCGACTTTTGTCGAAATTTTGACTTCGGAACCCATCGACATCGTGTTATCGGATTTCCGGATGGGTGGCTGGACCGGGATCGACGCCATGACCGAAATCATCAAGCTGGATGCCGATATTCCGCTGATCCTGGTCACCGGCACGCTGGGCGACTTGAAAGCTGTCGAATGCATGAAGCTGGGAATTACGGATTACGTGTTGAAACACCAGTTGGCGCGCCTGCCGATGGCCATCGTCCGGGCCTACGAGGAACGTGGGCTGCGGCGCTCCCAAAAGCTGGCGGCGGAAGCGGTCCGTGAAAGCGAGGCGCGTTATCGCACGCTGGTGGAAAACGCGCCGGAAGCCATTGTGGTGCTCGACGCGGAGAACGGTCGGTTTGTGGACGGAAACAACAACGCCTTGCGCCTGTTCGGCATGAAGCGCGAAGAGCTGTTGGTCTGCGGGCCGGGCGAACTGAGCCCTCCGTTTCAGCCGGACGGCCGCCACTCCATCGTGGCCGCGCAACTCTGGGCCGAGCGAGCGACGAAGAATGAATCGGTGGGCTTCGAATGGATTCACCGGCACTCCGGCGGAACGGACGTCCCCTGCGAGGTGCATCTGGTCCGGCTGGACTCGCCCAACGGGCGGATGATTCGAGCCAGCATTCTGGATATTACCGAGCGCAAACGCTCCGAAGAAGCGGTGCGCGAAATCGAAGCGCGCTATCGGGACCTGGTCAACAACGCGATGTACGGGATTTGCTGGGTGTCACTCGAAGGCGACTTGCTCGACACCAATCCGGCGTTGTTGCGCATGCTGGGCTACGATTCGGTGGAATCGCTGCTGGCCACCAGCGAATCCCGAAACCTTTTTTCGGCTCCGGAGTTTCGCCAGCGGATCGTGACCGAATCTGGCGCGGAGGCGCACGCCGACTTAACCCTGGCCTGGCAGCGGCGTGACGGAAAAGAAATCGTGGTGCGCCTCATCGGTCGACAGGCGCGGGATCCTCGTCGCAAGACGGCTTGCGTTGAAGTCATCGTCGAGGACCTGACCGAACGTCTGGCGCTGGAGAAGCAGCTGCGCCAGGCCCAAAAATTCGAAGCCATCGGCCAACTGGCCGGAGGCATCGCGCATGACTTCAACAACATGATTGGCGCGATTCTAGGCTGGGCCGAACTGGGCATGGATGAAACCGAAGCGGATACGCGCCTGCATCGTCATTTCGATAAAGTGCGCCACCAGGCCATTCGAGCGGCGGCGCTAACTCGGCAGTTGCTGGCGTTCGCCCGCCGCCAGATTCTCGAACCACGCGATATCGATCTGAATCAAAGTGTCACCGAAACCCTGGGCCTGCTCGAAAACGTCATCGGCAGCAACATCGAAATCAAACGCAACCTCATTTCCGCGCTCGCCCTGGTCCGCGCCGACCCCACCCAAATCGAGCAGGTCATCATGAATCTGTGCATCAATGCGCGCGACGCCATGCCCGAAGGTGGCCGCCTGATCATCGAGAGTAGCGAAAGCTCGTTTGACCAACCGGCGCTGGTGGCGCAAGCCCACGCCAAGCCGGGGCGTTATGCCGTGCTCACCGTAACCGATTCCGGCACCGGCATGGACGCCGGAACCCTGGACCGAATCTTTGAACCATTTTTCACCACCAAGGACCTCTCCAAAGGAACCGGGCTGGGCTTGGCGACCGTTTATGGAATCGTTCGACAGCACGGCGGCTTTCTCCATGTGTACAGCGAAGTCGGTGTCGGAACCACCTTTCGCGTTTACCTCCCGACCACCGCCGCGATCACCGCCTCGCATGTTCCGGCCGACGACGCTCAGCCTGTTCGCGGCGGTTCCGGATTGATTCTGGTTGCTGAGGATCACGAAGGCCTGCGCGAACTCGCGCGGGAAACTCTCGAGGGTTTGGGCTACTCCGTGATCACCGCGCGCGACGGGGAAGAGGCCGTCCGGGAATTTGAAAATCACAGCGCAGAGATTGAATTGCTGTTGTTCGATGTGGTGCTGCCCAAGATGAACGGGCCCAAAGCGTATGCCCGCATTTGCGCACTGAAACCGGATGTTCCGATCATTTTCGCCACCGGCTACAGTCCGGAAATCGAGTTGCTTCAGGAAGTGCAGCGGCAGGGGTTAGCCATCCTGCAGAAACCGTACGTACCCCGCGAACTCGGCCGCAAGGTTCGCGAAGTGCTGGATCGGAACGCCGCCAAAGCGCTACGCGATTAGATCGCGGCTCTTGGCTCCGGCTCATGCGAATTTTTTCGTCGCCGAATTGCTCTGCGACCGGCCAATTGCTGTTGACACTGTTTCTTTCCGCGTGATACTCATCCTCAACTGTGGATTCCGGCGGAAACGCCGGATTGCCGGACCGTCCAGGCTCACGCAAGCCGCTCTAACGACGCTTCGGGAAAAATCCACCCACCCCGGGAGGTGGTCATCGCTAGATTTCCGCCTCCCGTTTTAACTTTCGATCTGTCCCGCCATTCGCGTTACCTGTTCCCGGGTTTACATTTGCGCCAACTCCGGCATCAAACCCATCGAAGGTATTCCAGTGTCTAACGAAAGAGTTATAATGCCCGCACTCGGACGCGCGGGTGGGGTACTCTCGCGCCCGTATGCCTGGTCGGTGCTGGTTCAATAGGCGTATTTATCAGCGCGAAGGCAGGAGGGCTAGCCATGGGCTTGCAAATCGGCGAACGTAAGGCCGGAGCGGTGACGATTCTCGATCTGGTGGGTCGCATCGTCATTGGTGTGAGCAATGATGCGCTGGTCGCCGAACTGCGAAAATATTCCGACGCCGGCGCCTCCGAAGTGGTGCTGAATCTGGCGGGCGTCACCCAGATGGATAGCTCGGGAATCAGCACACTGGTGCGCTCGTTTGTTACCCTCGATCGGCAAGGCGGCGGCGTTAAGCTGCTGAGCCCTTCAGGTCACGTCAAGGAAGTCCTCGAATTGACCCGGCTGATTCAGGCCATTCCCACCTTCTACGAAGAATCCAGAGCCGTAGCGGCCTTCCGCAGCAATATCGCGCGAGCCTAAATTCGGCCGGAATAAACTGGATTGATTTTCAGGCGGGCAGTTCGTGGTTTGACGCTACGCGTTTTTCTTCAGTTCAGCCAAAACCAGTTTCGCAACTTCCTTCAGCGTGTCAAAAACTCCTTGTCCGGTGACGGCTACGCCTTCGGTCGTTGGCTCGCCTTTCACCAGCAAGTGTTTTTGCAATTCTTCCACCGGCAGCACGTTGGGCAGGTCGCGCTTGTTCAATTGCAGCACGTAGGGAATGGTGGCGAAATCCAGATTGTGGTCTTTCAGATGTTCGCGCAGGTTATCGAGGGTTTCGAGATTCGCGTCCAGGCGTTCTTCTTGGGAGTCGGCGACAAATACCACGCCGTCCGCGCCTTTTAGAATCAGCCGCCGGCTGGCTTCATAAAATACCTGCCCGGGAACGGTGTAGAGGTGAAACCGGGTGCGGAATCCGCGTACCGATCCCAGGTCGAGCGGTAAAAAATCGAAGAAAAGGGTGCGGTCAGTCTCGGTGGCGAGGGAAACCATCTTTCCCTTTTGATTCGCTCCGGTATGCTCGTAAATCCACTGCAAATTGGCAGTTTTCCCGCCGAGGCCGGGGCCGTAATAGACAAGTTTGCAATTAATTTCCCGAGCGGGAAAATTTATAAACGGCACAATTTCCTCGGATTAGCGAAGCTCATTACTTATAGCATAGCGACCGTCCCCGGCCAACGCGCCCCCTTGCGCCTTGCATCGCAATAGACAACCCGCCAGCCCGGCCAGATGGCAGTGCGTACCCGGAACCGGGGTTAAAAGCGGGTTTTCGCGAGGCGGATGGCCGGATTACGAAGGTTGTCACGAAGGTCGTTACGACGGCGTGCCTTGGCCGCCCACCACCTGGGCATGGCCCAGAGCCGCCACCAGCGAAACCCCGCCCAGGATGTTGCCCAAGAGCGTAGGTATGAGGAAATGGGTCAGATAGGCGCCCCAGGTCTCGTTGCCGGTGGCGATCAGGTAGAACATCTTGGTCGATCCGGCGATGACGTGGTTGAAACCGCCGATGCCGATGAGGTAGGTCAGGATAATGATGATGCTGACTCGCGAAGAATCCGCGGCGGGCAACAGCCACACGGTCAGTGCGATCAACCAGCCGGCGAAAATCCCGCGCACCAGCACGGTCCCAAATCCGGCGCCGAGTCCTTCGCGGCTGACGTCCGTCAGAGCCTGTCGTATGGCGGGATCGAAAATCAGCACGCGGGCCACGACCAGCGCGAACAAAAAAGTTCCCAGTAAGTTCGCGCCGAGAATCACCGCCCAGAGTCGCAGCACGGTGATGATCTTATTGAGCGCCGGCTTGGCCAGCAGAGGCAGAATCACCGTGAGCGTAGTCTCGGTGAACAGCTGTTGGCGCCCCAGAATTACGATCAAGAAGCCCACGCAATATCCGAATTTTGAAATCAGAGGAGTCCAGGTGGCGTGCGGCAGGTAGGCTGCCAGCAACCCTTCTGCCACCAGCGAAAAGCCCATGGAAAGTCCCGCTGCGAGCCCGGACCAGGCTAGAGCTGCCGTAGTCCGATGAAGTTCCTCCTCGCCTTCGCGGCGAATCGTTTCGTAAACCACGCTGGGCGAGATCGCCAGCCGCTCTTCGACCTTTTTTTCTTCCGCGCGCGTATGGATGGCCGGCGAAGCTTTAGTCTCCTCGCTTACCGCTTGTTTTTCGCGTTTCACCCGGGTGTCCGCCGTCGGCTTGCGTAGTTTCCGCGAAGAGCCGGACGAATCATCCGGTAAGCACTCGCATCCGTCCATCATTTTTAAGCTGTAGTAAATCCGTGGCGAGCTTCCCAGGAGGAATTCACGGTCATTTCCCCGCATTGACGCGCCTGTCTGACTTTGCTATGGTCCACTACGTTTCCTGTGAGGATGCCAATTGAAACGCTCCGGGACCCGCTCCAAAAACGCTTCGCCAAAGAGCCATAAACCATTGAAAACTAAGACCGCTAAGGCAGTTACCAAGTTTAAAGCTCCGCCCCCCGATCCGGACGCTCCGGCTAAGCAAGCGCAGCTGAAAGCTTACGAAGAGGCGCTCAAGTTTTTCCAGGAACAGAAGTTTCCGCGAGCCAAGCAATCGCTGGAACGCGTGCTACATGGGCCTTCGAAAGAACTGCACGACCGGGCGGAGATGCATATTCGCATCTGCGATCAGCGCATTGCGCGCGCTCCAGTGCCGGCCGCGAAGTCCGCGGAAGACCACTATACGCAGGGTGTGGCGTTGATGAATTTGGGCCGCTGGGATGATGCCCGCGAACATCTCGATCGCGCGCGCAAATCCGCGCCGAAGGCCGACCACATCGTTTACGCCATGGCGGCGCTCGACTGTCTTACCGGCGAAGCCGAATCCGCGATGCAGAATTTGAAAATCGCAATTCAATTGCGGCCTGAAAATCGCTACCACGCGCGCAACGATGAGGACTTCGCATTTTTGCAGGAAGATCCCCGGTTCACTGAATTGCTTTACCCGGAGCGCGACGGTTCCCCGGGTTAATCTCCGCGCCTCTCGCCAACAATAGAAAATCGTCTCGGTGAAAAATAAGGCACAAACTCGCGCTCGTTCCGTTCGCATCGTCGCCTTGGGCGGCGGCACGGGTTTGTCGACCATATTGCGCGGATTGAAGCAGTACATTTCGACGCGCAAAAATGAAACTGTTCCGCGGCCGATTTCCGATCTCGCCGCCGTGGTGACCGTCACCGACGATGGAGGGAGCTCCGGCCGGCTGCGGCGCGAGTATCGTGTGTTGCCTCCGGGCGACATTCGGAACTGCATGGTCGCGCTCTCCAAGGACGAACACCTTCTCAGCAAACTCTTTCAGTATCGCTTTCCGCTTGGCCGCGGGCTCTCCGGCCACAGCTTTGGCAATCTGTTTCTGACCGCGCTGACCAACGTTACCGGCGATTTTCCCCAGGCTGTGCGCGTGTCCTCTCAGGTGCTCGCGATTCGTGGCCGCATTTACCCATCGACCGCGCAAAACGTGACGCTCGAGGCCGAACTGGTGGACGGTACGATCGTCGCCGGCGAAACCAAAATATCCTCATCGAAGAAGGCAATCCACCGAATCCGCCTGGTTCCGCGGCGGGCGCGTCCCGTGCCCGATGTGCTGGAGGCGATTCACGAAGCGGACTTGATCCTGATTGGTCCGGGATCGCTCTACACCAGTCTTATTCCGAATCTTTTGATCCACAAAGTTGTCGATGCCATCGCGGCTTCCGGGGCGACCTGTATCTACATCGCCAATCTGATGACCCAGCCGGGCGAAACGCAGAATTATTCGGTCGCGGATCACGTTCGCGCGATCTACGACCACACGCGCAAGCCAATTTTCGATTTTGTGTTGATCAATCGCGAACCGGTGCCCCCGGCGCTGCTGAAAAAATATCGCGCGCAACATTCGGTTCCGGTGCGGCCTTCGTTGGAAGATTTGACCCGAATGAAAGTGCCGTATATTACTGGCGATTTTCTGCACCGCGGTCGCGTGCTGCGCCACGATTACTCGCGGGTGGCCAGCCTTTTGCTTCGGCAATTCGTGGATCGCAGTCCAGCGACAAGCGCCAAGCCGAAAAAGGCCGCGGCGAAGCGGGCCCACCGGCGGTAACTAACCGAGGCCACGTTGCGGGACCCGTCGGTTGCGGAGTGCGAATCAGATTCGTATACTGGGCGACGCCGTCAACTCGCTGCTTTTTGCTCTTTCAACTGGAAAAGAGCGCGAGGTCACGTTCCCAATCTAATCGCCACATTACTTTGTGAGTTTTTGGAGGGCTTTATATGTCTGCGGCTGCGCAAGATGAATTGAACGTATACCAATCCGCTGAAGCGCGTTTTGAAACCGCGGCGCAGAAGCTCGGCCTCGAAGACGGGATCTACCGCTACCTGAAATATCCTAGCAAAGAAATTACCGTCTACATTCCCGTCACGCTCGACAGCGGGCGAATGGAAGTCTTCATCGGCTATCGCGTGCTGCACTCGTCGGTGCGCGGTCCGGGCAAGGGCGGCATTCGCTTTGCGCCCGATGTTTCCATTGATGAAGTGCGCGCACTGGCGGCCTGGATGACCTGGAAATGCGCGGTCGTCAATATTCCTTTCGGTGGGGCCAAGGGCGGCGTGATTTGCGACCCTTCCAAACTTTCGAAAAACGAACTGGAGCGCATTACCCGCCGCTACACCGCCGAACTCAGCGAATGGTTTGGCCCGGAGCGCGACGTTCCGGCGCCTGATATCGGTACCAACGAACAAACCATGGCGTGGGTCATGGATACGTATTCGATGCACACGCGTCAGGCGACTACTGCGGTGGTCACCGGCAAGCCGCTCGAGCTTGGCGGCTCGCAAGGACGCCGCGAAGCCACTGGCCGCGGCCTGATGATGTGCTGCAACAACGCGCTGGCAAAATTGAAAATGAAGCGCGAAGGCTGCCGCGTCATTATTCAAGGTTTCGGCAACGTGGGTTCGCAGGGCGCCATGTTGATGCAGGCCGCCGGCTATAAAATTATCGGCGTCGCCGATATTCACGGCGGTTTGTACAACGACAAGGGTTTGGATATTCCGAAGCTGGTCGACTGGGTTTACAAGCAGGGACGGCCGTTGCCCGATTATCCCGGCGGCGGTGATAAGCAAACGGCCCAGGAAGTCTTATTTCATCCCACCGATATCCTGGTTCCGGCCGCGACTGAAAATCAAATCACCACCAAGAACGCCAGCCGCGTCGATTGCAAAATTCTTTGCGAAGGCGCCAACGGTCCGGTCACTTCGCACGCGGATGAAATTATCGATCAGAAGGGAATTTTCGTGATCCCGGATATTCTGGGCAACGCCGGCGGCGTCACCGTCAGTTATTTTGAGTGGGTTCAGGACCGGCAGGGATTTTTCTGGCGTGAAAGTGAAGTGAACGAGCGGCTGCAAGACGTGATGGATCAGAGTTTCGATCAGGTGGTCCGCGCGGCGGAGTCGCACGGCGTCAGCAACCGCATCGCGGCTTACATTGTGGCCATTGACCGTGTGGCGCGCGCGCTAAAGCTTCGCGGAATTTACGCCTAGCAGCGAGAACGGGTGGTTGCCGGTCAGCCACCTTGCTAATCGCACCGGTTGGGGATGTTCTGTCCGCGGTCACCTGCCGAAATTCTTTTATTGTGCCGCACCTCATCCTGAGGTATAGAGCGTATGCACAATAACAATTCAGCGCGCGTTTTCTGCGAGGAGGTACGGTGTTCGGCGGATCGGTACTACCCGGAGCCCTGAAATCCGAAGAGGAGCATCGCCGCGATATTTGCGCGGTGGGCCGCTGGATTTACGAGCGGAATTACGTGGCATCGACGGACGGAAACATTTCCGTCCGCCTGGATCAGCGGCACATCCTCACTTCGCCTACTGGAATGTGCAAGGGGATGATGTCGCCCGAAGATTTGGTCATCACCGACCTCGACGGAAAAAAGGTGAATGGCGGCCGGAACGCGTCGTCCGAACTGGCGATGCACCTGACGATTTACCGCCATCGTCCGGAAGTGAATTCCGTGTGCCATGCGCATCCCCCGGTCGCAACCGGTTACGCTGCGGCGGGAACGCCGCTGAATAAAGCTCTGGTCTGTGAACTGATAATTTCTCTGGGATGCATTCCAGTGGCGCCCTACGGCACGCCGGGAACGCCTGAGCTGGCGGAGAGCATTGAACCGTTTGTGGACGGCTACGATGCGATCCTGCTGGCCAATCACGGCGTGGTCACTTACGGCCACGATCTGCTGACCGCATTTTTCCGGATGGAAACCGCGGAGCATTTCGCGCGCGTTTCGTTGGTCACGGAACTGATCGGCAAGCAGGTTTTGCTTTCCGGCAGCGAAGTACAAAAATTGATCGCGGCGCGTTCGCGCTACGGTCTGCAGGTGGCTTCAAACTCCGGACCCGAATTTCCGATTACTTCCGACTGCATCGATCGTGAGCGGATCACGCTGACTCGTCGCGAGCTGCAATCGCTGGTCGACGAAGCGGTTCGCAAAGATCGTCCGCCGCACTAAACTTTTTCCCCAGCAACATTACAGCGATCACAGCGCCGTCGTCGTGTGCGCTGCGAAATCGGCGGGCCGTGACAAATATATCCACTCCGGCCCGCCGTGCGCTGGTTTATTCATCTAGCTGGCCGGGGCCACTTCAACGAAGCGCGTCTTGCCGCCAAAGTGAAACTCCTTGATTTTGTTTCCGTCGGTTACGATCGTGGTGTAGCGCGGTTTCGCGGTTTCGTCCTTCCACTGCACCGGCGCCTGGGCAATCACCTTTCCGTTTTTCGACATGGTCACTTGTGTTTCGGTCACCGAAACCATGTAGTCTCCCGGCTTGATTTCCTGGCCGCCGAGCGACGTGGCATTCTGAACCGTCACTACCGAAGATGCTTCGCCCTTGGTGTCTTTCGCGTGCAACGTCTGCAATCCGATTGAAAGAACCAACGCTACTGCTGCTACCAATCCTGAAAAACGCGTTACTGTGTTTCGTGACATTTTCTTTTCCTCCTAAGTTTTTACTTCGCCCCTCGCGCTTGCTTAGACGGACCTGTACCCACGACCGAAAGCAAGGTTTCGAGGGATTCGTCAGAAAAAATCAACTTTTTGAAGCGAAAATCGGTGGTCGCACCACAAGCGAACAGTGTGTGACCGAAAGCGGACAGTGCGCGTTCTTGCCGCCCTGCCGCTCTGATTTTCACTTCTTGTTACACAGACAGATACGAAGCGCGTTCTGTAAATGTTTCGAGATTTTTCGTATTTTTTCAGGCCTGTTGTTTGACAGGGTTACAGCGCTAATCAATAATCGCTCGACATGATTGGTTCACTTCGTGGCACGCTGATCGAAAAACGTCCGAATCAGGTACTGCTGGAAGTCGGCGGCGTCGGTTACGTGGTGCAGATACCACTTTCCACATACACCGGCATTGGTTCTCTGCATTCTGAGAACACGCTGCTGATTCACAGTCACATTCGCGAAGATCAGTTTTCGCTGTACGGTTTTTTTACGGCGCGCGAAAAACACTGCTTCGAATTGCTGATTTCCGCTTCCGGAGTGGGGCCGTCACTCGCGTTGAAAATATTGTCCGGAATGTCTTTAGATGAATTGATTCCAGCGATTCGAAAGGGCGATCTGGCGCAGCTGGTGCGCATTCCCGGAGTGGGTCGGAAAACCGCCGAGCGCATGGTGGTTGAGCTGCGTGACAAACTCGCGGCCGTCGATGTTCCGGAAGCGGGAAAGCCTACGACGCGTTCGCAGCTTGAATCGGATATCGCCTCCGCGCTGGTAAATCTGGGTTACGACGAACGCGCGGTGGAGAGCGCCATCGCCAAATCGCGCGGAACCGTCGGTAACGATTTTGAATCGCTGCTGCGCGCTTCGCTGCAGGTCCTGGGCGGCGCGGTAATGCAGAAATCGAAGCGCTCCGAATGACGCCCTACGGAAGGATGTAGACTTGTTTTCGCGAATCTCGTTTTCAGGAGATTCACTGCTTGCCTTGGTTAGGGAATCCAAAAATGGCTGAAAAAGAAAAAAGTCCCCACGAACGAGTTATTTCAGGCAAGGCGCTCGACGATGATGCACGCATCGAAGCCTCGATTCGTCCGTCGAGGCTCGCCGACTACATCGGCCAAAATCGCGTAAAGGAAAATTTGCAAATCGCGGTGGAAGCAGCGCGCAGCCGCTGCGAAGCGCTCGATCACGTTTTGCTGTACGGGCCTCCTGGCCTGGGCAAGACCACGCTCGCGCAGATTCTGGCCAATGAAATGGGGTCGGCCATCAAAGTAAGCTCTGGCCCGCTGCTCGAAAAAAAAGGCGACCTCACCGCGGTCCTGACTTCGCTCGATACTCAGGATTTCTTTTTCCTCGACGAGATTCATCGCCTGCAACCGTCGATGGAAGAAATTCTTTATCCCGCGATGGAAGATTTTCGCGTTGATTTGATCATTGGCCAGGGCCCCGGCGCGCGCGTTCATCCTTACCAGCTCAATCATTTCACTTTGATTGGCGCCACCACCCGCGCAGGGTTGATCATGGCGCCGCTGCGTTCGCGCTTTGGCATCGTGCATCGCCTGGAATTTTATACGCCGGAGGACTTGCTGCGCATCGTGCAGCGTTCGGCCAGGATTCTGGGAATCCAGATGGACACTGCTGGCGGCGAAGAAATCGCCCGCCGCAGCCGGGGCACGCCGCGCGTCGCCAACCGCCTGCTGCGCCGCGTTCGCGATTTTGCCGAAGTACGCGCCAAGGGCCTCGTCGATCTGGCCGTCTCGCGCGATGCCCTGGCCATGCTCGGCATCGACCAGCACGGCCTGGATGAAGTGGACCGCAATCTACTGCTCACGATTATCGAAAAATACTCCGGCGGTCCCGTGGGGTTGAATACGCTCGCTGCATCGCTGAGCGAGGAAGAAGACGCCATCGAAGAAATTTACGAGCCGTACCTGATGCAGCTCGGCCTGCTGGATCGCACGCCGCGAGGCCGCGTGGCCACGGCTCTCGCGTATAAGTATTTCCAGCGCGAAGAACCGAAACGCCAGCCGGGACTCTTCACCTAGAATCTAAAACCGAGCAACGGGGTGTCCCGTTTTTTCTAAACTTCCATGACCACTGCCTATCTCTCGCTCGGATCAAATATTGGCGATCGCGCCGGCAATTTGAAGCGGGCGATCGATGCTTTGCCCGCGCACGGGGTTCGCGTGATCAGGCAGTCCCATTTCTACGAAACGGAGCCGGTCGAACTGCGCGAGCAGGATTGGTTTCTAAATTGTGTGGTCGAAGTGCAAACGGATCTGCAGCCGCCGGAATTGATGCGGGGGCTTCTGACCATCGAACAATGGATGGGACGCCAGCGCCTGGTCCCCAAAGGTCCGCGCATCATCGATATCGACATCCTCTTATATGGTTCGGTGATCCTGAAGCAGCCACAGCTGGAAATTCCTCATCCGCGCTTGGCGGCACGCCGGTTCGCGCTGGTGCCGTTCGCGGAGATCGCTCCCAATGCCATGCATCCCGTGCTCGCCAAAACGATTCGTGAATTGCTGGAGATCACACCGGATAACAGCGAAGTGCGCGAGGCGAAAAACGAAGAATAGTCTTTAGCGGTAAAAGTAAGTTAATTACAGGTGTGAGCGGTCCCAGATTTCCTTTTCTCGTTTCTTCCGTTCGTCCTCTTCGCTTCGCTCCCATTCCAACATTTCCTCTTCGGACATTTGGTAATCGTCGCGCGCGGCAAACATCGAACTGCGCCGGTTGCGCGCGTCTTTCATCCCTTTTTGCCGCCGCACTCCGCCCGAAAAATCGCCGATGCCTCGGATGGGATCCGCCAGGGTGCCGGTTTCCACCAGCAGCTCGCTCACTTTTCCGAGAAAGTCGTGCAGGTGGTAAGGCTTCACCAGGTAGGGAAGGGACTCTTGTTCCAGAATCGGCTGCGCGTGACTGACGGCCAGCATCGGCACCAGAAACAGGACGCGGATTTTCTTCGGTCGAGTCTCGTCGATGGTGGCGTCGTCGGTTGCGTCCGCCGCGCCTTGGGCTAAATCTTTCAATATGTTGAAGAGCGGCCCGCGCACGTCGGTCATCGCGATGTTCACGATCACCAGGCTCCACTCGCCACTGGCCAGCTCCAGCATCGCTGCCGAAGCGAGCGGAACGATGCGCACGCGCCAACCCTCCGAATCGAGGATGTTCTTCAGCGCCCGCTGACTGACCACATCATCATCAACAATCAGGATTCCAACTTCCGCCAAAGCCACTCCGCCAGGACACACTTCTACAGCTTGGTTCGTAGTCTAGCGGCCTGCCAGGGGGAAAGATGCTGGCCGAAAGGCGGGTTTTTGGTCAGGGACCCTCGAGCGCAAGGTTTCGCCATAGGCGAAACTAAGGCGAAACATTTCTCTTGACATAGCGAACAAAAGGCGAATATAGTCCTCCCCTGTGCGGCGAGGCAATCAATGGCCACTTCTCCCATCCTTCGAGCGACACCCGCAACGCTTACGCGTATCCGGAAACGTCCGAAGGGGACCAGTCTCACCTTATTCCCCACAGCCGCTCGCCACGGCACCTGTGAGCCTTTGTACGAAGCTTCCGCGCCCCCTCCCGTCCCCGACGGGAGAACGAAGCCGAGTACGCAGCTGGTCGGCATTGCACGCCTCGCCGCTTCCTCCCCTCGCGCAGATGCCAAGCGCGGGACCGAATATTTCCTGCTACCCGTTCGATCGATTCTGAACGACTGCAATTCGCCCAATGTCCCATTTCGGTTCACCGTCAACCCGTACCGAGGGTGCGAATTCGGGTGCCACTACTGTTACGCCCGCTATACCCACGAATTCATGGAAGTTCCGGGCGATGAATTCGAGTCGAAGATTTACGTGAAGCAGAATGTCGGCCCGCTGGCCGACCGCGACCTGGCAACGGAGCCCATTTGGGGCGAGCACATCGCCATCGGCACGGCGACCGATCCTTATCAGCCGGCCGAACGGGAGTTCGGCGCAACGCGAGCTATCTTAGAGAAAATGGCGCAGCGCGAAGGCCTGAGCATCTCCATCACCACGAAATCGAATCAGGTTGTGCGCGATATCGATTTACTGAAACGGATCGGCGAGCGTTCATCGATCACCGTGAATTTGAGCATTACGACCGTTCGCGCTGCCTTGGCGCGGACTTTGGAACCGCGCGCGCCGCGTCCCGATCTTCGCCTCGGCGCGGTGCGTGAATTGCGTGACGCGGGAATCGCGGCCGGCGTGCTGGCCATGCCGATCGTCCCGGGCATCACCGATGCGCCGGAGGATTTGGACGCACTGGCCAAGGGAGCGCACGAGGCGGGGGCCCAATGGTTCGCCGGGAACGTTTTGCATCTGCGTTCGGCATCGCTGCGGCATTTCATGGAATTCATCGGCGGACAATTTCCGAAGCTGCTGAAGCAATACCAGGCTTGGTATCTACGCAACGCCACCGCACCGGATGAATATCGCAAGGAAATTACCGCCCTGGTCGAAAGTCTGAGGCAGAAATACGGACTGGGTTCGCGTCCGGAGCGCGTCTCGTATTCGAAATCCTGGAAATCGCCGCAGCTGGCGCTAGATCTAACTGAGGGAGACCAACATGGCCCGAGCGAGAACCCGCCGTACTGGCAGAACGCGAAAGACGACGCCAGCTTATAATCCGCCGACGCCCGTGACGGCGATCGAAGAGACAACCAAGCGCGGCGTGAAGCTGAAGCATGTCTCGACCTTCACCATGCTTGTCGCCCTGCTGTGTTTGTTTGCATACTTGGCGGGCCGCGTGGACGTTTCGGCCGCGACCTCGGTTCCTTCGCGCGGAGACGGCGACGTGAACCATTCGTTGGCGCCGAATTTTAAGAATGCCACCAAGGAGTCCAACATGATCCTGGGATTGCGGACCGTGAAATACGAAGTGCAGGACATAGCCAAGGCGAAACAGTGGTACAGCAAGGTTTTCGGAGTTGAGCCCTATTTCGACGAACCGGCCTACTACGTCGGCTACAACATCGGCGGATATGAATTGGGCCTGGTACCGGAGCCGAAATCTTCGACCAAGCGAGATGCAGCAGGCGTTGCGTACTGGGGAGTGGAAGACATTGGCGCGGAATATAAGCGGCTGCTGGAACTGGGAGCGACTTCCGTGAGCGACGTGCAGGATGTCGGCGGCGGAATTCTGGTCGCTGAGGTTCGGGATCCCTTTGGCAACGTGCTCGGCGTGATTTACAACCCGCACTTCAAAGTGGGCGAGACCAAGTAACGGAACTGCAGTCAAAGATTCGGCGATCAGCAGGAATTTTACGAGGGCGGGCCGGACGCGAACCGTTCAGCCTGTTCCTCTCGCCGAACCATCCAGACACTGCACCGTCAGGCATCAAGATTACGCGTGCTGCGCGGTCACCTGATTAAGCTCGTGATGCTCTTCGAGCGCCTTCACGTCGCTCAAAACCGAGTCCACCACAAATTCATCCCCAAATTTTGAATTGATCATCATGTTGTACAGCGCCCGGCAGGGCCATTCCTTCTTGAAGTAATGCCGGATGAAATCGCTGCGGTCGCGGTCGACTTCTTCCACCAATTGCATCGCTTCGCGTTCCGACTTGCCGATGTTCTTCAGCCGTCGGATTTTTTCTTCGGCGGGCGCGTACACGAAAACGTGAAACGCATCGGGCCGGTTCCGCAGAATGTAGGGTGAACCGCGTCCGACGATCACGCAATTTCCGCGCGAGGCGATGTCTTCGATGACGGTGTGCAGCATCGCCACCATGCGGTCGGTGTCGAACGATTGATGATCGGAGAAGGAGAGGGCGCGTTCGTAACTTCCGCGCGCGTAAGCTTTAAACAGGCGGTACAAGAGGGGGTCGACTCGTTCGTCGCAGCGCTGCGTTACTTCCACGTCGACATTCGCGGCCCGCGCAATTTCCGCCGTGATGTTCTCGTCCCAAAGTTTCCACTGCAGGCGCTCGGCGATTTGCTTGGCGATGTTCGCACCGCCACTTCCGTACTCGCGCTCAATCGTGATCACTCGGACCGGCATAGGAGCCCTCCGGTCGGTCAGTGTACCGCGATCGGGCCCCCTTGTTTAGCCCTCTTCATCAGGAAGACCAGCGGGATCATGCAGGAGACGGCAATGCCCAGCATCCAGAAATTATCGATGTAGGCGAGCATGGTGGCTTGCTGGTTCAGCGTGCCGGCTACCAATCCGTGCGCCTGCCGCGCCGCCTCGCTCGCGCTCGAACCGTGCGCTTCCAGCGCTCGCGCCGCGCCGTTCAGCATGTTCTGGTAGGCGGGGCTGCCGGCCGTCAAGTTGTGAGATAGATCGGCTTGGTGAACCTGCGTTCGCCGCGCCAGCATGGTGATCACGAACGAAATGCCCACGCTGCCGCCCACGTTTCGCGCCAAATTAATCAAACCGGACGCCGCATTATTTTTTCCGGGCGGCAAGAACGCGTAAGCCGTGGCGTTAATCGGCACGAACAGAAACGCCAAGCCCATCGCCTGGAAAACGCGCGCGGTCGCCACCGTTCGAAAATCGACGGCCGTATCGAAATTGGTCATGTGAAACAAGGCCAGCGCCAGCACCGTGAATCCAAAAAATAAAAGCCTGCGCGCGTCGGTATGCCCCAGCAGGTAGCCCACCAGTGGCATGCATAAAATAATCGCGACTCCGCCGGGCATCAGCGCCAGTCCGGCCCGCTGCGCGGTGTATCCCAATAATTCCTGGACGAATTGCGGGATCAGCACCGTGCTGGAGAGCAGCGCGAAGCCGACCATGAACATCATCATGTTGCCCACGGCGAACGAACGGTCCTTGAACAGGTGCAGATCGATAATCGGATTGTCGTGGTGCCATTCCCAAAAACCCACCGCGACCAACGAAATCACACAAATGACGGTCATGATCACAATGAAGTGCGATCCGAACCAATCGTCGCGCTGACCCTTATCCAGCACCACTTGCAGCGCGCCGAGGCCCAACGCCAACAGTCCGAGACCGACGAAATCCACGCGGAAAGTTTTACTTTTTTTCTGCTTCATGTACGGCGGATCGGTGATCAGCATATTGGTCAGCAACAACGAAATGATTCCGACCGGAATGTTGATGAAGAAAATCCAGCGCCAGTTGAAGTTGTCCGTAATCCATCCGCCGAGCGTGGGCCCAATCGCCGGCGCCAACACCACGGCCATGCCATACACCGCGAAAGCCATGCCGCGCCTTCTGGGTTCAAACGTGTCGGCCAGAATGGCTTGTTCGCTGGGCTGCAGCCCGCCGCCTCCGGCACCCTGCAGAATGCGGCAGATAATTAACGTTGCGAGGTTGGGAGCCAGTCCGCACAGAAACGAACTGATCGTGAACAGCAGCACGCAGGACATGTAAAAGCGCTTGCGCCCGATCAGTTCAGAAAACCATCCGCTCATGGGCAGCACGATGGCGTTGGAAACCAGGTAGGAAGTCAGGACCCAGGTGCTTTCATCCTGCCCGGCGGAGAGCCCGCCGGCGATATGCGGCAGCGCGACGTTCGCGACGCTGGTGTCCAGCACTTCCATGAACGTCGCGAGGGTGACGACCAGCGCGATGATCCACGGATTTACCGCCGGCCGCCAGGTTGAATCTACCGGAATTGCCGCCGCGCTCATTTACTTGACGATGACTTTTGGCTCGACCGACATTCCCAGCCGAAGGTAGTGATCGCTGTTCTGATTGGGGTCGAGAACGATTTTCACCGGAACGCGCTGCACGACTTTTACGTAGTTGCCGGTGGCGTTTTCGGGTGGCAGCAGGCTGGTGCGCGCGCCGCTCGATCCGGCGATGCTGTTGACTTGGCCTTTATAGGTTCGACCGTTCGCATCAACTTTGATATCCACTCGCTGGCCCTGTCGCATGTTCTTGAGCTGGGTTTCTTTGAAGTTTGCGGTGATCCACACGTCATTCAACGGGAAGATGGTGAAGAGCTGTTGCCCCGGCGTGACGTTCATTCCGACTTCGGCGTTCTTGCTGACGATGCCGTCCACCGGCGCCACGATCTTGGTGTACAAAAGATTCAATTCCGCCTGCTCCACCGCAGCTTCTTTCTGCTGCACCGTGGCGTCAGCGGAAATCGCCCGCGCTTTGGTGGAGGCGACTTGCCGCGGCCCGGTTTGCGCGTTGCGCAAATTCGCTTGCGACTGCGCGAGCTTGCTGCGCGCCTGGGTCACCTGTGCGGTCGCGGCCGTGGCGGTCGCGTGGGCCGACGCGACGGTTGCGGCACTGGCCTTGGCCGAAGCTACCGCCTGGTCGTACTGTTGCTGCGAAATTTCCTGCTTGTCCACCAGCTGCTTGTAACGAATCAAATCGTTTTGCGCTTTCACGTCGTTCGCTTCGGCTTGAGCCAATTGCGCCTTGGCCGCTTCCAGCTGATCTTCAGAGACCGCGATGCCCGCGCGCGAATTTTCCACGTCGGCCTCGGAAACCGAAACCTGGCTCTCGGTGCTCACCGAAGTGATCGGCACGTTAATGTTCAGCGCCTGCGCCGCGGCCTGCGAGTCTTGCAGTTCCGCTTTGGCCTGATCGAGCGCGACCTGATAATCCTTCGGATCGATTTCCGCCAGGACGGTTCCGGCCTTCACTTCCTGGTTGTCGTCGACGTTCACTTTTATGACGTAGCCCGAAATTCGCGCGCTCAGCGGCATCAAATGGCCGTCGACCTGCGCGTCATCGGTCGATTCGTACGTCTGGAAATATTCGTACGCGAAGAATCCGCCGACCAGCAGCACCAATGCACCGATGATCAGGAACAGACGCGTCCGCGGATTCGCCAGCGGGCCTGCCGACCGAGTAGGTGGAGGCTGCGACGCGGAATGAGTTTCGGCCGGAGGAGCCGGCTTCGGCGCTGTGCTGCTGACGGGAGTTTCGAGATCGGTCGATTGAGCCATATTATTTTCCTTTGAAGTATTCGCGTACGCTTTTCTCGCCGAGACCCAGTGCGCGGGCCAGCGAAATTTTCGCGTAGTTGAAGCTGTACAGGGCCGAAATGTAACTGTCGTTAGCGTTCGCTACTTGTTCCTGGGCCTGCACCACTTCCACTGTGTCGGCCACGCCGGCGACGAAGCGGTCGCGCGATTGATCCAGCGTCTGCTGCGCCAGATCGATATTGCTTTTCGCCACTTCTACTTGCTCCGCGGAGGATTCCAGGTTGAAGAAAGCGGTGCGCACGTCGGCGTCGATCTGCGCGCGCAGGTTTTCCATCTTCTGCCGGGCCTGCTCCAGTTGGGCGTTGGCTTCGATCACATCGCCGTGAACTTTTCCGCCCTGAAAAATTGGAATGGTCAAGGTTCCGCGCACATCAAAAACTCCGTGGGTGCCCAGCGTGTCGGTGGTGCCGGCGAGGCCGTAATCTCCGCTGAAATTTATCGACGGCAGATATTCCGACTTGGCCGCCTTGGAGGAATATTCATACGAATGCACCGTCGCGCTGGCTGCTTGAAAATCGGAACGCGAGTTGTAAGCCTGTTGCAGCGCGGCTTCTAATTTCATTCCGGTGAAGGGATCGTAGGGAGATTTATCAGTCAGCTCGAATTCTTGCCCCGGCGCCAGACCGATCACCCGCGCCAACGTGAGTTTCTGAATCGCCAAATTATTTTTGGCCTGAATCAATTCCTGCTGGCGCGTTTTTAATTCCACTTGTGCACGCAGCCCGTCGATAGCCGGGGATGTTCCGGCTTGCACCTGATCGGCAGCCTGGTTGTACAGCGCTTGCGCGGTGTTGACCTGCGCCGTGACGCTCTCGATACGCGAAATATCCGCGATGGCCAGTAGATAGTTGTAGCCCACGGCCAGGACCACCAGATCCCGCGCGTCTTTCGCCGTGTACTGCGCCGCTTTCAAATCCTGATTCGCCGCCCGCTTTTTGTTGATCGCGTTCAAATCCAGAACGGACTGCGTGACATAAGCGCGAGCGTCGTAGTAGCCGAACGGGCCGACCAGCGTCGGAATGGTGACGCCGGGAAACTTGAACGAAAATCCAAACTCCGCCAGGTCGACCTGCGAACCATCCACGTAGCTTGTGGTAGTGACGTTGGGCAAGAGCGCGCTCAGTTTCTTCCAGTGTTCGCCGCGAGCCGCTTGCACATCCTGGCTGGAGAGCAGCAGGCCAAGATTCGTTTTCAGTCCGCGATTGATTGCATCCTGCAGCGAAATCGGCAAAACACCGGGCTCGAGTTTCCCCGGAACGCTGCCTTGATAAGGGCTGCTGTTGGGTGCCGGCGCTGCGGGAGTGCTTGATCCGCCGGTTGATTGCGAACTGCTCGACGACGGCGCCTGCGTCACCGGCCCGGAGGCTAACTGGGCCGAGGCGGAAAAAACGGTTCCGGCGACTAACATCAACAACCCGCATGTTTTATGAAGAGAAAAACGGCGCATTACCAAGGCTCCTTCGCTGTCTCTAATGGATGAAACGCTCTTATAAAAGACTCAGCTAAGTTTCGAATTCAATAGGTGGGATGTGGTATCTCAGCTGGTCCTTTTCCCGCTAACGGCCTTCCTCACCTGCGGTTTCGCGTCCACCTTCTTCAGGCTCGGGCACATCAGTTGCCACACGTCGTTGGAATTTTTGCGCAGTGTCGATTCGGGATGGATCGCCCAGCTCATGGTCACGCCCATGCAGGTCATCTGGGTGATTCTTGCCAGGTCCGTCGCCGTCATATCGTCTCGAATCTCGCCCCGCTGCTGTCCAATTCGGAACATCTCCGCCAGCATCCGGCGCGAAAAAAGCTTCCGCTTATGCAACTCGGCCCTTACTGGCGCGCAGGACGCATGTGCCGCGAAAATCGCGCGCAGCAATGGCGCGTTCAGATCCGATTGCCCGGCGGCATCGATGGCCAATTCGCCGATGACGTCCAGCACCGATCCCTTCGTCGATCTCGCCTTTTCCAGCGCGCGTTCGACTGCTGCGGTGCGTTCTCCGCCAAATTCGGCAAGGATGTGTTCTTTGGTAGGGAAGTAATTGAAGAAGGTCCCTTTTCCGACATCGGCCGCTTCGGTGATGTCCTCCACCGTCGTTTCCAGAAAGCCGCGTTCGGCGAAAAGTTCGAGGGCCGCGCGATACAGGCGGTCGCGGGTCTGCACCCGGTGGCGCTCGCGCCGGTTTCCGGTCGATTTCGGGGGCGGTGTTTGTCGGATCTGCAGGGCGTGGGCCATGGCCGTATGTTCAACTATGACTGTAAGACAAGGTCGACCGAAAGTCAACTTTGGAGCCAACGGAAAGTTCCCAAGAATTACCTGCGGGGGATTGCCAGGCTGGGCTGAAAAACAAAAAGCGCCGGAAGACTCGAAGTCTCCGGCGCTTCTTGAAAAATTGTTACTTGGAGAGGTTCTTGGGGCTGTGCTTGTTCAAAACGTAGAGCAGCTGCTTGGCATCGGCCGTCGGCGCAACTGCTCCGCGCAACACGATGTCCTTCGCCGGAATTTTCTTACCGTAGATTCTTTCGTTGGCGTCGTTATCCGGGCGCACCGTCGAACCCGAAAGCGAAATGCCCGCAAATGCGCCGCGCGATCGCGAGTAGCTCAGAATTTCCGCGCGCATCGCTACGTCCGTTTCCGCCGAAGCTGTTCGCCCCACCGGACCGGCGGATACCGAAGCGTCGCCGCCCAGCTTGACTTTGCTGCTCAGGATTGAATTCGCGCCGCTGCTGTTCATCACCAGCAAAACGAAGTCGGTGGCCTGGCCGCCGATCTGAAATCCTACGCTCGCGCCTTCCAGCGCCATCATGCTCGGCGCTCCCCAGCGGCCGCGGAAGTTCGGGCCTTTGCGGCAGGTCATCACGCCGCGTCCGTAGCTGGCGCCGACGATGAACGCCGCTTTCAGAACCGAGGGATACACAATGACGCAATCGGCCTTGTCAATTACGTCCTGCGGAATATCGTCAGGGATATCCATAATTTCTTTCAGCACTACGCCGGCATTCTTGATCCGGTCCTGATCGGTGGTCGTGTCGTCCGCGTGCACGCGCGCCGGAACGAGCAATGTCGGAAGTCCAACGAGCGCCGCAACCAGCAGCGTCGATACCAACTTTTTCATGAGCGTCTCCCCTCCTATTAGGGTGGCCGTATCATATTGGCTTAGCGGTCCAAGAGCAAACTTATCTCATCGGGCACGCCGGCGTGCGGCTTCCAGCTTTGTCGTGGACTTCTGCGTTCACTAAATTCAATCTAGCGGTAGCGATGAATCGCTGCGGACCACTTCGTTTGCGTATCAATATACTGCGCGCACTTGCAGTCGCTACTTTCCTTGGCGGGTTCGCCTCTGTCGTTGCCGCGCAGGCCCCGGCCGCAAGCAGCCATCCCACAACCATCTACTCCTCCGCAAAAATTACGCCGGCCGCGAATCGCAAGGACGTCGTTCGATTTGCTGCGCGCGTACAGTCCGCTTTGGCTGAAACCCACGCCGCGAAAGCGTCCTGGGGAATTCTGGTCCTCGACCGCGATACCGGCCAAACATTCTACGAATTGAACGCCGATCGGTTTTTCACTCCGGCGTCCAACGCCAAGGTCTTCACGACGTCTCTTGCGCTCGCCACCCTCGGGCCCGATTTTCGATTTCGCACCACGCTCGAATCCGCTGCCCCGATTTCCGCGGATGGTCATCTCACCGGCGAACTGCGTCTGGTCGGCCGCGGCGACCCGGATCTTTCCAATCGCAAATTTCCGTTTGCCGGAAAAGTCGAACGCGACGGTCCCGTCGAAAAAATTCTGGCCGAAATGGCTGACGAAGCGGTGGCCAAAGGCCTGAAAGAAATCGACGGTGATATCGTGGCCGACGACAGCTACTACCCGTACGATCCTTATCCTCCGGGCTGGGCGATTGGCGATGTCTTCTTTACCTTCGGCTCGCCCATCGGCGCGCTCGCGTTTAATGACAACTGCATTTCCGTCACGATTCTGCCCGGCGCAAAAGTTGGCGATCCAGCGAACGTCGTCGTTGAGCCGGCGGCCGCCTTGGACACTTTTTCGCGGCGCATTGTTACCGTCGATGCCTCCGCTAAGCCGGAAGTCGGAGTCGTTCGTCAGCCCGGGCCTGAATTCCTGCTGCTGCAAGGCGCGATTCCCTTTGGGCATTCCGCGTTGAAACTCGATCTGGCCATGCCCGATCCCGCTGAAACCGCCGGGCTGGCGCTGAAACAGATTTTCGAATCGCGCAGCGTGCGCGTCACCGGAACGGTCCGCGTCAATCACGCCGCTCCGCCTGAAATTTATCCGGATGCGCCGGTGGTGGTGGGCCCGCTTCCGGTTCCCGTCGATCCCAACACCACCGTTTTGGCCGAACATCTTTCTTTGCCGCTCATCGAATCGGTCAAGCTCACTAACAAAGTTAGCCAGAATCTTCACGCCGAATTATTGCTGCGCGCAGTCGCCCACGAGAAAAAAGGTTTTGGCATCACTGACGCCGGACTGTGGGTCGAGCAGGATTTTCTGAAATCCATCGGCGTCGCCGATGGCGACGTCGTGCTCTCCGACGGCTCCGGTCTCGCTCGCGACGACTTGGTGACTCCGCGCGCGATCGTCCAACTGCTGCGTTACGACGATAAACAGAGTTGGGGTCCGGCTTACATCGCCACGCTTCCGATTTCCGGCGTGGATGGCACGCTCGAAAACCGCATGCAGAACACACCCACCGCCGGCCGGATTTTGGCGAAGACTGGGAGCCTCGATCACGTGCATTCGCTTTCCGGTTTCGCTACAACTTTGGGCGGCGAGCGCCTGGTCTTTTCAATTTTCGAAAATAACAATCCGCAGCATGCGCGCGAAGCGGCCGTCGGTTTTGATTCCATCGCCATAGCCATGGTCGAAACGCTCGGCGCGAAAGCGCCACCGCCAGCCCACCAGAAACACAAATAAGTTTTCCACCATCTTGCACAGCCCGGCACCCAGGGCCGCGCTGCCTTCGAAACTCAAAACAGCTACAATAGACTGATCACCGTTTATTGAGGCCCAAAGTGTCCCGCACCGCGCAGCAAGTCCTGGAATTTGATCGCCTGAAAGATATCGTCGCGGGCTATTCCACCTGCGCGCCCGGGCATCTCGCCGTGCAGGCGCTCGAGCCGGGCCAGGACGTTTCCGCACTCGACGCCGAATTCAAATTAATCCGCGAAGCGATTGCATATCTTCGTCCCGGTGCCGAGTTGGGTTTCGGCTCGCTCGTTGATCCGGAATCTTGGCTGGCGCATCTGGCCGTGCCCGCGTCGGTTCTTGAAGTCGCGGAATTTCTCGCCGCACTTTCGCTGATGGACGCGGTTCAATCCGTTCGCGAAACTTTCCGTCAAGACCCCGCGAATCATCCGGAGCTCACCGCCCGCGCTGCGGCGTTGGCCGATTTTCGCCATCTCTCCAACGCGATTCGCCGCGCGATTCTTCCCAATGGCGAAATCAGCGACGACGCTTCGCCGCAGCTCCGGCGCATTCGCGCCAGCATCGGCCAAGGCCGCGACAAGATTCGCCGTTCGCTCGAAAGCATTCTGGCGCGCGGTGGTTCCACCGCCGAAGATTACGTAACTCTGCGCGGCGACCGCTTTGTCATTCCAGTCCGCGCTTCGGATCGCCGCGCCGTTCCGGGCGTGGTCCACGGCGCGAGCGCCACGGGACAAACTGTCTTCGTCGAACCGCTTGAAGCCATCGATCTAAATAATCGGCTGGTGCAGCTTTCCGAAGAGGAATTGGTCGAGATCTCCCGCATCCTCGCGGAACTGACCGATCGCGTGCGCGCCGATCGCGGCCCGCTTTCGCACGCCGCCGCGGAAATCGCGCACCTCGATTCCGTTTTCGCTCGTGGACGCTTCGCGCGGGCGATCGACTGCGTGATCCCCTCGTTCTCCGCCGGGAATTTGTTGCGCCTCGACGCTGCGCGTAATCCGGTGCTGGAAGCCAAGCTGCGCCCCCTGGGGCGGAACGCGATTCCGCTTTCGCTGACACTCGGCGGCGACGAAACGATCATGGTCATCAGCGGCCCCAACACCGGCGGAAAAACCGTCGCGCTGAAATCCGTCGGCCTGGCCGCTCTTTCCGCGCAATCAGGAATTCCGGTCGCCGCCGATCGCGCCGAGCTTCCGGTGTTCGACCGCGTGCTCGCCGACATCGGCGACGAGCAATCCATCGCCGCCGACCTGTCTACATTTTCTTCTCACATCGTGAATCTTCGCTCGATGCTGGAGACCGCGACCGATCGTTCGCTCATTCTCGTAGACGAAATGGGCACCGGCACCGCACCGGAAGAGGGCGCCGCGCTTTCCGTCGCGTTGCTCGAGGAATTTCGCCGGCTCCAGGCGCTGACCATTGCCACCACGCACCACGACCGGCTGAAATCCTACGCTTCCACCACGCCGGGCATCGTGAATGCCGCCATGGAATTCGATCAGGAACATTTGCGTCCGACGTATCGTTTATTGGTCGGCGTGCCGGGAACTTCCAGCGGAATCGAAATCGCTCGTCGCCTCGGCCTGCCTGAACGCGTGATCGAGCACGCGCAGTCCGCGCTCTCGCCCGAATCGCGCGAAGCTCGCGACCTGATCGCCTACCTCCATCGCAGCCGCGACGAAATGGAGGACATCAAGCGCCAGTCTCGCGAAGAACTTTCGCAGCTCGAAAACGAACGCCGCGCGCTGCAGGGCGAATGGGCCGACCGCCAGAAAAAACGCATCGCCGACCTCGAACGCAACTTCCAGGAAACCGTCAAACGCCTCGAAGGCGAGGTCGCGCGCGTCGTCTCCGAAGTTCACGACCGCGCGCTGCAAGCCCAACTCGAAAAACAATCCGGCAAGCGCGTCACAAAATTTGCGGCGGAAGCCCGCGCCGATACCAATGCCGCAGTAGTCGACACCCTAGCTTCATCACAGGCGGATCTTGGGGTATCTCCGGGAGCCGCCGCGAAATCGATCGAGCCAGAACGCCTGACTCCCGGCGTTCGCGTCCAAGTAAAAAACTTCAAGCAGCCGATCGTGTTTCGCCGCCACGATGGACGCATGGCCGAGGTCGAAGCCGGCCCGCTGCGCATGCGCATTCCGCTCAGCGATATCCTCAGCATCGCCGCAGCCGATTCCAATTCCACTTCCAAGCCAACGCGTCCCGAAGCCGGCGCTACGTCGCGCTCTCCCGGCATCACCGTGAATTCCCGGCCCTCCGGCGAACCAGCCGAAACGGAAATTAATGTCATCGGCAATACGGTCGAAGAAGCCAGCGAACGCGTCGATAAATTCCTAGATGTCGCCGCGCTCTCCGGCCATCCTTCCGTCCGCATCATTCACGGCCACGGCACCGGAGCGCTGCGCCGCGGCCTGGCCCAGTTTCTTTCGTCCCATCCTCTAGTCGAAAGCATCCGCAATGAGGTTGAGGACCACGGCGGCACCGCCATCACCATCGCCGAGTTGAAGGGATGACGCAAAAATGCTAGATATGCGCTTAATTCCGTCACGCGCACTTTTTTTTCGAGAACAAAACATTGGCTGAAGCGGGATCATTCGCGGATCGCGTCAAGCAGCAGGCGGACATCGTCCGCGTCATCGGCGAATACGTGCGCCTCAAAAAAAGCGGCCAGAATTTCAGCGGGCTCTGCCCTTTTCACCAGGAAAAAACTCCTTCGTTCAGCGTTAGCCCGGTCAAGCAGATGTACTACTGCTTCGGCTGCGGCAAGGGCGGCGATGTTTTCCGCTTTGTGATGGAGCTGGAGAAGTCGCCATTTCCGGAAGCGGTGCGCACCGTGGCGGAAAAGTGTGGCATCGCCGTTCCGAAACCGCGGGAACGCTCTCCCGAAGAGCGCCGCGAAAATCAGCAACGCAGCTCCCTCGTCGAGATGCATCGTGAAGCCGCGGAATTTTTTGCCAAGACACTTCTATTAACCAGCGAAGGCAAAGTCGCTCTCGCCTACCTGGAAGATCGTGGCCTCGATCGCGAATCCATCACCCATTTCGGCATCGGCTTCGCGCCTTCCGGAGGCGATGTGCTGTTCCGCCTCCTGAAACAAAAATTCGCGGAAAAAGATCTCGAAGTCTGTGGTCTGGTCGGACGCGATCAAAGCGGCCGCTTCTACGACCGTTTCCGCCGCCGCATCATGTTTCCCATCTCCAATGAAGGCGGAAAGGTTATCGCGTTCGGCGGCCGTGCCATGGGCGACGACATGCCGAAATACATGAATTCTCCCGAAACGCCGATCTATTCCAAAAGCACGGTTCTCTATCATCTGGACCGCGCCAAGGAATCGCTGCGCCACAGCGATTTCGCGGTCTTGGTCGAAGGCTACATGGACGCGATCGCCGTCGCCCGCGCCGGCATCGGCAACGTGGTCGCCAGTTGCGGGACTAGCCTGGCTGAATCTCAAATCAAATTGCTCAGCCGATTCACTCAACGCATCGTAGTCAACTACGACCCTGACGCCGCCGGCCAAGCCGCCACCGAACGCTCGCTGACGCTGCTGCTCGAAAAAGAATTCGACGTGCGTGTCCTGGCTCTTCCCGGCGGCGCCGACCCCGACAAATTCATAAAAGAGAAAGGTGTCGACGCCTACGCCAAACTCCTCACCCAGTCGCCGCCGTATCTCGATTATTTGATCGGCAAAGCCCGCCAGATGGACCGCACCACCGCGGCTGGGAAAGTTGCGGCGCTAAATTTCCTGATGCCGTTCGTCCAGCGCCTGCCGAATCGGCTGCTGCGATCCGAATGGGCCACTCGTATTTCTTCAGAACTTCGCGTCGATGAGCCGGTCCTGCGCGAAGCCCTGCGCATCGCCGCAAACGAACGTCGCAGCGAAGTGAAACCAAAAGCCGTCCTGCTGACGCCCGCGATCAAACGCGCCGAACGCCAGCTGATCAAAATGCTCTTCGAAGCCGCCGACTTTCGCGAAAGGCTGGCGCAGGAAATCGCCGAGGCCAACCTGCATCACGGCCTCGAAACCCGCAATATTTTCGAAGCGCTGCTCGCCACTCTGGCGGCTGGCGAAATTCCCGACGCTTCCACGGTCAGCAGCAACCTCGACGACAAAGACCGCCGCCTGGTTTTCGAAATTCTCTTCGAGGCCCTCCCCGAAGGCGCCTGGGAAGACGCCGAAAGCTGCCTGAATTTCCTGCGCAATCATGCCGGTCACCGAGGAACTCGCCGCCCTGCAGCGCCAAATCGAAACCGGCCCGCCGCCCGAGGAAATGCGGCGCCTGCTCGTCCGCCGGATGGAACTGCAGCGCCTGCTCTCCAGCCAGCGGGAACTGGACAAAAACCTTCCTATCCAGTAGGTTACGGCTGCGGCATTTGACCGGTGGGAGCCCCGTATTGTATATTCGTAGGGTTTTGTATGAAACGGGTGGCTCCCGTTGTGCATCAAATGGATTGTTAGGTTGGATGGCGGCGGTTGCGGGTAGCTCGACGGGCGCGGAATCGAGTTCGGAAGTCGTCCTAATTTTCCGTTTTAAATGTTGTTTGACATAAGCCGGGCCGGGGTGTCTAAAACGGCCGGCAATTTTTATTGCTCGGAATCTTTTTTGTGACTGGAATTGCGTAGTGCCTGACCTCTCGGCAAGGGGGAAAGTGTGACGGTAGCTCTTGAAGAAAAGTACGACCAGGTACGCCAGCTCATCGCGATGGGCAAGGAACGCGGCTATCTGCTGTACGACGAAGTAAATGACATTCTGCCTCCGGAGGTTCACTCCTCGGAAGAAATCGACGATCTTCTGTCTACCTTCGAACGCTACGGCATCGATGTGTATGAAGATCTTTCGAGCGCGAAAGCTGCGCTCGCTGCTGCCGATCCTTCCGACTCCGCGGAACCGGTAAAAGAAGTCGAACATGCATCTTCCTCCGAAGACGGCGAACTCGATCTCACTCCCGGCTCGCTGGAAAAGACCAACGACCCGGTTCGCATGTACCTGCGCGAAATGGGCACCGTTCCGCTGCTTACTCGCGAAGGCGAAGTAGCCATTGCCAAGCGCATCGAACGCGGCCAGTTGCTCGTGCTCAAAACGATTACCCGCGCTCCGCTGATCCTGAAGGAACTTCTGCAGGTTGGCGAAGATCTGCGCAACGGTTCGCGCTCGATCAAGGAAATCGTTCAGTTCGACGACGAAGAACTGACCGAAGAGAAGATCGAAGCCAAGACCAAGGCCACCCTCAAGCAGATTGATGGCGTCGCCAAGCTTTACCTGCTGGCGCTGAAGCAGGCTTCCAAGCTCGAGAAAATGGCGAAGTCCAAGAAGCGCCCGTATCTTCGCGCTCGCCACAT
Organism: uncultured Acidobacteriota bacterium; assembly: GCA_963711325.1. GTDB lineage: Bacteria > Acidobacteriota > Terriglobia > Acidiferrales > UBA7541 > Palsa-295. The sequence continues at coordinate 763,562 of CAVQDR010000001.1, read as the reverse complement.
GCTCGCGCGCACGCGCGTGGAAATGTCCATCCGCATGCGCGAACTTGAATTCAACCTGCTGGAAAAGAAGCGGCTGATCGAGAAAATCCGGCACACCGTCGAACGCGTCCATTTTCTCGAACGCGAAATCGTCAAGCTCGAACGCCGCGTCGAAGCTTCCAAAGCCGACGTCCAGGCCGAAGCCCGCAAGGACCTGAAAGCCCGCAAGCAGGAACTCGCCGAAATCGAATTGGCCAGCGAAGTCAGCCCCACCGAACTCAAGCGCGGGCTGCAGGTCATCGTTCGCGGCGAAGCGGAAGCCGAACAGGCCAAGAAGGAATTGATCGAAGCCAACCTGCGCTTGGTCGTTTCCATCGCCAAGAAATACACCAATCGCGGTTTGCAGTTCCTCGACCTGATTCAGGAAGGGAACATCGGCTTGATGAAAGCCGTCGACAAATTCGAATGGCGCCGCGGCTATAAGTTTTCCACCTACGCGACCTGGTGGATTCGCCAGGCCATCACCCGCGCCATCGCCGATCAGGCGCGCACCATCCGCATCCCGGTGCACATGATCGAAACCATCAACAAGCTGGTGCGCACCCAGCGCCAGCTGGTGCAGGAACTCGGCCGCGAAGCCACCTCCGAAGAAATCGCCAAGCGCATGGATATTCCGGTCGCGAAAGTCCGGAAGATTTTGAAAATCGCGCAGGAACCGATTTCGCTCGAAACGCCGATCGGCGAGGAAGAGGATTCGCATCTCGGCGACTTCATCGAAGACAAGGCGGTGGTTTCGCCTTCCGACGCGGTCATCAATTTGAGCCTGAAGGAACAGACTTCTTCGGTGCTCAAGACACTTGACGCCGCGCGAAGAAAAAGTCATCAAGATGCGTTTCGGTCTCGATGACGGCAGCGAGCACACTTTGGAAGAAGTCGGCCAGTCGTTCGCCGTTACCCGCGAACGTATTCGGCAGATCGAAGCCAAAGCGCTGCGCAAGCTGCGCCATCCGTCGCGTTCGCGCAAACTCCGCGCCTTCCTGGAAGGCTCGTCGAACGATTACTAAATCACAAAAATTAAAACGCAAAAAAGGGCCGCATCGAGATTCGATGCGGCCCTTTTTTTTTATCGCGCCTAACTTTAATCGCGCAAAAGCCCCTTTTTAGGGGATCGGAGCTTTAGCTCCGGCATAAACCAGCCGGATCCTCAGGGGTTTTAACCCCTGAGGCAATGCTTTTCCGTCCTTCAGCGACCTTTCGGTTTTTGCAGCATTGGATCCGATGCCGGATCTCTCTCCAGTAATTTGCGATCCCACTTCGCCAAATTTGCTCCTGCCTCATAACTACGTCTGCAGGAATTCCAGCACCGCGTCGTCCGGCTGACGCCTCGACGCGCGCATCGTTGTACTTCAATAAGAACTCGCCGAGCTTCGGATCAAAGTAGCCGGCCTGCGGCCCGATCGATGCTTTATCCATTCCAGCGGGTGAGGGCGCAGCGTAACAATAAAACGCCGGCTCGCCGAATCCGCCGTTGCCGGGCCAGAATCCCGCGCTGATCACTTCGTGCGAATAGGCTTCGCGGGTAATCAGATCCGCACCCGCGCGCGGCGGCGCTGGACGCCCCGAAAATCGCGTCACCGCCAGATCGAAGCTTCCCCAGAAAAAATGCACCGGGCTGATTTTCCCCAGAAAAGGCGTCGAGAAGCTGCTTGAACAATCGATCCGTATTCGAAAGAATCCGCCAAAACCGGTGCGCGTACTCTCCGGTCGTAGGAGCCGTGGGTCCGGTCCTGGGCGAAGGGAATTGGATTCGCAATTTCCACCGGCACCGGATGGATTTCAACCTCGACGCCCAGCGCCGCGAGGCATCGCCGATATTCCTGATAAAAATCCGCGACAGTCTGTGGCCGCAGGGGAACAGAAAGATTTGCGCCGGAGCTGATTCGGAAATGCAAATCGTGGCTGACGAAATCGAATTCGATTTCCAGCAGCTCGCCGCGATAGAACATCGCCGAAGTCGTCAGCCCGCGCGCGGTCAGGTACAGCGGCACATTCCACCAATGATTCTGCAAAGGCGTCAGCGCCAGGCGCGTCTTGCCCACGATCTGCGTCCACATGTGCATCGTTGTGGCCGTTGCTTCCCATTCCTTCCATGGCAGCGCCGGCCAATTTTGCAGAACACTTTGTTCCGTCATCAATACGCGCCCCAATTTTTCTAATGCAAATCTCTTCTGCTCAATTCGTCGGCGTCAGCTCCGCTTCCAGCCGGTTCAGCGCCTCGAACCAATACGATTTCATTCGCGCGCTTTCCGCCGAACTCTCCAGTTTCATGTGATCCACCGCCGCCTGGCATTTCGCCGGGCCCTTCGGATAAAAATTCACGCTCAGCCGGCTTTTTCCTTCCGCCCATTTTGCGCGCAGAGATTTGTTGCGCGTCGCCGTGGTGACTTCGATTTTCGCGTCCGGCAGCCACTTCCGTCGCAGTTTTTCATCCGTCCAAGCCGTGTAAAGTTTCGAAATCGGCACGTTCAGCGTCCGGCTGCCGGACGCCGCAAATTCGCCATCGCATTTCTGAAATTTTTCGCGAATCCCTCGCGCATGCTCGTAGGGCACCGCGATCATCTGGGTCCACCAGTCGCCCACTTTGTGTTTCTTCCGCAGATACGCCGAGATTTCCTGATGCGTCCATTTTTGCCGCGCCCGCCGCGTCCAGGATTTCGAACCATTCGGCCCACACTTTGCCGGTCCTGGCTTTCACGGCCTCGTCGCTCATCTGTTTCTGCTCTCGCGGTTTCTTCGGCGTCTTCATCGCAGCTTCCCTCGGCCTTTCCGAATGCAGCCGATTCTAACCCAACCTGCGGCAACCACGAGTTTGCGCTAAACTTTGGTGCGCCGCATGCGAGGTTCTGAACCGTGCCAACGAAGTCCTCGAAGCCCCGCCCGGCCGAACGAGATTACTCGCATCGATTGTTGGTCGATAAACTCGGAATCAAATCCGGTCAGCGAATTTCGGTGATGGGTGTCGAAGACGCAAATTTTCTGGACGAACTCGCCAGCCCGCGTCCCCGACTATTCTCCCGGCGAACTCCTGAAAGCGAGCCGACCTGATTTTTTTCTCCGCCGAAAACGTGAAAGATCTCTCCCGCCTGAAATCCCTCGCGAAATCCATGCAGAAAAACGGCGCCATCTGGGTCGTCTACCCCAAAGGCCAAAAATATATCCGAGAAATCGATGTGATCGCCGCCGCGAAATCCGCCGGCTTGGTCGACAATAAAGTTTGCAGCTTCTCCCCAACACACACGGCGCTACGCATCTGTATTCCAGTCGCGAATCGCTAGCCGTCGCGTTCGTCACGCTTCACAGCACCAAGCAGCAAAAATCTCGTCGCCTTGCGCGCCGCCCGACCTATCATATTCATGATGAGCAACGTCCTCGATGTCCGCGCCCTTACCGTCGAGCTGCCGACGCCTGCCGGATGGATTCGGCCCGTGAACGATGTTTCGTTCTCGCTCCAGGCCGGCGAAACTCTCGGCATCGTTGGCGAATCCGGCTCAGGGAAAACTATTTTGTCGCTGGCCTTGATGGGCCTCGAACCATACGGCGCCCGGCACACCGGCCAAGCCTTTCTTAACGCATCGCACCCGCGCGATCTTCTGAAATCCTCGCCCGAAGAACTTCGCGCAATTCGTGGCCGCGACATCGCCATGATTTTCCAGGAGCCGATGACCGCGCTGAATCCGGTGGTACGCGTCGGCGACCAGATCGCCGAAGCCATCCGCATCCACGAACCGCAAATCGGCGAAAAAGAAATTCAACGCCGCGTGCTCGCGTCGCTCGAACGCGCCGCCATGCCTGATCCCGCTCGCCGCGCCCGCCAGTATCCGCACCAACTTTCCGGCGGCCTCCGCCAACGCGTCATGATCGCCATGGCGCTCGCCGCCAATCCGCGCATTCTGATTGCTGACGAGCCCACCACCGCGCTCGACGTCACCGTGCAAAAACAAATTCTCGAATTGCTCGCCACCTTGCGTCGCGAGCTGCAACTTTCGATGCTGTTCATCACTCACGACCTCGGAGTCGTGGCTCAAGTCGCCGACCGCATCGCGGTGATGTACGCCGGACGCATCGTCGAGTACGGCCCGGTACTGGAAGTTCTCCGCGCCCCGCGTCATCCCTACACCGCCGGGCTGCTGCGCGCGGCCCCGCGCCTGGTTCGCGAAAAATTAACGCCGATCCCTGGAACTGTTCCGTCGCTGTCGTCGTTGCCCCCAGGCTGTTCGTTTGCGCCGCGCTGCCCGCTGCACGTTCCGGACTGCGACGTGAAAATGCCCGCGCTTCACGCCGTAAACAAAAATCACGACGCCCGGTGTATTCTCGTCCCATGAGCTTGCCACCGGAGCCCGCGGCGCCGTTCTCGGACGAAGAACTGAAAGCCCACGTCCGCGAACGTTTCACCAAGACCGCGGAAGTCTTCGGCCAGTACGCCGTAACCAGCCGCGTCACCGAAGCCGAAACCCTCGCTCGCATGGTCGGGGCGAACGAAAACGATCGCGGCGTCGATCTCGCCAGCGGTCCCGGCACGTTGGCTCTGCGTTTTGCGCGTCACGTGCGCTGGATTTGCGCCCTGGATTTAACTCCCGCGATTCTCGGACGCGCCCGGCAGAGCGCGGCTCACGATGGCCTGCTTCCAAAAATTTCGTTCACCATCGGCGATGCGCAGGCCGTTCCTCTGGCCGACAACATGCTCGACCTCGCCGTCACCAGCTACAGCCTGCATCACATTTCCGATCCGGCTCGCGTGATTTCCGAAATGTCCCGCGTCGTAAAAAAAGGCGGCCGCGTGGGCGTGATCGATATCGAAGTTCCCGAAGATCCCGAAATTCGCGCCCTGAACCATCGCATCGAATTTATTCGCGACGATTCTCACGCGCGCTCGCTCACCCAGCGCGAATTCGAATCCATGTTCGCCGCCGCCGGCCTGCGCATCACCGCCATGGAACACAAAGGCCATCCGCGCACCTTCGAACACTGGATGCACGTTGCCGGATGGAAGCCCAGCGATCCGGAATATCAGCAAGCTCACGCGCTGATGGTCGGTTCGATCGCAACCAATTCTGCGAATTTTTCTCCGCGCTTCGAACCGGCTGACGTTTGCCAGCCCGGCAAGCCTCCGGACCTCTACATGTTCAATCCCGGCATTTACATCGCCGCGGAAAAACTCTGAATGCCCGCGGAGATTCTTCTCGAAGCGCGTGATTTGCGAAAATCCTACCCGCTCGCGGGCGGATTGCTGCAGACATCGGGCCAACGCGCGAATGCCGTCGACGGCGTTTCTTTCACCCTCGAGCGCGGCGAAACGCTCGGCATCGTCGGCGAGTCCGGCTGCGGCAAAACGACTCTCGCGCGCATGTTGCTCCGCCTGATCGAGCCCGACTCTGGTGAGATTTATTTTCGTGGCGAGAATTGGCTCGGCGCGCGCGGCCCCGAGCTACGTAAACTCCGCCGCCGCATTCAGATGGTTTTCCAGGATCCGATCGCATCGCTCAACCCGCGCATGAAAATCGGCTCGATCGTCGGTGAACCCCTCGCCATTCACGAACCAGGCTTGTCATCGGCCGAGCGCCGCAGCCGTTGCGCCGAAATCCTCGAAGCGGTCGGCCTCGACCGCGGCGCGATCGATCGCTATCCGCACGAATTCTCCGGCGGCCAGCGCCAGCGCATCGGCATCGCTCGCGCGCTGATCTTGCGGCCCGAGCTGGTCATCGCCGATGAGCCGGTCTCGGCTCTCGACGTCTCCGTCGGCGCCCAGATTCTCGAGCTGCTGGTTCGTCTACAAAGTGAATTCTCGCTGACGCTGATTTTAATCTCTCACAGCCTGCCCGTCGTCGCCCAACTCGCCACCCGCGTCGCCGTCATGCAAACCGGCCGCATCGTGGAAATCGGCCAGGCCTCGCAAGTCCTGCAGCACCCGCAAAATCCATACACCCAGGCGCTCCTCGCTGCCGTCCCCGAAATCCCCGCCTAGCGCCGTCGCCCAAAGCATTCCCGTCTTGCGTTTTAGCTACCAAAAAAGGTATGAGTGGCCTGAAATTCTCACGCCTCCCGCGCGTACTGGAGAAAGCAGCAGCCGCGAAGTCCAACCAGGAGCACTCCGATGAGCGCCACGAACAATGCAATCCCGAGCGTCCCCGATCCTTCGCCGGCCCCGGCCGGTTCGGACAACTCCTTCGCCCGCATCGTCGGCGTGCTTTTCAGCCCCAAGCCGACGTTCGCCTCCATCGTGCAACGCCCCACCTGGATCGTTCCGTTGCTCTTGGTGATCGTCGTATCGCTTTTGGTTGTTGCCATTTTTAGCCAGAAGGTCGGTTGGCGAAATTTCATGCTGCGGCAGGATCAACAAAATTCCAGCGTGCAGAAAAAAATGGAACAGATGACGCCAGAAGAACGCGACCACATGCTCGATCAGCAAACCAAGTTTGCGGCGCCAATCACCTACGCCGTACTCCTGATAGCCACACCGATCGCCGCGGTGATCGTCGCGGCGGTCTTCATGCTGGTATTCAAACTATCGAGCGGTTCGCATTTCCCGTTCGTAACCTCACTAGGGATCGTCACCTACTCCTGGGTTCCCGGAATTATCGGGGGGCTACTGGGAATTTTGATTTTATTCATAAAGGATCCCTCGACCGTCGATTTGGACCACTTGGTGGCCGCGAACGTCGGTGCTTTTGCGCCCGAAGATTCGGCCGCTTGGCTCGTTACGTTGCTAACTTCGCTCGACATTTTCGTATTTTGGACCATGATTCTGATGGCTTTTGGCTACAGCGCCACCAATCCCAAGAAGCTCAGTTTCGGGAAGGCGCTCGTTACGATCGCAATCGTGTGGGCTATCTATGTCGCTGTGAAGGTCGGCTTCAAGGCCGCATTCGCGTGATCCGAACCGCCTGATACACTCGTAGGGATGGGTTCCGTCTCCGAAAATTCAGCAACGCGCGGTTTTAAATTCGAAGTCCTGGCCGTCGATCCCACCGGCGCGCGCCTCGGCCGCCTGACCACTCCGCACGGCGTGATCGATACTCCTGCTTTCATGCCGGTCGGCACCGCCGCGACCGTCAAAGGCCAGACCCAGCAAGATCTCGAAAATCTCGGCGTCCAGATCCTGCTCTCCAATACCTACCATCTCTATCTGCGACCCGGCCACGAACTCATCCGCAAACTCGGCGGCCTGCACAAATTCATGTCCTGGCCCGGTGCGATCCTCACCGATTCAGGCGGCTTCCAGGTTTTCAGCCTCAGCGAATTGCGCAAAGTCACCGACGAGGGCGTTACCTTCCGCTCGCATCTCGATGGTTCCGAACATTTCCTGTCTCCCGAAAAAGCGCTCGAAGTAGAAATCGCTCTCGGTTCCGACATCGTCATGGTCCTCGACGAATGTATCGAAGCGCCGGCGCCCGAAGCCCGCACCCGCGAAGCCGCCGCCCGCACTTTGAATTGGGCGCGCCGCTCGAAAGAATATTTCGCGCAGCATGGCGACGCCGAAAAACAAATGATGTTCGGCATCGTGCAGGGTGGCACCTACGCCGAACTGCGCCGCGAAAATGCCGACGCACTCGTCGATCTCGATTTTCCCGGCTACGCCATCGGCGGCCTGGCGGTCGGCGAATCGCATGCGATCACCTGCGAGATGGCGGCGATCGCCGCCTCCCGCCTGCCCGCCGATCGGCCTCGCTACCTGATGGGCGTAGGCAAACCCGAACAAATTCCCGACTACGTCGCGCTCGGCATCGACATGATGGATTGCGTGCTGCCCACCCGCAGCGCGCGCCACGGCTGCCTCTACACTTCGCAGGGCCGGCTGCTGATCAAGAACGCGCAGTACATCGCGGACGAACGTCCGATCGATGAATCCTGCGGCTGCGCCGTGTGCCGCCGCTATTCCCGCGCTTACTTGCGCCATCTTTATTCGTCCGGAGAATTTCTCGCAACCATCCTTAACACCCACCACAACATCTACTTTTACCTTGACAACATGCGCAAAATTCGCGAGGCTATCCGTTTTGGGAACCTCGAAAAGTTCCGCTCTGACCTTCAGGCTCGTCTGAAATAGGCAAACCGAAAAAGGTGTTGGGCGCGGTTCCATGCGAGCGGAATTTTGGGGCTCGAGTTTCCGGCTTGCCTTCCCCGGGCAAGTCACGGCTCGTCCTGGCGGGTTAGGCCACCGGCGCTGCGGAAAGCGCGGGTGAAGAAAAGGCGCAACGATCGTGCAATCTGAAAATTTGTTTGCGGGACTTTTGTCCCTGTTAGCTCAGTCTCCGGCTCAACCCGGCGGCATCGCCCTGTTTTTGCCGCTGATTTTGATCATGGTGATTTTCTATTTCCTGATGATTCTGCCCGCCCAGCGCAAGCAGAAGAAAGTCACCGAAATGCTCGGGTCCCTGAAGACCGGCGATAAAGTGATTACCAACGGCGGAATCTATGGCACTATTGTCGGCCTTGAACCGGACGCTGTTCAGTTACGCGTCGCCGAACAAGTGAAGATGAAGATCGCCCGTAGCGCGATCGCCGGACTCCAAGCCGAAACACCGAAGGAGAATTAGGCAGCCGCATGAATCCCCAGCTCAGATGGAAGTTCATTCTTATTGGCATCGTCGTTCTTCTTTGCATTTTCGGCCTGATTGGTTTTCCCAGGTCCATCGCCGGCCTCAAAGAGAATCTCGCCGACCGCATTAAACTCGGCCTCGACTTGAAGGGTGGTAGCCACCTGGTCCTGCAGGTGCAGGTCGATGAAGCCATCGGCCAGCGCTGCGACCAGGCCGTCGATCAGATCACCAAACAGCTTCGCGATAAGAACGTCTCGGTCGGCGACATCCGCCGCCTCGACGATACCCACATTCAGGTCGATAACGTCGATCCCGCGACCTCCACCAACTTTCGCGACATCGTCACCAACCAGTTCGCGGATTGGAACCTCACTCCCGCCGCCGGCGCCGTGAACGGCTATCTGCTTACGCTGAAGCCTTCGGTGATTGCCGATCTGCGCCGCGACACCATGGATCAGGCGCTCGAAACCATCACCCGCCGTATCAATGCGCTCGGCTTGACCGAGCCGACCATCGCCTTCACCGGCCGCGGCGATAACGAAATTCTCGTGCAGCTTCCGGGCGAAGGCGATCCTACCCGCGCCAAGGCCGTGATTCAGGCCGGCGGCCAGCTTTCGCTGAATAACGTCGCCGACGATCAAACGTATCCTTCCGAAGCTGCGGCTCTGGGCGCCAAAGGCGGCGTGCTGCCTCCGGGGACTCAGATTCTGCCCGGAAAGTCCGATTCAGCCACCGGCTCAACCGCACCGGTGTATTACATTTTGGACCGCGCTCCGGTCATCACCGGACAGGATCTTCGCGGCGCAACTCCTGCTCCGGATACCAATAATCCCGCGGCCTATCAGGTTCATTTTGAACTTTCCACCGCCGCCGCCGCGCGTTTCGGCCCTTACACCGAATCGCATATCGGCCGTCGCATGGCTATCGTGCTTGATCATCAGGTTTATTCCGCGCCCGTTATTCAGGGCCGCATCGACGACAACGGCGAGATCACCGGGAATTTCAATCAGGATTCCGCGCACGACTTGGCTTTGGTGCTCCGCGCCGGCGCGCTGCCAGCTTCCATCAAATATTTGGAAGAACGCACGGTCGGTCCTTCGCTCGGAGCCGATTCCATCCGCCAGGGCGTACGCGCCTCCATCGGCAGCATTTTGGTGGTCATGATCTTTTTGGTGTTCTATTACCGCCTCAGCGGTGTCAATGCAGTTGTGGCCCTTTTCTTGAACTTGCTTATCTTGGTCGCCTTCATGGCCATGTTCGGGGCGGTTCTTACTCTCCCTGGCATTGCGGGTGTAATTTTGACCATCGGCATGGGCGTCGATTCCAACGTGCTGGTCTTCGAGCGCATTCGCGAAGAATTGCGCAACGGCAAGACTCCCGCCGCAGCCGTCGAGCAGGGTTTCGATAAGGCCTTCCTGACCATTATCGATACCCACGTCACCACCATCGTTTCGGCAATTTTTCTTTTCTTGTTTGGTACTGGGCCGGTGAAAGGTTTCGCCGTCACCCTCGTCATTGGTTTGCTGGCGAACGTTTTCACCTCGATCTATGTTTCGCGCGCCATCTTTGATTGGAATTTGTCGCGCAGAGGCCGTCAGGAAGCGCTAAGCATCTAAGGGTCTGGACTAACTAAGTAGTTGTGTTTGCTGCACCGTAAGAATCGAGACATTAGCCGTATCGATTGCCCGAATAGAAAGTCGCTTTGGGGAACATTCGCAATTGAGCTGGTGTCAAATAAAGGCGGATAGGTATCTGAATGGAATTTTTTAGAGACGTCAACGTCGATTGGATGGGCAAGGCGAAGTACTTCTTCGCCCTGTCGATCATCCTTCTCGTCCTTGGCTGGGCCTCGATTCTGAAGAGCGGCGGCATCAAGTACGGGATCGATTTCCGCGGTGGCACGCTGGTGTACGTTCGCTTCGCCGGCCCCGCTCCCGTGGACCAGATTCGCAAAGGCCTCGCCTCGGCGGGCATAGCGGACAGCACCATCCAGACCATCAGCGACACGGTCTTGAACTCCGGCTCTCAGAATGACGTGGTGATTGGTCTAGAGCAGAAAGGCCAGGGCGATGAATCGCTCGACGCCGGCAAGCAAGCCATTCTCGACGCGCTGCACAAAACATTCGGCACCGCGGCTGAAGGCAAGCTCGATTTCAACTCGGTCTCGAAAGATTCTTTGGCCGAATACCTGACTCAGAAAGATCCGGCCTTGCTCGGTTCCACCGCCGCCGATAAATACAGCCAGTTGGCCACCCGCCTTCTCGCGGCGCGCGATACCGAGCACAGCGGCATCGTCACCAGCTTCGATCAGCTCAGCAATGTCGAAGGCGCCACGCCCGCCGTGCGCAGTTCGCTGAACAGCGGATTCATTCTCGGCAATTTTGCGATTCGCAACGTCGAAGTCGTCGGCCCCAAAGTCGGCGCGCAACTTCGCCGCCAGGCTTTCTTTGCGACTTTGTACGCTCTGGCCGGCATGCTGGTGTATATTGCCTTCAGGTTTGAGTGGGTTTACGGCATTGCCGCCGTCATTGCCGTGTTTCACGATGTGCTGATTACCCTGGGTTTCTTCTCGCTCTTTCATTACGAAATTTCGTTGACGGTCATCGCGGCGCTGTTGACCTTGGTCGGTTATTCGATGAATGACACCATCGTCATTTTCGACCGGGTTCGCGAAGATCAGCGGTTGATGCGCAAAGATAATTTCCCGGACATTGTGAACAAGGCCATCAACCAAACCTTGTCACGGACCATATTAACCAGCGGCTTAACCTTCCTCACCGTCCTGGTACTTTTTCTTCTAGGCGGAGAGGTTCTTCGTGCTTTCTCTTTTGCCATGGTGGTAGGAGTTGTGGTAGGAACGTACTCCAGTTTTGGCATTGCAGCACCCATCGTGGTCTGGTGGAACAAGTTTAGGGGTCAGGGAACTGCCGTTAGCGCCGGATCCGCAGCCGACAAGCGCGTAATGGCAGCAGCTAGGAGGTAGGTGCCATGTTTAACGATCTCGTTATTTCGGGCGCGAACAGTCAAAAAACCAATAAGCCCTGGACGGTGGTGGTTTCCACCATCATCCAGGCCGCCATCCTTGGTATTTTGATTTTGATTCCGCTTATCTACACGGAAGCGCTGCCCAAGGGCATGTTGACGACGTTCATCGTCCCGCCCCCGCCGCCGCCTCCTCCGCCTCCCCCAGCAGCGGCCATTCAGCGCATTGTTAAGCCGGTGGTGCATTTGATTAAGAATGGCCAGATGATGGCCCCCACCGTCATCCCCAAGAAGATTGAAATGATTAAGGAAGAGGCTGCTCCTCCCGATGTCGGTGTCTCGGGCGGCGTCGTTGGCGGCGTGGCCGGTGGTTCGGCCGGCGGCGTCCTCGGCGGCATTATCGGCGGCGTCGGCGGCGCACCTCCTCCGCCACCGCCTCCGAAGGCCCACGGTCCGGTACGCGTCGGCGGTCAGGTTCAGGCGGCGAACATCCTCCGCATGGTTCAGCCCATTTATCCACCCATCGCCAAGACCGCTCACATTTCCGGCACTGTCATTCTTCACGCCATCATTTCGAAGGATGGCAGCATCCAGCAACTCGAATACGTTTCCGGGCCTCCATTGCTAATGAAGAACGCCATGGATGCCGTCCATCAGTGGCGCTACAAGCCCACCTTGCTGAACGGTGAGCCTGTGGAAGTCGACACTACCATCTCTGTCGTATTTACTTTGGCCGGTTAGTCGCGAATAGTTTGGCAGGGCTCGGGTCTGCCGCCCTCTGGGGTGGATTCGAATTTAAATCCGAACGGCAGACTATAGCTGCCGCAATCGTTTCCCAGAAATGGAGGAGCAAAACACATGTTTTCGACTTTGACGTTGTCGGCTTTCGTGATGTTGTTTCAGCAGCCATCAGGTGAAGTTGGCTGGGACTTGCTCACCATGTGGCACAACATGGGTATTCCCGCCAAGCTGGTCGTCGGCATCCTCTTCATCATGTCGGCTTGGTCCGTCGGTATCATGATCGACCGCGCCCTGATGTACAGCGCGGCTCGCAAGCAGTCCCGCATTTTCGTTCAGCAGGTTGCCGGCGCCCTCAAGGACAACAAGCTCGACGAAGCCATCTCCATCGCTGAACGCAATAAGAAGAGCCACATCGCCAAGGTGGTCGCCACCGGCCTCTCCGAATTCCAGGCGGCCTCTGCGCAAGTCGGCGATGAAGAAGTCATCGAAGCCGCCAAGCGCGGTCTCGAACGCTCGGTCGCTATTGTGCACGCCGAAATGAAGCGCGGCCTTTCCGGTCTCGCCACCATCGGTTCCACCGCGCCGTTCGTCGGTTTGTTCGGCACCGTCATGGGCATCATCAACGCGTTCAAGGGCATTTCGGCTTCGAAAGCCACCGGTCTGTCGGCCGTCGCCGGCGGTATCGCTGAGGCTCTCGTGACCACCGCTCTCGGTTTGCTGGTCGCCGTGCCGGCCGTTTGGACCTACAACTACTTCACCAATAAAGTCGAAGCCTTCGACGTCGAGATGGACAACTCCTCGATGGAGTTGATCAACTACTTCATCACCCGTCGCGGCACTGGGAAGAAGTAACCATGGCATATAAGCCCAAAGCACCACCGATCATGGCCGCCCCGAACGTCATCCCCATGGCGGATATCATGTTGGTGTTGCTCATCATCTTCATGGTGGTCACTCCCATGTTGCAGAAGGGCGTCTCTGTGGACATGGCCAAGGTCGATAACGCTCAGGATATGCAGGATGCCGACAAGGATGATGCGATCATTATCGCCGTCACCCGCGACGGCAATACCTATCTGGGCAGCAGCAAGGTTCAGCTCGATGAAATTACCGGCAAGGTCAAGGACCTCATCGCCAACCGCCTCGACAAAACCGTTTTCGTGCGCTCTGATTCGCGCGCGAAATACGGCGACGTCGTCAAGGCTGTCGACGAAGTTCGCTCCGCCGGCGTCGATCACCTGGGCTTGCTCACCGAAAAAATTCGCGGCAAGAGCGCAGCTGCTCCGCCGCCACCTCCGCCCGCCGATTAATCCGTTGTACGGCGGGCGCTGTACCGGCTGCTTGGTCTCTTAAGCCGGCGAACGTTTCGTAAAGGAGTCTTCCATGGGAATGGCCGTTGGAGGCAGTAAGGGCGGCGCGTTGTCGGAGCCGAACATCGTTCCGCTGATTGACGTGCTCCTGGTACTCATCATTATTTTCATGGTCATCACGCCGACCACGCCGCAGGGCTTGGACGCTCTCGTTCCGCAGCCCACGCCGCCGAACCAGAAGCCGGACAATGACTTGCTCTCCAAGACTATCGTCGTCCAGGTCACCACCAACGGCAAAGTCTTGATCAATCAGGAGCAGGTCAGCTGGGACACCCTCGGTCAACGCCTCGAAGACATCTTCAAGGAGCGCGCCGAAAAAGTGGCCTTCATCAAGGGCGATGATGCCGTCGAATTCGCTCAGGTGGCCCGTGCCATCGATATCATGCGCGGTTCCGGTATCGACAGCGTCGGCCTGATCACTGCAAAAATCGAAGCGGGTCAGTAGTTAATACCCGGCGGCATGCCGAGAAGTCGCTTCCACAAAAAGCGACGATGCCGCCGAGTTTTACTTGTGGGTCGCTGTTGACATCATGCGCGTCGCTGGGATAGACAATGTCGGTCTGATTCACCGCCAACCTTCCAGCAAGCGGCATGTGGTGTCTATCCAAGGAGAGCAAGGAATGCAGCGAAAGCGCCAAACAGTTTTCCTTTTCGCTATCGTATTGGTTTCCCTCGTCGCCGTTTCTGGCTGCGATAAACTCCGCGCCCGCGACAAACTGAACAAAGGCGTGCAGGCCTACAAGGGCGGACAGACCGACGCCGCCATCGAAGATTTCAAGCAAGCCAAGCAGTTCGATCCCACCTTGCTCAACGCGCGTCTCTATCTTGCCACCGCCTACTCGGCTCAATACGTTCCCGGCGCGCCCTCCGACGAGAACAAGCGCAATGGTGAAGCCGCCAAGCAGGAGTTCCTGGAAATTCTGCAGACCGACCCGAGCAACCTCTCGGCCATCGACGGTCTCGGCTCGATTATCTACAACATGGGCGGCACGCCGTTCAACGCCGCCATGCTCGAGGAATCGAAGACCTACCACCAAAAGCACATCGCCCTCAAGCCCAGCGATCCCGATCCCTACTATTGGGTCGGCGTCATCGATTGGTCCCTGGCCTTCCGTGGCAATCGTGAAATGCGCGAGGATTACAACAAAACCGCCAAGAAGACCATCAAGGATACCGATCCGATGCCTCCGGCGCTGGCCACCGCTTTTCAGGCCAAGTACGGCGCCACGGTCGATGAAGGCGTAACCAATCTCAAGAAGGCAATGGACCTTCGTCCCGATTACGACGATGCCATGGCCTACTTGAACCTGCTCTATCGCCAGAAGGCCGATATGGAGACCACCACCGAAGCTCGTGACGCGGATATCAAATCCGCCGATGACCTCGTGGATCAGGTCAAAGCCATCAAGCAGCGCAAGATGTCGGCGCCTTCTCCGACGTCCTAGCTGATTCAGTCCTGACTTCAAAATGGCGGGCCTCAGGGTCCGCCATTTTTTTTGCCACGGCTTTAATCCCGCTACGCCCGACTGATCCCGACTCAAAAGTTCCCATCGAAGCCTGCTTTGTCGTCCTTCCCGTTTGAGATAGAATTGCCTATGGAGCCCGCAACAAAATCCACGATTACCGACGCTGCCCGCCGTGCCGTTGACCTCCGCTTCGTCGAACTCGTAGATAAGGTCCGCCGCACCCGCCCGGGCGATGATCTCGAACTTCTCCGCCGCGCTTACGATTTCGCCGCCGAACAGCACAAGACCCAGACCCGCCTTTCCGGCGAGCCTTTCCTTTCGCATCCCGTAGAAGTCGCGCACATCCTCGCGGACATGAAGCTCGACGTAACTTCCATCTGCGCCGCCCTGCTGCACGACGTCGTCGAAGACACAAAAATTCCGCTGGAAACTATCACCGAACATTTTGGCGCCGATGTGGCCCGCCTGGTTGAAGGCGCCACCAAAATCAGCCGCCTCGATTTGCTCGCTCCTGAAGCGCGCCAGGCTGAAAACGTCCGCAAGATGCTGCTGGCCATGGTCAATGATGTGCGCGTGGTGGTGGTCAAGCTTGCCGACCGCCTGCACAACATGCGCACTCTGAATTATCTGGATCCGGCCAAGCAGCAGCGCATCGCTCGCGAAACTCTCGACATCTACGCCCCGGTCGCCAACCGCCTGGGAATGGGCTTGATCCGCGGCGAACTTGAAGATCTTTCGTTTCGTTATCTCGAACCCGAATCTTTTTTCGACGTTCAGAAAAAACTCGCCACCAAGCAGAAATTCTTCGACAAATTTCTGGTCGAAGTACAGGACGCCATTCGCGACAAGATGGTCGAGACCGGCATTCCTGTCGAGGTTCAGGCTCGCGTCAAACGCGCCTACTCCCTGCACCTGAAAATTCAAAAACAGCAGCGCGTCATTGACCAGGTCTATGACCTGCTGGCGATTCGCGTGGTTACCGACAGCATCAAAAATTGCTACGCCGCGCTCGGCGTGATTCATCAAATGTGGCCTCCGGTGCCTGGCCGCTTCAAAGATTACATCGCCATGCCGCGCCCCAACCTCTATCAGTCTCTGCACACCACCGTCATTCATGGCGGGCAGACCTTCGAAGTCCAGATTCGCACTCAGGAAATGCACCGCATCGCCGAACAGGGCGTCGCCGCGCACTGGAAATATAAAGACGGCCGCGAAGCCGCCAGCGCCGACGATCAGCGCATCGTCTGGATGCGCCAGTTGATCGAGTGGGTTCAAGAGATGCAGGAGCCCAGCGAGTTCATGTCCACCCTGCGCGTGGACCTGTACCCCGAGGAGGTTTACACCTTCACGCCCAAGGGCCGCGTCGTCGTGCTGCCGCGCGACGCGACGGCGATCGATTTTGCTTATGCGGTCCACACCGAAGTCGGCCACCAATGCACCGGCGTAAAAGTGAATGGCTCGATCGTGCCGCTGCGTCACACCCTCGCCAATGGCGACGTGGTTGAGATCCTCACGCAGAAGGGCCATGAGCCTTCCCGCGACTGGCTTTCCTTCGTTCACACTTCGCGCGCCCGCAGCAAAATTCGCCAGTGGATCAACCTGCACGAACGCGAACAGGCCAAGGACGTCGGCAAGCGCCTGCTCGAAAAAGAAGCGCGCCATGCTGGAATTTCGCTGAAGAAAATTTCTGCCGAAGATTGGCAGCGCGTCGCTTCCGAATACGGCTGTGGCCGCATCGATGACCTGCACGCCGATCTCGGCTACGGAAAATGGTCCGCGCGCCAGGTGCTGGCCAAAGCTTCGGGTCAGGTCCTCCCGGACACCAGCGAAGACAAGCAGCCGAAAATCGTCGATACCGTCAAACGCATGCTGGGCATGAACGACGGCGCGATCCTCGTTCGCGGCCACGACGACTTAATGGTCTATCGTTCCAAATGCTGCAATCCGATTCCCGGTGACGACGTAGTCGGCTACGTTACCCGCGGCCGTGGCATCGCCGTGCACAGCAAGACCTGCCCCAACGTGCAAAATCTGATGTACGACACTGAACGCCGCATCCCGGTCGAATGGGCCAGCGAAACTCAGGCCACTTTTCCGGTTCGCCTGCGCATTCTCACCGAAGATCGCCCCGGCATGCTCGCCGCCATCACCAACGTCATCAGCGAAACCGGCGCCAACATTCGCACCTTCGAAAGCGGCGGCCAGGATATGCGCGCCCGCATCGAAGTCGCGCTCGACGTCAACGACCGCAAGCAGCTCGAACGCATCCTCGGCGGCGTAAAACGCATTCCCGGCGTATTCGACATCGAGCGGGTCTACAACGTCTGATCGCCCGTAATTCTTCCGCGTCACACTCACCCACGTCTGTTTTTTGCCCCGTACAATGGTGGGATGGGCATCCTCTCCGGCGCCCGGGCAACGCGGCGAGATCTTCTTCGCGTGACGGGTAAAGCTCGCATGCTCCAGTTCGCGCTGATTTTACTCCTCTCCGCGCATCTGGCCGCCTGCGACGATTTTCGCCTGCTCGATACCCACCCGCTTGATCGCGCCGGCATGAGCTACGACGCCATCAAGGAATTAAAATCACTGCACATTTCTCCGCCGGAGGTTCTACAAATCGCCAAAGTCCGCACCGCCGGCCTCTCCGATGCGGATTGCGTGACACTGCTTCGCACCTCGCATCTGCAGGGCCAGCCCTTCACTTCGGGTGACGCCGTCGCCGGCCTCTACCAATCTGGCGTCTCCGAATCCACGGTCATGGCCTTGGTCAATCTGGACCAGGTCGGCCTAGGCTCGGGCGAGCTGCAGGCCATGCATCTAGCCGGTCTGCCGGACGCGTTGATTCTCGGCATCGCTCGCGATCGCGCCAACGGCAAATCCACCCTCTCCGGCGCAGCCCTAGGCACCATGAGAAATCTCCGCGTCGATAACGCCACGCTGCTTCAGCTGGTCCAGCGCGGCACCCCTGAGTCCGACGGCGCGCGAATCATCGAAGCCCGCCGCCATGGAGCGAAAGATTCCGACATACTCAGGCGTTTCCCGACCGTCCTGAATTGAAACGGCTCTACCGAATTTCGCGTTGCTCTCCGGCTCCGTTTTTCGTTCCTGACGCCACTTTCGCCCCGCATTTCCGGTAGAATCTCTGAACCTTGCAACGCTCGCCATCCTACCGCGCATTTCTCGTCGCCTCCGTCGTCGCGCTGCTTCTTTTTCTGGCTCCTTCCTGCACGGTGCCACTGGCGCCCGACTATCAGATTCTAAAACAGACTTTCGATGTCACTTTCGTTTCCGGCACGCCAGCGCAAGTCCGAGTGCACAACGTCTACACCCTCCGGAATTCCGGCACCACGCCGCTCAATTCCATGGACCTGATTTTCCCTGACGGAAAAATTTACGGCCGCGCGGATCTCCGCGTCGAACTCGATGGCCGCGGCCTCACGCCGCAAAGTCTGCCCGCCGAATACCAGCCCGGCTCGCCCGGCGCCCTGCGTTTATCTTTTGATTCGCCGTGGCCGCAAAAGAGCACGAAAGAGTTGGTCGTCGATTACTCGCTGTCCTCCGCGGATTCGAGCCAAAATTTCGCGCTCGCTCCAGATAATTTCTATCTCGGGACTCAAGGCTGGCTGCCCGTCTTCCTTCCTCCAAATCACGTTCTTTCCTCCGCTCTAACTCGTCCTGAGAAAATGGAATACTCGGCCCGCATCCCCAGCGGGTTCGTAATTCTCGCTCGCGGTTCAGCCTCTAAAGGCAAAGCGTCCGACGCTGAAAGCAACTATCGCTTCACGCTGGGCAAAGACGATCTCGCGCCTTACTTTGTGTCCGGCCACTACGCCTCAGTTTCCGATTCAGCAAAACCCGCAAGCGCAA
The DNA here is from genome assembly GCA_963711325.1 of uncultured Acidobacteriota bacterium. Classification (GTDB taxonomy): domain Bacteria; phylum Acidobacteriota; class Terriglobia; order Acidiferrales; family UBA7541; genus Palsa-295. The sequence continues at coordinate 744,560 of CAVQDR010000001.1, read as the reverse complement.
TTTTCTGGACCACCCAACCTCTGCCACCCGGCGCCGCGGGCGCCGCTGTCCGCTTCGGCAACGCCTGGACCATCCTGCAAAAGAATTTTGGCCAGCTCTCCAGGCGCACTTCGGTTCCGTACATCGTAGAATCTTCGGCGCTGCGTGGCGGCGCGCCGGATCAATCCGCCCCCGCCTACGCCGGGTTTCCGGGAGGCGTCCTGGTTAATTCAGCCGCGCTGGCGCTCGGCGCCACGAATCACGAATTCGCGAACTCCGTCGAGCGTGCCCTCGCGAAAACCTGGTTCGGTGACGCCATGCACCCGGCCCCGGCCGCCGCCATCGCGCTCAGCAGGGGATTACCCGCCTACGCCGCAGTTGTAATCGACGAAACCGCCGACGGTTCCGACGCCCGCAAAAAAGACATCGCTGACCTGCTGAACGAATACGACCAAGCCCGCAACCAGCAAGGGAACACGCCGGAGAAAGCCGCCGTCGCCACGCTGCCCACCGATACGCCCGAGCAGCGCCGCCTGGCCACTGCCAAATCCGCGCTGCTCTTCATTGCACTCGAAGACGCCCATGGCCCCGCGCCGGTGCGCGAAGGCCTGAACCAGGCGACGCAGATCCTCAGTGGCAAGGCCGTCACCGTGAACGACGTTCGCGCCGCCATCGAATTCACCACCAAGGCAAATCTCGCGGAGACGTTTCGCATCTGGATTTACAATCCGGGAATTCCGTCGGCGTTTCGAGCCCGTTACGCTCAGCCGGCCGGAAATCAAAATTAGAATTTCTTCTAACGACATTCAGAGGGAGGCATCGTGCGCGAAGTCATCAGCACCGACAAAGGTCCCAAAGCAATCGGCCCGTATTCGCAGGCCATCAAAGCCAACGGCTTCATTTTCGTTTCCGGCCAGACCGCTTTCGATCCCGCAACGGGCCAGGTTCTCGAAGGCGGCGCCGCCGAGCAGACCGAGCGCATCATGCAAAATCTAAAAGCCATCGTCGAAGCCGCTGGCTCTTCGCTCGACCGCGCCGTTCGCCTCGGCGTTTTTCTCAAGGACATGAACGACTTCACCGCCATGAACGAGGTCTACGCCCGCTACTTTCCCGCCAATCCTCCGGCGCGCACCACCGTCGAAGTGGCCCGCTTGCCTCGCGACTTCAAAGTCGAAATCGATTTGATCGCGCTCGCCTAGCACATAGAATACGAGTCGCCAGCTCTCCGGGAGAAAGCCCATGAATCGAATGACTCGATTGCTGTCCCTTATCGCCATTTTCTTTCTCGCGTTCGTTACAGTCGCGCGCGCACAGGAACCCGCCCAGTCATCGGTGACCGATCCCGAAATTCGAAAATCCATCGATGCCGGCAATGCCAAATATATCGACGCCTTCGCCCGCTCCGATGCCGGCGCTCTGGCCGGCCTCTACGACGAATCCGGTTCGCGCTTCAGTCCCAAGGGAGTCGTTGTACGCGGACGTCCGGCCATCGCCGAAAGCGTCGCCGGCTTCATGAAGTCCGTTACCGGGCCCATCAAAGTCAGCATCGAAACCCAGGACGTTTGGGTCGTCGACGACCTCGTCTACGAAACCGGAAAATACACCTACACGTTTACGCCGCCAGGAAAGACCGAAACGCAGACCGGCGGCCACTACGTCACCATCTGGAAACACCAGTCCGACGGCAACTGGAAAATCTTCGTGGATATGGGTGTGCCGAACAACTGAACGCGAGCGGGCAGGGCAGTCCGCGAGATCTCATTTACCGCAGTTCGCTCACGACCGGAGGCTCACATGAACAAGATCGCGTACGGCATGGTCCTCGGTGGAGTCTTAGGCATCTTCGACGGCCTCACCGCCTGGTTCACGCCCGAAGTTCGCCCCATGCTGATGCAAATCGTGATCGGTTCTGTAATCAAAGGCCTGATCGTCGGCCTCATCATCGGCATCTTCGCCCAGAAAGCTCGCGGTCTCTTTTCCGGCATGCTCTTCGGCCTCGCCGTCGGGCTATTTTTCGCCTTCATCGTGGCGTTCTTGCAGCACGCCCACTACTTCGCGATCATGACGCCCGGCGGCATCGTCGGCCTCATCCTGGGCTATGCCACCCAAAAACACGCGAACCCCGGCGCGTCGTCTCCTTCGCGCACCTAGCCCGCTTTCGGTCGCAAGTACCATCAACAACCTCCGAACAAGATCGACAAAGCACTACGATTTTGACCGATTTGCCATTCCTTTCCTCCAGAACGATAATCTTCACGTTCCTGCCGTTTGCGTCTTGCCTGTGTCCAGCACAGGGGCCTCGGAAGTTCCGATGCCGACTTCGTGCATTTGAATTCGCAGGAGGCACTCCTTGATTTCCTTCACCGTAAATGGAAAGCCCGTCTCCGTCGAAGATCCTCCCTCGACCCCGCTGCTCTGGGTTCTGCGTGATTCGCTCCAGCTCACCGGCACGAAATTCGGCTGCGGCATGGCCCTCTGCGGTGCCTGCACCGTTCACATCGATGGCGAAGCCGTTCGTTCCTGCGTCGCTCCCGTCTCCCGCGCGGAAGGCAAAAAAATCACCACCATCGAGGGAATTTCTCCGGATCTAACTCATCCGTTGCAGGAAGCCTGGATCGAAATCGAAGTTCCGCAATGCGGTTACTGCCAGTCCGGCCAGATCATGAGCGCCGCGGTCCTGCTTCGCGAAAATCCGAAGCCCACCGACGAAGACATCGACGTAGCCATGTCCGGCAACATTTGCCGCTGCGGCACCTACCCGCGCATCAGAAAAGCCATTCATCGCGCCGCCGAAATTCAGGCGCAACGGAGCGCGAAATGACCATCGTCTCCGACGCGAATCGAAATCAATTGAAGCGGCGCGATTTTCTGAAAACTGCCGCAGCTCTCACGGGCGGTCTGGTTATCAGCGCCTATATTCCGGAGTGGAGTAAAACCAGCGCAGCAACAGTCGTCGACGCCACGCATCCCTTCGCGCCCAACGCTTTTGTGCGCATCGGCACCGACGATTCCATCACCATCATTGCCAATCACTCCGAAATGGGTCAGGGCGTCTACACTTCGCTGCCCATGCTGCTCGCCGAAGAATTGGAATGTGATTGGTCGAAAGTGCGCGTCCAGGCGGCCCCGGTCGATGCTGCGTACAATCACACGGTTTTCGGCCTGCAGATGACCGGCGGCAGCACCACCACCACTTCCGAATACGATCGCTTCCGCAAAATGGGCGCCATGGCGCGCATCATGTTGATCGCCGCCGCTGCGCAATCCTGGAACGTCGATCCCACCACTTGCCGCGTTGAAAAGGGCTACGTGATTTCCTCCAGCGGCCATCGCGCTTCCTTCGGCAGCCTGGCCGACGCTGCTTCCAAACTTTCTCCGCCCGCTGAGATTCCGCTCAAGGATCCCAAGGACTTCACCATCATTGGCAAGCCGGTGCATCGCCTCGATACGCCTTCAAAATGCGACGGCACCGCGCGATTTGGCCTCGACGTTTACATTCCCGGCATGCTCACTGCCGTCGTTGCCCGCGCGCCCGTTTTCGGCGGCAAGGTGGTCAGCTTCAAGGCCGATCAAGCCAAAGCTGTTCCTGGTGTAGTGGACGTTCTGGAAGTTCCTTCCGGCGTCGCCGTCCTCGCCAAAGGTTTCTGGCCCGCCAAGCTGGGACGCGACAAACTCGAAATCACTTGGGACCACGGCCCGGGCGAGAACATTTCTTCGGTCGCTCTGCGCAAAGAATATGCGGAGATGTCCCGCACTCCCGGGCTCGTCGCCAAAAAAGTGGGTGATCCTGCGTCCGCTCTGGCCGGAGCCGCTAAAAAAATCTCCGCCGAGTTCGAGGTTCCATATCTTTCCCACTCCATGATGGAGCCGCTTAACACCGTGGTCGATCTTCGCGCGGACAGTTGCGAAGTCTGGACCGGCACTCAATTCGAAACCATGGATCGCCTCGCAGCTTCCAAAGTTGCCGGCCTCAAACCCGAGCAAGTCAAAATCAATAACCAGCTGCTCGGCGGCGGCTTCGGTCGTCGCGCCAACCCTGCCTGCGATTTCGTCAGCGAAGCCGTGGCCGTCGCCAAAGTCGCCAAAGCTCCGGTGAAAGTCGTCTGGACCCGCGAAGACGATATTCGTGGCGGGTGGTATCGCCCGATGTGGTACGACCATTTCGAAGCCGGTCTCGACGCCCAGGGCAATCCGGTCGCGTGGACCCACACCATCGTCGGCCAATCCATCATGGCCGGCACGCTCTTCGAGCAGTTCGGCATCAAGAATGGAATCGACTCCGCATCGGTCGAAGGCGCCGCCGATATTCTGTACGGCATCCCGAACGTCCTGGTCGATCTGCACAGCCCCAAGAGCCTCATCCCGGTCCAGTGGTGGCGCTCCGTCGGTCACTCCCACACCGGATTTTCCGTCGAGGCGTTTCTCGATCAAGTCGCGCACGCCGGCGGAAAAGATCCTTACCAACTCCGCCGCACCCTGCTCGCGAATCAGCCGCGCATGCTCGCGGTTCTCGACCTCGTCGCCAAGAAAGCAAATTGGGGCAGCCCGCTTCCGGCCGGCCGTGCCCGCGGCATCGCCGGGCATTTTTCCTTCGATAGCTACGTGGCTCAAGTCGCCGAAGTCTCCATCGACAAAGACCACAATCCGCGCGTCCATAAAATCTACGCCGCCGTCGATTGCGGCCGCGTCATCAACCCGGACACCGTCAAAGCCCAAATCGAAGGCGGCATCGTTTTCGGCCTTACCGCCGCGCTGAAAACCGAAATCACTTTGGAAAATGGCCGGGTCCAACAAAACAATTTCAATAATTACCCGATGGTGCGCATGTTCGAATCGCCGGAGATTGAAGTGCGCATCGTCGAAAGCACCGAGAAACCCACCGGCGTGGGCGAACCGGGAGTTCCGCCCGTAGCTCCGGCCGTCGCCAACGCAATTCTGGCACTCACCGGAAAACCGATTCGGCGTTTGCCCATCACCGCCGAAGATCTGCGTTCCGCATAAATAAAACGTTTTTGCCGGGCAGTCAGGCAACTGTGAGGATCAAATGCCGGAAAACATAAGCCGAAGGCGTTCCGCATTTCTCGTCGGAGGATTCTTGTTCGCGGCCCTGGCGGCGACGTCGCTCGCCTGGTCGCAACAATCGTTGGCAAGCCGCGCCGCTGTTCCCGGCGCCGTGCTCGATTCCTCCAAAGCCGCCGCATCCCAGGCGGCGTTCCTTCGCGCCTGGACCGTTTTCGATAATCCCCGCTGCAAGAATTGCCATCCTTCCGGCGACGCGCCGTTGCAGGGCGACGACAGCCACGTCCACATCCAAAATGTAAAACGTGGTCTCGACGGCAAAGGCGTCTACGGCATGAAATGCCACACTTGCCATCAGGACGCCAATCTTTCCGGCGCGAATATGCCGCCCGGAAATCCGAAATGGTCGCTGCCGCGCGCCAATATGAAAATGGTGATTCAGGGTGAAACTCCCGGCCAATTCTGCCGCCAGCTGAAAGATCCCGCGCAGAACGGCCACCGCTCGCTCGCGCAAATCATGGAACACGTTTCCAAGGACGACCTCGTCGGCTGGGGCTGGAATCCCGGCGATGGCCGCACCCTGCCTCCGCTCAACCGCCCGGATTTTGTCGCCGCCATGCAGCAATGGGTCGATAACGGCGCGGCCTGTCCGCAATAATCCGGCGCGTCACTCGTACCTGACCCGCCCAGACCTGCGTCTGGTGGTCCTCCTGAACTCGCGGTATCATACCCGCGCAGTCCTCGCTTATCCTGGCCCGGAAGGGGCTTCGCCATGAATCACCGCTTCACCATCGGTGTCGAAGAAGAATTTCAGATCGTTGACCCCACCTCGTGCGAGCTGCGTTCGCACGTCACTGAACTGATGGCCGCCTCCGCCGAACTCGGCGAGCAGGTCAAGCCGGAGATGCATCAATCCATCATCGAAATCGGCACCAAAATCTGCCAGAACGTGGCCGAGCTCGATACCGACATGCGCCGCACCCGCGGCGAACTCGTGCGCGCCGCCGAAAGCCGCGGTCTGCAGGTCGCCGCTGCCGGCACCCATCCCTTTTCTAGCTGGATCGATCAAGTCATTTCTCCCGGCGAACGCTACCAGAACATCGTCGAAGAAATGGGCCAGTTGGCCCGCTCCCTGCTGATTTTTGGCATGCACGTTCACGTGGCGGTCCCGGACCGCACCACCATGATCGACCTGATGAATATGGTCCGTTATTTTCTTCCCCACCTGCTCGCGCTTTCCACCAGCTCACCCTTCTGGATGGGCCGCGATACCGGATTGAAATCCTTCCGCACCACCGTTTTTCGTCGCTTCCCGCGCACCGGCATTCCCGATCATCTAAGTTCCTGGAGTCAGTACGAAGACTACGTCGAACTTTTGATCCGCCTGCACTCCATCGATAACGCCAAAAAAATCTGGTGGGACGTTCGCCCCCATCCCACGTTCGGCACGCTCGAGTTTCGAATTTTCGACGTAGTCACTCGCGTCGAAGAAGCCGTGGCCATCGCTGCGCTCACCCAGGCCATCGTGGTGAAACTCCACCGCCTCTATACCTCCAACATGGGCTTTCGCATGTATCACCGCGCGCTCATCGAAGAAAATAAATGGCGAGCCGCCCGCTGGGGCATTGAGGGCAAGCTCATCGATTTTGGCAAGCAGATCGAAGTTCCCATGGGCATCCTGGCCGAAGAACTTCTCGAATTTGTCGATGACGTTCTCGACGATCTCGGCAGCCGGAGCGCGCTCGAGCCCATCCACCAGATTTTCCGTGAAGGCACCAGCGCCGAGCGCCAGATGAACGTCTACAAGCAGACCGGCGACCTGAAAGAAGTCGTGCGCCACATCGTCGCCGAAACCCGCGCCGGCGTGACCATCGCGTCATCCTCGTCCGCCGCTGGCTCGTTTACCGATTGAGGCGTTAGAGTTAGGTTTTTAGGGGGTCGGAGTTTTAGCTCCGAACATAAAGCTTCGAGCAAAGCAGTGGGCTTTAGCCCCTGAGGACCTGGTTGCACGTCTTCACGCACAAATTTTAGGGAGTCGAGCGAGACATGAAAATCGGACTGATGTGCGGTCGCGAATACAGCTTCCCGCCGGCCTTCATCGAAAAAGTAAATGAACTCGGCAAGAAAGACGGCATCACCGCCGAATTCGTGAAACTTGGCGGCACCAAAATGGGCGAACTCGCCCAGTACAGCGTGATCATCGATCGCATCTCGCATGAGGTCGAGTATTACCGCGCCTACCTCAAGCACGCCGTGCTGCAGGGCACTTACGTCATCAATAATCCGTTTTGGTGGACCGCCGACGATAAATTTTTCAACTACTCCGTCGCCGCCAAACTCGGCCTGGCCATCCCGAAGACCGTCCTGCTGCCGCAAAAATCCTACCCGTCCGATGTCGACATCAATTCCGAATCGCTGCGCAATCTCGATTACCCCATCGATTGGGACGGCATTCTCGATTACGTCGGCCGCCCCGCGTTTCTGAAACCCTATTCCGGCGGCGGTTGGAAGCACGTCTACAAAGTGAACAACCGCGAAGAACTGCTCAAGGCCTACGACGGCACCGGCCCCTACTGCATGACCCTGCAGCAGGGCATCGACTTCCAGCAATACGTCCGTTGCTTCACCTTCGGCAAGACCGATATTCTCCCGGTGGTTTACGATCCCCACCAGCGCCGCTACCTCATCGATCACAATTATCTTTCCGATGAACTCGGCGCCCGCGTGGTCCGCGACGCCCAGACCATCAATCAGCTCCTCGGCTACGAAATGAATACGATCGAATTCGCCATACAGGACGGCGTTCCCTACGCCATCGATTTCCTGAATCCCGCGCCCGATTTCGAACGCGACCGCATCACCGATTTTTATTTCACTCACGTCGTCGACCGCATGGCCAAACTGGCCATCGACCGCGCGTTGAATGGCGCTCCTTCGAATCCCTGGCCGCGTTGGGAAGAAATGCTGAAGATCGGCGCTCCCGCCGGCTTCGTCGGTCAGCCCGCTCCCGTGGTGGCGAAGGCCGTTCCTGGTGCTTCGGTCGCCGCCGGATTTTCTGCGACGCCAGCCAAGCCGCGCACTGGGCCCAAAACTTCATGAGCGGTCCCGCGCGCGCGCCACATTCCGGAAACGTCTTGCCGCCCGCCGAAGCCTGGAACCAGCTTCTCCGGTCTGATGTGGAATTGGCTCCTGCCTTCAGCAACGAACTCAACGCCCGCATGCGCGCCGAACGCCTCACCTTCGGCGATCGCGTCCATTGCCCCTTTCTCCGCCCTTTTTTTCTTACTGCCGCGGATGAGCAGCGCGTGCGTGAAGTCGCCGAAACTATCGCCATCCTCGGCGAACGCGTCGTCAAACAGTCTCTCGCCGATCCGCGCCTCCTCGCCCAATCCGCTCTCAGCCCCGAAGAGGAGCGCCTCGCGCGCATCAATCCCGGCTACGCCACCTCCAGCACTTCCTCGCGCCTCGACGCTTTTCTGCTTCCCGATTCGCTGCAGTTCGCCGAATACAATGCCGAATCGCCCGCCGGCGCCGGCTACTCCGAAATGCTCGCCGAAGTCTTTCGCACGCTGCCGATCATGGAGCGTTTCCAGCACGAATATTCCGCCCGCAAATATCCGCTCATCAAGTTGCTGCTCACCGCGCTGCTCGATAGCTACCGCGAATGGGGCGGCAAAGCCACGCCGCCGGTCATCGCCATTGTCGATTGGCGCGAAGTTCCTACCTGGACCGAATTTGAAATCCTGCAGAAGCGTTTCCTGAAAGAGGGCGTGCCCACGGTACTGTCCGATCCGCGCGACCTCGTTTTCGAAAATGGCAAGCTCATCGCCCAGGGCCAGCGAGTCGATCTGCTCTACCGCCGCGTGCTCATCAACGACCTCATCGCCCGACCCGCCGAATGTGCCGCGCTGATGAAAGCCTACGAAACCGGCGCCGTCTGCATGACCAATTCGCTCACCTGCAAAATTCCGCACAAGAAAGCGTTCTTCGCCGTTCTCACCGACGAGCAAAATTCCGCGCTCTTCAGCGCCGCCGAAAGGGAATTGATCAAGCAGCACATTCCCTGGACCCGCCTACTTGCCGACGCCAAAACCACTCGCGACGGCGAATCCTTCGGCCTGCTCGAATACGTGCGCAAGCATCGCGAGAATTTCGTCCTGAAGCCCAATGACGAATACGGCGGCACCGGCGTGCAACTCGGCTGGGAAAATTCCGAAAGCGACTGGGACGCCGCGCTGCAAAAAGCGCTCGCCGAGAGCGACAGCGCGTGGGTCGTCCAGGAACGCATCAAAATCCGCCGCGAAGTTTTCCCGATGCAGACTCCCAACGGCATCGAAATGCGCGACATGCTCGTCGATTTCGCCCCCTACCTCTTCCGCGGCAAAATGGCCGGCTGCCTCACCCGCCTCAGCTCCACGGGCCTGGCGAACGTAACCAGCGGCGGGGGCCAAGTCCCCAGCTTCGTCGTCGAACCGAGAACGTAACGATGTCTGAGCTCGACATCAGTCGCCTCGACCGCGCCGCGCAGGCTTGCGACGTCCCTTACTACACGGACCGATTCCGCGTGATGATGACAGTTCTGACCCTATTTACGGTCGTCATCGCAATCGTTGCCGGAGCGTCGGCACTCGAAAATAGCGTCGTTCGAGCGGCTGCGCTTTTCCTGTGCCTTTCCGTCTTAGGATTGTGGGTGCGGTGGAAGTACGCGGCATTTACTTTGGCGGTTCTCTATTCTGGGCTGGCCATTGGTATTGTCGCGTTTCGGGATCGACCACACGACCTTGCGGGAATCATTATAAATCTGCTGCTTTTTGCCGCGTTGGCTTCCCAGGCTTATGTTGAGTCGGTTCGATCGATTTGGTTTGTACGAGTTCAGGCACAGAGTTGGTCTGGCGAACGAGTGCAAGTCCAAGAATGGCTTGATCAAATGGAAAATCCGAATGAGCCGGCCAAGATATTACAGTTCTCCTCGGGAAGCTTTTGGACCGGCTATTTTACCTACCGTTTGTTTAACACCGGCCTCTGCTGGGTGGTCGTGAAATACAAAACTGGCGCTCTAAACCGCGCGTTGGAGCATCGGGTTTTCCCGCTCGGCAGTGTTCGGATTACACACTTACCCGAAGGCGCTACGGGACTTGAGCTCAACGGTCGCGCAATCTCTAATGTCAAAACTTCGCCGAGGACGTCCGACGAGTCCATTCATTCAGTTCGAGCAAGGTTATAGAAGACTCAGGTGCACACCTCAATCCAGTGGCAAAAGATTCTTGCCCTATTTACAATATCTCGATGAATTTTGGCCCTGTGGACCCTGAGCTTCGCGCCGGCGCTAAGAACGCCATCGAAACATGCCTCGCCGTCCAATCCGGTGAACGTGTCGCGCTGATTTTCGACCGCGCGAGCGAAGCCGTCGCTGCCAGCTTGGCCGAAGCTCTTAAAAATCGAAGCGCCATCACCGAACCGTTCTGCCTGGAAGATCTCGCGCAGCGCCCCCTCACCAAAGCGCCGCAGCCGCTGATCGACGCGCTGAATCGCGCCGACGCCGGCATCCTCTGCATGCAGCCACAGGAAGGTGAGCTCGGCGCGCGCAAAGATATCGTCGGTGTGGTGGAACGCCGGCACATCCGCTATGCCCACATGATTGGTGTGACGCCGGAAATCATGAAGCAGGGCATGCGCGCGGATTACATGATGGTCGATCGCCTCAGCGAAAAGCTGCTGCAGCGCATGCACGACGCAAAATCGCTCACGGTGAAGACCGACGCCGGCACGTCGCTCGTCTGCACTTTCGATTCGCGGCTCGACTGGGTCAAAACCAGCGGCCTGATCAACAAGCGTTACTGGTCGAATCTTCCCGCTGGAGAAGTTTTCACTACGCCCGCGAAAGTAGATGGCACGTTTGTCTGCGACGGCACCGCCGGGGATCACTTCTGCGGAAAATACGGGGACCTGCAGAAGACGCCACTAAAACTCGAAATCAAAGCCGGCCGCCTGATGAAGGTGACTTGCGACCGCAAAGATCTGGAAGCCGAATTCTGGAGCTATTGCCACACCGACGAAAACAGCGATCGCGTTGGCGAACTCGCCTTCGGCACCAACATGCACCTTTCCGAATTCATCGGCATCCTGCTGCAGGACGAAAAATTCCCCGGCGTCCATCTCGCCTTCGGCGACCCCTACGGCAGCCAAACTCACGCCGCCTGGACTTCGCGCACTCATGTAGACGTGCTGGCCCGCCGCTGCAACGTCTGGATCGATCAGGATCAAGTAATCGCCGACGGCCGCTACATGCTCGATCGTCTCGGCTTGGCTTAGACGGCTCGCGCAGCGTCCGTTTCGGTTTTCGTTGTCATCCCGACAGAGGCGCGCGTCTTTCGCGCCGACGAGGGATCTCTCTTCGATTGCTGCGACGCCCAGCCCGAAAACGCCGAATCTCGGACTATCTAAAACAATTTCGACACGTACTCCCACATCTGGTGATGCCAGTAGGGCCAATCATGTCCGCCTTCCGGCCCCCAATCATCCAGCGAATGTCGAATCCCGCGGCTCGCCAAAACTTCCGACAACCGATACGATGGCCCGCTTTTCTCCCAAGGCCCCGACCCGGTAGCGATGTGAATATCGCACTGCGACAAAAGCCACAACTGATGCGGGTCCGATAAATTCGCCAGGTAATCCACCGGATTGTTGAAATACGTGTTGTCGTCGTACATCCCGCTCATGAATCCCCGAATATCGTAAACTCCCGAAAGCGCGAAGCAGCGCTTGATCACATCCGGATGTTTGAACAAAGTATTCGCCGCGTGATACGCCCCAAACGAAGCGCCCATCGTCGAAATTCCGATGCCCGGCGATTCGCAGCTGTCCCAGATGAATGGCACCACTTCTTCGCGGATGTACGCGTCCAGTTGCGCCTGCATATAACTGCGATGGAAAGGATGCGCGCTCTTGTTGTACAGGCCCGCCCAGTTCACCGAATTCACGCTGAAAAATTTCACCCGCCCCGCGTCGATCAGCGGTGCCAGCGCGCTGATCATTCCCTGGCGATCCAGTTCCCATTCGTCGCCCGCGCTGGTGGGGAATCCCATCAGCGGAGGGCCCCAGTGTCCGTACACCACGATGCCCATATCGAGGCCCAGCCGGTGCGAATACCAGCGGTGATATTCGGTTTTCATATCGCTCCTGATCGCGGGTCGCCGTCGAGCTCGCGGCTTGCGCGTCGCGTGTGTTCCACTCGTTTGTCTGCGAGTTCTCGTGCTTCGTTTGCTTGTGGTCGGAATCGAAAGTCCCTCGGTTGAAAATTCAACCCTGGTATTCTAGACGCATCGCGCCAATCTACAAACAGGCTGCCGCCGCACACGCATCACAAAATCTTTTCGGGTTAGTTATCCACATCGGGAGGCGTAGCGTTTGTCTTTTAGTCCGGAATTGATCGCCGAGCTGGCCTCCGCCGGCCCCGGCCGCCTCGAAAAACACGAGCAGTTCAAATCCAAATTCGTCGCCAAGAAACGCGACCTGATCGTTTACGTCCCCGGCATTTACGAAAAACGCCCCGACCTCAAATTTCCCGTCCTCTACCTCGAAGACGGCCAAAATCTTTTCGATCCCAACACCTCATTCATCCACGGAATGTATTGGCACGTCGGCGAAACCGCCGACGCCCTCATCGCTCAGGGCGCCATCCAGCCGCTCATCATCGTCGGCATCTACAACACCGATAAGCGCCTCAACGAATACACGCCCACTCGCGATAAAAAACTCGGCGGCGGCCGCGCCGACCGCTATGGCCGCATGATCGTCGAAGAATTGAAGCCCTTCATCGAAAATAAATATCGCGCCATGTCCACCCCCGCCAGCTGCGGACTCGGCGGCTCGTCCCTCGGCGGCCTGCTCACCGTCTACCTCGGCCTGAAATATCCGAACATCTTCGGCAAACTCGCCGTTCTTTCTCCGTCCGTCTGGTGGAACCAACGCGCCATTCTCGGTTTCGTCGCCAAAACTCCGCTGCCAACTCGTCCGCGCATCTGGCTCGACGCCGGCACCAAGGAAGGCGCCAGCACTGTGCACAACGTCACCGCTCTGCGCGATTCACTCGTCGCCCGCGGCTGGCAAGCCGATCAAGACCTGCATTTCGAGCTTTTCCCCGACGCCCAGCACAACGAAGAAGCCTGGGCTGGTCGCGTCGGCCCTTTTCTCCAGTTTCTTTTTCCCGCCGGCGACCCGATAACCTAATCCGCCGCCATTCGTCGCGTTTGCCTTGCTTCCACGCCAGTTTCGTGACAAAACTGTTTCTCGGAGGCGTCTTGTCCTCAGCGCGGCCCACCACCATCCTGTGCATCAGTTCTTACGAAAAGGGCCAGGAATTCCTGCGCACCTGCAAAAAAATGGGCTGCCGCGTCCTGCTGCTCACCGTCGAAAAACTTCGCGATGGCGATTGGCCCCGCGAAGCCGTCGATGAATTTTTCTTCATGCCTGAAGAGTTGCCGGTGCAAGCCATCCTCAATACCGTCAGCTACCTCGCCCGCTGGCAACCTATCGATCGCATCGTGGCCCTCGACGAATTCGATCTCGAAAACGCCGCCTACCTCCGCGAACATCTGCGCATCCCCGGCATGGGCCTCACCACCATTCGCTATTTTCGAGACAAGCTCGCTATGCGCGGCAAGGCCAAAGAATCGGGCATTCCGGTTCCAGAATTTATCCATGTCTTGAACCACCAGGCCCTCAACGATTTCATGGCTCGCGTCAAACCGCCCTGGCTGCTCAAGCCTCGTTCTCAAGCTTCCGGTATCGGTATGAAAAAAATTAACGAACCGGCCGAACTGTGGCCCTATCTCGAGCAGTTCGGCGACGCCCAGTCGAATTATCTGCTCGAGCAATTTGTCCCCGGCGACGTCTTTCACATCGATAGCATCGTCTCGGAACGCCAGATCGTCTTCGCCGAGGCGCACGCCTACGGCACTCCGCCTCTCAACACCTCTCACGACGGCGGCGTTTTCACCACCCGCACCCTGCCGCGCGATTCCAACGAAGCCAAATCCCTCTACCGCCTGAATCGCGAAGTCATCGAATCATTGGGCCTGGTTCGCGGCGTCACTCACACCGAATTTCTCCGCGCCCGCGAAGACGGCAAATTCTATTTCCTCGAAATCGCCGCCCGCGTCGGCGGCGCTTACATCTCGGACGTGATCGAGGCCGCCACCGGCATCAACCTCTGGCGCGAGTGGGCCCTCCTCGAAGTCGCCGCCGGCAAGCACTCCTACACCCTGCCCGCCGTGCGCGAAGACTATGCCGGAGTCGTTCTCTCCCTCGCCCGCCAGGAATGTCCCGACACCAGCGCCTACCACGATCCCGAAATCGTTTACCGCGTCACCAAAAAGCATCACGCCGGTTTCGTCCTGCGCTCCCCGAAAAGCGAACGCATCGTCGAACTCCTCGATTCCTACGCCGCCCGTATCGCCCACGATTTTCTGGCCACTGCTCCGGTACCCGACCGCCCTACCACCTGATTTCCTCGCGCCGCCACAAATCCATACAAATCAAGTAACGCCTCTGCAATTGCATGCGCGGCTCACAAGCTGATATCGTTTTCTCAGTGACCGAATCGCAAAATTTGACTTCCCCCGCGCCGCCCCCGCCGACCGGCGGCCTCCGCCACAATTATCTTTCCTTCATCGAAGATACCGCCCAGACCCTCGGCGTCATGGCCCCCACCGGCACCATCGGAATCATTCTTCCGCTCCTAATCGCCCGCGCCGGAAATACCACCTGGATCACTTTTTCCATCACCCTGATCGCGTTCTCCTTGATTCTCTTTTGCGTGTACCGCTTCTCGCAGAATTTTGCCTCCGCGGGAGCGCTCGCTACTTTCGCCGATGCCGGCCTGGGCCGCTGGGGCGGCATCATCGCCGGCTGGGCTTACGTAGGAGCCATGGGATTCGGGGTCGCCAGCGCCGCCCCTTCCTCCGCCTACTACACGGATCTTTTTTTCACTCAAATTACCGGCGCTTCCGAATCACTCTTGCGGGGCGGCCTCATCACCTCCGCCGTGATTCTCGTCGCCGCGCTGGTCGCTTATCGCGACATCAAGCTCTCCACCAAACTCATGCTGGCCATCGAATTCGCCTCGCTCGCCGTCATCATTCTCATCGTGGCCTTCGCCATGTCCCGTACTTCCGCCTGGATCGACCGCCCCCAATTGCATCTCGAAGGCGCGCGCCTCCCGGGCTTTCAATACGCACTCGTCTTTGGTTTCATGACGCTTGCTGGATTCGAAAGCGTCACCACTCTCGGCTCGGAATCGTCCCACGCCAAACGCACCATCCCCCGAGTCATCCTCAGCTGTTTGGTTCCCATCGGCATCCTGTATCTGGTCGTGATCTATTGTCTGGTCGCGCTGGCACGCAAAAACGGAATGGTTTTCGATCAGCTAAACGCTCCCTTCGATACCATCGCCCGCTCGATGCATCTGGTTTCCCTGGGTTACTTCAGTTCCATCGGCATCGCGCTCAGCTATTTCGCCTGCACCCTGGGATCAATGAACGCCGGAGCCCGCGTTTTGTATTCCATGGCCCGACGCCATCAATTTCTGCCGCGCTTTGGCGTGGCTCATCCGCGGAACGCCACACCGCATCGCGGGATTATCTTGCTTGCCGCGGTTGGCATCGCCATTCCCGTCACGCTCCTGGCCCTGCGCGTCTCGCTCGCCGATTGCGTAAATTACGTAACGCAACTCGCGTCTTACGGATTCATCTCGGCATACTTCTTGGTCTGCCTCTCGCTGCCGTTTTATTTGAAGCGAAAAAATCTCCTGCATTCGGTCGACGCTCTCATCGCCGGCGCCGCGCTCCTGATTCTTACCGTGGTGCTCGCGCTCAGCGTCTTTCCAGTCCCGGAAGAACCTTGGCGCTATTTGCCCTACGTATTTTTTGCGGTGGTCCTGCTGGGGATGGGAATTTCGTGGAGATGTTTGCGTGCCGGAAAATCAGCGGGTATGGAAACTCCAAATGCCTCTCAGCCCGAGGAAATCTCGACTCTGGTCTAGATCGTGTGTGCGTCGTGCATGGATTTGCTGTTACGCCGTTCCGTACTTCAATCCAATCCGTTTCAGCCATTGCCGGTAAGCAATCGCCGTTCGATCCGAACGCAGATGCAATTCCGTCTGCAAATCCAGCGGCAACATTTCCGGACGTTGCGACTCCACCACCGGAATATCCTGCCCGCTCACCACATCTTGAAATTCGCGCAGCTCTTTCTCGTCCACGTCGTGCGCGTAATTCAGCGCCATAATTGCCCACGCCAGACTCACTCCATATTCCACCGGCGTCACGATATCGATCATCGAGAATCTTTGCTGGCCCTGCGTCTTCACGAAATACGCGGTCAGCGGACGCAGCACGCGATACGTGTACAGCACCTGCGCCGCCCGCCCCGTTCCATCCGGATCGGGCTGCCACACCGCGATATCCTTCGCCGTAATTCCATCCGCCGTCGTCTCCACTTCGTAATCGCCAATTTCCGGATGTCCCACGTCGCCCAGAAATCCCGCATGGACGAAAGGGAAGTGCCCCACATCCAGAAAATTTTCAATCACCCGCGGTCCGTGCGCCCGGAATAAATACGGCCCCGAAAAAACTTTCCGGTACGACGCGTCGTCCCACTCCGGAAATTTAGGTATCTCCTGCGCCGGAGTCCCCAGGCACACCCATACCAGATCGTATTTCTCCCGCACCTGATAACTCACCAATCTCGCCCGCGCCGGTGGCGGCTGCCCTGGGTGCGCCGGAATCCGCACGCATTGCCCGCTAACGTCGTACTCCCATCCGTGATACGGACACGCCAAACAATCGTTCTGCACTCGCCCGCCCGAAAGCTTCGCCCCTCGATGCAAACACAGATCCTGCCACGCCTGCACGCCCGCAGTGCCGCGCCACAAAACAACATCCCGCCCCAGCAGCCGCACACCCCGCACCTCGCCGGTTTTCAATTCCGAAAACCGCGCCACCGCATGCCAATCATTCACAAGTATCGGATCGTCGATCAAGAAGAAGTCACCAGAAACAGAATTTTTAGCCGCGCGCACCAGCCGCAGCGCACCGAGCCGCAAAAATATAGCACACCGCCTTGTCTCGCAGCCTTCGGCCAGCGCCAGGGATGATCTGTATTCGCAGTGAGCAGCGGGAGGGTCACGAAAACACGTTTTTCCGCTCGCCACTCATTTTGTTGGAGGCGTTCGCAGCGAGAACCATGGCGGAGACGGCCAACACCTTCAGATCAGCTCGATGTTGTTTTCCGACCAGCCCGCGGATCCCGATATCAAAAGTTTTCTTCGCTCCGCTCGACCGAAAGGCTTAGAATCCAGACGAAGTCAGCGTAATCTCGTGGACACCTTCCCCATGACCCAACCAGCCCGCATCGAGCGACTCGCCGAACATCCCGCTTCGCGCATCCTGGTTGTGGACGATGACCTTGAGCTGTGTGAGTTACTCACCGAATACCTGCAACCTGAGGGGTTTGACGTCGATGCCGTCTTCGACGGAGTGCAGGGTGTGGACCGGGCCCTCAGCGGCGACTACTCGCTCTTGATTCTCGATGTGATGCTCCCGGGCATTCGCGGTTTTGAAGTCTTGCGCCAAATTCGCGCGAAGTCCGCAATGCCCATTATCATGCTCACCGCTCGCGATGAGGATGTCGACCGCATCTTAGGTCTTGAAATCGGCGCCGACGATTACCTGGCCAAGCCTTTCAATCCTCGCGAGCTTGCGGCGCGTATTCAAGCCGTCTTACGCCGCAGCGCCTCGACCGTTCGCGACACTGTTCCGAGCGGTCCGCAGCTGATTGTTCTCGGTGATATCGAACTCGACGAAGGCTCCAGAACCGTGCGTCGCGGCAATCGCGAGGTCGACCTCACGTCCGTCGAGTTCGACCTGCTCTCGTTTTTTATGAAGAATCCCGTCAAGGTGTTGCAGCGCGATCAAATTGTGCAGCAAATTTTGGGCCGCGACTCCGCGCCGGAGGATCGCAGCATCGACGTGCACATCAGCAACCTGCGGAAGAAGCTGGGCCGCATGGGCGATGGCAGCGATCGCATCCGCGCCATTCGTGGTATAGGCTATATTTTCGTGGTGCCTGCAAAACCGAAGAGTCGGTGATTCACACATGCGTAGTCTTTACCTGAAAATTTTCCTGTGGTTCTGGCTGGCCATGATTCTGGTCAGCAGCACCCTAATTTTTTCGGTGGTAACCACCCACAGCGAATTCACCGCCAACCGCACCGAACAATTCGACAAGATTCTTACTTCCCTGGTTGCTGCCCGCGCCGCCGACTTGCTGGAGGACCATGGCATGGGCGCCCTGGCAGACTATCTGGCGTCGCTGCAGCAGACGTTGAGTTGGCAGGCCTATCTTTTTGACGACGAAGGAAAAGAAATTCTTTCGCAGCCGACGCCGCCCGAGGCCGAAACCATCGCCCAGAGCGCCCTGCAGACCAACGATGCCCGCTACTTGATCTCCCATGGAAAAAAGTTCGTGGCTAAACGCACCACTGGATCCGCCGGCACCCGCTACGTTTTCGTTTCGGAATCGCAAGTACCCTCCGTTACCAGCGTCTTGCAGGCTCCGATCGGCGTGCAGGTCACCCGTGGGATCATCGTTGTGCTGGTCGCCGGCTTCGTCTGTTTTTGGCTGGCCCGCTCGATCACCAAGCCGGTTCGCGAACTCAGTGTCGCCACCCACCAACTGGCCGACGGCGGCCTGGACGCGCGGGTGGGCGAGTCCGTCACCGATAAACAAGACGAAGTGGCCCAGCTCGGCCGTGATTTCAATCATATGGCCGAGCGGATCGAATCACTGATGGCCTCGCAGCGGCGGCTCATCACCGATATTTCCCACGAGCTGCGTTCTCCCTTGGCCCGGCTCAGCGTTGCTTTGGGCATCGCCCGGCGAAGCGTGGATCGCGATCCGCGTGCGGCGCTCGATCGCATCGAACTGGAATCCGAACGTCTGAACGGACTGATCGGCAGCTTGCTTCATCTCAGCCGGCTCGAAGCCGGAACCGAAATGATGGACTCCGAGCCTTTCGCGCTCGATCAACTCGTCCGCGAGATTGCCCTCGACGCTGATTTTGAAGCGCGCAGCCGCAATCGCGTCGTCTCTGTTACGGGGGCCGAACACTGTGTGGCGACCGGCAAACGCGAATTGTTGCGCAGCGCTATCGAAAATGTGATTCGCAACGCGCTGCGCTATACCGCGGAGGGCACCAGCGTGGAAGTCAGCCTGTCCTGCGACCGTAATTCTTTTGCGGGGGAAGCCGTGATTCGAGTGCGCGATCACGGCTACGGAGTACCGCAGGAGTCTCTCGTCGACATTTTCACGCCGTTTTATCGGGTAGGCGATTCGCGTGAGCGGTCGTCGGGCGGCTCAGGACTGGGCCTATCGATCGCCGATCGCGCCATTCGCCTTCACGGCGGCAAAGTCAGAGCGGAAAACTGCGTGGACGGAGGTTTGATGGTTGAGGTTCGGCTCCCACTCACCCCGCTCCAAATCCAGGAACCCACTTCATCGGCGGCGGAAACTGAAACCGTGAACTAGAATCACGCGTTGCGGGGCTTTTTTCTAATTTGTCCCTGCCGGCATTTTTGCCGCTGGGTTCGCGGCGTCTTCAAAAAGTTCCGGCGGGTCCAGCGAGCATTGCTTCCAAAAAGACGCAGCGGTCAAACTTCCATCTTCCAGCTTTTGCAGGCTGACTACGGTCGCGGCCACTTGTCCGCCATCTGCGGAATCGAATAGCACTACCACGCCGTCAATCGGCGGCGTCGCCGACTTTTGTTCGGCATAAGCTTTCAGGAACATTTCTTTGGCGAATGCTTTTTTCTGGCCGGCGCTGGTCGCTGGGCTCGCCGCGGGCGCAGCCCACACCACGCGCACGTTCTTTCCACTGAGAGGTTCCCATTTCCCGCCAAACCGGCTGGTTTCTTCCTTTTCCACCTTGAAAGCCGAAGCGCCCGGCGCCGCCGCAGGCGCCTGTTGTTCAGCGTCGACGATTCCTCCGCCCCCATAACTGGCCGGCAAACTTACTTGCGCGCGCCGCATCCATCCGCGCGAAGCTCCCGAAATCTTGACGTGGATCCACGCCCCTTCGAGTCCCAAAATCTGGAATTCGTCGTGGGCGTCGGCGGACATCAAAACCTGTGCCCCTTCTTCTGGTTTCGTAAAAATGGGTGTTCCGGTTCGTTTGACCACGATCAGGTCCGTGGGCCGCGCCTGACTGTTCAGGATCTCTTCCAGATTTTTTTCTTCCACCGCCAACTCCGCCGCTTTCCTTTCGTTGGCTTCCCGCCGCGTTCGAATCGTGTCCAGGCTCTCATTCGAGGCCGGCGCAGCTGCGGGATTCTCCGGCGTGCCCACCGGGCTATGAAGAGCTAAAGTTCCGGAGCTTGATGGCGAAATTCCGCCGGTCGCGGTCGAGCCTGTGGCACCTGTTGAGTTCTTCACCGAACTGCTGAACGCGCCTGAAGATGTCCCGACCGTCGCATCCGCCAGAGCCTCGTCGATCCGGTCCAGCGCGTCATTTTCCAGCCGTCCATTGGAGGGCAATACTCGATAACCGGATCGCGAAGCTTCCGGGTCGGTATACCACGCCGTGATTTTGGCGGCCGCGCGCACGATGTTTTGCCCGTTGCCGCCCGGAAGAATCTGCAGCGTACATTCGTAATACCCCCGGGAGTAACTCTGCAGCGGCGCATCTTGCGCTGTCACGAATCCATCCAAAATCGGCAAGCGACCGCGCGTCAATGGCTGCACCGTGTGAATGGCCGCTTGCAGCGCGTCCGAGGTGCTCGGAAAACTCCGCTGGTAGGTTTCCGTCGGAGTTTGACTCCGCGTCGACATCGCGGTGAAGCATAGACACATCAACGCAAAGATCAACGCGGCGGTTTTATTGTTTTTGCTTGGCTGCCGGTCGTTCTTCATGGCAACGGTTCCACCTGATCCTGCCGGACCCAGCCCCGATGGCCTTCCACCGTTTCCACTCCGTACCAGTAGTCCGTGATGATTTCCACCAGCAGTTCCGAATGTCCGGGAAGGGCAGAAAGCTTCGCGGCCCGGTTGAACGGAGCGGCCTTCAAGTCGATGGCATCGCTCTTCACTCGTACTTCGATTTTTCGATGCAGCTGGTCCACTTTTTGCTGCAGGCTGGTCAGCGAAGTTTCCGACTCATTCAGGCGGGCCATCTCATCGTTGCGCTCTTTGCTGGCCTCCCGGCTTTCCACCAGCATTTTTCGGCGCTGGGTGAGTTCCGCGGTTTGCTGCTCCAGCTTCTGGATTTCCAGGATGTGCGACTGGATGTCCGCGAATTCGCTGGTTTCCACCGTGGTGTCCGAGGCATGCAGCTTGTGATTGCCGTCTTCCACAAACGCCGCGTCAATCTGTACGCGAGTCTTATTGGGCGCGACACCTTCGACCACATAGCGCACCGTCAAGGTGCCCACATCCGCGGCGTCCTTAAAATGCCGCGGCGCCAGCGCATCGTGCAGCACCTTGTAATAAACGTGCCCGTTGCCCTTATACTCGCCGTAATATGCAGACGAAGTCTCGGGAACCGCCCCGGTTATCACTTTGTCAGTATCGTAGACCCAGGTTCCCTGGATGGTGTCATCTTCGATGACTAACTGAACCGCCTTGATCACCGTCGCTTCCGGAGCTTTCAAATAAATCTCGAAGCCTTCCGGAATCTCCGAATTCTTTTGGTGGCCTGGCAGGTTTTGGGCGCAACTCGGATTCGTACCGCAGAAAACGGTGGCAATCGAGAGCACGCTCAAACCTACGATTTTTCGAAATGCAGAACTGCACTTCACGCTGGTATCCCGATGCCTATCAATAGCTATTTTGGATGGACTGTATAAGTGGATAAGAGAACAACGCACCGGCCAACCAGCTGCCAGCTCGCCAAGACTGCTGGTCCCTTACCCGTATCCATAGTAGATTGTACAGGAAGGCACAAAATAAACGAATATTAAGATATGTTAATTTTGTGCTTGCTTTCCTTAATCTTGAGAGTTAATGTCCGCTCGTTTGGTTTTGGATGTGGTCAGTTTCATTTGCGGAAAGTTGGCGTCGCGCCTGCACATGTACCTGAAAAAGACAATTCGGCGCTCCATCCCCGGTCTCGTCACTCCGGAGCTGTTGCACTCCACTCCCCGCTTCTTTGGTCCTTCGCTATTCAAGTTTCCGGTCGAGTTTCCTCTTACAGGAGGGGTACATGCCTTCGTCGCATCCTGAAGATTCGCGTTTGGCCGGTCGATCCTGGCTAACGGGATTTGCCGTTGTTGCCTTGGTCGTCCTGGCGATTCTATTCGCCGACGTGAAACCGGCTCAGGCTCTGCCGCCGGGAAAAGTCATGGCCATCCCGGCCTTCGCGCGGAAGTACGGGCTGCCTTGCTCGGCCTGCCACACCGCCTGGCCCGAGCTGAACAACTTCGGCCAGGTCTTTCGCGACAACGGCTATCAGCTAATGAACGACCGCGATTCGCCGATCTGGCAGAATCCGTCCTACTTCCCGATTTCGTTCAGGATCACCCCGCAATGGCACCGGGAATCAGCGGACCATCAGGTGTTGGATTCTTCGCCCGGGATGTTTCAACACGCCTTGCTTCGACGTCGCCGGAAAAGTAAACCAATCCGGTTTCGACCTTTCCGGCATGGACCTGTGGACTGCCGGCACGCTCTACAAGAATATTTCATTCACAATTTTGCCTTCTTCGGACTCGACCGCGGTATGGCACTTCGAGGCGGCCTGGATCCGTTTCGACAACTTGAAGAACAACCGCTGGCTGAATGTGCGCTTCGGGCGTTTCGAACTGGACAATCTAATTTCTGAAAAGCGCTTCCTGTTCCTTTCCAACAATGGCGGCATTTACCAGATCTATCATTTCAATACACCCGGAAGTTCGAACAACTTCGGATACGGAGACAACCAGATCGGAGCAGAATTGGCGGGGCATAGCGCCAATAGCTATACACGGTACTCAATCGCGGTGCTGAGCAGCAATGAGGGCGGCGTCGGTTTCACGAACGACGTGGTGCCGGGCGGCTCCGCTGCCAGCCGGACCTACGACGTGAACTTGGCCTTCAGTCAGGCCTTCGATGCCAAGAGCTTGGGATTTGAGCGCGTCGGAGCATTCGCTTATATTGGCCAGCGGCCGACGTACTATCAGACCGCCGGTGTCGCGGACGGCAATCCGGTGCAGTTGGTGGGCGTCGGCAACAAGCCCTTCTACCGGGTTGGTGTGGCCGGCGATTTGTACATTCACAATCTCGAGTTCCTTCCTCTCTTCATGTACGGTCACGACAACGCCTACCTCGGCAACAGCACGAGTTCTCAGGGTGCGCTGCCTTCCGGCGCCCAAGCCCCGTCGTTTTACGGTGGGTTCCTCGAATCGCACTACTACCTGAACCCCCAAAACGTAATCCTGGGACGCTTCGAAAAAATTAACGTCGGTCAGCAAGCGCTCTCCAGCAATCCCGGGAGCTACGGAAACGTGACCGCTTATTCCGTCGGTTATCGCTGGTACCCGATCATGTTTAGCCGTGCCGGCGTTGCTCTCGACGGGGAATACTCCCGCGTGAAATCGATCGGCATCGTCCCCGAAAGCGGTGATGGCACCGGGGCACCGCCGCTGTTCCCGACCGACGGCGTCTGGAGTAGCAGCATATTCTTCGGCATCGACTTCGACTTTTAAGGGAGACGGCCATGATAACGAGAAAATTTGCAGTCCGTTTCGCCCTGGGCTCCCTGGCTTTGCTGATGGTGGGAGTGGGCGCCGCGCGCGCGCAATCTCACGTCGATTCGGTTGACCCGTCGTTGGGCGCGCCGAGCGTAAGCTCCGAAGAGAGCCATGTCTACGGCCTTACCGGCCACGCCGCGGCGGGGAAGGTGCTCTACCGCCGTTACTGCATCGGCTGTCACGGTCCGGCAGGCGATGGCAACGGAATGAATGCGCAGTGGATCGATCCGAAGCCCAGAGACTTCACCGAGGCGATCTTCAAATGCCGGTCTACTCCGACCGGAACTTTGCCCACCGACCAGGATTTGTACAATTCGGTCACTCGAGGATTTGTCACCACGAACATGCCTTCCTGGCGGCCTTTGACCGTACAGCAGCGCGCCGACCTGGTGGCTTTCATCAAGACCTGGTCTCCTCGCTGGGCCAAAGAAAAACCGGGCGAGGTTCTGACCATCCCGCCGGAAACCCCAGTGACCATCGAAAGCATCCTGCATGGCCGCGAACTCTTCCAGAAGCTCGAATGCTGGAAGTGCCACGGACCGGCCGGGCACGGTGACGGGCCTTCCGCGGCAACTTTGACCGACAGCAAAGACAATCCGATTCGTCCGTACAATTTCTCGGTGGGAACCCGCTTCAAATGCGGCGACACCAATCAGGACATCTACCGCATCTTTATGACCGGCGTAGATGGCACGCCAATGCCTTCTTTCCACGACGTGATTCAGCCCAACGATGGCTGGGACTTGGTGCACTTTCTGCGCACTCTGCAAGTCACCCTGCCCACCAAGGAAAGTGATTTGTGGCGGGGCTACGTAGCCAGCCACGGCAAAGACATCAAGCCGATTGGACCGGACGCTGCAAACGGCGCCCAGTAGATAAAATAGCTCGGGGGAATACTAATATGCGACTCAAATATCTTTCGGCAGTAGCTCTAACCGCACTGGTAGGCACTTCCATGGTTATGTTCGCTAAGCCGCCTGCGGGCGGCGGAACGATCACCGGTAAAGTCACCTACACCGGCACGCCGGCCAAGATGAAGCCGATCGACATGTCCAAGGAACCGACCTGCGCGAAGCAACATGCGACTCCGGTAATGACTCAGAATGTTACGACCGGGCCCGGCAACACCCTGCAATGGGTAGTTGTTTACATTTCGGCCGGCGATCAAGGATCGACAGCGCCCTCCCAAGCCGTCAAATACGAGCAGAAAGGCTGCGAATATCTTCCCCACGTGCTACCCATGCAAGTTTCGCAGCAGCTTCAGATCTTCAACGACGATCAGACCTCGCATAACATTCACCCGCTGGCCAAGGTGAATCCGGAATGGAACAAATCGCAGCCCGCCGGTTCTCCTCCGATTGACACCAAATACGAAAAGGCGGAATTCATCCCGGTGAAGTGCAACATCCATCCCTGGATGCACGGCTACTTCGCCGTGCTGAACACCTCGCACTATTCAGTGACCGGCGAAGACGGATCCTTCAGCCTGCAGGGACTGCCTCCCGGGAAGTACACGGTGACTGCCTGGCAGGAACAATACGGCACCCAGACGCAAGACGTGACCGTCGCCGGGAACGAATCGAAGAGCATCAATTTCGTTTTCAAGGCACTGCCGTACTAGCGCTCGTAGCCGTTTGATGTGATCGTTGGCCGTGGGAGTCTCAGTCCTGGGCAGCGCAATGGCGCGGCTCCCGCGCCATAAGTGGCTTTCGCTCCGGTTCCAGTCTTAATTCCGACGTCGAGGCAATAGCTGACATGGGAAAACTATTTGCGGCGGTGGTCGTCATCATCACCGTCGTCTCGGTGGCCATCTTCATCGCGCATACTTGGTGGCTGCCGGTTGATATTTCCACCACCGGACCCGCCGTGGATCATCAGCTCGACGAGACCATGGTCGGCACCGGCATTTTATTTTTCATCAGCCAGATTTTGCTGGCGATTTTCGTGTGGGGAGCGAGCAACACCTCGAGCACTAGAAAAATGAAGGTCTTTCCCGGGGGCGCGACACCGGTGGTGGCGTTTGCCATCATCATAGTGGGCTTCGAAATTCTGACCCTGACCTTCGTCGGCTCCCGCGCCTGGGGCGCCATCTATATCGCGCCTCCGGACCCCAGCTCCCTGAAGATCGATGTGCAAGCAGAGCAGTTTGCTTTTTATTTCCGGTATCCGGGACCCGACGGGGTCTTCGGCGGCCTCCACCCCGATAAGATCGACGACGGCAGCGGAAATTATTTCGGTCTCGATCCAGCCAACGACGTTCCAGCGCGCGACGACATCGTCGTTGGCTCCCTGACCATCCCAGTGAACAAGCCGATTTGGCTCACGCTGCATTCCAAGGATGTCGGCCATTCCTTTTTTGTGCGCGAACTCCGCGTCCAGCAGGATTTTGTTCCCGGCTTGGACATCCCGGTACATTTCACCGCCACGAAAATCGGCAAGTACGAAATCGTCTGCACTCAGCTGTGCGGCCTCGGCCACTACAACATGAAGGCGTACCTGGAAGTGCTGTCGCAAGGCGACTACGATAAGTGGTTGACGGCGCAAGCGGGCCAGTGATCCGGACCGGTTCGGACCGGTCGCCTGCGGGTTCCACCATTACTTTTGCGAGGCCAAAATATGCATGACGTCTCAGCGCAGCCGGAGGCACACCACCACACGGCGCCTACCGGTTTCATCCGCAAGTGGGTGTTCAGCCTCGATCACAAAGTGATCGGCAAGCAGTATTACGCGCTGGCGCTGGTTTCCGTCTTCATCGGCATGGTTCTTTCCTGGCTCATGCGGGTCCATTTGGCCTGGCCGGCTTGGCCCATCCCGTTGCTCGACAAGCTTTCCGCCGTGGGCGCGCCCGCCGGCGTGATGACTCCGGAATATTATCTTTCGCTGCTCACCATGCACGGCACCATCATGGTGTTCTTCGTGCTAACCAACGCGCCCTTCGCCGCCTTCGGCAATTATTTTCTGCCCATCCAGATCGGCGCCGAGGACATGGCCTTTCCCCGATTCAACATGATGTCCTTCTGGACCACCTTCGTGGCCTGGCTGGTCATGATGGCGGCTTTTTTTGTAGCCGATGGCCCGCCGATTTCCGGATGGACCGCCTACGCTCCGCTCAGCGCGGTCGGCGGCGATGCCGGCCCTGGACTAGCCATGGGCCAGAACCTCTGGGCCATTTCGATCGCGATTTTTTGCATCGCGTCGCTGCTCGGCGCGCTGAATTTTATTTCCACCACCCTGGACCTGCGCACCAAGGGCATGTCGCTCGCCCGCATGCCGTTCTGCTCCTGGGCCTGGTTCATTACCTCCGTCATTGCGCTGCTGGCCTTCGCAGTTTTGCTCCCCGCATGCATCCTGCTGATTCTCGACCGCACCGCTGGAACCAGTTTCTTCATCCCCGCCGGGCTGGTGCTCAGCGATAAACTGCAGCCTCACTCCGGAGGCTCGCCCCTTTTGTGGCAACACCTTTTCTGGTTCTTCGGTCACCCGGAAGTTTACATCGCGATTCTGCCTTCGATCGGAATCGTAGCGACGATTCTGCCGGTGTTCGCGCGCAAGCCGCTGCTGGGTGCTCGCGCGGTGGTCGGCAGCATGATCGCCATCGGCTTTCTCAGTTACATGGTCTGGGGCCACCACATGTTCGTCAGCGGCATGAACCCCTTCTCCGCCGACCTGTTCTCGATACCCACGCTAATCATCACCATCCCGGCGACGATCCTGACTCTCTTGCTGCTGGGCACGGTGTATGGCGCGAAGATGCGCTTCACTTCTGCCGCGCTGTTCTGCCTGGGTTTTATTTCCGTATTCATCAGCGGCGGCATCAGCGGCTTCTTCTTGGCCCAGCCCTCCCTCGATACCGTTCTGCACGCCACCTATTTCGTGGTCGCGCACTTTCACTTCGTGATGGCCGTGGCTTCCATCTTCGGAGTCTTTGCCGGCACCTACTTCTGGTTCCCCAAGATGACCGGCCGAATGATGAATGAGCCACTCGGCAAACTGCATTTCTGGCTCACCTTCGTCGGGGTCTACGCGATTTTTATGCCGATGCATTACCTGGGACTGGCGGGAAATGTACGGCGCTATTCGGCCTTCGTCGACGATTACATGATTCCGCTGATTCCGGTCCACAAGTTCATCACCGTCGCCGCGCTGCTGACCGGAGCCGCCCAACTGATTTTCCTCTACAACCTGATTCACAGCCGGTTCCGCGGCGCCATAGCTTCCGAAAATCCCTGGGAAGCGACGTCGCTCGAATGGTCCACCAGTTCGCCGCCGCCCTTCGATAATTTCGGTGGCCGCCACTTGATCGTTTACAACGGTCCCAACGAATACGGGGTCGATGGCCCGCAGGATTACATCATGCAGGTTTCGCCCGAAAAAGCACCGCTGCAGTAGAGAGAGCGATCAAGAATGGCCACCACCACATTACCGCCGCCACCAGGACTCACCGCCGACGATCAAGGCCGCGGCGGTCCGCCAAAGTTCACGCCTCGCCGGGGTCATGTGACCGCCTCCGGTTCCCACGCGGAAAAATCCGAAACCGGAGTGTGGGTTGCCGTAGCGGCGATTTCCATGTTCTTTGCCGCCTTCACCAGTTCCATGATTGTTCGTCAGGGAGTCACGCCGGACTGGCTGCACTTTCAATTGCCTCGCGTGATGTACCTCAGCACCCTGGTTTTACTGGCCAGCAGCTTGACCCTCGAACTGGCCCGTCGCCGCTTCGCCGCCGCTTCCGACCCGGTGGGCTCCGCCACCGCTCAGGATCGAGCGCTCGTCGCCAAGGGCATGTACTGGATGTACGTCACCGGCGCTCTCGGTTTCTTATTTGTGCTCGGTCAGTTGCTGGCCTGGCGCAATCTGCGGGCCCAGGGCCTGTACTTGGCCACTAATCCCAGCTCGTCATTCTTTTATGTCTTCACCGGAACTCATGCGATTCACCTTCTGGGCGGAATCTGCGGAGTCGTGTATGTACTGAGCCGCCTGCGGAAGACGCAGGGCGTCGCGCGCAAAAGCGGATTTGGCGCATTCTCGATTTACTGGCACTTCATGGACATCCTGTGGGTGTACCTGCTTTTGCTGCTGGTTTTCAGGTTCTAACAAATTGCAGGAGGGGTTGTGAGCGAATCGCACCTGGCGGTGGGCGGACACGGCGAGTTCATGGAGCCGTCGCCCTTCGGCATCCAGTCTAAAAAACTGACGATGTGGTTGTTCATCGCTTCGGACGCCATCACCTTCGGCGCCGTTCTGTTTGGTTATGCCTACCTGCGCGTCGGCACTCCCGATTGGCCTACCCCCTTCCATTTCTCTCCCAGCATCGTCAACGGAATGGTTATGACCCTGGTCCTGCTCACCAGCAGCTTGACCATGCTTGGCGCCGTGCAAGCCGCGAAGGTAGACAACAAGCCGGCCGCGATGAAATGGCTCGGACTTACTATCCTGCTCGGCATCGTCTTCGCCGTCCTGCACCTTCGCGAATGGTTCCACATGTTCGGCGAAGGCTGGAGCCTGTTCAAAAATCCGGAAGGTGGCACAGTCCTATTCGGCGCGTCATTCTTCAGCATCACCGGGCTGCATTTGATGCACGTTATTTCCGGCGTGATCGCTTTGCTGGTCATCGCCATCGGCTACAACCGCGATTGGCTCGATAAGAATCACGTCGAAACCACCGGCTTGTACTGGCACTTTGTCGATCTGGTCTGGATGTTCGTTTTTCCGTTGATGTATCTGATGAACGCGACGCGCTAGATTTTGCGAAGGTACTGGGAGAAACTGCTTTATGTCGACAGCACCATCTGGCGGTATCGGCAAGTATGTGGGAATCTGGATCGGACTGATTTGTATCGCGGGTATTGAAGTGTTCTTGACTTACCGCGGATTCTCGACGCATGGCTTGCTGCTGGCCCTGTTTGTGCTCGCGATTATCGAAGCCACCATCGGCCTGGCCTACTTCATGCACCTGAAATACGAGAGCGGCTATCTGGTCTGGACCCTCGTGCCCTTCGTTATTTTTGTTCTGCTGATGATGAATCAGATCTGGCCCGACGCCTACCGCCTGGCCAGTCTACGGTTGGGATCGAACTAGATGATAAACCCTGGCGCCATCATGAAATTTACCAAACGTGCCGCGTCAGCGCTCGTGTTTCTGGCCGCGCCGGCTACCTTGGCAGCCCAGAGCTGCGCCATGTGTTACCAGAGCGCCGCTGCTTCCGGCCC
Source organism: uncultured Acidobacteriota bacterium (assembly GCA_963711325.1). Classification (GTDB taxonomy): domain Bacteria; phylum Acidobacteriota; class Terriglobia; order Acidiferrales; family UBA7541; genus Palsa-295. The sequence goes on along the minus strand of CAVQDR010000001.1, from coordinate 714,576 downwards.
GCGCACGATTCATGCGATCAACAATGGAATTTTGATTCTCATGTTTCCGCCCGCGCTAATTACCGGCGGTATCTTCTACCTCGGATTCAAAAAGCGCAACACCTACCACGTTTCCGAAACCGAATCAGAATAGCAGCCAGGCTTCACCGCCCGCAGCTCCGCAACTCTTCCAAAATCGTCGCTGAAGTTAACGAGGGGAAAATGGTGGGCCTGGGTGGACTTGAACCACCGACCTCACCCTTATCAGGGGTGCGCTCTAGCCACCTGAGCTACAGGCCCGCGGAGTGATGAAATAGCAACTCTGCAGTCCTACAATGATAGGCGGCGTATGCGCTTGCGGTCAAGCCAAACGATGCGCGCTTTTGCCCCGAATTTCGCGGCGAAATAGCTAAAGCATCGTGCAGTTCGCGCCGTAATTCTTGCGTTATTTCGCTAGCTGATCGCAAAAAAAAAACCGGGAGGCAGCTTAGCCTCCCGGCTCGGTAAATCATTCATCCAGCGCAATCAACGACCGCGCCTACTTCGGATGCTGGGTCTTGTCGTTGTGCTTCTCGTTATGAATCTGCTTGCTGTTCTTATTCTGTTCTTTATTCACCTGGGTCTTCTCGGCGCCTGTCAGTTTCCCGCCGTTCGCTTGCCGGTCGGCGTGAATCTGCTGATTGGTCTTTTGTTCATTGTTCTCCGCCTTGGCCGCTTCGCCGGCCGTCATCTGCCCGCTCTGCACGCCGTTGGCGATCCGCTGCTGCTGGTTATTCTGCCGCTGCCCAACTTCACTCTTCGTCCCGGGCTGCGTCGCCGCATTGTGTTTGTCGTCGTAGATCGAATGGCTCACGTTGTTCTGCTGCTGGTTCACGTGCGCCTTCTCGTCCGGAGTCAACGTGCCGCCGTTCGCTGTGCGGTCCGTCTTCACTTCGTTATTGATATTCGCTTCGCGGGATTCCACATTCTTCGTTTCTCCCGCCGTCATCTGCCCGGAGCGCACTCCGTTCGCGACCCGGTCCTGCTGGTTTTCCGCGCGCACGCCCACTTTGCTGTACGCGGGCGTTGCCGGCTTGCCATGATTCACCGACGCAAAATTCGACCGGTCCGTGCTCGCCGTGTGCGCATGGTTCACTTGTTCCGAAGTCGGCTGCACGTGATTCTCGCTAGCCGCCGTTCGTTCCTGTGCCGTCGGCGCCGCCGTCGTCCCACCCGGCCCACCGTTAAAGCTAGCCCGGTTCACGGTCGTATTGTTCACCACCGTGTTGTTCACGTAGGTGTTGTGAACCACCGTGGTATTTACGTTGGTCACCGAGGTGTTATACGCGAAGTGTCCGCCGCGCCATTCGCCGCCGCCAAATCCCACTCCGCCGTATCCGAATCCGTAATTCACTCCGCCGTAAAATCCCACGTGCGGTCCCCAATATCCCGCATGAAATCCATACAGTCCGCCCGCATAGCCCCAATATCCCGGAGTCCACAGCAGGCCCACTCGCGGCGGCGCCACCCAAACTCCCGGCACCCAGTAATATCCGCCTTCCGCGTTATAGCCCCAGAATCCCGGCGTCCAGATATAACCTTCCGTCGGGCAGATCGGCTGCGCGTACACCGGCAGCGCCGGCGGTCCCACGTGTACCGAAATTCCCACCGCAATCTGTGCCGATGCCGGCATCGAACCCGCCAGCGCCACGAACGTCAACAGCGCCGCCGGAATAATTGCTCGAACGAAATTTTTCGCACGCATTGCAAACTCCTCCCTTTGGTCTAACGGATCGAACTCGAATTTTGCATCATTGAAGCGTCCGTTGGGCTTTAAGACGCGCCAGGCTCTTCCTTCGTCTAACACCACGATCCGCAGAAGGTTTCTCTCAGATTCCACTTCGCGTGCCAAAACCAAACTCGTTACCCTAAGTATAAGAAGCGCAATCGTCCGCAGGTGAACAACCCGAAACAGTACTCCCCGACTTGGTTAATACGCAGCAAGGTCAACAATTACAGTACCTTACGACCTCCGAAACCCGGCGCCCTGCATCCCCAAGACTCACCAATCCCGGCCCGAAGCTTCCAGCTAAGTTCGAACCACCGCCCGAATTTTCGGTGATCCGACGATCGCGTCTTTCACTCCAGCGGAATTTTGTATGGCCTCCAAAACCGCCCGCGTGACTTCCGCATCCATCTGCGAAGCCTTGCGAATCTCCGCCGGGTATCGCAGCAGCAATTCCAAACCGTTGTCCGCCAGTTGCAGTTTGCTCTGGAACGTCGGAACCGGCATTTGAATTTCGATCCGATTCTCGATGCCGCGGTGCTGCGCTTCGAATCCTTCGCGATACCGCTCGTACACGGAGTTCACCGCCGACCCGAGCGCTTTTTCCACCCTCTGATAATCCGCCGCCGGTCCCAGCTGCAGCGCCACTTCGTGCCAGGTGTAATCCGTCCCCGGAATCTGCTTGAATAAAGGTGTCGTCGCTTGAAATAAAACCGCATTCGAAAACACCACGATTCGCCCCGTTGCCGTCAGATTAATGTCCGTCCCGGCCAGCTCCATCAAATAAAACCGCACCAGCCCAACGTCGATCACGTCTCCCGTCACTCCCGCCACGCTTACCCGGTCTCCCACCCGGATTCCGTATCGCCCGATCACGAAAAAATAAGCGGCCACCGAAAGCAGTATGGCTTGCAGTCCAACCACAATCCCCGCCGTCGCGAATCCCGCAAACGTGGCAATCGAAGTGAAATCGCTCACCACTCCCAAAATCAGCACGATCCCGATCAGAAATCCCACCACCACCCGGCGGATCAGCAAAAATTGCCGCCGGCGCCGCAAATCGTGAACGTAACGAAACGTCCAGCGTCGCCACAATTCCGAAAGTGCCCACAAAATTCCCAGTGCCAGCAGAATCGTCAAAAGATTCACCAGCATGCTGCGCAGCGTGGATTTCGCCTCATTCACAATCGACTGGCGCCAGTTCAGCAAATTCGTCTTGCTCTGATCCAGGACCAAGACTTCCTGGCTCAAAGGAACCAGTGCGTTGGCCGTTTGCTTGAACTGTTCTGTAATTGTTCGCAAGTTTCCTTGAACCGCTTGCGCTTGCGCTCGATCGCTCGGCGCCGGCTGGTCGGCGAGTTTTCGTCCGTTGGCCAGCGTCGCCGTCACTGCATCCCGCAGCGGCCGCCGCAGGCTCTCAGCCGTTGCTCGCACCGCCGCCGTTTCTTTCAGCAGGTCGTCGATGTCTCGCGTGCTGCGAAGTTGCGCAAATAGCGTTGACGCCTTACTCAGCAAGCCGGTCGCTCTTGCCGCGGCAGGCTGCGCCACTGGTGCGGGTTGCTTCGCCGCCGTTTTCGGATCGCTGGAAATCTCCGGCACCGAACGCTCGAGTTCCGCGATCGTCCCCGAAAATCCCGCGCTGCCCGTGTCGGTGTTCGACTCCACGAAACTCGACATTTTCTGGATCGCATCCTGCGTCGCCTTATCCAGATCGAGTTCCGCCTGGTGCTCGTCGCGTTGGGCAATCAGCGTCTGCCGCTTCGACGCCGGCGCATTCACCAGTTGCTTCACGATCGCGTCCATCTGCGTTTGTTCCGCGGCGATTCTTTCGTTCACTTTTTGCAGCATGGCCGCAAAATTCGTCTGGTTGTTTCCGCTCGCACCAGCGGCCGCCGAAGGATTGCCCGAAGCCGTTTGCCCCGCTTCTGCCAGCGCCGCGCTCGCCTTCGCGGATTCAAACGCAAGCCGCACCGCTTGCTGCGCCAGATTCGTCGAATTCTGCTGGAATACCGCGTCGCTCGGCCGCCCTGTCGAAGGCAGCTTCGTCGAGCAGTCGCGATACCAGCTGATGATTGCATTAAGGTGATTGATCGTCAGTCCGCGATTCACCGTCTCCGCGGTTTGCGCCGCTCCCACGAATAAAAGGATAGCCACTGCGCTCAGCACGTAGCTTCGTAACCGGGCCAGATACCCTATAAAAATACGGTTCGAAATCCGCAATCGTTCTCCTCGGGCTGGGCCTGCGATTAAAACGTCGAAAAATCCAAGAAGTGTTCGAATGTTCTTCTTCTGCTCTTACGTGGTTTTACCAACACACCGTCAAACGCCCCGCAGGCAGGCCACCGGAAAATCCGTCAACAATTCCGCCACGCGCAAGATTCCGGCGCCGCGCGAACGCTCCGGCTCGATCGTCTCGTCCGTGAAAATATTTTTGCATTCCTGTTGAAGCTTCCCTGGCAGCGTCACCGCCGTATTCCCCCAGAATCCGCGCATCGATGTCTGGCGCATCGGAGCCCCGCTCGCAGCCAGCCACTTCGGTACCACCACAATCGCGAAGCGCTTCCCCTGCGACCGCGCGAACGCGAATACGTTCTCAGCCCTCTTCCCGGTCGCCTGCAAAACCTCATACGACCCGTTCAGAAGAAGCTGAGGAAACTCACGCCGGAAATTCGCCGTTTTCCAAGTCGTAAAAAACTTCACCCTTCCGTCGCGCCACCCGGAAACGATCTCCTCGATGTAGCTCCCGGCATTCATTCCGCGCTCGCACTGCCGCTCGATCTGTTCCAGAATCTTTTTCCGCGCTTCGTAGTCCACCGCCCTGCGGTTGTCCGGGTCCACCAGATGCAAGTCCCACAATTCGCAGCCCTGGTAAACGTCCGGTATCCCCGGGACCGTCAGTTTCACCAGCAATTGCGCTAGCGCGTTGATCGCCCCGAAATAAGCGACCTTCTCGTGGAATTCCACAAAGTCCCGGCGGAACCGGTTGCTCGCCGCCGGCGACGTCAGCGAATTCACAAACTTTTCGACCGCCGCTTCTCGCTCCGGATTCGGATTCGTCCACCGCGTATGCACTTTCGCTTCGCGATTCGCTTTGTGAATGTATTCCGCCATGCGTTCCCGAAATTGCGGAATGTTTTCGGAATTCAGCGGCCACGCCCCCGCCAGCGTCTGATAAATATGGATTTCTTCGTTGCGATCCGGTGCGATCTCGCCTTTCACTATCTTTCGCGCTTTCGCGTTGAGCGCCATCCAATGTTTGACGCGCTTGGTCCATTCTTTATTCATATCCGAAAGCACGTTGATCCGCGCCCTCACGTCTTCTCCGCGTTTAGTGTCGTGCGTGGCCGTCGTATTCAGCCCGTAGGGCTCCTCCTCGAACCGGCGCTTCACAAATCCGTTGAAGTCCGCCGTCTGCACCGCCGACGCGCGCGGGTCGCCTCCCACATCGTTCAACGAAAGAAGCGGGGAATAGACGTACAGCAGAGTGTCCTCGAAGCCTTTCGCCATAATCGCGCCCGTCAGCTGTTGCCACCGCAGTACGAACGCCAGGCGCGCCTCGCGCTGTTCCGGATAAACCTCTCCCGAATCGCTGCCCAGCAAAACATCGGCAATAAAGCCGAAGCACCGCCCGTCAATCCCTGGATTGCGACCTCTCGCCTGCTCCATCGCCGTGTTCACATAAAATCTCGCGTGCTCCGGCGCATCCATTCCCCGGACGTAGGTGCGATACACCGGCAGGCAAGCCGTCAATTCAGAAAACGCCTGCACCAATTCTGACGCCGGCAATTCCCGCGCATACCGATCCTGCTGCGCCAGCGTGCTGAGCTGATGCCCCAGGTACCGCATTTCCACCGCCAGCAGGGAAGTCATGATCAGTTTCTTTTTTTCGTACAGTAAATCCCCGTAGCTCGTCTTCATCCCTGTCAGTTGACGATAGGCCAGCTCGATTTTCTGCGCTCCCTTGGGGTAAACAAAAATCCGGTTCACCGCATTTAGAAAGTCGTAACCGGTTGTCCCGCAGACCGGCCATTCCGGCGGTAGCTGTTCCGCGCCCGCCAGTATTTTTTCCACCAGCACGTATAAATCTTTGTCTTTGCGGGTCGGTAGCGCTTCCACTTGATGCTTCAGCCGCTGCAAATATCCCAGCGGATCGCGCAACCCGTCGATGTGGTCGATGCGCAGCCCCATCACCGCCCCGCTTTCGATCAGCCGGAAAATTGTCGAATGCGTGCCCTCCATCACTGCCGGGTCTTCCACCCGCACCCCGATCAATTCCGCCACATTGAAAAATCTTCGATAATTGATTTCGGCGTTCGCCCCGTTCCAGTACGAAAGATCGTAGGATTGCTCCGCCAGCAGCCGATCCAACAGCCGAAAACTGCGATCCTGGCTCTCGGCGCCGTTAAAATGCCCAATGTTGTCATTCACAAATCTTCGAAACGTCGCATCCGTCTCATGCAGCTCTTTGATCCGCTCTTTCAGCGCCGCCACGTGCAGCCGCCGCTCTCCCGCCGCATACACCGGCAGCGTCTCCCGCGGAGCCAGCGCGTCCAGCTCCGCGATGATTCCCAGGTACTCCTGAAACGCTGGCGATTCAGATCCCAGCTTTTTTTCCAGTATTTCCTGCCGGTAGGTCAGCACGTTCCGGTACGACTTCGGAGCAATGGGGAACAACGAATCGTAGTATCGGACCAGAAACCGTCCCTGCTGGAACACCAGTTGCAATTCGCGTTTCTTCAGAACCTCGGCGTAGAAATCACCCAGCACCGGCAGCAGGATTTTATTTTCAGAAAGCCGCGACGGCGGATGCCAATCGATGTCGAAATACGATGAGTACACCGAACCCGGGCCATTCTCCAAAACGTCCATCCACCAGGGGTTTTCCGCGTTGGCTGCCATGTGGTTTGGGACTACATCCAGCAGCAGCCCCATATTCCGTTCGCGCGCGGCCATCTGAAATAGCTCGAACTCGTGTTCGCCGCCCAGCTCGCTGTCGATTCGCGTCGGGTCGGTCACGTCGTACCCGTGGTCGCTGCCGCCCTTGCTCTGCAGTATCGGCGACAAATAAACCGTGGTGACGCCTAGATGCGCCAGGTAATCTAGAATCCTCGCCGCCGCGGAGAACGTGAAGTTGCGGTTCAGCTGCAGCCGGTAACATGTGATTGGAATTTTGCTCGGTGCCATGGTCGCGTGCGCTTGAACGGTAGCTGTTTTCAGTCGTGCAATTGCGTGAGAGCAGGTTTCGTGAGAATAGGTGCGTGAAAATAGGCTCGAAGGCTGGGACCACATAGTAACGCGATTGGTCGCCGGCCTGCCTGCAGCCGGCTGCGGAAAGTCCAGTAGAAAGCGAGATAAAATCCCGTAGTCGCCGTGATTCAGCTGACTCCCATTTAACCCAGCCTTATAATCGACCTGCGCATCATCGGCCCGAGCCGCTAGAGGCGTAAATGGGAGCGTCGTTGAAAACCTCGAAGGAAGTTTCCGCGAGCACTCTAAAGCGAGTCGTCATCGAAAATGTCACGCCCGTCGTCGACCACGGCCGCTTCCCGGCGAAACGCGTCGTAGGCGAATCCGTTTCCGTGGAAGCCGATATTTTCGTCGACGGCCATCAGCTCCTCGGAGCCGCCGTCCTGTATCGCCGCGCCAGCGAAACCGAATGGTCGCAAGCCACCATGGCGTTGTTTTCGAATGACCGCTGGTCCGCCACTTTCGAAATTGTTGCTCTCGAAGATTACGTCTACACCGTTCGCGCCTGGATCGATCACTTCGCCACCCAAATCAACGCCATCGAAAAAAAAGTGGAGGCCGGCCAGGACGTCCAGCTCGATCTTTTCTCGCTCGCCGAACTCGCCGCCTCCGCTTCTCGCCGCGCCCCCGCCGGAGATCGCCGCCAGTTGATGACTCTCGCCAGCGAACTCGAGACCGCCGTCCCCTCCAATCGAGAAGCCGCGCCTACGCTCGCGCGCGGTGAACGCTTCGCCGCCCTGATGGAACGTAATCAGGACCCGGCGCAAACGGTCGACTACGAAAAAGAGCTGCGCATCAAAGTCGAACGCCCCAAAGCCGTCTTCAGCTCCTGGTACGAAATGTTTCCGCGCTCTTGCTCCAGCGATCCCGCCAAACATGGATCGTTCCGCGACTGCATCGCCCGTCTTCCTTACATCGCTGAAATGGGATTCGACGTTTTATATTTTCCGCCGATCCATCCCATCGGTCGCAATCACCGCAAGGGAAAAGATAATTCCACCACTCTTCAGCCCGGAGACCCCGGCAGCCCTTGGGCCATCGGCTCAGTTGAAGGCGGCCACAAAGCCATTCATCCCGCCCTCGGCACGCTCGCCGATTTTCAAGCCCTGCAGGACGCCGCAAAAAAATATCAAATCGAAATCGCGCTCGACCTCGCCTTTCAATGCGCTCCCGATCACCCTTACGTCAAAGAGCATCCTGAATGGTTTCTGCGCCGCGCCGACGGTTCAATTCAATACGCTGAGAATCCGCCCAAGCGCTACGAAGACATCTTTCCCTTTCACTTCGAAGGCGCCGACGGCGACAAACTGGCCCAAGAGCTTTTGAGTGTCGTCCTCTTCTGGATCGACCAGGGCGTCCGCATTTTTCGAGTCGACAATCCCCACACCAAGCCTTTCGCGTTCTGGGAAAGTCTGATTCAAAACATTCACGCCCGCTTCCCCGACGTCATCTTCTTGTCCGAAGCCTTCACTCGCCCGCGCGTCGCCTACCGGCTCGCCAAAATCGGCTTCAGCCAGTCCTACACCTACTTCGCCTGGAAGAACACCAAGTCCGAACTCGCCCAGTTGCTCACCGAGCTCACCACCGATCCCGTCCGCGAATTTTTCCGCATGAATCTGTGGCCCAACACTCCCGATATTCTGACCGAGCAATTCCAGGATGGCCGCCCCGTCTTCGTATCCCGCGTGATTCTCGCCGCCACGCTCGCCGCCAGCTATGGAATCTACGGCCCGGCCTACGAATTGGGAGAAAACCGCCGCCTCAAACCCGGCAGCGAGGAATATCTAAATTCCGAAAAATACGAAATCCGCAACTGGGATCTCGAAAGCGCCGACAGCCTCAAGCCCCTGATCGCCCGCCTCAATGAAATTCGCAAAAACAATCCAGCCCTGCAAAGCGATCGAACTCTCCAATTTCATTCGATCGATAACGACCAGCTCATCGCCTACAGCAAAATCAGCCCCGATTCCTCGAACGCGATTCTAACCATCGTCAATCTCGATCCGCATTCTCGCCAATCCGGCTGGCTCGAAATCCCGCTCGATCGTTTTCAGCTCAGCTCCAACGAATCCTTCCAGGCCCACGACCTGCTCACCGACACTCAATTCACCTGGCAAGGTTCCCGAAATTACATCGAACTCAACCCGGCCTCCGTCCCGGCCCACATTCTGCGCATCTCGCGCCGCCTGGCCCGCTGACCAATGGATTCCAAAATCAAAGTCGCGCCGCTGCCCGCATCAAAAGTGGAATCGAAGACGGACTCGAATTCCGTTCCGCCCGCCGGCCAGGCCCTTTGGTACCAGAACGCCATCATTTACGAACTTCACGTCCGCACCTTCGCCGATAGCAACAGCGACGGTATCGGTGATTTTCCCGGCCTGATGAAAAAGCTCGATTACCTCCAGGACCTCGGCATTAATACCATTTGGCTTCTCCCGTTTTTTACTTCGCCACTCAAAGACGATGGCTACGACGTTTCCGATTACTGCGCCGTGCACCCCAGCTACGGCACTCTCGACGATTTCCGCGCCTTTCTCGAAGAAGCTCACAAGCGCGGCCTCCGCGTAATAGTCGAAATGGTTCTCAATCACACTTCCGATCAGCATCCCTGGTTTCAAGAATCCCGCAGCTCGAAAGAAAACTCCAAGCGTGATTGGTACGTCTGGCGCGATACCGACGAACACTACAAAGACGCTCGCATCATTTTCATCGACACCGAACTCTCCAATTGGTCCTGGGATCCAATTTCGAAATCCTATTACTGGCATCGCTTCTTCAGCCACCAGCCGGATCTCAATTGGGAAAATCCCGCCGTCTTCGAACAAATGTGGACGGTCATGAAATTCTGGCTCGACCTCGGGGTCGACGCTTTCCGTCTCGACGCGGTGCCCTACCTCATCGAACAGGAAGGCACCAACTGCGAAAATCTCCCCGGCACCCACAAAATCCTGCGCCGGCTGCGCCAACGCGTAGACCAAAACTTTTCCGGCCGCATGCTTCTCGCCGAAGCCAATCAGTGGCCTCAGGACGTCCGCGCCTACTTCGGCGATGGCGACGAATTTCATATGGCTTTCCATTTTCCGCTGATGCCCCGCATCTTCATGGCTGTCAAAATGGAAGATCGCAATCCCATCGTCGAAATTCTCCAGCAGACTCCCGCCATTCCCGAAAACTGCCAGTGGTGCACCTTCCTCCGCAATCACGACGAACTCACTCTCGAAATGGTCACCGACGCCGAACGCGATTACATGTACGAGGTCTACGCCACCGATAAAACCATGCGCCTCAACGTCGGCATTCGCCGCCGCCTCGCGCCGCTCATGGATAACGACCGCCGCCGCATTCAGCTCCTGAATCTCTTGCTCATGTCCCTCACCGGAACGCCCGTCATCTACTACGGCGATGAAATCGGCATGGGCGACAATATTTATCTCGGCGATCGCAATGGCGTACGCACTCCCATGCAGTGGAATGGCGATTGGAACGGTGGATTCTCGCAGGCCGATCCCGAACGCCTGAACGCGCCGATGATTTCGAATCCGGTCTACGGCTATCAGGCGGTAAACGTCGAAGCCCAGAAGCGTTCGCCCCACTCGCTGCTCCGTTGGATGAAGCGCGTAATCCAAGTCCGCAATTCGACTCCGGTTTTTAGTCGCGGCTCGCTCGAATTTCTCAGTCCCGGCAATCGCGCCGTCCTCGCCTACCTTCGGTCGTTCCAAGGCGAAACGATTCTCTGCGTTAATAATCTTTCCAGCGCCGCCCAGGCTGTCGAGTTGAATCTTCAGGCCTACATCGGACTCGCTCCAAAAGAAATGGCCGGCGGAAACTTTTTCCCGGAGATTACCAGCGCGTCCTACGTCATGACTCTCGGGCCTTATCAAAGTTTCTGGTTCAAATTGCAGAAGAAGACCTAGGCGCGGGAAAAATCTGAAGCATCGAACCGCAGTCGTCCGCGACCCAGCCTCGCGGCATGGATCAGCAGCCGCTGGAGGCTCGCTCTTGAAACAGCTGGAACAAAACTCGGCGCAGTTCGCCACACTGCAAAAATCCCTGCCCGCGGAAATCTCGCAATTCCTGCGTGACAAAAGATGGTTCGGCGGCAAAGCTTTCCGCCTCAGCTCCATCGACGTCATCGACGCCGTGCCGCTCACCACCCAAGACGCTTCGGCTCTTTTTGTTTTTGCCAATGTGAATTTCGAAGACGCGCCCACCGAAACCTACGTGATCCCGCTTCTCGTCCAAAATCTCAATGAGGAAGCTCAGTCCGTATCCCCGCTCGCCGACGCGCTAAAAAACGGCGACGTCTTGCGCGCCCTCTATGGCGCCATCGACCAACAATCGGTCTCTGTCGGCACCTTCGGCGAAATCCGCGGCCTCCGGACCAACTTCTTCCTCCAGAATGTTCCCGAAGAAGCAAACCAGCTCACCCCCAAAACGATCAGCGGAGAACAAAGCAACAGTTCCATCATTTTCGGCAAAAAATGGATCCTCAAAGTCTTCCGCCGCATTCAAAATGGCGAAAATCCGGAATTGGAAGTCGGCCGCTTCCTCACCGAACGAACCACCTTCCGCCACTTCGCCCCAGTCGGGGGCTGGCTCGAATATCGCGATTCATCCGGAGCCAAAAAAACTCTCGGCGTCCTCCAAGCCTTCGTCAGCAACGACGGCGACGCCTGGAAGTACACGCTAAACGCGCTTTCCGAATTCTGGCGTGAAGCCCCCAAGCGTTTCGATCAAATCGCGGAGACCGCCGCGAAGAATCTCGACCCAAAAACACGCGCGGCGGAAGAAATTCCGGCCACTGCCAACCAACTGTGTGGCGATTACCTGGACGCCGCCAATCTCCTCGGTCGCCGCACCGCCGAATTGCATCAGGCACTCGCATCGGATTCCAGCGACCCGGCTTTTGTCCCCGAACCATTCACGCCAGAAGTCCAAGTGCATATCCGCGATACTCTGATTTCGAATGCGAGTGCCACGCTGGATTTGCTGCGTTCCCAGCTGGAGAGTTTTGCGCCAGGAATTCGTGGTCGCGCGCAAATGGTCCTCGACGGCCAGGAAGAAATCATGTCCACCATTCGCGGCGCGTTCGGTCAGCCGCTCACCGGCCAGCGCATTCGCCTTCACGGCGATTACCACCTCGGCCAAATTCTCCGCGCCCAAAACGATTTCATCATCATCGATTTCGAAGGCGAGCCCGGCCGTCCCATCGCCGATCGCATCGTAAAACGTTCCGCGCTTCAGGACGTTGCCGGCATGCTCCGTTCTTTTCACTACGCCGCCTTCGGTCCACTCCTCGCCCCGATCGGCGAAGCTCCTCAAGGCGACGCCATGCAACTTGCCGTTTTGGCTGGCTATTGGAATCGGTGGGTTTCGCGCAGTTTTTTGCGGGGATATTTCGACGCAGCAGGGAACGCCGCGTTTTTGCCGAACCATGAAGCCGAACGCCAATCCCTGCTGCGGGTCAGCCTGCTTTCCAAATGTCTTTTCGAGCTTTCGTACGAACTGAATAATCGCCCGGATTGGTTGCGCGTTCCGCTCGCGGGCATCACCGAATACTTGGAAAATCCCGGTGCCATTGTCGGCTAAACTTCAAAATGGATGTCGCTCACGAGGAATCGATCCTGTTGATAGTGACCGCTGAAGACCGCCCACTCGGTGCAACTTTTACGAAGGACAGCGCCGCCAGTTTCCTGGTCTGGGCCCCGCGCGCCTCTCGTGTGGACCTTTACCTCACCGCGCCGCAGGAAAAAATCCTGCCGATGCGCGCCTTGCCCGGCGGATATTTCTACCTCGAATCCAGCGACATCCAAGCCGGCGCCGAATATAAATTTCTTCTCGACGCCGAAAAAGAATTCCCCGACCCCGTCTCCCGTTTTCAACCGCACGGCGTCCACGGTCCGTCGCAATTGCTCCGCTCGCAGTTCCAATGGTCGTCTCAAGATCACGCCTGGCGCGGACTCGAACTCTCCCGCTACGTCATCTACGAGATCCACGTCGGCACCTTCACACCAGAAGGAACTTTCGACGCCATCATCCCACGCCTCGCGGCCCTCAAAGACCTCGGCATCACCGCCATCGAAATCATGCCCGTCGCCCAATTTCCCGGAGAGCGCAACTGGGGCTACGACGGCGTCTATCCCTTCGCCGTCCAGAATTCCTACGGCGGCCCCGATGCGCTGAAGCGGCTAGTCGACGCCTGTCATCGCGCCGGAATCGCCGTCATTCTCGACGTCGTCTACAACCATCTGGGCCCGGAAGGGAATTACTCCGCCGACTTCGGCTCCTACTTCACCAAAAATTACAAAACCGAATGGGGCGACGCCCTGAATTTCGAAGGGCCCGATAGCGACGCGGTGCGGCGCTTTTTCATCGAAAACGCTCTCCAATGGGTCAACGATTTTCACTTCGACGCGCTGCGCCTCGACGCCGTCCACGCCATTCTCGATATTTCCGCCCGCCCATTTATTCGCGAACTCGCCGCCGCCGTCGAAGGCGCCGCCACCCACACCCAGCGCCTCGTCCACCTCATGCCCGAAAGCAATCGCAATGACGCGCACATGATGCGTCTCAGCGATGTCGGCGGCTGGGGTCTCGATTCCGTATGGAATGACGATTTCCATCACGCCCTGCATCACCTGCTCACCGGCGAACGCGATGGCTATTACGAAGACTACGAAGGTCTCGAAGACCTCGCCTGCAGCCTGCGCCAGGGTTTTATTTTCACCGGCCAGTATTCAAAATACCGGCGTCGCCGCCACGGAAATTCCACTATCGGCCTGGGAGGCGAACAATTTATCGTCTTCGCCCAAAATCACGATCAAATCGGAAATCGCCGCCTCGGCGATCGCCTCACCAAATTAATTTCTTTCGAAGCCTTAAAGCTCGCCGCCGCTGCCGTAATCCTCTCCCCGTTTCTGCCCTTCATCTTTATGGGAGAAGAATACGGAGAAGAAGCGCCCTTCCAATATTTTGTCAGCCACGGCGATCCGAATCTGGTCGAAGCGGTCCGCGCTGGCCGCCGCGCCGAATTTAGCTGCTTCAATGACCACGTGCCGGTACCCGACCCGCAGGGCACTGACGCGTTCCTCGCCTCAAAATTAAATTGGAATCTCCGCGAACAAGGCCGTCACCAGAAGCTCTGGAATTTTCATCGCGAGCTGCTGCGCCTCCGCCGCGAAATCCCAGCCCTCTCGAATCTGGACTTGACCCGCGTCGAAACTACGGTGAAGGCCACCGGTGACGTACTCTGCATGCATCGCTGGCACGAAAATAGTCATGCGTTCGTAGTGCTTCATTTCGGAAACAATGTCGCTCGCGCAAACGTCACGCTTCCTTCCGGCCACTGGCAAACCATTCTCGATTCGTCCGATTCGAAATGGGGACAAGGCCATAGCCGCGTTCCGGACTCGCTCGATTCTCACGGCGAAGTCGATCTCGAGCTGCTAGGAAACTCGGCGGTGCTGTTAGTAAGCGAGTACGGAACAAGCGGTGGCTGAGCAGAAAGTCGCGGCAGAAAAATGATGCGGAGTTCGTCAAAAATTATGCGTGCTGCATCGAGCGCCTGCGCAATGGTCATCGTAGCCGCAGCGCAGTTCTCATTCGCGGCACAGGACAAAATTCCTATGAACGAGAAGTCGCCAAACGAAACCAGCGCCCCGTCCTATAAAAATATTCGCGGCTACATTTCATCCGGCTGGGATGCGCTCACCCGCTCGCTCGATGACTGCAAGACTTACCAGGATCTAAAAACGAGCGGCGAACCCACTCTCTACCTTCCCGCCGGCTTCCCCCGGCCCGCCACCATCGGCCATCTCATCGAAGAAAAATGTCAGATCGATATCGAAACGCTTCCCGCGCCCATCAATTCGCACGGCGAACTCGACAACTCCGACATCAAGCCTGAAGGTCTGCTCTACCTCCCTCATCCCTACGTCGTCCCCGGCGGCCGGTTCAACGAAATGTACGGCTGGGACAGCTACTTCATCATTCGCGGCCTGCTTCGCGAAGGCCAGCTCGGCCTCGCCAAGGGCATGGTCGAGAACTTCTTCTATCGAGATCGAACACTACGGCGCGCATCCTCAACGCCAACCGCACCTATTACCTCACCCGCTCGCAGCCGCCGTTTCTCAGCTCGATGATCCTCGCGGTTTACGAGGCCGCAAGCTCGATCCTGCGCACGGCCGATAGCAAGAGTGGCTCGCGCCGCGCCTACGATTTCGCGCAGCGCGACCACGCGCTGTGGACCAGCGCTCCCATGCCGCCGGCAAAACTGGCCTCTCGCGCTACTACGATCACGGCAAAGGCCCCGTCCCCGAAATCATGAGGACGATCAGATAGCTACTATCCCGATGTGCCATTCGCTGGCTGCTGGAGCATCCCGAGGTGAAGACGGATTATCTGATCGACGCGCCCGACAACCCGAACGCAAAGATCAGTCGATGCGCGCAATTTGAACTCGATCCGCGCTTCTGCGCATGTCTGCGCCGCCACGCCCCCAAAAACCGAAATGCTCGAAATCCGACTGGCTCACCTTCCGCCGACTTCTATAAAGGCGACCGCGCCATGCGCGAATCCGGTTTCGACCCTTCGTTCCGCTTCGGCCCTTTCGACGGATCGACCCATCATTACGCGCCCGTTTGTCTCAACAGCCTGCTCTACAAATACGAACAGCGACCTCGCCTGGATGGCCACCCAGCTCCACAAGCCGCCGATGCCGCAAAATGGGACGCCGAGGCCGACGCTCGCAAGGCGGCATCGACAAATATCTCTGGAACGCCGACAACGCGGCATGTATTTCGACTACGACTTCGAACACGGCAAGCAGTCGACCTACGAATACATCACCACCTTCTATCCTCTCTGGGCCGGCTGCAGCAAACGAAGAACAGACGCCGGCGTGAAAAGAACCTCAAACTCATCGAACAGCCCGGCGGCATCGCCATGAGCGACTACGACTCCGGCGTGCAGTGGGACTCTGCCCTTCGGCTGGGCGCCCGCCACCTGCATCGCCTCGACGGCATGCGCCGCTCGGCTACACCGCCGACGCCGACCCGCACCTCCGAAATTCAGCAAGACCATTCAGGAGGACTTTCGCCCATGATGGCACCATCCGCGAAAAATACGACGTCGTCACCGGCATGCCAAGGTCACACGTCGCCACCGGCTACAAGATGAACGTCGTCGGCTTCGGCTGGACCAACGCCGCCTTCATAATCCTCGCCGCGCAACTGCCGCCCGAATCCCGAAAAAATCTCGACTCCGAAAACCTCACCCCCAAATAAGCCCGTACTAGTCCCAGCGCTTTTCGCCCCTATCTACAGCGTTTCAAGTACTGCGTGCAGCCGGCGGAACTTGCTAGTCTGAACCCTGCTCGCATTCGTTCGGCTCATCGCGCTCACAAGCCGCCCATGTTCAAGAAGAAAAACCGCAGCAGCAACCAGCCGGACCATCCAAAAAAGAAAACCTCCTGGCTTCACTGGCTCGTCATTGCTGTCACGATGGTTTGCTTCAGCCTCGTTGCCGCTTTTGTCGACCTCAAACCTCACGTCGACGAAGGTTTCTTCTTCTCGTCCAACGATCCCCGCGCCCAGGAATCCAGAAAAATCGATCGCATCTTCGGCGGCGACAGCCAGCTGATCCTCGCCGTAGCCGCGCCCGATATTTCCTCGCCGGCTTATCTCGACCGCCTCGATCGCCTCACTCAGCAGCTCGACTCCCTCGAATACGTGCATAGCGTCGAAAGCCTCGCCGACGGCCCCAAAAATCTCAAAGACGCCGAAAAAAGTCCGCTCTGGACCCGCTTGCTCATTGCCGAAAACGGTCGCTCCAGCAACGTGATCATGTTCGTATCGAATCGCGACCCGCAGCAGCTCGTCGAGCAGATCGAAAAAATCGTCGCCAAATTCGACGCCAAAGATTTCCGCATCGAAATCGCCGGCGCGCCCTACGTCTCCGAAATGATTCGCCGCAATCTCCTCCACGATTTCCGCATCTTCAGCCTCACCGCATTTCTGCTTTTCGGTGTAGTCATGCTCGTTCTGTTTCGCAGCTTGAAACTCACCATCGGCATGTTGGCCACCTGCTCAAACGCCGTGCTGGCCACGCTCCTAATTCAATCCGCCTTCGGCGAAAAAATCGGCATCCTCACCGCGAACCTCGGCACCATCGTTTTCGTCATCGCCCTGTCGCATCTCGTCTACATGACCTTCAACTGGCAGACGCTCGCACGCGGCCACAGCGCCACTGCACCCGAAACTCAAATCGGTTCGCAAGCGCGCAAAATGACGCTCCCCGCATCCTTCTGGTCCATGATCTGCGCCTCACTCGGATTCGCCAGCCTGCTCATCGTCCCCGCCAAGCCTCTAAAAGAACTCGGCGTCGGCGGCACCCTAGGAGCCGTCGTAGCTTTTATTTGTGCCTACCTGATGTACCCCGCGTTTCTCGACTGGGCCGGCGCGCCGAAAAAAAACGCAGCTCCCAAATCCGCGCCGCATCATTTCTGGCAACGCAAATTCGTGCCAATCTGCATCATCGCCATTCTCGCCAGCGCGGCCCTAAGCCTCGGCCTCCGCCACTTGAACACCGACCCCAGCCTTCTCGATTATTTCAAGAAAGGCCAGGAACCCCGCGAAGGCCTCGCCTACGTTGACCGCAACGGCGGCTCCAACCCGCTCACTCTCGTTGTCGAATCCTCCGACGGCGCCAAGCTTGACAACAAAGAACCGTATCAAAAAATGTGGGACCTGCAGGACGCGCTCGAAGATCACAAAGGCGTCGGCACCGTAATTTCGCTACCCGTATTAATGGCCGAAGGCCATCGCCGCCCGCTCGCCTTCCTGATCAGCTGGAATCATCTGCTCAACATCATGAACGAGCCCAAGTACAACCGCGTCGCCAGCACTTTCGTCACGAAAGACCGCTCCATGGCCGCCTACTACCTGCGCATGGATGAACACAACCGCGAAAAACCGCGCCTCGAAGTCGTCAACGAACTCCGCGCCGTAGTCCGCAAAAACGGTTTTCGCCTGCTCCTCGTCGGCGGCGTCTACGAACTCCAAGGCGCGCTCGCCCAACTCGTCGCCACCAGCCTCATCAAAGGCCTCGTCGGCCTCATGATTTTTTTCACCGTCGTCGCGCTCATCGTCGCCCGCAACATCCGCACCGCCGCGGCCATGATCTTCAGCCTCAGCCTGGTTCCCATCTGCATGCTGGGTGGCATCGGCCTGCTGCATATTCCCGTCGATATTATTTCCGCCCCTGCCACCAATATCTGCATCGGGATGGCCATCGATTCCATGGTCCATCTGATCTTCGCCGTCCGCCGCGCGCAAAAATCGAATCACCACGGCTGGGCCGCCTGGGTCGAAGGCCGCGAAGAGCAATGGCGAGGCATCGTCTACTCCGACGTCGTCATCGGCGCCGGCTTCGCCATCTTCGCGCTTTCCAGTTTTCCTCCAACCCAACGCTTCGGCCTCGTCGTCCTCGCCGGCACGGTAATCGATATCCTCTCGAATCTTTTCGTCCTTCCCGTTCTAGCCGGCGCCGAATTCGGCAAACGCGCAGCCCACGCAAAATAACCGCCCGCGTCCTTTCGCCCTGTAGCCCCTGTACGTTCGAACAGGAGTGCGCCCGCAGAACTTCCAGCCTCTGCGCGGGTTGATACTTCCGGCCGCTCAACTCTATTCTTGTTTAGGCCTGTTTCAGCTTCCCTCGAAGGTTCATCAAGGTCTCGGAGGTTTTGTATATGGGAGAAATCCTGGTCAAAGTAAGTGGTCTCGGCACCAACCCTGCCGAAATTGCCCGCCGCAAAGCGACCATCGTGGATCTAGCCAGATCCCACGCCGCGCTCAGCTCCAGCGTCACCAATTTCAGCCTCAGCTCCATCACGTTCCACATCTTGTTTCAAGATAGTTCCAAGGCCCAGGAATTCGTCGAAGCCTGCGAACACCACAAGCCCCTAATCAGCATCGAACAGCCGCCAAGATACAACTGAACGACGAGCCGTCCTGTGCGCCAGCGCCACCGCGAGCCGCCCAAATCTCCAACGCAACCGCGCACGCGGCTCGCGCGCCACCGCCGCAATTGAAAGTTGCGACCACCGCTCAAGCGCCGTAAACTGAATCCAACACGACGCACCCGTAGCTCAATTGGATAGAGCATCTGCCTTCGGAGCAGAGGGTTGGGAGTTCAAGTCTCTCCGGGTGCGCCACTCCTCTCACGAACCGACGTATACACCCATCAGTTCGCTCATTCCGCTATACCCACCTTGTGATTTGAAACTTGCAACGCAGCTCTGATCAGAAACTTGCGTGGCAAAGGAGAGACTCAGCTGATCGATATCTTTTGCGCCCACGGATCTTCCGCGGGTTTTTCCGTAGTCTCAGCAGTGAATGGCGCGCCCGACGACTCTTCCGCCGCAATCGCGGCGGCCAACGGGGCCAGCTCCGGCGCTGCCGGCGCGGCCGGTGCCACTGTCCCTTCCAATGGCGGCGCAATATTTCTCGTGTCGATCGGCAGCAAATTCGCATTCTGCGCCGTCGAATCGTAGACCGTCACGTTAATTGTTGGCATGCCCGTTGTCCCCTTGGCTCGGTAGTTCAATCTGTTTTCGATTCGCTTCTGCCTTAAGAAACTCCTCAAGCCGCCTGCGCCCTTGTCCCGAAAAATTCCAGCGCTCCGGATCCAGCACCGCATCCGCCCTCACCACAAAATTCAAACTCTCCGCATTCGGGCTCAGGTTCCGGTCCACCATCGAAGTGACCACGCCTAGTTGCCTTGAACTTACAACTACCCCTTGGTACTACCGCGGAAATCCCGTGAAGCCCGGCTGCCAATCCAGCTGCGAGATCAAAGTCGCCGCAGGGGGGGCCTGGAACTCACTCAACTACCTCGATCCTCAAATACATCTCCCTGATTCGAAATGGTTTCAAATAGCATCGTTCGTGACAAAATCTCCACGAGTCACCGTGCAGCGCCCATTCAGGCGCCCTCGTCGCTCTGCTATACTCCGCCCTCGCTACTGCCCTATGAGCAAATCGCGCCGTAAACCGAAACGACCCTCCCGGCGCCCGCCGTCGAAGCTGGCCCCTAAATCTTCGGTCGAAGTCTCGCTCCTCGAACTCCAGGAATCCAAGCGCAAAGCCGACGACCTCCGCTTCCGCCTCGATCAGCAGTCCCGCATTCTCGATATCACCCTCTCTTCCATCTCCGACTTCGCCTACATTTTCGATCGCCAAGGCCGCTTCGCTTTCGTCAATCAGGCGCTCCTGAAACTTTGGGACTTGCCGCTCCACGAAGCCGTCGGAAAGAATTTTTTCGATTTAAAATATCCCGACGATCTCGCCGCGCGCCTGCAGGACCAGATTCAGAAAGTCTTCGAAACCAGCGCCGGCCTCACCGACGAAACCGCTTACACCAGCCCCACCGGAGTCGCCGGCTATTACGAATATATTTTCTGCCCGGTATTCGACCGCGCAGGGAAAGTCGAACTCGTCGCCGGTTCCACCCGCGATATCACCGAACGCAAACGCGCCGAAGCCGCGCTGCGCCAAAGCCAGGAAAGCCTCCGCGAACTCGCCGAATCGCTCGAGTCGCAAGTCCAGGCGCGCACCAAAGAACTGGAAACCCGCAACATCGATGTGCTGCTGCAGTCCGATCAGCTTCGCGAACTCTCCATCCGCCTGATGACCACCCAGGACGAGGAGCGCCGGCGCATCGCCCGCGAAATGCACGATAGCGCCGGACAAATCGTCGCGGCCCTCTCCATGAATCTCAGCCAGATCGCCGGAAAAATCGGTGACGCCGATCCCGAACTTCGCGAGCCTGTCCAGGAATCCCTCGCCCTCGCCAAGGAATTGGATCAGGAACTTCGCACCACTTCTTACTTGCTGCATCCGCCGCTGCTTGATGAACTCGGCCTGCGCGCCGCGCTGGCCTGGTACGTCGAAGGCCTGCAAAAACGCGCCGCCATTCAAATCGCGCTTTCCGTCGCCGAATTCGACCGCCTTCCCAACGATCTGGAACTCACCATCTTCCGCGTGGTCCAGGAATGTCTCACCAATATTCACCGCCACTCCAGCAGCAAAACCGCGCACATCCACATCACCCACGACCCCGCCGGCTTCCTCATCGAAGTCCGCGATTTCGGCCAGGGCATCTCCCCCCAAAAGCTCACCACCCTCCGCCACCGCGGCGCCGGAGTAGGCCTCCGCGGCATGCGCGAACGCGTCCGCCCCTACGCCGGCGAAGTCCGCATCGATTCCCAAGAAGGCCACGGCACCACCATCACCATCACCCTCCCGTACACCGCCGCACCCAATCCCGAAGCCTAGATTTAGCGATCGTTTGCGCCGCAAAATTCGGCGACCCATGTGCCGGCCGAGTTGCAACTGGCGGGGCGGGGGGCCGTAAAAATTGTCGATTAGAAATCATGGCCGGTGTTTGTTTTGTTGGGGTTGAGAGGTGTTTCTAATCGCGCGAGATTGCGAAAAAATTGTCGATTAGAAACGGGGGCAGTTGCAACTGGGATGGGGGAGGGGTGGAAATCGGGCCGATTCGAAATTCGGGCCGGGCGGAGGGCCATGCGGAGGCCTATTGTGATAGCCCAGTGCGGTTGGGTAGAAAAGTTACCAAAATAGGGCCGATTAGAAAACATGCGGATCCTTTATTTTCAGCCGGTTGCGGCGATTTCTAATCGCATCAGGTGCGATTAGAAAATGTGGGTCGGGTGCGGCCGGGCCGGGAAGAGCTCGGGGCCCGGGGTCTGGCGGTTGGGGTTGAGCGATCGCGGCTTCCACTGGCTCCCTCCTCGCCGGTCCGTGGCTCGGCTGCGCAAAGTGCCGATGCATGATAACACATTGTTATATATGAGGCGCAAGTACACACAGAAGGAGAAGATCAGCGAAAAAAGCCAAGGGCACCGACGACCTCCTTCAAGGCGATATCGAAAAAGTCCGACCGATCACCCCTGCGAGGAGTGGCCATCATCGATTTTCGAAAGTGTTCAAAACCGCACAGTTTCGGCGTTCAAAATCGATTTAGTCTTAACGACTTCCAGCAGAAAGATGACGACGACGCTGCGACAAGAACTCTCTTGGAAGTGGGCGGAGGAGTTTGATGGCACGGGTCGCTATTTCAACCGCCTTAGGACTGCTGTTTCTAGGCAGCTTCTTGTCGGTCGCCCGGCGCGCCCAAACGCAAGAAAAGCCCGCCGCCACAGATAAAACTGTCCCCGCAGTTCAAGTCAAAACACCTCCGACAACTTCAGCGACGGGCCCTTCCGAATATGTGGGAGCAATCGTCTGCAAGACCTGCCACGAAGACATTTACAACAACTGGGAAAAGAGTCCGCACTGGAAAACCACGCTGGATACCAAAGGTGGCCCGGCTCACCAGGGCTGCGAAGGCTGCCACGGCCCCGGTTCCGCGCACGTGGCTGGCGGCGGTGACAAAACCAAGATTTTCGTTTTCAGCGAGCACTCCTCCAAAGAAATCAACGCCCAATGCCTCACTTGCCATGCCGGCGGCACGCAGCACATGAACGCCATCAATTCGGTGCATTCCAAGAACGACGTCAGCTGCACGTCTTGCCATTCCCCGCACCATGCCGAAACCAAGGAATTCTTGCTCGTTAAAGCGCAACCCGCGCTCTGCTACTCCTGCCATCTCGACAAGAAGGCGCAATTCGCCATGCCTTTTCACCATCGCGTGGACGAAGGCCTGATCCAATGCAGCGATTGCCACAACGTTCATGGAACGGTCGGCCCGAAGCAGGTGCGCACTTCTTCCACTCAAGATGCCATTTGCTTTACCTGCCACATCGACAAACAGGGACCGTTTGTCTACGAACATTCGACGGTAAAGGTGGATGGCTGCCAGTCGTGCCACGTTCCGCACGGCGGCCCCAATCCCCACATGCTGAAGCTCAGTAACGTTAACTTGCTCTGCTTGCAGTGCCATACCACATCGTTCAGCTCCGCACCGGGAGCGCCGTCGTTCCACAACCAGTCCACTTTCTTTCAGGCGTGCACTTTGTGCCACGTCGAGATTCACGGCTCGAACTTCGATGCGACGTTCTTTAAGTAGCGGCGACTATGACAGTGCGAATCAATGCAGCTCTGAAGGCAAATCGTTGGCAGGAAAATTCGCGTTCTGCTGACGTGCGCTCCAGCGTACAGCGCCGCAGTTTTGCCAGAGGCTTTTCGGGCATCTCTGCACTCAAGATACCTGCGTTGGCGATGGTTCTCATGAGCCCAGCGGCCCTGTGGGCGCAGAGTGGTTCTGGGGATAATCCGGGAATTAATTCGGGCGATTACAACATTCACCAAACGATCGAAGCAGGCTATCGCGCCAGCTTCGTCAACGGCAATAAAGACACCTACGATACCTTCGAGAATCTGAACTCGGGACTGCGTCTGTTCGACTATTCGTTCGAGATGCGTTCGCTCGATCACAAAGGTTTTCTATTCGATAGTCTTACCTTCAGCAACTTCGGGTACGGTGGCGACCCTAACGACGTCACTCGCTTGCGCGTCCAGAAAAACAAAATCTACGATTTCAGAATGCTGTTCCGCCGCGACAAAAACTTTTGGGATTACAACTTGCTCGCGAATCCCTTGAATCCGGCGTCGTTAAATCCTCCGGGCTCCCCGAGCTCAGGCTGCTACGCGACCACCGTAGGTACGCCTCCGGTAGTTGCGCCGGTCGTTTGTTCCAGCCCCGCGGTGGCCATCGGCAACTCGCCGCACTCGATGGATTTAGTGCGGCGCATGCAGGATTACGACCTCACGTTGATGCCCCAATCGAGAATTCAGGTTCGGCTGGGGTACTCGCGGAATCGCGACCAAGGGCCGGGATTCTTCACCACCGACGGCGGAACGGTTTCGGATTTCAATCAGAACTATAGCTACGCCACCAATGCCTACCGCGCCGGAATCGATTTCAAAGTTTTGCCGCGCACCACCATCTCCTATGACCAGTTTCTGAGCTATTTCAAGCAAGACAACGTCGTCTCCGACAACCCGGCCATAAATCCGCAAAACTTCGGATACCAGCTCGCCAATCCCACCGGAAACGGCACGCCGAATGGCACGCCGGTTGACCTCGGCCTCGTCTACAGCACCCAGACACCCGCCGAGGCTTTGCCTTGCGCGGCTCCGATCGTCACCGGCACCACCAACACAGCGAACCCGACCTGCAACGGATATCTCTCTTACAGTCAGGTGGGCCGCCCGCGAAATTTCATGCCCACCGAGCGCCTCCGCTTCCAATCCAATTACTTCAAGAACTTTGAGATGTCGGGCTCGCTCGGTTACAGCACCAGCGACAACGTCATCCCGGATTTTCTGGAGAACGTGAACGGCTTCACCGCTCGCACCGGAGAGCGCGGCAGCACTACCAGCGGCCCGGCCAACGCGAAGCGCGTTTCCGTGAACGCGAATTGGTCCGGCGTCTACGCCGTAACCGCCAAGCTGAGCATCCTCGATCAGTTTCGCTACGACAACTGGCGCATTCCTGGGCTGTGGGCGCTCGATGAGACTAATGTGTTTGGCACCGGCTATCCCGGATCGGCCGGCTTGCAGCAGAGCGAAGCCGTATTCAACGGTATCAATTGTCCGCAAGGCTCCAATGCGGTTACCTGCCCACAGCACACGGCCACCTCCGCGGCGGACGTAACGACAGGTCTGGCTTCCACCTTCCTCGGCCAGAACCTGAAATCAAACACTTTGGAATTGCAGTATGACTTCAGCAAACGATTGAGCGCGCACGTCGGCTACCTCTACAGCAATCGAACCATCTCGCAGTTTAGTGACACGAATGACTCTGGCCTGGTCTATTTTCCTGGCGGCGCAACCGCGAGCGCGGCGAATGACTTTCTCGCAGCTCGCGGCAGTTGCGCCGAAGTCGGTGGAGCGCTCCCTGCCGGTTGCACGCTCAACACCGATGGCTCAATAACCTTCGCTGCCCCGGCAGCTGCCGGCCCAACCCGCAGCCTCACTACAATCAACGAAAATGCTTTGTTGTTCGGCTTCGTCTACCGTCCGATCGACGCCCTGCGCATCACCAGCGATTTTGAATTCGGCTACAACGATAATTCCTACACCCGGATCGATCCCCGCCAGGTGCAGAGCTACAAGGTTCATGCCAGCTACAAAGTGAAGACCTGGGCGACAGTCGATGGCGCCTTCGAGATTCACGAGAATCGCGACAATGTGACCGACATCAACAACCTGGAACACGACCGCACCTTTAGCTTCGCGACGATCCTTATGCTGAATCAGCGATTCTCGATCGATTTCGGATACAACTACTGGACTGTTTATACCCAATCGCTGATCTGCTTCGCGTATTCCACATCTGTTACCAATCCCGCGCCCCCGCCCGCTACGCTCCCTGTTTCGTCTTTTCCCATCGGCGTTCCGATGCTGCCCACTGGCCCGGCATGTCCCATCGCGGCCGCCTCCTCTCCGCTGGGCGCGCTTTCGACCTACTCGAGTAACGACAACTTCGCGCATGCCGGCGTCATCTGGAAAGCCACCAAGCGCGTGACCGCCATGGTGGGATACGGCGGTAGCTTCGTTCGCGGCAACACCATCTATCTGAATCCGCTTACGCCGTCCGGAACTCTCGATTTCAATTATCAAAAACCGTATGCATCCGTCGTTGTCGATCTTTACCGGGGCCTCAGCTACAAAATGGCTTGGGATTATTTCGGTTTCAACGAGACCGGGGTCACCAACCCATTCGGACTGGCCGCGATTCCATTACAGGATTTCAACGGCAGCAACGCCACTTTTTCTTTCCGTTACTCGTTTTAGCTTACGCACTTCAATTGACCGGCAGTTGGCTGAAGAACTGAGAAAAGGAGGAATTGCAAAATGAAGTCTTGCATACGAGGAAGCATTGCGAAGTTGGTTCTCGCGGCTATTCCTGTCGCGTTTGTTTTTGGCGCGGGAGCGCGTGCCGATGGCGCGGGTGACTTCAAGGCCAAATGCGCCATGTGCCATGGAGCGGACGGAACCGGCAGCACTGCCACCGGCAAAGCGCTAAAAGTCCGGGATCTGGGCTCGGCCGACGTGCAGGGCCAAACCGACGCGCAACTCACCGACATCGTGACCAACGGCAAGGGCAAAATGCCCGCCTACAAGGGCAAGCTGACCGACCCGCAAATCAAAGAACTCGTCGGCTTCATTCGCTCACTCGCGAAGAAATAATCCGCCGTTGCCGGAACAAACTAGGCGGCTGCGATTAGCGCAAGCCGTAACAGGAGGCAGATGATCGGGATTTTGATTGGTCAGATCGCATTCAGCATCGTGCTGGCCTCCATCTTCCTGTTCCGTCCTTCGCTCACCAGCGCAGCCGGCTGGAAAATCGTCGCGTTCGTCGGATTGTGTGTGCTCCCCGGGCTCTGCCTCGTTGGCGGGATGAACACCCACGTGCAACGATCCGAAACGACGCGCTTCTGCACCTCCTGCCACGTCATGGTTCCCTTCGGGAAGAGTCTCTACATCGACGACACCAACCACATTCCCGCCCAACACTTTCAGAACCACCGAGTCCCGGTAGACATGGCCTGCTATTCCTGCCACGCGGATTACACCATCTACGGCCCGCTGGACGATAAGCTCCGCGGCCTCAAGCGGATCTATTTGCAGTACGTGACCACGCCGCCCGCCGCTGACGCGATCCGCATACCGGGCGGATTCAAGAACGCGCAATGCCTGCACTGCCACGCGGGAGCCCGCAGCTTTGAAGAAAATCCGGTTCACACCGCGATGATGGACTCTCTCAAATCGAATCAGGTGTCGTGCCTGGGTAGCGGCTGTCACGACACCGCGCACGACATCGACAATCTCGATCACCAGAAATTCTGGAAGCCCGTCCAATGAAACTCTCTGGAATCGGAATTCGCCGCCTGCTGCAATGTTCGAGCGCGCTCGTCATCCTCGGCCTGCTGCTCGAAATCGTAAGTCTGCTCTGGTTTCATCCGCTTTCGTTCGTCTTGTTCGCTTTCGTCGCTGCCGGACTGACCGGCTTGGGCATTCTGGTGTACCTGGTGTCGCTGGTCTTCGTCGCCGAGCCCAGCGAAAGTGCCGGCCGTTGAGCGCTGAACGATCATCGTGAAGAGGAGCAATGCAGATTCAGGAAATCGATCGTGAAAAAAGCTTGGAGCTGCTGGGCCACCTGCGCCTCGGCAGAATCGCGTGTGCCGAAGCTGGTCAACCGTACGTTGTGCCATTTTATTTCGCCTATAACGACGGCTACCTCTACAGCTTTTCCACCGTTGGTCAAAAAATCCGTTGGATGCGCGCCAATCCGCTGGTCTGCGTTCAAACCGATGAAATCGTCAGCCTCGAGGAATGGGCCAGCTTGGTAATCTTCGGTCGCTACCAGGAATTACCGGACACGCCTGAATTGAAAACGGAACGCGACTTGGCCTACAGCCTGCTTCAGCGAAAAGAAATTTGGTGGGAACCCGGCTACTCGAAAACAATCGTGCAAGGAACCGAGCGGCCCATGCTCCCGGTCTATTTCCGAATTCAGATCGTCCAGATCACCGGTCATCACACGGCGCCAGAACGCGGCGAAGTCGTCGAGCCTAAGCCTGCGCGAGCACCGGTCGAGCAAATGGGAAAGCACCCGCTTCGCAGAATCTTGGCGGAGCTCCGCACGAAGCTGTTCTCCAGGTAGCTGCGAACACAGCCAGACCGCGGTCGCCTTCTTCCCGTTGCGGTTTTTACGCACGCTTCCCATGATTCGAAAATTGATGCCATCCGATTACCAGAAACGGCTTGACACGTTTCGTGACATCAGACTAGCGTAAGCACGTAACATTCCGTCCCGGACAGTTGTAGTGTCCGATTTCCGGCCTGTTCTAGGTTTCAGCGCTTCCCAAGAATCCAAAAATGAAATCTCAGGCGAAGAGCCAGTTCAATCCACAGGTGTATCTCGAATCGGTCGGTGTTTCGAGAAAGGTAGGAGAATTTCGCAAGAAGCAAACCATCTTTGCCCAGGGCGATGCGGCCAGCACGGTCATCTATATCCAGAAGGGCAGCGTAAAGTTCACCGTCGTCAACGAGAGTGGTAAAGAGGCGGTCGTGGCCATTTTTAGCTCCGGAGATTTCTTCGGAGAAGGAGCTATCGCCGGCGAATCCATTCGCCTGGGCACGGCAACCGCCGTCGTCCCCACCACCGTCCTCATCATTGGAAAGAAAGAAATGATCCGCGTGCTTCATGCCGAGCATTTGCTGTCGGATCGGTTCATTACATATATGCTGGAGCGCAACCGCCGGGTCGAAGCCGACCTCGTCGATCAGCTCTTCAATTCAACCGAGAAGCGCTTGGCGCGCACCTTGTTGCTCCTAGCCCGCTACGGCAAAGAGGACCAGCCCGAGAAGGTTCTGCAAAAAATATCGCAGGAGACGCTCGCGGAAATGATTGGCACCACCCGCTCCCGCGTGAATTTCTTCATGAACAAATTCAGGAAACTCGGTTTCATCGAGTACAACGGCAAAATCACAGTGAATAAATCCCTCCTGAAAATCGTGCTCCACGACTAACCCAGCCGTTTTTCATCTGCTGCGCGTGAGCCGGTCTGACCTTGGCCGCGTCCGCGCCGGCCCCCCGCCCCGCCAGTTGCAACTTCGCCTACCAGTACCATCAGTCCTACTCCGTATCACTTCCTAGCAACTCGTAGTTTCCACACGTATCGGCGCTGAGCAATCTGTGGTATCTATCGACCTGTACCTTATCTGTACGAGTGGACAGTATTGTTCGCCTGCGCGAAAGGTCTACACTCGGCAAAAGCAGTTTTTCATTCGTGGTCTATGGGGGACACGATGAAAGGGACTTTCCGTTTTGCGGCATTTGCCGCCGTGGTTGCCGGTATTTCCATCTCCGCCGTTGCTGCGTCCGCCAGTCCGTCCGGCCTGAAGTGCAATCCGAACAAAGATCGCATCTGGGTCTACGATTCGCTGACGACTTTCGACGTGCAGACCAAAGTCGATTGCGCCGAATCGGTGGAAGTTCTGGAGCGGGTGGACGGGTACGTCAAGATTCGAACGCATAGCGGGGTGGTCGGGTACATTCCGGCCAGCGCATTTGCGGAGGATTTGAGCAACGATCGGTCCGGCGCGCGCCAGACGCAGGCTCAGACTACGCAGGATTCTGGGCCGACCGTTGGAGCTGTCGCGCGTCAGGCGCAGGCCCAGGAAATTGCTAAAGCGCGCGCGGCGAATTCGGTGTTCGCGGTTGATACAACGCCCGCGGCTTCGGTCGCTGCTAATGCTCCGGTTCGCGCCAGCTCGATGACGTTCGTCCGGCTTGGCTGAGATGAATCGTCCCGCGGCTGCTGCGCTTGCTTCCGATTCAGCTCCATCTCGCGCGGCCTCGCCTGTTCCCGACGTGCCCAGCGAAGTGGAGAAGCTCGAAGCCCAGCCTTCCGACCCGTCGTGCCAGAGCTACTTTTCGGCGTACGGTTTGAATTCCGATCAGCTCAGATGGATCGCGCTAAATCGCAAGAAACTTTTCCCCGGCGTCTGCCCGGCGCCCGAATGCGTCGCAGGTGAAATTCGTGATGATCTTCACTCACGACGTTTCGTTTTTCAGCGCGACCATGCCGCAATCGATTCACAACATTGGAGGATTTTCCGATTTTCAGCCGCTGACGCCGGTGGATAACGCGCTGGTTTCCGAATCCGACGCCGATCATGCCCACCGACAATACGTCTGGCTATTCGAATATCCCGAAGGCGGCTTCAACCCGGATACCTTCTCGCCGCACAGCCAGTACAAATTCGCCAAGGTGGAATCGAACGGCCCGAAAGTCGTGGAAGAAGCGATGCGCTTCGTCGAAACCGCCGCGCACTAGAACGAAATTTTCCGTGCTTTGCTAAATGCCGCGCTCGGAAATTTCTTCTACGAGCGCGCGCTCTGCGTTCAAAATTCCCTCAATTGTTTCCAGGCGTTCTTTGCTCGGAACAAATTCGAGTCGCCGGATTCCGAAGGGATCGATTTCCTGGCGGATCAGCCGCAATTCCTCGGCGCTCGGCGCTTTTGTTTCGGGCACGGGTTCCGTCACCAGAAATTCTCCGCCCGTTTGCTGGCGAATTTCTTCCACGCTGACGCCCGCGTGAATTCCTACCAGGCGATATCTTCGCGTTTCAATGTCCAACTCGAAGATTCCCAGATTCGAAATCAGGCGTACTTTTCCCGGCTGATATCCGGCGCGAATGCGCTCGTCGTCGCGCAGGAGGCCGCGCGAGGCGGTGCAGAACTGCACTGCTTCGACGAAGCGCTCGGGAGAATGGCGCGTGAGATACAGCGTAAAGTTTTTGTGCATGTTGGTCACGTCGGCCATTCCGCCTTGTCCTGGCAGGCGCAGGCGTTTGCCTTTGGTTTCGATCCAGGCGTTGTTGGTGCGGCCTTGCATGTCAACTTGGGCGACGGTGATGACTTCGTGCGTGATGCGGCCGGTCTGGTAATACCAGTGATAGGTTTCGTCGCCGCCCCAGAAAACTTTCGCGGTTTGCCAGTCGAGCGGCTCGGCCAGCGTCAACGACATCGGATGCGACTCAACATCCACGAAGCCGCCGTTGAGCGAGATCAGCATTAGCTGCGGCGCGTGAGTGCGCTTGGCGAGGAGATACGAAACCATGGCTAGCGGGGAGACGGAGCCGACGGAACAGACGCTGGAGTTGTCATATTCGTGGGCGAGCAGGACGGCGAGCAATTCGTCGGTCGTAAATGGCGTGGCTGGCTCGATGTGCTGGCCGTAGCGCGCCAGGCGGTCGGGCGTCAAGGAGCGGAGTGGAACCTTCGCTGCGCGCTCGAGGAATTCCATTCGCTCGGTCGTCGGTGCGAAATGATCTGGCGCGGCGCTCGTCGCTTGCTTGACGCTGTCTGGTTCGGGCACCGCGACACTTTTCTTGCGCTGTTGCTCTTCTCTACGAACGTAATCAACCAAGCGCTGATAGTCGGTGGTGTAGTAGGGCAGGCAAGACGTCGGATACGCACCTTTTGGCACCTGCGCGATGGCGGTGACGAAGCTGCGGGGCAGCACGTAGGATTTCGGCGCGTCGCCGAGTTTGCCGACTTCGACAATTTCTTCCACCGTGAAGTATTTCTCTTTGGCCGCACCGAGCAGGCTTAAATCGAGGCCGCGTGCGCCTTGGATTTCGATGTTCCCATCGCGATCGGCGCGCTGCGCGTGCAGCAGCGCTACGTCGACGTCGATCCGCCGCGCCTGGCCGACCATTTCTCCGGTGAACGGCGAGGGCGTCTGCTTCCAAAAATCTCCTTTGCTCATCAGGTCGGAACCGACGGGGACCTGGAAGGGCATTTCCGGGAGGTTGTAGAACGCAGCGTGAAGGCCTTGAATCATGGCGAGGGCGGACCACTCTTCGACTTCGACGCTGCCCGTTTCAAGCGCAGCGCGAAATCGCGGCGCGAGTCCGAGAATGTCCAGGCTGGAGAAACAAAAAACGAGTTTGCGCAGGGCTCCAGCTTCCAGAAAAAGTTCGAGGGGCAAGCCACCGCCCCAGCTGACGAAAGTAAAATCTTTGCGGCCCAGCTTCAGTACGGTCTCAATCAGCGCGATTGGCAGGCGCGCGAGATGCACGCCGCCTACGCCGATGCTGGCGCCGTTTGGCACTTGCTCTGCCAATTCACCGAGACTCACGATCTTTGTTACTGCTACTTTTGACATTTGGCCCACTTCCTCCGCCGTTTCAAAACGCAACGTCTAGCAGCATAGCTGAGTTCGGTTTTCTGTTCAGCTTCATCAGCGGCGGCGCTCGAAAAAGTCGCGAGGCGGACTCGTCACTGTGATAAGTTTCTATGCGCTTACCTTCAGGAATGCCACCGGCCCATTCTCAGAGAGAGACATGCAAATCGCCGGAAGCGACACTGGATTGTGTAGGGCTGCGGTCGAGGAAATCTGATTATGCGCCTCAAGGATCACGTTGCGTTCATCTCCGGAATCTCCAGTGGCATCGGGCAGGGCATTGCGGAGCTTTTTGCCGCGGAGGGAGCAGCCATCGTCGGGGTCGACGTTAACGACGGGGCCGGGCGAGCCGTCGCTGACGCGCTTTTGTCCGCGGGAGGCCGAATTCACTTTCAACGCGCGGACGTTGCGTCGGAAAACGAAGTTCGGGACGCTGTTGCTGCTGGCATTCGGGAGTACGGAAAAATCGATATTCTCGTTAACGTCGTCGGCATCGCCTCGGAAGCTCCCGCCCACAAAATGGAACTGAAGGACTGGGAAAATATCATTCGGGTCAATTTGACGAGCATGTTTCTGACTTCGAAGTACGTTTTGCCGGACATGCTGGCACGCAAATCCGGTTCGATCGTAAATATGGCGTCCGTGCAAGGACTAATCGGGCTGGCCGGTTACCCGCACTACGCAGCGAGTAAGGGCGGGGTGATCAGTCTGACGCGGCAGATGGCACGCGAGTATGCGGCAGACGGAATTCGGGTGAATTGCATCGCGCCGAGCACGATCGAAACGCCGTTGAACGTGCAGGTTTTGGAACGGGCGGCTGATCCGAAGACTTTGCGGGCTTCGTGGGTGAAAATGCATCCGCTCGGTCGGCTGGGCACGGCGAAAGATGTGGCGTACGGCGCGCTGTATCTCGCGAGCGACGAAAGTGCGTGGGTCACCGGGCAGTGTTTAGTGATCGATGGCGGCATGACGTCCGCCGCGCAGGTCTGATTCGAAAATTATTTGTAACTGTACGGTTTCGGAGTCACGGAGGAATTAAATAGCATGAGTGGACCGTTGAAGGGATTGCGCGTCGCTGATTTTAGTCAACTCGTCCAGGGGCCGAGCGCGACGCAGCTGCTGGGAGATATGGGCGCGGATATTGTGAAGATCGAGCCGCGCGCAGGTGAATGGTCGCGGGGCTGGTCGATCGGGGATACGTTCGTGAAAGGTGAGAGCCTTTCGTATCTGGCGTTCAATCGGGCCAAGCGCAGCATCACTTTGGATTTGAAGGCGGCGGAAGGAAAAGAAATCGCGCGACGCATTATTAAATCTTCGGATGTGCTGATCGAAAATTTCCGGCCGGGCGTGATGGATCGACTTGGACTTGGTTACGAAGCTCTTTCCGCGGTTCAACCCGGGTTGATTTACTGCGCCAGCTCCGGCTGGGGCCAGGACGGTCCGTATGAGGATCGGCCGGGGCAGGATTTGCTCGCACAATCGATTGCGGGCGTGCTGATGCTGAATGGAACCGCGTCGGATCCGCCGGTTCCGGTGGGAATCGGACTCGCAGATCTGACCGCCGGCCTGCACATTGTCATTGGCGTGCTGATGGCTCTTTACGAGCGCGCGAATTCGGGCAAGGGCCAGCGCATCGATGTGAATCTGCTGAATTCGATGATTCACCACACCACGCAGGAGCTGACGCTTTATCTGAATACTTTGCGCGAACCGAAGCGCAGCGCGGCGGGCGTCGGACATCCTTATGTGGGCGCGCCGATGGGCGTGTACAAAACGAAGGATGGTTACATTTCGATTGCGATGATGCCGGTGGGGAAAATAGCGGCGCTGGTCGGAATTGGGGGTTTCGAAGGGAATGATTCGCGAAACGTGATCGCCGACCGCGACGAAGTAAAACAAAAGCTCGAGCCCGGGTTTTTGCGCAAGACTACCGCGGAGCTGATGGAAATTTTTATGGAAGCGGATATTTGGGCGGCTCCGGTGAATACTTTTCCGGAAGTCGAACGCGATCCGCAGGTGGTGCATAACGAAATTCTGGTGGAATTCGATCATCCGGTCGCGGGAAAATTTCGTACGGTGGGTCCACCGATTGAATTCAGCCGGACGCAGGGTGAAATCCGCAGGCCGCCGATGCTGGGCGAGCATAAGGACGAAATTCTGACGGAGTTGGGATTCAGCTCGGCGGAAATCGCCGGATTCAAAGAAAAGAAAGTTGTCTAGCGCCGGACGGATGAGTCGCCCGATGGTTTTGCGCCAAGTGAAGGGAGATCTTGCTTGATAACGCTCCGAGGAATGACCTGGAATCACGATCGCGGTTTTGCGCCAATGCTGGCGACGGCGGCGAAGTTCGCGGAGACGCATCCGGAAATTCGGATCGAATGGCAGGCACGTTCGCTGCAGGGATTTGCGGACGATCCGATTCGCCGGATCGTCGAGGAATACGATTTCGTGGTGCTCGATCATCCTTTCATGGGCACTGTGGCGAAGCATGGCTACCTGGTTCCGCTCGATCAGCACATCGCGCCTGAAGTTCTGACAACGCTGCGCGGCGAAAGTGTGGGCGCTTCGCACCAAAGTTATTTTTACGATGGGCATCAATGGGCTTTGGGTATCGACGCTGCTGCGCAAGTGGCCGGTTATCGCTCGGATTTGCTGAAAGCCGCGGGCGCGAGCGTGCCCAGCACCTGGGATGAAGTTTTGCAGCTGGCGAAAATCCGCCGTGGGTTCGTGACGACTCCGTTGCTGGCAGTCGATTCGCTGTGCACTTTTTTTACGCTAAGCGCGAATTTGGGGGAGCCGGCGTTTACGGCGGCCCACGATAAAATTGTCAGCACTGCTACGGGGGAAGCTGTTCTGCATCGACTGCAGCAGCTGGCCGAGGCTGCTCCGCCCGAAGCGCTCGACTGGAATCCGATTGCCGTGTGGGAAAAAATGAGTTCCACGAAAGAAATTGCGTACTGCCCATTCGGTTTTGGGTATTCGAATTACGCGCGTCCCGGTTACCGGCCATCGACCGTGCTGTTCACGAATATACCGTCGTCGAATTCGCGCGGGCCGGTGGGGGCGCTGCTGGGCGGGGCGGGACTCGCGATTTCACATCAATGCAAAGAGATTTCCGCTGCGGCGGAATACGCGGCGTGGGTGGCGGGAGCCGATTGCCAGCGCGGGCTCTACGTTCATTCCGGCGGGCAACCGGGAAACAAAACCGCGTGGGTGGATCCGGAAGTCAACGCGATGTCGAGTGGCTTCTTCGAATCCACGCTGCCGACATTGGAGCAGGCTTATGTTCGTCCGCGGTTTCCCGGTTTCGTTGAGTTTCAAACTGAGGCTTCGGAGATCGTCCACGATTTTCTTCGCCACAAAAAGGATCCGGGTTCCACGCTGCGTAAGCTCGACGAGTGTTACGGCAAGTGGAACACGGGACCTTAACCGCCACCGTTAACGCCACTGAGAAATCCGCCGAGGTGTCCGGTCGCAGTAATCACCATCACGCCCAGCAGCTCTAGCGAAAAACGAGACGCGGGTAATTCGGTCCCGTTGCGCCGCGCGCGGTGATGCAGCCACCAAGTGATCCAGATGAATGCGGTGGAGGTTATTCCTAGCAGCATGTGTTCGAGGAGGATGCCTTTGAGTTTTTGGCCCTCGAGCGCGAATTGCCAGGCGAGAATTCCCGTGGCTAGAACCGGGATGGTCGAGATCGCGGCTACTAAAAAATTGTAGTAGGCCGCGTCGGCCAAGCCACGGCGCTTGGTCCAGCGCGCGGCGGCGTCGAATGCGACGCCGCAGAGAAAGAGCGCGATGGGGAAATGGATGAGCACTACGTGCTGCGCGTGTTTGGCGAGCAGAACAGTTTTGGGGTCGAATGGATTTACGTTCATGGCGCGCTCACTTGACCACGACGGTGCCGGTCATTTTCGGATGCACGGAGCAGAAGTAGGCGAAGGTGCCGGGCTTGGTGAAATTGTAGGAAAACTTCTCGTCGGTATCCAACACTTTGGATTTGAAGGCCCTGGGATCGTCGGTGCTGACGACGGTGTGGGGAATGTCGTCGCGATTGGTCCAGGTGATGGTGGTACCCGGCGCGACGGTTAGCGTCGCGGGGCTGAAACTAAAATTATCGATTTTCACTTCAGCGGTTGCCGGGCGCGCTTGCGGGGCGCTTCGCGCGACCCGTGCTGCGCCCCCTGCCTGCAGCAGCACCAACGCTGCTGCTAAACCAAAAATGCGCACACTTCTCCCTGCTTGCATGGTCTTTCTCCTTTTTCTTTTTTTGTGATTTTTCTTGTCGCGATCTCTTTTGATCGTTGCGGCTACGTTACGCCAGAGTCGAATCCACTACGGCCAGCGCGTGTTGGCCGTGAACGGACTTCACGTCGGTGATGCCGAGGACGCTGCGCAATTGTTCGGCTGGGACTTTCATTGGTCCGGGCGAAGGTGCTTTGCCCGGCTCCGGTTGGGGAAAGGCGGTGGACATGGCGGTGTGAAAGGTCACGTTGCCTTCGACTTTTTGCATAGTTTGGTGGATGTGGCCATTCAGCACCGTTACCGAGCCGAATTTTTTCAGGTAGCCGAGAGCCTGGGCACTATCTTGCGTGCCCCAACCCCATTCGGGATACACGGACCACAGCGGAATGTGGGCGAAGACGACGATGGGCGTGCTGTGGCTGAGATGCTTGACGTCATCTTCGATCCATTCGAGTTGTTCCGCGCCAAGGGTGCCGAGGCCGCCGGCTTTGAGATTCATGACGTTCACCAGGCCCATGAAGTGGACGCCTTTTTTGTCGAAGCTGTACCACCCCTGGCCTTTGGTGTTTTTTCCGTAGCGAGCGAGGTAGCTTTTGCCGTCGTCGTCGAGGACGTCGTGCTCGCCGGGGACGAAGAAGGCGTCTTTTGGTTTGGCGCCTTTGAGGATCTGATCGACCTGATCGAATTGTTCGGGCTTGGAAAGATGGCTGATGTCTCCGGTGTGCAGCAGGAATTCGGGCGCGGTGCCCAGGCCATTGATCTTATCGACGGCGGCTTGCAGGGTGCCGGCGACGTCGGGATTGGCGGGCTTGTTGAAGCCCATGTGGCTGTCGCTGATCTGGACGAAGCTGAGTTCGCCTGACATTTTTTTGGCATCCCATTCGCCGATGCGGCTCATGCTGAACGATTTCAGAACGCCGCCCTGCATGACGCAGAAGGCTCCGGTGCCGGCCCAGGCCATACATTCGAGAAAGCCGCGGCGGTCGATGCCGTCGTGATTGTGATCGTGCAGGATGCGGTCTGACTTTTTGCGTTCCATAATTCCTCCCTCATTGGGGCGCGTCTAGCGGCGCCTTGTACTCTTCCAGACCGGGTCATGGGCGGTTTTATTCCGGCGGGGGTGGGTTTTTATTTTTAGTTTTCACAGCAGGGAAGGGAATAAAATGCCCGGACGGGCGGTTATACATGGTGGAAGCAACTCATCCAGGAAATGGTGAAGGAGTGCCGGACGCGCGGGAGACCGAACGCTTCAATTCTCTCGTGCTCCCGCATCTGGATTCGGCGTTCAACCTGGCGCGCTGGCTGGTGCGCAACCGGACCGACGCCGAAGATGTGACCCAGGAAGCGATGCTACGCGCGTATCGATTTTT
Organism: uncultured Acidobacteriota bacterium; assembly: GCA_963711325.1. Lineage (GTDB taxonomy): Bacteria > Acidobacteriota > Terriglobia > Acidiferrales > UBA7541 > Palsa-295. The sequence goes on along the minus strand of CAVQDR010000001.1, from coordinate 677,246 downwards.
TGGCGGTTTTCACGGACTGGACGCGCGGGCGTGGCTTTTGCAAATTGTGCGGAATACGTGTTTCAGCTGGCTGGAGAAAAACCGGCCGCCGGAGCCGGTGGCGGAGTTCAACGAAGAACTGCATATGCCGAATAGCGTCACACCCGAAGCTTTGGCGATCGCGGGGAACAATCGCGAGCGTTTGACGCAGGCGCTGGAATCGCTGCCGCCGCGTTTTCGTGAAGTGGTGGTTTTGCGCGAACTGGAAGGATGCTCTTACAAGGAGATTGCGGCGATTACTTCGATTCCCATCGGCACGGTGATGTCCGCACTGTCGCGGGCGCGGGCGCAACTGCAGGTAGCGTTGACGGGTTCAGCCCGTGAGGAGGCGCCCCGTGAGTTGTGAGTTTCCGAGCACGACGATTCACGGCTACCTGGACGGGGAGCTGGACGCGGTACGCGCGGGCGAATTCGAGCGGCATCTGGAAGGGTGTCCGGAATGCGTGGCCGCGCTGGACGCGCAGGAATCGCTGCGAGCTTCGCTGCAGCGCGCGCATCTTTACGAAAAAGCGCCGAAGGATCTGCGAGCCAAGGTGATTGCGGCGGAGCGATTCGCCGCACCGGTGACGATATCTTCGCGGCGGGTGTTCGCGCAGTGGCTGGCCATAGCGGCGGCGTTGATTCTGGTGATTTATTCTTTCTGGCGGATCATTCCGGCGGTCACCGGCGGAGTCCGCCAGAATGATCTGGCGGCGCAGGTGGTGGATGCGCATTTGCGGTCGCTGGAGCCAGGGCATTTGACCGACGTGATTTCCACCGATCAGCACACAGTGAAGCCGTGGTTCGACGGGAAGGTGGATTTCGCGCCGACGGTGCAGGATTTTGCGGACGACGGATTTCCTTTGACGGGCGGGCGACTGGATGTAGTGGGCGGACGGACCGTGGCGGCTCTGGTTTATGGACGGCGCAAACATTTCGTGAACGTCTTCATTTGGCCGACGCCCGATGCCAACACTTATCCGCTGTCGGGTGCGCAGCAGGGCTACAACTGGATTACGTGGCGGAAGAACGGCATGGTGTACTGGGCCGTTTCGGATGTTTCAGCGTCCGACCTGGGAGAACTTCAACACCTATTGTCCCGCTGAAAGCTTGTGAAAAAGAAAATCCGGCGAGAGGAGTGACTCGCCGGATTTTTTATTTTCTGGATTGCCAACCGTGAAGTGCTCTTTTCTATTTGAAACCGTTCGGCCCAGCGTTCAAGCCATTCGGAAAAAAGACGCCCGTGGCCGGGCTGACCACTTTGCCGTTGCTGATCGCTCCACCACCGGTGACGATATTCAAGACTTGGGTAGGGTTGCGGGCAAAGGCGATGACGTTGGTCTGATCGGCGTCGGTCAGGCGGGTGGCGGTTACGTTCCCACCGCCGCCGAGAGCAACCTGGAAGGTCGCCAAACCGAAGTCATCGGGATTGGTGTCGTACGGACCGGGAGCCGCGCCCAGCAAAGCCGCCTGGGAGAGCGAGGCACGCAGAGCGGAAATCAAATTGGTGTAGCTGGCGATGCCGGTGCCCTGGGGATCGAGGTAGTTGATGGTGGTGCGGATCAGACCTGCGTGATAAGCCTCGACCGCAAGAATTCCGGCAGCGACGGTGAGATTCGACGGCGTAGTGATGAGCGGCGCGGCTCCGTGGTAGGCGGTGACGCCGACGTCTTCGAACACGTAAGCGCCGACGAGAAAATCGTCATCGCTGGCGTAAGGGCTGAAACTGCTGCCGTTGGGAATCTTCGCCGCCGTGGCCAGCGCGGGGAACGAAGTGCCGAGGTTGATCGCGGGTTGGGCGACTGCTGAAGACCCGAGCGCGCCCAGCAACAATTGGACGTGCTTGCCTTCTTCGATTGCGGTTTCGACCGCGTAGGAACCGACTTGGATGGTGCTGAAGGGAACCTGGCTGCCGCCGGAAACTGTGCCGGGAGTGCCGACGGTTCCGGAGAGAGTGATTTTTGGCGCGCCGGCGGCCGTCGATGCGGAATTAGCCACATCGATGGTGGTGCCGAAAGCCGCCAAGTAGTAGAAATTCCCCTCGAGATATTCGAGATTGAGGGCGAAGTTCAGGATGTCGGAATCGGTGAAGCTCGCGGCCTCGGCCGAGGAAGCAAACGCTCCGGCGGCAATGCCCGCCAACGAGGTGAGGCCGAAAGCCAACATCTTGCGACGACTGGAAGCGATTACTTCATCCAAAATTTGCGTCTCTTGATTAGCCATTTCGTTTTACCTTCCTTTTCGAGTCTCGTTTTGGATTACGCGGTAGTTGTCGCAAAAATGCTGTTGACGCCGTTGGGAAAGAATCCGCCCTTGCTGACGCCGACCGTGGGCGAACCGTAAACGATGTGCAGGACCTGGTTAACCGTGCGGGCGAAGCCGACGGCGTTGGTGGGATCGGCCGCGACGATCGCGCTCGGTGTAGAGATGCTGGTAGGCAGAACCAGCAAGGTTTCCACTGAACCGGGGGTGGAAGGCGCTGCGCTATTACCGACGGTGAGCATGGCCCGGAGATCTTCGACGAGGTTGGCCGCACCGAGTTGCGGGTAATTGCTGGCGGAGCCGGCGGCGATCGCGCGTCCGGTCAGCGACGTGCGAATGTAACCCGCGTGATAAGCCTCGACCGCGAGGATGCCTGCCGCTGCGGTGAGATAACCAGCGGCGACGCCCGCGGGGCTGATCAAGCCGGCTGCGCCGGAGTAGGCGGTTACGCCGACATCTTCGAAGATGAACCCGCCGACCAGAAAATCGTCGAAGCTGTCGAAAGGGCTGAAGGAGCCGTCGCCGGTGGCGTTTTGAGTGATTCCGGCCGCGACTGCCAGAGGGCCGAAAAAGGACAAGTCGATATTCGGCATCGGCACGGCGGCGCTGCCGAGGGCGCTGCGAAGAAAGCGGACGTGCTGTTGTTCTTCGTAGGCGATCTCGTTGAGGATGTCCTGCTGTGCAGGCGTCAGGCCGGTGACCGCAGCCGCGTCACCGAGAGTGACAGTTCCCACCGTTTGGTAGGGTGAAGCTGATCCAGGAGTCAGATCGGAAGCTTGCAGGCCCGCGCCGGTCGCCGCGTAAAGGTAAAATTGTGCTTCGAGATATTCCAGATTCAGCGCGAAGTTAAGGACGTCCGTGTCGCCGAACACGACGGGCGTAGGCGTCGGAGTTGGTGTAGGCGTTGGAGTTGAACCGCTGCCGGAACATCCGTTCAGTCCTAATACCACTGTGGCGCCGGCGGTTGCTCCTACTCCAGCAACGAATTTGCGGCGCGAAACAGCGCGATTCAAGAGCGTTGTCAATTTGTCCACGACGAACCTCTCTCCTTACTGCATGTTTTTAGAATGTCTTGTGCTTGGCTAAGAAGGGCCAGGAAGTGCAGGTTCCCCGTGGTAAGTGCGCCACCACTCATCCATACGCACGATGGAGAGGACTGGATTGGAGCGGAGTGATTAAATGCGATTTCTTTTTTTTGTTCGCGTGAACTCGTCAGCAAATGCGTACCAAAGAGGGAAAAACTAATGTTGAGGCCTGATTTGCAGTGCACGGCCCGTGAGGGCGTGCTTGCTGCGTACAGTAAAGTACTGAGGCGGTGATCTACAAAGCCAGTGGTTGCTGTGGCGACGTACCTTCAGAGGTAAATATTGCGTTGGGTTTCAGGCCGAATTGTCGCAAATAACTTGGCCGGTGATGTCTCATGAGCGAACCATTACATTCACACGATGAAGGTTTGATCTTCGTTTCGATCGCGGCGTATCGCGATTCGCAGCTGGTGCCGACGGTGCAAGATTGCCTGCGCAAGGCCAGTAATCCCGCGCGGCTGCGGTTCGGAGTTTGCTGGCAGCGCGATGCCAGCGATCCGGCGCTGCCTTTTGCCGAGGATCCGCGGTTTCGCGTGGTGGAGGTGAACTGGCGCGACAGCAGAGGCGCGTGCTGGGCGCGCGCGGAGATTATGAAGTTGTGGCAGGGCGAAGATTGGTTCCTGCAGGTTGATTCGCATTGCCGGGTCGCGGAATCGTGGGATCGCACTTTGGTGCGAACCGCGGCGGAGACGCGGGCGGCCAAGCCGATCATCAGCACCTACGCTGCGCCATTTACGCCTGGAGAAAACGAGATTCTGCGGGAGAATCCGCTGCAGATGATTTTTCAGGATTTTTCCAAGGAAGGAATTCCGCAATTGAGGCCGGGAGCGTTTCCTCCGGAACGAATTTCGAGACAGCCCTTGCGGGCGCGATTTTTGGCGGCTGGATTTCTTTTTGCTCCGGGCAGCTTGGTCCAGGAAGTTCCTTACGATCCGGAGCTCTATTTCATGGGCGAAGAATCGGCGATGACGGTGCGCGCCTACACGCATGGTTACGATCTGTTCCATCCGGCCGAGACAATCATCTGGCACGACTACATTCGAGCCGAGGCGCCGAAACATTGGAGCGATCATTCCGATACAGCTGAGGTGGCAGGCCCGTGGAGAAATCTGGATGATGCCAGCCGGCGGAAGATCAGCCGGCTGCTGCGGGGCGAAACGCTCGAAAGTTTTGGCTTGGGGGCGGCGCGCACGTTGCGAGAGTACGAGGCGTACGCAGGATTGTCTTTCCAGCATCGGAAAGCGCAGGCGTACACGATGCGCGGGGCCGAGCCACCGAATCCCGATGCGGCACCCGACTGGCCGGAGAAAATTTATCCGTGGATCGCGACGATCCGATTCGGGCGGGCGCAAATCCCGCGGGGAGCGTTGGCCGATCCGCTGCTTTGGAGCTTGTCGATTCTGGACGGCCAGGGACACGAGGTTTGCCACCGGGACGTAAACCGCGAGGAATTGGCGACCCTTGCGGATGCCGAGGATCTCGCAATTGTTTGTGAATTTACGTCTGACACTTTGCCGGCAACGTGGACGCTATGGCCGCTGAGCCGGTCGGGCCAGTGGCTGCCAAAGTTCGGTGGCAAATTGAGCGACGATGATTTCGCAATCGTTGGCGAGGACTGAACCGATTCTGGAACGCGCGTTCCGTTCGGGAATCTGCTTCGCGTTCGTCGCTATGGTTTGGCTTTCTTTGCCGTGGGGTGCTTCAGCTTGTTGTAGTCCGGCATGTGGACGCAGAGGCCGCCGGATTGGGTCATCTTCGAATAGCCGGCGACGAGTTGTTGGTTGTAGTGATCGATTGAGAAATCGAAAGAGTCCTGTGGATCCGCGTCCATCAATTCGAGATCGGTGTCGGTCATAGTCAAGCGGCCAAAACGAACCGAGCCGCCACGGAAGTGCAGGTAGTATTTCGCGCCGCAGCTGTCCTTTACCGGGTCCGGGACGGTTCTGCCGTCCGCGGGTCCGAATACCAGATGAATTTCTCCGTTCTCGAGTTTCAGGCTGGTCAATTTTCCCTGAATTTCCGGCGGCGGCAGGATTTTTGCAGGGTCGAGGATCATATCGTCCTTGTCGATGCTCACACCTTCGACTTTGCTGGTATCGAGCAGCTTCTGGGCGTCCAGGCCGATGAGGTCCATCAGGCCCTTCACCGGAATCTTCAGCGCTTTGACCTTGTTGGTGCGCACACGAATCAAACCTTCGGGCGTCACCGACATGGTGCCTACCGTCTGAAACGGAATACCACCTTTGCTGATCAGCAATCCCTGGATGGTCAGCTCGTCACCCTTCGCGCTGGCGCTTAGTTTTTTCAGCGGGGCGTCGGGCTTGGCGAAAACGTAATCGTTCAGGTCGTTGGTGAGCGCGGTCATGCCGAGGGTGATTTGCGCGGCGTCGACAGCGAGGCCGAAAGAACCTTTGTCATCGAAGACGGGAATCTGGCCCGGCTTCGGTGTCAATCGCCCATCGAGACTGCCGATGTGCACGATGATTTGGTCGGTGAGGTGGTATTCCACGTTACGCATCGCCAGGCGGACGGGGGTGTTGTTGGCGTCGGCCGGCGGGTTGGCGGAAGAGGCTGGTTTTTCCTCTTGCGCGAGAGCGCTGGTTGCGACGAGAGCGACTAGAAATGTTGCGGAGAAAAACAAAGACAATAAAACGCGAACGGCATGTCGTGGCATCGCTCGGCTCCGTGGTGCTGCGTTCAATTTTCAAGAAGGGAACGAGCACCCCAGGCTGGAAGGGAGGGTGTCGGATGGTTCGCTGCGGCGTGCTATTGGCCGGCGCTGGTGACGCGCCTAACTTCGACGCGCCATCAGCCCGGCGGGTTATCCGGTCTTCCTTTGCGTTCTAGTGCGCGAAGCTGAAATTCACGCCGGTGGTGAAGATGATGTCGTTCGCTTTGGTGCCGAAGATCGGCGGGTCGCTGACGTAGCGGTCGCTGAACCCGATCTGCCAGCCGAACCATTTGCTGATTTGGGTGACCGAAGCCGCGTCGAACGAGAAGCGGTACTGGCCCGTGTTGGTCAAGTCCGGGTAGAAATAAAACACTTCGGTGGCGGTGGTGGACTTGCCGAATTTATGCACGCCCGCTTCGCCGACGGTGATGCCCGCCAGATTGCGGGTGACAGCGACGGAACCGACCACCGCCGGATTGGGGCTGTAACTTTCGTGGGTATAGTTCACGCCGCCGAGGATATCCAGCGTGGTATTAGGGTTGTTGATCAGGTGGTAGCCCAAACCGCCGCTGAAGATCGCGCGAATGTCGAGGAACTGCAATTCGTCATGGGTGAAATCGCCGCTACCGAAGACGAAGATTTTCTTGGTGATGTTGTGGTCGTATTTCGCTCCGGCGACCAGGGAATTGGCGATGGTCCCGCCGCCGGTCTTGTCGTTGGTGCTATACAAAGACGAAAAGTAGGCGGTGGTTTCGTCGTTGTTGGTCTTGCGATCGGCGGTGAAGCCGGTGGTGAGGTTGGTGGTTTCGCTGTTGCCGCGGGCGAGGGCAAAACCCAAATTCACGCCGCCTTTCCAGGCTTCGAGGATGCTGGGATGCAGCGATTTTTCGTAGGCCTGCTCCTGAGCCATGCCGCGGACGACGGTTACCTGCGATACGGAGAGTTGTACGGGAGCTCCGGTGGCCGGGCGGATGATGATGTTGCTGCCTTCGGTGGTGACGAGGCCGCTGACCGTGGATTTGTCCGGCATGACGACGTAGATCGGGTTGTCGGTTTTGACTTCGGAGATCGAGGTCCAGAGGATCATGATTTCGCCGGCAAAATCGGTCTTGAGCGTGATGTTTTTGCCATCCGAGGTTTCGACCGTTCCGGTCAGATGATCGCCATTTTTCAATATGACGGTGTCTGCCGAAGCAGCGCAGGCCATCGCGGATAATGCCGCCAGGACCACTGCGAATTTCTTCAATCTCATCAGAATTCCTCTCTATCGATAAATTGGGGACACGTGGGCCGGTTGGTAAATGTCGTTTCTGGGCCCGATTATCATACGACAGGCCCTCGCGAGTTTCGCAAGCCTTTCGCCGGACCGGGAAAATTTTTCTGCGCGGCGATTTGCGCAAACTGCAGCGATTCGGGAGTACGTCATGGTTCGCGCAACCGGATTTCCGCGCCGATTTTCCGTGCATCTTTAATTAGCGCCGCAAACATCTAAGAAGGATGGTGATCGAGCCCGGCGCATCGCCTGTTCATCTTGACAGAATGTGGTGCCCCCACTAGAGTTGCGCCAGTTGACGGCCATCGCGCCGCCTTTAGGTCTCGAGTACCCAACGCAAGTTTTAAAGAGGAGCTGTGCATGCATCGATCGATCAGGAATTTTGCGGTGTTCGTAGCTGTATTGGTGTCGCTGGGCGCAGTGCCGTCGCTGTTAGCTCAAGGCACGGTGCCGGTGAGCGTGGTGGTTACCGCACTCGGGCCGAAATATACTCCGCCACCGGCGTTGAGCCAGGACGATATCAACGTCTTCGAATCGAAGGATAAGAGAGCCGTCACGGGTTTTATTCCGGCCCAAGGCGATAAGTCCGAGCTGCAGCTGGCCATCGTGATTGATGACGCCACCAGTATCGAAGCAATCGGCAATCAGCTGAGCGACATTAAAAATTTTATTAATGCGCAGGCGAGGTTGACGTCCATTGGCGTTTTTTACGCGAGCAACGGCGGCGTGCAGGCCACTTCGCCCTTCAGCCGGGATCACGCGGCGGCGGCGAAAGGCGTCCGGCTGCCGTTCGGCAATAGCGGGGCTTATTCGAGCATTTACCTCTCCACCATTTCTTTGATGAAGGGATGGCCCGCGCCAGGTCCATACACGCGCCGCGAGATTCTGCTGATCGCGGACGGTATCGATCGTTTCCGCGGCGACCCGTTCAGCCCGGACATTCAGACCACCTACGAAAGGGCCGAGAAAGAGGGCATTATCATCCACACGCTTTACGCCAGCGGGGTCGGCCGCGCCGGTCACAATTCGTTCCGGGTCAGCTACGGCCAGAGCAATCTGGACCAGCTGACCGAGCGTACCGGCGGCGAATCTTTCTTTCAGGGTTTGCAAACGCCGATTTCGTTCGCGCCGTTTCTGGAGCAGCTGGACATGATTTTGAAGAACCAGTATTTTCTGGGTTTCAAGATGAACCCGGTCAAGGGCAAGGGCCAACTGCGTTCGTACAAAATCAAAACTGAGTTGAAGAACGTGGACATCTCATCGGCCGATCAGGTTTGGGTCGCTGGGGCGCCGAAGTAAGTCGTGCAACAGGGACGCTGGGCGGCGGCGTCACGCACCGCCGCCCGGTGTTTTGCGAGGTTCTTGCAGTCGAGTCGGACGAAGTCCCCTATGAAAATCGCGCAGGTCTCCGGTTCCCGTATCGCGCTTTTCCTCTTCACAATTTTTCTCGTTGCGTCTGGTTGCGGCACGTGCCGGGCTCAAGCTCCCGCTGCTAAAGCTGCGGCCGCATCGAGTGCTCGCGTCACCAGCGCGGCGGTGTGGAATCCCTCCGCTGACGTGCTCGCGGCGATTCGCACGCGATGCGAAGCGGATCCCGACAAAATCGAAATATGTTTTCTCGGTGAGATGAAAGCTGCCGGCGCTGCTCCGGAAGCGGTAGCGTTTGCTCGAAGCATGTCTGCAACCGGCGTGATTTACTTGCGCGCCATGCGTGCCGTTGCGCGCGTAGATGTTGCGTACATTCAATATGCGTTTCGCGCCAATGAACTCGAGGGCGTTTTACTGGTGAATGGCAATCCTTCGCCGATCGACGTCGATGATGACAGCCAGTATCCGCAGGTGGAACTGCAGAAATATCCGGCATACGCGGCGCTGGCGAACACATTTCCGAATATCAGCATCTGGCCCGCGGATCGGTCCAATCCGGCGCTGCCGAAACTTGATTCGAGCGGGTTTGGGCGGCAGACATTTTTGGTGGATTACATTTTGCGCGACGGTTGCCACGCTTGCGCGACCGTGGGCTCTGCGACTTTTGCTTTTGCGTTTGATGGCGACGGAAAATTCCAGGGCGCGCGCGTTTTCGCGGTGAAAGCCGTGGGTCACGCGACGCAATCTGCGAGGGTCGCGCCAGAATTTCAGACGGCCGACGTCGAACAGGTCCGGGTCCTTTCCGGGAAGGATTTTTCGATCACGCTGCCGGCCAATCACACGACGGGATACAGTTGGAGGTTGGCGACGACGCTTGATCCCGAGGCGTTGAAGCTTGTGGGAACTACTTATAGCGAACGAAAAACTGACAACGATGCGGTCGGCGGCCCTGGGGATGAGGTCTGGAGTTTCACCGCGGGCGCGCCGGGGTCGGTGCCGCTGCTGTTTGAATATGCGCGGCCGTTTGATAAGGACGCCAAGCCGGTAAAAACCTCAAAGTTCCTGGTAATTGTCGAATAAACCCCAGAGATTTCTAGGGCCGCTTTGGAAAAAGTAGAAGCATGGTCACAAACGGCGCGACGAAAAAAGGCGCGATCTGAATCACTGTCGCCCCCATGAAGTACAAGGCCAATCCGAACAGCAGAACGCACTCCAGGGTCACGTCGCTCAGAATCGTTCCGGCTCGCCAGTTGGTCATTGCCGCGCGATCATCGGGGTTGGCGCGAAGTTTCTCAAGTGCCGGTGCGATCTTCCTCGCCTGACCCGCATCGACGCGCAGTAGGAACCGCTCGCGAGTCCAGAAATCGACCAAAACACTGTGAGATCGACGACGGCTGGGGGCGGCGTCACAATGTGCAATACATACGCATACATGACCATGGTGGCCATGAATACGACGTGCAAAATCCGTAACGTACGGAACGTCTGATCGAGCGTGGGCAATTGGCCGGGCATTCATCCTCCTGGTTTGCATAGTCCTAAATAGTGATGAGAGGAGCAACGTAGAAGAGGGACCGGATCGCGGATGGAGCAACACGGTTCTGTTGAGATCGCAGTGAAAAATTTGGGAGACAAAAACAAAAAGCCCCGGCTCGAATTTCATCGAGTCGGGGCTTTGGTTTCGTCTTTAAGAAGCTTTTGACTTATCGGATGGAACAGGTCAGAACCCGTCGGGCTTTGAGAGCCGAACCCGGTCCTCGAGGGACCGGTGGAGAATCGTACCTGCTACCGAAGCAGGTCGTATTCCCGTTTCTTTTAGAAAGGAGGTGATCCAGCCGCAGGTTCTCCTACGGCTACCTTGTTACGACTTCACCCCAATCATGAGTCATACCTTGAGCGCCTGCCCCCTTGCGGTTGGCTCGGCGATTTCTAGTACAGCCCACTTTCGTGATGTGACGGGCGGTGTGTACAAGGCCCGGGAACGTATTCACGGCGTCGTTCTGATACGCCATTACTAGCGATTCCGGCTTCATGCAGTCGAGTTGCAGACTGCAATCCGAACTGAGCGCGCTTTTTTGCGATTAGCTCCCCCTCGCGGGTTTGCAACGCTTTGTGGCGCGCATTGTAACACGTGTGTAGCCCTGGACATAAAGGCCATGCTGACTTGACCTCATCCCCACCTTCCTCTCCGTTATCCGGAGCAGTCCTCATAGAGTTCTCCCTTGCGGGTAGCAACTATGAGTAAGGGTTGCGCTCGTTGCGGGACTTAACCCAACACCTCACGGCACGAGCTGACGACAGCCATGCAGCACCTCTACACAGGTCCCTTGCGGGAAGGCTCTGTTTCCAAAGCTGGTCCTGTGCGGTTCAAGCCCAGGTAAGGTTCTTCGCGTTGCGTCGAATTGAACCACATGTTCCACCGCTTGTGCGGGCCCCCGTCAATTCCTTTGAGTTTCAGCCTTGCGACCGTACTCCCCAGGCGCAGGACTTAACGCGTTAGCTACGGGACGTGCCCCGTACAGGGCACACCCCAAGTCCTGATGGTTTAGGGCTAGGACTACCAGGGTATCTAATCCTGTTTGCTCCCCTAGCTTTCGTCCCTCAGCGTCAGTTGTGATCCAGCGAGCCGCCTTCGCCTCGGATGTTCCTACGGATATCTACGCATTTCACCGCTACACCCGTAATTCCACTCGCCTCTCTCACACTCTAGCATAGCAGTTTCGGCAGCAGCCTCTGGGTTAAGCCCAGAGATTTCACTACCGACTTGCCACACCGCCTACGGACCCTTTACGCCCAGTAATTCCGAGCAACGCTGGCCCCCTACGTTTTACCGCGGCTGCTGGCACGTAGTTAGCCGGGGCTTCTTATACCCGTACCGTCAAACCCTTGCGGGCTTTCTTCCGGGTCGAAAGGGGTTTACACTCCGAAAAGCTTCATCCCCCACGCGGCGTTGCTGCATCAGACTTTCGTCCATTGTGCAAGATTCCCCACTGCTGCCTCCCGTAGGAGTCTGGACCGTGTCTCAGTTCCAGTGTGGCCGGCCAACCTCTCAGTCCGGCTACCGATCAAAGCCTTGGTGAGCCATTACCTCGCCAACTAGCTAATCGGCCGCGGATCCCTCTTCTGGCGACTTGCGCCTTTGAATTCAGGAGCATGTGCCCCCGAAATGTTATGCGGTATTAGCCCAATTTTCACTGGGTTATTCCCCACCTGAAGGAAGGTTATCCACGTGTTACGCACCCGTTCGCCACGCGCCCACAATCTGTATTGCTACAGACTGCTGCGCGTTCGACTTGCATGTGTTAAGCACGCCGCCAGCGTTCGCTCTGAGCCAGGATCAAACTCTCGTTTGAAATCTGGTGTTTCCGGCTCTGAAATTATCGATTCGCATCGGTAACTTCTCGGCCAGGAACGAACTTTTTAAATCGCTCGGTTTATCTCAAATAAAGTCTATACACCGGTACACCCGGCGCACAGACCGTAACCAAACGGGTTCTGGCTTGTTTCATCCGATTGTCAAAGAGCAGGTACTCCCAGGCCAGCTGGAAGGCTTAAAGACGAACCCCGATACTACCGAAGCATGTCCAAAGAGTCAAGTAGTAATCCAAAATTATTTTCGAGGCCATCTGTGGAAAATATGGGAGGGCGGTGAATTTCGCGGAAAGCCTTACTGGGCGCGTTTTCCGCGATATGGCCGGTTTCATTCTCCTGTTATTCGATTCCCACCACGCCGTTAAAAAAACCGACCAGGTATTTCCAGGCGAGATAATAAATTATGGTGACGACGCAGAAGCCCGCCACGAGCACTCCGTAGTTCAGGTGAACGACATTAAAATATTCGAGGCCGCCCGGTGCCGCGTGTAGGAATCCGAGTGCACTGGCCAGCAATCCTCCGAGAGGCGCGAGGACCCAGGGCAGCAGCGCGCCTAGGGCACCGATCGAAATCTGCCGGCTCTCGCGCAACTTCACATACAACATATTCCATAACCCAAAGACGTTTGGCACCACCGCCATCGGAAAAACGATGATTCGCTCGATGGGCGCCGGGATTTGTAGAATCAGCCGCAGCACCACGAACACGGCCAAGATCACCAGCAAAACCATGGTCGGCACCGCTACTCCCGCCATATACGCCCGAGCATAAGGATGTGCATTCATCGTTTTCTCCTTCCTAGAGGTGATACAAAAATATCGGAATGATTTGCGGCAGCGCGATCAAGCCGGCCGTCGCCGCTCCCAGCAGAATCCAATCGAACCAGGGCACCCGCTTCTCGGGTGCGTCGAAACGCCTTTCCACTTCCGACCAGAGATCGCGGCGCAACTCCAGATCGACCGCCGGGAGGCTGCTCTTCAAGCGCTGGCGCAATTCCATTTCGTTGTTGTCCTTCATCGATCGACTCCCGACCTCTTGAGTTCCGTTCTCAAAATTTTCGTGGCGCGAAATAGCCGGACACGTACGGTCGCTTCCGAAATTCCCAGACTCTGGGCAATCTGGCTGTGGGGCAGGTCTTCGAGCAGCGACAGAGTTGCCACCAGGCGCAGCTTGGGGCTAAGGCTGCGAAACGCTGCTGCAAGCTGCTCTCGCTTCTCGCGCTGCTCGCCTGGATTTTCATGTGCTGCATTCGCCGGCTCGTGTTCGAGCGGGATTTCCCGTCGGGTTTTCCGCAGGTGATCCAGCGCCAGATTTGTGGCGACGCGCCGCGCCCAGGCTCCAAAACTGCGACTCGGATCGAACCTGGCGTGCGCGCGATACAATTTCCAGAATGCTTCCGCCGTCAGATCTTCCGCGGCTGCGCGTTCCCGCACGATGCGCATGCACCAGGCGAAAACCTCGCGCTGGTGCTGGCGGAAAAGCGCCTCGAACGCTTCTCGGTCACCCCGCGCAAAACGTTCCTGCAGCTCCATTTTGTTCTCTACTTGGCTTACGATTGCGATCCGTGGTTCGTTACATTTATTTTGGTGGGACTTGGGCCGCGGGCGAATCCGAGGAACTGCTTAGGTTTCCCTCTGTACCAGATATTTCACCAATAGGACTTCATTTCCCTTCTCGCTGTAAATCAGTTCATCCACCAGCTTCTTGGCCAGCAGCACACCATACCCGCCTGGGCGCAAACCCTTGGCGTCGCGCGCGGTCACGTGGCGTATGGGATCTTCATCCGGATTGGCGATCGCGGCGTGTTCGATTTCATCCAGGGTGAAACCTTCGCCCGGATCTTTTACGCGGCACATCACCATATGCCGCGCGCGGACGTACGAAATCTCGACCCACTGGTCCGGTTGGAATTTTCCGCCGTATTCCATGGCGTTCAGCAGCATCTCCCGCGAGGCCGTGGCCACGGCGTTTCCTTCGATTTCCGGCAAATCGCCGATCTCCTGCAGGAATTGAATCAGCCGGTCCGCCGTCTTCACATCGCAGCGCGCCAGCACGCGGATCCATTCCGGAGTGGCGGAAAGCACCTCGATGCCGTCGTCCCAGGCTGGACCTTCGGCCGCCATTTGCACCATGTCTGCCAAGGCGTGCAGGGAAAAGGGCCGCGAAAAATAACTGAAGGCTCGCTCGCGCATCGAATCGACCACTGCGGAGGGCACGCTTTCGTCCGCCAATATAATGATTCGAGTATGCGCGCGCACGCGGCGGATCTTGCGCAGCAGTTCGACGTCTTCGCGTCCCGGCGTTTTGTCGCTGGTAATAATGAGGTCGAACGGCTGCTGCTTCACCAATTCAAGCGCTGCCGCGTTGGTGGCAGCGTGCCGCACGTTCCATTCGCACACGTCAAGCACGTCGAGCAGCATGTCTCGAATTTCGGGATCGGCGTCAATGACTAGGGCCTTCTTCATGTGCGGCCCGAGTATAAGCCGAAACGCACGTTCAAATCACACGACCAAAACGGGAAAATACCCGAGGCCTAATCGAAGATTTAAACCTGCCGCAAGGAAGCGTGATGCCACGGCGTTTGACCGGACAGGCTTGGGCGACGACGGCGAGTTTGTTAAGTCTTTTGAAATCAGCGTTGACCTGTACCTTCGTCTACTGTCTACGGCCTGTACGTCGCCTGTACTTGAACTGTCCTGAAGTACGGTTTTCGCTCTGACCCTTCAGAACAGCGTTTGCGGAAGAGGTATCGGTGCGGGTGATAACGGACTTGGCTGAGAGCAAATTGTGGCGGGCAATGAGGCACGTCAGACGGACGCGAACGGCGCGGTTATCGACGCTGCGATGAGGATAAATGCTCCGAATCGAAGCGTTCGTTTGTGGGGTAAAGGGGGTTGCGGCGCTACCAAAAATCGTACGCGAACCCTGTGGAAATCCAACAATCCATATGGGATAACGCCAGAGCACGGGGCCTACCCTTCTATCATGTTGAAAATAAACGGTGTATCTTTCCGCCGGGTTGGGTATCGAAGTGCAACGCTCTCGGACAGCCGAAGTATCTCCAAGGCATAAAATTTTTCGATTTCGAACAGATTTGAGATCGGCAAGCAAGCACCGGGGTGTAGTTCTGCAGTACAAAGTTTTCGATACCAAGGAGAGTGTATGAATTGGAAGCGCTTTTTGGGGGTTATGTTTGCGCTCCTGGCAGTTCTGTCGCTAGGTTCGACGCGAGTCGCCGCACAGACCACCATTTCCCAGGGCAGCATTCAGGGTCTTGTCACTGACCCGACCGGGGCGGTGGTGCCAAACGCCAAGATTTCGATCACCAATAAGGAAACCAGCACGACATCGGTCGTTACGTCCAATGCTTCCGGCGTATATAACTCGGGCGGTTTGATCCCGGGTGATTATGTGGTCCGCGTCGAGGCGGGGGGATTCAAGACGGAAGTTGTCGTTGTCACCGTTTCGATTGCTCAGACGGCAACGGGCAACGTGAAGCTCGAACTCGGCCAAGGTAGCACGGTGGTTGAAGTGCAATCTTCGACCATTACGGTCAATACCGAACAGGCCACGGTTCAGGGCGTTCTGACCGGCGAACAGATCGACAACCTCCCGGTCAACGGCAGAAACTTCTTGGACCTAGCGCAACTCGAACCGGGCGTTCAGCTTCAAGACGGCCAGGGATTTGACCCCACGAAGGCCGGTTACTCCTCGGTTTCGGTAAACGGCGTTTACGGCCGCACTCCTCGCATCGAAGTTGATGGCTTGGACGTCAGCGACGAAACGGTCGGAACCACTACCCAGAACATCGCGATGAGCTCGATCGAAGAGTTCAGCATCAGCCGTTCGTTGCTGGACCTCTCGACCGAATTGACCGCCTCGGGCGCGGTAAACGTTGTTACCCGTTCCGGATCGAATGCATTCCACGGCATGGGTTTCTACAACTTCAGAGACGAACGCGCCGGATTTGCGGCTCTGCCTGGCGATCAGGCTTTGCCTTTCCAGCGCAACCAGTTTGGTGGCCGCTTCGGTGGCGCGATCATTAAGGACAAGTTATTCTTCTTCCTGGACTCCGAGCGCATCAAGCAGGACAGCCTGGATGCTGTCACCATCGGCGATCCCTTCTCCGATCTCAGCGGCGGTTTCACTTCGCCGTTCCGTAGCACCCAGATGGTCGCGCGCTTGGATTGGCAAGCATCGCCCAGCATTCGCGTCTTCTACAAGTTCACGTATGACTGGAACTACTCCAACAGCAACGCGTTCGCCGGCGGTTACTCGATTTATTCGAACAAAGACAACACGCCTTCTCAGGCCGCAGGTGTGGACTGGAATAAGGGCAATTGGTCGAACAGCTTCCGGTTCGGTTATTTGAAGTTTCACAACATCATCGGTGGTGGCACCGGTACGACGATTACTCCCACCAATCCAGTGCCGGGCGCAGAAGTCATCTTCGGCGACCAGGGTTCATTTGCTTCGGGCCCGAACTTCCTTGCCGCGCAGCAGACCTTCCAGAGCGACAAGCAGTTCAAGTGGGACGGATCCAAAGTTTGGGGAACGCACGTCATCCGTTTCGGCGCCGCACTCAACCGGATCGAAGGTGGCGGATTCGCGGCGTTCTATGGACTGGGCCCGCAGATCGTCAGCTACGTGAACTATCCCGGGACCGGTTCGCAAACTACTCCATTCCTGTCGTGCACGAATGCCAACTTCGTCGGTTGCGATCCGAATGTCGGCGACTATCCAATTACTGGCGCTACGCTCAGTAACGGGCAGGGGTTCTTCACCGAAAAGCCGGGTTTCAATCTGCCCGCCGGCGGCCAAAGCGACTGGCGCACCGAGGGATATATCGGAGACTCCTGGAAGATTAAGCCGAACTTCACGCTCGTCTATGGCTTGAAGTACGGTCGCGACACGGGCCGCAACGACGCCGACTTGGCGCCGATTCCTTGCTCCGCTACCACTTTGATTACTTGCACGGGCAACTTGCTCGATCAGTTCGGCAATACGCTGGGCCTTGGTGATCGCGTACAGCAGCCGAACAAGAACCTCGGTCCGCAGCTCGGTTTCGCGTGGTCACCGTTCCACGATACCAAGACCGTGATTCGCGGCGGAGCCGGCATCTATTACGAAAACTCGATCTTTAACAACACGTTGTTTGACCGCCCCGGCAAGCTGGCAACTGGCTTGTTCTTCGGCACCGGTAACCTGAGCTGCACCCCAGGCGCCGCAGCCGGATCTTCCAGCGTTCCTTTCCCGGTCGCAGGAGGAGGGTTCAACAACGTAACTTCGATCGACGGTTTGGACTTGGCCACTCAGGTCTGCTTCCAGCCACTGAGCGTTGCGGGACAGGCGGTCGCGGATCTTCAGACGGCCTACGCCGCAGCGACGACGGCTGCCGGCCCAGCATCGAACGGCGGCTTCGTTGGAAACACTCTGACTCTCGGTCCGGCATTCGGATATGCAGCTTACTATCCGCACTATCAACCGACTCGCGCCTACCAGATGAACATCGGGTTCCAGCGTGAGATCGTCAGAGGCGGTGTACTCTCAGTTGACTACGTACGCAACCTAAGCTTGCATTTCCCGCTGACGATCGATGCTAACCACGTTGGTGATGCACGCTTCCTGAACACCAACGCGGCCCTAAATGCGATCGGCAACACGACGGCTGGTTTTGGATGCGCTGGCACCAACGCAGCGGCGATCGATTGCGCTATCGCTGCTGGAGCTACGATCGGTGATTTTGCAAGCAATGGTTTGGATTCGGGAAAATCCTATTTGTTCGGGTTCGGCGCTCCCGCTTTTGGGCTCACTCCGGATACCGGCGCCGCGTTCGGCGGAATCAATCCGAATGTCGGAATCGGCTACTTCCAATATCCCGCAGGTCGCTCCGTTTACAACGGCTTGCAATCGGAATATAAGCAGGATGTTCACAATCCTTTCCGTGGCGTGACCTCGATGAACCTACAGATCGCCTACACTCTTTCGAGTTACGAAGGAAACGGCGGTTTGGATCAGAACTTCAGCGCCGTGGCCTTTGACTTCCGGAACCCGACGAAATTCTTCGGCCCGGCTGGCTTGGACCGCACCAACCAAATCCGCTTCGGAACCACGTTTGAAGTGGCGCATCACGGGCCCCGCCTCAGCTTTATCGGCGGCTTCGCTTCACCGTTCCAGTCGGACCTCGCGACGGTTTCTTCCGGCAGCTTCGCTCCCGGAGAAATCTTCAAGACCGACTTGACGGGCGATGGAACCTACGGAGACCTGATCAACTCCGCGGCAACCGGGATCGGCAAGCCGGGCACCTTCAACCATGGCGTCTCGGCTGGCGGTCTCACCGGAGTGCTCAATAATTTCAACACCAACGTCGCCGGCAACGTTACGCCGGCTGGCCAAGCGCTGATCAACGCTGGATTGTTTACCAACGCCCAGCTGGTCGCGCTCGGTGGTGTTGTGTCAGCAATCCCGCTGCCCCCGGCAAACAACGCGGGGAATTCGTGGTATCGCGATGTGGACGCTGTCCTGAGCTGGCCCTTCCGCATCAAGGAAAAGCTGACGATCGAACCGAGCGTTGGGTTCTACAACGTATTCAACTTCGTCAACTACAACGCGCTCACCGGCTTGAGCGGCGGTCCGGGTGCGATTAACGGCACATCCTCAGGGGATAACATCGGCCACGACTCCGTTCGAGTTGGAACTGGTTCCGGCGTGTTCTCTGCTGGCGCTCCGCGTCAGACGGAATTCGGCCTGAAGCTCGAGTTCTAAACTCTTAACCGCGTCACAGATTAAAAGGGCACGCGCTGGATTTCAGCGCGTGCCCTTTTTGTTTTTGCGGGGGAGTTTAGAGGCTGCTGGCGTTGGGCGACGCGCGGGTTAGATTAGCTTCGCGAGGTCGAACGGCGGGCGGGCGACGCCGCGTTCGGTGATTATGGCGGTGATGTAGCGGGCGGGGGTGACGTCGAAGGCGGGGTGGGCGGCGTTGACTGGCGGGGCCAGGTTGATGCCGGCTAGGTGGGTGACTTCTTTGGAGCTCCGCTGCTCGATGGGGATTTCGTCACCGGAGGCTAGCGTCAGATCCAGCGTCGAGATGGGCGCGGCGACGTAGAACGGGACGTTGTTTTCTTTGGCCAGCACGGCGATGCCGTAGGTGCCGATTTTATTGGCGGTGTCGCCGTTGGCGGCGATGCGGTCGGCGCCAACGACTACTGCGCCGACGTTTCCGGTGCGCAGGAAGTGGCCGACCATGTTGTCGGTGATCAGGGTCAGCGGAATATGGTCCTGATGCAGCTCCCAGGCGGTCAGGCGGGCGCCCTGCAGGTAGGGGCGGGTTTCCGGCACCAGGACTTCGAAGGTCGCGCCGTCTTCGACGGCTACGCGGATTACGCCGAGGGCGGTGCCGATTCCTCCGGTGGCGAGCGCGCCGGCGTTGCATTGAGTCATGACGCGTCCGGTCTTGGGCATTAACGCGGCGCCGAATTTGCCGATGCGGCGATCTCCTGCGCGGCGTTCTTCGTGGACCAGTTGGGCTTCCGCAACCAAAGCTTCGCGGATGTGGTCGATTTGCGGGTTGCCGTTGCTGGCGGGGGCATGGCTCAGTTCTTCGAATTTCTTTTTGAAGCGGGCGATGGCCCAAAATAAATCGACGGCGGTTGGGCGGGTGGTCGCAAGGGTTTCACAAATCACCGGGAACTCGGCTTGCAGTTCGTCGAGCGTTTTGGCGTTGGAGTGCTTGACGCCGAGGGCCACGCCCATGGCGGCCGCTACGCCGATGGCCGGGGCGCCGCGGATAATCATGGTCTTGATGGCGCGGGCGACGTCGCGGTAGTCGGTGTAGGTGTGGTAGACGACTTCGCCGGGCAGCTTGAGCTGATCGAGAATGACGACGCCTTCAGCGGTCCACTGAATCGGCTCAACGGTATGCAATGCAATCTTCTCCATTTCAATATCCGCGCAAACGAAAGTCGCAGGCTCGTTAGGCTTCTATTCTAACTGAAATTCTTGCGCGGGCGATTCGTCGCTCTCAGGCGGGCGGCATGTGGCGCAGCCCGTGCGAGGCGATCAGAAAAGCGATGGCGATGAACGAATTATAGCTGACGTGCAGGAGGTATCCCGGCAGGACGTTTCCCGTCCTGGCGCGGGCCGCGGTGAAAACGATGCCGACGACGACGATCAGCGCGACCTGCGGCAGGTTTCCTCCCAATTGCGAAGCGTGCAACAGCCCGAAGAGCAGCCCGGTCAAAATGACCCCCGGTGCGACTCCGAAAGTGCGAGCAACGACTGGATACAGGTAGCCGCGGAAAATCGTTTCTTCGAAGAAGGGAGCGACGGTGACGCTCATGATCAGGAGGAGCAGCGCGGTGTGACGGTCCTGAAAATATTGTTCGATGGGCATTTTGTGTTTGGGGCTGAACGCCGAGGAGGCGAGAGCCACCAAAATGGAGAGGAGAAATCCTCCGGCGACGAAGCCGAGGTAGGCCATGGCGGGCTGAAGCTTTCCGGTGTCGAGTGGGCTCCAGCGCATCGTTCGCCAGAACGGCGCATGGAAGCGGAGGCGCATTTGCGCGAAAAGAAAAAGAAGCAGGACCGCGGACAGGCCAAACATCGCATAGATGGCGAACTGGGCCTGGTAGATACCGGATTGCTCGAATTGCTCTTTGGTGATGCCCGCTTTATGAAGGTGCATGCCTAGAAACATTCCGAAAACGACGAGCGCAAAAAATCCGATCAGCACGACCAAAGCCACATCCCACCAATCCCAGGGAACACGAAGATCGTTGGGAAGAGAAGGGCTGAAGCGCGGAGGCGCGGGTGGCGGAAAGACGGGAACTTCTGGAGCCGGCAATTCGCTGCTGATGATGATTTGCGGATGAGTCGGAGGATTGGGGCTGGAATCCGAATCAGGGTCGGGTCCGAAGAGATTCAGATTCTGGTCGTCAGAATTCATGGAACCTTTGGCCCGTTAGGCGAAATGAAGTTCACGATTCTAGCTGGCACGTTTGGCATCGAGCTGTTCGGATTTTGCGCCATTTCCGTTCAGCGAGCGCGCCAAAATCTGACCCGTGTAGGATTTTTTGACGCGAGCTACTTGTTCGGGCGTGCCTTGGGCCACGATGCGGCCGCCGTCTTCGCCGCCTTCGGGGCCGAGGTCGATGATCCAGTCGGCTTGTTTGATGACGTCCAAGTTGTGTTCGATGATCAGGACGGTGTTGCCGAGAGAGACGAGGCGGTTGAGGACGTCGAGAAGTTTTTTGACGTCGTCAAAATGCAGGCCGGTGGTCGGCTCGTCGAGGATGTAGAGCGTGCGTCCGGTCTGGCGCTTGGAAAGCTCGCGCGCGAGTTTGGTGCGTTGGGCTTCGCCGCCGGAGATGGTGGTGGCGGATTGGCCGAGCTGGACGTAACCGAGGCCGACGTCGACCAGAGTCTGCAGCTTGATCTGGATCGCCGGAATATTTTCGAGAACTTTCAGAGCTTCTTCGATAGGCAAATCGAGGAGGTCTGAAATCGAAAGGCCTTTGTAGCGGACCGCCAGAGTTTCGGCGTTGTAGCGTTTGCCGCGGCAGACTTCGCAGGTGACGTAGACATCCGGCAAGAAATTCATTTCGATGCGGCGCTGGCCATCGCCCTGGCAAGCTTCGCAGCGGCCGCCCTTCACGTTAAAGCTGAAGCGGCCCGGCTTGTAGCCGCGTTCGCGCGATTCGGGCAGCATCGCGTAGAGTTCGCGAATCGGAGCGAATACACCCGTATAAGTGGCGGGATTCGAGCGCGGCGTGCGTCCGATGGGCGCCTGATCGATTTGCACGACCTTGTCGATATTTTCAATTCCCGAAATCGCGCGATGCGCGCCGGGCTTTTCCATCGAGCGGTACAGATTTTGCGCGAGCGAACGGTAAAGAATGTCGTTGACCAGCGTGGATTTTCCCGAGCCGGAGACGCCGGTGACGACGGTGAGCAGGCCGAGCGGAATCGAAACGTCGACGTTTTTCAGGTTGTGGCCGTGGGCGCCGAGGATGGCGATGGCTTTTCCGTTGGGCGAGCGGCGCGTATCCGGGATATCGATTTTCACGCGGCCGGAAAGGTACTGGCCGGTGAGTGAGGCGGGATTCGCGGCGATGTCTTCGGGCGAGCCGGCGGCGACCAGAAAGCCTCCCGTTTTCCCGGCGCCGGGACCCAGATCGAGAACGTAATTGGCGCGGCGGATGGTTTCTTCGTCGTGCTCGACGACCAGAACGGTATTTCCCAAATCGCGCAAGGTTTCGAGTGTGGTGAGCAGTTTGCCGTTATCGCGGGCGTGCAGGCCGATGGACGGCTCGTCTAGCACGTACAAAACACCGCGAAGGCGCGAGCCGATTTGCGTCGCCAGGCGGATGCGTTGGGCTTCGCCGCCGGAGAGTGTGGCGGCGGAACGGGCTAGCGTGAGATAGCGAGAGCCCGACATCGAGCAGGAAATCGAGGCGCTCGGCGATCTCGGTCAGCGCGCGGCCGGCGATTTTTTCCTGACGGGGAGTGAGCTTGGCACGAATCTTATCGACGGCGGCGCGCGCGCCGCTGAGCGGAAGGGCGGTGAAATCCGCGATGGAAAGGCCGGCAATTTTCACGGCCAGACTTTCGGGACGCAGGCGGCGTTCGCTACAGGCGACGCAGGGCGCGGGAGACATGTACTGGGTGAGCCACTCGCGGTAGGCATCCGATTTCGATTCGTCGAGATTCGATTCGAGATGGGCGAGCAGGCCCTGAAAATTGAGTTCTTTCTTGTTTTTGGGCGTCGAAGGATTGCCGTGCAGAATCAAATTCTGCGTTTTTCGCGACATTTTTTCGAATGGCACGTCCAGGTCGAAATTGTAGGCAGCGGCGGCCAGGCGAAGCGTGCGTTGCAGAAATGTAGAGCCGGAACCTGGGCCGAGGCCGCCCTCGAACAGAGGCTTGGTCCAATCGACGATGACTTTGGCCGGATCGAAATCGTATTTCGAGCCGAGGCCATGACATTCGGTGCAGGCGCCGTAGGGCGAATTGAAACTGAAGGAGCGCGGCTCCAGCTGCGGAACGGAAATGCCGCAATCGGGGCAGGCCAGTTTTTCGGAGTAGACGTGTTCGTCACCGCCGACTATGGCGATGGTGACGAGGCCCCCGGTAAGTTTCAGCGCGGTCTCTACGGAATTTTCCAGGCGCTGAGCTACTCCGTTTTTGAGAAGCAGGCGATCGACTACGATTTCGATGGTGTGATTTTTGCGGCGGTCGAGAGGGATGGGCTCATCGAGATTCATCAGGTCGCCATCGATGCGGGCGCGAACGTAGCCTTCCTTAGCGTACTTCTCCAATTCTTTTTTGTATTCGCCTTTGCGGCCGCGAACTACCGGAGCGAGGACCATGATGCGGTCGTCGGGCTTGAGGGCCAAGACCGACTGCACGATCTGCTCGGTAGATTGGCGAGTGATGGAATTGCCGCAGTTGGGACAGTGCGGCGTGCCGATGGCACTGTAAACGACGCGCAGGTAATCGTAAATTTCGGTGATGGTGCCGACCGTGGAGCGCGGAGAGCGCGTGGTGGTTTTCTGCTCGATGGCGATGGAAGGCGAAAGGCCTTCGACGGAGTCGACGTCCGGACGTTCCATCTGATCGAGAAACTGGCGAGCGTAGGCGGAAAGAGATTCGACGTAGCGGCGCTGGCCTTCGGCGTAGAGGGTATCGAAGGCGAGCGAAGATTTGCCGGATCCCGAGAGGCCTGTGACCACGGTCAGCGTGTTGCGCGGGATCTCGAGGCTGATATTTTTGAGGTTATGCTGCCGAGCGCCCCGGACGACGATTTTTTTCAAAGCCATGAGTGCAGAACGCTCCCTACAGGACGGCCCCACATACGCTGGGTACAATGAGCCCAAGGTAATCTCCCAACATAGCAAGTACGGGCGGGAGAGGTCAATACGGTGGAAAAAGGAATCGCGTGAAAAATGCGTCTGCGCTGGGATTATTTTCACATTGCTTGGAGCGCAAAACTCGAATTGCGGAGCCCTCGCGCGGGTACCTATGAAATTTTACCGAGGGGCTGGGAGTTTTTACCCGTACGTCCAACGTGAAGTGGCTTCTTTTCAATGCTTTCAGTTTGGCAAACGAGGTGCGATAGAGAGTATGTCAGAAGGAAGGAAGCCGAGGATCCCTTCGGGGATTGAGGGCTGGGCCGGCTTCCTTCCTTCGGCTTATTTTCGCGTTTGCGAGCCTCTTTCCCTTCCTCGACCCACTTATTCCGAACGGAAATCGAAACGATACACAATCACAAGGTGAAAATATGGGCTGCAGCCTTTAGAATTGAGGCACGGCTGGGGCGTGGTCCAATTGGTAGGGCACCTCACTGTTAATGAGGCCGGTGTTGGTTCGAGTCCAACCGCCCCAGCCAAAACAGCGCGACACGTCCTACAGGCCGATGCTGCCCAGCAGGGCGCTTAGCCGAGTCAACTCCACTTCCGCATCCGCGATTTCCGGTTTGAACTTCTCTTCGAATTCTTTCCCTAGGCGCTCGGCTTCGGCGCGCAATTGATCCAGTTTATTTTTAGCGGCTTGGTGTGCTTGCGCGATTTGCGCGGGATCGTGCGGCGGTAAGTCTGTCATCGAAATCTCCTCGCAGGAATATGTAGTGCGGTTCGAGCTTTAATCCT
The DNA here is from genome assembly GCA_963711325.1 of uncultured Acidobacteriota bacterium. Taxonomy (GTDB): domain Bacteria; phylum Acidobacteriota; class Terriglobia; order Acidiferrales; family UBA7541; genus Palsa-295. The sequence continues at coordinate 652,552 of CAVQDR010000001.1, read as the reverse complement.
TGATGGTCGGAAAATTCGCCTGGGTCCATTCGCGCCAGCCGCCATCCATGGAGATCACGTTGGAGTAGCCCATTTTTTTAAGATTGTCGGCTGCTAGCGCGGAGCGAAAACCGCCGCCGCAGTAAAGCACGATGGTGGCGCTCTTCTCGGGAATGGCTTTTTCGATGTCTCGCTCGATGATGCCTTTGCCGAGGTGAATGGCGTTGGGAATGTGGCCGCGGGCCCATTCACTTTCTTCGCGGACGTCGACGAGAATCATGGGCTCGCCGGCGTCGAGTTTTTTCTTGGTGGTTTGGACGTTTTCTTCCGTGATGCGCTTTTTCGCGTCACGAACGAGCGCTAAAAAACCTTCCGCGTGATCCATGGCTATAGATGCTCCTAAGAGGCTGTAGTTTACCGCAGGTCGAGGCGCGGGACCGGCGGCTTCACGTCCCATTACTTTTCATTTGGTTTCATGTCGCGCCAATTCGGGCCGACTTTGGTATCGACCAGGATGGGCACTTCGAAGGCGTGTGCGCCTTCCATTACTTCTTTGACCAGTTTGGTGAGCTTGGGAATTTCGGCCTCGGGGCCTTCGAAAAGCAGTTCGTCATGAACCTGCAGGATCATTTTCGATTTGAAATTTTCGCGCGGTAGGCGGCGGTCGAGTTCGATCATGGCTAGCTTGATGAGATCAGCGGCTGCGCCCTGCATCGGCGTGTTCATCGCGGTGCGTTCGGCGAAATTGCGCAGGTTGACCTGCGGCGAATTGATTTCGGGGATGGGACGGATGCGGCCGAAGATGGTTTTGGTGACGCCCGTTTTGCGAGTTTCGGCGATCTGGCTGTCGAGAAATTCTTTCACGCCGCGATAGCGCTCGAAATATTTGGCGATGAAATGCGCGGCCTCCTTTTGATCGATGCCGAGCTGCTGCGCGAGGCCGAACGGGGAGAGGCCGTAAATCACACCGAAATTGATGACTTTGGCGACGCGGCGATGTTCGCGGGTCTGGGCGAAAGGCGCGATGTCGAAGACTTCCTGGGCGGTGCGGGAGTGAATGTCTTCGCCACGACGGAACGCTTCGACCAAGACTGGATCGCCGGAAAGGTGCGCCAGGATGCGAAGCTCGATTTGCGAATAATCGGCGGAAAGCAGCAGCGAGCCGGGCGCGGAGACAAAGGCTGCGCGAATTTCACGTCCCAGCTCAGTGCGGATGGGAATATTTTGCAAATTTGGATTCGACGAACTGAGGCGGCCGGTGGCGGTGCCGGTCTGGCAGAAGCGCGTGTGCAGGCGGCCGGAACCGGGATGAATCAGGCGCGGCAGAACATCGGCATAGTTCGATTTCAGTTTGGTTAGTTCGCGATACTCGATGACTTTCTTGGGGAGTTCGTGGACGGCGGCGAGTTCTTCGAGCACGTCGGCGGCGGTGGAGCGGGATTTCGCGCGGCTGCGGCGCGGGGCCTGCAGATTCAACTTGTCGAAGAGAACTTCGGCGAGCTGCTGCGGGGAGCCGACGTTGAATTCGAAGCCGACCAAATCGTAAATGCTTTTTTCGAGTTTGGCGATTTCCTCGGTGGTTCGCGTCGAGATGCGATCCAGTTCCACTGGGTCGACGCGGACACCGGCGGCTTCCATGCGGGCCAGGACCGGGGCGAGGGGCAAGTCGATTTTTTCGTAGACGTCGAGCAGGCCGAGTTTTTCGACTTCTTCGCGAAGGAGAGGAACTACGCGCAGCAGAAAATCGGCGCGTTCGCCGGGCGCGCCCGAAAGGGTGCGGTTCAGATGGCGCAGCACGACTTCAGCGAAATCGTGCTTGGCGGTGATGGGGCGCAGCAGGTACGAATACAGCACGGTGGCGTGACGAATGCCGGAGACGGCGTCTGGGTTGGCTTCGATTTCGGGATTAGTGAGGAGATGGAATAGCTTTGGGTCGTGGACGGTTTTGGGGCGTTTGGCATCGGCGAACCAGGCTTGCATAGTGGCGAGCATCTGATTGTCGGCGTCATTCGATGCGATTCGCGCCTTGCCTGCCTCAGTGGAAACCTCCACGGAAAGCACGCGCGTGCCGAAACCTTCTTCGTCGGGATCCTGAGCATCGAGAGCGAGCCACGCCGCGGATTCCTGGCCGGCTTTGATGGCGCCAAGAAATTTTTGCAACTGGGCCGGCGTTTCCAGCGGCGCGTAATCGGTTTTGCGATCGTCGGTAACGGGAGCGAGATCACGAATCAGAGAAGTGAAACCGAGCTCGGTATAAAGTTCACGCAGGGCCTGGGCATCGGGTTTTTCGATCTTCATGATGCCGAGGTCGAAGGGCACCGGCGCGTCGGTGGGAATGGTCGCCAGCTGCTTGCTGAGGATGACGAATTCACCGCAATTCTGCAAAGCCTCGCGATAGTTCACGCGCTTCACTTCTGCTGCGTGCTTCAGAGTTTCTTCAGCGCTGCCGAATTGCTGGATCAGCTGCCGGGCGCCTACTTCGCCGATGCCGGCTTTGCGGCGTTCTCCGGGTGCAGGTTTGTCGTTGGGATTGCGGGCGCCGGGGATGTTGTCGATGGAATCACCCATGAGGGCCATGACGTCCGCGACTTTGGAAGGCGGCACGCCCATGATTTCTTCCACCATTTTTTCGTCGATCAGCAGGTCGTTCTTGGTGGGATTGAGGATGGTGACGTCTTTATTGACCAGCTGGAGCAGGTCTTTGTCGCTGGTGACGATGAAAATTTCGAGGTCTTCTTTATTTTTGTATTCAACCGCGAGGCGGGCGAGGGTGCCGATGACGTCATCGGCTTCGTAGCCGGGATATTCAAGAATCGGCAGGCGCATGGCGGCGCAATAGCGGCGGACGAAAGGGATTTGAATGGAGAGTTCGTCCGGCATGGGCGCGCGCTGGGCTTTGTACTGGGCGAAAAGCTTGTCGCGAAAGGTGGGTGCGGAGTGATCGAAGACCACGGCGAGATAGTCGGGCGGGCGATCTTTATTCTCCAGGATGCGGCGCATCATGGTGGCGAAGAGATACGGAACTTTGGTGGGGACGCCGGCGCTGGTTTGCAGGCGGTCCATCGGCGCGAAGAAGGCGCGAAAGATGTAGCCCATCGCGTCGATCAAAAATAATCGTTTTCTGGGAGTGGAAGGCATTCTGAGTGTTTTGGCCGGTTGGCCGCGACAAAGAATTATAGCAGGGGTGAACGAACTCTCGAAAATGAGCGAGCCGCGGACGGCCAGCGAGCACGAAGGCTGCTGAGGGGTAATCTCCACCGCACACGGTGGTTTCTTCGGGAGCGGGCTGACCCGGCTGCGGATACACTTTCCGCAGGGGGATTCTGGCGATGATGATAAAGGTAGCGAGCGTTTTTCTCCTGGCTGTGCTGCTGCCACTTCCAGGCTCCGGGCAAAGCACTCTGAAATCGGGGATGTTTCCGTTTGACAGCCTGAAAGAGCAAAAGGAAGAGAACGCGACCTTTCGCCCCATCCTCGACGGCCTGATTCATACCGGCATCCGCGTGGACGTTCACGAGGTGTTTTTGCTGCCGGGGAGCCTGCCGCACCACATGCATCACCATTCGATGGACGAATTGTTTCTGATCAGCGAAGGCGAGGTGGAGATGACCATCGCGGGAAAGAAAACGCGTCTGGGACCCGGCTCGGCGGCGTTTGCGGCTTCCGGAGACGAGCATCAGATTCAGAATCTGGGGACCCGGCCGGCGCAGTATTTCGAAGTGATTTTGGGGGGCAGCGCGCCACATAACTGAGCGACACCCTCAATTCCTGTATCGCTTGTCCAGGTTCCGCTTTCGCACCTCCCGATTTTTACCCTGAGATATCCTCACTACATACACATCTTTGTTGACTGGCCGCCCGCGCGGGCTTATAGATAGCGCAATCGAAGAGCATCGGGTGGGAGTTGAGGCCGCTAAATAGCTATGGTCTGCATTTGTGTTTTCGATGGGACAAGGCCGCCTCGAACGCCGTATAACTCTTCGCACGGTTTTTTGCCGTCATTCACAGGAGACGATCATGAGGATTTGCCGGTGGGGTACTGGCGCCGCAGTCGCGTGCGCGATTGCGATTATTTTGCTGTGCGCGACGACGAGCTGGACCCAGACATTTCGCGGAAGCATCCTGGGGACGGTGACCGATACGAGCGGCGCCGCGGTCAGCAATGCGACGGTGACGATACACAACGTGGCCACCGGAATCGACCGCATCACGCAGACCAACGCGGACGGCAGCTACCTGGTGCCGGAACTGCAGATTGGGACGTACACCGTGACGGTCGAGCTGAATGGATTTCAAAAAGTGGTGACGACCGGAGTGGTGGTGGATGTGGCGAGCGAGAAGCGCATCGATGCCGCGCTGAAACCGGGAGCGGTGACCAACACCGTGACGGTGGCCGGCGAGGATTTGCCACAGATTGACACCACGGGAAACACGCTGGGCGGAGTGTTGACCCAGGACAACGTCAAGGACCTGCCAATCAACGGCCGCGACTACACGAAATTGATCTTCCTGAATCCGGGCGTGGCCGGATCGCCGGATCAAATTTCGGATTCGCCGGGTTCCTACGGTGAATTTTCGATGAACGGCGCGCGAGGACGATCGAATAACTACCTGCTGGATGGAAGTGATATGAACGACGGATACCGCAACGATCCGGCGATCAATCAAGCGGGGGTCTTTGGCACGCCTTCGGCCATCCTGCCGATTGATTCGATCAGCGAGCTGAACGTGCTATCGAATTACCAGCCGGAATTCGGACGCAATGGCGGAGCGGTGGTGAACATCGTCACCAAAAGCGGGAGCAACCAGTTTCACGGCGACTTCTTCGATTATTTCCGAAACGACGCGCTGGATGCGCGGAACTATTTCAATTTCAGCAACCAGCCGCAGGCCGCGTTCAAGAACAACCAGTTCGGAGGTTCACTGGGCGGTCCGATCATCAAGGACAAGACGTTTTTCTTCCTGGATTACGAAGGACAGCGGGAGGGCGTCGGGGTGGTGACGCTGGCGTGCGTGCCGGGAGTTACTGCCGCGGATGCGACAAATCCGGTGATTGCGGCTTTGCTGGCGCGGAATCCGTGGCCGCAGCCGAATATTCCCGGGGCCGTGGCCTCCGATACAGGATGCGGTGGAGTGCCCAACGCTTCGATCACTTCGCCCTCGTACAACAACCTGAGCAGCGTGATCGCCAAGGTGGATCACACCTTCGACCAGAACAATACGATCACGGGCCGATACTTCTTTGGAGACAGCGTGCAGTCGTTTCCGCTGGCGCTGACTTCGAGCGGCGGGCAATTGCCGGGATTTAACACGTTCACTCCGACGCGCGTACAACTGGCTTCGATATCCTACGTGCATATTTTTTCGGCGAGTAAAGTGAACGAGGTGCGCTACGGGTGGAATCGGTTCGCCGAGGGATTTTTGCCTCAGGATCACGCCTTCGACCCGGGCACCATTGGATTGTGCAACCAGCCCGCCACCGCGCCCTCGTGTTCGAGTTCCGGGTTGCCCATCATTGTGGTTGGAGGTTTTGCCCAGCTGGGAGCATCATCCTCGACACCGCGCCATCGCTTCGACAGCAACAACCAGTTCATTGAGAATTTTTCGTGGAAGCTGAACAAGCATGATTTGAAATTCGGCTTTGAATTTCGGCGGACCAGTATCCAACAGTACTTCGACAAATACTTCCGCGGAAAACTGGAATTCGATGACATTGAGGATTTTCTGTCGGGGACCGTGGATGGCGGATTCAACTACAGCGGAGACACCGTCCGGCATACCTACCAGAACAACGAAGGACTCTACGCCCAAGATACGTATCACGTGACACAGCGCATCACGTTCAGCTACGGTCTGCGCTGGGATAATTATGGAGTAGTCGCGGAAAAGGACAATCTCTTCAGCAATATTACCGACCTGGATCCGGCGGCGGGTACATTCACGCTGGCGCAGGTCGGGCAGCCGGGGTTGAATCAGCTGTATCGGCCGGACCACAAGAATTTCGCGCCGCGGTTGAGCTTGGCCTGGGACGTCTTTGGAACCGGCAAAACAGTGGTACGTACCGGCTGGGGCATGTTCTTCGATGCCTTTTCGCAGGATTTTTTCCTCGGCCACTTGCCTTACCCGCCCTTCTTCGATCCCGGTCCGGCTTACAACAACATCGGGCCCGATCCCATCCTGCCGGCAGCTGTAACGGGCTCGATTGCGTCGGGCGTACCGGTATACGGAACACCGAGTTGCGGGAGTCTGGAATGCGACGTCTTCGCCTTCGATCGCAATCTGAAGACGCCCTACATGGAGAACTACAATCTGAATATCGAGCAGCAGATTTCCCAGAAAGTTTCGCTGCAGGTGGGATATGTGGGCTCGCAAGGGCACCGGCTACTGCGATTTGTGGATTTGAATCAGCCGAGCCAAGGCGTGATCGATTCGAGCGATATCACGTTTGCCCAAGGCAACGTATCGACGCCCACATTAAACTTTCCTTCCGCGCCCTGCTTTCCGAACGGAGGTCCGGGCTGCATTCCGAGTTACGGTGCCCCGCGGGTGTACGGGAATAATCCGTACGGAGCTTTTTACGTTCTGCAAGAACAGTCCTCGGCGCGGTCGAACTACAATTCACTGCAAACCAGCCTGAAGGTGAACGGGTGGCACGGCATCACTTCAATGGTGAACTATGTCTGGTCGCATTCGCTGGACACGGCCAGCGACGGCGAGGACTTTGAGCCGAACGCCGCACAGCCGAATGACAGCAACCGGCCTAACCTGGAGTACGGCAATTCGAACTTCGACATCCGGAACCGCTTCACCTGGGTATTTGCCTACGAGGTTCCGCATATGCAGGGCGACTGGCAAAAACTGAAGAACGGCTGGGGATTTAACAGCACGGTGACGCTGCAAGACGGCCAGCCTTTCAACCTTAACTACAACTTCGAGGGTGACTTCAGTGGAAGCGGGGAAGGCGATGACCGGCCCGATGTGATTGCTCGTCCTCACTATCAATTCAACAATCCATCTAATTTTCTTGATTTGAGCGCGTTTGCCACGCCATGCACACCGCTTTCCGGAACGGCGTTGCTGGCCTTCCAGGATTCGGGTGACGGCCCGGACCAAAATTGCGTTCCGGGGACCAGGCATTTTGGAGATCTTGGGCGCAATTCGCTTCGTGGACCCAGCTTTAAGCAGTGGGATTTTGCGATTTTTAAGAACACTCAGATCACAGAGCGGTTGGGCATGCAGCTGCGCGCGGATTTCTTCAACCTGCTGAATCACCCCAACTTCTCCAGCCCGTTGCTGCCGGCGTTTATTGCGGACGCAGCCCAGCAGGGCATTGGCACAAATGGCGTCAGCCAGGGGGCCTACCAGTTGACCGCGACGGGTGACGTTGGCATCGGGAACCCGTTCCTGGGTGGCGGGGCGCCGCGAGGGATACAACTGGCGGCGAAGTTTACGTTCTAGCCTGGGCAGCGATTCGAGCGGGTTATACGGGGAGTTGTGATGCGGCCCGGCAGCCGAAGCAGGATTTGGCTGCCGGGCCGTACTGTTTTATGGCAGTTACGCAAGATTAAGGGGATTTGATAGGCTTGCGCAGCCATCTGGACCGGAGGCGGCAGCCTTCCCCGCTGTGGTGCTCGCTGGCGGTCGGCGGCGGGTAATGGAACCTAAGCCGTTAGTTTGTAATACGTTTGAAATATTCTGATGGGGCCCCGCGTATCTATCTATGGAGCGACGGAAGACGACCGGAGACATGAGCGCCGCCGAACTAGCGGATGTGCTTACGCAGGTCCGGGCGGGCGACCCGGAGGCCTGGGGGGCGTTGTACGGGCTGTACGCGCCGGCGATATTTCGTTTTTGCCGCCGGGCATTGCCCACACGCGAAGATGCCGAAGACGCGACCACGGAGATTTTCATGAAGGTGCGACAAAAATTGGGGAGCTACGACGCGTCGCGGCCGTTTACTGCGTGGCTTTATAAAGTCGCGAGCAATCATTGTTGGGATATGCTGCGCCGCCGCCGGATTCGCCAGGACCTGGAAACTGGCGACCTGGAGACGCTGCCGCTGGAGCATCCGGATCCGGACCAATTGGAGCAATTGCAAATGGAGCACGATAGCAAACACGTGCGCGCGGGCTTGGCGAAAATGCCGGACCGGGCGCGCATGGCGCTGGTGCTGCGCTATTACTCGGATATGAGCTACGACGAGATTGCGGATACGTTGGGAGTGCGGCGCGCGTTTGTGGGCGTATTGTTGCTGCGCGCGCGGCATCAGCTACGCGAAATCCTGGCGGAAGGACCCGGGGGAATGCAGAGCGCGGCGGCTGGGGGCAAGGCATGAATCACTTCGACGAAATGACCGGGCTGCTGTATCTCGAACAGCAGCTCGATGCGGCTCACGCGCAGGAAGTTCGCGCGCATGTGGCGACCTGCAACCAGTGCCGCAGTTTGCTACGCGCCTTGGAACTGGAAGGCGTGTGGTTACGACAATCGCTCGAGGCTGACGATGAATCGGTCCCGGCACATCTGGTGCAGGCTCCGGAGCGCGGCGGCACGCCGTGGGGCTGGTTATCGGCGTTTGGATTGAGCGCGGGTGGCGCGTACACAATGTGGAGTGGAGTGGTCGAGCCGTGGCGAGCGCAGGCGGCACAGTCCGGGTTCACGCAGGGAAATCTTCTGACCATGTTGTTTTTCAGCGGTGCATTCTGGAAAGGATGGGACGCGATGCGAAGCCTGACGGAGTTCTTGGCGGTAGCGACAGTGGGGATGGTGGTGATCTGGCTGTTGCGCCGGCATCTGCGCCGGATCACGACGCTGGCGGTGGTGATGGGCGCGATGTTGATGGCGCTGACGCTGGCTCCGGCGGGTCAGGCGGCGGAGATCAAGCACGGAGATCCGAATTACGTGCTGCCCGCGGGCCAGACGATTCACACGGATTTGATCGTCTCCGCCGACAGCACCAAGATCGACGGCGACATCGACGGCGACTTGATCGCTTTCTCGCGCAGCGTGACGGTGAACGGACACGTGAAGGGCGACGTGCTGTCCTTCAGCGAAGAAGTGCACGTGAACGGTATCGTGGACGGGAACGTGCGGAGTTTCGTGAAAGAGCTGCATCTGAACGGCACGGTGGGAAGGAATGTGATGGCCTGGGCCGGCAACGTCAACACGGATGAAAAGTCGGTGGTGAATGGCACGATGACGCTCGGCGCGGGCGACGCCATATTGAACGGGAAACTGGCGGGGGACCTGCTGTCATTTTCAGGTTCGCTGCAGATGGATGGTAGCTTCGGACGCAACGTGATGATCCGCACCGGGCACCTGACGATCGGGCCGCAAACGGTGATTGTTGGCGATACGAAAGCGCAATTGCGGAGGCAACCGGATATTTCTCCGGAGGCGAAATTGGGAACGCCCATTCAAACGACGATAATCCAGCACGATTCCGAGACCAGCTATTCTTCGCCGAGATATTACTGGCACCAGGTTTTGCTGTGGGGCGCGAGTTTTGTGTTTGGACTGGCGATGCTGCTGCTGATGCCCGGCTTCTTTTTTGATTCCGTCAGCGCATGCAAACGAACCATGCCGGCGATGGGTTTTGGGGCACTGTTCCTGATTGCGCTACCAATCCTGGCGGTGATCGTCTGCATCACGATCGTGGGCATGGGTGTCGGAATCGCGTCATTCATGTTGTGGATCATTGCGATCTACGCAGCGCAGGTGGTGGTGGGGACTTGGCTGGGCGACCGGATACTGGGCGACTCGATTGGATTTGGTCCGACGCTGGGACATATGGCGCTGGGGTTGTTGATTTTGCGGATTATCGGGCTGATCCCGTATCTGGGAGCGTGGGTGAATTCGGTGGTGATTTGCGTGGGGCTGGGCGCGTTTGTGCTGTCGATTTACCGGAACAACCGGCCGCAATTGCAGGCGGCTGCTGTAGCGATTTAACCGACGTAGCGATTCAGTTGGCGTCAGGAAATGACGCCGAGTTTTTTGCCAACGCGCGCGATGGTGTCGGCGGCACGTTCGAGGTCGGCGCGCTTGTGCGTTGCGGTAACGATGGTGCGGAGGCGAGCCTTGCCTTCGGCCACGGTGGGAAAGCCAATGGCTCCCGCGAACACTCCTTCATCGAATAATTCTCGCGAAAATTGAAAGGCCTTTCCGGCATCGCCGACCATGATGGGGGTGATGGGCGTTTCGCTATTTCCCAGGTTGAATCCGAGTTTCTTTAATTTGCGTTTGAAGAATTTGGTGTTGGCCCAGAGTTTCTTGATGAGCTTTTCGCCTGCTTCGGAATCGAGCAGCTCGAAGGCGGCTTCGCAGGTGGCGGTGACGGATGGCGGATGCGAAGTGGAAAACAAGAACGGGCGGGCACGTTGGTAGAGGAAGTGAATTAGGTCCTGCGAGCCGCAAACGTAGCCGCCGATCGATCCGACAGCTTTGCTGAGTGTTCCTACCTGAATGTCGACGCGTCCGTGGCAATTGAGATGATCGATGGTGCCGCGGCCATTTTTCCCGAGGACTCCGGAAGAGTGGGCGTCATCGACCATCATGATGCAATTGTATTTTTCGGCGAGGTCGCAGAGGGATGGGAGGTTCGCTATGTCGCCGTCCATGGAAAAGACGCCGTCGGTGATCAGCAGCTTTTTGCCCTTCCAGTCTTTGGTTTCCTGTAGGACGCGCTCGCAATCGGCGGCGTCTTTGTGTTTGAAGACCTTGATGGTGGCGCGGGAGAGGCGGCAGCCGTCGATGATGGACGCGTGGTTGAGTTCGTCGGAGATGACCAGGTCTTCCTTGCCGAGAATGGCGGAGACGGTTCCAGCATTGGCGGCGAACCCGGACTGGAAGACGACGCAGGCTTCGACGTTTTTGAATTTGGCGATCTGCTTTTCGAGATCCATGTGCATCTGCATGGTGCCGGCGATGGTGCGGACGGCGCCGGAGCCGACGCCGAATTTGCGCGTGGCTTCGATGGCGGCGCGGCGGAGCTTGGGGTGGGTGGTGAGGCCCAGGTAATTATTGGAGCTGAGGTTGATGACTTCTTTGCCGTTGAAATTCGCGACGGGCTTCTGCTCGCCTTCGAGGATTTTCAGATTGAAGTAGAGATGCGCGGCTTTCATGTCTTCGAGAACGTCGTGAAGATACTGGAGTTGAGGGCGGGTTGCAGTGGTGCTCATGATGTCTCCTGAGTCTTCCTGGCGCTAGGTCGTGACGATTGTTACGCGCTGACGCCGTTGGGATAGAGCAGAATTTTTCCGGCTTGGCCCGATTGGAAAAGTGAAAACGCCTGCTCGAAGTCTTCGATGGGCAGATGCTCCTTGAAAAGCGGATCGAGGTTGAGGCGTCCGTGTTTCAGAAGCTCGGTCATCTGCACCCAGGTCTCGAACATTTTGCGGCCGTAGATGCCTTGCACGGTCGCGCCTTTGAAAATCACATCGTTGACCAGATCGAAAGTGACGGGATCGGAAGGAATCCCGAGCAGGGAAGCGCGGCCTCCGGAACGAAGCATCTGAAAACCTTGGTGGATGGCGGCGGGGTTGCCGCTCATTTCGAGCAGGACGTCGGCTCCAGCGCCGCCGGTGGCTTCGCGCAATTTCGCGATTACATCGCCTTGCGTGGGATCGAAGGCGTCGTCTGCACCCATTTGTTTCGCGAGTTCGCGGCGATGAGGATTTACTTCGGTAGCGAAAACGGTGGCGGCGCCACACGCGCGCGCGATAGTGATGGCCATCAGGCCGATGGGGCCGGCACCGGTGACCACGACATTCTGCGCGGCGATCTCACCCGCCAGGACGGTGTGGACCGCATTGCCGAGAGGATCGAGGATCGCGGCGTAGCGCTCCGGAATCGCCGGATCAATTTTCCAGATATTGCGAACGGGAATGATGACGTACTCGGCGAAGCAGCCGTCGGCATCGATGCCGATGATTTTCACGTTCTCGCAGACGTGCGGCTGGCCCATGCGGCAGGGGCGGCAATGGCCGCAATTGACGTGCATTTCGGCGCTGACGAAATCGCCGGGCTTTACGGAGGTGACTTCGGAGCCGACTTTTTCGACGTAGCCGCAGAATTCATGGCCAAAGGTCATGGGCGTCTTGATGCGGGAGGCGGACCAGCGATCCCAGCCGTAAATGTGTAGGTCGGTGCCGCAAATGGAAGCGGCGCGGACTTTCACCAAAACTTCAATTGGCCCGGGAACGGGCACTGGAACCGATTCCAGATTGGCGCCGCGGGCCGGGCGCATCTTGCGTAAAGCTTTCATGGTGGAGGTGGGCATGGTCTAGGAAGCGGTAAAAGACACCCGCCAAATCGCTGATTTTAGCACACGGCAGAAAGAAGCAAAAATCCGCGGGGATATTATCGCGGCGGAAGCGCTTGGAGCGCGCAGAAACCTCCCAAAAGTGACGATTAGAACTGGATGCGAGCTTTTGTTATCAGTCATTTAGGGTGTTTTCTAATCGCGCCAGAAAGTGTCGATTAGAATCGCATTCGACGAAGGATTTTGAAGCGCCGAGGATGGAATCCAGTTCGATTTTGAATTGCCAAGGAGCGTTCTGGCGAAGTGTGGTGTCCAGCCAGCGGCTGGCGACCAAGGGTCCTGACAAAGACTGAGCCATCGCGCGGGGAATCGCCGCCGTGCGGTTCGCCGGTGCAAAATTTCCGTCGTCTCGCGAATCTCGAAAAATATTCATTCTTGATGCTCCTTCGCGAGGCTAACAGCCGTCGAGAGGCGCGGCAATTGTGCGTTAGGACGGTTGAAGTACAGGACTAGTACGAGCTCAACTCCGCGACGATTCGCGTCCGAAGCGCGGTGCAGGTCGCGCGCGGATTGGTTCCGCACTGCACAATTCTAAAAACGGCGGCGTGTGGATGGAAGTTCCGTTACAATCGCGGCGTTCCGGTCATTCGATAGAGGCTGCAGGCGGGACGCGGAGGACTTTTGGGATTTTCAGAGCGCCTTGAGGAAATTCGATCGGGATTCGAACGGCCTTTCTGGGTAGCAAATATCAGCGAGCTATTCGAGCGCCTTTCGTATTACGCGGCGTTCGCATCGCTGGCGCGCTACCTGAATGAGACGTTGAATTTTCCAGTAGCGCAGGCCGGAAGTTTAACGGGACTTTTCGGCGGGCTGGTTTGGTTTCTGGCGGCATTTGGCGGAACTTTGGCTGACCGCCTGGGATTTCGGCGCTCGCTCTCGCTGGCGTATTTCATTCTGACCTGCGCGTATTTTCTGCTGGGCTCACTGGGAGCGTCGTGGCTGGCGCCACTGCGCGCGTCCGTTCCGCTGGTGCTGCTGGTGACGGTGGTGTTGATGCTGCCGGCGCTGGGAATCGCGCTGGTGAAACCGTGCGTGGTGGGCACCATCGCGCGATCTTCGAAAGAAAATGTTCGCTCCATCGGCTACTCCATTTACTACACGCTGGTGAATATTGGCGGTGCCGCCGGGCCCTTTGTGGCTTCTTATGTGCACAGTCACATGCGCGTCGAAAGTGTTTTCCGGGTGGCGGCGCTGAGCGTCTTCCTGATGTTTATCGCGGTACTTTTGTTTTTCAAAGAGCCGCGGCGATCGAACGAAGCGCAGGCCGCAAGCCTGGGCGAGGCAGTTCGAAATTTTGGCACGGTTTTGCGCAATCCAAAGTTCATGCTTTTCCTGGTTATTTTTTCGGGCTACTGGGTGGTGTACTGGCAGGAATTCATTATTCTTCCGCTGTACGTGCATAACTACATCAACCCAAAAACCGACACCGAATTGATGTTGATAACCGGCCCGCTAACCGTAATTTGCCTGCAACTGATCATGAGCGCGCTAACGCGGAAAATTCCGGCGTTCCGGGCCGTGACGCTGGGGACGCTGATTTCGGCGTTGGCGTGGATTATTTTGATCGTGCATCCGACGGTGCCGATGGTGATTGTCACGCTGTTCGCGGTTTCGATCGGGGAGATTATCCAGTCGCCGCGCTATTACGAATATATTTCGCGGTTGGCGCCGCCGGGACAGCAGGGAACGTACATGGGATTCGCGTTTATGCCGATTGGTATCGGGTCGCTGATTGGGGGATGGTTTGGCGGGACGCTGATTCACTATTTCGGGGAAGTAAAACATCAACCGCAACTGATCTGGTGGTCGGTGGTGAGCGTAGGCCTGGCCACGGCGCTGATGCTGTGGATTTACGACCGCGTGCTCAAGCCGGTGCAGGCCGACGCGCCAACTTCCTAATTCAGCATGCGGCGCAGCTTTTCGACGGCTTGCCTGGCCAGCGCGTAATTCGGTTCGATGCGCAGGGATTCGTTGAAACATTCACGGGCGCGAGCCAACATTCCTTTGGCGACATAGACCCTGCCAAGATTGAAATGCGGGAAGTGGCGCGGTTCGTAACGCGGCGCGGTGATGGCTTGCTGCAGCCAGGGAATGGCTTCGTCGTTGCGGCCGAGCTGAATCAGGTACGAGCCGATGTCGTTGTAGGGATTGCCGAATTCCGGATCTACCGCGATCGCTCGTTTACATTCCGCAATGGCGTCTTCGATTTTTCCCTGAAAATGGTAGGTCCAGCCGAGGAAGGTGTGTGCTTCGGCAGTAGGAAAAACTTCCAAAGAATTTTTGTACAGAGTGACGGCCTGGTCGTAGTCGCCTTCCATCTGCGCTCGATAGGCCTGGCGGAGCAGCGCCCAGGCTTCCTCGTGCCGGTCAGTCGCCATGCGCGGACTTTGACTTAGAACCTCGCACCCGCGAGCGGACTTTTTCGAGGAGGGATTCCAAGTCCGTGGTGTAAATCACGGGATATTCGGCGGTGCGATTAATCTGGCGATATTTTTGCGGGAGGCGAGCCAGGTTGGAGGCACAGAAAGCGCGCGAGTCGCTGACCGGAACGCGCGGCGTGATTCTCTTGCCGTCGCGCATGACTTCGACCAGCAGCGGTTCACCTCCTGCGGCGGGTTCGTCGTCCAAGGCAATTTTGTCGCGCAGGTATTCGCCCTTCGGCGTGGAATAGCGGAAAACCTGCTTACGTCCGGGATAGGTGACTTTGGCTTCGGTGAGTTTGGCGGCGCCGCGGGCTTCTCCATCGCGTTCGATTTTCACCAGCTTGTAAACGAGATTCAGATGCGGCGCGTCGCCGGGGGTGGCGAGCGCGGTGCCGACGCCGAAAGCATCGATGGCCGCGTGCTTTTTGAGCAGGGAAGCGATGCGCGTCTCATCGAGATCGCCGGAAGCAAAAATTTTCACGTCCTTCCAGCCGGCGCGATCGAGTTCCTTGCGGACCCACCGGCTGTCTTTGGCGAGGTCACCGCTATCGAGGCGGACGCCGGCAGGTTTTCGGTTCATGGCGATGATTTTCTTGATGGCGGTGCGCACATCGTAGGTATCGAGAAGCAGGACGGCGGCATCCGGGAAAGCATCGAGAAATTTCGCGAAGGCCACGCCTTCATCTTCGTGAGCCATGACCCAGGAGTGGGCTTGGGTGCCGTAGGTGGTCATACCGAATTGCTGGCCGGCCAAAACGTTGGAGGTGCCAACGCAGCCGCCGATGGACGCGGCGCGCGCGGCGAGCAAGCTGGCCTGACTGCCGTGGGCGCGGCGCGCGCCGAAATCGACAATCTGGCGGCCCTGTGCCGCGGTGACCACGCGAGCAGCTTTGCTGGCGATCATGGTCTGGTAGCTGAGCGTGGAGAGTAAATAAGTCTCCATGATCTGGCCCTGGATGATGGGCGCGACAACGCGGAGCATCGGCTCACCGGGAAAAACCAGCGAGCCTTCGGGCATGGCCCAGACATCTCCGGTGAAACGGAAAGTGGCGAGATAATCGAAAAATTCATCGCGAATATTGCAGAAAACCGGATGATGGCGGAGGTAATCGATTTCCTTCGCGTTGAAGTGGACGTTCTCCAGGAATTCGAGGCCCTGCTCGAGTCCGGCCGCGACTAAGTAATTTCGGTGAGGAGGAAGATGGCGGACGAAAAGTTCGAAGGTGGCGCGAGCGTCGAAGCCGGTCTGCAGGTAGCCCGCAGCCATGGTCAGTTCGTATAAGTCGGTTAGAAGGCCGGAATGCTCTGGCATTTCTGGTTCACCTGTTCCGTTGGTTCGATATTTTTCGGTGCTTCAGCCCTGATCGCGACGCAGGGTAAGGCCGCCATCGACGAGGAGCGCTTGCCCGGTGATGTAATTGTCCGGCTCCAAGAAAAAGCGGACGGCGCGCGCTACGTCTTCCGGGCGTCCGAATCGTTCGATGGCTTGGCCGGCCACGTAGCGATCGTACTTTCCTGACTGGATGCTGGCCGTCGCCATTCCGGCCATGGTTGCTCCGGGAGCTACTACATTGACGCGGACGCGCGTCCATTGTTGCGCCAAAATGCGCGAGGCGTGAATCAGAGCCGCTTTGGGCGCCGCGTAATTCAGCGATGACGGAAAAACAGCCATGGCCTGCATGGTGGACAGCAGGACTACGCTGCCGCCACCGGCTTGACCTTGCATCAATTCGCCCAAAGTTTTTGCCAGGAGAATGGGAGCCGCGTAATTGGATTCCATTGATGCCGCTAACGTTTCACGATTCAGGTCGCTGAAGGCGACGCGGGCGGGGTCGCCCGGGAAGATGGCGGTGCCGGCGAGGGGTGACTTGGATTCCTGAATTGCCGCTGCGTAGCGGTCGCGAACTTCAGGAGCGGCGAGGTCGCCCTCGACCAGAGCGATGGTGGAGTGGAATTGTTGCTCGATTGCGGCGCGCAAGGCCTCGGCGCGTGGTCGATTGGCGCGATAGCCAACGATGAGGCGGGCGCCTTCGGCGGCTAACAGGGCCACGGTGGCGGCACCAAGGCCTCCGGAACCGCCGGCCACGACGATGGTTTTATCGCGAAGAGTATTTACCGGAAACTCGTAGCGGAAGCTGCGGTAGGCTTCCTCGCGTTGTGGATCCCAGTATGAAGAAGGCATAGAACCTCGCGCCGGCTGAGGTTAGAAGCTGGGTCCGGGCGCGGTGCTTCGAAGCGGAACACGAAAAGTATGAGGTGAAAAGACAAAACCCCCAAGCCTCCGGTGCGATTTAGAACCGGGCATGCTTGAGGGTTTTGGTCAAAGATCCCTGCGCCGAATCAGACTACTTGAGGGCGGCGTCTTTGAAGGCTTTTGCTGCGCGCAAGCGCACAACGGTCTTGGCCTTGATCTTGATCGCTTCGCCAGTGGCAGGGTTGCGGCCCATACGAGCCTTGCGGTGGGCCTTGACTGCGCGGCCGATTCCGGGAATTACAAACTTGCCTGCGCCGCGGGTTTCCTTTACGGCGAGCTTGAAGAGTTCATCGAAGAAAGAAACGGTCTGTTTCTTGGAGATGGGCTTTTCGTCGGTGCTAACCTTCTCCGTCATGTACGCAATAATCTTGGACTTGCTCATCGGATTTGCCATCGAATTTACGTTTTCCTCCTGAAGTGTAAGTGCATGGTGGTACCCGTGGACCGGGATGCCTTGCGGACTATAGCCGCAGTAGTTAACGAACGCAAGCGGAAGGTTGAAAAAAGGGCCGTAAAACGGGCGTTTCCTCAACTGCGTAATTTTACGGTCAAATTTATTCCGCGCCTAGGCGTTCGTAAAAAAGCGCGACGGATTTAATTCCGCCGAAATAATTCTCGAGTTCGATGTGTTCGTCGGGCGCGTGGGCGTTTTCGTCGGGCAAGCCGAAGCCGAGCAGCACACAGGGAACTTTGAAAGTATCGTGCATCTGGGTGACGAAGGGGATGGAGCCGCCTTCGCGAATGAAAACGGCCTTCTTGCCGAAGCCTGATTCGAGCGCGTGAATCGCTTTTTGGAAAATCGGATGGCTGTACGGCGCGACCCAGGGTTTTCCGGTGCTGAGAACTTCGAACTTGCAGGAGACGGTGTTCGGCAGCAACTTGCGGATGTGACGCTCGACCTGTTTCGCGATTTTGGCGGGATTTTGATTCGGAACCAGGCGCGTGGAAAATTTCGCGTAGGCTTTGGAGGCAATGACGGTCTTGGCGCCTTCGCCTTGATAGCCGCCCCAGATGCCGTTTACATCGAGCGTGGGACGAATCCAGAGGCGTTCGACAATGGTGAAGCCTTTTTCGCCGCAGAGACCACGGGCGCCGACGGTTTTGCGAAATTCTTTTTCTCTCCAGGGCAATGCGTTCAGAGCTTTGCGTTCTTTGGCGGAAACGGCGGCGACGTCGTCGTAAAAACCTGGAACGGTGACGCGGAAATTCTTGTCGTGAAGCTTGGCAATCATTTCGGCGAGGATGGTGATGGGATTGGGAACGGCTCCGCCGAAAACTCCCGAATGCAAATCCTGAATGGGGCCGGCTAATTCCAATTGGTAGTAATTTAGTCCGCGGAGGCCGTAGGTGATGGAGGGAACGCCTTTGGCCAACATGGAAGTATCGGAAACGACGAGCGCGTCGGCTTTCAGCCTGTCGCGGTTTTTTTGCACAAAATCCCAGAGGCTGACGCTGCCGACTTCTTCTTCGCCTTCGATCATGACTTTTATGTTGAGCGGAAGTTTGCCGTGAATATTTTTCAAGGCTTCGAGGGCTTTGATGTGGATGTGGACCTGACCTTTATCATCGGCGGTGCCGCGGCCGAAGAGTTTTCCATCGCGGACGCTAGGCTCGAAGGCTGGGGTGGTCCAAAGATCGAGCGGTTCGGCGGGTTGAACGTCGTAGTGTCCGTAAAATAAGACAGTGGGCTTGCCGGGAGCGTGGAGGGATTCGCCGTAAACCAGCGGATGCATCTTGGTGGGCGCGATTTCAATATTTTCGAGGCCGGCTGCGCGTAATTTTTCAGCGACCCAGTGGGCCGCGCGTTCGATATCGGGCTTGTGTTCGCTTTTGGTGCTGACGCTGGGAATTCTGAGAAATTCCTTTAGTTCGTTCAGATATGATTCGCGATTCGATTCTATGTGGTCCAGTACCGTCATCCCCGGGGTCTCCTACCGACAGTTTTCGACAGGCTTGTAGTCCATTCGCTTAGCAATGGATGTGTGGTGCCATGTTTAACACAAACGAAGGATTCTACGGAAACATCCGTTTTGAAACAAGCGGTCGGCGGGCTGTGTTTTTTGGACACGCTGGCTAGACATGCGGTTGACTGCCATGCGGGGGAGGGGCACGATTGACATATGACGACCACGGAAAATCAAACGGCGGAGCAGCAACGGCGCAGCTCCCGCGTATTCACGCGAATTCCCGTCAAGGCGTCGGGAAAGAATTCGGACGGGCGAAAATTTCATGAGAACAGCCAGACCATCGTGATTAACGCGCATGGCGGGCTACTTTACCTGCAGGCTCCGATTGGGCTCGGCGCACAGCTGGTCTTGATCAATCCGGTGACGGAAGAAGAGCAGGAGTGCCGGGTGGTTTATCTGGGAGATCTGTCGGACAAGGGAACCCGGGTCGGAGTGGAGTTTCTCTCGCCCAGCCCGCATTTCTGGGGCGTCGATTTCACGCCGCAAGACTGGCCGGCGCGGCCAGCCGTGCATCCCACACATTAATTCTTCGTTACAGGCGGCTTAGCCGTTTTCGTGCCGTGAATTAATCTTGTGTGGCGATTATTTCGCGGGCAGCGGCGTGTCGTAGTCTGAGAGATTTACGGTCTTCCATTTTCCGTCCATGATTTCCTTGCGGATGGCCTCAGCGGTTTTTCCAGCCTGCGCCTCGCTATAGGCAAAAGCACCTTCTTTTTTGCAGACTATGCAGTGCGAAGCGTGATCGTCGACGTAGCAATCGAGAAGGCTTTTGTGGCCGACTTCCTTGTCGCAGCGGCAGTAGCAGGGCTGCTGGTAGAGGATGGATTTTTCCTTGGCGGCCAGGGCGTAGATGTTTTGGGTTTCGGGGTCAGCGAATTGTTTAGGGTCGAGCGTGTCGGGTAAAGGCCCGGTGGGTTTCGCGTTGTGATACGAAGGGATCTTGGGATTGGAGGTCGTGACTGTCGAGGCCGATGGCGCCGCCGGAGCTGGTTGAGCGGCCGGAGCCTGCGCGGGTGCGCTGGAACTTTGCGCGCGGACGGGGCCGGAGTCG
The DNA here is from genome assembly GCA_963711325.1 of uncultured Acidobacteriota bacterium. GTDB lineage: Bacteria > Acidobacteriota > Terriglobia > Acidiferrales > UBA7541 > Palsa-295. The sequence continues at coordinate 632,562 of CAVQDR010000001.1, read as the reverse complement.
AGACCGGCAAACGCGGCGCTGAAAAAAACTGCAACGACGATTGATTTGGTCAAAAAGTGCATCGGACTGAACCTCCGAACATTTTTCAAACTTCCCTTGCGATTTTCCTGCTGCTTAAAAATGGTATCACGGCGCGCCGGTGACTGTCGTTCAACCGAATTTCGCACGCCGAACTTTCACTGCGCTCGGTCAGTTGGGCGTCGTGGGAGCCGCAGTGTGCGGATAATCCACTCGAACGGAGACGATTTCGAAGGGATGGACCGGAACCACGATTTTCCCGTCGGAGGAAACCGCGAGCGGCGAGCCTTCGGGCTGCTCCATTAGATTCGTCAGGCGAGCTGAGGTGGCGCCCGGCGGAAGCGTGAGGTGTACGTCGGATGATTTTCCGGCCCACTCGTAAAAGCGCAGGAGAAGCGCGTCGCCGTCCTCGGCCTTTTTCAGCGCGGTCAAAACTACATTTTCCTGATCGACTGAAATGAAAGAATTCTGGGCGGGTGATGCGCCGGAGTGGGAGTCGACGGCCACCGCGCTCAGCTTGGAATTAAATTCGTAGCCACGGCGGACGGTCAGGGCTTGCTTCCAATCTCCGGCGTGAGGATAGAGGGAGTAGGCGAAATGATGGTGGCCGCGGTCCGCATCGGGATCGGGCCAGGTGGGGGAACGCAGCAGCGAAATGCGCAGGACGTTGTCTTTGGCGTCGTAGCCGTATTTTGATTCGTTGATCAGGCTGAAACCGTGGGCGCTATCGCCGAGGTCGGCCCAGCGCAGAGCTGGAACTTCGAATTTTGCAGACTCCCAGGAGTTATTGCGGGTGGTCGGGCGTTCGATTGCGCCGTAGGGAATTTCGTAGGTGGCTTGGGCGCTGGAAGCGGCCAGCGGAAACGCGGCTTTCAACAGAATGTGCGTTTCGTGCCAGTCGATATCGTTGATCACGTCGACGCGATCGAGCCCGGCGTAGAGACGAATATCCTGGACGAATTTCGATTGTTGCCAGGTGCGGGTGACGCGGATGGTGGCGCGCAGCGGGCCGCTCTCGATGAGCTTCACCGAATCCGCGGAGTCCAGGCGAGTGAAAGATTTTTCGAAATCGGAATCGATATTCCACGCGTCGTACTGTTTCGGATTGTCGTGGAACGCGATCAGCTCGTTGCCGCAGGCTCCCGCGGCGATGGATTCGAATTTCGCGCGCTTGTCGTAGAGGCTGGTGATACAGCCGGATTTGGGGTCGACGACGACGCGCAGAGCGGTGTTCTCCATCGTCAAATCGTGCGCGGACAAATCGGTGGGGACGTCGTGCCGGCCGGGTGTTACGCGCAATAGCGCGTAACCGAGCGACGGAACCGATTCAGGTTCGACGAGAAGCCGAACTGTGGATGTGGCGGCGTCGGTGGAAAGAACTTGCGACGGCAAGGTGTGATTTTGGCTATCGACCACCGAAACGCCGTTCTTCAAGCCGTCCGGCATTTGGACCGCAATTTCGACGAGATCCTTTCGCGGCCAAGCTAGTGAATTGAAGACGAGAATCGGAACCGTGTCGGCAGGCGAGCGAGTGTCGACATGCGCGGCGATGTCGGCAAGCGCGGCGGAAGATGCTTCGCCGGCGGTGAAGCGCACCATGTCGTAGTCGTGCTGGGCTTCCTTATAGATGACGCCGATGCCGGAACCCGCCGCGAGATCGTGAAACTGATTGAACAGAACTTTCTTCCAGGCTTCGTTAAGGCTGGCGGCTGGGTAACTCAGACCGGCAAGCCAGGCGATCGACGAGTATTTCTCGGCATCGAGCATCCAGACTTCGCTCTCGCGCATGTTGCGTTTGTGATTGGCCTGCGAGGTGAAAACGCCGCGATGATATTCGAAGTAAAGCTCGTCGTTCCAGGTGGGAATGCTGACCATTCCCGCGGGCGGGGTTGGCAACGCGGTTGAGCCTTTCGCAATCGACTGATAATTCCAGACCGGCGAATGTGCGGTGTCGAGCTTGCCTTCAACGTCGGTGAAATATCCCTGCGCTACGCCGAAGAAGGTTTTGGGATACACCAGGCTCGGATCGATCCAACGAACTCCGGCGTCGAGCATGGCGCGGGTGGGGCCGCCGCCGTGATCTCCGATGCCGAAGAGATGCATCATTTCTGGAAGGCCCGGGTTACGGTTCCAGGCCTGGGCGACGTCTTTGGCAAGCATTACAGGTTCGATTCCCAGGTCGTAGTCGTGCGGGAAATAAGTAAGGACTTTGCTGCCGTCCGGTGATTGCCACCAGAATAATTTGAAGGGCAGATGATTGGTGTCGTTCCAATCCATTTTTTGCGTGACAAAATAATCGACGCCGGATTTTTTGTAGATTTGGGGAAGCTGCCAGTTGTAGCCGAAAGAGTCTGGATTCCAGCCGATGCGAACGTCGACGCCGAATTTGTCGCGGAAGTAGCGTTTGCCGAGGAGCAACTGGCGAACCAGCGATTCGCCGTCGGGCATGTTCAGGTCCGGCTCGATCCACATGCCGCCGACCATTTCCCAGCGGCCTTGCTTCACGCGATCCTGAATTTCCTGGCACATCGCCGGATATTTTTCGCACATCCATTCGCTGTAGGCCGCGGCGGATTGCGTGTAGGTGTAGGCGGGATATTCGTTCATCAACTGGAGAGCGGTGGAAAAAGTGTCGTGCACGACTTGCACGGTTTCGGTCCAGGGCCAGAGCCAGGCGGCGTCGATGTGGGAATTTCCGGTGAGGCGAATCGAAGTTTGCTGCAGATCGGCTTTCACTTTTTCGAGTTCGGCCTGGGCGCGGACGAGAGAGGCGTCGAACGTTTGTTGCTGGGCCGCGGCCAGCGCGTTCAAGTCGACGGCAGTCGCGGAAGCTTCGATCGCTTGGCTCACGGCTGGAGCGTTGGAACCGAGGGCGGGAAGCAGTGCGTTCGCGGAGAGAATTTCCTGGAGCAGGTCGCCGGGATTTGGGCGTGCGGGGTTGAATTCAATGGAGACGTCGGCGCGGGAGAAATTCTTTTTGTCGACGGTGTGCAGCAGCTTTACGGCGACCAGCGCGCGTTCGCCGGGCTTGGCGTGATCGAAGAGCACGATCGGTTCGAGGTCGTCGCCGAGAGCGACGCGACGTCCGTTGAAATAAATGATCTCGGGCATGGGGCCGTTGGCTGAGGCGGCAAATTGAAACCAGATGCGAGCGCCGGAGAGGTCGTAGCCGTTCAGGGTTTTCGGGACTTCGATCCAGCGGCGGTACCAGACACCTTCGAGAGGGCCGCCGCGCGACGGAGCGGTGACGGTTTGCCAGGAAGAATCGTCGAGCGTTGGATCTTCGCCGTGAGCGACATCACCAACGTGGAACTTCCAGTCCGCGGCGGGCATGGAATTCAGCGATGCGAGTTTTTCCACGGTGGCGCGAGCCGCGGGAGAACGCGCGCTGAGAGGGTCAGCTCCCTGCGCGTGAGCGGATTGCGCGAGGAGAAGAAGCACAAAGACGATCGCGAGACACAAAATGTTCTGCCGGAAGGAAAACAGGGAATCGGACGAAAGAGGGTTGCGAAGAGGCAAGGGGCTATCTCCTTGGCAGAGCGAGAGGAGCCGACCTGTTCTCGGCCCCTCTACGGATCAAAGCAACGAATGACCGGGGGATTATAGAACAGAGCCACAGAGCCGCCGCCCAGAAAACTTTGCCGCTTATGGGTCAACACGTAGGGAAGCGACGACCTTGCACCAACTCAGAATCGAATACATAATTGTTGGACAATCGTACGAGAATTCGTATGGTCGTTGAGTTCTCGGTTTCTCCGTCCGGATCCGTGGAGGGGTGGCAGAGCGGTTGAATGCGACGGTCTTGAAAACCGTTAGGCCTGAAAGGGTCTCGTAGGTTCAAATCCTACCCCCTCCGCCAAATAGTCGCGAACATTCTCCGAGTTCCCATTTGCGGTGCCAACTTGCTTACAATCGGCCCAGTTATTGCATAAACTCGGGAAGCCCAACTTGGATTCTCTGACAAAGTTGGCGTGAGCGCTTGAAAAAACCTGTTGTTTCTCCGTGGACAGTCACGAGGTGCACTTCCGCCGTGCGGTGCCACGCTAAGGCTGAGTTCTCACGCCTGGGTTGTGGGGTTTGGGTTCGATCCCCACCGCCCCTACCAATCCAAATTGTTTTCAGCGAGTTGCAGGCCGGCTTTCTAACAAAACCCGGCTTTCTAACAATTCCCCTCAGTTCACCAGTTTCGTCGAGCGATTTTGAACCGCGTTGCGCTGGTCCTCTCCGACGACATGCCCGTAAATCCCGAGTGTGATCCGAGGATCGGAATGGCGGAGCTGAGCTTGCACAACGGCAGGAGTTGCGCCGCCTGCCAAGAGGGAACTGGCTGCGCCGTGTCTCATCGAATGGAATCCACCGCGAGGGATACCTAGCGCATCCAAAAGGGGATGCAGTTGTTTCTCTCGCAGTTTGTTCGCCGAGAACGGTCTGCCGAGTCCATTGACGAAGAGCAACTCGTTTTTGTGATCGTGCTTCTGCAAGCGAATTTGCAGCCGTATTTCAAGTTCTCTGGACATAGGCAGGTCCGCGCTGCTTGCCTTCGATTTCACACCGCAGACCGTGCGAGTAGCGGCATCAACACTTTGGCGCACGCGGATGACGTGCTTTGCAAAGTCCACATCGAAAGTACGAAGCGCGAGAGTTTCACCTATGCGCAGGCCAAGCACGGCCGTAACCGCGACAATCGTGCTCAGTGGCTCCGGCGCGCCGACGATGATCCTCCGCACCTCTTCGTCCGTGAAAGACCGAGGCTCTGTTCTTACGCCTTCCCGCGGCAACGTTAGGTCTGCAAAGCGAAAGTCTCCGCAAGCATAACCCCACGACCTTGCCGTTTTGAGAAGGGAAGAGAGAGTAAGCACAATGTTCTCCACCGTCTTTCGTGAGCGATCCTCGCCTGCCAGATACGCAACAAAACCTTGCACAATCTTCGTTGTGATCTCAGGTAGACGGTAGTCGCCCAACTTCGGAATGATGTGCGCGCGCAGATGTGATTTTGCGACGCGCGAACCTTCGCGACGACTGGTACACCGACGACGCAGTGAAACGTCTAATCTCAGCGGCAAGGACTGATGCTCGATCATTTCTGGGATCATCCCCGCGATCCGCCGGGCGGGATGAGCTTGTTGCATCTCCAGCACGTAATTCACGATCGGCGTGATCACCAGCCGGTAGGGCGAGTCGAGCATCGTAAGCTTGGGCTCCGGTAGACCGGCGCCGCGGGCGGGCAGGGTCACATATTTGTCCCACTGCGCGGAGATATCGTACTTCTCCCCTTCCGAACGCACGTGCACGGCCTCGACTTCTTCTGACATGCTGTAAGCGACCTGCAGCGCTTTATTGGTCAGCTTGCCCCAATACTGCACCGGCATGATCACGATCGGCTCGCGCAAACCCTCCACATCAAACGGATCCGTGCACTCCAGCTCTTTTTCCACGCGAAGGAAATACCGCTTCACGGCCATCATCAAAATTAACAACGTAGGAATCAGAATGGCCGTGACCCAAGCGCCTTCCACGAATTTCGCAACCAGTACAACCAGCACTGTGGCGCCGGTGGCCACGGCGCCAATACCGTTCACCACCATGAATCTTCGATAGTCCGGCCCCTTCACTCGTCGCCAGTGCGCGACCATTCCTGCCTGCGAAAGCGTGAAGGCCAGAAACGCCCCCACCGCATACAGCGGAATCAGCCGGTTGGTCACGCCTTGAAACAAAATCAGCAGCAACGCCGACAGAACCGTCAGCACGTAAACGCCTTTCGAGAACACCAGCCGCCGTCCGCGCAGGCTGAACGTATCGGGAAGATAGCCATTCAGCGCAATCGACCGGCACAGTCGCGGAAAATCGGCGAAGGCGGTATTCGCGGACAACGCGAGCACCAGCAGCACCGACGCGATGGCCACATAGTAAAAAGCGCCCCGCCCCATCACCGCCGCAATTACCATCGATATGACGCTTTGATATCCAGGCGCGCCCGGGTCCGTCGCCGAGATGTGATAAAAGCGCACGAGTCGCGCAATGCCGCCCAGCATCAGGATCAGCAGCACAATAATGATCGTCAGCGTGCGTTGCGCGGTTTTCGAAGCGGGTTCACGGAAGGCCATCACTCCGTTGCTTACCGCTTCAACGCCCGTCATCGCCGTGCAACCGCTGGCGAATGACTGCAGCAAGAGCCAGCCGCTCAAGCCAGCCGCCGCCGGCAGCGCCGCGGGCGGCGCGACGACCGGGACCGGATGTCCGCCCGACGTGATCGCCTTGAAAAATCCCACGCCAATCGCCCCGAGAATCGTGCCCAGAAACAAATACGTCGGCACCATAAAAACCACGCCGGCCTGACGCAGCCCGCGCAAATTAATGATGGCGATGAACAGCAAAATCAGCAGGCAAATGCCCAGTGTGTGCGGCAGCAACGAAGGGATCGCCGATACCAGCGCGCCCACGCCGGCCGATATTCCTACCGCTACCGTCAGGATGTAATCGATCATCAGCGCCGAAGCCGCCAGCAAGCCCGCGAACGGTCCGAGATTTTCCGAAGCGACCGTATAGGAACCGCCGCCGCCCGGATACGCCGCGATCGTTTGCTGGTAGGAAAAATAAACGATCACTAGCAGGGCAATCACGCAGGCGTTGATCGGCACGATGTAAGCGACGCCCGCCGCGCCCAGCGGTAGCAGCAACGTCAGCGCCGCTTCCGGCCCGTACGCCGCCGAACTCAACGCGTCCAGCCCGAAAATCGGAATGGAGTGAGCAGCAAGGTTCCAAAAGATACAGCATTGTGCCTTTTCAGAGTGGCCCAGGCAGCCTTGAGCAACGTGATTAAGCATAGCCGCGCGAACCAGGCCGAGGTTGAGCTCAGTGGTACAACGACTGTAATTCGTTTGCAGGTAATCGACACAGGTGAAGGCTTTGACCCTGAAGTTCGGACCAAAAGCGCGGGAATAGGACTCGTCAGCATGCGCGAAAGGCTCCGCCTTATTGGCGGAGAGTTGTCATTGCGATCCGAACCGATGCGCGGGACAGAGATTCGTGCTGTGGCGCCACTTCTTTGGGTAGCTAACGAAGCGACGGTAAGGCCGACGTCCGACGGACGGATGAAAGTACGAGACGGTGTCGAACAAGACTAAGGCAACGGTAAGGTCCTGGTCGACGCGGTACTCATGGAAGTTATTCCCGAACCTGCTTCCATCGAACGCGCCGGCGACTTTAGCCGCGTTGCTCGAGCTAGCCGACGAAACAGAATTTGAGGGGTACTACGCGCCAAGGATGAGGGCCCGCTCGTCAGAGCCGGCCCTCTTTCATGGTTGCGAAATGGAGCTTGGGGTTAGTCTGACGACCCGATGAGCTGCACCAGCTTGTGGATATCCATCAGGGGCAACGGGTTGTCCGGGTGTTGTAGATCCGGGACGGTGTCGTTCGATGCCCCGCCCGGGAAGCGCTTGATGTTCGGGAAATCGACGATGGATTTATCGAACTCCCCGATCGGCACAGCGATCAACGAAACCACCCAGCCATTGTCATAGCCGGCGTAGCGGCCCGGCGATGTGGTCGGCAGCCGGCTGGCCGCCGCACCGTTGAACGTCATGTCGTACTTCTCAAACGGATCCATCGTCAGGTTATACGTCGAACCGCAGCATCCCAGATCCTGCTTCGCTCCGAGCCACGTATCTTTCGAGGTGTACAAATACTTCCAGGCAATTTTCACGTCGGGATTGCTCGGATCGTCGCCGATATCAGCGCGAGCTCCGGCAAACGATTCGCCGTCGATGTAGATCCATCCGTTGCGTGCGGAATGCTTGGTCTTGCCCAGGATGTAGGCGCTGTTGTCGATGCTGTCGAAGTAGATCGGCTTGCCGTCGTTATCTTTCCACGCGCCGTGCGGCGGTGGGGTAAGGCCGGTCATCGATGCGAGCGTCGACCAGCAGTCGATGTGCGACATCATTTCACCGTACCGTGCGCCGGCTGGAATGTGATTCGGCCACCACATGATGCCAGGAACGCGGAAGCCGCCTTCGAAGGGCGAGCCCTTCTCTCCGCGGAATGGCACGGTGCCGCCGTCGGGATACGCGTCTTGCCACGCGCCGTTGTCGGCGGTGATGACCACGATTGTGTTCGGAGCTTCGGCCCGGATGGCGGCCATCACACGTCCGATGTTGTCGTCGAGTTCCATCATCGCATCGGAATAGTTGCCCAGGTGCGATTTGCCGATGAACGCCTTGGCGGGAATGTTCGGGTTGTGCATCTTCATGAAATTCACATCCATGAAGAACGGTTTCCCGTCTTTGGCGTGCGCCTTGATGTATTCGACCGCGGAATCCGCCTGCCGGACATCAAAATCATGCAGATATTCGTAGTCGATGCGCGCGACTTTCGTAGCGGGCGCGCCGGCTTTGCCTTCCCATTCGTAGAGGTTGACGATCTTTTGATACTCTTCCCAATACGCTGCGTTATATTTCGGGAACCACGGATGCGCGAAGCTGTCCGTGTCGTCGTAGGTGTAAACACCCGGATAGTACGCGGCGAATTCCTTCATTTCGTCGAAGCCGTGTTCGATCGGATAGAACTTTGGCTGATCGCCAAGGTGCCACTTGCCCGAAAAATACGTCGAGTATCCGTTCTTCTGGAAGAACTCGGCGATGGTCGGCGTGGATTTGGTGAGGCCGTTCGGATCGCCGGGCACCACGACCACAGACAGCGCTGAGCGGATCGGGATTCGCCCGGTCATGAATGAAGCTCGGCCTGCCGTGCAACTGGCCTGGCCGTACCAACTGGTGAACACCGCCCCTTCCTTAGCCACCTGATCGACGTTCGGAGTTGCATGGCCGAGGTTCACTCCCCCGCCATACGCACCGAAATCGCTCCACCCCGTGTCGTCGGTCATCAGAATCACGACGTTAGGCTTTGCGTCCTGCGCGAAGGCTGCCGGAACTAACGTCGCGCCGAACAGGGCTACGCCCGCAAACGTTTTTACGAAGCTCTTCATTGCTAGGCTCCTAGATAGAAAATCTCGTCATCCAAAGCGCTTGACGGTAGCGCGACGAAGCAAAACGCGAGAACCGGAGGCTGGGTGTGCGAAAAATCGGTCGAGCGTTCTGAACGGTGGCTGGAGTGTACCGCCCGACAGAAACTTGTCTATTGTTACTTCTGACAGAGTTATCGGAAGATAGGCCATCGCACGCTCCTCGCAGGCTCTGGCGCCAGGCACGTCATTACTTTTGACAATAGACATGCGTTCGCCGTTCTCCTACCTTATCGACGCAAAGCTCCGCCCCCATCCCGGGAGCGAAACGTCACCAGGAGAAACAAATGCCGACAACGAACCCTTGGTCCCAACAATTTCGAAGCTCGCTGACAGCTGCGTGCTTGGCAGCACTGTGCACGCTGATGCCAGTCCGCGTGTCAGCTCAAACTCCCGCCGCTCAGGCTTGGAGCACTATTCGGGAGGGCGCGACTGACAAAAGCAGTGATCAGCGGATCGCGACGATGCGGGTGCTCCAACTACTGCCGGGAGACGCGAAAGCTGTGGGCATCGCGGAAAATGGCCTGAAAGATACGGACCCGGAGGTGCGCGGAGCTGCCGCATTGTCGCTCGGCGCGATGAAATCCAAGAGTGCAATTCCGCAGCTGGTTACCGTAGGAAAAACGGACACAGAAGGTGCGGTGGTGTTGGCCGCAGCCAAGGCCCTGATCGAATTGGGTGACGAAAAAGGCTATGAGGTCTACTACGCGCTTCTCACCGGGCAACGCAAGTCCGGCGAAGGTCTCGTCGGTTCTCAAGAAGAGGAAATGAAGCGCCTTTTCCACAATCCAAAGCAGATGGAAGACATGGCCTTCGAGCAAGGCATGGGATTCGTTCCGTTTGGCGGAGCCGGCCTCAAAGCATACGAGGTGGTCCGTCAGGGCCAAGAAAACGAGCTGATGGTGAAAGCAACGTCGATCAAAATCCTGGCGAAGGATCCGGACCCGCGCACCACGAAGGCCTTGATCGGAGCAACGACAGAAAAAGAGTGGCTGCTCAGAGCTGCGGCCTTTGACGCGCTCGCTCGTCGCGGCGATCGTTCCGCGTTGCCAAACGCGATCACCGGCATGAAGGACGATAAGCAGGAAGTCCAGCTTACAGCTGCCGCGGCGGTGATCAGTCTCTCCCGAGTGGCGGGCAAATCGGCCCATTAAATCTCAGGCTAGGGAGTTGTGGGACGCTCAGCGCAGAGCATGTAGCAGATCCTGCAGAACTACCGCGATGGGGATTTGCGCCAGAATTGCGGGTAGCGCCGGAATTGCCACGGCCGCGCCGAGCGTGTACAGCGCACCCTTGTCGGCGGGAAATGCGTTCAGGTTCTCAATTCTCTCGTAGACGTTTCCATAATTCGCCAAAGTGCTGCTCTCGGGAGCCTGGAGCAATTGGCTTTCATTCCCGGTCCGGTTCTGGATCCATTTCTCGTGGAACTGGGAGCCATGCAACTGCCCAAGAATTCCGTACTCCAGAATACCGTCGCGCCGCAGTGCCGATAGCCGTGGCAAAAAAAACACCAGCGGACCTGCGGCCACCGCGGCTACGACCACCAAGAGCGCGGCGGTAGGCAAACTGAAGTCCATCAAACGCGCGCCGTGATGCAAGATGTCCTGCCGCCAGGTCGCCGCAATCACCGCAGTAGCGCTAAAGGCGATCGGCGCAAACGCCGCGGAAGTCAGCCCGAGAAAACCCAGTCCTCCGTGCTCGTCCGGGTGAGTGGCAACCAAATTCAAATCCCGTCTCGACAATTTGAACGCAAAGATAGTCCACAAAAACCATCTCCAAAGCGCGAGGCCGAGAACGAACTGGAATAAGGGAGCCGTAATAAAAATCGCGTACCAGCCCGCTGCGGATAAGCGCAAAGTTTCGCCTGTTCCGTGCCCGAGCCACGGCGTTGCGTCCACAAGTCCTCTATAGGAGGCGACGGTGTGAATAAGCAGCAACGAAAACACGACAGCTTCAGGCCAAAATGAATCTCGTAGCCGAACCAGTGAAACAGTCACCTGATCCATATATTCCACGTCGGGAGGACTCAAAATTCCCGATTTGCGAAGATGGGTGAACACGGTACGAAACCGGGAGTCCATCACGAGTTCGCCGAAAACTAGAACAGGAATCGCGATTAGAATCCGTGCGCTTACTCGATAGTCGCGAAACAGAGATATTAGCCCAAACGGATTCAAGATCAAGGTGAGTAGCACCAGGGGCAGCCACCCGATCGCGACTAGCACTGCAGTTCGCCGGCTGGGATCCCATCGCGTCGAACGGACCAGTCCTAACGCACGCTGCGCGCGGTAAAAAGGTCCTCCGTGAACGAGTGAGGTGTCCGTGTCGGAGTCGGGCCTGAAATCGGTGTTGGCAATCAGAGTCGCACTCCAGATCGCATAAATTCTGTCTCACAGCGATGCTTATTTAGTCGGCATTACTGCCGAGACGAGAACTTGCAGAGGATACCGGTTTCTCAATTCGTCAGTGGCGTCTGCGCTTCCATTTGTTTTAGCTTCTTTTCCATCATCATTTCTTTTTCCCGGGTGGTTAACTTGGGGAACAAAAACGCAATCTGCATCCGCATGCCCCAAGACGGAGTTCCCGTCGGATGAACGGCGTTGCCATAAAACTGGGCGGTGAGCGAAACCGGCTGATATCCGATTTTCGTGATTCGTCCTATTCCGCCGCCAAATGGTACGGTCCATTGGTTGCCGCTCGGAGCTTCCCAGTTCGCGGTGAGCGTCGGTTGCCACGTCACGAACCAACCCTTCTTCAAGTTGTAGTTGATGAAGTACTGCAGCAAAAACTGGTTCACGTCCGGCCGGCTGCCCGAGCCCGCAACTGACCAAATATTGTTGGCCAGAACACCCAGGGTCCAATGACCCGGTTGCGTCAAAACCACAACGGAAGGACCGATGCCAAGCTTTCCTTGCCCTAGATAGGTGTTGGTTGCGGTAGGTAATTGGAAAACAGGTCCGACTCCCCAGATCAGTTTTCCAGGGTGCTTTGGCGAAATGAAAAACGTGGGAACCATGTCCCCAAGACCGGACTCGCCGGTTTCAGGATTTCCGGGCGCGCTGGGGACCGGTTGATAAACGATTGGCGCTATCCACCGAACGAGCAAGTTCCAGTTTTCCGAGATGCTCATCGGGATAACGGGCTGAATATTTAGAACATCCTGGTTTCGGTATCCCGGGTTCACACCGAAATTAAGGTTGTTCTGGACGGGTACGCTAATCAGGCTCGCGACTGGATTTTGGGTGGCTTTCTGAAGGGCTTCCGTCGATTCGTTCGTCCCAGCCTCCGCTTCGTCTGCTTTCGGCGCCGCGGCGGCTTTCGGTTTTTCGTCCGTCACGTTCGTCGCGACTGGGGGAGTGGCAGTAGATTGATCTTGCGACTTCGCCGCCGGAACGAACGAAAACAACAAGAAACTCAGAAGTACGACTGTTCTTTGCATCAATCGCCTAGCCGGTGTTTTCTCCATAGGAATCGCCTCTGATCCATTCTGTGCCGCACGAAACCTCGATGGAATTGTCAGAACTAACAGGTAAATCGCTCTCGGCTCAAATTCTGACATTTGAAATCCCAACCATCGTATCCCTGTTATTTTTACCAGTAGCAATCTCTCTGCGTTGAGAGGACTATCCGCCGAATTGAACTGCGGAGGACCTCATGCGCTACGGTAAGAGTCTTCGTTGGATTGGCGTTCTGGCAGCACTGGCGATCTCGTGCACTTGGGCGTTCAGTGCGCACCGTCCCAAGACCGAAGCTACGAAGCCTAGCGACGATCACGTCGTCTACCTTGATCAAGGCTGGTCCACGGCGGACCGGAACACGTTTTACTGGATTCCGCAGGGAACCGTTATGATGTCGTTTGACATCTTTCAGAATCTCGAACTTGCCGGTAGCCAAGAACTCTTCCGCTCCGACGCGAATATCGCTCGCTATGGCTTGATCCCGTCACCTCCAGATCCTGGAGGCAATCCCGACGGCCTCCCAATCGGATTCGCCAAGGAAATTACGCCAGAAGGCCGATGGAAAGGCGAGTTTGTAGGCTTTAACTGTGCAGCCTGCCACGAGTCGGAAATACACTACAAGGGACGGCGAATCCGCGTTGACGGCGACTCCGGGACTCACTTCGACGTCTATGGCCTATATCACTCCGCAGATGATGCGATGCAGGCGACGCTGCAAGACTCTGCAAAGTTTGATCGGCTGGCGGCGCGAATCGGAGCAACTAGCCCAGCCGCAAAGAGCGAGTTGCGCCAACGCTTCGAAGGCGAGGCTGAACATTCTCACTATTACATCCACAACATTATGGTTCCACCTCACACATGGGGTCCGGGACAATTAGACGCCCTAAATCTGATTGGCAATCGGCAGATGACTGTTGAGTCGAATATCCCCGAGAACTGGTTCCCTCCTCTCGCACCGGTTAAGCCACCCTTCCTCTGGAACGCGCCTCAAGGCAGTTGGACGCAGTGGAGCGCGACAGTTCAAGATCCGATCGCGCGCAACTACGGCGAAACCCAGGGCGTGTATATGCCGATGGACCTAACCTCAAAAACCCCCGCAGAAGGCCTTTTCGATTCGAATGCACGGATACCCAATCTCGAAAAAATCGAAGACTTACTCGATCATCTGGCTCCTCCGAAGTGGCCAGAGGACGTCTTAGGAAAGATCGACCGCGCCAAAGCAGCAAAGGGTAAAGCGCTTTTCGCTCAACGGTGTGCGATATGCCACAACTCATATCCCTACACCTGGACCGAACCAAATAAGTACGGCAAGCGCTTCATCGAAGTTGGAGTGGTGCCGCAATCCTATGTAGGCACGGATCCAATGCAGTTCGAGGATTTCCAGCCTTACGTACTTACCAAGCAGCTGGCCCCGTACATGCCCGAACCTTATAAGGATCAGCTCATCGCTCCCTCAGAATTCGTGAAAGTCGCAGTGGGGAGAGCCCTCCTCGAGGTCGCACAAAAGAAACTCAACCTCACTCCTGAGGAAGAAATCAAACTGCACGGCTATCGCGAGTACCCGTTGCCGCATCCACCGGAGCGCTCATACAAGGCTGCGCCACGCGACGGAATCTGGGCCGAGGGGCCATACCTGCACAACGGCTCGGTGCCCAATCTTTACGAGATGCTGATTCCCGCGAAAGAGCGGTCAGTCAAATTCTATTCGGGTCGAGAATTCGATCCAGTGAAGGTAGGAGTGGACACATCCGGAAATTCGGGAAAATTTCTATTCGATACAACTCTGGAAGGCAATTCGAACTCCGGCCACTCGTTTGAAAACGGCCCCTTGGGGCATGGCGTCATCGGTCCGTTACTCACGGATGACGAACGCTGGTCATTAATCGAATATCTGAAATCGATTCCCGAGGACGCGGGCCGTGTGACGCCTTTTGGTGGACCGAAGGACGCTCGCACTGGGCCCGTTACGTGGGAAGGACCTACCAAACCGTGACGTCGTCAGCGATCAAGGAGAGTCACTGTGTCTGACCACATAGACGGTCCGCGGCAGATTGGTGAACCGGCGAGCGATCTAACCGATCTTTTCGCGTTCACCAGCCCGGAAAATCCCGCCCGCACGGTACTCGCCGCGAATGTATTCCCGTCGGCCGGCGTAACTGCCATGTTTTCCAATGCGGTGAATCACGCAATCGTGGTGCGAAGGGTGACCGTAGCAGGTCTGGGCAACGACGCGAAATTCCAGGCCGGCGATCAGGAGTATCGATTCAACTGCGGGTTCAGCGTGCTTGAACATGGAGCCGACTCGAAGCTCATTCAGCGCGGCACGCTGAGTTGCCCGGATGGCCAAGAGCTGCGTTTTATCGTAAATGATGAAAAGGGGGCTTCCACTCCCGACGGGAAATTCCGCGTGTTTGCAGGCCTGCGCTCCGACCCGTTTTTACTTGCATGGGTCGGCTCCAAGAAGGTTCCTAATCTTCTGGAGCATGACAATGTGCTTGCTATCGTCATCGATTTCGACACCAAAGCCGTCCTGAACCCCGGTGCGGGCCCGCTATTCGGCGTCGTTGCTGAAACCGTGCCATTACCTGGGCCAGGAATCAATCCCGTCGACCGACCGCCGGTTCGTTACGATTGGGTCGGCCGTCCGGAACAAACAAACATGCGCCTTAACAATGGCGGTTTGAAAGACGTGGACGACCTGCGCGACTTGTGGAATCAGCAGACGCCGTTCGCCATCTCCGACGAATTCAAGCCTGCCTTTCGCAAGCGCCTGGTCGATAGTCTGACTGAGTGGGACTCGAGAGACGGCAAGACAGACTGGACGCCTGCCGGAATAGCCGCGGCCGCCAACGTTTACCTGGACGATTTTTTATTGTTCGATGTAACCAAGCCGTTCAGCGACACCAGCTTCTTCGAGATCGAAAAGAGCACGCTTCGTGGACAGCCTTACCAGACAGGCGGCGGCCGCACCATTGATGCGAGCGTATTCGACATGATGATGACTTGGATGGTGAACAACGACCGCGAACCGATGCACGGCGGTTCACCGAGCGCGACAAAGCCAGGCACCAAGACATTTCCCTATGAGGCTTCGCCGAATACCGAGTTGCAGACGGTTGGTGACAGTGTGGATCTCGCTGCCTCGCCGGATCAGGTGTGGGCGGTTATCGGGCAGTTTGGCAATTTGATGTGGCATCCACTGGCTGCTTCGGTGCAGCTGACCGGAACAGGCGTCGGTCAACTCCGCTCAGTCGAAACGATTGACGGTAAGCGGATTATCGAACGCCTGGAATTCGTGGACGATGCGCAGAAGCTTTATCGCTATAGCAACGTCAGCGGACTTGGAGTCGTGAATTACACGGGAACATTTGCCGCGAAGCCCAAAGGGAGCGGCACCTCAGTCGAGTGGCGTGTTCAGTTTTTGGCCGATAACCAACCGACCCTGATTGTGAAGGTAATCGAGGCCACGTTGATAAAAGTCGGATTCGAAGCGCTCGCAAAACGTTTCGGAGCGCTGAAATGAACGCAGCGCCTGACGTCGAACTGCTGCACAGGCTGACCGACGGTGAGATCGCCGTCATCAACCTGAACAGCGCGCGGGAGCGGGCCTGGAATATATTCTGGCGCGATCCGTCACGGACAGGCATTGCGGAGAGTATCATCGAGCAGGAACAATTAACCGTGCAATTTGCGGGGGACCTCACGGCGCTCGACCGGCTTGACACGCTCGTAGGACACTTCGACCGAAACGATGAGCATTCGCCCCGAACGATTTTCATCCGCGCGCAGGTCGCTTCGATGGCCCACCGTTTCTCAGCAGCAAAAAAACATCTCGAAGAAGTTGAAGATTGGGGCAGTCTTTCTGAGGATGCGAATCGCTTGTCGTTGAGTATCGATCAGGCCCGCGGAACGAACTTCGACACGCTGCTTGAGACCCGACGGGCGATGGCCGCGAAGTCTGGGAGCCTGGGGGATCTGGTTCCGTTGGCAGCGTTGTACGCAGACCTTCGCGACTTCGACGAGGCCGACAGGACTTACCAGAGCGCGCTGGCCGTGTACGCGGACACTTCTCCATTCCCGGTCGCGTTGGTGTGCTTCCAGCTTGGAGCCCTGTGGGGTGAACTCGTTCCTGAAACTCAACCGGCTCGCGCCGAGCGATGGTATCGGCGGGCGATTGAATACCTCCCCTGCTACGTGAAAGCGCGCGTTCACTTGTCCGAAATTGTGTTGACGAACGATTGCGCGCAGGAAGCTGAAGCGCTGTTAATCCCGGCGATTCCCAGCGGTGATCCCGAAGTCCACTGGCGCCTCGCGGATGTCATGACGCACATGGGCAGATTCTCCGAGGCCGAATACCATCATCGCGCCGCCCGATCTGGATTCGAAGCCCTAATGAGTTCGCACCTACTTGCGTTCGCCGATCACGGCGCAGAGTTCTATTCCGGCAGTGGCGGCGACGCATGCAGAGCTGCGGAGCTTGCGAACATCAATCTCGCGAACCGTCCTACGCTCCGCGCTTTCGAGCAGGCCTACGACGCTGCCGTCGACGCGGAAGATTCGGAACGAGCATTCGACATTGCAGCCGCGGCCGAGGTTCATTGGGGAGCCACAAAAGCCTTTCGACTCTCGCGATTCGCGGAGAATCAGGATCAGCCTTCAGCAAAGGAAGCAACGGCATGACCATCGACCGCAGATCTTTCATTCTCCAGGGAGCGACGCTGCTTGCGGTAACTCCAGGACTAAGCATCTTCGCACCGGGGCCGTCGGCGGCGCAGTGCGCTCCCACCGCCAGCTACGACACACACCACGGCTACGCACAATTCAAAATCGCTGGCTGGGATCGCGGCGAGACAGAAATCCCGAACGCAAATGACGTGTGGCTCACACTCAATCAATCGTGGCGAGCGGCTTGGCGATGAAGCCAAAATTCTCGTAGCTGCAAACTGCGGAGAACCATGGCAGCCAAGTCCTCGCTATTCGTGATCTTCCTCGCGCTTTCCCTATTTATCGTTTGCCCACGCGCCGAGGGGCAGACCCCATCGAACCAAACTGAAAACGAAGCTTGGCCGGAAGCAGATCTTCACCTGCAACTTGGCTCGCAGTGGCGTCTCCTAGCATTGGTCGGGTTGGAGCAAGCGGCCGGATATTCGTTCCAGCAGTGGTATGCGGGCGCGGGAATCGGGCGCCAAATTAAACCCATCTTGAGATATCACTGGAAGAATATCGATCCGGACAAAGAGCACTATCTGATCGCCGGAGGTGGCTACGAATTCCTTCGCACCACGGCGTCGGGGGCCGTGCACGACGAAAATCGCATGACTCTTGATTTGACGGGAAACGTTCGGCCGGTTTCATGGTTGCTATTGCGCGATAGAAGTTGGCTTGAACTGCGATGGATCGACGGAACGTACTCGACGACGTATCGCAATTTAATCGCTGGCGAGTTTGACCTCCGTGTTCACGATTTCCGCTTCACTCCCTTTGGCACGTCCGAGTTCTTCTATGACAGCCCCAAACATGCGTGGGATCAGAATTGGTACACGGCTGGAGTGCAGCTGCCTTGTAAGCGAGTTTTTATGGCGGAAATTTATTATCGCCGCGAACACTGTTCCACCTGCGCGCCTCAGAGCTGGAATGCCGGCGGGATCACCTTGAACTTTTATCCGAACAACACGAAAGACTGACTCGTGGATTCAACCGGCCGGTCGTCTTCCTTCTTTGCGATGCCCCACACCGGCTGGGTGCCCCTAGCGGATAAGAGCGCACTTTTGCGCTCTACCTGTCAGTTCTGACAGTAGTCTGCTGCACTCGTCGATGGCACCATTCGCGGCTTCAGGCGGAAGTCGGCTTCGCGTTCCGGAAAGTTGCCTGGCAAGAGGTCGGGTGAGAAAGAAATCGGCGGTGCGGCGTACGATCTGGAAATCCTGAAGGATGGGAACATGACGATCGCGAAGAATCTTCAGAGAACCCTAGCTATCACTATTTCTGTGGCCTTCCTTAGCTATTCGTCTGTGGCCCGCGGATACCAAACTCCGAATGCGGCTCCCTCGACGCCCGTAGATGATCCATCCGCTCCGGCTCCTTCCACGCCGGCCGAACTACAGGCGCTCGTCGCTCCGATCGCGTTGTATCCGGATGCTTTAGTCGCTCAGGTATTGTCAGGCGCTACTTTCCCGGATCAAATCGTGATTGCTAACTATTGGCTTGGTCAGAACAAAAATTTGACCGGGAGTGCGTTGATGCAGGCCGTCGACAAGCAAACCTGGGATCCCAGCGTTAAAGCGCTCACGCAATTTCCCTCGGTCCTTGAAAATATGTCGAATAACCTTAGTTGGACTTCGGCGTTGGGAGAAGCCTTTCACAATCAGCAGGCTGACGTCATGGCGGCTGTGCAGACGCTGCGCGCTCAAGCTAAGGCGAAGGGTAATCTCAAGACAACGCCGCAGGTCACCGTCGTTCAACAATCGCCGCAAGTCATCGTTATCCAGCCGACCAACCCGCAGATCGTTTACGTACCAACCTACAACCCGTACGTTATCTACGGGACGCCCTATGTAGTTCCGGGATACACGGCAACTGACGTCGCTGTCGCTGCGGTCGTTGGATTTGGAGTGGGAATCGCCGTTGGAGCCATGATGAGCGGAGGCTGCTGTGGCTGGGGCTACAGCAGTTGGAACTGCGGGTGGCATAGCACGACGGTTGTCTATCATGGCAACGTCTACCATTCGAACACGGCTTGGCACGGGGGCTACTACAACGGCGGCTACCACAGCAGCTACGGCTACAACAATTCGTATAACCACTACAACAGCTCCTACAATTCTTACAACCACTCGAATAACTACAGCAATTACAAAAACACCAGCAACACATATAACAAAAATGTCAGCGGGAACACGGTCAACGTAAACAAAGGCTCGCAGAACTTCAATTCCGATCGCTCGTCGGCGTCGAACTCATGGGGACAACATAGCGGAAGTGGCGGTTCTAGCGCCTTTAGTGGAAGCGGCTGGCATTCCGGCGGGTTTGGCGATTCAGGCGGCGGCGGTTGGTCGTCCAGAGCACAAAGCGGACGTGGCTGGGGCAGTGCGGGCGGTGGCGGATTCCGTGGTGGCGGGCGACGCTAAGTTGCCTTCTTGTAAGACACGGCCCGGAACGTTGATCGCCATCCCTTCGAGCATCACGAAAATGAAAACTAAAGAGCATGGCGGGAGGATTGCAATGTTGCGCTCAATCCGAAATTTTCGAAGTCGCACATGGCCGTTTTTGTTGACTGCCGTGTTGCTCGGAACGATTCCAGCGTTGGATTCGTGTAACAAACCGCCAACGACGCAAGTCTCGTCCCCGCAGAGAACTTTCGCTTCTCCTCAGGACGCCGGAACCGCGTTTCTCGATGCGGCGAAAACTGACGATCAGAACGCGTTGCTAGGCATCTTCGGTGCCGCGGCGAAAGATGTCCTGTATTCGGGCGACGCAGTAAAGGACAAAAAAGATCTGCAGGATTTCGTCGCTTCCTACAACCAGATGAACCGCTGGGGGCGAGTCAATGGGGGCGGAGCAGTTCTATACGTCGGTGCCGAGAACTTTCCATTTCCCGTGCCACTAGTACAGAACGCGGCCGGTCAATGGTATTTCGACGGTGTGCGAGGCCGGGATGAAATCCTAGCGCGCCGCGTAGGTAAAGGTGAACTGACGGCGATCGCCGCATGCGATGCCCTATCCGATGCCGAAAAGGCATATTTCAGTGTGCCGCGAAACGGAAGTTCACTTCACGAGTACGCCCAGCAGATTGCCAGTGATGAAGGAAAACAAAACGGCTTGTATTGGCCCGTCGCGGATGGACAGATCGCGAGCCCGTTAGGCAACGTTGGTGATTTCGCGAAAGCAGCAGGTTACACCGGTACCGGCGCGAAACCGCAGCCATTCGACGGCTACTACTTCCGGATCCTCACCAAACAAGGATCGCAAGCGCAAGGGGGTGCCAAGGACTACATGGTGGACGGCAAAATGACGAAAGGATTCGCGATTCTCGCGTATCCCGCGGCATACAGGAACTCGGGGATCATGACCTTTATCGTCGGTCCGGATGGGGTGATTTATCAAAAGGATCTGGGGGACGCGACCACAGAGACCGCGGCAGCTATGGCGGAATACAACCCGAATGCGGAGTGGAAGCCGGCGTTATAGACCCTCAAGTTTGAGGAGGAGTTACTTTGGGCGTGGCGAAGTCAGCAATAAGACAGGAGATCCAGAAGCGGTCGAGCGCAAACCGCAAGGATTTGTTCACCGGATCTTTTTTGCGGTCGATTCTCGGCTGCGCATTGTTTCTCGCGGTATTCCCGGCCAACGTGCGGGCGCAGCAATCAGACGAACTCGATCAATATAAATTGCGATTCGACACGTTCTGGTTCTACTCCAATCCCTCCGGATCAATTCAAGGAAGTACCGATCAGGTTCCAGTCGATTTCGAAAAGGACCTGGGGTTTAACGCGTATTCGACGTTTGCGGTGAAAGCTGATTGGAAATTTACGCACAAGAATCATTTCTATATTTCACTAAGTAGACTCAACAGTGCACGCCAGACCGTCCTCGACCGGACCATCACGTTTCAGGGACAGACATTTGAAGTTGGCGCTACGGTTCGGAGCCAGCTGAACGCTTTCCTAATTGCGCCCGGCTATCAATACGACATCATACGCCGCAGGCGCGGTCACCTCGGGCTTGGTGTCCAGGCGGATTTATTCAACACCTCAGCGAAAATCACGGGATTCGCGCAAGCGGGTGGCAGCGGCACCACCGTGACCGCAAAGGCCTCCCTCTTGGCACCGATACCCGTCGCTGGCCCCGAATATCGGATTTATCTCACGAACTCGCCGCGACTGTTCGTCGAAGGCAACGTTTACGGAATGTATTTTTTCGGATACGGCAATTTCCTATCAACGACCGACGCAATTGGATTTAGTGTTACGAAACACATCAGTTTGAACGCGGGCTACCAACTGGGCTCGCGGCTCGTCGTCAATAACAGCTCCAGTGCCGATCGCGTAGGGCTTCGCATGACGCAACAGGGAGCAGTCCTTGGGGCAGAATTTTCGTTTTAGACTCTGAACTTGGCTGGGCGCTGGTTTGCGGTGTTGCAGCCCGGCTTAGTTATTTCGAACAACGGAGAAAGACTGATGACGAAGAAGCTCGGAACACTTGCAACGGTTTGCATGTTGGTAGCCGCGATTTGCTCCGCCCAAGACGTAGTGAGCTTTATCCATGGCACTGTCAAGTCAATCGACAAGGGCACGAAGACGGTCGTCGTGAAGACCGCTGATGGAACTGAGCATGCCGTCAAATTCACCGGCGACACGACCGTCAAGGGAACCAAGGACGGATTCGACGGACTTAAGGAAGGAACCGAGGTCGTAGCGCGTACCACTGGCAAGGGGGTCGATGAAACCGCTACCGAAGTGGGCAAGGTAGGAAAAGATGGATTGAAGACCACGAAAGGAACCGTTACGAAGTTCGACGCCGGCACCAAGAAGGTCGTTGTGAAAACAGCCGATGGCACCGAGAAGACATTTGAGCTTTCGGGAAAGGCCGTTGAGGATGCGGGCAAGGACAGCGGGAAGGCCGTGGCAAAGGGCGCAAAAGTAACCGTATATTACACAGAAGAAGGCGGGAAGAAGACCGCGCATTTTCTTGCCAGCTGAGCACAAATCACCGCGTCGGCTAGCTTCGGCGCGCCAAAAATTCGCGTCGGCCAATGAACCGGCTTTAATGCTTCAGGCCGACTCTGTGTCGGACGCGCTGTTCCGCGCGACGATCGCGGCCAGTTCGGCGAAGGGACGCGAGGAACGGTAGATGAAGCTGCATTACGCCCAAGCTATCGTCGTGATAGTGGTAGCCACCTTTGCTTCCGAAGTTTGCGTAAACTCTCGCGCACGAAAGCCTTCTCGACCCGCATCGGCATCGCTGAAACAAGCGCCGCCTCCTCAAAGCGCCCCGTCTGGGTCGCTCGAGTTGCCGATCACGTTCGGACGCAAACTCGGTGACCTCGACGAAATGATGAAGTTGCACGAGATCAGGGCGCTGGTAGTTCCCAGCCGCTCCGGCTTTTTCTATGACAAAGGCCGTCCCGAGGGAATCTACTACGAAGCGCTCGCTGCCTTTCAGGCCTATGTAAACCAGAAATACAAAACCGGAAATCTGAAGATCAACGTCACGTTCGTCCCGGTGCGCCCCGAACAGCTGGAGAGCGCGCTTTTGGAAGGGGTCGGTGACGTGATCGCGTACGGGGTGATCGTAACTCCGGAGCGCGAGAAGAAAATCCTGTTCACCACTCCGATCGATACGAATGTCACGCAGGTCGTCGTCAGCGGTCCGAAAGGCGTGCAAATCGCGAGTCTCGACGATCTGAGCGGCAAACAGATTTTCGTAAACCCGCTCACGGCGTACTACGGCACGCTGCAAAGCGTAAGCGCATCGCTCGAGAAGCAAGGCAAACCGCCTATCCGCATTCGGAAGGCAGACCCCAATCTCACCGATGAAGATTTGCTGGAGATGGTGAATGCCGGGCTGATACCGGCGACGGTGACGATCAACCTTCGCGCCGAGTTCTGGTCGAAGGTTTTACCGCATCTGATCCTCCATCCGAGCGTGGTGCTGAGCAACGACGGCGAAGTTGCGTGGGTCACGCGCCGCGACAGCCCGCAACTGCTACAGCTTCTCGACGGATTCATTAAGGATCGTGGAATCGGGACGAGCTTCGGCAATACTCTGGTGAGGCGTTATCTTAAAAATACTGAATGGATACAGAACTCAACCTCAACGGAGGAAATGCAGAAGTTCCAGACCTACGTCGATTTCTTCAAGAAGTACGCCGCCGAATATGATTTCGACTATCTGATGCTCGTGGCGCAAGGCTATCAGGAGTCGCTGCTTGAGCAGAACCGCAGGAATCCGAGCGGAGCGGTTGGCATCATGCAGGTAATTCCGAAAATTGCAGCAGCTCCCCCGATCAGCATAACGAACGTTGACACAGCCGAGAATAACATTCACGCCGGCGCAAAAATGATGCGCCAGATCGCCGACACCTATTTCAATGATCAAAAGCTCGACTCGCTGAACAAGACCCTGATGGTATTCGCGTCTTACAACGCCGGACCTACGCGCATCGCGCGGCTCAGAAAAAAGGCCGCGACGCAGGGGCTCGATCCCAATGTATGGTTCGGAAACGTGGAGCTCGTTGTCGCCAAAAACGTAGGCCAACAAACTGTGCAGTACGTAAGCAATATTTATAAATATTACGTCGCGTACAAATTGGTTTTAGCTGAAGGCAACACCATTAATTAGACGTCGCTCTTTCGCGGGTTGGCTGGTTCGCTGTGTCCGTCGCGCGGCCATATCTTCTGAATCACATTAAAAAGAAATGCCGTCGTAAGACCGAATAAGATCCATCCGTTTAACGCTTCAAGCGCACCCATCATTTGCCAGTGAGACGCCAAGTGAAGATCAGCGTGGCCGTAACTTGTTAAGGCGTTCAGTGAATAAAGCATCGCGGACCGATTGTCGGGGAGTGCGCCGATGAGGCGGTAAGCGACTGCCCATATCAAGCACTCCAGACCGTGGAGCATCGTTGCCGCAAGAGCCGTCAAGCCAATTAGGAAACTTGAGAATGATGTTCGCAGGCGGACTTCAGCTTTCTTGTTCAACTGAGAGGTGATATCGCGGTTTATAAGGCCCAAGCCGTACGCGTGTAGCACGACAGTAAATACGATCAGGGGCAGACCCCAAGCCCAATTTGCTCCCCATCCTGGGAAAATTTCGGGATTCATGACTGGCCTTAGGTATCGTGCGCTCCGCTTCGGATCAAGGTACGCCGTCAAGTGACCTATATGTTGGTGGAGACCCCGAGCGAGGCCGGTACGTCAGCTCCGTTTTGGATACCATAACGGCTCACTCCGCGAAGTGTAACTGTCAAAAGTGACAGGATATGCGCCCGAGGGCTCGGCCACGGCGCGAACTGCCTGGGAATCTGCGGACTGTGCCCTGTTATTTTTACCGATTGCGCTAGCTATTTGAGAGGCGTACCTATCTCTGACCTGACCGGGGTTTTTTGTACCAGCCGAGGTGAGAGAGAATTCACCAGGAGGACGGCTGGAAATGCCCAACAAGAGGTACAAAGCGTAACAGATCGTAACGTTGCTGCGGCAGATTGAAGTAGGGATAGCGAACGGCAAGACCACTCCGCAAGTCTGCAAAGAAGCCGAGATCACGGTACAGACCTACTACCGTTGGCGGAAGGAATACGGCGGCCTGAAACTGGATCAAGCCAAACGGTTGAAAGAACTGGAGAAAGAGAACGCGAAGCTGAAGCGCGTGGTGGCGGAGCTGTCTTTGGAGAAGCAGGTTCTGAAGGATATTGCGGAGGGAAACTTCTAAGCCCTGAGCGACGTCGCAGTGCGGTGGAGCATGCGTGGGAGAAGCACGAACTCTCCGAACGACATGCTTGCCGACTGGTGAAGCAGTGGCGCGGAACCCAGCGCTACGTGCCGATCCAGCGAGTGGATGAAGATGCGCTGACGCGAGCGGTCATTACCCTGGCCAATGAGTATGGCCGTTACGGCTACCGCAGAATCACGGCGCTGTTGCGGACGGCAGGCTGGCAGGTGGGAAAAGATCGAGTGCAGCGCATCTGGCGTCGCGAAGGGCTGAAGATACCCAAGAAACAAAAGCCGAGGAGAAGACTCTGGTTCAATGACGGATCGTGTGTGCGGCTGAGGCCAGAGCGGGCGAATCACGTCTGGAGCTACGATTTCGTAAGCGCCATGACGCACGATGGAAGATCGATCCGCATGCTGACGATGATCGACGAATACACGCGGGAGTGCCTGGCGATTCGAGTGGCGCGAAGACTGGGCAGCTACGAGGTGATCGAGACGCTGGCGGATGTGATGCTGTTCCGGGGGACCCCGGAACACATTCGTTCGGACAATGGCCCGGAGTTCATTGCGGAAGAGTTGCGGAAGTGGCGGAGGAAAGTGGGGACGGGAGCGTTGTACATCGAACCGGGCAGTCCGTGGGAGAACGGATACTGCGAAAGCTTCAACGGGAAGCTGCGAGATGAATGCTTGAACGGGGAGATATTTTACTCGCTCCGAGAGGCCCAGATCGTGATCGAGAAGTGGCGGGTGGAATACAACACCAGGCGGCCGCACTCGGCGCTGGGCTACAAGCCGCCAGCGCCGGTGGCGTTCGCGCCGCAAAGGGCGGCTCTCCGGTCGCCTACGGCTCCCTGCGAGCCACCCTTTGCGCCCTCGCCCATGAGGTTGTGATGTAAACTCTCTCACTCACCGTGGTACAAAAATTCGGTCTGGTCAGTCTTCTGCTTGCGGACTCGTCTGGTTTTAATTTCCGCTGCGTCTCCAATCCACAGTCCGATCCCCAACTCTGCCAACAGCCGCTCGAACCAGCGTGAATACCCGGTGGCCTCCATCCCCACACGCACGCTCGCCGCTCTGGATTGCAGATCCCGATAGAACTTCTCTGCTTCTCCATCACTGTGGTTCAATCGCCGTTCACCACACTCTCCTGTTTCGGTGTCCGCAAACGCGATGTACTGATCGCTCGGGTGATAATCCACGCCTATAATCAGCATGTCCGGCTCCTTTCTTCCCGAGCCTATGGTTCTCGACAAGCCACAGTCTACTCGGGTCTAAGGAGCCGGCGTTGTTATGCAATCAAGTGGAAGGGAAACCTTTTGACACGAACATTAGGGATTTGAAATCCCTGGTACCGCGCAGATTTTCCCTGTTCCCTCTGCCTATAAATCGAACCCTAAGATGTAAGAGTTCTGGGATTCCCAACTTAAACTCGATTCTGGCGAGATTAGTCCAAAAATTCCCTGTATTAATGCCTGTTACCAGGGATTTTTGGGGCAGAGAATGGTTCGCACGTGACTGCGTCCTCCGCCACACTCTTGGCGGAACCTTTCCCTTCCCGATTTTCCGACGAATCAGCGAGTGGGGGTGTGTAAAGTTTGCTCCACGCGCGCTGGCGGATTAAACTTTTGCTGCCAGTCAGGAGATTCGCTATGTCCTCCAGCCGCAGGTTCCGCGCTATTTTCTTATTCCTATCGATAATCTTGGCCGCCGCATTCGCCTCCGTCGGCGCGGTCAAGCATCAGCCGGCACCGACGAAGGCGGCTCCAGTCAAGCCCGCGCAAGCTGGCCCCGCTGCTGCCGTAACCGCGCCCAACGTGCAGGCACGGGTTTGGAAAGGTGATCTGGATGGGATGGTGAAACGCCACTTCATCCGCGCGCTGGTGGCTTACTCCAAAACGCAGTATTACGTGGTGAAAGGCGTGCAACACGGCGCGGTATACGAAGCTTTGATCGCGTATCAGGATTACATCAATAAGAAGTATCCGTCGAAACAGAAAGCTCTTCGATTTCACGTGGTGTTCATGCCGGCGGCCCGGGATCAATTGCTGACTCGCCTGAACGAAGGAAAAGGCGACATTGCGGTTGCGACTCTGACCGTCACGCCTGAACGTCAAAAGCTGGTCGATTTTACCGATCCGTTTATCACCGGCGTAAAGGAAGTGGTGGTCACCGGTCCCGATTCACCCAGCATTAACTCGGTCGAAGATCTCTCCGGTCAGGAAGTATTCGTCCGCCAAAGTTCAAGCTATTGGGACCATCTGCAGCAGCTCAACGAGAAATTCAAAAGCGAGGGCAAGCCTCCGGTCAAATTGCGCGCGGCGCCGGAAGATCTGGAAGACGAAGACATTCTGGAAATGCTGAACGCCGGTTTGGTTCACGTCGTGATCGTCGACGACTACATGCCGCCACTATGGAGCAAGATCTACACGAAAATTCAGGGGCACCCGGATATCGCGATCTCGGAAGGGAATTCGTTCGCTTGGGCCATGCGCAAGGACAGCCCCCAGCTGCTGGCGGCCACCAATGATTTCGTGAAGACCCACAAGCAAGGCACCGCTTTCGGGAACACACTGATCCAGCGCTACGTGGTTAACGGGTCGATGCTAAAAAACGCCGTTTCGCCCGCTTCGATTCAGAGCTTCAACCAAACCGTCGCGTTTTTTCAGAAATATTCCAGTGAGTACCATATGGACTACCTCTTGATGATGGCGCAAGGCTTTCAGGAGTCCGCGCTGAATCAGGAAGCGAAGAGCCAGGTCGGCGCTATCGGCATCATGCAGTTGATGCCGGCCACCGGCACGCAGATGAAGGTCGGCGACGTGCACCAGACCGAAGCCAATATTCATGCCGGCGTGAAATACATTCGCTACATGGTGGACCAGTATTTCGCCAAAGAGCCGATGGACGACTTGAACAAGATATTGTTCGCGTTCGCCTCCTACAATGCCGGTCCGGGACGCATTCACCAGCTGCGCCAGATTGCTGCGGCGCGAGGCTTGAATCCCAACGTGTGGATCGACAACGTGGACATGATCGCCGCGGAAAAAACCGGGACCGAGACGGTGACCTATGTGGCAAACATTTACAAGTACTACGTGGCTTACAAACTTGTCGCTCAGCAGCAAGCCGAACACGATAAAGCGATTAAGGAACTCAAGGCCAATCCGGGATTTTGATCAGCGCGAACGATTCGTTCCGTGGATTGGGGACGTCGCGCGTACATTTGAATGTTGATTTCCTCCGAGGCGCTTGACTATACTCGGCGTCGAATCGAGCGAAGCTCACTCCTTTTCCGGCCGCGCCCTGGCCAACGTCCCACTCGCGAATTTTGAGAACCGCGCGCTGCGCGGCACTCTGACGGATCGCGCATTCCGATGAGTGAATAAACGGAATCATGAACAGGCGAACTCGCAATCGGAGTGCCCTGGAAATTTTCGATGTCTCGCGACGGTGTCGTCGCACTGAGGTGTGCCAATGAAAAGTAGAGGGCAGTTTCTCTCCATTCTCTTGAGCTTCAATCTGCTGTTTGCGCCGCTGACGCTTGACGGCTGCAGCAAGTCGACCGCCGGCGCCCCAACTTCCGCTCAGCCCGCCGGGCCAGCGCCGTCTCCTCCAGCGCAAGCGCAGCAAGCTCCGGCGACCACCCAGGCTGAGCCGACGCCCGATGAGCTATACCAGTTGGTTGCTCCCATCGCGTTGTTCCCGGACAATCTCGTCGCTCTGGTTCTCGCCGGCTCGACATATCCCGACCAAGTGACTGCGGCGAACACCTGGCTGGGGCAGAACTCCAGCCTTAAAGGCGATGCTCTGAGCAAAGCGGTCGACGGCCAGTCGTGGGACAACAGCGTGAAAGGCCTCACCCAGTTTCCGGATGTGATGACGCAGATGGCCACGAATCTGGCGTGGACCGCCGCGCTCGGCGACGCGTACGTTAACACTCCGCAGGATGTGATGAACGCGGTGCAGGTAATGCGGAAACGCGCGGAGGACTCCGGCAACCTGAAGAGCAATGACAAACAAACCGTGAGCACGCAGGCTCCGGCGGCTGCTCCCGCGGCCGCGCCCGCGCCGCAAACCGTGATCGTGCAGGCTCCGCCGCAGACCATCATCATTCAGCCGGCGCAGCCGACCGTTGTTTATGTTCCGGCCTACAACCCGACGGTGGTCTACGGCGCCCCGGTGGCGCCGTATCCGGGATATTCCACGGGCGCTGTAGTGGCGACGGGAATTATTTCCTTCGGGCTGGGAATCGCGGTGGGAGCTGCGATTGCGAACAACAACCACTGCTGCGGCTGGGGGTATAACTCGTGGGGCTGCGGCTGGCACAGTTCGACGGTGGTGTATAACCGCAACGTATACGTCTCGCGTTCAACGACCGTGGTGAATCGCAATAACTACTACGGCCATAACAACGTGAACCGGAACAACGTCAATGTAAACAACGTGAACCGCAACAACGTGAACGTGAATAATGTAAACCGCAATAACGTCAATCAGAACAACATCAACCGCAACAACGCCAATCCGAACAATCGAACCAATAATTTCTCGACGCCGAATTTCAGCCAGAACCGCAACCAGCCGCAATTCGCCAACAGTCACGCCACGGCCCCGAACAATCGCGGCGGCCAAAACAACCTGGGCGGGCAAAATCGAGCGACTCCGAATCAGGGGCGTGCGAACGCGGCTCCGGCCCAGCGCGATGCGGCTCGCGGATACGGCGCGCAGCAGGGCGCCCACGGAACCAGCAACAGCGCTTTCAGTAATTACAGCGGCGGCGGCAGGACGCAGACCAATAGCAACCGCGGCGCGCAGAGCCTGCAGGGGCAGCATTCCAAACCGGCGTCCCGCCCAGCACCCCATGCGGGTGGCGGCGGACGGCACCGGTAACGAAACGTGAACGTGGCAGGGCGGATTGCGAATTCAGGAGAGAGCCTCATGGCACGCACTATAGAAATTTCGAAGTTCATTGTTCGTGGCGCGCGACGAATCATGCTTTCCGCCGCCCCCGCGATCCTGGCGGTCGCGGGCATCGGGGTCTTGACGAGTCCTGGTGCGCTGCTGGCCCAACAGGCGAATGAGAAAACCTTTGCGACGCCGGGCGAAGGCGTCCTGCAGCTGTACACCGCGGTGAAAGCCAACGACAACGCCACGCTCTTGGCCTTGTTTGGCTCCAACGGCGAGTCGATCATTCACACCGGCGACGACGTGGCGGACAAAAAGATGGGCGATGATTTCATCGCTCGCTACGACCTGATGCATCGCGTGGTTCAGGAGCCGGATGGCACGGTGACTCTTTACGTCGGGGCGGAAAATTGGCCGTTGCCGATTCCCATCGTCAAGAACAGCAGCGGGGCGTGGTATTTCGACACCGCCGCGGGCAAAACCGAAATCTTGCAACGCCGCGTGGGCACGAATGAGAATGACGCCATTGAAATTTTGTATGCGCTGGCGGACGCGCAGCACGATTACGAGTCTGATTTTCGCGACGGCGACACGGCCAAGCAGTACGCGCAGAAATTCCTGAGCGACGACGGCAAACACAACGGACTGTACTGGAAGACCGGCGACAACGATCCTCCCAGCCCGATTGGTCCGCTGCTGGTCGAAGCTGCCACGCAAGGGTATTCGGCTACGCAGCAGGGCAAGCCCTCGCCGTTTCACGGCTACTATTTCCGGATCCTCAAGAAACAAGGCGCCGCAGCCAAGGGTGGAGCTCTCGATTACATTGTCGGCGGCAAAATGACGCGCGGGTTCGCGTTCGTTGCTTATCCCGCCGAATATCGCAATTCCGGCGTGATGACGTTCATCGTGGATGCGGCTGGCGTGGTCTACGAGAAAGACCTTGGCGAAAAGACTGGCGATCTGGCCGCGGCGATGGATACCTACAACCCGGACGACACCTGGGATCAGGTGGACTAAGTCAGCAGGCGGACGGACTTTCCGCCTGAATCGGGTTTGAAGCGAAGAAGCCCGCAAGATACTGATTTATTTCGATCCGGGCGCCGGCGGGAACGGGGTCAGCAACTTTGCCGTTGCCGTGTCCACCTGTTTATCCACGGTGAGCATGACATTCTGCGGGTCTTTCACCTTCATCGAGATTTGACCGACCCAAATTGATTTTTTGGTTCCCGCGTCCTGGATCGTTACGCGCATACCCGCCAGCACCGAAACCCAAGCATCGGTAGCGTTCATCGGCGTCGCAAAAGCTGGTTGATCGATCGCGTTAAGATTGCCGAGATCGCGTGACAAATCGGGCACGGCGGACAATTCTGATTTGGTCATGCCGCCAGCTTCGTAGCTGACCACGAAATCGGGATGCTGGGCGTCCAAGATGAAGCCTTTCGCGCTCAACTGCCGGTTTAGAGAGCTTTTTATGGATTCGCCGATGGCCTTTTGATCTTCCGGCTGCTGACGCGTGATCAAGTAGTTCTTTCCCCAGGCGTAGCGCTTGTAATGTTGGAAGTCGATCGATTTGTCGAAACTGTACTTCACTTTTTGCGCGTGCACCGGCCCGGCGCAAAATATTGCTCCTACCAGGACCGCGAAGACCAAAAGCTGGAAACGCAATCTCATGAGTTGTTGCCCCTTTTGTTTAGAATGCCCAGCCGATTGCCGAACTCAGCCCCAATTCATTATTCTTCGCGGTGGTTGGGGGCCGGCTGTCATAGTTGTCCCAGAACGAAAACGTAAAGTGAAAATTGTTGGTCAGTTTGATGACCAAAGAATTCGTGGTGGTCAGACGGACGCGGCCATGATCGGTGATGCCGGGGAAGACCATGACCTGGGCGTGAAATTCTCCGAGCTTGAAACGGTAGGAATCGTAGGATGCACCAAGTAATCCTTCCACGTTGCTATTCGACGGTTGTCCCATTGTGGAGAAGTTTTCTTGAGTGTACGCGACGCCGGTAAGCCAACGCAGATCCGTGGTCCCGGTACGTTTGATGAACCGGCCGTAACCGCCTCCCGCCGTGGTCCGAAGATTCAAGTCCTGCTGGCTGCTATGAAGGAAGTCCACCAGCGCGCCGACGTAGGCGTTGCGGCCCAGATATTTTTCGCCGGAGAACGACAGGTCGTCGCGATTGGTTTTGGTGCCCCCGTCCTGATTGCCAAAGGAAGTTCCCAGTGAGGCGTTGGCCGCCCAGCGCGGCGTATTATAGGCGGCGTTGATATCGGTGTTGACCGCGACCTGGCTGTTGCCACTGGTGAAGCTGGTTCCCGCGTCGATATTGCCCTGCAACTGCCGCCACCACGATGATTTCTGGCTGGCGATCTCCACCACGTCGGGCGGTGGGATGCTGAGGGTTTGAGCTTCACTCAGAATCGTCACGTTGTCGCCGGTTTCTCCAGTTCCGGGCAAACGTTCCAGCTGCCCCGTGACATGCCTTCCGTTTGACAGGGTAATCAAATACTTTGCGGTGCTTTTTACGTTCTGAACCTGCGCCCAATCCACCGCCAGATTACTGGACGAGTAATCTGTTTCGATGTACAGAACCCCGCTCTGCAAGCGCTTCACCTCACCCGTGAACCGATCGCCGTTCTTCATGGTGACCACGTCTCCACGCAGCACCTTTGCCGCCTGCGCCGGGTCGGCGCAAAGCGCCAGCAGTGCGACCACGCAGGCGCGCAAAAGTGATGATCGTCCGGCGGTATGAACTTTCATGGCGAGTCTCCGGTTTGGTAGCACGCTTGTGTGCCGCTAGAACTCAATTTCGGATAGAAAACGGGTGGCGAAGCCGCTGGCATGTGTGCGGGATTTGTTCCGCTGGCACTTTCGAGCGTTCGCTAGCGGGCATCTTACAGCGTTTCATTCCAGAGTTCACTCGCTCGGGCGAGAATCCGATTCTGCTATTTCCATAAAGACCCGGACCGCCGAAGAATGATTGGGAATTGTTGCGATAGGCCAATCGTGTTAGCGTGGTGCTGTCCGCGACCTACGCGGTAATGCCCCATGGCCCGATCCAAAAAACCAGTTCCTGAAGTGCCGCCCGCGGCCGTTCCTAGCCGATTCAGTGGTTTGGCGTATGTCTTGGTCGCGCTGGTGCTGGGCGGCGCCGCGTTCGGAGTGTGGAAATTTACATCCGGCTCGCGGTCGCAGACTGCGAGCGCTGCCGCCCCAGCCTCCACGGCCCAGGCCGCCTCGCCGGCGAAGCCCGGGTCGTCGGGCGATTTCCAGCCGACCGTAGAGAACAAGCAGCCGGCCCCCGGAACAGCTCCGGCCAATATGACTTGGATTCCCGGCGGCGAATTCTCCATGGGCGCCCTGCAAGACGGCTCCATGAATCAAGTCGGCATGCAGGCCACCGTCGATTCGCGCGCCGATCCATCGCGTGTACGTCGATGGCTTCTGGATGGACAAGACCGACGTCACCAACGCGGAATTCGCAAATTCGTGAAAGCCACCGGCTACGTCACGGTGGCCGAGCGCAAGCCCCGACGCCGAAGATTTCCCGGGGCGCCGCCGGAAAATCTAGTGGCCGGCGCGGTCATTTTTTCTCCGCCCGATCACCCCGTTCCGCTCGAACGATCATTATCAGTGGTGGTCCTACGTGCACGGCGCGAACTGGCGCCATCCCGAAGGACCGAAATCGTCTTTGATGGGCCGCGACAAGTTTCCCGTCGTTGACATCGCCTACCAGGATGCCGCGGCCTACGCAAAATGGGCGGGCAAGCGAATGCCCACGGAAGCCGAATGGGAGTTCGCCGCACGCGGCGGACTTGTCCGGAAAGCTGTATGCCTGGGGCGATGAATTCCGTCCCGGCGGAAAGTGGATGGCCAACACCCATCAAGGCCAATTTCCCGATGAAAGACACCGGGGACGACGGTCACATCGGCATCAGCGAAGTCGCGCTGTTCCCGCCGAATGGATATGGCCTCTACGACATGGCCGGCAACGTCTGGCAGTGGACTTCCGACTGGTATCGCCCCGACTACTACGCGCGACTGATGGCCGTCGGCGGCGTCGCAAAAAATCCCGCAGGACCCACCGCCTCTTACGATCCCGGCGAGCCCGGCGAAGCCAAAAAGAGTTCAGCGCGGCGGATCGTTCCTTTGCACCGATCAATATTGTTCGCGCTACATGGTCGGCACGCGCGGCAAAGGTGAAGTCAGCACCGGCACCAACCACCTCGGCTTCCGCTGCGTCGAGTCGCCCAAACCTAAAGAACAATCCGCAGGGAATTAGCAGGGATTCGGATTCGTTCCGGATTTGAAGGATAAGGGCCCGTCGACATTCGATGCCGACGGGCCCTTTGGTTATCAATTCGTGATTGCGTGGAACGCGTGCCGTCGATTAGTAGCCCGGCACGTTGAACTGGTTGGCCAGGATGTTCAGTTCTGATTTGCATTTGGCCCAGGTCGAGACCGCGCTTCCGCCAAGCTGCACATTCTTGAAAATATCGTCGATTTGTTTCGACGTCGCTAGTACTCCTGGCAGCGTGTCGTCGGCCTTATGCTTGTCCTGAAATACGTCCAGCATGCGCTCGACCTGATTCCGAAACTGCTGCACCTCTCCCTTCGCGTCTTTTTCCTGGCTGGTCTTTCGTATGGTGCTCTTGCCAATCGAGGAATTGAACGCCGATTGGAAGCGTTTGGTATCTTCTTTTAAATTTTTCATCAGATTCTGGATATCGTTGTCACTCATCCGTTGTTGAGCGAAGCTGGGCTGTACCAGCAAAAGTGCGATGACGAGAGCGGCGAGCGCCCCGGCCCGGAATTTCCATGTCCTCTTCATGACTTCCTCCAGAGTAATTCTGTGCCGTATTGGGTTGCGGCGGACGATTACAGATGCGCGCGAACAGCTCATCCCGGCGGCTGCGTCCGGGACTGTAGCATTCCGATTCGTGTCGCGACAACTATCGCAACTGCATTTTTTTGTCGACCGGTTTTGATTCGACGAATGGATTCAGGGTCGGCAGGACGAAACTTCAGTTGAGAATCTCTTCGCCTCCGAGACTTTTCTTGACTTTGAATTGTGCGGGTATAACATCCACCGCGGGTTCCTCCGCAGAGGGACTTCCACGCGCAAGAGCGGCCTCTATCCAGCCCTCAGATCTTGCGTTGCCTCGGTACTCGACTAGTAAGGAGCTACGATATGCCCCGATCTCCGCATAACGTGCGAAGCACGTCCCACAGCGCGCTGATAATTCCTTTCGGTTGGTTCGCACTGCTAATCGTTGCCGCCCTGATTCTGCCCCAATCTTCGTTCGCGCAAACGGCGAAAAAGCCCAATATCCTCGTCATCTTCGGTGACGACATCGGACAGGCCAACATCAGCCGCTACACGCACGGTCTGGTCGGTTATAAGACCCCGAACATCGACAGCATCGGCGCCGCAGGTTTCACCTTCACCGACTATTACGCTGAGAACAGTTGCACTGCGGGCCGTGCGACCTTCATTACCGGACAATCGGCGATGCGCACCGGCCTCACCAAAGTAGGAGCCCCGGGCGCGCCCGTCGGTCTTCAGAAGCGGGACATCACCATCGCGCAGGCGCTGAAGCCGCTGGGCTACGCCACCGGTCAATTCGGAAAAAACCACCTCGGCGACCGCGACGAATACCTTCCGACGAATCATGGCTTCGACGAATTTTTCGGCAACCTGTATCACCTAAACGCTGAGCAAGAACCGGAAATGCCGTACTGGCCGAAGGACGATCCTGCCTTCCTGAAGGCTTACAACGTCCGCGGTGTCATTCACTCCTACGCCGACGGGAAAATCGAAGACAGCGGTCCGCTGACCATCAAGCGCATGGAAACCATCGACGATGAAACCTCCAGCGCCGCCATGGATTTCATCGGCCGCCAGGTCAAAGCCGACAAGCCCTTCTTTGTGTGGATGAATTTCACCCGCATGCACATTTACACGCATATTCGCCCTGACTTTCAGGGCCTCAGCGGAATGCCCGGCAACGATTATGCGGATGGCATGATCGAACATGACCAGGACGTCGGCAAGCTTCTCAAGCAGCTCGATGATCTGAAAATCTCCGACAACACGATTGTCATCTACAGCACGGACAACGGCCCCAACCAGTTTAGCTGGCCCGACGCGGCGGCTACTCCGTTCCGTAGCGAAAAGGACTCCAACTGGGAAGGAGCCTTCCGTGTGCCGGCGATGATTCGGTGGCCCGGTCACATCAAGGCCGATCAGTGGTCTAATGAAATCGTCTCCGGTTTGGATTGGTTTCCGACGCTGCTCGCGGCCGCCGGCGACACAACGGTCAAAGACCGGCTGCTGAAAGGTTGGGCGCCCACTGCTGGTGGGTACGTCCACAAAGTCCATCTCGATGGATATAACATCCTGCCGTACCTGGAAGGGCAGGAGGCGAAGTCGCCGCGCCGGGACTTCTTCTACTTCGACGATGACGGGCAGTTGGTCGCGATGCGGCATGAAAATTGGAAGTATGTTTTCTGCGAGCAACGAGCGCCCGGCGGGTTTCAAGTATGGGTAAACCCGTTCACATGTTTGCGAGTTCCGAAACTCTTCAACCTGCGCATGGACCCTTACGAACGTGCGGACTCCGTATCCGACCAATACAACGATTGGTTGGTGAAGAACATTTACCTGAACGTTCAAGGGCAGATGCTGGCGATCGAGTTCATGGAGACGTTTAAGGAATATCCGCCGAGTCAGGCGCCCGCCAGCTTCAACATCAATCCTGAGGGCATCCTGGAAATGCTGAAGCGGCAACAAGCCCAGATGAGCAAGGACTAAGAGCATTACTTCCAACCACTAATCGAGCGCCAATTCGATAGGCGGATGGATGAGATCGAACCGGATCCGTTGATTGCGACGGATCCGGTTTTGTTTTTTAGGAGCGGTATGTCGAGCGGGCCCAGCTCACGAACGTTTCGGGAAAAGCGAAGAAAACAGGGCGGCGCGGTACACGAGAGCGAAAGAAAACTTCCCGAAATCGCGCCGGAGCGTCCTAGAACGTACTCGGTCGTGTTCAGCCTGCTTCTCGCCGCTTCCGGCGCCTCCGCGCTCGTTTATCAGCTTTTGTGGATCAAGCAGCTTTCGCTCATCGTCGGGATCGAGGTGTACGCGATTACGACGGCTGTCAGTGCTTTCTTCGCCGGACTCGCGGTGGGAGGCGCTGTCTTCGGTCGCTTAGCGGACCGCACGCCGCGGCCGCTTCGTCTTTATGCTCGACTCGAATTCGCGGTGGCCGTTTCCGCCGTGGTGGTCACGCTGGTACTTTCGCGCGCCGCGGCTCCTTTCGCAGCACTCGAAAGCAAAGTCTCCGTGTTTGCGTGGCTGCCGCTTTTCGTTTTGATTGCCGCGCCGGCGTTTCTCATGGGCGGCACGCTGCCGGTCCTTGTGCGCGCGCAATCGCCCGAGCCGGCCAGCGTCGCGCGCGCTGGCGGCATCCTTTACTCGGCGAACACAGCCGGTGCGGTGCTCGGCGCGCTTCTCGTTCCGTTCGCTCTTGTTCCGGCATTTGGCGTGAGAGGATCGGCGTTCGTCGCGGCGCTTTTGAACGTCGCAATTGCCTGCATCGCGGTTTTGCTTGATCGCAAGATGTTGGCAAACAACGCCGAGCGCGCCGAGTCGACGTCGTCGTCCGTCTCCTCCGACGCGAAACTGGCGCTGGCCCTCTACGCGGTCGCCGGGGGCATCGCTCTTGGCTACGAAGTTGTCTGGTCGCAATCCGTCATTCAGTTCATGAGCACTCGCAACTTCGCGTTTGCTATCGTCCTCGCCACTTTCTTGGCCGGTCTCGTTCTCGGCAGCGCCATATACTCGCGCTTCGCCGATCGTTTCGTCCGGCCGTGGCGTGTGTTCGGCATTCTGATCGCGACGGCTGGGTTGCTCGCTCTCGCGTGCACCGCCGGCATCGGAAAATGGTTCGTCCTACTGCAGTATTCCGCCGGGCAGCTCGCGTTCTCCGCCACATCCAGCATGATGGCGGAGATGTGCGCTCGATTTTTGGTCGCTGCGCTGATCGTGATTCTGCCCGCAGCATTGTTTCTAGGCGCGGCCTTTCCAGCCGCGTTACGAATCGCTGTTGATGCCGGTTACGTCGGCCGCGACGTGGGAGCCGTCGTGGCCCTCAACACCGCCGGTGGAATTTGCGGCACGCTCCTTACCGGTTTCGTTTTGACCCCGCGCTTCGGCACCATCCGTTCGCTCGCAGTTCTTGCTGTCGCAGCTGCAATCGTCGGTCTGGTCGCCGCGCTCAAGAACGTCGGGCACCCCGATTTGGCGCAATCGACGCCGTTTCAGAAATCTTACGCGTGGCCCGTCGCGGCCCTCGGAGCGATCACGGTCGCGATCGCCGTATTTACGCCGCCGCAAAAGCTGATCGACCTGATTCCCTACACTCACGGCTCCAACGGCGCCGTGATTTTTCATGAAGACGATCCGGGCGGCACCGTCGTCATCACCGAGGAACCTGCCGCGCACTCTCCGTTCCGCCGTCTTTTCATTCAAGGCGTTTCGAATTCCGGAGACAGTCTGCCCTCGCTGCGCTACATGCGCCTGCAAACGTTCATCCCGCTGCTCATCCACATCGGCGAGCCCCATTCCGCTCTGGTTATCGGCCTCGGCACCGGCATCACTGCCGGTTCGACGCTGCGCTATCCCGGCCTCTCCGTTCGCGTCGTCGATGAACTTCTTCGCGGCGTAATCCACGGCACTCACTTGTTCCAGGGCAATTTCGGCGTGGGCTCCGATCCCCATATCGAAATCCGCCACCGCGACGGCCGCCGCGACCTGCTGCAAAGCACAGAGAAATACGACGTGATTACGCTCGAGCCGCCGCCTCCCTCTGCCGCGGGTGTGGTCAATCTCTACTCCAGCGACTTCTACAGACTCGCCGCCCCGCGCCTCGCTCCCGGTGGAATCTTCGCGCAGTGGCTGCCCATCGCCACGCAGAATGACGAAGAATCACGCTCGCTGGTACGCAGCTTCCTCGATATATTTCCGTATGCCACACTCTGGACCACCGAGCTGCATGAAATGCTCCTGGTCGGTTCCTTTCAACCGATCGATCTCGATATGAACAACCTTTCCACTCGCTTCAATCAGGCGCCCGTCGCAGAAGCTCTCGGTGAAGTAGGAATCGATTCGCCTTCGGCGCTGCTGGCCACCTGGGTCACCGGCCGCGACGGTCTGGAGCAGTATGCGTCCGGCGCCGAGCCCGTCACCGACGATCGCCCGCGCATCGAGTACGCGCCGTGGGTCCGGCCGAACGAAATCAGCAAAAGTCTTCCGGCCTTGTTGGCGTTGCGCACCTCTCCTCCGCTGCGCAACGCCACCGAATTGCAATGGAATGAAGTCGCCGAAAAGCGAGACCGCCTGCACGCACTCTACGCCGCGGGGCTCGCCGCTTATAATGGGGACCGCGATCGCTGGTCTCGTATCGTCTCGACCTTCGGCGCGACGGATTTGCGGAACCCTTACTACCAGTGGTTTTTGGGCGGAGCAGACGAAACCAAACCCAATTCGGCGCAGGCACCACAGTGACCGGTTCGAACGCATGACGATATCTTGCGGATTCGGGCGACCTGCATTGCTTTTCGCGCTCTTGTGCGCGCTTGCTTTCCGCGCCGGGGCGCAGGATCTCACCCCGCGTGCCTACCTCGTCACTCCGCTCCATTCGAACGCTATCGTTCTCAGCTACTCCTTCGAAACCGGCGGTATTCTGGTCAATCCCACTTTGCCGATTTCGAATGCGAAGGGCACCATCCACATTCCCGTGGTGAGCTACACCCATTCGCTCAACTTTTTCGGACGCACCGCGAATATCACCGCCGCGCTGCCCTATGCCGTTGGCCATTTCACCGCCCAAGTTAACGGCGCGCCGGATGCCGTCTATCGCTCGGGTCTCTACGATTCATTGTTTCGCTTCTCGGTGAATCTGAAGGGCGGCCCGTCGATGAACCTGCGGCAATATGTCGAGTGGAAACAAACTCTGCTGGTCGGCGCGAGCATTACGGTCACCGCACCCACGGGCCAGTACGATCCCACGTTGCTGGTGAACCTGGGAACGAATCGCTGGGCGATCAAGCCGGAGATCGGCCTCTCTCGGCGCTGGGGCCACTGGGTTGTGGATGGTTACGGCGGCGTGTGGTTCTTCACCGAGAATTCCGAATTCTTTTCGCACAACGAGCAGTTTCCGGGAGTCAACACGCAAAGTCAGGGTCCGCTCGGCGCGATCGAGGCGCACGTCAGTTACGACGTCAAACCTCGGCTCTGGATTTCGCTGGATGGAAATTACTGGTACGGCGGGAAAATTAATCGCAACGACATCGAGGCGGCCGGAACGCTCGAGGCTAATTCCCGCGTCGGCGTAACCACGTCCGTCCCGCTGCACAAACATCAGTCTCTAAAATTTAGTTACAGCTACGGAGCTCTGGTGCGAGTCGGCGGGAATTATCATGATCTTTCGGTCGGCTGGCAGTATTCCTGGCTGGGCAGGCCGAACTAACCCGAACGCGATGGCCACCCACCAAAAATGTATCCCCCAAAAAAAATGGCGGAGATTCGGACAACGATGCCCGGAATCTCCGCCGCGTTTTTACTTCTGATCTTGAACCAGCGGGAACTGCGAAGTCAGCTGCAGGTCGATGATCGCCTGCACGCGCCGCTCGATTTGATAGAACGTCGCCACTTTCTTTCCGGGGAGGACCGCCTGGAAGAGCGGCACGTAACGAACTCGCAACTTCGCGACATCCGTATCCGTCGCGAGCATGCGATTCGCCAAATCCACGGCCTGCGCGTCCGTGATCGATCCAAACGAATTCGCGTATTCCTTGATCACTGCGTACTTCTGATTGTTGATCTTGATCAGATCTGCGGTGTATTGGTCGTATACCGGCCAGAATTTCGTCGCCTCGGCGTCGGTGAGCTTCAGGTTCGCCGCGATCAACTGTTTTTTCTTCGATCCGATATCTTTCCGCAATAGCGCGATGTCTTGATCCACGGACTCGGAATTTTGTGCACTTGTCGAAGCCGCTTGCGAGTCGCCGCTGGTCTGCGCCTGCGCGCCGGCGAAGGGAATCATCAAGGCACCCAACAGCACGATGCCTGCCGTCCATTTCATTTTCATCGATCGTTCTCCTAATTGAGTTTCACAGTAGGGGCCGCATAGCGATACCCGTCACTTGTGGGCAGAACTTAGCACGAGCCCGTCCGATTTGCGACACCAGAAGCCCGCCGGCAAGCTCCGCGCCCCCAACCGGACGCGCGCCTCGTCTTCAGATTCCGGCAGGGTGACAAAAGCAAACTGGCGAGCGCTCAGAGAATCTTGACGGGCTTGGTGCCCACGGTACTGCGCAGCGAGCCAGATACGCAGGCCTAGCTGCTAATTCCTGTCTTTTCAGTGCTTCTATGTGTTCTCTCCTAGAAAGGCTTTGCGAAGTTGTCAATCGGGCCGCGGCGGCCTCCTGTAAAATCAATCCAGGCACTTTCCATGAACCTTTCGCGAACCTCTATCCTTGTTTGGTGTGCTTGGGCATTTTTTGTGGGCGGGTACCTGCTGGCTTCCTTACTGACCCCGCGTGTTCCGGCTCTGGCCAGCTTCACCTACGTTCTGGCGTGCGTGGTCCCGCTGTTTTGCAATACCTGCCTGCTCTGGAATGCGGCCTCGCCCTATCGCAGGCAGAACGGTTTCTGGATGCTTCTGGCCCTGGGCTGCACGTTCTGGCTCACCGGAATGTTGATCCTGGTGTATTCCGAGTTCGCCCGGCAAAACCAGACTGAGCCTCCCTATATCGCGGACTTGCTCTTTTTCCTGCACACCGTGCCATTTATGGCGGCGATCGCCCTGATGCCGCACGCCCGCAAGATGCGCGAGACGCTGCGCTTCGGCCTCATCGATCTGCTGCTGCTCGGAATTGTCTGGCTCTACATTTACATTTTTGCGGCGATGCCCTGGAAAATCGTTCAGCACAATCCGGAACTGTTCTACGCGCGGGACATGGCCGCCTACTTGATCGAAAATCTGGTGGTCGCGGCCGGGTTCGGAGTTTTATTCTTCCGCACCCAAGGATCCTGGCGCAAGGTCTACGGCCATTTGTTCGGAGCCATGTCGCTTTACGTGTTTGGAATTTCTCTGATCGAGCTGGCGATCCGCGACAAAATTTCGTACACCGGTTTTCTGCTGCGGCTGCCCATGCTGTGCGCCTTCGTCTGGATCGGAACCACCGGAATCATCGCCCGCCGCCTGAAATTCGAAACCGAGCCGCTGGAACCTTCGTTGAAGCGGGATACCCAATGGCCCACGCATCTGGCGCGGCTTGGCACTCTTTCCGCGCCGCTTCTGGCCATCTGGACGCTCGAATGGAGCAGCGCGCCGGACCCGGTGCGGAAGTTTAGAATTCTGGTTACGCTCGCGGCGATTTTCGTGGTCAGCGCGCTGGTGTTCCTGCGCCAGCATCTGGTCTACCAGGAACGCACCGAACTGGTCCACGATCTTTGGACTTCGCTCGAAAATGTGAAGCGGCTGCAGACTCACTTCGTGCAGTCCGAAAAGCTCGCGTCATTGGGCCAGTTGGCCGCGGGCGCGGCGCATGAAATCAATAATCCGTTGACGGCCATACTCGGATATTCCGACCTGCTCACGCTGGAAAATCCATCGGACAGCCGGGCACATTCGATGGGGCAAAAAATTCGCGAGCAAGCGCGGCGGACCAAAGATCTGGTGACCAACCTTTTGAGTTTCGCGCGCCAGGTTCCGGCCGAGAAACAGTTGCTGGACCTGAACACCGTGCTCAGCGGCGCCGTGCAGCTCCGAAATCTGGACCTGCGCGAAAAAAACATCCGCATCGAACTCGAAAATCGCAGCGTGTTGCCCGCCGTGCGCGGCGATCCGAACCAGTTGCTGCAAGTTTTCTATCACCTGATCAGCAATGGCGTTGACGCGATGGAGTCGGCGGGAGGCGGCGTCTTGCTCATCCGCACCCTGCGCGAGCGCGGGATGGTGGTGATCGAATTCTCGGACACCGGCCCGGGCATGAAAGAACCTGAAAAAGTGTTCGATCCTTTCTACACGACCAAGGAAGTCGGGAAGGGAACCGGACTCGGCCTCAGCATCTGCTACGGCGTGATGCAGGAGCACGGCGGCACCATTCTCGGTTTCAACCGGCCGGAGGGCGGAGCTACGTTCCGCCTGGAATTACCCGCGGTGATGGCCGTGTTTCCGCAGCCGACCGCGCCGCTCGCGCCCAGCGTCAGCTCGCGCTAGGTTCCTCATTCCCCTTCGCGTTGTGCTAAAGTCGAAAATTCGATGAGCACAATCTCTGCGCCGTCCGCCCTTTCCCCGGCTATCGCTACTGAACATTTGACCCGCCGCTTCGGCGACTTGACTGCGGTGCAGGATGTGAACCTGCGCGTGGCGCCCGGCCAATTTTTCGGGTTCCTCGGTCCCAACGGCGCGGGAAAATCCACGACCATCAAAATGCTCACCGGACTTCTGGCGCCGAGCTCCGGCCGCATGCAGGTCTTGGGCATGGACTTCACCGAAAATCCCGTGGAGGTGAAGCGGCAGATCGGCGTGGTGCCGGAAGGCATGGCGCTATTTGGGCGGCTGACCGGAGCCGAGTATTTAAATTTTGTCGGCCGGATGTATGGGCTGGACCGAACGACGGCTGCGAAACGCGCGACGGAATTGCTGGAATTTATGCAGCTCACCGATCAGCCCAAGTCGCTGGTCACTGATTATTCGCACGGCATGCAGAAAAAATTGGCGCTGGCCGCCGCGGTGATTCACGGGCCCAAAATTCTGTTTCTCGATGAGCCCTTCGAAGGCGTCGATGCAGTTGCCTCCAACACCCTGAAAGCCATGCTGCAAAGTATGATCGACCGCGGAG
The DNA here is from genome assembly GCA_963711325.1 of uncultured Acidobacteriota bacterium. Classification (GTDB taxonomy): domain Bacteria; phylum Acidobacteriota; class Terriglobia; order Acidiferrales; family UBA7541; genus Palsa-295. The sequence goes on along the minus strand of CAVQDR010000001.1, from coordinate 588,822 downwards.
CGACGATATTTCTGACCTCGCACGTACTGGAAATCGTCGAGCGATTGTGTACCCACGTGGCCATCATTCATCGCGGGCAGCTGGTGGCGCAGGGATCGCTGGAAGAGTTGCGAGCCGGCGTGCAAGCGCAGTCGGCGGCGGCTCCGACTGCTTCCGGCGCGATTGCCGGCGATCCATCGCAGCCCGCTGAAAAATTAACTCTCGAACAAATTTTCCTGCGGATCGTTGGCGGGACGCGCCGCGCGGATCAGGAACTCTCGTGGTTGGGGTAAACGCCAACTCCGGAGTGCAAGGCCAGTTTTCGGCCATCGCCCAGGTGCGTTGGCGACTCTTCGTGAATTCGCTGCGCACGGTGCGCGGGCGCATGGAACTCGTCGCGCGCGGCTTCATGTTCCTGGGCTATGCGGTCCTCGCGTTCGGAGGGTGTTTTGGCCTGGGTTTTGGTTCCTGGTATTTCGTATCGCATCGCGAAGCTGCGTGGCTCGCCGTGTTGCTGTGGCCGGTCTTTCTTTTCTGGCAGTTGTTTCCGGTACTCGCGACTGCGTTTTCAGAAAACACAGATGCTTCCAGTTTGCTTCGATTTCCATTGACGTTCCGTTCCTACGTTTTAATTCGAATTGTGTTTGGCTCTCTGGAGCCGGCGACGGCGATTGGGATTTTATGGTCCGCCGCCATCGTAGCGGGGGTGGCCGCCGGGCAACCGTCGCTGATTTTCATCGCGGCGCCGGTCATGCTGGTATTCGCAGTTCTGAATATTCTGCTGGGGCGGATGATTTATGCCTGGATCGAAAGGTGGCTGGCCCAGCGGCGCACGCGCGAGCTTTTGGGAATCGTGTTTTTTCTTTTCATCATTAGTTTTCAATTTATCGGACCGCTGGCTACTCGCTTCGAACACAAAGGCGCCCCTGCGGTGGGGCATTATGCTCAACAAGTTCTGCCGATGCAGCGCTTCTTTCCGCCAGGGCTCGCCGCCGATTCAATCGCCAGCGCGCTTCAGAGTCAGCCGCAAAGATCGCTCGTCGAGCTTGCACTGCTGTCTTTTTACGCGCTCGCCGTTCTGTGGCTGCTGAATTTCCGGCTTCGCGCACAGTACCGAGGCGAAAATCTTAGCGAAGGTTCGGTGCGCAAACCAAAGACCGCCGGGAAGACGGAAACTGCAATCGGCTGGAATATTCCGGGCGTGCCGGGTCCCGTTTCGGCGATTTTCGAAAAGGAAGTTCACTATTTGGCGCGCAGCGGTCCCATGTTGTTTACCTTCATCATGCCCTTGGTGGTTTTGGTGATGTTTCGATTTACCATCACCAAGTCCGGAGCCTCTGGTGGAATTCTCGCGCACGCCTCCGATCTCGCGTTCCCGGTGGGCGCGGGGTACATCCTGCTAATTCTGACGAACCTCGTGTACAACAGTTTTGGCGGCGATGGAGTAGGCGTGCAATTGTTCTTTCTGTCGCCGGTGCGTTTCCGCGAAATCCTGTTGGGCAAGAATCTGGCGCATGCCTTTGTGGTGGCCACCGAAATGGTTCTCGTTTTCGCGGCCACCTGTTTTCTGTACCGCCCGCCCTCCGTTGCCATAACCGTTGCCACGATTTGCGGGGTGACTTTCGCTTTCTTGGTAAATCTTGCTGCTGGAAATTTGCTGTCGATGTATGCGCCGAAGAAAATCGATTTCGGTACGTTGGGCCGCCAACGCGCTTCCGGCACCACCCAGTTCGCCAGCATTGGAATTCAGATGGCGGTTATCGGGCTGTGCGCATTGGCAATTCTGGTGGGACGCGCCAACGGGAAAATCTGGATCGCCAGCCTGATTTTTCTATTTTTGATCGCCGGCGCCGCGGTTGGCTATGTGCTGGTACTAAAACGCGCCGACGGCGTGGCGCTGAAGCGCAGAGAATCCATGATCTCGGAGCTCTCGCGGGCGTAGGCCTCCGGGAGAAAAAATGTTTTTGGCATTTCGAAAGCGCCGTGGTCGGGACGAAGCAAACCTGAGGACACGATGAAACGAAGCTCATGCATGTTTTGTGTTCCGACTCTGATCTGGCTGCTTTTGGTCGCCAGTCCACGCGCATCAGCCCAAGCGAAGCCCGCTGCCACTTCGAATTTTCTCCAAGAGACTTTGAGGCAGGTCGTCGAAACGCCGGCCGTTTCCGGATACGAAGGCGAATTAAGCAAAAAGATCAGAACCGATTTAGATTCGCTGCATCCCACGATCGATAACCTCGGTAACGTGATCATCACGCTCGGCAGCGGCGCCCCCAATCGCCTGGTGGTAACGCCCATCGACGAGCCGGGATTCGTCGTCAGTGAAATTACGCCTGATGGTTACTTGCGCGTCCAGCGACTGCCGCAATTCGGACTGCCCGGCATATTCAACGAGCTGTGCGCCGCGCAGCCGGTGCGGATCCGCACGACCAGCGGGAAATGGATCGATGGCGTCGTGGCGGGACTGTCGGTACATCTTCAGGGCGCGCACACCGATGCGCCAAAGCCCGGCGACCTGGAAAATTTCTACGTGGATATCGGCGCCACGAGCGCTGCCGAAGTTCGCAAGGCAGGCGCGGATATTCTGAGTCCGATCGCGCTGAATCGCACACTTTTGAATCTGGCCGATGTGACGAGCGCCGGCGTGACGGTCGGTGACCGGTTCGGCGCCGCGGCTCTGATCGAAGCACTGCGCCAGCTGAATCCTGCGAATGTGAAAGGCACGCTGACGGTCGCGTTCGTGGTGCAACAGCGGACCGGCGCGCGCGGATTTCAGCGTGTCCTCACGAGCAGCCATGCAGACGAGCTCGTCTACGTAGGTCCGCTCACACCGGGCGGCCCAATCCCGGAAATGACCACGATGCATCGAGCGCCGCGCCGCGAGACCGGCAGCGGCGTGCTGATCGGCGTGGAAAAAACGGATGGCACACTCAGCCCGTTCGGATTGCAGCTCAAACAACTCGCAAGCGGCGCGCAGATTAATTTCGCCACGGACTTCTCCGGCAACATCCTGCCGTCGTCGTACCTGCCATTGCCGGCGCTCCCTGCAACGTGGGCGCACATCGGAATCGCCACGGCGTGGCCCGATACTCCGATTACTCAAGTCGATGTGCACGATCTCGAGAGCCTGACGCAATTTCTCAGCGTTTATATGCAAGGTTCAGCAATAAAGACGTCAGCACAGGCGCCGAAGGCGCCCCAAGCCCGACCGTCGATTTCGCACGGCTCAGCGCGTACCGGCGATACTCTTCCGCCGCTGGTGCGGGCCTACGGAGTGAGCGACCACGAAGTCGAAGTTCGCGAGCGCGTGAAATCGCTATTGCCGCCTTGGGCCAATACGGAAACAGACGCCGCCGGAAATTTGATCCTGCACGTCGGTGCGGCTGTGGCGAATGGTTCGTCGCGGAACATTTTGATCGTCGCGCACATGGACGAGATCGGCTTCGTGGTGAAATCCATCGCGAACGACGGACGTTTGGAAGTTGAATGGCGCGGCAGCGGAGACCTGAGCTTTTTCGCCGGGCATCCCGCGCTGGTCCACACCGCGAAACGCGATTTGGATGCGATTGTCGAGCTGCCCATCGGCTGGGACACCAACAATTTTAAGTGGCCCGGAGACGACGGGCAGAAGGACGACGCGCCTAAAGCGATTCGCGTGGATGTCGGCGCGAAGTCTCCGGCCGATGTAGCGAAGCTGGGCGTCGCCGTCGGTGACACGATCACGATTCCCAAGGAATTCCGGCCGCTGCTCGGAACGCGCGCGAACGGCCGAAGTTTCGACGACCGGGTGGGCGATGCGGCCTTGGTCTCGGCCGTGTGGGCGCTCGGAGCGCCACTGAAAGATCGGAATGTCACATTCGTGTGGTCGACAGGAGAAGAACAGGGTTTGGTTGGAGCCGCGAAGCTGGCCAAGCGCCTGGCCGCCGAAGGCCATTCACCCGATGTCGTTTTCGCGGTGGACACATTCGTAAGCTCGGACTCGCCGCTCGAATCGAAACGTTTCGGCGACGCCAAACTGGCAGACGGCTTCGTCATCCGCGCCATCGATAGTTCGAATATCGCGCCACATGAAATGGTCGAGCGACTGATCCAGCTGGCGCACACCAACAACATTCCCATTCAATACGGGGTCACCGCCGGCGGAAACGATGGAGCTTCGTTCGTGCGCTACGGCGCGGTGGATATTCCGTTGGGCTGGCCGCTGCGATATTCTCACTCGCCGGCGGAAGTCGTGGACACGCGTGACGTGGAGGCCTTGGCGCGGATCGTTACGGTGATCGCCAGGAGTTGGTGAAAAAAATCGTGAGTGCGTCCAGGCGACGAGCTTCGAAAAACGCCACGTACACATTCAGATCGCCCGCAGTTTGCTATAATCGCGCGCCGTGAGCGATCCCGGATTCAAACCGCCGCGCTACATCGTCATCGAAGGCCCGATTCGCGTCGGAAAATCGACTTTGGCCCGGGAACTTTCCGAGCAGCTCCATGCCCGCCGAATTTTTGACGCCGACGATAATCCTTTCCTCGCGGATTTTTACGACGAAAAGCCCGGCGCAGCTTTCTCCGCCCAAATGTATTTTCTCTACGAGCGGCACCGGCGTCTGCTCGAAGCGCGCCCGGAAGACAACGCCGCGCCGATCGTCAGCGACTTCCTTTTCGAGAAAGACAAAATCTTCGCTTACCTGAATCTGGATAACGAAGAGCTGAAATTGTACGACCGGTATTTCGAGATGCTCGCGCCTTCGGTGCCGCAGCCGGACCTGGTCATTTATCTACAAGCCAAGCCGGAAGTGCTGCGAAAGCGCGTCACAAAAAAAGCGGATCCAGCCGAAACCCAGATTTCATCGGAATACGTCGAGGCGGTAGCCAACGCCTACGAGCATTTTTTCTTTCGCTATTCGGGATCAAATCTTCTGGTAGTGGATACTTCGGAGATCGACTTCGTCGCGCGCAATCAGGACCTACAGGAACTTCTCCGCCGCTTGCGCCAGCCCGTGAAAGGGACGCAATACTTCCTGCCTCTCGGCCAGGGCTAGCCGGACACACTTCGCCTTAAACAAAAATTAAGAAGGATAAAAAAGGGGGACCGGGACGAGCGGCCCCGCCAGGCTACCCGTCCCGGCACTGCGCACTGGGGAATATCGTTTGAAACTTTGAAACTCTGCGCCGAACTTCAGGCCGCCTTCGGTGGCCCGGTCAGCCGATGCCGCCATTTGCCAAGAGCCCGGTTTACCGGATGGCTGCGGTGCAGGAACTGCAGCACCGGCATGCGCCGTACTCCAATTTTTTCCAGGGCGCGCCGGATACGAAAGTCGCGGCCCGCGGAAACCAATCCTTTTTCGAGCGTAGTAATCGCCTCGGTGGTGCGTCCCGCCTGGTAATACACTTCCGCAAGGTTCAGGTACAGCTGGGCGTGATTGTGTTTCATGCCCAGCGCTTCGCGGCACAGCGATTCCGCATCTCCAAATCGCTTTTCAGCCAAAGCGGCCAGCAGGCCGGTGTACGACAAATAGAAAGGGTTTTTGGGGGCGATGCCGAGGGCGCGCCGGGCGTGCTGCAGGGCGTCTTCCGACTGTCCGTCGCGCAGATTCTTAAGGCATTCCTTAAAATCGTTCATTCCGGCGTCGGATGGGGAGGTGGTTCCAATCCAGTGGGACATAATCACCGTCCTTGCCTCGTCGACACATACGAGGCGGCTGAGCCGAGACTACGTGCAGCCCATGTGGCTGTGAATAGAACGGAGGAACAGCTTTCGGGCTAGAACCTTTAGCTGTACGGAATGACAGGCGAATAAATAAAGACGGTCACGCCGCGCGTTTGGACTTCGTCTTGTCCGCCGGACTTCCGCGGAGTATCCTCGGCGCTCGGTTCCAAGGATTCCCATGAACGACGCAAGCCCACGGCGCGGTTTACGACTGCGCTTCCTGAAATCATCGTTTCTCTGCGTGGCCGCATTTGCCGGCATCACTGGGCTACTTCAACCCGCGATTGCGCGTCCAGTTCCGCAGCAAGCCGCGGCGCCAGGTGAAGAGCGCGGCAAATTCATCCTGCATAAATTTGAGCAGCCGATCGGCGAGGAAACCTACCAAATCTCGACCGACGCGAATTCCGTAACCGCCAAAATCGACTTTAAATTCACCGACCGCGGCTCCCCGGTACCCATGACGGCCACGTTCAAAGCCGCAACAGATCTGACGCCGCAAGCCTTCGAAGTCAAAGGCCGCAATTCCCGAAGCACGGAAATCGACTACGCCATAGAAGTGCAGCCCGACAAAGTCCGAGTGCGCGATCGCGACGCCTGGACGGAAACTGCGCGGCCAGCTGCGTTTTTCACCATCGCCGGTTATGCGCCCACCACCATGCAGATGCTGATGGAGCGTTACTGGGCGGCGCACGGTTCTCCGGCTCCGCTCACCACCTTTCCGAGCGGCAAAGTGCGAATCGAGCCGCGCGGAAAGGACACGATCACGATCGACGGAAAGGATCAGACCTTCGAGCGATTCACCGTCGAAGGATTGATTTGGGGCCGCGAAACTCTGTGGTTTGACCAGAGCCGGAATCTCATCGCGTCCGTAACCACCGACGCCGAGTTCGATCATTTTGAAGCGATTCGCGAAGGCTACGAGAGCGGCCTCGGCACCTTCGTCGGCCGGGCCGGTGCCGATAATATGGCGGCGCTGGCTGAAATTTCGAAAGGAATATCGGGCAGCCGGGCCAACAAAATCGCCATCGTCGGCGGCACTCTGATTGACGGCACTGGCTCCGCGCCGGTCGCCGATTCAGTGGTGTTGATCGAAAACGGGAAGATCATCGCCGTCGGGCCCAAAGCTTCGGTAAGAATTCCGAGCGGTTTTCAGAAAGTGGACGCCACGGGAAAGACGATTCTTCCCGGCTTGTGGGACATGCACGCGCATTTCGAACAGGTGGAATGGGGCCCGATCTATCTGGCGGCCGGCGCCACCACCGTGCGCGACGTGGGAAACGAATTTGAATTCATCACTGCGGTGCGCGATGCCGTCGCCGCTGGCCGCGGCCTGGGGCCTCGTTTGCTACTCGCCGGCGTGGTCGACGGTTCCGGGCCGCTGGCACTTGGTGTGAACCGCGTCGATACGCCCGAGCAGGCCAAAATGTGGGTCGACAAATATCACGGAGCTGATTTTCAGCAGATGAAAATCTACAGCTCGGTGAAGCTGGAAGAGTTAAAAGTCGTAACCGCCGAAGCCCATCGCCTGGGAATGACCGTGACCGGCCACATCCCGGAAGGGCTGAACGCCTATCAGGCGATCGAAGCTGGTCAGGACCAGATCAATCACATTCAGTACATCGCCGACATTATGATGCCGGTCTTGCCGGAAGATGCCAGCCGGCTCGATCGAATGAAAGCGCGCGCCAACATCGATTTGAACTCCGTCGAATCGAAGAAAGCGATTGCCTTTCTCGTTGAACACAAAATCGTGGTCGATCCCACGCTGGCGCTGATGGAGTTTTTTACCGCCAGCACCGTCAAGCCTCCGGTGAGCATCGAGCCGGGAGTCGCGAAGGTTGCTCCAGAGCTTGCGGCGATCCTCGGTGAGGCGTCTCCTCCTTCGCGGTACGCCGATCTGCGGGAGAAAGGCTTTCAAAAGGAAGTGGAAATCGTCGGCGCTATGCACCGCGCGGGGATTCCAATCGTGGCCGGAACCGATCAGACCGTGCCGGGCTACAGCTTGTACCGTGAGATCGAGCTTTACGCGCAGGCTGGGTTCACGCCGATGGAAGCGATTCAGGCGGCGACGATCGTTCCAGCTCGGGTCATGGGTGTCGACAAGGAAGTCGGCACGATCGAGCCGGGAAAACGCGCGGACCTGATTCTGCTGGGCGCGAACCCGCTTGAATCGATTCACAATATTCGCACCGTCGAATTCGTAATCACCAAAGGCACCCTGTATAACTGCGCCGAGCTGTGGCGCAGCGTTGGATTCAAGCCCTGATCGCAGCGTGAGGTCAACCATGACGAATTGGACCCGCAGGAAATTCTTTTTTTCTACGCTGGGCGCAGCAATCGCGGCGAGCACTCAACGGATGTTTGCCGCCACGCCGCCCGGCGCCGAGGATTTGATCAAACCAGCGAGCGTTGCGGCGTCCGGAGACTTCAAGCCGGTCATTATTTCGTCCGGCAACGGCCTCGCGCATCTTGACGACGGAATGGTGATTCTCAAATCGAGCGGCGACACGCTCGACGCCGTGCTGGCCGTGGTCACCAAAGTGGAAGACGACCCCAACGACGATTCGGTGGGCTACGGAGGTCTGCCGAACGAAGACGGTGTGGTCGAGCTGGACGCCTCGGTGATGCATGGCCCATCACACCGGGCCGGCGCGGTGGCGTCGGTGCAGAAAATCAAGAATCCATCGCTGGTGGCCAGAGCGGTGATGGAAAAGACGAATCACACATTCATCGTGGGTCCCGGAGCGCTGCGGTTCGCCGAGGATGAAGGTTTTGTCCCGATGGATTTGCTCACCGAACGATCGCGCATCGCCTGGCTAGCCTGGAAGGCCCAAACCACGGAGAACTGGCGCCCGGGAATCGATAGCCCGGAATGGAAAGAAAAGCTGGCGCTGCTGCTGGATACGCCGGAGAAGGCCGTCTGGCGCGAACACATCGAAGAAGTGGTGGCGCGTCCTCGAACCGGAACTATCAATTGCCTGGCGGTAAACTCCAAAGGCGAAATCTCCGGCACCACGACAACCTCCGGGCTCTCCTGGAAAATTGCGGGGCGCGTCGGAGACTCGCCACTTATTGGAGCCGGCTTATTTGTTGATAACGAAGTTGGCGGCGCGGGATCCACGGGACGCGGAGAGGAAAATATCAAAATTTCAGGCGGGCATACCATCGTGGAAATGATGCGTCGCGGATCATCTCCCACCGACGCGTGCCTGGAAGCACTGCATCGCGTGGCAAAAAACTACTCGGCGTTTCCCGAACGCCTGAAGCTGTTTCACATCCAGTTTTACGCCCTGAACAAGCACGGTGAGTACGGCGCGGGAAGTTTGTGGGGCAAGCATCCGAACGGCGATCCAGTTCGCTATGCCGTTCACGACGGCACCAAGGCGCAACTGCTGCGCACCACACCGTTGTTTGACGAAATCGGCGGAGATTATTGATCAACGACGTTGGCTGCGTCTCGCCAAGTCGAACCGCTAGGTCACTTCACTGCATCCGAAGCAAACACCAAATGAATCCCGCGAGATTCCAGCCGCGGAACTTCTTCGGCGAGCGCCGCGATCGTTGCGGGGCGTGGATGGCCGATGGCAATCGTCAATCCGTCGCGAGCCGCATCGCGCGCGGCGAGTTCGAGTTGGGCAACAATGGCCGAACGGGTAGCCACATCATCCAGAAAAACTTTTCGTGACGCCGCGCGGACTCCGTCGCGCTTGGCGATATCGTAGGCCACCGTTTTCGCGTCCGTACGGCTGTCGATGAAAAACAATCCGCGCTCGCGCAGCAGCGGCATCAGCGCCTGCATCAACGCCGCGTCCGAAGTCGCGCGCGAGCCTTGATGATTGTTTACGCCCACCGCGTGCGGCACGGTGTCCAACATTCCCGCCACCGCTGAACCCACCTGCGCTGGATCCATCCCCACCCGCAATTCGATTTCTTCGGCTTTCACCGAGTCGGATTCGGACTGCATCGGAAGATGAAGCAAAACTTCGTCTCCGCGGCGGAAGGCTTCTTCCGCGATCTCGCTCGAATCCGCCAGATGAGGCAGAACCGAGACAGTCAGCGGGAAGGGAAGCGCAATCACGGAGTCAGCGGCCGGCCGGTCGTAGCCCATATCGTCGATGATGATGGCCAGTTCCGCTGCGCCGCTCTTCCGCGAATCGTGGGCGGCCGGGGCGGGAGTACGCGCCGCGATCGGCACGATAATATGAATCGAGTGGGTCCGGATCGCGCCTTGGGAGTAATCGAGTCGAGTCACGCCCGCAGAGGCCCACCCGGAGGTGACCGTCAGGTCGTGGCGCTGCGCGATAGTTCTCAGCGCGTCTTCGTAAGCCGCAGCCTGCACCGGATTGGCCAACGAGACATAAATGTCATTGCGGGGAGAACCGCGGACTTGCGGGCGCACCAGAATCCGCGCCTGGTTGTTCGTGATTTTCTGCGCTGCGTCGACCACTTCGACGGTGACGGCGCGCAGATCGCCCTTCGCCGGGGCTTTCTTCGTGCATCCCAGGAGGAAAAAACAAAACAGAGCGGAAAGAACACAGAGGACGGTTCGATTGGCGCGCGAGAAAGTTTTTCGACCGGCCCGTTGCGAAGCAGAAGAGAACAAGTTTCGAATATTCCGACCCAAAAAATAGGGCCCGGCAAATTGAACCGGGCCCGCATCGTTAGCGAATTACGCCGCTTTCTTTTCGGTTACCGTAACGTTTCCGGCCAAAACGTCGAGGGCTTTCTTCACCACCGGATCATCGACCGAAGCGCTCGGCATCGGCGTTTCTTTTTCGGTGGCCTGGGCGAGCAAGTCGTCCACCGAAGGCCGCACTTCAACCGTGGGCGAAACTCCGTCGGCCGCGATGTTCTTGTTCGCGGGGGTAAAATAATTCGCGACGGTCAAGATCAGCGCCGCGCCGTCGTCCATGCCAATCAATTTCTGCTGCGAGGCAGTTCCGTAGGTGCGATCACCAATCGTTTCGCCGCGCTTGTTGTCCGCAATCGCGCTGGCCAGAATTTCTGCAGGGCCAGCGGTTCCATTGCCGATGAGCACCGCGACCGGCTGGGTCCAAACCACCTTGGCCGGATCCGCTGCCGAAACCACCGGCGAGACGGTCTGGCCTTTCAGAGTCGTGATTGTGCCGGACTGCAGGAACAGCTGCGCCGTGGCGATGCCTTCCTGATCGTCGCCCATGGCGCAATCGCGCAGGTCGAGGATCAGTTTCTTCGCTCCAGCCTTCTGCAGCTGCACCAGCTTTTCGCGAATCTGCTTGGACGTTCCGGCGTCAAACTCTTCCACGCGGAGATAAGCCACGTCTCCCTGCAGTTTGTCTTCGACTACCAGCTTCGAAGGCGCCAGCTTGGCCAGGGTGATGGTCATTTCCTGAGGCTCGGTCTTGCCGCGGCGGATCACTGAAAGCGGCACGGACGTTCCCGGCTGGCCCTTCAGCAAAAGCTGTGCCTGATCGATGGCCATCTGGCTGGTGTTGAAACTGGCGATTTTTTCCAGGATGTCGCCGATGCGCAGGCCACTTTTGGCCGCGGGGCTATCTGGCAGCACGGCCACCACGCCGATGTAGCCAAAGCGGCGAGTCAGGGCCATCCCCGACTCCGCGGGCGGGTTGCTGGCGCTCTTTTCCTTGTAGTCCTTATATTCAAGGGGGCTGAGGTAAGCGGACTGGGGATCGAGAGAATCCAGCAGCCCATGCAACGAGCCGTTGGTCACGGCGTGCATGTTGGCCTCATCCACATAATATTGTTGGATCTTGTCGAGCACTTCGCTGTAAACAGTGAGCGCGCGGAAGGCGTTGTCGTTCGAGGACCTGCCCATCATGTAACCGGCCCCGACGTAGGTGATAACCAAAACCGAGATACCAACCACAATCTTCTTGGCGAGTGGACTCATGCACTAATCCTTTGTGTGCCGAAACCTTCGGGAATCCCAAGTTAGACGCGAGAAACGAGCGCCGGTATGCAAGGAATGCAAATGCTCTTAAAGACCAAGTATATCAGACCAGGAAGCCATTTTCGGAAGCTGACAATTAGCAGCTCGTACCCGGATGGCAATTCGGCGGGAAGGCGGTACTAGGCCTGTCTGGGACTGACCTGAGCTACTCCCCGAAATCCTCACAGGCGGCGGCTACGGTAGGGAACACTGGGATAACCTTATCGACCTGGGTCATCTTCAAGACGCCCTCGACCATGCCTTTGACACACGCGAGCCGAAGTTTGCCGTCGGCCTTCTTCAGCCGGCTGAACGACTTGACGATTTGGCCCACGAAGGCGCTGTCGATGTGGTCCACCTTGCCCATGTCGAAGATGACACGCATCTGCTTCTTCTCGATGTGCGAGTCGATCTCCTGATCGACTCGCTTGCAGTCCGCGCCCATATGGACGTTCCCGCTCATTTCCAGCACCCAGATGCCGGGCTGAATTTCTTTTTTGGTCAGGTTCACAGCTTTGTGTACCTCGGCTTGAAAAAGCGCGTGGAAACGGGCCGAAAATCAGCCTTCGAACGGGAATTGCCGGATCAATCGCATGCAATCGGAAAGCGCTTTCAGGATCGAATCACCCCAGCCGGAGGGAACGAAGGCGGCTGTACTCTGATTGATCTGCTTATCGGCTTCGGCAAAAAACCGAAGATGCTGGCCTTCCGGCGCGACGGCGAATTCCTTCACCACAATCGCGAAGGGGATGTCGCGGCCATTCTGCCGCTTGTTCATCGTGAAATGATGCACTTGGGCCAGCCCCTCGACCCGGTCTGCCTGTGCATACTGCCAGTCTTCCACGATAAGCCTCCCTAATGGCCTGCGAAGATACTCCGACGCTGTCCAGCTTTCAAGCCCAACAAAACGGAAGGGGGTTGCGAAAAGACGCGCCGTTATTTGTGGGCGAAACGGTGGCCCCGGCCGGCGGGGACTTCAAACGCCTCCGGCTCCAGCAGCGGCGTCGCACCCGTAATGTAGGTCTGGCTGATCCGGTCCTGCCAGGTGAAATGATCTTCGTCCCACAGCGACCAGATGAAGCCGAGTACGGTGGCGCCGGAAATCACATAGCCGAAGCTGCGCCACAACAGCTGCCGCGTTTCGGGCAGGCTTCCATCCAGGCGAACGATCGTCAGGCAACGCAGCTGCATCCCGGGCGTGGCTCCCGCAAAAGTCGTGAACAAGAAAAAATATTGCGCGTAGAAAAGAAAGAATGTCGCCAGGTAGACCACCGCGTCCACTTTTTCCAGCACCAATTGCCCGCCGAGTGACCGGAACAGTCCCAGAAATCCCGCATAGGTCAGAGCCAGGAAAAGCCCATCGAGAAGAGCTGCCTTCCGCCTCTCCGCCAGGCCGGCGACCGGCACCAGCGCCGTCAAGGGATGCGCGCGATCGTCAGGCCGTGCCGAAAAATCCAATTCCGGCTGAATATTAATTTCGACGCGCTCGTTTACGCGCGGCTTGGGAGCCACGCGTTGAACCGGCCGCGGACGAGGTTCCACATCTTCGTAAAGTTTGATTTCGTGCAGATCGTACAGAACGGTCCGCCTCATGGGGCGGCGCGAAAGGCAAGCCGGTTTGCAGATCGTTGGGGCGAGGTCGGCCGCGACGCACACGGTAGGCTTCCAGGCGGCGAGAGACTTCTCTGCGCCATTCCGGTTCAGCGGAGTCTGCGGTCTCGTCGTTTTCGGCGGGTGCGGATACAACCACCGAAACCGGTTCGAGATTTTCGTCGGCATCGACGAGTGGAGCGTCACAAAATGAGCAGTTGTCGGCCGCCTTCATCAACAGGGCGCCGCAATGCTTGCAAATTTGTATCACTGGTTCGTTTTGCGCTGCGATAGTTCCAGTGACGGAACACGCTGATGTTAGCACGGGTGCGAAACGCCTCCGGTCACGAATACCGCGCCGGCTGTGGCGTATAAGGCAACTTGCTGTGGATTTCCGGGTTCTTACAGGCCATCGCCAGAGCCAGGTCGAACGCTGCGCAGCGCATCGATTGCGAGCCTGCGAGGTGCGTGTTAGGCTCGACTTTCTTTTTGGGGGATTTTCTTGCTGACCAGGCGACGCCGAGCGTAACCGTCTTGCACCTTCCGTCTAAATTCGCCGCATTCGCGCTGTGCCTCTCGATCGCATTCTTTTTGGCGCCCGCGACGCGAGCGCAAACCGCGAGTACGCCTTCCCCGCAGACCACATCGGGCGAAGCACCCAAAAATCCAGCAAGACTCAAGTCGCCAAGCCGCTCGGATCCGGCTCGCCCACCAAACATGTCGGCGAAACCGCCAGCCTCGAAGCGGACCAGCAACGCCAGGTGGGAAAATCTACTACGCCGACGGCCACGTCGACGTTCATTACGAAAATACCCGGCTACGCGCGGATCACGTGGAGTACGACGAAGATACTCAGGTCGTCATCGCGCACGGCAACGTGCAACTCGATTATCTGACCCAGCATGTCGAAGCCGAAGACGCGCGCTACGAAGTCGTAACCGGCCGCGGAATTTTCCACCAAGTCCGTGCTACCTTCGCCGTCCAGCGCCGGCAAACGCCCACTCTGCTGGTCAGCCCGAATCCCATTTATTTCGAAGCGGAGGAAGCCGAGCGCGTCAACGAAAACACCTACAAAATCCACAAAGCCTGGATGACGGTGTGCGATCCGAACCGGCCCACCTGGAAATTTTACGCGCCGGAAGCCACCGTCTACATGCAAACTTCCGTGCACCTCGAAAACGGAACCTTCCGCCTCTTTTCCATTCCGGTGTTGTATCTGCCGTACGCTACTTTCCCCGCGGAAAAACAACGCGCCTCCGGCTTTCTTGATTCCGGATATCGGCGACAGTTCCAGCAAGGGCTTAATTCTCGGCGACGCTTTCTACTGGGCGCCGACCGATTGGGCAGACGTGACCGTCGGCGCCAACTATTACAGCCGCCGAGGCTGGAGCCAGCGCGCCGACCTGCGCATGCGGCCGTGGGAAAATGCGCGGCTGGACATCAATTATACCGGCGTGGAAGACCGCGGTTTATCCACGCCGACTGGCATCGTCAATCAAGGCGGTCACGAGGCTCGGCTTCTATTCACCGCGTTGTTACCCGATGGCTGGCGAGCGGTCGCGGACCTCGATAATCTTTCCTCGCTCACTTACCGCATTGCGTTCAGCGAGACGTTCGTGCAGGCCATTAACTCGGAAGTTCGCAATACCGCTTTCTTGACCAAGAATTTCAAAGGCTTCAGCCTGAATTTTGCGGCACTCAGTTACAAGAACTACGTCAGCGCGACTCCCGACACCTTCGTTTCGCTGCGAACTGCTCCTGAAGCGCGATTCAGTTCAGTCGATCAGGCGCCCTGGCAAAAACTCCCGATTTATTTCTCGTTTGACGCTTTTTCCGACGCCGCTCACCGCTCCGATACGGTTACCGGATTTCACACCCCGAACTTCGTGGCTCGCAGCGAACTCGCGCCGACCGTGACCATTCCGCTTCATTTCGGCCCTTGGCTGGATGTTACGCCGAGCTTCACCCTGCGCTCGACCTACTACGGCGGACAATTGGAGAACGGAAATTTCGTCGGCGCAGGATTTTTCCGGGTCACGGAAGAGTTCTCGCTCGATCTGCGGCCGCCGACCATCGAGCGGGTGTGGGGAGATTCCACGACCGGCCGCAAATGGAAACACGTCATCGAGCCGGAATTTATTTATACCGACGTGAACGGCGTGAAGGATTTCGCTCGTTTCGTGCGTTTTGATGAAGACGAGACTCTCAGCGACACAAATGAAATCCAGTATGGAGTGACTCAGCGGCTGTATTTCCGCGAAGGCGAAGGAGGCAGCCAGGAACTGGTGAGCTGGAGCATTTCGGAGAAGTATTTTTTCGATCCCACGTTTGGCGGCGCTTTGATTCCAGGCCAAAGAAACGTTTTTCAGACCACCGACATTCTCACTCCGTTTGCCTTCGCCGATCAGGCCCGCCATTTTTCGCCGATCGTCAGCAATCTGCGCATCGAACCCGGCCGGCGGTTCGATACCCAATTGATCGTAAACCTGGACCCCAAGCACGGCCAGATTGCGGCGATCGGCGAACTGGTGAAATGGAAACCGTACCGCGAGTATTTTGTGACCCTGGCGCATTTCTCGACGCTCAACCTGCCGACGCCGGCTGCAGATAATCCGCCAAACTTCGATTTCGAGCCGCGATCGAACCAGATCCGTACGCTTGTGGGGTATGGCGATTTGACGCGCCGCGGATTTAACGCGACCTTCGGCGTCAGTTACGACATCACGCGAGCTTCTTACCAAAACCAGATCGCCGCTGCCGGGTACAACGGCTCGTGCTGCGGCCTGGGTTTCGAGTATCGCCGATTTTCATTCGGCGACATCCGCAGTGAAAATCAGTACCTCGTTGTCTTCCGTATCGCGAACCTGGGGTCTTTGGGAACGCTCCGCCGCCAGGAAAAAATATTCTAAGACTCGCGCAGTTTTTCCTGCATCAGTAATTGCCCGGCAGCCCAGGCGATTGAGCCCACCGCAATTCCCGCAATCACATCCGCAACATAGTGATAACGCCCGTACACCGTCGCCACGCACATGGCCGCAAAAAACGGCGCGCAAATCCAGTATAGCCATGGCTTATAGTGCCGCGCCGCCAGGATGGCCACCATCGAACCGGCCACGTGCGCCGAAGGGAAGGCAGCGCCGTGTACGCGCCCGAAATGCTCCACCAGCTCGATCGTCGCGGTAAAAGGGCCGCCGGTCAGCGGCGCGGAATGCAGGTAGGCCAACGAGAAAAAGGGACTTTCGATCGGAAAGAGTATGGCGATGACATAGACCGTGTAATGCGCGATGGCTGTGGCGGTCATCACCGTCCAGAAAGAGTCGAACCTTCTTTCGAAATACAGAATCCCCGGAAGGATTACCAGAGAAAGAAAATAGGTCATGTACGCGAACTGCATGGCGTCGTTCAGCATGGGATTCGCGAATTGATTCAGCCAGACCGACGGATGTACGCCCGCCAGATTGAAATCGAATTGAATCAGCCAGCGATCGAACCAACCCGGGAAAATAACGTGCACCAGCCCCTGCAGCTCTTCAAAGAAGAAAATGTAGAGCGGTAGTGGATACCAGTGCCGCAGAAACCGTACGAGAGGGTTCTGAGTGATGCTTGCGCGCCGTGCCAGAAAAGCGATCCCGAAAGCGATGCTCAGGTGAACTGCGATCGCGCGCGGCGCATGGGCCACCTGCCGATGGAAGGCGAACAAAATAATTTCGATCCAGGCGAGATAGGTGAATGTGACCCACTCAAACGGCCCAAAGCTGGCGAAAACACGATCGAGGAATCGCCCGCTCGCGCTGGCCAGTTCGTTGCCGTTGAAGCTGCCGGTAAATTCGGGCGAATCGTCGGCAACCATGGAATCCGCGCCGGAATTGAAGAGTATTGGCAGCTCTTCGTAGCCTGCTCCATTGTGATCTTTCATCGCGAATGTTCCTCCGCCACCGCGGGTCTCACGCCGCGGGTGATTGGGATGAGTTTTGCCTGGCTTGCAGTAGCTGGGTCTTTTGCCAGCTTCCAGTTATGAATCGCCCAACCACTCCGGCGAGCAACGCGCGCGAGCCGTCGCGACGGATTGACGGTTTGCGGATGACCGACCGCTTCCAACATCGCGCAATCGGACGCCGAATCGCCGTAGGCGTACGAAGCCCGAAGATCGAGCTGGTGCTCGTTCGCCAACTCGAGCATCGCGCGCAATTTGGCGAAGCCGACCATGTGCTCGCCCGCGAGTTCACCGGTCCACGTCGACGAAAAAGAATCTGTTGCCAACTCAGTTGCAATCACGCCAATTTCGCCGGGCAAGAAACGAAGGATCTGCGACGCCAGAGGCGCGAGAGTGCCACTGACCAGGAAGACGCGATGGTTCTGCGACTGATGCCATGCGATTCGAGCCAGCCCATCTTCAAAAAATCGCAGGGCCCCACGCGATGAGACCTGCGAAACGATCGACTCTCTCCAGCTCGCCGCGAGAAACTCCGGCAGGCCTTCGAGATAAGTTTTGTTCGCCGCGAAATTCGACAGCTGTGACGGCTGCGCCGCGCGTAAAGCCCATTTCAAGATGCTCGAGGTCCGAAGTTGCCGCTGCGCAATCAAATATTGCAGAAAACGCGTTTCGAGGGATGGCGCAGGGAGCAGCGTGCCGTCCAAATCAAAGAACGCGGCGATGGTTGCTGTGGTTCTCATCGATTAGCGGCCGCCGGCAACGCACGCACTGGCCGTCTTTCGAGCGTCGCAAGGTAACGGCGCCCGTCCCACACCACCGGAATAGCCCGAACGATGCAAAATGCCGCCGTCGCTGCGACCAGAAAATGCCCGGCGCGCAAAAGCAGACCTCGCATTTCCGGCGCCAACCACGCCGCCGGAAGATGCGCCATCGGCAGCAACATTCCCAGATAGCAAAAGCACACGCACTTCAGGCCCGCGTATGCCGCGCGGCTGGCGCGCGAAGAGACCAAGGCGCGGCCCCAACCGGTTTCCACCATGCCATTCCGGCCGAATCCGACGCGACCCACCCGCGCCGCCAGCGACCGCAGAAAATCGGTAAGCGTCCCGCGCACAAAGAAAAGAACCGGAATCCACAGGGAAATCAGCCCGCTGACCGCGAAAAAAGTGAAGAACAGATTTTCGACCACGCGGTCGCCCAAAATATCCAACTGCGCTCCCAGCGGAGTCGCAAGCCCGCGCGTGCGCGCCACATAACCATCAAGGCCGTCCAGCGCAATGGCCGTGACGGTTAGCAGAACCGCGGAGAGATCGGCCACGATGGAATGGTTGAAAAGCGTGAATAGCGCGACGGCGGCAAATGCGGCGGCGACTCGCGCCACGGTGATCTGATTCGGCGTCATCAGCGCTCCCGGCGGAAAATTTTGGACCCGCCACCACAGCGAAAAATCTGGCTCGCTGGGCTCCAGCAAGCGGGCCCCTGCTGATGGGAAAAGCACTTTCACCCCCAATTCCGCAACCGGTTTTAGCGAGCATTTTCAACACTTTGGGCGAGGCTAGGCAAAAGCCGCCGCTGTCCCTGCGACGCATATTGGTGACAGCTGCATGAAATACCCTTGATTAGCAAAGATCGGCAAACGGGACGGTAGTCGGCGCTGCCGCCGGATCCGCCGTCTGGGGATTGTCAGCAAAGAAGCGTGAGATATGGGAAAATTGGCGGCCGGAAAAGAAACGGCCTCGGCGCTGGCGCATCCAACAACAATGAACGAAATGCACCCTCGTACTGAACCTCTAGAGCCAACCAAGGCCAATTCATGGGACTAGACGTCTCGATCTTTGCCGCGTTTTTCGCCGGCTGCCTGTCGTTCCTCTCGCCCTGCGTGCTGCCGCTGGTGCCCGGGTACATGTCCATGCTGTCCGGGATTGGCGTAGAACAATTAAAAGAAGGCAAAACGCCGCGCGGTGGCCTGATCTGGTCGGCTTTGGCGTTCGTCACCGGATTTTCGGTGGTTTTTATCGCGTTTGGCGCTTCGGCCAGCGCGGTGGGTTCGTTTTTGTTGCGCAATCGTGGGTCGCTTGCGCCCGTCGCCGGCGCGTTGATTCTGATGTTCGGTCTCCACCTCACTGGCTTGCTGGCGAAAATTTCGATTCGCCTAGGCCTTATCGTGGGGGCCATTCTAGTGCTGCTCGGCGGGATTCTGACGCTGCGTCCAGGGCTGCTGGGCACCTGGCTCAAGCCCATTCATTTTTTTGCCGTCGCGCTGATTTTTCTTCTGGGACCGTCGCTTACCCGCTGGTTGAACCGCGACGTGCGTTTCCGGAATTTAGGCGGCCAGCCCGGTCCAATTAGTGGGTTTTTGATGGGTTTTGCGTTCGCCTTCGGCTGGACGCCTTGCATCGGCCCGATTCTGGCCAGCGTGCTGGCCGTGGCCGCGACGCGCGAAACGGTGTGGCAGGGAATCTTCCTTCTGGCATGTTACTCGGCCGGCCTGGCGATTCCGTTCCTGCTCACCGCCCTGTTGATCGGCGGCTTCTTGAAGTTTTACCAAAAATTCCGCCGCCACCTTCACACCGTCGAGGTACTCAGCGGCGTGCTGCTGCTCGTGGTCGGCGGCTTGGTATTTTTCAACCGGCTGACCTGGCTGTCCGGGAAACTGGCGTTTCTGAATAAGTTTGCTTTGTAACGGAGCGGAGCTGATGCGTATTCGCGGTTTGATTGGCACCTTCATACTGGCGGGTCTCATGGTCGCGACAGTTTCTGGGTGCGGCGGAGCAAAAACTTCGGGAGCGCCGAGAGCGCTAGCCAATGAACCGGAGGTGACTTTCAAGGACCTGAACGGCCAGGACGTCACGCTCGCCAGCTTGAAAGGCAAAGTGGTGGTTGTCAATTTCTGGGCTACCTGGTGCGAGCCGTGCCGCACCGAAATTCCCTGGATGATCGGCTATCAGCAGAAATACGCCGACAAGGGATTTACCATGCTGGGCGTGGCCATGGATGAAGATGGGAAAAGTGCCGTCGAGCCTTTCGTGAAAACCACCAACTTCGACGTGGGCGGAAAGCAGCTCACCATGAATTACCCAATCGTTTTGGGCAATGACGATATCGCCGCGAAATTCGGCGGCATGCTCGGCCTGCCCACCAGCCTGGTGATTTCGCGCGACGGCAAAATCGTCAAACGCTACATCGGCCTGGTCAACGACGCCGACTTGGAGAAGCAGATTAAAGATTTGCTGTGAGTGCTCGCAAATTTTGGGAGTCAATTACCTAACAACATGATGGACGAACGCGAATTTCAACGAACAGCCGAGTCGACTTTCGACGCCTTGAAGAAAAGACTTCTCGAAATCGGCGACGAAAACGGTTTCGAAGTCGAAGGCGGCAGCGGCAAGCTGGAAATCGAATTCGAGGATGAGGACGAAACTCGTTTCGTGATCAGCCCGAACGCCCCGGTGCGCCAGATCTGGATTTCGGCGCTCACCACGAGTTTTAAGTTGGCCTGGTCCGATTCAGCCCAGGCCTTCGTGCAGGAAAAAACCGGCGAAAACTTGAATCAAGTGATGAGCCGCATTTTAACCGAAAAGTTAGGCAAGCCGATTGAGGTTTAAGTCGATGATCTGGCGCAGGATTTCGATGCTGTGCGCGCTGGCCGCGTTAACCACGGCCGGCAGTTTTTTAATCACGGCCACCACCGCCGCGCAGGATCCAGGACCGAAGACTGCGTCGGTAGTAAAACCCCAAACATTCGTCTCCCTCGATCCGGTTCCACGCGGCCAGGAATTTCAGATCGCCGTATCGCTTGAAATCGCGCGCGGCTATCACATGAATTCCCATCACCCGTCTGATGCCTATTTGATTCCGACCGCACTGACGCCGCAATTGCCTGCGGGATTCGATGTTTTGGATACGATTTATCCCGCGGGCCGTCAGCAGAAATTCGCCTTTTCGCCGGACAAGCCGCTCGACGTGTATTCCGGAACCGTCATCCTGAAATTGAAAATCCACGCCAATGCGAATGCACCGCTGGGCGCGGCCACCATCCCGATGATTTTGAGGTATCAGGCCTGCAACGACTCGGCCTGTCTGCCGCCGGCGAAATTGCCAGTAGATGCAAAAATCGTGGTGGGCGGGGCGACGGGAAAAGGCCGGCTGATGCACCTGGAAATTTTCGCCCCGCAAACGAAGTAGATTTGTGCTGCGGAACGCCCGCGTTTAGCGCGAAGCCAAAAACGCAACCGCCCGGCGCAACCGCGCCACCACCCGCTCTTTCGATAAAGCGACCATCGTATCGAACAGGGGTGGCGCCACCGCACGCCCCACGATCGCCACGCGCGTCGCATTGATCAGCACGCCCGCCTTGACGCCTTCCGCCGCCGCTACCGCCCGCGAGGCCGCATCGCATGCGTCATGATTCCAGTCCGGCAACGCCTCGAGCGCCTCGGTAAGCTTCGCCAGCAAGCCGGGAATTTTTTCGTCCTTCCAGAATTTGTCGCAGGCTTCCTGGTCGTACGAAAAGTCGTCGGTGAAAAACGCGCGAGCCCAGCCGGTGAAATCTCCCAGCAATCGGGTCCGCGGACGAATCAAATCCACCGTTTTCGCGAACCACGTTTTTTCGCTGGTCCCCCACGCCTCCTGCCAGAGCCCTGCTTTTTTCAATTCCGCTTCGACGAACGGTAAAATTTCTTCCACCGGCGGCTTCTGCAGATATTGCGTGTTGTACCACTCCAGTTTCGCCCGATCGAAAATCGCATTGGTCCGGCTCACGCCTGAAAGCGAGAATCGCTCGATTAGTTCAGGCGTGCGCATGAATTCCGAATCGTCTCCGGTCGACCAACCCAGCAACGCTAGAAAATTGCGAAACGCTTCGGGCAAAAATCCTTCATCCGCATAAGATCCCACGCTAGTAGCACCGTGGCGTTTGGAGAGCCGCGTGCGATCCGCGCCCAAAATCAATGGCACATGCGCGAACAACGGCGGCTCCGCCCCCAGCGCCCGGTAAATCAAAACCTGCTTCGGGGTATTCGACAAATGATCGGCCCCGCGAATGATGTGCGAAATGCGCATATCGATATCGTCGACCACCACGCTGAGCTGATAGGTCGGCACTCCACTCGAGCGCAGCAGAACGAAATCCTCGATATCCGCGTTTTGCACTTCGCGATGGCCGAATACCGCGTCCTCGAAATTCGTCGTCCCGGTTCGCGGCGTCTTGAATCGAATCGCGCGCGGGAGGCCTTCTTTCTGCTTGGCCGCAAGTTCATCAGCGCTCATGTCGCGGCAAGGGCAAGCCGCCATTTTTACGGTCTTCGGCCCTTCGTCATCGCCTTCGGTCTCGACTTCATCTTTCGGCGTGGAATAATCTCCACCGGCATACGCAGCCGGCTTGCAATAGCACGCGTAGCCATGCCCGCTCGCAAAAATCTTCTCCGCCGCGGCGCGATACATTTCACCGCGCTGCGATTGAAAAAACGGACCTTCATCCCATTCCACGCCGAGCCATTTCAAGGCCACCAGAATGCCGTCGACCAGCTCCGGCTTATTCCGCTCGACGTCCGTATCCTCGACACGCAAGATCAGCGTGCCGCCTTCGTGCTTCGCAAACAGCCAATTGAAAAGCGCCGTACGCGCGCCTCCTACGTGCAGATATCCGGTCGGTGACGGTGCAAAACGGACGCGCGGTTTTTCAGCAGCTGACATACGGTTTGAGCCCTTCCTGTAGTGGAAACCACTAATCTTAGCGGAACCGCAGCCCAAAATCGAGCCGCGGACGAGGCTCCACGCGGCATCAACTGAGACGTTTACCCTGTGGAACTCGGTACCCGGGTACCCTTGACCAGCGCATAGGTAACTCGCATCATTTCAGTAGTTCTGGGGTGTTTGGCCAGGCGGTTTTGGCCCGTATCCGCCACGAAACTTGGGCGGAGAGCCGGCCAAGCCGGGCTAACTTTTCTGCTATTCTCAGGGCAAGACTGCGGTATCAGCGGCGGAGCACTGTGTTAGGTGGCATACAAACGATCGCAATTGTCTTGCTGGCGGGAGCCGTGTTGCTCGCCGGCTTTTTTTGCTACGTCTACCAGCAGAAACGGCAGGAATATCTGCTGGCCTGGTCCGTGGCCTGGTTTCTCTGCGGTTGTTATTTCGTCCGCCCCGCTCTCGGATATTCGTTCGATTCCATCCCCTGGTTTTCCGTCGATGAGTGGATTCTTTCGCTGGCCCTAGTCGCCTTCTATTGCTCGGCTCGTTTGTACTCTCGCCGGAAAATTCCGATGGAAGCCGTGGCCGTCGCGGTGGCGCTCTCGACCGTGTGGTCCATCGCTTATGCCTTCGGCAAAGTTCCAGTTCACGCCGGGCTGGGCGTGGCCCTGGGATTTTTTATCGTGGCGCGAACCTTCTGGCGCGAAGGAAGCAACGAAGAATCGCGCGCCGATCAGCTGCTGGCCTTTGCCTTCGTGGCCTCGGGCGTTTTGCGGCTGATGATGATCTTCCAGCCCCAGCTCGGATCCTTGAATCACATCAGCCTGCTTCCCTTTGCGCTCCTGCCGGAAATGTTTGGTGGCGTGCTGATGCTGATGGCGGTGTACGAGGAAGAGCGGCGGCGAATTGAACGCAACATGCTGGCGCTGTCCAGCCTGAACCTGGCGACTTCGGGTTTTACCGGCGGCGGAATTCAGAAAATGCTGGCGCAGGCGCTCGATCGAGTGCTGAATGTCGCGCGCATTCCGGCCGGTGCCTTGGCGCTCAGCTATGGTGACGAGCACGGGCCAAAGTCCATCGTGGTTACCGGCATGACCGAATCGTTTTCCGGAGAAATCCAGCAGAACAACCTCGATGACTACACCGTGAAACTCGTGGCGCGCATGGGCGGCCTGGTGGTCCTGCGCGATCTGGCGCGTGACGCCAACTGGGTGGCTCTGGAAAAAGAAGAATCCTTCCGCCACGTGCGCAAAATGCTGCTCAGCCAGGGCCTGCGCACGGTCGCGGGCATCAGCCTGCAAGCGAAGGAGCGCGTGTTCGGAGTGCTCTTGCTGGGCACGCCGGACAATCGAAACTTCACGCCCGCCGAACTTCGCCTGCTGCTCGCACTGGGCCATCAAATCGGCATGGCCGTCGAAAACAGTTATCTGGTGCAGCAAACCTCACGGCGCAGCGAAGAGCTGCACTTGCTGAACGAAATTGGCCGCGCGCTCAGCTCCACGCTGGAGCCCGATGCTTTGTTCGAACGGATTTATGCCGAGATGCGCCGGCTTTTCGATGTCAGCAGCCTGTTCATCGCGTTCTACGACCACAAACAGGATGAAGTTCGATTCGAGATCGAAGTCGTGGACGGAGTTCGCCAGCCCAAGCGGAAACGCCCGGGCGGGAACCATTTGGTAGAGCATGTGGTGCGCACCGGCCAGCCGCTGCTGATTCGCGATGACTTTGCCGGCGAAACCACCCGGCTCGGATTTGCGCCGCAGCGCCAGGCGGGTTCGCTCTGCGCCGTTCCGCTGATTCTGTACGATCGCGCGATTGGCGTGATGGCCGTTCACAGCATGCACGAGCGCGTTTTCGACGAAGGGCACGTCGAGCTGCTTCGCGTTCTGGCCAGTGAGGCCGTGGTGGCCATCGAGAATGCGCGTCTATTCTCGCAGGAACAGAAAAAGTCGCGCCAGCTGACGCTGATCAATAATGTTTCCAACCACGCCATCACCACGCTGAATCCCGAAGAAATGCTTTCGAAGATCGCCGCCGAAATCGAAAGCGCCGTCGCTTACGATCACATCGGCATCGCCATAATCGATTACTCCTCCAAAGAATTGATCATTCAGGCGGAAGCCGGCACCCGGCGCGATGCGCTCGGCCGTCACGTGAGTCTCGGCGAAGGCATCGTGGGACAGGCTGCGCGCAGCGGGCAAACCGTAATCGTGGAGGAAGTGAACGCCACTTCGCCGCGGCCCATCTTGCCCAATACGGCGTCGGCGATCGGCCTCCCAGTCTCTTACGGCGAACAGCTGCTCGGCGTGCTCTACGTCGAATCTTCGGAGCGTTGCGAGTTCTCGGAAGATGAAGTTCGGTTGCTGCGCACTCTGGCGGACCTTTTCGCCGGCGCGCTGCACAATGCGCTTACCTTCCAAAAGGCTCAGGAACAGGCCATTACCGACGGTTTGACCGGGGTAAAAACGCACCGTTTCCTGATGGAAGCTTTGTCGTCCGAATGGAAACGCTCGACCCGAGCCAACCGTCCGTTTGCTTTGGTGCTGATGGACCTTGATCGCTTCAAGTTCGTCAACGATTTCTACGGCCACTTGGAAGGCGACGTGGTGTTGCAGCGCGTGGGGCACATCCTCGAACAGAACTGCCGCCGTTCGGATGTGGTCGCGCGCTACGGCGGCGACGAGTTTGTAATCCTAATGCCGGAAACCACGGTGGAACAGGCCCGCCAGCTGGCCGGCAAGCTGCGCGGATGGGTCGCGGCTGATCCTTTGCTGCGAGATAAAAACATCACCGCCAGCTTCGGCATTGCGGGCTTCCCGATTCACGGCGCGACGCCGCAGGAATTGATTCAGGTCGCCGATTCTTCCATGTACCTCTCCAAACATCAGGGCGGAAATTCCGTTTCCAGCGTGGAACAGGGCGATCCGAACGACACCAAACGCTGGAAAAAAGATGTCCTGGAAGCTTATCTGGGCGTCACGCTCAAGCGGTTATTTTCAACCGGCCCCGAAGCCTTCGAGGAAATCTACCGCCGGCTCGAGCAATTTACCCGCTCGCTGACCGAGCAGGGTGCCTGCGGTCCGGGACAAGAAATTCCGACTGCGGTCGTCGACACGGTCACTTCGCTGGCGCTCGCGATCGACGCCAAGGATCATTACACTCAGGGACATTCGCAAAAAGTTTCCGCTTACGCCGTTATGATCGCGCAGGCTTTGAATATGAATCAGGCCGAAGTGGAAGAAATTCGTCTGGCCGGTTTGCTGCATGACATCGGCAAAGTAGGAATCCCCGAAGTCATTCTCAACAAGTCGGGCCCGCTCAATTCCGAAGAGTGGGAAACCATGAAGACCCACACTTTGTTGGGCGCCAAGATTTTGGAGCCGCTCGAGGCCATGAACCGCATTCGTCTGATGGTCCGCCACCATCACGAATTCTTCGACGGGACCGGCTATCCCGATCGTCTGCTTGGGGAAGCCATCCCCTTTGGTGCCCGGGTGATCGCCATTGCGGACGCTTACGATACGATTACCTCCGAACGCACCTACAAGAAGCCGCGCCGCCCGGAAGAGGCGTTTTCGGAGTTGCAGCGCTGTGCCGCCTCTCAGTTCGATCCCGAAGTGATCCGCGTCTTCATCGAAACCATGCGCCGCGCTCCGCACGGCTACGCCAGCGCCGCGATTGGCGCTGCCGACGTGCAGGAATCTTCCTCGCTTTAGTTTCAATCGAATCTCGAAATCCACCACGCTCGCGAACGGACCGGCCACCTTCGAATTACCGATCGATCTGCGATAAGCTGGATACTGCTTTGCAAATCCCACATTGACGATTTTTGAGGTGAGGAATGCCAGTCGCTACCGTGAAATGGGTCGGCGGAGAAGAATTTCTAGCCGAAATGCCTTCGGGGCATGCCGTCGTATTCGATGCCGACCGCAAGCACAATTCCGCGCCCGGGCCGATGGAGATGCTCCTGGGAGCACTGGGATCCTGCTCCGCGGTCGATGTCGTGGTAATTCTGGAAAAAAAGCGCCAGAAGCTCGGTTCGCTGGAGATTGAAATTTCTGGTGAGCGAGCGCCGGAGCCTCCAACGGTTTGGACCAAGATCGATATGGTCTACCGCTTAACCGGCGTGCTCGAAGAGAAAGCAGTCCGCGACGCCATCGAATTGAGCCAAACGAAGTATTGCTCGGTGGCCGCGACGCTGCGAAAAACAGCGGAAATTACGTATAGGTTTGAGATTTCGCCGCCGCGCTCGTAGCGGCTTGCGCTTGTCACACCCTTGCAGGTTGCATACAATCGCCTACTGTTTATTCCGTGCGTAATGAATACGTCTTGTTCTGCTTGAGCCGTGCCTTTGCGAATCCGGGGAGAAATTTGAATGGGTAAGCGTATTGCCGCCAAGATTACCGGCGTCGCGGGCTACGTCCCGCCGCGAATCGCCACGAATTTCGATCTCGAGAAAATCGTGGATACCACGGACGAATGGATTCGTACGCGCACCGGCATTCGCGAGCGGCACTATGCGGACCCGGGCGCGGCCTCCTCGCATCTCGGCACCGAAGCGGCCAAGAAACTTCTAGCAGCCAAGGGACTCGATCCGGCCGAAATCGAAATGATTATCGTCGCGACGGTTACGCCCGATATGTTTTTTCCCGCCACCGCTTGCCTGATTCAGGATCGCATCGGCGCCAAGAATGCCTGGGGCTTTGATTTATCCGCGGCGTGTTCGGGTTTCGCCTACGCCCTCACCGTGGGCGCGCAATTTGTCGGCGCCGGAACCCATAAAAAAGTTCTGGTGATCGGCAGCGACGTAATGACTTCGATCCTCGATTACAAAGACCGAGCCACCTGCGTGCTTTTTGGCGACGGCGCCGGCGCCGTGCTGCTCGAACCCGCCTCCGGCGACGAAGGCATTCTCGACTTCGCGCACGATGTGGACGGCTCGGGAGGAGCGAACCTGTTCATGCCTGGCGGCGGGTCGCTGAACCCTTCGTCGCACGAGACCATCGAAAAACGCATGCACTACGTGCATCAGGAAGGCGCCCAGGTATTTAAATACGCGGTCCGTCGCATGAGCGAACACGCCGTGAATATGCTCGAACGAAACGGATTGACCAGCAAGGATCTCGCGCTGGTGGTTCCGCACCAGGCGAATCTGCGCATTATTCGCGGCATGCAGGAAAGACTGGGCATCGACGATTCCAAAGTGATGATCAACATCGATCACTTCGGAAATACCACGGCCGGGACGATTCCGTTGGGTCTGATGGAAGCGGTCGAACAAAAGCGCCTGAAGAAAGGTGACCTGGTATTGCTGATCGCTGTAGGCGCGGGCTACACCACCGGCGCCGTGCTTATCCGCTGGGCTTACTAAATACTTTTAGCTGTTTCCGCAGCATGCCTCGCGGCAAGTTTCCCGCCTGCTCTGAAACATCGGCTGCGATTTAGTGGCCGATGACGAATAACACCGGATTATCGTCGCCCGCCGTCGTTGTGACGATCACGGCCTTCGTCGAGGTGATGAAGTAGAACGAGCCGGTCGTGCTGGCCGGCGGAGTTAGCGTAACCGTTCCGCTGCCATCCGTAGTACCGGTGCCCGAAAGAGCGAAAGTGCCGCTAACCGCCTCGGCCATTGCATTCGCGGCAGTCGTGCTTTCATCCTGCGTTCCGCTAAGCACCGTTGGATTCGCCGAGCCATCGAACATCAGGAAACCCGAAACATCGCGATTCGCCGGGACCGCCGGCGCGACCGTGCCTTCCACCAACGGAGAATTCTGGGCCAGGAATTGAGTCGTGAATCCGTCCGCGGGCTGCGATTGTGCGTCCAATCTTCCGGAAATTGGTCCGCCGAGCAGCAGTCCAACGACGAAGGCATCCTGCGAATCGATCAAGTACAGAGCCGGTGAGAAGGGATGAATCAGGTTCGTGATCAGCCGCCCGAAGGTATCGGCTTGGTAGCTCACTTGGAACGGGCTGGCCCAGGTCGTTACCTCGCCGGCTTGATTATCGGTCACCTGCATCGTAACGCTGCCGGAGCCTGGCTCCGACAATTGAACGATGGCCACATCCGGAAGATACGTGTTTCCTGATAATCCTTGCCCGCTCAAACCCCCGGCCATCGGGCCCGAAATGGTGCTCTGCGTTGGGAACGGATTTCCAATTTGTTGAACCATATCCGCAACGGAAAGCAGAGGCGTGGTCAGGCTGGTCTGATCCATCTCCACCAGGAACGCTTCGGAATTCGATACTGGATATGCGCTGAAATTCAGCGTGCCGATGCTGCCCGTGCCCAGCGTGAAGGTGCAGTGCGTGGTGTCGGTGGCGGAAGCTGTTTGATACGTGCCGGAAACGGTGTCCGCTGTCTGCGAAGTGACGAAGCCGGGAGTATTTTCATCCATCTCGCCCGGTCCGATGCTTCCGATTGTCGATCCTGCGACTGGCGCGGCTGCGGTGAATGCTCCGGCGAAAGCGATGTTGCCGGCGACGCCCGTCGAAGACGGAATCGAGAAGCCTGAGCCGCCGAACGCGAAGTTACCGTTGTAGGTGGTGCTTGCGCTGCTGACCACGCACGTCGAGACGATTTGCGCTTCCAACCGGCCGGCGCCGCGTCCGCCAGTCGTATCGAATTCGATC
This sequence comes from uncultured Acidobacteriota bacterium, assembly GCA_963711325.1. Classification (GTDB taxonomy): domain Bacteria; phylum Acidobacteriota; class Terriglobia; order Acidiferrales; family UBA7541; genus Palsa-295. The sequence goes on along the minus strand of CAVQDR010000001.1, from coordinate 559,368 downwards.
AAGCGGCCATGCCCGTTGCCGCCTGGATCGATCGCAAATGCGTACGTCGGCGTCGCAGCGAATCCCGGCGATGCGCCCGAGAAGGTGATGGTCCCGCGGCCATCGGTGCCCGCGGTATAGGTGCCGGTAATTCCGGTGTAGGTCACCGGAGGCCCGGCCAGCGAATTGTAGGTCGCTTCGCCCGCTGTAATTTGCCCTGCGCCATTGGTCGTAAACGCACCGGCTGCGGTGATATAGCCCGCAGCGTTGTTGCCGCTAAACGTAAATGCGTAGTTGCCGTTCAGCAGCGCGAGATTCTGCTGTCCGCCAACCACTAGAGTAAACGTCTGGGTCACGATGGCCGGAGGAACTCCGCTGTCAGTCACCGTAATTCCAAACGAATAATTTCCGGCCGCGGAGGGATTCGAAGCGGTAAGCAGTCCCGCTGAAGAGAGCGCAAATCCGGCGGGCAATGTTGAACCGGAGGCCACTGCGAACGACAGAGTTCCGGTGCCGCCCGTTGCGGCGATCTGATCGCTGTACGCGGTGCCAACCTGCGCCGGTGGCAGCGGAGAAGTCGTCGTGAACGCGAGTGTACTCACCACGATATTCAGCGGCTGCGAGGAGGCTGATTCTCCGGCGGCATCGGTGACGCCGATGGTAAATGTCGAGTTGCCGCCGGTGGTTGGTTTGCCCACGATGTTCACGGTATCGCCGGTGCTCGCCGCGAGAGACAGCCCCGCTGGCAAGCTGCCTGAAGCGACCGTCCAGCTCAAAGGTGGCACGCCGCCGGTGGCCATAACGGGCTGCGAATAGGCTTGATTCAAAGTGGCGGATTGCAGCGTGGTTGTCGTGATGACCGGAGGCGGTTCGATCTTGAGCGTCAGCGTGCTGGACTTCTTAGGATAATCCACCGACACCGCGGTGATGGTGATTACCGTTTCGGTGCTGACCGTCACAGGCGCGCTATAGACCGCGTTGTTGATCGTGGTCTGGGTCAAGAGGCCGGTTCCTACCGGCGACGAGGAAAACACCACGCCTCCGTTCTGCGCCGTGTCATTCAATACCGTGGCTGTAACGCCAATGGTGGTGTTCTGGGCGAGGTAGGTGGTTCCGGACGGCGTCAGCGCGACCGAATGGAAAGTATCCGGAGTCAACGCGCAGCTGGAGAGCTGAAGCATCGCCAAGGCCAAAAGTGCGAGCGAACAGAAATGTCGGGCGCAATTCTTCATAGCGCCTCCTCAGAAGAATTGAGAAATTCGAAGGCTAGAGTCACCAATTATTATTTAGACATGAAAGCCGCCGGCTTCGGCGGAAATGACCGGGCGGCATAGCGTATGAGGCAACTGGCAATATGGACAGAGCGGCCAAAACAGAGGAACTCGCGTCTTAAGCGAATGAGCGGCTAACGGGCCTACAGGGAGCGGACTTCGTCGCAAAGCACGCGGTTGCGTTCGAGGCGCTGCGACAGTACGACCGTCGCGTAGCGGGTGCACAGAGCCATTTCGCGGTTGGTCCAGCCGCCGAATCCAGGCGCGCCGGGGGCTACGATGAAATCGCCCGCCTTCTTGGCCATCTTTAGGAAGCCGTAGTACAGGCGGATCGAGCGCAGCTTCGGCAACGGATTGCTTTCGAGATCCGGGCACAGCCGTTGCACGGCGGTCGCGGAGGCGAAGTCGTTGGCACTCAGCAAGTTGGTCGAGGCTTCGACGGCCAGCGCCGAGTCGGAGACCGGCTGGGCGGCGACCCGCAGTAAGCTGACGCGCCAGATGAAGACCGCGAACTGGACGGTCGCTGCGAGTGATGTGACGAGAATGAGGGCTGCGATCAGCATGTTCAACCACAGACAGTTTCGGATTTTCTGCCGCCGCGGCCAATAGGCCACTAGTACTGATTTCCACTCCAACCGGGATATGACTCGATTTGAGGGGGTCGGTTTCGGAGGCGGTTTGGCCTATACTCTGGGGAGCTTCCGGGTAGAAAAGGGCGAAAACAGGGCCGATTAGAACCATGGCCTTCCGTTTGTTTTGTTAGAGTTACGGGGATTCTTAATCGCACGCTTGCCTATTAGAAAACTCCGGGTCATTTTTTCAATCTGCAAGCTGGAAGGAGGAAGGATGAGGCGATCAATATTAATGATGTTGGGTCTAGGGGCCATGTCTTTGTTTTTCGGAATGGTAACGCCCTTTGGGACCACGGCACAAGTCCACGACGAAGAGCAGATCAAGGCGGTACTGGAGACGCAGACCCAGGCCTGGAACCGGGGTGACCTGACCAGCTTTATGGCCGGGTACTGGAAATCGGACGAAACGGCTTTTGTAGGGGCGAGCGGGATTACCCGGGGCTGGCAATCGGTACTCGAGCGGTACCAGAAGGCCTACCCCGATCGGAAGGCGATGGGGCAGCTTTCGTTCTCGGACATGGAAGTCCACAAATTCTGCGCCGACGGCGCGTTCGTGATTGGCCAGTTTCGCCTGGTGCGGGAAAACGACAGGCCCTCCGGAATATTTACGCTGAACTTTCGAAAATTTCCCGAAGGCTGGCGGATTGTGGCGGACCACACCACGGCTTTTGCAGCCCCTGCGCCCAAGTAGACGGCGGCGCGCTTGGCCGCGAGAACGCTCGATTAGAGCTGCGCTGAACGGCGCGGCCTCTATCCGCGCCAGAGCTTTTCGGGGATAATTGGAGCCAACCAGCACTAGTGGCACCACGGCACAGGAGACTAAACATTGCGCGCAGTCATAACCGGCGGAGCAGGCTTTCTGGGTTCGCATTTGTGCGAGTTGATGCTGTCGCGAGGCTGGGAGGTGCTGTGCCTCGATAACCTAGTTACCGGCAGCGAAGCAAATATCGCGCATCTGGCGGCGAACCCGAAATTCCGATTTGCCCGGCATGACGTGTCGCGTTTTATCGACGTGCAGGGTCCGGTCGAAGCTGTTTTGCATTTCGCCTCTCCGGCCAGCCCTCCGGATTATTTGCGGCTGCCGATTCAAACCATGAAAGTGGGAGCGCTGGGTACGCACAACTCTCTCGGCTTGGCTCTCGCCAAAAACGCGCGCTATTTGCTGGCTTCCACTTCTGAATGCTACGGCGATCCGAATGTGAGCCCGCAGCCGGAAAGTTACTGGGGCAACGTGAACCCGGTGGGACCGCGCGGCGTTTACGACGAAGCGAAACGCTACGCTGAAGCGATGACCATGGCCTATCACCGCTACCACGGGCTGGATACGCACATCGTCCGTATCTTTAATACGTATGGTCCGCGCATGCGGCTGAATGACGGGCGGGCTTTGCCGAACTTTCTGTATCAGGCGTTAGTCGGCGAACCGATTACGGTGTACGGCGATGGCAAGCAAACCCGAAGTTTCTGCTTCGTCTCGGATTTATTGGAAGGCATCTACCGGCTGCTCGAATCGACGGAGCACGAGCCGACCAATATCGGAAATCCGCGCGAGATTACGATTTTGGAATTTGCGGAACGAGTGAAAAAGCTGGTGGGGTCGACCACGCCGATCGTGTTTCATCCATTGCCGCAGGACGATCCCAAGCAGCGCTGCCCGGATATTTCGAAGGCCAAGCGCCTTTTGAATTGGGAACCCAAAATCGATCTGGAAGAAGGCCTGCAGCGGACCTACGAATACTTCAAAGCGCAATTGGCGCAAGCCAGTCCAGCGAAATAGCCTTTTTATCCAGGGTCAATCGGGGCGGCCGACGGAGTGATATTCGAAACCTCGGCTTTTCATTTCGGTCGGCGACAACAGGTTGCGTCCGTCTAATATCAACGGGCGCGCCATGGAATCGTGAATGCGGCTCCAGTCCAGATCGCGAAACTGTTCCCACTCAGTAGCGATAATTAGCGCCTCGGCATTTTCCGCTGCTTCGTAAGCCGTCTTTCCAAATTCAACGCCGGGCAGGATCGCTTTGGCCCGGTCCATTGCTTCCGGGTCGTAGGCCTTCACTTTCGCGCCTTCCGCTACCAATTGCTGAATCAGATCGATGGCCGGCGAAAACCGGATGTCATCGGTGTTCGATTTAAAGGCCACGCCCAGCACCGCAACGGGTTTGCCTTTGACGACCCAGAGCGCGCGCCGAATTTTAGCGACAAAGTTTTCGATGCGCCGCTTGTTAATTTTCTCGGCTTCCTTGAGCATCGAAAAATCCACACCCGAAGTTTCCGCGAGATGGACAAAGGCCTGCAGGTCTTTGGGCAGGCAGAAGCCGCCGAAGCCGAGGCCGGGGCGGAAGAAACTGGTGCCGATGCGCGCGTCCATGCCCACGGCGTAGACCACTTCGTCGATATTGGCGCCGAGCTTTTCGGCGAGGTCGGCGACCATGTTGGCGTAGGAAATTTTCAGAGCTAGGAAAGAATTGGAAGCGTGTTTGATGAGCTCCGCGCTGTTGATGGTGGTGACGAGCCAAGCGGGCAGAGGAGTATCCGGACACGCGGGTGAATGGATCGGGCAGTGGAAGGTGCGCTCGAGCACGGGGCGATAGATTTCTTTCAGTTGCTTGGCCGCGGCCTCGTCTTCAACACCGATCACGATGCGGTCCGGATGCAGAAAATCTTCGACGGCCGTGCCTTCACGCAAAAATTCCGGATTGGATGCGACGCTGAATTTGATTCCGGTCTTGCGGCCGTACACGGCCAGCGCGCGTTTCAGTTCCTGTCCGGTTTGGGCCGGAACTGTACTTTTTTCGATGACCAGTTTCGGCGTGCGCGATTCCGTGGCGACTAAACGCGCGACATGGTCGATGGCACTCAGATCCGCACTGCCATTGGGCAAGGGCGGGGTGCCGACGCAGATAAAGATCGCGTCTCCGCCGCGCACCGCATCCGCGGCATTGGCGCGAAAACTCAGGCGGCCTTCGCGGCGCGCTTCGTCAATCACGGTGTCGAGGCCCGGTTCGTAGATCGGCAGCTTTCCCGATTCGAGCGTTTTCAGTTTTTCGAGGTCGCTGTCGGTGCAGACCACTTCATGGCCGAGACCGGCGAGGCACCCTCCGGTGACCAGTCCCACGTAACCGGCGCCAATTACGGAAATCTTCAAGGCATTCTCCCTTCGGTATCGTGCTACATCGTCTAAATAAGAATTCAGGTTACAAGAACAACCCAAAATTTCTTGGGTTCTCTTCGCGCTTGCGGAATATCCGTTACGTCCGGGGCCGGACGGGAAGGCCGGACCAGACATTCACCAATCCGAGCGTTTCGCGGGCCACGGCCAGACTGTCGCGGGTGGTTCGCCACCAATGATCGGCATCGAACGGGTCGGTAGGTGCGGCACGAACGATCGCCTTCATTCCGTTTTTCGGTTCATGGCCAGCGATGGCGTTCCACAACGCACGAACACGGCGGGTATGTTCGGGCGAAGTCACAATGATAACCGTGTGTTTGCCCTGCGCCCGCATTTGGCTCGCGATCTCCGCAATCTCTTCTTCGGTGTTTACGATTTCGTGGGGAAAGAAGCTTACGTGACTCTCGGGGACGCCCTGGTGAATCAGGACTTCGCGGTCGTATTCTTCTTCGCCGACAAAATGAATTCCCATTTCTTCGAGCTGTTTTTGCGGGCCGGCGGGCAGGCTGATCCAGACCTCGGGTGCGTAGCCGCTCCTGAAAATGTCGGCGGCACCCTCCGCGCGATAGGGCAAGCCACCGCTCAAGACTACGATGACATCGGCTGGTTCCAGCGCATCCTGCTTGATCAGCCAGTGCCCGAGATTTCGAACCGCAAAAATCGCTAGGATCAGCAGGAGCAAGAGCAACACCAACGCCGGGCGGCGACGGTGGTTTGTGCGAGCGATTGAGCTGTCTGGGGCCATGTGTTTTTTAGTGTTTTTCGAGCAGGAAATTTCCCGCGACCAGCGCATCCGTGCCGGAACAGAAATAACTGCGGACCGCGTCGCGCGGGGTGACCACCAGCGGTTCGCCAAACAAATTGAAAGAGGTGTTCACCAAAATCGGAGCCGGAGAACTTTCGCCGGATCGTTTCAGCAGCTTCCAGAAGAGTGGATGGTCGCTTTCGCGTACGGTCTGCAGGCGGACCAGGTTATCGCGGAGCAGAAACCCTTCGGGCAGGTCGCGCAATATCTGTTGGCCCGCTTCGTTGGCTTTCGCCATGGTGGTCAGGAACCGCGCGTTCGGCGAGCTGCTGAAAAACCTGGAACAGTCTTCTTCCGGGATGGCCAGAGCGAAAGGACGGAAAGATTCGCGATGTTTTACAAAATCATTCAGGTTTTCTTTCACGTAGGGAGCCCAGGGCGAAGCCAGCAAGCTTCGGCCGCCTAGAGCGCGGGGGCCGAATTCGGTGGCTCCCTGAAAAAATGCGACGATTTTTCCGGCGATGAGCAGGCGCAAGGTCTCAGCGATTTTCATATCCTCGGAATCGAGCCAGCGGTAATTCGCTTTACAGTTGTCCAAGACGAGTTTGATCTGCGCATTGGAATAGGACGGACCCCACAGGGGCAGCGCAACGGAACGATCGGCGGGCCGAGCGTTGTTCTCCTGCCAGGCGAGCCAGGCAGCGCCGAGCGCGGTGCCTTCATTTCCGGCGGCCGGCTGAACGAAGACATTTTCGAAATGAGTGCCGGTCTCAATCGCGGCAACCAGCAAAGGATTCTGAAACAAGCCGCCGGCCAGGCAGAGCGACGTTTCCTTTGAGGTGTTCCGCAGATTGTCCAGCCAATCGCAAACGACGGTGCAAAGAGCCTGCTGCAGGCTAGCGGCGAGGTTCGCTTTCAGGGCCTCGGATAATTCGGGGCTGCCCGGCTTTTTTGGATTCCATTCGATCCCGACGCTGCGGAAGAAATCTTTGGTGAAACACAATTCGTTCGTGGATCTGCGTCGGAAATAGTTCGCATTCAGATATGGCGGACCGCCGGCGCTGCGGCGGAAAAAATCGAGAAAGAGGCTGGCGAAGTGAGGGTCCCCAACGAGACTGAGCCATTGGGTCTTGTGCTCATCGCCGTGCGCGCGAAAGCCGAGCAGCTGAGTAAACTGCGAGTAAATCCAGGGTAAAGAATGGGGCAGGCGAATCGATTCACGCGCGCGTAACGCGCCGTTCTTGCCGATGGCGACCAGGCCGGCGCGGCCATCGCCTCGCTCGTCCATCGAAACGATCGACGCGCGTTCGAAGGGGGAACCATAGAACGCGCTGGCAGCGTGGCAAAGGTGATGATCGAAGGTTTTGAATCGCCTCGGCGGCAGGCCGGCGACTTTACTCAAACTGCGGAAATCATTTCGCTCGCCATCGATTTTTCGCGAGCCTTTCTCGCTGGCCGGATGGCTGGCGATGGCGATGTGTGAAATTTCAGGCCAGCCGATGGAAGCGTGTTCGAGGCAGGATTGAATGGCGGCTCGGGGGATGCCGCCGATCCGGCGGCTGCGCGCCAGTTTCCCCTCTTCGATAGCCGCTACAATGCCGCGCTCGTTCAGCAGGGCTGCTGCGGAATCGTGGGACATCGCGGATATGCCCAGAATGTACATGTTTCAGGCCCGGCTAAAACGGGAAAGCGCAAAGCCAATTACGCGAAAGCGCCTTTACGCGACAGCAGACCGCGAAGGCCCAGCAGTATGAGCCGGGGCTGCCGTAAACATACGCGCCACAAAATTTTCCAGGCTTCGTCGCGCGAGAAGCGGCCGAGGGACGCACGCGCCGGCGCGTTCAGCAGATCGACGAGCTGGCTGTAATCGGCTTGCTGAAAATCGTGAAGCGAACGCCGGAGCAAGAGGTGCACGTCCAATTCACGGCGGAGAGCGCGGAGTTCACGGCTGACGCCGCCATTCAGGATGGCTTCGGCCGCGCCCAAAGCGCCACGAAAACCAGTGACGGTGCCGCCGATGGTGGTTACTTTTACCTGCGCCGCTGCGTCGCCAACCAGATAGACCGAGCCGTTGCCGATCTGCTTGCGCACTGGAATCCATTTTTTGTAGACCGGAATTCGCGCGCCCTGAAATTCAATGGGCTTCAACCCACGCTTTTCCAGGAAGTTTTCCAGAACCTTGCGCGTTTCTCCGGGCGTTTCGCCGATGACGCCGAGCGCGCCCTGAGTTTTTGATTCGGGAATCAGCCAATAAAAGTACGGCGTGTCCTGGGGCACAAACCAGACTCGCGTGGTGTCGCGAGACATGTCTTTGGGCAGCGGGACGATGGCCTGGACCAGCGGGACCGTTTCGAGCGGCGCCCAGCCGCCGGCGCGGGCGACGCGGCTGCAGACTCCATCACCGCCGACAACGGTATCGGCGTGAATTTCTTCGCGGCTGCCATCGTTGCAACGCTCGACTTCCAGGACCAGGCCACGTCCATTGGGCTGCAGCGAATGAAAGCGGCGGCCGAGTTCGACGGTGGCGCCGGCTGCGGCTGCATCTTGGGCCAGCGATTGAATTAAAGCGCGGCGCTCGACGATCAGATCGGGCTCATCCAATTCGAAGGTTGCCGAACGCCCATCGGTGAATAGCTCGAAGCGGCGAATTTCGTTCACGACGCTTTTTTCGGCGGCGGGGCCGAGCAGATGGCGCATGCGATTGGTGACGATCAGGGTTCTTTCCGGATGCTCGAGCGTCTCGATGCGTTCAAACACACGGACAGGCAAGCCTTTGCGGGCCAGCACGGAAGCGGTGAGCAGGCCAGCCGCCGAACCGCCGATGACTGCAACGCTTTGGCTATTGGCGCGAGAGGTTGGTTGGGAGACGCTTTGCGCGTCGGGTGGTTGGAGCGCCATCGTGTGTTTTTGCGAGCTGCCTCATGAGCTGACGAAGACGCAGGCTCGGCACATTCCCAAGAGCATTCCGCCGCGAATCCGGACCAGAATTATACGCCAGCGATGGAGTGTATCCAAAGAGAAGGGAACGCGAAAAGCGAAATTCAGAAGGCGAAAAGATTTAACACAGAGAGCACTGAGAAAAACGAAAGAAGAAGGCACGGAGAACTCGCGCCGAGGATTCAGGATGCCGAGGTGGGCTTGTGGAGTTTGACCTGGCGCTCGTAAGGCAGGCCTTCCAGAAAAATTACGGCGACCAGGCCGGCGAGAGCCAGCAGGCCGATCAGGGTGTAGGTGGTCGTCGCGGAAAGGTCCGGAATAAACAGCGCGATGACGCCGCAGAGGATGGCCCAAGTGTACATGGCGAGAACGGCTCCGCGATGGCCCATGCCTAGATTGGAGAGGCGGTGAGCGGTGTGATCTTTTCCTGGAGACGCGAAAGGGAGGAGACCGCGTCGGGCGCGGGAGATGGAAACGAGAGTGGTGTCGAAAATGGGCACGGCGAGAATCAGGACTGGAACCAGCCAGGTCAGCGGGAATTGCGTGCCGTCGGGGCGGATTTTTAGGCCCAGCGTGGCCATCAGGAAGCCGAGGAACATGGCGCCGCCATCGCCCATGAAAATTTTCGCGGGATTGAAATTCCAGCGGAGGAATCCGAGCGACGCGCCGAGGGTGGCGGCGCCAAGAGTGCTGACGAGCACTTGGCCATTCATCATGGCGGAAATGGTGAAAAACGCGGCGGCGACGGCGGCGATGCCGGCGCAGAGGCCGTCCATGTGATCGAGGATGCTGAAGGAGGCGGTGATGCCAACGACCCAGGCGACGGTGAGGCAGCAATCGAGAATCAGGCCGGCGGTGCCGGGGAAAAACTGGGAGAAGAGCTGGGCGCGGATGCCGGAGGCGATCAAGAATCCGGCGGCGATGGGCATGCCGACGAAAAGTTTGACTTGGTGGTGGAGCAGGCCGCCGTCGTCGAGGAAGCCGACGATGGCGAGGAGCGTGGCGCCGGCGAGAATGCCGACGATTTGCTGCTGCGGAACTCCGTGGCGGGTGAAAAGCAGCGCGAGAACGAAGCCGAGGTAAATGGCGATTCCGCCGAGGAGGGGGATGGGGTTGACGTGGACTTTGCGCGGGCCGGGTTTATCGACCATGCCGAAACGCAGCGCGAGATGGCGGATGGGGACGGTGAGTCCCAACGTCGCCGCGAGCGCGACCGCGAAGACGATGACTTCGGTACGAATCGGCATTTCGGCCCAAGCTCCAGGTCAATACTGCACTGCGAAAAACCGGACAACTATTGAGTTGCCTGACGGGGACCCTGCAAGTCCTGACTCTTGCGTTTGAAACCGCGCAGAGGGACGACGTCTTCCATGACTGCGGCGAAGCGGTTTAGCTCGTCAACTTTAGCATAGGTTTTTGCGGTTTCTCGCGCGCGTCGGCCCATTTCGGCCAGGCGGGCGGGGTCGTCGCGAAGCTGGCGGATCGCCGCGGCTACGGCTGCGGGATCGTCGGGGTCGACGGCTACGCCGCAGCCGGCGTTGGTGACGATGCGGGCGGCGTCGGATTCCGCGGCGGCGACGACCAGGACGGGACGGCCTGCAGCCAGCGTCGAATAGAGCTTGCTGGGGACGACTACGCCTTCTAGGCCGCGTTTCACGGTGATGATGTGGAGGTCGCCGGCCATCATGACGTGCGGAACCTGCTCGACGTGCCGAAACGGCAGGAAGCGAACGTTTGGCGAACCTTGCGCCGAAGTCTCCAGGGTGGCGCGGCTGGCTCCGTCACCTACGAACACCACGCCGGTGTTTTCGTTGCTGAGGATTTTCGCGGCGCTTAAGACCGTGTCCCACGCGCCGTAGAAGCCCAAATTGCCGGCGTGGACGGCTACGAAAGGAAATCCGCAGCGGATTTCCTGGACGATTGGATCGCTCAGGTCGGGCATGGCGGCGTTGCTAATCGTGGTGCCGTCGCGAACGACGACAACTTTTTCCGGGCGAATGCCTTTCGAGAGGATGCGATCGCGCATGTCGTCACCGAGGACGATGACGCGTGCGGCCTGCTTCAGCGCGCTGCGATGCATCTGTTCCCAGCGGGCGACCCATTTGTTGGGGCGGACGATGTCGCCGCCGAGGGCCATGTCGGGATACATATCGCGAATGTTGTAGACCAGAGGCGTCGCAGAAAGGCGGGCGATGAAGGCGCCGGCGATGCCGGCGACGGGAGGATCGGTCATGGCCAGGATCACGTCGGGACGAAGGGCCAGCGCGCGGGGAACGGCCAGCGCCAGATAGGAAAGATAGTTTGAAACGCGGCGGCGCATCTGATGTCGCGGATAGGCGGTCGAGCCGACACATTCGACTGCGACGCGATTACGAATGGTTCGATGCAGGGGCGCGTACGGATAATATTCGTCGGGATCGTAGCTGGGGCGTCCGGCGAGGACCGTGACTTCGTGTTGCTGCACCAGGCGCTCGGCGACCTGCGCGGCCATGCGCGCGGTGGCGGAAGTGTCCGGCGGATAATATTCGTTGAGCAGCAGGATATGCATGGGAAATTGTTTGGCGAAGCTGGCCGGCGCGTTTTAAGAACGGCGCGAATTTCTAGGTCGCGCGAGTGCTGCCGCTTACGGTTGGTTCCGGGCCGATGGCTGCGACTGATTTTTTCTCCAGCAAAAAGTTGCCCATCACCAGTACGTCCATCTGGGTGCGGCGGAAGCAGTCGAGGGCTTCTTCGGGCCGGCAGACAATCGGTTCGTTGTCATTGAACGAGGTATTTAGGACGACCGGGACGCCGGTCAAGTCGCCAAACGCTCGAATCAGCTTCCAATAGAGTGGGTTGGCGGTGCGGCTCACGGTCTGCAGGCGCGCGGTGCCATCGACGTGCGTGGGAGCGGGAATCACTGCGCGTTTTTCCGGACGCACGTTATAAGCGAAAGTCATGAATGGTGACGGATGCGTCTTCTCAAAAAATTCGCTCGTCGCCTCTTCCAGGATGGACGGGGCGAAGGGCCGGAAAGTTTCGCGATGCTTGATCCTGCGATTCAGGATTTCTTTCATCTCGGGACGTCGCGGGTCAGCCAGAATGCTGCGTTGCCCTAAGGCGCGCGGGCCCCACTCTACGCGGCCCTGAAACCACCCCAGAATTTTTCCTTCGGAAATGTGCCGCGCGGTCGCCTGAACCAGGGCCCCCTCTTCCAGTTCAGTGATTTCGACATCGTCTCCGGTGCCGCGGAATTTTTCCACCGCGCTACGAATCTCTTGCGGATTGGATTGCGGCCCCCACCCGGCATGATCCATTACGAATTCGCGGGGGCGGCCGAGAACCTGGTGATTCACGGCAAACGCTGCGCCGACCGAAAGTCCCGCATCGCCGGCCGCGGGTTGGACGTAGACGCGTTCGAAGGGCGACGAATCGAAGATTCGTCCATTGGCGACGCAGTTGAAGGCCACGCCTCCGGCGAGGCACAGATTTTTTTCGCCGGTCTTGGCGGCCAAAGCGCTCCAGTGGGCGGCCAAAACTTCTTCGAGAGCGGCCTGCATGCTGGCGGCGAGATTGTGATGGCGCTGAGTGAGTGGCTCATCGGCTTTGCGGGTGGGGCCGAGCCGCTTTTCGAGATATTCGGAGAAGAGCCGACCAAGAATCGGAGTTTGGCTGGCTTCTCGCCAGGTCATATCCGCGCCGCGGGTTTGATGGCTGAAATATTCGAGGCCCAGGCGGAACGAGAGCGGGCCGGCGGTGTAGACGATGCGGCGGAATTCATCGAGAAATTCGGGCTGGCCGTAGGCGGCGAGGCCCATCACTTTGTATTCGTCGCCGAACTTCCAGAAGCCGATGTACTGAGTCAGCGCGGTGTAATACATGCCCAGCGAATGAGGAAAAGTGATTTCGCCGAGGTGTTGCATCCGCGGGCCCTGGCCCAGCGCCCACATGGAACTGGCAAAATCGCCGAGGCCGTCGGCGGACAAGACGGCGGCTCTATCAAACGGCGAAACATAAAAAGCGCTGGCCAGATGCGCGGTGTGATGTTCGATGCGATGAAATTTGGCGCGAATCGCGTCGGGTGAAACTTCGAAGCTGGACGCCAGATCTTCTTGAATTCCGGCGAAGCGTTTCATTACGCGCGCGCGGTCCATGGCGAATTTCGGCATGCGCATGGCGAAGCGCAGTTTGGTCCCCAGACGCGCCCAGGGATTGCGGGGGACCGCGATGTGATCGATTTCGGTCAGCTTTACTCCGGCTTGGTCGAGGCAATACTGAATTGCGAGCGCGGGCAATCCGGCGGCGTACTTCACGCGGTTGAGGCGCTCTTCCTCCACGGCCGCGAGCAATTTTCCGTCAACGACAATCGCCGCGGAAGAATTGGCGTGATAGGCGTTAATTCCTAGGATGACCATGATTTGTTAGGTTCGCTCGTTTTAGATCTTTTTCAGGCTTTTGTTTGCGCTGCGCGTGTCGCGATGGGCTGGGCGCTCAACGCATCGGCAGCGGGGTCGAACCGCAAATTCTTTTTCACCCACTCATTCAGTACGAAAAGACTCCAGGGCCGGGACCAAGTCGTGCGTCCGCGCTGAAAGTCCTTGAAAACAGATCCGGCAAAACGGCCGTTCAGATGCGATTCGAGGTGCGGCGACCAGTCTTGCAAGCCCGAAGCCACTCGTTCACCCAATTTGCCGCGCAGCCAATTTTCCCACGGAAAGGTGAAAGTGCGCTTCTTTTGCGAGGTGATTTCCTTGGGCAACAGGTCGCCCATGGCGGCGAGGAGCAGGCTTTTGGGCTTGGCTGGATTCTTCTTCACTGATTCCGGGAGGTTCAACACCTTTTCCACCAGGCCGCGGTCGAGAAACGGAACGCGCACTTCGAGCGAGTGATGCATGCTCATCGCGTCGGTATCGCGCAGCAGCGTATTCAGCATGTAGGAGCGGAGTTCCAGCCAGGAGACCTGGGTGAACTTGTCCATCGGCGCCGTTTCTGACGCCGCCTCGGCGAGCCATTTTCCCCAGCGGGTGCCGCTCCAACCGGCGGCATCTTCGCGCAGGACGCCGGCGACGGTAGAGGTGGTGAAGAGCGCGCGCGTGAAAAAATAAGGATGCGGAAAATCTGCGGGATCGAGCCAGGCCGCGGATGCTTTGCGGAACGCGTCGCGTGAGCCACGATAGGCTTTTGATTTCTTGAACAGATTGGCGCTGAGGCCCCGCACCGACCGCGGCACCAGGCGCGCGGCATTGGCGATGCGCGCCACCTGGCCCGTGGCGCTGAATGAAGTGTAGCCGCCGAAGATTTCGTCACTGCCCAGCCCGGACAGGGCAACTTTCAATCCGGCTTGGCGCGCGGCCCAGGAAACAAAGTAAGAATTGATTCCGTCCATGCTGGGTTGATCGAAAGCGGCAACGGCTTCGTCGAGGCGTTCGGCCATTTCAGCGCCAGAGAGCGACAGCTCGCTGTGCTGGGTGCCCAGGCGTTTGGCGGTGGCGCGCGCGATTTCCGCTTCGCTGAATTCGATATCCGGGAAAGCCACGGTGAAGGTGTGAATCCCGCCCTGAACGCCGGCGGCCAAGGCGGCCAGCGCGGTGGAATCCACGCCGCTGCTCAAAAAAACTCCGACCGGCACATCCGCAATCAAGTGGCTCTTAACGGAGTCTTCCAGCAACGACCGAACCTCTGCAGCTGCCGCCGCACGTCCCGCCGAAGACGAGCCGCTCGAATCGCTTTTGCCCGGCGCCTCTCGCTTGGCAGTGTTTTCCAGATGCAGATAGGACTTCGGCGCACCTGGCGCGATTCGCCCATCGGTTTGAATCGTGATCGAATGTCCGGGAGGCAGCGAATAGACGCCTTCGACCATGGTGGTTGGCTCGCACACCGAACCAAACAGCAGGTAGGCGGCGAGTGAATCGGCGGAAAGCTGTGGGGCGACGTGACCACTGGCCAGCAAGGAACGGACTTCGGACGAAAAGAGAAACGAGGAATTGGTCTGGGTGTAATACAGCGGCTTGATGCCGAGCGGATCGCGGGCCAGAAACACGCGGGCCGCCGGTCCATTGCGGCCCTGAGGCATTTCGAGAATGGCGAACGCGAACATTCCATGCAGGCGGGAGGCGCAGGCTTCGCCCCACTGTTCGTAGGCATGAACGATTACTTCGGTATCGGAATTGGTGCGGAAGGAGTGACCGCGGTTCTGAAGTTCGCGGCGAAGCTGCTGAAAATTATAAATTTCGCCGTTGTAAACGACGGCCAGCGTTTCGGTTTCATTCCAGATGGGCTGGCTGCCGCCAGGAAGATCGATGATGCTTAAGCGGCGGGAGCCGACGACGACGGGTGATGCGTTCAGGAACCCTTCATCATCCGGCCCGCGATGAACGATGGCGCGAAGCATGCGGCGGACGGCCAGTTCGCCTTGCTCCCTGGTTTCCAGCCCGATGGCGCCGCAGATTCCGCACATGCGTCAGTTCGCGGGATCCAGGAAGGCGACGCCGGCGCGGTAAATCTTGGCGCGCAATTTTGCGGCGTGAATTCCCAGGCGCGCTTCGCCGAACCAGCGCAACGAATAACGCAGCAGCGCGAAAAACAGCACCAGCAAAATTCCGGCGATCAGCGCGGCGAAAGATTCCCGCTCGACCAGCAGAGTCATGTTCGTCGAATCTTCCCAGCCGGGCAGCACCCGGTTCAGGATCGAGCGCAGCGGCATGCCTACCAACGGCAAACGCCCGACGCGAACATGCACGGCATTGTCGAAGGTGTAGGCCGGATTAAATTTGGGAATCGCTCCGGTCACCGCCGAGAACTTCGCGGGGTCCTGCATTTCTTCGCGAGTGACGGTCTTGCCCGCGGGATCGCGGAAGACGATGCGATAGGCGGGATCGACGATGATCCAGCGCCCATCGACCAGAACCTCGGCGACCACGTGCATGGTGGCCTGGCTTTGATCCAACAGCAGCAAGCGCCGGACGGAAAGCTGCCCGGTATTGGCGAGGTTGATGAAGGCGTTGGTGGCCGTGCCGCAGACCTGGAGCAGCGCGTCGTAATTTAGCGTGTCGGTCGGATCCCGGTCCGGCAACAGAGCCGAAGGGCCGTAGGGCAAACGCGCGGGACCGTTCTGCATCCAGCGGAGAATCGCTTCGACTTTTTCGTCGGCGGGGGCGGTGGCCGGGACGATCGCGTCTGAAAATCCTTTCAGGTAGCGGCGGGTCGAAAATTCCCAACCGGCGGCGTACAAAGCGAAGAGGATCGAAAGAACCAGGAGCGCATTGACGCCGAGCCAGGCGTAATGGAACAGGCGATCGTATTTGGGCGCCGGTGATGCGGCGGGAGGCAGGGAGCCTGGACGCGCGGCATCGGCCATCGTGCGGCCTGTTTCCGCTGGCGCGGGAGCAGCGGCAGATTTGAAAATAGAGTCGCCGTTCATGATCTTAGATACACTCTCGAACTCTGCGAGCCGGGTTTGCGATTGAGCGCCATTGAAATGTTCCGGCGTCCCAAGCGTCGTCCAAATGACAGGCTCTCGACACACGAATACGCCGACACCAATGGGGTTGTGACGGGGCGGACGCGTAAACGGTTACCGTGGCCGCTCCGTTTTTTCCATTTTCACTTTGATGCTTAATTGTTGCCATTTTTCGATCCGAGCGCTCTGGCGTAGTAGCCTTCCATCTGCTCGCTGAGGCGATCCCACCCCAACTCTGCCGCGACGCTGCGGCAGCCCTGCTGAAATTTTTGGTACAGGGCTTTATTAGCGAGCAGCGTTTCGATGGCGTTGACCAGCGCGCCGGTTTCCGCTGGTATTACCAAACCCGCGCGTCCCTCGACCAACGAAGATATTCCGCATCGATCGCTGATGATTACCGGCACGCCGCTGGCGATGGCTTCGGCGGCGGAATTCGCGAAATTTTCGTAACGGGAGGGGAGCATGAAAATATCGCTGTCCGCCAATACTTGAAATTTGTCGTCATCGTAGAGCGCGCCGGCAAAGATCACTCGCTTTTCCACGCCGGCTGAGATGGCTCGCCGACGCAAGCGATCGACGTAGCCCGCTTCGCCTTCCGGTCCGGCGATAACCAGCCGGCCGGAAACGGGACACGCTTTGGCGAAGGCATCGATCAGAATGTCCGCTCCCTTGCGCGGAATCAGACGGCCCAGGAAGAGCAAGACCGGCTCATCAGCGCCGATGCCATGCGCATCCCGAAAACTCCCGCGTTTGGGCAAGGACGCGAAACTCTGGGCATCGATTCCGTTGTAGCGCAGCACCACTTTTTGCGCTGGAACGCCGTCGGACACCAGGTCTTCTTCTTCCAGTTCCGACGTAGCCACGAACTGCGCGGCATTTTGCAGGAACGCGTGGCCGACGCTGCGATGCCACACGCGTTTCAATGCCAGACCACGATCGATCGGGCGATGCATGCCCATGGGCTCAACGACGTACGGTTGGCCGATGTTGCGGCAAAAATGGCTGACCGCGGGTCCCAGCAGATCGTATAGGCCGTAAAAATGGACGAGGTCAAAACGCCTGAGGGACTTCCGCGAAAATCCTATCACAGCTGGATTCAAGGTCATCGCTCGATAGTGAGTGACGGTGGGCAGGTAAACGGCCTTGACGTTATTTTCCTCGGCGCAGTGGCCCCATTCGCAGGTACGGAATTGCATTTCGACGTTTTTCATTTTGTTGAGGCCGAGGTCGGCGGTGAGCACGGTGATTTCGTGGCCGCGCTGGGCCAGGGCGTTGGCCAAGGCGCGTACCTTGACGACGGGACCGCCGCGATCCTGAAAAGGAAAATAAAATTGCACCACCTTCAAAATTCGCATTCTTCGGGTGATTCAGACCATCGATCGAATCTGAGACTTTGCTGCAGGCTGGCGCCGCCTCGGTTCGAGGGGAGTTGAGAATACTATTTTGGGGGCGGTGAATCCAGACCGCACTCCAGTAAGAGCAATTCGAGGGCCTTTTCCAGGTGGGCGAAGAGGTATTTTTCTCGCACGGTTTTTTTCGCATTTTGGCCGAGGTTTGCGCGGAGCTGCTGGTTATTGAGGAGGCGCGCGAGGGCTTGGGTCAGGGCTGCGGGATTTTTGGGTGGGACGAGGAGGCCGTTGACGCCGTCTTGGATGATGTCGGTGACTCCGCCGGCTTCGGCGCCGACTACGGGGAGGCCGAAGGCCATGGCTTCGAGGAAGACGATGCCGAAGCCTTCTCCGGTGCTGGGGAGGGCGAAAATTTCGGCGCTGGCGTAACAGGCGGCGAGTTGGTCATCGGTCATGCCTTCTAGGAAACGGACGGAGGAGGAGACGTTTAATTCTGAGGCGATGGATTTCAGGCGCGGCACATCATCGCCGCGGCCGAGGAGCACCAGGTTTACATCGGGAAATGAGTTGGTGAGTTGCGGCATGGCGCGGATTAAATCGTCGGCGCCTTTATATTTTTCGGCGGAGGCCCAGCGGCCTACGGCGAGGATCACGCGGCCATTGGGGAAATCGGGCGGCAGGTTGGTCAGCGCTGCGCGATTTTCGGATTTTTGCAGCATTGCGGAGTTGATCGGCCAGGGCAGGACGCGGATTCTTTCGGCGGGAAAGTTTTGAATTTCGGTTAATTTTTTTGCGGTGTAGGTGCTGGGAACCAGGGCCAGGTTGGCGGCTAGCAGCGCGTTTCGGCGACGGGACGGCAGCGGTTCCCAGACGTCGACGCCGTGGCAGAGGACGATCGTTTTCGTCGACGGCGTGAGTTTTTTCATCCAGGCGGCGGGCTGGGCCAGATTTGGATGGCCGGCGATGAGGATGCGGGGATGCGTGGTGGCGAGGCGCAGGCCGCGGAGGACGAAGCGAAATTTGGCGCGATTGAATCCTTCGAAGTGAATGGTGTTGCGTTCGAGATTTAGAGTTTGTTGGCCGGTTGGATCGTTCAAGCCGAGCAGGGACAAGTTGCCGTGGCGGCCGGCGAGAATATTTTGGAGCGCGCAGACCAGTTGGCGGCTGGCTTGCTGGATGCCGCCGAAGCCCATGAGTTGCGGGAAGATTCCAGTGATTCGCATAGCGTCATCTTCTGGCTGGCGATTGACGGGATTCATGGGCAGATGAGTGAGGAGCGCATTTTTTCTTTTTAAGATTCCTGGTTTGCGCTGCGCGCTGCATTTTCGGACCTTTGCACGGCCAGCGTTTGGAAAATTTCGTTGAGTTCGCGGCCGTTGCGTTCCCAGGTGAATTGCAGCGCGGTTTGGTGCGCGTTGTGGCCCAGCCGATTGGCAAACTCGCGGTTCTCGACGAGGAGGCGAATCATCTTGGCTAGCGAGGGAGCGTCGGTCGGATCCTGCAGGATCAAGCCGTCGTGGCCGTCGGTGATGATTTCGCTGGTGCCGTTGGTGGTAGAGACGACTACCGGGAGGCCGCAGGCCATCGATTCTGCCGGGGGTTGCGCGAAGGTGTCTTCGAGGGAAGGGCCGACGTAGGCGTCGGAGGCGGCGTAGTAAAAATCGATGTCGGTGCGCGGCGGTAGGAAATGAATTTGGGCGTCCAAACCTGAGTCGTGAATCTGGGCGAGATAGGGGGCCGGATCTTCGCGGGTCACGACCAGCAAATCTACGGGAAGGTCGCGCGTGATGGCCATCGCTTGAAACAGGACTGGCAGGCCCTTGTTGCGGCCGTCGTTGCTTACGATCACCATCGCAAAACGTTCAGGGGTCAGCGCCAAGATTCGGCGCGCGTCTTCGCGCAGGTTCGCGCGACGTTCTGGATTGAAAATCGCGTGATCCAAACCGCCGTAAACTACCGGGAGATTGCCGCTGCGGCCGTAGAACCTTTCCAGCGCGAGAGCCGTCCTCTTGGCGATGAGGATCAGTGCGGCGCGCGAGCCGCCGTAGACGCGGCGTTCGATGGCGATGATCAGTGCATAGTAGAGTTTGCGATGCAACAGGCGCGGCCAGGCGCGAATTGAATTGCGGCGGAACGAAAGTTCGTTGCGGGCCTGGCGGACGTATTCGGCGAAAACGATGTGGACGGAAACGGCGTCGGCGTCGAAGCAATTGATTCCGGGGCTGAAGACCAGGTCGGGGCGAAGTTCACTTCGCCGGGCGTGCCACATTCGCAGGAAGCTATTCGCCGCCAGCCACCACACAAAATTGAAAAGATGAGGGCCGGGGATTTTCGGGATGCGGTGCCAGGTGACGCGCGCGAGATCGACGTCCTGCACGTCCTGGCTGTAAATGTGAATTTCGAAGGTGTCGCAAAGCTGGCCGATCCACTCGGCCACGCGGCGTTCGGTTCCATGGCGCTTGTCGATAAACGGCGAGACGATGGCCAGCCGAGTTTTGCGTTGAGGCAGGCTCACGGCCTACGCCCCCACCTGCATTACGTCGCACCAGCGAGCCAGGACGAAAACGCTCCAGAGGCGCGACCAGCCTACCGATTCCGGGTTTTTCAGATAACGCTGCCACAAGGCGTTTACTGCCACAGGCTCCAAAACTCCCGCTTGCGCCAGCCGCTCCGGTTCGAACGCCCGGCCGATCGTGGCGCGGAAATCATTTCCCAGCCAGCGGGCGAAGGGAAAGGTGAAGGTGCGTTTCGGCCGGGTCAGCAAATCGGCACGCAGTTCCTCCGGAAGCACCCCGGTCATCGCGTCCATCAATAATTGTTTTTTCTGCAGGCGCTGCGCCGAAGGGAGCTTCAGAACATATTCGACAATTTCGTGATCGAGCAAGACCGGCCGAACTTCCAGGCTGTGGGCCATGCTCATGGCGTCGCCATCGCGGAGCAGGCGCGCTTCCAGATGAGCGGGAAAATCGAGATACGAAACACGTTCCTGCAGATCGTATCCTCTCGTTAGCTCGGCCCAAGACCCAATGTGTTCCGCCGCTTCGGAAATTCCGTTCTGATGCCCGAACGCCGGAGTCAGCAGCTCGCGGACGTCGCTCTCTAGGAAAAGCACGCGCACGGCTAGCTGCGCGGCGACGAAAGGATCGTCCGAGCCTATGAGATACGAAAGCTTGCGATAACGAAAAGGGAATTCGTCGTGGTCGAGCGCCGCGCGCCCCAGCGATTTTGGCAACGGCTGCAGCCAATTCGCCCAATGCGCGAAGCGGTCGAACCAGGCCGCCGACTGGTATCCGCCGAACAATTCATCTCCACCCTGACCGGATAGCGCGACTTTGAATCCGGCTTCGGCGGCGGCGCGCGAGATCCAGTAGGCGTTCAAGCCATCGACCGTCGGCTGGTCCATGGCCCAAAACGCGTGATCGAGGTGTTCGCCCATTTCGGCGGCCGGCAGACGAATCACTTTCCTCGAGATTCCGAGCAACTGGGCGGTCCGGTCGCTCGATTCGGTTTCGTCAAAAGATTTTTCCTCGAATCCGATGGTGAGCGCCGTAATGTTGTCGGCACCAGCGTGTTGCATCAACGATCCGAGCACAGCTGAATCGACGCCCCCACTTAGAAATAAAGCGACGGGAACGTCGGACATCAGTTGCTTGCGGCTCGATTCCAAGAGCAATTCGCGCAAGCCTTCGGCGACGTCGTCAGGAGAGAGTTCTTCGTCGGTGTCCTCCGAAAGCGGCAGCTTCCAGTAACGCTTCGTCTCGAAGACACCGTCCTTCCATATTCCAATGTGTCCGGGCTCCAGCGGCCGAACATTCTGCACGGCTGTCCACGCCCCGGGAATGTGGCCTAACTGCAGAAACGCGCGAACGCCGGCGGGATCGAGTTTGCGTGGAATCAGCCCTGAAGCCAGGAGAGCCTTAATCTCCGACGCGAAAACGATTTGATTCGCGTCGGTCGAATAATAAAGCGGCTTGATGCCCAGCCGGTCTCGCGCGATGAACAACTTGCCGACGCGCGTATCCCAAATGGCAAACGCAAACATTCCTTGCAGCTGCTCGACGCAGCTCTCGCCGTGCTCTTCGTACAGATGCAGGATGACTTCGGTGTCGGTGGTCGAACGGAAACGGTGGCCGCGGCGAATCAATTCCGGGCGCAATTCACCGGCGTTGTAACACTCGCCGTTGTAAGTGATCCAGACGGTGGAGTCTTCGTTGCACATGGGCATGCGGCCGCGTTCGCTGAGGTCGACGATGGCCAGGCGCGTATTGGCCAGCACGCAGCGGCCAAAATCCTGGACGGCGGTGCTGTCTGGCCCGCGATGCCGAATGGCCACGGCCATTTTCTGCGCGGCCGCGAGGTTTGCAGGGTTGGGTTCGGTAGATGCGATTCCGGCGATTCCGCACATTGGCGTTAGCTCACGCTCAGAATTGGAAACCGCCGCGGCGCTGGGCCTGGTAGCTGGGCAGTTCGAAATAGGACGGCGTAGATTCCTGCAGGGTCGGCAACTTGAATAGAATTCCGACGAGCATCCAGAGGAACATGTTGCAGACAAAATTCTCGTAGGCCGAAAATCCGCCGAAGGTAAAGGGATACAGCAGCAAGAACGAGTACCAAAATATCGCGAAGGCGAGGGGGAAAAAGCGGGTTTGCCGCAAACTCGCGACGACGCGCCAGGAGGTGTAGACCAACGCTCCGGTCCACAGCAGCCAAAGAAATGGGGCGGCGATGCCCATTTCTACAATCAACACTCCGTATCCTTCTTCCACCCAAATATCCAAGATGGGTTTCCCCAGGATTTTGGCTATATATTGTCCGCCCAGCGAAGCGGTGCCGATGCCGTTGCCCAGAGCCCAATTGGGCCCGTCGAAGACACCAACCAGATTGCGGATGGGATAGTCCCAAGATCGATTGCCGAGTTCGGAGGCGGAGCTGTTGGGATTAAGAGTCTCGGCATAAAACGCGATGCGCGGAGCGATCTCGTCCGGAAAGAGCAGGAACACTAAGGCGAATCCGATGGTTCCAAAAACGGCCGCGCTGCGAATCGCTTTGATTAGACGATGGGCCTGCCGCCAGCGCCAGGGAGCGCCCCACAGAAAACCGACGAGCAGGACGATGACACTGATTGCGCCGTAAGCTACCGCGGTGCGGGAGCCACTGAAAATTGTCGCTCCGGCCAGCAGGGCGATGACGAAAAACGTGAGCTTGCGGTGTTTTTCCGAGGAGAGCAGCAGGTAACCCGCGGTGCCGGCCATTAAAATGATCGAGGACAGCAGATAAAGGCCAAGTCTTCCGCTGCTCACGAAGGTGGCGGTGGGAAGCGACAGAACCTGATTGGTAATCGGCGAATAGCGGTCGAGTTCGCCCAAATCCCGAAGTTCGGGCGCCAGATTGGTCGGGTTCAGGAAAGAGTGTCCGACGATGGCTTGAACAATGGTGATCGCCGAAATAATTCCGGTGAGCACGGCGTTCACGATCAGGAATTTCCGGAGGTCGGCGTCGTTGCGGATCAGCGCGTAACCGACGTACATCAGCGGAATGTAGTAGAAGTACAGCTTGAATCCCAGGATCCCGTACAAAATGCTGGGAGAATTCTGATTGAAAATCTGAATCGCGCCCAGCCAGAGAAATACCAGCAAAAAGGGCAGGAAAGGGGGCTGGAGTAATTTCTGGTGCTTGCGGCGCGCCTCGGAAAAGAAAGAAATGTAAACCAGTCCCACCAGCGCGTCTTTGGCGAAATAGATCGCCATGTTATTGCCGAGGTATTTGCGGACCAGGTCTTCGAATAACAGCCAGACCAGGAACATGTAAAAGCCGCTGCGCCAGTCTTTCAGGATGTAAATGGCGACGATGGTGACCACAATCGCCAGCGCGCCGAATTCGAGCGTTCGAAAATCGTCGACCGCGATTTTGCCGCCGACCTGATAGGCCAGCCAGAGGCCCAGGGCGAAGACACTGAGCCCAACCAGCCCCTGGGTGCCACCCGTCGAGACTCTGCTCTGCGCCATTTTTATGCTTGGTTCGCCTGCAGGACGAAAACGTGATTGTCGCCGAACTTACAAGCTCCGGACACAAACCAGGAGACGCCTTTGGTGATCCAGGCGTAGCGCCCGCGAGTGGCGATGAAACCTTTGGGTGGCACCAGATAGTGTTCGTGCATTTTCATTCCGGACAGCGGCAGGAATTGGCGATTGAATAGATCCCAGAAAATGGGAGCGATGTGGGTGGGTTCGCTGATTTCGTCCATCATGCGAATTTTTTCGGTGAGCAAAAATTTAATGCGGGCCGGGACGCTGTCGACATTCGGTGTAGTCAGCACCATGTAGCCACCGGGCTTCAGCAGCCGGCCGCCATTGCGCAGCAGAGAAATCGGCGCCTCGACGTGCTCGATCACTTCGATGGCGGTGACCATGGAATACTGGCGCTCGCCCAGGGTCTGACTGAATTCCCGGTTGTTCAAATCGATGGGCAGAAAAGGAAGCGGAGCTTTGAAGGCCGCGGCGTTCATATCCGCGCCGGTTACGTCCCACCCCAGTTTTTGCATGCGCGTGGCCATCAGGCCGCTGCCGGCTCCGAGGTCGATGGCGCGTTCTCCGGGCTTCACAAAACGAGGCAAGATTTCGCTGGCCACGTAGTCGTGCAGGCCGGCCATGGTGGTGGTCTTAAGCTCTTGGTCGCTCAATCGAAATCGCCTCCCGATACACTTGAATATGCCTTTGAATCATACTCTCCTGGCCGAAAAGCCGCAGTGCCCGAGCGCGGGCCTGTTGGCCTAGAGTATCGGGCAACGCAGGGTGGCTGATGACTTCCTGCATGCGCTGGGCC
The DNA here is from genome assembly GCA_963711325.1 of uncultured Acidobacteriota bacterium. Taxonomy (GTDB): domain Bacteria; phylum Acidobacteriota; class Terriglobia; order Acidiferrales; family UBA7541; genus Palsa-295. The sequence goes on along the minus strand of CAVQDR010000001.1, from coordinate 535,026 downwards.
AAGGCCGCCGAGTCTCCCGCGGGGAAGCTTAAGCCGGTCTCGCCGATCACCTCTTGCAGCGCGCCCAGGTCGGAAGCGATGAGCAGCTTGCTTCGCAGCATGTTTTCCGAAGCGACCAGGCCGAAAACTTCGCCGCCCAGCGACGGCATAACCACCGTAGGAAAATCCACCAAGGCATCGCCGAGTTTTTCGTCCGGCACATGCCCCAGGAATTCGACTCGATCTTTCAGATCTGCGGCCATTGATTTTAGCTGCGGCATTTCGTCGCCGCCGCCGATGATGCGAATTTTGAACGGGACGCCCATTTGTTGTAACGCTCTGGCCGCGCCGAGGAGGACTTTTACGCCTTTGGTGGAAACCAGGCGGCCGTGATAGGCGAAGTTCGCTGAACATTTACTTGCGGCTCCGTTCGTAGCGCCGCTCGTTGAGAGCATGTCGGGCGGCTCCGACATTCCGTGATGGACGGTTCGCATGCGCCGCAGCTGCAGCACGGTACCGAGCCATTCCGTCGGCATGATATTGATGCTGGCTCGATTGCTGAACATCCGGCGAATCCTGGTACTCAAAATGGTTCGCAAACTCCGCGCCGCGCTTTTTCCCGTGGCTTGCTGACACTTCATGCATTTGTTGTATTCGCGAGCCATGAAATATCCGGGGCAGGGCAACTGTTCCGGCTCATAGAACAAAAGGCCGGTGGGGCAAGCCACGTGGAAACCGTGATGCTCGATGACCAGAACTTTGCCCAGCAACAAACTCAGCATCATCGGCATCATGGCCGGGCCGGCGAGATGCACGACTTCCGCGTGGCGAATCAGCTTGAGGAGATCTCCAAATTTTGGGCGGCGGACCAGCCGAAATGGTAGCGCGCCATCTTCGGGCGTGGTTTCGACGGTGCGCGTGGCCACGATCACCTCGATTTTTTCCTCTTCGGGATGGGAGGAAGACCAGCCCGCCAATCCGCGCGCCAGGCCCATGACGACCGACTGCACTCCTCCTGGTACGGGCATGAAGTATTCGGAATGGAACAGAATTCGCATCAGGTTGTTTCCGCCGGCCGCAGGAAATGGTCGTAGTCGGCGGCGATCACGTCCCACGACAAATATTTCTGCTGCAGCGCCAAACTTTTGTCGTGCATTTCCTGCCAGAGAACGGAGCGGGTGAGTATGTCGCGCAAGGCGACGCCCAGCGCGTCGCGATCACCGAAGGGGACCAGAGCGATGCCGCCCTGCTCCAGAATCGTTCCGGTGGCTTCGCCTCCGTATCCGATGATGGGCAGGCCGCAGGCGAGCCCGGCCAACGCGCTGCCGCGACGCAGGTACAGGCGGCCACGAACCGCGAGCATGGCATCCGACTCGCTGAAAATTCGGGTGACTTCCGGCGCAGCACATACGCCGCGGACCAGGACTTCGATATTCGAGCCGGCGAAGGCAGTGGCGATGACATTTTTCAATTCGGTGGTGCCGCGACCGACGAAAACCGCGCGAAGCTGAAGCCCTGGCGATGCGGCAGCGCGCATCGCTCCCGCGACGTCGGCCACTTCGCGTTCACCGTAGGGCGAATCGCTGACGCAAAAAACGACTACGGTGCGCGTGACATTTGCCGAGTTTTCCGGCGCGGTCCGCCTGGTTAGATTTTCAGGAATGTTGGGACCCAGCGGGATGGACGCGGACTTTTTGTCGTTTTTTTCCAGCCAGGGCACCGTGGCCAGCGGAATCGTAAATATGCTTTTCTCGGTAAGGCGACGCAAAGTTCGAACGGTCCAATTCTGGAATCCGCAGCGAACCCGGTCGATGGCGCGCGGGCCGGGCACTCCCCAGGGCTCGTGAAACAACATGGCGCAGCGCACGCCGCGCGCTCGAAGAATCGCGATGCAGGCCAGCGCGCCGACGGGGAAACCGCGATCCGACCAGGCCATCGCCGTATATTGGGGTATAACCCACATGCCGTGCCAATCTTTGCTTTGGCGCAAGAGATCCCGAACGGCGCGCCACCAGCCGCGTTCAGCCCATTCAACGCGCACCGGCCTCAACTCGATTCCGCGCTTCGCCAGGTTTTGCCCCAGGAATGCGCAGTAGTCCGTAATCCCGTCAGCGAGGATATCCTTCCGGCCAAGCAGCGCGATCCAGGTTTTAGATCGGTCGTTTGCCCTTTGCGTCGATGCCATTGTCTCCACGCGTCAATATCACGTCGACCAATCCAGCGTCGTCAAACCAGCGCTGCACCGTATCCATGCTCTGGGGCTGGTCGTAGACGGGCGCGTACATATCGAGAGCACTCAAGATTTTCACCTGCTTTAATTCTTCGTCGGTGTAATTTAGCCGGGGCGCGTGCGAAATGGGTCCTATGGGAATAAGCTTAGCAATCTGCGGTCCAATCGCCGGGATCCGATGGAGCGCCTTTTTTAGTTCGAACGCCGGGGGGATGGCCCAGGTGAGCAGTTTGTAGATTTTTTCGGTGCCGAGAGGCGTCAGGATCGGCCGGACCATACGTTTCAAGCTGGGCACGCCCGTCTCTTTCTCGTAGACATCAATGACCACCTCGCCGCCAGGACGCAAAAAAGGAAGCAAGCTGCGGAAGGCGGCGCCGACATCCGGACAATGCTGCAGCACTCCCATGCAGAAAATTCTGTCGAACGATTCTTTTTGCAGAGGAATTTCGTAGATGCTGGCTTGAAACATCGATACTCTTGGCGCCGTCGCATTATTCCGCCAGGCGGCCTCGACCGCCGAGCTCAAATCGAAAGAAAAAACCTCCGCGCCGGTTTCCAGCGCAAGTTGCGTAAACCGGCCCGCTCCACAGCCCGCTTCCAGAATCCGTTCCCCCTCCATCCGCGCAGGCCAGCCGGTGGTCTTGAAGAATCGATCACGGCTCAAGTCGTTGTGCATCACCGTGTCGACCTGGATGGTATCAAAGCGATTCCACTGAAAACCGAAATTGTCGGCGTAGGATTCCGAGGCCACAAAGCGCGGGAGATTTCTGACGATGGGCACGCTGGCCTGGCAGTGCGTGCATTCCAGCGTGCCCTCGGCGACCTCACCGGTGATGGAATCTTCCGCCGTCGCGGAGCTTACGCGGAACTTGTTTCCGCATTTCAAGCACGCGAAGCCATTGACCGCGCTGCGTCGCATTACTCCTCCCAAGAAAACTCAAACCCACGCGGCCGACGGAATTCCGCGCGCCAGCTACTTTGCTACTACCCAGTTGCCGATGACCAGGGCGTCCATGCCGGAGCTGAAGAAGGTGCGGATGGCGTCGGTCGGCGAAGAAACGATCGGCTCGCCGCGCAGGTTGAAGGACGTGTTCATCACCACCGGGACGCCGGTGCGCTGGCCAAATTCGCTAATCAGGCGCCAGTAGAGCGGGTTGACGTCGCGCTCGACGGTTTGCGGGCGCGCGCTGCCGTCGACGTGAGTGACCGCGGGGATGACGCTGCGCTTTTCCGGGCGCACCTGGGCGGTCAAAATCATGAAGGGAGAATCGGTGGCGGATTCGATATATTCGCCGGCTTTTTCGGCGAGCATGGAAGGCGCGAAGGGGCGCCACCACTCGCGAAATTTTACGGCGTTGTTGACCTTGGCGGTCATTTCGGGATCGCGTGGGTCGGCCAGGATTGAGCGGCTGCCCAGCGCGCGCGGGCCGAATTCCATGCGGCCCTGCACCCAGCCGAGAATTTTTCCCTGGGCGAGCATTTCGGCGGCGACCGCCGCGGGATCGGCTACTTTCGTCGCGCGAATTTTGTAGGTTTGCAGGGCTTTTTCGATTTCGGCGTCGGAACATTCGTTGCCCAGATAGGCGTGGCGCATTTTGCGCACCGGCAGCTTGCCGCCGTTATCGAGATACGGCGCAAGCACCGCGCCGAGGCAAACGCCGTCGTCGCTGGCGGCGGGCTGCACGAAAATTTTCTCGGTGAGGCCGGAGGCGTGAATTTTTCCGTTGGCTTTGGAATTCAGCGCGACGCCGCCGGCGAGGCACAGATTGCGCGAGCCGGTCTGCGCGATGGCGGTTTTGGCGAGGGTCATCATCGCTTGCTCGCACATGTCCTGCACCGCCCAGGCGATGTTCTTGTCGCGCGTTTCCAATTCGGATTCGGGGACGCGGCCGGGACCCATGCGGGCTTCGATAGGGGCGAGCGGCGCGGAATCTTTGGCCAGCATTAATTTCGAGGCGACCCAGTAGGGATTTTCGTTGGGCCGAATGAATTCGCTGAGGTCGACGCCGGGTTCGCCGTAGGGAGCCAGGCCCATCACTTTCCACTCGTCGCTGTAGGGAGTGAAGCCGAGGTAGTGCGTGAATTTCGCGTAGAAAAGTCCCAGCGAATTCGGCCAGGGAATGGTCCAGATGTGTTTCAGATTGCCGTTGCGGCCGTGCCAAAGGGAAGTCGCTTCCCAGGCTCCGCGGCCGTCCAGCACCAGAACCGCTGCGTCATCGAAGCCCGAATAGGCATAGGCGCTGATGGCGTGCGCGAGGTGATGATCGACGAAACGAAATTGTGCTTTTGAGGCGCCGAAAGATTGGCGGAAACGATTTTCGCCGCCGCGCTGGTGGGACATGCTCAGAAAGGAGCGCGTGGAGTTGAGCAGGGCGCGCGAATCGAGGCGCTGCTTTCCGGTGGCAAAACTTTTCAGATCGTGCAGAAAAGGAGCGCGCGGCGGCGACCAGCCCTGGTTGACGAAATCCACGTCCTCGGCGCGGACGCCGGCGTAATCGAGGCAAGCCTGAATGGAGAGAGCCGGGAAGCGCGGATCGTGTTTGGCGCGGCTCAGGCGCTCTTCGGCCACCGCGAACAGCACTTCACCGTCGCGCGCAATGCACGCCGACGAATCGTGCATCTGCGAATAATTAATCCCGATGCTGATCAACGCAGCGTTCCCGGTTTATCTGAAGATGGTCGGTTCGACAATTTGGCTCGTATGGCCGGTGGGCCGGCGCAAAAAGGCACCCAAAGATTCTAACGTAAGTGGTGGGCTCTAGTGTGAGGCGAGCAACAGGTAATATTTCGTGTTTCCAATCCTTTGCCAGCCCTCGGCCAGCTCTTGCGGCGGCAGATCCCGGGCGACCATGGCCTTACTTCCGAATTTGGCCAGGGTGGTCATGATTTGCGAGCGGGTTTCGGGCGAGGCCGCGAGCCATTCGGATTTATGCGCTTCCGGAATTTCAGCGACGATTTCGAAACGGCCCAGGTGCGCCCAGTAATGATCGAACGCGGCATCTCCCAAAACGCTGACGCGGTCGCCGGCTTCCAGGCCGTTCGCGTTCAGCGCCGTTACGATTTCGCGTTCGGGCACCGGGCGATGCGAGGTGAGGCGCGCTACGCTGTGGCCAACGGACCAGATGATTTGCAGCCCAAGGATCGCCGTGATGGCCCAGACCGCCCAGCGAGCCGCGTCAGGTGTGGTATCCAGTTGCGGGACCTCGATGGCCGCGAACGCGCTGACCAGCAGCAGGATGGTAAACCCGGGAAGAAACCGGGGTTCCACATGCACCAGCGAATAGAGGCCGAAGGCGGCGGCCGCCGGCCCCCAGATAAAACTCTGGCGCAACATTCTGCGGAAAAATCCGGCCGTGTCGCGGCTCCAGAACAGCAACATCAGAAAGCCGGCGAAGACCGCGCTGAGCTGGATGAAGACGTCGACGTAGCGTTCGAATCCCAGACGCATCGCATTCAGTTCGTTGCCTAACTGAAAATGCGGTTTCACTCCGTCGTACCAATATGAAGGATCGGTCCAGGGCGGGTAAGTGCCGCCAATCGGAGTCGCATACTCATAAGTCGCGGGTGTATCGAACACTTTGCGTTCCGGATGTTTCGGCTCGCCCGTTCCCGCCGGGCCGCCTTGCCAGTGAACGAAAAGGGCGGTTCCGTTGATGTATTCGGCGTAAGCGATCCGACCCGTATCATTGAAGGTGAATCGGCCTTTGCTTTTCGACAGCGCAAAAACGAACGGACCGGCGATCAGCGCGAAAATCAGAAAACACCCAACCAGCTTGGGAATCGCGCGCCGCACGCTGCCGTCCGCAATCAGCGAAAACAGGATGAAAACGAAAGCCAGCGGGAACATGACCGCCTTGATGAGATATGCGAGTCCGAGAACAGCTCCCAGCAACGCGAATCGCGCCCAACTATTTTTTCCCGCAGCGATCTGAAGCAGGACCGCTGCGGCCGCGAGAACGATGCCCAGAATCATGGCGTCGGGCGTATCGAGACTGGGCGGCGTCATGTACAGCGAAGCCCAAAAAAACAGGACGTAGCCGATGGTTCGAATCGCCCAGGAAGGCAGTGCCCTCGATTCAGCCCCGGATTCCCGGATGCGCAGATATCCGCACAAACTCGACAGAAACCATTCCAAACAGAGCAGCACCGCGACCAACACCAGGCAATTGAAGATGTGAACGGAGAGAACTTCACGATACGGCGACGGCCGAACGATGGTGAACCACACGCTCAAAGCCGCGCTGTAGGCGGGGCTCCAGTAGGCATTGACGAGCGCTCGCCAGTTTCCCTTAGCACAGGCCTCAGCGAGGTCCAGATAAGAAATGCCGTCAGGCTCGATGTTGTGCGGATACGAAACCGCTTCGATCAGCCAGCACACCGGCATCACGACCCAAAATACTTTTCGCAGGCGCGACCCGGCGTCAGACTCACCGGCAAAGCTCATCGAGCGCCTCGGCGAGCGCGTTCGGATTCGACGGCCGCCGCCAGCAGGCGCTCGATGCCGAGCGTCACCAGATTCCAGGTGTAGCGCCGCATGGTCGATTGCGCGGCCTGCCCCAGTTGCGCGCGCAATTCTGGTGAGGCGCAGAGCCGCTCGATCGCCGTGGCGAGGCCCGCAGAGTCCGTGCTCGGTACCAGCAGGCCGTTGAATCCGTCTTCGACCAGTTCGACCATGCCCGGAATTTCGGTGACGACGACCGGCATGGCGGTGGCCATCGCTTCGAGGAGAGTGAGCGGCATACCCTCCATCAGGGACGGGAAGACGAAAATGTCATGCTCGGAATACAAGGCCGGCATATTTTCGCGCGGCACGCGCGGAACTACGGTGACCCGGTCGCGCGCTTCCGGCGAGAAAAAGTCTTTCACTTGTTTTTCCGGCGTGTGGCAGCCGGCTACGGTCAGCGTCACGCTTCTCGAGTCTCGTACCAGGGCATTGAACGCTTGCGCGAGATAATAGACGCCCTTGCGATCGAGCCAGGTGCCGACGAACAATAAGCGGATCGCGCGATTTCCTTCCGCAGAATACTTGCGTTCGATGAAAAATCCGGGCTCGACGCCATTTGGAACATAACGAACCGTTCTGCCCGGCTTGCCAAATTTTAATTCGGCCAGGCTCCAGGCTTCGCGATTGGCGACCGCGCCGTAATCGGCGGTCTTCATCGAATAATCGTACATGCGCTGGTGATACAGGCGATGCCAGGCGCGGTTCTTCCAATTGAAGTTCGAGGCGCGGCCTTTGCGATCTTCATTGCGCATGGTGACCACATAACGTTCTTCGCTGCCTTGGAGCGTCATCACGTAAGGAGGAAGTCCGGCAGCGCGAAACATTCTTCGATAAATTCCATAATAAAATCCGGAAGGCGCGTGCAGATTGACGACATCAAAAGAATCTTTTTCGCGGCGGATTCTGCGGGTTACGGCAGCGGCAAAACGAAATGTTTCGAAACGGCCGGAGCGCTGCGATTCGGGCAGCAAGTCATCGAGAAACCACGATTCGACGGAGTGGCCCACCTTGACGAGCTCGCGCTCGTGGTTTAGCACCACGCCTGAGGCGCCCGCTTCCCGCTGCCGGGGAACTCCGATGGCGATTAAGATTCGCAATTCAGGCGCTCACGAGATCAGGCCTCGCTGGGCCATGGCGTCGTGCGCAATGGAGGATTCCGCCGCGGCTGGGAACTCACCGGCGGGCAAAACATCCTCGATGCGCGCTGGGAAAAACGTCATTGGGCGGAAACCGAGGCGATTTTGAATTTTGGAAATGTCGGCGACGGAGTGGCGGACGTCGCCGGCGCGAAAGCGCTGCGACGTTTCCACCGCAGCTGGATTCGGAAACAGCCGGCCGACCGCCTGGCATGCTTCTAAAATCGTGGTGGCGCGACCGCTGCCGACGTTGAAGATTTCTCCATCCGCTTCCGGCTTTTCAAGCGCGAGCAAGTTGCCCTGGACCACATCGGTGACGTGCACGAAGTCGCGGGTCTGCAATCCGTCTTCGTACAGCAGCGAAGATTTGCCGCCGGCGAAATTCGCGGCAAATATTTTGGCGACGCCGGTGTAAGGATTGGAGACCGCCTGGCGCGAGCCATACACGTTGAAATAACGCAGCACCACCATCGGAATTCCGTAGGCGCGGCCAACGGTGAGGAAAAGTTCCTCCTGCGCGCGTTTGGTCGCGGCGTAAATGCTTAGTGGGGCTAGCGGTTTGGTTTCTTCGATGGGCAGCGGCGTCAGGTGCTCGGTGCAGGGCGCGCCGGAAGTTTCGATGGGACATCGCGGATCCCAGCGCGTCGCACCGCGGTCGCTAGATAGCGGTCCGTTCGCCCGAATGTCGGGAAAAATTACTCCGTGGCGGGGGCAGGAATATTTTCCTTCACCGTAGACGGTGACGGTGGAAGCCAGCACGACTTTGCGGACGGCGTGTTTTTCGTTGGCCAAAATATCCAGCAGGTTGGCGGCGCCCAGAACGTTGGCTTCCGCGTAGTGACGGATCTTGTACATGGAGTCGCCGACGCCGACGGCGCCCGCGAGATAGAAAATCGCGTTGGTTCCTTGGATTGCGCGAAGGAGGCCGTCACGATCGCGCACATCCTGCCGAACGAATTCGGCTTTGGAATTGAGATAGGCCGGAGGCTCGCCGCCGGGATGCACCTGCGGCTCCAGGTTGTCGATAATCCGGGTGGCGTAATTATCCTGCACCAAGCGATCGACCAGGTGGGAGCCGATGAATCCCGCTCCACCGATCACTGCAACCTGCCCCGTTTTTTGCGCGGCGTTGGTCATTCGGGCTTTCTCGATTCGCTGCGCAGATCGCGCTGGAGATGAGTCATTCGCGGGTTGGGCAGAAAACGTTGCCGTAGATTGTGGTACAGGCCGCTATGCGAAAGCCTGCTCTGCAACCCGTAGAATAAGCGCGGCGGTGCGACGCACGCGCCAGCCAGGAATAGCGATTTGAAGAGGCGGTGCGGCAAAGGCGCGTCGGGATGCATCACGCTATAAATTTTCCATTCGGTCCGGGCCGTTTCCCAGGGCCAGCCGCCATCGAGTTGCAAGCGAAGTTGATCGGCACAGGCGCGCGGCATGGTCAGCAACATCTTGCGGGCAGCGGGATCCATGTCGATGGAGGCCAGCCTGGTCTCCAGGCCGCGAGCGAGGACCTCGAGCGCTTCCATTTTGCGGCGGTGGAGACCTGGCTGATGGCCCAAAATCTGAAATCCGTTGGCAGCGTGCATGCGGTAATAGGTCAAGGTCTCGGGCAGGATCAGCACACCGGCCAGAACGGAGGCGACGGTGAACAGGTATTCGTCGGCCTGCACCACCAGCGGTTCGGGAACCGGTCCGACCTGGCGCAGAATATCGGCGCGCATGGTCATCCGGCTGGTGCCCAGAAAGCAGGAGCGGACTCGAAAAAGGCGCGCGCCCTCGACGGTGTTGGCCTGGAATCGAAAGCCATCGCACAAAGTCTCGAACTCCATGTTTCCGTCGCGATGCACGGTCGTGATTCCGTGACCGACCAAACCGAGACTGGAGTCGGAGGTGATGGTTTGGATTACCCGGGTCAATTTGTCGGGGGTCCACCAATCGTCGCCGTCCAAAAACGAAATGATTTCGCCGCGGGCCTCCGGTATTCCTGTGTTGAAGGCGGAAGCCTGGCCGCCGTTGGGCTTGCGTAGCAGGCGGACCCGGGGCGCGAATTTCCGCACGATTTCGGGAGTGTGGTCGGTCGAGCCGTCATCGACCACCAGAATCTCCATCTCGCTGGGCGAAAAGTCCTGTTCTAAGACACTGACAATGGCCTCTTCGATGAGGCGCTCGTGATTGTAGGTGTCGACCAGAACGGTGACCAGCGGACGAGTCATGAGCGGCGCCGCCGGGCGGCTGGCCCGCGCGAATCGTTAATTCCAACCTTGATCATTGTGGGACCCTGATCTCCGGCAGGGTCGAAGCGCCGCGCTCAGTTGCACTGACGGCCGGGTTGGCAAGCTGCGGACTGGGGAATAGTTTATCGCGGAGCTTCAGAACTGGAAATTCGATAAGTCTGGCCATCAAGATTCCAAAGATCACACTGCCGACAAAATAGAACCAGAGGTTCGCGGCACGGCTGAACTCGATGTGCAGGGCCCGCCGGATGGCTCCGGCGGCAAAAGCCTGGAATGGTATGTGCCAGAGGTAAATCGAATAGGAATAGGTGCCGATGAAAGCCAGGAAGGTGCCGGCCAATTCAAGTGGGCGGGCCAACGGCGGCGGCAGTACATCACGGACATGCAGGCTCAGAATAATCAAGCCTCCAAAACCTAAGTAGAGAAACGTTAATCCGAAAACCAGCAAGAAGTGGCTGCTGCGATCGAAAATGAAGCAAGTCGAGAGGAAAATAACGGTGAGCAGGCCCATCGCAGCGATGACCCAGGGCCGGGCCATCCACCTGGCAAGTGCTTCCGGGTGGTAGTGATAGAGGTAACCGAGGAAGACGCCGAAAAACAACGAATCGATGCGCTCGTGGCTGGGATTGGTAACCATTGGCGAGGTGAACAGCCCTGGATTCGTAAAGTGAATGGTGGCGGCCCGCAACAGGATACAAAGGACTGCGATACATCCAAAAATCAGCGGAATCTTTTCAAAAGGATCGCGCCGGTTGCCGGACCAGGCAATCAGGGCGAGAAGCAAAATCGGCAGGAAGATGTAGAAGTGTTCTTCCACGCCCAGCGACCAGGTGTGCTGCCAAATACCAATTTTGTAATTCTGAACGAAGAGCAATTCACGAAGGTAGGCACCCGCCGGATTGGGCTGCCCGGTGAAGCGCCTGGCGACGAAGGTGGCAAAGATCATGATGAAAAATGCGGGATAAATCTTCAGGCCCCGGCGGATAAAAAATCGCGGGTAATTTATCGCGCCGCGCTTCTTGTATTCCGAGTAAAGCAGGCCGGAGATCAAAAAACCGCTCAGCACAAAAAATAAATCGACGCCGACCCAGCCCATCTTGTTGAAAACGGCAAGCACCTCGCCATGATGAATCAGAACCAGGATCACGGCGACCGCGCGAAGAACGTCGAGTCTCTTTATACGCATAAACTTTGAGTCATTGCCGCCTACTTCTTCTGTAGAACCTGAAAATCTCCGGCGATATTCAGCACGCCGGCCCAGCGGTCCTGCGGATGGCCGACCGGCTTGGTATCGACGATCAGCGGCGGCAGCGCGTTCCACTGCTCGACCAAATGTCCGCCGGTTAGATTATTGCCGCGAGTATAAATCGAACAGGAAATCGAATATCCGCCGGGCTTGAGCGGGAGGGCCGGCAGGCGCAGGACAATTTCCTGGCGGCCGGCGGGAATGTCGATATTGTCGAAGCCCCAGCCGGTCAAGACGACATTAGTCTCGCTGAAAATGGTCATGCCGAAATGTCCGCGCGAAACGGCTTCGCGCAGGGACAAATCGAAATGAAAAACGATGTCCTGGGTATCGTCGGTGAGAATGTTGCCGTTTCCGGCGATGGACCAGCCCAGAAAACAGTGGCCGTCGCCGCTGCCGCCGGTTTCCGGTTGCAGGCTAGCCGACTCGTAGCGCGCGATGATTTCTCCGGCGCGGCCTTGCTCGCGGATTTGGCCGCCGTCGATCCAGAAAACGCGTTCGCAGAGGCGGCGAATCTGGCCCATCTGGTGGCTGACGAAGACGATGGTGCGTCCGCTGCGGGAAACTTCCTGCATTTTGCCGAGGCATTTTTTTTGGAATTCCAGATCGCCGACGGCGAGGACCTCATCGACCAGCAGAATTTCCGGTTCCAGGTGCGCGGCCACCGCGAAGGCCAGACGCATCTGCATGCCGGTGCTGTAGAACTTCAGCGGGCTGTAGAGAAAGCGCTCGACTTCGGCGAAGGCGACGATGGCGTCCATTTTCCGGTCGATTTCGCGGCGGCTCATGCCCAGGATGGCGCCGCTGAGGTAAATATTTTCGCGGCCGGTTAATTCCGGATGAAAGCCGGTGCCGACTTCGAGCAGACTGCCGACCCGCCCGTGAATTTCCGCGAATCCGGTGGTCGGACGAGTGATGCGCGAGAGCAATTTCAGCAGCGTGGTTTTTCCGGCGCCGTTGCGGCCGATGAGGCCGACGACTTCGCCCTGATGCACGTCGAGCGAAACATCGCGCAGCGCCCAGAGATAATCCTGCGAGCGCTTCGCGCCATTCTTTTTGAATGGCGCGCTGAAGGCGCGGGCCAGCACGTCGCGCAGCGCGAAGTAGCGCTCGCGTTCGCCGACGCGGTAGCGCTTGCCCAGGCCTTCGACGTGAATTACGGATTCAGCTCATGTGTTTCTGCGATTCGCGCCTTAGACCACGTCCGCGACGGTGGTTTCGACTTTCTGGAAATAGGCCAGCCCGCTGATCAGCAGCGAGCAGCGCGGCGGCAGCGGAAACCAGAATCAATCGTCCCGGCGGAGCGGCACGTGCCGGTGAGCGACCAGCGCACGCCTTCGATCACGCCGGCCATCGGGTTCAGGCCGTACAGCCAGCGCCATTTGGCCGGGACCAGCGATGCTGGGATACGCGACCGGCGAAGCGAACAGCCAAAATTGCATCAGGAATGGCAGCACGTAACGTACGTCGCGATAAATCGCGTTCAGCGCCGAGAGCCACAGGCCCACTCCGAGCGCGGTGAGCACCGCGAGCAGAATCAAAAACGGAAACCAGAGCAGCGCCGGCGTCGGGAGCAATCCGGTAATACACCATCAGCACCAGGAACATGGCGAAGGAAACGGCGAAATCCACCAGGCCGGAAAGCACCGAAGCTAGCGGCAGCGCCAGGCGCGGGAAATATACTTTGGTGATCACGCGCTGATTTTCGACGATGGTGTTGGTCGCGTTCTGCAGGCGCCGCGGCGAAATACATCCAGGGCAGCAGCGCGCTGTAATAAAAAATCGGGTAGGGCAGGCCTTCGGAAGGAATGTGCGCCAGCTTGCCGAAGAACAGGCTGAAGATCAGCATGGTCAGCAGCGGCTGCAGCACGGCCCAGGCCGCGCCGATGGCGGTCTGCTTGTAGCGAATCTTGATGTCGCGCCAGACGAAGAAATAGACCAGCTCGCGAAAATCCCACAGTTCGCCGAGCGGGCAGAATCCACCAGCGGGTCGGCGGAGTAATGCGCATCACCGGAATCGGGTTCGGACTCGTGGCGAGCGAAGTGGAGGTCGTGGCGTTCATGGAGTTACCGGTTTCCTCGCGATGGATCGGCCTTCAATTGGTCGACGTCTTCGGTTTCGATGTGGCCCATCAGTTGTTTGCGGTGCAGCAGATAGGCTTCGACGGTGCGCACGGCTTGGGCCGGCACCACGGCTACCTGATTATAAGCCGCATCGGACCAGGAAATCGGGCCGCGCGCGGGAATTAAATGCGTGCCCCACTGAAAGATAAGCCCGGCGTTCCACAGCAGCAAAATCGCCACGACGGCCGTGGCGGCGATTTTGGCTCGGGCTTCGCCTAATGCGCCGGCCATGGAATCGAAAAACGCCGCGAGGCCGACGATGAAAATCGGGGTCAGCGAAACGAAAAACCGGCTGCCGAAGGAAGAGATTCCCGCCCAGTCTTCGTAGCACCCGATGGCGTAGAGATAGAATGCGAATCCGGTCACGCATGCGATCGCCAGCAAGCGGTCGCGTTTGCCGACCAGCACCATGCCGATGACCGCCAGCAATATCACCGGGGTCCAGCTGAACAGGCCGTGCTCGGAGGAAAATGCGACCTTCAATATTGCCGGCGAAGTCAAAAACCAGTGCACCTGATAGCCGAAATTAAGATATCCGCCATAAATGATTTTCTTGGAAAGCAGCGTGGGAAAAAACGCGGCAAACACCGCAACGCTGAAGGCCAGATTCAAAAGGAACAAGCGGCCGATCTCGGCCATTTTTCCGGCGCGCAAATCCTGCCAATAACGGATCAGCGATTCGATCAGCGGCACCGATCAGCAAAACGCCGTTGATGTAATACACATCCATCATCAGCCGCAGAAATCACGCCGAGCACCAGCCATTGCGCCCAATTCCGTTCGCCGCGGGTACGATCCCAATACCAATAAAAAAGCGCCACGGAAAACGCCGAATGGGCGTGCGACCACGAGGGATTGAAATACATGTACACCGGCAGCGAACTCGCGAGCCAGATTCCCAGCGTCGCCCAGGAACGCCCAGTGCGCGGGCAAATATTTTTGCGCCAGACGATAGGAAAATCATCAGCGCCAGAAATCCGTAGATCGCCGTCCCCACGCCATGGCCAGCAGGTAAGGAAACGAAAATCCGTTCTCCGGGATTTGGCCCCCAAATAGATGGTCGACCTTCACCGCCAGTGTCGGCCGCGAGCAGAAATGGGAACCACAAAATCGCGGGTCCGATGGCGAAATGATTGTCCAGATGGCCGGTGCGGTGATCTCGCTGGGCAAAACGCGGCCGTCCGAACCAACGCGGCCCAGGCGGAAGCTGGAATTGGCGTTCTGCCAGTCCGGCTCAAAATCCAAGCGGTGCTCGAAAAACATCGAACGAGCAAAAGCGTAGTAGCCCACTCCATCGCCCCGAACCCAGGGGTTGATGAGCGGCAAGGAAAACAAGAACAGGACGGCCAGAATCTTTTCGTATTTGTCGATGCCGAACAATCGTTAACGCACCCTCGAGGCCAAGGCCCAAATTTTAATCGTGACAACGTTGCCCGGCGATTCCGGCTACGGCCGCCGAGGTAGCCGTGATGGAGTCGGATGTCGATTAAGCCGGTGCATTGCGCCGCCATCATCCTTTCGCAAATATCGCGATAATCGATAGCGGCGGCAGCGGCAAGAATCGATCTACTCTGCCGGAAAACCGGCGTCAGCAAATTCAGCACGCGGATCTGCCTCAGGCCGAAATTTGTGCGCTGCAGAATTTTCCCATTCAGCCACCAGGCCGGAACGCCGGCGCGGTTGAACTTCAGCATTTTTTCCAGCCGGAATCCGGCCTGTTCGGCCTACCGTGCCAATTGCTCCGGAGTGTAGCGGCGGAAGTGGCCCAGCACTTCGTCGAGCGTGCCAAACAGTTCGGGCCCGCAGGGCACCAGAATAATCGCGCGGCCGCCCGGCTCGAGCGCGTCGTAGATGTTGCGCAGCGCGCCCGACGTCATCGGCGAGATGCTCGACCACGTTCAGGCAGACCACGGTGTCGAACTCCTGGCCGGTGGGAAACGTTTCGCCGTCCTGCGCGTTGGTGTAGGCCACGTTCAAGATAAGGCCGGGTCGGGATCAGATCTTCCAGGCGATCGAGATATTGCGGGATTGATGTCCGTCGCCCAATAGGACGTGCGCGGAATCAGGTGCATGGTCATATTGCCGATGCCCGCGCCGATTTCCAGCACGCGCTCGCCCAGGTACGGCCGGATCACGTCGGCCATCCACTTGGTAAAACGCGGCGCGCGATTCAGCCGCATCAGAATTTCGCCGCCGTGCGCCATCCGCCGCGTAAGATTTCGTCGGACATGGCGTACTGCAAAATGGCCCACAAGCGCACGGACGCCGTCGCGCCAGCCGATTTTTTTCCCTTCGGCGTAGGTGCGCCCGGAATAACTGATCGGCACTTCGAAAATGCGCGCGCCGCGCTTGGCCAGCTTGATCGCCAGTTCCGGCTCGACGTCGAAAGTCGCGCTCTTCAGCGGAATGCTTTTCAGCAAATCCGCGCGCACCATCTTGTAGCAGGTTTCCATGTCGGTCAGGTTCAGATCGCAAACCACGTCGCACAGGAACGTCAGAAATTTGTTGCCCAGCTCGTGGCGGAAGAACAGCGCGCGCTTATATCCGCCGGGCATGAAGCGCGAACCGAACACCGCGTCGGCGTCTTCGTAGAGAAACAACTCAATCATCTGCAGCAGATCCTGCGGGTGATATTCCAGGTCGGCGTCGTGAATCACGACCAGTTCGGTATCAGCGTGCTCGAGCGCGGTGCGAATCGCCGCGCCTTTACCTTGATTCTTTTCGTGCATGCAGCCAGACCCAGCTGAATTTCTTGAAGTCCTGATTCGATTCGATGGTTTTGCGGAAGCGTTCGAGCGCGCTCTGGGTGGCGTCGGTCGAGCAATCGTCGACGACGATGACTTTGATGTGGTCGAGCCGCGGCGAATCGTTCAGCACCCACAATCGCTGCAGGCTGGCTTCGATCAGGTACTGCTCGTTGTAGGCCGGAACCAGAACGGAGAGCGAGGTGCTGCCGCGTTTTCGGGCCTTGCGGCGGTCCCAGACCGCGCGCCCTTCGGCGGCTATGCGAGATTGGCCCTCGGCAATCGCATCATTTTTTGTCGGGAGACCGCTCATGCTAATCTTAACCAGCCTTCTAATCCGCGGACGCTTTCGCGGCCAGCGGTAGCGATCCACCCAAATCCGCGACGGTGCCCATGCTCGCATTCGCTTTGTTTTGGTTGTAGGCGATGACCTGGTCGATGATTTCTTCCAGCCGAATCGACGGGCGGAATCCGGTAATTTTTTCGAGTTTTTCGAGAGCCGGCACGCGCCGCGGCATGTCTTCGAAGCCCGGCTCGTAGGCCTGATCGTAGGGCACCGAGACGATTTTGGAATTGCTGCCGGCGCGTTCGCGCACCAATTGCGCCAGACGCTCGATCGAGACTTCTTCGGTGCTACCGATGTTCACCACTTCGCCGATCGCTTTGCCGCCGTCGACCAGCTTCAGCACCGCCTGGACGCAATCGCGCACGTCGCAGAAACAGCGCGACTGCGTGCCGCTGCCGTAAACGGTGATGGGCTCGCCGGCCAGCGCCTGGCGCACGAAATTGGGCAAGCACCATGCCGTAGCGCCCGGTCTGCCGCGGGCCCACCGTATTAAAGAAGCGCGCGACCACCACCGGCAGTCTCTTCTCTTTCCAGAACGAGAGCGCCAGAAATTCATCGAGAGCTTTGGACGCGGCATAGCTCCAGCGTCCTTTGCTGGTCGGACCCAGCACCAGGTCAGCGTCTTCGTGGAACGGCACCTTGTCGCTCTTGCCGTAGACTTCGGAAGTGGAAGCGGTGAAAACCAGTTTTTTCTTTTTGGAGGCGGCGTCCAGCACGTTTTGCGTGCCGTGCACGTTGGTTTCGATGGTGCGCACCGGGCTTTCGACGATCAGGCGCACGCCGACGGCGGCGGCCAGGTGGAAAATCACGTCGGATTCATCGACCAGTTCCGCCAGCAAATGCTTGTTCATGATCGAATCGAAAATGTAATGGAAGCGCTTGTTGCTCTTGAGGTGGCGGATGTTTTCCACGCTGCCGGTGGAAAGATCGTCCAGCACAAACACTTCTTCGCCGCGCGCAATCAAGGCTTCGGATAGATGAGAGCCAATGAATCCGGCACCGCCGGTTATGAGATAACGCATAAGGACACCTCGTTAAGTTGCTGGACCGTGCGTATCGCCCGACCCAGAGGAAAAGACCGGCTTCTTGCTGGGATCTTCGCCGTACCCGTAGCCGTAGGCGTACGGATAGTAGCGATAAGAATAGTAATAGTCGGGCGCGCTGGAATCGACGGCATTGAGCACCACGCCGAGCAGCCGGCACTTCACCGCGGCCAGCAAATCGCGCGTGCGAGTGAAAGCTTCTTTGGGCGTTTCTCCGCTGCGGACGACCAGCAGCACGCCATCGGTGAGCGCCGAAAGAATTACGGCGTCAGTCGCGGCCATGACCGGCGGCGAGTCGATGACGACGAATTTAAAGCGGTGGCGCAGATCGGTAATCGCTTCGCGCATGCGATGCGAAGAAAGCAAATCGGCGGGACTCGGCGGCACCGGACCGGTAGTCAAGGCCACCAAGTTGTTGATGGTCGGATGCGGCATCAGCACTTCGTCGAGAGTCGAGACTCCGGCCAGATACGAGCTCAGGCCGACTTCTTTGCCGCCAGTTAAATTTAAAGCGCGGCGAATGCCGGGTTTGCGCAAGTCGGAATCCATCAGCAACGTGCGGTCGCCAAGTTGCGCCAGGGTCACTGCCAGGTTTACCGCGGCAGTGGTCTTTCCTTCGCGGGGCAATGCGCTGGTGACCAGAATCACTTGCGGCGGATGATCGGCTTGCGATAAGAGCAGGGAAGTACGCAGCGCGCGGAACGCTTCGGAAATTTGCGATTTCGGCTGAATGTAGGAAAGCAGTTCGACGCGTGGTCCGGAAGCGGACTGTGGCGCCGCTTCTCGAGCCAGGCGCGACAAGCGGCCTTGCGTGCTGGGCAAGCCCGGCAATGACGGAACGACGGCGAGCGAAGGCAAGCCGGTGAGCGCTTCGATGTCGTCCGGAGATTTTACGGTGTTGTCCAGATATTCGCGGAACAGCGCGAGGCCAATTCCGCCGACCAGGCCGACCAGAAACGCCAGCACGATGTTGCGCGCCTTCTGCGGCCGCGAAGGTCCGGCCGGAGCCATGGCCGGATCGACCACCCGGATGTTGTTGGAACGCAGGCCGGCCATGATGCTGGCTTCTTTCAGCTTCTGCAGCAGGCCGTCGTAGAGCTGTTTGTTCGATTCGGCGTCGTGCTGCAGGATGTGGTACTGCACCAGCTTTTCGGCGAGGTCGTTGGCTTCGGCTTTCTGCTTGTCCAGAGCTTCCTGCAGCAGTTCCTGATGGCTTTTGGCGGTGTTCGAATTCGATTCCGACGCTCTCGACCATGGTTTTGCGCGCGCTGGCCAGATTGATCGTCGACTTCTTTTTGCTGCGCGGCCAGCCGCAGCACCTTCGGATAATTCGGCCCGTACTGATCGAGCGCTTCGGCGTACTGCTCGTCCAGGTCCGATTTGCGTTTGACCAGCCCGGAAATTACTTCGTTACCGCGCGCCGCCGGCAGCGCGTCGACATTGCCGGAAGTCGCCATCCGGTACAGCGCTTCCTTCTCGGCCACGTCGGTTTGGGCGTCGGTCACCGCTTTGCTGAGGTCCGCCAGCTTTTGAGTGGTGATGTCCTGTTTTTCGTCGATCTGCCAGATCTGATTTTCGCGCTCGTAGGCGATGCGCGCGTCTTCCGATTTTTCCACCTTGATGCGCAGTTCCTCGAGTTCGGCGGAAAGCCAGTTGGAAGCGCGGGTGGTCGCGTCGTACTTGCTGCGGAAATTTTCTTCGATGAAGTTTTGCAGGTGCGCGTTCACCACGGTCGCGGCCAGCTGCGGATCTTCCGCTTCGAATCCGACTTGCATGAGGCGGCTGTTGGGAACGCGTTTGACGGTCAAGCGTCCGAGGAACGCGCCGAGAATGGCCGGGCGGCGGGTGATGGCTCCTTCGTGCACCGCGGCTGCCGCGCTTCCGCCGAATTCGGGATAGCGCGAAAGGTCCAGCGATTTAATGGTGGTCAGCGCCAGCGTTTCGCTTTGCAGAATCTTGGATTGGGTCTCGATGTAATTCTCGCTGTCTTCGAATTCGCCGAAAGAATTCGAATCCGGGAACGGGCTCAGGTTCTGCGATTCTTTATCGATTTCGACGCGCGCGGCGGCTTCATACACCGGCTTCATTTTGAAGGAAGCGATGGTCACCACGGTGACCACGGTCAGCAGGAAGGTGATGATCAGCCACTGGTGCTTGCGCAGGATGATCAGGTAATCGAGCAGGTGCGGCTCACGCGGGACCTGATCCCACGGCAGCACCGATGGCGCCGGGATGACGGTTAGCGCATCGCCCGGGGCCGGTTTGCGGTCACGCGCGGCAGGTAAGATTCGAGACGGCTCGTCCATTGATTCGTTTATCCCTCAAAAAAATACCGCTGGCGAACGCGATTCAATTAATACGAACGGAAGACTGCGACGCTGGTGCCCACGCTGATGGCTGCTTCCGCGCCGCGCGCCAGCACTTTCTTGCCGATGCTATCCGGCACGTACAAAATGTCGTTCGACTTCATGGTCATGTCGTCGAGCTTGTGCTGTTCGATTTGCTTGATGTGCACCGGAATGATGTCGTGCGTGCCGGTGACCGGATTGCTGCGCATGATCACCGCGTCATCGGATTTCGAAAAGCCGGTCAGCCCGTGCGCCAGGGCCACCGCTTTCATCACCGTGATCTGCTCGCCGTGGCTCTGCAGCACGTAGCCGCCGGGCTGCGAAACGCCCGCGCCGGTGACGTAGACGATTCCGGCGCGCGGAATGCTGACCACGTCGCCGCCAAAAATCTGAATGTTGTAAACCGGGTTGCCCGATTCGAGCAGGTCCTGCAGCCGGATGGTCACGATTTGCGCCGGTTGAGTCAGCTCGTCGGGTGGCGTCGGCGGAGGAGGTTCCGCGTTCGCCGCCGCAGCTTCTGATTGTAATTGAGCCGAGGCGTTCTGGCGGGTGACGATGACGTAACTGCCGGCGTCGTCCTGGATTCCGCCCGAGGTCGCCAGCAGTTCGAGCAGCGTAGTGGGCCGGATAATCTGGATGACGCCAGGCCTGAACACGGCTCCGACGATCGATACCGGCTGGCTATTCTGTTCTTTGACGAAGACCGAAACTTGGGGGTGGCTAACCAGGCCGTTTTCAATCAGCAACTGCCCGATTTTTTGCTCGAGCTGGTAGGGAGTCAGGCCGGTGGCCCGAATCCTCCCAGGAATCAGCGGGAAGCTGATTTCCCCGGTTTCGCTGACGCGCACGTCGCGGGACAATTCCGGCACGTCGAAAACCTCCACATGCAGCATGTCGCCAGTGCCCACAGCGACGTCGTGAGGTTGGGTTCTCGCCAGCGTGGCCAGCTCTTGAATCTTCGCGTTGGTTTGTTGCGGTGTTTCGGTTTTCTGCTGGCCGTAAGCCGCCTGCCAGCCACACATCATGAGTATGGACAATAATAGGACAGGCAAAGCCTTAGGCCAGTCCGAAACTCGCCGGACTGTCGCAATCATCGTATAAAACCCTCAATCACTATCCCTTAGGGTCTCGAAGCTGTCAACGGAGAGATATGCTTCCCCCACGCAATGACAACACCGAAGGGCGTTAAAAGTTTTTAATAGTTGCCCCCTCAACCGCCGGCTCCAGCTTCCTCCACTTCTTCGGCCGATTCGGCTTCGCCGCGGTCCGGGTCTCGCCGTACTCGGGTGCGCCGCCGGACTTTTCCGCCTTCGGATGGCAAAGGAGCGGTGGTGGCCAGGTGCGCGGCGAGCAAAAAGAGCAGCGCGTTCGAGGGGATGTGCAAATTGAAGTCCACCGTGCTGTGCAGCAAGAGTCCGCAGACGGCGCAGATACCGGCGGCGTGGATGGCCCGCGAAAAGTGACCTTGTTCGGCGGCCCAGCACTTCTTGGCGTCGCGAAATAAAATCCACAGGAACGCGCCGCCGCACAGGGCGCCGAGCAGGCCCATCTCGGCGAGCAACTCCATGTAATCGTTGTGAACGTGATCGACGACCAGGCCGTCGTAGAAAGTTTCGAACTTCGGGTATACGGCAACCAGCGAACCTAAGCCGCATCCGGCCAGCGGATAATGCAGAAAAATATGCGTTGCGCCGCGCACCATGGTGCCGCGCCTGGCCAGCGAAACGTCTCCGGCGTGCAAGGTGGAAAATCGCTCGATGGCCCGGCTGGCTCCGAGCCAGCCGATTAATCCCAGCGCTGCGAGGCCGACCAGAGCCAGCGCGGCCAGCCGCGGCGGTTCCGCGCCGCGTTTTCGCGAACGCGCGATCAGGCCGACCACCGCCAATTCGAAAGCAAAGCTGACAATGCCGCCGCGCGAGCCGGAGAGGATCAGTGCTCCCATCGGCACCACGGTCAGCAGACCGGCCAGCGGGAAGGTGTCTCGACGCAGCCCACGGAAAATCAGCAGCGACAATCCAACCGGAATGGTCAGTTCAGCAAAGCCCGCGAAGTGATTGCGGTTTACGAACGGGCCGAACGGATCTCCTCCGGCGGTGAGTTTCTGAAACCAGTAAATCGATCCTTCGGAGGTGAAGCGTTGGACGATTCCGAGCAGCGAAACGCCGAAGCACAGAAACATTATGGCCCAGGCCAGGCCATTCAGTTCCTGGCGGTCACGGAAAACCTGGGTGATCAGGAAAAAAATCAGGAAATACGAGATCAGCTTCAGAATTTCGACGCGAGTCAGGAAGGGATACGCGGTGATGCGAAAGACGAGTTGGAATAATCCAATCGCGAGCAGCCCCAATAGCGGCCAGCACAGCGGGTTCCAGATAATCTTAAGGTTGGGATCGCGGAAAGCAATCACCGCCCAGACTACAAACAGCAATGCCGCGCCTGCTTCGAGAATCGATTGGGACCAGACTTCCACGCCGCCGAAGGCCAGCACGGTAACGGCGATCAACGCGCAGAGGCCTGCTCCGACGAACTTCATTGCGGTTCCGTAACGCCGGTGGGTGGCGGTTCCGGGGCACTCGGCGGCGCCAAAGAAGGACCGGTCGAAGGCGTCAGCGACACGTCGGCAATCCACATGGTCCCGCTGAGCTTATTGTCGAACATGCGGCTCTGTTCGCGGAACAATTGCACCAGCAGGAAATGGGTATTTGCACTGGTGTGAATATCCACGTCGGTGGCGGTCCAGGGGTGCGAGCCCGAGAAATTTTCCGTTTTCAGATTGACTGAATTCAGATGGTTCGGATCGGTGATCAGAAATCGCGTGCCCATCTCGGTAGAAAGCGCTTGGGTCCGCATGTAGGCATGGAATCGATACCATTGCCCGGGTTCGACCGGAACGTACTGCTTGGGCTCGGTGACTTCGACGTTGCTGCCGCCTCCAAAGAAAAGCTGAGCGGAGCGGGTCCCGTAATTCTGCGGCACGGTATCGAATTCGAAATCGACGCCGGGAGGCGTGATCCAGCGCCAATCCAGGCCGCCTTGCAGAAAATCGCGGGCGAAATCCCCGTTCCAGACCGCCGAATTGTTCAAAGGCGGGTCGTGATTCAATCCGGCTAGGGCCAGCGCGTCGGTCCAGACCTTTTTTGAGTCGGCCGATCGATCCTCGGCAATCAATTCGTCCAAGAACGGAAAAGATCTCGCGATCTCGATCGGTTTGCCCAGCGCGACCAGTCGCTGCCACACCACCAGCCCCGGTTCCAGCTGTTTGGTGGTCGCGAAATAATCGATGGCCAGCAGGTAGGCATTGGAATCGGCGGGCAGCACGTTATCGAGCAGGGTGTTGATGTCGCGGCTGGAGCGCCAGGTTCGGGAAATCGCCAGGGTCAGAAGTTTTGGATCGGAGTGCACCGCATGCTGGATTTCGGCGTAGCCCTGGACGGGCTGATCCTGGCGCAGCAGAAAATTTCCGTAGTTCCAGGCGACTTCGGCGGAGAGCGGATAAACATTACGAGCCTGCTGGAAAGCGTCGCGCGCTTTGGCCACCTCGCCGTTCGCTTCGTAGGCTTCGGCCAGATTCATCCAATGGTGGGCGGAAAGCGGATTGGCCTGCACCGAACGTTGATAGTCGGCCAAGGCACCGTCGGAATCCGGATTGGTAAAATCGAGCTGGCGAAAGCGGCCCAGCGCGTCCCAGGCGTCCGCGTTTCCCGGTTCGAGAGCCGCGCCGCGTTCGAGCCGCGCGAGCGTGTTGGAGCGCGTGTCGCGGTCCGCGACCCACAGCCGGCCGGCCTGGTAGCACAGAAAACCGGCCAGGCACACAGCCAGCGCCAGAACTGCGCCCCTGGTGCCCGCAGCTTCCAAAGTCTGCTCCACGGTGCCGTAATCTCCTACGAGTGGATGTGCTGGCGCAAGGTCAAATTCGCGGAAAAAGCATGGATAAAATCTGGCGCGCAACCTTCACGCGCGGGCACGACCCGAAACCAAATCCTAAGATCGGATCGCGCAGTTATCTCACGCCAAAACGATACAGGAGCCCAATCGATATCCGGTAATTGCCTTCGCTGGGCGCCCCGGATGCACCGAAGTGAGAAGCTTCGTAGTCGGCTTCGACAAGCCGAATCAGCCACCGCCTTTTGTACTTCACATCCAAGCCCCCACCGGCCATCCAGGTATAGCCGTTGTCCCAATGGCTCAACGGATTAAATCCGCCCTGACTTTCCAGATTGAAGCCGTACACTCCACGCCCGAACAGGACGTGCCCGAACGGAATGAGTTTGTGGTCGTGCCCGAAGGGATAAAGCTGCGGTCCGATCATCAGCGTGTAGATCTGGGTGTTGCCGTTGTTGCTGCTCAGGTGATAGGCGCCGGATAGATCTCCACCGATGCTGAGCCAACGCAAAAACCGATAGTCCGCGTAACCGCTCCAACCCAGCTGGTTCAGCCGCTGGTAATTCGCGGAAGGCTGCCCGGTGGAATCGATGTTGTCGAACGACCGATACAGCAGCCCACCGCCCAGTTCGAAGCGCGACCGGACCGGCGGCTTCTTGAAAACTTTCCAACTATCTTTCTCCTGCGCCACGGCGGGCGAACAGAAAATGGCCAACAACAAAAATAGCCCGGCAAACTTTTTCATCGACAACTTCCTCCCCAGAATTCCAGCCAATCTTCCCCTGATATTTCGCGCAAGGTTCAGATGCGCAGGGCCTGCAAGGGTTTGCATTTAGCGGCACCTAGAATAGATGGAAACGCACCCGAAGGGTAGGGAGGCGGCGATATTTGAAGGGCGGGGAGGCCGAGTCACGTGCGTGGCGGCCAGGCCCGAAAAAACAAAAGCCGCGCGCCCCATACCGGAGCGCGCGGCCGGAAAGAAAAAACCGCAGTCGTTTACTTGCTGATGCTCAAGCTCACGGTGGCGCTGTGGGTGATGCCCGTTGCGGTGCCCGTTCCGGTTCCGGTAATAGTGATGGAACCCGTCTGCGGACTGGAGGAGCCGCCGCCCGAGCAACCGGCCACCGCGACGAAAACCAGCATAGCCGTCGCCAGACCGATTCGCGTGCGCAAGCGCTGGGTCATCGGAATCATGAAGAACATTCCAATTCCGATCAGCAGGAAGACCACCTGGCGGATGTTGGTAGTCGGCGGATTCTTGAAGGTCACCACCGGCTGGACCATCGACCGGGTTGCGGTCACGCTGGCGTTTACGGATTGGCCGACCATCGCCGAAGAGGGAATGGTGCACGAAGTTACGTTGGTGGTGGTGCCCATGCAGGCCAGGTTCACGGAACCGTTGAAGCCCTGCAGGCCATTCACCATCACCGGAATCGTTGCGGCCACTCCGCTGGTTACGTCAAAGGTTGCCGGCACGGTCAAGCTGAAATCTCCGGTCGCCGAGCCAGTTCCGGTCAAAGCGACCGTCGTCGAATTCGGTGCGGTTCCAATCGCCAAAGTTCCGGTTTCCGCTCCCGCCGGCACCAGCGTCGGCGTGAAAATCACCCCGACGGTGCAGGTTGCTCCGGCGGCCAGCGTCCCGCTGCAAGGAGTGGTGGCTCCCGGCGTGGCCGCGAAATCGACCGCGTTCGGTCCGGTCACGGTAAAGGGCACCGGCAATGTCACGGCCGCATTATTCATGATGGTGACGGTCATCGAAGTCGTCGGCGTATTCAACAGTTGGGTGCCGAAGGCCAAGGGGCTCGGCGAAGCGCTCAAAATTCCAACCAGCCCGAGTTTGGTGACGTAAGCGTCCGAAGGACCGTTCAACGAGGTAAAGGCCACTCCCGCGGTATGCGGGAAGTCCGAAGAAACGGTCTGGCCGGTGACGTATCCGTTGTTGCTCGAATCGATCGCTATTCCTTGAGCCAGGTCGGAATCCGCGCCATCGCCCGAACCGCCCAAATAAGAAGCGTACAGTCTGTCGGCGACGCCATTTCCTCCGGGGTTCAATTTCAAGACGTAGCCTTCACCGTTCAGATTCGTTCGGGTGGTGATGAAGGCTCCGGGCGAGAAGGGCAAGTCAGCGGAAGAAGTGTTACCAGACGCGTAGACGATGCCGGTGGAGTCCACCTTGATGCCGGTGGTGGTGTCGCCTCCGTTGCCACCAAAAAACGTGGAGTATTGCAGCGCCCCAGCGCCGCTGGCGGTGGTATTGATCAGGGTGATGGCTCCGTTGCCGTTGGCCGACGCCAGAGCCGGCTGAAACGACGTGGGCGTCGACGGATAACCCGGAGAGGTGACCGAGGCGGCCAAGTAGGCCACGCCGGCCGTGGGTCCCAGCGCGATTCCGAACGCGATGTCCCCGGTCCCGCCTGAAGTCGGGCTGGCGACGAAGCTGGAATACACCAGCGACGGAGTTCCGGTGGTCGCCGTGTTGACCTCCGTGAGGAACACCACACCGTTTACTGGAACGTAAGAAATGGTTGGCTGGAAAGTATTGGGGTTAGCGGCGGCTGAGGTCGTCGGATAATCCTGCGAAGTCGTGTACCCGGTAACGTAGGCGTTCTGGCTGCTGTCGACCGCCACCGCGAATGCAACTTCCGCGGGGAAACCGCCGGGATTGAATAGTCCGGCGCCCGAGCCGCTCAAGAACGTGTAATAGGCTAGGGAGCTGGCGCCCGACGTGGTGGTGTCGATGCGCGCCACAAAGGCGCTTCCGTTGGCGTTGGTCAGCGTTCCATTAAAAGTTCCGGCCGTCCCCAGATTGAAACCGGAGGGATACGCCTGGCCGGTAACGTACGCCTGCCCGTTCGCATCGGCAGCCACGCCCCAGCCTTCGTCGCCTTCGGTGCCGCCCAGATAGCTCGAGTACACCAGCGTGCTGCCATTGAGCACGGTCAAAAAGGCTGTTCCGGCATCGTTCGCTGTCAACGGGCTCGGAATCACCGCCTTGCCATTGGTCGGATAGTCGGTGGAGAAAGTCTGTCCGGTGACATAAATGTTTCCGCTGGCATCCACCGCGATGGCCGTCCCTTCCTCTCCGCCCGATCCGCTCAGGTAGGTCGAGTTCAGTAACGGAGCGGCGGCGGTAGGACTAAATTCGGCTACGAAGACTGCCGGAGTGCTCTTGGAGGTCGACTGAAACGTCGCGCCTGCTCCCGCCGTCGGGAAATCCGTGGACAAGGTGGTGCCGGTTACGAAAGCGTCGCCGGCCGCGTCCACCGCAATGCCGTTGGCGATCTCGTCCGCGCTTCCGCCGAGGAACGTCGAATAGTCGAGGACCGGATCGATGACCAGGGGCTGCGTGGCGTCATACTTGTCCACCACCACTTTCACCGTGCCATTTTCCGCGATCACGTAATTTCCGGCGATTTGCTTCCGTTGCCCGTCCCGTCCCTGAAAAATTGTCGGCTTCTGTAAGTCGACTTCTCCGTGCGCCACTTGCATGGCCAGGTCGCCCTTGGCGTTAATGTGCAGGTTCTTGGTTCCACGAATGTCGAATGCGATTTGGTTCGGATCGGCGCCCGGCGCGACGATCAAGTCATATTCCAGCCGGCGCTGATTGCCGTAGAAAACCAAGTCGATTCCGGGATATACGCTTTGATATTTCACTTCGGAGAAGGAAGGCACATTGGTGCGCCAGTTCTTGGAGTCACTGCCGGTGAAATAATTCACATGGCCCGGCAGCGGGTCGACGCCGGTCATCGCCGGACTCGCATTCGCGCCGGCCAGTTGGAGTTGAATCACGGGACCTTCATCGTTGCGCGGCTGGCGCACCGGCCGCATTCGCGGATCGCGGTTGCTGCGCGGCGCCGGCGAGTTGCGCAACGCGATGACCGCCTGCTGCGGGGTCAAGAAGAGCGCGTAGCCCGCGCCGCGCGCCAGGTAGCGAACCTGCGGGTCGGTCTGTCCTTCATTCTGCTGAAAACTGAGGCCTGACCTCCGATACGCATTGGCCAACTCGGCAGAGTTCGCCGAGGTCGGCGCTGCTGCAGCGGCCACGTCACGGCCGTTCGTGCCGGCCATCTTCTGGTGATGACGGAAAGCGAACCCGGTCAAAGCCAACAGCCCCAGCACCATCACGACTAAGCCTGCCATCCGCACTCGCGACGATTTCGTCTGCATGGTGTTTCTCCTCAGTTTTTTGCTTTCGCGCCTCAGGTGCAGCGCGCTGCGATGTTTTTGTTGGCCGTTAGAATGACTGATTCGTGAATTTGCGAGTCGACTAATCCCGGGTTTCCGAAACCACTAATTCGTTTGGGGAACCCGTTTCGATTCGCGATAGTAGCACGGTCAGCACCTCCCGAAAACGGTGAGTGGAGTCGATTTCCACCACGGCGTATGCAAATCGCCAAGGGGACATTATCAACCGGCTAGGGTGACGGGTGGCTCGAGGAACTGCCATGGTTTTCGAGGTCCTCGCGGATCAGTGCGCACAGTTCGAAAAGTTTTTTCGGATCGGAGTGCGCGACCACTTCACGCACGCGAATTCCCAGTATCAATCGGCCCAGCGTTGCAAATTCGTTAGCGCGCAGCGCGGAATCGAGCGCGTTGGTGGCAAAGGTATTGGCCACCAGCGCTAGAAAGGCGTCTGGCGCGGACAAATCGTTGATCGCTGGAGCCCGCTCGGATCGCCGTTCGCCAAATATGTAAATCGCGCGCAACGGGAGTTGCCGCGATTCGAACGCTAACTTCCTTTTTTCCAGGGACAAGCACCGCTTTTCGTACGCTTCGCTGAAGCGCGGCAGGGCTTCGGCGGAACCAAACAACGCCTCCACCGATTCAGGCCAGAGGCACAAATACGGGTAGGCGGGATGAACCTGGAAAACGCCGTTCACTTCGGCCAAGGCCACGACATCGTCGGAGACGATCGGGCATCCCTGCTGCGCCAGGGCGGCAGCGGTGGTGGATTTTCCGGCCCCTTCCGGGCCGACGAAGGCTACCACTGCATCGCCGATGCTGACCGCGCTGCCATGCAGGCCAGTTGATCCGCGGACCCGCAACAACAGACCTAATACCGGGCCTAGCAAATATGTCGCGGCGTCTTCGAGGCCTAAATTTTCCGGCCAAGTGACCCAGACTTCGTTCCCGCCGCGATCGAACCAGAATTGAGTGCCGTCGAAATACTCGAGGCGTAGGAATTGCCCGTCGTTCACCTTCCAGATTCGCAGAGACGGCTGGCCAGCCGTGTCGCGGTGCTCGCTGGTATAAACGATGGATTCGGGTAGCGGCTGATCGTACGGTTTCGTTTTTAAGCGAATTCCGATGCGGACTTCAGGCGCGGTGGTTAATCGAATGTTCCCTGAGCGATCGGGAGCGATACGAATGGAAGAAATTTCAGGCAGGGCGAGGTTGCTGTGTAGTTCCAAACCAAAGATGGGGTAGACGAACTCGTGACCAGTCACTTCGGTCGCGCCCGAAGTTTCGCTTCGGAGGCGATGTTCCCTGGCAAATCCATCCGGGCTTTCCACGGGGCTTTTATAAC
The DNA here is from genome assembly GCA_963711325.1 of uncultured Acidobacteriota bacterium. Taxonomy (GTDB): domain Bacteria; phylum Acidobacteriota; class Terriglobia; order Acidiferrales; family UBA7541; genus Palsa-295. Next base: position 505,683 of record CAVQDR010000001.1, on the reverse strand, counting down.
GGCGAAATACGGCAAGAAAATTTCAGATGAAATTATTTTGTGCGTTTATTAAATTGCCGTCTTAATTCTCGGCAAACCACCGCCGTCACGCGTGTGGTGGAATCCCATTTTCTTCGTAAGCGCCTTCACGGTCCCGTAAACGGACAGCTGAGGTGGTGCGTATGGTTTCCTAGGATCCCGTTGTACGGGCTTAAGCATTGCGAACCTCCGCACGAAAGTTATACCGGACCTTACGCGTTGACTGCAACCAAAAGTTAAGACAGAGCGGGCGAATGTCGGAGTCGAGCTGCTCGGCATCTGTTTCGCTTTGAAACGCTTGCATCGAATTACGGTCGACATATGAATCAATATCGGCAATCCAGTTTACATGATTCAACGTCTTTCCACCGGTGTGCTCAATAAACTTCACCAGCGGTTGGCCGGTGAACGGAGTTTTTCGCCTGGTGCGGACGGATTCTGGGAGCCGGCCGGCGGTAGCTTCGCGCAGCAGATTCTTATCGAAGAAGTGAGGAAACGGAGGCAGCGCCAGCAAAAAATTCACCACTCGCAGATCCAAAAATGGGTGCCGAACTTCCACGGGGCAGCGGGTTAGCCCGCTATGTTCCTTCTCGAATAAATCTCCCCAGTGGGGCAAAGAAAGCGAAGCGTGAGCTTCGGGAAGCACGGGATGCGGCTGCACCGTGGGTAGCACGCTGCATTCCCGCGCTCGATCTTTCAGGTTGAGCCGACGAGCAAAATCGGGCGCAATCCATTTCGGGAAGGCCTGCATAGCGGCGGTCTTACCTTGCGCAAAATTCTTGATGCGCCGGCGTACCCCCGGCAGCGGTGAAGGACGCACCGCCAGGTATGACGACACGTTTTTCGCCAGACCCAGCCACTCTCTTTTTCGTGCCATGTCCTTCACGTACGGCCACATCTGGAAATGCATTAAGTTGTCGCTGCCCTCGCCGGAAAAAACCACCCGGCAATCTTCGGCGACGGTTCCGAATTGCCTGAAAAGGCCGGCGAAATACGGATCGTCCACCGGTTCAGGCCAGCGAATTTCAGGATCGTCCCAGCCTTCGAAAGGCTGGACGTCGTCCATCGCGATCAGGCGAATCGGAATTTTCAGAAAATCTGCGGTGGCGCGCGCGTAGCCGCCTTCGTCGTCTTCTTTCAGCGAGTGGTAAACCACCGTGTAGGCCCGCAAGTCCTGCGTGCCGCCCGCTGTCCTCGAGATGTCCCGCGCGGTCGTCGCCACCGTGCCGGAGTCCAGGCCGCCGCTCAGCAAAATGCCGGTGCGGTCGGTGGTCATGCGGTCGGCCACTGCCGCTTGCAACAAAAGTTGAAAATGCTCGACGTAGTCTTCGGTTTTCGCGTAGCGAATGCGGCCTTCGGTGGGCGCGCTCCAGTAGCGGCGCAGGCGCAGCCCTTCGGCCGAAACGCTCAGCGAATGAGCCGCGGGCAAACGGCGAATGTCGCGGAACATGGTGGTGGCTTCATCGCAATTCAATCCGAAAAGCAGAAAGTCGCCGATGGCCGCGTCATTCAACTGCGCGGAAATTTCCGGATGCTGGCGCAGGCACTCCAGCACGTTGCTGAACAAAAAAAGATCGCCGGTCTCAGCGTAATAAAATGGCCGCAAGCCGAAATGATCGCGCGCGCAGAACAATCGCTGCTCCCGCGCATCCCAGATCGCAAACGCGAAATCTCCGCGCAGATGCTGCACGCACTCTTCGCCCCAGGTGGCGTAGGCGCGCAAGATCAATTCGGAATCGCTGGCCAGATTCGCCGAGGCGAATTCGCTCCCGGCCTTCGCCGTCATCGCATCCAGCAGTTCGTCGCGGCAATCAATTCTGGCGTCCGCGGTGATGAAGAATCGTCCGTCGAGGCTGGCCAGTTGTTTTTCGTGCTGCCATTCGCGCCGGGTTCGCAGCAGCGTGTGCCCGAAACCCAGCGTCCCGTTGTTCCAGGTGTCTTGCCCATCCGGCCCACAATAGGCCAGCGATTGAGTGAACGCCCGCAGCAACGCCCGATCCAGAGAAGCTCCGCCGCGCTCGTACATGCCCACGATGCCGCTCATTTCGCGCGCGGCTCCAGTGAAGCGATGGCGCCATCGAACGGAGCGAACTCACGTTGCTCGTCGGCAGGATTGTTCAGCGCCACGCCGTGCAATTCGACCCAGGCGTGAGCCTCGAACGTTCCGGAATTTTTTCGCGCGCCAAATTTCAGCTCGGCGGGAAAGCCCCGGCGTTGCAGCAGAGACCATAGAGCGAGCGATCGTTCCAGGCAGTTGGTGGGAAGAAAAAGACTGCGCGCGGCCGCTTCCTGCAATTGCGCGAGGCGATTCGCGGATACCGCCCGCGACGCGGCCGATTCTCTCGATTCAACTCGCGAAACTCTGCGCTCTACCATTCGCTGCCAGCGCGAAAATCCGAACGCGCGCAATCCGATCCACGTAATCGCGAGCTCAGCCGCAGCGGAACAGGCCACGCCGCGCTCGTCGCGGTTCAGCGACCAAAAAGTCCTCCACCTGTGAGCTGCGCTCGTCATTTTGGTTTCTCTAACCCGCGGCCCAATGCAAAGTCGCTCGAATTTCCGCGCAGCAGCTGCCTCAGCTCCGGACTTCGATCAGCCCTTCGCTGCGCAACTGTTCCAGCAGGCTGAACAAATCGCGCTCGCAGCGGTCGGCTTCAACCTCGTACTCGCCGAGAATCGCGTCGCGAATTTCCGCCACCGTTTTCGGCTGCTTCAGCAGGCCCCACACCGTGGTGCCTACCGGATTCATACCGTAGTACACGCTGTTTTTCATGTTCAAAATGGCCGACTCATCGCCGAGCGGGCAGGAAACCTGATGCGGCGATGCCATTACCGTCGTCTGTAAGGAAAGAGGTGCGTCCACGCTGGCCGCTCCGGTCGTAAGGGCTGGTTAAGCTGGGGTAAATTTCAGCATTTGCGCGAAGCCCGGACGCCTCCGAGCCAGCCACGCTTGCCACGTTTATTCTACCGAGACTTACCCATAAAGCAACGACGGAACTGGATTGCCCCGCGCACTTCGGTTATAACCGCCCTAGTGCCGCCCGACGCTATCGCCGTTTCTTCGCTCGAGAAATTCTTCCCGCCTGCGCAATCCGGCTGGCGCTCGCTGCTCCATCCCATTGCCAAGCCCACCCAATGCGCCCTGGCCGGTATTTCGTTTTCGGTCGCTCCGGGTGAGGCAGTTGCAATCGTCGGGCCGAACGGCGCCGGAAAGTCCACCTTGCTTCGCATCCTGGCCACTCTCGTACTTCCCACCCGCGGCCGCGCTGCAATCGCCGCCCATGATCTCGAGCGTTCCTCCGCTTTGGTCCGCCGGCAGATCGGTTATCACACCGGGGGCGACGAAGGTTTCTACGGGCGACTGACCGCCCGGCAAAATCTGGCGTTCTTCGGCGCGATGAACAATTTGCCTCGCGCCACGCTCATCGCTCGCATCATTTCCACCGCCGAACTTCTGGGCCTCACCTCCGACCTGCACCGTCAGGTCCGAACCTTTTCCACCGGCATGAGTCATCGGTTGGGACTGGCCCGCGCCATTCTGCACCAGCCCAGCGTGCTGCTTCTCGACGAGCCCACCCGGAGCCTCGATCCTTTGGCCGCGGCCGATTTTCGGCGTCTGGTAAAAGACGATCTGGTGCGCCGTAACGGCACAACTCTTCTCTTCGCTTCTCACACGCTCAGCGAAGTGGAAGAAATCGCCGATCGCGTTCTGGTTCTCGAGCACGGACGCGTGGCGGCATTCGATACGCCTCGCGGTTTGTGCGCCGCCACCGGATCCGAAACTTTTGCGACTGCGGTGATGAAGCTGGCCCGTAATTTCTCCGAATCCGGCGGCGCGGCTTCGTGAATTTCGCTCGCACCATCGGGAAATTCGTCGCGTTCTTCCTGCGCGACTTCGCCATCTCTCGCGCCTACCGCGGCGCATTTCTCATCGAAGTCCTCGAAGCGCTTTTCGGAGTCGCTACTTTTTATTACCTTTCGATATTTGTGCAGAGTCCGGAGCTTTCCCGCGCGCTTCCCGCCAACAGCAGTTACTTTGCGTTCGCTCTGGTCGGTTTCGCGTTTTTTGATTACCTCAGCGTCTCGCTCACCGCTTTTGATTCGAGCATCGAAGAAGCGCGCCAAAACCGGACGCTCGAAGCGCTGCTGGTCACCCAAACTCCGCTGCCGGTGATTCTGGCGGGCTCGGCGATCTATCCCTTCTCGGCGTTGGCCCTGCGAACGATCGTTTATCTCGGCTGGGGAATTCTGGTTTTCAATTTTTCTCCACACTCGGCGAATTGGCCGGGCGCGCTGGCGATTTTACTCGCCTCGATTCTCGCGTTCGTCGGGTTGGGAATAATTTCGGCGAGCTATACGCTACTCTTCAAGCGCGGAAATCCGGCCAAGTGGCTTTTCCTGGGAGTTTCCGGCCTGGTGGGCGGAATGATGTATCCGGTTTCCGTTTTGCCGGGGCCGCTGCAGATTCTGGCGCGGCTGATTCCGATTACTTACGCGCTGGAGGGCATGCGCGCGGCGCTGCTGGCGCACGCGGGGTGGGCGCAACTGTGGCCCTCGATTGCGGCGCTGCTTATTTTCGCGGCGATCCTGATTCCATTTTCATTTTTGATATTTGCCTGGGCTTTGCGGCGCACCAAAGTCACCGGCACGTTAACCCACATCTGATCGGCATGGCTCTCCTGGTCGGAACCAGTGACGCGTCGAGTGCCTCGCGCTTGCCGCGTCGCCCACAGTACAGTACAGTTTTTACGCCATCCCATGACTGCCATGAAAGTTCCACTGCTCGATTTGAAAGCGGAATATGCCGGGCTGCGTGACGAGATTCTGCCCGCGCTCGACCGTGTCGCTCAGAATGCTGCGTTCATTGAAGGTCCTGAAGTGCAGGCCTTCGAAAAAGAATTTGCAGATTTTTGCGGCACCGCGTATTGCGTCGCGCTGAGCAGCGGCACCGCCGCTCTGCATCTAGGATTGCTCGCGATGGGCGTGCAGTCCGGCGATGAAGTCATCACCACTCCCAATACTTTCCTGGCCACGGTCGAAGCCATCTCGTATTGCGGCGCGCGACCGGTCCTCGTCGACATCGATCCATTGACTGCGAATCTCGACCCCAAACTGCTCGAACGCGCCATCAGTCCGCGCACCCGCGCGATTTTGCCGGTGCACTTGTACGGACGCCCGGCGGACATGGACCCGATCCGCGAAATTGCGGTGCGCCACAAACTGCAAATTCTGGAAGACGCCGCTCAAGCCCACGCCGCGCGTTATCGGCATCAGCGGGTCGGCTCGCTCGGCCGAGCCGCGGCTTTCAGTTTTTATCCCAGCAAGAATCTTGGCGCCTACGGCGAAGGCGGCGCGCTGACCACCAGCGATGAAGGCGTTGCCAAATTCGCTCGCGCCGCGCGTTCGCATGGCCAAACCGCGCGTTACGATCATGAATTCGTCGGCTACAACTACCGCATGGACGGTTTTCAAGGCGCCATTCTGCGCATCAAACTTCGGCGCCTGCATGCCTGGACCGAGCGTCGCCGCGAAATCGCCCGGGAGTATCGCCGCCTGCTGGAACCGGCGAAGCTGGCAATTCCGGTCGATGATCCGCAAAACGAGTGCGTCTATCATCAATTCGTGATCTATGTGAAAAATCGGCCGGCGATCATTGCCCAGCTGGCCGAACGCGGGATCGAGACTTCGGTGCACTATCCGAAGCCGGTCCATCTGCAACCCGCATATTCCTCGTTAGGCTACCCCGAGGGAACTTTCCCGCATGCCGAACGCGCCTGCGAGCGCGTGCTGAGTATTCCGCTTTTTCCCAGCATGTCCGCGGAACAAATCGAATACGTGGCGTCGGGAGTTCTGGAAGTTGTAGGCCGAAAATAAATCTCAGGCGAAAATACCAACGGATCTGGGCAGACTGGCAGAATTTTTGGTTTCTGCCGGCCGAATGATGTTGCCTGGTAAAGTTTTAAATAACGCTATTGCGGGGCGTGCCTTCGGAATTCTCGCGATTTGGAAGTTGCCCGAATCCCGTCGCCGTTCCCATTCCAGCGGCGTTCGCCGAACGGTCGCGCAGCATTTCGGACAAGCCTTCGAACACCTTCGCAAAAGAATCACGCAAAGATTGATCCGCTGATTTCAGCAGCGACTCAATTCCATTCTGACCGTGCTCGTTCAGTCGCCGTACCGAACTGGCAATCCAGGTGTCTCCCGCCGTTTGCAGCTTTTCCTGGAATCTTCCGGTTGCTTCGCCGCTCAATCGCTCCAGATGCTCGGCCCACTGTTCCCGGTGCGTTTCTCGCTCAGCCTGGTAATTTTCCAGCGCTGACGAAAATTCCGTGCGCAGCGCGCCGCGCCCGTCGGAAACCGCGGATTCCAACTGTTCAGACATCCGCGTCCGGAAACTTTCCATCGAGGACCACGCATTCACTTCGAGCTTGTGCAGTAGGTCCTGGGTCGTGTGCTCGAATTCTTCCACTCGTTCTCGTTGGATTCCGGCAGTCGAGGCGCGGAATTCCACCGTCTGCCGCTCGGATTCCGAGTGCAGCACCTGCCCAAAAGAAGCCGCGGCAGCTTCCGCGGCGCGTTCCATTTCGCTGCGCGCTCGTCCCGAATGTTCGTTCGCGATGCCGTCCACCTGGTCGCGAATCTGCGCCAAATGCGCTCCGGAGTGCGCGGTCAGTTGGTTTTCGAAACTCTGCGTGGCGATTCCGATGCGTCCGCCAAGATCGGCCCCGGCGGTGGTCATGGCCTGTTCCATCAATACCTGCAGGCGCGCCCGCGCCTCCTGCTGAAACCACTCGGAAGTGCGGCCGAGCGCTTCGGCGGCGGAGTGCGCGGCGCGAACGCCGCTCGCGTCCAGCTCCTCGCTCCATTTGGTCAAGGCGTCGCGGCGGGCCGCTTCAAAATTTGTGTGGAGGTTCGCGGTCGCGGCCGTGACCTGCCCATCCACTTCGCGCTGGCTGTTCTCGGCCAGTTGGCGCAACCGCTCGCGATGCACGCGCAGCGTTTCTTCGGTCTGTACTTCGCGGCTTTCCAGTTCGCGCAGCAGAGCGGGAACTTTTTCCAGGTGCGGCGCCAGATTTCCTTCGGTCTCCGCGATGGTGCGCTGCAGAAACTGATGGCCGACGGAATCGAGCGACGATCCAACCGTCTGCGAAAGGTTCGCCGAAATTCCGTCGGCCCGGCGGTTCATTTCCACCGTATGCGTGTCCAGAATTTTTTCCAGGCGTCGGTGCAGCTGGTTCAAGGTGTCGTGACTGGCGGCTTCGAGTTGCGCGGAAATTTCCTTCGTGCGGGCCGCGACCTGTTCGACTTCGGTCAGCGAGCCGCGCGCGCGCTGCACTTCCTGATTGAGCGACGCCTGAATTCCGGCAATCGTATCGCGCGCCTCCTCGGCGGCCTTGGCGAATGGTTCGCGCAACTCGCCGAGGCGTTCGGTCATTTTCTTTTCGGCGCCTTGCAGGATTTCCTGGGAATGAGCTGAAATTTGCCCGACCATGTGATGCAGATTCGAATCGAGCGACGATTGCAGCAGTTCGTTCCACTGTTTCTGCGCCACCTGCATTTCGGATTCGAGACGCCGGCGCCAGCCCGCGGCCAATCCTTCCTGCGCTTCGATCTCCTCGCGTGACTGGCCGGCCGGGGGCCGGGCCGCGCGCGCCGCTTCCACCGCTTCCAGTTGCAACAGTGATTGCGCCACCTGGCTGTTTTTTTCGTGGGCTACTTCGCTGGCCGAGCGCAGCGTCTCGGTTTGATGATGCAACTGGCTGACCAGGTCATGCGCCTGCCGAATCGTCGCATCCATTTCTGCTTTTACACTTTGCAGGAATTCGTTTTGCTGGGTGGCGAGGCTCGCCGAATATTCGGCACGCGCCTGATTTTGCAGGTGATTGAGATCCGCTCGCCACTTGCTGAAGGTCTCTTCCGCGGTGGTCGAGAGTTTGCGTTCGTTTTCCTGGGTCGCCTGCGCGACCTTGTGCTGCGCTTCATCGGCCGCGGTCTGCGCCGCCTCCTGAATCTGCCGCTGCAATTCGGAGCGCAGTTCGCGGATCAGCGGGCTGTCCGAAGCGATGTGGTCCATCACCTGGACGCTGGTCTCGCTGGCTGCGGCGTCGATCGGCGGATTGCTCGCAGCCTGTTCGCCGATCGCATGATGCGCGCTGCCGCCGGCTTCGACGGAGGAGAACGTAAAACCGTGCCGCGATTCAGTTGTTCCTGCGGACTTCCACACGTCGGCGGGTGTTTCCAGTTCCACGGCAATTTGAAAAAAGTCGCGAATCGAATGTGGCCGTTGCACCCAGGCCACGCGCGCGCGCAAAGGTTCGGCGTCGCTGGTCCGCGCGCTGGCCGGAAGATCGAGCGTCACCCAGGAATTGCGCGGCAGATGATGCGTCGACGAATACCGGCACCCGTGAGTATTGAAAGCCAGCGTGGTGGTGCGCTCTTCGAAGGGCTGGCCCAGCAGATCCACGCCGCGGACCACCAGCGGGAGGGATTCAAAAGTTCGTTCACTGCGGCGGCGTTCGTTACTGGTCGAATGGGAATTCACTTCGGCACCACGTTCCTTGGGGAATGAAGGCTGAGAATACCATCCCTGCGGATTCGAATCGAGAGGCGATGCAAGCCGGGCTGGGGGAGGGCCGGGCTAGGAGTAACAGAACGGCGGCGGGTCATGGAAACCGGCCGCCGTTCTAAAAACGGTTATGATTTCTTTTTCTTGCGCGCGCCCACGGTCGTGTCCTGGCCGCCGCTCATCGCGTTCAAGCCGTCGAGAGCATCCTGAGCTTGCTTGGCGACGGGCGTGCCAGGCGCGAGGTCGATGGCTTTTTGATAGGCATCGGCGGTACCCGGCGGAATCAGGTAGGTCATTTTGTCGCCTTCCTGCTTCGGTTCGATGGTGGCGGTCAAGGCGTTGCCGAGCATGAACCAGCTCTGCGCGTCCTTGGGGTCGGCAGTGGTGGCTTTCTGCAGCGGGGAAATTGCGTCCTTCATGCGGCCTTTATTGCTGAGCACGATTCCCAGATTCTTCCAGCAGGTGGCGCCGGAAGCTGGATCGAGAGCGACGGCTTTATCGCATGCCGCGCTGGCGTCAGTGAATTTTGCTTCTGCAGCTTTCGGGTCTGTGGATGCCGCTCCGGCGTCCGCTTCGTTAGTGGCCAGGCCCGTGTAGTAACCGGCAGTCGGCACCAAGTCGATCGCTTTCTGAAAGGAAGCGGCGGCATCGTCGTTCTTATTTGCGCACTCATCTGCGGTGCCCAGGTTGGCCCAAACCAGCGCGTGATTTTTTATGTCTTTGGCGGTGACGCCCTGCTCGGCCTGGGTGAATTCGGTAATCGCCGTCTGGCAATCCGCCGTGCGCTTTTCCTGCAAAGCGCTTTTCTGGTCCGCGGGAGCGGTGCGCAGCTGAGTTCTAACTTCGTTCGCGTCAGCCATGGACTTCACGCCGTTGTCAAAATGCAGCTTCATATTCTTGAATTTGTTTTGTTCTTCCTCGCGCTTCTTAATATCCTCGGCGCTGGGGCCCGATTGGGCCATGACTTCCTTAATGTTCAGCTTGTAGTCGTTCTCTTTGCCCGAGTTGACGACAGTTTTATCGGTGAAGGTGAAGCTGTCTTTCGCATTGGTCAAGGTGACGTCGTAAATGCCGCCCTTCATTCCGAGCTGCACGAACTTGCCGTTTTTGTCAGTCTTGCTGGTATAAGCCTGCCCGGTGTCGCCATTTTTCATCACCACGATCACGTCGGCGTAGGGCTTCCCATCTTTATCCAAAATCTCGCCATTCACACTTGCGGATTCCTGCGCGATGGCCACGGTAGCCAACATCAACGCCAGGAAGAAGACGGTCAAAATCGAAAATGCTCGGGTCATGTAGTTCTCCTTACCTAAATTGCGGCGGCCATTATTACGCGAATTTCACCTTAGAAGCGACAAGTAGAATTACAAGTTCCAGGCAGACGCCAACCACTGCGGTTCTCCAGCCCCAGCCCATGGCCAGCCAGAAGGCGGAAACCAGCATTGCCGGCACCGCAATGATCAACAATCCTTTATTCATTTTTTCTTGGTCTTTCGTTTTTTGAACCGCCGCGCGTCCGACCTGCAGCTTTCATACCGCGTGACCGCTTGTTTTACCCGGCACAGTCGCATGGAGTTACCTCCGCTACGGTCTATACGTGGCCGCTGTTACATCCGATTCCCACACCGTGATGCTCGAAATTTCCGCGCCGTTTGGCGTGCGATGCATTTGCTTCGAGGTCTCGTCGTATATGTGCTTGGCGATATTTTCTGCCGATGGGTTCAGCAGGTCAAACGGTTTTAATTCGTTCAGGTATTTGTGGTCCAGGGTGCGGATGACACCTTGGATGACTTGTTTCAGGTGCACGAAATCGTAGAGCAGGCCGGTTTCGTCGAGCTGCGGGCCAGTAAGATTGATGCGGACTTTGTAGTTATGGCCGTGGAGATTCTCGCACTTGCCTTTGTAATTGCGCAGATTGTGCGCGGCTGCGAACTGTTCATCGACCCAAACTTCAAACATCGGAATTCCTCTGGTGGAGCTTCATTTTGTCTAGTCCGGATGGTTTTCCATGAAGCGCGAAACCTCGGCAATATCCTGCGTTTTCGCGTAATCCGGAAGCGATTCCAAAAAAATCTTACCATACTGCATTCGGGTGATGCGGTTATCGAGGATGGCCAGAATCCCGCGATCGGTTTTGGAGCGGATCAATCTGCCGAAACCCTGCTTCAACGCCAAGACCGCTTCGGGCACCTGATATTCGGCGAAGGGATTTCGGCCGTCTTCCTGCAAGGCGCGCACGCGCGCGGCCACGATGGGATCACTGGGCACGGCGAAGGGCAGCTTATCGATGATCACGCAGGAAAGCTGCGAGCCTTGCACGTCGACGCCTTGCCAGAAGCTGGCGGTGGCGAACAGGACGGCGTTCGGCGTGTTGCGGAAGCGATCCAGCAGGGTGGAGCGCGGCGCGGTGCCCTGCAGAAAAGTAGGAAAGCTGATTCGCGCGCTGACCAGTTCGTGGACGATTTTCATCTGCGCATAGCTGGTGAAGAGGCAAAAGGCACGACCTTTCGTGATTTCGAGGAGCTTGACGATTTCGTGCGCAGCGCGCGTTGAAAATGTTTCGTGGCGGACGTCCGGCATCTGTTGCGGGATGTAGAGCAGGGCCTGTTCGTGGAAATCGAATTCCTGGGGCAGGACGGTTTCTTTGGCCGGTAGCACGCCGAGGCGTTGTTTCAGAAAATCGAAGCGGCCGCCGACGGCGAGCGTCGCGGAGGTCAGTACGACGGTATCGAATTGATCGAAGAGTTTTTCGCGCAGGATTTCGCTGACGTCGATGGGAGTGGCGGTGAGTACGATTCCTTTTCCGCGGCGCTCGTACCAGTAGACGTAGGTTTTCTCTTCGCTCTCGAGGAGAAAAATAAATTCGCGGCGTAAATCGGCGGCGCGCCGGGCGAGGGTCAGGACTTCTTCGGGTTTCGGAGTAATGGCGGAAAGTTCGGTTTCGATGCGTTTTACCGCGGCCGAGAGATCTTCGAAGGCCGAAGCATTGCGCTCCAAAAATGCTTTGCGTTCGTTCGGACCGAAGGGGAAGCGGCCTTCGCGCTCCGGGAAATTCTCGAAGAAGGTGCGGGCACGTTCGCGCACGCGAATCAGGTGTTTGCGCAGCGGCGAGGCTTCCACTTTCAGCATACGCAGCATGGCTTCGGTATCGCGGACCAGTTCTTCGAATTGGTAGCTCGAAACGCGGCGCCCGAAGTAATCGCTGGCAACGTCTTCGATCTCGTGAGCTTCGTCGAAGACCACTGCGGAATATTCGGGAAGGATCGAGCCGAAATCGTCCTGGCGGATGGCCAGGTCGGCAAAAAACAAATGATGGTTGACGATGATCAGGTCGGCTTCCTGCGCGCGTTGATGCATGGCGGTGATAAAGCAGCGCGAAAATTCCGGGCATTTTTGTCCGGTACACAAATCGCTGCGGGCATCGATGCGGTGCCAGAGCTCGGCGTCGTCGGGAAGAAAGGTCAGCTCGGCGCGGTCGCCGGTTTCGGTGAGTTTTTCCCAGTCTTTGATTTGCGAGAACCAATCCACTTCGTCGATGCCGCGCAGGACCGCCTGGCCTTCGATCTGATGGACTTTTTGCCGGCACAAAAAATTGCTGCGGCCTTTCATCAGTGCGGCTTTCAGGTTTGGCGCGAAATGTTTTTGCAGGAAGGGGACGTCCTTCATAAAGAGCTGTTCCTGCAGGGATTTGGTAGCAGTGGAAATCACCACGCGGCGACCGCTGCGAATCGCCGGAATCAAATACGCGAGGGTTTTGCCGGTGCCGGTCCCGGCTTCGATCACGGCGTGCTGGTGTTTCTGGAAGGCGGCGTCGACCACTTCGGCCATGGCCAGCTGCGAAGCGCGGAATTCGTAGCCGGGGTGGCGGCTTTCGAGCAGCCCGCCTTCGCCGAAGATTCCTTCGACGGTGACCTCTTCGGGATTGGCAGATTTGGTTTTCTTGGCCATGAGGAGTGGTACGAACCAAAATAACATAGGCGCGGAGATCGCGCCTGCCGTGGGAAGGGGGCGCGATTACGTAGTTGTGACTTCTATGCCTTGCGAGCGGTAGGAATTCAGCTCATCTTCGTTGGTGGCGTCGGTGATCAAACGGGTCAGTCGGGATGCGGCACCGACGACGTAAGGCAGAAACGTTCCCATTTTTGCGAGGGAAATCAGGCCAACCACTTCTGTGGAGGCCGCTATCATCGCTTGCTTCACGTATGCTTCTTCCTGGTCGCCGACGGTTATTCCGATCTCCGGATGCAAACTGCACATTCCCACGAGGCATAGATCAGCGCGGATGGATTCGATTGCCCGAATCGTATCGACGCCGGTCGTGACCTGCGCCTCTTTATCGAAATTTCCTCCGAGTATTCGCACGCGCATCTTCGGATGATCGGCCAGGGCCAACGCCAGCGGCGGGCTGTTGGTAACAATCGTTGCCGCGCGCTCTCTTGGAAGGCAAGACGCGATTCTTAGGTTCGTCGTGCCTCCGTCAATCAGCACGACCTGACCATCGCGGATCAAATCAGCCGCGGCTCGAGCAATTCCGGCTTTGCTCTCGATATCGATTTTGTGACGAGAGACGAACGGAGCAGTCTCCGCGCGGCGAGGCAGAGCGCCGCCGTGTACCCGTTGGATTTTTCCCGAACGCGCCAGCTCGCGCAGGTCTCGACGAATCGTGTCTGCGGAAACGTTATACCGACCGCTTAGTTCCGCGGCGAGGACTCGGCCTTCGCTGCCGAGCAATTCGAGAATGAGTTGTTGGCGCTCTTCTTTCAGAGCGTTTTGGTCTGGTTCAATTTCCGGTTTCATTCTCCACCGCCTTGCATGAATATTCTTGAATACGCACGTATATACGTGTATTGTCAGCTTTGTGCATGTTACGGCCGAAACCGACCCCAAACAAGATAATTCTTCAGTAGCTATGGGCCGTGGCCTCCGACAAACCCGCGTGAGTGTGTCATTAATATTTCTGATCCACGGGCTGATCATCGCTACCTGGGCTTCGAGGATTCCGGCCTTTCAGACGCAGCTGCATCTTTCGCCCGCCGTTTTAGGCCGGTCGCTGATGATGGCGGCAATCGGTTCGGTTCTTTCCATGCCGGTGGCGGGCTGGCTCATCAACCGCTTCGGCACTCTGGCCATCGTGATTGGGTCGACGCTGGGTTTTGGCCTGGCACTTCCGTTCATTGCCCAATCGAATTCGGTCCTGGGGTTGTCGGTCGCTCTGCTTTTCTATGGAGCGACGGCCGGCGCGATGGACGTATCGATGAATACGCACGCGGTGATGCTGGAGAAGCTCTACCAACGTCACATCATGTCTTCCTTCCATGCCCTTTTTAGTTTGGGTGGAATGGCCGGATCGGCATTAGGAGGATTGGTCGCTTCGCGCGGGATTACGGTCGGGATTCATTTTTGGGCCAGCGGAATAGTGCTGGTGGCGATGTCCCTGCTGGCGTTCGGGTGGCTGCCGCTTCCCTCGTCGCCTTCGGAGTCGGAGAAAGTGGCAACCGGCGGGGCGATTGCCTGGTCTGTCATTTTGGGTGCGCTCGCTCTGCTGGCGTTTTCGATCATGCTCGTTGAAGGCGCGATCGCCGATTGGAGCGCCATTTATCTTCGCACTTCGGTTCTCGCCGGGCCGGGGCTGGCCGCTCTCGGTTATGCGGTGTTCTCCGGCGCCATGGCTGCGGGTCGCCTGGCCGGTGACTATCTCACTGGAAAGCTCGGCCGCGCGCACTTGGTGTGTTACGGAGCATTGTTAGCGGCTTCAGGGATCGGCTGCGTCTTGGTGTTCGGAACCGCCGCTTCGGCGCTGGTGGGATTTACCTGCGCGGGAGCTGGTCTAGCGACGATTATTCCCAATACGTTTGCGGCCGCCGGGAATATTGAAGGCAGCGCACCTGGACCGAGCCTCGCCGTCGTCACCACTGCTGGTTATGCCGGCTTCCTCGCCGGTCCGCCGCTGATCGGGTTTGTCGCGCAGCTTTCGACCATTCGCGCCGCGCTGTGGATACTCGTGGTCTTGAGCGGGTTGAGCGCATTTGCTTCAACCTACATGAAAGGCAGTTTGCCTCGCAGAAGAACCTGACCCCATTGCCGCTTCCCGGCGCGGGTGCGCGCGGCTCCCGCCAGCAGTTGACGATGCCATCGACTATGATCCGTTTCTCCTAGCCCGTCCGTTCGGCGCTCACCGGTTGTTGGCCGTCATTCTGAGCGAAGCGAAGAATCTCATCCAGTGGTGAGTCGCGCGGCCCATCACGTCGAGCGAGGAACTGGATCGGTAAGGGTGTGTTAAATCTTCGTGTGCCTCGTGAACCGCAAATCCCGAAGGCTTGAATCGTATTTCTACGAATATAAATCCTTTACCCAATCTGTTAGCGTGAGTCGGGGCACTTTTCCGCCTCGATAAGGACGCGAGTTGAGGCTTGGCACTCGAGCAACGAGCGCGCAAATGACGGCTAACGGCGCAAACGCGTCGGCGACTTGCGACGCCAACGCCGCACACGCGACACATGGCAAAAAACTTCCCATTTCTAATCGACAAAAACTCGCGCGATTAGAAATCGTTGTAACTCACACAGAACAAAGCAACATGCTAATTTCTAATCGACAATTTTTGAGGCCTTCGAGGCCATTGCCTTGGGTCCAGTTGCAACTCCAAACCTTCCAGTTGCAACTGGGTGGTATCGGGCTCTTCTCAGAACCCCTTTTTCAGGTGCGGGGATGGTTACGATTTCGCACTCAAGCACGAACGCGCCCTGAAGTACCTTCGACTTCCAGACGATAAAAGTATCGAGGAGCGAGGAGTCGGCCTTGGGACCCGTGTCGGTGCGTCTGTAGCCTCGGGTGGCCCAATTCCGGAAGAAGCGTGCTGAATGAAGAAAAAACGACTCGGTGAAATCCTCCGCGAGCGGAATCAAGTCTCCGCGGAAGATCTCAATAAAGCGATTCAAGACCAGCCTGGCAAGCTCATGCATTTGGGTGAGTTGCTACTGGACCGTGGAGTCGTCTCGAAGGAAGACCTGGTCGCCGCTCTGTCGGAACTTTCGCGGGTCGCCTACGTAGATGTAAAGGGCCGCTCCATCGACGATTCGACGCTGAGTCTGATTCCCAAGGCGATGGCCAGGCGCTGCTGCGCCCTGCCGCTGGAAGTGAATGGCACGACGCTCGTCGTAGCCTTGGCCGAGCCGCAAAACCTGCAGTTTCTTGAAGAACTGCGCTTCAAGTGCGGAATCATTATCGAACCACGCCTGGGATTTCGGGCTGAGTTAGAAACAGCAATCGAAAAGTTTTACGGACCCTCCGAGCCGGTCCTGAGCCAGGCCGACGATCGGCGTAATGTTGCGAGACGAGCGGGACACTCGACGGTTGAACCGGAAATGGAATTCATCTCGTTCAGTTCGCAAGAGCGCAACGTGGAAGCCATGCGGGAAATGCAGTCGGAATTGATGCAGAAATCAAAAACGACTCCCGCCGTGATGGTGGTTTCCTCGATGATCAAAGCCGCGGCCGAACGCCACGCCAGTGACATTCACATTGAGCCGCAAATGGACGGCACCGCCGTGCGCTTCCGGGTGGACGGCATGCTGCGAGACTACCAGCGGCTGCAGAAAATCCTGCAGAATTCGGTGGCCTCCCGCATCAAGATTCTTTCGGACATGGACATCGCCGAGCGTCGCGCCCCGCAAGACGGGCGCTTCCTGGTAAAAATCGGCGGTCGCCGGATCGACCTGCGGGTTTCCACCTTGCCCACGCAACACGGCGAAAAGGTGGTCATGCGCCTGTTGGAGGGCGAAGCACCCTTACGGAGTTTAGCCAGTCTGGGTTTCCCGGCATGGATTGAGGAACGCCTGCTGCCGATGCTGCATTTGCCGCAGGGGATGATTCTGGTTACCGGCCCGACCGGCTCCGGCAAAAGCACTACGTTGTATTCAGCGCTCAACCTGATTCGGCGGCCTTCCATCAACATTGTGACGGTGGAGGATCCGATCGAATACGCGGTGGCCGGGTTAAATCAGGTACAGGTCAACACCAAGGCGGGTCTAACCTTTGCTAGTTCGCTGCGCTCCATCCTGCGGCAGGACCCGGACGTGATTATGGTGGGCGAAATCCGCGATAAAGAAACCGCGGATATCGCCCTGAAGGCGGCGCAAACCGGCCACCTGCTGCTTTCTACGCTGCACACCAACGACAGCATTTCGGCCTTGACCCGTTTGCTCGACCTCGGAGTTCCGGGCTATCAGATCGCTACTTCACTCACCGGAATCGTCGCCCAGCGACTGATTCGCCGGCTGTGCGCCTGTCGCAAATCGGTTCCCGTGACTCCCGAGTCCTTGGCGCAGATGGCCCAAGTGGGGCTGGCTTACAATCTGCCCCTGCAAAACGCGCCGAACGGTTGCGACCTTTGCGACCACACTGGCTTCAAAGGGCGGATCGGCGTCTATGAAATGTTGGCGCTGGATGGTCCGATCCGGGCGGCCATCCGCGAAAGCGGACCGAATGATGAAGTCCGCGCGCTGGCCCATGACGCCGGGATGAGAACCATGCAGGAGTATGCCCTGGAACACGTCCGGGACGGACTTACCACGATCGACGAAGTGCAACGGGTGGTGCCTTTCGCTCCATTCCGCCCGCTGCAATGCGGTTCCTGCGAGCGTGAACTCTCCAGCGCTTTTCTCTTTTGCCCGCACTGCGGAAGCAAGCAAGCCCACGGCAGAGCTGCGCGAAGCAAGCGCGCCGCGGAAATGCCGGAAGGAGTCGCGGCCTCGTGAGCAAACGCAAAGACCACCTGGAACCTTTTTCGCGTATGGGGCGGCGCGTGCACAGCATCGGAGCCGTCGACGTGAAATATGAGGGGTTCGACGAGGCGGTGGTCACTCGCCTGCCGGACGTCGGCACCGGCGGAATGTTCATCAATACTTCTCGCAGCTTTCCGGAGGGCGCTGTACTCGACCTGCGATTTCGGCTGGAGATTACCGGCGCGGAAGTTGAGGTCCGCGGCGAAGTCCGCTATTGCCTGCCCGGGGTCGGCGTCGGCGTCGAGTTCATCGGTGCGCCGAAGCAGGCAGTCCATGCGATCCTGGCCGAAATCGAAGTTGCCGACCGCATTAAGCCCACGCAACATAAACCGCGGCGGCAAAGAAAAGTCTTACTTAAGACGTAAGACGTAAAAGACTGGATGAGGCTACTTCCCAATCTACGTGGTAACCGGAACCTGACCCACCGCCCGCCCGCGACTGGGCCAAATTCCGCGGTGAAGGGAACCATGATAATGTTACTGGCTCGCGTGTTGTGCCGCGTTGCCTATGGCCACTACTAAACTTCCATCCATTGTGATTGTGGGGCGCCCCAATGTGGGCAAGTCGACGCTATTCAATCGCCTGACGGCGACGCGGCGGTCGATTGTGACCAATGAGCCGGGGATTACGCGGGACCGGATCTACGGAACTTGCACGTGGGAAGGGCGCACGTTCGAGGTGGTGGATACCGGCGGGATCGTGCCGGAGGACAAGGCCGGGATTCCCGGGGAAATTCTGCGGCAGGCTCGGGTCGCTATCGACGGCGCCACGCGGGTGGTGATCATTGTGGACGGGCGGGTTGGGCCGACGCCGCTGGACCAGGAAATCGTGCAGCTGATGCGGCGGGCGGGGAAACCGCCGATTATCGCGGTGAATAAAGTGGATACGCCGAAGCAGGCGGTGGAATTTGCGTCGCAATTTTATGAACTGGGCGACGAAGTGTTTCCGCTTTCGGCGGAGCATGGGTTTGGCGTCGATGTGCTGCTGGATGCGTTGACCGAATCGATGCCCAAGGGCGAAGTGGCGCCGGCGGAGCGGTACGTCAACATCGCAATCATTGGTCGGCCGAATGTTGGAAAATCGACGCTGCTGAATCAGTTGGTGGGCGAAGAGCGTTCGATTGTGTCGGAGGTTTCGGGAACGACACGCGATGCAGTGGACACCGTGGTGGAGCACAACGGCGTCTCTTACCGGTTTCTGGATACGGCGGGAATCCGGCGCAAGGGCAAGACCAAGCTGATCGCGGAAAAATTAAGCGTGATCATGGCGCGGCAGCATCTGGAGCGCGCGGATATTGCGTTGCTGGTGGCGGACGCGGAACTGGGCATCACATCACACGATGCGACGATTGCGAGTTATGCGGAGCAGTCGGGACGCTCGGTGATTATCGTGCTGAATAAGTGGGATCTGGCGATTCAGGCGGCGAAGGAAAAAGCGGCGGATCAGAATAAAACCAGTCCCAAGGTCGCGTCGTTCAACGTGAACAAGCTGCTGCAGGATTACGAGCCGCTGGTGCGGGCGCGGTTGAAGTTTTTGTCTTATGCTCCGGTGGTTTTTCTTTCGGCGAAGACCGGAGAGAACATCGACCGGCTGTATAAGATTATCGATCGGGTGGTGGAGGCGCGGCGGCGGCGGGTTTCGACGGGGGAGCTGAACCGGTGGCTGGCTAAGGTCGATCTGACGCGCGGAACTTCGCCGGCGAGTCGCGAGGTGAAGATTTTTTATGTGACGCAGGCGACTACGGCGCCGCCGACATTTGTGTTGTTTACGAATCAGCTGAAGCCGCTGCATTTCAGCTATCAGCGGTTTCTGGAGAATCAGCTGCGCGAGGAATTTGATTTTATTGGGACGCCGATTCGATTCACGCAGCGGTTGAAGAGGCGGGGGACGCGGCAGAGGGAACGGAAGGATCCGCGAGGCGAGCCGCGCATGGATCCACGGAAGAAGAGGTAATGGTGGCGGAGGCTCTTTGTGGGGGCCGGGCAAGAAGGAGATCCTTCGTCGCTGCGCTCCTCTGGATGACGGCCAACTACGGTTTGGGTGGTAGAACTGAGTGGCTAGGAGAAGCGGACGGTTCGTCGTAACCCCTAGTGCGCTCCGCAGAGCAAGAAAGAGATTCCGTTCGTAGATATCCACAACCTGTACCGCCCGGACAGGGGTTGACTCCACGCAAAATCGGCCTACGATGGAAATAGATATGGCTAGCGCTGCTCCAGCACCGGAACCGCAGGATTTGGCGTCGTCGCCGGACGAAACGCTCTTTCGCATTGGCGAAGTGAGCCGGCTGACGGCAACGAAAACGTTTGTGCTGCGATATTGGGAGACGGAATTTCCCACCTTGCAGCCGGTGAAGAGTCCGAGTGGGCATCGGCTGTACCGCCGCGAAGATATCGAAACTGTTTTCGAGATTAAGCGGCTGCTCTATGACGAAGGTTTTACGATTGCGGGCGCGCGGCGTTTCTTGGCTGGGCACACCGACGCCGAGCATGTGAGTGACGCGCTCGAACACTTGGACGAAGGTGAGAATTCGAGCGCGCATGGCGCTTCGAATGGACATCGCGTGGTTGTAGCGCCGAAAAGAAGTTCCACATCGGCACAACACCGAAAATTCTTGCTCGATCTTCACCAAGAGCTTCTTGCTGTCTTGACCCTTCTCGAACGCGAGTGATACGCTAATTCCCGTCGCAAACGGTCGGGACGTAGCGCAGCCTGGTAGCGCGCACGCTTGGGGTGCGTGAGGTCGCTGGTTCAAATCCAGTCGTCCCGACCACTAACTTCTCTCACCGATCCCGAGAAAATTCTGTCGAAAGGCGCAGCGTTTGTCTTTGATGTCCAAACCTCACATTTTGATTACTAATGATGACGGAATTCACGCGCCCGGATTGCGCGCGCTGGTGGCGGCGTTGAAGGACGACGCCAAGCTGACGGTGGTGGCGCCTTCGCACGAGCGCAGCGCCAGCGCGCAGGCTTTGACGCTGCGGCAGCCTATCTATATGGATCAGATCGCGCCGAATGAATACTCGATTGAGGGGACGCCGGCGGATGCGGTGATTGTGGCGTTGAACGCGATTCTGAGCGAGAAGCCGGACCTGGTGATTTCCGGAATCAATCGCGGCAGCAACATGGGTGAAAACATTTATTATTCGGGGACGGTGGGCGCGGCGATGGAAGGCGCGATCAACCGGATTCCGTCGATTGCGATTTCGGTAATGTACCGCTCGAAGGAAGTCGATTTCAAACCGGCGGCGGAATTCGCGCGGATGCTGGTGCCGGTGGTGCTGGCGGAAAAACTACCGCCGGGAATCTTGTTGAATGTGAATGTCCCGCAGGTGTGGGGCGGTTCGGTACGATTCACCAAGCAGTCTTCGAAGATTACGCGGAATTTGCTGCAGCCGGGGACCGACCCGCGCGGGCGGAAATATTTCTGGCTGCACGAGCAACACATTGTTGAAGATATCGAGCCGGACACGGACATGGCGGCGGTGCGCGATGGCGCGATTTCGATCACGCCGCTGGAATTGGATCATACACATCCGGCGTCGTTGAAGCATTTAGCGCATTGGACGGGATTGCTGGAGTCGGTAGTAAAACGCTGAACGTTTTTCTTCTTCTTTTTTCTTGGAACCTTTCTTCTTTGTGCTCCGACTTGCAGTCATCCCTCGAATCAAATTTCTTGCGGCTTTTTGCGTGGGGCGCTCTGCGGTTTTCTTGAGCTATGTTAGCCTCGCTCGCGATGAGGAAAATGCGCGCGGGTAGGAATGTTTTTGGCTTTTTGATTGGCTTCGGCTTGCTGATTGGTGCGTCGCTCGGCACAGTGAGTGCGCGGGCACAAGCGCCGAGCCCGGGTACGGCTGCGCCGGCTGCAGCATATTCATCGATGAAGATCGTTCAGGCCTGGATTCCGATGAAGGACGGTGTGCGGCTGGCGGCAAATCTTTTTATGCCGGATGGTCCGCTGCCGGGCACCAAGGTGGAGCAGAAATTTCCTGTCATCCTCGAGTATCTCCCGTATCGAAAAGACGATTGGACTTTGGCGCGCGATTGGCAGTTGCATGCTTACTCGGTGCGGCGTGGATATATTGTGGCGCGCGTAGATATTCGCGGGACTGGAGCGAGCGAGGGCGCGCCGCCGGACCGGGAATATTCGGAGCAGGAGCAGCAGGATGGATTGGCGGTGATTGATTGGCTGGCGAAGAAGGAGTGGTCGACAGGAAATGTGGGGATGACGGGAATTTCGTGGGGCGGGTTTAATTCGATACAGATTGCACGGCTACATCCGCCGGCGCTGAAGGCGATTATCGCCGTATGCGCGACTGAAGAACTTTTTCACGACGACATTCATTACATCGATAATTTGATGCACGTGGATGAATTTGAAATCGCGATGGATTTGCAGTTGGGGATGACGCGGGCGCCGGATTTTCCGGTGGATGACGCGTCGCTGGCGGTGAGGTTCGATGCGAAGCCGTGGTTTCCGTTGTATCTGCATCACCAGCGCGATAGCGAATTCTGGCGGCGGGCTTCGGTGGCGCCGGACCGTTATGCGAATTACACGGTGCCGAGTTTTATGATTGGCGGATTTCTGGATGGGTATCGCGACAGTATTCCGCGATTTTTCGAAAAGTCGAAGGCGCCGATCAAGGCGCTAATTGGGCCGTGGAATCACACTTTCCCTCACGAGGCGGAGCCGGGGCCTTCGATCGAGTGGCGGGATCAGGCTACGCGGTGGTGGGATTACTGGCTGAAGGGAATTCAAAACGGAATCATGGATGAGCCACGATTCGATGTTTACATGCGGCACTGGTATCCGCCGGATCCGAATCTGGCGACGATTCCTGGAGACTGGCGCGCGGAGAAAACGTGGCCACCTGCGAATACGGAAAGTATGACGCTGAATCTGGAGGCGAATCACACGCTGGCGGCGGAGAGGCCCGCGGTCGAGCGCGCGGCTCAAGTTGTCCACGAATTGAAGTATGTGCCGTCGATTGGGGCCGAGGCGGGATTTTGGTGGGGCGATTTGACGGCGGACCAGCGGCCGATCGACGCTTATAGTTTGGTTTACGATTCGGCTCCGCTGGAAAAAGAGACGGCGATACTGGGATGGCCGAAGGCGATTCTGACGGTGGCATCGAGTGCTCCGCTAGCGGATTGGTTCGTGCGATTGGAAGATGTGGCGCCGGATGGGACTGCGACTTTGATTACGGGCGCGGGGCAGAGTGGAGCGCAGCGCAAGTCGGCGGCGGCTCCGGAGGACTTGAAGGCCGGGGAAATTTTTGAATTGCCGATTGAGATGCATGTGACGAGCTGGGTTTTTCCGCGCGGGCATAAGATCCGGCTGGCGGTTTCGAATGCACTGTGGCCCATGATGTGGTCGACGCCGTATGCGATGACTACGTCGCTTTATATTGGGGGGGCGCGAAATTCACGGCTGGAACTTCCTATGGTTCCGGTCGCGGCGCCGGCGCGGCCGACATTTGGGGAGCCTGAAGTGGAAACGCCGCTGGCCGGGATTTCGGCGGAGGGGGAGACGTGGCCTCCGCAAACGTGGACGGAAACGCATGACATCATTGCGGGCAGCACGAAGATTGCGTGGATTGGGGACGACGAATCGAAATATCCGTGGGGCGAGATGAAGGATCACGAAACGATGAGTTATGTGGTGGCGGATGCGAAGCCGGAGGTGAACACGGTGCATGGCGAGGCTTCGACCACGTTGAATCTGAAGGGCGGGCGGGTGCTGGTCTATTCGGTGATTCTCGATCTGCGCAGCGATGAAAAGAATTTTTATTACCATTTCGAACGGCACTTGACTGAAAACGGCAAAGCCGTACGCGACAAAATCTGGGAGGAGACGATTCCTCGTGACCATCAGTAGCGAGCGTTACACGTCGTCGTTCATGCGTGGCCGCTGGAGTGCGCGTTGAAAAATACTGGGATTCTGCTGGTCAGCTGCCCGGACCAGAAGGGTTTGAACGCGGCGATTCACGATTTTATTTATCGCGCGAACGGAAATACCCTGCACGCGGACGAGCATCTGGACGCGGAACGCAATCTGTTTTTGATGCGCGTTGAATGGGACATGCACGGTTTCGCCATCGACATGCGCGAGTTCGCGAAGCATTTCCAGCCGATCGCAGATCGTTTCGGGATGCAGTGGCGGGTGGCGGCGTCTTCGTACCGGCCGAAGGTGGCGATTTTTGTCTCGCGCTACGACCACTGCCTGGTGGATTTGTTGTACCGGCAGCAGAGCGGAGAGCTGGCCTGCGAAATTCCGGTCATTATTAGCAATCACGAGGATGTGCGGGAGTGGGCCGATTTTTACAAAATTCCGCTGGCGGTGATTCCGGTCACAAAGGAAACGAAGGTTGAGGCGGAACGCAAGCAGCTGGAACTTTTGCGGCCTTATGGAATCGATTTAATCGTGCTGGCGCGATATATGCAGGTTCTGTCTTCGGATTTCATTCGGAATTATCCGCCGCATCACATCATTAATATTCATCATTCGTTCTTGCCGGCTTTTATTGGCGGCAGCCCGCACCGGCAGGCGTACGAGCGCGGAGTGAAGCTGGTGGGGGCGACGAGCCATTACGTGACCGAGGTGCTGGATGACGGGCCAATCATCGAGCAGGACGTAGTGCGGATCTCGCACCGGGATACGACTGAGGATCTGATTCAGAAAGGCAGGGATTTGGAGAAAGTGGTGCTGTCGCGGGCGGTTCGCTGGCACATCGAGAACCGGATTCTGCTTTACGGGAAGAAAACTGTAATTTTCGATTAGTTGAGTCGAGATTCTCGCGCTGAGTTAGCGCGCGGCGACGGCGCGGGAATCTTTGAGGTCCGCGGCGAGCAGGCGATGAAAGAGATGTTCGCCGGTTTCGCGGCGGACGGAGAGGCGGCCGGCTTGGTACGCGCGCGACCCGAGGCCGCGCTGGACACCGTCGCAAATTATGATGTCTTCCTGCTGGACGAGTTCGCTGACGCCCATACTTTCGCGGATGTAGGGCATTTGATCTTCCGAAGTGTCTCCGAAGTAAAAATCAAAAATAACTTCGCAGCGGTCGACGCCGAGCGGCAGGACGAGATTGGTGTCGAGGTAGCCTTCGTACCAATTCAACATGAAATTTGGATACTGCCAGAAATAGAAAGCGCGATCGCCTTTGCGGGTAGCGGCGGCGCTGGCCTCGGATTTGGTATCGACCGAGACGGGACTGGACTGCACGCAGCAGCGATCGACATTTTCGATGGTGTAATTGGTGTAGTCGAGGACGCTGTTGAGGCCTTTGTGCATGTGCGGGACGTGATAGCCGCCGTCGAGAAAATTATCGACGTAAACTTTCCAGTTGCAGTTGAGAGTGTAGCTGCGGCGTTCGACGAATTTTAGATCGCCGAAGCCGAGCGGCTTGGCGAGTTTTACCAGCGCACCTAGAAAGTCCGGCAGAGATTGCGCGTTCGGATCCAGATTCACGAAGACGAAATTTTCCCAGGTTTCGACGCGGACGGGTACGAGGCCGTTGTCGGCGCGTTCGAAATTTTTGACGCCATCGAATTCGGTCATGCCGCGGAGTTCGCCTTCGAGGTTGTAGGTCCACCCGTGGTAGGGGCAGCGCATGTGTTCAGCATGGCCGCAAGGTTCGTTCATGACGGTCATGGCGTGATGGCGGCAGACGTTGTAGAAGCCGCGGAGTTTTCCGTCGCGTCCGCGGACGACGACGATGGGTTCATTGGCGACGGTGGCCGTGACGTACTGGCCGGGCTTTTCGAGTTGGGCCAGACGGCCGACGGCTTGCCAGTTGCGCGAAAAAACATTTTGGAGCTCGAGATCGGCGACGCGCTTGTCGGTATACCAAGCGGCGGGAATGGTATAGGCCTCATCGAGCGGAGCCCAGGCGTTGTAGGAAGCGAGAATGTCTTTCAGTGACGGTTCCATCGAGCTTTCTCCCAGTGAGTGACGAAGATTGTACGGGCGGCTGCCGCGCTAAACTCCGATGGCGCCGCGCAGGACCAGAAGAAACTGGTTGATGCGGGCGCGATTTTTTTCGGGGTCGGCCGGATGCGGAAAAAGTCCGGGATCGAGTTCTTCGGTGAGCAGCGCGTCCTGAAAACGTTCCATGGTCCAATCGAGAACGGAGACGATGAGCGTGGCGTCGACGTCGGAGCGAACTTCGCCGCGAGCGATGCCCAGGCGGACGAAGGCGGCGCTGCCGTAGGGATCTTCATTCAGCAGGAAGCGATTGATTTCGCGCTTGAGCGCGAGGTCGACTCCGTAATTTCCGAGCAGAGCGACGCGGTAGGGAATCCAATCTTCGCGAACCAGGCGCTCGGTGCGGGAAAGCCAGTATTCCAAAATTTCAAAAAAACCTTTTTCGCGAATTTGCGACGGGCACTGGAGGTAGGCGGGGAAGGAGCGGACCGCTTTGATGTAGGCCTGGAGAAATAGTCCGGCTTTGCTGCCGAAATACTGAAAGATGGAACCTTTCGCAACGCCGAGCTGGGCGGCGAGATCTTCGATGCGCGCGGCGTGGTAGCCCTGTTCGGCGAAATGTTTCAGGGAGGCATCTACGATGCGGGCACGTTTGGCGGCGAGGCGGGAATTGGGGTCGGTGAGGCGGAAAATGGTGGCCGGATCGAGCTGAGATGTTTTGAGCCGTGGTCGTGACCGAAGGTCACGAGTGGAAGCTTTCATTGGATTAATTCCCTATGTGTGCTATCTAGATGCAAGAGTGTGGCGCGTTGACTCGCGGTCATACTAATTCAGAATGCCTCCTTTACGCAAGTCCTACCAAGCGATCGTCATTGGCGCAGGCCACAACGGATTAACGGCGGCGGCGTATCTGGCACGCGGCGGAATTTCGACGCTGGTTTTGGAGCGGCGCGAAATTGTGGGCGGCTGCTGCGTGACGGAGGAGATTGCGCCGGGCTGCCGGGCTTCGACGACGTCGTACATCGCGAGCATGTTGCGCCCTACGGTGATTCGAGACCTGGATCTTGCCGGGCATGGACTGCGGATGGTGCCGTGCGATCCGGGTTTGCTCGTTCCGTTCCTGGATGGTCAGGTGGTGCCGTGGTGGGCGGACCGCGAGCGGACCGTGGCGGAATTTCGAAAACTTTCTCCGCGCGATGCGGAAACTTTTGTGCGGGTGGATGAGCAACTGAAGCGGCTGGCTCGGTATTTGCAGCCGTTTTTTCTGGAGGCGCCGCCGGATCCTTCGTTGCGTGGCGTGGGTGGATTGCTGGAATTGCTGCGGGTGGGGAAAAGATTCCGCGGGATGCAGGGTAATGAAGCGGCGGAACTGGTTTCGTTTCTGACTGGGAGCCTGGGCGATTTTCTGGACCGGAATTACGAATCCGAAAAAATAAAGACGATGTTCCTGGCCAACAACGTTTACGGGAAGCATGGTGGCCCGTACGACGCGGGGTCGGCGCTGGGTTTGCTGTTTCATTTGTTAAGCGGAGGCGACGGCGAGATTCAAGGATTCTACGGACATGTGATTGGCGGGATGGGCGCGATCACGCAGGCGCTGGCTTCGGCGTGCCGGAAGGCGGGAGTGGAGATTGTTACTTCGGCGCCAGTGGCTCGGGTGTTGGTGAAGGATGGTGGCGCGCGCGGTGTGGTGCTGGAAGATGGGTCGGAGATTTCGAGTGCGCTGGTTTTGTCGAATGCGGATCCGAAGCGGACATTTTTAGGTTTAGTGGAGGCGCGCGAACTTCCTGAGGATTTTCGGCGCGCGGTTTCCGGGATCAAAATGGATGGGCCTTGCGCGAAAGTGAATTTTGTTTTGAGTGAAGAGCCGCGGGTGACGGGGATGCCGCGGGACTGGCCGATCGAGCAGCGAGCGCTGTTCACTTTGGTGCCGTCTCTGGAGTTTGCGGAGAAGTGCTACGACATTGCGAAATTCGGCGAGATTCCCGAGGAGCTGTGGGTGGATTGCGTGGTGGCGTCGAATGTGGATTCGACGCTGGCTCCCTCGGGCAAGCATGTGATGACGACTTTTATTCAGTATGTTCCGTACAAGTTGCGGAGCGGAACCTGGGATGAAAAGCGGGAGCTGTTGGGCGACCGAGTGGTGAAGAAGATCGCGGAGTACGCGCCAAATGTGCCGGGGTCGATTGTGGCGCGGCAGGTTTTGACGCCTTTGGACTTGGAGCGGACGTACGGGCTGACGGAAGGAAATATTTTTCACGGGGATCTCTCGCTCGAGCAATTGTTTTTTATGCGTCCGGTGGCGGGATGGGCGCAGTACCGGACGCCGATCGAAGGTTTGTATCTTTGCGGGGCTGGAGCGCATCCGGGCGGCGGGGTGACCGGGGCGCCGGGTTACAACGCGGCGCATCGAGTTTTGGGCGACTGGAAAAAAGGGAAAGTGAAACGGGCGGTGGCGTAGATAGTTTGGATTTTTGAAATTGAAACGGCGGCTGGGAAAGTTTTCAGCCCGCCCTGGGAGCAAACATGGCAGCGACGAACAGTAAGCAGGGAATTCTGGAGCTTCTAGCGGCCGGGCCGGTTTTGGGCGACGGCGGATATTTGCTGGAGCTGGAAAAGCGCGGGCGAGTGCGCGCGGGACCGTTTACGCCAGAGGTGGCGTTGAATAATCCGGACGCGCTGCTGGAATTGCATCGTGAGTTTCGCGATGCGGGTGCCGATGTTCTACAGGCGCTGACTTTTTATGCGAGCCGCGACAAACTGGCGACCGTGGGGATGGGAGATCGAGTGGAGGAATTAAACCGCGCGGCAGTGCGCATCGCGAAAAAAGCGGCGGGCGATAAGTGTCTGGTGGCGGGGAATTTGAGTTTGACCTGGATGTACGAGCCCGACAATAAAGCGGCAGCAGACAAAGTGCGCAAGACGTTCGACGAGCAACTGGACGTGCAGGTGGCGGAAGGCGTGGATTTTATTATCGGCGAAACATTTTCGTTCTTGGGTGAGGCGTTGCTGGCGGTGGAGCGCGCCAAGGCAACCAAGCTGCCGGTGATGGTGACGGTGTGTTTTGAAAATGAAGACATCACGACCGACGGAAAAACTGCGGCTCAGGTTGCGGTGGAGCTGGCCGACGCGGGAGCGGACGTGTTGGGAATTAATTGTTTGCGCAGCCCGGAACATACTTTGCCGTTGATGGCGCAGATGCGCGGGGCGGTGAAGAGTTATATCGGGTGCCAGCCGGTGGCGTATCGGACCACGCACACGCATCGGGATTTTACGAGCTTGCCGGCGTTTCCGGATCAGCTAGAGCCGTATCAAATGACGCGGCGCGAGATGGGCGAGTATGCGGCGAAGGCGCGCGACATGGGTGTGAATTACATTGGAGCGTGCTGCGGCGCGGTGGCCACGCACATTCGGGAAATGGCTCGGGTGCTGGGGAAATTGCCGGCGGAAGATCGGGTGTGGAAGAAGGGTGGGGAGAAACCGATGTCGGCTTACGAATATTACCGGCATGACGAGAAGGTTAAGGCTACCGGGAAGTAGATTTGTTTGGCAAGACCGGTCCAGCACCCGTCTTGCTGGCCGCAGTAAAGGCACACCCCACTGAAAGTGGGGTGCAGACAGGCTGAGAGTGTTCTGTAGCACGACATCCTTTACAAAGTGTTGCAGGACATCCTTTACAGGTGCTGGGGTGTTGAAACCCAACGGTCCACCATGGTGGACCGTTGGGTCGGCGCGTCGAGTTCGCCGACCAGGCTGCGGCGATAAAACACCAGCACCCGTTTCTCGATGCGTTCCACCTTGACCCATTCTGCGGCCAGCGCCAGACTGATTTCCCAGCGCCGTCCTTTCAGCTGCAGCTGTCCACTGCTCGACAGCTTATACACTTCCGCTCCCGCTTCGTATTCCCACTCGCGCGCCGCGTTCGGATTCCAGGTCCGCGCGCTTTTCTTCCACACTTCGGCCGGCGTTTTCATCCCCAACGCTTCGTGCGGCCGCACCTGATTATATTCATTCCGAAATTCATCTAGCCAGGCCTGCCGCCCGGCCATCGCCGGCACTCCGCGCCGCCGGATCGCCCGATCCAGCGCACCATGAAAGCGCTCCACTTTTCCTTGCGTCTGCGGATGACGATACCCGCTGAAGTGCAGCCGGATCCCTTGCTTCATCATCCACACCGTCAACCAGGTCCAGCCCGTCGCCGACTTCATGTTCCACCACGGCGTGCCGTGATCCATCAACATCTCCTCCGGCATTCCGCAGCACTCGAAGGCTTCGATCAGCCCCTGTTTTACAGGCTCGGCCTGGGTGGTCCAAGTTCCTTTCAGCGCGATCGCGTAGCGGCTGTGATCGTCCAGCAGCGTCAACGGTCCCACCGGCGCCTGCCATCCTGTCGGGCTTTTGAAATCCATCTGCCACATCTGGTTCGGTTCCCGACGCTCAAATCGTTGCACCGCAGGCCGCAGCTGGTCGCTCAGCGCGATCATCCCGTGGCGTTTTAAAATCCGATGCACGGTACACGGCTCCAGCTCGATCCCCTGATCGCGCCGAAGCACCGTGCTCAACTTGCGCGCGCCCCAGTCCGGCTTCTTCACCCGCTCCTGGATCACGCGCTGCTCCAGCTCCGGCGCCGTGCGCCTCGGACTTTTTTCCGGACGCCGGCTCTTCTCGCTGATCCCTGCGATCCCGCCGGTTCGATAGCGCGCCAGCCACTGGTAACCCGTGGGCCGCGAGATGTCGAACTCCCGGCACAACGCGCTCATCGTCTTTTCCCGCCGGCTCGCCGCCACCACGAAACGCACCCGCTGCTCTTGAACGTTCATCGTTCCCCAGGCCATCCCTGCCCCCCATCGCGAGGGCGCCCGCACCGCTCCTCCCTCGGCGCCGCCGAATCGCCGAGTGTAAAGGATGTCCTGCAACACTTTGTAAGGGATGTCCTGCTACCGAACACTGAGAGCCTGTCCTACTTGAAACTCGCTTTCCTCTGTACCTGAGGGCATGATGTGCGGCAAATGGCCGAGTCCTCTCGAACGAAATCCCCTCCGATGACGTCCGCTGAAAACCTGCCGCATCGCGCGATGGGGCTTCGCGATCTGGTTCTCTTTTACATTGTGACCGGAATCAGTTTGCGGTGGATCGCCACGGCCGCGACGGTTGGGCCGAGCGCGGTGATTATTTGGCTGATTGCGCTGTGCGCGTTTTATTTGCCGCTGGCGCTGTCGGTGATGGAGCTTTCGTCGCGTTATCCGCAAGAAGGCGGGATGTACGTTTGGAGCAAACGCGCGTTCGGCGAATTTCCGGGATTTATGACCGGGTGGACGTATTGGACGAGCAACCTGCCTTATTTTCCCGCGGTGCTCTATTTTGCGGCGAGTAATGCGTTGTACATCGGGCCGCGGAGTTGGCTGGCGCTTTCGAATAGCAAAACTTATTTTCTGATTTTTGCGCTGTGCGGTTTGATTTTGGCGACGTTTCTGAATGTGATCGGGCTTTCGGTGGGGAAATGGCTGCATAACCTGGGGGCGGTGGGGACCTGGCTGCCGATCGCGATACTTTTTGCGATAGCGGGCGTGGCGTGGCACCGATTTGGGTCGGCGACACGGTTCACGGTGTCGACGATGACGCCGCACATGCATTTTCGCGATGTGTTGTTTCTGGCGACGATTGTATTTGCGTTGGGCGGGTCGGAGTCGGCGTCGTTTCTCGGGGATGAAATTAAGGAGCCACGGAAAAATCTGCCGAGAGGTTTGCTGTGCGGAGGAGCTTTTGTCACTACCGGATACATTTTAGGGACGGTGGCGGTGTTGATTGCGTTGCCGGCGACGCAAATCAGCGGACTGGAAGGGATCATGCAGGCGATTTCGAAATCCGCGGAGCATGTGGGATGGTTTGGCATTGGGCCGGTGGCGGCGCTGCTGATTACGCTGAGCAATTTGGGGGCTTTGGGCGCGTGGCTGGCGGTGTCGGCGCGGCTGCCGTTTGTGGCGGGACTTGATCGGTACTTGCCAGGGGCGTTCGCACGAATTCATCCGAAGTGGGGGACGCCTTACGTGGCGCTGCTGGTGCAGGGAGCGATAGGAATTATTTTTATTTTTTTGGGGCAGGCGGGGACGAGCGTTTATGGGGCTTACGAAGTTTTGGTGAGCATGGGGATCATTACGTATTTCGTCCCGTATTTGTTTGTGTTTGCTTCGATCATTCGTTTGCAGCGGGAAGCGGCGGGGCCGGAGGTGACGCGGGTACCTGGCGGAAGGGCCGGCGCGTTTATTTTGGGGACGGTGGGATTCGCGACGACGGTGGTGACGATTGTGTGTTCTTTGATTCCGGCGGCGGACGAGCCGCACAAGATTTTGGCGGTGGCAAAAATTGTGGGATTGACTGCGGTGCTGCTGGCGGCGGGAGTTTTTATTTTTGGTTGGGGAAAAGCGAAGGCTGCGGGGAGCGTGGCCTGAGACGTGGAAAAGCGGCGGTGCTTTGCGAAAGAACCGCCGCTATCCTAGGAGTTGTTAACTTTTTGTAGGTGCGGCGGCGGGATTGTGCCAGCCGCCGAGATTCGTGGCGAGTTCTTCTGCTTCGTGCGGTCCCCAGGTTCCCGGCTGATACGTATGGATGGGGCAAACATTTCCGAGGATCGGATCGACGATGGACCAGGCGGCTTCGACGGCGTTTTGGCGAACGAAGAGCAGGGAGTCGCCTTTCATCGCGTCGGTCAGCAGGCGCTCGTAAGCCGGCATCTCGTTGGCTCCCGAGGCGGTGACGGCGGTCAGTTCGGTTTCCATGGTGGTGAGATCCGGGCCGGGCTTTTTTACGCGGGCGCCGAGGCTGAGAGAAAGGTCGGGGCCAAGGCGGAAGCGGAAATAATTTGAGCCGGGCGGTAATTTGGTGAGCGGCGGCTGACGAAGTTTTACGAAGACTTCGGTAGCGGTGACCGGCAGGCATTTTCCGGCGCGAATCAGGAAAGGAACCCCGGCCCAGCGCCAGGAATCGATTTCGAGACGCAGGGCGGCGAAGGTTTCGACGGTGGAATTGGGCGCAACGCCGGGTTCCTTTTGGTAGCCGGCGAATTGGCCGCGGACGAGGCGCGCGGGTTTGATGGGCGGAATCATGCGGAAGATTTTCACTTGTTCGTCGTGCAGCGATTCCGGATACATGCTGGTGGGCGGTTCCATGGTGAGGAAGCCGACGACCTGCAGCAGGTGATTTTGAATTACGTCGCGGATGGCGCCGGTGGCGTCGTAGAAAGCGCCGCGGCCCTGGACGCCGAACGATTCGGCCATGGTGATCTGCACGCTGTGGACGTAATTGCGATTCCAGATGGGCTCGAGAAAAGCGTTGGCGAAGCGGAACAGTAGGAGATTTTCTACCGCTTCTTTCCCCAGGTAATGATCGATGCGGAAAATATTATTTTCGGGGAAGACGGTATGCAGGATTTCGTTGAGCTTTTGGGCCGAAGCGAGGTCGTGGCCGAAAGGTTTTTCGATCACGACGCGGGCGTTCTTGGCGCAGTCGGATTTGCCGAGAGCTTCGACGACGGTGGCGAAAAGCGAAGGCGGAATGGCCAGGTAGTGCGTGGCGTGGGATGCGCCAGCCAGAGCAATTGCGCAATTGTTCGAAAGTTTTGGGGTCCTGGTAATCGCCGTCGATGTACTTGAGCAGGCTGACGAGTTTGGCGAAGGCGGCTTCGTCGACTCCGCCGCCGAATTGCTGGATGCCGTCGCGGGCGCGTTCGCGAAGTTGCTCGAGAGTCCAGCCGGCTTTAGCGACGCCGATGACCGGAACGTTCAGATTGCCGCGCTTGATCATGGCCTGCAGCGACGGGAAGATTTGTTTGTGGGCTAGATCGCCGGTGGCGCCGAAGAAGACGAGCGCGTCCGAGGGAATTTTGGCAGTGCTGTTCCCCGGCGCTGGTGCGTGCAGCGGTACAGGTATATCGGTCATTTTTAGAATTCCTCGGCTGCTAATGAAATTGCTGCGATTTTGATCAGGATTTCTTTTCGTTGTGGCCGCCGAATTCAAAACGCATGGCGGAAAGAATCTTGTTGGCGAAATCGGCTTCGCCGCGCGAAGTGAATCGTTCGTATAGCGAGGCGGTGAGCACCGGCGCGGGCGTGCCTTCTTCGATGGCGGCTTGAATGGTCCAGCGGCCTTCGCCGGAGTCGGAAACGCGGCCGGAAAAATCGTCAAGTTTCGGCGATTTGGCGAGAGCGATGGCGGTGAGATCGAGCAGCCAGGAGGCGATGACGCTGCCGCGGCGCCAGACTTCGGCGACGTCGGGCAGATTCAGATCGTACATGTAGTGTTCGGGATTGCGCAGCGGCGTGGTTTCGGCGTCTTCGGTGCGCTTGGTTTTGCCTACGTTGGCGTGCTCGAGAATGTTGAGGCCTTCGGCGTAGGCGGCCATTACACCGTATTCGATTCCGTTGTGAACCATTTTTACGAAATGGCCGGCGCCGGACGGGCCGCAATGCAAATAGCCCTGCTCGGCGGTGCCTTTCATATTTTCGCGGCCGGGAGTGCGGGGAATATCGCCGATGCCGGGCGCGAGGGTTTTGAAAATGGGATCGAGGCGCTGGACGACCTGGTCTTCGCCGCCGATCATCATGCAGTAACCGCGGTCGAGGCCCCAAACGCCGCCGCTGGTGCCGACGTCGACGTAATGAATATTTTTCGGCTTCAATTCTTCGGCGCGGCGAATATCGTCGATGTAATAGGAATTGCCGCCGTCGATGACCACGTCGTCCTTGGCAAGTTTCGGGAGCAGTTGCGCGAGAGTGCTATCGACAACGGCGGCCGGAACCATCAGCCAGATGGCGCGGGGCTGTTTCAGCTTGGCGACGAAATCGTCGAGCGAGCCGGCGCCGGTGGCGCCTTCTTTGGCCAGGGCTTGCACGCTGGCGGGGGTCATGTCGAAGGCGACGCACTCGTGCCCGCCCTTCATCAAACGGCGCACCATGTTGGCGCCCATGCGGCCCAGACCGATCATTCCCAGTTGCATCGCGTTTCTCCTTTCAGCAGCTCATTGCAAAATTCGCAGCGATTATTAGGCCACATCTTTCAGCATCCGGCCACCGGCAAGCGAAAACTCGGACGGTCCGGAGATCTGATGCCCTTAGCACACAGAAGTTACGCTTACAACATGGCCCAGTGATCCGGAGCCAGCGTCGTTTGCGAACCAAGTAAAATTCAAACTGCAGGGCTTAGATTCTGGGGCGAAGCAAAGAGGTGCGCAAAGATTGAGCGTCTCGGTTGAAACGATTTCCGCGCGGGTGCCGGCTCCAGCTCCGGCGCAGGGCTCCGCTTCGCCGTGGATTTATCGTCCGTGGCTGGATTTGATCGTGGGGTGCGGGGCATGGTCGGCGCCATTGCTGGCGTTTGCGTTGTTGCTGCCGGCGACGCGATCGCATTCGTGGGCGGTGACGTTCTATTTGCTGGCGATTGTTTTCAATTATCCGCATTTCATGGCGACGATTTATCGCGCGTATCACACGCGCGAGAATTTCGATAAATACCGGTTCGTCACGGTGCATGTGACGCTTTTGATTTTGGCCACCGGTGTCTTGATGCATGCGTCGCCGCGGCTCTTTCCGTGGGTGTTCTCTCTCTACATTTATTGGAGTCCGTGGCATTACTCCGGGCAGAACTATGGGCTGTTGATGATGTTCGCGAAGCGCAGCGGGGCGACGGTGACCGCGGGCGAGCGCAAATGGCTGCGGACGGCGTTCATCGCGTCGTACTGCATGTTGCTGGGGAGTTTTATTACCGGCGGTTCGGTGGATCCTTTGATTTTGAGTCCGGGGTTGCCGGCGCGATTTACGCTGCCGTTGCGCTTGGCGCTGGGTGTGGCGTTTTTTGTTTGCACGTACATGGGTTTTCGGCGGATGGTTCGCGAGCACGGAGTGCGGGCCATGGTTGCACCGCTGACTTTGGCGTTCACGCAATTCCTATGGTTCGTGCTGCCGACTTTTCTGGAATTGAATTCGGCTTCGCAGATTCCGCAGACGCGGTATAGCAGCGGGATTCTGGCGGTGCTGCATTCGACGCAGTACATCTGGATCACCAGTTATTTTCAGCGGCGGGAAGCGGCGGCCGCGGAGAAATCGAACTGGAGCGTTTGGGCGTATTTCGTGACGCTGCTGGCGGGCGGGATTGCGTTGTTTATTCCCGGGCCGTGGCTGGTGAGTTATTTATTTCACTACGACTTCACGACCAGCTTTTTAATTTTTATGGCGCTGGTGAATATTCACCATTTCATCCTCGACGCGAAATTGTGGAAGCTGCGGGATTCGAGGGTGTCCGCGCTGTTGGTGGATTCGGGCACGGCGGCGACGTCGAATTCGACGAAGGGTCCGGCACAGGCAAAACCGTTTTTGCCTGGGGTGTTCACCAAGCCGGCTTTTCTGGTTTCTGCGGCGGCGTTGCTATTTTTGTGGGGCGGGATGGATCAGTTCCATTTCGCGATGCGCACGAGCGAAGGCGATCTGCCGGCTTTGCAGCGGGCGGCGAGCATGAATCCTTACGACAGCTCGGTGCAGGCGAGGATCGCTACCTATGCGAGCCGTGCCGGAGATAAGGACGCGGCGGCTGCGGCGTTAATCCGCGCGGTGCAGATCAATCCGAACAGCCTGGCGCTGCAGCAAGCTTGCGCGCGCGCGCTGATCGAAGACGGTAAGTACGCGGAGGCGTACGACCATTACCGGAAGATGCTGAAGATTTTTCCGCGCGATCCGGATGCGCTGGTGAATTACGGTTTGCTGGCGGCGCGGCAGGGAAATCCAGGGGAAGCGATTGATTCGTGGGAGAAGGCGGCGGAGATCAATCCGCAGGAAGCGCGCGCGCATCTGTATCTGGCGGCGGCTTACGACGAGAAGAACGAATCGGCATCGGCGGCGCGGCATTGGAACTCATTTTTGGATGCGGAGTCGGCGCGTCCGGAAGATTCCGCGGTGGCTCGCGATCAGGTTCTGCTGGCTACCATTCACTTGGGCGACGATCAGGCGCGGTTGAATGAGAATCAAGCGGCGCAGAGCCAGTATCAGAAGGCGGTGCAGCTGGCGCGGCAGGCGGGTAACGCGAAGATGGAAAGTTTGTCATGGGCGCACCTGGCGGACGTACAGGAGAAACTGGGCGATAACGCCGGGGCTGCGGCGTCGTTTCAAAATGCAGTGGCGCTGGACGCCAAGGCTGGGGATGCGGCGACGGAAGGGCTGGATTGGTTCAACTACGGACAGTTCCTGCGGCGACGCGGAGTTTCAAATGTATTGGTCGATGCTTCTTTAGCGCAGTCTGAAAAGTTGCTGGCGCCAGCGCCTGGAGACGAATTAGGCACGGTGCAGACGACCAAGCATCAAGTTGAAAGTGGAATGAGCAAGGCGCAGTTGGCCGAGGTGCAGAACCATTTGCCGGCACTGGTGGACCAGGCGAAGACCTTGCCAGCGGCGTCCTTCGCGAAATAACCGTCCCGATGGGCCGCGAAGTTTCAGAAAACAATGTAAACTCTTCGGCGGATGTCCGAGCCCGCAGAGAAACAAGATTCCCGCCTGATGCGAGCGATGTTCGGCTCGATCGCACCCCGCTATGATTTTGTAACCCGTATTCTTTCGTACGGCATGGACCGCCGGTGGAAAAAAATGGGAGTGGATCGCGCGGCCTTGCCGGAAAACGCGACGGTGCTGGATTTGGCGGGTGGCACGGGGGATTTTTCGAAGCTGGTGCGCGAGAAGTTGCCGAAGTCGCGGTCGGTGGTAGTGGACATCACCGAGGAAATGCTGCGGTTGGCGCGGGCGAGTGGTTTGGACGAAGCAGTGTGCGGCGATGCGACGGCGCTGCCATTCCCGGATGGATCGTTCGACTGCGTTTTTATCGGGTATGGATTGCGGAATTTTCCGAATCTGAAGACGGCGCTGGCGGAGATCGCGCGAGTGACACGGCCGGGCGGCCTGATGGTGAGTTTGGATTTTTTTCTGCCACCGAACGCGGTGTTTCGCGAAATGTATCTGGGCTATCTGTACTTGCAGGGCGCGGTTTGGGGGATCATGCTGCACGGGCGGCCGCGAACGTACAGTTACATTGCGGATTCATTGCGGAGTTTCGTTTCGATCCAAGAATTATCGTCAATGCTGCAGGGGATGGGGTACGCGCGAGTCGATACCCGGGGATTTATTCTCGGGGGGATCGCTTTGCATTGGGCCACGAAGCAGTAGCTGAGACTTTTCACTTCATGCGCGCGTTCTTGTGCGCACCTGCCTGATTTGTTCTGATTAATTTTCCAGTTTGAATCGAGTGGCGGCGAGGTTGTACATGCGGCGCCAGACCAGACGGTTGATGGTGACGACCATCGCGGCCATTACGATGGTGGCGGCGAGCAACACGCGGAAATTTCCGGTGTCAGTGGCGTTGCTGATGACCGAGCCGAGGCCGGTGACCAAGTAGGTGTGGCCGCGGAAGCGGAAATATTCGGCGATGATGCTGGCGTTCCAGGCGCCTCCGGAAGCGGTGACGAAACCGGTGATCAGAAACGGAAAAATTCCGGGAAGGAAAAGTTCGCGCCAGCGGTCTTTCCGGCCGAATTGATAGACGTTGCAGACTTCTTTCAGGTCGGTGGGGATGGCGGTGGCTCCGGCGATTACGTTGAAGAGCAAATACCACTGGGTACCAAGGAGCAGAAGAAGGATGGAGCCGACGCCGAGGCCGCCTCCGACGCGAATGAGCAAAAGCAAAATGATGGGGAAAAGCGCGGTGGCTGGAACCGAGGCGGCGACTTGCACGATCGGTTGAGCGATGGCGGAAAGTTTTGGCTTGAGGCCGATCATGACGCCGACCGGGATGGTCCAGAGGCCGGCGAGAAATAAGGTGAAGGCGACGCGCAGGAGGGTGGCTCCGGCGCCGAGGAAAATGCTGCGGAGTTCCGGGCCGGTGACCTGCGCGAGAAGGGCGACCATTTTGGTGAAGGCGACGAGAGTTCCGACAAGAGCGGCGGCCATCAGCGCGCGGGAGATCCAGGTTCGGATGCTGGCTGAATTCGATTCTGGCGCGGCGATCTGTTCGGTTTTCTTTTTTGCAAAATGGAGGGTCAGCCATTCACTAGCGGGGCGGACGGTGAGCCTGGAGAAAAAACGCACAATTCTAGAGGCGCGGAGAAAATCGAGGACCGGCGATTGTGGGGCATCGGTGGATTCGACCTGCTCGAATTTAAATTTTTCGGCCCAGGCGATTACGGGGCGCCAGACGAGTTGATCGATGACGACGATGATGCCGATCATCACGCCCATGCCCCAGAAGATCGCGTGAGTGTTGCCGGCGTTGGCGGCGGTCTGGAGATAAGAGCCGAGGCCGGGGAGGCGCAAATCGCGATTGCCGAGGGTGAACATTTCGCAAGCCATCAGGAAAAACCAGCCGCCGGCGACGGACATCATGGAATTCCAGACCAGGCCGATGATGGCGTAGGGAAATTCCATCTGGGTAAAACGCTGCCACCAGCTCCAGCGATAGACTTCGGCGACTTCGCGCATTTCGCGCGGAATATTTTTCAGGGAAGAATAAAAGCTGAAGGTCATGTTCCAGACTTGGCCGGTGAAAATGAGCAGGATGGAGCCGAGTTCGACGCCGAGTTGTTTGGTGGGGAACAGCGAAACCATGGCGAGCATGACGCCGGGAAGAAAACTGAGGACGGGAATGGATTGGAGAGTATCGAGCAGCGGGAGCATGAATTTTTCGGCGCGCGGATTGTAGGCGGCGATGTAGCCGTAGACGATGGTGAAGGCGAGGCTGCAAAGGTAGGCGGCGGCGATGCGCAGCACGGAAAACATGGCGTACTTTGGGAGCGCGCGCGGATCGAGGTTAATGACCGTGGGCGCGCCGACGGGGGTGAGCCAGTAGTGCGTCATGGAGAGTACGGCGTAAAAAAGGGCGAAGGCGGCGAAGAGAATCGGGAGATCGCGGAGGAGAGAAGAAACGTTGGCGGGGAAAATTCCCCAGGCCATGGTGCCTCGGGCGATTCGTTGTTCGGTGGATTGCGGGCGGCGGCGGGCGGCGCGGGCAGCCATCAGACCGAAGCGTCCTCAACGGCGTGGTGAGTCTCGCCCAGGTGGCCGATCTGGTGGAGATGCAGCAGGTCAGTATCGGGATCGTAGGTAAAAATCTCGGCGTAGCGTCCCCAGAGGAGGGCGGTTTCGATCTGGCGGTCGACTTCGACCTGGGCGAAGCGTTCGTCGAGAAGATCGCGGAAAAATTCGAGGGGCATGGAGTGATCGGATTTTTTTTCCAGTGCGCTGTACATCTGCTGGAGCAGAGAAGCGTGTTCGAGCGCGGACGCGCGAAAAAGTTCTTTGCGGGTGGGGATGTCGGCTTCGGCGTAGCGGCGGCCGAGGTCGGTGATTTTCACGTCGCCTTCGTTGACTTCGGCGAAGCGGAGCATGGTGGAGGCGTCGAGAATCGGGAGCAGGTCGTCGATCTCGAGGAGCAGATCTTCGGCGATGTGGTACATGTCCTCTTCGCCGCCGCGATCGTTGAGGAGTTCGATCAAGCCGCCGACTCCGCCGGGACGAGAGTGCGGGAGCATCTGGGCAGCGGCTTTTTCCTTGTGGCCGCCCTTGGTGGGCGGGGCGAGTTCGAGTTCGGGCTGAGTCATGACTTTGTAGATGTAGTCGACGTAGAGAACGAAGGCCGCGGACTTGCGGTCGCGAGGGTGCTGGAGCGGGACGCGGAAATCGGCGCGGATGCGCGCGGGATTGCGACCGAGGACGATGATGCGGTCGGCGAGCAGGACGGCTTCTTCGATGTTGTGAGTGACGATGAAAATGCTGCGAGTGGGAATTTTTTTGGCCTGCCAGAGTTCCAGCAATTCACCGCGAAGGTTTTCGGCGGTGAGGACGTCGAGCGCGGAGAAAGGCTCGTCCATGAAAAGGATTTCGGGTTCGACGGCCAAGGCGCGGGCGAAGCCGACGCGCTGTTTCATGCCGCCGGAAAGTTCCTTGGGGAAGGCGGATTCGAATCCGTGCAAGCCGACGGAGGCGAGGGCTTTTAGGGCGCGGCGGTGACGTTCGAAGTGGGCGACGCCTTTGGCGATGAGCGGGGCTTCGACGTTATCGAGAACGGTGAGCCAGGGAAATAAGCGCGAAGCTTTGGAAAACGATGGCGACGTTGGGGCTGCACCGAGTCATGGGCGCGCCGTGCCAGAGGACTTCGCCGGCAGAGGGCGCGGCGAGGCCGGAGAGAATGCGCAAGCAGCGTGGATTTTCCGGAGCCGGATGGGCCGAGGAGCGCGATGATGGTGTCCGGCTCGACGGAAAAATCGACGGGGGCGATGACTTGAATCTGGCGGCCGTCGGGTTGGGTGTAACTTTTTTCGATTTGGCGGGCTTCGATGATGGGCTCGATCGCGGCAGGCGGCAGCGCGAATTGCGTGGCAGTCGCGGCGACGGTGGGCGATTCACCGACGGCACAATAGGGCGCGCCGGAGCCGGCGGCGACGAGTTCGTCCATGAGGCATTGCCAAGCTTCTTCGGGGAGCGCGTCGAGAAAATGTTCGCGCTCGGCGGGATCCATGGCGTTGACGATTTCCTGCATTTCGAGGCTGGGACGCGAGTGGAGCATGACGTAGGCGTGGTAGTAGGGAAGGTGGACGATGAGCGAGGCGGCGAAATCGACCGGCATTTCGTGAAAGAGAGCGCGCTGATCATCGAAGCCGGCGGACATGAAAAAATCAGCGGCTTCGCGTGGGGTGGCGGCGCGCAATTGTTCGATCAGGGCGGGCCACTGGCGCTGCTTCAGCAGATTTTGGAATTTCTTTTTGTCGGAATCGTTCATAAGAGCACGGAAGAGCCTACTACGTTTTGGTGGATGCCGCGACGGCGGTTGCAGACGCGATTCGGGCTTTGTTACGAGATTGTGACAAGGGAAGGCGCGGCCGGGGTGCCTGCTGCGTACATGTGGCTGTAACCTTTATTAGCACCGCGAATCAGAGGTACGACAGCTCCGGGAGGGCGGTAAGATACGCCTGAAGCGGCGGTTTTGAGCATTGTCAGACTATAACACTGAGAAGAATCGGAAGGTCGGGCGCCGCGAGCTGCTCAAGCTTTCGCCGCTGCTTCTTTTCGGGGCGTTTGCGTTGCCCAAGTTTCAGCCTGGGCTGCTGAAAGCTGGGCTGGATTTTTC
This sequence comes from uncultured Acidobacteriota bacterium, assembly GCA_963711325.1. GTDB lineage: Bacteria > Acidobacteriota > Terriglobia > Acidiferrales > UBA7541 > Palsa-295. The sequence goes on along the minus strand of CAVQDR010000001.1, from coordinate 464,246 downwards.
GGACTGGGCGTCTTCGAAGTGGCATCGCAAAAATCATTTGGCGCCGACGTTCGCGCAGGGCGACTTGACTCCTTTCGAGCAGTTTCCGCTGAACACTTATGACATTGATGATCCGGATGTGGATCTGGCGGCGTGGACGCTGGCGGTGGATGGAGTGAAGCGGCCGGGCAATTACACTTTGGCGCAGATTCAGGCGCTGCCGAAAATTGTGCAGAATACGCGGCACATTTGCGTGGAAGGCTGGGATGTTATCGGACGTTTTGGGGGCGCGCGGATTTCGGATTTCCTGGAAACGATTGGGGCGGATATGAGTGCCCGGTTTCTGTATTTCGATTGCGCTGATGGATATTACGAATCGCTCGATATGGAATCGGCGCTGCATCCGCAATCGTTGCTTTGCTACGAGATGTATGACCGGCCTTTGACGCGCGAACATGGGGCGCCGCTGCGTTTGAGTTTGCCGACGAAGATCGGGTACAAGTCCGCGAAATATCTGACGCGTTTTCGGGTGACGAACGTGCTGGCCAAGGCTGGTTACTGGGAGGATCAGGGCTACAGCGCCTATTACGGGCTGTAGTTTTTTGAGTTATGTCCGCTTCGATACCAGCATCGTCCCGCGCACTCAGCTCCGTCGATCAGGCGGCCGTTGCGGTGGCGTACGAACATCCGTTGGTGGTGCGTTTGTGCCACTGGGCGAACACGATTTCGCTTTTCGTGCTGGTGGGCAGCGGATTGCAGATCTTTCGCGCGTTTCCGAGTTTCGGGCCCAAGATTCCGCAGAAGAATTTTTGGATGGTGCCGCCGTCACTCACTTTGGGTGGGTGGTTGGGCGGGGCGCTGCAGTGGCACATCACGTTTGCGTGGATTTACGTGGTGACTGGGGTGCTGTACGTCGGCTATCAAATATTTTCGGGAAATTACCGGCAAGTGGTTTTCCGTTTGCGCGACTTGGGCGGCGTGTGGCCCATGGCGCGGTTCTATTTTTTTCGGGGGCGCAAGCCGGAGCAGAGCGAAGTCTACAATCCGTTGCAGAAGCTGGCTTACACCTCCGCGATTGCCCTTGGCGTGATTTCGGTGCTTACCGGAATGGTTTTGTATAACCCCGTGCAATTTTCATTTCTCGGATCGTTGATGGGCGGATTCCACTGGGCGCGGGTGTGGCACTTCGCGGTGCTGGCGGCGCTGCTGCTGTTTGTGGCCGGCCACATCGTGATGGTTTTGCTGCATGGCTGGAATAATTTTGTCTCCATGCTCACGGGCTTGAAACGCGATCCCGATTATTTGAAATAAGCTCGCGAGATGCCGGAGACACAGCCAACTCGGATGCAGACCGGAACAAAAGTGAGCCGCGTGGCGAACGTGGAATCGCCGGCCGCGGCGCCTTCGCGCGAAGCGGAATACGCGCTGATCGAGCGGATTTTGCGAGGTGAGAAGGAACTTTTCTACCAGCTGGTGCGGCCATACGAGCGCCGGGTGTACGTGATGGCTTTCGCGATCCTGAGGAATGAGGCGGATGCGCAGGATGCTTCGCAGGACGCGTTGTTCAAGGCGTTCAAACATTTGTCGCAATTTCGATCGGAAGCGCGTTTCAGCACCTGGCTCATTCAAGTAACGCTCAACGAGGCGCGAATGAGACTCCGCAAGAACCATCTGGAAATCATGCGGCCCATCGATGAAGTGGAACAGGAAGATGGCTCGTACACGCCGCGCGATTTCACGGACTGGCGCGAAATTCCCTCCGAAGCGCTGGAACGCAAGCAGGTGCGGGAAATGCTGGTGAAGGCGCTGGCTTCGCTGGCGCAGAAGTACCGGGAAGTTTTTGTGTTGCGCGACGTACAGCACATGAGCACGGAAGAAGCTGCGGAAGTCCTGGGCATTTCGCCGGGCGCAGTGAAGACGCGGCTGCTGCGGGCGCGTTTGATGTTGCGCGATTTCCTGTCGCCGGGCCTGGATGGCGCGTGGGCCTCTCCTTCGAATTCGCCAAAAGGAACAAAGCCATGGTCATGAAATGCGAAGAGATGTGGCTGGAGATTTCGAATTACATCGACGGCGAGGTGAGTCCGTCGCTGAAGGTGGCGATGGACAAGCATGTGGCGGGATGCCGGCAGTGCCGCGCGGTGCTGGACGGCGCGCGCAATGTGGTGCGGCTGTACGGGGATGAAAAGGCGTTTGCGTTGCCCTCGAATTTTTATCCGCATCTGCACAGCGGATTGGTGGATCGGGTGGAAGGGGCACGCGGGCAAGGCGGAGCGTGGGCGCTGGCGGTAGCGGCGGCGATTTTGCTGACGGCGACAGTTTTGGTGGCCCAAGTGCGGGACCGCGGCACGCCGCAATTGCGCGCGGCGATGGCGCGTCCGGTGACGGAAAGGGTCAAGGGGCTGGTGGTGGTTGCGGACGACACCAAGGTTTTCCATGTGGCGGGCTGTGAATTCATTCATGGCATGCCGCACACGATGTCGGCGGAAAACGCCATTCGCGAGGGATTTACGCCGTGCGTGAGGTGCCTGCACGAATTGTACGAAAAGTCGGCGTGGGTTTCGGCGACGATGGACAACGACGTGGCTTCGAAAGATCCGGCGATGAATCTGGATTGAAAAGATGCAGCGGGAGATTTTCTAGGTTTCGGCAGGTACTTCGATTTTTGATTTGCGTTTAGAGCTTTTGCGCGGGGCTTTCGGTTTCGGAGCCGCGGCGGCGACGGCTTCGGCTTTTATGGCAGTGGTGACCAGCTCCACGCTGGCTTTGATTTTCTCTTCGAATTTCTCCGCAAGCTCGTGCGAGGCATTCCGGGCTTGCTCCGCGATCAGGACAGCGCAAGAGTTCGATTTTTCCACGATTTTTTCGATGGCCGCTTGGCTTTCCTGCTTCACGGAAGTGCGAACGATTTCTCCAATCATTTCCCGAATTTCGGTTTCAATCCCGACTCGAAAAGCTTTTAACTCGCTGGCCAGGGCTTCCTTGACCGCGGCATGAACGGTGGTTTCCAGGTGACGGTTGTTTCCGGCAGTTTCGCGTAAGGGCATGGCCAGGATGGGTTTTTCGCCATTGCTGACCGGCAACTTGGCCGAGGATGGCGGCAGCGAAGCTACTACGGTGGTCACGGCGGTCAGATGAGGCAGGCTGCCCGCGCGCGAGAGATTCGGATCGGGACGCTCGATGGTTTCGACGGACGCGGTGAACGACCCGGAATAGGATCCCGACGCAGTCGAAGCGAGATCTTTCTTGCGCGCCACTTCCAATTCGACGGGCTCGGTGACGGGAATTTCTAGTTCGAGATCTTCGGGATGCGGAAACCAGTTTTCCGGCGGGGACTTGATGCCCCAGACGTTGCCAGGAACATCGAATTCGACGGCGATATGAAATTGGTCGCGGTAGTTGCTGGGGCGCTGGACCCAGACGACGCGCGCTTTCAGAATGCGGCGCGTGCGAGACGAAGCACTTTTGTTGATTTCGACAGTGAGCGCGGAAGTCTTTGGGACGTAATGGGTCGATTTATATTTGCAGCCGGTGCAACTGACCATCACGGTGGAAGTGGATTCTTTAAAGGGCTGGCCGAGAGCATCGACGCCGGTGACGACGATAGGCACGGAATGAAGCAGGCGCGCGCTGCGGCGCTTTTCCGCTCCTGAATCGTTGGTCGGCGAGGTGGTCACGGTGGCCCGAAGGGTAACCTCTAAAGCTAACATCGGGATTTGCGGGAGACGCGAAAGTCTTGCGAGGCGCTACGCAAGGGTAAATGTGGGGGTTTGGTTCGGAATGGAACAGGCTTCGCGCACGCAGTTTTTATTTGGCTGGCTGATCGAAGCCGGCGCGACCGGCTCGGATGACTTCGGAAAAATCCGATGGGTTTCCGGCGGCACGGGCGGTGGGATTGATGCGGGATTGCGCGCGCAGTTCCGCGAAAGGCAGGTCGCCAGCGAGCAGGCCACGTTCGTAGAGCATTTCGTCGGCTTCGCCGCTTAAGATCACGCGCGGATCGAAGCGCGAAATTCCGGCAGGGAGCGGACCGATGGCGCGCATTTGGGCGAAAACATCGGTGGTGCAATTGCGGGTGAGGGCGTTGTACCACTCGGCATTTTCGTGGAGCTGGTTGGCCCGGCGCAAATACTGGATGAAGAGCTGGCGGGAGTAGGCGGCGTCGGCAGTGGTGCGATACAGATCGACGCCCTCGCCGTGGCGGAAATTCGAACGCAGGCGGATCAGATCGCGTTCACCGGCGAAAATGTACATCAGGGTGTACTGGCGGAAGAACCCGCGGATGGAGGAATAGGATTGGCCGACGCGTTTGCGCATTTCGACGGAGACGGCGACGTAATCGTCACCGTGGTCGGCGGTGACGAAATGAAAGCTGACAATCAAGTGAGAGATTTTTGGAATTCCCCAGTTGATCAGTGAAATATCGATGCCGCGGAGATCGGAGAGCTTGACGATTTTGGTGGGCCACTGGCAGGTGTATTCGGTTTCGGTCTGGTAGTGGCAATCGCGGTAATTGTGGATCGAGACGGTGTCGCCGTTGACTTCGGTCCAGGCGGTTTGGGATTCGTCGGGCTGCCAGGGACCGTGATTGGAGGGACGCAGCGTGAGCCACCAGCAGAGGACGAGTGCGAAACCCGCAAAGCAGATGGCGAGACGCCAATTGTTTTGGCGAGCCAGATGCAAAGGACGACGAGGGCTACGGGGTAGAGGATCGCGGTCGCGAGCTTCAGACGCGGGAAGGGGAAATCGAAATAGAGCGCGGCGACGGCCCAGACGGTGAGCAGAACGACTGCGAAGCCAGGCGATGGTCATGACGATTCGGCGGAGAATCCGTTGCGCCATTTTCCAGGAGTGCCGGGCATCTTGGACTCCGATCGGGCATCGGCTTAAGGTGATGCTCTTCGCAGCGTCGATCCAGGTGTATCGCGCAGGAAGTCTACGCTGCCGCTGCTTTTCCTGGGTCCACATTTTGGTGATCTCTTCGAGGGAGCGGCCTTTGGTTTCGGGAATCAGCCAGGCGACCAGGATGAGCAGTAAGCAAGGCGCCGAAGCTGAAGCACCAGAAAGTGCCGTCGGAGCCCAAAGTTTTTTGCATGATGGGGAACATTTGATTGCCGAGGTAGCCGACAACCCAGAGGGCGGTGACGGCGATGGACATGCCGCGGCCGCGAACTTTGGTGGGGTAAATTTCGGAAATAATTACCCAGCAGGCTACGCCATTGCCGAAGGCGTGGCCGGCGACGAAGCTCATAACAAAAACAAGAACTGCCACGCCGCTCCCGTGGATGTGATAAAGCCAGCCGACCGATGAGAAAGGAAATGAATTGGACGGTGCTGCCGGCGATGACCAAAGTTTTGCGTCCGGCTTTATCGACCAGCCACAAGGCGAATAGAGTGAAGACCAGGTTGATCAGGCTGACCAGGACGGATTGGAAGAAGGCGTCGCTGCGGGCAGTGCCGGCGGCGCGAAAAATTTCGGGGAGGAAGGAAAAAACGGGCGTGATGCCGCTGAGTTGCTGCAGGCCGGCGAGCATGATACCGAGCAGCAGTGGTCGGCGGAAGGTGGTGAAGAGTTCGGAGATGTGGCCGTCTTCGGTGGCCAAGGAATTTTCGATGGCGGCGGCTTCGCTGGTGGCGAGTTCCTGGCCATTGAGCTGAACTAAGACCGCTCAGAGCTTTTTCGCGCTGGCCCATTTTCATCAGCCAACGGGGGCTTTCGACTGCGGGGAGAATCATCACGCCGAAGAGGATGGCGGGAACCACTCCGGCGAAAAACATCCAGCGCCAGCCGGTGGAGATGTTCCAGGCTTCGTCGCCCATGCGCTGAATAAGCATATTGACGAAGACGGCGGCGAGGATGCCGACGACGATGCCGAGTTGATACAAGGTGACGCAGCGGCCGCGCACGCGGGTGGGCGCGATTTCGGCGATGTAGTTGGGCGCGATAACTGAAGCGGCGCCGATGCCGACTCCGCCGATGAGGCGCCAGAGGACGAATTGGTGGAGATTGGCGGCGAATAAAATTCCAATCGAGGAGATAGCGAAGCACAGAGCGCAGAGGCCGAGGCCTTTTTTCTTGCCGAGATAATCGGCAACAGTTCCGGCGGCGGCGCAGCCGACGATGCAGCCGACGAGGGCGCAGGCGGCGGCCCAGCCGATGCCTGCGGCATCGAGCTGAAACAGCTGGCTCAAATAGCCGATGGCGCCGCTGATTACGATGTTGTCGTAGCCGAAGAGCAAGCCGCCGAGGGTGGAGACGGTGGCGGCGATGATCAGCGGCCAGCGCGAAGCGGCGCGCGAGGATGCGCCGGATGCGGCGTCCAGATTATTTGACGCCACGAGGAGTGGACTCCAGTTCCGCAGTGAACAGCTGCGGAGATTCGAGGGCGGCCTTGGCTGCCAACATAAATCCTAAAGTGTGAGCCATGCCCGCGTGCCAGGGCGCGGAGCAGGTCATCTGCGGCGTGTGATCGGGGATGAGCACGCCGTCGAATTTATTGCGATGCAGGATGGCCATAATGCGAATCATGTCGACTTCGCCTTCGTCGATGAAAGTTTCGCGGTAGTTCGGAACTTTGCCGACGACGTTGCGGAGATGGATGTAGGCGATTTTTCCCTGGCGGCTGTAGGAATCGACGGCGTCGTAGAGATTGTCTTCGGTCATTTCGGCGAGAGTGCCGACGCACAGCTCGAGAGAATTGCTGCGGCTGGAGGCGAGATCGATGAGGCGCTGGTACATGCGCGGTTGATAGACCAGACGCGGCTGGCGGCGCATGGTGGGCATCGGCGGATCGTCGGGATGGGCGGCGAGGCGGACGCCGGATTGTTCGGCGACGGGGATAACGTCGGCGAGAAAACGCTGGAGGCGGCTCCAGAGTTGTTCGTGCGAAATGGCGGGGAGATCGCCGGGCGTCGCATTGGGATCGTAGACCATGTTCCAGATCATGCCTTGCGGGATGGGCACGTCTTCGGCGGGGCCGTCCATGCCGAGAGTGACGGCGTTGCCGCGGCCTTGGCGGGCGGTGACGCGGCCGCAGACTCCGGCGAGGCTGAAGTTGTAGCCGAGGACGGGAATTCCGGCTTCGCCGAGATTGCGAATCAGGGTCTTAACTTTTTCGATCTGGGCGGCGCGCTGGGGGCCGTCGAGAAGAATGTCATACCAGTGGGCCGGGTCGATATTTTCGACGGCGGCGAGGACCAGGCCGGCGTCTTCGATTTCTTTGCGGATGGATTTGAGTTCCTGGACGGTCCAGAGTTTTTCGGGATCGCCGGCGACTCCCCAGGGTTGGTATTTTCCGCCGCTGGGCTGGTTGTCGCGCGGATTCGCGCCGCCCTGATTGAAATAGTCGACGAGGTGAACGACCACGTGAGTGCAGCCGGCCTGGCGCGCGAAATCGTAGTAATCGCGGTTGAGCATGTGACGGTAAAGACCGAGTCCGATTTTCATAGACGGTTTCCGATTCCTCCACCGTAGTCGGCGCTGAAGATCTGGCCGTTGATTTCGGCAGCGAGGGGCGAGCAAAGAAAAACAAAGGCGTCGGCGACCGATTCGGGGCTGTTGCGGCGGCCGAGTGAGACGCGCAGGACGAAGTCGCGATAGGCGGGATCTTCGTCGAAAACTTTCAGCGAGCTGCCGGCGGCGACGTTGCCGGGAGAAACGACGTTGACGCGGATTCCGGTGAGGGCGTATTCGAGGGCGATGCTGCGCGCCAGATTTTCGAGGGCGGCTTTGGCGGAGGCGTAGGCGGGAATCAGGGAGTGGGGCATGCGGGCCACGTAGGACGAAGTGAAAATGAGGTGGCCGGCGATTTTGCGTTTGGTCCATTCGGTGAGGACAGCGCGGGCGAGATAGGTTTGCGCAAAGAAATTGAATTTGAAGATTTTCTCGAATTCGTCGGCGGAGGTGGTGGCGAAAGGATGGAGGCCGCAGCCTCCGGCATGGCCGATTACCGTGTCGAGATCGGGAAATTTTTCGAAGGCGGCTTTCACGATGCGGTCGACCTGGGTGGAGTCGGTGATGTCGGCGGCGAAATAGAGGTAGGAGGATGGCTCGATCTTCCAGGCGTCGAAGATTTTTTTGGCTTCGGGTTCGGGTTTGATGTCGGTGAGGACGAGGGTGGCGCCGGTGGCCGCGAGGCGGCGGACCATGTGTTCGGCGATGGCGCCGAGAGCGCCGGTGAGGAAGATGGCTTTGCCGGAAAGATCGATGCTGATCATGCGGTCGCGCTCGACCCCGTGCGAGAGAGAATTTCGTAGCCGGTCTCAGTGACGAGCACGTTGTCTTCAACGCGCGCACCTGCACCGCTTTTGGGGACGTAGACGCCGGGCTCGACGGTGAGCAACATGCCGGGTTCGAGCAGGGATTTTTCGCCAGGCACGATGCCGAAAGCGGGGTCGTGATAACGAAAGCCGACGTGATGGCCGGTGACGTGAGTGAAATATTCGCCGAAGCCGCGTGCGGTGATGAAATCTCGGGCGAGGGCGTCGATTTCTCCGGCGGAGATGCCGGGGCGGACCGCTTCGCGCGCGATTTTTTGGGCTTGAGTGACGACGCTGAGAATTTCCGCAGCAGCGGGCTTGGCTTCGCCTACCGCGACGGTGCGAGTGAGGTCGCTCCAGTAGCCGTTGACGCAGGTGCCTAGTTCGATGAGGACGAGATCGCCATTTTCGAGTTTGCGCGCGGTGGAACGGTTGAAGCGTCCGGCATCGGCGCTATTTGGACCTGACTGGACCATGGCGCACCCGCGGGCGTGGAAAATTCCGTCCTGACCGATTTGCCGGTAGATGATGGATTCGACGGCGCTGGCAATCTCGGTCTCGGACGTTCCGGCTTTGATGTTATCCATAAACGCCTGCAGGCCGATATTGGCCACGCGATTGGCGCGGCGGATGGTTTTCGACTTCTTCCGCCGATTTTCGCTGATACAGTGCCGCGAAACCGGCCAGGCATTCCGCGCTCGGCACCGAGGCGATTTTCGAAAGATGTTGCGAGAAATCTTCGGCCATCGGAATCTGTTCGCCGGTAAACATCGGCAGCGAAATCCGCGCCGAACTCGGATTCATCCCCGTTTTTTCGCGCTTTACTCCCGCCTTGGCCAGCTCCTCGGTGAGGCCGGCAATCAGCACGCCGAAGGGATCGGTGCATTTCACTTCGCCCCAGGGATACTGGCGCACGCGCACGCCAGCCTGAGGAAGCCCATCCGGTAATTCAATGGTGGGGATGAACAGCACGGGCTCCGCGTTTGCGAAATAGATCACCACGGACGCGCCCCAGAAAGGGAAGTAGCCGGTGAGCATGAGCAGTTCGTCGGGGCGCCAGGCGATCCAGGCGTCGAGGTTGTGGTCTTTGCAGGAACGTTTTGACTTGGTTGCGCGCGCGATCTGGAATTGGCCGTGGTCATCGATGCCCTCTGTTACATGATTCCGAATTTGGCGAATGCGTCGACGGCGCTGGAGCCGGCTTCGATGGCTTTGCGGACGAGTTTTTCGCCGCGCGCTTTTTCGAGGGCTTTGGTGAAGACTTCGACTTCGGCTTCGGCGGGGACCAGGAGAACGCCATCAATATCGCCGAAGAGAATGTCGCCGGGACGGACGCGCACGGCGCCGATTTCGACGGGGACGCGGAAGTCGACGACTTTGTAGCGCGGGGCGGAGTCTTGACCGTAGGAGCCGAAAGCAAAAGTGGGAAAACCCATTTCGAGAATTGGTTTGGTGTCGCGAACGTAGCCATTGAGAACTGCGCCGCGGCTGCCGAGGATGCGGGCGCGGGTGCTCATCAGTTCGCCCCAGAGGGCGTTGCGCGGGGACGAGCCGGTGTTCACGTAGACTTCGTTTTTGTGCAGGTCGTCGAGAGCTTCGAGCATCAGGCCGAAAGGCTTGTCCATTAGTTTATTGGCGGTGCCGGCGATTTTTTCGACGAAGACGTCGACGGAGAGGACCGGCATGGCGCGGCCGATAAGGACCATGTCCTGGCGCAGCGGTTGAATTTGCGGCGGGAGGAACTGGTGCTGCAGATTCATTTTGTCCATCACGTCGCCGACGACGCAGGTGAAAAGTTCGCGCTGGATGATGGCGAAAAGTTCGTCGTCGGTGGACCACAGTTTGGTTCCGGTCATTTTGCGCGCGCCTCTTTGATTTTCTGGACGAATTCTTTGGCGAGTTTGGTGATGGAAGCGTAGTCGCCGGTTTTGGCTCCGGCGGTGAGATTGCCGCCGACGCCGATGGCGACCGAGCCGGCTTGGATCCAGGCGGCGACATTTTCGAGAGTGACGCCGCCGGTGGGCATCAAGTTCGCTTGGGGCAGCGGGGCCTTTACGGCTTTGACGAAGGCCGGGCCTAAAATTTCTCCGGGAAAAACTTTGACGATGTCCGCGCCGGATTCCATGGCGGCGACGACTTCGGCGATGGTGGCGGCGCCGGGCATGTAGGGAATTTGGTAACGATTGCAGAGGCGCGCGGTTTCGGGATTGAGCGAAGGGCTGACTACGAATTGGGCTCCGGCGAGGATGGCGATGCGGGCGGTTTCGGGGTCGAGGACGGTGCCGGCGCCGAGGAAAATGTGACCGGCGGCGAATTTTTTGGAGAGATGTTCGATGACGCCGGTGGCGCCGGGGACTGTGTAAGTGATTTCGACGGCGCCGACTCCGCCTGTGGCGCAGGCATCGGCGATGCGTTCGGCTTGTTCGTGGCTCTCGGCGCGAATGACGGCTACCAAGCCGGAGCTGACGACTCTTTCCAAGATTCGAAGTTTAGCGATGGACATAGAGTGCCGAAATTCTCCTGATGCAAAGTTGAGGCTATACGAAGAACGGTTCGTCTTTTCGGGCGTAGCGCTTGGCTACTTCTTCGTTCAATTTAACGCCGAGGCCCGGTTTTTCGGTCAGCGTGATGTAGCCATCCTTGATAATCGGCTTGGCCATGCCTTCGACCAGATCGTTCCAGAAAGGAACGTCGGAGGCGTGAAATTCGAGCGCGAGAAAATTGGGAATGCTGGCGCAGTAGTGCGCTGAGATCAGGGTGCCGACCGGGCTGCTGATATTGTGCGGAGCGATGGGCATGCCGTGGACGTCGGAGAATTGGGCGATCGCCTGGGCGATGCCGAGGCCGCCGACTTTCTGGAGATCGGGCGTGACGACACTGACGGCGTGTTCGGCGATCATTTCCTGAAAACCTTCGAAAAGAAAAAGATTTTCGCCGGTGGCGATGGGGACGCGGACTTTGGAGCTGACTTCTTTCAGGGCCGCGACGTTGGTTGGGGGAACGGGATCTTCCATCCACATGAGGCGGAAAGGTTCGAGTTCCTTGGCGACTTTAATGATGTCGCTGGCGTTGTAGCGCCAGTGGCAATCGACGGCGATGTCGGTGTCTTTGCCGACGGCTTCGTGCACGGCGGCGATCAGGCTGATCATGTGATCGATGCCGCGATTGGTGAGGCCGCGATTGTGGGGGTCGAGATTCTCGGCGCCGGGAACGTCGAGGTCGAATTTAAGGGCAGTGAAACCTTCGGCGCGTTTTTTCAGGGCCTGACGGCGGTAATCTTCTGGAGTGGAGGGCGCTTCTCCGGCGGTGTCGTCGTAATAATTTTTGGCTTGGTGCGCGTGGCGTTTGGGATCCCAACTGGCGCCGCGGGAGCGCAGGATTTCGTCGAGGCTTTCGAGGGATTCGCCGCCGTGGCAATCGGCGTAGATTCGGACTTTGTCGCGAAATTTTCCGCCGAGGAGGCGATAAATGGGAGTGTTGAGCGATTGGCCGAGGATGTCCCAGAGAGCGACTTCGATGCCGGTGATTGCGTTATAAATGATTCCGGCGACCGAGCCGGCGCCGGAAGTGGCCATCTGCATTTTGCGGAACAGGCGGTGAATGTCGCGCGGATCTTCGCCGATGACGAGCGGCTCGAGCGAGCGGAGCATGGCGGTGAGGCCAGGAGCGAAGAAACATTCGCCTAGGCCGGTGAGGCCTTCGCTGGTTTCGATGCGGACGAAGGTCCAGTCGAAATTTCCTTCGACCACTGCGGTTTTGAGGCGGGTAATTTTCACTTTTTCTCTCTCTCGAATTTGCGATGTGTTCGCTTGCCGGTGGCCCTGCGATTCGGGTGAAGACGGTCCGCGGGGCGCGGCGGGGTGAAGGAGTCCATGTCCTGTAGAGTTTAGCCCGCTTAGAGTATCGATTTATGTTTTGCGGCACAACCGTTTTAACGTGGGCGGCGGGTGGCCGAGAGTAAAGATTTAACACAGAGGACACGGAGAAGGGCAAGGATGAGGGCACTGAGAATGCGCGATTAGGAGTTGTTTGACGGAGGCGCTTCGCGCTGGAGAACGCGGGTGGCGTGGGCGGCTTCGGAAAAGCGGTGGCAGAGCCACCGCACTCTACAATGGGCTGGGCGCGGTTTTGGTCGAGAAGTTTGCGCGAAGATAGGCGGTGCGGGGTGCGCGCTTCGCGCGACGGTGCTGGCGTCCTGGTGACAGTAGGATTTGCGCGGGCAAGAGGTTTAAACACCCACCTGCGCACGGGCGGTGACGAACGGGCACCCGGAAATCTACGGCCAAGGCGTTTGAAGCAGGTCCCTCGCTGCGCTTCGGGATGACAAACTTTTTCAGGGTCATGTTGGATGTATAATCTGCGGCGGTTCAAACCAAAATGACAAAAACTACGGTAACTTTCGGCGAAATTATGTTGCGGCTGGCGCCTCCAGGATTTGAACGGTTTCTGCAGTCGCCTTTGTTTGCGGCGACGTTTGGCGGCGGGGAAGCGAATGTGGCAGTGGCGCTGGCGGGATTTGGTTTGCCGGCGGCGTTTGTGACGGTGCTGCCGGAAAAGAATGCGTTGGGCGACGCGGTGGTGGGAGAGCTGCGGCGGTTTGGAGTCGAGACTTCGAAAATTGTGCGCGGGAAGGGGCGGCTGGGAATTTATTTTGTGGAGGCGGGGGCGAACCAGCGGGCTTCCAAAGTGATTTACGACCGGGAGTTCAGCGCGATTGCGTTGGCCAAGCCGCGGGACATTCCTTGGGACGGCGTTTTTGATCGGGCCGGGTGGTTTCACATTACCGGGATTACTCCGGCGATCAGCGCTACGGCGGCGGATCTGGCGATGGAGTCGGTGCGGGTGGCGCGGGAGAAAGGAATTACGGTTTCGTGCGATTTGAACTACCGGAAGAATTTGTGGAAGTGGGGAAAGGCGGCTTCAGAAGTGATGAGCGAATTGCTGAAGCATGTAGATTTCGCCATTGCTAACGAAGAGGATGTGCAGATGGCGTTGGGGATCAAGGCGGGAGTGGATGTTCATTCCGGAGCTTTGGATCGCGGATTGTACGAGAAGCTGACGGAGAAAGTTTTGGTGGAGTATCCGAATTTGAAGGCGATCGCGATTACTTTGCGGGAATCGAAGAGCGCTTCGCACAATGGCTGGGCGGCGTGCATGAACGATCGAAAGCAATTCATGACCAGCCGGCATTATGAAATTACGCACATCGTCGACCGGGTTGGAACTGGCGATAGTTTTGCGGCGGGTTTGATTTATGGATTGCAGAAGCTAACGACGCCGCAGGAGGCTTTGGAGTTTGCGGTGGCTACGAGTTGTTTGAAACATTCTGTTTCGGGCGATTTTCACCGGTGCAGCGTGGAAGAAGTGGAAGGGCTGCTGAAGGGCGACGGTTCGGGACGAGTACAGCGCTAAAATTTTTTGGTTTTAGGGCCGCGTGGCCCAGGCCATTCCATCCGGTTGGCCGATGTTGGGGATTTTGCCAGCCACTTCCAGGGTGGCGACATCGATGACGGCCACGTAATTATCTGGCGTGCAAGCGACGAAGGCGCGCTGGCCGGTGGGTTCGACTTCAATTCCTGCCGCGCCGGTGCCTATGGCCACGCGCTTGATTACTTTTCTTGTGGCGGCGTCGAGAACGACCAGGTCGGTACCACGAAGAGTCGAGACCAGGACGTGGTGACCGTCCAAAGTGAATTTCAGGCGGTTTGCGCCGCGTGCGTTGGCGTCGACGGTTTGAGTTACTTTTTTGGTGCCGCGGTCGACGATGGAAATGGTGCCGTCGCCTGCGTTGGCCACCCAGATTTCCTTTCCATCCGGCGAAATATCAAAACCTTCTGAACCGCTTCCTACTGGAATTACTGTTTCATCCCAATCTGCGCGAGCGGGGCCTGACGGCGCGCCTGCGGGTGCGTGGAGATCGACCTTGTCGATCATGGTTACGGTTCCGGAGCTGACGTTGGTGGTGACGATGTGGTCCTGGTCGTTTGAGACATTCAGCATGTGGGTGCGGTTTTGGCCGGTACCCATGACCCAATCGATTTTTTTCGTGGCGGGATCGTAGCTGCCGATGGCTTTGGAGCCTTCGACGGTGAACCAGACTTTGCCGCCGACGAAGGTGAGGCCGTGCGGGCCGCGCAAAGCGCCGAGGTCGATGGGATCGAGAGGTTTTTTCGAGACGAGATCGATTACCGCGAGGGTGTGGAGAGTGCCGCCGCCGTAGTTGGAGACGTAGGCAGTGCGGCCGTCGGTGGAGGCGATGACTTCGTGGGGATCATCGCCGACGGGCGCGGTGGCGACAATTTTGAGAGTGGCGGGATCGACAATGTTCAGGGTGTGAGCCTGTTTGGATAAGACGAGAAGCCAGCCGGAGGAATCTTTTTGCGCGTTCGTGATTCCGGCGCCGACGAAAATTCCCAAAGCAATAAAGGCGAGAAATATTTTCACGAAAGACCTCCGTACGGCTTCACTTCTTGGCTAAGACCTCGCCGGGCTTGCCACCGAGCGCGATGATCTCCGCTTTGAACCTGGCGGCTTTTTCCGGCTGATGCAGGGCCTCATATTCCTCAGCCAGATCCTGACGGGCAGTCTGGAGCCAAGGGACTTTCGGATCCATCTGCGGGACCAGAATGTCATAACCGGCGCGACTTTCCACCTCGGCTTCGGCGTAGCGGCGTTGGCGGAGGATGGTTGTACCCAATTTGATTCGGGCGATTCCGGTATTCACGTGGGTGGGGGACTGGGTTTCGGTGTAGAGCGACACGGCCTGGCGGAAAATTTTTTCGGCGCGGGGCCACTGCTTTTCGGCGGCGTAGACGCTGGCGAGATTTGAGAGGGCGGTGGCTAATAAATAATGATGCTCGCCGTAGACCGCGCGATAAATATCGGCCATGCGGGTGAAGTAGGCTTCGGCGGCGGGATAGTCGCCTTGCTTGCGGGCGAGGCTGCCCAATTCGTTCAGGGTGGAAGCGACGCTGGGGTGAACTTTGCCGAAGGCGCGCTCTTTGATGGCGAGCGATTGCTGGAGCAGGTCGCGGGCTTCGTCGGCTTTGTCCTGATGGATGAGGGCGCGGGCGAGGATGGTGAGGTCGGTGGCGGTTTCGGGATTGTCTTTGCCGTACCAGCTTTGGACGATATCGAGCGCCTGGCGGTCGTAGCGTTCGGCTTCGGGGTAATGGCCGAGGTCAAGACGGATGGCGCCGAGATTGATATAGATGTCCGCGACGCGGGGATGGCGGGGACCATAAATACTTTTGTACATGGCGAGAACGCGCTGATTGAGCGCGTCGGAGATAGGGTAGTGGCCGGCGTAAAAATGAGCGTTGGCGAGTTCGTGCAGGCTGTCGGCGAGGTCGGCGCTCGGGGCGCCGGGAGCGCCTGGCGCGCTGGGTGTGGAATCGATTTGCACGGCCTGCTCGAGGGCAGCGATGGAGGCGTCGTACTGGCCGCGATCTTCAAGAACTTTTCCGAGTGCGCGGGTGGCATTGCCGACGGCGGGATCGTTGGGCGGCAAGTGGCGTTTGTCGATGGCGAGAGCCTGGCGGATGAGCTGTTCGGAGTCTTCGTATTTGGCTTGGGCGTCGCGAAGGGAGCCGAGGGCCAGCATGGCCCTGTCAGTTTCGAGGCTGTCCGGGCCGAAGATGGATTTTTGTTTGGTTAGCGCTTCCTGGAGAAGCGGATCGGCTTGATCGAGCTTGCCGAGTTTCTGGTAGATGCCGCCGAGAGTTTCGTACAGTTCGGCTTGGACCGCGGGTTCGGCGTCGAGGGCCCGGGCCTCCTGTATACCTCGATCGAGCAGAGTGACGACGCGGAGGTCGCCGGCTGGTCCGGCGGAGGGATCGTCGCCTTGAAAAAGATTGAGCATGAAGCGCTGGATGCGTTGAGTGCGCGCGGCTTGGGCGATGGCGGCGTTGCGCGCGAGAGTGAGGCGCACGGTGAAGAAGGCGATCAGGGCGACGAGGATAGCGAGGACGGCGGCCGTGGCGGAGAGGATGCGCCAGTTGCGGCGGACGAATTTTCCTACGGTGTAACGAACGGTGTCGGGGCGGGCTTCGAGCGGCTCGCCTTTCAAATAGTGGTCGATGTCGCGGATCAGGGCTTCGACGGATTGGTAGCGCTGGCGAATGTCCTTGTGCATGGCGGTAAGGCAGAGGACGTCGAGGTCGGCCCAGGCGCTCTTGCTGGCGACTTGGAGATTTTCTTTTGTGGCGTTCGCGCTGGCTTGTTTTTCTGCGGCGGTGGAGGGCTTCTCGGGTTCCTGTTCGGTGAGAATTTTTTCGGCTTGGGCGGGAGTTGCGGCGGTGACGTCGAAGGGCAGGCGGCCGGCAAGGATTTCGTAGATGACCACGCCGAGAGAGTAGACGTCGGCTTGAATGCCGACTTGTTCGCCGCGAATCTGTTCGGGGGCGGCGTAGGCGGGAGTCATGAGGCGCAGGCCGGTGCGGGTTTGGTCAGCGGCTTCGCCGAGATTTTCAATTTGCTTGGCGATGCCGAAATCGAGGAGGCGGACGGTGCCGTCGTCCTTGACCAGAATGTTGGACGGTTTCAGATCGCGGTGAATCACGGCGCGCTGGTGGGCGTACAAAACGGCTTCGCAGACTTCGCGGAAGAGGCGGAGGCGTTCGGCGACGGTGCAGTTGCGTTCGCGGCAGAAAACGGTGAGCGGAACGCCTTCGACGTATTCCATGACGAAGAAGGGCGTGCCGTCGGGCGGAGGAGTCGGCGTCGTAGAGGCGAGCGATGCAGGGATGATTGAGTTGGGCAAGGGTGCGCTGTTCGGCGGCGAAACGGGCGCGGCGGGCGGGCGAGAGCCAGGCGTCGCGCAAAACTTTTATGGCGACCTGGCTGCCGAGATCTTCGCGCTCGGCGAGATAGACGACGCCCATGCCGCCTTCGCCGAGAGCGCGGAGGATGCGGTAGGGACCGAATTCCTTGAATGGCGGAGTACCGGCGGAGGATTCGCCGAGGACTTGATGGGCGACGTGGGCGATGTCCTGATCGAGCATGGAATCGCTGCGGGAATCTTCGCTGAGCAGGATTAGAACTTCATCGATGAGCGCGGGATCGTCGAGTGTTTGGGATTCTAAAAAGGCGCGCTGGTCGGCGGCGGGCAGTTCGGCAGCTTGGTGAAAAAGCGATTGGACTTGTTGCCAGCGGGAGCTATCCAACTTCGGTCTCCAACGAACTTGATGCTGATATTAAGGATGAGCCGCTGATTAGCGTCCTTGACGCAATTCGTTGGCGAGCCAGGCCTTGGCGGCGCGCCAATCGCGCAGGACAGTGGCTTCAGACACTTCGAGTAGCGCGGCAGTTTCTGGGATGTCCAGGCCGCCGAAAAAACGGCATTCGACCATTTCGGCCTGGCGTGGATTCATTTGCGCCAATGTTTCGAGAGCGCTGATTGAGCGCGAGAAGTTCGGCTGCCGCCGGGGGGCTTTTTCTGCAGCGTGTCTTCGAAGACCACGGTGATTTCGGCTCCGCCACCGCGCTTGTCGGCGTTGCGGCGGCGGGCGGCTTCAACGAGAAGCTGGCGCATGGCGCGGGCGGCGATGCGTTTGAAATGGAGCTGGCTGGTGGCGCCGAGGTCGCGGAGATTTAGCGAGTTTGAGCCAAGCTTCGTTGACGAGGGCGGTGGGGCTGAGCGTGGCGCTGGGGTCTCCGCGGCGGACGCTCCCGGCGAGGCGGCGCAATTCTTCGTAGGT
The DNA here is from genome assembly GCA_963711325.1 of uncultured Acidobacteriota bacterium. Taxonomy (GTDB): domain Bacteria; phylum Acidobacteriota; class Terriglobia; order Acidiferrales; family UBA7541; genus Palsa-295. The sequence continues at coordinate 446,313 of CAVQDR010000001.1, read as the reverse complement.
GACGCTGAATAAATGATCGAGGCTGAGGCGTTCGGAAGAAGGCGGTCTGGTTGCGGGAGGTGTGGCGGGTGTTGATTTTGGGGTCGGTCGAGAATCTTTTGCAGCCATGACGGTTTTTTCTTGGGCCTCGCGCATTGCGAAGTAGAAAGCAGGGCCGATGGTCGGGGGGCCGATTTGGCTGCGCTCAGACGCCCCGATTGGGACCGAACTGTAGCACCAGCGCGGTTGGACGGCAACGGATGCGGCCGGCGGCGACTGCGACATCAATTGACGAGAAGATTCACTCTCAGGAGAAGGTTATGAACCGAAGATGGTTGGCTAATATCTTGTTGGTTGTTTTGGTCGCGGGCGCGAGTGTGGTGGCCGGTTGTGGAAGCAGCGTGGAAGGCAAGTATCGCGACCCTTCGGGGACGTTAATTGCGCAGTTTGAAGATGGCAAAGCGTACTTAGCGTTCGGGGCTTACGCCGTCGATGGCACTTACAAAATCGAGGGTAACAAGATCATCGCGAAAGGCGATTTTGGAATGATGATTCCCAGCCCAATCGTTTTTACGGTGAATAAGGATGGCTCGATCGATGGGCCGCGGGATACGGTTTTCACGCGGCTGGACAAAGTGAAGTAAGAACTCTGCGGGTTAGGAGCGCGAGTTAGTGAAGAGTCGAGGGCATGCCGGGGTGGTAGTGGCGTTTTTCGCGCTGCTTTTTGCCGGCGTGGCTTCGGCGCAGTCTTTTCAGACTGGCGTGACCTACGTTTGCAACGGCGAGCGTATGTTGATCGAAAGTTGCAACATGCGCGACGTTTCGGACACTTCCAGCTGCTTAGTGCAGCATCCGGACCGGCCGCTGCATAACGGCTTCGTGGCGTACACCAACGAAACGCGCGGGGCGTTGAACAAGTTGGTGCCGACCTGCAAGCAGCCTGCGGCCGCGGATATCGCGCATGCACAGGCCTTCGCGAAGAAACAGCAAGACAAGCAGGATGCCATCCTGCAAAAGAATCTTGCGGCGATGGATGCGCCGACTCCCGCGCCAGGATCGACATCCGCGGGGAGCGTGAAATCGCAGCGGGACAAGGCGCGGCTGGCGCGGTGCATCAGCGCGGGAAAAACCGAAGGGCAGTGTGCGGGAAATGAATTTGGAAAGGCGTTCGAGGGGGTTTTCGCTTTTGCGGGATCAATGCTGGGGATGGCGGCGCCGCACCCGGGGATTTACCTGAACGGCGTGTATGAAGGGAAGGGCGGATGGAATATTACTTTTCAGCCGGACACGGCGTTGGTGCAGTGTTCTGATTTAGTGGGAAGAGATCAGGGTTACAAATTGGAATTCAAAGGCTCGCAGGTGGTGGTGCATGTGGAAAACAAACCTGAGCCGTTGACGTTGAGCTATCGCGACGGAAAATTGTACGGCGCCGCTGCGGTGCAGGTGGCGGGCGACATCGTGGTGGGCACGACGGCCGGGTATGGAGGCGGTGGTGGCGGATCCCAAGCGCCGCAGGGGATGACCTCGAATACTTCATCGCAAACCACTTCGAGGGAAATATCGGGGATGGAGGCCGAAGCGTATCAGAGTAGTGGCGGGACCGGAACGTTGCAGCAAAGTGGGCCAGGGTACACGCTCAGTGAGACGACCACGACGACTACGTATTCGTCCGCGCCGGCGCCGACGCCAACCTACAATACCGGGCCGCGGATTATTACCGCGCCACGAACGCGAATGTGTGCTGCGCCGATTCTGGCCACTTCCAAAACGACTGGGTCGGGAGATATGGGCAACGCGGTGTCGGGATTGGGCGCAATGCTGGGCGGCGAGGGAGCGACCAAGGCAGTAACTGCTCCTACTGGCTTGCGCATGTTGGGTGAATTCGCATCGCCGTCGGGTGCGGACATCGATTTTCATGATGATTCGGCGATTGTGGCGTGCGGGCTGATCGCCGCGCAGTATCCTTATACGATCGAGGTCAGCGGCGGCGAGCCGGTGCTGAAATTGGCGAGCGCGGGAAAGCCGACGATCAGTCTTGCGGTGGGTGCGGACCGGGCGCTGGTCGGGTCGGGCGATCTGCAGGTTACCGGGCGCGTAGTGATGGGCGAAGACCGCGATGGCAACATGATGTATAGCTCGCGGAGCGCGAGTTGCGCACTCGGCACCCTTAAACCCGTCAACGAAAATTCCACGGATGGTTTGGCCGCACCCTCCTCCGTCGCGGTGGCGAGTACGCGGCCAAGCGCGCCGCCGGCTGCTTCGGCTGCTTCCTCCGGTACGAATTCGAATGGCGGTGCGGCCGCCAAACCGGCAGGGCCGGCTTTTTCAAAGCCGGGAGCTCCTACGGGAAATGCGGTGCTGACGGTTGTATCTGGATTTCCCGTGCAAGCCGGCGCAGCGAGCCTGCTCGCTGGCCGGCCTTACCTGCTGCTTCGCGATAATTTAGCGGGAGCCCTGGCGAAAGCAGGGGCGGCGGTGCCGTCGGGCGTCTCGCCGAAGCGGGCGGTGAAAGAAGCATGCGAGCAGAAGACGCCGGACTGCCGCAAATATCTGCTGGCGATTTCCGCGGACGCCGCAGCAGGGTTGGCTGCTGATACCAGCGGCAAAGTGACTCTGCCGGGAGTGCCGCCTGGGATTTATTTCCTGGTGGCCTCCAACCAGAACGAAACGATCTACTGGGAACTGAAGATTCAGCTCAAGCCCGGGGCAAACTCGGTCACGCTCGACCAGCACAACGCAGTGCCCACGCAATAAATCCTGAAAAAGTTCACACCTGTTTTGGTTACCGGCGAATCCAAGCGATCGCAGCGGTTGAGCCGGGCCGTCGACCCGAAGTTCAACGGAAGTTTCCTCGAAAGCAGGGCACCGGTGCTGATAGAATGCCCGCGATTGGCGCAGCGTCGCGGATTTCCGGAACGGCGGCGGTTCCGGCAGGGGCGAATGAGAGCAAGCGAGCCAACGCGCAGCCTTGGGAAAGGAACGGCGCGGCTGGTCGTGCTCGTTTTCGGTTTTTTCTGCGCCGCTTCGCTGGCGTCCGCGGGTCCCAACGATGTCCCTAGCATTTTTCGTCCTTCTTCCACTCCTGCCGATTCGATTTTCGGACTTTCACATCTGGTGCTGGCGATTACCGGCTGCATTTTCGTGGTGGTGTTCTCGTTGATGGTGTATGTCGTGCTTAAATTTCGGCGACGGTCCGGTGACGATGGGCGCGAGCCGCCGCAGGTTTACGGAAGCAACCAGGTGGAGTTGGCCTGGACGGTGATTCCGGGGCTGATCGTGCTGGTGTTGTTTTTGGCGACGGCGCGCGTGATTCTTTCGATTCAGGACGCGCCGCGCCCGGCCAACGCGATCGATGTGATTGCGATTGGACATCAATACTGGTGGGAATTTCGGTATCCGGGTCTGGGCGTGGTGACCGCGAACGAATTGCACGTTCCGGTGAGCGACCCGGCGAACCCGACGCCAACCTTTATTACGCTGCTTTCGGCGGATACGGACCATAGCTTTTGGGTGCCGCAACTGGCCGGGAAGACCGATCTGATTCCGAACCGCACCAATCACACCTGGATCGATCCACACACCACGGGAATTTTTCTGGGTCAGTGCGCGCAGTACTGTGGCGTGCAGCACGCGAAGATGCTGCTGCGGGTTTATGTCGATTCGCGCGAGGATTTCGATCGGTGGGTGCAGCAGGAAAAAATGGCGGCGGCTCCGGTTCCGACTGCGGCGAGCGGCGAGACCGATGCAGTACAGAACGGTAGGCGCGTTTTCGAATCGACCGCGTGCATCAATTGCCACGCGGTTTCCGGTACGGTGGCGACCGGACGATTTGGGCCGGACCTGACGCACCTGATGAGCCGCGACACGATTGCATCGGGCGCGGCGACGAATACTCCGGAAAATTTGCGGGCTTGGATTCAGAGCCCGGATTCGATCAAGCCGGGTTCGTTGATGCCGGCGATGAATTTAACCAAGCAGGACCTGGACGCGGTGACAGCTTATTTGGAGACGCTGCGATGAGCGGGGTTCGAGAGTAGATTATGGCTTCGGAATCCATTGCTATTGGGGCAATCGACGAGTCCCGGGAGTCCATCGGCGACTGGTTGACGGGGTGGGTGACCACCGTCGATCACAAGCGGCTGGGGATTCTCTACATTCTCTACTCGCTGGTGATGCTGGTGATTGGCGGGATCGAGGCGACGATCATGCGCATCCAGCTGATCGTTCCGCACAATCATTTCGTTTCGCCGGAAGTTTTCAACCGCATGTTCACCATGCACGGCACGACCATGATTTTTTTCGTGGCCATGCCGATACTTTTTGGTTTTGGGACTTATTTAATCCCGCTGATGATTGGCGCGCGGGACATGGCTTTTCCGCGGCTGAACGCGCTGAGTTTTTGGCTGACGGCTTTCGGCGGGTTGTTGCTGTATTTCAGTTTTGTTGGCGGCAACGGTTTGTATGGTGCGGGCAACGCGCCAGACGTGGGATGGTTCGCGTACGCGCCGCTGACCTCGCGGGCGTTTTCGGTGGGACACAGCACGGATTTCTGGACGCTGGCGATATTGGGTTCAGGAATCGGCAGCATCGGAACGGCCGTGAATTTTATTACCACGATTCTGTGCATGCGCTGCCCGGGGATGACGCTGGGGAAAATGCCGCTGCTGGCCTGGCTGAATCTGGTCACGGGCGGGATGGTGATTCTGGCGGTTTCGCCGCTGACGGCGGCGCAAATCATGCTGTGCGTGGATCGCTATCTGGGCGGGCATTTTTTTGATACGCAGGCGGGCGGGTCGGCGGTGTTGTGGATGCACTTCTTCTGGATCTTCGGACATCCGGAAGTCTACATATTGGTGATTCCGTGTTTTGCGTTTGCGTCGGAGATTATTCCAGTGTTTTCGCGCAAGCCGATTTTTGGCTATCCGGTGATGGTGGCAGCCACGATAGCAATCGGCTTCGTGAGCATGAGCGTTTGGGCGCACCACATGTTTGCGGTCGGCATGTCTTCGTACGGAAATACTTTTTTCACCGTCACCACGATGATCATTTCGGTCCCAACCGGAATAAAAATCTTTAACTGGATTGGCACGATGTGGGGCGGCAAGATTTCGCTGCGGGCTCCGATGCTTTTCTGCATCGGTTTTCTGTTTCAATTTTTGATCGCGGGCCTGACGGGAATCATGCTTTCGTCGTCGCCGTTTAACTGGCAGCTGACCGGTTCGTATTTTGTGGTGGCGCATTTTCATTACGTGATCGTGGGCGCGATTCTTTTCACGATATTTGGCGCGTTCTACTACTGGTTTCCGAAAATGACCGGGCGCATGTACCACGAAGGCATGGCGCAATGGCATTTTTGGCTGTTCCTGATTGGCTTCCACCTCACATTCGATTTCATGCACATCCCGGGGATTCTCGGCATGCCGCGGCGGATTTATACGTACGAGCCGGGACGCGGCTGGGAAATTTGGAATTTGATTGTGACCATTGGCGTTTTCTTTCAGATCGCCGGGACGATGGCTTTTGTGGCGGGATTGTTGTGGTCGATGTTCAAAGGCGAGCCGGCGGGTGACGATCCGTGGGATGCGTGGACGCTGGAGTGGTCTACTACGTCTCCGCCGCCTGACTATAATTTCGCGACGATTCCGGTGGTGGAGAGCCGGCGGCCTTTGTGGGATTTGAAACATCCTGAAGATCCGGATTGGAAATATGAGTGAGACGAGCATGAGCGGGCGAGGAGATCGTCTTGAGTAGCGTGATTAACGCGCCTCCGTCGCATCACACGGCGTGGGTTCTGCCGTCACGCGGGCGCGTGGGAATGTGGTGTTTGATTGCGGCGGAATCCGCGGTGTTCATGATTTTTGTGGTGGCCTACGTTTTTAATATTGGCAAAAGCATTTCGGGGCCGATGCCCAAGGATGTTCTGGATCTGCCGATTTTCGCGACGGTGTGTTTGCTTTCGAGCAGCTTGACGATTCATCTGGCGGTGCATGCTCTGCGAAATGCGCGGCTGGGTGCGTTCAAGCTATGGTGGTTTATCACTCTGGCGCTGGGGACGATTTTTCTGGTGAGCACTGGGCGCGAGTGGTACCGGCTGATTTATGAGCACGGGCTGACCGTAAGCACGAATCTTTTTGGGACGACTTATTATTCGCTGGTGGGGCTGCACGCGTTTCACGTGACGGTGGGATTGACGGCGATTACGGTGGCGATGGTTCTGGCAATTCTGGGCAAAGTGCGCGCGGAGCACGGCGAACGCGCGGATATTTTTGCGATGTACTGGCATTTTGTAGATGCGGTGTGGGTGGTGGTTTTTACGGTCGTCTATGTGGTCGGCAGGTAGAAGGAAAGCTTTGGTCAGCGAGGATTGAAGAAACGAGGCGATGATTCCTACGGCTCCAATACGTTCGACTCGGCCGGCGCCCGCTGCGGTGGTGTCGAAGGTTGTTCTTCCGGCACCGACGGCGTGGCCGATCGTGTTGGCGTTCGGATTTACGTTGCTGATGGCTGGGTTGGTGACGAGCGAGTCGGTGAGCATTCTGGGCGGGATTCTGGCAGTGGCCGCCGCGATTGGGTGGTTCCGCGACGTGCTGCCTGAAGAACAAGAAGAAATCATCGAAGTCGCCGTGGTCACGAAAGAGACCGTTACGACGCGGCACGAAGTCGAGAGGCTGGCGGTGGCGCCGGAGTTGCCGCGGGCTTTGTTGCCGCTGGAAACGTATCCGGTTTCGGCTGGAATCAAGGGCGGGCTGGCCGGCGGCGTGGCGATGGCGGCGCTGGCTTGTTTGTACGGGTTGCTGAAGCAGCACAGCATTTGGTATCCGATCAATTTGCTGGCGGCGACGGTGTATACGCAGTCGATTTACTTTGGAACTTCGTCGCTGGCGGAATTTCATGCGGTCAGCTTTCTTCTGGCGTTTGGAATTCATTTGCTGACTTCGCTGCTGGTAGGACTGCTGTACGGAGCGATGCTGCCGATGTTTCCGCGGCGGCCAATTTTGCTGGGCGGAGTGATTGCGCCGATTTTGTGGACTGGGTTGCTCTACAGTTTGCTGGGGCTGCTGAATCCGCTGCTGGAGAAAAAAATCGATTGGATGTGGTTCGTGGCTTCGCAATTCGCATTCGGCATTGTGGCCGGGCTGGTGGTGGTGCGGCAGGCGCGGGTGCGGACGCGGCAGTTTGTGCCGTTCCTGATGCGCGCGGGATTTGAAGCGCCTGGGTTGAGTGAAGAGAAGCCGGAACGGGGCGGCCCGCGATGAATTTTCGCAGATGGCGTCTCGGGGCTGGAATTTTTGCGTCTTTGCTGATGTGCGCGTGTGCGGGGGCGCCGGGACGTCCGTTGCCTGGCGACGTGGCGCCGATTCCCAGCGAGGTTTCTGATTTCAGTGTGCTGTATGCGCAGAATTGCGCGGGTTGCCATGGCCGGGAAGGAAAAGGTGGAGCGGCGCTGGCGCTGGGCGACCCGGTTTATTTGGCGATTGCGGATGACACGGTGATTCGGAACGCCGCGACGAAGGGGATTGCGGGGACCTCGATGCCGGCGTTCGCGCAAAGCGCGGGCGGGATGCTGACAGAGAAGCAGGTTGGCATCATCGTCACCGGGATTCGAACGAACTGGGCCAAACCGGATATTTTGCGGGGCGCGAATCCTCCGGCGTACACGGCACCGGCCGCGCCTGCAGCGGCGGGCGATGCTGCGCGCGGCGCGCAGGTTTACGAGCGATTTTGCTCGTCGTGCCATGGTGTGGCGGGCCGCGGCGGCGCGAAGGGCAGCTCGATTGTGGATTCGTCGTTTCTGGCGCTGCTGACGGATCAGGAATTACGCACGCTGGTGATCGTGGGGCGGCCGGAACTGGGCGCGCCGGATTGGCGGAACGATATTCCGGGCCAGCCGATGACCTCGCCGGAAATTTCGGATGTGGTGGCGTGGCTGGCGGCGCAGCGGGCGAAATTTCCGGGCCAGCCTTTTCCGAGCCCGACGAGTGTTACGAGTGCCACGGGAGAAATTCGATGACCCTGCCCGAAAATCTATCCCGCCGCGCGCTGCTGGTGAAGCTAGGGATTTTGGTTAACGCGGTGATCGGGGCCGTGCTGGCCGTCCCGATTATTAGTTACCTGATGTCGCCGTTCACGCACTCGCGCAAAGGCGCATACGACGCGTGGGTGCCGCTGGGCGGTGTGGAACAATTTCCTTCGGGGCAGACGCGGCTGGCGACGTTTCGCAATCCGGTGGTGAATGGCTGGGATGGAAAAACGGGCGACATCGCCTGCTGGGTGCGGAATGTGGATGGAAAGTTGTTTCAGGTTTTTGCAATTAACTGCGCGCATCTGGGATGTCCGGTGCGCTGGTTCCCGCAATCGAGCTTGTTCCTGTGTCCGTGTCACGGCGGCGCTTACTACCAGGATGGATCGCGAGCGTCGGGGCCTCCGGAACGGGGGCTTTTCGAATACGGCTACAAGATTGAGGCGGGAAAACTTTTGATCAAGGCCGGGGACATGCCGACCCCGGGAAGCGCGTGCAATTCGAATCCAAATATCGTGCGGGAGATCAAACCGTGCGTTTGATGAAATCCATCGAAGCCATCGGCGACTGGCTGGATGCGCGGCTGCAGATCGGCTCGGTGATCCGCGAAACCGCGGAACATCCGGTGCCGCGCGAAACGGCAAGCTGGTTTTACGTTTTCGGCAGCGCGGCGTTCGTGGTTTTTATTTTGCAGATTCTCACCGGCATCATGCTGGCGCTGGTTTACGTGCCGTCGGCGGGCGAGGCGTGGAACAGCCTGCAGACGTTGAATCATAGCGTGACGCTGGGCTGGTTTATCCGGGCGATGCACGGGTGGGGCTCGGATTTCATGGTGGCGATCGTTTTGATCCACATGGTGCAGGTGTTTTTATTTGGTGCGTACAAATTTCCGCGGGAATTGACCTGGGTGGTGGGAGTTTTGTTGCTGCTGGTGACGTTGGGGATGGCGTTCACGGGCCAGGTTTTGCGTTTCGACCAGGACGCGTATTGGGGATTGGGGATTGGCGCATCGATCGCGAGCCGCGTGCCGGTGATGGGGCCGGGGATCGTGAATCTGTTGCTGGGCGGCCCGATTATCGGGGGGGCCACGCTTTCACGTTTTTTTGCGCTGCATGTGTTTGTGATTCCCGGGTTGCTGATTTCGTTTGTGGCCGTACACCTGCTGATGGTGGTGAAACTGGGGATCAATGAGTGGCCGATGCCTGGGCGCATCGTGCGCAAGGCGACTTACGAGCGCGACTATCACGAGCTGACGAAACGTGACGGAGTTCCGTTCGTGCCGGGCGCAGTGTACAAGGACCTTTTCTTCGGGGCATTCATTATTCTGTCGATTGCGGCGTGCGCGATTTATTTTGGGCCGTTCGGCCCGTCGGGTCCGCCGGATCCGACGATCATTCAAACTGCGCCGCGGCCGGATTATTTTTTCCTGTGGCTGTACGCGGTTTTGTCGCTGCTGCCGCCGTCGATGGAGACTCCGGCGCTGCTGATTGGTCCGGTGGTGGTGATTTCCGGGCTGATCCTGTTGCCGTTTGTTTTTGGGGAAGGCGAGAAAAGTTGGAAGCGGCGGCCGGTGGCGGTTTTGACGATTCTTCTGGTGGCCGTGGCTTTGGGAACTTTCACGCGGCTGGCGGAATCGGCGCCGTGGAGTCCGATCATGGACGCGTGGAGCGGAATTCCGATTCCTGGGAAGTTTCTGCAGAATCGCACGGCGCTGCAACGGCAGGGCGCGGCGGTATTTCAGCTGAAGCAGTGCCACAACTGCCATTCGCTGGACAATGAGGGCGGTAAGCGCGGTCCGGCGTTGGATGCTGTTGCGGTGCGGTTGACGCAGGATCAGTTGATCCGGCAAGTGATTCAAGGCGGCGGGAATATGCCGGCCTACGGGAAAAATTTGAGCCCGTCCGAAACTACGGCGCTAGTCGCGTTTTTGGAGACGCTATATCCCGCGGGACAGTTGCCGGCGCGCGACGCTTCGCGCGGCGTGGCGCTGGAGCCAGCCAATTCTTTGACGCCGGCAGGCCATCCTTAATATTGATATGCCGTGGAGTGCTCAAGCCGGTCTGCAATCGTGGTCCGGTCCGGTGGGCGTGGACCTGGCGCTTCTTCTTGCTGGTTTCTTCTACACGCGTGGCTGGCTGCATCTGCGCGATGTGTATCCGCGAGTTTTCTCCGCCGGCAGGCTCGCTGCATTTCTCACCGGGCTCGGCGCTGTCTGGGTGGCGCTGGCGTCTCCCCTGGGTGCGCTCGACGATGTTTCGCTTACCGTGCACATGATTCAGCATTTGCTCCTGATGAGCTTGGCTCCCGCGCTATTTTTGCTGGCGGCTCCGGCGCTGCCTTTGCTGCACGGGCTTCCTCAAGCGTTTGCTCGCAACGTGGTTGCGCCGGTGCTGCGCTGGGGGGCGATACAGAGGCTGGGAAATTTTCTGACGAATCCGGCAGTCGCATGGGTGATTGCGGCGTTCACGTTGATCGCCTGGCACGTTCCGCAAACCTTCGAATTGGCCCTGCGGCATGAATTGCTGCACCATTTCGAGCACGCGACTTTTCTGTTTGCCGGACTGATTTTCTGGTGGCCGGTGATCCAGCCCTGGCCCAGCACGGCGCGATGGCCGCGTTGGTCGATTCCGCTGTATCTTTTCGCGGCTACGCTGCCGTGCGATATTCTTTCCGGGTTTCTGGCGTTTTGCGATCGCGTAGTCTACGCCTCGTATTTGTCCGCGCCGGCGTTCTTCGATATTTCTCCGTTGCAAGATCAGCAACGCGCGGCCGCACTGATGTGGGCGGCTGTGACGCTGATCCTGACGATTCCCGCCGTGGTCATCACCACGCAGATGCTTTCTCCCCAACATTCGCGGACGCCGGCTGAAATCCAGCCGGACGTGCTGCGGGTTTACGAGCCGACGCGGTAAAGGTAGGATGGGCGCTACCTGCGCGCGCTCTGACTGGCTCTGAGTCTTGACTCGGGCTGATTCTGGGCGCGATCGCAATCCGCGTTTGAATTCTGGAGTTGAATCTTGTTTGGTTTGATCCGCACATTAGTTCGTCCGTATAAGGGCACGCTCGCGATCATCCTGGTGGCGATGATCGTTCAGACGATCATGGGCGTGGCCGGCCCGTGGCCGCTGAAGATCGTTCTGGATAACGTGGTGGGTTCTCACCGGGCGCCGAAATGGATCGATCTGATGTTGGGCGACGTGATGGGCGGGCACTCGAAGATGCAAATTGCGTTTGCCGCTGCGCTGGCCGCCGTTTTGTTCGCGGTTTTGGGAGCCATCGGTTCGTATGTAGCGAATTACTACACGACGAGCGTGGGGCAGTGGGTGGCGAACGATCTGCGGATGCGGACTTACCATCACCTGCAGCAGCTTTCGCTGAGCTATTACAGCGAACATCAGACCGGCGCGTTGCTGAGCACCATCACTGCGGACGTGCAGACGATTCAGGCGTTCGCTTCGGGATCGACGTTGGATATCGCGGTCGATATGCTCACGATTGTGGGAATGCTGGCGATCATGTTTTGGCTGAACTGGGATTTCACGCTGATTGCGGTGGCGGTGACGCCGTTCATGCTGCTGTTCGTGAGCCGATTCAAAAAAGCGGTGAAGAAAGCGACGCACGAGGTGCGCAAGCAACAGAGCAACATCGTATCGGTCGTCGGGCAGGGACTGGAATCGATTCGAGTGACGAAGGCGTTCGGGCGCGAGGACCTGGCCGACGAGGAACTGGGCGTGGTGAGCCGCGCCAGCGTGGAAGCGGCGCTGAAAGCGCGGCGGATCAAGGCGTTGCTGTCGCCGATCGTGACGGTTGCGGTGGCGATTTGCGCAGCGATTGTGCTGTGGCGCGGTTCGGCGTTGATTCTGCGCGGGGCGATGACGGCCGGCGCGTTGACGGTGTTTCTGGCGTACCTGACGAAATTTTTTAAGCCGGTGCAGGATTTGGCGACGATGACGAATTCGATCGCGCAAACCGCCGTGGGCGTGGAACGGATGCAGGCGATTCTGGATGCGGACACGATCATTCCCGAGAAACCGGATGCGAAAGAAATCGAAAATGTGAGAGGCGACATCAAGTTCGAGCACGTGGCTTTTGGTTACGATCCGGCGACGCCGGTTTTGCGCGACGTGAGTTTTCACATCACGCCCGGGCAAATGGTGGGCGTGGTGGGCGCAACCGGCGGAGGTAAATCGACGATCGTGAGCCTGATTCCACGGTTCTACGATCCGTTGGTCGGGAAGATTCTGGTCGACGATGTGGACGTTCGCGATTGCAAGGTTCAGAGCCTGCGCAACCAGATCGGTTACGTGCTGCAGGAGACGATTCTTTTTCAAGGCACGGTTCGTGACAATATCGCGTACGGGCGCTCCGGCGCGACGGAGGCCGAGGTAATCGCGGCAGCGAAGCTGGCGGATGCTGACGAATTCATCGTGAAGATGCCGAACGGGTACGACAGCATCGTGGGCGAGCGCGGCGAGACGCTTTCGGGCGGGCAGCGGCAGCGCATCGGCATTGCGCGGGCGATCATCCGGAACAATCCGATTCTGATTTTGGACGAGCCGACGGCCGCGCTGGACACCGAATCCGAGCAGGCGGTGGTGCAGGCGCTGCAGCGGCTGATGAAAGGGCGCACGGTGATCACGATTGCGCACCGGCTGAGCACGATTCGCGATTCGGACCAGATTTTGGTGCTGCAGGGCGGAGTGGTGACCGAGCAGGGGTCGCACGATGAGCTGATGAAGCTCGGCGGGCTGTACAGCGAGTTGTACCGGGTGCAATTCGCCGCGCCAGCTGCGAAGTAAAACAAGTTCCGGCCGATTTATCGCTAGTTCGGCGCCCCTTCGGCTCAACTTTTGATACCTTTACCGTCTGGAGATGGAATGTCCCAAAGTTTGATTGTGCTTCCCGACGATTCCTCGAAGCCGATTATCGAAGCGATCAATCGCGCCAAGAAATCGCTACGGGTGAAAATGTTTCTGTTTTCAGATCCCGCGCTGCTGAAGAGCGTGATTGCGGCGAAGAAGCGCGGCGTAGACGTACGCATCATGTTGAATCCGGCGCGGCGCGACGGCGAGTCAGAAAACGAAGCGTCGCGAAAGATTCTGCGCGCGAAGGGCGTGGAGGTCATCGATACGAATCCCGCGTTCAGTCTGACGCATGAAAAATCGATGGTCGTCGATGATGAGACGGCGTTCGTAAAATCGCTGAACTGGAAAACGAAAAATCTTACTGCCACTCGCGACTACGCCGTGGTGACTTCGCGTCCGGGGGAGGTGGCGGAGATTATTGAGTGTTTTGAGGCGGACTGGCACCGCAAAGAATTCAAGCCGGGGAAGGGTTCTGCGCTGATCTGGTGCACGGGAAACGGGCGCGAGCGTATCGCGCAATTCATCGATGAAGCGAAACATACGCTGTTCGTGCAGAACGAACGATATCAGGATGCGGTGATCATCGAGCACTTGGTGCGCGCGGCGATGCGCGGGGTGAAGATTCACGTGATGGCGCGGCCGCCTTCGAAATTGAAGAAGGACAAACTGACCGAAGCCGTTGGCGGGCTGCGGATCCTGCAGGACGTGGGAATCAAAATTCACAAGCTGAAGCATTTGAAGCTGCACGGCAAGATGCTGCTGGCGGATCACAAGCGGATGATCGTGGGCTCGATCAATCTGGCGCCGGGGAGTTTTGACAGCCGGCGCGAGCTGGCCATCGAAGTAAACGACAAGAAAGTGGTGAAACGGCTGGAGAAGATCGCGAAGCACGATTGGAAACATTCGCATCCGCTGGATCTGACGGATGAAGGGATCTTGAAGCAACTGCAAGAGCACGAAAAAGACTCGGCGGACGAACTGGCGGCGCTGGAATCGGTGGGCGAAGCGGCAAATAAAAAGAAGAAAAAAAAGAAATCGGGGAAGAAGTAGGGCCTCTGGCGTCAGATCATTCTTTAGGCGCCGCCATCATCACTTTGTAGCCTCTCGACGTCTCTGTTCGCTTTCCTTGATCAGGTCTTTGATATCTTCCGCCGGGCGTATCTCGATCGATCCGCAATTCAACTTTACTCCCGGCGATTGCGAAATCAGCTGAATGGCGTGATTCAAATCGCGCGCTTCGATCACCTGAATCCCACCCAGTTGCTCCTTGGTTTCCGCGTATGGGCCGTCGGTCACGGCGACTTTTCCATTCTTCCAAGAAACGGTCACCGCCGCGCTGGGCGGTTGCAGCGGCTCCTCCGCGATTAAGTGTCCGTTCTTGCGCAGCTCATCGTTGTAGCTGAAACATTCGTCCAGCACGGTGTTGCGCTGGCTCTCCGGCATGTTTTCGAACTTGCCGGGCTCAAGATAGCCCAAACAAACGTATTTCATCGGTTTCTCCTTCTTGCTGGGCATCACCGGCGCTCCGGGAAAATTATTCCGAGCGCAGCGCTTGCATGGCGTCGACGCGTGCGGCGCGTGCTGCCGGAAGCATCGAAGCGATCACCGCCGCGGCCAGCAGCACGCCCGCGGAAATGATCACCGGCAACGCGCCCGGCAATTTCAAATCGCCGAAATAACTGCCGGCCACGCGCACCACAATTAATCCAAACGCCGCGCCAGCTACCACTCCGGCGCCGGCCATCAACACGCCTTCGCCAACCACACTTTTCAGAATATTCGCCGGCTGCGAGCCCAGCGCCATGCGAATGCCGAATTCGCGCGTCCGCGCGCTAACCGAAAACGCCAGCACTCCGGCGACGCCCACAATCGCGATGAGCAAGGCGACCGCCGCGAACACGCCAAACACCAGCGAGTTCAAACGATCCGGCGCCAGAACTTTGGCGCGGATATCTTCCAAGGTCGCGGCGTTCTCCACCGGTTCATCGGCGGCCTGGTCTCGAATAATTTTGGTAACCGGCGTGACCAGCGCATAAGGATTTCCTGTGGTGTGAATGAATAAATGCCCGCCAAACATTCCGCCATCGGCAAACGAACCATAAATCGTGGCGGTCGGCACCGGAACGATGTGTTCGTCGTCCATGTCGGCGGCGACCCCGATAATCCGGTGCGGCGAAATAAGCCGCGCCTTTTCGGCGGCCGAGCCGGTAGCGAATTCGAGCACCGGATCGGTCCAAAACACATGCCGGTTGATCGGATCCTGCCCGGGAAACATTTGCCGCGCCAGAGTCGCGCTGACGATCACCACCGGCTCGGAGCTGGCGGTATCGAGCGCGTTGAAATCGCGGCCCGCCAGAATCGGGACGCCGAGCGAAGTGAAAAATCCGGGAGAAATTGTACGCCACAGCGCGCGCGGATCATTTTTGTCATGCGCGTGCCCATCACCGGAAAATTGCAAGCCGACGTCGAAGCCGCCGCCCGCATCGCGGTAAGGCGCGATCATCCCGACCGCCGTTTTGGTGACTCCCGGCAGCGCATCGATTTGCCGCGCCGATTCGGTGTAGAAATCGACGACCTGCTGCAGCGTTCGGCCATCGGACGGCGATGGCACGTCCACCACCAGCACGCGGCGCGTATCGAAACCGCTTTGGGTTCTTTGCAGCGCGATCAGTGTGGTGATCAAGACGCTCGCGCCCGCGAGCAGCACGAAGGAAGCCGCAATTTGCGTGACCGCGAAAATGCGCTGGCGCCGCCCGGTGTTGCTGGTAATGCGCACGCTGCCGCTCGAAAGGTTCATGCCGTTCGAAGTGTTGGTCGAAGGCAGACGCGGCACAAACGCCAGAATTACCGCGGCGACGACGGCCAGCGCCACTCCCAGCCACACCATGCTGAAATCCACCGTCAAATCCAGCGCGCGCACCGAGAAGCGCGAAGCGTACTTCGCCAGAATGGTGACCAGCGGCTGCGCGATGATCACGCCGATAATCGCGCCGGCGCCGCACAGCAGCAGACTCTCTGCCAGCAGCATGCGCCGCAACGCCCAGGTGCTCGCGCCCAGCGCGGCGCGAATCGCCAGTTCGCCTTCGCGGCGAACCGTCCGCGCCAGAATCAAATTGGCGACGTTCGAGCAGGCGATGATAAAAACCAACGCCGAAGCGGCCAGTAGCACCAGCAGCACGGTGCGCGCGCCGGAAGTAATTTCGTCGCGCAGCATCCGCGCATCGATGCGGTAACCGAAATTATCGGGATACGCATCGGGATGATCCTTTTCCATCGACGCATACACCGTGCGCAATTCGTTGCGCGCCTGATCCAACGTCGCGCCCGGAGCCAGCTTGCCGAAAAGTTCAGTCATGCGATGAATCCGCCCGGTGACCATGGTGGCGGAAAGATGATGCGGGCTGATCACCAGATTGCCGATAATTTCGGTATCCGCCGGATAGGGAACTGACGGTTCGAGGACGCCGATGACCGTCGCGGAACGATCGCCAATGCTGCTGAGCCGCACCGTCTTGCCGATGACACCAGGATCCTTTTTGTACGCGGTGGACCAGAAGCGATAGGTCAGCACGATCACGCCGGGCGCGTCGGCGGCCGCGTCCTGCGGTCCAACCAGCCGGCCGAGCACCGGACGCAGACCCATCACATCAAAATAATTTCCGCTGACCACGCCGCCGTGCACCACGCGCGGCTCGCCCAGTCCGACCATCGTAAAATCCATCTGCGAGAAATCGCCGAACTCATTTAGCGAGTGGACGCCGCCCTCGATATCCTTAATTTCCGGCACGGAAAATGTGGTGTTGTCCTGGCCGCCGGTCGGAGCGCTCTGGCGGATGTACACCAGGCGGTTTTCGTCACGATTGACCAGCGGCTTCAGCAGCACGCCCCGCACCAGCGTGAAGATCGCCGCGTTCGCGCCAATCCCCAAGGCCAGCGTGAGAATCACAATTGCCGCCAGGCCCTTGCTGCGTGCCAACGAGTGCAACGCAGTTCTCAAATCGCTAAAAAAGGACATATTTTGCCCCCTCCGCACTTGTCTGTTCACCTGCAGAGCCACGCCTCGTCGCCCTGCTACTAGATAGTCGTTCCGAAACTTGGAAATCGACAGCCGCTCGTTTTTTTTCGTAGGACAGGCTTTCAGCCTGTCTGCACCCCACTTTCAGTGGGGTGTGCCTTCCGTGCCGAACCAGCTCGCCGATGCCCAAATTCGGACATCGATTCGGAGTGACTAATCAACGGTCACCCACATATTCGAGCTGTCCCAGCGGAACTTTCCGTCCACAAAAACGAAATACCCAAACGGCGTCTCATCCCCGTACTGTCCGTAACCCGTTTCCCATGCCGCCAGAAATATCTCAGGGTTCGTAATTGAATCGGGAAAGACCTTTTTCGCATTTTGCTTCTTTACGGAAAAGTATCCATCCTGGTGCGCAAACTGGACCATCTGGTTCTCAAGCCGAGCCTGTGAGTCTCTGAGATTCTTTTTGTAGTAATCCGCAGTTTCCAATCCGGCCGTTCCAAAATTTGCCGAATACCACGCCCGAGCGTCCGGAAACTCCAAACTCGTGATCATCGCTCGGAGCTGGTCCGACTTGCGGTTTCGCGCCAACTCACGCATGTCTTTCAGCTGCTGCTTTACCCCTTTAGCAGTGTCGGGATACGGCGCGTGATTCTGAGCTTCTAATACACCTCCACCCAACACCCCAGCGATGATTGCCATCAAAAACACGGTAAACAGTACTGGCTTGCATCGAGACATGTCCGATCCTCTTCAACTCGCCTTTGGTCCATTCGCAAATGCGCGACGCAGCGCCACCATCCACGCTTCCGTGAATCGTTTCGAAACTGCCGCGTCAGGGACCACCGCATCGAAGCCGTGATACGCGCCGGGAACTACCAGGAGCTCGGTGGGAACTCCGGCATCGATCAGCCGGCGCGCGTATTCCACGTCTTCATCCACAAATAGATCGATGGCGCCGACGCCGATGAATGCGGGAGGAAGCCCGGCGAGATTTTCGACCCGCGCCGGAACCGCGCCGGCCGGAACCGTAGGCGAACCGGCCGGGACACCGAGATAAGAAGTCCAGCCGAAACGATTCGATCCCGCGCTCCAGGAAAGTTGTCCGATATGCGGCGCAGGTTGGCGCGTGCTCCCGGTGCGGTCGTCGAGCATCGGATAAATCAGCAACTGGAAGAGGATGGGAATTTCGCGGCGATCGCGCGCGGCGATGGCGAGTTGCGCGGCATGGCCGCCGCCGGCGCTTTCTCCGCCGATGGCGATGCGTTTGCGATCCACGCCCAGCTCGTCGGAATTCTTGTAGAGCCAGCGCAACGCGGCGTAATTATCCTCGAGCGATCCGGGAAAATGAGTTTCCGGCGCGAGGCGATAGTCGACCGAAACAACCAGGCATCCGCAATTCTGGGCCACGGCTTGCAGCACCGGACTGAATTGTCCGGCGACCCCGGAGACGTACCCGCCGCCGTGAATGTGCAGAATTGCCGGCCGCCCTTTGGTGCCCGGCGCCGGATCGACAATCACCAGACGCACTTCGGGCGCGCCGGTGGGGCCGGGGATGTGGCGTGCGAACGGCTGCGGCGCCGGCGGAGGCAGGGGAGGCACTGGCGGCCATTTGCGTCCTTCAGCAAGATTTTCGCTGGTCAAGGACGGCGCGGGGTATGGGAATTGCTTGATGGCGGCGAGCAATTCAGGATCGACCATCGCATAGGGGTCGGCCCCGGCCGCAGCCGCAGGTGAAGACGCGGCCGTCTGCTGGGCGGCGGCGGAGCGCAGCAGTTCCGGCGCAACGCCGATCCCGATTCCCGCCGTCAAACCGCCGCGAACAAAATCACGCCTGGTCAGCCTGTTCATCATTGACTCCCGTTTCTGAAATTGAAGTGTCCCGCCAGGGTTTCGGCCATGCTTTTCGGTCACCGCTTCACGTAATGCAGCGCCACCGATCCCGATTTAAAAATCTTGGACTCAATCAGTTTCAATTTTAGTTTTTCCTGCAGGCTCACACCTTCCAGCAGCCGTCGCCCTTTTCCGGCAATGATGGGCTGCACCACAAAACGATATTCATCCACCAGGCCCAGCTCGATCAGTTGGGAAGCGACATCCACGCCGCCGAGCAGAATGTCTCCACCCGGTTCCTGCTTCAACTGAAGCACTTCGTCTCGAAGATTGGTGCGAATGATTCTCGTATCTGCTCCGGCGCTTTTTAACGATCGTGAGAAAACAACTTTTTGTTTGGAGACAAAGGTTTGACCGAATGCCCGGTCTGCTTTGGACTCCGCAGGATTGTTGGCGACATCCGGCCAATAGGGAACCATCAATTCATAGGTTTTGCGCCCATAGACGAGCAGCCCGGCATCTCCCACCAGGTGCGTGTAATAGTCGTGCAGCGCGCCATCGGCGTCATCGGGAGGCGCGCCGTCGAGGTGGCCAAAGCAGCCATCCAGGGTAAGGTTGATTGCGTAGATTAGTTTTCTCATTTGGTTAGGCCTCCCCTTCCGTCAAACCGCCGCGAACAAAATCCCGCCTACTGCACTCATTCATCGTTGGCTCCCATTTCTGCAAATGTACTGCTGCCGGCAGCGCGATTAAAAACTCGCATCGCCCAATCTAATCGGGTGGTACGCCAAACCCCCGCACTTCTACCGGGGCATTGCAGGCGATCGCCGCCTTGCGGCCCCAGGCCAGCGCCGCCTCCATATCAGCGACCTCCAGCACCCAGAACCCGCCGATGTGCTCTTTGGTTTCGAGGTACGGGCCGTCGGTGGTAAACACTTTCCCATCGCGCCCCGCTCGCAACGACTTCGCCTCGCGGACGGAATTGAGGCCGCCGACGAAAACCACGACATGGGCAGCCGCCATTTCTTCGTTGAGCGCGTCGATCGCGCGGACCGTTGCTGCGCTCTCGGTGGATGGATCGAAATTGTCGGGGTGGTGAATCGCAACCAAAAACTGACTCATGAGTTCTCCATGCTTCGGTAACGTTGTTCTGTAACGTTCCGCTGTAACTTTCTGCGGTAACCCTCCACAAATCACGCCGTAGACCCTATTCCGTCCCCGCCGTTACGTTACTTCGCAAAGGCGGCGGCAAGCCGCCGCACTCCAAGGCAAGCTGGCGCATCATCGATACCGGCAATGAGTCAACCGCGATGGCGTCTACGCGACATCGCTGCCTCGCCCTATAGTCGAACAGCAGCAGCGGAATTCGACGCCGCGCGGAAAGTTTTTTACGACTGGCCCGCCGACTTGACGCCTCGAGCGGCCTGGTCTTTCTCGAGTTCGGTGATCTTCTCCTGCGCCGGAACTCCGAAGTCGCTCATATCGAAAAACCGGCGGACTTCGACGATCATTTCGCCATCTTTTCTGGGGATACGCGAAGCCCAGGCGATCGCCTCCTCGCGCGACTTCACCTCCAGCACGTAGTAGCCGCCGACCACTTCCTTCGCTTCGGTAAACGGGCCGTCGGTAACTTTTGTTTTTCCGTTTTCGCGGGTGATGCGCGCGCTCATCGTCGCCGGCGGAGTGAGACCGTCCAGCGCGACCAGCACTCCAGCTGCTCCCATTTCTTCGTGGAATTTCCGGGTGTCTTCGATGTCGGTCATGTCCGGCACCCAGCCGGCCTTGGCCGTGGCGTAGTCTTTCGGATAACACAGCAACATGTAACGCATGGTTTTCTCCTTGAATTGAGCGGACACCGTATCGAGCCGCTACCTTTATATAAGAGCCTGGAACGCGACGCCGCAAGTCGAAGAAGCGCTACGATTTTTTGTGGGGATGTTCGCTCGGCGGGGCATCGACGTCGCCGAACCTATCTTGAATCTTCGCTTGGGTGTCGGGATCGAAATCGCTGATGTCAAACATGCGGCGGACTTCGACCATTTCGTTATCGCGGCCGGGAATTTTCGCGGCCCAGGCCAGCGCCTCTTCGCGCGACTTGGCCTCGATGATCCAGTAGCCGCCGACCACTTCCTTCGCTTCGGTAAACGGGCCGTCGGTCACTTTCGATTTTCCGTCTTTGAAGGTGACGCGCGCGCTCATCGTCGCCGGCGGAGTCAGCCCGTCGAGCGCCAGCAGCACGCCGGCTTTGCCCAGCTCCTCGTTGTACGCGCCCATCTTCTCCATATCCTTCATATTGGGTACAAAGCCGGCTTTGGCGTTTTCGTATTCCTTGGGAAACATGATCATCATGAAACGCATTTTCTTCTCCTTGAGTGTCGAGCGGACGCCCTAGCTGCGCCGCTACCTTTATATAAGAGCCTGGACCGGCCTGGACCAATAGCTCGGCCTTCACTCCATAGTCGAACGGTCCACCAGAATTCGACAGCTGGCGCAAAGGATTTTACTCCTTCCGCGATTTCGAACCATGCTGAGCGGCAGCCTATCTCAATATCGGCTAGCCGGTCGATTTGCGATTACGCGACCTGCCCGGGAATTACCCCGGCGACCCGCAGAAACACACCGAAAGCCGGCGCCAAGCGGCCCATTATCAGACGGTTAGACGCTCATCTTTTCTGCACCTATTCTCCACCTTCCGCACATTGACCGGCGCTCTCGACTCTGTCAGATATCAGCGCAACGACGCGAAGTCACCACCTCGCCGCGCGATATCTGTTCACTGGAGAAAAAATGTCAGTTGGAAACAACGCCCGAAGTGTAAGTCGAATCCGAAAGCTGCGCGTATCGCGAAGCAGAAATTTGTTGCTGATTTTGGCCGCCGGCCTCGCATTGGCGCTGCCATCTGCCTCCTACGCGGATGACGTCGCGCCGCCCGTGGTCACCCTACAGGCCACCGGCGCTCAATCACTCACGACCACCGGATCGGTCTTCGGCACCACCACCAACATCGTCTTCGAGGGCGGCACCCAAACCAGCAGCGCGACGGCCGCCTACGGTCTCGGCGATGCATCGGTCTCCGCCAATGGCTCGACGGTCGGCGGAGAAAACACCGCAGTTTCCAGCGCCGAAGCCACGGTGATCTATTACCTGCAAGCGGTGCAGATCAGCGGCACACCGGTGTCGGTAGATGTGGTTCCGCTGATCTTGTCCGGAACCGTCACCACCAGTGCGTCGGGCATCCAAGCCGCCGCTTCCGCTTCGTTCGAAACGCCGGCAGGTTCCATCGAGGCTTGCTCTTCGTCGAGCGGACCTTGCGGTGGGACCGGGGCTAACTCTGCCACGCTGACGTACAATGCCGCGCCCGGCGCGATTTACGACATCGAAGTGAATGCCGGCGGCGGTTCCGGCGTGGGCAGCGGGATCTGGTTCGCCTCCGCGGATCCCGAGGTCGAGATCGATCCTTCGTTCGCCTACGCCAAAGATTTCACGCTGGAGTTCAGCCCGGCTGCGACGTCGGGCACCGGCACGAACCCGGCACCAACAGTTCCGGAGCCATCGAATTTGGGGCTGTTGTCCGTGGGATTGTCGGCGCTGCTGGCTTTGAGCCTAATGTCCAAGCGACTGGCCACCTAAAAGCTCGCTCATCGATGCCGGGACGCTGGTCCACATAAACCGCACCCAAAGTCCTGATTCACGTCTAACCGCGTTAATCAGGACCGAGGGTGGGCTGCTACGAATTGCGTAACGGGCTCTAGCGCGGCTCTCAATTTCCTGATTTTGGGGCCAGAGTCCCGATCGCGCAGCGCGCGTTTTTCGTCGCATACGTAATGGCGTCCCCGTTCGCTCCGGTAACGACGCGACCAGCTACGTCCGCGTTCCCCGAGCCTCAGTACGGGTAGGTCGCGGTCGGCGTCTTTCCATATTGTAAGAAAATCCTGGTAAGCGGCCTTGGCTTCGGCGTTGTCACCCTGCATGGCGTAGGAGCGGGCGAATTACCCCGGGCCCGCGCGCCCCACGGCGGGGCTGGCCAAAGCCATGGATGAGTGCCATGGTCGACCGTGCATCGGCGGACTACTTCGGCGCCGAAGGCACACTCACTGAAAGTGGGGTGCAGACAGGCTGAAAACCTGGCCTCTCGTCCGCCGCGAGTTTGGTTTACGAGGCCGGGATCAAAACTGGCGGCTATGGATGGATGGGCGCGGAGGTGGCACCCTCTTCGATGAGCTTGGCTGTTTCCTTGGGGTGAGAGATGTAGGCCGCGTGGCTGGAATTGACTTCAACGGTTTTGGCGTTGGCGCGCTTGGCCATCATGCGCTCCTGCAATGGATTAATGGAATGGTCGGCGGTAGGCACGGCTTTCTCGATGGTGGCGGAACTTTCCCCCGCGTCCAGCGCGAAGCCGTTGATATAGACGAGCGCGGCGACTTTTGGATTGTTGCCGGCTTCGGTGATAACGGCTCCGCCGTAGCTATGGCCGACCAGAACGACGGGCCCGGGCTGCCGGTCGATCAGCGCATTGGCGAACTTGACGTCTTCGGCAAACGAAGTCTCCGGCTGCTGCACTACCGCCACCGAGTAGCCGTCCTTGGTGAGGATGTTGAAGACCGCTTCCCAGCGGGAGCCATCGGCGAATGCACCGTGGACCAGAACCACATTCTTGATGCCGCTGGGCGATGCTGCCGCAGCAACTGCCCGTCAGGAATGTTAAGCAAGCAGTGCGTGTCGTTGACCCACGCTCCCGGTAACCCCCGGGGCGATATCGACGTCGTGTTTTTCGCCCCACATCTGCCCCAACAGGCGGTGGCTTACCAGATAAAAAGGGTTAAGCTCGGCCTCAGCCAGCTTCGCGACGGAACTCCCGGCAAACTTAAAGAGCTCGAGAAGCTAGCCCAGCAAACAAACCTAATCAGTCGGATGGGATTTTGGCAGGTCTACGCCCACATCATCGTCGTCGCGGACGCGAAAGAGCAAAACGCCGAAACGCAAAACGGCGGAAAGCTAATATTTGAGCGGCTATCGCCAGAATTGCGGGGTCGGCTTTACTCCGCCGTTTCCTCCGTAATCCCCCTCTTCGATGATCGCGTCGGCATAGGTGTGATGGAATTCGCATAAACGATGGATTCCGAGCCCTTCACGGTCGGCAGTCACGGTCTCAATCTCCGTCGGTTCTGCAAACGAGTGCCCCAAGCCGGGGAACTGACCAAGTGGCTCAGTTCACTGCCTCGATAGAGATTTACTTTAGCTGGCGAATCCGGTCCTGCAGGAATTGGCGCTCGGGTTCCTGTTGGGTCAGCGCCAGAGCTTTCTCGTACGCGGAGCGAGCCTCGGCTGTTCTGCCGAGCCGTCGGTACATATCGGCTCGAGCGGAATGTGCCAGGTAATAATTGGCCAGGTCGCCCTGTTCCAGCACCGCATCGATTTGCGCCAAACCGCTTTCTGGACCATCGCGCATTGCAATCGCCACCGCGCGATTGAGCTGCACCACCGGCGAAGGCTGAATGCGCGCCAGTTGATCGTACAGCGCGACAATCTGCCGCCAGTCGGTGGCCGCCACCGATTGCGCTTCGGCATGAACGGCGGCGATTGCCGCCTGCAAAGTGTAGGTGCCGAAACGGCGGGACTTCAGGGCATTCTCCAGCAAGGAGATTCCCTCCGCGATCTGCTGCCAGTTCCAGAGCGAGCGATCCTGATTCTCCAGCAAAATCATTTCTCCGGTGGACGAGGTTCTGGCGGCGCGACGGGATTCCTGCAGCAGCATCAGCGCCAGCAGCCCAATCGCTTCCGGCTCCGGCTGCAGTTCGATCAGCAAGCGGCCCAGCCGAATCGCTTCGCCGGTCAATTCGGCGCGCGTCACTTCCTTGCCTGCCGCTGCCGAGTAGCCTTCGTTGAAAACGAGATAGACCACCTGCAGCACTGCGCCCAACCGCGCCGGCAGTTCTTCCGGTGCCGGCACTTCGTAGGGAATTTTGGTGTCTCGAATTTTGGATTTGGCGCGTACGATGCGCTGCGCCTGGGTGCTCGGCGTGGTCAGGAAGGCTTTGGCGATTTCTTCGGTGGTCAGCCCGCACACTTCGCGCAAGGTGAGCGCCACGCGCGCTTCCGATGGCAGCGACGGATGACAGCAGGTAAAAATCAGGCGCAGCCGGTCGTCTTCGAGGCCCTCTTCGCTCGACGCTTCCACCGAACTCGATTGCGCTTCGAGATAGCGCACCAGCTCGTCCTGCGAAGCGTCGAATCTGGCGCGTCGGCGCAGCGTATCAATGGCTTTGAATCGGGCGGTCGAAATCAGCCAGGGCCGCGGGTTGCCGGGTATTCCGCTCGTCGGCCACACGCTCAACGCGGCCGCAAAGGCTTCATGCATCGCCTCTTCGGCCAGATCAAAATTGCCAAGCAGGCGGATCAGAGTGGCCCGGATTCGTCCGGACTCCAGGCGGTAGAGGGAGTCGAGCAATTCGCGGATCTGTTCGGTGGCCAGCTCGGACATGACGACGACGTTAGCAAACCAACTATCACGAATCAATTTCGCAGACGGAGGATCGACGCGAAGCGCGGGCAGGAGGCAAGAATGTCTGGGTTCGAGTCAGGATCTTCTGTGCGGAGCAAATTTTTGATTCTAAGAGAAATGGTCGGGGCGAAAGGATTTGAACCTTCGACCTCCTGGTCCCGAACCAGGCGCGCTAGCCAGGCTGCGCTACGCCCCGACCGTGTGTTACGTGGAGAACTTCAGTTTAAGCTACCTTCGAGGTTGCCGCAACCGAAAGGGCAAGGTGCGGTTTCGTCGCAGGTAGATTATTTTTCAGCTCGGCGCAGCCGACGATTGCGCGGCGCGCCCGTGAGTCGGCCCTGCGGCGCGAAACTCACCCCTTCGACGTTAGCTCTTTAGCGCGGAGCCTCCATCGAATCGTGCTCGGGGCCTTCGGGAAGGCGGACGAGTTTGGCTTCGGTGATGGAGGGGATGGCCAGGATTTTTTCGATGATGTCTGGATCGACCTTTCCATCGAGGCGAACGAGAGCTACGGCTTCGGAGCCGTGAACGGGTTCGCGGCGGCCCAGGGCGAACGTGGCGATATTTACTCCGAGGCTGCCGAGAGTGGTGCCGACCTGACCGATTACCCCGGGAACGTCGCGATTACGGGTGAGTAGCAACGTACCTTCGAGCGGAGTTTCCAGTTTAATTCCGTCGATGAGCAGAATGCGGGGCGAGCCGTCCTGCCCGACGGTGCCCTCGACGGTCAGATCTTTTCCGCCGGCTTTCACCGAGACTTCGACAGTATTGGGGAATGCCCGTTCCTGGCCATCGGCGCTTTTCGGTCGCGTGGTTTCTTCGACGGTCAGCCCACGGGCGGTGGCGGCTTGCGCGGCATTCACCATATTTACTTTTTGCTCCAGCGCGAAATTCATGGCGCCGACCAGAACCGAACTGCGAACCAGGTGCGAGCCGAGTTCGGCAGGTTCGCCGGCGTAACGAATGCGGATCTGCGCGAAGTTGGGCGAAGGTGCTGCTTGGGCGACCAACATGCCGAGACGTTCGCCCAAATCGAGATAAGGACGGAGGCGTTTGTACTGGTCACCGGAAAGCGCGGGCATGTTGACGGCGTTGCGGATCAAGCCTTCGGCGAGATAATCGCGGACTTGCTGAGCGATCAAAGTGCCGACCTGTTCCTGGGCTTCGACAGTGGAACCGGCGATGTGCGGAGTGGCGATCACATTGGGCAAGCCGATCAGCGGAGAATCCTTGGGCGGCTCTTTGGCGAAAGTGTCGAGAGCGGCTCCGCCGAGGTGTCCGGACTTGAGAGCGTCAGCGAGAGCGGCTTCGTCGATCAATTCACCGCGGGCACAATTTACGATGCGCGCGCCTTTTTTCATGTGGGCGATGGCCGAGGCGTTGATGATTTTCTCGGTGGCCGGGCTAAGCGCGGTGTGCAGAGAAATTACGTCGGCGCGTTTCAGAACTTCTTCCAGCGGAAGCAGCTCGACTTCGACTTCGCGGGCGGCGGCTTGGGTGACGTAGGGATCGTAGGCGACGACCTTCATTTCGAAGGTGCGGGCGCGCTTGGCGACTTCGAGACCGACTCGGCCGAGACCGATGAGACCGAGAGTCTTGCCGCGCATTTCGACGCCGGATGAGGATTTCTCCCAGCGACCTGCCTGGATAGCGGTATTGGAACTGGCCACGCCTCGGGCCAAGGCGAGCATCAAGGCGAAGGTATGTTCGGCGACGCTGACCGCGTTGCCGCCGGGCGTGTTCATGACCAAGACGCCGCGATGAGTGGCGGCTTCCATGTCGACGTTATCGACGCCGACTCCGGCGCGACCGATGACGCGAAGTTTCAGGGCTTTTTCGAGCAGGTCGCGGGTAACTTTGGTGGCGCTGCGTACGACGAGGCCGTCGGCGTCTGCGATTTCAGTGGGCAGGGCCGCTGCAGCTGGCAGGACAATGTTCCAACCGGTTTCTTTTAGAAGTGCAATTCCACGCTCGCTAATCTTGTCGGCTACGATAATTTTCATGGCAAGAAGCCTAACGGGTGAAGCGCGGGCTGTCAAACCGGCGAAATCGGCTTTTCGAGCGTGGTGGCGGAGAGCAAATGCGAGTGGGCGCGAAACGCGTGTGATATTCTGAGATCAAATTTGGGGGAAACGAATGAGCTATTTGGAGCGGATTCAGATCGATTTGACGGCGGCGATGAAAGAGAAGAACGAGCTGCGCTTGAGCGTGCTGCGGATGATGAAGAGTGCGTTGAAGCTGAAAGAAGTGGAGAAGATGAAGCCGCTCGACGACCTGGAGTCGTTGCAGATTTTGCAGACGCTGGTGAAGAAAGGGAAGGAATCGATCGAGCAGTTTACTCAGGGCGGGCGTCCCGACCTGGCGGAAAAAGAAAAGAAGGAAATCGTGATTATCGAGCAGTATTTGCCGGAAGCGCCGAGCGACGAAGACATGACTCGGGCCATTGCCGAAGCGGTGAGCGAGACCGGAGCTGATTCGTTGAAGCAGATGGGCGCGGTGGTGAAGGCCGCGCGGGCGAAGCTGGAAGGGAAATCGATCGACGGAAAAATGCTGAGCGACAAAGTGCGCGAGCATCTGAGCGCGAAATCCTAGGCGTGTGACGGCCTGAAGAAGTTCGAACGCGTGCCCCTGCCCGAGACCATCGAAGCCAAGTACACGGAAGAGCAAGCGGAATACTTGAGCATGACGCCGGTGGTGCGCCAGACGTTCCGGGCGCGCGAACTGGTGGACATGATCGTGCAGGGGGCGGGCAAGGACGTGCGCAAGCTGCAGCACGTGCTGCGCGCCGGAACGGTGATCTTTCGATCTTACCGGTATTGGTGGGAAGGCTTCGAAGCGGATGCGGCGGAGCTGGGCGAGGTTTTGGCGACGTATCCGGACGCGGACCCAGCTAGGGCATTTTCTGTTGCTGGCTGCACGGAAGTCATTCTGGAATCGAGCGGTTCGCCACCGCGGCATTCGCTGCGAATTAAGCGTGCGGAAGCGGAAGGAAAATCGGGAGTTCTTTCTTTCCTGCGGTCCGGGAATTTTTGGGATGCGCTGATGAACCTTGGAGAGCCAGGCAAAATTCATTATCGGGAATATTCGTATGCGCTGCGCGCAGACGTGTACGCGCGAGCGTTGACTGCGGACGAGGTAGTGCGGCTGGCGGCCGAGGCCAACCGCCAGGCTTCGCGGGAATTGCGCGGGGAATTGATGGGATTGCCTTCGGTGTCGCAAATCGTGCTTATCTGCCCGCGATAACCTGGCAGATGCGGAAGTATTTCGATTTTCCATTTTGTAGCTGAAACGATTACGATATCTGCCGTCAAAATAAATCTGCTGCCAAAATCATTCGAAGAAACAGGAGACTCATGTCCACAAAAATCGTAGGCATCACCGGCCGAGAAATTATCGATTCGCGCGGGAATCCGACGGTGGAGGCGGATGTGCGGTTGGAAGGCGGGGCGATTGGGCGCGGCGCGGTACCGTCCGGGGCGTCGACGGGAGAGCACGAAGCGATTGAATTGCGCGACGGGGATAAGGCTCGTTACTTGGGCAAAGGCACGTTGAAGGCGGTGGCGAACATCAACGGAGGCATCGCGAAAGCGGTGGCGGGGATGGACGCGGCGGATCAGAAGGCGCTGGATCAGAAAATGATCGACGTGGATGGCACGCCGAATAAATCGAATTTCGGGGCCAACGCGATTCTGGCGGTGTCGATGGCGGCAGCTCGGGCGGCAGCGATGGCGATGCGGCAGCCGTTATATGTTTATCTTTCGCGCTACGCGTCGGATCATTCCGCGAACATCCTGCCCGTGCCGATGATGAACATTATTAACGGCGGGGCGCACGCGGATAATTCGGTGGACCTGCAGGAATTCATGGTGATGCCGGTGGGCGCGCCGAATTTTCGGGAGGCGCTGCGTTGGGGTGTGGAGATTTTCCATCATTTGAAAGCGGTGCTGAAGAAAAATGGGTATTCAACGGCGGTCGGCGACGAGGGCGGCTTTGCGCCGAATTTGAAGTCGAATGAAGAGGCGGTGGAGAGGGTGCTGGAGGCGATTACCGCGGCTGGCTACAAGCCGGGCGAGCAAGTTGGAATCGCGCTGGATCCGGCGGCTAGCGAATTTTACGATCGTAGTTCGAAAAAATATGTGTTCAAGAAGTCGGACAAGTCCGCGCGGAGCGCTGAGCAGATGGTGGAGTTCTGGGCCAACTGGGTGCGGCAGTATCCGATTATTTCGATTGAGGACGGGTTGGCCGAGGACGATTGGGACGGCTGGAAGCTGGTGACCAAAGAACTCGGCGGCAGTAAAGCCGGGAACAAGAAAATCCAGCTGGTAGGCGATGACGCGTTCGTGACGAATCCGAAGATTTTTGCGCGCGGCATTTCGGAAGGAATTGCCAACGCGATCTTGATCAAGTTGAATCAAATTGGGACGGTGAGCGAGACGATTGAGGCGGTGGAAATGGCGCGGAAGGCGAAGTATGCGTCGATCGTGTCGCACCGGTCGGGCGAGACGGAAGATACGTTCCTGGCGGATTTTGTGGTGGCCATGGGTTCGGGGCAGATCAAGACCGGATCGGCTTCGCGGACAGATCGGATTGCGAAATATAATCAGTTGTTGCGGATCGAAGAGGAGTTGGGGCCGAAGGCGCGATTCCTGGGACGAGCAGCACTCAACCTTTAGACCCGGAAAATGGAAAGTCGAAAATAGAAGATGGCTCGGCGGCTGCGCCGAGCTTTCCGACAAGTCTCCTGGTGACTGGGCGAATAGAGATTCGAAAACAGAAATTGGACCGTCGCCGACGGTGGCGACGAGGGTCTAACCTAGATTGAAGCTCCTGCCTGGACTGCAATCCGGTTCTTAGCCTTTGCACTTCCTTTCTTCTCTGCAGAGCTCTTCACCACGTTTTCTTTCCCTGCCGCGCTTTGATTGCCATCATCAATTTAGGGAGTGATTAGAGCCGGCGGAGGAGTTTGCGGCCGCGAGCGCGCATGGCGGGAGTGCCGATTTCGGTGAGCTCTTCGAGGAGCGGGCGGATTTTGGATTGGAGTTGGGGATCGCGGGCGGCCAGGTCGGCGAGGCCCTGCATGGCGAAAGTTTTTACGATGCTGCTTTGGTCGCGGAGGTAATCGAAGAGGATTTCGACGGCTACGGCGCTTTCCGTGGCGGTGAGTTTGAGTCTGGGGAGAATCAGTGCGGCGTGCCAGCGAACTTCCTGCTGGGTGGTGCCATTGGCGACGGCGAGAAATTTCTTTTTGAAGGGCTGGAGGAGGTCGGGGCGTTGGGCGGTAATTTTTTCGATGGCGTCGGCGGAGCGCATACGAAGGACTTCGTCTTCGGAAGTGAGTGCGGCGACGAGGTGAGGAAAAAGGGCGGGTTTGCCGAGGACTTCGGCGACGACTTGGTTGGAGCGGCCGATCGAGCGGCGCGAGCCATCTGAAAGTATTTTCAGGATAGGGTGCATAAGCGTGCCAAAGCAATGTTGAGCGCAAAGCCCACGAATTCTATTCCGGTTCCTCGATCATGGATTCGGGACGGACGACGACGATCACGCCTTTGTCGGTGACGGAGTAGCGGGCGCGGTCGGCTTCGAGGTCGTAGCCGATGACGGTGCCGGCGGGCAGGTTGACGTGGCGATCGATGATGGCGTTGCGGATGCGGGAGCGGCGGCCAACGTTGACGTGATTGAAGAAGATGCAATTTTCGACTTCGCTGTAACTGTTCACGCGGACGTCGAGGCCTAGGACGGATTTGGTGACCCGGCCTCCGGAAATGATGGAGCCGGCGCCGACGATGGAATCGACAGCCGAGCCGGTGCGTTCGGGATCCGCGAAAACGAATTTGGCGGGCGGATATTGCTGCTGCCAGGTATTGAGCGGCCAGCTTTTGTCGTAGAGGTTGAAGACCGGCGACACGGAGACCAAATCCATGTTGGCTTCGTGGTAGGCGTCGACGGTGCCGACGTCGCGCCAGTAGGCTTCTTCTTTTTTATTTTCGTCGCGAAAGTTGTAGGCGTAGACGCGATGATGTTCGATCAGACGCGGGATGATGTCCTTGCCGAAATCGTGCCTGGAATTGGGGTCTTCGGCATCGGCGATCAAGGTGGGCAGGAGCATTTGAGTATTGAAAAGGTAGACGCCCATGGAGGCGTTGACTTTGTCGGGATGCAGGCGCGAAGGTTTAGGATTTTTTGGTTTTTCCTCAAAGCCGATGATGCGCCAGTCGTTATCGGTTTCGATCACGCCGAAACTTCCGGCGGCTTCCTGGGCGGTGACTTCGAACGTGGCCACGGTGACTTCGGCGCCGGATTCGACGTGCTGCTCCAGCATCTTCTGGTAATTCATTTTGTAGATGTGGTCGCCGGAAAGGATGAAAACGAAATTAGATTGCTCGGAGCCGACGGAATAAATGTTCTGGTACACGGCGTCGGCGGTGCCTTGATACCAGTGCTGGGAAACGCGCATCTGGGGCGTGAGAACTTCGATGAATTCGCCGTGGCCCATGAGCGCGGACCAGCCGCGGCGGACGTGGCGATTGAGGCTGAGCGATTTGTACTGGGTAAGAACGAAGACGCGGCGGAGGTCGCTATTGAGGCAGTTGGAAAGAGTGACGTCGATGATGCGGTAGATGCCGCCGAAGGGTACGGCGGGCTTGGCGCGATCGCGGGTAAGAGGCCAGAGGCGTTCGCCCTGACCGCCAGCGAGCAGAACAGCGATCGCGTTACGCATCAATGGCATAGGGTCTCCGTAAAACGGCCTGCCGGGGGACATTCTAACAGCAAGTGAGGCGAGGACGGCAAGGCCGGGTCAGGAAAAACCTGATGCAAGACACAGGGAAAGTCGCAAAAAGCAAAAACGGCGCAGGATAAATTAATTTTACTGATGAGTTAAAGCGGCGAGTTGTTGCGATAGGATAAATTGGCCTTGACTTGGGGTCAACCTCCCGTGTACAAAATCTGGCAATTGCCGGTTCGGGTGTGAACCGATACAATGGTGTCTACCCATTTCGTTCAAAATTAACATTCAACGGGGAATCGGGGGTGAATACGCGTGGCAGAAGTTGTCATTCAAGAGGGTGAATCTCTAGAGAATGCGCTCCGGCGATTTAAGCGGAAGGTCCAGTCGGAGGACATCATCAAAGAGATCAAAAAGCACAGCTACTACATGAAACCAGGTGAACGGCGGCGTGCGAAAGAAGCCCTCTCGCGTAAGCGTCTCCGCAAAAAGCAACGGCGTGAGCAAGACTAGTTGACCATTTGTCTGGGTCCACTCAAACAGTTCGTGTACGGAGAAGTGGAAAACGCGCGGTGGAAAGGCGTTTTCCATTTCGTCCGGCGCGAACGGTTCCGCTGCCTTACTCCAGAAGTAGGTTGCCTCGGAGCAGCGTATGGAATACCACGATAGGGTCTTGAAATGCGCCGAATGTTCGGCCGAGTTCGTATTCACAGCGGGCGAGCAAATGTTCTTCGCCGACAAGGGTTTCAAAAACGAGCCCAAGCGGTGTAAAGCATGCAAGGCAAACCGCGCGGCGGGCGGAACATCCGCCAGCGGAACGGCACAGCGAGTCGAGACGAAGACGGTCTGCTCGCAGTGCGCGAAGGAAACTACAGTTCCGTTCAAGCCGACGCAGGGGCGCCCGGTGTATTGCCGTGAATGTTTTCAGCACCGGCGAACCACGAGCCCGCCATCTGCGGCAGCAGCCACGCAGGCGTAAAACCGGCGGGGTCGCAGCAGGCCAAAGTATTTATCTCAGGCGCTCCGTCGATTCGCTAGCGGGGCGTGACGGGAGTTGCTCGGATCCAAAGATCCGGGGCGACTGCGCTCTTCCTTGCGCAAGCAGGGAGGGGCTTTTTTATTTTCGGGCAAGCTTTCGGAAAATTTCAGGCGGCTTTGGCGGCGCCGGCCGGAGCAATCTGGCGCAGCGCCCCGACGAAGGCTTCGATTTCAGGTTGAGTGCCGACGGTGACCCGCATGAAATTAGGCATTGACGGGAATTTCCGACCCACGTAGATATTCCGCGATTTGAATTCCTCGATGTACGGCTGAACGTCGGAACCCATATCAATCATTACAAAATTGGCGTGAGAAGGGATGAAAGCGCGGCCGTCGTGGGCCAGTGTGTCGCAGAGCCAGGTGCGGGTGGCGATGAGGCGGTCACGGCAAGCGAGGATGTTGGACCGGTCGTCGAGGCTGGCCAGGGCGGCAGCGAGTACGGCGGCGTTGACGTTGTCCTGCAGCAACTGGGCTCCGATGCGGACGTTTTGTTCTTTGGCGCCGACCGCATAGCCCAGACGCATGCCAGCCAATCCGTAAATTTTCGAAAAGGTGCGGGCAACGACCAGATTGGGATGCTGGGCGATGAGCGGAACGACGCTGGAGTAGCGGGGATCGGTAACCAGGTCGTAGTAGGCTTCGTCGACGAGAATGAGAGTGGTGGAAGGGATGGCGGCGATGAACGCGGCCATCTCTTCGCGAGTAACGATGGTGCCGCTGGGATTATTGGGATTGCAGATGTAGATGACTCCGGTTTTGGAGGTGCAAGCCGCAGCCATTTTGGGCAGATCGTGGCGATGGTCGGAGGTGAGGGAGATTCTGACCGTGTTTTCATGCAGGACACGGGCGTAATCGAGAATGGCTTCAAAAGTGGGATCGGCGGCAATCGACATTTTGGCCCGAGCCGAGATAGGCGGCGTCTACGGCGCGGAGGATTTCGGTGGAACCGCAACCGAGGACGATATTTTCGGGAGCCACGCCACATTCCCGGGCGATGGCGTCACGGACTTCGACGGCGGAGTCGTCGGGATAGCGGGCGGTGATTTTTGCGGAGGAGTTCAAGGCCACCACGGCTTTGGGCGAAGGGCCGTAGGGATTTTCGTTAAAATTGAGGCGAATGGCCCCGTCCGGAATCGGCGCGGGTTGGGCGGCATCCAAGATACTGGGAAGACCCGGAACGGCGCAGAGCAACGCGAGAGATTTACTTAAAACCGCGGAAAATTCGCGGCGCGAGAATCTGGAAGTGGACATGAATGCTCCCGTGCACAGATTTGCGGGCATCATACCCTTCGTGGCGCGGAGCGACAACAATCGCAATTTTTGAAAGAAGGCACTGATCGGAGGAACAAATGAAAGGAAAGAAAAAAACCGTTAAGAAAGCGAAGGCGGTAAAGCGAGCGGCCAGCGTGGAGAAGGCGCCTGCGGACGCGGCGTTGCGGAAGGAGCTGCGGGCTCCGTTGCTGTGGGGCGATGCTCACGTGGATTGGAAAACGGCAATCGCCGGCCTGCCGGCAGAAAAGCGCGGAATCCGGCCGACGGGGTTTCCGTATTCCGCGTGGGAACTACTGGAGCACGCGCGAATCGCGCAGCAGGACATTCTGGAATTTTGCATCGACCCGAAATACAAGCCGAAGGCATGGCCGACTGAGTATTGGCCTGCGAATCCGGCTCCGCCGAGTGCGGAAGCGTGGGACAAGACGGTGAAGGAGTTCGAGGCGGACACGCACGAGATGGCGAAATTGGTGGAGAACGCGCGCATCGATTTGCTGGCGAAAATCGCGCACGGGTCGGGGCAGACGATCCTGCGGGAAGCGCTGCTGCTGGCGGATCATAACGCCTACCATCTGGGGCAATTCGTGCTGGTGCGCCGGGCGCTGGGTGCATGGAAGGAAACCTAGCAGGGCGACTCGCCGGATTCCGGAGGGAACGATTATAATGGGACGTTATAATTGAAGGGGAATACCAAGGACCGGCGATGAGCAGGCAACAGGAAACTTTAGAAGCGGCGGGCTCGAAAGAAGGGCAGGAACGGATCTGGGATTCGTTCCGGCGGTGGGGGTTTCTGCAGGCGCAGCTGGACCCTTTGGGCGATGTGAAGCCGGAAGCAATGGCGGACCTGGACGTGACCGGTCCAGAGGCCGACGCGGCGCGCCATTTTTATTGCGGGACGATTGGCGCGGAATTCATGCACATCGCCAGCCGCGAGAAGCGCGAATGGATTCAGGCGCGGATGGAAGCGGAAGCGCCGGAAGTCGATCGCGAGCGGATTCTGGACTGGCTGGTCCGGGCCGAAATTTTCGAACAGGTGCTGCAGACGCGGTATCTGGGAACGAAGCGGTATTCGCTGGAAGGCGAGGCGTCACTGCTGCCGTTGCTGGATTCGATTTTGGGCGCGGCGGCGAGCCAGGGCGCGGAGCAGGCAGTGATGGCGATGAGCCATCGCGGCCGGCTGAACGTGATGGTGCACATTGTGGGGCGGGGCGCGGCGGAAGTTTTCGCGCGGTTTGAGGATGTGGACCCGCGCAGCGTGCTGGGTGGCGGCGATGTGAAATATCACATGGGCGCGACCGGAGATTTTGTAACGGCCGACGGAAGCAGGGTGGCAATACACCTGGTTTCGAATCCGAGCCATTTGGACGCGGTGGATCCGGTGGCGGTGGGGCGGGCGCGAGCGAAGCAGCAGCGCGCGAACGACACCGAACGAAGAAAGATTGTGCCGGTGATTATGCACGGCGACGCGGCGTTCGCCGGACAGGGAATTTTGGCGGAGACGCTGAACATGTCCGGGGTAGACGGTTTCACTGTCGGTGGGTCGATCCACGTGGTGGTGAACAACCTGATCGGGTTCACGACCATTCCGCGAGATTCTCACTCCTCAAGATTTTCTACCGACTTGGCTTTGCGCCTGCAGGTGCCGATTTTCCACGTGAATGCAGAAGATCCCGATGCGGTGGTGCGGGTGGGACGGATGGCGCTCGATTTTCGGACGCGATTCGGAACGCCGGTGGTGATCGACCTAATTGGTTACCGCAAGCACGGGCACAGCGAAGTAGACGATCCGACGATCACCCAGCCGCTGCGTTACCGGAAGATTCAAGACCGGGCGCCGATGTGGGAGAGTTACGCGAAAAAAATTGGCGCCGATGCCCAGCCCATTGTGGCGCGAGTGCGCGAGGAAATGGATGCGGCGCAGAAACACGCGCTGGAGTTGGAAAAGACTCCGCCGCTGCGGCAGATGCCGGCGTACTGGAATGATTACCGCGGCGGGCGCTACAACGCTTCGTACGAAGTCGAAACCGGAGTGGCGAAGGAAGCGCTCGCGGAAATCGGCGCAGCGCTGGTGCAGTATCCGGATGATTTTCACATACATCCCAAAGTGAAAAAGCTGCTGGAGCAGCGCCTGGAAATGGCGCAGGGCAAGCGGGCCGTCGATTACGGGATGGCGGAAGCTCTCGCGTTCGGAACGCTATTGAAAGCAGGCACGCCGGTGCGATTGAGCGGGCAGGACACCCGGCGCGGGACGTTCAATCAGCGGCATGCGGCGCTGATCGACATCGAAAACGAAAGTGAATACGTGCCGCTGGAGCATGTGGCTCCGGAGAAGGCCTGGTTCGAGGCGTATAACTCGACGCTGTCGGAAGCGTCGGTGCTCGGATTCGAATACGGGTTTAGCCGGGATTATCCGGAAGCGCTAGTTTTGTGGGAAGCACAGTTCGGGGATTTCGCGAACGGCGCGCAGATCATCATCGACCAGTTTATTTCGGCAGGTGAGGACAAGTGGGCGCTGCTGGCGGGAGTGACGTTGTTGCTGCCGCACGGGTATGAGGGCCAAGGGCCGGAACACTCCAGCGCGCGGCTGGAACGATTCTTGCAGTTGGCGGCCCGGGACAATATGCAGGTTTGCCAGCCCTCGACCGCGGCGCAGTATTTCCATTTGTTGCGGCGGCAGGCGCTGCGCAAGTGGCGCAAGCCGCTGATTGTTTTTACGCCGAAGAGCATGCTGCGGAATCCGGTGGCGTCTTCGACCCTGGAAGATTTGGGCGCGGCGCGATTTCAGAATGTGATTCCAGACAGCGGCGACGGATCGGCAACGCGAGTGCTGTTGTGCACCGGGAAAATCGGGCACGAGCTGATCGCGGAGCGGAAGCGACGGAAGGATTCGTCGACCGCGATTATTTTGGTGGAGCAGCTGTATCCATTTCCGGAAGCGGAATTGGCGGCGGAGCTCGACCGGTACACCAATGCGCGGGATTTCATTTGGGTACAGGAAGAGCCGGCGAATATGGGCGCGCTCGCGTATATGGTGCCGAACCTAGAACGGCTGGCGCACAGTCGCGGAGTGCTGACGGTGAAGCGCTCGGCGAGCGCGAGTCCGGCGACGGGATCGCATAAGGCGCATGAGATGGAGCAGCATACTTTAATCGCGCTGGCGTTTGGCGGGCCGGAGAAGGCGTAGGGCTTTCGGTCGTGGCTTTAGGGCTGGGCGCTGTTGCAATCGAAGAGAGATCCCTCGTCGGGCCACGTGCAGGCCCTCTGTCGGGATGACAACGAAAACCTCAAGGCAAACCTAGAATCAAGACTAACGCTGCAGGACAATTACAGCGGCAAACATCAGTGCTAAAACCGCAAGAATTAGAATGGCAAAGCCTCGAATCACCCATGAGCTCGGCGGCTTCGTCAGCGGCGGAATTGGTCGCCTGGGTGGAACAGGCGGATCAAGCACGCCGACACCAGTGTGTTTGCGAGGCGGTCCACCGGAACGACCTGAAGACGACTGGACCTCTGGTTCGTCGTCGTATTCCGTGAACTGATGCGGCATTAGCGCCAGTCTAATCCCACCCGCCTAAATACTCCAATAAAGTTCAGCAGCTCGAACCAGCGCAGCTTTCCGCTGGAATTTGCTTGGGGATTTGGGAGGAGTTCGCTTACATTTCTGGCGCGATATAGATGCGTTGCGATTTTTTGTGAGCGAGGGCCGGATGCAGATTGAACCGTTTGAGCTGGAGCGCTGGCAGTCGGTTTGGGAGAACAAGGTCGAACTGAACGTTTCCGAAAGCGGAGTGCATCCGTTGACCACGGCGGAGCTGGTGCCGGACGCCGATCAATTGAAGAAAATTCTGGACGTGCAGCAGCTGTATCCGCAGACCAATGGGAGCGAAGAGTTGCGTGGGCGCATCGCGGACATGTATCCGGGGGCGAAGATCGAAAATGTGCTGGTGACCTGCGGTGGGTCGGAAGCGAATTACGTCTCAACCTGGGGGTTGATCGAGCCGGGCGATGAAGTGGTTTTCATGATGCCGAATTACATGCAGATCGCCGGGCTGGCGCGGAGCTTTGGAGCTACCGTGAAGCCACTGTGGCTGCGCGAATCGCTGGAGTGGGGAATTAATGTGGATGATCTGCCACGGCTGGTGACGGACAAGACCAAGATCATCGCGATTTGCAATCCGAGCAATCCCACGGGCTCAGTGCTGCGCGATGATATGCGGCAGGCGATTGCCACGGCGGCGGAAAAAGTGGGAGCCTGGATCATTTCGGACGAGGTGTATCGCGGAGCGGAATTCAGCGGAGAGACGACGCCGAGCATGTGGGGCGGTTATGAAAAGACTTTGTGCACCGCGGGACTTTCGAAGGCGTACAGCCTTCCGGGGTTGAGGACCGGCTGGGTGGTGGGCCCGGCGAAAATGATCGAGAAGTTGTGGAGTTACCACGATTACACGAGCATTGGTCCGTCGATGCTGACTGACCGGCTGGCTTCGGCGGCTCTCGAGCCGGAACGGCGGGCGTGGATTCTGAATCGGACCTGCGGAATCATGCAGGCGAATTATCCGCCGGTGCGCGCGTGGCTGGCCGGGCATGACGATTTGTGTTCGCATGTTGCGCCGAAAGCGGGAGCGATTGCGTGGGTCGGACTGCGCGGTGAACGCAATTCTGCGCAGATGGCTGAGGATTTGCGGGTAAAGAAAAGCGTGCTGATTGTGGCGGGCGAGCAGGTAGGAATGGAGTCATTTATAAGGATTGGATTTGGCGGCGACGCGGGGCATTTGCTGCAGGCGCTGGGAAGAATCGATGAATATCTGGATGAAACGCGGGCGTCGGCGGCGCGCTGAAAGACGGCACGCTAGATGGCCGCATGCGGAACGGGTGCGAAACTTTCTGTTGATAAGACGATTCTAACCTTTTGAAGTTTGAAGCTGCCGCGAATTTGGTTGGCGCTGCGATGCGTTGACTTGTACTCGGCGGCAGCCCTAAGATTACGCGAAGCTGAGGCTGAACCCACCTGCCATGAAAGCGCCACCACCGGAAAACGAAGCGGCGCGACTCGAAATCCTGCGGCGCTACGCCATTCTGGATACTTTCCCCGAACAAGAATTTGACGATCTGGCGCGCCTGGCTGCGTTGATCTGCGGAACGCCGATCGCGCTGGTGTCGATGGTGGATCGCGACCGGCAATGGTTCAAAGCCAAAATTGGATTGGAGGGCACGCAGACGTCGCGGGAAGTGTCGTTCTGCGCGCACGCGATTTTGGAGCCGGACGTGATGGTGATTCCGGACGCGCTGGACGACAAACGGTTCCGGGATAATTCGCTGGTGACGGGTGCGCCGCACATTCGTTTCTATGCGGGCGCGCCGCTGGTGACCGAGCAAGGCTTCGCGCTGGGGACGCTGTGCGTGATCGACCATGTGCCTCGGGTGCTGAATGCGTCGCAGAAGGAAGCGCTGCGGTCGCTGAGCCGGCTGGTGGTAGCGCAGTTGGAATTGCGGCGAAGCGTTACGGATCTTTCGGGGGCGATTCGCGACCGGCGGCTGCGGGAGACGGAGATCGACCAGCTTTTCCGGCTGTCGCAAGACATGCTGTGCATTGCGGGATTCGACGGATATTTCAAGCGGATTAATCCCTCATGGGAAAGCACGCTGGGGCGACCGTCGGCGGAGTTGCTGTCTAAGCCGTATTTCGAGTTCATACATCCGGACGATCTGGCGGCGACGTTGGAGCAGGCCAAGAACATCGGGAGCGGATCGCAATCGGTGGCGTTCGAGAACCGGTTCCGCTGCGGAGATGGAAGTTACAAGTGGCTATTGTGGAACGCGACGCCGAACGAGGACGAGGGACTGATTTTTGCGGTGGCGCGCGACATTACGGTGCGCAAGCAGGCGGAGCG
Organism: uncultured Acidobacteriota bacterium; assembly: GCA_963711325.1. Taxonomy (GTDB): domain Bacteria; phylum Acidobacteriota; class Terriglobia; order Acidiferrales; family UBA7541; genus Palsa-295. The sequence continues at coordinate 406,171 of CAVQDR010000001.1, read as the reverse complement.
GCGGCTTTCGACCGGTTACGCGGTGACGCGAGTGCTGGCCGAAGCGGAATCTTTGACGGCGGCGACGCCGCTGCTGCTGATGTCGATCTGCGAAGGGTTGGGCTGGGAAGTGGGCGCGTTGTGGCGGCTGGATGAATCGGCAAACCTGATGCGCTGCCTTTCGACCTGGCACAACCCACAGATGACGTTCCCGAGGTTCATCGCCGCGACGAAAGCGCTGTCGTACAAAAAGGGCGTGGGCCTGCCGGGGCGCGTGTGGGAAGTGGGGCAGGCCATCTGGCAACCGGATTTGCCGACGGAAAACAATTTTCCGCGAACGCCACTGGCGCGAGAGGAGGGGTTACATTCGTCGTTTGGATTTCCGATCAAGAACGGCGACGTGATTACCGGAGTGGTCGAATTTTTCGGGCGGAGCATCCGGAAGGTGGAAGGGGAGTTGTTGGGGATGTTCGATTCGATCGGAAGCCAGATCGGGCAGTTCATCGAACGGCGGCATGCCGAGAACGAATTGAAACTGTATGCGGATTATCTGGAAGCGGCGCGTCACGCGCAGGCCGAAGACGCCGGGCGGCTGGCGCAACTGGTAAAGGAACTGGAAGTGGCGAAACTGAAGGCCGAGGATGCGACGCGGGCCAAGAGCGAGTTTCTGGCCAACATGAGCCACGAAATCCGCACGCCGATGAACGCGATCGTGGGCATGACGGACATGACGCTGGAAACGAAGCTAAGTCCGGAACAGCGCGAATATCTGGAGACGGTGCAAGGGTCGGCGGGTTCGCTGCTGAGCTTGATCGACGACATTCTGGATTTTTCGAAGGTCGAAGCGCGCAAAGAAGAGTTGGACGAAGTGGAATTTCTGCTGCGGGACACAATTGAAGAAACACTGAAGTCGTTGGCGCTGCGGGCCCAGCAAAAACATATCGAGGTGGCTTCGCATTTCACACAGGACGTGCCGGACGCGCTGATTGGGGATCCGGATCGTTTGCGGCGGATCGTGGTGAATCTGGTGGGGAACGCGATCAAGTTCACGGAGCACGGGGAAGTGGTGGTGCGGGCGCATCTGGAATCGAAAACAACCAGCGAGGTGCTGCTGCACTTTTCGGTGACCGATACCGGGATCGGAATTCCGCTGGAGCAGCAGCAGAGGATTTTTGAGGCGTTCGCGCAGGCAGATGCGTCAACCACTCGGAAATACGGCGGCACGGGCCTGGGACTGGCGATTTCGGCGCAGCTTTGCGAACTGATGGGCGGGCTAATGTGGGTGGAAAGCGAAGAGGGAATCGGCAGCACGTTCCATTTCACGGCGCGATTCGCGTTGCCGCAGCGAGGAGAGGCGAGCGCACGTGAGTTCGTGGCGCCGGTGCCGCTGCGAAATTTAGCGGTCCTGGTGGTGGACGACAACCAAACCACGCGAAGCATCCTGGAAGAAATGATTCGGAACTGGCGGATGAAGCCAACCGTAGCGGAGAGCGGGCGCGCGGCGATGGAGCTGTTGAAAACCGCCGCGGCGGACGGAAATCCCTTCCGGCTGGTTTTGCTGGACGGACATATGCCGGAGCTCGACGGTTTTCAGGTGGCGGAGAAAATCAAGCGCGACCGGGCGCTGAAAGACACAGTGATGATTTTGCTGACTTCGGCCGGACGGATCGAGGATGTGAATCGAGCGAAAGGTTGCGGGGTCGCGGTGACCTTGACCAAGCCGGTGAAGCAATCGGAATTGTGGGACGCGATTGTGAACGCGCTGCATGTTCCGCTGGTTCGGGCGGCGCGCGAGAGTTTGACGCCGCAGCGCGGGCGAGCGGCGCGGCAAAAGCTGCGAATTCTGGTAGCTGAAGACAATCCGGTGAATCAGGACTTAGCGCTGCACCTGCTGCAGAAGCGCGGACATTCGGTGATTCTGGCGGAGAACGGCCGCCAGGCGCTGGCGGCGGTCGCAAAGCATAAATTCGATGTGGTGCTGATGGACGTGCAGATGCCGGAGATGGGCGGTCTGGAGGCGACGCAGGCGATTCGCGAACGCGAAAAGACCACCGGCGGACATGTGCCGATCGTGGCGATGACGGCTCATGCGATGCAGGGCGACCGGCAGAAGTGCATCGATGCCGGGATGGACGGATATTTATCGAAGCCACTCGATCCCAAGACGTTCTTGCGCACGGTGGAAGAAACCGTGGTGCAGGTGGATGCGGGCGGCGCGGCCGTTGCGTCGGGCGCGGAAACGGAAAACGGCGCGGCGCGACTCGAGCAACAACTAGATGTGACGGCGCTGATGGAGCGATTTAGCGGAAATAAAAAGCTTTTGCGCACGATCGTGGGGACGTTCCGCGAAGACTGCCCGAAAATGATGGCGCGCATTCGCACCGGATTGAACGCGCATGATGCGGCGCAGCTGGCGGATGGAGCGCACGCGTTGAAAGGGTCGGTGGGGAATTTTGGGCCTTCGGCGGCTCTGGAGACGGCGCGGGAGATGGAAAAAAACGGGCGTCAGGGTAAACTCGAGGGCGCTTGGGAGCTGTACGCAACGCTGGAGGATGAGATCGCACTGCTGCTGCCGGCATTGCAAGCCATTGGAGAAAAGAAGGACAAGCCGCGGCGGGCCCGCCCGCATCACGCTCAAGGAAGGAAACGATGACGCGCATATTGATAGCTGACGACGACCGCACCACCCGCTTGCTGCTTTCCGAAACGCTCCGCGCGCACAAATATACGGTGGTGGCAGTGGCGGACGGAGCCGCGGCGCTGAAGAAATTGAAGGCGGGCAAATTCGACCTGGCGCTGATGGACGTCTGGATGCCGAAGATGAACGGCCTGGAAGTTTTGTCGAAATTGCGCAATGTAAAGACGCGGCCGAAGATCATCGTGATGACGTCCGACGACACGCCGGAAACCTTGTTGAGCGCGATTCGGGAAGAAGCGTATACGTACATGGCCAAGCCGGTCGATCCCCAGGCGCTGGTCGGGCTGGTGAAGGAAACGCTGGCGAAGACTCCGGGACAGCGAACCATTGAAGTGATTTCGGCCAAGCCGACCTGGGTAGAACTAGTAGTCCCGTGTTCCCTGGAAGAAGCGGAGCGAATTGAAGCGTTCATGGCGCATTTCAAGAGCGGACTGCCGGAAGACATCCGGCGCGCGGTGGGACAGGCGTTCCATGAATTGCTGCTGAACGCGATCGAGTGGGGCGGAAAATTGGATCCGAATCGCAAGGTGCGGATCTCGTATTTGCGCGCAAAGAAAATGTTGATGTACCGGATTGCGGATCCGGGGTCGGGATTTAAATTCGCGGAGCTGGAGCACGCGGCAATTTCGCACATGCCGGATGATCCGACAAAGCACGATCAGATCCGTCAGGATAAGGGTTTGCGGCCGGGGGGATTCGGCCTGCTACTGACCCAGGCGACCGTGGATGAATTGATTTACAACGAGAAACAGAACGAAGTGGTTTTTGTGAAGTATCTTACCGAGTAAGAGGCGCTCCGGCGCCGGAATTGGCGCGCGAACTGACCTCAGCTGGGAGTCTGATGGCAAGTCCCTTGCGGTTCAGGAAATTGGCTGTAGTGGCTCGCGGGCGATGTGCTAGATTCAGAAATTGGCGATGCCGATGAAGACACTCATCATTATTTCTATACTGGTGGCCTGCCTGTTGGTTCTGGTGGTGTTTGTGATGCCGCGCACTCCGATGGCGGAACCGGCGGATAAGCACAGCGCGGCTCCGGTATGGAACACGTCGGCGATTCAAAGCACGTTCGCGGGCGTGCAAGTGAAAGAAGTGGATCCGACGCATGCAAACCTGATTTTCTCGTACGACCTCGACAACAATACGGACACGGATTATCAGGTCACCAAGGGAGCGACCACGGTGGTGATGACGCGCTTGGCTACGAGCGGCAGTGTTAGTTCGGAGGAGCCCGTGGCGCTGGGGAATTCGGTTTTTCTGCCGGCGCGGAACCGTACGCGGGTAACGCTGGAGCTGACTAAGAATTTTAACTGGCCGGGCCAGATGTACGGCGCGCAAGTCGGCCCGGTGAATCAGGAAAAATTCCGCACGCTGGTCGCGCAGGAAGTAGGGAACCTCAGCGGTTTCGTTTTGTTTGACCAGGCCACCCATTTTCAGATCGAACTTCCCGGAGACTGGCAGGAGCTGCAGAAACACCCGGCTGTGGCGGCGCCGGGCTACTAAGCTGCGGTGGCAGCGGCACTGGACGGATCGAACATCCATCTGTCGGTTTCGTTGCCGGGCTAGAGGGCGAAGGTTATAATTTTCTAAACCTGAGGCTCGTTGCGATCCCACTCGCGGCGATTTAGGCGCATGTCCGACACTCCTGAAAAATCCGGAAAGCAGCATCCTGACAAGGACCGGCGCGCACATCCGCGCCAGCGGATTCATTCGCTTTCCTACGTGAAAATCGGCGACGGAAACGGCGGAATCGTGCTGAATATCAGCGAAGGCGGAATTTCGATACAGGCCGCGGCGGTGCTGGAAGCGGGCGAAACCGTGCCGATGTGGCTGGAGATCCCGAAAGTTCGGAATCGGGTGGAAGTACAAGCGGAAATCGTTTGGCTCAGCGGATCGAGGAAAGAGGCGGGGCTGCGATTCGTCGATTTAGAGGAAGGCACGCTCCGAAAAATTAGGAAGTGGATGGAGCGGGAAGCGTCGCCGGAGAAATTCGAAGACGAACCTGACGTGGTGGAGGAAGAGGAGAGTGTGCCGGCGTTGGAGGCGGTAACGGCGATAACGGCAGCCGCTCCGGCGGTGGCTCTGGCGGCTGAGGATACGGGGGTGCGCGAGCTGACGGAAGCGGACGTCATGAGCGCGGACGAAATTAAGAGTTTTGAGTCGGGACGGGATCCGGCGGAGGTTGTGGCGGCGGAGGATGTTGAGAAGGCGGAGGAAGACGGCGAGGAAGATTGGGGCGAAGACCCAAGCGAGGAAACCTCGGAAGCGGAAGAAGATTGGTCCGACGAGACGGCCGATGTAGAGATTGCGGCAAGCGCTGAACAAGACAAAGAAGAGGTGGCGGAGAAGGTCGAAGCGGAAACAGCCTTGGAAGCGAATGTCGAGGCTGCCGCCGCGACCGGGGCCGATGCGAAAAAGGAAACCAGCGCGGAACCGGAACGGAAGTTCACGCTTGCGCCGGACGCGGATGACAAAGAGGAAGAGGAAACGGAAGAGGTGGAAGGAGAGCCGGAAACCGAAGATGAATTGATTGCGGCGTTTGGGCCGCCGGTGGTGCCGTTCGAGCGACGGCCGCATACGCCGTTCTCCTCGATGAATGCGTTAGCGGGTGGTGGCCGAACGGCGCAGAGTCTGGCGGTGGCGCCGACGCTGCCGGCATTTTCATTTGGGCAAGCACCCGAAGCGCATGCGGCGGTGAATGATCCCGCTGTGCGCGACGAGAGCGCGGCGAAGGGCGCGGACTGGAAAGAATTTCGAGTGCAGTTGCACACTGGATGGTTTCTGGCGGCGCTGGTTTTATTGCTCGCGTTGATTTCGTTTATCGCGGGGATGGCGGTGCGACGCGGAGCGTTGAATCAAGTGCTGGGCGAGCAGCAGGATAGTTTGATTCCGAAGAGTTCGCCGGCAGCGACGGTGACGCCGAATAAGGTGACGACGAGCGGCGTAAATTCAACGGGAGTCGCGACGGCTCCGGGAAAACCGCTGTCGATTGAAATCGTGGACCTCGCGAATCACCGATGGGTGATTCCGGCGAGCACGGGAACGAACCGTGCAGGGGGAACTGCAGGCGCTGAGGTGGCAGTTAAAACTGCGGACGAGGCGCAGGCCAGCCGACCAAAGGTCAGTGAAGATAGCGCGGGGGGCGCGGCGACGGCGAATGATACCAAACCGAGAGTTCCGCTGGTTCTAAATTTGCCGGAGACGCCGATCAGCGCGTCGGGCTCGGTGGCGATCAGCGCGCAACGTGCGGTTCGGGTACCGGCGGATGGATCTGCGGCGCAAAGTGGAAGAAGTCTGCAGGTAGGGCAACTGCTGAACGTGGTGGAACCCGTGTATCCGCCGGAAGCGATCAAAGATCGAGTGGAAGGAACGGTGAAATTGCACGCGGTGGTGGGATCGGACGGCAGCATTCAGAGCCTGACGGCGCTGAGCGGTCCGAAAGCCCTGGTGGATGCCTCGATGAGCGCGGTGCATAACTGGAAATACAGCCCGACGCGGATGGGCGGACAAGCGATTGAGACGGAAGAAGACATCAGTTTCGTTTTTCGGCTGCCGAATTAGCGGGAAACTTTTTTGGACTCGAACTGCTAGTCCTGAAATAGTTCGCGCCGGCGAGCGCATGGTTGACGGTCAGACGCAGCGGAAGTTAGGATGACAGCGGTTTCATCAGGAGGAATCATGGCCAAGAAAAGCAGGTTGACGAGAGTAGCGACGAGCATTGGATCAGCGGTGGGACGCGCGGACCGCACCGCGCACAAGATGGCGAAGGCGGGAGCTCTGGCAAAAAAGGAGTTGGACGCGTTGGCCAAAGATGTGGCGGCGCTGAAGAAGCGTCTGGAGAGGGCCACGGGACATCTGCGTCACGCGCTGAAGTAAAGACGCGGACGTAAATTCAGAAAATAAATTCTTGGCGCGCTTCGGGGTGCGAATGCATCCTGGAGCGCGCTTTTTTTTGGCGTTTGGAGCAGAGCCCCCTTATGCAGCGCCGGTAAGACGCGGCAGAAGTTTGAAGAAACGATCCGGATCGACTTCCATGGCGACTTTCGCGTTGGGCTTGAAGGTTTGTTCGGGCTCGGAAGCTTCCGGTTCGCCGGTTTCGAGCGGGGCAGATCGACGCATGGGGGCGCGAGTGAACCCGACGGATTCGCCGGCAGTCCATTCGCCGGAGGTTTCGACTTCGACGTAGTAATCGTGAAGAGTAAGGATGCCGGGATCGATGAGCCAGGCGATGGTGAGCGGATCGTGCATGGCGACGGTAGGCGAGCCGGAACCTTTGCGGACGCGTTCGATGGTGGCGCGCATAATTTTTCCGGCGGCTTGACCGGCGGGATCGTGCGAGGCTTCGAGGGATTTGACGTGATCTTCGGTGAGCAGAACTTTGCGGGTGACATCGAGGCCGACCATGGTAAGCGGGAGGTTGGCATCGAAAACGATGCGGGCAGCCTCGGGATCGGCGTAGAAATTAAATTCGGCGGAGGGCGTGATATTTCCACCGGAAAGCGAACCGCCCATGATGGCGATGCCGCGAATCAGGCCGGCAATTTCGGGATCGCTCCGCAGGAGCGTGGCGATATTGGTGAGCGGACCCACGGCGGCGATCGTAATTTCGCCGGGATTTTCGCGAATGATGCGGCGGAAGATTTCGTTGGCGGATTCGCGTACGGGCTTGATGGATGGCGCGGGGAAATCGACGCCGCCGAGGCCGTTATTGCCGTGAGCGTAGCGGGCGGTGACCAGACGGCGGATTAACGGGTGGCTGGCTCCGCCGGCGACCGGAATGTCAGTGCGGCCGGCGATTTCGACCAGGCGCAGGGCATTGGGAAGGGTCAGCTCGAGCGGGACATTGCCGGAGACGGCGGTGATGGCTTCGACTTGGAGTTCGGGCGAGCGCAGAGCGAGCAGAATGGCGACGGCGTCGTCCACGCCGGGATCGGTATCGATGATGATGCGAAGTGGTTTCGAGGCGGGAGACTTTTCTGGCGCGACAGTAGACGCGGGATTTCCTGAACCGCGCCACAGGCGCGCGTCGCCGGAGAGCGCTACCGAAGCGGCGAGACCCGTAGACGTGCTGAGAAAATCGCGGCGGGTGAGGTTGCCGGAAGGCGCGGTTTCTGAAAGGGGCGATTTGTTTTTCGCGATCATCGATATTTCTCCTTCGGCGTGTTTCGAGGTCCGCGTCGCGCTCAATTTCGGACGACAAAAATCGCAGACGAAGCATAGCTGAAGCTGCCGCAAGTCAACAAAACTTTGATGACAAATAGGAACGCGAAGCGCGGCGGAAGAGTGAGTGGCCGACTTTGCTCGCGGGTCTGATTGTGCTTGAATCTAGGGTCGGAACACGTAACGACGTCGATGACACGCGCCCTGAACGGAAATTCGTGTACGGCTTTTAAAGGCCCATCTGCAGGTCACTTTCTCATTTGCCGGCTCAGTGTGTTGGTGTGTTTGGCGGCGCTGGCTGGAGGTGTGAGCGCGGCTCAGGATCCCGCAACGAACAGCACACAGGCGGTCACGCCTCTCAGCGCAGGAGAGAGCAAAGTTTTCCATTTGGGGCCGAATGAGAAGGCTGCGTTCGTGGCGGGTGGCGCAGCGGACGCGGGATTACGGGTTGAATTCGAACAGATGCGCGAAATGTTGAACGTGAAATGGACGGAGGGTGACGGGAAAACGCATGTCGCGCGCACGAATGACGCAGGATTGCGATCGGTGGTGCGATTTTCGGTGACCGGCAACGAGGAACAAAGGTTCGAAGTGGCTTGCCTGCATCCGCACTTGTCTTGTGCGGCGACGGTGAAAGTCTCGACGATCCCAGAGAATGCAGTGGGATCGGCGGAACAAGAAGAGGCCATGGCTGAAGCGGAAGACATTCGGCGGCATGGCGACAAGACGATTTGGCCGGTGGCGCTGGAGAAATTTCAGATTGCGGCAAAGTTTTTTGGGGCCAGCGGCGACGCGACGATGCAAAGGACCGCGTTGAATGGTGAGGCACGGCTGCTTTTGTACAAGCTGAGCGATTATCAGATGGCGCGCGACGTGGCGACTTTGGCTGCAGGGGTGAGCCCCGGCGACGCGGACCCGCAAGGGCAGGGCCTGGCTTGGAAGACGCTTTCTTCCGCCGAATATTTCTTGGGAGATTACGAGGCGAGCATCGCGGCGGCGCAGAAGGCGATCGCACTCTACAAAATCAGCGGCGACGAATACTGGCAAGGAATTCTGCTGGGGAATCTAGCCTACACCTACCGGGAAACGGGGGACACGGACGACGCGCTGGCGTCCTCGGAGCAGGCGCTCGTGATTGCGCGCAAGCTGGACGATCAGTACGGAATTGCGTTCAACCTGGAAGCTCTGGCGACCGTGCATCTGTCGCGGGGCGAACTGGAGCAGGCGTTCGAGTTTTATTATCAAGCGCTGGACGCGACGCGGGTACAGCCTTACCCGTCGGTGGAGGCAGCGATCTGGAGCGGGCTTGGAGATTTATATTCGCAACTGAATGATGACCAGCGCGCGGAGGAAAGTTTCGAAAAGGCTTTGACGCTGGCGAAGACGGCCAGCGACACGGCGGGATTGCTGAAAGTGACTTCAAGTCTGGGCGATTTGTATTTGCGGCAGGGGCGGGCGAAGGACGCGCTCGCGGCGCTGGAAGAAGGGAGGCGCGAGGCGAAGAAATTGGGCCTGGTACGTGAGGAATCTATTTTGGCAACTGGCGTGGCACGAAGCGAGGCGGCCTTGGGCGAGGAGCAGGCGGCACGCGAAGATTTTCAAGCCGCGGTTGATGCCGCGGGTCGCATTGCAAATAAGGATGCGGAGGCTGACGCGCTTTTGCACTTCGCGGATTTCGAATATCGCACGGGAAACGCGGCGCGGGCACGCGAGTTATATGAAAAGAGTTTTGAGCTGTGGATGCAGGAATCGAATCGAGGGCAGGCGGCGACCGCTCTGGCGAGCCTGGCGCGGCTCGACGCGGACGCGGGCGATTTGAAGAAGGCGGCCAAGGAAATCGAAGACGCGCTGGGATATTTCGAGACCTCGCGCGCGACGATTGCGAGCCGGGAATTGCGCACGTCGTTCTTTTCATCGAAGCACGCGTACTACGATTTGGGCGTATCGATCTGGATGCGCCTCGACGCGAAAGAGCCGAAGCACGGATACGACGCGAAGGCGTTCGCGGTGGCGGAGCGCGCAAGTTCGCGGGCGTTGCTCGATGAGATGGCGAGCGCGAGTGCGGTAGTGCCGGCGTTCGCGAAAGCGTCGGCGGATTTATTGCGCGAACAAAAGCAAAATCAAAGCCGCTTGGATGCGCTCTTTGCGAGATTACGGCGGTTGGCGGACGATCCGGAGAAAAATTCTGCACAGCTTTCCAGGGTGCGCGCCGAGATCGAACAGCAACTGGCAGCGAGCGATGCGCTCGATGCGCGAATCCGAGCCGCGAGCGGGGGGACGGAAGAATTCAGCGCGGCGGGAACGGCGAGCGCTGAAGAGATTGCGAAGCTGACTGGGCCTCGCGCGGCGCTGGCGAAGTATTGGGTGGGCACGGATGAGTCCTACCTGTGGGTGGTGACACCGGAAGGCCTGCGAAGTTACGTGCTGGGCACGAATCGCGAAGCGCTTCGGGCGCATGCCGGGATGTGGCTCGATAGCCTGCAGGCTCGCAGCGTCGAAAAGGCGGGAGAGAGTTTGGAGGAACGCGCGCGTAGGATATCGAGCGCGGACGCGGAGGAACGAGCGGAAGCGGAGAAACTTGGCAATCTACTGCTGGGCCCGGTGGAGAAGCTGGCGGGGATCGATCGAATTTATATTGTGCCGGATGGGTCGCTGGCGTCGATTCCATTTGCGGCGCTGCGCATGACGACGGCGCACGACGGTGGTGCGGAACACGCACCGGGGCGACTGATATCGCGATTCGAAGTTCTGACGGAGCCTTCGGAATCGATGCTGCGGGTGCTGATTAGCAGAGAGGGCGAGGCGGTGTCGGATTTGCGGAAGGCGCCGCAGATCGCGGTGTTCGCGGATGCGGTGTATTCCGCGAACGATCCGAGAGTGGCCGGCTCGGGAGCGCGACAGAGCGAGCCGGCGCGCGCGACGGAAACTTTGCGTTGGGCGACGGAAGCGGGAATGGCGCATTTGCCGCGGTTGGCTGCGTCACGAGACGAGGCCAAGGCAATCGCGCTCCTGAACGGAAACTCAAGGACGAGCATTGATTTGGGGTTCAAAGCGACGGCAGAAACGGTGCGCAGCAAAGATTGGAGCCAATATGCGGCGGTGCATTTCGGGGTGCACGCGCTGCTGAATACGGAGAGGCCGGCGTTTTCTGGAGTGGTGCTGACCATGGTGAGCCCGAAGGGGCAGCCTCGCGATGGAGTGCTGTGGCTGAACGATATTTATCAGCTGCACATGCAGGTGCAGCTGGTAGTACTGAGCGGGTGCCACACGGCGAACGGACGCGAGATTCCAGGCGAAGGATTGGAAGGGCTTTCGCGGGCATTTTTTCTGGCGGGAGCGCGTGGGGTGATGGGCAGCCTGTGGAGCGTGGAGGACCGCGAAACGAGTTTGCTGATGCAGAAGTTTTACCGCCATCTGCTTCGAGAACGCCTCGCGCCGGCGGCGGCTTTGCGCAAGGCGCAATTGGCGACAGCGGCGGCAGAACGAACCGCAGCACCGTATTTCTGGGCGGGTTTCGCGTTGCAAGGCGATGGAGCGAGGCCGGTGATGGAATCGAAGGCGGGGAATTAATTTGGCAGCGTCGAATCCAGATAAAAAATCGTGGGGACTGGACGCCGCGGCGTTCGATGGGCTGCTCGACGCACTGCACGCCGACCGGGCCACGGCGAGCGATGAATACGAAAGGATGCGCCAGCGGCTGATCCGTTTTTTTTCGATTCAGCAGACGCGCGTGCCGGAAGATCTGGCGGACGAGGCATTCAACCGAATCGCACGGCGCATTGCGGAAGGAGAGCAAATCCGAAATGCGCAGCAATATCTTTCGGGCGTGGCGCGGGTGCTGCTGTTGGAAGAGCGCTACAAGCGACGGCGGGAAGAGCAAGTCATGCGCATGGTGGCGAATGCCGGGCGCGATACACCGTCAGACGATGCGCTGCCGGGCGCCCTCGAAGCGTGTCTCGCGACTTTGCCGGCGCGGAGCCGGGAGTTGTTGCAAAAATACTACAGTGCGGAGGGTCGCGCGCGTATCGCCGCGCGGCAACAGATGGCCGACCAGATGGGGATGGAATTGAACGCGCTGCGGAACCGGGCTTTGCGCCTGCGCGACCGGTTAGAGGAGTGTATTCAAAGGCGAATAGGCTGGAAAAAAAGAGCGTGATATTTAGGGGCCTCCGGCCAGTACAGATAGAGAGACGATTAATATGGCTGAACACAGACCGAATCGGGAATGGTTGCTGCGGTACGTGGCGGGAGAGCTGCCCAAAAACGAAACGCGGGCTGCAGATGAGCAATTTTTCGCGAATGATGAATTTGCGAGCACGGTCGACCAGCAATACCGCGACCTGCTGGATGCTTACGCGGCAGGGGAAATTACCGGAAGCGACAAAGATCGCGTGGAAAGGATTTTCTTTGGCGAGCCGGAGCAACGGCGGCAGTTGAAAATTCTGGAAGCGATGCAGGCGCGGCCTAGAAAGTCTCCTGATCCGATACGGGACACGGGGTTTAGGTTTTTCTCATTCTGGCCGATGGCGATTTCTGCGGGAGTGCTGAGTTTTGCGATCGCGATCGTGGTGTATCAACACGCTCCGCGATTGCAGGCGCTTGGGGATCGAAACGCACCAGTCAGTAGCGCGGTGAACGAAGCTCCTTCTTCGTCCGATGCAGCGGCACCCGCGCCGGGGATGCCGGCGGAGAGTGTGTTCACGATCTTGTTGTTGCCCAATGTGAGCCGGGGAGCCGAGGACGCCAAAAAGTTTACGATTCCAGAGAAGGCGGCAAGAGTTGTGTTTCAAGTAGTGTTGCCCGTGGACCAGCAAGGATCGGAATTTGAAGTTCAGCTGAAAGCGATGGACCAGGCCGCGACGCGCACGTTTTCGGGATTGACGGCGAAGACGATCGAAACACAGAAGTATGTGGAGTTCAGCATGCCGTCGACCGAATTACCCGCGGAAAAATACGATTTGAAAATCTTCAGAGCTGGTGCGAGCGGCCCGGCCATCGAACAATTTGAATTAAGCGTCGAGCGAGGCAGCGCGACGCGATAGCGTGCTGTTCCTCCGCGCGGTTTCTGGGAGTACCGGAGCGCCCCATCGCGATGTAATTCGTGGGTGCGGGTGTGCGCGGCTAAAGATAATTTGGCGCGCTATTGTTCCGCGGGACCGTGTACTGCAAAATCATTGGGCAAAACGAATGCGATAGCGCGAGTGAGATTCGCGGCAAATTATCCCAGGAGGAATTCTGATGGTGACATTGAGTGACGCACGCCGAGTGATTGCAGCGGCAGAGAAGAAAGCGGCGGAGATCAAGCAGCCGATGAATATCGCGGTGGCGGATGCTGGCGGGAACCTGGTGGCGCATGTACGGATGGACGGCGCATGGCTGGGAAGCATCGATATTTCGATCAAGAAGGCGTACACCTCACGAGCATTTGATATTGCGACGAAAGATCTCGCGACGCACTCGCAATCCGGCGGGCAATTTTTCGGCATTCACGCATCCAACGACGGAAAGATCATGATTTTTGCGGGCGGCATCCCGTTGAAGAAGGACGGGAAAGTGGTCGGCGCGATTGGAGTGAGCGGCGGAGGCGGAGATCAGGATCATGCCGTAGCCGAAGCTGGGGCGGCAGCGTTCTAAGTAGTACCCGAAAAACAAACGAGACACCAGGATGGACCGCTGGCGGGGAGTTAATCCCCGCCGGTCGTGTTTTGGCCATGCGCGAATAAGAAAATTTCCGCCGGAAAGGCGGGCGGCGTAAGATAGTGGGAATGGAACTGGCCGCCCAACCTGCCGGAGCACAAGCCTCGAATGGACGCACCCGGAGGTTCGTGGCCTCCAGAGCGCTGATTTTGTTGCTGCTCTGCGCGGTTCCGATACTTTCCACACTGGCCAAAGACAGCATTTACCTGCCGAAGTCAAACACGGTTCATTTCATCAGCATCGCGGCGAAAATGAAGGTAGCCGACGCACCGGTGGCGGTCATCAGCGCGCCGGAAATCGCCGAGCCGATGATTGCGATTCAGCAGCCGGAGCCGCAGATTCGCAGCATGCGGCAGGATGAGCTGGAAGTTCCGGACGTACCCAAGGTTTCACTGAAAGTTTGCCTGCAACACCGATCGCCTCCCCAAGTTACCGCTTAATTCAAACCGTTTCACCCAGCCCATTAAGAATCTGAATACGGCCCAAGTATGTGCTGTGGGCAGAAGTCCCTTTACTAAACCGGGGAAATCCCGGCCACTCGGCGGAAGAGAACCCAACGACAGAGTCTTACGTGTAGAAGTTTCGTGATGATGGGCGACGCGGATATAGCGAAAGTTACGAGAATGAATCGGCGAGGGAAGGCAATGCGAAAAGTGAAATTCCGTTTATATCTGGCGGCACTGGTGGCTGCGATCGCGGTGATGACCATCCTCGCCGGCTGCGGCGAGAAAAAGATCGCTGAGGATCCGCGCAACGCGCCGCATGTGGCGGTAGTGAAGGTGGCGCGGCAGAACTTGACCAGCACGCTTGAAATCGCGTCGGAACTACAGCCGTTCCAGGAGATCGACGTGTATGCCAAGGTCGCGGGCTACATCCAGCAATTAAATGTGGATTGGGGCACGCATGTAAAGCAGGGCCAAGTGTTGGCCGTGCTGGAAATTCCGGAACTGCAGCAGCAGGTGCAGCAGGACGAAGCCGCCGTGCGGCGCAGCCAGCAAGATCTGGCGCGCTCGCGCGAAGATTTGGCGCGGTCGCAATCGGCGTACTCCGTGGCGCACGTTACTTACCAGCGGTTGACCGACGTGCAAAAAACCCGGCCGGAGCTGATGGCCCAACAAGAAGTCGACGTGGCGCAGGGAAAAGATGCGGAGGCAGGTGCGAGCGTTTCAGCGGCGAAAGACGCGCAGGCGGCCGCCGAAGAGGGAATCGCGTCCGCGAAAGCGCTGCTGGAAAAAGACAAGGCCATGTTCGCGTACGCGCGCATTGTGGCGCCGTTCGACGGCGTGGTGACGCGCATCGACGCGTATAAAGGCGCGTTATTGCCGGCGGGGACTTCTACAAACTCCGGAAACTCGGCGCTGTGCCATTTGTCGCAGGTGAATTTATTGCGCCTGGTGATTCCGGTGCCGGAGCGGGCAGTGCCGGACATTCGCGCCGGCGAAAACGTGACGGTGGAAGTGTCGGCTCTGAAAAAGACGTTCAGCGCACAAATTGTAAGGACCGCGGACCAGATCGACGCGCAGACCCGGACCATGCACACCGAGCTGAATGTCCCGAATGCGAATTATGAGCTGGTGCCGGGCATGTACGCGTCGGTGAAGATTCCGCTGCACACGGTTACGAATGCCCTGACCCTGCCGATTCAAGCGGTGGTTTCCGGAGCGTCTGGGGAAGGAAGCGTGCTGGTGGTGGACAGCTCGCAGCGGCTGGAAAAGCGCAGCGTCAAGCTTGGCCTCGAATCCGCAACAGATTACGAAATTCTTTCCGGTTTGCGCGAAGGTGAATTGGTGGTCTTTGGCGAGCAGCAACAATACAAGGCCGGGCAACTGGTGCAGCCGAATCTTACGAGTCCATCGGGGGCCGCACCGGCCTCGGCGGCGGAGTAAACGACCGTGGCCTCCTTCTCCCTTCGACACCCTTATTTTATCGTGGTGATTTGCCTGTTCGCCTGCGTGCTGGGACTGACTGGCGTGGCGCAAATGCCGGTGGATATGTTTCCGCCGATCAACATTCCAGTGGTGCTGGTGGCGACTTTTTACGGCGGAATGCCGCCGGAACAGATCGAAGCCGATATCACGGACACGTTCGAGCGCTTTTTCACCCTGGGTAGCGGAATCGATCACATGGAATCGCGTTCGCTGACCGGCGTGAGCCTGATCAAAATTTATTTTCAGGCTGGAACCGACGCGAACGCGGACGTGACTCAAATTTCCAACCTCGCCATGGCGGACTTGCGGCGATTGCCGCAAGGAACATTGCCGCCGGTGGTGATGAAAGTGGACGCGTCGAGTTTGCCGGTGTGCCTGCTGACGGTGGGCGGCGAAGGGCTGAGCGAAACGCAGCTACACGATTATTTGCAGTTTCAAATTCGCAACCAGGTGGCGGGAGTTCCGGGAGCGACCGTGCCGCCGCCTTATGGCGGGCGTTACCGGCAGATCATGGTGTACGTCGACCCGCTGAAGCTGCAGGCGCATCAATTGAGCCCGATGGACGTGGTGCGCGCGACGGACTCCACGAATTTGATTCTGCCCGCGGGCGATGTGCGCATCGGACCGCTCGATTACAGCATTTACACCAACGCGCAGGTGTCGAATGCTGATGCTTTGAACCAGATCCCGCTGAAAACGGAAGGCAATAAGTCCGTATTCCTTTCGGACGTAGGCCAGGCGGTGGACGGCGCCGCGATGCAGTACAACATCGTGCGGGTGGACGGGCAGAAGTCGGTGTACGTGCCGATCTTGAAGCAGGGCGGCGACACCAACACCATCGCGGTGGTGAATGGAATCAATGCGATTCTCCCCACGCTTCGGGACATTCCGTCACAGTTGAAAACAAAGGTGGTTTTCGACCAATCGGTTTTCGTGAAGCAGGCGATTTCGACCGTGATGCGCGAGGGAGCCATTGGGCTGGTGCTGACGGCGCTGATGATTCTGATTTTTCTGGGCAACGTGCGAGCGACCGCCGCGGTGTTTCTTTCGATCCCGATTTCGCTGTTTGTGACCTTCAGCGCATTGCATCTGCAGGGCGCGACGATCAACAGCATGGTGCTGAGCGGACTGGCGCTGGCGTTCTCGCGGCTGATCGATAATTCGGTGATCGTTCTGGAAAATATCTACCGGCACATCGAAGAAGGCGAAAGCCCGGCAGCGGCGGCGGAGAAGGGCACGAACGAAGTAGCGTTCGCGGTTCTGGCGATCATGCTGGTTGCCGTGGTGGTGTTTTTTCCGGTGACGCTGCTGGTAGGCGTCAGCAAATATTTGTTCTCCGCCTTGGCGCTGGCGGTGGTCATCTCGCTGTTTGCCTCGTATTTCGTGGCGATGAGCGTGGTGCCGCTGTACTGCGCGAATTTTCTGAAGGCGATTCACGATAACGCGAAGCGAAGCGGCCACGACCGTTGTCGTGGGGCCTGCGCTTCAATCTCTGGTTCAACCCGAAATTCGCCCAAATGCTGGATCTCTATGACCGGTGGGTCACGAAGGCGCTGGACCGCCCGCGGCAGGTGCTGGGCGGGTTCGCGGTGCTTTTTTTGTTGAGCTTCGCGCTGTACCCTCTGGTGGGCGTCTCATTTTTTCCCCGAACCGATGCCGGCCAATTTGTCATCAACCTCAAGGCCCCCACCGGAACGCGGATCGAAATGACGGATGAAGACGTGAAGCAGGTGGAAGAAATTGTGCGGCGAGGTCGTCCCGGCGAGCGATTTGGAGACCGTGGTCTCGAACGTCGGAGTGATGGCCGACCTTTCTGCTCTGTTTACGCCCAATTCCGGCATGCATACGGCGTTTGTGCAGGTGGGGCTGAAGAGCGGACACCACGTGAGCAGCTTCGAATACATGGAGCGAGTGCGGCAGAGGATGAATACGGAGCTGCCGCAGCTGCGGACCTATTTTCAATCCGGCGGATTGGTGGACGCCGTTTTGAATCAGGGCGTTCCGGCACCGATCGACATTCAAGTGAGCGGCTCGAATCTGCATGCGGACGACAGAATCGCCCAGGACATCGCGCAGAAACTGAAAAGTGAGCCCGGAATTTCGGATGTGTATATTCCGCAGGACATGGATTATCCCGCGTTGAAAATCGACGTAAACCGCGTGCGGGCCAGCGAACTGGGACTGAATCCGAAGGAAGTGGTGGACAACGTGATTACCGCGCTGACTTCCGACGCGATGATTGCGCCGAGTTACTGGGTAGATCCTAAAAACGGAAACAATTATTTCGTGACGGTGCAGTACCCGGAAAACCAGGTGAAGTCGCTGGATGATTTGAAGGCCATGCCATTGCGGGCACCGGGTTCGAAAATGCCGACCTATTTAAATCAGGTGGCGGACATCGGGCAAATCAAGACGCCGACGGAAGTGGATCATTATCAACTGCAGCGAATGATTGACATATATGTGACCCCCAAGGGCGAAGACCTGGGCGCGGCGGCCAAGAAGTGTATCGAAAATTACCTCGGCGGTGACGCTGCCGTCGAACGTGCGCATCAACATGCGCGGGCTGGTGGTAACCATGCAATCGTCGTTTCGCAGTTTCGGTTTTGGATTGCTGTTGGCCATTTTGCTGGTTTACCTGATCTTGGTCGCGCAATTTTCTTCGTTCCTGGACCCGTTTCTGATCGTGCTGGCGGTTCCTACCGGACTGGTGGGAGTCATGCTGACGCTGGCGTTTACCGGCACCACGCTGAACATCCAGTCGCTGATGGGGATCGTCATGCTGCAGGGAATGGTGGTCTCCAACAGCATTCTGATCGTGGATTTCGCCAACCTGTTGCGGAAAGAAGGAAAGCAGTGTGCGGCAGGCGATTGCCGATTCTTGCCGCATCCGCTTGCGACCGATTCTGATGACGTCGCTCGCGACCATCGTTGGTTTGCTGCCGATGGCGTTGAAACTGGAAGAGGGAAGCGAATCCTACGCGCCGCTGGCGCGGGTGATCATCGGCGGATTATTGTCGTCGATTGTGCTGACGATTTTCGTGGTCCCGGTGGCTTATTTGCTTTTTTATCAAAAAGGTTCGGAAACAAATACGGTCTTAGTGGAGCAGGAGGTGAAGTCATGAAGTCGCGCCACTTGGTTTTGGGTTTTGTGCTGATGTCGAGCGCTTCGGCCTTACCGCCGGCGCGCGCGCAAGCCACTTCACCGGCTCCCGCTGCGGTGCAAAGTTTGACGCTGGCCGATGCGGAAAAAATCGCGATTCAGAATCATCCGGACATTCAAGCCGCACAGTTTGTGGCTGCAGCGGCGACGCAGCACACGCGCCAAGTTGGCTCGGCATATTACCCCACGGCCATTGGCAGCGTGACGGGTGTGGAATCTGAACACAACAGCCGGGTGGCTGCGGGCGGGTTGAACAACCCAATCATCTACGACCGGTACTCGAACGGCGTACAAGTGAATCAGCTGGTGACCGATTTCGGGCGCACGCATCAGTTAGTCAAAAGCTCGAAGCTTCACGCGAAAGCGGAAGAGGAGAATATCGTCACTTCGCGCGCGACCGTGTTGCTGCGGCTTGACGGCGCGTATTACGCGCTGTTGAAGGCGCAAGCGGTGGTACGGGTGGCACAAGAGACGGTGAAGGCGCGGCAGTTGGTCTCCGATCAGATCACGGCGCTGGCGCAGAACCAGCTGAAATCCGGACTCGACGTGAGTTTCGCCAATGTGGATTTGGCGCAGGCGCGGCTCTTGCTGGTGCAGGCGCAAAACGATTTGCAATCTTCGCAAGCGGCCCTGGCGGACGCGCTCGGCTATTCCGATCAGCGCTCGTTTCAACTCGCGGAGCCGGAAAACGCCGTCGCGCCTCCCGCTGATGAAGCCAGCGCGATTCAACAGGCGCTGCGCGACCGGCCGGAGCTGATCGGCCGGCGACTCGACGTCAGCTCGGCGCAAAGTTACGTAACCGCCGAACGCGATTTGTGGCTGCCGACGATTTCGGCGGTGGGTGTAGCGGGATTGACGCCGGTGCATCAAGCGGAACTTGCGCCGCGCTACGCGGCCGGCGGATTCAATGTGAATATTCCAATTTTCAACGGGCACTTGTACGGAGCCTTGCGAGGGGAAGCGGATGCGCAGGCGCACGCGCAAGAACAATATTTGCGAGCGGAGCAGAATGCGATTGTGCGGGACGTACAGCGCGCGTGGCTCGACGCGAATTCTGGCTACCAACGCCTGGACCTGACCAACCAGTTGCTCGAGCAAGCGTCGAAGGCGGTAGAGCTGGCGCAGGCACGCTACAAATTGGGGATCAGCTCAATCATCGAATTAAGCCAGGCGCAACTAAATCAGACGCAGGCAGAAATCGCACAAGCCAGCGCCCGATACGATTATCAGGCAGAATTGGCCGCGTTGGCGTTCCAGAGCGGGCAGATTCGCTGAACGGCGAGAAAAAAAATCACGCAGTATTCGAACGTTTGTGAATTTGGTGGGCCCGCTAGGACTTGAACCTAGAACCCGCAGATTATGAGTCTGCTGCTCTAACCAATTGAGCTACAGGCCCTGCACTTCCGAAGATACTACAAAATCGTGCTAGGGCCAGCCGCGTCATTGGCGGCTCGACTTCCTCGCCCTTGCGGCCCGAAAAGATCCCCGTCCGGCCTGTCAGCTATTCGTTCGCAACGCGACCGAAGCGGGTGCCGTGGCGTTCTTTGCCCAAGGCGGTCATCGTTATGGCCAGGATGAAGACAATTGCTTGCGTGGAAGCCATGGCCACGCTGTAGCTGGCGTGGCGAGCGAAGACGGCTTGAAGCAGGCCGATGGAACTCGCCAGCAGAACTCCGCACTGGTAGCCGAAGCCGGGGAGAAATCCGCGAATAGCATCGGGTGAAAGTTCGGAGAGGTGAGCGGGGATCACTCCCCACGCGCCCTGCACCATGAATTGCATGATGAAAGCTCCGGCGACGAGCGCGGCGATGCTGGAGGGAAACGCCCAGAAGGGAATGATGATGATGGCTCCGATCCACGCGAAGATGATCGAGCGACGGCGGCCGAGGCGATCGGAGATCGCGCCGAAAACAACGCCGCCGATAATTGCGCCGACCATCGAGAGGGCGGTGACCGCGGCGACTTTGTGCGTGGAAAAAAGCCACTGGCGTTTGAGTAGCGTGGGATACATGTCCTGGGTGCCGTGGGAAGCCATGTTCATGGTCATCATAAAAAACGAGATGTAGATGAACAGCTTCCAATTGGCGGCGAGAGTTCGGCCGAGCGAACTCCACGAGGCTGCTTTGGTTTCGTGCCAGACGCTGGATTCTTTTACTTTGAATTGGACGACGATGGCCGCGAGCAGGGATGGGAGGCTCCCAAGGAAAAAAAGAGGACGCCAGCCCCAGCGATTGAAGAGCGCAAAGTAGGCGATGGCGGCGAGCAAGTAGCCAAGGGCGTAACCTTCCTGAAGGATTCCGGAGAATAGGCCGCGTTTATCGGCGGGCACTTTTTCCATGGCCAGCGACGCGCCGACGCCCCATTGACCGCCCATAACCATTCCGAACAGCGCGCGGAGAATCAGGAAGGAAAGAAAAGTCGGAGCCAGGCCGGTGAAGAGTTGGACGGCGGCGGAAAGGATGAGATTGGCCATCAGCGGAACGCGGCGTCCGTAACGATCGGCGAGCAAGCCGAAGACCAGAGCGCCGACGGGACGCAGGATCAACGTCACGGTGATGCCAAAGGCGACGGCCACGTCGGATTTCTGGAATTCGCGGCCGATGTCGGTCAGACAGAAAACCACCAGGAAGAAATCGAAGGCGTCGAGAGTCCAGCCGGTGAAGCCGACCAGGAACGCGGAGTTGCGATCGCTGGAGTTAGGCTCGGTTAGCGGCGTCGCAGTCGAGGACATACGCGCAAGGACTTTACCGCAGACGCCCGGCGAATTGGATACAGCGATGTGATTACTTTCGGCACACGGGCGCGTGTGGCGAGGATTTTCAAAGCGAGTCCACGATATTGTGAATGAGACGAATTTCAGGTGCTAACGGGAGATTGATGGCTGAACGGGTGCTGGTGACAGGAGGCGCGGGGTATATCGGCGGCGCGATCGCGGCGCGATTGATCGAGCGCAGGTACGAAGTAGTGGTGCTGGATGATTTGTCGCACGGCTGCCGTGCTTCCGTGCCGCGCGGGGCGAAGCTGGTCGTGGGAGATATCGGTGACCGGGACGCGCTCGACCGGTTGTTCGGCGAGCGTCCGTTCGATGCGGTGATGCATTTCGCAGCTTCGATCGAAGCGGGCGAATCGATGAAAATTCCGGAAAAGTTCTTTCGAAATAATACGGCCAACGCGTTGACTTTGATCGAAGCGGTAATCGCGCATAAAGTGCCGCGGTTTGTTTTTTCCTCGACGGCGGCTTTGTTTGGAACGCCGGATCGGACGCCGATCGAAGAAGAAGATGCGCTGCATCCGACGAATGCTTACGGGGAATCGAAATTGCTGGTCGAACGGATGCTGGACTGGATTCATCGCATCCACGGGCTGCGGTATGCGTGCCTCCGTTATTTCAATGCGGCGGGGGCAGCGGGCGAGCAAGCCGAAGATCATCATCCGGAATCGCATCTGATTCCGCTAGCGCTGCAGGTAGCGCTGGGGCAGCGTGAGAAACTTTCGATTTACGGGACCAACTATCCGACTCCGGACGGAACCTGTGTCCGTGACTACGTACATATTTCGGATTTGGCCAGCGCGCACGTGCTGGTGCTGGAAGCGCTGAAGAAAAAAGAGAAGCTGGTTTACAACCTGGGAAACGGGCAGGGATTCAGCGTGCGGGAAGTAATTGAGACGGCGCGGCGGGTGACGGGCCAGGCGATTCCGGCGGAAGAAGCGCCGAGACGGCCAGGAGATCCGGCGGTGCTGGTGGCCAGCGCGGAAAAAATCAAAAAAGAATTGGGTTGGAAGCCGGAGTATTCGAGCCTGGAAGCGATTGTGCGGAGTGCGTGGGAGTGGCGGCGCGCGCATCCGAATGGCTACGCGAAGAATTCCGGGAACTAGGATTTTGCGCTAGGGGAAGGCTGGGCTGTCGGCCCGAGATACGCGCCTAGCTGAGCCGCGTACGCAAGAAGTTTGGCGTCGGCGCCGCGAGCGGCGACGAGCTGAACTCCGGCACCGGTGCCCGACGGCAACGTGACCACTGGCACACCGCCCAGACTCATGGGAACCGTGTAACGCAAAAGGCTTCGGCGGGTTTGGCTGTGATCGGCCCCTGCGAGCAACTCGTTAACCGGCGCGCAGGGAACAATCAAAAAATCATGCTCGAGTAGAAGTGCGTCCATTTGCGCGCGGAATTTTTCGTGACGCCGGCGGAGGGGCTCGATTTCGGCGGGCGATAGGGACGCGCCCCAGGTGAGACGTTCGGCGATGGATGTTTCGAAGTGCGAAAAATCTCCGCCGGTAAGCGCGGTGTGAATCGTCGCGGCCTCGTGCGCCTGGATGGGTGCGAAGATATCCATCGCGTCCTCCCAGAAGCTGGAATCGATCGCAGAGATTTGCGCGCCTTGAGCGGCCATGTTGCGCTGACTGTGCGCGAAGAAATCAAGAACGAGCGGCTGACAATCGTGAAGGAAATCGGGATGAACCGAGCCCATGCGGACTTGCATTTCGATCGTTGTAGGCACTTCGATTCCAAATAATGCCGAAGCCAGCAGCGGACCATCGGCGACATCACGAAAGAGCCAGCCGAGAGTATCAAAGGATGGAGCGAGGTGAATTCCGCCGCGCCACAGACCGCGCTCGTGGGCTAGTTCGATAGACGCACGATAGCCGGCGAGTCCGCACAGCGCGGCGGGAACGCGAATGGAGCCGCCGGTATCGGTTCCGATGGCGGCAATAGCGGAACCTTCCTGCACGCCGGCAGCGCCGCCGCTTGAGGAGCCGCCGGTGAGCCGCAACGGGTGCGCGGGCTGAAGGCAATCCCCATAATCGGGATTCTCGCCGGTGATTCCGTAGGCCAGTTGATGCAAATGTGCTTTACCCAAGATGACCGCGCCCTGCGAACGCAGGCGCGAGGCCACGGCAGAATCGATGAGAGCAGTCGGATTTTGCGTCGCGTAAAAACGCGATCCGCAGCTGGTTCCAAATCCGCGGAGATCGAAACAATCCTTGAGTGATACCGGAAAACCGTAGAGCGGCGGCTTCTGCGGCGACGAATATCGTTCCGGCAATTGGGTTGCTTGGTAACGCGCACGTTCAGAATCGAGCGCGAGATAGACGTTGCGCCCGGCATTGCTATTGGCGCGTTGTAGAGCCTGGTCGAGGATTGCTGTGGGTGAGGCGGCGCCTGCGACGTAGTCTTTCTGAAGTTGGCGGCAGGAAATCATTGGTCCTGCTCCCAAAGCGCGATGGCGTCCGGGCTAGGGTTTGGTGCGAGCTTCATCGACGGGAGGCGCGGCCTTCTGCGGCTTGCCTTCGGTTTGGCGCAGGATGACGCGAACGCGCTGCCAGCCATCGTTGATAGCGGAAGTGAAATCGATAAAACCGATGCAGCGAGTCTTCGCCTTCGGATCGTGGCACTCCTCGTAGACGGGAGGCGTGTCTGAACGCGGAGTGAGAGGACCGAGAATCTGGTGATGCCAGCGGCCATGGGCATCCCGATAGGCGTTGACGTCAAAATCCATGCGCGGTTCGATCACCTTTTACTACAAAGAAAAATGTCCCCTTCGCCGTACTTTTGCTGCCGGGGCGACAACACTAGTCACTCCGAGGCCCGGTGTCAACTGCGGCGATAATTTTTCAGGGTGGTTCAGGCGGCAGGGAAACTGCGACGCTGGGCGAGAGTTACGGCGTCGCGAGTTTCACGGAATCCATCAGGCCGTAGAAACCTTCGGCCATGGTGGGATGAATGTACACGGCGCCTTTCAAGATCGTGTAGGGCGCGCCGGCCAGAATCATAGCGCCGAGAATCTGGACGATTTCGCCGCCTTCGCTGGAAAGAATGTACGCGCCGAGAATGCGGTCGGTTTCAGCGTCGACGATAATTTTCATGAGCCCCGCAGTTTCGTCTTTTTCGATCGCGCGGGAGACGGATGTGAGCGGGAACGTGCCGGTTTTGAATTTTCTCCCGGCAGCACGCGCTTCGGCTTCGGTGATGCCGACGCGGCCTAACTGCGGATCAGTGAAAAGCGCGTAAGGAAGATAACGATTTTCGATGGTTTGATTTTTTCCTTCGACGATGTTGGCGTAGGCGATTTGATAGTCGTTGTAGGAAATGTGGGTGAAGGCCGGCCCGCCTTTGACGTCGCCCAGCGCCCAGACCCCGGGGACATTGGTTTCCATTTTCGGATCCGTTTTGATGTAGCCGTGATTGTCGGTGGTGATTCCAGCTTTTTCCAGCCCCAAGGTCGTCGGTATTCGGAGTGCGACCCGTGGCGACGAGAAGGTGAGAGCCGGTGAACTTTTGCTCGCCGCCGGAAGTTTGGGCAGTGAGGCAGACTCCAGCGGCATGAGGTTCAATGCAGGTGGTGCGGGCTTTAAACCGGAACTCGATTCCTTCAGCTTCAAGCGCCTTCTGCAGTTCGGTTACGATGTCCTCATCTTCGGTACTAAGCAGGCGCTGACTGGTGTGAATGACCGTGACGCGGCTGCCAAACCTGCGGAACATCTGGCCGAATTCGAGGCCGATGTATCCGCCGCCGAGGATCAGCAGATGCTCGGGAACTTCCTGCAATTCCATCACGGTGACATTGGTGAGATACGGAACAGAGTCAATCCCAGTGAGCGCGGGGATGCGCGGACGCGTCCCGGTATCGATGAAAATTTTCTCGCCTTCGAAAGTCTCGCCGTTGACCTCGACTTGATGGGGGCCGGTAAAGCGCGCGTGCCCACGGACGAAGCGGATGTTCTGGTGCCGCGCGATGCCTTTTTCGATGGCGTCGCGGAAGTTTTGAACGACTTTGTTTTTTTTGGTGACGATGGCGGCAAGATCGACCGAAACTTCACCGGCGCGAACGCCCCAGCGCGAAGCATTGCGCGCGTAGTGAGCGACCTGAGCCGAAGCAATCATTGTTTTAGTGGGCGTGCAGCCGGTGTTGATGCAGGAGCCGCCGACTTCGGCGCGTTCGATGAACGCGACTTTCCAGCCCAAGTCGGAGAGCGCGTAGCAGAGAGGTTTCGCGGCCTGACCCGCACCAACGGCAATCGCGTCGAATTTCATCCGGCACCTCGAAATAATGCTCACAACGGTGAGCGGCAAAAGAGAGATAAGTGTACCCGGAATTCGGGCGATGGCGAGGGAGCCTAAAAGAGGAAACTTTAGACAAAAATTGGGTTAAGTTTTTGCGTCCAGCCACTTAGAATCTACGCATGGCCAGGGGATGGGAAAGCAAGGCAGTGGAAGGGCAAGTGCAGGAACGCGAGACGAAAGAAGACCGCAAAAATAAGAAACAGATCTCGCAGGATCAAGTGGAAGTGCGACGCCAACGCGGGATTCTGATGCTGTCACGCGCGCGAGTGGAAATTCAGCTGCAGGGTGCGCAGGCGGACCGGTATCGCGACCAATTAACGCGAGCTCTGGCGGATATCGATTCGCAGCTGGCGAAATTGCCGGAAGACAAGAAGTAAATCCCAATCTGACAATTTGAGTTTGTGCATGATACAGGCACGGGTGTGTCCTGCCCGCAGATCTTCGTCTTGATTCCCTGCGTTCGAATCAATCGCGAGGGCGGCCGGGGTCGGGATCTTCGATGAATACAACGCCGACGCCATTTTGAATCTGCTCGCGTCCTGGTTCGAAGTGAACCACGGTGGCGCGGAGGGAAAGAATGCTGGAGCGGGTGGCCTCATCGGCGGCTTCGATGACCACGCGGACTTCAGATTGCAGGCGAGGACGGGATTTCAGCGCCAGATAGGCGCCTTGCAGGCTGATGTCGCGAACCGTTGCTTTTTCCTCGAAAGGTTTTCCATCTTCCGTGTGGCCGGTGACCGTCGCCTTGAAGCGGAGACGACGGCGGAGCGCGAGTCGAGTTTCGCGCATGGTGACGTTGACGCCGCGCTCGCTCAGGGTGACGGTCATGCCTTCAGATGCGGCCCAGGTAGCGGGAAACTCCTGGCGCGCGGCGGACAAAAAGCCATCGACATGCTTGTCGGTGGAATCGGGATCGTGGTGAAAGAGAATCAGGTTGCGAACTTTCGCGGCGCGAGCAATTTTCACGCCTTCGAGCCAACTCGAATGTCCCCAGCCTTTTCGTTGGGAGGCGAGTTGCTCGGGAGAGTATTGTGCGTCGTAGACCAAGACGTCCGCTTCCTGAGCGAGCTGGAGAAGATTCTTGTCGCACTCCGCCGCTCCGGGTTCGTTGTCAGTGGCGTAAACGACCGAGCCGGCAGTAGTTTCCAACCGAAAGCCGAGGCACCCTTGCGGATGATTCAAATGATTCGCGGTAATTTTGGTGCCGTTGATGTCCCAGGTCTGGCCGCCGGCGACTTCATGAAATTCGCGCGCCGCGCTCATCATGGTCACGTCGACCGGGAAATACGGGCTGGAGAGCTGGGCTTCGAAAACCTGCTGCAGGCTGTGCGGGCCAAGGTATTTCGACTGAAAACTGTAAAAGTGAAAACGATTTTGAGGCTCGAAGAAGGGATGAAAAAACGGGATGCCTTGAATGTGATCCCAATGATAGTGAGTAACAAGGATGTGCGATTCGATGCCCTGCTCGCCTTGATTGGCGGTGAGCAGATTGCCCAGGCTGCGGATTCCGGTGCCGCAATCGAGGATGAACGAGGTGCCATCGGGCGCGGTGAATTCAAGGCAGGGAGTATTGCCCCCATAGCGCCAAGTGTCGCGCTCGACGGTGGGCGTCGAGCCACGCACGCCCCAAAAGACCAGTTTGGCAACTTGCTGTGTCATGGGCGGGCGCAAGGGACGCTGCCCGAAAGAACTCCGCGTGAATGTACCGGCACGAAACTGATGTCATGGTAGGCGGGGCGGAGAGGGGAGTCAATTGAGTTTCGTGTAGCGGGTTCATGAGCGCCATCAGGCCGGAATGTCGCAAGTGGAAGCTGCCTAAGCGATTTACATTTGATACAGAGTGGGCGAAACGGCGCTGTCACGGCTGGAGAAGAGCAGTTAGAATTGGGCGATGCACGACCACGCACATGGGCCGGAAGGGCACAGCCACGACCACAGCCACGGTCATGGCTTGGGTGGGCACTCCCACGTGTCGCTGCCTGCGGAAGGAATGACGCTGATTCTGGGCGGAGCGGTGGTGGCGACGTTCGCGCTGGTCGGCGTGGAATTGGTGGCGGGGTACGCGGGGCATTCAATCGCGCTGGTGAGTGACGCGATTCACAACCTGACCGACGTGCCGACTCTGGTGCTTTCCTGGTTTGCCACGCGCTGGGCAAAAAAGCCGCCGACGCCGCAAAAGACTTATGGATATCACCGCGCGGGGATTCTAGCGGCGTTCGTCAACGCGATGATGCTATCGCTGGTTTCTTTGGGGCTGATTTACGAGTCGCTGACGCGGCTGCGGGCTCCAGTAGACGTAAAAACGGATTTAATGCTGTGGGTTTCGGTGTTCGCGCTGGTGATCAACGGCGGGATTACGTTCGCCGTGACCGGCGGACGGCGCGATCTGAACGTACGTAGCATCTGGATTCACAACCTGGGTGATGCGCTCTCGAACATCGCGATTATTCTGGGCGCGATCGCGATCCACTACACCGGGCAAAGCTGGGTGGACCCGGTCATCGGCATTGTGATTGGCGGGATGGTTTTGTGGTCCGGGATGGGGATCCTGCGCGAAAGCACTCATATATTGTTGGAAGGATTGCCCCGCAGCATCGACTTGGAGAGCGTGGCGCGGGCGATGCTGCGCATTCCGGGTGTGCAGGAAGTTCACGATGTGCATATCTGGACGCTGGGCACGGATTTGAACGCGCTGTCCTGCCACATCTGCATTCCGGATATGCACATGGAAGAGAGCGAAAGGATTTTGGCGCAGGTGCACGAAATCCTGGAAAAGGAATTCAAGATTACCCACACCACGATTCAATTCGAGCGTGCGGGGCTGGCTGCGGATGCGACTTTGTACATGCCAGAACCCGTGCAGCCTTCAGCTAACTAGACAAAAGTCTGATTCCAACTTTTCTGGTTGGACGGACCATTTCGAATCCGGCGGACAATTCGCTGAGTTTCAGGCTTCCGCAATTGCTGCGATCGAGATTTTGAGTCCTGCAATTCTGACCGGTAATTTCGCGCCTTGCCGCGCCGGCGGGTTCGTCGGGAACCATTTCATCCACTCTTCATTCATTCCCGCGAAGTCGGCTTCGTCGAGAAGAATCACCGTGACGCTCACCACCCGCTCGAGCGAGCTTCCTGCCGCTTGAAGGATCACAGACATATTCTGCAAGCACTGTCGGGTCTGCTCTTGGATCGTTTCTCCAACAATCTTGCCAGTCACCGGATCCTGTGGACCGGTGCCCGAGACGAACACGAATCCCGCTGCGCGTATTGCTTGGCTATACGCGGTCGACGACGGCGCGCTGGGCGTATGAATAATGTCTCGAATCGGCGTGGTCATTTTAGCCTCGCCGCGCTTTCTCGATGGCGGCTACGTCAATCTTCCTCATCGGCATCATCGCTTCGAAGGCGCGCTTGGCCTCGGCCCCACCGGCCGCCAGCGCATCGGTTAGCGCGCGCGGCGTGATCTGCCAGGAGACTCCCCAGCGGTCCTTACACCAGCCACAGGAGTTCTCCACTCCGCCATTGCCGACGATCGCGTTCCAGTAGCGGTCGGTTTCTTCCTGACTGTCCGTCGCAACCTGAAAGGAGAACGCCTCGGTGTGTTTGAACATCGGGCCAGCGTTGAGACCGATGCAGGGAATGCCCACAACGGTGAACTCGACCGTCAGCACCTCGCCTTTTTTGCCGCCCGGATAATCGCTGGGAGCCTTGTGAATCGCGATAACTTTGCTATCCGGGAAGGTGGTGGCGTAGAAGCTCGCGGCGTCTTGCGCGTCTTTGTCGTAACAGATGAAGATCGTGTTCTTCGGCCTCATGTTGGTGCCCTCCTTGTGTTTTTCCACTTGGGACGATTAACGCGCAGATCGGAAAGCATGCGCAATACGGGATTTCGTTTAAGGGAGCCCGGCGTGAGGGACCTCGACCCTGGTCATTAGAATCGAAGACTGATGATTTGTTGATGCTTCGGCTTCGTTGAACGTGGGCGCGGCGCAAGCGAAGAGAGTGCGGCCATCCTGGCCGCCTAACATGCAAGCAAAGACGCTGACCTCGTCGGTCTTGCGTTCTTCGACGATTGTTCCTCCCTCGATGACGCGAATAACACGTTGGTGAGTGACGTCGGCCACCCAGACTGCGCCTTCTGCATCGAGACAGATTCCGTCGGGCACGACTGCCGATTGTTGAAGAAATTCGTGAATGGCGGTTGATCTCGGCGGCTCGCCAAAGGCGGCCCAGATGCGTCGCTCGCTCAACACGTCGCCGGTCACCGTGAACGCACTGAGGCGATTCATGGTGGTTTCGGCCACGATGAGTGTGCAGCGGTCTGGCTTGAGCACCATGCCGTTGGGGAAGCCGAGCTGATCGGCGACGACCTTGGCCGATCCGTCCGGCCTAACGCAGAGGAGAGATGTGGTGCAGGCCGGCGCACCGCCGAACAAGTCGAACCCGAACTGCCCGACCCAGGCGCGGCCTTCGTCATCAACCAGCATGTCGTTGATCTGCCATGGCGCGAACGCGGAGAGGTCGGCGTGTTCGACCAAAGAGCCGTCATGTTCGCGACGGAGGATTTTGCGGTCGAGCATCGAGGCGATCAGCAGACGGCCGTCGGAAAGAAATCCGATTCCGGCAGGCAGTCCGGGCGTCAGGGCGAAAGTTTCTGCGGTGCCGTCCATCGAAAGGGCGAGGATACGGCGCGTGTAGCGGTCGGATACGTAGAGCCTATCGCCGCGCCAGCGTGGACACTCGGTAAACGATAAGCCGCCGATGAGGGTTGAGAATAACCCGGCCATGATCGCTCCATGATGCGTGCAAAAGGGCCGAGACGGAAGATCGAAGGTGCAGATTCAGAATTGTTAGTTGACGATTTCGGAAGATGGTTTTGTTTTTGAACTCGCGGGCGGAGTTGTGTCATCGGCCGGAGGAATGGTGATGGGCGTGCCGCGCTCGGTATTGAGGCGCTGCGTTGCGTCGACATCGAGGTCGCGGAATGCGATGGAGCGGCGACCACCGTCGGGCGTGATGTACACGAGACGGTCGGCGGAACGGGTGAAAGCCACAGCGTCGAGACGGCGGCCGGCTTGCGTGACCAAAGTAAAGGAACCAACATCGCGTAGCGGAAAGGCAGGCTCGCTGGGCTGCGGTTCCGGCGCATTCTGCGATTGATCGCGGGACGCGGAAGACCCGGACGGGCCGCGAGGATCGGGAACCTGCTGAACGAAAATATATTGCGGCTGTTGCTGGCCGTCCGACTGCTGACCGCCGGAGCCTTGGTCGTCCGGCTGTTGATCAGCCAGTTGCTGGGAGTCGTTGCCAGCGTCGTCGTAGGGGGCGTATCCGTAGCCATAGCCGCCGCCCAATAGAATTATTCCGGTGGAACCTTTCGAGCGCGGGTAGCCTTTATTCGTGCCGGCGAGGGGATTCGTGAAGCCGCCGGGCGAAACTGGGCCAGTGAAGTACGAGCCGGCGGGCCATGGGGTATAGGATCCGCTGGTATAGGCGTTCGATGTTCGGGTGTGAGTCGAACTCGAGATCGCGTTTGGGGATCCAGACGCGTGGTGGCTGGCGGAAGTATGAGCGTTTGCGGTTCGGACGGCAGGTGGCGCAGCTTTCGCCGGAGCCGCCGAAACGTGCGCTGCGGGTGCAGGGGCCGAGTGTTGGCCCTGCGCTTGGGACGTGGCGGCGATGGCAATGGCGGCCACGACTGCGGTGCTGAGCGCCAATTTCATCATCTCTTCCTTGGGCCCCCGAATCGGTCCTACTGTATCAGACGCGCTGGAATAAGGAAGAGTTGCTGAAATCCGCACGGCGCGGCAACCTAAACAGCTCGCGGAATCTACGGGCACCAAAACCGGAACCTTGGTGTCTATTGGCTTGCGGTAGGGTGTGGCCGGAGGCACCCGGCCGGGCCGAGCGAATTTTTAGCATTGCTTTTCCCCATGGGTGGGATGTGCTATAAACGTCAGTCCGAAGGGCGACTGGATATGGCAGAGCCGGAAGGCGTTATTCCAGCACGGGAAGCAAGGGGCACAACGGCCTTGGGACGCCCGATGTTCGCGGAACCTGAGGAGCCGTCGCGATACTGTCCGAGTTGTTCGTCGCGGCTGGAATCTCGAAAGTGCAAGATGATCTGTAAATCTTGCGGATACTATATGTCTTGTTCCGATTTTTACTGAAGCGCTAGCTTGCCGCCGCAGGGCCAGGTGGCCGTTCAGTGCAGGCGAAATAAATCAGATTTGAACTTTCCAGGAGGCGCGAACGTGGCATTGAAAATGGTGGACAAGGAAGTCGGAGACGTGACGGTGGTGGAAATCGAAGGACGCATCGTCCTCGGCGAAGAAAGCAACGCGTTTCGCGAGCAGGTGAAAAATTTGCTGGCCGCCGGAAAGAAGAAGATCGTGCTGAATTTGGCGCAGGTCGGTTACATCGACAGCGCGGGACTGGGCACGCTGGTGGCGACGTTCCACAGCGCACGATCGCAGGGCGCAGTGCTGAAGCTCGCCAACCTGGGATCGAAGTTCAAAGAAGTGCTGCAGGTTACCAAGCTGATGACGGTGTTTGATACCTACGACAGCGAAGCCTTGGCCGTAGAAAGCTTCAAGAAGTAACCGAGAAATGAGGCGGGGCACGGATGCCGTGCCCCCATCTCGTTTAGCGGCCGCTCAAAGCCTCAGCTTGCCCTTCGATTTTTCCTTCCACTTTGAAAATGGCCACGCCGCTGAGCAGCTTGGGATAGAAGTCCGTGGATTTTTGCGGCAGCACGTCTCCGCCGAGAGCGATATCGGCGACTTGCTGGACCCGGGCCGGATTTAGCAGCAACGCGAGCTGCGCTTCGCTCTTATCTACGGTGGCTAGGCTTCCTTCCATCTCGCGTTTGTAGCCCACGTTTTGTTCGCCGGCCACGGCGTCCTGGCTGATTCCCAGAAGTTTTTCGATAATCAGCCGATGCAGCAGCACGACATCGAGGCCGCGCTGCGCTTCCGAAACATCGGGAAGAATCGTTTCGAGATCGGCGTCGCGACGGAGCAGGAATAGGTAAAAGGCTCCGGCGCCCTTAGCGTCCGCGCCGGGATAAACCCCGAGTCCGCGGCGGCCGTGGTTCACGCCCTGAAAATCCTTAAGAAAATCGGCGTAGGCGGAAGCGCGTTCTTCGGGATTAAGGAACGGGTAAGAATACCAATCGAAATATTGACCGGCGTCTTTGCGAAATTTCTCGAAGTCGAAATTCGCGAGATTTCGAATCAAACGGTGGGTAGGAAGAATGGTCAAGCCCTTGGAGTGGGTGTTGATGAAGGTCATCATGGCAAACTCGTGAGCGGCGTAAGGATCCGGAGTTTGCAATTTGGCGCGGCCTTCGTTGCGATAATTGAGCGCGGTTTCGTAGCGGTGATGGCCGTCGGCGATGATCAGTTTCTTGTCCGCCATGGCCGTCTGAATCCGGTGGACGGACGCTTGGTCGGAAACGGGCCAGAGGCGATGAGTGACGCCGAATTCGTCGCGAAGTTCCTGCGGCGTACCCTTGTGCGCGATTTGTTCCAGCAGGGAATCGATCGCTCGCGGCGCATCGTTGTACAGCATGAATAGCTGGCCGGTTTGGACGTTGGTGTTCCGCAACAATTCGATGCGGTCGGCTTTCGGGGCAGACAAAGTGCGTTCATGGCGGAAGACCACGTGCGCGTCGTAATCCTCGACGCGACCCAAAGCGATGAAACCCATTCTGGTCTTGCGCGTGTTGCTGCCGGGAACGAGATATTCTTGGGAATAGACGAAAATGTTCGGAGCTGAATCCTGCAGCAGTACCTTCTCGGCGATCCATTCTTGGATCTTCTGGCCAGCGCGAGTGTAGACGTTGTCCTGAGGCGAATCGGTCGGCAGCGTGCGACCTTTCTCTATGGCGATCAAATTGTATGGGCTTTTGGCGTAGTAGCCCTCTTGCATGGTCGGGCTAATCTTGTCGTACGGCTGAGTTAGAACATCGTCGAGCTTCACGCGATTGGTGTCGTATCGGTAGGCGCGGAACGGTTGAATTTCTGCCATATGGGCCTCGTGGGTAATAATGGCGCTGGTTGAACTTTGGATTGTATCAGCGGCTGGGTCGCACTAAAAGTGGATGACGTTGAGGATTGGGTTGTTTTTTGCGGCGGGAGATTTGCGTTGATGAGTGAGCTTGAAGAGGTATTGGCGGGCGGCAATGTATCGGGCCGCGTAGTGAAAATTGGCGCGACAGTTCGCAAGGCTTCGACCTTCGCGACGGACAGCGTTACAGCCTTTCTCAGACATCTTCATGCGATGGGATTTTCGGGCGCGCCGCAATGCTTTGGGCGAGACGAGCGTGGCCGGCAGGTTCTGGAATTTATTCCGGGACACACCGCGCACCGGGAACCACCGCTCAGTACGATCGAGCTTGGACGATTGGGCCGATTGATTCGACAACTGCACGATGTGGACGCGAGTTTCGATCCCGGGCCGCACGCTCGCTGGGATGTGGCGATCACGTCCGATGCGGAGACTTTGATTTGCCACAACGACCTTGCTCCTTGGAATCTGATTCGAGACGGCGAACGTTGGATATTCATCGATTGGGATGGCAGCGGGCCCGGTTCGCGCGAATGGGATTTGGCGTACGCAGCACAGAGTTTTGTGCCACTGGCGGAAGGGACGGACCTGGATCAACAAGTGGTGCGATTGCGCGCGTTGGTGCACGGGTATGGCCCGAATCGCGAGCTGAGCCAAAAGCTGCCCGCGTTGCTGGCCGAACGAACGAGGGCCATGTACGAACTCCTGATCGAGAGCGCGGCAAGTGGGCGGCAGCCTTGGGCGCGACTTTATGCGGAAGGTCACGGCGAGTATTGGCGCCAAGCGGCGCTGCACGTGGAGAAGAACATGGGGAGATGGAAGCGGGCGTTAGAGACCAATTGATTTTGCGGCGCCGGTCGACGAGCGGGGGAAATTATCCGCGAGTGCCGTAAGATAGATTCGATGAAAAATAAAGACAACCGCTTTGCGAAAGTGCGCGCGCTGATATTCGACTTGGACGGCACCCTGATCGATTCGAAGCTCGACTTGGCGCTGGCGGTGAACGCAATGCTGGACCACATGGGGTGCGCGCAACATGTACATGAGACGATTTTCAGTTTTGTAGGGAACGGCGCCGAGACGCTAGTCCGGAAATCATTGGGCGAAGGAACGACGGACGAAGAAGTCAAACGCGGGCTAGCTTATTTTTTGAGCTATTACCGGACGCACATGTTGGACAACACCGTCTTGTATTCGGGTGTCGCGGAAGCGCTGCAGGAATTCGGGACGCGCGAAAAATATTCGATGGCGGTCTATACCAACAAGCCGGTGCATTTCAGCCGCGCGATTTTGGACGGTTTGAACATGAGCCGGCACTTTCAATCCGTCTATGGCGGGAACAGTTTTGAAAGGAAGAAGCCCGACCCAATGGGGATCGAAGTTTTGCTGCGCGAAATGCGCGCGGCGCCGGATGAAGCGATGATGGTCGGCGACTCAGAAGTGGACGTAAAAACCGCGCGTAACTCGGGAATTTTCGCTTGCGGCGTGACGTATGGCTTTGGGCTCGAAGGATTGCGCGAGCATCCGCCCGATGTTCTGGTCGACAGCCTGACGGAACTCCCCGAGCATCTCGGCGATGCTTAGGATTTGCCGCCGTAGGTCGCGGCGTACCAATCCCAGGTGAGCTTCAGCCCCTGCTCAAAATCGACCGAGGGCTGGTAGCCAAGAACCGAGCCGGCCAGAGAAATATCGGCCTGCGAATCTTTTATATCTCCGGTGCGTGACGGCTCATACTTCGGCTGAATTTTCTTGCCCGTAATTTTCTCCAGCAGCCGAATCACGTGGTTTAAGGTGATGCGCGCGCCGGTGCCCCCATTCAAGACCAAGCCGGAAGAGGTTTTCGATTCGCAGGCCCGCAAAGTTACATCCACCACGTTGGCGATGTAGGTAAAGTCGCGTGACTGCTCGCCGTCGCCGTAAACTACCGGCGATTCGCCGCGAAGGACTGCCAACATGAAGCGGGAGAGTACGCCGGAATATTGCGAAGTGGGATCCTGGCGCGGGCCGAACACATTGAAGTAACGAAGGCTGGTATTTTCGAGGCCGTAGGCGCGCCCGAAAACCTGCATGTAAAGTTCGCCGGCGAGTTTGGTGACGCCGTAGGGCGAAATGGGCGACGGCGCCATGTTTTCTTTCTTGGGCAATTCGATGGTCTCGCCGTAGGCCGATGAGGATGCCGCAAAAACGATTCGCCGCACCTTGGCATCGCGCGCGGCAACCAGAACGTTCAGGGTGCCGTCGATATTGACGTGATTGGTCTCAATGGGGCTGGCCACGGAACGCGGAACTGAAGTACGGGCGGCGAGATGAATTACGTAATCCACGCCGACGCAGGCCGATTGCAGCGCGGCGAGATCAGTGATGCTGGCGATGCGAAAATCGATATTGCTGGCGGCGCTGGAGAGATTTTCTTCTTTGCCCGACGACAAATCGTCTAAGGCAACGACAGTGTGGCCGCGGCGCACGAGTTCGTCGATGATGTTCGAGCCGATGAATCCGGCTCCGCCGGTGACGAGATAACGCATTCTGGTTGAGCCTCCGAGCAGCGTGCCTTGGGAATTTGCCGGAAACGATCTGTTTTCGCAAGCGGCATAAGGTGCCGGGTGCGGATTTGAGGGCCAACGGTTGAGGGGAAGGGAATGCGGGAGCGAATGGAATTCGCACGGCGAGTATGGAATATGGCGAGCGCTGCGGTTGCGGGCGCCCTGCTCGTTGTTTTTTGTGTCGTCGCCAAATCCTATCCTGCGCGAGGTATGGCGCGAACGGCAAGCGATCATGCATTTTCGGCCGGAGACAAAACTGCTGCGGCTGGATCTTTTCCCTTTAGTCCGGGGGAGACGCTCGAATATCGCCTGATGTGGTCTGTATTCTCAAATGCGGCCGCGGTGCAACTCAGCGTAGTCGAGACGCGCAATTTCTTCGGTACCCAGGCGTGGCACTTTCGCGCATCAGCACATTCGCAGGTTCCGCTGCGCTCATTTGCAGAAGTCGACGACCAATTCGATTCGTACGCGGACCTGACCACCTTGGACAGCAAGCAGTACGAGGCGTACCTCAGCGAGATGGGTGAACGACAGACGTCGATCGCGAGGATGACAACGGCGGGAGAGCGGCGTCCGGCCGGGACTGCCGTGGTGCTGGTGAAGCCGCACACCCGCGACCCGCTGGCCGCGCTCTATGCACTGCGTGTCTTCGACTGGAAGCATTCGGCGGAATTTCGCGGTCCGGTGTACGACGGAGAAGAACTTTACGAAATGCGAGCAACGCTCGAAGTTGCCGACGAAGCAATTCAAGTGTCGGGACGGGACGAGCGGGGCTCGCGGATATCGGTTCGGCTATTTCGAGGCGGCCAACTCTCCCGGACGCGGTGCACCTTTTGGCTTTCGCAAGATGCGGCGCGTGTGCCGCTGGTCATCCAGGCCGAAGTGCCTTACGGAAGCGTCCGCGCGGAATTGGTATCAAGGAAAAACGGACGCTGATGCGGGCACCCGTCCAGGCGACGGCTCGTGCCCATAAATCACCTGCGCAAGATGCTGGGAAACGCGGCCCAATCGTCCGGCGGAAAATCGATCTGCCAGAATGAAGAGGAAGGCTGAAGAAATTCGACGCCAAACTGGCGCCGGCCAGCCTGTGGGCTGCCCATATACACGATGCGGCAATCGAGCGAGTCCTTGGTGGTGCCATTTACCATTTTGATGGTCTGACCGGTGCTGACGCTCGCCGAAAGCGAAATCAAAGCACCGTGAGCATTGACCACTAGGGTGCGAGTATCTTCGCAAAATGTCTGGTTGGAAACTTGTCCATCGACTGTGACGGGCACGCTAAGCAGGATGCGCATGCTGCGGCGCGGCCTGGCTTCCATGGCGGCCAGCTGTTTTTCCTGCTGCAATACGGAAACGGAAGGGCTCATGTCGAAACAAAAGTAGCGCGAGGAAGTTCCAGAGACAATGGAACTACTTTCCTAGACAAAATTTGTGCGGACCTGGACTTCAGGCCGGGCGGTACTGCTGAACGCGAGTACAGGCGAAGGCTTTCGCCACGCCCGGCTCGCAGCCGCGCGATTTCGCTAGCAGTGAACGACCTTGGACCCAGCCTCTTTAACTTTCCTGGTTGCGTTGCGAGTGTCCACCACGAGCTTCGAATTGCTGACGATGGCGTCGTAGTCGTACTGCGTGTGATCAGTGGCAATCAACACACAATCGTAGGTGGCCAGATTCTGCGGAGACAGCTCGACCGATTTCATGTTGGAAAAATCGTAATGCCGCATTTTGTACAGCGCCGGGAAGTAAGGGTCGTTGTAGTCGAGCTTTGCTCCGCGCGCGGAAAGAAGTTCGAGCAGTTTCAGGGACGGAGATTCGCGCAGGTCATCTACGTCTTTTTTGTAAGCGACGCCGAGCACCAGAATCTTCGAGCCTTTGACGCTTTTTTCATGGGCGTTCAGCGCGGCGACCAGAGCCTCCACCACGTGGTAGGGCATGGCGGTGTTGATTTCGCCGGCCAGCTCGATGAAACGTGTGGCGAAATCGTATTCGCGCGCCTTCCAGGAAAGATAAAACGGATCCACCGGAATGCAGTGGCCGCCCAGACCCGGCCCGGGATAAAACGGCATAAATCCGAAGGGCTTGGTGGCCGCGCTGTCGATCACTTCCCAGATGTCGAGATCCATGCGCAGGGAAAGCTGCTTCAGCTCATTCACCAGCGCGATATTCACGCAGCGAAAAATATTTTCCAGCAGCTTGACCATTTCCGCGGCGCGGGTGGAGCTGACCTGCACCACCTTTGAAACGATTTGGGCATACATGTTCGTCGCCGCCTGACAGCTGGCGGGATTGATCCCGCCGACGACCTTGGGAATCTGTGCCAGGCCAAACTGTTTGTTGCCGGGATCTTCGCGCTCGGGAGAAAAGGCCAAGTAGAAATCGGTCGCGGTATTTTCCGAACCGGGCCCCTTGGCCAGCGGACAGCGCAGGCCGTTTTTTTCGAGAATCGGGAGCACGAGTTCTTCGGTGGTGCCGGGGTACGTGGTGCTTTCCAGTACGATCAACTGATCGCGCTGAAGATTCGGCGCAATCGATTGCGCGGTCATTTCGACGTAGCTCAGGTCCGGTTCGCGGCGTTCGTCGAGCGGAGTCGGAACGCAGATCAGGACCGCGTCCATATCGCGCAAACGTGAGAAATCGGTGGTGGCGCTGAAGCGCTTGCCTTTCACGTGCGCAGCGATTTTTTCGGCGGAAATGTGCTGGATGTAGGATTGGCCAGCGTTCAGTTTTTTAATCTTCTCGTCGTCGGTATCGAAGCCCGTAACGATTTGCCCCACTTCCGCGAAGCGCAGGGCCAGAGGCAGGCCGACGTAACCGCAGCCAATGATTCCAATCTTCAGGTCTTTTCTAGCGAAGAATTCCGGCTTCCGATCCGCACCCATTCCGATTCCTCTCTTTGCGCCGCACCAGTTGTGATGATTGACGAACGAAAAACGTCGAACTAAAGACGACGGGCCTGGCCGGTCTCAATTGTAAACAACATTCGCCAATACCCATAAGGTTCCAAGGCGCGAATGAGCAAGGCCCAGCCGGCTCGCAGGACGCAGTGTATTGCAGTGGAGAGTCAGATCGATTTACAGCTTGGCTAATTATGTCGGACAGCGGCTCGTCTAGCAGTCAAGCCCGTGACGGCCGGTGCCGTCGATGACATAAGGAGTGGGGAGCGGAACGATGAGTTTTCCGCCACGCTGGAGAAAATCGCGCTCGCGGGCTTGAATTTCATTCAGGAAGTGCCATGGAAGGACGAGGAAGTCGTTGGCGTGTGCCCGGGCTTCCGCTTCGGATACGATGGGTATCCATGTACCGACGGTGAATTTGCCCCATTTCTCCGGGTTACGCTCCGCCGCAGAACGAATCAGCCGGCGATCGAGCCCAAAGACCTGCAGCAACGTGTTGCCTTTGGTGGATGCGCCATAGACCGAAACCTGGTTATTGCGGTCGCGTTCGCTTTCGATGTAACGGCAAAGTCTTTCGCCGATCCGGCGGACGCGCTCGTAAAACTCCGAGTAAGTTCCGGGTTGCCGCAGGTTCAAGGCACGTTCGCGGGCGCGGAGAGTTTCGACCCGGGCACGCCGCGCCGTCACGGAAGCGGCCGGCGAATCGCGATGGACTACGTACACGCGCAGACTGCCGCCATTCATGTCGTTTGTTTCGGCGTCAGCCACAGTCAGGCCATGGCGTTCGAGCAGCGGCTCCAGGGCGTTCAAGGAATAGTATTCGAGATGTTCGTGGCAGATGGCGTCGAACGCGTTACGCGCCAAAACCTGGGGCAGGTAATGCATTTCGATGATCCAGACGCCTTCTTCGGCGAGCACGGAAGCGACGTCGGCGACGAATGTATTCGGGTCTTCGAGGTCGTAGAACATCGCGATAGAAGTGACCACTTTGAATCGTTCGCCGAGAACCGGCCGCGCTGAAAAGAAATCATTCACGATGCGGTCGGTTCCCACGGAAGCTTCCGGGACCAAGTTTTCGGCTGGCTCGAATCCAGTGCGATGGACGCCCTCGATCGAATAGGAACGGAGCAACGTGCCGTCATTGCAACCAATGTCAAGAACGCCATCGCCAGATTCAAGATCAGTGAATTGGGAGGCTTTGGCGGTGATATCGGCGAGAGCTCCGCGCATGGTGGCGCTGACGCCGGACTTGTACCAGTAGCGCCGGTACAACCACTCAGGCGGCGTAGTGTGGCGTAACTGAACGAGCCCGCATCCGTGGCAAAGCAGAAGCTCCAGAGGAACGCGCGGCCAAAGCGCGCTTTCCGGAATATCGGGAAAATTTGAGACGTAAAGGTTGCCAAAATCCATCGTGGCGACGAGATCCGCGCTGGCGCACGAGCGACAGGCGGTGTGCGCGATCACGCGCGGACGGGGCCTTGAAATCGGTTGTTCGATAATTGCTTGCGCTATCGCTTCCATAAAGTTGTTTACCTTTTTGTGTTTCTTGACACGATAGAAATTAGGCGCTCTGTTCCAACGCCGAGGAATGCGCCGTGATTGGCGGGTGAGCCTTGGCGGCGCGATACCATTCGATGGTTTCGAACAAGCCTTCCGGCAGGCTGCGTCGCGCGCGGAATCCGAATTCCTTCTGGGCGCGCGAAATATCAAGTACGCGGCGCATGGTGCCCTCCGGACAGCTCGGATCCCACTGAATTTTTCCGGTGTAGCCGGTCAGCAAAGCGATGCGGCGCGCCAGATCGTGGATCGGAACTTCGATGCCGCTGCCGATGTTGATCGCGTCCGCTCCGTGATAATGCTCAAGCGCGAGCAGGATGGCTTCGGCGCAGTCTTCGACGTGGATAAAATCGCGGGTGGCGCACCCGGTGCCCCCGATGACAATTTCCTCCGCGCCGGTTTCGACGGCTTCGAGAAACCGCCGAATCAGCGAGGGAATGACAAAACTGGTACGCGGGTCGAAGTTATCGGCCGGGCCGTAGAAATTCGTCGGGATCAGGCAAACGCAGTGAAAACCGTATTGTTGCCGGTAGGCCAGCGCCTGAATGATGGGTAACCTCTTGGCGATACCGTGTTCGGCGCGGCCTGGATCCGGCACGCCCTTGAATAAATCCTGCTCGCGCAGCGGAACCGCGGCGTTGGCGGGATAGGAAGTGGCGCTGCCGACGTAAATCATTTTCTCCACGCCGTGGCGGCTGGCGGCTTCGATTAGCTGCGTGGCCATCATGACGTTGTTGTAGAAAGTTTCGGCGACGTCGCGATGCGATTTTGGCCCGGGGACTGAGGCAGCCAGATGTACCAGCAATTGCGGGCGAGCCTCATCGAACATTTTTTCGATGTGATCAAGACGTGTAAGGTCACAGGAATCGCGCCGCGGGACAAAGATGTCGCGGCCGCCGCGCTCGCGAAGTTTCCGGACCACCACGCGGCCCAGAAATCCGGCGCCTCCGGTCACCACGATTCTTCGTCCGTGAAAGACGCCCATGGAACGGTTGTTGACGCTGACCGGCTTCATTCGCCGCCTCTCATGGACATGCGCCGCTCGAGTTGTCCGGTTAATTTGTCTTCCAGAAGTTGCACGTCGGCATCGACCATAATTTTCACCAGGTCACGGAATTTGATGCGCGGCACCCAGCCCAGGCGGTCACGAGCTTTGGAGGCGTCGCCTTCGAGCCGGTCAATTTCGGTGGGGCGGTAATACTGCGGGTCGACTTCCACGTAGCGACGCCAATCGAGGCCGACGTGCGCAAAAGCGCGTTCGACGAATTCCTTTACCGAGTGAGTTTCGCCCGTGGCCAGCACAAAATCTTCAGGCTCGGGCTGCTGCAGCATCCGCCAGATGCCTTCGACATATTCCGGGGCGAATCCCCAGTCGCGTTCGCCATCCAGGTTTCCCAGATAAAGCTTGGACTGCAGGCCGTGCAGAATGCGCGCGACGGCGCGAGTGACCTTGCGGCTGACGAAAATCTCGCCGCGGCGCGGAGATTCATGGTTGAACAGAATCCCATTCACCGCGAATAATCCGTAACCTTCGCGGGCGTTCACCGTCATCCAGTAGCTGTAGAGCTTGGCGCAACCGTAAGGGCTGCGAGGATGAAAGGGCGTGGACTCGTTTTGCGGGTATTCAAACGTCTGGCCGAACATCTC
Source organism: uncultured Acidobacteriota bacterium (assembly GCA_963711325.1). GTDB lineage: Bacteria > Acidobacteriota > Terriglobia > Acidiferrales > UBA7541 > Palsa-295. The sequence continues at coordinate 363,778 of CAVQDR010000001.1, read as the reverse complement.
GCTACTGGCGGCATTGTAGAAACGCGCCGGAATTCCAGTTTCACGAATCGCATCGAGGAGCCGCGCGGTGCCGAGAGCGGTGATGTCGCCGGTATATTCCGGAATATCGAAGCTGACCCGGACGTGGCTTTGTGCGCCGAGATGATAAATTTCGTCCGGCGCGATCCGGTAGAGCAGCTTCGAAAGGCTGCTGGCGTCGGCCAGGTCCGCAAAGTGCATGAAGAATTTGGCGTCGCTTTCGTGCCAGTCCGGCAGCAGATGGTCGACGCGCTCGGTGTTGAAACTACTCGACCGGCGCTTGATGCCGTGGACTTCGTAGCCTTTGCCGAGCAGCAATTCCGCCAGATAAGAGCCATCCTGTCCGGTTACACCAGTGATGAAGGCCCGCTTGGGCCGCTTTGCCACCGCGATTGGGGTCATAGCGTTATCCACTCGGATTTCATTTCGACCACGCCCACTTTCCGCAAATGAAACAGTTCCATCGGTTCGAACGTGATATATGCAAGAGCCTGGCCACTTCGTTTTGAACCTTCCGCCGTCTCGCCCGCGCCCCGGTTCGTTGTCATCTCTTTCGCCCTGCGCTATTCTCGATTGCGATGATTGATATTCATTGCCACATACTTCCCGACCTGGATGACGGTTCCGAATCGCTCGAAATGTCCGTGGAGATGGGAGAAATGGCAATCGCCGACGGAATCACTCACGTTATCGGCACTCCGCACGCACATCCTAAGTACCCATTTATTCCCGAATTGGTAATGAAGCGTCGTGATGAGGTACAGGCTCACTTCGAGGGCAGATTGACGATCGCCACAGGCTGCGACTTTCACCTGAGCTACGAAAATCTGCAGGAGATCCGCCACTTCCCGACGCGCTACACCCTGAACCAAAAAAGGTACCTGCTGGTAGAGTTTGCCGACTATTCCATTCCGCCTTCGATGGACCAGACCCTGCACGAATTACATCTGTCTGGAATCTTGCCGATCATCACGCACCCCGAACGCAACCCGCTGATCCGCTCGAAACCCGAACGGCTATACCGTTGGCTGCGTCAGGGCTGCTATGCCCAGGTCACCGCGGGATCTTTGGCGGGACGATTTGGAAAGCCGGCGCAGGAAGCGGCGGAAGAGTGGCTTGGGCTTAACGCGGTACATTTTCTGGCCAGCGACGCGCACAACGTCAGTTCGAGGCCGTTGCGATTGAAGGAAACATTCGACCACGTGGCCAAGACGCGAGGCGAGGACGTGGCCCAAGCCCTTCTCGTGGACAATCCGCTAGCCGCGTTCGAAGGGAAGTCTCTACCGTGGGTTCCGGAGCTGGATGAGGATATTGGGCTCGCCCCCGGAGCAACTTCGACCCGCAAGCGCAAGAGATTCTGGTTTTTCTAAGGCATCAACTTTAACGAGCCATTGTCCGCCGACCTAGCGAAACAATTCCAAAATTTCCTCGTAGCGTTTGAATGGCGCGATCAGGTACGCGCCGGCGATGCTTTCGCTGCGCGCACTGTGCGCCCATTCGAGCATCTTGCGGGCAAGAACGAATCCGCGTTCGCGCGCGCCTTCGCCGGCGTTTTCCATTTCGCGGAGAGTGGCTTCGGGAATCACGATACCGGGAACTTCGTTGTTCAGCCGCAGCGCTTGTTTGTAGCTGGTGAGCGGCCACAGTCCGACGATAATCGGCACTGGCGATTTTCCGCCGAGGCGTTTCAGGAAGATGCGCCAATGCTCGGGATCAAAAATCGGCTGGGTCATGGCGAAATGCGCGCCGGCCGCGACTTTCTCTTCGAAGCGGCGCAATTCCTCGTCGATATTTTCCGCAACTGGATTTACAGCCACGCCAATCGTGAAATTTGTAGCGCCGCCCAAACTTTTGCCGGCCCAGTCCGTGCCTTGATTCAATCGCGAGAGAACTTTCACCAAGCCAATCGAATCGACTTCGTAGACTCCGCTGGTTTCGGGATGGTCGCCCAGCGACGGCGGATCGCCGGTGATCGCCAGAATATTGCGAACGCCCCCGACGGCCCAAGCGCCGAGCAGCATGGCTTGCAAGCCGATGATATTGGCATCGCGAGTAGTGACGTGCGGCACGGTTTCGAAACCGTGAGCCTCCAGAGCGCCGGCCAGAACCATGGCGTCCATGCCGACTCGAGCCAAAGTGCCGCTATTGATGTCGATCGAATCGACGGACGAATGGGCCATCACTTTCGTGACCTGCTCGAGAATGCGGTCGATGGAGACGCCTTTGGGCGGATCGATTTCTACCGAAGTCACAAACTGCTTCGCCTGAATTTTCTTCCAGAGTTTGCTTTCCGGCTCGCGCGTGGCGATGCGTCGAACGCGTTCGGCAGGTTCCAGAACCTCGACGGTCGTTTGCGCTGACCGAGCCACGTCTCTCGCACCGGTCGACCGGGCCGGGTGAATTTGCTTCACGGCTTCGGCGATGGCGTGGATGTGTTCCGGCGTGGTGCCGCAGCATCCGCCGATGATACGAACGCCGAGTTCGGCGGCTTCACGGGCGAACAGCGCAAAATATTCGGGAGAAGAACGCGGGTAGACCGTGCGGTCGCCGACGCGCTTCGGGAAACCCGCATTCGGCATGGCCGACAAGGGAATCGAAGAAACCGCCGCGAGATCGCGAAGCACGGGAAGCAACAACTGCGGACCGATGGTGCAGTTGGCTCCCACGGCCTGAATGTTTCCGGCGCGAAGAAACTCCCACGCATCCTGCGGGCGAGTCCCGCCAAAGGTGGTGCCTTCGTCGGAATAGGTAAGCTGCGCGACGATCGGCAAGCGCGAGAACGAGCGAATGGCGCCGACGGCGGAGGCCAGTTCCTGCACGTCACTAAACGTTTCCAGGATGAAGAGATCGACGCCGCGTTCTTCGAGCGCGCCGGCCTGTTCCTTGAATATCGCGGCGATCGCGTCCTGCGGAAGATCGCGCACATGCTGCTGAATGCCTAGGGGGCCGATGGATCCGGCGATCAGCACTTCGTGTTTTGCGGCTTCCCGCGCTTCGCGGGCGATTTTCACAGCGCGGTGGTTCAGTTCGGCGACTCGATCACCCATGCCGAATTGGGCCAGCTTGTTGCGATTGGCGCCGAAGGTGTTGGTCTCGATAATTTGCGCGCCAGCCTCGATGTAGGTCTGATGCACGTGAAAAACAGCTTCGGAGTGCGTGGAATTTAGCTCATCGACGCAGCGTTGCGGACCCACGGATTCGTAGAGCAGCGATCCCATCGCGCCGTCGGTGACGAGGATTTTTTGAGCTAGCCGATCGTTGAAGTCTTCAATGCGCATGATTCGATTGTTTCGCTTCGATTCGCGTCGTCTTATTGCTGCCACCGCTTTCCACTGCTGCCGCCGGCGCCTGAAAAGCCTCCCATTCTAACATGCCACCATCGGCAACAGTCCGCTGTCAGCATCCGCCGAAGTTGGATTTTGTTCGATTCCGCTGTCGACAATTGTGGTATCTACACGTTCGAATCCCCGCACGGCACGAAGGGGAAATTCAATTGGCGGATCATCGATGAGCCCAGACATCAAGAATTCGCAGCCCTTGGTGCAGATTGCAAGCGAGCCGGATCGCGACGAAGAATACCGCGGACCCAATTACGAGCTGCATGCGCGCGAAATTCGTTTCCCGGACGCCGTAAAGAAGCAGCACACTCAGCTGCGCAGTTCGCTGCTGAAGTATATGCAGGAATCGCGGTTCTTCGTGGGACTAACCGCGCCGCTGATCTACGGCTGCATCATTCCGTTCGTGCTGATCGATGTCTTCATCACGGCATACCAATGGTTTTCGTTCCCGTTGTATGGAATTCCCAAGGTGAAGCGCTCGGACTTCGTGGTCTTCGACCGCGGAAAATTATGCTACCTGAATGTGCTGGAAAGAATTAATTGCGCGTACTGCTCTTACGGGAACGGAGTGATGGCCTACGTAGTGGAAGTGGCGGCGCGGACCGAACAGCACTGGTGCCCGATTCGCCACGCGCACCGCATCATGCATCCGCACGATCGTTACTCCCATTTCATCCCGTACGGAGACGCCGCCGCGTACCGCGCAAAGATCGAAGAAGTTCGGACCGACTTCAAGGACGTCAAAAGCGAGGCGGATTAGTTTTGCGGATTCAGCAACACTCGTTCATTCAATTTAGCGTTTTTGAGTGGCCAGGCCGGCGATGGTATCCATCAAGTCGAACTTGGTAAGCACTTCAAGTTTTGCGTCGGGCATTTCGACGAAAACCGCCGGGCTGTCGTGACTGAGAATGTGGGTCACACGCTCGATGGGAGAATTGGCCGGGACCTGGGGAAGTGGCCCGCCCATAACTTCGCGAATAACCAGCTTGCGAAGGTCTTTACCTTGCAGCGCAAGATTCAGAATTTGATCTTCGAACACGGTGCCGATCGATTTTCCGTCTTCGAGCACCGGAAGCTGCGAAATATCCTGTTGCTGCATGGTTTGCAGCGCATGAAAAACGGTCTGATACGGACCGGCGACAATCATTTCTCGTGTCTTGCCGTTCTGATGTTTCACCCGAATCACGTCCGCGGCGGAAAGCGCGACTTCCGCATCGACGTAGCCGTGCTCGCGCATCCAGCCGTCGTTGAAGACCTTCGACATGTAGCGCGAACCGGAATCGGGCATGAAAGCCACAATCATGTCGCCGGACTTGCAGGTTTTTGCGAGTTTTAGAGCCGCGGAAAGGCAGCCGCCGCCGGAACCGCCAGTGAAGATAGCTTCCTGTTTCGCGAGCCGCCGGGCCCACACGAAACATTCCTCGTCGTTCACCTGATAAACGTCGTCGAGGATTTTCATGTTCATGGTGCCGGGAAAAAAATCTTCGCCGATGCCTTCGACCACGTAGGTCAGAGCTTTACCGGGCTTGCCGGTTTTGAATTCATCGTAATAGAGGGAGCCGATCGGATCGACGCCCACGATTTTTACCGCGGGATTTTGTTCCTTCAGATATTTCCCTACGCCGGAGATTGTTCCGCCAGTGCCCATGCCGCAGACGAAATGCGTAATTTTCCCTTCGGTATCCTTCCAAATTTCTGGGCCTGTGGTCCGGTAGTGCGCCTCGGGATTCATCGGATTTTCGTACTGATTTGGATAAAACGAATTCGGAATCTCGCGGGCGAGTTTGGCGGCAACGGAATAATAACTTCGTGGATCTTCGGGCTCGACCGCGGTGGGGCAGACGATAACCTCGGCGCCGAAAGCCTTCAGCAGGTCAATTTTTTCGCGCGATTGCTTGTCGGTGATGGTGAAAACGACTTTGTAGCCGCGCACGCAGGCCACCAGCGCCAGTCCCATCCCAGTATTTCCGGAAGTGCCTTCGATAATCGTCCCGCCGGGCTTGAGTTTCCCGGTACGTTCAGCCTCATCGATCATGAACAGGCCGATGCGGTCTTTCACCGACCCCCCGGGGTTCAGATAGTCGGCCTTGACCCACACTTCCGCCGGAAAATCCTTGGCCAGCTTATTGAGGCGAATAATGGGCGTGTTGCCCATCGCTTCGAGAATGTTATTGCACTTCATGGGGGCGAATTCGCTCCTGCGCGGGCTGCGATTTTCTGGACAACTAAGAGTAGAGAAATTGGGAAAATGAGGCAAGCGTGAAGCTCCGGAAGTTTCGCGGAGACGGGAGAGGATCGGCGTGGCCTTCAGACGACGCGTGGCGTGCGTGATATGCTTTTTTAGTCACGCTTCGCCTGCAGCTCCGTCGTGGAAATGGGCAGGAGGCTAGGTTCTCGGTGGAAGAAACGTACGCTCCCGACATGCTTTTTTACGATGGTTATTGCGGCCTGTGTCACCGAACCGTGCAGTTCGTGCTGCGCGAAGACCGTGAAGGAAAGGCGTTCCGGTTCGCGCCGCTGCAAGGAGAGACGTTCAAGAAGTCGATATCCAGCACCGTGCGGGAAACTCTGCCGGACAGCGTAGTGGTGAGGGATGCCGACGGGAATCTTTACGTAAGATCGGAGGCGTTTCTGCGGATTCTGCGGCGACTGGGCGGAGGGTGGAAAGTTCTGGCTGCCGTGCTGAGCGTAGGGCCGCGCGGGTTGCGGGATGTTGTTTATGACTTTGTGGCGCGCGTGCGATTTAAGATTTTTGGGCGGCGCGAAGATTTGTGCCCGGTGATGCCGGCCGAATTGCGCGCGCGATTTGACAACTAGCGGAGGTTGAAATGGAGAAGCGGCAGAATATTTCTTCAGGCTCGCCATTCGAACCGCAGGTGGGCTACTCGCGCGCGGTGCGGGTCGGCGCGCACGTGCAGGTCTCCGGGACCACGGCGTTCAACACCGCCGGAGAAATCGTGGCACTCGGGGACGCTTACGGCCAAGCCGTGCAGATCCTCAAGAACATCGAGTCGGCGCTGGCGCAGGCCGGGGCAAAAATGAGCGATGTGGTGCGCACGCGCATATTCGTCACGCGCATCGCGGACTGGAAGGACATCGCGCGGGCACATGGCGAGGTTTTCGGTAGCATCCGTCCGGCCACGAGCATGGTGGAAGTGAGCAAATTGATTCAGCCGGAGATGCTGCTGGAAATCGAAGCCGACGCGATCATCGTGTAATCGCAAAAAGCCGAGCGGCCGTAACGCCCCTGTAACCGAATATTAACAATCGGTGGGCGGGTACTTCGCTAAAATCGGCGCCCATGGCTACCGAAACTCTGAACATCGTCACAACCGATGGCGCGCGGGCGGGGCAGAAAATCCTGACGCTGGCCGGGTCATTGAACATTCACACCGTTTTTACGTTCCAGGCCGCGACGCGGGCGGAAACGTCTCCGGAAGTGATTTTGGATTTCACGAATGTGGCGTTCGTCGATTCGGCGGGATTGGGCGCGCTGGTTGGCGCGTACGTGGCGGCACAACGTAACCAACGAAAGCTGGCCGTGGTAGGCGCGAACAAACAGGTCTCAGCGCTCATAGATATGACTCAGGTGGGCACGCTGATTAAGTGTTATCCGGATGTTGCGGCGGCGCAGGCAGCGCTGAAGTAACGGGCTTTGAGACTCGGTCCTACAGATGGATCTTCTTACGCGATTTTCCTCGAAGTTCGCTTCCGCTCGCGAGGAACACTCCTCGAACTCAAACCTCAACAGCGGGCGCTGCGACCGCCCCCAACAACGCTTGCTCAGCGTCGAGCTTCGGCTGAATCCAGTGGAAGACGCCGCGGACGATCAGCACATTCAGAAAAATTGAGATGAGCGACGCAGCCAGCGTCGCGGCGAAAACTTCTTCGCCAACCAGTCCGGATTTCTTCGCGACTTCCACCAGGATGAAAGACAACTCGCCGATTTGGGTAAGCCCCGCGGCCACGGCGATCGAAGTCCAGACCGAATAGCGAAAGAGTTTCATCACCGCGAACCAGATGATGAATTTGCCGAAAACAATCAGAGCCAGCATCACGCCCAGCAGCGGCAGGTTGTGCAGGATCACCGACGGCACCACCAGCGTACCCAAGGAAACGAAAAACATAGCGACGAAGGCATCGCGCAAAGGAATGAGCGTGGTGTGCGCCTGATGCAAGTCTTCCGCTCCGCTAATGGCCAGGCCGGCCAGGAAAGCTCCGAGCGCCACCGAAAATCCGCAGGCCTGCGCCACGCTGGCCGAAACGAGGCAAATCGCGATCGCGACTAGAAGAAAAAGTTCCGGATCTTTGGTGCGCGAGACGCGTCGCAAGACGCGCGGAACCACGGTCATAGCCAGGAACGCCAGCGGGATGAGAAGAAGCGTCGCTTTGCCCAGCGTCCAAGCCGCTTTGGTAAAGCGGCCTTCTGCCGGGCCGCTGAAAATCGGAATGATGATGGTCATGAACACCACGGCGATGTCTTCGACCAGCGTGATTCCGATCATCACGCGGCCGTAGGTTGTACCCATGGCATCGCGATCAGCCAGCAACCGAGCCAGAACCATGGTGCTCGCCACGGAAACCGTGGCGCCGATGACGAAACCTTGGACCATGGTCCATCCAGCCAGCCAGGACGCACCGAGAGCCAAGACCAGCGACATCAGGATCCCGAGAGTTCCGCCTCCGAGCGCGATCCATTTCACCCGCATTAAATCCGGAATGGAAAATTCGACGCCGATCGAGAACATCAGCAGGACCACGCCGACTTCCGCGAAGACTTCGAAAGCGTGCAAATCGGAGATCTGAAGGCCGGGAGTAAATGGGCTGATGAGGATGCCGCCAAAAACAAAACCGAGGATCAGCGGAAGCTTGAGGCGCCAGGCGATGAGGCCGCCGACAATGGCGGCTAGGAAGATGTAGGTAAGGTCGCGAAATAAGACTGGATTAGCTTCCATGGACCGGCCGTGTACTCGAAGTTAGGATTCCGGCGAGATAGTAACGCAAGAACCGCGAGGATTGCGGAAAAGCTGAAGCCGGAGATCATCACGTTTCCCGAGCGTCAGCAGGCACTAGGTAAAGAACATCGGGTCAACAAGGTGGAGCGTGTGACCCGTTCGTATGCGATAGAATGACGAGGAAATGGACCTATTTTATCGCGCCACGATGAAAATCACCGGCGACACGATGTTTGGCCGGTTGGCGTTCGCGTTCCTGCTGGTTTGCGCCATTGCCTTGGGCGCGGCGGTGGGTCTGCTTTTTGTCTATAGCAGCGACTTACCGGAAATTCGGGCCTTGCAGGATTACCGCCCGAACGTAGTTACCGAATTGTACGCGGACGATGGGCAATCCATCGGGACGTTTGCGCTGCAGCGCCGGATTCTAATCACCTACCAGCAGATTCCCAAAGTTTTGAAGGACGCCGTCCTTACTACGGAAGACCAGCACTTCGAAGAACACTGGGGTGTGGATATCCCACGCGTACTGGAAGCCGCCTGGCACGATATCGCCAAGCACCGCTTGGCCGAAGGCGCCAGCACGCTGACTATGCAGCTGGCGGGCGGGCTTTTTCTGAATCGTTCCGACCGCAGCGCGCAGCGTAAGATCCAGGAAACGTTACTGGCGATTCAGATCGAGCGGCACTACACCAAAGAACAGATTTTCACCATGTACTCGAACCAGATTTATCTGGGTTCGGGAAATTACGGTTTTGAAGCGGCGTCCGAATATTATTTCAGCACGCCAATTGAAAAGCTGACGCTGAGCCAGGCGGCAACTCTTGCTGCAATCATCCGCGGGCCGATCTATGCGCCGGTGAACCATCCGGAAAGAGCCAAAGCGCGGCGCAACCTGGTCTTGTCTCTGATGGAGCGTGAGCGAAAAATCACGCGCGCGCAGGCCGAGGCTGCTGCGGCGGAGCCTTTGGGGCTGCGCCTGGCTTCGATGCGCAACGATCTGGCGCCGTACTTTATCGAAGAAGTTCGGGAATATCTGGAGCACACCTATGGCACCGCGGCTGTTCACGAGCAAGGACTCCGCGTTTACACGACTTTGAATATTGCAATGCAGCGCGCCGCCGATGCAGCGGTACGTGACGGATTACATTCCTACGACCGGCGCCACGGATGGCGCGGCAATCTGCCGAACATCCTGCAGCAAAATCTGGGCCCGCTCGATAAATATCAAAACGAAGATTGGCGCGGCACGGTTCAGAAAGGCGATTACGTTACCGGGCTGATTACCAGCGTCAGCCCCACGTTTGCGATGGTGAAGATTGGGCAATACCACGCCATGCTGACGCCAACGGATTTTGCCTGGACCGGGCACAAATCACCCGAACAATTTTTGAAGGCCGGCGATCTGGTTTGCTTGGCGGTGAAAGAAGTTTCCGGATTCACTCTTCGTGCCGAACTCGATCAGCTTCCCGAGGCCCAAGCGGCGCTGCTGGCGATCGATAACCCCACCGGCGACATTAAGGCCATGGTCGGCGGCTACGATTTCGAAACGTCGAAGTTCAATCGTGCCACCCAGGCGCTGCGGCAGACCGGCAGCTCGTTCAAGGTGTACGTATACGCGGATGCTTTGGAAACGGGAATGACCCCTTTCGACGTGGTGGTGGACGAGCCGGTCGCATTCCGCAGCGGCGGGCAGAATTATTCGCCGCGCAACTACGACAACAAATTCGAAGGGCGAATCACCTTGCGGCGCGCTCTAGCCGATTCGCGCAACGTGCCGGCGGTACGCCTGCTGGAACACGTAGGCGTGCAAAACGTGATTGATCTGGCACGGAAGTTTGGTATCGAGAGTCCTTTGCCGCCGTATCTACCTCTGGCGCTGGGGGCGGCAGATCTGACTTTGATGGAGCATGTCTCGGCCTTCACCGTGTTTCCCGACGACGGAATTCACATCGAGCCGCACTACATTAAGCGCGTCACTTCATATGACGGCACGGTGCTTGAAGAGCCAAAGCCGAAGGTCACCGATGTGATCCCACCGGAAACGGCGAGAACCATGGTGGCTATGCTCGAAGAGGTCGTGCAGTTCGGAACCGGCGTGCGCGCCAAAGAACTCGGCCGGCCGTCCGCGGGGAAAACCGGAACGACGAATGATTTTACCGACGCCTGGTATATCGGGTTCACGCCGCAATTGACCGCCGGCGTGTGGGTCGGGAACGATGACAAACGCGTCACCCTGGGAAAAAAAGAAACGGGAGCCCAGGCGGCCCTGCCGATCTGGTTGCAATTCATGCAGCAGGCGACGGCGCAAACGCCGAGTGAGAGTTTTCCGAACGTAGTGCCGCTGGAAAAATTGGCCGGAGCAAAACAAGTCCTGGTAGATGTGCCGGACACCGCGCCACCCGCCGACTTGGCGGAACAGGGTCTGCGGGATAAAACGACCGCGCGGCCAGCGCCGCCAGTCGTACCGCAGACTTTGCCGAAACTTACCGAGCCGACTGGCACGCATCCTGCCCCAGCGCCGACTGTTTCAGGTCAGCCGCAGCGCTGACCCACGTCGTCGTTCCTGTCAGCTCAAAAAGGATCCCAACCGCCAGGTTTCAATTTCTCTTCCCGCCCATCGTGACGCACCAAGCGCAAAGACTTTTCGGCAGTGATTTCGCCAATCTCCGTCAGTGATCGGAATTCCGGGAATTGCTTCAAGTCTCCAGCTTTGCTCTTCGGCACGGTGAACAACAATTCGTAGTCCTCGCCGCCGTTCAAGGCCATTTCCAATGGGTCGAGTTTTCGCCCGCGCAGTCTCTTAGAAATAACCGGTGTGACTCGGGCGCAGGGAATTTTGCCTGCATTAATCCGCGCGCCGACATTGCTGGCGCGGCACAGGTGCGCCAAGTCCGTGGACAATCCATCGGAGAGATCCATCATCGCGGTGGCCATGCGGTGTTGGGTCAGCCAGGCACCGAGACCAATCCGAATTTTCGGGTAAAGGTGCGGAACGAGCGCTGCGCGGAAGCGCGGATCGCGACCGTGGCCGGCGAGCGAAAGTTCCAAACCCAGTTGGGCGCTGCCCAGCGTCCCACTCACGTAAATGAGATCGCCCGGGTGTGCGCCGGATCTTCCGACGGCCGAGCCGGGAGCTATTTCCCCCAACACGGTGATACTGATCACCATCCGGGAACTGGCTGTGGTGTCGCCGCCGATGACGCGCAAGTCCAATTCGCGCGCGGCGCGACGCATACCCCGCAGGAAGCTACTGAGCCACGCGCCTTTGATTGATTTGGGCAGACCAAGCGTCAGAAGAAAAAAACGCGGCGTTGCGCCCATGGCGGCAAGATCGCTCGCGGCCCGCGCCAAGGATTTAAAACCGATCGATTCTGGCGGATGGGTGTCGCGGCGAAAATGGACGCCTTCCAGAGAAGCGTCGCAGGTGAGAACCAATTCGGTTTTGCCGGAGGGCGAAAGCACGGCCGCATCGTCGCCGGGCCCGAGGCTCACGAAAGTCGATAATAAACTGGCCCGCTTGGCCGATGAAAAAGGAGGGCCCGGGAAGTGCAGGCTCAGGCTCCGAAGGATTTTTTCGATCAGGTGACCTTCTAGTTTCATACTGAACCTTCGGCCAGTTGCGCGGCTCACAGACATTACGGTATGTTTTGGTCAGTAAGGAAGAAGTTTCGGCGCCGCGATGCGAGTAAGTCTTTTGCATTCATGGCGTGCCTGTGGAAAACGTAAGTTAAAGGTTGACCATGTGCGAGGCGGTCGCTAGAATTCAGAGGCTTTACCGCTCCAGTACCATGGTTTCTGTCTAAGGATTCGGCGAGTTGCGGTCGGGGGACTGCAGCGTTCAGCCCCGGAAGTAAAGATCACAGGAAAAATTCAGAATGAAAGGTAAGTACTACACGTTTTTTATTGCCTCGAGCGCTTCCGGCGGAATGCGGAGGCTGCGCGTGCCATTTTATGTCCTGCACGCGCTGGCAATTCTCGCGGCGGTAGGGGGAGTTACCGTACTAGCCGCGACCGGTTCGTATTCGCGCATGCTCTGGAAAGCGTCGAGCTACAACTCGCTGCGACGCGAACAGGATGCGTTGAAACAGCAGTACAAGGTTCTGCAAGTGGAAGTGAAAGATACCAATCAACGCCTCGATTCGCTGCAGTCCTTGGCCAGCGAAGTGGCGATGGCTTACGGCATCACGCGGTTCCGCCAGACGCCCTTCGCGTTCAGCGATGACGCCGTGCAAAACGACGCGGAGTATCAAGATTCGGTCGACGAATTCAGCTACTTGCAACGAAATGTTTCGGCGGTAGCTATGTCGAACGGCGGCGCGCGTCTGCTGCCGCAAGCGCAGTTGAGCAGCCTGGGCATCGTGCCGACTCTCTGGCCGGTCGTTGGCGAAATTACCGGACATTTTGGCGAACGCCTCGATCCGTTTAGTGGAGAAGGTGCGTTTCACGCCGGAATGGACATCGCCTCGCACTACGGCGACGGCGTGCGCGCCACGGCGGATGGCATGGTGCTAGTAATGGAACAGCGCGCGGGCTACGGACGTTTGGTCGTAATCGATCACGGATTCGGCGTGACCACCTGGTACGGACACCTTTCAGGTTTTCAGACCCACCCGGGAACCCGCGTAAAGCGCGGCGACATTATTGGATTTGAAGGCGACAGCGGACGCTCGACGGGGCCACATCTTCATTACGAAGTGCGAATTTACAATACTCCGGTTAATCCCTGGCGTTACCTCAGCACTGCCGCTACGGTCACTGCCGCAGCAGATTAGTTTCTCGCTCCTGCCTAGTTGGAATTTCCGTTAGGAAATTTGGTAAGAGAAGATGACCCGCGCGGCGGACGCTCGCCTATTTGCCGGCTGCGTGCGCGGGTCTCGAAGATTTCGCCGGAGCCGCACCCGGTGCCGAAGCCGCCAGCATGTCGCGCGTAATCGTAAAATTGACGCGGATCAATTTGTCGCGGTGCGTAATTTGGGCGTCGCTCAGCAGGGAATTCAAGAAAGCGATCTGCTCGCGCGTCATTTGGCGTTTGGCGTCGGGGCTGGAAAGGGCCATCGAACCCGCCATGCGGCCCGTTTCGAGAAGAAACGAAATTTGCATAGCGTCTTTCATCGAATCGCTTTCGGCGTCGAGGGCCACCCGAAGATTCTCGCCATCGGGCTGCCCGGCCAGGGTCAGGGCCTGGATGCTGCGTATCAGCGCATCGAGCTGCGGTGCGTTGCGAAAGTTGGCATAGAAGCTGGACGGAAGGTTGGACGTCCGCGCGAAGGCGAAAATCGGGGCGCCGGCTACGCGTTCGATGCGCGATTGCAAGGCTGCATCGCGCGTCCCGGAACCGCCAATGTGCAGGGCCGCTAAGAGTGCGGTGGGATTTTTTCCACTGGCGAGCGCCATGCGCGTAGGCGAAAGGAATTCGAGCGAAACCGGAGGATTTCCCGGAACGGCTAATACTTCAAGGCTCCCGTTGGTGGTCGCCTTGCCAGTGCGCAAGGCATAGGCCTTGATCTTCTGCTGGTCAAAGCGCCCGTCGGCAATAGAAATCACGCGATCGTCACCCAAGACATTAGAGGGACTGCCCACGCCCGCCGGCCACATCGCGATGCTGGCGTGATCCAGATCGCGTTCGTAGTCGAAACCGGTGTCGCGAACGAATGCGGCATAATCGCGATCCGCCTGTGGGCCAGGTGAGGTCAGGCCCAGTACGGCGGCCAACGGCGAATTTTGAAGTTTGCGCAGGGCCGCGACGTCAACATAGGCAATGACCGGCGCGTCGGAAGGAAGCTCGCTCAGGACGTCCGGTTCGGGACCGGTCAGCGGCACGCCTGGAACCGCGGTGACCATCGGCGGAAGGGGACGGTGCTGCCAGTAGAAAAACGCGCCAATAGCGATGAAAATGATCGCCGCGATAACGGCAAGTACAATGGCGACTCGGTTGGACGTGATCATCGGCATGAAGTTGGTTGTGTCTCGCTAAAATGGCTTATTATTTGACTCAGCGCGTGAGCCAGACGTGGAGTCGAGACGATAGTGTAATGTCTTGGAGGACAGAAGGCGTAGAAGAATCAGCAACGCCACGGCAGTCGTCGATTAGCGATTCGAGAGGAGATTTGGCGAGATGAGCAAGCCGATATCGAAGTTTGTAGCCGCCGTCGCATTGAGTTGTTTTGCGGCGGTTGCCGCCTGCGCACAAGCGCCGACCAGCGCTACTCCTGCAACCACCGTGAAATCCGCACCTGCCGCACTGCCAAGCGCCGACCAGGTTTTGAAGCATTATGCGGCAGCCATCGGCGGTCGTGAGGCTTGGGAGAAGCTGCACACGCGGGTTTCGAAAGGCACCATCGAAATTCCGGCGATGAATAATTTGAGCGGGACCATCGAAGTCCACATGAAGGCTCCGAATTCGATCCTGGTGGTGATCAACCTGGGCGGAGCGGTGATCCGGCAAGGATTCGACGGCACCACCGCGTGGTCGGACGATCCGCGAAACGGGCTGCGCGAGCTTGCCGGAGCCGAGCTGGAAGACGAAAGGCGCGAAGCGAATTTCTACCACGCGCTGGATCTGCAGAAAGTCTATCCGACCATGACCGTAACCGGGATGGAGAAAATTCGGGATCACGATACCTACGTGGTGGAAGCGACGCCGGCAGCCGGTGGCGGCCCGGACAAGCTGTATTTCGACACGGTCAGCGGCCTGGAAGTGCGCAGCATCAATAACCGGCACACCCCTGAAGGTCCCTTGGAATTTACGGCCAATATTGAGGATTATCGCCAGGTTGATGGGATCAAGGTGCCCTTTACAGTCGAACAAATGAGCGCCCAGTCGGCGTTTACCATCGAGTTCACCGAGGTCACGCACAACGTAGAACTGGCCGACAGCCAATTCGCCAAGCCGGCGCCCGAGCCAGCAGCGGCTCCGGCCGACAAGCAGTAGGATTAAGAAATCGAATTGACCGAATCCGCGTCTATTGCTGTATAATGAGACACGCCCAGACATCAAGAAGAGCGGATAAGTGCTCGACTGGCAATGCTTTTGCGGTGGGCCTGGAAACCTGCTTGCAATTTGATTGCCTGTGTGATAATTTCGCACGGTTTGCCAGTGCTGGCGTAGCTCAGTTGGTAGAGCATCTGATTTGTAATCAGAGGGTCGGGGGTTCAACTCCCTCCGCCAGCTGAGATTGACGTACCGGGAATATATTCAGCAGGGTTGCGGACGGAATTCCTCGCGACATGAGCGCTAGGGCTGGTGTCTTCAGACACGAGCCCTTTCTGCATTGCGAAGTGCCCCGTACAGCGGTCCGATCAGTTCTGTCGCACGAGCGGGATGCGGTTGTGTCCCGGAAGATTTCACGGGACGGGTGGGTGAGTGGCTAAAACCAGCAGACTGTAAATCTGCCGCTCCTTGCGGGCTACGGAGGTTCGAATCCTCCCCCGTCCACCACTGAATCGCAAAACACGATGCGCATGGTTGGACTAAACACGAGCAAGATTTCGCAGCGACTTTTAGCGACACGAGTTCCAAACAAGACAAGAAGCGCGGCGGCCCGGCGACGTTTCTGATTGGTAGTAAGCATCGCGGATAACCGGAACGCGCCTGGGTAGCTCAGTTGGTAGAGCGCGTCCTTGGTAAGGACGAGGTCACCGGTTCAATCCCGGTCCCAGGCTCCAGATCGAAGCAAAGCGGAGCGAAGCTGGACAGCGGTGAACTTCGCAGATCGCTCGGGTAGTCGTAGCGCACGGAATGAGCGGGGGTAACTCAGTGGTAGAGTCTCTGCCTTCCAAGCAGATGGTCGCGGGTTCGAGTCCCGTCCCCCGCTCCATGACGCGGCCCGTTCGGAAGGCGGCTTTGAGTTTTTAGAAGTGGTTTGACGAGCGTTACATCATTGATGGTCGTGGCCGCAGGCCGCGAAGTCCTTCTACGAGGGTGAGACCAGATGGCGAAAGAGAAATTCGAGCGAAATAAGCCGCATGTGAATATCGGGACGATTGGTCACATCGACCACGGAAAAACGACGTCGACGGCGGCGATCACCAAAGTATTGTCGAAGAACAACCCGAAGGTGGCGTTCCGGGCGTTTGATTCGATCGATAACGCGCCGGAAGAGCGCGAGCGCGGCATCACGATTGCGGTGTCGCACGTGGAATACGAGACGCCCAACCGGCACTACGCGCACATTGATTGCCCGGGCCACGCGGATTATGTGAAGAACATGATCACCGGCGCGGCGCAGATGGACGGCGCGATTCTGGTGGTAGCGGCGACCGATGGTCCGATGCCGCAGACTCGTGAACACATTCTTTTGGCGCGTCAGGTAGGCGTGCCTTATATCTGCGTGTTTCTGAACAAGTGCGACATGGTCGACGATCCGGAATTGCTGGAACTGGTCGAACTCGAAGTACGCGAGCTCTTGAAGAGCTACCAGTATCCGGGCGACACCTTGCCGGTGGTCCGCGGCTCGGCGCTGAAGGCACTCGAAGGCGATCCGAAGTGGGAAGCGTCGATCATCGAATTGATGGAAGCGGTGGACAAGAACATTCCGCAGCCGGTTCGTGACATTGATAAGCCGTTCGCCATGCCGATCGAAGATATTTTCTCGATTTCAGGCCGTGGCACGGTGGTGACTGGAAGAATCGAGCGCGGCAAAGTGAAGGTTGGCGAGGAAGTTGAGATCGTAGGTTTCCGTCCGACGATGAAGAAGACGGTGACCGGGATCGAAATGTTCCGCAAGCTGCTGGATGAAGGCATGGCGGGCGACAACGTCGGCCTCCTGCTGCGCGGCACGGAAAAAGATGAAGTCGAGCGCGGCCAGGTTTTGGCCAAGCCCGGCTCAATCACGCCGCACACCAAGTTCAAGGCCGAGGCGTACGTTTTGACTAAGGAAGAGGGCGGCCGTCATACGCCGTTCTTCACTGGCTACCGTCCGCAGTTTTATTTCCGGACCACGGACGTGACGGGCGACGTGAAGTTGCCGGATGGAGTGGAGATGGTGATGCCGGGCGACAACATTTCGTGCGAGATCACGTTGATCACGCCGGTAGCATTGGAGAAGGGTTTGCGCTTCGCGATTCGCGAAGGCGGACACACCGTAGGAGCCGGCGCGGTCGCCGAGATCATCGAATAACTGAGGAGACGGTTCCGCGGGATTCGCTCAGCAAAATTTAGCGATGAACGCCGAGGGCGCCGGTACAAACCATGCGAGAAATCATCACACTACAGTGCAACGATTGTAAGAACCGGAATTACACGACCACGAAGAACCGCCGCAAGCATACTGAGCGGCTGGAGACTTCGAAGTTCTGCAATACGTGCAGAAAGCACACCGGCCATAAAGAAGTAAAATAGGTCGGAATCGAAAGGTGCCGGCGAGATTTTCAGCCGCCATCGCTTGCGGGCTCCAGACTAAATTCGAGCCGCAGGCTCGAATTTAGGGGAGTAGGTTTAACGGTAGACCATCGGTCTCCAAAACCGAGAGTGGGGGTTCGAATCCCTCCTCCCCTGCCAGATTAGGTAGAAGAAGCAGGCAGTCGGTGATACCAAGGCGGTTCTTGAAATGGCGCAGGCGGCGAAGTTCAACAAGGAACAGGAAGCAAACGACGCGAACGTCAGTGGTTTTGCGCTGATGGAGCCGGTGGGCAAGCTGGGATTGCAGTGGAAACGTCTGCAGTCGTTTTTCCACGACGTGCGCGTCGAGATGCGCAAGGTGAACTGGCCTTCGCGCGCGGATGTGATTTCAACGACGATCGTGGTCACGCTGACCGTCGCATTTTTTGGTTTGTACTTTGCCCTGACCGACACGCTGTTCGGTCACGGAATTGGCTGGCTCATAAAATATGCAAAGCAACTCTGAAGCAGCGAACGCTAGCAGCGAGGCAGCGAAGTGAGCGAATTAAACGAAACGCCGGAAATGCCAGAAGGGCACGACGAACCAAATGCTGGGGCAATCTCTACGCCGAAGCAGTGGTATATCGTGCACACCTATTCCGGGTTTGAGAAAAAAGTGAAGGAAAGCCTGGAAGGCCGCGTGGCGGCATTCGGGCTGACCGACAAGATCGGGCAGATCATCATCCCGACCGAATCCGTCGTAGAAGTCCGCAACGGCAAGAAAGTGATTTCGCCGCGGATGTGTTACCCAGGCTACGTGCTGGTCGAGATGGATATGGACGACTACACCTGGCACGTGGTGCGCTCGACGCCACGAGTGACCGGTTTCGTCGGTTCCGGGCAGACGCCTTCGCCGCTCAGCGATGAAGAAGTACAAAACATTTTGAACCGCGCCACCACCACGGCGGAAAAGCCGAAACCGAAACTGTCGTTCGATCGCGGCGAAAAAGTACGCATCGGGGAAGGTCCTTTCGCGAATTTCACCGGGGTCGTGGAAGAAGTGAATTCCGACCGTTCGACGCTGAAAGTTTCAGTCACCATCTTCGGGCGTTCCACGCCAGTCGAGCTTGATTTTGCGCAGGTTGAAAAAGTCGCGTAGCAATACGCGAGCGCGCTTCCAAGGATAAAGGAACAAGAGAATGGCCAAGAAAATCAATGCAGTTGTGAAATTGCAGTTGCCGGCGATGAAGGCGACTCCGGCGCCGCCGGTAGGCACCGCGCTCGGCCCCCATGGCGTCAACATCATGGATTTCTGCAAGCAGTTCAATGCCAAGACCGCGAAAGAACCGGACGGCATGATTATTCCGGTACTGGTCACCATCTACAGCGACCGCACTTTTACCTTCATCATGAAGACGCCCCCGGCGTCGGAATTGCTGAAGCGCGCGGCCGGAATCGTTAAGGGCTCGCCCGAACCGAACCGCAACAAAGTGGGCAAGCTGACTCTGAAGCAGGTGGAAGAAATCGCGAAGTTGAAATTGCCGGATTTGAACACCATGAGCTTGGAAGCGGCCGTACGTTCGATCAAGGGCACCGCCCGCAACATGGGCATCGAAGTCAGCGAATAGTTTTAGAAGTGACTCGCATACTACGCCACGCGTAGGAGAGGGAAAAACAGATGGGTCGTTCGGCAAAAGTTGGCGGAAAGAATATCGATCGAGCGCGCAAGCAGGTCGAAGCGCGTCCTTACAAGCTGGAAGAAGCCGCAGAGCTGCTGCGCAAGGTGCACTTCGTTAAATTCGACGAGACCGTAGAGCTGGTCCTGAATCTCGGCGTCGATTCCAAGCAGTCCGACCAGATGGTTCGCGGCACCGTGGTGCTGCCGCATGGTCTGGGCAAGTCCAAACGCGTGGTGGTAATCGCGGGCGGCGACAAGATTCGCGAAGCGCTGGAAGCAGGCGCGGATTTCGCGGGCGGCGATGACTTGGTCGAAAAGATTCAGGGCGGCTGGACGGACTACGAAGCAGTCATCGCCACGCCGGACATGATGCGCTCGGCGGGTAAACTCGGAAAAGTTTTGGGACCGCGCGGTCTGATGCCGAATCCGAAAACCGGAACGGTCACAGCCGACGTGGCCAAAGCCATTGCGGAAATCAAAGCGGGTAAAGTCGAATTCCGGCTCGATAAGACCGGCCTGATTCACTCGCCCGTAGGCAAGATCAGTTTTACTGCGGTCAAATTGGCGGAGAATGCGGCGGCTTTGTTGGCCGCAGTAATCAAGGCCAAGCCGGCGGCCGCAAAAGGCAAGTTCATCAAGAAGATTACGCTGACCTCGACCATGGGACCGGGAATTCTGATCGAAGAAGCGGAAGCGGATTCGGCGGTCGCGGTAGCAGCGTAGCTCAGATTTTTCTGGCAACGACTTTGGAAGGACAAGGGAGTTTGCAGCAATGAAGAAGAAGGCCGAGAAGATTGAACAGGGCAAAGGGCTGAAACTCGAGCTCGCGTCCGTTTCGACGGTGATCCTGTCCACATTTCAGGGCATCACGGTCGAGCAGGACAGCAAAATGCGTCGCGAAGTCGAAGCGGCGGGCGGCAACTACCAGGTGCTGAAGAATCGCGTGGCGCAACACGCCATGGAAGGCACGCCAGCCGGCGACTTGCTGAAGAACTTGAAGGGCACCAACTCGATCGCCTACACCAAGACCGATCCAGTCGCCCTCGCCAAGATCCTGACCAAAGTCGCCAAGGATGTTCCGGCATTCCAATTCCGCGCAGGCTGGGTGGAAGGCCGCGTCATCTCGATCCAGGAAATCAAGCAGCTGGCCGAGTTGCCGAGCAAGGAAGAACTGATCAGTAAGATCATGTTCATGCTGAACGCTCCGGCGCAGCGGCTGGCCACGGTTATCAACGCGGTTCCGCGCAACCTGGCGGTAGTGACCAGCGAAGCAGTGAAGGCTAACAAATTTGGCGGAGGCGCGGCCGCGCCTGCAGCTGCGGCACCGGCAGCACCCGAAGCGGCTCCGGAACCGGCGCAGGCCTAGCGCCCCAAGAATTTCAGGGCAGTTGATGTAAGCAATTTTTTCGCAACGAGCTTTTGTTCGACCCAGCTTTTAATTTGAGGAGGAAGTAACAGCGATGGCTAGCAAAGTGGAATCGATTCTGGAAGAAATCAAGGGTTTGACGCTGCTGGAAGCTTCGGACCTGGTCAAGAAAATGGAAGAAGCTTTCGGCGTGTCCGCAGCAGCGGCAGCTCCGGTGATGATGGCCGGTGGCGGCGGCGCAGCAGCAGGCGGCGCAGCGGAAGAGAAGACGGAATTCACCGTCGTGCTCACCGAAGTCGGCGCGAACAAGATCAATGTGATTAAGGCCGTACGCGAAGTCACCAGCCTGGGCTTGAAAGAAGCCAAGGACCTGGTTGATGGCGCCCCCAAGACCGTAAAAGAGGGCATCAACAAAGACGAAGCGGCCACGATCAAGAAGAAGTTCGAAGAAGCCGGGGCGAAAGTCGAAGTTAAGTAGTTGCCCGTCGCTGCGGCCCTCGCGCTACCTGGTAGAGCCGCGAAGGAAGTCGCGTACGCGCGTGCTTCTTAGTTTTCTGACAAAAGAAACCTCACCATACGTCCTACCCGGACTGACGGGGCGGGTGTCTATCCGCGTCGTCCGTTCCGGCGTTACATCATTTATGAGGATGGTCCATGAGCAATCGTAACGGTAATCGAGCCAATCGGGAACGGGCACGCCTGGACTTCGCCAAAATCAAGACCACGGTCGAAATTCCGAACCTGATTGACGTCCAGAAGAAGTCGTACCAGCGCTTTTTGCAGATGGAATTGCTGCCGAGCGAGCGGGAAGATTCCGGGCTGCAGTCGGTTTTCGCTTCGGTATTTCCGATTCAGGATTTCCGCGGCCTCTCGCAGCTGGATTTCGTCGACTATCAAATCGGAAGCTGGGAGTGCAAGTGCGGCCATTTGCGTGGTCTGCATCACTTGCGCGCCACTTGCCGCAGTTGCGGCGCTTCGGTCGTAACCAACCCGTACAAGACCGGCGACGTGCTCTGCGCCAAGTGCGGCACGTTCAACAAGAACACTCCGACGTTCTGCAACAAGTGCGGCGATCCGGTCACGTTGCAACTGAAGTATGACGTGAACGAATGCCAGGAACGCGGCATGACCTATTCGGCTCCGCTGAAGGTCACCATCCGCCTGACCATTTACGACAAGGATCCGGACACCGGCGCGAAGTCGATTCGGGACATTAAAGAGCAGGAAGTTTTCTTCGGCGATATTCCGCTGATGACCGAAAACGCGACTTTCGTGATCAACGGAACCGAGCGCGTGATCGTCAGCCAGTTGCACCGTTCGCCGGGCGTGTTTTTCGAAAGCTCGAACAACCGCAGCTACTTCCTCGGCAAGATTATTCCTTACCGCGGATCGTGGGTCGAATTCGAGTACGACTCGAAGAACATTCTCTACGTGCGCATCGACCGCAAGCGCAAATTCCTGGGCTCGATTTTCCTGCGCGCCCTGGGCTTGAAGTCGAATGAAGACATTCTGCGCACCTTCTATCAGGTGGAGCGCATTACGGCCCGCGAAGGCGAGCTGTACTGGAATGCTTCCGAAGGCCTGATCGATCGCAAGCTGACCAAAGAAATCAAGCACCCCAAGTCCGGCGAAGTTCTGGTCGGAGCGCACAAGCGCATCACCGATCCTTTGTATAAGGAATTGGTGAAGGCGCGCGTGACCCAGGTCGAAATCGGACCGGCGGACCTCGAGGGCGCGGTAACCGTCAGTGAATTGGTCAACCGCCAGACCGGCGAAGTCTTGCTCGAAGCCAACAAGCCGCTGACCGCGGAAATGTGGGCCTCGATCGGCGAAGCCGGCATCACGGAAGTAGACGTCTGCTTCCCGGAACGCGACGACACCGGCATCATCATCACCCGCACCCTGGAAAAGGACACCATTCGTTCACCCAAGGAAGCGCTGATCGAAATCTACCGCAAGTTGCGCCCGGGAGATCCTCCGACGCTGGAAACCGCGACGGCGCTCTTCAACGGCATGTTCTTCGACGTGCGCAAGTACGATTTCAGCAAAGTCGGACGGCTGAAGTTCAACATCAAGCTGGGTCTCGAAACTCCGCTGGAGAAGCGCACTCTCGATCCTTCGGACTTCGTGGCGGCGATCAAGTATTTGCTCAAGCTGCGCAAGAACATCGGATCGGTGGACGACATCGACCATTTGGGCAACCGCCGCGTTCGCGCGGTTGGCGAACTGCTCGAAAACCAATTCCGCATCGGCCTGGTTCGCATGGAGCGCGCGATCAAGGAAAAGATGTCGGTGTATCAGGAAATGTCGACGGCTATGCCGCACGACCTCGTCAACGCCAAGCCGGTTATGGCCGCGATTCGCGAGTTCTTCGGCAGCTCGCAGCTCTCGCAGTTCATGGACCAGACCAATCCTTTGAGCGAAATCACGCACAAGCGGCGTCTTTCGGCTCTTGGACCTGGCGGTCTGTCTCGCGAACGCGCGGGTTTCGAAGTCCGCGACGTGCACCCGACCCACTACGGCCGCATTTGCCCGATTGAAACGCCGGAAGGACCGAACATCGGTTTGATCAGCTCGCTCTCTTCTTTCGCGCGGATCAACGAATTCGGTTTCATCGAATCGCCCTACCGCAAGGTAAAGAACGGGCGCGTCATTGACTTCGTGCAGATCGTGAACGCGGGCGACAGCGAATTCAAAGCCGGCGAAATCGTCGAAAAGGAAAAAGTAGAAGACGCTAACGAAGAATTGAAGCGGCGCCGCGTCGTGTGGGACGCGCACTGCTTCTATCTCTCCGCTTGGGAAGAAGACCGCTACGTCGTCGCGCAGGCTAACGCTTCGCTCGACGAAAAAGAACGCATCACCACCGAACTGGTCAACTGCCGCCAAGCGGGTAACTTCGTTTTGAAGAGCCGCGAGGAAGTCGACTACATCGACGTTTCGCCGAAGCAGCTCGTGTCGGTCGCTGCCAGCTTGATTCCGTTCCTCGAGAACGACGACGCGAACCGCGCGTTGATGGGATCGAACATGCAACGCCAGGCCGTGCCGCTCATTAAGGGCGACGCTCCGCTAGTCGGAACCGGCATGGAACGCGTTACCGCCCGCGACTCAGGTGCGGTTATCGTGTGCCGTCGCGACGGTATCGTGGACCAGGTCGACTCTGAACGCGTCATCGTGCGTGTGGAATCCGACCAGTCCGGCGTGCTCAGCCGCGAAGTCGGATCGGACATCTACCTGCTGACCAAGTTCAAGCGTTCCAACCAGAACACGTGTATCAGCCAGAAGCCTTTGGTTCGCGCGGGCGACCGCGTGAAGCAAGGTCAGGTTTTGGCGGACGGTCCTTGCACGGACCGCGGCGAACTCGCTCTTGGCCGCAACGTGCTGGTGGCCTTCGTACCCTGGCGCGGATACAACTTCGAAGACGCCATCCTCGTCAGCGAGAAGCTGGTCGAAGAGGATTACTACACTTCGATTCACATCGAGGAGTACGAAATCGAAGCGCGGGATACCAAGCTCGGTCCCGAAGAAATCACGCGGGATATTCCCAACATCAATGAGAGCTTCCTGCGGAACCTGGACGAAAGCGGCGTCATCCGCATCGGCGCCACGGTCAAGTCCGGCGACATTCTGGTCGGCAAAGTTACGCCCAAGGGCGAAACCACGCTGACTCCGGAAGAAAAGTTGTTGCGCGCGATCTTCGGTGAAAAGGCCGGAGACGTTCGCGACGCTTCGCTCTACTGCCCGCCGGGCATCGAAGGCACCATCGTCGACGTGAAGATCTTCTGCCGCAAGGGCGCGGAGAAGGACGAACGTCACAAGTCGATCGAAGCCACCCAGGTCGCCAAGCTCGAAAAGAACTTGGGCGATGAAATCCGCATTTTGACCGACGAACGCTTGAAGCGCTTGAACGACCTGCTCGGCGGCCAGACTCTGGTAGCCGACCTGCACGACGAGCGCACCAACAAGAAGCTGTTGGTCAAGGGCACTGAGTTGACGCGCGACATTCTCGAAAAGGTGTCGACGCGCAACCTGAAGCGCCTGCGGCTCAACGACAAAGACCCGCTGCTCATCGAAAAGATCGACGAGATCGAAGAAATGACCTCGCGCCAGATCGATGTGTTGCGCAAGATCACCGATGAACGCATCGGAAAGCTGAAGAAGGGCGACGAACTTCCTCCAGGCGTCATCAAGCTGGTGAAGTGCTACATCGCCATGAAGCGCAAGCTTTCGGTCGGCGACAAGATGGCCGGACGCCACGGTAACAAGGGCGTCATCGCGCGCATCGTTCCCAAGGAAGACATGCCGTACATGCCGGATGGCACGCCGGTAGAAATCGTGCTGAACCCGCTCGGCGTTCCTTCCCGTATGAACGTCGGACAGATTCTCGAAACGCATCTCGGCTGGGCTTCGAAAGAACTCGGCGAGAAGATCGGGAAGCTGCTCGACAAGGAAACGCGCGCGGAAGGCGTACGCAAGTACTTCAAGGATGCGTTTGGTCCGACGGCGGTTTGGAAGACGATTGCCGGATTGGACGACGACGAGATCCTCGACCTGGCGCACAGCTTCCGCGAGGGTGTGCCGTTCGCCACGCCGGTTTTCGACGGCGCCCGCGAAGCGGACATTCGTCACTTGCTGCAATTCACCGAACTGCCAGAATCGGGCAAAATTTCGCTCTACGACGGTATGACCGGAGACTTGTTCGCGCAGCAGGTGACCATCGGCTACATCTACATGCTCAAGCTGTCTCACTTGGTCGACGACAAGATTCACGCGCGCTCGATCGGTCCCTACTCGCTCATCACGCAGCAGCCGCTGGGCGGCAAGGCGCAATTCGGCGGACAGCGATTCGGAGAAATGGAAGTGTGGGCGCTCGAAGCATACGGCGCGGCGCACATCCTGCAGGAATTGCTGACCGCCAAATCGGACGACGTATATGGCCGCGCGAAAATCTACGAGGCCATCGTGAAGGGCGAGCCGGGCATCGAGCCGGGCGTGCCTGAATCGTTCAACGTGCTCGTCCGCGAATTGCAGTCGCTGTGCCTGGACATCGAATTGATGAAGCGGCAGAAACCGCAGCTGGAAAAAGCCGAAGCTGCCGACTAACTGATACCCGCGCTGCGCGGAGAAATTCCGCGCAGCGTCCGATTTCCTTGTAACTGGTTTTTAGTCCTGGCGCTGCCAGGACAGGAGGATCAGCCCTTGTACCGTTCGAGCCCATATGATCGTGCCAGCCAGATCGCGGATTTTGATTCCATTCGCATCAGCTTGGCGAGTCCAGAAAAGATTCGGTCCTGGTCCCACGGCGAAGTAACCAAGCCGGAGACCATCAACTACCGCACATTTAAGCCGGAACGCGACGGATTGTTCTGCGCCAAGATTTTTGGCCCGGTCACCGACTGGGAATGTTTGTGCGGAAAATATAAGCGCATGAAGCATCGCGGAGTGATCTGCGATAAGTGCGGCGTCGAAGTCACTTTGAGCAAGGTCCGCCGTGAACGCCTCGGCCACATCGAGCTGGCTTCGCCCTGCTCGCACGTGTGGTTCTTCAAGGGATTGCCCAGCCGCATCGGCTATTTGCTGGACATCACCATGCGCGACCTTGAGCACATTCTTTACTTCGAAACCTTCGTCTGCATCGATCCAGGCGAAGTCATGGAGCTCAAGGAAAAGGACATCATTCCCGAAGATAAGCTCCGGGAATTGCAGAAGGAACACCTCGGCAAGTTCACCGCCGGCATGGGCGCGGAAGCCATCAAGGAATTGCTGCGCCGCGTCGAAGTCGACAAGCTGTCCGAAGAGCTACGCGAAAAGATGAAGATCGACCCCAGCCTGCAGAAGCGAATTAAATTCGCCAAGCGGCTGAAGGTGCTCGAAGCATTCCGCAAGAGCGGCAATAAGCCGGAGTGGATGATTCTCGACGTGATCCCGGTGCTTCCGCCGGAATTGCGCCCCCTCGTTCCTCTGGATGGCGGCCGTTTCGCCACGTCCGATTTGAACGATCTCTACCGCCGCGTCATCAACCGCAATAACCGGTTGAAGAAGCTGATGGAATTGCACGCGCCGGATGTAATCGTTCGCAACGAAAAGCGCATGCTGCAGGAAGCGGTCGACGCTTTGTTCGACAATGGCCGCCGCGGACGCGTTCTGCGCGGCACGAACAACCGCCCGCTTGAAGTCCTTGAGCGACACGCTCAAGGGCAAGCAGGGCCGTTTCCGCCAGAACCTGCTCGGCAAGCGCGTTGACTATTCGGGACGTTCCGTCATCGTCGTCGGACCGGAACTGAAGCTGCACCAGTGCGGTCTGCCGAAGAAAATGGCGCTCGAACTGTTCAAGCCGTTCATCTATCACAAGCTGGAAGCCGCGGGACACTGCACCACGATCAAGCAGGCCAAGGAATTGGTCGAAGCGCAGGAACCGGTGGTGTGGGACATTCTCGAAGACGTGATTCGCGAACATCCCGTGCTCTTGAACCGCGCTCCTACCTTGCACCGTTTGGGCATTCAGGCGTTCGAACCGGTCTTGGTCGAAGGCAAGGCCATCCGCATTCACCCGTTGGTTTGCACCGCGTTCAACGCGGACTTCGACGGCGACCAGATGGCGGTACACATTCCGCTGTCACCGGAAGCGCAAGTCGAAGCATCCGTTTTGATGCTGGCTTCGCACAACATCTTGTCACCGGCCAACGGTTATCCTCTCGCCGTTCCGACCCAGGACATGGTCCTCGGCATTTATTACATGACCAAGGCCAAGCCCAAGGCCAAGGGCGAAGGACGCGCGTTTGGTTCGGCGGAAGAAGTCGTGATGGCGCTCGACGCGGGCGAAGTGGAATTGCTCACTCCGATTCGCATGCGCTACACCGGCGAAGTCATCGACTTGACCAACGCGTACGACGATCAAGACGTTTCGCACACCGAGCCAGTCAACCTGAACCGGCAATTCCTGCACACCACGGTTGGCCGCGTGATCTTCAACGATCACCTGCCCACCGACATGCCGTTCGTCAACGGCTTGCTCAAGAAGAAGGGCATTCAGGCGCTGGTGCAGTATTGCTACCTGCGCTTTGGCCTCGAGAAGACCGTTGTGGCGCTCGATAAGCTCAAGGAACTCGGCTTCCTGTATGCGACGAAGTCCGGCGTTTCCATCGGCATCAGCGACATGGTTATCCCCAGCGTGAAATTCAAGCTGGTGGATGCGGCCGAACATGAAGTCGTCAAGGTTCAGCAACAGTATCTGGACGGCGCGATCACCAATGGCGAGCGCTACAACAAAGTCATCGCCATTTGGTCGGACGTCACCGAAAAAGTTGCTGACGAAATGTTCAAGGCCCTCGAGCGGCAGGATAAAGAAGGCATCATCAATCCGGTCTACGTTATGGCCGACTCCGGAGCTCGTGGATCGAAGCAGCAGATTCGCCAGCTTTCCGGCATGCGCGGTTTGATGGCCAAGCCCTCGGGCGAAGTCATCGAAACGCCGATCACTTCGAACTTCCGCGAAGGGCTGACCGTGTTGCAGTACTTCATCTCGACTCACGGCGCTCGTAAGGGTCTCGCCGATACGGCTTTGAAGACGGCCGATTCGGGATACCTCACGCGGCGTTTGGTCGACGTGGCCCAAGACGTGATCATCAACGAATTCGATTGCGGCACGGCGGACGGAATCTACGTGGAACCGATTCTCGAAGCCGGCGTCGAAGTCGAACCGTTGCGCGACCGCGTCGTAGGCCGCGTTTCACTCGAAAAGATCAAGGACTACGAAGGAAACGTCGTGGTCGACATCAACCAGGAAATCACCGAGGAACTGGCCAATACGATTCAGGCGGCCGGCATCGAGCGCGTCAAGATTCGCTCGGTGTTGACTTGCGAATCGCGACGCGGAGTTTGCGGCCGTTGTTACGGACGTAACCTCGCTACCGGACGCTTCGTCGAAATGGGCGAAGCCATCGGCGTCATCGCGGCCCAGTCCATCGGCGAACCCGGCACCCAGTTGACCATGCGTACGTTCCACATCGGCGGCACGGCGACGCGAGTCACCGAGCAATCGAAAGTCGACGCCCGCAACAACGGCTTCGTGAAGTTCATCGACCTGAAGGTGGTCGAAGGCCGTGGCAAGCAGATCGTGGCCATGAACCGCTCCGGGCTGATTGCCGTGGTCGACGAAAAGGGACGCGAAAAAGAACGCCACCATGTCGTCTATGGCGCGCGCTTGAAGGTCGAAGACGGGCAACCGGTCACCCTCGGACAGACTATGTGCGAGTGGGATCCGTATACCTTCTCGATCCTCACGGAAACGGCTGGCACCGTCCAGTTCAAGGACTTGCAGCCGGGTATCACGATCGACGAGCAGGTGGACGAAGTCACCGGACTGTCGCAGCTGGTCGTCACGCTGCCGCCGGGAGACGAAAAACACCAGCCCACGATCAACATCCGTGGAACGCAAGGCCGCGTGAAAAAGTACCTGATGCCTTCACGCGCTCACTTGATGGTGGTCGATGGAGACGAGGTCCAGCCGGGCGACGTTCTCGCGAAGATTCCTCGCGAAACCACGAAGACCAAGGACATCACCGGCGGTTTGCCGCGTGTCGTGGAACTCTTCGAAACCCGCAAGCCCAAGGATCCCGCGGTCATCAGCGAAATCGACGGCGTCGTGAAGTACGGCGAAATCGTCAAGGGCCAGCGCAAGATCTACGTCGAGAGCGAAGAAGGCAAGGGCATCGCGCAGACCATCAAGGAATATTCGATCTCGCGCGGCGTGCACATCAACGTTCAGGAAGGCGAACATGTGGCGGCGGGCGAGCCGTTGATCGATGGTCCGCTCAATCCGCACGACATTCTCGCCGTCTTGGGCGAAAAATACACCCAGGCCTACTTGGTGAACTCGATTCAGGAAGTTTACCGGTTGCAGGGCGTGAACATTAACGACAAGCACATTGAGTGCATCGTGCGGCAGATGATGCGCTGGGTGAAGGTCGAAGACGTGGGCGACACCACGTTCCTTCTCGAGGAGCAGGTGGACAAGTTCCGCTTCCGCGAAGAGAACGACCGGGTCATTCACGATGGCGGGCGTCCGGCGACGGGCCGTCCGTTGCTCCTCGGCATCACCAAGGCATCGCTCTCTACGGATTCGTTCATCTCCGCGGCGAGCTTCCAGGAAACCACCCGCGTCCTTACCGAAGCGGCCATTTCCGGGAAGATCGATTACCTGCGCGGTTTGAAGGAAAACGTGATCATGGGCCGGCTGATTCCCGCCGGAACCGGTCTCGAGCGCTACCGCAACATCCAACTGCTCACCGAGATCCCGCGGGAAGAACCGCAGCAGGTCGAACCCGAGCTTACGCCGGAAGAAGCGGCCGCGCTCGATTTCCTCCGCAAGGATACGGATGCAGTGGCCGAAAGCGATTAACCTTCAATCATGAAGGAAAAAGGGCGCCCGGATTTTCGGGCGCCCTTTTTTTTGGCTTAACGCCCCGCCCTGTTAGACCCCTGCAAGCCAACTCTCACGAAGATCGTCGGCCTGTTGAGCAACTTGGCATATGCCGTTCCTTTATTTCTCCTGGGGCCTGATTGACCGGATAAAATTGGGTAGAGCGGTCTGCGCCGCGAACCTGGTGGGCGCTCACCCTCTACCATCTATGCCGACTCGCGACTCAGATCGAGAGAAAGCTCCGGCCGACGCACGTCCGGCTGCCCCTTTGTCTCCCACCCTGGTCGATTTGATTTCGAAATCGCAGCTCAATTACCGGGATCTGATCGACAGCCTGGACCACGCCGTGTTCACGATTTCGCTGGATGGCGAAATTCGAGTGGCCAACCGGCGCCTCGCAGGAATTTTGGGCGTCGCCTTTGCTGACCTCATCGGTCACCGCCTCGACGAATTTCTTTCCGAGCCAACCGCCCAACAAGCCGCCGCGGCGATGCCGAACATCACTGCGAACGGCCAGTGGCAAGGCCGCGTTCAGGTTCGTTTCAAGCGCGATCAGCAAATGCGCTACTACGATTGCTGGCTGCAGCTGGTTCGCGAAGAGGGTCGCGGCGACTCCGTCAGCGGCTGGGCCCGGGACGTCACCTCGCAACATCAATCCGAAATACGATTCACCGAGCTTTTTGAATCGTTGCGCGAAGGAATTTTCTTCACCAGCCCGGATGGCAAGCTGCTTGACGCCAATCCCGCCTTGGTGCGCATGCTGGGATTTAAGACCAAAGAGCACTTGCAGCATGAGAATTTTCGCGAACGCTATGCCGACCCGGTCCAGCGAGACATGTTGGTCCACCGCATCATCGATAAAGGCTCCATTCAGGATGTTGATGTCATCTTCCGCCGTAGTGACGGCAGCGAAATTCACTGCCTCGCCTCGGGCTTTGCCATTCGCGACTCGTTTGGCCAGGTGATTCGCATTCAGGGGACGCTGGTCGATATCACCGAACGAATTGAAGTGGAAGAGCGCTTGCGCCAGGAACAAGAATTTGTGCGCCAGTTGGTCGCCAATTTCCCGGAAATGATCGCGGTACTGGATTTGAGCGGCAAGTTCACTTTCGTCAGCTCGCGCATTCAGGAATTACTGGGCCGCTCGGCGGACGAGGTGATCGGCAAGAGCCTAACCACCTTAGCCCACCGGGACGATGTACGGCGTCTTGAATCGTCACTCGAACAATTCGTAAAAGGAGATCTTCGGCACGATCAGCTCGAATACCGCACCCGGCACGCCGATGGTTCGTGGCGCATGTTGCGGGCCAGCGTTTCCCCGCTCTATGGCGCGAACGGCAAGGTCAGCGGGATCGTTGCTTCGGCTCGAGATGTGACCGGCGCGAAAGAAGCGGAAAAGCAGAAACTGCAGAAAGAAAAGCTGGCCGCGATGGGCGAAATGATGTCCGGCGTAGCGCACGAATTGAACAATCCGCTGACCGCGATACTGGGCGTCAGCGACCTGATTCGCGATCGAGCGGTCGACGACGTGACCCGCCGCCAGGCGGATATAGTTTTGAAGCAGGCCCGCCGGGCTGCCGGGATCGTCCAGAATCTTTTGGCCTTCTCTCGTCCGTCCGCGATCGCCAGCCAGAAGATTCATCCGGAAGAAATTCTGCAGCGGGTGGTGGAGCAGCAGAGGGAAACCCTGCGCCAGAAAAACGTCGGCATCGAAATACAGGCCGCGGCGCGCATGCCATTCATTGAAGCCGATCCGCGCCTCTTGCAGCAGGTATTCGTCAACTTGATTACCAACGCGGAGCAAGCCATCACGGCAGCGAAAGATCGCGGAACCATTCGCATCGGTCTTGGCCATGCAGACGGCAAAGTGATTTTCACCTTTAAAGATGATGGCCTGGGAATACCGGTCGAGAGCTTGTCGAAGATCTTCGATCCGTTTTTCACCACCAAGCGGCCCGGAGGCGGCACGGGTCTCGGCCTGACCATTGCTCTCGCTATCGCCAAGGAACACAACGGTAGCATCGAGGTCGATTCCGTTCCGGGCGAGGGCGCGGAAATACGCGTGATTCTGCCGGCTATGGTGGAGGCCGATGTCCCGGACGTCGGCGCTAATGTAAGCCACGCCAGCAAAACGAAACCATTGCCTGGATCCGAATTGTTGCTGGGACATTCCGTCTATGTGGTCGACGACGAGGAAAGCATCCGGGAAATTGTGCAGGAAGGGCTGACCGCGCGAGGCATGGCGGTGGAAGGCGCTTCAAGCTCGGAAGAAGCCTTGGCGCATCTGGCGAATCATACCTACGATTTTATTATCTGCGATTTCAATCTGCCGGGCCAGAATGGCGGGCAATTTTTTGAAAAGGCGCGTGCGCTAGCTCGAACCGCGAACACGAAATTCATCTTCATGACCGGCGCGCTGCTGGACACCGAAACGACGGTTCAATTTTCGGAAAATGGCGCGGCCATGCTGCAGAAACCGTTTCACATGGCGGCGCTGGCCACCCTGCTCAGCGAAATAATTCCACAGCCATCAGCGACCTAGATTCTTCTCTGCCGTTTGACAGACTTCACTGCTTTTGCGGCTTCGCTTCGGTGGCGCCAGGATCCACACCGAAATCCCATAGGTAAACCTGCGTTCCCCCCGACTCGATGGTTTCGGCCACTGCGTATTCGCCAGGTTCGAGCGATTGATAGACCGTGAACCGATACACGCCCTTGGCGATCTCCCAACGCAGCAGCGGCAACGCGATTCGCCCCGACGCCTGCTTCTGGCCAAACAGCTGATCCAGATTTTCGAGCGAACGCTTCCCGCCATGAATCTTGGCGCGAATTAATTCCAGGTTGGGTTCATGACCATCCGCGGTGCGCATATAAAATTCCACCGAAGTGCTGTGCATGCGGAATTTGGCGCGTTCGCCGTCCAGCGAAACGGTGTGGCGGGTGGGCACGATCGGAATCGGAACCAGCACCTGCTTCACCCGCTGGGTCATGCTGTACTTGATGTCCGGCTCGGCCGGCGCCAGCGGGTAGATCCCCTTGCCGTCAAATTCAAACAAGCCTGCGCCGCCTGGCAAGAACACTTTGGGAGCGATCTCAATACTGGCGTCGATGTCGAGCGGTTCGGCGTTGCGCGCGATATCCGTCTTGCGCGCTTCGGCGATCAAGTCGAGATTGCGCTTGGCGTCGCCGATTTCCATTTTCCGGGTCGCATCCCAATCCACCAGCGCCTCGGGGATTTCTTCCCAACCCATCTGATCGATGCTGTAGTACCGCACCCGATCACCGTCGACGTGATATTCGCGCACCAACTGAAATGTTCCGTCCTTGAGCATCAGCTTCTTTCCCCGCGGTAGGGCCGGAGGAGCAGTTTGTTGGGGCGCCGGCGGTTGAGCGGCGGGCTGCTGCTTTGCGTCTTGACGGATTGCCCAAACGGGCGAAACGGTAGCGAGCAGAAGCGCGGCGAAGGTCAGTAACGAAGTAAATCGGCACGAACTAGAGCGCCACGCATCAAGAAAACCTGGTTTTTGAGGCCGTTTCATTTCGGGAGCCGCCGGATAGGTAGGATGCCACATTTCGGACAGAAGTTTTGCGAGGCACGGCGCGAAAAAGAGGCGGAATACGCGGCAATGATGGGTGGATCCAGGCAGGGCACTACGACGTACGAGGCAGCTTCGAATTAGTGGTCGCAGCGGGACTGCAGCACGGTCACGATCATCAAATCCGAATTGGAGAAGAGCCACTTTTCGGCTTCGACCCCGGCCGCTTCCGCCGCGCGGGCGATCGAGCCCAGGTGTTTATTGCGGGCCAGATTGCGCAGATGGTCGGTGCAAATGCCCGTCAACCTTACAACTTCGTCTTCCGTGAAAATCTTCTGGCTGGACTTAATTCGGACCATAGGTATCGGCTCCGCGTTTCACGATGACATACACAAAGTAATCGGCACCTCCGACGCTTGCAATAGTCCTTCCGTTTGACTCGCTCAAAACCACTGGTGAAGATAATGCGAGTGAAGTCTCGCTTCTTTCAATCAGTTGATTCCAGTACAGGCGAAATTGCCCCGAAACCGCCATACCGGCATTTGTCGCTGAAAGAGAAAAAAACAGACTAACGATGGAATATTTCTACAAGTTCACGGAGTTGTTTCCGGTGGCGTAATTCGTGGTAGCCGATAAACCGGTACCAGTCGTAGAGGTTGAGACTCCCGAAAATCGGGTGCGGGAAGCGATAGGCGCTGAGATCTCGCTGCTGGTGTTCTTCGATAAAAGCCAGGGACGCTTCGCGGACATCGCTGATTGTTTAGTAAGACCTGGCTCGATCACCGATTCGTTCGGCAGGAGTAGAAATCGTGGTTCGAATTTTTCTCCCTCGCCAAGTCGCCAGGAAAAACGGCAAATGGATTTTCTTCAGCAGCGGCACTGAATAAGGCGCTTTCTGCAGGGTCTTGCCGCAACCGTCCATGATCGCCTCTTCGATTGCCGCGACATGACCGGCAACTTCGGACGCCGACCAACACTCCTTCGGCCGGAGATTCGAGCCAGCGTGAATCCGGGATCTGGTCAGCGGTAGCGATAAATCGGGCGCGCGATTTTGCCAGAAATTCGAGGGTCGAATCCAGACGCTTCATTATATGTGTGAGATATATGTAAGTTTCGCGGAGCCTAGATGGCAAATCCGCCGGCGGCCTCAAATCCTGCCGCGACGCGCAAAATCTGACCTTCTGCGAAATGCGGCGCGAAAATCTGCATGCCCACCGGAAGCCCGCAATTCACCGAGCCGCAGGGCACCGACATCCCGGGAATTCCCGCGAGCGACCCCGTAACCGTATAAATATCAGCCAGATACATCTGCAGTGGGTCGGCTGTTTTCTCGCCGAGCTTGAAAGCGGGTGTCGGAGTCGTGGGGGTGATGATCACGTCGACTTGGCTAAAAGCCTCTGAAAAGTCGCGAGCTATCAACGCCCGAACCTTCTGCGCCCTGAAATAGTAAGCGTCGTAATAGCCGGCCGACAGGGCATAGGTTCCCAGCATAATCCGCCGTTTCACCTCCGGCCCAAAGCCCTGCTCCCTCGTCTTGCGATACATGTCCATCAGCGTCGCGCCAGGGACACGCAATCCGTACCTTACCCCATCATATCGCGCCAGATTCGAGCTAGCCTCGGCTGTAGCAACAATATAATAGGTAGCTATGGCGTATTCGGTGTGGGCCATCCGTATGCGGAACCCGGACGCAGCCCAGGCTCTCCAACAGTCGTATTCCCGGCCTCAATCTTGGTCCTTTGACCCCGGCGTCCAAGCCCTCCCCGAAATACTCGTCCGCGACGCCTATCCGCAGCCCGTGTAGCGGCTTGCCGGCTTCCGCAGCGTAGTCTGGGCACCGGCATGGGCGCAGAAGTCGAATCCGAGGGTCGTGCCCTGCGACGACCGAAAGCACGGCAACCGCATCCGCTACGTTAGTAGTAAAAGGTCCTATTCGGTCCAGAGACGATGCGAAAGCAATCAACCCATAACGCGATACGCGGCCGTATGTTGGCATCAGTGCCGGAATCGCCGCAAAACGCCCCTGGCTGGCGAATCGAGCCTCCCGTGTCGGTTCCCAGCGAAGCGACTGCCAGACCGGCCGCCACAACTGCCGCTGAACCTCCGCTAGAGCCTCCAGGCACGCGATCAGGAGCCACCGGGTTCCGTACGGCGCCGTATGCTGAGTTCTCGTTTGAGCTGCCCATGGCAAACTCATCGCAGTTCGTCTTGCCCAGGAGAACCGCTCCGGCAGCGTCCAGGCGCGCGACCGCAGTCGCATCATACGGCGGCGTATAGTTCTCGAGAATCTTCGACCCGCACGTGGTTGCAGTCCCAGTGGTACTCAGCACATCCTTAACGGCAATGGGGACGCCAGCCAGCGGAGGCAACGTATCGCCCTTGGCAACTGCGCGTCGATCCGATCAGCCTGAGCATAGGCTCGCTCAGGCGATAGCGCGAGATAGGCGTTCAGTTCCGGCATTCTTACTCGCGATGCGGTCGAAGAACGATCTTGGTCAGCTCGCGCGCGGATACCTTCTTGGTCGCCAGCGCCTCCCGGATCGTCGAAATTGTCCAATTCGGAGCCGCGCTCACCGCTCAATCACCTTGGGCACGCGGAAGAAAGGTTTTGCGGCGTCCGGCGCTTGAGCCAAAACCGCCTCCGCAACATCACAGGGACCCACCACGTCGTCACGCAATTCGCTGCCGACAGCATCGCGGATTGCCGACGGCGCCAGCGCGTGGCAGCACCTGCGACATCGGTTCCACGTTCGTTACGTCCAGCTGTTCGAGCTTCGCGATGTAGTTCAGGATCTCGTCGAGTTGCCCGCGGTACAGCTCCACTTCCGCCGGCGACAAGTCGAGGTGCGCGAGTTGCGCGACGCGCAGCACATCTTCCTGGCTGATCTTCATATCCGAAACGAATCCCCAGGCTGGTGGATCGAGCTTGCCCACCATCTTAGTACATCGATGCGAGAGCGCAAGCGTGGCACAACCAAGCGCAGAACGCGGTTCAACGCGGTAGGGACTCTAGGATCTGACTTAAGGTTTTCGGCGGCGAACGAAACGGGGTGTGATCGTTGTCAAACTCGTGCGAGATATGGCGAGTCGCGTTGCCGGGACGAATTTCACTTCCCGCACCAGCGTCCCGCCCCAGTTGCGATTGACCTGCGCGCAAAATTCTTTCTGCATGGTTTCCAGCTGCACGCGCCAGGGCTTGCCGTCCGTCGCCACTTCCAGGCATCCGCCGGCGCAACGCACCGGCCGGGTGTGCGCGGCTATCGTGCGGCCCACCACCTGTGGCCATACGCCGGAAAGCCAGGCGACTGCCGCTTCCGGACGCTTCAATTGGCGCAACATGCCGCCCAAAAAATTTTCAGCCTTCTCCATCGGGACGCGGATTTTAGCACCAAGCCCGAAATCTGTTTCGGCCTGAGGAAATTTATGCACAGCTTCGCTGAGGATAAGTCCGTTTCGCGCGCGAAAATTTGAACGCAAGAAGCGGATAGCCGCGTGCCGCGCAATTTTTTGGCAAACTCATTTGCGCGCCGCATTCAGGCCGCAATTCACTTCAGGAAGGAAATAAATATGAATTCGATTCGTGCAGTCGCGATCTCAACGTAGCTCGCCGAGCCATCCGAAAAAATCCAAATGATCCACAGTTTGGATTCCCGGTGCACATCGCGCCAGCCGGCGAAGGCTTGCCCTGCCGCCATTGTCTCGATTGGATCGCAGGAGGGAACTGAACGCGCCGCGCTTTTTACGCTCGATCCGTTTGCAGATACCGAAAAATTGCCATTGCCCGGGCCGGTTTACATTCATGCGGACGGCTGCGAAAGATATCCCGAAACAGCTGGAATCCCGGTGAGGTTGATGAGCAGCCCACGAACGTTGAACGCCTACGCCCGCGGACGGCGCCTCGTTGGCCCAGGAATACGTCGAGCCCCACACGGCCCAAAATGCGATCGAGAACCTGTTCCTCCGCCCCGACGTCGACTACGTTCACGTCCGAAGCACCACCGCGGGATGCTACACATTCCGATTGGAGCGCGACTCAAGCCTGGAATCGTAGTCAACTCGGCGATTAGGCTCCGCTCGAAGCGACGCCATTCAGGCCCAACTCCGGAGCGATCCCGCGAAGCGCGGCTATGCAAAAAGTAATGTGTTCCTCCAGCGGAACGCCCAATTCCTCGGCGCCCTTGTAAACGTCCTCGCGATTCACGCCCCGCGCGAACGCCTTGTCTTTCAACTTCTTCTTTACCGACGCAGCTTCAACTTCGTGAATGCTCTTGCTGGGCTTCACCAGGGCGCAGGCGGTAAGAAATCCGGCCAGCTCGTCACAGGCGAATAGGGTTCTATCCAGAGCTGAGGTCCGCGGTACGTTGCAATAATCCGCGTGGCCCAGGATGGCGTGGATCATTTCCTCCGGGTACCCTCGTTCGCGCAGGATCTTCGTACCCTCGAAGGGATGCTCTTGGGTCGCGTCGTGAGCGTCATTGGGCCAGCGCTCATAGTCGAAATCATGCAATAAGGCCGTGATCCCCCATAGGTTTTCATCCGCGGCGGATTTCTGGGCGTAAGCGCGCACGCAGGCTTCCACGGCCAGGGCGTGTTTCCGCAGGCTTTCACCCTGGGTGTATTCGCACAGCAGCTTCCAGGCGTCGTCGCGGTTCAGCATGGCGGATCTCCCAAAGAAATGAAGCGGAAGAAAGATAACACGAACCGCGAGAAGTCCTGGAAATGCGCGATGGTTGGTGATTCTCTTGCACAGGGACTCAGCGAATCAGGAAATGGGCCGATAGAAACTTAAGAGTGACTAATTGTGGCAGGCCGACAGGTTTTTGGTTTCACATTGGGATTGTTTCGATTTGAGACAGGTTCAAAGCGTGGAATCAAGCGTCCAACGTCGAAATTTCGCGTCGACCTCCAGTTGTCAATTCGTGCCTTCGCGTCATCGATTGAACACAATTCGCGATCGGACCGTAAATTCACGCGAACGGCGCGGAAATGATGCCAATCGACGCGAAACGCGACCCAAATCACTCGCGACGAATCTTGATTCGACTTTCGCGGTCACAATTCGTCGACGAATGACGCGAAGCGGCGTTGTGCTCATCTCGTTAGCGGACGCGAAACGTCTGGGCGAACAAAAGTCGTACCGCGTTTTTCAGGTTTCGTGGATAGCAACTACCGTTGTTTGTTGAAGGCGATGCGACCGGGATAAAATGTTTTGCGTGCGGCGAGAAAAAAGGGCTTGACAAGAAATGGCACCGCGTGGAGAATCACCCCGCGCCGTTTCTGCCTTCCCCCTGTAGCGAACTGTGCCTCCCCTTCTCATCGCCGGAATAGTGTGCGAGGAGAGCCTGTGGCCGAAAAAGCCATAGAAGTAAGAATGGAAATGGAACGCGAAGTACTCCGCTGCCAGGTTTGCGGACTCGTGCAGTATCGGACCCGCACGGACAACTGCCGTAGGTGTCTGCGTTTGCTGCCTCCCAAGGTCTCGTTCGTCATTCCGTCTCCGACGCCGACCGACCTGCCGGGGGATGATCGCCAATTGTTTGAGAACTGGCCCAACCGCGAAACGGTGGAGAACATCGGCCAGCGCATCAGGCAATTGCGCGAATCGCGCGGCATGACGCAAAGCCAGCTGCAGGCTCGTTCGCGCGTTTCGCGATCCTATTTGTCGCGGATCGAGAGCGGGCAGATGACGCCGAGTCTGGGCACGCTCGAGAAGATTGCCGAAGCCTTGGGCGTCGGCCTGAACCGCTTCTTCGTGCCGGAAACCAACGGAGAGACGGTCCTGGAAGATCCATTCATTCAGGGTCTTCGTCCCTACTTGCGCCAGTTGGATTGGACGCAGTGGCAAGGGATTCTCAAACGCCTGCAGGCCATCAGCGAGCACGTCAGCACCAACCACAGCATGCGTCCGCTGCCACCGCAGACGTCGGATCGCATGGCCAATGCCATGCCTCGTCGTCAACAAGCGGGTCACACGGCGACGGCGCTGCACCGGTAAGTCGCAGCGCGGTAACGAACCGCGAAGCGAGACGAAATGGCCCGAAGCCATTCGAAGAGTTTGCATCCGGCCTGGCGCGCCAATTTTGGTTGGGCGCCGGGTTCGGACCATCGCAAACGTCCCCGGGCAAGAAAGCACGGCACGGCGAATCACCGCCGGAACGCGCCTCGACACCCAAGGTCTCCCTCAAAAAACTCTATGTTGTGATTGACGGAACTACGGATTGCCGTGGTGTCGAAGCTGGCGCTGCTATTGCGCTTCTCGTTTACCCACTCGAAGTAACGAGATCTCTACAGTGCTCTCCTGCTTCTTTAGCCCAACCACCCGCGCGCCATTGCCATGATCGTCGACAAAGGATACGTCCGAGTCATTGTCGATCTCGACGCCATGTTTTTTCGTTTTGTCGTGGGGATTTTCGCGGCGAAACGTTGATCCGAGCCGCTGCGCATACCAGGCCGTAACCTTTTCGAGCGAGTCCGGCGTCGTGTAGCTTTCCACCGCCAGGCCCACCCCTGATGCTCCGGCCAGGATTTCCAGGTTTGCCTGGTCATCTTTTCCCGAAGGTGTCGCGCCAGGATAAATCGGCAGTCCCGAAGCGTGGTTCTGGTCCTGATTGACCTTCAGTTCTCCCACCGGCGTCTGAATATCGACGTGCTTGCCTTCTTTATCCAGCCGCGAGTTGCGCAGCACGAATCCAGCCAGCATCAAGCCGAGAAAAACCATCACCACGATGCCGCCGCCCACGATTCCCAGAATCCACCATACGGCGGTCGACCGGTCCTGACGGACCGGAGGCGGAACGACGGGCGGTCTTCCTGCAGCGCTAGACATGAATCTCCCTAAGCTTGATCTCTAAACACAGATACGCAAGTACCAGCCGAAATGTTTCATTTGGCCATGGCTCGCAAACGAGCCGAACACTAGTTAAATCGAACCTCAACACCCGGATGCCGGTCGAGATGCACCGAGTCGATGAAACGAACTTCGGCCTCGGCCAGCGTCATGATCAGCGAATGAGTGCGGGTTCCGTCGCGGAAGAAGGAAACGCCGTCAAGCAAGCCACCGCCGGTCACGCCGGTGCAAGCAAAAATGATTTTCTTCCCCGGAGCCAGATCCGCGGTTTCGTAAATCCGTTTCGGATCCTTAATACCCATCTGAGCGACGCGCTCATGGTGTTCCGGCTTGCTAACCACTAACCGCGCGAGAATTTCTCCGTTCAAGCAGCGCAGAGCCGCCGCGGTCAGCACACCTTCGGGAGCGCCGCCCGTGCCCATCACCGCGTGTACCGCAGTACCGCGTACCGCGGCGGCGATACCGGCAGACAAGTCGCCATCAGAAATAAGACGGATACGCGCGCCCGCCGCGCGAATGTCGGCGATCAGTTTCTCGTGGCGCGGCCGATCGAGAACCACGATGACCAGATCTTCGACGTCGCGATCGTAGCGCCGGGCAATCGCGCGCAGGTTATCTTTCGCCGGCGCATCGAGGTCGATTGCGCCTTTAGCCGGCGGCCCGACAATAATCTTCTCCATGTAGAGGTCCGGGGCATGCAACAGGCCGCCATGTTCGCTCGCGGCCAGAACCACCACGGCTCCAGGTTCGCCGGTCGCGCACAGATTGGTCCCTTCCAGCGGATCGACGGCAATATCGACTTGCGGATAGGTCCGAGACTTGTCACGAACGGCGGCGCCGACTTTTTCGCCGATGAATAGCATCGGCGCTTTGTCGCGCTCACCTTCACCGATCACGATGGTGCCATCCATCCCCACGCGATCCATCTCTTTCCGCATGGCTTCTACGGCGGCGTGATCGGATCCCTCGCGGTCGCCCTGCCCCATGGTTCGCGCCGATTCGATCGCCGCGGTTTCGACCACGCGAAGAAATTCGAGGCTGAGTTCCTTTTCCATGATTGCTCCTCAATGATGACCAGCAAATCGGAAGAGTTCCGGCAGGTCGGGGCGGTCGGCCCGTTAGCGGCCCATCATAATCCCAAATGCGCAGGGCGGGGCAATAGCTTATGTCTCGCGGTGGCCATGCACGAAAACCACTTTGGACCGGTTCTGCTCTAAGCGAAAGCCGAAATTCCGGTGATGCGTTCGCCGATGATGAGCTTGTGGATGTCGTGCGTGCCTTCGTAGGTAAAAACCGATTCGAGATTGGCCATGTGCCGCATTACGCAGTAATCGTCGACGATTCCGTTCGCTCCCAGAATTTCCCGCGCCCGGCTCGCCGTTTCCCGCGCCATCCACACGTTGTTCATCTTCAGCATTGAAATGTGCGAAGGATGCACGCGTCCGGCATCCTTCAGGCGACCCACCTGCAGCGCGAGAAATTGCGCCTTAGTGATTTCCGTGATCATCCACACCAGCTTTTCCTGCACCAACTGGTGCGAAGCAATCGGCTTGTTGTCGAACTGCTTGCGTTCCTTGGCGTAGCGTAGCGCCGTGTCGTAACAAGCCATCGCCGCGCCAATGCCGCCCCAGCCGATTCCATAGCGCGCCTGATTCAGACAAGACAAAGGCCCGCGCAAACCTTCGACGCCCGGCAGAATATTTTCACCCGGAATTTCGCAATCGGTCATCGACAATCCCGAAGTTACCGATGCCCGCAGCGAATATTTTCCGTGTACGTCCCAGGCCTTGAATCCCGGCGTGCCTTTTTCCACCAAGAACCCGCGAATCTTGCCGTCTTCGCACTTGGCCCAAATCAACGCCACCGCCGCGAGCGATCCGCTGGTGATCCACATTTTTTCGCCGTTCAAAACGTACTTGTCGCCCTTCTTCACCGCGCGGGTCAGCATCCCGCCAGGATTCGAACCAAACTGCGGCTCAGTCAGTCCGAAACATCCGATCGCTTTGCCCTGCTGCAACAGCGGCAGCCACTTTTCTTTTTGCGCGTCCGAACCAAACGCATGAATCGGATACATTACCAACGCCGACTGCACCGAAACAAAACTGCGCAGCCCAGAATCCCCGCGCTCGAGTTCCTGCGTGACCAACCCATACTCCACGTTGGACATTCCCGCGCAGCCATAACCTTTCAGGCTCGCGCCAAACAAGCCGAGTTCAGCCATGGCGGGCACCAGCTGCATCGGGAATTTTCCTTCGCGGTTGTATTCCTCGATGATCGGCATGATCTGCTCATCGACAAACTGCCGCGTCGTATTCCGCGCCAGCTTCTCTTCGTCCGTCAGCACCGAATCGAAGTCGAGATAATCGACTCCCGAAAATGAAGGCATTTCGATCTCCTTATAAATCCGCCAGCGCAAGATCCACGGAACCAAGTTGCGACCCGCTAACGCGATTCGCGCGCACTCCCGGTGCACTCCAAAGCC
This sequence comes from uncultured Acidobacteriota bacterium, assembly GCA_963711325.1. GTDB lineage: Bacteria > Acidobacteriota > Terriglobia > Acidiferrales > UBA7541 > Palsa-295. The sequence continues at coordinate 320,821 of CAVQDR010000001.1, read as the reverse complement.
AATCTCCGAAACTATTATTGTAGCGAACATCGCAGCGATTCTGCCACCGCGTCGATGCCACGCCGCCAGCCACCAAAGTCGCCTGTGCCGCAGTCATCGGTACGCGTCTACCGCCATCGAAAGCTCAAGACGCCCGCGGTGGAGGTGATATAACGAGACCAGGGTCAGGCAGGAGGCGCAGTGAAGCGGCCGGCGGGAATTACCATAGGCGCGGTGTTGGTGTTCGTCGGCAGCGCCATAACGCTTTTCGCCGGGGCCTTGATGGCCCTCAGCTTCATCATCGCCACGCCCAACGGAAGCCTGCCCCACGGATTTTTGTACATCGCCATATTTCTGGTCTTGAGCGCGGTTTTGTTCGGCGGGTGGGGCATTGCCTCCGGAGTAGGCCTGCTAAACCTTCGAGAATGGTCGCGAATTTCGGTGATCGTCTTTTCAATCCTGCTGCTGGCCCTCTCCGTCCCCGGATTCTTGATGATGTTTCTGGCTAAGCTCCCCATTCCAGGCAACACGCCGGATCCGCAAGCCACCGAACGGATGATGGCGATCGCGCGCCTCGGAGGAGCGGGCGTCTACGCGCTCTTAAGCGTCCTGGCGGTGATGGGCCTGCTGTATTTCAATTCGCAAACGGTCAAGGCCGAATTCCACGCGCGGCGCGGCACGCCTTCAACGGTGAATTTGGAAGCCGCGACGCGTCCGGGTCCCTATTCCGGAGGCCGGCCGCTCAGCATCACCATCATCGCCGGCCTCATGGCGCTGGGCACGCTGAGTCTTCCGCTATACCTGGCAGTGTTTCAAATCCCAGTGATGTTTCTGAGTTTCCCTTTTACTGGCCCCGCGGCATTTCTGATCATTTTCGCTTTCGCCGCCATCCAAGGAACGATCGCTTACGGCCTCTGGCATCTCCAACCCTGGGGCCGCAGCCTCGCCATCTACTATTTCAATTTCGCGATTTTCAATTCGATTATTTCGGTAATTCTTCCGGGTGCCCAAACGCGCTACGAAAGTGCCATGGCCACCATTCAATCGCAGATGACGCTGCCCGCGCCCGCCACTCCAATGCATTTCCCCATGTGGCTCAGCCTGGTTTTCTCTCTCCCGTATATCGCCGTGCAGCTGTGGTTTCTGATCGCCAGCAAGCCCGCATTTGAAAGCCGAACCCGCCCGTTAGGATGGCCAAAATAAAAAGGGAGCGGAAACTTCTCCGCTCCCTTTTCTGTCGCAGTTCCGTGAAACAGAGCCGTGAAACCGGTTCTACTTCGCGGCCGCCACGATGTTAACGAAATTCGAGCTCGGCACTCCGAACCCGGTCACATTGTCCCAGCCAGTCGTCACGGTCAACGAAGTGTCCGTCCCGAAACTGAGCACCACATCTTCACCGCCGCCGAGATTCCAAACCGCGCTGAAATACGTGGTAGTTGTGTACAGCGGAGCCAGCAAGTCGTCCGGCGAATAATATGTCGCCCCGGCCGAATCGAAGACAGTTCCCGCAACGTTCGTCGGGCTTCCGACTGGCACGATGTCCTTGATCGCCCCCGAGCCCTTCGGTAACGAAGCGAGCAGCGGCGCAGCTTGGCCCAGCGAAACTCCGGCTTTCTGATCCGCCAGCGCCCAAATCGCCGAAAACACCGGACTCGCCAGGCTCGTTCCACCGATTACGCTGACGTAGCCTCCGGACACGAAAATTGCGCCGGTGTACGGATCAGCGACCGCCGAAATATCCGGCTGCTGCCGATTCGCTCCCGGGATTCCAAGATTCTTCTGCCAGTTCGGCTTCGGAATCAAGATGCTCTCGCCGCCGCCGGATCCGCCGAGCAAGCCGAGATTTTCGGGCGGATCGAGCACAAAGTCGGTCGCGAACGAGAGAAAAGTCCCGTTGTTCCCCCAGCCCACTTCCGAGGTTGTCCCGCTGGTGTTAGGAATGCCCAGGCTGGTGCCGCCGATCGCTGTCGCGAACGCCGAACTCGAGGGATACGACGCCCCGCCCACGTTAGGCTCTCCGAGCCCTTCGTCGCCGCCGTCGCCGGTGGAGAAGTTCACTGCAATTCCCGCCGCTGCGGCCGCCTGGATTACCTGATCGAATCCTTTCTGGGTAAACGCGCCCCAAGCTTGTTCCGGGTAGCCGTAGCTGTTGGAAATCACGTTGCCCAGATGATGCTGCGTTGCGTACTGGATCATGAATTCGAGTTCGGTCCAGTCCTGCGTGGGAGCAATCAGCAGAATAATCTTCGCTCCCGGCGCCATCGCGTGGGCCCACTCGATGTCCAGATCGGCTTCTTCATCCCAATTGGCGATTTCGGTCAGCGTCAATTGCGAGGGCACGCCGTCCGGATAGATGATCTGAAAGTTGCTGGAGGTAATCGGCGGAAGACCCGTCAACTTCGAAAACGCCACCAGGTCATCCTTAACGGAGGGATCGCTCGGCCCGTCCACCAGCACGATCGTCTGGCCGGTGCCATCCAAGCCCGCGTTGATCCCGGTGCGAATATTGTAGTGCGCTTGCATTTGCTGCGGCGTGTATCCGCACGACTTCAGCGGATCGTTAAAGCCGTAGAAGTTGCCGTAATACTGTCCCACCGGCAACGTTGCTCCCTCGGTCGTCAGCGTGTAAGGCTGCGCGGCCTTGAAGCAATCATTCGAGAAATACGTAGTCAGCAAACTTCCCGTCGCCTTGGCGATGGGCACACCTGCCACCGGCTTGCCGGTCTTGGGATTGGTCTGGAACTTCAACATCGGCTTCATGGCGAAACTGCTCAGCCCGGATACGGCGCTGATCATCGCCGCGGCAGGTCCGGAAAGTTTCGCCGGAGTTGCGTTCGCATAGAAGGTCTTGCCATTATTAAGCTGGTAGTTGTGAATTTGCGTCCCAAACGCTGCTTCCACGCTGCTCACGTTGCCGCGTACGCGAACCGAAAAATTGTTGGGATCCACGGATACCACCGAGAGACCGTGGCCCGTCAGCTCGCTCTTGACGGTCGTCATGTCGCTAACCGTGGGAGCATATTTCGCGAAATCAGCAGGGCTGAACCAGCGGTGATACGTCGGCGAGCCGGGCGTATACAGCGCTTCCACCGCCGCATTGTAAGCATCCTCATTGCGCGGAGTCAGATGAACGGTCAGCGTCAATTCCTGCTGCGGTTGAGCCAGTCCCAGGTCCTTCGAGGACCCGGCAATCTTGGGCGATTCGATGGCCTCTTGCGCCTGCAAAGCCGGTGCGGCGACCAGGGCGGTGGCAAACATCGACAGCCCGAGCGACAGAGCGTGTTTTCGGAATTTGGTGCCCAGTAACATTCGATCTCCTTTTCCTTGAGTGGAACTGACGGAGCGCGTCCGGACGAATACACCCCTGCGGACGAGTGGCCTTGACGGCTTGGCAATTTGCCTTGCCTCAAGTTCTGTTCTGTCGGAGCGCGAGAAGTGCGCGAGCTGGGTTGAGTTTAGAGTCCGAATCGACGTCGAGGTCGGAACGATCTCAGTGACGAATGAGCACTGACGAATAAGCAGAGAACGAAGCTGAAAAAAATCCCGGTGCCGATGGTTCGCGGAAGTTAGCGCGACCAATCTGGAGAGTCAAGATTTTTTTGGAGAATTCTAATCTAGCCGCCAGACGTTGACGGATACCAACGCTCGATGCGATAATCGCTTTCACGAATTCAACCTAGAAGTGTGTGCTCCGGCGCTTATGTTGAAGCCTGGGCGTGACTTGAACCAAGGAAACGGGGCGGACACAGCACTAATTCTCTCCTGACGATGGAAATCCTTCGCCAAATCGGAAACTTGTTTCTTCAAGCTGTGCCTACAGTGGTCCTCGTTTTCCTCTTTTATTTGTTTATGCGCTGGGCTTTTTTTGCTCCGATTCAAAAAGCCATGGCTGAGCGCGAAGCCAGGATCGAAGGCGCCCGCAAAGACGCCGCCGCAGTCCAGGCCGCAGCCAATCAGGATCTGCAAAATTACAACGAAGCCTTAAGAAAGGCCCGCGCTGAGATTTATGCCGAGCAGGAAGCTGCGCGCCAGGCGATCGTCGAAGAACGCGCCAAGAACCTTAAGGCCATGCGCTCGCTGGCCCAAAAAGAAGTGGCCGAAGCGAAAAAGAAAATCGACGTCGAACTGGCTGCTGCGCGCAAGCAGATCGAAGCCAGCGCGCCCGAAATCGCCGGACAAATTACCCGCAGCATCTTGGAAAAGCCTCTCACCTTGGGAGGCGTCGGCCGCTGATGACCAGCTTGTTCAGTTTCCGCGGTTCGGCCGCTGCGCGAGGATTGGTTGTGTTGATCTTTGGTGCGCTGCTGGCCGCGCTTCCGGCCTTGGCCCAGGAAGGCGGCGACGCAGCCACGGATTCTTCGCTAGGGCACACTTTCCGTTGGGTAAATTTTGCAATTATTCTCGGGCTACTGGTTTACGCCCTTGTGAAATTAGGCCCCACGTTCCGGACCAAAGCGCGGGAAATTTCGGAAAAGATCGCGGAAGGCACCCGCGCTCGCGAGACGGCGGAGCGCCAGCGTCAGGAAATTCAAGCTAAGGTCGCGAACCTTGAGACCGAAATCGAGCAGCTCCGCATTCAGGCCAAGCGCGATGCCGATTCCGAAGCCCAGCGTTTGCGCGACACCGGCCGCTTCGAGAGCGAAAAAATCGAGCAGGCCGCGCGCGTCGAAATTGACGCTGCCGCCCGAGCGGGTCGTCACGAACTAAAGGCGCTCGGCGCGCGCCTCTCGATTCAACTGGCCGAAGCCATGCTTCGTCAGGAATTGACGCCCCAGGCCGAAACCAAGTTGTTCCACTCATTCATCGCGGAACTCGGAAGGAATGTGAATTGAGCGCGGTCGCCGAACGATACGCAGTAGCGCTGGCCGACGTTGCGACCGCCCATAATACCGGCGAGACGATTCGCAAGGATTTGGCGTCCTTCCTCGCGGAGTTTGCGGATTCTGCCGACCTCCGCAACGCGCTGGAAACTCCTTCGCTTGACCATGAAGTAAAAAACAAGATTGTCGCCGCGGTAGCGGCGACAATGGGGCTGAGCGCCGAAGTGCGCAATTTTGTCAGCCTGGTCGTCAGCCATCAGCGCACCCACCTGTTCCGCGAAATTAACGACGCCTTCGCGACCGAAATGAACCGCCGCGTCGGAATCGTCGAAGCCGAAGTGACCACCGCGCGGCCGTTGAGTGACGCAGAAAAGAAGGAACTGCTGGCGGTGCTGGCGCGGCGCACCGGAAAAAAGATCGATGCGCAATTTGCCGAAGATAAGGCGCTGCTGGGCGGCGCCGTTGTCCGGGTAGGCTCGACGGTTTACGACGGTTCGGTTCGCGAACAGTTGAACCGCATGCGCGAGCGCCTGGAATCGGAATAACGGAATCGAAACGAGGAGCAGGAATGGCGAATATTAAAGCGGACGAAATCTCCAAGATTCTGCGCGAGCAGATCGAAAATTACCAGCAGACCATGGCGGTCGAAGAAGTCGGCACCGTCATCTCCGTTAGCGACGGCATCGCCCGTATTCACGGGCTGGACAAGTGCATGGCCGGCGAAATGATCGCTTTCCCGCACGATGTATTCGGCATCGCGCTGAACCTCGAAGAAGATCAGGTTGGCGCCGTTTTGCTCGGCGATTACACCGAAATCAAAGAGGGCGACACCGTCAAGCGCACCAACAACATTATGTCTGTGCCGGTAGGCGACGGCATGATTGGCCGCGTAGTCGACGCGCTCGGAAATCCAATCGACGGCAAAGGTCCCATCGCCTCCACCCAGCGCAATCCGCTGGAACGCATCGCCCCGGGCGTCATCGACCGCCAGCCGGTGCGCGAACCGATTCAAACCGGAATCAAATCCATCGACGCCATGATCCCCATCGGCCGCGGCCAGCGCGAATTGATCATCGGCGACCGCCAATTGGGAAAGACCGCCATCATCATCGACACGATCTTGAACCAGCGCGGTGGCGACATGATTTGCATCTACTGCGCCATCGGTCAGAAGCGTTCCACCGTAGCCCAGGTCATCAAGACCCTCACCGATTTCGGCGCGATGGAACACACCATTGTGGTCGCGGCTACCGCTTCCGAATCGGCGTCGATGCAATACATCGCGCCCTTCACCGCTTGCGCCATCGGTGAATATTTCCGCGACACCAAGCGCCACGCGATTTGCTTCTACGACGATCTTTCGAAGCACGCGCAGTCCTACCGCGAAATTTCGCTCTTGTTGCGGCGTCCTCCCGGCCGCGAAGCGTTTCCCGGAGACGTTTTCTTCCTGCACTCGCGCCTACTGGAACGCGCCGCCAAATTGAACGACGAACTCGGAGCCGGATCGCTGACCGCGCTGCCCGTAATCGAAACGCAGGCCGGTGACATTTCGGCTTACATTCCCACCAACGTCATTTCGATTACCGATGGTCAGATATTCCTGGAAGCCGACTTGTTCAACAGCGGCAACCGTCCGGCCGTCAACGCCGGTATCTCGGTTAGCCGCGTCGGCGGCAACGCGCAGATCAAGGCCATGCGTCAGGTTTCCGGCACGTTGCGCTTGGATTTGGCGCAGTACCGCGACCTCGCGGCGTTCGCTCAATTTGGAACGGAGCAACTCGACAAAGCCACCCAGGCTCAGCTCGCCCGCGGACAGCGCCTGATGGAAGTTCTGAAACAGGATCAGTATCAGCCGCTGGCGGTCGAAAAGCAGGTCCTGATCATCTTCGCGGCCTCCAACAAATTTCTCGATGACATCGAGCCCTCGGAATGTCGCCGTTTCGAAGCCGAGTTGTACCCCTTCATCGAAACCAATTACAGCGGCTTGCTGAAATCATTGCGCGAAAAGAAGGCCTTTGACGACACCAATCGCGCCGAAGCCATGAAAGCCTTGGGCGATTTTAAAGAACGCTTCAAGGCTTCCACCCAGACGGCCCAAGCCGCCGAAGCTGCCGCAGCCGAGAAGGCGAAGTCCGCGGAAAAAGCAGGAGCCACCGCGTAATTTTTCGATTCGATGCCCACACTTCTCGATTATCGACGCCGCATTCGCTCGGTGAAAAGCACCAAGCAGATCACCCGCGCCATGAAATTCGTGGCCGCGGCGAAACTGCGCCGTGCGCAAGAAGGCGTATTCGCCGCGCGCCCCTACGCCAAGGAAATCCTTCGCGTGCTACGTTCGGCAGCCGCCCGCATGGAATCTCCCGCTCACGCGCTGCTAAAACGCCGCCCGGAACAAAAGATACTGGTGATGGTTCTGACCGGCGATCGCAGCTTGGCCGGTGCCTTCAATTCAAACGTCCTGCGCCACACGAGTACCTTCATTCGCGAGCACAAAGATAAAACGCTCGAATTTCTCGTAGTCGGCAAGAAAGGCCGCGAGAACCTGAAAAAGCGCGGATACAAGTTCGTAGGTGAATATCTCGACGTCTCCGCCCACGTGGAATTTTCCAAGGCCAAAGAAATCGCTAAACGCGTCGCCGAGTTGTACATCGCCGAAGAAGTCGACGCCGTCTACATCATCTACAACGAATTCAAAAATGTAATGGTCCAGCATCTGCGCGCAGAAAAGCTGCTTCCCATCGACGCCGAAGTCATCAAGCGCGACAAAGACCAGAACCCAGATCAAAACGTGGGACAGGACGCGGACCACGCTGCCGGGGGCCGCCAGTCATTGCCCATGGAACCCGGCGCGAAGGGCGACGGCATGGTCATCGACTACATTTACGAGCAGCCAGTCGAAGAAATTTTTGCCGGTCTCGTGCCCCGATATCTCGAATCCGAAATCTACCGCATCCTGCTCGAATCCGCCGCAGCCGAACATGCCGCCCGCATGACCGCCATGGATTCGGCTACGCGAAACGCGTCGGACTTGATCGACAAACTCACTTTGAAGATGAACAACATTCGCCAGGCGGCGATTACCAAAGAACTGATCGAAATCGTCAGCGGAGCATCGTCAGCGAATTCGTAAGTATCAGAAAGAGCCGCCAGGCGGCTGGAAACGAATTTTTCAGGAGCTATGATGGCAACAACGAACGATTTGAAAACCGGGCACGTCATCGAAGTCATTGGCCCCGTAGTAGACGTCCAATTTACCGAAGGGCACTTGCCGCTGATTCACAACGCGGTCCGCATCACCAGCGAAGGTTTCAACAATCCCGAGCCGCTCGACATCATCGCCGAAGTCGCGCAGCACCTGGGCGAAAGCCGCGTGCGCTGCGTGGCCATGAAGCCCACCGAAGGCCTCGTCCGCGGCATGAAAGCCGTTGACCTCGGCGAAGCGATCTCGGTTCCGGTAGGCCGCGGCGTATTGGGCCGCGTGATGAACGTGCTCGGCGAACCGGTCGACAAGCTCGGCCCGATCAAAACCGAAAAGCGTTATCCCATTCATCGTCCGGCGCCACTGCTTGAAGACCAATCCACTAATCTCGAGATGTTCGAGACCGGAATCAAAGTCGTCGACCTCACCGAGCCTTATTTGAAGGGCGGCAAAATCGGATTATTCGGCGGCGCTGGTGTGGGCAAGACCGTGCTGATTCAAGAATTGATTCACAACGTCGCCATGCAGCACGGCGGCGTTTCGGTTTTCGCCGGAGTAGGAGAACGAACTCGCGAAGGAAACGACCTCTGGCTCGAAATGCAGGAATCTGGCGTAGTCGTCGCCGGCAATCCAGATAAGTCGCGTTGCGCCCTGATCTACGGCCAGATGACCGAGCCGCCCGGCGCGCGCTTGCGCGTTGGTCTCACCGGCGTCACCGTCGCCGAATATTTCCGCGACGAAGAAAAACTCGACGTACTGCTCTTCATCGATAATATTTTCCGCTTCGTGCAGGCTGGCTCGGAAGTCTCGGCGCTCCTAGGCCGCATGCCTTCCGCCGTAGGCTATCAGCCGAACCTGAACACCGAAATCGGCGAACTCCAGGAACGCATCACCTCCACCAAGAACGGCTCGATCACCTCGGTTCAGGCCATTTACGTCCCGGCCGACGACTACACCGATCCAGCTCCAGCGGCAACCTTCGCGCACTTGGATGCCACCACCAACCTCAGCCGCCAGATCGTCGAACGCGGCATCTATCCCGCCGTCGATCCGCTGGCTAGTTTCTCGCGCATCCTCGACCCGCGCATCGTCGGCCAGGAACATTACAACGTGGCCCGCTCCGTCAAGGGCGTGCTGCAGCGCTACAAGGAACTCCAGGACATCATCGCCATCCTCGGTATCGAAGAACTTTCCGATGACGACAAGTTGACCGTGACCCGCGCGCGCAAAATCGAAAAATTCCTGTCGCAGCCGATGTTCGTGGCCGAGCAGTTCACCGGCCTCGCCGGAAAATACGTAAAGATCGAAGACACCGTTCGCGGATTCAAGGAAATCGTCGAAGGCAAACACGACGATTTGCCGGAACAAGCTTTCTACATGGTCGGCCCGATCGAAGAAGCCCGCGAGAAAGCAGAAAAAATGGCGGCAACCGCGTAGGGTTCAGCAAGATCAACTAAGACACCAACGAAATGGCCAACGAACAAAATACGATCGAATTGCAGGTGGTCACGCCGGAGCGCCACGTCATGAGCGAAGACGTCGATTCCGTCGAGATGCCCGGCAAAGACGGCTACCTCGGCGTCCTCCCGGGCCACGCTCCGCTGCTCACTGAACTGGGAATCGGAATTTTGACCTATCGAAAGGGAAGCGAAACCCGCTCGGTCACTGTTATGGGCGGATACGCCGAAGTTTTGCCGAACCGTGTGATCGTCCTGGCCGAGGCTTCCGAACGCACCGACCAGATCGACACTGCCAGGGCCCAAGCAGCTCTGGATCGCGCCAAGGCCAACCTGCCCGGCGCCAACGCCACCGAAGCCGATTGGGACGCTGCGAACGCCGCCATCACCCGCGCCACGGTGCGCCTGGAAGCAGCCAATAAGGGCGGATCTGGTGCCACCGGCAACGCAACACGCGAGATGGAACACGCTAAAGCCTAGTATCCATTGAGCTATTTGGACTTCCGCACGCCGGAATCCGCAGGCTTTACAATGCATCTAATTATCGTGCTAGAAATACTGAAGAGAATGTAATGTCCGAAATCACCGTCTACTCGAACACCTGGTGCTGCGATTGCCGTCGCGCGAAGAGCTTCCTCAAAGACCGAGGAATCGCCTTTCGCGAGATTAATATCGACCACAACCCGGAAGCCGAAGCGACGGTTCTGCGCGTGAATAACGGCAAGCGCAAAGTCCCCACCATCGAAGTCGAAGGCCGCTATTTTCCGATGAGCCCCTTCGATCCCTACCGCTTCGCCGAAGAACTGAAAATTCCGCTAAATAAGTAATTCCTTCAAAGTTTTTTCCCAACGCTGCTTCGCTCGTCACATCATTCGCATTGGAATTTTCGGGGCCCCACTCTTCGCCGCTCAGAAGGGTGGGAGGTTTTGTAGCAGCTCGACCAACGAATCCCGCGAAGCGCTAGACATCGCAGTTTTTCCTACGAGAAGAGAGGTCGCCCGGCGCCGGCTACGCGTGTTTACGCCAGCCCAACGCCGCGCGTCATCACGCCTGCAACATGTAGATCGGGCGTAAGCACCACAAGATCCGCGTCCGCGCCGACCGCGATAATTCCTTTTTTCCCAGCGAGGCCAAGCCGCCGCGCAGGCAGAATCGTAGCCATGCGAATCGCGTCCACCGCCGGTACTCCTAAATCCACCAGGAACCGGATGGCGCGGTCGATCGTCAGCGTGCTTCCGGCCAGCTTGCCTTCGCTGTTTCGAACCACTCCATCTTTCACCGCGACTTCCATGTTGCCGAGCCGATACCCACCATCACGCATCCCGGTCGCGGCCGTGCCATCGCTAACCAGCAGCACGGTGTCAAATCCTTTGGTGCCCAACAAGACTTGAATCGCCGGCCCGGCCACGTGCACTCCGTCCGCGATAATTTCCGCCGTTACGTCGGCGTCGGTCAATATCGCGCTGATCACTCCCGGATCACGGTGCCCAAACGGCCGCATCGCGTTGTAGACGTGCACCGCATGCCGTGCCCCCGCCGCAATCGCCGCGCGCGCCTGCGCGTAATCCGCATCCGTGTGCCCTAAGCCGACCACAATTCCATTCGCCAGCGCGGCAGCGATCAACTTCAGCGCGCCCGGCATTTCCGGAGCGATGGTCAGAATCTTGATGAAATTGCCCGCCGCCGCGCGAAACTTTTCAAACGTCGGAACCGAAGGCTCAAGAATCGATTCAACCGGATGCACGCCCCGCCGCTCAGGATTGATGAACGGACCTTCCAGATGAATTCCCAGAATGTCCGCCCCAAATCGCGCATTATCCGCAGTGCTCTCGTGCGCGCGAATATACTGCGCGATGCCTTCCAGGCTGTGGCAGGTCGCTTCGATCGGCGCAGTCACGGTAGTTGCCACCATCGAAGTCGTCCCGAAGCGCGCCACCGTCGCCGTGATTTTATCCAACGCCGCAGCGTCACCTTCCATCACGTCGTGTCCGCCCGCGCCGTGAATGTGCACGTCGACGAAACCGGGAACCACAGTCATCCCGGACGCCACGTAATCTTTCGCCCCCGGAGGAATGTGAACTTCATCGCGGTGACCGATGGCAGTAATCCGCCCGGCCTCGACTAAAATGACGCAATCGCGCAGTTCTTCCTGCGGCGTAAGGATGCGGCTGGCGTAGATGGCAGTGGCCGGCATAGGAAGTCCATGCTACCCGAAGTACAGCGCAAAATCAGCGGCGAGCCTTGCATCCTTTTCCTGGTCCGCTACAATCATAGGCGGATTCTTTGGAGGGAATTGGATGTCACACGACAAGCGTTACGTGGCGCAGAAACGCCAGCGCCGCCGCCGCAAGACCGCGAAAGCGAAAGTGAAGCTGTACGAAGCAGGCAAGCTCTCGCACGACAAGCTTCCCGCGCTCGCCAAGAAGTTCCTGAGCCGCAAGACCCGCGCCGCCAAACGAGCCGAGTAGTCTCCCGGGTTCTAAGCATTACCAAAAAAAAGGCGCCCACCGGGCGCCCTTTTTTTTCACCGCTATGATGGTATGAAACGTATGAAGTTAGTTGCCGCCAGAAACCGCTGCCTGCGCGTGGTTTGAATTCGACTTCGGCACGCTCAAGTAGCCGGTAATCTTGTCCTTGCCCACCTGATTCACCACAAATTCAAGCGGAGCACGCGCACCCGATTCGAAGAAGTACAGCGGCTCGTTCGCCGTCAGGTTCTTCTTTTCGTGGCGCTGGTCGTCGACGAAAATCGTCACGCCGTACTGGCTCTTCTTGGTGTTGGTCGCGTGCAGTTCCACCATCAGAGCGCCAACCTTCTCGCGTGAGTTCTTCTTGTCGATCGTGAATTCGTAATAGTCGCGTTCACCCAGCCGCCGAAGTTCTTCCACCTCGTCGTGGTTGCGCGCGATCAAAGTGCCGAATTCGCCGCGGGTCATCTGCAGGCCGTTCTTGGTGGTGTCCAGGTCGGTCCGCACGCCGTTGACGTCGGTGCCCAGCTTGTTGACGTCATCCACGCTGGCTTTGGTCGCCAGTTGCGCGGTGGTCTGGTTCTGCATCTCGGTCAGCTCTTTCGCGTCGTTTTCTTTGATCTGTTTTGCTTGCGCGCGAGCCTTGCCGAGTTCGCCTTCGGTCAGCTTCATTTTATCGGTGACCACGCTCAACTCGCCGGCGAGCTGCGCATTGGTATCTTCAGCTTTGGCCAGCCGCTGGCTCAACACGTCCTCGCTCTGCTTGGTCTGTTGCACTTGCGAAGCTACCGATTGCTCCAGGCTCTTGGAGTGGTTCGATGCCGACCAACCAATTCCCAGCGCCGCCAGCGAAATAATTGCCAACGCGACCACTATGATCCCGACCCAACGCGGTGCGGCCGCTTCTTCTGCCACAACTACGTTCTGCACGTCATGCCGTTCGTCACTCATTTTGTATCTCCCTCCAGGATTCCCTTGCGAGTAAGAGAAAATGCACGCCTCGGACCAAACCGGGCATGCGTCGGCCGAACGGACTATGGCGCTGATTGTAAGGTGCTTAGGTGGGGTCTACGGTTAATGGTAGTGGGGTAAATGGGGTAGAGGCCACGCAAATTTTACGCGCCAGTAACATTTATTCGTGGTTCTGCGGACACGGCCAAGGACAGTTTCGCCTGCGCTGCTGAATCCGAAAACCCGGCGAAAAAGGGATTACCCTTGCCGCGTGATCGTCATGTTGCGCAGCACAGCAATGCGGTCCGATAGCGGAGGATGCGTACTGAACAGGTTGGACAAAAATTCGCGCGGCGCGAGCGGCTGCACAATACACAGCGCCGACGTCGACGGCGGAATGTTCATCGGAATTCTTTGATTGTACGCACCTAACTTTTCGAGTGCGCTGATCAGTCCTTGAGCGTGACCGACCATTTGAACTCCCGAAGCATCCGCCTGATATTCGCGCGACCGGGAAATACCCATCTGCAGAATCAGCGCTCCGAGTGGAGCTAGGAATATCGCCAGCAGCGCTCCCAGACCACCACCACGGCGATCGCGTCCACCACCGCCAAACATCATTCCAAATCTTCCTAGATGCGCAGCCCAGGTGATCGCTCCGGCCAGCGTCGCGGCGATTGAAGTCGTCAGAATGTCGTAGTTCCGCACGTGCGAAAGCTCGTGAGCGATCACACCCTCGAGTTCGTCATCGTTCATCAATTCCATCAGGCCCTGCGTCACCGCCACCGACGCATGGCTCGGATTCCGGCCCGTGGCGAACGCATTCGGCGCCGCCTGCGGAATCAGAAACAATTTGGGCATGGGCAGATTCGATTTCGCAGCCAGCCGTTCCATCACCGCGTAGAGGCGCGGAGATTCCTCGCGGCTGATGGGCACCGCACCACTCGACTTCAGCGCGATCTTGTCCGAGAAGAAATAAGCACCGCCGTTCATCACCACGGCGATGATCAGCCCCAAGGTCATGCCGCGCGGGCCGGCGAAGGCCGCGCCGAGGAAAATCAAAAGCATCGTCAGTGCGGTCAAAAGAAATGCTGTTTTAAGAGTCTTCATGTTCGTCTGCCCTGCCGCCCTAAACTGGCGGCCTCACTGCCATCATATAAGTTAGATGATCGAAACGGTTGCCGCGGCTCGATTATGACCCGGCTTTGGCCTTCGCCGCCTTCCGCTCGAACTTCATCTCTTCCGTCTTCTTGTCGACGTCCGCGTTGACCTCGTCCCCCGGCAGAACTTCGCCATCCAGCAGCTTCAGCGCCAGCGGATCCTGAATCAACCGCTGAATCGCCCGCTTCATCGGCCGAGCTCCGAACGCTGGGTCGTATCCTTCACGGAACAACAGCGCCTTAGCCGCTGCCGAAAGTTTCAGAGTAATTTTGCGTTCACCCAGCCGCTTCAAAAGATGCTGCATTTGCAAGTCGATGATGTGCTCGATCTGGTCCTTACCCAGTGGCTTGAACAACACGATGTCGTCGATCCGGTTCAGAAACTCCGGACGGAACAGTTCGCGCAATGCGCTCATGGCCTCTTCGCGCGCTTTCTTCGGATCCTTTTCCATCAGATCAAAAATCGCCGCCGACCCCACATTCGAAGTCATGATGATCACCGTATTCCGAAAATCCACGGTGCGGCCTTTCCCATCGGTCAGGCGGCCGTCATCGAGAATCTGCAGCAACACGTTGAACACATCCGGATTCGCCTTCTCAATTTCATCCAGCAGTACAACGGAGTACGGCCGCCGCCGAATCGCTTCGCTTAGCTGCCCGCCTTCTTCGTACCCCACGTATCCCGGAGGCGCGCCGATCATGCGTGCCACCGAATGCTTCTCCATGTATTCCGACATGTCCAGCCGCACGATGGCCCGTTCATCATCAAAAAGAAATTCTGCGACAGCCCGAGCCAGTTCGGTCTTTCCCACGCCGGTAGGCCCGAGGAATAGGAACGAACCAATCGGCCGATTCGGATCGCTCAGTCCCGAACGGCTGCGCCGAATGGCATTGGCGATTGCCGCCAAAGCCGCGTCCTGCCCGACCACCCGGTCGCGCAGCCGCTCTTCCATGTGCACCAGCTTCTGAATTTCGCCTTCCAGCAAACGCCCGGCCGGAATCCCCGTCCATTTGCTGACGATCTTCGCGATCTCTTCCTCGCCGACTTCTTCCTTCAGCATCGGATGATCTTTCTGCAGCGCGGCCAGCTTGTCCTGCGCCGCATTCAGCTCTTTCTCCGCCGCTGAAAGTTTGCCGTAGCGAATTTCCGCCACGCGCGAAAGATCGCCGGCGCGTTCGAAACGCTGCTCTTCGGATTTCAGGCTGTCGATTTCTTCTTTGATTTTGCGAATCCGGCCGATGGCGTCCTTCTCGGTCTGCCAACGTCCCTTGAGCGCGTTCGATTTCTCCTTCAGCGTCCCCAGTTCTTTTTCGATCTGCTTCAGCCGCTCGCGCGAATGCGCGTCCGATTCCTTGAGCATGGCCTGCCGTTCGATTTCCAGCTGCATAATGCGCCGTTCGATCTCGTCGATCTCGGTCGGCAGGGAATCGATCTCCATGCGCAAACCCGCCGCCGCTTCATCGACCAAGTCGATGGCCTTGTCCGGCAGAAAACGGTCGGTGATGTAGCGCTGCGAAAGAATTGCCGCGGCCACAATCGCGGCATCCTTGATGCGCACGCCGTGATGAACTTCGTAGCGCTCCTTCAATCCGCGCAAGAATAGCGATCGTGTCTTCGATCGATGGCTCGCCCACGAACACCGGCTGGAAGCGGCGTTCGAGCGCCGGATCCTTCTCGATGTACTTGCGATATTCGTTCAGCGTGGTCGCGCCAATCGCGCGCAGCTCGCCACGAGCCAGCGCCGGCTTCAGCATGTTGGAAGCGTCCATCGAGCCTTCCGCCGCGCCCGCGCCCACCAGCGTGTGCAATTCGTCGATGAAAAGGATAATTTGACCTTCCGACTCCGTGACTTCCTTCAGCACCGCCTTGAGACGGTCTTCGAACTCGCCGCGATATTTCGCGCCCGCGACCAACGCAGCCAAGTCTAGCGAAACGATCCGCTTCGGTTTCAAAACCTCCGGCACGTCCCCGGCCACGATGCGGCTGGCCAGTCCTTCGACGATCGCAGTCTTGCCCACGCCCGGCTCGCCGATCAGCACCGGATTATTCTTTGTCCGCCGCGCCAGGATTTGCATCACGCGCCGAATTTCTTCGTCGCGGCCAATCACCGGATCCAGCTTTCCCCGGCGAGCAGCCTCGGTCAAATCGCGGGCGTATTGGTCCAGAGCGCGATAGGTGGATTCAGGATTTTGCGAAGTCACCCGGTGGCTCCCGCGGATCGCGGTCATGGCCTGAAGAATTGCATCGCGACCGGCGCCCTGCTTCACCAGAAGCTGGCCGGCGGGATCTTTATCGCTGGCTGAAATAGCCAACAATATATGTTCGGTCGAGACGTACTCGTCCTTCAGCCGCTGCGCTTCATCGAACGCGCGCTCCAGAACCTTCGTCGTCGCCGGGCTGAACTGCGGCTGCGACCCGCCGGAAACTTTCGGCAGACGCGCGATCTGTTTTTCCGCTTCGCTCGCGATCTGCGTCGGCGACACGCCCAGCTTTTCGAGCAAGGGAGGCACTACGCCGTCGCCTTGGGCTACCAACGCCCACAAGACATGCAAGGGCTCAATTTGTTGCTGGCCCGAGCGCTCGCCCATCTCCTGGGCAGCCTGCAGCGCTTCCTGGGCCTTAACCGTAAATTTGTCAGAACGAATCATGATCGGGATACTCTCACTTTTTGCTGGCGGGGAAAAGAATCAGTACGAGGGGCCAGCGAGTCGCCTAGGAATGCTTATTTAGCGTATCGGCATAATAAAATATGCGCGTAGTATTGTCAAGTATATTCAGTAACCCGAAGCCGCTCGGTGAAGTCGCCTATTCCTCTACAAAACCCTCAATATAATGCACTTAAGGTAATGCGTCTCCGGCATGGTCAGCAGAATCGGATGATCCTGAGCCTGCGTACGCCTCTCTACCACCGCCACAGTCTTCCTCGCATCGTTCGCGGCTTCCGCTATTGTTTGCAGAAACAGCCCTTCGTTCATATGGTAGGAACATGAACAAGTTACGAGGTACCCGCCAGGCTGTAAAAGCTTCAGAGCCCGAAGGTTGATCTCCTTATATCCACGCTCAGCCGCAGCAAGGCTGTCCCGGTTCTTAGCGAACGCGGGTGGGTCCAAGATGACCATATTGAAGCGCCGGCCAGCCTCGTCGTACTCCTTCAAAATGTCAAAAGCATTGCCTTCGCGAAACGTCGCGTTCGAGATCTCATTCAGCCGCTGTTCCGCCGCGCAGCCTCAACTGCGGCCCCGGACATGTCGATGCCCTCGACGTGCTCGCAATTCCCAGCCACCGTCAGCGCGAATCCGCCCTGGTAGCTGAAACAATCAAGCACCTCACCCGAAGCATATCGTCGCGCCGCGGCATGATTTTCCCGCTGATCGAGAAACGCCCCAGTCTTTTGCCCGCGCTCCAGATCGTAAACGAACGTCACTCCGTTTTCCTTAGCCAGGATCTCCGGAGGAATTTCCCCGTACAAAACGCCTGATCGATTGCGGCAATCCTTCCAAAAGCCGCACCTTCGGATCGTTCCGCTCCAGAATCCCTTTCGGAGCGAACAATTCAACCAGCAGCTCGACGATCTGGGCCTTCTGCCGTTCACTTCCTTGGCTCAATGTCTGAATCGAAAAATAATCCCCGTAACGGTCCACGATAATCGACGGCAGCAAATCCGCCTCGCTGTAAACCAGCCGAAACGTATCGGAATCCTGCACCACCCGCCGCCGGTACTCCGCCGCGCTCCGCAAGCGATTCGCAAAAAACGATCGATCAGTAGGAATATTCTCCCGCGTCAATATCCGAATCGCGATTTGCGACTTATCACTGTAAAAAGCCCGCCCCCAATATCGCCCGCGCTCGTCACTAACGCGGACCATCGCCCCCGGCTCGCATTGCGCCGAACGAATGTCGCTGCGATACACCCACAGGTGCCCGGTGCGGATGCGTTCCGCCCCGCGCGCGCTGATCACCACTGAAGGTTCTGTCGAAGTTTTTGCCGGAGTGCGTACCGAATTCTGTGCCAAAGTTCCTGCCTCGTGAGCCTTAACGACCATGATTCGTTACAATTATGGAGCTGGCCGCAAACTGCGCTCTACTCTATCAGCAAACGCAGATTGCCTTCGCGCCGATGAATCTCGACGAACTGAACTTCGATCTCCCCGAAGCCCTGATTGCCCAGCGCCCGCTGGCCCAGCGCGACGATTCGCGCATGATGCTCATCGATCGCGCCACCGGCAAATGGGAAGACCGCCAATTCCGTGAATTTCCAGATCTCCTCCGCGGCAACGAACTCGTAGTCTTCAACAACGCCCGCGTAATCCCCGCCCGCCTTTTCGGCAAGCGAATCGGGATCCACGCCCAGCCACTCGGCGAAAATAATCCAGCCCAAAGCGAACACCTGCAGGCCGAGATAGAAGTCCTGCTAGTCCGACAGCTAGCCCCCGGCCAATGGGAAACCCTTGTTCGCCCCGGCAGAAAAATCCCAGTCGGAGAGAGACTCATCTTCGGCGACGGCCAGCTCGAAGGCATAGTCGAAAGCCGCGAAGACTTCGGCCGCCGCGTCATCCGCTTCACCGCCAAGGAAGGATTTCACCAGGCGCTAACAAATCTAGGACACATTCCTTTACCGCCCTATATCAAAAGGGAAGACGATCCCGCCGACCGCGACCGCTACCAAACCGTCTACGCGAAACACGGCAGCGCCGTAGCCGCTCCCACGGCCGGCCTTCATTTCACTCCAGAACTCCTAGCCCGCCTCCGCGAAAGAAAAATCGAGACCGCCGAAATCACGCTCGATGTAGGCCTCGGAACATTCGAGCCGGTCCGCACCGAAAAACTCGAAGACCACAAAATCCACGCCGAATCCTACGAAATTTCACAACATGCCGCGCGTGCCATAACGCAAGCAAAGCAAGAAAATCGCCCAATCCTGGCGATCGGCACCACCACCGTTCGCGCCCTGGAAGACGCCGCCGAAAAAGCCGCAGCAAACCGGCACCATGCATCCAACCCGGGCAAACAAGAAGCAACACATATTCCTATACCCCGGCAAACCGCTGCGCATCGTCACTCAGCTCCTGACCAATTTTCACCTACCGCAATCCAGCCTGCTCGCGCTGGTCGCCACTTTCACCGGCCGCGAAGAATTGCTCGCACGCCTATCGCCACGCCGTCCAGCAACGCTATCGCTTCTACAGCTACGGCGACTGCATGCTGATTCGCTAGCCAATCGTCCCGCCCACCCGCGGCCACCACGGCCAGCCCCGAACGCGATTTCGTGCAACGCGAGCATCAGCTTCGTCTATAATCCGCATCCGGTATGGACATAGCCGCATGCGCTATCTAATCCTCAGTGACATTCACGCCAACGTGACCGCGCTCGAAACCGCGCTCGCCGCCGCCGAAGGTCAGTGGGACAAAATAATTTGTCTCGGCGACGTCGTCGGCTACGGCCCCGACCCGAACGAGGTGGTCGATCGCGTCCGCGGTATGGACGCCGCCATCATCCGCGGCAATCACGATAAAGCCGGCTCAGGCCTGGCCAATGCCGACGATTTCAATCCGGTAGCCCGCGCAGTCGCCCTCTGGACCCGCGACCAACTCCGCGGCGAAAATCGCGAATGGCTCGAGCAATTGCCCGCCGGCCCTCTCGCCATGGACGGCTTCGTAATCGTTCACGGCGCCTTCCGCGACGAAGACGAATACGTCTTCGCTCCCGCCCAAGCCATCGACAGCCTCCTCGACGCCCCGGCGCAAATTACTTTCTTCGGCCACACGCACCTGCAGGGCGGCTTCAGCCTGCACGACAACAAA
Organism: uncultured Acidobacteriota bacterium; assembly: GCA_963711325.1. Lineage (GTDB taxonomy): Bacteria > Acidobacteriota > Terriglobia > Acidiferrales > UBA7541 > Palsa-295. The sequence goes on along the minus strand of CAVQDR010000001.1, from coordinate 300,984 downwards.
GTAGGCGTGCTGCACCTGAAGCCCAATCCGGGCGAAGCCTTTTCCACTCTCACCCTGGAAGACGACACCGTCTACCTGCTGAATCCCGGTTCGATCGGTCAGCCGCGCGACGGAGACCCCCGCGCCGCTTTCGTCATTGCCGATTTGGAAAAAAAATCTGTGCAATTCTGGCGCGTGCCGTACGACATCGAAGCCGTCCAAAAACGCATGGGCTCGAGCGGCCTTCCCGAGCCACTAATTATGCGTCTGGCCTACGGCCGCTAGTTAGCGCGCGCACCCTGGAGCATCAGGAAATCATGGAACCCGGCGAAAGTTCCTACCGCGAAGAAAGAAGCCGCCTGCCGATTGCCTTCGTGGCAGGTTTGCTGATCATGGCTATCGTCTTCGGCGCCATTTTTCTTCTAACGCGCAAGCTGCAACCGCGCGTGGGAGCTTCCGTCGAAGTGAAACTTCCATTCGGCGAGGCCGAACAGGCTTACGCCGAACGCATTCACTTCACCGATTTGAAAATGGCCAAGGCCACCAACTTTCTGAATCAGGAATTCACCTACGTCGCCGGCACCATGACCAACGATGGCGTGAAAGACATCAAAGCGATGGACGTGGTGATCGAATTTCGCGATCCCTTCAAGCAAGTCATCCTAAAAGATTCAGAGCATCTAATCGGCCCCGACACGCCGAAATTAACGGCCGGACAAAAAGGCACGTTTCAAGTCAGCGTCGAGCATCTTCCGGCGGAATGGAATCACGAATACCCGATCATCCGCGTCACCGGCCTCGTTTTAGAATAATCCCTGGGCAATAGAAAATAGATAAACGTTCGCAGTTTTGGGCGGTGCTCGCGTGCAGGCCGAATCCAACGATTGGGCAGAGCTCGACAGCGCTCTTCGCAAGTTCTCCGCCTCCGGAGTCATCGAAGTCCGCGAGAACGGCAAATGGCTCGCCGAGCTGGCCGGCCTCCAATGGGAAATTCACCAGGAAAACGAAAAAGTCCTAATTCATCTCTGGTCCGACGAAAGCAATCTCACCCGCCGCTTACTGCGCGTCAAAGAAGTCACCCAGGATTCCATCGTTCTTGAAGTCCAGCGTTTCGGAAAAGCCAAACCAGGCCGTCTCGAATTTGTTCGTCGCGACGATGCCCGCCGCCCCGAACGCGTCAGCCGTGAACGATTCCGCGAACGCTTCGAAAGAATCCTCGCCGAGAAATTTCCCGATTCGATCGTGGATTCGCTCACCTCGTCTCCCGATCTTCAACATTCCTTCTCTGGCCTATACGTCCGCGGAGTAATGCGCGAAGGCAGTCGCGCCTGGGCCGTCCTCGCCGCCGGCCCCCGCGAGACCGACACGGTAGAAAGAATGTTGGTCTTCGGAATTCTTTGGCTCGATTGGTGCCGTAACCACGCCATCAAACATTCCATCGAGGGCCTCAGAATTTTTGTTCCCGAAGGCTCCAGCCGCTCGCTGCGCGAACGCTCTCTAGGCCTTTCCAGTTCGGCAAAAATGGAAATCTTCGAAATGCGCGAGCCGGATCTAATCATTCAACGCGTCGATCCCGCCGATGGCGGCAATCTAGAAAGCTACCTAGTTTCTCGCCGCGAAGTTGAATCCACTATCACTGCGTCCGAAGACGCGGCGAATAGAATTCGCGCCTTGTGGCCGGGTAAAAACGAAACGTTTACCACCCGCGTTCAGGCCCAAGCCGCCACCGTCTCCTTTTGCTTTCGAGGAGTTGAGTTCGCGCGCAGAACTCGTGAAGGCCTTTTCTTCGGCCTGGGAAAATCCGTAGAGAAGCTCACCGAATCGAGCGAGCCTCGCCTGCGCAAACTGCTCCGCGATCTTTGCCTGTATCGCAGCCCACTCGCCAGTGACACCAAGCATCGCCTCTATCGCGGATGGCCCGAACGCTGGCTCGAATCCATCGTGCTCGAAGAACCCACCAAACTCGACGCGATTCTCGATCCGAAATATTTTTATTCTCAGGTTCCCGCGCTCGCCGCAGGAGATCGCGCAATTCCGGATCTTCTCGGAATCACTCGCCAGGGCCGCCTGGTCGTGATCGAATTAAAAGCCTCGGAAGATATTCAACTTCCCATGCAGGCTGTCGATTATTGGCTCAGAGTTCGTCGTCACCAGCGCGAAGGAGATTTTCACCGCAAAGGATATTTCGCCGGAGTTGAAATCGATCCCCGCCCACCGCTGTTATGGCTAGTCTCGCCGGCTCTCCAATTCCACTCCAGCACCGAAATTATTCTGAAATATTTATCGCCGGAGATTCACCCAACCAGAATCGGCCTGCAGGAAAATTGGCGGCGCGGAATAAAAATAATGTTGCGGCAGTAACCGAAATCAAAAAAATCGAGCCCTAAAAAAAGGAGGGGAAGCGGCTTGGGTTTAAACCAAAACCACTTCCCGGGGTGTGTCCTAGAAGTAATTAAAAAGTTAGACGTAATCTGGCGGGAAAGGTTGCATAAAACGTTCAGCGAAAAGCGGGCCCGCAATCCTCAGTAGAACAAATACTTACGCCATTTCTCGTCGCGATTTCCAATCAATCGCATCAACTGCCGCGAAGTATGCAGCGTAAAAGGCCGCGGCCGCCGCTGCAACTTGAATCCCGCTTCTTCGGGAGTCCGGTCGCCCTTGCGATTGTTGCAGGCGTAACAGCACGCCACCAAATTCTCCCAACTCGAACGCCCGCCGCGCGAACGCGGCATCACGTGATCCAGCGTCAGTTCCGAAGCAGGGAAAGCCCGCGTGCAAAACTGGCAGGTATTCCGGTCGCGCAACAAAATATTTTTACGCGATAATGCGCGGCTCTGCTGCGGAATATGCCGGTAGCTCAAAAGCCGGATAACCGAAGGAACCTGAATCGCGTTCTTGGTGGAATGAACTTCGGTGTGATTTGTTTCTTCGGCCTGCGCCACGCCTTTCAGCAGCAGCACCAGCGCCCGGCGAACAGCAGTTACATTGATGGGTTCAAACGTGGCGTTCAAAACCAGCACCGGCGCTTGCATCAGCGAAGGCCGGCCACCGCCCCGCTGCCGGATTCTTTGGAGCCGCACTATCCGGGACGACTCCGCCCAGCCGGATTTTCGGCCGAGGCCGCAAGCCATTCTTGTGCCGCTGGTCCATTTGCGCCGCCTTTGCGTCGCTGAAAGTGTCCCTCGCTACGGCTCAGGATGCTCGAACCACCCTGAAGCCTTATTGTCGCACAGTTAAAGTTTCGTGACCGTTCCAGAACTCGAATCTTGCTGTTTTGGCACTACTCGCGCCACGGTCAAACCCAGCACCGCCGCCGCACCAGCCTTCTTCAACGCCCGCGCGCATGAATCGAGCGTCGCGCCCGTCGTCATTACATCATCTACCAGCAGCACCCGAAGCTTGTCAACTCGCAGCCCCTCTCGCGTCTCATACGCGCCCCGCACCGAATCCCAATGTTCCTTGCGCGAAAGTACCAATCGCGCCGGTCGAGGCCGCGTACGCATCAGCAGATAGGCTCCCTGTTTTAGATGCAGTTTCCGGGCCAAAGGTCGGGCGATCAATTCGGCTTGATTGTACCCACGCTCCCTCCGCCGGTCCGGATGCAGCGGCACCGGCACCACCACGTCCGCCTTAAATTCGGACGCCTCTCGGGCCACCACTTCCGCCAAACGCGACGCGAACCATTCGCCCAAACACGTCACCTCCTCAAACTTCAGCAGCAAAATCGCCTTTTTCAGCTCTTCGTTATAAGCGCCGTAGCTTCGCGCCACATCGAATGCAAAAAAACTGTCTCGGCACAGGCGGCAGAGCAATCGCTCAGCCCCAAGAGAAAGCTGATTATCCGGAGCGGTTTCCAAAGAAGGAAGCGAACGCCCGCAACATTGGCAAAACGGACGCGTGATCGGTTCAAACGCGGCAAAGCATTTTTCGCAAATTGGAATCCGGCCAGCGGTAAATAGCGTTTCGGCGCAGATCCTGCAAGGCGCAGGAAATAGCACCGCGGCAAGCGAATCGATAGCGGAGCGGAAGATCACGCGTTCGAGAAGTCCATCGAATGACGCGCCTGACACTACGCGAACGAATGATGCGTGGATAGACCGTAAAACTACGGAGCCTGCGAACCACCCAAAAAACGGCGGCCCGCAGGCTCGGTGACGCGGAACAGAAATGAAATAGCTTTAGAGCTGCCCCTGCTCGGTCTTCTCCTGACAGCTGATGCAGTACCGGGTCCACGGCACAGCTTCCAGGCGCTTCTGCTGCAATTCCTCGTGGCAGGAATTGCAATCGCCATAGCTGCCGTCCTTAATCCGGTTTAGCGCCTGATCCACCAGCGCCAGCAGCGAACGATCGTTATGCGTCTGCCCAAAGAGGAACTCTTTGGTATACGAATTCGCAGCCTTGTCGGCCATATCCACAGTCGTGTCTTCGTCCGCCTCGCGGCCTTCCTGCTCCGTTCGAGTGATCGCGCGAACCAATTCCTCGCGTCGCGTCGTTAACTTTTTCTTATAGTAATCGAGTCGTTTCTTATCCATTGTTGGGTTCCTAGGTGAGGCTCAACGCCCCACTCAAAGTCGGCAAGTTTACCGATACCTATTCTCCCTGTCAAACGAGCGAACCGCGCGGCGAGCCGAAGGGTGTGAAATTCCTGCAGTGCGATGCGCGTCCTGCCATCGCCCGTGTTTCGGAGACCACCAGTAGATGCGGTCAAGCCGGAAAAGGATTCCGGCGAGGGCGAATCACGCCGCAATCTTCTTGGCTGGGAACAAAAAATGAATTCCTATTCCTCCCACGATCAACGCCAGAAATGCAAACACGCTGCCTTCCGGGCCAACTGAGCCACCGGTGATCCAGGTTGGCCCATGAAACGAACTGTTCAGCAAATGTCCCTGCGCCATAAATCCGCTGTCCGGCACTGAATAAAGATACGTCTCGCCCCAATCCCACGCCGCGTGCATCCCGATGGGGAACCAAATATTCCCGGTACGGCTCAGCGAGAACGCGGCCAAAATCCCAAACGACCCGGCCATCAAAGCTCCGAACCACGCTTCGCCCTTATTTCCCAGATGGATCGCACCGAACAAAACCGAAAGGATAATGGCCGCGGGCCAGAACCCGATTCCGGAGCCCAGCGTCGATTGCATGTATCCACGGAACGAAAATTCCTCAAAAAATCCCACGAGCAGGAATACCAAGCCGTAGAGGAGTCCATATTTCAAAATTGCGCCGCCTGCCAGGGCCACACCTTCAATCGAGAATCCGTGAAACGCCGCGATCGCCGCGATCAACACCGAAAGCATCGCCAGCCCATACGGAACTCCTTGCCAGAAGCGTTTCCCGAAAGCTTGTTGTTGAGGCAAATAATAATCCGCAAAACTTCGCTCCTCGATCGACGTCATAAAAAAAGCCGCAAGGAACAGAGAAACGGCCGCCACCCCTTCGCCCAGCAGCATCACCGCCGGCGTCATCTGATTTTTCGGCTGGGCCTGCTGCCACGCCTGCAGCGCAGGAATGTGATGCAGCACGAACCCCAGCCCCTCCGCCACCGCCAGAAACAGCGCCAAGAAAATCAGCAGCCGCCACCCCGCGCGCAGCCCGTTCGGTCCCTGAAAAGTATTCTCCACTTTCGAAGGCGAATTCGCGGGCGCGATTGCATCCCGATACACGGCGGGCGATCCGTTAGGATCCAAGCTGGCTGTCATGGGGATTTTCTCCTGGCAGATAGTACGGGAAATCCGCTCGATTTGTTTCAAAATCAGCCCGGAAAGCCAAGGACGAGCTGAGCTCAAGGCGCCCGAAAGCGGCCAGCTCACAAAGGAGTTCGCCCCAAACCCAGTTGCGGCAGAGCCAGCATGACTGTTAAAATCAGCTGTTTGCTTGCTCCTGGCGGCGCCGCAATCCTGATCGTCTTTCCGCGCATCGAATGGCCCGGAAGCACCACGAAACCTGAAGTGGAGGACTGGCTTGGCTAAATACGATTTGGTAGTCATTGGCAGCGGACCGGGCGGCTATGTGGCCGCGATTCGCGCCGCGCAATGGGGTTTGAAAGTAGCCGTGGTCGAAAAAGACCCTTTTCTCGGCGGCACTTGCCTGCATGTCGGCTGCATCCCCACCAAAGTTTTCCTGCATCACGCCGATATCTACGATCACTTCAAACGCGCCGAGGAATTCGGCTTCGAAGTAAAAGACGTCAAGATCAATTGGCCCGCCATCCTCACTCGCAAAGATAAAATCGTGAAAAAACACGCCGGCGGCATTGGCGCGCTCTTCAAGAAAAATAAAGTCGAGACCATCACCGGCTGGGGAAAAATCGCCGGCCCCGGAAAAGTCAGCGTCGAGAAAGACGGCAAGACCACCGAACTCGAGACCACCAATATTCTGCTGGCCACCGGTTCTGAAGCTCGCTCGCTTCCCGGCGTCGAAATCGATAACGACGTCATCCTCACCAATCGGGAAATCCTCGGCCTGAAAGACATTCCGAAGTCCATGATCGTCGTCGGCTGCGGCGCGGTCGGAGTCGAATTCGCCTCCGTCTTCCGCACCTTCGGCACCGAAGTCACTCTGCTCGAAACTTTGAATCGCGTGGTTCCGCTCGAAGACGAAGAAATTTCCGCGGAATTGCAAAAAGCCCTGCTCAAGAAGGGCATGAAGATCGAATTGGAAGCAAAAGTAGAATCGGTGAAAAAAGGCGCGAATGGCGCCACCGTTTCCTACAAAGACAAAACCGGCGCGATCAAAACCATCTCCGCCGAAAAAGTTCTGATCGCCGTAGGCCGCCGCCCGCTAACCGAAAATATCGGCTTGGAAAAAACCAAAATCAAGGTCGAGCGCGGTTTCGTTCACACCAACGCCTTCCTCGAAACCGACGAGCCTCACGTCTACGCCATCGGTGATATCGTCGCCGGACTGCCGCAGCTCGCCCACGCCGCTTCCATGGAAGGAATCATCGCCGTCGGCAAAATGGCCGGTAAAGACGTTCAACCTTTCGACCGCAAGCGCTGCCCCAACGCCACCTACTGCGAACCGCAGATCGGCTCCATCGGCCTCACCGAAAAACAAGCCCGCGAAGCCGGCCTCAAAGTAAAGGTCGGAAAATTTCCGTTCCTTGGCAACAGCAAGGCCACCATCCTCGGTCAGCACGAAGGCTTCATCAAAGTTGTCGCCGACGAAAAATATGGCGAGATCCTCGGCGTTCACGCCATTGGCCCGCTCGCCACCGAAATTATTTCCGGACCAGTCGCCGCCATGGGCCTCGAAGCCACGCTCGACGATATGGCCGCCACCATTCACGCGCATCCCACCGTCGCCGAAGCGATGGCCGATGCCTACAACTCCGTGCGCGGTATGACCATCAACTATTAACCACGAGACGCGCTTTGCCGAACCTCACGCATCAAGGAAAACGGGCGAATAAGTTGAAGAAGACTTGCACGGTTGTCGACCTCGGCCTGATTTCCCACAAGTCCGCGTACGAATTGCAACAGCAGCTGGTCGCCGCGCGCAAGGCCCAGGAAATTCCCGATATCCTGTTGTTTTGCGAGCATCCGCACGTGATCACCCTGGGCCGCAACGGAAAAGCGGAACATCTGCGCGCCAGCACCCACTTACTGGATCAGATGAATGTCGAATTCCAGACCACCGATCGCGGCGGCGACATCACCTATCACGGCCCCGGCCAGATCGTCGGCTACCTCGATCATTGATTTAGCCGAGCATCGCCGCGACGTGCGCTGGTACGTGCAGCAGCTGGAAGAAATCATGATCCAAGCCTCCGCCGAATACGGCGTGCAGGCCGCGCGCGTCGAAGGCCAGCACGGCATCTGGGTGCGGCCAGCGTCAGGCGGCGAAGAAAAGCTCGCCGCCATCGGTGTCCATTTAAGCCGCTGGGTGACTTCCCACGGCTTCGCGTACAATGTATCGACGGACCTGCGCTACTTCGACCTGATCGTCCCCTGCGGGTTATCCGGCAAACGCGCGACGTCTCTGGAAAAAATCCTAGGCCGAGCCATGCAGCCCGAAAACGTGAAAACGACTCTGACCAGAATTTTCGGCCAGGTTTTCGATCGCCAAATGATTTCGATGTCTCGCACGGAACTGGAATCCGACTTGGTGCGTCTGTTCTCTAGCCGCAACGGCCAGTCCGGCGCAGTCACCAATGAAATTGAATTTTCAACCGTAGGAGCGCCCCGTGGCAACTAGCGCTGCAAGTACCAGTGAAAGGGAACGAGGAATGAGCGAGCCGCTAAAACGCGAACAATACCTCGATCTGTATTACTTCATGCAGCTCAATCGCCAGCTCGAAGAGCGCATGGTCCGCCTGTTCCGCCAGAATAAAATCGTCGGCGGTCTGTATTCCAGCCTCGGCCAGGAAGCCGTTTCGGTCGGCACCTGCTCCGCTCTCGAAAAGCGCGACTGGATCGCGCCCATGATCCGCAATATCGGCGCGCTTGCTGGTCAAAGGCGTTCCGCCCCGCGACATTTTCACCCAGCACATGGCGAAATATACTTCGCCCACCAAAGGCAAAGACGGCACCAGCCATTTTGGCGACCTGAAGGTCCGCCACATCGTCTCGCCCGATTTCCATGTTGGGCGATTTGATCCCAGTCATGACCGGCGTAGCCATGGCCGGACGCTACCTCGGCCAGAACATCGTAGCCCTGACCTGGATCGGCGACGGCGGCAGTTCCACCGGCGCCTTCCACGAAGGCCTCGGACTCGCCGCCGCGCAAAAAGCGCCCTTCGTCCTCATCGTCGAAAATAATCAGTGGGCCTATTCGACTCCGGTGTCGCGCCAGGTTCCGGTAAAAAATCTCGCCGACCGCGCCGTCGGTTACGGAATCGCCAGCACCATCGTCGACGGCAACGATGTCGTAGCGGTGTATCAGGCCACCAAGAAAGCCGTCGCCGAATGTCGAGCCGGTCGGGGACCGCACTTGATCGAAGTCAAGACCATGCGCATGCGCGGCCACGCCCAGCACGACCCCGCCGAATACGTGCCCAAGGAAATGTTCGAGTATTGGAAAGCGCGCGACCCCATCGTCCTCTACGAAAAATACTTAACCGAAAATAAAATCTGGGACCAGAAAACCAAATCCGAAATCGACGCGCGCATCGAACGCGAACTCGATGTCGAACAGAAATTCGCCGAAGACTCTCCCATGCCTCCTCCCGAATTCGCCGAAGAAGGCGTCTACTGCGAGAACGGCTGTCACCAAATCGAAGCCCAATGGCAGCGCTCGAAAGCCGAAGTAATGCCGCCGAAATCGAGTTTCGATCCGGGCTGGAAGCTGGAAGACCTCGGAAAGCTGGGAGAAATTCCGGGCGCCAAGGAAGTTGCTGCTTTGGGCGGAAACGGCGCCAAAGCCGGTGGCCCGCAAGCGAGCGCCCCGCACAAGCAGCACGGCACGCCGAATTTGCCCGCGCAGAGTTTCGTCTCGGCTCCCGGCAAGGCTCCTGCTGACGACCGCGAATCCGCGCAGCCTTTCGCCGCCGTCGAAACTGTCGAGCCTTCCGAACCGCGCATCCCCTTTGGCCGGGGCCCGAAAGACAAAGCCTTCCGCGAAAGCCCGGACAACCCGCAGAACAAAACCTACGGACGTGGCGGCGCGCCGGGAAAATCTTTCCAGAAAGGCGCTCCGGAAAAAGTCTTCAACAAGGGCGGACAGAACAAATCCTTCAGCAAGAACCAGCCGGGCAAGAATTTTTCCAAGGGCCCGCAAGATAAGTCGGGGAGGCGCTGATCATGGCCACCACTGCGATTCCCAAACCTGGCGCCATCACCATGGTCGAAGCCATCCGCCAGGCCATGGTCGAAGAAATGGAGCGCGATGCCTCGGTCGTGGCCATCGGCGAAGATATCGGCGTTTACGGCGGCGCCTTCAAAGTCACCGACGGCATGCTCGCCAAATTCGGCCGCGAACGCGTGATCGAAACTCCCATCGCTGAGACCGCCATCATCGGCGCGGCCTGCGGCATGAGCTTCCTCGGCCTGCGCCCGGTCTGCGAGATGCAGTTCATCGATTTCATCGCCTGCTGCTTCAACCAGGTCACCAACTTCGTCGCCAAATCCCACTACCTATGGGATGCTCCGGTGCCCATTGTCATCCGCGGACCTTCCGGTGGCGGCGTTCACGGCGGCCCGTTTCACTCCGCGAATCCCGAAATGTATTTCGTGCACACGCCCGGCCTGAAAGTGATTTATCCTTCCACGCCCTCCGATGCCAAGGGCTTGCTCAAGTCGGCCATTCGCGACAACAATCCGGTGCTGTTCTTCGAGCACAAATATTTGTACCGCCGCCTGAAGGAAGAAATGCCGGCCGGCGATTACACCGTGCCCATCGGCAAAGCCGCGATTCGCAGGCAGGGTCGCGACCTGACCATCATCAGTTACGCGGCTATGGCTCACACCGCGATGGAAGCGGCCGAGGAATTGGCCAAGGAAGGCATCGACGCGGAAGTCATCGATCTGCGCACCCTTCTTCCACTGGATAAAGAAACGATCGTGGCTTCAGTGAAAAAAACCAACAAGCTTTTGATCGTGCACGAAGACACTCGTACCGGCGGCATCGCCGGAGAAATTGCGGCTATCGTTTGTGAAGAGGCTTTCGAGGATTTGGATGGTCCCATCGAGCGGGTCACCGCCCTCGATACTCCGGTCCCGTATTCTCCGCCGCTGGAAGAGCATTTTTTACCGAACACGGCAAAAGTGGTTGCGGCCGTCCGCAAACTCGCAAAATACTGATTTCACCAAGGCAGGTTCAACGATGGGAAAGACCAAAGGCATCAACCAAGCAGAATTTGAAGTCGGCAGCGAAGTGCGTATCGCGGACCGCGCGTTCCTCGAGGAATTTCTTGAGGCCGGCCAATATCACCACGATCTTGAGCCCGAGCAGGTGGAATTTGCGGGCCGCACCGCTAAGGTCAAGGAAGTGAATTTTTTCACCGGCGGCGATGAGATTTACACCCTGGAAGGAATTCCCGGCGTGTGGCACGAGGAATGTTTGCAGCAGGCCTGATCGCTTCAGGTCCGCCCGAACGGCCGCCGGGTTAACCAACGGCGCAGATCAGAATTCGAATCCCGAGGAGATCGATCATGGCTGTCGACGTCATCATGCCCCAGATGGGCGAAAGCATTTTCGAAGGCACCATCACCAAATGGCTGAAGAAAGCCGGCGACAAGATCGAACGCGACGAACCGCTGTTCGAAATTTCCACCGACAAAGTCGATGCGGAAATTCCGTCTCCTTCCGCCGGCGTCCTCAAGGAAATCAAAGTCACCGAAGGCCAGACCGTTCCGATCCAAACCGTGGTCGCTGTAATTGACGCGGACGGCGCCGGCGCAGCTTCTTCGGCTCCTGCTCCGGCGAAACAAGCTGCCCCAGCTCCCGCGCCAGCCAACGCCGCGCCACCGGCCAAAGCAGCTGCGCCTGCCGCGCAGACTCCTCCTCCGTCCGCCGCTCCGACTCATGCATCCGGCGAAAAAGTTCGCAGCTCCCCGCTGGTTCGCAAAATCGCGCGCGAGAACAATATCGACGTCGCGCAGGTTCCCGGCACCGGTGCCGGCGGTCGCGTCAGCAAGCAGGATATTTTGGGCGCGGTCGAATCGGGCGCCAGTTCAGCAACCTCCCGGCCCGCGGTGAGTTCTGCGCCGCCTCCGGCGTCAGCACCGATGCGTCCTTCCGCTCCGCCTCCAGCCACCGGCGGCGCTTCGGCCTCGGCGGTTCTTGAAAACGCCGTCCCCCGCGAAAAAATGTACTTCGGCCATTACGAGGTCCAGCCCATGTCCGTGATGCGCCAGCGCATCGCCGAGCACATGGTTCTTTCCAAACACGTTTCCCCCCACGTATATTCCGTGGACGAAGTGAACGTCACCGGCATCGCTGCTTTGCGCACCAAGATGAAGGCTAAATTCGAAGAAGCCTCCGGCACCAAGTTGACCTTCATGCCCTTCTTCGTCCGCGCCGCGGTCGAAGCCCTGCGCGCCTTTCCCACCGTCAACTCTTCGGTCGACGGCACCAATATTATTTTGCACAAGGAGTGCAACATCGGCATCGCGGTCGCGCTCGATTGGGGCTTGATCGTTCCGGTGATCAAGAACGCCGAAGAGAAAAATTTCCTGGGCATCGCACGCTCCATGAACGACCTGGCCGAGCGTGCTCGTGCCAAGAAACTGAAACCCGACGAAGTTGCCGAAGGCACCTTCGCCATCACCAACCCCGGCGTGTTCGGCGGCTTGTTCGGCCTGCCGGTCATCAATCAACCGAACGTCGCGATTCTCGGCCTCGGCACCATCGAGAAGCGCCCGGTAGTCGTCGACGATGCCATTGCGATTCGCTCGATGGTCTACCTGACCTTGTCCTACGACCATCGCGTGGTCGACGGCGCCACCGCTCACCAATTCATGGCTAAGATCAAGCACACCCTCGAAAACTGGACCGAGAGCTTGATGTAGTTTCCGTCTCCGGCCCTGGAACGACGCATCCGCGATCGTTCCAGGGCTATTTTTATTTTTACTGTTCGAGATTTTATTCCGACCCGCGAGTATCCGCCTATGCCCCGTAAGCATTCGTCACCATCTTGGGGCAAAACCCCCTGGGAAATCCGGTTCCGGCCTCCGAAGGCCCGGCGAGATCTACCGCGCATCGCCGACTATGTCGTCGTGGGCGGAGGTTTCACCGGTCTCGCCGCGGCCGCGTGGCTCCGTAGGCTCGCGCCACATCAATCCGTTGTACTTCTCGAAGCTCATCAGATCGGCGCTGGCGCCAGCGGACGTACCGGCGGCATGGCCCTCGCCGAAACCGCCGCAGGAGATCAACCCGGCCTCGGCGATGTACTCGCAGGCTTCCGCAGCATCCTTAATACTCTCGACGTCGATTGCGATCTCGATCTCCGCGGCGCCTGGGAAATCGCCCGCAACACCAACAGCACCAACTCAAAACAATCTGCCCCGCGCCGTTCGCCGATTGAATGGCAAGACTCCGGAACGCTACGGGTAGTCGACAGCGTCCCAGGCGGCACCGTCGACCCCGGAAAACTCGTCAGCGGCCTAGCCCGCGCCGCGCACCGCAATGGCGCACAGATTTTTGAAGATCATCGCGTAGCCCGCGTCCACTGGCGCCACGCCCCAGAAATTGACGTAGAAATTAACGCGCGTCAAACCGCCAAAATCACCGCCGGCCGCGTGCTCTTCGCCACCAACGCACTCTCGCTACCCGTGACCAACCTGCACAAAGGCATGCATCCGCGCCTGACCTTGGCGACCCTGACCGAGCCGCTCAGCGAGCGCACGCTCGACCAAATCGGCCTCGCCGCACGCCATCCGTTCTACACCCTGGATTTTCCCTACTTGTGGGGCCGCGTGATGAAGGATCGCTCGGTTATCTTTGGGGCGGGCTTGGTTCATTCGCCCGATGCCAACAACCTCGATGCCGTAGATATCCGCAAAGCTGAATCGGCAGAACTGCTGACCCGTCTCGAACAACGCGTGCGCCAGATGCATCCAGCGCTGAATCACGTCAAGTTTTCCCACCGCTGGGGCGGTCCAATTCTATTTCGCGATTCGTGGAAGCCCGTCTTCGACTGGCACCCGCGCAGCGCCGGGGCAAAAAACGCAATCGTAGCCGGAGCCTACGCCGGCCACGGCGTAGCCCTTTCCTCCTACCTCGGAAAATGGGCGGCTGAAATTCTGACGGACCAGGGCGCGAAGCTTCCGCGCTGGGGCCAGATCGATTCGTAAAAAACAGGGCAGGGAAGACCGTGCAGGTTCAAACCTTCAGTTCAAACTAATCCGCAATTCCTCAGCAAATCTCTCAATCTGATTCAACGGCACGATCCGCACCTTCTGCTCCGCTAAAATTTCCCTAACAAATTGATGGTTCGTAATCCGAGGGTCCGGCTCAATCTCCGTAACAGCCGAAATTTTCGCCCGGGCATCCTGCGCATGAATACACTGCGCGGTATAAGCCAAAACCTTAGCCTGCTGCACGTCGCGCTTCAGCGATACCGTCTGAATAAATCCCCTCTCCCCGTTTTGATATCCATAATCGATCCGCATCGGATCCCCCCGATGCGTAAAACCCTCAACCGAAACCTTCTGCTCCAGTTTCCCCAACACCCGGTGCCGAGCAAACACATCCTTCAGCTTGTCCCGCATCCAGTCCCGCGCCGACTGCACCAACCCGCCCTTGCGAATTCCCGACGGCGGAGCCACCTGGTCCCGATACAACCGGTCGAGTTCGCTGTAGAAGTCTTCAGCCAGCACTCCCTTCTGCGGGCTGAATTGCAAAGTAGTCGAAAGCGTGGTGTCCAGCTTCGAAAGGTAAACCTTGATGTCGCTCCAGGAACCGCGCAAGCACGCATCGAATTCGCCCCGCAAGTCCTGCAAAAGTTCTTCATCCACCTCGCCGTGCAGCCGGCGAATCCGCGCCAATTCCGCCGGTTCGCTCACCAGCCGCATCGCGGTATTCGACCCGTCGCTTTCTTCCAGCAGCACTCCGATGTTCATCCACTCATCCCGCACCAGATTCGGCACGTACCGCAAAATCCGGTATTGCAACATGCGCCGCGGACCTCCCGCCGTCACCGGCGCCCGTTCGTTCTCCATCCCTTCACCTCCAGTTCGGAAATGGCTGCGCCGAAGATTTCCACGCGGACACAATCAGATCGGCTACCAGCTTCCGCCGCCGCAGCAAATGCTCCAGCATTTTCTCGATCGCTTCGATATTGAATCCATACCATTCCGGCGGAATCTCGCTATAAATCTCTTCGATCACGCTCTCCGAAATGTTTTTCACCCGCCCCAGCCAGCCCTCAAAAGAACCCAGCCCATTCACCGCTTCATACACCCGGTGCCGCGCATACAAGCCCCGCAACGGCGCATCCGGAAAATTCCAGTCGCCGGCATTGAAACAAAATCCGTTATCGATCATCTGCGCCGAATACTGCGGCGCCGCTCGCTCCCGGAAAAATATCGCCTGCCGCCCGTTGGTGTTGCAGGTCCACTTGTCGAACACCAGCATCCCCAAAAAATCGGCCAGGTTCGACAATCCCTGCAGCTGCTCGTCCGGCAGAAAGTCATACACCGCGATCTCCGCCGGCTTCCCCGGATACCGCGAGCCAAATTGTTTCCCCGCCACACACGGGGCCCGCCCTCGCCCCAGCTGCATCACCAGATCTTCCGTCCGCGCGATCAGCTCCTGATCCACGCTCACCACGTTCACTTCCGGCACACGCAACCCCAGCCTCGCTGCCAACCTCGTACCCAGCAATTCGTTCACCAGGATCCTCAACCCCTGTGGATTATTCTGAAACTTGACTACGTAGTAGCCATCGTCCGAACACCGCATTAAATGCGATTGCGCTCCGCCGCGCATCCGCCGCACCTGTTCGAGCGCCCTGACCATTGCACCATGCTATCGGCGCGCGCTGCCGCCGTGCTAGATAAAAGCATCGTCATATGACGATAAAAGCAACACGAGCAAAAACGCTTGGAAAGTGGAATCAGCCTGTTCGGGAGTGGAGCATCTCTCGTGACCCGCAACTATGAACGGCGGGAATGTTGTCGAAGATGTTGTCGAAGGTTCGCCGAAAATAAAAAGGCCGCGAGCGCGACGAATTACATATCGCGCTCACGGCCCTTGCGAAACAATATTTCCGATCTAACGCTTTTTCTTTTTTGCCTTTTTCTTGCCCTTCGCTTTTGCCGGTTTTTTCTTGGCCTTGGCTTTTGCCTTTGCCTTTTTCTTCGGCGCCGCTTTCTTGGCCTTCTTCTTCGCCGCCTTGGCCTTGGCCGGCGGAGCGCTCTTGCGCGCCGCGGCCGGCGCCGTTTTCTCTTCGTCGTCGCTCTCTTCTTCCGGCTCTTCGTCGATCACTACTTCATCGACTTCTTCCACGATATCGACGTGCGGACGCTCCGCGCCTTCCTCATCGTCGTCGGCTTCGAAGTGGGGCAGCTCGTCGTCTTCGTCGTCGTTCATCATTGCGTAGAACATTGGTCCTCCGTGGTCTCGGGCGAAAACGAAGCAGCTAAGCCCCTCCGCGCATATAAACGGAAGGCCGGAAATTTGTCAAGCAACAAGGAAGGAAATCGACCGGAACAGAGAGATTCTCACCCGAGCCGCCGGAATCTGCGCCCAACAGCTCACAACGGAGCTCTTAAGCCCCTAATTATATTGTCTTTAAGGAGGGCACTGCGCTTGAAGTCTATCGCCGGATTTCCAGCAAGTCCCCTGGCTGAATCGCCCGCTCGGCCAGGAACGGATTCGCCTCTTTCAGATTATCCACCGTGGTTTTGTACGCGTGGGCGATCGAATACAACGTCTCACCCTGCTTCACCCGATGCTGCCGCTCGCTGCCAACCTGCGCTTCGCCCGCCGAAACCTTCTCGACCGCCGCGTGCCCGGACCCCGCATCCGCGGACTTGGTCTTCGCTCGCGTCGAATCATCTGGCGATCCGCCAGCATAGATCCGCAAACGAGATCCACGCGGAGCGCTGTTCCCGCGAATGTTATTCCACCGCTTCAGTTCCGCCACGGTGACGTCGAAGCGTTCCGCAATCCCTTCCAGCGTGTCGCCGCGCACCACCTTGTAGTGCACCAGCCGCACGATCGGCGGCGCCGCCGGGATGTTCAGCATAAATCCCGCCGGAACCGTCGCATGCATTTCCAAATGATTGGCCAGCTCGATCGCCGGCACCGTCACCCGGTAGTGCCGCGCGATATCCGCGAGCGTTTCGCCCGCTTCCACTTTGTGCAAACGCCAGCTGGTCCACTTATCCTGCGGCACCTGGCTGATGGCATCCTGAAATTTCTCGCCATAGCCCGCCGGTAACTTCAATTCGAAATTCGGATCGTTCGGCGTCACGTTGCGCAGCAGCTCCGGATTCATCTGCCGCAGGTCATCGATGTCCGCGCCGGTCGCGTCCGCCACCAGGTGCAGGTCGATCGAATGTTTCGGATAAATAATGTCCGTCGCCGCCGGCTTTTCCGCCGCAACCTCCACGCCGTATAACGCGGGATCCTTGCCCACCAGCGCCAGCGCAATAATAATCGGCACATACTGCTGAGTCTGCTTCGGCAAAGCCTTCAACCGCGACAGCTCCCAGAAATCCGCGTACCCAGTGCGCTCGACGCCCTTCACCACGTTCATCGGCCCCGCGTTGTAAGCGGCCATTACCAGATACCAGTCGCCGAACATGTCATAAAGGTCCCGCATATGCCGCGCCGCCGCCCGCGTCGCCTTCTCCGGATCGCTGCGCTCGTCCACCCAAAAAGTCCGGTCCAGATCGTATTCCTCGCCGCGGAAAGGCATGAATTGCCATAGCCCGCGCGCCCCGGCTTTCGAAACCGCCGTCGGCTGAAAAGCCGACTCCGCCTGCGCCAGATACATCAAATCCTGCGGCACGCCTTCTTCCTGCAACACCCGGCGGACCATATCGTTATACAGGCCCGATCGTCCCAGCCCATGCGCCACCGTAGCGCGCCCTCGCGGAGTCGAAAAGTAGCTCAGATATTGCAGCACCGCCGCATTCACCGTCAGCGGCAAATCGTGCTGCACCCGCATCATTTCTTTCTCAGCCAAAGCCGCCAGCCGCGGGTCACCCGCCGGCAAAGTCAAATCCGTCAGCGCCTCCAGCGGCGCCGGCGTCCCCGGATTTTCCTCTTCGTCCCCCGCATTCTGCCGCTCATTCACATCGTAGGAATGAAGTGTCTCGCCAATCTGGTCCAGCAACTCCGAAAGCCGCGGATCAGAATCCGACTGATACCCGCTCGCCACGATCAGCGCCACCGCCCGATCGTATTCCGTCCGAGCCTTATCGAATTCCCCAGCCTTATATTCCTTCTCCGCCGTATTAAAGCTGACCTGCACCTTCGCCACCAGGATGTCGATTTCCGGACGCCGGTCATACAGCTGCGGCACAGCCGGCAAAACAGCAGGGAACGGCAGTGGCTCGTGAATCGCCTGCAACGTCGGCGACGGAGTAGCCGCAGGCTGGTGCGCCTTGGCTTGCTTCGACGAAACCGCATCATCGCAGCCCGCCAGCAAAACAGCGCAAGCCAACATGCCAGTCAAAAGTGCAAATTTTGATTTCATAACCCTGTCTGCCAGCCTTGGCCCAATGAAGAATCCGCCCAAAAGAAACTCAGTGTGGCTTCGTTATACGTCGTTCGTCTGTGCAAAGGCAACCGTACGTTAGTCCACCCGGTGCCAGCCCGGCCAGCGCTACTCTCATCGGCTGCGGCGGCTCCGACGATAGCTGGCCTAAATTCAGCAAACCTAACCTGAACAAAAATCTTACGGGCTGCGTACGTTCAGGTCAATGGGCGTGCCCTACTCAGCATTGCCAATCCCACGACATCGAGTACTAACGCCCGCGCCCCGCGAAAAGCGCAGCGCACCCAAAGTTTTGGGCCTCCGCGTGCTTTTCTAGGAAACAAAGCTTTCAAGGTCGTTGAAGAACCAGTTGTAAGTCGATTGAAATGATGATATTAAGCGGCCACACGGACCGGGGTGTAGCGTCCAAATTTCCAGATTTACGGGAATATGTGGTTTTGCGGATATGCGTCGACTTTCTCGATGAACTTTAGAGAAACGTTGACGCACCTAGGGGGGACACCGATGACAGTGAAAATGGGTGCTGGGTGGTTTCGATTTTTGGCGATCGCGCTGTGCGTGCTGGGTCTGACGAGTATCGCGCATGCGCAGTCTTTTTCGGGCGTGTCCGGTGTCGTCTTCGATCCTTCCAAGGGAGTCGTGCCAGACGTGGCCGTGAGCTTGACGAATCCAGCAACAGGTTTCTCCGCCTCCGCCACCACCAACAACTCGGGCCAGTATGAGTTTGCCCAGGTGCCCGCGGCGAATGGCTACCTCCTGACCTTCACCAAAACCAATTTCAGAGTGTTGAAGCTTGAGAACATCGATCTTGGCGTGGGCACCATTGAAACCCGGGATGCCAGCCTGGAGATCGGCGAAACCAAGCAGACGGTCGAAGTTAGCGTCAGCGGCGAGGCTACGTTAAATACCGCCGATGCCAGCATCGGCAACGTAATCACTTCGGCTCAGATTCAGGAGCTGCCCAGTCTCATTCGCACCAACGCCGCTGTGCTCTTGCAGCTCCAGCCCGGCGTTCAGGTTTCCGGTTCGGATTCCCAGTACGGCTCGGTCACCGGTTCGCGCGCAGACACCGCAAACATCACCTTGGACGGATTGGACGTAAACGATGAAACCATCGGCCAGGCCTTCATCACCGTCAACCGCGCCCCCATCGATTCCGTTTCGGAAGTTCGCACCATCGTCGGCGGCGCCGATTCCACCTATGGCCGCAGCAGCGGCGCGCAAATCGACCTGGTCACTAAGAGCGGGACCAATGACTTCCACGGCTCACTGCACGAATACAATCGCGTTAGCGCCTACGCCGCCAACGATTGGTTCAACAATTTACTCGGCGTGCCCCGTCCTGGGCTTATCCGCAATCAGTTCGGCGGCGACATCGGTGGACCGATCATCAAGGAAAAGCTATTTTTCTTTTTCGACTACGAAGCACGCCGCGACAACATCGCCGATCAGGAAATTCGCACCGTACCACTAGCGGCCCTCCGTAACGGACAGGTCAACTATATTAACAATGGTCCCGGTTGCGATTCGACCGCTACCCTGGCCACGAACCCCGGCTGTATTTCTACTCTTCCCATTGCCGGTGTACCCGGGTCGAATTCCGTTCAGGGGTTGGATCCCTCCGGCATCGGCGGCGACGCCGCGCTGGTCAGCTACGTCGACACCCGCTACCCGGTTTCGAATTTTGCCTCGGCCGGAGACGGTGTAAACACCGGGGGCTACCTCTTCAATTATCCTCTGCGCTACAAATACAACACCTACGTCGGCCGTATGGACTACAACCTTTCGGCGTCCCACAAACTTTTTGCCCGCGCCAGCTGGGATCGGGACAATATCGACTATTCCGCTCCGCAGTTCCCGGTGGACGGTGAGCCGTCCTTGAAGGAAATTAACCACAGCCGTTCTTTCGTGATTGGCGATACCTGGCTGATCTCGCCCACCATCGTGAACAATATCTTTTTCGGCATTGCCCGCAGCCTTCTGGATTTCCCGGTAACCAGTTCCGCGAGTGAGCCCAACGCTTACGGTTTCGGTCCACTCTCGGCGCCTCTGCCGGGTTTGAGCACCCAGGGCCGCAACGTCGCCGTGCCCGAAATTCGAGATACTCTTACCTGGACCAAGGGCAAACACACCCTCGAGTTTGGCACCGACATTAAGTTGATTCAGGACAAGTCCGACCTGAATAACAGCATCAACAACGTTAGCGTTGGGCTTGGCGGCAACCTGCTCAACTTGGGCGGTCCGGGCAGCTCGCTGCATCCGACTGACCTCTATCAAAATCCGAATGATCCCGGCGCCATGAGTCAGTTCGACAGCGCCTACACTTTCCTCTTAGGACACTTCAGCGAGGCCAGTGCCAACTACAACTACGATTTGGCCGGCAATCCACAGACCCTTTACACGCCGGCGAATCGAAAGTACATCTATAACGAATACGAACTCTTCGCCCAGGACACCTGGAGAGTACGTTCGGATCTCACCATCAGCGCTGGTCTCCGCTGGCAGTACCATGCGGTTCCTTACGAATCCAACGGATACGAAGGGATTCCCAACCTCGACGAACAACAGCTCTTTGGCGCGCGCCTGACCGCCGCCGCGCAAGGGATCAGCGGCAACGACGCCGCTCCTTTGGTGAGTTACAGCTTAGGCGGACCAAAGAATCACGCTCCGGGCTATTACAATCCGGACTACAAGGATTTCGCACCTCGCGTCGGTCTGGCTTACACCCCATCCTTCAACCACGGAATTCTCGGCGCCCTTTTCGGCGACCGGAAATCCGCAATTCGCCTCGGGGCCGGAATCAACTACGACCGGATTTTGAGCACCTTATCTTTCGAGCTCGATCAGCAGAACTTTATTTTCTCCAACACCATTGCTGATGTGTACGATTCTGGAAATCCTCCAACGGATCTCAATGGCGATGTCCGTTTCACCGCCTTTAATGCTCCGCCTCCCGCGACGCCGGCTCCGACCATCTCCCGCACGGTTCCGTTTACTCCCAACGTGGACTCCACGGGGGCTCCGAATGGCCTCGCCAACGGCGGTTTTCCTAACTTTTTCCAGCTGAATCGAACCTTGAAGACGCCCTACGTCATCACCATGTCCTTGGGCATTCAGCGCGAGTTGTCCCATGGCTTCAGCCTCGAGGCAGACTATTATGGCAAGCTCGGACGTCGGCTCCTCGCCGATGGGGACGCCGCACAAACACTCAACTTTAAGGACTCAACTTCAGGCCAATTTCTGTACTCCGCCTTCGGGAACGTCCAGAAACAGATTCAAGGCGGTACGGCCCCGAACGCAGTCACTGCTCAACCGTGGTTCGAAAATCAAGTCGGTCAGGGCGTGGCACAGTATGGCTTGACCTGCGCGACAGTAGCGCCCTTCTTTGGCATCGGCGGCACGCCCAACTGCACGCAGTTGGCCGCGCAAGTCGCCCCGTATTTTCCTGTGGGAGACGTCTCGAGCGAGATTCTCGTTCTCACTTCAGCCGGCATTCTTCCCCCCAACGTCGGCCTCGATGCTCAAACCGGGTCCGCGGGCTACGTAGGGAACTACGGTAGTTCGAATTACAACGGCTTGCTCGTGACCCTACGCAAAAAAGTCTCTGCCGGCCTGACCTTTGATTTCAACTACACCTATTCCCACGCAATCGACAATGTGTCGGACATCACCAACAACGCCAACCAATATTCCGGAACGGGCCAGTTCTTGGTTTGTGATCTCCGGAACCTCCGCGTCTGCCGCTCGAGCTCGGACTTCGACGCGCGTCACACTGTCAGCGCCAACTTCGTTTACTATTTGCCCGTGGGCACCGGCCAGCATTTCCTCGGCAACTCTGGAAAAGTGCTCAATGCGCTGGTCGGAGGCTGGGGAACTTCCGGCATCGTGGTCGCTCACACCGGCTATCCGTTCAACCTTCACACCGGAGCTTTCCCCATCAACTTTACCCAGGATGCTCCTCCGGTTTATGTCGGTACCTCAGCCGAAGTGGCCCATGGAATTCACGTCGACCAATCCACGCAAACTGTGCAGTATTTCAACGATCCGAACAGCGGGTTTAACGCTTTTGCCTATCCTTTCGGTGGTGGAACGGGCGATCGCAATACACTCCGCGCACCGGGATTCTGGAATGTCGATATGGCGCTCCTGAAGAATTTCTCGATGCCTTGGTCCGAACGCCAAAAGCTGCAATTCCGTGCGGAGGCCTTCAACCTCTTCAACCATCCGAGTTTTGCTCCGCCTTCGGGTGACACCATTGCCAATCCCGGCACCTTCGGCAACATCACTTCAACCGAAAGTACGGCGCGTCAGCTCCAACTGGCCCTGCGGTACGATTTCTAGCGTCAACCGCATTCGCCACAAAAAAAGGGCGGGCCCAGATTCTGGGCCCGCCCTTTTTTAATTTCGTCGAAATCTACGCCAGCGCTTGCCGTAAATCTTCGATCAGATCTTCCGGCGCTTCCAACCCAATCGAAGCCCGAACCATTCCCGGCGTCACTCCTGCCACTCGCAACTCTTTCTCCGACATTCGATAGTGCGACGAATACGCCGGCAGCAGCACCAAAGACTCCACCCCACCCAAACTCGCCGCCAGCACGAATAGCTTGGTTCGATCGCAGAATCGCGCCGCTGCCGCCATACCGCCCTTCATCTCGAAAGCCATCATCGCCCCAAATCCGCGCATCTGTTTCTCGGCCAATTTGTGATCGGCGTGAGACGCCAGTCCCGGAAAGTGCACGCGCGCGACCTTCGGATGTTTCTCCAGAAACTTGGCCACCTTCATAGCCGTCGCGCACTGCGCCTTCACCCGCACGTCCAGCGTCTTCATCCCGCGAATCAGCAAAAACGCTGCCTCCGGATCCATCGACCCGCCCAGGTAAATGACCATCTCCCGAACCTGCTTGATCAAACTGAGTCGTCCCACCACCGCGCCCGCAATCACGTCCGAATGTCCCGCCAGATATTTCGTCGCGCTGTGAATCACCAGATCGAAACCAAATTCGAGTGGCTTCTGCAAAATCGGCGAGGCAAACGTATTGTCCACCAGCGAAATCAAATCCCATTCCTTCGCAAACGCCGCCGCCTTCCGCAAATCCACCAGCTGCAACGAAGGATTGGTCGGCGTCTCCACGTAAAGCGCCTTCGTTCGCGGGTTCACCAGCCTCTCAATGCCCACCAGATCCGTATCAACCTGCCGCACCACAATCCCCAGCCGCGGAAAAATGTCGCGCATCAACCGGTACGTCCCGCCGTACAGCGACCGAATCGCGATCACCTCGTCCCCGGCCTTCAACACCGACAACAACGCACTCGAAATCGCCGCCATCCCCGACGCCGTAACAATCCCGGCCTCCGCTCCTTCCAGCCTCGCGATTTTTTCCTCGGCTACCGCCAAGGTGGGGTTCGCGTAGCGCGTGTACATGTACTCGGCGCTGGTCCCGTCCGCCCACCGTTTCAATTCCGCCGAATTGGAAAATGCAAACGTCGCCGTCCGCGAAATCGCCGTGCCCACCGGCCCGCATTTCCCGAATTTGTCTTCCCCGGCGTGAATCGCCACCGAAGCATCCGCCAGCCTTCCAGTTTTTTTGGAATTTTTCATGTGGTCGAGCTTGCCGCATCAATACTCGGAACTGCAAGCGCCAAATTGGAAATCCAAATTTGAAAGGCGCCCAGAGGCCGCAGCGGAAAAAGGTTCCGGGGAAATGAGCCTTGACCGAGGCGCTGACGTATAGTACAAGTATGACACAGTCATGAATGACCTATTGATGCTTGCCGCGCTTC
The DNA here is from genome assembly GCA_963711325.1 of uncultured Acidobacteriota bacterium. Taxonomy (GTDB): domain Bacteria; phylum Acidobacteriota; class Terriglobia; order Acidiferrales; family UBA7541; genus Palsa-295. The sequence continues at coordinate 277,115 of CAVQDR010000001.1, read as the reverse complement.
TTCAAGGCCCCAAACACGGCTACGCCCTCAAAAAGCAGGCCGGCCTGATTTCCGGCCAAACCAATATGCATAACAATCTGGTGTATCCCTTACTGCGCCGCTTCGTCGCCAAAGGCTGGGTCACCCGTAAGAAAGCCGCTGGCCAGCGCGGCCAGACCCGCCAGATGTACATCCTGACCTCCCGCGGACGAAAATCAATTGTCGATCGCGTTTGTGATTTTGATAAAAAGACCGCCGCCTCGGCCGATGAATTTCGCCTCCGGGTGGGCTTATTCCCGATTCTTACCGCACCGCAGCGCCAGGCAATTTTCGATGCCCGTCGCACGCACCTCCTCGATCGCTTGGAACGTTTCGCGCCACTGAAACGCGAAATGGATTTGGGCCAATACGGCGGGGAAGTAGTCGAGTTCATTGAGCAACAGATGAAGAACGAGCTGTCCTGGATTGAAAAATTACGGCGTTACCAACTTCGTCCCAGAAAATCGAACGCAACAGCGAAGTGAGGGAAATCATGATGAGCTCAGTTTTTTTTCAGCTGATCGTTCACCTGCACCTTACCGTCGACCTCTTCTGGTTCTCCGGGCGCGTCGCCCAATGGCCCAGCTCGTTCCGCTGGTCGCCCGGCGCCCTCATTGATTTTTCCTGGCTTCTTTTTGTCCTCTACTGGCTGGCAACCGCGATTCGCGCGAAAAAACCGGCAAAACAGCAGAGTCGCGGCGCGCGCCTCGTCTACATCGCTTACATGGCCGTGGGATTTTGGCTGGTGTGGTTTTCCGCGCCGCCTCTGCTCGATTTCCTTAACCGGCGTTTCGTTTCCGATGATCGCTGGATTTTGTGGCTGGGCGCGGCACTGGTGTTTGCCGGTATTTTCTTTGCAATTTGGGCGCGCGCGACCATCGGGAGAAATTGGAGTGCCGAAGTGCAGATCAAGCAAGAGCATCAGCTGATTCGCTCCGGGCCTTACGCCCACATACGGCACCCGATCTACACCGGGATGCTCATCGCAGTAGCAGGTTCGGCGCTGGCGATCGGCGAATATCATGCGCTGTTCGGGCTGCTGGTCGTGGGCTTCGGTTTCGCCCGCAAGGCGAAAACAGAAGAGGCCTTCCTTTCCGCCCAGTTCGGTCCGGCTTTTGCAGAACATCAGCGTCACACCGGCTTTTTCCTCCCGCGTTTCAACTGAAACCTCCAAAATCGGCCGTTTCAATGCGGGTTTCGCCTCTTGTTTGCTGTGTTTTCGGACAATCCTCCGCGCGAAATCCCAGCATTCACAAAACCATGTGCCATCATGGGAACAAGCGAAAGTCACCCTTCGTCATACGCATCACACTTTGAATTTCGTTGGGAGGCAGGGAAATGCGGAGCAAGCTTGCGTACGGACTCTCTCTAGCTGCGGCTGCATTTTGCCTGTCAGGATGCTCGTACTTCCGCCCCACCGGCCCATGTTTCGGCACTGGTTGCCCGTCGCGCACCGCGGGTCAAAGTGGCCAATATAAGCTCGGCCAGGGCCCTAAACCCGCTACCGCTGCCGCGCCGCAATCCAGCCAGCCTCACGCCAGCCAGCCCGCAACACCAGCCCAGCAAACGCCGGCTCAACAAACTCCATCGCAACCAACGCAATCTCAGCAAACAGCAGGCCAGCCAACCGCTCCAGCCTCAGGCTTCAGCCGGCTCCTAGCCAAGCTTCCCTTCGTCGGCGGAAGGTCCGTAAACTGACGGCACCGCAACATCGTTCATCCTCAAATACACTCCCAGCTGCGCCCGATGATGCACGATATGATTCATCACGAACCCGCGCAAGAACGCGATTCTCGGCATCGTCATAATCGGTTGTCCCCCGCTCAGCAGCGTCCAATTCTTCATCAAAGCTTCGTCACTCACGCCCGCCAGTTGCTTCCGCGTCTCGGCGGCGTTCTTATCGAATAGCTCCAGCAGTTGCGCCCGCGAAGTCATCACCGCCGGAGTCACCGGCGGCGCGCCCGGCGGACGAAAATCCAGCGAGTCCTGCGCAATGATCGTCGCGCCCCAACCGGAAAGTTCCGCAATGTGCCCCGCCAGCCGCCCCATCTTCATCGATTTCGCGTGCGGCACATAATCGCCTTTTCCTTCCGGCACCCGCTCCAGCGTCTGTCGCGTGCTGACCATTTCGTGATTGAATTCCCCCAGCAACCCGTCTCGTATCGGCATAAATCCTCCAAATATAATTTGCCCGGGCATTCTACTCCCAGGATTCAATCGAGCGCAAAGCCCGCGGTGGAAGGGAACTTGCTTTTTTAAGGTGCGATGCGAAACGTGCCGTCGGCCTCGACGTAACCGTAAGCCATCTTGGGAGTATTAAATGCCGCAGCCGGATTTCCATCGCGATCCAGAAGTATCAAACCGCCGGTAGTATGCGCCCGCAGCGCCAGTTTCCGCACGCAAGCATCGGCCACCGCCTGCGGCAAAGACTGCGGCTCGTTTTCTTCCTTGTCGCGGTGCGGCATCAGCGCGCGCCGATCGTGCAGCAGGTCCGTAGCCATCTTGGCCATCACGATTTTCATGATGCCTTCGCCGTGCCCGGTGCAGGAAACGCCGCCCGCTTCCGCATCGGCGTAGCATCCACAACCGATCAGCGGCGAATCCCCAACCCGCCCAGGAAGTTTGCAGCAAGTTCCTCCCGTAGACGTCGCCGCGATCAGATGCCCCGCTCGATCCAGCGCCACCGCCCCCACCGTCCCAGACTCGTGCCCCACATGATGCTCCGCAGCATGCGAATCTTCGCGGCACCGCAAATACGCCGCCCGCTCGCGCCCATGAATCAAACTGTCCGCGTCGCACAAAGGAATCCCATGCTCCGCCGCGAATTGTTCCGCCCCCTCCGCCACCAGCATCATGTGCTCGCTTTTTTCCAGCACCGCCCGCGCCAGCAAAATCGGATTCCGTACATGTTCCACCGTCGCAACCGCGCCCGCCTTCAAAGTCGTCCCATCCATAATGATCGCGTCGAGCTGTACCCGACCGTCCAGATTCAGATGCGATCCGTATCCCGCGTCGAAGGCCGGATCATCTTCGAGCACCATAATCGCTGCCTGCACCGCCTCAATCGCCGGCCCGCCCGCGCTGAGAATATTCCAGCCCGCCGCCAGCCCCCGCCGAATTCCGTCCCGGCAATCCTCGATCGATTCCTCAGGGATGTTCCAGGCGCCGCCGTGAATGATCAGAGAAGGTTTCAAAGTGTAGGTAAGCGAACCTCAAGAATCATAACGCAAGGATTGCGCAACAAATGCAAGAACCGGCGCGGCTGCGTAGAAGTGTGAATCGGATTGCAGGCGCCAGAACGAACCGGCGCCGCAGTTCCGGCTCCAGAAGAAAATGTCCTAGTGCGCTACAGCTTTCTCGGAACCCAGTCCGGTATTCGCCCGCACTTCAAGTTCGGTGAATCTCTCTTCAGCCTCAGGATCACGCGCCGTCAGCAAAGTCCCCAGTATCGCGGCGAGAAATCCCAGCGGAATACTGATAATCCCCGGATTCTCCAGCGGAAACACCGCCGGACGCTGAATCAAATGCCGCGCCGCACCCAACACCGTCGGCGGATCCACCGCCATAATCGCCGGACCCAGCGAAATCAGCACGATCGCCGCCAGCAGCCCCACCGCCAACCCGCACACCGCACCTGCCGTATTAAACCGCTTCCAGAAAATCGAAAACAAAATCACCGGCAAGTTGGCCGAAGCCGCCACCGCAAACGCCAGTCCCACCAGGAACGCCACGTTAGCCGTCGGCCCCAACAAAATAGCGATTCCAATCGCCACCGCGCCCACCACGAACGCCGAAATCCGCGCCACCCGCCGTTCTTCTCCCGCATCGTGTTCGTGCCCCTGACGCACAATGTTGGTCCACACATCATGCGCAAACGAAGTCGATGCGCTGATCGTCAATCCTGCCACCACCGCCAAAATCGTCGCAAACGCGATCGCGCAAATAAACGCAAAAAACACGCTGCCACCCAAAGCCTGCGCCAGCAACGGAGCGCTCATATTATTTCCGCCATTCTTGGCGATGAAATCCCGACCAACAATCGTCGCCGCGCCAAACCCCAAAAACGTCGTCAAGATGTAGAAGCATCCAATCAACCCAATCGCCCACACCACCGAGTACCGCGCCGTCTTCGCATCCGGAACCGTGTAAAACCTAACCAAAATGTGCGGCAAGCCAGCAGTTCCGAAAATCAAAGCCATCCCCAACGACAGCAAATCCAGCGCCCCGTAAGGCGGCTTATACCGCAGCCCCGGAGTAAAAAAATCCTTCACCACCTCTTTTCCGTCCGGCGTGTGGTAATGCACCTGCGCCACGTCGCTGAAGAAGGAACTCAAACTGAATCCGTAATGCGCCAGCACAATCGTTGAAAGCAAAATCGTCCCGCCCATCAGCAAAATCGCCTTGATGATCTGCACCCAGGTCGTCGCGATCATCCCGCCGAACACCACGTACACAATCATCAAAATTCCAACGCCCACCACCGCCGTCTGATATCCAATCCCCGAACCTTTCAGCAGCAACGCCACCAGCGCGCCGGCCCCCACCATCTGCGCGATCATGTAAATTGTGCTCACCACCAACGTGCTCAGCGAAGCCATCGCCCGCACCGGACGCGGATGCAAACGGTAAGCCAGCACGTCGGCCATCGTATATTTGCCGATGTTGCGCAGCGGCTCCGCCACCACCAGCAACACGGTCAAGTACGCGACCAGGAATCCCACCGAGTACATAAATCCGTCAAACCCGAAAAATGCGATCAACCCCGCAATGCCCAGGAACGACGCGGCCGACATGTAATCGCCCGCCACCGCCACTCCGTTCTGCCACGCGCTGATTTGCCGGTTCGCTGCGAAATACGATGCTGAAGATCCCGAACGCCGCGACGCCCAACCCGTGATGCCCAGCGTCACCGCAATAAACGCCAGAAAGAGAATCAGTGTGATTGTCATCGCTTAATTTTCCTTCCCGCCGGTCGTGAACTCGCTGATCAATCGCGCGCTGGCCGCGTCGAATTGCCGCGCCGCTCGCACGTACAGGTAAGTAATGATGAACACCACCGCGAATTGCGACAGCGCGAACAAATAAGCCACATTCAACGGGCCGATTACCTTGGTCTGCATGAAATTCGGCGCGTAACCCACCAGCACCGGCAGCAAAAAGTAGTACACCACGAAGAAAATGGTCGCCGGAACCACAAACGCCTTCTTGGAAGCCAGCAATTTTCGGAAATCACTGCTCTCCGCGATCCGGCTCCATCCGGAATTTCCGGCCGAGCTAGGACTGTTCGAATCGGCCAAGTTTCCTCCTCGATACCCACTCACCAAATTGACGCGATCGTGCGCCTGCCGTCCGCAGCGTTCATTCAGTTGAAAAGAGTTCGGCCAAAAAGTTGGCTTAGCGGGAATCGGTGCGAACCATATATCACAAATATGAATGGAAGGTTAAAGATTTGCAGGGTCGTCGATCGAGCGCGACGAAGGATGTCTCTTCGATTGCCTGTCGCGTCCGCAAACTTTCACCGTCATTGCCGCGAGGCGCGCCGCCCGCATCCCGCCCAATCGCGGAGCGTCCCTAACCAATCCCACGCCCAACTCATTGTGGAGTGCGGCGGCCATGCCGCCGCTTTTCCGCAGCCGCCCACGCCACCCGCGTTCTCTAGCGCGAAGCCCCACCACCGCCGCCATTTACGCCACGGTTTTCGTTGTCATCCCAAGCGCAGCGCTTCGCCACGCCGAAGCAGAATTATCCCGAAGGCGGGAGGGACCCACTTCAAATGCAGTTGTGGGGTTGATGGATGTCGAGGAGAACTACCCGCCGCGGCGGGCAGTCCGCGTCAGCACGTTCTGCGCCGGCCGCGCATTCGCGCTCACGCTACTACGCAAAGAAGCAGGAGCAGGACTAGAAATATCGGAAACACTCTTACGGTTGCTTTGGCCGTTCGACTTCGGAGACGCCACCGCAGGATCCACGTCCTTCGTTTCTTTCCAGGTGTGCAGAATCCGATGAATGACGGTGATATTCGGGCCGATTGCCAATATCCAGAGGACCACATCCATCCGATTCGTCAGTGCCCCTAAAATTATCAGCACCAGCCGCTCCGGACGTTCCCAGAATCCCACCTCGGAGGTCGGCACCAGCGATTCCGCCCGCGCCTTGGCGTAACTCACCATCACCGATCCCGCCATCGCCGCGCCCGCCAACATCGCATATCCGAACCGGTTGACGTGCGAGTAGTAAACCAGCAACCCCAGAAACAAAATCAAATCCGCGTATCGATCCAGAATCGAATCGAGGAATGCCCCGAAGAGCGAAACTCTTCCTTGCCGCCGCGCTACCGGACCGTCCAGCAAATCGCACAGCCCGGCCGCAATCATCATTCCGCCCGCCGCCGCAAATCGTCCCGCCGCAAACAGAATTCCGGCCCATAAATTCAGCAGCAGGGCCATCCAGGTAATTACATTGGGGGGAATTCCGGTAGGTGCCACTACGGCGGCAAGGCGGTCAACAGGCCAGATCAGAAATCGGCCAATGGTCCGGGTCAACATGAAATGAATTTCACCCGTTATTCCTCTTCGTAAATCGTGGAAAGCTTTACGACTTCATAATCCTTGGTGCCGGAAGGGGTCGTCACTTGAACTTCATCGCCGACCTTTTTTCCCAGCAGCGCGCGCCCAATCGGCGAACTCGTCGAAATCAAGCCCTGCGCGGCGTCGGCCTCTTCCACTGTCACCAGTTTGTACTCGATTTTGGTGGACTTCGCAACGTCCAGCACCGTAAGCCGCGAGCCATACGCCGCCCGGTCCTTGGGCAGGTTTTGCAGGTTGAGCATCGAAAGGTCGCCCATCCGCTTGTGCAGTTGGCTCAACCGCGCTTCGACGAACCTCTGCCGCTCTTTCGCGTATTTGTACTCGGCGTTCTCCGACAAATCGCCATGCGCCCGCGCCACGCTGATCTCTTTCGGCAGGTCCGTATGCAATTCGTGCGACAGGACGTCGATCTCGTCCTGCAATTTCTTCTTAATTTTGGCGGCAAAATCAGTCATAGAAAGTGTCTAGCGAGCCCAACGAAAGCGTTGCTCACCCAAGCAACGCGCGAATTACCCGAAGATTATAGAAGATTTAGAAGCGCAGCGGCAAATTACGTAGCGCCAATCCAGTCCTCTGCTCGGGCACCGTGCCTCTCCGCCGCTTCCCCCAACACGCTACCTCCCTCAGCCTGCGCACCCTGCATGTAAAAGTGGCGGTCGCGCCAGAGCCGAAGGACGGCGGCCACGGCAAGTCGTCACCCTACAAGCGGCGCTTGCCGCTCCGAGCCGTCGCCTAACGAGCGAGGCCTGCCCCGCCGTCCTGTGCGGGGCTTAACGTACGTAGACGGCCGTCATTCTGAGCGCAGGAAGAATCTCACCCAGTACTGTGTCGCGCAGGCCACCGCGTCGAGCGCGTACTCCTCGGAAAAAGCCGCTCAGGACGACGACCTCCGTCCTAGCGCGAAGCCACGCGATTCCCGATGCTTCGTCATTCTGAGCGCAGCGAAGAATCTCATCCAGTACCGCGTCGCGCAGGCCACTCGTCGGAGCGCCAAGTGTTACCTCGACTGCGGGTTCGTTCGACGTACCTTAGCCATGCTTTATGTAATAAAGTACTTGGCACAAAGAATAGGTTTGTGTAATCTTGTCCTGCGGCGGTTCCCATCCTAAAAGGAGCAAACATCATGCTGAAACGTATTGCCGCCATTACCGTCATCCTGCTTTTCACTTCTATCGCCTGGGCCATCCTCGGCAGCACCATTTTCTACCGCACGTACTCGTCGGACTCCAATCTGAAGAGCCGCGTGACGTCTTCCTGGGGATCCGCCCAAGAACAAGCTCCGCCCTCCGCCACCTACACTGAAATTTCGGGCGAAGCCGCCACCACCGACTCCGCCGGTGCCACCGTGATTCGGCACATTAAGAATGAAAAGTGGTTTTCACTCCCGATCGAAAAGACCCGCGTCATTGCTGACCTGGGCATCGACTACCGCAGAAAGGGGCTACTGTGGTACAGCATCTACCGCGTCAAATTCGCCGGCACTTATGATTTCAAGAACACTGCCGCTGAATCCCATTACGTCACTTTCACCCTCCATCTACCCTCGGACCAAGCGGTGTATGACGGCCTGGGATTTTCGATCAACGGCAATCCCGTCCCGGTTCAACACTCCAAGAGCGACGCCTACGCCATCTTTCTGATGGGCCCGGGCGACAAGGCTGTTCTAAACGTCGCCTATAACTCTCAGGGTCTCGACCGTTGGAGCTACGACTTTGGTGAAGGCGTCACCGAAGTAAAAGACTTCGACTTACACGCCCACACCAATTTCCAGGATTTCGATATCGTGGAAAACGCATTGTCACCGACCAGGGAGATTCGAGACGGGAATGGTTGGGATCTCGAGTGGAAGTACGACAATCTTCTCTCGAGTTATCGTATCGGCATCGGGCTTCACCAGAAACTCCAGCCCGGCCCGCTCGCCGGCCGCATCAGCTATTTCGCTCCAGTCTCCCTGCTCTTTTTCTTCTTCGTAATTTTTGTCCTGACCACCGTTCGCGGCATCGATCTTCATCCCATGAATTATTTCTTCATGGCCTGCGCCTTCTTTTCGTTTCATCTGCTCATGGCCTATCTGGTCGATCACCTCTCGATCCACCTTGCTTTCATAATCTGCTCCGCCGTTTCCGTTTTCCTTCTGGTCAGCTACCTGCGTCTCGTCGTCGGTTTGCGATTCGCAGCTTTTGAAGCGGGGCTGGCCCAGTTCGTGTACCTGGTGCTTTTCTCCTACGCCTTCTTCTTCGACGGCTATACCGGCCTGGCCATCACCATCGGAGCGATTTTGACCCTCTTCATGGTCATGCAGACCACCGCCAGAGTGCAGTGGTCCGAAAAATTCGCAGTTCGTTGAAGGGAGAAAAGCGGAGAGGAAAAAATCAAAAGCCTCGGATACAGGCCTTCAAAAAAAAGTCTGTACCCGAGGCCGAACTACTGAACCCAGCCGCCGCCCAGTGCGTTGTAAACCTGCACCAAAGAAGTCAATTCGTTCTGCTGTGCCTGAGCCAAATTCAGCTGCGCCGCAAAATAATTCGTGTCGTTGGTCAATACTTCCAGATAGCTCGTCACCCCGGCCTGGTAACGAATTTCAGCCAGCTTCGAAGAATCCTGCGCCGACGCCGTCAGCAGTTCCTGCTGCTCGCGAAATTCCCGGTTCTTCTGGTAACCGATCAACGAATCCGAAACGTCGCGAAAAGCCTGCTGCACCGTTTGCCGGTAGGTCAGCAGCGCCTGCTGCTGTTGCGCTTCAGTCAGTTTCACGTTGGAGTGAATTTTCCCTGCAGTGAAAATCGGCACCGACAACGTCGGTCCCACGGTCCAGAACGCCGACGGCCCGTTAAAAAGCTTAGATAGCGCAAGCGTCTGATAACCCGCATTTCCGGTCAATGCAATGTCCGGATAGTACGCCGCCTTCGCCACCCCAATTTCTGCGTTCGCCGCGATCAGTTGCGCCTCGGCCTGTTGGATGTCGGGCCGGCGCTCCAGCAGGCTGGAGGGAATTCCCGGTGGAATCGTCGGCGGATGCGGCTGCTCGGTCAGCTTCCGCCCGCGCTCCACCGGCCCCGGATTTCTTCCCAGCAAAATATTGATCAGGTTTTCATCCTGCTCGATCTGCCGCTCAACATTCGGAATCGTTTCCGAAGCGGTATAAACCAGCTGCTCCGACTGCCGCACGTCGACCAACGAAGTCGAACCGTTTTGTTCCAGAGCCTGTTCCAGCTTCAACGAATTCTGCCGCGTGTCCAAAGTCTGCTTCGAAATCTCCAGCTGCAGGTCGAGCGCTCGCAGCTCGAAATATGCCGTCGCGACGTTCGAAATCACGGTGTTGACCACCGCCCGCCGCCCCCACTCGCTAGCCAGCAAATTTGCCCGCGCCGCTTCCGTCGCCCGCCGGTATTTCCCCCAGAAATCAATCTCCCACGAAGCCGACATACTGATATTCCCGGTCGTTTCTTCAAAGCCATGGAACAGCACCGTCGCTGATTGCCGCTGAGTATTCAGCCCCGCCCCGCCAGATATAGTAGGGAACTGATCGGCCCGAGTGATCCCCAGCTGCGCTTGCGCCTGCAGCACTCGCGTAGCCGCAATCTGCAAATCGAAATTCTGTTGTAGCGCGACGCGAATCAAATTCTGCAGCTGCTCGTCTTGAAACACGTCAAACCATTTCGCATCGCCCAACCCAGCCGCACTATCCGCCGCAGCCCCGCCAGGCGCAGCCGTCCGATAAGTGCTGGGCACATCCAAATCAGGGCGTTTGTAGTTGGGGCCGACGGTGCAGCCCGAAAGAATCGTGGCTGCCGCTATGACGCTGGCAATAACCGGGCGTGCTCGCAACATTAATCCGCCCCCGATTCTGCCGGCTCAGGATTAGGATTAACCTTCTTGATCACCGGCGCCGGTTTCCCGCGCGAAGCAAACTTCTCCACCACATCGAACGTCACCGGAATCAGGAAAACCGCGATGATCGTCGCCGCCAACATTCCTCCGATCACCACCGTCCCCAAAATCCGCCGCGCCGCCGCTCCCGAACCGCTCGCGACCCACAGCGGCACGCAACCCAAAATGAACGCGAACGCCGTCATCAAAATCGGTCGCAACCTCAACCGCGCTCCGGCCAGCGCCGCTTCCTCGATGCTCTTGCCGCCTTCTTCGTACTGATCTTTCGCGAACTCCACGATCAAAATCGCGTTCTTCGCCGCCAAACCGATCAACATGATCAAACCAATCTGCGCGTACACGTCGTTATCGAATTTCCGCAAATGCAGCGCCAGGTAAGCTCCAAACACCGCGATCGGCGTTCCCAACAACACGCTGAACGGCAACGACCAACTTTCATACTGCGCCGCCAGAATCAGGAAAACGAAAAGCAGCGACAAACCGAAAATCGCCGTCGGCGACACGCCCTTTGCCGCCTGCGCCTCCTGGTACGACATCGCGATCCAGTCGTACCCCATTTCTCTCGGCATGGTTTTGTTGAAGACATCCACCAGCGCGTCCGCTACTTGCCCCGAGCTGTAGCCCGGCTTGCCGCTGGTATTAATCTGCGCCGCGCCATATTCGTTGTACCGCATCGTGAATTCCGGCCCCGCGATGTTTCTGTTCACGGTCACCGCGCTCAAGGGCACCGGCGCGCCATTCGCGCTGTTCACGTAAAATTGCCCCACATCCGTCGCCCGTGTCCGCGAATCGCCTTCCGCCTCCACATAAACCTGCCACTGCCGGCCGAAGCGGTTGAAATAATTCACCAGGTACCCGCCCATGAACGTCTGCAACGTTGCATACACGTCGCCCACGTTCACGCCCTGCCGCAAAACTTTGGCCCGGTCCACGTCCACGTAAACCTGCGGCACGTGCGGCGTATACGTCGTAATGATCGCGCCGAATTCCGGCCGCTTGCGTGCCGCGGCTATAAATTTATTAACGTTCTCTGCCAGAAATTCCGGCCCGCTGCCCGATCGATCTTCCAGCACGAACGTCGCGCCGCCCGAAGATCCCACGCCCGGAATCGCCGGCGGCTGGAACGAAAACGCCAGCCCTTCTTGCAACTGCGCCAATCCCGCGCCCACGTGCTGCTGAATCGCCAGATACTGCTCATCCGCCGCTTTCCGCAGATCCCAATCCTTCAGCGTCACGAAGAAAAACGAATTGTAAGTATTCTGCGTGAAGCTCAACAAACTGAACCCCACCACCGACGTCACACCCTCCACTCCCGGACTCTTCAGCAAAATGTCTTCCACTTTTTTGGCCGCCAGATCGCTGCGTTGCAACGAAGACGCATCCGGCAGAATCATCGCCACAAACAAATAACCTTGATCCTCGTCCGGCAAAAACGAAGTCGCCAGCGATTTTCCCAGCATCACCGTCAAAACCGCCACGATCCCCAGGAACAGAAAACTCAACCCCGCCTTGCGAATCAACGTGCCGCTGAAACTGACGTACCCATCCGTCGCCCGCCCGAACACCCGGTTGAACCACTTGAAAAATTTCGCCAGCGGCCCATGCGTTTCCACCTTCGGCTTCAACAGCAATGCGCAAAGCGCCGGGCTTAGCGACAAAGCGTTGAACGCCGAGAACACCACCGAAATCGCAATGGTCACCGCAAACTGCTGATACAAACGCCCGGTAATTCCAGGAATAAAAATCGTCGGGACGAATACCGCCACCAGAATCAGCGCGATCGCCACCACCGGACCCGACACTTCCTCCATCGCTTTGATCGCCGCATCGCGCGGTGTCATCCCTTCTTCGATGTGATGCTCCACTGCCTCCGTCACCACGATCGCGTCGTCGACCACCAGTCCGATGGCTAAGACCAGCCCGAACAACGAAAGCGTGTTGATCGAAAATCCCAGCAGCGGAAACACCGCAAACGTTCCGATCAGCGAAACCGGCACGGCCAGCAAAGGAATCAGCGTCGCCCGCCAGCCCTGCAGGAATATGTAAACCACGATAATCACCAGCACCAACGCTTCGAACAGCGTCTTGACGATTTCCTTGATGCCCGCCGAAACCGCCAGCGTCGTATCCAACCCAATCTTGTAATCCAGATCGCCCGGGAATCGTTGCTTCAGCGCTTCCATCGATTTGCGCACGCCAGCCGCCGCCTGCACCGCGTTCGCGCCCGGCAATTGGTACAAAGCCATAATCGCGGAGGGCTTGCCGTTGTATCGCCCCACCACGTCGTAGGTCTGCGCGCCCAATTCGATCCGCGCCACATCTTTCAGCCGCAGGTTCGATCCATCCGGATTCGCGCGAATAATAATGTCGCCGAATTCCTCAGCCGAAACCAAACGTCCCTGCGCCCGCACGGTGTAAGTAAACTGCTGCCCCGCCGGCACCGGCTCGCCGCCGATTTTTCCCGCCGGATTCACATTGTTCTGAATTTGAATCGCAGAAATGATCTGCGGAACCGTCACCTGCAACTTGGCCAGTTTGTCCGGTTGCACCCAGATGCGCATCGCGTACTGCCCGGCGCCGAAGACCAGCACCTTGGCGATTCCCGGCACTCGAGTCAGCTGGTCCACCAGATTGATGTACGCGTAGTTCGCCAAAAATATGTTGTCGTAGCTGCTCTTCGGCGAATACAAATCCACCAGCATCAACGGCGCCGAAAATGATTTCTGCACCGTGACCCCGGCCGTGTTCACCTGCGCCGGCAATTGCGAAGTCGCCTGCGCCACTCTCAACTGCGTCAGCACCTGATCGATATTCGGATCCGTCTTGACGTCGAAATCCACCGTGATTTGCGTCTGCCCGTTGTTCGCGTTCGTGGAGTACATGTAATTCATGTTGTCCACGCCGCTCAGCTGCTGTTCGATCGGTGTCGCCACCGATTGTTCCAGCGTCTCCGCGTCCGCGCCGGGATACGTGGCCGTCACCTGAATTTCAGGAGGAGCAATATTCGGAAACTGCGCCGTCGGCAGCCCCAGCATCGACACCACTCCGACGATCACCATCACGATGGAAATAACGATTGCTACGATGGGCCGGTCGATAAAAAACTTGGCCATGAACTATTTGCCCCCGCTGGCGGCCATTTCTTCCACCGGTTTCACGGGCGCGCCCGGACCTACTTTCATCACGCCCTCGGTGATCACGCGTTCGTCTGGTTTTAACCCGCTGGAGATGACCCACAAATCTCCGCTGCGATCGCCCACCGTTACCTTCCGGATTTCCACCTTGTTATCGGAGCCCACCACCGCCACTTGATAGCTCCCCTGCAGTTCCATCACCGCTTTCTGTGGAACCAGCAGCGCGCCCTTATGATTGTCCGTAATCGCCTGAATTTTTCCGAACTGGCCCGGACGCAAAATGTTGCCGGGATTTGCAAACGCTCCCACGATCCGAATCGTGCCGGTCTGCGAATCCACTTGCCGGTCCGCAAAAATAATTTTTCCCTTGGTCGGATATTCTTTGCCGTTGGCCAGGGTCAACGTCAGCGGAACCGGGTTTTCACTCGAAAATAAATTCACCGTTCCGGAAATTTTGTCCGCAATCCGCAGATATTCCTGCTCGCTGATCGGGAAATACACTTTGATCGGATTTACTTTCGAGACCGTGGTCAGCACCGTCGATGTCGAGACCAGGCTGCCCACTTGCGTCTGCGCCAATCCCGCAATTCCGTCGATCAACGAACGCACGTGGGTGAATCCCACGTTCAATTCCGCGGTTTCCACCGTGGCCTTCGCTGATTCCACCGCCGCTTCCGCGCTCAGCTTAGCCTGCACATCGTTGTCCATCTGGCTTTGCGCGATCGCATGCAGCTTGGCCACCGGCGTGTCGCGGTTCACGTTGATAACCGCGAGGCCCAGCTGCGCATTCGCTTGCGCCAGTTGGCCCTTGGCTTGGTCCAGAACCGCCTGGAACGGACGCGGATCAATCTCAAAGAGGATGTCGCCCTGCCGTACGAAAGATCCTTCGCGATAATTCTGCTTAATGAGGTAGCCGGTCACCTGAGGTTGAATCTGCGCATTCGTGAATCCGTCGAGCACCGCCACCCAGTCGCTTACCACCGGCACGTCGCGCTGCACCACCGTCGCCACCGTCACCGCCGGCGGCCCCATCGTCGGTTCGGCCTTCTTCTCGCACCCCGCAACCAACACCGCTGCCGCCACCATCGTGGCTAGAAAAATTTGTAGTGAACCGCAACGCCCTGCGCTTGGTGTCATATTTGGTGTCTCACCTGAAATAGTTCGCCCTCTGAATTTTCAGCCTATTCTAACGATTTTCAGGCCAGGGTGAGTCGGATGTTTGTTTTGGATGCTCGGCGGGGAGCAGCGATTCTATTTATTTTTTGAATGCGCGCAGCCTCTAAATCTTATGGCCGCGCGAATTCCGTAGCGGCGGGGATGACAACAAGCACTTGCCATCATAGCAAGCGCTTGTTAATGTCAGGGAAATGGCATTCAGCATGAACCCGCGCGATTACCTGACTTGCATGATGTCCCAGCTCACCCATGCCATGGAACACGCCATGGCTTCCACCGCCAGAGAACTGAATCTCACTTTGCTGCAAATGGCCGCGCTCGCCGAACTGAACCATAACGGATCACTATCCACTGCCGATCTCGCCCGCCTGACTTTCGTCACCCCGCAAAATATGAGCCTCACCGTCTCCAAGCTCGCCGCCGGCGGCTACCTCACCAGAAAACCTCATCCCACCAACGCGCGCATCAAGCGTTTGCTTCTCACCACGCGCGGCACCAAGGTTCTTCGCCGCGCAGTAGCCCGCGCCGCCCTAATCGAACGCGAAATGTTTTCCATCCTCTCCGCCCGCGACAAAGCCGCGCTAAAAACCCAGCTCCGCGCCTGCCTCACCCGCATCAGACCCACCCCCAGCGCAAAAAAATCGCATCCCTAATATTTCGCGGCCACCTTCAGGTGGCCCATTTGCCTTCGCCGTTGAACTTGCCTTTCCAGGTGGCCATCCTTCGCCGCCTCCGCGAAGGGTGGGAGCCTTCGCCTTTGAACTTGCAGTTCCGGGCGGGACCCTTTGTGGGCTGCCGCAACGCGAACCACGCCCCGCGGAGCCTTTCGCCCCAATCCTCCAGCGCGAAGCGCGCGCCGCCCGCCGCAACCCGCACCGCGAAGCGTCCCAAGCGACTGCCTAGCCCAGCCCATTTTGGAGTGCGGCGGCTCTGCCGCCGCTTTTCCGCAGCCGCCCACACCGCCACCGCATCCAGCGCGAAGCGCCTCCAAAAATCTCCACACCTGCCGCTCCGTGTCTCGCCTCGGAATTACTGCGCCGTAATCTTGTCGCTGATCTGATCGTAAGCCGACGGCGTCAGAATTTTGCGCGTCACCAGCTCGTGTTTATCCGCATAAGGACGATGCTGCACAATCGCATGCGCCTGATTAACATCAATCCCCGGCAACCCAGTCAAATCCTCCGGCGCAGCGGTATTTAAATTTACCAACGGCTGATGATCCCCCGACCACCCTTCCTTCGCTCCCTGAACCGCCGCCTTCGCATCCTCCGCCGCCCGATCCGCCGCCTGATTGATTTCTTTCCCCGCAGCCTGCAGCGCCGGCTTCGCCTGTTCCGTCACATGAGCCGCATCCTGCCGCATTTTTTCTTCCCGATCCCGCCGCTGCTGGTCCGTTTCCGTCGCACAACCCATCATCACCGCCATCCCCACAACCAGGACCACCGTAATCGCACCATGAAATTTAACCGTCATAGAAATGCCTCCCGGAACTCGCAATCGAACAGAATGTCCCATTAAACCGCCAAGCTTAGCCTGCCTCCCGAGCACCTCTAAATCCATCCGTAAAAGCCTTTATAGCGCCCAGCTTTATCCACGACCTGAACGCCCCAATTCGAGCAACTCTTCTTGACCACGAAGCCTTGCTAGGTCGCGGCAGTAGCCGCTAGATTCGCCAACGGGGCGAGCTCATTGTGGGTCACGGCTTTAGCCGTGACATAGACCAGCCAGCCCTGGGGCTGTGGCTTAAGCCCTTGAAGCTTCCCTCAGTGCCACCCACGCGCACCAAACGATCCTCTTCTCCTAGCCGTACAGTCCAACCACTCCGACCGTTTTTGGCCGTCATCCAGAGGAGCGCTTTCCGCGACGAAGGATCTCCTTCTTGCCCAGTCTCCAACCGAAGCACGCCTCCGCCCGCGCAAGCAACTACACCCGATCGATCTGCTTCTCCAGCCCACTATAGAGTGCGGCGGCGCTGCCGCCGCTTTTCCGCAGCAGCCCACGCCACAAAATCGCCACAGCGCGAAGCGCCTTCGCGAACCATCGCGCCAGCAAGCGCCAGCCCCGCAGGGGCGTCAGGGCACGGCTTCAGCCGTGCCGTTACGGCCAAAATGAGAGCGGCTTCAGCCGCTGAGGTTCGTCGCCGAAAACCGATCACCACTCAGTACTTCTACGAATATCCAAAAAATTCCTCCTGTGTTAGCGTGAGTCGGGGGCACTCTTTAGCCCCGACCAGGACGCGACATGCAGCTCGCTTCGCCAACCAGCGCCAGCCGAACTCCTTATCGATGCCGGCCGTCCACGCGACAGCAACCGTGCCCCATCATTTCTAATCGACAATTTTCAGCCCCAGCGCGATTAGAAACCCCGCTAACTCACGGAAAACAAAAGCCCGAGACCATTTCTAATCGTCACTTTTGGGCGGTTCCGCTGAAAACAAACTACGCTCCTCCCGCGTCAGGCCCAAACCCATTTCTAATCGCACCATCTGCGATTAGAAATCGACGTAACTCAAACAAAACAAAAGGTCGGCATGCTTTCTAATCGGCCCTATTTCGGTAACCTTTCGTTACCGCGAGCCGCAAATCCTCTCCCAAATTTCCGCATCTCGAATCGACAATTCATCGCCATCCGCCGCGCCGTTTCGTGCATCTCAACGTTAGCGCTAGATCATCAACTCTCTCGTCGGGCATCTACACACCGCCCGATTTGCCAACCAGTGAATGGACCTCTCAATGCGTTCGTAGTCGGTGGCGGCCCCGCAGGGCTGGCCGCAGCGATTGGGCTTCGCCAAAAAGGCTTCGCCGTCCGCGTTGCCGACGGCGCCAAACCTCCGATCGATAAAGCCTGCGGCGAAGGCCTGATGCCGGACACCGTCCGCGCCTTGCAGCGCATGGGCGTCGAAGTTCCCTCGCAGGACAGCTATCCTCTCCGCGGAATTCGCTTCGTCTCCGGCGGCGCGGAGAGTACCGGCGATTTCTCCGGAGGTCTTGGACTGGGCGTGCGCCGCACAGCCCTTCACGCCTGCATGGTGGCCCAAGCCGAAAAATTCGGCGTGCAATGTCTGTGGAATACGCCGGTCACCGGTTTAACGGCCGGCGGCGTTCAAGCCCACGACCAGATCTTCGCCGCGGATTGGATCATCGGAGCAGACGGCAGCCGTTCCCGCACTCGAAAATGGGCCGGCCTCGAAGATTCCAAAAAGCGAGCTCCGCGCTACGCCTTCCGTACTCATTTCCGTCGCGCGCCCTGGTCCGAATACGTGGAGATCCACTGGTCCAATGCAGCGCAGGCCTACGTCACCCCCGTCGCTCACGATGAAGTCTGCATCGTAGTTCTTTCCGAGCAACCGAACATGCGCGCTGAAATTATCCCAACTCTCTTTCCCGATCTGGCTCGCGCTTCTCGGCAGATCGCCGTTGCTCGGCGCCGAACGCGGAGCCATCACCACCACTCACCGCTTGCGCCGCGTCTTCCGCGACAACATCGTTCTCGTAGGAGACGCTTCCGGCTCCGTCGACGCCATCACCGGCGAAGGTCTGAACCTCGGTTTTCAACACGCGCTAGCTCTTCCGGATGCCTTGATTTCCGGAGATATTTCCAGCTATCAGAAGGTTCACCGCAAGCTCCAGTTCCGCCCGTCCGTCATGGCTTACTTCCTGGCCCTCCTCGGCCGCCAGAAATTTATTCGCGAACGCACCTTCCGCGCCTTTGCGGGAGATCCGACACTGTTCTCCAATTTTCTCGATCTTCACTTGGGTCATGCCTCTCGTCCTCAAGCAGCGCTGGCTGCGACCAAACTCGGATGGCATTTTGCGACCTGCTAAAGCTCAATTCATTTCTTTAGTCATGTGCATAGCGATGCTCGCGCCCGCTATCGGCGCGATGCGCGCGAACGATTCCGCGCGCGCCGCGCAAACTCAGAAAACTAGCCCGCCGCAAATCGTCGTCACCGTCGATCCCGCCCACAGCAAATTCGATTGGACCTTAGACAGCACCTTGCACACCGTCCACGGCACCTTTGCCATATCCCGCGGAGAATTTACGGTCGATCCATCATCCGGAAAAGCCTCCGGCGAAGTCGTCGCCGACGCCAAGACCGGCCAGACCGGCAACGATTCCCGCGACCAAAAAATGCACCAGGAAATTCTTGAAACCGCAAAGTTTTCCGAGATTATTTTTCGCGTCACTCAGATCGAAGGACTCGCCCCAGCTTCCCCGAAAAACGAAATCAAGCTCCACGGAACATTCGTCTTGCATGGCACGCCGCATGACATGATCGTCCCGGCGCAGGTCGAATGGTCCGGAAGTAATTGGAAGGGCACTGCAAATTTCGAAGTGCCGTTCCTCGCCTGGGGCATCAAAAACCCCGGAAATTTTCTCCTCAAAGTAAGTCCTACGGTGAACGTGACCCTCGAATTTTCGGGCTCCACGCACGCGCCAAAACAAACTCCCTAAACTATCGATTGACCAGCAAAGTTCTCAAGAATCGCAAACATCTTCCGACGGCCAACCACCCTTCAGCACGCGAGCAGCGCCTCAATTGTAAGTCCCTAAAAATAAAGCCTTAAGCGCGCTTCCCCGGGCGGCCTCGTTCCCGTTCTGGGCAGCTCAATTGCGTATATCTCTGCGCAGTCCGCAAAAGAAAACTGCAGCAGTTTTAGCCGTACTGAAACTTTAGTTTGTCTCGTTTGCCGGCGGTCCAAAGGCGTCGTCGGCCAAATTCTGCGCTCCGCGCAGAGCAACCGATTTCCGAACCCAGCCTCGGAGAACATCACAGATGCGTAAGTCAGTCGCCGCAACCCTTCTCGTGTCTTCGGCTCTCTTCGCCACCTCCGCTTTCGCACAGACCCCAATTCTCACCCACCACTACGACAACGCGCGCACCGGCCAAAACACCAGCGAAACCATTCTCACTCCCGCGACAGTCGACTCGACCTCCTTCGGCAAACTCTTCACCCTTGGCGTCGACGGTTACGTCTACGCCCAACCTCTCTACGTTCCGGCTCTCGCCATTCCCGGCAACGGCACTCACAACGTCGTCTTCATCGCCACCGAACACGATTCCATCTACGCCTTCGACGCCGACAATGGCACCCAACTCTGGTATCGCACGTTCCTCATCAACGGCGCCACGACGCTCTCCACCTCCGACGTCGGCAACACCCAAGACATTCACCCCGAGATGGGAATCACCGGAACCCCCGCAATCGATTCCACCACCAACACCATGTACGTCGTCGTAAACACCAAGGAATCCGGCGCCCTGATCTACCGCCTCCACGCGCTCGATATCACTACCGGTCTCGACAAACTCGGCGGACCAGTTCAATTGACCGGCTCGGTTCCCGGCACCGCGCCCGATGGCAGCGGAGGAATGGTTCCCTTCAACGTCCAGTGGGAGAACCAGCGCCCGGGATTGCTGCTCATCAATGGCTTCCTGTTCATCGGCTTCGCTTCGCACGGCGATAACGGCCCGTGGCATGGTTGGATCCTTGGCTACAATGCCACGAGCCTAAAGCAGACGGGGCTCTGGAACACTTCGCCGAACGGGAAGGGAAACGGGATCTGGGGGGCAGGTTCGGGACTCGCAGCCGACGCCGGCGGCAGCGCTTACGTCTCCACCGGAAATGGCGACTACACGGTCAACGTTCCCGCCGCCCCGCCTTCGACCACCATCGATTACGGCGACAGCATCGTTCGCGTGAACTTAGCTAACGGCGTTCCGGTTCCCGTCGATTACTTCACGCCCTACAACCAGGCGAGCCTCGATGACTCTGACGCTGACGTCGGCTCCGGGGGAGTCATGATTCCGCCCGACTCAATTGGGCACGTTTCCACGACATTTTGATCCAAGCAGGCAAGCAGGGCTCTCTATATGTGATCAACCGCGACTACGATGACCAAGGACAACAGCCATTACTGCAATGGCTGCAGCAGCGATCCGGAAATTATCCAAACTGTTAGCGGCAGTGGCGGTTTGTGGTCCATGCCGTCCTACTGGAATGGAAACGTCTATACCTGGGGCAATGGAAACAACCTGAAAGCGTTTTCGCTCGTTAACGCGGATGCTCTCGGCCTCTCCCACTTCCCAATCCGCCGAATCGAGCGGCTTCCCCGGATCGACCGTCGCCATTTCTTCGAACGGCACGACGAACGGTATCGTCTGGGCCGTCGCAATCCGACGCCTACAACTCAAACGGCCCCGCCATTCTCCGCGCGTACAACGCCACCAACGTTTCGAATCTCTTGTGGGCCTCGAATCTGACTGGATCCGGCAACACGCTCGGCCCCGCCGTGAAATTTGTCGTCCCGGTCGTCACCAACGGAAAGGTTTACGTTGGAGCGCAATAAGAAGTGGACGTCTTCGGCATCATCAATCCGGCCAACCAGGCCGTCGCGCCGTACATTTAACCCTCCAGCAGGCTCCTACGCCGGCAGCATCTCCGTGGCGATCACCAGCACCACCCCCGGCGCAACGATTTACTACACGACCGACGGCTCCGCGCCTTCCAGCGCGTCCAACCTGTACAGCGCCGCAGTTCCGTTGTACGTTACCACCACCCTGCGCGCCATCGCCGTAAAAACCGGCCTGATTCAAAGTGAAGACGCTCTACCGCCGCCTACGTCCTTTCTTCGCAAACCGCGCCTCCGAATTTCAATCCTGCGCCGGGCACCTATGTTACGGCGCAATCCGTCTCGCTCACCGACGACACTGTCCGGCGCCATCGATCTATTACACGACTGACGGTTCCACCCCCACTCATGCTTCGAAGGTGTACTCCGCTGCCGATTCCCGTGCCGCCACCGACTACGATCAAAGCTATCGCCTCCGCGTCCAGTCTTTCTGACAGCGGCGTCGTTGCCTGCGACCTACAACATCAACCCCAACGGCACCACGCCTATCAATTTCGGCCTCGGATTCAGCAATCCGGGCTGCATGAAGTTCAACGGCTCCACCAAACTCGACGACAGCCGCTTGCAACTGACCGACGGCGGCAGAATGAAGCCGGCAGCGCGTTCTGCACCACTCAAGTCGACGTCCGCGGATTCACCACCGATTTCACCTTCCAGCTTTCCGACGCCAATGCCGACGGCATCGCCTTCGTCATTCAGAATTCGCCAGCGGGAGTCGTCAGCCCTCGGCGCCGGTGGACAAGGCCTGGGCTGGCAGGGAATCACCAACAGCGTCATGATCAAATTCGACCTCTACAACAACAACGGTGAAGGCGACGACTCGACCGGAATATTTCACCACCGGCATTCCCACCACGCCCTCGATCGACCTCACTTCCTCAGGCATCGATCTGCACAGCGGCGACACCATGGCTGTGCATATGTCCTACGACGGCACGAATTTGACCATGACCATCACCGACGCGGTCGCGAACGCTACCTTCACCCACACTTGGCCCATCAACATTCCCGCCACCATCGGAGGAAATCTGGCCTACGCCGGATTCACCGGAGGCACCGGCGGCGAGACCGCCAGCCAGAAAATCGAGTCGTGGACTTTCGTGTCCTCCGTGCCGCTGTCGCAACAGTGGACCATCGTCACCACTAGCGAATCCGCGCCGAACTCCATCCCCCTTACCGACGCTAACGGCAATCCCTATCCATGCTCCGGCCAAAGTCCGGACAACATCGCGGACGCCAATCCGAATTGCTACAACCCGCTCACCGTCCTCACCGATTGGCGGGTGCCTACGATTCCCGGCGGCGGCATCATCGCCACCATGCTCGCCAATTCCTTCACCAATTCGATCTGCTCGGCCAACGCCATCACCGGAATCACTGTCACCGGCTACCAGCCGACCGGCGCGTATTCCGCCATCATTACCGTCACGCTCGATAACGGCGCCACCGTCACCTTCACCGGCGCCAGCGGAACCAACCCCAATCAATTCAGCGGCACCTTCGCCTCCACCGGCGCCTGCATGAACGCCGACCATGGCGCATTCACCGCCACGCTTTTCCCCACCGTGACCGGCAGCTATGCCGGCTCGTTCGAATCCACCGGAAGCGCAGCGCCTTCCAACGTCACCATGAACATGTCGACCGACTGGAGTTTCAACGTCACCGGTACCATCGCTCCCGGCACCGGTGCTTCGGTCTGCTTCTCGAACATGACCATCAACACCGCGCTCGCCGCGACGTACGGGCCCAGCTTCGCCAGCGGCGACGTGCTTGAAGCGGTTGCTTCAGACACCAAAGGCAACGTGGTTGCGTTCATCGCCAGCAATACCAACGCGAACCAGATTCCGCTCGCGGGCGGCGGACTCTATGTCACGTACGTCGGTCTTGCCGGAGCTTGTCAGGGAGTTTCGGGAGTGGACGTGCCATTCAAGAAGGTTCTGATGCATTCGCGCGGCGGCACTCCCGTGTTCTTCGAGGCCGCAAGCTCCGCCGCACGTCGCGGTACATCATTTCGGGACTGAAAGCCAGTTTCGCTTTGCGCAGTTTATGAAGCAGCAGCAAAAAACCGTCCGGCCCGCACCGCAGCCGATCGAACGCCGCGTCCCGGAACCCATAGAGCGCCCCGCTCCGGAGCGCTAGTTCTTCACGTCGCGCGCGCCGATGAACGCGAAATAAGCGATGTACAAATAGCACAGCGCCGGCAAGAAAAACGCGTGGTGGATTCCGATCCGGTCCGCCACGATCCCTTGCAGCTCCGGAATAATCGCGCCGCCGACTATAGCCGCCACCAAAACTCCCGACCCTTTTCCGGTGAGCGGACCCAAGCCATCAATTGAAAGCGTGAAAATGCTCGGAAACATGATGGAGTTGAAGAAACCAATCGCCACGATTGACCACACGGCGAAAGAACCGAAGCTAACCATCGTGGCCACCACCAGCAGAAACGCCATCATCGCTGCCAGGCCCAGCAGCGTCCCGGTCCGAATCTTCTGCAACAACCAGGCGCCGATAAACCGTCCTAGCATTGCGCCGCCCCAGTAGAGCGAAACGTAAAACGCCGCTGCCTTCACCGACATTCCGCCAATTTCAGGCTGGCTGAGATAGCTGATCAGAAAGCTGCCAATCGAAACTTCTGCGCCGACGTAGACGAAAATTCCGATCGCGCCCAGCACCAGCCGCGTGTGCTTCCAGATGCTTTTCTCGCTCCCGGTCGCGTCATGCGATTGATCGCCGGCGGAATTGAAGGCCGGCAATTTGAATACCCAGATCATCACCGCCAGCAGCACGAGGCACAGACCCAGGCCGAGATACGGCAGCTTTACTGAAGACGCCTCGTGCAGCCGGAAAATCGCGCGCTGGGCGTCGGGCATGGCCCGCACCGTTTCCGGAGTCGGTGGCGCGCCACTCAGAATTAAGAGCCCGCCCAGAAACGGCGCGATGGTTGTTCCCAGCGAATTCAGCGCCTGCGCCAGATTCAGCCGGCTCGAAGCCGTTTTCGCCGGGCCCAAAACTGCCACGTACGGATTCGCCGAAACCTGCAATATCGTCATTCCCGCGGCCAGCACGATCAGCGCGGAAAGAAATAACGCAAACGCCGGAACACTCGCTGCCGGGATGAAAAGAAATGCGCCGGCCGCCATGGTAAAGAGTCCCGCAACCATCGACGCCTTGTATCCGAATTTTTCGATCAGTTTTCCGGAAGGCATCGCAAACACGAAGTACGCCGAAAAAAAACAGAATTGAATCAGCATCACCTCCGCGTAGTTCAGGTCGAAAATCAATTTCAGGTGCGGCACCAGGATGTCGTTCAAGCTGGTCAGCAACCCCCACATAAAAAACAACGTCGTGACCATCGCCATCGCAGCGTAGTTCGTGGTGGCCAGTTCGTTCGTCGCTACAGTCTCGCGTGCAGGTTGCATCGCCATCGCCGGTAATCGCTCCTCGGCTACAAGGTTGGAATTTTCAGTTGTTCGTGTTTAGAAGGGCTTGCCAATCTTCGCGCCGGCACCCCGCCGGAGCTGTCCGTATTCTTACACCGAACCGGCGCCACCCCAAGATTTCTGGGGTCGCAATGCTAATGGGTTACGGCGCCGGATGAGCTTAAAGCGTTTGGAGTGCACGATACGGGCGTTCGGCGAGTCGAGGAGGTTGAGCGTGCGGAGGCCCGAAGACGGGAAAAGGGCTAGTCGCAGGGACAGTCTGAGATGGCAGAAAGGGAAGAAAGGAAACGCCTTACGGCAGCTTCCGCGGGCTTACTCTACGGATTCCGTGGTCAGTCCAAACGAGCGCACCCACACGATGAGCTTCATCGCGCCCCAGGCAGCCAAGAAGGAGAGAGGAGTGCCTAGATCCCAGACCAGCAGCCAGGGTTTCAGGACGGTAGCGAGCACCAAGCCAAACAGAAGCACCAGCAGAACCCGATTTTCGTATTGTACGGCGCGAGAAATTTCATCTTGGGACATGCAGAAAGCTTAGAAGCACTGCTGAAAACAGTCCAATCGAATATCGCGATTGCTGCCATAACCAAAAGGCGAAATGGTGTGGTGTTCGGAGGTAGTGACTGCTTAACCAACTGATGAATGGCGGAGAGGGGGGGATTCGAACCCCCGATCCCGATTTTGTCGGGATAACTGCTTAGCAGGCAGCCCTGTTCGGCCACTCCAGCACCTCTCCGCGGGAATTTCGAATGGCTGTGACTGCGGCGGCCTGCGCGTAGAAGTATATAGCATCAACGATTGCGCGGCCAATGTTGAGGAGGCCGGTTATATCTCGGTCCGAACCCAGGACATCAGCGAACCCTTTAGGCGAAGCTTCCATCACACTGGTGGCAAGGGCGGTACAATTGCGCCCAAGAAATTGACGGAGACTTCGAAGGAGCAGCCAATGATCGTCAGCGCGTGCAAACTTTTCAATTTGAAATTCGTTTTGGCTCCGCTTGTGTTTTTATTTGTTTGCAGTGGAAACACAGCTGCCGCGCCGCAGGAGGATCGGGCCGCAGCGCCTCAGGCGCTGACCACCACGGAGAAGGACCAAGTCGAAATTGGGGTCACGGTTTACAACTCCAACATCGCCCTGATTCGCGACGTGCGCCAGATTCGCCTCGGAGAGTCTGTGTTTCCTCTTCGCTTTGAGGATGTGGCTGCTTCGATAAATCCGGCGACCGTGCATTTCCGTTCGCTGACCGATGATTCCAAGCTGAGCGTCGTGGAGCAGAATTACGAATACGATTTGCTGGACCCGCAGAAACTGCTCCAGAAATACGTCGGGAAGGAAGTTACATTGGTGCGCGCGGAAACCGATGCCGGCTCGACCAAATGGGTCGAGACCAAAGCCACCCTGCTCGCCAACAACAACGGCCCGGTCTGGAAAATCGGCAATGAAATCGTCACCGGGATGAACACCGATTCGTACCGCTTCCCGGAACTGCCCGGAAATTTCTACAGCCGCCCCACGCTGATCTGGACGCTAGATAATCGCGGCGCGGCGTCCCAGAAAGTCGAAGCTTCGTATCTCACCGGGAATATGAGCTGGAGCGCAGATTATGTGCTGACTGTTGCTCGCGATGAAAAGCTGGCGGATCTCGATGGCTGGGTTACGCTCAACAACAACAGCGGCGCTTCGTATCAAAACGCCAAACTGCAGCTGGTCGCCGGCGAGATACATCAGCTGGCCACGGTTCCGGCTCCGATGATGGCTCAGATGCAATTGCGAGCAGGCGTGGCCAAGGCCGCTGATCAATTTACCCAGGAAGGAATTTCTGAATATCACCTCTATTCACTCGGCCGCCGCACATCGATCCAGAACAACGAATCGAAACAGATCAGCCTGTTGACCGGCACCGGCATCCCGGTCGAAAAGCATCTGATCACCGAAGGTCAATCGTATTACTACCGAAACACGAACGGCCTCGGGAACCCCACGCCGCAACCGGTAAAAGTCTCTTATCAGTTCAAAAACGAAGAAAAAGGCGGCCTGGGCATGCCGCTGCCCGCCGGCACCGTGCGCGTCTATCTCGCCGACTCTAAAGGCGGCATCCAGTTCATCGGCGAAGACAGCATCCAGCACACGCCGAAAGACGAAACCCTGAAAATTTACGTGGGCGACGCATTCGACGTGGTCTGCGAGCGCAAAGAGACCGACTACAAAAAGCTCGCCAGC
Source organism: uncultured Acidobacteriota bacterium (assembly GCA_963711325.1). Classification (GTDB taxonomy): domain Bacteria; phylum Acidobacteriota; class Terriglobia; order Acidiferrales; family UBA7541; genus Palsa-295. The sequence continues at coordinate 250,237 of CAVQDR010000001.1, read as the reverse complement.
AACCTTTATGAAATGGAATACGAAATAACCCTGCGGAACCACAAAGACGTGCCGGTCACCGTGGAAGTCCTCGAACCGATCGGCGGCGACTGGGAAATCTTGAATTCAACTTTCCCATCGAAAAAACTGGACGCGCGGTCGGCGGGCTTCGATGTTCCGGTGGCGAAAGACGGAACTTCGAAATTAACCTACCGCGTGCGGGTGAAATGGTAAGTGAGCAGAAGGGGCGCTAATTCTTACAGCAGGTGGGATTGTTCACCAGCGCCAGCTCGCGCGCGAACACCGGATTGTTGGGATATTCCATCGCGAGGTCGGCCAGCAATTCTTTGGCGCGTTCGGGTTTGTGCTCGCGTTCATAAGCCAGCGCCAGCATCACTTTCGCAAATGGCTTTAGATAATGTCCGTGTTCCGCGGCCGATTGCATCAGGTCCATACCTTTGGTCCGGTCGCCGTGTATGCCGCCAAACCACACGAACATTCTCTTGTAGCTCGGTAAGCATCCGATCACGTAATTGCTCATGCCCAGCGCCACGTTGGCGTCCTGTTCGTTGGGGTCGATCGCCAGCACCAGGTTTGCTTCGCTTTCGGCGCTGCGCATCATCTTCAAACCATCGATCTGCTTCTTGATGATCAATGCATCGTAATCGGATTCCATGCCGTCGGTGATGGTTAGCACCAGCAAGCCTTGCAGATCTTTTGGATTTTGCTTGATTCGCGCTTTGGCCTGCTCGCGCGCCTGGTTGTTCGCTTCCAAAAACGCGGCGTTCTTATTGGCCGCGCCTGAACCTTCGACTCCGCCCAGGAATTTTTCGTCGTTCAGGAAAAATTCCGAAGTTAGCACGCCCTTCTGGTTGAATTGCTCGAAGAGGTAGCTGGCGGCTTCCGATGCTTTACCCAGCGGATCGTCGGGGCGCATCTTCTGATAAGCCTGAAAATCCTTCCGCCCCGCTTCAAAATTCAATTCGTATAAATGACGGTAGCCGCTTTCGAGCAAATTCGCCGAAACGTCGGGCTCCATGACGGGCGTCACGGGCTTGGATTGCGCTGGGGCTTGCGCCGACGTTAGCAGCGGACTTAGGACGCTCGCGGCCGTCAGCCCGGCGGTGAGAATCGCGGCCGAAGAATAATTTCGAATGAATTTACGCATGATGGTTGTGGAGTACTGCTCCGTGCCCAGCCTCGAACCAGGCTTCAGAGGGCACGATTATAGTTGATATCGGCTTGGCGATACCTACGGTTTTAAGCCTGTGATTAAAGATTATTCAGAATGTACTCGGTGATTCGCCGGATCATGAGCACGCGCGCTGCCGCATCTCCGATTCCGTGGCCTCGGCCTGGGAAGACCATCAGATTGTCGGGATAATCGCCGGCATCGATGAGCGCGTTCAGCAATTCGATCGAATTCGCGAAATGGACGTTGTCGTCTCCGGTGCCGTGGATCAGCATCAGTTTGCCTTTTAGATTGGCCGCCTGATTCACCGGGGACGAGTTCTTATAGCCCTCGGGATTGTCCTGCGGGCGGCCCATGTAGCGCTCGGTATAGATGGTGTCGTAGAGCTTCCAGTCGGTGACTGGGGCGTCGGAAATTCCCAACTTGAATGAGTCGGAGGCGTTGAACAGCGCTTCGAGAGTCATGTAGCCGCCGTAACTTCCGCCGGTGATTCCGATTCTGGCGGGGTCGACGTAGCCGAGCGATTTCAGATATTTCACGCCGGCAAGTTGGTCCTGCAATTCGATTTTCGCCATTTGGTGATAAATAGGCGTTTCAAAGGCGTGTCCGCGGCCCCACGAGCCGCGGTTGTCGAGGGTAAAAATAATGTAGCCCCGCTGGGCGATGGCATCGTGCCACAAGTAGCCGAGGCCGGCCCAGTCGTTAGTGACGATCTGGACGTGGGGGCCGCCGTAGACTTCGATGAGCACCGGATATTTCTTTGTTGCGTCGAAATTCGTGGGTTTGATGATTGAGGCGTTGAGCTTGGTGCCGTCGTCGGCGGTAACTTCCACGAACTCGATGGGCGTCAGCTTGTACTGAGCCAATTCTGGAACTTTTCCGTCGTTCAGGACGGCGACTCGCGTGCCGTCCATCCGGTACAAATCTTGGCGGGTCGGCGTTGCCGCGTTCGAATAGGAATTCACGAACGCCGTGGCATCGGGTGAGATCTTGGGCGAATTCGTTCCGGATTCTTTGGTAATCCGCGTGATCTTTTTGTCGCTCAACGAGACGCGGTAGAGATTTGTGTCCCGCACATCATCTTTGTTCGAGACGAAATACACGTAGCCGTTTTTTTCGTCCACTCCCGGATGGTTGGACGCTCCCGGCCCGAATCCGCCCAAATCGGAAATGCCCCAGTCACCGCTGGTGAGCTGCATCAGCAGTTTGCCGGAATTGTCATACACGTAGAGATGACGGAAGCCGGTGCGTTCGCTGGACCACAGAAAGCGTTTGTTGTCGGAGAAAAAATAGAGATCGTCGCTGATGTTGATCCAGTATTTGTCGGTGTCGGTCAGAATCGTTGAGGATGCTCCGCTGGCGGCATCGCAGAAGAGCAAGTTGAGTTGATTCTGCGCGCGATTCAGGCGCTGAATCGCGACGCGCTTACTATCAGGCAGCCAATTTACGCGCGCGAGATAGATGTCGGTGTTCGCGCCGGTGTCCATCCACTTGGTTTCGCCGCCGGTCACTGCGACAACTCCTACACGGACGATGGGATTTGCTTCTCCGGCCTGTGGGTAGCGCGTGAACGTGGTCGAGCCAGTGGGCGAGCTCATGTCCATGATTGGGTAGCGCGTTACTGGACGCTCGTCCATTTCGTAGTAAGCGATCTTCGAGGAATCGGGCGACCACCAATAGGCGGTGCGCGTGTCGAGCTCTTCGGGATAAACCCAGTCCAGCTTGCCTTTCAGGACTTCTTCGCTGCCGCCGGTCGTGAGAGTTTTGGTCTCGCCGCTGGCGAGGTTGATGGCGAAAAGGTTTGCGCTCCGCGAAAAACTAATCCATTTTCCGTCGGGCGAAAATTTCGGATCTTCGATTTCGTCATCGCTCGACGCGACTGGCTTGGCCTGCATCGTCTTCAGGTCCAGCAGGACCATGCTGTTGGTGCCGATGAAAAGCAGCGAGTTGCCGTCGGGCGCCCACTGATAATTGTCGGCTTGCACGCGCGCCAGGCCGGTTCCCTGGATTGCTTTTGCTTTTTCCGGCTGGGTCACCGATTTCAGCGTTTCAGCGTTCACCAGGACTTTGCGCTCGCCGGAAGCGGCGTCCATGGTCCACAGTTCGAGGGCGGCGCTGGGGCCGGAGCCTTTGCGCTCGATGTAGGAGAAGCGCTTTCCATCGGGCGCCCATTCGATCCCTTGAGTCGTGCGGCCACCGAGATAGGGAGGACTGAAGACTCGATCCAGGGTCAGGGGCTGCGTGCCGGACTGGGCCGCCGCCGAAGGCGCGAGGAGCGTGGTCGAAGATCCGAGTACAACCAACAACGCGGGGACAATGGTGAGACGTAGCGAGCGGTTCATAAAGATCCTCCGTGAACGGAAACGCGACATTCTATATCGCAGTTGGCAAATTCGGTATCAGAGTAAATCGTTTGGCAGGGAAGACCCAGCGTGGCTCAGCCGGCGTGCTGAGGGGAAGACATCGAGCCGGCCGTAGAGGGCTCGATTTTGGCTCTTCGGCCGCGGCGGCTGATGATGAAGGCGCCGATGGTTACGGCAATCGCGAAGGCCAGCAGCGATCCGTCGCGTAGCAGCGTGCCCACGCCGAGCCGTTCGCCGGGGCCGAAGCATCCGCAGTTAATCTCCAAGCCCATGCGGTAGGTCCGCACCATCATTGCGAAGAAAGCTCCGAGCAGGAGCGTCGTGCTCAACGCAGCATAACGGAATAAAATGCCGCTCAGCAGCCAAAGTCCGAGGAACAATTCGAACAGAGGAAGGAAGTGCGCGGCGGGGCTTACGAATTGCGGCGGGAGAAGCTGGTAGGAATCGACTTGCATGGCGAACATCGAAAGCGAAGTTCTGATCGAAGCGCCGGACCAGTGCATGGCGGCCTGCGGCTTTAATTTCGCGTACGCAGCGAACAGGAAAATCCCGGCCAAGGCTAGCCGGCCGATGATCAGCAGAATTCGCCCCAGTGAACCGCGCGCTTCGTTGCTCATCGAATGCCCTTAGCTCCTACTGGCTCAAAAGCGAATCGAAAAATTGTTTCAGAATTGGGTAGGTTACGATGCCGGACGATGCCGGATACTTCTGACCTTTATAGAAGATCACGAACGTCGGGGTGGCCTGCACCGGAACCGACTTGCCCAGCTCCTGGTCCGAGGCGATATAGGCATCCAGCGGGCATGAGGTCGACGTAGGTTCGCATCCGACCATCAATTTTTGGACACGCTTGAAATCCGTGGGACTCAGCGCGGCCGCGACATATTTCTCGATGTTTCCGTCCGCTCCCCAAGCGCTTTGGTTGTCGAACAGCGCGCCATCGACGTCCTGGAACTTTCCGATTTTTGCTGCTGCGTTGGCCCAGCGTGCGGCTTGGTGCGAATAGGCGTGCATCGGAAGAGGGAAGTCGCGATGAACCAAGTACACTTTGCCCGCAGCGACGTAGCCATCCGGACCCAACAAGGGGCGGAGGGTCTGTTCGAAGAATGATCCGCAGGAAGGGCACTGGTAGTCGCTGAAGACTTCCATGGTGATTGGAGCGTTCTTGTTTCCAAAAGTTTTTACCGGCGCAGCTGCGGCAGCCGGGTCCGTGGCCGTCGCGGACTTTTTGTGCGGCTTGGCGCTGGTTTTGGTGGTGGTCGCCGATGTCTGCGAGAACGCGGCTGGTGCATTCATCGCTGCCATCGCGAAGAAGATCAGCAGGGCGCTCGAGCGCCATCTGTTCGCCAGTACGAAACTCGAAAATGTAAGAGGACTCAAACCAGCCTCCTGGCCGCTTTCTGGGTAAAAAGATTCAACATTGTACCTCGACTTTCGCCGACTAAATCGGTAGATGAGCTGAACTCATTTCGGGACTTGCTCAAGAATCACCCCTCCTTACGACGGCGCCTAGCCGATTTTGGTTTTCCGCGACCTCGGCCCATCCCATTCGGTGCGAGGCCGCCAAGTCAGCATAATTTCAAGGAAAACGTTGATATGGCAGCTAGGTCTAAGTAAATAAATGACATGGATATACACAAGAATGTTGACAATATCTCACTCAAGGTGTATTATCTGGGTCGTTTAAAGCTGACGTCTCCCGGCATTATCCGTTAGACGTTATAGGAGCGCAATCCATGAGTAAGATTATCGGTATTGACCTCGGTACGACCAACTCGGTCGTAGCCGTGATGCAGGGAGGCGAGCCGACGGTTATCCCTAACCAGGAAGGAGCGCGAACTACCCCTTCCGTGGTGGCGATCACCAAGGGCGGCGAGCGCCTGGTAGGCCAGGTTGCTAAGCGCCAGTCGATCACCAACCCTGAGAACACTGTGTATTCGATCAAGCGGTTTATGGGTCGCCGCTACGACGAAGTACAAGAAGAAGCCAAGCGCGTACCTTATAAGGTGGTCAAAGGGCCGCACGACGACGCGCGCGTGGAGATTGCCGGCAAGAGCTATAGCCCGCCGGAAGTTTCGGCCATGATTCTGCAGAAGTTGAAGACTGCCGCGGAAGATTTCCTTGGTGAGAAGGTAACCAAGGCGGTCATCACCGTTCCGGCATATTTCAACGACAGCCAGCGCCAAGCTACCAAGCAAGCCGGCGAAATCGCGGGTCTCGAAGTTCTGCGCATCATTAACGAGCCCACCGCGGCTGCTCTGGCCTACGGACTCGACAAGAAGAAGGAAGAGACCATCGCGGTGTACGACTTGGGCGGCGGTACGTTCGACATTTCCATCCTGGAAGTCGGGGAAGGCGTGGTCGAAGTGAAGTCCACCAACGGCGACACGCATTTGGGCGGTGATGACATCGACCAGCGCGTGATGGAGTGGATCGTTGCGGAATTCAAGAAAGAGCAGGGCATCGATCTCAGTAAGGATCGCATGGCTATTCAGCGCCTGAAGGAAGCGGCGGAAAAAGCGAAAGTTGAGCTGTCTCAATTGATGGAGACGGAGATCAATCTTCCTTTCGTTACCGCTGACGCCTCGGGTCCGAAGCACTTGGCCCTGAAGCTGACTCGGGCGAAGCTCGAGCAGTTGATGGAAGACTTGCTGCAGCGGACCGTTGGTCCGGTGAAGCAGGCTTTGTCTGACGCCGGCATCTCTGCGGACAAGATCGATGAAGTGGTTCTGGTCGGTGGATCGACGCGCATTCCGCGCGTCGTGGAAATCGTCAAGAGCCTCTTCAACGGCAAAGAGCCCCACAAGGGCGTGAACCCGGATGAAGTGGTGGCGGTTGGCGCGGCGATTCAGGGCGGCGTATTGGGCGGCGAAGTAAAAGACATTTTGCTGCTCGACGTGACTCCGTTGTCTTTGGGTGTTGAAACCCAGGGCGGTGTGATGACTGTGCTGATTCAGCGCAACACGACCATTCCGACCCGCAAATCGGAAACGTTCTCGACGGCGGCGGATAATCAGCCTTCGGTGGAAATCCATGTGCTGCAGGGCGAACGCCCGGTGGCCAGCGGAAATCGAACGCTGGGAAAATTCCAACTGGTTGGGATTCCTCCGGCACCGCGCGGCGTGCCGCAGATCGAAGTGACGTTTGACATCGACGCCAACGGCATCTTGAATGTCGCGGCGAAGGACAACGCCACTCAAAAGGAACAGAAGATCACCATCACGGCCTCCAGCGGCTTGAGCAAGGAAGAAGCCGATCGTATGAAGAAGGAAGCGGATTCGCATGCGGCGGAAGATAAAGCCAAGCTGGCGGAAGTCGAAGCGCGCAACCGGCTCGACAATCTGGTCTATCAGACCGAGAAAGTCGTGAAGGATAACCGCGACAAGCTGGCTGAAGCGGACGTGAAAGCGGCCGAAGACGCGATTGCCGAAGCGCGGACCGCTTTGAGCGGCAGCGATGTCGACAAGATGAATGCAGCGGTTGATAGCTTGACGAAGGCCTCGCACCACATCGCAGAGACGATGTACAAGGCTCAGCAAGCATCAGGCGCGGCGGCGGGCGCCAGCGCGGACGGCGGTGGTCAAGCCAGCGGCGCGGGAGCCAACAACACTCCTCCACAAGGCGACGTGGTTGACGCCGAGTTCGTGGATGTTGACGATTCGAAAAAACCAAACTAAGCGCTGGTAGTGGACACAGGGGCGGGTCGACCATCCGCCCCTGTGTTTTTTTAAGATTGAATTCGATTAGGATATTTTTTGCATCGCCGTGAACATTTCGGCAAGACCAATTTATGGCCTCGACTACAAAACAAGATTATTACGAACTACTGGGAGTTGCGCGTAAGGCGCCGGTGAAGGACATCCGCGCAGCCTACCGCAAACTCGCGCGGAAATATCATCCGGACCTGAACCCCGGTGACAAATCGGCGGAAGAAAAGTTCAAGCAGATTCAGGAAGCCTACGAAGTTCTATCCGATACCAAGAAACGCCAGCTATACGATCAGTTCGGATTCAACACGCCGGGCCAAGGCGGAGCGCCGCCTCCAGGCGGCGGTGGCTACGGTTATGGCGGTGGCTCGGGACAAGATGACGTGCAATTTGATTTTGGCGGCTTCGATTTCGGGGGAGCCGGTTCGGGCGGTGGCACGAGTTTCCGCGATCTTTTCAGTCAAGTTTTTCGCGGGCAGGGCGGCGGAGCGCAACCGGGTCACGAGCGTGAAGAGGGAACCGATCTCGAATTCCAGATCGACATCACTTTTGCGGAAGCCATGAAGGGTGCGGTGAAGAAAATAAGCTTTACGCGCCTGGATACCTGCGGCGTTTGCCACGGTTCGGGCGTTCAGCCCGGCGATGAAAAAACGTGTCCTACCTGCGGCGGCTCCGGACGCCAGACTCAGGTCAGCGGGAAAATGAAATTTCAGGTGGCCTGCCAGCGCTGCGGCGGCACCGGCAAGCTTCATACCGTTTGCAAGAATTGCAACGGGGATGGGCGCGTGCCGAAGGTTGAATCGCTCGACGTGCGCATCCCTCCGGGGGCGCAGACGGGTTCGCGCGTGCGCGTCGGGGGACGCGGGAATGCGGGTTTGCACGGCGGTCCTCCGGGCGACCTTTATATCGTGATGAAAGTGGAACCGCATCCGTTCTTCGAACGTCGCGGCGACGATTTGTATTCCACTGTGCCGATCACGGTCACGGAAGCTTCGCTCGGCGCGAAGGTGGAAGTTCCGACCATCGATGGCCGTTCGCAGGTACGCATTCCGCCGGGGACCAACAGCGGCAAGAAATTGCGTCTGCGTGAAAAGGGTGCTCCGTCGATCCGGCAGGCCGGGAAGCGCGGCGATCAGATTATTGAGGTGCAGATCATCGTGCCGAAGCCGGAAGACGAACGGGTGCGCAATCTTTTGAAGGAACTGAGCAAGCTCGATCCGGAAGATCCGCGGCGCGAGATTTTCGAGAAAGCCACAGTCTAAGAACGAACAGGGAATTCGATGATGGTCGCGAAAACACGCAAGAAGGCCAAAGCCGGGTACATGATCAGCGCGGTCGCGGAGATTTACAAACTGCATCCGCAGACGCTGCGGCTGTACGAGCGCGTCGGGTTGCTGAAGCCGTCGCGTTCGCAGGGCAACACGCGGCTCTACACGGACGAAGACCTCGAACGGCTCGAAGTCATTCTGAATTTGACTCGCGAACTGGGCGTCAACCTGGCGGGAATCGAAATCATTTTGAACATGCGCGACAAAATGTCGCAGATGCAGTCCCAGATGGAAGCCTTCACTCATTTCGTGAGAAATGAGATGGCGCGCAACTTCAATGCTACGGATCAGCTGAAATCTCGCAACGCCATCATTCGCACGGTCCCGCGCCAGGCCATCCGCGTCCAAAAGTAGCCGATCGAATTTCCACATCCTCGAAAAAATATTCACAACCTCGCGCGCTTGCGCTCGCTGCGCGCCGCGCTTATTCTTTCTTCATGGCTCAGCCTGATTGCCCCCATTGCCAGGGAAGCGGATGGAAAGTCGTGGAGCGTACCGAAAAAGGCGCGCAACCGCTTGCCGCCGATAAGCCCGGCTCCTTCTCGCAAGGCGAGCCCAAGATGGTGTGGGCGGTGGCGTGCGATTGCACTGCGGGCGACCAGACCGAACGCGCTTTGCAACGCGCGCGCGTTCCCGAACGTTATCGCCATTGCGATTTCGAGAACTACGAAACCGACAACGAAATCCTAAACGCTTCCAGCCACGACCTGGCGAACTGGAATCGCAGCCTGACTCAGGCGAAATTATTCGTGCAGCGCTTCGCCCAAGAATATTCCCCGGTTCCCGGAATGCAGAGCGAGCATGGGATTCTATTGATGGGTCCGTGCGGGGTGGGCAAGACTCACCTGGCTGTTTCCGCCATGAAGACGATTATCCTGCGCGGCCACAGCGGGCTTTTCTACGACTACCGCGAACTTTTGAAAGCTATTCAGGACAGCTACAACCCGGAAAATCAAGCGACGGAAATGAGCGTCCTGGAGCCGGTGCTGAAGACGGAAATTCTGGTCCTCGACGACGTCGGATCGAGCAAGCCATCTCCTTGGGCGCTCGAAACCGTCGGCCATATTTTGAACACGCGCTACAACGACAAACGCATCACGCTGCTAACCACCAATTTTCTCGACATTGATGCGTCTTCCGCGAATCCATCGGCGCCCGCGCCCCGTGTGGCCGGGATGCGCGCGCCCTCGATTGAGGATTCGCTGACCGAGCGCGTCGGCAAACGGATCCGTTCGCGGCTGTACGAAATGTGCCGGACGCTTGAGATTTATGCTCCCGATTACCGCAAGGAAATTCGTCATGCGGGACCCGCGCGATCCTGAAACGGGACGTCAATTTCTGATGTAAATGCCTTGAAAATCGTGAGCGATTAACGAATTTTCACGGACGCGTTTGGCGCCATGGTTTTGTTGACAATGCGCGAAGCGGGCGGGTATCATCCTCAAGTTAGAACCGCTCGAGCGTGAGCGTTCTATCCCCTTCATTGCTCCAAACCCAGCGGGTGGAGTAACCGATAACCGAACTATCGGCAAACAGGGCACGAATCCGCACGGAGGCCGCTCCCAATGTCACCCGAACACGACCTAAATCATTCAACCGTCGCAGCCGAAACCACCACAAACGAATCTGCGCCTGAAAATTCCGTTTCCGCGAGTTCAGCAGCTGCCAGCCCCGAGTCGGCGACATCTGACTCCCGAAGCTCGTCCGTTGGCGCAGGTGCCGCTACGGCTGTAGCGCGCGCGCCCGAACTCGCCGCGGAGATCCCTGCCGAAACACATTCTGAAGGTTCGAGCGAGACGCCGGCTCCGATCGCGGCCGCTGCTGAGCCGATCATTTTCGCCGCGTCGCAGGACGCGCCCACCGAAGCGTTGACTCCCTACGTTGAGGAAGCTCGCGCGGAAGCGCCCGCCGCAGCGCCTGTTCAAGAAAGCGCTGGGCTTGCGGTGGAAGCGGAAGCTGTCGAATCAAACGAAACCATGGACCAGCTCATGGAACAGTTTTCCGTTCCGGAGCCGGTCGTACCTGAAGGCGAGATTTTTGATGGCCACGTGATCGCTGTTACCGACGCCGGCGTCATTGTTGATGTTGGCGGAAAATTTGAAGGGTTGGTACCGGCGCAGGAATTTCTGGATTCGGGCAGCCCTATCGAATTCGGCAAGGGCCAGACGATCGAAGTCGAGCGTCTGCACGCACAGAAAGATGGTTACGTCCTGCTGTCGCACACACGGGCACATCGCCGGCGGGTCTGGGAACGCATCGAGAAGGCCTACAAAGAACACACCACCATCACTGGTAAGGTCACCGAACGCATCAAGGGCGGCCTGGTTGTAGAGATTGGGGTGCGCTCGTTCCTGCCGGCGTCGCAAATTGAATTGCGGCCGGTGCATGATCTCGATGCTTGGAAAGGTAAGGATGTTGAAGTTCGCGTCCTCAAATTGAATCGCAAACGCGGGAATGTGGTGGTCAGCCGCCGAGCTATTCTGGAAGAAGAGCAAAAGTCGAAGCGCGACACGTTGTTGAATTCACTGGCCGAAGGCTCCATCGTCACGGGTAAGGTCAAGAATGTTACCGACTACGGAGTTTTTGTTGATCTCGGTGGCATGGATGGCTTGCTCCACGTTAGCGACTTGGTGTGGGGACGCGTTCCGCATCCGTCATCCATCGTTAAAGCCGGCGATGACCTGGAAGTTCAGATTCTGAAGTTCGACAAAGACAAGCAGCGCATTTCGCTGGGACGCAAACAGCTGTTGCCCGATCCGTGGGCCACGGTTCCCGAGCGTTTTCCGGTCGGCACCCGAGTGCAAGGGAAAGTTGTGGGCGTTACGGATTACGGCGCCTTCATTCAGATTGAACCCGGCGTCGAAGGCCTGGTGCACGTCAGCGAAATGAGCTGGTCGAAGCGCACCAAGCATCCTTCGAAGGTCGTGAAAGCCGGCGATGATGTCGACGTGGTCGTTCTTGAAGTGAAGACCGATCAGCGCCGGATTTCTCTCGGCTTGAAACAGACGCTCGCCGATCCCTGGGGCGCTGCTGCTGAAAAGTATCCGGTCGGAACGATTGTTACGGGCCGCATTCGCAATCTGGCGGATTTCGGCGCGTTCGTCGAAATCGAAGAAGGTATGGAAGGGTTGATTCACATCAGCGACGTCAGCTGGACCGAGCGCATCAAGCATCCCAGTGAGAAATTCAAGAAAGGTGACACGGTCGAAGCCAAGGTTCTGAAAGTCGACTCCGAAAACCGTCGGCTCTCGCTCGGCGTGAAACAGGTGAAAGACATCTGGGCCGATTGGTTCACGGGCCATAAAATCGGCGAGATCATTAAAGGCAAAGTCGCGCGCACCACGGATTTCGGCGCGTTTGTGGAACTCGCCGAGGGCATTGAAGGCCTCTGCCACGTTTCGGAAATCGAAGAGCGCCGCCCGAAAGGCGATCGCGACAAAGGTGGCCGTGACGCCGCCGCTCCGCAAGCCAAAGCTGCCCGCGGCGCGCGCGTTACCGCCGTTCTGGCCGCCGGAAATGAATACGATTTCAAGATTTTGCGCCTCGAACCCGAGCAGCACAAAATTAGCCTGAGTTACCGGGCGGCGCAAAAGCAGGTCGAGCGCCAGGAAATCGAAACGTTTAAGTCCGCTGTGACTCGTTCTCCGAAATCCTCGCCGACGGCGACCATCGGCGACGCGATCAAGGCCAAATTGCAGTCGGCCTAGACGGCGCAGCTTTCGTAGGCGTACGAAATCGGAAGGCTTGGCCGGCTCGGGGCGTGCCGGTCACACCGTTTTCCCGCGAAATTCATTTACCTTGCGCTAGATTGATGATATCCAAGGACATGCGTCGCCCCGCCCCAGCGCGCCAAAGAATTCGGTCGCTACATTTTTCATAGGAGACTCTCATCCCATGGCAGACCCTGCCGGAGAGCGCGTAATCAAAGAACACACCATGACCAAGGCGGAACTGGTCGAAGAGGTCACCCGCGTCACGGAACTGCCTCGCAAGGAATCCGAGGCCGTGGTGGAAACTATCTTTGAGAGCATCATCGCGCGCCCTGCAGTCCGACGACAAAATCGAGATTCGCGGATTTGGCAGCTTCCGCACGCGCCAGCGCCGCGGCCGCACCGGCCGCAATCCCAAGACCGGCGCGAAAGTGGAAGTCCCGCCCAAAAAAATCCCCTATTTCAAGCCCAGCAAGGAACTGAAGGACTACGTCAATAATCCGCGGCCCAGCTCGATGCCGCCGGATCGCACGAAGCGCACGGTCGCGCAGGAGCTAAGCCGTATGGATTATCTCTGGACGCCGTGGCGTTACCGGTACATTGCCGACGCCACCAAGGACGAAGGCTGCGTTTTCTGCGACGCCGTGGCTGTCGAATGACGATCCACGTGCCCTCATCGTTTATCGCGGAACCAAAAATTTCGTCATCCTGAACGCTTTCCCTATACTTCCGGCCATGTGATGGTCGTTCCCTACGCAACATACCGCCGACCTGCCGGCGACAGATCCAGAGACGCTCGCCGAAATGATGATCCTCGCCCAGCGCGTTCAGGTTGCCCTGGAAAAAACGTACCACCCGCAGGGCTACAACCTCGGCATGAATCTGGGCCGCGCTGCCGGCGCCGGAATCACCGGCCACCTGCACCTGCACGTCCTCCCACGCTGGTCCGGCGATTCCAACTTCATGACCATCGTGGCGAAACTCGAGTCGAACCCGAAGATCTATCGACTACCTACGAAAAACTTCACGCCGCGCTGATTTAGCCATTTCGAAAGATCGTTGCTTGGGCACCGGCTTCCTACGCCGCATCCACTGGGGATACAATGAAAAAAGCGTGCTCGCACCGATCCGGAGATTTCGTTGAACCTCGAACTCACCGAAGAACAAAAACTCCTACAAAAAAACGTTCGTGAATTTGCCGAGGCCGAAGTTAAACCGCTCGCTCGCGAAAATCGACGAGAACAGGAAAATTTCCTCGCGAACTTTTCCAAAAGGCCGCCGAACTTGGCCTGACCGGCGTCGCCATCCCTGAAGCCGAAGGCGGCGCGGATATGGATCACATCAGCTACACCATCGTGATCGAAGAAATTTCCCGAGTTTGCGCTTCCACCGGGGTGATTCTTTCCGCGCAAAATTCGCTGTATGCCGCGATCCGATCCATCATTTCGGGACCGAAGAACAAAAGAAAAAATTCCTGGTCCCTTTTGCGCGCGGCGAAAAAATCGGCTGCTTCGCGCTGACCGAACCGCAGGCCGGCTCCAACGCGGCGGCGCTAGCGACCAAAGCGGTTTTGAAAGACGGCGAAGTACGTTATCAACGGAACCAAAGCCTGGATCACCAACGGCGGCGCGGCCGATGCTGCCATCGTTTACGTCAACACCCAGCCGGAAAAAGGTGAAAAGGGAATCACTGCGTTGGTGGTGGAGAAGGGAACGCCGGGATTTTCTGTAGGCAAAGAAGAAAAGAAATTGGGCATCAATGCCACCGCCTGCACCGAACTTTCGTTCAGCGACTGCGAAGTTCCGGAATCAAATCGCATTGGCAAGGAAGGCGAAGGCTACAAGATCGCTCTAGCCACGCTCGACGGCGGTCGCATTGGCATTGCGGCCCAGGCGATTGGCATCGCTCAAGGCGCTTTCGAAGCTGCGCTGGCCTACGCTAAACAGCGTCAGGCCTTCGGTCATCCCATCGCGGATTTTCAGGCCATCCAGTTCATGCTCGCGGACATGTCCACCGAAATTGACGCGGCCCGCCTGCTTGCGCGACGGGCCGCGTGGAAGCAGGACACCGGCCAGCGTTTTTCGATGGAAGCCGCCATGGCCAAATTGTTCTCGAGCGAAATGTCCACGCGCGTTACGCACAAAGCCATCCAGATTCACGGCGGTTACGGGTACAGCCGCGAATATCCGGTCGAGCGAAATTATCGCGATGCTCGCATCACCGAGATTTATGAAGGCACCAGTGAGATTCAACGTTTGGTGATCGCCTCCTGGGTGCTCAAGTCCTATTAGACTTTTCGAAATTTAGCCGGAACCGAATCCGTGTTGCGATTTGGCCGCGGTGAGTCCGGGAATTTCTCTCGCCGTGGATCCTCGTTGTATTCTTGAGTTCATGCTGGAGCTGGATTGCAGCTTGCCGTTCTTTCCGGAGTTTGACGCCGACTTTTTTGCGGCTCTTCCGGCGCGGCCCGGCGTGTTTCTGCTCGAAATGAGGGCCGCGGGTGCCGAGCCTTATCTGGCGCGCACCGCCGATATTCGCCGGGCTGCCGAGCGCCTGCTTTCGCCTCCCGATCCGGCGTCGAAACGTCTCAACCTTCGCGAAGCGGTAGGAAATATTCGCTATCGCGTGACCGGATCGAAGCTCGAACAATCTTTCGCTCATTACGAAAACGCGCGCGCGCTTTTTCCGAAGCGCTACCGCACGCTCGCTCGGCTTCGTCCCTCTGCAATGCTGAAGGTAAATTTACGGAACGCGTATCCGCGCTGTTATGTCACGCGGCAGATCCGGGGGGACCAGGGATTTTACTTCGGTCCCTTTCCCTCGAGAAGACTTGCCGAGGATTTTAGCGAAGGCTTTCTTGATTTATTCAAAACGCGCCGCTGCCAGATCAAGATTCGGCGGGATCCGGATTTTCCCGGCTGCATTTACTCCGAAATGAAAATGTGTCTGGCTCCCTGTTTCGCGGGTTGCACTAAAGAAGAATACGATTTGGAAGTCGAGCAAGTTGTCGAAGGGCTGGCCTCGCAAGGTTCCTCACTGGCCGGGAGGTTGGAGCGCGAGCGCGAAGCTGCCAGCGAGTCGCTCGATTTCGAACGCGCCGCCACGGTGCACAAGCGGATCGAAAAAGTTTCGGGCGCCCTTCGTGGCCTGCCGGATATTGCGCGCAGAATCGAAGATCTGGACGCCGTAATTTTGCAGCGCGGCTCTGAACCGCAATCTATTCTGGTCTTTCCGTTGCATGCGGGCATGTTGGCCGAGCCGTTCTATTTGCGGTTCGCGGAAATCTCCAGCGAGCCGCGCTCGGTGGAAGAGATTTTGCGCTCCGCATTTGAACCACTCAGCAGCGGTGAGCAAGCCGATGAGCAAAGCAGAAGCGATGCGCAGAACGCCTCAGGAACTGTGCCGGCAGAAACCGATTTATCCGAGCAATCTCGGCTGCGTTTTGGTTTGCAGGAGGCTTCCCCTTTTCTGACGGACCACCTGTCACTTGTTTCGCGGTGGTTCTATTCCAAACCTCGCGACGGAGAAATTCTGTTTCGCAAAGGCCACTGGCCCTACCGCCGGATTCTTCGCGCTTGCGCGCGCCTGCTGAATCCACAGGAAAAAATTCCGCCTGCATCTTCACCATCGCAACCGTGACGATCAAGACTGATTCAGGCCTACGCCATAGCGTCGTACACTTCTAACCATGGCCACCCGCGTGCCAATTGCCCCTCAGTCCGGTCCAGCCGGCGGTTCGCGTTTGCGCACCACGGTGCGTTCGCTGCGCCATCGCAATTTTCAGCTTTTCTTTAGCGGGCAATTGATTTCTCTTATTGGCACCTGGATGCAGACGATTGCCCAGGCCTGGCTGGTTTACCGCATCACGGGATCCTCGCTGCTTTTGGGAGTCGTTGGTTTCGCCGGACAGATTCCGATCTTTCTCCTATCTCCGCTGGGCGGCCTGGCCGCGGATCGCTGGAATCGGCACAAAATTGTGATCGGCACCCAGATCGCTTCGATGATTCTGGCTTTCATTCTGGCGGCACTGACGCTTCTTCATATTGTTAAGACCTGGGAAATCATCGCACTCGCGGCTTTGCTCGGTGCGGTGAATGCGTTTGACATTCCCGGGCGGCAGTCTTTTCTGATCGAAATGGTCGCGCGGGAAGATTTGATGAATGCGATTGCGCTGAATTCCTCGATGTTCAATGGCGCGCGGGTCATCGGCCCCGCGATCGCTGGGATTCTGGTCTCGCGCATCGGCGAGGGCTGGTGTTTTTTCGTTAACGGCGCGAGTTACATCGCCGTGATCGCCGGCCTGTTGATGATGAAGCTTGCTCCCTATCGTCCCGTCCCGGCCGGCACTTCGCCCTTCGAGCACATCGCTGAAGGATTCCGTTACATTCAACGCACCGGGCCAATTCTGGCTCTCATCACTTTGATTGGGATCGTCAGTCTCGTCGCAGTTCCATATTCGGTGCTCATGCCCATTTTCGCTGACCAGATTTTGCATCGTGGCGCGCATGGCTTGGGCATTCTGATGGGCGCGGCCGGAGTGGGCGCGTTGATCGGCGCTTTGACTCTGGCCAGCCGCCATGGGGTCAAAGGCCTGGGCCGAGTCGTCGGATATGCCGCGATGGCTTTCGGGGTATCGCTGATTCTTTTTGCGTTCTCCAAGATTTTCTGGCTATCGGTTGTGCTGCTGGTGCCGGTCGGCTTCGGCGTCATGCTGCAGATGTCCAGTTCCAACACTTTGATTCAAGCGATGGTCCCGGACGAATTGCGCGGCCGGGCGATGGCCATGTACACGATGATGTTTATGGGCATGGCGCCGATCGGTTCGCTGCTTTCCGGGTTGTTTGCGGATTGGATTGGAGCGCCGTTGACCGTAGCGATCGGCGGCGTGGGAGCAGTTATCGGCGCGATTTTGTTTCTGCGAAAATTGCCTGGACTTCGATTCGAGGCGTATCAGCTTCTCGATGCCCAGGGTTTGGTGGCGGCCGAAGCTCCCGAAGAAGTGGCGGCCCGGGGTGTTTCGTGAAGGCGATGAGGCGCGGCCCTTTGGTTTGCTATACTGCCCGTTTGTTTATCGACGGAATTTCAGCGAGGGAAACGAATGTCGTCCACTGCACCGCTCGATGACGAGCGCAAAACTGGATCCGCCACCGCGGATGGAACGCTGCGCTATGCCGCGCGATTCCAGGGGCGTTCTGCGGCCGGGCACTTTCGCGAAATTCGCGGAGGGCTCGTGCTTTCTTCGATCGGAATCGGCACGTACCTGGGCGATCCGGATCCTTCGACGGACGCGGCGTATGCCGATGCCATCGTTGCGGCGGTCGAATCCGGAATCAATGTGGTGGATTCCGCGATTAATTATCGTTTCCAACGCAGTGAACGTTCGGTAGGTGCGGCGCTCAAAAAGCTTTTCGCCAAGGGTTTTTCGCGAGACGAAATCGTGGTCTGCACCAAAGCAGGCTTCCTCACGCCGGATGGAGAAATGCCGGCCGATCCGAATTCGTACTTCGCGCATGAATTCCTGGAACGCGAAATTTTTACTGCTGAAGACATTGCCGCCGGCTGCCATTGCATGGCTCCGGGGTATCTCTCCGACCAGTTGGAGCGCAGCAGACGCAATCTGTGCTTGGCTACGATTGATGTTTTTTATTTGCACAACCCTGAAACGCAGCTGAGCGAGGTGTCGCCGGAAGTTTTTCGGGCCCGGATTCGCGAAGCGTTTCTTTTTCTGGAATCGGCGGTGGCCTCGAAGGCCATTCGCGCGTACGGGCTGGCCACCTGGAATTCGTTTCGGGAGGATCCTAAGGCGCCGGGCTACATGTCATTGAAGGAAATGGCGGACATCGCGAGAGACGTCGCCGGCGACGATCACCATTTTCGATTCGTGCAGTTGCCATTCAACATCGCTATGCCGGAGGCGCTGACGCGGCCGAATCAGATGATCGACGGAAAAATGGTGCCGATGGTGCAGGCGGCGCGCGCTTTGAATATCGCGCTGGTTACGAGCGCTGCGTTGCTGCAGGGACAGCTGACCAAGAATTTGCCTGCGTTCGTCGGCGCAGCTTTGGGACTGAAAGATAATGCGTCGCTCGCCTTGCAATTTGCGCGGTCGGTGCCGGGATTGACCACTGCGCTGGTCGGCATGAGCAAAACCGAGCACGTCAAGGCCAACGTGGAACTCGTGGCTGTAGAGCCGGCGTCGCGCGAGCAATTCCTGAGGTTATTTGAGCAGAGGCGTTAGCTGAGCGGAGCTTCGTTCCCGACGGGATGCCGTTCGTCGAGCCAGTCGTTGATTGCGGCGGCTACCTGGTCGAGCTGGCCCGTAAAGAAGTGGTCAGCGCCGTCGACGAAAACCAATTTTTTCGGTTCCGCCATGGAGCCGAAAAGTCTTTCGACATTTTCACGCCCGCCGAACTGATCGTTGCCGCCTTGAACGAACAGCTTGGGCTTCGCGCATTCCACCAGATAATCCAAGTTTGAGCGATCTACCGGAATTCCGAGGCCGATTAAATCGGTTACGCGGACATCGCCGCAGCCGACTCGCAATCCAACCCACGATCCGAAGCTGAATCCGGCCAGGAGCAAATCGCTACCGGGATATTCGTTCGCCATGAAATTCAGCGCGGTGTGAACGTCTTCTGCTTCGCCGCGGCCTTTGTCGTGCGCGCCTTCGCTGAGGCCCGCGCCGCGAAAATTAAATCGAAGGACTGGGATTCCGCGGAGGTGCAGGGCCTTTGCCGCCTGGTAGACCACTTTGTTGTGCATGGTTCCGGCGAAAAGCGGATGAGGGTGGCAAACGACTGCGGCGAGATGCGGATTCTTGCCCGCAGTGGTCCACAGCAAAGACTCCAGGCGCCCCGCTGGACCATCGAGAAAGAATTTGCGATGAAATATTTCAGCCATGGAAGCGATGGGAAGCAGCCGAGCGAAGATTTACGGTCGAGTCGAGGCGAATCATTTCGATACCGAGCTTAGAGCCTCGGTGGTGCATCCCAACGGATCGAAACCGAGGTCAGCATGCCGCTCAAGCCGGCAATCGGATTAGCACGCGGCGCGGGACCTGGAAAAGTTGCTCGATTCTCAACGCGCACGACGCGCGCGCGGACTTCGCCGGCCCTTTCCCATTCGCCCCACGGCACCTTCGCCAAAACCTGATCGCCGGTGTTGTAGACGTGTGCCGATTCAAACCGCGCACCCGCGCGCGAAATATCGTGAGTCATGGATTCTTCCGGCCACGGCGAGCCGGCAGCGCGCACAAAGATGGGAACCGCAAAAGTGAGGCGGGAACAGGCGCGCCGTTCTTTTCCCTTGGGCCGCTCCGCGTGACGTTGAGGGAGTTCGAGATGCAGGGACACGTCGTAGCCGCGCTGCGCGTTGGGGACCACGCGCACCACCCGCGCAGGAGTTTCCGGTTGGGCGGCCGCAGACGAACTCGTCTCGAACGGGAAGGTGACCCAGACGCGAGAGCCGACTTCGCAAGTTTCGCTGCGCGGGATGCGAATGCCTTCGCGGGAAGCATCGATGGTGCGGGTGATTTCCATCCTCATGCCCAGAGCGCCGCGCCAGCGAAGGCGAGCCGGCATGCGCAGCTGCGCGCGAGGGTGTTTGCGCATCTCAACGAAAGCATTGGCGGCAAGCTGACTCATCGCGGGATATCCTAGCTGCGCCACCAACAAACGTCAAACCGACGCACTATCATTTGTAGTAAACAGACTTCGAACGTAGCCGGCGGATGAGTAAGGAACGCGCATGCCGAAAATCAGCCGAACCTAGGCAGGGGATGACGGAGAAGAAAATCAGCTGAGGCGTTAATCTCATTGCGCCCGAAGTCCAGCGGTGGTAGCTTCGAAAAAATGAAAGCGGGAGAGGCCGATGCAAGAAGCCGTTGAACGACGCGCTGCACGCCGGTTCTCAATGATGTTGCCGCTGAAAGTCCGATTCTCGAAGAACGATAATTTGCTCGAAAAGCAGGGTGAGACCCGGGACGTAAGCTTTCGCGGTCTGTATTTCCTGACCGAAGGAAGCCTGGAAGCGGGCGCCTCGATCGAATTTGTCCTTACGCTTCCGCAACAGATCACGCTGGCGGGGGACGTGCACATTCGTTGCTATGCCCGAGTGCTGCGCGTGGAGCCTCATGATGCGAACCGCGGAGTCGCCGCGCGGATCGACCGCTACGAATTTTTGCCTGCCAGCTCCTGACGGCTTCCTCGAAACAGAGTAAAATTCCGATTCGTTCATTTTTGAGGGGGAAGCGTGTATCACTACGACCCGAAGTTAGCTCTCGATGAATTGCGCGACGATGCCGTACTGCCGCATCCCGTTCACTTGCGCGACATGATTTTGCGGACGAAGCTCGATCCGACGGCAGCGCTCGAACTGAATCATGAGTTCCAGGAATATCTGGCGACATTTGGGAAGCTGCAGGCGACGGCGCGTGAGATTTTGGAGCAGCTTGCGGCTGGAATTCGAAAGAACGCGCATTCTTAGCGCACCGCAAATACGAAATTTATCTACTCGGAGTTGAGAATCCTGGATGGCACGCCAGACCATACTGATCGATGCGGACGACACTCTCTGGGAAAATAATATTTTCTTCGAGAAGTCGATCGACCACTTTATTACGCAGCTGGAGCATCTGGGTTACACCCGCGAGTATATCCGCCACATCCTGAACGAAACGGAGAAGCGCAATATCCGGCAGCATGGGTACGGAGTGCGCAGTTTCCGCCGATCGCTGGAAGACACCTACCTGAAGCTCGCGGGCAACGCGGCGCGGCGTGAGATCGTGCAAGAAATCGAGCGGCTGGCCGTCGAATTGGAAGCGACGCCTCCGCACATCATGGACGGCGTTCCGGAAACGCTGGCGTATCTCGCCAAGCACCACCGGCTGGTGCTGCTGACCAAGGGCGAAGCGGCGGAGCAGGCCGCGAAAGTCGAACGCTCGGGGCTGCAATCCTATTTCGATGCGATCGAGATCGTGATCGAAAAGGATGCCGCGGTGTACGAGCGGATGATCGAGCAATTCAAAATCGTGAAAACTCAGGGTTGGATGGTGGGGAATAGCCCGCGCAGCGATATCAACCCCGCGCTCAAGATCGGATTGAATGCCGTTTTTCTGCCGCACCCCAACACCTGGCATCTGGAGCACGCGGAATTGGAAAGTGGGACCGGAAAATTATTGATTCTGACCAGCTTTCGGGAATTGAGATCGCACTTCTAGAGGGACCCTCGCAGCAAAATTAATCGGGTTTGCGGAAGTGGAACGGAATGCGCACGACGGCTTCGAGATCGACGGGCTGGCCATCCCTGGCGCCGGGCTTGAAGACCCACCTAGAAAGAGCTTCCATCGAATTTTTATCGAGCTGGGGATCTACTCCGCGAACCAACTGGATGCTATCGACGGTGCCGTCTTTGCGAATAATGGCGTAGAGAATAACGTCGCCGTCGACGTGTTCCTTGATCAGAGTTGGCGGATACTTGGGATCGACCTTCCGTTCGAGCAGCGGCCCTGAAAGCTTTCCGCGCGGTTTGTTGTAAGGCAGCTCGCCTTCGTCGAGTTGAGCGAAGCTCACGACCCAGTTTCCGGTCACACTGGTCATGTTGGGCATGTCGATGTGCAACGTATAAACTTCTTTCCCGGAAAGAATTTTTTCCGGCGGGAGATTGGGATCAATCGGGCCAAGGAGTGCTGGGCCTTTGTGCGCAGCGGGCGGCGCGCCGGAATCCAAAGGTTTGAGAATCAGTTTGTTGCTCCGACCAGCCGGCGAAATACCTCCACTCGAGGGACGCACGCCACCGCTCACATTCACTGAGCCTGGAATTGTTGCCCCGTTTCCACCCGAAGTTTTTCCCGCCCCTCCGCTGCTGTCGGAGTTTCCGCCGGTCCCGCCGTTGGTGACCGGAGCATTCGCGGCTCCTCCGGGGGCGCCGGGGCGATTGCCTTCCGGTGATATTGCAACGCGCGCGGAAAGATTTCCCTGGGGCACACTGACTTCCGGCGCAGGCGCAGCGGGAGCCGCGGAAATCGCGATAAGGCGATGGAGACTGTCGTCGCCCGAAGACGCTGCGCCCACCTCCGGCGCAGCTGCGTTTTCCGTGCGCGTCCTCTGGCGTTCGGCAGCTTTTGACTCGGCGCTGAGCGCCAAGCGTGGCTGCGGATTTACGACCGGCGCCGCGGCGATATTCAGATCAGCCGCTGTTTTTTCCTGGTTCACGACTTCAGGCGCCGACAGATCCTTGATCGTGCGATTCTGCCGGGTCGGTGCGGCTGCACTGTCCATTCGCAAAGTCGGCTTCGGAGGAGCAGGGGCCGCC
This sequence comes from uncultured Acidobacteriota bacterium, assembly GCA_963711325.1. Classification (GTDB taxonomy): domain Bacteria; phylum Acidobacteriota; class Terriglobia; order Acidiferrales; family UBA7541; genus Palsa-295. The sequence goes on along the minus strand of CAVQDR010000001.1, from coordinate 227,647 downwards.
GCAGCCCACTCAGCGATATTTGGCACCGGTGTTTCGATTTTCGGAGGAGTGGGAGGTGCGTCGGGCTGAATCAGTGTTTGCCGCGGATGATTTGCGCGAACGGGCTGCGACAGAATTGTCTGGCGAGGATGGAAGGCGTCGGCGCCACTCTGCGCGAGAGGTTTGTTGGGATCACCCTGCGGACTTGGTTTAGGCGCATGGCCCGGAATCGATATTGGCGGCAAATCCTGCGCGGGATTCGTCCAGGTCAGTTCGATTCGCGGAAGCGCGAGATCCGGAGGCGGGCTTTGTAGAAAATGCCAAATGGGAAGGAATAGAAGCCCGACGAGTGCCGCGTGCCAGAGAATCGAAGAGCCGAAAGCCTTGACCGGAGCTTTTCCTTCGATCCAATCGACGCGAAGATCAGAATCCACGGGAAGCTCGGAAGCCAAGGGCACTTTGGAACCATCGAAGAAATCGCGCCAACTGGAGCGAAATTCATCCCAAGGCGAACCCCAGTCGACGCCGAGGTCGAGGCGCGGGAGGCGCGAGTGCGAAGGCAGCTCGACGAACTCTTCGAGCACTGGCTCGGGCTCACGTTCGCGTTGCATTACTGGTTGCATTGGCTCGTCATTATACCTGAGCGAATTAGATGCGCTGAGGCTAGGCTGCGGCTGCCAGGCGAAAGAAACTCAAAGACGCGTCGCCTTGTTCGAGAACGCGCGTGAGTTCCAGACGCTTAAAGTGGCTGGGCAGACTCGCTTTGTAAAAGTGCTCGACGATGACAACGCCCTGGGGCGCGAGCAGATGCGAGGAGTCGAGGATAATGGAGGACGCGGGAGTAATCGTCAAGTTTTTCGTACGGCGGATCGACAAAAATAAAATCAGCAACGGCGTGACGGCCCTCAATTTTTTCGAGTCCGGCGATGGCATCCGCCTGAATTAATTCCGCATTTTGAATTTCGAGAGATTCGAGATTCTTGCGGATGAGCTTGCACGGCTTTTCCGTAGGACTCGACGAAGATCGCTTCCGTGGCGCCGCGGCTGAGGGCTTCGATGCCGATGGCTCCAGTGCCGGCGAAAACGTCGATAAAGAGAGAATCCGCGACCGCGGGGCCGAGAACGTTGAAAAGCGTTTCACGCAGGCGGTCGCTGGTGGGGCGGAGTTTCAGCAGGCCCGGGCCTTTCAATACGCGGCTCCGATATTTGCCAGCGATAACACGCATCGTCTTATCCTACCGAGGCCAGATGATACCGCTTGCGCCACGCCGGGCTTAGCGATTCCAGCTTGGCGATGACCGCCGAGGCTTCCTGCGGCGTTTCGGCGAGGGCGAATGCTTCTCGCCGGGCGATCTCCAGGATCTCACGATCGCGCAGCGGCTGGGCTACGGAGAAGGCGGCGTCACCGTGCTGCCGGGTACCGAAGAATTCTCCGGGGCCGCGGAATTTCAGGTCCTGCTCGGCGATCTCAAATCCGTTGGACGTAGCGACCATCGTTTCGATTCTGGCCAATGCTTCGCCTTTGATTTTTTTAGGTGCGACCAGAATGCAGGATGATTTCGCGGTGCCACGGCCGATGCGCCCGCGGAGTTGATGGAGTTGAGCGAGACCGAAGCGATCGGCGTGTTCGATGACCATGACCGTGGCGTTCGGAACGTCCACGCCGACTTCGATGACGGTAGTGGAAACGAGGAGTTGAATTTCGTTGCGGCGGAATTTTTCCATCACGGATTCTTTTTCGTCGTTCTTGAGGCGGCCGTGGAGCAATCCGACGCGCAACTTGGGGAATACGATTCCGGACAGGCGTTCGTATTCTTCGGTGGCGGCTTTTAGTTCCTGTTTCGATTCCTCAATCACGGGGTAGACGACGTAGGCTTGCCGGCCGGCGGCGATTTCGCGAGAGACGAATTGCCACACGCCGGCGAGTTTGCTCTCGTCGGCCCAGCGAGTTTCGATCGGAGTGCGGCCCGGAGGCATTTCATCGATGATGGAAATTTCAAGGTCGCCGTAGAGCGTGAGAGCGAGCGTGCGCGGGATGGGGGTTGCGGTCATGACCAATACGTGGGGCGACGCGCCTTTGTCGATCAAGCGTTTACGTTGCAGCACACCGAAGCGATGTTGTTCGTCGACGATGACCAGGCCCAATTTTTTAAAGGCGACGGGATTCTCGATGAGCGCGTGAGTGCCAACGACGATCTGCGCTTCGCCACTCTCGACGCGAGCCAACGATTCGTTCTTCGCCGACTGCTTGCGCCCACTAACAATCATCTCAACGCCATAACCCACGGTTTTGAAGATCCGGGTCGCTGACAGGTAATGTTGCGCGGCGAGAATTTCGGTCGGAGCCATGAGCGCGACCTGGTAGCCGTTTTCGATGGCGATGGTGGCGGCTTCGAGAGCAACGATGGTTTTACCGCTGCCGACATCACCTTCCAACAAGCGATGCATGGGGTAGGATTTTTCCATGTCGCCGGCAATTTCGACCAGAACACGTTTTTGGGCCGCGGTGGGCTTGAAAGGCAAAATTCGTTTCAAGGCTTCGCGAACCTTGTCGTCGCGGATGCGCATGGCAATGCCGCGCTGGTTGCGTTCGCCGCGGCGGCGCAAAGCGAGCGCGAGCTGGTAGTAGAAAAAATCCTCAAAGATCAGCCGAATCTGCGCTGGACTGCGGAATTGATTCAACACCTCGACGCTTTCCGTTTTTGGGGGGAAGTGCGCGTACAGAATGGCTTCGCGGCGAGAAGGGAATCGATAACGTTCGAGGATATCGGCGGGCAGCGCATCGGGAATTGCCTCGTCGAAACTTATCAGCACGTTGTAAATGATGCGCCGCAACATGCGGGAGCTGATTCCGCCGAGCGCTTCGTAAACCGGTACGATGCGGCCGACTTCGGTGGAGTCGGCGCCCGAAGCTTCGACATCGCCAAGCAGCTCCATCTGAGGGTTGACCATCTCCAGACGATTGGGACGATACGGATCGCGATCGATTTTGCCGTGGAGTACGAGCTTCTGGCCCATCTTCAATTTGCCTTCGAGATATCCGCCGTGGAAGAAGCGAACGTGAATCATCCCGGAGTCGTCATGCACGGCAAAATGAAACATAGCTCCGCGGGAGCGGGCAAAGCGGACGGTGCTACCACCGGTGGAGACCTCCACGAAAATGGTTTGGACTTGGCCGGGAATGATCTTTTCGATGGGCGTAAAGCGGATGCGGTCCTCGTAGCGGAAGGGAAGATAGCCGAGCAGATCGCCGACGGTGAGGATGCCGCGTTCTTCGAGAATGGCGGCGCGGTGCGGTCCTACGCCTCGCAGGAATTTCACCGAATTGTCGAGGGTGACGCGCACGGGAAAGGCGACGGGCGATGAGCGACCCGATAGTTTATATCATCGGTTTGGGATTAGCGGTTTCAGTGGAGGCAAACTTCGAGGAGGCACCGGGAACCAAAGGGTCATTTGGCTGGGAATCTGCAAGGTCTGTGGGTAGCTCAAAGCAGGGATCGGCTGAGGATTGTCCTTCGATGCTAAGCCAATTGTAAACAACGATTTACTGAGCTTGAGCATCAAACTGAGCGTTAGGACATGGGGCAAATGTCCGATACTGGGAAAACACCGTCTTCGGATGCTCACCTTCGACCAGAAGAGTCGTCTATGATAATGAACTCCGCAGGCGCATTTAATTCCGGAAACCGAGCAGCTCAAGCTTCTGGCACTGGCGGAATACCAGGAAGCGGATCTCGGCCGGCGGTTGACAACATGGGGATGAGCGTCGCACTCGACGGGGATGCGCGCCTAGCAGCAGCGGCGAAAGTTCAGGAAGAGCATGGGCTGGTGCGGAGCGCGCAGGCGGGCGACCGGTTGTCGTTCGAAGAGTTAGTTCGGCGTTACGACCGCGAAGTGTTGCGGCTCGCGCTGAATCTGGTTCATCGCGCCGAAGATGCGCGAGATATTTATCAGGAAGCATTCCTGCGCGTTTATAAGAACCTGCACCGTTTCCGATTCGAATGCAGTTTTTACACCTGGCTCTACCGGATCGTGACTAACGTGGCGCTCGATCATTTGCGGCGGAGGACCAGCCGCAAGGAAGATCAGGCTCCGGTGCCGGAAGATTCGGAAGGGACCACGCGCGACTTTTTCGATCGTCAGCCTGAAGTTCGAGCGGCATCGAACCCGGAAAGAAATTTGCTGGGGCAGGAATTGGGCGAACACATTTCGACCGCTTTGAACCGCTTGTCTCCGCGGGAGAGAATGGTTTTCGAGATGAAGCATTATCAAGGATTGAAATTGCGTGCTATCGGGGACATGCTGGGCACGTCTGAAGAGACAGTAAAGAATTCGTTGTTCCGGGCGACGCGAAAATTGCGCGCAAGCCTGGCAGGCATGCGGTAATGGGAATCGAAGAGGCCGGAAGAATGGATCAAGAAGAATTTGACGGATTACAGAGTTCCGCGTGCGGCGAGTTTGAAACCAAACTGACGCTGTTGGCTGCGGAAGAACTGGAAACATCCGAGTCGGAAGAAATTCAGAAGCACTTGCAAGGCTGCGAAGGATGCCAGCGCGCGTTGCAGCAGGAAGTGGAGTTGCTGGCGCTGATGTCGTCCGGCAGGAGCGAGCCGGATGCGAATTTTCTGGCCAGTTGCCGCGCCGGATTGTTCGATACGCTCGATCAGCAGGAGGAGAAGAGCTGGTTTCGGCGAATCGCCGGATCGTTTTTGCCTGCGAGCTGGATTTCTCCGGATCCCGCCTGGAGCGCGGCGGTTTTGCTGGTTATCGGATTTTCTGTAGGTTTGTTCGGGCCGCGGCTGCTGACGCACACGCGTGCGACTGCCAAGGCAAATCAAAATCCCGCACGTGCAATTACCGCTGCAGAGCCCGCCGATGCGAGTATTCCCGGAATCGATTCGAACTCGCCGATCAGTTCGCTGGACCTGCACTCAGCGGACCTGGCGAGCATCAATGTTTTTCCAGCGGGCGATAACGAGTTGCCGCAAGTTCAACTGCGATTGAATATGCAGCGCCCGATGACGGTTTCGGGGACGGTGGACGATGACAACGTGAAGCGGGGCTTGATTGGTGTGCTGCACGACAGCCAGCGCTACGATGCCGATGTGCGCCTGGATGCCGTGGAGCTATTGCGGGTACGCAATAACGACCCGGAAGTTCGCTCTGCGCTTTGCCGCGCGGTGCATACCGACCATAACGCAGCGGTGCGGTTGAAGGCGCTGGAGGCGCTGGATGGCGCTGAGCCGCAGACGCTGGTGCGCCAGACCTTGCTCGATGCGCTGGTGGACGATCAAAATCCTGGCGTGCGCGTGGAAGCCATCAATGAGTTGCGAGATTTGGCGGCGAAAGGGCAGATCAATTCGGACGACGAGTTGCTGAAAGTCCTGCACGAACGCATCAAGAAAGATCCCAGCACATATATCCGCCTGCAAAGCGCGGCCGTGATTCGAGACCTCGGCCCGCGGCAGAAATTCTAATCATGCCTGTTTCATTCCCAGCAATTTACAACCGCGCATTCGCGAGGCCGGGCACAGCCGCGCCCGGGATTCGCATTTTCCAGTTCATGCTGACCCTGCTGGTCGCCATTGGTGTGGCTTGGCCGATGGCGGTTGCTGCGAATGGCAGCGAAAAACGTGGGCCGCAAGCGAACGAAGGCTCGCGACTGGTATCGGAAGGCAAGGGAAGCCTGGTGGCGCGCGACGGACAGCGCCTGCATGTGGCCCTCGATTTGGGCAACGTGATCGTGAAAACGAGCAACAGCGGGAAGGTCGATTACAAAGTACACCTGGAAGTGAATTCCGCCGAAAAGGATGCGCAACGCCTACTGCGTAATTTTGTAGTGAGCGCGAAGAGCGGACCTGACGGCGTCTACTTTCGAGGGCAGACGTTTGGCCATCAAACCAGCGGGCGGCTATGGGTCACGGTGGAATTTAACATTCCGAAAAATTACAGCGTCGAGGTGGTGACCGGGGGCGGAAACATCCAGGCCGACGACATGAACGGGCGCGTCTCGCTGATAACCGCCGGAGGGACGATCATCTCCGGGAATATTAAAGGGCACGCGCATTTGGAAACGGCGGGCGGACACTTGACGGTGAAGAATGTTTCGGGAGACCTGACCGCGATTTCGGGCGGAGGCCACATCACCACTGGAACGATTTCGGGCAGCGCGAATCTGCATACGAACGGTGGTCATATTCGGGCGGAGTCGATTGGCGGTCTGGCGCACCTTTCGACCGGTGGCGGGAATATCTCGGTGGAACATTCCGGAAGCGAACTGGTGGCGGAAACGGTTGGAGGCCAGATTGAGGTCGGCGAAAGCGCTGGCTTGGTGAAGGCCAAGACTGGTGGCGGCGGAATTCGGGTGGTTCGCGTTTCGGGTCCAACGAATCTGGAGACCGCCGGGGGCAGTATTTATCTAACGCAGGTGGACAGTGCGGTGAAGGCCTCGACCAGCACCGGTGGGATTACGGCGTGGTTTGTTACTCCACCGAAAACGCCGAATCAGTGCGAATTCCAGTCAGGCGATGGAGATATCGTCGTTTACATCCCGCGGCAATTGCCGGTAACGATTGACGCGCAGGTGCAATCGGGTGACGAGCATCAGTTGTTTTTCGATCCGGCGTTCGCGACGAAATTTCAGAGGAACGACGCTACGGGAAACAGCTCGGTGAGCGCAGAGGGCCTGCTGAATGGCGGCGGAGAGGTCATTCGTTTGCGAACAGCGGGCGGGAACATCAAAGTGATCTTGAGCGACGCATCAAGGCAGTTGCAGCTGTACAGACAGCAGATGGATCAGTTACAGAAGAATTTGGCATCGCAGTTGCACTTGATGCCAGAGGCGCGGGAAGCCCAGAACCCATAGAACAGGCTCGAAGGAAGCGGCTGACTAGAAGCGGCCGAAGTCCGGCGGGCAGGAGCGGCAGTCGAGGGGGCGTACCATGAAAATGCGATCCGGCAGCGCGTTGCAGGTGAAGCAGAGAGTTCCAGTTTCCGCCAGAGTATCGTCGTTCCGATTCGCCGTGCGCACTCTATTGGTGCTGGCGGGAGTGGCGGTCCTGTGCGGCCCTAGCCACGCCTACGATGAGACGTTTCATCACGTGTACCCGCTGGGCGCCGGCGGTAGCTTCGTGCTGGAGAACGTCAACGGATCGGTTCACGTGGAAGGATGGGACCGCGACGAGGTGGAAGTGAGCGCGGTGAAGACCGGGACGAGCGAAGCGCGGGACGTGCAGCAGGTCAAGATTGAAGTGGACAACAGCAAACCCAACCAGATTTCAGTACATACCCGATATCCGAAAGGCCAAGGCGCGGAAGTCGCGGTGGAATATCACGTACACGTGCCGTACCGCGTATTGCTCGGGAGCGTCGGCACCGTAAACGGCAGCGTGGTGGTGCGCGGAGTGGAAGGTGGCGGCGATCTGCGCTCGGTGAATGGAAATATCGAGGTATCGGATTCATCCGGGCGATTCAGCGAAAAGACCACCAATGGCGACATCCGGCTTGAGCTGCACCAGTTGATTGAGGGCGGCCCGATGAATCTGGAAACGGTGAACGGCTCAGTGCTGCTGGGTTTGCCGGCCGGAGCAAAGGCAGACCTGAAAGTACTCAGCATGAACGGCGACGTCTATTCGGAGTTGCCTATCCCGCGAACGGCAGGCGCCCCGGCACCGCATGCTTTCAAGGCGAAGCTCGGAACTGGCGGCGGTGAAATTTCGGTACGCACGGTAAACGGCGGGATACGGTTGCTGCAGTCGCCAGGCGTTTAGGACTGGTTAAGATTTTATTGCGTTAGCAACAAAGGCTCGGAGTCTCTCCGGGCCTTTTGTTTTTTCTACTTTTCTTCGCGAATAATCTCGGCGTTGGCCGCGGGCGCGACCAGCCTCATCAGTTTTTGTCCGTCGAGGTAGAGATCGATTTCATTGTCCTCGGTTCGAACCCGTAATTCCTCAAGCTGCTTGCCTCCGGATTCCTGCTTTCCGAGCGAATCGACGGTAACGCTCCCAGGCGTCATTTCCTGCGGAACCAGAACGGTGAAGGTTTGGGAACCTTTCGCGTCGCGGTCGTACAGGCGCGCGAGCAGCTCGTACTGATGATAGAGGTTGTTATCGAGGACGCTGACCAGCGGCGTATTAAAAGTGAAATCCTGAGAGAACGGCCGGGCGCCCTCGAGGTGCAGCTCGACGCTCGCGGAGGTCCCGCTGAAGGCGATGGTCGAGGAAGCTTTTTTGATGCCTTGCGTTGACCAATCGTAGTGGACTGGAGAGCCGTCCGCATGAAGGGTCAGAGTGCCGTTCACTTTCATAATCCCCTGCGGCGTTTGAATTTCGGAATTGGCGTGCGCGGACCAGTCGTTGCCGCTGGGGCCAATTTCGAATTCTTCCTTGCCGACGGCTTGTCCATTGACCATGATGCGAAACTTGCCCCGATCCGCGACGAGAGGTGCGAATTTTGCGGCTGCTGCGGAAACTCTGGCGGGCTTGAGGAACAAAGCCTGGGCCACAGCGCCAAGGAGCGCCGCGGAGATGAGAAAAACAAGCAGCCGAGATTTCTTGGCGAAGAAATCAGAACGCGAATAATTCTTCAAGGCCAGTCTCATGCCACCACCTTTGGAAAGATGCCCAATGCAAGAATCTGCTCGACGACTCGCAAGGGTTCAACGTTCGACTCGACCCGGTAATCGGCAAGTTCATAGAAGGGTAGACGTTCTTGATACAACTTTCGGAAGCTGGCCTCGTCACGAAAGAGCGGACGGTCTTGAATGTGGGCGATGCGTTTAAGCAGGTCTTCGACCGGACAGTGCAACCAGACCAGGATCGCTCCGGCCTGGCGAAGCAGCGCCAAGTTTTGCGGCTGGGCGGTAGTGCCGCCGCCGAGCGAGACCAGCCGAGGGCGCTGTTGTTCGGAAGCTTCACCTAAAATCCGCATGACCTGTTCGTATTCGAGCCGGCGAAACTCCGCCTCGCCGTGTTTCGAGAAGATCTCAGGGATGGTTTGGTTGGCGGTTTCGACGATGCGCTTATCCAGATCGACATGCAGCCAGCCGATTTGGCGGGCCAGCAGGCGCGCCACGGTGGATTTACCGGTGCCCATAAAACCCGTGAGGCAAACGATCGCAGGTGAGCGTGATTCAATTGCCATGGAATTTTGCCGCGCGCAACGATTTGTGGAACGAAAAATCAGTCACGCTTGAGGATGTTGATTGTTCCGTCAAAGGAAGTCAATTCGACTTTTGCGCGTCCCTGATTGAATGTTCCAAAAAGCGCATTCCCCCAACGGGGCATGAAGTGATGCTCGTGCGTGGAAGGAGTCAATTTCGCTTCGTTGTTTACTTTGCCTTTGAGGGAAGTGGCGCTCATGTCGAATGAGTCCGCAGGTGAAAAGCGGACTTCGATGACGCCGCTATAGTTCTTCAGGGAGTAGGTGCCGTTAGGCAAGAACTCGCCGTTAAACAGAATATTTCCACTCGAGGTCTGAGCCCAGACGTGAGTGCTCTTCAAATCGATGAGTTTGAAGCTACCGGTGATCGAAGAAACTTCAATTCTTCCGGCGCAGCGTAAGCACTGGAACGAACCGCCGACGGTCTTCACGGTCAAGTACCCGGAGGTGTCTTCGAGGTCCACGCCGGCGGCGACGGTTTCGACGTTCATATCGCCCATAACATTGGAAACGGTGACGGAGCCAGCATCGTTATGGATCTGGAGTTCGGCATCTTCCGGAACATTAATCTGATAATCGGTTTTCATGTCCGCCGGCGCCACGGAATCGGAAAGCGCCCGGGTGGAGACATCAACGCGATTGCCCATCTGTTCGGCGTCGACGGTAACTTCGGCGCTGGCCGGCGAGGAGATGACCATGACCTCAGCCTTGGTCCAGGCCTTAACGGTGATTAACCCTTCCGGGTTGTGGATGGTGATGACGGGATGCGCGGCAACCTTGAAATGCTGTTCGTGGCGAATCGGTCCGGCAGAAACGGCGCTGCACAACAGCAGCGTGGGAACGATCAGCCCGGTGACTTTCCATCGCGACTTGAAAGCAGCCTGCAGGGGAACGAAATGACCGGTGCTCATTGGACGTTTTCTCCGCGTTCGCTGATCTGGGCCAGCAAGTCTGCTTTTTGCTGATAAGCTTCGTAGAGATAATCCCGCGCCACTTCGTTCTGTGGTTCTTCCTGTACGCTTTTTTCACATAATGAAATGTAGTTGTCAACGACCGCCAAATTCTGCTGGAGCGAAGCGGTCACAGCCGGATTGAGCGGGCGGCCAGCCGGAATGGAATTCTGCTCGAAGCTGTTGAGTTTGGCGCTGAGAGGGGAAGTGGCAATCTGGGTTCCTTCCAGCCACCGTGCTTCGTTGGAGGGCCGATTCAACGGTCCGCTCAAGGCAAATCCGGCGGCGATCAAAATCGACAGATAGGCACCGGCGAGGACTGGCCGAGGAAGATGCCCGAAGAGGGAGCCAAACCAGCCTGGCGAAGAAACTGTTTGCGGAACAACGCGCTCGGCTTCGGCGGAATGGATCAAGCCCTCTTCCTGCAGCTGGGCCCGCAGCGAAGTCCAAATGTGCGACGGCGGTTCGGGTTCGTTAGCACTCCAAGAGGCCGCTTCCGCGTGGATCGCTTTCAAATCGTCGAGGATGGCCCTGCATGACGCACAATCCTGAGCGTGTTTCGGCGGATTCGCAGCCTGCTCTTCAGGACTCCAGGATTCAAGCCAGCTTAGAAACTTCTTACATTCATTAGTGATCATTGCTAGTCCTCGCCGCCTGCTGATCCGCTCGCGGCTTTGCGGTCTTCCCGAGCCTTGTCTCGAAGCGCTTCATGAAGGAGCTCACGAAGCCGCATTCTGGCTTTGTGCAGCTGCGACTTCGAATTGCCGATGGAACATTCCATGATTTTGGCAATCTCGTTATGCTCGTAGCCCTGTACGTCATGAAGCACGAACACCGCCTTGTAACCGGGCGGCAACTGTTCGACGGCGCGCTGCAGATTCACGCGGTCAATCGAACCGCTAAGCCTGAGATCGGGTCCGCCGAAATCGCGCCGGGGTCCTCCGGTCTCATCATCGGGCTCGGTCATTTCGTCGAGGGAAGCTTCCGTTCCAGATTTCTTACGGAGCCTCATCAACACGACGTTGACGGCCAAACGATGGAGCCAGGTTGAAAAGGCCGACTCGCCACGGAAGGTAGCAATCTTACGGAAAAGTTGGAGGAACGCCTCTTGCGTTAAGTCCTCGGCCTCTGCCGTGTTGCTGACCATCCGAAGGCACAGCGAATAAACCCGCCGATTATGCAGGCGGTACAGGCGCTCAAACGCAGGCGCACTGCCTTGCTGAGCCAACCGGATCGCTTCCGACTCTGGCATTTCGCCAGGAGTATCTATTCGTCTCGTTCGGGCCACGCTACCCGTTTGGACGCATTCCTAGTTCCGATGCGGCCTCGGCTCCTTGAGTTGTACTTTGTAAATCGAGTGTTGCGCCAATCAGCATCCCGTGGCGAAGGTAACAACCATCCGATGTTCGACCGCGCACAAGATATTCAGCTGACGCATGGCAAACAGCATATTGTCATCGGAATCGGCCGAAACGTCCAGCCGAGGGCGATATGAACCGGGGCCGACAGCCTAGGCGGGTGCGGAACTATGCCGATGTTGGGGATTGAACCGGAGCCCTGCTGTCCGAATTCTCCTTACCTTTTCGGGAGAGGGGGCTACGTTTAGCTCCGCGCCGAACGATTCCACCTGTTCGGCCGGCAAGGCCCGCAGGAAGCACTTCAGGAGAACCTCGGCCTCGCGAAGACAGGTATTGAAATCGTAGTGGTGGCCTTCCAAAGCCTTCCACGAGGCGTCGGGGTGGACCGATTGAGCCCCGGACAGGTCATCGGCTTCCACGTAAAACTCACCGACCAGACTCTCGAGCGTCTCACAGAGAATCCGGACCTTCTGGAAAAAGCGGGAACGGTCGGCGAATAAAACGCGGTGGAGAAACTCGTTCCAGGAGGCCGCGCTTTGGGCGGTTTGGCCTTTGAAGAATTCGGTGTTCAGGGGCAGGACCTGCGGAACGTTGCTGATGTGGCGGCCACGATTCGAAATCGATTGGCAAGCTTCGACCAGAACGACTGCAGCGCGGGCGAGGAGATCGGCGGAAATGGCGACCTGGCCCCTGGCGCCGACCAGTTCTCCCCTTAACCGCAAGGAAAAGGCTTCATTCAGAGAGACGCTGGCCATGGCGTAGGAAGATTCCCAGCCACGGACGACCACGTCAAAGAGGTGGGCTTTATCGCGGGGTAGCGCCGCAATCCAATCGTCGGAAACACTTCGTTTTGTGGAACGAGAAGGATTATTCCGCTTAGAGAACACGTAGCCCCCAAGTCGACGCCGGAGTATATCATCGGTTTGGGTCGGAACGCTTTTCGAGGCCGTTTTCTTGACGCTTATGGAACCGGGCCGCTATACTCGCGTCCGGTTTCGCCGAAAAGAGTTATCCGCCGTGGCTCATGCTACCTTGAGTTTAAATCGCCGAGAGGAAAAATTCGTTGGATTTTGAACCGCTCGATCAATATCAACAGCGCCAGAAGAATTTGAGTGAGATTGAAGCCCTTGGGCATAGCGGTTACCCGCGTAAGTTTGCCTGGACGCATCGGCCGAGCGAGCTGCTGGAAAAGTACCGGGACAGCACAGCCGAACAGTTAGAAGCGGGGCCAGTTACTACAAGCGTCGCGGGCAGGATCGTCGCACTGCGGCCGCACGGTAAGGCGGCGTTCGCGCACATTTCGGGAGACGGGGTTCGGGTGCAAATCTACGTCCGCCAGGATGTGGTTGGCGAGGACGCCTACAAGCTATTTAAGTTGATGGATATAGGGGATTTCATCGGCGTTTCGGGGCATCTGTTCCGAACGAAGACCAACGAGCTTTCGATCAAGGTGGAGAAGCTCGAACTGCTGAGCAAGGCGCTGCTGCCGTTGCCGGAAAAATGGCATGGATTGGCGGATGTGGAGCAACGGTATCGGCGGCGTTACCTGGATTTGATCGTGAATGAAAAGGTGCGGGAAGTTTTTATTCGGCGGGCGAAGATTATTCGCGAGATCCGGCATTTCTTCGACGAGCGGAATTATTCGGAAGTGGAGACTCCGATGATGCATCCGATCCTAGGTGGCGCTACGGCACGGCCGTTCGTGACACATCACAACACGTTCGATATGGATTTGTACCTCCGGATCGCGCCGGAGTTGTACTTAAAAAGGCTGGTTGTAGGAGGGCTGGATCGCGTCTACGAGATCAACCGCAACTTTCGAAATGAAGGTATTGACGCGATTCACCAGCCGGAATTCACCATGCTGGAGTTTTACCAGGCCTACAGCGATTACGCGGAACTGATGGACATGACGGAGGAACTGTTCGGGCGGCTAGCGACTGCGGTTTGCGGAAGCACCAAATTCAAGTACGGCGAAGACGAAATCGATTTCGGCCGCTTCGAACGGTTGTCGATGAAAGAAGCAATCGCGAAGTTCTGGCCTGCGGCTGCAGGCGCGGCGCTATCGAGCGCGGAGCTTGGTGCGGCCGGCGGACCTTTAGCCGCAGCCGAACGATTCAATTCCTATGCGCGCGCGAATCATCTGGACCCGATTGCGAATCCGGGAAAATTGTCGGGCGGAGAATTGATCGGCGAGCTGTTTGAAGCTGTGGCGGAGCCACACCTGAGTCAACCCACGTTCATCTACGATTTTCCCATTGAGATTTCGCCACTGTCGAAATCGCGGGGCGATGATCCGTCAGTGGCGGAGCGTTTCGAACTTTTTGTCGCGGGAATGGAACTGGCCAACGGCTTTTCGGAGTTGAACGATCCGATCGACCAGGAAAATCGTTTTCGCGCGCAGGTGGAAAAAGGCGGGCACGAAGCGCCGAAGGAAGTCGACGTCGATTACATCCGCGCGTTGTCGCACGGTTTGCCGCCGACGGCGGGCGAAGGCATCGGGATTGATCGGCTAGTCATGTTGCTTACGGATTCGCACGCGATTCGGGAAGTTGTGCTGTTTCCCTTGCTGCGCGTAGAGTCCGGCGAAAACGCGGTTGAAGAAACTGCACCGGCGGAAGCTGAAGTTGCGCCGAACACGGGTCCTGGCGCCCACAAAAAATGACATTCGAATGGCTGGTGGCGCTGCGGTATTTGAAATCGCCAAACCGGCCGGCGGTATTGCGGATCGTGACGCTGCTGGCGATGGTCGGAGTGGCGGCCGGGGTTACGACGCTGGTCATCGCGCTATCGATGAACACCGGATTCCGGACGGCGATTCGCGATCGTCTGCTCAGTGTTACCGCGCATATCAACCTGAAGCCAATTGGTCCCAATGGCATTCCTGATTATCGCAACCTGATTTCACGGCTGAGTCCAACTCCCGGGGTGCGATCGGTTGAACCGGCGATTTACGCGACGGTATTGCTGTCCTCAGGCGGACATGCCCGCGGGATCGTGCTGAAGGGTGTCGATCCGCAGTTGGAATTGCAGGCCAGCGAGGCTCTGCATCAGATCCAATCTGGCGCCGCAAATTTCGCGCCGGATAGCGACGGCATTCCGGCGGTGCTGGTTGGCTACATGCTAGCCGGCGACCTACAAATTTCGGCAGGCGATTACGTAACGCTTACCAGTCCGCAAGGCAATCTGACGCCGCTCGGCATGATGCCGCGGTCGCGGCGTTTTCGGGTGGCAGGCATTTTCGATTCCGGCTTTTACGATTACGACGCGAATTGGGGCTTCGTCAATCTGCCTTCAGCACAGTCGCTTTCAGGAATTGGAGACGTGGTCAGCCTGCTGGAATTTCGGGTCACAAAGATGGACGAGGCGAGCTCGATTGCTGACGAAATTCTCAAACGCGCGGGCCCTGGATTTACAACTTCGACCTGGATGGACGAAAACCGGGCACTGTTTCGCGCTTTGAGCCTCGAAAAACTGGTCACGGCCCTGTTCATTGGCCTGATTACGTTCGTTGCCGGGCTGAATATTCTGGTAGTGCTGACGATGACCGTGACGGATCGCGCTCGAGATATTGCGGTGTTGATGGCGCTGGGTGCGCGACGGCCGCAGATCCGCAAGATTTTTATGCTGCAGGGATTGGTGGTGAGCATCGCCGGTACGGTCGCTGGTTTGGTGTTGGGGTACAGCTTCGCAGGGATAGCCAACAAATGGCGACTGATCCATCTGAATCCCGAGGTGTACGCGATTCCTTACGTGCCTTTTCACACGAATGCCCTGGATGCGGTTTGGATCGCGGCGGCCGCGCTGGCGATCAGCATCGCCGCCACAATTGTGCCGGCCCAATCTGCGTCGCGCATACTTCCCGTTGAGATACTTCGTTTCGAGTGAGCCCGGATCCATTCCGCCGCCGTCTATCCATTGTGCGTGTCGACGTTAGTCCCGGAGGCCGTGCAAGCGTGTTTTCCAAATTGGTGACCTAATTTATACCGGCCGGCGTGGTATGCTGCCCGAGTTTTGAGCGGTTCGCGGAGGCAAGATTCATGATCGTGGGTGTTCCACGCGAAAGTTACCCGGGCGAGCGACGCGTGGCCCTGGTGCCGGCGGTCGTGCCGTCGCTGACCAAGGCTGGTTTCGAGGTATTGGTCCAGGCCGGAGCGGGCATCGAAGCTGGATATCCCGACGCGGCGTACGAGGCCAAGGGCGCGAAAATCGTTGCGGACCGCGCTGAAGTTTTTCGAGTAGCGGATATCGTCACGCAGGTGCTTTGCTACGGCTCGAACGATAAAACCGGCGAGGCCGACCTGGCCTTGCTGCGGCGCGGCCAGGTTCTGGTCGGCTTTTTGCGGCCGCTCGGGGAATTGAAAACGATTCAGCAGATCGCGGAACGCGGAGTGATCGCGTTGTCGGTGGAATTGATCCCGCGCACCACCCGCGCGCAGAGCATGGACGCGCTCTCCTCCATGGGAACAATTTGCGGATACAAAGCAGTGATCACCGCAGCCGATACGTTGCCGAGAATTTTCCCGATGCTCACGACGGCAGCTGGCACCATCACGCCGGGCCGCGTTCTTATTATTGGCGCGGGTGTGGCGGGATTGCAGGCTATTGCCACGGCGCGCCGTCTGGGCGCGGTAACTTCGGCCTATGACATGCGCCCCGCGGCTAAGGAACAAGTGCAAAGTCTAGGTGGTCGTTTCGTCGAACTCCCGATCGAAGCCAAGGACGCCCAAGACGCGCGCGGTTACGGAACCGCCCAAGGCGAAGAATTTTACAGCCGCCAGCGCGAACTGCTGGGAAAGGTCGTGGCGGAGAGCGATGTGGTGATCACCACCGCCGTTATTCCAGGGAAAAAATCGCCCATACTTATTACCGCGGACATGGTCAAAGGCATGGCACCGGGCACGGTTATTGTGGATTTGGCCTCGGAGCGCGGAGGGAATTGCGAGCTAACGCGGCCGGGCGAAAAAATTATGGCCCACGGCGTGACCATCATCGGCTGGTACAACTTCGCCAGTACGGTTCCGTACCATTCGAGTCAGATGTACGCGCGGAACATTTCCTCGTACCTGCTGCACATTGTGAAAGACGGAAAACTACAACTCGATAAGGCGGACGAGATCACGCGCGACACATTGCTTACGATGGACGGCCAAATCGTGAACCAACGCCTGCGGGAATTCTATTCGCTGCCGGCTTCGGCAAGCGCGCCGCTGGAGGACAAGAAGCCATGAAGATGGACTTATTGACGAGCATTTACGTTTTCATGCTCGCCGGATTCATCGGTTTTGAGGTAATTCGGAACATCACGCCGCTGCTACACACGCCGCTGATGTCCTTGACCAATGCGCTCGACGCCATCGCCGTGGTCGGCGCGATTATCCTGGCCGGCGAGCATCGCAGCACGCTGGCTACGGTGCTGGGAACGATTGCAATCGTCGCGGCCACCAGCAACGTGGTGGGAGGATTTATCATCACCGACCGGATGCTGAAAATGTTCAAGGCGAGCGGACCGAAAAAATAATGACAGCGTGGCCCGGTACCGACATCTTCATCGAAGTTACTTATCTAATCGCGACCGCTCTGTTCATCCTGTCGCTGATCTGGATGAAGTCGCCAGTGACCGCCAGGCGCGGAGTATTTGCCGGCGAAATCGGCATGGCTCTGGCCATCGGCGGCACATTGCTGCACCGCGGGATCGTCGATTACAAATGGATCGTGATCGCGCTGGTGCTGGGCACCATCATTGGAATCCCGCTGGGCAAAGTGCAGATGACGGCGGTTCCGCAGCGGACTGCCTTGAGCCATGCATTTGGCGCTCTCTGCGTGACCTTGGTAGGAACTGCGGAATTTTACTTGCGAGCTCCACAAGTGCCGCGATTCATGATGGGCGTGCTATCGATGGAAGTCATTCTCGGTGGATTGACGTTCACCGGCAGCCTGATGGCCGCGGGTAAATTGCAGGAAGTGCTGCCGCAACGTCCGATCACTTATAAAGGACAAAATTTCGTTAACCTCGCGTTTCTCGGCGTGGCGGTGGCCATAGCGGCGTATCTCGTTTACGACCCAAGTCACGTTCATCTGTTTCCCCTGCTGATCCTGATTCCGCTTATTTTCGGCGTGCTGATGATCATCCCGATTGGCGGCGCGGACATGCCCACGGTCATCTCCTTGCTGAATTCCTACGCCGGACTTTCCGCCGCAGCGATGGGCTTCGTGCTCGATAGCAAGCTGCTGATTATTGCGGGAGCGCTCGATGGAGCGTCGGGTTTCATTCTGTCAGTAAACATGTCGAAGGCGATGAACCGGTCGTTTACAAATGTGCTGTTCGGCGCCTTCGGACAGGAGCAGACCGCGGCAGCCACGGCGCAAGAGGCGCGTCCGGTTTTGAGCGCGACGCCCGAAGAATCCGCAGCCATTATGGGTGCGGCGAGCAAAGTGATTATTGTTCCGGGCTATGGCATGGCGGTCTCGCAAGCACAGCATAAGGTCCGAGAACTTTACGACGCGCTGACCAAGCGCGGCGTGGATGTGAAGTTTGCAATCCATCCGGTAGCGGGACGCATGCCGGGGCACATGAACGTGCTGCTCGCGGAAGCGGACATTCCCTATGACAAGCTGCTCGATATGGACGAAGTGAACGGCGAATTTCCGCAGGCGGATGTGGCGCTGGTGATCGGCGCCAACGACGTCACCAATCCGGCCGCGCGCAACGACGCGTCCAGCCCGATTTATGGAATGCCGATCCTGGACGTGGACAAAGCGCGCACGGTGATGGTGATTAAGCGCGGGATGAGCCCGGGCTTCGCTGGAATCGACAATCCACTGTATTACCTGGGTAAGACGCTGATGCTGTTCGGTGACGCGAAATCGTTCGTGGGATCGATCGTCCGCGAACTGAGTGGCGGCGGCCACAGCTAGATACGTTTCTGAACAAGGCGCCTCGCTCGATTTAAGCGACCTGATCCTAAATTTTCACTCCCGCAGTGCCATCTACAGAGCTGTATTTCCACACTAGGAACGCCGAATTTTTGCTGAAACAAAGACCGTGTTAGAATTGTGCGTGGAGCAAAATCCGGGCGAAGAAAAAAGCGCGGATGGTGCTGACAGGGTCACCAAAGCAAGATTTGGCAGGTCGCTCGCCGCGGGTAATAGTACGGCAATAAAGAGAACTTTTCTGGATTCCCGGGCGCAAAGTGCAGTTTCGGGAATTCTTAGTTGCATGTAAGAAAAGGACATACGCTTTGGTGCTTTCGGCATCTAAAGTGAAAGAGATCTAGTTCCTGGCATGAACACGCAAGCTAGTTCGGGGACCACTCTTCTTGACGACTCGCTAGCCCACGGAGCCGCCACCAATAAAGCCGAAATTCTGCGCGCGGAGAAGCTGCGCAAAATCTTCCGATCGGGCACCCAAGAAATCGTCCCTCTGGATGAAATCGACCTGGTCGTGAGCCAGGGCGAAATGATCGCCATCGTCGGACCTTCCGGCGCGGGGAAAAGCACCTTGTTGCACCTGCTGGCGGCGCTGGACACCCCAACAAGCGGTGCAGTATACTTCGCCGGGGATTCGCTCAACGAACTTGCTGAAAAAAATGTGGCGGAGTATCGCAATCGCGCCGTTGGTTTTGTCTGGCAGCGTCATCACCTCCTGCCGGATTTTACCGCCGCCGAAAATGTAGCGATGCCACTGCTGGTTCGAGGCAGCTCACTGACGCAAGCGCTTCGGACCGCAAAGGAATGGCTCGGTGAAGTTGGGTTAGCAGACCGGGCGGAGCAGCGTGGGGGGCAATTATCCGGGGGCGAACAACAGCGAGTGGCCATCGCGCGAGCTCTGGTAAACGGCCCGAGGCTGCTCATCGCCGACGAACCCACGGGCGATCTCGACGAGAAGAGCGCGGTAAATATTTTCGAGTTGATGTACCGTCTTCATCAGTCTCACCAGTTGACGTCCATTCTTGCAACTCACAACCTTTCATTAGCCCGGCGCGCCGACCGCGCTCTGATTCTGGAGCATGGCAAGCTAACGCCGGCCGGGGTATCGCTTGCCCAGTCCGTTTCCCCTTCGCAGCATTCGACGGACGGCGCATCCGGTTCCCGGGAAGACCTTGGGTGAACCGTGTTCGAACGCTATACAGAGAAAGCTAGGCGCGTAATCTTTTTTGCACGATACGAGGCGAGCCAGTACGGGAGCCCCTATATCGAGACCGAGCATTTGCTGCTGGGACTGCTGCGCGAGGACAAAGCTCTCGCCAACCGGTTCCTGCGTTCGCATGGCTCGATCGAATCCATCCGAAAAGAGATCGAAGCGCGCATCACCGTGCGCGAGCGCATTTCGACTTCGGTCGAAGTTCCGCTGAGCCAGGAATGCAAACGTATTCTGAATTTCGCGGCGGAAGAAGCCGAGCGCCTGGGCCACAAGCACGTCGGAACTGAACATTTGTTGCTGGGTGTTCTTCGCGAAGAGAAGTCCTTCGGCGCGGAGATTTTGCTCGAGCGGGGATTGCGTCTTTCAACCGTGCGCGAAGAACTAGGTCGCAGCGCGGGGGAGAAGGTGCCAGTGAACCGACCCAAAGAAGCATCGTTGTTGGCAGAGTTCAGTCGTGATCTGACTCAAGCGGCGATGGAAGGGCAGCTCGATCCGCTCGTGGGACGAGATCGCGAGCTGGAGCGGGCCATTCAGATTCTTTGCCGGAGAACCAAGAACAATCCGGTACTCATCGGCGAGCCGGGCGTAGGCAAGACCGCGATCGTCGAAGGTCTGGCGCAACGGATTTCGGATGGGGACGTGCCACCCTTTCTGGCGGATAAGCGCATCCTCTCGCTCGATCTTTCGTTGATTGTGGCCGGAACGAAATATCGCGGACAATTCGAAGAACGGCTGAAGACCATCATGAAGGAATTGATGGAGAGCCAAAACGCGATTGTGTTCATTGACGAGTTGCACACGTTGGTCGGCGCGGGTTCGGCGGAAGGATCGCTGGACGCGGCAAACATTTTGAAGCCGGCGTTGAGCCGCGGTGAAATTCAGTGCATCGGCGCGACAACGCCCGGTGAGTATCGCAAGTCGGTGGAAAAAGACCGTTCACTCGAACGGCGCTTCCAGGCTGTGAAAGTCGGAGCGCCGAACGAAGAAGAGGCGATTCGCGTCCTGCAGGGCGTGCGCGACCGCTACGAAAAATTCCATGCCGTCAGTTACACCGACGAAGCCATTCAATACGCGGTCTATCTGTCGAATCGCTACATCCCGGATCGTTTTTTGCCGGACAAAGCCATCGACCTGCTGGATGAATCCGGTTCGCGCGTGAAGTTGCGCCAGGCGATGCTGCCCGACGAAGTCTCCGAAGTGCAAAAGCGGGTGAAATTCATCACGCACCGCATGGAAACGGCGATCGCGAATCACGAATTCGAGAAAGCGCGTTTCTATTCCGAAGAAGAGCGCAAAGAGAAAGAGCATTTGCGCGTTCTGCGCGAGAAGCTGAAGATCGACGATTCATCGACTGGGATTGTTTCGCGCGAGGACATTGAAGAAGTTGTCGCGCGCTGGACAGGTATCCAGGTCTCGGCGATCAAGGAAGATGAGCAGCAGAAATTGCTGCGCATCGAAGAGGAATTGCACCGCCGGATTATCAGTCAGGATAAGTCGATCACCGCGCTGGCTCGGGCCATTCGCCGCAGCCGCGCAGGATTGAAAGCTCCGGGCCGTCCTGTGGGATGCTTCTTGTTCCTCGGACCGACCGGCGTGGGCAAGACCGAAGTCGCCCGACGCTTGGCCGAATTTTTGTTCGGAAGCGAAAAATCGCTGATTCGTTTCGATATGTCCGAATACATGGAGAAGCATTCCATTTCGAAACTGATCGGCGCGCCTCCAGGGTATGTTGGTTATGAAGAAGGTGGTCAATTGACGGAGCGGGTCCGCCGGACGCCCTATTCCGTAATTCTTCTGGATGAGATTGAAAAAGCTCACCCAGACGTGTACAACATCCTGCTGCAAGTTTTTGAGGATGGTCAATTGACGGACGGTCTTGGAAACACAGTCGATTTCCGCAATACGATTATTATCCTGACATCGAATCTGGGAGCGCGGCAGTTGCAGAAGCAAAGCGGCCTGGGATTTGCGTCCAAGGAACTCGACGCCGTGGCGAAGAGCCAGGACGACATGGTGATGACGGAAGTGAGGCGGGTGTTCAATCCGGAATTCCTCAACCGTCTGGACGAAGTGATTTTGTTCAACTCACTCAGCGATGCGGATTTGTTGCGGATCATCGATCTTCTTGTAGGACAGATCAATGAAACACTGGTCCATCGTCAGGTACAAATCATGGTGACGCCGGAAGCACGCCAGTGGATTCTTGAAAAAACCTGCAGTGACCGAAATTATGGCGCGCGGCCGCTCCGGCGCGCGTTACAGAAATACGTCGAAGACCCGCTGTCGGAAGCTTTGATCCAGGGTGGACTGCAAAGGCCGGCGACGCTCGAGATTTATCTCGGCGCCGAGGGCTTGGGCTTCCGTCCTGTCGTAGAAGCAACCCCAGTGGCCCACTAGGAATCCTACGCGCAAGCCGGGCAGGGAGCGGTCCGGCGGGGGAGCACACAATCTTGGGCGGGATACTGCGGCCTTGAAGATGGCCGCGAGCGTAAAAATTTCTCTGCGTACACTCCAATTTCTCGGCGTTGTGTATTTATTGCTCGTTTCATTCGCGGAACCGGCCCTGGCAGTACCCCAGCAGTCCCCCGGTGGGCAGCAATACATCATTCAGCGCATTGAGTTCATTGGAAATCGCCGCATACAGCGCGACACGCTGTTGGCGCGTATATTTTCGCGTCCGGGCGATCCGTACAGCGAGGAAGCGGTCCGCCGGGATTTTCAAGCACTGTGGAACACGCAATTTTTCGAAGACGTTCGCCTCGAAGTTGAGGACAGTCCGGACCAGGCCAACGGAAAAATCGTCGTTTTCTACGTGCAAGAACGTCCGATTATTCGGCGCATCGAGTACAAGGGAAACAAGTCGATCACCGAATCGGACATTCTCGATGCGTTCAAAGACAAGAAGGTTGGACTTTCGGTCGAGAGCCAGTTCGATCCCACGAAGATCAAACGCGCCGAAGTGGTAATCAAGGGATTGCTGGCCGAGCACGGGCGGCAGTTCGCCACGGTCAAGCCGACGTACGAGCGGATCGCAGCGACCAACGCGGTCAAGCTGGTGTTCAACATCGACGAAGGCCCGAAAGTGAAAGTGGGCGAAATCAAATTCGTCGGGGCCAAAGCGTTCTCGGATCGAAAATTGATTCGCTCGATGCGCAACGACCGGCCGTATGCCATTCCGCTGTACATCACTGAGATTCCCGTCTTGAGCAAGACCTACGACAAAACCAAGCTCGATGAAGACTTGGGAGTGGGCGTGCATGGAATTTATCAAGACCACGGATACTTCAAAGTGAACGTGAGCGATCCGGTGGTAACGATTACGGACGATATACGCCCCGGAATTCCGGGGCCGTGGCCGTTCGTCGGCGCGAAAAACGGCAAGAAAGCCGACATCACCATTACCATTGAAGAAGGCGATCAGTTCCGGATGGGCAAGCTGAGTTTCAAGAGTTCGGACTTGGATCAGGGATTGGTCTTCAAACCCGAATTGCTGGCGCGCGCGTTCCCGCTGAAAGAGGGAGACATATTTTCGGCGGAGAAGATTCGTAAGGCCCTCGACAACTACAAGAAACTTTACGGTGAATACGGGTACATCGATTTTGTGGCCACGCCGCTTACGGATATCGATTCGCAGAAGAAAACTGTGGATTTAACGATGGAGTTCGACCAGCAGAAGCAGTTCTTCGTGCGCCGCATCGAATTTTCCGGAAACACCACGACGCGCGACAAAGTCATACGCCGCGAAATTCTGCTGGACGAGGGCCAGGTTTTCAACAACCGGCTCTGGGAATTGAGCCTGCTGCGCTTGAACCAGCTGAATTATTTCGACATGATCAAGCCGGAAAACGCGGAATTGAAACGTAACGTGAAGGCCGGAACCGTGGATATCCGGCTGAAGCTGAAAGAAAAAGGGAAGCAATCGATCAGCTTTTCCGGCGGAATCAGCGGCATCGCGGGAACCTTTATCGGCGCGTCGTACAGCACGAACAACTTCCTGGGGTTGGGCGAAACGCTTTCGCTCTCCGCGCAGATCGGAAGTTTCCAGCGGAATATCCAGTTCTCGTTCACCGAGCCGTATCTCTTTGACCGGCCGATCGCGACCGGATTCACGATCTTCACGAATAAGTTCGACTACAATCAGGCGAAGCAACTGGGGATTCAGCTGGGGCAGGAAATCGCCTTGAATCCGGCGTTGCAGGAAAACTACACGACCAATTCGAAGGGCGTGACGGTTTTCGCGAGCTATCCGCTGCGGAAATTTTCCTTCACCCGCGTGGGCATAACCTACGGATATTCGACCACCAACATTCAGACCTTTAGCACTTCGGCGCAGTTGTTGTTCGAGAGCATTCAGTTCACCAGCCTGGCCGGGCCCTCGGCGTTGAACGGCATCATTTCGAGCAAGATCACGCCCACGATTTCGTACAGCACGGTGAATAACCCGCAAAATCCGACGCATGGCAAGAGTTTCTATTACGGGATTGGGTTTGAAGGCGGTCCGCTGCAGGGCAACGTCAACACCATCACCAACACGTTCTCCACGACCTATTTTCATCCAGTCAACAAAAAGCGAAATGTTATCGGGCTCCGCTACATGACGGGTATGACGACCGGCTACGGGGGGAAGAACATTCCGCCGAACAGCCGGTATTATCTGGGCGGCGAGAACGACGTCCGCGGCTTCAACTTCTACACGATTTCGCCGTTCGTCGAAATTCCGTTTTCGACCACGGCGACGGTCACCTATCTCGATCCGCGAAATCTGAACAATGGGAGACCTTCGCTTCGGACTCTGACCGTGCCGACGCTGGAGTTTTTCCCGACGCGACCCGGAGGCGACTTCCAAAACGTCGGAAATATCGAATACCGCATTCCGATTGCCGGTCCGGTGACGCTGGTCCTCTTCAACGACATCGGCTTCAATACAATTTTGAGGAAATCGCAGCTGTCGCTCGACACCGAAGCTCTGGCAACGTTTCAGCAGGGATTTCCAAATCCAGATTTTCCGAACCTGAAAATCGCCAGCCAGTTGCCGATTATTGGCGGTACGAATTACCGCCCGCGAACCTCGGCCGGCATCGAGTTGGACGTGATTTTGCCGATTGTAAACGCTCCATTCCGAGTGTATTACGCCTACAATTACCTGCGGCTAACCGGCACCATCACGGGAATGACGGGCGGCTACAATCTGACGGATGCGGTCAAGGATCAGCTTCCTCCCGGCGTTTTGCAGACGCAGATCGTTCCACAACTGTTGCTGGACGTGGCGGCATCTCAACAAAAAATTCCTGCGGGTCTACTCGAACCGGCCAGCACGTTCCGATTCACCGTGGGTAAGACTTTCTAGTTCTTCTGAATATCGAAATCGGACCAAACAACGGTAAGGCATGCGCAACGACCCAAATGTTTGAGGCCTGGAATCGGGCGGGTTGGCGAATTTGCGGAGAGGACAGGGAAATGCGTAAATCTATTTTGCAGCTTGGCGCGATCGTTGGCTTAGGCGCCGTGCTGGCGGTGATCTCGGGTTGCGGCGGGAATTCAACCCCGGTGGGCATCACGGTTACTCCGATTGCGCCCACGATTTTGCTCGGGAAGCCGCAGCAGTTCTCGGCCATCGTTACCGGTGCGTCGACGACCACGGTAACCTGGCAGATTTGTCTGCCGCCATCTCCTACGAACATTCAGCCGACGGTGTGCAGCCCCGCGGCATCAGGGCAGACCCAACTACCAACCGGATACGGCACCATCACCATCGGCGCAAACAATACCCCGGGCGGTTTCTACACGGCGCCGGCAACATTGCCGCCGACCAACAACTTCCTGATCGTGGCTACGAGCACCATCCAATCGACGGCGTTTGCCAGCACGGTGGTGACGATTACCTCTGGGGTGGGTGTCACCGTCACTCCGTCAACCGCTTCGCTCTCGACAGGAGAGCACCAGCAGTTTTTGGCCAGCGTGAACGGCGCAGCGCCGGGTGGAGCGAACGTCACCTGGGAAGTTGCTGGGATCGCGGGAGGCACCCAGGCCGACGGATACATTTGCCCGAGCCCTTCTTTGCCCGCGTCCTGCACGCCAGGTGAATATTTCGCACCGACCGGAGCGGCGCCCGGAGCTGAAACGATTACCGCGATATCGTCAGCGGACCCGTCGAAGAGTGGCGTGGCCACTGTGACCGTGCTAGGCGCGGCCGATCCGACGTTGACTTCCATGTCGCCGAATAAGGTAGCGGAAGGGTCCGCGCAGCAGGACGTGTATTTGAGCGGAGAGAACTTTTTGTCGACCAGTTCGGTGCTGGCGGGGAATCCACTTACCCCGGTGCCCACGCTGTTCATCAGTGGCGAGTTGCTGCGCGCCACGATTCCGGCCAGCTTGCTGACTGGTCCGGGACCCGCACCGGTGCCGATCGTGGTGCAGACTCAGGATGGGAGTAATTCGAACGTATTGCCCGGCCCGACCGGCTTGACGATTTATCCGAGCCGTCCCGTGGTTCTGGCGACGTTACCAAACACCTTGACGCCGTCGGGCTCGAGCACCAATCTGACGTTGATCGGCGGATACTTTTCGCCGAATTCTCCGACGACGGTGAGTTTCAATGGCACCAATCTTCCGGCGACTTTCAATAGCAGCCGCCAACTAACCGCTGCGGTGCCCGGCGGTTCGGTGCCCGCTCCGGGCTTGTATCCGGTGTTTGTTAATAATGGCGATGTCGAAGCACCTGCTTCTGGATCCGCGGCCATTAACGTCGGCGTGGAACCATCGGCCAACTCGATCCCCACCGCGCCACAGAATTCTTTTGGCGTGGGCACTTCGCCGCAAGCCATCGCTATTGATGCGGCCCTGGGAGTAGCGGTAGTGGTGAATAAAGGGTCGAACAACGTAAGCATCATCAATTTGGCGACCAAGACGCCGGTGCCGGGCTCGCCGGTGATGGTGGGGAACGCGCCCACCAGCGTCGCCATCGACGATCAACTGCCCAATCACATCGCGGTGGTGACCAACAGCGGCGACAACACGCTATCGGTGATCAATCTGACGACGCTCGCGCCTCCCGCCACCTTGAATCTGCCCAATCCGAATACATCGCCGAATCCGGCGCCGGTTCCTTATTCGCTTGGAATCAATCCGCTGACGCACCGGGGTCTGGTCGCTCTGCAACAGACCAACACTGCGGACATTGTTGATTTCACCGGTGGAATACCGACCTTCGTACAGAGCGTGGGTGGAACCTTCACCCTGTACAGCACCAGTACGTTTCCCTCGGTATCCGTGGATCCGAAATTGAATTGGGCCATCAGCACGCCGGGCGGCCAAGGCACGATCAATATCGTGGACCTGGGCCACGGCGCGGGACCCGGCGATCCGGTGCGTCCGCCGAGCGTGGTGGGAAGCTTGACGATTTCCTCCACAATTCAGGGGGTAGGAATCAATTCCGAGACCCATCAAGCTTTATTTGCCGATCCCAACGGTGGAATTGCGCAACCAGGCGGGGTGACCAACAGCATCTCGACGTTCAGCCTCTTGGATCAAACGGTCACCACCATCCGCGCGACGCTAAACGGATCGCCGATCAACGTCTCTGGGTTCACTGCGTCTGCGGTAAATCCGCTGGAAAATATTGGAATCGCGATCAATGACAACGGCAGCGCGTACGTGATTGATCTGGCGAACGGCTTGGTGCTGCAGACGATTACGGGCTTGAATGCTCCAGAAGCCGTAGCCGTCGACGCGGTGACCAACACCGCTTACGTGGCGAACTCCGGGAACAATACGGTTTCGGTGGTTCCGTTGAGCACGTCACCGGTAAATCCGCTGCAAATTGTGGAGTCCAGTCCGAGGGTTGCTTACGTGCAGACCCCGAATGCGGGCTTGACGCTCTCCGTTGTAGGAAATGGATTCACCGCGCAATCAAAAGTGATGTTGGACGGAACCGCGCTGACCACCAACCTCGTGAGTGCCCGGCAGCTGACGGCCAATGTTCCGGCGTCGCTGTTGACCAGCGCTCACGGCTACCTGGTTTACGTGCAAAATTCGGCAACCGCGGTCTCGAACGTTTCGCGGCTCAGCGTAATTCAGGCGATTTCAGTAGGGAATTCGCCGGTCGCGGTAGCCGTCGATAATGCTCGCGATCAGGCGGTGGTTACGAATTCGGCGAGCGGCAGCGCTTCGGTTGTAGACCTGGTTGGTGCGACCGTACTGACCACGCTTCCGACCGGCGCCAATCCATTCGGCGTCGCCGTTCTTCCCCGGCTTGGAATCGCTTTCACGGTGAATAACGGCACGAATGACGGAACGATTTTGGATGAAGTCGGACAGAATGGCGTTTACGCTCCGGGCATCACGGTACCCTTCTGCTCGAACTGTATTCTTCCAATTGGGGTAACCATCAATCCCGATACCGCCCTCGGGGCGTTTACAATATCCTTGGGGACTTCGAACGCATCAGGTTTGCTGGGAGAAGTTCCGCTGGAAGGAGCCACGACGGGTTCGGTGCCGACTGTCAGCACTACCCAGATTGATTACCTCCCTCTCGGCCTGGCAATCGATCCCAGCCTGCAGAGCGATACCACGCAAAGCGTCACCGTGGTTGCTACCGCAGCGGGGGTCAGCCCGACCAACGGGGCCGGAACGAGCGCGCTTGATTTCCTTTCGTCCTCGGGCGCTTCGTTGCCGCGGGTCAATAATTTGTACCTGCCGACCGACGTGCAGTTCGACCCGGTAAGCCGGGTGTTCCTGGCGACAGACAGTGCGATCAACAACGTTTATATCGTGGATCCTGGTTCGAGTATTCTGGCGACGGTGGCGGCAAGCATTAATCCGACGTCACTCGATTACAACTATAATACCAGCGCTCTGGTGACGGCGAATTCGGCGACCGGGACGCTTTCGGTGATCGACTATGTCTGCCCACCGAGCAGCGGCGCAAATTGCCCCACTCCGCATGTTCGAACCATTTTCGCGGCGGGAAGCATCGTGCCGTCCTCCGCGGTGGTGGTCGGGGTGAAAGACGTGGGCGTCGACCTGAGGCTGAATCTGGTGGTGGAAGTCGATCAAGTGAACAACCGCATTCTCTTGGTGCCGCTGGCGCAGTGAGAATTGGCGGTTTTCGAATTTTGCGCAAGCCAACGAGGCAGTTGGGAGCGGCATCTAAGGAGTGAGCGTAGTATCGGGAGCGATTACCTGTCGTGGACCGAAAGCATTTGACCAGTTTCTGCGGCAGACGCTATAATCTGCGATTTGTTTGATGATTCAGCGCGTGACTATCTGACCGTTAATCCGATGAAGGAGTGAGAATGAAGATGCGATTGGCAGTACCGGCCCTGGCAGCAATTTTGCTGGCACCAGCGGCGATGTGGGCACAGGCGGGCGGCGCAGCGGCGCCGGCATCCGCGGCGAAGATCGGCGTGATTGACGTGCAAGTTGCCATTACCAGCACGTCGGAAGGGAAGCAGGCTGCAGCCGAATTGCAATCGCAATTCGCGCCTCGGCAAACCGAATTGACGAACATGCAGAAGCAAATGGAAGATATCCAGACGCGGCTGCGCACCGGGCAAACCACCTTGAGCGACGACGAAAAGGCGCGGCTCGGGCGCGAAGGCGAACAACTGCAGCGCTCCTATCAGCGGCGCTCGCAGGACGCCCAGGACGATTTCAACGAAGCCCAGCGCGAGATTGTGGACCGCATCGGCCGCCGCATGATCGACGTCCTCAACAAGTATTCGCGCGACAACGGTTACTCGCTTATTCTGGATCGTTCCGGCCAGAGCTCGCCCGTAATCTTTGCGGCGAACTCGACCGATGTGACCCAGGAAATCATCCGGCTGTTCGATCAGAGCTATCCGGTTAAGGCCGGTGCAGCCGCAACGCCGCGTACGCCTGCGGCAACCAGGCCCGCGCCGAAGCCATCCGCACCGCAGCAGTAGTCTGTAGCTTCGTACCAGAACCGAGGGCCTCCGCAGGTTGCTGCGGAGGCCTTTTTTATCGGGCGGCGGTTGCCTGATCCAATCGGTGGGGGGCTCCAACCAGCCGCAAATATGAGCGCGCCGGCCTCGGTTGGCTCTTCTTGCGTTTTTGGCGCTTAGAAATTATACTGGGTTGCTTCCAGACTGGGTCGCACGAGCGAGTGGGCGCGAGCCCACTTTTTTGTTGGGCGCGACATTTTTTGCTGTGGCGGCGATAGCCCGCTCGGGCGGATGACCCGAGGTCGGCGCTAACTATCGATTTTGGAATAGAATGGAACTGGGACCGATTCGAGAGGCGGCGCAGCGGGTAGCGGTTTCGCTGGGCCTCGACGTTTTCGACGTAGAGTGGAAGATAGGCAAGCAGCGTTTGCTGCGGGTCTACATTGACCGGCTGCCCGGCCCGCAGAACCCGGAAGGCCTTGGTGTCAGCCACATCGATTGCCAGCACGTGAGTGAGCAGTTGAGCGTGATTCTGGATGTCGAAGAGTTGGTGCCGGGTCCGGCGTACACGCTTGAGGTCAGTTCACCCGGTCTTGACCGGAAGTTAATCAAGCCGGCGGATTATGAACGCTTCGTCGGACGGCTGGCGAGAATCTGGCTGAACGAGCCGGTGAATAAGCAGGCGTTTCTGGAAGCGCGGCTGGCGGGTTTCGCCGACGGGATCGTGAAAGTGACGCAGCGAGATCAAGAAATCGAGATTCCGTACGCGGGAATCAAGAAGGCGAATTTAGTTGTCGAACTGTAGCGCGGGCCAAGCAAACGGGCAGTCAGATTTCAGGCATTCATACTTTTATCGAATTTTGTACGGGAGAAACTCAAATGGCGAGTCAGCTGTACCAGCAAATCGAGCTGATCAGCCGGGAAAAGCACATTGAACCGGAGATCATCGTCGCCGCAATCGAAGACGCGATGGTGGTGGCAGCGCGCAAATTTTATCGTACAGAAGAAGATCTGCGTTCGAAGTTCAATCCGGATACCGGCCAGGTGGATGTCTTTTCGGTGCACATCGTAGTCGAAGATGTAGTCGACCCGATCCGCGAGATTTCGCTGAACGACGCGCGCAAGCGCATGCCTGAAATCGAAATCGGCGGCGAGATTACCCAGGGCAAACCTACCGACGTGCTGGGACGCATCGCGGCGCAGACGGCCAAGCAAGTCATCCTGCAGAAAGTGCGCGAGGCCGAGCGCGACACGATCTATAACGAATTCCATACGCGAGTCGGCGAGCTGATCAATAGCGTGGTGAAGCGGATGGAAGGTCCCGACATCATCGTGGATATGGGACGCACCGAAGCCCGTCTGCCCAAACGCGAGCAGTCAAGACTCGAAGCCTACAACGTAGGAGACCGGCTCCGGGTTACGATTCGCGCCGTGGAGCGCGCGGCGAAAGGGCCACAGGTGGTGGTTTCCCGTGCCGACCCCGCCCTGGTGCAGCGTTTGTTCGAAATGGAAGTTCCGGAAATCTACGACGGCACGGTGCAGATTCGCGCCGTCGCGCGTGAAGCGGGCGAGCGGACCAAGATCGCGGTGGAAAGCCGCGACAAGGACGTGGATCCGGTGGGCGCGTGCGTGGGCATGAAAGGCATGCGCGTGCAATCGATCATTCGCGAGTTGCGTGGCGAAAAAATCGACATTATTCCGTTCAACGAAGAAACGGTGGCATTCGCCCAGAAAGCGCTGAGCCCCGCGAAAGTTACGCGCGTCCAGATTGTTGATCCGGAAGAGAAGCGGCTGGAAGTAATCGTGGAAGATACGCAACTGTCACTGGCCATCGGCAAAAAGGGCCAGAATGTCCGTCTGGCCAGCAAACTCATCGGCTGGAATATCGACATCAAGAGCGAGGAAGAGAAGCGCCGCGAGATAGAAGCCCAAATGGCTGCGCTCACCGCTCCCGGAACGGCGCTTACTGAGCTCGCGGGTGTAGGACCGAAGACGATCGAGAAACTCGAATCGGCCGGCATTACGTCGATCGAAAAACTCGCGGATATGACTCCGGAGCAGTTGGTAGAAATTCCGGGCATCGGCGAGAAAATGGTGGAGAAGATTCACCAGTCGGTCGCGGCCTATTTCGAAGCGCTGGAAACCGCGGCGACGACTGGCGAGACGACGGCTGAAGATCTGAATCAGGGTGGCGCGCCGGAAACGGGGACCGCGGAAACGGAAGCGGCGTTACTCGACGAAGCCACCGAGGAAGCCGAAGGCGAAGTCTCAGCCTCGGGTGAACACGAAGCTGCTGCGCCTGCGGCTCCGGAAACCGGAACGGTGACGGAAGAGGCGTCTGCTTTGGACGAAGCTACGGCGGAAGCGACTGAGGAAGTACGCGAAGAGGAAATTGGCGAGTCGGGGAAAGAAACCGACAAGCCGTAGAAGATTTTCAAATTAAATTATTGGCACCAGCAGGATGCGGCCGTACCGAGGTACGAAGTCGCGGTTGAGACAAGAGGCGAATGGCAGATTCCAATCAAGTTCGGATTAATGAACTGGCTAGAGAACTCGAGATCAAGGCGAAAGTCCTGATCGAGTACCTCCCAGAAGCTGGCGTCACCGAAAAGAAGACGCATTCGAGTTCGATCGACCTGGTGCACGCGGAGCGCGTTCGCAAGCATTTTCGCGATATGGCCGCAGCGGAAGAAGCAGCGGAAGCCGAGAAGGTAGCGAAAACTACAGCGGCGAAGAAGCCGGCGCCGAAAGTGGCGACTGCTCCAGTCGTACAGGCCACTCCTGCAGCGCCCGTGGCCAAGCCGGCAGCGCCACAAGTGGCTGCCTCGACTCCGCCTGCACCGATTCCTGCCGCACGGCCCGGCGTTGTCCCGCCGGTCGGGGCTCCGCCAGTGGTTGCTCGTCCGGCAGCAGCAGCGCCGGCGCGTCCTGCTGGTTCGGGAGCTACGACCGCAGCGCACCCCGTTGCGACTCCCGCGGGCGCTACAGCTCCACGGCCAGCTGCTGCTGCGCCCACCGGCGCTTCGGCAACCACTCAAACGTCGAGGCCGACAGGCCCACTCAGCACCCAGATGCCGCGACCCGGCGTGCCTCTGCGCCCGTCCGCGCCTGGCTCCCCGCGGCCTGGTGGTGCTCCGTCCACAACCCAAAGATATCCTCCCGCGACACCGCGGCCTTCGGGTCCGGGACAGTCGCGCCCCGGCGCCCCGCAAGGAATGCGTCCGGCTGGAGCGCCACAATCGTACCGGCCCAGCAGTGCGCCGCAAGGTCGTCCTGGCGGAGCGCCGGGACAGGGCGCGAGACCGGGCGGTCCTCCATCGCGATTCCCCCAACGTCCCGGTGCCAGCGGACCTGGCGGTCGAGACAACAAGGCTCCGGTAGGCGGACAACGCCCCGGCGCTGGCGTGCCGAAAGCCGAACCAGGCAAACCGCTCTACGCGCGTAAACCCGCAGCACGTGGCGGCCGCCCGCTGATCGAAAAGCGTTATGCCGAAGGCGAACGCAAACTGCATCCCGTGCGTCCGCGTTCCGGAGCAGGCCCCGGTGGTCGCGCCACGGCGGTTCAACCGGTCGAGCCGGTAAAGCGCGAGCCCCGGGAAGTTACAGTTACCGAAGGAATCACCGTCCGTGAATTGGCGGAGAAGCTGGACGTCCGCGCCAAGGAATTGTTGAAGACGCTGCTGGATCGCGGCGTTTTCGCCAGCATTAACCAGGCGTCTCGATGTGGCCACCGCGACGAATCTCGCCGAAACTTTCA
This sequence comes from uncultured Acidobacteriota bacterium, assembly GCA_963711325.1. GTDB lineage: Bacteria > Acidobacteriota > Terriglobia > Acidiferrales > UBA7541 > Palsa-295. Next base: position 194,399 of record CAVQDR010000001.1, on the reverse strand, counting down.
GCGGAATCGTGAAAGTTGTTTCGTTCGAAGAGCAGATTGTCGAAGAAGAGAAGGTCAAGGAAACCAGAACAGGCAACGAAGTGCCTCGCGCGCCGGTAGTCACGGTGATGGGACACGTTGACCACGGCAAGACCAGCCTGCTCGACGCGATTCGCCAGGAAGACGTGGCCGGAGGAGAAGCCGGTGGCATCACCCAACACATCGGCGCCTACGAAGCACACGCCAACGGCAAGCGCATCGTATTCATCGATACGCCGGGTCACGAAGCGTTCACGCGCATGCGCGGACGCGGCGCGAAAGTTACCGACATCGTCGTGCTGGTGGTTGGCGCCGATGACGGCATGATGCCGCAAACCGAAGAAGCTATTTCACACGCGCGGGCAGCCAACGTGCCGATCATTGTCGCGATTAACAAGGTCGATAAACCCGATGCACAACCGGAACGAGTGAAGCGCCAGCTTTCCGACAAGGGCCTGATGCCCGAAGAATGGGGCGGCGAAACGGTGATGGTGGAAGTTTCGGCCAAAACCAAAAAGAACATCGACAAGCTGCTCGAAATGATTCTGCTGGTTGGCGACCTGCGGGAATTGAAAGCTGATCCAGGAATTCCGGCGAGCGGAACAGTTTTGGAATCGCGCGTCGACAAAGGCCGCGGCCCGGTGGCGACGGTTCTGGTGCAGAACGGAACGTTGCATGTCGGAGACGTTTTCATCGTCGGCGCGGTTTACGGAAAAGTGCGCGCGATGTTTGACGATCACGGGGCAGCCATCAAGCAAGCGGGACCCGCGACTCCGGTCGAGGTTTTGGGATTGCAGGGCGTACCGGATGCAGGAGACCAGTTCCAGGTGGCGGACGAAGCCAAGGCGCGCCACATTGTGGAATACCGCCAGGGCAAACAGCGCGACGCATCATTGGCCAAATCGGCCAGCGGCCGTTTGACGCTCGATCAATTGCACGAACAATTGCGCGCCGGCGAAGTGAAGGAACTTCCGGTCGTCGTTAAGGCGGACGTGCAAGGCTCGGTCGAAGTCTTGAACGAAATGCTGCCGCGGCTTTCGACCGATCTGGTAAAGCTGAAAGTGCTGCACGCGAGCGTCGGCGCCGTAAATGAGTCGGACGTTTTGCTGGCCTCGACCTCAGGCGCGGTAATCGTGGCGTTCAACGTCAAGCCGGAGCGCAAAGCGCAGGAGCTGGCTCAACGCGAAAACGTCGACATCCGTTCTTACTCGATCATTTACGAATTGCTCGATGAACTGACCAAAGCGATGCAGGGATTGCTGTCGCCGATCATCAAGGAACATCATCTGGGTCGCGCGCAGGTTCGCGACACGTTCCGCGTCAAGGGCGTGGGCACCATCGCGGGCTGCTCGGTTCTCGAAGGCGTTATGAAGCGCGACGCGGAAGTCCGGGTGAACCGCGAAGGCACGGTGGTTTTCACCGGCAAGATCAATTCGCTGAAACGCTTCAAGGAAGACGTGAAGGAAGTGCGCACCGGATTCGAGTGCGGCATAGGTATCGCGAACTTTGCCGACGTGAAGGTCGGCGATTTGCTTGAATGTTTCACGATCGAAAAAAGCGCGGCGCCGGATATGGGGGCGCCTTCGATTCGCACGCCACGGCAGCCGGAACGAGCCGAAGCTTCGCGAACCTAACCGGGTTTTCAACGCGCATTGGCGTGCGCGTTTTTGTCGCACAATGATCGCTTGATGCGTGTCGAGATTTACGGCTCGCGCGCATCGTCGAGACGCAAATGCCGATCGGCCTCCTCACCCTGGAAATTCACATCCTCGACGCGCAGTCTCTCAAAGACAAGCGACAGGTGATTCGCAGCTTGAAGGATCGGCTGCGCGCGCATTTCAACGTGGCGGTCGCCGAACTGGCGCATCAGGACACCTGGCAGCGTTCGCGCGTCGGCGTGGTGTCGATTTCCGGCGATTCGGGGCACTTGGAAAAATCGTTGGCCGAAATTGGGGCGGAATCGGAACGGGTTTTGGGACGCGACCTGGTTTCGCAGCAGATAGAGTATTTTGAAGACGGGGAAGAATCATGAAGGCTCAAGGTCACCACGCAAGTCATCGGCCGGAACGCATCGCCGAAGAGGTTCGCAACGAAGTCAGTTTGATGTTGGCAGGGGAACTGAAAGACCCGCGGCTGTCCGCGCCGGTGGTCGTCACCGAAGTGCGCCTGGGCGCGGGTATGCGCACCATCCGAGTATTTGTCAGCCTGGCCGGAGATGAAGCAGAGCGCGCCAGCACTCTGGCCGGTCTGCAGGCCGCGAAGGGCTTTGTGCGGCACGAGTTGGTGGACCGGCTGCACTTGAGGCGCGCGCCGGAAGTGATCTTCATGCTCGACCAAACGGAAGAGATCGGAAATCGCATCGAAAGCCTGCTGCGGAAGGCCAAAGCTCCGGAGGCTCTGTAATCTAAACGGCGTTTTGTCCGCGAGAAATGATCGAGAGCGATTCGTAACCTCGCAGTCCTGCTGTTCCGTCTCAGCAATCTCAAAAAAATGCCACGTCCGCCCAAAACGCCTCCGTTCGATGGGATCATCGTCGTCAACAAACCCTCGGGGAAGACCTCGCACGACGTGGTTGAAACCGTTCGCCGGATCGTCGGGTTTCGGGGAATTGGGCATTTCGGCACGCTCGATCCGCTGGCCACCGGCGTATTGGTTCTCGCGCTGGGACGCGCGACTCGGCTGGCCCGTTTTTATTCCGGACGGCGCAAACGTTATTCCTGCGCGATGCGGTTTGGATTCGAAACTGATACGTACGACTCGGACGGCGAAGCGCTCGGGCCGGATTCAGCTCCCGTCCTAAACTCAGCAGAGATCACTGAATATGCCTCACGATTTCTCGGGAAAATCCAGCAAGTCCCCCCCGCGTATTCAGCAAAGAAAATCGCGGGCCGCTCCGCGCATCAGTTGGCCAGGAAAAACAAGCCGGTAAACCTGGAACCTGCCGAAGTAGAGATTTTCGAATTGTCACTGACCGGGATCGAAGCCTCAACGGCGCGATTCGACGTGGAATGTGGCGCGGGAACGTATATTCGATCACTCGCCTACGATATGGGCAAGCTGCACGGCGCGGGCGCTCATCTTTCGGAGATTACCCGCACAGCGGTGGGAGAGTTCACGCTCGATCAGGCCTCTACGCTCGAAGAGCTCGACCAGGATGCTAAGGCAGGGAAGCTGCGGGAACGCGTCCTGCGCCTGGACACGGTGTTGCCCGATCTTCCCCGAACCACCGTTTTGCCGATCATCGAACGGCGCATCCGGCACGGCGCCAAATTCAATGTTTCACTAGCGCAGATCCAGCCGGGAAGCCGTGCCGCTGCACAGGGCGCGACGACGGAACTCGACTCTGGCGAATGGAAGCCGGCGCGATTGCGCGTATTCAGTCAGCAAGGCCAATTAATTGCGATCGCCGAACCGGTCGTTCCCCGCGTCTACCAACCTGTTTTGGTCCTCGAAGCGATCCCTTAAAAGACGAATCACTCCGGCTGCTGCGGTTGTGGCTGAGGTTCATTCTCCGGCGGTGGCTGGGGCTGAGGTTGCGGCCGCGTTTGAGGCGGTTGCGCCGCGGGAGGCGCGGATCGCGCCGGCTCCTGCTGCTGCGGCTGTGGTTGCGGCGCAGGTTCCTCTCGTTGGGGCTGCGCAAAATTGCCGCGACGATCCTGAATCGACGGACCGAAGGAACCGGCTCCCTGCAATTGTCCCCGGCCCGCATAAAGCACGTGAGCGTGATGCGGAGAAAATTCCACCAGGCGCGGCGTGATCATGACCAGAAGTTGGGTGTATTGGTTCTGAGTCGTGGTGTCGGCTCCGGCGAAGAGGGATATTGCTGAGCCCCGGTTCGCCGTTGAGCGATTCCGTTTGTTGCGGAGAGACGTAGCCGGCCACGAAGGTCGGTTCATCGATGCGCATGCGCACCGTCTGGTGGATTTCCTGATTATCTACGATCGGAATGTTATTGATGCTTTGCCCGGCCAGGCTGCTAAGGTTGAATTCGAGTTGAAGCGAAACTTCATCGTTGAGATGCACGCGCGGCGTGGCTTTCACTTTTAAGCCGATGTCGATGTACTCCGCGTTTGGAAACTGGGTGCCTTCGCCTCCGGTAGCCGCGCCAAAAAGAGCTGCCGAATCGAGAATGATCGCCATGCTATTCGATCCGAAGTTGGTCACCGCCAGGTCGGGTAGTCCGTCGCTATTGAAGTCGGCGGTGGCCGCGGAATTCGGGCTGGTCTGCAGCGGCAATTCAAATGGGGAGGAGAATACTCCGCCGCCTATGCCGATCAGGACCGCTATGGAATTATCTCCGGTCGCGGTGACCGCCATATCGGGGACGCCGTCGGTGTTGAAATCGGCGATGGCGATCGAAGTGGGCTGCGTCCCGGCCGGATAATCAAAACGCGGAGCGACTGCGGTGCCGAAAGTTCCATCCCCGTTTCCTAGGAAAACCGAAACGCTGTTGATCACGGAGTTGTTGCTGGTGGCCACGGTCCCGCTATCGGCTACGATTAAATCCAGGATTTCATCGGCATTGACGTCCGCGGAGGCCACATAGACGGGCGTAACGCCCGTGGCGTAAGTGGCGCCGTTGGCAAAGGTGCCGTCGCCGTGACCGATATACGTCTGCAAAGTGTTCGAAGCGGAATTGGTGACCGCCAGATCGATAATCCCGTTGGAGTTGGGGTTGAACGCTCCGGCCACGATGCAAGTCGGTTGGGAGCCAGTAGTGATCGGGATCGGAGCCTTGAATGTTCCATCTCCATTGCCGAAGTAAATTCCGATGGTGTTGTTGCCTTTGTTGACGACCGCGAGGTCAGAAATGCCGTCGCTGTTAAAATCGGCAACGGCGATTGACGTGGGTGTGGTGCCGGTGGTGATGGTGAGCGGCGGCTGGAAGGTTCCGTCACCATTGCCGAGCAGAACAGACAAAGTGTTGGCGTTTTCGTTGGCGACAATCATGTCGACGTTGGTGGCTGGATCGTTGGTAAGAGTCTGGTGAAAATTTCCGGTAACGATCCAGACCGGCCCTGCGCCGACCGTTACCGTGGTCGGCAGGTTGAAGGTGCCATCGCCGACGCCGAGAAAAATGTTAACTGTGCCGTCGGTAAAGTTGGCGACGATTGCGTCCTGAAAACCGTCTCCGTTTAAATCGGCGGTGGCAACGTAATCCGGATTCACGCCAGTACTTATAAACGAAACCGACAGGTTGGCGGGCGATCCGCCGCTGACCTCGCTGGTCGCCGCGCTACTGCCCAGGCTGGAAGAATACTGGGCGAGCGAAACAGGATAGCGCTCACCGAGAAAAAATGTCGCGGGCTTGCCGTCCTCGGCGCGGAGAAGCATTTTCCGGCCGGAACGAATGGTGGAGAGAAAGTCGGAAAAATTCAGCGCCACGTTCGGCAGAGTATACAGATAGGTCGTGATTCCTCCCCCAAAAGCGAGGAAAGCAGGCAAGGTCGACGTGCCGAAAGATCTGGGTGATGATGGTGGTAATGGAAGTTGTGCCGTCGGAAAGCTCGCGCGCCACGTTGGACGGAATCGAGTACAGTTGCGCGCTTTGCGGGCCGACGATGCCCAAATCGCGCTGATGATTCTTGTCCACCTCTAGCACTTCAATTTCCAGGACCAATTCAGGAGCGGGTCTTTCCAAATCGTCGATGATGCCGGTGGCGATGGCCATGGCCTGCGGCGAAGCGCGCATGGTGATGGTTCGACTCTTGCTATCGAGATCGGTTCGCGTGATTCCGGCAACTTCACGAATCAGCCGGGTGAGTTCGGTCATTTGTTCGGGAGTTTCCGAATTTGGCAGCAGCACGGTGCGAGCGATTGAAACTTCATAATCCTTTCGCTTCTGGGCGGTATCTTGAACCACGAAAAAAAGATGGCCGGTCAGTGGGCGCCAGAACGTTCCGGTAGCTTCGCCCATCACTCGCATCACGGTGGGGAAGTCGACGTCGTTGAGTTCAAAACGCACTGGAACCTGGCGCAAATCGACGTCGAAGGCGACCTCGACGCCGAATTTTCGGGCGATTTCCTCGTACGCGGTTTGCGTCTGGCCGTGAAAGCTAAAATTTTTTGTCCCAGGTAGATGGTCGAGCTGCACCGGTGCGGCCAGCTGGCGTTCGGCGGTCTGAAGAACTCGCTGATGAGGACGGAGGGCGTCCAACTGCGCCAGGCGTTCCGCTAAAACCTGATTCGAAGGATCGAGTTCCCGCGCTTCACGCAACGAACGCAGCGCCGCGGTTAAATCGCCTGCCACCGCAGCTTTTTCCGCGGCGTCAATTTTGAGCTGTACGACATGCCCTCTGGCAATTGCCTGATGCACGCCATACTCGACCACGCTCGCATCGAAATTGATCGCATCCGTGTAAGCCCCGAACGCTTCGGGCCAGTCACCACCGGCCTCCGATTGCAGCCCTCGCTTATAGGCCTCTTTTCCTTTTTTCTGATCGGCTTTGGACGGCGGCAAAGCTTTCTTATCAACGAGAGCCGGGTTCGGCGGAGCAACGACCTTTTTGGGTGGAGAAGGGGGGCGAGGCGTCGGCATGGTTTCATCCTGCTGTTGCGGAGCAGCCAGCGCGGACCCGGCAGGGCAGACGAGCGAACTAACGGCGAGAATCGAGGTGAGGAGACACGAAATCAGGCGCGATTTTCGCCGGTGATGGGCTGGACGAGACACAAGATGTAAAGGCCACAACCGAGGCATAAGAGTTGAGACACTATTCTAACAGGAAGGTAAGCAGGCGATTCGGAAGAGCTTGAATTCACTTGATTTCGAGGAGAGGCAGAGTTAGACTCAATTTCCAGTTGATACTGGTTTGCAACTAGAAACCTATGCTCTCTGCCCTGCTTCTTTCTCTCCGCGAAGGTGTCGAAGCCGCTCTGGTGGTCGGCATTGTTCTGGTCTATTTGAATCGCACTGGCCGGCGCGCCCTGAGCCGCTATGTCTGGGCGGGCGTCTTCCTCGCGGTTGTCGCCAGTTTCGTAGCCGCCTTGCTCTTGCAGCGCTGGCAAGTCAGCGAGGACGGCTTCGAGGGCCTTTTGATGCTGATCGCGTCGGGCCTCGTGGTCTCCATGATTATATGGATGAACCGGGCCGCGCGCCATTTGAAGAAGGAAATCGAAGAGCGCGTCGAGGCCTACGCGCAGAAGTCGAGTCGCGCGGCCGGGTTGGGCATTGGGCTGTTCGTATTCATGATGGTGGTCCGCGAAGGCGCCGAACTGATTTTGATTTTGCGGGCGGTGGAACTATCCAGCGCCGGCGTGCAAGTTTGGATCGGCACCGCGATCGGGATCGCCATCGCCGTCGCGGTCGGATTGTTTTTCTTCCAGGGCACGCTGAGAGATCCCGCTGCACCGATTTTTCAAGGCGACCAGCGCGATTTTGATGGTGGTCGCGTTTCAACTCGCACTCACCGGGATTCATGAACTCAGCGAGGCCATGTGGATTCCGTCCAGCAAAACGGAGATGTCCACCATTGGGCCAATCGTTCGCAACGAAGTGTTTTTCTTCGTGGTGATTCTGGGCGCGGCGGCGTTGGTGGTTCTGCGGGAATGGTTCAGTTCGAAGGCGCCGGTGACGGAACCCGCCGCTAGTTCCGCCGACCGACGCATGCGCGAGCACGCTTTTCGCCGGCAGCGGCTGTGGAGTTTCGCGGCCGCGCTGCTCTGCATCGCGGTGGTTCTCTCCTTCGCGGGTGAATATGTTTACGGGAAAGTCGCTGCAGCCCCTGCACCATCCAAGCCTCTCGTGGCTGACGGCAATTTGGTTCGTATCCCCCTCATGGATCTCACCGATTCGAGCCTGCATTTTTATTCCGCCGATGTGAATGGCAGCGTGATCCGCTTTCTGGTGATTCACAAAACGAACGGGGATTACGCTACGGCTCTGGATGCCTGCCAGATTTGCGGACCTTCCGGCTACCGGCAAGAAGGCCAGAGCATCATTTGCCGTACTTGCGGCGCAGCGATCTACATTCCTTCGATCGGAGAATCAGGCGGTTGCAACCCCATCGGCGTGAAATCCCACGTAGAAGGCGGCGCGGTGGTGGTGGATCTTTCCGCCATCGGCGAAGCCGCCTCCAAGATTCATTCCTGACGCGATGTTTGCCCGCCTGGTAAGAGAATCCTTCTCGCGCAATGCACGACGCAAAGCTCTAACCGCCGCTGCTCTGGTTGTAGGCATGGCGGTGGCCACCGCCACGCTGACCATCGCGCTAGGGGTCGGAGATCGCCTAGCGCACGAATTCCGGAGCTTCGGTGCCAACCTGCTGGTCACTCCTCAAGCCGACACACTCCCGGTAGAAATTGGCGGCGTCGATTATCGTGCCGTGGACGAAGGCGCCTACCTGAACGAAGCGGATCTGGGCAAGCTGAAGACGATTTTCTGGCGGCACAATATCGAGGGGTTCACGCCGTTTCTGGATGTCCCCGCTTTCATGCCGCAAGCTGGCGGAGCAGTCACGCTGGTAGGCACCTGGTATGAGCACGACGTGCCGGTTCCAGACGGAACATCATTCAAGACCGGTTTAAGCGTCACGCACCCGTGGTGGAAGATCGATGGAAGATGGTTTCGAGACGGCGCCGAAGAATGCGTGGTCGGCGCGACGTTTGCGGCCCAGCATCCCGGAGTGCAAATAGGAAGCACTCTCCGCGTTGGTGCGGAAGAACATTCGACCACGTGGCGATCGCTGGTGGTTACCGGAGTAGTTTCCACGGGCGACAGCGAAGACAATTCGATACTGGTGCCGCTGTCGATCGCTCAGGCGATTTCGCACCATCCTGGACAAGTGCGTTCGCTCTTCGTTAGCGCTTTGACCAAGCCCGCCGATGCGCTGGCCGCACGAGGCGAGATGGCGCAGAACGATAAAAATATCCAGCTGACGCCGACGGAATACGACAAGTGGTTTTGCTCGCCCTACATTTCTTCGATCAGTTTTCAGATCAAGACAGTGCTCCCTGGCACCGAGGTGCATGCCATCCGGCGTGTCGCGGAGACCGAAGGTCGCGTCTTGTCGCGGGTCAGCGCTTTGCTTTGGATCGTTACATTAGCCGCGCTCATCGCAGCGGCCTTGGCCGTTGCGGCCACCTCCGCGACTACGGTAATCGAGCGTCGCTTCGAAATCGGAGTGATGAAAGCGCTGGGCGCGAGCAACGCGATGGTCGCGGGCCTCTTCCTGATTGAGCAGCTGCTGCTGGCAATTCTGGGTGGCACAATTGGGTTCATTTGCGGTGCCGCGCTCGCGCGGATTCTTGGCACCAGCGTTTTTGGCACTCCGGCCAGCCCCCAACTCGTCCTCGTTCCTGTCGTTCTGGGGCTTGCCGCTATCGTCGCTTTGGTCGGCAGCTTTATTCCATTGCGACGCGCAGCCCATCTGCGTCCCGCTCTCATCCTGCGTGGCCAATAGTGTTTTGGCGACTCGTGTTTCAACTTCTCCGCGGCAGTCGCGCCCGCTTGACCGTAGCGATCCTTGCGCTGGTCAGCGGCGCGGCGGTCATTTCTGGCCTGTTGAACCTCGATTTCGGCGTTGAATATCAGCTGACCCAACAATTTAGAACTTTGGGCGCAAATATTGTGATTGCGCCCCGTGCAGCCGCCTCTCTCCCCGAATCCGGGTCGTCGAGTCCAGCGCTAATGAACGAAAGCGAGTTGCTAAGCCGCGTGCAGGCCGACTCGCCGGCAAATACTGCTTACGCTCCTTTCATTTTTGTTGTGGCGCGGGCCGAAGGAAACCTCGTGGTCGCGGCCGGAACTTGGTTGGACCAGCTTCATGCCCTCAACCCGACTTGGAAGATGGAAGGGAATTGGATTTATTCGCGGGACGATCTCGAATCGTGCCTGGTCGGAAGAAACGCAGCGAAGCAGCTGCATCTGACGGTGGGCAGCGAGTTGCCCGTGCAATATTTGAATCAAACGGCAGAATGCAAAGTCTCCGGCATCCTGGATTCGGGCGCAGCTGACGACAACCATGTATTCGTGAACCTGCGCGCCTTGCAATCCTTGGCTGGAATGAGCGGAAAAATCAGCCTGGTACAATTGAACGCCAGCGGCGGCCCCGCTGCGATTGCCGGCACGGCGGCGCGTCTGAGCGAGGACTTACCCGATGCTCAAGTCCGTCCCATTCGCGAAGTAACGGATGCGGAAGGCCACCTGTTAGGGCGAATTCGATTGCTGATTGTTTCGATGATTGTCCTTATTCTGGCACTCACGGCCCTATGTGTTCTGGCTACGATGGCGGCGCTGGCCATGGAGCGGCGCACGGACGTGGGACTGATGAAGGCTCTTGGAGGATCGATTGGCCGCATCGCCGGAATTTTCATTGCGGAGGTCGGCGTACTGGGTGCGTTGGGTGGAATCGTCGGCGCGGTGTTGGGTGCGGGTCTTTCCTATTGGATGGGTCTTCGTGTCTTTCAAGCCGCGATTCCACCCCGTTGGGAAGTTTTTCCGGTCACCGTACTCATCATGACCGCCGTAGCCATGGCCGGAGCTTTGCCGCTTCGAGCGCTGGGTACGGTTAAGCCTGCCAGCATTTTGCGCGGAGAATAAAAGTCTTGTCGACGGTCGTACAAGTTGAAAACGTGCGCAAAGACTTCGGCAAAGTGTGCGCGCTCGACGGCGTTTCGTTCCGAATCGAAGCGGGCGAATGGATCGCGATTATGGGCCCCTCCGGTTCGGGGAAAACCACGCTGATCAACATTCTTGGCGGCTTGGATACCCCCACGTCCGGTGCGGCGTTGGTGGACGGCGTCGATGTCGGAAGGCTCGACGAGTCTGGCTTGACGCGATTCCGTGCGGAAAAGATCGGGTTCGTGTTTCAGCAATTTCATCTGGTCTCGTACTTAACCGCGGTCGAGAACGTGATGCTCGCGCAATATTTTCACAGCACGACGGACGAGAAAGAGGCCCGGCAGGCGCTCGAGAGAGTCGGCTTGGGCGATCGGGTAGAGCATTTGCCTACTCAGCTCTCCGGGGGAGAGCAACAGCGCGTGGCGGTGGCCCGCGCCCTGATCAATCATCCCAAGCTGATTCTTGCCGACGAGCCGACCGGCAATCTCGACGAAGCGAACGAGAAAATCGTCCTGGATCTGATGCGCGAATTGCATGCGGAAGGCCGAACCATCTTGATGGTGACGCACGCGCCAACCATCGGCGCGTTGGCGGACCGCCGCATCGATTTCTCCCACGGGCACCTGGTTTCGCAGCAGAATCCGAGCGCTCCGAACGGAAATTAGGCCGAGCTCGACCCCGGGCCCGAGAAAAGCAAAGTTCCCGGAATATGGGACAATAGTTCAATGCCGATTCCACTCGATTCCAGGAAAAAACCAACCAGCCTGAAGGTTCATCTTTCCACGGGTCAAGGCGTGGACATCCAGTGGGCGGACGGGCACCAAAGCCATTACGATTTTCCGTACCTGCGAGATTCCTGTCCTTGTGCGATGTGTAACGACGAACGCGAACAAAAGGCCAAGGCCGGCCCGCAAGCGGCGAGCGCCGCGGTTCTGCCCATGTTCAAGCCCAGAGTGACGGCCAAGGCAGCTACTCCGGTGGGGAACTACGCGATTCAGATTCAATTTTCAGACAGCCACGCGACGGGAATCTTCAGTTTCGGCCACTTGCGCGAGATTTGCCCGTGCGAAGCCTGCGCTCAGGCTTTTCGAGCCGTTCCGGCCGAGCAGGCCAGATAGTCGGTTACGGCAGCCGTTCGCATTTTTGGATTTTTTCGCGATGCTTCATTTCGCCGCGGTTTCAACGTATAGTTCCTATCCGCACCTAACTTAGTCTATGGCATCGAACTCGACAGGTCCCACATTCACGCCAGGCCGCGTCCGTCCCGTCGCAAAGGTGTTGGTCGCGACTACGGCGATGCTGGCGTTCATTTCCTTCTGGCGCGCCGCCGCGATCGTCCTAAACGATCTGGCTTCGTCCGCGTATTACGCTGGTGGCGAGGCTGAGCAGTTCATCGGCAAGACCGCGCCGTGGTTCATCCTGGGAATCATGCTCTTTTCCTACGCGGTGCGAGCCGTGTACGTGGAAAGCTGCAGCATGTTCGTGCGCGGCGGCGTCTACCGTGTGGTCAAGGAAGCTCTGGGCGGAACACTGGCCAAGTTTTCGGTGTCTGCGCTGATGTTCGATTACGTGCTGACCGGCCCCATCAGTGGCGTGTCCGCGGGCCAATACCTGGTAGGAGTCATCAACGAGCTGTTTGCTTTCGCTCACCTGCCCTACCACCTGAACGTGAATGCGACTGCAGCATCGGTCGCGATTTTGATCACCGTGTATTTCTGGTGGGAAAACATCAAAGGCGTTCCGGAGTCGAGCGGGAAGGCGCTGCGGATCATGGAGCTCACCACCATCATGGTGGTCCTTCTCATCAGCTGGTGCGCCTACACGCTGTGGGTCCGCACCGGATGGCACCTGCCTCCGTTTCCCAATGCCTCGAACATGAAGTTGGACAAGGGTTCGCTGGGATGGCTGGACGGCTATCACTGGGCGCACACCATCACCCTTATCATTATTTTCGTGGGCTTGGGACATTCCGTGCTGGCCATGAGCGGCGAGGAATCACTGGCGCAGGTCTACCGCGAAATCGAACACCCAAAGCTCAAGAACCTGAAAAAAGCCGGTCTGGTCATTTTCATTTATAGCCTGGTGTTTACCTCGCTCGTTTCTTTCTTCGCAGTGATGATTATTCCGGATGACGTCCGGGGGAATTTCACCGAGAACCTGATCGGTGGCCTTTCGATGCATCTTGCCGGCGGGTACAACTTACGCCTGGCGTTTCACGTCTTCGTGGTGGTGGTCGGCACTTTGATTTTAGCTGGAGCCGTAAACACCGCGATTGTAGGATCCAACGGAGTTTTGAATCGTGTTTCTGAAGATGGCGTGCTGACCGATTGGTTTCGCCATCCCCACGCACGGTTCGGCACCACCCACCGGCTGATCAACATGGTCGTCATATTTCAAATTGCGACCATCATCATCAGCCGCGGTGATGTCACCTTCCTCGGCAACCTATACGCCTTCGGCGTGATTTGGAGTTTCTCGATGAAGGGCGTCGCGGTGCTGGTCTTGCGCTATACGCATCCGCAGGACCGCGAATATCGCGTGCCCATGAATCCGATCATTTTCGGCAAGGAAATTCCCATTGGCCTGGGATTGATCACCTTAACGCTCTTGGCAATCGCGATTATCAACCTCTTCACCAAGCCTTCCGCGACGATTGCGGGCATTACCTTCACCGTGCTTTTGTTCTGCGTTTTTGAATATTCCGAACATCGTATGCGCGTCAGAGCCGCGGGCGCGACTCACGTGGAGCTCGACCAATTTAATTTGGCTCAGGAAGCGGAATTGACTCCGACCAGCGTCGGAGTGGCGCCGGGCAGCATTCTGGTGCCGGTGAGCACTTACTACTCGCTCTACCACTTGGAAGCCGCGCTGCGGCGCGTGCGCCAGAAACAGGCGGAGATTGTCGTGCTGCACGTGCGTTTGTTGCGACGCGCTGCTTCTGGCGAATACGAATTGGCGCCCGATCAGCTTTTCAGCACGATCGAGCAGCTCTTGTTTACGAAGGTGTTGGCGCTGGCAGAAAAAGAAGGCAAGCCGGTGCGTCTGGCCGTGGCAGCGGCGAACGATTTGTGGGAAGGCATTTTGCGAACTGCGATGAATTTGCAGGCCAGCACGGTGGTCGCCGGAAGTTCGTCCAAGATGCCGGTCATCGAGCAGGCGCGGGCCATAGGACTTACTTGGGAGCGCATGCCGGAGCCGCGGCCTCGCGTGACGCTGGAAATCTTTGCGCCTTCAGGACAAGAGCAGATTTTCTATCTCGGACCGCACGCTCCCAGACTGACGCCCAACGAGATCGACCTGCTGCATCGCATCTGGCTGCAATTGAGCGATAAACTGCCCGGTGAAGAAATTCATCACCACGACATCGTGCACTTTGCGCTGGGCGAAGTTGAAAGAGAACTGGACCAGGGACAGGAAGCGGCGGTTCTTGAGCGCCTCCAGCAGCATGTCCACTCGATCCAAGGACACCGCTTGGAAGCCCCTGAAGATCCGAAGAAAATCTCCGGCAAGTAGCCGGGGATTTTAGCCCGCCGTTTCAAATCTCAACGCAAGTCCCGTCCAGCTCCACCCAGCCTGAACTTCAACGCCTAAGCGCGCAGCTCCGAGGTGCAGTTCGGGCAGCGGGTGGCTTTCAGCGGAATGGTCGATGCGCAGAACGGACATTCCTTCGTGGTGGGAGCCCCGGCCGGCGCCGGCTTATTCCATTTATTCACCATGCGCACCAGAATGAAAATCGCGAAGGCAACGATTACAAAGTCCACAATGTTATTCAGGAAGATTCCGTAGTTGATGGTCGCGGCGCCGGCCTGTTTGGCTTCCGCCAGGGACGTGTAGGACTTTCCGGAGATGTTGATGAACAGACTGGAAAAGTCCACTTTGCCCAGGATCAATCCGAACGGAGGCATGATGATGTCGGTCACCAACGACGTCACGATTTTGCCGAACGCAGCTCCGATAATGAAACCGACCGCCAGGTCGAGCACGTTGCCCTTCATCGCAAATTCTTTGAATTCCTTTAACACGGATAGTTCTCCTCGAAGTTAGAGTTCGTAACTGCGGTTTACGGGGCCCGACAGAAATTCCAAAAGATGGAGTATCGATTGCTTGCGGAGGTTATCCGCAACCGGCGGCTTGAGCAAGTCAATTCAACATTGGCGCAATGCCAAGGGAATTGACGCGGACGTGAACTTAGTTTCTTCGCATCGAGAAAATGGCGCCAAGGAGTCCTCGGGTTACCAGAATCAATCCCGCCGCTCCGAGCATGGTTGGCGCGAGCCGCCAGGGCAGCATGGGAATAGCCAAAATGGCCAAGCCCACCAGCGCCAGAGAAACTGACCGAGTCCTGGACTCGTACAAGCGCATACCCGGCTCCGGTTTGGCCCCGACTCGCACGCCCCAAAAAACCAGAAATGCGCCGAGCGCGATTAATCCTGCAGGCTGCGTGGGTAGTCCAATTCGCCCGGAAAATGCGAGAAGGATCAGTAGAGCGCCGAGCAGGAATACGATGAACTCGCTGAGCAAACGAAACGGATTGATCGCCGCCATAATTTGTTCCGAACAGAATTATGCAGTAGACCGATTGGCGCTCGCAATCAGAGTCCTACGTTAGGAGCAGGCGACAGTCGCGGAACGTCGAGCCTGCTTCGATGCCCTGAGTTGGAGGTGATACAATCTGTGATTCGGTCCTGCATCGATACAAGGTCTGTAGTCATCTAATCTGCGAGGTACCTATACGTGCACAAGGTGATCATCATCGGAAGCGGGTGCGCCGGTTTGACGGCGGCGATCTATGCGGCACGCGCGGATTTGAGCCCCGTCGTTCTAGATGGCTATGAGCCGGGCGGACAGCTTGCCTTGACGACCATGGTCGAAAACTTTCCCGGATTTCCGGATGGGATTCTCGGTCCCGAACTGATTGAAAACACCCGCAAGCAGGCTCAGCGTTTTGGAACTGAATTTCGGGCCGGCGCCGTTTCCGCCGCGGATCTGAGCAAACGTCCGTTTACCATCACGGCGGGCAACGAAACATACGAGACCGAATCACTGATTATCGCGGCGGGGGCCTCAGCGCGAATGCTGGGCATCGAATCCGAAAAGCATTTGTTGGGCCACGGTGTTTCCACCTGCGCGACCTGTGATGGTTTCTTTTTCCGTGGCAAAGACATCATCGTGGTGGGTGGCGGAGACACGGCCATGGAAGAGGCCACCTTTCTGACCAAGTTCGCAAAAACCGTAACCCTGCTGCATCGCCGGAATGACTTCCGCGCCACAAAAATCATGCTGGACCGGGCCCGCGCGAACGAAAAAATCCGCTTTATGACGCCGTACGTGATTGAAGAAGTTCACGACGTGAACACCAAGAACGTCGAGAAGGTACGGGTCCGTAATACCGAGACGCAAGCCACCCAAGAAATCGAAACGTCGGGCGTGTTCGTGGCGATTGGCCATGATCCCAATACGAAAGTATTTAAGGGCCAGCTAGATATGAACCCTGACGGCTATCTGCTCACGCACGACGGACCGAAAACCAATATCGAAGGCGTCTTCGCCGCGGGCGACGTGCAAGATCACAATTACAGGCAAGCCATCACCGCCGCTGGCTCCGGCTGCATGGCCGCGATCGAAGCCGAGCGGTTCCTCTCCGGACACAAAGGCTGACGCGGCGGCCAGCTTGCGGCATACTTTGATGTTGATGCACTCACCAGCCAATCGTTCTTGTCCTCTGTCGCACCTTCAGGCCAACTAATGCGCGAACTTCTGCTTCGACTCTCCGAGAATAAACGGCTGGCGCCTCTGATCATGGCTAATGGTGTCAGCCGGCGCGTGGCACAGCGATTCGTCGCCGGAGAAAAACTGGAAGACGCGCTGGCGGCCGCGAATGTCGTCAATCGCTCCCTAAAATTGGCGAGTCTCGATCTGCTCGGCGAAAACGTTTCTGATGAGGCCGGAGCACGCGCGGCTGCTGTGGGATATCGCGGCATTTTTGACCGTATCGCAGCCGAACGCTTGGACGCCAACGTCTCGCTGAAGCTCACCCAGTTGGGGCTTGATCTGAACGCGGATCTTTGCCAGGAACTTCTGGAAGGCATCGTTCAACACGCTGCGGAGTTGGGGAATTTCGTTCGCGTCGATATGGAAGGTTCGACATATACGCAGCGCACCGTGGACCTGACCAAGCGGGTGCGAGCGGAATTTTCTTCGGTGGGCACCGTGATGCAGGCCTATCTGTACCGCACCGAGCAGGACATCCAGGACTTGCTGGCCGCGGGCTGCCGGATGCGGCTATGTAAAGGGGCCTACAAGGAACCGCCGGAGGTGGCGTTCCCGAAGAAGGAAGACGTCGATGCGAACTACGTAAAGTTGATGAAATTGCTGCTGCCCAGCGGCATTTATCACGGTATCGCCACCCACGATCCGGCGATGATTCAAGCCACGAAAGATTTCGCCCGCGAGCAAAATATTACGAGCGACAAGTTTGAGTTTCAGATGCTCTACGGCATCCGCACCGATCTGCAGGACGCGCTGGTTCGCGATGGATTTCGGGTCCGTGTGTACATTCCGTATGGGACGGATTGGTTCCCATATTTCATGCGGCGGCTCGCCGAACGCCCGGCCAACGTGACGTTCTTTTTGCGAAGCCTGCTGCCTCGCTCCGCGAACGGTGCGAAGTAGCGCAACTTCTTCGCGTCCCCAACCTTTCGTTGAGATTCCTCATTTTCCGACTTAGAATACCCCCGCGCCGGTCCCCCGAACTCATTCGCGCATTTCACCACAGGAGCTTCCATGCGAGCCACGTTAGTTGCCCGAATTGTCGCCATTTCCTTTTTGCTCGCGGTCGCTGGATGCGGCAGCAAGTCCTCATCCACGCCAGAAAGCGGAAGCGCTCCTTCTGCGTCGAATCCTGGGAATCCTGCCGGTTCAAGCAATTCGACACCGGCTGCTCCGGCTGTCCAGGCTCCGGAACCACCTCCGCCGCCCGTCGTCGTTCCCGCGGGCACGACGATCACGGTTACGCTCGATCAGACCATCAACTCGCAGACCGCCAATAATGGCGATCCGTTTTCTGCCTCACTGGCGGTTCCGGTTACCAGCGGAAGTCTGGTCGTACTCCCGGTGGGAACGCGCGTCGGCGGAACAATCGTCACCGCACAATCGGCGGGAAAATTTAAGGGCAACGCTTTACTTCAGTTGGTGATTGATTCCGTCCGGATCAATGGCACGAAGTATCCGATGCAGACCAACGAAATTGAAGACGTAGGCAAAGGCCGCGGAAAGAGAACGGCAGTAGGAGCAGGCGGCGGCGCGGCTTTCGGCGCGATTGTAGGCGCGCTGGCGGGCGGCGGGAAGGGCGCCGCCATCGGCGCGTTAGCGGGCGGTGGTGCAGGAACTGCCGGCGCAGCTTTTACGGGCAAAAAGGACATCGTGCTGCCGGCGGAGACTCGGCTGCATTTCCGCCTGGCTCAACCGCTCACGGTACCGCCGGCGCCACCTGATGCAACAACCTCTTCTGCACCGCCGACCAACCAGTAATTTTGGCTGTGGCGGCGGTGCCTAGACTTTGCGGCAAACCGCAACGCCGTCGCGCAGCGGCACAATCACCGGAAAAAGCTCCTTGGAGTCGTAAATCGTGTTGTTAAATTCCAGAATTCCGCGCGTCGAATCGTCTTTCGGTGCTTCGGTAACTTTGCCCGACCACAGAACGTTATCAGCGATGATCAGTCCTCCGCGTTTCACTCGGGGGAGAGATTTTTTCAACGCTGCAGGATACTGGTGCTTGAGGACATCGATAAGGATGATGTCGAATTCCCCCGAAACTCCGTCGATCAAGTCGATCGCATCTCCCGTAAGAATGTGCACCTGCTCCAGAACGCCTGCCTTGCTCAGATTCGCGCGAGCCATGTCTGCATTCTTGGGATCGCCGTCCGTGTAATAAATTTCCGCATGTGGACCCGCGGCTAGAGCGAACCACAGCGCGGAATATCCGATGGCTGAACCCATTTCAAATATGCGTTTTGCGCCGGAGATCTGGGTCAGCAGATAGAGAAGCCTGCCGCATTCCGGACCAATAATCGGCGTGTCGTGCTCGCGGGCGTATGCTTCCATCTCTTTGAGCACGCCGTCGCGCGCCGGACTTACGCCGCTGAGATATTTTTCAACTGCCGGTACCAATATTCCCGCCATTTCGACGTCTCCGTTTATCGAATCTGTTTCACGAATGAGAGGCCGCTTGCACCGTCGATTCGCCGAGCGATTCGCCCGGCTTCAGTTCGTGGATTTCGAGACCTTTAATATCCTGCGTCAGCTGGCGAAGCTGCTCGGGACGGCCAACCAGAGGAGGGAAGGTGCCGAAGTGCATGGGAATGACATGGCGCACGTTGAGCAAGCGAATCGCCAGCGCGGCCTCGCGCGGTCCCATCGTGTAGTGATCCCCAATGGGCAGCAGCGCCACGTCGGGCGCGTAGAGATCGGCGATTATTTTCATATCGCCAAAAACCGCAGTGTCGCCGGCGTGGTAGATGGTGACACCGCCGGGAAGCCGCAGAATGTAACCGCAGGCCTCGCCGCCATAAACAATGTGATCGCCGTCCTGAATTCCGCAGGAATGCACCGCGTTGACCATCGTTACTTCGATCTCGCCCACTTTCTGCGTGCCGCCCTTGTTCATCGCGCTGGTTGAGGAAACACCCTTCGATTCCAGCCACGCGCAAAGTTCAAAAATTCCCACGACCTGCGGCTTGAATTTCTTTCCTAACTCAACGGCGTCGGCGATGTGATCGAAATGGCCGTGGGTGACCAGCATGGTGTCGATACGGTCGAATTTCTTGTCCTTCTCGGGGCACATCGGATTGGTCAGAATCCAGGGATCGATGAGAACTATTTTGCCGTCGGGTGTCTGTACGCGAAAAGCTGCGTGGCCAAGCCAGGTAAGTCTGTTTCCTCGAGTGTTAACCATGATGCGATCTCCCCGATTCGATTATTTTCCGGCCTGTGGCGATGCCGATCCTAAAGTCGCGCGGAAGGCCTGCTCAAACTGAGCCCTCGGCCGGCTGCCTAGAAAGAACCCAACCACATTCCCGTCCTTCCCGTAAAACATCGTCTGGGGCATGGTGCCTTTCCATTGCGGATTTACGCCGTCATAAAAGCGATCGAGGTCGATTCCCGGTTTCTGCCGGTAGTTGGGAAAGCCAGGAGCCATTTTCACGATGAATCGGCGAACGAGATTCATGTCCGACTCATCATCCATATCAATTCCGATCACCTCAACTCCCTGAGGCTTAAATTGCTTAGCGAGCTCAACCACCATGGGGTACTCGTCGCGGCAAGGCTCGCACCAAGTCGCCCAGAAATTCACAACCAGAGGCTTGCCGTGGTATTTGGCGAGAAGTTGCTGATAGCCTGCCAAGTCGACGAGAACCGGATCAGCGGGCTTACCCGGGTGCGCGGCGGGCTTGCCAGCACCTGAGGATTGTGCAAAACCCGGCCATACGGCTCCGAGGCTAAATAGCAATGCGAGGGTGAAGGCAACGCCGCGCCGACCAAAAGTTCTCACTTTTCGCTCCTGGAAACCCCAATCGTCCCTTCAATTATACGCGCAGCAACTCAGCCTCTGCTACGCACCATTAGACGCCTGGAACTTGTACCTGCCTACCAATGGTGATATAAAAATTGTTCGGGAATCTAGCATCCGGATGCCCTGCAGAAGGCTCGACGCACTTCTGAACCCCTCTCGATTGAGGAGAAATTGAAATGGCATATGTAATTGCGGAGCCCTGTATTGGAACGAAAGACACCGCTTGCGTGGACGTCTGCCCGGTGGATTGTATTCACCCGCGCAAAGACGAGGCGGGTTTCGAGGCAGAAAAACAGCTCTACATTCATCCGGATGAATGTATCGATTGCGGAGCCTGCGTTCCGGTCTGCCCGGTGACGGCTATATTTGCGCTGGAAGACCTGCCCGAAAAGTGGACCAGCTTCACGCCGGTCAACGCGGATTGGTTTAAGAACAAGAAAGCTTAGCCCGACTGGTTGTTGCTGATTCCGGCAGGTTCAGACAATTCGAAGGTTACGGAAGGCGAGCCCTTGGGCTCGCCTTTTTTTGAGCCAACTTTACCTAGACTTCCAATCCCAAAGCGGCCTTGCCGCTCGCGCTGATCATGCTTGGGTTCCAAGCAGGCTCCCACACGATATCCACCTTTACGTCGTTGACCGTCTCCACCGCCGCCACTTTAGACCGTACCTGGTCCGGAATGGCCTGCGCCGAGGGGCAATCGGGAGTGGTGAGGGTCATCTTGACCGTGACATTTCCGGCGTCGTCGCTCCCTACATCGTAAATCAAACCAAGATCAACAATGTTGATCGGGATCTCGGGATCGTAGCACTGGCGGATTGCATCCATGATTTTCTCGCGGTCGACCGGCATCGGCTGCTCCTTTTCGCTCACTCCCATTCGATGCATCGACGGCGGCGCGGGCATCGATGTTTCGGGTGTTCAGCGTTCCACATTGCCGGAGCCGAGTCAAATCCCCACGAAAAGGGCAACTCGGGCTGGTAGACTTTGTAGGGTTCAAATTGTTCGATAAGGTTCGTGCCGGGGGCATCGTGAAAAGTGGTCCGAGTGCACTCAAATCTTTCACAGCAATTCTTGCCATCGGATTGTTCTTGCTCGTCAGCCCGTCCTCTGGGAGGCAAGAACCGCAGGATGCACAGGCGCGCGATCCCCGTTCGCCGACCAACCGGCCGCCGCGGGTCATCAGCGTATCCGCGAAAGATTCCGCCTTCGAGCCGGCAATCATCCATATGAAGGTAAATGAAAAAATCGAGCTGGATGTTACTGCCGGTGGCGACACGCTCGGGGTTCGAGTGAACCCGTTTCCGGATGGCGCGAAAGCGAATACGCCACCGGGACTGTCCTTTCAGTTTGGCGAAGATTGCTACAAAATCCGGAAGGGCGAAATGACGCCGATCTTGATCGAGGCCACCGAGCCTGGAACTTACAGTTTCACTTGTTGCCGGGACTGTGGCGCGAAACACAAGGGCATGATTGGACGGATCATCGTGACGCCGGCATCCTAAATGATCATCAGGATAAACTTGCCAGGGGTAAAACTCGGAATCGTCGAGGCCGAGAACGTACAGGTCCGAACCGACGATCCGGAAGTGACCAAGCTTCTGGACGAAGTCTGCGCTCGGAAGCAAAAGGAATTCACCGTCGAAAGCTTGGCCGAGGCCGAGCCCGTTCGCGCCGTTCGAGCACTCTTTCGCGGATGGGGAATGGACCCGTCGAAATATCGCCCCGCATCGGAAGCGCTGCTGCGCCGCGTCGTCCAAGGCAAGGGGCTGTATCGAGTTTCAAACGTCGTGGACGCAGGAAATCTCACTTCGATCGAAACCGGCTGGCCGTTGGGATGCTACGACCTGGCGCGAATTCAAGAGCCCATCGTCTTTCGTCACGGCACCGCAGGCGAAAACTACGAAGGAATTGGCAAAAAAAGCTGGAACCTCGAAGGACGCCCGGTCCTTGCAGATCCATCTGGCCCATTCGGCAGCCCGATCAGCGATTCCACGCGCAGCATGATTACGGATTCGGCCAAGAATGTCATGACTGTTGTCTACATTCCCGAAAGGACGCCAGATGCTGCCGCAGAGACGGCCCTGAAGCGCCTCGCCGACCGGATGACCACTCTCGCCGGCGCCTCGCACGCGAAATTTGTAATTTGTCGTGCGGAGTTGGGAGCGGGGCCAGAGCCAACGACAGCAGTACATTAAAAGAACACCGAAAATGGTGGGATACACCCGTCTGTGAACTTCGCGGGATTCAGGTTATTCTGTTATTGCTCCAGCGAGGTCCTCGGTGCCGAAATTTCAGTTCGTCCTCCTCATGCACGCCCACCAGCCGGTGGGAAATTTCGACGATGTAATCGAACGGGCCTACCAGCATTCCTATTTACCTTTCATTGACGTTCTCTCTCGCCATCCTTCCATCCGCATTGGGCTGCATTTCACCGGTTCGTTGCTGGAGTTGCTTGAGCGTTCTCATCCGGAATACTTCGAACGGCTGCGCGCCATGGTGAAGAGCGGGCAAATTGAAATGGTCGGTGGCGGTTACTATGAGCCAATTCTGATCGCGATTCCTCTCGCAGACCGTCACGAACAAATTATCCGGCTTGCCGATTACGTCGAAAAACATTTTGGCCAGCGCCCGCGAGGCGCTTGGCTGGCGGAACGCGTCTGGGAGCCGCAGCTTCCTTCGTCTTTGGCGCCATCGGGCGTCGGATACACGCTCGTAGATGACAATCACTTTCTCGGTGCCGGATTCGAATTGAATCAGCTGTTCGGTCACTATCTGGCCGAGGACCAGGGCCACACGGTGAAAGTCCTGCCGGGGCTGAAGGCTCTGCGGTACTTGATCCCGTTCCGATCGCCTACTGAAACGATCGAGTTTCTTCGCGGCGTCGCGTCCGTGAATCCCACTGGCTATGCGGCAATGGGGGATGACCTGGAAAAATTTGGAGTCTGGCCAGGCACCTTCAAGTTGTGCTACCAGGACCGCTGGCTAGAGAACTTTTTCACTGCAATCGAGCAAAATTCGGATTGGCTCGAAACCTCGACCCCAGGTGCCGCTGTGGCGTCGCATGCGCCGCTGGGACGCGCAGACCTTCCCACCGCCTCCTACACCGAAATGATGGAATGGTCGCTTCCGACTCCGGCCCGGAATCGGTATCACTCCTTGATCGCGGAATTTGCGAATCGCGGCGACGCGCTTCCTTTCTTGCGCGGAGGTATCTGGCGAAACTTTTTTTCGAAGTATCCCGAATCGAACTTGCTCCACAAAAAGATGCTCCACGTGTCGCACAAAGTGAACGCGTTGAACACCAGCCGGCGCCGCGATCAAGATTTCTTGGATGCGCGCGAGCTGGCCAAAACCCATGTCTTGCGCGCGCAGTGCAACGATCCCTACTGGCACGGAGTTTTCGGCGGCCTCTATTCGCCCCACCTTCGAACCGCGTTGTGGCGATCGCTGATTGAAGCCGAAGCCATAGCCGAGGGCTTTGGCCATCGCTCACGCCAATATCAGGATTCCACCGCCGTCGATTTCAATGGCGACGGGCACGAGGAAATTTATTTCACCTCCGAGAAATACGCGGCGCTGGTGAATCCCGCTGACGGCGCGACCATCTGTGCGATCGACTGCCGGCAATCCAATTCGGCCTTGGTGAATTCGCTGGCGCGGCGTCGCGAGTCCTATCACGCCAACATTAAAAACCTCCACGCAAATCAATCGCAAGGAGCAGCGTCGATTCACGAACAGACTCGCACCAAAGAAGAAGGCCTCGAACGCTGGCTTCAGTACGACCGTTGGCCGCGCAATTGCTTTCGGCTTTTAGTCTTTGGTCGAAATAAGACTTACGGCGATGTGGGAAACGTCAGGTTAGATGAGGATGCGGCGCTAGCTGCCGGTCCCTACCGCACATCTCAGCTCTCCCCCGCCGGAGGCACCTTCACCAGCGAGATGAGTGTGGATTGGCCGGCAGAAAAAACTATTTCCTTTAGCACCACCGATCAAGGTTTTGAGATCACCTGCGACCTCGTGCTGCGCCGCAACGCTCCCGGAGCCGCATCGATCTACGTCGGGATCGAATCCGTCCTCAATTTCCTGGCGCCATCCTCTCCGGATCGTTACTTCGAAACCGGCGGCGCTCGCTATCCTCTGCGTTGGGGCGCGCAGGTCCCGGCCGCCGAATTGCAAGTGGTGGACGAGTGGCAGGGGGTTGGCGTAACCCTTTCAGCCTCGGACGCTCGCGATTTTTGGATCACGCCGATCGAGACCGTTTCAGAATCGGAAGAAGGATTCGAGCGGATTTATCAGGGTTCGCAAATTATTGCCGTTTGGCCGGTGGAATTGGCGCAAGGCGCTGAATGGAAATGCCGGCTGCGGCTTTCGGTCGCGAACCTGAATTTAGCCAAGCCCGCAGAATCGAAGATATCGTCGGCCGAAGGCCGGGCTAAGTTGCCGATTGCCGACACGCTCTGATAGAGTTTCGCTTGGGAGAAATCTGATGCCTGTTTCGCAAGAGCTACTCGATATTCTGGTTTGCCCGTCGGACAAAACTCCCGTGAAACTGACGGGTGATCAGCGCGGCTTGAAATGCCCGACCTGCCGCCGCGTGTATCCCATTCGTGAAGACATTCCCGTGATGCTAATAGACGAAGCGCGCATCGACGCCGAGTAATCCTCTGCAAGCCGCGTTAAGAGACCTGCCCAAAAAATCAGAAATTCTCATTGTGCGCCTGCGCTCGCTCGGCGACCTCGTTCTGGAAACCCCGGCAATCGCTGCGTTAAAAGCCTGGCGGCCTGATCTGCAAATTTCGGTTCTCGTAGAACCGAGGTTCGAGGGAGTGCTTGAGGGCAATCCAGACATCAACGAGCTTATTTATTCGCAGGCGCTGTCGTCGACAACCCTGGATTTGCGTCGCAGAAAATTTCCAATGGTTTTCAATCAACACGGCGGTCCGCGCAGCGCGATTCTGACGGGAGCTTCCGGCGCGCAGTGGCGCGTTGGATGGAAGGATTTTCAATATTCCTTCGTTTACAACGTTCCGGTGCCCGACGCCCTCGAATTCTACGGCCGTGCGGATGTGCACACCGTCGAGCATCGCCTTTCCCAGTTTTACTGGACCGGACTACCACGCGGCCCCATTCCGCCGGCCCGAGTATACGTACAGGATGACGCGAAGCTCTCGCTTCATAGCAAGCTCGCCGCGCAGGGAATCACGCTCACAGGCTCGTACGCAGTCTTTCAGCCGGGTGCCCGCTTGGTGGGAATGCGCTGGCCCGTGAGCAAGTTCGCCGAGCTAGCCACGTGGTTGCGCGCGAAGTACGCAATCACGAGCATAGTGAATTGTGGGACTCAAGACAGTGATGTTGCCGGCGAACTTCAAAATCACATGCCCGGCGCGATCCTTCCGGAAGGCTTGAGCCTGCGAGAGCTAATTGCCTTGATCGCCGGCGCGCAGTTGTTCGTTGGAAATGATTCCGGCCCCGCTCACGTTGCGGCTGCCTTGCAGCGCCCGACAGTTGTGATCTTCAGCCTTACCGATCCCAAGCAGTGGGGGCCGCCGCATTCTCAGGGGCGCGTCGTGAGCACCGGAGCGTCGTTTAAGCATCCGAGCGGCAACAAAAGTTTGGTAGTGGCTCAACCACGCTCGATTGGCGATATTTCGATCGATGAACTCCGAGAAGCTTGCGAGCAACTGCTCGGGTAGAGCTGCGCCATCGAGACGGAGCAGCGGTTGTCGTCCTCAGCAATTTCAGCGAGTTTCTGAAGGCCCAGCCAAGTCCGGAGGCAGCCGTTTCGCGATTTCTCCCGCGACGATCTCGTTGCCTTTCGGCCCCAGGTGCCATTCATCAAGATAGAGTGGTTCCTTTTCCGCATCCAAAACATCGGCCAGAAAAAAGAAATCGTGACGGGCTGCCGAGCGGCGTTCCGCCTCCTGATACGCAAAACGCATGGGCTTCAGGGCGCTGCCGTCCGGGCTATTTGTGTCCACCCGAATCAAGTCCGCTTCGTAGGGGACCATCGGTTTGCTGCCGTAAGCCAGTGAAGGCTGCCAAAACGCAAAAACTCGAAAATGATAAATCCCAGCGAGCGCTCGGACCATACCGAGGTTCGCCTCATAGTTGTCCAGTGTTTCGACTGCCTTAACTTTTGTCTCTGCTTCTATCGCCGCTGGATCCTGTTTTTGTTTCGAGATCAACATCCGCCGCACCAGCAGCAGCGCGTAGGAGTGGCGCAGGAATTCGAGTTTGCCGGCCAGCTTGCTTTCGACGCGAGCGCTGATCTGCGCGTATTGCATGTGCGCCGTCGCCACTCCAGGCTGATACGTGCCGGTGTAGGAGTCGTTGACCCCGTCATAAAAAAGCACCACATCAGGACGTCGTCCAGCCTTCAATTGTTCCAGAAGCAGGAGCAATTCCTGGTTGGAGTTGTAAGCTTCGGTCCCGAAATTTGTAATCGCCACGCAATGATTTGGCAATTTGTTAAGGTCTGTCGACAGTAGCGAAGGAATCGTAGCCCCGTCCGGGACGCCCGACCCGTACAGCGTCGACCCGCCGAACATCCACACGTCCGTAATGGTACGGTTTTTACATTCGGGGCCCAGGTTATCGATTGTTCGACGTACGACGCCGAACTGGTATTTGTCGTTATTTACGTACGCCCCATGCCATTCGGGAGTGCCCCAAATCCTAAACGGAACGTAACCGCCATTGTGGCCTTTGCGCCGTTGAGCTTCTTCCTTCCAAAAATCCGCAGCCCACGGAAAATCGGAAGCTGGACTTGCGCTCCCAAGTTTCTCCTGCCGGTTCGGGCGTGCGCCGTGGGTCATCGTCCAAATTGCAAATGAACCCAATTCGAGAACCGCGGCGGCAACGATGATGCTGAATAGCAGATAACCGATGAAGGCAAAGAAGCCCTGAACGGGGCGAGAGCGGGGAGACTCCACCGGCGACGGCGAGGTCACAAACTTCTCCGAACGATCAAGATGGTTTATCCACGATGAAATTGCCAAGCACCAGGCTATCCATTTCGCTTTTGGAGAATGTCGAAAACGCATTTGCAGGAGTCGTCACAATCGGCTCGCCGCGCAGATTGAAGGACGTGTTCAAAACCACCGGCACTCCAGTCGCTGCACCGAAACGCTCAATTAAGCCGTAGTAACGCGGATTTTCGTCCCGGAACACGGTCTGTAGCCGAGCTGTGCCATCTTCATGGGTCACTGCCGGCAGATTCTTGCGCTGCTCGGGTTTGACCGGCGTTACATACAACATATACCGCGCCGGGAAGCGATGCACGGCGTCCGGCAGTTCGAAATAATCCTCTGCCTTTTCCGCAAGAACGGACGGGGCAAACGGGCGATAGGGCTCGCGAAATTTAATTTTTGAATTGACGATGTCTTTCATTCCAGGATTTCGCGGGTCGGCCAGGATGCTCCGGTTTCCAAGCGCTCGCGGTCCCCATTCAAAGCGGCCCTGATACCAGCCAACCACTTTTCCACCGGTCAGCCGCGCGACCGTTTGATCCAGGAGTTCACTATCATTTTCGATGTGCCGATGCGTAATATTGTTCTCGGTCAGAAATGCGCTGATTTCAGCATCCGAGTAGCTCTTTCCCCAATACGCATGCGTCATGCAAAACGTCCGCGGCTTTCCCAGCAGGGAATTGTAGGCCCACAAAGCCGCGCCGATGGCAGCGCCCGAATCGCCCGCGGCGGGTTGAATGTAGATATCTTCAAAATCCGTCTCACGCAGAATGCGGCTATTCGCCACGCTGTTCAGTCCCACGCCACCAGCAATGCACAATTTCTTCTGGCCGGTGTCCTTCTGTAAATTGCGCGCCATCCCCAGCAGCAATTCCTCGGTCACGTGCTGAATACTGGCCGCGATATCAGCATAGTGCTCATTCACCCGGCATAGTTCAGCGTAATTCGAAGGCGGCTCCCCAAAATATTTAGGGAATCCAGTGGCCTGGGTAAAAAACGCCATCTCGCGCGGCCGGGGATCGCCAAAAAGTTCGACCAGCTTGCGGCTATACATCCGGTCCGTCGAATGATGGAAAGTGAAATAATCCATATCCAAAGAAAACGAACCGTCGCCATCCTGACGCACAACTTTCCAAACCTTGTCGGCATAACGGGGCTTTCCATAAGGCGCCATGCCCATCACTTTGTATTCGCCCTCGTTCACTTCAAATCCCAGAAATGCAGTAAACGCGCTGTAGAGCAAGCCGAGCGAATGAGGAAATTCAATATGCTTGGTGCGGCGAATCTCGCTCCCTTTGCCCACACCGCACGTCGCGGTAACCCAGTCGCCGACGCCATCGACCGTTAAAATCGCGGCTTCGTCGAACGGGGAGCAGAGGAAGGCGCTGGCCGCATGGGAAAGGTGGTGCTCCGAAAATAAAACCTTGCTGCGGTCGATGCCGAGTTCTGACTGCAGCGTGCTGGCGACCCACATCTTGTCGATAATCCAGCTGATCATGGATTCGCGAAAAACTTTCCACGATTGCGGATAGGTCTGCAACACGCTGGCCAGAATTCGATCGAGCTTGCGAAAAGGCTTTTCGAAGAAAACGACGTAGTCCAGATCTTCGCTGCGAATCTGGCCCGTTTCCATGCAGAACTTTATGGCGTGGACCGGGAAGCCGAAGTCATGCTTAATTCTGGAAAATCTTTCTTCTTCCGCGGCCGCCACCAGTTGGCCATTTTGCAGCAGCGCCGCCGCTGCATCGTGGTAGTAGCAGGAAACTCCCAAGATGTTCATGAAATTATTGCTTTTGCGCCCATTGCATATCGAAAACTTCCGGAGTTTCCTCCAGCCATTTTTCCGGACGTTTCTTGATGCGCAAAGGATCTGCGAACAGACGGACAATCACGCCGAAGGGAAGCACCAGCACTACATAGAGAATCGTCAGTAAGACGCGGGCCTGGAAATTCCCGATGATGTGAGCGATGCGGGTCCATGCCTTCCACAGCGCCTTTAGCTTGAGCCAAATGCTATTCCACACTGAGGATGTTCCTGGACGCGCGAGATTTTAGAAAAGAGCGTAGATGAAAGGAGCGAGCGCAGAGCTTTGGGCCACGACGATCAAAACGGCGACGAGGAGTACGACTACGATCATCGGCAGCATCCACCAACGTTTGTGGCTGGCGAAAAACGAGAGCAGTTCGCCCGCAATTCCGATTCGTCGCCCCGTGGATTGAACGAAACCCATGTCTCTGGCACCTAGATCGAGTCTTTATATTTAAGATGACAAACTACAATACCGATATTATCACAGGCCTACGGCGGGAAGCTGAGCGACTGATCCGAAAATTCGACCCAAAGCCGCGCTTCTTGCGTCTTGTTTTGCTTGATCGCATCATCGCGCTCGGGATACGGACTGTAGGGGCTGACGTCCAGCACCACCACCAGTCCCGAACCATTTTTTACGTGCTGCGTATCTTCGATTCGATAGCTTCTTACCGGACCGTAATAGCCTTGCGGACCCCAATCATCCAGAAAATCTTTGTACGAGTAGGAAGGCGACGGCTTCCAGAGCTTATAAGCCTCTTCCATATTTCCGGCCACCACCGTATCCATAAAATGCCGCGCTGTTCGTTTTTCGGTGTGGAACCGCATCAGATACCAGCTGGCGCCGAGCAACAGAGCGATGAAGACAAGTGTGGTGACCACATACCGGCGTATCCGGTCTGGAGGGTGTTCCGCTGCCGTATCGAAAAGTGCCACTCAATCTCCTCGAAAATCGTTCGCGTGAATCAAAGCTGCCGTTTGAACAGCATGATACATCCCGTCATCATGATTCCCGCTATTCCCAATAAAATTAACACGTCTCTGTAAATTCCTTCAATGCCGGCGCTCTTCAGCGTCAAATTCCGCAAGGCGTGAACCGTATAGGTGAATGGATCGATAGTTGAAATCCATTTCAGCCACCACGGAAAAGCCTCAATCGGATAAACCGCGCCAGAAGGAAAAAACAGAAGGGTATTCAAAACTCCGAAAATCGCCCGTGGAACGAGCGGATCGTCCACGCGGACCATCAGAAAAAACATAAAGCTCATCATCGCCAGCGCCGCTGTGGCCACCACCAGCGCCAGGTATGAGGAGCCGCATTGGTTCCCAAAGATTCGGGAGGCCCGCAATCATCCCACCAATAACGGTGAGTATCATCCCCGCCATCAGCCCCTTGATAGTCCCCGCGCCAATCAAGCCGAACACCAGCTCCGATTTCTTGATCGGTGTAACCAAATATCCTTCGTGCAGGCCCCGGGATTTGTCGTCGATGAACGTAATGCCGCCGCCGATCATGGCCACCACAAACACCGAAAGCGCGATCGACCCGGCCAGCAAATACTGGATGTACGGAACGTAAGGATAAATTTCGACCGTGTCGAGTTCGATGCTCTTGGGGAGACGCGGCGCTACGTCGGAAGTATTGAGTTGCTCGACCATTTGCTGGACGCGCTCCAGAATGGCGCTGGAAATGAATTGGTCGGTGTTGTCCTCGGTAAAAGCAATCCGCGGCCTGTCTTTCTGATAGTACCGCCGCGAGAAGTCGTGCGGGATGACGACCAGGCCTCGAACGCGGCCGGTCTTCAGGTCGTGCGTGGCCTGCTCCAGCGAATCGTACTGAACGATCTTGAAAGTTTTCGGACCGGTCGCGATGCCTTCAAACATTTCCTGGACCTTGAGCGACTCAGTGGAATGATCGAGGTCAACCACCGCGACGCGAACACCAACCACTTTTCCGCCAAAGGCATAGCCAAGCACCACCAGTTGCAGCAGCGGAAAAACCATCGAGGTCATCATCAGCGCCGGGCTGCGGAAAAATTTACGCAGGTCGCGTTCGATCAACGCCCAGATGCGACCGAAATTCATCGATATCCCCCGCGATAGCGCTGCCGCGCCGACGGCTTAGCGATACAAGTGGCCCACATCGAGTCCGACTCCTTGTTTTGCTGAATCGCGCAAATCGCTACCGGTGTAGTGCAGAAAAACGTCGTCGAGCGTCGTGCTCTGCACGCTGACTTTTTTCACTTGCACGTTTTTCGCTCGCGCCAGATCCATCAAAGCCGCCACGCTAGCGGGCCCGTCGTTGGAGACCAGATGGAGAGTGCCGTCGTGGTCGGTGACGGATGTGACGTGCGCTAATTTCTGCAGTTGTGCCGACCAATCGGACGGCGCGTTGGCGAACTCTGCTTCGACCGTGTCGTTCCCCGGGACACTATCTTTCAGCTTCGTGGGAGTATCCAGCGCGGCAAGCTTGCCGTGGTCCACGATGGCAATGCGGTCGCAGAGCTTGTCAGCCTCGTCCATGTAATGCGTGGTGACCAGAATTGTCATTTCCGACGTTTCGCACAGCCGACGGATCAGTTGCCACACGTTGGTTCTGGAGACTGGATCGAGCCCGGTAGTCGGCTCGTCCAGAAATAGAATTTTCGGCGAATGCACCAGCCCGCGCGCGATTTCCAGGCGACGGCGCATTCCGCCGGAGAAAGTTCTAACCAGCGCATCCTTGAATTTCAGCAGGTCAACCGATTCGAGCAAATCGTGAATCAATTTGTCGCGATTTGCGCGTGGTACTCCATACAGTTTGGCGTGAATTAAAATATTTTCCGCAGCGGTCAATTCCGGGTCGGAGGTAAGCGCCTGCGGGATCACTCCCATCGCAAAGCGCACGCCATCGGCATCGGTACGAATGTCGTGGCCGGCGATTCTCGCGGTGCCGGAGGAAGGAGGCGTAAGCGTGGTCATCATCCGAATCAGCGTAGTCTTGCCGGCTCCGTTCGGACCGAGCAGTCCAAAAATCTCGCGGTGTGCGACGTTGAAACTGATGTCGTTCACCGCAACGAACTCACCGAACTTTTTAATCAGGTGCTCGACTTCGATTGCGTTCGCGGCTGCCATGTCTAGAATTCCGCCTTGGAGAACCAGCCGGCCTTTGCCGGGCGTGGCAGCAGCACGATGGCGGTCATCCCGGTGAACAAGCGTCCTTCGGGATTCGGAACGGCGACCTTGATCGCAAAGGTTTTGATGTCGCGCTTGGTTCGACTGACATCGCGCTGGGTGGCGAAATCGTTCTCCGCGCCCTTGAAAAATACCGAACCTTGAATTGTGTTACCCGAGGGCAACTCAACTTTCAATTTTTGGCCGAAGGTGATGGCATCGGCGTAAGTCTCCTCCACCTCCGCGCGGACCCAGAGATGGTTGATATCGATTACCACTACAATCGGCGCTCCGATCGAGACAACTTCTCCTTGCTTCGCCACGCGTACCGAAACCACTCCGTCGATGGGCGAGTAAATTTTGGTGTATCCCAACTGCGTCGTCATTTGTGCTTCGGACGCATGCGCCTGCTCCAGCTGCGCCATCATGGTCGATACCGCGCTTTTGCGCGCGGGCACCTGCTGACGATTCGCTTGCGCCACATTTACGCTGGCGGCGTACGCACTGACGGCTTGTTCTAGAGCCGTCACGTTGGCCTGAGAAATTCTCACCGCCGCTTCGGCGTGATCCCGCTCCTGCGCGGAGACTTCTCCCTTGGCGAACAACTGCTGCATTCGCTTCAGGTCGGCCTCGTCTCTCCATAGCTGCGCGTGTGCTGGTTCCAGTTGAGCTTTCGCCGAAGTCACGCGCGCCTGCGCTTCACTCACCGATGCGTCGGTCTGATTGCTCGTCCACGAATAATTATGATTGGCTTCGGTGACCTGGGCCTCCAGGCTAGTGACGTTTGCTTTCGCCGCCCCCAGAGTCGCTTCGAGTTCCTTGTCGTCGAGTTCCGCAATCAGGTCGCCCTTTTTCACGACCGAACCTTCATCCACCGTCAGGTTCACGATGCGTCCGGTCATCTGCGGGCTGATGATGTATTCGTTCCCGTCGATCACCCCGGTGAGCGGGATGTCGGTGCCCCGCGGCACGGTCAGGAAATAGGCGACCGCCGCGATGGTGAACAATACCGCCAATAAGATCATGAACTTTTTGCCGGTCATTGAAGTCTCGCTTTCGAACGGACTAGGCCGTGATTGATGAAATCGAGCAAGGAACGCTTTCTAGCGATGAGTGCTTTCGGGGCCATCAAGTCGTGTCCAGCCACATGGCTAAGAATCGGCGCCGCTGCGAAGTAGGAAGTTGTCATGCCCATGATGGTGAAAGCGGTTTGATGCGTATCGACATTTCGGAATTCTCCAGCGCGCACGCCGTCGTCAAGGGTGCGAACCAATTGGTCATGGAAGGGACGCAGATGCTGTTGCACGATCCATTGGAAGTCCCTGCTCGCTTCCATGGCTTCGCGTTGCACCAGTCGCGGATAGTTCGGATGTGACGCCAGAAAATCGAAATAGCGCGTGACGAATTCGAGCAGCCGGGCGTGCGCCGATTTTGGGTGATCGGAACATGCCGCATATACGCCGGTGCGGAGCTGACGAAAAAGATTTTCCAGCACCGCCCGGTGCAGTTTGCGCTTGTCCCCAAAGTAGTAGTACAGCATCGCTTTGTTGGCGCGTGCGACCGAAGATATTTCGTCGGTGCGCGCGCCAGCCATGCCGTGGGCGGCGAATTGCTGCTCCGCCGCGACCAGAATGCGCTGCGCAGTTGCGGATTGGTCGTTTGTGGCTTTTTGTCGAGACATGGCGGTGACTAAACTCCCACCCTCTTCATCATTTCAGGCGTGTAACGATCGCCGGCAGCAACCCCGCGAGGTGCCAGCTCTTCGATCCGAGCCAAGTCCGCCGGCGTAAGACGAATATCCAGCGCGGCCAGATTTTCATCGAGATTTTTGCGCTGCGTGGTACCCGGGATAGGAACGACGTCCTCGCCTTGGGCCAGAACCCACGCTAGAGCAAGCTGCGCAGGCGTGCAGGATTTTTCCTTCGCCATCTGCCCGATTCGGTCAACCAATCCCAAATTTTTCTGAAAATTCTCGCCCTGAAAACGTGGTGAGAACCGGCGATAGTCATCGCCCGCGAGGTCTTCGAACTTCTTGATCTGTCCCGTCAGAAATCCACGGCCCAGCGGGCTGTAGGAAACTAAGCCGATACCAAGCTCGCGGCAGGTCGCAAGCGCGCCATCTTCCGGATCGCGCGACCAGAGCGAGTATTCCGATTGCAACGCAGATATGGGATGTGTCGCATGCGCGCGCCGGATCGTGGCGGGTGCAGCTTCCGAAAGTCCCAGATACCGCACCTTGCCTTCCTCGACCAGGCGGGCCATAGCACCAACGGTTTCTTCAATAGGAGTGTCCGTATCGACTCGATGCTGGTAATAGAGATCGATCGTAGATATTCTTAGCCGCTTCAAACTCGCTTCGCAGCACTTACGGACATACTCAGGCCTGCCGCTGACGCCGCGTAGCGAAGGGTTCGCCGGATCTCGCACGATTCCAAATTTCGTGGCTACGATGATTTCGTTGCGGCGTTTTGCCAGGGCTCGCCAAAGCAATTCCTCATTGCGGCCAATGCCGTAGACATCCGCGGTGTCGAAAAAAGTTATGCCGCGGTCGATCGCCCGGTGCAGGGTAGCGATGGATTCCGCCTCCTCCGGAGCGCCGTAGAATTCGGACATGCCCATGCATCCGAGGCCTAACGCTGAAACGATCAGGGAACTTTTACCAAGCCGACGATATTCCATGGAGGAATGCTCCTAAGATTAAGTCAACCAACCAGTTAGTTTAATTCCCAAAGCTTAACATGGAGCCCGTCCGAGGCGCTCAATCTAATTACGTTTGAAGTTGGAGTTTTATTTCAGGCGTCGAGAGCGCCCGCGGAGCCGGCCGGCAATTCGATGGAATATTTGGTGCGTGCCTTTTCGGCGTGAAGCTCCAAAGCCAGTTGGATCAGTCGGTCGATCAACTGCGGGTAGGGCAAGCCCGATGCTTCCCACAGCTTGGGATACATGCTGATCGAAGTGAAACCCGGGATGGTGTTGAGTTCATTGATGTAGATTCGATTGGTTTTCCGCTCCAGAAAGAAATCACAGCGAGACATCCCGGTACCATCAATCGACTGAAATGCGCGCACAGCATATTCCTGAAACGTAGCGACCTGTTTTTTGGAGAGTTTCGCCGGAATCACCAGGCGAGTACCTTGCTCCAGATATTTCGCGGCGTAATCGTAAAATTCTCGATGCGGAACGATCTCTCCGGGAATGGAGGCGGTCACCTCATCGTTCCCGAGAACCGATACCTCGATCTCGCGCGCCGAAACCGCCCGTTCGACGATGATTTTGAGCGCAAATTCCGCAGCCAAGTCGAGCGCCGGCCCAATTTCCTGCGCCGTCTTGACCCGCGACATTCCCACGGACGATCCCAGCGTGGCCGGCTTCACGAACATCGGAAACTTGAACTTCTTCTGCAACATTTTCGCCACTGCTTTGGGATCTTTCTCCCATTCGCCGCGGCGCACGGCAACAAACGGCACAATTGGGAGACCCGCCTGTTCAAACAAGCGCTTCTGAACGTCTTTATCCATGCCCACGGCAGAAGCAAGAACACCCGCGCCAACGTAAGGCAAGCCTGCGAGGTCGAGCAGACCCTGCACCGTCCCGTCCTCGCCGAATGTTCCGTGCAGCACCGGAAAAATCACATCCACCGAAACGCTCGACCGGCCGGACCCGCCAGCCATCGGCACAAGTGAGCCTGCGGTAGGATCCGCAGGCAACACAACCCGGTCGCCAGATTTCAGAACATCTGCGAGAAGTTTCATCGCACCGCTGCCCACCAGCCAGCGGCCGTCCTTCGCGATGCCAATCGGCACCGCCTCGTACTTGGATGGGTCGAGCGCTCGAATCACCGACGCCGCAGACGCGAGCGAAACTTCGTGTTCCCCTGAACGACCGCCGAACAACACGCCAATGCGAAGTCGCTTTGCGGACGTCATGGCTGGCACAGTCCCGTTTGAGGTGAAATGAAACTGTTCATGGTTCAGAGAATCTTTTTGCCCAGAGCGGAAAGGACCAGTTCAACGCCAAGCGTTGCGGTCGTGTTGTGCACATCGATTACCGGATTAATTTCAACCAGTTCAAAAGACGCCAGCAGCTTGCTGTCCGCGACCATCTCCAAAGCCAAGTGCGCCTCGCGGTAGGTCACGCCGCCACGAACCGGCGTGCCCACGCCCGGAGCATCGGTCGGATCAACAAAGTCCATATCGAGGCTCACCGCGATGCCGGCCGTGTCATCGCCGGCGAAACGCAGCGCATCCGCCATAACTTCACGCATGCCACGCTCGTCAATGTCGCGCATGGTGAAAATATGAACGCCGGATTCTTTTACCAGTCGGCGCTCTCGTGCATCCAGATCACGAATCCCTACCAAAGCCACATTACGAGGCTCGACCATCGGTTTGATTCCAGCCAGGTCGGTAAGCTCGGGAGGCCCGTAGCCCATGATCGACGCGAGCGGCATCCCGTGCACGTTGCCAGAGGGCGACGAATCCGGAGTATTCATGTCGCCATGCGCGTCGAGCCAGATCACGCCGATGCGTTTCGATTTCTTCGCAAAGTGAGCCGCAGTTCCGGCGGTTGTTCCCACCGCGACGGAATGGTCTCCGCCGAGCACCAACGGAACGAAATCCTCATCGAGTGCCTTCTTCACCGCCTCCGCCAAGCCTTTGCAAGCGCTGGAAATTTCATCCAGGTAACGAGCGCGTTTCTCGCCAAAGGGCTGCTCTTCAGGCTGCGGCACGATTACATTGCCGATGTCTTCCACTTGCCGGCCCAGATGCTTCAGCCGCGCCTGGAGGCCTGCTACGCGCAGCGCGGAGGGACCCATGTCGACACCTCGGCGGCTTGCGCCCAGGTCCATCGGTACGCCGATGATGCGTATTTTGTCAGGCATAAGTTTTCAACTTTTGATCCTAACGCTCGAGAGGGAACACTAAGGATAGACGCGATAGAGCATCCGTGGGAAGGGGATCACTTCGCGAATGTGCTCGGTTCCGCATATCCAGGCCACGGTGCGCTCCAGGCCCAAACCGAAGCCCGCATGGGGCACGCTGCCGTACCGTCGCAGGTCGAGATACCACTGGAAGGATTCTTCGGGCAGGTTGTGAGCACGCAGCCGTTCGACCAGCGTATCGTAATCGGCCAAGCGCTCGCCGCCTCCGATAATCTCTCCGTACCCTTCCGGAGCGATCATATCGAAACTCAACGACAATTCCGATCGCGCGGGGTCGGTCGCCATGTAGAAAGCTTTCATGGCGGTCGGATAGCGATGGATCACAACCGGCCGGTCGAATTCCTTGGAGATGATGGTTTCCTCATCTCCGCCCAGGTCGTCGCCCCATTTTGCGGGGTTGCCGGCTTTTTGCAGCACCTTGATCGCATCGTCGTAGGTGATGCGGGGAAAAGGAGGAACGATTTTTTCCAGGGCGGTGACGTCGCGTTCAATCAGCGCAAGTTCGCGCGTACGGTTCTTGGCCACGGATTGCACTACGGAGCTAACCAAGCCTTCGGCGAGCTGGATCATGTCTTCCAGATGCGCGTAGGCGGCTTCCGGCTCGAGCATCCAGAATTCAGTCAGGT
Organism: uncultured Acidobacteriota bacterium; assembly: GCA_963711325.1. Taxonomy (GTDB): domain Bacteria; phylum Acidobacteriota; class Terriglobia; order Acidiferrales; family UBA7541; genus Palsa-295. Next base: position 156,753 of record CAVQDR010000001.1, on the reverse strand, counting down.
GCCGCCGTGTTTTCGATTTCTCGGCACGAAACGTGGGGCCGAAGGTGTACACCTTGCCCAGAGCGGCTGCCAGCGCCTCAACATAGAGCTGGCCCGATTGGGTCAGGTAAGCTTTCTGATCGTCGATGTAATTCACTTCAAACAAGGTGGTCGTGCCTTCGCAGGCTGCGGGAGTGAAGATCGGAGCATCGGTTTGCGTGTAGCCCTGCGCATCCATGAAATTGCGCGCGGCACGTTGCGCTTCGGCGCGAATACGCAACACGGCGGCTTGGCGGGGCGTGCGAATCCACAGATGCCTGCGGTCGAGCAAAAAATCAACGCCGTGCTCCTTCAGTTGGATCGGGTACGGCGAAGAATCGGACACGCGCTGTACGATTTCGATGCCGGTAACACCCAGCTCAAAGCCCCCGGGGGCGCGAGCCTCGGCCCGCACAGCACCGGTGGCGATCACGCTCGATTCCTGCGGCAGTCCCTTCAATGCCGCGAATACTTCGGGTTGCTCTTTCAGGGAGACGACGCCCTGCATAATTCCGGAGCCGTCACGGAAAATCGGAAACAGAAGTTTCCCCGATTCGCGCATGTTGTAAAGCCAGCCGCGGATCGTTACCGTTTGTCCGGCGTACTGGCCTGCCTGTTCAATGGTGGTGATTGGGTTCGAGCGCTCTGCGGGTTCGGTCATGGATCAGCTCTGCTGATTTCCTTTCGTGAATTTCGCGTCAGTTCTGTTTCTTGCTGGGATGCAACTCAGACAATTTCGTTTCCAGTTTGTCGCAGGCGACGCCGATTTGTTCCAGTGACGGCGGTGTAGCGCCTTGACCTTTGATTTCGACGACCATCGAAATCATTTGCGGCGCTTCGGCAAAGCCGCGTAGCGCCGCGTCCCAATCAATCGTGCCGTCGAACGGCAATAGATGCTCGTCCTTGTCGCCGTGGTTATCGTGAATGTGCGAAGAAACCAGACGGTCGCGCATCGCTTCGAAGCTCGGCCCCACCCCTTCCTCGATGTGCGCATGGCCGATGTCGAAACAAAACTTCAGATCATGCAAATGCGTATCGGCCACAAATTTGCGAAGCACCGCGGGCGACCCCAATTCGCTAGGTGTATTCTCCAGCGCAATCGTCACCCCGCGCGCCTTCGCAAACATGGATAAATTCTCGAGCGAAGTGAATGCCGCGTCAAGTTTGCGCGGATCGGCCGCCTGGCGTCCGTGTCCGATATGCTGGATCAGGAATTTGCACGGAATCTTCTCGGTAACTTCCAGCGTGCGCTTGATCTCGTCCACGGCATCAAGACGCCGAATCCGCTCAGGATCGGAAATGGATAGCGGAACTCCGCTTTCACGCCCTGGCGACAAATCTCGCTCGGTCGGAGCATGCAGCGAATGCAACTCTACTTTGTGCTCGCGCAATGCGTCACCGAGTTCACGCACCGCCTGCGGGCTGCTATAGGCGAAATGTTGCGGAGCGCAGAACACTTCGAGCGCACTGAAACCAGCAGACGCAATCTCGGCGACCAGGGCGCTGTTGAGCTGATGATTTAGAAATCTATAGGTCGAGAGTATGCGCTGCACCGGGCATCCAACCGTTCCGGCCAATTCAAGCTTGAATTCAGTGTGCCGGAAACGCCTAACAGCCTAACAGTTGAACCAGCAGCCGCGCTAGTACCCGATTGCCGACCCTTTTCGCCGCTGATCGGCCGCGCCCAGTCGTTCGCCCGTGTCAGCCTCAATCCCGATAGCTTCGACCTGGCCAATCCATTCGCGAGCCGGGAACAATTTGAATCCCCTCGACTCGAGATCCTTGGCGGTAGCGTTCGGAAAGATCGGTTCCAGCGCCACAAAATCCGGAAGCCATTGCTGGTGAAAACGAGGCGCGTTAATCGCGGCCTGCGCATCCATGCCCAGCCGCATCCAGTTGAGGATGGAAAGCAGCGCAGCTGAAATAATCGTGGGGCCGCCAGGAGATCCAGTGACGAAACTCAGCTTCCCGTCGCGAACTAGAATTGTAGGCATCATCGAACTCAGCGGGCGCTTGCCCGGCGCGATCGTATTGGCCTCGGACTGCGTCAAACCAAACATATTCGGCGAACCCGGATGCGCCGTGAAGTCGTCCATCTCGTCGTTCAAGAAGAAGCCGTCACTTGACGCAACACCGGACCCAAAATTGTCGTTGAGCGTATAGGTATTTGCGACGGCGTTGCCGGCAGCGTCCACCACCGAAAAATGGGTGGTGTGGCCGCCGTGCGCGGCCTCGAGTAACGCTCTTCGCGCCGCGCTCTCTGAATCGAGCCCGGTTCTGTTCTGCGATCTCTGCGCGCACTCCCCATTCGTGCCAGGCTGCGTCTCATACGCAACTGGATTCCCGGCCTTGACTGACTTGCTCTCGGAAGCTCGCGCGGGATCGATCGATTTGCGCAGGGCGTCCGCATAACAAACCGACGTGAGCCCAAGCACGGGTATTTTCGCGAAGTCCCCGTCCGCCAGAAATTCGGCGCGGTCAGCGAACGCCCGCCGCATAGCTTCGATCACCCAATGAACGGACTGTGCGTCGTCCCAGCCCTTTAATTCCACCGGCGCGAGGATATTAAGTTCTTCAATCACGGCCACGCCGCCAGAACTCGGCGGAGGACTGGTAATCACCTGCCAATCGTGTCCTCGTGATTTATATGTAGCGAGCAACGGCTCACGAATTTTCGGCTGATAGCCGGCCAAATCATCGAGAGTGATCAGCCCGCCTTCGCGCTGCATCTCGGCCGCCAGACTGTGCGCGGTCTGCCCTTCGTAAAACTCACTCGCGCCTTTCTTCGCAATGCGTCGGAGCGTCGTGGCAAGTTCCGGCTGTCGGAAGTTTTGTCCTGGCTTGGCGGATGCTCCGTCGAGAAAAATTCGCTTCGTCGTGGAAAACTGCCCGAGCGTCGAACTCTCATCCTGCAGCAGCTTCGCGAGTCGTTGATCTACCGGAAAGCCCTTCGCCGCCAGTTCAATTGCAGGGGCCATGACCTCCGAAAGACTCTTGGTGCCATACGTTTTCAATGCCAGCGTCAAGCCGGCCACGGTACCCGGAATGGCGACGGACTTCCAGCCCACCACCGACGCATCTTTGTCGACACCCGCTTGCGTGTACATGTCGCGTGACGATTTCGCCGGCGCAGTTTCGCGATAGTCCAAGAAATGCGATTGGCCGTCGTTCAGGCGAACCAACATAAATCCGCCGCCCCCGATGTTCCCGGCTTGCGGTTCGACCACGGCCAGCGCAAAACCAACCGCCACCGCTGCATCGACCGCGTTTCCTCCGCGCTTCAGGATCTTCACTCCCGCGGCCGACGCCAGGCTCTCATCACTCACGACCATGCCTTTGCGTGCGCGCACCGCCGAAGTCGCCCACTCACGCTCCTCTTCGAAGTTGGCGGCTGAATACTCGCGCGGCGTGGCGGTTTGGGTAGTCTGGGCAGCCTGAGGCTGCGTAGCGAACGCCAAAGAAACGACGAGAAGACCGACAAAAGACGCTTGAATTTTCGTTCTCATGGTTTGCGGTAGCGAAGACTTCTGGCCGCGTTGTTCAGAATCGAACTGCCGTCGATTAGTTAGTGATAAGGGCGGCCAACACCAGCGCGATCACGCCACCCAGCAGCAAGGCAAACGCAATCCACACCGCTGGGTGCCTCCGTTTGTGCATGAGGCCCTTGGGCGGCTCATTCGCCTCGCGTTGCTCGTCCTCGTCGTAATCCATCTGATCGTTAGACGCAGTCCCGGATGGAGTCGCGGCTGATGGGTCGTCCGGGTGGTACGACTTGCGATCGATTTCAAAAGGCACTGTAGCGATGCTAACACTCCGGAAATCTCAGCCGCAACCGTTGAGCCAGAATCGAGCCGCAGGTTTACGGACGAGGAGGAATGGTCAGCAAAAACGCCTTCGGTCGGGTGGAGATCTCGAATTTAGTTAGTTTCCGGTAAGGAGTACGAGGAGAAATGCAGCAATCGCTCCGCCAAGAATCGCGAGCACCAGCCACCTTTTCAAGCGCGGGTAGGTTCGCGGTTCGCCGATCATGTGAATCGAAGGATCGGGACCGTACAGATGATCGGCGCCGACGGTTGAACTTGGGGAAGGAACTACGTCCATCGAACGAGAATCCAAACCGCGCTCGAAAGCGCGACTTGCGCTGGGCTTGGGCATTGGCCAGATACTAGCACCAGTAGAATTGGCGCGTCGATTAAATATTTCTACCGCAGCTCAGATAGTTGGGCTTGGATTTCCGCCCGGGAACGAGACATTGAGTTTCCTGGACCAAAAATCGAGATTCCTCTACAGAATCACCAGGCGCACGATGGCGAACGCCACCACCCCACCACCGAACAGCGCAAAAAGAATCCAGCGCGAAATTCCGTGATTGGCGCGGTGCAGGTTGCGAACGTGGCCCGATAATCCGGGCACCGTGTTCGGACGGGAAACATTGAAGCCCGAAAGAGCCGAGTAAAGCTCGGCTGCGGCAGCAGTATCCACGACCTCGGCCTCGAAGGTTGAAATTTGAGATTTCATGGAAAGAAGGCTATCACGCGAATTTTTACGCGAAGGCAGGAAGGCTCAAAGATGAACTGCATTTGGTAATTGACGATTGCGCGATTGGACCAAAATTAACTATTGCAACTGCGGCGCGCAAACTGCGGCAATTCTTAAAAGATTAGGCTTTGGACGTCCCGGCAAGTTCGGCCTGTACTGTATTCAGCAAGGCCAGCTTGGAAAAAGCAATCGGAGCGGGCAGATATCTCAAGCCGCACGATGTTCCCAGGAAAACCTGGTCGCCGCCGATTTTTGGAAGCATGCGGTCCACCGATCGGGCAACTTGCTCCGCATTTTCCATGTTCGGATTACATCCATCCAGGAATCCGAGCGCCAGGGATTTCGGCGATCCAATCGACGACGCGGCATCGAGTAGGGAAGAACTGGATGTGAAATCGAATCCAAGAATATCAACCGGCAGGGCCAGCAGCTTTTCGTACAGCGGAGCAGCATCGCCAAAAAATGTGTACAGGGCCAGCTCGAGTTTGCGGCCTTCCTTCGGCGCATGCCGCGCGGCGACCAGCGTCGCGATGCAATCCGCAAAAATTGGCCAGTCTTCCGGGTGCTCGAGGATAGCGGGTTCATCGATCTGAATCAGGTGCGCGCCAAATTGCTGCAGCGCTTCGATTTCTTTAGCCAAAATCTCGGCAAATTGGTGGGCGCGTTCTTCCAGGCTGCTGCGTTCGGCATGCGAACCATTCGCGCCCTGATTTCCGGATGCCGACAGTTTTGCCATGGTATACGGTCCGGTAAGCACCGGCTTGATGGCGAGCCGGCCCGCCTTGCCCGGCGGGGTAGGGAGGTGCCCCAAAGCGTTTCGAGCAAAGCTGTACTCATCCACGATCATCGCGGCGTGTCGAACGGCTTTGCCGGATAAAACCGGCTGGCGAAAAAGTGTTTGGGTCTTGAAATAAGGCAGCGCTTCTTGCAACGTCACATGTTCCAGTTTTCCGGCCAGGTGCGAGATCGAGTCATTCCAGCGAATCTGCCCATCCGTGACGATTTCCAGGCCCGCCTTCACCTGTTCGGCGATGGCCTGTCGAGTCACCGTATTCTGCGCGTCCAGCAAATCGGCGCTGGTCCGTTCACCCTGGCCGAACGAAACGATCGTTCGTTCCAGCAATTGCGATTCGGGAGTATCGCTGATGCGCGGGTAGCTGCCGGTGCTGGAAAGTCTGATCTGCGGAGAGCTAGAGCCCATTCAAAAGGCCTCGGACGTGCGAAATGATGGATGAAAGTTAGACGAAAGGTCCAGGTGCGTCAAGCATGTAAGGCCCCAGCCGTGGGCTTTACTGTGGCTCGGGCTGATCGCCCACCGAAAAGTAGGTGCAATCCGGATGATGAAAAACGAGCGCGCTGACGCTGGCTTCGGGATCCATCATCATGCCTTCCGTCAGATGCACTCCGATTTCTTCGGGGCGCAATAACGCCCAGAGTCCGGCTTGATCGTCGAGATTAGGACAAGCCGGATAGCCGAAACTGTACCGCTTGCCGCGATAGCGTGAGGTAAAACGGTCTTGCATGGTCAGCGCCGGGGAATCCGGGAATCCCCAATCCTCCCGTATGCGGCGATGCAGCCATTCGGCGCAACCCTCAGCGGATTCGATGGCCAGCGCTTGCAAGCCATGCGAAAAGAGATAGCGGCCGGCCGATTTTGCTTCTTCGGATTTTTCGCGAATGCCGGCGCCGGCAGTCACCACGAAATAACGCGACGTGATCGCGCCGCGTCGCACTGGGTTCCAGCACGTAGTCGCTCAGGCACAATTTGTCGCCGATACGCTGTCGCTGGAAATGAAATGTGTGCAGGGGCGATTTCGCTCCAGGAGCGAAGAGCGCGATCGAGTTTCCCCGCCGCTCGGCTTCGAAGAATTGCCAGACCGCCGAGACCTTCATGTAGCTGGCTGCTTCCTGTTTAACTTCCTCGATGGTTTGGTTCAGTTCGATTGCGCGCGGGTCGCGATCGGCGAGCGCCTTCTCGAAATTTCCACGAAATCCGAGATGCCGGCCAAATAACATGTACGGGTTCACGTAACTCCAAAGCTCATGCAAATCCGGCACATTGCGGACTTTGCGATCCAGATAAGCCACATCGGGAATTGGCACATCTGATCGAACCCGAGGAGATCGTTCGTCGCCTGCCGGAGGCGCCGGAACAATCTCGGGCTCCTCGAGTACGGCGACCCCGACGTGCGTGTGCGATTCCAAAACGCCGCCTCGACGGCCGGGATCGCTGAGTTCGTTCATCAAGCGCAGTCCCGTCATGGCATCTTTCGCGTAGCAAACCGCCGTACCGTATTGCGGCGCGATTTTCAGCCGCGTGAATTTGTCAGACAACGCCGCGCCGCCCACCAGCAGCGGCACCGTGATTCCAGCCTCCCGCAAATCCGAAGCAGTGATGACCATTTGCTGCGCGCTCTTTACCAGCAACCCGGACAAACCGATGGCGTCGGGGTGGTGTTCGCGATGCGCGCGAATCAATTCTTCCGGCGGAACTTTGATCCCCAGATTGATGACGTCGTAGCCGTTGTTTTTTAGAATGATTTCGACCAGATTCTTTCCGATGTCATGGACGTCGCCTTTCACCGTGGCCAGCATCACCTTGGCGCGCTTTTCGGTGTCGGCCTTTTCCATGAATTGTTCAAGGTGGCCGACCGCCGTTTTCATGGCCTCGGCCGATTGCAAAACCTCCGCAACGATCAGTTCATTGTTGTTGAAGAGTCGCCCCACCTCGCCCATTCCGGCCATCAGCGGACCATTGATCACGTCCAGTGGCGGAACATTTTCGGCGAGCTTGGTGTTGAGGTCGTCGACCAAACCGTCTTTCGATCCTTCGATAATGTAATTCGCCAGCCGTTGATCGATCGGAAGGTCTGCGGATTTTTCTTTCTTGCGCGTACCCGCGCCTCGGAAATGCTCGGCAATCGCCGCAATATGAAACTGATTGATCGCCGCCTTCTGTTCGGGAGTCTGCTCGCGCCAGTCCGCAGGCGCGCCCCTCATCACCTCAGCCTCTGGATGCCCTTCGGGAATTGTCGAGGGTGGGGTATTGAACAGCAGCACTTCAGCCAGCTTTCGTTCGTGCTCGGGAATCGTGCCGAAGCGCTCGATTCGTTCCGCATTGACGATGGCCAGATCCAGCCCCGCCTTGGTGCAGTGGTACAGGAAAACCGAATTCACCACTTCGCGCGCGCCCGCCGGCAGCCCGAACGAAACATTCGAAATCCCCAGAATCGTGCGCACGAATGGAATTGTCTGCTTGATCAGCCGGATGCCTTCAATCGTTTCCACCGCGCCGCCGATGTAATTCTGGTCCCCGGTAGCGCAAGGAAAGACCAGCGGATCGAAAATAATGTTCTCGGCGCGAATTCCAAACTTGTGCGTCAGTAATTCGTGCGAGCGTTCCGCGATTTCCAGCTTTCGTTGCCGTGTGAACGCTTGCGCCTGGACCGGATCCTCATCGATGCAGCCCACGATCACGGCTGCGCCGTAGGATCGAGCGAGCGGACAAATGCGTTCGAATTTCTCTTCGCCGTCTTCGAGGTTGATCGAATTGATGATGCTCTTTCCTTGGCAGTAGGTCAGCGCCAATTCGACGCCTTTCGGATCCGTAGTGTCGATCATGATCGGCGCTTTGATTTTGCGAATCAGCTGCTCGTAAAACGGCGCAATATCCTGTAACTCTTCGCGGTCGGTGCTCTGCAGGCAGACGTCCACAATATGCGCGCCGCTTTTCACCTGGCGTCGCGCAATCTCCGTAGCCTCCTCCCATTGCTCCGCCGCCACCAAATTCTTGAAAAGCCGCGAGCCGATTACGTTCGTCCGCTCCCCAACAATCAAAGGCCGCGTGCTTTCTTCCGCTTCAATCAGTTCGATACCGGAATACACCGCGCGGCGATTCGGCTCGGCCGGCTTTCTCGGCTTTTTTCCATCCACCAGCTTCCGCAATCGCGTGAATATGTTTTTCAGTCGTCCCACAGCAACCGCCAACCATGTTGACCCAGCCGCGATCCACGAAACGTCCAAGCTGCTCAGATAGAGTCACCGGCGTTTCGCCGTAAAGGCCTTCTTCGTTCGGCAGTCCGGCGTTCGGATAGCAGGAAACGTAACGACTCGTCAGCGATTGCAGGGTCCGCAGATGATCAGTCATGAATTCCGGACCCGTCGCGCAGTTCAGACCAAGCGAAATGACATCCACGTGATCGAGCGAAGCCCACAGCGGCTCAATCCCTTGGCCCGCGAGCATCGTTCCCATCGCTTCGATCGTCACCGAAATCATCAGCGGAATCGGCATGCCCAATTCGCGCGCGAGGTCGTGAATCGCCAGCACCCCGGCTTTGATGTTCCGCGTGTCCTGGCAGGTTTCGAGCAGCAGGATATCGGCTCCGCCTTCAATGAGTCCGCTGGCCTGTTCGTAATAATTGTTTCGCAGCTGCTCGAAGGTAATGCCGCCGGTAACGCTGATCGCCTTGGTCGTCGGCCCCATCGACCCGGCAACAAAACGAGGCTTGCCGGGCTTCGAATACTCATCGGCCGCCGTCCGCGCCAATTCCGAAGCGAGCCGGCTGATTTTGCGGGAAAATTCTCCCAGCCCGTACTCCGCCAGAACCACCGGAGCGCTGCCGAACGAATTGGTCTCGATAATATCGGACCCGGCTGCCAGATATTTGCGGTGAATCCCCAGCACGACGTCCGGACGGGTAATGACCAGATTCTCGTTGCAACCTTCCAGCTCCGGCCCGCCAAAATCCTCCGCCGTAAGATTCTCCTGCTGCAGCATGGTGCCCATGGCCCCATCGAGAACGAGTATCCGCTCTCGGAGCAATTCGCGAAGGGCCAGGCCCTGTTGGATCAGGTCTCTCATCGTCTGGTATTCAGTCTACTCGAAGTAGCAGATAGAGCGGCGAAAGGGCAGGTGCTCTTTGGATACATTGAACCGGTACTTGCTGCCAGCCAGAAGCCCCTGCGTACGTCGCGAAGCTTAGGTAGCGAAACCTGGCAGAAAATCGAATGGCGCGAGCGTGAAAATAGAAGTGTGCCGTGAACTACAGCTGCATCCACGGCCAAACCGTGAAAATCCAACGCGGAAGTACAAGTTAGGCTGATCGAGAAGGCGTTAGCTCACCATGGCACTGCTCAAAAATTCAATCGGCACATTCGCGGGAAGCATTCCGGCAGCGGCACCGCGCGCGAGGAGTTCGCGCACAGCTCGCCGACCCTCTTCGCCGTAATCCAGCGTCCATTTGTTTACGTACATGCCGACGAACTTGTCGGCCAGCACCGGATCCATGTCGCGCGCAAACTGCAGCGCATAATCGAGCGCCGGCTCGCGATGGTCGAGCGCATACGACACGCTCTCGCGAATGATCCGAGAAACCTGCCGTCCCATGTCGTCGCCCAGCTTGCGGCGAATCGCATTTGCGCCCAGCGGAAGGGGCAATCCAGTCTGCTCCTGCCACCACTGGCCCAGATCCACGACTTTGTGCAAGCCAACCTGAGAGAAAAGCAGCTGGCCCTCGTGAATCAGCAACCCGGCTTCGACTTCCTTGTTCTGCACCGCGCCCAGAATTTTGTCGAACGGCATGGTTACAACTTCCACGTTGGGCTCGTACAGCTTCAGCGCCAGATACGAAGTCGTAAGCGTTCCCGGGATCGCAATTTTCCGGCCCGCCAGGTCATTTTTCTTGATCGGATGGTTGGCCACCACGATCGGGCCGTAGCCTTCACCAAAGCTGGCGCCGCAATCCATCAGCACGTACTTGTCGGCGACGAACGGATACGCGTAAAAACTGATCGCGGTCACGTCGTAGACTTCGTTTTTCGCGGCCTGATTCAGCGACTCAATGTCGGAGAGCACGTGGGTGAATTTCACCCCGGGCAGGCGCACTTTGCCGGTGGCCAGCGCATAGAACATGAAAGCGTCATCGCTGTCGGGCGAATGTGCCAGTTTGATTTCAGTCGTTTTTGGTGAGGTTGCCGGTGTGGACATATTGGGTCCGCCTGGCTCACAGGATGCGTTCACCTACCGCGGCCGGGCTGGGAAGACGATTCTGCTGCTTCGTCGTGCCCGCTGCGGTGAAAGTCACTAGAGGTGTGGACGTCGTCCGGCGTGAGCGCCGAATAACTGCAGGACGGAGGATAACATAGCCCGAGCGGGCCCGTACAGGGAGGAGCGAAACGGCGGCGCGTCACCACCCGTGACTCACGGCTTCTGGATTAATCGCCCCGGATTTTCTCCCGGCAAAATCCACAAAGCCACCGTACTGATGACTTCCTCCGAAACATGATTCGGTTTGGCATACTCGGCCGGCGTCGAAGCGCCCTCTCCGGGCATAAATAGATGATTCAAGTCCGGCAGCAATTTCAGAGTAACGTTGCGATGCTTGGACAGCGCCTTGGACCATTCGTCAAAATTCGCGTTGGTCACCTGGTAATCGCGTCCAGCCTGCAAAATCAGGATCGGAATTTTTAGCTGCGACGCCGTCTTCACCGGATCATATCCCCGCAAATCGAGCCAGTAGGCGCCATACGTTTTTGAGCCCAGCAGCATCACCGTGTCGCCCGGCTTCAAATCAGGATTCTCAATCTGCTTTTCAGCCGCTTCCACATCCGCCAGTTGCTTCGCCGATTCCTCCGCAGGTGCGCCGCTCTTTCCAGAAAGATACCGAATCTGTTCGACGATGACCTGCTCGATAGGCTTGGTGTTCGCTCCTAGAATCGCGATCCCGGCGATTTGCGGATCGCCCGTTGCGATACGAGGCGCGAGATACGCGCCCAAGCTGTGGCCGAGCAGAAAAACTGCCTTGGGATTGATCCTCTGCTGCTTCGAGACCAAAGCCACGGCCGCCCGCGCGTCGCTGATCACCTCATCATCGACAGTCAGCTTCACTGGATCGTCGCTGCTCTTGTCCTCATACTTCTCGGTGCGTTTTGTGTAGCGGTATACTGCGATGCCCTTGCTGGCCAACCCCAGCGCCAGATCTTTGAAACCTTTATTAGGACCGATTGTTTCGTCTTGATCGTGAGGTCCAGAACCCTGAACGAGGACCACCGCGGGAAACGGCCCATCACCTTTTGGCATCGTCAGCGTGCCAGGCAATTCAAATTGCCCATTCACCAGAGCCAAAGCTTCCTCGGTATATTTTGCGGGTTTGGCATACGGCGGTGGATTCCACGGAGTCTCGCTTTCCTGATGTGGCCGGAATCCCAGCCCTGCAATTTTCCCGTCCGGATCAAAAGCGACCGTCGCATCCAGAGTCGCATTCGCGAACTTGCAGGCGAGCTTCACCACTTCGAGTCCCTGAACCCGAATGGTTTGCGTATCAACGATCGATTCGAACGCGCCTTCCTGTTGAATCAGGTTGGGCCAGCTCTCGGCGAGTTTGCCCGGGGGCAAGGCTGAGGCCATTCGGTCGTCATACAAAGCTTCGACTTTCGCAAATTCACCTGCAGCGAGCTGATGAATGATTCGTTGCGCAGCGGTGGCCGAATCTTCGGTTTGTTCTGCGGGCGTTTGCGGCTGCGCGGGAGTCTGCGCGAAGGCGGGGAACGACAAAAAGAGCGCGGCAAAAATCGAAACGATTGCCTTGGTCAGCAATTTCACTCCTTTCCCCAAATTTTTACTGTACGGGAGTCCGCGCAGCGGAAGGTAACGGCGATGCGTGGCGGGCCACCAGCAGCCACCCATCATCCGTCCGCACAAAAATGTTCGTAGCCTGGACGCGGGCGTCGTCAAATCCTTCGGTGAATGCCGTGGTCACTCTTTCCGTGCAGACCACCCAACCCGCATTTCCCTCCACCCGCAGCCACACGCAACTTAAAGCCACCCGAACCTTTTTCGCGTTGGCAAAAATCCGCGCCCATCGCTCGCGAACCTCTTCCCAACCCAGCAATAGCTCCGACCCGGCGTGCACGCAGGAAACGTCGTCATCATGCGCCCAGACGCCTTCCATCTGCACCAAATCGAGCGATTCGAACGCCGCATAGAAATTCGTATTCGCGGCGCGAAGCGACTCCTCAGGACTTAGTTTGTGGGCGGCGTTTTGCATAGCAATTCGAAGCGAACACCGTGACTTCGCGGTCAGCGTCAGGCGAGTCCAAGTCATTGCCGCGGAAGAAGAATCAAAATCCGAAACCGAACGCGCGTGAGAAATGCGTCCTTACGCTTCGCGTTGAAACTTGGTAAAGCCGAACGCAAGCGCGACGATCAGCGCCATCTTGATGATTTCTCCGGGCACGAAGGGAATCACGCCGGCTTGGAACGCTGCCGGCCAACCCAACCGCATACCGAACGCCAGCCATGCGCAGCCACCCAGAAAAATAATGGCTTCGCCACAGAAGAGCGCTCCGGCCAGCGTCGCTCCAGCGACTCGCGGTCGCACCGCGCGAGGCAGCGTCACCGCGGCGGCGCGCTCAACCAGCCAACCAGTCACAAATGCGGCCAGGGGATACGCAACGAGGTAGCCGGCCGTTGGACCAAGGAAACGCGCCGGCCCCGGCAAACCGAGCGGCTGAAACACCGGCAACCCCGCCAATCCTTCCAGTAGATAAAACACGAGCGCGATGGCGCTGCGCCGTGCACCAAGCATCACGGCGATGAGCAGAACTCCGAAGGTCTGGCCCGTGATCGGAACCGGAGTGAAAGGCAGCGGAATCACGATGTGGGCGCAAAGCGCCAGCAGCACGTTCGCCGCCGCAATGCGCACGACGTCCGCGGCAATGCCTTCTCCAGAATAAAGCCGGTCAGCTAATACTTTTGACTCTGACATCCGTATCCCTCTCGATTCCAAACCGAAGTGTCCCGCTGGGGCGATTCTTCAAAGCACGAATCTGGCGGCATTATACCTGAGGCCGCCGGATGTCATTCTGACTTTTCGGCTGCGGCTTTCTCTCCCGCGATGAGCGGATCTTCTGTCGTAGCTACAGCGCCGTGCTTGTCATCACCGTGCACTCTGCCGGTAGCATCCAGGAAGAAAGAGCGATGCCCGTTGCTGCCGTATGGTTTCGGCGTGGCCGCCAATTCAAACGCCGTGTCATTCCCGCTGATGTCCGGCACGATGCGGTAGCGAAATTCGTAACCGTCCTGGGTTCCCTTGGCCAAGTCCGCGCTGATCAGCGACGCTTGTTCGGGCGAAATCTGATCCTTCGGAGCGGGACCTAATTCGCCGAGGCTCTCCGGAAGCCGGCCGAAGGCGCGATGGTAGGTCTGCACGGCTTCGGAGAGCGTGCGCAACGTAGTGACAATCGCTTCTTCGTGCGCCACTAGGTCCGCCTGCGCCCATTGCTTCGAAAGCTGCGGAATATCGAACAACACCAACCCAAGCGAAAGCAGCTTCCACCCCTGCTTCTCGTGAATCAGCCCGAAGGTGGCCTCTTCCGAATCCACCACGCGCGACGGAAATAAACGCGAGATCTTCGTGAACCCGCGGCGTCCCAAATCGATATTCCACCGTCAGATTGGGCGCGCGGCAACGCAGCACAATGTGCCCGTTTCCGTCCGATGAAATCAGCGGTTTCCCCGGCAAGTCGGTTAGCGAAATCCGTTTCACGAATTCGGTGCGTAGCGCCGCTGGCAGCGCGCGAAAAGCCGCGGGATTATCTCCGGCCAGAAACGTAGCAAATTGGGTTTCGTCCGCTTTGCAGGCGGCCACCAGCGCGTCTGAAAGCGCCGTCGCGGAATCCGGCTCGCCCGATTCCTGGGCTTCTAACGTCGGCACGACCGCTAACAGCACCAAGAAAATAAAAACCAAAAATCGAGAGGCTGTTTTCATCACGAATGGGATTTCGCGCGGCCCAGTATGGTTGCCAGTTCGTGTGTGAATTTCGAACGTGGCATGATTTCCGAGCAACCTGCCGCGCGGGCCTGCGCCGCAAGTTCCACCTGAACATGGGACAAAAAACAAATAACCGGAACGGTTGGGTACGCCTCTCGCGCTTGAGAGATAGCTTCCAGCGGCTTGTTTTTGGCGTTCAGATCAACTACCACCAATGCGGGCGAATGCTTCGAAATGTCCGCGAGGAAAGCGCTTACCGTCGTGCAGGTGCGAACTTCGACGCCAACATGTTTGGCAGTTTCCAGTATTTTGGCCTGAAAAAATAGGTCGTCCACAAACGCCACGATTTGCGCCACTCGGTTACCTCGCACTCCGGTTTACCACGCGCAGCAGTCGGCGGCAAGTTTCATGGGATCTAACCAATGGAGGGGAGTAGCAGAACCCAAAATTCTAGTGGCCGGATTTTTCTTCCGCGCCGACACTTTCGTCGGGGATCGCGCCAGGACGGCCTTTCACCCGGTCGTACACGGTCATCATGCAGGTCGAGCCCAGAGCTTCGTTGTAGTAGGTAGGAACTCCGAGAGCCGTCCGCAGTTCTTCGTTGAACTTGCGAAGATCGCGAAGCTGATTCTTGTGCGCCGGAAACTTCTTGCCTTCGTGGCCCAGCAAAAATTTTTGGTAACCCGCGTCCCACAGAGCCGTGAACTGGCCCTGCATCATGATGCAAGGCGCTTCGGTCATCTGAAAGTTGGAATCGGGAGTTTTGCGCAATTCGGCGCCGCAATCGTACTTCTCGATGCGCACCACGCCACCCGAATTTCGGACCAGGAAGCCCTTGCCCGATAGCGATTCAATTTGGGGTTGAACGAACAGCTTGTTGATGTACCACATGGCCCGACAAGGATAGGGATAGCGCCGCCTGTCTGTAAAGACAAAAATGAAATCGCGCCGGGGCATCCGCGATTTATTGAATATGTTGGACTTCCCAAAGCATCTACAATAGTGGCAACAGAATAATCGACTCGACGGGGAAGCTTTCGGAACTCCAGCAAGCTCGCGCCAATGAATACGGCCAACAAACCAATCTTGACCCAGAACCCGCCAATCGGACGCAATCAGGGCACTCATCTGCTCGATCAGATCGGCAATACGCCCTTGTTGCGCATCGAGCGCGTCGTTTCACAGTTTCCGAACGTCGAATTCTACGCCAAGGCCGAATGGTTTAATCCCGGCGGTTCCGTAAAAGACCGCGCGGCCTACTCGATGATTCGCGACGGCGAACGTCGCGGCGCGCTCAGGCCCGGAAAGATCATCTTGGACGCCACCAGCGGAAACACCGGCATCGCTTACGCCATGGTCGGAGCCGCACTTGGCTATCCGGTGAAATTGTTTCTTCCCACCAGTGCCTCACCCGAACGAAAGCAGATCCTCCAGGCCTATGGCGCTGAAATCGTCTACACGCCCGGAGACGAAGGCACCGATGGCGCGATTCGCCGCGTGCGAGAACTCTACCAAGCCGATCCGGAGAAGTATTTTTACCCGGATCAGTACAGCAACCCGGCAAATCCTGCCGCACACTACCAACACACCGCGCCCGAAATTTGGGAACAGACCGCGGGGCGAATCACCCATTTCGTCGCCGGACTTGGCACCAGCGGAACGTTTGTCGGCACCAGCCGCCGCCTGAAAGAATTGAATCCCGCCATACGCTGCATCAGTTTCCAGCCCGATTCTGGCTTTCACGGATTGGAAGGCCTGAAGCACATGGCCACCGCCATCGTGCCCAAAATTTACGATCCGGCAATTGCGGACGAAGACATCGCGGTGCAAACCGAAGACGCCCAAAAACTCGCCAAGCGTCTGGCGCGAGAAGAAGGTCTGCTTGTGGGCGTAAGTGCCGCCGGCGCACTGTGGGCTTCCATGCACGTCGCAAAGCAACTGGCCACCGGCGAACGTGCGGTGATCGTCACCGTGTTCCCGGATTCGGCGGACAAATATCTGAGCGAACGATTCTGGAGCGAGGAATGAGCGCATACGTTCTCAAGTTGAGCAATAACCTCGCCGCGAAGATCCAAGCGCACGGAATGGAAACCTACCCGCACGAATGTTGCGGTGCGATTCTGGGCCGCGACGAAAATGGCTCCCGCGAAGTGCTCGCTCTCTTGCCTCTAGCGAATCGTCGTGAGGATTCGCCGCGAAATCGCTTCGAAGTAACTCCGGAAGACGTGCAGCTAGCGGAGAAAACGGCTCGGGAGAAAGATTTGGAATTGATCGGTTGGTATCACTCCCATCCCGATGCCCCGGCGCGTCCCAGCGAATTTGACCGTGAGCACGCGTGGCCCTGGTATAGCTACATTATCGTGAGTGTGCAATCCGGGATGCCGCGCGACATGAATTCCTGGCGATTGCAGGACGATCGCGCGGCCTACGACGCCGAGGCGATTGAATCCTAAATACAGTGCAAGCGCATCTAAATCATTATCCTGTGACAAAATCAGGCGCGCGCTTCAGCCGTTCAATTCACCACGAGGAGACTCAATGGCCGTAAAAGTAATGATTCCGACGCCTTTGCGAGCTTATGCCGGCAAGAAGGAAAGTGTGGACGTCTCCGCGACCACCGTTGGCGCAGCCTTGAAAGCCCTGACCGACCAGCATGGCGACCTGAAAAAGCATTTGTATTCAGATGACGGCAAACTACGCAGCTTCGTGAATGTCTATGTCAACGACGAGGACATTCGCTACGCGCAAAAAGACCAAACGCCAGTGAAAGATGGCGACACCGTAAGCATCGTCCCCTCCATCGCCGGCGGCCGCACGAATTGAATTTGGGAGAATCTCCATGGCCACAAAAACAGAACTAACCGGAATCGCGCAAGCATCCGCCGCGAACCCGGTGACATTGACCAAAAAAGAAATTGAGCGCTACAGCCGCCACCTGATCATGCCGGAAGTCGGCATGGAAGGTCAGTTGAAGCTGAAGCAAGCCAAAGTCCTGTGCGTCGGGACCGGCGGATTGGGTGCTCCGCTCGGGCTTTATCTAGCTGCCGCGGGCGTGGGACGAATTGGCCTGGTCGATTTCGACCGGGTCGACGACAGCAATTTGCAGCGCCAGATCTTGTTCAGCACTCAGGACGTCGGCCGGCCGAAAATTGAAGCCGCCAAAGATCGCCTGCACGGACTGAATCCCGACATTCGAATCGACACGTTTGACACTCATCTTTCCAGCGAAAACGCGCTCGAAATCATGAAGGACTACGACATCATCGTCGATGGTACCGACAATTTCCCTACCCGCTACTTGGTCAACGACGCCTGCGTAATCTTGAAGAAGCCCAATGTCTACGGTTCCATTTTTCGTTTTGAAGGCCAGATAACGATCTTCGGCTATCCCGATGGTCCGTGCTACCGCTGCTTGTATCCGGAACCTCCGCCTCCAGGTTTGGTTCCGTCCTGCGCCGAAGGCGGCGTCTTGGGCGTTCTGCCCGGAATTGTCGGCTCGATTCAAGCCGCCGAAACACTGAAACTGATAATCGGCAAGGGTGAATCGCTAGTCGGTCGGTTGCTGCTGTTCGACGCTCTAGCCATGCATTTCCGTGAGCTGAAGCTCCGCAAGAATCCGGATTGCCCGGCTTGCGGCACGCATCCCACAGTAACTAAATTGATCGACTACGCCGAATTCTGCGGCGTTCGAGGTGAAGAGGCGCCCGCGCCACAAACGTCCGTCCCTGAAATCGCGCCGCGCGATCTGAAGACCAGACTTGATCGTGGCGATGATTTGTTCATCCTCGACGTTCGCGAGCCGCACGAATATCAGATCTGCAATCTCGGCGGCCACCTGATTCCGCTGGGAGATCTTTCCAAGCGCGTCAACGAACTTGACAGCTCGCGCGAAATCGTCGCCCATTGCCGCAGCGGAAAGCGCTCCGCCGAGGCCGTCGAATTCCTGCAGCGCGCCGGCTTTCGGAAGGTTCTGAACCTGAAGGGTGGTATCCTTGCCTGGTCGGACGAAGTCGATCCAACGGTTCCCAAGTATTAATTTTTAGGTTCTCACCGCGCTGGCGCGGCGAGCCAGCCGCGAATCGCTTTTTGCCTGAATGAAAAATTTGAAAAGTTTCGATCGGAGGATCGGATGGCGGATGTAAAAGTCACGGTAGTAAACAACGGACCACTGCTGATCGACGGCATTGTGGACATGGTCGACCAGGACGGACACGCGTACGGACTCGGCGGTCGCACCAAGATCGGTCTCTGCCGTTGCGGGGCCTCGGAGAAGAAGCCATTTTGTGATGGCAGCCACAAGAAGTCAGGGTTCCAAAGCACCGTCCAGGCGCACGAACTGCCCCCGCCCCCTGCCAAGTCCTAGTCTTTTGGCCTAGGTAGCGCCAGTCTCAGGCTGTAACGTTTCTACCCATCGGCGTGTTTACGAAGGCTCGGCGCGAGAAACCGCCGGGCCTCGAACTTCCGTAAGTAATAAAAAATAAGAAGCTTAGGTAGTACTAGAGCCGCGCCGCCGTTCGGCCTCCCGCTTGCACATCATTTCCTGGGCAAGTGTTGGCACTTGGGGGCCTTGTGGGTCATCGGGGCAGTTTTTGGGCAGGGGTTCATAATTTTCGACTCGTCCTTCTTTGGGCGATTGCCGGCGGCGCTTACCTCGTCTGCCTCTGGTTCCTGCATTCTTCCACCTATATCGCTGACCCACTGCTCGACACGTATTTGCAGATGGCCGGCAGCCTGATCGCTTTCACCTTTGCGGCCAACGCCCTCGTTCGTTTTCGTGGCACTCACGACCGCATCTCCCTGATTCTCGCTTTTGGTTTTGTTTTGGCCGGACTCGTCGAAGCCGGAACCAGCATGACGTTCTACCGGGGCATGCTGGTCACGCCCAGTCCCGGAAACCAAATTTCTTTAGGTTGGCTCGCCGGACGAACACTTCTCGGAGTTCTCCTTATCGCGGCACTCGCGGTTGAAAAACGCCTGCCCATCTCCCGAGATCCAGCAAAAGAAATGGCTGGAGCCACTCTCATCGTCGGTGCGGTCGCCTATCTCACCAGCGTTTTCTATTTCATGCTGCCGCACTCACCTCGCATTCAGGCCGGCGTTTTGATTTCGCGCCCCTGGGATCTATTGCCGGCCGCCATCTACCTGGTCGCCGCGGTGGGTTACGCCCAGCGGCTGCACCGCGAAGGCGCCTATCTGGATCGTGCCCTTTGCATCGCCGCGGTCTTGAATGTCTTGTGCCACCTCACCATGAGCGCTTCGCAACATCATCTGGACGCCGCCTACGAAACCGCACACTCCCTGATGGTGATGAGCTATGTCGTGGTGCTGGGTGGCACGCTTCTGGATAACGCCCAGCTCTTCGATCAAGTCAGCCGCCTTGCCGCGTCCGATTCGCTGACCGGTTTGGCCAACCATCGCAAACTGCTCGAAGTCATGGAAACGGAAATTGAACGTTCCAAACGCACCGGACGCAGCTTCGCGGTTCTACTCTTCGATTTAGACGGGCTGAAAAAAATCAATGACAAGTTCGGCCACTTGGTCGGCAGCCGCGCAATTAAGCGTCTTGGTGTCGCCCTGCGGCATAGCAGCCGCGCGATCGATACGCCCGCTCGTTTTGGCGGCGATGAATTCGCGTTGATTTTGCCCGAATCGGGATCGGAAGAAGCCGGTCAGGTAGCCAATCGCATCTGCGACGAACTAAAGACCGACGGTCAAGACCCGGCCATTACCGTCAGCGTGGGTTTGGCCGTTTTTCCAGCCGACGGAACGTCCATCGAAAAGCTGCTCGGCGCCGCGGATCGCGGTCTGTACCACATGAAAGGCAAGGGCCAGAAGAAATTTCGTTTCGGTCACATCGCGGCCTGCTTGTGATTCGGCAAGAAGAAAAAAGGGGAATAGGCAAATGCGATTTGGCCTGAAAGCGCCTAAAACTCGACGCTGGTCCGCGGCGCGAATCGCGAATCCCGATGGAAGTCGGCGTGCGCATTTCCGGCCACCCGCTCATGCCCGGCACCGAAACTACTTTCACCGAAAATGTCAGTCCGCGCGGTGCAAGAGTCTTTACCACGCGACGATGGAAACCGGGCGATCGCCTGACGATCGCAACCTTCACGGGTTCCTTCCGCGCGATGGCCAGGGTCGCCTATTGCCAATTGGTTCCCGAAGCCGGCTTTGCGGTCGGCGTCGAATTCCTAGAACCCGAAGGCCAGTGGGTGGTCGCGGGCAGTTTCTCCCACTAGCCCTAGGCCAAGTTACTGGACGAAATTCGTGTCCGGCATCGGCGCCGATCCTTCCGGAAGGGTCCCAAACTGCGATTCGAAACGCGCCACATTCTCTTTGAGCGCTTGCAGCATCCGCTTGGCGTGAGCCGGGCTGAGAATAATGCTGGAGACTAACTTTCCCTGCGGCACACTCGGAAATAGATAAATAAAATTCAACGTAAATTCTTCCCCGTTGTGGTGAATCACCGCGAGGTTGGCGTACTGGCCGACCAGTTCCTTTTCATCGGCCTTGATTTGTACTTGCTGCTGCTTCTGTGGAGGATTCGTCGGGTCCGTCATGATGGCTCTCCTTAAAAAACCTTCACAACTATAGCAAACCGCGAAAACCAATCTGAATATTTTGGAGTCATCCTAAGCTCATCAGAATTGACGCTGCGAAGGGTTAAGCGTAGTTTATATGCAGAGTTTAGCAAGGTTAACCCATGGACGATCCCAAGCACCGCTCAGCGACTTCCATCGAAGGCACCGCTCATCCGACCACCCAATCGGCTGTCGCTTCGCCGGCGGCCCCGGAGCTGATTCAACTTTTAACTCACGAAGACGTCGACCGTGCGCGCGACCGGTGGGAAGTCGCGCAGGCGCGCTCCAAAAAAAGCCGCTTCGGCGGTTTTGGAGGCGCGAGGCTTCTCTGGCTGCTGGTCGGCCCCGGTGTCCTGGTCTTTCTCGGCGAAAATGACGCGCCCAGTATGTTGTCCTACGCGGCGGACGGTTCGCGCTTCGGAGTCGGATTTTTCATTCCATTCGTCGTACTGACTTTCATCATGGGTTTCATCGTTCAGGAAATGACCGTGCGGCTCGGCGCGGTCACCCACCGCGGCCATGCCGAATTGATCTTCGATCGCTTCGGAAAATTCTGGGGCCTGTTTTCGATGGGCGACCTGATCCTCGGAAATTTTCTTACCCTGATTACGGAGTTTATCGGCATTCGCGCCGGGCTGGGATTCTTCGGCATTCGTCCATCGATCGCCGTCGGTGGATCGCTCCTCATCGTTGTCGCGGCCATAACCACAGGACGTTACTGGACCTGGGAACGGATTACGATGGGGCTAGCCATCTTCAACGGCCTGTTTATCCCCGCTGCAATTCTGGCGCGCCCCGATTGGCACGCGGTGGCCCACGCCATGGCGACCTGGATGCCGTTGCCGACGGGCAGCCGCTACGAAATTCTCGTGCTGATTCTCGCCACCATAGGCGCCACCGTCACGCCCTGGATGCTTTTCTTTCAACAGAGCGCGGTAGTCGACAAAGGAATGCAGCCGCGCGACATCAATGCCGGACGTTTCGATACCGCTCTGGGAGCCCTGTTGGCCGCCGTGTTTGCCATCGCCGCGATTCTCGCCACCGTGCCGCTGTATCATCACGGAATCAACGCCGCGGATTTTCAAGGCGCGCAATTTGCCGAGGCGCTCGAGCCTCTCATCGGCCACGCCGGCGCCGCGCTCTTTGCCCTCGGGATTTTCGAAGCAGGCATCGTCGCCGCGATTGCCATCTCGACATCCTCTGCCTACGCATTCGGTGAGGTCTTTCAAACCGGTCACAGTTTGAATCGTCCGTTGCGCGAAGCCTGGCCGTTCTACCTGACGTTGCTGGGATCGGCATCCGCCGCGGCAGCCCTGGTGCTGCTTCCACGTTTTCCCATGGAGTTCGTGGTCTTGACCGTGAATGTAATCGCCGTCCTGGCCATGCCCCCGGCCTTGGCGTTTTTACTGCTCCTGGTCAACGACCCGGAAGTGATGGGCGAACATGTGAATGGATTCTGGGCGAATGTTGCGGGTGTCACCGTAACCATTCTTCTCATCCTCGCCGGCCTCGGTTTTGGTTTTGCAACCGTATTTCCGCAATGGCTCGGCGGCTAGCTAGCTCGGCGATAGGAGATCAGAAGTGGAACCGGACAACCCAAAAGCCGTTGACGACCGCGCAGCTCAACGTTCGCTCACGGCGAATTCGAAAGAGCCTGCGCTCACCGATCCTCGCGCGGTTCTGTCTTTGCTCGAAGCCGATCAGGTCGTTGCCGCCAAACGCCGAACCCATTTCGGAAGGCAACGCCTTTCTGCTCGAACGCGGTTCTTACTTTGGGGATTGCGCGTCTATGTCGCGGTGATGTTCTTGATCGTGGCCATCTCGGTTCTGCGCGCAATCCATGCTGCTCACTAGCTCGCAGCGCAGCGTTTGAAAATATTCCGGCGCAATGCGAAGATTTCGACGGTGGCTGAACTCTGCTGACAGCGCCTTCCAAATCATGCCTTCTCAAAAACCTCCGCAAGATAAAAAAAACTCGGGCTCGCGCTCAACGCTGATCGGAGTCTTGGTGGTGTTTTCCATGCTCGCCATGGCCGGAGCAACAATTTTGTATACGTTGAGCGGCTGGAGCGCTCCAGCGCGCGCCAGAAATCTCAAGAATCCATTCCCCTCGACCCCCGAAACGCTGGCCAGCGCTCGCAACGATTACGTCAGTCACTGCCAAAGCTGCCATGGCGCGAACGGCGACGGCAGAGGCGAGCGAGTCGATAAGCTCTCCATCGCGCCTGCCGATTTTCGTGACGCCCACGCCCTGAAGCTAAGCACCGAAGGCGAAATGTTCTGGATCATCACCGAGGGCCACAAACCAATGCCCGCTTTTCGCGGCACCATGACCGATCAGCAGCGCTGGCACCTGGTCGATTACGTCCGCACCTTCGCGCACAACTGAAAAACCCGCGAACAGTCTCCGGAAGCCAGCCGCATTCCAAAAAAAGGACTCCGTCATTGCTGAAGTCCTTACCTGCCAAACCGCGCTGCCAATTCCAGCGCCGGTACTACTTCACCTGTGCGAGAGCTTCCGCAACTTCCTTCAAATCCGGCGACGTCGGAATATCGTAATTCTTGAACCACGCAACTTTGCCGCCCTTATCAATAATCGCAATCGCCCGGCCGGTGATACCTTTTTCCGCCAGATACACTCCGAACTTGTCGCCAACCGCGCCGCGCGGCTGAAAATCCGCCAGCAACGGATAGTGAATCCCCATCTTCTCGGCGAAAGCCTTGTGCGACCAGACGCTATCCACGCTGATGCCCAGAACCTGCGCATCCAGCTTTTCAAAATTCTTCATGTCGTTCACGAAGCACATATGTTCGTTGGTGCAGACCGGGCTCCAATCGAGCGGATAAAACACCACGACGACGTTCTTCTTCCCCTGAAATTCCGAAAGCTTCACTTCTTTCTGATTTTGGTCTTTCAGCGTGAAATCCGGAGCAGCTGCCCCAACCGTAAGTGCCATTCTCCATCCTCCTCTTCAGTTGCGCGTGCCATTCAAAATAGCGTTATAGACAAATCCAGCTTGGGTATCATATCTGAGTGCGGTCTGGCGCACCAAGCCAGACGCACGCCTAAACTTGGGGACCAGTTTTGATTCCTTACGACGACGCATACCCGCACATCGATTTTCTGCCACGCAGCCGGAACTGGTGGTCTTGGCTGAAAGGCACTCCTGCCGAGTGTATTCACCTGGCCACGGAAGCCAGTTGGATCGCGACGCTAGTCCCGGACATTGTTTTCTTGCGCGGGAAACGCCGCAGGCGCCGCGACAACATACGCCCGGAGATAACGCTCTGCCGGGAATGTCTAGCCGAAACCGCAACCCCCGAAATCGCCGAATACGAAGGCCAGGTCGTCGCCTTCGAACCGGATCCCGAATTGCTAAGCCAGTATTTTTTCGTCGAACGAGCGGATTTTTCCGAGGCCGGCTTAGCCCCAGACGTCTCTGCTGCAATCGCCAAGAGATTGGAGCACAATGGCGGTCCGTGTCAGGTTTGCGGCCAGGCCTCGACGTGGCAATGGTTTTCGCGCGAGCAGGTCGGAACGCTGGATGATGTCGAGGCTATCGCCGCGGCTGCTGCTGAACCGTTCTGTGCCAAACACGGCGGCGACAAGCTATTCGCTGCGTTTCAGAAATTCGACGAAGCGAACATTTTCTACATGAATTTGCCTTACGGCGAAAGCGGAGCGTACGTCTGGATATGACGATTCGATTGCCTGAAATTGTGAAGAAGTACCTTGCGGCAGCTGGAGGCTACGGCAAATCTGTAGCTATAACCATGCTTGGAATTCCCCCCGAGGAGGTCCAACGATCGTTCGATTTTCTCGATGAGGACTACCACATCAGCCGCTATTTCCACTTTCAAAATGTTCCGGCCGCGGATTCAAAAGCCACCGTCGTCATCAACGGCTTTCCGCAAACGCATATCTCCATCGATCCTGACATCCAATCGATTCTGTAAAGCGAAAGCGCCGCCCCTCGCCCCGCGGTCTAGTGCACGGCCGGATGAAAATCGAAGTCAGGATCGATATCCACCGGAATGTCGTTTGTCGTGGCTAGCAGATCGCTCAGTTCGTAGGGCATCGTGCCGTATTTCTTGAACCACGCATCCGTGCGAGCCTTGTCCCCGGTCGCTTCCTGCTCCAGCAATTCCTTCGCCAGCGAAGCAATGGCCGCCGGCATTTTTTCGAACTCGATGATGTACCGGCCCGACGCAGGATCGCGCCGAATCGCGCCTTGCTCCACTAGATAATTAAATTGCATGATCTCGCCCGCGCCATGCGCTTCCGCCACGCCGAATCGCACCGTCCGAAAAATTCCGGCCACGTACGACGCATACGTTTCATTTTGCTTTTCCTTGGAAATCGCGCCGTGCGCCACCAACCACGCATAGCAGTATTCGCCCACCACGTCGGCTTTCGATTCTTCCAGCGCCGAGTACGAAGCGCCCAGTGCTTCGTTGATCTGCACCTTGCCCGCCGCCGTATGCGCGTAGGCCGGCCCGAGTCCATGGGAAATTTCATGCATGATCGTGTCGGCCAGGTAGCCTTGGCCGCTGGCCATTGCCGCCTGGTCGGCACGCATGGTCCGCTGTGCCAGCGGAAGAATGATGTAGTTCACCCGCGCGTCCATGAAGTTCTTCCAGAACATTTTCTTCGAGCCCTTCTCTTCGTGGATTCGCGGGTCGTTTGGCAAATTGTCCGCCACGGCTTGATAGCCGTGCAGCAAATCCCCCGCACGATACGGTGAATCGACCACTTCCATCGGAGATTGTTTGCCGCGCTTGGAGGGAAGATCGGCCGCGGTCAGCGGAAGAGCCTCCTGCAATTCCGGAACGTATTTCTGGTACAGCGCCAGCTTCTGGCTTTCCGCGTCATTGCGAATCATGACTGAAGCGCCGTAGGTCGTTTTCACCCCAAGCAGCGAATCCGTGTAAGTCTCATACGGCGCAAACACCACGTCGAATTTCGGATTCTCAAGATCGAGCCAGGCAATATCGCTGGCGTAGTAGTCGTCAGTCAGTAAGGCATCAGCTCGCAAGTTCAGGAATTTTGCAAACGCCGGATCTTCGCTCAGCGCCGCGGCATCGCGCAGGTCCTTCGCCGCCGGTTCCAAAAACTTCGCGAATGCTACGTGATACGGAACAAAATCCGCAGCGGTCAACTGATCCGCTTTCGTCGGGGTCGCCGTCTGCGCGATCGTGTACGGTGCATACACTTTTTCGTGGGCCTCGGGGTTCGTTTTCAGCAACGCCTTTACATCGTTCTTGGTCATTCCGCCGTAAAAACCGCGGCCCAGCGGCATGGCCTCAGTCCCCACAAAAGGCTCATCGTTATTGATTAAATCGAAGCGGCTGCCGTTGATCTTTAAATATCGCCGCACCAGGATTTCTTGTGGCTCCTGGCTGTTGGCCAGAGCCAAAAACAATTTCAATCCTTCCGGATCGCTCTGCCGCCAATAAATGCAATCCAGCAGGCCGGCGGCGTCCACCAGCTTTTTCACCATCTTGATCTCGCGTGCGCTCAGCCCTTGTGAGTTGAAGGGCATGTGCACGGTCTTGAATTTCGCCGCGCGCGCAGACAGGTCCGGAACAACCACCAGTTTCGAAGTGAGCGAGCCTTCGGTGGCGTGCTGTAAATTGGTCTCGTCCCATTGCGGAGAAAATCCGGAAATAAGCAGGAATGCCGTGATTAGGGTGGGCAGGGACCAAAAAGCCAAACGGGTTTTGATCATGGGCCGGATTCTATCTCGCCAGGCGAACCTGCGAAAGCACGGAGTGTTATGCTCGGTCCATGACTGCGGCGGACGACCGAATCGAACAGAAGGCCCGCATCGGATTGTGTCTCGATTGCGAACACGCTCGCCGGATTGAGTCCGACCGCGGCGCCACCTTCTATCTGTGCGAGCTCGCCAGAGTCGATCCTTCATTCCGCAAGTACCCAGCCTTGCCGGTTCTCGTGTGCAGGGGATTCAAGTCGAAAGCCGAAACCGTTTCGTAAGTCGCCGGTTTTAGCTGAGTGGATTACGAAGACAACGAAGGGGAAGTGCCAGGCCGAGCGAACGTCGAACCGAGACTGCATAATCGCGTCCGCGCGTCTGAGGTTATTTGCGAAGTATCCGAAAAATGGAATCGCGTTGGCGGAAGAGCCGAACTCACTCTGCGTATGATTGGGGCGTTGCAGCGGTCATCGCAGAGGGAATTCGGCCCCTCACGATGCTTTGGACGAAGCTCTTCACCGATGGTTAGCGTGTCTTGCGCGACAGAACGCTTGTCTATTTCGCGAGGATTTAAAATTAACGCGAACCCCGCGAAACGGCAGCGACCGAGTCGGAGCTACCCACCGGCCAGCCGAGCAAGTTTTTAATTTGAGGCATCGCGGCCCGCGCGCATTCCTCTCCCGCCACAATCAACTGCGGCGATTTCAAAAACTCATCCCAAAGCACGTGATGCACATTGGGCTCCAGCAGCACATCCGTCATTCCCCGCCAGGACTGCAACGCCTTTGTTTGAATAATCGAAAACGACCGGCTGATGACTTCGATGGTATTTCGCGGTTTTGAATCCAGCAGCCCAGGCTCCAGATGCACGGAAATGATAACCTCCGCGCCCATTTTGCGCAGCGCCGGTGCCGGAACCTGCTCGGTCAGAAATCCGTCAACCAAAAAATGCCCCCGATACTCAACCGGCAGGAACAAACCGGGATAAGCGCAGGAAGCGCGCAGGGCGGGTCCAATTTCGCCGGTTGTGAAATGCACGGACTCGCCTTTCAGCAAATCGGTCGCCACAATCGCCAGCGGAATGCGCATCTCATGAAAAAATCGCGCCGTAGCCATGCGCGAAAGAAAATCCTGCAGCCGATCGTTCGACGCCATTCCCATCCGCGATAATGTCCACCGCCCGAAATCGCGAAACCGCGTCAGACTGGCCTGATGCGCCATGTCGTCAAGCGAAGTACCGCTCGCGTACGCAGCCGCAATCAACGCGCCGACGCTGGTCCCGGCAATGTAATCGATGGGAATTTCGTTTTCTTCCAGAGCACGCAAAACGCCCACGTGCGCGATGCCGCGCGCGAACCCGCCGCCCAGCGCCACGCCCACCTTCGGCCGCTGGCCATCAGCGTTGTACGCAAAGGAACGCAAGCCTCGGATCGCCTTTCCGAGCCATTTCGTAGTGCTCATTCCCACCCACCGTGCTTTTTCGTCAAATGCTGACCCTGCAAATACTCTAACTCAAATGGTGGTGAACGGTGTTTGAGGTTGACCGTCTCGTACCGCTTTTGTAACCTCGCTTGCTGCCTTTTTGGCTGATGAGGTGTTTCATGAAGCGTCGTATCGAAAAAGTTGCGGTCCTGGGCGCCGGAACCATGGGCGCGCGCATCGCCGCCCACTTTGCCAACGCCGGAATCCCTTGCTATCTGCTCGATATCGTTCCGCCGGAGCTAAACGCGGACGAAAAACGCAAAGGTCTAACCCTCGAAAATCCCGCCGTCCGGAACCGCATCGTCAACGCCGGTCTCGATGGCGCGAAGAAATCGAAGCCCGCAGCCTTCTTCACTCCCGAAACCGCCCGCCTCGTTACCGCCGGAAACTTGCAAGACAATCTCGGCTGGTGCGCGGACGCAGACTGGATCATCGAAGTTGTCGCCGAGAATCTCGAGATTAAGCGCAATCTCCTGGAGCGGGTCGAAGCCGTCCGCAAGCCCGGAACCATCGTCACTTCCAACACCTCCGGACTCCCGATTCACCTCATCGCCGAAGGCCGCTCCCAGGATTTTCAAGAACACTGGGCCGGCACGCATTTCTTCAATCCGCCGCGCTACATGAAGCTGGTGGAATTGATCGCGGGACCAAAAACCAAACCGGAAGTCCTGCAACTGCTCGACGAAACCTGCGATCTGCGATTGGGTAAAGGAGTAGTTCGCGCGAAAGATACTCCGAACTTCATCGCCAACCGCATCGGCACCTTCTCCATGCTGAATGCGCTGCACCAAATGCAGGCCCTCGGCATGACCATCGAAGAAATCGATTCGTGTACCGGCCCGGCGATTGGTCAGCCAAAATCGGCCACCTTCCGCACTGGAGACCTGGTCGGACTGGATATTTTGGCTCACGTAGTTCGTAACATTTATGAAACTGCAGCGGACGACGAAAAGCGCGAAACCTATCGCGTCCCACCATTTGTCGAAGACATGCTCAAGCGCGGCTGGCTTGGCGACAAAACCAACGGCGGCTTCTACAAGAAAGATCGCTCGTCCGGCGGAAAAGAAATTCTCACCCTCGACTGGCAGAAAATGGAATACCGTCCGCGCCAGAAATCAAAACTCGGCTCCATCGAAGCTGCGAAAGGCATCGAAGACACACGCGAGCGTGTCCGCACACTGGTTGCTCCGGCGATTGAAGGAAAAGGCGGAGACAAAGCTACCAAGCTTCTTTGGGCCGTCCTGAGCGAAACCTGCCTCTACGCCGCGCGCCTGATGCCGGACATTGCCAACAATATCTTCGACATCGACCGCGCCATCCGCTGGGGCTTCGCTTGGGAACTGGGTCCGTTCGAAATGTGGGATGCAATCGGAGTCGAACGGATGGCTAAAGCGTTAGAAGCGGAAGGGAAGAGTCTGCCGCCGCTGGTGCAGAAAGTTCTCGCCTCGCCCGCCAGGTCTTTTTACGAAACGGAAAAAGGTTACACCCGCTATTTCGATCTGCCCGCCCAGACCATGAAGCCGCTCGAAGAACCGAGCGGCATCATTATTTTAAAGTCGCTAAAAGATCGCACACCGGTAGTTCAGAAAAATGCCGGAGCTAGCCTGATCGATCTTGGCGACGGCGTGGTCTGCTGCGAATTCCATTCCAAGATGAACGCAATCGGCGGCGATTTGGTAGCCATGTTGCACGCCGGCGTAAATAAATTGAGCACCGAATTTGAAGCGATGGTGATTGCCAACCAAGCGACGAATTTTTCCGTCGGCGCGAATCTCATGATGGTCCTGATCGGCGCGCAGGAAGGCGAATGGGACGAACTCCACATGGCCGTTCGCCAATTCCAACGTGTGAACATGGCCATCAAATACGCTCCGCGGCCGGTGGTCGCAGCTCCACACGGAATGTCCTTGGGCGGCGGCTGCGAAATTCCTCTGCACGCCGCAAAAATTCAGGCCGCAGCCGAAACCTACATGGGACTCGTGGAAGTTGGTGTGGGTCTAATCCCGGGCGGTGGCGGAACCAAAGAAATGGCCATTCGCGCCAACGAACAGGCCGCCAGCGGCGACAACATGGATCTCTTCCACACCCTCCGCCCAATTTTTCAGAACATCGCCACCGCCCGTGTTTCCACCAGCGCCGAAGAAGCCCGCGATCTCGGATTTCTCCGCCCTTCCGATCAAATCTCCATGAATCGAGATCGCCTGGTTGCCGACGCCAAGCAAACCGCCCTCGCCATGGTTCGCGCGGGATATCACGCGCCAGCGCCAGCCGAAATTCGCGTTCTGGGCGAAGAATTCCTGGCCGCGGCGAAATTGGGAGTGCACATGCTGGTGCGTGGCGAATTCGCCTCTGAACACGACGCCTTGGTCGCCCGCAAGCTCGCCTACATTCTCGCCGGTGGTAATATCACCACCCCGCAGACAGTTTCCGAACAATATATGTTGGACTTGGAACGCGAGGCCTTCGTCAGCCTCTGCGGCGAGCGCAAAACGCAAGAACGCATGGCGCATACGCTCAAAACCGGCAAGCCGCTGCGGAATTAGGGCGAACCAGCGCAATCGGCCTTAGAGCCTCTTCTGAGCAACTTTATCCGCTTTGGCGTGTTTGAAAATGGCGGTGAAACCTATCCACCAGAATTGGTATCTAAGGATGTGGTTTCAAGTGCTTCGAGGGTGGTAACCGGTCGCACCATGTCCTAAAGTAGAATGCGTCATCGTATCGAAAGGAATTGGAACTATGTCTTTGGTTTCCTCGCAATTTCGTGCAGGCACGAAAGCGTCCGTCGCCAAGAATCTTGAACAGTTGAAATTGCGATTTCGTCAAGTTTCGCGTTCGCTGGCACTCGAAGTTTCACAAACGCAAAAATCGAAAAAACACATTTGAATCGGAGAACTGAAATGCGAACGAAATACAGTTTTTTCCCCGCACTCGCTCTGGCACTAACAGCGCTCATTGCTCTGGCGGGGTGCGGCGGCAGCGGAAATTCTACCGGCCCGATCACCGTCACCGTCACGCCGTCCAATCCCAGCGTCGCCGTTGGTTCCATGCAGACTTTCACTGCGAACGTCGTGGGCGGCACAAGTCCGGCCACCGTCACTTGGTCCGTCACCGGTTCCGGAACCATCGACGCCAGCACCGGCGTCTATACCGCCCCGGCAACTGTTCCCACCACGAATGACGTGGTTACCGCAACTTCTCAAGGGTCAACCGGAAGTGCCATCGTCAACGTGACTGCTTCGCAAGCTCTGCAAATCTCGCCTGGTGGTCCGGCGGTCGGTGCCGGCGCGATGCAAGCCTTCACCGCAACCGCGGGCGGCAATCCCGTGGGAAGCATAATATGGCAAGTGAACGGTCTCACCGGCGGCGATTGCGTCGCGCCGGCGAACAGCGCCACCACGCCCTGCCACGGCACCATCGATGGCAACGGAAACTTCACCGCGCCGCTCTCTCCGCCGCCTGGAGGTTTCGCCACGATTTCCGCCCTCAGCGGGACGGATTCCGGCACCACCAACGCAACGGTCCTTTATTCCTCCGCTTCGCTCACCAGCAATGGTTCGACCGGACAGTACGCGTTCCAATATGCCGGCTCGGACTTCACCAGCGGATTGCCTCTCGACGTCTCTGGATCCATCCTGACTTCCGGTTCGCCGACGGCGACTTCTGGAACAATTACCGGCGGCGAAGTCGATATCAACAGCGGATTTACCGGTGTCGCGACCGGCGTGGCCGTAACTGGCGGAAGCTACAATCTTACCGCCGGCTCGACGACCGGCACTTCCGATGGTCGCGTGTCTGTCACCGTCCTGGTCAACTCCAACGCGACCACGGTTTCGTCCTTCACCTTTCAACTCGCGCTTACTTCCAACCAGCACGGCCTGCTGATCGATTTCGACAGCTTCGGAACCGGCAGCGGCACCATCGACGCCCAAAACACCAATTCTTTCGCCGGTTCGCTCAATGGCAACTACGTCTTCAGTTTTTCCGGGCTCGACCCGAATCTGTTCCCGCTCTTCGGCGCCGGAGCTTTCGCCGCCAATGGCGGCAGCATTCCGGTGAATCCCGTAAACGCGCCGACCAACACTCAGGATGTGGTGGATCAGGATCTGACCACGCCCATTGTCACCAACGACGTTTCTTTGAACGGAACATACAGTAACGCGGACAGTTTTGGCCGTGGACAAGTCGCTCTGATCAGCACGACTCTGGGCACCCTTACGTTCTCGTACTACATGATTGACCAAACGCATGCCAACCTGCTGGAGATCGACTCGGGTCAAACCGCAGCTCTTCTTTCCGGGCAGGTTTTTGCCGCGCCCACCAACGCCACAGCGTTGACGGGTGGGATCGCCTTTACCGCCGGCGGCAGTTCCGGCGGCAGCAACTTCAATCCTTACGTCATCGGTGGCGTGTTCCCTGTCACCGGTACCACGATTGGCACCGGTGGTTTGCTGGACATTAATACCTCCAGCAAAACGCAGACAGCGACGCCGATCACCACCGGTACATATGTCAATTCGACCGCCAGTGGAAACGTCCCCGGACGCTACACTCTGAGTCTGACGACCGGCAAGGGCACCATTCAATTCGCGGCTTACACCACCACCATCAACACTGCGCTGCTTGTTCAGATCGACACCAACACCAATGGCTCGACCGGCACCGCCTACCAGCAGACCTCTCCGATCGCCTTGCTCGGCAGCTTCGCTACGAATCTCCAGGGCGTCGGCGAATCCAAAACTCTTGGCTCGTTCGAGCAGGATGTGTCGGGTCAAGTTGTGCTCGGCACCAACTCGGGCGTGCCCGTCGTTTCGAGCGGAACCTTGGACCTTAATAGCGGTGCTTCCGGACCGGTGATGCTGCCGATCAATACCTCGAAAAGCAGCTTCAAGGCTCCGACCAACAATCGCGGAACCGCAGTGCTGCAAACCGCCAACGGGCCGTTCAACATTACCTATTACCTGGTCAGCCCGACTACGGCGCTGTACATCGACACCGACGCCAACCGCGTTGCGTCCGGTGTTTTCCTCGACCAATACTAGACACCAGGCATCACCAGCCGTAGCAAAGGTCGTTGCCCGTGACTGGGCAACGGCCTTTTTTTTTCCTAACCCTGGTAACCATTTTTCCGTTTGGCCGTCTGAGCACTTACGTTGCAACGGGTGTGTGATTCCCAGGTTCGATGAATTCGCGCGGAGACCGGCCATGCTTGCTTTCGGCCGCTCCTCTGGATAGCATCAAGCGCTTTCATCTAGTGCGGATTCGCCGCTTGTTTTTCGCTGAATTTCTGTTTCGGAAAAAAATGTGGGGTGCGAAATGATTCTTCGCTTCATGAATCGCCTTGCCTCGAATATGCCCGCTCGCAAATCGCTGGCAGCTGCTCTCAGCGCCAGTCTGCTGATCGTCGTCGCCAGTGGAATCGTCACCGCGCGCGGCGAAGGCGGCGAGCCTCGTTATTTCGCGATCACCCACGCGCGCATCGTCCCGGTTTCGGCGCCCACCATCGACGACGGCACCGTCGTCGTCGCCAAAGGATTGATTCAAGCCCTCGGTGCCAACGTCACCATTCCGGCCGAAGCCTGGGTAATTGACGGAAAAGGCCTGACGGTCTACCCCGGCCTGATCGATGCCGGCACCACAGTCGGCTTGGGCGAAGATGCCGACGCCACCAAAGGAAAATCCGCGCCGCCTGTTTTGGGTCCCGAAGGCCGTCCCGGAACTTCTCCGTGGCGTTTGGCTGCCGACGAAATCAAAACCGACGACAAGCGCGTCGAGACTTGGCGCAGCGCCGGCTTCACCACCACGCTCACCGTTCCAGAGGGCGGAATTTTTCCCGGCCAAGCCGCTGTTCTCGACCTGGCAGGGAACCGCCCCGGCGATTACGTCGTCCGGGTGAACGCGACCGTTCCAGTTTCCTTCAAACCAGTCGGCGGTTTCTTTGGATTTCCTGATTCGCTGATGGGCACCATCGCCTACGTCCGCCAGATCCACGACGACACTGTGTGGTATTCGCAGGCCGAACCGGCCTACGAAGCAAATCCCACGAAATCCGAACGTCCTCCCTACGACCGCACCGAAGTCACTCTCAGCGAAGCAGCCAAGCGCAACGAAATCGTGATGCTCCCCGCCAATAATTCCCAACAAATTCTGCGCGCGCTCCGCCTGGCCGATGAATGGAAATTTCGTGCCGTGCTCTACGGCGGCCAGCAAGGCTACGAAGTGGCCGACGCTTTGGCTGCAAAGAAAATGCCGGTGCTCGTGAACCTAAAATGGCCGGAACGCGCCAAAGACGCTGATCCCGACGCGGACCAGACCCTGCGCGAGCTACGGTTCCGTGATCGCGCCCCTGGGACGCCCGCTGCACTCGTCAAGGCCGGTGTGAAATTCGGATTTTATTCCGATGGCCTATCAACGCCGAAAGACATCATGAAGAGCGTCAAGCGCGCCATGGACGCCGGACTTACGTCCGACGCCGCGCTCCGCGCCTTCACCGTGGATAGTGCGGATATCCTCGGCCTGGGTGATCGCTTGGGCGGCATAGCCCCCGGCAAAATCGCCAACCTGGTCGTCACCGACGGCGATATTTTCAACGAAAAAACCAAAGTGAAACACGTTTTCGTCGATGGCCGCTGGTTCCAAATTCACGAAGAGGAAAAACCGCCCGAAAAATCGGGAGATAAGAAGCCTTCAACTGACAGCAACGCCGGCTCGCAACGAAACTTGGAAACAGAAGGAGCGGGTCGATGAAGATCACCGCGCGATTTGCAGCTCTAATAGTTCTGGCTCTCGTGCCCGCCGCAGCCCGGGCCCAAAATCCTTCCGTCATCTTCATTCAAAACGCCACGATTTTCACCGTGACTCAGGGAAACATCGAGCACGGCAGCATTTTAATTCGTGATGGCAAAATCGCCGCCGTCGGCGCCGACCTGAAAGCCCCCGACGGAGCAGCAATCATCGACGCGACCGGCCAGTTCGTAATCCCCGGAATCATCGATTGCCACTCCCACATCGCCGTCGATGGCAGCGTCAACGAAGGCGGCCCTGCAGTCTCTTCAATGGCCAACATCGCGGACGTGCTCAATCCCGAAGACATCAGCATCTACGACGATCTCGCCGGCGGAGTCACCGTCGCGAACGTCCTGCATGGCAGCGCCAATCCGATCGGCGGCCAGACCATCGTAATCAAGCTGCGCTGGGGCAAGCCCGCCAGCGAATTGCCTTTCCAGGGCGCCCTTCCGGGAATTAAGTTCGCGCTCGGTGAGAATCCGAAGCGCTCCGGTTTTACTCCGCCACCCGGAACGCCCGAGCGCTATCCAGCCACCCGCCTCGGTGTGGAAGAAGTAATTCGCCAGGCTTTCATCGAGGCCACCGAATATAAAAAGCAATGGGACGACTACAACACCCGCAAAGCCGCCGGCGAGCAAGGCCTAGTCGCGCCGCGCCGCAACGAACAGCTCGAACCGCTCGTCGAAGTCATGGAAGGGAAGCGCTACGTGCATTCCCACTGCTATCGCGCCGACGAAATCCTGATGCTCATGCGCGTGGCCAAGGAATTCAATTTCAAGGTCCGCACCTTTCAACACGTGTTGGAGGGTTACAAAGTCGCCGACGAAATCGCCGCTTCCGGCGCCGGCGGTTCCACCTTCTCCGATTGGTGGGGCTACAAAGTCGAAGCCTACGACGCGATTCCTTACAACGCAGCGTTGATGACCGAACGTGGCGTAGTCGTCTCGATCAACTCCGACGACGCCGAAGAAGCGCGCCAGTTCAATCAAGAAGCAGCGAAAAGCATGAAGTACGGCGGCATGTCCGCCAACGACGCCCTGAAGATGATCACCATCAATCCTGCGATTCAGCTCGGAATCGACAAGCGCGTCGGCTCCATCGAAGTCGGCAAAGATGCCGACTTGGTGATCTACAACCATGACCCGCTGAGCGTCTACGCCGTAGCCCAAAAAACTCTGATCGACGGTCAGGTCTATTTCGACCGCCAGAAAGACATCGCCGGACGTCCCGCCCTCGAAAAAGAAAAGCAGGACCTCCTCGCCAAAGAGAAAAAAGCCGCCGAAGACAAAGACAAAAAAACAGACGACGACAAATCCGACGCCAAGAAAAAGCCGGACCAGAAAAAGAAGCCGCCCAAAAACGACGCCGATAGTGGCCGCGCCATCGCCGGAGGTGCGCTGTGAAAATTTCTCGGCAATTGCTTCAACTCACCGTACGTTCTTATCTGCGCAGCGCTGCTCGGTTCGGCGATCTCAGCCCAATCGGCAAAAGCGCCTGCCGCTTACGCAATCAAAGGCGGCAAAGTCTTCACGTTGGCCGGACCTCCGATCGATAACGGAACCGTGATAATCCGTGGCGGCAAGATTGTCGCCGTCGGCGCAAACATCGCCATCCCGGAAGATGCCCAAGTGATCGATGCCACCGGGCTCGAAGTCTATCCCGGCATGTTCGACGCCGTGACCCAGATCGGCCTCGCCGAAATCAGCCAGGTGAGCGCCACCATGGACGTCACCGAACTGGGCGATTACAACCCCGAACTCGTCGCTGCCACCGCAGTCAATCCGGCCAGCGCCTACATTCCGGTCACGCGCGCCAACGGAATCACCGAAGTTATTGCCGCGCCCGGCACCGCCGGGTTCGATTCCCAGGGCGGGGGACTGATCACCGGTCAAGCATCCGCGTTCAATCTTGCCGGATGGACCATGGACGACATGCAGATCAATCGTTCCGTCGCCATGGTCTTGAACTGGCCTTCCATTCAAACGCGCTCCTTCGACTTCGCCACTTTCAGCGTCAAAGAAAAACCCTACACCGACGCCAAAAAGGAATACGACAAATCCGTCAACGAATTGAGCGACTGGATCGACCGCGCCCGCCATTACGCCCAAGCCAAAGAAAAAGGCTCGCCGGCGCTGTACGAACGCGACTTGAAACTTGAATCGCTCGTTCCCGTCGTCGAAGGAAAACTTCCGCTCCTGATCCTTGCCGATGACCAACGCGACATCCGCAATGCCGTCGAGTTTTGCACCAAGCGCAATCTGAAAATGATTCTGGCCGGCGGCGCCGAAGCCTGGAAAGAAAAAGACCTGCTGAAAGCAAAGGGCATTCCCGTGATTTTGGGTCCGACCGAACGAATTCCAGACAAAGACGACACGCCCTACGACAAACCCATGACCCAGCCTTCAGAGCTTTTCGCCGCCGGAATTCCATTCGCTTTCTCCAGCTTTGGAACATCCTTTTCCCGCCGCTTGCCGCAGTATGCCGGCGCCTCGGTCGCCTACGGTTTGTCCCACGACGAAGCGCTGAAAGCGGTCATGCTCAATGCCGCGCAAATCTTCGGCCTGGCCGATCAAATTGGAACGCTCGAAACCGGGAAACTCGGCAACCTGATCGTAACCAATGGCGACCCGCTCGAGCTCCAGACCCAGGTAAAATACCTTTTCATCAAAGGCCAACTCACCAGTCTCGAAAATCGCCATTCCGATTTTTACGAAAAATATCGGAAGCGTCCTCAGCCTCAGCCGGCTCAATAAAAAGCTGGCGAACGAAAAATCGCTTTGAATCGGGCGCAATTCATACGCGCTCGTCCAAGTTACACAAACCGAAATCCCGAAATCCGTATTCGTTTTTTCTTCGTATGACTTCCCGCTGCCCCCGAACGCCAAACCCGTGTGCGCAAAAGGTCCACTGGGGGTACCAAAGTACCATTCACGAATTTCCCACCTCCCACGAAAATCGATGCTTAAAGGGTGTTTCTCAATTTTCTTGGGGGAAGGCGCGTAACCGCCGCTAAAATCGATGGCACCACTAACGAAAGACTCAGTCGACGTTCTAGGATCCGCCTCCGAGGTCTCGACTCGCCCGGCCGCGCCATCAAAGTCGGCGCCGGCGTCCGGCCAACTTCGCGCCGACGCGCGTTCGGTCGAAATTCCCGTCAAAGTTCATGGCTCTCGCATCAGCGAAGCGCCGAACGGCGCCGCGCCCCGCACCGAGCCTTTCGAGGAACAAACCAGCACCATGATCGTCTTCCCGCAGGGCGGCGTCATTCGCATGTCGACCTCCGTCAACGTCGGCCAGATGCTCGTCGTCACGAATCAGAAGACTCGCCAGGACGCCATCTGCCGCGTCATCAAAGTTCGCACCTTCACGAACATGCAGGGCTACGTCGAAGTCGAATTCACCCACAAGCAAGATGGCTATTGGGGAATTCAATTTTCGGCCAACGCTCCGGCTGTCGCACCAACCGCCGCACCTGCGGCCGTTTCGATTCCAGTCACTCAGGCGCCGCCAGTTCCGGTCGTCCCCGCGCCGCAACCTCTGGCTGTCGTGGCGCCTCCTCCGGTCAAGGCGACCCAGGAAATTCCAGTTGCGCCGATCGTCATGCCAGCTGTTTCACAGCCGCAAGTTGCGGCCACAATTTCCGCGCCGTCTGCCGCGCCGAAGCCCGAAGCGGTGGCGCCAGCGAAACCAGCTCCCGCGGTTCAACAACCCGTGATCTCTGCATCGTTAAGTCAGGTCACGCCGCTGCCTCCGCCGACTTTCGTTCCACCGCCTCCTGTTAATGTCGCTCCGCCTCCGGCTCCTGTAAATTTCAGTGTTCCGCCGCCGGCAGTTGTGCCCGCAAAACAAGAATCGCCGTTCGTCTGGATTGGCACCCAGGAAGAAGTCCAACCTGCAGCATCGGCCACCGAAACGATCAAGCCGGGCACCGTTGATTTCACCTCCAGGTCCTCGACGTCGCCTCGTCCGGCGGCCCCTGTCGAATCGAAATTGCATGAGCTTCCGAAAATTGAGCTTCCGACCGTCGAATCTCTCAGCATTCCTGCGGTGCCTGAAGATATTGCCGACCTGCCGGGCATCACCTTGCCTTCTCCCGCAAACGAATTGACCATGAGCGAGCTGCGCGGCGACGCGTCCGCGCTTCCGCTCACCGCAGCCGCAATTTCGACCGCCGTGCCGGAAGCAGAACAACCTGCGACCGAAGAAAAACCCGCCGAGAGTTCGCGCGCAGTTTTCGGCAGCCTGAGCGGTGGCGCGAGTTTTGGCGCCCACCGTGCCGCGTCCGCCGATGCCTTCGGCGCGCGCCTCGATAGCGCCGTTGGTTCCGAAGAAACGAAAGCGGAATCACGCTCCAACAACTGGATGCTCATCGCGATTTCTGTCGCCGTTCTTTTCGCCATCGTGATCGGTGGCGTGATGTACTTCCGCTCGCAGTCAGGCGCCGGGAGTACGACTCAATCGACTCCGCAATCGCAGCAAGTAGCCGCCGCGCAAAACGCTCTGCAGAATTCGGCCATCCAGTCTTCGCCGAACGGCCCCGTCGCCACCGTCGTTCCCTCCGGAGCGCCCGCAGTTACGGTCAGCGCGAATTCCCCGTCGAGCGCCAGTTCAACCCCCAAGCCAGCCTCAGCTGCGAAGCAGGCCGTGGACAAAATTGCCGCGATATTTCAGGGCAGCACCATCGAACATCCCGTAACGCCGCAACGCACCGACTCGGCAACGCCCGAAGCCGCCCCCGCTCTCGACGCGGGATCTGCTGCGGATTCGTCGTCGGGCAACGCCTTGCCCGGCGTCATTGCGTCTTCCACCATGGCCGCTCCCGCTGCTCCGGAAATTCATCCGGATGGGCCCATCGTCAAGGGCGGCGTAGTGGCCGAGCCCAAACTCCTTTATCGCGCTTTACCCGTATATCCGCTGAACGCCAAACAAGCGGGCATCCAGGGCGACGTGGTGATTAAGGCGACCATCGACCAAAAGGGAAGTGTGGTCGAAATGCACGTCGTGTCCGGCCCACTGATGCTGCGTCAGGCCGCGCTCGAAGCGCTGCGCCGTTGGAAATACGAACCGTCGAAGCTCGACGGTCAACCGATCTCCGTCCAGATGCTCGTGACTATCAAATTTAGTCGCTAGTCTCTAACGAGTCGAAACCGCAAGACCCGCAGCGCGGATCAATTTCCGCGCTGTTGCTTTTTCCGCCCGACTGCATCCAATATGGTTTATTCACCACGAGGTGACTCATGCATGACGCCGTAATCGTCAGCTCCGTTCGCACCGCCGTAGGCAAAGCCACCAAAGGCACACTACGTACCACGCGCCCCGATGATCTCGCCGCCATCGTGATCAAAGAAGCCGTGGCCCAGGCCAAGGGTCTCGATTCGAAAGAAGTCGAAGACGTCGTGATCGGTTGCGCCATGCCCGAAGGCGAGCAGGGCATGAACGTCGCCCGCATCTCCTCCTTGCGCGCCGGACTTCCCGTCGAGTCGGCTGCCATGACCATCAATCGCTTTTGTTCCTCGGGCCTGCAGGCCATCGCCATCGCCGCCCAGCGCATCATGGCCGGGCAGGGCGAAGTCGCCGTAGCCGGCGGCACTGAATCGATGACTATGCTACCGATGGCCGGAAATAAATTTTCGCCAAATCCGTGGTTGGTCGAAAACCATCCCGACACCTACCTCAACATGGGCTTGACCGCCGAAAATCTTGCCAAGAAATACGGCATTACGCGCGAACAGTCCGACGAGTTTTCTTATCAAAGCCATCAGAAGGCCATGGCTGCTATCGCCGCTGGAAAATTCAAAGAAGAAATCGTTCCGGTAGCGGTCACCTACAACGTTTTAGAAGCGGCCGCGCAGAATGGTTCATCCAAGCCCAAGACCGTAAGCGTTTCATTCGACACCGACGAAGGCCCGCGTGCCGACACCTCCGTCGAAGCGCTGGGTAAATTGAAGCCGGCTTTTCACGCGCGCGGCGTAGTCACCGCAGGAAACAGCTCGCAGATGAGCGACGGTGCAGCAGCCTCTGTGGTGATGAGTGCAGAAAAAGCAAAAGCCCTGGGCCTTAAGCCGCTCGCCCGATTTGTCGCCTTTGCCGTAGCAGGCTGTCCGCCGGAAGAAATGGGAATCGGTCCCGTGTTTGCGATTCCGAAAGTTCTAAAACTCGCCGGCCTCACCCTGGATCAGATCGACGTGATCGAATTAAACGAAGCCTTCGCCGCTCAAGCCCTCAGCGTGATGAAAGTCGCGGGTATCGATCCTTCGAAAGTGAACGTAAACGGCGGCGCCATCGCTCTTGGCCATCCGCTCGGCTGTACCGGAGCAAAATTAACCGCCACCATTCTTCGTGAACTCGAGCGCCGCAACGGCCGCTACGGCATGGTCACCATGTGCGTTGGTGGTGGCATGGGCGCTGCCGGAATTTTCGAGCGCACCGTAAACTAAAGTCTCTCTCGCGTCGCCTTCAGCGTCACCGTCGTCTGCAGCGGAGCATCTCCGCTCGCAGCTTTGTCCACAATCGTGATCGTGTCGTCCGACGTCGCGGTCGTCAAAGATTCCAGGTGCAGTTTCTTGCCATTGAAATCGAATTCCGCGTCGAAGACCAGCGTGTTTCCGTCCCAACGCCCGGTGCGAATCACGCATCCCGGAAAGCTGTTTCCGAAGATGTAGCTCTTGTACGCCAGTTCCTTCGGATCCCAAGTAACCACCTCATGTCCGACTTCTCGTCCCTCGGGGCTGATGCCCTGAAATTCAGCGATCTGCGAAAACCCTCCCGGACCTTCGCTGGTGATATACGTTCCGCTTCCTTTGCCGCCGTTGGGATAAAACGTCGATTTTTCGTAGACCGAGCTGTAATGCCAGTAACCTCGAAGAAATTTTAGATGATCCATTTCCGGCCCCGGCGCCGGGCGGATCACTGTCTTTTCCACGCTGTCGGGATTCTTTTCCTGAGCTTGGGGCGTAGCAGCCAAAAGCACGCACCCGCCCGCGATTGCGATGCTGCGAACAAGATATGCAACCCGTGTATTCATTTCTTCCCCCGCTGGAGCACTGAGCCGAGACTTACGCCGTTGAAAACTCAGATGCATTTTTCGTTTCCCGACGGGCTGTATTATTCAACAAAAGCGCGTGCCGGCACAGCGATGTCGCCGAGGGGCTGGGCCTTTGCGATTCTTGTTGTGTTCCGCGGGAATTCCGATAAAATGAGGGTCCGTAATATTTGTTAGAGACTAGCATTTTCTCTGCGGCACCGAGCACCGGCACCGAGCCCGAGCGCCCAGCGTGCTGCACCATCCAGCACGGAAGCATCGTTCCAAACTATTTTCGGAGGATCTCACCATGGCCACAGCACCGGTTTCCCAGGCTCTCAACCGCGGCGGCTCGTTTCTCGTCACCAAAACTTCCCACGAGGATGTTTTCACGCCCGCAGATCTCACTGACGATCAGCGCCTGATTGGCCAGACCGCCGAAGAATTCATGCAGAAAGAAGTCATCCCCGCGATTCCGGAACTCGAAGCGCACAAGGATAACCAGCCGATGGTGCAAGCCTTGAAGAAGGCCGGCGAAATCGGCCTGCTCGGCGGCGGCATTCCCGAAGCTTACGGTGGCACGGGCCTCGACAAAATTTCCGCGACGATTCTTGCAGAAAAGCTTGCCGGCTATGGCTCCTTCGCCGTCTCCCATGGCGGCCACGCCGGTATCGGCACCGTGCCCATCGTCTACTTCGGCACCGAAGAACAGAAGAAAAAATATCTTCCTAAGATCGCTTCCGGAGAATTGCTTTCCAGTTATTGCCTCTCCGAACCGCAAGCGGGCTCGGACTCCCTGGCTTCGCGCACGCGCGCCGTCCTTTCGCCCGACGGCAAGAACTACATCTTGAACGGCCAGAAAATGTGGATCACCAACGGCGGTTTCGCCGACATCTACGTCGTCTTCGCCAAAATTGACGGCGAGAAATTCTCCTGCTTCATCGTCGAACGCGGCACTCCGGGTTTCACCGCCGGCGCTGAAGAAAAAAAGATGGGTATCAAGGGCAGCTCCACCACGCCCTTGTTTTTCGAAAACGCCGCGATCCCCAAGGAAAATCTCCTTCATGAACCAGGACGCGGCCACGTCGTAGCCTTCAACACCCTGAATGCCGGCCGCTTTTCATTGGGCGCATTCTGTTTGGGCGCCGCAAAGAAAGTCCTGGAAGCCTCGTCCAAGTACGCGAAAGAGCGCGGAGCTTTCGGCAAACATCTCGCCGACTTCGGTTTGATCAAAGGCAAATTGGGAGAAATGGCGATTCGCATTTTCGCCATCGAATCGGAAGTGTATCGGACCGCCGGCGTGATCGAATCGGCAGTCTCTGGCCCCGACGCCAGCACCGATAAGACCAAGCAGGCCATGCAGGTGCTGGAAGAGTACGCCATCGAAAGTTCCATCAGCAAAGTCGGCGGCAGCGAGATGCTCGATTTCGTGGTCGACGAAGGCGTCCAGATTTTCGGCGGCTACGGCTTCCACGAAGACTACCCCGTCGCGCGCGCCTATCGCGACAGCCGCGTGAACCGCATCTTCGAAGGCACCAACGAAATTAACCGCATGCTCATCATCCAGATGCTCATGAAGCGCGCCATGGCCGGCGTGTTGCCGCTCATTCCTGCCGGAATGAAGCTGCAAGAAGAAATCTTGGCCGGCCCGTCATTCGAAGATGCCCCCACCGGCGAATTCGCCGAAGAAGAAAAGGCCCTCGAACAAGCCAAGAAGATTTTCCTGATGGCCTCTGGCACCGCCATGCAGAAATTCCGCGAAAAATTGGCGGAAGAGCAGGAAGTGATGGGCTCGCTCGCGAATATCGTGATGGATGTCTACGGCATGGAATCTTGCCTGCGCCGCGCCCAAAAAACTTCCGCCGCAAAAAGTTCGATCGCTGGCCTCATGGG
The DNA here is from genome assembly GCA_963711325.1 of uncultured Acidobacteriota bacterium. Classification (GTDB taxonomy): domain Bacteria; phylum Acidobacteriota; class Terriglobia; order Acidiferrales; family UBA7541; genus Palsa-295. The sequence continues at coordinate 112,952 of CAVQDR010000001.1, read as the reverse complement.
CGATGCCACTCGCGCCTTCGTTTACGACGCCATGGATCGCGTGGAGAAAGACGCTCGCGTCGCACTCGCCGCCTGCGCCGATGGCGACACACTCACCACGCAGCTCGCGGTGTTGCGTCGCTTCGCGAAACACGCGCCAGTAAACACCATCGCGATTCGCCGCCGCGTCGCCGACGTGATTCTTGCTCAGGATCGTTATCCGTTCGAAGGCCGCTAAAAGAAGTTTCGATCTTCGAGCAACAACACAGCAACTACAGTCTTCACTGTACAAAAGTGTGGCGAATAATTTCTCGCGTCTCGATTTCGCCGCGCGTATTCTTCCGTGTAACCCGCTACAAATATTCTGACAAAATTCGTCAGTCTCTGAAACCGCCGTTCGACCAATTCCTTTGCCATGCGCGGACCTGGTTTTCCCTTTTTCTCCCCTGTCCCATTTCGGCATCCAACCACCTCCATCCATTTCAATCACTTACGCGTGCTCCTATTGGACGCCCCGTTGCATCTATTACTGTGAAGGTAAACGAGGGCCATGAAACGTCACATTGAAACAATAGGGTTAGTAGCCAATCGAATCTGGCAAAAGGCGAAAGTTCGCAAAGGAATGTTGTCGATCGTCGCTGCTTTTTTCGTCCTGCAGCTTTATTTTGTCCGCGAACTACTCGCCGCTGAGCTTCTTTTCGGCATGGGTTTCGCAGTCTTATTTGTCCTGGCGCTGCTGGTTTACGCAGTCGGTGCGATCGGTGAGCGTGGTTTGGACGTAGCCGAAATCGGCGTCCGCGCAATCTCCACTTCAGCGCGCCGCGGCTACGCCGGACTTGAAGAAATCAGCAGGAAGTCGTTCCGTCATCCCCGTTCAGAATCCGCTCAGTAATTTCACTTTTCATCGATCGATAAGCCATGCATCAAGCGGACGGCGGCAATCAGTAACGCCGCCGTCCGCTTGGCGCTGGCTCGCTTCTCTGTTTTAGCCCACCAAAACGCCCCATCAATTCTCCCTCATGCACAACTCCTGCGAACGAAGTGGCAGGGAACCCAGCCTTCGGGTAAAATAAAAGGGCTTCTCGGAGATTGCATTGACGCTGACCACCATCCACGGAACCAATCACGGCGAGAAAACGCTGGTGCGTGTTAGACCTCGCGGCTTCTGCGCGGGCGTCGTCCGCGCCGTCGATATCGTCGAATTGGCGCTCGAAGCCTACGGCAATCCCGTCTACGTCCACCACGAAATCGTGCACAACCGCTACGTCGTAGACCAGTTGCGCCGCCGTGGCGCCATCTTCGTCGAGACCATCGAAGAAGTTCCGGTCGGTGCTGTCCTGGTATTCAGCGCTCACGGCGTCCCGCCCAAAGTTCGGGTGGAAGCCAAAGCGCGGGATTTGCGCGTCGTCGACGCCACCTGCCCCCTGGTCACCAAAGTCCATCTCGAAGCCCTAAAATTTGCCCGCGAAGGCCGCACCCTGATTCTCATCGGCCACCGCGATCATCAAGAAATCGTAGGTACTTCCGGCGAAGCGCCGGATCGCACCATCATCGTCGGCAGCGTCGAAGAAGTGGATGAACTCGTCGTCCCCGATCCGGCTCGCCTGGCGTTTTTGACCCAGACCACGCTCTCGCTCTACGACACTCAGGAAATTGTCGCGCGTCTGCGCCAAAGGTTTCCGGCCATCGTCGGTCCCGCGTCCGACGACATCTGCTACGCCACGCAAAACCGTCAAGAAGCCGTCGAAGCCCTAACGCACGAAGTTGAATTAATCCTGGTGGTGGGTTCGGCAAATAGCTCGAATTCCAACCGTCTCGTCGAAGTCGCCATTCGCGCCGGAGTGGCCTCGCGCCTCATCGAAGACGCCAACGACATTGACGCTTCATGGCTCGACGGCGTAAAGACCCTCGGCCTCACCGCCGGCGCTTCGGCTCCCGAAATTCTGGTCGAACAAGTCAGCCAGCGCCTTTCCAGTTTCGGCTTCACCAACCATCGCGACCTCGATTTGATTCGCGAAGACGTCAGATTCACATTGCCGCCAGAACTTGCGGCTCGCCAAGGAGCGCGCTAAGAAAATTGTCGCTCTCGAATCTGCATTCGCGCGCAGGAGCAGCTGAGTGGCGGTAAAAATAGTCCGCCAGTCTAGCAAGATCGCTATATTAGGCGCGCCTACCAGCGCGGCCGCGATGTCTGCGGGAAGCGAAGGCGCTCCCGCCGCTCTTCGCGCCGCAGGCCTGATCGATTCCCTCCGCTCCGCAGGCTACGAAGTCGCCGACCTGGGAGACGATCCCGTCCTGACGTTTCAACCCGACGCCGAAAGTCCCCGCGCCAGAAATATTCCAGCAGTCCTCAAATCCATCGAAACTCTCAAGCCTCGCGTCGAGCAAGCCGTGAAATCCGGCGCGCTTCCCATAATCCTGAGCGGCGATTGCTCGATTGCGCTGGCCACACTTGCCGGCGCCCGTCGCTACTTCCGTCACCTCAGCATGATTTACATGGACGCCGACGCCGACCTCAATACTCCGGCGACGACTCCCTCCGGATGCCTTGATGGCATGGTGGTTTCGCACCTCACCGGCCGCGGCGCCCCGGAACTGGTCCGCTTTTGGAGCGAACCATTCCTGGTTCGTGAACCCGATCTCGCTCTGTTCGGTGTCTCGCGCCTCGATCCACCCGAAGAGGCAGTGTTGTCCAATTCCCCGTTGCGCCGCTACCTCGTCGCGGACATCAAACGTCACGGTGCGGCAGCCAGCGCCAAGACCGCCCTCGAGCGCATCCGCGGCAATGGCAACGATTTCGTTCTGCACTTGGACGTAGATGTAATCTCAGATTTCGCGGCCACCAACTACCCCAGCTCAAACGGACTTTCCTTCGACGAAGTCCGCGAAGCATTGCTGATTTTCACGCAACAGAAAAACCTCGCCGCGATCGAAATCACCGCCTACAACCCAGCCAAAGATCCCGACGGCAGCGCCGCGAAAAAAATTCTCAGCCTCTTGACTGACGTTGTGAGTCAGAGACTCGAAGTCCTCAAAGCTGCCGAATTGGCCGCTGCAGCCGCCGCGCCGCCGAAACAACCGCCCGCCGCTGTTGCCCCATCAGGTCCCGAAACAAAGCCTGCCGCTGAGCCTGTCGAAGAGATCCCCGGAGTCGGCTTGCCCGAACCAGTCTCCGGCGAAGGCTGGTCGTCCGATTCCCTCGATACCGGCGTCGAAACCGAAGACGAAACCTTGCTCGATCCCGATCACTCCAAACACTCGCTCGAAGGTCCCGAAGACGACGAATCGAGCAGATCCAATTCCTAAACCGCGCACGATACGGCCCAGCAAAAAAAAGCCGCTTTCCCCCATACGCTCGTCTCGCCCCGTCACGCATCCCAAAATCCTGATTTTCGACGTCGACGGAGTCTTGGTCGAAACACGTCGCTCCTTCCAGCGCACCGCGCTCGAAACCGTTCGCCACTTCACCAAAAAGCGCGTCACCCCGCGTCAATTTCATGCCTGGAAAAACATCCCGGGCTTCAACGACGATTGGAAGCTATGCACCACTTGGGTCAATCAACTCGGCGTCGAAGTCACCTTCGATCAGATCAAGGACAAATTTCAGGATCTCTATTGGGGCGTCGAGGGTGTCGAAGGTTTCGTTCTGGGCGAACGCTGGCTATTGCCTGCAACGAAGCTAAAGCGCCTCGCCGCTCGTTATGAACTGGCCATCTTCACCGGGCGCTACTACCGCGAGATGAACTACACCCTGAATCGCAATCACGTCCGAGAACTGTTCAACGACATCATGACCGTCGAGCGCGTAAAACAAACCAAACCATCACCCGAGGGTCTTCTAAAAATCCTTCACGGGCGCAATCCTCATGATGCCGTCTATCTCGGCGACAATATCGACGATGCCTTGGCTGCCCAAGCCGCAGGTGTACCGTTTGTGGGCATTCTGCCCCGCAAAAGCGAGGAGCGCCGCCAGCGCGGCGCTAAACTCAAGGAACTAGGGGCCATAACTATCCTCGGCCATGTCAACGAGTTAGAGGCCTGGCTCAAGAAGTAGCTCCTCCCCCGGCGTCGTCCTAGGACTTTTCGCCCAAAAACCGTCAAACCGAGGGTAGTACCGTTTAGGCAACCTGTACCATTGCCCGCGCCGTCTCTAAACCCCATATTTACATTCAGAGGCGGGGCTTCAGCCCCATACACTATTCTATGAACGCCAACACTCGGCCTGCTGCGGCCCGCGCTTTCGTGCGCAGTCTCAACATCCTGCTCAAGTTCGCGAGAATGTATGACTTCGGTCACCCGCGCACTGCCAAGCAGTATGAAACTGCGTGGCAAGAACTCCACACGGCGCTGGGCACCGGCACCGACAACGAATCCGGTGTGTTGCTTGCCGTGTCCGGAGATCAACTGCTCCTCGACGGTACACCTCTCGAATCCGCTGCCGCCGAACGTGGATTCGCCCGCATGCTCTCCGCGGCCGGGATCGCCAGCATTCACTTCGCGCCGCAAGTCACCCAAGCGAGCTTGGCGCGTTTCGTTCGCGGATTTCCCACCGGCACCAGCACCAAACCAACCCAACTCGTCGAACAATTAAAAGCTGCGTTGCAAGGTGATCCGCACATTCACGTAAATGAAGTCTGCTTCGTTCCGGCGGATTCCGCCGTGGCCCGCTCTACAGTTGCTGCGCAAATCGCTGCGCACACCGTCGGCATGAGCCAGGAAAAATCGGACGAGCTTTTCAACGATCCCGAGAAACTTCTGCAATTAATCATGGCCGCTGAAGGAACCAAAGGGAATCGCGGTCGCGGTGCCGGAAACGGTGGCAGTGGCAATGGAGATGGGGACGGAAGCGGAACGGTCCAGGACGGGTCAGAATCAGGCGCGCGAAATAACGGCGCCGAAGGATTCGGCGACGGCTCGGGCGGCCCGGGAAATGGCGGATTCGGCTACGGCTCAGGCGGGAACGGTCAAGGCGGATACGGCTCAGGAACCTCGGAATCTGGGCAAGTTTTCTACGAGATGGAAAACGCTGAGATCATTCGTGATTTCCCGATCAATGGAATTCCTGGCGGAGAAAATCCTACCTACGTGCGGGCCTCGGCTAATTTGAATCAAGGTCCGAGTGGCGAAACCGCTTCGGACACTTCATCGGGAAATGCCGGAGGCGCGGCCCCCAGCAGCTGGAACATCATCAGCGACGAAGTCGGAGGCGGCGGCGCTCCTCTCGCTCCGGACGCAGCTGGTTTTTGGTTTAACAAAGATGGCGCGGATACCTCGCACGGCCAATCGAAAGGGAAAAAATCAAGAAAGGGAAATTCCGTCGCGGGAGTAGTCGTCGGCGGAGAAGACTTACAGGAAGGCGGTTCGGGCGGTTCAGGCGGGCCTGCCGGTTCGCGTTCGAACCGCGGTGTTCCGGGCGGCGGTGGTCTTGGCTATGCGCCGGGCGTTCCTCTCGGCGAAGGGGTTCGCGCAACTGCAGGTTCGCAAGGTGATTCTGGAAAGCGAGGTCCCGGCGGATCGAGCGCCCGAGTTTGGAACTCAGCCGGCGCACAGGCCGAAGGTAATGGTGGTGGAACTCCTGGACGATGGGGCAACGCCACCGTGGGAATTCGCGGCAGCCGCAACGCGCAAGGTGGTCCGGGCTCGATGGCCGTCGAAACCGGTCTCATGTCCCTCCATGAAGACGAGTTGAAGGGCATTCTGCAAATGCTGGGTCAGATCGCCAGGACCAGCGAATCTCCAAAAGATAAACTCGAAGCCGCGGCCTTTCAATCGCGTCTCTCCACTCTCCCGCGTCGCGCCCGTTTCACCGTCAGTCAGGCGCTCTCCGCGCTCGCTTCGCAGGCGCCGTCCGAAGTTACCGACAAGCCCATGCTGCTGAAGCTTGCCGAGCACATCGCTATTCGCTTCGCCATGGAGAGCTACGAACACGGCGATATCGAAGTGAACGCCGTCCGCCAGGTCCTCGATGAAATGAGCACCGAACTCGAAGGCCTGCGCAAAATTCTCGGTGTCTACGAAGAAAAAATGGCCCGGCACGGCATCAACGTGCAGTCCCATGTGGACATGCTGGCCCAGCAATTCTGGTCGCAGGTCCCCGAAGAAAAGCGTAAAGGCGTGTTGGAGTCAGCCGAAGCTTGGTGCGTCCCGGCGTCGCAGGTGCGCGAATACGTTGAGCAGTTGCTCGCCGCCGGCAAAAATGACGAAGCCGAAAAAATCCTCTCCAACTATTCGAACTGCATCGTCAGTAAGTCCGTAGCCACCCGCCGTCAGACGGCCACGGGTCTTGCCGAACTCGCCGCCACCTTCGCCAAGTTTGACGAACGGTTGCTTCTGACCACCATTCGTCAGGTCGGCGTGCAGCTTTCCGAAGAGGAAGACTCTGAATTACAGAGCCTCGTTGGCGCGGCATTCGTGCGCCTCTCGCAGGAAGCTACCAACAAGCGCTCCTATCCCGCCATCCAGCGCGCCGTGGAACTTGTCGATTACGTCGAAATCGAGCGCCCCGGCATTGGGAAGAATCTCCGCCCGCGCATTGGCGTTGAAAACCGCTTGCCCGAATTTTTGGATGAAGCCCTGAAGAGCGGCTCCGTTCCTGCTGGCCTCACCGATCTCCTTCGCCGCATGCCGCTGATTGCATCTCAGCACGTTGCCAATCGCTTCAGCCGCTCCGGCTTCCGCGAAGATTGCGACCTCTTGCTCGGCGTAATGCAATCCCTGGGTCCCGAAGCGCTGGATCACCTGCGCGAGCATCTTCGCACCGGCGAACCGAACGAAGCCATCCAGGCTCTCGGCATCCTCGCCCGCATTGATTCCGAATCGGTCACCCAAATCTTGCCGCAGCGCATGTCCTCGTGGAAGCGGTCCGCCCACGATCGCGTCGTACGTCAGATCGCTGCCAGCGGCTCGCCAGATCGCGGTCGCTTGTTGCTCGGCCTTTTTGACCAACTCGACCCGCTCGTCCGGCCTCTGGCCATCGACGAAATCGGTATGAGCGGCGAGCAGGACGCCGACATGCGCCTCCTGCGCCTCGCCGAAGGCGACTTGCCCAAGGACGCTACGGATTATTTGAGATTAAAAGCTATCGAAGCATTGGGGCGGCTGCGGACAGGCGGAGCGGAAGCCATTCTGCGAAAAATCGCCGAAGGTCGTCGTGCGTTCCGTTGGGCCAGCCCCAGCGAACTGCGCCTCGTCGCCTCCCAGTCCATGATCAAGATCGATCCTGAGTGGGTTCGCCACTTCGTCCCGCGCAGCGGCTTGAGCGTCGCCGAATTCTCCATCGAGCCGCTGGATGTCGATCCCGATTCGCCCGCGATTCGCCAGCGCCGTTACCCGCGCTTGCGTCTCGAACAGCACGTTGCTGCCACCACCACCAACCTGAAAGAAAACTGCCAGGTGGACATCGCCGAACTCGCGCTCGGGGGCGGCGTGGCCATCTGCGAACAGAGCCTTCATCCCGGCAGCATCGTCACTCTCCGCCTGACCACCTCGCAAAAGCCCGTGAAGGTTCAGGCCATCGTTCGCGATGCCAATACCCAAGCTCGGGCTTTTGAAGTCGTGGATATGGATCTGGAAGAACGAGCCAAGCTGCGCAAGCTACTGGTTCAGTTGGGCACCGTCTTGAAAGCTTCGACGTCCAAAGAGCGCACGCGCCGCAATTCGCGAACGATCTCCACCACCGTCACCCAGTAGCCTGGATCGAATTCCCGGTGCACTTAGCTTTCGGCGTGCTCTCGAACGTCGCGCCGGGGATTTCCTTCTTCCACTGCACGCTTCAAGCCCATCTCCAGAAGCGCAATCACCGGCACCGCCGCGAAAATAATTAACTCGATTAAATTTCTGTGTATCATCCACAGCCCTGCGGCCGCCAGCAGCGCTGTAATCGCATACGAAATAGCCGCGACCTCTCGCGGCGACCATCCACGCTGCAGCAGCAGGTCGTAGAAGTGGCAACGGTCTCCATGAAGAGCCGAAACGCCTCGCATCAATCGTCGTAACACCACGATAATTCCGTCCACCAGCGGCACGGCCGCCACCAGCACCGGAAATATCCACGTGCGCACGCCAGGCTGGACCGGTGAATGCGCCACGAAATCGATGCTCAGCGAAGCCACGCAGAAACCCAGCATCGTGCTCCCCGAATCTCCCATAAAGATTTTTGCTGGCGGAAAGTTGCTCCACAAAAAGCCTAAAGCAGCACCTGCCACGGCGCTGGCCACGATTGTCCCCGGGCCAGCTGCACCGCCGTAAGCCGCAGCGTACGCCCCCCCGATAATGGCCGTGATGCCCGCGGCCAGCCCATCTGAACCATCCAGAAAATTGAAAGCATTCACGAAAAGTACGACGATCGCGCAAACAATAAAAATTTCCGCGGCCGGCGAAAAATGCCAGGGCAAACGCCATCCGCCTCCCCACAAAATCGCTCCCGAGCCAGCCTGCGCCAGGAGTTTTACCCACGGCGACAGGCCGTGAACGTCGTCGATCAGCCCGGCAAGCCAGATCAGCCCAAAGGCCGCGAACCACGCAATCGAAATGTGCTGCGTCGTGGAAAGCAATCCGAAAATGATTGCGGCCGCCAGCCCAATTGCGATGCCGATACCCCCGAGCCGGGAAATGGCAGCTTGATGAATTTTTAGCGGGCCCAGTGCATCGTAGAGTTTCCACCGCCGGCTCAGCGCAGCGACCGCGGGAGTGAGTATCAATACGCAAGCAAATGCGATAGCTCCAGTCCACCAGGCGGCGAACACTAGACCGCGACCCTATGGAACAGCCGTTTTACGTGTCGCATCCGCACTCGCCCGGCCTTTCTCGCCAGTCCCCGCAATCCGGCCGCCCGAAATGCAGCACGAATGTCACGCGCATATAAGTGCCCCAGACCGCGCGAAACCTCGCGGTAGAATTCATTTTCGTAAGAGCCGTCGCTGATCTCGGTGCTCAGCATCTGGAATCGATTCGTGATCATTTCGAAATCCGCTGCGCCCGGAACAATCCCGAATCCGGTTGCGTCGATGATAACGGGACGAACTTCCAGTGTCACCAGCGCCCCTTTCCCGTCGAGCCCAGCCACCACGATCAGGCCCTCCCGTTCCAGTTCAGACTTAACGTACCCCGAAATAACACTGCCTAGGCCGAAAAAGCAGAAGGCATCCGCTCGATTTGTCCGCTCCACCCGCTGGTATCCCGCGATCCGATGCGAGTGCGACGCCGCAACCAAATCAAAGCCAACTTGCGCCAGCGAATTCATCAGACCCAGATCTTCAGGTTCTGGACGATTCGTCCTCATGCATCCCTGGTGCAGCAACGCCACGCAAAAATGCGCGCCGCTCCGTTGTAGTCGTTCGAAAGCCTTTTGCCCGCGCGAAAGAGTCGCCGGCTCAACGCCGCGCTCCCGGTCCGCCGTTGTATCCGAACTTGCCCGCGCCGCCGCCCAAAAGCCCACGCGCAGTGATTCCGGTCCTTCCCAGATAAAAACATCGGGCCGCTCCAGCCGATGGCTGACTCCGCCCACGCCCACCATGCAATAGCGCTCAATTGCTGCCCGAGTACGCTCCACTCCTCGATCGCCAAAGTCATAAGTGTGGTTATTAGCCAGCCCCACTGCTCGCGCGCGGATGGCTCCCAAGTAATCGAGTACCGCTGCCGGCGCCGAGACAATATCGCCAAGACCACCCAGCTTGCGCGGAACTAAACCGGCCGAATCGAGCGTGGCCTCCAGATTCAGAAAAGTCGTGTCGATATCGTCGAAGTGACCTTCCAGTCGCAACGCGGGTCGAACCCAATCGTTTTCCGCCGGCAGCGTCAGATTGCCCGCAGGCAGAAAGTCGCCCGCGATCGCGATTCGACTGACGATCGCTTGCGGAGTCGGAGCTCGCCAAAGCACCAGCTGGCCGGTATTTTCGGCGACTGTCATGCTCGGGCCGGCAGGTGGGAGGAAATCCATCCCACGAGCCGCTTCCTCATCGGATGCCGCCACATCGGCAAAATCATAATCACAATGATAGCCATCATCATAAAGCCGGTGACGCCGCCGGCAGCGTTTGTCCCCGAATGCTCGCTGCAAAAATACGGCAGGAAAATCATCACTCCCAAAGCACTCGCCAGCAAAATGCCCGAGCTGTCGTCCGGAAGCAGATGCCGAAAAGAAACGCGGTTCTCGATGTGATAGGCAATCAATACGATTGCGTAGCCCGAGATCAGAGCAATTACGGTAAACACCACGACCGCAACTCCTCCCCAGACTCGCCCCGCCAGGTAACCCAGCGCTAGATTCAATATTCCGGTCACTGCGCATCCGATAGAAACCCACCGCAGCGAACCCGTCCCCAGATCCACCACATAGGCCGGGTTACTTAAAATATTCACCAGCCAACCAAGCGCCAGCAACGCCACGAACTGCACGAAAACCGCCTCGTACCGCCCCAGCCAGAATCTCGAAACCATCGGACTGAAAACCACCAGCGCCGAAAAAGTAGGCACCGACAAAAAGAAGATCAAACGGTACGACTCCCGGTAAATCCGCGGAATTGCCTCCGCATCAATCTCCTTCAAGCTTGAGATCGTCGGCACCAAAACTAGGTTGGCCTGCACAATTAATTCCCTAAAAGTGAATACCCACCGCGACGCCATGTCGTAAAACCCAGTCATCGCCAGCCCGCCGAATTTCGCCAGCAGCGTCTTGGTCACCGGCTCGCGCAAAGCCTGCGTGAACGTGACAAATTGAAAATGGGCGCCATATCCGCACATCTCCCGAAACAGTTTCCGGTCCCAATGATACGGAATCACGGGCAACTGCGGAATCGTGCGTCGAAGCAAAAACCACGTGACTAGAAAACAAGTCAGCGTGTTCGCAATCTGCGCGAACGCCAGCCCCAGCAGTCCATAACGCGGCACCCACAAAAACGCCAGCGAGAGATAAATCGCGGAACCTGCAAAAACCAGATAATTCCGAATCGTGATCAGCTGCTGCCCCGCCAGCCCCGCAAGCAGCACGCTTCCCAAAATGTTGAACCACAGGCTAAGCAACGCATACGGCAGCAGAGAAGTCGCTTCCGCCACCCGCTCAGCCGGCAAAACCACCCGCAGTCCCCAGTGCGCGAGCGGATAAAGCAGCAAACAAAGAATCGTCAAAGGCGCCGCTATCGTAAGCACCGCCGTCTCAATGAGCACTGCGATCGTCTCCCGCTTCGCCTGAGCCGTGTATTTCGCCACGAATTTCACAATGCTCGTCGAAAATCCCTGGTTTGCCAGCGTAACCATCGACGTCGTCGCCAGCACCAACGACCAAATACCCAGCCGTTCGACGCCGATGCTGCGCACCAGAAATCGATACAGCAAAAACAAAATGCCCGCGCTGCCGATCACCTGAGCAATCGTCGTCAAGGCATTCCAGAAGATTTGCTTGTTTTTCATTGCGGATCAGAGTTTCGGCGGGCGGGTGGGTTTAATCGCGAAGGAAAAATGCGAATACGAAAAGAATCGTCAGTTGCGGACCGGTGCCCAGGAGCCTGAGCCTCGGCTGCTAAACGACTTCAAGATTCCGAAAAATGCCGCCAAATTCACGATGCAGAAGGACGCGGGTATCGACCACGGCAGGCCCACGGTTCTCTTCTCCAGCAGCGCACTGACCGCAGCAAACGCAAAGAACGCCATCAGTCCCACCACAAACGCCCGGTAGAAACTCGAATGCATCAGCGCGACGCCGCATCCCAGCATTCCAAGTAAAAAGTATGGCACCAGCCAGCGCAATAACTTATGCGACCACAGCGCCACCGATAATCGCAAATGCCGAAACGGATTCAAGATAGCCCCGTACTTTCGCAGCGCCCGGAAATCCTTACTGATAATCCGGACTTTCAACGCGAACATCGACCCGTGTTCATTCTGCGAAAGTCTCGTAGACACTTCGGCGTTCGGTTCGACCACATTCCGCAAGCCGGCCAGAGCAACGCGCAGCGGTAATTCAAAATCGTCGCCAAGATTTCGATCGAGCGGCTGCCACACCGATCGCCTCACCGCGAACAAAGACCCCGACGCCATGGCCAGCAGCCCCTGATCGCTCTCCTGCCGCCGGATCCATGATTCGTATCGCAGATACAGGCCCTCATTCTCAGTCACCGGATTCTCGCCTTCGTTCGCGTAGCTGGGGCAGGCCGTGACCAATCCTACGGTCGGATCGCAAAAATGATCGACCAGCTTTCGCAGCGCATTGCGTCCGATCTCGCAGTCTGCGTCTGTAAATACCAAAACTTCGCCCGAACTCGCGCTCACCAAACCGTTCTGGATCGCGCTCTTGCCCTGCTGTTTAGGAAATGAAATCAGGCCGACCCCTTCACCTTCGTATCGCCGAACGATCTCTTCCGTCCTGTCCGACGACCCGTCGCTCCCTACCAGGATTTCAATCAAATCCCGGGGATAGCCCGACGCCAAAATATTGTCGATTTTCGACGCGATCGCCAATTCCTCGTTGTGCGCCGCCACAATTACGCTCACCGAAGGCAGTCCGCACTCTTCTCCGCCGTCACCGCGCAGTTTGAGCCGCGCGGCCAGCATCCCTGAGACCAACACCAGCGGATACCCGGCGTAGACGTAAAGAATAATTCCCGCAAATGTCCAAAATAGAATCTGCAATCGACTTATCCCGGAGCCACCGCGTGCTGCGGCGCCTGTCGCACCGATTTACGGTCGCACAAATCGCGGTACGTTATCAACTCGATCCCATTCAGCCGGATGCATTCCCGGAATTCCGGATCGGTCAGCCAGCGGAATTCATCCTGCCTTTGCCGATGGATCGGATCGGTTTCCGAAAATCCTTCCTCTGGAATTCCTGGATGGCACGCCAATTCGAAGGTCCCGGCCGGCAGGTTGTGAAATGCTCGCCGCCAGGCATGATCGAGTTCATCCAGATTTCGTCTTTCTTTGGACAAGAACGATATGCGGCTGTCGGGGGTCTGGAATTTTCGAAGTACGGTCGATTGCAGCGCATTGCGGTACAGTTGCGCGAAGACTCTCCGAACCACTCCTCCCTCATGCGGCCCTCCGATCCTCTCGTTCGCCGGCCAGATGCTGCACTTGGAAGCCCGCACGCAGGGAATTCCATGCTCGGAAATCACCCGCCTGAAGGGTTTCACCGCGGCGGGATAAATGTGCATGTGATGATGCGAATCGGCGTGCGTTAATGCAATTCCTCGGCTTCGTGCCCATCGAATCTGCGCCCCGAATTCTTTTTCAAGATGCCGCGGATCCACTCGCCAGCTCAGCAGCTTCCGAATCATGATTTGCGGCTTGTGGAACCGGCCATCCAGTCCGATCAGTGACGCCACCTCGCTGGGATGCGAAACAGGCTTTCCCGCGCAGATATTCAAATGTATGCCCACGTCCAGCTTGGGACTCGTCGCCAGGCGTTCCACCGCGTATTCCGAGGCCGGCATGTTGGCCATCAACGAGGCGCTGGTTACGAAACCAAAACGATGCGCGATCACGATCGCGTCCGTAATCCCGCGGCTCATACCCAGGTCGTCGGCGTTCACGATCAGATGTTTGGTCTTCATCTTTGGTTCCTCGCCACGTCCTCGGCAAAAGTTGCGGCCGTTGCGGCATTAACGATCAGCGGAATTTTTCCTCCGGCCAGCACCAGCGGCCCGGCTGCGATTTCAGCCGTCACCCGCATCGACGGTCCCAGAAGTTGTTCCAGCTTCGTCCGAATTCGCATCATCTCTTCTGGCCCGTGACTGTTGCCCGATACCGCTCGAACGATTACGCGCTCGGGGCGATCGTGAATGAACTGGCAAGAACGCAGCGACGATCCTTCTTTCAAAATCTGATTCAGTGCCCGGGGAGAAAATAAACGTCCATCCGGGCAGCGGAGAATGTCGCTCTCGCGCGTAATGGTCGGGGTCACCAGCGGAAAACTCAACCCGCAGGCACACGGCTCCTTGCTGCCCCATCGCCCTCGATCCCCAATTCGGTACCGGACCAGCGGCATCGCTCGATTCAGGAACCCGGTCCAAACGAAGAATCCTTCCTCCCCCTCTGGAACCGGTTGATTCTTCTCATCGAGAATCTCCAAAAATCCAAATTCCGGAATCAAATGCATTTGGCCCGCCGCGCATTGCTGGATCGCGCCGCAGTATTCCGTCATCCCGTAACTGTCGAATACTTGGCACTGAAACGCGGCCTCGATTTGTTTTAGAATCCGGGGATAAAGCGGCTCTCCACTCGTAAAAACCGCGTGCATCGGAATTACTATTTCCGCCTCAATCGCGAAATCCGCCAGTATCGCCAGCACCGAAGGGAATCCTTCGAGCACCGCGCCTTTCTTCGTCCGCAGGAACTTCAAATAGTCCGCCGAGGTCTTCTGCGAAAGATGAAAAATGCTCATCAGCGTTTGGCGCTCTGTCAGATTAACCGTCCAGTAGGGAGGTTCCGTGCGTCTGGCAGGAACGATTTTTGCCCCGAACAGGCTCACGCGCGGGTGCAGCGGCTGAACGCCCGCCCACGACCATTGCCGTAGCAGGACTGCCCAGTTGGCGCTCGCCAGTTCTTCCGTGTACGCCACCTTCAGGTTGCCCCCGGTTGTCCCGGTTGTGCCGGCTCGAATTCGCCGGTACGGCGGAACTTCACTCGAAAGGAAAAGCTCGTGATTCTTGCGCACCGTCTCGCGATCGAGCACCGGCAGCCGCTTCAGATCCTCGAGCGTTGAGATTTTCGTGAACGGATCGCTCGCGTAGTACGGCACGCTGCACCACGCATGCGTAACGGTCTCTTGCAGCGAACGCAGCTGAAACGCTTCGATGTCTTCTCTCGACCATTTCTCGTGCTCCCGGAGCTTCTTTAAATAGGAGAATGTCCGGCGTGAATAACGGATGTTCGATAGCAGCCAGCCCCGCGCGCTCGTCATCAAGTTCCGGGCCGGGGGCGGAAGGTAGTCATAAATGCCCTGTAGGCGCGCGAGATTCGTTCTCACCAAGGGTTCGAGCATTTCGGCTTTCTCCTGCGGGGATCGGCGTTAGTTGGCTGTAACGATGCGGGAATAAAATCTGAGCAGTTTGCGAACTTCGTTTTGGTGGGTGAACCGCGTTTCGATTGCCGCTCGGCCATTTTGCCCCATGCGCGCCGCCGACCGCGGATGTTCGAGCAACCACGCGATCGAATCAGCCAGGGCTCGTGCATTGCCGGCTGGGAACAGCAATCCGCCATCTACGTTTTTAAAAAATGGGCGGATCGGAGGCAGGTCACTGGCCACTACCGGCAACCCGCACGCCCAATATTCAAAAGTTTTCACCGGAATGTTTACTCGAAACTTTCGAACATCCTGCAACGGGCTGACTCCGATGCGGGCGCGGCTTAGCGCCATGGCCATTTCTTGATGGCCGATTCTTCCTTGGAGCTCCACCGCGTCGCTCAAGCCCAGCAACCGGATCCGCGCCCGAAGCGCGGCTTGCACTTCGGAGCTGTCGCTGTAGCCGATCAGTAAGAGCCGAACGGGCTTGCCTCGCGACGCGAGCAATCGAATTGCATCGAGCAAATTCCACGTCCCCGCCCGTTCCGACATTCCTCCGCGATAGACGATGTCGAAATCCTTCACCACCGCCTCAGGCTTTGGGAAAAATTCGAGATTCGGAAAATTGTAGAACGTGAGCTTTTCACTTTTTCCGAATCCACCAAAACGGCGAAGTGTCAGCGGATCTGCGGTCATTACTCCGTCGAAACACCGCGCCGCCGCTCTTTGAACCAGCTGGGTGGCCTTCGCCACCGCCGGCCGCAAGAGCGCAGGCAGCCCGCGCATGGTGTAAGCCATGGAAGGAAAATCCTCGTAGCAGTCAAAAACGATTCGTTTGCCAAAGATCATCTTCATGGCGAATGCCAATGGCAACAGCTCCGGATCCTGAAAATGGTAAACGGTTGCGTTCTGTCGCATCAGAATACGCATCAGGGATGGTGACGCGATCAACGTCTTGATCTTCCCGGTCAGCTTGGGCAGTCGAACGAAACGCATCCCAGGCTGCTGTCCGGTGTTTGCAGCGGGCGAGGCGTAGACCACGGAGATCTCCGCGTCGGCCAAAGGCTTGCACTGCATGTGGTAGGAACGGCTTTTCAATTCGCCGTGAGCAGCCGTGAAATGGCACACCGTGAAACGGCGAGAATATCCCTTGGCCTCGCTGACAAACAAAATGTCGTTCGCTTGGGTAGCCAAGGATGGTTGTGACCAGAAAAACCGAATCTAGATTTCCGCGAGTTGCTTGGCCTGCGCCGCGTAAACGTTCGCCACGGCCGATCGCCGCCGAATTTCACGCACCACGTACACAATGCTCAGAAAAAGCCAGGTCGAGCGATCTGAATTGATGTCGCCCGTATTGGTCGCGTTGACGATTCCCACCAGCAATAGCGCTGCGGCGATCTGCGATAGCGTCAAGAACGGCGACGCCTGATCGTTCACCTGTCTCCACGCTTCGCGGACCGCGATTACGAACACCGCGATCACCAGCAAACCGGCCGCCACGCCCATTTCGCAGCTGACTTCCAGAAAAATGTTGTGCGGCCAGTTGTAAAGTCCCGCGTTCGGCGAGTAGTAACGAAACCCCTGAATTCCGACCCCAAGTAACGGATGTTTTTGCACCAAATCCCATCCGTACGTCAGCAGCTCCGCCCGGAAAAACAGCAAAGCCTTAACGCTTTGGCAGTTGACCAACGTGCCCAAATACTCGAACGAAGCCCGCGGAATATCGAGGAAGGGAATTAAAGCAATTCCAATGCCGGACATGCATGCCAAATCCAGAAGTAACTCTCGATGGAAAATCACGCTGATTAACAAAACGAAACCAAGCGCCATCGCCGCGCCGCGCGACCCGGACCCGATGAGTGCTACCGCCGGAACCGCAAGCACCGGATACAACATCATCCGTTTCAGAAATCCCCATTTGGGCAACACGCCAAACCAAATGATCAAGATTAATCCGCAGGCGATGTGCCCCAGTCCGATCGTGTTGCTGCTGGGTGTGACCAACCGGTCCGAGCCACCCAGCGAAGTGAGCGAATAGGCGCAGATCACAAAAGCCGCAACCGAGAACCCCATCAAAAACCGCTTCATCGCTTCCGCCCGGCCCAAAACAAAAAAAGGCGCAACGATCACGATCCCCGTCACCGTCAAAAACCGCCCGAGCTTCTCGAGGCCCGATTCGAAAACTGGCGTGTAGCTCAAACTGGCCACCATCATCGTGACCAAAGCCAGTAGCAGGAAATACGCCCCGGGGAATCGCACCACCGCTTTACTGCGCAGCAGATTCAGCAGAATTCCGGCCAGCAGAATTCCACCCAGCACCAGTGTCAAATCCCAGGGCAGCAGCCCGGCAACTCGCTCATCGCCTTTCACGTCTCCGATTACGACGTACAGCGCCAGCGCCAGTTCCGGATACGCCAGCAGCACCGCGAGCCCCGCCATTCCCAGAACTCCTAGGGCGGCGGAACGAGGAGACGTATCGATCGCGCAAAGCAAAAAGCCAAATGTGACCGAAAGACCGAGCACAACCAGTGCCTGCGTCGCATTCCCGGCAATTACAAAACCCGGCGAAACACTGTTCTCACTCGCGTGGTTCAACGGCGAGCCTCGCGGGTCGAGAACAGCACGTCGATCACCTGCCGTATTTCACTCAGTCGAATCGGAGTCGTGCCATCCAAAAGATCCCGGGCCTCATAGCCATAGCCCGCCATATATTCCGCCAGTTCCGAAATCTTTCGGCCCATCAGCGAATAAGCTCGCGGCGCTATCTCACAAATGATGTCCGGCCGGCATCGCGATCTCAGGAAAAAATTATCGATACCCTTCAGGATCGGCAGCTCGAACCCTTCCGCATCGATCTTGATCAGCCGCACCCGCTCCAGACCGTTTTGCGCCAGATAAGAGTCCAGCCGGACCACCGGCACTTCGATCGTGGCCACGATTTCCGGTTCGGATTTGTAATCGGAGACCATCGTGCTCTGCCCCGGTTCGCGAGTCACGTAAATCGCACACTTTCCTTCCACTTCGCCAACCGCACACGCGTTCGCCCGAATCGCGTACCCTGGGTTGAGATCCGCCAGGCGCTCGACCCGCCGAAAATATTCCGGCACCGGTTCAAAGCAGTGCACTTGCCCGCTCACGCCCACCAGCCCCGCTGCGATCGCCGACAAATATCCGATGTTGGCGCCCACGTCGAGAAACGTGTCGCCCGGCCGCAGCGTTCGCTTCATCGCTTCCACAATTGGCAGCGCGTACGATCCGTAGTACATCGGCGCCGTCCCGCGATACATATCCAGATCGAATTCAAAATCGATATTTTCGATCCGTTTGCGCGCGGGTAAAGCTGGCATGCGTCGCCTGGTATTCAGCTTCGCCACCAGCACTCGGTAGAACAGCCCCGGGTTCTTGGTCAGCAAAGTAGTCGCGCGAGATGCGGTTGCCGTCAGATTCATATGTAGTCCGGATGAAATTCCACTAGCTGGCTTGATGAAGCGCTCGTCCGTCTTCCGTGACGAGTTCGGCGTGCGCGAACAGCCTCTGTAACTCGGTCATCGATCGATAATCTTCTTTGCGAATCCTGTTTTCGCGAAAAGTCCTCAGCACCCCAGCCTTGTAACCGTGTAAATCCAGCTTGATTGCCGTTCGCGGCAGGTTCAGTGGGCTCCCCGGACTGCCCCACGCCGGCCCTTTGTGGATCCCGTTCCCGTGGATCATCGCCACGCTGCCCCGCTTGGTGCGCAACGTTGCCCATGTATTCCGAGGGTAGATTCGTTCGACCTCTTCGTCGCTCAGTCGGCCATCATTGGCTGAAATTCCCAGATCGCGCGACAGCCTCGGCCGGCACGACCGCACGTCATAATGATTCGACCCCGGGACATACACCAATGGCCCGCGCGTATCGTCGATGTCCACCAGATAGACGAATATCTGCATGGAATCCGATTCATCATTGTCTTTATGAAAATTGCTCGAGTGCAGCGGCCGGTTGTGTGGAAAGTCCCTAACCACAGTCACGCGATACAGAGGCGGCACGTAACCCAAAAAGTTTGCCGCAATTTTTAGAATGCCTTCATGGAACGCGATCGAAAGTACCTCCGGAATCTGAATCAGTGGATCGCGCAAAGCGATCATTTTCTCGCTCGCCGCCAGCTCCTCATAAGAAAGTCCGTCGAGCGAATTCCGTTCCTTCGACTGCACCGAATACGCCCGCAACGGATCGATCTGCAAATCGCGAAACAGTCGGTCGGCCTTGGCATAAATCGAGTCGATCAAATCCCCGGGGAAGAACCCGTCAATCAATCCGTATCCGTGTTCTTGCAGCAACTCCAGTTGCTTCCGCTCAAAATCATTAAGCGCGAAGACCGCCTCGCGCCTGCGAAATACATCCCGCGTCGCCGCGCTTGCGATTTGCCGGGAGTAAAACAGTCGTGCCTTGCAGATCGCGCTGTAAAGATAGGGCTGGCGACGCACAGCGCTAAGCAAAAATGGCGGACGTACAGAATTCTCTCGTGTTTGTGGAATCATTTTGTTCTCGGTGTGGCTTCTAGCTTGCGAACTGTTATAACCGCTGATTTAAATTTGGCCAGATGAACGCATCACGTCGCTGTCGGTGCGAACCTAGTCCGCTGCTCCCGCCGCGGCTGCATAGCGTTTTTCGACAACGGGCTCGGCATCTCGCGCCACGGTTGCCGCCGCACGTCGCACGGCTTCGCTAACCTCGATCGCCTGGCCTTCCGTCATTTGCGAAAATAGTGGCAACGCGATACAACGCTCCGCCGCGTCTTCCGTGTGCGGCAATTCTCGCGCCGTCCCACTAGCAAACTCCGCAAAATAGGGTTGGCCATGTATCGGAGGAAAATACGTCTGGCAGGCGATTCCGCGCTCGCGAAGATAGCCCATGATCAAGTCGCGCCGATGTTGCGGCTCAGCCCCCGCCACACGAATCACATACGAAAACCAGCTTCGTTTATCCTCTATTGACGCCTCCGGAAGCATCACCCCCGGCGTTTGCGCCAAATATCGCAAATACAATCCAGCGACTCGCGCCCGTTCGCGCAGCAACTCTTGAATCCGCTCCAATTGCGCCAGTCCCAAAGCACAGTGCAAGTCGCTGAGCCGGTAATTAAATCCCAGACGAACGTGCCGCAGCCACTCCGATCCCTCGTCCCGCCCTTGGTTTCGCGCGCTCCGGCATTCCAACGCGATATGCGGATTGTCCGTGACGATCATTCCGCCTTCCGCCGTGGTAATCTGCTTGTTGGGGTAGAACGCAAACACCGCTGCGTCTCCGAACGTCCCTACCGGTTGTCCTCGATACTCCGCCCCAATCGCCTCGCAAGCATCTTCCAGGATCATCAGATCGAATTCTCGCGCGATCTCGACAATCGCTCCCATGGCGCAGGGCTGCCCGAACACATGCACCGGCAGAATCGCTTTCAGGATGTGCCCCGTCCGCTTCTGAATGTGCCGGGCTTGCAGTCGATCCCAGCGATAATCCTCCGCGATGGTCTGCCGAATCTCATCCGGGTCGATATTCATCGTGTCCGGATCGATGTCCACAAAAACCGGCGTAGCTTTCTCGTACAGCAGGCAATTGGTCGAAGCCACAAAACTGAACGACGTCGTCAGCACATCGTCGCCTTCGCCAATTCCGAGCGCTCGCACTCCCAGGTGCAACGCCGAAGTCCCGCTATTGGTCGCAATCGCGTAACGCGTCCCCACGAATTCCGCGAACGCTTGCTCAAACTCAGCCACCCGCGGCCCCAAACTCAATCTCCCGGACCTCAAAACTTCCGTAACCAGCTCGATTTCCCGCTCGCTAATGTCCGGTTGCGACAATGGAATTTTCATGCAGCCTCCACCGAAACCGTCTTCGAAAATTCCTGCATCCGCGTTCGACCCGCCATCTCTTTCTTTCGATTTTCGCGAAAGCCCGGAACCACCTCTTCCAGATAATCAAGCAGCGCGTCCTGATCGCTGTGCCCTAGCAGCTCTTCCATTCGTTCGATCTTTTCCAGGATGCCCGCCGATTTTGCCGGCTGGTCGCTGATTTTCAGAATCCTTGAATCGTCAGTCGCCGCCGGGCGTTCCCATTCTTCCCACAAATCTTCGCTTACTTTTTCTCCCGCACTCAATCCGGTGAATTCGATGGCCAGGTGGCCTTCCGCTCGCAGTCCCGCGAAAAGCATCATCGTTTTCGCTAGCTCGTAAATGTTCACCGGATCGCCCATCTCGAATACGAAAGTCTCGCCGCCATTTCCCAGTGCGGCCGCGCGTAGGATCAAATGGACGGCCTCCGGAACCGACATGAAGTATCGTGTCGCGCGCGGATCCGTCACCCGGATCGGGTCACCTTTTTGAATCTGCTCCCAGAAAAGCCGCATCACGCTGCCCGTGCTGCCCGCCACATTCCCGAACCGCACATTCGAAAACCGTCTTTTCCCGCTGCTTGCCAGGTCTCGAATGCAAATTTCCGTCAGCTTCTTCGACAGGCCCAGGTAACTCCTCGGCCGCACCGCCTTGTCCGTGGATATATTCACGAACCGCGCTGCGCCGCATTCGATCGCAGCTTCCCCGATATTGCGTGTTCCCAGCACGTTATTGCGAATTGCTTCCTGCGGATGCAGTTCCAGCAGCCCGACGTGCTTATGCGCCGCAGCGTGAAAAATGACTTCCGGCCGCTCCTGCATCAGAACTTCTTGCACCCGCTTCCGGCAGACCAGATCGATCAGCAAAGGCTTTACCCGCCGCGCATCCAGTCTCTCGCAGATTTCTCGGTGTATGTAGAACAGGCTATTTTCAGACTTATCCAGCAGCAAAAGCTTGGCCGGCCCGGCGTCCGCAATCTGCCTGCACAATTCGGATCCGATGCTCCCGCCTGCACCCGTGACCAGCACAATCTTCCCGCCCACCACCCGTCGCGTCTCTTCCACGTCGAGCGCAATTTTCTCGCGCTGCAACAAGTCTTCGATTTTGGGGCTGCGCAGATCTCGCAGCGAAACCTTTCCGCCCGCAAGTTCCGTCAGCGAAGGCAAAGTCCTTACCGGAATGCCCGCCTGCCGGCACCCGCTCAAGATGTTTTGAATCTGCGCTATGGTCGCGCTCGGAATGCAGATCAGAATCTCTTCGGCCCGGCATTCCGTCGCGAGCTGCGCCAGCTTTTCGGTTCCTCCCACAATGGAAACCCCGCAGATCGATCGGCCCCACTTTTCAGGATTATCATCGACCAGCCCAACCACGCGAATCGCGCCAGTTTGCTCCTGCGCCAGATCCTTCAATAGCGTGATCCCCGCATCCCCCGCACCCACCACGATCACTCTCTTTCCGTTCTTCCGCCAGGTCGCACGCTGAGCCATTGCGATGCGCGCGCCGAAATGGAGCGCTCCCCACAGCAGCACCACAAAGCACCAGTCCAGAATCACCAGCGCCGCCGGCATTTTCACTTCCGGCAGAAATCGACCCACCATGGCCCAATTCAATAGCGTTGTTGCCGTCGCCACTCCTACAATCGAAATCAAATCCGGAATGCTGGCGCTTCGCAAAGAACGGTTGTACAGCCGGACACTGACCAGGCCAACCAGCCGGAAAACGAGCAGTAAGCTCAATCCGGACGCCACCAAGCGCAGGTTCAAGATCTCGCTCCGCGATTCGGCGAGCAGGGCGGTGGCAAGCGCGAATCCTGCCGCGGCCAAAACCACCTCGGCCGCCAGCACAATCGCCGAACGATAATTTCTCCATATCCAGTCGATTCCGCGCGATAGTGAAGCTCCCCCGTCTGGTGCGGTCCAAACCTGCCCGGGCGAAGCCTGCTCTACAGAGACGCTACTCATCGATGAACCCCAGTGGTCTCCGCGCTTGCATCCCAAGGAGACGTACTACGTTAATCCCATTTCGACCGCACTATAGGAACAAATTCGATTCCGGGGAACGCTCGCGATATACGCGGCTCCGCCCCTGGAGTCACACCCGTCCAACACCCACACCCCTCCGGCAGCCTGACAACGTCTAGACGCCGGCGGTTTACAGCTTTCGATAAATCATTTCGGGAATTGGAAATTTTCTGCGGTTCAGAACCGCTCCCAGCAGCGGCACCTGCGCGTTTTCTATGCTTTCTTTCGCCAGCCGCGCCGATTCGCGCCGGGTTTCGTTCGAACCCACTACCAAAATCATTCCGTCGGTCATCTGCCCCAACAAAACGGCGTCCCCATGCAGCAGGAGCGCCGGCGTGTCCAGCAGCACGTAGTCGAATTCATCCCGCAACTCCGCCAGCCTCGCTCGCAATCGCGCCGGATTGAGCGACCCGTTCGGTTCCTTGCCAATCGTTCCCGCCGTAATCAGCCACAACCGGCTTCCCGACGCCCTCCGCGCATATTCGTGCATCGGTTTGGTGCTCTTGATCGCGTCCGCGAATCCCAGCTTGTTTTCGAATCGGAAGTGATCGTGCAGCGTCGGCGACCGCAGATTGGCATCCACTACGCAAACCGTCCCGGCGATCTGGTCGGCCAGCACCTCGCTGGCGTGCGCGCATACCCAGCTGCAGCCCGCCAGTTTATTCACTCCCGCGAACGTCACCGCGCCCGGCGCTTGTGCCGCTCCGGGGTAAATGAAAACTCGCTGCACCAGCTTCATGACTTCGTCGTCGATTACGTCCTGCAGCTTCCTGCTTCGTTTCTTCGTCTCAAACCCGCCGTTTGCCGGTGGCTGAGGACGAAACGGTTCGCCCTCCAAGTCCAGCTTCTGAAAAATGTCGAAATTGCGGCTCACCGGAGATCCTTTGCTGCTTCGAATACGGCGGCGGAAGCTTTGGTCCTTGGCAGCATCTTGAATCCCTTGCGCAGGTACAGTGGGAGGCGGAGTCGCTGCCCGGTCTCAATGTTTCCAGCGATGTGCATATCGGGATTCAAAGTGACCACTTCCTCCCGGACGATCTCGTCGAAACGCCCGATATATTGGGTAGCAAGTTCGCGCAACGTCACTTCTCTCTGCACCACGATTGTCAGAATCTCGTCGTTTCGTGCGAGTCCCGCGGTAATGCTCGCGGGCGTCCAACCCGCCGGAACCGTACGCACCACAGGTTCCCCGTCCGCCACAATGCCGCTCTCCGGTGCCTGAGCGTTTCCTAGCACCTGCGCCGCAACGGGCGGATCGATCGAGCCCTCGCGTTGTCCGTCTCCGCTCAGATCGCTGACCTCATTCGTCGTCGCCTTGTCCGTTGAAGGAGCCTGATCTTGGCTGGCTCCCGAGTCAACAGTCGTCGACGGTGGAGTCGAAGCCATAAGTGCGTCGAAGGACAAGATTCGTTCTCCTCGCTCCCACGCGATCCAGGAAAGCGTCGCTAATAGCAGAATCATGCAGAATCCCGCGAACGCCGGAATCATGAATCTCGCCGAAGACTTGGCCATGCGTGCTGGCGTTTGAGCTGCGATCGTTCGCCCAGCTAGCGCTGAACGAGTCGCGACCTGCTTGCGCGGGATCGGCAATTGCGGCAGTTTCTGAACTCTCGGCAATAAGGACTCCATTTCCACGTCAGCCGCTGCCTCCTGCACCATCCGCGCGTCGACCTGCTTTGCATTCATCCCGTAAGCCACCGACATGGCGTTAAAGCAAAGCGTATTGATGTTTCGCGGTATCCCCCGGCTGTACTTCGCGATGCCCGCCCGCGCTCCCACCGTAAATAGCGGCGCGCCCGAATAGCCCGCCACCCACAAACGGTGATCGATGTACGCGTTGATCTCTTCCTGCGTAAACGGTTCCAGCCGGATCACCGCCGAAATTCGTTGGCGCAGCTGCGCCATCGAAGGCCGCGACAGCCGCTCCGCCAATTGCGGCTGCCCCGCAATCACGATCTGCATCAATTTCATCCACGGTGTCTCGAAATTTGAAAGCAGGCGAACCGATTCCAGAACTCGCTCCTCCAGGTTCTGCGCTTCGTCGATCACCAGGATCAGACGGCGCCCTGCTTTCATCTCGGCGACCAGCACCTCGTTGAGCATCGCTTGCATCGAAGGCAAATCTTTCCCCGCATGGCCAATGCCCAGTTCTCCCAAAATGTGCCGCATGAAATCGCGTGCATCGCAATCGGTCTGAAAAATAAATGCCGTCCGCGCTTTGCCGCGCAACCCTTCTAAATATTGATAGAGCAGGGAAGTCTTGCCCATCCCGGGCTCCGCGATCAGCGCCAGAAATCCCCGGTTGCAATCCGTGCCATACCACAACGACGCCAACGCCTCCCGATGCTTCGCTCCCATATGCAAAAAGCGCGGATCGGGAGTCACCCCGAACGGCTGCTCGATCAATCCAAAATGTTCGAGAAACATTATTCGCGGGCCTCGCCGCTCGGTATCGACGCCAATACTCGCGTGTCCAGATATCGATACAGTTCATCGGGCGTCCGGAATGACGGATCCAGCCGATCCACCGCGTACGCCGTCCCGACGCTCACCACGCTCGCCGCAAAAAAGCCGCCAAGCAAAATCCAGGCAAGCTGCAGCGTGGGCAGCGCTGGCACCGTCGCCGCTTCCGCAATCGCCACGTTGACAATTCTCTTGCTGTCCAGCGCATCGGAAATTCGCGCCTCTTCCCGTTTCCGCACGTACAGCAGGTAATTGTCTTCCGCCGTTTTGACGTTGCGCACCAGGTCCGTCTGTTCCAGGCCCTTGGCATCGAGCTTCCGCGCCAATCCTTCATAGTGCCGCACGACCCGCGCTGTCGCATCGGCCTGCGCGTTCAAGCCCACCCGGTCCGTTTCAGCTCGCGCGAGTTCAGTCGTGATCCAGTCCTGCGCCGGCAGCCGGTCGGTAGTCACCTGCTCCACCGGTGATTCTTCCGCCTTCGCGATCGCCGCCCGCGCATCCCGAATCTGCGCGTCCACTTCCGTCACCGGCGTGTAAGTTGGCGCATATTTCGTCAGCAATTCGCTTCGCCGCAGTTGCAGGCTCAGCAAAGTCCCTTCCAGCGTCGCCAACAGCTGTGCATTTCCGGTCTTGCTCACTTGCGTCGTCTGCCGCGTCGGCGTCACCAGAGCCTGATCGCGGAGCGCGTCCGCCCGCGCTTTCGCCTGATACGAATTCGCCTGCGCCTGTTGCCACTCAGCGTCGAATTGGTTCAGTTGCTGCAGCACCAGCTGCTTCTGCGTCGCCGCTTCAATAATTCCTTCGCGAGAGTTAAATTGTGTCAACTCCGCCTCGGCCCCGGCCAGTTCATTCTTGTAGCGCGATGATTCCTGATCGAAAAATCGAAACGTCCCGGGAGGCCGGTGAACCGCGGCATGCTTTTCCTGGTACATAACTGCCAGCGTCTGCAAAACTCGGGCCGCTAACTCCGGATCGCGCGCCGTGTACGTCACCCGAATCAAATCCGTTTTCTTCATCGGGTCGACAATGAGCCGCTGCTCCAAATCCTGTACGCTCCGCGCCAGTCGCGTTTCCTGCGACGAAGGCGTCTCGCGCACGAAATCTCCCAAAGCATTCACCCACCGGCTCGCCGCCGATTTTGGCTGATCCGCCAGCGAGCAGGCGATGACCACGCGCTCCAGCAAATCGCGGCTCTTGATCAATTCGACTTCCGAGTTCAAATCCTCTTCGCTCACCGCCGGAACGATCCCAGGTCCGTTCACGTTATCCGGATCAGGTGTAACCACCGCGTCAACCCGCTCGCGGTTGACCAGAATCTTCATTTCCGCTTCGTACTTCCGCGGCAATAAGAGCATCGCGGCCAGCGCGCCCAGCATAATTCCCAGAAAAATCATCGTGACCAGACGCCGGTGACGAAACACCGGCATCAAAGCATCTCGCAACGTCAACGCCAGAATGGGCTCGTGGCCCGCTTGGATCGCCAGTGCGTCTGTCTTCGCCTTCACGTTGTGACCTCCACGCTCGCGCTTCAGGGCCGGAAGTCGTAATACGAGCCCATCCCATAATTCGGAATGAACTTCTTCACCTTGGAAATAAAATTCTGTGGAACGTAAAGCATGTCCCCCGACCGAATCTCGGGATCCTCACTCACGTCGTGCCCTTCCAAAATGTGCTTCAAATCCAAAGTCTTCACTTCCGTCCACGAATCATTCACCCGCCGGAACAGCAGCACCTGCGAATGTTTCGCCGATTCCATGAACCCGCCCGCCATAGCCACCGCCTGCGTCGCCGTCGTCTCCCCGCGCAAATCGAATTTCCCTGGCTTGAAAACGTGCCCGCCCACGATGAAGTACGGCTTGTTGAAATCCTTCAACTCCAAAGTAATCAGGGGTTCATGCAGGACGGGCTCGTACGCCGTCTTGATCACCGCAATCGATTCCTGGCTGGTCAATCCTTCCAGATGCACATCGCCCACCGCCGCCAAACTCACATATCCATCCGGCTGCACATTTACCGTTTGATTGAATTCAGGCGTTTGCGGGAACGTCAGCGCAATCACGTCGCTCGCGCACAATCGATAACGCGACGTATCTCGCCGCTGCAAGGCGGGGCGACCCTCATCCGCAACTTTCGCCCCGCCGGCAGCTTCTTGGCCGGATTGCCCTTGCTCCGGCGACTCGTACCCCCGGTCTGAAAACGAAGTAACCTGGGCGTCTGGAACTCTCGTTTGCGCAAACGCGGGCGCCGCACCCGCCAGAACACCAATCGCGAAGCCAAACAGGAGCATCGCCCCCCACCGGCTCGCCAGCCTCATCCTCAAATTCGCCATTCGCCTCACTCCCGACATTCCCTGCAACGGTCTTAGCTCGAAAAAAGGTTCACCCGTTGATGGCTCACCGCAAATCCCGACGGCCGCGCCGTTCCGTTCGTCTGATCCGATCGCGCGTCCGAACGAAGAACCCGCGCTTCCACTTCCATCCGCATCACCCGCGTCTCGGGCCCCACCACCGGCAGGAAAATGCTCAGCGACACGCACGCTCCTCGTGGCGGGCACTGCTCGGTCAGCACGAATGCCCCTTTCTGGCCCACGTCTCGCGTATGTCCCCGGCTCTCCCGTCTTTCTCCGCTGGCGTCGTCCCAGGCGAAGATGGCCCGCGCGTGCAAAGCATGGCGCAGCGCGCAGCGCCGGTCGCTCGCGGTCGAACCTCCGCCAGATTTCTCCGGTGGCAAAACTTTCGGCATGCTGTCGTGTTCTGATTCTTTGCGCATTTTCGTTGGGGGGCTAACCTACGCTTGAGCGACGCGCCTCGCAAGAGGCGTAAAGTCTGATTCGCCTAAGTACATTGCGCCGACCCGAGTTGCCGAACATGTTGGCGCGGTCAGATGCCGGGCGGTAAAGGGGAATAGCGAATTCAACTCAAGGGGGAAGACAAAAGTCTCATCCGAGCCTGGGTACTTTCGTCTCTATACCTCTCGGGACATTTGTACCCTCGGCCGCGCAGCTTAACGGCTCCCTCGCCTCCAGGTTGTTTGCAAGGTAGGGAACTACACGCGGCTCTAACCGATGCACTCGCAATCCTTTACCGCGCATGAGCGTTGCGGAGGACAAAGTCGATGCTGGCCTTCGCCGGAACAAAACCGATCCTGATAACGCTCGCTCCCGTATTGTCGATCTCTACCGCTGCCTGCAATCTGCCCAGTCCGTTTCGGACCAGTCCAGCCCCACGCCCCGTGAGAAGGCACGCGGCCAGGTCTTCAACCTCATAGCTGCTGTCGAGCCCAATCCCGGCCAGCTTTATAGTTATCGATGAGTACCTAATCTAACTTGTTCTTGCATAAAGACAAGAATCAGGCCACAATCGCCTCACCCTTCCAGACTCATCAGAGCCAAGGACGTGAATGCCAAAGGCGCTGGAGTCTCCGACTAACGTTGTCAACGTCATCATCGCCGAAGCCAGCGAGATGTACTGTCAACTCGTTCAGGCCGCGTTTCGCCCACGGCGATATCGCCTGGGTGTGGTCGCGACTGCCGTCAAATCCGTCCACGCGATAAAGCTGGTGAAAGAACGCCAACCTGACGTAGTGATCATCAGCGCTCAACTGCACGAAGGCCCGCTCGCCGGATTCACTCTTCTCCGCGAACTTCGCGCTCTTCAATCGCGCACTCGCGCCGTGATGCTTCTTCCTTCGCGCGAACGTGGCCCGGTCGTCGACGCCTTTCGCAGCGGCGCCCACGGCGTCATCTTTCGTGACGAGCCTCTAGAAACTCTTTCCAAATGCGTGCACGCCGTTCACGAAGGCCAGGTTTGGGCCAACAGTGAGCATCTCGGCTATTTGCTGGAAGCTTTGGCCCAGGTGAAGCCTCTGCGTCTTCAGGACGCCCGCGGCGCCAATATCCTCACCGAACGCGAGGAAAGAGTCGTCCACTTGGTCGCCGAAGGCCTGACCAACAAACAAATCTCCGCCGAGCTCGATCTGAGTGAACACACCGTCAGAAATTATTTATTCAAGATTTTCGACAAGGTCGGCGTTTCCACCCGTGTCGAACTCGTGTTGTATTGCCTGCAGGAAAAGGCCACGCCCCAACAGCTCGTCAGCTAGAACGGCCTCACTATTCCAGCGTAAGGCAGCCTTGAACGGATCGCTCCGACCGTAGACAGCCGCTGACCCTCGCGGTAAAGTCATTTTGCTTTGCCAAACCTTCTCCGCTCCAAAGCCAGAGTCTCCCCGTTGTTCGCTTCCGCATTGTTGCTGGGAACCGCGATCTTCGCGTTCTCCGGAAACGCCCAGAGCTCCAAATCCTCCGCCTCAAATGTCCCGGTCTTTGAAGACATCTCTGCCTCCGCCGGCCTCACCGTCTCGCACATCGCCTCCCCCGAAAAAAAATACATTGTCGAATCGATGAGCGGCGGCGTCGGTTTCATCGACTGCGATAACAGCGGGATCCTGTCCGCTCTGGTCGTAAATGGCTCAACTCTCGACCGCTACAATGCCGGCGGCGATCCGATGGTCACCCTCTACCGCCAAACCTCGCCCCTAAAATTTCAAGACATCACCCGCCAGGCCGGCCTAACCCGCAAAGGCTGGGGCATGGGCGTAGCCGTCGCCGACTTCGATAACGACGGCCTCCCCGACATTTTTGTGACGGGCTACGGCGGCAACGCCCTCTATCGCAACAAAGGAAACTGCACCTTCGAAGACGTCACCGAAAAAGCCGGCGTTCGCGGCGAAGGTTTTATGACCGGCGCGGCCTGGGCCGACTACGACAAAGACGGCCACGTCGACATTTTCGTCGCCCGCTACGTTCACGTCGATCTCGCCAATCCCGCCGCCTTTGGCACCTGCAAATTTCGCGGCATCGTCGTCCAGTGCGGCCCCTGGGGCATGATTGGCGAAACGGATCTGCTCTACCACAACAAGGGCGATGGCACGTTCGAGGAAGTTTCGCAGAAGGCGGGAGTCAACGATCCCAACAAATATTACGGCCTGGGCGCCGTCTGGGGCGATTACGACAACGACGGCTGGCCCGATCTTTACGTGGCTAACGATACCGGCCCCAACTACCTTTACCACAACAATCACGACGGCACCTTCACCGACAACGGAATGATTTCAGGCGCCGCCCTCAGCAGCGAAGGCGACGCCGACGGCTCCATGGGCGTCGATTTCGGCGACTACGACCACGACGGCCGCCTCGATATCTTCGTCACCAATTTCGCCGACCAGGAAGACAGCCTCTACCACAACCTCGGCGAAAAAGGTTTCGACGACGTCAGCTGGAAATCCGGCATCGCCAAATCCGGCTACGCCTACGTCAAATGGGGCACCGGCTTCTTCGACTTCAACAACGATGGCTGGATCGATCTATTCGTAGCCAACGGCCACGTCTACCCGCAGATGGATCAATTGGAATCCGCCGCCCGCTACAAAGAGCCGCTGCTGCTGCATATGAATAATCGCGATGGCACCTTCACCGAATCCTCAGCAGCGGCCGGCTTGCAAGCCGTCCCTCAAGCGTCCCGTCGCGGCGCCGCCTTCGGCGACGTAAACAACGACGGCAACATCGACGTCCTGATGCTGAACGTCGGCGAACCCCCGACCCTCCTTCTCAATCACGGCGTCGCCGGAAATCATCGCGTGATGTTCCGCCTCATCGGCACCAAATCCAACCGCGCCGCTATCGGCGCCCGCGTCACAGTCCACGCCGGCCAACTCACCCAGATGAATGAAGTCCGCGGTGGCGCCAGCTACCTTTCCCAGAACGATCTGCGCCTCCACTTCGGCCTCGGCCACGAATCGAAAATCGATTCAGTCGAAATCCAGTGGCCCAACAGCGCGCCACAAAAACTATCCAACCTTGCCCCCGACAAGATCTACACCATCGTCGAGGGGCAGGGCATCAAGTCGGCCACTCCGCTTCCAGCGCCATAAGCAGCCCCCAATCGTGGCGCGCCGCGCTGGCACCAAAAAAAAGGGCGCTCCGGTTTCCCGGAACGCCCTCCAACTCCGCTGCACTGCGCTGAATTAAAACAGCAGTTTCAAACCAAACTGCAGAATGCGCGGATCATGCGCCGCCTGAGGCTGCAGGAATCCATTGCCCAGGCAGGCCGCATCGCCGGCGGAATTATCAGCCCCGCCGTAGCAACTGGCCGTGTTGTTCGCCACGCCGCCGCTTCCCGTCGTGCTCGCCGTGGAATTCCCGCTGGCCCACTGCGTATGGTTGAAGACGTTAAACGCCTCGGCCCGGAATTGCAGCGCGATCGATTCATGAATCGGAAAACTCTTGAACAACGCCATGTCGAAGTTCAGCCGGCTGGGGTTGTTCAAAATGTTTCGCGTTGCCGTGCCGAATGTCAGTCCAGTCGGCTGAGCAAACGCCGCCGGATTGTAAAGTAACGGGCCCGAGCCCGGCTGCAGCGCCGCGATGGCCGCAGCGGACGGCTTGCTGTAAGGATCGCCCACCAGGTCAGGATAAGATCCGTTCGCACCGACGCCATTAGCCACCCCGGCGTTGTCCGAGAAAATTCCATTCAACACGCTGAACGGCTGCCCCGTGTTATACGACGTGATACCCGAATACTGCCATCCGCCGAACGCTATTTTCTTCCAGCCTTCCAACCCGAACGACGGAAGATTGTAAACGTAGCTGAAAGTCAAAATGTGCCGCTCGTCGAAGTTCGAACTCGCCCGGTTCGCCCGCGGATCGAATGAGTTGACGAAATTCTGGTCCGCCCAGTCCGACGAATTGTCGATCGAATGGCTGTAGGTGTACGACGCCGAGACGACCAGCGGAGCAATCGTCCGCCGAATCGAGACCTGCAGCGAGTTGTAGCTCGAATCTGCGCCGTAATACTTTGAAGTGATCGTCCCGTAGCCCACGTATTTCCGGAAGGGCGAGGGATCCCCGCCGCAGGCAATCGTCAAGTGCGTAAGCGCAGCGCCAGTCACGGCATTTCCATTCACGGTGAATGCGTTGCAGTCCGTGTTCGGAGTCTGTCCGGAACTGCCATCGGTGACGATCGGCTCTCCCGCACTGTAGGGATTCTGAGCCGCCGGAAGCGGCGTCAATTGGTTGGCATCCAGCTGCGCGGCGAGATGCGTGCCTTTGCTGCCCACGTACCCGGCCTGCACGATTGTGTTCTTGAAAATTTCGCGCTCCATGCTCAGGTTCCACTGCTGCATGTACGGCCAGATCGCTTTGGTTGGAATCGACGTGACGCTCAGCGGGAACGACAGCGCGCCGCCTCCTCCGCCGATGCACGTGTAGCCCGAAGACTGCGTGCAGCCATTAATTCCCGCCGCGATGTTGTTTTGTTGCGGGTTCAGCACGCCCGGAGGGCTGCCTTCCAGCGATTCCGCGTTCGCCTCATTTCCGTTGCCGTGATCAAAAAAGATTCCGTAGCCCCCGCGCAGCGAAGTTTTTCCGTCTCCGAACACGTCCCACGCAAATCCAACGCGCGGAGCGGGGTTGAAAAGATGCCCCTGCATGCATCCTCGCGGAACGCCTACCGATCCGCACTGCACGATGCCGTTGAAGTTCAGTGGATCCGTCGGACCCAGGGGGAATGTGCCGGTCGGGTCAAACAAATTGCCATTCGGCCCAACGACCACCGCATTTGCCGGATTGAACGCGCCCGGCTCGAAGTTGTACGTATTTTTTTCCTTTTCGTAATACGTGCCGAAAAGGCTCAGCCGCAGCCCGAGGTTCAGCGTTAAGTGCGAAGTGACGTGAAAATCGTCGTTGATGTACGGCTCCACGAATTTGTAGCGGCTGTAATACTTGATCTCCTGGTTCGCCTGCGAAAAACTTGAGATGTTTCCGAGCAGCAAGTCCGCGAATGCGTTGCCCGTCGTGACGTTCGCGTTCGTCGCGTCGAAGGTCAAAGCGCCCTGAACGCCGATGCCGGAGAACTCGTTCTTTTGCGCGATTACTCCATACGCTCCAAATTGCAAAGTATGTCGGCCCAGGATTTTCGTGACGTTGTCGCGAATTGTGTACGTCGGGTTCGCGTTGTTCCATGGTTCGTCCGACGGATCGGCCGTAAAACCCGCTCCGTATGCCTGGTTGCCAACTACCGTGACGGTCGGCAACTTGCCCCCGAAGTCCGGGAAAAGTCCGGTCATCGTCATGTCCGGCGGCCGCTGGAACGGACCTACGTTCGTCAGATTGATGTGGTCCGAGGTGTAGCTGAAAACGAATTCGTTCACCAGCGTCGGCGAAGCCGTGTACGTCAAGCGCGCCACCGCGCTGGTCGTTGGTCCCACAAATTTGGTCTGAATCGACGGCAGCGTCGCGTTCGACCACAGCGTGGTAGGAGTTGTCGTTTCCCACGAATCGTGAATGTAGTGGAACATTCCCCGCCAGTTGGTACTGAACTGGTGGTCTACACGCAACAATTCTTCCCGCCAGGTGGTCGGCTGCGAAATGGACGCGGTGTAGCACGCGCCAATGGTCGAACTGCAGGCATTGTTTCCGTTCGTATTATTGGGCGCCGTAATTTCCGCCAGAATGTTCTGCGCGTTCGGATCGATGTTGTTGACCTGCGTCCCGCCGCCCGGCAGATTGGGGCAGTCCACGAAAGAACCGTTCAAGTCCGGGCAAACGTCGGAAAAGTTTCCCGCGCGCTCCGCATTTGACGGCACCGGCAGATTGAATGTGTTCGGCACGATTTCCCGCCGCCATTCCTGCGACCAGAAGAAGAACGTCTTGCTCTTGTCCGTATTGTAATGGCCCGGAATAAAGATCGGCCCGCCGATGGTGTACCCGAAATCGTTCTTCTTGTACGCTGGCACATTCGGCGCAAAATAATTTCGCGCGTTGAAAATATTGTTACGGTTGAATTCGTAAATGTCGCCGTGAAAACCGCTGGTTCCGGATTTAATTTCAGTTTCCACTGTGCCGGAGGCGTTTCGTCCATATTCCGCGCCGTAGTTCGAGGTCAGCACCCGCACTTCCTGAATCGCGTCGACGCTGGGATACACGTTCAACGAGTTGTTGCTCCCGTTGTCCATGTTGTCGCCGCCGTCCAACTCCCAGTTATTGTTCTCGCCGCGTCCGCCGTTCACGGAATAGATCACGTTTCCGGCGATGCCCACCGTCCCTTCATCCTGCCCGCTCTGGTTGTTCACGCCCGGCGTCAACGTAATCAGCTGCGCGAAATCGCGGCCTTTCAATTCCAGCTGCGTGATTTCCGTCCCGGTGATCGTCCCGCCTACTTGCGCCGATTGCGTTTCTACCTGGGCCAGCCCTTCGCCCGCCACCACTACTTCATTCGTAATCGCGCCCACTTCCAGCGTCACGTCCACCCGCGCCTTTTGTCCCACGCGCAAGGCCACGCCTTTCGCTTCGTATTTCTTGAAACCTTTCGCACCGACGCTGATGTCGTAAGCCCCGGGCGGCAAGTACGGTACCACCCAGTCGCCTTCCGCATTCGTAGTCACCACTTTGCTCACGCCAATCGCGCTGTTCGCGACCGTGACCTCCGCTCCGGCCACGCTCGCGCCCGTCGAATCGTGCACCGTGCCGGTGAACGTCCCGGTATCCTGCGCGAAAGCCGCGCCACTCACGCACAGCAGCGCCACCAAAAATCCAAACGCGAGTCGAATCGATTTCATCGCTGTCTCCATGGTCCGCAGCTTTCGCCGCAGATTCCGCGCACTTTGATTGGCAATCAGCAGGGGAGGGAATACCAGCGCCTCAGGCGAATATCCATCGCCCGACGCCACGCGAACGGCCCAAAATCGCCGCCCAAGACCCCACCCCAAACCTTTTATTAAATTTATTAAAACGGATTTATATACGCCCGGCAAAATAAGTCAAGCCAAAAAACTAGAAGAAGCTGCCGACCTGCCGGTTCAAACAACTTCTCATCCACTTACAATCGAAGTTCAAACCAAAGCCGATTCTCGACAGTCTCCATCCCCATAAGCTAAACTCCCGCCCATGCTCGCGATACCTCGGGAACTCAGTTGGTTAGCTAAATCACATCGTTTTCTGGTCCTAATAGGGTTCTTACTCGGGATGAACCTGGCCACCGTGGCCCAAACTCAAACTCAGCCCACGCGAATCGCAGCAACTCCCGCCGCCACTCCGTCCGTCGTTCACGCCACCGAAGCCGAAGGCCTCTACAATCCCATCGCCGATCCCAAAGCCATCGTCGAATTCGGCAACGCCCGCTTCACCATCCTGACCCCACAACTCATCCGCATGGAATGGTCCGCCACCGGAAAATTCGAAGACCGCGCCTCCTTAGTCTTCCTCAATCGCCATCTCCCCGTGCCGAAGTTCGAAAAATCCTCGACCAAAAGTACCAACACGCTGGTGATCTCAACCGACGCACTGAAGCTGACCTACACCCCAACGCCCGCTGGAAAACCAGGTTTCACCCCCGAAACCCTGGAAATCACCCTCACCGTGGACAACAAAAAAATCACCTGGCACCCGGGCCAAGCCGATCCTGACAATCTCCTAGGCACGGCCCACTCCCTCGATGCCGCGAAAGGCACCGAACTCCGCGACCCCATGGAACCCGGCCTAGTCTCCCGCTCCGGCTGGGCGCTCGTCGACGACACCACCCGCCCGCTCTTCGACTCCACCGACTTCACCTTCCGCGCTGGCGAAAAAAGCCCCTGGCCCTGGGGCCTCGAACGCCCGCAAGACCAAAAACCCGGCTCATACGCAGACTGGTATTTCTTCGGCTACGCCCACAATTATCGCCAGGCCCTCACCGACTACGTCCGCGTCGCCGGACGCATCCCCCTCCCGCCGCGCTACGCCTTCGGCGCCTGGTGGTCCCGCTGGTGGGATTATTCCGATCAGGAAATCGACGAACTCGTCAAAGGTTTCCGCGAGAGCGACGTCCCCCTCGACGTCGTCGACCTCGACACCGCCTGGCACGTCAGCGAAGCCCAGCTCAAGCCGCTAGGCGAAGTCGACCAATCGCATCAGAACGACCAGCTAGGTTGGACCGGCTACACCTGGAATCCCTACTTCTTCCCCGACCCCGGCCAATTCACAAAAAATCTCCACGCCGAAGGAGTCAAGCTCACCGTAATCCTCCACACCGCCGCCGGCATCGAGCCTTGGGAAAAATCCTATCCCCCAATGGCCCGCGCCATGGGAGTCGATCCCGCCACCCGCAAATACATTCCCTTCGACCCCACCAACCAAAAATTCGCCGTGAATTATTTTGACTTCATGCTCCACCCGCTCGAAAAGCAGGGCGTCGACTTCTTTTGGATGGACTGGTGGTGGCAAGCCTGGCAGCCCGACCAGCTCACCTCGCTGCCCAACGTCCAGCCCACCTGGTGGCTAAATTACATCCACTTCACCGACCAGCAGCGCGAAGGCAAACGCCCGCTGATCCTGCATCGCTGGGGCGGCCTCGGCAATCATCGCTACCAAGTCGCCTTTTCCGGCGACACCAATTCTTCCTGGGAGCAGCTCGGTTTCCAGTTCTGGTTCACTGCCACCGCGGCCAATGTCGGCTTCGCCTATTGGAGCCACGACATCGGCGGCCATCTTCCCGGCGTCATCGATCCTGAACTCCTCACCCGCTGGGTGCAGTTCGGCGGATTCAGTCCGATCCTGCGCACCCACTTCACCCGAAATCCAGACGCCGAGCGCCGCCCCTGGGCCCAGCCCGAGCCTTACTCCGATATTCTCCGCTCCGCCTACCAGCTTCGTTACGCGCTCGAACCTTACACCTACACCGAAGCCCGCAAAACTTTCGACACCGGCATCGCCTTCTTCCACCCGCTCTATTACGATTGGCCCGCCGCCGCGGCCTACACCACCAAAGGCGAATACGTCTTCGGCGATCAAATGCTCGTCGCCCCGGTAGCCACCGCCTCCGACAAAATCACCGGCCTCTCCACCGAAAATGTCTGGCTGCCCCCGGGCCAATGGATCGAGTGGCCCACCGGCAAACATTTCGCGGTGACGGACCAAGCCGGCACCACCTTCTCCCGCAACTTTTCCATCGACCAGGTTCCGGTCTATCTCCGCCCCGGCGCCATCGTCCCCATGCAACCGCCCATGCACTACACCGGAGAAAAGCCCGTCGACCCGCTCATCCTGAATGTCTGGCCGCTCGACCCCGGCTCCACCTCCGCCTACTCCGTCTACGAAGATTCCGGCGCAGCCGTCGAGTACCAGCGCGGCGCCTTCACCCGCACGCCCGTCAAAGCCACGCAGTCCGGCGATACCCTCCGTGTAGAGATCGGTCCGGTCCAGGGAAGTTTTCCAGGCATGCTAAAGCAGCGCGCCTACCAACTGCGCCTGCCGGCCGACTGGCCGCCCGCCGCCGTCACCGTGAATGGAACAGAAGTGAAACTCGCAGCGGGGGTCGGCGAAAAGGGCTGGTCCTTCACCGGCAACACCCTCACCACCAATATCCCGGTGCCATCGCAAACCGTCGCCACCAAAATCATCATCGAAGTCCGCCGCGCCCCCGGCCTCACCGCCCGCCGCGCCGAACTCGATGGTTTCCCCGGCCGCATGACCCGCCTGCGCGCCGCCTTCGACGCCCTCCAGCAGACCGCCCCAGTTTCCGCTTCCCCCGACCCACTCATCGACGCCATGCAATCCGGCAACCGCCTCGGCTACCACCCCGACCGCGCCGTCGCAGAAATCCACCATTTCCACCAGGTCTTGCCCCAGGCCCAGTCCGCCGTCGCCACCCTCGACGATTCTTTCACCAAGAGCCTAGCCGCCCTGATCCAACGCGACTCCGCCACCAAATCCCCCGCCGACCTCGAACTCCAGAAGCAACGCCTCCTCGACCGTCTCCACCGCGCCCAGAAACTAGCAGTCGAAGCCCAGAACTAAGCGCGCGAGCGAGCGCATCCCACTCGCAGCGTTTGTGCCCTGCGGTTTCCGGGTGGCCCATCCTTCCGCTTCTGGAAGGGTAGGAGTCTTTGCTTTTGTCTTTGACTTGTCGGGCCCGGCTTCCGCCGTGCCGATAGCCAGACGACCCGCGAGCGGCTTCCGCCGCTGAGGGCATCGATCCAATCTCGCAGACGCCCGCCACCAGCAAGCCGTAAAAGGAAGGGTGGGGCTTCCGCCCCGCCGATCGGGCCTGGAAGAACATGGGGCTTTAGCCCCTGAAGCCATCCTTGCTCCGCCGCAACCAAAAAATCACTGTCATCCCGAGCGCAGCGAGGGACCTGCTTCCAACGCCTTTTCCGCTTTCGTCACCTCTGCATTTGGCTTTCCGTCGAGAAAAAGAGGTTTGGCTTTCCGTCGAGTAAAAGGGGCCATTGAAGTTTGGCTTTCCTTCGAGGAAAAGAGTCCGGAAGGGGCAGGAAGCGCCAGGAAAACCTTCCCGCCGTTATGCTAACGCGACTTTCCCCCGCGCGAAACCGCCGCAGCGCATACCTGGGCGCGCCACAACCTAAAGAACACCGCCGCCCTGCCTCGCTCGAGGACGCACGTCGACGTAGTAGCCCCCGCCGCCGAAAAATAAATCCCGCAAATCTCCCCACCCGCGCGCGCGCAGCGAACGCCCCCCAGCCCCGCCCCCCACCACCCCCAGCGAACGCGCCTCTCCACCCGCATCAGCCCACACCCCACGGATGCGCCTCTCAGCGTTTGTGCCCTACTTATTTTTTGAGTGTGGTTCGGTCCTCTTGACTCGAAATTCCGGGCGGATAGTCTCGAAGCGGCTCACAAACTTGGCAACGTCTGCGTATCCGTAGTGATGAATAAAATTCCAAAGTTGTGGCAAGACTTCTCGGGTTACCTCAGGCGAATTGGTATCGTTTCCCGCCAACAGCTTCATCCAATAGTCTAGGTATGGAACGAAGTCGTCTTTTTCGAGAACTTTCGAATGGATAAATCCTTCGAAGCGAGCGAGGAATTCAAGAAATCGTTCGAACGTTTCTCGAATCGCCGACTGAACCTTGTCATAGTGGGCATCAGAGTCTGTGCCGAGAGAACTCGCCACAATGGCGTACGTGACTAGCGGAGACCGTAAGTCGTCCTCTTTTCTGTACTTGTAAAGCGCGAGTTCCTTGCGTCGCCAATCCAGCATTGTGCGCGCAGACGTGGCCGCTTCATCGTCAAAGAAAAATCTCATTTCGGCGGCTACAAATTCTACGCGCTTCCACACCTGTGATTTGCGGTACTGAGATAAGCCGATCCAAAAGGCACCGCCGGCGCCGGCAATCTTTAGAAGCTCAATCCAATTCGATTGAACGGCGCCCACACACAATATCTGTTCAACCACCGCACTCACTTCGCGAGCCACTTAGCGTACGCTCGGATGTCAATCATCGGCACAGTGCCACTTTCCTGTAGCCGCGAGATTAACTCCATTAGAAAAGCCGTTGCCGGTTTTCCTTTCTCGGTTATTCCATACTGATTCTTCGCATCGAATCCAAAAATCCCGTGCGCTGCAACGCAGCCCATATCAAGACGACGTTCGTCGTCTGAGACGAGGGCGGTCATCAGGGCCTCCCCCAATGGCGGATTCCACGCACTTTCAAGCGCAAGGAGTCCGCCCAAGATATAAGGCAAAGCTTTTGGCGGGTAGACACCGCCCGCATGAGGTATCGGAAGACTTGTTCTCTTGAGCCTGCGTACACTCCGGACTTTGTCTTGCGAGTACTCCACGATCGTTGCGGTTATCTCCTGTTTGGCTTCAAAAACGGCATACACACTCTCAGATGGCACGATTACTTGGCCTTCGAACTTGAAGATAAACGGGGAATATTGGCGGTCGAAGATGATGACATCTATTTGATCGCTAAAGTTTCCTTCGCTGTCTACCACATGGCCTGAATCCGCCTTATACCGCTGCGGTAGATAATTTTGGAGGAGCTCCAGCCAAACATTTTCACTTGCATCGCCTTTTGTTCCAGAGTGAGCGAAAACTTTCCGTGCCGTAGTAAGGCGCTGCTGAATATCGTCGTGCAAACTCGCCAACAACACTGACAGGGACCATTCGCTCATGAATAACCTCGCGTATTAGCTTAAGGTCAAGAGATTTGGATCTTCACGGAAGGGAGGTGTGGGCGGATGCCGCTCGAGAACCTGCTTAGCCATATCGAATGTTATGGGATTCGATGGGTAAGCAGCGAGCACAAGGCCCGGAAGTAAGCGCTGCGCGAGGTCAGAGTACGTATACCCATAAGAACGACCGGGAGCAGCACCGGTTGCTGTTACGAGAGAGCGAATCTGCTGAGATGTGAAATTCAACTCTTCTAGAATAGGTCGGAGAAACGCGGCTCGTTGGTCATCGTCGGGGCGATTGAATTTGAGAGTTACGGCAGATCGTCGGCGGACGGCCGGGTCCAATGCGCCAAGTCGGTTGGTGCACATAACTACGACGACCGGAAGGTTGGCAGCGGCAAGACTGTCCAACCCGCGTATTAACGCATTCACTCCCGCGCGGTCTTCGTGATGCATTTGTCCCGATTCACGCGACTGCGCCAGGGCGTCGGCTTCGTCAATCAAGAATACGATACCCGCGGTGTTTTTGCCCCCGCGCGCAACCGCCTTCTTCGCAACTTCTTTGACCTCGGAAAATGCCACCGAAATCAACTGTGTCATCTCTCCGACTGTACCCGTTCCGCGGGCGCTCAAGCTAAGAGCGAAGAGCTGTATGGGGATCCCGATCTCTCGGGCTACGACGTCACCAAATGTCTCCGCCAGGACCGTTTTCCCAGTCCCAACATCGCCGGAAAAAATAAACAGAGCCGGCCGATCGTGAAACAGCTCGGTAATCTTGAGTTTCTTTCGTTGATGCTTATTGATGCACCACACTGCAAGGCTTTCCGGGTCAAGCAAAAGTCGTGCCTCTTTCACCAGACGTTCCTTCGCCTCATCTAGGCCCACCAGTGACCCGAATCGTCTCGCGGCAGAAGGGTCCGGGTACTGTCTTACCTCGTCAAAGATTCCTAGTTTGGATTCGGTCACGGGCGGGGTTGGAAGGTTTGCCGGCTCAAACCACACCCTCCCGAAGAGTAGTTGCGATCTGAAGTCCAGTACCCGGAGCCGTCCGAGGGGGACTCAGCAACAACGCGCGTGACGGGTAAAGTAGCCCGAAATTCATCTTGGTCAGCACGCGAGAGTGTGAAGAACTTCGGATTCTGCGTCAGATAGTTGAAAAAAGACGCTCCTGTGATATCGACCCACGATACAACTTTGCCTGCTCGATCATCGGAGGTCAGGGAACCGGTCGCGTCTACACCGTAACGCCAACTAACGACACGCTTGCCATCTTTCTCAAAACCAAACTCGTACTCATGGATGTACCCAACACGGAGATATTCAGCTAATTCTTCTGTGTAGCTTCGGATATCTGATTCAGATGGTCGCCCGTAATACTGAGCACACAAATACATGTCGGCGGCGACTTTAGACGCCAAGTGGCGAGCATGGGTAATGGT
Source organism: uncultured Acidobacteriota bacterium (assembly GCA_963711325.1). GTDB lineage: Bacteria > Acidobacteriota > Terriglobia > Acidiferrales > UBA7541 > Palsa-295. Next base: position 71,237 of record CAVQDR010000001.1, on the reverse strand, counting down.
GAAAGTCGTCGTTCTCGTGATGCTGTACGTCATTTGCTCAACCCCGGAACGATGAACCCAAAACTTCCTGCCACAACTCCACGGCTCTGCCTTTGGTTGTCGCAAATCGCGCTTCTGAAATTGCCTCCAAAGCATCCTGGGCGGCATCGACGATCTTTTGACGATGATCATCGTCGTATATGCCCGCAACATTGTTGTTTTCGTTGACGGGGTCAAATATTTCGATAGCCTTACCGGTAGGCTTTGGAAGTTTTGACGCAGGGTAGTAGTCGGTGAAAGATATCCGTGTCTTGAGCTGAGACTTGACGATGTAGGTGAACACCTTTTCTAGGCCTGTTGTGTAATCCGCGAAACTCACCCCGCTGTCAGCGAGGTGGGCGACAATCATTTCAGTCATGAATGACTTCAGCTTGAAGGAGCTGTCCTTCAGTCTTTGCTGACGGACCCACCATTTGACCAAGCGTATGATTTGCGCAAAGTCTTGAGGCTGCTTGGCCTTTCGGTTTCGGACAAATTTGAGATGCAGTGGAATACTGGTATGAACACGTTCGCCCCCGGCGCCCGCGAAAAGGTAGCCGCGGTCATCCGGGTCGTTGTCGATGAGTAGCACCGGTACAACGTCCACGCTCAGGCTGCTAACAGCGTATTTGATACACACGGAATGATCGTTAGCACTTATCTGATCCGCTTTCATCTGCGGGTAGGCCTCGCGCAGCTGGTGCGCCAGCCAAGTCAGGAGGTCAGCTTCAGTGCCTGGGCTTTTTTCTGCTTGTACGTAGAAAGCGACATCGATGTCGTTGAGGGTCTTTAGCGAGGTTCCCTTCGCCAAGCTGCCGGAAAGCCGGGTCTTCACCAATCCGTAGGTGGGATGATCGCACGCATATTTGTCGAGCTTTTCCCGAAGCAAGCGCACTTGCTCGCGATAGTCTTCGGCGTCATCTCGGCTGAGGTTGATAACATCAGCTGCGAAAGCACTTATGTCAGCGTGTGCGATAACTGGAGCCGAAAGCGAACTTCCAGCGGAACGGGAGTCGAGCATAGATACCTGGATTGCCCTTGGGCGAAGCGAAACGATTATATCATTGTGTACTTTTGCGTCAACAAATACCGATATGCAAACGACGTTTGGTTCGGGCGCACGAGCTCAGCTGTCTCAGCGCTCGATAGGGTGTGCGGTCAGCGGGGATTACTTTTTTGGGGCTAGGGCTAGCGCGGTCCAGGGGACGTTGGGGACTACGTGGGCGGTGCCGTCGATCAGGCGGATATTCGCGGTTTGCATCAGGGCGTTGACGAAGACGACTTCGAACGCTCCTTCGTGCTGGCTGTCGGTGACGTGATCGCCGACCTTCGGAACCCGGGCTTGCGTTGCGGTGGTCATCACTTCTCCTCATCGAACCGTATGCTAATTCTTCGGACCGGGTTCGTGAACTTCGGTCCTAGAGAACCTTTCTTAACAGCGTTACTCAACACCCGGCGACCCCGTGTGTGCTTTTTCATCACCCCACCCGCGTGTTATCATGCATCGCTTTTGTGTGAACATCAGGCGTGAACCACGCCGGGGAGGGAGGGCGCCAATGAGAGAAGCGCAAAGCCCCAAAAAATATCGAGCCTCTCAGATTCTAATCGCACCTGATGCGATTAGAAATCCGCCCAAACCCATGAAAATAAAGGCCGGGCATGTTTTCTAATCGACCCTTTTTTCGGTACCTTTCTACCCATCGCCGACCGACCCACACTTTTGTGGCGGGTGGCGCACCCTTACGCTACGTTCCGCCTTTGACTATCGTTTTCGGGTGCCGCACTCTTCGCTCTTTGAAGGGTGCGGATTTTGAATCTCCGCCTTTGCCGATGCGTACTTCTACGAATAGAAATCAAATCCCGCCTGTGTTAGCGTGAGTCGGGGCACTTTTCAGCCTCGATGAAAATGCGACATGACGATCGTCACTCACAGAACGCGCCCGCAAACCACCCACGCGACACATGTAACAAAACCTCCCCGTTCTAATCGACAAAATCTCGCGCGATTAGAAATCGCCGTAACTCCAACAAAGCAATCACCGGAGCCAATTTCTAATCGACAATTTTTAAGGCTCCCGGCGCCCTTGCCTTGGATCCAGTTGCAACTCGAACCTCTCCAGTTGAAACAACCCGGACACCCGCATCGGAAAAATTCCGCTCCCAGATCGGGCGCGTCGCTTATCGCGGCATCAGTCCCGGAGGGGCGGCAGAGGTTAGGCCGGTCCGTAAGGGCCGGTAGAACAAATAAAGAGCAACACCCGAGCGCCGGAGGTGCGACACGCGGGGCCAGCATTGCCCGGACCTCAACCGCCGCCCCTTACGCCATAACCAGCCCATTTCTAATAACGCAATCCGCGATTAGAAATCATCGCAACTGCAACAAAACAAAGACTCGGCATGATTTCTAATCGGCTCTTTTTCGCGAATGTTTCCACCCGATCACGGCTGATTCCCAAAATTGTGCTACGGTGTGCCGTGATTTTGGCCCGAAACAACGCGTCTCTTTTTCGCGCGATTCTCGCCATCGTCATTCTCGTTTCCGCTACGGCAACCCTACCCGCGATCGCCGCCCAAAACGCCCAAAGCATCGGCGAAATCTTTCAGCAAGGCGAAGCCGCCCTGCGCCAAGGCGATCTCGACCTCGCCCAGTCCTCCTTCACCCGCGTCCTCGCCCTCGATCCCAATTCCGCCGGAGCCTACGCCAACCTCGGCGTCGTCGCCATGCGCCGCCAGCAATGGACCGAAGCTCTCGCCCGCCTCACCCAGGCCGACAAACTCGCCCCCCAGGTCGCCGGCATCCGTCTGAACATCGGCCTGGTCTACTACCGCCAGAACGATTTCCAGTCCGCCATCGCCCCCTTCGAATCCGTGGTCCGCGATCAACCCGATTCCGTCCAGGCCCGCTATCTCCTCGGCCTCTGCTATTTCTTCACCGGACGCGACTCCGACGCGGTCCGCCTCCTCGACGCTCTCTGGCCCCAGGAATCGAACGACTTGAATTACCTCTATGTCTTGGGAAACGCGGCAGGAAAATCCGGACAATCTGAAATCGAAGACCACGCCCTCGGCCGCTTCGTCGAAATCGGCGCCAATACCGCCGAATATCATCTGCTCATCGGCAAAGCTGCCCTCAATCGCGAGGAAAACGACAAAGCCATCGCCGAATTTCGCGAGGCCGAAAAGCTCGATCCAAAGCTGCCCTATCTCCACTTCAATCTAGGTCTCACCTATCTCGCCCGGACCGAATTCGAAAAAGCCCGCGACGAATTCCTCAAGGACGCCACCCTCGAACCCGACGTCGCCTTCAACTACGACCGCCTCGGCGTGACCTACTCCTACCTCCAGGACGATTCCAAAGCCGAACAAAACTTCCGCGAAGCCCTCCGCCTCGACTCCCACCTCGCCAGTTCCTACTTCGGCCTGGCCCGCCTCTACTTTCATCAACAAAAATTCGACCAAGCCCTCTCTGCCGTCAACAGCGCCGCGGAAATCGACGACAAAAATCCAAATTACCGCAACCTCAAGGGCCAGATCCTGATTCGCCAAGGTCGTACCAAGGAAGGACAAGAGGAACTGGCGCAAGCCACAGCGTTACTCAACGCCAGCCGCCAGCGCCGCCAAAACGAACTTCTAGGCAACGACCTCCCGCAGCCCGAACTCACCTCCGAGCCCAAGCCGCACTAACCACTATGAAAAACCCTGCAAACTGGTGCCCGGGGTGGGGGTCGAACCCACATGCCCCGTGAGGGACAGCAGATTTTAAGTCTGCCGCGTATGCCATTCCGCCACCCGGGCGCGCTGAAGAAAACTCCCGAAAGGTTAGCATGACGGCCCGGCCCAAGGCACGCGTTGGTGAAGGAGTAGCGGCGCAGATTGGTGATAGGCTTGGCCGCTGAAGAAGGGAGTTACTGCGATGCGTAAAACGATTGTGGTGGTGGGCAGTATCAACTTGGACTTGGTAGCAACGGCCGATCACGTTCCGCTGCCCGGTGAAACGTTGACTGGAACATCGTTCAACACGTTTCATGGCGGGAAAGGAGCCAACCAAGCGGTGGGCGTCGGCCGGCTGGGCTATCCGGTCAGCATGGTGGGAAAAGTGGGCGACGACGCCTTCGGCGGCGAACTGAAGGCGGCACTGGCGACAGCCAAGGTCAAGGTGAAAGCGGTCAAGGCGGTCCCCGGCTCGTCCGGCGTCGCGCTGATCAACATCGGCAGCGACGGCCAAAACCACATCGTGGTGGTGCCGGGGGCCAACGGCAAGATGTCGCCGAAGGATATTTCCACGCACGCGGCGCTGCTCAAGAAGGCCGGGATGATCCTGGCGCAGCTGGAGATTCCGCTGATTGCGTTGGAGACACTGGCGGTGTTCGCACACCGCAACAAGATTCCGCTGATGCTCGATCCGGCTCCGGCCCGCGAGCTGCCCTCCGGCGTATTGCAGGCGACGACGTGGATCACGCCAAACGAAAGCGAGACGCGAACTTTGTGCGGGCTGGGAGCGCAGGAGCCGGTGACGCCGGAGACGGCGGCGCGATGCGCGGAATTGCTGCTGGCGCGAGGCCCGGCGAACGTGGTGATCAAGATGGGAGCGCAGGGCGCGTACGTGGCGGCGGCTGACGGCACGCGCGAGATGGTGGCTTCGTTTGCCGTGAAAGCGGTGGATTCGACGGCTGCGGGCGACGCGTTCAACGCCGGCCTGGCGGTGAGCCTGATGCGAGGAAAAAAGCCGCGCGAGGCGGCGCGCTATGCGTCAGCCGTGGCAGCGATTTCGGTAACGAGGCAGGGCGCACAGCCTTCGATGCCGACGGCCCGAGAAGTCGAACGATTCCTTAAATCACAAAAATAATTTCGCGAACCTTGCGGGAGGCGGACAACGGAGAATCGCCGAGGACCTAACGATCAGCGTAATATCCTTCCCGCGTCTGCACCACCAGATCCTTCTGCTTCACCGTGAGATTGATCTTGTGGTATCCGGGGGTCGCGTCGGCCTTTTCCGGCACATATCCCAAGCCGTACTGATTCCGCAATTCTTCGTTGATCGCCGTATAAATTTCATCAATCGGCATCTTCTTCGACACCTCGAAAAAGCGGCCGCCGGTTTCCTTGGAGAGTTGCTCCAAAACTTTTTTCCCGTCGGGGCGATCTTCTTCCTGCTGGCGATGGTGGCCGCCGCCCATGCCTCCTCCGCCCATCCCGCCGCCTCCGCGCCCTCCGCCGTACCCGCCATTACCGCCGCCGTAGCCACCATTCCCGCCGCCGTACCCCCCGTGATTTCCGTATCCTTCTTTGTCCGCAAACAAAATCGAATACACCAGGGTATCCGCGCGCTCGGCGCTCTCAATCGCGGCCCGCAAAGTTTCCTTGCTCCCGCGATCGACGCCGTCGGTCAGGACGATGATTGCTTTGCGCCCTTGTTGCTTCTTCATGACCTCATCCGAGGCGAGGAAGATAGAATCGTAAAGCAGGGTGCCTCCGCCGTGGCCACGGGACCCGTAGCCACCTCCCGAACCTCCGTTGCCTGAACCTCCGCCATTACCTGAGCCGCCGGAACCGCTGCTCGCGTTCGAAAATTCCGGCGTGCCTAATGCGTCGAGTGACGCGTCCAACTTTTTTCGCGATGAAGTGACATCTTGAAGCAGCTCCACTTCATAGTCGAAATGAATCACGAAGGCCTTATCCTTATCTTCGCGCAGCACTTGGTCCAGAAAATCATGGCTGGCGGCGCGTTCCTGATCTAAAACCCGCCGTTGGCTCATGCTGGTATCGACCAGCAAACCCAGCGTCAGAGGCAAATCGGAATTCTTGGAAAAGTAGGTAATCGCCTGCGGATGGCTGTCTTGTTCCACCGCGAAATCATCTTTGGTCAGAGTATCGACCAGGTGCCCATGTTTGTCGCGCACGCTGGCGAGCATGCTGACCATTTTGACTTCGACGGCGATCGGCGGCGCTTGCTGCTGAGAGTGCAACGGCGCGTCACCTAACGCGACTATCGCGATGGCGAACACGGCCCAAGCCTTTCTCATCGATCGAGCAGGTGGCTTGTTTTGCTGGTGAGAAATTGGCGACGCTCCTTGGAGAGAAACTGCCGGGCGATATCGGAGGCACCCGCGCTCATGAATTCAGCCCCGGCGCGCCAAAGTTCCATTTTTTGTAGGCCCCGGTGGTCGGTTCAGTTCATCGCAACAATGTTTAACCCTTTAGCTCCCACAGATTTGTGGAACTGTTAGGCTCAAAAATCGGAATCACATGTCGCGGTCGCTTCGGGGGACACTTTTTTCGTGATTGTACTGGCCAAGCGGACGCTCTTCATGACCTCGTCCGCACAGCGGATTCTGCGGGCTTGCTTACTCCCGGGAAAATCGTCTGTGCTTCTCGTCGTAAGCGTGCTGGTGACTTTCTCGCTCTCCGCCCAACAACTCTCGCAGCCTTCATCTTCGATCGCCGGAGTGGTTCGAACTGCCGAAGGCTCGCCAGTTCCGGGCGCTACAGTTCGTTTAATTTCTCCGGAAACGAATAAGGTGTGGCTCAGCTGGACCGACGACTTCGGCAAATTTGAGTTTCCTCAGATGCCGTCAGGCAAATATCGAATCGAGGCCAGCCAGTTGGGTTTCGTGCAAGCCACGATGGAGACGCAGGTTCCCGCTGCATCCCCCGCGCCCATTTCAGTTGTCCTCCGGGTTGCAACACTCGCCGAGCTTGCCGCGGGAAGTAAGCCGCCGGGAGCGAAAGCTCCGGCCGCAGGTCGAAACCGATCAACCGGCAGCGGAGAGAACAGCGCCGCCCAGTCTGCGAATGGCCAAGGTCCCGGAACTCGCGGCGGCGGGAGGCAAGGCAACGGCGGACGTGGTCAGGCCGTTCCGGCGGGCGTGACGAATGCGATTCGCGAAGGCTTGGCCAGCGCCGGGGGCTTCGAGCAAACCGATTTGACGGGCGAAGGCACGAATCCGCAAACGTCGGAAACGAACGGTTCAGCGAACGAGAACGCGCAAGCGCAAGCTGCGCTCTCGGCCAGCGCCAATTCAAATGCCACCTCCGATTCATTTTTGCTGCAGGGAACTGTGGGCCAAGGTTTCGCCAGCGGCGGACCCGGCGGAAATGGCCTCGGCGGCCTGATTCCCGGAACTCCCGGCGACCAGAACGGGCGCTTCGGCGGCGGTCGCGGCCAAGGGCCCGGCCAATTATTCGGCCAAGGCGGAGGTGGGGGAGGCGGCCAGGGAGGCTTCGGCGGTCCCGGTGGTGGAGGCCCGGGCGGAGGTGGAAATGGCGGCGGCCGAGGAGGAAGGCTGGGCCGTCAAACCGTGAATCGCGTCCGATTTAGTTTTTACGATCGCTTCGATAGCTCCGCGTTCGATGCCAAGCCTTATTCGATCACCGGCAATGAGGTTCCCAAGCCGAGTCATTACGACGATCGGTTCGGCGCCAGCCTGGGCGGTCCCCTGAAAATTCCGCACATCTACGACGGAAGCAACAAGACGTATTTCTTCATCAACTACCAGCACGATATTCAATCGAGCGCGCTCGACACCTATTCCACCGTGCCGACCGCCACGGAACGAACTGGAGATTTCTGCGGACTCGGCGTTACGTTGTTTGATCCATTCTCAAACTTCACCGGGCCGCGAACTCCACTCGGCAATGGCTGCCAGATTCCGAATATTAATTCCGCAGCCGCGGGCTTGCTCACCTTTTATCCGGAACCGAATCTTCCGGGCACGGTGCAGAACTATTTGTTGCAGACTACGGTCCCGGTGAACAGCGACATTTTGAGCATTCACATTCTGCACACGATCAATGCGAAATTCAGTTTGAATGGCGGATACAACCTGAGTTCGACACGGCAGGACACGTTTGGAAGTTTTCCGAGTACGGCCGGCTAGCGAGTCCACGCTGAATCAATCTGTCACGCTGGGCCTCTCGCACAATTGGACGCCGCACCTGGTCGAAACCACGCAACTGAGTTGGAGCCGCAGCCGCACGCAAATCCTGAGCGACAATTCGTTCAAAAACGACGTCGCCGGCGATCTCGGAATCAACGGAGTTTCGACCGATCCGATGTCTTTCGGGATTCCGGCCATCAATTTTACGAGTATTTCGGGGCTGAACGATCCGCTGCCGTCGCTGGTGCGCAATCAGACGCTTGCGCTTTAGCGATAGCTTGAAATGGGTTCACCTGAAACACACGTTTCACGTTTGGCGGAGAAATCCGACGAATTCAGCTCAATGCGGATTCCAGATCCCCAGCCACGAGGCCGGTTCAATTTCACTGGCGTTCTGACTTCACAGCTCGATGCCTCGGGCCAGCCGGTCACAGCTAGCGCCCGGGAACGCAGCAATATTACGAACTGGCGGATTTTCTGCTGGGCCTGCCGTACAGCACCACGGTGCAATTCGGGCCGAACGCCTATCTGCGCAGCTGGGATTTTATCGCCTACGCGCAAGATGATTTTCGCGTGAACAAGCAATTCACGCTTTTGTTCGGCGCTCGTTACGAAGCGGCGACTCCGCCGGTCGATGTTTACGATCGGATCGCGAATCTCGATCTGAATTCGGCGGCCACGGCAGGTGGGCGTGGTGACGCCCGGACAGACGGGCCCTTTCAGCGGCGCGTTTCCGCGTTCGCTGGTGCACGGCGATTACGGCAACTGGGCGCCGCGCATCGGTTTTGCCTGGGTTCCGAAATTTATCAAGCCGAAGACGGTTGTCCGCGGCGGGTATTCGATTTTCTACAACGAAGCGATTTACAACACGCTGGCTCAGCAATATCTTGAGTACGAGCCGCCGTTTGCTACCTCGCAAAATCTCATCACTTCGGCCACCCAGGTGCTGACGCTACAGAATGGTTTCCCTGCTTCGAACATAATTTCCAACAAAGGCGGCATCGACCCGTTTTACAAAGATGGCTACGCCCAAATCTGGACTCTGGGAACCGAAACATCCTTCTCGCAGAATTGGATTCTCGATCTGACCTACACCGGCACGAAGGGAACCAATCTGGATCTGCTGCGGGCGCCGAATCGCGCTCCGCTGGGCACCAGCCCGCTGAATACGCAAAACGAATTGCAAATTCCGACGCCAACAGTTTTTATTTCGATCAGTCCGGCGCGAATTCCATCTACAACGGGCTGCAGGTGCGGCTAGTGCATCGGTTTACGACAAGGCGTTTCGCTTCAGGCGTTCTACACCTTCGCCAAATCGCTCGACAACGCCAGCACCATCGGCGGAACGAATCCGATCGTGGTGCAGCAGGATTGGCAATTTCGCCGCCGAGCGCGGACTTTCCTCGTTCGATGTGCGCCATCAAGTGCGAGTCGCTTCGCTGTATGAACTTCCTTTCGGCGAGCATCACCGGTACGGAAATAGCGGTGCGGCGCGCCACATTCTGAGCAATTGGCGGCTGCAGAATATTGTGACCTGGCAGACCGGAAATCCGGTTACGGCCTACTTGGGGGGATCTGGCATCCGACAATGGGACGGGAGCGAGTTTTTCGTTGCGGGCCGATCAGATTGGAAATCCGAATCTCGGCATTTGCGGCGGATCGCCTCTCGCGTTTTTTAATACCGCGGCATTTGCGACGCCTGCCGCCGACGGTCTTATCGGGAACGAGCGGCGCGGTGCGATTGAAGGGCCATGCAAATTCAACTGGAACGCGTCGTTGGGCAAATCGTTTCGCTTTGGACCGCAGGAACGGCATCACCTGGATGTTCGCTGGGAGGTTCAGAATCTTTCGAATACGCCCAGCTTTTCGGGGCTTTCGACCTCGCTGGGATCCACGTCTTTTGGCCGAGTGACAGCGGCCGGCATCGATGCGCACGATGGACATTACGATTCGGTACAACTTCTGATGAAAAACTATGCCTCCAAATTCGCGATCGTTATGGTTCTTCGGATTCTTGGCCGGCGGCTCGGCCGTGGGCCAAGCGCCGCGCCGTCCGCAAACCCGCCAATGCCCGCAGCGGCGAATCCCAATTCGCCTGCGCCCATTGCCGTGCCCGCGCCGCCAGCGCCAGCAGACCAGTCGCCGCCCGCCAAACCAGCGCAAGCTCCGGCGTTGCGGTCCTCCTCCGATCTGGTTCGCATTGATGTCGAAGTAACCGACAAATCGGGCAAGCCGATCAAAGGGCTTGCGCGCCGATCAATTCATCGGTGACCGACGACGGCAAGGCGCAAACCATTTCGAATTTTTCGTACGCGGATATCGAAGCGGTGGAGACGGCGGCGGAAGACGATGCCAAACCAATCGTCGTGCCGGTTGATAATGCCGGGCCCGCTACACTCGGCGGCCGCCGCTGCGGAACGATCAACTGCGCGACCGCCGCCTGCTCGTGCTGTTTTTCGATCTGACGTCGATGCAGCCGGATGATTTGATCCGGGCCCACGACGCTGCCGATAAATTTCTGAAGACGCAGATGACCAAGGCTGACGTGGTGGCCATCGTCGCTTTTTCGACCAAGCTTACCGTGCTGGCGAATTTCACGAACGATCGAACGGTGCTGGAGAAAGCGCTGGCGCCTCACTGACCGAAACCAGCGCGTCCGATATTTCGAATCCGCTCTATGCGGCGGCCCAGAACGGCGAATACGACGTGCAGGAATACACCGGCGCGGCATTCACTCCCGACGAAACGGAATTCAATGTTTTCAATACCGACCAGAAACTGGCGGCGGTGGAGGGCTTGGCGAATGTTCTCGGCGGAATTCCCGGACAGAAAGGCGGTGATCGAATTCACCGGCGGCATTACGCAGACCGGCGAAGAAAATCGCACGCAACTGCGCGCCGCCACTGACGCGGCAAATCGCGCCGACGTTTCGATTTACTCCATCGATTCGCGCGGCTTGCTGGCCGCGCCGCCGGGCGGCGACGTGACCACCAACGCGGCCACCGGAACTTCGATGTTCACCGGCGCGTCCGTCTTTCATCAGACCGACCAGCGCGAAGATTCGCGCGATACGCTCGCCACGCTTTCCACGGATACCGGCGGAAAAGCATTCTTCGATCTGGGCGATCTCAGCGACGCGTTTCCGAAGATCCAGCAGGAAAACGGCGGATACTATCTGATCGCTTACAATCTGGGCGCCGAAGTGAAGCGCGACGGCCGCTGGCGATCGATTCATGTGAAGGTCAACGTGCCCGGCGCGCATGTGCGCTATCGCGATGGCTACTACGCGCCGCGCGATTTTCAGCATCTGGAAAAAGAAGATCGCGACGCAGCAACTCGCCGACGCGGTGAATTCCGATAATCCCGTGGTCGAGCTTCCAGTCGCGGTCGAGACGGGAATGTTCCGGCTCAGCGATCAGCAGAGCTTACGTTCCGATCGCCGCGAAAATCTCAGCGAGCGCGCTGGATTGGGCCGAGAAGCACGGGAACCGGCAGGCCGAATTCGATTTCGCGGTACAGGTGCGCGCGGTTCCGTCCGGCCAGATCGTCGCGCGAACTGCACGACACTACCCAGGTGAAGCTCGACGCGGAGCGCTTTCAGGAGATCAACAAGAAGAATTTGCTGTATCAGGGAGGGGTGTTGCTCGCGCCCGGCAACTACCGCCTGAAATTCGTGGCGCGTGAAAATGAGTCGGGGAAGATCGGAACTTTCGAAGCAAAATCTTACGGTGCCGGCGTCGCAGCCGGCAAAAATGACTCTCAGTTCGGTTGTCCTTTCGAGCCAGCTGGTGCCTGTCAAAAAACAGCGGAAGTGCAAACCAAAACTCAGGGCTTGCACAACAAGACTACGAGTTCGCCGCTGGAAATGAACGGCGAAACGATCGTTCCGAGCGTCACCCGGCTTTTCACCCAGAACCAAACGCTTTACGTTTTCTTTCAGGCTTATTATCCGGAAAAAGACGAAAAGAAAGAAGCCTTTGACGGGAATTCGCTGAGGGCCGGATTGGTCTTTTTCCGGAATGGTTTGCAGGTCAATGCGACGCCGCTGCTGTCGCCTGCGGCAGTCGATGCGAAAAGATCGGTCGCGTCGTTCCGGATCAGCCTGCCCCTGGCAAATTGCCGGGCGGCCGCTACTCGCTGCAGACGATCGCGGTCGCGCCGGGAACGCAACATTCTGCCTTTAGTCGAACGTATCTCGCCTTGCTCTCGCCTGGACCCTCAACGAATCCCGCCGGCCCCACTTCGGCTCCGGCTCCGGCTCCGGGGATTCAACCGGGCACACCTCAAAAGCAATAAGTGAGGCGGGGAGGTTTCGGGTTATTCCGTATTCCACACGTACAAAAACGTAGCATCGCTCGCCGTGGCTACTTTGCGGCCGCCCTTGCGTGTTGCGCGGTTAAGGGCCGAACGCACTTTCTCTTTGGACTCGGCCAGGTCGGCCAGCGGTACTTTGATCGCGCTCCCAGCTTTGAGGCCGTCCAGGTCCTTCAAAATTAGCGTAACTACTTCCTTGTGCTTGCCGTTGCGGCCCTGCGGGACATCGGCCTGAATCATGGTTTTGAAGTGTCCTGGCGCTTTTGTTGGTGCGGCCATCATCGTCCCCCCGTGCGGATTGTGCGTGTCACCATGAATGACGCGTTAAACTAACGTAACACTATCGTATCGCTGTCGGCACGCTGGCGTCAAGTAACAAGTATCGGGTCAGGCGCAAGTCCGCGCGGGGGGAAACCCTCCGAACTCGCGCGTCACGACGCGGCTTGTTCTCTCTAATGGACGCCAAAGATTTACCTAAAGAGTCAGCCTGTATCTGCCGCACGCTGCTATTTTTCTTGGAGCAGGGAACAGGAGCTACCGTGCCTAAGCTGAGAACGCACTTCGAGCAGATTCCGTTGAACGCCGTGCTCCAGACCGTCAATTTGGACGACTTAGAATTGCCCTACCCGAAATGGCAACTGCCGCTTCATCAGGCCCAGCGGGAAGCGGATCCGCGGAAAATACAGGAACGGGTTTCGCAAGCGGAGGCTGCGATTTTTGCGCGTCTGCAGGAACTGACCACGTCAGGCGATGGCCATCAGGAATCACAGGCGATCGCGAACGCCTCCAACCAACTACTGAGAATCAAAACGGAAAAACTGAAGTGGCCCGTACCTTAGCCGCGATCAGCCTCCTGGTAACGGTTGGCGGAATGGCCCGATGCCGTTGGAGAATTGGCGCTATGACTGAATCGTTAACGCCCTTTAAACGTCTAATAACCATGAGTAACGGAAGTTTTTGTGAGAGGTTTAGCTCGTGAACGTATTGCGGCGATTCAGCCTTACCTGCAAAACTCTTGGTCGCACCGTAATCCTGGAAACGGCGGATTGGTTCGTATTGAGCCGCGAAGGGATCAGCGCGGTGCATTTTCGTGCGCTTTGCGCTTGCGGAAAAGAACACGTAGGCATCAATCTTCCGTCGATCCTCAATTAGTCTGCGGTTGCTTTTTTTGCTGCACCAAATCACAACCCTGCGGCAGCCTCGAGTTCGTGAATATCAATTTGGATTGAGGGCGCGCTGAAGGAAAAACTACGCCTTAATGATCATGACTTCCGTGGACTTGATGAGCGCCGCGGCTTTGTCGCCAACTTTCAAACGCATTTCCCGCACTGCATCGGCCGTCACAATCGAGGTGATGTGTTGTCCGCCGATAAAGAGCCGCAGCTGCGCGATCAATCCGTCGATTTTGATTTCGACCACCCTGCCGACCAGCTGATTCCTGCCGCTAATGCGCCGGTAGTTCTCTCGCCGTTCCGGCACCGGCTTCCGCTCGGACTTCAGATGCAGGAACTTGTCGACTTCGGATTCAGGGATGCGGTGGTGGCCCCCTGCGGTCTTGATGGTGCGCAGCTTCTTCTTATAGATCCACTGCTTGATGGTCGGGTAGCTGATGCCCAGGATCTTGGCCGCTTCGCTCGGTATCAGCAGTTTAGGTCGAGTCATTCGATTGTCCGCGAACTACTAATACGCCTCCCACTCGGCGTGGTCAATCCTTTCTAAAACGCCGGAACTAGATTGAGCCAGTCGCCCCGCCAGCATTGCGGATATTCCCCGAACTCGATAAAATTTTTGGCGGACTACATGAGCTCGGCCCGGAAACTATGACCCAGAAGAATAAGATTTTCCCCTCAGTGGATGCAGCCGTTGCCGATATCTGACGCGGCCCGCCGTTCTCGACGTTATGGCGATGACCCGGACGCTTGAACTTGTGCGCCACTACAGCAAGCCGTCCGCCGTGGTCCTGACCTTCTGCCCGATCCTTGGCCGCGAGATTACCGACACCGAGGACGCCATAAAGCAATTGAAGGCGACGCTCGCACCCGTCCGCATCCATAACCGCGTCGCATATTCCCGCGCCCAGCAAACCGGCCTGACCGCGCAGGAATTCGAGCCGGATGGAAAAGCAGCCGAGGAAATCAAACAACTATACGCTTATACGTGTATACACCTATACGCGATACAGACGAGGACGCCCATGACCCGCAATTCGCTGCAATCCGTTCTAGATAGACAGGCGGGTTCTCCGCCGCCCGCGCCTGAACCGAAGCCACGCCGCAGCGCGCCGCCCAAGCAGACCGCCGCGCGCGGCGAGGCCGCGTCCGAGAAGTTCTACCGGCCCTCGCGCGAGGGCCAGAAGCTCATCGCCGGGCATTTCGCCCCGAAAGTCGCCAAGCAGCTCAAATTGCTGGCGGTCGAGGAGGACACGACGGTGCAAGCGTTGCTCGAACAGGCCCTGGACCTTCTGTTCGTGAAGAAAGGCAAGGAGCGGGTTTCAGGTGTTTAAGATGATACAGGTATAGGTGTATACACGTTGACCGCCCGCCGCGCCTTCGATCCGCAGTTCGATCTCTTTGTCCCATTCATCGCGGACCTGCCGCTGCGCGATCAGCGCGAGACAATGGAGCGGCCGTTTTTCAGCCTCGCCAAGCGCAAGCGCCTCAAGCCTATCGAGTATATCAGTCCCAACGCCGAATTGTTCGTGAACGTCTTTCCAAACGCCGAGTTCGGCATGGCGACAATATGGGACGCAGATATTCTGATCTGGGCCGCGTCGACGCTGAACAATCTGCGTAAAAAAGGCGCGAACGATCTTCCGCGCACGCTGTCGTTTCAGCCTTATGACCTTCTCAAGACCATCTGCCGCGACACCGGCGGCCAGGAATACCGCCGTTTGCGGGAAGGGCTGGGCCGTTTACAGGCAACAACCATCGTCACCAATATCCGCGTCAAGAAAGGCAAGAAGCACCGGCAATTCAGCTGGATTGAATCCTGGACCGACCTTCTGGACGATGAAACCGGCCAGAGCAAAGGCATGACGCTTACGCTTTCGGACTGGTTCTATGAAGGCATCCTGATGGACGGCGGACTCCTCGCCATCGATCCAGCCTATTTCTCAATCACCGGCGGGCGCGAACGCTGGCTCTACCGCGTCGCCCGCAAACATGCAGGCGGGGCAGGGGAGGACGGTTTTGCCATCCCCATGACAACACTTTTCGAGAAATCCGGCGCCGAAGGCAGCTACCGGCGGTAGCGCCCCCGAGAGCGTCTCGCTGGAGCTCCCTCCCGCGCCTGCGCTGATGGGGTCGGAGGGCGCGTGCACCGCGCGACCCTCCGCGCTCGCGCACCTCGCGGGCATCGTGCCGAATGTGATGGCCATCGACGAATTGAACCTCTACGTGGTCGCGTCGGGCGGGACAGACGGCTCGACGGCGCAGAGTCTATGGCGGGTCCCCAAGGACGGGTCCCCGCCAGTGCGCCTCGTGACGAGCGATACGCCGATTGCGGACTTCAACCTCGACGACGGCTATCCCCGGGCGGGCGCGGTGTTCTGGACCACCGTGGGCACTTCCGATGCCGACGGCGGCGCGATGGGCTCGGTCCGGTCGAGAGGCCTGGGCGCGACCGACAAGCCCGTGATCCTCGCGTCGAATCGGCGGGCACCGGGCGCGCTGTTGGTCCTCGATACGCAAGTGTACTGGGCGGAGCAAGACGTCGACCCTTCCGGGCAGCTCGCCCCGGCCATCGTGGAGACGTCCACGACCGGCGGCCCGGTCACGCTCGTGCAGACGCTCGACGCGGACCAGGTGCCCCACCGCTTCGGGGCCTATGACTTCGGACGTTCGCCGACGCAGGATGCGTCGGCCGGGTTGCTCGTCTGGACCACGTGGAACGGCCAGGTCGGGAGCGAGAGCAGAGCGGAGGTCGTCGAGTGCCCCCTGCCCGCGCCCTTCGGACCGCGGACGCTCATCACGGGACCGGAGGCTGGAGGCGCAGCAGGCGTCAATCTCGATCCCCGTATCACGGGCGTGCTCTACAGCGGCCCGCGGGGGATCGTGGCGGTCTCCCTGATCGTCGACGGCGGCGCAGCGGCGCCGCAGTCGATCGCGGCCACGGCCGGATTCGTCGACCGCATCGAAGGCGACGACACCGACGTGTACTTCGTCGACCGGGTCTCCGGGCGGCTGGTCAGCGTGCCGCGAGACCTGGCCGACGCGCAGGTGCCGCGCACCATCGCGAGCTCCGTCGATCCAGCGGCCGCGTTCCGCGTGGATGACGCATGCGTCTACTGGATCGATGCGCGCGCGGAGACCATCACGATGGCGACGAAGTGAGGACGCAGCGCTCGGAGTGTTCGCTGCGCGGGAGGAAAGCCGCAGAGAGCGCAGGGAACGCGGAGGATTTCTTGGTCGTCTGACCCCTTCCTCGGCTCTGCGTCTCTGCGGCTTTACTGAGTGCGATCGGCCCCGGCTGCTCCTTCGTGGGAGCAGCCGGGGACAAGAGCCGTCCGTGCGCCGTCGCCTTGGGCCTCCGCTACGGCTTGGGCGATGTGACGGGCGCCGCCGGGGCGACGACGACCGGAGCGGCCGGGGAGGCCGCGGTGGGCGCCGGAGCGGCGGGCGCCGGGGCGGCGGGCGTCGTCGCGGGCTCGGTCACGGGGACCGTTCCCTTGATCTTCGCCTTCTGCTTCGGGCCCTGGGTGTGGCGCGCGGCGCGGGTCGCGAGCGACTTTTCCGCGGCCGCCGCCTTCGTCTCCACGGTGGGGGCCGTCTGCTTGCGCGGCTGGAAGCCGAAGTCCGCCAGCGTCGCGAGCGCGTTGCTGCCGAACTTCAGCATGACGAAGGTCCGGAGAGAGGACAGCGTCGACACGGTGGTGCCGCGCAGGCCTTTCTCCGTGGCAGATGAGGCGACCCACACGGCTCGCGCCGCCTCGGTCGCATCGGCGGTGTTGATGGTGTTCTGAAGCGCCTTCTTCACGTCTGCCGGTGCTGTCGCGATCCCGTTGAGCGGGATCGAGGTCTCGCTCGCCAGGTATTTGTCATCCCCGCCATCGCCATGCGGCAGCGGTCGCGGAGGGTGGTGCAGTGGTGGATGGGACTGCCGCAGATCATGACGCGATCGCGGTCGGCCTGAAGCGGCGCGACGCCTTCGTCACTGAACAGCTTGCCCGAGGTGATCAGGTCCGTGATGCGGCCGCGGTTGCGGAACGGGTCGCGGTCACGGTGGGATAGTAGATCAACTGGTTGCGCACCAGGCCGCCGATCAATTCGTCCTTCGGCAGCTTCTCGGCGATCATCTCGCCATAAGCGAGTTCGGCGACGCGGCGGCAACCGTGCAGCAACACCACCTTTTCAAAGCGCTCGTACGTCTCCGGGTCCTTGATCACGCTCAGGAACGGCGCGAGCCCGGTACCGGTGCCGATCAAATAGAGATTGCGGCCGTCCTCGAGATTGTCGATCACCAGCGTTCCGGTCGCCTTGCGGCTGACGATGACCTCGTCGCCTTGCTTGAGATGCTGGAGCCGCGAGGTCAGCGGCCCGTCCGGCACCTTGATCGAAAAGAATTCCAGCCGGTCCTCGTAATTGGCGCTGGCGACGCTATAGGCGCGCAACAGCGGTTTCTCGCCGACCTTCAGGCCGATCATGGTGAATTCGCCGTTGCGAAAACGGAACGAGAAATCGCGGGTGGTGGTGAAGCTGAACAAATTATCGGTCCAGTGATGGACGCTGAGGACGCTTTCCAGATTGAAGTTGCTCATTCCCGTTGATCCTGGTGAAGGGCCTTAAAGCAGGTCGCCGATTGCATCGACCAATTCATTTGTATACAAATGAATAATCCAACTTGATCCCGCCGTCAAGCCGGGATCAAGTCGCTTTTGACGACCCGCGAAAGCGTGAGCAGAAAAGGAATAAATCCATGGCCCATGATGCCCCTCAGGCCGCCGGCCCGACCAAATTGGTGATCCGCAATATTGGCCTGCTGCTGAGCGGCGCGATGGAGAAGCCGATCCTCGACGCCGATACGATTCTGGCGGAAAACGGCAAGATCACCGCGATCGGACGAGCCAAGGATCTCAACGCCGAGGGTGCGACAACCATTATCGATGCCAACGGAACTACGGTCACGCCTGGCCTGATCGACAGCCATGTTCATCCCGTCGCCGGCGACTGGACGCCGCGGCAAAATCAGATCGGCTGGATCGACAGCTTTCTCAACGGCGGCGTCACCACCATGATCTCGGCCGGCGAAGTTCATATGCCGGGCCGGCCGCGCGATGTGATCGGCGTCAAGGCGATGGCGATTTTCGCGCAGCGCGCGTTCGACAATCTCCGCCCCGGCGGCGTCAAGGTCCATGCCGGCGCGCCGGTGATCGAGCCCGGCATGGTCGAGGAAGACTTCAGGGAATTGGCCGCCGCGGGGGTCAAGCTGCTCGGTGAAGTCGGGCTCGGCGGGGTCAAGGATGGACCGACGGCGCGCAAGATGGTGGCGTGGGCGCGAAAGTACGGCATTCAAAGCACGATCCACACCGGCGGCCCCTCCATTCCCGGCTCCGGCCTGATCGACAAGGACGTGGTGCTGGAGGCCGACACCGACGTGATCGGCCACATCAATGGCGGCCATACCGCCCTGCCCGACGGCCAGATCCGCTGTATCTGCGAAGGCTGCAAGCGTGGGCTCGAACTGGTTCACAACGGCAATGAACGCGCGGCACTTTATACGTTGCGGATCGCGCGCGAGATGGGCGACCTTGGCCGCGTCATCCTCGGCACCGACGCGCCGGCCGGCTCCGGCGTGCAGCCGCTCGGCATCCTGCGCATGGTGTCGCTGCTGTCGTCGCTCGGCGATGTTCCGGCGGAAATCGCGTTCTGCTTCGCCACCGGCAATACCGCCCGCATGCGCGCGCTGGACTGCGGCATCGTCGAAGTCGGGCGCGCGGCTGACTTCGTCATCATGGACAAGGCGCAGCATTCCGCCGGCAAGGACATTCTCGACAGCGTGCAGCTCGGCGACCTGCCCGGCATCGGCATGACAATCATCGACGGCATCGTCCGCACCCAGCGCAGCCGCAACACGCCGCCGGCAACGAAGGTGCCCGAGATTGTCGGGCATTGAGCGATCCCTTCTGATCTTGATCCTCGACCTGCTCACAACACTCGGTCGTCCCTGCGAAGGCGGGGACCCATAACCACTGACGTTAATAACGAAAGGGATCGCGGCCCAGCCTGCCAGAACATCGGCGCCGGTGGTTGTCGGTCCCGGCTCGCGCTGAGCCTGTCATCGGGCGGCGCTTCGCGCCGACCCGTTGGCTTGGCCGGGACGACGAGAAGTTAATCGTCATTGCGAGCGTTAGCGAAGCAATCCAGGAGCCGCGTCCACGGAGAACTGGATTGCTTCGTCGCTTCGCTCCTCGCAATGACGGCAAGTCGCACCTCCGCGTTCTCACCGCGCCATGCGCCCGAGTTGTGCAGGAAATTTCCGCCCAAATAAGTCAGGGCATGGGGAATGCCGGGTGCCCGTTGCACCCGCAGCCGCGCGTGTAGTGTAGAAAGCACGCGCGTTAGTCACCACGAGCGCACCGGGATCACCCGGCATTCCCGCACGCGAATGGTTTTAACGGTTTCCTTCGTAATCTCCCCGGTGATCGGGCTTTCTTGTCACCGTCGCCCCCAAGAAGCTTCCTTCTCAAGAACTTGACGCCAGCGTCGAGGCGTCAGGACCATACGACTTCGCCGTCCGCATCAGCACCGTTCGTCAAAAGCGCATCTGCGTCCATCGCATCCCTGCCCTACGTTCGTGACGATCGCGAAACGCCCCTTTGTGTGGGCGGGGATGGCGGAGGATGTAGAGGTGATTTGGGTCAAACGGGAACAGAAATATTTTTGCGAGGAGGACTAGACAGGCGAACGACTGATTTGCCCGACGCGGGGCAAATCAGCCGAGCTTGATGAGATCGGGCTGATCTAGGCCGTGAACCCATAAATCGCCGAGCTGACGGCTCGCGAGGGTTCGCTATGCCCCGGTAGCGATCAACTTCCGCATCGCAGGGAAATGATGCGATGGGCCGCTAGGGTTTCACGAACCGATAGGCGAAACGATCGGTCTTGCCCTTGATCGAGGGATCGAACACCTTGATCGAGCGCGGATCGTCCTTGTTCGCGAGCATGGTGCTTTCCGCGTCCAGTACAAAGCCTGCGGCCTCTACCTCCTTGCGGACGGATGCAGGCTCAATCCGATGCAGCGACTGGGCGTCGCTCGTGCCCGCCCCGACGGCGGCGGCGTGGTCGACGATGACATACAACCCACCGGGCTTCAGCCGCTCGTAGACGGCTCGATTGAAGTCGGCCGCAGTCGCGCCCTTGGCCCCCATCAGCTTGGTGTGGAGATCGTGGTAAAACAGGTGCAGCCATAGGACATCCGCTGGTTTCGTGACTTCTGGCATCGCAACGAGATCCGCCGAGACGGCTTCGACGTTCTCTCGGCCCGGCTCTTTCGCAAGCGTCCGCATGCTGCCGACCGGATCATTCTTGAAGTCGGCCACTTCGGCCGGCACGAAGCTGTAGACCCGTCCTTCGGGACCCACGACGTCGGAAAATATACGGGTCCAATCGCCGTCGCCTGGGTAAACGTCGATAACGGTTGAGCCCGTATCGACATGTGCGAACTTGATCAACTCGGATAGCATGGATTGGTCGTACATCGAGATCTCCTATACGGTTGGACATTCGACGAACGCGCGGCGTACGAGGGGGCGATGCACGACTGATCCACCGTCTCCCCCGACCCGATGGCCGCGGATGGCCAGCGCTACGCCGCCAGCTCGTTCGGGTCGCGCCGCGATGAAGCTTCAGCGGCCTTCGCCGCCATCGTCGCGCGTGCCCACCAGACAAGCTCATCCAAAGCCGCCTTCGTCTTGCCCTGCAGGCGTGCCTCGATGTCTTCGATGGGCTTGTTTGCACCCATCGGCGAGGTCGACATGAAATCGCCGCCGCCAATGTTGACGGTGTTTGCGGTCGAAACCATTTGCAGGGCACTCGTGATTTGGCGTAGATGCTCAATCGCCCGCGCCGCTCCGGCCCCGCCGTAACCAATGGCAGTGAACGGCTTCCGTACCCACTCCTTATAGGCTTGGTCGAGCGCATTCTTCAGCACACCCGTGATCGAGCTGTTGTATTCGGCCACCACGAAAACGAAGCCGTCGTATCGGGCTAGTGTTTTCTGCCAGCGCAATGCCTCGGGGTTCTCGCTGGGCGTCGACATAGGCGGCCCCTTCTCATCGAAGAAGGGCATTGGATGGTCGCGAAGGTCGACGAGCTCCGCCTTGATGTCGTCACGGGCCTGGGTCTGTTTCAGCATCCAGCCAGCGGCCTTGTCGGCGTACCGCCCGGGCCGGGTCGAGCCAATCACGATGGCGATACGGGGTTTCGTGGTCACGATAACCTCATATTTTTTTCGCCAAGTTGCTGCAGCATTACGGAAGGCAAGTTGTAACAATCAAAGGATATGATCTTCCCACCCTCAAGGTGATAAACATCGCACATCGGGACATCTATTGTCTTGCCCGTTGGAGCTAGAGGTCCAGAAGCAAGGGCCAACTCACCTTTATGCGTTCCCCGAACTGCGATTTCGACAACGACGACGTTCTCCGCGACGTAGATGCTAAGTAACTCGCGGTGGAGGTCGGGGAATGCAGTTGCTAAGCCGGCAACGGAGTCACCAATGGCCTTCCCGCGGAACTTAGTGCCGGAAGCCATATCCAGCATGTATCCTTCGTCAGAGAACATGGAAACAAACTTCTGCGTATCTAATCCTTGCCCCTCTACGTAGGTGTAGGCTTTTCTGATGAACTTCTCATGATCAAGCATAATCGATCCTCTCTGGAGTTGGTTACCTCCATTTGGTGCTTCGGCAAGGCGTTGCCGCTGTTCAACGTATTAGCTGGCTTTACGAATCGTTTCGTGTGGTACCGGTTTCGATGTGCGAGGGCCTGGGCTCGCATCCATCTCGGAGGCCCGCGCCAGTGCTTGCGTGTCGACATATTCCTGGATGTTCGTCACTTTGCCACTTCGAACGGTAATGGCGAAAATCCAATCGTCCTTGAACGTCTTATTCGTGGCTTTGATTTTCCCCTTAGCGACGCCGACGACCAGAACCCGGTCTCCCTGCGCTACGTATTCGGAGGGCTCTGTTGAAGTTTCAACCGTTTCGGAAGCCTTCTGAAGCAAAGCCGTCAATCCCGCGTGCCCGCGATGCGCTCCGGCCAGCGGCCAGTCCTTTCCCGGAATGATCCACTCAATATCTTCGGCAGACAACGCCAGCAGCCCTTGCATATCGCCGCGGCCCATTGCTGCAAAAAAATCCTTCACAGTCTGGACATTCTTTTCGATGCTCATTGTAATCTCTCCTTTTCCCTTAGAACGGTTCGTGTCCGATCTACTCCATTGCTTTCACTGTTAGCGCCCGGCCGGGCGTCGCGTGTCAGATTTGCGCCAGGCCGCCGTCGACGGCGACCTCGCTGCCGGTCATGAAGCTGCTGTCCGACGACGCAAGAAAGGCAGCCACGGCCCCAAGCTCCGCCGGATCGCCCATGCGCTGGAACCCAGTCATCGAGCCGTAGGCCTTCAGGCCATCCTCGCCCAGTGCTGCCGTCGCGAGTTCGGTCGCTATCGCCCCGGGCGACAGCACGTTTACGCGGATGCCGGTGCCCTTCAGATCCTCCACCCAGGTCCGTGCGAGGTTGCGCACTGCCGCCTTGCTCGCGCTGTAGGCGGTGAACGCCGGGGCGCCCGTGGTGCCGGCGCTCGATCCGGTCAGGATGATCGAGCCGCCCTGACCCATCAGCGGCAGTGCCTTCTGGACCGTGAAGATCGTACCCTTCACGTTGGTGTCGAAGGTTTCGTCAATGTGCTTGGCGGTGATCTCGCCAAGCTTAAACTGGCTGCCCACCCCGGCGTTGGCGAAGACGATGTCGAGGGTTCCTCGCTCGGCCTTCACCGCCGCGTAGAGTCGGTCGAGGTCGGCCTCATCCGAGACCGAGCCCTTTACCGCGCGGGCCTTGGGCCCGAGGTAGGCCACAGCGGCGTCGAGCGCTTCCTGCCGGCGGCCGAAGATGAAGACGAAGGCGCCCTCCTCGATGAAGCGCTTTGCCGCGGCGCGGCCGATGCCGGTAGCGCCGCCGGTGATCACGGCGGTCTTTCCATTCAGTCTGTTCATGTCGTTTCCTGGTGCGCGAGAGCCCGGAATAGCGCTACGTCGTTTTTTGGGAGGATGGCAGAGATTGATGGACCAACAACCCCACTGCGCAATAGGTCCTCTGTGGAGAGAGTTTATTGCAGCGGTGAGCAATATTGACCGCTATTGGTACGCAGGGACGGGCCGAGCAGCGGCTAGTTTCGAAGCGGCAGCGCGTTACTTGAAATCGCGTGTCTTCACCTTGATGCTGTCGATGTGCAGGTCGGCATGTAGATGTCCCTCGGCTTCGGGCCTTTCGGCGGCAGGCTGCGCGGATCGATCCCCGGACTGCCGTGATGGAATTCATCACCGCGACCGTGCGGCAGCGGGAAGCCAGCATCGCGCTCGCTGACGGTCGCGAGCTCGGCGGCAGGTCGGTCAGGTGGTTGGCGACCAGAGTACGACCTCGCCCTCGCGCTGGATGCGGCCCTTCACCGAGTTCGTATCCCGCAGGCTCGCCGCGTACGCACTGCTTCTCGCGGGACTGTCCGTATCCCGCGACAGACGCGCGGCAGGTCGCCGACGACGCTTTGCGGTGGACAAGTGCCTGCAAGCGGACATCCCCAACGTCCGACATGCGTCATTCGCGACGGGGCCGGGCCACCAGGAATCCGGCAATGTCCCTTATGCCGCCATGAAGCGGAAGTAAATTCAAAGCATTACCGCGACCGGTCACCGGGGGTTGGTGCCGCTGCTCTAAACGTAATTCAAGCTCCGAAACCGGAGCCTCGAATCATGCGCTACGAACTCAGCGACTACGAATGGACCGCAATCAAACCGATGCTGCCGAACAAACCGCGTGGGGTTCGGCGCGTAAACGACCGTCGCGTGCTCAGTGGCATTTTCTGGGTCCTCCGCTCAGGTGCTCCATGGCGGGACCTGCCCGAGACCTATGGTCCCCGCACCACTTGTTACAATCGCTTCGTGCGGTGGCGACGGGCTGGCGTCTGGGACCGGATCATGGATGCGCTGGCCGCCGGTCACGATGCGGCAGTGCAGATGATCGATACCTCCGTCGTGCGCGTCCACCAGCACGGAGCGTGTATCTCGGACAACAATCACCAAGCAATGGGTCGCTCGCGCGGAGGCCTCACGAGCAAGATTCACGCGGTGGTCGACACCAATGGTCTGCCGGTCCATCTCGCGCTCACGCCCGGTGAAGCGCATGATAATCGGCAGTGTTCGGTTCTCCTCAGCGCATTGCTCCCACAAACGATGTTACTCGCGGATCGTGGATACGACGCGGACTGGATCAGAGAGCTTGCCCGCCAGCAAGGAGCATGGGCGAACATTCCGCCGAAACGAAATCGCAAAGACCCGATCTGCTTCAGTCCGTATCTGTATCGCGCGCGGAACTTGATCGAACGGTTCTTCAACAAAATCAAACAATGTCGGCGTGTCGCAACCCGATATGACAAACTCGCGGCCAACTATCTGGCGTTCGTCAAGCTCGCATCGATCCGAATTTGGTTGCGTGCTAACGAGTCCACGCCCTAAATCGCAACGCCGCCACCGCCGCGAAAACGCGCCGGTATCGAGGCGTCGGCCGCTATCTTTCCTGCCCGATCAGTCCGGGCAATTCGCCCGGCGAAAGCACCGACTTCCAGATCAAGGCGCCGAGTGCGCCGCCCACCAGCGGAGCAACCCAGAACAGCCACAGCTGACCGATTGCACCGGCATGCGCGAACAGCACGACCGCGGTCGAGCGAGCCGGGTTGACGGAGGTATTGGTCACGGGAATCGAAATCAGATGAATAAGTGTGAGGCCCAGTCCGATCGCGATCGGCGCGAAGCCCGCCGGCGCGGCCTTCGAGGTCGAACCGAGGATGACGATCAGGAAGGCCGCCGTCAGCACGACTTCAGCGACGAGGCACGACAGCAGGCTGTAGTGTCCCGGTGACAAAGCGTCATAGCCGTTCGAGGCAAAACCGCCAGCCGCGAAGTTGGGCGCGCCTGAGGCGATGACGTACAGCACCGCCGCACCCGCGAACCCGCCGACGACCTGAACGATCCAGTATGGAATGAGTTCGGACCATTCGAAACGGTTGGCAATCGCCAGACCGAGGGAGACCGCGGGATTGAAGTGGCCCCCGGAAATTCCGCCGACGGCATAGGCCATAGTCAGGACGGTCAATCCGAACGCAAAGGCAACGCCGGCAAATCCGATGCCGAGTTGCGGGAATGCGGCGGCCAGTACGGCACTCCCACAGCCACCGAATACGAGCCAAAAGGTTCCGAAAAATTCTGCTGCGAGTTTCCGAGACATCCATCCCTCCCTTTATGATTTATCTTGCGCTTCTATCGGCATCCCCAGGGGATTTCCGTGCCGGGCGGATCGCGCCAGCCAGTCCACATAGCCGATTCTCAGGGGTCGAGGGTCCGCCTGCGAGCGCATGTCCCCGCCATGAAGATCCCCCAAGGACCAACACGCTGGAGTCTATGGCTGCGAGCGAGTCATGTCCATCGCCGCTTGGATCAATCCGCAAAAGGCACTGGCAGCGAGCCCCCCTGTCCCCTTGTGCGGGGAATATCCTCGGCCCGCCACAGATCGATACGGGAGCCGGATCGTCAACATCAATGGAAGATGGGCAGACGGTCGGAGGTTGAACGCTAAAGGCAATTGCACCGCATGCCGATTGGCTGCAAGTCCTTCCCCCGGGGGTAGGGACTACGTATAAGGCTCGTTACTGGACGGACTGTACAGCGTCCTGCATTAGCGGCGCAGCTGGTATTGAAGGGAGGACACGCACTCAGAAGGGGCTACCTACCCGATACCCATTTTTCAAGGATTTAGATTTCTCGGCTCGTCAGGCCATATCCCTCCCAGCACCCGAACGTGAGTTGCGTGAGGTTTGTGAATTTGTCGTTTCTCAGATCGTAGTGTGCGAGGGCGCCGGCTCCGGCAGCGGCCAAACCTTCGAGAGCAACCATGCCACCAGCAAACCAACGACGCAGCCCAAGAGCACTTCTGCGACGCGATGCAAGCCCTCCTCCATCCCGCTAAGTTTGGAGTGGTGTTCTAAACCCCCTGCAATAACGATCGCAGCCGTGATCGGTGCTTGTCGCCACATCGTGGGAACGCGCACAACGTATGATGACAAGAGTACCGTCGCTGCTAGAGCAAATGAAAGCCTAAGGTCGGTGCGGCCAAACGC
The DNA here is from genome assembly GCA_963711325.1 of uncultured Acidobacteriota bacterium. Taxonomy (GTDB): domain Bacteria; phylum Acidobacteriota; class Terriglobia; order Acidiferrales; family UBA7541; genus Palsa-295. Next base: position 44,647 of record CAVQDR010000001.1, on the reverse strand, counting down.
CAAAAATGTCAGCCCGGTGCCGCAGCCGAGCAGCGTGTTGATAATCCGTCCGCGAAAGGTCAGTAACGCCTGCTTCACCATTGGATCGCTCGTCGCTGCCATCGAGCTGACCGCCCAGATTGGGCTTGCATCGGAAACAGCTTTTACAAGAATCCAAAGAAGAGTCGTGGCGCAAAATATGCTGACAGCGTAATGGATGCCGCGGACGTCGTCTCGGATGAGGCGATCGAACATTGTTGACTTCTCCGTAGTCCAGTAGCGTTCGGCGTTGAACACGGCGGCTAAGGTTTAAGTTGGCATCTATTGTCTCTGCGCGACTCTTTTTAAGGCTTGAGAAGTAGACGCCCGCAGCATGACCGTACGCTGCAAAAAACCTCAGCCGCCAGCGGTTTATTCATGCGCGTTCGGAGGGTTTCCCTTGAGGCGATAGACCATGGCGGTTTTTGTCGCACCGAGATATATCCAGGCTTGGCAAATTTGTTGCAGATGAACAAAAAACTTCGCAACTCGTTGGCGAGCTTTATCGTGCAAATCGCTGCCTCGATCGAACTTTACTTCAAAGGCAAATTCACCCACCAACACCTTGTGCTCGCCCCTGGTGCGCCACAAGGCAACGTTAGCGTTGGCCGTGACGCCCTTTCCGAAATCCAAAGAGCCAAGGTCCTGCAATACCTCCTCGACAATCGTATGGTTGACCATTGCAACGCGGTCGATCTTCTTGCCTTGTGTTCGCATGCTCTTCAACGGTGGAAATATACTGGCCAGCGTTTGCAACGCCGTATCGCCGGCTTGTGGCGCTTCAGTAATTGGGAACTGCACATTGTGCGAAAACAGGAGACGGTAGCCGCCATACTGGTCTTTTAGGGGCAACGCCTCTGCCTTAAATTTGATGCGATATTTTCCAGGAATGTTCGGGCGAATATCCAAGTCCGCCGCTGTCTGAGGGTCTGGATGCCGAAATTTAAAGACAATTTCCGGCGGCCCGAGCGGGAATCCATCTTCGTATCGAACTCGTCGGCGCAATATGAAAGCGTTGTTGTAGAGACGAAAGTCTTTCGTGTCGAAAAACTCAACTTCGCGTATTTGCGGTCTGGTGCCAGCCGCCTTGCGGGTATCGTATTTGATACCGCGCTCCTTTGCCGCAAGCGCGACAAGCTTGCCGAATTTATGAAATGCCTTTGCGGACGTAAACTCATCTGGCTTAAGAATAAGCTTACACTCCAGGTATTGTATGTCGTCGAGAGGGCTGCCATCCTTATAATTGCCAAGCTTAATATTCTTGACTTTTTTGGTTCGTGGATCCTTCACAAGGCCTCCAATCGGCTTCCAAACTCAGGTGGTGATCATGATCTTTTTTGGTTATCTAGCGCATGAGAAAATTGCGATTGCTTAAGTTACGGGTACTTTCGGCATATCATTCCGCCATTTAGCAGCCCTTGGGCCGCCCGCGCAAGATTTCCTTCCCACTTGTATTCTACGTTTTTTTGCCCTTCGGTGCAGACCCGACATCCGCTATGGAAACGCGATGTCCAGGCCGTGTCCGCGTTCGAGAGTTGGCTCCGGGCAGCCACGAGGACCGGATGGTGCGCGACCTGTATCAGTGACACCGCGCGTCGTGCGTTAAAGCACCTGGCGGAGAGACTTCACGATTGGAGTTCGGAACAAATGAGTTCAGCTGTAGCCGCCACCTGGGATATCGACTGGCTTTGGAGCCTGCCCCTAATCGTCATGTGCGTCGTCACTCACGTCGTCGGTCTGATGTTAATTTATAGGCAGGTGTTGAAGATAATGAACATGGCCGTGGTCCGTCGCCGCTTCGTGCCGATGTTTATTTTGGTGATGGGGATGGTCGCGCTGCTAGCGACGATGCTTCACGGATTGGAGGGGGTCTTGTGGGCCGCATCGTATCGCCTTCTAGACGCCTTGCCCGATAGAAAATCGGCGATGCTTTATTCGCTCAGCGCGATGACAAGCTACGGTCATGCGAACCTCTTTCTCAAGGATCAGTGGCAGCTCATGGGTGCACTGGAGGCCCTCAACGGGACATTGTTATTTGGGCTAACGACTGCGTTCCTGTTTGCGATGATCCGAGCGGTCTGGGACATCGAACGAAACGAGCGACTGCAGAGTTCTGAGGCCGGATGGCAAACATCACCACCCCTAAGAGTAGCCCGAGGCCCCCGGACCCGCCGACAACTGATTGCGAAGGACATCTTCCGCTGCCGACGATTAATGGGATCGGGTTCCCGCGTTCGGAGCGACTGCTTTGTCTAAGCTCGGGGATGCGGCCGCCTGGCGGAATCCAAATTTCATGACATGCTACAACCCGGCTGGGTCCGACGAAGATGGGGGTATGGGGCGCCCGATGACCTCGGCAAAGGACACACAGAACGCAAGTCTGGCTCGCGACGAGCAACGTGGGTGTCCGGCCAATACTTCTTCCATCAACGGTTGCGTGAACCCAGTCCCCAAGTCGCTCGTTCAACGAATGATGGCAATAGGCATGGTTCAACGGTTTGCGAACATCTGCAGGCTCACCGTCCAATAGCTGCCTGGAGAGGCGCGAGCCATATTAACGCCTGCTTACGTCGCCCGAAGGCGTTAACCGGAAAGAACCCGCGCTGCCGAGTGTTTCGGGGTCCTGAAGCGGGCCGTTGCACAAAACAATCTGTCCCCGCCGCAGACCCAACGTTGAAATTTCGGTTGGTTTGAGCCGCCTATACGCGAAAACGACGTCGCTCGGATCGATCTCAGGAAGGGCACAGACAACAAATTTAGCCGTTTTCTGAAAGTAGATCCCAACTGCGAACCATCTTTCTCTCAGAGAAGTTGGTCCTGATCCGCTCGTCACCCGGACTAAACAGCCGCGCGGCGCTAACCCGGGTCTTTTCAATTTATTCATCATCATGGAATCGCCGCGAGGTCCCGTTTTGAAGTGGCGTTGGGCGGCCCTTATTACGTAGCCCGACACCGAAAGATATTCTTGCCATTCTCGTCCAACACGAACACCAAATTCGAGCAGCAAAGCTCGCCGGCCTTGCATAGTTCGGCAGCGATGACTTTCGCCTGAGATATCGCAACTTCAGGACTCGAAAGTGTGTTCCCGACCTCGTCGGGAAATACTTTGAGACCGTCAAAAATATGGAAAAAATATCGCATCGAAGTCTGCAAGTTCGAGTTACGCGCGCTCCCAGCGGCAAATGCGCTAGAATTGCACGCGGTTATTCGTTGCAATCACGCTAGCTTTGCCGAGTATCGTCATCCAAATACTCGATGAATTTCTTGTAGACCCAACGCCGCCCTCCGCTACGCCGCCATACCGTTCCCCAAACGAGCCGACCCGCAATCGATCGTCTCGGGACGATGACCGTCCAAAGGTGCCAAGCATCGGCCCACGCCGGTCTTTGCTGCGAACGAGCTGACGGATGGATATTGTGGCGGTTCGCAATCATGGTCGGTTTCATCGATCTGAGGAATGCCGTCATGCAAGGCACTGCGACGTCGCGTCCGCGCTGAGAGATCGCGTGGCCTCTATGACCCGATCGTCGGCAGGGAAGTTGGAAGCCCGAGCGCCTGCTCCACCAGGTCGTGGGTGTCGATAAGAACACGAATGTCGAGCAGCCGACCGGCCTTAAATCGCGCGAAATGGGCGAGCCGCAGGCTGATCGGCTTGTTCGAGTTTAGCGCCGTCAGCGAATAGCGCATCATCGACGCGGCCGAATCCTCGCCCAATATGATCGACTCGCGATCGAAGCGGTGGACCCGCACGTTTTCCGAGATCTGCCGGCATACCTCGAGCACGGCGACCTTACCGCGGCGCGCACCGAGAAACGGAAACATATCGACAGGGCCGTAGATTACCCAATCGACGTCGTCATCGATCTGAGTCTCGAGATCTTCGGGCTGTCGTTCATTGATCGCGCTATACAACGCGCGTGAGAAACGCCAGAGAGTGTGCTCTGTCATGGTGTTGGATTTCCCGAAATGGATTTGCAATAAGAAAACGCGACTGGCGGGCGCTCCGTGCCTGGATGCTTGCAATTTTATGGCCGTCCCGACCGCGACAAGGAGAACCAATGCTGTGGCCATTCGCAATCGCGGACCGTTTCAGCCAACCTAAGCGATGCCGTCGCGTTAAGCTTTGCGGCAACAGAAGTGATGACCTAAGGAATGGCCGGCAACGGCCAATAGCCGCTGCCGGTCATTGGCTAGCCGTTTGCGAGCGGCACGGCAACGTAATGGGACGCATCGCCCGAGCGAAGTCGCATCAAAACGCTGTTCTTCTTGTCCGTGAGGGCGGCGTCGATCGCTTCGCGAACGTCTCCGGGATTTGCCACGCTCTTTCCGGCAACTTCGAGGATCACGTCGCCTTCCTTGAAGCCGCGGTCCGCCGCGGCGCTCTTCGGAGTTACCTTCGTAACAACGACGCCCTTTTTGCCTGCACCGGCTAACTTCCCTGCAGGGGCAAGCGCCAGGCCTAGGCGGGGAACTTCGATACCGCGGGTCGAGTCCTTGGCATCGGCGCCGGTGTCGGCCTTTGCTTCTTGAGCGTCTGGCAGCTGGCCGAGGGTCAGACTAACGACTTTGCTGTTTCCTTTGTGCAGTACGTCCAGTTTGACGGCGTTGCCAGGAGCGAAGCCGCCAATGATGCGAGCGAGCTCTCGGGCATCCTTGATCGACTGACCATTGACGGCGGTAACAATGTCACCCGATTCAATGCCGGCCTTGGCTGCTGGCCCGTCACTCTGGGGTTCAGCGACCAATGCGCCTTCGGCCTGTTTCAGACCCAGGCTATCGGCGATGTCTTGGGTCACCGGCTGGATCTGCACGCCGATCCAGCCCCGGCTGACGGTGCCCTTGTCCTTGAGCTGAGCGATCACGCTCTTCACTGTCGCGGCTGGGATCGAGAATGCGATCCCGACGCTGCCTCCGGACGGCGAATAGATTGCGGTATTCACGCCGGCGACCTCGCCTTGCATGTTAAAGGCGGGACCACCCGAATTGCCCTTATTGATGGGCGCGTCAATCTGAATGAAGTCGTCATAGGGGCCATTGCCGATGTCGCGGCCATTGGCCGAGACGATGCCCGCCGTGACGGTGCCGCCGAGTCCAAACGGGTTGCCAACTGCAAGCACCCAATCGCCGATTCGGGCCTTGCCTTCGGACAACTTTGCGAACGGGAAGTCCGAGCCGCCCTCGACCTTGATAAGAGCGACGTCGGTCCGCGGATCCGTTCCGATCACCTTTGCCGTGTAAGTCTTGCCGGCGTCGGTCGTTACTTCGACCTTCTCGGCGCCTTCAACGACGTGGTTGTTGGTTACGGCAAAACCATCGGCTGAAATGAAAAAACCGGAACCCTGGCCCATCATCGCACCGTGTCGGCCACCGCGGCCGGGGTTCTCTTTCGGCATGCCATCGGGACCGCCAAATTGATGAAAGAAGCGCTCCATCGGCGAGCCGGGCCCCTCATCGTCGTTTTTGTCGCTTGTGTCGGTGGTCCTCTGCTTCATTGCGACCTTGACCGAGATCACCGAAGGCTTCACGCGCTCTACCATGTCGGCAAAGCCGATCGGCTGCGAAACGTTGGAGACGGCGTTGTTGACCTGAGCCTGTGCGGGGCTGGTAAAAATATTGAGGTCCGATGCAACGCCGATGCCAGCTATGCCAACGCCGAGTCCCGCAACGACGGATGCCATCAACACCAGTTTTCGTGCGGACAACAGTGAGGTTCGGCGCGCTGAACCGGATTTTGAAGTAGCAGAGTCAGAAGAATATCCCGTCATAACAGCTCCATGAGATCAGCGCGCGGTTGCTCGCCCTTGTGAAGCTCTAGATGCAGCCCCCCGCATTACGTGAAGCTGGCCGTGGGATTAATATTTAGAAATAACTGTGTATCGCCACGCGATCGAATTTCGGGGCGGCTCGATGCGTGAGAACAACAACATTTCAGACATGCAAGGCATTTTGCCGGATCAATCGGTGAATGCTCTCAGTTATCAATCGATCCCGGCGGATGGGCACTATCCGGCGATGTTATCGCAAGCAAAAACAACTGTGTCAGCTGAAACTTGCCGGCGAAGTTCAACGCGCTGCCGCGAAGACACCCCTAATAGATCAGCGGCACGCCAAATGATGTTGTCCTCAAGCGCATTTACGTTGCCATCAGCGCACACAATTTCCCACATCATTCTAACAACGTAACGCCGACCTTGATCATCTAAAATCTGGTTAAGCCGCCGGGTACAATGGTAAAGATCGATCGCGGTGCGATCAATCTCAACAGCTTCGTCGATCAATTGAGCGACGGCAAGATCGTCGAGTGCAAAGCCGGCCTTCAAGATCGCGTGAAACTTCTTCTTCCTGACCTTTGACATTCCGCTGTGAACTGTCGCTACACGAACCAGCAACGCTGCCGTCGTAAGCCGGCCATCATTGTCGCTGGATCGAGGCTGCGTTCCCGCATCCCCGACGAGAGTTGAGATCAAGTTCTTGATCGGTCCAAACATCGTCCGCGCCAATCTTTGGTAACGCCGTGGGAATGGCTTCGCCGCAATTCCCTTCCCTGACGAATTGCCGAAGCCGCATTTGCTCGCGATCACCAAGACGCAAAATGGCTACTCCCTTCTTCCGCACAATCTCTGTTACAAAACATTAATATACACACCGAGACGAGCGCCAGGGATGATTGACGTAATTTAACTAGGACCGGCGAGAGCGGTCGTCTAGATCGCGACCATGTTCCACCATACAAAGCATCGTGGCCTTTACGTTGTCATCCGCCGTGATGGCGAAGAACAAGATCTATTTCGTTGGAGTATTTCTCGACGAAAGACGCCTTTCGGAGTGAAGCTCACCGAGGGTGGCTTCCGCTCCCATCATGCCGCTCGCGCTGCTGGATCGAAGGTGCTGGAAGAGCTGGTCGAGAACATCCTGCGAGAAGAGAAGAACGTGACATGATCGATCGAGCGCCAGTCGGGCGTCTACGTTTCCGCAGCTGGACCTAAGGACAGAGCATGTTCGTATCATTCTTCCCTCGACCGCCGCTTTTCCTGGTGTCAGCGATCCTGTGGGGCGTCTTCTCGGTCGGCTTTTGGTATACGTTCGGCGCTAAACTTGGAGCGCTGTTGGGATTTCAGTTTCCGGTTTCCGGCGAAACAATAACGGGCGTCGGCGTTTTCTGGTCGGCACAATCCCTATGGTTCTACCTGTATTCTGCGGTGGCGATCGCGTTATTCGCATCCGCCTGGATGCTTCTCTCTCCCCACCGATGGTCGCGCTGGTCCATTCTCGGCTCAGGCCTAATACTATTCACATCCTATTTTCAGGTTCAGGTCAGTGTGGCAATCAATGGTTGGTACGGCCCATTCTACGATCTTGTACAGGCGGCGCTGGCAAAATCGGCACCCGTCACGCTGTTACAATTCTACACCCAGCTCGCCACCTTTGCCGAGATCGCTCTGGTTGCCGTGACAGTTGGCGTCTTGACCAAGTTTTTTGTCGCTCACTATATCTTCCGTTGGCGGACGGCGATGAACGACTATTACGTTGCGCACTGGGCGCAGCTGCGGACCGTGGAGGGAGCGTCACAGCGCGTACAGGAAGATGCGATGCGGTTCTCGACCTCGATGGAGGGGCTTGGAGTCAATCTTATTGATGCGGTGATGACGCTCATCGCATTTTTGCCTGTACTGCTCAGGCTGTCGAGCAACGTAACCGAATTGCCTCTGATCGGCGCGATTGCGTATCCTTTGGTCGTGGCTGCGTTGCTTTGGGCAATGTTCGGAACGACTTTTCTCGCCCTGATTGGAATACGTCTGCCGGGGCTTGAATTCCAAAATCAGCGCGTAGAAGCCGCTTACCGCAAGGAACTTGTGTTCGGGGAAGATAATTCAAGTCGCGCCGCACCAGCCACACTGATCGAGCTTTATGCAGCCGTTCGTCGGAACTATTTCCGAGTTTACCTCAATTACATGTACTTCAACGTCGGCCGCATCTTGTATTTGCAGACTGACAACATCTTTCCGTACATCGTGCTCGCGCCGACGATCGTTGCGGGCAAAATCACGCTCGGGCCCCTGAATCAAATTCTGAATTCCTTCTCCCAGGTTCGATCGTCGTTCCAATACCTCGTGCATTCTTGGCCTCAAGTTGTCGAATTGATTTCGATCTACAAACGCCTCAGAGCTTTTGAAAATCGTATTCACGGCGGACCGGGGATGCAGTTGCGGCAGGACCGTTCGGGGCGGTCCTACGCGGTGTCAGCAGCATTCGCTGTGATCAGAAAGAAGCTACCGGACCGATATTGAGGGCTGAAGGCGCCCGCAATCACCGCTGCAGCGCGTTCTCCACGGTCATGGCGATCCAGGCAGCGCCTGAGAGGCCCGGTTTGCTTGCCGAAAAACGCCAGGCCACGAAGAAGTATGATCTTGTGCATGATATCCGTCCTCAAGTTCAAGAGCCGATGCATGAACGCGAAAGCTTGCCTTAAGACAGTTTTCTTTTTGCTTTTTTCGCAACCTCCACCATCGGGTCTTTGTTCAGGCAACCGCTTGTCATCGTGCATCCGGGGGTCGTGCGATAAAGAGCCTCTCCTTAGGAAGCGCTTCCGCAACCGTTCGCGGCAGGCCTAAATTGGCAGCCAACACGTCCGGCGGATTAGAGGCTACCCATGCGCTGAGGTCGTGGGAACGATAGTGCCCGTGGTTGAACCCGGCCAGCAAGCGCAAGATGCCGCTACCGGTGTTGCGGATGTAGTGTCCGGCACCCATCGGCACGTAACCGATGTCACCTGTCTCGAATTGTTCGGTCACTGCGTGACCCATCCCCAAATAAACACCCATCTCAGCCGCACCCTCAAGATAGTATTGCCACTCGTCGGCGTGGGGATGCCAGTGAAGCTCACGCATGGCGCCCGGCTCGATCTCCAACACGGAGACGGACAATGTGGTCGAGATCGGAAACTCGTCCGCGGTAACCTTCCACTGCGCGCCGCCGCCCGGCACGCGCTGTGGCTGCTGGGCGCCTAATGGATAGCGGTGCGTCGTTAAAAGGGTCGGCTTCGCCCGGGGCGTACCAACTGCGAAGGAGCCATGCGGAACGGCCCCCTCCGCAAAATAGGTCTCTGCCTTCGGAAGCTTGGCCGTCCAATCCATACCGAGGCCGAGGTTCTGTGAAACGACAGCAGGCGACGTATGGGCTAACCAATCAGAAATACTAAGTGTACGATCCTCAGAGAAGGCGCCGTTGTCGAACATCAGAATGAAATGGCACTCGCCTGGCCCGGTCCCCAGGATGGAATGACCCCAGCCGCGAGGGAAATACCAAACATCGCCCGGCCCGAACGTATCGGTCGCCGGTCCGTCGGGGCCCAATACAGTGGTGCGACAACTGCCAGACACGACGTAACCCAACTCGGCAGCAGTTGTGTGCCAATGCAGTTCGCGCAGGCAACCGGGTTGCAAGCGCATGGAGGCGCCCCCGATGCCCTGGCTAACAGGGAACTGCCGGACAGATGCGCCCCGTACGACACCGCCACAATCAGTGCGCGGCGGTTGCTGTTCCAGGCGGTAGCGGAACGATGGCAAGGTTGGCTCGCTCATATCTGATCTCCTTGGCCGCAATATTGGCACTCGCTGGACTTCGCACAGTTGCGCCGCGCGCTCCTCGGTCGGCTGGCGAGCCAGCCATGCTCAGTCTGGCGCTTGACAGCAAGCTCCGCGGTTGCGCTGACATTGTCAGTTTCGGCCGATCAGAGAGCCACTCGACGAACGCGGCTCCAAGGCCTCTTTCGGCAATTGGCTCACGAGCGCGGACAACGAGTACATCCTCATAGTGCGAACGGTTGTAGATCGCGACACGGCCCCGCGCGGGAGAATGCAAGTGAGCGCGCCGAGAAAATCTTGGGCACGCTCCTCCGAAGTCGGCTGCTTGAAACGGACCACTTGCACACCTTGCGGATCCATTCCATTGATCAGATTTTCCAAACATTATTGGACCCGTCTATGCACTTACGGAAAATCGGCATGACGGAGAAAATTGACCGTTCCCCACCGGGGAATTCAATTGGAATGTTAATTTTGAGTCGCGTTTGCGCTATCTTCTCTTTGCGATCGTGGCAATTGAGGTTCCATGGACTATAAGCTCGACAGCTTCGAGACGCGCCAGAATGGCGGCGGTAGCCTGCTGGCGCTCGCAACACTCGCGCTCGTCGTGGGTGCCGTCTCGGGCCTGGTCGGCGCGATTTTTAGATTGTCCCTCGAACGAGCCGATGATCTACGCAACGCGCTTATTGCGTGGGCGCATGGGCGGAAATTCCTCGGGTTCATCGCGTTGACATTTGCTTGCGCTGCCGCGACTGCAACATCGGCCTGGATGGTTCGCCGTTACGCGCCGAAGGCATCGGGGAGTGGAATTCCTCATGTTGAGGCGGTCCTTCGCGGAGAACTACCACAGGCGCCGTTTCGTCTGATACCGGTAAAGTTCTTAGGCGGACTGCTCGCGATTGGCTCCGGGCTCGCGCTTGGCCGCGAGGGTCCGAGCGTGCAGATGAGCGCAAGCATTGCTCATCTCGTGGGGAAAATATTCAACCGAAATTGGGCGGATTGCCGCGTCTTGCTGGCGGCGGGCGCAGGAGCTGGCCTTGCGACGGCTTTCAACGCGCCGATAGCCGGAGCGATCTTCGTGCTGGAGGAGTTGGTGCGCAGGTTCGAGCCGCGCATAGCGATCGCGGCGCTCGGAGCCTCGGCAACCGCCATCTCCGTCTCGCGTGTTTTTCTCGGCGACGCATCGGATTTCCATGTCGATACGCTGGCTTACGCGGGCGCCGAGACGAGGCCGCTTTATTTTGTGCTTGGCGCCGTCGCTGGATTTATGGCGATCGTCTACAACCGCGGGCTGCTCGCAATGATCGCCGCTGCAGGGCGGTTCAACCATCGGCCGCCGGAGTTGCGCGCTGCACTGGTCGGCGCACTGGTCGGAATCTTGGCATGGTTCGCGCCCGATATGGTGGGCGGCGGCGATCCGATCACGCAACAGACGCTCACCGGAGTTGGAACGCTTGTGACAATTTCGCTGATCTTCCTGTTGCGATTTGGATTGGCTTCAGTGTCCTACGCCGCAGGAACGCCCGGCGGATTGTTCGCGCCCATGCTGGTGCTGGGTGCGCAAATCGGACTGATGTTCGGAATACTTTGCCAGATGGCGTTTCCGAACTTGAATATTCAACCGGTCGGGTTTGCCGTCGTAGGGATGGCAGCCTTCTTCACAGGTGTCGTGCGAGCGCCTCTGACGGGAATCGTGCTCGTCGCGGAGATGACAGCTGACGTCACGATGCTCCTGCCGATGCTGGGAGCATGCTTCATCGCGATGCTGGTGCCAATTCTTATGGGCAATCCGCCGATCTACGACTCGTTACGCCAAGACGCGAGGCAACAGGAGAAGGAGCGCCCACCGCAGACAATTCCCGACGGGACAGCTGCTACCGGATCAGAACCGCGGTGATAACGCCGTGGCGACCCGCCGTTCTGCGCTCACAACGTCGTGGGCGCGAGATCGAAGCCGCTAGCAATCCAGTGGCGATGTGCGCGCCGTTCCGCGGCGGATGTCAACGGAGCCGAGCAACTCATACACCAGACGAACGTGGGGTCGCGGCGGCGCGTGACGCGTCAAAGACGACGTGGTCGTATTGCCAGAGGCGCTCGAAGAAATTCAGGGCCCGGCGCCCGCTGTCGCTGTCCTGCGCTGCGAACTGCAGAATTTCGAAAATGGTTCGTTTCCCGTCGATGGCGCCGAACAGGCGATCCTCGAAAGCGTCGATGGTGAGAATGAGATCGGTGAATGTATGCGACCGGTTGATCAAAACGGCGACACTACCGGGCGGCAGCCGTTCTCTGACGCACACGGTCCATGGCAGTGAAATGGGAATATAGTCGCGCCAATTGTCGCCGGCGAAGGTGATCGGCTGTTTGCCGTCGGACCCATCGTCTCGATACGCGATGAAACTGTGCGTCACCATTGTTCCGCGAAATAGCTCGACGGCGGCATGCTGCTGCCGGGCGGTTAGCGAAGCTAGGCGCGCGGCGTGCGGGCTTTGCGCCACCATGCCGCAATGAGCAAGATAGGGGGCCTGCTCAATCCAGCGTCCAAAGGACACACCGCACCGGTCGAGCCATGCATACAGTTCCGGGACGGTGTAGGCGCGATCTTGGGGATGAAGGAGGGTGTCCGCCATCGCGTCCGGCCGCCAGAAATCCTCTGACCGGCGCAGCAGGCCCCAGATCGGGTGATCCGTGGGCAACGTTTCGAGCGTGGCGCCGAGATCGCGCAGATCCGCCGCCGACGCATTTATTTCGAGCAAGCGACAGTATTCCTGCATCATATAAATTCCGGTTCGGCCATAGCGTGCGTAGACCATCAGGCGCATCGCGCCGTTCGGTTTCAGGACATCGCGGAGGGCTCGAAGACCGAAGTCCGGGTCAGCCAAATGATGCAGTACGCCTGTGCAAACCACTTGGTCGAAAGAGCGACCAATCTCCCGGACGTTCTCGATCGGGAGTCGATGCAGTTCAAGATTCTCGAGATTGTACTTGCTTCGAAGATCACGCGTGTAGCGCAGGCTCGTGTCGCTGACGTCGATCGCAGTGATTCGAGCATCGGGCTCGCGAAGCGCGTACCTTGCGGCCTGCGATGTACCGCACCCGGCGATCAGGATCTCCTGATTTGCCCCCGGTTTCCGGGCAGGCCACATCAGATGGAATTCGGCTCTGCGACGGTCCTGGTTTCTGTAGAGGTCGCGGTGTTCATCCAGATTGGTGAGCGGGGCTGGATAGGGCATCCTTTCGTAGAAGTCGCGGACTTCCTCGCTGCGGTTCACTTCGGCACTCCTCTGATGTCGGATGCAGGGGCCGACCAAAGCGTCGACACAAACTCGCGCACTTTACTGACTTTGCGGAGTTCGCGTGTTAGCGCGTCCTGGCTTCAATCGGACAGGCTGCGTAGAACCAACCATCGACGAAAACCCTACCCCATTCCGTCATCGCCGACGCGGTACCGATTGCCGCTAAGCGTTCTTCTTGCGCAACGCGTCGTACACTTGTGCGACTTTGATCAGCAAGCCCTGGGCGGACAAAACGTCCGCCAAGGGTTTTCGCTTAAATCAGCAAGCTAAGGCATAAGCGCCGCACCCGCCGTCCGGTGCAGTCAGCACCCGTCGAAATCAGGTGTGGCCGCCGTGACTCGACGCCATCGCCAACACCGCGTCCAGGTTGAACGAAGCCGGTTTCTGGCGTGGCGGATACTTCATGAAGTTCTCGATCTGCGACGCCACGACCGCCTGCATGAGGTAGAGCTGGGGGACGTGATCGACCATCCAATCAAAGTAAGTGTTGGAGTTGATATCCGCCCGCTCGAACGGGTCGCGGCGCAAGTTATGGATCAGCGGAAGCCTTAGCTTCACCATAGGCTCCGCCCAGGCCATCATCCTCGTCGCACGTTGAATCGCCAGGTTGAACTTATAGTCGCCGACCCGGACTGCCATAACTTCACCGTCGTCGCTGAAGTACATGATCGCGTTTCTCGGGCTGTCCTTTACTGCGCCCGTCACGTAGGGGATGATGTTGTAGCCGTCGAGATGGACCTTGTAGTTCTTTCCCCCGACCGTGCAGCCATCGAGAAGCTTCTTGGTCACGTCGGTATCGCCTGCGGCGGCCAGCAAGGTCGGGAACATGTCGATGTGCGAGACGATGCCATTGAAGACTGAACCGGGCTTGATCTTGCCGGGCCAGCGCAGGAATGCAGGAACCCGCCAGGCGCCCTCCCAGTTCGTATCCTTCTGGGCGCGGAACGGCGTGTTAGCGCCATCCGGCCAAGTGTCGTTCTCAGGACCGTTGTCGGTGGAATACATCACGATGGTGTTGTCGGCAATGCCCAACTCGTCGAGCTTCGCGAGCAGCTCGCCGACCTGCTCGTCGTGAGTGACCATCCGATCGCTATAGTCGTCCTGCCCGCTCTTGCCGCGGTTTTTGTCGGCGAGGTGGGTACGGAAATGCATGGCTGTCGAATTGTACCAGAGGAAGAATGGCTGTTCGTCCTTGGCCTGCTTCTCCATCCAGGCCAGAGCGCGCGCAGTGATTTCCTCATCGACGGTTTCCATGCGCTTCTTGGTCAATGGGCCGGTGTCCGTAATCTTCTGGCCTCCCTTGCCGTCCGCCAAACAGTGGAGCACGCCACGTGGTCCAAACTTCTTCTTGAATTCCGGATCCTTGGGATAGTCCGGCAATTCAGGTTCTTCCTCGGCGTTGAGATGATAAAGATTACCGAAGAATTCGTCGAACCCGTGCACGGTCGGCAGAAATTCGTCTCGATCGCCGAGATGGTTCTTGCCGAACTGGCCAGTGGCATAGCCGAGCGGCTTCAGCAGTTCGGCAATGGTCGGGTCTTCGGCGTGCAGTCCGACCGTGGCGCCCGGCATGCCAACCTTGGTCAGGCCGGTTCGGATCGGGTTCTGACCGGTGATAAAGCACGCACGGCCGGCTGTGCAGCTTTGCTGACCGTAGAAGTCGGTGAATGTCGCGCCTTCTCTCGCGATACGGTCAATGTTGGGGGTTTGGTAGCCCATCATACCGCGACTGAAGTGGCTGATATTCCAAATGCCGATGTCGTCTCCCCAGATGATGAGGATATTGGGCTTACTAGATTTCGCCATGTGACACTCCTTTGCTTGATGTTTTCGGATGAATAACCTTTATCATTGGGCGTTTATTCCGCAGGCCCGTTACGGCAGACGAAGCAGCACGGAAAAGAAAGCGAACAAGCCGATGAGAATGAGCGCAATTGCAACTACGAAAAGCGGTGTCTTCTTGCCCTCCTTTGTCACTCCCGCAACTACCGTAAAATCTCCACCCCACAAATAACGGAGCGACCACAGGTACTCCCAAACCGAAATTACGAGTGCGACGATGCCACACAAGATTAGCATCAGCCCCAAATAGCGTGGCGCGTTTGGAAAATGGGCCGGAGCGACGCCGGGCAAGTCTCGCATGCGATCGAAAAACTGCACGATCGTGAAGCCGAATCCAATCAGAGACACTGCCGTGCGCAACCACGACATCATCGTCCGTTCGACGCTGAGCCGCGTACGTATCCAGGAGAAATGATCTGACGCAGTCGCCCTCACTTCAAACCTTCCTGGGACTGCTTCGCTGCTCGGATTTGTCATTGCCTGCCGCCTTTTTTTCCAACTCTACCGACAGCAAGCAAAGCAAGCCCGTCGGCCCGGGTACTTCGGCCTCTCGGCAGACGGAGCCGAGAACACGACGCGAACGAACCGGCCCGGTGCAGCACTGCAAAGGATAACGGCGCTCTTGATCTCAATTGGACAACTCTTTCCACGTCATCACCGATTTTCGATTGCAGATGCAAGCCGCCAGCGCGCAATACGGGCGATCGGACCGCGCAGCAACAGGTATGGGAAGAAGGCGAGCGCGACCGCGACAATGACCGCCTCTCCAGGATAGAAAGTCTTGAGAACGATCAATTGATAGATGACGTCCATGCCCAGCCCGAGCAAAATGATCCGCGCGGTTGCGATCAGCCCTTCGCGCAGGCGACCACCGCGCTCCACTGGATTGGCGAGATGCGTCCAAAAAAAGGCTGTGCGTCCCGCCTTTGCATCCGCGACGCCGTCCCGCAGCGCGACAATCGCCGCCATAACGGGCTGAAGGATGAAACGAAACGCCATCGGCCCGTGCGGACGCGCAATCAATTGCTGCCAGACGCGATGCTGCACCTCGTCCGAACAGCCATACCAACCTACACCGAACGCCGTAAATGCAATCAGCAGGATGATGGCCACTTGGGCCATCAGAATTTCAGTTTTCGAGGCCGTTTTTTCCATCATACAAACTTTTTACCCGTCCGACGGAAGTTATTACTGGCTGGGGCGCCTACTGCTTCCAGCAGGATCATGGATTGTCGTGCTTTTGGCTATGCAATTCCGGAAAATCGATGATCGCGGGGAATTTAGTTTAAGCGCCTGCCGGCGCGCCACAAAACGTCCTTCCGTCTGCTAAGTGAGCTGTCGCTTACAGGGGGGCCTAGCGATGACGGAGCGCTGCTCGGTTGGTGCGATATGATGTCAACCATAGCCTTTGCGGTCCTTGCCGCGAAAAATATAGTAGACGCCGGTCGAGTAAATGAGGATTACCGGCAAAACAATGATGCCTCCATAGAAGATGAAACCAAGCGAAGCATCTGGCGCAGCGGCATCACCCACAGTGATTGCATAGGGCACCATGTACGGCCAGAACATCACTGCAAGAGTGATGTATGACGCGAGAAAGAACAGTACCGTCAACGGGAACGGCAATTGGTCACGCCTTGCTCGCGCGCTCGAAACGACGCCGATTAGCGCCAATACGGCGAGAATTGGGAAAACAAGTCCCCAATGACGATCTCGCAAATTGCTCTGGGCAATGGCACCAGCGTCGACCGTAACGGATACAAGGAACGCGAGGCCCAGCACGACGAATACTGCTCCGACAAGCCACGGTATACGCGCGTACGCCCAGGTGCGCAGTTGCCCTTCGCTCTTGAGGACAAGCCATGCTGCGCCAAGCAGGGCATAACCGAGCACCAGGCCGATCCCGGTCAATACCGAAAACGGATGTAGCCAACCGAATGCGTCGCCGGCGTATTGGTTGTTAACGACCGGAACGCCTCGCATCATCGCGCCAATAGCTGCGCCTTGAACAAACGCTACCACCACAGAACCGAGGAAGAGGCCCCAATCCCAGAACCATCGCATGCTACCGGCACGGTTGCGAAATTCAAAGGCGACGCCACGGAAGATCAGCCCGAACAGCAGCAGTAGCACCGGAAGATAAAAGGCGCTGAGGAATACGGCATAGACGACCGGGAAGGCAGCAAACAGGCTTGCTCCGATGATCACAAGCCAAGTCTCGTTGCCGTCCCAAAACGGCGCGATCGCGTTCATCATCTGAACGCGCTTGGCATCTTCATTCGTTGTGCCAAACAACACGCCGACGCCGAGATCAAAACCATCAAGGATCACGTAGACGATAATC
Source organism: uncultured Acidobacteriota bacterium (assembly GCA_963711325.1). Taxonomy (GTDB): domain Bacteria; phylum Acidobacteriota; class Terriglobia; order Acidiferrales; family UBA7541; genus Palsa-295. The sequence goes on along the minus strand of CAVQDR010000001.1, from coordinate 27,566 downwards.
GAGAGCGCAATCGCGCCGGCCCAAAACAGGGTAAGATTGCTCGGCTCCATGCCCATCACCCCTTTGCTGGAGATTGGTTGCCGGTCGCGCTCGCAGCGTCGTCGGCGAACGCCATAGGCCGTCTGGCCGTCGCGCCAGGGATCGCCGTTGCCTCGACGGTTGGGCCCTGCAGAAGCAGCTTGAAGATGTAGTATGTCCCGAACCCAATGAAGATCGCGTATACCAGCATATAGCTGGCAAGCGATAACAGCACTGTGCCGACGGTAAGCGAAGGCGTCACTGCGTCGGCAGTGCGAAGCAAACCATAGACGACCCAGGGCTGACGCCCAACTTCAGCAGTGTACCAGCCAGCGAGCACCGCAATAAAGCCCGTCGGAAACGAAAGGAAAGTACACCACAAAAACCAGCGCGCTGTCTCAAGCCGGTCACGGAAACGAAGCAGGTTTCCCAACCACGAGACGGCAAGCATGATCAGACCCATCCCAACCATGATGCGGAACGCAAAGAACGGAATAATAACAGGGGGCCGATCGTTTTTTGGAAACGATTCCAGACCGACCTCTGGCGCGGTCCAGCTACCAGACGCGATCATGCTGCCGAGATGCGGGATTTCGATTGCGAATAGATTGCGCTCGCTCACCGGATCGGGAATCGCAATTAGCACTTCGCTGGCCGGTTGTTGGTTTTTCCAGCGCGCTTCAATCGCCGCAAATTTCGCGGGCTGGTGCTTGAGAACGTACTCACCGGTCAGATGTCCGAAGAAGAGCTGGATCGGGATCAACACTGCTACCAATCCAAGGCTCCAGTGCAGCATCACCCGGCCCTCCCGGTGATGAACGCCGCGCAGCAAGTACCAGGCGCCAGTGGCTGCAATGGTCATCGCACTTGTCAGGAACGCGGCAAGCAGCATGTGTGGCCAGCGCACCATCTAAATCGGCCCCAGCACGATTGCTCGCCAATCCGCTGGGATGATCTTGCCATCGACGATCGTGTGGCCGATCGGAACCTGCATCCAGCTGTTGTTGGCTAAAATCCAGAACGACGAGAACATGGTTCCCAGCGATACCATACAGCAGGCGAAGAAGTAGACGCGCGGCGACACCCGGTCACGTCCAAGCAGCATAACGCCGAAAAATGTCGCCTCCAACATGAAGGCTGTGAACGCCTCATAGCCGAGAAGCGGTCCTTGGATCGACCCGGTGCGCTCCGCCAGGACGCTCCAGTTGGTTCCGAACTGAAAGGCCATGACGATGCCGGTGACCACGCCCATTCCGAATGACAGCGCAAATATCTTGAGCCAGAAGTCGAAAACACGACGATAGACAGGGTTTCCAGTCGCCAGCCGCGCGCCTTCGATGGTCGCCAACCAAGCACCGAGCCCGATGGTGAACGAAGGAAATATGATGTGAAAGGTAATGACAAAGCCAAACTGCAGCCGCGACAGGAAAACCGGATCGAAGTCCATGGCTACCTCTTCGAATGGCTACAAGATTACGGTTTGACGTTGCGGACCCTGGCGGCGAAATAAAACACTTTTCCAAACTACGACGAATGGCACGCGACCGGCGATTTGCTTCCCGATACGGCGAAAATGTCTCTTAAATTCTCGGCGAATCATATGTCTCGGACAACACACCGAAAACCAACATGGCTCGTCGATGTGTCGACCGCCTCGGCGTGGCGTGCGGCCGGACGGTACCGTCGGCAATAGTTCGGCGCGCATAGATGAGAGCCGCCCTTGATGACCTTGCGGGCAATTTTGATATTTGGCAGGCAGGCATCGTAGCTGCCAGATTCGGCGCCGCCGCGCGGGTTCTCCGGAACGCAGCAGGCCTTCGGCGCGTCGGCACTGTGCTGTGTCGAGTACCAGTCAGTCGTCCATTCCCAGACATTCCCGATCATGTCGTGAACGCCGTACCCGTTTGGCAAGAACGCGGTCACGGGCGACGTTCGCTCGAAGCCGTCGTCGTTCAGATTTTGCCGCGGAAATTCGCCCTGCCAAGTATTGGCTTGATGCTTGCCGCCGGGCGTGAATTCGTCGCCCCAGGCGTACTCAGCTTCTTCCAAACCGCCCCGCGCTGCGAACTCCCATTCCGCCTCGGTCGGCAAATCCTTGCCAGCCCAGCGAGCGTAGGCAAGTGCGTCTGCGAACGAGACGTGTACAACCGGGTGATTGTCGAGATGGTTGATGTTGCTCTTTGGCCCATAGGGATGCCGCCAGTCGGCACCCTTAAGAAAGGTCCACCATTCTCCCCAGTTGCGCAGATCGATTTGACGTGAAGGAGGCGCAAAAACCAGCGAGCCGGCATAAAGCATGTGCGGCAGCGCCCCGGGATAATCTTTCGGATCGGGAGGTATCTCGGCAAATGTGACGTGGCCGGTGGTCTTCACGAACTCCTTGAATTGTCGGTTTGTCACCGGAGTTTGGTCGATGAAGAAAGAATCAACGGTGACACGGTGAGCGGGAGCCTCTTCAGGATAATGCCTGTCCGATCCCATTCGGTATGTTCCACCCGGAATCAGAACCATTCCCGAATGATGAGGATGCTCTCGTGCTTCAGCGTCGACGGGATTATTATGAATTTGAATCATGGTCACAATTTGCAAATTCCTCAGGGAGTACGGAACGTTGTCGTGAGCCCGCGAGCGCTTCACAATCAGCCTTCCGATCGATCGCAAAGGGGCCGATCAATTAGCGATCTCGACCTTTGCAAGTCGGAACGGGTCGGTCTATGCGTTTTCGGAAAATCGCGTGACGGATTAATGACGAACGCGCGCCAGGGTGGTCGAGGGCGTCTCGCCGAACGCCATCCGATAGATTGCGGCAAAGCGACCTAGTTCCGAGAAGCCACTGCGCCGGGCAATCTCTGCGACGGTCGTTGCATCGGGATCAGCATCTCGCAGCACCCGGCGTGCAATATTTAGCCGACGGAGCCGCATATAGTGGCCGGGCGACAACCCGAGGAATTCGGCGCAACAGGTTCTCAAGGTCCGTTGCGACACCTCAATGGTCGCGCAGACATCGGGCATGCGCAGCGGTCGATCAAGACGCTCTTCCAATACCTTCTCGAACCGCGCCATGATGCTTCGGTAGTGTCGCTTTGTGGGCGTCGGGTCGCACACCTCGTCAGCGGCGAGACATTTGACCAAAGCATGCGCGAGTTGTTGCTCCAGGGATCGGGCGACTTCCGGATGCGTGATCATTTTGGGCTTGGTATCAGCCAGATGACAGGCTTGCGCGTGCAGGCTCAGCAATTCCGACTTGGCGCGCCCGGTTGGACGCAAGATCCGGCCCATGGATGACACGCCGAGATCGACTCCGGCTATCGCCCTTCTGTAGGCTGCGAGGTGGTGGGGCGCCAGCGAGACATAGCCCCAGCGACTGGCCGCGTTAGTTCTATAATGCAAGCGCTCGCCGATGCCATGCAGAACGATCTCACCCGATTTCAACTTCATCCCACCCCATGTCGGGGGAGGACCAGTACCCCTCGGAAACCCGACAAACACCCGTTCCGGCGGAAGCGAAATGTACGCCACGCGCGGCAAGTTTTCTTCGTTGCGAAGGAGATGCAGATGGCCGAATTCCACCCACGTCTGGCGCGCCTTGAAACCCACACCGTTGGTCAACACGAGACTGATCCGTCCCCCTCGAAACTTCGCCTGGTAATCATCGGGGTCAACGTAGGTGGAAGTGCCACTGGTAGGCATCGGCCGTCACCTTGCCCGTCGGGCTGAACCGTCGCGCACTAAATAGCCGCTGTGCCGACAGGGACCGCCGATTGGTTAAGGGTACCAGCATTGTCCGCCTTAACCCAGTTGGCTATGCCGTTTCGGAAAGTGGAAGCGCGAGTGGGCGATTTTTCAGCTTGCGCTTATCATACAGCGGCCGGAGCAAAGACGCTGAGGGTGCCTCCCCAAACAGATCTCGGTATCTGACCGCGAAGCGTCCAAGCTCCCAAAACCCGTAGTCCATGGCGACCCTGGCAACGGTAGTTGTCTGCGCAGCCCCTTCCAAGAGCGCGCGCCGTGCGAGATGCATTCGCCGGAGCCAGAGGTACCTCACCGGGCCCATGCCCAGATGCTCTTGGCAGCACATGCGAAGCATACGACCCGACACACCGACAGCCGCACAAATTTCGGCAAGATACAGGGGTCGATTGTCGTTCGCCGTCACAAAGTCCTCAAACCGGACCAAGATGGCCGCGTGCTGGCGAGCTCCCAAGCCGGTTTCGACCGGACTGCCATCGGTCATGCACATGATCATCGTATGTGTCAGTGCCTGCTCTAGCGCCCGCGTCGCCTCAGGCTGTGTAAGAATGTGTGCGGGGGCATCGGCAACTCTTTCCACGGCCTCGTGAAGGTTTAGCAATCGCGACGCGAGCCGGCGCGATGGTCGTAAGCGACGCGTGACCGACGGTCCCGTCAGATCGCGGCCAGTAAGGACACGCCCGGTGACAGCGAGATCTTCGTGAGCCAACGACAAGGTTGCCCAGTGGGAATTTGCCTCGCTTCGGCTGTAATGCGTCGAGCCTGCCCGTACAGCAACGACTTCACCCGGCGACGTGTCTAAACCGCCGTGACGATACGCCGCGTGGTTGCCCTTGGCGACGAAGAAAATCGAAACGCGCTCCGCACTCTCCGCGGAATGGTAAATCACCGGAAGATTCACACGGGCGCTTTGTATCCAGAGCTTGGAAAGTTCGATTCGCTTCAGCTCTGCGCGAAACTTGCCCTTCGTGGTAACGACAACTTCCACCCGCGCCGGCCGTATGGCCGATTGGTACATCTGAGGATCGGTAAATACGAAACGACCGGTTTCCGCCATGACATAGATCTCCAACGCGGTGTAGTAGCCTCATCTGGGCTGGCGCAGCGACGAGACGCGCGGAACAATAATTATGATTTGCAACTATGATCCGATCACACTTGTCAGCCTTTGCCGGCTGCAGCCCTGCGTCACGGCGTCCTTGCAGGGATCGCTGACTTCGGAGAGATGTGACTTCATGCAGCAGCCTTCAATTCGACCGCCGCCCCAGGGTGCGGAGACATCGCTAAAATGCGACTTGATACAAGCTTTGACGCGCCCTTCGCCCGGCTGAATACCAGCGCACAGCAACTTAAACTCACCGGCGCACGCCTTCACGGCGGCCGACTGCGCGCTCCCGCCCGTCGCCGAGAGGAGCATAATGATGCTCACCGCAAAAAACTTCTTCAGCATTTTCTTTTCTCCCTGATCGGATGCCTTTTGCTTTCGCGCAGAGTGTTAAAGCCAGCAAGAAGCAAGCCAAGGTTCGAGGGCACAGGCTCTGAAAAGAAATGGCAAGTGAATCATTACGGTAGCAACACTCAGTATCCGCGGCCACGCGCTCGGCATAACTCGGATCCTCCGAGATTTTGGAGACCCTCCGAAATCTCGGAGGATTTTGGGTAGGTGATCGTGACTCAACCTCACGCAAAATTCTTATGTCGCTGTTTAGACGGACGTTTCTTTGATGACGCGCCTCGCTTCATCTGTTGGCCCGCTTTTTGCGACTTGAAGTAGATAATTCTCCTAGCCATTCCTCTTTGCGAGCGGCGGATAAAGGAAGCCGGGCCATGATCGTTTTTTCGATGCAGATCCGTGCTGCTGATGAAAGGCGAACGGCGCTGTTGCGAACTCTGGGCTCAATGCTTGGCCCGACGCGAGTAGCTCCAGGTTGCCTGGATGTTCGTCTTTATTCGAACCTCGACAAACGCAATACTTTGTTGCTCGTCGAAGAATGGGCGTCGCGTCAGCAATTTGAACGCAATCTCGATGCGGCCAAGCTCAATGTGATTGTTGCGGCAATCGAGTTCTCCAGACAGGCGCCGGTGATTCGTGTTGATGCTGTCGAGCGAGTAGAGGGCGTGGACGCCTTGGGGCTTCATCAGGATGTCGCCGGTGCGGCTGCTCGATGAATGCAGCGCTTAACAAGCCATGTTCTACACTATAAGGCGCTGCAGTAAATATTAGAGAAGAAGCCAACAGTTCACGCCCGCCTGCAATTGGCGACAAAGATACAGCGATCCGCCTGATTTTCCGTTTTAGCATAGCGATATCCGGAACGGTTATGCAGAATGGTCTTTAGGCCTTTGATATTCGCAAGCCTGATCGCACCGATCTCACTAACCAGCGAACGGACGTCATGAACTTCAATCAGCACATCTGGACGGTCGCCGTCGCAGCGTCATTGTGCAATTCGGCAATCGCGTTTGCGCAGAGCTCCCCCGCATCACCAGCGGTGAAGACGATTGGAGCGACTTCCGTCCCTAAGTCTGAGGTGGTCCCCTCGTTGATCGTGCTCAATTCGCGCGGAGCGACGTTGCAAGGAGACGTGCTGACCCTGACTGGAGTGACGCCCAATTCCATCGTGTTCGCGGATCGTCCGGTCAGGGCCGCGGGCCACGCACTAACGGCGGACATCATTGCAGAGTGGGGAACGGGTACGTCTGGAGGAGGTACGGCAGATAATGCCAGCTTCGCCAAGGATCCTCCGAACGCCACCGTATCCGTCTTCAGCAAGGACGGCACCGTAAAGGATGCCGCCGTAGTGTTAAAGAATCCGAAGCTCGAAGGCGAGAAGCTGACATTCAACGTGCAGACCCTCGAGGGCGATATCAACGGCGGCGCAGATGGGCCGGCTTCCATCTTCATCGACATCATCGGCCGACCTTTCACGCCGTTGTCGTTTGCCGGTGTGGCGCGGCGTTCGGCATTTCGTGGTGCGATGTACGCCGGGCCCGTCGGCGCCGCAGCGTATGGAGCGGCTGCGTATGCTGCGCCCTACGCTTACCCGTATGCCCACCCGCTCTGCGGTTACTATCCTTATCCACCTTGTTACTAGAAACGCCGTAGGCACTCCCAAAGAAACTCAAGGCAGGAAGGTAGACATGCTCAAACATTTGACGGCGATGTTTCTGATTGCTTTCGCGGCGGTAGGGATCGCGCCTGCGAGCGCGCAAACGCCGGGGACCAGCGTTGGTTCGCTTTCCTGCCGAATGGGGCCCTCGATCGGTCTGATCTTTGGATCCCAGCAGCGGATGGCCTGCCGTTTTCAGCCCAGCGGTCCTTACCCGCCTGAGGCTTATGTCGGCGTCATGAACACGGTGGGTCTTGATATTGGCATTACCGCGGGCGGTGTCATGGCCTGGGGTGTGTTCGCGCCCACGGCAGGCCCGATGTACGGGGGACTTGCAGGCACTTATGGCGGAGCGAGCGGCGCCATCGGCGTCGGTGTAGGTGTGGGTGCAAATCTCTTGTTTGGCGGAACCGGCCGTTCAATTGTGCTTCAGCCGCTCTCCGTCGAAGGATCGGTGGGTGTCAATCTTTCGCTCGGAGTTTCCGCTCTCACGCTTGCTCTAGCGCGATGAACGGGCAGCCCGACGTTCCGAGTCAGTCATCAAAGGACGAGCAATGAAAAGCAATATGCATTTACTGGCCATGCTTGGATATTTGTTCCTGCTGGCAGTCTTTCCGACGGCTTCTGTATCCGCTCAGACGGATCTGGCAAAAGCGCTTCAGGAAAAGCTGGCAGGCGAGGCGTCCAAACTGGAACAGTCCTGCGCCGGTGATATCAAGAAGTACTGCAGCGACGTCACGCCGGGCGAAGGGCGCATTCTCTACTGCATGCACGCCCACGAAGACAAGATAGGCGCCGAATGCGGCTTCGATTTGGAGGAAGCTGCCACGGATGTGCAACTTTCCGCAGATCTCTTGAAGGAAGCAATAGGTGCCTGCAAGGCGGAGATCAGTGGCGTCTGCGGCAAGATCCAGCCCGGTCAGGGGCGTATAGCGGCATGTCTGATTGCGAACAAACCGACGTCCTCAAAGAGTTGCGTGGATGCTCTTGAGAAAATCGAAGCGATGGTCGCTCATTGATAGAGTTGCGCCGCGTCTAGTCCCGTTTGTGGGCGGACGCCCAAACCGGCTGTCACTTGAGCGAATGCCTAACAGGGGACCGGTTTTCCGTAATTGCATAGCCCGAACCGGGAAAGCTCTCCAATACGGGTCGAAGCGGTTTGGCCACCGCTCGCATTGGCCCTGTCATCCCGCAGGAAAGGCCGAAGATGAAACCAATCGAGGCGTCAGCCTACATTGACCGCCGTGCCCTTGTCTCAACCTTGGCGCTGCTTCCGACCTTGTCGGCGCCCTTCTTGTCCATTTCCGCGTCGGCGCAGACCGCGACCTCGAGCGCTGCGCTGCCATCCTGGAATGAAGGACCCGCAAAACAAGCGATCCTCGACTTTGTCCGTGACACGACAACCCCTGCGAATCCGAAATTTGTTTCTCCCGAGCAACGCATTGCCACTTTCGATCAGGACGGCACCCTCTGGGTAGAGCACCCAATGTATAGCCAATTAATGTACTGCATCGACAGAGTTCCACTGCTGACAGGAGACAGAGAGCTACTAAGGCATATTCCACCTTTCAGAGATGTGCTCTCCGGCAATCCGGAGGCGATAGAGAAGCTGTCGCAGCTCGACCTTGAATTAATTGCCGTCACGACCCTGAGCGGTATGACGGTTGACGAATTCGCCGCCGAAGCGAAGAAGTGGCAGGCGACCGCCAAGGACCCGCGCTGGAAACGTCCCTATACAGACCTCACCTACCAGCCAATGCAGGAGGTGATGAGTTATCTCCGCGCGAACGGTTATAAGACCTACATCGTGACCGGTGGCGGCGAGGACTTTGTGCGACAATACTCCGAGCGCGTCTACGGCATCCCGCCGCCGCAAGTGGTCGGCAGTGCGGGCGGAACGACCTTCGGCTACGATAAGAACGGCGAGCCATTCCTGACCAAAGACTGGAGACTTCTCGTCAACGACAACAACGCTGGCAAGCCAGAAAGCATTCATCTCATGATTGGTCAGCGTCCGTACGCCGCATTCGGCAACTCGACCGGCGACCGGCAAATGCTGGAATACACTGGAGCGGGCGACCGTGCACGGCTGATGATGCTGGTGCTGCACGATGACGCACAGCGCGAATATGCGTACGGTCCCGCACAGGGCTTGCCCGAGACCAAGGTTGGTACGTTCACTCCAGAACTCTACGACGAAGCAAAGAAGAAGAATTGGACGGTGATCAGCATGAAGAACGACTGGAAGAGAATTTTTGCGTTCGACTAGCATCGATAGACTTGGCCTGATGCCGCTGAGTTTGACGCAAACATCGCCGATCGTCGAGGCGATGCTTATTGGCTCTGAGCCAAGTTCGAACTCGCTGCGCCTTCCGAAGGAATTTGCTGTTTTTTGTGGCAGCATTCGCCGTTTTTGCATAAACGGAAACCGTTCTGGCCTTAAAGTCCGAGCCAGCTGGTTGATGACAACGGAAGTTCGGTCAGCTGGCGCGGTGAAGACGCATAGAGCGGTCGAGGTGACCCTCGGTCTTCATGTTGTGCCGCATTCACCCTAGTAAGCCACTGTTGCACGTCTTCCTCACGAACCGCGTGCTCTTGGGCCAGCTTGTCGAATATTCGCTTCTGAAATTGCCGACGGTCAATTATTCGTGCTGATTTTCCATAAATGCATAGACGGGTCCAGTTCAATCTTGGGACAGTGATGGGCGCGAAACTTCCTGATCGCCGAAGCTGCAGGTGATCTTAAAAAATGCCGTAACGTGTATCCTCATGACCGACCCGTTGGCCTCGTGGAAAGATGATCCCGCCAAGCAGGCGATCCTCACCTCTGTGAGCGAAACCACAACTTCTGGCGGCGCGACGTTCGTTGAGCCGGACACATAGACCAACACCGCAAATAATCAGCTCGGGCTGCGCTAACGGGAGAAAAAATGGAAGGATGGTTGACTGTTTCGGCGATCTATATCGGCCTCGCTCTTGAAGCGATGGCACTCGTAATTATCGGGATTGGCTCGGTTAAAGTCTTTGTCGCTGGCATCAGTACCATGGTCTTCAAGAGTTCATCGCATGACGAGATCCGTAGCGTCTGGCTTGACTATGCACGTTGGCTTATTGCCGGTTTGACGTTCCAGCTCGCAGCTGACCTCGTTCATACTACTGTCGCGCCGACTTGGGACGACATCGGCCGGCTCGCTGCGATCGCGGTGACCCGCACGTTCCTCAGTTATTTCCTCGAACGCGACATGGAAGATATTCGCGGCAGAAGGATGGGAAATCTATCATCGTTGCAATCGACGCCGACAAGCTCTTTGACGAGAGCGCCCCAATAAACGTACGTACTATTCGTTACATCTCGGATATGGCCTGGGATCCGCGACTGATTAGGACGGGTAACGAGACACTGTCGCGAACAGCCTGACCTGCGGTCGCCCGACGCCCACGAGCGCAATCGCTATTTTTTTGTGACCGTTGACGATCTGCCTAATTATTTTCCAGCAAAGCCAAAAGGGCGGCCAGTGAGAATTCGCAGGCCATTTCGGCAAAAATCTCCGGCGACTACCGCGAATATTCCCGTCTTGGAGAGACTCGCGCAAGAAACCAGGTTCGAGCGCCGGGCGTCGGACACACCGCTGCACTGCGTTAGGCGACGCGAGGTCCCGGAAACGGAAGTCGATAGTCCCACCCTCCCCCACGCAAAGCGATGCCAACTGCAACTCCATTCTCGATTGCAGCCCGTTTGCCGCGGCCGTTGCGAATGGCCTTCACGGGCATTCACCGGATGAACGCTGGTCGCTGCGAAACCCACCGTCGCTTTGGATCTGCCTTCACCATTCCTTGAATGTCGGCTCGATGCACCCCCCGCAGACCCAAGGAAAGGTCCAATCAGCCGTACGCTTGGCACTATCTGGGATGTATTTGCTCCAGGCATCGCCCTCGGATCGGACTGATTGACTGCCAAATGACATCAAAGGTTCCGGAATAATTCATTTTGCCTATCATGACCGGCTTGGAAAGATGATGATTGGTGTTCATCACAACATCAAAGCCGCTCGGCGCCTTGATTCTTTGACCGTACATGGCCTGCCGGACTGCATTTACGTCGGTCGTGCCCGCTTGGACAACGGCTTGCGCCCACATCCTGAAGCCAATGAAGGTGGCTTCCATCGGGTCATTTGTAGTTTTATCTCGTTGCTCGTTGAAGTCGGCCCACATTTTGATGAACGCTTCGTTTTCTGCCGAGTTGATCGACTGGAAGTAGTTCCGTGCCGCCAGGTGCCCGACGGGGAAAATGTCCGCGCCGAGCAATTCGCGCTCGCCGATGGACAAAGCCATGACTGGAATTGCTTTGGCGTCTACCTGCTGGTCTGCGAGTTCCCTGTAGAAGTACGTATTTGCATCCCCGCTAACGGTGGATATGACCGCGGTCTTTGTTCCCTCCGAACCGAAGGCTTTGATCCTCTCGACGATCCCTCGCCATTCGGAATAGCCAAACGGCGTATAAATCGTCATAATGTCGTCTGGCGATACCCCTTCTGCGGTAAGATACGCGCTCAAGATTTGGTTAATCGTGCGCGGATAGATGTAGTCAGTGCCGAGCAGAACCCATCTGCGAACTTCGCCTCCTTCCTTGCTCATCAGATATCGAACGGCCGGAATTGCCTGCTGGTTGGGCGCGGCTCCCGTGTAGAAAATGTTGCGCGAGCTTTCTTCACCCTCGTATTGCACCGGGTAGAAGAGCAGCCCGTTCAGTTGCTCGAAGATCGGCAGGACGGATTTGCGGGAGGCGGAGGTCCAGCAGCCGAACACGACCGCGACCCTTTCCTTCGTGAGTAGTTCCCGGGCTTTTTCGGCAAAGACGTCCCAGTCCGACGCCGGATCAACGATGACCGGTTCCAGTTTCTGTCCGAGCAGCCCGCCTTTCTTGTTTTGGTCTGCGATCAGCATGAGAACCGTGTCCTTGAGCACCGATTCGCTGATTGCCATGGTGCCCGACAGAGAATGCAGTATACCGATTTTGATGGTATCTTCGCCTGCACGAGCCGCTGGAACGACGAGCACCAGCGTCAAAACGAAAAATCCGAGCACGATATCTCGTAGGATCCAGGCTGACTTCATGTTGATGCCCTGACGAGCTCGAAAATGCGGGTTTCCTTTGTCATGCCCTTGGCAATGACCGACTCGAAGGCTTTGAACTGGAAGCAATGCTGAGCCCGCAGATAGACGTCTTCGCTCACAAGGATAGAGGTCCCAAACTGCTTGTTCATGCCTTCGAGGCGCGCCGCCAAATTCACCGTATTGCCGAGAGCCGTGTAGTTCATGCGCTCAGTTGACCCAAGGTTGCCGACGACGGCCTCCCCGACATGAATGCCAAACCGCGTGAAGAATGGTTCAGACCCTCAGCTTCAAACTGTGAGTTGAGCTTTTCGCTCGCCGACTCTGCCCGCAAGAGCTGCCCGGCAGGCTCGCTCGACGTGGTCTGGCTGTGGATTGGGTGCGTTCCAGAACACCATCACGGCGTCACCAATGAACTTGTCGATCGTTCCGCCTTCAGCGAGGAAAGCCTCTGTAAGCACGGAGAAATAGCGTGACGTTTGGAGCATGAGAATGTCGGGGTCGGCGGACTCGGCGATAGTCGTAAAATCCCGGACATCGGTGAAAACGACGGTAATCTCCTCCCGAACTCCGCCAAGCTCGGTGGAAATGGATTATCGAGAAGTCCCCTGACGATTTCCTTGGGAACAAAGCGGGCGAACGACCAGATGGCATGCTGCGCGAGGTTCACAGTGCTGCCCAAGTTCATTTATCTCCTTTATGTGCGATGTGACCGCCGATGGATTGGGCGCAGCCATTGTCTGGAGCTTGCCGGCCTGAACAGTTATTTCTTTCAAGGAGCGCGACATCCGGCTGCCGAATAACCAAACACCGGAATAAAGGCAGCGCCAGCAATGATTGCGAGGATTAGTCCGGTGAACTGGAGCCTCCGAACACCTTGGACAAAGTCTTCGTCGGCCGCCATCAACAATATGTTGGCATTGTATTGCCCGCCCAGAGTGAATTTCGCCACCCTGAACAGATAGTCCCGCCCGCGGTCGTCACGGATACTTCCGTCGTAGTGGTCGCGACCATCCGACCTTCGCAAGACTGCCGCCACGACCCCGGAGTTGATTTCCTTGATGTTTGGCAATTGCGGTTGGGATGGATGTGTCATCGCATTCGACAACGAGCTGTGCAAAATTGGGATGGGCTATGAGCGAGCCGGTCGAGTCGAAAATCAAGACGATACCGTGCTCGCCAGGCCGTTGCGCTTGGACGAAATCGCTGAAAGTGTCGAGCTTGAGATTGGCGGCAAGGACACCGCGCACTTTGCCTCGCAAGGGCGCGCTAACGGTGATCACCGGTGCGCCAATACTAAACGCAAGATAAGGCGATGAGACCAGCGATCGGTCGGCTTTCATCGTTTCACGATACCACGGCCGCTTGCGCGTATCGTAACCGTATTTCCACAGATCAAGTTGCCCGACTTCGTTGCCTTGCTGATCTTCAAAAATTCGTCGCATGGGCAGTTCGCCACTGGGGCTGGGGCGGACCAAATTGATAGCTGTGGTGGCGCCAGGCGTCGCACGTAATCTCCCCCGCTGCTCATCGTTGAGTTCGCCAATGCGCTGCACCTGCAACCAGGCGCCATTTTCGAAACCGGCATAGATACTGTCCATTTGGGGCAGTTCCTGTAGTGCGGCTTTGAATAGTGGGATCGCGCGGCCGGTCTCGGTTCTCTCATCTGAATCGGCCACACTGGAACTGGTCGCCAGCACATTCACCAACGAAGCCATTGCGGTTATCTCCGTCTGAAAGCGCCCCAAGGCCTTTGTACTGGTCGCGTCCATATAGGCAGACGCTGCTTCCTGCGTGGCCAAATGAAGAGCCCGAACCTGAATAGCGATCAGCAGCGCGGTTAGAGCGACGATAAACGCCATCACCGCGAAAGTGATTGAGGTTCGAAATGTCAACATCTCGCGTGCGCTCCTCAACCTTAAAGAATACAGCCGGCAAATCTCGCCGCCGCGCAATTTGTATCACATTATGGAAATAGCTTGTGGAGGTCGGGACACAGATCGAGCTACGAAGCTGTGTCCGCGTTTGCGGGCCGTGACGTCTGTTACGGGGTCAATCGCATCACTTTTGCTGTGAGCTAGTCGCTTCCTGTTTAGACTCCGGACATGCCGTCGCGCCGCAATAACTGACACAATGTGCTAGATCCGGAAGTAGACTATTTTAACAGTAGCAACTGTCATTTCTATCTTGTCGGTCATTGGTGGCGAGTCCTTGGAGATGCGGGACGTTTTTTCCGGAATTGCATAGCCAGTGCAAGAAACCTGCTCTAGCGTCCCGAATTCATGGTTCGTCGTGGCACGGGTAGCGTGTTGAAAGCCCGCTTTTTGGCATACAAGAGAGGCGCAAATGAATTGCAGACTCGAACTCCTAATCGTGCTCTTTGCGCTAAACGCGGACGTGGTGGGCGGAGGAGTCACCTCCTCCTTTGCGGACGAAGCTGGAGTTGAAGCGCGCGTCGGCGAGTTGCGCGGCGCAGTTATGTCGCTCTTGGCGCCTGCGGGTGCCGTCGCGACGGAAACGAACCCAAATTACAAGGGCGGTGCGGCGCCCGCGTCTGCGGCTCCTGCCTCGCCTGCCACCGCGGACTGGCCGAGCTACAACAAAACGCTGACTTCCGAGCGCTTCTCAGACCTCGGCCAGATCAATACGAAGAACGTCGCCAAGCTCAAGGTCTTATGTACCTACGACACCTGGCGAATAACGAGCTTCGAGACCGGCCTGATCATGGTGGAGGGCGCGCTCATCGGGACGACTGAATTCGATATTTTCTCGATCGATCCTGCGACCTGCACCGAGAACTGGCGCACGCACGAGGAATATCCGGCCTACATTCTGCCGACCAATCGGGGCGCGGCCTACCTCGACGGGAGGTTGTTCCGTGGGACGGACGACGGGCGCGTGCTGGCCTATGACTTCAAAACCGGCAAGCGTCTCTGGGAGACGACGATCGCGGACGTGAAAAAGGGCGAAGACGCGCCTGCGGCACCGATCGCCTGGGATGGCCTCGTCTTCATCGGCAACGCCGGCGGAGACTTTAAGGACGCCAAAGGGCACATGTACGCGCTCGAGGCCAAGACCGGCAAGATTGTGTGGCAATTCTTCCTCGTGCCCAAGACCGAAGGCGATGCTGTTCGCGGGCCTGAGGGCACCTCGCCGCTCGACACTTCGACTTGGAAAAACGTGCCTGGCGCTCCGATCAGCGGCGGGGGCACTTGGACTTCTACGACCTTGGACCCGGCTACCGGGCTCTTGTATGTGCCGGTTGGCAATCCCGCGCCTGACTACGACAACAGCGTCCGCCAGGGGGACAATCTCTTCACCGGCTCGGTCGTTGTCCTCGATGCCAAGACCGGCGCTTACAAGAACCATTTCCAACTTGTGCCCAGGGATTGGCACGACTGGGACGTCTCCAACCCGCCGGCTTTGATCAAGACGAGGGGGGGCAAGAGGCTCATGGCGGTGGCGCCGAAGGACGGACACCTTTATGGCTTTGATCTTGCCAGCAACAAGCTCTTGTACCGGACGCCGGTGACGAGCATCGAGAATGTGGAAGAGCCCTTCGCTGTCGACAAAGACGTCCATTTTTGTCCGGGCGCCGCGGGTGGGGAGGAATGGAACAGTCCGGGATACGACCCTCTGACCAATCTCATCTTCACCGGCGCCGTCGACTGGTGCTCGACGGTGAAGCTGCAGACCAGGGAAGAAATGGCGGCTGTTCCGCTCGGGCAGGTGTGGACGGGAGATAGAAACCTCAATCCGTTCAACGTGTTCGGAAAGTTCTCGCGTGCCGACGGCTTCTGGGCGGGATGGCTTCACGCGGTCGACGCCGACACGGGAGTATGGAAGTGGAGGCTGAAGTCCAATTATCCGATCATGGGCGCTGTGACGCCGACCGCTGGGGGCCTTGTGTTCTTCGGTGACCTGGGCGGCAATTTTTATGCAATTGACGCGGCAACTGGCCAGAAGCTGTGGGGCCAGAAGATCGGCGGCGCGATCGGCGGTGGGGTGATCACTTATACGGTGAACGGCACTCAAAAAGTTGCGGTCGCGACCGGCTACGTAGCTCCCGCCTTTCCGGCCGAAATCCGGAGAGCGAAGATCGCTATCCTCGGTCTGGAGGGCAACTGAAGCAGCCGGCGGCGGCGCCGGCCGCAGCGAAACTGCAAGGAGCCTGCCGGCCAAGTTGCTTTTTTACTAGAGCAGCGACCTCACCAGCGGGAGTTACGATATGTCACTCATTGAGGATCTTCTTGAGCGACCGTACGATCAGCGATTACATCAAAATATACGGCAATGAACGGCTTAATTTATTTGGGGCGGGAGCCCCCGTACTTCGTTGGCCCGGAATGGTGCAGACCATCTTCAGGGATGCGGCGTTCGTTGGAAACGAGTTCGGACATTGCGCCGTCTAGTGCCAGCCTGCATTTGATTCCACCTGCACAATGTCCGGCATCGTCCAGCTTTTGTCGAAGAGTGCCTTCTCCGGCCCATCGGCAATCGCTGTGCCGCTGCATGTCGTGACCTAGCTGTGTGCCGCCAAATCCGTGGAGGCAACTGCGGATCTCTTAGCGATCCATGTGCGCCGGTCGTGAATTAAGTTCTCCAGCCGGTGGGCTGCCACGTTCAGTGTGGCATCATCCACCGCGCTCTCGTCTCCGCCAGCGGATTTGGCACGTTCCGTCTTTAGAATGCCGTCGATTTCTTCTTCGATATCCGACAGCTCGGCCTCTGCTTCGACTTTCCGGATCCGGCGCGCCAGGGCATAGAGAGAATCCAGCGGGCCTTCGGTCGCGCGGTTGCCGATGCCCAAGAATTTCCATGCGGCCGCAAGCATGGTGGCAGCACCACCTAGCACCATCGGCGTCAAATAGATCCAGTTGCCGTATTCATCCATGAAGCTCTGCGTGGTGCTGTTGTAGACGGCTGCCGCTCCAGGGTGCAGCGGAAGGTAGGCATCCTGGTCGGTGCTGGGCGCGGTGATCTGTGCGAAAATCGGCTGCTCGCGCAGAAGATCCCTTCGCACCCGCAAGATCGCCTGCGTGAGCCGGGTTACCAGATCTGCGCCGAGCTTCTTCTGCGCGACCAGGTATAGTGAAGTCCGCAAGGTCGTCAGATCGTCCTCCGGGACCGGCGGCGATCCCCGCAGCGTGCCCTTCGGAACGTCGAAACTTTCAAAGGCACGTTCGGCCTCTGCAATTGCCGCCGCGGACTCGATTGGGATCAGTACCGGCGCCTTTTTGTGGTCCAGTTGAAAAAATCCGCGAACGAGCGAGAGGTATTTTTCGGCGAGCGGAATCACGACAAGCAGGACACTGACCTGCTTTGACTGAATGGCCTGCCGGACATCCGTCAAAGCAAGGTTCTTGAACGCAACTTTTGCGCTCGACAGATCGTATTCCTTTGTCAACGCGTCGACAATTTTGGCGTTCGCTACTCCGCCGACCACGCCGACCGTGCGTCCTTTCAGGTTGTCCATGCTGTCGATGGATGATCCCGGCGGCGCGATGATCAGTACGGCCATGTGGCTGACGACGACCACGGCTTGGGCCTGCGACAAGTCGCCGACGTCGCCGCGAACCACGGCGAGATCGACCTTACCGGCGGCGAAGGCCTCGGCGGCCTCAAGCGCCGTCCCGCTGTCGATAACCTTGAGGCGCACCGGCGCGTTCGTCGAAACGAGCTCGCCCGCTATCGCCGACATTGCCTTGGCAGCCTCGCCGTCGATCGAGCCGACCGCCACGGTCAGCGTTGCGGGACGGGTGAAGTGCCGATAGGCCAAGAGACCTGCGCCTGCGGCAAAAACGACGACACCGATAAGCAGGAAAAAACGAAGCCAAAGCGGCAATTTCGTAGCCATTGTGCTCGTCGCTCCAGACAGGTCGGCCGATGGACTGTAGCGCGTACAACCGTAATATCAAATCCTCTTAGTTCCAACTGTACGAAAGCCGAGGCGACGAGGAAGGCACGCTTGCATTGGCTAGCGGACGAATGAGACGCTGGGCCTTTGCGTCGTCGCCCCTAGCATGCGCAACAGCATCATCGAACGTGCCAGCGGCGACCTGCGGACGCCGTAGCGGACATTCCCAGACCTCATATACCTGCTGCAGCGACTGTGGCTCAATGGTCGCAGTATTCATCTTTTTTGTCGCAATTGAACCCTTGCGGGATTTAGAAGGTGAGCCCAGCTTGCTCGAAGGGTACGATGTCACCGAGTTCATCGGAAAGCTTCACACTTACGGGGGACACTTGTGACAGCTCGAACCGCACTTGCCGCCACGAACAGCGGGCGGCCCATCTCAGGACATCGACGCACGCTTAGCGTTGCTGCAATCGTCGCAGCGCCCGCGATCATCCTATTTTCGCAGTGCGCTTTGGCCGATGAAGGCGGCGTGAGCTTCTGGGTCCCCGGTTTCTTTGGAAGTCTTGCTGCCACACCCCAGCAACCCGGGTGGTCGATGGCTGACGTCTATTATCATACCTCAGTGTCGGGTAGTGGCGACGTTGCCTTGGCTAAAGAATTTGAAATTGGAAAAGTCCCAGCCAATCTAACGGTATCGGGGCGACTGAATGCGAGCGTGAATGCCACCGGCGATCTCGGCTTCGTCATTCCGACCTATGTCTTTGCAACGCCGGTACTCGGAGGCCAGGCGTCGGCTTCCCTTGTAACCGCCTACGGCGTCGTAGGCACCAGTCTGTCAAGCCAATTGGCGGGTCGAGTGACAGGTCCGGGCGGCGGCAGCATCCCGTTCATGCGATCTGACAGTTTCAGCGATACGACATGGGGTTTTGGCGATCTGATCCCGCAATTTGCGTTGCGTTGGAATGCCGGCGTTAACAACTACATGACTTACATCACAGGCGACATACCTGTGGGAGCCTACCAATCCAACCAGTTGTCGAATTTAGGTATCGGGCACGGCGCCATCGATGCCGGTGGTGGCTACACCTATTTCAATCCGGCGACCGGCCATGAGTTCTCAGGTGTACTTGGGTTTACCTATAATTTCATCAATGATGCAACACAGTATCAAAACGGTGTCGACATGCACTTCGATTGGGGTGCATCGCAATTCATTACCAAGCAGGTTCAAGTGGGTCTGGTAGGCTACGCCTACAAAGAAATCGGCTGCGACAGCGGCTCGGGAGATAAAGTCGGCTGCTTCCAGTCGCAGGTGTTCGGCATCGGGCCGCAGATTGGCTACGTTTTTCCGCTCAGCCAGACTCTTCAGGGCTACATTAATCTCAAGGCATATGCTGAGTTTGGAGGCTCGGATCGGCCCTCCGGCTGGAACACATGGCTGACATTTGTCATCTCACCCGCGGCGGCACCTCCTCCCCCCGCGAGCCGGATGGCTACGAGATAACAGCGGAACGAAGGTCGACGTAATCGGAGACCACGCCCATAGGGCCGATCATTCGCCTATGGTAGCGGAGGCGATGGCTTTCCCAGTGGTGTCGCGTCATAGCCGCAGCGCGAGACCTCGGATGGTTTTAAGTCGCGGTTAGGGACCGATACGGTGCCGATGTTTTGTTATGTGAAGGCGCGCAATCCTGTTGTGCAGGCGATTTTGAAACGGCTTGCGCGGCAGGATCTTCCGGAGCAGCACGTGGAGCGTCAGGATGTTTTCAAGGAGAGGAAGAAGGCGGCGCAGCACGAACACGCTAGCTGAAGAAACATAGCTAAGGCGTGCGCGTTTAGCTGTCGGGACCGCGCGGCCTCGCCCGTGTATCTTTTAATCCGGATTGAATATGTCGGCTCCAGCGTCATCCTGATCCATGCTGTTGATCATGTTCTGCTCAGGATCTGTAAATCCCTCCGACGATGATGATAGTGTGTCCGCCGGCAAAGCCCCAAAACTGGCACGATACTTATTCATCGCATCCACGCTGCCTACGTAGGCGCAGGTGCACCTTGAGGGGTCAGCATAGACATAGAACGGGCGGCCTCCCTTATTCCGCAAAAGGAACTGGTTTGGCGGAAACGACATCAGACGTGTCATCATCTCGGGCGTCGTGGCCGCGATCGGGTTAAACCCTGACGATATCAATAATTGCCCTGTCGTCTGCTGAGCGTAGCTGGAAGTGCCGAGGCCAGGCACGGCGACAAACACTACGAAGAGAATGCTTGAAACGGTTCGCAATGATCTGATCATTATTATACCCCTCAATTCGCAGTGTATCCCCGACAGCAGCATTAGCGCTTGAATTGTGGTGGCTCCGGGACTCGGTCGCTATTCCGACCCCGTGGTGGAAAAAGGACAGCTCACGTCCCGAGAGATTAACCGGCCAGTGGTCCTGATCGTCGAGGACGATTTCCTGATCCGCATGGGCGCGGTGGATATGGTTCAGGCGGCGGGTTTCGATGTCGTCGAGGCCGCCAACGCGGACGAAGCTATCCTCATTCTCGAAGATCGGCTCGACATCACAGTGGTGTTCATTGATATCCCGATGCCCGGTTCCATGGATGGTCTGAAATTGGCGACTGCCATCAGGGGCCGTTGGCCGCCTATCAAAATCGTGGCGACCTCGGGATCGGTTAAGGTGAGCGCGGACGATCGGCCGGAAGGCGGTCGCTTTCTGCCGAAGCCCTACTGCGCACCGCCGCATTGTTTGGGTCGGCGTCCGGTATTGACCGGCTCTGAGTGTCGGCGCTCCCCCGAGCCAGCGTTTTTGTCCAGACGAGTATTGCACCTAGCGCCACCAAAGAGCGCCTAAGTAGAATTCGAAAGATTGGGTTCATGACGCGCGCTCCAGCCTCTCCAGTGCTCCGATCCAGCAGGATTGGCTCTTTCGGCTCAGCCCACAAGCGGAATTTACGACACTTCTCTACGGTCAAGCAGAATAACGGCTGCATGCCCACTTCGGGTCGCCCCGACAGCCCGCAACGATCCGCGTGCCTCCCCATCTGTCATCGGGCTATCACGCGCCCTGTTGACATGGCTGACCGTCGATAGTCGGTAAACTCTCCGGCGCAGAGGCGCGACCACGACCGGCCGCACGACAACAGCCCGCGGAGCGACAACAACAGCACCGACAGCAGGTCGTACAACGCAGCCCGCTCGATACACACCAGCGGCACAGTAGACGACCGCGCTCGCTTCCGTTGCACTAACTCCCGACAATGACCCAATGCAACGGAATTAGGACAGGAAGCACGGGGCATCGTTACTATTGATGCACCTAAGAGCACTGCGGGACCTCTGCAAGGCTTACCCTGGCATTCAACGTGTCCTCCACGTTTCTCCACAGGCCCCGAGGCTCTGCAAGCTCTCACGACCGTTCGACCACTCGCATAAGCGACATCGTAGGCATATGATCAAAGGATATCTGACTATAATCCGATAAATTTAGCGTTCTGATTGAGCCGGACGAAGCATGGAAAATCTGACGCATTACCCTTTGCTGGTCTTCGCGGTGGCCTTCGTGGCACTATGGCTTGTTTCAGTGGCAGGCTCCTGGCTGCGCAGACGCAACCCGAGCGCCGGCGACGAGCGGAATGAGCATCTCGGCGTCATTCTTGCGGCGACCCTGACGCTACTCGCATTGATCATCAGTTTCAGCTTTTCGATGGCTACCAATCGCTACGACCAGCGCAAGAATTTCGAAGCGGCAGAAGCCAACGCGATCGGGACCGAGATTTTGCGTGCCGATTTGCTACCCCCTGCAGACGCCACAAACGTGCGCAAACTTCTTCGCAAGTACCTCGATCAGCGCCTCCTGTTCTATCTCAACGAGGACGATAATCAGCGAATGCGGATCGACGAACGAACAAGCGAGCTACAGGGTGATCTCTGGGCGGCTGTCCGCGGGCCGGCCGCTGCACAACCAACGCCGGTTGCGGCGC
Organism: uncultured Acidobacteriota bacterium; assembly: GCA_963711325.1. Taxonomy (GTDB): domain Bacteria; phylum Acidobacteriota; class Terriglobia; order Acidiferrales; family UBA7541; genus Palsa-295. Next base: position 5,732 of record CAVQDR010000001.1, on the reverse strand, counting down.
TGACGCTCGCAGGCATGAACGACGTGATCAATTCGCAGGGCTACACACAAGCGGCGTTCTGGAACCGAATTCCCATGGCCGTATGGTATTTCATGGTGGTCATCGCGTTATCCTGCAACCTATTGTTCGGCTATCGGTCGCGAAACGGCGACAGCGCCGGAAAACTTGCTCTCGTGCTACCGCTTCTCATTTCGTTTGCCTTCCTTTTGATCGCCGACATCGACGCTCCCCGTCATGGCTTGATCCGCGTCAGTCCAGAGAACCTAGCAAGTTTGGCGAAGTCGCTTGAACCTTGAGGTTTAGAAAGAGTTCATCGCTTGGTCTTCCGCAAGTTTCAAGATGCTGCGCGACACCGACCGCTCGGGCTCCGCACCGCTCTGCGAACTCATGCTTCTGAGAGGCAACGAGGGTATTTCGGAACGGAGGTTGAAGAATGAGTTTGGCCGCAGAGACCGCATGGGAACTCGACCGGCTCTGGAGCCTACCGTTGATCGGGATGTGTGTAGTGATCCATGCGGTAGGTCTTATGCTAATCTACAGAGAGGTCATCAGGATCGTGAATATCGCTGTGGTCCGCCGTCGCTCTTCCCTACGTTCGTCGTCGTGATGGGATCGGTGGCGTTGCTTGCGACCGAACTCCACGGCCTCGAAGGCACCTTGTCGGCGCTGGCGTATCGTTTGCTCGATGCGTTGCCAGACGATAGATCGGCGATGCTGTACTCACTGAGCGCGATAACAAGTCCGAGCGTCGGTTTCGTCACCTCTCCACAAGGGATGAAGTGAGCCGCAGCAGAATCGATTTAAACAAAGAAACCATCCCGTTCCAGCCCGATGACCTGCACGATCAACCGCGCTTCTTCCGCGCTCGCTCCACGGGCGGAACATCCGCGCTCTCTTTCACCACTTCGCCCAGCGCTGCAAAATCCGCCTTGCGCGGCGAGGTCCGGCGAAATGCCAGGCCGATGCTGCGGCCGGGTTGCGGATTCTTCAGGCGCAGGAATTTTACCCGCTCGTCGCGCTTCTCGACGTCGGCTGCGATCTGGGAATCAGCGTCACGCCGTAGCCGCCCGCGACCATCTGCATCACCGTGGTGAGACTGCTGGCGTCAAACGTCGCGCGGCCGGTGCCGGATCGACCGCGCGCAACGGTTGCGCAAAATGCCAGCGCCTGGTCGCGCAGGCAGTGACCATCCTCCAGCAGGATCAACTGGCTTTGGTCGATGTCGGCGGCGGCAACCCGCGCCGTCTCGCTTCGCGGATCACCGGCGGGCACCGCGAGCAGAAACAGGTCTTCGAACAGGCTCATCGTATCGATGTCGGATTCGCCGACAGGCAGCGCGAGCATCGCCGCATCAAGCGCCCCGTTCTTGATGTCCTCGACCAATTGCCGGGTTTGGGTTTCCCGCAGTTCAAGCCGCAATTCCGGAAACCGGCTTTGCAGCAACGGCAGAATCCGCGGCAGCAAATAAGGCGCCAGCGACGGTATCACCCCGAGCGTCAGCCGTCCCGTCAGCACGCCGCTGCGATGGCGCGCGAAATCGACCAGATCGCGCGAGGCAGTCAGCACGTCCTCGCCGCGCCGGGCGATTTCGCGCCCGACATCGGTCAGCATCACGTCGCCCGGCCGCCGCTCCACCACCGCCACGCCGAGGGTGCGCTCGAGGTCGCGGATCTGCATCGACAAAGCGGGCTGGGTCACGGCGCAGGCCTCGGCGGCGCGGCCGAAATGACCGTGTTTGGCGAGCGCCGACAGATAACGAAGCTGTCGAAGGGTGATCATACCGATCAGATAAACTGATCGGGAGCTCAAGACAATTCGACTGGACCTGATGTTAGATATCTTCCAAAGTGAGCCGGCGAACGCTCCCGGGCAAATTCGCTCCAACCCTGGCGAGACGTGGCCTTACCCTAGCCGGCGAGCTCGGTACGGCCGATGAGTGCGCGGCTTCGCCCTGAATTCCATACTGAAGGCAATTGGGATGTCGTCGGCAACAGCCCACCGGTCACAATCCTTCGTTATGGAAACCAATCGAAGAAAATTACAGAACGCGATCGGAGAAGAAACATGGACGCAAAGACTGACGACAGCGCAGGCAAATGCCCGTTCACCGGCGGCAGCCGCGGACACAGGAACCGCGACTGGTGGCCAGAGCACCTCGATGTCAGCGTGCTCCATTCGAACGCGCCCGTCCGCCGATCCGATGGGCGAAGCGTTCGACTATGCCAAGGAATTCGAGAGCCTCGACCTCGATGCCGTGATCAAGGACCTGCATGCCCTGATGACGAACTCGCAGGAGTGGTGGCCGGCCGACTTCGGTCACTATGGCGGACTGTTCATCCGCATGGCGTGGCACAGCGCCGGCACGTACCGCACCACCGACGGCCGTGGCGGCGCCGGCGCCGGTCAGCAGCGTTTCGCGCCGCTCAATAGTTGGCCGGATAACGCCAATCTCGACAAGGCGCGCCGCCTGCTGTGGCCGATCAAGCAGAAGTATGGCCACAAAATTTCCTGGGCCGACCTGATGGTTCTCACCGGCAACGTCGCCCTGAAATCGATGGGCTTCAAGACCTTCGGCTTTGCCGGCGGCCGCGCCGATGTGTGGGAGCCTGAAGAGCTCTATTGGGGTCCTGAGGGCACCTGGCTCGGCGACGAGCGCTACAGCGGCGAACGCCAACTGGCCGAACCGCTCGGCGCGGTGCAGATGGGCCTGATCTACGTCAATCCGGAAGGCCCGAACGGCAATCCTGATCCGCTTGGTTCGGCCAAGGACATCCGCGAAACGTTCTTCCGCATGGCGATGAACGACGAAGAGACGGTCGCGCTGATCGCCGGCGGCCACACTTTCGGCAAGACCCACGGCGCGGGCGATCCGTCGCTGATGGGCGTCGAGCCGGAAGGCGCCGCGCTCGAAGATCAGGGCCTCGGCTGGAAGAGCAAGCACGGCACCGGCTTCGGCGCCGACGCCATCACCGGCGGCCCGGAAGTGACCTGGACGCAGACCCCGACGAAATGGAGCAATTACTTCTTCGAGAACCTGTTCAAATACGAATGGGAGCTGACCAAGAGCCCGGCCGGCGCGAAGCAGTGGAAAGCGAAAGGCGCCGAGGCCACCATCCCCGACGCGTATGACACGTCGAAGAAGCATGTTCCGACCATGCTGACCTCGGACCTCGCGCTGCGCTTCGACCCGGCCTACGAGAAGATCTCGCGGCGCTTCTACGAGCATCCGGACCAGTTCGCCGACGCGTTCGCCCGCGCCTGGTTCAAGCTCACGCATCGCGACATGGGACCGATCGTGCGCTATCGCGGCAAGCTGGTGCCGAAGGAAACGCTGATCTGGCAGGACCCGATTCCCGCGGTCGATCATCCGCTGATCGGAGAACAGGACATCGCCGCGCTGAAGGCGAAGATCCTCGCCTCCGGCCTCACGGTTGCCCAGCTGGTCTCGACGGCCTGGGCGTCGGCATCGACCTTCCGCGGCTCCGACAAGCGCGGCGGCGCCAACGGCGCGCGCATTCGTCTCGCGCCGCAGAAGGATTGGGACGTCAACCAGCCGGCGCAACTCGCAACCGTGCTTGCGAAACTCGAAGCGATCCAGAAGGAATTCAACACCGGCGGCAAGAAAGTCTCGCTCGCCGACCTGATCGTTCTCGGCGGCAGCGCCGCGATCGAGAAGGCGGCAAAGGATGCCGGCGTGACCGTGACGGCCCCGTTCACGCCCGGCCGCATGGACGCGTCGCATGCAGCAGACCGACGTCGACTCCTTCGCACCGCTCGAACCCCGCGCTGACGGCTTCCGCAACTATATCAGCGGCAAGCGGCAGTTCATGCTGCCGGAGGAAGCCCTGGTCGATCGGGCGCAACTGATGACGCTGACGGCGCCCGAGATGACGGTGCTGGTCGGCGGCCTGCGCGTGCTCGGCGCCAATGCCGGCAACTCCAAGCACGGCGTCTTCACCAAGCGGCCGGAGACGTTGACCAACGACTTCTTCGTCAACCTGCTCGACATGAGCACGGAATGGCAGCCGGCCGCGGGCTCAGAAGACGTCTATGAGGGGCGCGACCGCAAGACCAACGACGGTCAAATGGACCGGCACCCGTATCGACCTGATCTTCGGCTCGCACTCGCAGCTGCGCGCGCTGGCGGAAGTCTATGGCAGCCCCGACGCCAAGGAGAAGTTTGCGAAAGACTTCGTCGCGGCCTGGACCAAGGTGATGAACGCGGACCGGTTTGATCTGGCGTGATCAAAGATCATGATCCGACTAGATTTAATCGGATCATGATCTGATTTCTTGGTTTGAGCTTGACGAGTTTGGGTTGAGACGCCGGGACCACTACTCCCTTGCCCCGCTTGCGGGGTCGAGACGAGCGAAGCTCGCTCTTAGAAGTTTGGGCTGAGGGGGCGCCTTCAACAGAGTCGGACTCGCAGAGACGCCCCCCTCACCCGGATTGCATCGGCCGATGCTTTGCATCGCCGAGGCAACAAGCGGGGGGGCGAGGTGAACTAAGAAGCAGGTCCGTCACTGCCAGCCAACGCGTCCGCGCAAGCGCGGCCCGATGACACGCTCCGCGAAGCAATCCAGCGTTCAATGCCGAGATTGGATTGCTTCGTCGCGGAGCCTGTGCTGGGACAGCGCGAAGCGCTGATCCGGGTGCTCCTCGCAATGACAATCCTGAGCAGTTTTTTTTCTTCGTTAACGGCATCTTTCCGTATGACATAATTGCCCGACCCGCCCTCAAACAATATGCTCACTCCGCCTCAGTGCCCGGAGCCCGCATGACCACCCCGCTCGATCCCGTGATCGCCGAAATCATTCCACGCTTGCCGCTACGCGATCCCGATACGATGACGCCGCAGAGCGCACGCGATGCGCTGCGGGCGCTGGCCGCGGCGCGCGCGCTGTTCCGCCGCCGCCGGTCGAGAGCGCGAGATATCCAGGTGAAGGGCGCGGCCGGACCGCTTGCCGCGCGCGTCTATCGCGTCTCGCCCTGAGAAATCGCCGACCGTGGTGTTTTTCCACGGCGGCGGTTGGGTCGCCGGCGATCTCGAAACCCATGACCGGCAGGCGCGCCTGCTTGCGATCGAGACCGGCGCGGTCGTTGTCTCCGTCGACTACCGGCGTCCGCCCGAAACGCGCTTTCCCGGCGCCTTCGAGGACGCTTTTGCGGCGCTCGTGACGTGATCGCGCGCATCGCCGAATTCGGCGGAGATGTTGCGCGGGTCGGCGTCGCCGGCGACAGCGCCGGCGGCAATCTGGCGGCGGCGGTCGCGATCGCCTGCCGCGATGCCGGCATCGATCTCGCCGCGCAATTGCTGGTCTATCCCGTGACCGATGTCGCCGGAAGCTTTGCCGACGCCAAGGAGAACGCGCGCTTTCCCTCACGCAGCGAGAATGCCGAAGGTTACTTCCTGTCGCGGCCGCGATGCAATGGTTCGCCGGCCATTATCTCGACGATCCGAAACAAGGCGACGACTGGCGGGTTTCGCCGTTGCGCGCCAAATCTCCTGCGGGGCTGGCGCCGGCGGCGGTGTGTACGGCGTGGTTCGATCCGTTGCGCGACGAGGGCAAGGCCTATGCCGACGCGCTAAGCGCTGCCGGCGTGGTCGACGAAATATCATCACGGCGCCGGCCTGATCCACGGCTATTTCGGGCTTGGCGAAGCCTCCGATCCGCCCGGCGCGAGGCAGAACGCGCTCGCGCCGATTTCAAGGCCATGCTTAACCGCGCCT